>NZ_CP170483.1:4800000-8874321 GCF_042691725.1 Kitasatospora purpeofusca | reverse complement strand
CGCGGAGCGGGTCCCTACGGGCCTTCGGCCCTCCGTTCGCGCCTGACCTTCGGTCAGGCGGCGGACCCGCTCCGCGTGTCCGCACCCGGGCTTCGCCCGGTGGGCCCGGCGCTTCGCGCCTTGGCCGGCTCCCACTCCGCTTCGCTCCATGAGGCCCGTGGACTGAGGTGGGATCATATAGTTGAGCTGGGTTTTTGGCTGAGCTTACGGCGGGCTGACTGGGAAGCGGAGTGGCGTGCCGGGGGCGCGTGCGGGTCGGCTTCACTCCCGCCAGAGTGGTCTAGGCCACGGTCTAGTCCACTCTGGCGGTCTCACGACGGGTCGGGATGCGCTACCCTCGGAGGGTCTCCAGTGTATCAGTCCACGGGCGTCAGGTGATCCCGCCGGAAGTGGGGTCCGGGCCCCTGCTTTTCAGGCTTTTGCCGGAATTTGTGACCGGGGACTGATATCCTGCCGGATAGTCGCTTCTGTCGCGCATGTTTTCCGGTCGCATCGATTCTCGGGCCGGTCCGTCGAATGTATCAGTAGGGCACTGTCAGCATTTCCCGCGTGGTCCCTGGTGTGGGTCCGGGAATGGGTGAGGGGAGACACGTCTTCGTGAACGTCGTAAAGCCTGGCCTGAAGGCCGCTCAGTCCGCCGCCGGCATCTCGCTGCGCGGGCACCAGGAGGAGGCGCTGGAGGCCATCGTGCGGGGCCTGACGCCCCGTCCGGGGTGCTCGGCGCCGAACGGGCTGCGGGTGACGGTGCAGATGGCCACCGGCTCCGGGAAGTCGTACGTCGGTGCTGCGGCAGGCCAGAAGCTGGTGCCCCGGGGCGTGGTCCTGGTCGTGGTGCCGACGCTGGACCTGCTGGTGCAGATGGTCGGCGCCTGGCGGGCGGCCGGGCGTTCCGGGGACATGCACGCCATCTGCTCGCTGGTGGACCGTGAGCTGCCGTTCGGGGTGATGGCGAGCACCGGTCCGCTGGTGATCGGCAGGTGGCTGGAGCACGCCGCGAGGCACCGCCGTCCGACCACCCTGTTCGCCACCTACACCTCGGTCGGGGCGGTGAGGGACGCCTACGAGTACTGGGCGGAGCGCCAGGGCGAGGTGCTGCCGCCGCTCGGGCTGATGGTCTGCGACGAGGCGCACCGCTCCTCCGGCAGTGTCGAGAAGACCTGGACCGTGGTGCACGACCAGGGCGCGATCCCGGCGGAGCGCCGGCTCTACATGACGGCGACGCCGCGGATCTGGGCGCCGCCCAGGCGCCCGGTGAAGAACCGTGAGGGGGCCTGGCAGCCGCTGCCGGAGGAGCTGGCCGTCTCGATGGACGACCAGCGGGTCTACGGGCCGCACGTGTACTCCCTGGGTCTGGCGGAGGCGATCGACAGGAAGTTGTTGGCGCCGTTCGAGATCGTGGTCCTGGAGCTGCGCGACCCGCTCGGCGACCGGGCCGCGGCCGAGGCGCAGGGCGTGCCGTGGGGTCCGGGGGTCGGTGAGGCGGAGGACGGGAGCGAGGACGAGGTGCCGGCCGCGCGGATCGCGGCGATCCAGGCCGGGTTGGTCAAGACCGTGGTCGAGCGGGGGCTGGAGCGGTGCATCACGTTCCACAGCCGCACGATCGAGGCCCGCTACTTCTCCGAGACGCTGAACCAGACGGTCGAGAAGCTGCACTTCGAGAACCCGCAGAAATACCCGCCGGAGTTCTGGGCGCAGTGGCTCTCCGGCGAGCATGAGATCGACTACCGCAAGGAGCTGATCGGGGACTTCGGGAAGGGTGAGGAGGACGACGGGCTGAAGCATCGGATTTTCAGCAACTGCAAGGTCCTGGGCGAAGGCGTCGACATGCCGAACGCTGATTCGGTTCTTCTGCAGGGCCGGGGCAGCATGGTGGATATCGTCCAGGCCATCGGCCGGTCCCTGCGCATGCAGCCCGGTGAAGGAAAGACCGCGAGCCTGATCGTACCGGTCTTCCTCAAGCCGGGAGAGGAGCCCGGAGACATTCTGGAGTCCGATTCCTACGGACCCCTGGTCAAGATCCTGACCGCGCTGCGCAGCCACGACGCCAAGGTGGTCGAGGCCCTCGCGGTGCCACAGAAGTCCGGCAAGCGGACCAAGGGGCGCAGCGCCGAGGCTGCTTCCGGCCCTGGTGAGAGCATGGTCGGTGCGGGCGGGTCGGGGGCGTTCACGTTGCCGGTGCGGTTCCAGTCGCCGGTGGACGAGAACGTGCTCGCGCTGTTCATCGCCTCGCGGGTGCTGGTCGGGGAGACCCAGTTGTGGCGTGAGGGGATCGGTCACGCGCGGCGGTGGTTCGAGGAGACCGGCGGCCTCGACGTCCCCTATTCGGCACTCGTCGGAGAGAACGGGAATTACCCGCTGGGAAAGTGGCTGTCGGACCGGCGAGGGGAGAATGCGAATGGCGAGCTGGCGCCATACCGGGTGGAGATGCTCGACGCGCTCGGCATGATCTGGTCCGTGAGCGATGCCCGCTTCGAGGCCGGCCTCGACTGGGCGCGGGTCTGGGCGAAGGGCCACGGCGGGAGCCTGGCGGCGCCGGCGCGGGCCTCGGTCGGCGGCTACGCCATCGGAACGTGGCTCTCCGAGCTGCGGGCCGCAGCCCAGGTGCCGGCCGGAGAGCAGGGGCGCTGGCGCCGGAGCGGCGGCGGGCGCTGGAGGAGATCGACCCCTGGTGGTGCCCGGTGTGGCCGGTCACCTGGCAGCGCGCCTACGCCACCGCCCGCATGTGGTGGCTCGACACCGACGGCCAGGCCGACTGGACCCGGCTGCCCTCGGACACGGTGTTCGAGGGCGAGCAGCTCGGCCGCTGGGTGCAGGCGCAGCGGGCCGGCTGGCCCGGCCTGGAAGAGGACCAGCAGGACCTGCTGACGGCGATCGGCATCGAGGCCGACCTCGAGCTGGTGGCCGCGAAGGCCGCCGCCGAGGCGAAGCCGAAGGTGTCCCGCACGGACCGGTTTGCCCAGGGTCTGGCGGCGCTGGCGCAGTTCGTGGCGCGGGAAGGGCACGCGGCCGTCAGGCGCCCGCACAAGGAACCGTTGGAGACCGTGGAGGCCGGTCCTGGCGGTGAGGAGCAGGTGGTGGTGTCGCACTTCGCCCTGGGCACCTGGCTCAACAACCAGAAAGCCCGCCGAGCGAAGCTCACGCCGGGGCAGCTCGCGCAGCTCGCCGAGCACGGCGTGGAGTGGGCGTGACCGACAGCGTGGTCCTGCCAGCAGCTGCGTCCGCCGCAGCGGTGGTGGCCAGGTGAGGGTCTCGTTGACCGCCATCGCGTGCGGTGCGCCCGAGCGGCCCGCACTCCGAGCCGTGCCGCCCAGCTCTGTACGCGGGGGGTTGGAGAAGCTGCCCGGCCGCATCCAGCCTGGCAGAACGGCGCGGGGTCCCACCATCATGCTGGTGGGACCCCGCGCGGTTCCAGAGTGGAGCACCACTCGCTATGCGGTGAGGGCGAGCCAGTTGTGGGACGACGGCCAGCGCCGGGGCTTCATGATCTGCCGGATTCCCAGTAGGTCCGCGCATCGCCCTTCGATGGCGTTGAGGGCCTCGGGCGGTGTGTCGTCGCGAAGGTGCAGCACCCGGACCTTCGCGAAGACGACTCGCTTGGCCGGGTTGTGGTCGTGGCTGTCCAGTCGGCCGAGCAGACCGTCGGAGCGGCTGGCCTGTCCGAGCCACCGGAGCCGGTCGACGGCGTCGGTGATGAGGTAGATCCCGGTGACGATGTCGAGGTCGGCGTACCTCCAGCGGTCTGCCCAGGAAATTGCAGTCCTCAGGTAGGTCTGTTCGAGGTACCTGCCACAGGCCAGCGGGAGTCCTCCGAGCCGCGGAGTCGTCATGGTGGGGCCGATCGGCAGCGCGGTGGTCACGCGTCCTCCCCAGCGGCCTCGGTGATGAGCCTCTCCGTCTGGGACTCATCCACCGTGGCGTGGCCGTACTGCATGTCGTTCACGGTGGAGATCAGGTTGTTCAGGTCCTGCTTGATGTAGCTCAGCGCCTTGGTGATGGCGCCGAACTCGTCGTCCGTGACGTGGGCCAGGGCGAACTGGTTGGCGTTCAGTGCCGCGTCCGCGAGTTCGCGGGCGGCGTTCACCAGGTCGACGACGGCGGTGGGCAGGTGGTTGGTCGCGTTGGAGTAGAAGTGGTCCCGGGCCTTGAGGAAGAGCTCCTGGGGGTGGGGTCCGGGGTGGTCGGGGTGGTCGGGTCGGTCTCGCTGTCGCGCCCCTTCGTCGGCTTACGGCGCTGGGTCACCTTCGGGAACTCGGTGTCAAACCAGTGCTTGGTCGCGGTCGTGCCGTCGATGGGCTTGTTGTCCGTGCCGATCGTGCGCGGGGCGAGGCCCTCGTTGGCTGCGTCGGCGAGCTCCCGCATCAGCGCGACGGTGCGCTCCGGCTGCAGCAGCATCGCCTTGCGGGCGCTGATGGTGCTGCGCCGGATCTTCCGGTCGGCCGTGGTCTCGCCCTGGTCCTCCGGGTCGTTGTCGTGGCCGCCGGCCTGAGCGCCGATCGAACCGCGGTCGGCATCGATGATCTTGTGTTCGGCGAGCCAGTGAATGCCGCGGGTCGTCAGGAAGTCCTCCAGGACGCCGTTATCCGCGAGGCCGGCCTCTAGGGCGTCGCGCCACTCCGGGAGGTCCAAGTGGTTGTGCGTCTTGATGAAGGTGCTGCTCAGCATGCCGTCGAGCACGCGGGGGTTCCAGCGGTACCGGTAGCCCTCGCCGATGACGGAGGAGACCATCCGAAGCCGGTGGGACACGTGGTCCTTGTTGGTGTAGCTGCGCTTCGGCTCGCCCAGGACTCGCCTGACGGCCATCGCCCGGTCGTAGTCCTCGGGGAAGACCGCGGTGAACAGGGCCCGGTCGCGGCGGTCGCGGGTGGTGACTAGGTCCTCGCCGTCGATGCGGTACGGGTCGATGCCTTCGCCCGCGAGCCAAGCGCGCTCCGTCTCGTCGATCCACCTGTTCGCCTTGGCGTCGCGGAGGACGGCGCGCAGGTCGGAGGCAGCCTTCTCGGTGAGGCTGTAGCCCAGCGGCGGACGGCGGTGGTCGGCCCGGTTGGGGTCGAACACGACGTTGTGGAACTCGTCGGGGTTCGCCGTCCCGACGATGATCTGGAGCTGGATCGTGGCGATCTTCTCGGCGTCGCGCGCGATCTGGTGCTGCGGGTGCCGCTCGTCGCCCCAGGCGGCGCGCATCGTGTCCGCGAAGGCCGGCACCCAGACCGCGGGGTCGGCGATGTGGGCCGGGTACTCCTGGTTGGGCGGCAGGTCGAGCTTGGTGCGCTCGACGCCGAACACGATCTCCTTGGCCGACAGCCCGAACAGGCCCAGGCGGGCCCGCGACCGGTTCGCGCCCTTGATCGCGGGCTGGTCCAGCACCCTACGCACCTTGGAGGTACCGTTGTGGTTCTCCTCGATGGTGCGAAGCAGCGGGACGTGCAGGGTGGTCTCGTTCTGGCCGTAGACACGGATGTCGTCGCGCAGCTTGTAGCCGCGGGCACCATCAGCGTCGCTGAGGGCCTGTTCCATGACCCCGATCAGGAGCTGAGGGTGTTGGCCGCCACCGGCTCGCTGGTCGCCAGGAAGGGCATCGGCTGGCCGAAAGTGTCGGTGCCGGTGGCCAGCCGGGGGAGCATGCGGGTCGGGTCCGGGTTGGGGCGCACCGGGGAGTGGAAGGCGCCACGGATGCGCTCGTTGTACTCGCCGGGGGTTCCGGCGAACCCGTGGGCCATGACGTTCAGGATGCGCAGCTTGGTGCCGGGGTCCTGGGTGATGGCGCTCGGCTTGAGCTTGTAGCTGCCGCCGACGCGGGTGAGGTAGTCCTTCGGGCGCACGATGTACGGCGCGATGGCGTCGGTGATCTCCAGCGGCAAGCCGGTGGCTTCGGCCAGGGCCTCGGAGAACAGCTGGATCCAGCTCTGCTTATCAGCGCCGGGGAACGGGTTCGCAATCACGGTGTCTCCCAAGAGGGACGCAGGTACCGTCCGGACCGAGGCGGACCGGGCGGAGCTGAAGGCCCGGACACCCTTGGAAGCCCTTGGGAGCCGTTCGGTTTCAGCCGCCGCACGCGAAAGCGCGATGTAGACGTCTGAACCCGTCCGATCCTCGGCTATGTGGCGCGGCCGCCTATGCAGCCATTGCGCACTCCCCCGACTCGTATGAGCCACTGGAGGTCAAGCAGAGTCCCGGCATCGAGCCGAAAGCTGCCGACCAGGCTACACCTGGGCCCTGATCCAGTGTCAAGGCCCGCTGGGATGCGACCCGCCCGCACCCGGACGGCAGCTCCGCCACATCGCGCAGGTCGTCGGCCGAGCCGGGCGACCCACGGCCAGGCGGCGCTGCACCGATGCTCCGGCTGGCTGCCATCGCCGGGGTAGGGAAGCGTCGGCCTGGCCCGGCTTACCGAACGGGGGGCACCGGCCCCGCCAAGCCCGCGCCTGCGGGTACCGGGGATGCGGCCAAGCGCTCCCGAGGGATGCCCGCTGTGGCGGTCGCGGTCAGGCCGAACTCTGGGATGTCGACCGCGCTCCACACGCCCTGTCGGGCGGCGGTGGTCGCGGCGAGCTGGATCAGCAGGCCCGGGTCCCCGACCTCGGTGACCGCCCCGCGTGGCAAGCCGCCGTCGGGCAGCAGCGGGGCGAGCTCGGCCGCGGATGGGATGGTCGCGGCTTCCCGCTCGCGGGCCCGGGTCGCGGGGGAGGTCGCCCTCCAGCAGGTTCTCCATCCGCACCTACCGGGCTCCGACCGGCCGGTCCCGCGCGCCCGGGGGCAGGCCGCGTGGGCGGGGGCCGGTTACCTGCGCCAGGCGGGTGGGGGCGGGCAGCCTCGCATGTACTCGGTGACGGCCCAGGGGTAGCGGTAGTGGGCGTTGCTGAAGGGCCAGATCGTGCGCTGGTCCTGCGGTTTGGGGGCGGGGCGGCCCGAACGAGAGCGGGGCTTGGGTGGCTGGGGCGGACGCAGTTTGCAGGTGGCGGCGAGGTCGAACAGGTGGGGCAGGTCGTTGCCGGTGAAGGGGGCGTCGAACAGGGGGGTGTCGCCGGCTTCGGCGATGGCGTGTTGGTAGGCGGCGGCGAGGAGCAGGGGGCGTGCCCAGGGCGGCACGGGGTGGGTGAGGCAGCCGAAGCGCAGGCCGTCCGGGTCGTGGAGGGCGATGGTGGCCGCGCCGTCGGCGAGGTCGGTGGGGCGGGCGGTGTGGAGTTGGGCGTCGGACGCGGCGGTGAAGACCGCGGTGGCGAGCTGGGCCGCGAGATGGGGGTGGGCGGTCGCGGTGTGGAGGCGGCGGGCGACTTCGGTGGCGGTGGTGGGGGCATCTGGGGTGGGTGGAAGCCGCGGTCGTGGGCGAGCGGCGGGTGCAGCGGCAGCGGCGCTGGGCACCGTCGCCGGAGCAGTAGGTGGTCAGGGCGGGCAGGTTGAGCCAGCGGTCGTGCATCGGGACGGGGCGGGGCGGGCGGCTCCGCGGGAGGTCGCTGTCCTCGGTGCCGGGTAGGCGGGCGGCCGCGTCGGCGAGGCGGTGGTCCACCTGGCGAAGGGCCTGTTCGAGGGTGGGGGTGGGGCGTCGGCGGTGGCAGACCAGGAGCAGGTGGACGCCGGTGCGCTCGCGCAGGGTGATCAGGTCGTGGATGCGGCGGCGGCCGAGCAGGTGGGCGCGCAGCACGGTGAGGTGGGTGATGGGGGTGGCGAGGGTCCAGGCGGCGGTCATCGCCCAGGGCGGGTTAGGGTCGAGCCTGGGGTAGCCGGTGACGGGGACGGGTTTGCCGAGGGCGGCGAGGATGTCGTAGGCGAGGCAGATCGTGGAGTCGGTGCCGACGGTGGGGTGGACGGTGGCCCGGCCGGTGGTGGGGTTGTGGGCGGCCTGGGCGGTGCGGGTGTGGGGCAGGTCGTCGTGGGGGTCGAGGACGACGGTGACCGGCGGCGGGTCGGGGCAGGTCAGCACGGTGCGCCTGCCTGTCGTCGGCCGAGTTTGCTGTAGGCCCAGCGCACGAGGTCCTCGTCGACCTGGGCGCGCCCGGCTTCTTTCATGCCGGCGGCCAGGTGGTGGGTGATCTTCGCCCAGGCCCGAAGTTGCCGTGGGCGGCTTCGCGGTCGCACAGGGCGATCAGCTCCGGGTCGGCGTCGGCCCAGATCGGGTGGAAGGCCGGAATCGTGTCCAGGACCTCCTCCAACGTCAGGGGGTCGATCTCCTGCCAGCAGTAGACCCTCGACTCACGCATCGGCTCGCTCTGCAGCATCTCGAAGCAGCCGTTGCCGCCGGTGAAGACGATCGTCAGGTCGGTGCCGGTGTCGTCCCACAGGTAGCGCAGGTACTCGAAGCACAGCTTCGACAGCCACTGGGCCTCGTCGCACACCAGCACCCGGGTCTCCTCGAGCGCGCCGCGCAGCATGCGGTCGAACTCGATCGCGTGGGAGGGCGGACGGCCCGGGAGTTCCAGGGCGTAGAACAGTTCGTGGCGCAGGTCGCGGGTGGAGGGGCGGGCTCGGAACTGGATGCGGTGGATGATCTGCGGGGCGAGGTCGCGCAGCGAGGCGTTGACCGCGAACGACTTTCCGTGCCCGGCTCTGCCGTAGATGCAGATCATCGCCCTGGCCTCGATCGCGGCGCGGATGTTCTCCCGTACCGCCAACAGGGCCTTGGTGCCGACCACGTGGGCGCCGCGCAGCCGCATGTAGTGGTCCTCACGCTCGGCAGGCAACCGGCCCAGTCGGTCCGCAGTCGTCACAGGCGTCCTCCCTCGTCTTCTGCTTCTACTTCGTCGGCCCTGTCCACGGCGCCGCCGCTGTCCGGGGCGTGTGCCGTCCCAGGTGTCGGTGAGCCGGCCTCGGTACCGGTGCCGGGTGCTGCCGGGCGGGATCGGCGCAGCGGGCGGGCCCACGAGGTGGGTGCCTCGCGCGGGGGGATGAGGTCCGGCAGCGCCCGCTTCGCCAGAGTGCTCCTGGCCCCGGCGGCCGCGGCGAGTTGCTCCTCGGCCTCGGCTGCGGTCAGCGCCGCCAGCGGCTCGGGCCGGCCCGGCCCGGTGACGGCGCCGTAGCGGCCCAGCCGGCGGCGCTGGCGGTCCGCGGAGGCCAGCGCCCGCACCATCGTGCGCCGCTGGGCGTCCTTGGCCCGGCGCAGCGCGGCCCGCTGGGCCGCGGTGGCGGCGTCAGCGAGGTGCGCCGGCCCGAGGTGGGCGCCGGTGGCGGCGTCGAACACCTCGATCTCGTGGTCGTGGTGGGGGACGAACCGCACCCGTACCCGGGTGCCGTCCTTGCCGTGCATCCACGGGCCGACGTAGTAACGCCCCCGCCAGTAGACGCCCTTCGTGGACAGGACCTTGTCGCTTCCCGCGTCCTCGAGGGTGAAGGAGCGCAGCAGGGCGGGCGAGACGTCCTCGATCGGGGTGGGGTCGTCCTGCCACGCCTGGAGCGGTGTGCGGCCGCCGAGCGGCTTCGGGCGGTGCTCGGTGTTCCACCACCGCACCCAGTCCAGGAGCCGTGCGGTGAACTCCGCGAACGGCAGCAGGCCGTCCAGGTCGCCGCGCCGCGGGCGCGGCCCGGTCGTGGCGGCGGGCGCGTGGAGGTAGCCGGGCAGGGCGGCCAGGAACATGTCGACGACGCAGTGGTTGAGGTTCTCCACCGTGCCCTTCAACTCCGGCCTGCGCGGCGGAAGGTCCTGCACCGGGACCGCGAGCGCGCCCAGCGCCCTCGTCACCGTGGCGCACAGGAACTCCTTGCCGCGGTCCACCCGCACCAGTTCCGGCAGCCCTCCGATCGGCCCGTACGGGCCGATCGGCTCGTCCCTCGACAAGGCGATCCGCAGGGCAGCCAGCACCGCGTCCCGGGACGGCTGGTGCGGAGTGACGGCCGCACCCGTGATCGCGTTTTTCGCGCAGTCGATGAACCATGTCACCCACGGGCGCACCGCACGCCCGTCCAGCTCGACCTCGACGGGCAGATGCTTGTGGTCGCCCTCCCAGCACGCGTTGCGCCACTTCACCGGACGGGCCAGATGCACATCGTGCGCGCGCCGGGCCCTCTCCCCCGCCCTTCAGCGCAGCACGCTGCCCCGCGTTCAGATCCCGGCGCACCGCCCGCTGGAGGGTCGCCAACGACGGCACACCCACTCCCCCGCCGTCCCCGGCCGACTCCCCGTCCGCTCCCCCGACGACAGAGCCGTCCGCCGACCCACGGGCCTGCGCGACAAGCTCCCTGTGAACCGCCGCCGCATTCCCGCACCACAACGCCAACCGCGTATGGACCTCGTCGGTGACCGTGAACCGCGGCCGGGGCCTGCACGCCGTCCGGCCCTCCTCACGGGCCTCCCGCAGCCAGCGCTGCACCGTCCGCACCGACCGGCCCACCGAGGAAGCCGCAAGTCGAACATGGCCGGGCGTCAGAACACCGCGCTCCTCAAGAGCCAGAAGCCGGAACACCACCTGCTCCCGCACCATCCCTGCCGGACCGCCAGCCCCCGCCTCATCGCTCCCGCCACCGCCGTCCGCCACCCACGCCTCCCGACCCGTCCGACAGCCCCGGCACGACCGAGCCCGTCCCCTGCCCGTCCAGGAAGACAGCGACCGCACCACGATGACGCACCATCAACCAGTACCGCCATTGACCAGCAAAAACACGCCCACACCCCACGACAGAAAACTGCCACACCTCACGACAAACACATGCAGCTTCACACCCCGACGGCCAGGCCGGAGCGCTCTCCGCGCACCGGCGCCGGCAGCTGGAGGAGATCGACCCCTGGTGGTGCCCCACCTGGCCGATCACCTGGCAACGCACCTACGCCGCCGCCCGCCGCTGGTGGCTGGAGGCCGAAGGCCGAAGGCCGCGTCGACTGGGAGCAACTGCCCGAGGATGTCGTCTTCGAAGGCGAGCCCCTCGGCCGGTGGGTGCGGGCGCAGCGGGCTGGCTGGGCCGAGCTCGACCAGGAGCAGCGGGACCTGCTGACCGCGCTCGGCATCGAGGCCGACCAGGAGCTGGTGGCCGCAAGGCAGGCCGCTGCGGCGAAGCCGAAGGCCTCGCGCGCCGACCGGTTCGCCCAGGGCGTCGCCGCGCTCGCCCAGTTCGTCGATCGGGAGCAGCACCTGCGGGTGCCCCGCCCGCACAAGGAACCGCTGGAGGCCGTGGAGGCCGGCCCCGGTGGCGAGGAGCTGGTGGTGGTGTCGCACTTCGCGCTGGGCACCTGGCTCAACAACCAGAAGGCCCGCCGGGCGAAGCTCACGCCGGGACAGCTCGCGCAGCTCGCCGAGCACGGGGTGGAGTGGGCGTAGCGGGCCGTCCTGGCCGGGCTGGCGTCGTTGACCGGCGGCCGGTGCGCCCCGGAACGGCTGGGTGGCGGCGCGGGTACGCGCGGTCGGGCTGTTGTTCTTGCGGTTCCGGGCCGGGTGCGGCGGGATTGGTACCGGTGGTACCGCCGCCTCAGCGGGTGGGGCCGGAGGAGCGGGGCGGGGGAGCACGCCATCGTGATCGGGCGCGGTGCTGCGGGCTGGGGTGCCACCGCCGCGCCAGCACCCACCGGCCAGTGGACGTAGCCGGTCTGGCTCGGCGGTAGTTGCCGCGGCCCGCCTCAGGAGAGTGCCTGGGACACGTTTTCCGGGTCGGTGGCGGGGTTCTACACCAGCTCTGTCACAGCTTGCGGATCTTCTCCATGTATGGACTGAGCTGCCGTTAGAAAACGTTCATGAACGCCTTATCCAGCATCACCACGCCATCCTGGGATCACTGCGGACAAGGGGTTCACCGCCGCTGACCTAGTGGGCTGCCGGGGCATACGTGTCGGGCCCGGCGGTCAGTGCCTTGCCCATCTTCCGGATGCGGACCGTGTCGCTTACCTCGCCGCGCTCGCGCCCGGTAGCGACCTCGACCTGCGCGGCACCACCATCGACGGAACCCTGCTGGCCAGCATCCGCAGCGCCTGCACCGACCGTGCGACCACAAATCCCCGCTTCGGTTGGACCGACTTCACCGAGACCACCTTCACCGGCGACGCCGCCGTCGTGCTCGCAGACGCGGCGCTGGCGGATGCGGCCGCCGTCGGCGGCGTGCACGAGGTGCAGCGGCACGGTGTGTTGCCCGGTGGCGCGAACGCCCTGGAGGACGTCGTCGAGGCGAAGCTGCGCGGCATCGAGGTCCCGCACCCCGCCGGCGCCCTGCCGCCCGCGCCCGGCACCCCCGTCGACCTGATGGCCGCCCTCGAACGCGCCCTCGCCGACGCCGAGCAGCACCACTCGAAGACCACCCGCGCCGTGAAGAACACCTCGACGAAGAGCCCGACCCGAAGCGGCCCGACCGACAAGACGCCGCCGCCGGCGGCCGCGAGGGCCGACTCCGCTTCCGCCCGCCGGGCACGCAGACCCGGCGACGAGAGCGGTCGGCAGAGCAGACCCAGCCGGTAGCGGGAGCACGACCACCCCATTAGATAGAGCACCAGAACATCTTGCCGGCTGGCGAACCGGGCGCCAGGCCACAGGCGGTTGCCCGATTCCACATCACTCAGACGCAATCTGACGCAAAAGACTTGACCGCACCCCCCGGGGCGTACCAAGTTCCTGGCCCTACTTGTGGATGGTCCCGTACAGTAACTAGTGCGCGCTGGATGTCGCTGGATGACGGTGGATGACGCTGGATGTCCGGCGATACGGGCGCGCAGAAGGCCCCACCTTGATGGGCGGCAACCCTGAGGTGAGGCACATCTGCTTCCCTGCAAGCAGCAAACCTGGGCGTTCAGCAGTCGTCTCTGCTGGGCGCCCGCTGCTTTCGGTGCCGCTGGCTGCTAGCCGCGGAGCACTTCGAGCAGCAACCGAGCCGCGTTGACCACCGCGTTGGTGATCGCCCACTTCTCGGCCAGCTTGCTGCACCCTCCGAGCCGGGTCCGGATGTCGGCCGCCTTGCGCGTCCTCAGCCGTTCCTTGCCCTTGCGGGTGCGCGCCATCAGTACCTCGCAATCCGGGTGCGATCCGCACCCATAAGGCCCCGTCAACTGGTGTGCGGGGACAACAAGGAGCGGACCACGGGGCCGTGGTCCGCTGTTGAACCCGAGCCCCTGATGGCGTACTTAGAGGTTACGTGCACGACACTGTCCGGTTCCAACGATCTGGGGCTGTCTTCCACTAAATGTGACGTCAGCCACACTGGTTGCCCCACGCATAGGGTCAGCGGTGTCCGGCGAGTTCCTCCAGCCGGCTGGCGAGCCGGGGGCCGGGGCGGCGGGCGATGCCGTCGAAGTTGGCGGCGTCGGCGGGGTCGGCGTGCACGACCAGGCGCTCGACCTCGTCGACGAGGCCAGCGGCGGGCTGGGCGTTCTCAGCGGGGTACCAGGGCGGCATGACGGCCGTGACCACCTTGAAGTAGCCGGGCAGCGGCGGCACGGCGGGCGCCATGCCTTGGCCGCCCGCGCCGGCCAGGCAGCCTTCGGTGAACCAGTGACTCGCCTCGTCGAGTTCGCCGTGCTCCAGGTGCTGGAGGTAGATGGCGAACGCGGCGGTCCGGTCGCCGGCCCCGGCGGCGATCCTCCACCAGAAGGCGGCCGAGAGTGGGTGCCCGGCCAGATGGAGCAGACAGCCGAAGATCCTGGCGCCTTCGATCTCCAGGTCGGTGTCGGGGTCGAAGACCGTGATCGGGCCGTCGTCGTTGCGGGCGAAGCGGGCCAGCATGGCCAGCGCCTTGGGGCCGGTGAGCGCGGAGCGGGAGAGCGAGTTGAGGCCGAGGCGGGCCCGGTTGTACTCGCGCCACCAGTCGGGTTCCTGGTAGCGGCCCGCCCGATGGCGTGCGACGTCCTCCGCGATGCGCCGCAGCGCGGCACCCAGGCCCGGCCCGCCGGCCGGCCTGCGGCGGGCGGCGGGTCGGCCTCGCGTTCGGCGAGGATCAGGTCCACCGCCACCGCCCGGTCGCCGGTCGCCACGTAGCCGGCCGACCAGGCGTGGGTGCCGGTCGCGGTGTCGGTGAGGAGTTCGAGGTCGAGGTCGTGGTCGGCGAGCCGGCGCCCGGGACGCGGGGCGTTCCGGTCCGGGGGCCGACGGGTGGCTGGTTCACCGGCGGTCTCCTCTGCTGGTGCGGGTGTCGGTGGGCTTCAGGAGGTTCAGCGGGCGCAGCTCGACGTCGAGCTGGTTCATGGCGCGCCGCAGGTCGCGGTCCGCCGTGCTCGGGTGCGTGCCCAGGAACCAGGCGATGAAGTGGCTGGAGCGGCCGGCCGCTTTCAGGATGACGATGTCGAACTGGCGCTGCGTAAGGACGCTTAGCCGGGCGAGGAGATGGGTCATCGGGTCCCAGTCCTCGGCCTTCTCGCTGCCCAGTGGCTCCAGTCCGCGTAGAGTTCCCATGCCACCACCGGATCGCTCAGGACCACAGGGGGGCATGTGCGCTGCAGATCAGTAGCACGCCGGTCACCACGATGGCCAGAAAGGCAGGCCGGCCCTGCAGAAGGTGGACCACCGGCATCTGATCGAGCATCAAGAATTCCCCAATCTGGGTGTTCAACAGTCGGGCCGCCTTTCAGCCAGGGTTCGTCGGCCGCCCGATGCCGCTGACGACCAGCGGCGCGGATTCCGACGATGCCTCAGGGCCAGGACCAGTAGCCAGCCCGTCCGCTTGTCCGACGGACAACGACGGACAAGACGAAACGGACTCCATGAACGAGAAGACGCTGGCTACAACGGGGCGGCTGCGGAACGCTAGCGGGAGGAGGCGCGCGCCGCTGCCCGGTCTCGATCCCAACACAGCTGCTTTGGTCGCGCTACTGCAGGCATGGGTGAACGAGTCCGGGCTGACGTTGGACGCGATTGCACAGTCCTTCACGCCCGAGCAGTTCGGCGGTCGGCCTGCGCCACGGCGGAGCGCAATTGGTGAGCGTCTGAGAGGGAAGGCTCTCGATCGGGACTTCGTCGGCGCAATCGTCGAGGTGTGCACACCAGACGAGCAGGTACAGGCCCGACGTCTAAAGCAGGCCCTCGCGGTATTGAAGCAGGTCGAGGACGCCCAGACCCCTACCGGCTCTGCCACGTCCGACAGTTCCCACGCCCTACTCGTGCGCAACCAGCAACACACCATCGACGTACAGAACAAATTGATGCAAGCCCAGGATGCGCTGCTTAGAAGCAATCAGGCACTAGCTCAGAGCAATCAACTGGTCTTGATGTTGTTACACATGGTGAACCATCTGAACGAGAAGTACCGCGAACTGCAGCGGGAGTCGGACCGGCTTCGCTTCAGCGCATCGAGCCTCCCCACTCAGGACGACGTTCATCGCAAGCTCGCCACCACATCCAACCTGCTGGAGAAGGCACGTGAGGAACGAGCACGCGCTGAGATCGAACAGCAGGAAGCCCTCCAGCTCAAGGATGTCGCCCTTCGACGCGCCGACGCCCTGCAGCACGAACTTGACCGACTGCGTGGGGAACCGCAAGACGCGAGCCTGCCCACGCCATCGGAGCTCACCTGGTGGGACCCGATCCCTGCCACCCAGGATCCCGAGCTCGACGACATTGCCAGGGCGCTGGCAACAGCAAGCGCCGTCAACGACGAGAACGAGCAGCTCACACAGGAGGCACGCGAGAATCTTGGACTCGAACCCGCCGATGACATGTTGTCCGCGTTGTCCGTCCCCGCGCCGGACAACGCGGACAATCGGATCAACAACCCGGAAGCGGAATCCGGCGCCGCCGAAACCATCGTCGGCCTGGGTGAGCCCAACCTAACGCTGGCGGAACTGGCCGCTTCGGAGGCGGTCTTCGGCCAGACCCCGACCGGCTTCATCCTCTTCGACGACCGGCTCCGCCTCCAGCGCGTCAACAACGCCTTCGCCTCCGGGATGGCCCTCGCCCCCACCGACCTGGAGGGCCTCACCCCGCACGACATCTTCCCTAACACCGAGGCCGACCGGCTCACCGCCGCCCTGCGCAAGGTCCTCGCCAGCGGCGAACCCGTCTTCGACCTGCGCTTCCACGCCGCCGTCCCCAACCGGCTCTGGGCCGTCTCGCTCTACCGCCTCAACGGCGCGGCCGGCCAGCCGATGGGCGTCGCCGGACAGGTCTCCGACGTCACCAGCCGGCACGTGGCCGAACGCGAGGCCGACGGCGTGCGCCGCAACCTCGCCCTGCTCAACGAGGCCAGCGCCCACATCGGCTCCACCCTCGACCTGGAGACCACCGCCAAGGAACTGCTGGACGTCGTCGTCCCGCCGTTCTGCGACCTCGCCACCGTCGACCTCTACACCGCGCTGCTCTCCGGCGAGACCGTCCCCAGCACCGGCCGGCTCGGCGACACCGTGCTCACCGACGACAGCGGCGAACTGCGCCGGGTCGCCGTCTCCAGCGTGGTCGGCGGCGCCTCCTCGGTACTCGGCTCGGTCACCGGCCTGCCCATCGCCGAGGCCGGCGGCACCCTCTGCTACCCGCGCCGCTCCCCGCACGCCCGGGCGCTGCGCACCGGCCGCAGCGTCGTCCCCGAGCCCGGCCCCGACCCGCTGCTGCGCTCCACCCTGATCGTCCCGCTGGTCGCCCGCGACCAGATCCTCGGCCTGGTCCAGCTCTCCCGGGCGATCGGCAGCGAACCCTTCGACGCCCGCGACGTCGCCATCGCCGAGGAACTCGTCGCCCGCGCCGCCGTCTGCATCGACAACGCCCGCCTCTACCGGCGCGAGCACGAGCGCGCGCTGATCCTGCAGCGCAGCCTGCTGCCCCCGGGCAACCCGGTCGCCAGCGGCCTGGAGATCGCCCGGCGCTACCTGCCCAGCAACAACAACACCGAGGTCGGCGGCGACTGGTTCGACGTCATCCCGCTGCCCGGCAACCGCACCGCCCTGGTCATCGGCGACGTCATGGGCCGCGGCCTGCGCGCCGCGACCGTCATGGGCCAGCTGAGGACGGTGCTGAGAACTCTGGCGATGCTTGATCTCAGCCCCAGCGCCGTGCTGACCGCATTGGACGACACTGTGTGTGCCATGGCTGGTGACAGCCCTCAGGACGAGGTGTACCTGGCGACCTGCCTCTATGCCGTGTACGACGCCGTCACCAAGCACTGCATGTTTGCCAACGCCGGCCACCTCCCGCCCGTGCTACTCAGCCCCGGCGAGCCCGCCCGGATGCTGGACGTACCGCCTAACCCACCGCTGGGTGTCGGTGGCGAGCCCTTCGAGGATGTCGAGCTGACCCTCCCGGGCGGCGCCGTGCTCGGCCTTTTCACCGACGGCCTGGTGGAGTCCCGCAAGCACCACATCGACGAGGGGCTGCGCGCCCTACGCACCGCACTCTCCGCCGAGGGCATGGGCCTGGAGCAGCTCTGCGACCACGTGCTCGGCGAGCTCAACCCGCACCACGGCGAGGACGACATCGCCCTGCTGATGGCCAGGACCCGGCCGCCAACCGAGACACCGGCACCACCTCCGACTCAATCCCGTCTCCGGCTCTCCAGGCTCTCTGCAGAGCAACCCGACGGCAGCCGCAGCACGCTGTAGCGGCGCTGAGAATGCCCGGAGCCTCCCCAACCGGAAGGGTGGCTCCCTACATTGGCTTCGGCAACCGTGCGGCTCTCTCCCTTGGTCATCACCAAACCGGCGCCGTCAACAGGCCGAGCGGCTTGCCGGCGTTGGAGGCCGTGCTGGCGGCGGTCGGGATCGAGGCTGACGCCGTGTTGGTGGCCGCGGAGGCCGCGAATGGCGAAGCCGAAGATGTCGAGGTCGGACCGCTTCCAGCAAGGCCTGGGTACGCTCGCCGCCTTCGTCGAGAGGAGGGGCATGCGCCGGTGCCGAGGTCTCACCGTGAGGACCGGGAAGGGACAGGCTCACCGGCGAGCGGCCTGGGCAGCTCGCCGCCCCGGGTTCGCGGGGCTCCGGGATCGTCTTCGCTGGCGGTCCCGCCATGCCCGCTGGCCAGCCGCTGCCCTCCGCGGTGTGGCGCAGCGGGGCAGGTTCGGCGGGGGACGGGCCTCGCGGGCCGAGTTCAGGGATCCGGCCAGTATGGGCTGGCCCCGGACGGCTTGGCCTGGTGGAAGCATCACCGGGGCGCCGTGATGGATTCCGCCCGATCACCCACGGGCACCGGTCACGGGCCAGAACGGGACGACACGAAGCCGCCGTCGCCTGGTCGGGTGACACTCCTGGATTAGGTCCGCGGGTGTCGGGTACGGCAGGCCGGACAACGCGCACTGCGCCTACCTGCTCCACGAACCGGGGGCAGGGTCATCGCGGACAGCCGGTGGTCAGCGCTGGTCAACGTGATCGGTCTTCGTATTCGTCCTCTGTTCGGCTGGTGTGTCCGGGGCCGGGGTGGAGCACTCCGGGGACCATCGGATGGACGTAGTCGAGTTCGATCTTCCCGAAGGTGTCGCTGGGAATCGGTGCGGAGTCGTTGTCGGCAATGATCAGCTGGATCCGGGGGCCGTAGGTCTCGGCGAGCGCTTGGAGACGGTGGTAGATGCGGCGACCGCGTTCTTGGTCGTCGGTGTTGGTGCCCGAGGCCTTGCGTGGGGAGTCAATGATCAGCAGGGAGGGCACCAGAACGTCGTGGTGGGTGATGCCGAACTCCAGCAGGGTGAGGCTGTAGGCAACGTTGATGCACGTCACGATGCCGCCGCCGTCGGCCTGGAGGGTTTCGAACGAGCCGCCGTTGATCAGTGGCAGGTAGGTCGCGGGGTCAATGGTTGCCGACTCGATCCACGGGGCGGGGCGGAGGTCGGCGACCATGCTGTTGAAGTTCCGGCTGAGGTCGGTGACCAGACCTTCTCGTGCAGCAAGTTCGGCGGTTCGGGCCTTTTTGTCGGTGGTGGCGCGGGCTCGGCGTTCCTTGATGTCGCGAACGGCCTGATCAATCGCGCGGGCGCGGGCCCAGTAGTCGCGCAGCTGGCTCACCGCATCGATGCTCGCCCTGAGGGTGGCCGCGCGGGCGCTGGCATCGGCGATGGCCTCGAAGCGCGGGGCCACCATGTCCCGGGTCTGTGCGTCGAGCTGCCGGCGCAAGGTGCGTGCCAGGAAGTCGGCCTGCTGGACGCGCTCCTGCGCGGTCTGGAGGACTTCGGCGTCGGCAGCCAGGACGGCCCGGGCATCTTGGAGCTGTTGCTCCAAGGCGCTGCGGGTCTGCTGGATGGCGGCGGGGTCCACGTCGTCGTCCGCAGGATCGGGCTGCAGGCACACCAGGCAGTGGTCGTCCGGGACCGGTCGTGCGTTGAGCCGCTGCATGCAGCGGGGACAGACGACGAAGTCGAACGGGGAGAGCTTCTCGATCGCGGTGGCGGAGCGCTCCAGGCGAGAGAGGTCGACCTCGATCTGGGCAACGACCGCTTCCCGGGCTTCGAGGAGTTCCTGAGCGGCCAGGACGTCCTGGGCGGCCTGCCTCGCGCTCTCGACCGCCTCACGCAGTTCCTGGCGGAGGACCGCATCGGCTGCGCTGTTCTCCGCCAGTTCGTGGCGCAGTGCCGCGAGGGCGGAGTCGGCACGCTGCAGCATGTCGCGCAGGTTCGCGAGCTCGGCGCGAAGTTCCTCATCGGTGCGCGGGTCGGCCGCGGCCAGGAAGCGCTGAACGTTCTCGTACTCGGCCGTCTTGGCCCTGAGCTGCTCCTTCAGCAGGCCCAGCAGTCGTGCAAGTTCCAGGACGGTGCTGTCGGTGAGCCCGAACATGAGCTTGAACAGGTGAGCACGCGCGGGCTTGAACCAGGTGTCGAGGTGTCCCACGACCTCGCGGTCGATGCCGCGGGCTTCCCGGTAGACGTAGGTGAAGAGGTCGACGAAGGTGAGGTCGCGTGTGGTGGACTTTCCCTCGCGGCTGGTGGGGATGCTCTCGCGGGGGAAGTTCAGCGCTTCCAGGAGCAGGGCGGACAGCGACTCTCTGGGGGCGCCGGCGCGCAGGGGGAGAGTACGGCGCAGCGTCAGGATTTCGGGGTCGAGGACGTCGACGTGGTCGGTCTGGTTGTCGTTGATGGTCCGTTTGAGGACCATGTGCTGTTCGCCGACGACTATCTCGGCGCGGACCGAGTGGACGTGGTTGCGGACGGCGGGGGTCAGCATCGCTTTGCCACCGACGGCGTGTTTGAGCAGCATGAGGAGGCTGGACTTGCCGGTGCCGCTGGCGCCGCTGACGACGGTGGCCGGTCCGTCGAAGCGGTAGGTCTTCTCGGTGTCGGCTGTGGTGACGGTGAGGGCGATGAAGCGGAGGTGGACTGCCATCAGATCTCCGTGCGCCAGGGCCTGTCGACCGCATCCGGCAGACGATCGTAGATGAGGGTTTTCAACGCTGTTCCCGACTTGTTGAAGTTCCTTCTCAGGAGGTCGATCCGCTGGGCCACTACGGCCCACTCGTCCGTTGTGGCCAGTGCGGTGGCGGCGATCGCCCCTTGGGCAGTGACGCGGAACTCGGCGCGGTCCGCGCCGGTGTAGGTAATCAGGCCGCGGGCGGCGAGCGATCCGAGGATGCTGTAGTAGCGCTGGTCCCAGGGGCCGTACTTGTAGCGGGTCATGCGGCTCTCGACGGCGAGGCGCTCGGAGGAGGTGGGCTGTGTCCCGTGCGGCCAGTTGATGCCGTCCTCGGCCAGGAGACGGTCGAGCATGGCGGGGTAGCGCAGTAGGAAGTCGAGCTTGGCGAGCTTCGTGAGGCCGTTCAGACCCTTCTTAGTCGCAGTGAACCTGTCGATCAGCAGGAGGATGCGGGCCTCGTGGTAGTGGGCTTCGCGCATTTCCTGGCGCCGGGCGCGGTCTCTGATCCGCGCGACGGCAGCCGCATGGTCGCTGTGGCTCGTCACGACGCTTCCTCCTCGGAGGTGTCGAACGGCTCGGAGAAGTAGAAGTCACAGCGGTCGCAGAGCTCGTAGGCCAAGCCGCGCAGGTGCTGCCCATTGGCCCTGAACGGCAGGGCCGTCGAGAGGTTGGCGGGCACCAGGTACTGGGTGAGCAGCTGATTCATGCGCCGGCCGTACGGGGCACCGTCAGCGGCCTCGCTTTCCGCCTGGTCGCGGCTGGCGAAGGCAGCGTCCACCACTTCCAGGCTCGCGTTCGCCAGCTCGGTAGTGTCGCCGGCCAGACCCGATCGGTGCTGTTCCCAGAGCACGTACCAGGCGGAGCGGAGCCGCTCGGCGTGAGCGGCTTGGTCAGAGGGGATGCCGCCGCGGGCCATCTTCTTGCGCAGGTTCCCCCCGCCCGGAGCGACTACGGGGAGCTGTCCTCGGGAGAAGGTCGGCACGGCGGCGAGGCTGGAGGCGAACTGTTCCAGGACCGTGCTGCGGTACAGGGTGCGGCGAGCGATGCGCTGCTGGACCTGGACGTTGTAGCGGACCCTGCTCGGGTCAGCGATGTAGACGGCGAGCTGTCCGCGGTCGCCCTCGTCGCGGTTGGCCTTGTCGATGCGCTCGACCAGGGCCGGTAGGTGGCCTCGGTGTCGACGTTCTCGCGCTGCAACGTCGCAATCGCCGGGCGAAGAAGCCTCTGCAGGTTCACATCCGTGATGTCCCCGCGGGACGGCAGCTCGTCGTCGATGTGCAGCACGGCGAAGAAGTCCTTGACCGTGTCGATGAAGCCGACCGGGACGGTGATGTCGACGAGTTTGGAGACCTCGGGGACCTCAGGGATGGTGGCGTACGGCTGCTTCCATCGGATCCTGAGGAAGTACCGGGCAACGGACTCGGCCATGGCGTCCACCCCGGCAATGATCTCCGGATCGGGTCCACACATGGCAGAGAGCGTGGCGGCTCCGGTCTTCCCCGTTGTGAGGCCGGCGTTCGTGGCGAGGCGCAGCCGGACGTTGCGGGCACCGTCGCAGGCCTGCCAGCGATCGAAGAGGTGGGCCAGGCCGCCGTCCTTGCAGATGTCCGCCACGTTCCACGGGTTCCTGCGCTTGGTGCGGTGCTTGACCGAGACGAGCTCGACCGAGCCGTCCACGTACGCGATCACGAAGTCCTCGTGCCACTCGCAGACGATGTAATCGATGTTCTCCTCGGTGAGCATGGCGAGGCACGTCCGGGCGGCTACCTCCGCCTGGTAGCGGTAGTTGCGCAGAGTGTCGGACCCGCTGTCCTCCTTCGGGGCCATCCGGAAGATCGGGTGAACGAACCCTTCATCGTCGTCCTCGTCAGGCTCCTCGGCAGCCTCGGCCACGGCAAGATCAACCACTGCCACCCCCTGTCCCACCCACCGCACGCTCCCGGCCGCAGGGGGGACGGGAGACGGAAGATCCCCAGAAATACCACAGGGCCCACGCAGTCCGTAACCGGTTGATCGCATGCGTTACCGGAACGATCTGTAGACGAGGGAACTACAAGAGGCGGCCAACCGAGACTGCTTACTGCCCCCGCCCGCGGCTGCTGCGATTGAGCACAGCGCCTGGTGATGGACGGGCGCCCATGTCGAGACACCACTGACCCACAACCACCTCGGTCTTGCCCCGCGCGCCTGAGGCAGGCCGTGCGAGCAGGGGCCGGTTACCTGCGCCGGGCGGGTGGGGGCGGGCAGCGGGCCGGCTGGACGGAGCTGGAGGAGGACCAGCGGGACCTGCTGTCGGCGATCGGCATCGAGGAGGACCAAGAGCTGGTGGCCGCGAAGGCTACGGCCGAGGCAAAGCCGAAGGTGTCGAGGGTGGACCACTTCCAGTAGGGCCTGGCTGCCTCGTGACTTCGTCGAGCACGAGGGCCACGCCCTGGTTCCGCGCACCCACAAGGAGGACGGGGTGTCCTCGGGTCCTGGCTGAACAACCAAAAAAGCCCGCCGCGGCAAGCTCTCGACCAAGCAGCTCGGGCGGCTGAAGGCCCTCGGGGTCGGCTGGTAGGACCCGCCCGGCCGGAGCAGAGGTCCGCGCCGGGCCCTGAGAGGGGGCTGGCCGTGCCACATCCCGCCGATGGCCCGCGACCTCCAGGCGTTCAGTGGCAAACGGCAGCATCCGGCGCCCTGCCCCGGCTGGTGCCCTGAGGTTCCCCCGAGGTGCGGAAGGTTGCCGGAGATAGCCTTATGGGTCGTGAGAAGGGAGCCTTTGTGATGGCTACTCAGATGAAGGACCCGCCCGAGTTGCGACGACGTACGTGCTGCGGCTCAGGTAAGGCCAGCCAGAGCCACGGTCAGGGCAGGGTCTCCCCGTACTGAGCCAGGAGCGCCCGCAGTTGGAGAGCCTTGCCATCTCCGCGCCCCTGTAGGCGGCTCTTGTTGTTGCGCTTCCACCTGGCGAGCGCCTTCTCCCGCTCGTCGCCGAGGGTCAGGCTCGGCTGTATGTGCCCTCGTGCCACCCCGAGGTTCGCAAGTTGCTGGAGCATCGAGGTCCACTGGTCTCCGCGCTGGTCCCAGGTCCATCCCGGCAGCGCCTCGAGCTCGGCCTCCTGCGAGGTCAACAGTACATCGCGGCGGGTGCGCCAGGAGTTCAGCCATATGCCGACGGACTGCCCGTTCCACTCCTCGCGCTGCTTGATCGACGAAACGGGCCGGCCGGTGGCGGCACAGAACTGCTGCATCACCGCGACCTTCGCGTCGTGGGCCTCCTGGTGCGGGTCCCAGGACCAGCCTGTTACCTTCCCCATGGCCTCGAGCTGATCACCCGGCAGATCGTCACCACGGGAGATCAGCTCCGCCCGCCGTCGGCGGAGGCTGTTCGCCCACACGGTCGCGTCGCGGCTCGACAGCAGCTGCTCCCGCTCGCGCGGATCCGTCAGTTCGGCCCGCCGCAGGTACCGGTCGTAGCTGGCCCAGAAACCGGCTTCGTGCGCGGTCTGGGACGACCAGGTGGTGATCGTGGCCAGGCGCTCGGCCCGGTCGGCCCGAAGGCGACCGGTGCGCTGCAGCCCTCGCTGCTTGCGGCACCAACGTCCCAGATTTCGCCCGTCGACGCAGACCTCGTCTGTGGGGTAGCAGTCGCCAGCGTCGGCCTCATAGTCCACCAGGACCTCGAACATGGAGTCCCACGCGTCGTTCTGCGCCGAGTACTCCAGTCTCCGTGCCGCCTGCTCGCCGATTCGCTCGCGGATCCACCTCCGCGCCGTCTCCTCCGCCTGCGGAGCATCCAGGGCCCGGTAACGCTCTGCCGCTGCCGGCTCCAGCAGACGGAGGACCACCAAGTGGTCGAGGATGTCAGCCGCGGCGGCCTCCGGCTCGGCGAGGAAGCCGACCTGCACGTCGTAGGTCGGGTCGAGGAGATCGAGCGGGCCTCCCTGATACGCACCACGGTCCAACCGGCCTCGCGAAGCCGTCGAGACTTCGCACTATCCGTCCTGCACGACTGCTCCGTCCCGTGGAAGTAGGAACCGTCGAACTCGAGGACCAGGCGCAGACCGTCGGCCTCGACCACCATGTCGACCCGCTCGACCCGGTTGGAGTGAACGGCATCGCGGTCGATGTCGATCGGTAGGACCGTACTGAGCTCGGCCTTCAGCCGCAGTTCCTGCACCGATGTCCGGCGCATGCGGCAGGTCGGACAGCCTGTGCCATAGCGCTTACGGAACCCTCCCGTGCGGTTGTTCACCACGGCTTCCCACGGTTCGTGCATGGGGAAGTCCGGTTCGTCCTCGGGAAAGTCCGGGCAGTTCCACCAGACCTTCCGGTTCGACGCGACCGTCAGCTCGTCCGCAGTGATCTTGGACTTCTCGACGTTCAGTGTCGCGGCCAGCTCCGGTTTCACCATCGACAACCGGTTCGCATCCGTGATCCGTACTGTCCCCACAGCCACCGTTCCTTCCACCCGGGTCGCGCCGAGGCCACCGTACGTGCCACCCCCGACACTTGGAGCTCGCTTCCCCCGCGCTGGGAGTTCCGTCGAAGAGGCCAAGCTGTCGCTGCCCCGGCGCTCAGAAGATCGACAACATCGACGCATCGGTCGGATCGACACGGCAGATCGAGGATGTACATTCATGCGTTTTCGCAACGCCGTAGCTGCAACGGTGCTGGCCTACCACCGCTGTCGCCACCGACCCAGACGAACTGGAGTGACGTCGAAGCCAAACCGAGTACAAAACTGGCCAACTCAACCGCTGACTGGCCAACTGAAACACTCAGTCACAGCTTGACGGCAACGGCGCAGCGTCGGGCAGGATCTACAGCTCGATGTCCATCCAGGCGATGCCGTTGAGCTCGACGTCGAGGCCGCGGGCGCGGCGGCCGCCGTCCTTGAAGTACTCCTCGCGCAGGGCGTCGGCGAGGATCCGCTCCTGCTGGGCCTGGGTGGCTCCGGCGTCGCGGGCCTCGTAGAGCCGCTGGGCGACCGAGCCGGGCATCTTCTGCGTGATCATGCGCTCGCGCGGGTCGTCGGTGGAACCTGCGGCCGCGCTGTAGCCGAAGGTCGCCTGGATGTGGAGCATGAAGCCGCGCTGCTCGGCGTCGCGGCGCACCCGCTGCTTCACCCGCGGCTGCCAGGCCGCCCGCACCGCTTGCTCGATCTTCGCGGCGTTGGCCTTCGTCATGGGGATGTCGCCGGTCAGCTCGCCGGCGGCGAGGGCGGTCAGGGCGTGGGCCCAGCGCTGGGCGGTGCGCACCGAGACGCCGGCGGCCTGGGCCAAGCGCTTGGTGTCGTTCTTGGCGACCTTCTCCCACAGGAAGCGCACGCGGGTGTTGAGGTGCACTGGGATGGGGCGGGTGCGCTCGGCGCGCTCCAGGCCCTCGTCGATCTCCCCCACGGGGCATCGGTCCTTCCCTCCGCCCCGGCCGGGGCGGCTCGTGTTCGTGTTCGTGTGGCGGTGGAGTGGGCGGCCCGCCGGGCGGGTGCCGGCGGGCCGCAGAGGGACTACTCGTCGGCGGAGACGACGCCGCCGGTCTTGATGTGCCGGGCCGGGTTCGCGTCGTCGGCCAGCAGCTCGGCGATCTCGGCCATCGGCCGGGAGCCCTCGAACTTCACCATCCCAGGCGAGACCCCGAGGCGCAGCGCGGTGGTGAGGGTTCCGTCGGGTCGGGTGAGGATGTCGAGGGCGCCGGGTCCGGGGGCGGCGAAGACGGCGCAGTCGGAGAGCACCGCGAAGGTGTGCAGGCCAGTGTCGGCGGCCATCTTGCGGAGTTTGCGGTGGAGGTTGACGGTGGCGGTGTCGATGACGAGGGCGCGCATCAGCGGGTCCCAGGTCGGGCGTTCCAGGGCCGCCCAGCGCTCGCCCATCTTGTAGCCGTGGCCGCGGGGGCGTTCGCGCATCTTGCCGATGGTGCCCTTGGCGGTCTGCTTGATCGCGTGCAGCACCGCGAGTTCGGCCGGGTCGCCGGTCGCCTTGAGGTTGGCCATGGCGTCGAGGAACGCGACCGGGTCGGTGTCGGCGAGGGTGAGCGGGACACCGAGCGCGGCCATCGTCTCCAGGTATGCGGCGCGCAGGTGCTTGTGCCAGGGGTCGAGGTAGGGGCCGTGCTCGTACCGCAGCCAGCCTTCCAGCGGCTGCGGGCGGGCGCCGAGCTCCGACGCGTAGGCGACCTTCACTGTGGAGTACCAGGCGGGGACGGTCGGCCGGGAGCCGTCCGCGGTGAACGGCGACGGGAGCAGCGGGTCGGTCTCGACGTGGGAGAGGTCCACCAGCCAGGACCCGGGGGTCTTCGGGTCGAAGACGGGGTTCATCTCGTGGACCGGGCCGGACAGCGGCAGAGTCAGGCGGCCGGCGGCGGCGAGGAACGCCATGTTGATGTCCAGGCCGACCGCGTACGGCGCCGCCTGCTCCTGGTCGGTGAGCGGTCGGTGCCAGTCCCACGCCTCGGTGACCAGTTCACCGCCCGCCTCTCGGTCATGGGCAAGCGGGTGGATGTCCGGGACCTCCGGCGGCGCCGGGTCGAATGCCTCCCTCGGGCGGGAGCCCTCCACCGGCCCGGACGTCCAGCCGGCCTCCGTGCGCACCGCCTTCGTCGGCGGGCGCAGCGCGGTGACCAGTTCCAGGCCGGAGACGGCGGTGGAGCCGCGCGGGGTGAGCACACGGGTGGCGTAGGTGCCGAGCAGGCGGGCCAGGCCGGAAGCGTCCAGGTCGTCGGGGATCTGCCAGCCACCGGACGCGAGGGCGCCCCAGGCGGGGATGCACAGCTGGACGCACACCCGTCTGCCGTCCTCGGGGGTACGGAAGATGCGCGTCCAGGGGCCCAGACCACGCTGGGTCAGCAGCCAGTCGGCCTTCTCCACCTGCTTGACGGCCTTGTGGGTCTTCGGCAACTGGCCGAGGCGCTGGACGAACTCCTTCTTCTCGTCCCGGCCCATCGGCGGCAGGCCGAGCTCCGCGAGCACGGCGTCGGTCAGGACGACCAGGGCATCGGCGTCCTTGCCATGCCGGTGCAGGCGCGGCGAGCCCAGCTTGGTCTGCAGCGCCCACTCCACGACGTCGGTGAGCGTGCGCCCGGCCGGCGCGGTCGCAGCCGGGGTGCCGTCGGCCAGGTAGGCCACCAGCGCCTTGCCCGACGGTGCCACGTCCACCACCGCCAGCGGCCCGGACGGGAAACGCGCGGCCGCGGCAACCTGCCAATCCGACGGCCCCTCAGCCGCCGTCGCCGGCTTCTTCGCCGGAGCCTTCCGGGCCCGCGAAGGCGCCGCTGGGCGCGACGACGGCGTACGCCGCGACACCGCTGTCCCGCTGTTCGTCGAGGCGGGGGCGGCTTGGCGGGGCGCAGCGACCGGGGCGACCGAGGCAGCGGACTCGGCCGAGGCATGCGGGAGGGGAGCGGGCGGCGCCGCGGCAGCGGGAATGGTGCCGGGGCGGCAGAACCCGCCCAGGTGCATCGGGTGGCCCTGCGCGCGGTAGACGGAGGGCTGGCCGCACTGCACGCACGGTCGCGGTGGCGCCATCGCCAGGGAACCGTCCGGGTTCTGGTCCAGCATCGGGACGGCCGGGGCGGTGGGCTGCTCTGGGGCGGGGGCTGTGAACGGCTCCGAAGCGGCGGGTTCCTCCAGGGCGTGCTCGGGGGCGAGTTGGGCGGCGATGCCGTCCAGCAGCCGCGCGTAGGCTGTGCGGGCTTCGCCCTGGGGTTCGCGCTGCCCCGACTCGTAGGCCGAGAACGTGCTGGGGCTGACTCCCAGGGCTGTGGCGGTCTCGGTCTTGGTGAGCCCGTACTCGGTGCGCAGCCGGCGACGCTGCGCGGGGTCGGGCAGCGGCACGGCGCGGCGCGGCCCTGCGCCCAGCAGGGCGCCGATCGCGTCGGGGGTGTCGGTCATCACGCGCTCCTTCGCTGTGGAGGTGAAACGGGCTGTCAGCGCATGCCCTGGCGGATCTCTTCGAGGCGGGTCATCAGCCGTTGATAGCGTTGGGCGGCGGCCTGCGGGGTCTTGAGGCTCTGCTGGTCCTTGATCTGGTTCCAGTCCATGCCGTGGCGCCGGGCTTCCATGATCACCTGGCATTCCAGGTGGTCGAGCTGCTGGCGGAGGTCTTCGAACAGGGCGAGGGCGGCCGCGAGGTCGTCGGTGGCGATGGCGGGCTCGTCGCCGTCTGGGGAGCGCGTGCTGGCGTCCATGACCTTGCTCAGTACCTCGACTCCGTCCCACAGGCGCCTGGCGGGCGCCCATGCGGGCGGGTCCTCCTGCAGGTCGGGGCGCGCCCGTAGGACTGCCAGCTTCTCCAGCGCGGCCTCGTGCCGCCGGGCGGCAGGGGTCGAATCGAGTGTCATGGAGACAGGATGACGTCAGAACAATGAACAAACAAGTTGTTTGTTCATTGAGTTCCTTTGTAAGGTCGCCCGAAACCCCGCCCGCCGTCCCACGGCTCCCTGTTCCAGCACGCTCCCACGTCCTGCCGTCCGGACGGCATCCGCCCCTCACCTCCGGCGGCGTCGATGACGCACCGCCGGGCAGGGAGCCGGCCACCAGGACCTGACCGTGCACCCGCTCGGGCGGCAGCGGTTCCCCGTCAGTGGGCCGGCGTCTTCTGCCGCGGGATCCAGCGCATGTGCAGGGCTTGCAGGGCGTCGAGTTGCCCGCGGGTGAGCTGGGCAACGTCGCGGCGCTGCCGTGAGATCCACTCCCCCAGACGGAAGCGGCGCCCTGCCTGTTCGGCGACGTAGTCGTAGGGAACGTCCAGGTGCTGGTGCTCGCGGCGGAAGGTCCGTGCCGCCCTGAGGCCCTCGGCGAACGCGACATCTGGAAGGCATCCGAGCTGCAGCGCATGCTCGCGGACGCCGGGCTGGTCATCTCGGCCGGCAAGATGTCGCACCTGTGGTCGGGGCGCCCGCTGACCGTGCGCCTCGACGACCTGGACGTGATCTGCTCGGTGCTGCAGTGCACGCCCGCCGACCTCCTGGTTCCCGAACCGATCGAGCGCCGGCAGCCGGACAACGGGGATGAGCAGGCCGAGCGGAAGGTCGTAGGCGGCAGTCCGGTTGCCCTCCGGCGCCGTCCCGGCCGGTCCGGGCCGCCGTTGTGAGCGCACCGATACGCCGTCGCCGTCCCTGGGCGACACGAAGCTTCCGGGACTACCTCGGCTGGGGATGGCTCAACCGCCCTCGGTGCAAGGCGTGCTGGGGCTTCGTCGCGAAGGCCACCGGCGATCACTGCGAGGTCTGTGACCGCAAGGTGGCCGCCCAGGACGCGTCTGCCGGCTTTGCCGCCGACAGGCCAACCTGATCGCCGGGCCGGACAACAAGACGCGCGTCGACCTGACGGTCGCAGCCCGCACCGGCCACCAGCCGTTCATCGTCGGGACCCTGCGTCCGCGCGGCGGCCCGCCGCCTCGAACGCATCACACCGCGGACAGGCCACCGGACCGGCGACTGCACTCCGTCCGGTCGCGCTGGAGGCAGCTGCCACTGTTCGAGATGGCCCGTGACCTGCGCGGAGTCAGCAGCCTGGCACCGCTCTTGGACCCAGAGCTGGCTGCCGTCCTGGAAGCGCACGCCGCACAAATCGCCAACCGGATCACCTTCCGCTGCACCCTCATCCAGACCGGCACCGAGTCCTACCGCTACCAGGCCACCCAGGAATCCCTCTTCCCCGCCCCGAACTGACACGCCAACAGTGATGAGAATCCGCAGCGAAAACGGTTCCGACCGGAAGTTCGTGAAAGGCCAGGTCAGGGTCGGCATGCCGGATCGCTTCCTCCCGCTGTGCCGGCCTGCTCCCTCGCTGGCTCGCACGACCAGAAACCGTTCGACCACCGCCCTGGTGGCTTCATAGGATCAGCGCATGCGACCTGCCTCGGGTCACAGTTGGCCTCGGCCGATCAGGGCGACAGCCTGGCGCGGGGCGGTCGGCTCGTAAGCTCAGTTGGCCAGAGCTCCCGGCTGCTTGTCGGGGCGCGCAGGTTCAAACCCTGCCGAGCCTGCGCAACACGGACCAGATGCGCCTGTACTCGGGCCAGGCGCGAGTTGCACTTCATCGGCGTCGGCACCCCGATCGACGCCGACGGCCGCTCCTACGACAACGGCCAGGTCTTCGGCGCCATCCGCCGGCTCGCCCCCCACCTCACCACGGCCTGCACGATCGTGGGCAAGTCGACGGTCACCGTCGGCACCACCGCCGAAGTCACCACCCTCGCCCAGCGCCTGGCCCCCGCCGGCACCGACGTCGAGGTCGTCTGGAACCCGGAGTTCCTCCGCGAGGGCCACGCGGTGGAGGACACCCTGCGCCCGGACCGCGTCATCGCCGGGGTCACCAGCGCGGAGGGCGAGAAGGCGATCCGCGCGGTGTACGCCGGGATCCTGGACACCGGCGTCCCGCTGTTCGTCTGCGACCCGGCGACGGCGGAGCTGGCGAAGGGCGCGGCGAACACCTTCCTCGGCCTCAAGATCAGCTACATCAACGGCGTCGCGGACATGTGCGAGAAGGCCGGCGGCGACGTCGCCAGGATCGTGGAGATCCTGGGCATCGACCCGCGGATCGGCGCGGGCGGCATGCAGCCGGGCATCGGCTACGGCGGCGGCTGCCTGCCCAAGGACGTCAGGGCGTTCACCGCCTCCGCCCGAATGCTCGGCGCCACCGCCGCGGCCGATCTCCTGCTCGCCGCCGAGAAGATCAACGAATCCCGCACCGGCGTCGCCATGGACCTCATCACCGACGCCCTCGGTGACCGGCCGCTGCGAGGAACCCGAGTCACCGTGCTGGGCGCCGCGTTCAAGCCCAACACCAGCGACGTCCGCGAATCCCCGGCCCTCGCCCTGGCCCTGGCCCTGCACCGCGCCGGCGCCGTCGTCACCGTGCACGACCCCCAGGCCGTGGCCAACGCCATGGTCCGCACCCCCGAACTCGACTCCACCGCGGACCTCACCGCCGCGCTCACCGGCGCCGAACTGGTGGTCCTGGCGACCGAATGGCCCGAGTACCGGCAGGCCGACCCCGCCGCCCTGGCGGACCTGCCCGCCAACCCGGTGCTGGTCGACTGCCGCACCACCCTCGGCCCGGCGCCCTGGCGCACCGCAGGCTGGCGGGTCCACCAGCTCGGCCGACCCGGGAAGTAGACCGAGCCACGGCTCGGCACCGGGGCGGCAGTCACCGGCCGGAGCTCCGCCCGGGCTGCCGCCCGGGAGCCACGGCGGCGGGCGTTGCCCGGCTGCCTCGAGACGGTCGGCCCGGATCGGAGGAGCATGTGTTCTGTGTGGGTACAGCCCCGCACGCGGGGTCACCCGGCAGAGACGGCAGCCTCGGCAAGGAGGAGAGCCATGATCGTCGACTGCGCGCACTACCGCGCCGGGCGCCGGCAGCACGAGGGGCCCATGGCACTCGAGCAGGCGGCCGCGCACTGTGCCGAGGACGGGTTCATCTGGCTGGGCCTGTTCGAACCGACCGCCGAGGAGTTGGCCCAGGTGCGGGCCAGTTTCGGGCTGCACGAGCTGGCCGTCGAGGACGCCCAGGCGCTTCACCTCCGCCCCAAGGCCGAGCAGTACGAGGACGGAACCGAGCTGATCATCCTACGCACCGCCCGTTACGACGACGCCCGCGAGGAGGTCGACACCGGCGAGATCAGCATCTTCCTCGCCGAGCACTTCGTGATCACCGTGCGCCAGGGCATCGCCAGCGAGCTGGCAGGAGCCCGCTGCCGGCTCGAACGCCGCCCCGAGCTGCTGCGGACCGGGAGTGCCTCGACCCTCTGGGCGATCCTCGACCAGGTCGTCGACGGCTACTCCCCCGTCGTCACCGAACTCGAGCGCGACATCGAGGAGATCGAGGCCACGGTCTTCTCCGGGGCGATCGCACCGACCGAGCGGATCTACTTCCTGCGCCGCGAGGCCACGGACTTCTACCGCGTCGTTCACCCCCTGCTGGCCGTCGTCGGTCGACGACTGCAGCCGGGCAAGACGCCCACCGAGATCCTGCCGTACTTCCGCGACGTCCACGACCACCTCATGCTGGCGAACGAGGAGGTCGCGGCCCAGCGCGATCTGCTGGCCACCATCCTGGAGGCGAACATCGCCGTCATCTCGATGGAGCAGAACAAGATCAACCTCCGGCAGAGCGCGACCATGGAACGGCTCACCGTCGTCGCCACCGTGTTCCTCCCGCTCTCCTTCGTGGTCGGCTTCTTCGGGCAGAACTTCGGGTGGCTGGTGAACCACATCACCGGCTTCGCGGAATTCCTCGCGCTCAGCATCTGCGGGCTCGTCCTCCCCTGCGTGGTGCTCTCGGTCTGGCTGCGGCGACAGCGTCGCGCCGCCGCGCCCGCCGTCCCGGCGCCCACCGGTGGAGCGCCTGACACCTCGGCGGCCTCGGCAGGCCGGTGATCCACCACGGCCCGGTCACGGTGCGGAGAATGCGGCGATTCACGTCACCCACCGTATCCAATTGAATCGCACGCGTAGCCGTGCAAGCGTATGCTGGATTTGGCTGACACGCCGATACCGAAACCGACGCCGGCACAAACGCTGGACCGTCATTTTCGGTGACCATGCGCCCGAGCCGGCGGCTTCGGAACTCCAGCGAAGGACACGATGCCATGAAAGGCGTCATTTTCGATCTTCTCGACGAGATCGTCTCGCAGAAATACGGACCGAGGATGTGGGGCGAGATCATCGACGCCGCCGGCGTCGAAGGCGCCTACACCTCGCTCGGCAACTATCCCGATGAGGAGTTCTTCAGGATCGTGGCCGCCGCGGCCGCCGGGCTGGGCATGTCCGAGGACGAGGTCGTGCGATGGCTGGGCCGGCAATCCATACCGATCTTCGCGGAGAGGTATCCGGCCTTCTTCGACGGACACAGCTCGACCCGGACGTTCCTGCTGACGCTGGAGGACATCATCCATCCGGAGGTGCGGCGGCTGTACCCGGGCGCCGACGTCCCGAGCTTCACCTTCGACACCTCCTCCGACGACGTTCTGGTCATGAGCTACCGATCCGAACGGCAGTTGTGCTGGTTCGGGGAGGGCCTCATCGAAGGGGCCGCGGAGAACTTCCGGGAAATTGCCGACATCAAGCAGACCAAGTGCACCAGGAGGGGCGACGAGGAATGCGTGTACGAGGTGGCCCTGACGTCATCAGGAGGTCCCGATGGAGCCCGCCCGGGGCAATAATCAGGAAGCCATTCTTGAAGGTCTGCTGGAGAAGGAGCGCAAGGCCCGCCGACAGGCCGAGCTGATATCGGAGGACATGATCCGAAAGCTGCATGCCGCGAAGGAACTGGAGCTGGAGAAGCAGCGCGGCCTGGAGTTGCTCGAGTCGGTGGCCGCCGCGTGCAACAACGCGACCCACGCCACCGATCCGCTGCCGGCGACGGTCAAGGGGATCTGCACCTTCGTACGGAGCCCCGTCGGCCATGCCCTGCTGGTGTCCCCGGACGACGGAGCGCTGACCTCTCCTTCCCGCTACTGGTGGACGGACGAGCCCGCGCGGCTGCCCGCGCTCCAGCGGAGCGACACGCTCGTCCTTCCGCACGACTACGAACCGGTGCGGCGCGCGTTGGCGTCCGGCAGCACGGTGACGCTCCAGGTCGGGAACGAATCCGGCCAGGTCGGGAGCGGGCAGGTCGAGTACCTCGCGCGATGCCGGGAGTCCGGGGTCACCGAGTGCCTCGTCGTCCCCGCCTTCCTCGACGGGCGGCTCATCCTCGCTCTCGAGTTCTTCGCCGCGCCGGGGGAGATCAAGCGCGACGACATCCTGGAGAAGCTGCTGCTCCAGGTCGGCGCGCAGCTGTCGCGGGTGGCGGCGAGGGAGCTCGCGGAGCAGGAGCTGCGCGACGCCCGAGCCGCCGCCGAGGGTGCGGCACGCAGCAAGAGCGCGTTCCTGGCCACGATGAGCCATGAGATCAGGACGCCGATGAACGCGGTGATCGGCATGACCGAGCTGCTGCTCACCACCCGGCTCACGCCCGAGCAGCGGAACTTCGCCGAGATCATCAACTCCAGCGGGGAAGCGCTGCTCGGAATCATCAACGACGTCCTGGACTTCTCCAAGATCGAGGCCGGCGGACTGGAGCTGGAACGCATCGGGTTCTCCCTGCGCGACACCGTGGATTCGGCACTCAGCGTGGTCGCCGCGCGCGCCGCGGAGAAGTCCCTCGAACTCGCCTGCCTCGTCGACCACGACGTTCCCGACAGCCTGCTCGGCGACGGGATGCGCATCCGGCAGGTCCTGACCAACCTGCTGTCCAACGCGGTCAAGTTCACGGACTCCGGTGAGATCGTCATCTCGGTGAAGACCGGCGCGGTGCCCGAGCCTGCCGGTGATTCCGCGCGGATCGGCTTCGCGGTCTCCGACACGGGCATCGGCATCCCCGCGGAGCGCATGGACCGGCTGTTCCGGGACTTCAGCCAGGTCGACTCCTCCACGACCCGCCGCTACGGAGGGACCGGCCTCGGCCTGGCGATCAGCAAGCGCCTGGTCGAGCTGATGGGCGGGACCATGGTCGTGGAGAGCAGATCCGGTGTGGGCTCCACGTTCAGCTTCATGATCGACCTGGGGGTCGTCAGGACCACTCGGCCGGCCGACGCCGAACAGCCACTTCGACTCCAACGCGTTCTCGTCGTCGACGACAACGCGGTGAACCGCGAGGTGATCAGACGCCATGCGGAGTCCTGGGGCATGGTGACCAGCGAGGCCGAATCCCCCGAGAAGGCGTTGGAACTGCTGTCCTCGGCGAACCCGTTCGACGTGGCCGTCCTGGACATGATGATGCCACGCATGGACGGGGCCGAACTGGCCAGGAGGGTTCACCGGATTCCGGGACGCGAGCGCCTGCCGCTGATCCTGGCCACCTCACTGGCGACCCCCCGCGATCCGACGGACCGTACCGAGTTCTCCGCCTCGCTGACCAAGCCCATCAGGGCGTCGCACCTGCACGACGCCCTCCTGACCGCGGTGACCGGCCGCACGGGCGCCCCCGAGGACGGACCGGCGCAGCACACCTCGGCGCCCTCGGATCTCCGGATCCTGCTCGCCGAGGACAATCCGGTGAACCAGCAGCTCGCCACGCTCCTCCTGAAGAAGCTCGGCTACGGGATCGAGATCGTCGAGGACGGCAGCCAGGCCGTCGACGCGGCCAGGGACGGCAGTTACGACGTCATCCTGATGGATGTCCAGATGCCCGTCATGGACGGCCTCGAAGCGACTCGGACGATCGGCCGGGTGATCGCCGACGACCGTCGGCCCTACATCATCGCGATGACCGCGAACGCGATGCAGGGCGATCGGGAGGCCTGCCTCGCCGCAGGAATGAACGACTACATCTCGAAGCCCATCAAGATGGAACAGCTGGCCGAGGCGCTGGGAAAGGCTCCGTCGGCCGCCGGGCGCCGAGCCGCGGCGACGGCCGCGGCCACGGCCGCACCGCCGGTATCCGGTTCGGCCGTCGATCCGGCCGTTCTGGAGAGGCTCCGCGACGACCTCGGCGACGCCGCCTCGGTCGCGGAACTGGTCGGCCTGTTCGTCGAGGACGCTCCGGGCCTGATATCCGCCATGGCGGACCCGGAAAGGAGTACGGCGCAGCGGGCCGCGCACACGCTGAAGTCGAGCGCAAAGGCGCTGGGAGCCGGCCGCCTCTCCGACCTCGCGGCCGGCATCGAGGCAAAGGCCCGCGCGGGAGCATTGGGCGATGCCGACCCGGGTGAGGCCGCCGAGGAATTCCTCCGGGTGAAACGGGAGATCCACGAGGCCGTCACGCGGCTCGACGGGCGGTGACCCGGTACATTCCGTCACCGCCTCCGGCGCGGGCGGGCGGGCTCGGGAGCGGAAGGGCCCGCTTGCCCCGTGCTCCCAAGGTTTCGCGGCGCCATTGAAATCATCTGATTCGTAGACACTTCTACCGTCCATCACGGTTTGTTATTTTGTTGCCAATTCGACCCCCTCATGTTCTACTGAAATAAATCAAGAACCGTGATGAATCCGGGCGACGGTCCGCTGATTCAGCTCACGAGCGCACGAACATCATTTTCCCGCTTCTTCGACGACTGGGGATGAGCGGGCATGTCTGCAAGAATTTTCGTAGTGGATTCCTCGGGATCGGAACGGGCGGTCGTCCTGGAAGGCGCGGACGACAGCCTGCCTGCGGCCGTGACCGAGGCGGAGGAACCCGTCCTCAATGGTTCCCAGGTGCTGGTGACCCGGCGTGGACAGCACCAGCACTTCGAGCGCAGTGGCGGGACCGAGTACGTCGACGGCCAACTGCTGCCGGTCTACCGCTGGAGCTACAGCACGGCGATCGCCGAGTAGGACGCCGGCGCCGCGTTCGAACCCGCGCGGCCGTTCCCCGGAACGGAACCGGAAACGGAAACGGAACCGAGAGGACGAAGAGTCCGTGGACGAGAGCATTGCAGTCGTCGGAATGGGCTGCCGATTCCCCTCTGCGCCCGACCTCCGGTCCTACTGGTCAGTCCTGCGGAGCGGCGTCAGCGTGATCGCCCCGCCGCCCGGCGGCCCCCTGCCCGGTGTGACCTCCCGGCCGGCCGCCGGTGGGTTCATCGCGGGCCCGGAGCAGTTCGACGCCGACTTCTTCGGAATCTCTCCGAAGGAGGCGGCCGCGCTCGACCCCCAGCAGCGCCTGGCCCTGGAGGTGGCCTGGGAGAGCCTCGAAGACGCCGCGATCCGGCCGGCCGCCCTGGCCGAGCGCGGCACCGGTGTCTTCTTCGGCGCGATGCGCGACGACTACGCGGTGGTGACGCGGCGCCGGGGGCCGGCGGGCTACGACCTGCACACGTTCACCGGACTGCAGCGCAGCATGATCGCCAACCGGGTGTCCTACACCCTCCGGTTCGGCGGCCCCAGCATGACCGTCGACACCGGCCAGTCCTCCTCGCTGGTCGCGCTCCACCTCGCCTGCGAGTCCATCCTGCGCGGGGAGACGGACGCGGCGCTGGCCGGCGGTGTGAACCTGCTGCTCGACCGGGACGGGGCAGCCGGAGCCGGGTTGTTCGGCGCCCTCTCCCCCGACGGCCGCTGCCGTCCGCTGGACGAGGCCGCCAACGGCTTCGTTCCCGGCGAGGGCGTCGGGGTCGTGCTGCTCAAGCCGCTGTCGGCCGCGCTCGCGGACGGGGACCGGATCTACTGCGTCGTCCGGGGCAGCGGGGTGAACAACGACGGCGGCGGCCCGGGTCTGACGCATCCCAGCGTCGTCGCGCAGAAGGAACTGCTGCGCCGGGTGAACGGTCGCGCGGGCACCCTGGGGGCCGTCCACTACGTGGAACTCCACGCCACCGGAACGCCGGCCGGCGACTCGGTGGAGGCCGCGGCCGTCGGCGGCACACTGGGCGCGGCCCGCGACGGCGGCGACGCCGTGGTGGTCGGCTCGGTCAAGGCGGCCATCGGCCATCTGGAGGCCGCGGCCGGGATCGCGGGGTTCATCAAGGCGGTGCTCTCCGTGTGGCACCGCGCCGTGGTCCCCCAGCCGAACTACCGGGCGCCCTCGCGGCGGATCCGGTTGGACGAGCTGAACCTGCGGGTCCCCCGGGAGTTCGAGGACTGGTCGGGGCAGGACGCGCCGATGGTCGCGGCGGTCGACTCCTTCGGCCTCGGCGGCACCAACTGCCACGTCGTGCTCGCGCCGGCCCCTCCCGTCACCGCTCCGGAGCCCCGCACGGAGGACGACCGGGGCGGGCACGTCCACGTGATCTCGGCACGGAGCCGCGAGGCACTGCGGGCACAGGCCCGCGCGCTGCTCGGCCTGGTCACCCCCGCGGCGCGGGTCGTGGAGGAGCCCCCGTCCCCGGAGGCGGGTGAGGCCACCGGCCGGTTCGGCGCCCCGGCGGAGGGGCCGTCCGGTGAACCGCCGCAGCTGCTCGACCTGGCGTACTCGCTCGCGACCACGCGAACGGCTTTCGAGTGGCGGGCGGGCGTCGTCGCGCGGGACCGGGCCGAACTGTGCGAGGGGCTCGCGCGGCTCGCGGAAGGGTCCCCCTCCCCCGGTCTCCATCAGGGGAGGGTGTGCGACCGCCCGGGCACCGCCTTCCTCTTCGCCGGTCAGGGCACCCAGCGGCCCGGGATGGGACGCGACCTCTACCGGTCCCGACCCGTCTTCGCCGAGGCGTTCGACGAGGTGGCCGAGGCCCTGGGCCCCTACCTCCCCCGTCCACTGGCGTCCGTGGTGTTCGCCGACCCGGGCACCGACGGGGCCGCCTTATTGGACGACACCGCCTACACCCAGCCCGCGCTGTTCGCCCTGGAGGTCGCGCTCCACCGGATGCTGACGGCGTGGGGAGTCCGCCCCGACGCCCTGGCCGGCCATTCGGTGGGCGAACTCGCCGCCGCACAGGTGGCGGGTGTGTTCTCGCTGCCGGACGCCGCGCTGCTCGTGGCGAGGCGCGGGCAGTTGATGAGCGGCCTGCCCACGGGGGCGATGGCCGCCGTCGAAGGGACCGAGGAGGAGGTCGCGCCGCTGCTGGCGGAGCACGGCGGACGCGTCTCGCTCGCCGCGGTGAACGGTCCCCGGGCCGTGGTGGTGTCGGGCGAGCCGGACGATGTGCGCGCCGTGGCCGCGGAGTTCAAGCGCCGTGGAGCCCGCACCCGGGTCCTGCGGGTCGCCCGGGGCTTCCACTCCCCTCAGGTGGACGCCGTGCTGGCCGACTTCGCCGCCGTCGCGAACTCCCTCACCTACTGGCCCCCCGATGTCCCCATCGCCTCCACCCTGACCGGGACCTGGGTCCGGCCGGAGGAGCTGACCACGGCCGGCTACTGGGTCGACCAGCTGCGCGGTACCGTGCGCTTCCTCGACGCGGTGCGCACCATCGCGCAGGGCGGAACCGGCCACTTCGTGGAACTCGGCCCGGACGCGACCCTGGCCTCGATGGCGAGTCGCTGCCTGCCCGCGCAGGACGAGCCCCACCAGAACACGATCGCCCTGCTCAGCGACACGATCAGCGAGCCGGCCGCCGTATCGGGCGCCCTGGCCGAGCTGTATCTCCACGGACTCGCGGTGGACTGGCAGGAGGTCTTCCGCCACCTGCCCGCCCGGCGCACGGCCCTGCCCACCTACGCCTTCCAACGCCGCGCCCACTGGCTGGCGCCGTCCGGCGCGGACTCCGCCGAACAGCCGACCCCTGCCGAGCAACCGACCACTGCCGGGCAGGACGGGCCTGGACGGGCCGCACCCGCCGCACCCGTCACCGAGCGGGCCGTCCTGGACCTGCTGCTCGGCCACGCCTCCGCACTGCTCGGCCACCGCCCGGGCGACCGGATCGACCCGCGCCGCTCGTTCGAGGACCTCGGCGTGAACTCGCTCACCGCCGTCCAGCTCTCCGAGGCGCTCGGTGCCGCTGTCGGACTGTCCCTGCCCGACACCCTGACCTACGACCACCCCACCCCGTTGGCCGCGGCGGCCGAGGTGACCCGGCTGCTCTCCGGCCCCGCCGAACTCGCGGACACCCAGCGGGCCGCAACCGCCCCCGCCCCGGAGCGGTCCGACGACCCGGTGGCGGTCATCGCGCTGGGATGCCGGCTGCCGGGCGGCATCACGACACCCGACGAGCTGTGGTCGCTGCTGCGAAACGGTCGGGACGCCGTCTCCGACTTCCCCCGCGACCGGGGCTGGGACCTCGACGCGCTGTTCGCCGCCGATCCGGACGCCCCCGGCACGACCTACGTGCGCCGCGCCTGCTTCCTCCAGGACGCCGCGCAGTTCGACGCCGGGCTGTTCGGCATCTCCCCGCGCGAGGCCGGTGCGATGGACCCTCAGCAGCGGCTGCTCCTGGAGACCGCGTGGGAGACCTGGGAGCGCGCCGGCCTCCCCGTCGAGTCCCTGCGGGGCAGCCCCACCGGTGTGTTCATCGGTGCGACCGCGCAGGAGTACGGTCCGCGGATGCACGAGGCCGCCGGCGAGGCGGCCGGCTACGCGCTGACCGGCACGACCCCGAGTGTGGCATCGGGCCGACTGGCCTACACCTTCGGCCTCACCGGCCCCGCGCTGACCGTCGACACCGCCTGCTCCTCCTCGCTCGTGGCCGTCCACCTCGCCTGCCGGTCGCTGGCCGCCGGCGAATGCGAACTGGCCCTGGCGGGCGGCGTCGCCGTGCTGTCGTCCCCCGGCATGTGGGTGGAGTTCTCCCGCCAGCGCGGCCTGGCGCCCGACGGGCGGTGCAAGCCCTTCGCCGCGGCCGCCGACGGGACGGCGTGGAGTGAGGGCGCCGCCCTGGTCCTGCTGGAACGCCTGTCGGCCGCCCGGCGCAACGGCCACCCCGTGCTGGCCCTGCTCCGGGGCAGCGCCGTCAACCAGGACGGCGCGAGCAGCGGCCTCAGCGCTCCCAACGGCCCGGCCCAGGAGCGGGTGATCCGCAGCGCCCTCGCCGACGCCGGCGTCAGCGCCGCCTCCGTCGACGTGGTGGAGGCGCACGGAACCGGCACGACGCTCGGCGACCCGATCGAGGCCCAGGCGCTGGGGCGGGTGTACGGGGAGGGCCGGGACGACGGGCGCCCCCTGCTGCTGGGCTCGCTCAAGTCGAACATCGGGCACTCGCAGGCGGCCGCCGGCGCCGCGGGCCTGGTGAAGACGGTGCTCGCGCTGCAGCACGAGGAACTTCCGGCCAGCCTGAACGTCGACGCGCCGTCACCGCGGGTCGACTGGCGGGACGCGCGCCTGCGCCTGCTCACGGAGAGCGTGGACTGGCCGCGCAAAGCGGCCGCCCGCCGGGCGGGCGTCTCGTCGTTCGGCATCAGCGGGACCAACGTCCACGTCATCGTGGAGGAGGCACCCGACGGCGCGGCGGAGCAGTCCACCCCGGACGGCCGCCCGGCGGCCGCGTGGGACGGCCCGGCGCTGCCGTGGACGCTCAGCGCCGGCGGCCCGGAGGCGCTGCGGGCCCAGGCCGACCGGCTGGCCCGCGCCGTGCGAAGCGGGTCGCTCCACGATCCCCGGGACGTCGGACGGTCCCTGGCGACCACCAGGAGCGCGCTGGACCACCGCGCCGCCGTGGTCGGCGATTCCCCCAACGCGCTGCTGGCGGGCCTGGACGCCCTGGCCCGTTCGGCCCCCGGTGAGGACGACACCGAGGGGGCGGTGACGGCCGAGGCCCTTCCCGCCCACCGGACGGTGTTCGTCTTCCCCGGCCAGGGCTCCCAGTGGCCCGGGATGGCCCGCGGTCTGCTCGCCGCGTCCCCGGTCTTCCGGGCCCACGTCGAGGCGTGCGACCGCGCCCTGTCCGCGCACTGCGACTGGTCGCTGCTCTCGCTCCTGTCCCAGGACGCCCAGGCCCCCACCCTGGAACGGGACGACGTGGTGCAGCCCGCCCTGTTCGCCGTGATGACCGGACTCGCGCAGGTGTGGCGCGCGCACGGCGTCGCGCCCGACGCCGTGGTCGGACACTCCCAGGGAGAACTCGCCGCCGCCTGGGTGGCCGGCGCCCTCACCCTGGAGGACGCGCTGCTCGCCACCGTGACCCGCAGCCGACTGGTCGGAACGCTGGCCACCGGCGGCGCCATGCTCGCGCTGCGGATGCCCGCGCCGGACGTCGAGGCGCTGCTTCGCGACGGCTTTCCCGGCCTCGGCGTGGCCGTGTTCAACGGTCCCTGGTCCACCGTGGTCTCCGGCCCCCGCGAGGAGGTGGAGCGCCTCGTCGCGCGCTGCGACGACCAGGGTGTGCGCACCGCCCGGATCGCCGTCAACTACGCCTCGCACTGCGCCGACATCGACACCCTGCGCGAGCCGATGGCCCAGGCACTGGCCGGCCTCGCACCGCGGCCGGCCCGTATCCCGTTCCACTCGACCGTCACCGCCGACACCGATCCGCGGCGGCTCCTGGACGGCGCCTACTGGTACGCCAACCTTCGCCGTCCGGTGCGCTTCGAGCCCACCGTCCGGGAACTGCTCTCGGCCGGGTACGACACCTTCGTCGAGATGAGCCCGCATCCGCTGCTGGCCCTCGGGATCCAGGAGACCGCCGACAGCCAGGACCCGCCCGCCGACGTCACCGTCCTGCCCTCGCTGCACCGGGGCGCCGGGGAGCCGGGTGACCTCCTGCTGGCCCTCGCCCGGGCCTGGTGCCACGGCCTGGCCGTGGACTGGACGACGGTCTTCGGCGACGGTCGCCGGGTAGCACTGCCGACGTACGCCTTCCAGCACAGCCGCTACTGGCTCTCCCCCGACGCGGCCGGCCCGGGCGCCGACCGCCGGAGCGAGTCCGAACAGCCGCTGTGGGACGCCGTCGACCGCCAGGACGCCGCCGCCGTCGCCGCCGTCCTGGGGCTGGCCGACGAGGAGCCCGTCCGCGGCGTCGTCCCGGCCCTGGCCGCCTGGCGCAGCGCGCACCGTACCCGCGCCCGGCTGGGCGACCTGTGCTTCGCGCCCGTGTGGACACCGCTGGTCGTCCCGTCGGCGTCGGCGGCCCGCGGCAGGTGGCTGCTGGTCACCCCCGACGCGGACGCGGGGCCGTGGCCGCGGGACCTGGCGGTCGCACTCGGCTCGCCCGGTACCGAGGTCCGCACCGTGACGCTGCCGACGGGGGCCGAGCGCGCCGCGGCGGCCGGGCTGCTGCGGCCCGCGGTGGAGGAGTGGCGGCCGGACGGCATCGTCTCGTTCCTCGCGCTGCGGCCGGACGGGGCGGCCCCGGCGGGCCCGCTCGCCGACACCGCCACGCTGCTGCAGGCGCTGGACGACCTGGAGGCGCCCGCCTCCGTCTGGTGTGCGACACGCTGCGCCGTCCGCGTGGACGAGCACGACGTGGTGGTCGATCCGGGCCAGGCGGCGTTGTGGGGCTTCGGCCGGGCCGCCGCCCAGGAGTACCCGGACCGCTGGGCCGGCCTGCTCGACCTGCCCCCGGAGCCCGATGCCGAGAGCCTGCGGCGCGCCTGTGCGGCGCTGGCCCTGCCGGCGGTCGAGGACCAGGTCGCGGTGCGGTCCGGCGGAACGTACGCCCACCGTCTGCGGGAGGCCGCCGTCCCGGCGGGCCGGGGCTGGACGCCGCGGGGAACGGTCCTGATCACCGGTGGCACGGGCTTCCTGGGGGCGCAGGCCGCACGGGTCCTGGCCGCCGCCGGGGCACCGCACCTCCTGCTGCTCAGCCGGCACGGCGGCGGCACCACCGCCGCGGCCGAGCTGGTCACGGAGCTGGAAGCCCTGGGGGCCCGGGTCACCGTGGCGGCCTGCGACGTCGGTGACCGCGCCGCGCTCGCCGCCGTGCTCGCCACCGTCCCGCCGGCGTTCCCGCTGAAGGCCGTCGTCCACACGGCCGGCGCCTTCGAAACCGCCATGATCGACCATCTGACGACGGACCATCTGGACCGGGTGCTGGCCGCCAAGACCCTGGGTGCCCGGCACCTGCACGAGCTGACCGCGGGCGACGACCTCGACGCCTTCGTCCTCTACTCCTCGGTGGTCGGCGCCATCGGCATGGGCGGGCACAGCGCCTACGGTGCGGCGAACGCCTGGCTCGACGCGCTCGCCGAACAGCGCCGCGCCCGGGGCCTGCCGGCCACCTCGATCGCCTGGGGATACTTCCCCGGCGGCCTGGGGAAGGACGGCGGTGACTGGATGGCAGAGCGCGGGCTGCCGCCGCTCGACCTCGACGCGACCGGCGCCCTGCTGCCGGCCCTGGCCGCCGGATCCGATCCGCGGATCGTGCTGTCCCGCTTCGACTGGCCGACCTTCCTGTCCAACCGCGCGCCCTACCGGCCCGGCCCGTTCCTCGACGACCTGCCGGCCGTCCAACGGGCCCGGCAGGAACAGGCCGCGGGCGAGCAGCGCACCGCCGCCGGTCTGCCCGCCGACTACCCGCGGCTCCCCCGCGCGCGCCAACGGCAGGTCCTGGCCGAGCTGGTCCGCTCCACGACCGCCGCGGTCCTCGGCCACCGCGCCCCCGACGCCGTCGCCCCGAACCGGCCGTTCAAGGAACTCGGCCTGGACTCCCTGGCCGCCGTGCAGCTGCGCAACCGGCTGGCCCATGCGAGCGGTCTGCGGCTGCCGACCGGCCTGGCGTTCAGCCACCCGACCCCGGCCGACCTCGCCGACCATCTCCAGACCCTGCTCGCCGCCGAGGCCGGGCAACCGGAGGGCGGCGGGGAGCAGACCGCTGAACAGGTCGGCCGGCCCACCGGCGCCGCCCCGTCGGCCGAACCGATCGCGGTCCTCGGCATGGCCTGCCGCCTGCCCGGCGGCATCGACAGCCCCCGGGGCCTGTGGAGGCTCCTGGAGGCCGGGACGGACGCCATCTCCTCGTTCCCGGAGGACCGGGGCTGGGACCTCACCGAGCTGTACGACGCCGATCCGGCGGCGCCCGGCAAGAGCTACGTCACCGCGGGTGGCTTCCTGGAGGCCGCGGCGGACTTCGACGCCGAGTTCTTCGGCATCTCCCCCCGCGAGGCGCTGTCCATGGACCCGCAGCAGCGGCTGCTGCTCGAAACGTCGTGGGAGGCGCTGGAGCGTGCCGGGATCGACCCGGGCTCCCTGCGGGGCAGCAGCACCGGGGTGTTCGCCGGGGCCGTCTACCAGGACTACGGCGCCCGCGCCCACGAGGCACCCCAGGAGATGCAGGGCTACCTGACCACGGGCAAGCCGCTCAGCGTCATCTCCGGACGGGTCGCCTACGTCCTCGGGCTCCAGGGACCGGCCGTCTCCGTGGACACCGCCTGCTCCTCCTCCCTCGTGGCCGTGCACCTGGCCTGCCAGTCGCTGCTGCAGCGCGACAGCGCCCTCGCGCTGGCCGGCGGGGTCACGGTGATCGCCTCGCCCGGCCTGTTCATCGAGTTCTCCCGCCAGCGGGCGCTCTCGCCCGACGGACGCTGCCGGTCCTTCGCGGCGGAGGCGGACGGCACCGGGTTCGCCGAGGGCGCGGGCATGGTCGTCCTGGAGCGGCTGTCCGACGCCCGGCGTCACGGCCATCCCGTGCTCGCGGTGATCCGCTCCAGCGCCATCAACCAGGACGGCGCCAGCAACGGCCTCACCGCTCCCAACGGGGAATCGCAGCAGCGGGTGATCCGCCAGGCCCTCGCCCGGGCCGAACTGGGCGGCGGCGACATCGACCTGATCGAGGCCCACGGCACCGGAACCACCCTCGGTGACCCGATCGAGGCGGAGGCCCTGCTCGCCACCTACGGCCGCGGCCGCCCCGCCGGGCAGCCTGTGTACCTCGGCTCGCTGAAGTCCAACGTCGGCCACACCCAGGCCGCGGCAGGGGTCGCCGGCCTCATCAAGACGGTCCTGGCCCTGCGGCACGAGAGCATGCCGAAGACCCTGCACGCCACCACTGCCACCCCCCACGTCGACTGGGGCACCGGCGACGTCCGGCTCCTGACGGACGCCGTTCCCTGGCCCGGGAACGGCCGACCGCGCCGCGCCGCCGTCTCCGCCTTCGGGGTGAGCGGCACCAACGCCCACGTGATCGTCGAGCAGGCGCCGACGGCCCCGGAACCCGCCGCGCCGCCGGAACCGACCGCCCCGCCCGTCGTGGCGCCACCCGTGTGGCTTCTCAGTGCCCACACCGAGGCCGCGCTACGGGCCCAGGCCCAGCAGGTGCACGCCCACCTGCGGACCGGACCGGCGGCCTCCGCCGAGGCGGTCGGCCGGGCCCTGGCCACCACCCGTGCCCAGCTCTCGCACCGCGCGGCCATCACCGCCCCGGAACTCGACGGCTGTCTGCGGGCGCTGGGCGCGCTCGCCGACGGGAGCGCGGACCCGGACCTGGTCACCGGCACGGCCGCCGACGGCAGGACGGTGTTCGTCTTCGCCGGCCAGGGGTCCCAGTGGCCCGGCATGGCGGCCCGGCTGATCAAGGAGAGCCCCGTCTTCGCGGACGGCATCGCCGCCTGCGGCCGGGCACTGGCCCCGCACACCGACTGGTCGCTGGACGAGGTCCTGCTCCCCGGGGCCGCCGAGGCCCTGGAGCGCGTCGACGTCGTCCAGCCCGCGCTCTTCGCCGTCCAGCTCTCGCTGGCCCGGCTCTGGTCGGCCGCAGGAGCGAGGCCGAGCGCCGTCGTGGGCCACTCCCAAGGCGAGATCGCCGCCGCCTGCTTCGCCGGAGCGCTGTCCCTGGAGGACGCGGCCCTCGTCGTCGCCCTGCGCAGCAGGATGCTGACCCGGCTGTCGGGCGGCCACGGCCTCCTCGCGCTCCAGCTCTCGCACGACGAGGTGCTGCGGAGGCTGGAGCACTACCCGGGCCTGTGCGTCGCCACGGTGAACGGCCCGCGGGCCGTGGTGGTGGCCGGGCCCACCGGGTCGCTGGACGTCCTGGAGGCGGAGTGCCGGGTCGACCAGGTCCGCGCGCGGCGGATCCAGGTCGGCTACGCCGCGCACTCCCCGCAGGTCGACGAGTTGCGGACCGCCCTGACCGAGTCGCTCACGCGGGTGACCCCCGCCCCCGGCGACCTCGACTTCTACTCCTCGGTCACGGGCGCGGCCATCGCCCCGGACTCCTTGGACGCCGCCTACTGGTTCCGGAACCTGCGGGAGCCCGTCCGGTTCGACCTGGCCACCCGGGCCCTCGTCCGGGACGGCTACCGGTTCTTCGTGGAACCCAGCGTCCACCCCCTGCTGTCCGGCGCCGTCCTGGAGAGCGCCGACGCGGAGGACCGGACCGCCGTCGCCCTGCCCACCCTCCACCGCGAGGAGGGCGGCCTGCGGCACTTCACGGCCGCCGTGGCCAAGGCCCACGTCGAGGGCCTGGCCGTCGACACCGCCGCGCTCAACCCCCTCGGGACCGAAGCGCCGCCGGAGCTGCCCACCTACCCCTTCCAGCACCGGCGCTTCTGGGTCGACACCTTCCACGGCGGCACCCGGCAGGAACTGGCCGTCACCTTGAGCGCCTCCTGTGTCGACCACCCCCTGCTGGACATCGTCCTGCCGGAGCCCGAGCACGACGGCTTCGTCCTGACCGGCCGGGTGAGCCCGCAGAGCCACCCGTGGCTGCGCGACCACGCCCTCGACGGCGTGCCGCTGCTGCCCGGTACCTCCTTCGTCGACCTCGCCCTGTGCGCGGGCCGCGAGTCCGGCTGCCCGGACCTGGCCGAACTGACCCTCCTCGCCCCGCTCCAGCTCGGCGAGGAGGACGGCGCCCAGCTGCACCTCACCGTCAGCGGCGCCGACCCCTCCGGCCGACGCAACGTCACCATCCGCTCGCGTCCGCACACCGCCCTCACCGGCGAGCCCTGGACCTTGCACGCCCGCGGCGTCCTCGCCCCGTCCGCGTCTCCCCCCGGGGACGCCCTGCCCGGTCCCTGGCCTCCCGAGCACGCCGTCGAGGTGGACGTCGAGGCCTTCCACACCGCGGTCGGCCTGCGCGGCTACGGCTACGGTCCGGCGTTCCAAGGGCTGACCGGCCTGTGGCGGCGCGGCCAGGACATCTTCACCGAAGTCCGGCTCGACGAGGCACTGTTCGACGAGGACACCGCCTTCGACCTCCACCCCGCGCTCCTCGACGCCGCGCTCCAGGGCTTGCTGGTCCGCCGCAAGGCCGCGGTCGAACTCCCCTTCCACTGGAGCGGGGTCCGGCTGCACGCCAACGGGGCGGGAGCCCTGCGCACCCGGATCCGGCCCCTGGACGAGCAGAGCGTCACCGTCGACATCACCGACCCGGCCGGCCACCCGGTCGCCACGATCGACACGCTCACGATGCGGGCCGTCGGCTCGCGGACGCCGCGCCACCATCTCGGCGGCGAGGGCCTGTACCGCCTGTCCTGGAAGCCGGTGGCGCCCGCGACCGCGGCCCCCGCGCGGCGCTGCACCTGGCTGGCCGCAGACCGCCGGGCGTCCGTCGACGGCTCCGACGCCCCGGCGCTGCACCGGGCCCTGGCCGCGCTGGCCGAGGGGCCCGGCACCGACCTGGTGCTCCACCGCCTGACCACCGCCGCAGACCCGGTGCCGCACGACCTCGCCCCGGCGGTGCACGACGCCGTCCAGCGGACGCTGGCCCTGGTGCAGGGCTGGTACGCCGAGGAGCGGCTGGCCGCCACCCGCCTGGTCCTGCTCACCCACCGCGCCGTCGCCGCGCTGCCCGGTGAGGTCCCCGACCCCGTCGGCGCGGCCCTGTGGGGCCTGCTGCGGTCCGCCCAGAACGAGAACCCGGACCGGCTCACCCTGTTCGACGTCGACGACCTCGCCGAGATCACGGACCCCGGCACGGGCGGTCCGAACCCTCGGGCGCTGGCGTCGCTCCCCCTCGAGGCCGAACCCCAGCTCGCCCTGCGCGAGGGGCTGCTGTACGCGCCCCGGCTCACCCGCGCCGCCGTCCCCCCGCCGGCCCCCATGCCCTACGGCCCCGAGGGCACGGTGCTCATCACGGGCGGTACCGGAACCCTCGGCCGCCTCCTGGCCCGCCACCTGGTCACCGTGCACGGCGTACGAAGCCTGCTCCTGCTCAGCAGGGGCGGCCCGGCCGCCGCCGGCGCCGCGGAGCTGAGCGCCGAACTCGCGGACCTCGGCGCGCGGTGCACCATCGCGGCCTGCGACGCCGCCGACCGCGCCGCGCTGGAGGAGACGCTCGCCACCGAGCTCGGCGAGCGGCCGCTGAGCGCCGTCTTCCACGCCGCCGGTGTCCTGGCCGACAGCACCGTCGCCACGTTGACGCCGGACCAGGTCACGACGGTGCTCCGGTCGAAGGTCGACGGCGCCCTCAACCTCCACCGCGCCACGCTCGCGCGCGAACCCGCCGCCTTCGTGCTGTTCTCCGGGGCCGCCGGGATCTTCGGCACCCCCGGGCAGGCCCACTACGCGGCGGCCAACTCCTTCCTCGACGCCTTCGCCGAGTGCCGCCGCGGCCTGGGCCTGCCCGCGCTCTCGCTGCCGTGGGGGCTGTGGGCCGAACGCAGCGCCATGACGGGCCACCTGAACGCCACCGCGGTGCGCCGCCTGGAGCACCTGGGAATCGCCGAGCTGCCGGCCGCCCACAACCTCGCACTGCTGGACGAGGCGCAGCGTCTGGAGGAGGCGGTCGTCCTGCCGCTGCGGCTGAGCGGTGCGGCGCTGCACCATGCCGGCGGCGTTCCGCCGCTGCTGCGCGAACTGGTCCGTCCGAGGCAGCAGGCCGCCCGGGCGGAGGAGGTCACCGAGGCCGTCGAGCACACCCTCGCCGGGAAGCTCGCCGAGGCCGGGGCGCGGGAGGCGGACGTCATCCTCACCACGCTGGTCAGGAGCGAGGTGGTGCAGGTCCTCGGCCACTCGTCGGTGGAGGAGATCGAGGCCGACGCGGCGTTCGCCGACCTCGGATTCGACTCGCTCACGGCGGTGGAGCTCCGCAACCGGATCAACCGGGCCACCGGGGCGTCGCTGCCGGTCACCGCGGTGTTCGACCATCCGAGCCCCGCCGCGCTCGCGGCCCGCCTGCTGGCGGACCTGTTGCCAGGTTCCGCCGCCGAGCAGGCGGAGACGGGCACCCGACCGGAGCCGGCGTCCCACTGGGTCGACACCGCCGAGGACGCCGCGCTGTTCGCCGCGATCGACGGGATCCAGGAATGACCGACACCGCCGCACCCCGCGTCCACTTCCTCGGCGGATCCGGCGCCGCGGCGACCGGCCGCGCGCCGTCCGAGGTCCCGCTCTACCAGACCCGGTGGGAGGCCGTCCCGGATCCCGGGGTACCGGTCAGCTGGGCCCTGCTCACCCCCTCGTCGGCGCCGTCCGTCCTGGCCGAGGAGTTGCGCGCGGCTCATCCGGCCGTGCCGCGGCTGCCCTCGCAGGCACCCCCCGCCGGACCTCCGCCGGGCGTCCTGGTCGTCCCGGCCGACGGGGCGCCCCGGCAGGCGCTGGACCTGGTCCGGGAGGTCCTCGCCGCGCTGCCCGACCCTCCCGGTCCCCGTCTGGTCCTGGTGACCCGCGGCGCGATCCAGGCCCGCGCCGCGGACCCGGTGGCAGGGGCCGAGCAGAGCCTGCTGCTGCAGGCGGTGCTGGCCGCGGCCTCCGCCAGGCCCGGACGGTTCGCCCTGGTCGACCTCGACACCGGCCCCGCGTCGACCGCGGCCCTCCCCTCCTCGCTCGGCTCCGCCTTCCCCCTACTGGCCGTCCGCGTGGGTGTCCTCCTCGCGCCGAGCAGTGCCCCGGCCGCCCTGCTCCCCCTCCCCTACGGGCACGTCCGGCTGGCCCGGCCGGGGCCGCCTCCGTGGCGCCTGAGCCTGATCGGCAAGGGCACCCTGGACTGCCTGGCCCTGGACGTCTGCGACGAGGTCGGCGACCCGTTGACGGGCCGCCGGGTCCGGATCGCCGTCCAGGCGGCGGGGGTCAACTTCCGCGACGTCCTGGACACCCTCGGCCTCTACCCGGGCGACCCGGGGCCGCTGGGCGCCGAAGGCAGCGGCATCGTTCTCGAGACCGGTCCGGACGCCACCGCCGTCAAGCCCGGCGACCGGGTGATGGGCCTGCTGAGCGGCGCGTTCGGCCCGATCGCCGTGACCGACGAGCACCTGCTGGTCCCCGTGCCCGACGGGTGGCCGCCGGCCCACGCCGCCGCCGTCCCGGTGGCCTTCTCGACCGCCTCCTACGGGCTGTTCGACCTCGGCCGGCTGACGGCGCGCGACCGCGTGCTCATCCACTGCGCGACCGGCGGTGTGGGCAGTGCCGCCGTCCAACTCGCCCTCCACACGGGGGCGGAGGTGTTCGGCACGGCGAGCAGGCCCAAGCACCCGGCGCTGCGGCGGCTCGGTCTGGACGACAGCCACATCGCCGACTCCCGCACCACCGAGTTCGAGCAGCAGTTCCTGGAGGCGACCTCGGGCCGGGGCGTCGACGTCGTCCTCAACGCCCTGGCCCATGAGGCCACCGACGCGTCCCTGCGCCTGCTGCACGCGGGCGGGCGGTTCGTGGAGATGGGGAAGACCGATCCGCGCGACCCGGCCGACATCGCCCGGGACCACCCCGGTGTCGCCTACCTCCCCTTCGACCTCCGGCAGGCGGCGCAGCCGCAGCGGCTGTCGGCGATCCTGCACGACCTCCACACGCTGTTCGTCGCGCGGCAGATCCGCCCGCCCTCCGTCCACGTCTTCGACGTCCAGGACGCGCCGGCGGCCTTCCACCACATGAGCCGTGCCCGGCACGTCGGCAAGCTGGTCCTACGGATCCCCCCATCCGACGACGCGCGGGGAAGCATCCTGCTGGCCGGCCCGCTCGGCGACACGGTGCCGCTCGCCCGGCACGCCGCCACCCACGGGGCCCGGCACATCTGGCTCGTGGCACACCGCAACGACGACGACCACGGTGCGGGCCTCCTCCAGTCCCAGCTGGCCGGCCGGTCGACCGAGGTGCACCTGGTGGACGCCGACCCCTGCGACCCCGCGGAGCTGCGGCAGGCCGTCGAGGAGATCGCGGCGTCGGCGCCGCTGACGGCCGTCGTCCACACCGCGGCCGATGCCCGGCCCGCGGGAGGCGCCGAGGAGCCCTGCGCGGCCGCCGCACTGCTGCACCGGCTCACCCGCGCCCTTCCGCTGGAGGTCTTCCTCCTGGTCGCCACCGCCCGGCCGGACAGTGCGCCCGATCCCGACCAGGGCCACTGCCTCCTCGCGGCCCTGGTCAGGCACCGGTACGCGCTGGGCCTGGCCGCCACCCTGATCGTGCTGCCCGCGGAGTCCGGGCCCGGACGGTCCGCGGCCCTCGTCCAGTTCCTCGACACCGCCCGGCACACGGACACGCCCGTCCTGGTCTCGGCCCCGTTGGCCCGGCCGGACGGGGTGCCGGCCGACCCCGAGGCCGTCCCGCCGCCGGCCGACCACACCGACGGGCACCGTCCGACGTGACACACCCTTCCGGCGCCGGACCAGCAAGTCCACCGGCCCGCTCACCGGGTCGGCCGGAGCCGCCACTCACGAGTGAGGACCGAACCATGGCGGAGAACGAGGAGATCCGCAGCTACCTCAAACGCGCCGTCGCGGAGATCGAACGGCTGCGCCGGCTGAGCGCCGCAGAGGCACGCCGCAGCGAACCGGTCGCCGTCATCGGGCTCGGCTGCCGCCTGCCGGGCGGGGTCGCCTCGCCGTCCGACCTCTGGCGGCTCGTGGACGAAGGCCGTGACGCCATCGGCCCGTTCCCCGACGACCGGGGCTGGCCGCTCGACGGCCTCTACTCACCGGACCCCGACCACTGCGGAACCTCCTCCACCGACCACGGCGGCTTCCTCTCCCGTCCGCAGGACTTCGACGCCGGGTTCTTCGGCATCACTCCTCGCGAGGCGCTCGCGATGGATCCGCAGCAGCGGATCCTGCTGGAGGTCGCCTGGGAGTCGCTCGAACACGCCCGGATCGACCCCACGACGCTGCGCGGCAGCGACACCGGCGTCTACGCCGGCGTGTCCTGGCAGGACTACGGGGAGGCCTCGTGGGAGGACAGCCGGGTGGAAGGGCACCTCGTCACCGGCAGCGCCGTCAGCGTCGTGTCCGGGCGGATCGCCTACCTGCTCGGCCTGGAGGGCCCCACGCTCTCCGTCGACACGGCCTGCTCCTCCTCCCTGGTCGCCCTGCACCTCGCGCGCCAGGCACTGCGCGACGGCGAGTGCTCGCTGGCCCTCGCCGGCGGCATCACCGTCATGGCGACACCGCGGCCCTTCATCGGCTTCTCCCGCCAGCGCGGCCTCGCCGCGGACGGCCGCTGCAAGGCGTTCTCCGACCGTGCCGACGGGATGGGCATGGCCGAGGGCGCCGGCCTGCTGGTGCTGGAGCGGCTCGGCGACGCCGAGCGCCACGGCCACCGCGTGCTGGCCCTGATCCGGGGCAGCGCCGTCAACCAGGACGGCGCCAGCAACGGCCTCACCGCCCCCAACGGGCCGTCCCAGCAGCGGGTGATCCGGCGCGCGCTCGCCGACGCCGGACTCACGCCGGCCGACGTGGACGTGCTGGAGGCCCACGGGACGGGAACCAAGCTGGGGGATCCCATCGAGGCCCAGGCGGTCCTCGCCACCTACGGGCAGAACCGGCCGCCGGGGCGCCCCCTGCTGCTCGGCTCGCTCAAGTCCAACATCGGCCACACCCAGGCCGCCGCCGGGGTCGCCTCCGTCATCAAGATGGTCCTGGCCATGCAGCGCGGCGCCGTTCCCGCAACCCTGCACGCCGAGCAGCCGAGCTCCTACGTCGACTGGTCCGCCGGGGCCGTGGAACTCCTCACCCGGCCCCGGCCGTGGCCCGACACCGGCGACCGGGCCGCGCGGGCCGCCGTGTCCTCCTTCGGCATCAGCGGCACCAACGCCCACGTGGTCGTCGAAGCCGGTCCCCGTCCGGAACCGGCGCCCGCCCCCGCGCAGGGCCCCGACGCCGCCGTCCCCTGGCTGCTCTCGGCCAAGAACGCCCCCGCACTCGTCACCCTGGGCGCCCGGCTGGCGGCCTACGCGGAGAACCACCCGCGGCTGCGACCCGCCGACGCCGCGGCCGACCTGGCCACCACCCGCGCGCTGTTCCGCCACCGCGCGGCCGTGGTCGCCACCGACCGCGCGGACGCCATCGACGCCCTGCGCGCCCTCGCCGCAGGCCACCCGCACCGTCTGCTGGTGTCCGGCGCCGCCGGCCGGAAGCCCGGCGCAACGGTCTTCGTCTTCCCCGGCCAGGGAGCCCAGTCGCCGACCGCCGGCCGGCAGCTCCTCCACGGTTCCACGGCCTTCGGGGAGAGCTTCGAAGCCTGCGACCAGGCGCTGCGGCCGTACACCCGGCGCAGCCTGGCCGACCTGCTCGCCGCCGACCCGACGGCTCCCGGGCCCGACGACCGGACGGCCTCCCAGCCGCTGCTCTTCGCCTTCCAGGTCGCGCTCGCCGCGCTGTGGCGCAGCCACGGGGTGGTGCCCGACCTCGTGATCGGGCACTCCCAGGGCGAGATCGCCGCCGCGCACGTCGCGGGCGCCCTCACGCTCGACGACGCGGCGGCCCTGGTCGGCCTGCGCGACCGGGCACTCGAACGGCTCGCCGGATCCGGCGGCATGGTGACGGTGGCCCTGCCGCGCGAGCGGACCGAGGAACTGCTGGAGGCCTGGCAGTCCCCGCTGACCGTCGCCGCGGTCAACAGCCCCGGCTCGGTGGTCGTCGCCGGCCCCGGCGGTGCCCTCACCCGGCTCCTCGACCACTGCGCGGCCGAACACGTCACGGCCCAGCGGCTGCCCATCACCGTCGCGGCCCACACCCGCGCCATGGAGGACGTCCGAAGCGAACTCCTGGACGCCGCAAAGAAGTTGACCCCGCGCAAGGGAACCGTTCCGCTGCACTCGACGGTCACCGGCGATCTGATCGACCACCAGCTGATGGACGGCGCCTACTGGTACCGGAACCTGCGCGACCCGGTCCTGTTCGGCGACAGCGTCCGTTCCCTGCTCGCCGCCGGGTACCGCCAGTTCGTCGACCTCGGTCCCCGGCCGGTGCTGGTCCCGGCCATCACCGAGACCTACCAGGCGCACCGCGCCGCCGCACCGTCGGCGGCGGAGTCCGTGACCGTCACCGGCGCGCTGCGCCCCGAGGCCGACGAGCCCACCGGGTTCCTGCTCGCCCTGGCCGCCGTCTGGGCGGCCGGCGTTCCCGTCGACTGGTCCCCCGCGCTCCCTCCCGGCTCCGTCCTTGCGGAGGACCTGCCGACCTATCCGTTCCAGCGCCGCGCCTACTGGCTGACGCCGGGCCCGTCCGCGCGCGAGGCGGACGGGGGCGCACCGCCGTCACCCGACCCCTCGGAAGGCACATCATGAACCAGGAATCCGCCGCGACCTCCGTCCCCACCCGGCCCGACCTGATGGTCCCCCTGGTCAAGACGCACGTCGCCGCCATCACGGACCTGCCGATCGAGGAGATCGACGACGACCAGCTCTTCCAGGAGCTCGGATTCGATTCCCTGATGACGGTGCGACTGGTCAACAGCCTCGAACGGACCACCGGGCTCGCCCTCGAACTCGCGGTGGTCAGCGAGAACCCCACCCCCGCCGAACTGGCCTCCTTCCTGTGCGCCGCCCTCGCCGAGCGGGACCGACCCGCCCCCGCCGACGAACCACCGGCGGCCGACGGCATCGGCGACCTCTTCCGGCAGACGGTCGAGGCCGGCCGGGCCGTGGAGGCACTCGACTTCCTCGCCGCCGCCGCCCGGCTGCGGCCCCGCTACACCGGCGCGGACGACGCGGGCCCGCTGCCGCCCCCCGCCCGGCTCTCGCGCGGCACGGAGGGGACGCGGATCGTCTGCCTGGACTCCCTGGGCCCCTTCCTCGGCAACTTCACCTACGCCCGCTTCGCCAAGCACTTCCTCGGCACCCACGACCTGTACGCCCTGCGGTACCCGGGCTATGCCAGAGCCGATGCCGTGCCCGACTCGCCCGCCGCCCTCGCCAGGGCGATGGCCCCGGCGGTGCGGCGCTGCGCCGACGGTGCCCCGTTCGTCCTGGTCGGGTACTGCTCGGGCGGCTGGGCCTCGCGCCTGGTCGCCGCGGAGCTCGAAGCGCACGGCGTACGCCCGGAGGCGGTCGTGCTGATCGACACGCCCGTCCCCGAGACCCTCTCCGACGAGGTCTTCAACGGCGGGACCAAGTCCCTGTTGGACTCCTGGCCGGACATCGTCTCCCTGGACAGCCCGGCACTCACGGCGTTCGGCTGGCACTACGCCATGCTCCGGGGCCGGCCGCTGCCCGCCGTCGCCGCCCCCGTCTACTCCATCCGGGCCACCGAGCCCCTCCCGTACACCGATGGCGTCCGGCTCGACAACCGGTGGCCGGACAGCGCCAAGAGCGCGGACGTGACGGCGGACCACTACTCGATCATGGTGGCCCACGCGTCCGAGGCGGCCGGCGTCACAGCCCAATGGATCTGAACCCCGAACCCGCTTCCCGGAGGAGTCCCCATGCCCACGATCAAGGTCTTCGACCGGCTGATGGACGCCGTGAACGACAAGGACGTCGACGCCGCGGCCGAGTGCTACACCGAGGACGTCCGGTACGCGGAGCCCGCGATCGACTGCGAACTGCGCGGCCGGGACGCCGTGCGCGCGATGTACACGACCTGGATGACCCACGTGAACCTGACGGCCGAACTCGACGACGCCTTCGGCGCCGGCGACCGGGGCGCCCTCGTGTTCACCCTGGCCGGCACCGTGGTCAAGGAGCTCCCGGGCCTGTGGGACGCCGACAGCATCGGCCGGACGTTCTCCGTCTCGGTGGCGGTGATCGCCAGGCTGGCCCCCGACGGGCTCATGGCGGAGGCCGTCTTCTACTGGAACCTGCTGACCCTGCTCACCCAGCTCGGGCAGAAGCCCGCCTGATCCCGGTCGGCGGCGGTCCGGAACGTCGCGCGGAATCCGGACAGCCGCCGACGCCGACCGGCGGGCGCCGTCGATCAGCCGCGGAATCCCATACGGCGGGTCCTGCGCAGGATCTGGTGCAGCGCCCGGTCCGCCTCCGCCCGCACACTCGGGTCGGGGTCGTCCAGCAGCGCCCGGAGCGTGCGCAGGGACTCCTCCTGCCCTCCGTGCCGATAGGTCAGCCGGCCGAGGGACCAGGCCACGAGACTGCGGACGAAGGCCGCGGGATCCCCCCGCTCGGCCGAGAGGGCCGTGATCACGTCCGGCTCCCGCTCGGGAACCGCCCGGCCGAGGGCCGCCGCCGCCCACACCCGCACGAAGCTGAACCGGTCCCGGAGCGCCACCTCCAACGGCGGCACCACCTCGGACGAACCGATCTCCCCCAGGGCGTGGACACCCAGCCGGCGTTCCAGCGGATCGCTGCTGCGCACGAACGACATCCAGTGGCCGGCGGACTGTCCGAGATAGCCGCGGCCGCCGGGCGCGGACGAACTCTCGCCCCTCATACGACACCTCCGCCGAGGGCCTTGTCGAGGGCGCACGCGGCACTGATGAGACTCAGATGGGTGAGCGCCTGGGGGTAGTTCCCGATGCTCTCCCCGGAGGCGGACGTCTCCTCCGCGAAGAGCCCGAGATGGTTCGCGTGCGTCAGCATCTTCTCGAAAAGAAGCCTCGCCGGCTCGACCAGACCCGCCAGGGCCATCGCCTCGACGAGCCAGAACGTGCAGATGTTGAACGTCCCCTCGCTGCCCCGCAGCCCGTCCTGCGCGGCACTTCCCGTCTCGTACCGGTAGACCAGGCTGTCGGACGAGAGGTCCTCGGCGATGCACTCCAGGGTGCCGAGCATCCGCGGATCCTTCGGCGACAGGAATCCGACCATGGGAATGGCCAGCGCGCTCGCGTCCACGGCGCCGGATCCGAAGTACTGGACGAACGTCCCGCGCTCGCGATCGTAGCCTTCCTCCATGATCGCGTGGAAGATCGCGTCACGCTCCCGGGTCACCCGCTCGCTGTCGAGCGGAAGTCCGTGGCGGTGGGCGATGCGCAAGGCCCTGTCCAGTGCCGCCCAGCACTGGAGCTTCGAATAGACGAACTGCCGCCGGGCCCCCCTGATCTCCCAGATGCCCTCGTCCGGCGAGCGCCAGTTGTCCGCCACCCAGTAGGCCATCCGCCGCAGGTGACTCCACAGATCGTAGGAGATGCGGCAGACCCGCGCGTCGAAGATCTCGATCGCCGTCAGGAGCTCACCGTAGATGTCCAGCTGGAGCTGGTCCGCCGCTCCGTTGCCGATCCGGACCGGCCGCGACCGCCGGTAGCCCTCCAGATGGTCCAGGATCGTCTCGTCGAGTTCGACGCCCCCGTCGATCCGGTACATGAGCCTCAGCGGGCAGCCCTCCTCGACCTCCTTCGCCCGGTCCTCCAGCCATCCCATGAAGCGGACGGTCTCCTCGGTGAACCCCAGCTGCATGAACGCCGCGAGGGTGAGCGCGGCGTCCCTGATCCAGGTGAACCGGTAGTCCCAGTTCCGCTCCCCGCCCAGCTCCTCGGGAATGCTGGTCGTCGGAGCGGCGACGACGGCTCCGGTGGGGTCGTGCGTCAGCAGCTTCAGGGTGAGCGCGGAGCGGTGCACCATCTCCCTCCAGCGGCCCGTGTAGGTGCACTGGCCGAGCCACGTCTTCCAGTACTCGATGGTGTTCTGCAGGAGTTCGCGGCCGGTGAGCCGCGCCTCGGCGATGTACGCCTCCTCCGCAAGGCTCTCCACCTGGCGGAGGAGAAAGGTGATCTCCTCACCCTCGCGCAGGGTGAATTCGACGCAGACCCCGGTGTCCACCGTGGCCAGCGGGAAGCGGCTCGTGAGCGCCACCGAAATGTCACTCCCCCGGAAGACGACGCCGCGCCCTTCGTGAATGATCTCGTGCTTCTGCCGCGCGTAGTCGAGGGCGGGAAAGCACTCGAGCCGGAATTCGACCGTGCCGCGGACGGCCTTCGCCACCCGGACTATCTGATGGGACCCCGGGCCGGCCGCCGCGTGCTTGATCGGCATGAAGTCCACCAGCTCCGCCACGCCGCCCGGGCTCATGAACCTGGTGATGAGTACGGCGGTGTCCGGCATGTACATCTGCTGGCGCCGGACGGACTCCAGCGGAGCGATCTTGAAGTATCCACCGTGTTCGTCGTCGATCAGACGGGCGAACACGCTCGGGGAGTCGAACCTCGGGAGGCAGCACCAATCGATGGATCCGTCCGTACCGACCAGGGCCGCGGTGTGCATGTCGCCGATCAACCCGTAGTTCTCAATCGGTTTGTAGCCCATACCGAATCCTTTTGCCCCGAGAAACTCCACATATCTAGATTGTGCTCCCCCGGCCACCCGGCTGCCAGCCGTGGACGTTGCCGCCGGGGCCGCGGGGCGGGCACTCCGATCACCGAAAGTGTCCATCGGATTCGCCGCCCGCCGCAGGCTGCCTTCGCACCGCCTTCCGATCGCCTTCCGATCGTCTTCGGACCGCCTTCGGACCGCCGGAGCCCACCGCCCGCAACCGATCCTGCGGCGCGCACCCGCCAGGGGGACGCGGCGATCGCCACGCGGAGGAACTGGAGAAAAGTATTCAGGTGTGGCGCTGCAAGGATTCAGGGCAAATAATGGAAGCACAGGAGTGGGCCTACAGTTCATGACGGAGAGTGACGCGAAACCGCATTGAACGCTCAACGTTCGAGGCGCCGCACGGAAGTCCACAACCGGGGACGGACGGCCGCAAGGGAGCATGCGAAATGAAGATGGATCGGCCGCGCATTCTGGTCGTAGACGACGACCCGGTCAACCGGATGTTCCTCACCAAGTTAGTCGAGAAAGAAGGCTACCTGCCCAGCACGGCAGCCAACGGTCGCATCGCGTGCGAAATGCTCGAAGAGCATGACGTGGACGTCATCCTGCTCGACATCGAAATGCCGGAGATGGACGGCTTCGGCGTACTGGAGCACGTCCAGCAGAACACCAGGACACGCCACATTCCGGTCATCATGATCTCGGCGATCGAGGACATCGACAGTGTCGTGAAGGCCATCAACATGGGCGCGACCGACTACATTCCGAAGCCCGCCAACAAAGTCCTCCTCCGTGCCCGGGTGGACGCCTGTCTCAATTGGAAGAGAATTCACGATCTTGAGCAGGACAGGATGCGTGACACCTTTGCCAGATTCGTTCCCGCCTCCATTGTCGACGAAGTGCTGCTGCAGGCCGACGAGAACCTGAACCTGGGCGGCGAGCGGCGAGTCGCCACCATCCTCTTCGCGGACCTGCGCGGGTTCACCTCCTGGGCCGAGGAGAACCCGCCCGACATCGTCATCAGGACCCTCAACAGGTATCTGGGCTCCATGAGTGATGTCATCCTCGACCACGGCGGGACGCTGGTCTCCTACCTCGGCGACGGGATCATGGCCGCTTTCGGGGCCCCGATCGAACAGGAATACCACGCCGACCTCGCCCTGGCCGCGGCACGGATGATGGCCACCGAGGTGCTCTCCGACTTCAACTCCTGGATGCTCGCCGAAGAACTGGGCCGCGGGTTCAAGGTCGGAATCGGCCTCAACAGCGGCCAGGTCATGTCCGGAACCGTGGGATCGGAACGCCGGCTCGAGTACGCGGCGGTCGGCGACACCACCAATACGGCCGCCCGACTCGAACAGCTGACGAAGGAGATCCCGTACGCCCTCCTGCTGTCGAACGAGACCTACACCATGCTGACCACGGACTTCCAGGACCTCGACTTCATCGGGGAGGTCCCGCTCCGCGGCAAACGCTCCTCTGTCGGCGTCTGGGGCGGCCTGCCCTCGGCCCCGCACGACGCCCATCACCATGACGAACCCATCGACAGCCGGGTCCAGGCCTCGGTACACCCCTTCAGCCGCGCGGCGCGATCCTGAAACGCCGGCCGGAAGCGGCGAGGACTCCCGCTCCGGATCCCCGGCCGCGCGTGCAGGCACCTTTCCTCACCCGTGTCGAGGTGCGGCCCGTCAGCCAACCGTCCGCCTCGCCCTCGCCGTCCCCCTCCCCCTCCCCCTCCCACCACCCGACCCACCAGCCCACGTACGAGCCCACGCACTCGTACTCGTACTCGCACGGTCCGACCCACGGCCACGGACCGACGGGCAAGCCCCCGGCCGGGCCCCGCTACCCGCCACCGGAGCCGGAACCCTCCCGCTCACCGCCGCGGTCGGTGCCGCCGCCCTGATCGCAGCCGGCACTCCGCTCCTCCTCACCACCCGCCGCACCCGCCGCCACCGGCACCGATCCACCGCACGACACCGCCACCACCACCGAGCTGCGGCCGGGCGGCATCGGCGGGCCGCGTGGCGACGCGCTTCCGGCGCCCATCGTCACCCACGAGGTCGCACCGAGTTCCTCGAGCGGCCGGCCGGCCGCCCCTCCTCCGGGTCCCCGTCGCCGGACGGCTCCGCAACCGCTGCGGGGAGCACCGCCCTCCCTGCGCCGACCGGCCGACGGATCGGGGTGCGCCCCCCGCCGGCGCCGTTCCTCCGCTGGGCCCACCGGCATGACGCCGCCGTCACCGTCGTCGAGTTCGGACACCGCGGCGCCCTGAACGAGCCGGCCGCCGAACGCTACGGATCTGTGCCTTCGCGAGGCGGTGGCGCGCGCGGGGACTGCCGGCCGAGTTCCACGACCGGATGCGGGGCATGGTCCGCGAGAACGCCGGCCGCGACCCGGAGCCGACCGCCGAGGTGATCGACGCGGTGGTCGGCGCGCAGCGCCTGCGCGCGGCGGCCACGGTGCCGGCGTCCTCACGCGGATACGACGGCGCGAGGAAGGTCCCCGGGCGCAGGTGACGGTGGGCTCGGCGTCCGGTCAGGCCGCGGCGACGCGGGTGCAGCGCCGGGTGGCACATGGATGGTGCCGGGCGACCGCCGCAACGGACGCCACCGTGCCAACGGCCAGCAGGGCCATGGCCGTCAGGGTCGCACCGTCGGGGTGGACGAGCGACTGGCCGCGCAGCGCCTGCCAGGTCAGGATCGCCAGCACGCCCGCGTAGGTCCCGGTCGCCACCAGGACCAGGCGTAGGCGCGTCCGCTCGTCGGCCAACCGCGGGAACCGGCGGGACAGTGCGATCAGCAGCCAGGCGAAGAGCGGGACGGCCTGCAGCGCGTGCATGCCGACGAAGTGGGGTATGCGCAGGTCGCCGCCGGTGCTGCTCCAGCCGGTGATGGCGATGCCGGGCGAGTCGTCGGCGACGCCGACGCTGTGTGCCCCCACGATGCCCACGGCGGCCCCGCTGTGCATGGCACCGAGTTGGGCAGGGGTCGGGCCGGTCATGAGGAAGCCGAGTGCCATGCCCACCAGTGCGAGGAGCAGGCCGAGCCGGACGGACCAGGTGGCCGCGCGGTCCCCGGTCCGCTCGCGGAACGACCTGGCCGCGATGCCGAGGTTGGCCAGCCACAACGTGACGACCGAGGCGGCCATCGCGAACCAGAGGCCGGCGTCCAGCGGTGTGGCGACGTTGAAGTGGCTCTGCCTGCCGCGGAGCACCTGGCCGACGACGGCCACCATCTCGATCACGTTGGCGGCGGCAATCGTCGTCCCGAGCCACCAGACCCAGCGGGGGGCCGTGCGGCCCAGGGACAGCATCCAGGCGAGGGTCACCGCATAGACCGCGATGGAGAGGGAGAACTTGAAGGGCTTCAGCCAGATCGGCTCCCCGACCAGGATCCGGTCGTCGACCGCGAGGCCGACGGCGGATGCCAGGGCGAGGGCCGCCATGGCAGCGGCGAGCAGTACCAGCGGGCGGTGCCAGCGGCGGATCGTCATCATGTCCTCGGAGAGTGGACTGCACAGAGTGGACTGCACCGCGTTGCTCTACGCCACGCTGCGCTCGGAGTTGATTCACTGGACGCGGCTTCGGCCCGCTCCTGCACTTCGCCGCAGGGTCCGCACAGCCCGACAGCCGATGCCGCGCACGTGGCGCTACCGGCTGAGCCGCGCCCGCCACCACTCGACGGTTGCCCTCAGCGCCTCGTCGATCGGGGTCGACACCTCGCCGAAGGTCGCGGTGTACGCCTGGGAGTCGAGCACGAACGGCCGGTCGAACTGGTACTGCACCTCCCGCAGTTCCCCGAGCATGGGGTTGACCAGGCCGACCAGGTGCAGTGGCCACCAAGGGATCCGGCCGACCCGGGCCGGCGGCAGACCCGCCAGCCGGCACAGGTGCCGGACCGCCTCCCGGGTCGACAGCGGCGGGGCGGTGGGAACGTGCCAGGCGCGTCCCCACGCCCGCTCGTCGGTACCGAGCCGTACGAGCGCACGGGCGATGTCGGGGACATACGTGAAGCTGTGCGGTGCGTCCGGGTTGCCGATCAGCCTGACTGCACGGCCGGCCAGGAGCGCGGGCATCATCCGCTGGGCGAGGTGGCCGGCCTCGGTGACGCCGGGCCCGAAGAAGTCCGAGGCCCGCGCCTCCGCGACGCGGATCCGGCCGGCCTGGTGCCGGGCCAGCGCGTCGCGCCACATACCGATGCGGACCCGGGCCTTGGTGCCGGTGCCGGCGAGCGGCAGGTCCTCCGTGATGGGGGCGTCGACGGGGCCGTAGCCGTACAGGTTACCCATCGTCACCAGCACCGAGCCGGCGGACTCCGCCGCGTCGAGGAGGGCGTTCGCGATCGGCGGCCAGTCGGTGGGCCACCGGTGGTACAGCGGGCTCGCGCAGTTGTAGATCACCTCGGCGCCCTTGGTGGCTTGCCGCAGTGACGCCGTGTCGGTGACGTCGAGCGCCGTACTCCCGTCGCCGCCGGAGCGACTCAGGACGACGACCTCGTGCCCCTGTTCGTCGAGCAGTCGCGCCGTGGTGGCGCCGACGGGGCCCTTGCCGATGACGATGTGCCGTGCCATGCAGGTCCTCCTGGAGAATTGAGAGAGCAGTGCTCTCTTCGCCGAGGAGTGTTCTCGCAGTGGCGGGGAGAAGTCAAGAGCAGTGCTCTCTCTTGTGTGCACTGCTCTCGAATGACAGGATGGACGGCATGACGGCATCGCAGACCGCGCGGCAGCTGGCCCGCGCCGAGCTCACTCGCGCGATCAAGGAAGCCGCCACTCGCCAGCTCGCCGAGACCGGGGCGGCCGCGTTGTCGCTCCGCGCGGTGGCGCGTGACCTGGGCCTGGCCTCCTCGGCGCTGTACCGCTACTTCCCCAGCCGGGACGCACTGCTCACCGCGCTGATCATCGACGCGTTCAACGCGGTCGGAGCGGCCGCGGAGTCAGGGGCGGCGTCCGCCGCTCCCGCCGATCCGGGCGCCCGGTGGCTTGCCGCATGCCGGGCGGTCCGCCAGTGGGCCCTGGCCCACCCGCACGAGTTCGCCCTGGTCTACGGCTCGCCCGTCCCCGGCTACCGGGCCCCCACCGACACGGTCGACCCCGCCACCCGGGTCACCCGTCTGATGGCCGGTCTCGTCGTCGAGGCACACGCCTCGGGCCTCCTGCGACCCCCCGCGCAGCCGCTCCCCGGGCCGAGGCTCGTCGCCCAGCAGGTGCTCGACAGCGCGGGCGGGGCGCCGGCCGAACCGTACGCGGACCTGGTGGAACGGTCGCTCACCCTGTGGATCTCCCTGATCGGCACGATCAGCTTCGAGCTGTTCGGTCACCTGAACCAGGTGATCACGGACTACCCCGCGTACTTCGACGCCGCCATGACCATTGCAGCCGAGGCGATCGGGCTCCGTGTCCTGTCGCCCCCTCCTGCGTGACACCCCACTACCAGCGGCCTGGTCCGGCACCCGTATTGGACACCGGCACGGCCCATCACCTGGCAGCGCGCCGGCTGCTCCGGCTCGGCCGAGGAGCAGCGGGAGTTACCGGCAGCGCTCGGCGCGGGGCATCACGACGCGCCGACGCCACTTGCGTTGTACGTCCTCTGGCCTCCCGGGTGGAAGGACTTCCGTCGCCTCGGGTCGTGCAGCGACTCGACGGCGTCGCACCAGATGCCGAGATCGGGGGCCGCGCTCAGCTCGTCGGAGCGTACCTTGGCGCGGCGGGAGGCCCTTGCCCAGTTCTTCGGGTCCCGCAGTGATGCCAGGGAGTGGATCCAGGCGTTCAGGTCGTCGCGGTAGGCGAAGATCCCCGCCTCGCCGAGGGACTCGACCAGCCCGGGGGTCGGGTGGGCGATCACCGGGATGCCGGAGGCGAAGGCCTCCACCGCCACCCGCCCCCAGGACTCGTAGATGCTCGGCATGAGCATCACGCGCGAGCGGCTGTAGACGTGCGCTCGCATCTCCTTTCCGGGTACGCCGTCCACGACTTCGCAGTTGGGCAGCCGCGGTGGCGGCATGACCTGCTGCCCGTAGGCGCCGCGGACCCCGAGGAACCTCCACTCGGGCGTCCATGCGGCGATCTGCCAGAAGAGCTCACCTCCCTTGTCCGCGTTCAGGTTCACCAGCGTCACGCGGTCGCCCGGTTCCGTGCGGTACTCCTCCGCGATCACGGGAGGGCGGACGACGATCGTGTTCCTGGGCAGGAACTCGTCGGGGTAGCGGGCGTAGAAGATCTCGCCGTCGCGCCGGATCCATTCGCTGTTGTAGACGACGAGATCGGCTCCGGCCGCGTCGTGGAAGCTGGTGACGAAGTTGTCATGGCAGATCACCACCACGGGTATCCGGCGGGCGGCGGCGAGGCCCGACACCAGGGGGACGTTCTCGAAGTGGGAGAGCAGCACGTCGGCCTTCTGGGCGTCGGCCGCGAAGTCGGTGCCCTCCTGGTACGGGACGACCCGTACCCCGTCGATCTCGTAGCTCTTCTCGATGCTCCCGGGATGGGAGAGCCAGACCGTCACCCGGTGGCCGCGCTCGGCCAGCGGGCGCAGCATCGAGTGGAGCATCCATTCGGAGCCGGCGTTGTGGTCCGGTGGATATCCGTACACCCGGGCCACGACGGACATGCTCCGTGACCTGGGGGGCGCGGCCGGCCTGTGCGGGCGGGATGCCACCGTGTCCACGTGTCGGTACTCCCTCTGGTTGGGATGACGCGATGAGCGGTTCACGCGACCCCGCCCGCAGGGGTCCGGGCCGCGGTCGTACCGCTGACCGGCCCTGCGGGCGGTGGTCCCTTGTGCCGCCGCGACCCGCCGGGGCGAGGGCCCGGCGGACGCTCGGCCTACCTGCCTACCTGTCCGCGACGTGGATGAGCGAGGAGGCCGAGATCTGGTCGCCCACCTGGAAGGTCAGGCTGGTGTCTCCCAGCGGGGCGCCGGCGGCGGCGCTCACCTCGATCAGCGCACCGGACTTCGAGCCCTTCCCGGCCAGCGCCAGGTCGATGTCGTCGAAGGTGAGGCTCTGGCCGTCCGGCGACAACGTTCCCTGGTAGGAGCCCAGTTCCCTCCACTGGCCGTCCTGCACGATTCCCAGGATCAGCCGGTCGGCGACCTGCAGACCCTTCCCCTGCGGGATGGTCACACGGACCTTCTGCGGCGGCACACCGCCGTCCGCGAGTGCCTGCAGTTCCACCCCCACGTAGCCGGGGGCGCCGCCACGGACCAGGTTCACCGGGCCCCCGGGCGACACCGAGAACCGGCTCTGGGGGCGGGCGGCCGTGTAGCGGTAGTAGACGCTGCCGAGCTGGAACGCGTCCTCCACCCTGGCCGGGTCCCAACCGAGGCTGCTCACCGAACCGTCGGGGTTGCTGGACTGCGGCCAGACCAGGAAGCGGTAGTACCCCGGCCTGTCGCCCAGCTGACGGAGGTCGATCGCGGGCAGCGTCACCTTGCGGCCGGTCCCGCTGTCCCGGTGGCCCTCCGCCTTCTGCACCTGCGGGGTCAGGGTGAAACGGGAGGGTGTGCCGTCCTCGTGGACGAGCTGGTAGTACACGTGGTCACTGCCGTTGCTCGGCACGTCCGGCTCGCCCTGGCGCAGATTGACCAGGTCGATGATGAACTTGTCGCCGGGGATGCGGCCGTTGTCCGAGACGAAGCCGAAGCCTGCCTGACTGTTGGGCGTGCCGCCCCAGTTGTTGTCGTACGGCAGGCGAACGAACGGCCGTCCCACCTTCTCCGGGTCGCTTTTCCGCCAGGCGCCGGCGAGCACCTCGACCTGCGGATTCACCGTGCGGACGTCCCCGTTGTCCAGGATGACGTCGACGCGGATCGGGTAGGTGCGGCTGTAGGCCGGGCGCGGGTCGGCGTCGACGTTGAGGTCGCCGCGGAGGGTGAAGGTGATGAGGTCGGAGTCGTCGAGGAAGGTGAGGTCGATGACCTCGTACTCCTGGTCGATGCCACCGCGGCCGCGCTTGACCTCGATGGCTTCCGTGCCCGCCTGCCCGTTGCCGGTGTACGAGTACCGGATCGTCTTGATCTTCACGCCCATCGGGACACGGATCCGGCCGTCGTAGCGGAACTCGCTGTCCCAGACGGCGAAGCGGTTCGCGTGTCCGAGGGTCCGGATGCCGGTCCATTCCACATCCGTGTCGCCGCCCTGGGGTGTCGCGGGAGTGGCCATCTTCGGGTCCTTCCTGAGCTGGAGTCAGGGTCTCGGGAAGACCCCGATCACGGAATGGGACGAGGGATCAAAAGCGCCCGACCCATACCGAGTTGCCGCGGGACACGGCGATGTTCCTTCGCGGTGCGGGACAAGGCTGACCCGGCTCGGGGCGCCTGCGGAAGGGGCCCGGGTGCATACGCTTGCCATTCCCGCCATACGCATGCCCCCCATGTCATGCGGCAACCGGCGGCACCGCTCCCATGCGCACCACGCGTGAGCCGGCCGCCGTTCCGCGCGCCCCATGGCGCAGCCTCGGCCCCGCCCGGACCACGGGTGCCCCCGCCCCGGAGCCGATCACAATGGCTGGGACCCACTCGAAGTGTTCGTACCTGTGTCCGAACCCCGGCTCCGACGCTCTTCCACGCGGAGTTTCAGGACGGCTTCGGCGCCGGCGCTCCGCCCGGCCGTCGACGCGTGCGTCCGACAAATTCGCTACCCGGCGGCCGGAGCGCCGTGATACACAACCGACGTGCAAAAAATCTTGGAGTTCCCCGAGGTCCTGCGGCTGATCGAAGACCGCTCGGCCGCGTTCCGCGCCGCGATCGCGTCCGCCCCCGACCTTGACGTCCAGGTTCCGACCTGCCCGGACTGGACGCTGCGCGAACTGGCGCAGCACCTCGGCGACGGCCGCCGCCGCCAGGCCGCCATCGTCGCGGCGGGCCCGGGCGCCGAGCCCCCGGCGAGGACGGACCCGAAGGGAGCCCCGACCGGGCCCCGCGACCGCGAAGCCCTGGACGCCTGGCTCGCCGAGTCGACCGAGCTCATGCTCGACGCGATGCGCGAGGCCGGCCCGGACCGCGGCTGCTGGACCTGGTGGGGCCGCTCGCAGGCCCCGGAGACCAGCGGAGCCGTGGCCCGGCACCAGATCCAGGAGATCGCCGTCCACACCTACGACGCCCAGCTCACCCAGGGCGCCGCACAGCCGCTGCCGACGGACGTCGCGGTCGAGGGCGTCGACGAGTTCCTGACGACCGTCTCGGCGACGACCGTCCCCTGGCCGTTCAAGCCGGCAACCATCGACCTGCACACCACCGAGGGCCGCTCCTGGCGCCTGACCCTCAACGCCGACGGCGTCCGCTGCGACGACCTCGCCGCCGACGCGGAGCCGGGCGACATGGCGATGCGAGGCGCAGCGGGCGAACTGGTCCTCTACTTCTACGCGCGCGTCCCGCTCGACGGCCTGGAGACCACCGGCGACACCGAGCCGATGGAGCAGCTCGCAGACTGGGACCCGAACGCGTAGCACGTCCGCTTGTGACGCATCTGTCGATGGTGCGCGCGCTCCCGCGGGCGCCACCGGGCCCGGGGTTAAGGACATCGCGCGGCTGCGGGCAGGCCGCGGGCCTGCCGCGAACCGGCGGGACCAGTCCAGGCGGACCGCGATGGACCGTCGGCCGATCTGCAACTATTCGGAGAGGTTCGCTGCCTCACCTCAGGGAGAACCCGATACGGACCCTGGTCTGCGCCTGCCCGGTTCCCGACTCAACTGTCTTCGCAGCCGGAGGACTTCGACGGTCGAGGGCCTGTTCGGGAACGACCTGATCAAGCCTCCACGGCCATGCCTGCCCCATCCGGCAGGTGATGCGAGACTCGGCCCCATGAAGCCCAATGATCCTAAGGACGACCTGCACCGCTACCTCAAGGCGGCCCGCGAAGCCGTCGTCTGGAAGCTGGACGGATTGTCCGAGTACGACAGCCGCCGCCCCCTGACGCCAACCGGCACCAACCTCCTCGGCCTCGTCAAGCACCTCGCCAGTGTCGAGCTCGGGTACTTCGGCCCGACCTTCGGCCGCCCGCACACCGAATCCCTGCCCTGGTACGACGAGGAGTCCGAGCCCAACTCGGACATGTGGGCACCCGCCGACGAGTCGCGCGAGGACATCCTCAGCCTCTACCACCGCGCCTGGGCGCACGCGGACGCGACGATCGAGGCGCTGCCGCTCGATGCGATGGGCCACGTCGCGTGGTGGGGCGACGACGGCGACGTGACGCTTCAGCGGATCATGCTGCATGTGACGGCCGAGACGAACCGTCACGCCGGGCACGCCGACATCGTCCGCGAGCTGATCGACGGCAAGGCCGGCCTGCGGGAGACCAACAGCAACATGGATGGCGGCGACGAGGCCTGGTACCAGGAGTACTGGAACAGGCTGGAGGCATCCGCAAAAGAGGCCCAGGCCAAGCCGAACTGAGCTGAGCTGGGCCGAGCCGAGTTCGTTCGGGGAGGTGGGGCGTTGGTAGCTCGCGTCGTTGCCTACCTCCCCACCCTCATCGCAGCAGCGGACGGCGTCGGCGCTCGTGAGGTCGGTGTCCATCGGTCAGGGCGTCCTCTCGGTGCCGGGGACCGTGCGCTGGGACGGGACGGCCGCGCGGTCGTTCTGCAGCTCCCACAGTTCGCGCAGGCGGCCCGGCTGTGCGACGAGGTCGGTGAAGGTGCCGTGCTGGATGACCCGGCCGTGTTCGAGGACCACGATCCGGTCGGCCGCGGAGACGTTCGCCAGCCGGTGGGTGATCAGGACGACGGCCCGGTCGGCCGCGAGGTCGCGGAGGTTGGCGAAGATGCGGTGTTCGGCCCGGGGGTCGAGCGCGGAGGTGGGCTCGTCCAGGATCAGCAGCGGCGCCGGGCGGTAGAAGGCGCGGGCCAGGGCGAGGCGCTGCCACTGGCCGCCGGAGAGGGCCTCGCCGCCGGCCCAGTCGCGCGTGAGCAGGGTGTCGAGCCCGCGGCCGAGTCCGTCGACGACCTCGTCGGCGCCGGAGGCTTCGCAGGCCGTGCGGATCACGGTGTCGCCGCCCGGCACGGGCTGGCCCTGGGTGATGTTCTGGCGGGCGTTGAACGGCCAGCGGGCGAAGTCCTGCGGGACGACGGCGGTGTGCTTCCACGCCAGGTGCGGGTCCAGGTCGCGGGTGTCGACGCCGTCCCAGGCGACGGTGCCGCCGGTGGGCAGGTACAGGCCGGCGAGGAGTTTGGAAAGGGTGGTCTTCCCGGAGCCGTTCTCACCGACCAGCGCGACCACCTCGCCGCGCCGGACCGTGAGGCTCACCTCGCACAGGGCGTCGCGCTCCGCGCCGTCGTAGCGGTAGGTGAGGTTCTCGACGCGGACCTCGCGGACCTCCTCCGGTACGGCCCGGCCGCGGTCGATGCGGTAGCCCCCGGCCTCGGTCAGGAAGTCGGTCCAGTCCTGGAAGTACAGGCCGTCGCGGAACATCCGGGCCCCGGCGTTCGCGACGCCCTTGGTACCGGAGGCCACCGAGCGCAGGGCGAACGCCGCCGCGCCGCCGGCGGCCGCCGAGAGCCGGCCGGTGGCCAGCAGCCACACCAGCACCGCCCAGACGACGCCGGAGGCCAGACCGCCGAACGCCGCACCGATCAGCGCGGACCGTGCCCCGAGCGCGGAGGCGCGCCGCTGCGACTCGTAGAGCCCGGTGGCGACCTTCCGGTAGCGGCGCATCAGGAACGGGGTCATCGTGCCGGTGCGGATCTGGTCGGCGGTCTCCCGGGCGGAGAGGTGCCAGCGCAGCATGTACTTCATCCGGGACAGGCTCATGGTGCTGGTGAACGCCATGCGGGCGGTGCGGGCGGCGTGAATCTGCGCCCAGCCCTGCGGGAGGCCGGCCAGGAGCAGCAGCGGCAGCAGGACCGGGTGGAACGAGGCCAGGACCAGCGCGCCGGCCGCCGTCGTCGCCGCCGAGGCGATGAGGTCCTGGCCGGTGGCGAACAGGTCTCCGGCCCATTCCGCCCCGCGCTCCGCGGCATCCTTGCGGTCCCGGAACCCGGGGCTGTCGTAGGCCGACAGCTCGACGTTCAGCGTCGCCTCCAGGAACATCACCTCGGCCTCCTGCTGGGCGGCCGGGACCAGCCTGGAGGAGAGCCAGTTCGTGGCGATCCCCAGCACCGCGTGCAGGCCCGCCGCGGCCACCAGCACCAGGACCGACACCCAGGCGTCCAGCAGCCGCTCGACGACGTGGCCGGACGAGAACAGTGCCCCGATCGTGCCGGCCATCGCGAGCAGGCCGGTGGCCTCGGCAATGCCGGAGACCACCTGGCAGGTCAGCAGCCCGAGCAGCGCCGGGCGGTCCACCCGCCACGCCAACGCCACTGATCTGGCGGTCAGTTGCGGCAGTCTGGTGGCCAGCTGCCGGAACGTCATCGACGCCAGGCGCGCCGAGTACTCGTCCCCTTCCTCGACCAGGCACAGCTCGTCGTCCTCGGCGAGATCGTGCGGCAAGAGGTCCTCCTTTGCTCGGGCGGGACAGGGGCGGGGCTGGGGCTGGGGTGGGGGCCGGGGGGCGCTACGGCGCGACCGGTCGCGGCTGCGTGCGGGCGGCGACCATCCGCAAGTGCTCCTCGAAGAACCAGCGAGGGTCCCCGCCCATCCGGACCAGCAGGACGAGCGCGGTCACCGCCACGTCGCAGGCCTCCTTCCGCACGTCGTCCCAGTCATGGGAACGCCCCTTGCGCGGGTTCTCCCCGAGCGCCCCGATCGCCGCTTCGGCGACCTCGCCGACCTCCTCCTGGAGCTTCACGATCTGCACCAGCCAGCGCTGCTCGCCGACCATCGCGGTGTGCGAATCAAGGTGTTGGGCAAGGGAGTTGAGCGTCTTCCAGGTGTCGTCCATGGCGGTGGATCCTGCCGCTGTTCGAACCGCTCGTTCAACACGGGCGGTTCTCGGCGAGCCTGTGGCGAACGCGGCGTTTTCGAGCAGCAGTCCAGGACGCCGCCGGCCCGCGCCGCCGGGCGTTCCCACGGCGGAACCGCTCGCGCGCGGATCCCTGCCCTCTCCGGAAGTTCACCTGACCGGGTGCATCCCGGGCCGGGCCGGCCGCGCCGCAGGCGCCGGGCCGGTCTGCCGCAGAGCCTTCTGTGAATTCCGGCCCGCGGCCGGGGACCGTGCCCGGGCGCTGCCGGTCCCGGGCCTCCAGCGACGGGCGGCGTTCTCAGAGAGCTCACAGACTCTCTGCGGAGGCGGCCAGAGAGGGCTGACAGCGTCGGTGCGGTCCCGCGACGACCACCGAGCCGACTTGGAGCCCCTGCTGTGGCCAGATTCCTGTCCGGGCCGGGCCGGTTCTCCTTCCCGAGGTGTCGACCGGTCCGGTCGGTGTCGTCCTCGGCTTCGCCATGGCCTACGAGGCCTTCCCGGTGACCGGGCCGCGTGAGGCGTACGTACACGGGCAGCCGCCGCAGCACACTCCGACCGTCGGACGCCCGCCCCCCTGAGCCGGCCATCCGCTCCGCTCCCCACCCCGGCGCCCCGCACACCCACACCCGCCCCCGAGGAGGCTGCTCATGTCCGCTGCCCCGTCGCGCCGCCTCACCGCGCCGCGCCCCGCTCCCGCCCGCGTGCTCTGGCGCCACGCCCTCGAAGGCGCGCTGTCCACCGTGGCGGCCGCGGTGACGATGGCCGCCGCCGCCTGGACCGCGCTGGCCCTCCTCGGCGCCGACGCGATCGCGCCCGCCTCCCGGCTGGTGCCGACGGTGGTGGGCATGGCCTTCGGTGGCGGCATCACCCTGACGTCGGCGGCCTCCGTCGGGTCCGGCGGCGACGAGACCCTCGGCGACGGCGGGCTCGGCGGGCTCGGCGGGCTGGACCTCGGTCTGACCGGCGTGGTCTCGATGATGCCCCTGACCGTCACCTTCCTGGGCACGGCCGTCCTGGCGCTGGGCTTCTTCCGGCCCCTCCACCGGAGGCCGCAGCCCGCCTCGGAGCTGCTGTGGGCCAGGTTCGGCGGCGCGTTGGCGGCCGCGGCGGTGGTCTTCCCGCTGCTGGCCGGCACGGCGCACGGAACGGCCCGACTGCCCGAGGGCGTGACGGAGCGGTTCGGCCGGGGCGAGGCGTCCGAAGGGCTCGGCCGGTTCGCCGGCGGCCTCACCGACGGGCTGCCCTCGGCGGCCTTCGAGACCGACGTCGCGGTGACCGTCTTCTTCGGCCTGCTGTGGGTCTGCGCCGTCCTCGGCATCAGCTGCGTCGCGGCCCGGCGCACGACGCCCTCGCGCCATCTCGCGCTGGGGCAGGCCCGCAGGTCGTGGCACGCCGTCACATCCACGTTGAGCGGGATCGCGGCGGTGCTGTGCTGCTCGGTCCTGGCCCTCGCCCTGGTAGCCGCTCTCGCGGCCCTGACCGGGCGCGAGCACGCGGCCGAGGCCGCGGGGGCGCTGCTGCTGGTCGGCCCGAACCTGCTCGTCGTGCTGCTCACCGCCGGGCTGGGAACGCCGTGGGGCGCGGGGATACAGCGCCTGACGCCGGAGGGCGGCGGGATGCTCGGCGGCCTCGGCGGGGCGGGCGGGGGCGGCGCGACGGGTACGGACCGGTCCGTCGACCTCGGCAGCTGGTCGGGCGCCGGCGTGCCGCTGTGGCTGGTCGGCCTGCTGCTCGTGCTGCTGCTGGCGGTGATCGCCGGGTACCTCGCGGCGGCGCGCACCCCGGCGCGCACCCGGCAGGAGGAGGCGCGGGCCGTCTTCGGCCGGAACGCCGAGATCGCCATGCGGCTGGGGATCGCGGTCGGCCTGCCGGTCCTCCTGCTGCCCCTGGCGGCCCGGGGGTCGCTGGGGATCGGCGTCAGCCTCATGGGCCAGGAGATGGGAGGGGTGGCCGCCGGGATCGACGGACGCCCGGGGCTGTCCGCACTCGCCGCGGTGGTCGTCGCCGCCGTCGCCGGCTACGGCGGCATCCGCCTTCACCAGCGGCGGGCCCGTCGCCGACAGGAACTCCGGCAGGCGCTCCACGGGGAGCCCGGGCGGGCCGAGCGCCCGGCCCCTTCCCCCGTCCTGGCCCGCGCGGGGGCCTCCCGAGGCTCCTCCGGCCCCGCCTCCTGAGCATGTGATCCTGGGAGGACCCCACCCGACCCTGTCCGTGAAGGCGGCAATCCACACCATGGCGGCACCGACACCCCCGGCCCGGCCCACCGGAGAGCGACCGGACCACCTGCTCGTCGTCGACGACGAGCCCACCGTCCGGGAACTGCTGCGCACCGCGCTGCGCTTCGCCGGCTTCGACGTCGACGCCGCCGGCACCGGACACGAGGCCCTCGAACTCGCCGCGCAGCACGCCCCCGACCTCGTCCTGCTCGACGTCATGCTCCCCGACATGGACGGCTTCGAGGTGATCAGCCGTCTGCGCGCCCGGCCCCGGGCGTCCCACCCCGGCCGCGGCGGCGACGTGCCGGTCCTCTTCGTCACGGCGCGCGAGGACCGCCAGGCCCTCCTGCACGGCCTGCGCGTCGGCGGCGACGACTACCTCACCAAACCCTTCGACCTGGAGGAGCTCATCGCCCGGATCCACGCCGTGCTGCGGCGCACCCGCGGCGATCAGGCGGCCCGGATCACCGTCGGCGACCTCGAAATCGATCCGGACGGCCACCACGTCACCCGGGCGGGGCACAGCGTGCGGCTGTCCCCGACCGAGTTCCGCCTGTTGCACTTCCTGATGACCAACGCCGGGCGGACCATGTCCAAGAACCAGATCCTGCAGAACGTGTGGGAGTACGACTTCGGCGGCGACGCCGGCATCGTCGACACCTACATCAGCTACCTGCGCCGCAAGGTCGACAACGGCGAGCCCAAGCTCATCCACACCGTCCGCGGGGTGGGCTACGTGCTGCGCGGTCCCCGGTCGTGACCTCCGCCGCGCGAGCGCTCCGGCGTCGGCTGAGCGGCCTGTCGCTGCGCACCCGCCTGCTGTGCCTGTCCGTCGCCCTGGTCGCCGTCGGCCTGCTCGGCACCGGCCTGCTGGTCACCGGCGCCCTGCACGGGTACCTCCAGGACCGCGTCGACGACCGCCTCGTCCTGACCGGGCAGATCGCCGCCCGCCTCTCACCGCCCGCCGGCACCGGCACCACCACCGGCACCGGCACCGGCACCCCGACGGACGTACAGGCCCTGAGCGTCCTCGGGGAGACGACCGTGACCTACCTCGACGACGACGGCGCCACCCGCCGGGCGTTCGACGTGAGCCCCGCCCCGCCCGGCGGCGGCCCCGACCTCCCGTTCCTCGACCGAGCGGCCGTCCTCGCCCACGAGGGCCGCCCCTTCACCGTGCCCTCGTCCCAGGGCGACCGCGCCTGGCGGGTCGTCGCCCTCGCCCAACCCGCCCACCTCATCGCGCCGGACCCGCCCGGCACCAGGGGCAGCGTCGTCGTGGCGACCTCCCTCGACGAGGTCGACCGAACCGTCGCCAAGACCCGCAACCTCTCCCTGACCATGGGAGCCGCCCTGCTGGCGGTGCTGGCCGCCGTCGGCTGGTTCGCCGTCCGTTCCGGCCTGCGCCCACTCACCCGGATCGAGGAGACCGCGACGGCGATCGCGGGCGGCGACTACTCCCACCGAGTCCCCGAACTCGCCGCCCCGCACACCGAAGTGGGGCGTCTGGCGGCCTGTCTCAACCAGATGCTCAGCCAGATCGACACGGCGTTCCGGGCCCGGTCGCAGGCCGAGGCGAGGACCCGGCGCTTCTTCGCGGACGCCAGTCACGAACTCCGCACGCCGCTCGTCGGCATCAAGGGCTACGCCGACCTCTACCGCATGGGCGCGCTGTCCACCCGCGAGGACCTCGACCGGACCATGACCAGGATCGCCGCCGAGTCCACCCGCCTCGCCCGGCTGGTCGAGGAGATGTTCCTGCTCGCCCGGCTCGACGAGGACGCCCACCACCCGGCGGGCGGCCCCGGCGGGGAGCCCGCCTTCGCCCTCGACCTCGCCCCGATGGACCTGCGCACCCTGGCCGCCGACGCCCTGCGCGACATCCGCGCGCTGGACAAGGCCCGCCCGGTGACCCTCACCGGCCCCGGCGGCGGACGACCGACCAACGCCCCCGCCGTCGCCGACGAGGCGCGCCTGCGCCAGGTCGTCACCAACCTGATCGGCAACGCCGTCACCCACACCCCTCCCGGCACCCCGATCCGCATCGGCGTCGGCACCGCCGGTGACCAGGCCGTCCTCGAGGTCTCCGACCACGGCCCCGGCCTCACCCCCGCCGAGCGCGACCGGGTCTTCGACCGCTTCTACCGCACCGACGACTCCCGCGACCGCACCACCGGCGGCTCCGGCCTCGGCCTCGCCATCGCCCAGGCCCTGGTCTCCGCCCACGGCGGCCGCATCACCCTCGACACCGCCCCCGGCCACGGCTGCACCTTCCACGTCCTGCTGCCCCTGCCCTCCGACGAGCCTCCCGGCGGATGTCCGTGAGCGGTGGCGGAGCGACGGCCGTCGAGGTCGTCACGACGCGAGGTCGGGCCGAAGCCCGGGGATCGCCGTCGGCCGGTCCGTCAGGAGCCCGGCCTCCGGGGCCTCCAGGGCCTCCAGGGCCGGACGCAGCACCGCCCGGTCCACGGCCGGCTTCTCCGGCTTCCGGCAGGACCGCCCCCGCAGGCCCCCGCGCCGGTCCCCCCGTGCTGCCCGGCCCCGGGGCCCCACCGTAGGCTGATCACCATGACCGGCGATCGAATGACTGTCCACACCGCCCTGGAGACCCTGCTGGCGGGCAACCGGCGATTCACGGCGGGCGCCCCCGAGCACCCCAACCAGGACGCGGCCCGGCGGACCGCCACCGCCCCGGCGCAGAGCCCGTTCGCGGTCCTGTTCGGCTGCTCCGACTCCCGCCTCGCCGCGGAGATCATCTTCGACCAGGGCCTCGGCGACCTGTTCGTGGTCCGCACCGCCGGACACGTCGTGGGCGCGGAGGTGCTCGGCAGCATCGAGTACGGCATCAGCGTGCTCGGCAGCCCGCTGGTCGTCGTCCTCGGCCACGACTCCTGCGGCGCCGTCGCCGCCACCCGCGCCGCCGTCGAGGACGGCACCACGGCCACCGGCTACGTGCGCGACGTGATCGAGCGCGTGACCCCGAGCGTGCTGGCCGCCCGCGCGGCCGGCCACACGGACAACGCCGACTTCATCGACACCCACATCCAGCACACCGTAGACCTCCTCCTGGAGCGCTCGCGCACCCTCGCCGAGGCCGTCGAATCCGGCACGGCCGCGGTGATCGGGCTCTCCTACCGCCTGGCCGACGGCACCGCCCACCTGGTGACGGCCCACGGCCTGGAGGCGCCCGCCGACTCGCCCTCCTGAGCGCCGCGACCGCCGCGACCGCCCTCCGGCGCCGCGCCCCTGGCCGGCCCCGATGCGGACCAGGTCACGGGTGATCGGCACGGACCTCGACGGTCACACCGCACCGGCCCGCGGCCTGAAGGCGCGGATCGCGTCGCGCCCTTCCCGCACGACCGCGTAGCTCGACTCGGGGACGGGGTTCCAGGCCCCCGGCAGGTCGCCCAGCGGCTCGGAGACGATGACGCGGGTATCCTCGGACGCCCGCCGCAGGACGGGGTTGTCCGGGTGCAGGGCGCGCAGCGCCTGGACGCTGGTGCTGAAGAACAGCGACCGCGAGGCGTGCGCGCTCGAGTACCGGAACGCCCACAGCTGCTCGCCCTCCGAGACGGCCACCGTCATCTGCAGGGGGTCGGCGACGCCGTGGCGGGCCGCGGTCGTCTCGACGAAGCCGGCCATCCGCTCGACGGCGCCCGGGACGTCGTCCCGCAGTCCGAAGGTGAGCGCCAGGTAGAACATCAGCTCCGAATCGGTGGAGCCCTCGATGCTCGGGTAGAGGGAGTCGTCCACGGCGAGCACCAGGTCGCGCTTGAGCCTCGGGAAGTCGTGGATCGCCCCGTTGTGCAGCCACAGCCACCGCTGGAACCGGAAGGGGTGGCAGTTGGTCTCCTGCACCGCGGTGCCGGTGGAGGCGCGGATGTGGGCGACGAACAGCGGTGAGCGCACGCAGTGTGCCAGCTCACGCAGGTTCCGGTCGCTCCAAGCGGGCCCGATCCCCCGGAAGACCGCCGGCTCCTCGACGTGGTCGGGTTCACCGTGGTCGGCGGGGTACCACCCGATGCCGAACCCGTCGCCGTTGGTCGTCTCCACGCCCATCCGGGCGTGGAGGCTCTGGTCGATCAGCGAGTGGGCGGGTTTGTAGAGCAGTTCCTCCAGCACGATCGGGGAACCGGAATAGGCCAGCCAGCGACACATGCGGCCCACCTTCCTCACGACACGGCGGCGCGCGGCCCTTCGGCCGGCTCCTTCCACCGTAGGCCGAGGAGCCCGGCCGGGCGCGGGGAGCGGTGCGCAGCGACGCCCCGCCGTCAGGCGGACCTGGCGGCCCGGAGGAAGTCCTTGATCAGGGCCGGATCCTTGACGCCGCGCCGGACCTCGACGCCGCTGGAGACGTCCACGCCCCACGGCCGGGCGACCGCGATCGCCGCGCCGACGTTCGCCGGGCTCAGGCCCCCCGCGAGCACCCACTTGCCGGCCGGCGGCCTGGTGCCCAGATCCGACCAGTCCCACGGCTCCCCGGCCCCCGCCACCGGCGCGTCGAGCAGCAGCAGGTCCTCACCGAAGTCCCCGCAGTCCGCCCCGGCCGCCGCCGCTGCCGAGGTGGCCCTGATCAGCGGCACCCCGAGGTCGGACAGCTCGGCGAAGGCGGACGCCGGGTGGTTGCCGTGCAACTGCACCGCCCGCACCCCGGTGGCGCGGACCGCCTCCCGCACGTACGCGGCCGGCTCCTCCCGGAACACGGCCACCGTCAGCACCCCCTCGGGCACCGCGGCCGCCAGGTCCCGCGCCAGCGCGGCCTCCACCCGGCGCGGACTCTCGGTGAGCACGAACCCGATCGCGTCGGCGCCGGCTTCCACGGCGGCGGCGACATCCGCAGCGGTACTGAGACCACAGATCTTCACGAACACGTTCCCGGACGCTCCCCTCTGGACGGCGGCTGCCAGCGTACAGCCGCGGGCCCCGCCCGGCGGGGTGCGCGGCGAGGGTGCGGCGCGTCCGATCAGCGGTGCGCCCTCTCGTCCGGGGGCGCGCCGGTCGACGGATACAGGTCGAAGCTCCCTTCCTCGGGGATCCGGACGATCCCGCGCCGTCCGGCGCACACCCAGTGGAGCTCCAGGCACCAGCGGACCTCGTCCAGGGTGGAGTGCCATCGGACGACGAACTGCTCCGGGTCGTCGCGGGACACCTTGAAGGGGAAGTCCACCCCGTGCGGCTTCAGTTCGGGGACCTCGGCATCGAGGTCGACGTCGAAGGGGCGCAGTAGGACGGCACTCTGCACGAACCACTGGTTGCGCAACGGCCGCGGTGGACGGCGGGAGAGGACGACCGGCCGCAGCTCCTTGAGGACCGCCGCCTGTGCGCTGCGTCCCTCGACGAGGATCTCCAGGATCGGGGCGCCCGCGAGCAGCCACTCCTCGTCCTCGCCCTGCCCGATGACGACCGAGCTGTCCGAGTGCCAGTTCAACGTGACCGTGACCGGCACCTCGGGAATGCGCTCCGACTCCGGCAGGTGAATATTGACCTGTCCGATCTGGTTCAAGGAGCCGTTCACCTTGACGTCGGATGCGTAGTTCCGGGTCGTCTCCCCGGCTTCCTCAGGACGCTTGTCCGTCATGGTGACCCATCGTAGGAACGGATCCGCCGCAGAGGAAGAAGCCTGGGAGCATGGGGCCATGACATCGTCTTCCGCCGCTCGTGACTCACTGGAGGGCCTGGCCCTCGGGGACGGATTCGGGGAGCGCTGGTTCCCGCTGTTCCGCACACCCCGGGAGGCGTTCGAGCAGATCAGGGGCCGCCGGACTCCGGAGGAGCAACCCTGGCACTGGACCGACGACACCGCGATGGCGCTGTCGGTGTACGGGGTGCTGACCGCGTTCGACGCGGTGCACCAGGAGAAGCTGGCGCTCGCCTTCGGGGCGACCTACCTGGCCGATCCGGGCCGCGGCTACGGGCGCGGCATGCACCGGCTGCTGCCCGGGCTCGCGAAGTCGCCGGGGAACTGGCGGAGCGGGGCGCGCGAGCTGTTCGGTGGCGAGGGCAGTTTCGGGAACGGCGCGGCGATGCGGGTGGCGCCGCTCGGGGCCTGGTTCCACGCGGACCTGGCGGAGGCGGCCGAGCAGGCGGCGCTGTCCGCCGAGGTCACCCACGCGCACCCGGAGGGCGTGGCCGGGGCGGTGGCGGTCGCCGTGGCCGCCGCGCTCGCCGCGGGCGGCCGCGCCGGCGGGCACCTGGCGGAGGGCTCGGAGCTGCTGGCCGAGGTCGCCGACCGCACACCGCCGGGGGCCGTGCGCGAGGGCCTTCGCCGCGCCGCCGGGCTGGACGCCGCGGCGGAGCCCTGGCGGGCCGCCGACGTGCTGGGGAGCGGGCAGCGCGTCCAGGCGAGCGACACCGTCCCGTTCGCCCTGTGGTCCGCCGCCCACCACCTGGACAGCCTCACCGAGGCCCTCTGGACGACCGCCGAGGGGCTCGGGGACGTCGACACCACCTGCGCCATCACCGGCGGTGTGGTCGCCGCCCGCACCGGCCTGGACGGGGTGCCCGAGGAGTGGCTGACGCGCCGTGAGCCGCTGCCCGGCTGGGTCGCCGACGCCGAGGCCCACGAGTTGGCGTGACACGGCCCCGGCCCCCGGTCCCCCGGAACGCTCGGGGGACCGGGGCCATGGGGCTCAGCGCTCGGGCCGGCAGCCCTTCGCGAAGAGGCTCTTCCGGTCGGTGCTGGTCTCGACACCGTCGCAGAGGAAGGTCACCTCACCGCGTTCGGAGAGCAGAGTCACCTTGGTCGCCGAGTCGTTGGCGTTCCCAGGGTCCCGCCGGTTCTCACCCCTTCGGAGGGGCGCCCCCGGGGACCCGGTCCGGTCCCGCGGCGGCCTCGTCGTCAGCCGGGGAGCCACCGTCCGGGGCCGCTTCCCGGCTGCCGACCGTCACATGGGCGAGGCCGGGGCATTGCGTCGCACCGGTCGCCGTCACCGGGACGCGCGCGGGGCCACCGCGTGCCCAGATCATCCCGCCGCCACCGCCCCTGCCGTGCGCCGGTCCCGCAGTTGGACCGGGGCCGACGGGCCGGGGACGTCCGGGCGGCCCTCGAAGTCGACGGGGGTGGTGTCGGGCATGCGGATGCAGTCGGTGCCCGCGAAGACCGCCAGGTTGCCGCGCGGGTAGAGCGCGACGCTCACCCCGTCCGTCACCCCGTCCGTCACCCCGTCATCGGCCTGCGGAGGCTTCAGCCGCAGGGTGACGTCGTCCGGTGAGAGGTCGGTGTAGGAGGTGACCTTCCACCCGGCCGCGGTCAGGGTCTGCCGCGCCCGGGCCATCGCGTCCACGGCCTGCGCGTGCGTCACCCCGGCGAGTGCCCAGCTCTCGTGCACGGCCGTGGTGCCGGGCTCGCGTGGCGGGGAGTCGCTGATGGAGTCGAGGAAGTGGGCCAGCCCCCGGGGGTGGCAGTCGTAGATCGACGCCTCGATCCCCTCGCTGGGCCACTCGCGGTTGAGCGGCGCGTCCGGCAGCAGCAGCGCGTCGTAGACGGCCTGCGTCCGTGCGTCCAGCCGCCCGGCGACGGCCACCGGGTCGGCGACGGGGAACGGCTCCCCCTGCCAGAGCTCGGTGGCCTTCACGCCGCCGAGGAACAGCGCCCCCGCCATGCCCACCCCGACGGCCGCCAGGGCCGCCGCCCTCCACCGCCGGGCGGGACCGCCCTGCTGATCACTCGTCATACCGCCGATCCTGCCGGGCCCGGGCACCGTTCGCCTGAGTACCGGTACTCAACTCCGCCCTGGGGACCTCTCCGGGACGGGGGGCGGGCGAACGGCCGCGCAACCCTGATGGGGCGCTCGCGACAACGACCCGGGCCCGCCCCAGGAGGTTCCTGAGGCGGGCCCGGGCCGCTCTGTCCTATGGCACGGGAGGCGGGTGGTCAGCACCAGCCGAGGTCGGCGAACGCCTTCCAGGCGGCCTTGGTCTTCGGTCCGGCGACGCCGTCGATGCCGCCGGTGTCGTAGCCGATGTCGTTGAGGAAGCGCTGGAGGGCGCGGATGGTGTTGGGGCCGACCGTGCCGTCGACGGTTCCGGCGTTGTAGCCCTGGTCGTTGAGGAAGCGCTGCCAGGCCTTCCAGCTGTTGGTGCCGAGCTGGCCGTCGATGGCGCCCGGGTCGTAGCCGGCGTCGCGGACGTAGCACTGGACGCTCTGGGCCTCGGCGGTGTTGAGACCGAGGTTGTCGACGGCCCGGATGCCGATGGTACGGGCCGGGGCCTGCGGGGCGGGCGCGGCGACGGCCGCGGTGGCGCCGGCGAGGGTGCCGAGGCCGAGGGTGGCCGCCGTGAGAATTCCCACCAGCGCTTTCGTGAGCGTGTTCGATGCCATGGGTTCTACTCCCTCCTACGGGAATCGGGGCGAGAGCGAAGCTAGCACCGATCGCACGCGAATAACCATGCCGATTCCGATTTCCCGAAAGGCCGCGCGGCGTGATCCAAGGAGCCCGGAGCCGGCCCGAAGCATCCCGCTATAACAGCAGGTCGGAGCCGGTGACGGCCACCCCAGGAAAGCCCCCGCTCCTCATCCGTACACGGAGCTGGAATTCGAGATTCCGTCCCCGATATTCCACCGCCCGGCCGAGCGCGCGGGCGAATGAATGCGCGCCTGTTGTCCGACGCTCGCCGGGGCACCTACCCTGTCGCTGTGTCCTCGTCAGCGCGGGGTGCCGCGACCACGACCTATGTGCACGGGAAGATGCCCGGAGCGGTTCCGCTGCTCGGCCACCTGCCCGTGCTGGCCCGGGACCCGGCGCGGTTCCTCGGGCGCCTGCACGAGCACGGCGACCTGGTGGAGATCCGGCTCGGAACCTACCGGCTGGTGGTGCCCTGCCATCCGGAACTGCTGCGGCACGTGTACGCCGACGACCGCACCTTCGACAAGGGCGGGCCGATCTACGGGCGGTTCCGGGAGATCCTCGGCAACGGGCTGCCCACCTGCGCCCACGCCGACCACCGGCGTCAACGCCGCATGCTGCAACCGGAGTTCCGGCCCGAACGGCTGGCCGCCCACGCCACCGTGATGAGCCGGGAGGCGGCGCTGCTGGCCGGCTCCTGGCGGCACGGCGAGGTGGTTGACGTCTTCCCCGCCTGCTACCGCTTCACCCTGCGGGTGGTGACCCGCACGCTGCTCGGCACCGAGGTGCCGGACGCGCTGGCCGAGCGGCTGCAGCACGCCTTCGAGACCGCGTTCGCCGGCGCGCTGCGGCGGCTCTGGATGCTGCCCGCCGGCCCCGGCTACCGGGCGGCGGTCCGCACCCTGCGGCAGACCGTCGCCGGGCTGGTGCGCGACCACCGGGCCCACGGCCCGGGCCGCACCGACCTGCTCGCCGGGCTCCTCGCCGCCCGCGACGAGGACGGCTCGACGCTCTCCGACGCCGAGCTGCACGACCAGGTCGTGGCCATGCTGCTGGCCGGCACCGAGACCACCGCCGCCCAGCTCTCCTGGACGCTGCGCCTGCTGACGGCCCACCCCGAGGCCCTGGCCGCCGTGCAGGCGGAGGTCGACGCGGTGCTGCCGGGCGGGCGGCCCGCCGGGTGGGACGACCTGCCGCGGCTGGACCGCACCGGCCGGGTGCTGACCGAGGCCCTGCGGCTCCACCCGCCCGGCTGGGTGTTGCTGCGCACCTGCTCCCGGGCGACCGAACTCGGCGGGCGTCCGCTGCCACGCGGCAGCCAGGTACTGCTCAGCCCGTACGTCGCCCACCACAACCCGCGGATCTTCGCCGACCCGGCCCGCTTCGACCCCGACCGCTGGTTGCCCGAGCGGGCCGCCGCCCTGCCGCGCTGGGGCTTCGCCGGGTTCGCCAACGGTCCCCGGCAGTGCCTGGGCGCCGACTACGCCCGCGCCGAGGCGGTGATCGCGCTGGCCACCGTCCTCGCCCGCTGGCACCCGGCCCCGGTGCCGGGCCGGCGGGCGGACGACCGCCCGGTCCGGCTGACCACGGTCCTGCGCCCGCAGCGCCTGCGGCTGCGGATGCTCGACCGGGGACGGCCCCGGGCGGCGGAGGACGCCGGCTGACGCCCGGGGCCGAGGACCGGGCCCCGGGCGGCGGCGATCAGTAGGTGATGGTCACACAGCCGTCGCCGCCCGGCTCCCCGGCGGCGCCCGGGAGGCCGAGTTTGGCAACGCCGTCCCCGCCCCTGCCGCCCCGGCCGGTGCCGGCCGGGCAGGTCGCGGGTACGCCCTCGGCCGGGGCACCTGCCGCGCCTCCCGCGCCTCCCGCGCCGGTGCTCCCGGCGCCGCCCCCGACCCCCGAGTGGCCCAGCACACCGGTGGGGCTGTCGCACTTGTGGGGATCGTACGCCCATTGGCCGTACTTGCCACCGCGACCGCCGGGGGCGTTGCGGAGTCGGCCGACCTGGCCGCCTCCGGCCAGATCCGCTTCCTCGGAGAAGCTGTAGGTGTCGAGGTCGCCCTTGTTCAGCCAGGAGTTCGTGGCCGGCTGTCCGTCGGCGCCGTCGGACCCTCCGCCGTCGGGCAGGGCCGGGCCGCCCACACCGCCGCGGCCCCCGGCCGCTACCGCGATGCTCAGCCGCTCGCCGGGCAGGACGTAGATCCTGCACGCGACGAGGCCGCCGCCACCACCACCGCCTCCCCCGCCGCCCCCGGTCGCGGCGGTGAAGGGGACGGCCACGGCGGCCGCACCGCCGCCCCCGCCGTTGCCGCCGCCGACGACGGTGACCGTCAGGGTATCGACGCCCTCGGGCACGGTGAACGTGTACTGCCCGGGAGTGGCGAAGGTCGTCGTAGTGGTGGCGGCATGGGCCGGGCCCGCCCCGGTCAGCGGGCTCACCAGGGCCCCGCAGCACAGGGAGACGGCGACGGCGAAACGCGCCGGCCGCGAGGCCGCCCTCCTCCGACTCGGTGACCCCACGCTCGACTGGTCGGACATGCCGGCTTCTCCTTCCGTCCCGGTGCCCGGGCAGCCGCCCGGACACCGGCCCAACGACGGCCGGCCCCGACGGTTTCGCACCCCTCGCCCTTTCGGATGCCCGGGACCGGCGGCCGACGGGTCGGGCCGTTGTCGGACGTCTCCCCTAGCGTCCCTGAGCATGACTCCAGTGAGCGCAACAACACCGGTCACCACGACCCTGCTCGCCCACCGGGACGGCAGCGGGCACCCCGCCCTCGGCGGGGCGCCCGTCGCCCGGCTCACCGGCAGCCTGCGCGAGGCGCTGCTCGGGCTGGCGGCCCGCCTCGATCCGGCGGGTACGGCGGCCGAACCCGACTGGGCGGTGTGCACGGCGCTGCGGCTGGTGGTGGCCGGGGCCTACGACACCGCCGAGCCCGGCGAGGAGCCGGGGCTGCTGTACGTCACACCGCCGGTCGCCGAGCTGGGCAGCCGCCCGGTGTGGCTGGAGCGGACGCGGCCGGGCGGGCCGGTCACCGCCCGGTTCCCGGCCGACCGCTGCTGACCCGCCGCCACCGGCAGGCTCAGGCCTTCTTCACCACGCTGGACTTGAGCTGCATGGCGCCGAAGCCCTCGATGCGGCAGTCGATGTCGTGGCCGTCGACACCGTCGACCAGTCGGATGTTGCGCACCTTGGTGCCGGCCTTGATGCCGGAGACGCTGCCCTTGACCTTGAGCGCCTTGACGACGGTCACGGTGTCGCCGTCGGCCAGCACGTTGCCGACCGCGTCCTTGATCACCCGCTCGCCGGACGCGGCCCGGCCGTCGCCGGCGGCGGCGGGGTCCCACTCGTGGGCGCACTCCGGGCAGACCATCAGGGCGTCCATCTGGTAGGTGTACTCGCCGGTGCACTGCGGGCAGGCGGGGAGGTTGTCGCTCATGTGATTCAGACTGTCCAGTCGTTCGAGTGGTGGTTACCGAGGCGGCGGAAGGCAGGCGGGGACGGCCGGGGCCGCGAGCGGGATCCGGGCGAGCAGATCCTTGCGGGGCGAGCGCCCCATGGTGACGAGGGTCTCCCGGGTCGGCAGCACGGCGCGCATCCGGTGGAGAGCGGAAGCGGCGATGTTCACCCTGCCTCCTTCTTTCCTCTTCCTCACCGGCGCGCGGGGAATCGATGCCGGCCCGACGGCACGCCAGCATGTATGAACATGAAAAATTTTTCAAGTCGCTGATTGCGCACCCGCCGGATCCGGACAGTAGCGGCCAGGGATCCGGTTCGAGCGCCCCGCTCGACGCTCGGGCGCTCCGCTCAGCGGCGGTGGCGGCCCCGGGGGCGCGCGGCCGGGGTCGGGGCCGGTGCCGGGAGGAAGAGGCGGGCGGCCTCGCGGCCGAGGTTGACGCCGATGGCGAGTGCCATGGCCATCGCGCAGGCGTGGGCCACGCCCCGCAGGCCGGCCTCGTCGTCGCCGCGGACGAAGGCGAGCAGCGCGAAGTAGAGCACCGAGCCGGGCAGCAGCGGCCCGAGGGACGCCGTGACGTGCGGCAGCGCGGGGCTGCCGCGGTGGCGGGCCATCACCTGGCCGGCCAGGCCGACCAGCCCGGCGGCCACGGCGGCGGCCGCGACCGGCTGCTGGCCCGCGCCGACCATCAGCCCGTACGTCGTCCAGCCGGCCGTGCTGATCAGCATCACCGCGGGCAGCGCGCCCGGCTCGGTGTTCAGCATCACCGCGAAGGCCAGGGCGACCAGGACGGCCGCCGTGAGCTGCAACGGCGGGTTGGCGGCCCCGACCGGGAGGTCCCGGGCCGCCAGGTCCGCGCCACGGTTGACGCCGACGTAGAGCACGGCCGTCACCCCGATCACCACGCCGGTCATCAGGTACAGCGCCTCGACCATGCGGGCGGCCGCGGTGAGGTAGCAGCCCGCGAGCCCCTCCTGCGCCGCGGCGACCAGGCGCCACCCCGGCAGGAGCGCGTACAGCCCGCCGGTGATCACCGCCGAGCCGCGCAGGTGGAGGCCGTTGAAGGACAGCAGGATGCCGATCAGCGCGGCCGGCGTCGCGGCCAGCACGAACTGGTAGAACTCCGGGAGGTCGTGGCGTGCCACCAGCGCGGCCAGCCGGTCGCCGACCGTGGCCGCGACGAAGGCGCTGGCGAACACCAGGCCGGCCCGGGCGTCGGTGCGGCCGCCGACCAGCACCGTCGCGGCCCCGGCGAGCAGCCCGCAGGCCAGCGCGACCAGCCACCCCGGGTAGCGGTGGCCGCCGCGGAGCCCGGCCGTCAGCCGGCGGTGGGCCTCGTCGACGTCGATCCCGCCCGCCGAGATCACCGTGACCAGCCGGAAGAGCACGGCCAGCCGGGCGTAGTCGCCGGACGGGCGGCGCACGGACCGCTCCGCCGTCAGCGGCGGCTCCGCCGGGCCGGGCCGGTAGGAGACGGCGACCCGGGTGAAGGTGACCTGCGGGTCGCACGGGTGCACGCCGTAGGCACGCGCGACGGCGAGCATCGCCGCCTCGACGTCCTCCGCCGCCTCGCCGCTGGCCAGCAGCAGTTCCCCCACCACGAGGGCGAGGTCCAGCACCGACGCCACCTCGGCCGGGCCCGGCCGGTCCGGGCCGGGGGGCTCGTGGAGCAGCGGGCGGGCGCCGGTGGGCGTGCGGAGCAGCGGCAGCATGCGGTCGGGCCAGGAGGTCGCCCCCGCGCCGGTGACGACCGGGCCGGCCGGGGGCGTGCGGGCCTGGAGCGGCACCTTCTCCGGCCGCGCCGACGGCCGGGCGGACCTGGTCGACCTGGTCGGCCTGGCGGCCTCGGAGGCTTCGGCGGCTCGGGCCGGTCCGACAGGTCCGCCGGGCTCGGCACGCGGGCCCAGCTTTTCGTGTTCCGGCATCGCCGCTCCCTGGCCAGCACCCCCCTTTCGGGTCGCCCAGTGTATGCGAACGACTACCCGCTGCGACCGTCCGGTGAACGCGCCACGCGCACGCAGGCGCGCCCGGGTGGAGTGAGGGCGGACCGTTCGCGCCGGTCCCGTCCGGACGCGCCGCAGCCGCCGCCCTCACCCCCCGGGAGCGACGGGCCGTCAGCCGAGGTGGCGGCCGTCCCGGGCGACCACGCGGCCGGCCCGGACGACCAGGTCGCGCGGCGGGAGGTCGACGACGACCTGCGGGAGGCATTCGCCGGCCAGCAGCATGAAGTCGGCGGGGGACCCGGGCCGCAGGGTGACGCGCGGAAGGTCGAGCAGGTCGGCGCCGCCGTCGGCGGCGAGCGCGAAGCAGTCGGTCAGCTCCTGGTCGGTGCGGGCGTCGGTGGTCCAGCCGAGCAGGTGGGCGCGGTGCAGCATGTCGGCGTTGCCGTAGGGGCTCCAGGAGTCGCGCACGCCGTCCGAGCCGAGCCCGACGCGCACGCCGCGCGCCTGCAGCTCGCGGAACGGCAGCACCTGGTGTGCCGAGGGGGCGACGGTGGTGAGGCCGACGCCGGCCTCGGCCAGGTGGTCGGCGAGTTCGGCGAGCCGGTCGCCGGCCAGCTCGGGGACGCAGAAGGCGTGGCTGACCACGACCCGGCCGGCCAGGCCCGCCGCCTTGGTCCGGGCGGCGATGTCGCGCAGCGGGTCGAGGCCGCGCGCGCCCTGGTCGTGCAGGTGGACGTCCAGGCGCAGGCCGTGGCGTTCGGCCAGGTCGAAGACGAGGTCCAGCTGGGCGGGGCCCCCGCCGTCGGCGCCGCCGTCGAAGCCGGCCGGGTCGATGCCGCCGACCGCGTCGATCAGCCCGCTCGCCGCCGCCTCGGCCAGCAGCTCCCCCGTGCCGGGCGTCCGGCGGACCCCGTGCTGGGGGAAGGCGACCAGCTGCACGTCCAGCGCCCCGGCCAGCCGCTCACGCGCCTCGGCCAGCCCGGTCACCCCGGCCAGCCCGTAGGCGGGGGCGACGTCGACGTGCGCCCGCACGGCGCGGGTGCCGGAGGCGACCGCGTGGGCCAGCAGCCGGTGGGCGCGCTCGGCGAGCGGGGTGCGCTGGTGGCGGTGGAGGTCGACGTCGCCCCGGACGTACTCGGGCAGCGAGCCCGCCGGGCGCCGGCTGTACCAGGGCTCGCCCCAGGCGGTCTTGTCCGGGTGGATGTGCGCGTCCACCAGGGTGGGCAGCGCGATCCGGCCCCCGCCCTCCACGACGACCGGCTCGGCGCCGTCCGGGAGGCGCTCGGCCAGCACACCCTCGACGGCGAACAGGTCGACGGGCCGCTCGGCGCCGTACGGGCGGACGTTGCGGAAGACGGTGGCGGCGGTTCCGGCCATGGGGGGTCAACCCTCTCTGCGTGCCTGGTCGCTGGGGCGGTTCCGCCGCCGTCGAGGACATCGGTCCGTCCACGGAGTGTCCGACGATCGTCCAACTGGCGAAACATCCCACCTTTTCTTGCAACAGTCTGTTTATCATCTCGGAGTCCCCCGCACCCCACCCGGAGCCGCCCTCGCATGTCCACGCCGCCCACCGCCAAGGCCCCCCGGCCGCATCCGCTGCACGCCCTGCGGGCGTCCGCCTTCGCCATCGGGGCGCTGCTCCTGCTGGCCGGCATCGGCGTGGTGGTCCACCAGCCGCTGCTGATACCGCCGGTCGCCGCCAGCGCGGCACTGGTCCACGGCGCGCCCGGGCTGCCGATCTCCCAGCCGCGCAACGTGATCGGCGGTCAGCTGCTCTCCGCGCTCATCGGCTACGCCACCCTCGCGGTCACCGGCAGCACCGCCTGGGGCGCGGCGATCGCCGCCGGACTTGCGCTGGGGGCGATGATGCTCTGCCACCTCTCGCACTCCCCGGCCGTGGCCAGCGCCGTGGTCGTGGTCCTCCAGGCGCCCCACGCCTGGCCGTTCCTGCCGCTGCTCGTGCTCTCCACCGTCCTGCTGGTGGCGATCGGCCTGCTGCCGGGCCGGATCGGCGGGCATCCCGTGCGCTACCCGCTCTCCTGGTGACGACGGGGTTCCAGGATCATCCGATCGGATGACCCCGGCGTCCACCGAGCGGCTCGACCGGCCGGGCCGAGCCGCCGATTCCGCGCCGGGGCCCGGTGGCGCAGGCTGGGAGCCGGCCGCGGCGCGCCCGCCCCGGCCGCCGTCCCGCCCGTGGAGGAGCCCCCGATGACCGATCGCGCCCTGTCACCGGCCGACCGGGCCCTGCCGGCCGCCGCCCGCGCCTCGCGGGAGCAGCGGTGAGCGCCCGGACCGCCCTCGGTCGGGCCGCCGCCGGCGCGACGACGGCCCTGGTGCTGCTGGCCGCCTGCGCGGAGACCGCACCGACGCCGCCGGCCGCCACCACGGCCGCCACTCCCGAGCCCGCCGCCGAGCCGGGTCCGCCCTCCCCCACCCTCCTGGTGACCGACTTCGGCGCGGACACCGTCACCTTCGTCGACCCCACCCGCTCCGGCCGCGCCGCCGACCTCGGCTCCGTCCGCGTCGGCACCGCCCCGTACGGACTCGCCGTCGGCCCCGACGGCACCGCGTGGGTGGCCACCGCCGAGGGCGTCGCCGCCGTCGACACCCGGACCCGCACCCGCACCGCGCTGATCCCCTACCGCACCCGCACCGGCCCGGCGGCCACCGGCGAGTACCGGGGCGGCGGCATGGGCCTCGCCCTCTCCCCGGACGGCAGCCGGGTCTACGTCGGCGTCAACGTGCCGGAGGGCAACGGCACCCTGGAGGTCGTCGACACCGCCACCCGTACGGTCACCGAGGTCGTCCCGGTCGGCCGCCGCCCCTTCGACGTGGACGTCTCCGCCGACGGCCGCTCGGTCTACGTCACCGACCACGACTCCTTCGAGGTCACCGCCGTCCCCACCGCCACCTGGCAGCCCCGCCGCATCGAGGTCGCCCCCTACGGCACCGAGGGCGGCCTCAGCTCCTGGCTCAAGCCCCACTACACCGCCGTCCGCCCCTCGGACGGCGCGCTGCTGCTGCCCTTCGAGGGCGAGCGCCTCGCCGTCGTCGACCCGGCCACCGGCCGCGTCGCCGTCGAGCCGATGACCGCCGACACGCACCAGCACGGCGTCACCGTCGCCCCCGACGGCACCCTCTACGCGGTCGGCACCGGCCCGATCGACCCGGCCGTCGACGCCGGCCCGTCGCTCACCATCCGCTCCCCCGACGGCACCGAGCGCCTCGTCCCCCTCGACGGCCCGCACGAGACCGTCACCCTCTCCCCCGACGGCGGCACCGCCTACGTCTCCGGCGGCTACACCCGCGAGGGCGGCTGGGACGGCCTCACCCTCGTCGACACCGCCACCGGCCGCACCACCCGCCTGCCCGTCGGCCACCTCCCGCTGGCCGTCGCCGTCCTCCCCTCCGGTCCCGTCGGCTGAGGCCGCCGGCCGCCGGCCGCCTGTCACGATCATGGGCGAGGATGTCGCCGACGGGGACGGTCGCAGGCCGGTGGCAGACCGGCCGCGAACGGGGGGTCGGTGCTGGGGACCGCACGATGACCGGGGGCGGAGCTGGGACTTCCGGGGGCCGCCGGGGAGGACCTCGGCGAGCGGCGTGGGGCCCTGAGGTCCGTCGTGTGGCAGGCGTTCCGGATCACCATCGGCCAGGCGCGCACCGTCGTGGCCCTGTCCGGCCCGGGACCGGACGCGCGGCTCGACGAGGACGCCCTGGAACGGGAGGTCGGGCGGCTGCTGCCGCGCACCGACGAGCTCGGCGTCGGCCTCGTCGACCGGGAGCGGTACGCCCGCCGCCTGCCCCGGCGCATGGTGCTGACGGCCACCCACGACGACCTCCCCGCGCACCTGCCGGGCGAGTCCCGTCTCGTGCAGTACGGGGGAGCCCACCTGCTGGTCCTGCGCGGCCGTCCCGAGGGCCCGCGCGGCTACGGCGCCCTCCTGGACGTCGAGTTCAAGCAGGTGTCCGGCCGGTCTACCGGGCCTCGTCATCGGCCACGCCCCCGGGCGCATCTCGAAGGGGCCGGACGCCGAGGCGGTGGACACGCTCGTGAGCCCGAGGACCAGCGGCTGCTGCTCGCGGGCGGGGACGTCCGCGACTTCGTGGTCTGCCACTCCGTCCAGGTGTACCGGCTCGACCCCGAGGAGGCCGCGGCATGACGCAGCAGGACGGGAACGCCCCGGACCGCCCCGCGCGCAGACCCAGGCGCAGGCCGACGCTCGACGAGATCCGCGAGGAGGACTCCCGGAGGGAACGCGCCGACGTCCTGGAGCTGCGCGAGTACGCCGCGCTGCACGACGGCGCGGTCCAGGCGGGCCGCCTGCTGGAGCGGGCTCGGACTCGGACTCGGCGGCACCGTCCCGGACGCGGCCCTGGCGGAGGCGGTCGGACCGCGGTTCGTCGCGCGCCCCGAGAACATCGGCTTCGACTCCTCGGACTTCCACCGGAGCGCCGGGGTCGAGTGCCGGGCCGTCCAGGAGATGACGGTCGTGCGGGAGTACGAGGACGCGTTCACGGTCACCGAGCAGCCGGAGCCCGGACCGTACCGGCGGTTCCGCCCCGCCTGGAGAAGCGGGCCGCCCGGCCCCCCAGGATCGGGCTCCGCGGACCGTAGTACTACAGTGACGGCGATGGGACGTACATCAACGAACGTCCGTGGCACGGGGGGTTGAGGATGATTCAGCTCGAACTCAGCGTGGCCAGCTGGTGGTGGATCGCCCTTCTGGCGACGGCGGTGTACCTGTGCGTCCTGGTGCCGCACATGCCGACGCCCGAGTACCGCCTGCGGACGGCGCTGTCGCCCGCCCCCATGGTGCTCCTCGGGGTGGCGAGTTACGCGTTGAAGCACTGGGAGCCGACCACCGCGCTGGCGATGTACACCTCGGCGGTCCTGGTCCTCCCGCTGGGGGCCGTCGGGCACCGAAAGAAGCTGGCGCAGCGGTTGATGCAGGCCAAGGAGGCGGGTGAGTCCGAGGACGAGACCTGGCCGCCGGCCATGCTGGCGCAGACCCTCCTGTTCGCCGCGGTGATGATGACGGCCTACTTCCTGATCAAGCCGTAGGCGCGTCGGGCCGCGAAGGGACGCGGCGGCGGGCACAGTGGACCGCGTGCGCGATCATGCTCCACTGATGCGACGGCGGGCGGTCCTGATCGGGGGGCTCGGCGTGGCGCTCGGCGCCGCCTGCGGCTGCTCGAACGGCGGCGGCGCCCGGGGAGGCGCCATGACGCCCACCTCGCCGGCTCCCCCGAGCCCTGTCACCACGACCACGGCCACACCGGTGCCACAGTCCTCCGCCACGTTGCCGGCGGCCACACCCTGGCTGCCGGGGCCGGGTGAGGTGCAGCCGGACGTCAAGCTGCGCGCCGTCCAGGTGGTCGAGGCGCTGGGCACCTGGGGTCAGGGCGGGCAGGGACTGGAGGCTGCCCGGGGGCGGGTGGCGGCCCTCGGGCTGCCGCCGCAGCTCGCCGACCAGGCGGGTCCGCTGCTGCCCGCCGCCCCGGAGGCGGTGGTGGAGGTGATCGACGCCCAGTACGGGGGCATCCTCGCGGACTCGGCGAGCGTCCTGGTGGTGTGCCGCCAGTGGTCCGCCACCGGTTCCACCGTCACGGCCGGCGGGACGACGGTGGACGTCCGGCTGAGCGCGGCGAGCCCCCGCTGGACGGTCACCGCCCTCCACCCCGCCGACCCGGGACCCGCCGCACCCCAACTCCCCACGCTCGCCGCCCGGGTGCTCGCGCAGCCCCGGATCGTGCTGCCCCCGGCGGCCGTCGCGGACCTGCGCAGCGGCTCGGTCCGCGACAGCGTGCTGCAGGCCATGCTCACCCTGGCCGGTCCGTACTCCTTCCAGGTGAGCGTGGTGCGCTCCGGCCACCCGCTGGACGTGTTCGGGACCGACCGGCCCAGCGACCACCCGGCCGGCCGGGCCTTCGACACCTGGCAGATCGACGGCCACGCCGTGGTCGACCCGGCCACACCGCACGACCTGGTCGACGGCTTCATGCGGGCCGCCGCCGCGGCGGGCTCGTACAACGTCGGCGGGCCGCGGCTGCTGTCCGGGGGTGCGACGGCCGCTCAGTTCTTCTCGGACGACACCCACCACGACCACGTGCACGCGGGTTTCCGGAGCTGACCCGCGCCGCCCGGCCGGGCTGTGCCGGGCCGCGGTACCGGACTGCGGTACCGGGCGCGCCCGGACGTTCCGGTCAGGTCGCGGCCGGACCGGCGGTGGGCGGCGGCGGAACGGACGCGGGCACGGACGCCGACGCGGGGCCGACAGCGCGGGCCAGGCGGCGCAGGGCCCGCTCGGAGCCGGAACCCGGAGCGGCGGTGTACACGGCGATCGCCTTGTCCGGGTTCCCCGCGACGTAGAGGGCCTCGGCGGAGAGGCTGAGCAGGCCCACCGGCGGGCAGGCGAGCAGGACCTTCATGTGACCGTTCTCCTGCACCACCTGCTCGGCCCAGAGCCGGCGGAACTCCGCGCTGCGCGCCAGCAGTTCGCCGATCTCCCGGGCGAGGCCGGGGTCGTGCGGCCACTTGCCGGCCTCGGTGCGCAGATAGGCCACGGTCTCGCGGGCCTTCTCCTCCCAGTGGACGAACAGCCGCCGGGCGCGCGGGTCGGTGAAGACCAGCCGCCCGACGGTGCGGCGGTCCGGGTGGACGCGGGCGAAGTCGAGGAACACGGCCGCCGCCAGCCCGTTCCAGGCCAGGATCGTGCCGCCCCGGCCGACCAGGTAGGCGGGCGTGAGGACCATCGAGTCCAGCACGCGCTGCATGCTCGACCGCCGGTCCGGGGGCAGGCCGGCCACCTCCGGCTCGTCCGGGCGCGCGAGGCCGCGCAGGTAGCGGCGCTCCCCGGGGCTGAGCCGCAGGGCGTCGGCCACCGCGTCGAGGACGGCGTCCGAGACCCGCGACGCCTGTCCCCGTTCCAGCCGGGTGTAGTGCTCCACGCTCGTGGCGGCCAGTGCGGCGACCTCCTCACGGCGCAGGCCGGTCACCCGGCGGATGCCGTGGGCGAGCAGCCCGACCTCGTCGGGGCGCAGCCGCGCCCGCCGGGAGACCAGGAAGTCACGGAGAGCTTCAGCGATGTCCACACCGGTGATTGTCGCGCTGCCCGGCGCTCCGCCCAACCGCCCCGGGAGCGACTGCGGTCGGCGGAGGCCGTCGTCGCGCAGGAGGCCGTCGTCGCCCACGAGGCCGTCGTCGCGCACAGGGACGGCCGTTCCGCCAGGGCACGCTCTGCCCTCCCTCGGGGCCGGGCCACGTCGCATCCTCGTGTGCATGCCCGCCGGACGGGGACGGCGGGGCGGCGGGGGGCGGCCGACCACGATCGGGCGCACCCCTGCCCCACCCCACCCACAGGAGGAGGACCAGCCATGGCCACCAGGACCACCACCGCCCGCACCGGAAGGCGGCGCGCGGCCACCGTACTCGCCGCGCTCGTCGCCGTCGTCGGCATGACCGCCGGTACGGCCGCCACCGCCTCGGCGACAGCCGCGCCGCCCAAGAAGTGCAAGATCCAGGTCTGGTACGAGGGCCACTGGGTCACCGTCACGACCAGCTGCTGAGCCCTCCCGACCCCGCGGCCCCGCCGTCCCTCGACGGCGGGGCCGCGCCGTCGTGGTGCATTGACGTTAATAATGGCCAGTATTAATCTTGGCCGCATGGCAAGGACGTCGGCGGGCCACGAGACCCGCGAGAGGCTGCTGCGGGCGGCGGAGGAACTCTTCGCGACCCGGGGCGTGGAGGCCTCGCTGACCAAGGACATCGTCCGGCTTGCCGGGCAGGGCAACCCGTCCGCCGTGCAGTACCACTTCGGCTCCCGCGAGGGCCTGCTCGACGCGATCATGGCCGCCCGCCAGGAGCGCACCGAGCGCGCCCTCGCGCCGCGCCTGGCCTCGCTCGCGGAGGCGGACCTGCCCGGGCTGCTGGGCGCCCTGGTCGCCGCCGAGGCCACCGAGCTGCGCACCGACCAGGGCCGGCGCTGCCTGCGGATCTCCGCGCAGATCAGCCACAACAGCGGCGTCCGCACCCGGACCCCGCACCCCACCCTGGCCGGCGGCGGCTACTGGCGGCTGATCGAACTGGCCGAGGCACGGATCTCCGCGCTGCCGGAGCCGATCCGCCTGGAGCGGCTCGACCTGGTCCTCACCCTGATCGGCGCGGCGCTCGCCGACCGCGCGCAGCAGTACCTCACCGGGGCCCGACCCCTGACGGACGAGGAGACCTTCCTCGCCGACCTGGTGGCGGTGTCCGCCGCCATGCTCTCGGCCCCCGCCCCCGCCCCTCGAAGGAGCACGTCATGAACGACCTGACCGGCAAGACCGTCATCATCACCGGAGGCGCCCGCGGCCTGGGCGCCGAGGCCGCCCGCCTGGCCGTCGCAGCCGGCGGCAACGTCGTGATCACCGACGTCCTGGAGGACGACGGCAAGGCCACCGCCGCCGAACTCGGCGAGCGGGCCCGGTTCGTCCGGCACGACGTGACCTCCGAGGAGGACTGGCAGCGCGTGGTGGACTTCGCGGTGGCGGAGTTCGGCGCGGTGCACGGCCTGGTCAACAACGCCGGCATCTCCACCGGCACCCCGCTGGTGGAGGAGAGCGTCGAGCACTTCCGCAGGGTCCTGGACGTCAACCTGACCGGGGTGTTCATCGGCATCAAGACCGTCGTCCCGGCGCTGCGCGCGGCCGGCGGCGGCTCGATCGTCAACATCTCCTCGGCGGCCGGCCTGATGGGCCTGGCGCTGACGGCCGGCTACGGCGCGTCCAAGTGGGGCGTGCGCGGCCTCAGCAAGATCGGCGCGGTCGAGCTGGGCACCGAGCGGATCCGGGTCAACTCGGTGCACCCGGGCATGACGTACACGCCGATGACGGCCTCGGTCGGCATCCGGCGCGGGGAGGGCAACTACCCCAACACCCCGATGGGCCGCGTCGGCGAGGCCCCCGAGATCGCCACCGCCGTGGTCTTCCTGCTCTCCGACGACGCCTCCTACGTCACCGGCGCCGAACTGGCGGTGGACGGCGGCTGGACCACCGGGCCGACCGTCAAGTACGTCATGGGCCAGTGAGCCCGCGCGCGGCCGCGCCGTCCCGGAGGGTGTCCGGGGCGGCGCGGCCGCGTTCCCGCCGTCAGGCCCGCGGCCCGTGCAGCAGGACGGGGAGCGTGCGGTGGCCGTTGGAGATCAGCGACTCGACGGGCCGCAGGTCGGCGCCCGGGGCGAGGGCGAGGTCCGGGAAGCGGTCGAAGAGCCTGCTCAGGGCGGTGCGGCCCTCCAGGCGGCCGAGCGGGGCGCCGAGGCAGAAGTGCACGCCGTGGCCGAAGGCGAGGTGGTCCTTGTCGGCCCGGGTCACGTCGAAGGCGGCGCCGTCCCGGTACCGGGAGGGGTGGCGGCCGGCGGCGGCGTAGGAGGCGAGGATCGCCTCGCCGCGGCGGACGGTCACCCCGCCCGGCAGCTCGATGTCCTCCACCGCGTAGCGCAGCGGCAGGTGGGCGACGGGCGCGTCGTGGCGCAGCGTCTCCTCGACCACGTCCTCCCAGGGGACCTTGCCCGCGCGCACCAGGGCGAGCTGCTCGGGGTGGGTGAGCAGGTTGGCGATGCCGTTGTCGATCAGGTTCACGGTGGTCTCGTAGCCGGCCGAGACGACCAGCAGCAGGGTGTCGAGCAGTTCCTGCTCGCTCAGTCCGGCGCCCGCACCGCCCGCAGCGTCCCCGCCGCCCTCGGTGTCCTCGGTGTCCTCGGTGTCCTCGGTGTCGTGGGCGGCGATCAGCTGGGAGGTCATGTCGTCGCCGGGCTCGCGGCGCTTGGCGGCGATCAGCTCGTCCAGCATCCCGTAGAAGGCCACCGCGTTGGCCTGCGCCTCCTCGGGGGTGAGCGTGGTGTCGAACGCGCCGTCCACATGGGCCCGGAAGCGGTCCACCAACTCGTCGGGCAGGCCCAGGAGCTGGGCGATGACCCGGATCGGCAACGGGTAGGCCAGGCGCTCGCGGAGGTCCACCGGCGTGCCGGGCGGCGTGGCGGCGAGCTCGTCCAGCAGGGCCTCCGTGATCTCCTCGACGCGCCCGGCGAGCGCGTTGATCCGGCGGGCGGTGAACGCGGTGCCGACCAGCCGGCGCAGCCGGCGGTGGTCCGCGCCGTGGGCGGTGAACATGCTGCGCACGTTCACCCACAGGGCCAGCGGCCAGGCGGCGACGACCTCGGGGTACTCCGGCCAGTGCCGGTGGGGGTCCTTGGAGACCCGGGGGTCCTTGAGCAGTTCCTCCAGCAGGTCCGGGTCGGCCACCGCCCAGGCCTGCACCCCCAGGATGTCGACGGGCGTCGCCGGTCCGCGGGCGTGCAGCTCGGCGGTCTCGGCGTCGCGGTCACGGCCGGTCGGGTCCAGCACGAGACGGTCCACGGGGGCTCCTTCGTTCGGACGGCGCAGACGTGCGGCACACGGCACGGGCCGCGCACGGGGATGAGCATGCCGCCGCGCGTCCGCCGCGTCGAGAGGGCCTTCCGGGTGCGGATGGCACCGTTGCGGGGCACCACCCGAACGGCCGTCTCAGCGTCAACTGACCGATGCGCCCGGCCGCTTCACCCCCGACAGTGGCCCGCAACGGCCCGACGCGGCCGCACCCCGGAGGAGCGCCCGCCGCCCTCGCGCGGGCCGGTCCCGGACGCCGACCGGCTCCGAGCACGGGCAGCACGGGCAGCACGACCTGACGCCCGCAGGCCGTGCTGCTAGAGTGTCGAGAACGTTGATCCTTCGTCGAGGAGACCGGACATGGTGGTGGACGACGACATCTCCGGGTGATACCCGGACCGACAGGCCGCTCGCCGGTGCGCTGAAGCACCGCTGCCGCGGCCCGGCTGTCGTCCCCTCCTCCCCCTTGTCCATTCAGGGGACAGGTGTGTCCTTCCCTGCCCCTGGAGCCCCTACCTCATGAGGTCACCTCCATGTCCGGCGCTTCCGTCGTCTGCTCCACCCTGTCCTTCTCCTGGCCCGACGACACCCCCGTCTTCCAGGACCTCTCCTTCGCCGTCGGTTCCGGCCGCACCGGCCTGGTCGCCCCCAACGGCAGCGGCAAGAGCACGCTGCTGCGGCTGATCGCCGGCGACCTGCGGCCCACCGCCGGGTCGATCACCGTGGACGGCACCCTCGGGTACCTGCCGCAGACCCTCCCGCTGACCGCCGGGCTGACCGTCGCCGAGGTGCTGGGCGTCGCCGAGGTGATCCGGGCCATCGACGCGGTGGAGTCCGGGGACGTCGACGAACGGCACTTCACCACCATCGGCGACGACTGGGACATCGAGGAGCGCACCCGCGCCCAGCTGGACCGTCTCGGCCTGGGCGCGCTCACCCTGGACCGCACACTGCGCACGCTCAGCGGCGGCCAGGTCGTCTCGCTGGGCCTGGCGGGCCAGTTGCTCCGGCGGCCCGACGTGCTGCTGCTCGACGAGCCCACCAACAACCTCGACCTGGACGCCCGGCACCGGCTGTACGACACCCTGGAGGACTTCCACGGCTGTCTGCTGCTGGTCAGCCACGACCGCGCGCTGCTCGACCGGATGGAGCGCATCGCCGAACTCGACCGGGGCGAACTGCGGCTGTTCGGCGGCAACTTCACCGCCTACGAGGAGGCCGTGCGGGCCGAGCAGGAGGTCGCGGAGAAGAACGTCCGCAACGCCGAGCAGGACCTCAAGCGGGAGAAGCGGGAGATGCAGCTGGCCCGTGAGCGGGCCGACCGCCGGCAGAGCAACGCCGCCCGCAACCTGAAGAACGCGGGCCTGCCGAAGATCTTCGCGGGGAACATGAAGCGCGGCGCGCAGGAGTCCGCGGGCCGGGCCGGCCAGGTGCACGCCGGCCGGGTCGGCGAGGCGAAGGCGCGCCTGGACGAGGCGGGGCGCGCGCTGCGCGAGGAGCAGCGGATCGTGGTCGACCTGCCGGACACCCAGGTACCCGCCGGGCGCACCCTGTTCCTCGGCGAGGGACTGCGGGTGCGGCTCGGCGAGCACGAGGTGTTCACCGGCCCCGGCGTCGACCTGACCGTCCGCGGCCCCGAGCGGATCGCGCTGACCGGCCCCAACGGCGCGGGCAAGAGCACGCTGCTGCGCCTGCTCACCGGTGACCTCGTCCCCGAGGCCGGCGAGCTGCGGCAGGCCGACGGGCGCGTCGCCTACCTCTCGCAGCGCCTGGACCTGCTCGACCCGGACCGCACCGTCGCGGAGAACTTCGCCGCGTACGCCCCGGAGCGTCCAGAGGCGGAGCGGCTGAACCTGCTCGCCCGCTTCCTGTTCCGCGGCGCCCGGGCCCACCTGCCGGTCGGGGTGCTGTCCGGCGGCGAGCGGCTGCGCGCCACGCTGGCCTGCGTACTGTGCGCGGAGCCGGCCCCGCACCTGCTGCTGCTGGACGAGCCGACGAACAACCTGGACCTGGTCAGCGCGGGGCAGCTGGAGAACGCCCTGAACGCCTACCGGGGCGCCTTCGTGGTGGTCAGCCACGACGAGCGCTTCCTGAGCGGGATCGGCATCACCCGCTGGCTGCACCTGGCCGAGGGCGAGCTGCGGGAGACGGCGGCCCCGGTGCGCTGACGGCCCGGCCCGGTTGCCCGGGGAGGGGCCCGGCCGCCCCTCCCCGGGCAACCGGCGCGCACCGCAGCGCACGCAGCGCACCGCCGGCGGGGCGACTACCCGGCGGTAGCGGTACGCGACGGCGCCCGCCGGGGAACGCTGCGCCGGATCGGCGCACCGCCGCGCAGGAGACCCCGGGAGCCTTCCATGCCGCCGTCCACCCGCCGCTCCTCCTCGGCCCCCGAGCCCGCCCCCGCGCCCGCCGCCAAGCGCGCCGGCCTGCGCCGCCTGGGAGAGTGGTGCGCGCGCCACTGGCTGATGGTCATGGTGCTGTGGATCGTGGCGCTGGCCGGCGTCCAGGCCGCCAACAAGACGGTCGGCGGCACCTACTCCGACGACTTCTCACTGCCCGGCACCCAGGCGGCGCAGGGCAAGGAGGTCCTCCAGGCGCACGAGCCGGCCGCCGCCGGCACCAGCTCCCAGGTGGTACTGCACGACGCCCAGCAGCTGTCCGGCTTCCAGCCGCAGATCGCGCAGGCCGTCTCCTCGCTCCAGGCGCTGCCGCACGTGCTCGGCGCGCAGAGCCCGCTGCCGCCGCCCGGGCAGCCCGCGCCGCCCGGCGGGCCGCTGTCCACCGACGGGCTGACCGGCTACATCACCGTCCGGTTCGACACCAACCCCACACTGCTCGGCGACGACTACCTGACCGGGGTGGACGCCGCCGTCGCACCGCTGCGGGACGCCGGGGTGCAGGTGGAGTACGGCGGACCGCTGGGCGAGCTCGCCCGGCCGGCGCCGGACGACCGGTCCAGCGAGGCGATCGGCTTCGCCGTGGCGATCGTGGTGCTGCTGGTCGGCTTCGGCAGCCTCATCGCGGCCGGGCTGCCGCTGCTGACGGCGCTGTTCGCGGCGGTGGTCGGCCTCGGCGTGCTGGGGCTGATCGCGGCGCTGTCCACCTTCGCGACGGTGGCGCCCACCCTGGCCACCATGATCGGCATCGGCGTCGGCATCGACTACGCGCTGTTCCTGCTCACCCGGCACCGGCAGAACCTCATGGACGGCGTGGACCCGGTCGCCTCCGCCGGGCAGGCGGTGGCCACCAGCGGGCGCGCCGTGCTGGTCTCCGGCTGCACGGTGATCATCGCGCTGTCCGGGCTGTCGGTGTCCGGCATCTCCTTCATCGCCAAGCTCGGGGCCGCCGCCGGGGTCACCGTGGTGACGGCGGTGCTCGGCGCGCTCACCCTGCTGCCCGCGCTGATGGGGTTCATCGGCCGCCACATGGACCGCTTCTCCGTGCGCCGCCCCGTCGCCGAGAGCGGCGGCACCGAGAGCGGCGGCACCGAGGCCGGCGGCGCCCGGGGCGAGGAGACCACCGGCGCCTGGCACCGCTACGCCCGGCGGGTCGAGGCGCATCCCTGGCGCTACCTGGTCGCCGGGGTGGTCGCGCTCGGGGTGCTGTCGATCCCGCTGTTCTCCATCCAGCTCGGCCACATCGACGACGGCGCCGACTCCACCGACTTCACCGACCGGCGCGCCTTCGACCTGATGTCCGCGGCCTTCGGCCCCGGCTCCAACGGGCCGCTCACCCTGGTCGTCGACCAGAGCGCGGTGGCGGCCGCCGACCGCCCCGCCGTCCAGGCCTCGCTGCAACAGGCCCTCACCGGCCTGCCCGGCGCGGCGAGCGTCAGCCCGCTGCAGACCAGCCCGGACGGCGTGGTGCTGTTCAACACCGTCGTCCCGACCACCGCACCCCAGGACCGCGCCACCACCGACCTGGTGAACCGGCTGTCGGACACCGTGCTGCCGGACGCGGTGGCCGGCACCGGCGCGAAGACGTACGTCACCGGCAACACCGCGGCCCAGGTGGACTTCCTGGACATCGTCTCCAGCCGGCTGGTGCTGATCATCGCGGTGGTGGTCGGGCTCGCCTTCCTGATCATCCTGGCCGTCTTCCGCGGCCTGCTGGTCGCCGTCAAGGCCGCCGTGCTCAACCTGCTGTCGATCGCGGCCTCGTACGGGGTCGTGGTGGCCGTCTTCCAGTGGGGCTGGGGCGGACCGGCGCTCGGCGTGGCCGGGAAGGTCCCGATCGAGAGCTATGTGCCGATGATGATGTTCGCCATCGTCTTCGGGCTGAGCATGGACTACGAGATCTTCCTGCTCTCCCGCGTCCACGAGGCGTGGATCCGCACCGGCCGCCCGCACGACGCCGTCGCGCACGCCCTGGAGATCACCGCCCGGGTGATCTCCTGCGCCGCGCTGATCATGGTCAGCGTGTTCGCCGCGTTCATCGTCAGCGACAACATCGTGATCAAGATGATGGGCCTCGGCCTGGCCGTCAGCGTCCTGGTGGACGCCACGATCGTCCGCCTGCTGCTGGTGCCCGCCGTGATGACCCTGCTCGGCGCCTCCGCCTGGTGGACCCCGCACTTCCTCGACCGAATCCTGCCCCACATCGACACCGAGGGCGAGAATGCCTAGCAGGCCCCGGGCGTGACGGCGGGGCACGGACCGGACGGTTCCGGGTGGCGAAGGGCGCGATCCTCGGGACGGCACCCCGCTCCCCCGGGCGGCCGAGGTGCCGGCCGCCGCCGACCCGGCCCCGACGCTGCGGCCGAACGAGGCGCAGCACGAACTGCTCCCGGTCCAGGTGGAGTCGGCCACCCCGGTGTGCGACGACCTCCCGGCGGCGGTCCGCCACCGGGACGGCGCCGCCATCCACCAGGCCAGGGGCGGTTGCCCGGGGATCCCGAAGGCCGTCTCGACTCGCGCGGCCAGGTCGGTCTCGATCTCGGGTGTCGTGAGGGACACGAGGAGGGGTCCAGCCAACGTGAGCCCAAAAGCCGCCACGGGATGATGTTGAAGGCGCAAGACAGACCGAAGGCCCGACCTGGGGTCGGGCCTTCGCAGTAGATCGGATCAGGACTCTCAGCTTGGCGGCGGAGGCCCTGGCCGCGTTCTCCAACTGCCGCGTGCTCGACGGCCGCGGCTTGCCGCCAACGACTGTGGAGTGTCCGGTCGGCTCAGGTGCGGGAGCGGAGGTAGCCGGGCAGGTGGCTGTCGCAGCAGGCCCAGTTGGTGCCGGACTTGTCGGTGACGGCGTACTTGGGCTCGTCGGTGCAGGGGTTGTTCTTGCTGCCTCCCCAGGTGCACCGCCGTCGGCTGTCATCGTCGGGGAAGAGATCGGGGTGGTGGTCGTCGATCTCGACTGCGGCGGGGCGCCGGCCGGTCAGGTTCCCGACGGCGAGGATCTCCTTGGCGCCGAAGGCGCGGCTGACGCCGGAGGGGGTGAGGCCGGCAGCCTGGCCAAGGGTTTCCAGCGTGTGTGGGCGCGGGGTGACGTAGGCCCGGCCGTAGGCCAGGAGCAGCCGAATCTGCTCATCGGCGGCCTTCTTGATTGCGACGAGGTCCTCAAGGGCGACGAGGAGCGGATCATGGTCCGGACCGTGGTCCGCCGTCGCAGCTCCCAGTTGCCGGATGAAGGCCAAGCGGGGCTTCCATGCGTCGTCCACCGCAGCGCCGCGTACGTGCCGAGGGGTCTGGTCGTCCTCGGGGAAGTGCGGCAGCGGCCAGCGAATGGCGAAGATGTCGTCCAGCTGTTCCTGTGAAACCATGCCTGAATCATGCACAGAATTTTGAATGAGTACAAGAGATTTGCTAAAGGCGAGTTCTGGCGTGCTGGAAGCCTCAGAGGGGGTGGCGCAGTGGCGAAGGTGACCGAGTAGCAGCCGTGGAAGTAGGTGACGCCGTGGGTGCGGTGGCAGGTCGCCGGGAGCCGGTCGGGCCGGCCCTGTTCGGCCCACCCGCCGCCGGCGGTGGGCCGGATGCCGAGCGGGCCGAACTCGTCGAACGCGAACGTCCGGTCGGGGAAGCGCTCCAGGACGTGCTCGATCCGCTCGACCTTGGTGTCGAAGTCGGGGTCGGTGGACTCCTTCCAGGTCCTGGTGCGCTGGAAGGTGACACCGCGCCGGGCGAGCAGGCAGCGCAGGGCCTCGCGGCCGATCCGGATCACGCGGCCGTGGGCCCCGCGCAGATAGGCGAGCAGTTTGCGGATCGACCAGCAGGTGAAGGGCTGCCCGAGCTTCGTCGGGCGGGTGGTGGCCGTCTGGACGACGAAGTCCTCGTCGTCAGCGCTGAGATGGCGGGGACGGCCTCCCGCCCACCAAGGGTCCAGGCAGACCCGGTTGCCGCCGGCCGAGGCCGGCAGCAGCATCGCCCGCCGGTAGCGCACCGTGTTCATGCTGCCCGACGCACGATCCGCTGTAACTGCTGGCCTTCCTGGTCCGTGAGTCTGCGAACCCTGACCGGCTCCGCCATCAGGCCCCCTTCCGAGCTGAACGTCTCGCGACATCCAACCGGCCGAGGGCCCTCCGACGCCAACCCGGTGAACCTATGCGGTCACAGCACTAGCCGAGGAAATCCTTGACCTGAGTGACATTGCAGCCGATGATCAGCGGATTGCCCCCAGGGCTGGTGCTGACGGCCTTCAAGTGCCCTTCGCTGGTGAAGGTGGTTTCCGTTGAACTGCCACCTTCCACATTGCCGAAGAAGAACGGCCAGATACCGATGTCGCCGTCCGATTTGAACCTCTCCTGATCCTTCTGGGAGTAGCTGGCGTCGGAAGTCACCGTGCACTTGATGCCATCAGCCACGATTAGCGCGGTGCAGAATCGCTGCATGTCACCCTTGGGGCCGAAGGTACTGTTCCAACTCGGCTTTCCGGGCTTCCATACGGTGTTGTCCTCCGTGGAGTAGGCACGGGACAGCGCCGCAGAGTTGTACCAATTCCCCGGGGACCCTTGAAGCGTCATCACGTGGTCAAACGTGCATTCGACAGTGACCCGTGAGCTGGCGAAGGTCTCACTGATCTTGGACCAGCTTCCTCCCCCTCCGCCGAAGACAAAGTAGAAGACGCCGAATTCCCCGCTGGCCCACGTCTTCCGAACGTCGATGTCGGCCGTGGCGCTGTCGAAGCTGACGGCCGCGCCTTGCGCCCTACGAATACCGTCCTTCAGATTTTCGATCGTGGAGCTGAAATCGGGCGTGTTCTTGATGAAGTGGCTCTTGTCACGCACCTGCTCCTGTGCCTTGAGCAGCGGATCGTTGACCAACTGCTCCAGGGCTTGCGCGCCGGCTTCGGCGATGTCCGGATGGTTCGCCGCGGCCCAATCCCGGAACACCCCCGGGAGCTGTTCCAGGGTCGGCGCCGGCTTCTGCTTCTTGAGGTATTTCTTCCACTCATCGATGTAGTCTCCGAGAGCTTCCTCGAACGCGTCGTCGCTCGGCGGCTGGAGCCTGTTGATGACTTCGGCATAGTTGTCGTAGAAGCGGTTCCCACCCGCCTCGTCGAAGTGGTAGGCCAGGGTCCGGGGCGGGATGTTGTCGAAGAACTCCCAGATCTTGTCCGACGTATCTCCGACCGGGGTCGCCGGTGAGATCAGCTGGAATCGGTCGGGGTCCAGCTGAAGCCCTTGGATCAGAGCATTGTACAGGCCGGCCTTCTTTTCCTGCTGCGCGTCTTCGATCTCGCCGTTGGAGGGCATGGGCCATCCTTTCTGTTCGCCAGGGCAGGAATTCCGCACCCCGCCCATGGCGCATAGTGGAGCGTGTGCGCACTTACTGAAGCACAGTCGAGCTGGAATTCTCCGGATCCGGGCGTCGTGTCGCCATGAAACAAGGCCACCAAGGATTGGAAACCCAGGACGCCTTGACGATAAGTCAATCGATTCCTTGGGAGGACAGTTCTGATTCCAATCTTTACGTCGCAGAGTGGTACACCGGCCTCTTCGGGCCCTCGTCAGTGATGTCGCTCGGCAGCAGCCGGGGGCCTGCCGCCCGATCTCACCGCTTGGCGGCCATCGTCGGCTCCGCAGGCCTGGACACCGTCCCCACCGACATGCGTCCGGCGCCGTCGTAGGCAGATGATGCTGCAGACGAGTTCGAGCCGGCCCTGGTGGCGGTCGGCGCGTCGCGCCAGGCGACACCGGCGCGCAGGGCGTGGAACGACCCGGGCCCGGGAGGCGGGCCCGGGTCGTTCAGCGCCGGGTCAGGGGGGTCAGGGGGTGGTGCAGACGGCGGTCGCCCGGATGGACTCGGTCGCGGTGCCGGTGTTGGTGCCGCGTACGACCCAGGAGCCGCCGCTCGGGTAGGAGTCGGTGAAGAAGATCCGGAAGGCGCTGGTCTGGCCGCCACCGCCGGTGGGCACCTCGCCGGACGGACAGCTCACGATGGCGAACCCGTTGTCGCCCGGGGCCACGTCGACCCAGTCGCCGGTGACCTGGTCGTGCGCGGCCAGCAGCGAGGGGTCGGCGGCGGCCTGGTCGTGGGGGGCGGGGGCGGTGACGGTCGGCTTGACGCTGGTGGGCTTGTCGGCGGGCCTGTCGGCAGCGGCGGCGGACGCGGTGCTCGCGGCCAGGACACCGAAGACGGCGAGGGCGGTCAGGGCAAGGGGCTTCGTGCGGGCCATGTCGGCCTCCTGGGGTTCAGGGGTCGGGTGTTCCTCGACGGGGGGCTGTTCCCCCGCGCCAGCCCGATCCGTACCCGAAGCACCGTCCCCCCTCCCCCGGCCGACCGCCCGGCTACTCGGGCGGAGGAACACCGCTGCCTGTCCGGGCTAAAAGCTGCTTGTCCGGCCGGCCTGCCGGGTCAGCCGTCCGCGAGGCGGGCGTGACGCAGGACCAGGAGCGCGGCCGTGACGGCGGTGGCGGCCACGGCGAGGAGCGCGACGCCGGTCAGCGCGTCGGGAGCGGTGACCGGCTGGGCGCGGCGCGCCTGCCAGGTCAGGATGAGCACCAGGCCCAGATAGGACAGCGCGGCGATCCACATCAGCGCCGCACGGTGGCCGGGAGTCGCCCGGCGCGGCCGCCAGGCGAGGAGGAGGCCGATCAGCGGCAGCACCTGGAGTGCGTGCAGACCGACGAAGTGCGGAATCCGCAGATCACCCCCGACCGTGCTCCAGTCCGTGACCGGCAGTCCCGGGCCGCCGTCCGCGAGCCCGACGGTGTGCGCACCGATGATCGGCATGCCGTGGCCCTCGGCGGCGGCCTCGCGCTGCAGGTGGGTGGGCAGGGTCATCAGGAACGCGACGGCCATGCCCAGGCAGGCCACCCCCGTCCCGAGGCGCAGCCCCCAGGCGAACGCGGGCGGTTCCACCCGCTGGGACAGCAGCAGGACGACGGTCGCCAGGTTCATCACCCAGGCGGCCACGATGAACACGGCCATCGTGATCCACACGCCCGTCGTGGTCGCGGTGGTGAAGTTGAAGTGGCTGGTGGTCCCGGCCGCGGCCACGCCGACGATCAGGGCCATCTCCACGCTCAGCCCCACGGCGGTCACCCGGGAGACCGTGCGCACGAGGCGTTCGCGGCCCCGGACGAAGGTCAGCAGCCACATCAGGGTGAGGGAGTAGAGACAGATCGACAGCGCGAACCGGGCCGGCTTCGCCCAGGCCGGCTGTCCGGTGATCGACTGCCGGTCCACGGCCAAACCCACCAGAGCGGCCGCCAGCACCAGAACCATCAGGGCCCCGGTGAAGACCAGCGGCCGGTTCACCGCCCACATCCGCCGCACCGGCTCTCCGGACCCGCGTACCCGTGTCATACCGATCCCTTCCGCGCGACCGCTCCAGCGCACGGCGCGGAAACCACCCTGCCCTGCCCCCGGCGGCCGGGTAGGCCGACGGGCCGCGCAGGACAACCCCGTCATTCCATCCCAGTAGTGAGGACACCCCTCATGAATGTGTCCCGGCCCGACGCGTCGTCGAAGGCCATGTCGACCGGGGCAACCACGGCGTGACTCGTTCTCCGGTGCCTCCGCGTGAGGTGACGGCCCCGGCCGCCGTGGATCGTGCCCCCGAGCAGGGGCACGATCCACCGTCCGGGGTCAGCGGCGCAGGCCCGCCAGCCAGGCCTCGACCTCGTCGGAGCGACGGGGGAGGTCGGCGGAGAGGTTCTCGCTGCCGTCCTCGGTGACCAGGAGGTCGTCCTCGATCCGGACGCCGATGCCGCGGTACTCCTGCGGCACCGTCAGGTCGTTCTCCTGGAAGTAGATGCCCGGCTCCACCGTGAGGACCATGCCCGGCTTCAGCGGGCCGTCGACGTGCTCCTCGACGCGGGAGTGGGCGCAGTCGTGGACGTCGAGGCCCAGCATGTGGCCGGTGCCGGCCAGGGTGAAGCGGCGGTGCAGGCCCAGCTCGTAGACCTTGTCGGCGGTGAGGTCGCCGAACAGGCCCCAGGAGGTGAGGTGTTCGGCGAGCTCGCGCTGGGCGGCGTGGTGGAAGTCGCGGAAGTCCGCGCCGGGCCGCACCGCCGCGATGCCCGCCTCCTGCGCCGCGTACACGGCGTCGTAGATCTTCCGCTGGAGGTCGGTGAAGCGGCCGGAGACCGGGAGGGTGCGGGTCACGTCGGCGGTGTACAGCTGGTTGGTCTCCACACCCGCGTCCAGCAGCAGCAGTTCGCCCGGGCGGGCCCGGCCGGTGTTGCGGACCCAGTGCATGATGGTGGCGTGCGGGCCGGCCGCGGCGATGGTGCTGTAGCCGACGTCGTTGCCCTCGATCCGGGCCCGGACGAAGAAGGTGCCCTCGATCAGCCGCTCGGAGGTCTCGGCGTCGTCGGCGAGGACGCGCACCACGTCCTCGAAGCCCCGGGCGGTCGCCGCGCAGGCGAAGCGCATCTCGGCGATCTCCCACTCGTCCTTGACCAGGCGCAGCCCGGACAGGAATTCCTCGAACTCCGCGTCCCGCTCGGCCGTTCCCTTGTCCCGCAGGGCCTTCTCCACGCCGGCGTCGTGGCCGCGCAGCACCCGGACCGGACCGGCGGCCGCGCCCAGGTCGGCGTGGACGGTGCGCACGTCCTGGCAGGTCAGGCCGAGCAGCTGCTCGCTCTCGGTCAGGCTGTCGCGGCGGCCGTCCCACAGCTCGCCGTGGCCGTCCAGCCAGAACTCGCCGTTGTCGGTCCGGGAACGGCCGCGCAGGTAGAGCACGGCCCGGTGGCCGCTCTCCCCCGTGGGCTCCAGCACCAGCACGCCGTCCTGGCTGTGGTCACCGGTCAGGTAGGCGTAGTCGGAGGACGGGCGGAACGGGTAGTCGGCGTCGTTGGACCGCACCTTCGGATTGCCGGACGGGACCACCAGCAGCTCGCCCGGGAAGGCGGCGGACAGCGCGGCGCGGCGGCGCACGGTGTACGGGGCCTGGGCTATCGGCTCCAGGCCGTGGCGCTCGGTGTCGGCCCAGCCCTGCCTCATGTTCTCGGCGAGTTCCTCGGTCACCCCGCGGGTGAGGCCGTTCTTCCGGTACTTGATGGGCTCGGTGGGCTCGGTCACTGCGGACTCTCCAGGGAGGGTGGGGAGATACGGGGCGTCGTCGCGCCGATCTGCCGGGTACGTAACAAACGTTTTGTACCGTATATCGAACAGGGTCCGAAGAGAAGGGCCCTGCACGTGGGGTGTGGCAGGCCACACCCCACGTGCAGGGCGGACCGCAGTGACCGGGTGGGCGCCGGCGCGACAAAGTCGTCCACATGAGAACAACCTCACGAACCACCGGAACGCACGGGCGATCCCGCTCCGCGGGTACCCCAGGGCGCGTACCCGCCGCGCTCACCGCTCTCGCCGCGGGCCTCGTCCCGGCTTTCGTCTTCGCCCCCGGCCCGTTGGCGGCGCGCATGTCCGGTGGCGGTTTCGGCGACCAGCGCCACCTCATCGACAGCTTCTCCGCGTCGTTCGTCGGCTACTGGAGGTCCGGTGACCGGAACCTCTCCCCGGACCTGGAGCGGGTCGTCGACTACTGGCTCAGCTACCACGTGGTCAAGGCCTCGATCGCCGCGGCCCTGCTGGGCGTGCTGATCACGCTCGGCGTTCTGCTGTGGAGGGCCTTTGTGCGGGCCGACGGACTGGCCCACGGACGCGGGGCCGGACTCGGGGCCGGACGCGGGGCCGGACGCGGGGCGGCGCTCGCGGCAGCCGGGATCGTCGTCACGGCGCTCGGGCTGGCCTCGGTGGCGGCGGTCATGGCCAACGTCCAGGGGGCGACGGCACCGCTCTCCTCACTGCTGTCGATGCTGCCGACGCACGCGCCGCACGGAGCGCTCGCCGACACGCTCGATCAGGTCAGGCGGCAGCTGGCCGACTATCCGAACGCCGGTGACCGCACTCCGCCTGCCCTCGAGGTGATGGTCGGTGACTTCTCCCTGTACCACCTGGTGATAGCCGTGGCCGCCCCGATGGTGGCGGTCGTCCTCATCGGCCTGAGCACGGTGTCCTGGACGCGGAGCGCCAGGACGGCGGCGTCCGACCGCCGGGCCAGGCGCGTGTTCAGGTCACTCGGTCTCCTGTGGGCCTTGCTGTCGTCGGCCTTCCTCGTTCTCGCCGCGGCGAACGCCTCCACCGCGGCCGACCCGGCGCCGGCGCTGCTCGGCTTCTTCGGTGGCGGATGGTGACGGGGCTCAGGAATTGAGGTAGGCGAGAACCGCGAGCACCCGGCGGTGCTGGGCGTCGTCGGGTGGGAGGCCGAGCTTCACGAAGACATTGCCGATGTGCTTCTCCACCCCGCTGTTGGAGAGCACCAGCCGCCGGGCGATGGCCGAGTTGGAGTGGCCCTCGGCCATCAGCCCCAGCAGTTGCCGTTCACGCGCGGTCAGCCTGCCCAGCGGGTCGCCCCGTCGTTGAACGGCCAGCAACTGGGCGACGACCTGCGGATCGAGCACCGTCGCGCCACGGGCGACCCGGTCGAGGGCGTCCAGGAACTCCTCGACCCGGGCGACCCGGTCCTTCAGCAGATAGCCCACGGCGCCGGAACCGTCCGCGAGCAGGTCGGCCGCGTACGACACCTCCACGTACTGGCTGAGCACCAGCATCGGGGAGCCGGGCACCTGTCCGCGGGCGGTGACCGCCGCCCGCAGCCCCTCGTCCGTATGCGTCGGCGGCATCCGCACATCGACGACCGACACGTCCGGGCGGTGCTCGCGCACCGCCTCGACCAGGGCAGGGCCGTCGCCCACCGCCGCCACCACCTCGTGACCGTCCTCGGCGAGCAGGCGGACCAGGCCCTCGCGCAGCAGCACGGCGTCGTCGGCGACGACGATCCGCAGCGGCCCGCGGGCCGCGGGAGCCGCCGGTGCTCCCGACGGTGCTTCGGACATCGTCCCGTCCGACCTCACTGACATGGCAGCTCCGCGGTGATCGTGGTCGGACCGTCCTCGGGACTGCTGACCCGCAGGCGGCCGCCGACCGCCTGAACCCGGTCGGCCAGCCCCTGCAGTCCGTGTCCCTTGGCCAGGGCGGCGCCGCCCACCCCGTCGTCCGTGACCCAGACCCGCAGGACTCGGTCGGCGTGGCGCACTCCGACCGTGCACCGGCGGGCGTGGCTGTGCTTGGCCACGTTCGTCAGCGCCTCGGCGACCACGAAGTACGCGGCCGTCTCGACGGCGGCCTCCAGCCTGCCGCCGACGGGACCGGCGTCCAGCTCGACGGGGACGATGCAGCGCGCGCCCAGGGCGGCGAGCGCCTCCCGGAGCCCCCGGTCGGTGAGGATCGGCGGCGCGATGCCTCGCGACAGGGCCCGCAGCTCGTCCAGCGCCTGCTGGGTCTGGACGACCGCGTCGGCGAGTGCGGTCCGGACGAGTTCCGGATCGCGGTCGAAGTGGTACTGCGCGCGGCCCAGCTCCATCGCGAGACGGACCAACTGCTGCTGGGGGCCGTCGTGGATGTCGCGTTCGAGCCGGCGCAGCGCGGCGGCCTCGGCCGTCACCGCTGCGACGGCCTGCGCGCGGGCGGTGTCGCGCTCCTGCTCCAGTCCGCTGATCCTGCGGTGCAACGCGGACATGTTGGACAGCAGCGCCTTGCCGAGACCGGCCTGGGCCGCGACACAGACCCGGGTCACCAGCGGCAGGGTGGACAGCAGCAGCACGGCGAGCGTGACCGCGAAGACGAGCCGCTCGGTCGGCGCCGTCAGCCCCAGGCTCACGGCGATGTGGGACTGGTCGCTGCCCGCGTACAGGGTCATGGGCCGCAGCGACCCGGGCGTGGCCTGGTTGCGCAGGGGGTACGTGGCGGTGGCGACCCCCGTGAACCACCACAGCGCCGTCACCGCCGAGGTGACCAGGACGACGGGGAGCACCATCACCGCGTGCGCCAGGTCGAGCCACAGCCCGGGATCGGCCGCATCGGCCGTCTCCTTCGACCTCGGCCGCCAGCCGGCGCCCGGTGCCCCGCCGGCTCGGGAGGGCACCTTGCCGATCCGCCACCACTCCACGTCGCCGGGCCACCGGGCCAGCGCCAGCGCCCGGGCCGCGACGGGCGATCCGCTCGGCAGCAACGAACCGGCCGTGGCGACGCACAGACTGCCGACCACCAGAAGCAGGCCGACGACGGCGCTCAGCGGAGCGGTGAGGAGATACAGCGATTCCACGAGCGTACGGCGCCCGGCACGCACGATGAACCCGACGCCCGGCCGCCACCGGCTCGCGATCGCGAAGGGCAACGACTCGACCATTCCCCCAGCATAGTGCCGCTCCGGCCCAAGCTCCGCGGCTCGCACCGCTGTTCGCGATCCCGACGATCACGGTGCGCCGCGTCGTGCGGCGCCCGGACCCGCCGGGCGGCGAGGCCCGTCGGAACCGTCCGTGGTCCGCGTATACGCGCCAGGCCCTGTCGCCCTCTAACGCCCCGACCGTGGTCGGCCCGGAGCCCGAAGGGGGGTGCCTCCCAGTCGGTCACGAACTGCTCGAGGTGGCGACGAAGGTGTACGCGCCGAGTTCGAGGAACAGGGCGTCCTGGAGCCCGGGCACGCCGGTGAGGGGGACGGCGAGGCGCCGTTCGCGTTCTCCGGCCCTGGCGGTCACCGGGGTGTAGGCGCGCAGCACGATCCGGGCGTCGCACGGGAGGGGCTGGTCGAGCTGGACCACGACCGTGACGGTGCCGGAGTAGTTGGCGGGCAGGACGACCGAGCGCGTGTACCCCTCGTCGCTGCCGGGCGCGTAGATCTGCGCCGTCAGGCTGAACGGGGCCTGCTGGTCGGTGTTGGAGAAGGTCGCGGTGCCGGAGGGCAGGTCGGTGCCGGAGATCCCGAAGACGAAGCGCGTCGGGGTGTTGTTCAGGTTGGAGATGGCCAGGCTGGAGAGGACGTACCTGGTCTGCCGGCACGGAATGACGTCGATGTTGCGCCAGCCGACGTTGGGGTTGTACCTGACCCAGTTCAGGTAGTCGACGAGCGAGCTGAACGTGGGCAGGGTGGCGGACATGGGGTGCGCGGGCGTGTCGACGGTGGCGATCGTGCAGTAGTGGCCCGGCGGGTTCTGGCTCGGCCAGAGGAAGGCGGACCTGCTGACACAGATCTGTCCGGGAGGGACCTCCCTGGCGCCGCCGCGGACGGTGAACGGCACGGCGGTGCCGCCGGCCTCGGCGGTGAGCGGGGTCCATGCCCGGGGGTCGAGGAGGAGCCCTCCGGGGGCGTAGTAGAGCCTGACGTTGCCGGAGGCGGGGCAGCCGGTCCTCAGGTTCTTCCCCCGGACGTAGATGCGGTTGAGCTGCCCGTACACGATGGGGTGGCTCAGTCCGAGGTCGGGGCCGTCGTAACTGGACTCCAGCAGACCGAAGTCGAGGATGTCGCTGCCGAAGGGGATGATGTCCGGGGACTCCCAGACGGGGTCGGCCGTGGGGGTCTGTCCCGTGTCCTGGAAGTTGTCGCGGACCAGGATGTCGTTCCAGTTGGCGGCGGCGTTCATGGTTCCTCCCGAGTGGATGGTGTGCGCCATACGGCGAACGGGCCGCCCGGGCGCGTCGTGTGCGGTCTTCGCGAGCCGCCAGGTCCTCCGGTGTCCGCAAAGGCGCTCGGACACGGAGGCAGGTCTTTCCTCGGCAGTGATCCGTCGGGCGCAGAACGTCCCGACAGGGGTCATGAGTTGGCCCTCGGCTATTGGCCTTTTGCACCGGCGGACGGGCAGTCCCGTCGCCGTCGGGGTGGTGCGGTTCCCCGGAGATGGCACCCTTCGGACCGCCGCCGCAGAGGCGGCCGTCCTCATCGGCGGCCCCGTGCGAGGTCGCCGGAGGTGTCGGTGGGTCGGTGAGTCGGTCCTGTCGTATCGGGACGGCCAACACGCCCGCCCCGATGGCACGGTGACGGTGCCGAAGGCGATTCCCCGCACTGCGCTGCGGGTGAGCGGGGGATTATCCCGATACACGAAATGTACGGGCTCGAACCACCTTGCCCAATAGGCCGGAAGAGTGAATGCCCGGCACGTGTGCGGCCGCCGGCGGGCGGAGCGGCCCGGCCGGGGACGCGCCGACCCACCCTGCGGCCCCGGTCAGGCGTCGAGGACTCCGCCCGCGCGCCTGACGACCGGCGCCTCCGTCGACCACGGGAAGTTGATCCAGTCGTCGGTCCGCTTCCACACGTACTCGCACTGCACGAGGCTGTGCGACTTCTCGTAGATGACGGCCGAGCGCACTTCGGCGACGTGGCCGAGGCAGAAGTCGCGCACCAGCTTCAGCGTCTTTCCCGTGTCGGCGACATCGTCGGCGATCAGGACCTTCTTGTCGGTGAAATCGATCGCCTCGGGAACGGGCGCCAGCATCACGGGCATGTCGAGGGTCGTGCCCACCCCCGTGTAGAACTCCACATTCACGAGATGAATGTTCTTGCAGTCCAGCGCGTAGGCCAGACCTCCTGCCACGAACACACCGCCACGGGCGATGCTCAGGATGAGATCGGGCTCGAACCCGTCATCCGCCACCGCCTGCGCCAGCTCGCGCACCGCCCGACCGAACGTCGAATAATCCAGGACTTCCCGTACATCGCTCACTCGCACATTCTCCACCGTCGTCGACCCGACGACGAACACCGGCCCCTGGAGACAGCAGGACGGCGGCTCTCGGCCCGGGCACCGCCAGGTACGCTCCCCCACCCCGACCGGACCGGCCAGGATCGGCCGACGCCACCACCGGAACAGGAAATTCTTCGGCGGTGACCGCCTCAAGTGAGGTCGCCCCACCGTACGGAGCCGAAGATTCTTTCGCCGCGGGGGCCTGCCGGACCAAGCGGCGATTCCGCAGGCGGCTGCGGTTCTCCGCCGCCCACGGCCGCCGCGTGATGCGACCGGCCCCTGCGCAGGGGCCGGTCGGCGGAGCTACCCTCGGCGGTATGAACGCCTCGGAAACCACCGTCCCGGAGTGCCCCGCGAGCTCCGCGGACCTCGCGGAGCTGGTGCGGCTGCTGGACCGGCGCGGGGCGGTGGTGCTCAGCGGGGCGGGGCTGTCCACCGAGTCCGGCATCCCCGACTACCGCGGTGCCACCGGCCGGCGCCGCACCGGGACGCCGATGACCTACCAGGAGTTCACCGGCAGCGAGGCCGCCCGCCGCCGCTACTGGGCCCGCAGCCACACCGGCTGGCCGCTCTTCGCCCGGGCCAGGCCGAACGCCGGCCACCGGGCGGTGGAGCTCCTGCGCCGCTCGGGGCACGTCGGGGCGGTGATCACCCAGAACGTCGACGGACTGCACCAGGCGGCCGGCACCCGGGAGGCCGTGGAACTGCACGGCGGGCTCGACCGGGTGGTCTGCCTGGACTGCCGGCGCACCAGCTCCCGGGCCGAACTCGACATGCGCCTGGACGAGTTGAACCGGGGCTTTCGCCGACCCGGCGCCGTGCTGCGACCCGACGGCGACGCGCAGCTGCGGCAGGAGCTGGTGGACGGCTTCCGCGTCGCGCCCTGCTCGGACTGCGGCGGCGTCCTCAAGCCGGACGTGGTGTTCTTCGGCGAGAACGTGCCCGCCGCCAGGGTCGCGGACTGCTACGAACTGGTCGACACCGCGAGCTCGCTGGTGGTCCTCGGTTCCTCGCTCACGGTCCTGTCGGGCCTGCGCTTCGTACGCCGCGCCGCCCGAGCGCGGCTGCCCGTCGCCATCGTCAACCAGGGCCCCACCCGCGGCGACGACCTCGCCGCGCTCCGCCTCGACCTGCCGCTGGGGCCGGCCATGACCGAGGCCGCCCGGCTGCTGGGCGCCGCGAGTGGCTCAACTTCTACTTCCGCGCCCCTGCCGGACCATCACCCGGCCGCGCCCGGGGAACCGTCCGACGACCACCAAGACACCCGCGCGGGCGCCCGTCCGCCCGGCCGGACATGACAACCGCGGCAAGGTGGCCGCAGCCCTACGAGCAGCGCAACAACGGTCGTACACGCGGAAATTGACGCCCCCTGCTTTACCGGAATCGGTCACGACCGACGAAGGAACTGTGCACACTTGGACTTCCGGGGCCAACGCCGCACCAAGCGGTCACGCCCTGCTGTCTGGGGGGCAGTTTTGGGCCAGAATTCCGCTTCGGGGGACACGCTCGGCGCGCGGCTGAGAACCGTCGCCGATCTGCCCGTACTCGCCGCACAGCGCCGGGGTCTGCGGGGCCTGGCCCTGGCGGTGGACGAACGGGCCGGCCATGCGCCGGCCGACCCGAGGACGGCCGCGGCGAACGCGCAGGACGCGCTGGCCGCCGACGTCGACACCTGGGCGCAGCTGGACCTGATGGCACTGTTCGGCCGCCCCGAGCTGTACCGAATCCCGGACCAACCGCCGGACCGGGCCTCCCGGCTGCGGGAGGCGGTCACCCACGCGCCGCCGCTGCTGGTGTTCGTGCCGCTCGGCATCACCTGGTTCGGGCTCAACCGCGCGACCGGCGCGTACGAGGAGTTGCGCTCGACCCGGGCGGGGCGGGAGCTCGCCGACGGCCGGACCTTCCTCGACCTGTGGCAGGACGGTTTCGGCGGCCACCTCAGCGGGCTGTTCACCTTCGGCGCCATGGTGTGGTGGACGATCGGCGCCCTCGTCCTGCTGCTCGGCACCACACTGGCCGCCGAACTCGTCCGCCGGAGCGCCGACAGCGCCGGGAAGGCCTCGCTGGGCGCCGCCGTCGCCCAGCTCCCGCCGCTGCTGACGGAGGCCCAGCTGCTGCTGGCCGCAGCCAGGTTGGAGGCGCCGGCCCGGTTCGTCGCGGAACTCAGCCGGGCCGCCGCGCAGCTGACCCCGCTGCTCGACCGGGCCGCCGACACCCACGCCGCCACCAGCTCGCTCGCCGACAGCACCGTCGAACTGCTGCGCACCGCCAGGCGCAGCACCAAGCAGCTGAGCGAGGCGTCCGCGGTGCTCGACGGCACCGCCGGCCGGCTCACCGACAGCGGCGACCGGCTGGTCACCGCGACCGAGCGGAGCACGGCCGCCGCCGACGCCATGGCGCAGCTGGTCCGGGAGGAGATCGCCCGCACCCGGGCGGACCTGTCGCAGGCCGCCGCCGAGAGCGTGCAGGAGATCCGCGAGGCCACCGACGCCTCGGCCCGCACCGTCGGCGCGCTCGGCGACCAGGCGGTCCGGACGGTGCGGGAGATGTCCGAGGAGATGGCGCGGACGGTCACGGTGCTGTCGGACACCGCGAGCCTGCGGATGGGCGAGATCGGCGAGAACGTCGAGAAGCTGGTCACCCGGGCCGCCGCCCAGGGCGAACGGCTGGTCGGCGGCGCCTCCGAACGGGCCGACGCCTCGCTCGCCGCGCTGCTGGACGAGCTGCGGACCGTCTCGGCCGCGCTCGACCGCTCGGGCGACCGGCTGGGCCTGGCCGGCGAGGGGCTCACCGGCTGGCTGGAGCACACCCTCGGCACGGGCGCCGACCACATCGCCCGCACCTACCACCTCGCCATCGCCACCGCGGCGGTCGAGCTCAGCCGGCAGTTCCAGCAGGCCGGCGGCGCCGTGGAGGCCGCGCTCACCGACTTCACCCGCGCCGTGGGCACCCTGGACACGGCGGTCGACACGCTCGGCGGGACCGTCGGCAGCCTCGACGGAACCGTCGGCGAACTCGGCGGCGCGGTGGGCAGCCTGGACGGCACGGTGGGTTCGCTGAACGGCACCGTGACGGTGCTCGACGGCACCGCGGGCGTCCTCGGCTCGACCGTCGGCGTGTTCGACGCCGGGGTGGAGAACCTGGGCACGGCGGTCGGCAACCTGGACGGCACGGCCGAGCGCCTCGGGGTGACGGTCGGCACGCTGCACGGCAGCGTGGACGCCCTCGACGCGAGCGTCGGGGGCCTGGACCGTACGGTCGTCCGCCTGGGCAAGCCGGACGACCGGCCCCCGGACGACGTCCCCCCGCAGGACCGGGACCCGCGGGCGGTACCGCCGCCGCGCGACGCCGCGCCGCAGGACACCCCGCCCCGGGACGCCGCGCCGCACGACCGCCCCCCGCAGGACGCACCCCCGACGGGCCCGCGTCCCGCGGAGCCGGGGAGACCGTCGTGAGGGGTACGGGCGTCACGCACCTGGCGGGCTGGCTCTTCGCCGACCTGCTGCTGATCCTGGTGCTGGTGGTGCTCGGCGGCCAGACCAACCGGACGCCCGACGTCGTCGCGGACCCGACGCCGACCGCCACCGCGACCCTCACCCCGTCGCCGACCCGGTCCACGCCGACACCCACGCCGACCCCGACCCCCACCCCGCCGGCGCCGGTCGGCATGATCCCGCAGAGCCTCGACCTGCCCCTGCTCGCCGACCAGTCGGTCGCCGACGACCTGGTGAACGGCAGCCCGGCCCGCAAGGCCGCCGCCGCCCGCCGGGTCAACGAGGCCGTCGACACCGCGCTGAACGGGCACCAGCAGCGCGGCGCCCTGGTCTTCGTCTGGGGTACGGACGGGGGCTGCGGCGGCTGCGCCCCCACCTCCAACGCCAGCAGCGCCTTCGCGAAGGCCGCGGCGGAGGCCATCCGGCAGGGCGGGCACCGCCAGCTGCCGACCGATGCCGGGTTCTACCGGGGCTACCTCGACCTCGGCCCCGCCTCCGGCACCCTGCGGATGGAGCTGTTCCTCTACAACTCGTGACTCCCGCCCCACCGTTGTCCGCGTCCACCGACGTCCGCACCCCCCGAAGCCCACGCACCCGGCACCACCCGTGAAGGAGCACGCCCGTGAAATGGGACGACCCGGTACAGGCACTGCGGTTCGCCCAGGAGGTCAAAGAGGTCGCGCCGGATCCGCTGGACGTCCCGGAGGAGGCCGCCGACGACTTCCGCGACGCCCTGCACCACACGGAGGAGCTGATCAGGGTCGCGACCACCCCGGTGGCGATCGGCGTGGTCGGCGAGTTCACCGCCGGCAAGTCCAGCCTGATCGGCGCCCTGCTGGGCAAGCCCGACCTGCTGCCGACCGCGAACCGCGCGACCACCGCGCAGGTGACCGCCCTGCGGCTGCGCGGCGGACCACCGGACCGGCCGACCGCGCTCGGCGACCGGGCGGTGGCCGAACTCCTCAGCCCGGCCGACGTCCTGGGCTGCCTCGTCTACATGGCGAACGAGCTGTCGGCCGATTTCAAGCGGGAGAAGGAGGGGCTGGACCGCAAGCCGCTCCAGGAGTTCCTGACGGCCATCGCCACCCCGGCGACCGACGCCACCCCGCTGTGGCGCGATCCGCGGACCTGGCAGCGCTTCGACACCTGGGCGCGCGAGGCCCTCTGGACGCACCCGCAGGACAACGAGACCCTGCGCGAGAGCGTCCGCGAGATGCACCGGCTCAGCGAGGCGCTGCTGACCGTCGACCCGGACCTGTTCGGCAGCACGGTGGGGCTGTCCACCGCGGTCGCCCGGGCACTGGCGGACATGGGCAAGGCCGACGACCCCGGCGCGCCGTACCCGGCCCGGTCGCCGCTGCGCAAGAAGCTCGACCGGCAGAGCCTGGAGGCCGCGCTGGAGCACGCCTCCCGCACCGGGACGGCGCTCGGTGAGGAGTACCGGGCCGTGCTGTCGCCGCTGATCCGGCGGATCGACGTGGACGTCGACGTCCGGCCCGGCACCTGGGAGACGGTCGACTCGCAGGACGGCGGCGCGCTGCTGCTGGACTTCCCGGGCCTCGGGGCGGCCGGGCGCCGCGACGACTACCTGTGCCTGTCGCAGCTGAAGAACGTCGAGACCATCCTCGTGGTGTCCCGGGGCAACCTGATGGGCTCGCGGCTGGTCGGCACGTTCTACGGGAAGATGGAGTCGCAGGGCCACGGCCAGGACACGCTCGCCGACAGCATCCTGATGGCCTTCAACAAGTGGGACACCACCAGCGCCCCGGAGCTGCCCGCCGAGGTGGTGGCGCTCGGTGCCACGGCGACGGCCGCGTCCGAGGCGCTGCACATGCTCCGGGTGGACGCCGCCAAGCTGCTGTTCGAGCGGATCGAGCGGGCGCTGCCGGTGTCGGTGCTCGCGGCGGTCGCGACCGAGGGCTCCGGGCTGGACTGCACGCTCGCGGACCTCTCGCCCATGACCCCCGACGAGGTCAAGGTGATGGCCCGGCGGCGCCGGGAGTGGGGCGAGCTGGCCAACCGGATCGCGGTCGCCGACCCGGGCCACCCCTGGGTGCGCCAGCTCGGCGAGTACGCGCGCGACGGCGGGCTGCTCGCCCTGCGGGCGATGATCGCCGAGCACATCGAGGAGCACGGCGTACGGCTCAAGCGCCGTACCGTCGGCGAGCAGTTCCGGCGCACCCACCGGGCGTGGCGCACGGTGGACGCGCGGACCAGGGCGCACACGGTCGCCGAGGGCAGTCCGGAGCACGCCGAGCTGATCGAGCGGTTCGAGCGGCTGGGGGCCGACGCGGGCCGGCTGATGACGGCGCTGAACGAGCTGCGCAACCCCGCGAAGGCGCGCCAGGGCAGCGGCGGGTCGGTGCTGGCCCGGCTGGAGCGGCAGGCGGTCACCGCGGTGTTCTCGTGGCCGCTCTGGGGCGAGCTGTTCGCCGCCGTGGAGGACGGCGTGGTGACCAAGGCCCCGGTGTCGAGCGTGGAGGTCCCCGACTACGTACGGGTGCTCCCGCCGCACCTGCAGGACGAGTTCCGGAAGAACCTGGCCGGGCAGTCGCAGGACCGGGACGCCGACACCACGACCGCCTTCCACCGCCACTACCTGCGGACGGTGACCGCGCTGCGCGAGGACGCGCTGAAGCAGCTGACCGCGTGGGCCGAGTCGTGGGCGGCCGAGCAGGAGGAGGTGTTCGGCGAGGTGCACGCGTGGCTCGCCGACGAGGAGACCGGGGTCCGGCTGGAGGGCCTCTTCGCGCAGCTCCCGGAGTCGCGGGTGCCCCCGTCCTTCCGGGTCAGCCAGTTGCGGGTGCTCACCACGACCGCGTACTTCCCGCCGACCGCGACGGCCGCCGCCACCACCTCGGCCGCGGCGCTGGCGCCCGCCGACATCACCGGGTTCCCGCAGCTCGCGGACCACGTGCTGCCGTGGAGCCACGACTATCCGGACGACCCCTCGCCCAAGCGGCGGGAGGCCGAGAGCAGCCAGTACGTGGTCGCGCTGTTCCGCAGCCGGCTGGTCGCGGCGGTGTACGAGCAGGCCGCGGCCGCGTTCACCGACATGCTCGCGGCCGCCCTCACCGGCCTGATCCAGCTGGTGCAGCAGAACGCGCGCGCGGTACCGGACTCGCTCCAGGTCGCCGAGATGATCAGCGCCGGCGCCGCGGCGGCGGACGGCGGCGAAGCGGGCGACGGCAGTGGAACAGCCGGCCAGTCCGAGGAGAACGGCTCGCTGCGGGCCGTGCTGCGTCGTTGGGAGCAGGAGAAGTGAGCACTCTTCAGATCATGTTCGAGGCCGTCCCCGGTCTCACCGGCGCCGACCAGGCGTTCACCAGCGCCGAGCGCGAGGACGGCGGCCACGTCCTGCCCCAGGTGGTGCTGGAGTCGTACGACAACCTCCTCGGCTACCCGCAGGAGCTGCGGATCATCGAGACCGTGGACGGCTCGGCACCGCTGCGGCAGTGGCTGCAGAACAACTGGACCGCGCTGCCCTTCCCCGACCACCTGCCGGTCTACGGCCGGCTGGTGGTGATCCCCGGCCTGGTGGTGCCCGCGGAGGTGGTGCGGTCCCCGCAGGCCCCGGCCGGGGACGTGCGGGTCGGCGTCACCTGGAAGCTGATCTACCGCAACGAGAAGGGCGTCCAGGCCGAGGACTTCGGTGCGGTGGAGCTGACCTTCAGCTCCGAGGCGGGCCCGCAGCAGGCCGCTCCGCTGCTGGACGGCATACCCCGCCACATCGGCCCCGGGCTGGAGTTCAACAACTTCGCCGCGGTGGACTTCGGCAACACCGGTTCGACCGTCACCGTCTACAACGGCGAGGAGAACGTCATCTGGCGGATCGACCCCGAGCAGAGCCGCTCGCTCGGCGCCTCGCTCGCCGGGGTCGTCCACCGCGCGCCCGGTGCCGCGCCCGCCGCACCGCCGTCCTGGGCGGCGGCCGCCGAACTGCTGGCCGCACGGGTGCTGGCCGGCCGGCCGCAGGGCGAGCGCACCGCGCGGCGGCTGGCCGAGCTGCTCACCCTCGGCGACGGCCCCGCGGCCGCCCTGGTCGAGGTCACCGCCCACGAGGTGGAGAAGCTCGCCCGCACCGCCGGGCTCAGCGAGTGGCTGGTCCCGCAGCTGCACACGGCCTACGACCGGGCCTTCCGCGTCCCCCCGCTGGCCCAACTGGGCCTGCGCCGGGTGGACTTCCTCGGCGGCGCCTCCACCACCTACGAGGTGCCGAGCGTGCTCGCGGTCACCGGCGGGCGGCTCACCCTGAGCGTGGACGAGTCCAACTCCCCGGTGCGCGGGCTCAAGCGCCGGCTGCGCCGACCGGGCCCGGTCCCGGTGCCGGGCCTCGGAGCGGGCGTGGAGCACAGCTCCGACGACCTGATCGCGCTGGCGTTCGTCCGGCTGATCGAGAGCACCCAGGAGAACATCCGCCACCCGCAGACCGGCGAGCTGCGCCACCTCACCGAGCTCGTGGTCACCCACCCGACGACCACCCCGCCCGACGCACTGAACCGGCTGCAGCAGCTGCTGCTCGACAAGTGCGGCCTGCGGCAGGTCGTGCGGCGCTACGACGAGGGCGTGGCCGCCGGGCTGTTCTTCGTCATGCGGGACTTCTCCGGCCGGACCGGGTCCGGGGTCGAGGCGCTGCGCGCCGCCTCCCGCAAGCTCCCCGACCAGGAACGCGACACCTGGCGCCAGACCATGCTGGTCGTCGACGTCGGCGGCGGCACCACCGACGTCGCCCTGCTCGGGCTCACCCTCACCGACTACAGCGAGCCGATGACCGAGGAGCAGGCCCGGGTCCGCGGCCGCCGCTACCAGCTGCGTCCCGAGGTGCTCGGCTCCTCCGGCCACCCCGACCTCGGCGGCGACTACCTCACCCTGCGGGTCTACTACCTGCTCAAGGCCGCGTTCGCGGACTACGTCCTGGAACTGGCCCACGAGGAGCAGAGCGCGGCGCACGGCGGCGAGTGGGGCGCGGGCTCCCCCGGCATCGCGGACGAGCTGCTCACCCTGCTCCCCGACGCACTGGCCGCCACCGCCACCGAGCCGCCGCGCAAGCTGGCCGCCGAGGTGCTCAGCCACCTCGACAACCGGGTCCTGCCCAAGACGCTCGCCCCGGAGGGCGTCGCGGCGGTGCTGGCGGCGATCCTGCCGACCGGCTGGGAGCCCGGCGCCAACCTGGAGAACCCGCTATTCCGCAAGGTGTGGGCGGACGCCGAGAGGGCCAAGATCCTGCTCGGCGGCGCACCGGCCGAGGGCGCGGAGCCGGTGTGGACGGTGACCCGCACCCGGGTGATCGAATGGCTCAACGACCTGCCCGACCAGGAGCGGGCCACCGGGCTGCGCACCCTGCTGGACCGCCGGGAGAGCGAGCAGCTGTTCGACATCCGCCGGGAGGACTTCGCCCGCCTCGCCGTCCCGGTCTTCCAGGAGGCCGCGGCGATCGCGGTGGACCTGGTGCAGAGCCGGTTCGGGCAGGACCCGTCACTGACCCTCGACCGGATCATCCTGTGCGGGCGCAGCACCTCGATGCAGATCGTGCTGGACTCGGTCGCCGGGGAGATCGCGCCGCGCAGCCTGCCGAACGGCCGGCCGGTGTTCCGCAACCCGGCCGCCATCGACGTGGAGGCGCCGTTCGCCAAGCAGGCCACCTCGATCGGCGCGGCCTGGGCGCACGCCCGCAGCCTCGCCCGTACCCGCTCGGGGCTCCGGGCCGGCGACGACGTCGACAACCTGCGCACCAGCACGGTGGACATCGAGGTCGGCGACCTGTCGGCCACCCTGCCCTGCGACTTCAGCCTCATCGACAGCAACAACGAGCGCGCCCTGGTGTTCGCCGTCGGCACCCCGTACGACGCGGTGCCCGGCGGACGGCTGGCGGTGCGCTCGCCGTGGACCAGGCCGGACTGGTCGATCAACCTGCACCGGCCGCTCAACGGTTCGGTCAGCATGGGCTGGGCCACCTACGACGTCCGCCGCAAGGCCCTCGACCAGGGCGTCACCCTGGACGAGGAGCTGTGGGCGGGCCGGCTGTCGGACGGCGTCGAACCCGCGGTGCGGATGATGATGGAGATGGACGAACGGCTGGAGCCGCGGATCTACTTCCGGCAGGGCGACCACGCGCACCACGTCGTCGACGGCCCCCCTCTGGACCTGGCCGCGCTCGGCTGCGCCCGGCTCGGCGAGGACGGCCACCTCACCGGGCTGGCCGGCCGCGTCACCATGGTCGGCGTCAACCGGGAGCGCGTCCTCAGTGAGCCGGTGGAGGTCCTGCCGCACTGGACCGACACGGCGAAGCTCACCGACCGCCTGCCGGACACCTTCCACCACAGCCACGACCTGGCCGGCCCGGACGAACCGCTCCCCGGCCTGCTGATCCCGTTCGCACCGGTCCCCTCGGCCACCGACTACGTCTTCGCCTACGTGGCCGAGGACGGCACCGAGAAGCCGCTCGGCCGACTGACGGCCCCCGCCGGTCACCGCCGCACCTCGCGCTGCCTCAGTCTGGACAGCCTCGGCCGGCTGCGGGTGCACGCCACCGTGCCGCCGTTCCTGAGGGCGAAGGACCTGCGGACGGTGCAGGAGCACCCCGGCGCGGTCTACTCCGCGCTCATGACGCAGGACCTGGACAGCCTCTTCCCCGACTGGAACCCCTTCAGCGGCAGGCACTGACCCGCCGTCGGACCACGCACGCCGCCCGACGGACCACCAGGGAAAGGGATCAGCACGGACATGGACTCCGTTCACTCCGTTCACGATGGCACCACCACCGACCGCCGCACCGCCGAGGCGCACCGGGTGGCGGTGGCCTTCGCCGACGCGCTGCTGGCACTGGCACCGGTCGACGAGCAGTTGCACCGGCGGCTCGCCGGCGTCGCGGGCACGCTCCGCGACGTGTGGGAGGAGCAGGTCCGGGACGAGGCGCTGTTCCTGGCGCACCGGCACCTGGAGGAACTCGTCCAGGTCGTCTGCCGCGACCTCCCGGTGGCGGCGGACGACGACGCGGGCGCGAACGCGGAAGAGGGCGAGGAAGGGGACAAGGACGAGGACCAGGAGGAGGGCGGGGCACCGCCCGGGGCGGGCGCCGAACCCGGCGACGGGGACGGCGGCGACGAGGTGCCGGCCCACGACGGGACGCCGGCCCCGGCCGCCGCGGCGGCGGACGAGCCCCCGGCCGAGGAGCAGCCGGGCGCGGCGGACCCGGACGCCCCGGACACTGACGGGGACACCGACACCAACAGCAACCCCGACACCGAGGACTCCCCGACCGGGGCCCCGACGGCCGGCGAGGTGGCCGACGCCGAGGCGGACGATCTCCGCACCATCCGCCAACTCCTCAAGAACGAGATCCGCACCCGGTGGCCGGCCGGCCCCGGCCGGCCCGGGTTCCGCCCCCAGCTCCTGACACCGGACCCGCAGATCGCCCGGGGCCGCGAAGCCTCCACCGACCACCGGGAACTGGCCCGCGGACTGCGGCTGGACGCGCTGCGGCTGCCGGTGCGCGACAGCGCCCCCCTGCACCGGACGCTCGCCGAGATCCTCGGGACGGACGGCCCGCCGGACGGGACCAGGCTTCCCGGCTTCGGCGACGTCCTGGAGCCGGTGCCGCTCGGCCAGCAGTCGACCGATGCCTCGCCGAGGGAGCAGTTGCCCTTGCTCTGGGCCCGGTTGATCCGGCTGGTCGACCCGGAGGACGGCGCCGTGGCGGACCGGCCGCCACACGTCCTGCCCAACCAGCAGCGAGCGCTGTGCCTGATCCTCCAGCACGCCCTGGACCTGATCGCCGTGGTGCGGGAGAGCCTGCTGGTGCCGCACAGCGGTGTGGTCCGGGCGAACGGACTCCACCACATCAGCGCCCTCGACGAACCGACCGCCAGGAACTGGGAGTCCGCGCTCCTGGCCTGGCTCGTGGAGCTGAGCCGGATCGGCCGGCCCACGAACACGGCGAGCCGCACGGCGTTCCTGGCGAAGCTGACGGCGCTCGACCTGACCCTCGCCCAGATCGTCACCGACCCGCTGCCGGAGGGCGGCAGTTGGTGGTACGACGGCCGCCGGCAGCTCCGCAAGGAGGTCAACCAGCTGATCACCACCGAGGGCGGCAAGGCGCTGGGCCTCTTCGACAGCTACCCGACGAAGGACATCAGCACGGTGGCGGACACCCGCGCCCTGCCCGGCCGGGCACCCAACACGGTGCTGTGGTGGCTCAAGCTCCCGTACGAGCCGCCGGGTGGTCAGGAGCCGGTGCGGGGCCAGGCCATCTGCTCCGACCGCCAGTCCACCACCGCCCGCGCGCTCGGGCACTGACGTGGCCGGACACCACGAGGAGCCCGTCCCGACGGGCGGCCCGGGTTGGCACGCCGAGGTGGCCCGGCTGCTGGGCGGCACCGCCGTCGGCGAGCGCGCCGGGATGCGCCGCTCGCTGGCCGAGGACCTCGCGGCAGCCGGGCCCGGGGCGAAGGCCGCCTCCCCGGCGCCCACCGCCGGCCCGCCGGTCCGGCACCGGATCGCACTGCTGCACGCCGCGCCGCCGCCCGCCGGCTGGCGGGAGCTGCTGGTCCGGCTGCTGGACGCGGCCTCGACCGGTGCCGTCCGGCACGACCTGCTCGACGCGCCGGTGGGCCCGGCCGCGGCCGGCCGGCCGGACCGCGAGACGGCGCGGCCGGTCCCCCAGGCGCACGCGGTGCTGGCCCTGGTGGACTACCCCGCGCTGGAGCGGGCCGCCGCGGGCCCGCCGCCCGGGGAGGCCGCCCGCCCGCGGGCCGCGACCGGCGCACTGCGGCGGGCGCTGCCGGCCGCGGTGGCGGCGGTCGGCGCGGAGCGGACCGCCGTCGTGGTGCTCGGCACGGACACGCTCGGGGTGAGCGCCCGGCCGCACCTCGCGGTCTGGTCGGCGGCGGCGGTCCGGCGGGTCTTCGGCGAGTCGCTGCACGCGCTCACGGTCGTCCCGGTGCTCACCGGCCGCGCCCTCGCGGCGCGCACCGGGCGCGAGGCCGCCGACGCCGGGCTGGCCGACCTCGCGGCGCAGGTGCTGGAGCCGTGGACCGCCACCGCTCCCGCGGCGGTCGCCGCGCTGGCCCGCCGCCGCTACGGCGCGGCGCTGCGGGCCTCCGCGCAGGGTTTCGCCCGAACCGCCGAGCCCGACTGGCCGGGCCTGGACGGGGACCGGCTGTCCGACCCCGCGTACGCGCGGGAACTGCACGAGAAGCTGATCGCCACCGCGTGCGGCCCGCTGGTGGCCGACGCCCTGCGCGACGCCCAGGAAGGTGCCCCGTGAACGCTCTGACCGTCATCCTGCTGATCCTGTCCCTGGTCGGCAACGCCGTCCTCACCTGGTTCCTGCTGGCCCGCCGGCCGACCGTCCAGGTGCCCGGGCCGCCCCACTACGTCCAGGTCCCGGTGCCCGGGCCCGTCGAGTACGTGGAGGTGCCGGGGCCGGAGGTGGTGCGCGAAATACCCGGGCCCGTCCAGTACGTGGAGGTGCCGGGCCCCGAGGTCGTCCGCGAGATCCCGGTCCCCGGGCCGGAGCGCATCGTCGAGGTCGAGGTCACCCGGGCGGTGGAGCTGCCCGCCCGGTCGGGTCCGCGGTTCGGCGCCGGCCCGTTCCCGGTGGCCGTGCCGAGCGCCTTCCCGATCGGCCGGGACGCCGCTCCGGACACCGTCGTGGACGGCGTCGACCTGGGCCACCTGCACGTGCGGGCCGGCTCCCAGCGGGGCGGCCGCAACCGGCTCGACCAGCGCTACCGCCGCGACGCCTTCCTGACCCGGATCGTGCCCGAGTTCCCCCGGCAGGTGCTGCTGTCGGCGGTGGCGGCGGGCAACCCGCTCGGCGCCTGGTCCCACAGCGCCGCCGACGTACTGGTGAACTCGCTGGCCGCCCAGGTCGGCGCGTTCGCCGAGCCGCTGGCGCACGCCATGTGGGAGGCCCACTCCCCCGACACCGTCAGCGAGTTGCTGCGCTCGGCGCTGCGCGGCACCACGGGCGGGCTGGAACGGCTCGGCCACCTGCGGCAGGCCGCGCCCGCCGACGTGTCGGCCGACCTGCTGGCCGCCCTGTCCCCGCTCGGCCAGAGCCACTCGCAGACCCGCCGCCAGCTGGTGTTCGGCACCGGCAGCGGGGCGGCCCTGCTGCTGCGCGACGGCGTCTGGAGCGAGCAGCTGGCCCTCGGCAGCCGGACCGCCTGGAGCGCCGAACGGGCCCTGCCCGGCGGGCTGGAGCTGCGCTGGCAGCCGGTGGACACCCGCCCGGGCGACCTGCTGGCGCTGTGCACCGGCGCCACGGCCGAGCTGCTCGCACGCCCCGACGTCGGCGCCTACTTCGCCGAGACCTGGCGGGTCGGCGCACCCGACCTGACGGCCTTCCTGCACGACCTGGGCGTCCAGGCCCACGGCGCGGACACCGACCGCACCCTGGTCTGCCTCTGGGAACGCGGCTGAGCCCCGCCGGACATCGATGACTCCGGGCCGTGCGGCGCTCATCGACGTCCGGCACCCGGCCGCGCCCGGAGCCCTTTCGGCTCCGGGCCGCCGTGACTCAAGGGCCCGCTCCGTCGATGTGGAGAGTGGCACGCTGCGCGCCAGGCTGCCGGCGGTCGGCAGTCGGGTTCGACGGCGGGTCAGGCGTCCCAGGCGCGGGGGCGGTCCAGGACCTCCCATTCGGGGCGGAGCAGTGAGAGCACGGCGAGGTCGTAGCGGCGGCCCCGGTGCAGGCAGGCGGAGCGGCTGACGCCCTCGGGCACGAAGCCGGATCCCGTGAGCACGGCCAGTGCGGCGCTGTTGCCGGTGTGGGTCTCCACCGCGAGGCGCTGCAACGGGAGCTCGCCGAAGGCCAGGTCCACGAGGGCGTCCAGCGCCGCGCCGCCGTAGCCCCGGCCGCGGTGTTCGGGTGCCAGCACCAGCTCCACGCGGGCAGTGCCGTTGACCATGTCCTGAGCGGTCAGCGCGATGTGGCCGATCGGGAGGCCGCTCGGGAGCAGGACCAGGAAGTCGTCGCGGTCCTCGTTGTCCCGGTCGCGTTCGACGCGCTCGCGCAGCGCGGAGAGCGACCGCGGCCAGAAGCCGACCTCGTGGACCGCCACCGGGTCGGAGCGCCACCCCTGCAGCAGCTCGGCGTCGTCGACGTCGAGCACCGCGAGGCCGACCTCCCCGTTGCGCCAGCTGACCACCCTCGCGTCCTCGCCGTCGAGTTCCGTGTCCGTGGTTCCGCCGTCTTCGATCATGGGCGGATGCTACGGGCGCCTCCGGCACCGGGGCCACGGGTTTTCGACGGAACGCTGGGTGCCGTCCCGCGCCTGTACGGCTTCTCCGTGCCGGGCGTCGACTACGCGGCCGCCGGCGGCACCGACGTCCCCTGGCCCGGCCTCAGCTCGTGAGCGGGGCCGGACCAGGGGCCCGCCGGGCGTCCGGTCAGAACGTGCGTGCCTCGGTGACCTGGTTCAGATGGATGAGGACGTCGTAGGCCCGGCCGATCGCGAGCCGCGGCAGGGGGTCGTTGACGAAGATCGAACCGGCGTCGTAGGTGGGCCGGGAGACGTCCAGCCAGTCGCGGGCCGCCCGGGGCGCGGTGCGCAGGTCGACGTAGTAGTCCCGGTGGCGGACCCGGTCGAGGGTGTGCTCGTTCATGTCCGGCGTGGCCGCCGGGACGGTGACGGACTTCCAGCCTCCGGTCAGGACCGCGTCGGTGGTGAGGAAGGAGCCGCTGTCGAAGGTGAAGCCGATGGCCACGTAGTCGCGGCCGTAGGCGTCCCTCAGGTACGAGCCCTGCGGCTTGGGGTACAGGAAGGTGTCCGTGGACAGGTAGCCGGCGTGCCCGTTGTGCGCCGACATCAGCACCTTGCCGCTGGTGCGGCGCTGCCACCAGGCGGTGTTCTCGGCCATCGCCCGGTCACGCAGCTGCTCCGCGGCGGACACGGAGGCCGGATCGGCGAGGTCGAAGGTGGCGAAGGCGAAGGTCTGGGCGATGTTCCGGGCGTGCTGCACGGCCCACTCGTAGGCGTCGTCGCCGGGGGTGCCGTTCACGGTGACCAGATCGAGCGCCTGCTGGGCCTTGACCGCGTTCTCCCGGCGCTCGGCGACCGGCTTGCCGATGTAGCCGAAGAGGTCGTCCAGGGGCCGCAGACCGGCGTAGAGCCCTTCGAGCTGCGGCAGGGCGGCCGGCCGTGCCTGCCGCAGGTAGGAGGCGACCCGGTCGAAGGCCGGGTCGCCGAGCTTCGGGAGGCCGAGGTCGTCGCCCAGGAAGTGGACCGGGTTCCGGGGGTGGCTCCGGTTGTAGGACCGCATCCAGGCGATCAGGTCGGCGAACTCCTCGCGCTCCCACGGGCTGCCGCCCAGGGCGTCCTTGACGACCTGCCGCGCGTCGCCCGGGCCGCCGCCCTGGAGGTACTCGTCGATCTGCAGGCCGCTGGTCCAGCTCGTCTCCAGGGCGAAGGTGGTGAAGCCCTTCTCCTCGACCAGGTAGCGGAAGAGCCGGTGCTTCATCGCGAAGAACTCGTGCGAGCCGTGGGTGGCCTCGCCGAGCCCGACCACCGTGGCGTCGCCGATCATCGCGCCCAGGGCCCGGAGGTCGGCGCTGCGGCCGCCGGGCTCCGTCGTCCGCAGCGGCTGGGCCACGCTCTCCAGCGCCCGTACGACCGCGGCCTGCCGGGAGTCCGCCGTGTGCACCCCCGCCGGGTCCGCCGGGGCGGCGCTCGCCGCCGTCGGGGCCAACACGGCCGCCGCAATCGCCGCCGCCAGCAGCAGTCCGCGCCGCCCGATCCGCTTGTCAGCCGTCATCGTTCCGACCACTCCTCAACTCGATGGAACACCGTTGACCTCGGCGTTCGATGAGTTGATCTTCGCGGCGGCGGCCCCCTCGGCGCCCTGGGGACGGCCTCCGACTTCCCCGGGGGGAAACCCCCGACGAAATTCGGCGGCTCACCCCCCGGCCGGCGGCGGCCCGCCGTCCGTCAGAGGGCGCGCAGCGCCCGTTCGCACTCCCGGCACCGCTGGTCGGCAAGCGTCGGCGGGTACCAGGGTTCACCCAGGCCCGGGCGGAAGTGCGCGTGCTCCAGGTCGCCGGTGTCCCGCCCGCACAGGGTGCGCGGCAGCGGGTCCTCCGGCACGTCCGGGTCCGACCCGGCGGCGTGTACGGCCGCCACGGCGGGCTCGACCCCGTCCGGGCCGAGCAGCCCGCCGGGTTCCAGCTCGTAGAGAACGACGATCGAGGCCATGGCTCGAGGATCGGCCGCCCGCGCCGCCGGGACACCCTGGGTGGGCTGTTCGTGGCCGTCCGGCGTGTCGGGGCGCCTGCGGCCCTGCCCCGCGACACCGGCGGGCAAACCGGGACCAAACGCACCATCGGCCCGGGGCCTCCGGGCCGCGATCGGGTCCCGGTGGACCGATTCGCGGCCGGCCCGCACGGGCGCAGTCTGGTGATCACGGCGCAGCGGGCCGGGCCGGCGGGGTGTCACCCGTTCGGACCAGCCGCGTTGCCGCCGCAGGCGCCGTTGGCAAGCGTGGGCGAGGTATGCCGGCGCGCGGACGGCCGATCCACCGATCGAGGGAGTGCACGTGTACTGGAGCAGCGGGAACTACGAGGCGTTCGCCAGGCCGCGCAAGCCCGAGCGGGCCGACCGGGCGAGCGCCTGGTTCGTCGGTTCGGGGCTGGCGTCGCTCGCGGGGGCGGCGTTCCTGGTGCGCGACGCGCAGGTGCCCGGCGAGCGGATCACCGTTCTGGAGCGGCTGCGGCTGCCCGGCGGCGCGCTGGACGGCATCAAGGAGCCGGAGAAGGGCTTCGTGGTGCGCGGCGGCCGCGAGCTGGAGGACCACATGGAGTGCCTGTGGGACCTCTTCCGCTCGGTGCCCTCGCTGGAGGTCGAGGGCGCCTCGGTGCTCGACGAGTTCTACTGGCTGAACAAGGACGACCCGAACTTCTCCCTCCAGCGGGTCACCGAGCAGCGGGGCCGGGACGCCCGCACGGACGGCCTGTTCGCGCTGAACGACCGGGCGCAGAAGGACCTGGTGCGGATCTTCCTCGCCACCCGCGAGGAGCTGGAGGGCAAGCGGATCGACGAGGTCTTCTCCCGCGACTTCCTGGACAGCAACTTCTGGCTGTACTGGCGGACCATGTTCGCCTTCGAGGAGTGGCACGGCGCGCTGGAGATGAAGCTCTACCTGCACCGTTTCGTGCACCACGTCGGCGGGCTGCCGGACCTCTCCGCGCTGAAGTTCACCAAGTACAACCAGTACGAGTCGATGGTGCTGCCGCTGACCCGCTGGCTGATGGACCAGGGCGTGACCTTCCGCTTCGAGACCGAGGTCACCGACATCGACTTCGACCTCACGCCGGGGCGCAAGCGGGCGACCCGGATCCACTGGACCGAGGCCGGGAAGCCCGGCGGCGTCGAACTCGGCGAGGACGACCTGGTGTTCACCACCATCGGCTCGCTCACCGAGAACTCCGACAACGGTGACCAGCACACCCCGGCCCGGCTGGACGACGGTCCGGCGCCGGCCTGGGACCTGTGGCGGCGGATCGCCGCCAAGGACCCGGAGTTCGGCCGCCCCGAGGTGTTCTGCGGCGACATCGCGCAGAGCAAGTGGGAGTCGGCCACCGTCACCACCCTGGACCCGCGCATCCCCCGGTACATCCAGCAGGTCGCCAAGCGCGACCCGTTCGGCGGCGGCGTGGTCACCGGCGGCATCGTCACCGCCCGTGACTCCTCCTGGCTGCTGAGCTGGACGGTCAACCGCCAGCCGCACTTCAAGCAGCAGCCGGCCGACCAGATCGTGGTCTGGCTGTACTCGCTCTTCGTCGACCGGCCGGGCGACTTCGTCCGCAAGCCGATGGCGGAGTGCACCGGCGAGGAGATCACCCAGGAGTGGCTGTACCACCTGGGCGTGCCCGAGGCGGAGATCCCCGAGCTGGCCGCCGGGGCCGCGCGTTGCGTGCCGGTGATGATGCCCTACGTGACCTCGTTCTTCCTGCCGCGCAAGGCCGGCGACCGGCCGCAGGTGGTGCCGGACGGGGCGGTGAACTTCGCGTTCATCGGCCAGTTCGCGGAGACCGGGCGGGACTGCATCTTCACCACCGAGTACTCGGTGCGCACCGGCATGGAGGCGGCCTACCGGCTGCTGGACGTCGAACGCGGGGTCCCTGAGGTGTTCAACTCGACCTATGACGTGCGCAAGCTGCTCGCGGCGACCAGCCGGCTGCGCGACGGGGCCGAACTGAGCCTGCCCGGCCCGGAGTTCCTGCGCAAGCGGCTGCTGCACCGGCTGGACGCGACCGAGGTCGGCGCGCTGCTGGAGGAGTTCGGGCTGATCGACGAGGGGCGGTAGCGGCACGCCACGGGCCCGGTGGGCCCGCGGACCTGGACCGGTCCGCGGGCCCGCCGGGCCCGTGGCCGTGGGCCGGCGGTCGCCGGGGCGCAGCGGTCAGGCGGAGAGCAGGTCGCTGATGCAGCGGTCCCAGTCGATGCGGTCGGACTCGGAGCCGACCGGGACCGCCCGACCGGTGGCGCGCAGGAAGCGGGCGAGCGGGCGCGTCGGGGCGTTCAGGAGCGCCACCCCGGCCTCGCCGCCCAGCGCGATGAAGACGTGCTCGCCGGTGCCGCCGGGTTCGATGTGGACGTCGCCGTCGCCCACCGGCCCGCGCAGGCCGGCCGCCAGCAGGTCGCGGGCCAGGACCCAGACGGCCCCCTCGTCGGCGCCGAAGTCCAGGTGGACGGCGAACGGGTCGCCGGTCTCGTAGCGGCACTCGACGTCCAGGTCCCGCCCCCGCGCCTCGCCGGTGATCAGACGCATCCTCAGTTGTGCCGCCACCGTTTCGGACATCGGCCCCGCCCTCCCTCGACTCGTGCTGTCGAACGCTGTGGGCACCGTCTGCCCCGGCGGCGCCCGGTCATGCCACGCAATCGGCGGACGCGCCACCCGGCGGGCGGAGCGGGCGCGGAAGCGGTCGGTCACGGACGGTTCGCCCCGCTATCGGGTGGTTCGTCCGGCGCGCAGCGGGCAAGCAAGGCGTATGGAGGACACCCGCAACCCCCAGGTGGACACCGCGGTCGGCGGGGCCGACGCGCGGCGTCTGACGGACGAGCTGCGCGCGGCGGTGGCGGAGCCCCGCACCGCCGCGCTGGTACTGACCCGGCGGGTGCGCGCCGCGCACCAGGGCCGGGCGTGGGCTGTGCTGGGCCATCCCTCGTGGGACGCCTACGCCATGGCCGAACTCGGGGTCCCGCGGTCCACGGCCTACCGGCTGCTGGACCTCGCGGCCACCGCCGGGGTGATCGAGGAGACCGTGGCCCGCGAGGCCGGCCCCTCGTTCGCCCATGCCTGGGACGCCTGGGCGGTGCTGGACGTGGGGGCGGTGGTGGACCTGCGCGGCCGGCTGTCGGAGCTGGCCGATCTGCTCGCCGAGCGCGTGGGCCGGCTGCGCGCGGAGGCCGGCGACGAGCCGCAGGAGCCCGCCCGGGTCGCCGCCGTCGTGGCCGACGCCGTCACCGAGCTCCGCGAGCGCCCGGACGTCCCGCCCGCCGATCTGCGGACCGTCCGCGGGCCCGACGGCATGGACGTCGAGGCGTGGCGCACCACCGTCACCGAGGGGCTGGACGTGCAGCGGCGGCTGCGGGGCGGCTTCCGCGAGCTGGGCCTGCTCGCGCTGCGCGTCGCACCGGGTTACATCTCGGACCACGACGCCGAGGCGGTCCTGCACCTGCTCGGCGAGGAGGTCGGCAGCACCTGTGACGAGCTGCTGGCCTGCCGCCGCTACGCGCTGACCGGTGACGCGCGCGCCGTCGAGGGCCTGTAGGCGTCGGGGGCCCGTAGGCGTCGGGGGCCGGGGCCGCCCAGTGGCTGCTCAGTGGCCGCGCAGCAGGCGCGCGGAGTCGACCTCGGCCCAGATCGCCTTGCCCTGGCTGTGCGGCTCGGCGCCCCAGCGGTCGGCCGTGCGCTCCACGATGAACAGGCCGTGACCGCCGGGCAGCGCCGGATTGTGCGGCCGGCGCGGGGTGGGCATGAGGGGGCTGCGGTCGCTGACCTCGACCCGCAGACGGGCCCCGGTGACGTCCAGGACCATCTCCAGCGGGCCGTCCCCGTGCAGCATCGCGTTGGCGACCAGCTCCGCCGCCAGCAGCACGACGTCCTCGGCCATCCCGTCGCCGACCCCGGACGGGTACCAGTCCGCGAGCGCCTGGGCGGTGAAGGTCCTGGCGTGGGCGACCGGCTTGGGGAGCCCGGCCAGGGTCAGCCGCCTTCGCTGACCGCCCGGCGGCGCCGCGGGTCCGGCCGGCTGGGGTTCTCCGTCCAGGGTTCCCCGGCTCAGCGTCATAGGAGGGCACCCTTTCGGATCGACGGCGTCTTCCGCTTGGTCGGTTTCCCGGCGGTTCCGGAATTATGCCTGCCGCCGCGCCGGACAGCGCCCGACGGGAACCGGTCCGGATCCGGCGCGCCGGGCGGGCCGGCGCGCGCCCCGGCTCACCCCGCCAGGGCCGCGCCGACCGACTCGTGGATGGCGAACACCGTCCGCGCCCCGGTCAGGTCGAGGACCCGCATGACCGTGGCCGGAACGGCGGCGAGGCGCAGCTCCAGTCCCGCCCGCTCCGCCGCGAGGCGGGTGCGGAGCAGGACGTTCAGGCCCGAGGAGTCGCAGAAGCCCACTGCGCGCAGGTCGATCACCACGGCCGCGGGCCGTTGGGCGACCAGGTCGGCGAGGGCCTCGGCGGCCGGTGCCAGCGTCTCGACGTCGAGGTCGCCGGCCAGGACGCAGACCACGGCGCCGTCGGGTCCGGGGCGGGTTTCCACCTCCAGCTCCGGACGCGGTCGGGAGGCCGCCGGCACGCTCTCTCCCCGGTCGTCGTCGGATGGCATCATCGTCGTCCCCCTCCATGTCCGTACGATCCGACCATACGGAGATCACACCCGTCGGCCAAGTGAGGGGTGGCGGATCGGGGCCCTCGCGCTCCCGGGAGCCGCACCGCGCGGTGCGGTCAGGCGGCCCCCATCCCCTGGCGCAGATGTCGCAGCGTGCGGCTCAGGAGCCGGGAGACGTGCATCTGCGACAGGCCGAGGCGGGCACCGATCTGGGACTGCGTCATGTCCTCGCAGAAGCGCAGGGAGAGGATCAGGCGCTCGCGCTCCGGCAGGGCGGCCACCAGGGGCTTGAGCGCGACCAGGTCCTCGACGAGGTCGAGTTCCCGGTCGTCCCGGCCGAGGTGGTCGCCCAGCGGTCCGGGACCGTCGCCGTCCTCGCCGCCGCCGTCGAGGGAACCGGCGGTGTGGCCGTTGGCCGCGGTCAGGCCCTCGACCACCTCCTCGGCGCTGATCCCGACGTGCTCGGCCAGCTCGGCCACGGTCGGGGCGCGGTCCAGGCGCTGCGCGAGGCGTTCCTGGGCCCTGGCCAGCGTGATGCGCAGCTCCTGGAGGCGGCGCGGGACGTGGACGGCCCAGGTGGTGTCGCGGAAGTGCCGCCGGATCTCGCCGAGCACGGTCGGCAGGGCGAAGGTGGTGAACTCCACGCCGAGTTCGGGGTCGAAGCGGTCGATGGCCTTGATCAGGCCGAGTGCGCCGACCTGGAGGAGGTCCTCCTTCGGTTCGCGGTGCGAGTCGAAGCGGCGGATCGCGAACCGTACCAGGGAGAGGTTCATCTCCACCAGCGTGGAGCGGACGTACGAGTACTCCCGGGTCCCCTCCTCCAGGGTCGCCAGGCGGCGCAGCAGCACCTTGGTGAGTTCGCGGGCGTCCGCGGGCGCGACCTCGCGCGGGTCCTCGACGGCCGCGAGTTCGGGAGGCAGAAGGTCGCGCAGTCCGCTCGGGGACGACGCAACGGCGGGAACGAGCAAGTCACCGGTGGGGGCCACCATGGGAGTCCTTCCGTCGTGTCGGCACGGTCCTGCGCCCGCTACCCCGGATGCGCGGAAGGATGCAGTCGCCGTCTGTGAAGGTTTCGCAGAGGCGGCCGGACGGGCGTCGGAGCGGCGGGACCCTTGGAAGGTTGCCTCAGGCACCGAACTTTTTTCAACCGCGGTAAGGGGTGGGGTAGCCTCCGAGGCGGTACACACCGCGCCCGGGAACCGGTCCGCCGACCCGTTCCCGCGGCGCCAGGATCGGAGGCGAGCGTTCGATGGCCGGCCCCACGACCTTCCACGGCCCGCAGCACGACCAGGACGGAGGACCCGACACCGCGCACATGGGCGAGCCCGAGCTGCGGCTGCTGCTCGCCGGGCTGACGGCGGTGCGGGACGGCGACTTCGGGACCGAGCTGCCGGCCGACGCGGACGGGCTGCTGGGCGAGATCGCCACCGTGTTCAACGGCATGGTCGACCAGTTGTCCCGCTTCACCTCCGAGGTGACCCGGGTCGCCCGTGAGGTCGGCACCGAGGGACGGCTCGGCGGCCAGGCCCAGGTACCGGGCGTGTCGGGTTCCTGGGCCGACCTCACCGACTCGGTCAACGCGATGGCGGGCAACCTCACCACCCAGGTGCGCGACATCGCCCAGGTGGCCACCGCGGTCGCCAAGGGCGACCTGTCGCAGAAGATCACCGTCGACGCCCGGGGCGAGATCCTGGAGCTGAAGAACACCGTCAACACGATGGTCGACCAGCTGTCCTCGTTCGCCGGCGAGGTGACCCGGGTGGCCCGCGAGGTCGGCACCGAGGGCATCCTCGGCGGCCAGGCCGACGTGAAGGGCGTCTCGGGGACGTGGCGCGATTTGACCGACTCGGTGAACTTCATGGCCGGCAACCTCACCGGCCAGGTCCGGGCGATCGCCCAGGTGGCCACCGCGGTGGCCGGCGGCGACCTGTCGCAGAAGATCACCGTCAACGCGCGCGGCGAGATCCTGGAGCTGAAGGAGACCATCAACACGATGGTCGACCAGCTCAGCTCCTTCGCCGACGAGGTGACCCGGGTCGCCCGCGAGGTCGGCTCCGAGGGGCGGCTCGGCGGCCAGGCCCAGGTGGACGGCGTCTCCGGCACCTGGAAGCGGCTGACCGAGAACGTCAACCGCCTCGCCGGCAACCTCACCCGGCAGGTGCGCTCGATCGCCGAGGTGACCAGCGCCGTCGCCGCCGGCGACCTGACCCGCTCGATCACCGTGGACGCCTCCGGCGAGGTCGCCGACCTCAAGGACAACGTCAACTTCATGGTGCAGTCGCTGCGCGAGACGACCCGCGCCAACGAGGAGCAGGACTGGCTGAAGACCAACCTGGCCCGCTTCTCGGCGCTGATGCAGGGCCGGCGCGACCTCGTGGTCGTCGCCGAGTCCGTGATGGACGAACTCGCCCCGCTGGTCTCCGCGCAGTGCGGCGCCTTCTACCTCGCCGAGGAGGGCCCCGAGGGGACGGTGCTGCAGCTCGTCGGCTCCTACGCGTTCCCCGACGGCGAGCGCCCCACCCGCTTCCGGCTGGGCGAGTCGTTCGTCGGCCAGGCGGCGCGCAGCCGGCGGACCATCACCGTCGACTCGCTGCCGCCCGACTACCTGGCCGCCTCCTCCGGACTCGGCCGCACCGGCTCGCTGTCCCTGGTGGTGCTGCCGATCGTGGTCGAGGAGCAGGTCCTCGGCGTGATCGAACTGGCCTCCGTCCAGCCGTTCACCCAGGTCCACCGGGACTTCCTCGACCAGCTGATGGAAACCATCGGCGTCAACGTCAACACCATCATCGCCAACGCCAGGACCGACGAACTGCTCGGCGAGTCCCAGCGGCTCACCGCCGAACTCCAGGCCCGCTCCGAGGAGTTGCAGGCGCGCCAGGAGGAGCTCCAGGCCTCCAACGCGGAGCTGGAGGAGAAGGCCGAGCTGCTCGCCGCGCAGAACCGCGACATCGAGGCCAAGAACCTGCAGATCGAGCAGGCCCGCCAGGAGCTGGAGGACCGCGCCCACCAGGTCTCGCTCGCCTCGACGTACAAGTCGGAGTTCCTGGCCAACATGAGCCACGAGCTGCGCACCCCGCTCAACAGCCTGCTCATCCTGGCCCAGCTGCTCGCCCAGAACCCGACCCGGAACCTGACCGCCAAGCAGGTCGAGTACGCCGGCATCATCCACTCGGCCGGCTCCGACCTGCTCCAGCTGATCAACGACATCCTCGACCTCTCCAAGGTCGAGGCGGGCAAGATGGACGTCAACGTCGAGGCCGTGCCGCTGGGCGCGCTGCTCGACTACGTCGAGGCCACCTTCCGCCCGATGACCGGTCAGAAGAACCTCGCCTTCGCCGTCCACACGGTCGACGGCGTGCCCGCCGAACTCGCCACCGACGACTACCGGCTGCGCCAGGTGCTGCGCAACCTGCTGTCCAACGCGGTCAAGTTCACCGAGCAGGGCCGGATCGAACTGCGCATCGAGCCGGCCGCCGCGGCCGAACTCCCCGACGGCGTACGGCGCGACGGCGGCCCGGTGCTCGCCTTCCGGGTGGGCGACACCGGCATCGGCATCGCGCCCCAGCACCTGGAGACCGTCTTCGGCGCCTTCCAGCAGGCCGACGGCACCACCAGCCGCAAGTACGGCGGCACCGGTCTCGGCCTGTCGATCAGCCGCGAGATCGCCTACCTGCTCGGCGGCGCGATCACCGTCGAGAGCACCCTCGGCCGGGGCAGCACCTTCACCCTGTACCTCCCCGCCGCCCGGCCCGACACGGCCGTCGGCACGGACGGGGCGACGCGCCGGGCACCGAGCCGCGCCCCGGAGCCGTCCGGGGACGAGGAGGACGGCCCCGACGGACGGCCGGGCGCCGACGGTCCGCGCCGCCTGCTCGTGGTGGAGGGCCGCCCGAACGGCCTGCTGTCGCTGGTGGCGGAGAACGCCGTGGCCGACCTGGCCCGCTACGCCGGTGCGCGGCGCCAGGTGGAGATCGTCACCGCGGTCGGCGCCCACGAGGCCGCCACCGCGCTGGCCACTTCCGCGTGCCACTGCGTCGTCCTGGAGCTCGACCTGCCGGACGGCAGCGCGGCGACGCTCCTGGCGGAGATGGAGCGCGACCCGGCGCTGCACACCGTCCCGGTGCTGGCGCACCACAACCGGGGCGTCGGCGCGGAGGACGAGCACGCCGTGCGCCGGGACGGCAGCCGGCCGCTGGAGTTCCTGTCCAGCCTGGACGAGCTGCGCGAGCGCGTCGCGCTGCACATGAGCGCCGACCGCCCCGGGGCGGTGCTGCCGCTGGTGCGCGGCGCCGAGCGCGGCACCGCCTGGAGCCCGCAGGCCGATCCGACGCTGGCCGGCCGCACCGCGCTGGTGGTCGACGACGACGACCGCAACCTCTACGCGCTCACCAGCATCCTGGAGCTGCACGGCCTGCGGGTGCTCCAGGCGGAGAACGGCCGCGCGGCGCTGGAGGCGCTGGCCGCCCATCCCGGGATCGACGTCATCCTGATGGACGTGATGATGCCGGAGATGGACGGGTACACGGCCACCGCGGCGATCCGCGCGATGCCCGAGCACGAGGGGCTGCCGATCATCGCCGTGACCGCGAAGGCGATGATCGGCGACCGGGAGAAGAGCCTGGCCTCGGGCGCCAGCGACTACATCACCAAGCCGGTCGAGGCGGCCGAGGTGATCGGCCGCATCAGGCACCACCTGACCCGGTAGCGTCCGCCCGCCGCGGCCACCGGCCCGAAGCCCCAGGAGTCACCACCGTGCAGCAACCGCAGGACCCCCCGCCCACGGGCCTTCCCGCGCCGTCCGAGGGCGCACCGCGGGTCCGCCCGCAGCGCGGCCCCGCTGCGGTCGGCGGCACGCCGGCCGGGGAGGCGACGGCGGTCGGGCGGCTGGCCGGCACCGTGGAGCGGCTGCGGCTGGAACTGGAGCGGGCCCAGGCCCACTCCGCGGGCCGCGCCGTGGTGGAGATGGGCGTCGGCGTACTCGTCGAACGGCTGCGCTGCGGCCCCACCGAGGCGGCCGGGCAGCTGGAGAGCCTCGCCGAGCAGTCGGGCGTGTCGACCCTGGCGCTGGCCGCCGACCTCGTCAACCAGGCCGCCGCGGACCAGATCTCGGCGCTCGCCCGCGCGTTCGTCGAAGGGGCCGCCGTGCCCCCGGACGGACCGGACGGACCGGACGAACCGGTGGCGGTCCGGCTGCGGAGCACCGAGGCGGACGCCCTCGCGGGCGGGGACGCCGCGGCGGCCGCCCGGGCCATGCTCGACCACGCGCTGCGCCCGCTCGGCGTGGCGGCCGTCGCGCTCTGGGCGGCCCACCCTGACCTCTCGCTGTCACTGGCTGGGAGCGCCGGCTTCCACGAGGAGGAGGCCCGCCGCTGGCGCCACGTGCCGCCGGGCGTGCCGACCCCGGCCCGGCGCGCCCTGGACGAGCGGGCGGCGGTCGGCTGTCCGACCCTCGACGAGGCCTCGCTGCCCTCGGTCGGCCAGCACGAGATCCGCGGCGGCCGGCTGGCCGTCCCGGCCGGCAGGGGCGGGCGGCTGATCGGGGTGCTGGAACTCTGCTGGCACGAGGAGCTGCCGGAGCTGCCCCAGCCGCTCCAGCGGCAGTTCGAGGCGCTCGCCGAGGTGGCCGCCGCCACCCTGGAGTCCGGGGCCGGGCGGGGGCCGCACGCGCCGGAGGCCGCGGACACGCAGTTCGAGGAGCTGCGGCAGCTCACCGACGGCCTGCTCGACCCGTGCATGGTCCTGCGGGTGGCGCCCGACGGCGACGACCTGCCGCCGCCGTTCGTGATCCGGCACGTCAACCCCGCCTTCGTCGACTTCGCCGGCCGGCCCACCGGCGCGATCGCCGGCGCCCGGCTGCTGGAGGCCTACCCGCTGGCGGCCGAGCCGGGCGGACTGGCCGAGAAGGTCGAGCACGTCTTCGCCACCGGGGAGCCGTTCCGCGCCCCCGACCTGCGGCTCGCCGCCCTGGTCGACGGGGTGCCGCTGGTCACCCGGGCGCAGGTGAGCATCAGCCGCCACGGCAGCCACCTGGCGGTGGTCTGGCGCCTGGACGACGGCACCCCGCGGGTGGCCCGGCTCCTCCAGCACGCCCAGCGGCTGGGCCGGATCGGCGGCTTCGAGGAGGACCTGCGCACCCGCCGGATCGCCTGGAACGACACCCTGTTCGAGCTGCACGGGCTGCCGCCCACCGCATCGCCGATCGCCCTCGACCAGCTCCCCGACCACGCCCACCCGGACGACCGGCACGCCCTCGGCCGCTTCCTGCGCACCCTGCTGCACCACCACCGCCCGGCGTCCACCGCCTTCCGGCTGCAGCGCCCCGACGGCGTCACCCGGCACATCCGGGTCGTCGCGGAGCCGGTGCACGAGCCCGGCAGCGGGCTGCGCACCGTGCGCGGCGCCTACCAGGACATCTCCGCCCAGCACTGGACGGAGGTCGCGCTCGCCGCCACCCGTGACCAGCTCGCCCAGAGCGAGCAGCAGGCCGCCGAGCGCAGCCGCCTCGCCCTCCAGCTGCAGCACGCCATCATGCCGCCCGCGCGCGGCCCGCTGGACCTGCCGGACCTGCGGGTCGGAGTGCGCTACCGGCCGGCCGAGAAGGGCCACCTGGTCGGCGGCGACTGGTACGACGCCCTGCCGCTGCCCTCGGGGGACGTGCTGCTGTGCGTGGGCGACGTCGCCGGCCACGGTATCGAGGCCGCGACCGGGATGGTCGCCCTGCGCAACGCGCTGCGCGGCCTGGCCGCCACCGGGGCCGGGCCGGGCCAGCTGCTGGGCTGGCTGAACAGCGTCACCCACCACCTGACCGACAACGTGACCGCCACCGCCGTCTGCGGCCTCTACCGGCCCGGCTCGCGCCGGCTGCGCTGGGCTCGGGCGGGCCATCCGCCGCCGGTGCTGCTGCGCGGTGGGCGGGCGGCCGTGCTCCCGCAGCTGGGCGGCATCCTGCTCGGCGCGGTCGATCAGGCCGAGTACGAGGAGGGCGAGCTGGTCCTGGAGCCGGGCGACGAGCTCGTGATGTACACCGACGGGCTGATCGAGCGCCGCGACGAGTCCTTCCAGGCGTCGCTGGCCGGTCTGATGGCGCTCGCCGAACAGGCCCGCACCGCGGCGGCCGGCGGCGCGGACGGGCTGGAGGAGCACCTGGACCACCTGCTGCGCTACAGCAACGCCGACACGGACGACGACACCTGCCTGGTCGGGATCGCCGTGCGGTAGCGCGCGGCGCGGGGCGGACGGGCTCGGCGGCGGCGGTGTCGGACCAGGCGTCCGCGATGCGTTCCAGGCCCTGCCGGAGGCCGAGCGCCCGTTCGTGCGGGGTGCCGGCCGCGCCGTCGCCGAACTGCCGGCGGTCCTGCTCCGGTCACCGTCGGGCCCTCGGGCGGTCGGGTTCCACGGCGCGCCCGGGCCACCTGCGACACGGCGTCACAGGCGGCCCGGGCGAAGCTCAGTAGCGCAGGACGGCGGCGATCCGCCCGGCGTCGGACAGGGTGCCGTCGGGCACGAAGCTGACCCGGCCGCCGGTGTCGAGGGTGCGCTCGACGACCTCGTCGACGATGTCCTCGCGCGCGCCGGACTCCTCGGCCGCGGCCGGCACCAGGTGCTCGCCGTCGTCGCGGACGGTGGTGCGGAAGTTCTCCTCGACCACCAGCCGGCCGAGCCGGCCGTCGCCGGCGGCCCGCCAGACCTCGTCCAGGCCGGCGGCGAAGGTCTGGCGGCCGCGCGCCGCGTCGAGCTGGGTGAGGGCCTCGGTGGTCTCGCGCTCGGCCTGGGCCCGGACGGCGGGCTCGACCACCTTGCGGACCGTCTCGGCGTCCGCCTGGGCGAGGCCGCCGTGCGGGATCTGCTCGGTGGCCTCCTTGGCGATCGGGCCGACGGCGTCCAGCAGGGCGAGCGCGGCGGCCTCGCCGGTCACGTAGAGCGGGCGGCGGACGGCGGCCAGCAGCTTGCCGACCTCGGTGTCCGCCTGCCGCAGGAAGGTCTTGGTCTCCTCGTCGCGGAAGGTGCTGGGCGTGTCGCCGATGCGCTCCTGCCGCTCGGGGTCGGGGTTGTCGAAGACCCGCACCAGCGGGAAGCCGTGGGCGCGGTCCTCGGTGACCCGCTCCTCGTCACCGCCCCACAGCACCACCCGGTCGGCGGCGACCGCGAGCACCCAGTAGGGGCGCTCGGCGGCCTGGGCGGCGACCAGGTTGCGGGTGAGGAAGGTGTCCGACAGCACCACCCGGGCGGGCGCGGTGCGCCCGAGCGACCACACCTGGTGCTCCCCGGGGGCGGCGAGGATCGCCAGGCCGTCCTCGGCGTGCACCAGGTCGACCTCGGTGAGGGCCCGGTCGAGCTGCTCCAGCACGTCGATCCGGTCCGCGCGGGAGACCTCGGGGTCGGCCTGGACCCTCTCCTTGGCCTCGGCCAGCAGGTTGCGCAGCCGGACCGGGTCCTGCGCGTTGTCCGGCTCCCGGCGGTGCGTGGGCATCAGGATGGACACCGCCGGATACCGCCTCGGCCGGCGCAGCTCGGCGAGGACGGCGGGGCTGAGGGCGCGCTGCATGGAGACCCTTTCCGAAGGCGGCTCGGCCTTCTCTGCCTGGACACGCGGAGCCCGGAACCGCTCCCGCATGTCCGTAATGCCCTCAATGTACCGAGATGCCACTCGGCCCGCCGCCTGCCGCCTGCCGCTCGCCGCCGGTCGTCCGTCGTCACTCGATCCAGACCAGCACCCCGTGCCGGCGGGTCGCGGCCGCCCGCAGGAAGTCCGCCAGGGCGCGGTACTCGGCCGTCACCAGGTGCAACGAGTCCTCGTCCGTCCACAGGCCCTGCGGATAGACCCGCGCCTCGGCGAGGTCCACCGCCGCGACCCCCTCGGTCAGCCGTCCCGGGTCGAGCGCGGCGAGCGCCTCGGCGGCCAGCCGGACCCGGTCCGGGGCGATCAGGGACGGCGGCCCGTACCCCCAGTCCTCCGCACCCGGCAGCTCCTCCTCCCCGTGCACGAGGTCGACCGGGAACCCGTGACGGCGCAGCAGGAAGTCGAGCGCCTGCCACGCCTTCCCCGTCTCGTGCAGCCGCGCCCACCCGCACGCACGCTCACCGCCGTCCGCCTCGTCCAGCTCCTCGACGAACTCCAGGGCCCACTCCGGCTCCCGCGCCGCCCGCCCCAACTCCCCGGCGCTGAGCCGGAGATACCGCCCGATCATGCTCATGGCCGCAGCCTAGGCCGGGCCACCGACAGGCCGGCCCGGCCCGTACGGCCGCGCTCCGCACCGCGGTGCCGTCCCACCGGGGAACGGACGAAGGTCCGTGTCGCGCCGGGCCCGGCTCAGGCGGGGTGGCCGGCCTCGAGGTCGTCGACGTCGCGGTAGGACAGCACCGCGGCGGCGCCGGCGGGCGGGGCCTCGACGGCCACCGGGGCCAGCAGCAGGCCGGTGTGGTCGCCCCAGTCGGCGCAGTCCAGCACCCGGCCGACGAACCACGCCGGCGCCTGCGCGAGCACCGGCACCCCGAACGGCCCGTGGTACCACTCGACGCCCGCGAACTTGTCGGTGTCGTCCCCGCTGCGGCCGCCGAACAGCGCGGCCAGCCCGTGCCCGTACGGCAGCAGGTGGACGCCCAGCGCGGCGGCCGCGAGGGCGGCGCCATGGGTGTGGTTGGCCTTGGAGATCCACACCACGAACCGCACGGGGTCGATCGAGCACTGGCCCGCGAAGCCGACCAGGCACCCCGCCGGCGGCGGCCCGGGCGCGGTGACCACGTACACCGGGTAGTCCAGCAGGGCCGCGAACGTGTCGAAGTCGCCCATGCCCCCAGCCTAGGAGCCCGCGTTCGCCGAGACCGACTCCACCGAGGACCTCGGGAGGATCGACATCCCGGTCCTGACCGTCCGGCCCCGTCTCCCGTAGGCTGGGCAGGGCCGTGCGGCGAGTGGCCGGATCGAGTGGGAGGCGGACCGATGGACGGAAGCGGCGTCCTCTGGTGGGTCACCGGCGCGGTGGTGGCCGCCACCCTGGCGGTCGCGGTCGTCCTGGCGGTGAAACTGGTCCGGGCCCGCAAGCTCCTCGCCTCGACCGGCATCCCGATGTCGGCCAAGGTCCTGTTCTGGGCGTCCATCGCCTACCTGGTCAGCCCCGTCGACCTGCTTCCCGACCCCATCCTGCTGGACGACATCGGGCTGCTCCTGGTGGCCCTGCGCACCCTGCACAAGGCGGTCGGGAACGCCTCGCGCGGATCCGCCGCGGCCGACCGCCACCGGTCGGCCTGACGCGACCGCCCCCGGGACACCCGCCCCTCACGGGCGGCCTCCCCAGGCCGCGCACAGTGCTCATCGGCGGACCGGCCGAGGAGCTCGGCCGAGGACCGTCAGGGCCGCGGTGTCCGGCCGGGCGGGGTGAGGGCGGTGTCGGCGAGGATCCTGCGGACCGTCCCGTCGAGGGTGCTGCGCTGCGGGACGACGTGTTCGAGGCCGCCGGGCAGGAGGTCGTCGGCCCGGTACCAGCAGGCCATGTCCTCGGGGGAGAACTCGGTGGCCTGCGGGCGGGTGGCGTGCCGGCGCACCGTCTCGTCGAAGTCGACCGCCAGGTAGTACAGATGGCTGCGCCCCTCGTGCTCGGCCACGAGCCGGGCCAGCATCGGCCCGTAGTGGTCGGCGGTGAGGATGCCCTCGACCACGACGTGGAAGCCGTGGTCGAGGGCGTACCGTGCGACCAGGTCGATCAGGCCGATGTTCGCCCCTGCGGCGATGTCCCGCTCACGCAGCACCGTCCGGCGCAGCACGTCCTGGCCGACGAGGGCGACGCCCCGCCCGTACGCGGCGCGCAGCCGCGCGGCGACGCTCGACTTCCCCGCGCCGCTCGGTCCGCGCACCACGATCAACACCGTCTCCCGGCTGCCCGTCATGCCGGGACCGTCCCCGGAAGGCCTTCGTTCCACACCGCCCCGGCGCCGGCCCGCCAGGCGCTCCCTCGCTGGCCGGCCTTCTCCAGGACCGCAGGAATGACCCGTCCGGCGTGCCGGGGCGGCGTGTCGGGGCCGGATCGCGGCCGGGCGGGGGGAGGGTGGCCGGCGGGGGAACTCACCAGAAGGAGCGAGGATGCCCGAAGTCACCACTCCGTACGCGACCGGGACCCCGTGCTGGGTCGATCTCATGGCGAGGGACCAGCAGGCCGCGCTGGACTTCTACCGCGACCTGCTCGGCTGGCAGGGCACGCCCGGCCCGGCCGAGTTCGGCGGTTACGCGGTCTGCGAGCTCAACGGCAAGGCCGCCGCGGGCATCGGCCCGGTGATGGCCCCCGAGGGCGTGCCGGAACCGCCCACCGTCTGGACCGGCTACCTGGCGAGCACCGACGCCCAGGCCACCCAGGACGCGATCGTCGCCGCCGGCGGCACCCTGCTGGCCCCGGTGATGGACGTCGGCGACCTGGGCCGGATGCTGGTGGCGGCCGACCCGCAGGGCGCGGTGTTCGGCGTCTGGCAGCCGGGCGCGTTCTTCGGCGCCCAGGTGGTCAACGAGCCCGGCGCGCTGACCTGGAACGAGCTGCACACCAGCGACCTGCCGGGCGCCACCGCCTTCTACGGCGAGGCGTTCGGCATCGAGATCGAGCCGCTGGAGGGCGCGGACGCGTACTGGGAGCTGCGGGTCGGCGGCCGGCCGGTCGGCGGCGCGACGCTGCTCGCCAACGACCCGCCCGGCACCCCGGCGCACTGGCTGACCTACTTCGCGGTCGACGACGTGGACTCGTCGGTGGACGCCCTGGTCAAGCGCAACGGCACCGTCCTGGCCCCGCCGTTCGACATGATCGCCGGGCGGATGGCGGTGGTCGCCGACCCGCAGGGCGCGCCGTTCGCCCTGGTCACCCCGGCCTCGCCGTAACCGGAGCCGCGGTGGTGCCCGCCGCCGGCTCAGCGGCGGTCGCCCGCCCGCAGCTCGGCGGCGATCTGGCGCCGACCGGAGACCAGCGCCTCCAGCACCACCGCGGCGCAGACGAGCAGCGCCAGCGCCGCGGTGGGTGCCAGCACCGGCAGGACGCGCGGGGCCGGTGCGTCGTCCACCGTCGCGCCGACCAGCAGTGACAGGTCGAACGCCGGCCCGAGCAGGAGGACGGCCACCGTCGCGACCGCGGCGCCGCCGGCCACCGCGGCCAGGGTCTGCGGGACGGTCTCGGCGATGATCAGCGCCAGGCCCTGGCGGGGGCGCAGTCCCATGGTGCGCAGCCGGGCGAGCAGCGCCGCGCGGTCGGGCGAGGCCCGCAGCACGGTCAGCAGGACGGCGAGCAGGGCGAATCCGGTCCCGGCGGCGGCCGCGGACCGGAACTGCCGCACGGTGGAGTGCTGGAGGGGGTCGGCGGCCAGTCGGGCGTCCACCTCGCGGCTGGTGCGCACCTGGTAGCCGTCGGGGATGCCGTCCGGTTCCCGGCTGACCTCCCGGGCCTCCGCGCGCAGGAGCTCGGCCAGGCCCGTCGCGTCGGCGAGGCCGCTGTGCGCGAAGAGCGAGCGCAGCCGGTCCCCGTCGATGTCGCCGACGGCGAACCAGTTGTCGGCGCGGGCGAGTTCCGGCAGCCGCGCCGAGGCGGGGCCGACCGGCAGCACGATGAACTCGCGGATCGCCTCGGGCAGCGCGGGGGTGGCGGCCACGGTGCCGGCGACGGCGACGAGCAGTTCGCCGCCGGGGGTGCGCAGCCGCTGCGGGCCGGCCGGGAGCCGCTCGGCGAGGCCGGGGCTGACCAGGGCGGGCAGCGGGGTGTCGGGGCCGCCGGGCGGCGCGGTCAGGGCGGCGGGGTCGAACGGGCCGGCGCCGACGGTGCGGGCGATCTCGGCGTACGCCCGTGGCTCGACCACCACCGTGGTGGCCTGGACGGCGAGCCGGCCGGTGCCGAGGACGTAGGTCTGCCGCTCGATCCGGACGGGGCCGGCGGCGCGGACGCCGGGCAGTGCGGCGGCGGCCGTGAGGAACGCTTCGGGCAGGGGTGCGTCGAGCGGGACCGAGACCGCGGCGTCGCCGCCGATCGCCGTGCGGGCCGCGCGCAGCCGGGCGCCGTCGACGGTGTCGAGCACGGTGGCCCCGAAGCCGGCGGTGGTGACGGCAATCAGCAGCGCGAGCGTCGGCAGCACGGCGGGCCGGCGGTGGCCGGTGGCGTCGCGGGCGGTCCGGGCGAGGCCGAGGAAGCCGATCAGGCCGCGTCCGCGCCGGGCGGTGGCGGCGAGCCGGCCGACCAGCCACGGCTGGACGCGGGCCAGCAGCAGGCCGCCGGTGAGCGCGACCAGCAGCGGTGCGGCGACCAGCAGTGGGTCCGGTCCGGCGCCGGGCGGGGCCGCGCCCCGGCGGCGGACCTCGGCCACGGCGGCGGCCGTGAGGGTGAGGGCGAGGAGTTCGCCGACGAGCCGGCGCCGGGTCCGTACGGTCGTCCCCGTCCGCGCGGTCGTCCCCGTCCGCGCGGTCCGGGGCCGGGCCGGCCGCAGGGCGGCGCGCAGCGGGAAGGCCAGCAGGGCGACCAGGGCGGTGGCGCCGGCCGCGAGGGCGGACGCCGTCCAGCGCGGGGCGGGCAGCAGGAGGACGGCGAGCGCGGTGCCGGCGGCGGCGGCCGGCAGGACGGTGACCGCGTTCTCGCCGAGCAGGCGCAGCAGGACGCCGGTGCGCGAGCCGCCGCGGGCCCGGAGCAGCCGGAGTTCGGCGGCGCGCCGGTCGGCGGCGAGGGCGGCGGCCAGGCAGAGCACCACGGCGATGACGCCCGCGACCCCGGCCGGGCCGATCGCCGCCAGCGGGGCGGTGGCCCGGTGGCGGGCGGTGGCGTCGGCGAGCACCCCGGGCAGCAGGGTGGAGACGCTCAGGTCGGGCCGGCCGGTCTCCTCGGCGGCCCCGACAGCGCCGGGACCGGCGAGGTACGAGCCGACGCCGGAGCGGAGTTCGGCGAGCCGGTCGGCGCGCAGGGCGTGCGGGTCGAGGGGCAGGCGCCAGAAGTCCTCGCCGCCCCCGCCCCAGGCGAGCAGCCCGGCGAGGCCGTCCGCGCCGACGAAGCCGCCGGTCTCCCAGCGCACGCCGCCGCCGTCGAGGGTCTTCAGGCAGGCGCGGTCGGGGCAGGGCAGTTCCTGCCAGAAGCGTTCGCGGGGGTCGTCGGCGCGGTAGAGGCCGACGATCCGGGCGCGCACCGGGGCTCCGTCGTCGGCGCCGCTGTCGGAGCCGCCGTCGACGAGGTCGCCGAGCTCGAGCCGGATGCTCTCGGCGGCCCGCGCGCTGACGACGATCGGCAGCGGCTCCCCGGGCAGGGCGGGGCCGGGCCAGCTGCCCTCGGTCAGGGTCGCGTGCTCGGCGAGGCCCCGCAGGTACGTCAGGTGCAGCTGCGGGGCGATCCCGCCGGGCCGGTCGTACCCGTCGCCGAGCATCGGCCGGTCGGTCAGGGCGCGGGTGCCGTGGTGTTCGCCGTCCCGGGTGAGCGGGAGGTCGGAGCCGATCCGCGCCACCAGCCGCTCGCGCAGTGTGTCGAGGTCGGCGGCCCGGGCGCCGGGGCGCGGGCGGGCGGTGAGGTGGAGGCTGGTGGCCTTGACGCCGCGGTCGAGGACGAACCCGGCCACCGCGCTGTCCGCGCCCCGGTCGGCGGCCCTGGGCAGTGCCGCCGCGGTGAAGACGGTGGCCAGCGTGAGCACGGCCGTGAGCAGGGCGGCCGCCCGCGCCGACCGCAGCCGCGTCCGTACCCAGGACGCCGGCCGATGGGCGTCGCCGTGGCGACCGTGCACGCCGTGGTCCAGCATCCCGCTTCCTCCCCCGCGCGCCGGGCGCACCGATCACCGGCCCCCGAGCGCCGAATAGCGGACGATGCTGTCAGATGGACCCGGAGGAACGGAAGGGCCTTCCGGGCAGGGCCCGGCCGTTCGGGCAAGGTCCGCCCGCCCTTTCGCCCGCCCGCCCTTTCGCCCAGCCGCCCGCGCCGGAGCGGGCCGGCGGGGGGCGGCTGACAGTGGCGCGTGGGACAGTTCCGTCCATGAACATCACGACCGCACTGCACAGTTGGGACGACTCCGTGGCCCTCTTCGAGCGCCGCGGCCTGCCCGAGGACTCCTACGAGAACCTCTACGAGGAGGAGTACGACGTCCACGCCGGCGACCTGTCGGTCGAGGGAAACCTCGACCTCGACGCCGCCGAGCCGGACGGCACCGGCTACATCGTCGACGGCGACCTCACCGTCGACGGCGCGATCCTCAACACCGACGACGGCTGCCCCGCGCTGATCGTCCTCGGCGACCTGCGGGCCGCTGCCGTCTACCTGGAGGGCGACGCCAAGCTCCTGGTCCGCGGGAACGTCCGGGTCGGCGCCTTCGTCGGCCACATGACCGACAAGCTGGTGATGATAAACGGCGACCTGCGCGCCCAGGTCACCGTCCTGTCCTCCGAGTTCAGCCCGGACCTCATCGGCGGCACCCTGCACGGCCCGGTGCTCGCGCCCCCGTACCTCGCGCCCGACCCGCAGACGCCGGTCGCCCCCGAGAACGTGCTGGTTCCCGAGGTCCTGCGCGCCGAGGACGAGAACGACCCCGACGAGCTGCGCGGCTTCGACGCCCCCGGCGTCCACGGGGGCCGCCTGTTGCAGCGCATCGAGGCCGGACTGCCCGTCACCCTGGCCGGACGGTAGGCAGCCGGCCCCGTCGGCGCGGGGACGGGGCCGCCCCGGCGGACCTGGAATACTGGGCGGATCCGGTGGGTGGAGGGGTCATGGGTGTGAGCGGGCAGGACGGCGGGGACGCCGCGCGGGCCGAGGACGACCGGCCGACCGATCCCGAGGCGGAACGGCTCGGGCGCCGGATCGAGTTCCTGTTCGCCCACGTGCAGCCGCTCGGCCGGCGGTACACCCTCCAGGAGGTCGTGGACGGGATCCGCGACGCCGCCCGGCCGGGCGAGCCCAAGCTCTCCGTCGGGCGGCTCTGGATGCTGGTCAAGGGCAGGGCCGCCAACCCCACCGTCGGCACCCTGCGCGCGCTCGGCGACTTCTTCGGCGTCCCGCAGGCCTACTTCATCGACGACGAGGTGGCGGAGCGCGTCACGGCGCAGCTCTCGCTGATCGCCGCGATGCGCGCCAACGACGTCCGCTCGGTCGCGCTGCGGGCCGCCGCGGTGGCGACCATGTCGGCGCACGGGGTGGACGCCGTGCGCTCGCTGGTGGAGCGCAGCGGACTGCTGGAGTCCGAGGTGGGGGCGGGTGGTTCGTCCACGGATCTGCCGCCCGCCGCCGGACCGTTCGTCTAGACTCCGTCAAGGGCGCACGGGCGGGCGCGCGTGGTGCGGGGACCGCGCGGACGAGGAGTCGTGCGTACCGGGGGTGCGCATGCGGGAAGTGGAGTGGCGGCCGTTCAAGGCTCGGTGCGACGGGCTGATCGGCGAGTTGGACGTCCCCGGACCCTTCACCGTCGAGCGGCTGGCCGACGCGGTGGCCGGGCGGCGCGGCCGGCCGATGCGGCTGATCCCGCTGCCCCGGGCCGACTCCGGCGGCGGGTCGGGGATCTGCGGGGTGTGGATGGCCCTCGGCGGCGCCGACCACGTCTACTACGCGGCGGTGACCAGCCCCGTCCACCAGACCCACATCGTGCTGCACGAGTTGGCGCACATGCTGCTGGACCACCGGCAGGAGGGCCCGCCGGACCACGCGGGCTTGCGGCAGCTCTTCCCCGACCTCGACCCGGCGATGGCCGCCCGGCTGCTGGCCCGGGACCGCACCCGGGCGACCACCGACCAGGAGGAGGAGGCCGAACTGCTGGCCTCCCTGCTGTGGCAGCACTTCGACACCCTCCCGGCCGCGCTGCCGGGCGCCACCCGGGAGTCCGCCGAGACGCTCGCCCTGGTGCGCTGCACCTTCGCCGACACCTACGAGTGGAGGGGGCCGGATGCGGCCGTTTGACCTGGCGGTGCTGCCGCCGGTGTGGATCCTGACCCTGTGGAGCCTGCGCGGGCTGCTCGACGCTCCCCGGCGCGCCCGGGTGCTGCGGGCGATGTGGGCGTGCTGGGCGGTGTCGATGACGCTGGGGGCGCCGGTGGTCCGCCGGATGGTGGACGCGGCCCTGGGCGTCGCCAGCGTCACCAACCTGCTGGTCCACCTGGCCGGCCTGGCGGCGACGGCGACCGCGCTGGAGTTCGTCCGGGAGATCACCGGACGGGCCCACGGGCGGGTGTCGCGGCTGAACCTGGCCGGTCTGGCGGCCGCGGCCGCCGCGCTCACCGCGCTGTTCGCCGCGATGCCGCGCCCGGACGGCGAGGTCGACCTGCTGACGTACGCGCAGGGCTCCTTCACCGTCTACCTCTACTGGGTGGTGCTGACCGCCGACATCGCGATCGGCGTGCTGGCCGCCGCCCGGCTCTGGTGGGTGCACGGGAGGCACGCCGCGCCCGGGCCGATGCGGACCTCGCTCCAGCTGATGCGGGTGTCGACCGTGCTGGCCTCGGCCTATCTGGCCCACCGGCTCTGGTATCTGACGGTCCGCCAGTGCGGCCGGGAGGACCTGGCGCCGGCGGCCGTCGCGGGCACCAGCCAGGTCCTGCTCGCGCTCGGCCTGGTGCTGTTCGCGCTCTCGGTGGCCTGGCCCTCGCTGGCCGACCACCGGCAGAAGCGGCTGGCCGTCCGGCAGGCCGACCGGATCGCCCCGCTCTGGCGGCTGCTGCAGTCGGCGACGCCCGGGGTGGCGCTGCCACTGCCGCAGGAGCTTCGGCGCCACAACCCCCGGCTGCGGCTGTACCGGTACGTGATCGAGATCCGGGACAGCGCGCTGACGCTGGAGCGGCACCTCGACGCGGCCCGGCAGGGCGCCGCCGAGGCGGAGCTGACCGCCGCCGGTCTCGGCGGCGGCCGGCTCGCCCCGGCGGTCGAGGCGGCCCTGCTTCGCTACGCCGCGGCGGCCGAACTCGCGGGCGTCCCGGCCGGCTCCGAGGGCCGGCCCGAGGTGCGGGAGGCGCTGGACCTGGAGGCCGAGATCGCCTGGTTCGAGCAGGTCGCGGCGGCCGTCGAGCTGCCCGCGGTGGTCGCGGCCGCCCGGCGCCTCGCGGCGGTCAGCGGCGTGCCGGGCGGGGGCGGCGGAGCGGGGTGACCGCCGCCGCCACCGCCACCGCCGCCCGGTGGGCGTCAGTTGGCCCGGCCGTCCCAGTTCGCGGAGACGGGCAGGTCACCGTTGGCGCCCCAGCCGAGCTTGGTCAGCGAGCCGTCGTCCATCCGCAGGTGGAACTCCCCGGTCGACGGACGGAAGATCCCGATGTTGTCCGGGCCCGCGCCGTCCCAGTTCGCCGACACCGGCAGGTCACCGGCCTGACCCCAGGAGATCTTCGTCAGCGAGCCGTCGTCCATCCGCAGATGGAACTCCCCCGTCGACGGACGGAAGATCCCGATGTTCCCGGCCGCACCGCCGTCCCAGTTCCCCGCCACCGGAAGGTCACCGGCCTCACCCCACGGGATCTTCACCAGCGAACCGTCATCCATCCGCAGATGGAACTCCCCCACCGACGGACGGAAGACGCCGATGTTGTCCGGACCGGCACCGTCGAAGTTCGCCGACACCGGCAAGTCGCCGTTCTCACCCCAGCTCACCTTGGTCAGCGAGCCGTCGTCGTACCGCAGGTGGAACTCACCCGTCGAGGGACGGAACACACCCACGTTGTCCGGACCCGCACCGTCGAAGTTCCCCGACACCGGCAGATCACCGGCCTCGCCCCAGCTCACCCTGGCGAGCGAGCCGTCGTCGTTGCGCAGGTGGAACTCACCGGTGGACGGGCGGAAGATGCCGATGTTGTCGGGACCCGCACCGGCGTTGCCGCCGAACAGGGCGGCGGCGATGCGCACGCCGTCGGGGGCCTGGACCGGGTACCGCTCGGGGAAGCCGGAGCGCTGGACCTCCTGGCAGAGGACGCCGATGTCCCGAGTCTGCCAATTGGGCCGCTGGAGCAGCTCGTTGAGGAAGGCGTTGGTGGTCCAGGTCGGGTCCATCCGCTGGTTGAAGCTGCCCCAGGAGGCCCGCTGCTGGAACAGGCCGACGCTGTCGTGGTCGACGACATTGGGGTTGTTGCGGATCTCGGATTCGACGATGGCCGTGGTCAGGGCGATCGCCGCGGCCCGCTCGGGCAGGTTGCGGGCCTTGACCGTGTTGACGATCGCACGGGCGCAGGAGACCCGGTAGGCGGTCATGGCGCCGCGCAGCTTTCCGGTCAGGACGCCGTTGAGCTGGTTGGCCACGGTCTGGTCGGAGCCGATGATCGGTCCGCAGGAGTAGTCGGGGATCGCCGCGAGCGCGGACGGCCCGTAGAGGTCACTGGCGTCGTCCGCCAGGGCGGCGGGCGCGGCGGCGAGCAGGCCGGCGGTCAGAGCGGCCGCGGTGGCGACGGCGGCGAGGTGGTGGCGCACGGTGCTGTTCACGTGGTGGTGTCCTGCCTCGGTTCGGAGGTCGGTGAGGGGGAGTCAGGAACGCCGTCCCGGAGGCGCGACCGCTCGTCGCGCCTCCGGGGCGGCGCGGAATCAGCGGCGGGCGTCCCAGTTGGCGGAGACGGGCAGGTCACCGCTGGCGCCCCAGGAGATCTTCGTCAGCGAGCCGTCGTCCATCCGCAGGTGGAACTCACCGGTCGACGGACGGAAGATCCCGATGTTGTCGGGGCCCGCGCCGTCCCAGTTCGCCGACACCGGCAGGTCACCGGCCTGACCCCAGGAGATCTTCGTCAGCGAGCCGTCGTCCATCCGCAGATGGAACTCCCCCGTCGACGGACGGAAGATCCCGACGTTCCCGGCCGCACCGCCGTCCCAGTTCCCCGCCACCGGCAGGTCACCGGCCTCACCCCACGGGATCTTCACCAGCGAACCGTCATCCATCCGCAGATGGAACTCGCCCGCCGACGGACGGAAGATCCCGATGTTGTCCGGACCGGCACCGTCGAAGTTCGCCGACACCGGAAGGTCACCGGCCTGACCCCAGCTCACCTTGGTCAGCGAGCCGTCGTCGTACCGCAGGTGGAACTCACCCGTCGAGGGACGGAACACACCCACGTTGTCCGGACCCGCACCGTCGAAGTTCCCCGACACCGGAAGGTCACCGGCCTCGCCCCAGCTCACCTTGGCGAGCGAGCCGTCGTCGTTGCGCAGGTGGAACTCACCCGCCGACGGACGGAAGATCCCGACGTTCTCCGGACCCGGGCCGGGGTTGGTCGCGTCGTCGACGATGCTGTTGTTGCGGACGGGCTTGAACGTTCCGTAGCCCGAGAAGTACGGGTACGGGATCGTGCGGTGGTGCACGCCGCTGCCCGTGAACTCGTAGCCGCTGTAGGCGGTCTGCGAGGAGTCCGTCCAGCCCCCGAAGAGGACGATGTGACCGGACGCGCCGGCCGCGTCGTTGAGCAGGGCGTCGCCCGGCTTGAGCTGGCTCTTGTTGATCCAGGAGGCGACACCGCTCGGGACGAAGTCGGGCGTGGTCAGTCCGGGAGTGCCGAGGTTCCAGGCCATCGACACATAGCCCGAGCAGTCGGTCCGGTAGCCCTGGTAGGTCTTGTACCAGTTGTATTCGAGCCCCTTGCCGACCCAGGAATCGGCGCGCTGGATCGCCTGGCTGCGGGTGATCTGCGGGCCGGCCGTCAGCCGGGCGACGGCGGCCGCGCCGGACTCGCCCTGGCCGGCGCCTCCCTTGTCGATGCGTTCGAGCGCGGCGGCCGAGGGAGCCGACGGCGCGGAATCGGCCGCGACGGCCGGCGTGGTGGCGACGATGCCGCCGATGACCGCCGCCGCGACGGCTATGGCCTGACCACGGGTCAGGGCACGCTTGATGGACATCTGGTTCTCCCCCTTGGCAGTGGATGGTGGCTGAGCACGACGCCCGGCCGGCTGTGGCCGGGCCCGTGACCCGCTCCCGTCGCCGCGCTCACCCCTGGTGCCGGTGCGACGGCCGGTCACGACGAGCATCATTCAGGCCGCATGCGAACAGAGTCAACGTTTAGTGAAAACGCAGAGTCGGATGCCTGGCTTGATCAATGCACGCCACACCACTGAGATATGCCGAACTATCAGGAAAAAGCGAAGAGATCCGCAGGCCGCAGGTCGACTCCCCCGGGATCTCTTCTGGCTCAAATTTTCACTCTGAGGTCATATGCCCCGGGCTCTTCCCGTCCGTGCGACGGATACCGGGACGGGGCGAGTGGGATGATGTCCGGCATGACGGATTCGGAGGCCCTCGGCGAGGGCGTGGTCCTGGACGAGCTGCTGCGAGCGGCGGCGGCCGACGAGGCCGGAGCGCTGTGGCGGCTGACCGGGGCGGAGCGTCAGCTGGACGCGAACGTGGTGCGGCTGCGGCCCGGGGCGTCCGTCGCCGAGCACGTCGAACCGGACCTGGACGTGCTGGTGCTGGGGATCGCCGGGCAGGGCACGCTGCGCTGCGGCGGCGTCGCGCACGCACTGGAGCCCGGCGTGCTGCGGCTGCTGCCGCGCGGCGCCGCGCGCGGCGTGTCGGCGGGGCCGGAGGGCGTCGTCTATCTGACGGTCCACCGGCGGCGGCCGGGCATGGCGATCCGGCCCCGCCCCTGACGCCCGACGGCGGACACCCGATCGGGCCCGGTCGGGCGCTACCGGGCCCCCAGCCCCACCAGGTAGCCGAGCACCGCGTCACGGGCGCCCGGCGGGGCGGTGAGGGCGATGTGGTTGTCCGGCCGGACGAGCACCAGGGCGTCGCCGATGACCCCGTACGCCCGGCGGACCGCGCCGTCGGGGTCCTCCAGCGGCACCGTGCGCACCCGGACGGGCAGTCCGGCCAGGGCCGGAAGCGCGCCCGGCCCGAGGCCGAGCAGAGTGAAGTGGTCGCCGGCGAAGTGCTCGAAGAGGCGGGCGGGCCCGCCGTCGGGCCCGGGGCAGGGGCTGTCGGGCGCCCGGTCCCCGGCCCGGACGGGGCCGGCGAGGCGGTCGTCGGCCAGGCTGCTCCACCGGTAGGCCAGCGCGAGGCCGGTGAGGTCGCCCACCCGCCCGACCTCGACCCCGATCCCGGGGGTGCTGATCCCCGCGGTGACGGCCGCCATCCCGGCACTGGTGACGTCGAGCGTCCAGGCGGCGATCGGCAGCCGCTCCTCCTGGTAGGTGTCCAACAGCGCCGGCCCGGCGAGGCCGCGCAGCACGTGGCCGAGCTTCCAGGCGAGGTTCCAGGCGTCCTGGATCCCGGTGTTCATCCCGAGCCCGCCCGCCGTCGGGTGGACGTGCGCGCAGTCGCCGGCCAGGAAGACCCGCCCCTCGCGGTAGCGCTCGGCCATCCGGACGTTGACCCGCCAGGTGGAGAGCCAGGTCGCGTTGTCCAGCCCGAGGTCCGCGCGCCCGGTGTGCAGGGCGGCCAGCCGCCGGAAGCTCTCCAGCGACGGGGCGACCGGCCGGCCGTCGGCGTCCGTCTCCGGGCTCGCCTGGAGCTGCCAGCGGCGGGTGCCGGGGAACGGGCAGAGCATGAACGCGCCCCGCGGTCCGAACCACTGGTGCCAGGCGGCCGGGTCCAGCCCCTCCACCTCCACGTCGCCGCAGACCATCACCGGCTCCGGGTCGCCGTCGCCGACGAACGGGATGCCGAGCAGCTTGCGCACCGTCGAGCGCCCGCCGTCGCAGGCGACCAGGTACTCGGCGGCGATCCGCCCGCCGTCGGCGAGCCGGACCTCCACCCCGGCGCCGTCCTGCCGCAGGTCCACCAGCTCGGTGGCGCGTTCGACCCGCACCCCGTGCTCGGCCAGCCGCTCGCGCAGCAGCCGCTCCACCCGGGTCTGCGGCAGCCACAGGCTCGCCGCGTACGGGGTGGTGGCGGTCGGCCGGACGCCGGCGAACGGCTCGGTCTCGTTGACGAACTCGCCGTCGAAGTACTTGCGGAACGGCAGGTGGGTGCGGCCCGCGGCCGCCAGCCGCTCGCCGAGGCCGAGGTCGGCGAGGACCTCCAGGCTGCGCGGGTTGAGCGTCTTGCCGCGCGAGCCGGTGGGGAACTCCGGCGCGCGGTCGATCACCCGCACCGCCACGCCCTGGCGGGCCAGCCCGCACGCCAGGGTCAGTCCGGTCGGTCCCGCCCCCGCGATCACCACGGTCGTCATGTGTCTCGCCCCTTCCGGTTGTCGATGCGCTCCATGAAACAGCAACTCGGTAACAAACACAACCGAGTAACGAACATGCCCGGGTTATGATTCCGCCATGACCCCCAACGAGCCGGACACGGGCCTGCGGACCCTGAAGAAGCAGCGCACCCGCCGGGCCATCGCCGACACCGCCATCGCCCTCTTCCTCGCCCGGGGCTTCGACCAGGTCTCGGTGGCCGAGATCGCCGCCGCGGCCGAGGTCTCCAAGCCCACCCTGTTCCGGTACTTCGCCAGCAAGGAGGAGCTGGTCCTGCACCGCTTCGCCGACCACCTCGGCGAGGCCGGACGGGTGGTCCGGGACCGCCCCGCCGGGGTCACCCCGCTGGACGCGCTGGAGCGCCACCGACTGGAGGGGCTGGCGGCCCACGACCCCAGCACCGGGATGACCGCCGATCCCGGGGTAGTCGCCTTCCTTCGGCTGGTCTACGAGACCCCCAGCCTCTCCGCCCACCTGGTGGACTACCTCGCCGCCGACACCCGCGCGCTCACCGAGGCCCTGGACCCGGACGGCGGCATGGCCGCCCGCCTGGTCGCCGCCCAGTACGTGGCCGTCCGCCAGGTGCTCTCCCGCGCCGTCTGGACCCGGCTCGCCGCCGGGCAGGGCGCCGAGGAGGTCGGCCGGATCGCCACCGCCGAGACCGCCACCGCCTTCGCCCTGCTGCGCGACGGGGCCGCCGCCCACGGATTCTGAGTACCGGGTCCGGAGGTTCCGGGTCCGAAGCTCCGGGTCCGAAGCTCCGGACCGGGCCGGACCCGAGCCGGACCCGAGCCGGTGAAGCACGTCACGGCCACGCCCCGTCGCCTCGCGGGGCCGTGGCGGGTAGGTTCCTGCCTCCAAGGGGGCGAGACTCCTTGGAAAAGGCGGATCCCGCCGTCAACGGTTCCTCCGATCAGAGAGGCACGAGTGATGACTGCACAGGGCTCCACGCACCACCCACCGCAGCGCATCGGTGTGGTCGCCGAGTCGACCGCCGGCGAGACCCGGGTCGCCGCGACACCGTCGACGGTCCGCGGCATCCTGGCCCTCGGCTACCGGGTCGTGGTCGACTCCGGGGCGGGCACGGCCTCCGGCTTCACCGACGAGGCCTACACCGAGGCCGGCGCGGAGACCGGCGACGCCTGGGCGGCCGACGTCGTCCTCAAGGTCAACGCCCCCTCCGCCGCCGAGCTCGCCCGGCTGCGCGACGGCGCCGTCCTGATCGGCCTGCTCGCCCCGGCGCAGCGGCCCGAGTTACTGGCGGCGCTCGCGGAGCGCCCGGTCACCGCGCTCGCGCTGGACGCGGTGCCCCGGATCTCGCGCGCCCAGTCGATGGACGTGCTCAGCTCGATGGCGAACATCGCCGGGTACCGGGCGGTGATCGAGGCGGCCCATGTGTTCGGGCGGTTCTTCACCGGCCAGGTGACGGCCGCCGGCAAGGTGCCCCCGGCGAAGGTGCTGGTGGCGGGGGTCGGCGTGGCCGGGCTCGCCGCGATCGGCGCCGCCTCCAGTCTGGGGGCCGTCGTCCGCGCCACCGACCCGCGGCCCGAGGTGGCCGACCAGGTCAGGTCGCTGGGCGGCGAGTACCTGGCGGTGGACGTCGCCCAGGAGGCGAGCACCGACGGCTACGCCAAGGCGACCTCGGCCGACTACGACCGCGCGGCGGCCGAGCTCTACCACGCGCAGGCGCGGGACGTGGACATCGTGGTCACCACGGCGCTGATCCCCGGCCGGCCGGCTCCGCGCCTGCTCACGGCGGCGGACGTGGCGGCGATGAAACCGGGCAGCGTCGTCGTCGACATGGCCGCCGCACAGGGCGGCAACGTCGAGGGCACGGTCGCGGGCCGCACGGTGGTCACCGGCAACGGCGTCACCCTCATCGGCTACACCGACCTCGCCTCCCGGCTGCCGGCCCAGGCCTCGCAGCTGTTCGGCACCAACCTGGTGAACCTGCTGAAGCTGCTGACGCCGGGCCATGACGGGCGGCTGGTACTGGACTTCGAGGACGTGGTGCAGCGGGCGGTGACGGTGGTCCGCGCGGGCGAGGTCACCTGGCCGCCGCCGCCCGTCGCCGTCTCCGCCGCTCCCGCCCCCGCCCCCGCGGCGGCGCCCGCCGCGACGGCCGGGGCGGCCGCCGAGCCGAAGCGGCCCCGACTCACCCAGGCGGCCCGGTTCGGCCTGATCGGCGCCGGCATGCTGGCGATGTTCCTGCTGGTCGGCTTCGCCCCGGCCCAACTCGCGCGGAACTTCACGGTGTTCGCGCTCGCTGTGGTGATCGGCTACTACGTGATCGGCAAGGTGCACCACGCGCTGCACACCCCGCTGATGTCGGTCACCAACGCGATCTCCGGGATCGTGGTGATCGGCGCGCTGCTGCAGATCGGGCACGAGCGCACACTCGTGACCGTGCTGTCCTTCGTGGCGATCCTGCTGACCAGCGTCAACATCTTCGGCGGCTTCGCCGTCACCCGCCGCATGCTGAGCATGTTCTCGACCTCCCCCGAAAGGCGCTGAGGCCCGATGACCTCCACAACGGCAGCCCACGCCGCGGACCTGGTCGCCGCCCTGCTGTTCATCCTCAGCCTGGCCGGGCTCTCCCAGCACCGCACCTCCCGGGCCGGTGTCGTGTACGGCATCGCCGGCATGGCCCTCGCCCTGGTCGCCACCGTCGTGGTGGCGGCGCAGAGCATCACCGCCGGCGCCGTCGCCCTGATCGTCGTCGCGATGGCGGTGGGCGGCGCGATCGGCCTGCTCCGGGCGCGGCAGGTCGAGATGACCCGGATGCCGGAGCTGATCGCCGTGCTGCACAGCTTCGTCGGCCTGGCCGCGGTGCTGGTCGGCTGGAACAGCTACCTGGAGGTGGAGGCGCACGGCGCGGCCCAGAGCGCCGTCTCCGGGGACCTGCTGGGCATCCACCACGCCGAGGTGTTCATCGGCATCTTCATCGGCGCGGTCACCTTCACCGGCTCGATCGTCGCCTTCCTCAAGCTGTCCGCGCGGATCGCCTCGCGCCCGCTGACACTGCCCGGCAAGAACGCGCTGAACCTCGGCGCGCTGGGCGCGTTCGTGGCGCTGACGGTCTGGTTCACGGTCAGCCCCGGCCTCGGCCTGATGATCGCGGTGACGGTGCTCGCCCTCGCGCTGGGCTGGCACCTGGTCGCCTCGATCGGCGGCGGCGACATGCCCGTGGTCGTCTCCATGCTCAACAGCTACTCCGGCTGGGCCGCGGCGGCCGCCGGGTTCCTGCTCGACAACAACCTGCTCATCGTCACCGGCGCGCTGGTCGGCTCCTCCGGTGCCTATCTGTCGTACATCATGTGCCGGGCGATGAACCGCTCCTTCCTGTCCGTCATCGCCGGCGGCTTCGGCATCGAGGCCCCGTCGGGCGGCGGCGAGGAGCAGGGCGAGCACCGGGAGATCCGGGCCGAGGAGGCGGCCCGGCAGCTGGCGGCGGCCAAGTCGGTCGTCATCACCCCCGGTTACGGCATGGCGGTGGCACAGGCGCAGCACCCGGTCGCGGAGCTCACCCGGCGGCTGCGCGAGCGCGGGGTGGAGGTGCGCTTCGGCGTCCACCCGGTCGCCGGGCGGCTGCCCGGCCACATGAACGTGCTGCTGGCCGAGGCGAAGGTGCCCTACGACATCGTCCTGGAGATGGACGAGATCAACGACGACCTCGCCGCCACCGCCGTCGTCCTGGTGATCGGCGCCAACGACACCGTCAACCCGGCGGCCATGGACGACCCCGCCAGCCCGATCGCGGGCATGCCGGTGCTGCGGGTCTGGGAGGCGGAACAGGTGATCGTGTTCAAGCGGTCGATGGCCTCCGGCTACGCGGGGGTGCAGAACCCGCTGTTCTTCCGGGAGAACAGCGCCATGCTGTTCGGCGACGCCAAGCAGAGCGTCGAGGACATCCTGCGCGCCCTGGACGCCGGACTCCCGTCGGGCGCGGCGGCCCAGGCCGCCGACCGGGCCGTGGTGTAGGGCCCGTCCCCAGCACAGGACGGACGGTCCGCCGGGCGGGGCATCGGCCCGGCGGACCCCCGGGCGGTCACGGCGCGGTCCTGGCGCGCTCGCGGCGCGCGCACGGCCAGACTCACGGCGCGCTCACGGCCGCACTCACGGCGCGGTCGCGGCCGGCGGGAGCAGCGGGCCGGTGAGCAGGGCGCCGTCCTGGCCGTACGGCCGACCGTTCGGCACGCAGCCGTGCAGGCCCTTGATCTGCTGCATCATCACCGGCGCCGGCGCCCCCGGGCCGGGGCACTCGACATGGCCCTGCCCGAGGATGTGGCCGACCTCGTGGTTGACGGCGAGGGCGTGGTACTCCTCGGACTGCCCGACGTAGAACTCCGACAGCTCGGTCCAGCGCTTGAGGTTGATGACGACCTGGCGGTTCGCGGCGCAGTTGACCCAACCGCCGGTGTCCAGCCCGTACTGGCCGCAGATCCGGTCGGTGGACTCCGGGGTGGCCAGGTAGACCGTGAAGTCCACCGGGTCGGCGGCCACCCGCTGGAACGCCCAGCCGCCGCCCGCGGCCCAGCCTCGCCGGGTGTCCCCGAGGACCTTGTCCACCTCGGCGGCGAACTCCTCCGGGCTCACCTTCAGCCCGTTCTCCGCCCGCACCTTGTAGTGGTAGAGCTTCTCGGCGGTCCCGAACCGGGCGGAGCCGCCGGTCGCCGTGGTGAACGCCAGCGGCTTCGGCGCGTCGTCGGCCCACGGCTTCCACCACAGCAGCCCCGCCGTCACGGCGGCCACCACCGCGAGCGCGACCGCCGCGTACCCCGCCCGCCCGCCGAGGGCGCCGAGGCCCGGCGCCCTCACCCGCACCACCGGGCGCGGGCGGCGGGTATCGCGGCGCCGGCGGGCGGCGCGGGGGCACAGATCGGCGGAACGGGCAGCAGAACGGTCACATCAGGATGGACGCGCCGCAACCCCCGTCCGGTTCAACGGGACCGCGGGCTACCGGCCGCGGGCGGCTCAGGACGGCCGCGCGCCGTCCGGGGCCACCGCCACCCAGTGCGCCGGCAGCTCGATCCGCTCGCCGCCGGGGGTGAACTCCGTCGTGGCCAGCGGGAGTTCACCGGAGGCGAGAACGGCGAGACCGGCCGCGCGGAGGAGGTCGCCGAAGGCCGCGTCGGCGACCTCGGCGGGGGCCAGCCCGTGGGAGAACACCGGGCGCAGCTTCGGCGGCGGGCCGGCCGGGCCGCCGGCGAGCTCGCCCAGGACGCGCTTGGCCGCCTCGGAGAGCTCGACGAGGAAGGCCCGGCCGTGTGCGCCGAGCAGCGTGGCGACGGCCTCGGCGACCGGAGAGCGGTCGGCCGGCTCACTCTGGTGGATCACACCGCGCAGGTACACATTGGCGTCGCCGAGCTGCTCGTGCAGGGCCCGGACGGCGGCCGGGTCGGTGGCGTCCAGCTGGACGTAGGCGGCCCGCCCCTCCGGGTCCGAGCGCCGGGCCAGCTCGACGGCGGCGGCGGACAGGTCGGCGCCGAGGACGCGGGCGAAGCGTCCGGCCAGGAAGCGGGTCTGGGTGCCGTTGCCGCAGCCGAGGTCGACGACCGGCAGTCCGGGGTCGGCCAGGTGCGGCTCGAACAGCGCGAGGTGGCGTTCGGCGGTGAGGGCCGGTTCCGCGTCCCAGATCACCGCCCCCGGGCCGTCGGGCGCTTCACGCCAAAAACCCTCCCAGGAGTCCCGGTACCGCTTCGTCACGCTCATCAGGGCCTCCCGAATGTCACACAGGGTATCCACAGCGTATCGCTCCGTCCCGCCGCCCGGCGGTCTGACCGGGGATGTCCGGACGGGGCTGTGCGGCGGGCCCGAAGTGGCCTTTACTGGAAGTGAACGCATTCGAGCCGGCGTGCCGGGAGGCGTTCCACCGCCCCCGGCGGCCCACCGGTTCGACCGGTGACACCCGGCAGGAGGCCGCGCCATGAGCCCGCCCTCACAGGATCAGGTCTTACCGCGCCTGATCGTCGACAACCCGGACCGGATCCGCGGCCGGGCGTACGTCCTCGACCACGACCCGCTGGTGGTCGGCCGGGACTCCACCTGCGGGCTCCAGCTCGTGGACCCGCTGCTCAGCCGGCGCCACGCCGTGCTGTGGTGGGCCGGTGGGCACACCACCGTGGAGGACCTGAGCTCCACCAACGGCACCCGGCTGAACGGCCACCGGGTGCTCGGCCAGCAGATCCTGCGCAGCGGGGACGTCCTGAACTTCGGCCCGCTGGAGGTGCACTACGAGGAGCCGGCGGACGCGGCGACCGCAGTGTCCGAGAAGGGCCCGGAGGCGTCGACCCTCGCCACGGGCGAGGGGCCGCCGGCTCCCGGGCACGGCGGTCGGGCCGTACCGGAGCCGCAGCACGCGACGGCGCGGAAGGAGTCCGCCCCGCCGGAGCGGGCCCGGCACCAGGAGCCCCCGCCGGGGCCCGCCACCCCGCCGAAGCCGCCCGCGCCCCCGCTGGACGTCCCACCGCCGGACGCGCCGCGGTTCGCGGTGGACCAGCAGCGGGCCGGGGAGAACCTCAACAACATCGGCAGGGACCAGGTCAACTACATCTGGCAGGAGGACCACCTGCAGGTGGCCCGCCGCGAGACCTTCTTCCGCAAGATCGCCGCCACCCGGACCTGGGCCCGGCACGTGCTGGTCGCGGGCCTGGCGCTCGCCCTGGTCGGCAGCGCCTACCTGGGGTGGGAGGGGTCGAACCCGGACGTGCTCGGCAACCGGATCCAGGGCATCGCGCACAATGCCGGCGTGGTGTTCGGGGTGGTCGGCGCGGTGCTGCTGGTCGCCGGCGGCGTGGTGCTGATCCGGACGGTGATCCGCCAACGTCGCTACGAGAAGGACGAGGAACGCCGGCTGAACCCGCACCCGTCGCCGTCCTCCGGCTGAGGCGGCCCGGATCCCTGACGAAAGGACCGTCATGGTCTTCCACATCGGCAGCCAGCAGGGCGGCGTCATCAACAACGTCGCGGGTGACCAGACCGTCCACGGCGGCCAGCGCGGCCGCCTCACGGCGGACGGCCGGGACGTGCGGGAGCTGGTCGGCGAGCTGCGCGCGGCCGTGGACCGGGCCCCGCTGCCCCCGGCGGTGGCACCCGAGGTCCGCTCCGAGCTCGACGCGCTGGACACCGAGGTCGCCCGCCCGGAGCCGGACCGCGAGGCGGTGGCGGGCCGGCTCACCCGCGTCACCCACCTGCTCAGCTCGGCGGGCGCCCTGGTGGCCGCCGGCACCGGCCTGATCGGACCGCTCTCGGCCCTGGCCGGCTGGCTCGGCACCCTGGGCGGCCCGATCCTCCAGGCCCTGGGCGTCTAGCACGGCGTCACAGCGTCACAGCGTCACGGTGCCGGTCACGACGGCGCGGTGGAGCCCCGGCGGCCGGCGCATGGCTCCTGGAAGGCCGGTGGAAGAACAGGCGAGGGCCCGGCGGGCGGGCGGGACGGGGTGACCTGCGGGCTTGCGGCGGGGCGCGGCAGCACCCCGGCCGGGCGGGGCTTCCGGCCGCGCGGCGGGCCTCGGAGGATGGCGGCGGACCTCCGACGACCAACGCCCGGAAGGACGTTCGCCTCATGCTCCGCCCACTCGCCCGGCTCGCCCCGGCGCTCGCCGCCGCCCTCGTCCTCGCCGCCGGCTCCCCCGCGCCCGCCGACCCGTTCGGCGGCCGGACCCCGCTCTCCCGCGACCTCGTCGGCGTGGGGGCGCAGGTGACCGACCAGCTGTTCAACCGGCTCTCCACCGACTACGAGGCGGCCCTGACCGCCGCCGGGGACCCGAACTCCCCGCGCCTCTACAGCTGGGACGCCACCGGGAGCAGCCCCGTCACCCCCAAGCTGGGCGCCTACGCGATCACCCGCCCCAACGGCACCGCCATGGGCCTCCTGGCGCTGAACGGCTACCACAGCGACACCGTCGACTTCGTCCGCACCACCCGCGGACCGCGGGCCGGCGACCCGCCCACCACCTACTTCGTCCCGCTGGCCAGGGACGCCGTCACCTGGGCCGCCCCCGCCGGCGCAGACGCCCCCGCCGACCTCACCCCGGCCCAACTGCGCGCCATCTACACCTGCCGGAGCACCACCTGGGACCGGCTCGACCCCGCCCTGCCGGCCACGCCGATCCGTCCGGCGCTCCCGGACCTCGGCTCGGAGACCCGGACCCAGTTCCTCGACGCGATCGGCGTCGGCGTCCTCGGCGGCTGCGTGACGACCGTCGGGGCGGAGAACCAGGGCTTGGACCCCCTCCTGGTGGACCCGGGAGCTGTCGTCCCGTACTCCATCGGGCACTACCTCGGCCAGGTCTACGGCGGGCACACCAGCCTCACCGACGACCCCGGCCCGCTCGTCCCGCGCGCGATCAACGGCAACCCGGCGGTGGACCCGGCCACCCACACCATCGGCTCCTGGTTCGCCGGCTCCGCCTTCGGCCACCCGGTCGGGGTCGCCGTCCGGGAGTCGGACTGGGTCGGCACCGACACCCACGGCGTCGCCCTGCGCGCCGTCTTCGGCCGGACCGGCTGGATCTGCCAGGGCTCGGGCGCGGCCGACCTCCAGAGCTACGGCTTCCTGCGCTTCCCGGCCGCCGTCTGCGGCACGCCCACCCACAGCTGACCGCGCCGCTGGAGGCCCCGGCGGGCCGCTCAGCCGTCGCCGAGGCGGCGGCCGGTCACCTCGTCCGGGGTGATCCGCACCCACAGCGGCCGGTCGCCGCCCGCCCAGGGCGTCGCGCCGGGCAGGTGGGCCAGCCGGTGCTCCTCCTCGGGGTCGTCGACGTGGTGCGCCGAGCCGAGCATCAGCACGCTCCAACCCTCGCTCAGCCGGTCGTCGATGTGGTCGACCTGGAAGGAGAGCGGCGAACCGTCCGGCGCCGCGGTGGAGCTCCGGGGCGCGGTGTGGTACACGATCGTCCGGCCGTCGACGGCGTAGTTCACCGGGTAGACGGTCGGCGCCGGTGTGCCGGGCAGGCCCACCCGGCCGACCCCGTGGGTGCCCACCAGCACCCAGCACTCCGGCTCGGAGAGGTGCAGCAGGACGGGCCGGGGCGTCCCCGGCGGGGGCTGCGACTGCCCCGGCGGCACATCGCCACGGTCCTCCAGCAGCTCCGCCCAGGTCATCCCGAGCGCGGCCGCGATCCGGACGAACCCGGCCGGGTCGAAGGCCGGGCCCGCCCCCAGCAGGTACCGCAGGTACGCGGGCGACATGGCCGCCTGATGGGCCAGGGTCCGGTCGTCGAGGCACAGCTCGTCACGGCGTTCGACGATCCGGCGGGCCACCGCGGCGGGGTCCGCCCGCCGGACGGCTTCGAGGTCGGGGGTGCGGTTCATGGGTCGACTCCTCGGCTCCTCGGCTCACGGTCTCCTCGTCACGCCCGCCCTTCGAACGCTCCCCTCGCAGGATCCCCGGCCCGGGCCCGGTCGGCGAGGGGCGTGGGCTGTTCGGGCGGTCCGCCGGTCAGGGCCTGCCGGGCCCGCCGAGCCTCGGGGCCGGAACCGGCGCGGCGGCGCCGACCAGGACGACGAGCTCATGGCCGCCGGGGTTGGTCTGCACGGGGACGGTGCGCCAGTTGTTGACCAGCCAGACGTTGCCCGAGGGGTCGATCTGCAGGCCGGTGTTCCGCTCCAGGCCGTCGCTCGGGTAGCCGGTGTCGGGCGGGGAGATCGGCTGTCCGGTACGGAAGCCGGGCGGGCAGGCGGTGAGGTCGGTCCCGCACAGCCGGGCGACGCGGTGGCCGCCGAAGTTCGCGACCCAGACCGTGTCCTCGCCGTCGACGGCGATGCCCCAGGGCAGGAACAGGCCGCCGTTGGTGAAGGGTGCGGGGGCCGGGGTGCCGTCGGGCCCGATCAGGGTGACCGAGGCGCCCGGGCGCGGGCCGCTGTCGCCGCCGACGGCGGCGTCCGCCAGCTCCTCCGCCGTGGTGTCCCCGCACGGGACCGGCAGGATGCCGCTGTTGCTGACCCAGGCGTTGCCCCGGCTGTCGGTGGCGACGGCCAGCGGACGGCGCAGGCCGCCGCCGGTGACGGTCCGCTCCGCGGCGCCGTCGGGGGCCAGGACCTGGACGCTGTCGCTGCCGTTGCCGGTGGCCCAGAGCCGGCCGGCCGGGTCCACGGCGGCGCCGAAGGGCTTGTACAGACCGGGGGTCGGAACCTCCCGGGCACGGGTCGCGTCGCCGTCCGGAATCCTGGTCAGGCTGTCCCCGCCGCAGTTGGCGACCCAGACGGTGCCGGCCCGGTCGGCGGCCATGCCCTGGGGCTGGGCGATGCCGCCCCGGCGCCAGCCGTCGGACGGGGACAGCGCGGTGCCGTCCGGGGCGAACTGCGAGACGCTGCGCTCCAGCGGCGTCGGGTCGACCGGGCAGCCGGAGCCCTGGAAACCGAAGTTGGCGACCCAGGCGCTGCCCCGCGCGTCGACGGTGACGCCGAAGCCGGCGCCGTAGAGGCCGCCGCCTTGGAAGGGCGCACCGGGGGCGTCACGGCCGGTGGGCGTGAACTTCAGCACCGTGCGGCCGCCGCAGACCGGGACGGCGGGGTCGGCGTCGTAGGCGTAGTTGTTGGTGACCCAGGCGTTGCCGTCCCGGTCGAAGGCGATGTTGCCGGGGCCGTCGAGTTCCCGGCCGTTGCCGTCGTAGCGCAGGGCGACGGTCCAGGCGGCCGGGGCGGCGGGCAGCGCGGGGAGGTAGCTCGGGGTGGTGGCGGCCAGGTCGTAGAGGGCGGCGGCGTTGTGGCCGGGGTCGTGGGCGATGTCCACGGCGGCCCGCAGGGTGTCGCGGGGCCGTGCGCGGCCGGGTCGGCGGGCCAGGTCGAACAGCCGGTCGCAGGCGTCGCCGGTGACGCAGGCGGCGAGCAGGTTGGCGAGGGTGTTGAACTCGGCCAGGGTGGAGGTGAGGTCACCGTTGGGCGGGGCGGCGAGCGTCGCGGCGATGCCACCGGTGCCGGTGTCGGCCAGGTTGTGCGCGACGCCGGCCGCGTTGCGCGGTCCGGGCCCGGTGCCGGAGATGCCGGACGGGCCGGTGAAGCGGGCCAGCGCGTAGGCGACGGCGACGGTCGTCCGCTCGTTGACGACGAGTTCGGGCGGGGCCTCGGCCCCGCTGAGCACGGCCGCGAGCACCACCGGCCCGTCCTGGGCGCCCCGCTCCCCGGCCCGGGGCAGGTCGGCGAGCACGTAGAGCACGGCGCGCGGGTCGTCGGGACGGCGGTAGTCGAGGCTGAACCGCCCGTCCTCCCCGCTGCGGGCGCGGGCCAGCACCTGCGGCGCGCCGTCCGCGCCGTCCCCCGCCCGGTAGAGCGTCACCTCGGCGCCCGCGAGCGGCGTGTCACCGCTGCGCACCACCCCGCACTGGTCGACCGGCTCCCACGCGGTGGGAACGGAGGTCACCGCGTGGGACGGCCCGGCGGCGAGCTGGGCCAGGAGGGCGGCGGTCAGCAGGACGCCGCGGCGTCGGCGCATGGCGGGGCTCCGTTCGGTCGCAGGCAGCGGGGCGGCCGCTCCGGCCGCCGCCCTCCTGCCTGCCACATCCCCGGGCCGCCCGCGCGCGACCGGCCGCAGGACGCGGCGGAAATTGCCCGGTACGGCCGAAGGCAGCCGGCCCGGGCCACGAGGTCCGGGGCGGTGGAACCGACCCGCAGCCCGGCGAAGCCGCCGTCCCGACGACCCGCGCGCGCCGACCACCAGCGGTTCGGCGTCCTCGGCGGCGGCGCCGAGCGCCGAGGCCGAGCGCCGACGTGGCGATGTCCTGGACCTCCTCGGTGTGCAGCCGCACGGCGGGGTGGCGCCCGGCGAGGACGTGCCACACCTCCTGCAGCGGCCGCCCCCGTCGGACGGCGGCCCGGGCGCCGGGTGGGGCCGCCGGGGCAGGGCACGCCGCGGGCGCAGTGGACGCGGTCCTCGTCCAGGGTGAGCCAGTCGAAGCAGGGCTGCGTCCGGCGGGAAGCAGACCCGTACGGCCTCGGGGCTCTTGTTCAGGACGCGGTCGACGAAGCCGGGTCCTGGTGGGAGAAGCCGTTGTGGTCCTGGCGCCGGACGTGCGAGGTGAGCAGGTGGTTGAGCGAGGCGATGGGGGCGCGCCAGGCGATCCCCCGGGTGGTGCGCGGCCACTTGATGCGCTGGTCGGGGGTCGCGGTTCGCCGGGCCCGCCGCCGGGGCCGGCCGGCCGCTGCCGGACGGGGCCGATGGTGGTGCTATGGAGGTGCGGGACGAAATCCGCGCGTCCGCGAGGACCACCCGAGGAGGACGAGATGAACGGCGAGCTGAGAGCCGCGGTCGGGGACCGCATCATCGTCCGCAGCACCCGGCCGGGCACGGTGCGTCGGGACGGCGAGATCGTCGGCCTCCACCACCCGGACGGGACCCCGCCCTACGACGTCCGCTGGTCGGACACCGGCCGGGTGACGGAGTACCTGCCCGGCCCGGACGCCCAGGTCCACCACTACCGGCACGAGGAGGACGACGGCTCCGCCGTGGTCAGCCCCCACCTCTTCGCCGACTGAGCGCCCGTGGGCACCGCCTGCCGGCCGCCCCGGACGCGGGCCACTGAGCGAGGGAGCCGATCGTGTCGAACGCCCAGGTCACGGATCTCTACGAGGCGACGATGGCGCTCTTCTGCCTGCGGGAGCGGATGACCGCGCCGGCCACCTTCGGCCTGTTCGTCCGCACGCCGCCGCCCGAGCGCGGGTTCCCGGTGGCGGCCGGGCCCGAGGCCGTGCCGGACCACCTGGCCGCCGTCCGGGTCGACGAGGAGGACGCCGCCGCGTTCGCGGACGCCCCGGGCCGCCCGTACCGGGACCTGGAACCGCTTCTGGGGCTGCGGTTCACGGGCGAGGTCCGGGCGGTCCCGGAGGGCCGGATCCTCCTCGCCGGTGAGCCGCTCCCGGAGGTCACCGCCCCGCTGCCGGAGGCCCGGCTGGTGGAGTCGTACCTGCGGCGCAGGCACGGTGTGCCGGCCGCCGACCGGGCCGCCCGGCTGGGCGCCGTGGTCGGGTTCGCCCGGACGGGCAACGTGGCGGCGCCCCGCGCCCGCCCGGGGCCGGTGGACCCTCCCGGCCGCACGGCGCCCCGCGCGGCACGGGAACGGGGCCCGACGGCGCCACCGTCCGGTGGTGGGCCGACGAGTGTGGAGGAGCCATGACAGCCACGACCCCCGGCCACGGAAGCACCCCGGTCGTCCTCGGGGTGGACGCCGACCCCGGCCCGATGGCCACCGCCTGGGCCGCGGACGAGGCGGCCCGCCGCGGGCTGCCGCTGCGGCTGGTCCACGCCGTCCCCTCGGTGGCCCGCGAGTCCCGGCCGTTCGACGAGGGCCGGTACCGCAAGGCGCTGCGCGAACGCGCCGACGAGGCCCTCAACCGGGCCGCCGCCGAGGCCCGCGCCCGGCAGCCGGGCCTGGCGGTCACCACCGTGGTCGCGGAGGACGTGCCGGCGCCGGCGCTGTGCCGGGAGTCGGCGCACGCCGCGCTGGTCGTCCTCGGCACCCGGCGGCTGAGCCGGGTCGAGGAGGTGCTGAGCCTCGCCTCGGTGACCGTCCCGGTGAGCGCCCAGGCCCACTGCCCGGTGGTCGTGGTCCCCGGCCCGGAGCACGTCACCCAGGAGCCTCCGTACGTCGTGGCCGGCGTGGACGGCAGCCCCTCCTCGACCGCCGCCGTCCGGTTCGCCCACGACCTCGCCTCCCGGCGGAACGCCGACCTGCGCGCCGTGCTGGTCCGGCGCCGTCTCCCGCTCGGCGGGCGGCCCGACCGGGACGAGGCCGAGGCCGAACTGCGGCGGCTGCTGTTCGAGGCCACGGCCGGCCTGCCCGCGCTGGACCCCGGCGTGCACCTCACCCACGAGGTGCTGCACGGGCACCCCGTCGAGGAAATCGCCCGGGCCTCCGAGCACGCGCTCGCCGTCGTGGTCGGGCGGCGGGGCCGCGGCGGGTTCACCGGCATGCGGCTCGGCTCCGTGCCGCACGGGCTGCTCCGCCGCGCGCACTGCCCGGTCGTCATCGTCCCGATGCCGCCCGAGGAGGGCGGCTGACCCCCGCCGAACCCCCTGGGAGACCGCCGTGAACGGACCCGTCGTCGTCGGATTCGACGGCACGCCGGCCTTCGCCCGGCCCGGCTGCGGATCGTGCACGGCCGGGAACCGCCGATCGGCAGCGAGCACCTGGCCGCCACGGCGGTCGAGGGCACCGAGGGGGACCTGCCGGCGGTCGGCCGGGACCTCCTGGACGCCCTGCCGGCCACCTGGCGGGACCGCTTTCCGCAGGTGGACGCGACGGCCGAGCTGCTGCACGCCACGCCCGCCGACGCCCTGCCCGCCGCCTCGGCGACGGCTGGCCCGGTCGTGCTGGGGCGGCGCGTGCGGCGGTGGCCGCTGCTCCGGGACCGTTCGGCGAGCGCGCGGGACCGAACGGCCCACCCGCCGGCCCCGGTCACCGGGGCAGCCTGGAGGTGAGGACCGGTGAAACACCGACGAGAGGTGACAGCCATGCACACCGTGATCGTGTACGAGAGCATGTACGGCAACACCCGCGAGATCGCCGAGGCCATCGCCGAGGGCGTCCACGAGGCCGCCCCCGGTGCGGCCGTCGACTGCCTGCCGGTGGCCGAGGCCTCCGCCGAACTCACCCGGTCCGCGGACCTGCTGGTGGTCGGCGGCCCGACCCACATGCGCGGCATGTCCTCCGGTCTCAGCCGCCGGATGGCCGCCGGCGCGGAGGCCAAGAAGGAAGGCCACGAGGAGGCCGCCCGGGAGGCCCACGAGACCGCCGAGGGCGAGGGCCTGCGCACCTGGTTCCGCCACCTGCCCGACATCGAACCCGGCACCCACGCCGCCGCCTTCGACACCCGGGGCGCCGGCGCCGGCAGCGGCGGCGCGGCGCCGGGCATCGCCCACCGTCTCGCGCACCACCACTACGACGTCGTCGTCGAGCCCGAGGGCTTCGTCGTCGAGGGCGTCGACGGCCCGCTGCGCGCGGGCGAACTGGACCGCGCCCGTGACTGGGGCGCCGGCCTCGTCTGACACCTGCCCCGGGAGGCCGGGGCGGGACCCCCTCCCGCCGGAACCCCGTGGTCGAACGGACGGAACGGTGATGAGCACCGACGCCGCCACGACGCCGATGCGCACCCCGCACGGAAGTCCCTTCCCCTCCGGGCTCCGCCTTGCGGGCGCAGGCTGACACAGGGCAGCCGACCACCGGCACCGGCCTCCCCGGAGACCAGGAGTTCGCGGGCGGGCCGGGCGGCGCGGGCGGCCGGGCCCTGCCGCTCAGTCTCCCGTCCCCGGACCGGTGTCCCCGGTGCGTTCGGCGGACGCCGCCGTCCCGGCCCGCGGGGGGACCGGGGAGGGGCTCTACGGCTTGCGGAGCGAGGTGGGCGGCTGCCCGGCACCGAGGACGGCGAGCACGACCTTCCCGTCGACCGTCTCCTCCGCCATCAGCCGCCCGGCGAGCTCGTCCAGGTGCCGGCGGTGGCCGCGCAGGAGGTCCACCGCCCGCTGCTCGGCCTGCCGCAGCAGCCGGGCCACTTCCTCGTCGACCACGTGCTGGGTCTGCTCGGAGTACGGACGGCGCAGCCGGTCCTCGAGGGACTCGCCGAGGTACTGGGGCGTGCCGGACGCGTACCCGACGGGTCCCAGGGCGGCGGAGAGGCCGAACTCGCGGACCATGCGGGTGGCGACGACGGTCGCGTTGGCGAGGTCGTTGGCGGCGCCGCTGGAACCCTCGCCGAAGACAACCAGTTCCGCCGCCCGGCCGCCGAGCTGGACGGCCAGCAGGTCCTCCAGGTACCCCTCGCTGTAGAGGTGCCGTTCGGCTTCGGGAAGTTGCTCGGTCGCGCCGAGGGCCATGCCGGCGGGCAGGATGGTGACCTTGGCGACCGGGTCGGCGTGCTCGCAGAGCGCGGCCATCAGGGCGTGGCCGGACTCGTGGACGGCGACCGCGCGGCGTTCCTCCGGGAGCAGGGCGTTGGAGGGCTCCCGGCGACCGAGCAGGACCCGGTCCCGTGCGGTGTCCAGGTCCAGCGCCGTGATGACGGTGCGGCCGGCGTGCACGGCGTTGATGGCGGCCTCGTTCACCAGGTTGGCGAGGTCCGCCCCGGAGAACCCGGGTGTGGCCCTGGCGGTGCGGCCCAGGTCGACGTCCTCGGCCAGCGTCTTGCCATGGGCGTGCACCGCGAGGACGGCCGCCCGCTCGGCCTGGTTCGGCAGCGGGACCGTGACCTGCCGGTCGAAGCGGCCGGGCCGCAGCAGGGCCGGGTCGAGGGCGTCGGGGCGGTTGGTCGCGGCGAGCACCACGATGCCGGCGCTCTGGTCGAAGCCGTCCATCTCGGCGAGGAGCTGGTTGAGGGTCTGCTCCCGCTCGTCGTTCCCTCCGAGCCGCGCTCCCCCACCGCGGCGGGCACCGACGGCGTCGATCTCGTCGATGAAGACGATCGACGGCGCCCGCTTGCGCGCCTCCTCGAACAGGTCGCGGACCCGGGAGGCGCCGACGCCCACGAACATCTCCACGAACGCGGACCCGGTCACCGACAGGAACGCCACCTCGGCCTCCCCGGCGACCGCGCGCGCCAGCAGCGTCTTGCCCGTACCCGGCGGACCGACCATGATCACCCCCCGCGGGCCCTTCGCCCCGGCGGCGGCGTACCGCTCGGGGCTGCGCAGGTACTCCACGACCTCGCTGACCTCCTGCTTCACCCCCTCGTAGCCCGCGACGTCGGCGAACCGGGTGTTCGGCCGCTCCGCCTCGATGATCTTCGCCCGGGACCGCCCGATCGCACTGAGACCGCCGGTCATCGCCTTGCTCGCCGCCCGCCCCGACCAGAGGAACAGCCCCACCAGGACGATCAGCGGCAGGAAGACGAACAGGGTGGTGAGCACCGAGCCGCCGCCGGTGGACTTCGCCGTGATCTCCACCTGCTGGGTCTGCAACTGCCGGGTGAGCCCGCTGTTGTCCAGCGCGGTCGGGATCTGGGTGGTGAACTTGGTGCCGTCCTTCAGCGTGCCGCTGACGGCGCCCTTGTCGGTGATCTCGACCGTCTTGACCTGGCCCGCGCCGACCCTGCCGGTGAAGTCGGTGTACGAGTACCGGTCGGCCGTGCCGGACGGGACCCGGGTCACCAGGACGAGGAGCAGCGTCACCGCGACGAGGACCGGCAGCAGCCAGCGCCGCAGGCCCGAGGGCGGCAGTCCCGGTGGCCGCCCGGCGGGCTTCGGGGGGTCGGGCGGCAGTCCCGGCTTCGCCCTGCCGGTCGGGTGCCGGGCGGGGAAGCGATCGCGTGTGGTCATCTCGTGCCTCCGCCTCCATGGTCCGCCACCTCGCGGGCCGCGGGCAGGGCCGTCCGGCCCGCCCGGGGCACGACGACGGCCCGGTGCCACGCTCCGTGACACCGGGCCGTCGTCGCCCGGGTAGGGGCCCGCTCAGTCCTGGGCGGGGGTGATCAGACCGTAGTGGCCGTCGTAGCGGTGGTAGAGGACGTTGCCGCGTCCGGTGGCCGCGTCCGTGAAGAAGACGAACGGCAGGCCCGAGAGGTCCAGGCGTTCCACCGCCCCGGCCACCGTGAGTTCCGGTACGGCGGCGGTGCTGACGGTCAGGCCGGGGGCCGGGTCGGCGGGGGTGCCGGCCGAGGCGATCCGGTGGGTGCCGGTGCGGTCGTCGCGGTAGACCACGCTGTCGGCGGCGCTCCGGGCGTCCGTGAACAGGTGGAACGCGTAGTCCATCGCCTCCAGGTCGAGCACCGCCGCCCAGGTGCCCTGCCGGGCGAGGCCGTAGGTCTTGTGCCGCACGATCCGCCGCTCGGAGGTGGCCCGCTCGACGTGCTGGGGGCTGTGCTCCTCACCGCGTCGGTCCACCCAGGCGCTCGTGTGGTGGCGCCTGCCCACCTTCCCGACCTTGGCGGCCAGGCGGTCCTGGAGCCGGTCGACGGCCTCCTGCATGGTGGCGGCCGCGACCTGGGCGCGGACCGGGCGGCCGTTCAGGTCCACCACGGCCTGGGCGACGGACGGGCGGACCACCGAGTGGTGCGGCTCCTGGGTGAGCTTCACCCGCACCGCGAGGACGGGTTCGTGGATCCGGCGGAGCACGGCCTCCAGCTTGGCGCGGGCGTAGTCGGGCGCGGCCAGGGAGACCGCGCCGCGGGTCGTCACCCTGATCTCGACGGCCGGGGGGCTCTGCAGCGGGTTCATCGGAACGTCCTTTCCAGAAGGCGCCGGGAGACGAACACGCCGACCGGGTCGCCGTGTTCGTGGCACCGATCCTCCGGGGGCCGGGCACCGGGGGGCAGGGCCGGAGGACCCCCTCGCGGCCGCCACCGGTCCCGGTGCCCGGGCACCGAGGGTCCCGGGCACCGGGCGCTGCCGGCCGTCCTGCCGGTCCGCTACCGGCTCGGACGGGGCGGCAGCGTGCTGCTCAGCGCCGCCGCCCGCTCCGAGCCGGCGCCGGCGGTCCCCGGCGCGCTGGTGGCGTTCGAGGCGGGCGAGGTCGACGGGGCGGACGGGTCCGGGTGGAGCGTGACCGTGCTGGGCCGGGCGGACGTCTCGGCGGACGCCGTCGGCCGGGACGGGCCGACCGCACCGGACGCCCGCCCGTCGGACCGGGTCGCGATCCGGATCCGGCCCGAACTCGTCACCGGCCGGCTGCTGCCGGACGCCCCGGCCGCCACCGTCCGAGGCGCTCCGGGGACGGCCCGGAAGGCGCACCCGGCCCGGGACCTTCGGCGGCCGGATGGGGCTGCTCGGACCCTGGGGCGGGCCGCCGTCCGGGCGGGAGGCTGAAGGCCGGACGGGATCGCGCACACCGGTGGCGCGGGCCGCCGGGGACCGGGGAGGTCGCGGACATGACGCACAACGTGACGGTGGGGATCGACGGTTCGGTGCAGAGCGCGGCGGCGGCCGAGTGGGCCGCCCGCGAGGCGCACCGGCGCGGGCTCGCCCTGCGGATGATCCATGTGGCCGGGACGGAGGCCGACGCCCTGGAGCGCGACCTCGGCGGCGGCCCGGCGCTGCCCGGGCGGGTGGCCGAGATCTGCGACGGGACCGCCGCGGCCTGGCCCGGGCTGGACGTCACCTGCGAGGTCCAGCCCGGGCACCCGGCCTACACCCTGGCCGCCGCGAGCGGACGGGCGGAGCTGCTGGTGCTGGGCTCGCGCGGCCTCGGCGGGTTCACCGGCCTGCTGGTCGGCTCGGTCGGACTGCGGACCGCCGCCCGTTCCCTCGCCCCCGTCGTCCTGGTCCGCGCCGAGGCCGACCGGCAGGACGCGTCGGCCGGCGCCGCGCCGGCCGACGTCGTGGTGGGCGTGGAGGGCGACCGGCCGTGCGACGCCGTGCTGGAGTTCGCCTTCCAGCGGGCTGCCGACCTCGGTGCCCGGCTGCGGGCGGTGGAGAGCCGGACCACCTCGCACGACGGCTACACCACGCGGGCGCCGGTCGAGCAGGCGGAGATCAGGGAGTCGCTGGCCGCCGCCGAGCAGGTGCGGCTGCGCGACGCGCTGGCCCGCTGGCAGGACAAGTTCCCGCAGGTCCGGGTGGAGGTCGAGGTGTGCCCCTGGAGCGCGGGCCGGGTGCTGGTGGAGGCCTCCCGCAGCGCCTCGCTGGTGGTCCTCGGCCGGCGCACCGCCAGGGTCCCGCTGACCGGGCCCCACCTCGGGCCGGTGGTCCAGTCGGTGCTCCACCACGCGCACGCCCCGGTCGCGGTCGTGCCGCACCACTGAGCCGGCCGCACCGGGACCAACCACCCTCCGCGGAAGGGACCTTCGGACCGCGGACAGGTCCCGATGGGCGGATCCCCGCCGGCGCCCGGGCAAGGAACCTGGAACCGAAGGCGCCCACGGCGCCCGATGTCGGACGATGACCGGAAAGGCAGTCCAGCATGACGACCCGCCCGCAGCGCGACGCGCAGCCGTCGCCCACGAGCGTTCTTCCCACCCCACCCGTCAGCGTCGACGGGCTGGTCGCCGCCGCCCTCACCGCCCTGGAGGAGTACGCCTCCTTCACCCAGGAGCAGATCGACCACATCGTCAGGAAGGCCTCGCTGGCCGCGCTGGCCCAGCACACCGGGCTCGCCGCGCTGGCGGTGGAGGAGACCGGGCGGGGCCTGTTCGAGGACAAGGCCGTCAAGAACGTCTTCGCCTGCGAGAACGTCACCCATGTGATGGCCCGGACGAAGACCGTCGGGGTGGTGCGCCGGGACGAGATCGACGGCATCGTGGAGATCGCCGAACCGGTCGGCGTGGTCGCGGGCATCACCCCGGTCACCAACCCGACCTCCACCACGATCTTCAAGGCGCTCCTCGCGCTCAAGACCCGCAACCCGATCGTCTTCGCCTTCCACCCGGCGGCGCAGCGCTGCTCGGCCGAGGCGGCCCGGATCGTGCGCGACGCGGCGGTGGCGGCCGGGGCGCCGGAGCACTGCGTCCAGTGGATCGAGGAGCCGTCGATGGCGGCCACCGACGCGCTGATGCGCCACCCGGGGGTGGCGACGATCCTCGCCACCGGCGGCAACGGGATGGTGCGGGCCGCCTACAGCTGCGGCAAGCCCGCGCTGGGCGTCGGCGCGGGCAACGTGCCGGCGTACGTCGAGCGCAGCGCGGACCTGCGGCGGGCGGTGAACGACATCGTGCTGTCGAAGACCTTCGACAACGGCATGATCTGCGCCTCCGAGCAGGCGGTGATCCTGGACGCGGAGATCCGCGACGCCGCGCTCGCGGAGTTCCGCCGGCTGAAGGCGCACCACGCGAGCGCCGAGGAGAAGGCGCTGCTGGAGCGGTACCTGTTCGGTGTGGGGGACGGGGTCTCCTGCGCGGGCGCGAAGCTGAACGCCGAGGCGGTCGGCCGCACCGCCGCCGAGATCGCGGCGGCGGCCGGCTTCGAGGTGCCGGCCGACACCTCGGTGATCCTGGCCGACTGCGAGCGGGTCGGGCCGGCCGAGCCGCTGACCCGGGAGAAGCTCTGCCCGGTGCTCGCCGTGCTGACCGCCGGCTCCCGCCGGGAGGGCGTCGAACTGGCCGCCGCCATGGTGGAGTTCGACGGGCTCGGGCACTCGGCGGCGGTGCACACCGAGGACGCGGCGTTCACCGAGGAGTTCGGGCACGCGGTCAAGGCCTGCCGGATCATCTGGAACGCGCCCAGCTCGCAGGGCGGCATCGGCGACGTCTACAACGCGTTCACGCCCTCGCTGACCCTGGGCTGCGGCAGCTACGGGCACAACTCGGTGGCGGGCAACGTCTCGGCCCTGAACCTGGTGAACATCAAACGGATCGGGCGGCGCAACACCAACATGCAGTGGTTCAAGGTCCCGCCGAAGATCTTCTTCGAGCGCAACTCCGTCAAGTACCTGGCGAGCATGCCGAACGCGCACCGGGTCGTGGTGGTCACCGACCACACCATGGTGGCGATCGGCCACCTGGAGCGGATCCGGGGCGTGCTGGACCGGCGCCGGGAGCCGGTCGAGGTGCGGGTCGTCGACTACGTCGAGCCCAATCCGAGCATCGACACGGTGCGCCGGGGCGCGGAGCTGATGCGGGAGTTCGAGCCGGACACCATCATCGCGCTCGGCGGCGGCTCGCCGATGGACGCGGCCAAGGTGATGTGGCTGATGTACGAGCACCCGGAGGTGGAGTTCGCCGACCTCAAGGAGAAGTTCTTCGACATCCGCAAGCGCGCCTTCACCTTCCCGGACCTCGGGGAGAAGGCGAGGCTGGTGTGCATCCCGACCACCTCGGGCACCGGCAGCGAGGTCACCCCGTTCGCGGTGATCACCGACACCGCGACCGGCCAGAAGTACCCGCTCGCCGACTACGCGCTCACCCCGAGCGTGGCGATCGTCGACCCGGCGCTCACCACCCGGCTGCCCGCGGACGTCACCGCCGACACCGGGTTCGACGCCCTGACCCACTGCATCGAGACCTACGTCTCGGTCTACGCCAACGACTTCACCGACGGCCTGGCGCTGCAGGGCGTCCGGCTGATCTTCGAGAACCTGGAACGGGCCGTGACCGCCGGCCCGCAGGACCCGGAGGCCCGGGAGCGGATGCACAACGCCGGGACGATCGCCGGGATGGCCTTCGGCTCCGCCTTCCTGGGCGCCGTGCACGCCATGGCCCACACCCTGGGCGCCACCTTCCACGTCGCCCACGGGCGGACCAACGCGCTGCTGCTGCCGCACGTGATCCGCTGGAACGGCTCGGCCCCGGCGAAGGTCACCGGCTGGCCCAAGTACCGCAGCTACGTGGCCCCGGAGCGCTACCAGACGATCGCCCGGATGCTCGGTCTGCCGGCCGCCACCCCGGAGCAGGGCGTGGAGTCGCTCGCGGCGGCGGTCGAGGAGCTGCGCGACCAGGTCGGCATCCCGCGCTCCTTCAAGGACGCGGGCGTCGACGAGGAGGCCTTCCTGGCGGCCCTGCCCCGGCAGGCGATGAACGCCTACGAGGACCAGTGCGCCCCCGCCAACCCCCGGATGCCGCTGCTCGCCGACATGCAGCGGCTGATGCGCCAGGCCTACTACGGCGACCAGGCCTGAGGGCCTGGGAAAGGGAGACACCGAGATGACCACCTCGCAGCAGACCCGGACCGCCCCGGCCGAGGCCGGTGCCTGGGACGGCTTCGCCGCCGGCCCCTGGCAGGACGCCGTCGACGTGCGCGACTTCGTCCAGCGCAACTACACCCCGTACGAGGGCGACGCCGGTTTCCTGGCCGGCCCCACCGAGCGGACCCTCGCGGTCTGGCGGCGGATCACCGAGCGCTTCCCCGAGGAGCGCGCCAAGGGCGTCCACGACGTCTCCTACGACGTCCCGTCCACCATCACCGCGCACGCGCCCGGCTGGATCGACCGGGAGCGGGAGCTGATCGTCGGCCTGCAGACCGACGCCCCGCTCAAGCGGGCGATCATGCCCAACGGCGGCTGGCGGATGGTCGCGGGCGCGCTGAAGACCTACGGCTACCCGGTCGACCCCGGGCTGGAGAAGGTCTTCACCGAGTACCGCAAGACGCACAACGCCGGGGTGTTCGACGCCTACACCCCCGAGATCCGGGCCGCCCGCAAGGCCGGCGTCGTCACCGGCCTGCCGGACGCCTACGGGCGCGGCCGGATCATCGGCGACTACCGCCGGGTCGCCCTCTACGGCGTGGACCGGCTGGTCGCGGTGAAGCTCGCCGAGAAGGCGGAGCTGGACGCCGCCCCCGCCGATCCGGCGCGGCTGGAGGAGGTGATCCGCGGACGCGAGGAACTCGCCGAGCAGGTCCGGGCGCTGGGCGAGCTCAAGGAGATGGCCTCGGCCTACGGGTACGACCTCTCCGGCCCGGCCACGACCGGCCGGGAGGCCGTCCAGTGGCTGTACTTCGCCTACCTGGCGGCGGTGAAGGAGCAGAACGGCGCGGCCATGTCGCTCGGCCGCACCTCGACCTTCCTCGACGTCTACCTGCAGCGCGACCTCGCCGCCGGGCTGCTGACCGAGGAGCAGGCCCAGGAGCTGGTGGACGACTTCGTCATCAAGCTGCGGATCGTCCGCTTCCTGCGCACCCCCGAGTACGACGAGCTGTTCTCCGGCGACCCGACCTGGGTCACCGAGTCGATCGGCGGCATGGGCGCGGACGGCCGCACCCTGGTCACCCGGACCTCCTTCCGCTACCTGCAGACCCTGTACAACCTCGGTCCGGCGCCCGAGCCCAACCTGACCGTCTTCTGGTCGCCCCGACTGCCCCTGGGCTTCAAGGAGTTCTGCGCCCGGGTGTCGATCGACACCTCCTCGGTGCAGTACGAGTCGGACGAGCTGATGCGCCCGCGGTTCGGCGACGACACGGCGATCGCCTGCTGCGTCTCCGCGATGGCGGTCGGCAAGCAGATGCAGTTCTTCGGCGCCCGGGTCAACCTCGCCAAGACGCTGCTCTACGCGATCAACGGCGGCCGGGACGAGAAGTCGGGCGAGCAGGTGGGCCCCGCCACCGGGGCGATCACCTCGGAGGTGCTCGACCGCGACGAGGTGATGGCGCGCTTCGACGAGCAGTTGGAGTGGCTCGCCGAGACGTACGTGCACGCGCTCAACGTCATCCACTACATGCACGACAAGTACGCCTACGAGCGGCTGGAGATGGCGCTGCACGACCGGGACGTGCGGCGCACCATGGCCTGCGGCATCGCGGGCCTCGCGGTGGCGGCGGACTCGCTGTCGGCGATCACGTACGCGAAGGTCACCCCGGTGCGGGACGCGACCGGGCTGGTCACCGACTACCGGATCGAGGGCGAGTACCCCGCGTTCGGCAACAACGACGACCGCGTGGACGCCATCGCGGTGCACCTGGTCGAGGAGTTCATGCGCAAGGTGCGCAAGCACCCGACCTACCGGGGCGCCGAGCACACGCAGTCGGTGCTCACCATCACCTCCAACGTGGTGTACGGCAAGAAGACCGGCAACACCCCGGACGGGCGGCGGGCCGGTGAGCCGTTCTCGCCCGGCGCCAACCCGATGAACGGCCGCGACCGCCACGGCTACGTCGCCAGCGCCCTGTCGGTCGCCAAGCTCCCGTACGCGCAGGCCGAGGACGGCATCTCGCTCACCCACACCGTCGCCCCGGACGCGCTCGGCCGCACCGCCGGGGAGCGGATCACCAACCTGGTCGGCGTGCTGGACGGCTACACCGCCGTCGGCGGCTTCCACATGAACGTCAACGTCCTGAACCGGGAGACCCTGCTGGACGCCATGGCCCACCCGGAGAACTACCCGCAGCTGACCATCCGGGTCAGCGGCTACGCGGTCAACTTCGTCCGGCTGACCCGGGAGCAGCAGCTCGACGTGATCGGCCGCACCTTCCACGACGCGCTGTAGCCCGCCCCCGCCCCGCCCCCGCGCGCCGCCGGTGCCCCCGCCTTCCGGGCACCGGCGGCGTCCCGTACCGCTGGAGAGGAACCACCGCGATGACCGACGGCGCCCCCACCGCCCCCGCGACCGGCATGCTGCACTCCTGGGACGTGTCCACCGGCGTCGACGGCCCGGGCACCCGCTTCGTCGCCTTCCTGGCCGGCTGCCCGCTGCGCTGCCAGTACTGCCACAACCCCGACACCCGCTACCTGAGCGACGGCCGCCCCGTCACCGCCGACGAACTCGTCCGGGAGGCCGCCCAGTACACCGCCTTCATCCACGCCGCCGGCGGCGGCGCGACCGTCAGCGGCGGCGAGCCGCTCCTCCAGCCCGCCCTCACCGGCGAACTCCTGCACCGGTTCAAGCACGAGCTGGGCCTGCACACCGCGCTGGACACCTCCGGCTACCTCGGCGCCCGCGCCGACGACGCGCTGCTCGCCGACACCGATCTCGTGCTGCTGGACGTCAAGTCCTGGGACCGCGCCCTCTACCGGCAGGTGACCGGCCGCCGGCTCTCCCCCACCCTGGACTTCGCCCACCGGCTGGCCGGCCTCGGCACCGAGGTCTGGGTGCGCTTCGTGCTCGTCCCCGGCCTCACCGACCCCGCCGCGAACATCGAGGGCGTCGCCGCCTTCACCGCCTCCCTCGGCAACGTCAGCCGCGTCGACGTGCTGCCCTTCCACACGCTCGGCGCCGCCAAGTGGCGCGCCCTCGGCCTGGACTTCCCGCTCGCCGACACCCCGGTCCCCACCGCCGAGCAGATCGCCGCCGCCCGCGCCGTGTTCACCGCCCACGGCCTGTACGCCGTCTGACCACCCGGCGGACCGGTGGGCCCGGCACCGTGTCGGGCCCACCGGCGTCCGGTCACCTGCCGCCCAGCGAGCGGGCGTAGACGTGCCAGTCGTTGGAGCCGGGGCCGCCGGGCACGAGGTTGCCGCTGCTGTCGGAGAACAGCACCGTGCGGCCGTTGTCGGTGACGAACGGATCGATCGCGGCGCCGTCCTGCTGCGTGCCGTCGGCGGCCGTGCTGAGGAGCTCGGTGCGACCGGTCGTCAGGTCCTGGCGGTAGAGGTCGAACCGTGCCTGGCCGGCGCGGATGATCGTGTCGGAGCAGCCGCCGGAGAAGTAGATCCAGCGGTCGTCGGCGGTGATGGCCGCCCCGGAGCTCCCCCAGCAGATCGCGTCCGGATTGGCGGACGTCCGGATGCTCTTCACCCGCCCGGTCCGCAGGTCGCTGACGAAGAGCTCGGTGCGGGACTTGCCGCCCGGCAGCGGGGCCGCGGCGAGCGCGTAGGCGGCGTAGCGGCCGTCGGGGCTGAGGGTGAGCACCCGGTCGGCCGACCCCGGCGTTCCGGCGGGGTCGAGGCCGGCCACGACGGTGGTGCCGCGGTGCAGGTCGGTGGCGTACAGGGTGGTGTAGCGCTGCCGGAGCACACCGGCGGTGTCCCCGGGCGCGGCCGGGAGGAGGTTCGTCGCCTTGGAGCTGTAGCCGACCGTCCGGCCGTCCGCGCTGATCGTCGGGTTCTCGGACGGGCCGTCGGCGGCCTGTCCGTCGGCTCCGACGCTGACCAGGCGGGTGGCACCGGTGACCCGGTCCGTGACGTAGACGTTCCGCGTCTCCGGGATGACGGGGGCGCCGGACACGACGTCGGCGCGGGCCGACATGAAGGCGACGCGCCGGCCGTCGGCGCTGATGGCCGGCTGGTAGGCGCCGTGGTCGCCCTCCCCCGGGCCGGAGGCGGTACCGGTGGTGAGGAGCTGGGTGCGGCCCTTGACGCGGTCGCGGACGTAGACGTTGAACACCCCGTTCGCCTCGCCGGAGAACGCGATGTAGCGGCCGTCGCCGCTGATCCCCGCCGTCTCGCCGGCGTTGGCCACCGGGGTGCCGTCCTCGGCGCGGCTGACGAGCTCGGTCCGGCCGGTGCGCAGGTCGCGCACGTACAGGCCGTAGGCGGGGGCTTCGGTGCCCGCCAGCAGGTTCGTCGCGGAGGAGCCGAACAGCGCGTAGCGGCCGTTGCCGCTGATGCCCACGCTCAGGGACTGGTGGTCCGCCCGGGCGCCGTCCGTGCCGAGGTCGACCTGGACGGTGGGGCCCCACGCGGGAGCGGCCTGCGCGGGCGCGGCGGTGGCGGCGACGGCCGCGGCCACCGCGAGCACGCAGGCGGCGCGGGCTGCCCGGCGGGTACGGGCCGTGCGGTTCGTCGGTTCCATGGTGATGCGTCCTCCCCGGATGGTCGGTCCGGCCCGCCGCTGCTCCCCGTGTCGGCGGGCCCGGGGAGAGCCAAGCGCCGGATGCCGCCGGCGGTCAACCGTGCGGGTGAAAAGCGGCCGGAGAATACGCCGCCGGTGAATCCCGGCGGTCGGCGGACCGGCGGAGCGACGGACCGCTCAGTGCGGGAGCACCCAGGCCGGGCGCCAGGTGCCGGGGGCGTCGGGGGCGGGCGCCGCCGTGGCGAGGTGGGCGCGCAGGGCGGTCAGGGCCGGGTGGGGGTTGTCGCGGTGCCAGAGCAGCGCGTGCGGGTAGACGGGCACGGGGTCGGTGACCGGGACGAGGCGCAGCCCGTGGCCGGCGGGCCAGACGAGGCGGGTGAGCCCGCCCATGAAGGTGGCCAGGGCCGGGGTGTCGGCGACGGTGTCGAGCAGCGCGTCGGAGCCGAAGTTGGGCCCGGTCGCCTCGATGGTGAGCCCGAACTCGGCGACCAGGTCGTCGTAGTAGGCGGCCCACTCGCTGCCGGGCAGCAGGCCCGGCATCCAGATCCGGTGCCCCGCGAGCCGGGCGAGGGTCACCGACCGGGCGCCCGCCAGCGCGTGGCCGGGGCCGGTGAGGAGCTGGAGCGGCTCGTCGACCACCCGGACGGACGCGATGTCCTCGGGAAGGCGCCGGCCGGGCATGGCGACGGCCCGGAAGGAGGCGTCGATCGCCCCGGACCGGATGGCGTCGACGGCGGCCTCGATCTCCAGCAGCATCAACACGTCCAGCTCGGTCCCGGGGTGGGCGCGGTGGAAGTCGCGCAGCAGGCCCGAGCCGGCGCCGCGCGAGCTGATCACGTCGATGCGCAGCGGCCGGCGGCCGGCGTGCACGGAGGCCACCGCACGCTCGGCGACGCGCAGCAGCTCGCGCGCGTGCGGCAGGAACGCCTGCCCGTCGATGGTGGGCTCGGCGCCGCGGGGGGTGCGGTCGAACAGCCGTACGCCGAGGTCGCGCTCCAGCGCGGCGATGCGCTTGGAGACGGCCTGCTGGGTGATCGACAGGTCGGCGGCGGCCTTCTGGAACTGGCCCGCCTCCGCGACGGCGGCGAAGGTGCGTACGGCTTCGAGGTCCATGCCGGCCCACTCTAGTGAACAACCAGAGGTTGTGCGGATCGGGTGATCCGGTTGTTTGACCTCTCCTTCTCCGGGCCGGTTAGCTCTCACCGGTCAACAGGTGTTTGTCCAGGGGAGGGTGCGGGGCATGACGGGCAGAAGAGCGCTGGGCCGGGAGTTCGGCTGGCTGTGGGCGGCCTACGCGGCGAGCGCCTACGGGTCCGGGCTGGGGTTCGGGGCGTTACCGCTGATCGCCGTCCTGGTGGTGCACGCCGGTCCCGCCGAGGTGTCCGCGCTGTCCGCGGTGGGGCCCGCGGTCGGCGCGCTGATCGCGGTGCCGCTCGCGCCGTGGGTGGAGTTCCGGCGCAAGCGCCCGGTCATGATCGCGACGGACCTGGTCCGGTGCGCCGCCATGGCGTCGATCCCGGTCGCCTACGCCCTCGGCCGGCTCGGCTTCGCGCAGCTGCTGGCGGTCTCCGCCGTGGTCGCCGCCGCCAGGATCGCGTTCAACGCGGCCAGCGGCGCCCAGCTCAAGGCCCTCGTCCGGCCGGAGGACCTGCTGGTGGCCAACGCGCGGTTCGAGTCGACGAACTGGAGCGCCATCGCGATCGGACCGCCGCTGGGCGGGGCGGCGATCGGCCTGTTCGGTCCGGTCACCACGGTGGTGGCCGACGCGTGCAGCTACCTGCTCTCCGCGCTCGGGATCAGCGCGATCCGGGGCCGGGAGGAGGCGCCGCGACCGGCCGGCGGGAACCGGGTCCGGGCGGGCGCCGTGCTGGAGGGCTGGCGGCATCTCATGGGCGAACCCGTCCTGCGGGCGCTGTGCCTCAACAACATGCTCGTCTCCGGGCTGATCATGGCCACCGAACCGCTGCTGGCGGTACTCCTGCTCGGCCGGCTCGGGTTCGCGCCCTGGCAGTACGGCCTCGCCTTCGCCGTCCCCTGCCTCGGCGGGCTGGTCGGCTCCCGGCTGGCCGCCCGGGTGGTGGCCCGCCACGGCCGCCACCGGGTGTTCCGGACCGTCGGCACCCTGCGCGCGGTGTGGCTGATCGGCCTGGTCCTCGTCCGCCCCGGCGTGGTCGGCCTGGTCACCGTGATCGCCGTCGAGCTGGCGATCATCGTCAACATGAGCCTGTACAACCCGGTGCTCGCCGCCTACCGGCTCGAACACACGCCCAAGCAGCTCGTCGCCCGCACCCTGTCGGCCTGGTCGGTCGCCCAGCAGGCGTCCATCGCCGTCCTCACCGCGCTCGGCGGGCTGCTCGCCGGCGTCACCGGCCCACGCGCCGCCATCGCGGTCGCGGGACTGCTCATCCTGGCCAGCCCGCTCCTGCTTCCGCGCCACGACCGGACGCCGCTGCCCGAGCCGCAACCGTCCCCCGGCCGCGCGTGACGCACCGCGCCGCCCGCACCTGCCGCCCCGCACCTGCCACCCCGCACCTGCCACCCCGCAGCAAGGAGAACACGCACATGAGCCTCGCCCTGCTCCTCCTGGACCTCCAGCCCGCGATCCTGGCCGCGCTGCCCGACGCCGGGGAGCGCGACGCCCTGCTCGGCCGGCTGGAGCGGGCGGTCGCCGACGTCCGCGCCGCCGACGGCACCGTCGCCCACGTCCGCACCGGCTTCACCGAGGCGGACTGGGACGCCGTCCCGGCCGGGAACACGGCCTTCGCCCCGCTGGCCCGCCATCGCGTCCTGCACCACGAGGACCCCGCCACCGCCGTCCACGAGCGCCTCGCTCCCCGGGCCGGCGACCTCCTCGCGCGCAAGACCCGCTTCGGCGCCCTGTCCACCACCGACCTCGACCGGCGGCTGCGCGAGCGCGGCGTCACCACGCTGGTCGTCGCCGGCATCAGCACCAGTGGCGCGGTCCTGTCCACCGTCGTCGACGCGGCCGACCGCGACTACCGGCTCCACGTCCTCTCCGACGCCGTCGCCGACCCGGACACCGAGGCCCACGACCTCCTCCTGCGCCGCGTCCTCCCCACCCGCGCCCACCTCACCGCCACCGCCGCCCTGCCCGACCTCCTCCTCCGCCGCCCCTGACCCGCCCCGTAGGCGGACGGTCCGGCTGGCGCCCCGTCGGACCGGCGTGACCGCCGGGGGCAGCGCTCGCTCGATCGGGTGAGCGGTGGCGGGGCGGTGTGTCGTCCATCGGCGGGCGGGGCAGGTCGGGGACGTCCCGTCCGCGCACGATCCAGGGCGGGGATCGGACCACGCCGATGCGGAGAAGGATCCATGACCGACAGCCAGAGCGCAGTGTCCGACCCGGTCCGCGGCGGGAGCCCCGACTCCGCCGTCGACCGGGTGGCCGACTTCTACGGCGCCTACATCGACGCCGTCTCCGACGGCACCGACGACCTGGGCGAGCACCTCCGCGCCCACTACCTCACCGAGGACTTCCGCCGGCGCCTCGCCGCCTGGGAGGAGGCCAACCACGCCGACGGCGTGCTGCGCGCCCAGGACGTCCCCACGGCCTGGTCGGTGCGCTACCACGACTCCGGCGCCGGCCACCTGTTCACCACGGTCACCCTCACCTGGGGCACCGGCCCGAACGCCGGCCACACCCGGCTGGCGGTCCAGAGCGACCTGAGCACCAAGCTCATCTCGGACATCGAGGGCGCCTGACCGCGGACCGGACGCGCGGACCTGACGCCGACCGGGCAGGGCGGGGCCGGACCCCGCCCTGCCCGGAGGCCGGATCACGCCTCGGATCACGCCTCGCGGCGGCGGCGGAATATCCGGCGGACGGCGAACACGATCGCCACCACGAGCCCGATGAAGAACAGCACGATCAGCAGGACGATGACCAGGGCGGCGATGCCGAGCTTCTTGAAGAAGCCGCCCTTCTTCTCCTTCTTCTCGCCGGACGCCAGCGAGCCCGCGGGGGAACCGGGGTGGGCGGCGCGGTCGGCCGCCGGCCGTACGGCGTCCACGGGCCCTGCGGCCGGGGCGGCCGGTACGGCTCGGGCCGCCGCCTCGACCGCCACGGCGGCCCGGGTGGCGGCGGGCACGGCCTGGGCGACGCCGGGCGCGCCCAGCACCAGCCCGACCAGTACGAGGACGGGGGCGACCTTCGCGATCACACGCGGGCTCACTGCTACTCCTGTCGACTCTGACGGTACGGCCGGCGGCCGGGATCCGGTCCACCGGATCCACCTGCGGGACGGCCACCGGCCGAGCACCCGAAGGCGGCTCGGTCGGGCCCGCACCACCCCCCGCCACCAGTCGAAATCTACAGGACTGTAGAGATTCAGGGAACCGGCCGCGAATCTGCCTCCCCGTCAGGGGTCCACGGCTCCGGGCGGAGCGGACCCGCCGGCGCCTACTCGTCGACCAGCACCGGGAACGCCTTTCCTCCACCGCACCCCCACCGCGCGCCCGCGGCGTCAGAGCACCGGCTGCGTCGCCTCCAGGCGCTGGATCGCGGTGCGGGCGGCGCCCACGAAGCTCCAGAAGAGCGGCAGGGTGTTGGCGGCCCGGTCGGCGCGGGTGTTCTTGCCGTCGGCGAACATCGCGGCGCGCAGCTCGGTGGTCATCTCCAACTGGGCGCCCTTGCCGAGCAGGCTGCGGTTGCAGATGTTGTCCGGCGAGATCCCGGCGATCTCCTCCTCGCCGGAGGCCGTCACCGCGCGGATGCCGGCCGTCGCGAACTCCTCCATCAGGTACTGGCGGAAGGCGGGGTCGAGCCCGCCGACCAGTACCGCCCGGGCGCCGGCCTCCAGACCGGCCTGGGCGGCGGTACAGCCGTGCAGCGAGAGCACGTTGAGGCTTCCGGCGCACATCGCGCGGGCGACGGTGTCGTCGCAGTGCGTCGAGGTGACGTGCAGGGCGCTGTTGTTGGACGGGCGCAGGCCCTCGAACATCCAGAAGTCGTGCACCGGCCCGGCGGCCGGGACCGGGGCGAGGTCGGCCGGGTGGTAGCCGGCGACGGCCAGGCACAGCTCGGAGGTGCCGCCCTCGATCCCGCCGCCGTGCGGCGCGATGACGGTGGTGCGGACCAGTCCCGCCCGGGCGGCCGGGTTCTGGTCGTCGACCAGGTGGCGGCGGGAGCGGCGTCCGTAGTCCACGCCCTCGACCAGCGCCGGGTCGAAGTAGAGCGCCGCGTTCGACGCGTAGAGGTCGGCGGCCAGGGCCGGGGAGCCGAACAGGGCGGCGTCCAGGGCGGCGAGGGCCGGAGCGGCGGCGAGCGCGGCGATCAGCGAGCGACGGTTCATCACGGGCCATGATCATGACAGAGGGGTCGGGTTCCCACAAGGACGACCGAACGACAGGGCCCCGGGAACGCGGTCGGCGTTCCCGGGGCCCTGCTGCACGCGTCGGTCACCTCAATGAGGCATCAACGGCCCTGGAGGGCCTTGACGTTGTCGCCGAAGGACCAGCCCTTCGAGCCGTCCCAGTTGATCGACCAGGTCATGAACCCCTTCAGCTGGCCGCTGAAGGCGTTCCACGACTGGCTGACCAGGCTCGGCGCCATGTAGCCGCCACCGGCACCGGGCTGGGCCGGCAGGCCGGGCACCTGCTTGTCGTAGGGCACCTTGATGGTGGTGCCCTGGATGGTCAGGCCGTTGTTCAGGCAGGTGGTCTGCGCGGTGAAGCCCTGCACGGTGCCGGCCTGGTAGGAGTCGCCGGAGCAGCCGTACATGCTGCCGTTGTAGTACTGCATGTTCAGCCACCACAGCCGGCCGTTGTCGACGTACTTCTTGATGATCGGCAGGTAGGAGCCCCAGATCGAGCCGTAGTTGACGCTGCCGCCGGTGACGTACGCGGTCTCGGGGGCCATGGTCAGGCCGAAGCCGGCCGGCATCTGGGCGAGCACGCCGTCGATGATGCGGATCAGGTTGGCCTGGGAGGCGGACAGCGTGTTGATGTTGCCGCTGCCGGACAGGCCGGTCTCGATGTCGATGTCGATGCCGTCGAAGTTGTACTTCTTCAGGATCGGGACGACGGTCGCCACGAACTTGTCGGCGACGGTGCTGGAGCTCAGGTCGATGCCCGCGGCGGCGCCGCCGATCGACATCAGGATCGTCGCGCCGGCCGCCTTGGCCTGGCACATCTCGGCGGGGGTGGAGACCTTGACGTTGGCGTCCATGCCGTCCTCCCAGAGGACGGTGCCGTCCGAGAGGATCACCGGGAAGGCGGCGTTGATGACGTTGTAGCCGTGCGCGGCCATCCGGCTGTCCGTGATGGGGGTCCAGCCCATGCCGGGGTGCACGCCGTTGGAGGCGCCGTCCCAGTTCTCCCAGTAGCCCTGGATCACCTTGCCTGCGGGCTTGGGCTTCGTCGGGCAGGTGGAGCCCGGCGGGGTGGTCGGCGGCGTCGTGGGCGGGGTGGTGGGCGGCGTGGTCGGCGGGGTGGTCGGCGGGGTGGTCGGCGGCGTCGTGGGAGGCGTCGTCGGCGGGGTGGTGGGCGGCGTGGTGGGAGGCGTGGTGGTGCCGCCGGGGCCGGCCAGCGTCACGTCGTCCGCGTAGAACGCGGGCTGCCCGTACCAGCCGTGCAGGAAGACGGTCACCGAGGTGGTGGTCGCCCCGGTGGAGAAGTTGACGCTCAGTTGGTTGTACGACGCGCTGCTCGCCGTCCAGGTGGACGTCGTACCGCTGAGGCCGGTGCCGGTGGCGCCCAGGTAGATGTAGCTGCCCTGGACGTAGGCGCTCAGCGTGTACTGGGAGTTGGGCTGCACGCTGATGGTCTGGGTGCACTGGGCGTTGTCCAGGCCGGTCGGCGTGGCCTGGAGCGCCGAGGTGCCGGAGTGGACCGGGCTGCCGACGGCCGCGCCGGAGCCCCCGGAACAGGTCCAGTCGGAGAGTCCGCTCTCGAAACCGGGGTTGGACACCAGGTTGGGGGTGGCGGCGCCGGCGGTGACGGTGCTCGCCACGGCGAGGCCGGCGCCGATGACCGCGGCGGCGCTCACCACGGCGAGGGAGCGCTTCAAGGCGGTCGATCCGGGCTGGGCGCCGCTGATCCGGGGCACCTGCGTTGCGCGTTCCACGACCGCCCGCTGCGGCTGTGGGGTACGCGACCTCCGACGGAACATGCTGTGCTCGCTTCCCGCCGGGCGTCATGGACATGACCGTCACTGTGGGGGTGACGCCCGGCTCTGCGTGAGGTGGGGACATGTGGGGATGTGCCGGTCCGGATCGTAGGAGCGACGGCAAGGCCCGTCAATAGGTCTGGACCAATGCCTAGCCTGGGCGCAGTAGCGGTATCACTACTCTCGGTCCGCCGTCCGGGCGTTCCACCAGTTGAGGGGCGGGTTCGTGCTCATGACCGATGACAACGACGCCGACGGTGAAGGCTGGTCAGGACTGGACGAGACGTTCACCCGTCAGGTCGCGGCCGTCGCCGGGACGACGGAGGGACGGGCGCTGGCCGACGCGCACACGGTGGGCGACCCGGCCGTGCGCAAGGCACGGCCACTGGGGCTCCCGCTGCGCCTGCGGCCCGGCCTGCGCGAGGAGTTGGAGGCGTTCGTCGCCGCCTACCACCGCATGATCGAGGCCGTCGTGGCCGCCTGGGAGCACGACCCGCGGCTGCGCCGGGTGCTCACCCTCCCGGAGCCGCTGCGCGCCCAGGCCGCGGCCGCCCACGACACCCGGGTGCACCTGCTGCGGCTCGACCTGCTGCCCCAACCCGACGGCCGCTGGGGGGTGTTGGAGACCAACGCCAACGGCCCGGGCGGACTGGCCGTGGTCGGCCGGGCCCGGGCCGCCTGGCGGCCGCTGCTCACCCGGCACGGGATCGACCTGCCCCGGCCGCTGCCCGCCGACGACGCCACGTGGACCGGCCGGTGGCTGCTCGACCTCGCCGAGCGGCACACCGGCCGACGGCCGGTCAGCGTGGCGCTCCTGTACCCGCACCGCGCCGACCGCAACGCCGTCCGGTCCTACCAGGACGGCCTCGGCGCACTCGGCGTCCGCGTCCTGCACGCCGACCCGCGCGAGCTGCGCACCGCGGCGGACGGCGCCGCCACCCTGGACGGCGAGCCCGTCCGGCACGCCTACGCCAAGATCGGCATGCGGGACCTCCAGCTGCTGGCCGGCGACCTGGGCCCGTACCTGCGGGCCGTGCGCGAACGCGCGCTGTTCGTGCAGAACGGCCTGCGCGCCCGCGTCATCGGCGACAACAAGCTCTGCCTCGCCGTCCTCTCCGACCCCCGCTTCGCCGACCTCTTCGACCCCGACGACCACCGGCGCGTCCAGCCCGCCGTCCCGTGGTCGCGCAACCTCGCCCTGTGCGACGGCCCGACCGTGCGCCGGATCACCCGCGAGCGCGAACGGTACGTCCTCAAGAGCCCGTTGGACGCCAACGGCCGCGGCGTGGTGGTCGGCCCGGAGACCGGTGACACCGCCTGGGCGGAGGCGGTCGGCCTCGCCGCCGCCGGGGGCTGGCTGGTCCAGGAGTACCTTTCCGGCCCCCGGCTGCGCGGCGGGCCCGACGGACCCCCCGTCCAGCACGACCTCGCCGTGGGCGCCGTCAACGGCCGGCTGGCCTCCGCCTTCGTCCGCACCGGCCACGAGGCGCGGCTCAACGTCGCCCGCTCCGGCCGCCTCCACCCGCTCTACCTCTGAGGACGGACCCGTGGACGACCTGCCGCTCATCGACCCGGACCGCGATCTGGCCGCCGTCGCGGGCGCGGCCCCGCACCGCCTGCACGGGGCCCTGCTGAGAGCCCACGCCGAGGTCCGCCGGGGCGTGGAGGAGGAGATCGTCCGGCCGGCCGCCCCGCCGTCCGTGCCCTTCCCGGTGCTGCCGGCCATCGGCGTGCTGAACCCGGCGGCCGAGCCGGTCCTGCACCACCGCGTCCTCACCGCCGTGGACTGCCTCCAGCGGATCGTACGCGCCTATCCCGCAAGCCCCCTGCTGCAGGACTTCCTGGACGTGCCGCCGGTCATGCACCGCTGGATCGTGCGCCATCCGCACCCGGAGTCCCTGACCGTGGACTTCTGCCGACTGGACCTCTTCGGCGACCGGTTGGGCACCGTACGGGTCCTGGAGTTCAACGCCAGCAGCCCCGGGGGCGTGATCGGGGCCGGCACCGTCGCCCGGCTCTGGCGCCGGACGTCCGGGATCGGCGCGCTCCTCGACGAGTGGCAGGTGCCGGCCGGCCGCTTCGAGGACGAGAACTGGTTCCCCGACTGGCTGGTCGACCACGGCCGGGCCCGTGGCCTGGCCGAGGAGCAGACCCGGCATGTCGGGCTCTTCCACACCATGGGCCGGAACCACGACCGGCACCTGATCGCCGAGCGGCTCCGGCGCGGCGGCCGCACGACGGTCATGCGCCTGCCGTCCGGCTACACGCCCGGGGACGGCGCCCGGCTGGGCTACCTCAAGCACATCCCGGCCGACCCGCGCCCCGTTCAGAGCTGGGACCGGTTCTGCGCGGCGGTGACCGACGGCGAACTGGTCATCCCCAACGTCCTCGCCCAGCGCTGGGTGGCGGAGAACAAGCTCTGCCTGGCGGTCCTGTCCGATCCCCGCTTCGCGCACCTGTTCCCGCCCGAGCAGCGCGCGGTCCTGCGGACCATCGTGCCCCTGAGCCGCAAGCTCGGCGACGGCATCAGCGTCGAGCAGGCGGTCGCCGAGCGGAGCCGACTGGTCCTCAAGGCCCCCTACGGGTACTTCGGCAACACCGTGCGCATCGGCTGCGAGCACAGCCCGGGGCAATGGGCCGCACTGGTGGCCTCCCCGCGCCACCGGGGCTGGCTGGTCCAGGAACGCGTCTCCCCCGCCACCGTCGGCGGCCTCACCCGGGACCTGTGCGTCGCCGTCCTCGACCGCACCGTCCTCGGCTACTTCAGCCGAGTCAACCGGAGCGCCGTCGTCAACGTCGCCCGCGGCGGCGCCCTGCAGACCGTCCTCAGCGCGCTTCCCGCACCCGGCGGCGCGGCCCTCTACTGACCGTCGCCCGAGGTCGGTACAGTGGAGGACGCGAAGAACCGGCGTCCCGGCGCCCGGCCGCAGGACGCCCGGTGGGAGAAACCGACACCGAACCGGAGGCACTCATGCCCAGCTCGGACGACGAACTCTGCACCTCCGCCCGCGAGCTCCTCCGCTCCACCCGCTACCTGACCCTCGGCACCGCGTCCCCGCAGGCCGTCCCGTGGGTGGCCCCCGTGGCCCACGCCTGGGACGACGACGACCGGTTCTACTGGCAGTCGGGGCTGGACACCCTCCACTCGCGGAACATCGCCGCCAACCCGGTGGTCTCGCTCGTGTTCTACGACTCCAACCCGGCCGGCGGGGGCGGCGACGCCCTCTACGCGCTGGCGCGGGCCGAGGTGCTGGAGGGCGAGGCGCTGGCCGAGGGCTGCGAGCTCTATTACCGGCGGCGCTACCCGGACGAGGCGACGCGGGCCCGGCGCTCGCGCCCGTCGCAGGACTTCGCCGGGGACTCCCCGATCCGGATCTACCGCGCGCGGGTCACCGCCTACTCGATGCTCTCCCCCGACGGCCACCCGGTCCACGGCGACGAGGTCAACCACCGCGTCGTCATCCCGTTCAGCACCAAGCAGCTCGCCGAGTGAGTCCTCGAACGACTCCGGCGGACGGCGGTGTCGTCCTCGGCGTGGACCTGGGCGGCACCGTCGTCAAGGCCGCCCTGTTCGGTCCGGACGGCACGACCCTGACCGTCACCCACCGGCCCACCGGTGGCCGGCGTGGGCCCGAGGCCGTGGTGGCGAGCCTGCTGGACGTCGTCTCCGAGTCGCAGGCCGCGGCCTCGGCGCGCGGCACGCCGGTCCGGGCGGTCGGCGTGGCCAGCTGCGGGATCGTCGACGAGCGGGCGGGCCTCGCCGTGTTCTCGGCCGCCTTCGGCTGGCGGGACGTGCCGCTGCGCCGGCTGGTGGCCGAGCGCGCGGGGGTGCCGGTCGCGCTCGGGCACGACGTGCGGGCCGGCGGGATCGCCGAGGCCCGGCTCGGTGCCGGGCGCGGGCACGAGGTGTTCCTCTTCGTGCCGATCGGCACCGGCGTCGGCGCCGCCGTGATGATCGGCGGACGGCCGTTCGGCGGCGCGCACTGGCAGGCCGGCGAACTCGGGCACCTGGTGGTGCGGCCGGGCGGCGAGCCGTGCGGGTGCGGGCAACGCGGCTGCGTCTCCACGATCGTGGGCGGACCGGCGGTGCTGCGGCACTACCGCGCGCTGACCGGGGCCGGCGGTCCGGCCGACGCCGCCGGGGTGGCCGCGCTGGCGCGCAAGGGCGATCCGGACGCGGTGCGGGTGTGGTCCGAGGTGGTCGAGGTGCTGGCCGAGTCGCTGGCCGCCGCCGTCACCCTGTTCGACCCGTCCGCGATCGTGCTGGGCGGCGGGCTGGCGGGCGCGGGCGAGCTGCTGTTCGCCCCGCTGCGGGAGCAGTTGGCCGCCCGGCTGGCCTTCCAGGTGATGCCGGAGGTCCGGCCGGCCGAGCTGGCGTACGAGGCCGGCTGCCTGGGCGCCGGGCTGCTGGCCCGCGACCTGCTGAACTCGGCCGCGGGCCAACAGGGTTAGGGATCAGACCAGCACTCCCCCGGCGATCCGGAAGGCGTTGGCGGCGACGGTCAGCGCCGGGTTGACCGCCGCCGAGGAGCAGAAGACCGAGGCGTCCGCGACCCAGAGGTTGTCGTGCTCGTGGGTGCGTCCGGCCGGGTCGACCACGCTGGTGGCCGGGTCGGTGCCCATCACGGCCGTGCCGCACTGGTGGGAGTTGGTCTCGATGCCCATCCGCCGGGTCATCACCAGCGGGTACCCGGCCGCGCGCAGCGAGCGGGTGGTGCGCCGGACCAGCTCGGCGTGGGCGCCGAGGTTGTTGGGCTTCCAGTGCACGGTGATCCGCCCGGCCGCGTCCAGGGCGACGCGGTTGTCCTGGGTCGGCAGGTCCTCGCTGGTCAGGTAGAGGTCGAGGCTGCGGCGGGTGACGAACCGCCGGACCGAGGCGGGCACGTTCGGGCGGGCCGCGCGCACCATCGGCTCCTGGAGCTTGCCCAGCATCTGGACGTTGCCCAGCGGTGCGCGGCGCCCCTTGGCGAGGTACCAGTCGTTGAGGCCGAGGGTCTTCTGGAAGACCGCCTGGTTGCGGCGGGCGGGGTCGGCGGCCACCAGGAAGGTGCTGTTGTGCACCATGTAGTTGCGGCCGACCCGGCCGGACCCGTTGGCGAGGCCCGAACGCAGCAGCAGCGCCGCGGTGTTGACGGCCCCGCAGGCGACGACGAAGCGCTCGGCCCGGATCGTCAGCGCCTTCCCGTCCCGGGTCGCCACGGCGTGCGTCACCCGGCGCCCGGTGGCGTCGGTGTGCAGCCGGCCGACCAGGGTGCGGGTCAGCAGCCGGACGGTGCCGGCGGCCAGGGCGGGGCGCAGCGCGCGGACGTCGGCGTCGCTCTTGGCGCCGAGCAGGCAGGGGAAGCTGTCGCAGGTGCCGCAGCGCACGCAGTCGCCGCCCTCGCGCAGGTCGATGCCGGTCGGCAGGTGGAAGGGGCTCAGGCCCTGGCCGCGCAGGCGGTCGGCGAGGTCGGCGACGGCGCCCTCGTGCTCGACGGCCGGGTGGGGGAAGTCGGTGGAGCGCCAGGGGTCGGTGGGGTCCTCGCCGCGGATGCCGTGCACCCGGTAGAGGTCCTCGGCCCGGCCGTAGTGGGGCTCCAGGTCGGCGTAGCCGATCGGCCAGGCGGGCGAGTCGCCCTCGGCGTGGGCGACCGGGCCGAAGTCGGTCTCGCGAAAGCGCGGGAGGGTGGCGCCGTAGACCTTGGTGTTGCCGCCGACGTAGTAGTGCACGCCGGGGTGGAAGGGCTGTCCCTGCGCGTCGTGCCACTGGTCGCCGTTGCGGTAGCGGCCCTGGACGAAGACGGCTTCCGGGGACCAGTTCTGGTGCTCGCGCGGGAGGAAGTCGCCGCGTTCGACGACGAGGATCCGCGCGCCGGAGGAGCGCAGCGCGTAGGCGAGGGTGGCTCCGCCCATGCCGGACCCGAGGATCGCGAGATCGCAGCTCACCTCGGGTCCGTCCGGCTCGATCACGCCAGGGAGCCGGTGCGGTGCCAGGTCGAACGTCATACGGTGCTCTCCCGTCAGGTGGTCTGCAGCAGCCGTTCGGTGATCTCGTGGGCGAAGGCCATCACGGTGCCCTGCGGGCTGATGCCGGTCGCGCCCGGGAGGACCGAGGCGTCGCAGAGGTGGAGGTTGTCGAATCCGTACGGCCGTCCGACGGGGTCGCAGAGTCCGCCGCGGGCCGGTGCGCCCATCGGACAGGAGGCCATGGCGTGCACGGAGACCAGCGGCCAGTGCGCGAGGCTGCCGCCTTCGGCGCACCGGCGGGCCTCGGCCTCCGAGCGAACCGGCGGGCCCGGGAAGGGCGGGTGGACCTCGGTGGCGCCGGCGGCCAGGAGCAGGCGGGCGGTGCGGTGGAGCGCGGAGCGCAGCAGCCGGCCGTCGGCGGCGGTGATCCGGTGGCGCAGCAGTGTCAGGCCTCCGGGCAGGGCGGTGACGGCGAACCCTCCCTCCACCCGGACCTGGGCGGTGAACAGGGCGACCCGGTCCAGCTCCGCCAGCAGGGTGTTGACGGTGTCCGGGTCGTGGCCGGCCAGGGCGGCCGCGAGGGCGCCGGGGCTCAGGTTGGCGGGCATCACCAGCAGGCCCTCGTCCTGGAAGTGCTGGAGCTGGGCGGTGAAGATGGTGCCGCGGGTGGCCTGCACGGGTTCGCGGAAGCGGGCGACGACCTTCAGGTTGACGTGGAAGGCGGTGCGCCGGCCGGCCTCGCGGCGGTGGATGCCGCTGCGCTGGAGCAGGGCCGGGCTGCCGACCGGCCCGGCGGCGAGCACCACGGTGCGCGGGCGGTAGGTGACCGGTTCGCCGTCGGGGCCCACGGCGTGGACCTCGGTGACGTTCGGCCCTCGGTGGCTCAGCTTCAGCACCCGGGTCCGGGGCAGGATGCGTGCGCCGTGGCGTTCGGCGGCGGGCAGGTAGCTGAGCAGCATGCTCTGTTTGGCGCCGGAGGGACAGCCGGTCGGGCAGCGGTTGGCGTGCGAGCAGCCGGGCGCGGCGCGGCGGGCCGGGGCCCAGTGCCAGCCGAGCCGTTCGGCGCCTTCGGCGAGCAGGCGGGAATCGCGGTTGCCGTCGCCGGGTTGCTGGGCGGCCACGCCGAGGCGGCGGGTGATCTCGCGCAGGTGGCCGTCGAGGTCGGTGCGGCGGTAGCCGTCGGTGCCGGCCCGGTCGGCCCAGCGGTCGAGCAGTGCGGCGGGCGGTTCCCAGAGCAGGCCGCCGTTGACGACGGTGGTGCCGCCGACGCAGCTGCCCTCCCCGAAGGCGATGACGGGCCGGCCGTGGATGGGGGCCAGGGCGGCGTGGCGGTAGAGGCGCCGGAGGTTCTGCGCGGGCGAGGAGGCCGCGAGCTCGGCCGTGGTCACCCTGGGGCCCTCTTCGAGGACGACGGTCTCGCGGCCGGCCCGGGCGAGGCCGAGGGCGGCGACGCTGCCGCCGGCGCCGGAGCCGATCACCAGGGCGTCGCAGTCGATCGGGTGCGGTGCGCGGCTCATCGGGGGACCGCCCGGCCGGTGGTCCACGACGCCGGGGCGTTGCGCCGGGCCCGGTCGTCCGCGGCGTCGGCCCCGGCGGCGTCGAGTCCGCTGTACAGCGCGAGCGTCTCCGCCGTGCGCACCGCCCGGCCGAGCAGGGGCAGCCGCTCCACCCGCCGGAGCCCGCCGAGCAGGGCGGACGGCGGGGCGGTGGCCGGGCGGCGGCCCGTCAGCAGCAGGAGCGCGGGCGGCACCAGCCGCAGTGCCACGAGCAGGCCGGCGCGGTAGTGCGGGGCGGTCCGGGCGAGGCTGTCCAGGACGTGGGCGCGGGCCGCCGCGTGGGCGTTCGCCCCGCCGAGGGCGGGGTAGCGCAGCGACCAGATCCGCAGCAGGAGGTCGACGGTCATGAGCGGAACCGCCCGGTGGCCAGTTCCTTGGCCAGCCTCCCGAGCAGGCGCACCGCGCCCTGTCCGAGCACCTCGTCGAGCGCCCGCAGGAAGGTCTGCGCCTCGGGTTCCTCGGCGACCAGCGGCGGGGCCACGATCAGCGGCAGGCCGTGGTTGGAGCCGAAGAAGGTGAGTACGCCGTGGTCGCGGTAGAGGGCGGCGATCACCGCGCCGGTGATCAGTTTGGTCCGGAGCCGGGGGTCACGTCCGAGTGCTGCCGGGAGCAGCGGCAGCACGCGGTCGAGCGAGGCCGGTCCGGCCTTGAGGAAGACGCCGTGCAGGGCGCCGCACCCGGCGGTCGAGGCGACCAGGGCGGGGTGCCGGACGGCGATGTCCCGCAGGCCCGTCTCCAGGACGGCGCCGAGTTTGCGGGCGCGCCCCGGGTAGTCGTCCTCGACGGCGACGGCGACGGCCTCCAGCGCGGTGGCGGTCTCCTCGCCGAAGCCGTAGTAGGTGGTGCTGTGCAGGGTGGCGTCCTGGAGGGTGTCGTAGGCGCGGCGGAAGACGGGTTCGCGGGCCACGTATCCGGCGATGGAGGCCTTGCCGCCGCCGAAGGACTTGGACATCGTCACGACGTCGGGGAGCAGCCCGGGGTGGTGCATGAAGTGGAACAGCGCGCCGGTGCGGCCCCAGCCGGTGTAGACCTCGTCGAAGATCAGCACGATGTCCCGTTCGGTGCACAGCCGGCGGACCTCGCGCAGGAAGTGCCCCGAGCACTCGCGCAGGCTGGAGGCGCTGAGCGGTTCCAGGACGACGGCGTAGACGTCGCTGGCGCCGTCGATCCCCTGGTGCCGGTCCAGCGCGAGGGCGAAGGAGTCGAGGTCGTCGTAGCCGAAGTAGTCGGTGCCGGGGATCCTCGGGTAGTCGAAGTGGAGTTCGGGCGAGGCGGTGAGGCTGCCCGCGCCGAGCAGTTTGCCGTGGAAGGAGATGTCGGTGTGCAGGACGGTGCCGCGGCGGCCGGCGTGGTACTTGTAGGCGAGTTTGACGGCGCCTTCGACGGCCTCCGCACCGGAGTTGGGGAAGTAGCTGATGTCGAGGTCGCCGGGGAGCAGCCGGGCGAGGTTGTGGCTGAGGGCCGCGACGTAGGGCGAGAGGTAGTTCTTGTGGACCTCCATCCGGCCCCGCTCGGCGAAGCGCCGGCGGGCGGCGAGGATCCTCGGGTGGTTGTGGCCGTGGTTGAGGACGCCGATCCCGCCCGTGAAGTCGAGGATGCGCCGGCCGTCGCGCAGGGTGATCCAGCAGCCCTCGGCGCTCTCGACCAGGTCGCGTCCGAAGCCGAAGGCCCCGACCAGGGAGACCTGGCTGCGGCTGACGAAATTCCGGTAGAGATCCTGTATTTGATGACTCGTCAGTTCTTCGGCGGCCTCGATGTCCAGCAGGTCGTTCATTGCGCCTCCTCGGTCGCTGCCGCGCGGAGCCCCGCGTGCGCGCGGGTGCGGATCCGGTCCGCGATGAGCCGTCCGGCACTCCGGCCGTGCCGCACGGCGTAGTTGGTGCCACGGTCCTCGGGGAAGACCTGCGCCATGCTCGACATGTAGAGGCCGGGCACGGCGCATTCGACCTCGGGGACGCGCCGGGAGTAGTCGGGGGTGATCACCGGCTGGGCGTGCTCCGCCCGCCAGACGTGGTAGCGGTGCACCCAGTCCTCCTGGAACCCCGGGAACATCCGGCGCAGGTGGGGCAGGCTGTGCCGATAGACCTCCTCGTCGCTCATCCGGTACAGCTCGGCGTCGACCGGGAGGTACTTCGACAGGTAGACGAGGTGCCGCCCGCCGTAGTGCTCCGGCGTGTCGAGGTTGGTGTGCTCGATGACGCCGACGTAGGGGAACGCCGGATCGGTGACGTTGAGCCAGTAGGTGTCGGACAGGGCCCGGCGGTTCTCCAGGACCAGGCACAGGTTGGCCAGGTAGGGCACGGAACGCAGCCTGCGCACCAGCCCCGGGAGCGCGGGGTGGGCGCCGACGGCTGCGTCGAGCATGTCGGCGAGCAGTCCGGGGGCGGTGGTCACCAGGACCCGGCGGGCGCGCAGGGTGCCCTCCCGCGTCCGGACTCCGGTCACACCCCGCTCGCCGACCAGGACGGAGCGGACCGGGCTGTCGGTGTGCAATTCCACGCCCAGGTGCTGGAGCCGTTCGCGCCAGGCCTCCAGCAGGATGCCGGAGCCGCCGCGCAGGTAGTGCAGCACCTCGCGTCCCGCACGGGAGCGGCTGCCGCCCCGCAGGTGCAGTTTGGTCCACATCCAGGTCGCGCCGACCTCGGGCGCGTAGGTGCCGAACTTGCCTTCCAGCAGCGGGCGCCAGACGACCTCGAAGGCCCGCCGCCCGCCCAGCTGGACGAGCCACTGCTCGGCGGTCAGCGACTCCAGCTCCCGCCAGTGCCGCACCCGGCCGGCCCGTACGGCCGACAGTCCGAGCCGCATCCGGTCGGCCGGGGGGAGCGGGGCGAAGCGGAGCACGTCGAGCGGGCTGGAGAGGCGGTACACCGCGTTGGCGTGGTAGACGCCGGTGCTGGTGGGATGGCGTTCGATCAGGTCCTCGCAGCCGAGTTCCCCGCAGAGCCGGAAGATCTCGCGGTCGGAGTCGAACCAGTGGTGGTAGAACCGCTCCAGCTGCCGGTCCCCGACCGGGAAGGTGGCGGCCAGGCCGCCGATCCGGTCGGCCGCCTCGACGACCCGGCAGCGCAGGCCGGCCAGGGCGAGTTCGTGCGCGGCGGCCAGCCCGGTGAAGCCGGCGCCGACCACGATCACGTCGGCGTCGGGCTCGGGACCGGCCTCGTCCGGAGGACCGGCGCGGCCGGTGGGGTCGGCGGTGCTCACCGGCCCAGCACTCCGGTCACGGCGGCGCGGAACCGCGCGGCGACGGCGTCGACGTCGGCCGGGCCGCTGCGCGCGGTCAGGCCGAAGTCGGCGCCGAGGTAGGTGTCGGTGAGCCCGATGGTCAGGGCGAGCGAGCGGGCGAGCACGTCGTCGGTCCGCGGCAGCGCGCCGGCCCGGTAGTCGTGCCGGGTGCGGTCGGGCGGGCGGCGGAAGGGGCTCGGGCGGGCGTCGCCGGCCATCAGGGCGGTGAGTTCGGGCAGGCCGCCGTAGTAGTGCTTGGGCGAGTGGAGCAGTGTGCGGGTGCCGAGCTCCTTGGCCACCGCGTCGGCGCTCGCGGCGTCGTCGAAGAGGTACACCAGCAGGGTCGCGCAGTCGCCGTCGGCGTCGTGCAGCAGGCGCGGGCGCAGGCCGTCGCGGGCCGGGATCGCGGCGGACAGTGCCCGGGCGAGTGTCCGGTTGTGGTCCAGGATGGCGTTCAGGCGGGCGAGTTGGGCGCGGGCGACGGCCGCGGTGAACTCGTTCATCCGCAGGTTGAGGCCGAAGAGCAGGTCCCCGTCCCCGGTCTCCTGCCCGTAGGGGAACCAGCCGTGGTGGTGGAAGGAGTACGCCCGCTGGAAGAGGTGCTCGTCCGGGGTGAGCAGGAAACCGCCGTCGCCGCCGGTGATCACCTTGAAGATGTTGGTGGAGAACGCCCCGGCCTGCCCGAAGGTGCCGACCGGACGGCCCCGGTAGGTGGCGCCGCAGGCCTGGGCGGCGTCCTCCAGCAGGAACAGCCCGTGGTCGTCGGCGATCTGTCCGAGCGCCGCCAGGTCACAGGGCGCGCCGAGCATGTGGATGGGCATGACGGCCCTGGTGCGCGGGGTGATCCGGGAAAGGACGTCGGCCGGGTCGAGGGTCAGCGACTCGTCGATCTCGGCGAACACCGGGGTGGCGCCCGCGAAGACGACGGCCGAGACGGAGGCGGTGTAGAGGTAGCCGGGCACGATGACCTCGTCGCCCGGGCCGATGCCGAGCGCGGCGAGCGCGGCCAGCAGCGCGGAGGTGCCGCTGTTGACGGCCAGGCAGTACGGGCTGTCGAAGCGTGCGGACAACTCCCGCTCCAGGCCGCGGACCTGGGCGTCCACGCCGGGTGGGCGGGAGTGCGCGTCGGAGGTGGCGAGCCAGGAGTCGACGACTTCGAGGAGGTTGCGGCGCTCCTCGGCGCCGAAGTGCGCGTAGCCGGGACCGGGCATGATGCTCCTAGGTCGGTGGTCGGTCGGATGTCGGGGACCGTCGGGAAACGTCGGGGAACGTCGGGGGACCGTCGGGCGCGGCGGTCGGTGCCGGTCGTGCGCGGCGCTCCGGTGTCGGAAGACGGTGGCGCTCCGGCGTCAGAAGACGATGGGACAGAACGGCGCCGGGTCGTGGCGGAACGCCGTGGCGGCGGCCCGGACCGCTCCCGGGCGCAGCTCGCGCACCAGGCCCGCCCGGGCGAGCTGCACCAGGGAGGTTCCACCGAGGTGCAGGGCGCCCAGCTCCCGGGCCGTCAGCTCCAGGTCCGCCGGGGCGGTGGTGGGCCGGCACTCTCCGCCCTCGGGACCGGTGCGCAGCCGCAACCGCCGCTCGTTCCAGGGACAGAGCGGATCGGTGACGTCGAGGACGAGGTCGGTCTCGGCTGCGTAGCCGCGCTGCTCCAGCGCCCGGTCCACGTCCACGATACGCACGTGGAGCTGGTCGCGCAGGACGGGCGCCGCGCTGCGGGGGTCGGTGAGCAGGGCCAGCACCGGGTCGTCCACCGGCCGGTCGGCGACCACGCTGCCGGCGAGGTCGACGTCCAGCAGGGCGCGCCACAGCGCCGCGCCGGAGGCGGGGTCACGGGCGAACAGCTCGCGCACCGACACCTCGTAACGCGGCACCGAGTCCTCCCAGGCCGCGGTCAGTCGGTAGAGGGCGTAGCCGGACGGCTCCCCGTCGTCCTCGGCCACCATGCAGAGCAGCCGGCCGGCCCCGCCCCGGTGGTCGGGCAGGTCCAGCACGGCCCGGGCGGCCCAGGCCGCGTCCCGGCGCAGCATCCCGGGGCGCTCGCCGACGCACTGCGCGTAGACGGCGGCGAGCGCGGCGGTGTACTCCTCCGGTACGCCGATCCGGATCGTCCGGTCACCGCCGGCCGTTTCGCGCAGGTCCCGGGCGTGCCGGGGGATCCGCACCTTGGCGGCCTGGCTGGCGAGGCCGAACCCGAGGCGGCCGTAGATGCCGGCCTCGGTGGTGTTGAGGGCCGCCACCGGCTCGGCCCCGGTCTCGTGCAGGGTGTGCAGGACGCGGAGCACCATGGCGCGCATCACGCCACGCCGCCGGTACTCGGGCGCCACGGTCACGTAGCCGAGGCCGGCGACCGCCCGGGGGCCGCCCGGCAGGGTCATCTGCAAGGAGTAGACGGCGCAGGTCCCGCAGGTGCGGCCGCCGATCCGGGCGACCAGCGAACGCTTGGGTTCGAAGATCGAGGCCGCCGAAGCGTGGTAGTCCGCAGTGTGCCCGTAACCCCCGTACGCCAGCTCCGCGACCGGAGCAATATCCTCCCAGGAATCTGCGGCGGACAGCTCCGGAACGGCAGAGAATTCGGGCATGCTGATCACACTCTCCTCACGTTCTAAAGATTTCCGGAATTCCGATCATGACGGTCCGGCATATGAGACGGCGCGTTTCCAGAGACAGGTGGACCAGCGCACACGAGTGTCCGATGACCGGACCACGTCAGAAGCCACAGGTATAGCACGATCGAACTGCGCGACGTCAAGAACCGCGCAAAACCCGCGTGTCCACCAGCTGAGAAGGCGATCAATATTCTCAACCGGAATTTGATGATTCGCATTCAGTGCCCTTGTGATCAATGAAAGATTCACTCAGACTCGGCTGCGGTGGATGATCCCTGGTACGCCAGCGATCCATTCTGATCCACCCCCCTGCCCGTTTCTCTGACCCACAGCGAGGAGACAGGTATGTCCAACCCCCGGTTCATCGCCGGCAACACCCCCGTCGACGCCTGGCAGCAGCACGTCGAGGAGGACAACGGCACCGGCATCTACATCGACGTCGACACCTCCGCCGGCAACTTCAGCGAGACGCCGGTCTACACCGCCAACCTCTGCGGCCGCGACTCGATGTGGACGACGACCGGCGGAAACACCATCTACACCCCGACGTCGAAGGGCTTCCGGATCTACGTCCGCTGGCAGGACGGCCGTCCGCTGCCGGTCGAGTACGCCGTGAGCCACGACTGGTACATCAGCTGGGTGGCGACCGAGGTCTGAGGGCCGCCGCAGTCCCCCTGAGGTTCCGATCCGCTCCCGGGCCGGCCGGTGGCCGCACCTGCTGCGGCCGCGGGCCGGCCCGGTCGCGTCCGTTCCGGCCGCTGTCCCGTCCCTGTCCCCGTCCCTGTCCCCGTCTCCGTCTCCGTCCCCGTCTCCGCCCCGTCCTCGTTCAGCAACCAAGGGAGATCCATGCGAGCCCCGACCGAGCGGAAACTGGGCCAGTTCTGCGGCGACACCGTCCCCCACCACCCGGACGTCACCGCCTGGAGCCTCATCGAGGCCGCGGCCGCCCGCACCCCCGACGCCGTCGCGGTCGAGCACTCCGGCGGCACCCTGACGTACCGCGGACTCCTGCGCCGGGCCGAGGCCCTGGCCGCCCGGCTGGCCCGTGCCGGGGTGCGCCGGGGGGACTTCGTCCCGCTGGTGATGGCCGGCGGGCCCGAACTGCTGGTCGCCATGCTGGCCGTGATGCGCTCCGCCGCGGTGTTCGTCCCGCTGGACGCGCAGTGGCCCGGCCCGCGCCTGCGCGCCATGGTCGACGCGTGCGGCCCCGCCGCCGTCCTGCTCTCCCCCGGCGCCGACCCGGACGGCTGGTCCGCCCCGGCACTCGCCGTCGGGCCGGTGTCCGGCGAGGACGACGCGGAGCCGGCCGCCGGACCGCCGCCCTCACCTCCCTCACCGCCCTCGCCGCCCTCACCGCCCCGGCCGGAGGAACTCGCCTACGGCTTCTACACCTCGGGCTCCACCGGAACCCCCAAGTGCGCCCTCAACCTGCACAGCGGCCTGGCGAACCGGCTGCTCGCCATGGGCCGCCGGTTCGACGCGTCCCCGCGGAACGTGGTGCTGCAGAACAGCCGGCACACCTTCGACTCCTCCCTGTGGCAGCTGCTCTGGCCGCTCACCTGCGGCAGCCGGGTCGTCATCCCCCGCGCGCACGACATCCTCGACCTCACCGCCACCGTCGAGGTCATCGGGCGCCACCGCGTCACGATGACCGACTTCGTGCCCACCATTCTCACCGCGCTCGTCGAACTCCTGGAATCCCGGCCCGAGTTGGCGGACGACCTGGCAAGCCTGCGGATGCTGCTGGTCGGCGGCGAGGAGATCGCCCCAAAGAGCGTGCGCGCCCTGCGCCGGTTCCTCCCGCACCTGCGGGTGACCAACACCTACGGCCCCACCGAGGCCTCGATCGGCTCCGTCTTCCACGAGGTGGCGCCGCAGGACCGCTCCCCCGTGCCGATCGGCCGGCCGATCGACAACACCTGGGCGATCGTGCTCGACGAGCACGGCGAACCGGCCCCCGCCGGGGAGATCGGCGAGATCTGCATCGGCGGCGCGTGCCTGGGCACCGGCTACCTCGGCGATCCCGACCGCACCGCGCTGGCCTTCGTCGAGAACCCCTTCCCCGAGCTGCCCGGGAAGCGGATGTACCGCACCGGCGACCTCGGCCACCACGGCCCGGACGGGCTGCTCTTCTTCGACGGCCGGCGCGACCAGCAGGTGAAGATCGGCGGCGTACGGGTGGAGCTCTCCGAGATCGAGCACGCGATCGCCTCGCACCCCTCGGTGCGCGAGGCCAAGGTCCTGGTCAGCGACCACGGCGGCGGGCAGCACCTGGCCGCCTTCGTCACCCTGCGGGGCGGGCTGACGAAGGACCTGCTCAGGTCGCACATCCGGGCGCTGCTGCCGGCGGAGCTGATCCCGAAGCGGTTCATCAGGCTCGACGCCGTCCCGGTGAACGCCAACGGCAAGACCGACCGCAGAGCCCTCGCGGAACTCCTGAAGGCGCCCGCGCCGAGGGAGGCGAACGGCTGGACCACCGCCGGGAGCAGCACCGAGCGCATCCTCGCCGAGCTGTGGAACGCCCTGCTGCCGGAACCCGTCACCAGTCCCGACGCCGACTTCTTCGACAGCGGCGGCGACTCGCTGCGCGCCCAGCGGCTCGCCCTCGCGGTGTCGGCCCGCTTCGACACCCCGCTCTCGATCCGGGACATCCTCCACGCGCCGACCATCGCGCTCCAGGCCGCCGCGCTCGACGGCGGCCGCGCCCTGCCCGCCGCCCCGGCCGCCGCCGCGGCGTCCGCCACCGACCTGACCCTGCCCGCCGACATCCGGCCGACCGGCACCCCGCCGTCCGGACCGCCGCGGCACCTGCTGCTCACCGGCGCGACCGGCTTCGTCGGCGCCCAACTGCTGCACGACCTGCTGGAGCGGACCGACGCCACCGTCCACTGCCTGGTCCGGGCCGACAACCCGGACCAGGCCCGCCGGCGCGTGGCGGACGCCCTGCACCGGTACCGGCTGTGGTCCGACCGGACCGCCCACCGGATCCACGCCGTCCCCGGCGATCTGGGCGGCCCCGGGCTCGGACTCGCCCCGGCCGACCACCGCCGGCTGGCCGAGCAGGTCGACACCGTGGTGCACGCCGGGGCCATGGTCAACCTGGTGCGCGGCTACCGCGCCCACCGCCGCGCCAACGTGACCGGCACCGTCGAACTGCTCCGGCTCGCCGCCACCGGCCGGCCGGCGATGGTGCACTTCGTCTCCACCCTCGCCGCCTGCCCGGCGGGGCCGGCGGGCGACGTCCCGGTCCCCGAGCGCGCGGTCCCCGCCGGCCGCACGCCCGACAGCGGCTACGGGCAGTCCAAGTGGGTCGCCGAACAGCTGGTCCAGCTCGCCGCCGACCGCGGGATGACGGTCGCGGTGCACCGGCTCGGCGAGGTCATGCCGGCCACCGGCACCGGAATCCCCAACCCCGGCTCCCGGGTCGAGCTGCTCATCCAGGCCTGCCTGCGGGTCGGCGCCTACTTCACCAGCGACCTGAGCACCGACTACACCCCCGTCGACCACGTCGGGCGGCTGCTGGTCGCCGCCGTGAACCACCGCCGGCCCGGCTACTTCCACCTGCTGCGCCCCGGCCCGCTGCCGCTCGACGACCTGCTCGGCGCCTTCGGATCCGCCTTCGGCCTGCGCAAGGTCGAGTACCGGGACTTCTGGCAGGCCGTCCAGCAAGCCGCGGCCGCCGAGTCCGACGACCGGCGGCTCGCCGGGGCACTGGCCCTGCTCCCGGTGCCGACGACCCGCCCCGACCGCGCGCCGATGGCCTTCGAGGACGCCGCCGCCCGCTTCAGCACCACCCGGGCCACCCGGCTCGCCGCCCTCGCCGACGCCCGGACCCTCCCGTCCAACCGCGACGGCCTGCACCGCTACGTCGCCCACCACGCCACCCACCGGGGCTGACCGGGATGACCGATGTCCGTTCTTCACCCCTCCCGTACGCATTGGTGCTCAGATGACTCGATCTGGACAGATCTGTTCGGAAGTTCCTCGCTGACGATCGATCAAGTTCTCTTCCCTGTAGCCCCGAAGCCTTTGACGTGGGCGGATGGCGGCCGATAGTTTCGGCACGATCAAATTCGCTCACAGGCTCGGGGGGCCCTGCCGCCCTCCCTTGCCATGTCCGCTTCGGGAGTCCTTGTGCGTACGGTTCGAAGACTGGCCCTGCCTTTCGGCGTGGTTCTGGCGATACCCGTGGTGATCGGATCGGTACCGGCGTCCGCCACGGGCGGGACGGCGGTGTCGGCGGCGGTGGAGGACTTCGCCTACCCCGGAGCCGCCCAGGTCCTCGCGGACCGGAACATCGTCGTGAAGACGGGCGACGGGCACATCCGGCTCGCCGACTGCGCGTCGGGGCCGGGCCTGGTGGAGCTGTACAGCCGGTCGGCGACGCCCAGCCACGTCTGCTTCAGGATCACCGGGCCGACCGGCTATCTGGCGCTGGAGATCCCCAAGGTCTACAACATCCGCGGCGACAGCCACACGCTCAAGGCGACGCTGAACACCGCGGGTTCCGTCACCGCCCTCGACGTCAACAAGAACGACTGGACGCCCGTCGGCGAGAGCACCGGCGACGCCACCACCCTGCTCGAACTCACCGCCACCGACGGGCCGGCGGGCCCGGCCGGCACCACCGACCGCCCGGCGGTCGGCACGCTCACCGTCGGCCAGGCCGGCCGCGCCGACTCCCGCGGCTGCACCGCCACGCTCGTCGACCCGCAGTGGGTCGTGACCGCCGCCGACTGCTTCGCCGACAACCCGGCGTCCGTGGCCGCCGGCAAGCCCCCGGTCAAGAGCACGGTCACGATCGCCGGTCAGAGCGCCGGGATCATCGAGCTGGCGCCGCGCGCCGACCGCGACCTGGTGATGGCCCGGCTGGCCAAGTCCGTCATCGGCGTGGCCCCGATCGCCCTGGCGACCACCGCGCCCACCGGGAGCGAGAACCTCCAGGCGGTCGGCTACGGCCGCACCGCCACCGACTGGAACCCCGGCGCGCCCCACACCGCCACCCATGGCGTCGGCGCCACCACCACCACCGGCTTCGACACCCTTCCGGCCGCCGACGCCGCGCCGCTCTGCAAGGGCGACGCCGGCGCGCCGTTCCTCCGGACGGTGAACGGCCGGACCGAACTCGCCGCGGTCGTCACCGCCGTGGGCCAGAGCGGCTGCCTCGACAGCACCGCGACCGCCACCGGAACCCGGAGTTCGCGCACCGACGACCTCGGCGGCTGGGTCAAGCAGCTCTCCATCAGCCCGGTCCACGCTGACATCCCGGTCTCGGGCAACTGGGACGGCACCGGACCCGACAACGTCGGCATCTGGCGGGCCACCACCGGCGACTTCCACCTCCGCACGGACAACGGCGACCTCACCACCGTCCCGTGGGGCGAGAACGGGGACGTCCCGGTCGCGGGCAACTGGGACGGCACCGGGCCCGACAACATCGGCATCTGGCGCCCCTCCACCGGCGAGTTCCAGCTCCGCATGGACAACGGCGACCTCGTCAGGATCGGCTGGGGCGAGGCCGGGGACATCCCGGTCGCGGGCAACTGGGACGGCACCGGACCCGACAACATCGGCATCTGGCGCCCCTCCACCGGCGAGTTCCACCTCCGCATGGACAACGGCGACCTCGTCAGGATCGGCTGGGGCGAGGCCGGGGACATCCCGGTCGCCGGCAACTGGGACGGCACCGGACCCGACAACATCGGCATCTGGCGCCCCTCCGTCGGCCAGTTCCACCTCCGCATGGACGACGGCAGCCTCCGGACCACCTCGTGGGGCGAGAACGGGGACGTCCCGGTCGCGGGCAACTGGGACGGCACCGGACCCGACAACATCGGCATCTGGCGCCCCTCCATCGGCCAGTTCCAGCTCCGCACGGACAACGGCGACCTCGCCACCGTCCCGTGGGGCGAGCCCCGCTGACCCTGCCGCGCGGCAGCCGGACGTAGGGGTGCGGCGGGGTGCCCGGCACCCCGCCGCACGGTTTTCTTCGAACGCTTCCAGGCCGCCGGTCCACCGGCCGGCGGCCTTTCGGTTCTTCGGCACTCAGGTGCCCCGGACGACGGGACGTGAATTTCGATGAGGGTGTCAGTGAGATCAGGGGGGATACGGCCACGGGTCGTCGCCGCCGGGATCGCGGTGGGGAGCCTGCTGACCGGGCTGCTCGCGATCCCGGCGGCGGCCGCGGACTCACCGCCGGCGACGGCAGCGGACCCGGACCGGGTGCGGGTGGTGGCGGCGTGGCAGTCCGGAGGGCCGGTCGTACGCCGGGCCGCCGAGACCGTCCTGACGGGCTCCGCCGCCGACCGGAAGGCGTTCCTGGCGACCGGCCAGGCGGCCGCGGCGGAGCAGGACCTGCGGGCGAGGATCGAGGAGCTGATCGCGTCCTCCGGCCCCGGGGTCCGCGAGGCCGGGACGGCCGCGCTCAAGGGTTCGGCCGCCGATCTGCAGAAGTTCCTCGACCAGGACGGCAAGAAGGCCTTCGAGGACGACCAGCGGGTGCAGCTGTCGCAGATCATGGCCACCGGTAGCCCCGGCGTACGGGAAGCCGCGAGCAAGGCCATGAGCGGCACCCTGAACGACGTCCTGGCCTTCCTGAACGAGGGCCAGTTCAAGGCCCGGAACGACGACGACCGGGTCCACCTCTCCCAGCTGATGGCCTCCGGCGGGCCGGAGGTGAAGAAGGCCGCCGGCACCGCGCTGGACGGCACCATGGACGACGTCCAGGACTTCCTGAAGTACGGCTACCAGACCGCCGCCGCGCACGACCAGGAGACCCTGACGGTCTCCCAGCTGGCGGACCTGACGAAGACCGCCTCCGCGCAGGCCGGCCAGCAGGCCCAGACCGCCAAGGACGCGGCCGGCAAGGCCCAGGACGCCGGCCGGCTGGCCAAGGAGGCCGCCGAGCGGGCGGCGAAGGAGACCAAGGAGGCCCAGGGCCAGGCCGGCCAGGCCTCGAACGCCGCCGGACGCGCCGCGGACGCCGCCGGACGCGCGGCGGCCGCAGCCCAGACCGCGTCGAACGCCGCGAAGTCCGCCAACGAGGCCGCCCGCGAGGCCGCGAACGCCGCCGCCAACGCCGCGGCCGCCGCCACCAAGGCCGGAAACGCCGCCTCCCGTGCCCTGGCCGCCGCCGCGGGCGCGGCCGGCGACGCCGGGAAGGCCGATCAGGCGCGCGCCGCCGCGGTCACCGCCCGCGACGCCGCCCGCGACGCCCACACCGCGGGCGAGGCCAGCGCCTGGGCCGGCGCCGCCGCCGCCCGGGCCGGTCTGGCCGCGCTGGCCGCCGCCTCCGCGGGTGTCAACGCCGAGGCCGCCGCACAGGCCGCCGCCGACGCGGCCGGCTACTCCGGCGTGGCGGGCGCAGAGGCCGACCGGGCCCGGCAGGCCGCCGCCCGGGCGAGGAAGGCCGCGGCCGAGGCCACCCGTGCCGCCAACGCCACCGTGAAGATCGCGAACGACGCCGCCGCCGCGGCCGCCGACGCCCAACGCGCCGCCAACGCCGCGGCCGCCCACGCCGAAGCGGCGGCCGCCGCCGCCGAGGAAGCGGCCAAGCACGCCGGGGAGGCCGCCACCTGGGCCGGCACCGCGAAGACGGCCTCCGAAGCGGCGGCCACGGCTGCCGAGTCGGCGGCGAACTCGGCGAAGCAGGCCCACAACGTCGCCGACATCGCCCGCGCCTCCGACCAGGAGCGGCTGGACGCGCAGCAGGCCGCCGAGATGGCCGCCGCCGACGAGGCCTCCCGCATCCAGGCGCAGAAGGACCGGAAGGCGGCCTGGGAGGCCGGCAAGGCCACCGCGCTCGCCGCCGAGACCGAGCAGCTGATCAAGGACGCCACCGCCACCGGGGTCGACGCCGGGACCGCGGTGCTGAAGGGCCGCCAGGCCGCGCTGCGACTGCTGGACGCCGGCGGGCCGTGGACCAGGGCCAGTGCCCAGACGGCTCTGGAGGGCGACGACGAGGAGGTCCGTGCCTTCCTGTCCACCGACCTGGCGGTCGCCCGCGACCGCGACGACCGCACCAACGCCACCGCGATCGCCCAGGCCTCCAGCAAGCTGGAGCAGCGCCTGGCCGCCGAGACCGCCGCGGTCGGCACGCCGGAACAGGTGCGCGCGTTCCTGGCCACCGGGCAGTACCCGGGCAAGGACGACGACGACCGGGTGCTGCTGTCGCAGATCATGGCCGCCGGCGGGCCCGGGGTGAAGGAAGCCGCCGGCAAGGCACTCTCCGGCACCATGGACGACGTCCGCGCCTTCCTGACGACCGGCCAGTACACGGCCCGCGAGAACGACGAGCGCGTCCTGGTGAGCCAGGCCATCGCGACGGGCGGGCCGGAGGTCAAGGCCGCCGCCCAGGCCGTCATGACCGGCCCCGCCGACCGCCTCGCGCCGTTCCTGGACGCCGGCCTGACCAAGGCCCGCGAGCGCGACGCCGTCACCGCCGCCCACATCGCCACCATCCAGTCCTACCTCGCCGCCACCGACGGCTCAGTGGCCCTCGCCCGCCAGTACGCGGCCGAGGCCTCCCAGTCCTACGCCGACGCCAGGCACGCCTCCGACGAGGCGAACGGCTACGCCCAGCAGGCCCAGACCTCCGCCGCCCAGGCCGCCGACTGGGCCGCCAAGGCCGCACAGTCCGCCCAGCAGGCCAAGGCCTCGGCCGACCAGGCCGCCGCCTACGCCAAGCAGGCCCGCGCCTCCGCCTCCGCCGCCCAGGCGGCGGCCCGCAGCGCCGACGTCTCCGCGAACGCGGCCGCCGGCTACGCGCAGCAGGCGGCCGGCTACGCGGCCGACGCCAAGAAGGCCGCCGACGACGCGCGGAACTCCGCCGTCGCCGCGGCCAAGAGCCGCGACGAGGCCTACGCGGCCGCCCGCGAGGCCGCGCTGTTCATCATGAGCAAGCAGCAGGCCGAATCGGCCGACGGCAAGATGCAGCACGAGACGGCCTCCATCGACGAGGCGGGGCGCGTCACCTACATCGAGGCCGTCCCCAAGGGGGACATGAAGCCGCAGGTCCTCAAGGACGACTCCGTCCACTGCATGAACGGCGACCCGTCGCAGGGCATGGCCTCCTGGTTCCAGGACTCCGCCTGGCACGACAACGCCGCCGGAAAGTCGGTGTGCTCGGTCAAGGCCACCCTCAAGGTCACGGGCACCGTCGACTACATCCTGCGCACCTGCCCCGAAGCGAACCTCACCATCGCCGCCTGCCAGGGCAAGTACAGCACCTGGGACACGCTCCTCCTCAAGAGCGAGCACCAGGAGTACCAGTACGACACCGTCCTCGAGATGTCCTTGACCGACTGGGTCACGAAGTACTCCCCGCAGGCCCAGTCCCGCCAGATCCTGGCCAACCTGTTCTTCGGCGACTTCATCCGCTGCTTCGACGACCCCGGCCACAACGCGTCGTCCTGTGCCTGGGCCGCCTCCAACTTCATCCCGTTCGGCACCCTCGCGAAGGCCGCCAAGGGCATCGTCGCCTTCCGCTTCGCCCTGGAGACCGGCGTCGAACTCGAACACGCCAAGCTCGCGCTCCAGGCCACCCTCGAAGGCTTCAGCGAAGCGGCCAAGCTGAAGTTCCTCGCCACCGCGGACGCCATCGCCGCCCTTCGCCTCACCTACAAGGACGGCGTCGGCACCGACGCGGCTCTCGCGGCGGCCCGCAAGTTCCCCGAGGTCGACCCGGCTCTCGCCCGGCAGCTGGACGCCGAGGTGGATTCGGTGAAGTACGTCACCGAGAGCTGCGAGCGGAACAGCTTCCCGGCCGGCACCCAGGTCCTGCTCTCCGACGGCTCCTACCGGGCCATCAGTGAGATCCGGACGGGTGACCTGGTGCTCGCGACCGACCCCGCGACCGGGAAGACCGGCCCGCAACCGGTGAACGCCACCTACGTCCACCCCACGAAGCGTCTGGTGGACATCTCCCTGGCGGACGGCAGTACCCTCTCCACCACGGCCGGCCACCGCCTCTACACCGAGCAGGCCGACTGGACCCTCGCCTCGGCCCTGCGGCCGGGAGACCGTCTGCGGGGCTCGGACGGCACCTCGCAGGTCGTCACCGGCGTCACCGACCGGACCGACCTGCCCTCGGAAGCCGTCTTCGACCTGACGGTGGACGGACCGCACACGTTCTTCGTGCGCGCGGGCGGCGGCCAGGAACGCGACCTGCTCGTCCACAACTGCTTCTACCTGCTCAACGACGAGCGGATGCCCGACGTCCACACCATCGATGCCCACGTGGCCCAGGGTCCGTACGGGGCCAACGGCGCCATGATGGGTACCACCCCCGCACTCGCCCAGGCCAAGGCCGAGGTCGACGGAATCGCCGGGGTGTTCAGCGACCTGGCCACCGCCGAGGAAGCACTCCAGCAGGCATGGGCGTCGAAGGGAGCAGCGAGGTACGCAATAGAGACGAGGCGCAAGTCCCACGAGTTCAGGTTCCGCGCGGAGGTGACCCTCCTCGACAGTGCAGGGGTGAAGCGGACCTCCCTCGGCGAGGTGTACCGTCAGGGCGGAGGCGGCGTGTCGGCCCCCTCCAGCACCACGGTCGAGGTGATGGTCAGGATCGTGGGGAAGGACAGGCACCCGAAGGGCTGGTACGTGACATCCATCTTCCCCCTTCCCCGAGGTGGCGTATGACGCGGCGCCACCAACGTGCGACCGAGTTCGGCTTCTCCCGCCTGGTCCAGGCCTTTCACCCGCACTGGCGGAGCGAAGGCAGCGACATCGAGGTCCTCGCGGACCACATCGCTCGCAACCCTCCCCTGCTGGTCGAGCCGATCCTCCTGGACGCCCTTCGGCTGGAAGCCGCCGACCTGCCCGCCTGGCAGCTCGAGGCGCTCTGGTCGATGGGCACCCATCCCTACCACGACCTCCGCCGGGAGGGCCACGACGGCCGTGACTGGCTCCACCGGATCATCCTCCTCAGCCGGGAGCGGCTACACACCGAGGGCGGCGGCATCGTGGAGAGCGCGCCACCCAGTCCCTACGGGCACCTGACCGGAGCCGTCCTGGACGAGATCCTGCTGGTCTCCGTCAGGGTCACCGAGCGGGCACTGGGCGCGCCCGGTGGCTACGTCCCCGGCATCGTGCCCGCCCTCAACGAGGTCGCGACCCGGGTCTGTCCCGACCTGGCGTTCCGCCTCCTCCTCTGCGCGGTCGACAAGGTCGGCCTACGGATCCCCCGGGACCAGTACGACCGGTACGTGGTCCTCGGGCAGCAGTTCGAGTACGGCGAACTGCTCGTGGACGGCTACGAGCACTTGACCGTCTGACAGCGCGCAGCCCTACCAGGCGCGCAGCCGGTGCCACCGCACCGGCTGCGCGCCTTCGTCGTCCCCACGGACGGGCCGTCAGATCGCCAGGTCGCGGCGGTCCAGGAGGGCGAAGGCGGCGGCCAGGCCGGTGAGGCCGGCGGTGCACAGGACGGCGAGGGAGGACCAGGGGACGGTGCCGTGGGCCAGGGCGTCGGCGGGGGTGTAGTAGTGGAAGGGGCTGAGGTAGCGCAGGGGGGCGGCGGGGGTCCAGGCGAGGGCGACGAAGTTGAGCGCGAAGCCGACCGCGCCGAGGGTGACCGCGGCCCCGATGACGTGCGCCCGGCGGCGGCTGACGGCGGAGACGGCGAGCACGGGCCCGGTCAGGCAGAGGGCGAAGCCACAGCCCAGGACGCCGGCGGCGAACACCCCGCCGACCGGGACGGCGGCCCGCAGGTCGGGTGAGAGCGCGACGCCGAGCGCCACCGTGGCGGTGGCCGCGGCGTTCAGCAGGACGGAGGCGGCGGCGAGGGCGGCGGTCCGCTCGGCCAGCAGGCGGCGGCGGGAGACCGGGCGGGTCATCAGCAGCTCGATGGTGCCGGACTCGACGTCGGCGGCGACGGCGGCCGCGCCCAGCGCGCCGATGGCGGTCAGCTGGAGCGCGATCCAGAACGGGTGGGTGAGCCCGGCGCCGAGCAGGCCGGGGTAGCTGGCGATGGAGACGTCCCCGTTGGAGCCGCTGAACGCCTTGAAGGCGTCCGGCGGGTTCGCCGTGCCGCCGAACAGGTCGGTGGGCGGTACGGCCGCGGTGATCACGACGATCAGGGCCTCGAAGACGACCATGCCGAGCACCAGCGACAGCAGCATCCGGCGGCGCCGGTGCAGGGCCAGCCAGACCAGGGGAAGCCGCCGGCTGACGGTGGCCCGGCTCATGACCGCACCTCCGGTCCCACGCCGCTCCCCGGTCCGGCGGGCGGCTCCTCGCCGGTTCGGTAGAGGTCGAGGAAGGCCTCGTCCAGACCGGCCTCCTCGACGGTGAGGTCGTCGACCGGCAGGGCCGCGAGCAGTTCGCGGACCGCCGCCACCACGTCGTCCGGCGGCACCAGGAGCTCCACCCGGGAGCCGTCCCAACGCGGGGACCAGCGCTCGGCCGCGCCGAGCGGCCGCGCACCCGGCCCGTCGGCCAGTACCAGCCGGATCCGCCGGGCCCGGGCGCGGCGCAGCGCGGCCACCGACTGGACGGCCACCAGCCGCCCGCCGCGGATGATCGCCACCCGGCCGCAGGCCCGCTGCACCTCCGGCAGGACGTGGCTGGAGAGCAGTACCGTGCGGCCCGCCGCCGTCTCCTCGGCGAGCAGTTCGAAGAAGACCTCCTGGACCAGCGGGTCCAGCCCCTCGGTGGGTTCGTCGAGCACGGTGAGGGCCGGCCGGTGCTGCAGGGCCTGGACGAGCCCGAGCTTCTGCTTCATGCCCCGCGAGTACGCCCCCACCGTCTTGTCCAGGTCGGCCCGGGACAGGCCCAGCCGGGTGCAGAGTTCGGCCTGCCGGGGCGCGGGGGCGCCCTGGAGGTTCGCCAGCAGGTCGAGCGTCTGGCGCCCGGTGAGTTCGGGGTAGAGCCGCAGCTCGCCCGGGAGGTAGCCGATGGACGGCGACACCCGGCGGTGGTCGGCCACCGGGTCCAGGCCCAGGATCCGGACCGCTCCGGCGCTCGGCTTCAGCAGCCCGACCAGGCAGCGCAGCGTCGTCGTCTTGCCCGCGCCGTTCGGCCCGAGCAGGCCGAACACCTCGCCCGCGCCGATGTCGAGGTCCAGGCCGTCGACGCCGACGCTCCGGCCGTACCGCTTGGTCAGCGATCTGAGCTCGATCACCGCCGTGCCCTCAGCGGACATGCTCCACCTCCCGTGGTGCGCGCGGATCCATGGTTCCCGCGCCGGGCCGCCGCGAACCGGGCCGCCGCTCCCCCACCCTGCCGCGCCCGCGCCCCGCGCGCACGGGGCCGAACGGCCCTGCCCGCCGGGCCCGGGCGGGTGGACGGCGGGCGCGCGGTGCGGCGGCGCCCGGGCGGGCCGGGGCCGGCCTGGTACAAGCGGACCGGGAGCTGCCGATCGTGCGGGGGCGCCGGACGGACGGCGCCCGGAAGGGCGGAGGAATGATCGTCGAGGATGTCAGGTGCGAACCCGCCGCGGCCGGGTGGCGGTTGTCGGCGGCGGTCCGGGCCGGGACGGAACTCCCTTCGGCGCGGCTCCACTTCACGGTGCCGGGGGGCGAGCACAACTGGCTGCCCGAACGCGGGGACGCCTTCCTCGCCGGGCTGCTGATGCCGGCCATGCGCCTCGGCGAGGACCTGGTGGTCGACGCCCCGGTCTCCGCCCGGCTGCTGCGCTCGGCGCGGACCGTGGTGGAGATCTACACGGCCTGGTGGGAGCGGCTGCGCGCGGTCCGGGTGACGGCGGGCGAGCCCGTCGAGGCGCGGCGCGGGCCCGCTGCCGTGGGGTTGTTCTTCACCCTGGGCGTGGACTCCTTCTACAGCCTGCTCGGGGACGCCGAGCGCCGCACGGAGCCCGGCCACCGGCCGGTCGGCGACCTGCTGTTCGTGAACTTCGAGCAGCACGCCGGGCCGGACCACGACCGGCTGCTCGACCGGGTCCGGCTGGTGGCCGACCGCAGCGGCGCCCGGGCGGTGCGGGTGGAGACCAACCTGCGCGCCTTCACGGCGCCGCTGGTCCGCTGGGAGGACTTCCACGGCGCCGCGCTCGCCGCCACCGCGCTGGCGCTGCAGGGCCTGCTGGGCCGCTGCCTGATCGCGGCCAGCTTCGAGTACCGCCATCTGCCGCCGTACGGGTCGCATCCGGTGCTGGACCACCTGTGGTCCACCGAGGCGCTGGAGATCGTCCACGACGGCGCCGACGCCACCAGGACGCAGAAGGTGGCGCGCCGCCTGGCGCGCTCCGACCTCGCGCTGCGGAACCTCGCGGTGTGCTGGCGGGACCGGCCCGGGCGCAACTGCGGAGCCTGCGAGAAGTGCCTGCGGACCATGGTCGCCCTGGAGCTGGCCGGTGTGCTCGGGCGGTGCGGGACGCTGCCCCGCGTGCTCGACCTCGATCGGCTCCGCCACGTCCCGATGGGCTCGGCGGACGCCCGGGACGCCATGCGCGAGGCGGGTCGCGACGCCGGCGCCCTCGGCCGCCCGGATCTCGCGGAGGCGGCCGGGCTGGCGGCGGACCGTCACGGTCCGCTCCCCCCGACGGCGGTGGCGCGGTGACCGGGCCCGGCCGGTGGGCCGGTGCCGGGCGTCGCCTCGGCGACCTGCTCGGCGCGTTGATCGAGCCGTCTGACCGCTGTGCGCTGCTGGGCTTCCCGTCCTACGGCAATGTCGGCGACAGCGCCATCTGGCTGGGCGCGCGCTCGCTGCTGGACGGGCTGGGCGCCGAGGTCGTCTACACCGCCGATCACCACGACTTCAGCGCGGCGGCCCTCGCCGAGCGGCTGCCGAGCGGCACCATCCTGCTCACCGGCGGCGGCAACCTGGGCGACCTGTGGCCGAGCCACCAGCGGACCCGCGAACAGGTGATCGGCGCCTTCCCGGGGCACCGGATCATCCAGTTGCCGCAGTCCGTCCACTTCGGCGACCCGGCCGGCCTGGAGCGGGCCCGGGCCGTGTTCGACGCGCACCCCGACCTGATCCTGCTGCTGCGCGACGAGCCGAGCCTGCGCGCGGCCCGCCGAGCCTTCCGCGCGCCCTCCGCGCTCGCCCCGGACTGCGCCTTCGCGCTGACCGGCCTGCCCCGCCTCGCGCGGCCCGAGCGGCGGATCCTGTGGCTGCGGCGCGGCGACCACGAGTCGGCCGGCCCGGACGAGCCGAACGGCGCCGAAGCGCCGGCCGGGGTGCACCGGACGGACTGGACCGGGCAGGAGGGCGCCGACGCGCGCTGGGTCGCCGCGGCGCAGGCCGTAAGGCAGCGGATCGCGGCGGCCTCGGCCGAGGTCCGCGGTACGGCGAGCGCCCGGGCGGTCGCCGAACTCGCCGACGCCCAGGACCGCCATGCCCGCCTCCAGCTCCAGCGCGGCTGCGGGCTGCTCGGCAGCGCCTCGGCGGTGGTCACCGACCGGCTGCACGGCCACCTGCTGAGTCTGCTGCTCGGCCTGCCGCACGTCGTCGTCGACGACCGGCACGGCAAGATCAGCGGCTACTGGCGGACCTGGGGCCACGACCGGCACCGGGCCGTCGCCCGGCGGGCGCCCGACGCCGACCGGGCGCTGCGGGCGGCCGACGCCCTGCTCGCCGACCCCGCCACGCCCCGGCCGACGCGTGGCCGCTGAGCGCCCGTCGGCCGGCGCCCGGCGTCACCGCGATCGGTCGATCGCCAGCAGCGCCGCGCCGACCGCCCCGGCGTCGTTGGCGAAGCGGGCCGCCAGCACGGGCACCGGCGGGCGGTCGCCGGGCGCGTACAGCCGGCGGGCGAACTCGGCGCGCGCCGGTGCGAGCAGCAGCTCCCCCGCGGAGACCGGACCGCCTCCGACGACCAGCACGGCGGGGTCGAACAGGTTGGCCAGGGCGGCCAGGCCGACGCCGGTCAGCGTGCCCACCCGGTCCAGGATCTCCAGCGCCCCGTCGTCGCCGCCGTGCGCGGCCTCGGTGACGGCCTCTCCGGCGTCCGACCGGCCCTCGCCGATCAGGCGGGCCAGCAGCGATGCCGGGCGGGCCGCGGCGGCCTGCCGTCCGAGTCTCGCGATGGCGACGCCGTGCGCCGCGGCGCCCCAGCACCCGCGCCGGCCGCACTCGCACAGCGGGCCCCCGGGTTCGACGGTCAGATGGCTGGCCTCGGCGGCGAAGCCGTGCGCACCGTGCAGCAGCCGCCCGCCGACGACCACCCCGCACCCCAGGCCCGTGCCCAGCGTCACCAGCACCAGGTGGTCGTGCCCCCGCCCCGCCCCGAGCCGGTACTCGGCCCAGACGGCGGCGTTGGCGTCGTTGTCCGTCACCACCGGGAGCCCCACCGCGTCCGCGATCAGCTCCCGCAGGGGGGCGCGCGCGAACTCCAGACCGGGGGCGAAGGCCAGCGCCCCGGTCCGGGCGTCGACCATGCCCGGCAGCCCGACCCCGACCGCGGCGACCCGCCCGCCGCGCACCCGCGCCACCAGAGCGGCGACGGCGGCGACCAGCTCGTCCGCCGTACGGCGCGGGGTGGCGCAGCGGGCGCGCGCCGCCACCGTGCCGTCGGCCGTCACCCGCACCGCCGCGATCTTGGTGCCGCCGACGTCGATGCCGACCGCCTCGGCCGGGGCCGGGGTCATGACGCCTCCGGCAGCAGGACGCGGGCCTCGCCCGGCGCCGCGGAGGTCCGCACCTCGAAGCCGCCCGGCCCGCGGAGCACGGACAGGTCGCACGGCCGGTCGGAGCTCAGCAGCTCGCCTCCCACCCGGACCCGGACCGGCAGCCGGGCGCCGGTCCGCTCGTTCAGCCCCTTCACGTAACAGGCCCCGAGCCGTCCGCGCGACACCTGGACGACGGCGCAGCCGCCCCCGACCAGGTCCGCCGTCACGAGGTGTCCGCCGCACCTGGTGCGGGCCCGCAGCGGGGCGTGCGAGCGGTTGAGCAGGAAGACGAGCACCTCCTCGGGGTCCGCAGTGGTCCGGCGCAGTTCGAGCCACGGCCCGGGCCTGGCCCGCACGGGTGCGCCGGGGATCCCACCGAGCCAGTGCGCCACGGCCGTCCCGAGGGGCCGCCCGTCGAGGGCCGCCGTGCGGACCCGGCCGCTCCGGGATCGCCGCACCGCCTCGGCCAGCTCGGTGCAGGTCCCCAAGTCCTCGTCCAGCGTGGGTGGTTCGCCCACCAGCAGCAGCGCTCCGCCGTCCTCGGCGAACGCAGCGAGCCGCTGTTGCAGGGCCCGCTCCATGAAGCGGCCCGACACGGTGACCAGGGGCCCGGCGGAGGGGTCGAGTGCCGTCCGGCCGGTGAGTTCGGCCAGCCGGAAGGGCAGGCTGCGCCGCAGGCAGTGGGCGACGAAGGGCACCAGGGTCCGCGCGGCCGACGGCACGGGCCGGTCCCCGTTGCCCGTCCGGTCCCACGCGCCGACGGCCGCGTAGGGCGGGTGGACGCCCCAGCAGACGCCGGGCTCCGGGCGGGAGAGGGCCAGCGCGTCCTGCCGGCCGGCCAGGAAGTGGGTCAGCACCCGCAGCGCGGCGAAGGCCGGGCCGGGGCCCGCGTCGAGCCGGACCGGGGCGGCGTCCCCGTACGGCGGATCGAACGGTCCGGGATCACCGGCAGCCCCCGACGGCCGGGAGCCGTCCACCGCGAGGTGCGGGCCCCAGCCCTCGGTGGCGCAGGCCGGGTAGACGCTGATGCCGGTCGCCCCGCACGCCACGCCGAGCAGGGTGTGATGGATCGGCACCACCGGGAAGGCGCAGCCCGGCTCCGCCCAGCGGAGCCCCCAGTTCTCCTCGATGTTGGGGCCCGGTCCGGCCTTGGCGGCCAGGACGTAGTTGACCAGGGCCTCCTCGTCGGACAGCACGTCGCCCGTCCAGCTGGTGTAGGCGCGGGGCAGCGCGGTGGCGGCGCCGACCCTGTTCCTGGCCAGCCAGGCGTCATGGCGGCCGGCCTCCCGTCCGGGGACGCGGTCGGCCCTGGCGGGCGGCGCGTGGGTGGTGAACGCGGGGACGTCCGGCCCGAGCGCCTCGGCCAGTGCCGCCATCCCCGTGGCGAGCGCCTCGGCCGACCACCGCCCCCAGCCGACCAGGGAGCGCAGCCCGTCGGCGGACAGCCGCTCCTCCGCCCGGGTGGGCGCGTCCAGGCCGGGTGCGAAGCGGGCGAACGCGTCGGCGCCCGGCTGCGAGTAGTCGAGCGCGTCGATCGGCAGGGCGCTCTCCCCGTAGTGCCCCTCGTTGCCGATCTGGGCGGCGACGACCGGCCCGTGCGGATGCGCGAACGGCCGCAGGAACCGGCCGACGGCGTGCAGCCAGCCCGTCGCGTCCGCGCGGAAGCGCGGGTCCAGGGCCGAGGGCAGGGTGTACGGCCGGCAGGGCAGCGGCCGGCCGTCGGCGGAGCGTGCGGCGGGCCTGGCCGGGTCGAGTGCGGGGCTGACCCGGTCGGGCAGCCCGCCGTAGGGCAGTTCGGCGTGGACGAAGGGGCCCGGCTTCACCACGGCGAGCAGGCCGGCCGCCGCGACCTGCTCCAGGAAGCCGCCCAGATCGCGGTTGCCGTCCCCGTCGAAGCACCACCGCGGGCCGTCGTCCTCGGCGATCTCGTGGTGCCGCCAGGGGACGTAGCAGGTCACCACCTCGATCCCGGCCTCGCGCATGGCCGCCAGCTTGGCCGCCCAGCGCCCGTGGTGGTCGCGGTAGTAGGGGTACTCGCCGGTGATCAGGAACCGGGGCCGCCCGTCCAGCCACAGCGTGCCGTCCAGGAAGCGCGGCCTCGGCGGGCTCGGCGGGCTCGGCGGGCTCAGTGGGCTCAGTGGCCTCAGTGGCCTCGGCGGGCTCATCGGGCGAGGCCCTCGTCCGTGGCGAGCAGGACCTTCATCGCACGGTACCCATCCGCCTCCGGCCGGCCCTGCCCGGCCGGTGCGACGGCCAGCATCGCGAGGGCCTCGGCGTAGCGTTCGAGCGGCAGCACATGGGTCACCAGGTCCTCGAGCGGCAGTTCCGTCGCGAGGTCCACCGCCAGCTCGAAGTCCGCCGGGCGGTAGGGTCCCGCCCCCACCAGGCGGATCCCCCTGGTCACCAGCGCCCGCAGCGGCACGGTGGCGACACCGGCCTCCTTCTCGCCCATCACCACCACGGTGCCCCCGGGCGCCAGCGCGCCGAGGACGTCGCCCGGCAGCGACCCGGTGGTGTCGACGGCCACGTCGGGCGCGCCCGCCCCGGCCGCCTCCTCGGCGGCCAGCACCCGCACGGTGCGCGGCAGCAGCAGGCGGGCGAGGGCCACCCGGCCCGGATCGCGCTCGGCCAGCGTGACCCGGGCGCCGCGCCGGGCCAGGACCAGCGCGCACAGCGCGCCGATCGGGCCGGCGCCCACCACGAGCACCCGGTCGTCCCACCGCGGCCGGGCCGCCGCCAGGTTGTTCAGCACGCAGGCGAGCGGCTCCACCAGGGCTCCGCGCCGGTAGGACACCGAGGCGGGCAGCCGGTGGACGAAGCGCTCGGGCACCACGGCGAAGTCGGCCATCGTCCCGTCCCGGTCGACGCCGACCTCCCGGCCCGCCTTCGCCCCGCAGTGGGCCGGCATCCCTCGACGGCAGGGGCGGCAGCGGTCGCAGTGGTACGTCGGGTTGATCACCACCCGGTCGCCCGGCGCCAGCGAGCCGACGCCGGCCCCGACCGCGGCCACCGCGCCGACCGCCTCGTGCCCCAGCACCACGCCCCGCCGGGCGGGGAACTCGCCCAGCAGGATCGCCCGGTCCGTTCCGCAGATGCCGGTGGCGGCCACCCTGACCAGGACCTCGCCCGCGCCGAAGGAGGGGACCGCGCGATCGTGGATGCCGGGCAGGCCCACGTCCTCGAACACGACGGCCTTCATCGCTGCCTCCCAGCGGTTCGTCCCCCCACAGTGCCATAGGGTGTCCGGCATGAACCCGTCCTGGCGGCCGAGCGGGTGGGAGGCACCACCGGACTCCCCGCGGAGGATCCTGCTGCTCGGCGCGTCGGGGTTCGTGGGCGGCGGCCTCTGGAGCCACCTGGCCCCCCGTCACACGGTGGTCGGCACGTACGCCACCCGGCCGGTCCCGGGCCTCGTCCGGCTGGACCTGCGCGACGAACGCCGGCTGGCGGCGCTCGCGGCCGACGGCTTCGACCTCGTCGTCCACGCGGCCGGCCTGGTCCCGCTGGAGGCAGCCGAGGCGGACCCGGCCCTGGCCCACCGGCTCAACGTCCGCCCCGTCGAGGTGCTGCTGGACGCCCTGCGCGGCTCGGCGGCGAAACTGGTCCTGCTCTCCAGCGACAACGTCTTCGACGGCACCCGCCCCCACTACACCGAGGCCGACCCGCGCTCCCCGGTCAACGTCTACGGGCGCACCAAGGTGGCGGCCGAGGACCTGCTGCTCGCCGAGGGCGGACACCTGGTCCTGCGGCTCCCCCTCGTCTTCGGGCGCGGCCCCTGGGCCAACACCTTCCTGGCCCGCCTGGCCGCACCGACCACCCCCGCCCGTACGGATCTGGTCTGCGCCCCCGTCTACCTCCCCAGCATCGGCCCGGCCCTGACCCGCTTGTGGCACCACACGGGGGTCGTGCACTACGGCGGCGCCGACGTGGTGACCCGCTTCGAGCTGATGTCCCGCATCCAGCAGGCCCTCCGCCTGCCCACCCGGGTACTCCCCACCCGGGGCCCGCAGCCCCGCGCCGACTGCCCCCGCCCGCCGCACCTCGTCCTCCGCAGCACCCGGCACCGCCTGCTGGGCCCCGGTCTGGACGCCGCGCTCGCCCATCTGGCGGGCGGGGGCCTCTGAAGCTTGTACCGGCAGAAGGGCGACGGCCTGCACCATGCGGTGCAGGCCGTCGCCCACATGCACAACCTCGGCCGAACCGGATGAAACCAGCAGGTCGGACCACACACCGACCTGCCCGCGCCCAGGGCTTCTGCAACAAGCCTCAGACGCCGACGGCGGTGCCGGCGTGTGCCGAGGCCGCCTGGTACTCGTCGTCGCCCTCGAACCGGGCTTCGGCGCCGGTGGCCAGGGTGCTGGCGACGATGACCGGGTCGAGGATCTTGGACCCGGAGTTCAGCGTGGCGTTCCCGCTCTGGTCGGTGGTCGCGGAGCCGACCCGCTGGCCGCTCGCGGTGCTGTAGAAGGTGATCTGCCGCCCCGCGATCGGCTTGCCGTCCGCGTCGGTGAGCGTCGCTTCGAAGTCGCCGCTGATCGGCGCGTGGGCGACCACGTGACCGCCCACCGTGCGTGCCTTGAGCTGGGCAGGCTTCTTCTCTGAAGTCATGGCGTAGCCTCCCGGATACTTTCGGCTATCACTTCCACTGTAGGCACGTCCACAGGCCGGCGCACCCGGATGCGGGCCACCCGTCGTGGGGCGAATGCCGCGCCGCGCCGGGAGCCCGCCGGCCGTGTGCCGCCGCTGAATCGCGTCGGCGGTGGGCGGCGCCCCGGTCCGCCGCTCGGGCTCCTCCGGCCGCACCGAGGCCGCGGACCGATTCCCGGCCCGGTTCGTCGTGCCGGACCACCGCACGACAACGTGCACGCGGGCGCGACGGGTGCCGGCAACGAAGCGCTCCAGCTGCTCGTCATCTCCGCCCAGGCCGGGTGCCGCGGGCCGCTGGTGGACGGCCCTGGGCGACTTCTGCCGGGTGTGGAGACACGTCTCAGGCCAGGCCGTCGGTCACCAGGGCGAGGTGGTCCGAGGGGTCCACGCCGCCGGGGCGGGCGAGTCGGGCGGCGAGGTCGTTGATCAGCAGGGTGCCGAGCAGGTAGTGGCCGAGGGCGAGTTCGGCCGGGGTGGAGTTCCCGCCCCGCAGGTCGGGCTTGGGCTTGCGGTCGGAGAGGCGGCACGGCGCCTCCGCCAGGACGTGCAGGTCGTGGGTGAGCAGCAGCCGCTCCCACCAGCCCGGATCGTCGTGGAACAGGGCCGACAGGCCTTCGTGGGCGGCCAGCTGGGGCAGGAAGGCGTGGATCGCCGCGCGGTAGCCGGGGAACACGGGTTCCCGGAAGCCCACCCGGTAGCCGTGCTTCGGGCTGCGGCGCACCGAGAAGCCCGTGCGCAGCGCGGGATCCCACACGCTGAGGCTGAAGAGCGTCTTCGCCAGGTCGTAGACCGGGTCCCAGGGCTCGACGGAGCCGCGCGGGTCGATCAGCCGGAAGTCCGCGGCCGCCGCGCCCGGGCGGGTGGACAGCAGCACGTTGCGGGTGTTGGCGTCGCCGTGGGCGGGGGCCATCAGGCGGGCCGGAGCCAGTCGCGCCAGCCGGCCGGTCAGCCGTTCCAGGACCAGGTGCGGGGCCTCGCACGGCACGCCGTTGACGGTGAGGCGCTCGGCGGCCATCAGCTCCCGGGGCAGGGCCCGGGACAGCAGGGGCAGCCGCCGCAGGAACCGGCCCACGACGACGTCCGCCAGGTGGGCGGCCGGGGCGGGGTGGGAGCGCGCGGCGTACCCGTCCAGGACCAGGGCCTGGAGCACTGCCGGGTACCGGCGGAAGAACTCCCGGGTGCCCTGCGGCGACTCCCGCAGCGGGGCCGCCAGGTCCGCCGAGTCGTAGAACGGCGTCGTGCAGGCCGCCCAGCCGTCGCCGTCGAGGACGTGCCGGACCGGCAGGTAGTGCGCCGCCAGCCGCGGGGCCACGGTGCGCAGCAGCTCGATCTGGCGCAGCTTGTCGCGGAAGGACACCAGGTCGTGGCCGTCCACGGCGCCCGGCGCGGGCACCAGGACCTTGACCACCAGCTCCTCCCCGGCCGGACCGGTGGCCCGGTGGACCCGGGCCGGGGAGCCGCCGTCCAGGATCTCGGCCCCGACCGTGAGGCCGAGGGTGTCGGCGACGGCCGCCAGGGCCGCCCCGTCGGTCCACCCGCCGGGCGGGCGGGCGCGGGTGACGTGCCGGTGCTCGGTCACCGCGGCCGCCTGCTACCAGCGGATCGAGTCGATCAGCGCCGCGTGCAGCTGCGGGGTGCAGGCGGCGATGCACGAGCGCTGGTTCAGCGGCCCGATGTCCAGCAGCAGGGTGTCGTGCAGCGGCTTGCCGTAGGCGTCGGTGATGGTGACCCCGGCGCGTTCCGCCAGGTACACCGAGGCGGCGATGTCGTACGGGAACAGGTGCAGGATGCTCCCGTGGCCGACCCGGCGGAAGTCTGCCTCGGTGCCGGGGCGGTCGCGCAGCAGCCGGTTGCCGATGTCGACATAGGCGTCCATCTGGCCGGTGATGACGCGGGAGATGGAGAAGGAGGCGCTGTTGAACACGTACACGCCGCCGGTGTTGGCCGAGGCGTCGATCAGGTGGCCGTAGGCCCCGGTCATCAGCTCCGCCGGGTGGCCGTTGAACTCCAGCGACCAGAACATCCGCTCGGGCTCGGTGGCGGCGGACAGCCGGGGCAGCGGCGCGGGGAAGCCGGCGGACTCGATCCCGGTGCCGTGGGCGTCGGCGTACAGCCAGTGGCCGGTCTTGATCTCCTGGAGCATCGCGTACCGGATGTCGCCGATGGTGGGCGCCTCGGTGAAGGGGGCCGCGGCGATGGAGACGCAGGCCATCTCCAGGTCGGCGGCGGCGCCGCGCGTGCCGTCGATGGGGTCGACGATCAGCACGTGCCCGGGCGCGCGGCCGATGGTGCGCAGCCCCTCGCTCTCGGTGTAGACGGCCACCGGCTCGCCGCGCTCCCGCAGGAAGTCCCAGGCGGCCCGTTCGGCGAGCACGTCGACGGGGAACTCCGCGTCGCCGCCCTTCGCCGTTCCCGCCACGTAGCGGCTGCCGACCTCGTGCAGTCCGTCGCGCACGGCCGTCCGGATCCGCCCGGACAGCTCCTGGATCAGGCCCCTCATGAGAGCACCGACAGGAAGAGCCGTTCCAGCAGGTCGCACATCTCGTCCGCCTCCTGACGGGTCATGATCAGCGCCGGACGGACCTTCAGCACGTTGCCGTGCCCGTACAGCGAGGTCCGCAGCAGCAGTCCGTGGTCCATGCCGCGTTCGGCGAGGAGGTTGGTCAGCCCGGGGTCGGGGCGGCCCTCGCCGTCCACGATGTCGATGCCGATCATCAGGCCGACGCCGCGGACCTCGCGGACGAAGGGCACCTGGCCGGCCAGGTCGCGCAGCCGTTCCAGCACGTACCCGCCGACGTCCCGCACGTTCTCCAGGAAGCCGGGGCGGCCGATGACCTCCAGGGTCTTCAGGGCGGCCGCGGCGGCCAGCACGTTGCCGCCGAAGGTCGAGTTGATGTGGTGGCCCTCCACCCCGGTCAGCCGCTCCTCGGTGAGGATGCCGGCGATGGGCATCCCGGCGCCGCCGAGGCCCTTGCCGAAGGTCATCAGGTGCGGGGAGACGCCGAAGTGGTCGGCGGCGAACATCTGCCCGGTGCGCCCGAACCCGGTCTGGATCTCGTCGAACACCAGCAGGATGCCGCGCTCCTCGCAGAGGTCCTTGAGCGCCCGCAGATAGCCGTCCGGCGGGACGACGTTGCCGCCGTTGCCGCTGATCGGCTCCAGCACCACGCAGGCGACCCGGCCGGTGCTGGCGTAGTCGATGAAGTCGTTGATCCGCTCGACGCAGAGCAGCCCGCAGGTGGCCCGCTCCTGCTTGTAGAAGCAGCGCAGGCAGTGCGGGTCGGGGACGTGCACGACGCCGGGCAGGTGCGAGGGGAAGGGCGCGCGCCGGAAGGCGGCGCCGGAGGCCCCGATCATGCCGAGGGTCTGGCCGAGGTGGCCGCGGAAGAGCGTGACGACGTCGGACTTGCCGGTGTGCACCTGGGCGATCTTGACGGCGCCCTCGTTGGCGTCGGAGCCGCTCGCCGACTTCAGGTGCACCCGGGTGAGGTTCGCCGGGGAGACCTCGGCCAGCTTCGCCACCAGCGCGTTCAGCGGCTCGGTCTGGAACTTGGAGGTGACGTGGATGAGTTGGCCCGCCTGTTCGCGGACCGTCTCCACGATCTCGGGGTGGGCGTAGCCCAGGCTCAGGTTGAACGTCCCCGAGGAGCAGTCGAGATAGCGCCGGCCGTCGTCGGCGTAGAGGTACACGCCCTCGCCCCGGACCACCCGGAGTTCGTCCGGCAGGTAGTAGTAGTGCTGGAGGGCGGCTCCGGCGTCCCTGCCGGACGCGTCCGAGCCGGACGGGGCCTTCGGTGCAGCGGCGCCTGCCGCGGGGCTGGCCTGTCGCATCGGTTTTCCTCCGACAATTCCTGGCAGATCGACCTGCTCGAACGATTCGAACCGCAGATCCGCCTCCTGGAGATCGAGGGCGGCGGTCATCGCGTTCGGTACCGCGACGCAGCGGATTCCGGCCCTTTTCGCGGCCCGCACACCGTTGGGCGAATCCTCGAACGCGACCGCCCGGTCGGCGGGAATTCCCAGCGATTCCAGCGCCGCGACGTAGAGGTTCGGCTCCGGTTTCGCGCTGGCCCGGTCCCCGTCGGCGCACTGCACGGTGCTCCACCCCTCGGCGAGGCCGCACTGCCGCGAGTATCGGGCGACCCATTCCCGGGTGGAGTTGCTGACGATCCCGCGCGAGATCCCCAACGCGTCGACCGCGCCCAGGACCCGGTGCACGCCGGGCCTGCCGCACAGCCCGCCGAGCAGTTCCCGCTGGCGGCGGCGGACCCGTTCCTGCAGCTCGCGGCGGTCCACCGTGCAACCGGTGGCCCGTTCGAGCTGCGTCCACAGCTCGGAACCGATCGTGCCGACGAGCGACGACCACACCTCGACCGGGAGCTGATGACCGAATTCCCGGAAAATCTCCGCGTGGGCGCGGAATATCTCGGCCTCCGGATCCCACAGCGTCCCGTCGAAATCGAAGAGAATCGCATCTACGTCCTTCACGTCCACCTCCGTCGAGCGGCGGACGGCCGCGCGGCCAGGGGGTTCGGTGCACGGATCCAGGGCACCAGGGGTCCATCATGGCGTAGCCCCGGCCGGCCCGCCATTCATGGTTGGCCCGCTGGTTCGCCCGCTGGTTCGCCTGCTGGTTCGTCGACGTACCCACAACAGGCGTACAAAACAGTGCGTGCACGGGCAGGCGGTGCTCGGCTGGGAGCGAGGCCGGCCGAGGACCGCCGGTGCGAGAGTCGAGGAACGATGGACGAGGACACCCGCCCCGCCGGGGCGCCGGCTCCCCCGGGCGGGCCGCGGGTCGCCGTGGTGGGGCACGTCGAATGGACGACGATCGCGGGTCTGGAGCGAGTACCCGCCACCGGCGAGGTGACCCACGCCGACCGGCTCTGGCAGGGCCCGGCCGGCGGCGGCGCGGTCGCGGCCGTCCGGCTGGCCGAACTGGCCGGCGGCTGCACCTTCTTCACCGCCCTCGGCGACGACCACGCCGGGCGCCGCTCACGGGCCGAACTCGAACGCCGCGCCGTACGGGTGGTGGCCGCGCCCCGGTCCGGCCCGACCCGCACGGCGGTGAGCCTGGTCGACCGTTCCGGCGAACGCACCACCGTCACCCTCGGCGAGCGGCTGCAACCGGCCGCGGCGGATCCCCTCCCGTGGGGGGAACTGGCCTCCTTCGACGCGGTGTTCTTCACCGCCGGGGACGCCGCACTGCTGCGCCGGGCCCGGCGGGCGGGCGTACTGGTGGTGACGGCGCGCGAGTTCACCACCGTGCTGGAGTCCGGCGTCAGGGTCGACGCGCTGGTGGGCAGCGGCTGCGACCCGGCCGAGCGCTGCGACCCGGCGCTGCTGCGGAGACTGCCGGACCTGGTGGTCAGCACCGAGGGCCGGCACGGCGGCGTCTTCACCCGCTGCGGCCGGCCCCCTCGCCGCTACCGGCCCGCCCACGCGCCGGGTCCCCTGGTGGACACCTACGGGGTCGGGGACAACTTCGCGGCCGTCCTCACGTACGCGCTCGCCGCCGGCTCGGCCACGACCGACGCGCTGGACCTCGCCGCCCGGCACGGCGCGGCCTGCACCGCGCAGCGCGGCCCGTTCGCGGCCGGGCCCGCCCCCCGGCGGCAGGCGGTCCGGGTGTGAAGCGGCTCCTCCTCCTGTGGGACATCGACGGCACGCTGATCGACGGCGGCCACGTCTGCGCGGCGCTCTACCCGCTCGCCTTCGAACGGCTCACCGGCCGGCCGGCCCTCCACCGCGTCGCCGTCGCCGGCCGCACCGAGCCGGACATCATGGCCGAACTGTTCGCCCGCAACGGCGTCAGCGGGGTCGAACCCGCCCTGGTCACGGAGGAGTTGACCGTCCAGCTGGGCCGGCTGGCCGCCGAGTTCCGGGCCGCCGGACGGGTCCTGCCCGGCGTCGTCGAGACCCTGCGGGCGCTGGGGGCGCAGCGCGAGGTGGCCCAGTCGGTGCTCACCGGCAACGTGCGGGCCAACGCCGCCCTGAAGCTCGGGCTCTTCGGGCTGACGGAGTTCCTGGACCTCTCGGTCGGCGCGTACGGCGACGACGCGGACGAGCGGGCCGCGCTGGTCCCGGTGGCCCGGCGGCGCGCGGCGGCCGCGTACGGGCACGACTTCGACGCCGCCGCCACCGTCCTGATCGGCGACACCCCGCGGGACGTGCAGGCGGGACGCGTCGGCGGGGCGCGGGTGGTCGCCGTCGCCTCGGGCGCGAGCAGCGCCGCCGAGCTGCGCGAGGCGGGGGCGGACACGGTGCTCGCGGACCTCCGCGACACCGCCGCGGTGATCCGCGCCGTCCGCTCGCCGCGGCCGGCCGCGCGGGGCCCCGGATGAACCGGGGCCTCCGCCCGGTGGGCCTGGTCTCCGTGGTCGTCCCCGCGCGGAACGCCGAGACGACGATCGCCACGCAGCTGGCGGCCCTGGGGCGGCAGAGCTATCCGGATCCGTGGGAGGTCGTCGTCGTCGAGAACGGATCGAGCGACGGCACCGGTGCGCTGCTGCGGCGCTGGCAGGAGCGCATGCCGCGGCTGCGGGTGGTCACCGTGACCGAGGCCCCCGGCGTCAACCGCGCGCGCAACATCGGCTGTCGGCACGCCCTCGGCGAGTACGTGCTCCTGTGCGACGCGGACGACGTGGTGGCCCCCGGATGGGTGGCGGGCCTGGTCGACGTCCTGCGCACCTGCCCGGCCGCCGGCGGCGCTCTCGAACGCCGCCTGCTCAACGGGCCGGTCGCCCTCGCCGCACGCCCGCCGAAGAAGTCCGCCGCCCTGCTCGACACCTTCGGCTTCCTGCCCTACCCGGCGGGCGCCAACTGCGGCTTCCACAAGGAGGTGTGGAGCCGCCTGGGCGGCTTCGACGAGAGCTACCGCGGCGGCGGCGACGACACCGAGTTCTTCTGGCGCGCCCAACTGGCCGGGTTCCGGCTGGCCTTCGCCCCGCACGCCGTCGTGCACTACCGGCACCGCGGCGACGCGCCGGCCATCGTCCGCCAGTCCTACGGCTACGGGCGTTCGCACCCCAAGCTCTACCGTGACTTCGCCGGCGCCGGCATGCCGTCCTCACCGCTGGCCGACGCCGCCGGCGCCTGGTGGAGACTCCTGCTCCACGCGCCCGACCTGCTCGGCGCCGCCGACCGGCGCGCCGCCCTGCTGGCCCAGGTCGCGCTGCGCGCGGGCCGCGTCGTCGGCAGCGCCCGCCACCGGCGCTGCTACCTGTGACCGCCGGCCGGCTCCTTCGGCAGCTCGCCGCATTCTGCGCCCCCGGCGCCACCGGCCGGCACCGCACCCGGACTCAGCCGGTCCGGCGTCCGGTCGCCAGGACGTTCTCGCGGAGGCAGTCCGCCACCGGCCGGGGGTGCGGCGCGCCGGGCCGCTGGGCGCGCCGCTCGCGGTCGCGGTGCGCCCCCTCGACGACCGCTCGGTGGACCGCCCGGGCCAGCCGGGCGCCCCACAGTGAGCGCGGGCCGCCGAAGGGATCGGCCGCCCGGGGCCCGTCGGGCGTGCGGACGGCCACGCACACCGCGTCGGACGGCGTCCCGGAGCAGTCGTAGCCGGCGTCCAGGAGGGCCTGCACCTTGGCCTCGGTGGCGGTCGCGAGCAGGTTGACGAGCCCGGCGTCGGTCACCGGCGCCGGGACGACGGCGAGGATGTTGATCGTGCCGGGGACGTACCGGGCGGGTGCCGGTACGGCGGGCAGGGCGGGCAGGGCGGGTTCGGCGGGCGGTGCGGCGGCCCAGGTCGGCACGCCGATGCCGGTCGTCACCACGGCGACGGCCCCGCCGTCCTCGCCCCAGGTGCAGTCGTCGACCTCCGCGGCGGTCATCAGGCCCACGCCCGGGCCACGCAGGCCCTCGGCCCACGCCAGCTCCGCCAGGTGCCGGTCGGGATCCAGCCGGTCGTAGCCGGGCCGGACCTGGGCGTTCACCACCCAGCCGCGTTCGCCGATGCCGCCCCCCAGCACCGCGCTGCTGACCATCCGCCACCCCGGCCCGGCCTCCCACACCAGCAGGTGACGGCAGGAGCCCTCCTCCGACCGCGCGCCGCGCCGCACCACGGGCCGTCGGTCCTCGGGCAGGAAGCCGTTCGCGTTGATCACCTCATGGACTCCGGGGGCCGACCGTTCGAGGGATCCTATGACCTCGCGGTTCGGCGCGACGGCCCCGGGGTCCGTGCCGCGCTTCCCGCCCCCGCCGGCGCACCGGACGCGCCCGCGCTCTCGAAGCGCACGGTCGGCTCGAAGTTGGCACGCCGGGCGGCGCGGCGGAAGACGGTGAGGACGGCAGGCCCCACGACGAGGACGGCGGTGAACGTGGTGACCGCGCGGCCGGTGTCCCAGCCGAGCGAGGTGGCCAGGTCGAAGAGCAGGTAGCGGTGCCACTGCTCGGTGAAGGGGAGGCCGGGCAGGTAGGCGATCGAGCTGTTCGGGTCGGTCGCGAACGGCCAGAACGAGAGGTTCAGCAGGAAGCCGAAGAGGTAGCCGGAAAAGGCTCCGTAGGCGGCCAGCACCGGCACCTCCCAGCGGCGCCGGAGCGTCGGCAGCAGCCCGGCGAGCAGGCCGACGAAGGCGCAGCCGAACATCTGGTAGGGCATCCACGGGCCGACCCCGCCGGTCAGCAGGGCGGAGGCGAACAGCGAGGTGCAGCCCAGGGTGAAGCCGAAGCCGGGGCCGAAGACCCGGCCGGCGAGGACGAGGACGAAGAAGACCGTCTCCACCCCGGCCGTCCCGGCGCCGAGCGGGCGCAGCCCCGCGTTGACGGCCGACAGGACGCCGAGCATGGCGAGGGCCTTGGCGTCGATGCCGCCGGAGGAGATCTCCGCGATCACCACGGCGAGCACCAGGACCAGCAGGGCGCCGAAGATCAGCGGCGGGGCGTAGTGGGAGCCGAACGTCCCCGGGGCGACGACGAACGGCCAGGTGAAGGCGACCAGGCCGATGAAGGCGGCCAGCGCCATCACGATCCGGGCCCGGCCGGGGATCCGGACGGCGGTCACCGGGCGCCCTGCGCCGGGGCGAGGGCCACAGCGACCTGATGTGTCGTCAAATAGGGCAGCGGGGCCAGGATCTTGGCGGTCTGGGGGGCGAAGGTGGGCGAGGCGACGATGACCTCCGCGGTGGGGCCGTCCGCGACGATCTCGCCCTCGGCCATCACCACCACCCGGTCGGCGGCGGAGGCGACGAACTCGACGTCATGGGTGGAGACCACGACCGTGCGCCCTTCGGCGGCGAGGGCGTCGACGATGCCGGTGAGCGCCGCCTTGGCGTGGTAGTCGAGCCCTCGGGTGGGTTCGTCCAGCAGCACCACCCGTGGTGCGGCGGCGAGTTGGATCGCCAGGACCAGCGCCAGCCGCTGCCCCTCGGACAGGTCGCGGGGGTGGGTCGCGTCGGGGATCCCGGGGGCGAGCCGGTCGAGGATCCGCCGCGCGGTCGGCCCGGCGTCCCGGCCGGACTCCAGCTCGCTCTGGGCGAGTTCCTGGGCCACCGACTCCAGGTAGAGCAAATCTGTGGGGGTCTGCGGGACGAGCCCCACCAGACTCCGGGCCTCCGCCGCCGGGACGCGCTTGGGGTCCTTGGCCGGCCCTCCGTCGCCCCGGACGACCCGTACGCTGCCGCCCTGGCGGGGCCCGGAGCCCTGCAGCGCCCACAGGAGCGACGACTTGCCCGAGCCGTTGCGCCCCATCAGGGCGGTGACCTGGCCCGCGCGCAGCTCCAGGCCGACCTCCCGGACGGCGGCCACCGGGCCGTGGCGCACCACGATCCGCTCGGCGCTCAGCACACGCTCCCCCGTCGTGGCCGCGCGGCGCGGCGCCGGTGCCGGGCGGGCGGCGAGGGCCTCCCGCAGCGGGGCGGCGGCCCGGCGGGCGTCGCGCACGGAGAGCGGCAGCGGGCGCCAGTCGGCCAGCCGGCCGAGGTCGACCACGGGCGGCGCGACCGCCGTGTCCCGGAACACCTCGGCGGGCGGGCCGTGCACGACGGTGCCGTCGCCGGGCAGGTAGGCGACGCGGTCGGCGTACTGGACGACGCGCTCCAGGCGGTGTTCGGCGAGCAGGACGGTGACGCCGAGGTCGTGGACCAGGCGGGTGATGGCGGCGAGCACCTCCTCGGCGGCGGTCGGGTCGAGGGCGGAGGTCGGTTCGTCCAGGACCAGGACCCGGGGGTGGGCGGTGAGGACGGAGCCGATGGCGACGCGCTGCTGCTGGCCGCCGGAGAGCTCGTACAGGGCGCGGTGGCGCAGGTCCGCGAGGCCGAGCAGGTCCAGGGTCTCCTCGACGCGCTTGCGCATCACCTCCGGCGGAACGGCCAGCTGCTCCATCGCGTAGGCGAGCTCCTCCTCCACCGTGTCGGTGACGAAGCCGGCCAGCGGATCCTGGCCCACCACGCCGACCACGTCGGCCAGTTCGCGCGGGGGGTGGTGCGCGGTGTCCCGGCCGTCGACGGTGACCCGGCCGCGCAGGGTGCCGCCGGTGAAGTGCGGCACGAGACCGTTGACGGCGCCGAGCAGGGTCGACTTGCCGACGCCGGTCCGGCCGACCACCAGGCAGAGTTCACCCTCCGGGACGTGCAGGTCGACCTCGCGCAGGACGGGGGTGCTCCGGCCGTCGTACACCACGCCGACCTGGTCGAATCGGATCATGTGCGCACCTCGGTGGTCGTGCGGTCGGTACCGGCGCCGGCGGCGCCCTTGCTGCCGGCCGGGCGCGGCCCCGGCGAAGGGGCGGCCCCGGGCGATCGGCCGGGCGGCGGTGCGACGGCCCCGGCGGCCCCCGCCAGCAGCAGGGCGAGCACCGGGACGACCGGCAGGCTCGGCCAACTCAGCGGGTACAGGGAGGGGTTGAGGTCGGTGGCGTCGTAGCCGACCGTGGCGAACAGCAGGACGGCGGCGGCCACACCGCAGCCGGCGACGCCGAACTCGGCGGCGCGCCAGCGGTCCGGCCGGTAGGTGGTGCGCCGCACCCGGCGGCCCCCGAGCAGCAGACCGGCCACGCACAGCGCGGCACCCGCGAGGAAGGCGGGCAGTCCGAGCGCGGCGGGCGCGGTTCCGTCCAGCAGCCCGTACACCCCGGCGCAGAGCCCGCACATGCCGAGCAGCATCAGGGCGCCGGTGGTCCGCCGGGAGCGGCGGGTGGCGGTTCCCGACCGTCCGTAGCCGCGCGAGTCCATCGCGGCCGCCAGGTGCAGCGACCGTTCCAGGGCGTCCTCCAGGACCGGGACGACGACGCTGCGCAGCGCGCGCACCCCCTTGCTCCGGCCGGCGCGCAGCCGTCTGGCGCGGGCGACCCGCTGGACGCTCTGCACCAGCTGCGGGGCGACGCTGAGCGAGACCGTCACGGCGACGCCGAGCTCGTAGAGCGCGCCCGGGAGGACGCGCAGGGCCCGTTTGGGGTTGGCGAGGGTGTTGGCGGCGCCGATGCAGCAGATCAGACAGGCCAGTCGCAGTCCGTCGAAGGCCGCGGAGAGGGTGGCCTCCAGGGAGACCGGTCCGCCGATCCGGATGCCGGCGTACCAGGCCGGGGTCGGGATGTGGGGCAGCGAGAAGAGCAGGTGGTCGTGCGGGGTGATGCCGGTGGCGAAGACGCAGCGGAAGGCCACCCGGATCGCCACCACGGTCAGCGCCAGCCCCAGGTAGTACATGAACCCCCGGGCCCACGGGGCGTCGGTGCGGCGGGCGGTGACCACGTAGCCGAGCACCGCGAGGACGAGCAGGAGCAGCAGCGGGTTGGTGGTGCGGCTGGCCGCGGTCGCCAGGGCGAGCGCCCAGGTCCACCAGGCCAGCGGGTGCAGGTTCCGCGGGCTCCGCCAACTCCCCGCCGCCCGCCCGGGGGCGGGGCGCGCGGAGTCGGCGGAGCGCTTGTCGAGCGTGGTCACCCGATCACTCGGCCTCTCGACGGCGCCGGCGCGCGGCGACCGCGGTGCCCGCGCCGAGCGCCGTGACGAGGACGGCGCCGACGATCACCGGGACCATCGATCCGGCGTCGTGCGGAGCGTCCGCGGCCGGGGCCGCGTCCATCACCACCGGGCCGCCGGCGTTCACCGGCAGCGACGGGCTCGCGTCGGAGGTGGGCCCGGCGGTGGCGCCGGCGGTGTCGGTGGCGGACGGCAGGTCGGACGGGGTGTCGGGCGGGGTGTCGGTCGGCTGGGCGGACGGTGTTTCGGCGGGGGCGGTGGGCGTCGCGGGAGCCTCGGGTTCGGGCGTGACCGGCGCGGGTGCCCCGGCCGACGGGCTCGCGGGCTTGGTGGTCCCGCCCTTGCCGACGGGCGAGGGCCGGCGCTCGGTGCCACCGGCCGCACCGCCGGTGCCGCCGCCGGAACCGCCGCCCGGGCTGCCGGTGCCGCCGCCCGGGGAACCCGTACCCGACGATCCGCCGCTCGTCCCGCCGGAGCCGCCGCCGGTGCCGCCGCCCGACGAACCTGTACCGGACGCACCGCCACTCGCGCCGCCGGAGCCGCTCGACCCTCCGTTCCCGGAGCCGCCGTTCCCGGAGCCGCCGGCGGCCGCTCCCCCGCCCGCGGGCGGCTGGGGCGGGTCCGGGGTCACGGCCGTGCCGCCGCCCGGTGCGGTGTTGTGCGCCCGCACGGTGTCGGGCGAGAAGGAGGGCCGCCCCTCGCTGCCCTCGATGTTGGTCCCGCCGAAGATCCACAGGTCGACACTGCCGGGCTTCGGCTGATAGCTCATCGCGCCGAGCTGACTGTACGACCAGTCGTTCTGGCCCGGATCCGCGTGCCAGTACGACCAGTAGGCCGAGGCCGGGGGTGTCAGGACGCACTTCTCCTGGTCCGGCGTGGGGTACTGCCTGCCGCCCTGGAAGCCGCTGTAGCCGATCCGGCAGATGAACGCCGGGCCGTCGTGCCCCGTGCCGGTGGTCTTCCAGCCGCCCTGGTTGAGCAGCGCGTACCCGGTGGTGGGCGTCGTGCCGCAGGAGCGCAGCAGCGGACCGCCCCACGTGCCGAAGTCGACCGCCAGCACCACGCCCGAGGTGGTGGTGCACTGGTCGATCGGCAGCGGCGCCGCGGCGGCCGGGGCCGCGCCCCAGCAGGCGCCGCCGAGGACGAGAGCGGAGGCGAGGGCAGCGGCCGCGATCCGGCCGCCCGGCCGCCGGCTCACCGGTGACGCCCCGGGACGGCTCCCGGACGGCGGCGGGCGGCGAGGACGGCCACCGCGCCGAGTGCGGCCAGCAGCCCGGCGGCTCCGGCCAGCACCAGCGTCTCGGTGCCGGTGCCGGCGAGGCCACCGCTTCCGGCCCCGACCGGCGCACCACCGGCGGGTGATGCGCCGCCGCCGCGCACGGGCTCGCCGACGCCACCGGCCACGGGGGCGTCGGACGGGCGGTCGTTCGTGCCGGTCGCGGTGGGCGTGGGCGTCGGTGTTCCCGTACCGGTGGGCGTGGGCGTCGCGCTCGGCGTCGGTGTCCCCGTCGGCGTGCCGCCGAGGTTCCGGAACAGCGTGCCGAAGGAGGTTCCGGTGGAGCCCCCGAGGACCTGGGTGGAGGCCCGGACGTCCGAGCCCGGCTGCCCGGCGGAGGCGACGTTGAAGCCGCCGTCGCCGTTCTGCTGACCGGCGAGGAAGTCGAGCGCCTCGGCGATCTGCCCGCCGTAGCCGGCCTGCCGGAGGGTCATGCCCTGGACGGCGAGGGCGGCCGAGTTGGTGGAGTCGCCGGCCGCGCCGGGGAACCCGCCGTCGGGAAGCTGCCGCGCGGCGATCCAGGCGACGCCCTTGTCGACCGCCCGGGCGGCCTCGTCGCCCGGGGCGAGTGCGAGTGCCATGACGGCCATCGCGGTGCTGTCCACGTCGGAGTCGCCGGTGGCGGGGATCAGGCTAGGCCAGGAGCCGTCGGTGTGCTGGAGGCCCTCCAGGTAGGCGATCGGAGCGGCGGCGTTCGCCGCGTCACCGGCCCGCAGCTGGGCCATGACGCCGAGCGCCTGGGAGAAGACCGAGGTGGCGTAGGCGTAGTTGCCGCCGGCCGCGCAGCCGGTGTTCCGGTCGGCCCTGGCGCAGACGAGAGCGGCGAGGGCGGCGATCAGGTCGTGGCCGCCGAAGGCGCGCGGGTCGCGGCCGACGCTCTGGGCGAGCAGCGCCTCCTTGCCGATCGAGCCGCCGCCCGCGTACTCGGTGCCGATGCCGGTCCAGTCGTTGACGGTGCGCTCGCTCGCGTCCTTGCCCTGCCGGTCCAGGAAGTCGACGATCCCGCGCAGCGCGGTGTCGTCCGTGCCGGTGCCGGCGAGGGCGAACGCCCCGTCGATGGTGAGGCCGAAGTCGGCGAAGGCCGGGAAGGCCTCGTAGTAGCGGCCGTCGATCAGGCGGGCCGGGTCGGTCAGGTAGGCGCTGCCCTTGGCCAGGTCGGGCGTCCTGCCCGCGGGCGTCGTCGGCGCCGTGGTGGCCGGCGTGGTCGGCGTGGCCGTGGTGGTCGGGGTGGTCGGCGTGGTGGCGCCGTTCGGGTTGTGCCGGACGGTGGTGGGGTCGGTCCCGGTCAGGGCCAGGATCGCCTGCTCGGTGGCGGCCGGGTCGGCGTCGGTGGTCGCCTCGTCGGGTGCGAGGCCGCCGTCCGCGCCCTGGCGCGCGGCGACCCAGGCCTTGGCGGCGGCCCGGCGGGCGTCCTGACCGACGGCCCGGAGCGCCTGGGCCGCAGCGGCCGTGCCGCCGGTCTCGCCGGGGGCGCCGGCGTAGGGGGCGTAGGAGCCGTCGGCCAGCTGGCTCGCGGCGAGCCGGTCCGCGGCCTTCCGCGCCGTCGACTCGTGGCCGGCGGCCTTGCGCAGGGCGAGGACGGCCAGTGCGGTGGCGGCCGGGTCGGACTCGCAGTGGTCGCCCGCCACGATCATCGATCCGGCGATCCCGCCGTCGGCGCACTGGAGCACCGTGAAGCGGCCGAGCGTCGCGTCCGTCGGCGTGACACCGGCCCGTTGCAGGGCGATGACGCCCCACGCCTGCACCCAGGGCGAGGCCGCGCCGTGGAAGTCCCCGGCGGCGGTGCACTTGCCGTTCTCCCCGGCCGCGGCGCACACGTGGTCGGTGAGCGCGGCCACCAGGTCCCGCCCGCCGAAGGCCCGGGGGTCGCCCGCGGTGCTCTCGGCGACGAGGGCCAGCAGGGCGGCGGCCCTGGAGTCGGGCTTGCCGGACGGTCCGTCCGGGTGGAGGAAGTCGTCGGTGTGGGCGGCGAGGAAGGCGACCACCTTGCGCAGGGCCGCGTCCTGGGTGCCCGCGGCGGCGAGGGCGATCGCGGTCAGGGACGTCCGGGGGTAGTCCGGCCCCTCGAAGGCCCAGTTCTCCATGTGGTCGCCGTCGACGAGCCGGGCGGCCAGCCAGGCCGCGGCGGCGGCGGGGTCGCCGTCGGCTGCCGGGCCGGTCGGGGTCGACGTCGCCGTGGGCGAGGCGGACGGCGAGGGGCCGGGGTTCTTGGCGCGGACCGAGTCCGGGGTGAAGGACGGCGCCCCGCTGGTACCCCCGATGTCGGTGCCCCCGTAGACCCAGGCCTCCACCTCCCCCGGCTTGGGCTTCTGCGTCGCGGCGCCGAACTGACTGTAGGACCACGTCTGTTGGCCCGGTCCCGCGATCCAGTACGACCAGTACGCCGTCGCCTGCGGGGTGTTGACGCAGGGCTCCTCGGCCGGCGTCGGGTACTGGGTGCCGCCGTTGAAGCCTCCCGCGCCCAGCCGGCAGATGAAGGCCGGGCCGTCGTGCTCGGTGCCGGTGGTGGTGAAGCCCGCCTTGTGCAGCAGGTTCATGCCCGTGCTGGGGTCGGCGTCGCAGCCGCGGACGACACCGCCGCCCCAGTGGCCGAAGTCGACGGCGACGATCGCGCCGGTCGTCGCGGTGCAGTCCTCGATCGGGTCCGCCGCCGCGGCGCCGGGGTGCCCGAGCAGGACCGCGCCGCCCGCCGCGACCGCGACGGTCCCGGCGGCCAGGAGGGAGGCGATGCCCCTGCCTCTGTGACGCGTGCGACTGCTGCTGACCCTCACCGGCGGCTCCCTGGTCGGTCGGCGCGGGAGCAACGGCGCAGCCGACGGCCCGGATCCCGGGACCGCCCTGACCACGTCGTAGTCCGCGACGACGCATGTGCTTCAAGAACTGACCCTCGGACCAGGCATTCCGGCTCATCCGCCGCTGCGGGCGGATCTACGGTTGCGGGTCAGCGCCGGAGTTGGACCGGCTTCCCCTGGTTTCCGAGGATGAAAAACCGATCAATCAGACCACGGCGCCGATTCGGTAGTCAACGGTGCGTCACATCGGTCACATCACCTCGTCGGCCACCGCCGCGTGCGGTAGCGTCCGCAGTGGCCGAGCGGGGGAACCCGGTGCGAATCCGGGGCTGACGCGCAGCGGTGTGGGGTGGCGTCGTACGGCACTCCGAGCCCGAATGCCCGCCCGGCCGAGCACCACGGCGAAAGCCTGCCCACGCGATCCGGGCGGCGGCCGCTCCGGCCGTCGCGCTCCCGCAGGAGCGCCGGGGCCGGGGCCGGGTCGGCGCCCGCCACCCCAAGGAGCCGTTCCGTGAACTTCCTCACGACGCCCCGCGCCACCTCCTCCCGCCTCTCCTCCGCCGTGACCGTGTCGCTGGCGGCCGGGGCGCTGCTGCTGTCGGCCGTCCCCGCCCACGCGACCGCCACCCCGGCCCAGATAGCCACCTCGAAGAGCACCGGCGTCACCTACCTGAAGTCCCTCCAGGCCGCCGACGGCAGCTACGTCACCGGTGGCGGCCTCTCCAACGAGTGGGCGTTCAGCGCCCTGGCGGCGGCCGGCACCGCCGCGGCGGACGTGACCCCCGGCGGCGACGTCACCAAGAACGCCCGCCTCGTCTACCGCAACCAGCTCGCCGCCGCCGGCTGGCCGGGCACCTCACCGGTCGCCACCGACTACCAGCGGGGCATCCTGAACGCCTACGCCGCCGGCATCGACCCGGCCCGCGTCGGCCCGGGCCGCAACCTGATCGCCGACGCGGTCTCGTACTGGCAGACCGCCGAACCCGGCTACTGGGGCCCGTCCGCCAACTTCAACGGCACCGTCTTCGGTCTCCTCGCCCTCGGCGGCGCCAGGACCCAGGCCGGCGGACAGCGCGTCCCGCAGGCCCTGCTGGACTCCTCCGTCACGGCGGTGCGCGCCAACCAGCACACCGACGGCGGCTGGAACTACACCAAGGCCGCCGGCGACCCCACCGAGCTCGGTACGGGCAGCGACATCGACATGACCGGGGCCGCGATGGCCTCGCTGTGTGTCGGCGGCGTCCCCAACACCGACCCGGCGGTCGTCGCCGCCAAGAACTTCCTCAAGGGCAAGCTGCTGGCTTCCGGGGCGTTCAACGCCATGTGGGGCGTCAACACCGACTCCAACGGCTGGGCCGTCTCCGGTCTCAACGCCTGCGGCATCAACCCCCAGGGCGCCGACTTCACCAGCGGCACCGGAAAGACCCCGATCGACTTCCTGATCTCCCAGCAGTTCAAGCCCGGCGGCGGCTTCAAGTACCAGCCCAGCGACACCACCCCGTCCCCCTACGCCTCCGTCGACGGCCTGCGCGCCGTCGCCGGCGCGGGCTTCACCGCCGCCCCTCCCGCCCCGACCAGCGCGGGCGAGCCGACCTGGTCCGCCACCACCGCGTTCACCTCCGGCACCGCCGCCAGGCTCGCCCTGGTCGTCGACGACGGCACCGGCGCGCTCAAGGTCTGCGCCGTCACCGTCACCCCGACCGGCACCACCACGACCCTCGGCGACGTCCTGGACGCGGCCGCCACCGCCACGCCCGGCGGCTGCGTCACCTCCGTCACCCCCGCCACCGGCGGCGGCACCGTCACCGCGCTCAACGGCACCGCCAACAGCGGCTCCTCCACCTGGAAGGTCAGCCTGGACGGCGCCACCGCCACCGCCGCCACCCGGGCCACCACCGTCCACGTGGGCGACACCGTCTCGCTGCGCTACGGCAGCTGATCCGGGAGCGGCCGCGCCGGTCGGCCTGAACACCCCTGGAACCGCCGGTGCCCCGGTCTCCGTCGCGGAGGACCGGGGCACCCGTGCGCCATCGTCAGGGGGCGGTGATGCCGGGCTGGCCGCCGGAGCCGAAGGCCCAGCCTTCGACGTCGCCGGGGGCCGGGTTGTAGCCGGCGGCGCCGAGGCTGCTGTACGACCAGGGGCCGCCGTGCTGGGCGTGCCAGTACGACCAGTAGGCACTGCCGGTGGGGTTGGTGCAGGTCGTCGGCAGGGCGTTGACGGTGCAGACGAAGCCGGGGTAGCGCGGGTGGAAGGTGTACGAGAAGCCGGCGCCGGTGAGCGCGGCGAGGCCGCTGGCCGGGTCGCCGGGGGCGCAGCCGGTCTGGATGCCGCCGCCGACGGCGGTGAAGTCGACCACGACGGTGACGCCGGTGGTGCCGGTGCAGGCGGCGGCCCGGGCCTGGGGGGCCTGGACGGCGGAGGCGCCGAGAAGGCTCGCGGTCAGCGCCGCGACGGCGGCGAGCGGGCCGAGGGCGCGGCGGGTCAGGTGCTCGGTCATCGGGTCTCTCCTCGTTCGGTCGCGGATGGTCAGTGGGCGGCGGGCGCGGGGCAGGCCAGGGTGGGCGCGTCCGGGCGCGCACCGGCGGCGGAGAGGGTGGCCAGCGGGGTGCCGGCCAGGCCGAGGACGGCCTGCGCGGTGGCCCGGGCGGCGTTGCCGGGGTTGAAGCCGGAGGCGTCGTAGGCGACCGCGCCGCGCACGGCCGGGTCGGCGGCGCAGCCCTGCTGGAGCGTCACCAGCCGGCTCCAGCCCTTGAGTCCGGCGCCGAAGCGGGCGTTGGAGAGCAGCGCCTGCGTCGCGAGGCCGGTGGAGTTGGCGTTGGAGGTGGTGGCGCCGCTGGCCGCGAAGCCGCCGTCGGTATTCTGGTGGGCGGTCAGCCAGCCGAGCCCGGCGGCCGCCTTGGCCGCGCGGCCGGTGGCGGCGAGCGCCTGGACGGCGAGGGCGGTGGCGTCCGTGTCGGCGGTGCAGGTGGTCTGGCCGAAGGCCACCGGGAAGCCGCCGTCCGCGCACTGGCTGTCGGCCAGGAAGTCGACGGCGGCGGCCGGGGCGCCACCGGGGGTGCGGTGCAGGGCGATCAGGGCGAGCGACTGGCCGAAGGCGTTGCTGTAGTCGCCCCACTGGGAGCGGTCGGAGAAGCGGCCGCTCGGGGCCTGGAGCGAGCGCAGCCGGGCGGGCAGGTCGACGCCGCCGAAGGAGGTCGGGTCCGCGCCGCGCACCTCGGCGGCGAGCAGCAGCTTGGCGGTGGCGCCCGCGTAGGCCTCGGTCGTGCCGTCGCCGAGGTAGCCGCCGAGGATCGCGGGCTGCGCCAGCCAGGCGGTGGCCTTCGCGGCGGCGGTGTCCGAGCTGCGGGAGGCGGCGAAGGCCAGCACGGCGTCGATGGTCAGGCCCTGGTCGGGGTAGGCGGTGCCGTCGAAGACGGACTCGAAGTGGTCGCCGTCGACGAGCTGGCGGGCCAGCCAGCCGGCCGCGGCGGCGTCCGGACGGATCGTGGGCGAGGACACCGCGGCCGGTGCGGCGTCGTGCGTGGCGGCGTCGTGCGTGGCGGCGTCGTGCGTGGCGGTGGCGTGCGCGGCGGTGGCGTGCGCGGCGGTAGTGGCCGGGAGCACGGTGGCGAGGGCGAGGGCCGGTATCGCGAGGAGTCCGAGGGTGCGGCGCAGCGCGGGCATGAATAGCCTTTCCGGGCCTGGACGCAGGGGCCCGGAGGGGCGTCGGCGCAAGGCCGGGGCAGCCCTCGGAGCTCCGGCCCGCAGACCACGACGGGAGGAGGGAACGACACACCTCCGCCGACGGGTACTCGGGCTCGCCGCCGACGTGGCGTCGGCGGCCTACCGTTGCGGGTCAGCGCCGGATTCGGACCGGACTTCCCCCGTTGACGGAGTCACAACGTGACGGCTCATCATGGCGAAACGGAAAAGACCGGGTCAAGTGATGATGCGTCACATTCCAATGGCCCCAACGGTTCCCGCGTCAGCGGGCGAAGGTCCGACGCACCGGCGCCGCCAGGGCCTCGACGCGCACCACCCGGCGCGGCAGGGCCGCCACCAGCGCCGGTGCCAGGGCGGCTGCCGTGAACAGGAGGTAGTGGCCGAACTCGGGCGCGGCCCCGGCCCACCCGAGTTCGCCGTGGCGGTGCTCGGCGAAGGCGTTGCAGCACAGCCAGGCGGCCAGACCGATCACCGGGGCGGCCGTCGGTCGGGAGGAGGCGCCCAGCAGCGCGGCCAGGCCCGCGAAGGCGGCGTAGCGGAACCAGCCGGCGTGCAGCTCGCCCAGCCCGCCGAGGGCGAGCGCGAGCACACCTCCGGCGAGCAGGGCCAGCGCGCCGGAGGTCGAGGACCGGGCCCGGTCGAGCACGGGGTGGTAGCGGCGCCCGCCGGGGCGGGCCGAGTACATCCGCACGACGGCGCTATCCCTTCACCCGACCGGCCCGGGGGCCCGGCCCGCGGGCGGGTGCCCGGCCGCACGCCGCTCGTACGCGTTGCCGCACATGACCGGTCCTCCGCTCGCCGCTGTTCTGGTCGCCGGACTCCAGCCAACCCGCCGACCGGAGCCCGCCCGCGCCGCCCTGACGGGATCCTGACGTCGGCGGCGGCGATCCCAACGGGCTCTTGACGGCCACCGCCCCGCCCCGGCGCCCTGACGCCCGGCACCGCTCCTCGCACGCGGCATCCGGCCGGACCCGCCCGAAACCTCCGGAGCGGCCGAACCACCGATCGAGTGAATCAGCCGCCACCCGCACCCCACTCGGTCCCCGTCCCCGCCCAGGCGTCCGCGAGCGTCTCCGAGCCGGGCGGCACGCCGCGCTCGAACGTGCGCTCGCCGCCTGCGCACTGGGCTCCGCCCCCTCGCCGGGCACCTTGGCGACCTCTCGCGGAGCGCCCGCGCCCACGCCTCGGGGTGCTCGAAAAGTCCCCGTTCGACCCGGGCTCGCCCGGAGGGAAATCCGCTTGAACACCGCCTTCGAACAGCTCCATCATCGGACCCTCCCCGACCGCACGAGCATCACCAACTCGGTTATCGGATGACCGACTTGAGTCATCCGATCAGGCCGACGCGGCACTTGCGCGTGCGAGCACCGTCCCTGAGCCTGGAGGATCCGTGGCCCGTCCCCCCGCCCCGGCGGTACCCGCCGGCCCCACCCGAGCCGCCCGAGCCGCCGTCCCGAGCCGCGGCCCGCGCCCGGAGGTGACCGCTTGAACGCCGCCACCCCGCAGACCCACCCCGAGGCGCAGGCCCCGGCCGAGGACGAGGAGGAGCTGCGGTGGCTGGCCGACGGCCGCCGCATCGAGGCGATCGAGGCGATCGGCATCAGCGCGATGGCCCGCCGCCTGCCCATGCTCGTGGTCCGCGCCTTCCGGCTCGGCTGGCGCGTCGACCGCTCCTCCGTCGTCCTCCTGCTGGTCTGCCAGGTCGTGTCGGCCGTCCTCGGCGCCACCGGGCTGTTCGCGACCACCGGCACGATCGCGGCACTGTTCGGCCCGGAGGCGGTCGGCGACAAGCTCACCCGGGCCGCGCCGTCGATCCTCGTGATCGCCGCGGCGGCCGGCGCCCGCGCCCTGCTCGGCATCATGATCCAGACCATCACCGTCCACCTGTCCCCGCGCATCTCCCGGGAGGCCGAGGCCGCGGTGCTGCGGGCCACCGTCGCCGCCGAGCTCACCGCCTACGACCACGCCGGCTACAACGACGAGCTGGACGCCGCCGACCGGGGCGCCGAGGTCTGCGTGGACATCGTCGGCGAAGCGCAGAACCTGATCGCCGCCGTCGCCTCCCTGCTCGGCGCCGCCGGCGTCCTGACCGTGCTTCACCCCGCCCTGCTGCCCCTGCTGGTGCTGGCCGCGCTGCCCCAGGGCATCGCGTCGGTGCACGCCGCCCGGGTGCAGTTCCTCGCCAACCGGGCCGCGATCGGCGACCGCAGGGTCCTGGCGAACCTGCGCTGGTACATCCACCTCAAACGCAACGCCGACCAGGTCCGCTCCGACACCATGGGCGGCTTCCTCCTCGACAAGTACGAGCAGGTCGGCCGGCGGCTGGACGCGAGTTCGCGGAAGGCCGCGATGCAGAGCGCCCGCGTCTCGGTGGTCGGCGCCGCCGCGACCGGCCTGGGCACCGCCCTGGTGTGGACGGCGATGCTCTGGCTCGTCACCAGCGGCCGGATGAGCCTGCCGCACGGCGGCGCCGCGGTGTTCGCGCTCGCCGCCGTCGGCACCAGCCTGCGCGGCATCGTCGGCTACGGCGCCGACCTCTTCCGCACCGGCATGTACCTGGACGACTGGTCCACCTTCCTCGACACCGCCGGCGGCCACCGTCTCCGGCGCGGCACCGCCGTCCCGCAGGCGCCGCGCCGGATCGAGGTGGAGAACCTCCGCTACGCCTACCCGTCCTCCGAGCGCACCGCCCTGGACGGGGTGAGCCTGCACGTCGAGCGCGGCGAGATCCTCGCCCTGGTCGGCGAGAACGGCTCCGGGAAGACCACCCTCGCCAAACTCCTCGCGGGCCTGTACCTGCCCGCGGGCGGTTCGGCGCGGTGGGACGGCCGGGAGACCCGCGACCTCGACCCGCACGCCCTGTGGCAACAGGTCGCGGTCGTACCCCAGGACTACGCGCGCTGGCCGCTGACCTGCCGCGAGAACATCACCCTCGGCCAGCCCGCCCCCGACGGCGACGCGGCGGTGATGCGCGCCGCCGAGGCCTCCGGCGCGGCCGAGGTCGTCGCCAAGCTGCGCCGGGGCCTGTCCACCCTGCTGGCGGTGGAGTGGATGGGCGGCGAGGAACTGTCCGGTGGGCAGTGGCAGCGCCTGGCCATCGCCCGCGCCTTCCACCGCGAGGCCGGACTCCTCGTCCTGGACGAGCCCACCGCCGCGCTCGACCCGCGGGCCGAACACCGCATCTTCCAGAACCTGCGGGCCGTCGCACGGGAGCGCGCGGTCGTCCTGGTCACCCACCGGCTCACCAATGTGGCCGTCGCCGACCGGATCGTCGTCCTCGAAGACGGGAAGGTCCTCCAGGAGGGCACCTTCGCCGACCTGGTGGCCGACGAGAGCGGCCGGTTCCGCGAGCTGTGGGACCTGCAGAACGAGCGCACCGGCGTCCCCGCCCAGCGGAACCGGCCGCCGGACACCACCGGAACGACCGGGACGACCGGGACGACCGGGACGACCGAGGAGACCCGCCCGTGATCGACTTCGACGTGCTGACCGCCGCGGCCTTCCGCGAGGGAGTCGAGCGAACCACCGTCGGCACGGTGGTCCACGACGCCAACGGCCGGGTCCTGCTGGTCCGCCGGGCCGGGCACGCCGTCCTGCCGGGGCGGTGGGAGTACCCGGGCGGCGGGCGGGAGGACGGCGAGGCCGTGGAGGCCGCCGCGGCCCGCGAGCTGGCCGCGGCGACCGGGCTGACCGGCCTGCCCCTGGAGTACGCGCGGAGCCTGGACTTCACCGACCGACACGGCCGGCGCGTGCGCCAGTTCGTCTTCACCGCCCTGGTCCCGGACGACACCCCGGTGACGCTCTCCCCCGACCACGACCACCACCGATGGGCGCGGCCGGACCGGTTGCCGCCGACCGACGACGCGCAGCGCACGGTGGTCGAGTGGCTCACCCAGCGCCTGGCCGTACCCGGCTGGCGGCCGGTCGGCGGCCGCCTCACCACCGTCGCCCGACCCACCGCCCACGGCTGCTTCCTGCTCACCGACCCGCAGGGCCGGGTCCTGGGGCTGCGCTCCACCGTCGACCCGGGCGGGTGGAACCTCCCCGGCGGCGACGTCGAGCACGGCGAGACCCCGTTCACCGCCGCCCTGCGCGAGGCCGAGGAGGAGTTGGGCCTCGACCTCGCCGCGGAGAACCCCGAGATCATCGCCCGCCGGCGCCTGATCGCCGGCATCCACGAGCAGGCCGACGCCGCGCACCCCGTCCCGGTCTGCGGCTACGTCTTCGACGGCGGCGTCCTCACCGCGGAGCAGCAGGCCCGCATCCGCCTCGACCCGGCCGAGCACACCGAATGGCGCTTCGAGAGCGCCCACGACTGGCACGCGCTGATGCCCACCGACCGCTACCGGCGGCTCCTGCAGATCCTGCGAGCCCGCCGCGGCGGTGTCCCGCTCTACCTGGAACGGCCGGGGCCTCCGGACGACTTCGAGGGAATCATGGTGTTCGTCACCGACGGGCACGGCCGACTGCTGATGCACCACCGCGACCGGAACCCGGGCATCGCCTGGCCCGGCCACTGGACGCCGATCGGCGGCTGGCGCGAGGGCGAGGAGACCGCCGAGCAGACTGCGGCGCGCGAGGTCCTGGAGGAGGCCGGCATCGAGGTCACCGGGCTGCGGCCGGTCCCCGGCCCGCACCACGAACTCGTCTCCCCCCTCACCCGCGTCCTGCACACCCGGTGGAACGGCGCCGAGACCGACCTGCGCCTCGGCGACGAGGGCCTCGCGGTCCGCCTGGTCCGCCTCGACGAAGTCCTCGACCTGGAGGTCCCGCCCTATCTGCACCACTACCTGCCCCTACTCGCCGCGACAGCCGGCCGGCCGGCCGAGGCCGACCCGCCCACCGGCGCCACCTCGTGATCCGGCTCGACCGCACCGCACCGCACCCACCGCCCGAAGTCCGCTCGACCGTCTTGGAGGCAGCACCGTGGAGATGCTTCGCCAGGCCGTGGCCGTCATCGCCCACGATCGGGACCGGGGCCTGGTCGCGACGATCCACTACGCGGCGAACGGCTGGAGCACCACGCCGGCGTGGACGATCCCCGGCGGCAAGGTCGAGGCCGGCGAGCGCCTCGACGAGGCCGCCGCCCGCGAGCTGCGGGAGGAGACCGGGCTGATCGTCGAGCCCGGGGAGCTGAGGCTCGTCCACGCCGTCCAGGTCCGCCAGGGCTGGGACGGCCAGGGGCCGTTCCTGCTCAGCGCGTTCCTCGCCACCACCTGGCGGGGCGAGCTGACGAACACCGAACCGGGCAAGGGCCCGTCTTCAAACCCCCGTCGTCCGCTCAGTGGGCGGGCCGGGCGGCTCCCCCAGCCTTCGGCCGGGGGGTACCCCCACGGGTACGTGCATCGCAAGGCTGGGGGCGGAGCCACTGCGGTGGGGGCACCTCCCGGCCGAAGGCTGGGGGCCATTGGCGACCGACGACAACGTGGCGTGGGGGTACCTCCCGGCCGAAGGCTGGGGGCGTGCGTGCCCAGACGCCGCCCGGCAGGCGGGGGTTTGATGACGGGCCCTGACATCTGGCCGTCGCCTGGTCCCCGGTCGGCGTGCTGCCACTGCCGATGTTCCCGACCGCCCATGCCGCCCTCACCCGCTACCTGTCCGGCGGCCGCGGGTTCTCCACCTACGGCTGGGACGGCGAGCCGTTCGACGCGCGCGGGCTGGTCGGGCCGTGAGCGCGGTGCGGCCGGCGGTGCAACGCCCCGCGGACGGTGTCGACGGCCTGGATCAGGGCGGCGCGGGTGGTGCCGGCGGGGTGGAGCGCGCCGACGAGCGGGAAGCCGTGCATCACCCCCTGGTAGCGCGTCGACACCACCGGGACGCCGGCCGCGCGGAGCCTGGCGGCGTAGGCCTCGCCCTCGTCCCGCAGCACGTCGGCCTCCGCCGTGACCACGAGCGCCGGAGGAAGCCCGGCGAGCTGCGCCCAGAGGGCCCGCAGGGGCGCAGCGGTGGCCTCCGTCCAGCGGGACGCCTCGGGCAGGTAGTCGTCCCAGAACCGGCGCATGTGGTCAGCGTCAGGGCCGCCGCCGGGTTGGCCCCCGCGGAGTCGCCGACGGCGGCGATCCGGTCCCCCGTCAGTCCGGGCGCGTGGCACTGCTCGACGGCCACCGGGTAGCGCGCCGCGGGCGACCGGGCGCAGTCCCCGTACACGACCGCACCAGCCGCGCGTTGCAGGCGACGTCGCCGAGCGGCCGGCCCGGGCCGGGCAGGAAGTGCAGCACGGGGGGACGGCTCGGCGGTGCCGGCGGGCCTGGTCACCGGGACGCGCACCCGCCCGGTCGGCCCGCGGGGGAGGGTGAACCACTCCGTCTCGGTGCCGTACGGGTCGTCCTGCTCCTGGTCCGCGTCCGGCCCGAGGCGCGGAAGGCTGTCGAGGGCGAGGAAGGAGAGGTCCGGCGGTTCCGTCGCCGCCGCTCCGGCCCGGGCGTCCGGAAACTCCTGGAGCTCCCGGTCGAGCAGCAGTCTTCGGGGCTGTGCGGGCATGGGGATGCCTCGTGCTAGCGTCCCCGGTCGAGGGGGGCAGCGATGCGCATGGGGAAACTCGCACGGTGGGCGGGGGCGGTGGTGACCACCGCGCTGGTCGCCGCCCTGGCGGTCGCGGGGGTGACCGGCTTCCGGTGGCTCTCCGAGGCCAACGGGCATCCGTTCGGCGACGAACGCGCCTGCGCCGGAACCGACGTGCCGTTGGAACGGGCCCTGGAGGCCCGGGGCATCACACTGCCCCCGGACGCGGCGGACGTGCACTACACCGCCCGCGCCCGTCCGCCGGACGGGGAGCCGAAGCTGATCGTGGCGTTCCGGAGCACCCGGCAGGCGATGGGCACCCACCTGACCGCGAACGGCCTGGACGCCGGCCGGCTCACCCGCCTCGACGACGGCCCGTTCATGGTCGGCGACGTGTTCGAAGCCCCGGGCACCTGCGGGAACACGGGCCGGGCACCGGCGGTCGCGATCCCGCAGGGACCGACCTCGACCGGTGTCGCCTACACCGTCTCGGTCGAGTTGGACGGCCACGCGATCCGGAACACCACGGCGGTCCTCCTGACCGTTCCGTCGACCGGCTGACCCGCCCGCCGCCGTGGGCCCCGGCCCGGTCGGCGGCGGCCAGGAGAGCCGCCCGTCGGGACGTCAGGGCGTCCGGACCGGGGCGCCGAGCCGGTAGTCGTGGGCGGAGAACGCGGCTGCGACGGCGAAGCGGTCCGCGCGGACGAGCGTCTGGCGCCATTCGATCAGACGCCCGCCGGTGTCGCGGCCGAGCCGGTCGATCGCGAGCAGCGCCGTGGTCGGGGGGCAGTCGAGCAGGATGCGCTCCCCCCGGCCGGGGACGACGGCGCGGATGCGTTCCCAGCCGCCGCAGATGCGGCTGCCGCAGTGGCGTTCGAGTTCGTCGTAGAGCGCGGTGTGGGTGAAGTCGACGTCCAGCAGCGGGTGGGCGACGTCCGCGGGGAGCCAGACCCGGTCGACGGCGAGCGGCTCCTCGTCGGCCAGGCGGACGCGTTCGAGGTAGACGAGCGGCGTGGACTCCTCGAGTCCCAGGCGGGCGGCGATGACGCCGTCGGCGCGCCGGTCGAGTGCGCGCACGACGCTGCGCTGGACGGCGCCGACCTCCTCGACGGCGCGGAACAGGCTGTACGCCTCACCGACGTCCTGCTCCAGCGGGCGGCTCGCGGTGAACCGGGAGGCCTTGCCGCGCTGAGCGCTGACGACGCCCTCCTCGCGGAGCGTGCGAAGGGCCTCGCGGACCGTGTGCCGGCTGACCTGGTACTCGGCGACGAGGTCGTGCTCGCCCGGGAAGACGTCGCGGAACTCGCCCTGGTCGAGCCGGCGCAGCAGGTCGGCGCGCAGCTGCGCCCAGAGCGGATTGCCCGGGGATCGGGTGAGGGGCCTGGGGCCCGGCTCGGAGGTCACGGCGCCGTCCTGGGGGTCAGGGATCGGATGGGTGGTGCGGGACACGCATGGAATGTTCGTACCTTTGGGGCGAGAGCACAAAATCGGCGCCCGCCGGTCACGGCGGGCGCCGATGGGGTGCCGGGGCGGGTCAGCGGAGGACGCCGATCAGCATGGCGGCGGCCACCGCGAGCAGGACGGCCGCGAAGGCCCGCTGCAGCGCGGCGCCGGAGAGCTTGGCCGCCAGTCGCTTGCCGTCCCACGCGCCGAGCACGGCGGCGCCCACGAACGGCCCGAAGACCGCCGGATCGAGGGAGATGCCCGTGACCGTCAGGCGGGTGGTGAGGGCGACGACCGAGTTGATGAGGACGACCACCAGGCTGGTCCCGACGGCCTTGCGCATCGGCAGCCGGAGCACGGACACCAGCGCGGGTACCGCGAGGAAGCCGCCGCCGACGCCCAGCAGCCCGGTCACCGCCCCCAGCCCGGCGCCGGCCGCGAGCGTGCGCAGGTACCGGTTGCCCAGGTGCCGGTTGCCCGGGCGCCCGGTGCCCGGGGGCTCCCCGCCGGCCGGTGCGCGCCGCGCGGTCCGGGTGCCGCGCAGCATCGCCGCGGCGGCCAGTGCGGCGAGGACGGCGAACGCGGAGGTCAGCACCGCCTGCGGGATGCGGTGGGCGAGCCCGGCCGCCGCGATGGCGGGGAGCACGCCGGCGGCGGCGAACAGTGAGCCGGTGCGCCAGCTGATGGTGCCGGTGCCGGTGTGGCGGGCGAGCGCGGTGACGGAGGTGGCGGTGACGATGATCAGGCTGGTGGTCCCGGCCTCGGCGGGCGAGACGCCCAACAGGTACACCAGGGCCGGGACCGCGAGCACTCCCCCGCCGCCGCCGAGCGCGCCGAGGGCCACACCGACCACGGCTCCGCAGAGCAGAGCGGTGATCAGGACGCTCACGCCGTGACGCCGTCCGGGGTCCGGTCCGCGAGGTGGACGACCTCACCGTGCCAGGCGGCGAAGCCGCCGCGCAGATCGACGGCCTCGAAGCCGCGCGCCCGCAGCACGGACGCGGCCACCGAGGAGCGGTTGCCGCCCGCGCAGATCACGGTCAGCGGCTGCTCGGTCGGCAGTTCGGCCAGCCGGGCGAGCAGTTCGGGCAGCGGGACGAGCCGGGCGCCGGGGATGGTGCCGTGCTCCCGCACCTCGCCCGGGCCCCGCACGTCCAGCAGCTCGAACTCGCCCGTGGCCCGCGCCAGTCGGTCGGCCAGGGCGTCGGCCTCCACCCGCCCGGCGGCGGTCAGGTGCGCGGCGCCGACCGCGTCCACCGGGGCGGCCAGAGCGCCGAGGACGCGGTCGAAGCCGATCCGGGCCAGGCGGTTCCGGGCCTCGACCACGGTGTCCGGGTCGCCGCACAGGATGATCGCGTCCTGGGCGTCGAGCACCTGCCCGGCGAGTTCGGCGAACCGGCCGCCGAGGGGGATGTTGACCGCGCCGTGCAGGTGGGCGGCGGCGAACTCCTCCGGATCCCGGGTGTCCAGGACGGTGGCGCCGCCGGCCCGGGCGCCGAGGAAGGCCTCCGGAGCGAGCGGGGGCACCGGGGTGTCCTCGTCCAGGACCGGACGGGCCTGGCGGTTGCGCACCGAGGTGAACGCGAAGTAGGCGGGCGCGGCGGGTTGACCGGCGGTCACCACCGCGACGAACTCGTCCTCGGTCATGTCGGCGAGCGCGTAGTTGCCGCGGCGCTGGTTGCCGATCGTGCAACTCAGTTCGGTGGAGAGGTTCTTGCCGCAGGCGGAGCCGGCTCCGTGCGCCGGGTAGACGCGCGTGTCGTCCGGGAGGGTGAGCAGGGCGCGGGTGGAGCGGTAGAGGGAGCGGGCCATCTCCTCGGCCGAGAGGCCGCGCGAGCCGAGCAGGTCGGGGCGGCCGACGTCGCCGATGAACAGGGTGTCGCCGGTGAGCACGCCGAACGGGACGTCGTCACCGGCGTGTTCGCGCACGACGACGCAGATCGACTCCGGGGTGTGGCCCGGGGTGTGCAGGATCTCCAGCTCGACCCCGCCGAGGCTGAGGCGCTCCCCGTCGCCCAGGGGGTCGGTGTCGAAGTCGAGCGCGGCGGCGGAGCCGTAGGAGATGCGCGCGCCGGTGCGCTCGGCCAGCTCCAGGTGACCGGAGAGGAAGTCCGCGTGGATGTGGGTCTCGATGACCCGCTCGATGGTCAGGCCGTGGTCCTCGGCGGTGGCGAGGTAGTCGTGGACGTCGCGCTGGGGGTCGACCACGACGGCCCGGCCGGTGGTGCGGTCGCCGACGAGGTAGGAGGCGTGGGAGAGGCAGTCGAGGTAGAACTGCACGAAGACCAGCGGTCCGGCGGGCGTCGTCATCAAAGGCTCCTGAGGATGGACGTGGGTGGGAGGTCGCGCGGCCGCGCGTTCCGGGCGCGGGGCGGCGACGGTGAAAGGCCCGGGTGGTGGGCGGTGCGGGGAATCCGGCGGGTGGCGCCCCGTGGGCGTCAGGCGAGTCCGCGGAGCATGAGGTTCCAGTAGAGGAACGGCAGGCCGCGCCGCTTGAGGTACCACATGTCGGTGCGCTCGCGGATGGTGTTGATCACCGGGATCGACGGGGTGGGCCGGCCGCTGTAGTCGAACTCGGCGAGCAGCATCTTGTTGCGCGCGGTGGTCAGCGGGCAGGAGGCGTAGCCGTCGTAGGCGGCCTTCGGCTCCCGGCCGTTGAGGGTGGCGAGGAGGTTCTCGACGAGCACGGGCGCCTGCTTGCGCACGGCGGCGCCGGTCTTGGAGTTCGGGGACGATCCGGCGTCACCGAGCGCCCACACATTGGGGTAGCGGACGTGCCGCATCGTGTGCTTGTCGATCTCGACGTAGCCGGCCGGGTCGTCGGCACCGGCGAGCGGGCCGCGCTTGATCCAGTCCGGCGCGCTCTGCGGCGGCACCACGTGGGCGACGTCGTACGGCAGGGTCGTCCTGCCCCCGGTCCCCAGGTCGGTCACGACCACCTCGCGGGCGTCGGGCCGCACCTCGGTGACCTCGCTCCCGTAGTGGACCTTGATGCCGTACCGGCGCACCACGTCGTCGAGCACGCGGGCGAACTCCGGGACGCCGAAGATGGCGGCGCCGGGGATGACCAGGTGGACGTCCATCCGACCGAGCACCCCCTCCCTGCGCCAGTGGTCGGCGGCCAGGTAGGCGATCTTCTGCGGGGCGCCGCCGCACTTGACGGCCCCCGTGGGCATGCTGAAGACCGCGCTGCCGGAGCGGGTCTCGCGGATGAAGCGCCAGGTCGCGGGGGCGTACTGCGGCAGGTAGTTGCTGGACAGCCCGTCCCTGCCGAGCCCGGCTGCCAGGCCCGGCACCCGGTTCCAGTCCAGCTGGATCCCGGGGCAGACGACGAGGTGGTCGTAGGTGACCGTGCCGCCGTCGTCCAGCGCCACCTCCCGGGCCTCGGGATCGACCGCGACCGCGGCGCGGCGTATCCACGCCACGCCCTTCGGCATGACGGACGCCTGCGGCCGGATGCTCTCCGCCAGTGGCGCCCGCCCGCCGCCGACCAGTGTCCACAGCGGCTGGTAGTAGTGGCGGTCGCTCGGATCGAGCACGGCGACGTCCCGCTCGCCGGCTCGGCGGAGCCGGGCCGCGACCGAGATCCCCGCGGTCCCGCCGCCGATGATCACGATCCGATGGTGCTTGCTGGCCAAGGGGCCCTCCCTGATCAAATGTACGGACATTAAAGTAGGCCCGCCTCGCCACCGACCGCAAGGCGGCGGGGCAATCTCCCCCCAAAATGTCCGTACATTTGCCTAAGAGGCACAGCGCCCCACGCGGATCGCCCGCCACGACCCCCGCGATCGACCGCCACGACCCCGCACACCGTGCCGACGGTCCGTCGGCACCCGCCCACCCACGACGCATCACACCCGCGGGCCGCGGCGATCGGCGGAACCGACCCGTGAGCGGCGGCCGTTCGCGAATGCCGCCCATCCCGCCCCGCGATTCCCGGGAATCTCCCCCACCCCGGGAATCCCTCCGCTCCCGGTACTCCCGTGACAGCGGACCGCGGTCGGGAATTTTGACATTCCGCTTACCGTCCTACATTGTTCTCGGCATGTCTGACCGTCACCCGATCGAGTGCGCCGCCATCGAGCTGGCGCTGATCGGCGTGGCCGCGCACTGCGTTTCCGACAATCTCTGTCGCTGAATCCGCCTGTCCCGACGCGTTGCGGTGATCGCCGCTTCGGGGCGTCGCCCTTTTTCCGCGGGCGCAGTGCTGCTCACCCTTCCCCTCGAAGCCTCGCTGTCGCCCGCCTTCCTCCGTACACCATCGGTAGCGAAAGGCTCCCTTTCCGATGTCTCGAACCACCTTCACCCCCCGCCGCCTCGCCGCGGCGACCGTCACCGTCGCGCTCGTCGTCGGAGTGGCGGCGTGCGGACCGAAGGCCGACGGCGGTGGAAGCACCGACAAGAACGCCGCGCCGCAGCAGGGCGGCACCCTCACCGTCCTCAACCAGAACCCGCAGGAGCAGTTCGACCCCGCGCGCCTCTACACCTCCGGCGGCGGAAACGTCCCCTCCCTGGTCTTCCGCACCCTCACCACCCGCAACCGGGTGGACGGCGCGGCCGGCACCAAGGTGGTCCCGGACCTCGCCACCGACACCGGCACCCCCTCGGAGGGCGCGACGGTGTGGACGTACCGCCTCAAGGACGGCCTCACCTACGAGGACGGCTCGCCGATCACCACCGCCGATATCAAGTACGGCATCGAAAGGTCATTCGCCCCCGAACTCTCCGGCGGGGCACCGTTCCTGAGGGACTGGCTGGTCGGCGCCGCCGACTACCAGGGCCCGTACAAGGACGGCAGCGGCCTGGCCGCCATCGAGACCCCGGACGAGAAGACCATCGTCTTCCGCCTCAACAAGCCCGAGGGCGACTTCCCGTACCTCGCGACCCAGACCCAGTTCGCACCCGTCCCGAAGGCCAAGGACACCGGGACGAAGTACCAGGAGCACCCCGTCTCCTCCGGCCCCTACCGGGTCGTCAAGAACGAGAACGACGGCGCGCACCTCGTCCTGGAGCGCAACCCCCACTGGTCCTCGGCCACGGACGACCAGCGCAAGGCCTACCCGGACACCGTCGACGTGCAGTCCGGCCTCGACCCGGCGGTGATCAACCAGCGGCTCTCCGCCGGCACCGGCGCCGACGCGGCCGCCGTCACCACCGACACCAACCTCGGCCCCTCCGAACTCGCCCAGGTGAAGGACGACAAGGCCCTCGCCGCGCGCGTCGGCACCGGCCACTTCGGCTTCGTCAACTACCTGGCGTTCAACCCCAAGGTGAAGCCCTTCGACAACCCCAAGGTCCGACAGGCGGTCGCCTACGCGATCAACCGCACCTCGGTCGTCAACGCCGCCGGCGGCTCCTCGCTCGCCGAGGCCGCCACCACGTACCTGCCCGCCCAGGAGACCTTCGGGCACACCCCGTACGACCCGTTCCCGGCCGGCGCCACCGGCAACCCGGAGAAGGCCAGGGAGGCGCTGAAGGAGGCCGGCTACCCGGACGGCCTGACCATCACGCTCACCCACTCCAGCGCCACCGGCAAGGGCTACGGCCCGGACCTGGCCACCGCCGTCCAGGACGGCCTCAAGGCGGCCGGGATCACCGTCCAGCTGGAGGCCCTGGACTCCACCAGGTACTCCAAGACGATCCACACCGTCGCCACCGAGCCCGGTCTCTTCCTCTCCGGCTGGGGCGCCGACTGGCCGTCCGGCGGCCCGTTCCTCGCGCCGATCTTCGACGGCCGGCAGATCGTCACCGACGGCTACAACTTCAACTCCGCGCAGCTGGACGACCCGTCGGTGAACGACGAGATCGACCAGATCAACAAGATCACCGACCACGCCGAGGCCGCCAAGCGCTGGGGCGCCCTGGACAAGCGGATCGGCGAGCAGGCCCTCACCGTCCCGCTGTTCCACCCCGTCTACAAGCGGCTGTCCGGCAAGGACGTGCGCAACATCGTGATCAGCGACTGGACCGGTGTGCTGGACATCTCCCAGGTCGCGGTCAAGTAGCGGACGGGACCGGACGGATCGATCGGACAACCATGGCTCCACAGGAACCCAGTGCCGGGGAGGCCCTCGCGGCCTCCCCGGCCGCCGGGGGGCGACAGGTGTGGCGGCGGCTGCTCGCGCGGCGCGCCGTCCTCGCCGCCGCCCTCGTCATCGTCCTGCTCGCGCTGATCGCGGCGGCGGCGCCGCTGCTCTCCGCGCTCGAAGGCCAGGACCCCACCAGCTACCACAACGACCTGCTCGACTCGGCGGCCGGCGGCGTGCCCATCGGCTCCTTCGGCGGCGTCGGCGCCGAGCACTGGCTCGGCGTCGAACCGGGCACCGGGCGCGACGTGTTCGCCCGCCTGGTCCACGGCGCCCGGATCTCGCTGCTCGTCGCCGTCGGCGCCACCCTCGTCCAGGTCACCCTCGGCGTGCTGCTCGGCCTCCTCGCGGGCCTCGGCAGCCGGCTGATCGACCAGCTGATCGGCAACACCACCGAGGTGATGCTCGCGCTGCCCTCCCTGGTCTTCGCGATCTCGCTGATGGCGGTCGTGCCCTCCGGCTTCCCCCGCCCGCTCCTGCTGACCCTGGTCATCGGGCTGCTGGGCTGGGCCGGCACCGCGCGGATCGTCCGGGCCCAGACGCTCAGCCTCAAGCAGCTCGACTACGTGGCCGCGGCCCGGCTCGCCGGTGCCACCCGGTGGCGGATCGCCCGCCGGGAGCTGCTGCCGTCCCTGGCCGCGCCGGTCATCACCTACGCCGCGGTGCTGCTGCCCTCCAACGTGATCGCCGAGGCCGGGCTCTCCTTCCTCGGCGTGGGCGTCAAGCCGCCGACCGCGTCCTGGGGCCAGATGCTCTCCGGCGCGACCACCTGGTTCCGCGCGGACCCGATGTACGTGCTGCTCCCGTCCGCGCTGCTGTTCGTCACCGTGCTCGCCTTCACCGTGTTCGGCGACGCCGTCCGCACCGAGCTCGACCCGCGCGCCGCCTCGCGGCTGCGGGTCGGCACGGCGCGCGGCGCCGCCGGTCCGGCGGCGGACGGCCCCGCCCCGGGCACCGGCGCACCGGACTCCGCCCGCCCCGGCCCGTCGGGCACCGCCGAGGAGGCCACCGCATGACCCGCTTCCTGCTCCGCAAGGCCGTCGGCATGGTCGGCGTCCTGTTCGCCCTCTCCCTGATCGTCTACGCGGTCTTCTACATCGCCCCCGGCGACCCCGCCCAGCTGGCCTGCGGCGAGAAGTGCAGCCCCGCCCAGGTCCTCCAGGTGCGCGAACGGCTCGGCCTCGACGCGCCGGTCCACCTGCAGTACGCCCATTTCCTCCAGGGCGTCGTCGCCGGCCGCGACTTCAGCTCCGGAACGGGCCTGCTGCACTGCCCGGCGCCCTGCCTGGGCGTCTCCTACCGCAGCGGCGAGCAGGTCACCGACATGATCACCGCCCGGCTCCCGGTGACCGCCTCGCTGGCGCTCGGCGCGATGGTGCTCTGGCTGATCCTCGGGGTCGGCACCGGCCTGCTCTCCGCACTGCGCCGGGGCCGGCTCGGCGAGCGCCTGCTGACCGCGCTGACGCTGGCCGGCAGCTCCGTCCCGGTGTTCGTCATCGGCCTGGTGCTGCTGATCGTCCTGTGCGCCCAGCTCCAGTGGCTGCCGTTCCCGAGCTACGTGCCGCTCACCGAGGACCCGCAGCAGTGGTTCTGGGGCCTGCTGCTGCCCTGGGTCTCGCTCGCGCTCATCGAGTGCGCCAAGTACGCCCGACTGACCCGCTCCTCCATGCTGGAGACCCTCGCCGACGACCACATCCGGACCTTCCGGGCGTACGGCGTCAGCGAGCGGCGCCTGGTGACCAGGCACGCGCTGCGCGGCGCGCTCACCCCGGTGATCGCGCTGACCGCGATCGACCTGGGGACGATGTTCGGCTCCGCCGTGCTGACCGAGTCGCTGTTCGGCCTCCCGGGGCTCGGCAAGCTGCTGGTCACCTCGGTCGGCCTGATCGACCTGCCGACCGTCGTCGGCCTCACCCTCGTCACCGGGTTCGCCGTCGTCCTCGCCAACGTCATCGCGGATGTGCTCTACGCGGTGGCCGACCGAAGGGTGGTCCTTTCATGAGCGCCGCATCCCCGGTCGACGTCGGGGGCCTGGTCGACGTCCGGGACCTGGTCGTCGACTTCCCCGTCGGCGACGGCCATCTGCGCGCCGTCGACGGCGTCGGCTTCACCCTGGACGCCGGACAGGCGCTCGGCATCGTCGGCGAGTCCGGCTCCGGCAAGAGCACCGTCGCCTTCGGGCTGCTCGGCCTGCACCGCGGCACCGGCGCCCGGATCAGCGGCTCGGTGCGGGTCGCCGGGGTCGACGCCGTCACCGCCGAGGGCGACGAACTCCGGCGCCTGCGCGGCGGGTTGGCGGCCATGGTGTTCCAGGACCCGCTCTCCGCCCTCGACCCCTACTACCCGGTGGGGGAGCAGATCGCCGAGGTCGTGCGGGTCCACCGGCCGGTCTCCCGCCGGGCCGCCCGGGCCCGGGCCGTCGAGGTGCTCGACCGCGTCGGCATCACCGACGCCGCGCGGCGCTCGCGCTCGCATCCGCACGAGTTCAGCGGCGGCATGCGCCAGCGGGTGCTGATCGCGATGGCGCTGGCCTGCGAGCCCCGGCTGCTGGTCGCCGACGAGCCGACGACCGCGCTGGACGTCACCGTCCAGGCCCAGATCCTCGACCTGCTGCACGAGCTGCGCGCCGAGACCGGGGCCGGGCTGGTCCTGGTCACCCACGACCTTGGCGTGGTCGCCGGGAGCGTCGACCGGGTGCTGGTGATGAAGGACGGCCGGGCCGTCGAGCACGGCCCGGTCACCGAGGTGCTCGGTGCGCCGCGCGAGCCGTACACCCGCGCACTGCTGTCGGCGGTGCCCCGGCTCGACGCACCGCGGGTTCCGGGCACTCCGGACAAGCCGGCCGGGCCGGCCGGGCCCGCCGGGAAGGTTCGGAAGGCTGGGGCCGGCGAGGGCGAGGTCCTGCTCGAGGCCGACGCCCTGCGCCGGGAGTTCACCACCCGCGGCCTCACCCGGCGCACCGCCCCGGTGACCGCCGTGGACGGCGTCTCGCTCACCGTGCGCGCCGGCGAGACGCTGGGCGTCGTCGGCGAGTCCGGCTCCGGGAAGACCACGCTCGGGCGGATGCTCGTTCGGCTGCTGGAACCGACCGGCGGCCGGCTCCACTACCGCGGCCGGGACATCTCGGCACTCGGGGAGAAGGAGCTGCGCCCGCTCCGCCGCGAGCTGCAGATGGTCTTCCAGGACCCGGTGTCCTCGCTCAACCCGCGCCGCACCATCGGCGAGTCCGTCGCCGACCCGCTGCGCATCGCCGGCGAGAGCGACGAGCGCCGCATCCGCACCCGGGTCGGCGAGCTCCTGGAGCGCGTGGGGCTCGACCCCGACTGGTACCACCGCTATCCGCACGAGTTCTCCGGCGGGCAGCGCCAGCGGGTCGGCATCGCCCGGGCGCTCGCCCCCGAGCCGCGGCTGATCGTCTGCGACGAGCCGGTCTCCGCGCTGGACGTCACCACGCAGGCCCAGGTGGTCGAGCTGCTGGGCGAGCTCCAGCGTGATCTCGGTCTCGCCCTGGTCTTCATCGCCCACGACCTCGCCGTGGTCCGGCAGGTCAGTGACCGGGTCGCGGTGATGCGGGCCGGGCGGATCGTGGAGCAGGGCGACGCCGACGCGGTGTACGACTCCCCCGAGCACGCCTACACCAGGGGCCTGCTGGCCGCCGTACCGGTGCTGGACCCGGCCGAGGCGACCGCCCGGCGTCACGCCCGGCTGGCCTGCGCCGGAGCCTGACCCGCCGGTGGGCCCGGTCGCACCTCGCGGGGTGCGACCGGGCCCACCGGCCCGTCAAGGAGTCGCGAGAGCCACGTCAAGGTCGTGGGCAGGAAGCACCGACGACGGCGTGTCGTGCCCGCCGACCGACTAGCCTGGGCCGCTGCCCGCCCGAGCACCACCCGAGGAGCCCAGCGCCGTGTCCGACAGCTTCGCCCACCTGCACGTCCACACCGAGTACTCGATGCTGGACGGGGCCGCGAAGAACGGCAAGCTGTTCGCCGAGGCGGAGAGACAGGGCATGCCCGCCATCGCGATGAGCGACCACGGCAACATGTTCGGCGCCTACGAGTTCTTCCACGCCGCCATGAAGACCGGCGTCAAGCCGATCATCGGCATCGAGGCGTACGTCGCCCCGTCCTCGCGCTTCCACAAGAAGCAGGTGTTCTGGTCGCCCGGCGGCCAGCGGCCGGCCAGCGCCGACGGCGAGGGCGGCAAGGACGTCTCCGGCGGCGGCCGCTACACCCACATGACCATGTGGGCGCAGAACGCCACCGGCCTGCGGAACCTCTTCAAGCTCTCCTCGCTCGCGTCGATGGAGGGCTACTACATGAAGCCCCGGATGGACCGCGAGCTGATCGCCGCCAACGCGACCGGCATCATCGCCACCACCGGCTGCCCCTCCGGCGAGGTGCAGACCCGGCTGCGGCTCGGCCAGTACGAGGAGGCGGTCAAGGCCGCCGGGGCCTACCAGGACATCTTCGGCAAGGAGAACTACTTCCTGGAGCTGATGGACCACGGCCTGTCCATCGAGCAGGACGTGCGCGAGGACCTGCTGCGCCTGGCCAAGCAGCTGAACATCCCGCTGCTGGCCACCAACGACTCGCACTACGTCACCGCCGACCAGGCGGACGCCCACGACAGCCTGCTCTGCGTCGGCGTGGGCAAGAACAAGGACGACCCGAACCGCTTCAAGTTCAACGGCTCCGGCTACTACGTCAAGACCGCCGAGGAGATGCGCGAGCTCTTCCGCGAGCTGCCGGAGGCCTGCGACAACACGCTGGCGATCGCCGAGCGGGTCGAGTCGTACGGGGAGGTCTTCACCTACGTCGACCGGATGCCGCAGTTCGACGTCCCCGAGGGCGAGACCCAGGCCTCGTTCCTGCGCCAGAAGATCGCCGCCGGCCTCCAGCACCGCTACGGCGACAACCCGAGCCAGGAGGTGCTGGACCGGGTCGAGCTGGAGATGGGCGTCATCTCCCCGATGGGGTTCGACGCCTACTTCCTCGTGGTCGCCGACATCTGCCAGTACGCCCGGGACAACGGCATCCCGGTCGGCCCGGGCCGTGGCTCGGCGGCCGGCTCGATGGTCTCCTACCTGACCCGGATCACCGAGCTGGACCCGCTGGAGCACGACCTGCTGTTCGAGCGGTTCCTCAACCCCGAGCGCATCAACCCCCCGGACGTCGACATCGACTTCGACGACCGCCAGCGCGACCAGATGGTGCGCTACGTCACCGACAAGTACGGCTCCGCCTACACCGCCCAGGTCAACACCTTCGGCACGATCAAGGCCAAGGCCGCCGTCAAGGACGCCAACCGCATCCTCGGCTACCCGTTCGCCATGGGCGACCGGATCACCAAGGCGATGCCGCCGGACGTCATGGGCAAGGGCGTCCCGCTGGCGGACCTCTTCAACGACAAGCACCCGCGGTACAACGAGGGCACCGAGATCCGCTCGCTGTACGAGAACGAGCCCGACGTCAAGAAGATCATCGACACCGGCCTGGGCATCGAGGGCCTGATCCGCGGCACCGGTGTGCACGCCGCGGCCGTCATCCTCTCCTCGACGCCGCTGCTCGACCTCATCCCGCTGCACATGCGGGACAAGGACGGCGTGATCATCACCGGCTTCGACTACCCGTCGTGCGAAGCCATGGGCCTGATCAAGATGGACTTCCTGGGGCTGCGGAACCTGGGCATCATCGATCACTGCATCAAGATCGTCAAGGCCAACCGCGGCGTGGACGTCGACATCGAGAAGATCCCGATCGACGACCCCACCACCTACCAGCTGCTGGCCCGGGGCGACACCCTCGGCGTGTTCCAGCTCGACGGCGGCCCCATGCGCGCCCTGCTCAAGCTGATGAAGCCCACCGAGTTCGCCGACATCTCCGCCGTCTCCGCGCTCTACCGGCCCGGCCCGATGGGCATGAACTCGCACACCAACTACGCCCTGCGCAAGAACGCCCAGCAGGAGATCATCCCGATCCACCCGGAGCTGGAGGCGCCGCTCGCCGACGTCCTCGGCCCCACCTACGGCCTCATCGTCTACCAGGAGCAGGTCCAGCGAGCGGCCCAGGTGCTCGCCGGGTACTCGCTCGGACAGGCCGACCTGCTCCGCCGGGCGATGGGCAAGAAGAAGAAGGAGGTGCTGGAGAAGGAGTTCGTCCCCTTCCACGCCGGCTGCAAGGAGCGCGGCTACTCCGACGAGGCCATCCAGGCGGTGTGGGACGTCCTGGTCCCGTTCGCCGGCTACGCGTTCAACAAATCGCACTCCGCCGCCTACGGCCTGGTCTCGTACCAGACCGCCTACCTCAAGGCCAACTACCCCGCCGAGTACATGGCCGCCCTGCTCACCTCGGTCGCCGACGACAAGGACAAGATGGCGGTCTACCTGGCCGAGTGCCGGCAGATGGGCATCCGGATCCTCTCCCCCGACGTCAACGAGTCGGTGGTCGACTTCACCGCCGTCGGCAGCGACGTGCGCTTCGGCCTCAAGGCCGTGCGCAACGTCGGCGTCCCGGTCATCGAGTCGCTGGTGCGCACCCGGGAGGAGAAGGGCAAGTACACCTCCTTCCCCGACTTCCTGGACAAGGTGGAGCTGGTGGTGTGCAACAAGCGCACCGTCGACTCCCTGGTCAAGGCGGGCGCCTTCGACTCCCTCGGGCACACCCGGCTCTCGCTCAGCACGGTGCACGAGAGCGCGATCGACGCCGTCACCGGGCTCAAGAAGCAGCAGGCGATCGGCCAGGACGACCTCTTCGGCGCCCTGGACTCCGGCGACGGCGGCGGGCCCGGCATCGGCCTGGACTTCCAGCTCACCGACCGCGAATGGCCGCGCCGCCAACTCCTCTCCCTGGAGCGGGAGATGCTCGGCCTCTACGTCTCCAGCCACCCGCTCGACGGCGCCGAGCACATCCTCTCCCAGAACCGCGACACCTCGATCGCCGACCTTCTCGGCTCCGGCCGCACCGAGGGCGAGGTCCGCCTCTCCGGACTCATCACCGCCGTGGACCGCCGGATCAACAAGGCCGGCAACGCCTGGGCGATCATCACCCTGGCCGACCGCGACGGCTCGGTCGAGGTGCTCTTCTTCCCCGCCACCTACAACCTGATGGCCGAGCAGATGGTGGAGGACAACGTCATCTCGGCCCGCGGCCGGCTCAACGAGCGCGACGGGTCGCTGAGCATCTTCGGCCAGGAGATCACCACGCTCGACGTCTCCTCCGCCGAGCTGGGCACCAAGCCACCGGTCCAGATCACCGTGCCGGCCGCCCGGATCACCCCCGAGGTGGTGTCCGAGCTCAAGCTCGCCCTCCAGGCCCACCCGGGCGACGTCCCCGTCCGCCTGCTGACCACCGGCTGGGACAAGGACACCCTCTACGAGCTGGGCTTCCTGGTGAACCCCGACAACGGATTCGCCTCGGACGTGAAGACCCTGCTCGGCAACCGCGCCTGGGCGGGCACCGTCGTCCGCAGCTGAGCCGGGCCCACCGCGGGCGCGGCGGCCGGGTGAGTCCCACCCGGCCGCCGGCCCGTCGCCCCCGAACGCAGCCCTGCACAGCGGCGAACCCGCGGTGGCGTCAGCGCGTGCCGCGGGTTCGCGCCCCCGGGGCGTCGCTCAGCCGAGCGGCAGCTCCAGGACGGCCTCCTCCCCGGCGACGGACGTGACGGTGGTGGTGCTGTCCTTCTTGCCGGTGAAGGCGTAGAGCTTGTCGTAGCTGTTGACGACCAGGGCGAGGCGGTGGCCGTCGGGCAGGTCGTAGGCGGCGGGCTGGAGCCGCCAGCTGACGGTCCGGTCCGTGCCCGCGGTCAGGCCTTCCGCGGTGAAGGGCTCGTGGGTGATGATCCGGGCGGTGCCGTCCGGGGCCACGTCGAAGAGGTAGGCGACGAGGGTCGCGGCGTCGGACTCCTCGGCCCGGACCGCGAGCCGGACCGTGGCGGCGCCGCGGACCCGTCGGCCGCCGGTCAGGGCCTCGGTGGACCAGAACAGCAGCCTGGCCCGCTCGAAACCGGCCGGATCGTACTCCTTGGGACTGCCGAACCACTCCTTCTGACCGGTCGCCATGATGTCGTCCATCGCGGTGGCGGCGGTCTCGTGCCCGGCGGTGAAGCCGCGGCTCCAGCCCGCCGACGGCTTGTCGGACAGGGTGCCGTCGCCGTTGCCGCCGTTGCCGTTGCCGTTCAGGTACCAGGCCTCGCTGCCGGTGGTGGCCTCGGCCCAGGACCCGAGCGGTTCGCGCCGGGCCGGGACGGTGATCCGCCGGCCGCCGCCGACGACCGGAGCGGTCCGGTAGGTGAACATGACCTGGCTGTTCACCACCGGCCATCGCGGCACCTCGTTGTCCGCCCCGAGCAGGTGGTGGTCCAGCCAGGCGTAGGCCTCCGCCATCGGCGTCAGCAGGCCGGGGAAGGGCACGCCGCTCAGCACACCGGTGATGCCGGCGCCCTCCGGGGCGCCGTGGTCGCCGATCCACAGGTTCAGGTGCTTCGGGGTGGTGAGCTTCTCGAAGGTCTCGATCACCTCGCCGACCGGGAACAGGCTCTCGTGCCAGGTGTTCGAGTAGTAGGTCGGGATGCCACGCCCGTTGGTGAGGTGCGCGTACGTCTCCGGGGCGCGCTCGGTGCCCCACTCCACCACCCTGTCCAGGTTCCGGCCCTCCCGGAAGTCCTGGAGGATCTGTCGCGTCGCCTCGTCGAACTTGTCCTCCTCCTCGCCCCCGGTGAACTCGATCAGCTTCTTCACGGCCTCCGTGTGCCGGGTGCCGTTGTCGTACAGGCTGGTGGCGAGGTTCCCCCAGGTGCTCAGCGCCGCCACGACGGCGACCCGGTTCTCCCGGTCGTGCGCGGCGACCAGCTGGCTGATCCCCGAACCGTAGGACAGGCCCAGGAATCCGACCGGGCCCCGGCCGAGCTCCGCCTGCGCGAAGTCGATCACGGACGAGCCGTCCGACCAGTCGACCGGTCCGGCGACGTCGATGAACCCCTCGGAGGTGGACAGCAGGCCAGGGGTGCCGATCCCGCGCGGGGTGTACGCCAGCACGTGGTAGCCGCGCGCCGCGAGCGAGAGGTACCCGAACATGAACGGCAGCCAGCCGTACGGGTTCCAGCCGGCGGGCACGACCACCACCGGGCGCGGCTCCGAGCCGCTCTGCTTGATCACGAACGCCGACAGGCCGACGCCGCCCTCCACGGCGATGCGCGGGAGGGTGACCTCGGCACGCCGCCTGACGCCGGCCACCAGCTCCCGCAGCTCCTCGGGAAGCGCGCCCTCCGTCGCCGTGCCCTGGACGGCGGCGAGCAGGGCCCTGGCAACGGCGAGGACGGCGGGACTGATGTCGAGACCCGCACCGCGCCAGATGCCGTTGGTCGCGATGTCGTCGAGCGTCGCTTCGGTGACCGACGGGATCGGGTCTCCACCGGCAGTGGTCATAAGGTACCGCCCTTCCGAGGCAGCCAGGGCGCCCCGCCACGGGGGCGCCGTCAAGCCCGATCATGTTCCCTAGCGGTCGGGACAAACCGGCACGCCTGCGGCTTCGCCCGGACGAGCGAACGACACGGACCGGCGTTGACGATGCCGTCACGTCCGGATGGTGGAATCCCGCCCGCCGGGCCCGCCGCCCGGGGCACGGTGGTCGGCATGATGCTGCAACCGGAGACCGACGACCTCACCGGCTACCTCGCGGCGGACGAGGTGGTCGACCATCGGCACCCGGGGATCCGGGCGCTGGCCGCCGAGCTGGCCGGCCCCGAGGCGGCCTTCCACTTCGTCCGCGACCGGGTGCGGCACTCCGCCGACGCGGGCACGTACAGCGCGGCCTACCGCGCCTCCGAGGTGCTGGCCGCACGCAACGCGATCTGCCACGGCAAGTCCCACCTGCTCGCCGCCCTGCTGCGGGCCCAGGGCGTGCCGGCCGGCCTGTGCTACCAGCGGCTGGAGGACGACGCGGGCGGCTTCGTGCTGCACGCCCTCAACGCCGTCCACCTGGACGGCCGCTGGGCCCGCCTGGACGCCCGGGGCAACCGCGAGGGCGTCGACGCGCGGTACGACCTGGAGCGCGAGCGGCTGGCCTGGCCGGTCCGCCCGGAGCTGGGCGAACGCGACTACCCCGGCATCCACCGCACACCGCCCGCACCGCTCGTCCAGGCCCTCGCCCGGGCGGTGCCGGGCCGCGCCGGCTACGGCTACCTCCCGAGCGAGCTGCCGCCCACCGGATACTGAGCGGCGCCGTCAGCACGCCGCCCGCACCTGAGCCGGGCCGGCGCCCGCACAGCACGCGGCCCCGGACGAGGGTCGAACTCCTCGTCCGGGGCCGCCGACGGTGCGCCGTGGTCCGCTACGCCCCCGCCAGCGTCTCCACCAGCGCGGTCAGGAACTCCTTCGGCCGCTCCAGGTGCACGCTGTGCCCGGCCCCCTCGACCACCACCTCGCGCACCCGTCCGCCCGCGGCGGCGTAGCGGTCGAGGACGGCGCGGGTCTGCGCCACCATCGGCTGCGCCGGGCAGGCGTCCGCGCCGGGCCAGCCCGGTACCGCGCCGATGGCCCCGAGGTGGGCCAGGTCGAAGAGCGAGGCGTCGGAGACGATCACGTCGGCCGCGCCCCGGATCCACAGGATCGGCGGCTTCGGCTCGACCAGCTCCAGGTCGTCGATCCGGAAGTGGGTCGGCGCCATCGAGTTGAGCACCCCCCGCCCGCCCGGCGCAAAGCCCGGCCAGGCGTCGCTCGGACGGCTGTCGCCCGGGTAGTGGTCCTCCCCGGTCCGGGTGGCCAGCATGGCGGCCACGTACCGGTCCGGCTCGGCCAGCGGCTCGCTGACGTAGGTGGTGTCCAGCACCGAGCGCGGCGCGAACGGCGACTCGGCGCCCCGCTCCCCTTCCCGGATCAGCCGGACGAACTCGGGGGCCGCGCCGCCGGCGCCCGAGCCCGCGCCGTCGGGCGAGTTGAGCCGCCCGTCCACCCCGTGGGTGCCGCCGAAGCCGTACGGCGAGACCGGGTTGACCAGGGTGAGCGAGCGGACCAGCTCGGGCCGGTCGCGCAGCAGTTGCAGCGCCACGCCGCCGCCCATGCTCCAGCCGACCAGGTGCACCGGGCCGAGGGCCAGCGCCTCGACGTAGGAGAGCAGGTCCTCGCTGTGGTCGCGCAGGCCCCGGGTGGCGTCCACCGGCAGCGGCTCGGTGCCTCCGAAGCCGCGCAGGTCGGGCGCCAGTGGGCGGTAGCGGTCGGGGAGGTCGGCCATGGTCGGGTGCCAGAACACGCCGGAGGAGACGTTGCCGTGCACCAGGACCACGGGCTCCCCGGTGCGGCCCTCGATCTCGGCGTGGTTCACCGTCAGGCGGTCGGTGGCGGTCAGTCGGTCGACGATCATCCGGCGGGTCCTCAGTTCAGCCAGCCGGCGACCTGCGCGCTCGCCGCGCCGTCCCAGCCGAGTTGCAGGTGGTTGGCGAGGGTGATCAGCGCGGTGCCGCCGACGGTGGCGATGCCGGTGGTGTCCAGGGCGCTGGCCACGAAGACCACGCCGTCGCTGGGCGCGCGGTTCTCGTTGAAGATGCCGACGACGCTGGGTGCGCCGCCCGCCAGGAGGTAGGTCGTCACCGAGGCGGGCACCCCGGCCTGGTGCAGCGGGGCGATCAGCGAGCCGGCGTCGATCGCGGCCTGGATGCCGCCGCCCTCGGTGTAGAAGCCCTGCCCGCCGTAGTAGGTGGTGTACCAGTCCTGCTGGGTCTGGTCGATGCCGAAGGTGGAGTCCCAGCGGGCCAGCATCTGCCGCTGCCCGGGATAGACGTCGTAGCCGCCCGAGGGGGCGAAGGAGAACTCCGGGTGGGCGGTGTAGGTGCCGTAGCAGGTCATCCGCAGGTGCGGCGCGGGGGCGTTGACCTGGCCGCCGCACTGCGGCCAGATCGAGAAGTCGTGCGCCCAGCCGTGGGCGAAGGGGTAGTCGTAGCCGCCGTTCGGGCCGCCGAGGGTGATCAGCTTGCGCACGTCGCCCGCGTACGGGCGGCCCCAGGACGGCTTGACCGAGGAGACGTAGGACCGCGCGGACATCTCGCCCTTGCTCCAGCCCACCACGTCCACCTGGGGGACGCCGAGCTTGGCGCGGATCAGCGCGACGGCGTCGCCGACCTCCTGGGCCTGCATCAGGTTGTCGCCCTGCTTGTGCGCGAAGCCGATCGCGAAGACCCGGTAGCCGCGCCCGGACAGGTTCTGCATCAGGCCGGTGCTCGGGCAGGAGAGGCTGCCGCAGCCGTAGCCGCCGGACTCGCCGGGATTGGCCCAGGCCCGGTCCGGGTTGTCGTTGGCGCCGTGCACGAGCAGCACCGGGACCTGGTGCGCGCCGGTGTTCCAGCCCGGGGCCGAGTAGAGCAGGAAGCGGCCGGAGTACGGCTGCTTGACGCCGCCGAAGAAGGTGAGCCGCTGGCCGTCCTGGTTGCCCCGGCCGTCCGGCGGATACTGCTCCTGCTTGAAACCGGTCGTGGTGTCGAGGTAGCGCTCGACCCGGTCCCAGCCGTTGGCGACGCTGCTGTAGGTCGCCTCCAGGGTCAGGTGCGCCGGCACCGCCGCCGAGGCCTGCCCCGTCGGGACGACCGCGCCGATCAGCGCCAGCACGCCCGCGAGCAGCCAGCCCACGCCTCTGCGCCCACCGCGTCCACTGATTCTCCACATACGCACCCGCTCCTCCACGCCGAGGCTCCAGTAGGGCGACACGCTACGGATGCCGCCGCGCCCTCCCCATGGCGGCGGCCCACACCTCGGGCGCCCCGATATGGCGGCCGGCCACCTGGCCAGGGCGGGCACGTCCCACGCGGGGCGCCCCCGGGGCGCCGCGGTGTCAGCGTGCGAGCGCCTCCGGCGCGGCGCGGCCGCGCGGGCGGGGCGGGACCGCTTCCGCGACGAGGGTGCCCAGCTCCACGTCCCCGGGCTCGTAGAGCCACGCGACCAGCCCCCCGAGCGCGAGCGCGACCAACCACTGCGCCGCCGTGCGCACCTCCTCCGCCGGCGATCCGGCTGCCGCGAGGTCGCGCTCGGTGCTGGCGAGGCTGTACTCGAGCCGTCCGGCCATCAGGGCGTGGGCGGGGTGGGACGGCACGGTCGCCTCGCACATGAGCACGATCTCCGCGGCGGCCTGCCAGCGGGGGCGCCCGAGGAACGCCTCCAGCCGGCTGCCGGGGTCGCTCTCGTCCGGCGCGCGGGCCGTGAGCTCGGCGACGACCAGGTCGAGGAGCGCGCGCTTGGTCGGGGCGAGGTGCACCAGCGCGGCCTTGGTCAGGCCGGCCCCGTCGGCCACGGCCTGCATGGAGGTGCCGTAGTACCCGTGGGCCGCGTAGAGGCAGGCCGCGCTCTCGAACGCCCGGGCGCGCGGCGTCGGCTCCGGCCGCGCGGCCGCTTCCCCGGCTGCCTCCGCGCCCGGCGGGGCGTCGGGCAGGCGCGGCGGCGCCGGGGGCGCGGGGGGAATCCCGTACGCCCTCAGGTCGTCCTCGTAGGCGCCGAGCAGGCCGGGAATGTCGATCCGGCCGGGGAAGTACAGCGAGAGGATCTGCAGGCCGTCCCACCCGGCGCTGAGCCGCTGGACGGCGAGCTTCACCGAGCGCTCGTCGCCGCCGAGGCCGCCGAGCAGCCGCACGCCCAGCCGGCCCGCGATCCGGCGGCGGGTCCGCATGAGCTCGTGGCCCGGGTGCTCGGGGCTGGTCGCCTCGCCGAGCAGGGCGGTGAACAGCGGGATCCACCCGGTCTCGGCCTCGTTGCGCCGGGCCACCTCGGCCGCCGAGAGGGCTCGTTCGACGCCGGACGCGCCATCCGCGCGCCAGTTCCCGGGCTTGCGGTCGAGCCGGTCGACGAGCGCGGTGAGGATCTCCTCCTTGGAGCCGAAGTGACGCAGCAGCGCCGGATGGGAGATCCCCGAGGCCGCCGCGATGTCGCGCAGCGAGGTGGCCCGGTAGCCGGTGCTGATGAACAGCTCGTGGGAGGCGTCCAGGATCCGCTCGACGCGCTCGCGCCCGGTCCGGTAGCTGCCCCGTTTCATCGCCATCGCTCCAGTATCGCGCCTGTGTCACCCCTCCAATTCTTACCACCAGCGTGGTAACTTTTCGCTCCACGGACGGACCTGTGACCGAAGGAGACCGGTATGGCCCAATTGCGCGAGGACTTCCTCTGGGGAGCCGCCACCTCACCGCACCAGATCGAGGGCAACAACGTGAACGCGGACTGGTGGGCGATGGAGACCGCCCCCGGCTCCCCGTTCCCCGACCGCAGCGGCGACGCCGTCGACAGCTACCACCGCTACGCCGAGGACATGGGGCTGCTGGCGGCGGCCGGGCTGAACGCCTACCGCTTCGGCTTCGAGTGGGCGCGGATCGAACCGGCCGACGGGCAGTTCTCGCGGGCCGAGCGGGACCACTACCGCCGGATGGTCGACACGGCCCACGAGCTGGGCCTGGCACCGGTCGTGACGCTCCAGCACTTCACCCTGCCCCGGTGGTTCGCCGAGTCCGGCGGCTGGCGGCGCCCCGACGCAGCCGACCGGTTCGCCCGCTACATCGAGTTCGTCTCCACCGCGCTGCGGGACGTGGACTGGGTCTGCACGATCAACGAGCCCAACATGCTCGCCGTGTTCGCGAGCATCCAGGAGGTCTACCTGAATGCCATGGACGGCGGGCAGGGCGGCGCGCCGGACAGCGGGCAGGCGGGCGGCCAGGCGGCCACCGAGCTGGCGACGGCGCTGGCCGGCGTCCGCCCCGACCAGGCGCTCGGCGACGCGCTCGCCCAGGTGCACCGCCGCGCCGTCGAGGTGGTGCGCGGGACGACGAACGCGAAGGCCGGCTGGACGGTCGCACAGCAGTCGTTCACCCCCACCCCGGGCAACGAGGAGGTCTTCGAGCGCGTCCACCGCAGCTGGGAGGGCTTCTACCTCGACGCCGCCCGCGAGGACGACTTCGTCGGCGTGCAGGCGTACACCAGCCAGCCGGTCGGCGCGAACGGCCCGGTGCCGCACCCGGAGCACCCCGACAACAGCCTGACCGGCTGGGCGTACCGGCCGGACGCCCTCGGTATCTCGCTGCGCCGCGCTTGGGACGAGGCCGGCGGCGTCCCCCTGCTGGTCACCGAGAACGGCATCGCCACCGACGACGACAGCCGGCGGATCGCCTACACCACCGAGGCGCTCGGCCACCTGGAGGCCGCCGTCGCGGACGGCGTCGACGTGCGCGGCTACCTGCACTGGTCGGCGCTCGACAACTACGAATGGGGCCGCTACGCGCCCACGTTCGGCCTGATAGCCGTGGACCGGGAGACCTTCGTCCGCACCCCCAAGCCGAGCCTCGCCCAGCTCGGCGCCCGCGCCCGCGCCCACCGCAACGGTCCGCAGTGACCAGGCCAGAGATTCGGAGACCAGGATGTCCGTGCACGCCGACCCCGGGCCCGCGTACGACCCCCCGCCGGCCACCGGCCCGACTCCGGCCGCCGACCCGACTCCGGCCGCCGACCGGGCGGTAGAACCCGGCGGCAAGGTGCCACCGGAGCTGCGGCGCCTGTTCCGGACCGCCCCGTTCGTCGCCGCGGCGGCCCCGGTCGCCTACGCCGTCTCGACGTACTACGCCGCCATCCAGGTCGAGCACCTGGCCCCGGACGCCAAGGCCTCCAACCTCGCGGTGATCAACGCCCTCGGCGCCGTGGCCGCGATGCTGGCCCAGCCGATCGTCGGCGTGCTGTCCGACCGGACCCGCACCCGGTACGGCGCGCGAAGACCGTGGATGCTCGGCGGCGCCCTCATCGGCTCCGCCGCGCTGCTCACCGCCGGGCTCGCACCGGGCGTGGCCGCCCTGACCGTGTGCGTCATGCTGGTGCAGTTCGGGTTCAACGCCTCCCAGGGACCGTTCTCCGCGCTGCTGCCCGACCGGGTCCCGGAGCGGCTGCGCGGGCGGTACTCGACCGGCGTGGGACTCGGCGTGCTCCTCGGCTCCGTCGCCGGCCCGGCCGTCGGTTCGCTGTTCACCGACGACCTCCCGCTCGGCTACGCGGTCCTGGCCGGCGTCGTCCTCCTCGCCATCGTGCTGTTCGTCGTCCTCGTGCCCGACCGGGACAACCGCGGTGAGCCACGACAGCCGTTCTCGCTGCGCGCCTTCCTCGCCGCCTTCTGGGTCAACCCGGTCCGCCATCCCGACTTCTTCTGGGGCTTCGCCGGACGCCTGCTGCTGTTCGGCGGGTACGCGATGCTGAGCACCTACCAGCTCTACCTGGCGCAGGACTACCTCGGCCTGACCCTGGACGAGGCGACGCGCACCGTACCGCTGCTCGGGCTCGCCGCGCTCCCCGGCATCATCGTCGCGACGGCGGTCGCCGGTCCCCTCTCCGACCGCATCGGCCGGCGCAAGCCCGTGGTGCTCGCCGCCGGACTGCTCATCACGTCCGGCGCCGTGATCCCGCTCCTCCTGCCGTCGGTGGCCGGACTCGCGCTGTCCACTCTCGTGGTCGCCTCCGGCTTCGGCGCGTTCATCGCGGTCGACCAGGCGCTGATGAGCAGCGTGCTGCCGAACCCGGACGACTTCGGCAAGGACCTCGGCGTGCTCAACCTCGCCGCGACCCTGCCCAACACCCTCGCGCCGGTCGTGGCCGCGGGCGTCGTCCACCTCTTCGGCAGCTACGCCGCGCTCTACCCGGTGGTCGGCGTGATCGCACTGCTGGGCGCGCTCTCCGTCCTCCCGATCCGCAGCGTCCGCTGACCGGGTCGCCCTCCCCCACCGAACGCCCCGAACCACCCACCCTCCCCTGTTGTGAAAGGACACGGCGATGTTCACCACCCCGCCGATCACTGCGCTGGTCGAGCGCCTCACCCTGGAGCAGAAGGTCCGTCTGCTGACCGGCGCCTCCATGTGGTCGCTGCACGACGAACCCACCGTCGGCCTGCGCTCCATCGTCGTCTCCGACGGTCCGAGCGGCGTGCGCGGCACCGCGATGGACGACCGCGACCCCTCGGCGAGCCTGCCGTCGGCGAGCTGCGTCAGCGCCACCTGGGACCTCGAACAGGTCCGCCGGCTCGGCTCCCTGATCGCCGCCGAGGCCCGGGCCAAGGGCGTCGACGTCGTGCTCGGCCCGACGGTCAACCTGCACCGCTCGCCGCGCGGCGGACGCCACTTCGAGGCGTTCAGCGAGGACCCGTACCTCACCGGCGAGTTCGGCGCCGCCTACGTCGGCTCCGTCCAGGCGCACGGCGTCGCGACCACCGCGAAGCACTACGTCGCCAACGACTCCGAGACCGACCGCTTCACCGTCGACGTCCACGCCGACGAGCGGACGCTGCGGGAGGTCTACCTCGCCCCCTTCGAGCGGATGGTCGACGAGGGCGCCTGGCTGGTGATGTCCGCCTACAACACCGTCAACGGCGTCACGATGTGCGCCAACCCGCTGCTGCGCGAACCGCTGAAGGACGAGTGGGGCTTCGACGGCGTCGTCGTCTCCGACTGGGGGGCGGTGCACGACACCGAGCCGTCGGCCGACTCGGGACAGGACCTCGTCATGCCCGGCCCGGACGGGCCCTGGGGCGCGGCGCTCGTCGAGGCCGTGAAGGCCGGGCGGGTCCCGCAGAGCGCGATCGACGAGAAGGTCGCCCGGCTGCTCCTGCTCGCCTCGCGCGTCGGCGCCCTCGACAGCGGCCCCGCCGCCGCCCCGGTCGAGTCCTGGGACCGCTCCGCCGTCACGGACCTGCTGCGCGAGACCGCCGCCGACGGCATGGTGCTGGCCCGCAACGACGGCACCCTCCCGGTCGAGCCCCGGGACGGGCTCACGGTCGGCGTGATCGGGCAGCACGCCCTGCGCGCCCGCGCCCAGGGCGGCGGCTCGGCGTCGGTGTTCCCGTACCACGTCGTCACGCCGCTCGAAGGCCTGCGGGACGCCTACGGGGAGCACGCCGTCACCTTCGCGCCCGGCCTGCCGCCGGCCGACGAGCTGCACCCCTTCACCCGGGGCACGGTCACCGACCCGTTCTCGGGCGCCGACGGGGTCCACGTCCGCTACCTCGACCCGGACGGTGCCGCGCTCGAGGAGGAGACCATCCCCTCCGGCCGCCTCGTCTGGCTCGGCGACCCGCGACTGGCCGCGGCCCACCGCGTCGAGCTGACCACCCTCTTCACCACGGACCGCGACGGCCGGCACGAGCTCGGCTTCGCGGGAGTCGGCGGATTCGTCCTCGAGATCGACGGCGAGGCCGTCAGCACCGACCCGCTCACCGCCCCCGGCGGCGACCCCGTCACCGCGATCCTCAACCCCCCGTCGCGGACGGTCTCCCGCGACCTGGACCGCGGCCAGACGGTCGAGCTGCGCCTGACCTACGCCCCCGAACTCCCCAGCGGCTTCCCCGTCGCCCTGGTCCAACTCGGCTACAAGGACCTCTTCGGCGATCCGGCCGAGGAGTTGCGGCGGGCGGTCGAGGTGGCCGCCGCCGGCGACATCGCCGTCGTGGTCGTCGGCACCACCGAGACCCTGGAGTCGGAGGGCTTCGACCGTCCGGGCCTCGGCCTGCCCGAGGGCCAGGACGAGCTGGTGCGCCGCGTCGCCGAGGCCAACCCCCGGACGGTCGTGGTCGTCAACTCCGGTGCCCCCGTGCTGATGCCCTGGCTCGACGAGGTGGCCGCCGTCGTCCTGTCCTGGTTCCCCGGCCAGGAGTTCGGCGCGGCCCTCGCCGACGTCCTCAGCGGCGCCCGCGAGCCCGGCGGCCGGCTGCCCACCACCTGGCCCGCCCGCGAGGAGGACGTGCCGGTCTGGCAGATCGAACCGCAGGAGGGCCGGCTCGCCTACACCGAGGGCCTCCACCTCGGCTACCGCGCCTGGCTGAAGCGCGAGCGGGCCGGCGGCCGGGGACCGGCGCTGCCGTTCGGCTCCGGCCTCGGCTACACCAGCTGGCGGATCGACGAGCCCACCGTCAGCACCGCCGGGGACCACGTCGTCGTGCTGGCGGACGTCACCAACACCGGTGCCCGGCCGGGCAAGCAGGTCCTCCAGGCCTATCTCTCGCGCCCGGGGTCGGCCGTCGAGCGGCCGGTCGCCTGGCTCGCCGGCTTCACCGCCGTGCGTGCCGGGGCCGGCGAGCGCGTGCTCGCCCGCATCGAGATCGCCCCGCGGGCGTTCCAGCACTGGGACACCGACGCGCACGGCTGGACCACCGAGCCGGGCACCTTCACCCTGCGGCTCGCGACCTCCGCCGCCGACCCCGGCCACACCGTCACGGTCACCCCCGCGAGCGGCCGGGCGTAGCCGCACCCCGCCGCAGGACCGGCCTCCGCCGCCGGTCCTGCGGCCCCTTCGGCCACCGGGCGGCTGGCCGCCCACGGCGCGGGTGCCTGCGCCGGTGTCCACCCGGTCGCGCGGTGGTGTCCGACGGGCGCAGCTCGACGTCGTCGGCGACGCCGCCATCGGCTACGAACCCGTCCCGGTCACGCGTCCGGAGTGGGGTCAGTCGACGGGGTGGAGCGGGAGGTCGAGGTAGGACTCGGCGCCCTTCGGGGAGGTGAGGTCGATGGTGAACACCGCGGTGACGGCGTTGGCGTGGGCGAAGAAGGGGTCGTGGGTGTCGATGACCAGCTGGAGCCGGCGGCCCTTGGCCACGACGTAGTCGGCGGGCTGGAGGGGGAAGGTCACGGTGGTGGCCCGGCCCGCCTGTTCGGCGGTGAAGGTGTACGGGGCGTGGGTGACGATGTGCGCCGTGCCGGTGACGGGGTTGTGGTCGAGCAGGTAGGCGACGATCGTGGCGCCCGGCTGCTGCGGCTTGACCGTCACCCGCAGTTCCGCGCCGCCCCGGACGCGCGCGGTCCGCTCCAGCGGCGCGGTCGTGAAGACGGCGGCGAGGCCGCGGTCGATCTCGGCGGTCCGGTAGACGTGGGGCAGGCCCAGGCGTTCGACCAGGCCGGTCTGGACGAGCTTGGGGGCGACGACGATGTCGGTGCCCTGGCCGGTGGCCTTCACCGAGCGGGTCCAGCCCGCCGCCGCGCTGCCCTCGACCAACTGCCCGTCGCTCTGCCCGGCGGCCGCGTCGGCGAGGTGGAACCGCTTCCCGGGCAGGGCGTAGTCGGCCCAGGAGAGGTGGCGGAGGTCGGAGAGCGGGTTGAACATGTACTCCGAGCGGACGTCGAAGCGCGGCGGCTCTCCGTCTCCGGCGGTGCCGCCGAGGTGGTGGTCCATCCACCGGTAGGCCATGTCGGTGGGCTTGGCGCGGAGGCCCGAAAGCCCCGGGAGTTCGGCGTTGCCGTGGTCACCGACCTGGACGAGAAGCGTCTTGGGGCCGGTCAGGCTGCTGTGGAAGTCGATGACGGCGGGCACGGAGAAGATGGTCTCGTGCCAGCTGGTGGTCAGCAGGACGGGCGTCGCGGCGTCGTTGTACGCCTCCAGGTAGGTCTTGGGCGACCGGGCCTCGGCGAACGCCCGGACCTCGTCGTCGATGGTGTTGGCGCGGATCTTCCGGATGATCTCGCGGAACTCCGGCGAGCACCGGTCCTCGCCGAAGAGCTGTACGAGCGCCTCGAACGCCTTGAGGTGACGCGTGCCGTTCTCGTACAGCGAGGCGAAGAGGTCGGCCCAGGCGCTGGTGCCCGCGACGGCCTTGATCCGCCGGTCCTTCGCGGCCGCGAGCAGGCTCGTCCCGGCGCCGTAGGAGGAGCCGAAGAAGCCGATCCGGTCGGGGTCGACGCCGTCGATGCCGACCAGCCAGTCGATGACCTCGGTGGCGTCGGCGACGTCCTGCGGTCCGGCGACGTGGATCTCGCCCGTGGACTTGGCGAGACCGCGCTGGCTGTAGGCCAGGACGACGTAGCCGCCCTGCGTCCAGCGGGAGATCATGCCGAGGTAGGCGCGGTGCCCGATGTTGATCAGCGGGGCGGGCAGGACGACCGCGGGGCAGGTCTGTCCGGGGGCGAGGTCGCGCGGGACGCTGAGCGACGCGTCGAGCTCCGTCCCGTCCGCCATGGTGATCACGGTCTCCGAGTACCGGGCGATCTGCGCGTACACCTCGTAGTCGTCGGCCAGGCCCCACTGGTCCAGGCGGCCGATCCGGCGCGGCGACGGGTCCAGCAGCGCCTCGCGGATCGCGTCCAGCTTGGCGAGGTCTTCGGCGCCGAGCGCGAACGGGGTCTCCGGGGTTCCGGCAACGGACATGGCTGTACCCGCCTTCTGTGAAAGGGATGGTGACGATGTGTCGAGCACATGTTCACCCGGCCGAGATCTCCACGGGGAAACGTCTCCGCCGATGATCACTCGAATGGATGAATCTCGCCGGGTAAGCCCCCAGACAGGTCAGGCGGGTGGATATCAGGCGTATGCACGCCCGAGGACTACGACCCGGGGCGGCAGCGGCGCGGGAGGTGCCGTCAGCAGCCCGGGCCGGAACGGCGGAGCGGCGCGACGATCCTCCGGGGGCGGTCAGCGGGCGAGGACGTGGCCGTCGGCGGGGCGGTGGTCGCGGGAGCGGCGCAGGTCGGTGGTGACGTAGGTGCGTTGCAGCCAGCGGTCCGCTCCGTCGTAGCGGGGCCGGAAGGCGGTACGGCCGTGGACGGTGACGCGGTTGTCGATGACGACCAGATCGCCCGGCACCAGGCGCAGGGTGCGGGCGGTCGCCTCGCAGGCGCGGCCGAACTCGGCCAGCGCGGCGGTGGCCCGGGGGGTGAGCGGGGAGGTGACGAGCTGGGCCATGCGGATGTCGGGGTCCTCGGCCGCGCCGAACAGCACCGGCCGGGGCTCGGCCCCGGCTCCGCTCCCGGCGTCGGGGCCGAAGGAGGGCGGTGGTGTGGTGATGAACTCCGGTGCGAACAGGGCCTCCCGGCCGGCCCGGGTGAGCAGGGGCACGGCCTGCCGGATGCCGGCGACCCGCATGCCGGCGGTCCGGTCGTGGTCGGCGCGCAGGCACAGGAAGACCACGTAGTCGGGTGGGTGGGGGTGGAAGCCGTTCTCGGTGTGGAAGGACAGCGGCACCGACCCGGCGTTGCTGTGGAAGCTCTCCTGCCCGGGCACGGGGACGACGTCCTGCACCAGCGCGCCCGTCTTCTCGGCCAGGTAGGCGAGCGGCTCGCCGAGCCCGCAGGCCACCATGGTGAGCACCGCGGCCGGGACGGCGGCCCGGCGCTGGACCGATCCGAGGACGGACGGTGTGGCCGGCAGGGCCGCCCGGTCGACGGGCAGGCCGCCGATCACCAGAGTGCCGTGCGGGCCGGAGTGCCGTCGGAACCGGCGCACCGCACGGCGCAGCGGCAGCGGAAGCTCGTCCCAGGCGTCCCGGGCCCGGGCCACCCACGCGGGGCTGTCGACCTGGTCGTGCCCGCCGGCGGACAGGGTGCGGGCCAGGCGCTCGCACGCGGCGGCATCGGCCGGATCGAGGGTCCAGTCGGCGGCGGCGGTGTTGTGCGTGGTGCCGGACATCGGGTCTCCTGCCGGGAGTGCGAACGGTGGGCGGCCGGACTCACGAGTGGCGCAGACCGGCCACGGCGTCGGCGATGTAGTGGTCCCCGAATCGGATCAGGGGGGCGTACTGGGCCGCGCGGCGGTGGCGCATGAGCCGTAGTTCGGCGACGGCGTTGTCGGGGCCTTCGGGCCGCTGGGCGATGGAACGCCGCAGATGCACCATCGAGTACGCCAGGGTGACGTGCCGTTCGGCGTCCACGATGTCGGCCTCCAGGAGGGCGCCCCTCGCCTCGGCCAGCTCCGGGTTGCGGGCCACCAATTGCTCGTAGGATTGGGGCAGTACCGTCAGCAGGTCCTTCATCGCCGCTCTGAAGAGCTTGTATCCGCGGTGCTGGCGCCCGCTGAGCGGGATGTCCGTCGACGGCGGTGCCATGGTCCGGCGGATCGCCGCCAGGTAGTAGTCGGCCGGGATCGTGCCGGCGTGGTTCATGGCCGCGGGAAAGCCGCGCACGTACACCGTCGCCTCCGCCAGCCGCAGCAGCGCGGCATCGGTGTCGTCGTCGCGCAGGTGGCGGGCGGCGTCGGCCACGGCGACCGCCGCGCAGACGTTGAAGAGGACGTGGACCTGGTGCCCGATGAGCCAGCGGGCGCTCCAGACACTCTCCAACGGCGCCCTCGCACCGGGCTCGGGTACGGCGGGCTCCGGCATGGGTCCGGGTTCGGTTCCCGGGGCCGCGCCGGTGAGGTCGAGCACCGACTGCCGCATCGCTGCCACTTCCAATGCCAGGTCGGCCCCCGCCAGCGGAGCGTCGCACAGGTCCTCCAGACCTCGCTGGACGACCAGGGCGCCGTGCAGGGCGGCCTGTTGATCCGACAGTTCCACCTCACGAACTCGGAAGTACGACTGGCTGGTCGACTCCGCCGGGATGTCCTCACCGGCCACGGCCGGCGCCAACGCCGCCAGCGCGGCCACCAACTCACCGGCCACGGAGGCGGCCTGCCGCAGCGCGGCGGTCCGCTCGAAGGGTCCGGCATGGGTCGCCACCCCGGCCAGCACCCGCGCCGCCCTCCTCGCCCCGGCATCGACCCGCGAGCCCAGCCCCGGGGCGGGCCGCCCGCCCCGGGGCTCTCGGAAGACGGCGACGGGAGGATGACCGGCAGACGGCGACAAGCCCATGGTTGGAATAGTTCGCCAGGAACACGCCACACGAAACCCTGATCGGTCACGCGATTCCGGCTCCGGGGCGGCCGTGGGGCCCGGAGCCCGCCGGTGCCGGTCCGAATTCGACGGAGGCCGAAGGGTGTTGGTCGGCCGGGGCGGGCGTGACGAGACTGGATGCGCCGACCCGGCACACCGGCGACGGAGGTCTCGTCGGCTCGGCCGGCTCGGGTCGGCGATCTTCCAACTCACAACCAGCATCGAGGAGTTCACATGATCCACAGCTCCAACCGCCGCCTGCGCGTCGCCGCCGCGGCCCTCGCCGTCTCGGCCGGCCTCCTCGGCGGTGTCGCCTCCGCCCAGGCCGCCTCGGCCGACACCCTCGCCGGCGGCCCGGGCCGGACGGTCCGCGCGACCGAGACGGCGACCTTCACCGGGAGCGGGACCGGCGGCACGATGGGCTCGGCCATCGAGAGCGCGACCAACGTGGCCTACTCGTTCGCCCAGGCGGCCGGCTGGCAGCGCAGCCAGTGCTACCGGCTCGGCTCCGACGTGCGGCAGTCCGGCGGCTGGTGGACCTCGGTCTCCACGGTGTTCTGCCAGCGCTGAACCGCCCCGCGCGCGCGGCCGGCCCGACGGCCCGGGGCTCGGCGGGACGACCGGCCCCCGGGGCCGTGCATCCCGCCGAGCCCATACCGGACGGACGCGAACCTCGCGTGTGAGAACCATTGGTCTAATCCAATCTGTCCTGAATACGTCGTCACAGCGGGCGCCGGTGTGCCGTTCACTGTTCTCTTCCGAGCGGCCGGATTCGCTGCCGCGCGATCGAGGGATGTGGGAAGCGGGATGCTGAGCGCCGTACGCTGTCTGGTCGTTGGGGTCGCTGCCGTGCTGGGCGCAGGTGTGGTGACGGCCGTGCACACCGATGACCGGGTGCCACTCCTGCCCGCCTTGTGCGTGGACGGGTTCGTCGGGGTCGGTTGGCTGTCGCTCACCGCCCTGGCCGTACCGCGGCGACGGCCCGCGGGCCCGTCGGTGGACGAGGGCTGCGGGCCGTCCTACCAGGCCGATCTCCTCCTCCGGGCGGACGGCGAGCCGCGGACCGTCTCGCACTGGAGAGCCCGCCACTGGCCGTGATCCCGGGCCTACGGAAACCGGCCGAGATCACTTCGCGGCCTTTTCCGCGACGGGCCGCGCCTGCCACGATGGCGCGAGACCCGAGAACGAGGGAGAACCAAGGTGCCGACGGTGCGCGTGAGTTCGGCTGTCATGACCCATCCGGTACGCCTGGTCCAGGCCCGTGACCTGGCCGGGAGGCTCGGGCTGGACGGCCTGGCGCTCGACCCGGAGCCGGACGGTCCGCCGTCGGCCATGCGGACGGCCATGGTCGCCTGGGCGGCGGCGGACGCCGAGGGCAGTCACCATCTCGTCGTCCAGGACGACGTGTCCGCCCCGGAGAACCTGGTGGCGCTCGTCGGCCGGGCGGCCACCCGGTTCCCGGACGAGGCCCTGGTGTTCTACACGAACTGGCACGCGCGCAACGGCGGCGCCGCCCGGCTCGCCGCGCTCGCCGGCGCCGCCTGGGTACGGGCCGTGCCCGACGAGTTCACGCCGTCCCTGGCCGTCTGCCTGCCGCTCGACACCGCGGAGGACTTCCGCAAGTTCGCCACCGGCAGCGCCGAGCGGCACGACGACGAACTCTTCTCCGTCTTCTTCCGCGCCCGCGGCCGGATGAGCCTGATCGCCGTGCCCACCGTGGTGGAGCACATCGGCACCAGCAGCATCAACGGCCATGCCACCCAAGGGATCAGGCTCGCCGTCTGCCCCACGGACGCGGCCGACGCCGAGCCGATCCTGGAGCGTGGGCGCGTCCTGGAGGAGCCGGGGTGGATCCCCTACATGCGCTACGGCGAGGGCTACATCCGGCTCGTCGGCCAGGAGCACGGCCCGGACGGCGGACGCGGCCACCACCGCTGGCGCGACGCCCTGCCGGCGACCGGTCTCACCGAGGAGGCCGTGCGCCGGGCGGTGGCGGACGGCCTGCCGGAGGACCTCGCGGCGCAGGTGGCCGAGCGGTTCGGCCGGAGCTTCGCCGAGGAGCTGTGGATCCACTGCCTGCTGCTCGGCCGGCAGGCGGCCGAGGCCGCCCGCCGGCTGGGGGGCGACCCCGACGATGTCCCGCCCGCCGCCCTCGCCCGGCTGCGGGAGGCCGCGGTGTCCACGGCCGGTCCCGCCGGCCTGCCTCCCGAGCGTCGCCCGGAGGCCGGGCCGGACGAGGTGCGGCTGATGTCCGCCTTCGCGTGGACCGCCGTCAGGGCCGGGGAGCGGCTTCGTCCGGAGTGACCGGGTGCGTGATCCACACCGCCGGCTCCCAGTACGAGCCGAGGTCCCGTTCCCGCTCGATCCGCAGGGTGGCGAGGCCGTCGGGGAAGACGTAGTCGCCGTCCTCCGGGAAGGCGAGGCCGGTCCAGCGCTCCCATTCGGCCACCGTGCCGGTGATCCGCGACGAGCGCTCCGAGGCCCCGGCGATCGTGCCGCCGGCGCCCACCTGGGTACGGATCCACGGGTCGAGCGGCGCCCCGTCCTCGCGCCGCCAGGCCGCGTACCGCTCGATCGGCACCAGCGGGTACCGGTCCTTCCAGGTGGGCCGCACCGGCACCAGCACCGTGTCCAGGCCGGCCCGCCGCGCCACCTGGCGCATCCCGCCGAGGAGCACGCCGGAGAAGCCCCTGCGCTGGTAGTCCTCCGCGACCTCGATGCCCAGCGCGACCACGGCGCCGGCGGTCCGGTCGGCCGCGCGGTCCGCGAAGGCCCGGGCGATGGAGTCGTCCAGGCCGGGGCCGAGGTCGGCGGCCGTGCCGTCCCAGCTGCGCGGCAGCGAGCGACCGGCGCCCGCCACCACCTCGCGCTCGTCGTCGTACAGGACGAACTGGTAGTCCGGGAAGTCCTCGAACAGGCGGTCCCAGTAGGAGTCGTTCACATCTCCGTGCAGGTTGTACTCGGGCACGATGCCGGCGAACCGTTCCGGCATGCGGTCCCACAGTTCGGGCTTCTCCGCGTGGGTCACCACGACCAGGGCCATCGGGATTCCTCTCCTCTCTTGGTGGGTCTAGGCCGGGACTTCGACGTCCCAGACGATGACGATCGGCAGCCCGTCCCAGGCCGCCCGGGCCGCGTCGGCGATGAACTCCTCGTAACCGCCGGGCGCGAGGCGGCCGTTGAAGAGCGGCTCGTGACAGGCCCGCACCCGCAGCCCGGCGGCCGTGAACGCCTCCAGGTACCGCCCGGGCAGGTGGACGTGGTTGCGGACGAACGCGAGCTGCTCGGAGCCGTGCACGAAGACGCACTGCCCCTGGAGGGCGATGACGAACGGGTGCAGGTCCGAGACGACGATCCGCCCGCCGGGACGGACCACCCGGGCCAGCTCGGCCACGCCCGCCGCGAGGTCCGGCAGGTGGGTCATGGCCAGCGAGCAGACCGCGAGGTCCACCGAGTTGTCCTCGAGCGGCAGGTTCTCCAGGCGCCCGACCCGGAACTCCGCCTGCGGGGCGCGCTCGCCGGCCTTGGCCAGCATCTCGGGCGACTGGTCCACGCCGATGGCGCGGTGCCCGCGGGCCACCAGGGCGCCGGTCTGGCGCCCGGTGCCGCAGGCGGCGTCGAGGGCGGTGCCCGTCGGAAGGGTGTCGAGGATCCCGTGCAGCACGGGCTCCTCCACCTCGATGTAGGAGTTGGGCAGCGAGTCGTACACCGCCGACCAGGAGGCGTAGCCCTCGGCCAGGTCGAGTTCGCTGACGCCGGCGCCGCCGTCCGGCAGCTCCCCGTCGGCCGCCACGAAGCGCCGGATGTCCTCGACGCGCTCCTTGAGGAACTTCTCGTCGCCGTCCAGGGCGTTGCGCAGCAGCGCCAGGCCCTCGATTCCCAGGACGAGTTCTCTCACGCGAAATTCAGTACTCATGCAACCCTCGTTCTCGACAGATTTACGGCAGCCGGTCGGCCCGGCTGAATTCCGCCCTACCCGGCCCGGCGGTAGAGGATTCTCCCCATCCGGTTCGCTGTCCGAAAGGCGGCCCTGAATGACCGGTTTCCCGGCACCGTTTGCCGGGAATTCCCGGAACCCCCTACGATGGCGGGCCGAAGCGGCCGGACACCTATTCGCCGGCCGATCGCTCTGCTGAGGAGGCGGAATGATAGAGGGATATCTCGGCCGGGAGAGCGTCATCTCCGGGGAGGAACTGACCGTCCATGTCTCCACCGACGCCGCCCGGTTCCGGCTGAGGTTCTACCGGCTGGGCGAGGGCCTGGAGCTGGTGGCCGAGACCGGCTGGCACCCCGGCTCGCTCCACCTGCCGCCCCCGCACCCCGACGGCGTCCCCGGCCGGGCCTCGCCCGCCCAGGGCTGGGACTGGCCGCCGCTCACCCTGCCCGTGCCCGAGGGCTGGACTCCCGGGATGCACCTCGTCCAGTTCGTCGAGGACGGCGACGACCCGCCGCTGCTCGACGCCGCGGACGTCGAGGGACCGGCGCGCGAGTTCTTCGTCGTACGGCCCCGGCGGGCCGGCGGCCGCTCCCGCATCCTCTACAAGAAATCGACCTTCACCCGGCACGCCTACAACCGCTCCGACCGCCCGGGCGAGGAACGCGCCGCCAGTCTCTACGACCACCCCGTGTACCTGCCGGACGGCATTCCCCGCGGGCACAAGGTGAGCCTGCACCGGCCCGGCGGAATCATCGACCTCGCCTATTGGGACGCCCCGTTCATCGCCTGGCTGGAGCGCAACGACTACCCGGTCGAATTCTGCACGGATCTCGACCTGCACGAGGATCCGGATCTGCTCTCCTCCTATGATCTGCTGCTCAGCGTCGGCCATGACGAATACTGGAGCGAGGCGATGCGCGCCCACGCCGAGCGATTCGTCCGGGACGGCGGGAACATCGCCTTCCTCAGCGCCAACACGTGCTGGTGGCGCATTCACCCGACCGACGGCAACACCGCTTTCGTCTCCGACACCGACCACCACGTGGGGGACGAATATCCGCACCTTCCCGCGTCCGACCAGTGGTGGCCGGCGCCGCCCGACGGTGTGGGCCGCCCCGAGAACTCGCTCACCGGGGTGAGTTTCCGCAACGGCGGCATGTGGGCGAGCGCCGAATGGCCCGGGGACCGTCCGCGCGACGGGTACACCGTGCAGCACGCCGACCACTGGATCTTCGCCGGCACCGGGCTGCGCGACGGATCCGACGGCGGTGAGCCCGACCGGCTCGGTGCGGGCACCCCGCTCATCGGCTACGAGTGCGACGGCGCCGCCTACACCCGCGACGCCCGCGGCGTCGCCCGGGCGAGCGGCGAGGACGGCACGCCCACCTCCTTCCTCATCCTCGGCATCCATGTCCTCGAACCCGTCCACGAGGACTTCCACAACTTCAAATGGGGTCACTGGAACGGCCCGGCCCGGGAGCCGGGCCTCACCAGCCCCCGGGCCGCGACCATGGGCGTCTACACCGCCGGTGGCACCGTGTTCAGCGCGGGCACCACCGACTGGCCGGTGGTCTGCGGGAAGGACCAGGACGCCGGAGTCGTCCAGGTCACCCGAAACCTCCTGGACCGGCTGCGGCACCGCTCGCCACGAGCGTGAGCAGTTCCGCCAGCCCGCGGATCCGGACCGCCCCGTCCACCAGGGGCGGCTCGGATCCGCGGACCGCCGGGTCCGGCCGGCACAGGTGGACCGAGCGCATCCCGGCCGTGAGCGGGCCGAGCACGTCCGGCGCCCACATGTCCCCGACGAACAGCACCTGCCGGGGCGGCAGTTCGCACCGCTCCAGCAGCGCCCGGTAGATCAGCGGGTGCGGCTTGCGCGCGCCCGCCCGGGCGGAGCCGACCACGAAGTCGACCATCGGCGCGAGGCCGACCTCTTCGAGGCAGTCCTCCAGGTTCCAGAACCAGTTGGAGCAGATGCCGATCCGAAGCCCCCGGTCGCGGAGCTCCCCGAGGACCGCGCGGGTGTCCTCGAAGAGCTCCAGCCGGATGGCCTTCATCGCCCGGTCGATCTCCTCGACCAGGCCGTCGAGCTCGTGCCCGGGCACCCCGCAGTCCCGCGCCCTGCGCCGAAGCCGGTCCAACTCCCAATGGTGGTAGGCGGTTTCGGCGATCGAGTGCGCGGCGTGCTCCTCGCCCTCGGCGGGGCCCACCGCCCACTGGTCGCCCCAGCGGGCGCCCTGGGCGGCCAGGCCCCGGCGTTCGAAGATCGCGCGGTGATCGGGCGGCAGCGGCTCGACCATCCGCACCAGCGTCCCGTAGAAGTCGAGGACGACGGCACGGATCTCCGGCGACGGCAGCACGGACGGCGCGGACGAGACGGACGGCGCGGACGGCGCGGACGACACGGGACCGGCCTCAGTACCGGCCGTGCCGGCGCGGGAAGTAGTCCTGCAGCCCGCCGTCCCGCTCGATGTCGACGGTCGCGCAGTGCAGCCCGCCGCCGAACGGACCGACCGCCCGGAACGGCACCGGGACGATCTCGAAGCCGTAGGAGGACAGCTGCTCCGACAGCCGGACCTCCTTCTCCTCGATGCACAGGGTGTTCTCGTCGATGTTCAGCATGTTCCCGGCGAGCCAGGGGCTGCAGAACGACAGCTTCGGCGGGTGGTCCCAGCTCGCCGGCTGCACCGCCTCGATGATCTCCCAGTCGTTGAGCCGGAAGAACTCCATCAGCTCGGCGTCCGCGAGCCGCTCGCCGCAGTGCAGCACGAGGCCGGGGCGCAGCGGCACCCAGGTCGCGTCGATGTGCAGCGGGTGGGTGTTGGTGGAGGTGACCGCGTGCACCCGGTGGTCGGGGAAGTGGCGCTTGAGCCACTGGTAGCCGCTGCGGTTGGTGACGAAGGAGAGCTGGACGAAGAGGTCCTTGCCGAAGCGGGCCACGTCGGCGGCGTCGAACAGCGGCTCGGCCTCGGTCAGCACCAGGTCGTAGTCGCGGACCCGGGCCAGCTGCTCCTCGGTCGGCAGGTCGTTGTAGGTGTCCCAGAACTTGGTGTTGTAAGAGGCGTCGGTCAGGCGCGGCTTCGGGGCGGCCTCCCAGCGCATGTTCTCGTCGCCGTCGAACAGGTTCTGCAGCACGGGCCGGTAGGCGAGGTACTCGTGCCAGCGGCTGCGGTAGGACATGGTCGCTTCCAGGACCTCGTTGCCGACGGTCAGCAGGATGTCCCGGGGCGGCATGCAGCCGAACATGGAGTCCTGGGACCACTCGGGCGTGGTGACCTGCTGGTTGAAGTCGATCGGGGTGGGTCGGTCCACCCGGATGCCGCGTCGGCGCAGCATCTCGGCGAAGTTGTCGAGCTGCTCCCCGGCCTCGGCGACCATGTCCTCGGGCATCGGGCCGTAGGTGCCCAGGGGGAAGCCGTCCTCGGGGTAGTCCCGGCGCACCGCGGGCTCGGGAGCCTGGACCACGGTGCCCTCGGCCCGGCCGACGATCACGTGGCGCAGCGGGTCCCAGCCGTTCCAGGCGTTGACCCGCAGCGGCCGGGCGGAGGTGTCGGGAGTCGCATCGGTCGAGGTAGTCGTGTGCTCGGTCACGTGACAGTCCTTCGATCGGGATCATGGTTGGCGCAGAGGCCTAACCTGCGGGTACCGCCCCTGAGGAGTCAAGCGTTGGACCCTCCGCGGGACCTTGAACGTCATCTTCCGGCCGAATGTCCGCGCCTCCGCGCATCCAATGGATCAGATGGGTAGTCAGAAGTCTGCCCCCAAAGTGCAATTGGAGACCCCATGGCCATTCGCATGCCCATTCGCCCCCTCATCCTCACGTTTCTCCTGCCTATCGCGGTCGCCGGATGCAGTTCCGGCTCCGGTGGCGGGTCCGAGGCGGGCGGCAAACTGACGGTGTGGCTGGCCGTGGACGCCCAGGAGAGTTGGCCGCAATTGGTCCAGTCCACCAACGACCGGTTCACCAAGGCCCACCCCGGGGTCCAGGTCGACGTCCAGTACCAGCAGTGGACGACCAAGAACCAGAAGCTGGACGCCGTCCTCGCCGGGAAGAACGTGCCCGACGTGGTCGAGATGGGCAACAGTGAGACCACCAACTACATCGTCAACGGCGCCTTCTCCGCCGTGGACCCGGCCCGCTTCGACCAGTCGGACGCCTGGCTGCCGGCGCTCGCCGACGCCTGTCGCGCGGACGGCAAGACGTACTGCGTGCCGTACTACGTCGGGGCCCGGGTCGCGGTGTACCGCACCGACCAGTTCGCCCGCGCCGGTGTCACCGGCGCCCCGAAGGCCTACCCCGAACTGCTCTCCGCGCTGGACAAGCTGAAGGGCACCTACGGCGCCGAGGACCCCAACTACTCGGCGCTCTACATGCCCGGCCGCTACTGGTACGCGGCCATGGCCTTCGTGAAGGACGCGGGCGGCGAGATCGCCGTGAAGGACGGCGACAAGTGGAAGAGCTCGCTGTCCTCGCCGCAGTCCGTGGCCGGCCTCACCGAGTGGAAGCGGCTGATCGACACGTACTACGTCGGTGACCGGGCCAAGGACAACGGCGACCAGCCGCAGGTCGTCGGCCAGGGCCGCGTGGGTGTCTTCTACGGCAACACCTGGGAGGCCACCGCGGCCGCCGACGAACGCTCCGGCGGCGACCCGAAGCTGAAGGACAAGTTCGACACCTTCCCCTTCCCCGGCCCGTCCGGGAAGCTCCTGCCGCCGTTCCTCGGCGGCTCCACCCTGGCCGTCCCGGCCAAGTCGACGCGCAAGGACCTGGCCGCCGACTGGATCAAGATGTTCACCGACCGGGAGTCGCAGAAGGCCCTGATCGCCGTGAACACCCTGCCCAACAACACCACCCAGCTCGCCGAGGTCGCGGGCGGCGGCATCAACGGCCCGGCCGCCCAGGCCGCGGCGACCGGAGGCTGGATGACCCCGTTCGCGCCCGGCTGGACGTCGGTGGAGAAGTCCAACATCCTGCCCGAGATGCTCGAGCGCATCGCCAACGGCAAGCAGTCCGTGCAGGACGCCACGCGTGAGGCGGACCAGCGGATCAACGAAGTGATCAATGAGCGCTGACCGGGGCCGGCGGCGGCGCCCGACGCTGCTGCCGTACCTGCTGATCGGCCCGACCGTCCTCGCGATGGTCCTGGTGCTCGGCTACCCGCTCGTGGACATGGTCGTGCTGGCCTTCCAGGACATGACCCGCGAACAGCTCTTCAGCGGGGCCGCACCGCCGTGGGCCGGGCTCGACCAGTTCCGCAGGATCTTCGGGGACGGGTTCTTCTGGACGGTGCTGGGCCGCACGGTACTCTTCACCGCGGTGTGCGTCGTCCTCACCGTGCTCTGCGGGCTGTTCACCGCGCAGCTGATGCACCGGGTCTCCCCCTGGGTGCGCGCCGTCATCGCCGGCGTGCTGGTCACCGTGTGGGCGATGCCCGCCATGGTGGCCGCGTCGATCTTCCGCTGGCTCTTCGACGCCGACTACGGTGTGGTGAACTGGGTGCTCTCGAAGCTGCCGGGGGTCGATCTGGCCCGTCACAACTGGTTCATCGACCCCTGGCAGGGGTTCAGCGTCATCGTCGCCGTGGTGGTGTGGGGCTCGCTGCCGTTCGCCGCCATCACCCTGCGGGCCGCGCTCGCGCAGGTCCCGCCCGAGCTGGAGGAGTCCGCGTTCCTCGACGGCGCCCGGCCGTTCCAGGTGTTCCGGCACGTCACCCTCCCGGTGATCAAGCCGGTCCTGCTCATGGTCACCACACTGACCGCCATCTGGGACTTCGGCGTCTTCAACCAGATCTGGCTGATGCGCGGAGGCCAGCCCGAGCGGGAGTACTACCTGCTGGGCGTCTACTCCTTCATCGAGTCCTTCGCCGTGAACCGGTACAGCGCCGGCGCCGCGATCGCGGTCGTGACCGTGGTGCTGCTGCTCGCCGGATCGGTCGTCTACCTGCGTCAGATGCTCAGAACGGGAGAGCTCGAATGAGGAGAAAGCACTCGCTGCGCCGTGACCTCCTCGGGCTGCTCGTCGCCGCGGTGATCGGCTTCCCCGTCTACTGGATGGTGCTCACCGCGTTCCGACCGGCCAACGAGATCCTGAGCCTGCCGCCGAAGTTCTGGCCGGGCCGGCCCACGTTCGACAACTTCGCCCGGGCCCTCGGCTCGGACACCTTCTGGGCCAACGTCCGCTCCAGCGTCGTCATCGGCCTCGGCACCGTCGTGGTGTCGCTGGTCATCGGCACGCTGGCGGCCTTCGCCCTCGCCCGCTTCCGCTTCACGGGCCGCAAGGCCTTCGTCGTAGTGATCCTCATCGTCCAGATGGTGCCGCTGACGGCGCTGGTCATCCCGCTGTACCTGCTGCTGAACGACGCCGGGCTGACCGACAGCCTGACCGGGGTGATCCTCACCTACCTGGTGTTCACCCTGCCGTTCACGGTCTGGATGCTGCGCGGCTTCATCGCCGGGGTGCCCGTGGAGCTGGAGGAGGCGGCCATGGTCGACGGCTGTGGTCGCCTCGGCGCGTTCCGCCGGGTGGTGCTCCCACTGCTCGCCCCCGGAATCGTCGCCACCTCGGTCTTCGCGCTCGTCCAGGCGTGGAACGAGTACGTCCTTGTCTACATCCTGTTGTCCACACCTGAGAAACAGACCGTCAGCATCTGGCTGGTCTCCTTCCAGACCAGCTTCGGCACCGACTACGGCGGGCTGATGGCGGGCGCCACACTCACCGCCCTGCCCGTCGTGGTCTTCTTCCTCATCGTCCAGCGCAGGATCGCCTCCGGCCTCGCCGCCGGCGCGGTCAAGGGCTGATCCCGCGCACCGCACACCCGGCTCCCCCGGTCGCACCCCGTTCACGCCCACAGGAGGACTCCGTGACGCACGACCGCCTTGATCTGGTCTCCAAGCTGTACCAACCCGCGGGCTGGCCCCGCATCCTGCAAGTGGCCTCGGGAATCGCCTCGGACGCCCCGCTCGTCGTGGACCTCGACCCGACGACCTTCTGCGATCTGGCCTGCCCCGAGTGCATCAGCGGAAAGCTGCTCAACCAGGGCCGCTTCACCCCCGAGCGGCTGGCCGCGCTCGCGGAGGAACTGGTCTCCATGTCCGTCAAGGCCGTGGTGCTCATCGGGGGCGGCGAACCGCTCGCCCACCGCGGGACCCGCCAGGTCCTGCGCATCCTCGGTGAGGCCGGCCTCGCCATCGGGGTCGTCACCAACGGCACCATGATCGACAAGAATCTCGACGAACTCGCCCGGTACGCCGCCTGGGTCCGCGTCTCCATGGACGCCGGCAGCGCCGAGACGTACGGCGTATTCCGCCCCGACCGCAAGGGCCGCAGCGTCTTCGACAAGGTGGTCGCGAACATGCGGCTGCTCGCCGAGGCGAAGACCGGCGCCCTCGGCTACTCGTTCCTGGTCATGACCCGCCAGGAGCGGGACGGCCGGATCGTCAGCAACCACACGGAGGTGCTGCAGGCCGCCGAACTCGCCCACGACATCGGCTGCGACTACTTCGAGACCAAGGCGATGTTCGACGAGGAGCATCACGTCATCCAGGTCTCCCAGGACATCCTCGACTCGGTCGACGGCCAGCTCGCCGAGGCGGCCCGGCTGGAGAGCGACACCTTCCAGCTCATCAACTCCTCGACGCTCACCTCGCTGCGAGGCCACACCGGGCCGGTCCAGCCCAAGGACTACCACCGCTGCGGGGTCGCCGAGCTGCGCACCCTGGTCACCCCGTCCGGGGTGTACATCTGCTCCTACCACCGGGGCAACCCGCTGGCCCGGATCGGCGACGCCGTCACCGACAGCCTGGCCGACATCTGGAAGACGTCGGACCGCGGCATCGTCGACCCGAGCCGGGACTGCCGCTTCCACTGCGCGCGGCACCGCTCCAACCTGGAGCTGGAGCAGATAGCGGAAGGAACGGGCGCAGTCCCCCCGGGAGAGGACTACGACCCGTTCCTGTGACCGTCACCCGGCGCTGACGCCGACCCTGTCCCCCGCCCGGGCACTCCGGCTCGCCGGAGCCGCCCGGGCGGGGATCACGCGTGCCCCGGGGAACGGGTCACGCAGCGCGTCGGCCAGCCGCGCGACCACCCCGGGCGCCTCCGCCGCGGGGCAGACCCCGACCAGCGAACCGCCGCCGCCGGCCCCGCTGAGCTTCAGCGGCAGGCCGGCGGCACGCAGCGCCAGCGTCCGCAGCTCCTCCAGGACGGGTGTCGACATGCCCTGGAAGTCGCGCATCGCCCGGTGCGCCCGGGTCATCGCCTCCCCCAGCGCCTCGTGCTCGCGCCCGCGCAGTGCCTCCCACGCGGCGCCCGACGCCAGGTCGGCCTCGGCCCGGTACGCCGCGAGGGCCCGATCACCGGCCGCGAGCTGCGCGCGCACCGTGCGGATGTGGTCGGCGGTGTTCTTCCGGGTGCCCGAATCCACCACGACCACCCGCCAGTCGTCCGGGAACTCCAGCCGCTCGCGGACGACCGGCAGGCCGCGCTCCCGGCCGTCGATCAGCAGCGCACCGCCCTCGGCGACGGCGAGGTGGTCCATGCCCCCGCCGTTGAACCGGGCGAACTCGAACTCGTACGCCCACTGGACGAGCGTGGCGTCCGGCACCCGCACGCCGGCCGGCGCACCGGCCGCTTCGGCGAACGCCCGGAACAGCGCCACGATCAGCGCCGTGGACGAGGACAGCCCGCTCGCGGCGGGCGCCTCGCTGCTGACGCTCACGGCCGGCGCCTCCCCGGCCGGCAGGCCGGGGAAGCGGTCGCGCAGGAACGCCCACACCTCCGCCGGCCAGCCGGTGTCCGCCTGCTCCGCCGCCCCGGACGGTCCGCCGGGCACGACCTCGACCGTGGTCGGCAGGTCGAGGGCGAGGCTGACCGAGCGGCCGTCGCCCAGCCAGTCCAGGTCCTCCCCCGACAGGCACGCCCGGCACGGCACCGCCACGCGAATCGGTTGCTCTTCGCTCACCTTGCCTGGAACCTCCCGTCCGTGACGAATGCGCGGTACATCTCCAGCACGACCCGCGTGGGCGGGTGCAGCGGTTCCGGCGCGTCGTCGAGGGGCCGGAACTCCGCCCGGCGCACCTCGTCCGCCCCCGGGGAGAGCTCCCCGGACCAGCGCCGGGCCACGAACAGCAGCGCGAAGCAGTGGTTGACGTCCCCGTTCGGGTAGGTCACGGTGTGCAGGGCCGGATCGGACAGCGACCCGAAGGCCACCAGGTCCTCCTCGGCGACCCGCAGCCCGGTCTCCTCCGCCACCTCCCGGACGGCCGCGTCGGCGAACCCCCCGTCCTCCTCGCAGGCACCCGCCGGCAGCTCCCACAGACCGTTGTCGACCCGCTGCTGGAACAGCCCCCGGCCGGCCTCGTCGATCAGCAGGACCTGGGCCCCCGGGACCAACAGCCGCATGTCGCCGACCTTCTGACGCAGCGACCAGATGTACGACCCGACATAGCCCATGCGCGTTCCCCTCCTCGGACGTCCGCCCCCACGGCGGACGTCCACGACGCCACAGACTGTCACGCGCCGTCCTCGGCGAGCCAACGCGGGACCGCCTCGGGCGTCTTCTCCAACCACCGCACGTAGCGGTCCACGCCCTCCGCGACGCCGATCCGGGCCTGCCAGCGCAGCAGTTCCCGGGCCCGCTCCGTGGAGGCGTACCCCCCGAGCGGATCGCCCTCGGGGCGCGGGGTGACGATCCGGTGCGCCTGCGGGAAGTAGGGGGTCAGCAGGTCCGCGACCTCCCGGACCGCCGTCGGATGCCCGGTCCCCACGTTCACCGTCCGGCCCGCCATCCCCTCCTCGACGAGCGCGAGCGCCGTCGCCTCGGCGACGTCCTGGACGTGGACCATGTCGCGCACCTGGACGCCGCCCCCGTTCAGGCGCATCGGACGGCCGAGCTTGGCCTGCAGGGACAGCCACGGAACCATCCAGGAGTGGCTGCCCGGCTTCGGGATCTGCGGATCCCCGTAGACGGAGAAGTACCGGACGATCGCGTACTCGGCACCGGACGCCGCCCCGAGCATCAGCCGGGTCTGGTGCTCGGCCCACAACTTGCCGTTCGCGTACACCGACAGCGGGAACAGCGCCTGGTCCTCGTGGAACATGTGCGGACCGGGCGAGCCGGTGGGGCCGTCGCCGTACACGGACGCGGAGGAGACCAGCACCAGGCGGCGCACACCCGTGCGGGCCAGTTCCTCCAGGACCACCTGGGTACCCTGCACATTGGCCCGGAAGGCGATGTCGGGGTCCCGGGTGCAGGCCGCCACGTCCGCGTAGGCGGCGGCGTGGACCACGTAGTCGGCATCCCGGAGCAGCCCGGCGACCAGATCGCGGTCGCAGACGTCGCCGACGACGATCTTGGCCCCGGTCTTCTCGACCCCGAAGATCGCGTGACCGTTCTCGGGGTAGGCGTCCATCCGGTCCAGGACGACCACCTCGGCGCCGACCCGGCACAGCAGGGCGGTGAGCCGGCTGCCCACCAGGCCCCCGCCTCCCGTCACCACGATGCGGGCGTCGCGGAGCCTCTCCAACCGGGCCTCGACGCTCTCGCCGTGGTCCGTTCCGGCCGCGTTCGACGGCACGTGCGATTCAGTGGACATAGGGGTTCCCTCCGTGAAGACGGCGAACTCTCGAAATATGCACTCACACACAGCCACATGCTTCACACGGAAGGTGGCGTGCCCATCCAGCATCCTTGGGACACCAACCGTGACGCCAGTGCTAATTCGGCACTCTTGCCAGCCCCCGGCGTGATCCGTACTGTCCGGAATCGATGGCCCCCGCAGTAGCCGATTACGACACGAGTGCCATCAAGTCCCCCACACCCCATCGGAAAGAGAGAAATCACGTGACACGCCATCAGCTCAGTGGGGTGGTCATGACCCATCCCAAACGCCGGCACGCCGCCGAGCAGATGGCCCTGGCCGCGCCACCGGGCGCGCTGCGGGTCGTCATGGACCCGGACCCGACCGGCACCCCCTCGGTGCTGCGCACGGCCCTCGCGGCCTGGGACGCCATCGAGGACGGGGCCACCCATCAACTCGTGATCCAGGACGACATGCTGTTGTCCGAATCGTTCTTCGAACGGGTCCACCTCGCCATTGACGCGATGCCGGACGCCGCACTCGCGCTGTTCGCCCTGTGGGACTCCCGCAACGGGGCCGCGATCCGCTTCGGCGCCATGGCCGGCGCCCGCTGGATCGGCGCGGTCAACGAGTACTTCCCGTGCGTCGCGATCGTACTGCCCCGGGCCGTCGCCGAAGGGTTCGTGCGCTACGGACGCGAGCGCCTCGGCGCCTGGCCCGATGACATCTTGATGAACCGTTACCTTCGGGACGGTGGCGTCCCCCGGTACGTCTCCGTCCCCAACCTCACCGAGCACCAGGACCACGGCTCGATCTCGGGCAACGCCTTCCGGGGGCCGCGCCGCTCGGTCTGCTTCCTGCCCGAGGACCGGCCCGGCGACGAGGGGCGCCGGCTGACCGGCCTGACGGTCCTGCCGTTCTTCAAGTACGGCATCGCGCGCTGCGCGGTGCGGGTCGCCGGCCCGGGCCCCGAGCGCTGGCTGCACATGGACAGCGAGCAGTACCTGCGCGGCCTGGAGCTGCCCCGTTCGCTGTTCACGCCGGCCGGTCCGGAGCCGGACGCCCCGGACGTCCGGGGAACCTGGCTCACCGCCCTCGCCATGGGCCACGAGGCGGCCCGTCTCGGGCTGGACCCCGACGCCCCCGAGGCGGCGGGACGAACCGAGGTGTACGCCGAGAGCGTGGCCACCATCGGGGCGGGCGGAATCAGCAACAACAGCACCGAGGAACGGATCGCCGAACGCCGCGAGGCCCTGGCGGCCGTGGCCCACCGGGCGCTGGCCGCCGGGCGCGAGTTCGCCGAGCGAGCGGCCCCCCGTCGGCCCCGGCGGCCCGCCGGGCTCACCGTACGCGGCGGCGCCTCACCGCTCGGCGAGCACCTCGCGCGGCGGCTGGCCGACCTGACCGACGACGGGGCGCCCGACGCCGTCCTCGACCTGACCGGCCTGCGCGAGGGAGCCCCGGCCCGCGAGCTGAGGATCCACGTGGCCGACGACCCGAGGCCGTACACCCTGGCCGTGGGCGAGGTGTACGGCCCCGGCTGCTCCCGGGACACCCTCATCGGGCGCATGGTGTGGGACGCCCTGCGCAGCCAACCGGTAAGCGTCCAGGGAAGTCCCGACGCCGAGGTGCACCCCGTCTACGTGGACGACCTGGCCGACGCCGTGCTCGCCGTGCTCCGCACCCGGCCGACGGCGCGTTCCCTGACCGTCGCCGACGAAAAACCCGTCACACTGGTCGATTTGGCGAACACCGTCCATGCGGCGGTCCGCCCCGTCCCGATCCGGACCGATTCCTCCGATGCCCCTGATGCCTCTGCTGCCTCCGATTCCGAACTCCCGAATCCTGTCAGGGAATTCACGGAAGGCATCCGCCCACCCGGGTGGTCGCCGGCGACCGGACACGCGAAGGGACTGCACGCTTTCTCCCAGTGGCTGGCGTACGAGGGAACCCTGCTCGGCGTCGTCTGACCGCACGAACCGCTCCGCCTCGCACGACAATTCCCGAAGCTTTCTTTCCGTTGTCCACACATCTGTCGGTCATTCAACTCCGTTGCTACAGTCCCTGTTTGCAGTGAACATCGCGCGCGCCGACTCCCGCACCATCCATCAGGAGAAGTGGAGAACAGCCATGGGTTCGCTTCCTCGCCGCATCGCCGCCGTCACCCTCACCACGGCGGCCCTGCTCGGCGTCGCGGGTACCGCCGCCAACGCGTCGGCCACCTCGATCCGGTACTTCAAGGCCTACGGCCCCAACCCGGGCATCGCCGCTCCCCGGGCCTGGGCCGCCGCCCACGCCGCCGGGTACACCGACGCCCAGTGCAGCCAGGAGAACGAGGTCATCTCCCCCGGCTACTGGCAGGTCATCGTCACCTGTGTGAGCTGACCGGACAGACACCACGCACCCGGCGGCCTGCGGCTCGACCGCAGGCCGCCGGGTGCGTCTCGTCCGCATGGACCGCGCGGCAGTCCTCCGCCTACCGGGTGGCCGTCACCGCCCCCTCGATCCTGCCCGCTGTCCGGCCGGTGAGGGCGCTCCCCGCCCGACCCCGTTCGCGCCGGCCCCGGCGACGTCCGCGGCGTCCAGCCGGGCGGCGATGTCGCGGGCGTCCTCGAACGTGGCAGGCGCGGCGCGAAGGCCGAGCTCGTCGTGGAGCGCGCTGGCGACCTTGGAGAGTCCGCGCTTCAAATGGCCGGCCGGAATGGAGGGTTCCGCAGGACGGTGCGCCCGGAGGATCTCCGCGTCGGCGCGCAGTTGCTCAAGGGTGAACCGGCCCCGATTGGTCCACCAGGGCGTGTCGGAGGTGACCTGGTAGGCCCAGTGCCGGCGGCAGGCCTCCTCGAGGAGGTCGCGGACGGCTTCGACGCGCTTGCGGCTGAGCCCGCCCGTGGTGTAGCGGAACTGGTCCCGGTTGAGGTTGAGCAACTTCTGGTCCTCGCCGGTCACCTGGAGCCCGGAGAGCTGGTGGAGCGAGGCCGCGCGCTCGTCCGGGGCCCGCCGGGTGAGCCGGTAGCGGCCGGACTTGATGGTCAGGATGTGCTCGCCGTGCTCCTCCAGGAACGGCAGCCAGCGCAGCGAGCGGTTGATCGGCTCACCGGGCACGCCGACGATGATGAAGACGTGGACCTGAATTCCGGCGTCGTGCAGGTTCCGGAGAATGCGCCCGTAATTCGCCGGGTGGTTCCAGGGTTTCGCCTCCTGGCGCAGGGTGTCCGGATCGAGGGATTCCAGTCCGAGTTGTACGGCGCGGCAGCCGGCCTCGGCCAGCGCCCGGCAGTTCTCCGGCTTCAGCAATTGATCGCTCGCGGTCAGATAGCACTGCCAGGTGGCGCGGTGTCCGATGCGCGCGAGTTCCCGTCCGATCCTGAGCTGCCGGGTGACGGTGAGGTATTCGTCGACGAAGTCGACGCGTTCGACGCCGAGTGCGGCGATGTGCTCGGCGACACGGCGCTCGGACATCACCCGGGGTTTGTGCAGGAAGCTGTCACTGCCGGCCGCTATCGAGCAGAACCCGCAGCGCATGGGGCAGTTGGACATCGTGTACAGCGGCGGCACGAAGTCCGGGCTCCACTGCCGGATGCCGCGGTCGAACACCGGGGTGGGCAGCGACTCGTAGTCGACGGGGGCGGGGCCGCGCGGATTGACCCGCACGGTGTCGCCGTCGCGCCACACCACGCCCGGTACGGTGGCCGGCTCGGCCCCTTCGACCAGCTCGATCACCGGCCGGAAGCCCTCGGCGTAGACGATCGCGTCCCAGTGGTCGAACAGGCCGGCGAACCGGGGGTCGTGGTAGGCGTCCATGGTGCGGGCCCAGTAGTTCCCGCCCATGAACAGCCGAACGTGCGGCAGCCGCTCGCGGACCAGGCTCGCGAGCACGCAGGCGCTCACCAGCTGCCGCTCGTCGGCGACGCTGATGCCGACCACGTCCGCGCCCGCGGCGCGGATGCGCTCCAGCTCGGTCCCGGCGAAGTACTCGTGGAACACGTGCTCCTCGCGGTGGTCCAGCACCCACCGCAGTTCACCGACATCACCCTTGAAGTGCCGCGAGTCGCACTTCACGTTGTTGCGCTCGACGCCGAAGTCCTCGAACGTCGAGGACACGCTCGCCGAGACCTCCTCGAACAGCCGGCGGGCGTCGTGGCGCCGCAGGATCGAGGCAGCGGGGTCGCGCACGGTGCGCAGCGCCTCGTCGACCGGATCGCCGCCGTGCCGCCGCAGGACGTGCTCGACGGCCTCGACGTAGCCGTAGTGCTGCACGACGTGATGACCGCGCTCTTCGAGGATCGCGGTGAGGAAGGCGATTCCCATCGGCAGGTGCCAGATGCTGGAGGCCGGTGGATAGCTCAAGAAAACCGAGCGCTGGTCAGGCACTGGATCTTCCCCCTGTCGGCAATGGAACCAACTGGGCCGAGAGTACGACGGGATTCCGTCCCCGACAAGGGTTTTCGCACCTTGGTGATCGAAATTCACAAAAGAGATCTTGCGCTCTTGAATTGATCTCCCGGGCGGCGGTTTCCAGCCATCCACAATATGATCTCGAATACCTTCTTCACCCACCGCCGGACGGCTGTTAGCGTTATTCCCGGCAGAGTTCGACAAGGCCGGGGTGGCGGAAGTGGCAGACGCGCCCGACCCACGTGGTCGGGTGCCCCCCAGGGGGCGTGAAGGTTCGAGGCCTTCCCCCGGCACCGCGTCGTTCGCGCCGGACCGCGCGGTCCGGCGCGAACGGACCGGGCCGCGCGATCAGACGCGGAACAGCGCGACGTAGCGGCGCGGATCGCGCCGCAGGTCCGTCTCCCAGCGGTCGGCGCACTGCTCGGCGAAGGTCTTCCCGGTGTGCAGCACCTCGTCCAACGGGTCGAGGTAGGCCGGCACCTCGGGACGCTCCAGACCGGCGGCGACCCGGGCCCGCAGCCCTTCCCGGGCCAGCCGGACGAGCTCGCCCGCGACCTCGTGCACGCGGTCGCCGCCGAGCACGGTGCGCAGCCCCTCGGCCGGGAACCTGGTCGTCGCCGCGTGCAGCTGCGCCACGGTGTAGCCCCTCAGCAGCTCCCAGGCCGCGGCCCGGGACGGGGCGTGGTAGCTGAGGCCCGTCCACAGCGCGGGCACGACCTGGAAGTTCCGGTACGCGGGGCCGTCGGCCGCGCGCAGTTCGAGGGTGCGGCGGATCCTGACATGCGTCCAGATCTGCGTCAGATGGGCGGCCCAGTGGTGGGGCAACGGCCGGGCACCGTCGGCGAACCCGTCCCGGAGGAGCGCGGCGAACGACCTGTCGGGCGCGGGCCGAAGCGCTCCCGCGCCGTCCTCGTGGTAGATCATGGGGATGCTCAGCGCCCAGTCGACGATGTCGTCGATGCGCACGTCCTCGCGCAGGGCCGGCCGTACGAGGCCGCAGCGCCGCGGGTCCGTCAGCAGCCAGTCCTGCGACCTGTGCGAGAGCAGCCCGTCGAGCCGGCCCCCGTACAGCGGCGAGTTGACGAGCAGTGCGGCGATCACCGGTGAGGCGGCCGCCTGCATCCGCACCTTCTGCGCGAGGTCGTCCTCGGAGAGGTGGTCGAGATGCACCTGCGTGCAGGTCGACATCGACAGGATCCTCGCTCCGCCGCTGCCCGCCTCACCGAGGCCGTCGAAGTGGTCGCGCATGAGCGGGCCGCGGCTCAGCGGCACCCAGGGGATGGTCTCGACCCGGTCGAACGGCAGGTACGCACCCGGCAGGAGCGCGAGCCCGAAGCGCCGGAGGAGCTCCGCCAGCCGGACGAGGGCGAGCCGCACCTCGTCCACCGCCGTGGCCACATCGGCCGCCGGCGGGCCCGAGTACTCTAGCTGGCCACCGTGTTCGAGCCCGATCAGGCCCCCGTCGGCCAGCTCGACCCCCGTCAGTTCCCCCGCGTCGAACAGCGCCTTGCCGTCCCACTCCGCGAGCACGGCCTCGAGGACGGCCCGCAACCCGTTCGTTCCCCGGTAGGGGGCGGCCAGCCCGGTCCGCGGGTCCACCACGCCGCTCTCGATCTCCAGCCCGATCCGCTCGGACGCCGTCGGCGGCGCCTCCAACAGCGATCTGAGATCGTCCCGACCCAGCCCGGCCGTACCCATCCGCAAGCCTCCTCGCATCCGAACAAGCCGCACACCCGCGGACGCGCACACGCGCACACGGCAACGTCAGCGACCAGTGAACCCCGGCCCCGGGAGCGCGGCCGGCAGGCACCGCTCCGACGCCGGACGGGTACGCCCGGCCGGACGTGTCCGCGGGGCATCCGGCGAGCATGACGGGCGCCGGAGCCGAGCGGCGCGGACGCATCGACCTGACTTCCCGTCTGCCGGTGCCGGCCCGGTCCCGGCGTCCGACGGGCCGGGATCCCGCCGGTCGCCCCCACCGGTCGACGGCCCGATGTGACAGATCCTGGTCGTTGCGGCCCTGTCCGACCGGGCGGAATGATCAGGGCATGCCCCAACCGCACCGCGTCGTGATCGTCGCCTTCCCCGGGATCGAGCTGCTGGACGCCACCGGACCGGCCGAGGTGTTCTCCGTCGCGTCCCGGGTGGCCGGAGCCGAGCAGCCCGGCTACCTGGTGCGGATCGCGACGGCCGACGGCGGCCCGGTGACCACCTCCAGCGGCGTCCGGCTGATGGCCGACCTGACCCTCGACGACGTGACCGGTCCGGTCGACACCCTGCTGGTGTGCGGGGCGATCGAGCTCATCGGCGGCGACGTGGAGCCGGTGATCGACCACGAGGTCACCGGCTGGCTGCGCCGCGCGGCACCCCTCGCCCGGCGGATCGGCTCGGTCTGCGCGGGAGCGCACCTGCTGGCCGCCGCCGGACTGCTCGACGGCCGCCCCGCCACGACCCACTGGCTCACCGCGGGGCGGCTGGCCGCCGAACACCCCGGCGTCCGGGTCGATCCCGATCCGATCTTCATCCGGGACGGGCGGGTGTGGACCTGCGCCGGCGTCACCTCGGGGATGGACATGGCGCTCGCCATGGTCGCCGAGGACCACGGCCAGGACCTCGCGCTCGCGACCGCCCGGATGATGGTGATGTACGTCAAACGCTCCGGCGGGCAGAGCCAGTTCAGTGTGCCGCTCTCCGTCCGGAGCTCCTCGGACCACCGGATCGACGACCTGCGGAGGTGGATCGCCGACCACCTCACCGAGGACCTCTCCCTCGAAGCCCTCGCCGCCCGGACGCACCTGAGCACGCGCCACTTCACCCGGCTGTTCCACCGGCGGACCTCCACGACCCCGGCCGCCTACGTGGAGGCGGCCCGGCTGGAGGCGGCCCGGCGGCTGCTGGAGGAGAGCGACCGGAGCCTTCCGGAGGTCGCCGCCGCCAGCGGCCTCGGCTCCGTGGAAACGCTGCACCGCGTCTTCCGGCGGCGGCTCGGCACCACACCGGCCGAGTACCGCCGCCGCTTCTGACCCGCACCGCCGCTTCCGATCCGCACCCCCACCCCGCCGACCGGGCGCACCCGCGCACCGGTCGAGCCCCGCCATGCCCGCACACGCGGCATCGACCCGCACGCCTCGGAGGAGAGCCATGCCCCGCACGAAGGTCGTCCCGATCCCGGTCATGGGCCGCCACCACGTCAACGCCTACCTGCTGCTCGGCCGCCGGCCGGTCGTCGTCGACGCCGGAACCCCCGGCAGCGGCCGGGCGATCCACGACCGGATCACCGCTCTCGGCGTCGACCCCACCGACGTGGCGCTGATCGTCATCACCCACGGCCACATCGACCACTTCGGCTCCGCCGCCGAACTGCACCGGCTCACCGGCGCGCCCATCGCCGGCCACATCGCCGACCTCGGGCCGTACCGCTCCGGCCGGGTCCGCGAACCCTATCTGCCCACCGGCCCGATGGGCCGCGCCATGGCCCGCAACCGGAAGCTCCACGCGCGGGTCGAACCCTTCGAACCCGCGCTGCTCATCCGCGGCGAGACCAGCCTGGAGGACTTCGGCCTCGCGGGGCGCATCATGCCCACCCCCGGCCACACCGCCGGCTCGGTCTCCGTCCTCACCGACGACGGCGACCTCGTCGCCGGCGACCTGATCGCCAACTCCTTCATGGGCGTCATCCCCGGCAGGCCCGCCAACCCGCCCTTCCACGACGACCCCCGGCGGAACCTCACCAGCCTCCGCGCGATGCTCGCCCTCGACCCCACCACCCTCCACGTCGGCCACGGCACCCCGCTGGATCCCGCCCGGGTCCGGCGGTGGGCCGACCGGGAGCACGACCGCCTCGCCCGACGCGAAGCCGCCGGACGCCTCACCGCGCGCAGCGAGTGACGAACCGCTCCAGGGCCAGGGCCAGGGGCCGGTACAGGTCGTAGGCGTCATCGACCCCCGAACGGCAGGTCGGCGACCGGCAGCGGCCGCTCACCCGATCGGGTCCCTTTCACCGGCCACGCGGGACGGCGAGGATTCGGGTGCGGAAGACTCGGGCCTCCCCCGCTCGGGGCGCGCTGTGTGGCGACGGCCGGCCGGGGAGCGTCGAGACCGGAGTGGTGGCATGACCGTTCAGGACCCCCCGGATGACGGGACCGCCCGGCGCGACGATTTCGCCGAGCTGTACCGGCGGGTGGTACGGGCCGGCTTGCTGCGTCGGCGCCCGCTGTACTACGCCTGCCGCGGTGCGGTGCTGTCCGCCGCGCTGGCGGGGCTGCTGGTCTGCTTCGTCACGCTCGGCGCGAGCTGGTGGCAACTCGGCCTGGCGCCGCTCTTCGCCCTGCTGTTCGGCCAGTTGGCGCTGCTCGGCCACGATGTCGCGCACCGCGCGGTGTTCGCCGACAGGCGGACCACCGACCTGGTGGGCATCGTGCTGGGCAACCTGGTGGTCGGCATGAGCTACGGCTGGTGGGTCGACGACCACAACCGGCACCACGCCCACCCGAACCGGGTGGGCCACGACCCCGCCGCCGACTCCCTGCTCTTCGTCCGCAGCACCGAACAGGCCCGGCGGACCAGGGGGTTGCGGCGGCTGGTGGCGCGCCATCAGGCCGAGCTGTTCTTCCCGCTGCTGTCCCTGCAGGCGCTCGGCCTGCTGGTCGCCACCGGCGTGACCCTCGTCCGCGGCACCGTGCGCCACCCGGTCCTGGAGCGCACCCTCGCCGCCCTGCACTACGCCCTCGCCGCCGCCCTCACGACCGCCGTGCTCGCGCCGCTCCAGGCGCTCGCCTTCACCGTGCTGTTCGGGGCCCTGCTCGGCGCCTACCTGGGCTGCGTCTTCGCCCCCAACCACAAGGGCATGCCACTGACCGGCCCCGACGCCGGACGCGCCGACTTCCTCCGCCGACAGGTGCTGCCCTCCCGCAACCTGCGGGCCGGCCGGCTCGTCCACGCCCTCTTCGGCGGCCTCGGGTACCAGATCGAGCACCACCTCTTCCCCACCATGCCGGTGGCGGCGCTGCGCCCGGCCTCGCACCTGGTGCGCGCCTACTGCGCGGAGATCGGCGTGCCGTACGCCGAGGCGGGCCTGGCCGCCTGCTTCCGGGAGGTCCTGCGGGACCTGCGCACGGTCGGCCGCTCCGCCCCGGCCCGCCCAGGGACCGCGGCCGCGGTCGGGACCGCCCGGTGAGCGGGCTGCTGCCCCGGCCGGTGGCACCCGCCGCCACCGGTCCGGCCCCGGGGGACGGGCGGCTGCGGGTGCTCATCGTCGCCGAGTCCTTCGCCCCGCAGCTCAACGGCGTGGCCCACAGCGTGCTGCGGACCGCCGAGCACCTGCTGGCCCGGGGCCATTCCCCGCTCGTGGTGGCACCGGCGGGCCGTGGCACGCACCGGGACTCCACCGATCCCGACGACCGGGCGTACGGCTACCCGGTGGTCCGCGTCCCGTCGCTCCCGCTGCCCGGCTACCCGGAGGTGCGGATCGCCGTCCCCGGGCGCCGGGTGGCCGACGCCGTCGCACGACACCGCCCCCATGTGGTGCACCTGGCGGGCCCGTTCGCGCTCGGGGCCGCCGGCTCGGCCGCGGCGGGGCGCGCGGGGGTTCCCGCGGTGGCGGTCTACCAGACCGACCTCGCCGCCTACGCCCGAACGTACCTGCCCGTCGCCGGAGCGGCCGGGGCCCGGCTGGCGTGGCACCTGCTGCGGCGCATCCACACGGCGTCCGCGCGGACCCTCGCGCCGTCCCGGGCCTCGCTCGCCGCCCTGACCGCCCACGGGGTGCCCAGGGTCCACCTGTGGCCGCGCGGCGTCGACTGCGCGCGGTTCCACCCCGGCCACCGCGACGAGGCGCTGCGCCGCCGGCTCGGACGGCCCGGCGAGGTCCTGGTCGGCTACGTCGGACGGCTGGCACCGGAGAAGCAGGTCCACCTGCTGGCGGAGGTCTCCCGCCTCCCGGGGGTCCGGCTGGTGGTGGTCGGCGACGGCCCCTGCCGTGCCCGACTGGCCGCCGCCCTGCCGGACGCGCTGTTCCTGGGCCGCCGCACCGGGCCCGAACTCGCCCGGCTCTACGCCTCGTTCGACGTCTTCGCGCACCCCGGCCCGTTCGAGACCTTCGGCCAGACCCTCCAGGAGGCGATGGCCAGCGGCCTGCCCGTCGTCGCCCCGGCGACCGGCGGACCGCTCGACCTCGTCCGCCCCGGACGTACCGGCTTCCTCGTCCCGCCCGGCCGGGGATCCGGCTTCCGGGAGGCGGTGGACCGGCTCGCCCGCGACGCGGACCTCCGCAGGGCGTTCGGCCGGGCCGGCCGGGCCGCCGTGGCGGAGCGGACCTGGGAGACCGTCGGCGACCGGCTGATCGACCACTACCGCCTCGCGGCCGCGGAGTCCTGCGGAGCGGTGCCGACATGACACCAGGAACGGACCCTCGTGCACCAGCCGCTCGCCGCCGAGTACGCGCCCAGCACCCGCACCGACGCCGACACCGCCGTGTTCCTGCACGGACTGGGCGGCTGGACGCACAACTGGGCCGCCCTGATCGAGCGCCTGCGGCCGGCCGTGCACGGCCTGGCCCTCGACCTCCCGGGTTTCGGCCGCTCCGCTCCCCCGCCCGACGGCCTGGTCACCGTCGAGCGCCAGGCCGAGGCCGTCGCCGGCCACCTCGCGCGCGCCGGGCACCGCCGCGTCCACCTGGTCGGCAACTCCCTCGGCGGCCTGACCGCCCTCCACCTCGCCGACCGCCACCCGGAGCTGGTCGCCACACTGACCCTCGTCTCCCCGGTCCTGCCCTCCCTCCCGCCGCCCCAGGCCCTGCGGATCGCCCTGCTCGGCCTGCCGGGCGCCTCCCGCCTGCACGCCTGGCTGCTGTCCGCCCGCAGCCCCGAGCGCGACCTCGACGACCTCTACGGCCTGATCTACGCCGACCCCTCCCGCGTCGACGCCGCGCAACGGGCCACCGAGGCGCGCGAACGGCTGCGCCGGGCCGCGCTCCCCTACGCCCAGGACATGCTGGCCGAGGGCGTGCGCGCGGTCGCCCGCGCCCACCTGCGGCCCGGCCGGGCGTCGCCCTGGCGCCAGGCCTCCCGGGTCACCGCCCCCACCCTGCTCGTCTACGGCCGCGACGACCGCCTCGTCCCGTTCCGCACGGCGGCCCGGGCCTACGCCGTGTTCCCCGACGCCCGGCTGCTCACCCTGCCCGGCGTCGGCCACGTCGCCATGCAGGAACGCCCCGACGCCGTGGCGGCGGCCTTCCGCGCCCTGATCGCGCAGGCCCCCGCCGCACAGCGGTGACCCCCGCACCGCCCAGCCGTCCGGTCGCGGGGCACTCGGAGCCGGTGTGCCCTCCCCCGTTGCCGTCTCCCCCAGGAGGCCGCCGACCCGCCGGCTGGTCGACGCCTACGCCCACTGCGCGGACGCGCCGCCCTCGCCCCAGCCTTCGCCGACCTCGGCCGGTAGCGCGCCACCACCCACTTCAACGGCCGGAGCACCGTCACCCTCGACGAGGAGCGCACGATCACGATCCCCGGCTCTTCGCCGAGCGCCGCCTGCTGGTCGACTGGACCGAGACCCGCCCCTGCAAGCCCTGAGGGTCCGGGGAGGCGTGGCACCCACGGCCGCCGCCCTGCTGAGGGACGCCGCCACCGTCGCGCAGGCCGGCCGGGGCACGGATCGCAGTTCGGCGTCCGCGGCGCCGGTCCGGCTCAGGACGGCCGGTGACTGGTTGACGGTGACTGGTTGACGGCGGCGACGAACGAGGCGAGTTCGTCGAGCGTCCCGGCGTCGGCCGAGGAGTCCGCCGGCGCGTCGCGGATCCGTCGGCGCTGCTGGTCGAGGAGACCGCGCACCCATGTGCTGCTCTCCTCCGTCAGCGTCGGCGACCGCGCGGCAAACTGGGCGATGAGGCGTCCCGTGGGAACCGACGGGTCGACGGCGCGCACCGGATCACCGGCGTGCGCCGCGAGCGCCCGCTCGTACCTCGTGACCCGGCGGCTGTCCCTCCCCGTCCTGGCGATCGGCGGAACGCAGAACCTGGGCGCCTCGGTCGGCGCGACCATGGGGCTCGGGGCCGACGACGTGGAGAGTCTGGTCCTCGCCGAATGCGGCCACTACCCCGCCGAGGAGGCACCGGAGGCCGTGCTGTCGGCCCGACCGCCTTCCTGGCGCCCTACCGCAGCAGCGTCACGGCGGTGGAGGGCCCCGGCACAGACCCGTGTCCGTGACGCGTTCGGCCTGCGGCATCCGGGTGCCGCCGGTGGCGGGCGGGGCGGGCGGCGGGCCGAACGGGGCGGGGTGGTGGTCACGCGGCGGTGCCCGGGGCGGGGGACGGGAAGGAGTCGGTCCAGCCGGATTCGATGCGCCAGGTGCCGCCGTCCGCGCTCGCGCCGCGCACGCCGTCCAGGACGCCGGGCCCGGCGAGCGCCGCGGCGGCCGGCTCGGCGAGGGACGCGAAGCCGAACGTGCGGTCCGGGCGCCAGGGGGTGCTGTGCCGCAGGCGCCGGGCGAGCTGCGCCCAGCCGAGCGGGGCGGCGGCGATGACGAGGGCGTCGGGTTCCCGGTCGGTGAGGCGGTGGGCGGGCCGCAGCCAGGAGGCGGCCTGTTCGGGCCAGTCGACGACGGCCAGGACGGCGTTGCCCGCGGCGCGCCAGGCGTCGGCGAACGCGGCGGCGGCCGCGCGGGAGGCGTCGTCGCGGCTGTGGCCGATCGCGACGCTGTGCAGGGCCGGGCGGCGGTGGCCGGCGAGCAGGCGCAGCAGGGCCGCGAGTTCGGGGGCGGTGTGGGGGGCGGGGGCGGGGAGGTCGCCGTAGGCGGTGGTCCCGGTTACGGGAAGGAGCGGGGAGCGGTCGGGCGTGGGGCGGGGGTTCACGGGGTGCGGTCCTTTCGGCGGGTCTTCCACTGCCGGTACTTCCCGGGCAGGCACACCGCGCAGGGCCGGTAGCCGGCGGCGATCGCGGTGGCTTCGTCGGCGAAGAAGACGCGGTGGCGCACGTAGCCGCCGGCGGCGAGGGCGCGCAGGGCGGAGGGGCAGTCGAGGCGGCCGTAGAGGCGGCCCCGCCGGTGGCCGCCGAGGGTGCCGGGCGTGGTACTGGAACAGGAGCGGTCGTCGGGTCCGGTCAGGGTGTAGCGGCGCGGCGGGACCGGGGCGGCGTCGGCGGTGGGCGCGGGTGGGTCGGTGGCGGCCTGGTGCGGGAGGACGAGGTCGCCGGAGCTGTCGTCGGGGGCGGGGGTGTTCACGGTGCCTACCGATGGTCAGGGGGCGCGGGAGGCAGGCGCCGTGGTGGCGGACGGTCGGGCTGGTCCGATCGTCGCTCGCGGACGGGCCCGTGTGCTGGCGGCATTCGGACGCCGCGTCGGACAGCGGGCGCGACCGGGGCCGCTCGGGCGGCGAAGGGCGGCCGGAGCGCGGCGCTCCGGCCGCCCTTCGCGTCGGCGCCGGGAATGGGCGACCGGCCCGGCCGGTTGCCACGGCTGGTGGACAACGCGGCGATCACCTGTAACCGCCGGCAGCGGGCCGGCGACGGGGACCCGGCGGTGGTTCGGGACACGGCGCCGCGAGCAACGACCGAGGGGGATTTCGTGGAACTGGGTGTGTACGGCCTGAGTGCGAAGGCGACGCTGGGGCCCGTCGAGACGGCCCGGCTGGCCCGCCTGGCGGAGGAGTTGGGCTACCGCTCCTGGTGGGCGGGGGACCATGTGGTGCTGCCCAGCCCACGGTTGCCCGACTCGCCGATGGCGCCGACCGACCCGATCCTCGATCCCCTGGTGCACCTGTCCTATGTGGCCGCGCTGACGGAGCGGATCGAGCTGGGCACCGGGATCCTCATCCTGCCGCAGCGCAATCCGGTGGTGCTGGCCAAGCAGGTGGCCAGCCTGGACGTGCTGTCCGGGGGCCGGCTGCTCCTCGGCGTCGCGCCCGGCTACCTGGAGCCGGAGATGGCCGCGGTGGGCGTGCGGCTCTCCGAGCGCGGCGCCCGCACCGACGAGTACCTGGACGCGATGCGGCAGCTGTGGACCGAGCCGGAACCCGCGTTCCACGGCCGGTACGCGGACTTCGAACACGTGGACGCGCATCCGCGCCCGGTGCGGCCGGACGGCCCGCGGATCGTGATCGGCGGCCACAGCCCGGCCGCGTACCGGCGGGCGGTCCGCAAGGGGCACGGCTGGATCGGCAACGGCAGCTCGCCGGAGGACCTGATCGTCCACCTCGAAGGGCTGCGCGAGGCCGCGGCCGAGGTCTCCCGGCCGGCGCGGCTGGGCCGGTTGCAGATCAACTTCATGCAGCTCGATCCGGTCGAGGTGGACGCGGAGCGTGCGCTGCGGTACGCGGAACTCGGCGTGGACCGGCTGCTGCTCTACCCGCTGCCGCTGGAGGACCCGGTCGAGGTGGGCGCGTTCCTGGAGCGGCACGCCGGTCTCCCTCACTGACGGCCCACGGCTTCGGCGTCGTCAGGCGCGCGAGGGAGGGCCGTCTTGGGGGCCGGAGCGGTCGGCAGGTCCGTGGACCGGCCGGCCGCTCCCCATGGCCCGGCGGTCACCGGGGGGTGATCTCGCCCATCTCCCCCCAGCCGTTCATGCCGGGGATGTCGATCGAGACGATCCGCGGCTTGGCGGCCACCGCGTACGACAGGTCGTCCATGGCCTTGACGAAGTGTGCGGACTCCACGTGCTCCTTGCCCGCGTCGCCGTCCCGGAAGGCCTCGACCAGGACGAACTCGTTGGGGTCCTCGACGCTGCGGGACCATTCGAAGAAGAGGTTGCCGGGCTCGTTTCGGGTGGCCCGGGTGAAGTCGTCGACGAGGGTGAGCCAGTCGTCGGCGCGCTCGGGGCGGACGGCGAACTTGACCGTGATGAAGATCATGGGGGCTTCCTTCCGTTCCACGTTCACACGTGGCGGTGCGGGTCGGTAGCTGATCACTCAGCGGGAACGAAGGTAATCGTCGCAGGTCAGACGGCCGGCCCGCGACACAGGAGGTGCCGCGCGCCTCCCCGGGGCCTCCCGGCCGGCCGGGAGGTCGGCCGGTCGGCCCCGTCGCGCCCTTCATGCCCGGAAGATGCCGCCGAGCCTGTCCCAGAGCGTGAATCCGAGATTGATCAGCCCGACGGCGACACCGGTGGCCGTCACCGCCCTGTCGATCGGCTTCCTGCCCTCCGCCCCGCCGGCGGCCACCGGCCCGCGGGGCCGCTCGTCCGCCTCCCCTCCCGATGGGCGCCCGCCGTCGGCGCGGTCCGGAATCGCCATGGATGCCTCTCCGTTCTCCCGGGGACCGTGCGGGCCCGAGGTTGTCCGGCGGCCTTCGCCGTCCGGCGTGGACACCGCACCGGACGGCGAAGGGGTCAGCCGGCGGTGGCGAGATCGTGGAGCTGGTCGGCGAGGTCGTCACTGGGCAGGCTGACCGGCCCGTACTCGGCGTCGCGGACGATGTCCAGCTCGTCGAGCACCTCGCGCAACGCGACGGGGTCCGGGGGCTGCGGTGCGTCCATCGCCCTCAGGTAGTCGCCGACCACGGGCAGGCAGGCGAGGTGGTAGTCGGCGAACGGCGGCAGGGCCGGGGGCGTGCCGGGGTGCCGGCCGGGCGGCAGCGTCTCCAGACGGGCGGCCTCGGCGAACCAGTGCTCGGCGGCTCTCACGTCACCCATCCGCACATGGTGGAGGTAGAGGCAGAAGCACGCGGCCGCGTCCTCGGCGCCGCCGGCGAACTGCCACCAGAACTGCGCCTCCTGGTAACGGCCGACGAGGTGGAGCAGACAGGCGAAGACCAGGGCTCCGCGCGGTTCCACGGTGCCGTCGTGCAGCCGTTGGAGGGCGTCGGCGGCACCGTCCTCGCCGATGACCACGCCGGCGAGCGCCCGCAGGTCGCGGTCGGCGTGGTCGTGGAAGGTCAGGCCCTGGGCGTCGACCGGCGGATGCGCACCGGCGCCGGGCCGCCCGGCGAGAGCCGCGGGAACCGGCCGGTCGGCCCCGCCGAGCCAGGCGGCCAACGGCAGCTCCAGCGCGGCCAGGGAGCGGCACTCCTCGTACCCGGCCGGCTCACGGGCGGGGAGTTCCACGCGGGTGACGCCGTGGCGGGCGGCGCGGCGGGCGGCGAGCTTCTCGGCGATGCGCCGGCTCCCGGCCGCGGGGTCGTACACGGGGGTGGGGCCGGCGGCACGGATGCCGCCGCCGGCCAACAGGGTGTCGAGCGGGTCCATCGGATCACTCCTCGTCGTGCGGACGGCCGGATGTGAGGGTGCGGCGCGGCGCGAGGCGGGTCTGCAGGCGGGTTCTGGCCTGGGAGATCAGGGAACGGACGGTGGCCTCCTCGATGCCCATGACCTCCGCGATGTGGGTCGGCGGGTAGCCGGCGAGGAAACGCAGGACCACGACGTCGTGCTGACGGCCGGGGAGCTTCTGGATCGCGCGGGCGACGCTGATGCCGACGCCGAGGTCGTCGACCGTACTGCCGTCGACCAGCGCGAGCAGTCGCTTGGCGCGCTCGATCAGCGCGTAGGCGAACGCGGCCTCCTCGATCAGCGCGAGGTGCTCCTCGCGCCGGGCGCACTCGGCCTCGACGACCCGGCGCAGCAGGGCCCAGGCGTAGGCCGCGGGGCGGGGCTGGGCGAGGACGCGGTCCCAGTGGTCGGCGAGGGCGACGAAGACGTCGTCGACCAGATCGCGCACCATGCCGGCTTCGCCGAGGTGGGCGAAGGCGTAGTCGGTGTAGCGCTGGGCGTGCAGGTCGTGGAAGGCCGTGAAGGCTATGGGCAGCCGTGCCGGCGTGGGGGCGGCGTGGGGGGCCGCGTCTGCGGGCGGGAAGTCGTTCACCGCTCCCCCCGGTTCGAGTCCGGGACGGCGCCGCGCGAGGCGGTGCGGCGATGGCGGAGGGCCCTGGCCTGGGCGGGGAGCCCGCGGGACGTGGTGCGGGCGGCGTGCGGGTGGTTCTCGGGCTGCCGGCGGATGATGCCGGTCAGCGGCCGGGCAGGGCGGGGGGTCGTCACGTGCCGTTCCTTCACTTCTCGATAGCAAGTCCGCTCCGTGACGGTGGATCAGGTGGGAGCCCGGAGCGCGTCTGAAGGCCAGCATGTCGGTCGAACGCCGGAATCGTTCACGACAGATCGGTAAAAATTTTCGGACCCGAGCGGTCGTGTTGGACGAAGAAGTGAAAGTTGACGCCCATTCGGCGCCATCGCCGCGGGTCCCGCATGGCTCGGTCAATCGTTCAACTCTCATCCATATCTTCCGAGCCTGGCAGGGGAATCCTTCACCTCCCGATGACTCGCACGTCACCGCAGCCCCACGGACAACTGCCGCCCCGCTCCCCCGCGCCGGGCCGGCCGGCGCCGGGACCCATGATGATCCCGTTACGGCCGTCGCCCACGCCGTCAGCCCGCCGGCCGCCCGGCGTCGATCTCCGCGATCAGGTTCTCGATGAGGGCCTTGATCGCGTCGCGGATCGGGCGGACGGCTTCGACGCCCTGGCCCGCCGGGTCCTCCAGCTCCCAGTCGAGGTACTTCTTGCCGGGGAAGTACGGGCAGGCGTCGCCGCAGCCCATGGTGATCACGTAGTCGGACGCCTGGACGGCCTCGGCGGTGAGGATCTTCGGCCTCTGGTCCGAGATGTCGATGCCGACCTCGGCCATGGCGGCGACGGCGGCCGGGTTGACCCGGTCTCCGGGCACGGAGCCGGCGGAGCGGACCTCGACGCGGTCGCCCGCGAGGTGGGCGAGGAAGCCGGCGGCCATCTGGGAGCGGCCGGCGTTGTGGATGCAGACGAACAGCACGGAGGTTTCGGGGGAGGTGGTCATCTCGTTCTTCCTCGGAGACGGGTGCCGCAGGGCAGGAGCGGGCGGGGCGGTCACGCCCGCGGCGCGGCCTTGCGGCGGTTGCGGTGTCCGCAGACCGTGTGCGCTGCCGGACTCGGCGGCCGGCCCGGGCCGGCCGCCGCCGTCGACGAACGTATCACCATACAGTGATGTCAGTCGACAGTGATGTAAAGAGCGATGGCTCGGCCCGCAGAGCACCGGCCGCTCGGAATCGGCCGTGTCGGGAAAGCCTGCCGACGGGGCCCGCACGTCGACCTCGGCACGCCGGCGGCGGAAGGCCGTGGCAGGGCGCACCAGTGGTCACGACCGGCATCAGCGGCATCGCCTTAGGATGCGGGGCATGAACAGGACCACGCCGCCGCCCGGAGAACTCATACCGATGACGACGCGGCGAACCCGCTGGCAGGAGGCGGGGCGGAGCGGGAACTTCGGCAGGCGGTTCGCCGAACTCATCTCCGCCGGCGAGGACGTCGACGGTGAGGCCCGGCTCGCCGACACGCTCCTGCCGCGCGGCGCCCGGGTGCTCGACGCCGGCGCCGGCATGGGCCGGGTGGCCGCGGCACTCGGGCAGCGCGGGCACGACGTGGTCGCGATCGAGCCCGACGAGGCCCTGGTCCGGCAGGCTCGGGAGACCTACCCCGGGCTGCCGATCGAGGAACGCGACATCCTCGACCTCGACCCCGACGACGGCCCGTTCGATCTGGTCGTGTGCGTGGGCAACGTCATCGTCTACCTGGCCGAGGGCACGGAACGCAGGGCACTGGGCGCGCTGCGCGACGTACTCGGCGAGAACGGCCGGATCCTGGTCGGCTTCCAGCTCCAGGACCCGCCCCCGCACGCCCGGACCTACCCGGCGGCGGAGTTCGAGGCGGACCTGGCCGCCGCAGGGCTGCGCGTCGACCTGCGGGCGGGCACCTACCAGCTGCACCCCGCGAACGACGCCTACGGCGTCTGGATCCTGAGCCGCGCCCAGGACTGACCCCGGCCCCAGGGCCGGTGCTCCGCAGGCTTGGAACCGCCCCCGGCATCGACTAACGTATCACCACATGGTGATGTCAGCAGAGAGTGATACGAATAGCCCGGTGGACGTGCTGAAGGCCGTGGCCGACCCGCTGAGGATGCGGATCCTCACCCTGCTCGCCCGCGAGGCCCTGTGCACCAGCCACCTGGTCGAGGAGACCGGCGCCCGGCAGACCAACCTGTCCAACCACCTCAAGATCCTCCGCGAGGCCGGACTGGTCGACACCGAGCCCTGCGGCCGCTTCACCTACTACAAGCTCCGCCCCGACGCCCTGGATAGCCTCGCGGGCTTCCTCGGCGACCTCGCCTCCACCGCCCGCGCCACCGCGTGCGCCGACACGAAAAGGGCCTGCCCGTGACCGTGACCAGGACCGACGCTCCCTCGCACTCCCCCGAGGCGCGTCCCGTCGGCAGGCTCTCCTTCCTGGACCGGTTCCTCGCGGTGTGGATCCTGATCGCCATGGGCCTGGGCATCGGCCTCGGCCGCCTGGTCCCCGGCCTGAACGACGTCCTGGCGAAGGTGGAGATCGGGGGCGTGTCCCTGCCGATCGCCGTCGGCCTGCTGATCATGATGTACCCGGTGCTCGCGAAGGTCCGCTACGACCGCCTGCACACCGTCACCGGCGACCGGAAGCTGATGGCCTCCTCCCTGGTGATCAACTGGCTGGTCGGTCCGGCGGTGATGTTCGCGCTGGCCTGGCTCTTCCTGCCCGACCTGCCCGAGTACCGCACCGGCCTGATCATCGTCGGCCTGGCCCGCTGCATCGCCATGGTCATCATCTGGAACGACCTCGCCTGCGGCGACCGCGAGGCCGCCGCCGTCCTGGTCGCCCTCAACTCCGTCTTCCAGGTCGTCGCGTTCGGCCTGCTCGGCTGGTTCTACCTCGACATCCTGCCCGGCTGGCTCGGCCTCGCCCAGGACGACCTGCACTTCTCCGTCGCCAAGATCGTCGTCAACGTGCTGATCTTCCTCGGCATCCCGCTCCTCGCCGGCTTCCTCACCCGCCGCCTCGGCGAGAAGAAGCTCGGCCGCGAGACCTACGAGCGGAAGTTCCTGCCGAGGATCGGCCCCTGGGCGCTGTACGGGCTGCTGTTCACGATCGTGATCCTCTTCGCCCTCCAGGGAAAGACCATCACGAACAAGCCCGGGGACGTCGCCCGTATCGCCCTGCCGCTGCTGGTCTACTTCGCCCTGATGTGGTTCGGGACCTTCGCCCTCGGCAAGGCCATCGGCCTCGCCTACGACCGCACCGCCACCCTCGCCTTCACCGCCGCCGGCAACAACTTCGAACTCGCCATCGCCGTCGCCATCGCCACCTTCGGCGTCACCTCCGGCCAGGCCCTGTCCGGCGTCGTCGGCCCCCTCATCGAGGTGCCCGTCCTCATCGCCCTGGTCTACGTCTCCCTCGCCTGGCGCGAGAAGTTCACCGCCCGGGACACCGCCCACGCGGTCACGCCGTCCTGAGGAAGCTCCTCGACCAATCCGAGGCCGGGCCGGCTCCGTCGAGGCGTACTCCAGGGAATCGGGACGGCCGGCCGGATCAGCGGCCGGCGCCTGCGAGCATGCCGGCCATGGCGGCCAGCACCGAGGGCTCGACGCGGTAGTAGACCCAGGTGCCGCGCCGCTCGGAGGTGAGCAGGCCGGCCTCGCGCAGCTTCTTCAGGTGGTGGGACACGGTGGGCTGGGAGACGCCGACGTCCTGGATGTCGCACACGCACGCCTCCCCGCCCTCGTGCGAGGCGACCCGGGAGAACAGCCGCAGCCGCACCGGATCACCCAGCGCCTTGAACATCGCCGCCATCCGCACCGAGTCCTCCTCCGACAGCGACGCGGCGGTCAGCGGTGGGCAGCACGGCACGACGGCCTCGGGCTGCAGCACGGGCAGCACCTTCGCGTTCGACATACATCTATGTTGACATACGTCAAATCACAGGAGGCGCCACTCGCACCCGAGCCGGCCGGCGAGACGGCGGGCACCCCGAGCCGTACCACCAGTCTTGGTTCGATGAATGTCTATGTTGATATTCATCGAATCAGCTGCCATGCTGGAGCCGAAGACCTCATCGACGAGTGTCGAAGCAAAGGAGAACCCTCGTGAACGCCTCCGCCGCCGAGCAGCCCCTGCCGGTCGCCGTGATCGGCGCCGGGCCGGTCGGCCTGGCCGCCGCCGCCCATCTGCTGGAGCGCGGCATCGAGCCACTGGTACTGGAGGCCGGGCCCTCGGCCGGCACGGCGGTTCGCGGATGGGCACACGTCCGGCTGTTCTCGCCGTGGGCCGAGGTCGTCGACCCGGCCGCCGAGAAGCTGCTCGGCCCGACCGGCTGGGTCCGCCCCGACGGCACCGCCTACCCGTCCGGCGGCGACTGGGCCGAGCAGTACCTCCAGCCGCTCGCCGACGCCCTCGGCGAGCGCGTCCACTACGACGCGACGGTCACCGGGGTGGCCCGCACCGGACGGGACCGCATCGTGGACTCCGGCCGCGAGGAGCAGCCGTTCACCGTCCACGTCGAGTTCGCGGACGGCCGGGAGGAGCGCTTCCTCGCCCGCGCCGTCGTCGACGCCTCCGGCACCTGGTCCACCCCCAACCCGCTGGGCGCCGACGGCCTGCCCGCCCTCGGCGAACGTACGGCCGGCGGCCGGATCTCCTACCGCATCCCCGACCTCCAGGACCCGGCCGTCCGCGCCCGGTTCGCGGGCAGGCGCACCGCGGTCGTCGGCACCGGCGCCTCCGCCTTCACCGCCCTCGCCCACCTGGCCGACCTCGCGAAGCGGGCGGAGGGCACGCACGCCGTCTGGGTGCTGCGGCGCGGCATCACCGGCAACACCTACGGCGGCGGCGAGGCCGACGAGCTTCCCGCCCGCGGCGCGCTCGGCCTGCGCGCCAGGGCCGCCGTCGAGGACGGCCACGCCACCGCGCTCACCGGCTTCCGCACCGCCGCCGTCGAACCGCGGGGCGAGCGGTTGGTCCTGGTCGCCGAGGACGGCCGCCGCAGCGATCCCGTCGACCAGGTCGTCGTGCTGACCGGCCTGCGCCCGGACCTCTCCTTCCTCTCCGAGGTCCGGCTCGGCCTCGACGAACGGCTCCAGGCGCCCGTCGAACTCGCCCCGCTGATCGACCCCAACCAGCACTCCTGTGGCACCGTGTACCCGCACGGAGCCAAGGAACTCGCCCACCCGGAGAAGGACGTCTACCTGGTCGGCATGAAGTCCTACGGCCGCGCTCCGACGTTCCTCGCCATGACCGGCTACGAGCAGGTCCGCTCCCTCGCCGCCGCCCTCGCCGGCGACCACGAGGCCGCCGCCCGCGTCGAACTCACCCTTCCCGAGACCGGCGTCTGCGGCGGCGCCGGCCTGTTCGACGAGCCCGACGCCGCCCAGGGCGGCGCGGGTTGCTGCTCCGCACCGGCCGCGCCCCAGGTGCTGAGCATCGGCATCGGTGTCCCCGTGGCCACCCCGCGCGGCGGTTGCTGACCGGCGCCCAGGACAGCCCTTCAATCCGGCGGGGTCGCGGCCGGGTCGGGGACCGGACGGAGTCGACGGCGGCACAGGCGGCGAGCGCGAAGCAGGAGCCGGCGACGATCCGCAGCGTGGTCTTCTCACGGGCCTCGCGTGCGGCACGGTCGCGGGCGTCGGCCCGATCGACCGTGGCAGGCCGCGGCGGCCGGCCGCCGGGTGGATCCGGTGGGCGGCCCGCCCCGGAAGCGGTCAGGTTTCCATGCCGAAGGCCGGCCGAGCGCAACGATCTGGTGAATCGTCAGGCCTGCGAGGCTACCGATGAGATGACGTCGACTCAATTGGATTCGGCGGTCGTTGCAGCCTGCAAAACGTGCTCGGCCGGACCTTGACCGCGATAACGCGGGAACGGTTCAGTGTGCGCCAACATCCTTCCTCACGGCGCCTGTCGGCCGACCCGGCCCCCACCGGGTCTGTTCGGCATGCCCGTGGTGCACGAAAGGGAAGCTCGTGCTCAGAACTCGTATGAAGGCGCTGCTGGCCGGCCTGATGGCAGCCGGCTCCCTGGCCGCCACAGCCCTCATACCCGCCACGGCGTCCGCCGCCACCCCCACCCCGGCGGACGAATGCGCGATTGCACCCAGCTGGTCGCAGGGCGCCAACTACCAGGCCCGTGACATCGTCACGTACACCGACGGCACGATCTACATCGCCCAGCGCGACAACCCCGGTTACAACCCCACGGTGAGCACGTACTACTGGGCGCCGTACACCTGCGGCACCGGCGGCAATCCGTACCCCAACAGCTTCGTGGTGAGCGAGGCGCAGTTCGACCGGATGTTCCCGAACCGGAATCCCGCCTACACCTACCAGGGGCTGGTGGACGCCATGGACGCCTTCCCGGCGTTCGCGCACACCGGTGACACCACGATGCGCAAGCAGGAGGCCGCGGCCTTCCTCGCGAACATCAGCCACGAGACCGCCGGGCTGTACTACATCAAGGAGGTCAACGAGGCGAACTATCCGCACTACTGCGACAGCGACCAGCCCTACGGCTGTCCGGCCGGCCAGTCGGCGTACTACGGGCGCGGCCCGATCCAGCTGAGCTGGAACTACAACTACAAGAAGGTCGGTGACTTCCTCGGCATCGACCTGCTGAACAACCCCTGGCTGGTGGAGACGGATCCGGCCGTCGCCATGATGACGGCCCTGTGGTACTGGAACACCCAGCACGGGCCGGGTCCGATCACCGGGCACGACGCCATGATCAGCGGTGCCGGGTTCGGGCAGTCGATCCGCTCGATCAACGGCGCGCTGGAGTGCGACGGCAAGAACCCGCGCCAGGTCAAGAGCCGGGTCGACCGGTACGAGGCGTTCACGGGGATCCTCGGCGTGCCGACGGGCTCCGGCGTTCCCTGCTGACCGTCCACGGAATGCGGCTGCGGGCCGGGCAGGGCGCTCTGCCCGGCCCGCAGCCGGGGACGGCGTCGTCGAGCGCGAAGCAGCACAGCGGCGGGTGGAGGTTCTGGCAGTCCGGCGTACAGGCCACTCCCCCCTGCCCCTGGTTCCGCCCCTGTTGCGCCGGATGCACCTCCGCTACCGTGAACCAGCCTGTTATGCCCAGGAGTTGGAGGTTCGATGGTCGGAGCAACGGTGTACCTGCTCGCCCTGGGCCTGCCGGCCCTCCTCGCCCTCGCGATGCTTGCCCGCGCGGTGCGGAAGGCAACGAACTCCGGGCGCCTGCGCAAGGCGATACAGGCGCGTGGGACGCAGCCGGGCTGGCGGGTGCACCATCGCAAGGAGCCCCGCTGGGACGGGCACCTGGCACACCACCGCTGGCTGACGGACGAGACCCGCGCCGTGTACACCGTCTCCGGACCGCTCGGCGGCCACCCGGCCACCGTCGCCCTGTTGATGCGACAGCGGCCCCGCGACGTGGACGTCTGGCTGACGGTGTGCCTCCGCCTCCCGCAACCCGTGCGAACGGTCCGGCTGGAGCGGCCCTGGAGCGCCGTGCCCCAGGGCGTCCGCTGGCCCGCCGGCCTCTTCTACGGACCCCGCGGAGAAGGCCCCGAGCCGCTGGCGGACCTCCTGCTGAACACCGACGTCCCCCGGCGCCTGGCCGCCGTCGGAGCTCCCGCGGTGTCCTTCCACGACCACGAGGTGTGCTTCCTGTGGCATCCCGCGCCGCGCGGCGAGCACCTGGAATCCCTCCTGGACACCGTCCTCGACGCGCTCCCCGTCCTGCGGGCCGCCGCCGCACGCTGAGGCGTGCCTCTTCGATGTGGGACCGGGTCGCGGTTTGCGACCGGAACCGACGAGCGCGGCTGCGGGTACCTCGGTACCGTCACCGCGGCCGCGCTCGTCGCCCGGCTTCGCTCATGGCCGCCGGGGCACCGCACAGGCTCGACGCTCCGGGAGCGGAGGTCGGCTGCCGTGCCCGGCTGCTACGGGCGCCGGGTCCTGCGCCTGCGCAGTTCCACGAGTGCCCAGCCGAGGGCCGTGAGCGCGGCGGCCGCGGCGGCCGTCGGTGCGACCTGGCCCAGGCCGGTGCCGGCCAGCTGTGAGCCGGGCACGGCGGTCGGCGCACCCGGTGTGGCCGACGGCCCGGGCGGCGCCGTCGCGGCCGGTGTTTCCGGCGTCGTCTGCGCCACCGGTGCCACCGGTGCCGCTGTCGTCGGCGGCGTGGTCGTCGGCGGCGTGGTCGGCGTCCCCGACGCGGTCGGCGTGGGAGTGGGCAGCAGCCGGTTGACCACGGTCGCGGACACTCCGGCGTCGAGGTTCTCGGAGTTCAGCACCAGCGGGCCGGACACCGGGTTGTCCGGAGCCGCGTAGCCCTGGGGCGGGCTGACCTCCTGCCAGTAGTAGGTTCCCGGTGCGGTCGTGGACGCGCAGACACCGTCGGCCCCGGTGGTGCAGGGTTCGCCGACCCGGGTGTCGGGCTTCGTCCCGGAGGTCTGCGGCCCGTCGGCGCCGTTCGTCTCCTTCCACAGCGCGAACTTCGCCCCGGCCAGCGGCTTTCCGTCCTGGTCGTGCTTGACCAGGCGTACCGCGCCTTCCTGCGGGCGGAAGCCGAGGTCGAAGGTGTGGTCGTTCTGGCCCGGTCCGCCGGTGGTCAGCGTCCGTTCCGGGTAGCAAGCGCCCTCCGGGACGGTGCCCTTGGAGTCCACGAAGCGGTTGTCGCCGACGCCTTCCTCGGTCGGCACCCACTGGTACAGCGGCCCGCCCGGCGCGTAGTCCGCCGGGTTGTCGATCCTGATCGTGTACTTGGTCGCCGGCTTCAGACCGCCGGGCACGTTCGAGTCGTCGAAGTAGTACTCGCCGCGCGGTGACGTCTTCGTCGACGCGACCTGCCGGCCGGACTCGTCGTAGAGGTTGACGGTGGCGCCGGGGACCGGGCGCTGGCTCGGGCTCTGGATGCCCTTGCGCTCGGGGTCGTACCAGACCCGGTTGCCGATCTGCAGCGGCGCCTGGTCGCAGAGCACCTCCAGGTCGCCCATCGAGGCACCCTTCCCGAAGCCGGGCCTGGTGTTCGAGGAGTTCAGGCCCAGGCCGGAGCCGGCGGCCCGGGTCCCGTCACGGTTGGTGAACATCGTGCCGATGGTCCACATGACGTCGGTGGGGTCCACGGCCGAGACCGCGATGGAGTCCTCCACCTTCGACAACGCCATGCCGGCGTAGGCCGCGTTCGGGTGGTTGCCCCGGAAGGTGCCCACGCTGAAGAACCTGGTCCCCCGCGAGGCCGTCCCGCAGCCGGTGTTCGTGTCCATCACGTACACGCCGCCGGACAGGCACGCCTTGTTCAGGTCACCGCCGGACGCGAAGTTGTGGTACGTCGTGGGGTCGCCGGCCCGCTGGAAGGCCGTCGCCTTGTCGGTGAGCCGGTCGCGGAACGCCAGCAGCATGGAGCCGTCGGTCTCGAAGGCGATCTCGGCCAGCTCCGGCTCGGGGTTGGCGTAGAAACCGGTGCCGGTGCACGCCTTGCCGTTCTGCTGGGCGGGGATCGTGTCCGTCCACGGGAACCAGCCCGCCCCGGGGCAGAGGCCCTTGGCCGTGACCTCGCGCGGGTAGTCCAGGGGCTGGTCCAGCACCGCCTTGCCGAAGGCTCCCGTCACCGGGTCGAAGGGCAGGACGACCGCGCGCAGGTCCGAGGCCTTCCCGGTCGACTCGCCCGAGCAGACACCGCCGAGATAGCCGACGCCGTCCTGCATGCCCAGGCCGAACGGACGCCAGTCCACCGACGAGGGGCAGCCCGGGTCCGGAACGGCGTAGGAGGCCTCCGGCGCCGACGCGGTCGCCTTGGTGGCGTCGTAGCGGTACAGCTTGCGGTTGTCGAGGTTGACGACGAACAGGTAGCGGCCGTCCTCGGAGAGCTTCAGGGCGCCCAGGCTCTCCTTGCCCGCCGCGGAGCGGAAGGCGTCGTCGGCGGCGCCGACACCGTGCACCGACGCTCCGGCGTCCGGGACGGTGGTGAACAGCGACGTCGCCTTGTTCGCCACGTCGGTGACGTAGATCGCGCCGGCGCCGCCGGGGCCGTACGTCGTGTCCCGCTTGGCCAGCGCCGAGCTGAACAGCCGTTTGCCGGACCTGCTCCAGGCGATGCCGTAGACGGCGCCGGTCTCGGTGTTCGTGGCCAGATCGGTCGTGTCCGTGTTCTCGCCGCGCGCGCCGTAGGGGAACGTCACCAGCGTGCGCCGGTCCCGCGGCTCGTTCGTCGGGGACTGGCAGGCCGTGACCAGCGGCGCGTTCTTCTGGCAGTAGTCGCCGGGATTCCACAGACCCGTGGTGTACGCCACGTTCTTGCCGTCACCGAGGTCGACGAACTCCTCGTTGCTGCTCAGCTGGTTCGGCGCGCCGTCCAGGCCCTGCCGCGACGCGAACGCCGGGAACAGCACGCCCGGCTTCGGGTTCACGACCTGGACCCGGTACCTGCCGCTGGAGGACCGGGCCGCGCCCGGCGCCAGGGTGACCGTGCCGTCGCCGGCCGTCACGCCGGTGATCCCGGCGCCGTCGTCATTGGTCAGCGTCACCGTGACACCGCCGATGCCCGGTTCCAGGACCGGGCTCCACACGCCGGTGGTGTCGACCGCCCGGACCACCCGGACCGTCACCGACCCGTCGTCCGCCTGTGGAAACGCCGCCGGAGCCGTCAGCATCGAGCAACTGCCGATCCCCACGGCGAGCACTGCGACGCGGCCCACCGAGCGGCGGCCGGGCAGGCCCGACCGCCGACGACCCGGCCCCCGCGTGGCGCCGTTCGCCTGTTGACTTGTAAGTGTCATTCCCGCTCTCATCGTTCAGGCAGTGATCCGCCTTTGTGAACGGAAGCTTAAAGGAGGTTCAACAAGCACATAATCGAGTAGTCAAATTGACGCTATGTCAACTTTTTCCCACCCGGCCCGGGTCGTGCGTCGACGGTCCGACCTGCGGCTTCGCGGACTGGGTGCCCGGCGGCGGCCTCGACGGCGAAGGCGTGCAGCAGGTCGTGCAGCCGGTAGTGCTCGGGCCGGTCCTGGATCAGCAGGTTCTCGTCGACCAGCGACTCCAGCGCCTCGCGCGCGGAGGCCGGGTCGAGGGCGGCGAGTTCTGCGGTGGAGCGCGCGGTGTAGTCGCGGCCCGGGTGGACGGCGAGCAGGCGGAACAACCGCCGGGCGGGTTCCGGCAGGCCCTGGTAGGAGAGCTCGAAGGCCGCGCAGAGCGAGCGGTCGCCCGCCGCGATCGCCCGGATGCCGCCGTGTTCGAGGTGTTCGGCCAGGTCGGGCAGACCCCAGGCGGGGCGGGCGCGCAGCCGGGAGGCGGCGAGGGAGAGGGCGAGCGGGAGGCGGCCGCACAGCCCGGCGATGCGCTCCGCGGCCTCCCGGGCGGCGGCGACCCGGTCGGGCCCGGCGGCGGCGGCCAGCAGGGAGACGGCCTCCGGCGGGCCGAGCGGTTCGAGCGGCAGGGCGCTCGCGCCGTCCAGGCCGGCCAGCCGGCGGCGGCTGGTGACCAGGACCAGGCAGCCCGGCCCGGCCGGCACGAGCGGGCGGACCTGCGGTTCGCCGGCGGCGTTGTCGAGCAGCAGCAGCGCCTCCCGGCCGTGCAGGCGGTCGCGGAACAGCGCGGCGCGGGCGTCCAGCCCGGCCGGGACCCGGGACTCGTCCACGCCGAGGGCGTGCAGCAGCCCGTCCAGCACGTCGGACGGGTCGAGGGGGCGGTGGTCCGGGTCGAAGCCGCGCAGGTTGACGTAGAGCTGGAGTTGGCTGAACCGGCCGGCCCGGGCGAGTTCGTGGGCCGCGCGGACGGCGAGCCGGGTCTTGCCGACGCCGGCCATCCCCTCGATCGCGGTGACCTGGACGGTGGCCGGGGAGCCGGCCGGTCCGGTGGCCGCGTCCAGCAGCGCCCCGAGCTCGGCGCTCCGTCCGGTGAAGGCGGCCAGGTCGGCCGGGAGTTGGCGCAGCACGGTGACCGGGCAGGGCGGGGAGCGGCGGGCCGGGTCGGCCGACCCGGCGGGGGCGGGCGCACGGCGGGTGCCCCGCGGGGGCGCGGCGCCGCCCGGCCCGAGCACCCGTTGGTGCACGGCGGCGATCTGCGGACCGGGTTCGATGCCGAGATCGGCGGCGAGTGCCGCGCGCATCCGGCGGTAGACCGCGAGTGCCTCCGCGCGCCGTCCGGCGGCCGCCAGGGCCTCGATCAGCAGCGCGTGCACGCCCTCCCGGTGCGGCTCCTCCGCGGCCAGCCGCCGCAGTACCCGGATCGCCTCGGCCGTGCGGCCGAGCCGCAGGTCGGCGCGGGCGACGAGTTCGGTGAGTTCGGTTCGGGCCTCCAGCCAGCCCGGCACCTCGTCCCGGTGCAGCGGATCCGACGGCACGTCGGACAGCGGCGCTCCGCGCCACAACTCCAGGGCGGCGGTGGCCGATCGGGAGACGGCCGGCCAGTCGTCGCGCCGGGCGGCGCCGCGGGCGCACTCGCCCTGCGCGGTGAAGATGGTGGCGTCCAGTTCGGTGTGCGGGTCCAGGCCGATCCGGTAGCCGGATCCGGTGGTCTCGACCCGCTGGGCCGCCTCCCCCAGCAGTCGGCGCAGCCGTAGCACGTGGCTGCGCAGGGTGGTGGTGGCGGCGCGCGGCGGCTGGTTGCTCCAGACCGCGTCGGCCAGTTCCTCCACGCCGACCGTCTGGTTGGGGCGGCACAGCAGGCTCGCCAGCAGGATCCGGACGCGGGCCGGCAGCATGACCGACGCTCCTCCGACCCGGAGTTCCAGGGGCCCCAGGAGGCCGAACCAGATCGTTCCACCCACCGTATCTCCCCAGAAACTGCACGGTTATGACTGCGATTGAATCCATCTTGAACACTTCCCGTCAAGAAGTGACGCATCAGGAGCATCCCTTGAACGGAACTTGCACGCAGCTTCCATCCGGTTTGAACGCGGGTCCGCCAGGCTGTCGGCGTTGATCGCGTCAAAGATCGTCCGCCGCTTGCCGATTGGTGATGATCCCGTTGCTTGATCTGGAAGAGATAACCGCGAGATTCCGGGCGACCGCCGACTACGCCAGCACTCGCAAGCTCAACCACCGCTGGCTGGGCGCCCTGCCCGGCCAGGTGGCGGCCCTGGCCCGGGAGTGGGAGCTGGAGCTCGGCGCCGACCTCGAGACCGACTTCACCGCACGGGTCTCCTCCGTGGTGCTGTCCTGCACCGGACCGCTCGGCGCGGCGAGCCTGAAGCTCGCCGCCGACTCCTACGCACTGGCCGAAGAGGTCGCGATGCTCCGTCAGTTCGCGCCCAGCGGGCGGGTACCCGGGGTGCTCGCCACCGCCCGCGGCGCCGCCCTGCTGGAGGCCGTGGTCCCCGGCACCCCGGTGGAGCCGCTGCCCGAGCAGCCCACCCCCGCCGCGTACGCCCGCTTCCTCGACGACCTGCACGCGGTCGGTGACCCGGACGCGGCGCCGCGCCGGATCGCCGACTGGCTGGAGGTGCTGTACGGCTGGACCGAGCGCGGCGGCCAGGACTGCGCCGCCTCCCGCCGGATCTCCGCCGAACTGCTCGCCGACCCGGCCGACCGGGTGCTGCTCCACGGCGACCTGCACCTGGGCAACGTCCTGGCCTCCGACACCCGGGGCCTGATCGCCCGCAGCCCGATCGCCTGCGCCGGCGAGCGCTGCTTCGACGCCGCCGACTACGTCCTGGAGGGCTGGGACCGGACCGTCATGGTGCGGCGGCGCGACGAACTCGCCCACGAGGCGGGGCTGGACGTCGACCGGCTGGACGCCTGGTGCCGGGCGCTGGCCCCGCTCGGCGCGTCCCGCTCCAACATCCCCGAGCGGATCTCCGAACTGTTCGCGTTCGCGCGCGGTGAGTACTGACGTGAGCGGGAACGACACGGTGCCCGCCGGCCGGCTCGCCCGGCTGGTCCCCCCCGACCCGCTGCGCCGCCGCCTGCTGGCCATCCGCTTCGCCGGAGCCACCGGCAAGGGCGTCTTCATCAGCGGCAGCGTCGTCTACTTCACCCTGCACGTCGGGCTCTCCGCCGGCCAGGTCGGCATCGGCCTGTCCGCCGCGGGCTTCGCGGGGCTCGTCTCCTCGGTGCTGTTCGGCATGATCGCCGACCGGATGCCCAAGCGGACCCTGCTGTGCGCGCTGTTCGCGGCGGTCGCGGTCGGATTCGGCCTGTACTCGGTGGTCTCCGACGCGGCGGGGTTCTACGTCCTGGTGGTCCTGATCGCCTTCCTCGACTACGGCACCGGCCCCACCGAGAGCGCCATGGTCGCCACCCTCGTCCCGGACGGGCAGCGGGTGCGGCTGAACGCCATGATGCGCTCGATGTTCAACATCGGCTTCAGCGTCGGCATCGGGATCGCCGCGCTCGCCGCGCTCAGCTCGCGGCTGCTGATGCTGATCCCGGTCGGCTCGGCGGTGCTGCTCGGCGCCGCGGCCGCCCTGGCGACCCGGCTGCCGGCCGGCGCGCCCAGCCCCGCCGCCCGCCGCCCCCGCCCGTTCGGCGCGATCCGCGACCTGCGCTACCTGAGCGTCGTCGGACTGTCCGCGCTGCTCGCCTCGCACATCAGCCTGCTGATGGTGGTGCTGCCGCTGTGGACGATCGACCGGACCGAGGTGCGGCCCTTCCTGGTCCCGCTGCTGCTGGTGATCAACACCGGGTTCGTGATCCTCTTCCAGGTCCGGGCCAGCAAGGGCGCCGAGACGCTGGCCGGCGCCGCCGCCATCGGCCGCAAGGCCGGCCTGTGGATCGCGGCCGGCTGCCTCGCCGTGTCGCTGACCGCCGTCTGGCACCACACCGCCCTCGCCGTGGCCGCGATCGTCGCCACCGTGCTGGCCCTGTCGGTGGCCGAGGTGATGCAGGCCGCCTCCGCCTGGGGCCTGGCCCTGGGCCTCGCCCCCAAGCACGCCGAGGGCGAGTACCTGGGCGCCTTCGACCTGCACGTGGCGACCCAGAACGTGGCCGGCCCGGTGCTGTTCTCCGGCCTGGTCATCGCCCAGGGCTTCTGGGGCTGGGCGGCGATCGCCGCGCTGGTGGCCGCCGCGGCGCTGCTGATCGGACCGGCCGCCCGGCGCAGCGCCGAGGCGATGGCGGGCCTCGCCGCCGTACAGGACACCGCTGTGGAGACGGAGGAACCGGTATGACCCGCACCGCACGCGCCTCCTTCGCCCAGGAGCGCTTCTACTTCCTCAACGAGCTCCAGCCGGGCAACCCCGCCTACGTGGTGGCGTTCGCGCTACGCATGGAGGGCGCCCTCGACCGCGCGGCGCTGAGCGGCGCGCTGCGCCGGGTGACCGCCAAGCACGAGGTCCTGCGGACCGGATTCGCGGTGCGGGACGGCGAGTTGGTCCAGCGGGTGGTCGAGGACGCGGAGCCGGAGATCACCCTGCGGGACGGCGGCCCCGCCGACCGCGCCGGGCAGGACGCCCAGCTGCGCGAGCTGGTGGCCGCCGAGGCCGCCCGCCCGTTCGACCTGGCCGGCGGCCGGGTGGTGCGCGCCCACCTCGTCTCCTGGGAGCAGGAGCAGCACGCCCTGGTGGTGCTGGTGCACCACATCGCCTGCGACGGCTGGGCGGTCGGCCTGCTGCTGGACGACCTGGCCGAGGAGTACGGCACCGGCGCGGGCGCACCGGCCGGCCCCAGCTACCTGGACTACGCCGAGGCGCAGCGCGCGCTCTGGTCGAAGAACACCCGCCGACTCGAGAACTGGCGCCGACTGCTCTCCGACGCCCCCCAGTTGACCCTGCACACCGATCACCCCCGGCCGAGCGTGCTGAGCTTCGCCGGCGCGGTGCTGCGCCGGCCCCTCGACCCGGAGCTGGTCGCCCGGCTCACCGCCTGGGCCAAGGAGCACGGCACCACCCTGTTCGGGGTGGCGCTCACCGCGTACGCCAAGGTGCTGGCCGGCTACGCCCGCCAGCAGGAGGTGGTGATCGGCGTCCCGGTGGCCAACCGGCTGGACGAGGCCGAGGAGCGGCTGGTCGGCTGCCTGGTCAACACCCTGCCGATCAGGGTCGACCTGTCCGGCGACCCGGACTTCGCCGAGCTGACCGCCCGCACCTGGCGCACCGCGCTGACCGCGCTCGGCCAGCAGGACGTGCCGTTCGAGCAGATCGTGCAGGCCGTCGGGGAGGAGCGGCAGCTCAGCCACGCCCCGCTGTTCCAGACCATGCTGACGGTGCAGAACTTCACCTTCACCGTGCCGGAGTTCGCCGGGTTGCGGACCACCGAGGTGGACGTGGAGATCGAGGCCGCCAAGTTCGACCTCGCGCTGACCCTGGACGTCTCGACCCGGGCGCCGTTCCTGCGTGCCGAGTACTCCACCGAACTGTTCGAACGGGCCACCGCCGAGCGGTTGTTGGAGCAGTACCACACCCTGCTCGCCGCGGTGGTCGCCGACGGCGAGCCCGGCCCGGTCTCGCCGCAGGAGCACCACCGGCTCACCGTCGGGTGGAACCCGCCCGTTCCCGAGCGGCCCGCCGAACACCCCTCCGTGCTGGACGCGTTCCGCGGCCACGCCGCCCGCACCCCGGACGCCGTGGCGCTGGTGCACCGGGGTGCCCAGGTGACGTACGGCGAGCTGGACGGCTGGTCCGACCGGATCGCCGCCGGGCTGGCCGCCACCGGGCTCGCCCGGGGCGAGCGGGTGGGCCTGCTGCTCGGCCGCTCGCCGGCCGTGGTCGCCGCGATCCTCGGCGTGTGGAAGGCCGGCGGGGTGTACGTGCCGCTCGACCCCGAGTACCCGGGGCCGCGGCTGGAACTGATCCTGGCCGGCGCCGCACCCGCCGCCCTGCTGGTCGAGCCGGACACCCTCGACCTGGCCCGCAGGCTGGCCGGGGAGCGGGCCCTCCTCGACGCCCGCACGCTGGACGGCCCGCGGCCCGCGCCCGCGGCACGGCCCGCCCCGGACGACCTCGCCTACCTCATCCACACCTCCGGCTCGACCGGCGTCCCCAAGGGCGTGATGGTCCGCCACCGCGGCCTGAACGCGCTCTGCGACCCGACCCCGGCCGGCCTGGAGACCGGCCCCGACGACCACTGGCTGGGCGCCCACTCCTTCTCCTTCGACGTCTCGGTCTGGGAGATGTGGGGCGCGCTCTCCTCCGGCGCCCGGCTGGTGATCGCCGACCAGGCCGACCTGGTCGACCCGCCGCGGCTGGCCCGGCTGGTGCACACCGAGCGGGTGACGGTGCTCAGCCTCACCCCCGGCGCCCTGTACCGGGTGCTGCCGCCGTTCTTCGACACGCTCGGCCCGGGCAAGTCCCCGGTGCGGTACGTGGTGCTGGCGGGCGAGGCGCTCAGCTGGTCCCGGCTGGCCTCGCTGGTCGACCCGGAGCGGCTGGCCGCCATCTTCGTCAACATGTACGGGATCACCGAGGGCACCATCCACGTCACCATCGCCCAGGTCCCGGCCGCCGACCTCGGCGGGGTGCGGGAGGGCGACATCGGCGTGCCGCTGCCCTCCGCCCGCTGCTACGTCCTGGACGCCCGCAGGCGGCCGACCGGGGTCAACGTGCCCGGTGAGCTGTACGTCGGCGGCGACCTGGTCGCCGCCGGGTACCTCGGCATGCCCGAGCTGACCGCGGACCGCTTCGGCGCCGACCCGTACGCCCCCGGCACCCTGTACCGGACCGGCGACCTCGCCAAGTGGGCACCCGACGGCCGGCTGGTCTACCTCGGCCGGGAGGACGGCCAGGTCAAGGTCCGCGGCTACCGGGTGGAACTGGCCGATGTGGAGGCCGCGTTCCTGCGCCAACCCGGCGTGCGGTCCTGCGTGGCCGCCGCCGAGGCCGACGAACTGCTCGCCTTCGTGGTCGCCGACCCCGGCCTCGGCGGCGAGCGCGAGCTGCGCGCCCTGGTCCGGGACGAACTGCCCGGGTACATGGTGCCCTCCCGGATCGTCCCGGTGGAGCGGATCCCGCTGAACGCCAACGGCAAGGTCGACACCCGCCGGCTGCTCGCCGAGCGCACCGCGCCGTCGCCCGCACCCGCCCCGGTACGGCCCGGCGACGACTCGCTGACCGGGCGGATCCGGGCGCTCTGGGCCGAGGTCCTGCGACGGCCCGACCTGGAGCCGAACGACAACTTCTTCGACGTGGGCGGGCACAGCTTCGCCCTGATCACGGTGCAGCAGCGGATGGCGGAGATCGGCCTGGAGATCTCGGTGACCGACCTCTTCCGCTTCGGCACGGCGGCGGCCTGCGCCGCCCACTTCCGGCCGGCGCCGACCGCGCCCGCCGACGACCAACGGCTCGCACAACGCCGGCAGGGCCGCCAACAGCTCGCCCGCCGGCGGCGACTGAGCAGAGGGGACGAGCATGCCTGACGACCTGGGACAGGACCGGATCGCCATCATCGGAATGGGGATCCGGCTGCCGGGCGCCGGACGGGACCTGGACCGCTTCTGGCACAACATCGAGCACGGCGTGGAGGCGATGAGCTTCTTCGACCGCGAGCAGCTGCGCAGCTGGGGCTACCCGGACGAGGTGATCGACCACCCGGACTTCGTCCCGGCCCGCTCGGTGCTGGACGACTACGACTGCTTCGACGGCCGGCTGTTCGGCTACTCGCCGCAGGACTGCGTCCTGATGGACCCGCAGCAGCGGGTCCTGCTGGAGTGCGCCTGGAGCGCCCTGGAGCACGCCGGCCACCCGCCGATCGCCCCGGACGGCAACCGGATCGCCGTGCACGTCGGCACCGGCCTGAACGTCTACCTGCTGGACATCCTGTGGCCCAACGCCCGCGCGGTGAAGTCCGCCGGCGGCCTGCAGATCCTGGTCTCCAGCGACAAGGACTTCGCCGCCACCCGGATCGCCTACAAGCTCAACCTCCAGGGCACCGCGTTCTCCGTGCAGACCGCCTGCTCCACCTCGCTGGTCGCGGTCCACCTGGCGGTGCAGAGCCTGCTCACCCACGAGGCGGACATCGCGCTGGCCGGCGCCGCCTCGGTGGGGCCGCCCACCCGGCGCGGCCACTTCCACGAGCCCGGCGGGATCTTCTCCCCGGACGGCCGCTGCCGGACCTTCGACAGCCAGGCCCAGGGCACGGTGGACGCCGACGGCGGCGCCATCCTGGTGCTCAAGCGGCTGGAGGACGCGATCCGGGACAACGACACCGTGCACGCGGTGATCGCCGGCACCGCGGCCGTCAACGACGGCGCCCGCAAGGCGGGCTTCACCGCCCCCGGACCGGAGGGCCAGGCCACCGCGGTCCGCTCCGCGCTGGCCGTCGCCGGACTCGAACCGGACGCCATCGGCCTGGTCGAGGCCCACGGCACCGGCACCGTCCTGGGCGACCCCATCGAGGTCTCCGCGCTGCGCACCGTCTTCGACACCGACCGCCCGGACCGGCAGCCCGTCGCACTCGGCGCGCTCAAGTCGATCATGGGCCACCTGGACACCGCGGCCGGAGTGGTCGGCGTGGTGAAGACCGTCCTCGCCCTGAAGAACCGCACCATCCCGCCGGTCGCCCGGTTCACCGAGGCCAACCCCGCGCTGGGGCTCGACAAGTCGGTGCTGTACGTGCCCACCGAGGCGCACGAGTGGCCGGCCATCGACGGGGTGCGCCGGGCCGGCGTCAGCTCCTTCGGCATCGGCGGCACCAACACCCACGTCGTGCTGGAGGAGGCTCCGCCCGCCCGCACCAACGGGCCCAGGCGCCGGGAGGGCAGCGAGCTGCTGCTGGTCTCCGCCAAGACCGAGGAGGCCGCCACGCTGAGCCTCGCCCGGATCAACGAGCACCTGGCCGGTGTGCCGGCCGCGGACCTGCCCGACCTCGGGTACACCCTGCGCACCGGCCGGGCCGAGCTGCCCTGGCGCGGCTGCCTGATCCGCACGCCCGACGAGGACTTCAAGCCGCTGCGCCCGGTGCGCCGGGCCACCGCGTCGCAGGCCGAGCGCGGCGTCGGCTACTTCCTCACCGGCGGCGGACGCCTGCCCGGAAGCACGCACACCTACAATCTGGACGCGCACTTCCGGCAGATCGTCGACCAGGGCTACGCCGAGCTGCGCACCTCGGGCGGCGAACCGGACCTGGAGACCCGGGAGCTGGTCGGCCGCTTCGCCCTCGCCCAGGCCTGGATCGACGCGCTGCGGCGGCGCGGCGTACGCCCGTCCGCCCTGGTCGGCCAGGGTGTCGGCGCCCTCGCCGCGGCCTGCGCCGCAGGCGTGCTGGGCTTCACCGACGCGGTCGGCCTGGCCCTCGGCCGACCCGCCGACGGCCTGCGCTGCGCCGAGCCGGCCGTCCCGCTGTACGCCCCGGACGGCACCCCGATCGGGGCCGGGCAGGCCGGCGACCCCGGCTACTGGGCGGCCCGGCTGCACGAGGAGCACGACCGGAGCTTCGCGCCGCCCGCCGCCGGACCGGACCCGGCCGCCTGGCTGGAGATCGCCACCCAGGTGCTGCCGCACGTCGGCGTCGAGCCGCCGGCGCTGTCCAACGGCTACGACCAGCTGCTCGCGTCGGTCGGCCTGCTCTGGGAGATGGGCATCGGCGGCCCCTGGGACCCCGCGCTCGACCAGGGTCTGCGCCGCGTCCCCGCCCCCGGCTACCCCTTCGCCCCGACCCGGCACTACCTCGACATCCCCCCCACGGCCAAGGAGAGGCACCTGTGATGAGTGAGCACCGGGACATGGCATGGGCCGCCGAGTTCGAACAGGTCTGGATGGAGGTCCTCGGCGTGGACGCCGTCGACCAGGACGACGACTTCTTCGACCTCGGCGGGCACTCGCTCAGCGCCCTGCGGCTGTCCATGCTGGCCCGCCAGGAGCTCGGCCTCGCCGTCGAGCTCAACCACGTCCTGGAGAACCCGCGCTTCGGCGACCTGCTGGCCGTCGCCGCGAAGGCCGGGCCGGAGCGGGTCGCCGAAGGCGGCCGGGCATGACCCTGCCGGCCGGCCCGCTCGCCGAGTGGACCCCGCTGGTCGCCAACCTCCTCGGCCTTCCGGCCGGGGAGGTCGGCGACCGCTCCTCGCGGGAGTCCTTCACCGCCCTGGGCGGCACCTCACTACAGGCGATCGCGCTCACCGCGGGCGGCCAGCGCGACCTGGCCAAGGACGTCGAGGTCGCCCGGCTGCTCGGCGCGCTCCCACTGGCCGAGGCCCTGGCCGGGGCGCGGGACTACGTCCGCACCGAGCCCGCGCCGCGCGAGGCGGCCGCCGAGGCGCTCGACCGGGAGCTGCTGCCCGGTCAGAAGGCCATGCTGGCCGCCCACCTGGCGGGCCACGACCAGTCGTACCACCTGATGTTCACGCTCCAGCCGCCGGGCGGGCTGGATCCCGCCCGCACCGAGGCCGCCCTGCGCGCGCTCACCGCCCGGCACGAGTCGCTGCGCACCCTGTTCCGCGAGCACGGCCAGGGCGCCCGCCGGACCGTCCTGCCGCCCGGCGGCGCCCCCCGGCTGCTGCACCAGCGCCTGCCCGCCGGAACGGACCCGGTCCGGGCCGTCCACGAGCTCTACGGGCGGCGCGCCGCCGAACTGCTGCGCCCCTTCCAGGAGCCGCCGGTGGTGTTCGTCCGCACCGACGCGGGGGAACGGACCCTGCTCACCGTGCTGGTGCACCACGCGCTGGCCGACGGCTGGAGCATCGGCGTGCTGTGGCGCGAGTTCGCCCGCCTCTACCAGGACGGACCCGCCGCGCTGCCCGCCACCGCACCGTCCCCCGAGTGGACCGCCACCCGGCTCGCCGCCAAGGACGCCGCCGGCGCACTCGCCGCCGCCACCGACCGAGTGGCCGCCCGGCTGGCCGGCGCCCCGCTGGTCGCCACCCTGCCCACCGACCGCCCCCGCGCGGAGGAGGCCGACGGACGCGGCGATCGGCTGGTCTTCGAACTGGAGCCCGCCGTCGCCGAAGGCGTGGACGGGCTCGCCCGGCACGCCCGGACCACCGTCACCTCCGTCCTGCTCGCGGCCTGGGCCCTGGCCGCCGCCCGCCGCGCCCGGACCTCGGACCTGCTGCTCGGCGTGGCCGCCTCCGGCCGGTTCGAGGCCGGCATGGCCGACCTCGTCGGCCTGTGCACCCGGATCGTCCCGGTCCGCTGCCGGAGCGACGACCGGCAGACGGGTACCGCCTACGTACGCGCCACCGCGGCCGCGCTCGCCGACGCCGTCAGCGACGCCGACCTGCCCTTCGCCCGGGTGGTCGACGCGCTCGCCGGCGAGGTCGACGCCACCCGGAACCCGGTCGCCCAGCTCGGCTTCGCCGCCCACCACGACCTGGTCCCGGACCGCTTCAGCACCGCGGCCGGGCAGTGGCGGGTGCACGAGGGCCACTGCCACGGCTCGGTCTTCGACGCCCTGCTGTTCGTCCAGGACTGGTCGCGGCGGCCCAGGCTGGCCGTGGAGTACGCGAGTTCGGCGCAGGACGCGGCCGACATCGGCGAGCTCGCCGAGTCCTTCCGGACCGTCCTCGCCGAACTCACCGCCCGGCCGGACGCCCCGCTCGGCGAGGTCACCGGACTCTCCGCCGGACAGCGGCTCAGGCTCGGGCAGCTCGGCGGGGGCGGCGAGTTCACCGGCGGCGAGGACCTGTGGACCAGGTTCGAGCGGCAGGCCGAGCGGCAGCCCGACGCGGTCGCCGTCGACGACCCGCACACCGGCACCGTGCTGACGTACCGCCGGCTCCGGGCCCACGCCCTCGCCCAGGCCGAGCGGCTGCGCGCGCTCGGCGTCCGCCCCGGCGACCGGGTGGTGCTGGAGGTGCCCCGCTCGGCCGCCGAGGCCGTCGCCGTGCTCGGCGTCCTGAGCCTGCCCGCCACCTACGTCGCCGTCGACCCCGGCGTGCCCGCCGACCGCCGCGCCCGCATCGCCGGGGCCGTCGCCCCGGCCGCCCGCATCGGGGGCACCGCGGACGACCCGGCCCTCGCCGCCGTCCCCCGGTGCCCACCGGCCGACCTTTCGGCGGACACCGCGCCCTCCGCGCACCGCAGCGGAGAGCCGGCCGGGCCGGGCGCGGCCGCGTACATCTCCTTCACCTCCGGCACCACCGGTGAACCCAAGGGCATCGTGGTCCCGCACCGGGCGGTGCTGCGGCTGGCCGACGACGGGCGGCTGTTCGCCGACCCGGCCGGGGCGCGGATGCTGCGGCTCTCCCCGCTGGCGTTCGACGCCTCCACCCTGGAGCTGCTGGTGCCACTGGCCGCCGGCGGCACGGTGGTCGTCCACCCGCCCGTGGAGCCCACCCCCGGCGGCCTGGCCGCCTTCCTCCCCGCCTCCCGCACCACCCACGCCTGGCTCACCTCCGGCCTGTTCCACCTGGTCGCCGACCACCGGCCGGAGGCGTTCGCGGGCCTGCGCCAGCTGTTCACCGGTGGCGGCGTGGTCTCACCCGACCACGTCCGCCGGGTGCTGCGGCAGTGCGGCCTGCTGCGCGTCACCAACGGCTACGGGCCGACCGAGAACACCACCTTCACCACCGTCTGCCACGCCGACGGCGCCCACGAGGTGCCCGACCCGTTCCCGATCGGCACGCCGGTGCACGGCACCGGCGTGCGGATCACGGACGACGCCGGCCGTCCCGTGCCACCCGGCGCCGTCGGCGAACTGCGCACCACCGGCGCCGGCCTCGCCGACGGCTACCTCGGCGACCCGGACCGCACCGCCGCGGCGTTCACCGAACGCGACGGCGAGCGCGAGTACCGCACCGGTGACCTGGTCCGCTGGGGCGCCGACGGGCGGCTGCGCTTCCTCGGCCGCGCCGACCGCCAGGTGAAGATCGCCGGCCACCGGGTCGAACCGGTCGACGTGGAACGCCGGATCCGCGAGCAGCCCGGCGTCCTGGACGCGGTGGTGTTCGTCGCCGCCGAGCGGCTGTGCGCGGCCGTCAAGGCGCCCGCCGACCTGCTCGCCGGGATCCGCGCCTGCGTCGAACCCGGGCTCGCCCCGTACGAGCGCCCGCAGCGCTGGCTCGCCGTGGACGCCTTCCCGCTGGACCGCAACGGCAAGGTCGACCTGCGCGCCCTCGGCGCACTGTCCGCCCCCGCCCCCTCCGCCCCCTCCGCCCCGGCCGTCGGCGCCGCTCTCCCCCCGGTCCCCGCCGCCGACCTGGAGGAGCTGATCTCCAAGGTCTGGGCCGGGGTGCTCGGCACCGACGACTTCGACCCCGACGAGGGCTTCTTCGACGTCGGCGGCGACTCGCTGGGCATCGCCCTGGTCCGCCGCCGGCTCCAGGAGCAGCTGGGCGGCCGCCCGATCCCGCTGACCGACCTGTACCGCTTCCCCACCGTGCAGTCCATGGCCGCCCACCTGCGCACGACGACCACGGGAGTACCCAGATGAGCCAGGAGATCGCCGTCGTCGGCATGGCCGGCCGGTTCCCCGGCGCCGCCGACCTGGACGCGTACTGGTCGAACCTGGTGGCCGGCCGGATCACCGTCAGCCGGCTCGGCCGCGCCGAGCTGCTCGCGGCCGGCGTCCCCGCCGCGCGGCTGGACGAACCCGGCTACGTCCCGGTGCGCGGTACCGTCGCCGACCCCGAGCTGTTCGACTCCGCCTTCTTCGGCATCCCGCCGCGCGAGGCGGACCTGATGGACCCGCAGCAGCGGCTGCTGCTGCAGACCGCCTGGGAGGCCCTGGAGTCCGGTGGCCTGATCACCGACGGCCCGCCGGGCCGGGTCGGCGTGTTCGCCGGCGTGGGCTTCAACTACTACCTCCAGCAGCACGTGCTGGCCGACCCGGCCGTACTGGAGACGGACGGGCTGCTCTCCGTGGTGCTCGCCAACGAGAAGGACCACCTGGCGACCAGGATCGCGTACCGGCTGGGCCTCGGCGGCCCGGCGATCACCGTCCAGAGCGCCTGTTCCACCTCGCTGACCGCCGTCCACCTGGCCTGCCAGAGCCTGCGCACCGGCGACTGTGACGTGGCCCTGGCCGGCGGCGCCTACCTCGCGCTGCCCCAGCAGTCCGGCTACCAGTACGAGCCCAAGGGCATCATGTCGCCGGACGGCAGCTGCCGGCCGTTCGACGCCACCGCCAACGGGACCGTGCCCGGCAGCGGCGTCGGCATGGTCGCGCTCAAACGCGCCGAGGACGCCCGCCGTGACGGCGATCTGATCCACGCCCTGATCTCCGGCTCCGCGATCAACAACGACGGCGCCGCCAAGGTCGGCTACACCGCGCCCGGCGTGGCCGGCCAGGTCGACGTGCTGGCCCGCGCCTACGACGCGGCCGGTGTCGACCCGGCGACCGTCGGCTACCTGGAGGCGCACGGCACCGCCACCGAGGTCGGCGACGCGATCGAACTCGCGGCGCTGCACGAGGTGTTCAAACCCGGCGGAGCCCGCTGCTCGCTCGGCTCGGTCAAGGCGAACATCGGTCACCTGTCCGCCGCCGCCGGGGTGGCCGGGCTGATCAAGGCCGTCCTCGCGCTGCGCACCCGAAAGCTCCCGCCACTCGCCGGAGTGAGCCGGCCGCGCGCCGAACTGCTCGACCCGGCAAGTCCGTTCACCGTGGACACGGTCGCCCGCGAGTGGACCGCCGCACCCGGGCAGCCCCGCCGCGCCGCCGTCAGCTCCTTCGGCCTCGGCGGCACCAACGTCCACCTCGTCCTCACCGAGGCCCCGGCCGCCGAACCGGCGCCCCCGGCCGAGGGCCCCGAACTGCTGGTGCTCTCCGCCCGCAGCGACGACGCCCTGCGAACCGCCGCCGAACGGCTCGCCGCCCACCTGGGCGAGCGGCCCGACCTGCCGCTGCGCGACGCCGCCACCACCACCCGCGAACACCGCCGGCACTTCCCGCACCGCCTCGCCGTGGTCGCCGGGGAACCGGCCGCCGCCGCCCGGGCACTGACCCGCGCTCCCCGCAGCACCGCGCTGCGCCGACCCGAGGTGGTGCTGCTCTTCCCCGGCCAGGGCGCCGAGGCCCCCGGCATGGCCGCCTGGCCGTACCACCGCTTCCCGGGATTCGCCGCCGACCTCGACCGGGGCGCCGACCACGTCCACGGCCTGCTCGGCGTCGACCTGCGCGACCTGCTGCTCGGCGGCGACCCGCACGGGCTGGTCCACCGCACCGACCTCACCCAGCCCGCCCTGGTCCTGCACGAGTACGCGCTCGGCCGGCTGCTGCTCTCCCTCGGGGTGAAGCCCGCCGCGCTGATCGGCCACTCGGTCGGCGAGTTCGCCGCCGCCGCGCTCGCCGGGGAACTCGCCCTCGACGAGATGCTGCGGCTGGTGGTCGAACGCGGGGCGCTGATGCAGCGCGCCCCCGAGGGGCGGATGGTCGCCGTCCTCGCCGCCGAACCGGAGGTCCGCCGCCACCTCGCGGACCTCGACGACCTGGACCTCGCCTCGCTCAACGCCCCCGAGGTCGTGGTGGTCTCCGGCCCGATCGCCCCGGTCGACCGGCTGCGCGAACGGCTCCTGGCCCACGGCGTGCCGCACCGGCCACTGCCCGCCCAACGCGCCTTCCACTCCCGGATGATGGCCGACGCCGCCACCGCCCTCGGCGCCGCGGCCGCGGGCATCCCGGCCCGCCCCGCCACCGTCCCGGTGGTCAGCACGGTCGACGGCGGCCTGCTGCCCGTGGGCGGCATCCGTCCGGCCGGCTACTGGGCCGGGCAACTGCGCAGTCCGGTCCGCTACCAGCAGGCGGTGGAGGCCGTCGCGGACCGCTCCCGGCTGGTCCTGGTCGAGGTCGGCCCCGGCAGCGGACTGATCGGCAGCGCCCGGCAGATCCCCGCGGTGCGGCACGCCGCCCTGGTCGCCCTGCAGGCCCGGCGCACCGACCTGCTCGGCGGCCTCGGGCAGCTCTGGGCGCACGGCGTCGACGTGGACTGGCCCGCGGTCCGGGCCGGCGCCCCCGCCGCCCGGGCCGCCCTGCCCACCCATCCCTTCGCCGCCACCCGGCACTGGCTCGACGCCCCGGCTCCGACGGCCCCGGCACCCGCCGCCCCCGCCGTCCCCTCCGCTCCCGCCGCCGAGGGCGCGGAGGGCGCCGTGGACGCGCCGCTCGGCCGGGTCCTCGACATCTGGCGAACCCTGCTGGGCGTCCCCGACATCGGCCCCGACTCCGACTTCTTCGCCCTCGGCGGGGAGTCCCTGCTCTTCATCCGGATGATCTCCCAGGTCCAGCGCGCACTCGGCACCCCGATCGACATCGCCGCCCTCGCCGCGTCCCCGACCCCGCGCGCGATCGCCGCCCAGGCGGTGGCCGAATGAGCGATCGCACCGGTCGCACCGACCTGCCGACCCTGCTCGGCTTCAACCCCGACCCGACGCCCGCCCCGCGCGTCCCCGTCCACGAGGCGATCTGCCGGCAGGCCGCACGCACGCCCGACGCGATCGCCCTGCGGCACGGGGACGGCATCGTCACCTACCGCCGACTCCTCGACGCCGCCGCCGCCCTGGCCGGCCGGCTCACCGCCCTGGGCATCGGCCCCGGCGCGGTGGTCGGCCTGTCCGCCCGCCGCGGTCCCGAACTGGTCACCGCCGTCCTCGGCATCCTGCTCGCCGGCGCCGCGTACGTCCCGCTGGACCCGCAGCACCCGCCGGTCCGGCTCCGCACCATGCTGGACTCCACCCGGGCGGCCCTGCTGCTCACCGACGCCACCGCGCCACCCCTGCCGGACGGGCACCGCGTCCCGGTCCTCCCGCTCACCGGCGCACCGCCTGCCACCGCCCCGGCCCCGCTCGACTGGCCGCACTACCGCGCGGAGCCCGCCGTCGTCGACGGCCTCTGCTGCGTCATCTTCACCTCCGGATCCACCGGCGAGCCCAAGGGCGTCGAACTGACCCACGCCGCCCTCGCCAACCGGCTCGCCGGGATGCTCGACCGGCACCGGCTCGGCCCCGCCGACGTCCTCCTGCAGAAGACCCCGTACACCTTCGACGTCTCCCTCTGGGAACTCCTGCTCGCCTTCCTGGCGGGCGGCACCCTGGCCGTCGCACCGCCGGACGCCCACCGCGACCCGCAGGCCCTGGTCGAGCTGATCCAGCGGCACGGGGTCACCATGGTCCACTTCGTGCCGTCGATGCTCGCGCTGTTCGTCACCGAGCCCGCGGTCGGGCGCTGCACCACCCTGCGCACGGTGCTGTGCGGCGGCGAAGCCCTTCCGCCCCCACTCGCCAACACCCTGACCGCCACCCTGCCGCAGGCCGCCGTGCACAACATGTACGGACCCGCCGAGGCCACCATCGACGTCACCGGCTGGCACTGCCGCCCGCACGAGGACGGGGACCTGGTCCCGATCGGCCGCCCGCTCTCCAACGTCCGCGCCTACGTCGTCGACGAGTCCGGCGACCTCGCCCCCGTCGGCGTCCCCGGTGAACTCCTGCTCGCCGGACCCTCCCTGGCCCGCGGCTACGCGGGCCGCCCGGACCTCACCGCCGAACGCTTCGTCGAACGGCCGATCGCCGGCCGCACCGAGCGGGTCTACCGCACCGGGGACCTGGCCCGCTGGTCGCCCGACGGCCACCTCGACTACCTCGGCCGGATCGACACCCAGGTGAAGATCCGCGGCCAGCGCGTCGAGCTCGGCGAGATCGAGGCCACCCTGCGCCGCCACCCCCGGGTCCGCAACGCGGTCGCGGTCCTCCGCGACGGCCGGACCCTGGTCGCCTACGCCGTCCCCGCCGTCGGCACCCCGGACGAGCTCGACGAGACCACCCTCCGCGGCCACCTCGCCGACCACCTGCCCGAGCACATGGTGCCCGCCCGCATCGTCCCGCTCGCCGAGATCCCCACCACCGCCCACGGCAAGGCCGACCGGTCCGCCCTCCCGCCACCGCCCCGCCGCCGTCCGCGCCCCGCCCGGTAGGCGCGGCAGGCCCCCGGCGCGGCCGGGGGCCCGGCCGTCCGGTGTCCGGGGCGCGCACCGGCCCACCGGTCACTCGCCGTAAAGTTAGGCGAGGCACACCTCAGTCACACGGGCCGTACCCCTTCTCGCCGCACCGGCGCGGGCGGCCCCCGTCTCCGACCGGTGTCGGCGTCGGGGTGTGCCGGGCGAACGCATCGGGACAGGGAGAGAGATGGCGAGGGACGGCCACGAGGCCAGGCGTCCGCACGGGGAGCTGGTCGCGGACGTGATGGCGGTGCTGTGGGCGGCAGGTGAGCCGATGACCGCCCAGCAGGTCAAGGGAGCGCTGCACCAGGACCTCGCCCGGACGACCGTGGCGACGATCCTCGCCCGCCTGCACGAGAAGGGGACCCTGGAGCGCACCCGGCCGGGGCGTTCCTTCGCCTACGCGCCGGTCTCGGACGCCGCCGGCCTCGCGGCCGGGCGGATGCGCCGGGAACTGGAGAAGGAGCCGCGGCGGGACCTCGTCCTGAAGCGGTTCGTGTCCTCGCTGTCCACGGACGACGGAGACGTCCTTCGGCGCCTGCTGATCGAGGCGCAGGCCGAACCGGCTCCGGTCGGGGGCGAGGCCGTGCCGGAGGGCGAAGCGTGACCCTGTTCCTGGTGATCGTCGCCCTCGCCGTCGCCCTTCCGTGGGGAGCGGCGCCCGCGGCCCGCCGGCTGGCCGGGCTGCTCCCGCCCCGTGCGGCCTCCCTGACCCTCGCGGGAGCGGCCGCGCTGCTCGCGGGTGGCACGATCGCGGCGCTGGCCGGGCTCTTCCACGTGCCGTTCCTGGCGGGGCTGGAGCACCTGCGGTTCGCCCAGGTGACGGCGGACTGGCCGGCGGTGGTGCCGGTGTCCTGCGCCGCCGGGGCCCTGCTCGTCGTGCAGGCGGTCCGGCTGGGGCTGGCCGCGCGCCGGCAGCGTGCGCTGCTGGCCCGTGCGTGGCGGCTGACCGGAGCGGGGACGGCCGAGGGCGACGTGCTCGTCGTACCGGGAGAGGAGGCGGAGGCCTTCGCTCTGCCGCGCTACCGCGGGCGCGCCGCCCGGGTCGTCGTGTCGGAGGGCATGCTCGGCCTGCTCGGACCGTCGGAGCGTGCGGTGCTGTTCGCCCATGAACGGGCCCATCTCCGCGGGCGCCACCATGTGCTCTCGGCCGTGGTCGACCTGGCCTGCGCCGTGCATCCGGCGCTCGCACGGCTGGGGCCCGCGCTGGAGTTCCACCTGGAGCGGTGGGCGGACGAAGCCGCCGCGGCGGCGGTGGGAGACCGGAGGGTCGCCGCGACCGCCATCGCCCGCGCCGCACTGGCCGGCTCGGCCGGGACGGGTGTGCGCAGCGGCCGGTTCCTGTCCGTGAGCACGGGACCGGTCCCCCAGCGGGTCCGGGCCCTGCTGGAGCCGGCGCCCGCCGGGCCCGAGGGGCGCGGGCCGCGTGCGGCCGTGTCCGCTCTCGTCGCCGCGGTGGTGGTGTCGGCCCTGCTGGCGTTCGGCCTCGCCTACGGCCTGCACGAGTACGTGGAGTATGCGGCCAGGAGGATCGTCGGCCACGGACGGATCTGACGACATCGATGTAGACCATTGATCGGAAGCCTGGGTATGGTGAGCCTCGGTTTGCTTCTTCGACGCCGCGGGCGTCGCGCTCTTCCGATGATGGGGACATGGTTTGTACGACGGACGGCAGGGATCGTCGAGTCCGTTCGAGCAGTCCGTCTACCTCCTGTCGGAAGCCGGGCGGGCCGTCGACCGGCTGCTCGCGGAGCGGCTGGAACACCGGGGGCTGACCCCGGTCCACCACGCGCTGCTGTCCGCGCTGGCGCAGCTGGGACCGCACGGTCGGCACGACCTCACCGCCCGTGTCGTGGCGCCCGCGACCGAGGTGGACCAGGCGCTCGACGATCTCCTGTCGGCACGCCTGCTGCAGGCGATGGTCGTCCACGTCGGCGGGCGGCAGGAGATCCTGACCATCACCGCCTCGGGCGAGTCCGCCCTGGACGTGCTCCACACCGATGCGTCGGCGACGCAGGACGACCTGCTGGCGTCCTTGACGAAGGGCCAGCGCACCGAGCTCAACTCCCTTCTCCGGCGCGTGTGCGCGGCCGCCGCCCGCGGTGCCGGGCAGGGACCGCGGCCCCGCGAGAGGAACGGCTGGACGCTGACCCGCGGATCCCGGCGGGCCTGGGCACGGGCGCGGGAGGGCGCCGGCCCGGCCGAGGGGTCGGACGTCGGGGCGGCGGGCTGACCCCCCTTCGCGCGGAGAGCTCAGTTCGGCACCGGACTCGGGGCCGCCCGGTGCTTCGTGAGCGGCACCCCTTCGGCTCCGTCGAGGGTGAGGAGGAGGTCCGCGTGGACGGAGAGCAGCGGCAGGTCGTGGCTGACGAGGACGACGGCGAGGCCATGGTCGGTCCGTAGGCCGCGCAGGAGTTCCATGATGCCCTCGGCGGTGTCGGCGTCGAGGGCGGAGGTGACCTCGTCGCAGAGCAGGACGTCGGGTTCGGCCGCCAGGGCGCGGGCGATGGAGACGCGCTGGCGCTGCCCGCCGGAGAGTTCCCGGGGGTGGCGGTCGGCGTGGCCGGGGGTGAGGCCGACCGCGGTGAGCAGTTCGGCGACGCGGGCCTCGCATCGGTCGGCGGGGCGTGCGAAGTGCAGCTTCAGCGGGCGCGCGAGGGTGGCGCCGACGGTGTGGGCGGGGTTGAGGGCGCCGAGCGGGTTCTGCGGGACGAGTTGGATGCGGCGGCGCTGGTCGCGGGTGCGCCGCCGGTAGGAGGGGGCCAGGAGTTCGCCGCCGAGGGTGATCCGGCCCGCCTCGGGGCGGTGGAGGCCCGCGAGGGCGCGCAGCAGCGTGGTCTTGCCGCACCCCGACGGGCCGGTGATCCCGGTCAGCGTGCCGGGCCGCAGGGCGAGGTCGAGGCCGGCGAAGACCTGCCGGCGGCTCCGGCCGGTGCCGACCCGGGCGTCGAGGGCCTCCACCTCGACGACGGGCACCGCGGCGGCGGGCACTGCGCCGACGGGCACCGCGGCGGAAACGCGAGCCTGCGCGGGCGCCGGGGGCGTTGCGGGCCCGCTCGGGGTGGTGACCGGGTGCCCGGGCCGCAGGGCGAGGACGCCGTCGGCGCAGCGGGCGACGAAGTCGGAGTCGTGGCTGGTGAGGGCGATGGCGATGGCGTCGCGGTCGGCGAGGTCGCGCAGCAGGTCGGCGATGTCGTCGCGCAGGTCGGCGTCCAGGCCGGCGGTGGGTTCGTCGAGGAGGAGGATCACGGGGCGGCGGGCGAGGGCGCGGGCGAGGGCGACGCGCCGTTGCTGGCCGCCGGAGAGGTGCTCGGTCCGGCGGTGTTCGAGGCCTTCGCCGGCCGGCAGGCGCACGGCGCGCAGCAGGTCCGCGACCGGGGTTCGGCGGCGCTGCGGGGAGGTCTCGGCGATGAGCCGCTCGACCCGCATCCGGGGGTTGAGTCCGGAGCCGGGGTCCTGGCCGACGAAGGCGAGCTTGTGGCGGCGCAGCCGGCGCAGCTCCTCCGGCGGGAGGGTGAGGATGTCGTGGCCGAGGACGGTGAGGCTGCCGCCGGTGACGCGCGCGCCGGGTGGGAGGGCGCCGGCGAGGGCGCGCAGCAGGGTGGTCTTGCCGGCGCCGGAGGGCCCGGTGACGGCGGTGACGCGGCCCGGGGTGAGGGTGAGCGTGGCGTCGGTGAGCAGCGGGGTGTCCCCGAGGGCGACGGACAGGGCGGCGGCGCGGGCGGCGGGGTCGGTGGTGCTCACAGCGGGGTCTCCGGGGTGGGCCGGGCGGGGGCGAGGGCTTCGGCGGCGAGGTTGACGCTGATGGCGAGCAGGCCGATGGCGAGGCAGGGCGCGCCGACGGCCCACGGGTTGAGGGTGATGCCGGCGGCGTTCTCGCGGATCATCAGCGCCCAGTCGGCTTCCGGGGGTTGGGGGCCGAGTTGGAGGAAGGCGGCGACGGAGACGATGTAGATGCCCTCGACGAAGCGCAGGCCGAACAGCGCGAGGACGGTGGAGCGCAGGTTGGGGAGGACCTCGTGGACGGTGAGGTGCCAGAGGTTCTCGCCGCCCGCGGCCGCGGCTTCGACGAAGCCGGCGGTGGCGACGGGGGCCGCCGCGGCGGCGGCGATCCGGACCGCGTAGGGAATGCCGAGGAGGGTGGCCGCGGCTGCGACGGCGAGGCGTCCGCCGCCGGGCCAGGCCAGGGCGACCAGCATGATGGCGAGGACGGACGGAAGCAGGATCGTCAGGTCGGCGGCGCGTTCGATCCATCGGCCGAGTGCCGGACGCAGCGCGGCGAGGATGCCGATGGCGGTGGCCGCCGCGGTGACGACGAGGGCGATGGCCAGGGCGGTGGCGATCAGGGGCGCGCCCCCGGTCAGCAGGCGGCTGAGGACGTCGCGGCCGAGCTGGTCGCCGCCGAGCGGCGCGTCGCCGCCCGCTTCGGCGTAGGGGAAGGTGACCGGGGCGTCGATCGGGTGCGGGGCGAGGAGCGGCCCGGCGAGCGCGACGGCGACGAGGGCGAGGGCGGGAACCGCGCGGACGAGCACCCGGCGCTTGCGTCGGGTGACGGGCGCGGGGGCCGCTGTCGGGGCGTCGGCGGTCATCGGCGCTCTTCTCGGAGGGTGGTGGTGCGGACGAGGTCGGCGAGCAGCAGGAGCAGGCTGATGGCGGCGCCGGCCGCGGCCACGACTCCGGCGACGAGCGGGGTGTCGCGGTCGGTGATGGCTCCGGCCAGGATGGCGCCGATGCCGGGGTAGTTGAAGAGCGTCTCGACGACGACGGTGCCGCCGAGGAGCATGCCGGCGGAGGTGGCGATGCCGACGGCGATGGCGGGCAGGGCGCCGGGGAGCATGTGGTGGCTGAGGATGCGTCGGCGGGCCAGGCCGTCGAGGACGGCGGCCTGGACGTGCGGGAGGGCGGCCTGGTCGGCGAGTGCTCCGCGCACGATGCGGGTGTTCCAGCCGATCTGGGGGACCGCCAGGGAGAGCAGCGGCAGGACGATCATGGTCCACGATTCGGGTCTGCCGTCCGGGCCGGTGAGGGTGACGGCGGGCAGCCAGCCGGTCCACTGGGACAGCAGCAGGAGCAGGCCGACCGAGACGACGAACTCCGGGAGGGCGAACGCGGCGGTGGACAGGGCGTCGACGGCGCGGTCGACGCGCCCGCCCGGGCGCAGCGTGGCCCAGCCGCCGAGCGCGAGGGCTCCGGCGGTGCTGAGGGCGAGGGCGAGGGTGCCGAGCAGGAGGGTGTTGGGGAAGGGGCCGGCCAGGACGTCGGTGACGTGCTGGCCGCGTGCGGTGGTGCCGAGGTCGCCGACGGGCAGGCCGGTCATCCAGTCCCAGAAGCGCTCGGCGACCGGGCGGTCGAGTCCCAGGGCGGCGCGGCGGTCGGCCAGGTCGGCGGCGGTGACGCCCCGGTCGGAGGTCGCTCCGGCGGCGTCGCCCGGGAGGAGCTCGACGGCCGCGAAGACGCCGGCGAGCAGGACGACGAGCATGACCAGGCGCCGCACGGCCTGCCGGGCGACCCGGCCCGCACCGGGGAGGATGCGGGCCGGGAGGCTTCGGGACGCTCTCGTGTCCACCGGGTGAAGGGTGGTCAACGCGCCAGCCAGGTCTTCTCGAGCTGGACGCGGCCGTAGCCGGGGAGCTTGGGCAGGTCGCGCACGGCCGCGCCGGCGAGGTCGATGCCGTCGGCCATGCCCCACAGCAGGTAGCCGGACTTCGCGAACTCGATCTCCTGGAGCTGGTGGAGCAGCTTGTCGCGCTCGGCGGGGTCGGCGGTGCCCATGGCCTTGCGGTAGGTCTCGTCGAAGCCCGGCTCGTTCCAGCCGGACTCGTTCTGCCCGGCGTCCGAGAGCATCGTCTTGGAGGCGAAGAAGACGACCGAGTCGTTGGTGCCCCAGTAGCTGGTGTAGAGCGTGCCCTTGAGCCAGGTGTCGTCCCAGAACGCCTTGGAGTCCTGCTTCACCACGTTGATCTTCACGCCGGCCTCGCGGACCTGGGTGGCGAAGAGGGTCGCGGACTCGGCGAGTCCGGCGATGTCCTCGGTGGTGACCAGGTCGTAGGCCTTGGAGGTGTCGAAGCCCGCGTCGGCGAGCAGTTGCTTGGCCTTGGCGAGGTCGCGGGCGCGCTGCGGGATGTCCTTGGCGAAGGCGGGGTCGCCGGTGCCGAGGATGTCGTTGGCGACGCTGCCGTAGCCGGAGAGCACCTGCTTGACCATGGCGTCGCGGTCGACGGCGAGCTTGAGGGCCTCGCGCACCCGGACGTCGGCGAACGGGCCGTCCGCGGTGCGCATGACGATGGGCATCGCCATGTCGTTGGGCCGGCGGACGGTCTGGACGTCCTTGCGGGCCTCGGCGGTGCGGGCGGCGACGGCACCGACGTTGGAGGCGACGTCGATCTGCCCGGCGAGCAGGGCGTTGGCCATGGCCTGGGGGCTCTCGAACAGGCGGACCTCGATGGCGTCGAGGAGGACCTTGCCGCCGTACCAGTTGTCGTTGCGCACCAGGCGGGCGTTGCCGTCGCGGTACCAGTCGAGCTTGAAGGGGCCGGTGCCCGGGGCGCCGGCGACCGCGTCGTCCGCGGTGTCCTTCTTGAGGACGAAGGTGGTCAGGCGGGTCAGCAGCGGCAGGTCGGCGTTGGCGTAGTCGGAGACCAGGACGACGGTCTTCGGATCCTCGGCCGTGATGCCCTCGGGCTGGATGCCGGGCAGGCGGCTCTTGCCCGCCGGGGTGTTGCGCAGCCGCTTCAGCGACCAGACGACGTCGTCGGCGGTGACCGGGGTGCCGTCGTGGAAGGTGGCGCCGTCGGCCAGGGTGAAGCGCCAGGTCTTCAGGTCGTCCGACGGCTTCCAGGAGGCGGCCAGGCGGGGAGCGGTGTTGGTCCTGTCCCCGGGTATCGCGAGCGTGTCATGGATCAGGCTGATGATGAGGTAGTCGCTCTCGTTGGCCTGGGTGCCGTGCGGGTCCCGGGTGACCGCCGAGGCCTTGCCGAGCGCACCGACCTTCAGCGTCCCTCCGGGGCGGGGCTGCTGTCCGGTCCCGCCGGAGGCCGCGGCCTGCTCGGCGTCACCCTTGCCGCCACCGCAGGCGGCGAGCACGCCGATCGCCCCGGCTCCGGCTCCGGCCCACAGCAGCTGTCGTCTGGTGACGCCCACGTTCGATCCTCGTCTCAGGTCCGTGCTTGATGTGCTTAGGGTTACCTACCCTAAGTTCAAGACAAGTCGCAAGCCGACCGGCGGGGCGCACCCGACTTCCGGCCATGCGCCCCCATGCTCCAACCAGGCCCGGGAGCAGGCATGTTGACGCCGCGCCGCACGTGCGCCGCCCCCCGGAACCGAGACTACGTAAATGTAGACATCCAGCCGGGTAAGGCTTGCCTTACCTGGGAGTCGTTGTTACGTTTCCTGTCGTCCGGCCGTTCGAGCCGCCCCGGACCGATGCCCCACGCGCAGCTCCCGTCGCCGTCCCGCAGCGGCACGGTGATGCCGCGTGCCCGCACCCTTCCCCTCCCGCCCCCGGAGAGTCGACCGTGCCCACCTGCCCTGCCCCGGTACGCCATCTCGACGCCGACGCCGTCGCGGAACTCACCACCACCGCCGCCGAGCTGCTGGCCTTCCACGGCTCCGCCACCAGCCCCGCCCTGCTGACCGACCTGCCGACGGCCTGCGCCCGGCTCGCCGAACCGCTGCGTCACCAACTGCGCCCGGTCGACACCGCCGACGGCCTGTTCGTGCTGCGCGGACTGGAGGTCGACGACACCGACCTCGGCCCCACACCGGACCACTGGTCGACCGTCGGTGACGCCGGCGCGCTCTGGGACGTGGTGCTGCTGCTCGTCTCCACGGCGATGGGCACCCCGATCGCCTGGGACGGCCAGCAGGACGGGCGGTTCGTGCACAACATCGTGCCCTCGCCCGGCCACGAGAGCGAGCAGACCGGGGCCTCCAGCTCCGTCCTGCTCACCCCGCACACCGAGGACGCCTTCCACCCCGGCCGCGCGCACCTGCTGCTGCTGTGCTGCATGCGCAACCACGACGCCGTCGCCACCACCGCGGCCGGCGTGCGGCTGGCCGACCTGTCCGCCGCCGACGTGGACCAGCTGAAGCGGCCGGTCGCACCGATCCTGCCCGACGACGCCTACGAGCAGGCCCGGAAGTTCGCCGGGCGGCCCGCACCGGTGCCGACCCTCTTCGAGACGCCCGAGGGCCTGACCATGCGCTACGACCCCGCCTACACCCCGCTGGACGGCGCCGACCAGGACTGGCGCGAGGCGTACCGACGCCTCGGCGAGGAGCTGGCCCGCGTCTGCGTCGCGGTCGCCCTGGAGCCCGGCGACGTCCTGGTCGTCGACAACGACCTCGTCGTCCACGGCCGCGTCCCGTTCCGGGCCCGCTACGACGGCACCGACCGCTGGCTCAAGCGCGCCTCCGCCCGGGTCGAGGGCCGTCCCACCCGCCCGCTCGCCGAGCACGACGAACACGGCTACGGACAGGCCGCCCTCACCGCCTGGGTCGACTGACACCTCGGAACCGACGCCGCCCCACCACTCGAAAGGGCACACCCCATGGACCGGGACGACACCACCCTGCGCGTACTGTCCACCAGCGACCTCGCCGGTCTGGACATCTCCCTCGCCGACGTCCTCGACACCGTCGAACAGGCCTACCGCACCCTGGCCGCCGGCCAGTCCGACAACCCGCGCAAACTCACCGTCAAGCCCGCCGACGGCCACTCCGTCTCCTACGCCATGCTCGGCCGCGACGGTGTGCGCAACGTCGTCGCCGTCAAGACCTCGTACAAGCACGGCCTGCGGGAGAGCCGCGAGAACCAGCACTACTACACGACGCTGACCATCTACGACGACGTCACCGGCCTGCCCGTCGCCATGATGGACTGCTCCCGCATCGGCTCCCTGCGCACCCCGGCGGTCTCCGCCCTGCTGGCCCGCGAGTGCGCCGCCCCGGGCGCCGCGACCGCGCTGGTGATCGGCACCGGCACCCAGGGGCGCCTCGCGCTGCCGTTCCTGCTCACCGCCCTGCCGAAGCTGGAACGCCTCCTGCTGTCCGGCACCCACCCCGACGGCATCGCCGCCGTCCGCGCCGAACTCGCCCGGCACTTCCCCGAGCGCGGGATCGACCTGGTCACCGACCTCGAGGCCGCCGCCCGCGACGCCGACGTCATCGTCGCGACCGCCGGCGGACACACCCCCGCCGCCGTCGAGGCCGACTGGCTCAAGCCCGGTGCGGTCTCGATCCTGGTCGGCCACGGCCTCGCGCCCTCCACCCTCCACCGGGCGGACCGGGTGATCGCCACCAGCGAGGCCCAGATGCGCGTCACCGGCACCGACATGGCCGACGCCGACGGCAACCTCCCGGCCGTCGACCTGGAGCTGCCCGTCGTCATCTCCGGCGCCTCCAGCGCCCGCACCGCCCCCGAGCAGCGGATCTTCGCCTACAACAGCGGACTCGTCGTCACCGACATCGCGCTGGGCCACCGCTTCGCCCAACTCGCCGCCGCCCAGGGCCTCGGCACCGAGGTGGCCCTGTGGCGCTGACCCTGCCCGCCCACCCCGACCCGCTCGCCGACCGGATCCACGACAGCGGGCTGCTCCACGAGCTCGCCCACGGCCTCGGCGGCCCCTTCCACTACCTGCTGCCCGAACGCTTCGACGGCAACCTCGCCGCGTTCCGCGCCGCCCTGGCCGACGCCGAGGTGGAAGGCCGGGTCTACTACGCGAAGAAGGCCAACAAGGCCTCCGCGTTCGTGGAGCGCTGCGCCGCCGCCGGCGCCGGAGTCGACGTCGCCTCCCTCGGCGAACTGCGCGACGCCCTCGGCCACGGCGTGCGCGGCGAGGACCTCGTCGTCACCGGCCCCGCCAAGCACGAGCAACTGCTGCGCGTGGCCGCCCGGCAGGGCGCGCTGATCGCCGTCGACGCCCTCGACGAACTGCAGCGCCTACTCGACCTCGACGCCGGCCGTCCCGCCCGCGTCCTGTTGCGCCGCTACCCGCCGGCCCAGCCGCGCAGCCGGTTCGGCCTGGACGACGCGCACCTGCACGAGGCCCTGCGGCGCTGCGCCGCCGCCGGGGACGCCGTACGGATGGAGGGCTTCGCCTTCCACCTCTCCGGCTACGCCGTCCAGCCGCGCGCCGACCTCGCCGGAGAGCTCGTCGAACTCTGCCTCGAGGCCCGGTCGTCGGGCCTTTCGGCGGACCGGATCAGCATCGGCGGCGGCTTCCCCGTCGACTACGTCGCCGCCGACGCCTGGGACACCTTCCTCACCGCACAGGGCCCCGGGCACTACCACGGCGGGAAGGCCTTCGCCGCCGGCGACTTCTACCCGTACCACTCCCCCGTCGCCGGCGCGGAGGCCCTGCGCGCGATCCTCGCCGCCCGCCCCGGCGGTACCGGCCCGAGCCTCGCCGAGCGGCTGCGGCAGGCCGGCGTGACGCTCCTGCTGGAGCCCGGCCGCGCCCTGCTGGACCGCGCCGGCTCGTCGGTGTTCCCCGTCCAGGGCGTCAAGGACCGCGCCGGCTACGGCATCGTCACCGTCGACGGCACCAGCCTCAGCCTGTCCGAGCAGTGGTTCAACAGCGAGTACCTGCCCGACCCCGTCCTGCTCGGCGAGCGCACCGGGCGCGCGGGGCAGCCGTACCGGGCGTGCGTGGGCGGGGCCAGCTGCCTGGACTCCGACCTGCTCACCTGGCGCAAGATCGCCTTCCCCGCCCGGCCCCGGGTGGGCGACCTGCTCGTCTACCCGAACACCGCGGGCTACCAGATGGACTCCAACGAGTCCCCCTTCCACGAGCTCCCGCTGCCGCCGAAGGTCGTCATCGACCACCACGGCGACCGCCCGCGCTGGCGCCTCGACCGCTGACCCCGCCCCGAGACCGCCGACCCCGCCCCGACGTCCCCACGGAGCCCCGCAATGACCGACGCCCTGAACCGCCCCCCGGTGGTCGGCCGGATGTCCGACCTCATCGGCTGCACCCCGCTGTTCGAACTCGCCCGCGCCGACAACGGCGCCCGGCTGCTCCTGAAGCTGGAGATGTTCAACCCCACCGGCAGCGCCAAGATCCGCATGGCCCGCCAGATGGTCCTCGACGCCGAGGAACGCGGCGACCTGCGCGAAGGCGGCCACATCATCGAGTCCACCTCCGGCAACACCGGCCTGGGCCTGGCCGTCGTCGCCGCCGAACGCGGCTACCGCTTCACCGCCGTCGTCGACAACCACGCCGCCGCCGACAAGCTGCGCGCCATGAAGGCCATGGGCACCGAACTCGTCCACGTCGACGCCGACGCCGACGCCGACGGCGGGGAGCTCCACACCGCGGCCCGCGAGGAGCTCGCCGAGGAGATGGCCCGCGGCAAGGACAACACCGTCTTCACCGAGCAGCACAACAACCCCAGCAACGCGGTCGGCTACCACGCCGTCGGCCGCGAGATCGCCCAGGCCCTCGACAACCGGGTCGACGTGCTGATCGGCGCCGTCGGCACCGGCGGCGGCCTGTGCGGCACCGCCCGCGAGCTCAAGCGCTCCGTGCCCGGCGTCGCCGTCGTGGGCGTCGAGCCGAAGGGCTCGATCGCCTTCGGGCCGCCCGCCCACGACTACTACCAGTCCGGCACCGGCACCCCCGAGGGCGCCACCATCGGCCTGCTGGTGGACTACGACCTCATCGACGAGGGAGTGAAGGTCGGCGACATCGAGGCCTTCGCCACCGCCCGCGTCGTCGCCCGCCGCACCGGCCTGCTCATCGGCGGCTCCGCGGGAGGCGTCGTCCACGAGGCCCTGGACCGCCTGCCGGCCCTGGCACCGGATGCCGTTATGGTCGCCTTCATCAACGACGGTGGCGAGAAGTACCTGGACACCGTCTTCAACGACGACTGGATGAACGCCCGCGCACTGCTCGACGAGGCCGTGGAGGCCGACGTCGACGAGACGCTCACCAAACTCCGCAGGCCCTGACTTCCGAGACTTCCGAGAAACGTGACACCCACGATGCAGCAGCCAACCACCCTCGCCCGCGACAGCCGCGCACTCGCGGCCCTCGCCGTCCCGCTCGCCCTCACCCAGCTCGCCCAGGTCGCCCTCACCACCACCGACACCATCATGATGGGCGTGCTCGGCACCGAGGCCCTGGCGGCCGGCGGCCTCGCCCTGGTCGTCTTCAACCAGCTGCGCACCATGGGCGTCGGCCTCGTCACCTCCGTCGGAAACCAGGTCGCGGCCGCCGCCGCGCGCGCCGAACGGGACGAGGACGCGGCCGACGACGACGGTCGGGAGGTGCGCGGCCTGGTCCGGGCGGCGATGGCCGTCGCCACCCTGGCCGGCCTCGCGGGCGCCGTCCTGATGGTGCTCATCGGTCAGGCCGCCACCTGGCTCGGCCAGGACGCGGAAGTCGCCCACCGCGCCCAGGGCATGCTCGCCGCCCTCGCCCCCGGGCTGGTGCCCTGCCTGTGGTTCCAGGCGATCCGCCAGTTCACCGTCGGCATGCGCCGCCCCCAGGCCCTGCTGCAGATCACCATCGCCTCCGTCGCCGTCAACGCCGGACTCAACTGGATATTCATCCACGGCAGTTGGGGTCTGCCCGAGCTCGGCCTCACCGGCATCGGCGTCGCCACCAGCAGCGTCCACCTGCTCTCCTTCCTCGCCCTGTACGCCTCCGCCCGCCGCGACCCCGAGCTCGCACCGCTGCTGAGCCTGGACTTCTGGCGCGCCGACGCCCCCACGGTGCGCCGCCTGCTCGGCCTCGGCACCCCGATCGCCGCCACCTACGGCTCCGAGGCCGGCTTCTTCTCCGTCACCGCCCTGCTCGCCGGCAGCTTCGGCGCCGCCGCGCTCGCCGCCCACACCGCCGTCAACCAGCTGATCTACATCGTCTTCCAGGTCGCCGTCGGCCTCTCCCACGCGGCCTCCATCAACGTCAGCCGGGAGCTCGCCCTGGGCGAGTACGCCGCGGCCCGCCGGATCAAGAACACCGCCCTCGCCTGCGGCGCCGCCGTCAGCGCCCTCGTCGGCCTCGCCTACCTCGCCGTGCCCGAGCTGGTCCTGCGGCCCTTCTTCGACCCCGACACGGCCGCCGACCAGCAGGGACTGCGGATCGCGAGCGGGCTCCTGGTCGTCGTCGCCGTCCTCCAGTTCTTCGACTGCGCCCAGAACATCGGCGTCGGCCTGCTGCGCGGCCTCGACGACACCAGGAGCGGCTTTCGCATCACCCTGATCGGCTACTGGCTCGTGGGCCTGCCCGCCGCCTGGCTCCTCGCCTACCCCCTCGGCGGTGAGACCCGGGGCCTCTGGCTCGGCCTGCTCATCGGCCTCGCCACCACGGCGGTCCTGCTGCTGCGCCGCTACACCGTCGCCCTCGCCGCCAAGGCCTCCACCACGGCGGCGCCGGCGCAGCCGGGGCGGACCAGCGCGGTCTCGTAGGCGGCGATGACGTCGGGCGCGTCACCGGTGGGGGCGGCGGCCGGTTCGAGGTCAGGAGGCCCTGCTGCCGGGCCCCGGCCCTCCGGCGTCGGAGCCGGGGCTTCGACGGGCGGGCAGGCGGACCCGGAAGGTGCAGCCGTCGGCGGTGTCCGCGACGGTGAGGGTGCCGCCGTGGACGGTGGCGATGTCGCGGGCGATGGGCAGGCCGAGGCCGGTGCCGCCGTCGTTGCGGCTGCGGGCGTCGTCGAGGCGGGTGAAGCGCTCGAAGACCTTCTCGCGGTCGGCGGGGGCGATGGCGGGCCCGTCGTTGGTGACGTCGATGACCGCCTGCCCGGCGGCGGGGTCGAAGGCGAGGCGTACGGCGACGGCGGTGCGGGCGTGGCGCTGGGCGTTGTCCAGGAGGTTGGTGAGCAGCCGCCCGAGCCACATCGGGTGGCCAGAGGTCGCGGCGTGGCCGCCGAGGTCCAGGGTGACGGCGGGCCGCTGCCTGGAGCGGGCTTCGACGGTGGTCCGGACCAGTTCGGCGAGGTCGACCTCCTCCTGCGGGCGGTCGTGGCCGGTGGAGTCGAGGCGGGCCAGCAGCAGGAGGTCGGTGGCGAGGGACTGGAGCCGGTCGGTGTCCTGGAGGGCGCCGGCGACCATGTCGGCGCGGACGGCGGGGTCGGGATGGGTGTGCGCGACCTCCAGTTGGGTGCGCAGGACGGCGAGCGGGCTGCGCAGCTCGTGGGAGGCGTCGGCGATGAAGCGCCGCTGCCGGACCCCGGCGGCCTCCAGCCGGTCGAGCATGGCGTTCATGGTGTGGGCGAGGCTGGCGATCTCGTCGTCGCTGCCGGGTTCGGGGACCCGGCGGTCGAGGTCGCGGTCGCCGATGGCGGCGACCTCGGAGCGGATCGCCTCGACGGGGCGCAGGGCGCGGCCGGTGGCCCGCCAGGTGACGACGCCGACGGTGGCCACCAGCAGGCCGCTGAGGGCGGCGAGCGCCGCGGTGGTGAGGTCCTCGGCGGTGTCGGCGGTGTGCAGGGAGGCGCCGACCCGGATGGTGACCGCTCCGCGCGGGGTGTCGGCGGTGAGGGTGGTGACGCGCTGGTGGTGTTCGTCACCGAGCGCGGCGAGGTCGAAGGTGTCGTGTCCGTCGGCGGTACCGGCGGGGGCGAGCGCGGGCCGGCCGGACAGGTTCTGGCTGGCCGCCACGACGGCGCCGGTGGCGTCGGTGACCTGGATGAAGTCACTGCCGTGGTCGAGGGGGATCGGGTTCGGCAGGCGGCCGTCGGCGGCGAGGCGCCCCACCACCTGGGCCTGCTCGCGGGCCCCGGCCTCGACGCTGCGCTCCAGGTCGACGCGCAGGAGCAGCAGCACGGCGGCCGAGGCGACGAGCAGGACCACCGCCACGCTGACGCACGCCGCGAGCGTGGTGCGGGTGCGGACCGACCCGGGGGCGATACGGGTGATCAGTGCCGCGATGCGGGGCCTGGCGGCGAGGCGCCCCAGCGATGCGGCCGCGCGGCGGCGGGCGGACCCGATCGGCCCGGCGTGCCGGTCAGCCACCGTCGGCCGCCAGCCGGTAGCCGGAGCCGCGTACGGTCTGGACGGCGCTACGCCCGAACGGCGCGTCGATCTTGCGCCGGAGGGAGCTGATGTGGACCTCGACGGTGTTGGGGTCGCTGTCGGGGCCGCTGTCCCAGACCTCTTCGAGCAGGTCGCGTTTGGAGACGGCTTCGCCGGCCCGGCGCGCGAGGTGGTCGAGGAGCGCGAACTCGCGGGGTGTGAGCGCGATCGGCGCACCGGCGCGGGTGCAGGTGCGGGCCGCGGAGTCGACCACCAGGTCGCCGAGGACGGTGCGCCGCGGGGCGCGGGAGCCGATCCGGCGGGCGAGGGCCTTGAGGCGGGCGACCAGGACGACGAAGGAGAACGGCTTGGAGAGGTAGTCGTCCGCGCCGGTGTCCAGGGCCTCGGCCTCGTCCCATTCGCCGTCCTTGGCGGTGAGCATCAGGATGCCCGCGTCGCTGCCGGCGGCCCGCAGCCGCGAGCAGACCCGGTAGCCGTTCAGGCCGGGCAGCATGATGTCGAGGATGATCACGTCGTAGGAGTGATCGATGGCGCGGGCCAGGCCGGACACGCCGTCGTGGACGATGTCGACGGTGAAGCCCTCGACCTCCAGCCCGAGCTTGATCGCCAACGCCAGCCGCTGTTCGTCCTCCACCACCAGTACGCGCATACCCCCAGGGTCGCAGGTCGCCGGGCCCGGTAGCTGAAGGCCTCTTCAGGTCTTCAGCAACCCTTCAGCGCGCTCTCGTCATGCTGGGCCCACCGTCCGGGCAAGGCGCCCGGAGGCGTGGGAGAGCCGGGGTGAGCTTGGTGGACGGGTCCGCGGGCGGGCAGGAGTTCCGGGAAGCGCAGGAGGAGCCGGCACAGGAGAAGCCGGCGCCGGAGCGCGCGGTGCGGCGGTGGCTGCCCGGGCGGAGGGCGCGGTGGGCCGGCGCGGTCGCGGCGGCGGTACTGGTGGCCGGCGGCGCGGGCGCGGTCGCCGTGCATCACGGCTTCGAGGAGGGCGACGGCCCGGCCCACTCCGGCGGCCGAGGCCACGGCCACACCCGGGCGGACCGCGCGGACGGGCGCCACGGCGCGGAGAGCGACGAGCGGAGCGACGACGGCGCGGGACCGGCCCGGGCGCCGGCGCCGCTCCCGTCGTCGGACGCCGCGGACGCGGTGGTCAAGGCCTCCTCCGCCGTACCCGGCGGCAAGGTCGAGTCGCTGCACCCGGTGTCCGTCACCGGCGGCGGCCGGGCCTGGCAGGCGGTGGTGCTCGCTCCGGACGGCGTCCGGCACGCGGTCACCGTCGACGGCGCCACCTCCGCGATCACCTCCAACACCGTCCTCGGCGGCTGACGCCCCGTCACGCGACGGCGCGGTGAGGCCGCGCCGTGAAAGGAGTGCGCCGCTGTGAGTGCCACGACGACGGCCGGGGCGCCCCGGCTGCACGGTCGTCCGACCGGCGGGCGGTGGAGCAAGGTGCCCGCGGTGACCGCGGGCTTCTGGGCGGTCAAGATCCTCACCACCGGCATGGGCGAGACCACCTCCGACTACCTCGCCCGCACGCTCGGCCCGGTGCCGGCCGTCGCCGGCGCGGCCGTGCTGCTCGCGGCGGCGCTGTACGCCCAGGCCAGGGCCGACCGCTACCGGCCCGCCGTGTACTGGGCGGCGGTGGTCATGGTCAGCGTGTTCGGCACCATGGCCGCCGATGTCGCGCACGTCGCGCTCGGCGTCCCGTACGCGGCCTCCGCCGCCGTGTTCGCCCTCGCGCTCGCCGCGGTCTTCGGGCTGTGGCGCCGGCTGGAGGGAACCCTCGCCGTGGACACCGTCCGCGGCGGGCGCCGCGAGGTCTTCTACTGGGCGGCGGTCCTGGCGACCTTCGCTCTCGGCACCGCGCTGGGCGACCTCACCGCCGCCACCCTCGGCTGGGGCTACCTGCCGTCCGGCCTGCTGTTCGCCGCCCTGATCGCGGTACCGGCGCTCGGCCACCGGGTGCTGGGCCTGCCGCCGGTCCTGGCGTTCTGGTGGGCCTACGTCCTCACCCGGCCGCTCGGCGCCTGCTTCGCCGACTGGGCCGGCGTGAGCCGGCAGCGCGGCGGCCTCGACCTCGGCACCGGACCGGTCAGCCTGGTCCTCGCCGCCGTGATCGCGGCGGCCGTCGTACGGCTCACCGTCGAGGCTCGACGCCTCGACCGGACAACCGTCTGACGGCCCGCCCCGGTCGGGTTCCTGAAGACCTCTTCAGGTCTTCAGGAACCTTTCAGCGCTGTTCGGGCATGCTGAACATCGCCGCGGCGCGGCGAAGGAACCGCCCACCGCACGGAAGACCGCCCCGCGAACGAGGGTGGGGCACCACCGACCCGCAGCCCCACCCCGGAAAGGCACCGACCGATGCTCACCTCCTCGGCCCTCCTGGCCGTCAACCCGCTGGACGCGGGCTCACTGCTGGCCGCGTTCGGCGCACTGGGCATCGCCGTGATCATGTTCGCGGAGACCGGCCTGCTCGTCGGCTTCTTCCTCCCCGGCGACTCGCTGCTGTTCACCGCCGGCCTGCTGTGCACCACCGGCGCCCACAGCGGCCCGCACCTGAACCTCGGGCAGGTCCTCGCCGCCGCGGCCGTCGGCGCCCTCGCAGGTGCGCAGACCGGCTACCTGATCGGACGCCGCGGCGGACGCGCCCTGCTCGCCCGCTCCCGCAACAAGCGCCTCCACGAAGGCGCGCTGCGGGCCGAGGAGATCCTCGACCGCTACGGCCACGGCAAGGCCGTCGTCCTCGCCCGCTTCGTCCCCGTCGTACGCACCGTCCTCAACCCGCTGGCCGGCGCGCTCGGCGTCAACGCCCGCACCTTCACCCTCTGGCAGATCGCCGGAGGCCTGGTGTGGACGGTCGGCCTGGTGCTCGCCGGGTACGCGCTCGGCTCCTCGATCCCGAGCGTCGACCGCTACCTGCTGCCGATCGTCGCCGTCGTGGTGGTGGTCTCGCTGCTGCCGCTGGTCCTGGAGGTGCTGCGCTCCCGGCGTCAGGCCAAGGCCCGATGAGCGGGCCCACGAGGGAGGCCGCGCAGATGACCGACTCCACGACCGCGCGCCCGACGGCGATCCGGATCGCCGTCTGCGTCGCGGCGTTCGGCGCCATCGCCCTGGTGCTCCGCGCCAACGACTGGGCGCCCCTGGGCTTCGAGCGGGCGGCCGTCGACTGGGCCGTCGCCCACCGGCCGTCCGCCGCCGTCACCACCGCCAAGGCCGTCACCTCGCTCGGCACCGACGTCTTCCCCTACCTCCTGGCCCTCGCCGCCGGCGCCCTCCTCGTCCGGGCCGGCCGTCCGCACCGCTCCCGATCCGCCGCGGCCGGACTGCTGCTCGCCCCCCTGCTGTGGCTGGCCGCGGGCCAACTGCTGCGCCAAGGCCTGATGCACGGCTTCGGCCGGCCCCGCCCACCCGCCCCCGACTGGGCGTTCACCCCCCACGGCTTCGCCTTCCCCTCCGGCCACGCCTTCACCTCCGCCGTCTGCGCCGGACTGCTCGCCCTCGCCGTCGCCCGCACCCACCCCCGGGCGCGCCGCGCCGCCGCGACGCTCGCCCTGGCCTTCGCGGCCGTGATCGGCGCCACCCGTGTCTACCTCGGCGTGCACTGGCCGCTGGACGTCCTCGGCGGCTGGCTCCTCGCCGCCGCCTGGCTGCTCCTCGGCTCCGCCCTCCTCCGCACCCCGGATCGAACGGCATCCGCCGCGGGTACGTGAAGCCGCACCGCGGAAGCGTGGCACCCGCACGCGGGCAGGCGCCGCCCCCTCGCCCGCCGCACAGTCCACCCGAACCGGCGTCGACACGCGGGCGGCACGCTGACGCGCCAGTGATTGAATCCGGTCGAACGCGAACATACAGTGACGGCGCCTTCCCCTCTCCCGGCGAAGTGACGACTCACGGTGAACTCCCACCGGGTACGAACCGGCGGACGCCGATCGGACCCATGGCGCCGCCCTCCCACACCAAGGGGCTGCCATGACCATGCTGCTGGTCCTCGGCGAGTACCGGATCATCGGTACCGAACCGGACGGCGACACCATCCACTTCGTCCCCACCGACCCGCTGGCCTTCGACAGGCTCAAGGACGCCCCGCCGGTCGAGGTCAAGAACGGCGCCGCCAGGGTCAGACTCGACGGCATCGACGCCCTGGAGACCCACTACGACCGGACCGGGCCGCGGATCCGCCAGCCCGCCGAGTTCGGCGACAGGGCCGCGCAGGAACTCCTGACCTTCCTCGGGTTCAGCCACGTCCAGCGCATCGGGCAGAAGGTCGTCTCCGCCAACCCGCCGCTGTCCCCCGGGTGGCTCCTCACCCAGGGCGGGGACCCGTTCAAACGCTGCGTCGCCCTGCTCGGCACCGGCACCCCGCCCGGCGCCGACGGCACCGACCTCCAGGTCGACGTCCCGCTGCTGCGGACCACCGCCAACCACCACCTGCTCACGACCGGCCTGGTCTACCCCAGCTTCTACAGCAAGCTGCCCCACGACCTCCGGGACGAGCTGGCCACCGTCACCCGCCAGGCCCGCGAGGCCGGCCTGGGACTGTGGCCGCTCGACGCCACCACGACCCCGGGCGGAGCGCCGATCACCGGGATGCCCTCCCTCACCGAGGTGGTCATCCTCCCGAAGCTGTTCCGGCGGCTGGTCGACCACTTCAACCTGGTCGAGCAGTCCCTGACCGGCTTCCCCGCGTACCTCGCGGGCAAGGAGGACAACGTCGAGGTCCTGTCGACGAGGACCAGGCAGCTGACCCTCGCACCCCTGGTCCAGATCATCGACGGCGCCGCCGTGCGGATGACCGCTCAGCCCGAGGACTCCATCTTCGCCGAGAACTGAGCAGGACCCCGGGTGTGGAGGACGTTGTGCGCCCTTGCTCCCCCGTGCGCCCCGTGCACGTGACCACCGGCAAGGCGACGGCCAACTCCAGTCCGCACCGATTTCGGGGAGCGCGCGGGCCGGGTGCCGGACCGGCCGTCGAGGCGGACACGCCCCCCGACGCACCCGTTGGCACGCCGCGCGCTCCCCTCCCCTGTTTTCACTGGCCGCCGAACGTGGCCCCGGAGGAACCCTCCGGGGCCCGGATTCGGCGCGGTCCGTCCCTTTGGCCCCCACGACCGAGAGGCGAACCGTTCCTGCACGACAGACGCTACGGCGGGGAAGGGCGGTGCCCCGGCGGCTCTGATGCTTCCTTGACGCGCCGGGCACCGGTCTTGACGCTCTCTTGGCGGCGAGCGGGCAGGCCGCTACGGCTGGTAGCGGTAGCCGATCCCCGGCTCGGTGATCAGATGGCGCGGCCGGGCCGGGTCCGCTTCGAGCTTGCGGCGCAACGTGGCGAGGTAGACCCGCAGGTAGTTGCGGCGCTCCACGGAATCGGGTCCCCAGACCTCGGTCAGGATCCGCTGTCCGTGGACCAGCCGGCCGGGGTTGGCCAGCAGCAGGGCGAGGATCCTCCACTCGATGGGGGTCAGCCGGACCGGGCCGTCGGGTCCGGTGACGAGGGTGGCCTCGAGGTCGACCTCGAACGCGCCGAGACGCACGAGCGGCTCACGGGCCGCGGCGGCCGGCCGACGCAGAACCGCCCGTAACCGGGCCATCAGTTCGTCCAGGTTGAACGGTTTGGTGACGTAGTCGTCCGCGCCGGCGTCCAGTGCCCGGATCTTCTCCTCGGTGTCGGCCCGTCCGGAGAGCACCACGATCGGCGTACTCAGCGTGGAGCGGACGCCCTTGATGACGTCGACCCCGTCCAGGTCGGGCAGGCCGAGGTCGAGCAGGATCGCCCCGGGCGGGGTCCGGCCCACCGAGTCCAGCGCCTCCTGGCCGGTGGCCGCGGTGAGGACCGCGTAGTGCCTCGCCTGGAGGTTGATCCGCAGGGTGCGCAGCAGGGCCGGCTCGTCGTCCACGATCAGGATGTGACTCATCGGCCGGTGCTCCTCTCCGGCCGGCCGGCGGCCTTTGCGACCCGCCCCGGACGGTCGGACGGCGGCTTCGCGGCGGACAGGGTGAGCAGCATGGTGGTGCCGCCGCCGGGGGTGAGGTCGCGGGCCATGGGCGCTGCTCTTTTCGTCCGAGGAGCCGATCGGAGGTACACGTACACGGGCGACCGGCCCGGGCGCGGGAGAGGCATCTCCCACGCCCGGGCCGGTCCGGTCACCTATGGAGCTGATGCGATGTCATTTGTGCTCACTGAGAGCCTTGTTGAGCAGGACGATGTTGACGCCCGGCTGTCCGAGGAAGCCGAGGGGGCGGCCGTCGGTGTGGGTGTCGACCAGCTTGCGGACGGTGTCGGCGGGCAGGTCGCGGGCCTTGGCGACCCGTTGGACCTGCTGCTCGGCGTAGGCGGTGGAGATGTGCGGGTCGAGGCCGGAGCCGGAGGCGGTGACCGCGTCCGGCGGGACGCTCGCCGGGTCGACGCCGTCGAACGCGGCGACGGCCTGGCGGCGTTCCTCGACCGCCGTGGTGAGGTCCTCGCTGTTGGGGCCCAGGTTGGAAGCGCCGGAGGCCTTCGGGTCGTAGGCGCCGGGCCGCGGCTGGAACCACCGCGGGTCGGGGCGGGGGGCCTCGTCCGGGTCGTCCGGGTTCTGCTTGGGCAGGTTGAAGTTCTGGCCGAGCAGGCTGGAGCCGGCCTCCTTGCCGTCGGCCTCGACGATCGAGCCGTTGGCCTTGTCGGTGAAGACGGCCTGGGCGACGCCGGTGACCAGCAGCGGGTAGGCGATGCCGAGGAGCACCGTCAGGACCAGCAGGGCGCGCAGCGCGGTGAGGTGGGTGCGTACGGCGGTGGGCAGGGGCTTGGACATGATGCGTTCTCCTCTCTTGCTAGTTGAGGCCGGGGATGAACTGGACGACCAGGTCGATCAGTTTGATGCCGATGAACGGGACGACCAGGCCGCCGAAGCCGTAGAGGCCGATGTTGCGGCGCAGCAGGGAGCCGGCGTCGGTGGGGCGGTATTTCACGCCGCGCAGGGCGAGGGGGATGAGGCCGATGATGACCAGGGCGTTGAAGACGATGGCCGAGGTGATCGCGGACTGCGGGCTGTGCAGGTGCATGACATTGAGCTTGTCCAGGCCCGGGTAGACGGCCGCGAACATGGCCGGGATGATCGCGAAGTACTTCGCGACGTCGTTGGCGATGGAGAAGGTGGTCAGGGCGCCGCGGGTGATGAGGAGTTGCTTGCCGATCTCGACGATCTCGATCAGCTTGGTGGGGTTGGAGTCCAGGTCGACCATGTTGCCGGCCTCCTTGGCCGCCATGGTGCCGGTGTTCATGGCGACGCCGACGTCGGCCTGGGCGAGGGCGGGGGCGTCGTTGGTGCCGTCGCCGGTCATCGCGACCAGCTTGCCGCCGGCCTGTTCCTTCTTGATCAGGGCCATCTTGTCCTCGGGGGTGGCCTCGGCGAGGAAGTCGTCCACGCCCGCCTCCTGCGCGATGGCCCGGGCGGTCAGCGGGTTGTCGCCGGTGATCATGACGGTGCGGATGCCCATCCGGCGCAGTTCGTCGAACCGCTCCCGCATGCCCTCCTTCACCACGTCCTTGAGGTGGATCACGCCGAGCGCCTTCGGGGCTGCGGTGCCGATGCGGAACGCGACGACCAGCGGGGTGCCGCCCGCGGCCGAGATGCCGTCGACCAGCTCCGCGACGTCCCGGCCGACCGTGCCACCGTTCTCGGTGACCCAGCTGCTGACCGATCCCGCCGCGCCCTTGCGGACCTGGTGGACCCCGTCCGGCTCGTCGAGGTCGACGCCGGACATCCGGGTCTGCGCGGTGAACGGCACCCAGGTGGCGTGGGCCAACTCGCCCTGGGCGCGGGCCCGCAGGCCGTACGCCGTCTTCGCCAGGACCACGATCGAGCGGCCCTCCGGCGTCTCGTCCGCCAGGGACGACAACTGCGCGGCGTCCGCGAGCTCGTCGACCGTCACGCCCTCGGCCGGCTGGAACTCGGCGGCCTGGCGGTTGCCGAGGGTGATGGTGCCGGTCTTGTCGAGCAGCAGGGTGTTGACGTCGCCGGCGGCCTCGACGGCGCGCCCCGACATCGCCAGCACGTTGCGCTGGACCAGCCGGTCCATGCCCGCGATGCCGATCGCCGAGAGCAGCGCGCCGATGGTGGTCGGGATCAGCGCCACGATCAGCGCGACCAGCACGATCATCGACTGCGGGGCGCCCGCGTACGTCGCCATCGGCTGCAGGGTGACCACCGCCACCAGGAACACGATGGTCAGCGAGGCCAGCAGGATGTTGAGCGCGATCTCGTTGGGCGTCTTCTGCCGGGCGGCGCCCTCGACCAGGGCGATCATCCGGTCGATGAAGGTCTTGCCCGGCTCGGAGGAGATCTTCACGACGATCCGGTCGGACAGCACCTTGGTGCCGCCGGTCACCGCGGAGCGGTCACCGCCCGACTCGCGGATCACCGGCGCGGACTCGCCCGTGATCGCCGACTCGTCGACGGAGGCGACACCCTCGACGACGTCACCGTCGCCCGGGATGATCTGCCCGGCCTCGACCACCACGTGGTCGCCGAGCCGCAGCGCGGTCCCGGGCACCTCCTGCTCGGCCCGCGACGCCGGCCAATCCGTCAGGCGGCGGGCCGTGGTGTCCGTCCTGCTACGGCGCAGGGTGTCCGCCTGCGCCTTGCCCCGGCCCTCGGCGACGGCCTCGGCCAGATTGGCGAACACCACGGTCAGCCACAGCCACACCGTGATCGACCAGGCGAACACCGACGGGTCGGCTATCGCGGAGACGGTGGTGACGACCGAGCCGACCTCGACCACGAACATCACCGGGTTCTTGACCATCACCCGGGGGTCGAGCTTCCTCACCGCATCCGGCAACGAGGCAGCGATCAGCTTCGGATCCAGCAGACCGCCGGAAACCCTATGAGAGGTCGCATCCCCGGTCTTGCCGACCGGTGCGGGAGTGGACGTGGGGCTGGACATCAGGAGAGACCTTCCGCGATCGGCCCGAGAGCCAGGGCCGGGAAGTAGGTGAGGCCGACGACGATCAGGACGACGCCCGACAGCAGGCCCACGAACAGCGGCTTGTGGGTGGGCAGGGTGCCCGGGGTGGCGGGGACCGGCTGCTGCCGCGCGAGCGCGCCCGCCAGCGCCAGGACGAAGACCATCGGCACGAACCGGCCGAACACCATCGCCAGACCGATCGCCGTGTCGTACCAGTCCGTGTTCACGGTGATACCGCCGAACGCCGAACCGTTGTTGTTCGCGCCCGAGGTGAACGCGTACAGCACCTCGGAGAAGCCGTGGGCACCGGAGTTCAGCATCCCGGCCCGCTCACCCGGCAGCGACATCGCCACACCCGTACCGACCAGCACGATCGTCGGCGTCGTCAGGATGTACAGGGAGGCGAACTTCATCTCCCGCCCGCCCAGCTTCTTGCCCAGGTACTCCGGAGTGCGCCCGACCATCAGACCGGCCACGAACACCGCGACCACCGCCAGCACCAGCATCCCGTACAGGCCCGAGCCCACACCGCCGGGCGCGATCTCGCCCAGCATCATGTCGAACATCGTCAGACCCCCGCCGAACGGCGTGTACGAGTCGTGGAACGAGTTCACCGCCCCCGTCGACGTCAGCGTCGTCGACGCCGCGAACATGCTGGACGCCGCGATACCGAACCGCTGCTCCTTGCCCTCCATCGCCCCGCCGGCCGCCTGCAGGGCACTGCCCGCGTGCTGCGACTCGAAGAAGGTGACCAGCGCCGTCGAGGCGATCCAGAACAGCGCCATCACCGAGACGATCGCGTAGCCCTGGCGGTGGTCGCCGACCATCCGGCCGAAGGCGCGCGGCAGCGCGAACGGGATCAGCAGGATCAGGAAGACCTCGACCAGGTTCGAGAAGCCGCTCGGGTTCTCGAACGGGTGCGCCGAGTTGGCGTTGTAGAAGCCGCCGCCGTTGGTGCCCAGCAGCTTGATGACCTCCTGCGAGGCCACCGGCCCGCCCGGGACCGCCTGCGGCTCGCCCACCAGGGTGGTGACCTCGTGGAAGCCGTGGAAGTTCTGCACCACGCCGCTCGCCACCAGGACCAGCGCGAACACGACCGCCACCGGCAGCAGCAGCCGCACACTGACCCGCGTCAGGTCGACCCAGAAGTTGCCGACCCGGTCGGTCCGGTTGCGCGTGAAACCGCGGATCAGCGTCGCGACGACGGCGATGCCGACGGCCGCGGACACGAAGTTCTGCACCGCCAGGCCCGCCATCTGGGCCAGGTGCCCCATCGCGGCCTCGCCGCTGTAGGACTGCCAGTTGGTGTTCGCCACGAAGGAGATCGCGGTGTTCCAGGCCTGGTGGCCCGGCATCTGCTCCACGCCCAGGCCCAGCGGCAGCCACTGCTGGAGACGGATCAGACCGTAGAGGAAGAGGACGGAGACCGCCGAGAACGCCAGCACCGAACGCAGGTACACCGACCAGCGCTGGTCGGCGTCCGCGTCCACGCCGATCACCTTGTAGAGCGCCTTCTCCGCTCTCAGGTGCCTGGAGGTGGTGAGGATGCGGGCGATGTAGTCGCCCAGGGGCCGGTAGCACAGGGCCAGTGCGCCCACCAGGGCGAGGACCTGCAACCAGCCCGCGAGAGTCGAGCCCATGTCAGAACTTCTCCGGGTAGATCAGCGCCACGACGAGGTAGCCGACGAGCGCGACGGCCACGATGAGACCCACGACGTTCTCCGCGCTCACAGCTTCTCCACCCCCCGCGCGATCAGGGCGATGACGCCGAACACGGCAAGCGTGACGGCGACGTAGATGAGATCGGACATGGCTCCACCAGAGCGGCTACGAGGATGCCGGGGCCTGACCCGAAGGGACTTGCCGCGACACCGGGGGAAGACCGGCGGGAGCAGCAAACCAGCGATCGGGGGCGCACGACGGCTTCCTGATGCCGTCCATACGGGTGGTTCGAAATCGTTGACGCAGCCTTGATGCCCGCGTCATTCACCCGAGACCACAGGTTGTCCTGAACGTTTCGGGCCCCGGACAGCGGTGGCGCCGTCCGGGGCCCGGTGCCCCTTCGTCCTGCATACATCCGCGTCCCGAGCCGGCGGACCACCGCGTCGGTGTGCCGGCGCAGCGCCCGGTCGATGACGGCGCCGCAGAAGCGGTTCTGCGGGGCGCGCTTGGACATGACGCTCTTCTGAGAACGTCGGGTGGAGGCTTCAGACCGCCCGGCCGACCAGCTGGTCGGCGAGCTTGACGAGGCGCTTCTGCGAGCGCGCCTCCTGGACGGCCGCGGCGGTCGGGGCGAGCTCGCCGCCCTCGTAGTACTCGCCGTTGGTCAGCGGCGTCTCCGGCAGGCAGAGCCGGACCACGGCCGCCGCGCCCTCGGCCGCCGGTGCGCCGACCCTTCCGTAGAGCGGGAGCAGCGCGGTGTCGCACAGGCCCGGGTTGAGGCTGACGGCGGTGATGCCGGATCCCTCGGGGGCCATGTCGGCGGTCGCCATGGTCAGGGCCAGCTGCGACTGCGCGTAGGCCGCGACCCGCGAGTACTTCTTCACCCGGTGCGGATCGGTCCAGTTCATCGAGGCGGTGCGGTGCAGCGAGGAGGAGACGTTGACGATCCGGGCGCCGCCGGCCGCGGAGAGCGGGGCGCGCAGCAGCTTGGCGAGCAGGTGGGCGGCGAGGAAGTTGACCTGGAGCGAGACCTCGTTGCCGTCGCCGGTGAGGGTGCAGCGCTCGGGGGCCATCACGGCGGCGTTGTTGACCAGCAGGTCCAGCGCCGGGTAGTGCTCGGCCACCGTGCCGGCCAGCACGGCGACCTCCGAGAGGCGGGTGAAGTCGGCTGCCAGCTCGATCAGTCGGTCCCGACGCGCGCCGGCCGCGACCAGGCGCTCGACGGCGTCCTCGGCCTCGGCGGTGGTGCGGGCGTGCACCAGCACGGTGGCTCCGTGACCGGCCAGCAGCCGGGCGGTCTCCCAACCGATGCCCGAGGAGGCTCCGGTGACCAGGGCGACGGGGGCGCCCCCGGCCGAGGGCTGGGGGCGGGCGGACAGAACAGCGTCGGACATGACCCATCCAAAGGGTGGCGGGCACCGCCGGGGTACTGGCGGTGCGGAGAAGGTGGAACGGTGGAAACGCGTCCGCCTCCCCGCACTCTGCGGCGGGGAGGCGGACGGCATTGAGCGGCACACGCCGGTGGCCGAGCGGGGAGGCGAGGACCTACCGGACGGTGGCGACCGCGACAGCGACGACCTGCGGCCGCGTATGCGGCGGGCGGTCGTGGTGGCGTGTCGAACGGTTCACTTCCCTCATCCAAGCCCACTCGTCGGAGCCCGGCAAGGAGTGCCCGCCGGCCCTGACGACCCCCTGACGCCCCCCTGACGGATCCCTGACGGGCCTTTGACGTCGGCCACCGCCCCCGTCCGCCGCGGACCGGGCGCCGCCGGCTGATCAGCGCCCGCCGGCTCCGGGAGGCCCTGCCGGCCGCGGACCTCGGCGAGCATCTTCAACGCCCTGATCGTCGTCGCGCTGATCCCGCCCGCCCTGCGCGGCGCCTCGGCCGAGGCCCCGGACCGAAGCCGGCGCGGCCCCGTCATGGAACCGTCAAGAACACGGCTGCCGCCGTCATGGTGCCGTCAGCAGCCGGTCAGGCCACCCCCGGCGGGGCGTTCCATGGAGGCAGTGAACCACCGGGTGTCACCTGACCGAGGCGGAGGCGAACAGCCATGACCGGCACCATGACCGGCACCACCAGAGTGATCGTCGGGCTCAGCGGATCCCTGGGCAGCCTCGCGGCGCTGTACCGCGCGGTGGCCGAGGCGGCCCGGCGCGAGGCCGTCCTCGTCCCGGTGGCCGCCTGGTCGCCCTCGGACGGCGACCAGCGCGGCCCGCGCCCGCTGTCCGAGCTGGAACACGCCGCCCGCCGCCGCATCGACACCGCCTTCGAGCAGGCCTTCGGCGGCTATCCCGCCGACCTGGTCATCCACCCGCTGACGGTCCGGGGCGGCGCCGGCGCCGCCCTGGTCTCCGCCGTCACCGGCCCGGCCGACCGGCTGGTGATCGGCACCGGCCCGCGCGGCCGGCTCGACCGCCTGCTGCACGGCTCCGTCCTGCGGTACTGCCGGGCGCACGCGCCCTGCCCGGTCGTCGCCGTCCCCCCGTCCGAACTGCTGGACCGGCTGGAGCTCAGCGCCCGCAGCGGCGCGCCGCTCCCCCTTGCCGCCGGACACCACCGCGCCGGGAACCGCGACGCCCAGAACCGCGACGCCCGGGCCGTCGGCGTGCGCTGATCACCGGCCGAGCGCACGGCTGAGGCTGATCACGAAGGAGGTCCCGCCCCCGGAGGACTCCTCCACGGTCAGCTCGCCGTTCATCGCCTCCACGAAGCCCTCCGCGACCGCCAGTCCCGGTCCTCCGGCGGCGACGCGTCCGACCACCCTGACGTCGATCCGCCCGGCCACCTCTCCGGCGTCGACCGTCACCGGGCCCGGGCCCTCCGCCGCCCGGGCCGCGGCCAGGACGTCGGCGAGCGCGCGTTCGAGCAGCCCGGGATCGGCCAGCGCCCGCGGCAGCCCGTCCACCGCTCCGACCCGGACCGGCGGCACGGCCGGCTCCTCGGGCAGCCCGGCGACGGCCGCCCGGACCACGTCACCGACCGGGGTCGGCCGCAGGACCACCGGCGCCGCCCCGGCCCGCAGCCGGCCCAGGTCCAGCAGGTTCGCCACCAGTCGCTCCATCCGCGCCGCCTCGGCCCCGATCCGGTCGGCGGCCGCACCGGCCGGACCGTCCCCCGCCGACAGCTCGGCGGCCGAACGGCGGACGGCCGCCAGCGGCGCCCGCAGGTCGTGGCCGACGGCCTCCAGGAGCGCGGTGTGCAGGGCGTCGGCATCCGCCAGCACATCGGTCGCCGACGCGTGGGCCACCAGTTGCTCCCGCTCCCGGGCCAGCCGCAGCTGGGTGACGTAGGGGCCCAGCAGCCGGGTGTCCTCCCCGCTCAGCGGTCGACCGCGCAGGACCAGCACCGCGCCCCCGCCCAGCTCCACGGAGTACGACGCCTCGTCGGGCCCCGGGACGGCCGCCCCGGACGAGGCGAGCGGCTGCCGGACCTCCCCGTCCCGCAGCACCGCCACGCCGTCCTGCCCGAACACCTGCCGCAGCTCCGACACCAGCTCGGGCAGCGTCCAGGCCCCGGAGTCCACCGTCTCGCCCGCCAGCCGGGCCAGCACCGCCGCCTCCGCCCGCGCCCGGTCGGCCTGCTGGGAGCGCCGGGCCAGTCCGTCGATCAGATGGGCGATGATCCCGGCCACGGCCAGGAACACCACCAGCGCGGCGAGGTCCGCCCCTCGCTCCACCGCCAGGCTGTGCCAGGGCGTGGTGAAGAAGAAGTCGGCGGCGAGCGCCCCCGCCGCGGTGCTGCCGGCCGCGGGCAGCAGACCGCCCAGTCGGGCCGTCCCGGCCACGGCCAGCAACAGGCAGAGCAGCGCCCCCGACAGGCCGAGCGAGTCCCGCAGCGGCGAGAGCGCCCAGGCCAGCGCGACCGTCCCGGCCGGCCCCAGCAGCCACGCCGTCCGGCGCCGGCGCGCGGGCACCGCCGCCGGCCGACGGCGCCGGGGCCCCGACGGCACGGCCAGCAGCCCCGGTTCGGGCGGTGGCAGGACGTGCACGTCGATCGGGCCGGCCAGCCGGATCACCCGGTTGATCACGGACCCCGACACCAGCTCGCGCAGCCGTGAGCGGCTCGTCGGCCCGAGCAGGAGCTGGGTCGCGCTCTCCGTCCGCGCGAAGTCCACCAGCGCCCGGGCCACGTCCGCGCCGCCGACCTCGACATAGGTCCCGCGCAGCTCGCGCAGCAGCTCGCGCTGGGCCGCCAGGCCCGGTGGCGCCGCCCGTGCGGTGCCGTCGTCCGGCCGGACGTGCACGCCGATCAGGTCCCCGTGCACCCGCGTCGCGATGCGGGCGCCCCGCCGGATCAGGTGCTCGCCCTGCGGGGCGCCGTCCAGCGCGACCACGATCCGTTCCTTGGTCTCCCACGGCGCCCGGATGCCGTGCCGGGCCCGGTAGTCGGCCAGTTCCTCCTCCACCCGGTCGGCCAGCCAGAGGAGGGCCAGCTCCCGCAACGCGCCCAGGTTGCCGGCCCGGAAGTAGTGGTCGAGCGCGACGTCGATCCGGTCCGGCGCGTAGATCCGGCCCTGGGCCATCCGGGTGCGCAGCGCCTGCGGGCTCAGGTCCACCAGCTCGATCCGGTCGGCGGCGCGGACCACCTCGTCCGGGACGGTCTCCCGCTGGGCGACACCGGTGATCTGCTCGACGACGTCGTTGAGGCTCTCCAGATGCTGGATGTTGAGCGTCGTCGCCACGTCGATCCCGGCCGCCAGCAGCTCCCGCACGTCCTGCCAGCGCTTGGTGTTCCGGCTGCCGGGCACGTTGGTGTGCGCCAGCTCGTCCACCAGGGCGAGCTCGGGCCGGCGCTCCAGCAGACCGTCCAGGTCCAGCTCGGCCAGCTCGACGTCCCGGTAGCGGACCGGCCGGCGCGGCTGCACCGGCAGGTCCCCCAACTGCTCCTCGGTGCCGCGCCGGCCGTACGTCTCGGCGAGGCCCACCACGACGTCCAGTCCCTCGCCCCGCAGCCGCCGCCCCTCGGCGAGCATGGCGTACGTCTTCCCGACCCCCGGCGCCGCCCCCAGGAACACCCGCAGCCTGCCCGTCACGTCCCGCTCACCACCTCCGTCAGGACCATGCTGCCCCTGCTCGGGTGTGCTGTCGCGCAACGCCGGCCCGCGCGGGGCCGGCCCCGCGCCGCCGGGACCGACGCCGAGGTCATCACTCCGGCGGGATCGTCCCGGCCGGGCGCGGCGCGCTCAGTGCTCGGCGTCCCACCGGGCTTCGAGCCGCCGGGTGCCGTCCGGACCCACGACGGGCCGCCAGGTGGCACTCAGCCCGCCGCCACGACGAGCGGCGGCGACCGCGCCCGAGGCCGTCGCCCCGCCCACGGCCTGGAGGACGCTGCTGTCGAGCGGGCTGGCGGCGAGCCTGCGGACGATCGCCGCCAGGGCCGACCCCGCGCACTCCCCGGCATGGGTACCGGAGGGGAACGGCCGGCGCTGGAACGCACTGAGAACGGTCACGCGGACCTCACCTCCGGTAGGGCATCCTTCGATGCGGCAGGACGACCGACCCGCGACGGCTCCCGGCTTCCCGGAGCTACCGCCCCGGTCCGGACCGCTGCGGGTCTCGACAGCTCGAACACGCCGAGGCTAGTCCGGGCCGGGCGGCATCCGACCTGTCCCTGACACTTCCTTGATTCCGCCGGGGCCGTTGCTGACGGCACGCTGACGCCGTCGCCGAGGCACCGTCGTTCGAGGCCGGCCCGCGAAGCCGTCCGAGCCGGGCCGGTGCGCGAAAGGGCAGAACCCCCGGCCCCGCCGTATGGATGCCGTCAGGAGTCACGGGACGGCGGATTCCCGGACCTAAAGTCCCTCTTCGTCGAGACGAAACCGGTCTCCGATTCGAGAAGGAAAACGATTCCGACATGAAATCCCTCTCCCGCCTGAAACGCGCATTCGCCTGCGGGCTCGCCGCGGTCGCCGTGCTGTCCGGCCCGACCGTGCAGGCCGCCCAGGCCGCGCCGGCCGCGCCCGTGGACAAGACCTGCGGAACCCCGGCCGTGCCGGGCGGCGGCAACTGCATGACCTCGTTGATCACCTCCGTCTTCGACACGATCAAGCTCATGCGCAACGCCGCCAACCAGAACAAGCTGGACAACGCGCAGTTCACCCAGAACACCGCGTCGAAGCTGAGCGAGAAGTTCCCGGGATTCAACGTCATGGTGTTCAAGACGGTCGGCACCGACCTGTACGACACCGAATGGTTCACGAACGAGCACAAGGCCGACATGAAGGGGGTGCTGATCGACACCACCTACAAGCTCAACCATTTCCTGGACAAGGAGAAGAAGGAGCCCTCCGGTTACGACAAGTTCCGCATCTGGGTGTTCCAGGGCGATTCGACGTTCCGCAACCGGGGCGACGGCGGCTACATGAACTGGGCGTTCGTCGGCAACGACGGCGACAGCGTCAAGAAGGAGCCGTGGACCTGCCGGGCGGGCACCGCGCGGCCCTACAAGTGCGACGGCGACGTGCGCACCATCCACTTCCCCGCCCGGTCCGGCTACGGCGCCAGGACCGGCAGCCTGACCCCCGACTCCAGTGCCCCCGGCTACCACGCCTGCCTGGACGTCAGCGGGAACGGCACCGCGAACGGCACCCCCGTGCAGATGTGGGAGTGCAACGGCGGCGACGCCCAGAAGTGGACGTACAACGGCTACAAGCTCCGCGCGGCCAACGGCAAGTGCCTCGACCTGGCGGACAACAAGGCCGCGAACGGGAACAAGCTCCAGATCTGGGACTGCCTGGACATCCCCGGCCAGCGCTGGCACATGTCGCCCAGCGGCGGCCTGCGGCACCTGACGAACCTGGACGACCGCTCCCAGGACGTCTGCGTCGACGCCCTGTACGGCCGGACCGCCAACGGCAGCACGGTGGCGGCCTGGGCCTGCGGCTCGGAGGACAACCGGGACGCGCCCAACCAGAACTGGGCCTGGGGCGGCACCCCGCCGACCACCAACCCGACCACGCCCGGCAACGGCGCCGACGTGACCCTGAAGCTCGACAACGGCCTGGGCGCCGTCCCGGTCAGCGGCTCGGCCGGCGCGTCCGTCGTCCCCGGGCTCCGGGGCGGCAACGAGTCCAAGTGGAAGCTCACCCCGGTCGGCGGCGGCCGCTACCGGATCACCAGTTCCTACGGGCTGGACCTCACCGAGAGCGGCGGTTACATGGCCGAACTCCAGCCGTGGAGCAACTCCTCCAAGCAGAAGTGGGAGCTCTTCGGGGTCGGCAACGGCAGGTACCAGATCCGGATCTCCGACGACGACTGCCTCGCCCACGACTCCGACTTCAAGCAGCTCGGCGTGTGGACGTGCAAGCGGGGCTGGCAGCAGGAGTGGGTGCTCGAATCCGCCTCCGGCGGCGTCGTCGTCCCCGGCGAACCGGGCACCCCGACCAACCCCACCAAGCCCCCGACGGGCGGCGGCGGCAGCGCCGTCCCGACCGAGCGGCCGCTGTTCCTGAAGCTCGACAACGGCTTGGGCGCGACGGCCCCCAACGAGACCGCGAGCTGGGGCGCACCGGTCCTGGGCGGCATCCTGGGCTACAAGGGGTCCACCTGGACGATCAAACCCCTGGGCGGGGACCGCTACCGCATCGTCAACGACCTCGGGTACAACCTCACCGAGAACCCCGAGACCTACGTCGCCGAGCAGCAGGCGTGGGGCAACACCTCCAACCAGAAGTGGCAGTTCGTCGGCGTCGGCAACGGCAAGTACCGGATCCAGATCTCCGACGACGACTGCCTCACCCTCGACTCGGACCACAAGCAGCTCGGCGTGTGGACCTGCGAGGGCGGCTGGAAGCAGGAGTGGTCCCTCCAGCTCCGCTGACGGGCGGCACCCGCCCCGGACCGGCCGGCCCCAGGGCGCGCCGTCAACCCCGCTACCGCTCGGCCCACGACTTCGAGTGATCTTCGTCGGGTGTCGGCGCGGCATCCGGACGGGTGTGACACGCGGTTCGGTAGACATGTCCCGGGTCGGCGCCCGTGGGCGGATCACGCTCTCTTCGGCCCGTCAAGTCACCTTCTCCCGGAAAGATTTGATCATTATGAGGCTGGCACGACGCATCGCTGCCACCGGCGGCACCCTTTCCCTCGCCCTGGGCGGTCTCGTCGCCGCCGCCCCGACCGCGAGCGCCACCGTGCAGGGGTGTTCCCACCACGTCCTGGAGAAGGCGCCGAACGCCACCACCGAGCTCGTGGAGGATGCCTGCAAGATCGGCGCGGACGGCGGCGAGGAAGCGTTCAAGTCCTGTTACCACCTCCTGAGGGACGACTACGTCCCCGCCGTCGTCGCGGCGGACTCCTGCCGCAAGGCGACGAAGTAGCGCGAACGCCCCGGCCCTGCGCGGAAGCCCGCGCCGGGCCGGGGCGTAACACCCCGCCATGGAGCCTGCCCGATGTGACTTTGCGTAACGGTCCAGATGGACATCAGATAGATCGTGTGCAGATAATGTTATCGGGGAGTGGCGGATTCGAGGTCGTTCCGAAAGTGCAGTACCGCGTGCCACAGATCGAGGCCGTGCTGCCGAATGTGCACGCGAGGTCAGGCCCTCCCCCATGCGTTCAGTTCACCAGCCAGGGCCGGAGGGAACTCCGTGACGCACATCAACGGAAACCAGGGTAGCCAGTACACCGAGCAGGCCGTCGAGGCCCGCTACCAGAACTCGTTCGGGCGGGCCGCCGGGTACCTGCCGGCGGACCGCGCCGCCGTCCACGCCTGGCTGGACGAAGTCGGCACGTACGTCGAGCGGCAGCAGGCGCGGAACGCCGTCGTCCGGCACGACTCGGTGGCCGGCCTGGCGAGGCTGATCGACCGGGACCCCGTGGTGCGGATGTACGTGAGTCTGATGATCGAACAGGCCCTGGAGTACCGGAAGGAGGGGGTGCGCAGCATCCCCGACCTGCTCGATCATCTCGACACCGTCGTCACCTGGGCCCCGCGCTACACCGACAAGGTCCACTTCCCGATGTCCGCCCTGTTCGTCGACATGATGTACACGCCCGCCGGGGAGGCGGCCTTCCGCAACAGGGACCTCAACAGGGCGCTCGTGGGGATCCTGCGGGAGTGGTGCGCGTACCTGGACAGCCCCGCCAGCCGTGACGTGTTGACCGCCGACCAGTGGCTGTCACCGGATGCCCGGCAGCAGCTGAAGCTCGACGACTTCGAGGTCGATTTCGCGCAGCCCTACGGTGGGCTGGCCTCGTTCAACGACTTCTTCCACCGGGAGGTCAGGCCCGACCGGCGCCCGATCGCGGGCGGCACGGATCCCGAGATCATCGTCGCCCCCAACGACGGCAGGGTGGTCAAGATCCAGCGGAACGTGCAGCGTACCGACGAGTTCTGGGTCAAGGGCCAGCGCTACTCCCTCTACGACATGCTGGACGGCAGCGATCTGACGGCCGGCTTCGTCGGAGGGGATGTCTACCAGTCGTTCCTCGCCGGCAGTGACTACCACCGCTGGCACACCCCGGTCAGCGGCACGGTCATCAGCGCCCGGGTGGTCGAGGGACTGACGTTCACCGAGCTCGAATCGGCGGGCCACGACGAGGATGCCGGAGTTCAGTCGCAGATCTACGAGGCCTCGGTCAACGCCCGCGCCCTGATCTTCGTCAGGAGTTCCGACCCCATCGGCGTCGTCTGCGTGATGCCCATCGGCATCACCGAGATCTCCTCGCTCACCATCGGGGTCACGCCGGGGCAGCAGGTCGGCAAGGGCGACGAGCTGGGATATTTCAGCTACGGCGGCTCCAGCATGGTCCTGGTCTTCCAGCCGGGTGCCGTAGCCGCCTTCGACGTACCGGACAACACGACCGGGAACATGGAGAACGGCCAGTGGTGCGCGGTCGACTCACAGATCGCCCACACCCACTGACGCAAGCCCGTCCACCGGGGCCGGCAGGGCGGGAACGCCACCGACGACAGGGGATTGACGATGCCCATCACCTTCACCTCGTCAGAGGTGATCGAGAAACTCAGGAAGCATCTGGACGACGACAAGGATTTGGCCAAACTGCTGGAGGACTCGCTCCAGCAGGCACGTACGACCGCGGAGAAGAAGCTCAGAAAAGCGCTGTTCGACGCGTTGTACTGGCCCACGGCCATCTCCGACTACCTCGACTACCTGACCACGTTCTCCAAGTGGGCACCGAGGCAGGACCCCGGCGAAGCCTGGTCCGACGACAAGGGCGGGCAGCAGGAGGTCTACGACCGACTGTGCCACTTCTACTACCTCATCGACCAGAAGGTCACCGACGACGGCAACCGGATCGTGCAGAACGATCCGTGGTTCAAGGACTGGCTGGTCGAATTCACCAACGCGTGGGGGTCCTTCCTCGACACGCCGGAGTCGTTCAGTGACGAGCAACTGAAGTCGTTCGAAGACAACTCGCCGCGCTACCGCGTCCAGGACTCGTTGGTCGACGGCAAGCCCAACGAGCCGAGCGGCTGGCGCACCTTCAACCAGTTCTTCGCCCGCGAGCTCAACCCCGGCCTGCGGCCGATCACCGACCCGGAGCACAACACCACGGTGACCATGCCCGCCGACTGCATCTACAAGAACACGTACGACATCGACGCCAACTCCGGGATCCACCCGGACGGCGATCCGCTACGGCTCAAGCTCACCCACGAAGTCATCACGATCCCGCAACTCCTCAGCGAGAAAAGCGACTACGGCAAAAGGTTCGCCAACGGCACGTTCGTGCACTACTTCCTCGCCCCGTACTCGTACCACCGCTTCCACACCCCGGTGGCCGGGCAGGTCAAGGAGTGCTTCCCCGTCCACGAAGACGTCTACCTGGACGTCACGATCGACGGCAACGGACAGTTCGACGCCCCGGACAACAGCACCGACGGCTACGAGTTCACCCAGGGACGCGGCGTCATCGTGATCGACACCGCCAAGTCCCCCTACGGCGACATCGGGCTGGTCGCGATCGTCCCGGTGGGCATGGCGCAGATCGATTCGGTCAAGATGACGATGACCGTCGGTGCCCAGGCGCCGAAGGGTGAGGAGTTCGGCTACTTCCTCTTCGGCGGCTCCGACATCATCCTCCTGTTCCAGCAGGGCCACGCACCGGCCATCGACGACAAGGACGGGTACCGCCTCTACGGCACCTCGATCGCCGCCTCCCCGCCCTCGACAGATTTCTGACCGCGACCGAACGTCTCGGCCCGGTTGCCGGGTCGGGGCGTTCGTCACGCGTCGTCGTGTGCCCGCACAGCCCTTTCGGCCGGGGCGGGACGACCTCGACGACCTGCCGGTCCCGCGCGCCCCGCCGACAGCGCGCGCGGTCCGAGGTCAGTGGAAGACGATCGCGTGGCCGCCGGCGAGGCTGGCCAGGCAGGCGCGGTGGAGCTGGTGCCAGGCGTACTGCTCGGGCTCGAACGGCCCGTCGGCGACAGGGCCTTCGGCGGGGGCGGAAGCGGCGCCGGGCTCGGCCGGGGTGATGCCCAGGGCCGTTGCGACGGTGGCGAGTTCGTCCAACAGGCGCTGGGTGGAGCCGACCATGCCGGCGCCCGCGACGCCCGCGTCGGCGGGCAGGAACAGCGGGTCCTCGAAGTCCACCGGCACGTAGTAACCGGCGCTGTCGGCATGGCAGATCAGGTGCGAGGCGAACCTCGACGCCTCGTCCTGGATCAGCTCGCAGTCACGCGCCCAGCCGGCCCCGTCCTCCTCGGTCGGCGTGACCTGCTCGCCGCGACTGATGAGCGCCAGCACGCGGCGCAGCCGGGTCAGGTGGTGGTAGGGGAAGCCGCCGGAGAAGGCGGGGTCCTGCGCAGGCCCGTCGAGCGGCGGCTCCTGCCAGTCGATCCCCTCCGTCCCGAGTGCCGCGCCGAGCCGGTCGAAGGCGCGCCGGTGGTACTCGTACCCCTCCGGGTCGTTGCGCGCCTGGTCGTGGAGCATTCCCACCGATATCGAAAGTCCCATGGCCGTGAAGCCTAGGCGACCGCTCCGACAGCGGTGCCCGCGACGGCCACCATGGCCGGTCAGGACGCGGTGGCGCGGCGGGCGGCCAGATCGTCCAGGATCTTGGCGGTGGCGGTGGCACCGAAGCGCGCGGCTCCGGCCTCGACCATCTCCAGCAGGAGGTCGAGGGTGCGCACGCCGCCGGCGGCCTTGACCTTCATCCGGGGCGGCACGTTGGCCCGCATGAGCCGGATGTCCTCCACCGTGGCGCCGGACGGTGCGAAGCCGGTGGAGGTCTTCACGTAGTCGGCCCCCGCCTCGTCGCTCAGTCGGCATGCCCGGATCTTCTCGTCCGTCGTGAGATAGGCGTTCTCGAAGATCACCTTCACGAGGGCCCCGCCCTCCCGGGCGGCCCGGACGACGCCGTGGATGTCGTCGGCCACCGCGCGGTCGTCTCCGTCGCGCAGGCGTCCGATGCTGAGCACCATGTCCAGTTCGTGGGCACCGTCCGCCAGCGCCGCGCGGGCCTCGGCCACCTTGACGGCGGTGAGCGAGGAGCCGTGCGGAAAGCCGACGACCGTGCCGACGAGCACTCCGGTGCCGGAGAGCTCCTTCGCGGCCCTGGCCACGTCGACCGGCCTCGCGCAGACCGAGGCCACGTTGTAGCGGGCGGCGAGTGCGCAGCCTTCGAGAACGTCCCGTGTGGTCAGTTCGGGCCGCAACAGCGAGTGATCGATCATCTTCGCGACGTCGGGTACATCGATATCGGTGTGGTCCACGGGATGGTCCCGGAGGTGTGCGCAGCGGATGTTCGTCGGACATCGGCGCAGCTCGGGCGAGTCACGCCGTGGAGCGCTCCGAGGGGGCGAACGGCCTTCGGCGAAGGGCCCGCGTGCCTCGAGGACGCCTTTTCTCCAAGGTAACAAGCGCCCACACCTTGTACCAGCGAGAGCGGTCCCGCCCCGGGCGCGCCGCCGCCCGGGCATCGCTCACCTGCGATGACGCCCGCCGCCGACCGAATCCTTCTCGCGTGGAATTCACCCGGTCGGACGATCTGGCGCGCTGATCGCAGGTCCCCTTGACAGCATCGGAGGGTATTGAGGCCGGGCAGCCGGGATGCCGGTTCCTGCCGGGACACATCCCGCCCTTCGGAGTCACGGTTCACGAATCCACCCGCACCGAACACCAGCCCGCGAGTGACAACGGGCCTCGGCCCCCGGTCGACGTCGGCGCGGTTCGAAACCGTCGGCAGTCCGGCCTCGAGAATGCTTGGAGGGCTCCCGTGTACGCCTATCTGATGACCGCACCCGGCGAACTCACCCACACCGCCGTACCCGACCCGGTGTGCGGGCCGGACGAGATCGTGCTGCGTACCGAGGCCGTCTCGATCTGCTCCACGGACGTCTCGTACTTCCGCGGCCACCTGACCCCTGAGGCGTGGCCCATCGTTCCGGGCCACGAGTACGTCGGCCGGGTCGTCGAGGTGGGGCAGCGGCTCGCGGGCGACGTGGCGACCGGCGACCGGATCGCCTACTGGGGGCAGACGGACTTCGACGGCATGGCCGAGTACCGCCTGCTGCGGCCGCTCTTCGCGGGGCGGCTGAACGTCGAGACCAGCTGGTACACCCGGCGCAACTTCTACGACTCCGACCAGGCGGCCGCCGTCGTCCTGCCAGCCGACGTTCCCCCGGACCTCGCCTCGATGGTCGAGCCGCTCACCTCGGTGCTCCGGTCCCTGCTGCTCAATCCGTGCCGGCCCGGTGACGTCTGCGTGGTCCTCGGTTGCGGCCCGAGCGCCCTGCTCGCGGTCCAGGTCCTGAACGCGCACATGGGGGCCGGTTCGGTGACGGTGCTGGACCGCAGTGACCCCCGGCTGGCCACCGCCCTCGGCCACGGCGCGTCGGCCGCCTTCAACACCGACACCCAGGCGGCCGAGCTCGGGGCATTCGTCCACGAGCACCACGACCAGTACGCGGACTTCGTGTTCGACGCCCTGCCCCACATCGACGCCCCCGAGACAACGACCGGCAAGGACATCCGCGAGCTGGCCATGGGACTGCTGCGGCCGGGCGGCACGTACGTCATCTACGGCGCGACCTCCGTACCGCAGCGCATCAACACCTGGCTGATCCTCGCCAAGGGTCTGCAACTGCGTTCCACCCCGTTCGACGTGCGCCTGTTCCCGATGTCCCGGTCCGCCAACGTCATGAACGTGGCGTTGCGCCTGATCAGGAGCGGTCTCGTGGACGCCCGGCCGCTGGTCACCGACCGGGTCGCCCTGAGCGACGCCGGCAATGTGCAGCGGGTGTTCCTGGACTACGGATCCGGGCCGTCGATGAAGACGTCCATGCTCGCCCCCGAGATCCTGCGGCAGTGCCAGAAGCGGCTCCTCGAAGCGACGAACCTGCCCACGACGGCCCCTGCCCCCGTGACGGTCGGGAACGGCCGGCCCGACAAGGAGGCCGGCTTGCGAGCCTCCGTCAACGGCCGCGGATGACGTGCGTGCGCGGCCGGCCCCGCACCGATCCGACGCAGCCTCTTGTCCCGCCGAGCTGTCGCCCGGCCGAGAAGGATGGATCCGACATGACGAACTGGGGTTTCCTCGGGGCGGGTTCGATCGCCAGGTCGAGCCTCGCGCCGGCGGTGCACGCGGACCACAGCGCCACCCTGCACTCCGTGGCGTCCAGCGATCCCGAACGGGCCCGCGCGCTCGCCCCGCTCCGGACGTACTCCTCCTACGACGCGCTGCTCCAGGACTCCGACCTGGACGTGGTCTACATCGCGCTCCACAACAGCGCCCACTGCCGCTGGACCGAGGCCGCCCTGCGCGCGGGCAAGCACGTCGTCTGCGAGAAGCCCCTGGGGCTGTCCCGCACCGAGGTCGACACCATGGTCCGCGCGGCCGCCGACACGGGCCGCCTGCTCGTCGAAGCGGCCTGGAACCGCTGGCACCCCCGGACCCGCGACCTGGAAGCCATGATCGCGAACGGGGCGATCGGCACCGTCACCAGCGTCACCGCGCGGTTCGACGGCCTGGCGCCCCCTCCCGGGAACTACCGCCGGGACCCGGCCCTCGGCGGCGGCGCCCTCCTCGACGTCGGCTACTACGCCGTGTCGGCCACCCTGGCCGCCTTCGGCTGGCGCGCCCCCCGGGTGGTGTGGGCGAAGCAGGCCCGGTGGGACACCGACTCGGCCGACTGCGAGTCGGCGTTCCTGCTGGAGTTCCCCGGATACGGCGTCGCCGAGATCCGCTGCTCGCTCAACGGATCCCGCGCCGAGGAGTTCACGGCCACCGGCACCGACGGCACCCTCCGGTTGTCGGCACCGGCCTTCTGCGCCGCCACCGCCCCCGCTCACCTGACGGGTACCGACCGGACACCCCGCACCTACCCGGCCATCGATCCGTACCGGGTGATGGTCCGCGCCGTCGAGGAGGCCGTCGCGGGGCGCCCCTGCTACCTCGTCCCCCTCGCCCAGTCCCGGCTCATCGCCTCCACCATCGACGCGGTCAGGAGCAGCTGCCTCGCAGGGTAGACAGCCGAACGGCCGGCAGCCGTCCACCAGACCGCGGTGGACTACGCCTCGTGGGACCCGGCCGAGAGCCTGGGCGGCGACACGCTGGCGAACAACGTGCTCGCCCCGGCCGCGGCCCTCGCCGGCGTCTTCTCCGACGCCGCTCCGCTGGGCGGACACCTGGCGGGACTGCCCGTCCCCGCCAGGTACCACGACAACCGCCTCCTGGTTCCCCACCGCGGCTCCGACAACGGCATCTGGGCCTACCAGCAGATGTTCACCTGACACCCCTCCGGTGGGGGCGGCCCCGGCACTCCGACGCCGGGACCGCCCCCACCGCACCAGGCACCCGTCGAAAGGTGGTTCCCAGGGGCCGTCGGCTGCCGAGGGCGGGGCTGCACTCCCCGACAACCGGCCCTGCCGTCGTCGGCCCTGCCGCCCGAGGGGGCAGAGCCCGGCGGGCGGCCTCGGCGGGCGCAGGCGCGGTCTTGGAATCGCCGGCAGCGCGGTCCGCTCGCCGCGCGACTGCGGCTCGCAGGCGACCGCGTGGGCGATGAGCCCGCTGTACGACCAGCTGATGCCGCCGCCGGGGTGGATGCAGAACAGCGGGCGGCGTTGCGGTCAGTGAGGTCGTTCTCCGGGCTGCCCGATCCGGGGGCAAGGCGCGACGGCCCCGGGCCGGCCTGGCAGGAGCGGTCGGGGCGACGTCGCCGGTCACCAGGTGACGGGCAGTGCGTGGAGACCGTAGACCTCGTTGTTGGCGCGGTAGGGCACCTCTTCGGCGGGACACGCGAGCGCGAGACCGGGCAGCCGTCGCAGGAGCGCGGGCAACGCGATCCGCAGTTCGGCGCGGGCCAGGGGTGCGCCCAGGCAGTGGTGCGGGCCGTGTCCGAAGGCCACGTGCGACACGGGTTTGCGTCCGATGTCGAGGCGGTCCATCCCGGCGCCGAGCACCGGGTCGCGGTTGGCCACCGGCAGTTGGCAGACGACCTGGTCACCGGCCTTGATCGGCACGCCGCCCACCTCGGTGTCGCACCGCGCGGTCCGGGCCAGCGCGGTGCTGGACACGGACAGGTACCGCAGCAGCTCCTCGACCGCGGTGTCGATCACCGGATCGCCCTCGGCGGCGTCGCGCAAACGGTCGGCCTGTTCCGGGTGCGACAGCAGGGCGAGCACGCCCAGGCCGATCGTGTTGGACACCGTGACGTGGCCGGCGAGCAGCAACAACTCGCAGACACCGACCAGTTCGGCGTCCGACACCGCGCCGCCGTGCTCCCGGACGAGCATGCCGATCATCCCGTCGTCCGGGCTGCGCCGCTTCTCCGCCACCAGCGAGGCCGTGTACGCACGCGACTCCTGGCCGGCCGCGAGCCGCTCCTCCATCGGGAGTCCGAGATCCAGCGTGGTGCGGGACCAGCGGTGGAACTCCGCCTGGTCGGGGTCGGGCACACCGAGCAGCGCGCAGATCACCCCGAGCGGCAGCGGAAGGGCGAAGGCGTCCATCAGGTCCGCCGCCGAACCCCGCGCCTCCATGGCGTCGATCAGCTCGCCGACCCTGGTGCGGATCATCGGGTCGAGTGAGCGGATCCGCTTCCCGGTGAACTCGGGCGTCAGGACGTGGCGCAGCCGCGTGTGCTCCGGCGGATCCATGTTGAGGAGCTCGTTCGGCAGGACCGGAGCACGTTCCGGGTCGTACATCGCGAACGTCTCCTGGTCGGCCAGCACCCTCCGCACATCGGCGTGCCGGGTGACGAGCCAGTACTCGCCGACCTGGTGCAGCCAGAAGTCCCGCACCCGCCGCACCGGATCCCCCCGCTGGGCCTCCCCCAGCGCCGCGCCCGGGTCGAGCCCGTCGCGACGGTAGAAGATCGAGATCGGCGGTACTTCCTGCGCACTCATCGGCCCTCCCATGACCACCCGGTATCGACTTCCTGATACCCAGGTGATCGCGCCGCTGCGCGCTCCGGCGCCGGTCCCGTGCGGCGCGCAGGGGCGCGGAAGCCCCGACCGCACGCCCCTTCACCGAGCCGGAGCCGCCCCCTGCCCCGCCGGCGGTACTCCTTGGAGAGCAGGTCCGAGCCATGGAATCCCAGGAACCCACAAGCACGGGCTCACCTGGGGCCTGCACGGTGGCGGTGTCTCTTTGCCGGACACGCCCCAGGGATCCGGCCGATGGCTTCGGGTCAGGTCCGCTTGCGGCTGGCGATCTCGTCAGCGAGCTGCTGCACGTGGGCGGGGTCCGCGTCCCGGGCAAGGGCGACGTAGTGGTCCATGACGGCCGGCCGGTAGCGCACGGGCAACGTCTGTCCTGGGGCGAGTCGGGTGAGCTCGGTGATCGTGAGGTTTTCGTCTGCGATACCGCGGAACGAGATGCCGTCGGCGGTCTCCACGTCGAGCATCAGGACCACGCGTGGATTGCCGTTGACCTCCCGCCAGTCGACGAGAACGCCGAGCGCAAGCGCCCCCGTACGCAGTTCCGCATTGCGCTTCCGTGCGTCACTGCTCAGGAGCGGGTTCGGGGCGACGCCCGGGAAGTCGGGCCCGACGCCGAGCGATTCCCGACTCAGGTCGGGCCTGAGCTGCGCCATCAGATCGTTGAGCTTCTTCCGCGAACCGAACATCCTGTCCCCTCCCTCGCACCGGTGCCGGAGTCTCGGCCTGGCGCTTCGCCTTCACTGCGAGTGTACGTCGCGGCCATCGGTAGACCTCACGCTCAGCATGCTCGTCGCTCTCGCTCAATCCCTGGAAGCGGCGGCACCTGGTCCCCGCTCCGCGGCCTTGGGACAGGACCGTTCGAACGACATGGACCGACCTGTTTTCGCCGGTGCTTCCTGGCACCCGAGTGATAGAAACTCAAACAGTTCTCATCGCCGTGGCGGTCGACTGGAGCCGTAGCCGTACTCCGCTCAACTGCCCATCCCCGCAAAGGAAGCGATCACATGATACGTCCGTTACGCGCCCTCGGCCTGGCCGTCCTCCTCACGGTCATGTCCCTCACCGCGGCTCCATCCGCAGGCGCTGTCCCCGCTCAGGCCCCCGCCGCGGGCACGCGGTCGCTCACGCCCATCGGGGGCGGCACGGGGATCATCTTCCGGCTGAAGCCGACGCCCGAGGCCGCCACGAGCTGGTACCTCTGCACCCTCACCGCGGTCGGCCGCGACGCGGCGGGCAACCTGGTGGGCCTGACCAACGCTCACTGCCTCATCGACGCGCAGGGCAACAAGCTGGTCGGCGAGCAGATCTACCGGGACACCTCGCCGGCGGGGACGGCCCTCGCCCCGGCCGACGTCAACGCCAGCCGCCCCGACCTGGAGACGGGGGCCATCGGCACGGTGACGTACGTCAGCACGCCCAACAACCTGCTCAGCACCGGGCCCAAGGGCCTGGACTACGCGGTGATCAAGCTCGACGAGAGCCGGGTCGCCCCCACCGACACCGTGGGTTCGGTGACCATCACATCGATCGGGGCGCCGCCGGCCAACGGGACCCGGATGTGCAAGCAGGGCCACCGGACCGGCCTCACCTGCGGCATCAAGCTGGGCACCAACGGAATCTGGTTCACCCACCTCGTCTTCACCAACTCCGGTGACTCCGGTTCCCCTGTCGTGGACGGGCAGACGCTGGTCGGCAACGCGTTCGGCGCCCAGCACAGTTCGCCGATCCTGAGCATCATCGACGAGATGAACGCCATCGGCGGAGTCGGCGCCGGCTTCCACCTCGCGACCTGAACCACTCCGGGGCCCACCGGCCGGCCCGCGACTTCGTGCCGGTGCCGACCGCTGCGGCATTTCTTCGCCTCGCACTGCACGAGGCCCTCGCACGAGCAGCTTCCCGGCACACCCGAACCCGGCGAGATGGATCAGCAGCGGTCGTCCCTCCGGCGCATTCCGAGGACCGATCCGAGGCTCGCCGCCGGCGCACCGCGCGCGTTAGGGGCTGTAGGGGCTATCGGATCCCGAACGATCCAAGCGATCACCCCAGGTGCCGGCCAGCACCGACCTGACCACGCCTGATACCTTGCAATCGCCGTGGTGTTCGGGAAACCGGTCTGAGTCCGGTGCGGCCCTCGCCACTGTTGCCGCGGAGTACCGCGGCCCTCGCTGACCGGCTTTCCCAGCGGTCAGGGCCACTGGGCGGGCTGGAAGAGCCGCCCGGGAAGGTCGGCCTCGGTGTGTCGATGCGGAAGCCAGGAGACCGGCCACGGCGCGACATGTTCCACGAGGGTTTTGGAGAACACGTGCCCAGCGGTCTGCCGTACCCGTTCCCATCCATACGTTCCGCACGTCCCACAGGTCCGACGCGTGTCGGCCGGGCGGTCGCGGCCTTCCTGTTCATCGGCGTGCTCGGCGCCTGCGCGGGCGCCCCCGCGCCCGTCGCGTCCGGCGGGACGACCGGAAGTGCCGAGCCGGTCAGTGTGGACAACTGCGGGACCACCGTGACGGTCGGCGCGCCGCCCGACCGGCTGGTGACGCTCAACCAGGGTGCCACCGAGGTGGCCCTGGCCCTCGGCCTGCAGTCCCGCATGGCCGGTACCGCCTACCTCGACGATTCCGTCCCGGAGAAGTGGAAGGCGGCCTACGACTCCGTTCCGGTGCTCTCCAAGGAGTACCCGACCAAGGAGAAGCTCCTCGCGGCCCGTCCCGACTTCCTGTACGCCTCCTACTCCAGCGCGTTCACCGACAAGGTCGCGGGCAGCCGGGAGGAGCTGCGCGGCCAGGGCATCCCGTCGTACCTGTCCCCCTTCGGCTGCTCGGACAAGAGCCAGGTGCCGCCGCCGACCTGGCAGTCGATGTGGGGCGAACTGAACGACGTCGCCAAGGTCTTCGGCGTCCCCGAGCGGGCCGCCGCGATCCAGCGGCAGCAGGAGCAGCAGCTGGCCCGGTTCACGGCGGCGGCCGCGGGCAAGGACCTGAAGGTCCTGTGGTTCGACTCGGACACCAAGACGCCGTACGTCGGTTCCGGCCACGGCGGACCTCAGCTCGTGCTCGACGCCGTCGGCGCCCGCAACGTCTTCGCAGACCTGCCCGGTGCCTGGCAGAACGTGAGCTGGGAGAAGGTCGTCGCCGCGGACCCGGACGCCATCGTGCTCGCGGACGCCGACTGGGACACCGCCCAGTCCAAGATCGACTACCTGCAGGGCGACCCGGTGCTGAGCAGGCTCACCGCCGTGCAGCGCAAGGCCTTCGTGGTGGTGCCGTTCTCCGAGTCGACTCCCGGTGTGCTGCTCGCCGACGGCGCCGCCCGGGTGTCCGAGGGCCTGGGCAAGCTGCGCCAGGGTTCATGACCACCGCACCCCACCCCGCCGTGCGACCCTCCGGTCCGGGTCGCACGGCGGCGGTCCTGGCTGTCGCTGCGGCCCTGCTCCTGACCACCGTGCTCCTCGGCCTGGCCGTGGGCTCGCACCACGAGCCGGTCCGGACGGTGATCGATGTCGTGGCGCGCCGTCTCGGGCTGGGCGACCCGCACGTGACGTTGCTGGACGACCAGATCGTCTGGCAGTTGCGGCTGCCCCGGGTTCTGGGAGCGGCTGCCACCGGCGCCGGTCTCGCGGTCTGCGGTGCCGTGTTGCAGACACTGACCGGGAACGACCTGGCCGATCCCTTCCTGCTCGGGATCTCGGACGGAGCCGCCGCCGGCGCCGTCACCGTGATCGTCCTCGGGGTCGGCGTGTCCGGCGCCGTGGGCACCGGTGCGGTGGCGACGGCGGCCTTCGCCGGTGCCCTGCTCGCGGCCGTCGTCGTGCTGGCGCTGGCCGGCGCGCGCACCCGGTCGCTGCCGACCACCCGGACCGTGCTCGCCGGCATCGCGGTGGGACAGATGTGCGGGGCCTACACCTCGTTCGTCGTGCTGGTCCTCGGGGACCGCGACGCGGCGCGCGGCGTCATGGAGTGGACGCTGGGCTCGGTCGCCGGCGTGCGGTGGCCCACCGCCGTCTTCCTGACCGCGGTCGCGCTGGCCGGGGTCACGGTCCTGGCCTCCTCGGCCCGCGACCTGGACGCCTTCGCCTTCGGCGAGACCGCCGCCCGCTCCCTGGGCGTCCACGTCGAGCGCACCCGCTGGGTCCTCGTCGCCACCGCTGCGCTGGTGACCGCGTGCCTGGTCGCCCACACCGGCGTCATCGGCTTCCTCGGCCTGGTCGTACCGCATGTGGTCCGGCTCCTCTGCGGCCCGCGCCACGCCCTCCTGCTGCCCGTGTCGGCCCTGGTGGGCGCGTCCCTCCTGGTGGGCAGCGACATCGTGGCGCGCTCGCTCCTCCCCGACCGGGAGATCCCCGTCGGCGTCATCACCGCCGGGCTCGGAGCGCCCTTCTTCGCCTGGCTGCTGTGGCGCCAGGGGCGGGCCGACGGGAGCGGGCTGTGACGGCGACGCCCGCCGGGCTGCGCGCGGAGGGCCTTCGTGTGCGCATCGGCCCAGCCACGCTGCTGGACGAGGTCTCGCTCGCGTTCGCCCCCGGCCGGGTCACCGGCCTGCTCGGACCCAACGGCGCCGGGAAGACCACCCTGCTGCGCGCGGTCGCCGGACTGACCCGGCCGAGCGCTGGGCGGGTCCTCCTGGACGGCGAGGATCTCCACGCGCTCACGGCCCGCCGGCGAGCACGCCAGGTGGCCTTCATGGAGCAGCAGGCGGACACCCGGCTGTCGCTGTCGGCCCGTCAGGTCGTCGACCTCGGACGCACCCCGCACCGCGGCCGCTGGCCCGTGCCGGCGAACACCGCCGCCGCCGACGCCCACGAGCGGGCGGTGTTCGCCGGTGCCGTCGCGGCGGCCGACGTCGGCCACCTGCTCGACCGGTCCTGGCCGACGCTGTCGGGCGGCGAGCGGCAGCGGGTCCAGCTCGCGCGGGCGCTGGTGCAGGAGCCCGGCGTGCTGCTGCTCGACGAGCCCACCAACCACCTCGACCTGCGCCACCAACTCGGCTTCCTCGGTACCGTCCGCGGGCTGGGCATCACCACGGTGGCCGCGCTGCACGACCTCGAACTCGCCGCCGCCTACTGCGACGAGGTCGCCGTCCTGCTCAACGGCCGACTGGTCGCCCACGGGCCCAGCTCCGACGTGCTCACCTCGCCCATGATCGCGCACGTCTACGGCGTCGACGCCACCGTGGAACGGCACCCCCGGCACGACCGACCGCACATCCGGTGGAACGGACTGCTCCGCGAAAGGACAACACCATGACCTCCCCGGTCCCGGGCGCCCCCGCCCGCCGCAGTGCCGTGCTTCTGGTCGGCATGTCGGCCGGGGAGGCCGTCCGCCGTGACGAACTCCTCCGGACGGCCGCCTCGCACGGGGCCTCGATCGCCTTCCTGCAACAGTCGGATCCCTCGCTGTCGGCCGAGCTGACCAGGCTGGCCGACGCGGGCACCGAGACCGTGGTCGTGATCGGCGTCCGACTCGCGGCTTCCGGCCCGGCCCACTCCTGGCTGCGGCGGATCGCCGCGTACTGGTGGCGCGAACGCGCGGGCCACCGCCCCGAACTCCTCGTCGCGACCCGCCTCGCCGACTCGCCGGACGCGGTCGCCGCAGTGGCCGCGGTGACGAAGGCCGTCACCGGCAATGAGCCCGGCCTCACCTCCGCGGCCTGGGAGGACGTCCCCGGCCATCGGCACCAGGTCCTGGTGTGCCGCGGCCCGCGTTGCGCGGCCAAGGGTGCCGAGGAGGCACTGCGCGCCCTGGTGCAGAAGCTGACCGAGCACGGCCTCGGCGACGACGACGTGCTCGTGACCCAGACCGGATGCCAGTTCCCCTGCAATCAGGCCCCCGTCGTCAGCGTGCAACCGGACGACGTCTGGTACGGGAACGTCGACCCGGCTGCCGCAGACCGCATCGTCGCCGAGCACCTCGCCGGCGGACGACCGGTGGAGTCCCACCGGCTCCCCCGCCACAGGAAGGAGCCCGCGGACCACCACGGCTGATCCCTCGGGACCGGTACTCGTTCACCAATGTTTCGAGTTGGACGAACGACTCGGCGGGGTGCGGGTGCGGACTGCCCGGTGGAGTCCGGCCGCTACCGCGTCAGCAGCTCCTCCAGGACGTCCGCCCCCTTTGACGCGCCGCCCGCCCCGCGCACGGTCCGGCTCAGGGCCGCCGCCCGGGGGCGGCAGGACCGGACGTCCTGGACGGCGTCGCGGAGGCCCTGCACGGTCGGCTCGGCGAGCGTCCTGCCGACCTGCAGCTCCTCCGCCCGCCGGGCGATCGCCCGCTGTTCCGGGATCTGCGGCACCGCCACGAAGGGCACCCCGTGGTAGAGGGACTCCATCGCCGAGTTCATCCCGGCGTGGCTCAGGAACACCTCGGTGTGTCGCAGCACCGCCACCTGCGGTACGTGCGCGTGCACTTCGACGTTCGCCGGGATCGGGCCCAGCGACTCCCGGTCCAGCCCGCCCACCGCCATGACGACCTGCCAGTCGCTGTCCCCGAACGCCTCGATGCAGGTCCGGTAGAACTCGGGCCGGTCGTTGAAGACGGTTCCCAGCGATATCAGCAGCACCGGGGCCTGCGACCGGGGGCTCCACTCCCCAGCGGTCTGCCGGCTGCTCAGCGACGGCCCGACGAAGTGGAAGCGCTCGTCGAAGGTGTCCCCCGACAGCTGGAACTCGCGGGGGATGAACACCAGGCTCGTCGGGGCCACGTAGCCGAACATCAGGTTCGGGTCCTCGAGGAAGGCGTGGCCCTGCGCGAACTTCCCCATGTCCTGAACCGCGGCCACCAGCCGGGGGTCGGTGTGGTCGAAGTCGGCCGGTAGGTACACCTGCGCCGCCGAGAAGGACTCGTTCTCCGCGAAGGTCGGCACCAGGGAGACCTCCCGCACCTCGAGCAGGTTCGCCAGCATCCTCCCGGTGAAGGTCACCGAGTCGTAGCACACCGCGTCCGGCGGGTCGGCCGAGAAGTGCTCGGCCAGGACGGGGAAGGAGGAACGCGCGTCGTCGAGGTAGTACTCCATCGTCACGGCGAGCTGTTCCGCCGTGAACTCGCCCCGCGCCGCCATGTCGGGCGGCAGCTGCGAGGGCAGGGTCACCGGCGACGCCCCGGCGGCGAAGGCGGCGCCCATGGTGGCCGGTCCCGTGGCGTAGCTGACCCGGTGACCGCGCCGGACCAGCTCTTCGACCAGCGGCAGGGTCGGGTTCACATGCCCGGACGCGGGCGCGCTCACGAAGGCGAAATGGGCCATCAGCCCTCCTCCAGGATGACCGGGAGAGTCTTGTGTCCGTTGGTGAAGAAGGAACCCAGCGGCTCGAGTTCGGACGACGGGACGGCCAGCCGCAGCCGGGGGAACCGGGAGAACAGCGCGGACAGCGCCGTCGTCGCCTCCAGCTTCGCCAGGGGGGTGCCGAGGCAGTAGTGCACGCCGTGCCCGAAGGTGAGGTGGTCGGCCCGCGACGGTCGGGTGACGGAGAAGTCCTCCGCGTCGGCCCCGTGCCGCGCCGGGTCGCGGCCGGCCGCGCCGTAGGACAGCAGGATCGCCTCGCCCTTGCGGATCCGCACGCCGTCCGCGGAGATGTCCTCCACGGCGTACCGCAGCGGCAGGTTGGGCACCGGCGCCTGCCAGCGCAGGGTCTCGTCCACCACGTCCTCCCACGTGCTGGTCCCGGACCGGACCAGGGCGAGCTGGGACGGGTGCGTGGCCAGCGCGTGGACGGCGTGGTCGAGCAGGTTGACCGTCGTCTCGAAGCCGGCGGAGATGGTCAGCAGCAGGGTGTCCAGCAGTTCCCGCTCGGACAGTCGTGTGCCGTCCGCCTCCTGCGCGGCGATCAGGTCGCTGGTCATGTCGTCGCCGGGGTCGCGCCGTTTGGCGGCCACGAGTTCCTTGAGCAGCATGTACAGCTCGCCGGAGGCGGCCTGCACGCCCGCCGGGTCCGCGTCGAGGCTGAACACCGCGTCCACCAGCCGCCGCAGGTCCGCGCCCGTCTGCGCGCTCACCCCGAACAATCCGGTGATGACCTGGATCGGCAGCGGGAACGCGAACCGTGCGCGCAGGTCGACCGTCTGCCCCGGCGGCACCGCGGCCAGGTCGGCGATCAGGCCGGCCGTGATCTCCTCGACGCGCGGCCGAGTCGCTTCGATACGGCGCGGGGTGAACGCCTTGGCCACCAGGCTGCGCAGCCTGGTGTGGTCGGCCCCGTAGGCGGTGAACATGTTCTGCATCGCGACCCACATGATCAGCGGCCAGTCCGGCGGGATGTCGCCGTCGCGCCACATGGGCCAGTGCTTGTTCGCGTCCTTGGAGACCTTCGGGTCGAGCAGCAGCTTCTTCGTCAGGTCGTGCCCGGTGACGGCCCAGGCCGACACGCCACCGGGCAGTTCGACGGGCGTGGCCGGGCCGCGCTCGCGCAGGGCAGCGGCCTCGCCGAAGATGTCGCCGCCCGAGGGGTCGATGACGTACGCGTCGGCGGGCGGGGCCTGCGCGCGCACCGGCTCGGTGAAGGTGGTGGTCGTACGGGGCTTGGGCTGCTCGGTGACCTCCAGCAGGGACGCGGTGAACCGCGAGCCCATGCCGAGGCCGATCGACATGATGGTGTCGCCGGGCTTGAGGGTCTCGTCGTGCAGCAGGTGGTCCATGCCGAGCAGTTGGTCGCACGGCCCGACGTGGCCGAGCTCGCGCAGCATCGGCCAGGTGGTGCGGCCCAGGTCGATGCCGAGCGGCTCCAGCACGACGACCTCCAGTTGGGCCAGGCCCAGACCGGTGACGACGAACCTGGTGATGTCGGCGATGCTGACGCCGGCCTCCTTGGCGGCCTGCTCGACCGCGGTGACCAGTGCCCCGCTCATCAGCGTCAGATACGGGGCCAGGCCGGTGACCTCGATCGGCGTACGGTTGCGGTGGCCCTCGGGGTCCGGGATCGTCGGGGTGGCGAGGACCTCCATCTGGGTCGCGGAGCTGTTGGCGGTGGCGACCAGCCGCGCCCGGCCGCCCTCACGGTTGAGCACGGCCGCGACCGCACCGTCGGCCAGGAAGATCCCGATGGTGGGCTGCCAGCGTTCCCACCGCGGCGGCAGGAACCGGGCGGTGGCCGTGACCAGGGTCGCGGTCGCGGCCGGGTCGGCCACCAGGTGCGCGGCGGCGGACTGCAGCGCGGCCGAGCCGCCGTTGCTGGTCGCCTCGACCTCGTAGACGAGGGCGTGGCCGAGGCCGAGGACGCGCTGCAGGTGGCAGGAGGACGCCATGTGGTCCTGGTGGTCCATCTGGGCGTAGGCGGCCATGGAGATGTCGGCGCCACTGAGGCCGGACTCGCGCAGGGCTCCGATCGCCGCGTGCACGGCCATCGCGTGCTCGGTGACGTCGTCGGAGCGGGTGAACGACACGAAGTCCGACAGCGCGAGCAGCCGCCGCATGGTGTCGGTGTCCGGCACGGCCTGTGTCGCGGGCGTGCGGGGCGGCAGATAGCGCCCCGTTCCGCCGATGTAGACGTTGTCCCAGATCATGCGTAGTCCTTTCCCCTGAGTGCGGACAACCCGGCCCCGTATCCGCTGAAGTCGAGGAGCCATGTGCTGATGGCCAGCGCCGTGGCCGCGGAGTGCTCCTCCAGTACGGTGAAGTGGTCGCCCGAGACGGTGAGCACCTCCTGGGCGGTGGTGGACAGCCGGGGCCACGAGCGCTTCCCGGTGCCCACCAGCAGCACCGGCGCGGTGACGGGCTCCGGGGCGCCGGCCAGATCGAGGTAGCGGCCCATGGCCATCAGCCGGTCGTCGTCGACCGGCTGGACCTGGTGGCCGGCGTCGAGCATGCCGGTGAGCACACCCGGCAGGTCGTCGGGGTAGCCGTCGATGAGCACCACGGCGCTGGGCCGGGCCCCCCGCCGTTCCAGTTCCCCGGCGGTCGCCAGCGCCAGCCACGCGCCCACCGAACGGCCGACCAGCACCGGCGCGGTGACGGCCGACGCGGCCTCGGCGAGTGCCTGGACCAGGACGTCGGCGTCCGCGGGCAGCGGGTCGCCGGCGAAGCCCGGCAGGGTGAGCGCCGTGACGTCGCGGGCGGCCTCCAGCGCCGCGGCGAACCGCCCGTACTCCTCGATGCCGCTGGACGCCAGCGCGGACGGCAGGCAGACCAGCGACGGCTGGAGGAAGCCGGCCGCGAGGGCGACCGCCTCGGCCTTGGGCGCGTCGGTGGCCGGGCTCAGCCGGGACGCCGTGGCCAGCAGGTCGAGGCCGTCCTGCGCGCGGCCGACGTCGACGGCCTTGCGCAGCAGGCGCTCCATCGGCCCGGCGACCCGGTTCTCCGGCGAGCACAGCTGCCCGTAGAGGTGGTTGACGAGCTGTTCGGGCGTCGGGAAGTCGAAGACGAGGGTCGCCGGGAGCTTGAGCCCGGTGGCCGCGTTGAGCCGGTTGCGCAGCTCGATGGCGGTCAGCGAGTCGACGCCGTGGTCGCGGAACAGCTGACGCGGGTCGTCGATCCCGCCGGGGGCCATCCCGAGGATGCTCGCGCTGTGCGTGACGACCAGGTCGAGCAGCAGGGCGCGCTGCTCGGGCTCGGGCAGGGCTTCGAGCCCGGCCCGCAGGTCGCCGGGGCCGGCCGCCGGGGCCGGCGCGCGCCGCGGCCGGGCGAGTCCGCGCAGCAGCGCGGGCGGGGTGTCGATCGCCGCGAGGTCGAGGCGGACCGGCACCAGCGCCGGGCGTTCGCCGGCCAGGGCGGTGTCGAACAGGGCGGTGTCGAACAGGTCGAGGGCCTGCTCGGTGGCCAGCGGCAGCATCCCGGCCCTCGCCAGCCGGCGGTGGTCGGCCCCGGTCAGGTTCCCGGTGATGCCGCTGGACTCGGCCCACTGGCCCCAGGCCAGGGAGGTGGCCGGCAGACCGCGCGCGTGCCGGTGCTCGGCGAGCGCGTCGAGGAACGCGTTCGCGGCGGCGTAGTTGGCCTGCCCGGGGGCGCCGAACACCCCGGACGCCGAGGAGAACAGCACGAACGCCCGCAGGTCCAGGTGCTCGGTGGCCTCGTGCAGGTGCCACGCGGCATCGGCCTTCGAGCGCAGCACCGTGTCGATCTGCTCCGGTGTCATCGATCCCACCACGGCGTCGTCGACGACCCCGGCGGCGTGCACGACGACCCGCAGGTCGGGGATCGAGGCGACGAGATCCCTCAGTGCCCCGCGGTCACCGGCGTCGCAGGCGACCACGGTGAGGGCGGCGCCCAGCTCCTGCCGCAGCCCGGGCGGCTCGACGCCGCGGCGGCCGGCGAGCACCACGTGCGGGGCGCCGTGCCGCGCGACCAGGTGCCGGGCGACCAGGACGCCGAGGGTGCCGGTGCCGCCGGTGATCAGCACGGTGCCGTCCAGGGGCGCGCCGTCCAGGGGCCCGGCCGGGGCGGCCCTCACCAGCCTCGGCACGAGGGCGGTTCCGTCGCGCAACCGGATCTCGGGCTCGCCGTCGCTCACGGCGGCGCGCACCGCGGCGGGGATCGCCCGTCGTGAGGCGGCCGTGCCGTCGTGCCGGACGGTCAGGATCCGCCCGGGGTTCTCGCTGTGCGCGCTGCGCAGGAAGCCGCGGGCGGCGGCCGAGGCCAGGTCGTCGCCGGTGAGGACCACGAGCCGGGCCGGCGTGTCGGTGGCCAGGAACTCCCGGACCCTGCCGAGCAGTTCCCGGGTCACCGCGTGGGCGGCCGCGACCGGTTCGCCCTCGCCGACGACCTCGTGGAGGACCGTCTCGGTGTCCGGGCCGTCCGGTGCCGCCATCGGGGTCCAGTCGACGGCGAACAGCGTGTTCGACCGGCGCCCGGCCCCGTGACCCGCCGCTTCGACGGGCCGCAGGACGATCTCGTCGATGCTCATGACCGGCATCCCGGCGGTGTCGGTGATCCGCACCGCGAAGGTGTCCGGCCCGGTCGGGTGCAGCACCACGCGGACCGTCGCGGCCGACGCGGTGACCGACACACCGGAGAACGAGAAGGGCAGCCGCGCCGGGCTGCCACCGGCGCCGCCGTCCTCGGCCGCGAGGCCGGCGAGCAGGGTCAGCGGCTGTACGGCGGCGTCCAGGAGCGCGGGGTGGACGCGGTAGCCGGTGAGCTGCGCGGGGTCCGCCGGGAAGCTCACCTCGGCGTGCAGGTCCTCGCCGTGCCGCCGGATGCCGATGAGCCCCTGGAAGGTCGGCCCGTAGTCGTAGCCGGCTTCGGCGAGCCGGTCGTAGAGCGAGCCGATGTCGATCGGCACGGCCTCACTGTCGTCCGCCCCGGGCACGGCCGTCCACTCGGCCCGTGTCGCCCGGTCCGCCGACGGACCGAGCACGCCGGTCGCGTGGCGGGTCCACTCGTCGGGCTCGGCGGAGGTGCGGGAGTGGACGGTGACGGGCCGGCGTCCGGTGTCGTCGGGCGCGCCGACGGTGACCTGCACGTGCACACCGTCGCGCTCGGACAGCACCAGGGGCGCCTCCAGGACCAGCTCGGACAGTACGGGGCTGGCCGTGTGCTCGCCGGCGTGGACGGCCATGTCCACGAACGCCATCGCGGGCAGCAGCGTCGAACCGAGCACGGTGTGCTCGGCCAGCCACGGGTGGACGGACGCGGAGAGCTTCCCGGTCAGCACCACGCCCTGCCCGTCGGGGAGCTTCACCAGGGACCGCAGCAGCGGGTGGTCGGGCGTGTCGAGGCCCTCCGACGGGGTGGTGGGCCGGAGCCAGTAGTGCTGGTGCTGGAAGGCGTACGACGGCACGCGCCCACCCGACGCCCCCGCCGTCGTGGTCGCGGGCGGCGTCCAGCCCACCGCGCCGTCCGCCCAGAGCCGCCCGAGCCCCGCGAACAACCGCTCCGGAGAATCCTTACCGCGCCGCATCAACCCGTTCCCCATCAGCAACGGATGCGGACCCACCTCCACGAACCCAGTGACGCCCTGACCCGACAGCCACTCCAGCGCATCGGCGAACCGAACCGGCTCCCGCACCTGCCGCACCCAGTACCCGGACTCCCCCATGTCCACCGGATGCCCGGCCACCGTGGAAACCACCGGGATCACCGGCTCACCGAACGACAAACCCGCCGCCACCTCGCCCAGTTCCTCCAGCACCGGATCCATCCGCGCCGAATGAAACGCGTGACCGACCTCCAGCCGTTTCACCCGGCGCCCACGGCCCCGCCACACCTCGGCGACCGCCGCCACCGCCGCCTCGTCCCCCGACACCACCACCGCATCCACCCCGTTCACCGCCGCCACCTCGACACCCGGCAGCAACGACCCCTCCACCTCCTCCACCGACGCCTGAACCGACACCATCGCCCCACCACCGGGCAACCCCTGCATCAACCGGCCCCGCGCCCCCACCAGCACACACGCGTCCTCCAAACCCAGAACCCCCGCCACATGAGCCGCCGCCACCTCACCCACCGAATGCCCCACCACGAAGTCCGGCCGCACACCCAACCACTCCACCAACCGGAACAACGCCACCTCCAGCGCGAACACCCCGCCCTGCGTAAACCTCGTCTCCCCCAGCACCCCCTCCCCGTCCTCGAACAACACCTCCACCGGCAACCCCAACAACCCGCACACCTCGTCCAACACCCGCGCGAACACCGGAAACACCCGATACAGACCCCGCCCCATCCCCACCCACTGACCACCCTGACCGGAGAACACAAACGCCGACCCACCCGAGTCGCGGGCCTCGCCGGTCACCAACCCGGGATGCGCCTCCCCGCGCACCAGGGCCGCCAGTGCCTCCGGTCCGGTCACCACGGCCCGGTGGGCGAACCGGGTCCGCGTGGCGAGCGCGGCGCCGATTCCGTCCGCGTCGGGGGCCTTGGCCGCGTACGCCTGCAGCCTGCGGGCCTGGTCGCGCAGCGCCGCGTCCGACTTCGCCGACAGCAGCCACGGCACCGGCACGACGGCGGGGGGCTCGGGCGACGTCTCCTCGGCCGGGTCCGGGGCCGGATCCGCGGCCGGTGCCTCCAGGATCACGTGCGCGTTGGTACCGCTGATACCGAACGCCGACACGCCGGCACGGCGGGGACGCCCCGTCTCCGGCCACGGCCGGGCCTCGGTGAGCAGTGAGACCTGGCCCGCCGACCAGTCGACGTGGGAGGTCGGCGCGTCGACATGCAGCGTCGGCGGCAGTTGCCCGTGCCCCATCGCCATCACCATCTTGATCACACCGGCCACACCCGCCGCCGCCTGCGTGTGCCCGATGTTCGACTTCACCGACCCCAGCCACAACGGCTCCACCCGGTCCCGGCCGTATGTCGCCAGCAGCGCCTGGGCCTCAATAGGGTCACCGAGAGTGGTGCCGGTGCCGTGCGCTTCCACCGCGTCCACCTCGGACGGCTCCAACCCGGCGTTCGCCAACGCCTGGCGGATGACGCGTTCCTGGGACGGACCGTTGGGCGCGGTCAACCCATTGGACGCCCCGTCCTGGTTCACCGCCGAACCCCGCACCACCGCCAACACCCGGTGACCGTTACGGCGGGCGTCCGACAGGCGTTCCAGCAGCACCAAACCGGCGCCCTCACCCCACGCCGTACCATCGGCAGCCTCGGCAAACGCCTTCACCCGCCCATCGACCGCAAGCCCCCGCTGGCGGGAGAAGTCGATGAAGGCGGCGGGTGTCGCCATGACCGTCACGCCGCCGGCCAGGGCCAGTGAGCACTCCCCCGAGCGCAGCGCCTGCGCCGCCAGGTGAATCGCCACCAGCGACGACGAGCACGCCGTGTCCACCGACACCGCCGGACCCTCCAGCCCCAGCAGATACGACACCCGCCCGGAGGTCACACTCGTCGCCGTGCCGGTGGCCACATAGCCGTCCGCGTCGCGCGAGATCTGGTCCACTCCGCCCGCGTAACCGGACGCCCAGATGCCGGTGAAGACGCCCGTCTGGCTGCCTCGCAACGACGTCGGATCGATCCCCGCGTCCTCGAACGTCTCCCACACCGTCTCCAACAACACCCGCTGCTGCGGATCCATCGCCAACGCCTCACGCGGCGAAATCCCGAAGAAACCGGCATCGAACCCCGCCGCGTCCGCGAGAAAACCACCCCACCGCGTATACGACGTCCCCGGACCACCCGCCGGATCATAAAGACGACCCACATCCCACCCACGATCCGACGGGAACTCCCCCACCGCATCCACCCCACCCGCCACCAGACCCCACAACTCCCGCGCCGACCCCACCCCACCCGGATACCGGGCCCCCAACCCCACCACCACCACCGGATCACCCGACACCGCAACCCCCACCGGCACGGGTGCGACCGTCCCGCGCTCCTTGCCCAGGACCACCTCACGCAGGTATTCGGCCAGCCGGGCCGGGGTCGGGTGGTCGAAGACCATCGTCGCCGGCAGCCGGGTCCCGACCGCCGTGGACAGCCGGTTGCGCAGTTCCACGCCGGTCAGCGAGTCGAAGCCCAGGTCCTTGAAGGCCAGGTCGCCACGGATCTCGTCGCTGCGGCCCAGCACGGCCGAGGCGTGGGTGCGGACCAGGTCGAGCAGAATCTCGCGTTGCCGGGCCTCGGGGAGCGATCCCAGCTCGCCCGCCAGCCCGGTGGTCCGCACCGGTTTGCGGGCGCGTGCCAGCGCGCGCAGCACCGGCCGGTCGCCCAGTGCGGACACCTTGAGTCGGGCCGCGACCACTGCCGGTTCCGCGGTGTCCAAGCCCCCGTCGAACAGCCCGAGTCCGTGGTCGGTCGCCATCGGCAGCAGCCCCGCGCGGGCGAGGCGTTCACCGTCGGCCTCGGACATCTGCCCGGTCAGCCCGCTCGCCTCGGCCCACCGGCCCCAGGCCAGCGACACCCCCGGCAGGCCCTGGGCACGCCGGTACGCGGCCAGGCCGTCGAGGTAGGCGTTCGCCGCGGCGTAGTTGGCCTGCCCGGGGCTGCCGAGCGTCCCGGCCGCCGAGGAGAAGAGGACGAACGCCGTCAGGTCCCGCCCCCGGGTGAGTTCGTGCAGGTGCCACGCCGCCTGTGCCTTGGGCTCCCAGACCGCGGCGAGACGTTCGGGGGTCAGGGACTCGACCACGGCGTCGTCGAGCACACCGGCGGCGTGGACGACCGCGGTCAGCGGGTGCGCGGCCGGGATCGAGTCCAGTACGGCCGCCAACGCCTCCCGGTCGGCCACGTCGCACGCGGCCACGGTTACCTCCGCGCCGAGCCCGGCCAGCTCCTCGCGCAATGCCGCCCCGCCACCACTGCGGCTGACCAACACCACATGCCGCACACCCCGCTCGACCACCAGATGCCGGGCCACAAGGCCCCCCAGCGTCCCCGTACCACCGGTGATCAGCACCGTACCGGCCACATCGAGACCCGCCGGAACAGTGAGCACGATCTTCCCGATGTGAGCGGCCCGGCTCATGAACCGGAAGGCGTCCCGCGCGCGGCGGACGTCCCAGGTGGTGAGTGGTGGCAGACGCAGCTCGCCTGCGCCGAGCAGCCGGACCGCCTCGGCCAGGATCTCCCCCAGCCGCTCAGGTCCCGCGTCGGCCAGGTCGAAGGCCAGCACGCCGGGCCGGATGTCGGCCTTGCCCATCTCCACGAACCGCCCGCCGGGCGCGAGCAGCCGCAGGGAGGCGTCCAGGAACTCACCGGACAGCGAGTTCAGCACCACGTCGAAGGGTCCGAACCGGTCGGCGAACTCCAGGGTCCGGGACGAGGCGATGTGGTCCTCGTCCAGCCCCAGGGCGCGCAGCGCGTCCCACTTGCCCGGGCCGGCGGTCGCGTGGACGTCCGCGCCCCAGAGCCGCGCGAGCTGGACCGCCGCCATGCCGACGCCGCCGGCCCCGGCGTGGATCAGGACCCGGTCACCGGCCTTCAGCCCGCCCAGGTCGCGCAGGCCGTACCACGCGGTCATGAAGGCGATCGGCACAGTGGCGGCCTGGGTGAACGTCCACTCGTCGGGGATGCGCACCAGCACCCTGTGGTCGGCGACGGCCACCCGGCCGAACGCGCCGGGCAGCAGCCCGGCGACCCGGTCACCCGGCCGCAGCCCGGTGACCTCGGCGCCGACCTCGGTGACGACGCCCGCGCCCTCGCTGCCGAGCAGCGCCGGGTCCGGGTAGACGCCGAGGGCGATCAGCACGTCCCGGAGGTTCAGGCCGGCCGCCCGCACGGCGACGCGCACCTCCCGGGGCCCGGGCGGGGCCTGCTCGTACGGCAGGAAGGCGAGGTCGTCCAGGCTGCCCGTGCCCGCCTGCGTCAGCCGTCCGTCGAACGCCTCCGGTGCGGAGCGCACGAGCCGGGGCACGTAGACGGCCCCCCGGCGCACCGCCAGCTGGTCCTCGTCGCCGACCGACAGGCCGTCGGGCAGCTCGTCGGCGTCCACGAGCACGAATCGGCCGGGGTGCTCGGACTGCGCGGACCGGACCAGGCCCCATACGGCCGAGGCTTCCGGGTCGCTCACCCCGTCACCGGGGACGACGGCGACCGCGCCCCGCGTGCGCACCACGAGCCGTTCGCCGGGCCCGGCCAGGAAGTCCTGGACGGCCGTCAGCGCCTCGGCGACCGAGCCGGGCGAGACGACGGCGTCGCCGAGCGCGCCTTCGCCGGGGGTCAGCGGAATCCACTCGAGGGCGTACAGCGGACCGCGTTCGGCCATCGGACGGGTGGTCAGCGCCTCGATGGTCGCCACGGGCTCGCCGGACCGGTCCGCCAGGTGGACGGCGTACGTGCCGGGGCGCACCACCCTCAGCCGCACGCGCGCGGAGGTCACGCCGGTGCGGTGGACCGCGATCCCGCCCAGCGAGAACGGCAGCCGCACGTCTCCTTCCGTGCCGGACAGCAGCGCCAGCGGTTGCAGGGCGGCGTCCAGCAGGGCCGGATGGACGGAGAACCGGGCCGCGTCCGGCACGGTGACCTCGGCGAACACCTCATTGCCGCGGCGCCACACCGCCTGCACGGCCTGGAAGGCCGGCCCGTACTCGTAGCCCGCCGCGGCGAGCGTGTCGTAGAGCCCGGTGACCGGTTCCGCGCCGGCCGGCGGCCATTGCGTCAGCTCCTGCCCGACCACGGGTTTCCCGCTCACCGTGCCGGTGGCGTGCCGCACCCAACCGTCCGTACGGGACCGGACGTCGACCGTGCGGCGGCCGGTCTCGTCCGGCTCGCCCACGACGACCTGCACGTCCACCGCGCCGTCCGCGGGCACCGTCAGCGGCGCCTCCAGGACCAGTTCCTCGACTGCCGCCCCCGCCGCGTGCACCACCAGTTCCACGAAGGCCGTCGCGGGCAGCAGCACCGTCCCCAGGACGGAGTGGTCCGCGAGCCAGGGGTGGGTGGCCAGGGAGAGCCGACCCGTCAGGACCCGCTGCTCGCCCACCTCGACAGCGGCGCCGAGCAGCGGGTGGTCCACCGCGTCGAGCCCGGCCGCGGACACGTCTCCCGCGCCTCCGGCGAGCCAGAACCGCGTCCGCTGGAAGGGGTAGGTGGGCAGCGCCACCGGCTCCCCTTCGGGGAACGGCCACCGCACCGGCACACCCGCGACGAACAGCCGCGCCGCGGCGGCCAGGAACTCGGCCGGGGTGCCGTGGTCGCGGCGCAGTGTCCCGGTCACCACACCCGCCTCGTGCTCCTCCAGCGCAGGCGTGAGCACCGGGTGCGGGCTGATCTCTACGAAGACGGGGTCGCTGCCCGAGGCGAGCAGCAGCCGGGTGATCCGGTCGAACAGCACGGGTTCGCGGAGGTTGCGGTACCAGTAATCGGCGTCGAGGGCGGAGGTGTCGATCTCCTCGCCGGTCACCGTTGAATAGAACGGGATCGTCGCCGGGTGCGGCGTGATGCCGGCGAGGTCGGTGAGCAGTTGCTCGCGGATCGCCTCGACCTGGACGGAGTGGGCGGCGTAGTCGACGGGCAGGCGGCGGGCCCGGATGCCGTCGGCCTCACAGGCCGCCAGCAGTTCGTCCAGCGCGTCCAGGTCGCCCGACACGACGACCGAACCGGGGGCATTGACCACCGCCACCGTCAACCGGCCGTCCCAGCACGCCACGAACTCGGCGGCCTGGTCATCCCCGAGACCGACCGACACCATCCCGCCCTGACCCGCCAGAGCCACCAGGGCCTTGCTGCGCAGGGCCACCACCTTGGCCGCGTCCTCCAACGACAACGCCCCCGCCACAACCGCCGCCGCGATCTCCCCCTGCGAATGCCCGACGACGGCATCAGGCTCCACACCATGGGCCCGCCACAACTCCGCCAGCGCCACCATCACCCCGAACAGCGCCGGCTGCACCACATCCACCCGCTCCAGCGAACCACCGCCGACCAGCACCTCCACCAACGACCAGTCCGTGTACGGCGCCAACGCCGCCCCACACGCATCGATCGCCTCCCGGAACACCCGCTCCGAGCCGTACAACCCCCACCCATACCCACCCACTGCGCACCCTGCCCCGGAAACACGAACACCGACCGACCCAGCGGGCGGGCGGTCCCGGTCACCAGACCCGGCGCCGACCGGCCCTCCGCCAGTGCCTCCAACGCCTCCACACCGCTCAGCACCGCACGGTGCTCGAACACGGTGCGGGCAGCCAGAGCGCCCCCGACCGCCGCCGGGCCCACCTCGGGATGGACAGCGATGAAGGCGCCCAGCCGGCGCGCCTGCTCCCGCAACGCCGCCTCCGACTTCGCCGACAACACCCACGGCACCACCCCGCCCACGGACCCCGCCGGAGCCCCGACCGGCTCCTCGGCAGCCGCCTCGATCACCACATGCGCGTTCGTTCCGCTGATGCCGAACGCCGAGATGCCCGCGCGACGCAGGTGGCCGTTGTCGGGCCAGGGCCGGGCCTCGGTGAGCAGGCGGATGTTTCCGGACTCCCAGTCGACGTGCGAGGTCGGCGCGTCGACATGCAGCGTCGGCGGCAGTTGCCCGTGCCGCATCGCCATCACCATCTTGATCACACCCGCCACACCGGCCGCCGCCTGGGTGTGGCCGATGTTCGACTTCACCGACCCCAGCCACAACGGCTCCACCCGGTCCCGGCCGTACGTCGCCAGGAGTGCCTGGGCCTCGATGGGATCGCCGAGCGTCGTCCCCGTACCGTGCGCCTCCACCGCATCCACGTCCGCCGTCGAGAGTCCCGCATTCGCCAACGCCTGCCGGATCACCCGCTCCTGCGACGGACCGTTCGGCGCCCCGAGGCCGTTGGAGGTGCCGTCCTGGTTCACCGCCGAACCCCGCACCACCGCCAGCACCCGGTGACCGTTGCGACGGGCGTCCGACAACCGCTCCAGCAGCACCAGCCCCGCACCCTCACCCCAGGCCGTACCGTCAGCAGCCTCGGCAAACGCCTTCACCCTGCCGTCGGGAGCCAGGCCGCGCTGGCGGGAGAACTCCGTGAACCCCAGCGGGGTCGCCATCACGGTCACCCCGCCGGCCAGGGCGAGTGTGCACTCCCCCGAGCGGAGCGCCTGCGCCGCCAGGTGGATCGCCACCAGCGAGGACGAGCAGGCGGTGTCCAGCGAGACCGCCGCGCCCTCCAGCCCCAGCAGGTAGGCGATCCGGCCGGAGGTCACGCTGGTCGCGGCGCCCGTACCGAGATAGCCCTCGGCGTCGGCGGGTGCCTGGCCGCCGTAGCCGGAGGACCAGATGCCGGTGAACACACCCGTCCGACTGCCCCGCAACGACGTCGGATCGATCCCCGCATCCTCGAACGTCTCCCACGTGGTCTCCAGCAGCACCCGCTGCTGCGGATCCATCGCCAGTGCCTCACGCGGCGAGATGCCGAAGAAACCGGCATCGAACCCCGCCGCGTCCGCGAGAAAACCACCCGCCCGCGTGTACGACGTCCCCGGATGATCCGCATCCGGATGGAACAACCCCTCGACGTCCCACCCCCGATCACCCGGAAACCCCCCGATCGCGTCCACCCCACCCGACACCAGGCGCCACAACTCCTCCGGCGACCCCACCCCACCCGGCAACCGGCACCCCATACCCACGATCACCACCGGATCAGCCCCACCACCCACCCCACCCACTGAAACCACCGGCACCACCGGCACCACACCCCCACCCGCACCGAGGATCCCGCTCAGCAGGTGCTCGGCGAGTTGCCGCGGGGTGGGGTGGTCGAAGGTGACGGTGGCGGGCAGGCGCAGGCCGGTGGCAGTGTTGAGCCGGTTGCGCAGTTCGACGGAGGTCAGGGAATCGAAGCCGAGGTCCTTGAACGGCTGCCGGTCCCATCCGGCCCCCGGTTCGCGGTGACCGAGCACGGCGGCGGTGTTGGCGGTGACCAGGTCGAGTGCGGCTCGCAGCCGTTCGGCCTCCGGCAGTGACCGCAGGCGGTCGACGATCGCGCCGGGCCGCGCCGGGCGCCGGGTCGCCTTGCGGGAGACGAGACCCTTGAGGGCCGCCGGGGCCGCCGGGGCGCCCGCCAGCACGGACAGGTCGAGGCGTACCGGCACCAGCGCGGCCCGGCCCGTGGCCAGGGCCGCGTCGAACAGCGACAGGGCGTGGTCGGTGGCCAGCGGCACGACCCCGGCCCGCATCAGCCGGTCCTGGTCGGTACCGGTCAGGTGCCCGGTCATGCCGCTCGGCTCGGCCCAGTAGCCCCAGGCCAGCGAGGTCGCCGGCAGTCCGAGGGCGCGCCGGTGCACGGCGAGGGCGTCGAGGAAGGTGTTGGCCGCGGCGTAGTTGGCCTGCCCGGGGCTGCCGAGCGTCCCGGCGGCCGAGGAGAAGAGGACGAACGCCGTCAGGTCCCGCCCCCGGGTGAGTTCGTGCAGGTGCCACGCCGCCCGGGCCTTGGGCTCCCAGACCGCGGCGAGACGTTCGGGAGTCAGTGACTCGACCACCGCGTCGTCGAGCACGCCGGCCGCGTGGACGACCGCGGTCAGCGGGTGCGCGGCCGGAATCGAGTCCAGTACGGCCGCCAACGCCTCCCGGTCGGCCACATCGCACGCGGCCACCGTCACCTCCGCGCCGAGCCCGGCCAGCTCCTCGCACAACGCCGCCCCACCACCACCGCGGCTGACCAGCACCACATGCCGCACACCCCGCTCGGCCACCAGATGCCGGGCCACAAGGCCCCCCAGCGTCCCCGTACCACCGGTGATCAGCACCGTACCGGCCACATCGAGACCCGCCGGAACAGTGAGCACGATCTTCCCGATATGAGCGGCCCGGCTCATGAACCGGAACACGTCGACCGCGTCCCGGACCTCGCGTACGTCCAACGGCAGCGGTGCGAACCCGCCGTCCGTGAAGGCCCGTACGACGGCGTCCAGGATCTCGCCGAGCCGTTCCGGCCCCGCGTCGGCGATGTCGAACGCCCGGTAGACGATGTCGGGATGGTCGGCTGCGTCGCGGATGTCGGTCTTGCCCATCTCCACGAACCGGCCGCCGGGCCCGAGCAGCCGCAGGGAGGCGTCGACGAACTCGCCGGACAGCGAGTCCAGCACCACGTCCATGGGCGGGAACTTCTGCTCGAACTCCAGGGTGCGCGACGAGGCGATGTGGTCCTCGTCCAGTCCCAGGGCGCGCAGGGTGTGCCATTTGGCCGGGCCGGCGGTGGCGAACACCTCCGCCCCGAGCCGCCGGGCCAGTTGGATCGCCGCCATGCCGACGCCGCCGGTGCCGGCGTGGATCAGGACCCGGTCACCGGCCTTCAGCCCGCCCAGGTCGCGCAGGCCGTACCAGGCGGTCAGGAACGCCACGGGCACTGACGCGGCCCGGGCGAAAGACCAGTCGTCGGGCATCCGGACCAGCAGCCGCTGGTCGGCGACGGTGGCCGGGCCGAAGGCGCCGGGGACCAGGCCCATGACGCGGTCGCCGGGCCGGAACCGGGTGTCCGGGCCGGTTTCGAGGACGACGCCCGCGCCCTCGCCGCCCATCAGGGCCTCGCCGGGGTAGACGCCGAGGGCGATCAGCACGTCCCGGAAGTTGAGTCCGGCCGCCCGCATGGCGATCCGGACCTGCCCGGGCCCCAGCGGCTCCATGAGCTCCGGGCGGGGCACCAGCGCCAGGTCGTCGATGCTGCCGGTGCCCGTGTCCTCCAGCCGCCAGGTCCCGTCCGGCGGGGTGAGGCCCGCGCCGACGCGGACCAGCCGGGGGACGCGCAGCGCCCCTCGGCGTACCGCCAGTTCCGGCTCGTCCGTGCCGGCGATCAGCGCGGGGTCCCAGGTCGGGTCGGCGTCGACCAGGACGAACCGGCCGGGGTGCTCGGCCCGCGCGCCGCGGACCAGGCCCCAGACCATCGAGTGGTGGAGGCCGACCACGTCACCGGGCGCGGCGGCGACGGCGTTGCGGGTGACGACCGCCAGCCGCCGCCGCTCGCCCGCCAAGTGGTCCCGGATCACGGCGAGTACGCTCCGCGCGCTCTCGTACGCCGCCTCGACGGTGTCCGCCTCGGGCTCCGGCCCGGGCACCTCGTGGACGACCAGGTCCGCCAGGTCGCCGCCCGTCGATGCCGGTTCGAAGGGGACCCAGTCGAGTGCGTACAGGCTGTCCGGGACGGCGGTGGCGTCCCGGACGGTCAGCGACGTGATGACCGCGACCGGGGTGCCGTCCGGATCGGCCACGGCCACGGTGTACGTGTCCGGCCCGGTGGCGGACAGGCGTACGCGCAGCGTCCGGCGGCCCGCGGCCCGTATCGCCACTCCGGTGAACGCGAACGGCAGGCCGGTGCGGTCGGTGAGGAACGCCATGGGGTGCAGTGCGGCGTCGAGCAGCGCGGGGTGCAGGGCAAACGGTTCCTCGGCGGGAAGCTCCACCTCGGCGTAGACGGTGTCGCCGACCCGCCGGGCCGCCGTGACGCCCTGGAACGCCGGCCCGTACTCGTAGCCGAGCGCGGACAGCGAGTCGTAGAGCCCGTCGACGTCGAGGGGCTCACCGGCCGGCGGCCAGTCCCAGGCGCTCAGCACCGGCTCCTCGCCCAGGGTCCCGGTGGCGTGCCGCACCCACTCGTCGCCGTCATGCGAGTACACCGTGAGCGGGTTGCGGCCGTCGTCCTCGGGGCCCACGACGACCTGGAGGTGCACCGGGGTGTCGTCGAGGACGAGCGGCGTTTCGAGCACCAGCTCCTCGACCGCTTGGCCGAGCCGGCCGGCCGCGTAGGCCGCCATTTCCGCGAACGCGGTGCCGGGCAGGAGGACGGAGCCCCGCACGGCGTGGTCGGCCAGCCACGGGTGGGTGGCGAGCGAGATCCGCCCGCTGAGCACCGCGCCGTCGGGCAGTTCCACGAACGTGCTGAGCAGGGGGTGGTCGCCCGACGCCGTCGGGACGGGCCGCAGCCAGTACGGCCGGCGCTGGAAGGCGTACGTCGGCAGGCTGACGGGCTCGGTGTCGTCCGGGAACCGCCAGTCGACCGGGACACCACGGACGTGCAGGCGGCCGAGCGAGGTGAGGAAGTCGTCCTGGTCACGCCGGAGCGTGCCGGTGACGAGGAGGTCAAAGCCGTGGTGGTGACCGGTCTCCTCGACGGCGGAGACCAGGACCGGGTGCGGGCTGACCTCGACGAAGACGGTGTGGCCGTGGTCGAGCAGCGCACGGGTGGTCCGGTCGAACAGCACGGGTTCGCGGAGGTTGCGGTACCAGTAGCCGGCGTCGAGGACGGAGGTGTCGACGGGTTCCGCGGTGACGGTGGAGTAGAACGGGATCGTCGCCGGGCGCGGTGTGACGTCGGCCAGGTCGGTGAGCAGTTGGTCGCGGATCGCCTCGACCTGGACGGAGTGGGCGGCGTAGTCGACGGGCAGACGGCGGGCGCGGATGCCGTCGGCCTCACAGGCCGCCAGCAGCTCGTCCAGCGCGTCCGGATCACCCGATACCACCGCGCTGTCCGCCGAGTTGACCACCGCCACCGTCAGCCGGCCGTCCCAGTGGGCCACGAACTCGGCGGCCTGCTCATGCCCGAGGCCGACCGACACCATCCCGCCCTGATTCGCCAACACCGCCAGCGCCCTGCTCCGTAACGCCACCACCTTGGCGGCGTCGTCCAGGGACAACGCGCCGGCCACGTACGCCGCCGCGATCTCCCCCTGCGAATGCCCGACGACGGCATCAGGCTCCACACCATGGGCCCGCCACAGTTCGGCAAGCGCCACCATCACCGCGAACAGGGCGGGCTGCACCACATCCACCCGCTCCAGCGAGCCACCGCCGACCAGCACCTCCACCAACGACCAGTCCGTGTACGGCGCCAACGCCGCGCCACACGCATCGATCGCCTCCCGGAACACCCGCTCCGAGCCGTACAACTCCCCACCCATACCCACCCACTGCGCACCCTGCCCCGGAAACACGAACACCGACCGACCCACCGGATGAACGGTCCCGGTGACCAGACCCGGCGCCGACCGGCCCTCCGCCAGGGCCTCCAACGCCTCCACACCGCTCAGCACCGCACGGTGGTCGAAACGCGACCGCCCCGCCAACGCCCGACCCACCGCAACCGCGCCAACCCCCGGATGCCCGGCCAGGAACGCCCCCAGCCGACGCGCCTGCTCCCGCAACGCCACCTCCGACTTCCCCGACAACACCCACGGCACCACCCCGCCCGCGGACCCCGTCGAAACCCGGACCGGCTCCTCGGCAGCCGCCTCGATCACCACATGCGCGTTGGTGCCGCTGATACCGAACGCCGACACGCCGGCACGGCGGGGACGCCCCGTCTCCGGCCACGGCCGGGCCTCGGTGAGCAGTGAGACCTGGCCCGCCGACCAGTCGACGTGGGAGGTCGGCGCGTCCACGTGGAGGGTCCGCGGCAGTTCACCGTGCCGCATCGCCATGACCATCTTGATCACACCCGCCACGCCGGCGGCGGCTTGCGTGTGCCCGATGTTCGACTTCACCGACCCCAGCCACAACGGCTCCACCCGCCCCTGACCGTAGGTCGCCAGGAGTGCCTGAGCCTCGATGGGATCGCCGAGAGTGGTCCCGGTGCCGTGGGCCTCCGCCGCGTCCACGTCCGCCGTCGACAGTCCGGCATTCGCCAACGCCTGCCGGATGACGCGTTCCTGGGACGGACCGTTCGGCGCCGCAAGCCCGTTCGACGCGCCGTCCTGGTTCACCGCCGAGCCCCGGACGACCGCCAGCACCCGGTGGCCGTTACGGCGGGCGTCGGACAGGCGTTCCAGCAGCACCAAACCGGCGCCCTCACCCCAGGCCGTACCATCAGCAGCCTCGGCAAACGCCTTCACCCGGCCATCGACGGCAAGCCCCCGCTGCCGCGAGAACTCGACAAACCCCGCCGGCGTCGCCATCACCGTCACACCACCGGCCAACGCCAGCGAGCACTCCCCCGCCCGCAAGGCCTGCGCCGCCAGATGGATCGCCACCAGCGACGACGAGCACGCCGTGTCCACCGACACCGCCGGACCCTCCAGCCCCAGCAGATACGACACCCGCCCGGACGTGGCGCTGGTGGCTGTTCCGGTGGCGAGGAAGCCTTCGAGGTCCGGCGGCGGCTGGTTGCCGTAGCCGGAGGACCACAGGCCGGTGAACACGGCTGTGCGGCTGCCGCCGAGTGTGGTCGGGTCGATGCCGGCGTACTCGAAGGTCTCCCAGGCGGTTTCCAGCAACACCCGCTGCTGCGGGTCCATCGCCAGTGCCTCGCGCGGCGAGATACCGAAGAACCCGGCGTCGAAGCCGGCGCCGTCGGCGAGGAAGCCGCCCGATCGGCTGTAGGTCGTGCCCGGCCGGTCCGGGTCAGGGTCGTAGACGACGTCCCATCCACGGTCCGGCGGGAACTCGGTGATCGCGTCGGCACCGTCCGAGACAAGCCGCCACAGGCCGTCCGGGGACTCCACTCCGCCCGGGTAGCGGCAGCCCATGCCGATGATCGCGATCGGCTCGCGCGCGGCCTCCTCCATGTCGGCGAGGCGCTTACTGAGCACTCCCAGGTCGGCCGTGGCGCGCTTGAGGTAAGTGCGGAGCTTCTCTTCGTCGGACATCGCTACTCCTCAGCGTTGCGGGACTCGCCCGAGCGGATGACCTCGGTCCTGCGGTGCGCATCGTCCAAAAGGCTGAACAGTTCGTCGTCGCTGGCCTCGTCGACACCGGCCGCGGAGCCGGTACGTTTGGCGGTCCAGGCCGCGAGAAGTGCTTCGAGGCGGGCCGCGACGGTCTCGTAGTCGGCGTCGGCGGCCGCCGCGTCCAGGGTGGACTTGAGCTGGTCGAGTTCGGCGAGCAGGGGGTCGGGTTCGGTGCCGTGCAGCCGTGTGTGCACGAAGGCGGCGAGGCGGGCCGGTGTCGGGTGGTCGAAGACGAGCGTGGCGGGCAGGCGCAGGCCGGTGTCCGCGTCGAGCTGGTTGCGCAGTTCCACGGCGGTGAGCGAGTCGAACCCGATGTCGGTGAACGCCCGGTCGGGGTTGACCGCCTCCGGTGACGCGTGCCCCAGGACGAGGGCGACCTGGCCCACGACGAGTTGCAGCACGTCGGCCTGCGTCCACACGCGGTCGGCGGCCTGCCTGCGCCGGGGCCGTACCAGCTCCCGCAGCAGGGCGGGCGGGTCGCCGGCGCGGCGCAGCGCCGGCAGGTCGAACCTGACGGGGGCGAGGGTGGGGGTGCCCGCGGTCAGCGCGGCGTCGAACAGGGCCAGCGCGTCCGTCGTCGGCAGCGGCCGTACGCCGGCCCTGGCCAGGCGGTGCCGGTCGGTGGCGGTCAGACCTCCGGTCATGCCGCTCGCCTGCGCCCAGTAGCCCCAGGCGAGCGACACGGCCGGCTGTCCCTGGGCGTGCCGGTGTGCGGCGAGGCCGTCGAGGTACGCGTTCGCCGCCGCGTAGTTCGCCTGGCCCGCGCCGCCCAGCACACCGGCCGCCGACGAGAACAGCACGAACGCCTCCAGGTCCGAGGTCAGTTCGTGGAGGTGCCGCGCCGCGAGGGCCTTCGGCTCCCACACGCGCGCGAACTGCTGCGGGGTGAGGGATTCCACGACGGTGTCGGCCAGCGTGCCCGCGGCGTGGATCACCGAGGTGACCGGGTGTTCGGCGAGCAGCCGCGCCACCGCCTCGCGGTCGGACACGTCGCACGCCACGATGGCGGCGGTCGCGCCCAGCGCGGCCAGGTCGGCGGTCAGCGCGGCCGCGCCGGGGGCGTCCGGGCCGCTCCGGCTGACCAGCAGCAGGTGCCGCACGCCGTGCCGCACGGCGAGGTGGCGGGCGATCGTGCCGCCCAGGGTGCCGGTGCCGCCGGTGACGAGCACCGTGCCCTCGGGGCCGAGCGGCGAGGGCAGCGGTTCGGTCCGCACCCGTTCGAGGCGGGGGACGTGAACGGCGCCGACGCGGATCGCGAGCTGGGGTTCGTCGCCGGCCAGCCGGACCTCGTCGCCGTCGTCACCGTCGACCAGCACGAACCGGCCGGGGTGCTCGGTGGTAGCCGACCGGACCAGACCCCAGACGGCGGCGGCCTGCGGGTCGACGTCCTCGCCCGGCCGAACCGGCACGGCGTTGCGCGTGGCGACCACCATGCGCGGGGTGTCCGTGGTGAGGAAGTCCTGGATCACCCGCAGGGTCTCGACGGGCGATATGGCGTGGTGGACCGGGATGTCCGGTTCGGTGGTCGCCGCTTCCAGGACCGGCCACGCCACCTGGTACGGCACGTCCTGCGTGGTGGCCCCGGTCGGCCGGCGCAGGGTCAACGAGGCGATCTCGGCGACCGGCGCGCCCGACTGGTCGGCGAGGCCGATCGCGCAGGTGTCCTGGCCGGTCACGGTCAGCCGGACCCTGGCGTGCTCGGCGCCGCGCCACCAGGAGATCCCGGCGAAGGAGAACGGCATCTTCGCCCGGTCGTCGGCGACGGTCACGAGCTGGATCGCGGCGTCGAGCAGGGCGGGGTGCAGGGCGAACCGGGTGTCGCCGGGGGGTACGGCCACCTCCGCGTAGAGGGTGTCGCCGTCGCGCCAGGCCGCTCGCAGACCTCGGAAGGCCGTGCCGTAGGCAAATCCGGCGTCGGCCAGGTTGTCGTAGAAGGCGTCGAGGTCGACGGCTTCGGCGTGCGGCGGCCACTGCCGTGCCCAGGGCTCCCGTGGTGCGACGGGTACGGCGCCCAGGGTCCCGGTGGCGTGCCGTACCCACTCGCCCTCCGCGCGCGAGTGGATCGAGACGCCTCGCCGGCCCGCCCGGTCGGGGCCGACGGTCACGGACACCTGCACGCCGTCCGCGACCACCAGCGGTGTCTCCAGCGTCAGGTCCTCGACCGCCGGGCAGCCGACGTGTTCGCCGGCCCGGAGCGCCAGGTCCACGAACGCCGCGGCGGGCAGCAGGGGCGAGCCCGAGATGACGTGTTCGGTGAGCCACGGCTGCGCGGCGGTGGCGAGTTGTCCCGTCAGCACCACGCCGTTGTCGTCGGGGAGTTCCATGGCGTCCCGCAGCAGCGGGTGGTCGATCCGGCCGTCACCGGTCGGTGCCGGGGTGGTGGGCCGGAGCCAGTAGTGCTGGTGCTGGAAGGCGTACGAAGGCACGCGCGCGCCCGACGTCCCCGCTGTTGCGGTCGCGGGTGGCGTCCAGCGCACGGCGCCGTCAGCCCAGAGCCGCCCGAGCCCTGCGAACAACCGCTCCGGAGAGTCCTTACCGCGCCGCATCAACCCGTTCCCCACCAGCAACGGATGCGGACCCACCTCCACGAACCCCGTCACACCCTGACCCGACAACCAGTCCACGGCATCGGCGAACCGGACCGGCTCCCGCACCTGCCGCACCCAGTACCCGGGCTCCCCCATGTCCACCGGATGCCCGGCCACCGTGGAAACCACCGGGATCACCGGCTCACCGAACGACAAACCCGCCGCCACCTCGCCCAGTTCCTCCAGCACCGGATCCATCCGCGCCGAATGAAACGCGTGGCTGACCTCCAGCCGTTTCACCCGGCGCCCACGGCCCCGCCACACCTCGGCGACCGCCGCCACCGCCGCCTCGTCCCCCGACACCACCACCGCATCCACCCCGTTCACCGCCGCCACCTCGACACCCGGCACCAGCGACCCCGCCACCTCCTCCACCGACGCCTGGAGCGACACCATCGCCCCACCACCGGGCAACTCCTGCATCAACCGGCCCCGCGCCCCCACCAGCACACACGCGTCCTCCAGCCCCAGCACCCCCGCCACATGGGCCGCCGCCACCTCACCGACCGAATGCCCCACCACGAAGTCCGGCCGCACACCCAGCCACTCCACCAGCCGGAACAGCGCCACCTCCAACGCGAACACGCCACCCTGCGTGAACTTCGTCTCCCCCAGCACCCCCTCCCCGTCCTCGAACAACACCTCCACCGGCAACCCCAACAACCCGCACACCTCGTCCAACACCCGCGCGAACACCGGAAACACCCGGTACAAACCCCGCCCCATCCCCACCCACTGACCACCCTGACCGGAGAACACGAACGCCGACCTGCCCGGGGAGGCAGTGCCCGTGACAATTCCGGGCTTTCCGCCGATCAGCGCGTCCAGGCCGACCGGGTCCGTCAGCACAGCACGGTGCGGAAACCGAGCCCGCGCGGCCAGGTCCGCGGCCACCTCGGCCGGTGTGACCTCGGGGTGCTCGGCGAGGAACCCGCGCAGCCTGCGGGCCTGGTCGCGCAGGGCCGCGTCCGACTTCGCCGACAGCAGCCACGGCACCGGCACGACGGCAGGGGACTCGGGCGACGTCTCCTCGGCCGGGTCCGGGGCCGGATCCGCGGCCGGTGCCTCCAGGATCACGTGCGCGTTGGTACCGCTGATGCCGAACGCCGAGATGCCCGCGCGACGCAGGTGGCCGTTGTCGGGCCAGGGCCGGGCCTCGGTGAGCAGCCTGACGCTCCCGGACTCCCAGTCGACGTGCGAGGTCGGTGCGTCCACGTGGAGGGTCCGCGGCAGTTGCCCGTGCCGCATCGCCATGACCATCTTGATCACACCCGCCACACCGGCCGCCGCCTGCGTGTGGCCGATGTTCGACTTCACCGACCCCAGCCACAACGGCTCCACCCGGTCCCGGCCGTACGTCGCCAGCAGCGCCTGCGCCTCGATGGGATCGCCGAGCGTCGTCCCCGTACCGTGCGCCTCCACCGCGTCCACCTCGGACGGCTCCAACCCGGCGTTCGCCAACGCCTGGCGGATGACGCGTTCCTGCGACGGACCGTTCGGCGCGGTCAACCCATTGGACGCCCCGTCCTGGTTCACCGCCGAACCCCGCACCACCGCCAGCACCCGGTGACCGTTACGGCGGGCGTCCGACAACCGCTCCAGCAGCACCAACCCCGCACCCTCACCCCACGCCGTACCATCAGCAGCCTCGGCAAACGCCTTCACCCGCCCATCGGCCGCAAGCCCCCGCTGCCGCGAGAACTCGACAAACCCAGCCGGCGTCGCCATCACCGTCACACCACCGGCCAACGCCAGCGAGCACTCCCCCGCCCGCAAGGCCTGCGCCGCCAGATGGATCGCCACCAGCGACGACGAGCACGCCGTGTCCACCGACACCGCCGGACCCTCCAGCCCCAGCAGATACGACACCCGCCCGGAGGTCACACTCGTCGCCGTGCCCGTCGAGAGGTAGCCCTCAAGGTCGGGCGGCTGTGCCCCGGCGCCGTAGCCCGAGGACCAGATGCCGGTGAAGACGCCCGTCCGGCTGCCCCGCAACGACGTCGGATCGATCCCCGCATCCTCGAACGTCTCCCACACCGTCTCCAGCAACACCCGCTGCTGCGGATCCATCGCCAACGCCTCACGCGGCGAGATCCCGAAAAACGCCGCGTCGAAGCCACCCGCATCCCCCAGAAAACCACCCGACCGCGTATACGACCTCCCCGGACCACCCGCCGGATCATAAAGACGACCCACATCCCACCCACGATCCGACGGGAACTCCCCCACCGCATCCACCCCACCCGCCACCAGACCCCACAACTCCCGCGCCGACCCCACCCCACCCGGATACCGGGCCCCCAACCCCACCACCACCACCGGATCACCCGACACCGCAACCCCCACCGGCACGGCTGAGGCAGGGGCCTGGCGCCGGACGCCGACCAGGAGGTCCCGCAGGTGGCCGGCCAGCGCGTCGGGGGTCGGGTAGTCGAAGGTCAGCGTCGCGGGCAGCCGTACCCCGGCGACCGCGGACAGGCGGTTGCGCAGCTCCACTGCGGTGAGCGAATCGAAGCCCAGGTCCTTGAAGGCCCGCTCGGCGCTGACGGCCGCGGTGTCGGTGTGGCCGAGGACCGCGGCCGTCTGGCCGGTGACCAGTTGCAGGACGCGGCTGTGCTGCTCGGTCTCGGGCAGGGCCGCCAGTTCCCTGCCCAGGCCCGGCCGGTCCGTGCGCCGGGCCGGCCTGGTACGGATGAGGCGGCTGAGCAGGGGGCGGGTGGACGCCGCCGACAGGTCGAGGTGTGCGGGGACCAACGCGGGATCGGCGGCGCCCAGGGCCAGGTCGAACAGTGCCAGCGCCTGGTTCGTGGGCATCGGCAGCACACCGGCGCGGGCGAGGCGCTTGCGGTCGGTGTCGGTGAGGTGTTCGGTCAGCCCGCTGGCCTCGGCCCATTGTCCCCAGGCCAGCGACACGCCCGGCAGACCCAGGGCGCGCCGGTGCACGGCGAGGGCGTCCAGGAAGGCGTTCGCGGCGGCATAGTTCGCCTGGCCCGGGCCGCCCAGCACACCGGCGGCGGACGAGAAGAGCACGAACGCGCTCAGGCCGAGGTCCTTCGTCAGCTCGTGCAGGTGCCAGGCGGCGTCGGCCTTGGGCCGCAGCACCTGGTCGATCCGGCCGGGCGTGAGGGATTCGACGACGCCGTCGTCGAGCACGCCGGCCGCGTGGACGACCGCGGTCAGCGGGTGCGCGGCCGGGATCGAGTCCAGTACGGCCGCCAGCGCGTCCCGGTCGGCCACGTCGCAGGCCATCACCTCGGCGTCGAAGTCCACCTCCGCCGCGGTCCTGCTGAGCAGGAGCAGGTGCCGGATGCCGTGCCGGTCGCGCAGGTGCCGGGCGACGAGGCGGCCCAGTGTTCCGGTGCCTCCGGTGATCAGCACGGTACCGTTCGGGTCGAGCGGGCCGGGTGCCAGGGCCGTTTCGGCCCGTACCAGGCGGGCGGCGTGGGCGGCGCCGTCGCGGACGACAAGCTGCGGTTCGTCCCCCGCGACGAGGACGCGGTCGTCGGTGTCGACGAGCACGAACCGGTCGGGGTGTTCCGCCTGGGCCGCGCGGACCAGGCCCCAGACGACGCTGGACGGCAGGTCGACGGGGTCCGGCCCGACCGCCCCGCGGGTCACGACGGCCAGCCGGCCGTCCCCGTCGCGCAGGAAGTCCTGGAGCACGCCCAGCGTCTCGGCGGCGACGGTGTGCGCGGCCGCCACGGGGTCTCCCGCCGGGGGCGTGACGTGGTGGACGGCCGGGGGTTCGCCGGTGCTCTCGACGGGCACCCAGTCGAGGCGGAAGAGCTGGTTGGTCCCGGCGACCGGCAGGCCCGGCGGCCGGTGGCGCACGGTCAGCGCGTCGATCACCGCCAGCGGCCCGGATTCGTCGGCGAGCGCGACCCGGAAGGTGTCGGGGCCGGTGGGGGTGAGGCGGACCCGGGCCGTGGAGCCGGCTTTCCGCATCGACACCCCGGCGAAGGAGAACGGCAGGCGGCCGGCCGCCAGCAGGGTCAGCGGCTGGAGTGCGGCGTCGAGCAGCGCGGGGTGGAGACCGAAGCGGTCGCGGGTGTCGGCGGGCAGCGCCACCTCGGCATAGAGCTCGTCGCCCTGCCGCCGGATCTCGCGCACGCCCGCGAACACCGGCCCGTACTCGTAGCCCTGGGCGGCGAGGGTGTCGTAGAAGTCGGTCAGGTCGACGGGCTCACCGGCCGGCTGCCAGGGCTCGCCGGTGTCGTACGGGTCGGGGCGGCCGCCGGTCGCCAGCATGCCGGTGGCGTGCCGCAGCCAGGTGCCGCCCGTCCGGGAGTGCACGGTGACGGGGCGTCGGCCCGTCCCGTCCGGTGCGCCTACGACGACCTGGACCGGCACGGAACCGTCGTCCGGCAGGATCATGGGAGCTTCCAGCACCAGTTCGTCCAGGACGTCGCAGCCGGCCTGCCGTCCGGCGTGCATGGCGAGTTCGACGAACACGGTGCCGGGCAGCAGCACGGAGCCCAGGACGACGTGGTCGGCCAGCCATGGCCGGGTAGCCGTCGAGAGCCGCCCCGTGAGCAGGACGCCCTGCTCCCCGGCCAGTTCGACGACGGCCCCGAGCAGCGGGTGCCCGGCCGACTCCAGTCCCGCCGCCGACACGTCGCCCTTCGCGGCGGCGGGGTTCAACCAGTACGGCCGGTGCTGGAAGGCGTACGTCGGCAGCGGGACATGGTGGGGCTCGCCGGGGAAGACCGGCGTCCAGTCGACGGCCACGCCTTGCGTGTGCAGGCGCGCCAGGGCGAGGCGGAATTCCTGCCTGCCGCTGCCGCGGCGCAGCGTGCCGGTCACGACGCCGTCCATCACCGGCACCAGTACGGGGTGCGGGCTGACCTCCACGAACACGCCGTGCCCATCCTGCGTGAGGGCCTCGACGGCGAGGTCGAAGCGTACGGGTTCGCGGAGGTTGCGGTACCAGTAATCGGCGTCGAGGGCGGAGGTGTCGATCTCCTCGCCGGTCACCGTTGAGCAGAACGGGATCGTCGCCGGGCGCGGTGTGACGTCGGCGAGGTCGGTGAGCAGTTGCTCGCGGATCGCCTCGACCTGGACGGAGTGGGCGGCGTAGTCGACGGGCAGGCGGCGGGCCCGGATGCCGTCGGCCTCACAGGCCGCCAGCAGTTCCTCCAACGCGTCCAGGTCCCCCGACACGACGACCGAACCGGGGGCATTGACCACCGCCACCGTCAACCGGCCGCCCCAGCGCGCCACGAACTCGGCGGCCTGCTCATACCCGAGACCGACCGACACCATCCCGCCCTGACCCGCCAGGGCGACCAGGGCCTTGCTGCGCAGGGCCACCACCTTGGCGGCGTCCTCCAACGACAACGCCCCCGCCACAACCGCCGCCGCGATCTCCCCCTGCGAATGCCCGACGACAGCATCAGGCTCCACACCATGGGCCCGCCACAACTCCGCCAGCGCCACCATCACCCCGAACAGCGCGGGCTGCACCACATCCACCCGCTCCAACGAACCCCCGCCGACCAGCACCTCCACCAACGACCAGTCCGTGTACGGCGCCAATGCCGCCCCACACGCATCGATCGCCTCCCGGAACACCCGCTCCGAGCCGTACAACTCCCCACCCATACCCACCCACTGCGCACCCTGCCCCGGAAACACGAACACCGACCGACCCGGCGAACCGGCCACACCCGTGATGACGCGGGGGTCTCCGTCGGCGAGGGCGGCCAGTTCCGCCATGAGGTCGGTCCGGGTGCTGCCCACCAGGGCCGCCCGGTGGGCGAGCATGGTGCGGGTGGTGGCGAGGGCCCGGCCGATCGCGGCCGACCGGAGTCCGGGGCGGGCGGTGATGTGGTCCGCGAGCCGTCGGGCCTGGGCGCGGAGGGCGTCGTCCGTCTTGCCGGACAGCAGCCACACGGTGGGCTCCGCGGAGTCGTCCGCGGCGGGCTGCTCGGGGGTTTCCTCCGGGAACTGTTCGATGACGACGTGGGCGTTGGTGCCGCTGGCCCCGAAGGCGGAGATGCCCGCGCGGCGGGGACGCCCCGTCTCCGGCCACGGCCGGGCCTCGGTCAGCAGCCGGATGTCACCGGTGTCCCACTCGACATGCGGCGTGGGCTCCTGGACGTGCAGCGTCGGCGGCAGTTCGGCGTGCCGCATCGCCATGACCATCTTGATCACACCGGCCACACCCGCCGCCGCCTGGGTGTGGCCGATGTTCGACTTCACCGACCCCAGCCACAACGGCTCCACCCGGTCCCGGCCGTACGTCGCCAACAGCGCCTGCGCCTCGATGGGATCGCCGAGCGTCGTCCCCGTGCCGTGCGCTTCCACCGCGTCCACCTCGGACGGCTCCAACCCGGCGTTCGCCAATGCCTGGCGGATGACGCGTTCCTGGGAGGGGCCGTTGGGCGCGGTCAACCCATTGGACGCCCCGTCCTGATTGACCGCCGAACCCCGCACCACCGCCAGCACCCGGTGACCGTTGCGACGGGCATCCGACAACCGCTCCAGCAGCACCAACCCCGCGCCCTCACCCCACGCCGTACCATCGGCCGTCGACGAGAAGGGCTTGCACCGGCCGTCGGGGGCCAGGGCACGCTGGCGGGAGAACTCCGTGAACTGCAGGGGGGTCACGCTCACGGTCACCCCGCCGGCCAGGGCGAGTGTGCACTCCCCCGAGCGCACTGCCTGCGCGGCGAGGTGGATCGCCATCAGTGACGACGAGCAGGCGGAGTCGACGGACACGGCCTGGCCCTGGAGGCCCAGCAGGTAGGAGACCCGGCCGGAGGTGATGCTCGGCGAGATGCCGGTGGCCAGGTAGCCCTCGGTGTCGGGCGGTGCCTGGTCGGGGCTGCCGACGTAGCCGGAGGACCAGCAGCCGGTGAACACGCCCGTCCGACTGCCCCGCAACGACGTCGGATCGATCCCCGCATCCTCCAACGTCTCCCACGCGGTCTCCAGCAACACCCGCTGCTGCGGATCCATCGCCAACGCCTCACGCGGCGAGATCCCGAAGAAGTCGGCATCGAACCCCGCCGCGTCCACGAGAAAACCACCCGCCCGCGTGTACGACGTCCCCGGATGATCCGCATCCGGATGGAACAACCCCTCCACGTCCCACCCCCGATCACCCGGAAACCCCCCGATCGCATCCACCCCACCCGACACCAGGCGCCACAACTCCTCCGGCGACCCCACCCCACCCGGCAACCGGCACCCCATACCCACGATCACCACCGGATCAGCCCCACCACCCACCCCACCCACCGAAACCACCGGCACCACACCCCCACCCGCACCCGCACCGGAGAGTTCGGCGGTGAGGTGGTCGGCGAGGTCGGCGGGGGTGGGGTGGTCGAAGACGAGGGTCGCGGGCAGCCGCAGGCCGGTGGCGCCGGCGAGGCGGTTGCGCAGCTCGACGGAGGTCAGCGAATCGAAGCCGAGGTCGCGGAAGGCGAGTCCGGGGGTGATCGCGGCGGCGTCGCAGTGGCCGAGGACGGTGGCGGTGTGGGCGGCGACCAGGGACAGCAGGTCCGACGCGGGGGCCTTCGGCGTCGGCAGGGTCTGCGGCATCGAGAGGTCGGCCGTGGTCAGCGCGGGACGTCCGGCAGCCAGCGCGGTGTCGAACATGGCCAGGGCGCGTTCGGTGCCGATGGGGCGGATGCCCTGGCGGGCGAGGCGTTGGCGGTCGGCCGCGGTGAGGTGGGCGGTCATGCCGCTCTCCTGCTCCCAGTGGCCCCAGGCCATCGACACGGCGGGCAGGCCGAGGGTCTGCCGGTGTGCGGCGAACGCGTCGAGGTAGGAGTTCGCGGCTGCGTAGCCGGCCTGGCCGGCGTTGCCGAGTACGCCCGCGGCCGCGGAGAACAGCACGAAGGCGGCGAGGTGGTGCTCGCGGGTCAGCTCGTGCAGGTGCCAGACGCCGTCGACCTTGGGACGCAGCACCCGGTCGAGCTGCTCCGCGGTCAGCCGTTCCACAACGGTGTCGTCGAGCACGCCGGCCGCGTGGACGACGGCGGTGAGCGGATGCTCGGCCGGGATCGAGTCCAGTACGGCCGCCAGCGCCTCCCGGTCCGCGACGTCACAGGCCACGACCCGCACGTCGACGTCCCCTTGCGGCTCCAGCTGCGGCACCGCGCCGCCGCCGCGGCTGACGAGCAGCAGGTGCCGTACGCCGTAGCGGGACACCAGGTGCCGGGCGACGGCCTGGCCGAGGGTGCCGGTGCCGCCGGTGATCAGCACGGTGCCGTCGGGGTCGATCGGCCGGGGGACGGTGAGGACGATCTTGCCGGTGTGGCGGGCCTGGCTCATCAGCCGGAAGGAGGCGACGGCCTGGCGGAGGTCCGCGGCGGTGACCGGCAGCGGCTCCACCGTCCCGTCGGCGGCCATCGCCACGACCCTGGAGAGGATGTCGCCCTGCCGCGCGGGGTCGACGTCGTTGAGGTCGAAGGCCCGGTAGATCAGGCCCTCGGGTGAGCGGACGTCCGTCCTGCCCAGCTCGACGAACCGTCCGCCGTCGGCGAGCAGCCGCAGGGAGGCGTCGGTGAGTTCTCCCGCGAGCGAGTTGAGGACGACGTCCATGGCCGGGAACCGGTCGGCGAACCGGGTGTCGCGGGACGACCCGATGTGGTCGTCCGCCAGTCCGAGGCGCCGCAGGGTGTCCCACTTGGCGGGGCTCGCGGTGGCGAAGACCTCCGCGCCGCTGTTCAGGGCCAACCGGACGGCGGCCATGCCCACACCGCCCGCACCGGAGTGGACCAGGACCCGCTCGCCGGGGCGCAGTTCGCCGAGGTCGAACAGCCCGTACCAGGCGGTGGTGAACGCGATGGGCACCGCCGCCGCCTCGGTGAAGCTCCAGCCGTCGGGGATCGCCGTCAGGAGCCGGTGGTCGGCGACCGCGCGCGGCCCGAAGGCGCCGGGCATCATTCCCATGACCCGGTCGCCGGGCCGCCAGGCCGTGACGCCGGGGCCGACCTCGACGACGGTGCCGGCCCCTTCGCCGCCCAACGGGGGCCGGTCCGGGTACATGCCGAGGGCGATGAGCACGTCGCGGAAGTTCAGGCCGGCCGCGCGTACGGCGACCCGTACCTGTCCGGGTTCCAGCGCGGCCTCCTGCCAGGGCAGCAGGGCCAGGTCGTCCAGTTGCCCGGTGCCGGACTCGCTCAGCCGGTACGCGCCGTCGGGGGCGGTCAGTTCCGGCGCGTACCTGGCCTGCCGCGGCACGAGGACGCCCTCCCGGCGCAGGGCCAGTTCGGGTTCGTCGCCGGCCGTCATGGCGGCCCGGACCGCGTCCTCCTCGGACGCGTCGCCCATGTCGACCAGGACGAACCGGCCGGGGTGCTCGGCGGCGGCGCTGCGGACCAGGCCGCTTACAGCCGCGCCGGCCACGCCGCGGGTCAGGACGGCCAGGCGTGCGGCCGCCCGCTCCGGCTGCTCGGCCAGGAAGTCCTGGACGAGCGCGCGGGCCCGCTGGACGAGGGCGTGCACGGAGTCTGCGTCGGCTCCCGCGGCGAGTACCGGGCTCGGCACCACCTCGGTCGGTGTGCTCGCGGTGAGGGGCACCCACCGGGTGTGCAGCACCGCGGCCCGGGCCTCGGCGGCCGGACGGACGGTCAGCGCGGTGATGTCCGCGACCGGGTTGCCGGACAGGTCGGTCAGTGTCGCGCGGTAGGTGTCGGTGCCCGTGCGGGCCAGGTGGACCCGGGCGGACGACACACCGGTGGTGTGCACGGCGACGCCGGAGAAGGAGAACGGCAGCCGGACCCGGGTGTCGGGGCTGAGCAGGATCAGCGGCTGGAGTGCGGCGTCCAGGAGCGCGGGGTGGATGCCGAAGCGGGCTCCGTCGGGGACGGTCACCTCGGCGTACAGTTCGTCCTCGCCCTGCCACAGCTCCCGCACGCCCCGGAACGCGGGTCCGTACTGGTATCCGAGTCCGGCGAGGAAGGCGTAGAACCCTTCGGGGTCCACGGGTTCGGCGTTCCTCGCAGGCCAGTCGAGGCGTCCGGCCGTCACCTGGCCGCCGAGGGTTCCGGACGCGTGGCGGACCCAGCCGTCGCCGCCCCTGGAGTGCACGGTGACCGGGCTGCGGCCGGCGTCGTCCGGGGCGCCGACCGAGACCTGGATGTCCGTGGGTGTGTCCGAGAGCGCGAGGGGCAGGTGCAGGACGAGGTCGTCGAGGGTCCCGCCGGCCAGGGTGGCGAGTTCGAGGAAGGCGGTGCCCGGCAGCAGGACCGTGCCGTCGACGGCGTGGTCGGCCAGCCAGGGGTGGGTGCGGGTGGAGACGCGACCACTGTGCACGGTGCTCCCGTCGGGCAGTTCGACCGTGGTGCCCGCCAGCGGGTGCCCGGTGCCGTGGTCGCCGGCCGCGGGGGTGAGCCAGTAGGTGCTGCGCTGGAAGGCGTAGCGCGGCAGCCTGACGCCGTGCGGGCGGTCGTGCGGCCAGGTCACCGCGACGCCCTGGACGTGGAGGCGGGCCAGGGCGGTGTGGAACTCCCCGATGGCGCCGTGGTCGCGGCGCAGCGTGCCGGTCGCCACGCCGTCCAGGTCCTGCACCAGCACCGGGTGCGGGCTGACTTCCACGAACACCTCGTGGCCGTCGGCGGTGAGCCGGGCGGTGGCGAGGTCGAAGCGTACGGGTTCGCGGAGGTTGCGGTACCAGTAGCCGGCGTCGAGGGCGGAGGTGTCGACCGGCTCGCCGGTCACCGTGGAGTAGAACGGGATCGCCGCCGGGTGCGGCGTGATGTCGGCCAGTTCGGTGAGCAGTTGCTCGCGGATCGCCTCGACCTGCGCCGAGTGCGCCGCGTAGTCGACGGGGATGGCGCGGGCGCGGATGCCGTCCCTGGCGCAGGCTGCCAGCAGTTCGTCCAGGGCCCCGGGTTCGCCGGAGACGACGACGGTCGAGGCGGAGTTGACCACCGCGACGGTGACCCGGTCGCCCCAGGGGCTCAGGTAGCCGGCGGCGGCGTCCGCGGACAGCGCGACCGAGACCATGCCGCCGTGTCCGGCCAGGGCGACCAGGGCCTTGCTGCGCAGGGCCACCACCTTGGCGGCGTCCTCCAACGACAACGCCCCCGCCACAACCGCCGCCGCGATCTCCCCCTGCGAATGCCCGACGACGGCATCAGGTCCTACACCATGGGCCCGCCACAACTCCGCCAGCGCCACCATCACCCCGAACAGCGCGGGCTGCACCACATCCACCCGCTCCAGCGAGCCACCGCCGACCAGCACCTCCACCAACGACCAGTCCGTGTACGGCGCCAACGCCGCCTCACACGCATCGACCGCCTCCCGGAACACCCGCTCCGAGCCGTACAACCCCCCACCCATACCCACCCACTGCGCACCCTGCCCCGGAAACACGAACACCGACCGACCCAACGGGCGGGCGGTCCCGGTGACCAGACCCGGCGCCGACCGGCCCTCCGCCAGGGCATCCAGGGCCGCGGCGGTGCCCACCACCACGGCCCGGTGCTCGAACACGGTGCGGGCAGCCAGAGCGCCCCCGACCGCCGCCGGGCCCACCTCGGGATGGACGGCGGTGAAGGCGCCCAACCGACGCGCCTGCTCCCGCAACGCCGCCTCGGACCTGGCCGACAGCGGCCAGAGGACCTGCTCGTCCGCGCGGCCCCGGGAAGAGGGTGCGGCGGAGTCGGCCTCGGCGGGCTGTTCGAGGATGCTCTGCTCGATAATGACGTGGGCGTTGGTGCCGCTGATGCCGAAGGCGGAGACGGCGGCCCGCCGTGGCCGCCCGGTCCGGGGCCAGGCGACCGGTTCGGTGAGCAGCCGGACCGCGCCGGAGGCCCAGTCGACGTGCGGGGTGGGCGCGTCCACGTGGAGGGTTCGCGGCAGTTCGCCGTGCCGCATCGCCATGACCATCTTGATCAGGCCGGCCGCGCCGGCCGCCGCCTGGGTGTGGCCGATGTTGGACTTCACCGACCCCAGCCACAACGGCTCCGCCCGGTCCCGGCCGTAGGTCGCCAGGAGTGCCTGGGCCTCGATGGGATCGCCGAGAGTGGTGCCGGTGCCGTGGGCCTCCACCGCGTCCACCTCGGACGGCTCCAACCCGGCATTGGCGAGGGCCTGACGGATCACCCGCTCCTGGGAGGGGCCGTTGGGCGCGGTCAGGCCGTTGGACGCGCCGTCCTGGTTGGTGGCAGAGCCTCGGACGACCGCCAGCACCTCGTGGCCGTTGCGGCGGGCGTCGGACAGGCGTTCCAGCAGCAGCAGGCCGGCGCCCTCGGCCCAGCCCGCCCCGTCGGCCGCGGCGGCGAAGGACTTGCTGCGGCCGTCTGGCGCGCTCGCCCCCTGCCGGGACATCTCGGTGAACAGCGTGGGTGCCGCGTTGACGGTGACGCCGCCGACCAGGGCGAAGGAGCATTCTCCCGAGCGCAGCGCCTGAGCGGCCAGGTGCAGGGCCACCAGGGACGACGAGCAGCCGGTGTCCAGGGACAGTGCCGGGCCGAGCAGGCCCAGCTGGTACGCCAGCCGGCCGGACCCCACGCTCGACGCGGTGCCGGTGACCTGGTAGCCCTCCAGGTCGTCGGGGACCGGACCGGCGGCGTAGCCGGTGGACCAGATGCCGGTGAACACGCCGGTGGGTGTGCCCTCCAGCGTGGTCGGGTCGATACCGGCGTACTCGATGGTCTCCCACGCGGTCTCCAGCAGGATGCGCTGCTGCGGGTCCATGGCGAGCGCCTCGCGGGGCGATATCCCGAAGAACGCCGCGTCGAAGTCGCCGGCGGCGTCGAGGAACCCGCCCCGGGACGTGCTCGACGTACGGGGGCGGCTTCCCGTCGGGTCGTACAGGCGGTCGATGTCCCATCCCCGGTCGGCCGGGAAGTCGCCGACCGCGTCCACGCCGTCCGCGACCAGCCGCCACAGGTCCTCGGGGGTGCCGATGCCTCCGGGGAAGCGGCAGCCCATGCCGATGACCGCGATCGGCTCGTCCGTCGCGGCCGCGGCCGGGGCCTGCGGCGCGTCCTGCTCGCCGGACCCGCCGGACAGGTGGGCGGCCAGCCGGGCCGGGGTGGGGTGGTCGAAGACGAGGGTGGCGGGCAGTTCCACCCCGAGCGCGGCGGTCAGGCGGTTGCGCAGTTCCACCGCGGTCAGTGAGTCGAAGCCCAGGTCCTTGAACGCCTGCCGGGGGTCGAGCCGCTCGGGGGTGGCGTGTCCCAGCACCCCGGCGACGTGGGTGGTGATCAGCTCCAGCAGGTCGGTGCCGCCGGCGGGGGGCGCGGGTCGGGGGGCCGGCGGCCGGCTGTGCGCCTCGGGCAGGTCCCGCAGCAGCCGGCTCGGGCGCGCGTGGGTGTAGGCGCGGGCGAACTGTGCCCAGTCGGCCTCGGTGACGACCGCGAGGGCCTCGTCGTGGTCGAGGACGTCCTGCAGCGCGTCGAGTGCCCGGCCCGGGTCCAGTTCGCCGAGGCCGAGCAGGGTGCGCCGGCGCTGCACGGGCTCCAGGGCCGCCATGCCGCCTCCGGCCCAGATGCCCCACGCGACGGAGGTCGTGGCGCGGCCCTGGGCGCGGTGCTGTGCGGCCAGGGCGTCGAGGAAGGCGTTGCCGGCGGCGTAGGCCGCGCCGTGGCCGTCGCCCCACACGCCCGCGGTGGAGGAGAACAGGACGAAGGCGTCGAGGTCCGGCAGGAGTTCCGCCAGGTTCGCCGCCCCGGCGACCTTGGCCATGACGACCTCGGCGAACTCCGCCGGTGTCGTGTCGGCCAGCCTGGTCTCCCTGATCACACCGGCGGTGTGGAAGATCGCGCGGATGTCGCCGACGCGCTCGACGAGGTCCCGCAGGGCGTCCCGGTCGGCCACGTCGCACGCCGCCACGGTCACCCGCGCCCCGGCTGCCTCCAGTTCGTCGCGCAGGCCGGCCGCGCCGGGTGCGTCCGGGCCGCGGCGGGCGGCCAGCACGATGTGCTCCGCACCCTGCCGCGCGAGGCGGCGGGCCACATGTCCGCCGAGCGCGCCGGTGCCGCCGGTGACCAGCACCGTGCCCCGCGGCCGCCAGGCCTGCGCGGCCGGGCCCGATGAGGCCTTGCGGCGCAGCCGCTTGGCGAAGCGCCGGGTGCCGCGGATCGCCACCTGGTCCTCGCCCGTGCCGGCGAGCGCGACGAGCAGCGCGTTCACGCTCTCCTCGTCGGGCACGGCGGGAAGGTCGACCAGGCCGCCCCAGCCGTGCGGGAACTCCAGCGCCGCGGACGCGCCGGTGCCCCACGCCAGGGCCTGGGCCGGGCTGGTGACCGGGTCGGTGGCCGAGGTGCTCACGGCGCCGCTGGTCGCGCACCACAGCGGGACGGCCGCCGTCCTCACCGGGTTCAAGGTGCGCACCGGGTCCAGGGTGCGGACCAGATCCAGGGTGCGGACCAGGCCCGCCGGGAGCACCGGGTGGTCGGGGTGCGGCTCCTCGTCCAGCGCCAGCAGCGACAGCACACCGTCCGGCCCGGGCCGGGCGTCCCCGGTGTCGGCCGCGTCCCAGGTGTCGGCCACCGTGAAGCCCCGTTCGCGCAGGGCCTCGGCCCACGGGTGCCCGGTCGTGGCCAGGACGAGCCAGCGAGCCGGGTCCACCGGGGCCGCGGTACCGCTCGTCGGCGCCCAGGCCACCTCGTACCGCCGGTCGTCACGGGGCACCGGCGGGGTCGCGGTCACCCAGTAGGGCTCGCGCTGGAAGGCGTACGTGGGCAGGTCCGCCCCGGGTGCGGTGCGGGGCAGGACCGGCATCCAGTCGACGTCGGCTCCGGCGGCGTAGAGGCGTCCCGCCGCGGCGAGGAACTCGGTGAGGCCGCCGTGATCGCGGCGCAGTGTTCCGGTGGCGGCGACATCCAGCGCGGGCACCAGCACCGGGTGCGGGCTGACCTCCAGGAACAGGTCATGGCCGTCGGCGGTGAGCCGGGCGGTGGCCAGGTCGAACCGTACGGGTTCGCGGAGGTTGCGGTACCAGTAGTCGGCGTCGAGGGCGGAGGTGTCGACCGGCTCGCCGGTGACCGTGGAGTAGAACGGGATCGCCGCCGAGTGGGGCGTGATGTCGGCCAGTTCGGTGAGCAGTTGCTCGCGGATCGCCTCGACCTGCGCGGAGTGGGCGGCGTAGTCGACGGGCAGGCGGCGGGCGCGGATGCCGTCGGCCTCGCAGGCGGCCAGCAGTTCGTCCAGCACGTCGAGGCCGCCGGACACCACGACCGCCGCGGGTCCGTTCACCACGGCGGTGGTCAGCCGCTCGCCCCAGCGGGCCAGGTAGCCGGCAGCCTGTTCGACGGACAGCGCGAGGGACACCATGCCGCCCCGGTCGGCGATGACGGTCAGTGCCCTGGACCGTAGCGCCACGACCTTGGCGGCGTCCCGCAGCGACAGCCCCCCGGCGACGTACGCGGCGGCGATCTCCGCCTGGGAGTGGCCGACCACGGCATCCGGCTGCACGCCGTAGGACCGCCACAGGTCGGCCAGCGCCACCATGACGGCGAACAGGGCCGGCTGCACCACGTCGACGCGGTCCAGCGAGCCGTGGCGCAGTTCGTCGACCAACGACCAGTCGGTGTACGGGGCCAGGGCGGCGGCGCAGGCGTCGATGCCGGCGCGGAAGACCTCGGACTGCTCGTACAGGTCATGGCCCATGCCCGCCCACTGCGCCCCCTGTCCGGGGAAGACGAACACGGTCCCGCCGGTCCGGGCCGGCAGTCCCGGCAGTCCCCGCAGGCCCGGCGGGAGCGCGGCCAGGCCGGACAGCAGGTCGTCCCGGTCGGCGCCGACCACCGCGGCCCGGTGCTCGAACCGGGTGCGGGCGGCCAGTGCGCGGCTGATCGCGGCGGCCGGGACGTCGGGGTGGGCGGTCGCGTACGCGTGCAGCCGCTCGGCCTGGGCGCGCAGCGCGGCGTCGGTCTTCGCGGACAGCAGCCAGGCGGTGGGGGCAGCCGGGCCGGCGGGTTCGGGGAGGTGGCCGGGGTCCGGGTCAAAGGACTGCTCGATGATCAGGTGGGCGTTGGTGCCGCTGATGCCGAAGGCCGAGATGCCGGCGCGGCGCGGGTGCTCGTGCTCGGGCCACGGCCGGGCCTCGGTCAGCAGCCGGACGCCGCCGCAGGCCCAGTCGACGTGCGGGGAGGGGGCGTCTATGTGCAGGGTTCGCGGCAGTTCGCCGTGCCGCATCGCCATGACCATCTTGATCAGGCCCGCGACGCCGGCGGCGGCCTGGGTGTGGCCGATGTTGGACTTCACCGACCCCAGCCACAACGGCTCCACCCGGTCCTGACCGTAGGCGGCCAGCAGGGCGTGGGCCTCGATGGGGTCGCCGAGGGTGGTGCCGGTGCCGTGGGCCTCCACCGCGTCCACCTCGGACGGCTCCAACCCGGCAATGGCGAGGGCCTGACGGATCACCCGCTCCTGGGAGGGGCCGTTGGGCGCGGTCAGGCCGTTGGACGCGCCGTCCTGGTTGACCGCGCTTCCCGCGACGACCGCCAGCACCCGGTGACCGTTGCGGCGGGCGTCCGACAGACGTTCCAGCAGCAGCAGGCCGGCGCCCTCGGCCCAGCTGGTGCCGTCGGCCGCGGCGGCGAAGGGCTTGCTGCGGCCGTCCGCCGCGAGGCCGTGCTGGCGGGAGAACTCGGTGAAGCCCAGCGGTGTGGCCATGATCGTGACACCGCCGGCGAGCGCCAGCGAGCACTCGCCCGCGCGCAGGGCCTGGGCGGCCAGGTGGACGGCGACCAGGGACGACGAGCAGGCGGTGTCCACGGACAGCGCCGGACCGCGCAGCCCGAGGTGGTAGGAGACCCGGCCGGACGTGACGCTGGTCGCGACGCCGGTGAACAGGTAGCCCTCCAGGTCCTCCGGCAGGCCCGGCCCGGTCGCGTAGCCGGACGACCAGACGCCGGTGAACACGCCGGTGTGGCTGCCGCGCAGCGAGGCCGGGTCGATCCCGGCGTGCTCGAAGGTCTCCCAGGCCGTCTCCAGCACGAGCCGCTGCTGCGGGTCCATGGCGAGCGCCTCACGGGGCGAGATGCCGAAGAACGGAGCGTCGAAGCCGGCCACCGCCTCCAGGAACCCGCCCCGGGCGATGTACGTGGTACCCGCGCCGCGCAGTTCCGGGTCGTACAGGCCGCCCAGGTCCCAGCCGCGGTCGTCCGGGAAGTCGCCGATCGCGTCCACGCCCTGCGCGACGAGCCGCCACAGGTCGTCCGGCGAGGCCACGCCGCCGGGGAAGCGGCAGCCCATCCCCACGATGACGACCGGGTCGTCGTGGGCGGCCTGGGCGGCGGGGGCCGACCGGTCGCCGGGGCCGGTGCGCAGCCAGTCGATCAGCTCCGCGGGCGTCGGGTGGTCGAAGACGAGACCGGAGGGGAGTTGCCGATCCAGGGCGCCGGCCAGGCGGTTGCGCAGTTCGAGCCCGGTGACCGAGTCGAAGCCGAGGTCCTTGAAGGTGAGCGCGGGATCGATGTCCGCGGGGTTCTCGTGGCCCAGCACGAGCGCGATCTGCGCGATGACCACGGCGGCCGCGTCGACCGTCTCGCCCGACTCGGGCTCGCCCGTGTCCGTGCCGCCCGCCCCGGTGTCGCAGGTCTGCGGGCCGCCGTCCGGCCGGCCGGGCGCGGCGGTCTGCGCCGCGTGCGTCCCCGGGCCGGCCGGGGTCCGTCCGCTCTGCCCGGCTGTCGCTTCGGGCAGCCAGTACGAACGACGTTGGAAGGCGTACGTGGGCAGGTCGACCGGCGCGGCCTCGGCGACGGCCGGGGACCAGTCGACCGGCACGCCGGCCACGAACAGCCGGGACAGCGCGGTCAGGAAGACGTCCGGCCCGCCCCGGTCACGGCCCAGCGTGCCGGTGGCGACGCCGGACACGCCGGTCCGCTCGCGGGCCTGTTCCAGGGTCTGTTCGAGGGCGGGCAGCAGCACCGGGTGCGGGCTGACCTCGACCACGACGCCGTGCCCGTCCGCCAGCAGTGCGGCGGCGGCCAGGTCGAAGCGGACCGGCTCGCGCACGTTGCGGTACCAGTAGCCGGCGTCGAGCTCCGTGGTGTCGTCGAGGAGGCCGCCGGTGACCGCGGAGTAGTACGGGATGGTGCCCTGCCGCGGCCGCACACCGTCCAGTTCGGTGTGCAGCCGCTCGCGGATCACCTCGACGTGCGCGGAATGGGAGGCGTAGTCCACCGGGACGACGCGTGCCCGGACACCGTCCGCCGCGCAGGACTCGACCAGTTCGGACAGGGCCTGCGTGTCGCCGGACACCACGACCGAGCCGGTGGCGTTGACCACGGCGACCGTCAGCGCGCCGCCCCGGCGCGACACGTAGTCCTCGGCCCGCTCGGCGGACAGCGCCACGGACACCATGCCGCCCCGGCCGGTCAGCGCCACCAGCGCGCGGCTGCGCAGGGCCACGATCCGGGCCGCGTCGGACAGCGACAGCGCGCCCGCGACGTACGCTGCGGCGATCTCGCCCTGCGAGTGCCCGACCACCGCGTCGGGCTCGACACCGAAGGAGCGCCACAGTGCCGCCAGGGACACCATCACCGCGAACAGGGCGGGCTGCACGACGTCCACGCGGTCGAGCGGGGCGCCGTCCAGGACATCGGCGAGGGACCAGTCGGTGTACGGGGCCAGGGCCTGGGCGCACTCGTCCATGGCGGCCCGGAAGACGGGGTAGGTGGCGTACAGCTCCCGGCCCATGCCGACCCACTGCGCGCCCTGGCCGGGGAACACGAAGACGGTACGGCCCGGGGTGCCGGCCCGGTCGGCGGCGACCTGGGCGGAGTCGAGCAGGACGGCGCGGTGCGCGAAGCGGGTTCTGGTGGTGGCCAGCGCGTGCGCGACCTCGGCGCCGGTCAGGTCCGGGTGGCTGCGCACGTGTTCGCGCAGGCGCTCGATCTGCGCTCGTAGCGCCTGCTTGGTCCGCGCCGTGACGATCCACGGCGCCGGCCGGGCCTCGGGGGCGGGCCGCCGGGCCGGCGGCGCGGCCGCACCGGGCGCCTGCTCGACGATCACGTGCGCGTTGGTGCCGCCCATGCCGAACGACGACACGCCGGCGAGCAGGGGCGCGTCCGGCCGCGGCCAGGGGGTCAGAGCGGTCTGGACCCGCAGCGCCAGTGCGTCGAGAGGGATGCCGGGGTTGGGGGTTGCATAATTCAGGCTCGGCGGCAGTGCGCGGTGGTACACGCTGAGGACGGCCTTGAGCAGACCGACGATGCCCGCGGCGCCTTCCAGGTGGCCGACGTTCGTCTTGGCGGATCCGACCCGCAGGGCGCTGTCGGCGTCGCCGGACTCGACCGGGTCGCGGTAGGCCGCCGCGAGGGCGGCGGCCTCGACGGGGTCGCCGACAGCGGTGCCGGTGCCGTGCAGCTCCACGTACTGCACATCCGCGGGACGCACGCCGGCGCGGGCCAGTGCTTCGCGGATGACCTGTTCCTGGGCCTGCGCGCTGGGCACGGTCAGGCTCCGTGTGGCGCCGTCGTTGTTGACCGCGCTGCCCCGGATGACACCGTAGACGCGGTCCCCGTCGGCCAGGGCCCGGTCCAGCGGTTTCAGGACGAGGAAGGCGCCGCCCTCGCCGCGGACGAAGCCGTTGGCCCGGGCGTCGAAGGTGAAGCAGCGGTCGTCCGGGGACAGGCCGCCGAACTCCGCCGCTCCCTCCTCGCGGGCGGCGGTCAGGTTGAGGTTCACCCCGCCGGCCAGGGCGAGCGCCGACTCGCCGCGGCGCAGGCTCTCGACCGCCAGGTGCACCGCGACCAGCGCCGACGACTGGGCCGTGTCGACCGTCATGCTCGGTCCGCGCACACCGAGGAAGTGCGAGACGCGGTTGGCGATGACGCCCCGGTTGGTGCCGGTCAGCGTGTGCGGCGTGATGTGACCGGGGTAGGCCAGGGACGTGTAGTCCTCCCACATCGAGCCGACGAACACCCCCGTCGGGCCGTCCGTCAGCGTGCTCGGCACGATCCGGGCGTCCTCCAGGGCCTCCCAGGCGAGTTCGAGCATGAGCCGCTGCTGCGGGTCCATGCCGGCGGCCTCACGGGGGGACACACCGAAGAACGCCGCGTCGAAGCCGTCCACCCGGTCCAGGTAGCCGCCGTGCCGTACGCCCTGCCGGCCCACGGGCGGCGCGGTGATCGCGTCGGCCCCGTCGCACAGCAGCCGCCAGAACGCCGCCGGATCCGGGGCTTTCGGCAACCTGCCCGCCATTCCGATGACGGCGACACGATCAGCGTCCGAATCCAAGGGGAAGCGCATCACATCGACACCTCGTGAGCCGGGGAGTGAAGGAAGGCGGGGTGTTTCCGTAGCAGTCCCGATGGTGCGGCTCCGGCCGCGCAAGCGGCCGGATCGTCGAGCGCGCGGGCAGCCCGGCGACCCGGTGGTATCCGAACCCGGACTCGACCGCGCTCCGGGCGCCTGGATCAGTGGAGCGGTCCTCGAAAGCGACAGCGTTGGCGACGCTCTTCGAGGAAGATGCACTGGTGAGCTGAGCTTAGGGGCCGAGGCGATGATCGTCCCGCCGCGCAAACGAGCATGGCAGCAACATCACGCCATCGCCATAGGCCAGGCGAAGGCTGTCTCAAACGAAGCACATCACAACGTCATATGCCCGCGTCCCACGCCCTGCACCGCCACGACCGGGCCGGGTTCATGGGCACCGTCGACGCCGCCGGTGACAACGTCCTAGAATCCCATTCGCACTCGCGCAGAAGAACGTCCTCGACCGTCATCCAGCCACCCGGGAAGACCTCCGTACGGCGATCACCACCCGGATCGAGCGAACCGACCACCGGCGCCGCCGACAGCTCCGGCCGAACCGTTTGCCCCCACCGACTTCGAGACGATCGCGAAGCGCCACCGCCCCCGGCGGGCACACACCCCAGCTGTCACCGATCCGTGCACCGGTCCCGGCCGTTCGCGCCCGGCACCCGGCGCCCGAGTTTGATGACATCCAGTCAGGAGGCAGCGATGCGAGCCACGTTCCCCCTCACCACACCGCACCACCTCGACAACGAGCCCGAAGCCGAGGCTCTGCTCGCGCAGGCTCCGGTCGTCCTCGCGACGATGGGTACGGCCGACGTCTGGCTCGCCCTCTCCTACAAGGCGGTGCGCCAGGTTCTGAGCGACAGCCGCTTCAGCCGGGAGGCTGCCACACTTCCGGGCGGCCAGCTGAAACTGTCCGTCGCCGCCGACCCGTTGCTGATCTCCAGCCTGGACGGCGAGCGCCACGCCCGGCTGCGCAAGCTGATGTCGCAGGCGTTCAGCCCACGCATGGTCGATCAGCTCGAGCCACGCGTGCAGTCCATTGCGGACTCCCTGCTCGACTCCCTCGATCCAACCGCGGATCTTGTGGCAGGCCTCTGCGCTCCACTGCCGTTGATGGTCATCTGCGAGCTGCTCGGCGTGCCCTACTCCGAGGCGGAGGCCATCCGCAGGTGGACCAGGCGGCTGTTCGTCACCAACATCACTCCGGACGAACTGCGGGCCGCACAGGGCGAGATGCAGGACTGGCTCGCCGATCTGGTGCGTCAGAAGCGGGCGCAGCCGGACGACGGGTTGATCTCGGCGATGGTCGCCGCCAACGACGAGGGCGACCACCTCACCGAACCCGAGCTGCTGGCCAACCTCGAAGGCCTGCTGATCGCCGGCCACGAGACGACTGTCAACCAGCTGGGCAACTCGCTGCTGACCCTGCTGCGCCACCCGGACCAACTCGCACTGCTGCGGTCGTCACCGGACCTGATCGGACCGGCGGTCGACGAACTACTGCGCTACAGCAGGCTCTTCACCTCGGCCGAGGTCCGGGTCACGACCGAGCCCGTCGATCTGGAGGGCGTCGAACTGGGGGCGGGCGAACCGGTGCTACCGGTCATCGTCGCGGCCAACCGCGACCCCGCCGTGTACCCGGACCCCGGCCGCTTCGACATCACACGCGAAGGACCGGCAGCCCACCTCGCCTTCGGACACGGGCCGCATTTCTGCCTCGGCGCGATACTGGCCCGCCGGGAGATGCGGGTGGCGATCGGTTCCGTGGTGAAACGGTATCCGGGACTGCGCCTCGCCGTTGACGAGTCCGAGCTCACCTACGTGCCGGAACTGGTCTTCCGCGGCCTGCAGGCGCTGCCGGTCACCTGGTGAGCCGTCGTCTCTCCTACCGCAGCCACGGGAACCGGACGGCATCGACCGGCCGGGGCACGACACGACCGATGCGGACCAACGGGCGCCGCCACCCCATCACACGTTTCCGCATTTCAGCGCACCCGCCCTCGCGCCTTCAGGGGCGTGGTGGGCAACGCCGGAGCGAGCGGTCGGTCGCCGTCGTAGCCGTGGATGACGCAGGGCCGGGTCGGCCACGGCACCGTGTTCCCTCGGGTGCGCGCGGTGTCGAGCAGCTCACGCAGGCGAAGCTGCTGCTGGCGGGTGAGCACGGTGGGTGGCAGGGCGGCGATCCTGCGGGAGAGGGAGGTGAACTTGTCGAACACCGGGAAGCCCAGGGCCCTGGCGGTGGGGATGCCGTTGCGCAGCAGCCACAGGGCGGCCCGGGCCTGACGGCGTGCGGCTTCCGGGGTGGTGCCGGGCACATGTGATCCTGCGAGACACTGGCCGACGCCCCGCCGGGGTCGCCGGACTTGACCTGGATTGTCTGGAGTACGACTCGGTGAGGCCCGCGCTAGCCGACCAGCCCGAATCCGGTGGGGCTCCGGAGCTCCCACCAGGGCTCCCGCGCGGCTGGAAGCCCCACGTGCCGAGTGGAAGGGCCATTACACCTCCGTCCGGCAGACGCAGCGCAGCGGGCGACACCGCGGGATCGGCCGAAGGGCGATCAAGAGCTTCAGCGAGGCCTAACAGGTGTGCTGCTGAGCACCCTGCTGATACTCCGGGCCCAGTGCCAGTTGCGAGTCCTGCTGTTCGTGGATCTGCTCCGGCGTGGCCGAGGACGGACGGCGCTACGTCGCCCTCGGCCGCGGCGGCGGCTACGCCGAGACGACCGTCGTCCACCGCAGACTCGCCTTCGACGTACCGGACGACGTCGCCGACCACGATGCCGTCACCCTGACCCTCCAGGGCAACACCGCCTGGCACCTACTCTTCACCGACCTGCGCGTGACGGCCGAGGACAAGCTCCTGGTCCCGGCCGCGGCCGGCGGTGTCGGCTCGCTCGCCGTCCAGCTCGCAAAGCACGCCGGCGCGAAGGTCGTCGCCATGGCCTCCAGCGAGGAGAAGCGCCGCACCGCCGTCGGGCTGGGCGCGGACGCCACCGTCGACTCCTCCACCACCGACGCCCTCACCGAGCGGATCCTCGACGCTGCGGGCGGCCCGGTCAGCGCCGCCCTGGAGATGACCGGCGGCGATGTCTTCCACGCCACGCTCGCCGCGCTCAGCCCGCGCGGCCGGATGTCCGTCTTCGGGGCCGTCACCGGGTCGGAGGGCCTGGTGCCCATCACCAGCCTGCTCGCCGCCTCGAAGGCCGTCAGCGGCTTCTGGCTCCCCAGCGCCTCTACCTCACCCGCACACACCTCAAGGACTCGATGGCCGCGCTGTTCGCGGCGGTCGCCGAGGGCTGGCTCAAACCGCTCAACGGCCCGGTCTACAAGCTCGGCCGGGCCCGTCAGGCCCACCACGACCTCGCGGCCCGTCTCGCCGCCGACAAGGTCGTCCTTGACGCCACCCGCTGACCGGCCACTCACCCACACCTCTCGCGCACCCGCGCCCGACGGGCGGACCTGCTGCTCGAAGGTGTCCCGGTACTCCTCGGGCTTCCAGTCGATGGCCAGCATGTCGATCAGCTGCTCGGCCGTGGTCGGCTCCTGGCCCTTGAACGCTGTCTTGCTGTCGGGGAGTTCGGGGCTCTCCGTGTGTGGGTCGCGGCCTTCGTCGCTCCAGTGCATGGTGTGCAGCTGCAGCATCCCGGCGACGGAGCTGAGCGCGGTCAGGTACTCCTTGCCCCGCATGCTGAACGTGCACCCGCTGAAGAAGAGCAACCTCGGCGACTCGGCCGACAACGTCATCGAGACCTACACGGTGGACGCCTCCGCCCAGCTCGCCGACGGCACCGGCTCCGGGTGCAGGACATGTACCGCGGCGACTCGGGCCGCATCGACGGCTGGAAGCTCGTCCTCTGATCGGCTTCCCACCCGGGTGATCCGGCCGGCGCACCTCGCCGGCCGGATCACTTCTTGCCGGTACGGCGCGGTCCGGCGACGTACGGTGAGCGCGCCGCTGGAGCCCGCCGTGACCGCCGTCGAGCCGAACTGCCCGGGTCGCCCGACCGCGCGGACGGCAAAGAACGTCACCGTGCCCGAGCCCTGGCCCGGCGCTCGTCCCGCCCGCCGTGGTGACCGCCGGGCTTCGCCCGACGCGGGCGACCGGGCCGACGTGATCTCATATGCCGTCCTTTCTCGGTGTCGTGACCGGGTGCCACTCGCTACGAGCCGAGGGACAGTCCGCCGCACTGATCTACCGCACAAGGGACTCACTTCATGATTGGCGTAAAAGTCGGACATAAGTAGACCGGTCCACTCGTCGCCGACCTCCGGCGAGGCCGGTCCGGATGTGGTCGTCGTAGCCGTCGTGGAGGCCGCCGTGCCGCGTGCTGTCGTAGCAGGTGCAGGACGACCGGCGCAGGCCCGACCCCGCAAAAGGGCGGGGCCGGGCCTGCGGTGGGTGCACTCGGTTATCGAAGGAGCTTGTAGCTCGGTGCCGGCTCCAACTTCATTCCGGCGGTCGAGGGCAGGATGGCGAGCTTCTCGCCGACCACCTCGGTAGTCCTGTAGGTGTTCACGACCGTGTAAGCGCCGTACGTGATCGACTCGGTCCTGGTCGTTGTCTGCTTCATCTGCACCATGACGACCTGCTGGTCGTTCTGGTCCTCACCCGCCTTCACGGCGAGGGTCCTGGTCTGTCCCCTCGAGTTGCTGCTTCCCCAGCCGAAGCTGCCGGTCCCCGAGATCTCGGCTTGGATCATCCTGATGTCCGCGCCGAACGATGTCCCGATCTCGTAGTTGTGCTCGAACGAGTTCTCCTTGTCGAAGGTGACCTCGATGCTGAACGTCTCACCGGCGATGCTCTGGCCGACCAAGGACCCCTGGCTCATGTCCGCAGTGGCGTCGCCGACCTTCGTCGTGCTCATGATCGGGACACCTTCACCGCAGAACGCCTGGATCTTCTTGCAGAGCTCCTTGATCTGCGCGGGCGACAGGTCGTAGAACGTGGTCGGCTGCGTGGTGCCCTCCTCCAGGCCGACGCACTCGTATGTGACGCAGTGAGCGGTGTCCGGGCGCGAGGTGTCGGTCTTCCCGTGCGGATACGAGGCCTGCTTCGTGGTCGAGCCGGAGCCCGAGCCCGATCCGGACTGGGACCGGCTCGTCGAGGACGTGGGCGCCTGCGTCCCGTTGCCCGACGGGGCCGGCGTCGGCGTCGAGGTGGCCGGGGTGTTCGTACCACCGGTCTGCTCCACGCAGCTCAGGGTCGTGCACCACGATCCGTAGAGCCCGCTGGGGTCGGAACGGCTGAGCGGGTTGCTCGCCGCGTAGCTGTACCCGCCGATCTGCTGGGACTCGGCGCCTTCGAAGAGCGGGTCCAGGCTGATGAAGCGCCCGGTCAGCGGGTCGTACTGGCGGACGCCCAGCGTGGTGAGTCCGGTGCTGGTGTCGTGGGGCTTGTTGAGGAAGCCGCGGTTGTCGAACCAGGTGGCCGCGGTACCCCGGGCGGCGCCGTAGGGGGTGAACTGCCGCCAGGTCGGGGTCTGCGCCGTGCTGTCGAGTCCGAGGGTGGCCGTCCCGTGCGGGTCGGTGATCTCGAACTTGTAGTCGACGCCGGCCCCGGTGCGCACCGCGGTGCCGCCTCCCGGCAGCGGGAGGTAGCGGACGCCGCTGGTGGTCGATCCGGTCAGGGTGATCTGCTCGCCCGGCAGGTACAGCGTGGTCGAGCCGGGGTTCTTCTGGAGCAGGACCTGGCCGTCGGCGTCGTAGACGTACTTCGTCTCGCCTGTCGGGCCCGCGACCTTCGTGAGGCGGCGGGCGTCGTCCCAGGTGAGGGTCTGTGCGCCGGTGGCCGGGGTGGTGCGCTGGACGGTGTTGCCCGTGGTGTCGTAGGCGAAGGTCGATCCGTTGCCGGCGGACGTCAGGGTGTGGGCCTGGTTCGACCCGTTGCCGTTGTAGGTGTAGGCGGTGGTGGTGTCGGCGCCGCCGGTGGTGGAGTGCTCGGTCTGACTCGTGCGGTTGCCCAGCAGGTCGAAGCTCCACTCCGTCCAGTAGGCGCCGCCGGCTATCGCGTCGCCGACCTGGGAGCGGCTGAGCGGGGTCGGGGCGGCGGCGCAGGAGTCGGTCGCCGTCCACGCCTGGGTGAGGCGGTCGAGCTGGTCGTAGCGGTAGCACTGCGTCTCGGTCGTGGTCCCCATCCGGGTGGACGTCTGGCGGGTGATGTTCCCGGCCGGGTCGTAGTCGTAGTGCTGCTTGTCGACGTCGCTCGGCGTCCCCGTGTTCGACCGCGAGACCAACTGGTCGGTCAGCCTGCCGGTGTGCGGGTCGTAGGTGTTGGTGATGTAGGCGAGGTTGCCGCCCGCGCCGAGCGTGCTCTGCTCGACCCGCCCGTACGCGTCGTAGCTGGTGCCCTGCGCGTACCCGATGTCACCCACCGCGCCGAGACCGTTGGGCAGGTCGAACGCGGTGGCATAGGTGCGCGTCACCTTCTCCAGCGGCAGACCGCCACCGGCCGGTGAAGTGTCACTGTACGGAAGGCCCTTGACCGCCGTGTAGTCGTGCGTGAATATGTACGACTTGCCGAGCTGAGTGCCCTCCGTGGCCGAGGGGATGGTGATGGTCTCGCCCAGGGACTTGCCCATGACGGTGAATCCGGACGCCTGGGTGACGTAGGGCTGACCGCCGTCGTACGAGGTGATGGTGGTGGGGTGCCCGATCGCGTTGGTGACGCCCGCGACGTTGTTGTCGTTGTCGTAGACCCAGGAGGCAAGCCGGTTCGCGGTGCTCTTGGCCGCGAGCGTCGCCGCGTACGTACCGGTCCTGCGGTTCAGCGCGTCGTAGGTGGTGCTGACGCTCTTTCCGCGCGCGTCCGTCGTCTGGACCAGGTTGCCGACCGCGTCGTACTGGTTGGTGGTCGTGCCGGCGTCCGGGTCGTTCCTCGACGTCACCTGGCCGAGCAGGTTGTACGTGGTGGTCCAGGTCGAGCCGTCGGCGGTGACGGTGTTCTGCCTGCGGTGGCCGTCGAAGCCGTAGGTGATGGCCTGGCTGGTGCCACCGCTGATCGTGAAGTCGCCGGTGAAGGTGTTCGCGGGGGCGTTCACGGTCGGCCGGACGCTGTAGTCGTCCACCTCCACGGTGCGGCCCAGCGGGTCGACCACCGTGGTCTTGACGGTGCCTCCGGCCGGTGGGACGACCGTGGTGCGGTCACCGCCGTGGACCGTGGTGGTGACCTCCTTGGCCTGTGCGTACTGGTACGACGTGGTGATCAAGGTCCGGCCCAGCCCGTCGAAGGTGGTCACGACCTGGTCGGGGATCTTCGAGTCCTGCGGCACCGAGGCGACCGACAGCGACGGGGCGTGGTCCGGGTCCCAGTAGGTGTTGTTGGTCTTCCACACCCAGCCGTGCGAGTCGTAGAACGACTCGGTGATCAGGCGTCCGTCCCTGGGCGTCGGCGCCTGGGTCTGCCGCTGGCGGCCGAGCGAGTCGTACATCGTGTACGAGGTCACGTACCCGAGCGAGTCGTTCAGCGACTGCGCGGTCGTCCCGGACACCCCGCTCTGCGAGAGCGTGTACGCGTAGAGCGTGTCGGCCGGCCCGCTGGTGGGCCTTGAGTTCCTCCACAGCGCCACCGGCCGCCCCAGCGCGTCGTAGCGTGCGGTGGTGAGGACACCGTTGGCGTCGGTCGCGGTGAGCTTGAGCCCGCGCGCCGGCGCCAGGGTGCTGCTGCTCTTCTGGTTCTTGGCGTTGGTGACGGACCGGCCGGTCGTCAGACCGACCGAGTTCGTCGTGTAGGCCGTCGTCGTGGCGTTGCCGTTGGCGTCATAGGCGACCAGGGGGCGGCCGTAGCCGTCGTAGGTCTGCCGCTCAACGGTCTGCCAGGTGAACGAGCCGCCGGTGTGGTCGCTCGCCTGCTGCCCCATGGTCGCGTTGCCGGTGGTGGGCGCGGTGGTCTGCGGGAACGTGGTCGCGTAGGTGCTGTCGTCGTAGAAGGTGCGGGTGGCGGAGACCACCTGCGCCGGACGGTTCACCGAGGACGGCGCCCCCAGCGTGTTGACCGAGCCCGGGACGGACGCCGGCGCACCCGCGATGTAGCCGGAGCAGGCGACCGAGTCCGTCTCCCGCGAGGCCACCAGGCCGACCAGGTTCTTCGCCGTGTTCGCCGGCGCGTAGGTCGTGGTGGCGCAGGAGTCATAGGCCGGGTCGACCGGCACGGTGTGCGTGTACGTGGCCGTCGCGAGACCGAAGTCCGGGTCGCCGACGGTCGCGTTGTAGCTGCTGTCGGTCTCGGTGTAGCGCCAGCCGGAACCGACGGCCTGCCGGGCGAGGACCTCCACCGGCCGGACCAGGTTCGCGGTCAGCGCCGGAAGGCCGGTGCGCGAGCGCGTCGCGGTCGCGGGCGAGACCCAGTAGGAGGTGATGGCCGAGCCGTCGACGTTGCCGCCGTCGCCCTTGAACGAGGTGGCCTCCAGCTCGCTGCCGGACAGCCGGTCGCTGTCGGTGTGGAGGCCGCCCTGCGAGTCCGTCACCGTGACGCTGCGGGTGCTGGTCGCGGTCAGGTAGTCCCCGTCCATGCCCCGGTAGTAGGCGGTGGTCCTCTTCGTCCTCGGGTTGTTCGCCCCGTCACCGGTGCGCACCGTGGCGGTCGCGTAACCGCGGAACTGGCCCCAGGTCCGGTCCTTGGCCTTCACCACCTCGTTGTCGTCGTAGTGCCACGCCGCACCGCCGCCGTACTCGTACGTCGTCGCCTTCTGCAGCGCACCACCCGTCGCGTCCGCCTCCAGCACCTGGGTCACCGCGTACTTCTGGAACCAGTCGGTGATCGGCGCCGTGTAGAACTTCGGCGTCCACCGCACCGGGTAGCACGAGTTGGTGTTCGAGGAGGGGTCGGCCGAGGCCACGTAGGCCGCAGTGCAGGGGTTGGGCAGGCCGTAGGTGATACCCGTGACCGCGCCCAACTCGGTGGTGATCGACGTCAGCCGGTAGCGGTACATGCCCGGGTAGTCGGCGGTGTCGACGCGGTTCTTCATCGTGGTGCCCGCGAACTTCACCGGCGGCATCGGGACCGTCCCCGAACCGCCGGCCGAAGTGTCGCTCGCCGTCCGCGTGATGGACGACAGCCAGAGCGTCGGCGAGGTACCGTCACCCGTGGGCGGCTCGGTCTGCGCGAGGTCGTAGGTGTCGATCGTCCGGTACTGCGAGGACGCCGTGTCGTACTGCTTGGTGGTGATCTGCTTCAGCCGCACGGTGGAGAACATCGACGGCGACTTCGGCGTACAGGTCGCGCCCTGGTCGCAGATCAGGTCGAACGGCACGTCCGGGTACATCGTCGCGTTGTTCGCCGCCGAGATCGGGTCGCACGTCGCCGCCACGCAGCGCGAGCCCGTCGTGAACGACACCTGGTCGGGAACGGTGCCGAACGCCCCGCCGTCCTTGAAGCCGTAGTCGATCCGTGACAGGTAGGAGTCGCGCACGTACTTGGTGTTCGACCCCCCCTTGTTCTGCCCGTAGTAATTCGTGTCCTGGGTGTAGTAATAGGACATCGCGTCACCGCGGACGTCCTTCACGTAGTCCAGGTGCCACTTGTACGCCATCGTGCACACCGAGGCGTCGAAGCCCGAGGCGTTGTGGCACGGGTCGCCCGGATGCGCGGAGTACACCGGCATCGAGTCCACCGAGTTCGTGACCGGCTTGCCCGCCGACCATCCCGGCAGCTGGTTGCGCCCGAAGTAGTACACGGTGCCCGAACGGTCCGTCACCGTCCAGTAGTCCGTGTTGTACGTCCCTGTCCCGTTGTTGGAACCGGTGACGTACTCGACCTTCGAGCCGTCGTCGTTCCCCGGAGTGAACGTCTTCTTGTCCGCGTCCCACACCAGGGACGTCGAGGATCCGCCCAGGGACAGGGTGAGGACCGGACCCGCGTAGCACTGGTCGCCGGTGGACTTCGGCGAGGCCGAGCCCTCCGGGTCGTCCGAGCAGCTGACGAAGGTCTGTTCGACGAACGAGTCCGGGGTCGACCAGCCGTCGCCCACCCACGAGGCCTGCGCCTGCGTGCTCGCGGTCTTCCCGTCCACCACGGCCGAGTTGTAGACCAGGTTCAGCTGCGGGACCACGGTCGTCGTGGCGCCCGGCGCCGCCAGGGGATAGGCGTAGGTGAACGAGCCGGACGAGCCGCCGGCGGTCCAACTGCCGCTCGGACTCAGCGTGCTCGCGGAGTACGAACCGGCGTCCCCGCCGTCCCCGCCGTCCGTGCCGGTGGCGGCGAGCACCAGCGGAGCGGAGGCCGCGATCGCGGCGCCCAGGTCCACCTCGGCGGAGACGGCCTTCCCTGCCGCGTCACGGTCGGTGACCAGTGGAGTCTGCACCTGGCAGGCCGCCACCTCGGGCGTCGTCGACGCACAGGCCGGCAGCGACACGAGGCGCAACCGCGAGGCGTAGTTGCCGCCCAGCGCCTCCGCGAACGCCGAGTAGTCGACACCGACCCGGGCCTTCCCGAGCGCGCCGCCGCCTTCCACCGTGAACACCACGCCGGACACTCCCAGCCGGGTGCTCCCCGCGTGGTCCAGCACCTTCACGTCCACACCGGACGCCGACGAGCCCGTGCCCGACTCCACCCACACCGGGGTGCCCGCGGCACTCGCCCTCGCACCCGGCCCGGGCAGCTCGGCCCGACCCGACGCCGCACCCGGCCACGCCGTCGCCTTCGGCGAGAACACCCGCTGGGCGTCCCCCGAGACCTCGGTCCTCTTCACGTCGAGGGACTTCACCTCCCTCACCTGAGCCGCACCCGAGGCCTCGGGACGACTCGGCTCCACCGGTGCCGCGAACGCCGGCGCGGTGGCCAGCGAGGCGATCAACGCCGCCGTGCAGACCGCCCCCAGCGATTTGAACCCCGGCAGCCCGAACAACTCCGCCGAGTGACCCCTTCTTGTTTCTCTTCGCCTGAAAACGGGCATGCGAATGGACCCCCCCTTTGCTCGGGCCGCCTTAAGGGCAGCCCTCAACCCCCCGGACCGAACCGGCTCGCAGAGACTATGACAGTGCACACCCGAACAAGCCAGTGACGGCACGCAATTTGCGCGTCGAGTTGTCTGAACCTCTGCGGAGCGCGTGCGCGGCCGGTCAGGCAAATGGCCGACAATCGGACAACCCGTCAGACTTTCCTTCGAAAAGATACGCAGCCGTCCGACTGTCGTGGCAGGCTGCTCCCCGCCCGAACTCGAACGGGCATCTGCTCAGGCAATTCTGCAGAAGATGGGGGTACTTGCCATGAGTCGACCGAAGTCGGCCGCGCCACCGAGACGGCTACTGGCGGGGGCGGTCGCCGTCGCCCTGACGGCCGCGACGCTCACCGCGCTCACCGCCACCGCCCAGGCCGAGCCCGCGAAGCCCGACCGGGCCGCCGACGCCCAGGCCGATCCCGCGCGGCCGGCCCCGGCCACGGCGGGGAAGGCGGAGCCGCTGACGGCCGATCAGGCCTCTGCGTCGGCCCGGAAGACCGGCAAGGCGGTGAAGGCCGACGCCGCGACCACCGCCACCGACGAACTGGTGGCCAACGCCGACGGCTCGTTCACGCTGACCCAGAACGTGGCGCCGGTCCGCCGCTACCGGGAGGGGGCGTGGCGCAGCCTCGACGCCACCCTGGTCAGGCACGAGGACGGCACCGTCGGCCCGGCCCTCGCCGCCACCGACCTCTCGCTCTCCGGCGGCGGCCCGGGCCCGCTCGCCACGATGCGGTCCGGCCCCGCCTCCATGTCGCTGGAGCTCCCGGGCGACCTCGCCGCGAAGCTCCCCGCCCCGACCCTGGACGGCGCGACCGCGACCTACGCCATCCAGCCCGGCATCGACCTCAAGGTCACCGTCGACACGCTCGGCGGCTTCAGCGAGGTCTTCGTCGTCAAGGACGCCAAGGCCGCCGCCAATCCCGCGCTCAGGAAGCTCGCGTTCAAGACCCGCACCAAGGGCGTCGACCTCGCCACCGACCAGGCCGGCAACATCACCGCCAAGGACGGGAGCGGCAGGACGCTCTTCTCCGCCCCCGCACCCGCCCAGGGCATCTGGGACTCCGCCGCCGACCCGAACGCGGCCACCGTCCCCGACGCCCGCACGGGCATCGCGCTGGACGCGAAGAGCGGCTCGCCCGCCGAGTCCTCCCACACCGACCCCGGCGCGCACGCCCACACCGCCCGACTCGCGAGCGAGTACCACGACGGCGCGATCGTCCTGACGCCCGATCAGTCCATCCTGAACGGCAGGGACACCGTCTGGCCGCTCTACATCGACCCCTCCTACTCGGCGGGCGGGACGATCCAGAACTGGACCTACGTCAGTTCCGCGTTCCCCAACCAGAGCTACTGGCGCACCAGCGACGCCAACGGTCTGCGGGTGGGCTACAACGGCTGGGAGTCCCCAAACTACGTCGGCCGCGCGTTCGCCCAGCTCAGCGTTCCGCCGCAGCTCTCCGGCGCACAGATCACCGGCTCCGTGTTCACCCTCGTCGAGACCTACGCTCCGTCGTGCGACAGCCGTGACGTCGAACTGTGGTGGACCGGCGGCATCGGGTCCGGCACCACCTGGAACAACCAGCCGGGCTGGCTCGGCAAGCTCGACACCAAGAACGAGGCCCACGGCTACAGCAGCAGCTGCCCGGCCGCCGGCGTGGGCTTCAACGCCCTCGGCGCCGTGCAGAGCGCCGTCGCCAACGGCGCCTCGGACGTCACGCTCGGCCTGCGCGCGTCCAACGAGTCGGACATGAAGGGCTGGAAGAAGTTCCAGCCCTCGTCCATGGGCATGACCACCACCTACAACCACGCCCCGTCCACGCCGGACGGTCTGAGCACCTCGCCCGCCACCTCGTGCACGGCCAACCCGCCCAGCGTGGTGGGCAACGGTGACGTCACCCTGTACGCGAACGTCAACGACGCGGACGGCGGCGGCCTGAACGCGAACTTCACCGTGGTCAAGGAGGGCACTGGGACCGTCGTCGCCTCCGGCAACCCCGGGGCGACGGCCGGAACCACCAGCGGCTTCCTCGTTCCGCGCAGCACCCTGGTGAACGCGGCCGGCGGCGCGGCCACCACGTTCGCCTGGAACGTCCAGGCCACCGACGGCAGCGCCACCAGCCCCACCAGCACCACCTGCCGGTTCGCCTTCGACCCCACCGTCCCCGGTGCGCCGGTCATCACCCCGCCCGCCAACCCCGCCTACCAGGTCGGCACTGCGGCCGCCTTCACCTTCAGCCCCAACGGCACCGGCGCGGCGCCCTCCGGCTTCCTCTACCAGCTCAACGGCGCGAGTCCGGTGTCGGTCAAGGTCACCGGCGCCGCGACCGCGACCGCCGCGATCAAGCCGACCCGGGCGGTCAACACCCTGACCGTCACTTCGGTCTCGCCCGGCGGCAACATCGGCGACACCGCGATCCTGATCTTCAATGCCGCCGCACCCGCGACCGCGGCCGAGAACGACCTGACCGGCAACGGCCGCGCCGACCTCGCCGTGGTCGGCGGCCAGGCCGGGCTGCCGGCCGGCTACTGGCTGGCGTCCGGGGCGTCCGACAAGTCCATCAACACCGCGGCCGACAACATCGGTGCGCGCGGGACCGGCGCCAACGCGCCCGGCTCCGCCGCCGACTGGACCGGCACCCAGGCGGTGACCGGCCGCTACGCGACCGGTGGCGGCTTCAACGACGTCCTCTCCTACAACCCCTCGACCGGTGCCGGCAGCATCCTGTTCGGCAGCGGCGACGGCTCCGCCCTCTCGCCGAACTCCGGCAGCCAGGTCAACGTCAGCACGCGGATCTTCACCGACAGCACCACCGGCGCGAAGGCCGCGCAGGTCGCCAACGCGGGGGCCCTGTACCAGGCCGCGAACCAGCTGCCGGGTGTCCGGCCCGGCCTGCTGCTCCTGCTCGACAACCGGCTCACGCTCTCCGGCCCGGCCGGGATCCCCGGCGCGTTCGAGCCCGCCAACAGCAGCGTGCCGCTGAGCGCCACCAACCCCACCGGCACCGGCAACTGGGCGGGCTGGACGATCCACAGCGCGCTGGTCGGCAACCTGCCGGCGCTGTACGCCCGCGACACGGTGACCGGCCAGCTCTGGTACTACAGCCCGACGGCGCTCACCAACCTCGCCGTCGCCGCGCTCCTCGGCATCGACAAGGGCCCCACCGCGCCGGTCAAGGTCGCCGGCAGCGGCTGGAGCGGCAGCGCGCTGCCCGCTCTGCAGGCCGCCGACATCAACCGCGACGGCACCGCGGACCTGTGGTCCGTCGACACCAACGGCGCCGTGACGGCCCACCTCTTCAACGGCACGGCGCTCTCCTCCCAGGGCGCCCAGTTGCTGGTGACCTCCACCCACACCTGGCCGCTCGACGACAACGCCACCGAGGGGGCGGTGGTCGCCACCGCCGCGGACCGGGTCGGCGGACTGAACCTCACCGGTTCGGGGCCCGGCGCGACCTGGAGCAACAAGGACCTGTTCAAGCCCGACGTGCACCTCGGCGGCAGCTCGAAGGGTGGCGTGCTGAGCAGCGCCGGACCGGCGGTCGACGTGGCGAACAGCTTCACGGTGTCGGTGTGGACCAAGCCCGACAAGCTCGGCGGCGTGGTGCTCTCGCAGGACGGCACCGTCAGTTCCGGGTTCAAGCTGTTCCCCGACGCCACCACGGGGCAGTGGTCGTTCTGCCTGGCCACGGCCGACAACGCCACGCCGGGGTGGGACTGCGCGACCGCCGGCGGCGCCGTCCAGCTCGGCGTCTGGACGCACCTGACCGCGACCTACAACCAGGGCACCAAGACCCTCGCGCTGTACGTCAACGGCATCGTCGCCAATGCCAACAGCCACACCGCGGTCACCGGCTTCACCAAGAGCCTGCGCATCGGTGACTACCTGGCGAACGGCATCTCCCAGTCCTTCTTCAACCCCTACAAGGGCGCCGTCTCCAACGTGCAGGCCTGGGCCGGCACCGCGCTGAACCCCACCCAGGTGGCGCTGCTGTCCGGCACGCCCGGCTACGTCCTCTTCCCGAGCGACGGCACCGACCACCCCAGCGGCAGCACCTGGGCCGCCGGCAACGCCCGGATGCGGTTCGACGCCGGCCAGCTCGCCATCACCAACCCGGGCTACGGGACCTGGAGCATGGGCAGCGCCGACCAGCCCAACGCCGTCCTCACCCTGCAGAGCGACGGCAACCTGGTCGCCTATCCGCAGCCGGCCCACTCCGCGGGCACCGCCCTCTGGTCCAGCGGCACCTACTCCCAGCCCGGTGACGTCATGTTCTTCCAGCCCGACGGCAACCTGGTCATCTACCGGGCCGACGGACTCGCGATCTGGGAGTCCGGCTCCTGGTCCAGGGGCCTGCACAACAACGCCGCCGACGAGTCCGGCGGCACCGGCAAACTCCGCTACGCCGACTTCGACGGTGACCACCGGGCGGACGCGATCACCATCGCCGACAACGGTGCGATCAGCGTCAAGCTGAACAACGGCGGCGACGGCCACGGCGGCTGGATCTCGCTCGGGCAGGTCACCGGCGGTGTCACCACCGACCGGACGAAGGTCCGCTTCGCGGACTTCGACGGCGACGGCCGGGCCGACTACATCGTCTTCAACGGCGGAGCGGTCAACGTCTGGCTGAACAACGGCGGCGACGGCCATGGCGGCTGGATCCACTACGGCCAGGTCACCACCGGCGCCACCAGCGACCCCGACCAGGTCCGCTTCGCCGACTTCACCGGCGACGGGAAGGCCGACTACATCATCACCCAGGCCGGCGGCAACGTGGGCGTCTTCCAGAACAACGGCGGTGACGGCCACGGTGGCTGGTCCGACCTCGGTCAGGTCGCCGGCGGCGTGACCGATGACCGCAGCCGGATCCGCTGGGCCGACGTGGACGGCGACGGGAAGGCCGACTACAACATCATCAACCTGGACGGTGCTGTCACCACCTACATCAACAAGGGCGGCGACGGCCACGGCGGCTGGTACCTCCGCCCGAGGATCATCACCGGTACGACCACCGACCAGAACCTGGTGAACTTCGCCGACGTCAACGGCGACAACCGGGTGGACTACCTGGTCACCAACGGTCCCACCACGGCCCGGCTCTCCAACGGCGGCGACGACTTCGCCACCCCGGGCTGGATCGACTGGGGGCAGATCCTTCCCGCGGTCTGATACCTCCCGGAACCGCGGTGCCCCGTCGCCTTCCGGCGGTGGGGCACCGCCCGTTCCGGCGGGCCGAACGTCCGGGTCCCCTCCGTGCCGCCGGCTGCCAGCCGCAACCGAGGGCGCCACCGCTCGGCGGCGCCTGGCGGGCCGTCGCCGGCCCCCGGTCGGTGCGCGGGCCGGGGGGACCGGTCCACGCACCGCCGTCTTGCGCCGACAGGTACCGGTCCGACGAGCGGACACCGGCGTCGTCACAGGCGCGTTGCCTGCGGCCCGCGCCGGGGCCCAGGGGTCGAGCGGCGGGTGCGGCATCCAGGACGGAAGCGGCATCCGGACCGACCGGTGTTCCAGGGCATCCTGTTCGTCCTGCACACCGGGATCAGCCGGGAACATCTCCCGCATTCGGTACCCGTCATCGGACAGCGTCTGACCTGCTACGACCTCAGCAGGGTCACCGCCCGGTTCACAGCGGGATCCAGGCCCTTCGACAGATCCGCCGCGGTGAGCGGCACCTCGTAGTCCACCGCGACGCCGATGCCGTCGATGATCTCGCCGTTCGCGGCGGTCTGGTGCTCGCCGACCAGGACCAACATCGAGTCGTCGTCGAGGGCGAAGGCCTGGGGCTTGCCGGCGACGATGCCGGCCGTCCGCTCGCCCACCAGCTTGCCGAGGTTCAGGTCCTTCACCGCGCTGCTGAAGGCGTCGCAGGCGGAGGCGCAGTAGCTGTCGGTGAGTTCCACGAGTGGCAGGTTCACCAACGGGGTCGTGTCGTCCGTGCGGTCCGGGGTGCAGGCGCCGTGCAGGGGGCAGTTCCATCCCGTGATCCGGCCGTGGGCGAAGGCTCCGAGCAGCTTGGCCACCTCCTCGCCACGGCCGCCGCCGTTGCCGCGCAGGTCGAGGATGACGCCGCGCACAGGGCCGGCCTTACGCAGGGCGTCGAGCTTCTGGAGGGCCTCGTCCGCCCGGCCCGGCTGGAAGTCGGGCAGTACGACGTCGGCTGTGTCACCGTCGACCAGGGTGACGCTGACCGTCGGCGGGGCCGGCGGACCCGAGGCGGTCATGGCCACGGGCTGCAGATCGGCCGTCCAGGTCCGGTCCGTCGCGGGCCGGTGCAGCGTGATGTGGACCGGATCGGCCGTCGAGGGACGGAGCCGGGACAGCACGCCCGGGCTGAGCATGCCGTTGACCGTCAGCGGCAAGCCGTCAACGGCCTCGATGATGTCACCGGGCTTGAGCCCCGCCTCGTCGGCCGGCGATCCGGGGACGGCCGTCCGCACGTAGAACGGCGGCTGCGCGTCGCGGATGTCCGGAGTCGCCCGGCCCGAGGAGCCGGGGAGAATCCCCAGGGTGTAGCCGCCCGGACTGCCGTGGAACGCTCCGGTCCAGGAATTGTGGTTGTCGCCGACGGCCGAGACCATGCCCTCGATCGCGGCCGAGGCGAGAGCCTGGCGCAGCGCGGGATCGTTCGGCAGCGCGTCGAGCACGGCCTGGTACTTCCCCGCGAACGCGTTCCAGTCGGCGTCCCGGCGCCCGGTGAGCTTCGGCAGTGTCGCGATCGGAAGGTCCTGGTGCCGGCTCTGCAGTTCCTGGGTGATCTTCTTGAACGCCGCCTGGAGCAGCACCCGGTCGTCGATGACGGGCCCTCTGTAGGTGTGGTCGAGGATGCAGCGGTAGGCCTGCCGCAGGGTCGCGACCGTGGTGGGCTTCTGCGGCCTGGGCGGCCCGTCGACGGCCGGCGTGCACGCCTGACCGGTGCCTGAGGTCGCCCTCGCGGCGACCGCGGCGCCGGAGAGCGGGCCGGCCGAAGCCGTCGTCCCGGGCACGGCCAAGCCGCTGGTGGCCAGGAGCGCGAGCCCTGCGGTCAGCACACGCGATCGCCGGACGGCCCGCCGGAGGTAAGGGAGTTGGTTCATGCCGCCCACGTTGACAGCCACCCGGTCACGCGACGGTGACCGGAAACGTTGACCGCGCGGTGACCACGGGCGTGTTAGAACGAGCTGTGCGGATACTCGTGGCCGAAGACGAACACATGCTCGCGGAACTCGTGGCCGACGGCCTGCGCAGGCATGCCATGGCGGTCGATGTCGTCCATGACGGGGCGGCGGCGCTGGAACGCCTGGCCGTCAACGACTACGACGTGCTGGTGCTCGACCGCGACCTCCCCGAGGTCCACGGTGACGACGTCTGTCGGGAACTCGTCGCCCAGGGCGCTCCGGTGCGCATCCTGATGCTGACCGCGGCCGTCACCGTCGGAGACCGCGTCGCGGGCCTCGGGCTCGGCGCCGACGACTACCTGCCCAAGCCGTTCGCGTACGCCGAACTGGTCGCGAGAATCCAAGCCCTGGCACGACGTCGGGTTCCGCCGCTGCAGCCGGTCCTGCACCGTGCCGGCATCACGCTGGACGCGCCTCGTCGGCAGGCCTTCCGCGACGGCCGCTATCTGCCGCTGTCGCGCAAGGAGTACAGCGTGCTGGAGGTGCTCATGCGAGCCCAGGGCGCGGTCGTCACGACGGAGGAGTTGCTGGAGCGGGCCTGGGACGAGCGGACCGATCCCTTCACGACCGTCGTGAAGGCGACGGTGAGCAAGGTGCGGGCCAAGCTGGGCGAGCCGCAGGTCATCGTCACGGTCGCCGGCGGGTACCGGCTGTGAGACGACGGTTCTCGACCGTCAGGGCGCGCCTCACCCTGCTCTACGCGGGTCTGTTCTTCGCCACGTCGACCGCGCTCATCGTGACCGTCAACGTGCTGCTCCAGCGTGTTCTGCGGGAGAACGTCGCCGCCATGGGCGAGCAGGTCGTCATCGTCGCCACACCGTCGCCGAGCCCTCCCGGTGGAGTTCAGGCCCCCCGCACCCCGCTGCCGGACCTTCGCGGCGGCACCGACCTGAAGCTCGCCAAGGACCTCGGGGACAGTGTCCTGCGGCACCAGTGGACCGTCACGTGGATCGCGATAGCACTGCTCGCGGTCACCGGCTCGGCGGTCGGCTGGTGGCTGTCCGGCCGTGTCCTGCGCCCGGTGCACCGCATCACCGCCACAGCACGGCGCCTGTCGCTGTCGAACCTTCACGAACGGATCGCCCTGGACGGGCCCCAGGATGAACTCAGGGAGCTGGCGGACACGTTCGACGAGATGCTGGGGCGCCTCGAACGCGCGGCGGACGGCCAGCGCCGCTTCGCCGCGAACGCCTCCCACGAGCTGCGGACCCCGCTGGCCATCCAGCGGGCCGCGATCGAGATCGGCCTGCAGGATCCCTCGCCCGAACAGGTGGCCCGGATGCGCGTCGAACTCCTCCAGGCCACGGCGCGCACCGAACGGCTCATCGACGGCCTGATGATCCTGGCCCAGGGCGAGCGCGGTCCGGAGCAGTCGGATCCGGTCGACCTCGCCGACATCGCCCGCGACGCGGCGGACCAGCATCATCGTGGCGCCACGGACGCCGGCGTCACCCTCGCCCTCGATCTGCACCCCGCTCCCAGCACCGGCGATCCGGTCCTGCTGACCCGGCTCGCCGCCAACCTGATCGACAATGCGATCCGCCACAACCACCCCGAGGGGAGCGTCCTGATCCGCACGTCGCCCGACTCGGTGCTGACCGTGACCAACACGGGGCCCCACGTCCCTGCCGACCGGGTTCCCGAGCTCTTCGAACCGTTCCGGCGCCTGCACTCGCCCCGCACGGGCTCCGCCCAGGGTGCAGGGCTGGGCCTGTCCATCGTCGCCGCCATCGCGCAGAGCCATGGTGCGGAGGTCCATGCCACACCGAACGCCGAGGGTGGACTGACCGTCAGCGTCACGCTGCCGCGTCGGACGATCGCTCACGGCCCTGGGAGCAGTTGAGGTCGGGGCACTCGGGGAAGCTGTCCGCCGTCGGGTCTGCCACTGTGCGACGCTGCCGCGCCAGCGCGCGCGGCGCCGGCGGGACCGGCCGCTCATCCCGGTCCCGGCGGCATCCACGCGTCCGGCCTGGCCCTCCGCCGTCCATTCGCGTCGTCGGCCGCCAGCCGCGCCCGAGAGCCGCGCGGCAACCGTCGCCTGGCCCCTGTCGGTGCGCGTACCAGGGGGACCGATCCACGGGGGGCGGACAACCCGATCGCCCACCCGCGCAGGCCCGGGCCACGCAGGCGCGGGCCGGTGGGCGACCCGCCCGCAGGGGCCGGACTGCGCGCAAAGGTGGGTCCCCGCCGTACCGACGCTCCACGTAACGGCACTGCTTGGGCCGGCCATCGTGCTCACCAGGTTGTGAGACCAGGTCCTGGCCGCCGCTCCGGCGGCAGTGTCCGTCGGCGGGCAGCCCGCGCGGAGCGTTCTCCGCCGGCAGGTCAGGCGATGAGGTCGAAGACCGTCTCGCTCTTCAGGGCGGGGCTGACACCGGCGCGGAGGTAGGAGTTCATGGAGTTCGCCTCATAGGTGCCCAGGTCGGACGGGATGAGGACCTCCACGGAGAACGAGCCCCGGGCGTCCGTCTTCGTGTCCCGCAGGTCGCGCACCTTGTGGTCCGAACCGAAGGGGTCCTTGACGACGAAGGCGACCCGGACGATCACGTCGGGAGGGTAGTTCTCGCCCGTGAGCACCGTCTTGGTGCCGCCCCGCCCGCTGTCGGGGACGGCGGTGAGGACGCGAACGGCGGTCGGGGTCGCACTGCTGCCGGCCGCCGCGCTGGGCAGCGGGTTGACGGACGGCCTTGCGTCGGCGCCGCCGGCCGGGGCCGCGATGACCGTAGGGCCCGCGACCGTGACGGTCGGGCCCGGCACGGTGACCGTGACGGCCGGCTGCGGCCCGGGGTCGTTGCCGACCCGGGCCTGGGTGAGGAAGCCGCCCGCGAACCCGGCCCCGAGAGTGACGACGGCCACGACGGCGGTGACCACCGCGCTCCAGCCCTGAAGGTCGACCCGACGGCGTCCCGGCGCCGCCGTGGTTCGCGGCGGCGCGGACGGCTGCGGGGGAATCCCGGGGGCGGGCGGGGGTGTGGACGGACGGCTGGGCGTGGTCGGCGCGGTCACAGAGTTCCCCCTCGTTCTGCGGCCCGCACGGGGCCATGATCGACGGACTCTTAAGTACCACAGGGCAGCACACCGTGTCGCGAACGATCGAGGCCAGGCGTTGGGCCTCGGACGGCCGCGCGGGTCGCCGGATCGCCGGCTCGCCGGAGGTGCTCGCCGGCCTCACGGGCTCCGGCCGCACCCCTGTGGTGATGGCCCACCCCCTGAGCGCCGACCGGGTCATCACCGTCGGGTCCGGGCGGATCCACCGGCCCTCAACCGCCTCATGACCGGGACCCTGCGGATCACGTCGGACTGTGCGCGGCTGGTCGCGATGTTCGACTGGGCGGTACGCACGGCCCGGACCCATGTGCACCCCGCCGGGTGGACCGGCCCGGTGAACGCCGACGAGCATCGGCCGCTCGGCACCGGGACAGCGCCCTACCTCCCCACCTACCACGCCGGCTACCGGCACCGGAGCGCCTTCGGTCGTCATGGGTGCGCCGGCGCAGGCCGAGGCCTCCGCACAGCAGCAGGACCGGTGGGCGGCCGTCCGCCCTCGTCGCCTGCCCGGGTGTGGCGGTCATCAGGGATTCCCGTTCTCGTTGGTTCCGGTCCGGCGCCGGGGCGAGTCCGGCGGGGTCGCCGGACTCGCCCTAACGCAGACCGGTTCGGTAGGCCTCCGCCTGGATCCCGTACAGCTGTGCGTAGTGCCCTCCGAGTGCGATCAATTGGTCGTGGGTGCCGAACTCGGTGACGCGGGCGCCGTTCAGCACCAGGATGAGATCGGCCGCCCGGACGGTGGAGAAGCGGTGCGACACCAGCAGGGTCACCCCGCCCGTGCCGGACCGGGTGCCGCTGCGGGCGAGCACGGCGTAGCGGTCGAAGAGCGCGTGCTCGGTCTCGGCGTCGACCGCGGAGGTCGGCTCGTCCAGGACGGTGAGCAGCGGTTGTTCCCGCATGAAGCCCCGGGCGAGGGCGACCCGCTGCCACTGGCCGTGCGAGAGGTCCACTCCCTGCGGCCAGCCGGCGCCCAGCCGGGTCTCCGCTCCGTCAGGCAGGGCCCGCGCGATGTCGTCCGCCCCGGCCCGCTCCAGCGCCGTGCCGACGGCCTCCGGGTCGTCCGCGCGCGGCAGGTCGCCGATGCCGACCGAGGTCCGCAGCCGGAACTCGAAGGCGAAGAAGTCCTGGAAGGTGCCGGTCACCCGGCGGCGCCAGGAGACCGGGTCGGTGCGCGCGAGGTCCTGGCCGTCCAGGGTGATCCGCCCGGAGGTCGGCGGATACAGACCGCACAGCAATTTCACCAGGCTCGACTTGCCGGCGCCGTTCTCGCCCACGACCGCGACCACGGCTCCGGCCGGCAGCAGCAGGTCGATCCCGTCGAGGACCGGGCGGTCCGTCCCGGGGTAGGCGAAGGTGACCGCGTCGAGCCGGATGCCCTCGGCTAGGCGCTCCGGTGCGGACCACTCGGCTTCCGCCCGGTGCTTCGCGGCGTAGTCCTCCAGCCAGGCCAGCCTACGGGAGCAGTCGAGCCAGATGGTCCGGAAGAAGTGCAGCTGGGTCATGGTCTGACCGATGTACCCGGAGAGCCGGCTGCCCGCCGCGAGGACGAGCAGCACGGCGGCCGTGCGGTTCGCGGCGTGCGCTGCCGTGTAGGCCAAGGCCGCGATGAAGGCCGCCGCGAACAGGGCCTGCGCGCCGGCCTGCCAGGCGGTGCTGACCCAGCGGGCGCGGGCGAGCGGGCGGTGGCCCTGCTCCCAGGCCCGGTGCCGCAGGCGCCGGACCAGCGGGCCGGTGCGGGCGACGCGCAGTTCCTTGCCCGCCGGCGCGGAGGTGGCCAGCAGGAACAGGTGGCGGGCGAGCCGGTTGTGCCGGGCGCCGGCCTCCTCCACCCGCTTCTCTGCGGCGGCCCGCCGGCCCGAGACGAGGAGCGTGGGCAGCGGGAGGAGCCCGAGCAGCACCAGGAGCGGGTTCACCGAGGCCAGCAGGCCCAGGGTGATCGCCGCCCGGAGCAGCACTCCGATGAGGGTGAACAGGTGCCGGTACAGGTCGCTGAGCGCCGAGGCGTGGTCGCGCAGTACCGAAATGCGGTCGAGCTGGGCGGGCCGCTCGTGGTGCTCGATGGTGGCCACGCCGGCCTGCAGCTCGGCGATGTGCGACTCGACGACGACGGCGGCCCGGTCGGCGAAGCGCTGGTTCACCCGCGAACTGACCGTCTCAAGCAGCCAGTTGCCCGCCGCCATGGCGGCGAGGAGCCCGCAGCCGGCGGCGATCTGAGTACCGCTGTGGGCGATCACCGCGGTGGCGAAGGCGGTGAGCCCCCAGGCGAACATCGCGTCCGGCACGGCGCTGAGCACCTCGGTGCAGAAGGCCGTGGCGATCATCGCGGGGCTGGAGCGCCAGCCCATGCGCAGCGAGCGGCCCAGGGAGCGCCAGGCTCCGGGCAGCGGGTCGAGTTCGTCGGCGGTCACGGCCAGACCTCCTGTCCGTGGCCGTCCTGGGTGCTCCCGGCCGAGCGCGTGGCCGGCACCAGGCCGTCTGCCGGCTCGGTGCCGTCCGACGACTCTGTCCTGTCCGCCGGCTCAGAGGCGTCCACCAGCTCGGTCCTGTCCACCGGCTCCGTGCCGTCCGCCGATTCGATGCCGTCCACCGAGTCGATGCCGTCGGCGGCCGGCTCGTCGAAGCGGGAGGCTTGCAGGGTGTAGAGGTCGTGGTAGCGGCCGTGGGCGGCCATCAGCTCGGCGTGGCTGCCGAGTTCGACGATCCGGCCCTGTTCGAGCACGCAGATCCGGTCGGCCTGGCGCACGGTGGAGAACCGGTGCGAGATCAGCAGGGTGGTGACGCCACGGGTGGCGCGCAGCAGGCGTCCGAAGATCTCGGCCTCACCGCGCACGTCGAGCTGCGCGGTGGGCTCGTCCAGGATCACCAGGCCCGCCCCGGAGCGCACCGCGGCCAGCGCTCGGGCGATGGCCACCCGCTGCCACTGGCCGCCGGACAGCTCGGTGCCGCCCTCGTACTCGCGGGCGAGGACGGTGTCGAGCGGCGCGAGCCCGAGCCCGCCGGCCTCCCGCAGCACGTCCTCGACCACGTCGTCGTCCGCTCCGAGCGGGGCGACGTTGTCGCGCAGCGGCAGGTGGTAGCGGAGGAAGTCCTGGAACACCGCCGCGACCTGCCCGCGCCAGGCCTCCAGGTCGAACTCGCGCAGGTCGGTGCCGTCCACCTCGATGGCCCCGCCGGTCGGGTCGTGCAGCCGGCAGAGCAGCTTCGCCAGCGTGGTCTTGCCTGCCCCGTTGACGCCGACGACGGCGAGCGAGGTGCCCGCCTCGATCGTCAGGTCGACCCCGTCGAGGACCGGTCCGGTGCTTCCGGGGTAGCGGAACTCGACCCCGCGCAGCCGGATCCGGGCGGCGGGCAGGCCGGCCGCCGCCTTCGTGCCCGACGGCAGCCGGCCGACCTCGGCCATGGACTCCCGCAGGGCCAGCGCGGTCGCGACCGATTCGGCGGTCGGCGGCAGTGCCCAGTTGATCCCGCCGAAGGCCACGGCCGAGACCCCGAGGGCGGCCTGGGCGAACATCGCCGCCCGGCCGACCGACAGATCGCCGGCGGTCGCACGCTGGGCCAGCGACCAGAACAGCAGGCCGTTGGCGGCCAGCAGGACGAGCACCGCCCAGCGCACCGGCCTGCGCCGCAGCCGGGTCGCCTGCCCGCGCAGGTCGCCCAGCTTGCGGCGGTGCGCGGTGAACCGGGCGACGGTCCACTCGCTCAGCCCGAAGATCCGCAGCTCCTTGGCCGCCGGCGCGGCCACCGCCAGGCGGTAGGAGTAGTCGGCCTCGCGTTGGGCCGCGAGCACCTCCTCATCGGTCCGGTCCCAGGAGCCGCTCTCGCGCAGCAGCCAGTGCGTGGACAGCCAGGCGCCGGTGAGCAGCAGGGCGGCCCACCAGCTGTAGTCGAGCAGGACCACCGCCTGGGCCAGCCCGGCGGCCGCCTCGACCAGGCCGCCGGCGATCAGCCCGATCGCGATGACCATCGGCGGGCCGGACATGCCCTGGTCGAAGTCCTTGGCGAGGGTGAGGCGTTCGGTGAGCTCCCGGGACTCCAGGTGGGCGAGCGCGGGCGGTTCGGTCGAGGCGCCGGCCAGCACGTCCTGCAGCCGGTCGGACATCCGCTCGCCCAGGCTGCTGCTGACTTGGGCGTGCACCGGCGCGAGCAGTTGGACGAGCACGAACGCGACGCCGACGGCCGCCAATGGGCCGAGGTAGGACCGGCCGACGTCGAGCGCCCCGACCAGTCGGCCGGTCAGGACGGCGAGGACCGCCGGCAGTGCGCCGCGGCTCGCGATCAGGCACCACCAGGCAATGCCCAGGCGTAGGTGGGTCCGGGTGAGGAAGGCGAAGAGGACGGGCTCCTGCCGACGCCGGATCGCGGCGATCACCGCTGCCTCGCGCTGAAGGGGGTGCACATGCGGTTCGTCCGTCCTGTCTGGGGAGGAGGCGGTCGGTACGGTTCCCGGACGGCGCCGGGGGCCGCCCGGGTGGCAGCGCGTGCGCCGGTCGGCACGTCGGCCGGCGGCACGTCAAGTGGTGACACGTCATGTGGTGACACGTCAGGTGGCGGCACGTCAGGTGGCGGCACGTCAGACGGCTTCCTTTGCGGCGGGCTGGTGCCGATCCGGCGCCGGGGCGTCGCCCAGTCGCAGGCAGGCGGCGGTGAAGACTCGCCCACGACCATCGCGGGGCGCCCGCCGATGAACACCCGGTAGACGCGCTGAGCACCGGTCACCGTCCGGTCCGGTCCACGGTTCGGCCCACAGTCCGGCCCGCGGTCCGACCCCGAGGCCCGCGCCCACGCATGCGCCTGGTCCAGCGGGTCGGCGCCCTCACCACCGAACAGCACGCGGATGCAGAGGAGTTCACGGAAGGTCTCGACCCGCCGACGGCGCAGCACCCGGCCGATCGGCTCGCTGGTCGTGGTGAGGTCGCGGTGCACCGGTCCGGGCAGCGCGTCGGTCGACAGCACGGACCGGGCGCGGACCAGGGTGGTGCCGGAGCCGGCGGCGACCAGCTGCGTGGAGCGGGTCAGCATGGGGCCGGTGCCGGGGCCGGGGCCGTCCGCCAGGGCGGCCGGCGCCCCGGCGGGCGCCGGACCGCCGTGCCGCAGCTCGGCGAGCCGGATCGGCCCGCCGAGCAGCTCCTCCAGCAGCATGGTGACGGTTCCGTCGGTGGTCACGAGCAGCCGGCCGAACGCGCTCAACCGGTCGACCGGGAGCTGTCCCGCCGCAGGCCCGGCGGGGCTCACCGGTCGTCCTGCGGCGGCTTGCGCAGCGCCTTCCCGGTGGCCGACCGCGGGATCCGGTCGACGGGTTCGAAGGCGCGCGGCATCTGCTGGGGGGCCAGTTCGGCGCGGCACCAGTCGACGAGACCGCTCAGTACCGCACCGAGGCGCAACACGACCCGGGCGACCGGGACCTCGCCGCGCACCTCGTCGGCTGCGGCGGCGACGGAGACGTCGAGGACGCCGGGGTGCCGGGCGATCACCTGTTCCACCTCGGCCGGCGAGACCTTCTCCCCGGCGACGTTGATGACGACGGCCGCTCGGCCGTACAGCAGCAGCCGGTCCGGTGAGGTGACCGACCGGCGGGCCAGGTCGCCGGTGCGGTACCACCCGTCGGGTCCGGCGACGGGCACCAGCCGGCCACCGGTCCCGGGTCCGAACCGCCCGAGCGCGAGTGAGGAGCTCTGCACCTGGAGCTCCCCTTCCGTGAGCCGGACCCGCACGCCGGGCAGCGGCTCCCCGAGGTCACCGGCTTCCTGACCGGGCTCGACCCGGGTGAGGGTCATCGCGCCGGATTCGGAGGATCCGTAGCAGTTGTAGAGGGGCAACTCTGCCATGCCGCCTTCGCGTTGCCGAACGGCCCCCTGGGCCAGCAGGCGGTAGTGGGCCGGCAGTGCGATCAGGGTCCGGGCGTCGACCGCCCGCACCGCTGCGGCGCAGGTCGAGGGCAGGCACCTGCTCGGCAGCAGGCGCACGGGGGCACCCGACACGAGCGGTCCGAGGAGGCCATAGTTGAAGCCGTAGGCGTGGAACGTCGGCGCGGCGCGATGTCGAGGCCGGCATCAGCCCCGGCATCACGTTGGAGGTCTTCAGCCGGCTGGGGTGACCAACCCGACGTCCCCGATGGCACCGAGTCGGCCCGATCGACGACGGTCGGCCTCAGTGACGGCCGAGAGCGACAACCCCGTGCAGCAAACCGACGAGGACGGTGGCTGCCGCTTCCTGCACCTCCAGCGCCTGCTGCGCGCTGAGCCAGTTCGAACTCGCGATGTCTTCGCCTCATGTCGCGCACACCGGGCCAGTGTTCGCCCCAGCTGGCACCGCCTCCCCGAAGCCGTCGAACCCAAGCTGATGTAAAGTCAGGAAAGTCAGCATGGGTCAGCATCGATACGGGCAGACCTTGCGGCAGGTGCCCACACCTGCGAATCGGCCGGCCTTGCAACTCGCCTTTCTGAGGAGACAGGAACGGGGAGCGGAACTCGCTCGCCAGGAACCTCCAGCTGTCTACACAGCCCTGTCGGTAGCGGCGGAGACAGGGACCGCCAGCGAGTGATTGTCGCAGGTCAGCGCACCCTTCCGCGCGCCTTCAGCGGTGTGGCGGGGAGGGCCGGTGCGTCGAGGCGGGCGCCGTCGTAGCCGTGGACCTCGCCGAAGCGGGTGCCGGTCTCCCAGTCGTTTCGTGCCTGGGCGATCTCCTCGCCGGTGCGGCCGATGAAGTTCCACCACATGACGAGTTTCTCGGCGAAGGGTTCGCCGCCGAGGAGGAGGAAGGTGGCGTCGGTGTCGGCGTGGAGGGGGAGGTGGTGGCGGCCGGTGCCGAGGTAGAGCATGGCGCCGGGGTCGAGGGGGACGGTGTCGACGGTGAGGGTGCCGGACATGGTGAGGACGGCGTACTCGAAGTCGGGGTCGAGGGGGAGGCGGAGGTTCGCGCCGGCGGTGAGGGTGAGGTCGGCGCCGACGAGGGGGGTGTGGGTGGTGCCCGGGGAGGTGGCGCCGACGAGGGTGCCGAGGATGACGGTGGCGGTCAGGCCCGGGGCGGTGACGGTGGGCAGGTCGGGGTGGTGTTCGAAGGCGGGTTCGCGGTGGCGGTGGGCGTCGGGCAGGGCGACCCAGAGCTGGGCGCCGTGCAGGAGGGGGGCGTGCGGGCGGGGGGACTCCTCGCTGTGGGAGATCGCCCGGCCGGAGGTCATCAGGCCCAGCTCGCGCGGGCGCACGGTCCGCAGGCTGCCGAGGCTGTCGCGGTGCAGCACCTCGCCGGCGTGCAGCCAGCTGACCGTCTGCAGGCCCATGTGCGGGTGCGGGGGGACCTGCATGCCCGGCTCGTCCGCGATGTCGTCCGGACCGTAGTGGTCGACGAAGCACCACGCCCCCACCATCCGCCGGCCCATGTTCGGGAGGAGGCGGCGGACGACGGTGCTGCCGCCGAGGGCGGTCTCGCGTGGGGCGAGGAGTTCGTGGACCGCGCCGCCCGGGGTGTCGGCGCGGCCGCCGCGCACGGTCGGAGCGGCGGTGACGAGGTCGGGTTCAGCCATGGTGGGCCCCGTTTCCGGAGGTCGAGGCGCGCGGGGCGGCCGGGACGATGGGGGTGCCGGCGGAGACGGCGCGGGTGACCGGGGTCCGGTCGGCGATGTCGAGGAGGCGGGCGCGCTGGGCGTCGTCGAGGTCGCCGACGAGGTCGATCCGCCGGGTGATGCGGACGGCCTTCTCCGGGCCCTTCTCGTAGCCGAGGTGGACGCGCACGGTGGTCAGCGGCCACTGCTTGCGCTGGGCGTACATCCGCAGCGTGATCGCGGTGCAGGAGCCGAGCGCGGAGAGCAGCAGGCCGACCGGGGTGGTGGCGGTGTCGGCGCCGCCGGCCGACTCGGGCTCGTCGGCGGCCAGCTTGTGGCGGCCGGACCGGATGTCGACGTGGTAGTCGTCGGCGGTGCTGGTGGCGACGGCGGCCGCGGCGCGGACGAACCCGGTCTCGGCGACCGGGACTCCCCCGGTGGTTTCGGCGGTGGCTCCGATGGCGGCTCCGGCGGCGGTCACAGGCCGAACCGCTCGCGCTTGGCGGCCGGGACGAGGTCGTGGTACTCGGGGTGCTTGGTCAGCCAGCCACGGATGAACGGGCAGTACGGGAGCACGGCCAGTTCGTTGGCGCGGGCGTCGTCGAGCGCGGCGCGGGCGAGGACGCCGCCGAGGCCCCGGCCGCCGAAGTGCGGGTCGATCTCGGTGTGGATGAACGCGATCTCGTTCTCGTACCGGTGATACTCGGCGAAGCCGGCGAGTTCGCCCTCGGAGGTGATCTCGTAGCGGGACTTCTCGGGGTTGTCGGCGACGGTCGTCATGGTCATCTCGTCCTCCTGGGGGTCGGCCCTGGCGTCGGAAGTAATTTAGCATTCAACTAATGGCGGATCAAGACCGCCCGGCGCGTGAGCCGGGCGGTCCGGGGACCTCAGGAGAGCGTGATCGGCGGGGGCAGCGGGTGGCAGCCGTCCCAGGCCCCGATCTGGCCCGGCGGGCAGGGGGCGGAGGTGGGGCGCGGCGGCGGCAGGGTGGGAACCGGGCGCGGCGGGACGGTCCACTGGTCCGGGCCGGGACCCTCGGGCGGGTCGACGGTCGGCTTGGGAGCAGGCGGCTTGGGGGCCGGGGGCTCGGGCGCAGGGGGCATGGGGGCGGCGGGCGGGGGCGCCGGCTGAGCCGGAGGGGCCGGGGGCGGGGTGGGCTGGGCCAGCTTCGGAGGTGTGGTCGGGCGCGGGGCGGACGGGGCCGGCGGGCGCGAGGCGGGGCGGACGGGCGTCGGCTCGACGGCCGCCGGGTCCGCCGGAGCGGCGGGGACGTCGGTCGGCGGGTTCTCCGGCGCGCTCGGCGCCGGTGTCTCCGCAACGGGAACCGTCGGGGACGGCGAGGTGGACGGCGAGGCGGACGGCGAGTCACTCGGCGAGGCGGACGGCGTACCCGTCGGCGCCGGCGCCGCGGCGTCCGGCCCGCTCATCGCCCAGCCGCCCGCGCCCACCAGCGCCAGGGTGCACACGCCCGCCGCGACGCCGATGGCGATGCGGCGGCGCCGGGCCGCGCCGCCCGTCCCCGCGCCGCCCGTCCCCGCACCGCCCTCCGCGGCGGCTCTCCCGTCCGACCCCTGCCCGTTCGGCCGTTCCTGCTTCCGCAGCCGGTCTTCCTGCACCGCGTCCCACCCTGTTCGATCTTCGTTCGGACTGCGCGGACGCTACAGGGCCCCTCCGACAGCTCGCGCCGCCCGGCCGCGAAGCCCGCCGGTCGGGCGCCGTGCCTGCGGCGCGGGCGGCACCGGGACACTTCGGACCGGCCCGCGGGTTGGCGCAGACTCGGGCAGACCTGGCCGCCCGCCGGGGCAGCGGGACCGGGACGCCCGGCCGTTACCTGCGGGTAGGAGATGACGGACCGTCAAGATCGCTGTGACGCTTGCGGTGAGGGTCCGGCAGCCGGACCCCGTACGCCGCCTGCCGCCCGCCCGGGAGGAGGGCCGGCCGGCGATCCGGAGGTAGGTCAGTGATGAGGATGAAGAACTTCGGCAGGACCGCCGCCTCGGCGCTCGCCGTCACCGCCGCCCTGGCGGGGACCGCGCTCGGAACGGCGGGCACCGCCGACGCGGCCTCGGTGGAGGTGATCAAGCTGTGGTACTGCGACAAGCCGACGGTCTCGGTCGAGAACCTCACCGGCCGCAACGGCCAGTTCCTCTGCGGGGGCGGGTTCGGGAAGCAGATGCCGATCTACACCTTCGACGACGGCACGGTGCAGACCTTCTTCATCGGCACGGACTACGCGGTGTGGACGTACTGGACCAACCCCAACGAGACCCGGAGCCCGCTGGTCTCGCTCGGCGGCCGCGCCACGAGCGACGTCCGGATCAACGCCCACAACGGCGGCTTCGTGCAGCTGGACGTGACCGGCACGGACTACCTCCACTGGTTCAACAACCGTGACGTGAGCGGCCGCTGGAGCGGCTGGTTCCGGTAGCCGACAGCACGGCACCCCCTTTCCACCGTCGGCCACCCGGCCGACGGGCCCTTCTTGTGAACCGGAGACCAGCGGTGGGAATCAACAGGCTCGGAAAGGCCGCCGGGTCGACGGCCGTGGTCGCGGCCACGCTGGCGGGCGTGGTCGTCGCAACCGCGGGCACCGCCGAGGCGGCCTGGTCGGACTCGATCACGTTGCAGCAGTGCCTGAAGGCGACGGCCACGGTCGAGGACCCGTTCCACCAGGACGACGAGATCCTCTGCGGCGGAGGGTTCGGGAAGCAGATCGCCGTCTACACCTTCGACGACGGCACCCGGCAGATCTTCCACGTCGGGCGGTACCGCGACGTGTGGACGCGCTGGACCAAGCCGAACGGGCAGTTCGGCGGCCGGGTCTCGCTCGGCGGCGTGGTCACGGGCGATGTCGAGATCGCCGACCACCACGGCGGCTTCCTCCAGTTGAAGGCGCGGGGGACGGACGGCGCGACCTGGTACCGGACCCGCTACGAGGACGGTCATTGGGGCGATTGGTTCCGCCCCTGACCGGGTGTCGCTCGCGGGAGACCGCCGGACCCGCCCCGGCAGCAGGCACCGTCACTCCCCCGCGCGCGGTGCCCGCCCGTCGCCGCGCAGCAGGCCCGGCGTGAGCAGCGCGGTGACGGCCAGCGAGGCGGCGGCGGTCCCCGCCATGGCGGTGGCGGCCGAGGTGGCCTCGGCGAGCGCGCCCGCCGCCGCCGCGCCGACGCCCTGGCAGGCGAGCATGCCGGAGCCGTGCAGGCCGAGCGCCTGCCCGCTCAGCTCGGGCGGGGTCAGCGCCACCAACCGTTCCTGCAGCAGCAGGCCCGCCCCGTACCCGACGGTGGCCGGCGCCACCAGCGCCGCCGCGAGGGGCAGCGCGGGCTCCAGCGCGAAGCCCAGGTACGGCGCGGCGAGCAGCGCGCAGAGCGGGACGGCCAGCCGTTCCCGCCACCGGGCCGGCAGCAGCCGCCCGGCGAGCACGTCCCCGACCAGCATGCCGAGCGCCCCGACGGCGAACAACAGGCCGGCGGCGTCCGGGCGGTAGGGGACGTAGAGCGCCTCGACGCCCACGATCAGGCCGTTGGGCACCCACAGCGCCAGGTACACGTACCGGCGCGGCGCGGACGACCAGAGGCGCGCGTCGGCCCGCCAGGTGCCGGTGACGGAGGGCCGTCCGCCGGACCTGGCCGGGCGGCGTCGCAGCCCGGCGCGGGCCGTGCCGGCGGACAGCAGGTGCAGGGCGGCGGCCGTGAGCAGCGCACCGGACGGCGCGAGGGCGGCGACCAGCGCGCCGCCGACGGCGAACCCGCCGATCTGGACCGGGCCCGCCGCCAGGTTGAGGGCGGAGCGCCCCAGCAGGTAGCCGTCCCGGCGGAGCAGGTCGTGGAGCAGCCCGTAGCGCGCGCCGCCGCCCGCCGCGCCGGCCACCCCGAGCACGAGCAGGACCGGGATCAGCGTCACCACCGGGAGTCCGGGCAGCGCCTGGACGCCGGTGCCGAGGGCGAGCAGCAGGCCGAGCCCGGTCAGGGCGGCGCGCGGCGGGAGCCGGTCGGCGGCCGAGAGCACGGTGACCGCCCCGACCAGCTGGGCGAGCGCCGGGCCGAACATGGCGAGCGAGGCGAGCAGCGGCGAGTCGGTCCGCCGGAACACCAGCACGCCCAGCGCCAACCCGGCCACCGTCTGGGCGGCCGTCTGCGTGGCGGAGTACAGGAACAGGGCGGTGAACTCGCGGTCGCGGAACAGCTCCCGGTAGGTGCGGTGGGTGCGCATGCGGCGGAGTCTTTCCGGCGCGATCGGCACGGCGTTAGGTTTTCGCCGGGCGGCGAAACCTGAACGGGAGCGAGGGCCGAGGACGATGGGCTGGTGGCGGCTGGACGCGGACACCCTCGCGGGGAGCCGGTTCGCGCTCTCCCCGCTGGCCGAGACGGTCGCCGCGCTGAAGACCCTGCACCGGGGCGGCGGCGCCCACCCGGGCGAGCGGCGGTGGCTGGAGGCCGCACTCCCCCGCTACCGGGCGCGGCTGGCCGCCGACCCGCTCACCGCCGCGCTGGTCCGCGCCGCGCTGGGCCCGCGGTGGAACGCGACCTTCCTCACCCCGACGCCGGGCGCCGAGGAGCACCGCGCGGACGGCCGGCGGGTGGCGGACGGGGAGCTGTTCGCCCGGGAGCTGGCGGAGGTCCGGGCGACGCCGCCCGCCGTCGCCCGGGCCGATCTGGCCGAGACCCTGGGCACCGCGCTGCCGCCACCGCTGGACCGCGACGACCTGGCGGAGCGCGCCGCCGACCTGCTGGCCCGGGTGTGGACGGAGACCGTCGAGCCGGACTGGCCGCGGCGCCGGCGGATCATCGAGGCGGACGTGCTGGCGCGCACCGCGCGGCTCGGCGCGGGCGGCTGGGCGGACGCGCTGAGCGACCTACGCCCCGGGATGCGCTGGCTGGGCGGCGACCGTCTGGGGACCGGGCACCGGGACGGCGGGCCGGAGCCGATGGACCTCACCGGTGTGCAGCTGCTGTTCGTGCCGGTGACCCCGCAGCAGAGCTGGCTGTGCTGGGACGTTCCGCCGGTCGACGGGCGGCGGCGCGCGGCGCCGGGCCGCCGCTACGCGGTGGTCTACCCCTGCTCGGGCGTGCTCGCCGAGGAGGGGCGGCGTCCGGTGCCGCAGGCGCTGGCCGCTCTGCTGGGGCCGGGCCGGGCCGCGCTGCTCTCCCTGCTGGACTCGCCGAAGACCACCAGTCAGCTGGTGGCCCTGACCGGGCTGCCGCTCGGCTCGGTGGGCCGCCATCTGCGGATCCTGCGCGAGTCCGGGCTCGCGCTGCGCCGCCGGGCGGGCCGCTCGGTGCTGTACCACCGCACCCCGGCGGGCCAGGTCCTGCTGGACGCGGGGACGGAGGCGGCCGGGCGACACTGAACCGGTCGCCCCGCCGCCCATCGCCCGCTGCCCGCCACCCGCCACCCGCCGCCCATCGCCCATCGCCCATCGCCCATCGCCCGCAGGGCGCTACCGCTCGGCCAGCGCCCGCGCCCGGACCGCCCGGCGCAGCGTGTCCAGCTGGTCCACCAGTCCGCGCCGGGTCGCCGCGGTGAGGTCCGGGTCGCCCAGAGCGGCCTCGGCCGCCCGCACCGTCCGTTCGGTGGCGGCGAAGGCGGGGAAGCCCGCCCTGGTGAGCACCCGGGCCAGTGCGGGGCCGCGGCGGCCGGCGGCCGGGCCCAGCTCCTCGAAGTAGCGCACGGTCAGCCCGTCGAGCAGCTCGGCCTGCTCGGGCTGCCACAGGCCGTCGGCGGTGGCGGCGGCCAGGTAGTTGGAGAGGTCGCCGTGGAACAGCGCCTGCCAGGCGGCCTCCTTGGCCGCCGGGTCGGGCAGCGCGGCGCGGCAGCGGGCGGCGCCCTCCTCGCTGGTGTCGCTGGGGTCGGCGGCGAGCTCGGCGGCGATCTCCGGCTCACCCGCCGCGCCGAGCACGCACAGCCGCAGCAGCGACTGCCAGCGCAGGGCCGGGTCGAGCACCGGCCCGCCGGGCACCGTACCGGCCGCCAGCCACTCGCGCAGCTCGGCGGTCTGGGACGCGTCGGCGGCGGCGCCGATCACGCCGCGCACGGCCACCAGGCGCAGGCCGGTGCGGTCCGGCCCGCCCTCGGTGCGCCGCAGCAGGGTCCGGCAGACCCGCGCCAGTACGGCCAGCGCCGCCGGACGCCCGGCCGGCGGCACGGCGCGGTCCACCACGAACCCGCGGGCGAAGGAGAGCACCGCGTCCACCAGGTGCACCGAGCTCTCGCCGGGCAGATGGGCGGCGACCAGCTCCAGGTACTCGCCCGGCGCCAGCTCCCCGTCCAGCACCTGGTCCCGGGCGGCGGTCCAGAGCACCGCCCGGGCCAGTTCCTCGGGCACGGCGCCGAGCGAGGACCGCACGGTCCGCCAGGAGCCGGGGTCGAGCCGGATCTTGACGAAGCCGAGGTCGGTGTCGTTGGGCAGCGTCAGCTCGGCACCGGCCGGCCGCGCCGCGGTGCGGTCGGCCGGCAGGTCGAGCGGCACCCGCTCGGCCAGCTCCAGGCCACCCCCGGCGGTGCGCCGGTAGTGGCCCGCGGTCAGCCGGTGCGGGCGCAGGACGCCGTCGGCCGAGGTGTGCTCGATCCGGCCGTCGGTCACCCGCAGGGTGTCCACGCCGGTGGTGCGCAGCCAGCGGTCGGCCCAGCCGTGCACGTCGCGGCCGCCGGCCGCCGCCAGCGCCCGGAGCAGGTCGTCGAGGGTGGCGTTGCCGAAGGCGTACGCGTCGAAGTGGTCGTTGACTCCGGCCAGGAAGGCCTCCTCACCGAGCCAGGCGACCAGCTGGCGCAGCGCGGCGGCGCCCTTGGCGTAGGAGATGCCGTCGAAGTTCTGCAGCGCCTGGGCGGTGTCCTCCACCGTGGCGGGTGCCACCGGGTGGGTGGAGGGGCGTTGGTCGGCGTCGTAGCCCCAGGTCTTGCGGTCGGCGGCGAAGCCGGTCCAGGCGCCGGTGAACCGGGTGGAGGCGGCAGTGACGCTGTAGGCCATGTACTCGGCGAAGGACTCGTTGAGCCACAGGTCGTCCCACCACTTCATGGTGACCAGGTCGCCGAACCACATGTGCGCCATCTCGTGCACCACCACCATCGCGCGCTCCTCGCGTTCGGTGTCGGTCACGGCGGAACGGAAGACGAAGTCGTCGCGCAGTGTGACGCAGCCCGGGTTCTCCATCGCGCCGGCGTTGAACTCCGGCACGAAGCACTGGTCGTAGCTGTCGAAGGCGTAGCGGTGCCGGAAGATCCGGTGGTAGTGGTCGAAGGCCTGCCGGGTGATCTCCAGCAGTTCGGCGGCGTCGGCGTCCAGGTGGGCGGCGAGCGAGCGGCGGCAGTGCAGGCCGAGCGGGATGCCGTCGTGCTCGGCGCGCACCGAGTGCAGCGGACCGGCCACCACCGCGACCAGGTAGCTGCTGATCGCCGGGGTGGGCGCGAACTCCCAGCGGCCGGGCGAGACCTGGCGGCCCACGCCGTTGCCGACCACGGTCCACCGCTGCGGCGCGGTGACGGACACCGTGTAGCGCGCCTTGAGGTCGGGCTGGTCGAAGGAGGCGAACACCCGCGGGCCGTCGTCGAGGAAGGACTGGGTGTAGACGTAGTCCTCGCCGTCGGCGGGGTCGGTGAAGCGGTGCATGCCCTCACCGGTGTGCGAGTAGGCCATCTCGGCCTCGACGGTGAGTTCGTTGTCGGCCGCCAGGCCGGTCAGCGGGAAGCGTCCGGCCCGCAGCGCGGCGACGTCCAGTTCGCGGCCGTTCAGCACCACCCGGTGGAGCCCGGACGGTTTGACGTCCACGTACGTCCCGGCGCCCGGGGCGGTGCAGCCGAAGCGGATCACCGTGGTGGAGCCGAACACCTCCCCGCCGCGGGTCAGGTCGAGGTCGAGGTGGACGGTGCGGACGTCGAGCAGCCGGTGGCGCTCGACGGCCTCGGCGCGGGTGAGTACGGAGGTGTCGGCCATGCGGGTCATGCTGCTCCATCCGACGGCGGGCGGCACCCGCTTTTCGGCTCCGGGCGCGCCGGCGGGTAGCGGCGACCAGGGCGCGCACGGCGTCCTGACCGGACCGGCGGCGCTGCCGATGTTCCCGGCCTCCGCGACCGCGCCGCTGGGCCGCAGGGGCCTGCGGCCCGGGTCGGACCTCCGCTACTCGGCCGCGCGGCGGGCCGCCTTGACGCGCTCGGCCAGCTCGGCGGCCGGGAGGCGGCGGAGGGTGACGCCGTGGCGGGCGGCCAGGTCGTCGGCGGGTTCCGGCGAGGCCTCGGCGAGGTCGAGCACCAGCACGCAGTGGCCCTCGTCCACCTCCTCGCTCAGCACGATCAGCGCGGCGCCGCCCTCGTGGTCGCGCCAGGACTCGGCGGCGTTGCCGATCACCGTCCCGGCCGCCCAGCCCAGCAGGGCGCCGATCGGGCCGCCGAGCAGCCCGGCGAGGCCGCCGACCACGCCCCCGCCCACGGTCGGCGCGCCCGCTCCGCGCACCTGGCTGGCCGGGAAGTCCAGGGTGCCGTCGGTCAGGCGCTCGACGATCGCGGACTGGTGCAGGCCGGGCAGGTGCACGGCCTCGTCGAAGGCGGCCCGGCAGGCGGCGCGGTCGGTGAAGTCGAGCAGCAGGACGTGGTGGTTCTCGCTCATCTCGCGACGGCTCCTCACTCGGCGTTCGCTCGGTCGGTGTTCGGCCGGTCGGCGTTCGTTCGGTCGGCCCCGTGGCGCGGCGGCGCGCCACGGGACCAGTCCAGCTTGGGCCCGGAACGGGCCGCCCGCCCTGCGCTGGTGCCCCGTCCGTGGCCGGGCCCGCCGCCGACCGGCTCAGTCGGCGGGGTTGGTCTTGCGCAGGTTCCCCTTGGTGTCCGCCACCAGGTAGCCGCCGTTGTGGTAGTCGTCGGAGAGGTAGACCCGGATGGTCGCCACGTCGCCGCCCGGGAAGGTGTCGATGATGAGGTACCGGCTGGTCGGGTCCTTCACGTTGAGGGTGTCGTCGGCCTTCTTCAGCAGGGCGGGGATGGCGTCCCAGTCGTACTGCGCGAGGTCCACCGGCTTGGCCTTGCCCATGGACGAGCCGGTGCGCTTGACGACCTTGCCGTCCCGGTAGTCGTACCAGTCGTAGTTGCGGCCGTCGGCGGTGGGCACCTGGGCGCTCGCGTGGGTCGGGTAGACGTTGAGCTCCTTGACCTTCGTGCCGCCGCTCTGCGCGGTGATCGCCGCGACGACGGTGCGCACGCCGTCCGGGGTCAGCAGGTCCTTGGAGGTGCTCACCGGCGGCTTGGCGGTCGGCGTGGCGGAGGCGGTGCCGGCGGCGGGCGGTGCGGTGGTCGGCGCGGCGGGCGGGCCGGTGGACGCGGCCGTGCCCGGGGTCGCCGGGGAGCCGGTCGAGCCGGCGGAGGCCGACGATCCGCTCGGGGCGGCGCCCGGCTCGGCCGCTTCGCCGGTCCCGTCCGGGCGCAGCGTCCAGGCGAGCACGCTCGCCAGGGCGACCCCGGCGACGGCGAGGGTGACCGTGGCGCCGGTGCGGCGGCGGGCCGGAGGCGGCGGGGCCGTCGCGGCGGGACCGGTCGGACCGAGGTACCGGGTCCCGGTGTCGTCGACGGGCCCGCCCCCGGGCCCGGGGAGGTCCGTCGTGCCCGACGCGCCGGCGAAGGAGCCCGAGGAGGCCTCGGCGTACGCGCCCGGGTACGGCCCGGCGGGCGGGTACCCCGCGCCCCCTGCCGCACCGCCCGCCTCGGCCGCCGCGAGCGCCTGGTCGAGCTGCGCGGCGGGCGGCCGCACAGCCGGGTCACGGGCCAGCAGCGCGGTCAGCACCGGCCCCAGCGGCCCGCAGCGGGTCGGCGGCGGCAGGGGCTCGTCGAGCACGGCCGCGAGCGTGGCCAGCGAGGTGGCGCGGCGCAGCGGGTGGTGGCCCTCGACGGCGACGTACAGCAGCATGCCGAGCGACCACAGGTCGGAGGACGGGTTGCCCTCCTCGCCGCGGATCCGCTCCGGCGCGATGTACTCGGGCGAGCCGATCAGCGCGCCGGTGGCGGTGAGCGCGGTGGCGTCCTGCATCGCGGCGATGCCGAAGTCGGTGAGGACGGGGGTGCCGTCGGCGCGCAGCAGCACGTTGCCGGGCTTGACGTCGCGGTGCTGGATGCCGGCCGCGTGCGCCGCGAGCAGCGCGGCGAGCACGCCGCGGCCGATCCGGGCGGCCTCGGGGACGGTGAGCGGGCCGCGGGCGATCCGGTCCGCGAGGCTGCCGCCGGTGACCAGCTCCATGACCAGCCACGGGTGGGGGTGGTCGGGGGTGTCGACGATGTGGTGGATCACCGCGACGTTCGGGTGCTGGAGACGGGCGAGCGCGCGGGCCTCGCGCAGCACGCGCTCGCGCAGCTCGTCGGCGGCGGTGGGGTCGGCCGCGGCCATCGCCGGGTCCGGTGGGCGGACCTCCTTGAGGGCGACCTCGCGGTGCAGCATGGTGTCGCGGGCACGCCAGACCAGGCCCATGCCTCCGCCGCCGAGGCGTTCCAGCAGTTCGAAGCGGTTGTCGATGAGCCGTGTCTCCGGCCCCCCAGTGTTCATGCCGCACATCGTAGGGGCCGCCATGGACAACCGCGGCGGCCGCCCGGGCCGCCGGGTGCTCCGCGGGCTCCCCGTCGACGACCCATCGGCGCCCCGTCCGCACGGGAGTTGGGGTCGCGGCGGGAATCGTCAGACACGCCCTGCGACATGCGGGGGCGGGTGCCACCCTCCCGGGCTCGGCGAGCAGCCCGGTCCCGAACCTCGCCGTCGCCCTCGACGCCGCCCTCGCGGAACGGCCCGTGCTCGTGGCGGGGCGGCTCGGGGAGTGAAGGCCGTGCCGTCCCTTGTCCGGGCGACATCAGCGGGGCCGGTGCGTGCACACCGGCCCCGCTGATGGCGCGTGCCGGTCAGTCCTCGAGGTCCGACCGGATGTTGAGGTTGCCGTCCTCGACCACCCGGTCGTGGTAGCCGAGGAGACGGCCGATCCCCTCGAGCCGGGCCAGCCGGGCCGGTCCGATCCGGACGAAGTAGACCTTCATGGCGCGCAGGACGAGCCGGAACCCGAGGTCGGGTCCCAGCGCGGTCACCGCGGCCTCCAGCGACGGCACCAGCTGCGGCAGGGGCGGTACGCAGAGGCTGCCGACGGCCTTCTCGGCCAGCGCGGGTGCCACGCCCCGCAGTTCCGCCAGTACCGCTTCCCGGAGGTCCGGGTGGTCGGCCGGCCGGGAGCGGGCGGGTTCGAACGACGGGTCGTTCCGGCGGAGGTGGGCGGTGCAGGTCTCCGCGAGCCGGTCCAGCCAGACGCGCATGCGGAGTCCTGAGCGTGCCGGGTCGAAGCGTGCGTTGCAGGCGGCCAGCCAGAGCGCGGAGAGCGCGTCATCCGTCAACGGGGACCGGGTGAGACGCTCGACGTCGTCGAGAACCTCTTCCGCGTACGCGGGGTTGCCCTGGTGTTCGAGGAGTGCCGTGGCCAGCTCCAGGCATCCGGGCTCGTCACGGAGGTCGAGGTGCATCGCGAGGTACTTGGTCAGGCCGGTGAGCCCGAAGTCCTCGTCGAAGTCCTGGCGTGGAATCACGGTGACGGCCGTTCCTAGAGCGGGTGGGACGTGTAGACGACGAACTTCTCCGGATGCCTGCGAGAGAACCTCAGCTGAATCGTCACCGTATTGCCGAGGGGGACACCTTGGATCGTTTCGCCGACTCTGGTGTAGGCGGTTCCGAGGGATCCCTGGTCCCTGAGCTCCCACTTGATGGTGAAGAGGTCGAACCTCGGGTCGAAGCTGGTCTTCTTCGACTGCTTCGCGATCCAGTTCGACAGGGTCCTTCCATTCTGCGGACTCCGTTCGATCCATCCCTTGTACGCGGCCGCCACGGACGTCGCGGCCGTCGCTTCGTCCTTCCACACGGTGGCGATCCCGTCCCTCCCAATCTTCGCCTCGATGTCCTGGGGGGACAGACCCACGTGGTCCTTGAGGGTGTGGGCTCCGTCGGTGCCTTCGTCGGCGATGATGTCGAGGCAGTTGTGGACGAGGACGTCCCGGCCCGCGCCGCCGTCGGTGCGGACGTAGAAGGTGTGGATCCCGTCGACGGTGAGGTCGTGGACGGGCCGGGGGGCGAGGCCGCCGCGGTTCTCGACGCCGGTGACGGTCTGCGGGGATCCGTCGGCCGAACGCAGGCGGTCCCCGGCCGTGATCCGTGCGGCGAGGGTCCAGCCGACTCCGTCGACGTAGAGGTTGTGCCCGGGCGTGGTGGAGATGGTGCTGCCGTCGGTGAGGCGGACGTCCACGAGCTGTTCGGTGTCATGGGCGAAGGTGGCGGTGACGGCCTGCGACTGCGCGTTCCCGGTCGCGGGGTCGGTCGCGAGGACCCGGTCTCCGACCCGGACTTCGCTGATCGCCCGGTGCGATCCGTCGGCGAGGAGCACCTGGGCCGTGGCAGGGAAACTGTTGTTCCGGCAGGACGTGCGGGCACGCTGGGTCACCAGCGCTTCGGTCTCGAGCTCGGCCACCAGGGCGCGGTCGACGCCGGGGCTGTTGCGGAGAACGATCAGTGCTTCCTCGGTGCCCACGCCGCTCGACAGGGTGAGCCGGAACCTGGCGACGTTGTCGGCCACGGCGTTGAGACCGTTGAGGATCGTCTGGCTGTAGCCGTCGAGGGTCGCCCGGAGGGCGAGTTTGGCCTCGTCGACACCGATGCCCGAGATCATGGCGAACCGGTAGGCGACGGCGCCCTTGGCGGCCTTGGCGAGGGTGCCGACGGGCAGGACGGTCGCCAGCGCGAAGCCGCAGGCCCTGTTGAAGCCGGGGTTGTTGAAGCACTTGACGAAGTCGCCGGTGAGCATGTTCCACAGGAGCCGGCCCGCGAGCACCCGGGGGTCGTGGTCGCGCTTGTAGTCCGTGTACGTCATCTCGACCGAGGTCTCGTACGGGACCCCGTTCAGCTGCTCGGTGCCGAGCAGCACGGATTCCCAGACCGGGTACGTGCCCTTGCAGGCCTCGGTGGTGAGGCCGGGTTCGGGGCAGGTGCGCAGGAAGTAGTCGACCGTCCCGGAGACCTTGGCGGTCACCTTGACCTTGCAGACCGTCTTTCCGGCGGCGTTCTCGTACCAGGTGTGGTTGCCGCCGAAGAGGGACTTGAGTGCGCCGTACAGCTCCGCCGGGTCGTCGGTGATGCACTTGCCCATGTCCTGTTTGACATTGCTCGGTCTCAGGTCGTCCCGCGGCACCCGCTCGACGTAGTACGCCCGGCCGTCGCCGTCGGCGCCGGTGCCGTCGCTGCCCTCGTTCCCGGTCGTCTCGGCCGCGACCTGGGCAGCGGTGGCCTCCTCCTGTTGTTTGCGCCAGACGGCCACCTGGGCCTCGGCCGCGGCCTGCTGCGCCTCGTCCGCACTCTTCTGCGCGGCGACGGCCGAGGCGTGCGCCCGGTCGGCGGCGCCCTTGGCGTCCGCCGCGTACTGGTGGGCCTGGGCGGCGTGGTCGGTGGCGATGGCCGCGGAGGCGCCGGCGCGGCCGGCCGCCTCGGTGGCGGCGGCCGCCGAGGCCTGGGCCTGCCGGGCGTAGGCGGCGGCCTGGGCGGCGGAGGTCTGGGCCGCCTGGGCGGACTGGGCGGCCTTCGCGGCCCAGTCGGCGGCCTGGTCGGCGCTGGTGCGCGCCTGGCTGGCGTAGTTCGCCGCCTCGTCGGCGGCGCCGCGTGCGGTGGCGTAGGACTGGGACGCCTCCAGCGCGTACCGGCGGGCGACGGCGACCTGGCCGTCGATGGTGGCGAGGTACGACTGGACGGTGGCCACATGGGTGGCGGTCGCCGCGTCGCGCTCCTGCGCCTTGAGCCGGCCGCTCTGCAGGAAGGGTTCGAGCCGGTCGGCCGGACCGGACAGCACGGCCTGGGCGGCTGCCCTGACCTCGGGCCCGCCGGTGGTCAGGGCCTGGGTGACCAGGACGCGGTTGTCGTCCTCCCGCGCCCGGTACTGACCGACCGCCAGGAACGCCCGGACGTCGGCGACGGTGCCGTCCAGGGCCTTCCCGGCGGCCTCCTTCACACCCGGGCCGCCCGTCGCCATGATCTGCGACAGCAGCACCCGGTCGTCGTCGTCCTTGCCGGGGTACTGGCCGGTGGCGAGGAAGGAACGCACCTCCTCCGGCGTGCCGACGGAGGCGGTCTGCGCCGCGAGACGCTTCTCCGGCTTGCCGGGGCTCTGGGCGATGGCCATCACGCTGGTGCGGTCGTCGCGGTCACGGGCGACCGTCAGACCGGTGCCGAGGAAGCCGCGGACGGCGGCGGCGTCGCCTTCCAGGGCGCCCTGGGCGGCGGCCCTGGTCCACGGGCCGCCGGCGTCGAGGAGGCGCAGGGCGGCCTGGCGGCCCTTGCGGACGGCGACCTCGGGGTCGACGCCGGGCGCGGTGGCGTCCTTGACGAGCTGTTCGGTGTCGGCGGCGAGCCGGGTGGCCTTGCCCGCCTCCCACGCGGCGGTCCTGGCCGTGAGGTCGGCCGCGCGGGCGGCCTCCTCGGCGGCGGCCGTCTCGGTGGCCTGCTGGGCGTCGAGGCGCTCCTGGTCGGCGGCGCGGGCGATGTCGGCGATCCTGTGGGCCTGCGCGGCGGAGTTCGCCGCGGAGTCGGCGGCGGCCCCCGCCGCCGTGGCCGCGGTCTGGGCGGTGGTCGCCCACCTGGACGCGTCGCCCGCGTGCGCCGCCGCTTCCTCGGCCGCCGCTGCCGCCGCTTCGGCGTGGGCGGCGGCGGCGTTGGCGGCGCGCTGCGCCTCGGCGGCGGCCGAGGCGGCCTCTCCGGCGATCCTGACGGCCGCGTTGGCGGCGCGCTGGGCCTCCGCGGCGGCGCTCCTGGCGCGGGCCGCGGCCTGCCGAGCCCGGTAGGCAGCGGCGTCCGCCACGCCCGAGTAGCCGGCCGCCTCGGCGGCCGCCGAGGCGGCGACGGCCGCGTTGGTGCCCGCCGAAGCGGCGGACTGGGCGGCGGCTCCGGCCTGCGAGGCGGCGAGGCCGGCCCACTGGCTCGCCTCGGCGGCGGTGCGGGCGTTGACGGCGGCGTCGCGGGCGGTGGCGGCCGCGGCGCGGGCGAGGTCGGCCTTGTCCGCGTCCCCCGCCGCCGCGGCGGCCGCGGCCCGGGCGCGGGAGGCGGCGTCGCCGGCCTTCGTCGCGGCCGAGGCGGCGGCGGCCGCGGCGGCCACGGCCTGGCGGGCGGCCTCGTTGGCGGCCTTGGCGGCGGAGGCCGCGGTCCGGGCGGCGGTGGCGGCCCGGCCGGCGGCGTCGGCGGCGCGCGCGGCCGCGTTGGAGGCGGCACCGGCCTGGCCCTGGGCCTGCCTGGTCTCGGCCGCGGCCCGTTCGGCGGCGGCCTTGGCGAGGGCGGTGGCGTCGAGGGCGCGTCCTGCGGCTTCCCTGGCGGTGCGGGCCCGCTGTCCCGCCTGGGCGGAGGCGTTCCTGGTGAGGTCCGCGAGCTGGGCGACCGTCAGGGTCTCCTGGTCGTGGGCGGCGGCCGTCTGGTAGCCGTACTGGAGGAACTGCTGGACGTCCTCCATGCCGCCGTCGAGCGCGGCTCCCGCGGCCCGCTTCACCTCGGGGCCGCCGGTGGCCATCAGCTGCGCGAGACGGATCCGGTCGTCGTCGTCCCGCGCCTTGAACTGCCCCTCGGACAGGAAGGTGTTGACGTCCTCGATCGTGCCGTCGAGCGCCTTGCCGGCGGCTTCCCGGACGGCGGGCCCGCCGTCCGCCAGGAGGTTCACCAGCTCCACCCGCTGGTCGTCCTCGAAGGCCTTCTGGGCAGCCGTGGTGAGGAACTTCTGCAGGTCGGCCGCAGAGCCCTTCAGCGCGACCGTGCCCGCTTCGCGCACGCCCGGGCCGGCGGTCGCGACGAGTTCCTCGATCTTCGCCCGCAGGTCCTGCTCGGAGGCGGCGGCCTGACCGGTGGCCAGGAATCTCGCCGGGTCGGCGGCGGCGCCGGTCAGCGCGCTCTCGGCCGCCTGCCGTACGGCCGGTCCGCCGGACAGCCAGGCGGCGACCGTCCGCACCCGGTCCGGGTCCGGCCCGGTCGCGGGCGTGGCGTCCGCCGCCGCGGCCGGGACCGCGAGCAGCCCGGTCAGCAGGCCGCCGATGACCAGGCCGGCCGCCGAGCGCGGCCTCCGGGCCCGGGGGATCGATGACACCCTCATCGCATTCGCCGTCCTGTTCTGTTGTCGGGCACCGAGGTGCCGCCCCACCGCCACCGGCGGGCCGGTGGCGGTGGGCGCGGGTGTGCACTGATGTGGTGCGGGTGTGCACTGGTGTGTGCGGGTGTGGACAGGTGTGGTGCGAAACTGCGGTGATCCGGGGAGTCCGGCCGGGCCAGGTGCTACAGGCTGCCCGCGATGGCGGTGCCCGTGTGGTCACCGGGAAGGCCGGTCAGGTCCACGGGCTCGGCGTAGCTCCGCCAGGTGCCGCCGGCATAGCGGACGGTGAACAGGACCCGGTTGTCGGTGGTGGTGATGGCCACGTAGGTCTGGCCTTTGACGGTGGCGGCGCTGATCGAGGTGGCGCGGGCCTGGCCGAACCCGCCGTCCAGGGGCCGGAACGGCTGCCAGGTGCCGTTGGGGGAACGGATGGTGGTGAACGGGGCGCCCGTGTCGGTGACGACGGCGAGGTTCAGGCCGTCGTCCTGCGGCGCCACGGCGAGGGCGGTGACACGGCCGGGGCTCCCGGCCTGGGCCTCGACCGGGATCCACGTTCCCCAGGTGCCGTTCTGGGCGAGGCTGGTCTGGTAGACGTGGCCACCGGCGCTGACGGCGACGTAGGTGGTGGTTCCGGCGACGGCGACAGCGACGGCGGTGACGCCGCTGAGGGCACCCGTACGGGGGAAGACGGCGTCGAAGCCGGCCCACCATCCGCCCCCCTCGGTGTAGCGGAGACTCTGATGCAGGACTCCCCCGGCCAGGACGACGACCTGGAGGTCGTCACCGAGGGCGGCGACGGCGATCTGGGTGACTCCGGTGAGGTTCCCGGCGTCCCGGTTGACGTCGCTGAAGGCGCTCCAGCTGCCGTCGAGGCGGTGGATGGCGTGGTGGAGGCGGCCGTCCCCGCCGAGAGCGACGATGTGGGTGTCGCCGTGGACCTCGGCAGTGCCCATGGTCCGGATGCCGCCGATGTCGCCGGCCTGGGCCTGGACGTCCTCGTACGGTGTCCAGGATTCGTTGCTCAGCCGGGTGGCGTGGAACAGGCCGTTGCCGGCCCTGAGCAGGGTATGGAGCTTCCAGCCCGGTGTGGTCGCCCGGACCTGCTGCACCCAGCCGGCCACGTCGTCGACGCGGGTGGCGGTCGCACCGGTGCGGGTCTCGCTCGCGGGGACGCCGACGCAGCCGGCCTGCCACGAGCCGGTCGCGACGGCGAAGAGCTCGTAGGAGTCGTCGTTGTCGCGCACGACCGGGGCGCCCGTGTCGCCCAGGCAGACGGGGGCGGCGCCGACCGCGGGGACGGTGTCGACGGTGGTACCGCCGATGGTGCCGATCCTGTGCACGCTCTCGTGGGACTTGAACGGGACCCACTCGGTCGCGGTGCGCCCCATCCCGACGTAGTCCACGAGCTGGCCGGCCGTCGGCGCGGCCGTCCCCACCTGGAGGAGGCCGGCGCCCGTGATCGGGGTTGCGAGCCGGACCATCATGAGGTCGCGCTCGCCGTGCGGGACGAGCTGGTCCACGGCGACGTTGTACCGGTACGTGCTGACGCGGGTCCGGCTCACCGGTGCGGTCGCCCCGGCGAAGCAGCTGGCGGAGGTGAGGACCCAGGACGGGTCGACGAGGCTGCCGCTGCACGACCGCGCGCCGAAGCCGGGCTGACCGACCGTGATCCTGGCGGCGGCGGCCCACTCCGGTTCGGCGGGGGCGGCCGGTCCGGCCCAGGCGTTGAGCTCCAGCAGGGTGGTGCTGCTGCCGCCGGGGTTCCCCTCGCCGACCGGCGTCCAGGTGTTCTTGGGCACCCCGACGTACACCGGGTTGCCATCGGTGGTGAAGGTGGCGGAGACCGAGTGGTCGGCGTCGCCCTTGATGGAGTAGACCTTGGGGATCTCGAGTTGGAGGTTTCCGGTCGGTCCGGTGATCCTGAAACACGTCTCACTCGGCTCCGCGGCCCGGCTGTACAGGCGCAGCAGGTTCGAACCGGACGCGCAGTCGACGAGCTGGATGTGCCCGTCACCCGATCTGACGGTGATGTGCCGGTCCGCGAGGATGCTCGCGGCGCCCGGGTGGACGTAGTTCTCCACGAGGGCCGGGGCACCGGTGCCCGCGGCGGAGGCCGGTGCCGCCGCGGTGACGAGGCCGGTGGCCAGTAGGGGTATCGCGAGGGCCGCGCCGATGAGCGGCGAGAGTCTTCGGACGGTATGCATCAGAACTCCCGAAAGGGGCCTCCCGGGAGACGTCGAGCCGCCCCCGAGCCGCCGACTGATGAAGAGGAACCTGGGCGGACGGTAGGAGCCGCGATGTTTCGCCGTCAAACAGGATGACTGTCATGCGGTCATAGTTTCGAGGGGAATTCGACCCCGGGAAGGGGAGAACGACGCGCGTATCGGAAGGAGATCCCGACGCCTACGGAAACCACCCATGAATACGGGACGACGGCGCGCCGAACGCCGTCGGCGACGGAGCACCACACACCCCTCCCGCCCCACCCGCCCCCGAAGACGACGACGGCCGCCACCGGCCCCATCCGGCTGAACACCTGCGCGAACATCGACGTGTTCTCGCGGCCCCCGAGACCGATGGCGGCGGCCCCCGCGGCCTCGCGCCCCGCACGGTGGAGCCGCCCCGGCCGGACCCAGGCCCCCTCGCCCGCGCCCGCCGGAGGCGCGGCGACTACGATGCGCGGCAGCGCAACGAAGGGGGAAAGGCATGGCCGAGTGGGACGGTGCGGGGGAACGCGGCCTCTACCACGAAGAACACCAGGCGGAGCGTGACCGGCTGTCCGATGCCGCGCACCGGGGCGACTGGACCGGTGTGCTGGCCGCCGTGGAGAAGTGGGCGAGCCTGGTCAACGCCCGGCGCGTGGGAGGCCGCAGCGGCTGGGCGCCGCTGCACCAGGCCGCCTGGCACGACGCCCCGATCGAGGTGGTCGAACGACTGCTGGAAGCCGGCGCCTGGCGCACTCTGCGCTCCGCGGACGGTGAGCGCCCCGTCGACCTCGCCACCCGCCTCGGACGCGAGACGCTGCTGCCGCTGCTGGAGCCGGCACCGCTGCACCCGGTGCGGGAGGTGGACCTGCGGGCGATGCAGCACTTCCTGCACGCCCTGATCCGGGTCCGGACCGAGAGCTTCGGCGTCACGGCGGCCCTGGTGCTTCCGCAGGTCAGCGTCCTGACCGAACTGTCCGACCCCGCCCTTGGGTTCACGGTGCCCGGCATGTACGGAGGCTTCACCATCCGGTTGGAGGAGGGGCAGAGCGGGTGGCATCTGGCGGTCCAGAGCCACTGCCGGATCGTCGGTTACTCCGGCCGCACCCACCACATCACCCCGGACGGCTGCGCGCTGGTCGAGTCCGGCTGGTAGTGGCACCGGGCAGGGCCGCGGGCCGCGTGCTCGTAGCGGAACAGCACAGTGCGCGGCTCGTGCGAGGTGGTCAGCCGGTCGTCGTCGTCCCGGGTTGCGGCCGGCCGTCCCGCCCGGCCGCGACCCGGGAAGCACACCGTGGCGCTACGGCAGGTGGGCGGCGACGCGGTCGGCGAACTGGTCCGGAGTGAGGATCGGGATTCCGAGCGTCTCGGCCTTCGCCCGCTTCGAGCCGGCCTTCTCCCCGGCCACCAGCAGGGTGGTGCGGGTGGACACCGAGGAGGAGGCCTTGCCGCCCGCCCGCTCGATGAGCTCGTTCATCTCGTTGCGGGAGAGGGCGGCGAGCGGGCCGGTCATGGCGCCGGTGACGACGACGGCCTCGCCCGCGAGCGGCGCGCCCGCGGTCGGCTGCTGCGTGTCCTGGGCGTCCGCGTCGGCGACGGCGTTCTCCGCGGCGGCCGGCGCCAGGGGTTCGGTGACGGCGGTGCCGACGTCCTGGGCGGCGAGCTTGTCGAGGAGGGACGCGAGTCCGGCGAGTTCGGCGACGATGACGCGGGCCTTCTCCGTGCCGATGCCGTCCACGGCGGCCAGCGTCTCGGCGTCGGCGGCGCGCACGGCGGCCATGGAGCCGAAGTGCGCGGCGATGCGGCGGGACATGGTGCGCCCGGTGCCGCGCACGCCGAGCGCGCAGAACACCCGGCCCAGGGGCCGGCTGCGGGCGGCCCCGATCGCGGCGAGGAGGTTGTCGCTGCTGGTGGCGCCCATCCGCTCCAGGGCGAGGAGCTGGTCGCGGGTGAGGGTGAACAGGTCGGCGATGTCGGCGACCAGTCCCGATTCGACGAGCTGGACGGCGCGGGTGCGGCCCAGCCCCTCGATGTCGAGCTGGTCGCGGCCGGCCGCGTAGACGACGGAGGCGACGGCCTGGCAGTTGCGGCCACGGGTGCAGCGCCAGCGCTGCTCGCCGGTGTCGATGGCGTCGCCGCAGCGGGGGCAGACCTCGGGGAAGGCGATGGGCCGCTCGTCGCCGGTGCGCCGGTCGGCGAGCGGCGCCTCGACCCGGGGGATGACGTCGCCGGCCCGGTAGACGAAGACCTGGTCGCCGATCCGCAGGTCGCGCCGGGTGATGTCGGCGGGGTTGTGGAGGGTGGCGTAGGTGATGGTGACGCCGTCGATCTCGACGGGCTCGAGGACGGCGCGCGGGGCGATGATGCCGGTGCGGCCGACGTTCCACTCGACGTCGACCAGCCGGGTGACCTTGTGTTCGGCGGCGAGCTTGCGGGCGACGGCCCACCGCGGGGCACGCGACCCGGACCCGGCGTCCCGCCGGTCGGCGGCGGAGTCGGCCTTGACGACCACGCCGTCGATCCCGAACGGCAGGACGGCGCGCAGCGCGGCGATCTCCTCGACGCGCCGCTGGACCTCGTCCGGGGTGGCGCAGCGCCGCGGGTGGGCGGGGGTGGTGGCGGCGGTGTTCGCCCCGAGGGCGGCGAGCCGTTCCAGCAGGGCGCTGTGGTCGAGGTCGTCGTCCAGGCCGAGGGCGCCGTAGGCGAAGAACGTCAGTTCGACGCGGTAGGGGCGGTCCTTGGCGCGCAGGGTGCCCGCCGCGCCGCTGCGGGGGTGGGCGAACGGTGTCGCGCCGTGCTCGGCGCGCAGGCGGTTGGCCTGCTCGAACTGGTCGTGGGTGAGCAGGACCTCGCCGCGCAGTTCGACGTCGACGGGTTCGGTGAGCGCGGCGGGCAGGCCCCGGACGGCGTCGGCGGCGTGGCTGATGTCCTCGCCGGCCAGGCCGTCGCCGCGGGTGAGGACCTGGTGCAGGCGTCCGGCGCGGTAGCGGGCGGCCACCGCCATGCCGTCGAGCTTGGGCTCCACGCACCAGGCGCTCACCTCGCGGCCCAGGTTCCGCTCCAGCCCGCCGAACCACTTCGCGAGTTCCTCGGCGGAGAAGACGTTGTCCAGCGACAGCATCGGCACGCTGTGGGGAACGTCCCCCCGGACCGCGCCGCCGGCGACCTTGCCGGACGGGGAGTCGCTCCGCACCTGGTCGGGGTGGGCGTCCTCGTAGGCGGTGATGGCCCGCAGCAGGGCGTCGTACTCGTCGTCCCCCAACGGGGTCGATCCGTCGCCGTAGTAGGCGGCAGCGGCCCGCACCGCCCGTTCGACGGCGTCGGCGTAGTCGGCCGGGGAGGACAGGGCGGCGGCGGTGTCGTCGATCATGCGGGCATCATGCCGGGCGGCACCGACAGCGCCGTCCTCAAAGGGACTGGTCCGCCCGGATCCTCGGGGAAGTACTGCCGCAGCAGGCCGTTGGTGTTCTCGTTGGAGCCGCGCTGCCAGGGGCGGCACCGACCTGTCCGTCCAGGGCCCGGAGCACCTCGCCGCCGTCGCCACCGAACCCAACGGCCGCCCACGCAAAACGCTCGGCCGGGAAACCCCAGCCGAGCGCCTGCATGGACTCATCGCGGCCCGAACAACCAACCACGTGTTGCAACGACCCCCGGAAACCACCGACTGCGGCACTGCAGCGGGGCGGCGGTCTGCTGTTCACGGGGAACGGACGGTCAGCCGGCAGTTCCGGGCCGCTGGTCTGTGTGGCATGGCGTCGGCTGGACGGCCGGGGCGACCAGTTGCGGGTCGTGTCAGATCAGCTGGGCGAGGTGGGCCAGGGCCGTGGGCGGGTTGCCGGGGTCGGGGACCAGGATGGCGCTGGTGGCGCCTGCGGTGTGGAGTTCACCGAGGCGGGCGCGTGCTTGTTCGGGGGTGCCGGCGATGGCGAGTTGGGACACCCAGGTGTCAGGGATCCGGCGGGTGAACTCCTGACGGTCGGTGCACCGGGCGCGCAGGGCGGCGAGGTCGGCGGCGAAGGGCAGGGGCGCAGTGTGAGCGTGGGCGTCGGGTTCGCCGACCCACTCCAGTCGGGGGCGGACTGCATCCAGGGCTGTGGCGGGGTCGGCGTGGATTGAGGCGGGGTTGTAGGCGACGACACGGTGGGGCCGGGTGGCGGCGATGTGGTCGAGGGCTGTGCGGATGTAGGGCGGGGTGGCGGGTTCGGCGAGGATGGTTCCGTCCGCGACAGCCCCGGACACGGCCAGGGAGCGGGGGCCCCGTACACCGGCGAGGATGTCGGGAACCACCTCTGGCAGGGCGCTGGGATCGAGTTGCACGCCGCTCAGAGATATATAGCGGCCCTCGGTTTCGAGTCGCTCGCCGCGGAGCAGGGCGCGCAGGGCGGCGATGTACTCCCCGAGCAGGGTCAGGGGGCTGGATGGCCACGCGCCTGCGGCGCGCATCCATGGGGGCATGCCGTGTCCGATTCCGACGTCGATGCGGCCGGGGAAGAGCTGAGCGAGGGTGGCGATCTCCATCGCCGCGAAGACCGGGTTGCGGGCCCCCGCGGGAAGGATGCCGATGCCGACGCGGATGCGGGAGGTCGCGGCGAGAACGGCCGCTGCCTGGGCGACGCCGCCGCGGAAGGCGAGGTCTTCCACGACCCACAGTTCGTCGAAGCCGAGGTCTTCTGCCTGTCGGGCGAACGGCAGGACCTGGTGGGTGGGGAGGTCGCGGGTGAGCATGACGCCCAGTGCGAGGTCGGCTCCGTGCACAGTGTCCTCCTGGGTGTGAGCGGGCAACGGCCGGGGCTGCCCGGTGTCGCCGCCGGGCCGCAGCCGGCCTTCCCGGACATCGGTGAGCAGAGCCTCGGTGAGCCGCTGGAAACGGCCGCGGACGGCGTCCTCCTCGGGCCCGTCGCCGGAGGGGTCACGCGGTGGTGGAGTTTCGGGAGCAGTTGCCCGGCAGCCTAGGGGCGCGGGTGGGACGGCATCGGGTGTTCACGGAGAATCGGCCCGAAGCCGACCCTGCGCTGCTCTCCCCGTTCGCTGATGGGGTCCAGCCAGAGTGAGCCCACAAGGGGCAGTGGGATGATCTTGGTGAATCGGTGGTGCGGTTTGGCGAAGAGGTTGTGGGGTCCGACCGGGATTCCTCCAGGGTCGAACGCTGAGGCTGGGGCTGCCTTCAGGCTTGAGTGCGGGTGGGTCAGCCCGGTAGCTGATGGTCAGGTCCGGTGGCCAGCAGGTCGGCGACGAAGCCGGATCCCTCCTTGCGGTGGCGGCGGCCTTGGTTCGGGGTGGTCGGCGGGGAGCGCGGAGCGGGGGTGGGGGTTGCGGAGGGGGTGGGGGCGGGTAGGGGCCCGCAGCGCGGCGAGGCGGTGCGGGACGGGCGGAGGTGGCGCTGGGTGGGTGAGGACGCGGCGGGTGGCGGGGTGCGGTCGGCCGGGCCGGGGGACGCGGACGAGCTGGTGCGGCTGCGGGTCGCGGTGCTGGACGGCGGACCGCTGGACGAGGAGTGGCGCGCCACCTTCCGCGACGACATGCGGGCCCGGCTCGGCCGCGATCCGCACGTGCCCGTGCCCGTGCCTGTGCCCCGTCGTTCCCCTCGTCGAAGGAGGCCCCCAGGTGGACCGTTCGTCCCGCCCCTCGCCGCTCGCCGCCGTGCTCGTCACCGATGTGCTCGGCCGGGTGCTGCTGCTGCGCCGTCCGGACGGCCGCTGGGAGCTGCCGTCCGCCGCCGTCCGCCCGGCCGAGGTCCCGGAGGCGGCGGCCGTCCGCGCGCTGGCCGAGGTGTGCGGGGTGGCCGCCGACACGATGCGACCGGCCGGGGTGTTCGAGGAAGGAGCGGAGGACGGAGCGGAGCCGGCGCGGTGGCACGTGTTCGCGCTGTCGGCGCACGCCCCCGGCGCGCTGGACCGGCTTGTCCTCCCCCGGCACACCACACACGCCTGGTTCTTCACGGACAACCTGCCCGGCGTCTCCCCCGCCACCGTCCGCTTCCTGCGGACGCACGCCCCGGCCCGCCCGCACCTGCCGCGCCCCCAGTGGCTGGCCACCACACCGCGCGCGTGGCTGTGCACGGCCGCCGTGGTGACCGCGCCGGACGGGCGGCTGCTGATGGTGAAGTCGCGGGTCCGGGAGCCGGACCGGCGGCCGGACGCCGGGCGGTGGAACTTCCCGGGCGGTGTGCTCGACACCCACGAGGACTCGCCGACCGGGGCGGCCCGCGAGCTGCGGGAGGAGACCGGGCTCGACCGGCCGCCAGGGCCGCTGCTCGCGGTGGTCTGGCAGCATCCGGCGCCCGGCGCGGACCACCCGATCGTGCAGTTCTTCCACGACTTCGGCACCGCCGACCCGGCCGTGGTCCGGCTCGGCTGCCCGGACGGGGAGATCACCGACTGGGCCTGGCTCCGGCCGGGCGAGGAGCTGGACGCCGCGGCCGGTCCGGCCCGGGGGTACGCGGCGCGGCAGGCGCTCGCGGCCCGCGCGTCCGGCCGGACCGCGACCGGCGCCTACCCGCCGGGGCCGTAGGGGCGGCGACGGACGGGCCGGTCGGGTAGCGTCACCGGCCGTGGAGGAGATCCGACCGCTGGTCAGCCCACCGCCGGACCGCGGGCCGGCCGCGCCGCCCCTGGTCTGGTACGCGGCCTACGGCTCGAACATGCACGCCGACCGGCTCGCCTGCTACCTGCGCGGCGGGCGGCCCCCCGAGGGCGAACGGGACTACCCCGGCTGCCGCGACACCCGGCCGCCGGAGCGTTCGGTGCCGGTGCGCCTGCCCGGGCTGCTCTACTTCGCCCTGGAGTCGCGGACCTGGGGCGGCGGCATGGCCTTCTACGACCCCCGCCGGCGCGGCACCGCGCCCGCCCGCGCGTACCTGCTGACCGCCGGGCAGTTCAGCGACATCGCGGCCCAGGAGATGGGCGGCGTGGCGGGCACCGACCTCGACCTGGCCACCGTGCTGCGGACCGGACGCGACCCGCAGGGGCCGGGCCGGTACCAGACCCTGGTCTGCCCCGGCACACTGGACGGCGTCCCCGTGCTGAGCTTCACCGCCCCGTGGACGCTGGCCGAGGCCGAGCTGAACGCCCCGCGCGCCCGCTACCTGCGCAACCTCGCCGCCGGACTGGCCGACGCGCACGGCTGGTCGCCGCGCCGCACCGCCGCCTACCTGAGCACCCGCCCGGGCGCCGCCGGGCACTGGACCGCGGACGCCCTGCTGGCCGCGCTCGCCGGGCGCACCGGAGGCTGATCCTCCACGGTCGGGTTCCGGCCGCCGATCCATGACCATCCGTCATCATCATTGCCCTATCGGTCAATTCGGTGGGCAGACGGCCGTTCGATGACGGATGATCGGCAGGCGGGCCGCTTCGATCGAGCGGTGCCGGCCGACAGGACGGGGGCAGGGCGACATGGAGGCGATGCGGGTCTTCGCGCTGGTGGCGGCGACCGTCACCACCGGAGTGACGTCCGGACTCTTCTACACCTACGCCTCGGTCACACCGGGGCTGCGCACCGCCGACAACCTCGCCGTCGTCCAGGTGATGCAGCGGCTCAACGTGGCGGTCCTCAACGGGTGGTACCTGTTGGGCTTCGCCGGGGCGCTGGTGTCCACGGCCGCGGCCGTCGTGCTGCACCTGCCGAGCGACGGGCACCGGGCGCTGCCCGCGACGGTCGGCGCACTGGTCTGCTACACCGGCTCGCTGGTGGCGACCAGGGTGGTCAACCTCCCGCTGAGCCAGGCGTTGGCGGAGGCCGGCGAGCCGGACCGGGCGGGGTACGCGGAGCCGTGCGACCCGCGGGACCCGCACGGAGCGCGGCGGGTGCGGTGGAGCGCGGCGCGGGCGCTGCTGTCCACGGCGGCGCTCGGCTTCCTCTGCTGGGCGCTGGTGATGCACTGCGACATCGGCCCGAGCTGAGGCCCGAAAGGCCCGCTCCGAGGCTCGAACCGAGGCCCGAGAGGCCTGAACTGCGGCCCGCGCGTGGACGGTTGGGAGCGGCCCCGGGGCCGTCCCGTCGCGTTCAGCCGGCCGCCAGCACCACCGTGGTCGGCCCGGGAGAGGAGGGCTGTGCCGTCGCGCCCGCCGGTCCACCCGCCACCGCTTCGCCCGCCTCCGGGCCGCCGGCCGAGGCGGCCAGGCGGCGGTGTTCCTGCGGGGTGAGCCCGCGCACCCGCTTGAACGCGGTGCTGAGCGCGAACGCGTCGCCGTAGCCCACCCGCCGGGCCACCGCCGCGATGGTGAGCTCCGGGTCGCGCAGCAGGTCCGCCGCCACCGCCAGCCGCCAGTTCGCCAGGTAGGACATCGGCGGCTCGCCGACCAGGGCGGTGAACCGCCGGGCCAGCCCGGCCCGGGAGAGCCCGACCTCGGCGGCGAGCGCCGCCACCGTCCACGGCCGGGCCGGATCGTCGTGCAACAGCCGCAGCGCCGGGCCGACCGCGTCGTCGGCCTGGGCCCGCAGCCAGCCCGGGGCATCGGTGTCCGGGGCGGCCAGCCAGCCGCGCAGCACCCCGACCACCAGCAGGTCCAACAGCCGGTCCAGCACCACCTCCTGGCCGGGCTCGGCCCGGCCCACCTCGGTGGCGAGCAGCCGGACCAGGGTGTCCTCGGTGGTGTTCACCCCGGCGGGCCGCACCAGCAGGGTCGGCAGGTGGGCCAGCAGCCGGCGGCCGATCTCGTGCTCGGCCAGGTAGCTGCCGGACAGCATCACCGACGGCCGCTCGTCCCCCGGCCGGGTCTCGCCCCAGGTCCGCACCCCGAGGGCCATCGAGGTGGCGACGCTGACGCCGTCCTTCGAGCAGATCTGGCCGGGGCCGATGGTGATCTCCGCCTCGGTCCGCGGGTCGTCCGCGACGGTGTACGCGTTCGGCCCGCGCAGCAGTGCCAGATCCCCCGGCCGCACCAGCACCGGCTGCCCGCCATCGGGCAGGATCCACGCCTCGCCGTCCAGCATGGTGGCCAGCGACAGCGGCGCGCGGTCCTCGATCCGCAGCGCCCACGGCGTGCTGAGGATCGAGCGCAGCACGAACGCGCCGCGGGCCTTGGGGCCGTCGAGCAGCCCGGTCAGGGTGTCCATGGCGGGTCTTCCTGGCGAGGCGTCAAGTATCGGCGTCCATCGTGGCAGACGCCGACGACCCCGCGTACTTCGGCCTCCCCCGGTCGTCGCGCGCACCGGGTGCCCCGCGCGACCGGTGGCGGCACATCGACCGAGAACCTCCAAGGACCGCTCCCTGCTCCCCGGCCCCGGTCGACGCGGCCGGGGATCGGGCGGGTGATCAGCGGGTGAACCATCAGCGGGTGGGCTGCCCGCCGGGTGGACCATCAGCGGGCAGCGGGGCGGCGGTGGACCAGGAGGGCGCGGGTGAGGGCCGCCAGCGCGGCGGTGCAGAGCACGGTGCGGGCGATGTTGGCGGTCGTCCAGGTCGGCGCGAAGGCGGCCCGGACGGCGGCGAAGTCGGTGATGGCGGCGGGGTCGCCGGCCGCGGCGAGCCGGTCGTTGAGCGGGACGTTGACGGCGCCGGTGAGGACGAGCGCGGCCAGGTAGAGCAGGGTCGCCACCGCCGTCCACAGGGTGGCGGCGCGCTGGCCGGAGCGGTGCAGCAGCCAGGTGCCGACGGCGGGCACCGCGAGGGCGCCGACGAAGACCGCGCCGAAGACCGGGTTGGTGATGGCGGTGTTGATGTGCTGCATGGCGGTCACGTAGGTGCGGTCGTCGCCGGCGGCGAGGCCGGGCATGACGGAGACGTCGAAGGCGAAGAAGAGGCCGGACATCAGGCCCATCGCGGTGGCGGCGGTGGCGAGCACCGGGCCGGTGGCGCGGGAGGAGGCGGCGGCCGAGGCGGCGGCGGTGACAGCCGTGACAGCGGTGACAGCGGTGGCGGGGACGGTGGCGGCAGGGGCGGACATGAGCGGGCTCCAGGAGGTGTCGGGGCGGGCGCCGGCCCGGGGATCACGCGCGGATCCCCGGGCCGGGGGCGGAACAGCGAGGGTTCGGCGGGGGTGTTCAGACGTTCCAGAGGCCCGACGCGGCAGCGTCCCGGGCGAAGTCGGCGAAGTCGCGCGGCTCGCGGCCGAGCGCCCGCCGCACACCGTCCGCCAGGCAGGCGTTGCGGCCGTCCAGGATCAGCGTGAACAGGTCGGCGAAGTCGCCGGGCAGGCCGATGGCCGCCAGCATCTCGCGGCACTCCTCGACGGCGATCGGCGTGAAGCGGATGTCCCGCCCGGTCGCCGCGGACAGCTCGGCCGCGGCGTCCGCGAAGGAGAGCAGGCGCGGGCCGGTCAACTCGTAGACCTCGCCGTCGTGGCCGTCCTCGGTGAGCGCCGCCACGGCGACGTCGGCGATGTCGTCCGCGTCGATGAACGGCTCGACGGCGGTGCCGGTCGGCAGCGCCAGCTCGCCCGCGAGCACCGCGTCCCGGAAGAAGCTCTCGGAGAAGTTCTGGGAGAACCACGCGCAGCGGACCACCGTCCAGCCGGTGCCGGCCTCGGCGACCGCCGCCTCGGCGGCCTGCGCGGCCTCCTCGCCGCGCCCGGAGAGCAGCACCAGGCGCTCGATCCCGGCCTTGGCGGCGTGCCGGGCGAAGGCGCCGACGCTCTCCACGGCGCCGGGGAAGGCGAGGTCGGGGTAGTAGGCGAGGTAGGCGGCGCTGACGCCGTCGAGGGCGGCGTCCCAGGTCGTGTCGTCGTTCCAATCGAACGGGACCGGCGCGGTGCGCGAGCCGATCCGGGCGGTGTGGCCGAGCGCGGTGAGGCGCTCGGCGACGCGCCGGCCGGTCTTGCCGGTGCCTCCGGTGACCAGGACGGTCCGGGCGGCGGCGGTGGCGGAGGTGGTGGGCTGCTGGGTGCTGTTCGTCTTCTCGTTCATGGGCATCAGTCAACTCCGCGCGCCGCCGCCCGGACATGGCCGTCGCGCTCAGCCGCATGTCTGCGCGTCTACGGCCGCGCGGCCACGGCCACGCGGGCTACGACGCGGCGGCCGGCGGCCGGGTGGCGGTGACCACGGTGGCGTCGAGGTCCTCGTCGTAGCCGAGGGCGGCGGCGAGGCCGGCGGCGGTGACCACGCCGAGGGCGGCGGCGGCCTGCTGGTCGCTGGTCTCGAAGAGCAGGGCGCCGCCCGGGGCGAGCCACCGCGGGGCGTCGGCGGCCACCCGGCGCAGCACGTCGAGGCCGTCGGCGCCGCCGTCCAGCGCCGGCCGGGCCTCGTGCAGCCGGGCCTCGGCCGGCAGCAGCGCGATGTCGGCGGTGGGCACGTACGGGACGTTGGCGAGCAGCACGTCCACCCGGCCGCGCAGTCCGGGCGGCAGGGCCTCGAAGAGGTCGCCCTCGAACACCTCGGCGCCGGTCGCGGCGAGGTTGCGCCGGGCGCAGCGGACGGCGGCGGGGTCGAGGTCGGCGGCGTACAGCCGGACGGGGTGGCCGACGGTGGCGGCGAGCGCCGCGCCGAGGGCGCCGGTGCCGCAGCACAGGTCGACCACCAGCGCGTCCTCGCGGGCGAGCGCGGCGGCGGAGCGGGCCAGGAACTCGCTGCGCCGGCGGGGCACGAAGACGCCGGGGTCGACGGCGATCCGCAGGCCGGCGAACTCGGCCCAGCCGGCGACGTGTTCGAGCGGTCGGCCGGCGGCGCGGCCGCGGACCATGGCGGCGAGTTCGGCGGGCGTCGCGGCGGCGGCGAGCAGGATGCGCGCCTCGTCCTCGGCGAAGACGCAGCCGGCGGCGCGCAGCCGGGCGGTGACGGCGGAGCGGAGGTTGGCGGACGGGTGGACAGGCAAGGGAACCCCTCGGAGCACAGGTGGGAGGACGTCGTCCGACCCGGGGCTCCCCGCACGATGCGTCGCCGGACGGCGGACGGTCCCGCGCGCTCCGGACGGCGGCCGGCGCTACGGCCTGGCGTGGTCCTGCGCGAGGGTGTCGCGGTCGCGGCCGGGGAGCACCCGTTCCGGCACAGCGGTCATGGGTTCTCACCTCCCCGTCTCTACGCGTACTACTGCGGCGCCCGTCACCATACCGCACCCGCCGCGCGCCCGAGAGCCCCTTTTTCGGGGCGGAACACGAGTGAGCGCGTCATCCGCCGTGGATCGCCCGGGCGGCGCGCGCTCGGGTGGCCGTGGTACGGCGGCGCCCGCGCCGGTCCGGGCACCGGAAGGGTGGCGCGTGCGCGGCGGAGAGCGCCCGTCGCCGCCGACGTCCACCGGCCCGTTCGGCGGCGTATCCGTCCCGGACGGCCGCCGGCGGACAGGGAGCGATGACGACCCCCCGGCACGGGGGCGGTGCTGTGCGACCTCGACGGTGTGACCCGGACGGCGGCCGGTGCTCGGCGGGCCGACCCGGGCGCCGTGGACGGCGGAGGTCGCGGGCGGCCCGGGCGCCGAGGTGCCGGCCGGGCAGGCGGCCGTGCGCGTCCGGGTGCCGGCGGACCTGGCGGGGGCGCCCGCCCCGCTGCTGGGCCGACGCCCCGCGCCGGGACCGTGCGTCGTCAGTCCTCGGGCGGGCCGGGCAGGTCGAGGGTCACCCGCAGGCCGCCGGCCGGTTCGGGGGCCAGCTGGAGCTCCCCGTGGTGGGCCTCGGCGACGGCCGCCACGATCGCCAGGCCCAGGCCGTGGCCGCGGCGGGCCGGATCGCTCCCGGCGGTGCGCCCGCGCCCGCGCAGGAAGGGCTCGGTGAAGGTGGCCACGGCCTCGGCCGTCAGCTGCGGGCCGGTGTTGGAGACGCCGAGGCGCACCCGTCCGGGCCGCCGCGGGTCGGCCCCGGTGACCACGGTGACCCGGCCGCCCTCGGGCAGGTTGTGCCGCAGCGCGTTGTGGAGCAGGTTGACGGCCGCCTGGCGCAGCAGGACGGGGTTGCCGGTGGTCGGGGCGGGGCGCAGGTCGGCGGTGAGCCGGACGCCGAGGGCCGCGGCCTCGTCGCGGACGGCGGCCAGCGCCTCCTCGACGGCGGCGGCGAGGTCGGTGGGGGCGAGGTCGGGCGCGGTGTGGCCGAGGTCGGCGAGCTGGAGCAGGGCCTCGCTGATCTCGATGCCGCGCTGGTTGGTGTCCTGGAGGCGGGTGACCAGCTTGCCCCAGTCCTGGCCGGCCGGGTCGGCGGCGGCGACCTGGAGCATGGTGCGGGTGATCGCCAGCGGGGTGCGCAGTTCGTGGGAGGCGTTGGCGGCGAAGCGCTGCTGGGCCTCGAAGGAGCGCTGGAGGCGTGCCAGCATCTCGTCGAAGGCGTCGGAGAGCTCGGTGAACTCGTCGCGCGGCCCGGTGAGGGCGATGCGGTGCTCCAGTGCCCCGCTCGCGGCGCGGTGCGCGGCGCCGGTGATGTCCTTGAGCGGGCGCAGCACCCGGCCGGCGATCAGCCAGCCGCCGGCCAGGCCGACGGCGGTCAGCAGGGCGAGGGCGTAGCCGCTGGTGGTGAGCAGCGAGCGCAGGATCTCCTGGCGCGAGGGGGCGTCGGAGCGGTAGCGCGGGTTGGAGGAGGTCAGGGGGTAGTTGGGGATGTAGCGCATGCCGACGTAGACCACGGCGAGCGAGAGGGTGCCCGCGGTGACGGCGAAGAGGGTGTAGCTGAGGGTCAGCCGCATCCGCGCGGTCAGCCGGCGCGGGCGCGTGCCGTGCGGGCTGCGGCCGGGCGGGCGCCCGGCCCGAGGGGGCTTGTTCACCGTCGGGGGTCCTCCTCGCCGAGGCGGTAGCCGACGCCCGGCACGGTCTGGATCACCCACGGGTCGCCGAGGCGTTTGCGCAGGCCGGAGATGGTGATGCGGACCGCGTTGGTGAAGGGGTCGGCGTTCTCGTCCCAGGCGCGTTCCAGCAGTTCCTCGGCGCTGATGACGCCGCCGCGTGCCGTCATCAGGACCTCCAGGACGGCGAACTGCTTGCGGGACAGGCCCACGTAGCGGCCGTCGCGGTAGACCTCGCGGCGGAAGGGGTCCAGGCGCAGTCCGGCGTACTCCAGGACGGGCGGGGCCGCCTGGGCCGGGCGGCGGGCCAGCGAGCGCAGTCGTACGACGAGTTCGGCGAGGTCGAAGGGCTTGGTGAGGTAGTCGTCGGCGCCGAGTTCGAAGCCGGCGACCTTCTCGTTGAGGCGGGCGGCGGCGGTGAGCATCAGGACCCGGCAGCCCAGGCCGCTCGCCACGATGCTGCGGCAGACGTCGTCACCGTGGGTGCCGGGAATGTCGCGGTCGAGGACGACGACGTCGTAGGCGTGGACGGCGAGGCGCTCCAGCGCCGCGTCACCGTCGGTGACGATGTCGCAGGCGATCGCCTCCAGCCGCAGTCCGGCCTGGACCGCCTCCGCGAGGTAGATCTCGTCCTCCACCACCAGGACCCGCACGTGCCGTTCTCCCGTCTTCGCCGTTCACATCCCATTGGACCCGATGGGGCCTATCGAAAACGTATCGGCCCGCGCAGACGTCCTCGCAACACGGCGCCTCCTCCAATGGTCCGGGAACGCACGAACACATCGGGAGGCAACGATGGACACACGCCGGACGAGGACGGGCACGGAGGCGGGCACGCCCGCGGCGACCTCGGCACGGGCCGGGCGACGGCTGGCTGCGGGGACCTCGGCGGTGGCCCTGCTGGCCCTGGTCGGGGCGTGCGCCGCCGACCCGCCGCAAACCCGGGCCGCCCGGGCCGCTCTGTCCGTCACAGCGGGAGCAGCGACGGGCACGGCCACGGCGACCCCGACGCCGACCCCGACGGCGACCGGGCCGGAGGCGGACGGGGAGATACCCGACGGCCGCGCACCGAGCCCCTTCGACACCGCCACCCCGGCGGTGGGCAACCTGGACGGCCCGCTGCGCGAGGCTCTTCAGCGGGCGGCCACCGACGCCCGGGCCCAGCGCATCGAGATGACCGTCACCTCCGGCTGGCGCAGCAAGGCCTACCAGCAGCGGCTGCTGGACCGGGCGGTGACCAGGTACGGGAGCCTGGAGCAGGCCCGGCAGTTCGTCAACACGCCGGACAAGTCCGCGCACGTCACCGGCAAGGCGGTCGACGTCGGCCCGACCGACGCCGACTACTGGCTCATCCAGCACGGCGCCCGGTACGGGCTGTGCCAGGTGTACGCCAACGAGATCTGGCACTTCGAACTGCTCACCCGGCCCGGCGGGACCTGCCCGGCGCTGCTCCAGGACGCCGCAGGATGAGCAGGATGAGGGGGCGCACGACGACCGCGGTCCTTCCCGGGCCTCCCGCGGACCCCGACCGGCCGCCCGCGGACCCCGGCCGGCCGCCCCGGCGGCGACGGGCCGCGCCCGGGCGGAGGCCCGCCGCCCGGTGGCGGCTCGTCCCCCGGTGGCGGCGCGGGCTCGTGCCCGCCGTGGCCGGACTGCTCACCGCCCTCGCCCTCGGCGGCCACCGGCTGGTGCCGGACCTGGGCCTCGGCCTCGGCCGCCTGTGGGAGAGCGCCCTGCCCTGGAGCGGTCTGGTGGCGCCGGCGGTGCTGCTGTGCGCGGCGCTGCGCCGGGCACCGGCGGCGGCCTGCGCGGCCGTGGTGCCGGCCCTGGTGTGGGCGGTGGTGTTCGGGCCGGGGCTGCTGTCCGGCGGGGCGCCGCCGGGCGCGGCGGCGGGCGGGCCGGGCCTGACGGTGGTCACCCACAACGTCAACGCCGCCAACCGCGACCCGGCCGCCACGGCCCGCGCGCTGCTCGCCGCAGGCCCGGACCTGGTCGCCCTGGAGGAGGTCACCGACGCCGCGCTGCCCGCCTACCGGAGCGTGCTCGACGGGGCGCTGCCCCACCTCGCCCGCACCGGCACGGTGGCCCTGTGGAGCCGCTACCCGGTGACGGAGTCGCGGCGGCTGGTCATCGACCCCGGCTGGAACCGCTCCCTGCGGGCCGAGGTCCGCGCTCCCGGTGGGCCGGTGGCCGTCTACGTGGCCCACCTCGCCTCGGTGCGGACGACCGTCAGCGGGTTCGCCACCGCCCACCGCGACCGCGACATCGCCGCCCTCGCCGCGGCCCTGGACGGCGAACCGCTGCGCCGGGTCCTGTTGCTGGGTGATCTCAACACGGCCTCCCACGACCGCGCCCTCGCCCCGCTCACCGACCGCCTCACCCCCGCCGCCACCGGCTTCGGCTTCAGCTGGCCCGCGGCCCTCCCGCTGGTCCGCATCGACCACATCCTCACCCGGGAGCTCACCGCCACCGACACCTGGACCCTGCCCGCGACGCCCAGTGACCACCGCCCGGTGGCGGCGAGGCTCACGGCGTGACGGCGGCAGCGCCCGTCCCGCCCCCGGAGGGACGGGACGGGCGGAGGGCCTCAACCGGTCGCGGGCGCGGCGTCCTGCGGCCGGACGGCGCAGGCCTCGGTCACGTGGTGGCCGGCGAAGGCGAAGAGACTGCCGAGGACGTGGCGGCACACCGCCGCCTCCTTCTCGTTGCGCGGCCCCTGGGCGGCGGCCGGCTGGGCGGCGCTGAGCGGCACGGCCAGCAGCGCGGCGGCGAGCAGCAGAGCGGACCCGATCGCGCGGGCGGCGGATCTGGCGAGTGTCATGGCGAGGGAACCCCTTGTCGGGTGGGCGATGGGACGAGCCATCTCCTACCGCACGCGCCTCCCCGCCGCCCGGACGCTGCGCCGTTGGTGAGCGTGTCCCGGACAACCGGCCGACCCGACCCCGGACCCACCCGGCCGACCCGGCCCCAGCCCCACCCGGCCCCACCCGACCGGGCCCCGCCCGGCCCGGCTCAGTCCCGCGGACAGGACGCGCCGGGCGAGGCCAGCACCCGCGCGGCGCAGCGGTGCCCGCGTGCGGCGGCCTCCCGCAGCCCGGCCTCGCCGGGCCCGGTGCCCGCCGGCCGCACGTCCAGGAAGGCGGCGAGGAAGCCCGCCGCGAAGGCGTCGCCCGCGCCGGTCAGGTCGCGGACCTCGCCGACCGGCGGCACCGGCACGGTGAACGGCCGCCGCCCCGGCACGTCGATCGTGGTCGCCTCCGCGCCCGCCTTGGTGACCACCGTGGTGGCCGCCAGCCGGGCCCGCTGCGGCCCCGGGCGGCCGTCGACGAGCAGCCCCAGGTACGCGGACTCCTCGCGGTTGGCGAACAGCAGGGCGGGCGCGAGTCCGGCGGCGAGGGCCAGGAAGCGCTCGCGGCCGAAGCCCTCCAGCATGCCGGTCGACGAGGCGTCCAGCGAGGTGGTGCCGCCGGCCGCCCGGACCCGGCGCAGCGCGTCGACGGCGGCCGTGCCGACCGGTTCCCCGTCGAAGGAGTAGGCGGGCACGTGCAGGTGGGTGAGTCCGTCCAGCCAGGTGTCCGGGACGGTCTCCAGCAGGGTGGCCGCGCCCCGGTCGGGGAGCATGGTGCGCTCGCCGGCGTCGTCGATGAGGACGACGACGCTGCCGGTCCTCCCGCGCCGCGCGACCCGCACCTCCACGCCGTGGGCCGCCAGTTCGTCGGTCAGGCCGTGCCCGGCCGGGTCGTCGCCGACGCAGCCGAGGAACCTCGTGGGGCACTGGTCGGCGGCGAAGGCGGCGACGTTGGCGGCGCTGCCGCCGCGCTGCCGGAAGACCCGGGCGGCGGAGTCGGTGCCGTGCCGCAGCGGGCCGGCCACCCAGACGACGATGTCCTCGACGAGGTCGCCGAGCACGCCGAGCACCGGTCAGCCCTCGCTTCGGGCGGCGGCCAGCGCGGTGGCGATCTCCCCGCCCAGCCGGACGTTGCCCCGGTAGACCTCGACGTTCACCTCCAGGCTGCGGCCCTGGGTGTCGCGCTGGATGAAGTCGAGCAGGAACGGAGTGGAGGCGTTGCCGGTGATGCCCCGGCGCTCGGCCTCGGCCCAGGCGCGGGTGAGCAGCGCCTCCAGTTCCTGCGGCGGGAGCTGCTTGTCGGGGTCGACCGGGTTGGCGATGAGGACGGCCTGCGGCAGCCGCAGGCCGTCGCGGGCCTCGATCACCCGGGCGGCCTCCTCGGGGGTGTCGACCCGGTAGGCGATCGCGTGGCCGGAATCGGTGACGTAGAAGCCGGGGTAGCGGCGGGTGCGGTAGCCGATGACCGGGATGTTGAGGGTCTCGAAGCGCTCCAGGGTGGCCCGGATGTCGAGGATCGACTTCACGCCGGCGCTGATCACGGTGACCGGGGTGGTGGCCAGGGTGACCAGGTCGGCGGACTCGTCGAAGCTCTCGGAGGCGCCGAGGTGGACGCCGCCGAGACCGCCGGTGGAGAAGACCCGGATCCCGGCGCGGTGCGCGAGGAAGGCGGTGGCGGCGACGGTGGTGCCGCCGTGGCGGCCGAGCGCGGAGACCACCGGGAGGTCGCGCAGGCTGGACTTGTCCAGGTCGTCGGACTCGGACAGCTCCTTGATCTGCTCGGTGGACAGGCCCACCGTGGGCACGCCCGCGAAGACGCCGATGGTCGCCGGGACGACGCCGGCGGACCGCAGCCGCTCCTCCGCCTCCAGCGCGACCTCCAGATTGCGCGGCCGGGGCAGCCCGTGCGTGAAGATCGTCGACTCCAGGGCGACGACGGGGGCGCCGGCGGCGACGGCCCCGGCGACTTCCTCGGAGATGCGGATGGGCAGTCCGGTCATGGCGGTGTGCTCCCTGTGAGGCTGCCACCACGGTGTGGCAGGGGTGGCTTCAGCGTAGGGAGCGATCAGATCGGGATCCAGAATGAATACCGGCCCTTCTCATAGGCTTTCGGCTATGAGTCTCACCCTGCGCCAGCTGGAGGTCTTCCTCGCGGTGGCCGACACCCTGCACTTCGGCCGGGCCGCCGAGCGGCTGCACATCTCCCAGCCGACGGTCAGCCAGGAGGTCGCCCGGCTGGAGCGGGCCGTCGGGGTGGAGCTGTTCGACCGCAGCCGCCGGGCGGTGCGGCTGACCTCGGCCGGGGAGGTGATGGCCGCCGAGTCCGCCGCTCTGCTCGACCGGGCCGACGCGCTGCTGGCGCGGGTGCGGCTGCACGAGGAGGCGCGGCTGGGCACGGCGCGGATCGTCGCCTCCCCCACCGTGGTCAACCGGCTGCTGCCGGCCGTGGTCAGCCGCGCCGAGCGCGAGCTGCCGGAGCTGGTACTGGCCGAGCTGTCGGTGGACACCGGCCGGGTCTCGCCGACGCTGGCCGCCGAGCTCGCCGACATCGGCCTCGGCCGCTTCCTCGACGACGTGCCCGGCTACCGGCGGGAGCGGATCGCCGACGAGCCGGTGCGGGTCGCGCTCAGCCGGGACCATCCGCTGGCCGGGCGGGAGGCCGTCCGGCTGGACGAGCTGGGCGACCTGCCGCTGCTGCTGTGGCCGCGCGAGCAGAGCCCGCGCTACTACGACCATGTGCTGGCGCTGTGCGCCGAGCACGGGGTGGAGCCGCCGGTGCTGGTCGGCCCGGCCCGGATCGTCGGCTCCCGGCTCTACCTGCTGGCGCAGAGCCGGGCGTTCTCGCTCGTCCCCGCCTCGATGACCGGCCACCTCACCGGGGACGTGGTGACCCTGCGGGCGGCCGGCCGGGCCACCCTGCCGCTGGAGCTCCAGTGGCGCCTGGACGACCGCCGCCCCGCCCTCGCGGCGCTGCGCGAGCTGATCCGCGAGGAGGCGGCCGCCCTGGAGGCGTGCTGAGCACCGGACGGCCGACGCGTGCCGGGCGGCCGACGCCTGCCGGGCGGCCGCCGCAGCGCCGTCAGAACAGCAGCGACCAGCTGTTGACGGTGCCGGGGAAGTAGCCGCCGACGTCGGTCACCCGCAGCCGCCAGACCCCGGCCGCGGTGTGCGCGGAGGCGTCCACCCCGTACACGCCGACCAGGTTCGAGTAGGCCTCCCCAATGTTGGTGTCGTGCAGAAGGAACACCGCGCCGTCCGGGGCCACCAGCTCGACCTTGAGGTCGCCGCGCCACCAGTAGTCGATGTCCACGGAGACATCGAGGTCACGGGGCGCCTTGCCGGGGACCCCGGTGACGGTGACGGGCGACTCGACCGTGCCGACCCCCTCGAACGGCACCGGGCCCGGGGCGGCGAACCGCGGGCCGCGCGTCCGGTTGGGCACCGTTCCGGTGTACAGCAGGCGGTCCGGGGAGCCCGTGCCGAGGCCGTGCAGCGCGCCGACGGTCGCCGCCGAGGTCAGCGCCGCGGACACCTGGGCGGGGGTGGCGCTCGGGTGCGACGCCAGGTACAGCGCGACGGCGCCCGCCGCGTGCGGGGCGGCCATCGAGGTGCCCGACATGCCGATGCCCAGACCGCCCATGTCGACCACGTGCCACACCGAGGTGATGTCCACCCCGGGCGCGTAGAGGTCCACCAGGGGGCCGTAGTTGGAGAACGAGGCCTGGACGTCGTCCCGGTCGGTCGCGCCGACGGTGATGGCGCTCGGCACCCGGGCCGGGGAGTGCTCGCTCGCGTCCACGCTCTGGTTGCCCGCGGCCACCGTGTAGGTCAGGCCCGTCGCGATGGACCCCGCGACCGCCGCGTCCATCGCCGGGTCCGGGTCGCTGCCCAGGCTCATGTTGACCACGGCCGGGCGGACGGCGTGCTTGGTGACCCAGTCGATGCCGGCGACCACCTGCTCCGTGGTGCCCTCGCCGTCGTCGTTCATCACCCGCACGGCGACGATCCTCGCGGCCTTGGCGACCCCGAAGGACGCGCTGGCCACCGTCCCCGCGACGTGCGTGCCGTGGCCGTGGCCGTCCTCCGCGACGTTGTCGTTGTCGATCGCGTCGTAGCCGTACGAGGCCCGCCCGCCGAACTCCTCCGCGGTGATCCGCACCCCGGTGTCCACGATGTACGCCGTCACCCCGGCGCCCGCCGTGTCCGGGTAGGTGTAGCGGTCGTCGTACGGGATGCGGCGCTGGTCGATCCGGTCCAGGCCCCAGGAGTCCGGCGCCGTCTGCACGCCGTCGGCCCGCACCCGGCGGTTCTGCGAGACGAGCGCCACCGACGGGTCGGCGGCCAGCCGGCGGGCCTGTTTCGCGGTGAGGTCGGCGGAGAAGCCGCGCAGTGCGGCGTCGTAGCTGCGGCGCACCGTGCCGCCGTAGGAGCGGGCCAGCGCCGCCGCACCGTCCGCGACCGAACCCGCCGCCGAAGCGGTGGGTTCGAGTACGACCAGATAGCTTCCGGGGACGGCGGCCGGCGAGCCCTCGCCCTGCACCACCCCCTCCGGGACCGCCGCCGAGGCGGGGAACACCCCGCCGGCGCCGATCGTCAGGACCGCGGCCGTGCCGAGCACCGCGCAGACCCTGCGCAGACGTCGCCCTGGACCCATCATCCGACCCCCTCCGGTATCGACCTGTCCGCAAAGACTGACTGACCGTCAGATTCCTGGCAACCGGCGGCCGTTGTGCTTCGCCGACGACCGGTCGGGGATCCGCGCGGGACGGGCGGTGCGCGGTGCGCCGAGACTGACACCGCACCGGGCGGTGCGCTATCTTCCGTACGGAATCGCCCTGTTGGGGCGGGGTTGCCGACCGGGTGGGGGCAGGCACCATGCACAGCGCACGCGACGTGACGGGACCGGACGGGGAACCGGGCAGACCCGGCGCCGCCCGGACCACCCCCTTCGTGCGCGGGCCGTTCACCGGCCTCGACGCCGTCGACCTGCGGGAACTCGGGCGGCTCGGCACCCGGCGGGTCTACGCGCCGGGCGAGGCCCTGATGATCGAGGGCGAACCGGGCGACCGGGCCGCCCTGTTGCTGACCGGGTGCGTCAAGGTGGTCGCCGCCACCGAGGACGGCGGCGAGGCCCTGCTCGCCGTCCGGCTCCCCGGCGAACTCCTCGGCGAACTGGCCGTGCTGGACGGCGAGCCGCGCTCGGCCAGCGTCCTCGCGGTGCGCACCAGCACCACCCGGGAGATCGGCGGCCCGGCCTTCCTGGACTTCCTCGCCGACCGGCCCGCCGCCGCCCTCGCCGTCCAGCGCTCGGTCACCCGCAAGCTGCGCTCGGCCACCCGCCACCGGGTCGACGCCGGCCACGGCACCGGCCTGGCCCGGCTCGCCCGCACCCTGCACACCCTGCTCGGCTCCTACGGCACCCCCGTCGAGGACGGCCTGCGGATCGACGTCCCGCTCAGCCACGCCGACCTGGCCACGCTCGCCCGGCTCTCCCCCGCCAGCGTCGAACGCTCGCTGCGCACCCTGCGCGACCAGGGCGCCGTGCGCACCAGCTACCGCGAACTCGTCGTCCTCGACCGGGACCTGCTCGCCCGGGCGGCCGGCGTGCCGCTCCCGCCGGACGGCGGTGGCCGGTCATGAGCGGCGCGACGGCCCCCCGGCTGCGGCGGATCTGCCTGGTCGTCGACATCGAGGCCTACGGCGGCCGGCCGTACCGGGTCCAGCAGAAGGTCCAGGAGCGGCTGGACCGCGCGCTGGACCACGCCTGCGACCGGGCCGGCGTCCACCGGTCGCGCTGCGAGTCCCAGGACCGGGGCGACGGCCAACTGCTCCTGCTGCCGCCCGACGTCGACGAGGCGAAGGCGCTGCCGGGCCTGGTCCTCGGCCTGCGCGACGCGCTGCACACGCTCAACCGGGCGCCCGGGGCGTCCGGTCGGCTGCGGATCCGGGCGGCCCTCGCCCAGGGCGGGGTGCAGCGGGCGCCGCTGGGCTACGTGGCCCGTTCGGTGGAGACGGCCTGCCGGCTGCTGGACTGCGCGCAGGCCCGGGCCGCGCTCAAGGACACACCGGACACCGACCTGGTGCTGGTGGTCGCCGACGACCTGTTCACCGACGCCTTCGCGACGGGTGCGGGCGGAGTGCCCGTCGAGGAGTTCACCGAGATCACCGTGGCGATCCCGGACAAACGCTTCAAGGCGGGCGCCTGGGTGGGCACGCCCCGCTCGGGCGCCCTGGTGGCCCTGCCCTCGCCCGCCCCGCCGGGCTCCCGCCGCCGGGCGGCGGGCTCGGCGCTCCTGCACGGCCTCGGCGACGGCCTGCTCGGCGCCGCCCTGGGCGCCACCCCGCCGCACGTCCCCCACGACGACCCGCCGCAGCACCACGAGGACGGCGGCGGGGACGCCTGGCACGACGGGCACCACGTCCACGACCGCCACCACGGGCGCGACGCCGGGCAGCAGGCGGACCACCGGCCGGACCACCACGACGACGACCACCACCACGGGCAGCACCACGACGGCTGGGACACCGACGCCTGGACCACCGACGACCCGCGCCACGAGGACACCGACACCTACGACGACGACCAGCACACCGACGACGGCCACGGCGGCCACCACGGCCACGACCCGCACGACGGCTCGTCGGACCACTGGTGGCACGGGCCGCACCACTGAGGTGCTCCCCGGGTCGATGACGAACGAAGCACCGCGCCGGCCCGCACCGGCGCGCTAAGGTGGTCGGCACTGTCACGGGGAACGGGGAACGGGGGTCTCGGGTGCCCGAGGCGCAGTCCGAAGCGGAGGAAGCCGAGCCGGTCGACGATCTCGCCGCGCTGGCACGGGAGTTCACCAGGGCGATCGCCCGCGAGCAGGAGCTCGCGGAGCGGCGGGAAGCACTGATCGCCCGGTTGCACACGGAGCTGGAGCAGCTGCGGCGCGGCGAGGTGGAGCGGGCACTGGATGTGGTCCGCCACCCCTTGATCCGCCTGCACGACCAGATCCTGCGGCAGGCGGAACTGCTCGACTCCCCGCTGACCGTGGACGAGCTGGGTGTGCTCCTGCGCGCGCTCGCGGACGAGACGGCGGACGCCCTGGCGGGCACCGGCGTCGAGCGCTACACGGCCCGCGCGGGCGAGCCCTACGACCCGGCCCGGCACCGCCCGGTCGGGCGGGACACCGCTTCGGCGCCGGAGGAGGACCGCACGGTCAGCCGCGTCGTCTCCGCCGGTTTCGCGGCCAGCGACCGGGTGGTGCGCAAGTCCGAGGTGTTCGTGGCCCGTTGGGAGCCCTGACGGCCCCGCGCTCCTTCGTTCCTGTTCGGCGAACCCCCTGGGAAGGGACCGCATGGCCGTCTACGGCATCGACCTCGGCACCACCTACTCCTGCGTCGCCTGCGTCGACGACGTCGGCAGACCCACGGTGCTGCGGAACCTGGAGGGCTCCGACACCACCCCCTCGGTGGTGTACTTCGAGAGCGCGGACAGCACCGTCGTCGGCCAGAGCGCCAAGGACGCGGCCGTGCTGGACCCGGAGCGGGTGGTCCGGCTGATCAAGCGGGACATGGGCGAGTCGGTGCTCCGCGCGTTCCACGGGCGCGAGTTCACGCCCGAGGAGGTCTCGGCCCGCATCCTGCGCAAGCTCGCGGACGACGCGCGCGTCAGCGGCGGGGCGGAGGTGCGGGACGTGGTGATCACCGTGCCCGCGTACTTCGGGCTCGCGGAGCGCGACGCGACCCGCAAGGCCGGGGAGATCGCCGGCCTGCGGGTGCTGGACGTCGTCGCCGAGCCGGTCGCCGCCGCGCTCGACTACGGGGTGCTCGACACCGACGCCGGGCGCGACCGCTCCGTGCTCGTCTACGACCTGGGCGGCGGCACCTTCGACACCACCGTGCTGACGCTGCGCGGCACCGACCTGAAGGTGCTGTGCACCGACGGGGCCAAGGAGCTCGGCGGGACCGACTTCGACGACCGCATCGTGATGCACCTGGTCGACGCGTTCCGCGCCCGGTTCCCCGAGGTCGACGACCCGTTGGCGGACCAGCACTCGGAGACCCAGCTGCGGCGGGACGCGGAGGACGCCAAGCGGGCGCTCTCCTTCCGCGAGCGCTACACCGTCCGCGTGATGCACCAGGGCCGGGTCGCCGAGGTCGAACTGACCCGCGAGCTGGTGGAGGAGCTCACCCGTGACCTGCTCGACCGCACGGTCGAGATCACCCGGCGCACCCTGGCCCTGGCCCGCGAGCGCGGGGTCGGGCACTTCGACGAGGTCCTGCTGGTCGGCGGCTCCACCAAGATGCCCGCCGTGGCGCAGCGGCTGCGCGAGGAGTTCGGCTTCGAACCCCGGCTGCACAACCCGGATCTGACGGTCGCGCGCGGCGCCGCGCTCTACGCCCTCGACCGGGCCCTGACCATCGTCAGGAGCGGTGAACTGCCCGCCGCCGAGGCCCCCGACGTCCCCGACACCGGCCGGATCACCCGGCAGGCCTACCAGGTCGCGACGGTGGCCGCGCGCGGCTACGGCATCCGCGTGCTGGACGTCGGGACCGACCGCGAGTACGTCACCCATCTCGTCCACGCGAACGACGCCCTCCCCGCCGCGGTGACCCAGGACTTCTACACCGTCCGCGAGGGCCAGCGCCGGGTGCGGATCCAGGTGATGGAACAGGCCGGCGCCGTCGAGTCCGAACAGCTCGACCACAACACCGTGGTCGCCGAGGGCGATCTGGACATCCCCCCGGGGAAGCCCGCGCGCTGGCCGTTCGCCTGCGAGTTCTCGCTCGGCGCCTCGGGGCTGCTGGAGGTCGTCGCCACCGAGCGCGAGACGGGCCGGCGCCTCGAACTGTCCGTGCAGATCGGCGGCATGACCGCGGCGGCCGTGGACGAGGCCAGGGTCGCGCTCGGCCGCGAGCAGATCACCTGACGGCGGCGGGACACCGGCCGAGATGGCGTTCGACGAGGCACGCTACCTGCGCGAGGTGCTCGACCCGGGCCTGCCGGTGGACGAGGACCTGCGGCACCGCTACCAGCTCCCGGCCGAGCTCACGGCGGCCGGGGTCGACGAGGCGGTACGGGCCGCCCGGGCCTGCTGGCGGCGCCACCGCACCCGGCTCAAGTACCTCGCGGTGATCGAGGAACTGGAGGCCGGCCACCTGCCGCACCAGGCCGTCTTCGAGGCGGCGCGGGGCGGCGACCTCGCCCCGCTGCGCGCGGCCGTCGCCGAGCAGGGCCGCCGCGCCGCGGCCGCGCGGGACGAACTGCTCGCCACCCTGCGCGAGGCCGCCGGCGGCCTCGGCCTGATCACCCCCGCCACGCTGGCACGGGCCGGCGCCGTCCACCGGGTGGCGCCCGCCCTGCTCGACGAGGCCCTGACCGCCCTGTCCGTCACCGTCGCCGCCGCGGACCCGCTCCCCCGCGACCTGCCGCACCCGGCCTACGCCCGCTGCGCGCGACAGCTGGCGGTCCTGCGCCTGCGTCACCTCGCCGACTTCCTGACGGCCGGCGCCCCCGGCGAGCGCGCCGACGCCCCGGTGCGGCCGTTCACGGGCCCCGCACCGACCGAGCGCGCCCTGGAGGCGGCCGCGCTGCGCTGGGGCCGGCAGCCGCACGGCGCCGCCCACACGGCGGCGCAGGCGGTGGCCGCCGCCGCGCGCAAGGTCCTCGGCGACCGGGGCCCGGAGGGGCTGCGGGCCGTCCTGCTGCACGAGCTGGCCGAGCCGCTCCGGGCCCGGCGGGCCGCCCACGCCGGGGCGGGGACCCTGCTCGTCCACGCCGAGCAGGGCCTGTCGCTCGCCGCGCCCGATGCCCGGCGGCTGGTCCTGGCCGTCCTGGACGAGCCGGAGCCGGACCCGGTCACCGCCCGGCTCCGCGCGCTGGTCGCCGACGGGCTGCTGGCCGAGGCGGCGGCGGTGCTCGACCGGCTCCCGGAGCAGGCGCTCCCGCCGCAGGCCGCGGCGCCGGCCGCGCACGTCCGCGCGACGCTGGCCGAGGCGCGGCGGCTCGGCGACCTCGCCTCCGGGCGCCGGGTCACCGACCCCGACGAAGCCTGGGCGCTGCTCGACCGGGCCGAGGCGCTGGTCCGGGACCTGCCCCGGATCGACGAGGTGCGCCGCTCGCTGCCGGTCCGTCCGGTCCCCCGGGTGAGCGCGGCGGCGGACCGGACGGGCGTGCTGGTGCAGTGGGAGCCGACCCCCTCGACGGCCGGATGGCCGGAGTACGTGGTGGTGCGCCGCGTCGACCGGGCGCCGCGCTCGGTGGCCGACGGGACGGTCCTGGAACCGCCCGCTCCCGGCGCGACCTCGCTGCTGGACACCGGGGCGCCGGTGAACGCGGCGGTCCACTACGGGGTCGCGGTCCGGCGCTCCGCCGAGCCGCACGGGCTCTACTCGCCGCTCGCCGTCTGCGGACCGGTGTGCCACCGGCCGGAGGTCGGGTCGGCCCGGCTGGAGGCGGACGACGGTGTGGTGAGCGGCAGTTGGCGGCTCCCGGCGGGCGCGGAGGCCGTGCGGGTCACCCGCCTCGCCGGCCCGGACGACCCGGACCGTTCGGAGGACGCGGACCGTCCGGGCACCCCGGACCCGCAGGGCGTGCCGGTCGCCGCCCGGGCGGACGGGTTCACCGACCGGGGCCTGCCCAACGGCCGCCCCCACGGCTACCGCGTCCAGGCGCTCTACCGGGAGGACGACGGCAGCGTGACGGCCACCGGGGGCCTGGTGCTCAGCGCCGTCCCGCTCGCGCCCCCGCAGCCGGTCACCGCCCTGGTCGTGGCGCCCGCCGCGGACGACCCCGGTCTGTTCGAGGCCCGCTTCGAAGAGGCCGGCCCGGAGCCCGCGCGGGGCGAGGTCCGTCTCTACGCCTTCGACGCCCGGCCCCCGTGGCCGGTCGGGCAGCTCCTGCGCCCGGCCGCGCTCACCGCCCGGGGCACCCGGCTGACGGCCCGGCCGGTCGCCGGCGGCCTGCGGTTCCGGCCCCCGCGGCGCGGCGCCGTGGTCGTCGCGGTCACGGTCGCCGGCGAGCGCGCCGCGATCGGGGCGAGCGCGCCGGTGGTGGCCGTCCCGGAGCTGCGGAACGCGGCGGTGACCCGGAGCGCGGGCGAGGCCGTGGTCACCTTCGACTGGCCGCCGGACGGGCCCGGCGAGGCCGAGGTGCGCTGGCGCGTCGCCGACGGCCCGCTCCAGCGGCGTACCGTCACCCGCCTCGGCTACCTGCACCGCGACGGGGTCCGGCTCCCCGTGCCGCACGGCGCGGCCGCCGAGGTCGACGTGTGCCCGGTCGGCCGGGCGGACGGCCTGCGGGCGTCCGGCCCGCCGGTCCGGCTGGTCCTGCCGGCCCGGATCGAGGTCCCGTACACGCTCACCCGCCGGGGGCTGCCGGGCCGGCGTTCGGTGCGGGCGGTCTTCCGGTGCGCCACCGAGGTCCTGGTGCCGGGGCTGGTGCTGGTCGGCTCGACCGGGCCGACCTGGCCGCTCGCCGCCGGTGACGGCGCGACCCTCGCCGAGCTCGGCGCCGTGCGGATCGGCCCCGGCCGCCCCGCCGTGCTCACCGCCCGGCTGCCCCGGGGCCGTTTCTCGTGGGTGCGCTGCTTCACCCTCGGCGAGGAGGTCGTGCTGGTCGATCCGCCGGTGCGCCGGCTGCGGACCGGCGCCCGACGGGCGGAGGACCGGTCGTGATCCGCCCCGGCCGTCGCGGCGCCGTCCGGATCTGCCCGTCCTGCCTCCGGCGGGTCGGCCGCGCGGACATCGTCTTCCGGTGCGCCTCCCGGCCGCACCCGTGCACCGGCGACGGCCGGCTCGCCCTCGCCGATCCGCGCGCGCCGTCCGCCGTCTGCGGCGGCTGCGGGCGGACGACCTCGCGCCGCCACTGCCGCCGGTGCGGCGAGCGGCTGCCCGAGGGACGCCTCGGGGAGCCCGCTCTGATCGTCGCGGTCGCGGGAGCGGCCGGCAGCGGCAAGAGCACCTTCCTCGCCGTGCTGCTGCACGAACTGCGGCACGGCCTCGGCGCGGAGCTGGGCGTGGCCCTGCTGCCCGGCGACGACCGGACGGAGACCGAGGTCCGGCAGCACTACGAGCGCCCGCTCTACGAGGAGGGGCGTGAGCTGCCCGCCCGCGAGCCCCACTCGGGCTCCCGACCGCTCGTCCACCGGCTGAGCCGCCGACACGGCCGGCGCGAACGCTCGCTGACGCTGGTCCTGCTGGACACCCCGGCCGGCGCCGCCGGGCCGGACCTGGCGGCGGCGGACGCGGTGGTGCTGCTGCTCGACCCGCGGGAGCTGCCCGGCACCGGGCTGCGCCCGGGCGGGGGCACCCGGTCGGCGGAGGTCCTGGACCGGGAACTCGACGGGCTGCCCCGGGCCGCCGACGGCCGGATCCGGACCCCGGTCGCGGTCGGGCTGACCAAGCTCGACCTGCTGGCCCCGGTACTGGCGCCCCACTCGCCGCTGCACCGCCGCCGCTCCCCCGGTGCCGGGTACGACCCGGTGGACGGCTCGGCCGTGGACGCCGAGCTGCGGGCGCTGCTGGAGCTCTGGCAGGGCGGCGGGAGCGCGCACCGGCTGCGCGAGGCCCGGGCCGACCACCGGCTCTTCGCGTTCTCCGCGCTCGGCGCCGCGCCCCGGTCCGGCGCGACGCCGCCCGGCGGCCCGCGTCCGCACCGGGTCGAGGACCCCCTGCTCTGGTTGCTGCACCGCTCCGGCTTCCTCGGAAGGACGGGGCGGGCGTGACCCCGGGGCGCGGCGAGACCGGCCGTCGGCGCCCGACGGCGCAGGAGTGGGGCAACCTCGTCCTCGGCCTGCTGCTGCTCCCGGTGCTGCTCTGGTTCGGGCTCCTGTTCGCAGCCGCCGGCGTCGCGCTGCACTGCCTCGTGATCGTCCTGCCGCGTCTGCTCCGGTGCCATCTCCGGGCCCTCCGGGGGGCGTTCGGCGCGGGCGCGCCCGCGCCTACGAGCAGCGGCCCCGCCCGGGAGCCGTATCTGCACCGGGCCGGCCGGCAGGCGCTGCGGGCGGTGTGGCGCGGCCTGCGGGAGGCCTACGCGGAGGAGTTCCGGGCCGTGCTCAGGTTCGGTCCCGGGCTGCTGCCGCCCGAGGGCCGGTCCTGGGGGCGCACCGAACGGCTCGCGAGCCGCTGCCTCGGCGGGCTGCTGTGCCTCCTCCGGGGCTTCAGCGCGGGCACGGCCGTCCTGGTGTCGGCGCTCCTCGCGCTGCCCGCCCTGGCCGGCCAACTGCTCGTCCGGACCGTACTGCTGGCCGCCTTCCGGCTCTGGTGGACGGCCTGCCGGGCGGTCGACCGCCTCGGCCGCCGGCGGACCGGCGCCGCCGCGGTCTGCCCGCATCCGGCCTGCGGCCGCGCGATCGAGCTGCCGGACCGGCTCTGCCCCGGGTGCGGCACGCGGCACCCGGGGATCGCCCCCGACCGGCACGGCGGCCTGCGCCGCACCTGCCGCTGCGGGGTCCGGCTGCCCGCCGGCACGCTGTTCGGCGCCTGGCGGCTGGAGGCCCGCTGCCCGCACTGCTCCCGACCGGTGCCGCCGGGCGGCTCGCCGGCGCGGGTGGTGCTGGTCGCGGGGGCGCGCCGCTCGGGGCGCAGCACCGTCGTCCGGGGTGGGTTCGCGCACCTGGCCGGGGTCGTCGGGCCGCTCGGGGGGCGGGTCGGCAGCGCGCTGCCGGGGACGGCCGCGGCGGAGCTGTCCGGGCTGCGCGGCGGGCGGCGCACGCTCGTACTGCTCGATCCGCCGGGCCCGGTGTTCGAGGAGCAGGGCGGCCTCGACGCCCTGGACGGCCTGCGCCGCGCACACGGCCTGGTGCTGGTCCTCGACGCGCTGACGCTCCCGTCGGTGCGGCGGGCGCTGGCCGGTGCCGGCCCCACGCCGCCGTCCGCGCCCGGGTCCGTCCCGGCCGCCGAGCGGGTGCTCCGTGCCGTCGGCGCCCTGCCCCGGCGCCGCCGACCGCGGCGGATCGCCGTGGTCCTCACGCGTGCCGCCGCGCTGGGCGGCACCCCGGCCGGTCCGGGGCCCGGGGACGACGGCGACCGGGCCGTGCGGCGGTGGCTGGAGGAGGCGGGGGCGGGGAACCTGGTCCGGCTGCTCGACCGGGCCGGCGGGCGGGCGCGGTTCCGCGCCGACGGCCCGGGGGCGGCGGCGGGCCCGGCCCTGGGCGAGCTGCTGCTCTGGACCGCCGGGGTCCCCGCCGCGCCCCGGCGCCTCCCGGCCCCGCGCCGCCTGCGCCCCGACGGCGGCCCCCGCGTCCGACGCTCCGGCCGGGCGGGCCGCGCACGGCGGGCGCTGCTGCTCTCCCATCTCGCGGGCCTCGCGGTAGTCCCGGTGGCGCTCGCCCTGCTGTTCACCGGCTCGCTGCCGCCCACGGCGGCGTTCGGGCTGCCCGCTGCCGTCGACCGGTGGCTCCGTCCGCTGCCGGACTTCGCCCACGAGGTCGACCTGGCCGCCTACCGGGCGGACGGTTCCTGGCCGGCCTTCTCGGCCAGCTACTCGGCCGCCGGGAGCAGCCCGGACGGTCCGCGCGACGGGCAGGGCGGCCACTGGTCGACGTACGGCAGCCCGAACGCGGCCATGCCCGGCGCGGCGAGCACCGAGGAGATGGCGAACTGGCTGCAGCGGGAGGAGTGGTTGCAGATCGACTTCGGGAACCCGGTCCCGGTCTCCCGGATCGAGCTGGACATGGAGCCCGGCGGCCTCGCGATGGCCACGGTCCGGGCGCTGACCGCCGAGGGCACCTGGGTGGACGGGGGAAAGGAGCAGGTGTCCAGCGACAACATCCTGACGGGACGGAACCGGCGGTTCGCGATCGGCCGCACCACGTCGGCGATCAGGATCGTCCCGCTCGTCCTGCCCGGGCAGGAGGGGGCGCGGGTCACCCGGCTGCGGATCTGGTCGCCCTCGACCACGCTGGTCCGGCCCCGCCTCGCCGGAACCGACCTGCGGCTGACCAACACCGCGCACCGGGACGTGTCGATCGAGGTGCTCCCACCGGCGCTGCCGCCGGGCTGGCGGGCCGAGCCCGGCGCCGCGCCCCCACGGCGGCTGGCGGCCGGCGCCACCGCCACCGTCGGCCGGCACCTGACCGCCGACCCCGGCGCCCGGCCCGGCCCGATCGCCTACGCGGTCCGCGTCACCGAGGACGGCCGCACCGCGACCGCCATCTGCTTCGCCCTGCTCCGGCCGACACCGGCGGGGCCCCGCGCCGAGCCCCTCACCTGCGACCCGGCCTGACCTCCGGTCCGCCCGGGGCCTTCGGATTTCTTCGGGTGCGTACCGGGGCCGTCCTCGGAACGCGGGGGTCCGAACGTGTACACCAGGGGCGGCAACTCCCCGTCCCCGCAGGTCCTCCGGCCACCGACCCGTCCCCGTCCCCGTCCCCGTCCCCGACGAACCGGCCCACCCGGGTGCTCCGCGACCACGCACCCGGTCACCTCCATCGTGCAGGGAGTCCTGACCATGTGGAAGTTCATCATCGACCTGACCGAGCGCACCGTCGCCACCTACGCCACGGCCTTCCTCGGCCTCCTGCTGGCCGACACCTTCGACCTGACCTCGATCGGCGCGCTCAAGGCGGCGGCGGTGGCCGCGCTGCCGGCCGCGCTGAGCGTCCTCAAGGGCGCGGCGGCGAGCCGTATCGGCGACCCGCACTCGGCCGCCCTGCTGGCCCGCGGCCGCGACTGACCGACCCGGCCCGGCCCGGCCCGCGAACCACGCGCTGGCGTCCGCGGGCGTCGCGGTGGACGCGATCACGGCCACCGCCACCGCCACCGCCACCGCCACCACGGAGGCTCCCGACGAGGCGTCAGCGCTGCCGGCAGTGCGGCCACCACCACCACGTCGACGTACGACAGCGCCGACCGGATCACCGACCCCGGCTGCCGGTCGGCAGCCGGGCCACCACTCGCTACGGCCGGCTCGGCGGCAAGCAACGCTCCGCCGAGGCCCAGGACGGCATCGTCCTCATGGGCACACGCCTCTACAATCCGGCCACCGGCCGATTCCTCTCCAGGTGATCCTGGCGCTTCGCGCTGGCGGCCAACCCCTTCTGATATCGGGGCTTCCCTAGAAATCCATGGCGGCCCGCCGGTCATCCGGCGGGCCGCTTCCACTGACGAGGAGATCACCATGACAGCGGACACGGCGGGAACGGAGTCCTGGTACGCGGTCCGGTGCGTATTCCAGTGGGACACCCCCGGCGCTCCCCTCTACGAGGAGCGGCTGACCCTCTGGCAGGCCGGCTCGGCGGACGAGGCCATCGAGAGGGCGGAGGACGAGGCCGGCACATACGCCGACGACAACGGCCTCCGGTACCTGGAACTGGCCCAGTGCTACACCCTGGCCACGGACGGACGCCCCGGTGACGGGGACGAGGTCTTCTCACTGCTGCGCGAGAGCCAACTCGGCCGGGAGGACTATCTGGACCACTACTTCGACAGCGGGACGGAGCGCCAGGGCGCCGTCGCCGAGGAGTGACACCCAGCGGGCGAACCGCTCGTGGACGGTCTGCCACGGCCCGTACCGGTCCGGGAGATCACGCACGACTCACGGCCGCCAGCGGCCGCCGGAGAGGTCGGCCAGCGCCTCCTCGATGTCCGGGGGAACGGACGGGCCGACGCCCATCGGCTGGACCAGGTACCACCCGTCCCGGCCCCGGAAGCGCGCCGGGGGGACGGGCGCGCCCGGGCCCGGCCGGACGTGGATGCCGTGGACGCGGGCGTCACGGCCGCGGCTGTGGACCCGGCGGACCGCCACCTCGTCCACGTCGCGCCACTCGTAGTGGCAGGCGTGCCGGCCCCATCGGGCGGCGATGAAGGTGTCGGTGATGTGCAGTTCGAACCGCCGCCGGGGCAGGAAGCGGATCAGCATCAGCAGCAGGCCGATCGCCGGCAGCCCCACCAGCGGCGCCCAGGACTCCAGCCGGTCCCAGGTGCCGCTCACCGTGGTCCGCACCAGGTGGAGGGCCATCAGGGCGCCGAGCGGGCCCCAGTGCGCGAGCATCACCTCCCGCGTCCGGCCGGTGAGCAGGTACGAGGTCGGCTCGCGCCGTACGGTGAGGCCGCGCCAGGTCGAGGCCGGGGGCGGGGACGTTCCCGTGCGGGGGCCGGTCACACCGGTCGTCCGGCGGGGTGCGGGGATCCCCGCCGTCCCCGGACCGCCGGAGGCTCCGGGGTGTCCCGGGCCCGCCGTGGCGGCCAGGTGCTGCTGGAGGCGCAGGTTGCGGAAGCGGTACGTCCCGGCGGTCCGCTGGAGCAGGCCGGCCCGGTGGGCGTCCCGCAGGAACGTCATCAGCGCCCAGGGCACCCGGTCCGCCAGCGCCAGCGAGCAGCGGGCCAGCAGCCACCGGCTCCACGGGCTGAGCAGCAGGAACATCGCGCTCGCCCCGCACCAGGCCGCCAGGGCGCCGGCCCAGCTCCCCTGCGGATGGGGCCGCGACCAGCCCAGCAGTTCGATCCCGGCGGCGATCAGCGGCGCGAGGACGACCATCGTCAGCAGGACCGCGGTCCGCTCCGACCGCAGCAGCGCGTCGGGGGTCGCGGCGTCCACGGTGTCCGAGGGCGCCGCCAGCACGATCATCAGGTAACCGGGCAGCAGCAGGCCCACCACCAGCATCAGCCCCGCCGCCGAGGGCGCCAGGAACTGGAACACGCCCAGGGCGAGGATCACCGGCGGCCCGCCGATCACCACCGTGAGCCGCCAGGCCCGGCCCAGCCTCCCGTTGCGGCCGGCCGAGCGGAGGGCGCCGGCGAACCGCAGCGGATCGGCGCGCCGCCGGGGCGTCGTGCTGTCGTCCCCGAACCAGGCCCGCCCGGCCATCCGGACCGCCCCCGCCATGGTGACGCTCAGGCCCAGCGTGCTGCCGAAGCCGAAGATCCGGTCGGTGGAGTCCTGGACGAGCCCCAGCGCCAGGTCGATCAGCACCGACAGGGCGATCCCCACCGCGATCAGCACCGGGACCGCCAGCGCCCGCGGCAGGGGCGCGCCGAACAGGCGCCACCAGGCCAGTTCGGCGGTCCCCTGGCGGCTCATCAGCCGGGCGAGGTGGGACAGCCAGACCCGCGCCCGCTCCGCCTCCCACTGCCGGGGCGGATGCAGGCGGTCGGGGCCCGGCGGCAGCTGCGGGAACGACGCGGGCACGATCCGGTCGAGCAGGTGCCGTTCGACCTGCGCGGCGGTCGCGAAGCGCGTGCGGTCCACCAGCTCGCCCGGGTCCGTCGGCGCCCGCTCGTACCCCCGTCGCACCAGCCACACCATCAGCGGCGTCGACAGCGCCCGGCTCACCGGGCTGTTGGGCTCCGAGCGGAGCTCGGCCAGCAGCGGCGCCCACTGCCCGGCGCGCGACGGCTGCCGGGCCTGGCGCAGGTAGGCCGCCACGTCGGCGGGGTCGAGCGGCAGCGCCTCGATCGCCGAGTCCACCCGGAGCACGTCCCGCTGCGCCGCCACCAGCGCGCGGTAGGCCTCGCTCCGGCAGATCAGCACTACCCCGCCCTCCTGGCCCAGTTGGCGCCCGAGGGCGGCGAGCACGGCGATCCGCCGGTGCTCCGGCAGCTCGTCGAGGCTGTCCAGGACGGGCAGCAGGCGCCGCTCGCTCACCAGCCGGCCGGCGGGGTGGAGTCCGTCCACCCGCGGCAGACCGGGGTGCTCCTCCTCGATCCGGCCGATCAGCCAGTCGTGGAAGTTGACCCGCTCCGCGTCCCAGGACTCCAGCGACAGCACGACGGGCACCGGGACGTCCTCGCCGCGGGTGAGCCGGCGGGCGAGCAGTTCCAGGGTGAGCAGCACAGCGAGGGTCGTCTTGCCCGCGCCGGCCCCGCCGAGGATCAGCAGACGGCGGTGGTCGAGCCCGAGCAGGGCCTCGGCCATCGTGCCGACCCGGTCGCCGCGCCCGCCGAGTTCGGTCCCCGGCCCGAGGGCGGTGCGGCTGTGCACCCAGCGGACGGCCAGCGGTTCGGGGTCGGCCATGTCCCAGGCGTCGGCCTCGGCCCGCCACTGGTACAGCAGGCTGCGGGCCAGCCGCTCCTCGGCGAGGCCGAGGGGCGTCGCCGGCGGTACGGGCGGGGGCGGCACGGTGAGGTGCAGCTCGCCGTTGAGCACGCCGATCTGGACCAGGTAGTGCACCGTGCTGTCGGTGACGATGTTGCGGATGTCCGTGGGCCCCTGGCCGCGTTCGGATTCTGTCACTCCCCCGTCCCGCCTCTGTCGACCCCTGCCGCGCCCGTCCTTTGTACCAGCACCGGCCCGGTCCGCGGGGTCAGTGGCCGCCCTTCGGCTCGGTGCAGCCGCCGTCCAGGTAGTACCCGTGGGCCTCCACCGTGACGGGCTTGCCGAGGCGGCCGGCGACGCACGGGCCGGCGCCCGGGACGCTGACCTCGAACGACACCTCGCCGCCCGCGACTTGGAGCTGTACGCTGCCGGCCGGGTAGCCGAGGGACGCCAGGAGGCCGCGCACGTCCTCCTCGGTGAGCGGTGCCCCGGCGCGGGCCCTGACCGCGTCCGCGATGCGCTTGCTGTGCGCCTCGCCCCGGCAGCGGTCCACCGCGCTGAGGACCGCCATCTGCTTGTACATCGAGTTCTCGGCGTGCTTGGCCGCCCACCAGTCGGGCGACTCGGTGGCCGTGGCGCCGGTGGTGGGGCTCGGCCGGGCGGACGCGCAGCCCAGCGCCGCCACCTGGGGGAAGAGCCGGTCGTGCTCGGCGACGCCCTTCCGGACCACCTCGGCGTAGTCGGGCGGGGCGGAGGCGGGCGCGGTGGACGCCGTGGACACCGTGGACGCCGTGGGCGCGGTGGACACCGCCGTCCCGCCGCCGCCGGCACCGGTGCTGCGCACGCTTCCGCACCCAGTCACCGCCACCGCCCCCGCCAGCACTCCCGCTGCCGCCACCACCGCCAGACGCCTCATCAGCCCGCCCTCCCCGGTCCGACCCGCACCCCGCAAGGGCGCTTCGTACGGCGCCCATCATGCCGGACGCCCTCGTCGGGCCGTCGGCGGGAGCCCCCGGTCACGATCCGCACCGCCGACGTGGCCGGTCAGGAGCCCAGGTAGGTGAGCACGGCCAGCACCCGGCGGTGGTCGTCGGGGGCCTGCGGCAGGTCGAGCTTGGTGAAGATGCTCGCGATCCGCTTGGACACCGTGGCCTCGGTGACCACCAAGCGGCGGGCGATCGCCGCGTTCGAGCGGCCCTCGGCGATCAGCGCCAGCACCTCGCGCTCCTTGGGGCTGAGCCGCAGCAGCGGGTCGTGACGGCGGGTCAGCAACTGGCGGACCACCTCCGGGTCGACCACGGTTGCGCCCCGGGCCACGTCCGTGACGGCGGAGGCGAACTCCCGGACCTCGCCGATCCGGTCCTTCAGCAGGTAGCCGGTGCCCGCGCCAGCCTCCCCGGCCGCCATCAGCTCGGCGGTGTAGCCCTGCGAGACGTACTGGCTGAGCACCAGGACGGGCAGCCGCGGGTCCTCGGCGCGCAGCCGGCGGGCGGCGCGCAGACCGTCGTCGGTGTTGTCCGGCGGCATCCGGACGTCGACGACCACCACGTCCGGCCGGTGCTCGCGGACGGCCGCGACCAGGGACGGCGCGTCGCCGACGGCGGCCGCCACGGTGTGGCCGAACCGTTCCAGCAGCGAGACCAGACCCTCCCGCAGGAGCACCGAGTCCTCGGCGACGACTACGCGAAGTGCGGGCACGGGATCTCCACTCGCAGGACGGTCGGCCCACCGGCCGGGGACCGCAGGGACAGGGTGCCGTCGATCACGGCGAGGCGGTCGGTGATGCCCAGCAGGCCGGTCCCGGCGGCCGGGTCGGCGCCGCCGGCCCCGTCGTCCCGGATCTCCAGCACCAGCCCGCCGGGCACCGCACGCCCGTGGACGGCGGCCCGCCCGGCACCGCTGTGCCTGACCACGTTGGCCAGCGCCTCGCAGACCACGAAGTAGGCGGCGGCCTCGACCTGGGCCGGCGGGCGTCCGGGGAGGTCGATGTCGACGTCCACCGGCACGGCGGAGCGGCCCGCGACATCGCGCACCGCCGGCTCCAGGCCCCGCTCGGCGGACAGGTCCTCGGCAGCGCCGAGTACGCCTCGCGCACCGACTCCGAGGACGACCGCCTGGTGGGGATCTTCCTGCTGATCCTCATCGGCATGTCGCTCGGCTACACCTGTCTCGCCGTCGCCAACACCCTGCTGATGGCCACCGCCGAGCGGGCCGCCGACTTCCGGGTGCTGCGCCTGTCCGGCGCGACCCGGCGCCAGGTGCTGCGGATCGCCGCCGCCGAAGCGGTCCTGGCGGTCGGCCTCGGCACCGCCCTCGGCCTGGCCGTCGCCGTGACCACCCTGCTCGGCGTCCGCTCCGGCCTCTCCGCCCAGCTCGGCACCCGGGTCGAACTCGCCCTCCCCTGGGGGACCATGGCACTCACCGTCGGGGTCTGCCTGCTCCTCGCCGTGCTCGCCGGCGTGCTGCCGGCCCGGGCCGCCCTCCGCCGCCCCGGCGGAAGGCCGCTGTCCGGATAGCGGAGTGCGGTGGTGGACCACCGGAGTGACGAATTCGACCCTGGGACCTGGCGCAGCACCTCGTCCGCGCCGGGTCCCAGGACCGTTCCCGGGCCCCGGCGCGGACGGGCTCGCACCGGTCCGCTCGCGGACCGCACGGCGGGCGAAAGTCGCGCGCCTCTGCCCGTCCCGGCGACACCGATCGCCATGAGCGGTTCCGCACTGCCTCGACCGACCGCCGCCCCGAGCCGCTCGTTCGGCCGGCGCGCTACTGAGGACGGGCGCCGGGCCGGTGGTCGTCGCAGAACCAGCCGCCCGGGTAGAGGCGGGCGGCTGCTCCGCAGCGGGCGCCGCGGCCCGCGGTGCAGAGGTCGCGCACGAGCGGTGCGATGGGCGGCCTGGTGAACGGGCGCGGGACCTCGACGGCCGGTGGCCCGGGTCGGTGGCGGTGGACGTCGCGGCGCGGGCGCGGGACGGTAGTGCCCCGGCGCGGGGGTGTGCCGCGGTCCGCGGTGCGGTGGCCGGCGGCCAGGGTGCCGCCGTTCTCCAGGAAGGCGTCGAGGTCGTCGGCGCGGGCCCAGAAGCGGCGCAGGCCGCGGCCCGATCGCAGGGTGAGCGGCAGACAGGAGCCGGCGACGATGTCGCGCACGAGGTCGTCGAACTGCCGGGGCCTGGGGTCCCAGCGCGGATGGCGTCCGCCACAGCTGCCCCGCCGGCGCGAGGGGCAGGGCGTCGGCATCCGCTCGCACTGCTCCAGCGCCAGGGTCCTGACGCCGCCGCGGACGAGGAGGTGGCGGTCGTCGCGGATGGCGGCCGCGGGCAGGTCGTCCGTGCGGGTCCAGTGGACGGCGTCGATCAGCGGGGCCTTCGGGTCGACCGTGTGCCAGACCGACGTGATGCCGTCGGCGCGAGCGGCGGCGTCACGGTGCCGCGCCGTCGCCGCCGTGATGTAGGCCAGCTGCGGCTCGAAGCCGTACCGCCTGCCGTCGGCACCGGTGACCAGCACGTCGGTGCGCCGTCGCCCGTCGGCCCCGACCGCCTCCGCCTCGGCCGGGTGGCCGGCGCTCTCGGCCACCCGGAGGTAGCGCTCCTTGTAGGCCTTCTGCTCGTCGCTCTCGCCGTGGTACCGGCGGTGGCGCGGGTTGTGGTGGGCGGCGATGCGCACGCCCCGGCGCTCGAAGACGTACATCCACGCGGAGACTCCGCGGGTGGCGAGGCAGTCGGGGCAGTAGAGGCCGCGCCGGTGGACCGGGCGCCGGTCGGCGAGCAGGCGCGACCACAGACCGGGGTGGCCGGGGTGCCCGAGGTCGTCGCGGTCGAGGTCGAGGGTGGCGTTGACGAGCGTGCAGAAGACGGGGTTGCGCGGCGAGGCCTCGCCGTCGAAATCGTCCATGGCATCTCTTCTCTGCCCTCGCCCACCGGAGGTAGGCTCGGGCGCAAAAGGGACCGCAGCTGTGATGCCAACGCGCGCACGTCCCCGAATGCCTCCGAATTCCGAGAACCTCCGGACGGTTGTCCTGAATCCCACGACGCATTCCCGGAATTCCTCGCGACATTGACGATCCCTTCGCGACGGCCGCCGCGTTTCTCATCGATTGCCCGGTATGCGGTGGCCCGGAACAGGCCACCGCACCCGTGTGAGGGGCAGTCAGGCGGGCGGGGTGGCGAAGTAGAGGCCCTCGCACAGTTCGCGGGCGATCCGTGCGTAGCGGCCGACGTCGCGCAGGGGGCCGTCCTCCAGGCGGCGCCAGTCGCGGGCGGCGCGGGCCGCCGCGCGGCGCAGGTCGGCGGGGGTGGTGTCGGGGGGCAGGCGCAGGCGGGCGGCGGGGGTGCGGCCGGTGGCGAGGGCGATCAGGGCGGCGGCGGCGTCCTCGTCGAGTTCGAGCCGCTGCCCGGCCACCGCGGCCAGGGCCCGGGCGAGTTCGTGGCGGCGCAGCTCCGGATGCCGGCGCAGGTCGCCGATCCGGGTGCGGGCCTGCCGCAGGACGTCGGCGGGCAGGCCGTCGCCGGTGCCGAGGGCCGCCTCGACGGCGCCGAGGGCGGCGGCGGAGCGCAGCGCATCGGCGGCGTCGACGAAGCGCAGCCGCAGGTGCTCGACCACGGCGGCGATGCCGGAGGCGGCCCGGAACTCGGCGAGCAGGGCGGCGGCCCCGATGGTGCGGCCCTCGGTGCGGGCCCGGCGGACGGCCGTCAGGGCGGTGTCGACGCCGTAGACGCCGAGCAGGCCGAACAGCCGCTGCCGTTCGGGGCGGGTGAGGGGTGCGCCGTCCCAGTCGAGGAAGCGCCGCCCGGAGTAGAGGGCGCGGCGCAGTTCGGCGGCCGGGGCGTCGGCGAGCCGGCGCACCAGGGCGGCGTCCGGTTCGGTGAAGTCGTCGCCGAGGGCGGTCTGGGCGAGCAGGCCGACCACCGGGAGCACCTCGTCCACCAGACCGGCGAGCCGGCCCGCGTTGGTCGCCGCGACCTGCCGGGCGCGCGGCCAGGGGTCGCCGTGGCCCTCGCCGAGCAGGTCGATCCGGCTGAGCACGCCGACGGCGTTGAGCGCGGTCATCCGGCCGTCGGCCTGGGCGCGCAGGGCGCCCAGCGCCTCGGCGTCGCCCGCGCCGGGGTGCGGCATGACGTAGATCATCGCGTCGGCGCGGGCGAGGGCGTCCAGCGCGGGCCCGTCGAGGCCGCTGAGCGAGTCCAGGCCGGGGGTGTCGACGAGCACGCAGTCACCGGCGGGCCGCAGTCCGGCGGCCTCGACGACGACCTCGGCGATCTCGTCGGCGCTCACGCCGAGGTCCTGGGGGTCGCGGGGCAGGCCGCCCGCCTGCCAGTGGGAGGTGCCGTCGCGGCGCCGGACCTGGAGCCGGTTGAGCCGGCCGGGCCGGAACCAGGCGACCACCGTGGTGCACTCGGTGGCCGCCGAGGCGGCGAGCCTGCGGCCGAGCAGGGCGTTCACCAGGGTGGACTTGCCCGCGTTCATCCGGCCCCCGACGGCGATCCGCAGGGTCCGCTCGGCCAGCCGCTCGTGGACGGCCCGCACCGCGTCGGCGGCCGGGCCGGGCGGCAGCCGGCCGGCCAGCTCGGCGCAGAACGCGGCCACCACCGGCGCGAGTTCGGCGCCGTGCGCCGGGACGGTCACCGCGCGACCGCCCGAGCGGGCGCACCGGCCGGCGGGGCGGTGCCGCGCGGCCCGGGCCCGCAGGAGACCGCGACCGTCCTCCCCCGCACCCGCCCGCCACCGGCGGCCGGTTCCCCCAGCGGGGCCATCGCCGCCCGGGCGCGCCTCCAGTCGGCCGGGCCGGTCACCAGGTCGGCCTTGGTGTGGGCGAGGACGACCGGCAGCGGCGTCCGCTGCTCGGTGACGGCGCGGTGCGGCAGCGCCACGGTGCGGCGCACCTCTTCGTGGGAGTCGGGGTCGGCGGCGAGGCGATGGGCGTCGGCGGCCGAGCCGGTGAGCGCCCCGCCCCGGTCGTCGGTCCGGTGGAAGCCGAGCACCTCGCCGCGCCCGTACCGCAGCACGGCCGCCGGCTCGGTGCGCCGCGAGGACGGCGGCGGGTGGAGGCCCTTGCGCAACCGGCGTCCGGTGCTGGTCAGTTCGTCGGCGGTCCGGCGGTCGGCGGTGACCAGCCGGAAGCCCCTGCGGTCGGCCGCGAGGTGGGTGTACATCGCGGCGAGGTAGCTGCTCCTGCCGGCGCTGCTGTGGCCGAGGGCGACCACCCGCGGGTTCATCGGGTCCACCCGGTCAGCTCCGCTCCGGGCCCGGTGCGCCGGGGGTGGCGCCGAGGGCGTGGGCGAGGGCGCGGCCCTCGTCGCGCAGCGCGGTGAGCGAGCCGATCCGGCGCTTGGCGCGGTCCCGGGCGGCGGTGAGGTCGGCGGCGGAGGCGGCCAGGTTGCGCCGGTGGTCGGCGAGTTGCCGCTCCAGCCGGAGCCGCTCGTCGGCGATCGCCCGGTCGAGCGCGAGGGCGAGCCGGTCGGTCAGTTCGTCGACGTGGCCGGTGATCTGGGCGGGGATCTCGGTGCTCAGCTCGGTCAGCACCCGGTTGAGGTGGCGGGTGGCGTCGCCGCGCACCCGGCCGAGCTGGGCGCGCCGACGGCGGCGGCGGGTGAGCACGGCGAGCATCGCGTAGCTGGCGACGGCCGGCAGCAGCACGCTGCTGGTGACCAGGGCGACCACGGTGCCGAAGGTGGCCGCCGTGCTGATCGACGGGATGACGCTCTCGATCATGCCCAGGGTGCCGCCGTCCCGGTGCGTGGAGAGCACCATCGCCGGCAGCGGGGCGTCGCGTTCGGCGCGGATGACGGCGCCCTCGCCGCCCTCGCCGCCCTCGCCGTCACCGCCGTCACCGCCGGCGGCGCCGTCACCGGCCACGGCGAGCGCCGTGCCGGGGCGCCCGGCGTCCAGCACGGCGGCGCACTCCCGCCGCACCCGCTCCTCCAGGACGGCCAGCCCGCGCCGGGCGGCGTTGTCCAGCTGCAGCCAGACCGCCTCCACCTGGGCCTCCAGCTCGGCCGGGAACTCCTCGGACAGGGCGGCCGGTTCGGAGGTGGCGATCTTCGCCTCGGCGGCCTGGCGGACGTCGTTGAGACTGCGCCGGAAGCCGAGCTGGAGGGTGTTCTTGAGGTCGCGCGCACCGGTGGTCAGGGCGCGCCGCCACTGGGCGCTCTCCGACTGGAGCAGGCGCAGCGCCTCCTCGGTGCCCTCGACCTCGGCGGCCAGGGTCGGGTCCTGCCGGAGCGAGCGCAGCCGCAGCTCCTGCTCGGCGAGCGGGGCGGCGAGCGCGGTGAGGGCGACCTGCACCACGTTGGCCAGCCGCAGCTCGGCGGCGCGGGCGGCGATCCGGCGGCGCAGCAGCGCGTCCAGCGGTTCGAAGCCGCTCTCCTCCAGGAGCTCGGCCGCCTCGCCGAGTTCGCCCGCGTCGGCGGCGTCGGCGGCGTCCCGGCGGGCCCGGTTGCTGACCGGGAACCAGGGGGCCGCGGCGTGCCGGGGGGCGTGCCGGGCGAGCAGTTCGCGGTTGCGTTCCAGCACGATGGGCCAGGCGTCGTGGCTGTCGGTCTTGGTGAGCACGAACACCGTCTCGGCGGTGCGCTCGGTCGCGCGGGAGAGGAAGTCCAGTTCGGAGCGGGTGAGTTCACTGGAGCCGTCGACGACGAAGACCAGCGCGTCGGCGTTCTCCAGGGCGGCCAGGGCGAGTTGGGCGTGGCCGCTGACCAGGCCGCCGACGCCGGGGGTGTCGACGAGTTCCAGGCCGGCCGCCAGCAGCGGGACGGGCAGTTCGACCTCGACGTGGTGCACGTCGAGGCGGTGCGGGCGCCCGGTGGCCGGGTCGACGGCCGCGTACTCGGCGATCCGCTCCAACGGGATCGGCTCCGGGCGTGGCACGGTGCCGGTGGCGGCGGAGACGTCCGCGTCGGTGGCGGCGGGAACGTCCGCGTCGGTGGCGGCGGGCAGCAGGAAGGCCTCGGCGCGCGGGCGATCGCCGTACCGGACGACGACGTGCACGCCGGTGGCGACATCGGCGTCGACCGGGAGGAGGTCCCAGACGCCCACCAGGCTGTTGATGGTGGAGCTCTTGCCGCGCTTCTTCTCGCCGACGACGACCAGCGAGGCGGCGCCCCCGGCGGCCCGGGCGGCCTCCGCGCGCAGCCGCCGGGCGCCGTCGGCGACGCCGGGGTCCCGGTCGTTGTCGGGGGTCGTCGGGGCTTCCGCGGCGGCGGTGCGGGCGGCGCGTTCGAGGAGGTCGGCGGTGCGGGTCGCGAAGTCCAGGACGCGGGCGTGGGAGGGGGTTTCGGGGCGGGGCCGGGTCATGAGGGTGCTCCCTTGGCGGGGTCGGTGCGGTCACCGGGGTCGGTGGTGGGGCCCTTCGGCGGGTGCGTGGGGGCCGGTGGTGCGGCGGGCGGCGCTGCGGGCGGCGACGGCGGCAGCGGTTCGGGGGCTTCGTCGAACTCGCCGAACATGCCGGTCAGGTTGGCCTCCTGCGGGTCGACCGCCCGGGTCCGCCGACGCGGCGGCTCGCCGGTGGCGGGACGCGGAACGCCGACGCCGGGCGCGGTGCCGCCGGGCGCGGCGGAGCGGAACGCGTCCGAGGCGGGCAGCGGAGCGCCCAGGCCGTCGTACGGGTCCCGGGCGCCGTCATGGTCACGGGCGGCGGCGTAGGGGTCGCGCCCGGCGGCCCGGTACTGGCCGTACTGGGGCTCGCCGCCGGGGCGCTGCCCGGACGTCCGCTCCTCGGGGTCGTCCGGCCAGACGGCGTCGACCACCACGTTCCTGAGCTTCCCCAGGCCCCGCACGGTCCTCTTCCACCCGGACGGGCCGCGGCTCGGGCCGGGCTCCGACTCCGGTACCGGTTCCGGTTCCGTCTTCGGGCCGCCCGTCGCGCCGCCCGGTGCGCCGGTCTCCCGGCCGGGCGACGGCTCGGGCACGGGCCTGGGCCGCTGCTGCGGGGGCGGCGGAGGGGGCGGGGGCAGCAACGCGTACCCGTGGCAGTCCGCGCTGGTCAGATGGGTGAGCCGACCCGCTTCGGCGTCCGAGCGCCGCCGCCAGCCGGTGACCAGCACGCACCGGCCCGTTCCTGCCGCGGCCGCCGCCCAGAGGCCGGGCGCGTCCGCCTCGGGCAGCAGGTGGCTGCCCGCCGGAAGGGCGGGCCGCCAGACCGGCCGCGTCGGCGCCGGACCCGGCGCCGCGTCCGGCCACGGGGCGGGCACCGGCCGGGTGGTCCACGGCTCGGCGTCCTCCCGCCCGATGGCCTCCCAGGTCGGCGCGGTCCACTCGGCGTAGACCGGTCCGGCCCAGTCGGCCAGGTGGTCGGCCAGCTCGACGAGCCCGGGGAGCCGCCCGCCGTCGCCCGCCGGCACCGGCCGGTACCAGCCCACGAAGCCGTACAGCGGGCGGCCGAACCGGTCCTGCACCATCTCCTGGCCGATCAGGCCCAGCTCGCACGCGGCTCCGACCAGGACGCCCCCGCCGTCGCGGTGCAGCAGGAAGCGCGGGCCGTACTCCAGCCGGCTCCCGCCGGCGACGGCGGCGCGCACGGCCTCCCCCACCGGCCCCTGCCGCTCGACCCCGGCGGGCAGCGCGCGCCACCACTGGTCGACCCGCAGGGTCCGGCCGTAGACGACCGCCGACCAGCCGCCGGGGGCGGCACCGTCCGCCCCGTCGGCCGTGTTCTCGGGCTCCGGCCCGTGGTTCGTCGTACTCGTCATGGCATTCGTCCGTCCGTCAGTCCCTCAGACCCGGCCCAGCGCCCGTCAGTCAGTCCGTCAGTCCGTCAGTCCGTCAGCAGCCGGCCGTCGCGGTAGATGGCGACTCCCCGCAGCTCCGCGTCCAGCTCCTGGCAGCGCTCCTGGGCCCGCTCCAGGTCGGCCGAGGTCGCCGAGCTGCTGGCGACCAACCGGTCGATCTCCTGCCGGGCGCTGTTCTTCTGCGCCCCCCTGAACACCCCGCCGAACAACCCCTGGCTGAGCGCGGCCAGTTCGCCGCGCGAGGCGTCCAGGCCGTCGGCGAGCCGGTCCATCTCCCGCCGGTTCCGCACGATGCCCTCGCTGAGGTAGTGGCGGAGGCTGAAGATGATCGGCAGGTGGAGGTTCTTCGGGGCGATCCGGCTGGCGTCCACGGTGGCCTGGGCCGCCGCGCCGAAGTTGCCGAGCTGGACGGCGCACAGCGCCACCGTGACGCCCTCGGCGTCGTCACCGGCCAGCACCGGCACGAGGTTGGGGAAGTTGCGTCCCGCCAGCTGCAGCGCCTCGGCCGCCCGCAGGCCGGTGCGCTCGGCCAGCAGGTCCGCCTTGGTGAGCAGGACGGTCACACCGGGCACCGGCTCGCCCTTCGCCAGGCGGCTGCTGAAGACCCGGGAGATCGCGCGGCTGAACCGGGAGATCTCCATCGGGTCGTCGTCCCGGTCGAGGTTGCCGGGCGCGCCGTGCTTGATCCACTCGGCCACGTGCTCGGAGTCGAGCGCCAGGACGATGCTGTCGGAGCGCATCAGCCGCTCCTCCAGCTGGGCGACGTCCTCGGCGGCGCCGCGCCGGTCCAGGGCGGCGTTGCCGCGGAAGTCGACGCAGTCGATCGTCATGAGGTCGCGCATGCCCCGGCGGAACACGAACTCGTAGGAGATCGGCTGGTCCGAGGTGGCCTTGGGCATCGTGCCGGTGCGGCGCAGCCGGGCCCAGTCCTCGGCGAGGTCGAGATCGAGGTCGGGGTCGGTGGTGTAGAGGTAGTAGCCCTGCACGCCCGAGGAGAGCCGGTTGTACATGCCGTGCAGGTAGGCGGTCTTGCCGGAGCCGCTGGCTCCGAGCAGGGTGAGGGTGAGGGTGGGGACCGTCATGATGCGGTGTCCTTCGTCTCGCGGGGTCGTGGGTGTCGGTTCTCGCCGGTGGTTCTCGGGGGGCGCTGTGCGGGCGGGTCGGCGTCAGAACGAGAGGACGTCCTCCAGCAGTTCGCCGAGCCGGTCGGCGGGCGCCACCAGCGGTTCCAGGCGCGCCAGTTCGGCGGCGGCCCGGGCGCGGTCCCGGTCGCGGATGGAGGCCCAGGACGGTTCGTCCTCCCACCAGCTGCTGATCCGGTCCCACAGGGTGTCGCGCTGGTCGGCGAGGCGGGCGGCGGCCATCAGGCTGTCGATCGAGGCGGACAGCTCCATGGCCCGGCCGATGATGCCGAAGCGGAGCGTCCACAGCACCGGCAGCGCCACGCCCTCCGGCTCCGGCCCGCAGACCAGCGGGATGAACGCCCCCTGGATGTGCCGGGTCTCCTGGACGGCCTCGATCAGCGGCAGGAACGGGCCGACGAAGCGCTCCTGCGCGTCGGGGGCGTCGAGGTCGACCAGGTCGGTCTTGGTGAGGGCGATCACCAGCGGGGTCACGCTCTCCTCCCGGTCGGCGACGGCCTGGTGGACGCGGACGACGAGCCGGCGGATGTCCTCGGCGGCGTCGGGGTCGGTGTCCAGGCGGAGGGCGTCGACGAAGAGCACGATGCCGTCCGCCGCGACCAGGTCGTCGTGCAGGCGGGCGGCCTGTGGGCTGGAGCCGCGGTGCTCGGTGAGCGCGCCGCCGCGGTGGTCGGTCCAGCGGAACGGGAAGATTCCGTCGCCGTCGTGGCAGAGCACGAACTCGTAGCGGCGCGGCCGGTCGCTGGCCCGGGGGTAGCGGCCGCGCCGGATGGCACGGGCGTCGGCGAGCAGCGCGTGGTGGGCGCCGCGGTCGGCGGTGCTCAGGGTCATGCCTTCGACGCCGTCGCACATGGCGGCGTACATGAGGGAGAGGTAGCTGGTCTTCCCGGCCGCGCTGTGGCCGAGCATCACGATGTCCATGCGGTTCCTCGCGGTTCTCGCGGGTCCTCGGGCGGGCGGTCCGTCTTCTGGCAGGGCGATCCGTTTTCGGGCAGGGTGGGGCACGAAGCGGCGGGCGCTGCGGTCCCGCGGTGTGGGGTGGCCCGGTGGCCGCCGGGCTCAGAGCCAGAGCTCGGGATCGACCTCGTCCGGGTAGTGGGCGACGGTCCAGCGGCCGGAACCGGCCTCCGGTGCGCCCTCCGCGTGGATGCCGGTGGCGGTCCCGGCGTCGGCCGGGGCGGGCGGGTCGGTGAGCGCCCCGAGGGCGACGGCGGCCTTCGGGTCGGCGGCCAGGTCGGGGATCCGGCCCAGCCGGGCGGCGACCAGGTCGGCCACCGGCGGCGTCCGGCTGGCCGCCCCGCAGAGCACGACGGCCCCCAGCTCGGCCGGCGTCAGCCCGGCCCGGGCGACGGTCCGCTCCAGCAGCCCCACCGAGGCGGTGAGCGCGGGGGTGACGGCCGCCCGGTACTCGCCGCCCTGGACGACGAACGGCTCCGGGTAGCCCGGCACGGCGAGGTACACCGTGCCGGTGCTCGACAGCGATTCCTTGGCCAGGGTCAACTCGCGGGCGAGCTGCGCCCGTTGGTGGGCGGCGGCGGGAGCGGGGTCGGCCCAGAGCTGCTGCCAGGGCCCGGGGTCGAGGTCCAGCGCCCGGTCTCGGAGCAGTTCGAACAGGGCCTGGTCGAGGTCTCGGCCGCCGAAGTCCGGATCCCCGGCGACCGCGACGGCCCGGTAGCCGCCGCCCTCCCGGCGGAGCACGGCGGTGTCCACGGTCCCGCCGCCGAGGTCGTAGACGGCGATCGGCCCGTCGCCGTCCGCCGGGGCGTTCGCCGAAGCGTCTGCCGAGATGTTCGCCGAAGCGTTCGCCGAGATGTTCGCCGCGTGGAAGCGGGCGGCGGCCACCGGCTCGGGCAGCAGCTCCGGCGCGTCCAGCCCGGCCCGTCCGGCGACCTCGACCAGCCGGTCCAGATCGCCCGGCGACCAGTCGGCCGGGTGCGTGAGCACGACGCGTCCCGGATCCGTCCCGCCGCACCGCGCCCGCGCCTCCTCCGCCGCACGGGCCAGCACGGCGGCGGCCAGGTCGGCGGTGGCCACCTCGCGATCGTCCAGCAGCACCGCCGACTGCCGGAGCAGCGCCCGCTTGGGGTGCTGCTCGGCGCGCTCCGGCCGCTGGGCGGCGAGCTGGACGGCGGCCCGGCCGGTGAGCAGCCGGCCGTCGTCGTCCAGGCAGACCAGGGACGGCAGGTACCGGCTGTTCTCGATCTCGACCGCCGCCACCGCTCCGGCCGGTTCGACGCGCACGGCCGCGGTGGTGAAGCAGGTACCGAAGTCGATTGCCAACGACCAGTCAGACACGTGTCCTCGCAGGTGAGTTGCGGTGACTCAGGGCGCACGGGCGGAGCCGGAGGAAGGACCTCCGGCACCCCCGCGCAGGATGCTAGGGCCCCGGGGGCAACTGTGGAGAAATTCAGCACATCTTGTAACAATGGCATGGCCATTGCGGGATGAGCCCCGGCCCGGGAACTGCCCCGGACGGCACCCCGCTCCCCCGGGCCGGGGTGCCACGACCAGTCTCGGCTCGGCGTTCGACCGAGACACCGTCAGGTGACTGAATCCGCTGGCCTTTCTACGGATTCGCCCTGCCGGACGGCCCGCGCAGGAGTCGGAACCGGACAGCGCCGGGGCGCCCCCTCAACCCCGCCGAGGGAGGTTCCGATGAGCACGCCCGGCTCGATCGACATCCCCGAGGCGCTCGCCACCCCGTTCGGCGCGAACGGCCCCGCCGAGCGCCGCTAGATCGATGAACTTCCCGCGCTCGACCAACGGTGGACCCCCGACCTCGCCGCTTCGACCCGCTCACTGACACCCTCAGCCTGGACCCTCGCCCGCGCACTGCAGAACGCCCTCCGGGACATCGAGGACCGCCGGGTCGAATTGGCGCCCACCCAAGGCACGACAGCGGCCACCCCATAGCACGCCCCACCCGGCTAAACTTCCCTCACCGCAGCAGCAAAGCACCCAAGGCCCGATATGCCCGATTCCCAACAAGTTGCAGAATCCCGCCCCACCCACGCATAAACCCGCAGCTCACGAACTCTGCTCCCCGCGCGTGCGGGGATGGTCCCGTCAGGGCGGAGCGCTTGAGGGCGGCGCGCTCCTGCTCCCCGCGCGTGCGGGGATGGTCCCCCAGGCCGGGAGGTACGGCTTCGAGCGGTGGACTGCTCCCCGCGCGTGCGGGGATGGTCCCGTCTGCAGGGGGGTCAGCCCGAGCTGGAATGCCTGCTCCCCGCGCACGCGAGGATGGTCCCTGTGGTTGCCGAGCTGGGAAGCGTCAGCGTCGCTGCTCCCCGCGCGTGCGGGGATGGTCCCAAGGCCGGTGAGGCCGTGTCAGCCCCGGCTGGCTGCTCCCCGCGCGTGCGGGGATGGTCCCCGTCCCGCGCCCACCGGCACCACCCCCGGACCCTGCTCCCCGCGCGTGCGGGGATGGTCCCCGGGCCTGGGTGTCGCCGGTGACCTTCGTGGTCTGCTCCCCGCGCGTGCGGGGATGGTCCCGGGTGCTCCCTGATCTGTTCGTCCCGCAGCTTCTGCTCCCCGCGCGTGCGGGGATGGTCCCCCGTTGTCGGCGTGGCTGTAGACGTCGGCGTCGCTGCTCCCCGCGCGTGCGGGGATGGTCCTCCGCCTGCCATCGTGGCCGCCATCAGCGGATCCTGCTCCCCGCGCGTGCGGGGATGGTCCCCAGCATGCCCGAGTTCGACCGCTTCACGCTCGCTGCTCCCCGCGCGTGCGGGGATGGTCCCTCGCCGGCCTTCAGTCGGCGTTCCAGCTCGGCCTGCTCCCCGCGCGTGCGGGGATGGTCCCGCCTCGAGGAGGACGTGCTCGAAGGCGCCGCCCTGCTCCCCGCGCGTGCGGGGATGGTCCCTGAATCGGGATGTGCAGGATGAATTTGAAGAACTGCTCCCCGCGCGTGCGGGGATGGTCCCTCGGCGCGGCCGACGATCCGGCCGGTACGGCCGCAGACTGCTCCCCGCGCGTGCGGGGATGGTCCCTGGAAGGCGTACGCGGTCGAGTGCGAGCGGTTCTGCTCCCCGCGCGTGCGGGGATGGTCCCCTGGCCAGTGCGGCGCGTACGGCGACGTCTGCGCTGCTCCCCGCGCGTGCGGGGATGGTCCCCTCGGCACGACGGACATCCTGGAGCCGTCGCTCTGCTCCCCGCGCACGCGGGGATGGTCCCGTCTGCAGGGGGGTCAGCCCGAGCTGGAATGCCTGCTCCCCGCGCACGCGAGGATGGTCCATCGCTTGCGGCATTTCCACTGTGCTGACCGCCTGCTCCCCGCGCATGCGGGGATGGCCCCGGGCAGCTCTGGCTCCGTCGTAGTACTCGCCCCCGGCGACCAAGTGCCCACCGGAGGCCGAGGTACCCGCTCACGCTCCTGGGATCACGTTCGACAGTGGCAGGCCCTCGAAGAACGCCACCGCCTCCCCGCGCCAGTGCGGGCGCCAGCCCGCCGCCTCGGCGCGGGCCGCGTCGGCGTAGCGGCGCATGTCGGCGCGGAGCTTCGCGTCCACACCCAGCCCCCGGGCCAACTCGCGGATGCGCTCGACCGTTTCAACCGTGCACTGCGGGTCGCCCAGCGCCGCCTCCACCACGGCCCGCTGCGCCTCGTCGGCGCCGGCCAGCAGCGCGCTCACGGCGTAACTGCGGCGCCCCGCGCGGAGGTCGGCGCCGACGGACTTGCCGGTGGCGCCCTCCTCGCCGAACAGGTTGAGGTAGTCGTCGCGCAGTTGCCCGCCGATGCCGACCAGCGTCGCGTACCGGCGCAGCGGCGCATCGTGGCGGGCCACGTCCTCGCCGGCGGCCAGCAGCCCCAGCCGCAGCGGGGCGAGCACGGAGTACCGGGTGGACTTGTACTCGCAGACGGTGTGCAGGAACTCCTCGTCCGGGAGTGCCCGGAAATCCCGTTCGAGGTCGACGATCTGCCCGGCGACCGTCTCGGCTCCGGCGTTCAGCTGCACCTCCAGCATCGCCTGCCGCAGCTCCGCGGGGACGTCCGCCTCCAGCAGGACCCGCATCGAGAGGAAGGCGGCGAGGTCTCCGGCCAGGACGGCCAGGCCGAGTGCGGTGCGGTCGGCCTCCGGGAACTCCCGGCGGTAGGCGTAGTAGGTGGAGGGGCCGCCGCGGCGTACGGGCGCGTCGTCGATGATGTCGTCGTGGACGAGCCCGTGCGTCTGGAGCAGTTCGATGCTCAGCGCGGCCTCCGCCAGGCCGGGCACCGGGTCGGTGGTCACCAGTCGGGCGGCCTCGTACAGCAGGGCGACCCGCAGCCGCTTGCCGCCGCGCAGCGAGAGGTCCCGCAGCAGTTCCAGGCAGCGCGGGGTGAAGCGGCTGAGCGGCGGTGTGTCGAGGCGCTCGGGCAGGGCGGCGAAGTAGGCCTCGAAGCGGCGGTCGAACCGGCGCCGGTGTTCGGCGACTCGTTGGCGGGCGGCTGCCGTGATCGTCTCGTTCACGAGGCCTACCCTCGCATCCGCACGAGCACGCCGACGCCCCGGCCCCCGCCGGCCTCGGCCGGCGGGGGCTTCGAGCCCGAGGGGGCTCGGTGCCGTGCGCGCGATCAGGCGTGCTGCGCCCCGTTGAAGACGTTGTAGGCGTCGTCACGGTAGTAGGCGCTCACCGCCCACCACTTGCCCTGCCAGCTGTAGCCCGTGACGAAGTCACCGGTCTGCACGGCCGAGCCGTCGTTCTGGTTGTAGTTCACGAAGTACGGTCCGCCGCTGGCGCCTCCGTCGAGTCCGATGCAGTTGTCGATCAGCGCGGTGGACGGCTGCTCGGGTCCGGCCACCGGCTGGCCGCCGCACCAGAGCATGTGCTCGTCCTTGGCGTCCTTCTTCCCGGGGATGCCGATGATGTGCGCGTAGTTGTTGATGGGCTGGTTGAACCCGATGCCGGTGGCCCCGACGACGTCGGCGATGTGCCGGCCGTTCTGCGTGTTCAGCACGATGAACGCGATGTCGCCCTGCGGAGCGGGAGCATCGACCCAGCCGGCCGACCGCCAGGTCCACCAGCCGTAGGGGGTGTTCCCGGCGTCGTAGTTGGGGGCGAACTTGAAGTCGTGCCCGCCCTCCACGCAGTGCCGGGCGGTGGCGATGACATCGCGGTTGGCGCTGGAGACGACGTTGGCCGTGCAGACGCCGCTCCCGGTGAGCAGCCGCCCGGTGGTGCCCCAGACGCTGGCGCCGGCCGTCGCACCGGCGCTGACCGTCGCGCCGGCGGCGGCCTTCGGGCCGCCGGTCGGTGAGATCGCGGGGATCGTCAGCGGCTGCCCGTCGAGGGAGCTCTGCTTCTCGGGCGCCCAGCCCGTGTCGGCGGCGTTCGCCGGGTTGATCAGGACGTGGGTCCCGCCGCTGACCCTCTCGATCGGCTCGGCGCCCCGGGCCGGTGCGGCGGACGAGGCCGGTACGGCGAGGCCGAGGGCCGCCACCGAGGCCACGACCACCGCGAGGAGACTGCGTATACGCATGGGTGTCCTTACCCTTCGTTGTCGGGTGTGCTGTCCCACCAGCTTCGAAGCGGCATGTCGACAACGTGTCGACGACGTGCCAACGAGCACGCCCCCAGCGCTTCCGCACGTCCGTCAGTCGCCCGTCACTCCGGCCACCTTTCGGCCAACCGTGCGAGATGTCTGTACGCGGCCACGGCACCCCCCTAGAGTGTCCGCGACTCCTCCACAAATGACCTTTCCTTCACGCCAGCCCGCTGGCCCCGGGACGTTCAGCGCAGCCTGTTCCCACCGTCGAGCCAGAAGGGCCGGGTCCTTGTCGCAGGCGTTCCAGTCCCCCGGCTTCGCCGCGCTGGCGGCCGACCGCGCGGTCGAGACGCGGCTCGTCGAGGAGCGCTGGCAGGCGGTGGCCTGGGACCTCGCAACGGGCCTGCGCCGGGTGGTCACCGACCGGCCGGGGGGCGTCCACCTGAGCGAGATCGAGCCGGACGGCGACGCCATCTGGTGGTTCGACGCCGACAGCGCCGGGGAGGGGCGGTGGCGGCGCGAGCCGTTCGCCGGCGGCACGGACGGCGAGGCACTGCACGGCGAGGCGCTGCACGGCGTGCCGCGCGGGCGGGCGTACGGCGTCGCCTTCGACCGGACGGGTGCGCTCGCGGCGGTGGCCGTCGGCGTCGACGGCGCCTCGCACTGCTACCTCGGACCGCCCTCGGGCGAGGCGCGGCTGATCGGTTCGGCGCCGGGGTACCTGAACCTGGCCGACCTGTCGCCGGACGGTCGGCTGCTCGCCCTCGGCGGACAGCCCGACGGGGACGACGCCGTGGTGCTGTGGTCGACGGACCCCCGGCCGGACAGTCCGCTGCGGCTCGCCGGGGACCGCCGATCACGGCTCTGGCCGATCGAGTTCAACCCGCTCGCGGCACTGGAACCGGAACTGCTGCTGGTGGTCGAGGAGGACGAGCGGTACACCGTCGCGACCTGGCGGGCGAGCACGGGACTGCGCAGGCACCCGAGCCTGTCGTTCGACTCGCAGATATCGGCCGGCTGGTACCGGGGGCCGCGCGGTGTACTGATCCAGCACGAACGGGCCGGGCGGAGTCGGCTGCTCCTCGCCGACCTCGCCCCGCCCACAGCAGCGGGCCCGACCCCGGACCCAGCAGGACAAGCCCCGCCCGCCCGGGAGATCAACACACCCGGCGGCACGATCCACGACCTGTCCTGCGCCCCGGACGGCACCCTGCACTGCGTCTGGAGCCGCGAGTCGACCCCGCCCCGCCCCCTGGTCCTGCGCCCCGGCGCGGAGGGTGCGGCGGACGACCCCGATCCGGAAAACGGCCACACCTCCCGCAGCCGGCGCTGGACGCCCCGGCCGTACGGGCGGATCCACAGCTTCGTCAGCACCCCGGTCGGCCCCGGCCCGTGGCCGACCCTCTTCCTGGTGCACGGCGGCCCCGCCACCCACGACCGGGACTCCTACGACCCGCGGGTGAACGCCCTGGTGGACCACGGCTACGCGGTGGTGCGCACCAACTACCGCGGCTCCACCGGCTACGGCGCCCGCTGGCAGCACGAGTACGGCCACCGGGTCGGGCTGGCGCAGATCGAGGACCTGGCCGCCGTCCGCGCGGAACTGGTCGCCGACGGCACGGCGCTCACGGAGCGCACCGGCCTGTGCGGGTTCTCCTGGGGCGGCTACCTGGCCCTGCTGGCGATGGGCGCGCAACCGGACTTGTGGTCACTCGGCCTGGCCGCGCAGCCGATCGCGGACTACCCCGCCGCCTACCGCACCACCACCCCCGCGCTGCGCGAGCTCGACCGGCAGCTGTTCGGCGGGACCCCGGACGAGGTCCCCGAGCGCTACCGCGCGGCCGACCCGCGCTCGTACGTGCACCAGGTCCGCTCGCCCGTCCTGCTGGTCGCCTCGCGGACCGACGAACGGTGCCCGCCCGACCAGGTGGCCCGGTACGCCGCGGACCTGCGCCGGCTGGCGGTGCCGCACGAACTGCTCTGGGTGGACGGCGGCCACTACAGCCGCCGCACCGCCGACCACCGATCGGTGCTGGCCGCGATGGTCCGGTTCGCCGGGCACGCCTGGCCCGCACCGCTCCCCCGGACACCCCGGGGCGATCGCCCGGGGGTACCCACCGAGCTGGTGGAAGGAGGTGAACAGCCATGAAGCGACGCAGCATTCAGAACGACCCGATCAGCACCCCGGAGCGTGACCGGGGCGCCGTGGTGGTCCAGAACTTCGCGCTCGACATCACCAAGGCCGCAGCGGTCGCGCCTGCCCTCAAGGGGCAGCCGAAGCCGAAGAAGGCACCCGAGGGCAAGTGACCCTCCGTCGCTCCGGGGCACTGGTCCGCCCCGGAGCGACACCTCACCGACCGCCGGCGAACGACAGAAGTGGCCATCATGCGTATCGTCCTGCTGCACATGCCCTGGGGTGCGATCGACGTGCCGTCGCTGGCGCTGGGGATCCTGCACACCGCCGCCGCGCGCGCCGGCCACCAGGTCGACGTGCGCTACGCCAACCTCGACTTCGTGGACTGGGCGGCCGAGACCGCGGGCTTCGGCGTGGACGACTACCAGTACTTCTCCGAGAAGTCCTACTTCCAGGGCGCGGGAGACTGGGCCTTCGCCGGTGCGCTGTACGGCGACGACGGCGACATCGATGACGCCGATGCCGACGCCGACGTCGCGGGCTACTTCGAGTACCTGGCCGCCAACGGCGCGAGCGAGCAGGAGATCGCCCTCACCCGGGCCACCCGCGCGATCGCCCCCGCCTTCATCGCCCGGCTGGTCGACGAGCTCGCCGCCGACCCGCCGGACCTGGTCGGCTTCACCACCACCTTCCAGCAGAACACGGCGAGCCTGGCCGCCGCGCGGCTGCTCAAGCAGCGGTGCCCGCAGGTGCGCACGGTGTTCGGCGGCGCGAACTGCGACGGCCCGCAGGGCGCCGCGCTGCACCGCAACTTCCCCTTCCTGGACTACGTGGTGCGCGGCGAGGGCGAGGCCGCCTTCCCGGCGCTCCTGGAAGGCCTCCCGGAGGGCGGCGACCTCTCCACCGTCCCCGGGCTGTGCTGGCGCGACGGCTCCGGGAAGCCGACGGCCAACGCGATGACCAACCGCCCGCTGCCGCCCGCGGCGATCCTGGCGCCCCGCTACGACGGCTTCTTCGAACGGCTGGACGCCTCCGTCGCGGCCACCTGGGTGGACCCCAAGCTGGTCCTCGAAGGCTCCCGGGGCTGCTGGTGGGGGGAGAAGCACCACTGCACCTTCTGCGGGCTCAACGGCTCCTCGATGGAGTTCCGCTCCAAACCGCCGGCCGACTTCCTCGCCGAGGTGCTCACCCTCGCCGAACGCCACCAGCTGTTGGACGTCTACGTGGTCGACAACATCCTGGACATGGGCTACTTCGACACCGTCCTGAAGTCGCTGGCCGAACTCCCGGTCGATCTGCGGCTGCACTTCGAGATCAAGGCGAACCTGCGCCGCCACCAGTTCCAGCTGCTCGGCGACTCGGGCGCGGCCCAGGTGCAGCCCGGCATCGAGAACCTGAGCACCCGGGTCCTGCGGATCATGGACAAGGGCGTGACGGGCTGCCAGAACGTCCGCGCGCTGCGGGACGCGCAGAGCGCCGGGGTCTCGGTGACCTGGAACTACCTCTACGGCTTTCCGGGCGAGCAGCCGGCCGACTACGAGTCGGTGATCGACCAACTGCCCGTGCTGCACCACCTGGACCCGCCGACCGGAGCGGGACGGATCGCGATCGAGCGGTTCAGCCCCTACTTCGACCGTCCCGAACTGGGCTTCGCCATCACCCGGCCGGCCTTCCAGTACCGCGCGACCTACCGCCTGCCGGAGAGCGAACTGAACGACATGGCCTATGTGTTCACCGCTCCGCCGCGCGGAATCGGCGGCGCGGTCGCGGAGCGGCTGGGCGCGGCGGTGGACACCTGGCTCGCGCGGTTCCCCGACAGCCGGCTCAGCTACCGGGACGCGGGCGGGCGGATCGTACTCGTCAACACCCGGCCCGGGTACGACTGGCGGGTGGTCGAGCTGACCGATCCGGTGGAGGTCGCGGCCTTCCGGCTGCTGGCCCAGCCCCGGTCGGCCGCCGCACTGGCCGCCAAGCTCCCCGGCGGCGCGGCGGCGGTCGAGCCGGTACTGGAGCGTTTCACCGCGCTGGGTCTGCTGTTCCACGACGGGGACAGCTTCCTCCAGGTCGCCGTCGAGTCCGACAACCAGGTGCTCATGCGGATGCAGCACCGGCACGGTCCCGGCGCCACCCGTCCCGTTTCCGCCCGCCCCGGCGCCGACGAGGGCGCCGTCCGCCCTCGTACCGAGGAAGCCGAGGAAGCCGAGGAGGTGCTCGATGCCGTCACGATCGGCTGAGCAGACCGACGCCGACGCCTGGCGCGCGGCCGGCCCGCAGGTCGAGCTCTGGCTCGACTACGACCCCGCCGCACGGGAGTTGCCGGGCTTCGCGCTCGGTCGCCGCACCCTGCCCGGCCCGGCGCAGGAGGAGGTCACCGGGCTGCACCGCGCCGGGGTCCGCTGCCTGCGGCTGACCGAGCCGGTGCGGCTCTGCGCGGACGCACCGGCGGCCTCCGCACGGGCGCTGATGCTGCTGCGCGAGGCGACCGGGCAGGGGCTCGCCGTCCTCTGGCAGGCGGTCTGCACGGACGGCTGCGCGGCGCAGCGCCGGTTCCACCACCTGTACCCGCCCGAGGAGTCGACCGGCCTCCCCCCGGACGTCGTCGCCGACTGGCGCGCCACGTACTTCCCGAGCAAGTGCGTATTCCGGCGCGGCCCCGGCTTCGTCGAGGTGCGCGACCGCCGGTTCGGGACGCTGGAGCTGTTCACCATCGACGAGCCCGGCCACCTCGCGCAGCTGGACGCACTGGCCGAGGGCGTCGAGACCGGCCTGCTGCCGGAGGCCGTCCACCGGGACTTCGCCGAGGCCGGCCTGATCGCCGAACAGGCCGGCCGCGCCTGGTTCCTGCCGATGCGGGTGCGCCGCTGGCCCTTCCCGTCGCTGACCGTGTAGGTGCGCGAGTCCGCGTCCGACTGCAAACCCGAGTCCGTGCCCGAGTCCGAGTCCGTGCCCGAGTCCGAGTCCCAGGAGAGATCCATGACCACCGCGGTCGACGACGCCGCCGCCCGGATGTCCGCCTTCATCCGCGACCCCTACCCCACGCTCGCCCGGATCCGCGAGGCGGGCGCGGTCTCCGTCGTGGAGTTCGGCGAGGGCCTGCCGGTCTACCTGGTGACGCGCTACCAGGATGTCCGGGCCGCGTTGATGGACCCGCGGTTCGGGCAGGACGTCCGCCGCAGCCAGGCCATCGCGAGCGGGCGGGGCTCCGGTCTGACGCTCGGCTCGGAGGTCGTCCACATGCTCAACAGCGACCCGCCGGACCACACCCGGCTGCGCCGCCAGATCCAGGGTGTCTTCACCCGCCGGCGGGTCGATCGGATGCGACCGCTGGTCGAGCGCATCGCCGGCGGCCTGCTGGACGGACTGCGCGGGCGGGAGACCGCCGACCTGGTGACGGACTTCGCCTTCCCGCTGCCGATCATGATCATCTGCGAGCTGCTGGGCTTCCCCCCGGAGGACATGCAGGCCTTCCGCACCTGGTCGACGGCGATCCTCACCCAGGGCGGCGACATGACGTTCCAGCAGGCCACCACCGAACTGAACGCCTACCTGCGGGAGTTGATGAAGGCCCGGCGGGCCGCGCCGCGCGAGGACATCCTGACCGACCTGGTCCGGGCCAGTGACGCCGGCGAACTCACCGAGCAGGAGGTGTTCTCGATGGTCTTCCTGCTGCTGATCGGCGGCCACGAGACCACCGTCAACCTGCTCGGCACCGCCACCCTCGCCCTGCTCCACCACCCCGACCAGCTCGCCTGGCTGCGGGAGAACCCGGCGGCGATGCCGGTCGCGATCGACGAGTTCCTGCGCTACGAGTCTCCGGTGAGCATGGCCACCCTGCGGTTCACGAACGCCGACGTGATGGTCGACGACGTGGAGATCCCGGCGGACGAACTGGTGCTGCTCTCGCTCGGCGCGGCCAACCGGGACCCGGCCCGCTTCACCGATCCCGACCGGCTGATCCTGGACCGGGGCGACCCGGGCCACCTGGCCTTCGGGCAGGGCCTGCACCGGTGCCTCGGCTCCTTCCTCGGAAAACTGGAGAGCGAGGTCGCCCTGACCGGCCTGCTGGAGCGCTTCACACGGATCGAGCTGGCCGCCGCGGAGGAGACCCTGCCCTGGCGCAACACCATCATGCTGCGCGGCCTGGAGTCGCTGCCGGTCTCACTCGATGGCTAGCAGCACGGGGACCGGCGGCGCGACGGGGCTGCTGCGGTTCCGCCCCCGGATCGGCGTCGCACCGCTGCGCTCACGCGGCTACCGGCTGCTGGTGATCGGACAGGCCACCTCGGAGTTCGGCAACGCGTTCCAGGTGGTCGCCCTGCCGCTGCTGGTCTACTCCCTGGGCGGAGGCGCCCGCCAGTTGAGCCTGGTGGTCGCCGCCTACGGCGCGGGACGGCTGGCCGCCACCCCGCTCGGCGGGATCCTCGCCGACCGTTTCGGCGCCTGGCGGGTGATGCTCACCGCCGACCTCGGCCGCCTGCTCGCCACCGCCGGGCTGTGCGCGGTCGCCGCCGGCGGGACGGCCCACTTCTGGCTGATCAGCACGCTCGCGCTGCTGGTCGGACTCGGAGCAGGGGTCTTCCTGCCGGCCGCCTGGGCGATCACCCCCACCCTGCTGCCCGCCGAGGACCTGCACGCGGGCAACGCCCTGAACAGCACGGTCACCTTCGGCGCCGGCCTGGTCGGCCCGGCGGCGGCCGGCCCACTGGTCGCCTGGCTGGACCCGGCCGCCGCGCTGGGAATCGACGCGGCGACCTTCGCCGTGTCGGCGGCCACACTGCTGCTGATCGGTCGCGGCAGCCTCGTCGCACCGCCCCGCCCGATCTCCGAACGGGCCTCCATGCCACGGAACTTCCGCACCCTGCTACGGGAATCACCACTGCTGCGTGCGGTGTTGACGGTGACAGTGATCGCCAACCTCACCGTAGGCGGCGCCACCCGGGTCGCCCTGCCGACCCTCGCCACCGACGGCTTCGCCGCCGGCGCCGTCGGCCTGGGCCTACTGCTCGCCGCGTTCACCGGCGGCGCCCTGGTCGGCGGCCTCTTCGCGGCCGGCCTCACCGACCTGCGCTCCCGGGGCCGCACGGCGATGCTCTCCGGCCTGGCGATGGGAGCGGCCATCGGCCTGGTCCCGTTCACCGGCATCATCGGCGCCGTGCTGCTCCTCTGCCTGGCCGGCGGCGCCAGCACGGTCACGAACGTCCTGGTCGTCACCGGCATCCAGAAGAGCACCCCACCCGCCCTGCTGGCCAGAGTCATGGCCGCCATCACCTTCTGCGGCCTGGGCGTCTTCCCCCTCTCGGTGATCGCCGCCGGAGCGGCAGTGGACGCCTTCGGCAGCCGGGCCGTCTTCGCAACAACCGGCCTCTGCCTGCTGGCGGCGTTCGGCTACGCACTGACCAGACGCGAGATCCGCGACCTGTGAGGCCGCCGCCATCCCCGCACGCGCGGGGAGCAGTTCGGCGTGCGCGTCATCGACATGGACCACCTGGGACCATCCCCGCACGCGCGGGGAGCAGCACGTTGAGGTCGAGGAACTGAAGCGCGCCCGGGGACCATCCCCGCACGCGCGGGGAGCAGGCATCGGGCGCCCGTCGGCCGAGACGGGGCCGGGGACCATCCCCGCACGCGCGGGGAGCAGCACCGAATGGAGGGTCAGGCCGCGGTGGAGATGGGACCATCCCCGCACGCGCGGGGAGCAGCTCCGCGTTCCCGCGATCTCTCCGCGGGCGTGGGGACCATCCCCGCACGCGCGGGGAGCAGGCGATGGCACCGTGGGCGATGGCCTTGAGGATGGGACCATCCCCGCACGCGCGGGGAGCAGCGGCCAGTGGCGCGGCGAGGACGGGATCATGACGTCCTGGCAGGCGTGGGGACCATCCCCGCACGCGCGGGGAGCAGGTGGTGACCGCGAAGGACACGTCCGCGAAGTGGGGACCATCCCCGCACGCGCGGGGAGCAGACGACGGCGGCGAACTCGTCCCCGCCGAGCCGGGGACCATCCCCGCACGCGCGGGGAGCAGCGGTGGAGCCGTGCGCTGCGCCGTGGCGGTCTGGGACCATCCCCGCACGCGCGGGGAGCAGAACAGGCTCACGCCCACGGCGGACAGGACCAGGGGACCATCCCCGCACGCGCGGGGAGCAGTCGGTGGCCTCCCCGATCCAGAGGTGGTCCGGGGGACCATCCCCGCACGCGCGGGGAGCAGGTCACCAAGGTCATGACGGGGGGGACGCAGAAGGGACCATCCCCGCACGCGCGGGGAGCAGCAAGCGCCACTACCTTCTAAGCGGTAGGTCGCAGGGACCATCCCCGCACGCGCGGGGAGCAGCCCGGCTGTACCTGGCGGCCAGCGGCCGGGTCGGGACCATCCCCGCACGCGCGGGGAGCAGAGGTCGATGGTGCCGGTCACCTCGACGCGGTAGGGACCATCCCCGCACGCGCGGGGAGCAGACGTAGGTCTTGTTCCAGCGGCCGGTGCGCTCGGGACCATCCCCGCACGCGCGGGGAGCAGGTTCGTGAGCTGCGGGTTTATGCGGCGGTGGGACCGGATCCTGCAACTTGTTGAGAGTCGGGCATATCGGGCTTTCGGGGCGCCTCCTGTAAGGCCGAGAGAACTCTATCCGGGTTCGAATCGACGGACCCGGCCGATTGCCGAACCAGGCCAACGCCATACCCCCGGGCACCGAGGGCGCCCCGAGCGGGTGTGAGGATGCGGTGGTCGGCGGAGGCGGCGACCGATCGGCGATCCGCTCGACCGGGTGGGAGTTTTCGCGACAGAGGCGGTCGGCTCCGCCGCCATGAAGCCCCCATGCGCGCCCGCCGGGAGGGCCCGCGCGGGCGCGGACCGGGCGCGCCGGGCGCGCGGCGGGGCGTCTGCCATCGGCCACCCGGCCGGGGGCCGAAACCGGGCGGGTGACCGACCGGTTGCACTCGCGTGAACCACCTCCGCCGCACCGTTCGCGGTACCGCGCTCCTCGTCACCCGTATCTGCTCCGCCGTCGAACGCCTCGACGCCCGCGTCGACACCGCCCTGCGGTCCCGACTGCGCCCGCTCGCCACCCGCCTGGCCGCCCTGCTGCAACGGATGGCCGCCGCCAACTGCAGCGACGCCCTCACCCGTCACCTCCCCTGCCGCACCGCCCGCGAACGCACCCGGGACCAATCGGCGGCCACCAGCCCCTCGCCGCTCGACGACTGACAGTGAGGACGATTCTTGAGCGGTCCCCCGGTCAGGTCCGACCCAACATCTGACTGCCCCTTCACCGTCCTGCCCGCCTCCAGGACCGGACGCTTCCGCCCTACCCGGATCAATGGCGAGGACGGCGATGCCGACCATCCCGCTAGATCACCGGTGGCATCGACACCCACAAGGGCACCCCGCACTGCCGCTGCCGGGCACCTGTTCGGGTCGGAGCAATTGGCGGCCACCGCCAAGGACTACGCTGCCCCACTGGACCCGGCTTCGCCCTTTCGGCACCCAGGCGCCGACCTGTGTGGAATGCACCGGCATCTGCGTGAGCGGGACGCGACAGTGGTGAAGATCGACCGCCCGACCCCGCAAGGCCTTCCGCCGACAGGGGCAAGTCCGACCCGGGTCGACGCCGACGCCGCCAGGACCGCCCTGTCCGCCGACCCTTGGCCCGGTGCGCCAACACGGCCACGCGCAATACGGCAGATGACGACGCTGGCGGTCACCGCACCGGAGAGCCCCGCACGCTGCTGCGGGACCTGTGCGACCGGCAGCTGATCACCGCTTGCGCCACCGCGTACCCGGACCCCGAACAGGCGGTCGCGGCGGCGCCGCCGCGACCGCCCCGTCCTGCTCGCCCTGAACGGCACCGGCGCGGACGTCACCGGACAGTTGCCAGTCAGCGCCGGGAACAACCCGGTTAGCTTTCGCCGCGCTCTGTGGGGTTGCATCACCACGTAAGCCCCGTTCAACCTTCGGTCGCGATAGCCCATCCGTGGATAGAGTTCTCTCACATCCACCACCACGCACCCCGAAAGCCCGACATGCCCAATATGACCGATTCTCAACAAGTTGCAGAATCGAGCCTCGCCGCCCGATAGACCCGCAGCTCACGAACTCTGCTCCCCGCGCGTGCGGGGATGGTCCCAACGACATCCACCGCGACGGCGACGAGGTGGTCTGCTCCCCGCGCGTGCGGGGATGGTCCCATCGACGGGGAGGACGCCGTCATCGTCGGCCGCTGCTCCCCGCGCGTGCGGGGATGGTCCCATGTCGTAGCCGGTGATCGGGGCGAGAACGGTCTGCTCCCCGCGCGTGCGGGGATGGTCCCGGTGACTGAAACCCCCCTCACCGCATCCTCCGCTGCTCCCCGCGCGTGCGGGGATGGTCCCACCCACGGCGACTTGGACAGCCTGGTCCCGGTCTGCTCCCCGCGCGTGCGGGGATGGTCCCGAGCCGACGATGATGACGCCGCCGGCCGTCTCCTGCTCCCCGCGCGTGCGGGGATGGTCCCACCACGACAGGAGACCCCCATGGACTACACCCCTGCTCCCCGCGCGTGCGGGGATGGTCCCGCCATCCGGGCCGGGCGCATCCCCGTCCTGATCTGCTCCCCGCGCGTGCGGGGATGGTCCCGCCAGCGCGAATAACTTCCACGTCGAAGGGGTCTGCTCCCCGCGCGTGCGGGGATGGTCCCCCGTCCATCGTGGCCGACCTGATCCTGCGCAACTGCTCCCCGCGCGTGCGGGGATGGTCCTCAGCTTCTCCATCGGGATCAGCCGATGATCGACTGCTCCCCGCGCGTGCGGGGATGGTCCCTACCTTGCGGGCAAGGCACCGCGGTTGCACTTCTGCTCCCCGCGCGTGCGGGGATGGTCCCGGTGGACACGGCTTTCTCCTATTTCTTTCCGGCTGCTCCCCGCGCGTGCGGGGATGGTCCCCGGACGTCGTCGGCCTTGGTGACCAGGTCCTCCTGCTCCCCGCGCGTGCGGGGATGGTCCCCTTGCGGAGCCGTAAGACCCGTCGCGTACAGCCGTACCTGTAGGGGCGGCCGGGTACGCGCACAGCCGGATACGCCCCCTTCGCGTACGTGGCCGACTGGGGAGGACGACCTAAGGCGTGTTTCTTTGATGCGCTGAGCAGTTGATCGGATGCGTCTGTCCGGTTGGTGATCAGTGATGCGATGTAGGACCGGATCGAGCCGTTGATGCCGGCCGATCCGGTCCGTGGGCGGCGGTGGGCGGACCACCGCCGCATGCTTGAGGCGATCGCGTGGAAGTACCGAACGTGCTCGCCCTGGCGTGACCTGCCGGACGAGCTCGGGCCGTTCCAGACCGCACACAAGCGGCTGCTGCGGTGGGCCGTCGACGGCACATGGCAGCGGATCTTCGCCGCCCTGCTCACCGCGGCGGACGCCGAGGACGACATCGGCTGGACCGCCTCGGTGGACTCCACCGTGTGCCGGGCCCACCAGCACGCCGCCGGCGCCCGCAGAGGGTGACGGCGGCCGGGGCGAACCCGCCGACCACGCCATCGGGCGCTCACACAGGGGCCTGAGCACCAAGATCCACCTGGCCAGTGACGCCCGGGCCCGCCCGCTCGCCCTCGTCGTGACCGCCGGGCAGGCCGGCGACGCACCCGCCTTCACAACCGCCATGGCCGCGATCCGCGTTCCCCGCACGGGCCCCGGGCGACCGCGGACCCGGCCGGACACGGTGATCGCGGATCGCGCGTACTCCGCCCGCGCGATCCGCTCCCACCTGCGCGAACGCCACATCCGCGCGGTCATCCCGCAACCGGTGGACCAGATCCGCAACCGGTTACGACGTGGCTCACGCGGAGGCCGTCCGCCCGGCTTCGACACCGAGGCCTACAAGGAACGGAACGCCGTTGAGCGGTGCATCGGCCGCTTGAAACAGTGGCGCGGCCTGGCCATGCGCACCGACAAACTCGCCATCGCCTACCAGGCCGCACTCCACCTTGCCGCCATCCTCATCTGGTCCCGCAGATAGCCAAAGAGACAGGCCTTAGCGGGACGTGGAAGCTGGCCTCGACGATCTCCGTCCACCCGCCGTCCGGCATCGAATCGGCCAGCGGATTCAATTGTCGGGGTTCATCCGACCTGAAGGTCAACTCGCCCTTTCTACCGGGCGCCACGCCACCACCCACCACAGGGACTCCACCCGGAGCCGACCCGGAGCCCCGGGGCGGCGCTCCGGGTCGGCTCCGGCGGACGCAGCCCCTGTGGGAGCTGCGGACCCCCTTGGCGATCGGGTGATCGCGGATCGGGCGCGATCGCACTCGCGGCAGCCCTGGCTGGTACTGCTCCACCGGACCGCCAGCGCCTCCTCCGCCGCCGGGCCGGTCGACGAACTGGGCAACAGCTAGACGCGGAAGGATTTGGCATCCCGGACGGATCCGAGTGACCTACTATCGGAGTCCCATCGACGAGGGCATCAATCACGTTGAAAAATAGACTAGTTGACGAAACGACAAGCGGGGTGCAGCCGATGGCGAATCGCTGGGCTTGGTGGGTAGCGGCCGCGCTGTGCGCGGCAGCCGGGATCGGGCTAGTCGCGGTGGCGGTTCTGGTGGACCTCGACACGGCGGAGAAGTTCGCGAGCATCGGCGGTGGGCTGATCGCGCTGTTCGGCTTCGCGGTCATGGCCCGCGGGCTGCTACGGGGCCAGGGCAACGTAGCGCCGAGCCATGGAAGAGGACAGGCCTCGCCAGCCCCCTCCATCAGCGGGGGCAGCAGCCGGGAGGTGCGAGTCCTCGCGGAGGACGGCGGCATGGCGGCCGCGGAGGGCATCGATGCCGGTGCTGGCGGAACCGGTCGGCGGCGCGGTCGCGGCCGAGCCGGTCGTGAGCGGCCTCGGCACGAGGCGATCGAGGTGACCGCCAGGGGAGAGGGCTCCGTGAGCAGCGGGGGCAGGATCGACGGCGTCGACCCCACGGGGCGCACACCGTGACCCGACCGTGGATGTGGCGCAGGAGATCCCCCGGGAGACGCGGTGCCGTGACATCGCTGAACGTGTCGGCCCGTGACGGCGGGACCGCCGTTGGCGGCGACTACCGGATGATCCGCGTCAGCCTCACGGGCCACGGCCGCTGGTTGTGGATCCTCATCGCCCTCGCGAGCCTGTTAGCAGCGATCGTCAGCCATCCGGATGGCAGCGACTGGCAGCGGGCCTACTACCTGGCCCCTGCCGTCGTGGCGCTCGCCACCGGCCTGGCCGTCGGCCTGGCCGCGTCGCCCGGTGCGCCCGATGAGAGCATCGGCAGCACCGTCAAGAAGGCTCCCGCGATCTTCGCGGGCGTGACCGCTCTGTTGGTCGCCGTGAGCTGGTGGGGGTTCTCCTGGGTGCGGCACCACGGCGACCTCTCCGTCACCGAGCAGTTCCGCCAGGTCGCCTCCCAGCCGATCGGCAAGGAGGACCGGAAGGAAGTCACCGTCCTCATCCCCGCCCAACGGCCGTCCCTGGTGATCGATTTCCACTTCAGGGAGCACTACTCAAGCCAGTTGTGTGTGCCCGGGGCGAAGCTCGGGGTCATTGCCGCCGGCGGGACGGTCGAAGAGCTGAAGGCGCGGACGGCGAGGATCCGACTGAACCCCGGTGTGAAATCGCTCGGTCTGACACTCACGATCAGCGCCGACGACGGCTGCAAGATCGACGTCGACGTCAGCAATGCCGTCCTACGAAACAGTTGATGAGGTCCGATGTCCATTCTCCACCGAAGCCACAAGATCGCGGCGCTCTCCGTCGCATCGGTTCTGCTGGCGAGCGCCTGCACCAGTGATCACGAACGGTCGAAGCCTTCGCTCTTCAAGCAGAACCGGTTGATCCTCGGGATGAAGAACGACCAGCCCGGCACCAGCGTTGTGGATCACTACAAGCGCAGCGGATTCGAGGTGCAGGTCGCCTATCACCTCACCAGGGCGGAGGGTTTCGTCCCCAAGCAGCTCGCCTTCAACGACACGCCCTCCGAGGACCGCGTTTTAGCAGTTAAGGATAATCGCGTTGACCTGATGATCGCCACCTTCTCCATCAACGACGAACGCCTGTCCGACATCAACTTCGCCGGTTCGTACCTCGTCACCAAGCAGGGGTTCCTGCTCCGCAAGGACGGGCCCTCATTCAAGACCCCCGAGGAATTCAACGGGCGGCCGGTCTGCACCTGGCCCGGCACCACCTCGGAGGTGGTTCTGAGGAGCCAGTACTCCGATATCATCAACGTCTCCGGGAACGACGCCCAGGACTGCATCAACAAGCTCAAATCGGGTAAAGTCGTCGCAGTCTCCACCGATCAGATCATCCTCTACGGATTCGCCCAGCTGGATGAGGAGGTCACGGTGTCCACGGTCACGATCGGGTCGCCCAACAATTACGGCGTCGGAATCTCCAAGGACTACCCCGGAGACTGCAAGGAGATCGCGGCCAAGATCGCCGAATACGTCACCAGCAGCGACTGGCAGAACGATCTCATCGCGGCGTTCCCCGAGTTGCAAAAGGGGGACCAGTGGAAGCAGTTCCAGCCGATGCCACAGCAGATCAAGTGCCACGACAAGCCGTCGAAATAGGGCCTGTGGGATGTCGTAATCAATCTTCAGGTTCTACCCCCATCCTGGGGCAGAACCCGGTAGGAATGTTGGCTGTGACGCGCAAGCAACTCACCGACGAGCAGCGGGGTTTAATCGAGTACGTTCCGATCATTACAGACCCTGTCCCGAACGGCTTCGAGACCAGTTCGAAGGGGTGATCTGGCGGTTCCGCTCAGCGCCAAGTGGCGGGAGATGCCTGACGAGTTCGGCCCCTGGTCGACGGTCTTCGGCCGGTTTCGGGCCTGGCGGGACGCCAGCGTGTTCAGCGCCTGCTCGAAGGCCTGATCGCCGAGGCCGCCGGCGAGGGAAGGACGGACCTGTCGCTGGTCAGCGTGGACTCCACGACCGTCCGCGCCCACCACGACGCCGCCGAGATGCTCGTGAACGAGGAGCTCATGCAGGCCTTGGAGGGAGGCCGCGCGCGAGCAGGAGGAAGCCCGGCAAGAGGAGTGGTGCGCAGGAACAGAACGGACAGGACGAGCACAGACGGGTGCGGCTTCGACGCAAGCTCCGCCTGACACAGGCCCTGCTCGGCCGGTCCCGGGGCGGGCTGACCAGCAAGGTCCATCTCGCTGCCGACCGCCGGTGCCGCCCTCTGGCGCTCGTCCTGACCGCAGGGCAGGCCGGTGACAGCCCGCAGTTCGTCCCCATCCTCACCAAGGTGCGCGTGCGACTGCCCGTCAGCCGGCCCCGCACCCGGCCCGCCGACCTTCGCCTCCCATTGGGCCTACTCTTCCCGGGCCAACCGCGCCTACTTGCGCAAACGCGGCATCAAGGCTGTCATCCCGGAGAAGAGGGACCGGGCCGCGAGCCGGAAGCGCAAGGGCTGCAGGGGTGGCCGGTCGGTGGTCCACGACCTGCGGTAGTCGCCGGTCTGCACGCCCGGTCCGGGGCGGCCGGACGCGGCGGCCTTGATCGCGGTCTCCAGCTTGATCGCGGTCTCCAGGATCATCGCGTGGTGGCGCACCACCGCCGCCGCGGCCGGGCCAGCGGCGGCAGCGCACGCTTCCAACTGCGCGGCGAGCGCCCCGGCGTTGCTCGTCACGGTGGCCATCAGCCGGCCACCGGCTCGTGCTCGCCGGGCTGCCGCTTCCCAAGAGCCCACTCGGTGAGCTGGAGGAGCAGGGCGCGCGTCAGCTCGTGCGGCTCGCCGTCGAAGAGGTCGTGCCGGGCAAGGACCGCCCGCTCCGTCTCGGCGGGATCGAGGGCGGCGAGAAACGCGGCGGCAGCCGGCCCCGAGTCGGGCGCCGATCCGACGACAACGCAGGCCTCGCCTTCGAACGCGGGGTCGGCGGCCGGGCGAAGCACCAGCTGCAGTTCCGGGGCGAACCCGGCGGTGTGCTGGAGTTGGTAGGGGGCAACATGCTCGGCGATGTCGTGGCCGTCGATCTCCAGGCGGGTGGTCGGGCCGGCCGCCTGGATGCGGACATGCCGCAGCTCGGAAGAGGTGGTGGGGGTCATGATCTGAGCCTAAGGGCTGTCCCGTAACTGACCTCCGAGATGGCCACCAGGGTTTTGCCGGCCGTCAGCCGTCAGGACGAGCGAGGGGTCGCTCCAGCGGGGGATCCTGATCGTTTGTACGGCCGACGCGCTGGTCGTTGAGGTGCAGCGATGGTGGGGTCATGCCGATCACACGTCTCGCCCTTCCGCTCGGCGACACCGAGCGCCCCGTCCCGGTCTGGGCCCTCCGGCTCGCCAACGCCCTCCCGTTCATCGTGCTGCCGCACTGCCTGTGGCGACTGCCGTTCGCCGTCGGCTTCACGATGGGCATGATCGATCCGAACCGTCCGCCCATGCCCTGGTGGACGCCGGTCTACGTCGTCGGGCTCAGTGTGCTCACCGAGGCGCTGTGTCTGCTGACCACTGGGCTGGTGGCCGGCTGGGGCGAGGTGTTCCCGCGCTGGATCCCGTTCATCGGCGGCCGTCGGGTGCCCCCGCTCGCCGCCGTGATCCCGGCGGTCCTGGGCGGCCTCGCCCTGGTGGCGATGTTCGACCTCTACCCACTCGCATGGGCAGGCGTCCTGCCCGAGGCGGGTTACAGCAACGGATGGTGGATGGCCCTGGCCCGGGTGTGCATCAGCCCGGCGATGCTGTGGGGGCCGATCGTGCTGGCCCTGGCCTGGGCCTACTACCGGCGGCGCCGACCTGCCCGAGCCGCAGCACAGTGGCCGTGATCGCCCGGCTCTTTGCAAAGGAGGGTGAGATGATCTCGCGGTGGCTGGTGTGATCACGGCATCGGAGCCGTCCTGGATAGCCCCGTTCACCGGCCTGAGCCCACGCGATCGCCGAGAAGTCGAAGAAACTACAGGTACTCCACCAGCCATCAGGTCGTCATCGACGCCCACACCCGCATGGTCGTCGTGGTCGGCAGGCCGCTCCCGGGCAACCGCAACGACTGCATGGCATGGGCCGAGTCCGGCGCGGCGGCCGCCGTCGGGAGGACGACCACGATCGCCGACGGCGGTTACCCTGGCACCGGCTTGGTCATCCCGCACCGCCGCCCCAGGGGTGGCGAGCTCACCGATTGGCAGGTCGAGCACAACCGCGAGCACAAGCAGGTCCGGGCTCGTGTCGAGCACGTTTTCGCCCGGATGAAGAGCTGGAAGATCCTGCGCGACTGCCGGCTCAAGGGCGATGGCGTCCACCACGCGATGCTCGGCATCGCACGCTTGCACAACCTCATCCAAGCCGCGTAGAGCGGAAGCGGCCGGGCGACGGCCCACCGTCCACCGCCCTCAACGATCAATTACGGGACAGCCCTTAGGGCGGCGATCGACACCGCGTAGGCCGCAGCTGGGCGCGGCGGATCACGGTCGGGGGTCACTCCTGCACGACGCCCTGGCGGGGTGAGGTGCAGCCCCTGTGGCCGGTGATCCAGTCGGTGATGGCGGTCCGCATGCCGGGGTAGGTGCCGAGGCCGTAGTCGCCGCAGTCCCGGCAGTAGCCGCCGGTCTCCTCCGCTTTCTCGGATGTCTCCGGCGGCGGGGTGGAGGTGGTCACAGATGCTCCTTGGGAGGCGTCAGGGCAGCGGGTAGGGTGTGCGACGACGGCCCAGCCCAGGCTGGGCGAGTCGGGGACGCAGACGTGGCCCGGCGGCGACGAGCTCGCCCTCGCCACTTCCGCAGTGCATGCACGCATGACCGTCCTTCTGGGCCCGGGTGAACGGCGCCGGCGCTGGACGGTGGCTGGTCGTCACAGGCCCAGCATCGAAATCTCCGCAGGCGGCCGCCAGAGCCATGGTGAGTACCCACGGTGGAGCGTCGCGCGCGGATACGCTCGTGCCACCATCACCCCCGGGAGGCCCCACCGTGCCCACGCCGGAACCACTCCCCGAACGCGTGCTCGCAGACCCCGCGTTCGTCAGCGCATGCGCACAGCGAGAGATCGGCACCGTCTTCCAGCTCGCTCGCCGTGCTGGGATCGGGCCCGCTCAGCTCGCCCGCCGTACTGGCCTCGCCACGAGTCGGTCACCGAGATCATGTCCGGTGGTCGGGTGGTCTCCAGCATGGACGTCATCGAGCGGATCGCCGACGGCCTCCGCATCCCCGGGCGCATGCTCGGCCTCGCCGACCGGCCATGGGAGCAGGCCCCCGGACCGGCCTCCTACCGGCCCGTCGCTGTACCTGAGACCTGGGAAGTCCTCGACATGCTGTCCCGCTCCACCGCATCTGACGCCGCCCTCACACACCTGGAGGCAGCCGTCGCCGACGTAGCCGCCCGCTGACCGGTCACGCCGCCCACCGTGTCCGTCCCGATGCGCCAGCTCGCCGGCGTACACGAGATGCTCGCCCGGCCGCAGGCCCTGGCCGCCCGGCGCCGCGGCGTGCGGATACTGGCCGTCGTCGCCGGTCTGCTCGGCCTCGCGCACCACGATCTGGGCGACCGCACCCGCTCCGAGGCGCACTTCCACCTCGGAGCGGCAGCCGCCAGCGAGGGCGAGGCCGGAGACCTCACCGCGTGGCTCCTCACCATGCAGTCGATCGTCCAGTACACGGCCGGGCGGCGCGACACAGCCGCCGTGCTCCTGGACCAGGCCGACGCTGTCGCCGCCGTCGCAGCACCGCGGCGGCGCGCATGGGTCGCTGCCAACCGCGCCCGCGCCGTCGCCGCCGCGCGAGGCGACCGCGCCACCGCGCTGGTGGCCCTCGACCAGGCCGCCCACCACCTCGACCTCGCCGACGACCCCGGCGGCGGCCTGGACTTCTTCACCGCCGGCCGCCTCGACGGCCTGGCCGGCGAGACCTACGTCCACCTCGGCGAGCACGAGGAAGCAGGGCTCCTCCTGGAGACCGCCATCAGGCACCGCGCCAACGACGACGTCAAAGGGCGCGCGGTACTCACACTGGACATCGCCGAGGTGCGGCTGGGCCAGGGCGACCTCGAAGCAGCCTGCGCCACCGCGCACGCCGCCCTCGACATCGCCGCCGCCACCGTAGTCCAGCCGATGGTCCTCCGGGCCCGGGCCCTTCAGCGGGCCCTCTCTCCCTGGGCCACTGAGAGGGCCGTGCTGGAGCTCGCCGAGCGCATGAGAGAGTCGAGCCGGCAGCTCGTGCGCGTGTGAGGAGTACCTGGTGACGTCAGCAGAGTGGCAGGTCTACGGCAGGCGGAAGGTCTACGGATCGCCGTGGGTCGAGCTCTGGCTGGACGACGTCAGCATCCCCGGCACCGGCAGGATCGAGCACCACGTCATCCGCATGCCCCGGGCCTCCACCACCGCCGTCGTCACCGACGAGCAGGGCCTCGTCCTCCTCATCTACCGGCACCGCTTCATCACCGGCCGGTGGGGCTGGGAGGTCCCGGCCGGCTGGGCCGACCCGGGCGAGGAGCCGGCCGACGCCATCGCCCGCGAGGTCGAGGAGGAGACTGGCTGGCGGCCCGGACGCGTAGAGCTGATGACCGAGTACGACGCCATGGCCGGTATCAGCGACGCGCACTTCCGCGCCTACCACGCCACCGGATGCACCCGGATCGGCGAGCCGCAGGACATTGCTGAGGCCGCGCGGGTGGAGTGGGTACCCGAGGCCGAGGTGGTGAAGCTCCTGGTCGGCGGAGAGGTGTCCGATGGCCCCTCACACGCCGCCCTCTCCTTCTACCTCGGACCGCACCGCCTCGCCGCCAGCGGCCGCTGACCTGCTCTGTCGGTGCCGCCGCGTAGGGCCCGCCTACACGCGGCGGTCACCGCGAGCAGGTCCGCTGCTCCCCGCGCGTGCGGGGATGGTCCCGGGACGATCGGGCCGCGCGCGCCGTGCAACGGCTGCTCCCCGCGCCTGCGGGGATGGTCCCGAGGTGGTGGCCATGGTGCTGACCTGCGTCTCCTGCTCCCCGCGCGTGCGGGGTTGATGCTGCGGGCCTTCGTCACGCCTATCAGCCAGCAGGCCGCTCCCCGCCCTCGGAGGCTGCCGGGTAGCCCGCTGAGCACAGCAGCGCGCCGTTCGGTGCCGGCCAGGGGTGGGCGCGGGTCAGGCCTGGCAAACCCCCGTCGACCAGTCGACGGTGGCCGTGGCGCGCGAGTACTGCCACTCGGGGGTCAGCAGGTCGCGGGTCAGGCGGCCGGTGATGGTGGGGTCCTCAACCGTGTGGCCGTAGTCCTGGAGCCAAGCGGGGTAGAGGTTCGGATCCGCAGCGAGCGGCCGGTCAGACGGGCGTCGGCGGCACCCGGCGCGGCTCCGCCTTCTCGGCGCCCGCGACGGCCGCCGGGCCCGCCACCCTCAGCGTCAGGTGGGCGAACCTCGGCGCGAGGGCGGCCGGCAGTTCGGCGGCGCCCTCCTCGGGTGTCCCCGGGCCCCGGACCGTCAGCGCTTCGAGCTGCGGCAGCAGCGGGGAGTCCGCGAGGGCCGCGAGGGCGTCGGACGGCGCGGCGTCGAACTCCACCTTCCCGAGGTCGAGCCTCCTGAGGTTCGGGTACCACTGCGCCGCGACCGCGAGTTCGTCCAGTTGGTCCGCCGAGCAGGCGACCCCGAAGACGTCGCTCTCCAGCTCCGCTTCCAGGGACACCAGCGCGGGGAGCCGGCCCGGGAGGAAGACCGAGCCGTCGGCGATCACGGCTCCCCGGGTCCGCAGCCGGGTCAGGCCGTCGTGGTCGACGGAGGCGAACAGGAAGGCGCCTTCCAGCTCCAGGGTGCGCAGCGCGGGCAGCGCGGCCCAGATGTCCGTCCGCACCAGCCCTTCGCCGTGGTATTCCATCGGGTCGATCCGGCTGCCCGCCGACCCCTGGCCGTCCTCGAAGAGGTACGCGAAGCCGTAGCCGAAGGAGAGCCGCTCCAGTCGGGGCCGCGGCTGCCCGGCGAGCGCGGCCGCGGCCCGCTCGGCGGAGTGGTGGTAGTCGGTGAGCCGCAGGTCGAGGGTGCGCAGCCGGGCGCTCGCTGGGTGGGCGAGCAGGGCGGCGATCAGCACGCCCTCCCACTGCTCGGGGTCGTCCACCGCCACGTCCACCTCGACCTCCACCGGATGCCGCGTCAGGAGCCGTTCCACCAGCTCCCGACGCCCCGCCTGTTCGGCCGGCGCCGGTCGGAAGGACGCCTCGTCGAGGAAGCCGCGCGACCAGCCGAACCGCCACGAGCCGTCCGCCCGCAGCGCGTCCAGCCCCAGCTGCCGCTCCACCTCCTGGTACGCCTCGGCCACCCGGCCGCGATCCGCACCGCCGCCGCACTCCAGTCGGATCGCCTCGCCCCGCGGGTCCCCCACCGCCGTCAGTCGCTCCGCGTACGCGAGCCAGTCGGCCGTCTCCCCGGTCTCCGGAACGTCCGTCACATCGAACAACTGCACACCGTGCTCCAGTTCTTGCTCGCGACGCCGGGAAGGGCCGGACGCACCGTGCGTCAACCGCACCCTAGACGCCACCACCGACAGCGCCGGTCCGGTGACCGGAGTCGGCACCGCCCAACTGATCGCCAACGACCGTTACCTCCATGACGGAGACCGGGTCGCCCGCGAGCCGGAGAGCCCGCTCGACCTGGAGTTCGCCGGCCTGCCGGGCGGCCGGGTGTGCCGGCCGCATCGTGGCGATCGAGGCGGTCTGGGACGGTGACACCGTCCGCGACTGGTTCGTGCGGATGGCCACCGTCTACCGGTCCACGGCCGCGCGGTATCTCGGTACGGACGAGGGCCACCACCCGCGCCACCCGGCGGCGGTGGCCGCCGAGCGGGCCGGTCGCGCCCTCGCCGTCCACCTCTCGGTGCCCTTCCACTTCGCCGCCCCGGACTCCCCCGATGACGAGGCGCCGCGCCGGCGCCCCTGACCGGCGATCGAGGGCCCACAGCGCCCGCCCCGGGCGCCCGGCGTGCCGGAGCGGGGTGGGAGCGGCACGGGACCGTACGGTCGGCGCATGTCCTTCGGCCTGCTCGCGGCGCTGGCCGCCGCCCTGCTCACCGGGTCCGCCACCGTGCTGCAGGCGCTCGGGGCCCGTCGTGCCGCCGCCGGGCAGCGGCCGGGCGGGGCGGCCGCGCTGGCGGGGGCGTTCCTGCAGTGGCCGTTCCTCGCGGGGGTCGGGATGGACATGCTCGGGTTCGGCGCCGAACTCCTCGCGCTGGAGCGGCTGCCGCTGTACGAGGTGGAGGCGGTGCTCGCCTCGGCGCTCGCCGTGACCGCCGTCGGCGCGTCCCGGGTGCTGAACGTGCGGCTGCGGCGCCGTGAGTGGGCCGGGGTGGCGGCGGTGTGCGTGGGGCTCTGCGTGCTCGCGGTCAGTGCCGGGCGCGACGGGCCCGGGCACGGCGGCCCGGCGCTGCGGCTCGGCGTGCTGCTCGCCGCGGTGCTGCTGATCGGCGCGGGCTGGGCGGCGGTGCGGCTCGGCGGGAGCCGGCGGGCGCCGCTGCTGGGGTTGGTCGCCGGCCTGCAGTTCGGCGTGGTCGGCGTCGCCGTGCGGGTGCTGCCGGACCCGCGGTTTCCGGACCTGCTGAGCGAACCGGCCGCCTACGCCGTCGCGTTCGCCGGGCTGGGCGGCTTCGCCGCGCTGACCTGGGCCATGCAGAGCGGGTCGGTCACGGCGGCGACGGCGGCCATGGTGCTCGGCGAGACGCTGGGCCCGGCCGTCGTCGGCGTGCTGCTGCTCGGCGACCACACCCGCCACAACCTCGAACCGCTCGCCGTCGTGGGCTTCGCGGCGGCGGTGTTCGGGGCGCTCACCCTGGCCCGCTTCGGGGACGCCGAACAGCCCGCCACCGCCGGGGCGGCGCCCTGACCGTGCCCCGGCGGACGGGCCGCGCCGGTCTCGGGGCGGCCCCGGTCCAGGCGGCGGCGGTTGTTCCGGCGGCGGCGGTTGTTCCGGCGGGCGGCCGGGTAACTCCGGGGCGGGGCGGGGCCCGCCGGGACAAAGGGGACGACGATGGCGCTCCACTGCGAACTGTGCGGCAGCCGCACGGACGGCGCCGAACGGCTCGGCCGCTACTGCCCGGGCGAGTACTGCGGCACCGATCTGCGGGCCGGGCCGGACGCGGGCGTGCGGGCCTGGTGCGAACCGCCGCGCCGGTTCGGGACCGCCGGCGGCACGGTCACCCTGGACCTGCTCGTCCACAACGCCGGGCCGCAGCCGACCGGCTTCCGGATCGACCCCGTCGAACCCGTCCAGGGGCGGCTGGACTTCGACCGGCGGGCCGTCGAGGCGGAGCTGCCCTGCGGCGCGACCCGCCGGATCGAGCTGCGGTACACGGTGCCGCTCGACCTCGTCGGGCTGGGCCCGGACATCGCCTCCCGGTTCGGCGTCCCCGGGGCCGGCGCGGCGGGGCAGGTGCAGGGCGCGCCGCACACGCGGGTCGGGGTGGCCCTGCGGGTGGCCGCGGTCCCGGCCCGCCGGGGCGCGGCCTGCGCGGCGTTCGCGGTGGACGTGCGCGAGCGAACCGGCGTCGCCCCGGCCGGCACCGGCCCGGCCGGCGACCGTCCCGGCGACGAGCGGCCCACGCCGCCGACCCGCCCGACCCGCCCGCAGCGGCCGCAGCGGCCGAACGGGCGGACCGGTGGCGGCTGCGGGCCCCTGGCGCTGGCCGTACTGGCGGCCGTCGTCGCGGTACTCGTCGCCGTCCTCGCACTCCTCGGAGCGGGCCCGGGCGCGGCGTCGCCCCCTCCGGCCGGCGCCCCGGCCGACCCGTGGCCCACCGCACCCGTCCGGGGGCCCTGGACAGCCGACGGGCATCCGCTCCCGCCGGCACCTTGACGCGACGTCAGCTCCGACCGACCCCCGTATGCGGCGTGTCGGCGGGAGGTGCTTGCATACGGGTCATGTCTGACGATCTGCATTCGGAATCCGCGGGCGACCGGCCCGCCCGCATACCCGCGGAAGCGGAGTACCTCGAGGAGTGGGAGCTCTTCGAGGGCGGCCCGAAGTGGCCGGCGTGGGCGGTCGGCGAGCGGAACGGCGGGGCGCCGACCGGCCGGTGGCGGCTGTGGCACCCCGACGGGACGCCGCTGGAGGAGGGCGAGTGGCGGGACGGCAGGCGCCACGGGACGCTGCTGCGCTACCACGACGACGGCACCCTGGCGATCCGTGCCGAGCACCGCGACGGCACACCGGTCACGGTCACCGGCCACCGCTGCGACCACCCGAGCCGCGACCCGTTCTCCTTCGACGGCCTGCCCCCGGCCCTCCGTACCGTGGTCCACGACTACGACGAGCAGGGCACCCGGATCCGTCAGGCCTGCTACGCCGCCGACGGCACCGAGGTGACCGCCGAGGGCGGGCCCGTGCCGGAGCGTCCGGCCGGTGTGCCGGAGCCCGCCACCTACTGGCCGGACGGCGAGTGGTCGGCTCCCCGCTGGCGGCAGGACGGCGTCCTCCAGGGCGTCGCCCGGCACTGGACGGCGGACGGCACCGCCGACCGGCTCGCCTACAACCGCGCCGGCCGGGAGATCGCCCGCTTCCCGCAGGGCGAGGCCAAGGCCTCCCCGCTGATCGAGGCGGCCCGCGACGGTGACGCCGCCTCGGTCGAACTGTGCCTGGCGGCCGGCCTCGGCGCCTCCCCGGGCGCGGCCTGGCACGCCGCCTTCGAAGGCCTGCCGGAGCTGGCGTCGCGGCTGCTCCGGTCGGAGCCGGGCGAGGCGGTGGGACTGGCCGAGCTGCGGACCGCGCCCGCGGTGCCGTCCACCGGCGTACCCGAGGGCGCGGTGTGGGTGGCGGGCCTGCTCGCGTTCGTCGTCGGCGCCGTCGACGGGACGACCGGGGCGGCGGTCGGGACGTGGCGGCTGTGGAAGCAGGCCTGGGAGAGCACCTCCGACACGAAGGGGCCGAGGTACTACAACCCCGACAGCGTCTACCACGGGTACGAGGAGGCCGACTTCGCCGACGGCAGGCGGGTGGAGCGCAGGACGTACCTGCGGTCCCGCACCCCCTACCGGCTGGAGCGGTTCCGGCCGGACGGCACACCGCTGCTGGAGCGCAAGTACGAGGACGGAGTGCCCCGGCAGGAGCGCGAGTGGCCCGCCGACGGCAGCACCGTCCAGCGGCGGTTCCACGGTGACGGCGCCCTGCGTGCCGAGCGCACCGAGCGGGACGGCGTCCTCGTCGCCGAGCACTGGTACGGCGCCGACGGCACCCGCACCGCGGAGGTCACGCCCACCGAGGTCACGGTCGACGGGGCGGCGGTCGAACGGTGGCGCGCCGTGGACGCCGGCGGGACGGTCCTCGCCGAGGGGTACGTCGAGCCCGGCATCCGCGGCGGCCCGGTCGGGGACTGGCGTGTGTTCGGCACCGGCGGCGCCGAGCCGGGGACCGTGACGTTCGAGGGTCTCGACCTCGCCCGCGACGAGGATCTCGGCGGAGCCGCCCGCACCCTGTACACCTGGCGTGCGGCGCCCGTGCCGAGCGAGCTGCACGGTGCCGACGCGGTGCCGTGGGACGAGCTCGAAACGTTCTTCGGCGATCCGCAGGACGTGCCGTTCCTGCTCAAGGGACTGGCGGTCGGCGACCCGGAGGCGTTCGACCTGGCCCTGGGACAGCTGTCGGACCTGCTGCTGCACCAGCACACCATCGAGGAGGCCACCGGGCCGGCGTTCCGGTACATGGCCGCGCTGGTCGAGCGCGTCGAGGACGCCGACGCCCGGGCCGCGCTGCTGGAGTTCCTGGCCGACATCGCGACGCGCGACGGCAGCCTCGAAGCCGCCCACGACCTCAAGAGCATCCTGGCCGGCCTTCCCGCCGACGGCACCGAACCGGACGAGCACTTCGGCGACAGCGGCGTCGAGCCCGCCTACCACGAGGTCTACACGGTCCTCGCCGACGCGGTACCGACCTGGACGGGGCAGGCCGCCCACCAGGACGCCCGGATCCGGCGCCGGGCCGTCGTCCTGCTCGCCGCGGCGCCCGGAGAGGCGGCGGCCAGGGCCCTGCACGACCGCCTCGCCCTCGAACCCGAACCCCGGATCCGTGCGGAGATCCTGCTCGGCCTGGGCCTGCACGAGGCCGGCCCCGACACCCTCCGCACGCTGGAGCGGCACCTCGCCGACGACGATCCGCTGCTCCGCTGCTGTGCCGCCCTGACCTGGGTGCGCGCCCGGCACTCCCCCGCCCACCGGGGCGCCCGGCCTCTGATCGAGGTCCTCCGCGGCGACCTGGACGCCCCCGGCTTCGCGGGCCTGTACCTCGGCGCCGGCGACCCGACCACCGACGCGGCCACCGCCCTGGCGCTCCTGCCGTCCGAGCAGGCCGAACCCCTGCTGGCGGAGCTGTGCGCCGTCCTGGACGAGGTCGACGCCATCGACGCCGTCGCCGTCGCCAGGGCCCTGCTCGACATCGTCTTCCCGACCGAGGCGTACGACGACGGCGAGCCGCTCACGGACGCCCGGCGCACCGTGCTCCGCGCGATCGCCGACAGCACCAGGGCCTGGCAGTTCAACGTCAACCTGCACGAGGTGCTGGCCGTCAACGGTCTGCCGTGCGACGCCGACGAGCTGCGCGCCCTCGCCGACACCGAACCCGAGACCGCGCCCGGCGCCACGCCCGACACCGAACCGGCCGGGGCGCCGTAGCGGCAACCGACCGTCCGCGTCCCGGGTACGGCCGCACCCGGGGCGCGGGCGGCACCGACCCGCCCGGGTCAGCGGCGGTTGCGGCCCGTCAGGGAGGCCGCGGTCCAGGCCGCCGCCGCGGCGACCACCAGGCCCAGCACGGAGATCACCTCGGTCCCGGCCCAGCTGCCCCACCACACCTCGACCGGGCCGTAGGGCTTGGTCTCCAGCATCTGCCGAAGACCGTCGATCCCGGCCTCCCGGAGCACGACGAACGGGACGGCGTCGGCGTAGCCGAAGAACGCACCCAGCGCGGCCACCACCGCGCCCGCGATCCACGCACCCTGGCTGCGGCGGCCGACCAGGCCCACCAGGAGGCCGACCACCACCCCGTTGACGAGGGCGTGCCCCAGATAGAGCGCGTGCACGGCGTTCGTGGACCGGTAGTGGTCCTTGTACGTGAACACGATGATCGCACTGTAGATCGCCGCGATGACCACCGAGGCGAGGAACCCGAGGACGAAGGCGCCCACCGGACTCCCGGTGCCCGGCGGCGGCCCGTACGGCGCCGCCTGGGCCCCGTACGGCTGCCCCGGGAACGGCGGCGGAGCGCCGTGGGCCGGCGGCTGCTGCTGGTGCGGGTGGTACTGCCCGTACGGGTACGGCTGCGGCTGGCTCAACGGGTTCCCCCCTGGTGAGGACGTCCGGGATCGGGTCGGCGAGCCAACCTATCAACGGCGGTGACGGCAGGTCAGCCCCCGGCCCCGACGACCCTGACGGCCGCCCCGACGGCCCCGACGAACAATCCGGTTGGCGGACCACGGCGACCACTGCTAGGTTTCCCGTGACCGTGCGAGAGAACGAGGAGGTGGTACCCGTGAACACAACGACATGGGTGCTCTCCTCCGGGGTCACGGTCGGGCGATAGGTCGTCCGGGAGCGCCGTTCAAGAGCCCTCCCGAAAGGCACGACCATGCGATTCACTTCCCAACAGCGCCTCGACGACGGCGTCCTCGAGCGCGAGTTCATCCTCGGCGAGATCCCCGGCACCCTGTGGACGCCGCCCGGATCCGCACCGGCTCCGCTGATCCTGATGGCCCACAACAACGGCCTGCCCAAGGCCGAGCCCCGGCTGGTGGCCCGGGCCCGGTACTGCGCGGCGTACGGCTACGCGGTGGCCACCATCGACGCCGCCGGGTGCGGTGACCGGCCCCGTTCCGCCGCCGCCGAGCAGGCCCGCGCCGACCTCCGCCGGGCGATGCGGGCCGGCGAGCCGGTCGACGAGATCTTCGAGTCCCTCGTCGGCCCCCTGGTCGAAGCGGCGGTCCCGGAGTGGCGGACCGCCCTGGACGCCCTCCTCGCGCTGCCCGGGATCGGCGGGCCGGTCGGGTACTCGGGGTGGACCGCCGTCGGCATCCGGCTGGCCGCGGTCGAACCGCGCATCGCGGCCGCCGGATTCTTCGCCGGGGGCTACGTGCCCCGCGCCCAGCGCGAGGAGGCCCGGCAGCTCACCGTCCCGCTGCTGTTCCTGCTCCAGTGGGACGACGAGGGGAACCCCCGGCAGCGGGCCCTGGACCTGTTCGACGCCTTCGGCAGCGAGGAGAAGACGCTGCACGCCAACCTGGGCGGGCACGTCGGCACCCCGTGGTTCGAGGTGGAGGACGGGGGCCGGTTCTACGACCGGCACCTGAGGCCGGCGGACGGAAGGTGATCCCGGCCGGGATCCTGTCCGCCGAGGACAGGATCCCGGCTCTCCCCGGCCTACGGCAACCGCCGGTCGCGGCAGTAGTGCGTGTCTGACGATTCGCGTCGGATCAGCGGGCGGCTCCCCCAGCCTCCGGCCGGGAGGTGCCCCCATGGGTGCGTGCATCGCAAGGCGGAGGAGGGAGTCCATGCGGTGGGGGCACCTCCCGGCCGCCAGGCTGGGGGCCATCGGCGACCGACGACAACGCGGCGTGGGGGTACCTCCCGGCCGAAGGCTGGGGGCGTGCGTGCCCTGGCGTCGCACGCCCGGCGGGAATTGTCAGACACGCACTAGGCTGCCGTCCGCAGGTGATCACCACCGAGGGGGCGGGATGCTGACGTACCAGGACCTGACCGGGCCGGAACAGCGGGTGTGGGACGCCTGCGCCACGGGCGCGGCGGTGGACCTGCGCAGCGGCGACCCGGCCGCGGACGATCCGGCCGGCGGGGCGGACTGGGGCGAGGCACGCGCGGTGCGCGCCGAGGCGATCGCCACCGCGCTGCTCGGCGGCGACGGACCGGGCGGCCCGGTCCGCGTGCTGTACCTGATCGGCGCCCGCATCACCGGCCCCCTCGACCTGCGCGGGCTGACCGCGGCCGGTGAACTGCGCCTCGAAGGCTGCCACTTCGAGGAGAAGGTGGTGCTGCGGGACGCGACCCTGCGGTCCACCAGCCTGAGCGGCTGCCGGATACCCGGGCTCGACGGGTGGCTGCTGAAGGTCGACGGCAACCTCTTCTTCGAGAACTCGGTCTTCGACGGGCGCCTCACCCTCACCCGCGCGCACATCACCGGCGAACTGCGGCTCAGCGGGGCCCGGCTCACCGCCACCGAGCTGCTCGGCGCCGACGGTCCGGACCCGGTCCCGGACCCGGCGCGCGCCCCGCACGTCTGGGCGCTGTGGGCCGGCGGCCTGGTGATGGAGGGCGGCTGCTTCGCCCGCAAGGGGTTCCACGCCCGCGGCGGCCTGCGGCTGGTCGGCGCCCGGTTCAACGGCGGGCTGTTCATGGAGCGGGCCCGCATCGACAACCCCGGCGGCGACGCGTTCACCGGCGACGACCTCACCGCCTCCACCCTCGTCCTCGCCGACGGCTTCACGGCCACCGGCTCGATCCGCCTCCCCGGGGCGGCGATCCGCAGCAGGCTCTCGCTCGACGCCGCCGTGCTGGACGGCTGCGGCGCGGTGGCCCTGGACGGCAACCGGCTGACCGCCGGCGACCTCCGGCTCACCCCGGCCGCCGTCCCGAACGGCGCGGTCGACCTCCAGGACGCGCAGACCGTCGTCCTGCACGACAACGCCCGCAGCTGGCCGGCCGACACCCGCCTCGACGGCTTCACCTACACCTCCCTCCAGGCCTCCACCGCCGCCCCCGAACCCGTCGCCCACCGCCTGGCCTGGCTGGCCGCGCTCCCCGGCTACTCCCCCCAGCCCTACGAGCAACTCGCGGCCTGGTACCGGAAGATCGGCCATGACGACGACGCCCGGCGGGTGCTCCTGGCGAAGCAGCGCCGGCGCCGGCGCACCCTGGGCGCGCCCGGCCGGCTCTGGGGCCGGCTCCTGGACGCCGCCGTCGGCTACGGCTACCGCCCCTGGCAGGCCGTCCTGTGGCTGGGCGGCCTCGCGCTGCTCGGCACCCTGGTCTTCCGCCACGGCGCGCCCCACGAGGTCAAGCCCGGCGAGAGCGTCCCGTTCAGCCCGCTCGTCTACACCCTGGACCTGCTCATCCCGATCGGCGGGCTCGGCCAGCGCACCGCCTGGTACTGGACCGGCGCCCAGCAGTGGTTCGGCTACTCCCTGACCGCCCTCGGCTGGCTGCTCACGACGGCCGTCCTGGCGGGCATCAGCCGGACCCTGAACCGGGCCTGACCCGGCGCGGAACGGGGCCTCGACCGCCGACGGCCGCGGACCGGTGGGTGATCCACTCTTCCACCGGTCCGCGGCCGCCGCCGCGGTGCACGGGTCAGGCGTTCGCCGGGCCGGCGAGCACCCCGTTGACCAGGCCGCGCGCCTCCTCCTGGACCCGGGCGAGGTGCTCGGGGCCGTGGAAGGACTCGGCGTAGATCTTGTAGACGTCCTCGGTGCCGGACGGGCGGGCCGCGAACCAGGCGTTCTCGGTGCACACCTTGATGCCGCCGATGGCCGCGCCGTTGCCGGGGGCCTCGGTGAGCACGGCGGTGACCGGCTCGCCGGCCAGGTCGCCGGCCGTGACCTGCTCGGCCGACAGGCGGGACAGCAGCGCCTTCTGCTCGCGGTCCGCCGGGGCGTCGACGCGGGCGTAGGCGGGAGCGCCGAAGCGGGCGGTGAGGTCGCCGTAGTACTCGCTGGGGGTGCGGCCGGTCACGGCGGTGATCTCGGCGGCCAGCAGGGCGAGCAGGATGCCGTCCTTGTCCGTGGTCCACACCCCGCCGTCGCGGCGCAGGAACGACGCACCGGCCGACTCCTCGCCACCGAACGCGATCGAGCCCTCCAGCAGGCCGTCGACGAACCACTTGAAGCCGACCGGCACCTCGACCAGCCGGCGCTTGAGGTCGGCGGCGACCCGGTCCAGCATCGAGGAGGAGACCAGCGTCTTGCCGACGGCCGCGTCGACCGGCCACTCGGAGCGGTGGCGGTAGAGGTAGTCGACGGCCACCGCGAGGTAGTGGTTGGGGTTCATCAGGCCGCCGTCCGGGGTGACGATGCCGTGCCGGTCGGCGTCGGCGTCGTTGCCGGTGGCGATGGCGTACTCGTCGCGGCGGGCGATCAGCGAGGCCATCGCGGCGGGCGAGGAGCAGTCCATCCGGATCTTGCCGTCCCAGTCCAGCGTCATGAAGCGCCAGGTCGGGTCGGTGACCGGGTTGACCACGGTCAGGTCCAGGCGGTGGGTCTCGGCGATCCGGCCCCAGTAGGCGACGGACGCGCCGCCCAGCGGGTCGGCGCCGATCCGCAGGCCGGCCGCGCGCACGGCGTCCAGGTCGAGGACGGAGACCAGGTCCTCGGTGTAGGCGGTGAGGTAGTCGTGGCGGCCGGTGGTGGCCGCGGCCAGGGCGCGCGCGTACGGGACCCTCCTGACGCCGCGCAGGCCCTCGCGGATCAGGGCGTTGGCGCGGTCCTGGATCCAGCCGGTGGCCTCCGAGCCGGCCGGGCCGCCGCTCGGCGGGTTGTACTTGAAGCCGCCGTCGCGGGGCGGGTTGTGCGACGGGGTGACGACGATGCCGTCCGCGAGCGACTGCGGGCTGCGCCGGTTGTGGGTCAGGATCGCGTGCGAGACGGCGGGGGTCGGGGTGTAGCCGTCGGCGCTGTCCAGCAGGACGGTCACGCCGTTCGCCGCCAGCACCTCGACGGCGGTGGCCCGGGCGGGCTCGGACAGCGCGTGGGTGTCGGCCCCCAGGAACAGCGGGCCGGTGATGCCCTGGGCCGCCCGGTACTCGCAGATCGCCTGGGTGGTGGCGGCGATGTGGTCCTCGTTGAACGCCGCGTCCAGCGAGGAGCCGCGGTGGCCCGAGGTGCCGAACGCGACCCGCTGGGCCGGCTCCTCCGGATCCGGGTGCAGCGTGTAGTACGCCGTCACCAGCCGCGCCACGTCCACCAGGTCGCCCGGCTGCGCCGGCTGTCCGGCCCGTGCGTGTGCCATCGTCTTCTCCCACTGGATTTCTCGCCGTGCGCCGGCCCGCGGGCCGGCGCGTCCTTGCCCCGTGCTCACCGATCGTAGCCAGTGCGCGACCCGTCACCGAACCGGGGCGCCCCGGCCGGGCGCCGGGGGGCGAATCCGTCGGGTGGTCAGGCCGGGAGCCGAACGCAAGCCGCCCCGGGCCGTGGTGCGGCCCGGGGCGGTCCGAGGTGGGCGAGGATGGATTCGAACCACCACAGCCGAAGCGGGGGCTTTACAGGCCCTTGGGCTCTCCCAGGCCCAGCTCGCCCTCGGTTTTCGTTCCTTGATCCCGACAGCTCCACTCTCTCCCGGTCACCACGCCCCGACAACAGGGTTTCCGGCCATTGGTGTAGACCACTCCTCGCCAAGGGGCGGGCAGGGCGGGCCGACCCCGGGCCGACCCCGGCCCGACCCCCCTGCCGACCGTCACCGAACTGTTCAGGTCGGGGCTATTGCGCATGTACGTGTCGACTGCGATACAACACTGCTCATATGACGATTGATCGGAGATATCTGTAATGAGCAAGTCAGCCCTGCCCCGCCGCAGTGTGATCGTCGGCGCCGCGGCCACCGTCATCGGGTGGAACACCGTCGGCCGCTCCTGGGCCGTGGAGGCTCCCACCGAGGCCGCACCCGGCGCGGCCCCCGCCGACGCCGCCCTCGCCGCGCTGCCCCGGCTGGAGGGGACCCTGGTCGCCGACGCCGGGACGCTGGCCCGCTTCGGCGGGGACTTCGGCCACCTGGTGACGGCAGCGCCGCGCGCCGTCCTGCGCCCGGGTTCGGTGCGCGACGTCGCCACCCTGGTCGGCTTCGCCCACCGGCACCGCATCCCGGTCGCGATGAACGGCCAGAGCGGCACCGGCAGCGCGGCCGAGCTGGAGTCGCACTCCAGCTACGGCCAGGCCGCCGCGCGGGGCGGCGTCGCGATCGACGCCCGCGGCCTGGACCGGATCGTGCGGATCTCCCCCGGCCGCGCCGTGGTCGAGGCGGGCGTCACCTGGGCGCAGCTGACCGACGCGGCGCTCGCCCAGGGCTGGATGCCGCCGAGCCTGACGGACTACCTGCACCTGTCGGTCGGCGGCACGCTGAGCGTCGGCGGCATCGGCGGCGGTGTGCAGCGCCACGGCTTCCAGGTGGACACCGTCGAGTCGGTGGACGTGGTCACCGGCACCGGCGAGCTGGTGACCGCCTCGGCGAGCGCCAACCGCGAACTGTTCGAGGCCGTGCTGGGCGGCGGCGGCCAGTACGGCATCATCGTGCGGGCCACCCTGCGCCTGGTGCGGGCCCGCGAGCGGGCACTGGTGCTCAACCTGTTCTACGACGACCTGGCCGCGTACCTGGCGGACCAGGAGAAGCTGATGCGCGAGCGGCGCTTCGACCTGCACGTCGGCGACGTCTCGCGGAACGCCGCGGGCACCGGCTGGCGCTACAAGGTGGAGGGCGTCGTCCACTACGACGGCGCCGCCGCGCCGGACCGGGCGAAGCTGGTGCGCGGCCTGCGCTGCGTGGCGGCCGACACGACGTTCGCGGACCAGACGGCGCGCGAGTACGCGTTCCGGGTGGACGGCTTCGCCGGGTACCTGAAGGGGGCCGGGCTCTGGTCGCAGCCCAAGCCGTGGCTGAGCCTGTTCCTGCCCGCCTCGACCACCGAAACGTTCATGCGCGAGGCCACCGCGCTGCTGACGCCGGAGGACCTGGGCGCCGGCCTGCTGCTGTTCTACCCGTTCCGCACCAGTGTGTTCACCCGCCCGATGACCGTGATGCCGAAGGAGCCGGTCGGCTTCCACTTCGACCTGCTCTCCTTCCCGTTCCCGGGCGCCGACCACGCCGCCGCGCTGCGGCGCAACCGGCGGCTGCACGACCTGGCGGTGCGGCTCGGCGGCAAGCGGTACCTGATCGGCGCGATCCCGGACGTGACGCCGTCCGAGTGGCGGCGCCACTACGGCGCCCAGTGGGGGCGCGCGGTCGCCGCCAAGCACCGCTTCGACCCGGCCGGGATCCTGACCCCGGGCCAGGGCATCCACTCCTGACGCCGCCACCGCCCGTCGCGCTCCCCGACCGGGGGGCGCGACGGGCGGGCGTCACACCGGCCGGTGCATGCCGACCGACGCCGGCGCGGTCCCGACGAGGCCGTACCCGGCGTAGCGGCGGTGCGCCTCGCCGTCGGCGATCAGCGGGACGTAGGCGCCCTCGGGGGCGCGCTCCTCAGCTGCCGGAAGGTCGCGACGCCGGGCACGCCCACCCGCATCCCGTAAGGGTCATTATCGCTTTTCATGAATGACAGAATGTCGGCCGTCCGCTCGGGCGCCCGGGGCGGACGGCTCCCGTCAACCGTCGCGTTACGGTGGGGCCATGAGCTACCGCCACCCCGCCCGCGAGCAGATCCGGATCGAGCACGTCCTGACCGCCCTCGGCAATCCCGTCCGCCTCTCCGCCGTCCGCGTCCTGGACGGCGGCGGGACGCACAACTGCGGAACCGTGCTCACCGCGATCGGCGTCACCGCCAAGTCGACGATGACCCACCACTGGCGGGTACTGCGCGACAGCGGCGTCATCCACCAGCAGCCCTCCGGCCGGGAGAACCTCCTCCACCTGCGCCGCGAGGACCTCGACGCCCGCTACCCCGGCCTGCTCGACGCCGTCCTGTCGGGCGCCCGCGAGGACGAGCGGCACGCCCCGGCGGAGTGAGCGCGAACGGGCCCGGGCGGACGGTGCTGCCACCGTCCACCCGGACCCGTTTCACACGTGTCAGTACTGGGTGGTGACGGTGACGCCGCTGAAGGCGGTCCTGCCGTAGAGGGTGATGTAGCGGTAGCCCTCGGTGGCGCTGGTGACGGTCAGCGTCTGGGTGGTCCCGCTGTTGGTCGAGGCGGCGGTGTAGGAGGTGTTGGAGGCCCAGCTGTCGGCGTTGTAGTAGAGGTACGCCGTGCCGGTCCCGCCGGTGGTGGAGACGGTGAGGGTGGTGGTGCCCGCCGGGAGGTAGATGTAGAGCTGGTCGAGGCTGCCGGCGGCGGCGGAGCGGCCGGTGCGGTAGCAGTTGTAGTCCATCCGCCGGGCGTCCGAGCCGGTGCACGGGCCGGGGGCGGCGGGTGCGGTGACGGTGACGGACCTGCTCGCGGTGGCGGTCTTGCCGTTGCTGTCGGTGACGGTGAGCGTGACCGTGTAGGTGCCGGGCGCGCGGTACGACTTGGACGGGGAGGCCGTCGTGGAGGTGGTGCCGTCGCCGAAGTTCCAGGAGCGGGTGGTGATGGCGCCCTTGCCGTCGGTCACGGCGGAGCGGTCGGTCAGCTGGACGCCGAGGTCGCGCACCGTGGCGTCGAAGGCGGCCTTCGGGGTGCCCGCGGTCAGGCAGAGGTCGGCGGCGCAGGAGTCGAGCCAGCTGGTGAAACCGGCGTCGTAGCGGGTGCCGATGGAGTTGTAGTAGGCGTAGCCCTGCGCGTAGTTGCCGTTGCGGAAGTGGTAGAGCATGGTCTGGACGACGCTCGGGTAGCGATCGATCATGAAGCGGGCGGCGAGGTAGCCCCAGTGGTAGGTGCGGACGGCGTCGCTGTTGAGGTAGGTGCTCTGGAACAGGGTGCTGAGCGCGTAGGCGTGCTTGGGGGCCTGGGTCACCGCGTTGATGTCGGTGACGCCCCGGTAGGTGTAGGAGACGTACTCGGCCATGCCCTCCAGCCACCAGAGGTCGGGCACGCTGGTCTGGTCGTAGAAGTCGCCCTTGAAGTCGTAGCGGGCGTCCAGGGCGTGGGCGTACTCGTGGTTGAGGTTCCAGATCCGGGCGGTGAAGCCGTTCTCCTTCGGGTGCCGGTACATGAGCGAGACGGGCTGGTTGGCGGGGTCGCTCGGGATGCCGGTGAGGGTGATGCCGCCGTTGGCGGTGTTCGCGCCGTAGATCGGGCCGGCGTACGTCCGGTAGTCGGACTGGCTCGCGAAGACCACGACCTGCACGGACGACTCGTACTGGCCGGGGACGGGACCGTTGTCACGGACCAGGTTGTGGAAGAACGCGTCCTCGCCCTTGAGGTCGGCGCAGACGGCGGCGAGTTCGGCCGCGGTGAGGTCCTGGGCCAGGACGGTGAGGGTGGCGTTGCAGGTCTGCTTGACCGGCAGGACGGCCTCGGTCAGACGCTTGGCGAGGTCGCAGGCACCGTAGGAGGCGCACCGGCCCTCGTCGAAGAAGGCGGCCGTACTGGCGGTGCCGACCCACAGCGGGGCGGTGGGGCCGGTCATCGACGAGCTGTCGAGCAGGCCCTTGACCAGCGGCCGGACCTTGGCCTGGAAGGCCGGGTACTTGAGGTAGCGGGCGAGCTCGATGCCGGCGTTGGACTCCAGGAAGTAGGAGTCGGTGCCGACCAGGTCGCGGTGGTCGCGGGTGAACGCGTCGAGGGTGTCGATGATCCCCGGGTCCGCGGTGACGGCGTCGGCGTAGGCCTTGTTCTGGTGGCCCCGGTCCAGCGCGCCCAGGACGCTGTTGACGAAGGTGAGCAGGTTCCGGGAGGCGTCGTACGAACGGTTGTAGGCGCTCAGCACCTGCCGGTAGGTGTTCAGGTAGCGGCCCTGCAGCTCGGCGCTGTCGGTGAGGATGATGACATCGTTCGCGACCTGGCCGTTCGCGTCGGTGGCGTCCGCGAAGTGCGGGCCGGCGACGAACGTGTCGAGGCCGCGCGTCACGGCGGCGGTGAGCGAGGCGTCGTAGGTACCGACGTGGGCGGCGTCCTTCTCGTGCACGTAGTAGCCCGCGCGCAGGAACAGGACGAGCTGCCAGGTACCGGTGGAGTTGTCGCCCGCGTAGGAGGCGGCGGCGCTCTGGAAGGCGTCGGCCATCGTCGTCATCTGGCTCTGGCGGAACACGCCCGAGGCGTACGGGCTGCCGCCGAGCAGGAACAGCGAGCCGATGCACTCGGGCGTCGAGGCCTTGACGTAGGAGACCAGGGCGGGCCCGGTCCGGGCGGCGAAGTCGGCCGGGGTGCACGACGCGGCGGCGGCCGGAGCCGCCAGGGTCCGCGCCGAGGACAGCGGCGCGTCGGCCCCGGCCATGCTCGGCGCGGTGAGCAGCGGCAACTGTCCGGCCGTCAGCCGGCGGGCCTGCGGCGCGCCGGGGCGCTCGGGATCGCTGAACGGACTGCCGCTCACCCCCGACGCGCCGCCGGACGTCTGGTGCGGACTCGCGGTGGCCGGTGCGGGGGTGGCGGGGGTGGGAGTGGCGGCTTGGCTCGGTCCGGCGGCTATGCCGAGCAGAGCGGCGCCTGCCGCGGCGACTGCGGTCAGCAGTCGGGGCATGCGTGAGAGCGGACGCATCGTCATTCCTTCGTGGGGGAAGGGCGTATGGATGCACCTCGGGCGTGGGGGGAGGGAGGCCGTCGAAGCGCGTGACGAACAGTCCCACAAGACCGACTGCATATCAATAGTCTGTGACATGTCACATGTGCATTGTTATGCAGCCGAACCGTCCGGCGACGGCGCCCGATCCTGACAGGTGATCACGAGCGCTCCCCGGGCTGATTCCGTACACGTCGACGGATGTTTCTCCTTGTGAAGAAGTGCTCCTGTGCGCTTGTGGTGCGCCGCCCCGCGCCCCGGATTCCGGTGATCTCCTGTTCCTCGACACCGAGCAGCCCGCGGCATGACATGCCCGGGTCATCCCTTTTTTCCGTACGGAGGCCCCCATGAAGAAGTCGTTGACCGCTGCCGCGCTCGTCGCGGTCACCGCGACGGCCCTCGCGACCGCCGCGACCGCCGCGGCCGTTCCCGGAACCGTCTCCGGCGACGGCGGCGACCGCATCGCCGTCGTCAAGGGCGACGGCACCGCCCTGGTCAAGGAAGGCCCCCTCTACTCCGCGTGGGCCGTCGAGGGCGACGGCGTGAAGCAGATAGTGGTCGCGGGCAACCGCATCGGCCTCCTCAAGGACAACGGGTCGGTGCTCGTGAAGGAGGGCGACCTCTCCGCCCCGTGGACCGTCGCGGCCGACAACGTCAAGCAGATCGCGCTGTCCGGCGACCGCGTCGGCATCGTCAAGGGCGACGGCACCGCCCTGGTCAAGGAAGGCCCCCTCTACTCCGCGTGGACCCTCGAGGGCGAGAGCGTCAAGGAACTCCAGCTCTCCGGCGACCGCATCGGCATCCTCAAGGGCAACGGCACCGCCCTGGTCAAGGAAGGCCCCCTCTACTCCGCGTGGACCGTCGAGGCCGACCGCACCACCCACCTCGCACTGTCCGGCAACCGCATCGGCGTACTCAGGGGCAACGGCACCGCCCTGGTCAAGGAGGGCGCGCTGGGCGCGCAGTGGACCGTCGAGGCCGAAGACGCCATCCAGCTGGAGCTCTCCCGCGACCGCATCGGCGTCCTGAAGGACGACGGCACCGCCCTGGTCAAGGAGGGCGCGCTGGGCGCGCAGTGGACCGTCGAGGGCGACAGCATCATCCAGATCGCACTGTCCGGCAACCGCATCGGCATCGTCAAGGACACCGGCGCCGCCTACGTCAAGGAAGGCCCCCTCTACGCCCCGTGGACCGTCGAGGCCGACAACGTCACGGAGCTCGCCCTCTCCTGACCCGGCCTCCGGCCCGGGGGCGGCCGAGGGCCGGGGCCGGGCGGTGGAAGCACCGCCCGGCCCCGGCCCGTCCACCAGGGGCAGCTCAACCCGACACGGCGGTGGGGCAGTCGGGGACGACGGCGGCGTCCGCCGCCGGGGCGGAACGGGCGTCCGCGCGCGCCGGTCGCAGGGTGAGGGCGAGCAGCAGGCCCAGCAGCATCCCCGCCGCCGTGAGCAGGACCACCAGGAACCCGCCGTCCGCCGTGGCGCGGGCCAGTTCCCCACCGCCCAGCCCGTCGGTGCCCGCGTCGGCGACGGCGGTGAACAGCGCGAGACCGATGGCATTGCCGAGGTTCATGGTGGTCGAGGCGGCGCCGCTCGCGATGCCCTGCTCCTCGGCGGCGGTGCCCGTGGCGGCGGCGATCCACATGGCCGTCCAGACCACGCCCTGGCCGACGCCGGAGACCACCAGCCCGGGCAGCAGCGCGAGGTAGCCGGCGTCGGCGTCGAAGCCCACCGCCAGCGCGGCGGTGCCGACCGCGCCGACCGCGAACCCGCCGAGCAGGGTGGGTCGCAGGCCGGCCCGGGTGGTGAGCCGCTCGCCGAACTGGGTGCCGGCGGCGATCGCCAGCGAGGGGACGAGGAAGGCGAGGCCGGTCTGCAGGGCGCTGTAGCCGTGCACGCTCTGGAGCAGGACGGTGAGGAAGTACGGCAGGACGCCGAAGGTGGCCATGTAGAGGAAGGTGATCGCCGCGCCGGCGCTCAGGCTGCGGTTGCGGAACAGCCGGAACGGCATCAACGGGTCGGCACTGCGGGTCTCGACGAGGGCGAAGGCGGCGAGCAGGACGAGCGCGGCCGCGAGGGCGCCGAGGATCCACGGGTCGGCCCAGCCGCGCTCGGGGGCCTCCACCAGCGCGAAGACCAGCAGGGTCGCGCCGGCGGTGACGGTCAGCGCGCCCGGCAGGTCGAAGCGGCGGCGCTCCGTCCGGGCCGGGTCGGGCGGGACGACGAATACCGCGGCAACCGCGATCGCGCCGGCCAGCGGCACGTTGACGAAGAAGACGGCGGGCCAGCCGAAGCTCTCGGTGAGCACCCCGCCGAGCAGCGCGCCCAGGGTCAGCCCGCTCGCGCCCGCGCCGCCCCAGACGGCGAGGGCGCGGTTGCGCCGCGGCCCCTCCTCGAACAGGGTGTTGACGAGCGAGAGGATCGCCGGGAGCAGCAGCGCCCCGCCGACACCCTGCACGATCCGGGCGCCCACGATGACCTCGGGCGAGCGGGCCAGCCCGCCGGCCAGCGAGGACAGCGCGTAGAGCACGAGCGCGCCGACGAACACCCGCCGCCGCCCGAGCAGGTCGCAGGCCCGGCCGCCGAGCAGCAGGAAGCCCCCGGCGAACACGACGTAGGCACTGACCACGAGTTGCTGGGTCTGGCCGGGGAAGCCGAGGTCGGTGCCGATCTCGGGTAAGGCGACGAAGACGATGTTGAGGTCCAGGGCGAACACGGCCTGCCCCAGGGCCAGCAGAACCAGCGTCCAGCCCAGGCGGGCGGGACTGAGGGGTGTCACGGGCATGCGGAGGTGCTCCTCGGTGTCGGTGAGGTCCCGATCTGATGGTACGTATATTCACGTACAATCAAACAATCAGGCAACACCGGTCCGCCCATCTGGGCGGATGCCCGGGAGGGGGGTGCGTGACTCCGGATCAAGACCGGACGAGCTGACGCCGCTGCGTCGGCCCTGCGCTCGCATGGCTACGGAGAAGCCGTGAGACCACGTCCAAGGAGGTGCTGCCGCGCCAGCTGCTGCTGGTGCTGTTCGCCCTGGGCACCAACCATGGGCATCAAGCGGGTCGCGGTGACCGGCCCTGTCACCGTTGTTCTCGCACCCTGTCCAGAACCTCCCGGGCTGCGGGTACGTGCGCGTACGGGGTCAGGCGTCCGGCGAGCATGGTGATCCGCTTGGCGACCCGGTCGGAGGTCAGCCCTGCGGACAGGTCGATCACCCGAGTGGTCTCGGCGGAGGCTTCCTCGACCTCGCCGGCATCGAGGAGCGCGGCGGCAAGCCAGGAGCGGTAGAGCGCGGTCTCCCGGGCGTGTTCATGGTCGTAGGTACCAATGACCGCCCGAAGGATCGGGACCGCGCGCAGGGGGCGGTGGAGTTCGGTCCAGACCTGGCCCTGCATCACCAGGGATTCCGCCCTGGACACCCAGTACAGCCAGTCCGGTTCCTCTTCCTCCCGCGCGTGCGGATGGTGGGCGTCGTGGGCGTCCTCGACGCGGCCGAGGGCGGCGGCGGCCTCGCGTTCGCGGCCGGCCAGGGAGGCCGCCCAGGCGGCCCGGTCCCAGATCATCGCGCGTTCGCGGGCGCTCGCGTACGGCGCGGCGCCGACGGCCGCCGAGCGGGTGAGGATCACGCCGTGCTCGGGGTTGCCGGTGGCGGCCAGCAGGTAGCCGAGTCCGCCGAGGTTCAGGCCGCCGAGGCCGTGGTGGCCGGCGGCCTCGGCGGCGTAAACACCGGCCACGTAGGCGCGCTGGGCCTGCTGGTTCAGTCCGGCGTCGCCGGCGACCCAGCCGACCAGCTGGGCTTGCTCGGCGGCGAGTTCGAGGAGCCGGCGTCCGGTCTCCTCGGTGTAGGAGGCCTCGCGGAGCACGTTGATGGTCGCGCGGAGCTCCTTGGTGACCTGGGCGATCAGGTCGAGACCGCCGAGGAAGTCGTCCATTCTGCGCAGGGTGTTGGTGCGGGTGCGGACTTCGGTGATGAGGGAGTCGCCGACGCGGCTTCCGGCGCGCTGGTGCAGGATCTGCGGGGGTTCGCTGATCAGCCAGGCGTGCGCGAGCTGCCTGACGGTGTCGGGTTCCACCGGGCCTGAGGCGTCCAGCATGGCCAGCAGCGTATCCGCCTGGGGCCGATCGAAGACAGCCGCCGGCAGGCCGATCAGCGGGTTCTCGCAAGTGTGTGCCGGGACGGTCCTGGCGGTGGCCGGGTGGAGGAGCGCTGCCGCGTCGGTGGGGATGTCCAGGACGTGCAGGATGTGCGGGAGCCACGCCCTGGGCGCGTGCCGGCCGGTCTCCCACTTGTAGATCAGCGCGCCGTCGCAGGTGGTCAGGCCAGCTCGGGTGTTCAGCTTCGAGGCGAGCTTCGGTCTGCTCCAGCCGAGTTCCAGGCGGCGGTTCCAGATGATCTGACCGAATTCGAATGCGTCGGCTGTGACCACGGATCTCCCTTCCCCGTGCGTGGGAATGACCCTTGCACAGACCGTGCCACCCGCGCCGGTGATTTGAAGAGTTTTCCCCTGGTCGCGCTAAGGCCGGCCAGCGCCTTTGTGCGTGCATAGCCGGTTGCATAGCGGCGTGCACTTCCCGGGCCGATCGGGCGGCGCGTAGTTTTCCCGTTGGCGGCCAGACGGCCGCCGGAGTCTCACCTGAGAGGGAGCTGATCATGGGTCAGTCGAAGTCCCAGATCGCCGCCGCAGCGGTGTCCGGCGTGGAGGACGAGCAGGTCATCGACGCGTCGGGCGTCGTGCGCATCGAGGACGTCGAGAACGAGGAGTAGTCCTCGCGTCCGCGTCCGCGCTTCGGCGCGGCCCGGAGGCAACGGGCGCTGGGGCGTCCGTTGCCCCCGGGGCCGATCGGGCGGGAGTTCGCCGTGCTCGCGGTTGAGGGAACTCACCCCCTGAAATCACCGGCGAAAGAGCACTTCCGCCCTTTCCGGAATGGAAGGTTTCGGAAATTGATTCACGCATTTGTCGGGCCGACTCTTGATCAGGCCGACCTCATGACGGAAGCGCCATCGGTCTGCGTTCATCCCCCCGTCCGGCACGGGGATCTGCGCGATCTGGCCATCGGGGACGGGGACACGGTGGTGATCATCGACGGGCTGTACCACCAGACGCCGGCCCTGCGACACAAGGAGATCCTGGCCGCGATGGGCCGCGGTGTGTCGGTGGTGGGCGCTGCCAGCATCGGCGCCCTGCGGGCGGCGGAGTTGCAGCCGTTCGGGATGGCCGGAGTCGGAGCGGTCTTCCGCGCCTACATGGACGGCGAGATCGACGGGGACGACGAGGTCGCCGTCGGCCAGGAGCCGGGCGGCCGGCAGCGGGCGCTGACCTGGCCGCTGGTGAACCTGCGTCACGTCCTGCGGATCGCCCGGGCCGAGGGTGTTGCCGACGCGCGGACCTGCACAGGGCTGCTGGAGTCGCTGCGGGCGGTGTACTACCCGCAGCGGTCGACGGCGGCGGTACTGGCGGTGCTGCGGCGCGAGGGCGCCGCGCACCTCGGCGAGTGGCTGCGCGAGCGGCGGGTGGGTGACCCGTACTTCGGTGACCTGAAGCGGCTGGACGCGCTGCAGGCGATCAGCGCGGCCGTCTCCGGCGCTTTCCCGCCGGCTCTCGGTCGGGTGCCGGCGGGGGTGTGGGACACGGGCTACCACCGCCGGTGGGTGAACGAGACCGTGACCGAGGACATCGACGCTCTCACCCTGGCCGCCGCGGACCGTCTCGCCTACCAGCAGCTGTTCGACCCCGGCTTCCCCGGAAGGTGGACGGCCTTCCTGGAGCACCGCTCGCGCCACCCCGGCGGCGCCGAGGGGCCGGGGAGGCCGCTGGCCGAGCGGCTGGCCCGCCTGGCGGGCGACGACGACGGGGTACCGCCGGTGTACGCGGTGTTCCGCCCGGTGCTCGACCTGACCGACCGACAGACGGTGGGGCTGCTGCTGGCCGGTGAAACGGCCGCCGACCGGGCGACAATCGCCCGCTACGCGGCCCGCAACGCCGAGGCGGCCCGCGCCCACCCGGGCTTCCGCCCGGAGGCCGTGGTGGACGCCGCGGCACGCGGGGTGCTGCTTCAGCTGTGGCAGACCGGGCCCGAGAGCCTGGACGGCGAGGCGTTGTCCCGGGGCCTTGGCAGCGGCCAGCACGCCGTCGAGGCGCTGAAGACGTTCCTGATGGGGTTCCTCGTCGACGCGCGAGCGGCCCGCCTGGTGGAGGTGGCCGATGCCCGCTGACCGGATCGAGCTGGAAGGCACCGTGCGGGCCCGGGCGCCGCAGGAGACGTGGGCCCTGCTGGCCGAGCGGCTGCCCCGGTTCGGGATCACCCGGGTGGCGCGGCTGACCGGCCTGGACTACCTGCAACTGCCCGTGTGGACGGCGATCCGGCCGGCCGCGCAGACGTTGTCCGCGTCGCAGGGCAAGGGCGCCACCGACACGCTGGCCCGGATCTCCGCCGTGATGGAGGCGATCGAGCTGTGGCACGTCGAGCAGCCGATGCCCGTCGTACTGCACGGCACGGCCCGTGAGGTCGACCCGCCGTACGACCTGGCGCAGCTGGCACCCCGACTGCGGCACCCGGGGCTGGACCGGGTGCCGCTGGACTGGACGACGGGAACCGCCCTGGGCCCGGGAAGCGCCGTGCCGGTGCCGCTCGACCTGATCCGCAGGAGAGCGCGCCGGCCGGACTGGGAGCCCGATCTGTTCCGGGCGACCAGCAACGGGCTCGCCTGCGGCAACACCCGCCACGAGGCCACACTGCACGCGCTGTTCGAGGTGGTGGAGCGCGACGCCCTGTTCACCGACGAGATCGAGGCCTGCGGGCGGCGCACGCTCGTCGACCCGGCCTCCGTCGAGGACTCGTACTGCCGGGCGCTGATCAACCGGATGTGCGCGGCGCACGCGGTCCTGGAACTGGTGCTCGTCGCCAACGCCTACGACGTTCCGGTGTGCCTGGCCTACCTGTGGACGGAGGACTACCCGCTCACGTTCGCCGGAGCCGGCTGCCACACCGATCCGCGCATCGCGCTCTCGCGGGCCCTGACCGAGGCCGCCCAGTCCAGGTTGACCTGCATCGCCGGCACCCGCGACGACCTGCCCGGCCACCAACCGGCCTTCGACACCGAACCTCCCCGCCCCGCCCTCACGGGTGAGCTGTCCGACTGGACCGCCCTGACCGCCTCCTACGAGCCAGTGGCCGGCACCTTCGCCGACCAGGTCGACCTGCTCGCCGAGCGCATCACCCGCGTCACCGGCCACCATCCGGTGCGCGTCGACCTCTCGGCGCCCGGCGAGCCGTTCGCTGCGGTCAAGGTCCTCGCCCCGGGCACCCGCTCGCGCATCCGCCGCTCCGTCCCCCGCTGACATCCACCAGACCCCGAGGAGCCACCGCTGTGCCCGCACCCCCGCCCGTCCTCTCGCCCGACGAGGCTGCGCTCCAACGCGGCTACAACGCCCTGTACGCCGCCCGGACGGGCACCGACCTGGTGGCGCGGCTCTACGCGCTCGCGATGGGCGACGCCTACCCCGCCGAGATCGCCCCGGCCAGTTCCTGCGACTGGCCGCTGGTGGCGACCATGGTCAACCGGTTGCGTCTGCAACCGGGGCAGCACCTGGTCGATCTCGCGTGCGGAACCGGCGGCGCCGGCCTGTGGCTGGCCCGCGCGCTGACCCTCCGCCTGGTCGGCGTCGACATCTCCGACACGGCGATCGCCCTCGCCACCGCCCGCCGCGAGGCCTTCGCCCTGCCCGACCGCGCCCGCTTCACCGTCGCCACCCTGGAAGCCACCGGTCTGCCCGACGCCCACGCCCACGCGGTGATCTGCATCGACGCCTTCAGCCGCGCCACCGACCGCGCTGGCGCGCTCTCCGAGCTCCACCGCATCCTGCACTCGGGCGGGCGCGCCGTCCTCACGCGCGCGCTGCGACGTGAGGCCGAACCCGGCTGGACCGAGCAGGTCCAGCGCGCCGGACTCCTCGTCGACCACGTCGAGGAGCGGCGCCACGAACCGCGGATGTGGGCGTGCCTCTACCGGCTGTGGCAGGACCACGAGGACGAGATCCGCCGGGCGCTCGGCGACGCCCAGGCCGAGAACATGCTCGCCGAGGCGGCCAGGACCCTGCCCACGCTGGACGGCCGCCGGGCCGTCGCCCTCACCCTGAGACGGCCGCCGACCTGACCCGGCGGGCGGCCCACAGCCGGTAGGCTGCCCCCACCCGCTCAGCCGGGAGAAGAACCAACCACCTGCGAGGGGACCGAGGATGACGACGGCGGCGGTGCTCTCGGCGGGCTCCTGGGGCACCGTGTTCGCGTCCGTGCTCGCCGACGCCGGGACCGACGTCACCCTCCACGCCCGGCGCGCCGAGATCGCCGACGCGATCAACGAGCGCCACCAGAACCCCGTCTACCTGCCGGGCATCGACCTGCCCAAGCAACTGAAGGCTACCCTCGACGTCGAGCAGGCCCTGCCCGGCACGGACTTTGTGGTGGTGTCGGTCCCGGCGCAGGCCATGCGCGCCAGCCTCACCGCCTGGGCGCCGCTTCTCGGCCCGCAAACGGTGCTGGTCAGCCTCATGAAGGGCATCGAACTCGACTCCGGGCTGCGAATGAGCGAGGTCATCGCCGATGTCGCCGGCGTCGGCCCGGAACGCGTCGCGGTGGTCAGCGGACCCAACCTGGCCCGAGAGATCGCAGGCCGGCAGCCCGCCGCGAGCGTGGTCGCCTGCACCGACGAGCAGGTCGCCCAGCGCCTGCAGGCGGCCTGCCACACCCCGTACTTCCGCCCCTACACCAACCGCGACGTCGTTGGCTGCGAGCTCGGCGGCGCGGCGAAGAACGTCATCGCCCTCGCGGTGGGCATCGGCGTCGGCATGGGGCTGGGCGACAACGCGCAGTCCCTGCTCATCACCCGGGGCCTGGCGGAGACCTCCCGGCTCGGTGACGCCCTCGGCGCCGACCCGCACACCTTCTCCGGCCTGGCCGGCATGGGCGACCTGGTCGCCACCTGCTCCTCCCCGCTCTCGCGCAACCGCTCCTTCGGCGAACACCTCGGCCGCGGACAGTCCGTCACCGAGGCGGCCGCCGCGATCAGCCAGACCTCCGAAGGCGTGAAGACCTCAGAGGCGATCCTCGGCCTCGCCCACCGCCACGGCGTGGAGATGCCCATCACCGAGGCCGTCGTCCAGTTCCTGCGCGGCGAAGTCGACCTGGACAAGGCGACCGCCCTGCTGATGGAGCGGCCCACCAAGCCGGAACGTCACTCCTGCACGCGCTGACCCCGCGCCCCTAGCGGGCAGGCGGCGCGGGTGCCGGGGCGAACACTGACACTCCAAAGGGGCACTCATGCACTTCGGAGCGCTGATCCCCGCCGCCGAGACCGCCGTCACCACCGGCCTGATCGCCTGGATGGCCGTCGCCGGATTCTGGCGCCGGCCCGCCGGCCAACTGCTGAGCTGGACGATCTTCTGCTACGCGACGTTCACGATCGTCTCCCTGCGCGGCACCCGGGCCGGACGGACGCAGGACGTCATCCCCCCGGGCAGCTTCTTCGTCCCGCCCGCCCAGCTCGCGCTGATCCTCGAATTCCTCTCCAGCGCCGGCACCTTCGAGGACCTCCGCCCTCACCGCCTCCGCGATGACGGCCCCTCCGGCCGACTCTACTTCGCAATGTCGTCGAACTCCCCCGCCTTGACGCCGGCCAGGAGGGCCCGCAGCCGCCCCGACGTGGTGGTGAGGACGGTGTCGGGCTCGTCGCTCTCACGGAGCTTGATCGCACCGTCGGGCGCCGCCGCGAGGTAGATGCAATTTGCGGCCTGCGTGCTGTAACTGGACTTCTGCCACTTGAGGTCTGACATCGGCTTTCCTCTCAGGTGTCTTGTCCGCTTTGAGTCATGACCGCCTACGCGACAACGCCACCTCCCGCCGACTCTACTGCGCGAGGTGGTCGAAGTCCCCCGCCTTGACGCCGCCTATGAAGGCACGGAGGCTGTCCGGTGTCGTAGTGACGACGACGTCAGGCTCGTCGCTCTCACGGATCTTGATCGCACCGTCGGGCGCCGCCGCGAGGTAGATGCAGTTGGCAGCGTCGCCACTGAACGAAGACTTCTGCCAGGTGTGAGCGGCCATGGTTCTTCCTGTCTCAGATGCTCTGGGCGATACGGCGAATGAGGTCGCGGGACGGGTCCGGCTTGAGCGCGCTCGCCTCCAACCGATCCATCACAGCTCGGTACTTGACGAGCTGCGGCTCGGTGTCGATGAACTCGGATCGATCCCCGTCGACCTGAACACAGTCCAATCGCGCGACCTCCGCGACGAAGTACACGATCCCAGCGCCCGAACTGGGGTAGCTACCGGTTCCGAACGGGATCACCCTCAGCTCGACGTGAGGGTACTCGCTCGCGGTCAACAGGTGTTCCAGCTGACCGCGAGCGACCTCGGGTCCGCCGAAGCCGATCCGCAGGGCCGCCTCGTGAACGACAGCCTGGAGCGGGATCGGCTGCTCGCGGTAGAGCACTGCCTGTCGCTTGATGCGATGCGAGACCAGATGCTCAACTTCGGGCGGCGACAAGGGTGGGACGACATCCCGAAACAGCGCCCGGGCATGTTCGGGGGTCTGCAACAGGCCTGGAATGTGGATGGCGGACGCGATCCGCATCGAGTTCGCGTGGTGTTCGAGTTCCGCCAGGTCGAGCGCCCCGGCCGGGAGGATCTCGCGGTACTCCTCCCACCATCCCCGCGTGCGGCCGCCGGTCATGCCGGTGAGCGCCTCGATCAGGGCGTCGTCCGCGCAGCCGTAGAGCCGGGCCAGCGCCCGGACCCGGTCCGCGCTCACCGGGTATCCCCCGGATTCGATGTTGCTGATGCGGGATTGCTGGGTGCCGTGCAGCTCCCCGGCGCGCGTGACCGACAGGCCCGCCTGCTCACGCAACCGACGTAGCTCCGCACCGAGTCGCCGCTGCCGGATGCTCGGCGGAACCTTGCTGGGCGGCATCCGCTGCTCCCTTCCTTCGCTCGCCATGGCCGAGCGCCGTTCATCCTTTGGAGTGGCAGTGCCATGAATTCCCCAAAGGCGGTGGACTACATACTACCGACTGGCTATTTTTGATGGTGCATCAGGGCCGCGAACTGCCGCTTGCGGTGGCAGCGCGGCGTCCAACTCCCCCCTGGCAGGAGACTTCCATGTCCGCTGCGCCCTCGCAAAACTCCCTCCCCTCCTTCGACCAGGAGCTGTGCGGGCTCGTGCTCGACACCGCTCCCAGGCAGTTCGCCGTGGTCCAGGTGTACGACACCGGCGAACTGCCCGCCGACGGGTGGGTGGTGGCTTGGGGGCTCGCCCATGGCGACGGGGCGGCTCATCTCCTCGTCGTCGACGGGCAGACGCGGATGACGCTCGCGTCGCCCGAGCGGGCTCTTCGCCTGTTCGCGGGGCGGCCAGGCCTCTCCGCCAGACTCGTCTGGCTCGCGCAGCCCGGCGCCGCCGCGCTGGACCGGCTCGAAGCCGCCTGAAACTCGCCTCAGGGCCGATAGCCCTCGTAGTCGTTCCATCCCGCAGACCGGGCGAGTTGCTCCCAGGTCGGCCAGCTCTCCCCGCCGACCTGACGGAGGAGTTCGCCCTGCATGGTGAACAGCGGGGCCTTCCGGGGGTTCGCCAGCGCCTGGTTCACGATGCTGTCGTGCAGCACCGCCGCCGTATGAAGCCGGGGATGGTCCCGGTGGACGCGGTCCGCGTAGCCGGGCGGGAGCTTCTCCGGACCGCCGCCCAGGTCGAAGCCCGCGCCGAGGGCGACAAGGGCGATCTCCGGGCGCTTGCGCGCGGCGATCTCGCGGTCCATGTGCAGCGCGATCGCGTCCCACACCACCTCCGCGCGGTCCGACGCCACCCCCTCCTCCTCCAGGAAGCGGACGGCCAGGTCGGCACCGTCCAGCTCGAACCGCTGGTCCCCATTTCCCTCCGCACTGAGCCCACAGTCATGCAGAACGCAGCCCAGGAACAGGAGTTCGTCGTCATAGTCGTGGTCCGGCCGCAGACCGCGCTGCTCGCCGAGGAGACGCCCGTAGAGGTACGTCCGCACGCTGTGGTGGAAGAGCGCGGCCGGCAGCAGACTCTGCGCATGGACCAGGGTGCGCCGCGCGAGTTCGGTGGCGGGCAGGCGCAGTTCGTCGTTCATGAAGACGCAGTCCGTTCTCCGGCTGTCACCAGCAGGTAGACAAGAGCGGCGACGGCCAGACCGGCCGCCGTCGCGTACATCATGGTCGCTCCCGGGCGGGCGGTCAGGCCTCCGACCAAAGTCCCCGCGCCGATACCGGTGTAGATCGCGGAGGAGTTCAGCGCCACCACCAGCGGCGCCTCCCCCGGTGCGGCGGCGATCAACCGGTGCTGCTGCGGGGGCGTCTGGCACCAACTGCCCGCTCCCCAGGCCACCATGAGCACTCCGACCAGCACAGGTACCCGCGCTCCGCTCGCGGCCAGGGCGCCGAGGCCGGCCAGGCCGGCGGCCATCACCACGTACCCGACCGCCAGCACCCGCACGCCGCCCAGCCGATCGGTGACGAGCCCGGCCGCGAGGTTCCCCAGCACCGCGCCGACGCCGTAGAGGCCGAGCGCCCACGCCGTGTCGCCGGCCGTCAGGCCGACCGCCGCGAGGGCCGGCACGCTGTACGCGTACACGGTGTACGCCGCCGCCATCCCGAGCACCGTCAGCGGCAGGATCGCCCGCACCGCCGGGCGGCGCAGCACGGCGAGGCGTTCGCGCAGTGGGACCCGGGGGTTCCCCGACAGGTGGGGCAGCAGCACCGAGACCGCCCCCGCAACCAGCAGCGCCAGCCCCGCGACCGCGCCGAGCGCCCAGCGCCACCCCGTCCACTGCCCGGCCAACCCGCCCAGCGGCACGCCCAGAGCGGTGGCCACGGTCAGCCCGCCCACCACCACGGCCAGCGCCCGGGCCCGCCGTTCCGGGCGGACCAGGAAGGCCGCGACGGCGCCCGCGTTGGGCGTGAACGCCGCCGCGGCGGCCGCGGCCGCCACCCGCGACACGAGCAGCACACCGAAGGTGGGCGCCAGCGCGGAGGCGAGGTTGGCCGCCCCCAGCCCGAGGAGCGCGCCGACCAGCAGGCGGCGGCGCGGCAGTCGGGCGGTCAGCGTGGCCAGCACCGGCGAGAGCAGCGCGTACGCGGCCGCGAAGACGGTGACGGCCTGCCCGGCGGTGGCCGTGGAGACGCCGAGGTCGGCGGCGAGTTCGGGCAGGAAGCCGGCCACCACGAAGGCGTCGGTGCCGACCGCGAAGGTGCCGAGCGCCAGCGCCGGGACGGCGCCGAGCACGTCCCGCCCGGGCACCTCCCCCGTCGCCGCGGCCTCCCCCGATGTGCTTAACGAGACATTGGACATCCCGATTCCCCTCCGTGAGAAGGCCCGGCCGGTCGGCCGGGCCGGTCATCGACGCGCTATCAGGATCCGAGGCGCTCGTGGTAGCGGCGGATCCGGTCCGGGGCGCCGGGCGGGCTAGCGGCGAGCAGGTCGGCGATCGTCTGCGCGGACAGCTCCCGCCGCCAGGCGAGTTCGGCGCGCCGCATCGCCCCCGCGACGCCGCAGGGCTTCGCGAACTCGCCCTCCCGCGCCTCCACCCCCGCGCCGCGCTGCCGGATCTCGGTGCAGCGGAACGCCTCGGTCGTCCCCTCGACGGCCGCGACGACGTCCATCAGGGTGATCCGCTCGGGCGCCCGGCCCAGCCGGTACCCGCCGCGCGCGCCCGCCACCGACACGAGCACGCCGGCCCGCACCAGCGGCTGCAGCCGCTTCTTGAGATACACCGGGGGGAGCTCGAAGATCTCCGCCAACCGCCCGGCGGGGATCGGCGCCTGCTCGTCGAGCCACGCCAACGCCAGACAGCAGTGCAGTCCCCACTCCACACCTTCACCCATCAGCACAATCGGGATACTACATGTCCCGATACCCGGCCGCAAAGGGGTGGTTCACGATTAATCCTTTCAAATGGGACATGTGTGAGTACGTGAACAAATTGACCGGCATTCACGCAAGGATGCCGAAATGCGAAATACAGGAGCTGTACCGACCGGTCAGCAATGGGATACGACGATGCGTCACTCACCGTCGGCCAGGCGTTCCTTGTGCGATCTGGGAATTTCCCGGGGATGACGGATGCTGACCTCTTACGCATGCTTTACTCGCACCACGAAAGCGTCGGTGAGGGTCTGTCCGGCGGAAAGCGCTCCGTCCTCGTCGAGCCGCGCGTCACCGACCGAGACACCGAACAGGGGGAAGGCCACGAACTTCGGCCTTCCGTCATCGCACTCATACGGCCCGATCCGGGCCCGAACCATCGGAGATCCAACCCTTGTCCAGCACGTCCATACGGACCATCAAAGCCGGCTTACTCGCGACGACTCTTGCCGCCGGCGCCCTGACCGCGCTCTCCGCCCCCACCGCCGGCGCCGTGACGGGCGCCCCTGCGGCCGACGGCTCGTACGCCTACACCGCGCGCATCGCGATCGGTGACAACGTCCGTGCCTGCACCGGTGCGCTGGTGGACCGGTACTGGGTGATCACGGCGGCGTCCTGCTTCGCCGCCGACCCCGCCCAGCCCACCGTCATCGGCGAGACTCCGAGCTGGAACACCACCGTCACCGTGGGCCGCACCGACCTCACCGCGACCGGCACGGGCACGGTCCGGACCGTCGAGAAGCTGGTGGCCGGCGCGGGCCGTGACCTGGTGATGGCCAAGCTGGCCACCCCGGTGGACGGCATCACCCCGCTCCGGGTCGCGGAGTCGGCGCCCACCACGGCCGAGACGCTCCGGGTGCCCGGCTACGGCCGCACCAAGACCGAATGGGCGCCCACCAGGCTGCACTCCGGCGCCTTCACCCTCGGCGCGGTGCGCCCGGCCGCCGTCGACCTCACCGGCACCGGCGGCGCGGCGATCTGCAAGGGCGACACCGGAGCGCCCGTGATCCGTGAGACCGGCACGGGCGCCGAGTTGGTCGCCGTCGCCTCCCGCTCCTGGCAGGGCGGCTGCTTCGGCGTGACCGAGACCCGCACCGGTGCCACCGGCACCCGCACCGACGACGTCTTCGGCTGGATCAACCAGACCCGGCACACCACCTCGTCCGGCACCCGCTTCACCGGCACGCCGTTCACGATCACCGACCCGGTCGACAACCACCTGGTGACCTACCTCCAGGACAGTGCCAACCACCTGTGGTCCAACGACCCGCAGGGCGAGCGCTGGGTCGACCACGGCGCCTACGCCGCCGCCCCGCCGACCGCCGCTGTCGACCCCGTCACCAACCATGTGGTGGTCTACGTCAACGGCCCCGACCACAAGCTCTGGTCCTTCGACGAGCGCGCGGGCAAGACCTGGACCGACCTCGGCCCGACTCCGCGCGGCACCGCCCTGGCGCCCGACGCCGTGCCGCACACGATCGTCGACCCGGCCGACAACCACCTGGTCACCTTCGTGCGCGACACCGACAACCGCCTCTGGTCGCGGAGCAGCGCGGGCTGGAGCGAGGTCTTCCCCGCCGAGCCGATCGCCGCCACCGACCCCGTGGCGATCGTCAACCCCAACGACCAGCACATCACGCTCTACTTCAACGGGCCGAACAACCGGCTGAACTCGCTCTCCCTGCCCGACGGCACCCGCACCGTGTTCCAGCTGACCCCCGCCGGCACCGCGCTGGCCCCCGACGCCGTGCCCAGCACGGTCGTCGACCCCGTCAGCCAGCACTTCGTCACCTTCGTGCGCGACACCGCCCACCACCTCTGGTCGGTCGACCCGCTCGGCCCCGGCTGGACCCACCTGGGCTGGAACGCCGACGACGCGATGGCCGCCACCGACCCCGTCGCGGTCGTCAACCCGCTCACCAACCACGTCAACGTGTACGTGAACGGGCCCGAGAACGAGCTCTACTCCTTCGACCCGCAGGGCGGCGGCCAGCACAACGGCTGGACCAGGTTCGACCACACCGGCACGGGCACCAGGATGGCCCCCGACGCCGTCCCGTACACGGCCGTCGACCTGGTCGACAACCACCCGGTCACGTTCATCCGCGACACCAACAGCATGCTGTGGGCCGTCGACCCGGCGGCCGAGGGCTGGACCCCGTACGAAGGCGGCCCCTCCACCCCCTGACACGCGACTGACACGCGACTACCGGGCCGTCACCCCGGCACACCGCGACGAGGGCCCGTCTTCCTGCGGAGGAGGACGGGCCCCCGCCCATGAGGGCGGGGTGGTGACTTCCGACCGTGGAGCGCCGGGCGCGAGCGCGGGCGCGGGGGTCAGTTGTCGTCCGTGACGGCCAGGGCGTCGGTGATCAGGCGGGTGGCGAACTCCTGGTCGTCGCCGACCATGCGGTTGATCTGCTCCGCGAGGAGGACGGCGGTGGCCTCCAGGGGGTTCATCTCGGCACGGGTCCAGTCGCCGTACTGGGCGCGCCACAGGTTGGGGCTCAGGCCGGTGCCGGAGGCGATCAGCAGGCCGGCCATGGTGGGGATGACCTCGGGGCGGAAGGTGTTGGGCATCATGCGCATCGTGGCCACCAGGGTAGGCACCACGTGTTCGAGGACGTCCTTGTCGTGCCGCTCGCAGACCGTCCGCAGCCAGTCCATGTACATGTAGATCAGCGTGCAGACGCCGTCCAGCAGCGCGTCCGCGTCCGCCGGGCCCATCGAGGCGACGAACTCCTCGGCCAGCCGCTGCTGCTCGGGGTCGGTGCCGGCCTTGCCGTCGTAGATGGCCTTCAGCCGCGAGTCCATCACCATGACGGCGGTGGCCACATCGCCGGCGCGCGCGTAGGCGGGGTCACAGGGCGACGACACAGGAGTCCTCCTCAACCGGCCGCACTGGGTAGCGGCGCATGTTCGTAGGGTAGTCCCCTCCGGGGCGCGAATCCGCCGAATCCCTCTGCTCGCCGGCGGGGTGGGCGGTGGCCGATCAGCCGGTGGTCACCCGGAGGTTGGCGAGGAGGGCGGTGCCGTCGGCGGAGGTGGCGAGGACGCGGCCGGAGCGGTGCCAGTAGGTGACGGCGTCGGCGTGACGGCGCACGCCGATCCGGGGGCCGGAGGCGTCGGGGAAGAGCAGGGAGAGCGCGGGGGCGGAGGGCCGGCCGGTGCCGGCGTGGACGCGCAGGCCGGTGCCCTCGGGGACGGTGAGCGCCCAGTGGTCGCCGTCGGTGGCGGGCGCGGACAGGGCGTGGCCGTCGACGCGCAGTTCGGCGGTCGGGCGGTCGCAGGACCAGCGCAGAACGGTCCGGTCGGTCTCCGGTTCGGCGCTGAGCAGGCTGCCGTCGGCGAGGGCGGCGAAGTCGAGCAGTTCCTCCGGAAGCGCCCGGGACATCAGGTCGGCGAGCAGCTCGTCCATCCGCAGGCGCCCGCGCAGCTCCCAGCCCGGGAGGTCCCAGCGCCACACCTCCAGGAAGAACGAACGGTCCGGCAGTTGCGAGCGGACGACGGCCGCGCAGCCGTCCGGGGTCCGGGTGATGCCGAACAACAGCCGCTCGTCGCCGCCGAGTTCGCGCCACACCACGGTCGGGCGCGGGGTCAGGGTGTCGAGGACGACGATGCCTCCCCCGTCCTCGGCGAGCAGGTGCCGGCCGTCGAAGGACGCCGCCACCGTCCGGGCCCGCAGGGTGGTCCACGGGCGGACGGCGCGGGTGGCCAGGTCGAGGTGGGCGAACCCGCGCAGCTCCGGGCCGTGGTCGGCGACCAGCAGCGCGCTGCCGCCGTGGTCGGCGAGGACGAGCCGGTCGGCGGGGGTGTCCCAGCGGGCGCGGGTGCGGCCGTCGGGCGCGAGCAGCCGGACGCCCGCCTGGCCGCAGGCGACCAGCAGGGAGCCGGAGGCGAGCAAGGCGGCGTCCAGCACCGGGAGCGTGCCCGGCCGGTCGGCGGCGGTGTACGCGGGGGCGGTCGTGCGGAGGCGGGGCAGCGGACGCGGGCGGGCCAGGTCGGCGGCCGTCAACGGGTCGGCGCGGCGCAGCAGTCGGTCGAACAGCGCCTTCTCGGCCGCGTCGCCCGGGCCGCCGCCGTGGGCGCCGCCGAAGCCGCCGTCGCGGACGGCGGCCCGGGCGGCGGCGGTGGTGAGTTCGCGGTCGGTGGCCTCGTCGGCGGCCGGCAGGTCGGCGAGCGCGGCCGCCAGGGCGGAGCGCCCGGTGGTGTGCGGATCGCCGTCGCCGTCGAGGACGGCGCGGGCGAGCGCGCGGGTGGCCTCACCGGCGCCCAGGGCCAGCAGGTACGGCAGGGCCCGGCCTCGGACGGGGCCGCCGAGGGCGACGGCGTCCCGCAGGTCGGCGGCGATCGACGGACGCAGCTCCGCGTCCGGCCAGGCCGCCTCGACGGCGCCGAGCCGGTCACCGGCCGCGCGGCAGTGCTCGGCCCAGGCCGCGCGCAGGGCGCGGGCGGCCCGGGGATCGGTGGCGGCCAGGCGGTCGACGGCCGCGGCGAACGCGCCTCGGCGGTGGGCGGTGCGGACGGCGCGCTCGTGCTCGCCGGCCCGCCACCAGAGGCGGACCACCTGGTCGGCGGGCAGCTCGCGGCCCTCAGCGAGTTCGGCGGCCGGGGCGAGGCGGTCGTGCCGCTCCAGCAGGGCGACGGCTTCGGCGGGCGCGTCCAGCAGGTCGGCGAGGACGAAGGCGGCCTCGTCGATCCGCCCCTGCCGCTCCAGCCGCTCGGCGGCGCCCCGGTAGAGCTCGGTGAGGTGGGCGTGGGCGGTGGGGCCGTGGAAGGGTGTCGTCACCGTCGGGCCGCCGGTGGCCGGGGTGGCGCGGAGCGGGCCGGTGAAGCGCTTGGGCAGGGAGAGGGTGAGCCAGGCGCGGGCGGGGGCGGCGCCGGACTGCCGGGAGGCGAGCGGGAGGGCGTCGCGCAGGGCGTCGTCCCAGCGGTGCTGTTCGAAGGCGCGGGTGAGTTCGCGCAGGTAGCGGACGTGCCGCTGGTGGAGCAGGTGGGCGGCGGGGGTGCGCAGCGTGAGCCGGGCCAGCCGGTCGCCGAGCCAGGAACGACCGGCCCTCCCGCGCGGGGTGACCGCGCCACCGGCGGAGGTGCCCGCGGTACCGCCGCTCCCGTCCTCGCCGGCGCGCCTGCCGAAGAGCAGCCCGTAGACGGCGCCCGCGACGGCCGCCGCGACCACCACGCCGCCCGGGTCGAAGCCGCGGTCCGCGATCAGTCCGAGGCCGTAGAGGACCACGAGCACCAGCGGCAGCACGATCATCAGGGCGATGATGACCTTTGCGGTGCGGGGGTCGACGGCGATCTGCGGGCCGCCGCGCCGCCGGGACCGGGCGCCGGTGGCGGTGTCGCCGGGGGCGGGCGGTTCCTCGGCGGTCAGCCGACGGGCTCGGTCGGACGTCGGCCGGATGCCGGCCGCCGCTCTCAGGTCGGGCCGGGGGGCGGTGGGCACGGACTCCTCGACGGGCACCGCCTCGGGCGCGGGGGCGACACCGAGCGGGCTCGGCCGGTGCAGGGTGAGGCCGGTGAGCTGGAGCCAGTCGGACGGGTCCACCTCCGGCAGCTCGTCCATGACATGAGTGATCGTCAGATCTGCGTCCACAAGCAGGAGTTGTCCCGGACCGGCGGCACCGCCCGAAGCCCCGCAAGCCGCCAGCGCGCCGTGCCCGGTGCGCTCCAGCGGCAGGCCGGGGGCCCGGTCGGCGCGCATCCGGACCGGTTCGGGAAGCGTCAACAGCCAGCGGCCGTCCGGAAGTTCCCGCAGCCGTGCGCCGTCGCACCACAGCCCGAGGACCCGGTCGGCGGCCTCCGCCGCTCCGATCAGCGGCACGTCGAAGACGAAGCCCGCGGCGTTCACTCGTCGCTCCCGAACAGGTGGTGGATCCGGCCGGTCGTGGCGTCGCCGACGACGATCCGCCCGGACGGGGCCTCGGCCGCGATCAGCGGCAGGGTGGGGTGCACGGCCGGCGCGACGGCGCCGCCGGAGAACCGGCTCAGGGTGCGGACGCCGTCGGCGCGGACCGCCCGGACCAGGCGGCCGCCGGGCGACCAGGTGATCAGGGCGGGCTCGCGGCCGTCGTGGACCAGGCCGAGCACCTCGGCGTTCTCCCGGAAGGAGAGCCGCCGTTCGTCACCGGTCCTGGTCCGTGCCGTCCAGTGCTTGCCGTCCTCCGACCAGGCGGCCGTGCCGTCCGCGTGCAGCAGGTGCGGCGCCCGCGTCGCGCCCGGCGGCAGGGCGCGGGCGAACAGGCGCGGCTCGCGGAACCGGTCGAAGCCGCGTTCGCGTTCCGTGCCGCGGCCGACCGGCCCGTCGTCGGTGACCGTGCCGTCGGGGGCGATCCGCCGCCAGCGTCCGGCGACCGGGACGAGCAGGTCGTCCCCGGTGCGCAGCAGCGGCAGCACGGGACGCCCCGCGAGGCGCTCCACCACGCCTTCCGTCAGGCCGAGTTCGGCCGGGTCGACGGAGAGTTCCGCCGGGCCGGCGAGGGGGCGGCCGCTGACGTACCGCTGCACCCGGCCCCGGACGAGGTGCAGGACGATCAGCCGGCGGCCGTCCCGTCCGGCGGCGATCACCCGGCCGTTCAGGCGGTGCGCCTTGGGCCGCACGACGACGGTGTGCCGCCGTTCGACGTCGCGCACGTCCACGGCGAGGAGCGTTCCCGCGTCCCGGCCCCGGACGAGCAGGAACGGGGCCTCGGTGGTGAACGCGGGCAGCCCCTGCCCGTGCGGGGCGGCGGCGGGCGGCGGGGCCACGGCCGTCGGGGCGGCGCGCCGGAACTCCGCGCCGCGCAGCGCCCGGACGGCGAGGTCGGCGGCGGGCAGCGGCAGTTCGAACGCCGTGCGGTCGAGGCGGACGGTGACGTGGGTGGTGCCCGCCGGGCCCCAGCGGGTCGGCTCGCTCGCGAGGATCCGGGGCAGGCCCGCGACCCGGCCGGGGATCCGGTCGGCGAGCCGGGGCGAGGTGAGCAGCCAGGCCCGGTCGGCGGCGTCCAGGGTGGCGGCTGCGAACTCGACGTCCTCGGGCGTCGGTTCGGCGCTTCGGCGGGCCGCGAGCCAGGCGGGCAGCAGGTCGGCGGGCTCGCCCCCGAACCACTGCACGGGCTCGTCGCCGAGGACGCCCACCAGCAGTTCGCCGCCCCGGGCGGTAGCCCGGCGGTGCAGGACGAGCAGCGCGGCCAGCTGGACGAGGCGCCCGGCCCCGGCCTGCGCGGGCCCGGCGTCCACCATCGCGACCGTTCGGCCCCGGGGCGCGGTGGTGCGGAACTCGGGGGCGAGGTAGAGGAGTTCGCGGTCGACGTAGCGCCGCAGGAACTCCTCGGGGTGGTCCTCGGCGAGCAGCCACTCGGCGGGCAGCAGTTGGTCGGGCCGTCCGCTGCGGCCGAGCCCGCCCACGCCGTCCGGCTCCCCCGGCCCGTCGGTCACCGGCTCGCGCTCGGCGGCGAGCGTGTCGAGGCGGCGCAGCAACGGTCCGAGGGCGGTGGCCAGTTCGGGGCTGATCGCGGACAGCGCGCCCGCCCAGGGCGCCAGTGCGGCCGGCAGCCGGGCGGCGCTCATCGCCCGGCCTGCCGGGTGTGGGGCGTGAGCGCGTCCGGGTCGCCGGCGGGGGCGGGCGGGGCGGCGACGAGGGCGTGGCCGGGGGTGAGCACGCAGAGCTCGCCGGGTTCGGCGCCGAGCGCGGTGCGCCACAGCGCGGCGGCGGGCCAGGGGCGGGCGGTGGTCGGGACGAGCAGGTCGCCGTCCCGGCCCAGGTAGCGGGCGCCGTCCGACCACGGGAGGTCGGCCTCCGCGCCGAGGACGAGCAGCGCGGTGTCGTCGGCGAGGACGCCGAGCCGGGCGCCGTCGGCGAGCCGGGCGCGGGTGGCGGCGGCCAGGGCCGGGACGGCGTCACCGACGGCGAGGACGGCGGCGGCGGTGAGCGGCGGCTCGCGGCGCTCCCAGCGCAGGGCCACGGCGGGCGGCGCGGGCGGCGCGGGCGGGACGGGGCCGGTGGTCACGAGGGGGTGACCGCCGCGACGAGCTCGGCCCGTATGCCGGCGAGCGCGGCGGGCAGGTCGGCGGGGGCGAACCCGGCGTCGATCTCGCGCAGCGCGGCCTCCAGGCGGAGCCGGGAGTCACGCCCCTCGGGGAGGTCGCGGTGCTCGGCGAGCAGGGCGGCGCCGGTGCGGGCGAGCCGTTCGGCGCGGGCGGCCGTGCTGCGGGAGAGCTCCTCGGCGGCGTGCGCGAGGGATTCGTTGGCGGCCTTCTCGATGAGGTCGCCGAGGGTGTCGCGGGCCAGTGCCTGGGTGTCGGCGGTGGGGGCGATCAGCGGCAGCACCCACAGGTCCCGGGCGGTGGCGGCGCCCCGCCCGTCCAGGACGGCGGCGGCCGCGACCAGCCGTTGGGAGCGGACGGCCCGCCGGTCGCCGACGGGGACGCCGGCGGCGCGCAGTCGGCGCAGCGCGGTGGCGAGCAGCGGGGTGACGGCGTCGAGGTCGCAGGCGCGGGCGGCGGCGGCGAGCCGGTCGAGCGCGCCGAGCAGGTCCGCGCCGCCGGTGGGAACGGGGGCGGCGGGCTGCCGTCCGGCCTCCAGGAGCTCCTCCAGCCGGGCGTCGGCGACCGGCTCGACGAAGACCCGGGCGAGGAAGCGGTCGGCGAAGGCGGCCAGTGCCGGATCCTCGGGCAGGTGGTTGGCCGCACCGACGCAGACCCGCAGCGGGCTGGCGAGGACGGTGCCGCCGCGCCGGAAGACCCGCTCGTTGAGCAGGCCGAGCAGGGTGTTGAGGACGGCGGTGGAGCCGAGGAAGACCTCGTCGAGGAAGGCGATCTCGGCCTCGGGCAGCATGCCCGCCGTCTCGAACTCGACCCGGCCCTCGCGCAGGCCGCGCAGGTCGACGGGGCCGAACAGCTCGTTGGGTTCGGTGAACCGGCCGAGCAGGTACTCGAAGTACCGGCCGCCGAGCTGACCGGCCACCCGGCGCACGGCCTGCGACTTGGCGGTGCCGGGCGGGCCGACGACCAGCAGGTGCTCACCGGCGACGGCGCAGAGCGCGACCACCTCGGCGACCGTCTCGCGGTCGACCGTCCCGCGCCCGGCGGCGGCGACGGCGGCGCCGATCAGTTCGGCGTCCTGGCGGAGCGCGGCGGGCGGGGTCTCGGACGAGGTGCGGATGTCGGTCACGAGCACCGGAGTCTACGGGCGCCGGATCCGCCGCCACCAGCGGGTTTCCGCCGGCCGCCCGCTCAGCCCCGGAGGTTCGGCCAGCCGTCGTGGTTGGCGCAGGACTCGGGGTCGTAGCGGGTGTCGTGGTCCCACTCCTCGCCCCGCGCCGTCTCGTAGGCGTCCACGTGGGCGTGGAGCAGGGACTCTCCGCTGCGGAACGAGTGGCGGGCGAACAGCGCGGGGTCGGCGAGCACCCGCTCGTACGCGGTGCGGCCGGCGGCGACCACGGCGGCGCGGGCGTAGAGGAATCCGTCGTCGCTCAGCGGCAGGGGCCGGGCGGCGGGGTCGTCCGGGTCCGCCGCCCGCTGGGTGCCGTACTCCTCGCGGTCGAGGCGGTACAGCGCCTCGGCGAGGCGTTCGCCGAAACCGGTGATCTCCTCCACCGCTCCGGCGGCGAGTTCCTCGGTGAGCCGTTCGCAGCCGGCGTCGAAGGTGGCGCAGACGGCGACCGCGGACTCGCCGCCGATCAGGTCGATCAGCTGCCAGAACCGCTCCCAGGACAGCTCGGTTCCCGGTGCCCGGTCGATGGTGCTCATGGTGGTTCCGTTCCGCTCCGGAGGTGTGTCGGATCGGATCCTGGCACACGCCACCGACAGACCGGCCGCGCTCAGTCGTCGATCCGCTCCCAGCCGCGCGGGGGCGGGCTGCCGGCGGGCTGCCGGGGGTCGCGACTGCGGTAGACGATGTACGGGCGGAAGAGGTACTGCACGGGCGCGCTGAACATGTGCACCAGGCGGGTGAAGGGCAGCAGCGCGAACAGCAGCAGGCCGACCACGGCGTGCACCTTGAACGCGACCGGCACGTCCGCCATCCGGCTCACGTCCGGGCTCAGGGTGAACAGGCTGCGGGCCCACGGGGCGATGGTGGAGCGGTAGTCGTAGCCGGAGTCGAGCGAGGAGTGCAGGAGCTTGGCGACCAGGCCGAGCACGATCGCCGCGAGCAGCACGACGTACATCAGCTTGTCGTTGCGGGTGGTGGCGCGCAGCACGGCGGGGTTGCGGCGCCGGCGGTAGAGCAGCACGAGGATGCCGACGACCGCCAGGAAGCCCGCCGCGCAGCCGGCGAACAGCGAGAGCAGGTGGTAGGCGTGCTCGTCCAGGCCGACGGCGTCCGTCCAGGAGGCGGGCACGAACAGGCCCATGAGGTGGCCGGCCAGCACGAAGAGGATGCCGTAGTGGAACACCGGGGAGGCGATGTTCAGCAGGCGGGACTCGTAGATCTCGGAGGAGCGGGTGGTCCAGCCGAACTTGTCGTAGCGGTAGCGCCAGACGAGGCCGGAGACCAGCAGCGCCACGGCGATGTACGGCAGCGCGCCCCAGAGGAAGGTGTCCATGGCAGCAGGCTCTCCGGTCAGGTCGGCAGGACGGGCAGGACGGGCAGCAGGCCGAGGTGCCCGTACGGCGGGGTGTCCAGGCCGACCTGTTCGCGCGGCGGCCCGCTCCTCGCGAGCGCCAGCGCGGCGGCGCGGTCCCTGGGGGACGGCCCGGGCAGGGTGGCGCAGACGGCGGCGAGCACGTCCGCGTACGGCGTGCCGTGCTCGGCGAGGGCGAGCCGCAGGAGTTCCAGGGCGGGCCGGTGCTCCCGCAGCAGCGTCTCCTCGCCGGTGGCGGCGGTGAACTCCAGGACGGCGGGCAGGAAGTCGGGCAGGTCCTCGCCGGTGAACTCCAGGCCGTGCGCGCGGTAGGCGGCCTTGAAGCGCAGCAGGGCCTCGCCGCGCCGGCGGGTGTCGCCGTCGGTCCACCAGCTGAGGTGCAGGCTGTGCCGCTGGGTGAAGTCGAAGACCTCGACGTAGTGGCGGGCGAGTTCTCCGGCGGGGCGGGCCCCGGCCCAGCGCAGGAAGGCGCGCAGCGGTGCGGCGGCGGGGTGGCGGACCGGCCGGAGCAGCTCGGCGAGCGGCCCCGGCGGGGCGTGCGGGTAGCAGAGGCACTCGGCGGCGGCCCGGCGCACCAGCGCCCGCGGGTCGGCCGTCACGGCGCGGGCTCCTCGCGCGAGGAGCCCGCGTCCTCGGGCGGCGCCGGGCGGTCGGCGCTCTGGCGCCGGCGCAGCCCGTGGAAGCTCTCGACGGTGACCAGCGGCAGCGAGCGCCGTCCCGAGCCGGCGCCGAACGGGCCGTCGGCGCCGTCGGGTGCGCCGTCCGTGTGGTCGAGGCCGCAGCCGGCGGGCAGCGCGGACTCCTCCAGCCGTTCGGCGTCGGCGCGGGCGGCGGTCGGGATGACGTAGCGGTCCTCGTACTTGGCGATCGCGAGCAGCCGGAAGAGGTCCTCGATCGAGGTGGCGTCGAGTCCGACGGCCTCGGCGGCGGCGTGGTCGGGGTCGCGGCCGAGGTTGACGGAGCGCATGTGGGCGCGCATCGCGGCGAGCCGGTCGAGGGCGGCGCGCACCGGGCCGGGGTCGCCGGCGGTGAAGAGTCCGGCGAGGTACTCGACGGGGATGCGCAGGGCGTCGATCGCGCCGAAGAGGTTCCCGGCGTCCTCGCCGTCGTGGCCGGCGGCCGCGACCTCCTCGACGACCGGGGAGAGCGGCGGGATGTACCAGACCATCGGCAGGGTGCGGTACTCGGGGTGCAGCGGCAGGGCGACCCGGTAGGTGCTGATCAGCGCGCGCACGGGCGAGCGCCGGGCGGCCTCGATCCAGTCGTGCGGGACGCCGTCGTGCTCGGCGGCGCGCCGCACCTCGGGGTCCTCGGGGTCCAGGAAGACGCCCAACTGCGCCTCGTAGAGTTCGTGTTCGTCCTCGACGGAGGCGGCGGCGGTGACCCGGTCGGCGTCGTAGAGCAGCACGCCGAGATAGCGCAGCCGCCCGACGCAGGTCTCGGAGCAGACGGTGGGCAGGCCGACCTCGGTGCGCGGGTAGCAGAAGGTGCACTTCTCGGCCTTGCCGGTGCGGTGGTTGAAGTAGATCTTCTTGTACGGGCAGCCGGTGACGCACTGGCGCCAGCCCCGGCAGCCGTCCTGGTCGACGAGGACGATGCCGTCCTCGGCCCGCTTGTAGATCGCGCCGGAGGGGCAGGCGGCGGCGCAGGCCGGGTTGAGGCAGTGCTCGCAGATCCGGGGCAGGTAGAACATGAAGCTCTGCTCGTACTGGAAGCGGATCCGCTCGCCGACCTCCCGGCGCATCCGCTCGACGTTGGGGTCGGCGGCGGCGTGCTCGGGGGCGCCGCCGAGGTCGTCGTCCCAGTTGGGCGACCACTCGACGGCCATCGGGCGGCCGGTGATCAGCGAGTGCGGCCGGGCGACGGGGTAGTCCTCGCCGAGCGGGGCGTCGGTGAGGGCGCGGTAGTCGTACGTCCAGGGCTCGTAGTAGTCCTGGAGGGTGGGCAGGACGGGGTTGGCGAAGATCGAGGCGAGCTTGTGGATCCGCCCGCCCTGGCGCAGCTTGAGCCGTCCGCGCCGGTCGAGCCGCCAGCCGCCGCGCCACTTGTCCTGGTCCTCGTAGCGGCGCGGGTAGCCGAGGCCGGGGCGGGTCTCGACGTTGTTGAACCAGACGTACTCGGTGCCCCGGCGGTTGGTCCAGGTCTGTTTGCAGGTGACCGAGCAGGTGTGGCAGCCGATGCACTTGTCGAGGTTCATCACCATGGCGAGCTGGGCCATCACGCGCATCAGTACCGCACCTCCTGGCGGCGCCGGCGGACGACCGTCACCTCGTCGCGCTGGTTGCCGGTCGGGCCGAGGTAGTTGAACGCCCAGGAGAGCTGGGCGTAGCCGCCGATCAGGTGGGTGGGCTTGAGCAGCACCCTGGTCAGCGAGTTGTGGATGCCGCCGCGCCGGCCGCCGGTCTCGGCGCGGGGCACGTTGACGGTGCGCTCCTGGGCGTGGTGCATGTAGACGGTGCCGGGCGGCATGCGGTGCGAGACGACGGCGCGGGCGACGACGACGCCGTTGCGGTTGACCGCCTCGATCCAGTCGTTGTCGGCGACGCCGATGGCGGCGGCGTCCTCGACCGACATCCAGATCACCTGCCCGCCCCGGGAGAGCGCGAGCATGAACAGGTTGTCCTGGTACTCGGAGTGGATCGACCACTTGTTGTGCGGGGTGAGGTAACGGACCGTCACCTCCCGTTGCCCATCGGGCCCGAGGGCGGGTTCGCCGAACAGCCGGCTGATGTCCAGCGGCGGCCGGTAGACCGGCAGGGCCTCGCCGAGTTCGTGCATCCAGTCGTGGTCGACGAAGAAGTGCTGGCGGCCGCTGAGCGTGTGCCAGGGCTTGAGGTGCTCGGTGTTGAGGGTGAACGGGCTGTAGCGGCGGCCGCCGGACTCGCTGCCGGACCACTCGGGCGAGGTGATGACCGGGGCGGGGGCGGCCTGGGTGTCGGCGTAGGTGATCCGGCGGCCCTCGTGCTCGGCGGCCAGGTGGGCCAACTCCCGTCCGGTGCGGCGTTCCAGGGTGCGGAAGCCCTGGGTGGCGAGCCGGCCGTTGGTGGTGCCGGAGAGGGCGAGGACGGTGTCGCAGGCCTTGACGGCGGTGTCCAGGGCCGGGCGGCCGTCGGCGGGGCCGCCGCGGACCACGCCGTTGCGGGCCCTGAGCTGCTCGACCTCCTCCCCCGGGTGCAGCACCACGCCCTTGGCGGGCAGGCCGAGTTGCTCGACGAGCGGGCCGAGCGAGGCCATCTTGGCCGCCACCGCGGTGTAGTCGCGTTCGACGACGGCGAGGTTGGGCATGGTGGCGCCGGGGACGGGCTCGCAGGCGCCGTCGCGCCAGTCCAGGTCGGTGCCGCCGGGCTGGGCGGTCTCACCGGGGGTGTCGTGCTGCAGCGCGGTGGCGACCAGGTCGCGCCGGGTACCCAGGTGGTCGCGGGCGAGTTCGCTGAACCGGGCGGCGATCGCGTGGAAGGCGTCGAAGTCGGTGCGGGCCTGCCAGGGCGGGTCGACGGCTGGCGCGAAGGAGTGCACGTAGGGGTGCATGTCGGTGGAGGAGAGGTCGTGCTTCTCGTACCAGGTGGCGGCGGGCAGCACGACGTCGGACAGCAGGGTGGAGGAGGTCATCCGGAAGTCCAGCGAGAGCAGCAGGTCGAGCTTGCCCTCGGGGGCCTCGGCGTGCCAGCGGACGTCGCGCGGGCGCACCTCCTCGCCGGCCTCCCGGGCGCGCAGCGAGGAGTGGGTGCCGAGCAGGTGCCTGGTGAAGTACTCGGCGCCCTTGGCGGAGGAGCCGAGCAGGTTGGCCCGCCACAGGGTGAGCACCCGGGGCCAGTTGGCCGGGTCGTCCGGGTCCTCGCAGGCGAACTTCAGGCGCCCGGCCCGCAGTTCGGCGACGACGTGCTCCCCGGGGTCGCGGCCGGCGGCGCGGGCCTCGTCCGCGAGGTCGAGCGGGTTGCGGTCGAAGGTCGGGTAGGAGGGCATCCAGCCGAGGCGGGCGGAGCGGGCCAGCAGGTCGACGGTGGCCAGGCCCCGGAAGCGGCCGGTGCCGAGCGGCGAGGCCAGTACGTCGGCGGGGTAAGTGTCGTAGCGCCACTGGTCGGTGTGCAGGAAGAACCAGCCGGTGCCGATCGCCTGGCGGGGCGGGCGGGACCAGTCGGAGGCGCCGGCGAGGGTGGCCCAGCCGGTGATCGGCCGGCACTTCTCCTGGCCGACGTAGTGCGCCCAGCCGCCGCCGTTGCGCCCCTGGCAGCCGGTCAGGGTGAGCAGGGCGAGGAAGGTCCGGTAGATGGTCTCGGAGTGGAACCAGTGGTTGGTCCCGGCGCCCATCAGGATCATGCAGCGGCCCCGGGACTCCTCGGCGGTGCGCGCGAACTCCCGTGCCACCCGGACGGCCTGGGCGGCGGGCACCGAGGTGTGCCGCTCCTGCCAGGCGGGGGTGCCGGGGGTGTCCGGGTCCTCGTACGAGGCGGGCCAGTGGCCGGGCAGCCCTTCGCGGCCGACGCCGTACTGGGCGAGCAGCAGGTCGTAGACGGTGGTGACCAGCGCGCCGCCGTCCAGGCGCAGCGCGGGCACGCCCCGGCGGACGGTGTCGCCGCGGCCCTGGCCGTGGGCGCCGCCGTCGGTGTCGAAGCGCGGCAGCAGCACCTCGACGGGGGTGGCGGCCGCCTCGCCGTGCAGGGTCAGGCGCGGGCGCAGTCCCGCCAGGTCGAGGTTCCAGCGGCCCTCGCCGGAGGCGGTCCAGCGAAAGCCCAGCGAGCCGTTGGGCACGGCGGGGCGCCCGGTCGCCTCGTCCAGGACGGCGAGCTTCCAGGCGGCGCCCTCGCCCGTGTCCCCGAGGTCGCTCGCGCGCAGGAACTTGGCGGGGGTGAAGGCGCCGTCCCGTTCGGTCAGGGTGACCAGGAACGGCAGGTCGGTGAAGCGGCGGACGTAGTCGTCGAAGAACGCGGTGGTGCGGTCGACGAAGAACTCCCGCAGGATCACGTGGCCCATGGCGAGGGCGAGGGCGCCGTCGGTGCCCGGGTGCGGGTGCATCCACTCGTCGGCGAACTTGGTGCTGTCCGCGTAGTCCGGGGAGACCGCCACCACCTTCTGGCCCCGGTAGCGGGCCTCGGCCATCCAGTGCGCGTCGGGGGTGCGGGTGACGGGCACGTTGGAGCCCCACATCACCAGGTAGGCGGCGTCCCACCAGTCCCCCGACTCGGGCACGTCGGTCTGGTCGCCGAACACCTGCGGGGAGGCCACCGGCAGGTCCGCGTACCAGTCGTAGAAGGAGAGCATGGTGGCGCCGATGAGCGAGTGGAAGCGGGCGCCGGCCGCGTGCGAGACCATCGACATCGCCGGGATCGGCGAGAACCCGGCGATCCGGTCCGGCCCGTACCGCTGGACGGTGTGCACGTGCGCGGCGGCGACGATCTCCACCGCCTCGTCCCAACTCGTCCGCACCAGGCCGCCCTTGCCGCGGGCCTGCTGGTAGGCGCGGCGGCGCTCCGGATCGCCGGTCAGCTCCGCCCAGGCCGCCACCGGGTCGCCCAGCCGGGCCCGCGCCTCCCGGTACAGCTCCAGCAGCACGCCGCGCACGTACGGGTAACGCACCCGGGTGGGCGAGTAGGTGTACCAGGAGAACGCGGCGCCGCGCGGGCAGCCGCGCGGCTCGTACTCGGGGCGGTCGGGGCCGACGGAGGGGTAGTCGGTGGCCTGGGTCTCCCAGGTGATGACGCCGTCCTTGACGAAGACCTTCCAGCGGCAGGAGCCGGTGCAGTTGACGCCGTGGGTGGAGTACACCACCTTGTCGTGGCTCCAGCGGTCCCGGTAGAAGGCGTCGGCCGCCCGGCCGCCGGTGAGCCGCACGCTGTGCAGGTCGGGCGCGGGCGTCCCGGGGCGGAAGAACCGGCCCGCCTTCAGGAACGCGGCACCGGGCTCGCTCGTGGAGGCGCCGCCGGGCTCGCTCGTGGACGCGCCGCCGGGCTCGCTCGTCGCCTCGCGCACGTGGCACCCTCCGCTTCGGGCCGGACCGTGTGCCCATCGAAACCGCACCGGTGCGCCGCCGCACCCGGAAGGGGTGCCGCCGGGTGACCCGGGTGTCCGCGGCGCCCCGGTCCGGCGGCGCCCGGTGGCCGGGTCGCCGTCCGGGCGCTGCCATGGACCCATGAACGTACGGAGCCGCCTGCGGTGGGACGCGGTCCCGCCGGCGACCGGCGCGGCGGTGATGGCGACCGGCATCATCTCGGTCGGCTTCCACCTCGCCGGCTTCGACGCCCTGTCGGTCGCGGACCTCTGGATCGCCGGGCTGCTCTGGCTGCTGCTGGCCCTCGCCTTCACCGCCCTGCTGGTCGGCGACCGGCGCGGCTGGACGGCCCGGGCGCAGACCCCGCCCGCGCTCACCGCGGTGGCCGCCACCACGGTGCTCGGGGTCCGGCTCGACCAACTCGGCTGGACGACCGCCGCCGAGGCCCTGCTCGCCGTCGCCGCCGTCGCCTGGCCGGTGCTGCTGACCTCCGTGCTGCGCCACCTCGGCCGGCGGCTGCCGGGCTCGGCGTTCCTGATCTGCGTCGCCACCCAGGGCCTGGCCGTGCTCGCCGCCACCCTCGCCCCGCACACCGCCGACTGGCTCGCCTGGGCGGCGCTGCCGGTGTTCGCCCTCGGCCTGGTGCTGTACGGGGACGCGCTGCGCCGCTTCGACCCGGGCCAGCTGACGGCGGGTGCGGGCGACCACTGGGTGGCCGGCGGCGCGATGGCGATCTCCGCGCTGGCCGCCTCCAAGCTGCTCGCCTGCGGGGTGTGGAACGGCGGCGCGCACACCGCGCTGCGGGTGGTGACGCTGGTGCTGCTCGGCGTGGCGCTGGCCTGGTACGCGGTGCTGGCCGTCGCCGAGCTGCTGCGGCCCCGGCTCCGCTACGACCTGCGCCGCTGGTCGACGGTCTTCCCGCTGGGCATGACGGCGGTGGCCTCGCTGTCCACCTCGGCGGCCGCCCGGGTGGACCGGCTGGACCCGCTCGGCCGGGCGCTGCTGTGGGTGGCGGCGGCGGTCTGGCTGGTCGTCGCCGTCGGCGCGCTGCGCCGGCTGCGGCGCGGGCCGGGCGCGGCGGGCGCCACGGCCGCCGGCGGCGGAGCCGAGAGGGCCGTCTCCGTACCGGACGACTGACGTCCCGTACGCCGGCGGTGGCGGTGGCGGCGCCGCCGCGGCACGCCGCCCGACCGGCCGCCGTCCGTACGGTCCGGCGCTCAGACGTCCCGGCGGTGGACGACGGCCGCCGCGACCAGTACGGAGCCCACCACCCAGCCCGCGAAGGCCAGCCACGACCCGGTCACCGTCGCCGGGTACGGCGGCAGCAGGACGTGCGTCAGGTCGGGCGTGGCCAGCCGCCGCCACGCGGTGAACGGCATGGCGTGCGCGATCGCCGCCGACCAGCGGTGGTCCTGGTTGAACGAGGCGGGCAGCAGGAACAGCACCAGCACCGTGGTGACCACGCTCGCCGCGGCGTGCCGGACCAGCGTCCCGAACCCCAGCCCGATCAGCGCGCAGACCGGGGCGAGGGCGGCGGCCCCGGCGACCGCGTGCAGCACACCGGGCTCGGCGAGCGACACCCCGGCGTGCCGCCGGCCCAGCAGCGCCTGGGCGAGGGCGAAGGAGACCCCGGAGACGAGCGCGCCGAAGCCGAGCATCACCGCCGCCAGCACGCCCGCCTTGGCCAGCAGCACCGCCCGGCGGTCCGGGACGGCGGCGAAGGTGGTGCGGATCATGCCGGTCGCGTACTCGCCGACGATCACCGCGGTGCCGACGCCGCCCGCCAGGAGCATCAGCAGGTTGGCGGACATCCCGGTGAACGAGGCGTACACCGCCGCGGCGACGTGCCCGGAGCCGGGCGCCGGGCCGCCGGGCTCGGTGTACATGTAGGCGTAGCGCGCGGCGTTGAGGTTGACGCCGACCAGGACGAGCGCTCCGACGCCCAGCACCCAGGGCATCGAGCGCAGGGACCAGAACCTGATCCACTCGGCGGCGAGGAGGTCCGCGAAGCGCGGCCGGGGTTCGGTGCCGGCCGTCGTGGCCGACGTCGCGCCGGTCGTCGTGCTGGTCATCGTGATCCTCCGGCGGAGTGGTCGACGCGGTCGGCGGTGAGCGCCATGAACGCCTCCTCCAGGGAGGCCGTGCGGGTGGTCAGTTCGAGCAGCGGGATGCGGTGGTCGAGGGCGAGCACGCCGACCCGGGCCGCGTCCAGGCCGGTCACGGCGAGGGCACCGTCACCCTCGTCGCGCGACACCGCGCCGCCGGCCGCCGTCAGGACGCCCGCCAGCCCCTCGGGTTCGGCCGTCCGGACGATCACCCTCGAACGGGCGCCGTCCGGCCCCGTGCCGCGGGCGGCGAACTCGGCCACGGTCTCGGCGGCGATCAGCCGGCCGCGCCCGATGACCACCAAACGGTCCGCCGTGTGCTCCATCTCGCTCATCAAGTGGCTGGAGACGAACACCGTCCGCCCCTCCGCCGCCAGATTCCGGAACAGGCCGCGCACCCAGCGCACCCCCTCCGGGTCCAGCCCGTTCAACGGCTCGTCGAACAGCAGCACCGGCGGATCGCCGAGCAGCGCCGCCGCGATCCCGAGCCGCTGCTTCATGCCGAGCGAGTACCCGGCGATCCGCCGCCCGGCCGCCCCGGCGAGCCCGACCTCCTCCAGCACCGCGTCCACCCGGGCCCGCGGCACGGCGTTGCCCCGGGCCAGCGCCCGCAGATGGGCGCGCCCGCTGCGACCGCCGTGCACGTCGCCCGCGTCCAGCAGCGCGCCGACGTGCCGCAGGCCGCGCGGCCGCTCCCGGAACGGGCGGCCGCCGACGGTCGCGGTCCCGCCGGTGGGCGCGCTCAGGCCCAGGATCATCCGCAGCGCGGTGCTCTTCCCGGCGCCGTTCGGCCCCAGGAACCCGGTGACCTGGCCCGGGTGGACGGTGAAGGTGAGGTCGTCGACGGCGGTGGTGCGGCCGTAACGCTTCGTCAGTCGGTGCACTTCGATCATGCCCACCACAGTGCCGCCACCCGGCCGGGCGGCACATCGGACCTGGGCCGACATCCTGGAGGCCCCCGCTGTCACCCCCGGTCGTACACCCGTGGTCCGATGCCGCGCCGCACGCCGCCTCGTTACGATCACCGCATGTCCGCGACACCGCTGTCCCCACCACTCCTCCCGCCCAGACTCCGGCGGGTCCCGCCCGCCGCCTGGACGGCGCTCGCGTGGTGCGTCTCGCTGCTCTACCCGTCCCTGGTCCCCGGCGACCGCCCCGCCCACGGGACCGCTCCGGGCGGCGACCACACCCCGACCGTCCACCAGGACTGGGCGGTCGCCGCGGTCACCACCCCCGTCGCGTTCCTCGCCGCCGCCCTGCTGCGCCGCCGGCCACGCACGGCCGTCGCCCTCCTGCTCGCCGCCACCGTGGCGCAGAGCAAGGCCTGGCGCTGGGAGCTCGAACTGCCGCCGACCGCACTGTTCGCGGTCGCCACCGCCCTCTGCCTGGTCACGGCCGCCGAACCGCGCCGGACCTCGCGCGCCGCGCTGACCATGGTGCTCGGCGTACTGACCCTGCATCTGATCCTCTCCCCCGCCCTCGGCGGCGGCCTGCTGCTCACCGGCACCCGGATCGGCGCCAACGACGCCGGCGTGCTGGTCGCCGTCATCGCCTGGCTGGTGGGCCGCTCGGTGCACCAGTCCCGGGAGCACGCCGAGGCGTTGAGCGCCCGGGCGGCGACGGAGGCGGTCACCGCCGAACGCCTGCGGATCGCCCGCGAGATGCACGACACCGTGGCGCACAGCATCGGCATCGTCGCCCTCCAGGCGGGCGCGGCCCGGCGGGTCATCGACACCCGGCCGGACCGGGCGCGCGAGGCCCTCGGCGAGATCGAGACCGCCGGCCGGGAGACACTGGCCGGCCTGCGCCGGATGCTCGGCGCGCTGCGCCGGGCCGACGACTCCGCCGAGCCCGCGGCCGCCCTCCTGCGCCCGCCCGGCCTGGCCGACCTCGACGGGCTGACGGCCGCCACCACCGCCGCCGGCGTGCGGGTCGACCTCCGGTGGCACGGCGAACGGCGGCCGCTGCCGCCGGAGATCGACCTGGCGGCGTTCCGGATCGTCCAGGAGTCGGTCGCCAACGTGGTCCGCCACGCCGCCGCCCCGTCCTGCCGGGTCACCGTCGACCACCGGCACCCGGCGGAAATCGCCATCGAGGTCACCGACCGCGGCCGCGGCCACGGCACCGCCCCCGGCGCCGGCTACGGCCTGGCGGGCCTGCGCGAGCGGGTCGCCCTGCTGCACGGAGAGTTCGACGCCGCGCCGCGCCCCGGCGGCGGCTTCCGCGTCGCCGCCCGGCTGCCGATCGCGCAGGAGGCCCGATGACTCCCCCCGTCCGCGTCCTGCTCGCCGACGACCAGCCGCTTGTCCGCGCCGCCCTGGAGATGGTGATCACCGAGGCGCCCGATCTGGAGGTGGTCGGCGAGGCCGCCACCGGCGCCGAGGCCGTCCGGCTCGCCGCGGAACTGCGGCCCGACGTGGTGGTGATGGACCTGCGGATGCCCGTCCTCGACGGCATCGAGGCCACCCGCCGGGTGGCCGCCGGACCGGACGCGACCCGGGTCGTCGTGCTCACCACCTTCGACGAGGACGAGAACGTCCATGCCGCCCTGCGCGCCGGGGCCTCCGGATTCCTCGTCAAGGACATGGCCCTGGACGACATCCTCGCCGCGATCCGGGTGGTGGCCGCCGGCGACGCCCTCATCGCCCCGAGCGTCACCCGCCGCCTGATCGCCGAGTTCGCCGCCCGCCCCGCCGCCGCGCCCCCGGCCGACCGCCGCCTCACCGGCATCACCGACCGCGAACGCGAGATCCTCACCCTCGTCGGCCGCGGCCTGTCCAACACCGAGATCGCCACCGAACTCGTCCTCAGCACCGCCACCGTCAAGACCTACATGACCCGCCTCCTCACCAAGCTCGCCGCCCGCGACCGCGTCCACCTGGTGATCCTCGCCTACGAATCCGGCCTGGTCGGCGCCCCCCGGTGAGGGCCGGATCCCTCGGCCCGCCGGCCGAGAGGATCACGCCCGCCGCATGACCGGCCGCCATCGGCCGCCCGTTCCCCGTCGGCCGGCGGCCCGAGCACGGCCGGCGCGAGCCGAAGACCGTCCTGGGCCCGGACCCACCTCGAAGGCCGCTCCGGGGACCGGCCGGCACCGCCACACCACCGCCGCCCACCGCCTCGTGCCCCCGGCCCGGAGCCGCCCCGAAGCTCCTGCTAGCTGTTCAGGTGGCTCCCGATCGCCAGGAAGGCCTGGACGAGGGGGACCTGGGGGACGGCCGGGGAGACGATCTGGGAGGCGTAGTGGACGACGACCAGGTCCAGCGCGGGGCAGATGAAGAGCCGCTGGCCGTGGATGCCGCTCGCCATGAACGAGCCGTACGGGTCGTTGGGGATCCACCACAGGTCGTGGTACGAGAGGGTGGCCGGCGCGTCGGCGGGCGCGGCGGGGAAGCGGACGCGCCGGGGATAGCCGTCCGGGACGCCCGAGACGATGGTCGAGGCGACGGCCTCGGGGATGACCTGCCGGTCGCCGACGGCGCCGCCGCAGCGGATCATCTCGCCGAGCCTGGCCACGTCGCGCGCGGTGGCGCTGAACCCGCCGCAGGCCGCCTCGGTTCCCTCGGCGTCGACGATGTAGTAGGCGTCCTCCTCCGCGCCGAGCCGGGTCCAGATCGTGTCGGACAGGTGCGCCGAGGTGGTGGTGCCGGTGACGCGGCGCAGGACTTCGGCGAGCGCCTCGACGTTGCCGTTCTCGTAGCGGAACTCGGCGCCGGGCGCACCGGTCGCCCGGGCCGTCGCGAGGTGCTCGCGGATACTGGCCGGCCCGCTGTAGCCGTAGGGCCGCAACTGGGGTGCCAGGACGGCGAAGTAGCGCTGGGCCTCCAGTGCCTTGTCGTAGCGGCGGCCGGCGTAGCTCACCCGGGTGCCCATGTGCAGGAGGTGGTCGACGGTGGCCTCGCCGAAGGCGGTGCCCGCGAGTTCGGGGACGTACTTCACCACCTCGGTGCCGCGGTCGAGCCGCCCCTGGTGGATGAGGACGGCCGCGAGCAGACCGAGGTAGGACTTCGCGGCCGAGGCGTTGAAGTGGGGCACGTGGGGTTCGTAGCCGTGCAGGTACTGCTCGTGGACGATCCTGCCCCGGTGCAGGACGAGCAGGGCGTCGGTCTCGGCGGCGGCGAGCAGTTGCCCGAGTCCGAGCGTGCGGCCTCCCGGTCCGGTGAAGGCGAGGCCGTCGAGGGCCCCGGGCGGTGCGGTGGGAAGGTCCCGGGGGCCGCCGCGGCCCCGCCAGACGGCGCGGCTCGGAACGGTCTCCCGCCCCGAGGTCGTGTGGCGGCGGGCCCAGGTCGGATCCGTGAATCCGCGGGCCCAGGCCAGGTCGGACAGGGGCGGCATGGCAGTCATACGGCAGCTCCGCTCTCTCAGGCGTGCCTTCCAAGGGTCGTTACCGTACATCGTGTTCAGTAAATCGACCAGGGCCGCCCCGGGGCGCGGAGGCGGAGGCGGGCCCGCCGGTGCGCGGACGAGGCCTACGGCACCAGGTCCAGGGCCCCCGGGGCGTCCGAGGGGGCCAGTCCGGTGGCCCACACCCGCCCGTAGACGGACAGGTCGCGCAGGTGGGCGGTGATCTCGGCGGCGCTGTAGCCGGTACCGCCCTCCACCCACCAGGACAGCAGGCCGACGAGTTCGCCGGTCCACGCCCGCGCGACGAGGTCGAGCGGGATCCGCGGCGTCGCCCCGAGCTGCGCGGCCCGGTCGCGGAACGCGGCCTCGGCGCGCCTGCGGATGAGCTCGGTGAACTCCCGCAGCGCCCGCCCGTCGCCCTCCCCCCGCAGGATCACCTGGTAGACCGGGCGCTCCTGCTCGGCGTGCTCGAAGATGTACTTCACCGGCAGCCCCGTGAACCCCTGGGCGTGCGCCTGCCGCACCGCCGGCAGGAGGCGCTCGCGGTCCTCGGCGAGGTCGCGGACGATGCCGACGAGCAGGTCCTCCTTGTCGCGGCAGTGCGCGTAGAAGGTGGCGCGGCCGACGTCCGCCCGCTCGGTGATGTCCTCGACCGTGATCGCCTGGAACCCCTTCTCCAGGGTGAGTTCGACCAGGGCGCGGCGCAGCGCGGCGCGCGTGCGGCGGACGCGGCGGTCTCCTGCGGGCTTCGTGTCCACGTTGTCTTCCTTCTGCTCCGGACCGTTGACCTGACCCTAACGCTGCCCTTAGGTTGCCGGACACCAAACTACTTTCCGAACAAAGAGTTCGGAATCCCTGTGGAGGTGCCCATGAATCTCGGGCGGTACGTACGCCGGACGGCCGGCCATCACCCGGACGCCGAGGCCGTGGTCTGCGGCTCGGTCCGGCTGACCTACGCGGAACTCGACGACCAGAGCGACCGTCTGGCGACCGCGCTGCGCGGGATGGGGCTGGACAAGGGCGACCGCGTCGCGACGCTCTCGGCCAACCGCGCCGAACTGGTCGTCACCGAGGTGGCGCTGTACAAGGCCGGACTGGCCCGCGCCCCCGTCAACGCCCGCCTGGGCGACGGCGAGGTGGCGCACCTGCTCCGCGAGTCCGGGGCCCGCGTCCTGCTCACCGACGCCGGCCATCTGGAATCGGCCCGCGCGGCGGTCCCCGGGTCGAGCGTGGAGACGGTGCTCTGCTACGACGGCCCCGGGGAGCTGGGCCCGGGCTACGCGCGGACGCTGGCCGACACCGCCCCCGACGCGGTCGACGTCGAGTGCGACGAGCGGGACACCGCCGTCCTCCACTTCACCTCCGGCTCCACGGGCCGGCTCAAGGCGGCGGTCCAGACCTACGGCAACCGGCTGGCCCTGATGCGCAAGTCGGTGATGAACGCGGACACCCGGGTCGGCCCGGGAGAGCGCCAGATCCTCGCCGGCCCCGTGACCCACGCCTCCGGCATGCCCCTGATGGGCGTGTTCTTCGCCGGCGGCTGCGCGATCGTGCTGCCGCGCTGGGACGCCGAGGAGTTCCTCGCCACCGTCCAGCGCGAGCGCGCCACCCACGCCTTCGTCGTACCCACCATGGTCAACACGGTGCTCGCGCTCCCGAACGCCCGCGACTACGACCTCTCCAGCCTGCGCCGGCTGGTCTACGGCGCCGCGCCCATGTCCCCGGCCCGCATCCGCGCCGCCTGGGACCTGTTCGGGCCCGTGCTCTCCCAGGGGTACGGGTGCGGGGAGACCACCTCCGGCGTCCTGTTCCTCTCCACCGAGGACCACCGTCGGGCGATCGACGGCGAGGACGAGGAACTGCTCCTGTCCTGCGGGCGCCCGGTCGCCGAGGCCGACGTCCGGATCGTCGACGACACCGGCGCCCGGGTGCCCGACGGCGCGATCGGCGAGATCACCGTCCGCGGCCCCGACGTCGTCCCCGGCTACCACAACGAGCCCGCGCTGACCGCCGAGTCCTTCCGCGACGGCTGGTTCCTCACCGGAGACCTCGCCCGCCGCCGCTCCGACGGTTACGTCTTCATCGTCGACCGCAGGAAGGACATGATCATCTCCGGTGGGTTCAACATCTACGCCGTCGAGGTGGAATCCGTCCTCCACCAGCACCCGGACGTCTACGAGGCCGCCGTCGTCGGCGTCCCCGACGAGCAGTGGGGCGAGGCCGTCAAGGCCGTGGTCGTCCTTCGGAACGGGGCCGAGCTCACCGAGGCGCAGCTCGCCGAGTTCTGCTCCGAGCGCCTCGCCCGCATGAAGAAGCCCCGCTCCGTCGACTTCGTCACCGCCCTGCCCCACAACCCCAACGGCAAGATCGACCGCCGCGCGATCCGCGAGCCGTACTGGGCGAACGCCGAGCGCCGCGTCCACTGACCCGCCTGCCGCAGCAGCAGCAACACCACCAGGAACAGGAACCGCCCCGTGCCCTACACCCTCACCCCCTCCTACGACGACAACCCCCGCCTCCAGGACCTGGTCGTCCGGCTGCGCGGCTACCTCGCGGACGAGCTGATCCCCTACGAACGCGAGCACGGCATCACCCCCGAGAGCAAGCTCGACCGCGCCACCCTCGAACGCGTCTGGAAGCGCAGCACCGAACTCGGCTTCTACGGCATCAGCCTGCCGCCGGAACTCGGCGGACAGGGCCTGACCCTCACCGAACTGTGCGCCCTGAAGGAGGAGCTGACCGCCTCGGGGGCCGCCCTCTCGCATTCCGTCCTCGGCGACATGGGCGGGCCGCTGCGGGTGGGCGCCATCGTCAAGTACGCCACCGAGTACCAGCTGGAGCGCTACCTCCTGCCGGTGATCCGCGGCGAACGCGCCTGCTGCTTCTCCCTCACCGAGCAGGACGCCGGCTCCGACGTCCGGCGCATGACCACCACCGCCACCCCCGACGGCGACGGCTACGTCCTCAACGGGCACAAGGTCTTCAGCTCCGCCGCGCCCTTCGCCGACTTCGCGATCGTCGTCGCCCGGATGGCCGGCACGGACGAGGCCTACAGCGCCTTCCTGGTCGACCTCGACACCCCCGGCTGCCGAGTCCTCGACGGCGAGGTCCCGATGTCCGGCCAGCAGATGGAGGGAGACCTGCTCCTGGAGGACTGCCGCGTCCCGGCGGCCAACCTGCTCGGCGCGATCGGCGAGGGCCTGCGCATCGGCATCGGCCGCGTCACCCTCAACCGGCTGCTGCACTGCCCCTCGCTGATCGGCGCCGCCCGGCGCGCCTGGGACCTCTCCGTGGCCCACTCCAAGGACCGGATCGCGTTCGGCCGGCCGCTGCTGGCGCTCCAGGCCATCCAGCACAAGCTCGCCGAGATGGCCACCGACATCTACGCGGCCCGCTCCATGGTCATGGCCACCGCCGGCCGCGCCGACAGCGGTGCGAACATCGCGGTGGAGGCCAACATGTGCAAGCTGTTCACCTCCGAGGCGTGCTTCCGCGTGGCGGACCAGGCCGTCCAGATCCACGGCAAGGCCGGCCTGACCCGAGGTCACGAGGTCGAGCAGATCTTCCGAACCCTGCGGATGTTCCGGATCGTCACCGGGACCACCGAGATCCACAAGAACGCCATCGTCAAGGCGCTCGTCTGACCGACGCCCTCACGGAGTGCGGGGCCGCCGACCACGCGCCCCGCACTCCCCGCGCCCCCGCGCTCCCCACCGGTGCGACCGCGCCCGCCGACGTCACGACCCCCTGCTCCACCCCCACCCGCAGGAGTCACCCATGGCACCCCGCCCCATGGCACCTCGCCCCCTCGCGCCCCCGCTCGACCGCACCGGCGCCCCGGCCACCGACCCCCCGTACGACCGCCGCCGTGCCTGGCTGATCACCGCCATGATCGTCGCCTTCATGGTCATCAACTTCGCCGACAAGTCCGTCCTGGGCCTCGCCGCCGTCCCGATCATGGACGAGCTGGACATCGACAACAGCACCTACGGTCTGGTCTCCAGCGCCTTCTCCCTGCTCTTCAGCCTCTCCGGCCTGCTCGTCGGCTTCCTCTCCACCCGGATGTCCAGCCGGACGCTCCTGTTCGGCATGACCCTGCTGTGGGCCGTCGCCCAGCTGCCCGTCCTGCTCGCCGCCACGGTGCCCGCGCTGATCGCCGGGCGCGCCCTCCTCGGCGCCGCCGAGGGGCCCGCCGCCTCGATGTCCATGCACGCGCTGTACAAGTGGTTCCCCCCGCACCGCCGCGGCCTCCCGTCGGCCCTGCAGATCGGCGGCGCGGCCCTCGGCACCCTCATCGCGGCACCCGTCCTCACCTGGCTCATCACCGGGTACGGCTGGCGCTCGGCCTTCGCCGCCCTCGCCGTCGTCAGCGCGCTCTGGGGCCTGCTCTGGTGGCGCGTCGGCCACGACGGCCCCTTCGACCACGCCCGGGCCGCCCCCGCCGCCGACGGCACACCGGCAACCGGCCCGCACCACCTGCCCTACCGCCGGCTGCTCACCACCGGCACCGTGCTCGGCAGCATCTCCAGCGCCTTCGGCGCCGCCTGGGCGCTCTCCCTCAGCCAGGCCTGGCTCCCCTCCTACCTGCGCACCGAACTCGGCATGAGCCCGAGCGCCGCCGCCACCACCATCAGCGCCGTCTCCGCCTTCAGCCTCGTCCTGCTGCTGACCGTCTCCCCGCTCATGGACGCGCTCAAGTCCCGTCGTGTCTCCAGCCGTTGGTCAACCGGAGCCGCCCAGGGAACGGCGGTCTGCGTGGCCGGCTGTGCGATGGCCGCCTTCCCCTTCGCCGACGCCGCCGTACCCCGCCTGCTCCTGATCGCGCTCGCCTTCGGCACCGTCGCCGTCGCCATCCCCCTGCACTACATGACCGCCGCCGAGGTCGTCCCGACCGCCCAGCGAGGCGCCCTCTTCGGCATCGTCGCCGCCACCGGGACCCTTCCCGGGCTCCTCGCCCCCTTCCTCACCGGCCGCCTCCTCGACACCGCGGGCGATCCCGGCACGGGCTACCGCACCGCCTTCCTCATCGCCGCTCTCGTGATGACGGTGGCGGGAGCGATCGCGCTCGTCACCATCCGCCCCGAGCACGACGCCCGACGCCTGGGCCTGGGACCGGAACAGGCACCGGGCCCGAGCACACCCGGACGCCCCGGACGCCCCTGACGGCCGCGGCCCGCCGGGGTGGGCCGCGCGACTCGGGCCTCGGAGCCGTGCGGTGGGTCCTCGAACGGACCGGCGCCCGGATTCCCCGCCGGCGGCAGGTCCCCGGTATGCCAGCTGGCCGTTTATCCGATGTCCAGCGGCCGGGTGCACCATCGGCGGCCACGGCGGAGAGAGGATCGCATGGACCGCACTTCCCCCTCGGTAGCGCGCCGGAGCCTGCCGGCAGCCCTGCGGCGGGCGGTGTACGCCGCCCGCCGGGCCGCCGACTCGGTGGCGGTTTTCGAGGATGCCGTCCCCGCACTGGCCCGGGCCCTGCCGTTCGACCTGTGGGCCGGCGTGCTGCTGGATCCGGTCACCCTGCTCAACATCGGCGGCAGCTTCCGGCACGGCGTCAGCGCCGAGTGGATGCCCCGGATGCTGGACATCGAGTACCGGGTGGGCGACGCCAACCAGATGCCGCACCTGTCACGGATGAGCACTCCCGTGGGCAGTCTGATGTCCGCACTGGACGGGCGCCTCGACCGCAGCGTGCGCTACCGGGACATCTACCGCCCGCTGGGGCTGGCGGACGAGATGCGGGTCCTGCTGCGGGACGCGGGCCGGGTGTGGGGCGCGCTGGTCCTGGTCCGCGCCGCGGACCGTCCGCCCTTCTCCCAGGCCGAGCTGGATCTCGGCGGCGCCCTGACCGATCCCCTGGGGCGCGCACTGCGACGCTCGCTCGCGGCCCCGGCCGGCGGGCCCACCGTCAACCCGGCCGCCACCGGGCCGAACACACTGACCCTGCTGTCGGAGGAGTACTCGGTCGTGTCCCAGAGCCCGGGCGCCGAAGCCCGGTACGGCGAGCTCACCGAGGCCGGCGCGCACGGGACGGGCCTGCCGGCCTCGGCCTACGGCGTGGCCGCCGCCACCCTGCGGAGCGAAACCGGGGGCAGCCGGGTGTGCGTGCCGACCCGCGGCGGCGGCCTGGCCGCCATCGAGGGCTGGCGGCTCGACACCGCCGACGGCACCCGGGTGGCCCTGAACATCGGCCCGGCCATGCCGTCGGACCGGATCTCCTCCTTGATCCAGGCCTACGGACTGACCCCGCGCGAGTGCGACATCCTCGCCCACGTACTGCGGGGCAGCCCGACCGCCGAGATCGCCCACCACCTCGCGTTGTCCCCCTACACCGTGCAGGACCACCTCAAAGCGGTCTTCGACAAGACCGGGGTGCGCTCGCGCAAGGAGCTCGCGGGTCAGATCTTCTTCCGGCACTACCTCCCGGAGCTCTCCCTCACCGACGGACCTCGGTGACCCGCCCCGGGCCGTCGGCGCCCGTCGCACGGGCAGGGCGGCCACCGGTGCGGGCGTCCCCGAAGGCGGGCGCCCGCACCGGAACCGGGATCAGACGGTGTTCGTGAAGTTCAGGTTGAGGGTGGCCCAGTCCTTGCCACCGTTCTCCCCGTTCTTCAGGTACACGGTGTAGGGCAGCGACTGGCCGGCCGGGACCTGGAAGCGCAGGCCGGTGACCTCGTCGTCCAGGTCGGTGGTCCGGTCGTTGGTGCCCTCGAAGAACAGGGCGTCGAGACCGAACTCCAGGGTGCCCGCAGCGTCGATCACGGTCGCGAAGGCGTGCAGCTCGACGCGGATCTCGCCGCCGCAGTACGTGCGCCACCACTCGTAGGGGCCCGTCGAGGTCTCCGTCCAGTTCACGGCCTCGATGTCACCGCGGCAGTACGTGCCCGCCGACCACCCCTCGTCGTCGCGGATCGTGAACGTCCCACTGATGACGGCCTTGCGCTGGAGCCCGGCGACGGAGGTCTGCCCGTCGGCGGACGCGGGCGCCGCGACCGCGGAGACGGACGGTGCGACGACAGCCCCCACCAGCAGGGCCGAGACGGCCGAGGCGCGCGCCAGAGAACCGAAGTGCTTCCTGAGGAACATGAGTTGATCCTTCCTCGTGTTGTGGACACCGGGCCCGGGAGAGCCCCGGGCCGGTGCACCCCACACTGGTCGCGCGCCGCGGCGGCGAACATCCCAGAAGTCTGGTGGGAAGCCTCCGGAGCGCGGAGGGGCTGACACGAGGCTCGGACACGTCGGTGGGCGACCACGCGGCGGGCCGGTTCGAGGAAGGACCGTGGAACTCAGGTGTGCGCGACCACCAGGAACTCTCCGTCGCCGGAGCCGACGGGTTCGCGGTGCCATCCACCGTAGATCCGCTCGACGGTGAAGCCCGCGTCCCGCAGCGAGGCCCGGAGGTCGTGCTCGCCGCGGAAGGCGAGCGTGCCCGTGCTCAGCAGTTCCCCGCCGTCGGCGAAGCGGTAGTACTGGGAGAAGCTCACCACGCCGGGCCGGTCCTCGGTCACGTCGTTCCACAGCGCGACCTCGCGGCCGTCCGGCAGGGTGACGTGGCGCAGCGACTCGGCCGGGGTCCACTCCTCCCATTCCCGGGGCCGTGGGTCGCGGGCGTCGAAGACGATCCGGCCGCCCGGTACGAGGCTTCGCCGCAGGTCGGCGAGCACCTCCGCCCACGCTTCGTCCGTCACGAAGAACTGTGCGACATGGCTGCTCATGACGGCCACGTCGAAGGCCTCGGCGGGAAGGTCGCGCGACGTGCCCTCCGTCCAGGTCACCTTCTCGGCGCCGGGTTTGGCGCGGGCGGCGTCGAGCGACGCCGCGGCGGGGTCCACTCCCGTCACCGTGTGCCCGGCGGCCGCGATGCCGAGGGCGAGGCGGCCCGTGCCGCAACCCAGGTCAAGGACACGCAATCGCGCGGCCCCGGCCGGTTCCTCGACGATCGAGAGGAAGAAGTCGTCCCGGTACGACCAGGGAAACTCGGCGTCGTACACGGCCACCAGCAAGGGATCACGGAACTCGGCGTGGAGCATGACCGGATCGTAGACGGACCGTCGTCCGGGCCGCCACGCATTATCCGCTCCGCCCCGGGGCGCTGCGCGACGTACGGCCGAAGGCGGATGCCACGAAGTGCCCGCCTCCGCCCGCGCGGTTAGCGTGAGGACGCAGCCGACTCGGCGGCCGGATTCCCGCGCCCGCCGCGGCCGGACCCGTGCAGCGAGAGGATCCTCCGCAGATGGCTTTCGTGACCACCGAGGACGGCCCGTCGATCTTCCACAAGGACCGGGGCAGCGGCCGGCCGCCGAACGGTGGCGCCGGGGATCCGCAGGCCGCGTTGGTGGCCGACCACGGCTTCCGGGCCGTCGCCCACGACCGGCGCGGGCACGGCCGCTCCTCGCAGCCGTGGCATGGCAACGACCTCGACACCTACGCGGACGACCCGGCCGAGCCGATCGTCAAGGACTCGACGTTCACGGTCTAACGGAGGGCGGCCATGCCGATCGACCAACCGGAGTTCGCGGCCGAGCGGCGGCTCCGTGACCTGCGCGCCGAGTTGACCCCGGCGGACGAGGCGGATCCCGCCGTCGTGACCGGGTTCGCGGCGGGGCGGGGGCGGCTCGCGGTGCTCGCCGAGCTGGCGGCGCAGCAGGAGCGGGTCATCGCCTCCGACCGGCGCAGTCTGCTGCTGCTCGCCACCCGGTGCGCCGACGGGCCGCTGGGCGCGTGGTTCGCCGGGCTGGCCGAGGGCGAGAGCGCCGCGCTGCGCACGCTGCCCGCGCTGGCGGCCGCCTGCGGTCCGGCCCCCGCCGGACCGACCTACACCGGGCCGGCCCCCGCCGGTGCGCCGCTGCCGGGGTGCCAGGCCTATCCGGCGTACCTGGCCTGGCTGGCGCTGAACGGGCGGCCGGCCGCCGTCGCGGCGGCGCTGGTGGCCAACTTCGCGGCCTGGGGCGGGTACTGCGCGACGCTGGCCGGGGCGCTGCGGCGGTTCCACGGGTTCGGCGAGGAGGCGTGCGCGTTCTTCGACTTCTTCGCGCGGCCCGCGACCGCGCTGGAGCGGGCGGCGGCCGAGGCCCTCGGACCGGCGGGGCTGACCGCCGGTCCGGAGCTCGACGCCGCCCGCGAGTACGGCCGGCTGCTACAGGCGTACGAGCGGCTGTTCTGGAGCACGCTCGCCGAGTTGCCCTGAGCCGCGTCCGGGCGCGGGAACGGGAGCCGGGCTCACGCCTGCCAGTGCGGCTTGCCGCTGACCATCCGGCAGGTGATCACCCGGCCGCCGGCCTCGTGGGTGCTCTTGCCGAGGTCGTCGTCGCGGCAGAACTGGCCGGCCTTGTAGCAGTTGCCGGCGTTCGACTTGATCTCGCAGTCACCGGTGGCCGCCGCGGCCTTGGTCTCGGCGGGTGCCGGGTCGGGGTCGGTCGGCGGCTGGGCGGTGGTCACCTTGGGCTGCGGCTCGGCCTTGGTGGGCGTCGGCTGCGGCTTAGGGGTGGTGGCGGCCTTGGTCGGCTGCGTCTTCGGCGAGGCCGCCGCCGGGGCGGTCGGCGCGGGCGCGGCGGCGGTCGGCTCCGGTGCCGGGGGCGCCGGCGGCGGCGTCTGGACGGGCTCGGCGGGCGGCGTGGTGGCCACCGGCGCCGGCGGCGCCGGTGCGGGCGCGGCCGGGGTGGTGGCCTCGGTCGTGACGGCGGGCGAGGAGACCGCGGCGGTGGCGGTGTCGCCCGTGGTGGGGTCACAGCCGGTCAGCGCGAGGCCGACGGTGAAGACGAGTCCGGCGACGGCGGCCAGGCCGCGACGACCGCCGCGCATCCGTGAAGGCATGGACGTGAACACTCCGTTCCGATTGGAAGAGGTTCGTGATTCAACCAGGCCTGCCATACGATCCGTCCATACTTCAAACACTTGTAAGCAGATCGAGATCTGATGATCACGGAACGTCGATCAACGGACTTTTGTGATCACATGCCACCGGGAAGGCCGACAGCTCTGGCCCCCTCAGCGCCGCTTCCTCAGCCACAGGACCACGACCGCGACCACCGAGGCGGCGACAGCGGCGAGGACGGGGCCGCCGACGGTGACGAGCCGCTGGAGGGAGGTCGCCGCGGCGTATCCGGTGCCGGCTTCGGCGGCGGCCCACAGCCCGGCGGCGCAGGCACTGTAGGAGGCGATGCTCCGGTAGGGAAGGCCGGTGGCGCCGGCGAGGTGGGGGGTGAGGGTGCGGACCATCGGCAGGAAGCGGCCGAGGAAGACCGCCCGGCCGCCGTGGCGGGTCATGAGGCTCTCGGCATGCTGCCAGGCGGTGGCGGGGATGCGGCGGCCGAGGCGGCCCGCGCGCAGGCGTTCGCCCAGGATGCCGCCGGTGCGGTGGGCGAGGTAGTCGCCCGCGAACGCCGCCGTGGCGGCGGCCGCGATCACGACGGGCAGGCTGATGGTGCCCGCGCGGGCCAGGGCGCCGGAGGTCAGCAGCAGGGCGAGGGTGGGGGTGAACGCGCCCAGCAGCAGGACCGACTCGGCGCAGACGGCCAGGGCCAGCACCGTGTACACGGCGATCGGTGGCAGGCGGCCGAGGGTGTCGGTCAGGAAGTTCACCGCCGGGCACCGGTCTGCTCACCGGCCTGCTCACCGGTGGCCTCGGGGCGCCGCAGTTCCCAGACGTGCGCCGGAGGCACATTGGCGAGGATCGTCCAGCGGCCGGTGGCGTAGCGGCGCCGGTAGGCGGTCGTGATCTCGTCGACGGCGGCGTGCCGGCGGGCTTCGGCACGGGAGGCGAACAGGGCGCGGGCCCGGCGGGTACCGAGGTAGGCGAAGTAGGAGAGGGTGCCGCCGGGGTGGAGCAGCTCCAGGTAGCGGGCCATGATCCGTTCGACCCGGTCGGGGGTGAAGTTGGTCAGCGGCAGGCCGGAGATGATGACGTCGTAGCGCCGGTCGGTGTCCAGGTCCTCCAGGCAGGCCTGGCGCACGGTGACCAGGGCGTGCCGGGCGGCCGTGGCCGGACGGGCGTCGACGAGGTCGTGGAGCCGGGCGGCGAAGCGGGGGTTGGCCTCGACGAGGTCGAGGCGGCTGCCGTGCGGCAGCTGGGGCAGCACGGCACGGGTGACCGCACCGGTGCCGGCGCCGGCCTCCAGGACGGACAGCGGGCGCGGGGCCCGGACGCGGATCGGGTCGGTCACGGTACGGGCCAGGGCCTTGCCGCTGGGGGCGACGGCGCCGGTGGTCCGCAGATCGCGCACGGCCTCCCGCAGGAACGCCCAACCGTCCGTACGGCTGAGTGTCGTGAAGGGGCCTCGGTCCGCGGCCTGCCGGTCGGCCCGGTCGGTCCGGTCGGTGTGGTTCATGGATTCGACGGTAGGAACCGGCGGATCGCCCCGGTACGGCCGTTGTGCGACGCGTTCCCCCGACGAAAGTAGGGGGGAACGCCCATCGTCGCGGCGTCAACGACAGCACCGCCGAGGCGGCGGCGAAGCGAAATCCCTTTGCCCGGCCGTCCCACGTGGTTCGACACTGAGGCCGTGCTCGGATTCATCAGGACCGACAACGAAGCCCTCGTCTCGTGCCTGGGCGACCCGCAACGCGCCGTAGCGGCCTACCGCGAGCTGCTGCGGCGCAAGGAGGACGCGCTCGGCGCCATCCGCGCCGGACTGTCCCACGAAGCCGCAGCCGTACGAGAGGGCTGCTGCCGACTCCTGGACCACCTGGTCGACACCGACTCGATGGGCCGACTCATCGCCATGGCCGACGACCCCGATGCCCAGGTCAGGACCGCCGCGTTCCACGCTCTGGCCTGCGACCGGTGCAAGGGCGACACGTGCGCACCCGGCGCGGACCAGGTCCTCGAACCCGCGCTGCAGCACCTGGCCACCGACCCCGACCCCCGGGTCCGGGCCATGGCCGCCGAGCTCGTCGGCAAGTTCGCCCACACCCATGCCCGAGCCGTCGCCGCCTTGCAGACGTCCTGTGCACAGGACCCGAGCCCGGCCGTCCGGAAGAAGGCAGGCTGGTTCGTCCCAGGCGGCACCATCTACGAACGGACCGTCCCACGCGCACCCAGGTAGCGGGACAGCCCTTCCGGCAGGAGGCTCGCCGGATCCGACGGGCCGCGCTTGTCCTCGGTGTGCACCAAGCGCGGTTCGGCGCCGTCCCGATGGCGCTTGGAACGTCCATACACCGACACACGGTCACGGTCGCGCCCTCGACGCGTCCGGCACCATGATCCTGACACCGATGACGAAAGGTGGTGGCCACCCATGACCGCCGATTGGCAGTGGGACGACACCCTGTTCGCGGGCACCGCCACGTACTACCGGCAGGGCCGACTGCCGTACGCCCCGGGCCTGGTGGCCGCACTCGCCGAGGCCCTGCGGCTGGACGGCCGGGGCCGCCTCCTCGACGTCGGCTGCGGGCCCGGCACGCTCGCCCTGGACCTCGCCGGCCACTTCGCGGAGGTGGTCGGCGTCGACCCGGACGGCGGGATGATCGCCGAGGCCGAACGAACCGCTGTCGAGCTGGAGTTGAAGGGGAATTCGCACTGGATCCAGGCACGCGCCGAACAACTGCCCGACGGCCTCGGCGAGTTCACCGTCGCCACGTTCGGCCAGTCCTTCCACTGGATGGACCGCGCACGCGTGGCGGCCCGCGTGCACACGCTGCTGCGCCCCGGCGGAGCACTCGTCCACCTCTCCGACCTCAAGTCCGAGTCGCGCCCCACCGAAGGGCTCCCCCACCCGCCGGTCCCGCACGCCGCCATCGCCGAGCTGGTGCGCAGCCACCTCGGCCCGGTACGCCGCGCCGGCCAGGGCTTCCTCCCCCACGGCACCCCGGCCGGCGAGGCGGCGGTCCTCACCGCCGCAGGCTTCGGCGACCCCCGACGCCTCGTCGTCCCCGGCGGCCAGGCCCTCACCCGGACGACCGACCAGGTCGTCGCCGGAGTCCTCTCGCTGTCCTCCTCCGCGCCCCACCTGTTCGGCCCGCATCTCCCGGCCTTCGAGGCCGACCTCCGCCGGCTGCTGCACGACACCTCACCCACCGGCCTGTTCGCGGAGCGCCAACCGAGCACCGAGGCCTTCATCTGGCAGCGGTGACCAGCCGGTCCACCCTCACGCCACGCCCTCCGAAGGGTCGAAGGCCGGGCCGATCTCGCACCAGACGATCTTCCCGATGCCGTCCCGAGGACAGCAACCCCACTTCTCCGACAGTGACTTGACGAGGAGCAGGCCGCGCCCGGACTCGTCGTCCCGATCGGCGCCCCGGAGGAGCGGCGCACGGTCACCGCGCGCGTCGTGCACCTCGATGCGCAACCGGACCGGATCGGCGGAGAGCTCCAGCAGCACACGATTGTCATACGGGGACCCGTGCACCACCGCGTTGGTCACCAGCTCGCTGACGAGCAACAGGCCGGCGTCGATGAAGCGTTCGCCGCCGACGACGCCACCGAGCAGCCGTTCGAGGCATCGGCGCGCCTCCGCCGGCGACCTCCGACTGCGCGGCAGCCAGCAGCTGACGCTTCGGGCATTTTCGGGAAATCCGGACATGGAGGAGCCACCTTCCGCACAGGAGTTCCAACCGTGGCGACCGAGACGGGGCCCGAAGGCGTCCGTCGGTCAGCCGTGAAGCGCAAGCAAGGCAGGACATCGGACGAGTCGGTCACAATGAGTCATACACTCGTCACGGTGAGCATGAGGCAGGCGAGGGCCTCACCGCAAGTCATTTCGGGCACATCTGAAAACTTTCACTCTTTAGTGCAAGGTGCCTTCTCTGGAGTCGAGTTGGCGGTGGCGAAGCACCGCCGCGACCGTGCACACTGGTCTACGCACCACTCAGGAGGGGCTACAGACATGGCAATTGCCGTGCCGGCCGTGCGCTACCGGCGCATCGCGGCAGAACTGCGGAGGCTTCGCGAGCTGAGGAACCTGTCGGCGGAGGAAGTCGCCGATCAGGTCGACGGCGTCAACCTGGTGAAGCTGAGCAGATACGAGAACGCCCGGGTCCAGCTGAAGCCCGACGTCGTCCGTGCACTCCTCGACTTCTACGAGTGCGATCCCGATCTCAAGGAAGTTCTTGTCGAGATCCTTCGGGACAAGCGTCGACCTGGCTGGGTGGCAGGCTTCGAGCAACTGAACCCGCTCTACACGGATCTGATCCGCCTCGAAGAGACGGCAGCGGGCGTCAAATCCTACGAGTCCGCTTACATCCCTGGACTGTTGCAGACCCGTCAGTATGCCCACGCCATCATCTCAAGTGGTGTCATCGAGAGCCCCAGCGTCGAAGAGCGGGTCGACGTAAGGATCAATCGGCAGTCCGTCCTGACGAGAGCCGAGAATCCGCTCAAACTCTGGGCGGTGATCCACGAGTCCGCCCTGACCATGGGCGCTCCGGCGGGCGTGATGGCCGATCAGCTCGACAAGCTGGTTCAGTTCAGCAGGCTCCCGAACGTCACCGTCCAGGTCATGTCGGCCATGGCACCCCCGCACCCCGGGATGACCGGCCCGTACTCGCTACTTGAGTTTCGGCAGCGCGACCTCGACCTCGTTCTCCTGAGCGGCCTGTTCGGCGGCAACTGGGTCGAGGACCCTGGCCACGTGGACATTTACCGGACCGCCTTCGACGAGATCATGGCGACCGCGCTTGACCTCGACCAATCGCTCAGCCTCATCGCAGAGAAGAGAGACAAGCTCAAGTGACCCATTTCCCCGTCGCATCCGCCCTCCCTGTGCAGTGGAAGAAGGCGCGCGCCAGCGACCCGAACGACAATTGTGTCGAGTGCGGGGAACTGAACGACGCCACCATGGTCCGTGACAGCAAGGATCCCCACGGCCCCGCACTCGCCTTCTCCGGCGATGCGTGGCTCGCCTTCATGGCCGGCATCCGTGCCGGCGACTTCGCCGCCCACCGCTGACCCACACTCCGCGGCCCCGCACCGAGCCGGTGCGGGGCCTTTTCATTCACCGTTACCGTACGAATCGGTAATAGGCCCGCGATAGCAGAAAGTATGCAGGGCCCGACTCTTGAAGCCGTATCTCCGGAGTGTGAGACTGCAAGAAAGAAATAACCTGCCGAGGAGGTGGGCATTGTGGCGCTGCAAGCGAGTTGGGTCCACGGGAACGCCATGGTGGTGGAGAATCCCGAGAACCTCAGCCGCAACGGGCACTTCGGGTGGGGTGCCGATGTGGACATCACTCCCGGGAAGACCAGCTGGTTCCACATCGCCGTGCCGACGCCGGTGATCGTCAACGACGTCCGGACGAACCTGGTCAGGGTCTTCATCCTGTTCAGGACCGACGTCGGATTCGGCCGGGTCACCCGGCTCCACGTCTGGGACGGCTCCGGAGGACCTCTCCAGCAGTTCGAGAACCTCGCCTTCGAGGGCGAACACCGCACCGGGCTGGACGGTCAGAACACGTTCACCCTCGACCAGCCCCACTCGGTGGCCTTCGGGATCGGAATCTCCTTCTTCGTCGTCGCGGCGATCGGGTTCGACAGCCCGATCGGCCCCTCGCGTCTGATCCTCGGAACGGCGGGCGGTGATTTCACGACCTGACCAGCAGTCAATCCCGGCCGCTCAGTAAACCAGCGCCGAGCGACGCTCGAAGACCTCCGGGCGCGCGCGGTCGAGGGCCGTGGCGACCGCGCCCAGCAGGACGGCCTCCTCGCCGAGGCGGCTCGGGGCGAGGGTGGGCCGCATCGGGCTGAGGCGGTCCAGGGCCTGCCCGAGGGGGTCGAGCAGCAGGTCGGCGCTCGCGCCGATGCCGCCGCCGAGGACGATCAGGTCCGGGTCGAGCACCGCCGACAGCACCGCGACGGCGTAGGCGAGTTGGCCGGCCGCGCGGTGCACGGCGGTGGCGGCCAGCGGGTCGCCGGTGCGGGCCGCGTCGAAGACGTCCTTGGCCGTCAGCGGACCGGCCAAGCCGAGGTCGAGGGCCGTGCGGACGACTGCGTCGGCCGCCGCGGCCTGCTCGACGGTGCCGCCCGGCGTCCCGTCGGTGTGCGGCGGGAGCGGCACCAGGCCCACCTCGCCCAGCGCGCCGTGCGCGCCGACCAGCGGTTCGCCGTCCTTGACCACGCCGACGCCGAGGCCGGTGCCGACGAGCACGTAGGCGAACATCCGGCTGCCGCTCCCCCGGCCCGCGCCGAGCGTGTACTCGCCGAGCGCGGCGAGATTGGCGTCGTTGCCGACGGTGATCGCGGTCGCCAGTCCGTCCGCTATCCGGTCGAACAGCCCGGGTCTGCCCCAACCCGGCAGGCTGGTGGCGTACCGCACGCCGCGCCGTTGCTCGTCCCAGACGCCGGGCGTGCCGATCACCGCGTGCACGATGTCCGCCGCCGCCAGGCCGGCCTCGGTGGTGGCCTCGCGGGCCGCGGCCACGACCGCGTCGGCCACCGCGTTCGCCGTCCGCCCCTTGTTGGGGACGTCCCGGCGGGCCACGATGTGCCCGGCCAGGTCGGCGACGGCGACCCGCAGCCGGGCCCGGCCGATGTCGACGCCGAGGACGTGCCCGGCGAGCGGGTCGGGCTCGTACAGGACGGCCGTACGTCCGCGCTCGGGGATGAACCGCCCCGCCTCGCGGGCCAGCCCCGCGTGTTCGAGGGCGGCCAGGGCGGTGGAGACGGTGGGCTTGGACAGGCCGGTGTCCCGGGCGAGCTGGGCGCGCGAGGACGGGCCGCCGAGGCGCAGCCGTTCGAGCAGCAGCCACTCGTTGTTGCTGCGCAGCCGCTGCCGGTTCCACGGCTGCGCCGGCGCGGGGCCCGGCGGAACGGTGGTCGGCAGGTCGCGGCTCATCGGGTCCTCCGGTGTCGGGCGCGGTCTCGGGCGCGGTCCCGGGGCGCGCAGGTCGGCGCCCGGGCCTGGGCACCAGCCAGTATGACCGGTTGTCACGCCGCTCATCGGCGGGATTTCGCGCGCGCGGACGAACCCGGAGGGGGGAAGGGAGTGGGGGCGGCGGGGGCGGTAGACGTCACGCTCCTCTTGCCACTCTCAACGTATAGCGCACGGGGGGCCTTGCCGCAAGGCCCCGGTCCTGGCGCACAATCGTCGACCGAAGCCGGAACCGGACCCCTTGGGAGTTTCACGAGTGCCTTCCCCTCTGTCGGAATCGCGGATCGGAGCCGCCGCCATGACCCCCCTCGCCACCAGCGTGTTCGACCTCCCCGACCGCCTCTGCGCCAAGGCCGACCCGGCGCTGGTCGCCCAGGACGAGCGGCACTTCGCGGCCGTCGCGGCGAGCCTGGAGCAGGCGGTCACCGAGGTCTGCGACCGGCTCGACGCCGCCCGGCGGGCCCCCGGCGGCGCCGGCCGGGCCGCGATGGACCGGGACCTGGAGGTCCACCGCCTGACCGGCCGCCTGCGCGCGCTGCGCCGCTTCGGCCTGGACCTGTGCCTGGGCCGGATCGTCCCGGCGGACGGCGGCGCGCCGGTGTACATCGGCCGCCTCGGTCTCACCGACAGCGAGGGCCGCCGGCTGCTGCTGGACTGGCGCTCGCCCGCCGCCGCGCCGTTCTTCGCCGCCACCCACGCCGACCCGACGGGCCTGGCCAGCCGCCGCCGCTACCGCTGGACGGGCGGGCGGATCACCGACTTCTGGGACGAGGTGTTCGCCGCCGAGGGGCTGGAGGGACATGCCGCGCTGGACGACCAGTCGGCGTTCATCGCCACCCTGGGCGGCAGCCGTTCGGCCCGGATGCGGGACGTGCTGGCCACCATCCAGGCGGACCAGGACGCCATCGTGCGGGCCGGCTCGCGCGGCGCGCTGGTCGTCGACGGCGGCCCGGGCACCGGGAAGACGGTGGTCGCGCTGCACCGCGCGGCCTACCTGCTCTACTCCGACCCCCGGCTCGGCCACCGGCGCGGCGGCCTGCTGTTCGTCGGCCCGCACCAGCCCTACCTGGACTACGTCGGCGACGTGCTGCCCAGCCTGGGCGAGGAGGGCGTGCGGACTTGCACCGTACGGGACCTGGTCGCCGAGGGCGCGGGCGCGGCGGTCGAGCGCGATCCGGAGGTGGCGCGGCTGAAATCCTCGGCGGACCTGGTGCGGGCGGTGGAGCAGGCGGTGCGGATCTACGAGGAGCCGCCCACCGAGGGGATGGCCGTCTCGACGGACTGGGCGGACCTCTGGCTCAGCGCCGAGGACTGGGCCGAGGCCTTCGCGGCGCCCGATCCGGGCACCCCGCACAACGAGGCGCGCGAGCAGATCTGGGCGGAGCTGGCCGAGCTGCTGCTGGCCAAGCTGGACGGCGGCGACGAGATCCCGGTCGAGACGTTCCTGCGCTCGCTGCGGCGGGACGAGGAGTTGGTCGCCGCCCTGCACCGCGCCTGGCCACTGCTGGAGGCCGCCGACGTGGTCGGCGACCTGTGGACGGTGCCCGCCTACCTGCGGCTGTGCGCCCCGTGGCTCGCCCCCGAGGAGGTGCGCCGGCTGCAGCGCGCCGAGGCGCAGGCCTGGACGGTGTCCGACCTGCCGGTCCTGGACGCGGCGCGCCGGCGGCTCGGCGATCCGGAGGCGGCCCGGCGCAGGCGCCGCCAGGAGGCCGCGCTCGCCGCCGAGCGGGACCGGATGGCCGAGGTCATCACGGACATCCTGGCGGCCGACGACGACGGCGAGGGGGCGGTCGCCATGCTGCGCGGCCAGGATCTGAGGGACACCCTGGTCGACGGGAGCTCGCTGCCCGCCGCCGCCCCGGACCGGCTGGCCGGCCCGTTCGCCCACATCGTGGTGGACGAGGCCCAGGAGCTGACCGACGCCGAGTGGCAGATGCTGCTGCTGCGCTGCCCGTCGCGGAGCTTCACCATCGTCGGGGACCGCGCCCAGGCCCGGGCGGGCTTCGCGGAGTCCTGGCAGGAGCGCCTGGCGCGGATCGGCCTGGACCGCACCGAGGTCGCCTCGCTGAGCGTCAACTACCGCACCCCCGAGGAGGTCATGGCGGAGGCCGAGCCGGTCGTCCGCGCCGCCCTGCCGGACGCCAACGTGCCCGTCTCGGTGCGCCGCAGCGGGGTGCCGGTCGTCCACGGGAGCGTCGCGGAGCTGGACGATGTGCTCGGCGGCTGGCTGGCGGCGCACGCCGAGGGCACGGCGTGCGTGATCGGCGACGCGGCGTCCACCGCGAGGTTCGCGGAGAGGCTCCGCGGGACGGACCGGATCCGCTCGCTCACGCCGCAGCTGGCCAAGGGGCTGGAGTTCGACCTGGTCGTGCTCGTCGATCCGGCGTCCTTCGGCGAGGGCGTCGCGGGCGCGGTCGACCGCTATGTCGCGATGACCCGGGCGACCCGGCAGCTCGTCGTCCTCACCGGCCCCGACCGGTGACCGTGTGCTGGTCGCAGCCCGTCCGCGGGGGCTGCGACCAGCACCGTCGGAGCACGTCCTAGCAGTCGGGAACGGTCGTGCCGTTGTTGTCCTTGGCGGTGTCGTTGCCCCACCGCGAGAGGTAGAAGGCCGACACCCACTGGCCGCTGGAGCCGACGTCCGGATCGGTCTTCAACCACCAGTGGTTGACGCTGCCGCCACTGGACACCTCACGGCCCCACGCCTTGCAGTACACGTAGCTCGTCCCCTGGTACAGCGTCCCCGTGCCGGCCGTCGACGTCGGGGAACCGAACACCGGCGCGTTCGCGAAGGTGTCCACCCAGTACTTGCCAGTGGCGGGCGCGCCGCCACCGCCGCCCGGGCAGTCGGGAACGGTCGCGCCGTTGTTGTCCTTGGCGGTGTCGTTGCCCCACCGCGAGAGGTAGAAGGCCGACACCCACTGGCCGCTGGAGCCGACGTCCGGGTCGGTCTTCAGCCACCAGTGGTTGACGCTGCCGCCGCTCGACACCTCACGGCCCCACGCCTTGCAGTACACGTAGCTCGTCCCCTGGTACAGCGTCCCCGTGGTGGCCGTCGACGTCGGGGAACCGAACACCGGCGCGTTGGCGAAGGTGTCCACCCAGTACTTGCCGGTGGCGGGCGGCGGCGTGGTCGGCGGCGTGGTGGAGGAGCCGCCGGACCCGTAGAGCCGGATGGCGCCGTAGTAGTCGCCGTGCGAGGAGAGCGCCGCCACCTGGACGTAGCCGCCGGAGTAGGGGGCCTCGACGATCCAGCCCTGCCCGAGGTACATCGCGACGTGGTGGATGGTGGAGGCGGTGTTGCCGAAGTACACCAGGTCGCCGGGGAGCAGCGGCCCGGTCCCGTCCGCCCGGTAGTAGCGGGCGACGGCTCTGGAGGTCGGCCACTGGGTGCGGGTGGTGCCGTTGATGACGTCCTCGCCGACCGCGAGGTCGTAGGCGTAGCGGACCATGCCGGAGCAGTCCAGGCCGCGGACGTTGCAGTCGTCGGGCGCGCCGTTGGCGGGGTCGCAGAGCCCGTAGGTCGGGCCGGGCTTGCTGCCGTGGCCGCCGCCCCACGAGTACGGGGTGCCGATCAGCCCGCAGGCGGCGCGGACGGCGGCGGTGGCCTGCGGCGCGGCTCCGGTGGAGAGCGCACCGCAGGCGGGCGCCGCCTGGGCCGCTCCGGCGCCGGCGAAGAACACCCCGACCGACACCAGCAAAGACAGCAGGGCTGCCCACCGTAACGGGGCGGTCAGCCGAGGGGACAGGAGGTTTACGCGCGTAGTCATAGCCCCGCATCGTTCCAGCGGCGCCGACGGCAGGTCAATGATCATTAGGTGAACATGACGACACCTGCTTCACACCTCCCACCCGAGCCGTTGGCCGCGACCCGACCGGCGCGGGCTCAGGCCACCCAGCCGGCCGTGAGGTGCTGGACGGCCGAGCCGTCGAGGTCGGCGAGCTTGGTGGCGACGAAGGCGCGGGCCCGGTCGGAGGTCTGGAGCCGGAACGGCGGCCGGTCGGCGCTGAGCGCGGTGATCACGGCCTCGGCGGCCTGCTCCGGGGTCTGCGCCTGGCCGAAGGCGGCCCGGGTGCGGGCCGCGTAGGCGTCCAGGGCGGGGGCGTACGGGCCGGCGGCGGCCAGCAGGGCGGGCAGGTCGATGCCCTGGCTGGCGACGAACTCGCTGGCCACGGCGCCGGGTTCGACGACCGAGACGGCGACGCCGACGGTGGCGGCGACCGGGGCGAGCGACTCCATGAACCCCTCGACGGCGAACTTGGCGGCGCAGTAGGCCTCGTTGAAGGGCTGGCCGACCACACCGCCGACGCTGGTCACGGTGACCACCCGGCCGCCGGTGGCCCGCAGGTGCGGCAGGGCGGCGCGGGTCACCTCGACCACCCCGAAGTAGTTGACCTCCATCGCCTCGCGCACGGGGCCGAGCCCGTCCTGCTCGACGGTGCCGACCCGTCCGGCGCCCGCGTTGTTGACCACGGCGTCGAGCCGGCCGTGCCGGTCGAGCAGGCCCGCCAGGCAGTCGGCGACGGAGGGGGCGTCGGTGACGTCGAGCCGGGCGACTTCGACCCGGCCGGCGACGCCGGCCGCCTCGGCGGCCTTGAGCAGCGCGCCGGAGCGCCCGGTGTCGCGCATGGTGGCGACGACACGGAACCCGGCGCGGGCGGCGGCCACCGCGGCGGCCAGGCCGATGCCGCTGGAGGTGCCGGTGATGAGGACGATCCGGTCGCTGGCCATGAGGGCTCCTTCAAGCCGTTTTTTGTGTGCGTGCGCACACACCATAGCAAGATGCGTGCGCGCACACGCACAAAGGTAGGCTGATCGGCATGGCGCAGCGCACCGACCTCACCCTGGGAGACCTCACCGCCCGCGACCACGCCTTCTACGGCCTGGTCTGGGCCGGCACCACCCTGAGCACCCGGGTCGACCAGGCCCTCACCCGGGCCCATGACCTGCCGCTCTCCTGGTTCGAGGTGATGCTCTGGCTGCACGCCCAGGACCGGCCGGTGGCCGCCTCCGACCTGGGCGCCAAGACGCTGCTCAGCCGCAGCCAGGTCTCCCGGGTCGCAGACTCCCTCCAGTCACGCGGCCTGGTCGAGCGCGCCCCCTCCCCCACCGACGCCCGCTCGGTGCGGATCGCGCTGACGCCGGAGGGCCGGCAGCTGTTCGCGGCCGCCGACGCGACCCGCCGCGCGGCGCTCGCCGAGGTCTTCGACGACCGCCTCGACGACGCGGACATCGCCGCGCTGGAGGCCGTCTGGGCCAAGCTCAAGCGCCCCTCCGAGGCCTGAGCGCCGGGCGTACGGTCGCATTATCGGAAAGCTCTCGGATGGTCAAGCATCGACCACTCCGTGGGCGCGCCGCGCCCCAGGGCGTGATCATGGACCTATGCAGTTCCGGCACGGCGGCACAGGAGAGGGCGGCACCCCGGCGGGCGCGGACGATTCCGCGCTCGCGGCGGCGGCCGCGGCGCTCGCCGGGAGGGGCACCGGAACTACGGACAGTGATGGCCCGGACCTGCCGGGTGAGCTGCTCGCCGTCCTGCCGACCGGAGTGGCGCTGCTGGACGCCGAGCTGCGCTGGCTGTACCTGAACGCGGCGTTCACCACGGTCACCGGCCTGCGCCGGGCCGACCTGCTCGGCCGGCCGGCGGAGGCGACGGCGTTCGCGGGCGCCCTCGGCACGCTGCGCCGCGTCCTGGCCGACGGGCGGGACCGCGAGCACACCACCGGCGGACCGGACGGTCCGGGCGCGCCCGTGCCGCCCGGCCTGCGGGTGCGCTACCGGCCGCTGACCGCCGACGGACGCGTCACCGGGGTGGTGGTCGTGGTGCTGGACGACCCCGACCCGGCCCAGGAGCTGCGGCGCGAACTCGCCCGCGCCCGGACCCGCCTGGCCCTCCTGGAGGCCGCCGCCGAGCGGATCGGCACCACCCTGGACGTCGACACCACCTGCGCCGAGCTGGCCGCGTTCGCCGTTCCCCGGCTGGCCGAGCTGGCCACCGTCGACGTCCTGCCGCCGGACGCCGACGCCCGCAGCGGCCGCACACCGGGGCGGCGCTTCCACCGGGCCGCGCTCGACTGCGCGGACGCACTGCGGACGGCCGTGGACCGGCTGCCCCGCCCCGGCGAGTCGGTGCGCCACCGGGAGGGTTCGGTGGCCGCCCGCGCCCTGGCCGCCGGGGTCGCCGTGCTGGTCGCGCCGCGCACCGCCGAGGAGCTGGCCGAGGCGGCGCCCGACCAGGCCTCGGCGGCCGTGTACCGGGCCGCCGGGGTGGTCTCCCTGCTCGTGGTGCCGCTGACCGCACGCGGCAGGCTGGTCGGACTGCTGACCCTGGCCCGCACCGCCGGCTCCCCCGGCTACGGGCCCGACGACGCCGTGCTGGTCGGCGACCTCGCCGCACGGGCCGCCACCGGCATCGACAACGCGCGCCGCTACAGCCGCTCGCAGGGCATCGCGCTCGACCTCCAGCGCGCCCTGCTCAGCGAACCGGGCCATCCGCACCAGAACCTCGAACTCGCCTCCCGCTACCGGCCCTCCGGCAGCAGCTCGGTGGTCGGCGGCGACTGGTACGAGACCGTCCGGCTGCCGTTCGGGCGGACGCTGCTGGTCATGGGCGACGTGATGGGCCACGGCGTCGAGGCGGCCGTCGACATGAGCAGCTACCGCGCCACCCTGCGCGACGTCGCCGGGACGGACCTGCCGCCGCACCGGATCCTGCGCCAACTGGACGCCGTCATCGCCGCCAACGAGTCCGCCCGCCCGGCCACCTGCCTGCTCGCCCTCGCCGACCCGGGCCGGGGCCGGTGGACGTTCTCCAGCGCGGGCCACCTCCCGCCGGCCCTGATCGCGCCCGGCCGGCCCACCGAACTGCTGCGGATCCCCACCGGGCCGCCGCTCGGCACCGGGCTCGGCGGCTACCAGCAGGCCGTCCGCGACCTGCTGCCGGGCGAGACCCTGCTGCTGTACACGGACGGCCTGGTGGAACGGCGCGGCGAGGACATCGACGCCTCGCTCGCCCGCCTCGCCGCCCTGCGGCTGCCGACCGCCGGGCCGCTGGACGAGCTGCTGGACGCGGCGCTGCGCGGCGTCGGCCCGGCGCCCGGACGCCCGGCCGAGGACGACATCGCCGTCCTGGCGGCCCGGCCCCGGCCCCGACCCCAGGCGTAGGGCCGGTCACCTCGATCACGCGTGTCCGGGCCGGGCCCGCGGCGGGTCAGAGCACGGCCAGGGCCTGCTCCAGATCGGCCCAGAGGTCCTCGGGGTGCTCGATGCCGACGGAGAGCCGTACCGTGCCCGGGCCGATGCCGGCGGCGGTCAGCTCGGCGTCGGACAGCTGGCGGTGGGAGGTGCTGGCCGGGTGCAGCACCAGGGTGTGCACGCCGCCCAGCGAGGGGGCGAGCGAGGCGAGGCGGACCGCGCCCACGAAGGCCCGGGCGGCCTCCCGCCCGCCGGTCAGGTCGAAGGCGAACACCCCGCCCTGGCCGTCCGGAAGCAGCCGGCGGGCCAGATCGTGGTCGGGGTGGCCGGGCAGCCCCGGGTGGTGCACGACCGCGACCGCCGGGTGGGCGGCGAGCCGCCCGGCCAGGTCGAGCGCGACCTCGTTGTGCCGGCGCATCCGCAGGCCCAGCGTCTGCATCCCGCGCAGGGTCAGCCAGGCGGCGAACGGGTCGAGCGCCGCGCCCTGTTCCACCGCGTGGTGCCAGACCCGGCGGTGCAGTTCCGGGTCGGCGAAGACCGCGAGCCCGGCCAGCACGTCGGAGTGGCCGCCGAGGTACTTGGTGGCCGAGTGGATCACGATGTCGGCGCCGTGCTCGATCGGGCGGCAGAGCAGCGGCGTGGTGAAGGTGTTGTCCACCACGCTCAGGACACCGGCCTCGCGGGCCACGCCGATCAGCGCCGGCAGGTCGGTGACGCGGGCGGTGGGGTTGGAGACGGTCTCCAGGTGCAGCAGCCTGGTGGTCGGCCGCAGGGCGGCCCGCACCTCCTTCGGGTCGTCGCCGCTCACCTGGGTGACCGTCACGCCCCAGCGCGCCGCCAGATCGGCGAGCGCCGCGAACGTGCCGCCGTACAGGCGCCGCTGGGCGATCACGTGGTCGCCGGAGCGGAGCAGCGCGAGCAGCACGGTGGTGATCGCGCCCATGCCGGAGGAGGCGGCCAGCGCACCGCTGCCGCCCTCCAGGTCGGCCACCGCGCGCTCCAGCGAGCGGACCGTCGGATTGCCGTGCCGGCTGTAGAGGAACGCCCGGTCGGGGCTGCCGAAGGCCTCCGCGAGCGTGTCGCTGTCGGGGAAGGCGAAGACGTGGCCCTGGTGCAGCGGCGTGCCCAGCGGGCGGCTGCCGGTCACCTCCTCGACGGGCGGGTGGACGATCCGGCTCTCGGGGCGCAGCTCGCGGCGGTGGTCGCTCATACCGCCATGGTGGCCCGGCCGCCGAGGCCGGAACAGGGCCAATCCCACTCGGGTGGCCCTGGTGTCCGTCAGCTGCGGTCGTCCCCGGCCCGGTCGTCCCCGGCCCGCTCGGCCCGGCGCCGCCGCCAGAGCACGAACGGCACGGCCGCGGCCAGCGCGGCGGCCTCCGGCGCGGCCGGCCCGGCGGGCTCGACCGGCCGGTCCCCGCCCGGGAGCGCTGCGCCGGACGCCAGGCCCTTCTGGTCGAAGGTGTCCGGCACCGGCAGGGTGTCCCAGCGCGACAGCGGCCAGGCGATCACGAAGGCCCGGCCGATCACGTTCTTCACCGGGACGAACCCGCCGCCCGGCTCGTTGACGTGGAAGCGCGAGTCGCGCGAGTCGTTGCGGTGGTCGCCCATCACCCACAGGTGGTCCTCGGGGACGGTCACCACCCCGACCGGCGCGTCGTCGCACGGCGTCGCACCCGGGAACAGGTACGGCTCGTCCAGCGCCACCCCGTTGACCTTGACCGGACTGCCCTGCCGGCACTCGACCGTGTCTCCGCCGACCGCGATCACCCGCTTGATCAGGTCCTTCTCGTTGTCGGACGGCAGCAGGCCCACGGCGCCGAGCACCGTGCGGACGCCCTCGACGAGGCCGTTGCCCTTCTGCCGCGGCAGCACGTCCAGCCAGCCGCCGGGGTCCTTGAAGACGACCACCTCGCCGCGCTCCGGCTCGGCGCCGAACCACGGGGTGAGCTTGTCGACCAGGACGCGGTCGTTCTTCTCCAGCGTGTGCTGCATCGAGCCGGAGGGGATGGAGAACGCCTGGACGAAGAAGGTCTTGATGCCCAGTGAGAGCACCAGGGCGATGCCGATCAGGATCGGCAGCTCCTGCCAGAGCGGCCGCTTCTTCTTCGCCGCCTTCCGGCTCCCGCCGTCACCCTCACCGGTGCCGTCCGCCGCACCGGCGGTGTCCTCACCGTCCGTGCCGCCCGCGCCACCCGCGCCGGCCTCGTCGGCCTTCCCGAGCGCGTCCGGCGCCGCGAGGCCGACCGGGCCCACCGCACCGCCCGGCGCTCCTGGACCGCCCGCCGGGCCGGTGCCCGCACCGGCCTCACCGCTGCCCGTCGAACCCGCGCTCTCCTCGATGCTCATCCCTGGCCCCCTCCGGACGGCCCGGCGGGCCCCGCGGCGGGGCCCCCCGTTGTCAGCTAACGAACGGTGGTTCCCGCCGACCCGTCAGAACGTACACCCGCGGCCCCTCCTGTCCTACGGCGTCCCTCCCGCCGTCCGTCCCGCCCCACGCCGACGCGCCTACGCCGTCCCGCCGCCGAGCATGATCCGCGCGACCAGCTCACGGCGGCTGGCCACCCCCGCCTTGGCGAACACCGACTTCAGGTGGTCCTGCACCGTGTAGGGCTTCATCGCCAGCAGCCGCGACACGTCCCGGGTGTCGCACCCGCGCACCAGCAGCAGCGCCACCTCCTGCTCACGCGCCGTCAGCCCGTACGCGCAAAGGTAGAGCGGCATCGCGTCGGCGGGCGTGGCCGGGGCCGCCACGACCGTCACCTCGCCCTCGCTGCCGCCCTTCAGCGCCGAGCCGTGCAGCACGTACCAGCGGCCGTCGCCGTCCTGCACCCGGATCTTCGACTGCGGCACGGCCAGGCAGCGCGCCGCCCGGCGGGCCTGTTCGGCGGCCACCGCGAACGCCGTCGGCACGCCCAGCGAGGTCCGGCTCGGGTCGGCCAGCCGGCCCAGCAGTTCCTCCGCCGGGCCGGAGAGCGCGAGCGGCCGGTTCCCCGGGCCGAGCACCACCACGGCCGGGCCCTCGTCCCCCGGCCCACCGCCCGGCTCCGCCTCCCAACGGCCGTCCCCGGCGACCGGCGGCACGTGGCAGGCCCGCAGCGCGTTGCCCAGGTGGCGCGCGGCCAGGTCCGCGAACTCCCGCTGCTGGGCCAGGAACGGCCCCCGGTCGGCCGCCCGCATGAACGCCGCGCAGCCCCACATCCCGCCGTGCGCGTCGAACACCGCCCGCAGTTCGTCGCCGAACCCGGCCGGGCCGATCAGCTCCCGGAACCGCACGCTGTCCGCCGGCCGGCCACCGGTCGCCCGGCTGAGCGTCTCCGCGCGGACGCCGCTGCGCCGGATCGCGGGGAAGGTCGTCAGGTCGTCCGCCCACACCTCCAGGTGCACGGCCGCCTCGAAGCCCGCGAGGCTGAGGTCGTCGCTCAGCACCGAGGTCACCAACCCGGTCGCCGGGTCCGCCGAGTGCCAGCAGACCGCGTCGTACTCCAGGACCGTGCGCAGCAGTTCGTCGGCTCTGCGGAACACCTTCTCGGCCGTCAGCCCCGCTCCGGCCAGTTCCCGGAGCCCCTCGATCGCCTGTTGCGCCGCCACCCCACGTGCTCCACGTGATCCCATGGTTCGGGAAATTAGCAGGCACACCGACCACCGGCCCATGCGCCGACAGGCGGATCCGTCCTCCGTCTCCAGACGGGTCCCGTCCACACCGCCTCATCCTCATGAAGGTCCGACCCACCCGCGACAGCGCCGCCGCGGGCCTTGACACCGGCGTCCGCCGTCCCACCTCAAGTCGGCTCCGGATCGGAGTCGCTCGCCCTCCAACTCACCGGCGCCCTGGCCGGCCTGGCCCTCGCCCTCCTGCCACCCGGCCCGCCCCGCTGGGTCCTCGGCGCCACCGCCCTCGCCGCGGCGGCCCTGCTCTGGACGGGCCGCCCCGCACGCACCGCCCCGACCGGCCCTCAAAGCCAGTCGCGGCGCTTGAAGATCAGATAGAGGCTGGCGTCCTGCAGTGGCTGCTGCCTTAACTGCACTCATCCAGGCCCCCGACCGACCTCCGGCTTCGCCGCCCGCGCCTCGCCTGTTCGTCCCCCGCGCCATGGGGACCCGGAAGCGGGCAGACCGGTGATGCAACGGACGCTCCAAATCTCTGGTGCTAGCAGTGCGCCGGGTCGGTGGACAGGTCGTTGCGCTGGCGGCGATGGAGAGCGACGGCATGGTGCCGCCGACGCGAGTGCTCATCGCCTCGTGAACACCGTTCGGTGCCACCTCAGCCGATAGGACCACCAGTGCGGCGGCGCATGCTCACCACATCGGGGACCTACTGGTCCGCGCCCACACCCAGGCCGCCTCATCGGTGTGCCGGTCCGCGATTCTCGACTTAAAGGTCCTAACAAAGGCGTTGGACATGCCTGTGAGTGATCAGGCAGGTGGCGAGGCCGAGGAAGCCTTCGTGGATGTCGTCGCGCCGTTCCCAGCGGATCCGCAGGCGACGGAAGCCGTGGAGCCAGGCGATAGTGCGCTCGACGACCCAGCGGTGGACGCCAAGTCCTGATCCGTGGGGCACTCCGCGTCGGGCGATCACCGGCTTGATGCCCTGCTTCCACACCAGGCGCCGGTACTTGTCGTGGTCGTAGCCCCGGTCGGCGAGCAGGAGGTCCGGTCTGCGCCGTGGCCGGCCGACGAGGCCGGCCACGGCGGGGACCTTCGCGAGCAGAGGAAGCAGCTGGGTGACGTCGTTGCGGTTGCCGCCGGTCAGCGACACCGCGAGCGGGATGCCCTGCCCGTCGACGAGGACGTGGTGCTTGCTGCCCGGTCGCGCGCGGTCGACCGGGCTCGGTCCACTTTTGGGCGCCGTCGGGCGGCCCGGACGTGGCTGGAGTCGATCACCGCCCTGGACCAGTCGAGCTGTCCGGCCGCCCTCAGCTTTCGCAGCAGGACCAGGTGGAGCCGGTCCCACACGCCAGCCTCGTTCCAGGCCGCGAGTCGCCGCCAGCAGGTCATGCCAGAGCCGAAGCCGAGCTCCTGCGGCAGGTACTCCCACTGGATGCCCGTGTGCAGCACGAACAGGATCCCGCACAAGGCCTGCCGGTCCGGCACCCGAGGGCGCCCCGGCTTGAGCTTCGGCGGCTCCGATGGAAGCAACGGCTCGATCAGTCCCCACAGTTCGTCCGACACGATCCACGGACGAGAGATCCTCTTCCCCACGCACCGACTAACGAGCAGCACGACCAGCAGTCACGCTCGCAGCGGTTTCTGTTAGGACCTTTTACTGGCTGAACTGCTGCTCAGAGGAGCCCACGGTGTAGCCGAAGCGATCGGCAGATCGGACCGCGGCGTCCCCTACCAAATGGAGCGTGGCGGGATTCCGGCTGTGCGCCGCCGTGCGCCCCAGGGTGCGTTCCGTGCACCTGCGGTCCGAGCGGCAATGCGGACCGCCACACCGAAGGCCTGATGTGCTGTACATATGATCCACGCTTCGAACACGAATGGACACGTACCGCCCCTCGGCACCCTGACGCCTGGGGCTCGCGCAGCCTTCGCTCGGCTCGGAACTCGGCGCACCTTTGCGGCGGGGGACGTACTGATCAACGAGGGCGACCACGCCCACGAGCTCCTGGTGATCCATGAGGGAATGGTGAAGGTAACCGCCCGACTCGACGGCGACCGGGCGTCTCTCTTGGACATCAAAATCGCCGGAGATGTGGTAGGCGAGATTGCGACGATTGACCACGGACCGAGATCGGCAACGGTCACTGCCTGTGGTGACGTAGTCGCCACCGTCGTGCCGAGACACGAACTGTGGCCGTTCCTCCACTCCGACCCTGAGGCGCTGGCCCTCCTCATGAAGGTGTTCTGCAGCCGGCTGCGCCGGTCTGACCGCTGGCGTCTGGAGTTCGCCGGGTACCCGGTCCTGGTGCGGCTGGCCCGCGTGCTCGTCGAACTGGCGATGTCGTACGGCCGACGGGAATGGAACGCGGTGCGCATCGACGTGAACCTCTCCCAGTCCGAGTTCGCCGCCCTCACTGGGTCCACGACCCACACTGTGCACAAGATGCTGGCCCAACTGCGCAGGGACGGGCTCATCAACACCGGCGAGAGGCAGACCTACGTGCGGGACCTGCCCCGACTGTGCCAGGTGGCCCGGCTGAGCATGCCGGCTTTCTGAAGGCACGGCTACAACTCCGCATTAATACGGATTTCTTCAACGACGCTGGGCCCTCCCGCACAGTTGGCGTGCACCGCACCAACAAACGCTGGAAGGTAGCAACTGTCATGAACGACATCTCCTCCCCTCATGCCCTGCACAACATCCCGCACCGTCGGCTGTGCCTGGCGGCGGACATGGCCCAGTACAGCCGTCTCGACACTCGGGCACAGTCGGCCGCTCAGGCCGACCTGGCCCGGTTGTTGGACGAGGCGGCGCTGCTGACCGGCCTGGACCGCGCGGCTTGGGCCCGCCAGCCGCAAGGCGACATGGAGCTCGCCGTCCTCCCCGATTCCACATCGGAAGCCGAGGTACTCGGTCCCTTTGTGAACCACCTGACGGCCGGCCTCAGCGAACTCAACACCTGTCCGACCGTCCCACGCATCAGGCTCCGGTTGGCCGTCGACACCGGGATCGCGGCAGACGCCGCCCTCGGCTACGCCGGACCCGCGCCGGTGGCCGTGGCACGCTACGTGAACGCTCCACAGGTGAAGGCCGTACTGGCAGCCCTCACCTCGGCTGATCTCGCCCTCATCGTGTCGGATCGGCTGTACCAGGACGTCGTGCGGTATGGGCATCCCGGTCTCGACCCGGCACAGTACGTTCGCGTACACGTACAGGTCAAGGAATTCGAGGGCTACGGCTGGATCCATGTGCCGGGCCACGGGCCGGACCGCGTGCGCCCGGTCCTGGAAGGAATGGCTACGCCACTGCCGTCAGCGGCCGCCCCCGCCACGTATCGAAGGAAGCTCTCCCAGTACGTTCACCACGGCGTCGCCGTTGGCCGGGACGTCAGCGGTGGTCTGAGTGTCAGTCTGCCCACGATGCCCTCGTCGGCCAGCCCCTGGCAACCCAGGTGACCGCCCCGCTCCGCCCCGAAGCGGACAGCACTCAGTTGGCCGACATCGGGGTGAACGTCGGCCACAACATGTACGGCGACATCCACCTTCACTCCCCTGCCGCTGCAGCCGGACCACCCCAGTTCCGGTCCAAGGCGGTGAGCCCGATCTCGATGAAGAGCCACGCGGCCGTGCGGTCGGCGATGACTGCCCTTTGGGTCGCCTGCCAGCGAGCCGCCGCAGTGTTGTCGTACGTCGACCTCTTGGGGTCGGAGAGGAGAAGCGATGACCTGGACTGACCCGGGCGGTGCGTTCGCCCAGATCGGGCAAGCCCTCGTCGAGGCACCTGAAGGTCTACGGCGGCCACTCACTATCCGTGTGGACAACCGACCGGTACGGCTGTCCCTGGACGAGTGCCGGAACGCCCTGTACGGGCCGGGACGCAACGAAAGTCTTCGGACGGCAATCTGGCGCCAGGCAGTCTCGGAGGCCCGGCGAGAGCCTCGCAACGGGGCCGGCACCGGACGCCTGCTCGTCGTCTGGCTGGCGGTCCCCGGCCTGTACCGCAATCTCTACCGAATCCTACGCCAGTCAAGAGTCGAACGCGCCGACCTCGAGGCCGAGGCCGTACTTGCCCTGCTCACAGCCATTGACACCGGGGAGCCGGACGGCCCGGACACGGGCGGTCACATGATCAAGGAGGCGGTCAATCAGATGTGGGCCTACGCCAACCGCACTAGGAGGGAGGTACCCGTCATCGACGTCGCCCGCTTTGCCGAATCCCGCAACGCCACGGCGTTCCAGGATGAACCACGGCATCCGGCCGAAGAGTGGCAACTGCATCTCACTCCCCTGCCACGGCATGACGGGTTGGCCGCGACCCTGCGCTTCACGGAATCACCCACTCGACGCGAAGGGGAGCGGGTCGGAGCACTCGCGTACTGCGCGGGCTTGCCCGACATCGTTTTCCGGGCCCGCCGTCACGAGGAAGCGGAACTCATCGGCACCCTGGTACTGCACCCCGCAGGAGCCCGACGATGAGCGCCCGGTCCGGCCCGCCCCTGGGCTTCGCAGAGGCCTTCGACCTACCCCTGAGCGTGGACCTGCGTACCGCTGCCCGGGCCTTCGGAATCTGTCCCGGTACGGCGTACAAACTGATCCGCATCGGTGGCTTCCCTTGCCCCGTATTGCGTGTCGGCAGGCACTATCGCATCCCGACCGCGCACCTGCTGCGCTCCCTCGGCATCGAGGAGCGGCCGGTGTACGCCGTCGATCTTGAAGCCGGCGCAGGACACGCCGCCCTGCTCGATGGCACCCACCCTCAGACAACGGAGGACCTCACATGAACACGTCGCAAGCTCCCCGGCGCGAGTCCGACCGGCCCCGTATGTGCTTCGTCGTCGGGCCCATCGGTGATCGCTACGCCCCGCATGGCACCCCCGAGCGTGAGGCATACGAGCACCATCTCGGAGTATTCGAACAGGTAATCGCCCCTGCCTGCGAGAAGTACGACATCACCGCTGTGCGTGCGGATGGCATCGCACATGCGGGTGACATCAACGAGCAGATCTGTCGGCATGTCATCGATTCCGACCTTGTCATCGCCGACGTCAGCGGCGGCAATCCCAACGTGATGTACGAGCTGGGCCTACGTCACATCATCGGCAAGCCGACGATCCACATCGGCGAGGCAGGGCAGTTGCCCTTCGACATCGCCTCGATCAGGACGATCCGGTATCAACGGGCGCGCAGCCACTTGGCCGGTGCGCGGCGCGAGATCGAGAGCGCCCTCGAAGTAGGGATTCGGGACGGCTTCGAACTCCTCACCCCGGCACGGGTAGTGCGAGCACTCGAGACCTCCGATGGGCAGTTGCCATCCCAGCAGAACCCGGGCCCGGAGGACGAAGACGACGAGAACCTGCCGGGCCTGCTTGACGACTTCGTCGCAATCGAAGACGGGCTGGAGGCGATGGCCGCTCAGCTGGGTGCGATTACAAAGACGATCGAGACCATCGGGACGCTGACCGAACAGAGCAACGTCGAGATCACCGATCTCACCCAGGCGAACGCCCCGGCGAGCGCACGGCTTGCCGCTGTGATCCGCTACGCGGAGTTGCTCAGCGCACCGGCCGGGGAAATGAACACCATCGCGGCGGCCTTCGCGGAGCAGATGGCCACCATGGACAGCGGTATGAGAGCTGCGCTGGGCCTCATCGAGGTGACGCCGCCCAGCGAACGGGACGCCGGAACGAACGAATTCTTGGATCAGCTCATCGCACTGGACGAGTCCGCTCAGACAGGACTGTCACAGATCGGTTCTCTCGGCACGTCTGCGGAGGACCTGGTTCGTTTGAGCCGGCACCTCCGCAAGCCAGTGAGGGACATTTCCGCCGCGGTGAAGCAGATGACCTCTGCCGTCGTCTGTATGGGGGAATGGGCGGGCAAGGCCCGGGATCTGCACGGCACCACTGAGTGAAACTGCCCGACCGGGACCCGGGCCTCTGCGGTCCGGGTCCCTACGCCATGGCTGCTCAAGCAGTGGCCGACACTGCAGGTGCCCCGGTCGGGTGCCCAATCACCGCCGCTCGCTCTCCCCACGATCTGGACTCGACCGCGCACGTCGTTTGCCGTTGCGCTGTTGATCGGCGAGACGGACTCATCGGCTACAGCCAGTCGCGGCGCTTGAAGATCAGGTAGAGGCTGGTGCAGACCAGCGCCATCAGGGCGATGGCGAAGGGGTAGCCGAAGGCCCAGTGCAGCTCGGGCATCGTGTCGAAGTTCATGCCGTAGACGGTGCCGATCAGGGTCGGGGCGAAGAGGATGGCCGCCCAGGAGGAGATCTTCTTGATCTCGTCGTTCTGGGCGTGGCCGGCCTCGGCGAGCTGCTTCATCTCCTCGTTCTGCCGCTGCGAGACCAGGGTGGCGTTGACGGTGAGGATGTTCTGCAGCATCTGGCGGAAGCCGTCGACCCGCTCGGCGGCGTAGGTGGCGTGGTCGGCGACGTCGCGCAGGTAGCGCTGGAGCTCCTCGTCGGTGCCGTACTTGCCGAAGCCGGCCTCCAGGCTGCGCATGATCTCCAGCAGCGGCCGGGTGGCGCGCTGGAACTCGATGACCTCGCGGGAGAGTTCGTAGATGCGCCGGGACACCTGCGGGTCGCCGCCGAACACCTCGGTCTCGATCTCGTCGATGTCGTGCTGGAGGCCCGCGATGACCGGGGCGTAGCCGTCGACGACGGCGTCGAGCACCGCGTAGAGCACGGCCTCGGGGCCGAGCGCCAGCAGCTCCGGGTCGGCCTCCAGGCGGCGGCGGACGGCGGAGAGGTCGGGGGCCTGGGAGTGGCGCACGGTGAGGACGAAGTCGGGGCCCACGAAGAGGTGGATCTCGCCGAAGTCGACCTCCTCCACGTCGTCCAGGTAGCGGGCGGCGCGCAGCACCACGAACAGGGTGTCGCCGTAGCGCTCCAGCTTGGGGCGCTGGTGGGCGACGATGGCGTCCTCGACGGCCAGTTCGTGCAGGTTGAACCGCTCGGCGGCCTCCAGCAGCTGGGACTCGGCGGGGCGGTAGAGGCCGATCCAGGCCATGGTGCCGGGCTTGCCCGGCAGCTCGCGGTAGACGTCGGCCAGGTTGGTGGCCGACTGCACGCGGTGGCCGTCGCGGTAGACGGCCGCGTCGACGACGGAGCGCTCCAGGCTCACCGGCTCGACCGGCTGGTCCGGGCGCGGGTCCATCGAGTGCTCGGGGGCTGGCTGGACGGCCGTGCCGGCCGGGGGGACGGGACGGGTGAAGGGACGCTTGCTCGCGCGCACAGCGCGCACACGCCAGTCGGACATGACGGGGTACCTCCGCGGTTCGGTGGCCGCCGCACCCGGGAACAGGGCAGGTCGCGGGGTGCGGGGCGGGCGGGAGGCGCCCGGCCGTCCTCCACCGCGCACGGCGCCCGGGCCGCGCACGGCCGCGCCGGGTCAGCGGCGGGCGGTGCGGCGGCGGGGGTCGGGAGCCGTACGGGAGGAGGGGTGCCGGGTGCCGGGAAGGGTGGGGGACGACGTCCTGGGGCGGGGCCGACTTCGACCCGGACTACCACTGCACTCCATTGCTCCCACCTCCTCGCCGTCGGGGCGCCCGCGCGGGGTCGCCGTGACCGGGCAGCCAGGAGGCTCCACACCGTCGAGCGGGCACGCACGGGCGCCGCGACGACGGGTGGGCACCCCTGAATCTCGTCAGAGCTTTGGCACGCCACGGCGTAGCGCCCCGGGATTCCGGGGTGCAGCCACTTGGGGTCACCCCTTAGGCCGGGGAGACCTGTCCTGACCCTGGGCGTCTCTCGACGTCGTGGGGTCAGTGGCCTGTGTCCATGGCGACGCCTCACCGAACGAGGTGCCTTCACAACCTCCACGAGTCTAGTACCCGCCGGAGGGTTCCTTCGACCGGGGGTCCGGCAGTGAGCCGCCCGGGGGCGCGCGCCGGTGACGGGCGCCCGGCGCGCACGTGGCTGACGCCACGTCAACTCCGCGGCGCGGAAGGCAGTCAGTCGGCGGGTGCCAGGTGGGCCGCCACGTACGGCACGGCGACCGCCTCCAGCGCGCCGGGCGAGCCGAACGCGGGGTGGACGTTGACCTCGAAGACCACACCGCCGCTCTCCGCCGCGAGGTCGACGGCGGCGAACGGCAGGCCGACGGCCCCGGTGGCCGCCACCGCCAGTTCCGCCAGCCCGGCGGGCAGCTCCGCGAGCGGCAGCGGGGTGGAGACGGCGCCCCGGGCGAGGTTGCAGGGCTCGTCCGGGTCGTCCTGCACGTGCTCGACGGCGCGCAGCGCCCGCCCGTCGAGCACGGTCACCCGGTACTGGTGGCGGCGGCCGTCCGCGGTGAAGTTGCGGGCATCCCGGGCGAGCAGCCAGTCGGTGCCGGTCCGCGCGTAGCGGTCGGCCGCCTCGGCGAGCTGGGCGTAGGTGGTGAGGTGGAAGACGTCCTGCCCGCTCATCCCGACGGCCGGGCGGGCCCAGACGTCGCCGCCGAGCCGGTCGAACACCTCGGCGGCCTCGGCGGCGGTGGGCCGGGAGAGCGTGACGGTGGGCATCTGGCGGACGCCGTCGCGGGCGAAGCGCTCGACGGTGAGCCGCTTGTCGCTGGCCGTGCGCCAGCCGTCGACGGCGGTGCCGAGCGAGCGGACGCCGTGCTCGCGCAAGCCCCGTTGGAGGTCGGCGAGCTCCAGGCGCCGGTGCGGCGGTATCTCGTAGAGGATCACCGCCCCGGCGGTCGGTGCGAGGCCCTCGGCGGGGACCTCCAGGGTGACCCCGCCATCGGCGCCGCGCACCCGGCCGCCGCCGGCCGGTCCGGCCGGACCGCCGCTCATGAAGTGCCGCGCGTCGAGCAGCACCGGCGCCCGTCCGGTGAGCCGGCGCACGGCGGCGGCCAGCGCCTCCCGGCTGCCTTCGTTCGAGCTGTGATCGGTCATCAGAACGAGCTCGCTGCGCCCCATGGAGCCATGGAACATGTCGCGGACATGCCCGGGCAAGGCCTTCCGGGAATTCCGTCCCCCGGGAAATACGAATGCGCCCGCCGGGCACCGCGGGTTAACCTCGGCGCCATGTCGACGCCCCGCATCTCCTAGCTGACGGACCCGCCTCCACGCCACCCGTGTGTCCGTTCGCTGTTACGGAGCGTCATCCCCTTGATCACCACCCGTGGTGTCGACGTGCGCGTCGCCGCCCGCCTGCTGCTGTCCGACGTCACCCTCCACATCGCCCCCGGCGACCGCATCGGCCTCGTGGGCCGCAACGGCGCCGGCAAGACCACCCTGCTCGCCACGCTCGCCGGGCGGCTGCGCCCGGCCGCCGGCACCGTCACCCGCACCGGCCCGGTCGGCTTCCTCGCGCAGGACTCCCGCGCCGCCGACCCGACCATGACCGTCACCGGGCGGATCCTGTCCGCGCGCGGCCTGGACACCGCCGTCCAGGACCTGCGCGCCGCCGAGAGCGCCATGGCCGCCGCCGGCGACGAGCGCGCGCAGCGCCGCGCCATGGCCGCCTACACCCGGGCCGAGGCCGAGTTCCAGGCCCGTGGGGGCTACCCGGCGCAGGCCCAGGCCGCCCGGGTCGCGGCCGGCCTCGGCCTGCCCGAGCGGGTGCTGGACAGCCCGCTCGGCACCCTCTCCGGAGGCCGGCGGCGCCGGGTCGAGCTGGCCCGGATCCTCTTCGCCGACCACGGCACCCTGCTGCTCGACGAGCCCACCAACCACCTCGACGCGGACGCCGTCGGCTGGCTGCGCGGCTACCTGGCCGGGTACCCGGGCGGACTGGTGCTGATCAGCCACGACGTGCCGCTGCTCGCCGGCACCGTCAACCGGGTGTTCCACCTGGACCCGCAACGCGCCACGGTCGACGTCCACAACACCGGCTGGGCCGCCTACCTGGCGCAGCGCGCGGCCGACGAACGCCGCCGCGCCCGCGAGCGGGCCAACGCCGAGCGCAAGGCCGCCGCCCTGCACGCCCAGGCCGACCGGATGCGGGCCAACGTGGCGACCGCCGTCTCCGCCCGCTCGATGGCCCGCCGGGCCGACCGGATGATCGCCGCCCTCGAACCCGTCCGCCAGGCCGAGCGCACCGCCCGCATCCGGCTGCCCGAGCCGGCGCCCTGCGGCCGGATGCCGCTCGGCGCGGTCGGCCTCGCCAAGTCGTACGGCGGGCGCGCCGTGCTCGACGGGCTCGACCTCGCCGTCGACCGGGGCAGCCGGCTCGTCGTGCTCGGTCCCAACGGGGCGGGCAAGACCACGCTGCTGCGGATCCTGGCCGGCCGGGAGGCCGCGGACGGCGGGCGCGTCGTCCCCGGGCCCGGACTGCGGCTGGGCTACTTCGCCCAGGAGCACGACACCCTCGATCCGCAGCGCACCGTCCGGGAGAACCTCGCCGCAGCCGCGCCGGGGCTCACCGACGGTGAGGTGCGGCAGGTGCTCGGCGCGTTCCTGTTCCGGGGCGACGACGCCGACAAGCCCGCCGGGGTGCTGTCCGGCGGCGAGAAAACCAGGCTCGCCCTGGCCGGGCTGGTCCACTCGGGAGCCAATGTGCTGCTGCTCGACGAGCCGACCAACAACCTCGACCCGGCCTCGCGGGCCGAGGTGCTGGCGGCGGTGGGCGGCTACCCGGGCGCGATCGTGCTGGTCACCCACGACCCGGGGGCGGTCGGGGCGCTGCGGCCGGACCGGGTCCTGCTGCTGCCCGGCGGGGACGAGGACCTGTGGAGCGAGGACTACCTCGACCTGGTCACCGTGGGCTGACGTCCCCGCCCCCGGGAGGCGTCGCGGCTTGCGGGCCACGGCTTGCGGGCCTCGATGAGGAACCGGGCGGAGTGGGCGACGAACGGCCCCTCCGCCCGGATCAGGGCGTCCAGCTCGCGCAGCCGCGCCCAGTGCGCCTCGACGGTGAAGCCCGGCACCATCCAGATCACCTTGCGCAGGAACCAGACCACCGCGCCGATGTCCAGGAACTCCACCCGCAGCCGCGCGGAGCGCAGGTCGACCACCTCCAGCCCGGCGGCCCGCGCGGCGTCCGCGGCGTCCTCCGGCCGCCGGGCCCGGCGTGCCTCCGGCTGCGGCCCGAGGAAGAACTCGACCAGCTCGAACACCGAGGCCGGCCCCACGTGCTGGGCCAGGTAGCTGCCGCCGGGGCGCAGCACGCGGGCGATCTCCGCCCACCACACCGTCACCGGGTGACGGCTGGTCACCAGGTCGAAGGCGTCGTCGGCGAAGGGCAGCGGCGGCTCGTCCGGGTCCGCCACCACGACCGCGCCGAGCGGGTGGAGCACCGCGGTCGCCCGGGCGGCGTTCGGCGGCCACCCCTCGGTGGCGGCCATCGTCCGCGGGAAGCGGTCCGCCACCCCGGCGAGCACCTCCCCGCCGCCGGTCTGCACGTCCAGTGCCGCCGAGGCGAGCGCCAGCCGCTCCCCCAGCAGCCGCTGGTAGCCCCAGGACGGGCGCTCCTCGGTGGCCCGGCCGTCCAGCCAGGAGAAGTCCCATCCGTCGACCGGGGCCCCGGCCGCCTCGTCCACCAGCTCCTCGAACGAACGCTCCATGCCGCCCATCCTGCCCCGTCCGCCTCCGACGCGCCCTACAGCTGGGCGGCGATCAGCTCGTTGCCGCAGAGGTCCCGGAAGTGCAGCGGCCTCCTTGCCCGGGCCGGTTGTGCCCGCCGGTCAGGGTGTCGTGCAGAACACCGAGGCCGAGAGGGTGCGAGGTCCGTCCGACCCGTTCGTCCCCTGGACCGTCCAGCCCGTCGCCGTCGGGGCCGATCCGTTCAACAAGGCGTCGAGGCCGATGGATCCGCCGCCGCCGGTCGGCACCTGCCCGGCGGGGCATTCCGCATGGGCCGTTCCCACCGCTCCGGCCTCCACCGTGGTGCTGCCCACCTCGAGGGTGGGCTGTGTGTCGGAGCAGACGGCAAGCCCCCGGACGTACGACAGAGGGGCGTCCGGGTCGTAGTCCGTGTACTTCGCCCCCACCGACCATGCCCTGATATTCGCCCAGTCCGACCACATGACGTACGTTCTGGGGCCGGCCTGGACCCCACCGCCCACCACGTACCGGGAGTTGCCGCAGCCGGCCCCGGGCGCCGAGTTGAAGTCCCCCGGCTGGATGGAACTGTCCGGTCCGACGTCGTACGTGATGGTGTTGTCCGTCGTGCAGATCACCCGGGGGTGCACCGTCTGCACCTGGTCGCTGCCGTTGTAGGCCTGCACCACCCATCTGTTCCGCGCCGGGTCGGGAGCCGATTGCCTGAAGAAGACCGGGGCCAGGGGGTCGCTCTCGACCGTCGCGCCTCCCCCTGTGGGCGTCGTTCCCTGCGGGCAGTACGCCGCCGCCGTCCCCTCCCTCCCGGGGTAGAGGATGATCGGGTGGCCCGGCTCCTGGGTCACACCGCGGGTCGTCGATCTCTCGGTCCCGTCGGCCCAGGCGGACGGGGCCAAGACGGGAAGCACTGCGGCAAGACACACACTGGTCGCCAGTGCGGTGGTTCGGAAACGTCGCGTTCCCATCATTGCGACCTCCTCGTGATCCGGTCGGAGGGCAGGCGTTCCCCGCCGTATGACCGGGGAGGGCGGTGATCGCCCGGATGCACCCGCTCATTCACCCGTGCGGAGAAGACGGCTCCCCCCGCCCCGCCCGGCGGGCGGCGACCGTCCAGGCGGCGGTGACGGCGCGGTGGGCCTCGGCGGTGGCTTCCGCGGTGTCGGCCGGCAGGTGCAGCGGGGCGCCGAGGTGGACGTGCAGGGCGGGTCGGCGGAGCGGGGCGGTGGCCACGCCGGCGAGCTGTTTGAGCGGGCCGCCGGAGGTCAGCCGGCGGGACCCGGCCTGGCCGAGCGGGACGACCGGCGCGCCGGTGGCCCGCGCCAGGCGGGCCAGGCCGCTGCGGAACGGGCCGGGCGGCAGCTCACCGGAGTCGCGGCGGCGCGGCAGCCCGCCCTCGCCGTAGATCAGCACGACCCGCCCGGCCGCCAGGGCCTCGGCCGCCGCGTCGAGCGACTCCGCCGCCCGCGCGGTGCCCCGGTGGACGGCGATGTGCCCCTCCCGGCGCAGCGCCGGCCCGAGCAGCGGGACCCGCCAGAGCCCGGCGGTGGCCAGGACGACCGGCCGCGCGCCCAGCCGGTGCAGGGCGGCGAGGACGACGGCGGGGTCGGCGAGCGAGGTGTGGTTGGCCGCCACGATGCTGCCCGGCGCGGGGCGGCAGGCACCGGCGGTGTCGGCGGTGATGTGCAGGCGGCCGAAGGCGGGCAGCAGGAGGGCGGAGGCGCGGCTCAGCATGGCGGTGGCGTGGGTCCTCGGTGACGGCGGTACGGGTCCTGCGGGCCAGTCTGCGCGGGACCGCCGGGCAACGCCTGAGTACCCGTACTCAGCAGGGTCCGGGTACCGCTCCGGGCCGCGCGCAGCCGCTCGCCGCGCGCGGACGGCCGACCGGGCCTAGGCTCGAACGAATGAGGCGACTGGACGTCATCGACCGGGCCCTGTTCCACCGGGTCGCCGCGGCCCACCGTCCGTTCGGAACCGGGTCGCCGGCCGGTGTCTGGCTGCGCCGGCTGAGCCGGGCCGCCGACCACGGGATGCTCTGGTTCGGCACGGCCGCCGTGCTCGGGGCCGTCGGCGGGCGGGCCGGACGGCGGGCGGCGCTGCGCGGGGTGAGTTCGCTGGTCCTCGCCTCCACCGCCGCCAACATCGCGGCCAAACAACTGACCCGCCGCCCGCGCCCCCCGCTGGGCCCGGTTCCGGTGCCCCGGCGGCTGCTGCGTCAGCCGGTCACCACCTCCTTTCCCTCCGGCCACTCCGCCTCGGCCGCCGCCTTCGCCACGGCCGTCGCGATCGAGTCCCCGGCGGCCGCCGCCCTGGTCGCACCGGCCGCACTGGCCGTCGGCGCCTCCCGGGTGTACACCGGCGCGCACCATCCGGGCGATGTGCTGGCGGGGTTCGCCCTGGGCTCCGCCCTCGCGGTGCTCACGCTCCGATGGTGGCCCCGGGCCTCCCATCTGCGGCCGGCCGCCGGGCCGCCGCGCCGCCCGGCCCCGGCGCTCCCCGGCGGGGCGGGCCTGTGCGTGGTGGTCAACTCCGGTTCCGGAAGCGGCGCGTTGTCCGCCGACGACCCCGAGGAGACGGCCGCCGCGCTGCGCGCCCTGCTGCCCCGGGCCGAGGTCGGGCTCTGCGGGCCCGACGACGACCTGCCCGCCCTGCTCACCGAGGCCGCCGACCGGGCCGCGGCGGCGGGCGGGGCGCTCGGGGTCTGCGGCGGGGACGGCAGCGTCAACCTGGCCGCCGGACTGGCCGTCGAACGCAACCTGCCGCTCGCGGTCTTCCCCGGTGGCACCCTCAACCACTTCGCGCTGGACCTCGGCATCCACGGCATCGAGGCGACGGCGGCCGCCGTGACCGCCGGCCACGCGTGCGGGGTGGACCTCGGCCTGGCCGCCGACGACACCGAGCGCCGGCACTTCCTGAACACCTTCAGCCTGGGCGTCTACCCCGAACTGGTCCGGCTGCGCGAGGAGTTCGAGGACCGGCTGGGCAAGTGGCCGGCCCTCGCGCTGGCGACCGCACGGGTGCTGACCACCGCCGAGCCGGTCACCGTCCGGGCGGGCGGGCGCGAGCGCCGGCTCTGGCTGCTGTTCGCGGGCAACGGCGTCTACGACCCGCCGGGCTTCGCGCCGACCCACCGCAGCGGGCTCGCCGACGGCCTGCTGGACGTCCGGGTGGTCGACGGCGGACGGCCGTTCGCCCGGACCCGGCTCGCCGCCGCCTTCCTGTCCGGCACGCTCGCCCGCTCCCGGGTCTACCACGCCGCCCGGATCCGGGCCCTCGACCTGGACGCCCTGGGCGACGCCGAGCGGATCGCCGTCGACGGCGAGTCCGTGCCCGCGGCCGGCGCGCTCCGGCTGGCCAAGGCCCCCCGGGCGCTGACCGTCTACCGGCCCGAGGCGCGCTGAGCACACCCCTTCGGAAACTCCCGGGACGGGCCGGCCGGGGCTTCGGTAGCGTGGCCGCATGGACGAGCCGACCGGCCCGAGCGCCGCACCGACCGCCGGGCCGGACCGGTCCGTCGCCCGCTTCTACGACCGCCTGGCCGCCGACTACCACCTGGTGTACGCCGACTGGGAGGCGAGCGTGACCCGGCAGGGCGCGAGCCTCGACGCACTCCTGCGCGCCCGGCTCGGCGACGCCCCGGCGGACGTCCTCGACTGCGCGTGCGGCATCGGCACCCAGGCGATCGGGCTCGCCGCGCGCGGCCACCGGGTGACCGGCACCGACCTCAGTGCGGCGGCCGCCGCCCGGGCCGCGCGCGAGGCTGCGGCACGCGGGCTGCGGCTGCCGACCGCGGCCGCCGACATGCGCCGACTCCCGTGCGGCGACGGTCGGTTCGACGCCGTCGTCTGCGCGGACAACGCACTGCCGCACCTGCTCGCCGCGGCGGACGTGCGCGCCGCTTTCGCCGAACTGCACCGGGTGCTGCGCCCCGGCGGCCTGCTGCTGCTCTCCACCCGCCCGTACGACGAACTGCGGCGCGGCCGGCCGACGTCCACGGCGCCCCAGGTGTCGACGGACGCCGGCCGGCGGACCGTCACCTTCCAGCTGTGGCACTGGCACGAGGACGGCGAACGGTACGACCTGGAGCACTTCCGGCTCGCGCACCGGGACGGCGGGGAGGGTGCGGGAGGCGAGGACCGCGAGGACTGGGGAGCGGTGAGCGTGCACCGCACCTCGTACTGGGCGCTCACCCACGATCAGCTCAGCGGGTTCGCCGCCGAGGCGGGGTTCACCGCGGTGGAGTGGCAGCCGCCCGCCGCGACCGGCTTCTTCCAGCCGGTCCTGCTCGCCCGTGCCGCCGGGCCCGGCGGCACGGGCAGGTCGGCGGACTGATCGCCGCCGGGACCAGCCGACCCCGCTGCCCGCAGCAGGACGCCGCCATTGGTGGATCGCGACCACCCCGGCGGAGATCGCCGGGGAGCCCAACGGCCTGCGGGCGCTGTCACTGCTCGAACCGGCGGTAGGGCCGCACCCGATGGCGGGACCGATCGGCTGAGCCCGCGGATCGGGGAACCGGCGGCCGTCCTCAATGATCACCTCCGGCGTCGGGTGGGGTTCCGGCCGCCCCGAGCGGTCCGCGGAATCCCACCCCTTGCCGGCGCCGCAGCAGCACGATCTCGATCACCGCGGTCGCGGTGACCCCGACCGGGCCCGCCAACAGCGCGACCAGCGCCGGGCCGTGGGTGGAGGTGCCCTTCGTGTCGACGAGCAGGACGTGCCCGAGCGCGGTGAGCCAGACCAGCGGCACCGCGACCAGGGGCCTGACCAGGGGGTGCGCGCGCACGGCGAAGGAGTTGCGGTGCACGAGGTAGAGCACGCACACGTTGAACGGTGCCAGCCACAGCAGCAGCAGGCCGGCCAGGGGGAGGAAGGCCGATCGCATCATGACGACGAACACGACGGCGGTGAACACCCCCACCAGCAACGGCCGTACGATCAGCCGCCCCACCTGCCGCCGGGTGCCCGGATAGGCCAGCACGACCAGCGGCACGCAGCCCAGCAGCAACGCGATCGGGCCGGTGAGCAGCATGACGACGCTGTCCACGCCGAGCACTTCGGTGAGCAGGTCACCGGAGGTCCAGGTGCCGGTGACCGTGCGGACGAGGTACAGGACGATGCCGAGGCCGAGGAGGGCCCGCAGCGTCAACAGGCGTTCGACGACCGGGTCGAGCGCCTCCGCGGCGATCCTGGTCACGACCGGCTGGACGGCGGGGCCGAGGTACTCGGCGCCGACGGCGGCGGTGACCCCGGAGGCGGTCAGCCGCATCATCCGGTACGGCCCGTAGACCAGCCTGGCCAGCCGCCAGGGCAGCAGCACGTCCAGGACCAGTTCGTGCCGCTCCCGCGGCGGCGGCGGTGGCGTGCGGTAGGGCGGCCGGTCGTAGGCCGCCGCCAGTTCGGCGGGCGATGGCGACACCGTCACAGGCCCTTCCCCTCCCCCGGTCCGGCCGGAGCCTGACCGTAGGAGCACTGTGGCAGCGCACCCGTGGCCGCGCAATCCGGTTTACCGGCTCCGCGAACCAGTCGGATGATCATTTGTCCGCCGGGGCGAAATCCCCGAAATGCCTAACGACGGAGCCAGACCGGCAACACGCACCCCAACCCGTTCGGGTGACATTCCTATCCCTGACGCCACCCCACTATCTAGGGTTCGAAGCACCGTTGGTCCACGAAGGGATATGCATCATGTACCGCACCGTCCGTACCTTCGCCGTCCTCATCGCCGCCGTCGGCGCCGTTTCCCTGCCCACCCAGGCCTTCGCCGACGAGGTGACGGTCAACACCACGACCATCACCGTCATCGGCACCGGCAACCAGCTCGCCGGCGGCGAGATCACCAACGTGGGCGGCGACGCCATCATCGGCTCGTTCGACGGCATCGACGTCCACTGATCCCACCGTTCCATCGAACCCGCACCGCCCGCGCCCGTCCCAGGCGCGGGCGGTGCCGCGCGCCCGGCCGGTCGGCGTGGTCGGGCGCGGGCGGCCGGCGTCGCCCCGCGTCAGGCCCGGCCGCCGAACTGCCAGCGGTGGACCTCGACGGCGGCGTAGCGGTGCGCGGTGAGGACGGTGCGGGCGGCGTGCGGGTCGGGGGCGCGCAGGAGGGCGGCGGTACCCAGCCAGGCGCTGCCGTCGTCGGAGAGGAGCGGACCGTAGGCGATCAGCTCGTCGCGTTCGGGCGGCGGGGTGAGGTCGGCGGCCGCACCGGTGCCGAGGCCGAGCACCAGGTAGCGGTTGCCGCCGGTGCGTCCGCCGGGAAAGTCCGCCATGGTGCGCCCCAGGAGGTTGCGCCACCGCCGCAGCAGGACGTCCCGGTAGACGCCCGCCTGGTAGCAGGGCTCGTCGAAGGCGAAGGCGCGGGCGGCGGCGGGGTCCGGCAGGTCGAGGATGTGGACGCTGCCGGTGGGGGCGCCCTCGGCCTCGCCGTCGGCGAGGGTGGGGCCGCGGGCGATCATCTCCGCGGCGAACCCGTCCATGTAGGACCAGTGCTCCTCGCGCAGGTCGTGGCGCAGCGCCGACGAGTGCGGCCGGTCCCGGTGGTGGACGAAGAACTCCATGCGGGCAGGGTGCCGCCTCGGGGTCAGCGCGTCGACCCGATTTCCGCGACGGCCTCGACGACCCGGCCCGCGGCGCGGGCGCGGGCCCGGCAGGACGGTTCGCGCAGCGCCCCGCGGATCGCTGCGGCCAGGCGTCGGCGGTGAGGTCGGCGAGGGGCCTGACGTGGGGTGAGGGTCAAGGGGCGGTCACGCCGTCGTACGCCCGGCGGGCCCGTTCGACGCGGTCCAGGTTGGCGGCGGACCACTCCGCCAGGCCGGCGAACAGCGGGGCGAGGCTGCGCCCGAGATCGGTGATCTCGTACTCGACCCGCGGCGGCACCTCCGCGTGGTAGGTGCGCCGGACCAGGCCGTCGCGCTCCAGCTGCCGCAGCCGCTGGGTCAGCACCTTGGGAGTGATGGCGGCGACCCTGCGCTGCAGTTCGACGTACCGCTGGCGGCCGTACTCGTTGAGCGTCCAGAGGATCGGGGTGGTCCAGCGGCTGAAGACCAGGTCGACGACCGGGCCGATCGGGCACGCCAGCGCCGGGTCCGCCGGGCGCCCGTCCGCCGACCCGCCGGCCTGCCATTCCATGCCGCTCACCCGTCCCGCCCCTTCGACACCGGGTCACTTTCCTCTAGGTACCTACTGTACGCACCCTGTTAGCGTCGTTCCGCGAGCCCGGGGACAGCGTCCCGGGCGACGTCAACTCCCCTTCTCCGAGCGGCCGTCCGGCCGTTCTCTCTCATGCTGTTGTCAAGGAACGAGGAAGACATCGTGATCGTGGTGACGGGTGCGACGGGCACCATCGGGCGGCCGTTGGTGGGTGCGCTGGCGGCGGCGGGCGAGCGGGTGACGGCGGTGTCCCGCCGTCCCGGGGACGGCACGCTCCCGGCGGGCGTGCGACATCACCGGGCCGACCTCGCCGAGGCCGGCGGCCTCGCGCCCGCACTGGACGGGGCCGACGCGCTCTTCCTCCTCCTCTCCGGTGAACTGCTGCTGGACGACGCCGGCGCCGCGCCGGACGCGCTGCTCGGCGCCGCCGTGGCCGGCGGGGTGCGCCGGGTGGTCCTGCTCTCCTCCCAGGCGACCGGCACCCGGCCGCAGGCCGCCTCGCACGCCCGGCTGCGCGCGTTCGAGGAGGCCGTCCGCCGGTCCGGGCTCGACTGGACGATCCTGCGGCCCAGCGGCTTCCACTCGAACGCCTTCGCCTGGGCGGAGCCGGTCCGGGCGCGGCGCACGGTGGCCGCGCCGTTCGGCGACGTCGCCCTGCCGACGGTGGACCCGCAGGACCTCGCCGAGGTGGCCGCGGCCGTCCTGCGCGGCGACGCCGCCACCTTGCCGGAGGCCTCCGCCCACGCCGGCCGGACGTACGTGCTGACCGGGCCGGCGCCGGTGTCGCCGCGCGAGCAGGCCGCCGCGCTCGGGGACGCGCTCGGCGAACCGGTGGCGTTCGTCGAGCTGAGCCGTGAGGCGGCCCGCGGCCACCTGCTGGCGGTCATGCCGGAGGGCGTCGCGGACGGCACGCTCGACATCCTGGGCGAACCGACCGCCGCCGAACGGCAGGTCAGCCCCGACGTCGAACGGCTGCTCGGCCGCCCGGCCACCCCCTTCGCCGCGTGGGCCCGCCGGAACGCCGCCGCCTTCCGGTGACCGGGCCCTACGGCCGCCCGGACCGCGCCGCCGCCCCGGGCCGGCTGTCCGGCGGAGCACCACCCGCTCAGGTCTCGCGCTGCGGGTGGTACTCCGCCTCGGTTATGCCGAACGTCCAGGCCACCGCGGCGCGGGCGGTGCGCGTGCCGGGCGGCACCCGCAGCCAGTAGGTGCGGAAGGTGCCGTCCGGCTCGGCGGTCGAGTTGACCACCTCGACCATCACCACCGGCTCGTCGTCGGGCAGCTCGATCCGCCAGAGCACACCGGTCTCGTCCTGGTGCACCGGGACGGCGCCGGAGTCGGCCAGGTACCGCTCGTAGCCGTAGTGCTCCAGCAGGACGCGGCGCAGCTCGGCGTTCTCCTCGGTGCGGATCCGCTCGACGGTGACGGCACCGAGCCCGGCGAGGAACTCGGCGGGCACCGGCATGCCCCGCCAGGCGTGCAGGGCGAAGCCGTCGGAGTACGCCAGGGCCGGGCCGTCGGCGCGGTCGAGCCGGCCCGCCTCGTCGCGGTGCAGCGCCACCGGACGCTCGCTGACCAGCACCACGTCCGCGTACGGCCACCACCAGCCGACGCCGCGCGCGACCTCCGCCAGCGCGGTGATCGCCTCGCCCGCGGGGCCGCCCGGCGCGTCCGGCGACGGCCCGAGCACCCCGGCCGCCTCGAAGGCGGCGAACCAGGGGGCGTCGTGCTGGCCGCGGACGGCGTCGAGCAGCGCGATGCGGGCGGCGATCCGGCGCTCGCGGGCGGCCTCGACCACGTCGTCCTCGTCGTTCTCGGTGTCCGGCTCGGGCGCGAGCCGGTCGAGGACGGCGCCGCGGATCCGGTCGGCGAGCACGTTGGTCACCGGGCCGAGTTCGCCGCCGGTCAGCGCCCACAGCGGCGCCCAGCCGAGCGCGCCGGTCCGCTCGACGGCCTGTCCGCGCACCGCGTCCCAGGGCAGGGTCCGGACCGCCTCGCGCACCGTCACCGCGCCCGCCGCGCGCAGCTCCAGTGCCGCCTCGGCAGCCACCAGCGGCGAGCCGAACCACCGGACGGCGGCGGGCTCGGCCAGGCCCACGGCCCGGTAGGCGGCCCGCACCGCCCGCTCGACGTCGGCCCGGTCGGCCGGGCCGGTGGCGGCGGCCGCCGCCCGCCAGCGGGCCGTCACCTCGGCGGGCCCGCCCGCCACGGGGGCCGGTGCCGTCTGTCCAGTCACCATCACACTCTCCGTTCCCGCCCGGGCACCCCGCCCGGCCGCGCCGCGGGCGCCGCGCGCCCGCCCTCGTCCGTTTCCCTCGTCCGCGCGCCCCGGCGCGCGCCGCCGTCCGTCAGTCCGCGACCACGCGCACCGCGCCCGGCACGTACTCGCGCTGGCGGACCACCCGGTACCAGCCCTTGGGCAGCGGGATCGCCGCGTGCTCCTCGTGCACCACCCGGCCGCCCTCCGGCAGGTGCAGCCACGCCGCGCCGAACGGCCCCGCCTCGCGCCGCAGCTCCCCCGGGCCGACCACGGCGTGCGCGTGCCCTGTGACCTCGCCCAGCGCCAGCACCAGCCGGCCCCGCGCGTCCCGGGGCTGCGCGGCCAGCGCCCCCACCCGGACCGGCACCGCCGGCTCCTCCACCGGCACCATCAGCACATCTCCCTGGCGAAACATCAGCTCTCCCTCGCCGACTCGACGACGCATCCCAATCCCACGTCCCGGACCATAGGGCAGGGGTCTGACAACGGCGCCCGGTGCCCGGGTGGCGGCCGTGCCGGACGGGGCCGGCGAGGTGTGCGGGGAGAGGCGTGCAACGCGCCGGGGCGACGCCCCGGGCACCGAATTGTCGGTCCGGGCTGGTAGACACTTGTTCGGCCCGCACCGACCCCCCGAGGAGCAGCGCATGACGGTCAACAACCACATCGAGGAGTTCCACGACCTTCCCGTCTTCGACTTCGTCGCGGCCGTCGACGAGGGCGCAGCCCTTCCCGAGCCCGCCGCCGTGGCCTGGAAGATCGCCGTCGAGTTCGAGGCGGACCAGGACTGGTCCGCGCGCTGGCAGCAGTTCCTGGACCGGGTGGACACCGCCCGGGTGACCGCCGTGGTGGTCGGCGAGTGGTCGCAGGACGGCCCGGAGAGCTTCGCCGGTCCGCTGGCCGCGATCCTCGGCGCCGCCGGGCGGCTGCCCGCCCTGCGCGGCCTGTTCATCGGCGACATCACGTACGAGGAGAGCGAGATCTCCTGGATCGACATGGTCGACGTGACGCCGGTGCTGACGACCTTCCCGCTGCTCACCGAACTGGTGGTGCGCGGCGCCGCCGACGAATCGGTCGAGGGCGACGGCATGGCGCTCCAACCGGTGCGGCACGAGCACCTGCGGGCGCTGCGGTTCGAGTCCGGCGGCCTGCCCGGCAAGGTGCCGCGGGCGGTCGCGGCGAGCGAGCTGCCCGCGCTGGAGCGCCTGGAGTTCTGGCTCGGGGTGCCGGGCTACGGCGGCTCCACCCGGCCGGCCGACCTGGAGCCCTTCCTGGACGGCGCGCGCTTCCCCGCGCTGCGCCACCTCGGCCTGCAGAACAGCGAGTTCCAGGACGAGATCGCCGCCGCTCTCGCGCACGCCCCGGTGGTGCCCCGGCTGGAGTCGCTGAACCTGTCGATGGGCGTGTTCACCGACCAGGGCGCGACGGCGCTGCTGGAGGGCCAGCCGCTCACCCACCTCAAGGCCCTCGACCTGCACCACCACTACCTCACCGACGCCATGCAGCAGCGGCTGCGCGAGTCCCTGCCCGGGGTGGCGATCGACCTCTCCGGGGCCGGCAAGCCCGACGACCAGTGGCGCTACGTCGCCGTCGCCGAGTAGCCCGCGCGCCCGGCCGGTCGCCACGCCGTCCGTCCGCTTCCCGTACCCGCTCCAGTACCAGCACCAGCCATGCCGCCCAGGGGGGCACCCGTGTTCATCACCGACCTCGCCGACCGCTTCCTCCACCTGCCGGTCGTCAACCTCTCGCTCAACGAGCCCGGCCGGCACCAACGGCGCGCGCTGACCGACGAGCTGCCGGCGGCGGACGCCGCCGCCTGGCGGCTGTCCGTCGGCTACGGTTCGAAGCAGGGCTTCGACGAGCTCTGGTCGGCCTTCCTCGCCGCGGTCGACCCGGCCGCCGTCCGCGCCCTGCTCATCGGCCCCTGGTGGGTGCGGGACTATCTGCCGGTGCGCGAGACGCTCGACCGGATCGTCGCCGACGCCGAGCGGTTCCCCGCCCTGGAGGCGCTCTACATCGCCGATGTGACCTCCGAGGACTGCGAGATCTCCTGGCTGGAGATGTCGGACGTCACCCCGGTCCTGAAGGCGTTCCCGCAGCTCACCGAACTGGTGGTGCGCGGCGGCAACGGCCTGCGGCTCGACCCGGTGCGGCACGACCGGCTGACCGCCCTGCGGTTCGAGAGCGGCGGGCTGCCCGACGACGTGGTGCGGGCGGTCGCGGCGAGCGAACTGCCCGCGCTGGAGCGTCTGGAGCTGTGGTTCGGCGTCGACGAGTACGGCGGCGACGCGACGATCGACGACATCGCGCCGATCCTGGCCGGCACCCGGCTGCCGTCACTGCGCCACCTCGGCCTGGAGAACAGCGAGTTCCAGGACGAGATCGCCGCCGCCGTCGCGCACGCCCCGGTGGTGCCGCAGCTGGAGTCGCTGAGCCTGGCGATGGGCGTGCTGAGCGACGAGGGCGCGGCCGCGCTGCTCGACGGCCAGCCGCTCACCCACCTCAAGGCCCTCGACCTGCACCACCACTACGTCACCGACGCCATGCAGGAGCGGGTGCACCAGGCCCTGCCGGGCGTGGACGTCGACCTCTCGGAGGCCGAGGAGGACGACGAGGACGAGTGGCGCTACGTCGCGGTGGCCGAGTAGGCGGCGCCGATGCTGACGACGAACCCCCAGAGCGCCGGCCGGGCCCGGGCACCGCACCCGGCCCGGCCGGAGCACCGGCTCCCGCCGGACGGGCGGCTGACCGTGCTCGGCAACCCCGGCCATCGCCGGGTGACGCTGTTCGCGGCCGCCGCCCGGGCCGCCGGGCTGCCCGAGCCCGCCGTCCTGCCCTGGCTCGACCTGCTGCGCGGCGGTGCGCACTGGCTGCCCGAGGGCACCGTGCTGCGGATCGAGTCGCCGGGCGAGGAGGAGGCCGTGGACGCGCTGCTGCGCGGACCGGCGCTCGGCGCGCAGTACGCGCCGACCCGGGTCGAGGGCGGCGCCGCCTGGTACGCCGGGATGACGGCCGCGCTGCGCGCGCTGGCCGGCGCCCCCGGGGTGCGGCTGCTCGGGGACCCGGAGGAGATCGCCGTGATGTTCGACAAGCGGCGGGCGCACGCGCTGCTGTCGCGCGCCGGCGTGCCGGTGCCGCGCGCCCTCGACGGGGCGGCCGTCACGGGCTGGGAGGACCTCCGCACCCGACTGGACGCCGCCGGGCTGCGCCGGGTCTTCGTCAAACCGTCCCACGGCTCCTCCGCGTCGGGCGTGGTGGCGCTGGAGTTCGGTCCGCGCGGCCAGCTGCGGGCCACCACCTCGGTGGAGCTCGCCGACGGACGGCTGCACAATTCGCTGCGGGTCCGCCGCTACCAGGAGGAGCGGCTGGTCGCGGAGCTGGTCGACCGGCTCGCCCCGGACGGCCTGCACGTCGAGCAGTGGGTGCCGAAGGCCTCCCAGGCGGGCCGGTCGGCCGATCTGCGGGTCGTCGTGGTCGCCGGGCGAGCCACCCACGCGGTGGTCCGCACCAGCGCCCAGCCGATGACCAACCTCCACCTCGGCGGTGCCCGGGGCAGCCTGGAGCTGGCCCGGGAGGCCGCCGGACCGGCCTGGCCGGACGTGCTGGAGACGGCGGAGCGGGCGGCCGCCTGCTTCCCGCACTCCCCGATGGTCGGCGTCGACGTGCTGCCGACCGCGGCGTGGCGGCGGGCGGTGGTCGGCGAGGTCAACGCCTTCGGCGACCTGCTGCCCGGCCTCACCGGCCTGCCCGGCGGCCCCGCCGAGGGCCTCGACACCTATGCCGCCCAACTCGCCGCGCTCGGCGCGCCGGCACCCCCGCCCCCTCCGCCACCACAGACACAGACACAGACACAGACACAGACACAGCCGAACCCGCCGATCCACCCACGTACGGAACAGCCCCGATGAACCACCACCCCAGCGCCCACACCGCCGCGGCCCACCCGGCCGAGTCCCCCGACATGAACGCCGTGGTGGGCAGCCACGACCTGCTGCTCGTCACGCTCGACACCCTGCGCTTCGACGTCGCCGAGGAGCTGGCCGCCGCCGGACGGATCCCCCACCTGGCGGCGCACCTGCCCGGCGGGCGCTGGGAGCGGCGGCACTCCCCCGGCAGCTTCACCTACGCCGCCCACCAGGCGATCCTGGCCGGCTTCCTGCCGACCCCGGCCTCGCCCGGCGGGCCGCACCCCCGCCTGTTCGCCGCCCGGTTCGCCGGTTCGGAGAGCACCGCGCCGCGCACCTGGGTGTTCGACGCCCCGGACCTGCCGGGCGCGCTCGCCGCCGCCGGCTACCGGACGGTCTGCATCGGCGGCGTCGGCTTCTTCAACAAGCAGGGCCCGCTGGGCTCGGTGCTGCCCGGGCTCTTCCAGGAGAGCCACTGGTCACCGGAGATGGGCGTGCCCTCGCCGACCTCCTTCGAGGAGCAGGTCGCCCGCGCCGAGCGGGTCACCGCCGAACAGCCCGCCGGACAGCCGCTCTTCCTCTTCGTCAACGTCCCGGCGCTGCACCAGCCGAACTGGTTCCACCTGCCCGGCGCGACGCGCGAGCACGGCGACAGCCGGGCGAGCCACGCCGCCGCCCTGGAGTACGTGGACGCCCACATCGGCCGGCTGTTCGCGGCGATGAGCGCCCGCCGGCCGTGCTTCGCGATCGTCTGCTCGGACCACGGCACCGCCTACGGCGAGGACGGCTACACCGGCCACCGGATCGGCCACGAGGTGGTCTGGACGGTGCCGTACGCCCACTTCACGCTCCCCGCGAGCACCCCGCCGTCCGCCACGCCCGCCGAGGAGACCGCATGACCACCGCCCCCGCCCGGCCGGCGCACGACACGACCCCCGCCCCCGGGCCCGCACCGGCGGCCGGGCCGCCGTACACGCCCCCGTACCGGTCGTACGTCTACGCCTACCCCCACAAGACCGCCTACCGCGAGCTGCCCGACCGCCCGCCGCTGCGCGAGCTGTGGGAGGGCGAGGCGCAGCACGCGCTCTCCCTCTACCTGCACATCCCGTTCTGCGAGGTGCGCTGCGGCTTCTGCAACCTGTTCACCCGGATCGGCGGTCCGGACGGCCTGACCACCGCCTACCTGGACGCCCTCGACCGGCAGGCGGGCGCCGTGCGCGCGGCGCTGGACGAGGGTGCCCGGTTCGCGCTCGCCGCGTTCGGCGGCGGCACCCCCACCTATCTGAGCGCCGCCGAGCTGGAGCGGCTCTGCGACATCGCCGAGCACCGGATGGGCGCCGACCTGCGGGCGGTCCCGCTGTCGGTCGAGGCCTCCCCCGCCACGGCCACGGCCGACCGCCTCGCGGTGCTGGCCGAGCGGGGCACCACCCGGCTGAGCCTGGGCGTGCAGTCCTTCGTGGACGCGGAGGCCCGCTCGGCGGTCCGCCCGCAGAAGCGCGCCGAGGTCGAGGCCGCGCTGGGCCGGATCCGCGACGCCGGGTTCCCGGTCCTCAACATCGACCTCATCTACGGCATCGACGGCCAGACCGAGGCCAGTTGGCTCCACTCGCTGGACGCCGCGCTGGCCTGGCAGCCCGAGGAGCTGTACCTCTACCCGCTCTACGTGCGCCCGCTGACCGGCCTCGCCCGGCGCGGGGAGGCGGAGAGCCCGCTCCAGTGGGACGCCCGCCGGCTCGCGCTCTACCGGGCCGGCTGCGACCACCTGCTCGCCCACGGCTACCAGCAGGTGTCGATGCGGATGTTCCGCCGGGCGGCCGCCCCGCAGGCCGGGATGAGCGAGTACGCCTGCCAGACCGACGGCATGGTCGGCCTCGGCTGCGGCGCCCGCTCCTACACGTCCCGGCTGCACTACTCCTTCGACTACGCGGTGGACGCCACCGAGGTGCGCCGGATCATCGACGACTACGTGGCCACCGAGACGTTCGACCGCGCGGTGGTCGGCCGGGCGATGACGCCGGCCGAGGCGCGGCGGCGGCACCTCGTGCAGTCGCTGCTCCAGGCCGAGGGACTGGCGCTCTCCGACTACCGGGCGCGTTTCGGCAGCACGCCGGCCGAGGACTTCCCGGCCGAGCTGGCGGCGTTCGCGGCCCGCGGCTGGCTCGTGGACGGCACGGACGCCGCCCTTCGGCTGTCCCCGGAAGGCCTCGCGCACTCGGACGCGGTCGGCCCGATGCTGTTCTCGCCCGAGGTGCGCGCGCTGATGGCCGAGTACGAGGCGAAATGACCTTCCTCGGCATGCCCGCCACCGGCCCGGCCGTCACCGCTCTCCCGGCCTCCGCCGACGGCCCGGCCGGACAGCCCCTCGACCTCAGCATCCTCTACCGGGGCCCGCTGGCCTCCTGCGACTACGACTGCCCGTACTGCCCGTTCGCCAAGCGGCGCGACACGCCGGGGCAGCTGCGCGCCGACCGTGCCGCGCTGGAGCGGTTCACCGGCTGGGTGGCCGAGCGCGCCGGCACCGGCGACACCGTGTCGGTGCTGTTCACCCCCTGGGGCGAGGGGCTGGTGCGGTCCTGGTACCGCCGGGCCCTGGTCGAGCTGAGCCGGCTGCCGCACGTCCGGCGGGTCGCCATCCAGACCAACCTGAGCTGCCGCACCGGCTGGCTGGCCGAGGCGGACCTCGACACCCTCGCGTTCTGGGTCACCTACCACCCCGGCCAGGTCGACCACGACCGCTTCCTCGCCAAGTGCCGCGAACTCGACGCCCTGGGCGCGCGCTACAGCATCGGGGTGGTGGGGCAGCCCGAGCACCTGGCGGCCGCCCGGCGACTGCGCGCCGAGCTGCCCCCGGCGGTCTACCTCTGGATCAACGCCGCCGAGGGGTACACCTACACCGACGAGGAGGCGGCCGACTGGACCGCCCTCGACCCGCACTTCGGCTTCAGCCGGCACGCCCACCCCAGCGCCGGCCGCCCCTGCCGGACCGGCGAGTCGGTGGTGTCGGTCGACGGCGACGGCACCGTCCGCCGCTGCCACTTCGTCCGCGAGGAGCTCGGCAACCTCTACGACGGCTCCTACCGCGCCCGACTCGCCCCGCGCGCCTGCCCGCTGCCGGTCTGCGACTGCCACATCGGCTACGTGCACCTGGAGACCCTGCCGCTGTACGACGTCTTCGCGGGCGGCGTCCTGGAGCGCATACCGCACACCCGGTGACGCCCCGCCACACGGGAAAACCGGTTGCGGGGCGGCCACACCGCGTGACACGGTGATCGCGAAGGCGATCCACGATCCCAGGGAAAGGGCTGCTCATGGCAGGCTGCGCCGAACCGGGCCTGGTGCTCGGCGACTTGTCGGTCCGCACGTCGACCGGGGAGCCACGTCTCGTCTGACCCACCGTTGTTCCCCTCCTCGTCGGCGTGTTCTTCGTGCCCATCCGCACGTTCGACCACGAGGAGTCCCGGTGTCCGCGACCATCCGCACCGACGCCAGCACGACCGTCACCGCCGTCACCACGTTCACCACCGTCACCACGCTCACCCCTGCCGCTGCCCTCACCGCCCGCTGGCACAGTGAGAACGGCACACCGCCGCCCGGCCGCGTCGTCCTCGCCGACGACCGGCTGCGGGCCGACACCGCCCACCACCTGGTCTCCGAGGACACCGCCCTGCTCTGGCAGGGCGACTACCACGGCGCCCGTCAACTGCTCTCCGCCCTCGCCCGCCGGGCGGACCGCGAGGCGCGCGGAAGCGGAAGGCGAACCGCCCGCCCGGCCACCCCGGGCGAGGCCTTCCGGGAGCAGCGGCGCCATCAGGCCCGGGCCGCGGGCCTGCTCGGCCGCCTCGTGGTGCGGCTGGAGGCCGACCACGCCCTCCTGCTGCGCCGCGCACCCGACGTCCGGCAGGCCTGCCGGGAGGCGTACGGCCCGCCCGATGGCCCCCGGGTGGTCGCGCTGCGGGAACTGCTCGGCGTCCTCGGCGCGCGGCAGTGGCGCGAACGCGGCGTGCACGTGCCCGCGCTCGGCGCACGCGTCCACCCGCACTACGGCGTGTTCTCCCCGGTCCGCGGCGAGTACGTCGACCTGGTGGCCCGGGCGCCGCTGCCCGCCGCGCTCGGCCCCGGCACCGCGCCCGGCCCCGGCACGGCGTTCGACCTCGGCACCGGCACCGGAGTGCTGGCCGCCGTACTGGCCCGACGCGGGGTCGGACGGGTGCTGGTCACCGACGTCAACCCGGGTGCCCTGGTCTGCGCCCGTGACAACGCCCGCCGCCTGGGCCTGGCCGACCGCATCCGACCGGCCGGCACCGGCCTCTACCCGCCGGGCGGCAGGCGGGCCGGCCTGGTGGTCTGCAATCCGCCGTGGCTGCCGGCCGAACCCACCTCCGCGCTCGAACAGGGCGTGTACGACTCCGGCGGCCGGATGCTGCACGGCTTCCTCGACGGGCTGGCGGAGCGGCTCGCACCCGGCGGCGAGGGCTGGCTGGTCCTCTCCGACCTCGCCGAGCACCTGGGTCTGCGCTCGCGCGCCGATCTGCACAGCGCCTTCGCCGCCGCCGGCCTGCGCGTCGTCGGCCGCCTCGACGCCCGCCCCCGGCACCCCCGCGCGACCGGGGCGACCCGGCGCACCGGTGTCCGGGGCGGCGATCCGCTCGGCGCCGCCCGGGCCGCCGAGGTGACATCGCTCTGGCGGCTCGCCCCGGTGTGACGCCCCGTCGCCCGCCGGACACACCGGGCGATACCGGCCGCCCCGCGAGCGTCCGGCAGGCGTCTGCCGTGGCCGACGGCGGTCCGGCGTACCTACGCTGGAAGGACGAGGAGGCGATCAGCATGCTTGGAGACGCACCCCTGGTGGCGATCATCCCTGCCGCCGACCTGGCCCGGGCGAGGACCTTCTACACCGACACCCTGGGCCTCAAACTCACCGACGCCGGTCCGGAGGGCGACCTGACCTTCGAGTGCGGAGGCACCGAGTTCGGCATCTACGAGACACCCAGCGGCGGCCAGGCCGCCCACACCCTGGCCAGTTTCAAGGTCCCCGACCTGGACACGGAGATGGCCGCACTGCGCGGGAAGGGCGTCGTGTTCGAGGAGTACGACCTGCCCGGGCTGAAGACCGTCGACGGCGTGGTGGAGGCGGAGGGCATGCGCGCCGCCTGGTTCAAGGACAGCGAGGGCAACATCCTCTGCCTGAACGAGCGGAGCACCGGCTGACGGCCGCCGGCTCCGACACCTGGGCGCCCGGCCGGGACCGATCCGGCCGGGCGTCGGCGTGCCCGTCGCCGTCCGGCGGGGCGCGCCGGATCCGGCCGCCGGACATCACGGATTCGCGACCGAAATGGTCCGCATGCGGATTTCCCGACCGCACGATCCACCCGCCAGTCGTCCGACTTGCCCGTATATAACCCTCGATGCCCGCTATTCATCACTTCATCGGCAAAGGGTGATTCATGAGCCGACGCCCGACCCGTACCCCCGACGATCGGCGGGGTTCGCCGACCGGGATTTGACGTCGGCCGATCACCCCGGGGATAGTCCATTCCGGGCCGACCGGGCGATACCACCGATCTCCTGCTCGGGGGCGAGGAGACCGGGGGCGCCATGCAATTTCCGAAGGCCATCGGGACCGTGCTGGCGGCCGCTCTGAGCACACCCCAGGCACCGGTCGGCGCCACCCCGACGGAACTCGTGGAGCCGGCTGCGGCCGTCGCACGCGCCATGGCGGGGGACGAATCGTTCCTCCAGATCGTCGCGCACCAGGACGACGACATCCTTTTCATGAACCCGGACCTGAACCGGCAGTACGCGGCGCCGTCCGTGACCGTCTACCTGACCGGCGGCGAGACGACGGACCCCCGGTTCCCCAGCCCGTGCGCCTATTCGGAGAGCCGGGACGCCGGCGCCCGGGCCGCGCACGCCCGCCTGGCCGGGGTGGCCGAACCCACCTGGAACACCGCCGCACTACGGCTGACCAGCGGAAAGAGCGTCCAGGTGGACACCTTGGACCAGGCCCCGCAGATCCAGCTGGTGTTCCTCAGACTGCACGACGGCGGCGACACCAACTACCCCGCCGGCGGCGGCCGGGCCACCCTGGACACCCTGTTCGCCGAGGGCCCGGGCGGGCGGTCCCACCAGGCGACCCTCGGCAGCCTGCCCGCGGACGGGGTGTGCGACCTCGCGTACGCGCACCAGACCTACACCCACGACGAGCTCGTGGCCACGCTGGCCGAACTGATGGAGCGGTTCCGCCCGACCGTGCTGCTCACCCAGGACCCGCGGGTACCGAGGGGCTACGACCGCAATCCGCTCAATCCCGCCGATCACACCGACCACATCGCCGCCGCGCGATTCGCCGGAAAGGCCGCGCTCGGTTATCACGGACCGGACGGCAGCGGTCGGGTGATACTCCGGAACTACCGCGACTACAACGTCCGCATGGACCCGCCGAATCTGCCCGCCAGTACCGCGAAGGAGAAGAAGAAGACCTTTCTCGCCTATCTCGGGCCGAAGCGGCCGACGGCCGGCGGCGGATATTCCGGCAAGTACGACCCCCAGCCGAATCCGGACGAGGCGAATTTCTACGCGGACTTCCCGTCCCGGCAGTATCCGCGCTGGTCGAACGGCACCGCCTGGGCGGCCCAGGACGCCACCGGCGCACTGAACGCCTTCGCGGTGCTCGACAACCGGGTGCAGACCTGGCGCGAGTCCGAGCCGGGCGGCGACTGGGGCGGCCCGGTGCCCGTCCCCGGCGGCGAGGGCCTCGCCGCCGCGCTCGGCGTGGTGCGGGACGCCGCCGGGCTGATCCACCTGTTCGGCATCCGGCTGAGCGACGACCAGGTCGTCACCGCCGCCCAGAGCTCGCCGGACAGCTGGGGCGAGTGGACGGTGCTCGGCAACCCCGACCCCGCCACCCCGGGGTTCATCGGCAGCCCCGTCCCGGTCCTCGGCGGCGACGGGCGGCTGACCGTCTTCGTCCGCAACGCCGGCGGCGGTGTCAGCGCGCTGGGCCAGTCGCCGGGCGGCGGCTGGCCGACCACCTGGGCCGACCTCGGCGGCACCCGGGTGCGGGACGGCCTGGCCGCCGCCCTCACCACCGACGGCCGGATCGAGCTGTTCGCACCGACCAGGGAGGGCATCGGGCACTGGCGCCAGTCGGCGCCCGGCGGCCCCTTCGCCCGGGACACCGCCTTCCTCGGCCCGGCCCCGGCCGGACCGGTCACCGCGGGCCGCGCCGCCGACGGCCGGCTGGAGCTCTTCTTCCACCAGGCCGGCACCGGCCAGGTCGTCACCCGCTACGTGCGGCCGAACGGTTCCTGGACCACCACGCCCGAGCCGCTGGGCGGCCCGAGCGGCCTGGAGGGCGTCGCCGCGGTGACCGGGAGCGACGGCCGGACGACCGTGGCCATCCGCAACGGCGCCGGCGGGATCAGCGTGGCGTCGCTGTCGGCGTCCGGACGGGGCTTCACCGCGCAGTGGTCCGACCTCGGCCGACTGATCGTCGGCGCGCCGACCGTGGCGCTCGACGCCGCCGGCCGCCGCGTCGTCCTGGCGCTCGGGCCGGACGCCGTCCTGCGCACGGCGCGGCAGACCGACCCGGGACCCGACAGCCCCTTCGGCGGCTGGCAGCCGGCCGGGGGCTGACCCCGGCCCCGGCCCCGGGGCCGACTCCCCGGGACCGACGCCCGCACCGGCGAGCCGCCTCACTCCTCCGCGGCGAGCCCCGGGACGGCGGAGTCGAGCGCAAGGGTGAGCTGGTCGAGCAGCGCGCGCAGGGCGGTGAGCTCCTCGACGGGCAGGCCGGTGGCGGCGAGCAGGCGGCGCGGCACCCGGCCGGCCCGCTCGCGCAGGGCCGAGCCCTCGTCGGTGAGACCGACGGTGACCGAGCGCTCGTCCTCGGCGCTGCGCTCGCGGCGCACCAGACCGGCCGCCTCCAGCCGCTTGAGCAGCGGGGAGAGGGTGCCGGAGTCGAGCCGCAGGTACGCGCCGATCCGCTTGACCGGCAGCTCGCCGTGCTCCCAGAGGACGAGCATCACCAGGTACTGCGGGTAGGTCAGGCCGAGGTCCTTGAGCAGCACCCGGTAGACGCCCCCGAAAGCGCGGGAGGCGGCGTTCAGCGAGAAGCAGATCTGCCGGTCCAGGAGGAGCGGATCGGCGTCGTCGGGCAGGTCTGGCAGCTCGGTCGGCTCGGTCATGGATCCATGGTAGCGACGCCGCACACGCGATTCAGTTGTGCACAATTGAATTGCGTGCTCTACTTGTTTCCGGCAGGCGGCCCGCCCGGGCCGTCCGACCGGCACTTCGTACGCAGGACGGAAGGGAACGGACATGGACGCGCTCTACACCGCGGTCGCCACCGCCAACGGCCGGGAGGGCCGCGCGGTCAGCTCCGACGGGCAGCTCGACCTCGCCCTGGCGATGCCGCCCGGCCTCGGCGGCAGCGGCCGGGGCACCAACCCGGAGCAGCTGTTCGCGGCCGGCTACTCCGCCTGTTTCGCCAGCGCGCTGAGCCTGGTCGGCCGGCAGTCGAAGGTGGACACCGGCGACATCTCGGTGACCGCCGAGGTGTCCATCGGCCGCGACGGCGAGGCCTTCGGCCTCTCGGTGGTGCTGCGGGTGGAGCTGCCCGAGGCGCTGGCGGGCGAGACCGGCGAGCTGCTGGTCAAGAAGGCGCACGAGGTGTGCCCCTACTCCCGCGCCACCCGCGGCAACATCCCGGTCGAGCTCGTCGTCGAGTGACGCAGGCCGGTCATCGCCGGGGCCCGTCGCGCAGATCGCGCGGCGGGCCCCGGCGCGTCACCCGTCACCCGCCGACCGTCACCCGCCGGGCCCCTCGGGCGGATACGGCGGCGGCTTCGGCGAAGGCGGCGGCTCGGGCGAAGGCGGAGTCGGGGGTGAGGGCGGCGGCGCACCGGCCGCCGGTCCGCCGCCCGTGGAGCGCAGGACGTCCAGGCGGTGCCGGTACTCCTCGGCGTCGATCTCACCGCGCGCGAACCGCTCCGCGAGCACCTGCTCGGGCAACGGCACCGGCGGCGCCCCGCCCACCGGACCCGGCGGATGCGCGGCCCACGCCCCCTTGGGCGGCGGCCCGGCCGCCCTCGACTGCCGGACCAGGACCACCACGACGGCCGCCAGCGCCAGCAGGACCAGCAGCAGCCCCAACGCCATCAGCCCCAGGCCCCAGCCCCCGAACCCATGGCCGTAGCCATGGCCGTTCCAGTGCGTCATCACGACCTCCTCACCACCCCGGTGCACGGGCGGCGGCCGTGACGGCCGACCCGTACCGGGGCGATCGGCGCCTCACCACCATCGTGCGCCCGCGCCTGTCGGAGCGGCGTGAGGAAGCAGATGGGAGGAAGCAGGCGGGAGGGATCAGGTGAGGGACCAGGCGTGCGGAAAGCAGGCGCGAGGGGCCGGGGCACCGGCCGGCACGCGCCCTCCCGCCCCGGAAACCCCCGGGCCCGGGGCCGCCCGTGGACGGCCGGGTAGCGTTCGCCCCATGAACCACCACCCGCCGGCCGACGACCGCGAGCGCCTCGTCGCGGCCGGGGTGCTGCTCCGCTACCAGGACCACCGCCCCCACCCCGCCCTCGGCCTCTCCCCTATCGGCTACGTCTCAACGGCGCTCTGGTTCGAGCTCTCCGCGCTGGCCATCTCCCCCAACGCCGCAGCGGCGACCGCGCACGCGCTGCTGCGGTCCATCGCCGCCAACGCGGTGGACGCCGCGCTCGCACCCGGCAACGAGTCCGCGCCGCGCGACGACCTCTACGTGACGCACCCCGCGCACATCGGCCCGTACCGCCGGGTGGTCTGGTTCCAGCGCTCCGGGCCACGCGGCCTGATCACGGCGATGTTCGCCCCCGAGCGCTGATCAGCTGCGCCGCGGCGATCCGCCGTCCGGGGCACCGCGTTCGACCCGCAGGCCGTGGCAGGTCCAGCCGAGCCGGTCCGGCCCGTAGGCCGGCGGACGGGCGTGGTAGGTGCCGTCCGCGACCGAGAGGTTGACGATCAGGTAGGCGTGCCAGTCGGCGCCCACGCCCCGGCGGTCGGCGTGGATGAGGGTGTCGTCGACGAACCAGTCCACCGAGTACGCACCGAAGACGGTCCGCAGGCCGAAGGTGGCGCCGGGGGCTATGCCGGCCCCGGCCCCGTGCCAGTACCGGTAGCCGCCCCGGACGTGGTTGGAGACCTCCAGCAGGTCCGGGTTGTCGGGGTGGTACTCGAACACGTCGATCTCGTTGCCGCCGTCCCGCCACGTCCAGATCGCCGGCCAGGCGCCCAGTTCGACGGGCAGCGTGACCCGGGCGCTCAGGGTGTCGCCGGTGCGCACCTGGAAGCTCTCCGGGCTGCCCTCGGTGGTGAGAAGATTGCACGTCCACAGCTCCCCGCCGGGCCGCCGGGTCGCGGCGAACAGGCCGTCGGGGCAGTAGTCGCGGCTGAGGAAGTCGAGTTTGTGGTCGCCCCGGTTGGTCGGCCCCATCCGGGGATAGGAGCTGCTGCGCCCCGCGACCCACTGGCTGGTCGATGTGAAGTCCGCGTCGAACACGACGGCCACGGCTGCCTCCCCGGTACCCGGCGTCGCGGCGGCCCGCTACCGCCGCACACGCTGGGTGAGATACCCGGTACGCAACGCGATATTCGAACCGGACGCTCCGGGTCCAGCGGGGAGTCCGCGTGCACAGCGCGGGCGCCGCGCGCGATCGGCGCGTGATCGGCGCGCGAGCAGGCCCGGTGCGCGGGCGTGCGGGGTCAGCCGATGGGCGCGGGCGTGTCGCTCCCCTGTGTGCCGCCGTCGTGCGCGCCCCCCGGCCCGGCCGGGAGACCACCGGAGCCGTCCTCGGGGCCCGCGGGACCAGCGGAACCAGCGGGGCCTGCGGGGCCCGCGGGCCCCATGCCGCCGAAGGTGTCGGCGCTCAGCCGGTCGGTCACCGACACGACGCCGTCGACCGAGCGGCAGAGCTTCAGCACGATCGGGACGAGGTGCGGCTCGGGCACGGTACCGCTCAGCACCACCCGCCCCTGGTCCACCTCGACGCCCACCTCGGCGGGGCTCACGCCCTCGATCCGGCCGAGCACCTCCTCCACGATCTCGCGGCGGATCACCCGGTCCTCGCGCAGGAAGACCCGCAGCAGGTCGCCCCGGCTGACCATGGCGAACACCCGGCCCTCCTCGTCCAGCACCGGCAGCCGCTTCACACCGTGCCGGCTCATCAGCCGGGCCGCCACGACCACACTGGCGTTCGGGGTGACGCAGACCGCCGGTCCGGTCATCAGGTCGGCGGCCGTGACCGCGCCGTCCGGGCCGGTCCGGGGGAGGTCCGGCGGCGGCATGTGACTGCCCGCGTCCTCCTGGGCGGCCAGGGTGAGCAGCAGGTCGGCCTCCGAGACGATGCCGAGCGGCCGGCCCTCGCCGTCCACCACCGGCACACCGGTGATGTCGTACTCGGCCAACAGCGCGACGATCTCCCGGAAGCCGGTCTCGGGAGCGACCCGGACCACGGGACTGGTCATCACTGATTCGACGGTGGCATGCCGCACGCCGGTTCACCTCGTCCGAAGGCGCGGTCCGACCGGACCTCTGCTCGTCCGATCGGCTGTACCAGGAGCATCTCCCCCGACCGGGCGATCCGCCAGGGGCCAAGGGGCTGAATCGGCGGGACCAAGGGCCCGTCCGGCCCGACGCCGCTCCGACACGGACGGCACCGGACGGCACCGCACGGCACCGGGCGCCACGAGGCCCGGCCCGCCGGCCGGGGCCGCCGCGTTGCGCCGGACGGGCGGCAGCCCGGCCGCCCCCCGTGCGGGTGCGGTCCGCTGCGGAGATCATCGTGGCGACCGCCGACCGCCCCCCGGGAGCCACCGTGACCGATGCCGCCGACCGCCCCCCGGGAGCCACCGTGACCGATGCCGCCGACCGCGTTCCTCCCGGCCCGCCGCGCTGCCTGGTCACCGGGGCCACCGGGTACATCGGCGGCCGGCTGGTGCCGGAGCTGCTGGACGCCGGGCACGCCGTCCGGTGTCTGGTCCGGGATCCGGACCGGCTGCGCGACCACCCCTGGCGCGAACGGGTCGAGGCCGTCGCCGGGGACGTCACCCGGCCGGAGAGCCTGGACGGCGCCTTCACCGGGATCGACGTCGCCTACTACCTGGTGCACGCGCTCGGCACCGGCCCCGGGTTCGAGGCCACCGACCGGGCCGCCGCCGCGGCCTTCGGGCGGGCGGCGGCCCTGGCCGGGGTGCGCCGGATCGTCTACCTGGGCGGGCTCGCGCCCGCCGGGGTTGCGGCCGGGCGGCTCTCCCCGCACCTGCGCTCGCGGGTCGAGGTCGGACGGGTGCTGCGCGACAGCGGCGTGCCGACCGCCGAACTGCGGGCCGCGGTGATCATCGGCTCGGGGTCGGCCTCCTTCGAGATGCTCCGGTACCTCACCGAGCGCCTGCCGGTGATGGTGACCCCGCGCTGGGTGGAGACCCGGATCCAGCCGATCGCCGTACGGGACGTGCTGCGGCTGCTGGTCGGGGCCGCCGGCCTGCCGCCCGGGGTGAACCGCGCCTTCGACATCGGCGGGCCGGAGGTGCTGACGTACCGGCGCATGATGGAGCGCTACGCGGCGGTGGCCGGGCTGCCCCGCCGGCTGATCCTCGCCGTCCCCGTCCTCACCCCGCGGCTCTCCAGTCTCTGGGTCGGCCTGGTGACGCCGGTGCCGGGGTCGATCGCCCGGCCGCTGGTGGAGTCGCTGCGGTACGAGGTGGTCCGCGGCGAGCACGACCTCGACCGGTACCTGCCGGAGCCCCCGGGCGGCGCCATCGGCTTCGACGCGGCGGTCGGGCTCGCGCTGCGGAGGATCCGGGACGCGGACGTCGCCACCCGGTGGTCCTCCGCCTCGCTGCCCGGCGCCCCGAGCGACCCGCTGCCGACCGACCCGGACTGGGCCGGCGGAAGCCTCTACCAGGACGTCCGGGAGCTGCGGGTGGACGCCGACCCGGCGGCGCTGTGGCGGGTCGTGGAGGGGATCGGCGGGGAGAACGGCTGGTACTCCTTCCCGCTCGGCTGGGCCGTGCGCGGCTGGGTCGACCGACTGGTCGGCGGTGTGGGGCTGCGCCGGGGGCGGCGGGACCCGGCGCGGCTGCGGGTCGGCGAGTCGCTCGACTTCTGGCGGGTGGAGGAGATCGAACCGGGGCGGCTGCTGCGGCTGCGCGCGGAGATGCGGCTGCCCGGGCCGGCCTGGCTGGAGCTCACGGTCGCGCCGGACGGCGCGGGCGGGAGCCGGTACCGGCAGCGGGCGCTGTTCCACCCGCGCGGGCTGGCCGGGCACGCGTACTGGTGGGCGGTGGCGCCGTTCCACGCCGTGGTCTTCGGCGGGATGGCCCGGCGGATCACCGAGCAGGCGGCGCGTGGACCCCTGGGCCGCCGGGGCGGACCGGCGGGCGGCTCAGCGTGAGTGGCGCAGGTCCTCCAGCTCGCCGGTCATCCGATCGAGGAAGCGGGCCACGGCGGCGAGTTCGCCGGGGGTGAACTCGGCGCGCACCGTCTCGGTGCGGCGGGCGACCGGCGCGAACCACTCGGCCGCCATCCGGCCGGCGCCCGGGAGGTAGTGCACCAGGACCAGCCGCCGGTCCGCCGCGTCCCGGGTGCGGCGGATGTGCCCGGCCCGCTCCAGGCGGTCCAGTACGGCGGTGACCGCGCCCGAGGAGAGGCCGAGTTCCTCGCCGAGCCGCCCGGGGGTGATGCCCGGGGACGCGGCGGGCTCCTCGGCGACGCGGCCGCCCCGGGCCTGGGCGCCGTGGGGCGTCGGGCCGGCGCGCATGATCGCGAGCAGGGCCTGGACGTCGGTGGTGTGCAGGCCGCTCGCGGCGGCGAAGCCGTGGCCGAGCAGGTTCATCTCGGAGGCGAGGTCCTGCAGCAGACGGCCGAGCTCCGGCGTACCGGAGCCCTGCGGCTCCCCCTGTTCCGCCAAGGCGTGTTCTCCGGTTGCGTGCGAGGTCGGGCTAACCCGTTCAGCCTAACGGTGCCGCCCGCCGCCCGCCGCCCGCGCTCAGATCCCCGGGCCCACGCGCTCACCCGCCGGCTCCGGCACCGCCGGGGCCGCTCCCGGCACCGCGCGCCCGGTGCGGGCCGGCCACCAGACCCGGTCGCCGAGGTCCCGGACCAGGGCGGGCACCAGCAGCGAGCGCACCAGCAGGGTGTCCAGCAGCACGCCGAACGCCACGATGAAGGCGATCTGGGCCAGGAAGGCCAGCGGGATCACGCCGAGCGCGGCGAAGGTCGCGGCCAGCACCACCCCCGCCGAGGTGATCACCCCGCCGGTGGCGGTGAGCCCGCGCAGCACCCCCTCCCGGGTGCCGGAGCGCAGCGCCTCCTCGCGCACCCGGGTCATCAGGAAGATGTTGTAGTCGACCCCGAGCGCGACCAGGAACACGTACCCGTAGAGCGGGACCGAGGGGTCCACGGCGGAGAACCCGAACACGTGCGGGAAGACCACCGCGCTCACGCCGAGCGTCGCCAGGTAGGAGAGCCCGACGGTGGCGGCCAGCAGTACCGGGGCGACCAGCGAACGCAGCAGCAGGACGAGGACGGCGAGCACGCACAGCAGCACCACCGGGGTGATGAGGGTGCGGTCGCGGGCGGCGGTGGTCCGGGTGTCGTCCTGCTGGGCGGTGTAGCCGCCGACCAGCGTGTCCGCGCCCGGGACGGCGTGCACGGCCTGCCGCAGCCGGTGGACGGTGGCGATCGCCGCGTCGCTGTCGGCCGGGTCGGTGAGCGTCGCCTCCAGCCGGACCCGGCCGTCGACGACCAGCGGCGCGCCGCCCGGCGCCCCGGCGGTGGTGGCGCGCACGGCGGCCACGCCGGGGACGGCGGCGGCCGCCGCGGTGACGGCCTCCGAGCGGTCGGCGGCGGCGATCACCACGGCGGGGTTGCCGCTGCCGCCCGGGAAGTGCGCGGAGAGCAGCCGCTGGCCGGCCGCCGAGGGCTGGGCCTTGACGAACAGTTCGCTCTGCGGCACGCCGCCGGCGTCCAGGGTGGGGGCGAGGGCGGCCAGTGCCGCGAGCACGGCCAGGCTCGCCGCCCACAGGGCGCGCGGGCGGCGGGCGACCAGGGCCGCGACCCGGGCCCAGACGGCGTGCACCGGGGCCCGGCCGTCGGCGGCGGGCCGGGACGGCCAGTAGGCGGCGCGCCCGGCCAGCACCAGGGCGGCCGGCAGAAAGGTGAGCGCGGAGAGCACGGCGCAGCCGATGCCGATGGCGCCGACCGGGCCGAGCGCCCGGTTGTTGGTCAGGTCGGAGAGCAGCAGCACCAGCAGGCCGAGCGCGACGGTGGCACCGGAGGCGGTGATCGGCTCGACGGACTGCCGCCAGGCGGTGCGCAGCGCGGCGAACCGGTCGCCGTGCAGGTGCAGTTCCTCGCGGAAGCGGGCGGAGAGCAGCAGGCCGTAGTCGGTGGCGGCGCCGATGACGAGGATCGACAGCAGGCCCTGGATCTGGCCGTCGACGGTGACCAGGCCGTGGTCGGCGAGCAGGTAGACCAGGGCGCAGGCGATGCCGAGGGCGAAGACGGCACCGAGGATGACCAGCAGCGGCAGCAGCACGGCGCGGTAGACGGCGAGCAGGATCAGCAGGACGACGCCGAGCGCGACGCCGAGCAGCAGGCCGTCGATGCCGGCGAAGGCGCCGCCGAGGTCGGCGAGGATGGCGGCGGGTCCGGCCAGGCCGACGGTGGTGTCGGGGACGCCTTCGGCGAGTGCGCGGACGGCGCGCACGGTGTCGCCGGTCTCGCGGCCGAGGTCGGCGCGCAGCTGGACGACGCCCTGGAGGGCGCGGCCGTCGGCGGCGGGGACGGCGGGCGAGACGCGTCCGGTGGCGCCGGGCAGCGCGGCGGCGGCGTGCAGGGCCTGCTCGGCGGCGGAGCGGCGGGTGTCGTCGAGGGGGCCGGTGCGGCTCTCCCAGACGACGATGACCGGCAGGGAGTCGCCGGCCCGGAAGCCGGCGCCGAGCCGGGCGGCCTCGGTGGACTCGGCGCTGCGGGGCAGGAAGGCGGCCCGGTCGTTGGTGGCGACCTCGCCGAGCCGGCCCGCGTAGGAGCCGAAGGCGCCGCCGAGGCCGAGCCAGACGACCAGCAGGGCGAGCGGGACGAGCAACCGGGCGCGGCGCCGCCGGGCGGACGGGGCCGGCGGTGCGGCGGCGGGGGCGGGACGGTCAGCGGGCATGGCGGGGCGCCCTCCGGACTGGGGCGGGGTGCGGACAGCCCGGATCATATCTCTCGATGGTCAAGAGACTTGACGGGTGGAGAGACCTCGCGGCCGCGCCAGGAGTCCGGCCACCGAGAGCGCGCCCCAGCCGACCGAGACGGCGACCGCCATCACCCGGTGCCGCCGGGCCGGGAGGGCGGTGGCGAGCAGGGCGGCGTCGCCGAGGTCGGAGGCGATCCGGACGGCGGTGGCGGTGCGCAGCGCGGCGTCGTTCGGGGCGAGGGCCATGGCGAGGCCGCAGGCGGCGTCGCGGAGCGCGAGCGGGCGCAGGCAGGCGGCGACCGGGGCGGGCACCGAGCCGTCGGGCGCGGTGAGGCCGGAGGGGCGGGCGAGCAGCGCCGGTCGGCGGGCGACGGCGAGTCCGTAGACGGCGGTGGCGGCGCCGGTGAGGCGCAGCAGGCGCTGGTGCATGGCGGTGGTCTCCCGGGTGGGTGGCGGACGGGTGCGCCCAGTCTGGCGCCGTCGGGCCCGGGCACGCCGACGGCCCACCGGCGCGGGACCGGTGGGCCGTCGGCACGCTGCCCGTGGGGCGTCAGGAGACGCGCTTGATCTGCCAGGCGTTGTTGTTGAAGCTCGGCACGGCCGAGTAGTTGCAGCTGCTGTTGTAGAACGAGGAGAGCTGCACCCAGCCGGCCGGCTGGTAGGTCGAGGCGCACACGGTGAGCGTGGTGCCGATCGGCAGACCGGCGATCTGCTTGATCTGCTTCTTGTTGGGGCTGAAGGTCGAGGAGCAGCTGATGTCGTTCCACCACTGGACGTCGACCCAGCCGGCGGGGGTGAGCTGGCTGGCGCAGACGTTCTGGGTGTCGCCGGGGGCGGCGTGCGCGGTGGTCGCGGTCAGGGTGAGCGCGGCGGCGGTACAGCCGAGGGCCAGGGCGGCGGCACGAAGACGGGACACGGTGCGGCTCCTCTCGACGGTGCGGGCGGTCCGCACCGGCCACCCATTCCTACCGGTGCGATCATGTACACGGCCAGAGGCTTTCCGGTCCGGTGCGCGGAGGTGCGCGACGCGTTCGCGCCTGTTGACAGCCCGCCGCCGAGGGCCCGTCCGCTCCCCCGGTGGGCGGGGCGCGGACGGGCCGGGCGGGGCGCGGACGGGCCGGGCGGGGCGCGGACGGGCCGGGCGGGGCGCGGACGGGCCGGGCGGGGCGCGGACGGGCCGGGCGGGGCGCGGACGGGCCGGGCGGGGCGGGGGGCGTCAGCCCGTGATCGGCTTGACGTCCAGGCGGATGTGGTCGACGGCCCAGAACCAGTTGTTCCCGGCGTCGTACATCCGGAACTTCAGCGTCACGCCGCGGGCGCCCGCCGGGACGGCGAACTGCTTGGCGACGAAGGTGTTCTGGACGTCCTTGCCGGCGTTGTCGTTGCCGGTGGCGTCGGAGCTGTAGAACACCAGGCGGGTCTCGGTGCCGTTGTCGAACACCGCGGTGACCGCGGCCTTCTGCGGGGCCTCCTGCCGGTAGTGCGAGTCGAAGCCCAGGTACAGGGTGGTGGCGCCGGCGGGGACGGGCACCGCGGGCGAGACCAGGGTCGAGTCGAAGACGCCCTTCTTGGACGGCGAGCCGGTGTCGTCCCAGTCGTCCGGGTCGGCGACGGCCAGGATGCCCAGGCCGCGGGTGAAGTTGCCGCGGTCCTGGCCGGCCGGGTTGGACCACTCGCGCTTGGTGTGGAAGGTCCAGCCCTGGAGGCGGGTGGTGCCCTGCGGCATGCCCGGTGCGTTGACCACCGACCAGCCCTGCGGCGCCTGCGGCGTCCAGCCGAGGACTCCGCCGACCGGCTGGAGCGCGCCGGCCAGCGACTCGAAGTCCTCGCCGAGCAGATGGCCGGCCATCACCGGCGCGGTGCGGGCGGCGAGCTCGCCGTCGGCGACGGCGAAGCGGTCGCCGGCCTGCGCCCGGGCGGTGACCAGGACGCGGTGGGCGGCACCGTCCGGCAGCTGGGCGGGCGGGGTGACGTCCCACTCGGCGGTGGCGGTGGCCCCCGCGGCGAGCGAGGCGGGCGCGGCGGTGACGGCGGCGACCGTCCAGCCGGCCGGGACGACCGGCTGGGCCTCCAGCGCGGTCAGCGCGGTGGTGGCGGTGAAGCGGGCGGTGACCCGGGCCGGGCGGCCGGGCAGCAGGATCGCCTCGTCGATGGTGGTCGAGGCGGCCTTGAGCGCGACGTCCACGGCCAGCGGGTCGGCCAGGCCCATCGCCGGGTCGGTGAGCAGGTGCTCGCCGTCCCAGGGGAAGCGGCCGGCGATCCGGCGGCGGAAGCCCAGCTCGCCGCGGACGCCGACGGCGACGTCGTACCAGCCCTCGGGGCCGACCTTGACGTTGACGGTCCGGTCGTCCCCGGCGGCGACCCGGACCTCGCGCAGACCGTCACCGTAGGCGAGGTCGCCGACCAGGAAGGTCTGGGCGGTGCGCGAGCGGTTGATCACGTCCACCTCCAGCACCTTGCCGTCCTTCTCCTCGGAGAGCGAGATCTCGTAGGGCGCCTCGACGGTGCCGCGCAGGTGCCACAGCGCACCGTTGGGGCCGTGCACGCGCAGGTCGTAGCCGTCCCGGCCGACCGTCCAGACGTCGGAGAGCCGGGACTTGGCGCCGACGGTGTAGTGGCGCGGCGGGGTGCCGGGCTCCGGGTAGACCGCGAGGACGGCGCCCTGCTTGCCCTGGTTGATGAAGTCGACGGTCAGCTGGTCGCCCTTGAGGCGCGGCTTGACGATCAGGTCGTACGGGGCCGGGCGGGCGGGCCGGGTGCCGCGCTCCTGCTGCGGGAAGACCTGCGGGTCGGGCACGGTGGGCGCGGGCAGCCTGCCGGTGTCGGTGACCTTCTGGCGGTTGCCGCTGGTGTCCGGCAGCTCGGGCCGGCGCGGGTCACGGCCGGAGAAGTCGAAGACGTTGGTGAGGTCGCCGCAGACCGAGCGCCGCCAGGGGCTGATGTTGGGCTCCTGGATGCCGAACCGCTGCTCCAGGAAGCGCAGCACCGAGGTGTGGTCGTAGACGGTGGAGTCGACGACGCCGCCGCGGGTCCACGGCGAGACGACGATCATCGGCACCCGCACGCCCAGGCCCATCGGGTAGGGGCCGGAGACCAGGCTCTCGCCGGCGGGCAGGGTGTCGGACCAGGCGAGCGAGCCGTCGGCGGCCTTGACCCGGTACCTGCCGTCCTGGCCGACCACCCGGTGGTAGGTGGAGCCGCCCTTGCCCACCCGGACGACGACCTCGCCGTCGACCGGCACGGTGGACTTGCCGCGGCCGGCGGCCAGCGGCGGGACGGGCGGCAGGTGGTGGTCCATGAATCCGCCGTGCTCGTCGTAGTTGAGGATGAAGACGGTCTTCTGCCACACCTCGGGCGTGGCCGCGAGGGCCGCCAGCAGCCGGGCGGTGAGGTGCTCGCCGTTCGGCGGCGCGTAGTTGGCGTGCTCGGAGAGCGCGGCGGGGGCGACGATCCAGGAGACCTGCGGGAGGGCGTCGGCCTGGACGTCGGCGGCGAAGGCCTCGACCAGGGCGTCGCCCATCGCGAAGGGGTCGCCCTTCTTGGCCGGGTCGCCGACGGCGCGCATGCCGCGCTCGTAGAGCGGCTCACCGGGCTTGGCCTTGACGAAGGGGGTGAACCAGGCGAGCGCGTTGTCGTCGAAGTTGTCCAGCGCCTGGTAGGTCTTCCAGCTGACGCCGGCCTTCTCCAGGCGCTCGGCGTAGGTGGTCCACTCGTAGCCGCCGGGGATCTCGGTGTTGTCGGTGACCGGGGTGTCCCGGACGGTGCCGCCGCTGGTACCCGTCATGACGTGGTCGCGGTTGGTGTTGGTGTTGCACTGCACCGACGCGTAGTAGGCGTCACAGGTGGTGAACACCGAGGAGAGCGCGTGGTAGAAGGGCATGTCGGCGCTCTCGTAGTAGCCCTGGCCGAGCCAGCCGCTCGAGCGGCGGGTGACCGAGCCGTCAGCGAGGCCGTCGTTCCAGGCCTTCATCGAGTCGACGAAGCCGAACGCGGGGGCGCCCTGCTGGTAGGCGTTGGTGTGGGCGGCGTTCATCGCGAAGGGCAGCAGGTAGCCCTCCTTGCGGCTGGGGTCGGGCTGGTGGAAGACCGAGCGGCCGTTGACGCCGCGCACCGCCGTGCGGTCGCCGAAGCCGCGGACGCCGGCCTGGGTGCCGAAGTAGTGGTCGAAGGCGCGGTTCTCCTGCATGAACACCACGACGTGCTGGATGTCCGCCAGCCGGCCGGGGCGGGCCGGCGCGGCGAGCGCCTCGCGCACGCTGAGCGGAAGGGCGGACAGCGCGGCGGCCGCCGCCGCGCCGCCGAGCAGGGTGCGGCGCGACAGTTCGGGCTTCGGACTCATCGGGGGTGGCTCCTTGTACAAAGCGGGGGCGGTCGGACGCTTTGGTCCAGACCCGTTATGTGTACGGGCCCCAGATGGACGGGAACGGGGGGTTCGATGGCGCGTCGGTGACGGACAGTGAACCCCGAGCTGTACAGACAACTTGGCCCGCGTCGGCCGCCCTCGACGGCGCCGGCCACCCCGGTCGCCGCGGCAATTTTGACGGCAGCCCTTCAAATTCCCCGGAATCCGGGAAAAGGAAGGTAGTTGACGAACCGTCGGCAGGCACCGGCCAGGTCGTGGACAACCCTTGACGAGGCATGTGGTCTGTGGAAATCTCTCGGCAGGTCCAGGCCAATGATCTTCGAACGGGGGAGAGGATCGGATCGTCTGACGCTTCAGGGGGGAATCCTGGGAGTCGGGCCCGGCCGTTCCTCGGCGTCCTGCCGACCGGTCCGCGGGGCGGGCCGGCCGCCCTTCGGCAGTCGCGTCGTCCGACCGCGCCGTGCCGTTACGGACACCGCTCGGACGGGTGCCCCGCAGCTCCGTCTCCGACTCCCGAATCGAGCACAGCATGTCCGACTCCCCCAACCGGCCCGACCCCGCCCCCGCCGCGGGGGAACCCGCGAGAGCGACGGACGCAACCGGGCCCGCCTCCCCCGCCCAGCACGGGATCTGGCTGACCAGCAGACTCACCCACGTGCCCGAGGTCTTCCACCTCGCGCTGCGCCTCACCTTCGACCGGATCGACACCGGGGCCCTGGCCCGCGCCGTCGCCGCGACCGCCGCCCGGCACCCCGCGCTCGGGGCGGCCCTGGTGGAGCGGGACGGCGTGGTCCACCGGATACCCGCCGGCCGGGCACCCGCGCTCACCGTCCTCGACACCGCCGCCGACAACGGCGAGGCGATCGCCAAGCGGCTCGCCGAGGAGCTCGCCCTCCCCTTCGACCTGGCCACCGGACCGCTCGCCCGGTTCGCCCTGCACCGGCGGCCGGACGGCAGCGCCGAGCTGCTGGTGGTCGCCCACCACGCGGTGTTCGACGGGAACTCCAAGGACGTGCTCGCCGCCGACCTGGCCGCCGGGTACGCCGCCGCCCTCGCGGGCGAGGCGCCCGCCGCGGCCCCGTCGGCCGCCGAGGCCGCCCCCGCCGCCCCCGCCCCCGCCCCCGCCCCCGCCGACGTCGAGCGGGCCGCCGCGTTCCACGGCCCCCGCTGGGCCGCCGCCACCGACCCGGTGCTGCCCGGCGGCGCCCGGGCCACCACCGACGCCGGCCCCGGCGAGGCCGTCACCTGGCGCCTCGACGGCGCCGGCCGGGAGGCCCTCGCGCAGGCCGCCCGGGAGGCCGGGGTCACCGTCTTCGAGTTCCTGCTCGCCGCCCTGCACGGCCTGCTGCGCCGCTACGGCGGCGAGGCCGTGCCGGTCGCCGTCCCGTTCGGCACCCGGCGCCCCGGGCAGCACGAGGCGATCGGCCTGTTCGTCAACGAGCTGCCCGTGTACGCCCCGGCCGACGCCGACGAGCGGAGCACCTTCGCGCGCTACGCCCAAGCCGTGCGCGCCGAGGTCCGGCTGACCTCGGCCCACCGCGCCGTCCCGTTCGGCGCCGCCGTGCCCGGGCTCACCCCCCGGGCCGGGCTCGCGCCGGTCTCCTTCGGCTACCGCCGCCGCACCACCGCCGAGCCGCTCTTCCCGGGCAGCGCGACCCGGGTCGACTGGACGGTCTTCCACCACGCGGCCCGCAACACCCTGCACCTCCAGGCCGTCGAGGACGCCGAGGCGATCGACTTCTCCCTCCAGTACGACCCGGCCGTGCTCGCCGCGCCCGCCGCCCGGCGGATCGCCGGCCACCTCGCCACCCTGCTCGCCGCCGCCGCGGCCGACCCCGGCACGGCGCTGGGCGAGCTGCCGCTGCTGGACGCCGCCGAGCAGCGCCTGGTCACCACCGCCTGGAACGCCACCGCCCACGCCTACCCGGGCGAGCGGACCGTGCTCGACCTGGTCCGGGAGCAGGCCGCCGCCGCCCCGGACGCGCTCGCCGTGGTGGCCGGCGAGCAGCGGCTGACCTACCGCGAGCTGCTGCGGCGCGCCGAGCGGCTGGCCGGCGCGCTGACCGCGGCCGGCATCGGCCGGGACGACCTGGTCGGCCTGCACCTCGCCCGCACCGCCGACCTGCCGGCCGCGCTGCTCGCCGTGCACACCGTCGGCGCGGGCTACCTGCCGCTGGACCCGGGCTACCCGGCCGAGCGGCTGGCCTTCGTGCTCGCCGACTCCGGCGCCGCCCTGCTGCTGGCCGACCGCGAGCCGGCGCCCGAGGTGGCCGCCGCCGCCCCGGCGGTGCTCCGCCTCCCGGCGGCGGGGGACGCGCCCGCGCCGACCGGGGCCGCCCCCGGCCGGCTCGCCTACGTGCTCTACACCTCCGGCTCCACCGGCCGCCCCAAGGGCGTGGAGATCGGCCACCGGGCGCTGGTCAACCTGCTCACCGCCTTCGCCGACCGGCTCGGCTCCGGCCCCCGGGACGTCTGGCTCGGCCTCACCTCGCTGTCCTTCGACATCTCCGCCCTCGAACTGCTGCTGCCGCTGACCACCGGCGGGCGGCTGGTACTGGCCCCGGACGGCCTGGCCGTCGACGGGCCCGGGCTGCGCGACCTGGTCGAGCGCGAGGGCGTCACCCACGTCCAGGCCACCCCCTCCGGCTGGCGGGTCCTGCTCGGCGCCGGGCCGCTGCCGTCCGGGCTGACCGGCCTGGTCGGCGGCGAGGCCCTGCCCCTGCCGCTGGCCCGGCAGCTGCGGGCCGGCACCGACCGGCTGCTCAATGTCTACGGGCCGACCGAGACCACCATCTGGTCCACCTGCGCCGAACTCCCGGCCGCCCCCGAGGCGGTCCGGATCGGCCGGCCGATCGCCAACACCCGCGCCTATGTGCTGGACGCCCGGCGCCGGCCGCTGCCGATCGGGGTGCCGGGCGAGCTGTACCTGGGCGGCGACGGCCTCGCCGAGGGCTACCTGGGGCGGCCCGAGCTGACCGCCGAGCGCTTCGTCGACGACCCCTTCGGCGCCCCCGGCGACCGGCTCTACCGCACCGGCGACCTGGTCGCCTGGAGCCCCGAGGGCGAACTGGAGTTCCTCGGCCGGCTCGACGACCAGGTCAAGATCCGCGGCCACCGGATCGAGCTGGGCGAGATCGAGTCCGCGCTGCTCGCCCACCCGGGCCTCGCCGAGGCCGCCGCCGCGGTGCACCGCGAGGAGGACGGCGAGGAGCCGTTCGTCGCCGGGTACCTCGTCCCGGCCGCCGGGGGCACCGCGCCCTCCCCCGCCGAACTGCGCGCCTTCCTCCAGCGGACGCTGCCCGGCGCCGCCGTCCCGCAGCGCTTCCTGGTCCTCGACCGGCTGCCGCTGACGCCCAACGGCAAGCTGGACCGGCGCGCGCTGCCCGTCCCGCCGGTGCCGGTCGACACGGCCGCCGCCGCGCCCGACGACGCGCAGGACCGGGACGAGGTGCTCACCGCCGTCCTCGGGATCTGGTCCGAGGTGCTGCGGCTGCCCGACCTCGGCCCCGAGGAGGACCTCTTCGAACTCGGCGGGCACTCCCTGACGATCATCCAGATCACCGCCAGGATCCGCGACCTGCTCGGCGTCGAGCTGGACTTCGACGTCTTCTTCGCCACCCCGACCCCGCTCGGCATCGCCGCGGCCGTCCGCGAGCTGCGCTGACCCGTGGGAGGCCCGGCCGGGCCTCCCACACCCCGCTCCCGCGTCTCCCTCCCTGCGCCCTCGCCTCTCCTCCCCTGCGGCGGCCCGGCCTCGCGGCGACCCCGCCCGACGGCACGACGCCCACCGCTCCGACGTGCGCCGAATGGAACACCCGATGACCGACCTCCAGGACCCCGCTGCCGGGTTGTCCGCGACCAAGCGCGCCCTGCTGGCCCAGCGGCTGCGCGCCGCCGCGGCCGGCTCCGCGGACGCCACCGGACCCACCCCCGCGAGCACCGTCCCCGCCCGGCCCCCGGGCGCCGAGGTGCCGCTCTCCAGCGGCCAGGAACGGCTCTGGTTCATGGACCAGTTCGCCCCCGGCTCCACCGCCTGGACCCTCGCCCCGGCCCGCCGGCTGCGCGGCCCGCTCGACCGCGCCGCGCTGGACGCCGCCCTCACCGGGCTGCTCGCCCGGCACGAGGCGCTGCGGATGGCCTTCCCCGCCACCCCCGAGGGCACCGCACAGGTCCGGATCGCCGAACCCGCCCCGTACGAGGCCGAGTTCGTCGACGTCACCGACGACCCGGACCCGGCCGCCCGCGCCGCCCGGGAGCTCGAGGCGCGGGTCGCGCAGCCGTTCGACCTCGCCGCCGGCCCGCTGCTGCGCGCCCTGCTGGTGCGCACCGCCCCGGACGAGCACGTGCTCGCCCTGGTGATGCACCACATCGTCAGCGACGGCTGGTCGCTCGACCTGCTGCACCGCGAGCTCGACGCGCTCTACGCCCGGCACGCGCACGGCACCCCGGACCGACTGCCGGAGCTGACCGTGCAGTTCGGCGACTACGCCCGCTGGCAGCGGGAGCGGCTGGCCGGCGAGGCGGTGGCCGGCTCCCGCGCGTACTGGCGCGAGGAACTGCGCGACGTCCCCGCCCTGGAGCTGCCCACCGACCGGCCCCGGCCGCCGGTGCTGACCTTCGAGGGCGCCGCCACCGAGTTCCACTGGAGCCCCGAACTCGGCCGGGGCGTCGCCGCCCTGGCGCGCGCCTCGAACGCCTCCGGGTACATGGTGCTGATGGCCGCGCTGCAGACCCTGCTCGGCCGGCACGCCGGACAGCGGGACTTCGCGATCGGATCGGCGGTCGCCGGCCGCCTCCACCGCGAACTCGAAGGCGTGGTCGGCCTGTTCGTCAACATGCTGCCGATCCGGGCCCGACTGGAGGGCGATCCCGCCTTCACCGAACTGCTCGGCCGGGTGCGCGGGACGACCCTCGACGCGTACACCCACCAGGAGGTGCCGTTCGAGCAGATGGTGGCCGACCTCGACATCGAGCGCGACGTCAGCCGCTCCGCCGTCTTCCAGGTCAGCTTCGCCTTCCAGAACTACGGCGACCGCAGCGCCGCCGCCGCCGACTCCCCCGGCGCCCCGGCCTCCGAGGGCTTCGGCCACGAGGCCGCCACCACCCGCACCGACCTCGCCTTCTACCTGCGGGAGAAGTCCGACGGCGGCCTGTACGGGCTGCTCACCTACCGCACCGACCTGTTCGACGCCGCCACCGTGCGACAGCTGGTCGAGCGCTTCGAGCTGCTGGTCGCGGCCGCGGTGGCCGACCCGCAGCGGCCGATCTCCCGGCTGCCGCTGCTCACCCCCGGCGAGCGGCAGGACGTCCTGGAGCGGTGGGCCGCCGGCCCGGCACTGCCCGACCCGGCCGACGGCCCGCGCACCCTCACCGCCCTGCTCGCCGACACCGCGCGCGCCCACCCGGACCGCCCGGCCCTGGAGTTCGAGGGCCGCACCGTCGACTACCGGGAGCTGGACGAGCGCGCCACCGGCCTCGCCCGCCGGCTGCGGGCGCTCGGCGTCGGACCGGACGACCGGGTCGCGGTCTGCCTGGAGCAGTCGCCCGAACTGGCCGTCGCCCTGGTCGCCGTGCTGAAGGCCGGCGGCGCCTACCTGCCGCTGGACCCGGAGCAGCCGCCCGCCCGCCTCGCCCACCTGGTCGCCGACGCCGACGTGCGGGTGCTGGTCACCGACTCGGCGCTGCGCGAGCGCTTCCCCGGCCACGAAGGCGCCGTGCTGCTGCTGGACACCGACCCCGCGCAGCGCGACCCGCAGCCGCTGGAGGAGATCTCCGGGCCGGACCGGCTGGCCTATGTGATCTACACCTCCGGCTCCACCGGCACCCCCAAGGGCGTCGCCGTCCAGCACCGCCAGATCCTCAACTACCTGGCCGGGGTGCGGGAGCGGCTGCGGATCGAACCGGGCGCCGGCTACGGGCTGCTGCAGTCGCTCTCCTTCGACTTCAGCATCACCATGCTCTACCTCGCGCTGAGCACCGGCGGCCGGGTCCACCTGCTGCCGCGCCGCATCGCGGGCGCCGAACTCGCCGAGCAGATCGAGCGCCTGGAGCTCGACTACCTCAAGATGACGCCCTCCCACCTGGCCGCGCTCGGCGCCGACGCCCCGATGGAGCGGCTGCTGCCACAGCGGGCGCTGGTGCTCGGCGGCGAGGCCTCGGCCTGGCCCTGGGCGGCCGAACTCGCCGCCCTCGGCCGGTGCGCGGTCTTCAACCACTACGGCCCGACCGAGGCCACCGTCGGCGTGACCGTCCACGAGGTCACCGCCGAGGCCGCCGGCCCCGGCAGCACCCCGATCGGCACCCCGCTCGCCGGCGCCCGCTGCCACGTCCTCGACGAGGCGATGCAGCCGGTGCCGCCGGGCGTCACGGGCGAGCTGTACCTGGGCGGCGACCGGCTGGCCCGCGGCTACCTGGGCCGGCCCGACCTGACCGCCGAGCGCTTCGTCGACGACCCCTTCGGCGCCCCCGGCGACCGGCTCTACCGCACCGGCGACCTGGCCCGCTGGCACGCCGACGGCACGCTCGACTACCTGGGCCGGGCCGACGACCAGATCAAGGTGCGCGGCTACCGGGTCGAGCCCGGCGAGGTCGAGGCCGCCCTCACCGCCCTGCCCGGCATCACCCAGGCCGTCGTGCTGGCCCGCGGCGAGGGGCTGCGGCAGACCCTGGTCGCCTACCTGGAGCACCCGGGCGAGGGCCCGGCCCCGGCCGCGGCCGACCTGCGCGACACCCTCTCCGAGGTGCTGCCGGACTACATGGTTCCGGCCCGCTTCGTGGTGCTGGAGCGGCTGCCGCTGCTGGCCCACGGCAAGGTCGACCGGCGCAACCTGCCCGAGCCCGAGGAGCCCGCCGCCAGCGGCGAGTTCGTCGAACCCGAGGGCGAGGCCGAGGAGTTCCTCGCCGCCCTCTGGTCGGAGCTGCTGGGTGTTCCCCGGGTCGGCGCCCTGGACGACTTCTTCGAACTCGGCGGGCACTCCCTGCTGGCCACCCAGGTGGTCGCCAAGCTGCGCCGCGCCTACCCCGAACTCCCCACCCCCGTCGGGGTGATGGACCTCTTCAAGTACCCCACCGTGCGCCGGCTGGCCGCCCTGGTCAGCGACCCGCACGCCGACCGCGGCCCGCGCAGCCTGCTGCACCTGCTCACCCCGGCCGGCCGCAAGGTCACCGCGAGCCTGGTCTGCACACCGTACGGCGGCGGCAGCGCGCTCATCTACAAGCCGCTCGCCGACGTCCTGCCCGCCGACTGGGCCCTGCACTCGCTCGCCGTCCCCGGCCACGAGCTGGGCGAGGAGGCGATGGACATCGACGAGGTCGCGGCGGGCTGCGCCCAGGAGATCCTCGACACCGTCGAGGGCCGCATCGTGCTGTACGGCCACTGCGGCGTCGGCGTCCGGCTGGCCGTCGAGATCGCCCGGCGGGTGGAGGCCGCCGGACGCGAGGTCGAGGCCGTCCACCTCGGCGGCATCTTCCCGTTCGCCCGGCCGCGCGGACGCGGCGCCGCCGTCGGCGAGTGGTGGTCCCGCACCGCCGACCGGATGCGCAGCGACCAGGGCATGATCAACGCCCTGGCGGCGGCGGGCCTGGACACCGACGAGGTCGGCACCGAGCAGCTGCGCCTGATGGTCGCCAACCGGCGGATCGGCACCCGGGAGGCCGAGCAGTACTTCACCCGGCTGTTCGAGAGCGAGGACGGCCGGATCGCCGCCCCGGTGTACGCGGTCTGCGGCGACCGGGACCCGGCCACCGAGTTCTACGAGGAGCGGTACCGCGAGTGGCACCGGCTCAGCGGCACCACCGGCGTGGTGGTGCTCGACGAGGCGGGCCACTTCTACCTCAAGTACCGGGCCGCCGAGCTGGCCGAGATCCTCACCACCGTGCACCGCTCGGTGGCGGACGGCGCGGAGGAGCGGCACCGGCGCACCGAGGGCGCCACCTGGTGGCTGGCCGGGGTGTCCCGCGACGCCGCGCAGGCCCCCGCCGCCGCGTCCACCGCCGTGCGCCCGACCATGCGCCGCTTCCTCGGCGTCGCCGCCGGCCAGCAGATCTCGATGATCGGCTCGGCGCTCACCGAGTTCGCCCTGCCGGTGTGGATCTACCTGACCACCGGCTCGCTCGCCCAGTTCGGCCTGCTGGCCGCCTGCGGCCTGGTCCCCGGCATCCTCACCGCGCCGCTCGCGGGCGCCCTGGTGGACCGCGGCGACCGGCGCCGGATCATGCTGTACGGCGACGTCGCGGCGGGCCTCACCCAGGCGGTGATGCTGCTGCTCTACCTCGCCGACTCGTTGCAGGTCTGGCACGCGTACGTGCTGATCGCGATGCTGTCGACGGCGCTCACCTTCCAACGGCTGGCCTGGAACTCGGCCGTGCCCCAGCTCGTCCCGAAGCGTTTCCTCGGCCGCGCCAACGGCGTCGTCCAGATGGCCTTCGGCCTCGCCCAGTTCCTGGTCCCGCTGTTCGCGGTCGGTCTGCTCTCGGCGCTCGGCCTCGGCGGCATCCTCGTGATGGACGTCGCCAGCTACGTGGTCGCCACCGGTGTCACGCTGGCCGTGCGCTTCCCCGACGTGATGGCCTCGCGTCGGCGCGAGAGCGTCACCGCCGAGATCCGGGCCGGGTTCCGGCGGGCGCTCGGCAGCCGGCACTTCCGGGCGATGCTGCTGTTCTTCGCGGTGCTCAACATCTTCCTGTCGCCGCTGTTCCTGCTCACCACCCCGCTGGTGCTCTCCTTCGCCCCGCTCGCGGCCGCGGGCTGGGTCTCGGTCGCGGCCGGGCTCGGCGCCGTGCTCGGCGGTCTGACCCTGCTGGTCTGGGGCGGGCCGCGCCGGCTGCGGCTGCGCGGCGTCCTGTTCGCCACCCTCGGCCTGGCCGCCGCCTGCCTGGTGACCGGCCTGCGCCCCAGCATCTGGCCGGTGGCGCTCGGCGCGTTCGGCATGGCGTACGGGCTCGGGCTGGTCAACGGCGTGTACGCGACGATCGTGCAGACCAAGGTGCCGCTGCGCTTCCACGGCCGGGTGATCGCGGTCAACACCATGGTGGCCTGGTCCACCCTTCCGGTGGGTTTCGCCGTCGTCGCACCGCTCGGGCCGCGCCTGGTCCAGCCGTGGGTCGACGAGAACGGCGCGCTGGCCGACACCGTCGGCCGGCTGATCGGCACCGGCGAGGGCCGCGGCATCGGCCTGCTCTACCTGCTGTTCGGCCTCGCCATGGCGCTGCTCGTGGCCGTCTGCCTGGCCGTCCCGGCGCTGCGCCACTTCGACCGTGACGTTCCCGACGCCGAGCCCGACGACCTGGTGGGCCTGGCCACCCTCTCGGCCCGCACCGGGGCCGTGGCCCCGTCCGAGGCCCGCCCCGCCGCGTCTGCCGCGCCTTCCGTGCCTGCTGAACCCGCCACGTCTGCTGAACCCGCCGCGTCCGCGCGCCGTACCGGAACCGAGGTCGCCGCCCGATGACCACCACCGACCGGACCACCGGCGCCGCCCGCCCCGCCGAGGCCGTCCACCCGCTCACCGAGGAACAGCGCCGGCTCTGGTTCCTGCAGCAGCTCCACCCCGCCGACGCCGGCTTCAACATGTACCTGTCCCGCCGGTGGAGCGGACCGCTGGACGTCGCCGCGCTGCGCACCGCGCTGAACGGGCTGACGGCCCGGCACGAGCCGCTGCGCACCCGCTTCGCCCTGGACGGCGAGGCGCCCGTCCAGCTGGTCGAAGCGCCGGCGCCCGTCCCGCTCGACCTGGTCGCGCTCGCCCCCGGCGCCGGCGAGCAGGCCTTCACCGAGGCCTGCCGCCCCTGCGTCAACGCGCCCTTCGACCTCGCCGGACGACCGCCGCTGCGCGCCGTGCTGGTCTCCGCCGGCCCGGACGAGCACGCGCTCATGCTGGTCGTCCACCACATCGTCGCGGACGGCTGGTCGTTCAAGATCGTCTGGCGCGAGCTGCTCGCGCTGTACCGGGAGGCGCTCGGCGAGGCGCCGGCCGAGCTCGCGCCGCTCGCGCTGCGGTACGGCGACGTCGCGCGCGCCGAGCAGGAGCGCGCGGCGGGGGGCGGCGACGAGGCGGCGTTCCGCTACTGGGCGGAGAAGCTGGCCGGCACCGGCCGGCTGCGGCTGCCGCTGGACCACCCCCGCCCGGCCGAGCCGCAGCACCCGGCGGGCTTCGCCGCGGTGGCGCTGGACCCGGAGCTGACGGCGGCCCTGGACGCGCTGGCCCGGCGCGAGCGCTGCACCCCGTTCATGGTGCTGTTGGCCGCCTACCAGTGCGTGCTGGCCCGGTGGACCGGCAGCACCGACTTCGTGGTCGGCACCCCGCTCGCCGGCCGCACCGAGGCCGCGCAGGAGGAGCTGGTCGGCTACTTCGCCCGCACCGGCGTGCTCCGCGCCGACCTGACCGGCGAGCCCGGCTTCCGCACCGTGCTGCACCGCGTCCGCACCGCCACCCTGGGCGCGCTCAGCCACCAGGACGTCCCGCTGGAGCGGCTCGCCGCCCACCTGGACCTGCCCGCCGAGGCCGGTGCGGCGCCGCTCTACCAGGCGGTGTTCGTCCACCAGAGCCAGTACGACCTGACCGGGGAGGAGGGCGGCGCCCCGCTGCCCCCCGGGGTGCGCACCGCCTCGATGGACTCCGGCTTCGAGCGCGCCAAGACCGATCTGCTGCTGGACAGCTGGCGCACCCCGGACGGCGGACTGACGCTCTCCTTCTCCTTCGACCGGGAGGTCCTCGACCCGGCGACGGTGGCCGCGCTCGGCACCCGCTGCCGCGCGCTGCTGACCGCCGCCGTCGAGGACGCGACGGTGCCGCTGCACGGCGACTGGCTGATCGGGGCCAAGGAGCGCGCCGAGCTGCTCGCCCTGGGCGCCGGTCCCGCCGCTCCCGCCGCGGTCCGCCCCGTCCTCGCCCGCTTCGCCGAACGGGCCGCCGCCACCCCGCACGCCCCGGCGCTGGAGTGCGACGGCCGCACCCTCTCCTACGCCGAACTCGACCGCCGCTCGACCGAACTGGCCGAACGGCTCGGCCAGGTCGCCGGACAGCTGGTCGCCGTCCGGCTGGCCCCGTCCTTCGACCTGGTGACGGCGCTGCTGGCGATCTGGAAGGCCGGCGCGGGCTACCTGCCGCTCGACCCGGCCCACCCGGAGGAGCGGCGGCGGCTGATGGTCCGCGAGTCCGGCGCCGTCCTGCTGCTGACGGACGAGGACGGCGAGGGCCTGCGCGTCCTGCCCGGCCCCGACCCGGTGGCGTCCGACGACCGGGCCGGCCTCGCCTACGTCCTCTACACCTCCGGCTCCACCGGCACCCCCAAGGCCGTGGCCGTCGACCACGCCGCCCTGGCCGCCCGCGTCGACTGGATGGCCGGGCCGGACGGCTACCGCCTCACGCCCGAGGACCGGATCGTCCAGTTCGCCTCGATCGGCTTCGACACCCACGCCGAGGAGCTGTGGCCCGCCCTCGCCTCCGGTGCGTGCGTCGTCCTGCTCCCGGGCGGCGGCCGGACCCTGCCCGAGCTGCTGCGCGACCCGCACGGCCCGTCGGTCACCGTGCTCGACCTGCCGACCGCCTACTGGGAGGAGCTGGTCTCGCACGGCGGGCGCACCCCGTGGCCGGCCGCCCTGCGGCTGGTGGTGCTCGGCGGCTCCGAGGCCCGCGCCGACGCCGTCGCCCGCTGGCGGGAGCGGCACGGCGACACGGTGCGGCTGGTCAACACCTACGGCCCGACCGAGGCCACCGTCATCGTCACCGCCGCCGACCTCGGCGCCCCGGACGCCGGGCGCCGCCCGCCGCTCGGCCGCCCGCTGCCCGGCGTGCGGCTGTACGTGCTCGACGAGCGCGGCGCCCTGCTGCCGCGCGGCTCCGAGGGCGAGCTGTACATCGGCGGCACCGGCCTGGCCCGCGGCTACCTGGGCCGCCCGGACCTCACCGCCGCGGCCTTCGTCGACGACCCGTTCGCCGAAGGGCCGTCCGCCCGGATGTACCGCACCGGCGACCGCGCCCGCTGGCGCACCGACGGGACCCTCGACTACCTCGGCCGCAGCGACGAGCAGATCAAGCTGCGCGGCTACCGGATCGAACCGGCCGAGATCGAGTCCGCCCTGACCGGCCGTCCGGACGTCCTGCGCGCCGCCGCCGTCGTGCTCGGCGGGCGCCGGCTGGTCGCCTACGCCGTCCCCGCGCCCGGTACCGAGCCCGACCCCGGCGCCCTGCGCGAACACCTCGCCGTGCGCCTGCCCGCCTACCTGGTCCCGGACACGGTCGTCCTCCTCGACGCCCTCCCGCTGACCCTCAACGGCAAGCTCGACACCGCCGCCCTCCCCGAACCGGCCCCGGCCGCCACCAGCCGCTACGTGGCACCGCGCACCGACGCCGAGCAGTTGGTCACCCAGCTGTGGCAGGAGGTGCTGGGCGTGCCCCGGGTCGGCGCCCTCGACGACTTCTTCGAACTCGGCGGGGACTCGCTGCTGGTCACCCGGGTGGTCGCCCGGATCCGCGCGGGCGTCGGCCTGGACGTCCCGATCCGCGACGCCTTCGAGCTGTCCACGGCCGCCGCGCTCGCCGCGCGCGTCGAGGAGCTGCTGATCGCGGAGATCGAGGCCCTGAGCGACGACGAGGCGGCGGAGCGCCTGTCCGACTGATCAGGACCGGGGCGCAGGCGTCCACCCGGACGCCTGCGCCCCGGCGGCGGCCTTGAGGTCGGCCAGCCACCCCTCCAGGCCGGCCCGGAGGATCGCGGTCGCCATCGGCACGTTGGCATCGACCTGCGGCCCGGTGTGGGTCTCCTCGGTGCTCACCTTCACGCCGCCCTTCACCTTGGTGAAGCTCCAGACGTGCACCCCGTCGATGTGCACCCCCTCCCCGACCGCCGGACCGGTCCAGCGGATGCAGGAGCCCTCCTCGACCTGCCGCACGGTCGAGGTGATGTCCAGGCCGGTCGCCGGAATCCCGGTCCCGGGCGGCACGGGGGTCGTCCAGTGGAAGGCCGACCCGGCCCGGAAACGGCCGTGGTCCATCCGCTCCGCGCTGGTGACGGGCCGCTGCCAGGACGGCCAGCGGTACACGTCCGTCTGCAGCTTCCAGATCACCTTCAGTGGCGCGTCGATCACCGCCTCCGTGCGGTACCGCACCTGCGCGGCGGGGTCGACGCCCGCACCCCGGCAGGTGAGCCCCTTCGCCGGGTGTGCCCCGGCGGGCGCGGCGGCACCGCCCAACAGCCCGACGACCAGCGGAACGGTGATCACGGCGGCCCGGATTCCAGACATGGCGTTTCCTTCCCTAGAGACCATCTCTCCCGTTAGAAGTTCTAACTCCTCGCGACTCCGACAGTCAATAGCTTCCGTGATACCTTCTAACCATGGCGAAGACGGAGTCCACCACCCCCCGCGAGCGCTACCGCACCCAGGTCCGCGCCGAGGTCATGGAACGCGCCTGGGAGCAGATCGCCACCGCCGGTTCCTCCGCACTCTCCCTCAACGCGATCGCCAAGCAGATGGGCCTGAGCGGACCCGCCCTCTACCGCTACTTCGCCAACCGCGACGAGCTGATCACCGAACTCGTCCGCGAGGCCTACCGCAGCCTCGCCGACACCCTCGCCGCGGCCGCCTCCACCGGCGCCGACCTGACCGGCCTCGCCCACGCCCTGCGCACCTGGGCCCTCGCCGACCCCCAGCGCTACCTGCTGCTCTACGGCACCCCGATCCCCGGCTACCAGGCCCCCGAGGACACCACCGCCATCTCCCGGGAGATCGCCACCACCCTGCTGAACGCCTGCACCGCCACCCTCCACCCGGCCGCCCCGACCGCCCCCACCCCCCTCGGCACCCACCTCGCCGACCACCGCACCTGGGCCGCCGACCACCCCGCCCCACCCGAGGCCCTCGCCCTCTTCCTCACCTTCTGGACCCGCCTCCACGGCGTCCTCTCCCTCGAACTCGCCGGCCACTTCACCGGCATGCGGTTCGACCCCGAGGTCCTCTTCGACGCCGAACTCACCGCCCTGCTCGGCTGATTCAACCCGCCCGCCCTGGCAGCAGAATCCCGTCGATCACCTGCCGATGGTCCCGCCACCTGCCACAACGCCTGTTACCGACCGGCAGGAACGGCCGCAGCCGTCACATGACCTGAAGTGGCGGTGAGTCAGCTCCTTGGTGGTACTGGTTTCACCATCGGACCGGGTCCTGGGCGCATGGCACGCACTGGTCGTGGTGCTCTAGGTTCGAGCTGTGATGATTCCTCCCGGGCTGTGGCGCTCGGTCCTTCGGACGCGGCGGGACGCCGGTTTCCTGGCTGCCGGTGTCCTGCCGCACCTGGGGCTGGTGCCGGTGTGGAGCTGGGGCGTGGCGAACACTGCCGAGGCCGGGAACTGGCCGCTCGCGCTGCCCATCTCGGTCGCCGTGATCCTGCTCGGTGTACCGGTTCTGACGGCTGTTCAGCGGGCCCGGCACCGGGCGCTGCTCGGCGTGTTCCTCCCCCGGCCGACGCCCGCGCGGGAGCAGCAGTGGTCGTGGGCGGCGGCCGCCCGTTGGCTCCGCGCGCCGCGCATCTGGGGGCAGCTCGGCTACCACCTCCTGCTGGGCCCGGTCCTGGCGGTGTCGGAACTGCTGGTGCTCACGGCGCTGCCCGTGGGCCTGGCGGGCGCCACCTGCTCCGCCTGGGTGTGGGAGCTGCCGGTGGAGGTGCGCAAGGAGTGGTTCGACGCCACGACGCAACTGCCGTGCTACACGCTGGGCGGACTCGTCCTGCTCTGCGCCGTACCGTGGGCGGCGGGGGCGGCGGCCCGCGGCGAGTCGCGTGCGGCGATGGCTCTGCTCGGGCCCAGCCCGGCCCAGCAACTCCGCGAGCGGGTAGACGAGTTGGACCAGAGCCGCACCGGCCTGATCGAAGCCGTCGACGCCGAGCGTCGCCGCATCGAGCGCGATCTGCACGACGGCACCCAGCAGCGGTTGGTCTCGCTCGCGGTCAACCTGGGCCTGGCGATGGCCACCCAGCCCGACCTGCCGGCCGGAGCCCGCGAAGCGCTCGCCGGGGCACACCTGGAGGCCAAGCAGGCGATCGAGGAACTCAACGACCTGGTACGGGGCTTGCATCCGGCCGTGCTCGAAGACCGGGGCCTGGACGCGGCGCTGTCCGGACTGGCCGCCCGAGCGCCCCTGCCGGTGCGCCTGCGGGTCGATCTGGCGGAGCGGGCGGCGCCCGCCGTGGAGTCGGTCGCGTACTTCGTGGTCTCGGAGGCGCTGACCAACGTGACCAAGCACGCCCGCGCGACGCGTACCGAAGTGACCGTCCGGCGGGTCGGTAAGGTGCTGCGGGTGAACATCACCGACGACGGGCTGGGCGGGGCCGACGCCCGCGCCGGCACGGGACTGAGCGGGCTGGCCAAGCGGGTCGGCTCCATCGACGGCACCCTGCAGGTCAGCAGTCCCATCGGCGGACCGACCACAGTGACGGCGGAGTTGCCGTGCGAGCGGTGATCGCCGAGGACTCGGTGCTGTTGCGGGTCGGCCTGGTCAAGGTGCTGGAGATGGGCGGGTTCCAGGTCGCCACCGAAGTCGGGGACGGCGAGGCGCTGTTGGCGGCGGTGGCGGAGCACCGGCCCGAACTCGCGCTGGTCGACGTCCGGATGCCGCCGGGCTTCACCGACGAGGGGGTGCGCGCCGCGGTGGAGATCCGTCGGCGCTGGCCGGGGACGGCGGTGGTGCTGCTGTCGCAGTACGTGGAGGAGCGGTACGCGGCCGAGCTGCTCTCCACCAACACCGGCGGCGTCGGCTACCTGCTCAAGCAGCGCGTCGCCGATGTAGCGGAGTTCGTGGCGGCGGTGCGGCGGGTGGCGGAAGGCGGCACGGCACTGGATCCGCAGGTCGTCTCACAGCTCCTGCTGCGCCGCGACCTCGACCCACTGAAACGGCTCACCCCGCGTGAACGCGACGTCCTCGGCGTCATGGCCGAGGGCCGCTCCAACGCCGGCATCGCGCAGGCACTGGTGGTCGGCGAGAGCGCGGTGGCCAAGCACATCAACAACATCTTCGCCAAACTCGACCTCCCCACCGCCGACGCGGACCACCGCCGCGTCCTCGCGGTGCTGAGGTTCCTGGCGGCGTCAGGAACGTGACCGGCACCTCACCCGCCACCAGGCCGACGACTGGCCGGACCACGCGCCGACCCTCCCCTCCGGCCAGGCATCATGCCGGTGGTGGCTCACACCAGCAGCAGGGTCTTGCCGAGGGCGGTGCGGTTCTCGACGGCGGCGTGGGCGTCGGCGGCGCGACTCAGCGGGAAGGTCTGGCCGATGAGCGGCCGCACCCGGCCGGCCGCCGCCTCGGCCGTGATCTCGCGGGCCCAACGGGCGAGGTGGGGGCCGAAGCCGAAGAGCTGGTCGATGCCGATGACCTCCACGTCCGCGCGGCGCGCGTCCGCGGGGTCGACGGAGGTGGCCGCTCCGCTCGCGGCGCCGTGGACGGAGAAGCGGCCGCCGCGGGCCGTCGCCCCGAACGCCGCCCGGCCGATGTCGCCGCCGACCCCGTCGAACACCACGTCCGCGCCGGCGCCGCCGGTGAGCGCGCGCACCTCCTCCGTCCAGCCGGGCTCGCGGTAGTCGACGGCGGCCTCCGCGCCCAGCTCGCGCACGGCGTCGAGCTTCCGTGCGCCCCCGGCGGCGCCGATCACCCTGGCCCCTGCGGCGCGGGCGAGTTGGACGAGCAGGCTGCCCACCCCGCCGGCCGCGGCCTCCACCAGGACCCACTCCCCGGGGCGGATCCGGGCGTGCTCGACCAGCCCCCTCGCCGTGCTGCCGTCGCTGTGCAGCGCCACGGCCTCCGGCAGGCCGAGGCCCTCCGGTGCCGGGACGAGCGCCCCGGCCGACGCGACCGCCCGTTCGGCGAAGCCGCCGGTCTCCCCGGTGCTCGCGAGGACCCGCCGCCCCAGCCAGGCCGGGTCCACCCCGGCACCGACCGCGTCCACCCGGCCGGCGACCCGGCCGCCCGGCACGTACGGCAGCGCCGGCGGCTCGTGCCAGGGATCGGTGCCGCGCCTGATCTGGGTCTCGACGAAGGTCAGCCCGGCCACCTCCACGGCCACCACGACCTCCCCCGGCCCGGCCGCCGGATCCGGGACCTCCCCCAGCACGAGCTCCTCCGGCCCTCCGAAGCGGTGTACCTGTACGGCGCGCATGGTGCCTGCCCCCTGTCGGTGCGTCAGTTCGAACACTCCGAGCGTGCGGGATCAACCCCGCTTGAGGTCAAGCGCCCCGCATCTCGAACAGCGCGGCCGCCGCCCGGACCCCATGACCTCGCCGTGCATCTCGGTTACGCTCGTCACCGCCAAGATCGAGCGAAGAGGGGGCCGCCATGCCGTACAGCGCCGGCGCGAACGTGAGGTTGACCAGGGAAGTGCAGGTCACCGCGGGCGGCGCGGCGGCCGGCGCCGGCTCCCCGGGTGCGCTGTTCCTGGCCGAGGGCCTGCTCGGCATCGTCACGGGCGTCGCGATCGAAGCCCCCGGTGCGGCCCAGGCCGCACTCGCGGACTTCGATCAGCAGGTCCGCGGCAACCACTTCACGGGCTTCACGGCCCACCTGGTCGACGGCCTCCGTCAGCAGATCATCCGGCAGGGGGCGTACGACACCAAAGCCGGCGCTCGGCCCCGGTACAGGGTGCGCTTCGAGAACGGGTTCGTCCTCGACGGCCTCGACGAGGACTGTCTGACCGCGATCTGAGGGCCGGCCCTCAGCCCGGGTAGGCGATCGAGCCCAGCGGCGGGCAGGGGGCGAGCGTGGTGTCGGCGCCGGGCCGTTCGACGAAGGCCCGGGCCTCGGCGGCCCGCAGGCGCTGGGTGTCCAGCACGTCGGCGTGCCAGGCGTCGCGCCTGGCGTGGGTGTAGTCCCAGCTGTCGTCGATCAGGCTGAGGCTGGTGTTGCCGGCGCTGCGCTGGAACTCCGCCTTGACGGCCGCCTGCTGGAGCGCGGTCTGGGTCGCGGCGAGTTCGATGCGGGTGATCAGGACGCCGAGGGTGTTCGGTTCACGGGTCGGCATGGGGGCCTGCGGGAGCAGGGAGACCCCGGTGTCGTAGCGGCCTATGTTGTCGACGCTCGCCTGCTGGGCGTCCCGCATCGCGATGTGGATCTCCCGGTGCAGCCAGAAGAACTCGTCTAGGTCGGCCTGGGTGACGCGGATCCGCCGGTACAGGGCCTGGAACCTGGGGTCCTGGTGCAGCGGGCGCATGAGCGGCATGTGGAGCGCCACGCAGTCGTTGTAGCCGCCCGACACCGCGGCCTCCAGGTGGAGCAGGGTCAGTTCCGCGTCCCCCTGCGCGCACGCCAGCCCGCCGAGGCTCGCCCGGCCCGCGGCGGCGAGCCACATGCCGTCGGGGCCGAGCGCCGTGGCGCGCGCGACGAGGTCGTGGAAGCCCCTGGTACCGACCGCGGGGGCGCCCTTGGTCAGGAACTCCACCAGCACCTCGTGAAGGCGGGCGGCCAGTGAGTTGACGGTGTCGGCCATGGATCTCCTCGGACCTCGGTGGTGAAGGGCTGAACAGGGCGCCGAGCCTGCGGCGAGCCCCGTGGAGATGACGGGCGGGCGGGGCGAGCGGTTCCTGCGGTGCAACGCGTACGGACCGCCACCGATGGATGCGGTGGCGGTCCGGTGCGAACGCGGTCGGACCCTAGACGGACGGGCCCTGGCCCGACTCGGCGGCAGGCCTCAGGTAGCGGTCCCAGATGTGCGCCCTGTCGTACGGGCCGTCGCCGTCCGCGTCACGCTGCGGCTCGTCGAACCGGACCCAGTAGGCCATCTCCCCGGGGCGGGCCGACGCATGGCGCACCGGTTCCGGGGGGCTCGGGACGTACCGGACCGTCCCGTCGAACTCCCCCTGCCACGGGCCGTCCCACTCCGGGTCCTGGACCACCCTGACCCGGGTGCCTTCGGGAAGAATCGCCTGGCTCATCAGGAACGGTCCTTGAACTTGTAGTCCTGGGCCTCGAAGGTCCGCTTGTTGTACACGTAGTGGACCTCCACGCCGTCGACGGTCTGCTCCATCTTCACCCAGCCGTCCTCGGCGGGCCAGCGCGGGTCCTTCATGACGGTCGGGAGCTGGTTCCCGTACTGGGGGTACTCCTTCACCAGGTCCATCGCCCGCTGCTCGTTGCTCCCGCCGGCCGAGGTCCGGCCGGTGGACGCGCTGGCGTCGCTGAGGGCGGTCTCCATGCCCTCGCCGAAGCGCCGCATGCCGTCGGTCGCCGTGTAGGCGCCGCCCACGATCGCGGCGGTGCTCACCGCGATGGCGGGCGCCCCCGCGAGGCAGCCCACGCCGGTGAGGCACACCGCGCCTCCGGCGAAGTCACCTGCGGCGCCGGCCTGCACCATGACGAAGCCGAGCGCGGTCTCACCGGCTCCGATCCAGACGTCGGGATTGGTCACGACGGACACGGTGTAGGTGGCCGCGGTCCGCAGCGGGTCCGCGAGCCAGTCGGGCAGCCAGGAGTCGTCGGAGCCCTGGTCCTGGTTGGCGTTGTCCTTGCGCCACTGCTCGACGATCTTCTGCCACTGGGCTTCCTTCGCCTGCTGCTTGGCCACGGCCGCGGCGAAGGCGTCCTTGGCCGCGACATCCGCGGCGGCCGAGTCCTGCCCGGCGGCGAGGGCGGAGGCCTTCGCCTGGTCCGAGGCCGTCCGGGCCTGGGAGGCCGAGCCCTGGGCGGCGTTCGCGGAGAGCTGCGCGCGCGTGGCGGAGACGACCGCCCGGGTGGCGGCGCGGTTGGCGTCGGCGCTCGCCTGGCGGGCGGCGAGGGCCGACTGCGCCGCGCGGGCGGCCGAGTCGTCGGCCGCCTTGGCGGAGCCGGCCGCCTGCTTCGCGAACACCTCGGCGGCGTCGGCGGACTTCCGGGCCTGGTCGGCGTAGTTGGCCGCCTCCGCGGCGGCCTGCCGGGCGAGCGCCGCGGTCTGGCCCGCGAGTTTGGCGTTCTGCTGGGCGAGGGCGGCGACCCGTTCGGCCCCGGCGATCAGGTTCTGGATCTGGGCGACGTGGGCGGTGGTCAGGTCGTCGCGGCGCTGGGCCCGGTACTGGCCGATCCGGACGAAGGCGCGCAGGTCGGCGGCCGGTCCGGCCAGGGCCACCTCGGAGGCGAGCTTCATCTCGGGGCCGCCGGCCTCCGCGAGCTGGGCGGCGCGGACGCGGTCGTCGGCCTCCTGCGCGGTGTACTGGGTGGTGGTCAGGAAGGTGACCAGGGCGCTGACCGTGCCCGCGTTGAGGGCGGCGTTCGCCGCGTCCTTGACGCCGCGGCCGCCGGTTTCGGCGATCCTCGCGATCTGGACCCGGTAGTCGGCCGCGGCCGCCTGGTCCTTCCCGGTCTCCAGGAACGCGTGGATCCCGGCGCTGTCGCCGTTCAGGGCGGTCAGCGCGGCCGTCCGCAGCGCGGTGACCCGCGTGTCGTAGGCGAGGTGGACCAGGTGGGACCGTTCGTCCCGGGCGGCGGAGGCCTGCCAGCCGGTGCGGACGTAGTCGATCACGTCCTGCGGGGCGCCGGCGAGTGCCGCCTGTGCGGCGTTGCGGCTCCAGGGGCCCCGGATCTTCATCGCGGTGATGGCCATCCGGCGGCCGTCGGCGACCACCACGGCGGGGTCGGTGCCGGGCCGGGACGCTTCGGCGGCGAGGCGGGTGGCCTCCGTCTCCAGCTTCTTGGCCTCGTCGGCGGCCCGGGCGGTGCCGGCCTTGACGAGGTCGTCGGTGGCGCGCAGGTCCCGGGCCTGTTCGATGGCCGCGGCGGTGCGGGCGGTGACCTCCTCCTGCTCGCTGCGGCGGGCCAGGGCTTCCACCGTCTTCGCCTGGGCGACCGCGGCCGAGGCGGCGTCGGCGGCCTGCTGGGCGGCGGCGGCGTGGGCCGTGGACTGCTGGGCGGCCTGGCCGGCCTCGCCGGCGTGGGCGGCCGCGTTGTCGGCGGCGGTCGCGGCGTTGTTCGCGTGGCCGGCCGCCGCGTAGGCCGCGTCGTGGGCCTGGGTAGCGGCGGTGGCCGACTCGTTGGCGAGCGCCGAGGCGGCGTTCGCGGAGCGGGTCGCCTCGCGGGCGTTGCGGCGGGCGGTGTCGGCGGCCTGCTTGGCCTCCGCCGACGAGGCGGACGACTGGCCGGCGAGCGAGCCCGCCTGCTCGGCGGCGGTGGCCGCCGCCTCCATGTTGCTGCTCGCGCTCTGGGCGGCCTTGGCGGCCTGACCGGCGGCCGCGGCGGCCGTGCCGGCCTGGGCGGCGGCGTCCGCGACGTCACAGGCCAGCTTCGCCGCGAGCCGGGCGTCCTCGGCCGCCTTGCGGGCGGCCGCGCCCTGCTGGGCATCGGTGGCGGCGAGCGCGGCCGCGTTGCGGGCGTTGGTCGCCGCCCGCGCGGCACCGGAGGCGGCGTTCGCGGCCTGGGAGGCGGCGTTCGCCGCGAGCCGGGCGGCGTTGTTCGCCGCTCGGGAGGCGGAGATCGCGGCCTTCGCGGCGTCTGCCGCCCGGCGGCTCGCGTCGGCCGCGCGGGCCGCCGCGGCAGCGGCCCTGGCCGAGTCGCCCTGGGCCGCGGCGGTCTCGGCGGCGGCGGTCTCGGCCGCTTCCTTCGCCAGCCGGGCGGCCGAAACGGCCCGTTCGGAGGCGTCCTTGGCGGCTTCGGTCTCGCGGGACGCCTGCGCGCCGGCCTCCTTGGCCTGCTTCGCGAGCTGCTCGATGCCGGCGTGTTCCTCGTCCCGGGCCCGGGCGATGAACTGGCCGACGGACAGGAACTCCCGGATGTCCTCGATGGAGCCGTTGAGCGCGAGCGACGCGGCCCGCTGGGTGGCCGGACCCCCGACCGCCTCCAGCTGTGCGACGCGTACGCGGTCGTCCGCGTCCCGCTGGACGAACTGGTCCTTCGTCAGGAACCGGCGCACGTCGTCGATGGTCCCGTTCAGGGCGGCGTTGCCGGCGCCCTGGACTCCCCGCCCGCCGGCCTCCACGGACTTCGCCGCCAGCACCCGGAGGTCCTGCTCCAGGGGTGCCTTCCAGCCGGTCGCCAGGAAGGCGTCCAGCTCCTGCGGCGTGCCCGCGAGCGCGCGCTCCGCCGCCTGGCGCAGACCCCGGCCGCCGACCGCGACGAGCTGCAGCGCCGTCTGCTGCGCGTCCTTGCCCGCGGCGGCCGCGCGATCGGCGGTCAGGAAGGCCTGGATCCGGCTGTCGTCACCGGTCAGGGCCCCCTCGGCCGCGGCCTGCACGGCGGGGCCGCCCGCCGACCAGGCCGCCACGACCTTCCCGCGATCCGACAACGGCGGAGCCGGTGCCTCGTCCGCCGTGCTGGGCACGGCCGTGACCAGTGGACCGAGCATCACCAGCGGCAGCAGTCCCCGGTACAGGAAACGTCGGTCCCGACGTTGTGGATGTCTCCGTTCCGAACCCACTGGTCCCCCCATCACATCGATTCATTCGCTTCGAGCCCGCGGACATCCGCCGACAGCCGTCCGGCGGAAATCACTTCTCGTCGGACGGATCCTTCTCGGGGTTCCGGGTCGATCCGCCACTCGCACGCGGGCCGTCAGAGCATAGTCCGCCAATGCCGGAATTTCCGATCCCAATACTCCACGGATTTCGGACAACCGGATGACGGATTGGCGCATCCGGCATGCCCGGCGGCCGGTTCCGGCGGGAGAAATCCGGCTCGAAATGGATGGTTCCCCAACCACCCGCCCAATGCTCTGAATTCTTGGAGCAAGTATGAGGATTTGCGCCTAGCGACCCACCCCGGCCATTTTGTGGCACAGCCGGCCGATCCGGAATTCATCGGACAATTCAGCCAATTGTCGAGCAAACGATCCATTTAGCTTCTTGTGCCGGATCCATGACACTGAAATGATCAGCCGGGGCACGCCCGAACCAGCACTGGTGGCGGCCCGCACACAGCACAGCCGCAGGGGGAGCAGCATGCTGAAGGTGTTCGAGAGGTCTGCTGTGATCAGCAGGGCCGCAGCAGGTCGTACGGCCGACGACATCGTCGGCGCCGCAGCGCAGGGCCGTCGCACCGGCCGGGGCGCGCGCGCATCAGGATCTCCGCAGCCTTCGGCCTGAGCTTTCGGGCCGCATTTTTTCCCGCCCGGTATCAGGGGGGGCACATCCGGGCGTACAACGGCGAGTCCGCCACGCCCGAACGGCATGCGTCCGCGCGCGGAGTGCCGGGCACAATTCGCTCCTCGGCGCGCCTTCAGCCGTTTCCGCGTCCCGGCTCGAAAGGGCGGCAGTCCGTTCGGGCATGCGCGGCCGGCGCCACGACCTCGATTACATCCACCGACGGAGACAGGGGATTTCTCGCACATGTTCCACCGACGACAACTCATCGGCCTGGTGGCGGCGGTCGGCGCGACCGTCGCCGTCATGCAGGGCGTCACCACCGCCGCCGCGGCGGCGACCGCCGCGAACACCGGGGCGCCGAGCGCCGCCGAGGACGGCGCCTATCCCGGTGCCGACCGGATCCTGGCGGAGACCGGCGCCACCGTGGTCCGCGGCGACGGACGCATCACGGTCACGGACTGCGCGAACCCCTACCAGATCAAGGTGTGGGCCCGTACTGTCACCCTGCACGACAACTGGCTCTGCTTCGCCGCGACCGGCCCCACGGGCTACCTCGCCGTGAACATCCCCGAGGCCTATCGCGTCCAGACCGTGGAGCGCGATGTGAAGGCCAGCCTGTCCACCAACGGCCAGGCCCAGAGCATCGACGTCCCCCGCAACACCGCCAAGGGGTTCGGCGAGGCGTCCCCGACCTCCGGGCTGTCCACGCTCCTCGAACTCCGGGTCACCGGCTCCAGCGCGGCCCCCGCGACGGGACAGCCCGCCGACCCCGCCACCGCGTTCACCGCCCACCTCGCCGTCGGCGACCAGGGCCGCACCTGCACCGGTGCGCTGGTCGACCCGCGCTGGGTCCTCACCGCGAAGTCCTGCTTCGCCGACGACCCCGCGAACCCCGGCACCGTCACCGCGGGCGCGCCCAAGCAGGCCGCCACCGCCACCATCGGCCGTAGCGACCTCGCCGCCACCGGCGGACAGCAGGTCAGGATCGCCGAGCTGGTCCCCCATCAGGACCGCGACCTGGTCATGGCCCGGCTGGACACCCCGGTCTTCGACATCGCGCCCGTCGCGCTCTCCGGCACGGCGCCCGCCGAGGGCGGCGCGCTGACCACGGCCGGCTTCGGGCGCACCGCCACCGCCTGGACCCCCGGCACGCTCCACACCTCCGCCGTCACCGCGGGCACCGTCACCGCCACCGGTCTGGACGTCACCCCCACCACGCCCGGCCTGATCTGCAAGGGCGACGCGGGCGGGCCCGTCTGGCGCACCGAGAACGCCAAGCCCGTCCTCACCGGCGTCATCTCCCGCTCCTGGCAGGGCGGCTGCCTCGGCACCCCCGCCACCGAGACCCGCACCGGCGCCCACGAGACGCGGGTGGACGACCTCGGTCCGTGGATCACGGCGCTGCGGGACCGGCGCTCCGCCGCCGTCAACGAGGCCGGCACCGGCCGACTGCGCTTCACGGACTTCGACGCCGACGGCAAGCCCGACTACCTGACGGTCGAGGACAACGGCGCCGTCAAGGTCTGGCTGAACCGCGGCGGCGACCCCGCCGGCGGCGCCGGCTGGCAGGGCCTCGGCCAGGTCGCCACCGGCGTCACCACCGACCGCAGCCGCGTCCGGCTCGCCGACTTCAACGGCGACGGCAAGGCCGACTACATCGTCGTCAACCCCGACGGCTCCGTGGACGCCTGGCTCAACCACGGCGGCGACCAGGTCACCCCCTGGGAGCCCGTCGGGCGTATCGCCACCGGCGTCACCAACCGCCAGGACCAGGTCCGCTTCGCCGACTTCGACGGCGACGGCCGCGCCGACTACCTCGTCATCGAGGACAACGGCGCCGTCAAGGTCTGGCTGAACCGCGGCGGCGACCCCGCCGGCGGCGCCGGCTGGCAGGGCCTCGGCCAGGTCGCCACCGGCGTCACCACCGACCGCAGCCGCGTGCGCCTCGCCGACTTCAACGGCGACGGCAAGGCCGACTACATCGTCGTCGCCTACGACGGCTCGGTGAACGTCTGGCTGAACCACGGCGGCGACCAGGTCACCCCCTGGGAGTCCGTCGGTCGCGTCGCCGCCGGTCTGACGACGGACAACAACGGCGTCTTCCTGACGGACTTCACCGGTGACGGCCGTGCCGACTACCTCTGGAACCCCGGCGACGGCAGCACCAGCGCGTACGCCAACAAGGGCGGCGACGGCCACGGCGGCTGGGACTTCCTCGGCCGGATCGCCTCCGGCGCCTGACCCCGGCCCCGGGCCCGGGCGGCCGCTGCTCACGGCGGCCGCCCGGGCCCGGCCCGCACTCCCCTCCCCTCCCTCCTCCGGACTGGACACCCCATGAAGCGCAGCTCCCTGATCGCCCTGGCCTCCCTCGCCGCCGTCCTGGCCTCCGGCGCCGTTCCCGCGGCGGCGTCGGCCCCGCTCCCCACCTCGGTGCCGGCGCCGGCGCCGCGCCCGATCAAGGTCATGCCGCTCGGCGACTCGATCACCGACGGTGCGGGAAGCTCCACCGGGGCGGGCTACCGCGCACCCCTGTGGGACCTGACCGCCCAGCAGTCCCCCTACACCGTCGACCTGGTCGGCACCTCCTCCTCCGGCGCCGCCGGAGACCCGGACCACGAGGGGCACAGCGGCTACCGGATCGCCCAGGTCCGCGCGGACATCGACCGCTGGCTCTCCGCCGCCGACCCCGACGTCGTCCTCCTGCACCTCGGGATCAACGACCTGAAGTGGGACCCGAACGCCGACCCGGTGCAGGCCGCCCAGCGGCTGTCCGAGCTGGTCGACCGCATCTTCGCCGACAAGCCGGGCGTGACCGTCGTCGTGCAGGGCCTGCTGACCGCCACCCCCGGCCTGGAGCAGAAGACCACGGTGTTCAACCGCGAGTTCACCGCGCTCCAGGACCGGAACCAGAACCCGGCCGACGGGACCGCGGGCCGGCACTTCCGGTACGTGGATCCCGCGAACCTCGACCCCGCGGCCGACCTCCCGGACCAGCTGCACCCCAACGACGGCGGCTACCGCAAGATGGCCGAGGTCTTCCACCAGGCCCTGGACCGGGCCGTCGCCGACGGCTGGGTCTCCCGCCCCGCGACTCCCCGGGCCGGGAACGAGGTCGGCGGCAGCGGGCGCGTGCGGTGGGCGGACTTCGACGGTGACGGCAGGCCCGACTACCTGACGGTCGAGGACAACGGCGCCGTCAAGGTCTGGCTGAACCGCGGCGGCGACCCCGCAGGCGCGAACGGCTGGCAGGGCCTCGGCCAGGTCGCCACCGGCGTCACCACCGACCGCAGCCGCGTGCGCCTCGCCGACTTCAACGGCGACGGCAAGGCCGACTACATCGTCGTCAACCCCGACGGCTCCGTGAACGCCTGGCTCAACCACGGCGGCGACCAGGTCGCGCCCTGGGAATCCGTCGGGCGTATCGCCACCGGCGTCACCAACCGCCAGGACCAGGTCCGCTTCGCCGACTTCGACGGCGACGGCCGCGCCGACTACCTGGTCATCGAGGACAACGGCGCCGTCAAGGTCTGGCTGAACCGCGGCGGCGACCCCGCAGGCAGCGCCGGCTGGTACGGCATCGGCCAGGTCGCCACCGGCGTCACCACCGACCGCAGCCGCGTCCGCCTCGCCGACCTCGACGGTGACGGCCGCGCCGACTACCTCCTGATCAACGCCGACGGCTCCGTGCACGTCTGGCTCAACCGCGGCGGCGACCGCCACGGCGGCTGGCTCCCCCTCGGACAGGTCGCCACCGGCGTCACCGACCGGCAGGAGCAGGTCGCCTTCGCGGACTTCGACGGCGACGCCCATGCCGACTACCTCCGGACGGACACCGGCGGAGCCGTCAGCGGCTACGCCTACCGCGGGGGCGACAGCGGCGGCGGCTGGGCCAACCTCGGACAGATCGCCGGCGGCGCCTAGAAGGGTCCGAGGCCGGCCCGGCCGAGCCCCGCTACGGCGCCGCCGCCGGGTCCGGGACGAGGACGGCGCGCAGGTCCGTGACGGTGCGGCGCCAGTCGGCGGCCTCCCCCGATTCGTCCCAGAGCTCGGCGAGTTCGGACTCGTCGGCGAGGACCCGGTCGAGGGCGTCGGCGGCGAGCGGCCGGAGGTCGGCGGGGAAGGCGGGGAGGGGCTGCTTGGGGCCGTAGCTGGTGGTGACCGGCTCGCCCCCGGGGCACTGGGCGGCGATGAGGGCGGCCGCAGCCACGGCCTGGGCCGCCTCGTGGGAATCGAGGTAGTCCTCGGCCGCGGTTGCGGCCACGAAGGTCAGGACGCGGCGGACCACGGCCTCGCGCTCGACCGGGGCCGCGTCGTCCAACGTGCCGGAGAAGTCCGCGGCGGTGTCGTTGTCGAAGTGGCCGATGTCCCAGGTACCCATGGTGCTCTCCTTCGGATCAGTTCATGGGAAGCCTCGCATCGGCCACTGACAATCGGCCACCGGCCGCCGCCAGCTGCCAGCCGTCAGCCGCCGGCGGCCTCGGTGATGCGGGCCTCCAGCGCGGCGGCCAGGGACTCGACGGCCGCCGGGCCGAAGGCGTGCTCGTTGTAGCGGAGCCAGCAGACCAAGGAGCCGTCGGGCTGTTCGGTGGCGGCGAGTTCGGGGACGTGGCGGTCGCCGCCGGGCAGGGGGTAGGGGACGGTGGCGCTGCGCGGGACCTCCCAGGCCGTGCAGGCGAGGCCGGGGAGTTGGGCAGGGGCGTTCCAGCTCTCGTAGCGGAGCCAGGCGGCGAACGGCACCAGCGGGCTGAACTCCGCGAAGGGGTACAGCTGGTGGTCCAGGGCCGCGGTGGCGGTGTCGCGGACGCGGGCGAGGAGCTCGGCGAAGCCGGGGGCGCCCGAGGCGTCGACCCGCAGCAGCAGGGACTGGACGAAGCAGCCGACGGCCTGTTCGGCCTCGGGCGAGGTGCGGCCGGGGACGGGGGTCATCAGGACGAGGTCGTCCTGGCCGCTGCGCTCCGCCAGCAGGCCGAGCCAGACCGTGGCGAGCGCCTGGAAGGGGGTGGCCCCGGCCTCGGCGGCCCGTTCGCGCAGGGCGGTGGCCCGGGCGGCGGGGACGGTGAGGCGGTGGGCGGCGCTGAGCACCGTCTCGGTGTCGGCGCGGCCGGGGAACGGGTGCACGGCCTCGGGTGCGCCGGCGAGGGTGCGGGCGAAGTGGGCGCGGGAGACCGGCCAGTGGGCGTTGGCGCGGGTGACCAGTTCGCCGAGCGTCGGCATGGGGCGCGGCGGGGGCGCGGGGCGTCCGCGGCGCAGCGCCGAGTAGATGACGCCGAGGTCGCGCAGCAGCACGCCGACCGACCAGCCGTCGCCGACGATGTGGTGGACGGCGAGCAGGACGGCGTGGTCGTCGGGGGCGCGGCTGACCACCGCCAGGCCGGTCATCGGGCCCTCGCCGACGTCGGTGAGCCGGTCCCGGACGGCGATCAGCCGGGCCGACACCTCGTCGTCGCTCTCGCCCGGGGCGTCGACCAGGATGGCCTCGACCTGCGGCTCCGCGTCGACCACGGCGCGCCGCACGCCCGGTACGGCGCCGGGCACCGGCACGAAGCGGGTGCGCAGCGCCGGGTGGCGGCGCACCGCCTCGTACAGCGCCTCGGTCAGCAGGTCGGGGCGCAGCGCCTCGGTGACGCGGAACATGACGGCGACCGAGCCGACGTTGCGGCCCTCGGCCTCGGCCATCCAGCGCAGGAAGTTCTCCTGCTGGGAGGTGAGCGGGATGTCGTGCGGCTGGGCGCGCAGTTCGCGCAGGAACGGGGAGAGGTCGGCGCCGTCGAGCGGCAGCGGGGCGCCGGCGTTCTTCGGGGCGGCGGCGAGCCAGGCGGCCTGGGCGCGCAGCGAGGGGCGTTCGAAGACGAGGGCGGTGGTGGCGGTGACGCCGAACTCGGCGGAGACGGCGGCGGCGAGCTGGACGGCGCGGAAGGAGTCGCCGCCGAGGGCGAAGAACTCCTCCTCCACGGCCTCGACGGGCCGGCCGAGGATCCTGCGCCAGACGGCGGCGAGGGCGCGTTCGTGCGCGGTGGCGGGCGGGGTGCCGCCGGCCGCCGGGGCCGGTTCCTCGAAGCGGGCGCGCAGGTGGTGCTTGACGACCTTGCCGCTGGGGTTGCGGGGCAGCCGGTCGGTGACCAGGATGCGGACCGGCAGTTCGGCGCGGCCCAGCCGTTCGGCGAGGAAGAGCCGCAGTTCGTCGAGGTCCAGGCCGTCCGCGGCGGGCACGACGGCGGCCACCGGCACGGCGCCCATGACGGGGTGCGGCAGGCCGAGCGCGGCGGCGTCGGCGACCTGCGGGTGGGCGTGCAGGACGTCCTCGATGCGCAGGGTGGAGACCTTGAGGGCGCCGGACTTGATGACGTCGCTCTCCCGGTCGACGAGGTACAGGTAGCCCTCGGCGTCGAGCCGGCCGAGGTCGCCCATCCGCACCCAGCCGTCCCGGAACACGGCCGCCGAGGCGTCGGCGCCGGCGGTGTAGCCGCGCGGCGGGCCGGGCTGGCGCAGCCAGACCTCGCCGACGGTGCCCGGCTCGACGGGGCGGCCGTCCTCGCCGAGCAGCCGCAGGTCGCCCGGGTTGGCGGGGCGGCCGACCGAGCCGGGGCGGCTCGCGTCGACGACGGCGGATATCTGGGCGGGGGACGCCTCGGCGGAGGTGTAGGTGTTGACGAGGGTCGCGGTCGGCAGGGCCGCGCGCAGGGCGGTGGCGACGGGGGCCGGAAGCGCGGCGGCGGAGGAGCTGATCAGCAGGACGCTGCCGAGGTCGTACCGGGCGGCGACGCCCGAGTTGAGCAGTTCGACGGCCATCGACGGCACCAGGAAGACGGTGCCCACGCGGTGCTCGGCGACGGTCCGGCCGAACTCCTCGGCGTCGAAGCGGGGCAGGCAGATCGTGGCGGGCGCGGCGACCAGCGCATTGACCAGGACCACCTGGGCGGCATTGGTGCCGATCGGGAAGGCGTGCACCGCGTGCGCGGAGTGCGCGTAGGGGCGCGGGCGCGGGTCGAGCCGCTGGCCGGCGGTCAGGCTGGCGTGGGCGGCGTGCACGCCCTTGGGCGCGCCGGTGGTCCCGGAGGTGCCGATGACCTGGGCGAGGTCGCCGGGGGCGGGGCGGGGCGGCGGTGGCCCGTCGCCGGCGCCGTCCGCCTCCAGGTCGGCGAGCCGCAGGGTGCGCAGGCCGGCGGCGGACGCGCGCTCGTCCTCGGCCGCGAGGGCGACGGCGAGGGCGGCTCCGCTGTCGCCCGCCAGCCGCGCGGTGTCCTCGGCGCCGAGGTCCTCGCGCGCGACGACGCCCGCGGCGCCCGCGTAGTGCGCGGCCAGGAAGGCCACCGCGTAGTCGTCCCAGGCCCGGTTGGGGAAGAGCAGCAGTACCCGCTCCCCCGGCCGTAGGCCGGCCCGGGCGAGCCCGTGGGCGGCGCGCACGGCCCGTTCGCGCCACGCCCGGTAGTCGAGCGCGGGGCGGCCGGGCACGAGCAGCGCGGGCCGGTCGGGGTGCCGCTGGGCGCGGTCGTCGAGCAGATCGGTCAGGGTGAGCGCGTCGGGCGTCGAACCGGCGGGGGCGGGAACGGTGCTGACGGTGGTTCGGGTGCTGATGACGACTCCCGGAAGAGGCCAGGACGGATGGCTGGTCCAGACCGTAGCGGCTCAGCGCGCTCCCCCGCCAGAGCCGCCCGCTGCGAACCGGAACCGGTCCCCCCGCCGCCCGGCGCCGTGGTGGGGCCAGCCCCAGGCCGGACAGGCCCGCTGGCCGGACTGCGGTGCGAGGGCGGCGGTCCGTAGCGTCGGAGCCATGAACTCCACATACCCCGCAGGCGGGTTACGGTCCGCACTCCGTCGACTGGGCGCCGGTGCGGCGCTCGCCGCCCTGGCCGCCGTGACCCTCACGACCGGGGCCGCGTCGGCGGACCCGGTGCGTCCGGGCGATCGCGGACGCCTCGTCTCCGCCGAGCGGACGACCACCCTGACCACGAAGCAGGACGTCGCCGCGGCGCTGACCGCCGCCGGGTTCGACGCGGCCGCGGCCCGGTTCGGCGTGGACGCCTACCGGCTGGTGTACCGCACCGTGGACCCCGGCGGCCGGCCGGTCACCGCCAGCGGGCTGCTGGTGCTGCCGCGCGGCGGCGCGCCCGCGCTGCGGACGGTGTCCTTCACCCACGGCACGGTCAGCCACCGGTCCGACGCCCCGTCCGCCATGGTCGGGGCGGGGTTCGTGTCCTCGCCCGCGCTCACCTACGCGTCCGCCGGATTCGCGGCCGTCGCCCCGGACTACCTCGGTCTGGGCGCCGGCCCGGGACCCCACCCCTGGATGGACGTGCCGTCGGAGACGACGGCCGCCCTGGACATGCTGCGGGCGGCCCGCGCCTTCGTCCCGCGCACGGGCCGGGCGCTGGGCCACGACGTCCTGGTCACCGGGTTCTCCCAGGGCGCCTCGGCGGCGATGGGGCTCGCGCGGTCCCTCCAGGCCGGCGACGACCGGTGGTTCCGGCTGCGGGCCGTGGCCCCGGTCGGCGGCGCCTACGACTTCGAGCACGCCGAGCTGCCGGCCCTGCTCGACGGCGCCCTCGAACCCAAGTCGAGCGTGCTGTACTCGGCGTACCTCCTCGTCGCGTGGAACCGGCTGCACCGGCTGTACGACTCCCCGGCCGAGGTCTTCCGGGCACCGTACGACCGCACGGTCGAGGCCCTCTTCGACGGCGCGCACACCGGCCCGCAGCTCTTCGCCGGCACACCCGCGACCGTCGACGCCCTGCTCACCCCGCACGCCCTCGCGATGCTGCGCCACCCGACCGGCCCGCTGGCCCGGGCGCTGCGGGTGGCCGACAGCACCTGCGACTGGGCGCCGGCCGTCCCGGTCCGCCTGTACGCGGCCGACGCCGACGAGCAGGCGGCCGACGCCAACACCGACCACTGCGCCGCCGGGCTGCGATCGCACGGCGCGGAGCCGACGGTCGTCGGCCTCGGCACCCCGGACTTCGCCGGCTCGCGGCACCTCGGCTCCAACGTCGCCGCCACGGCGGCCGTCGCCCGCTGGTTCGGCGAACTGCGCTGACCGGCCCCGCACCACCCGGGGCAACCGGCGGCCCCGCCCGGCTTACGGCCGGGCGGGGCCCGTCGGACGGTCGCCGGCCCGCGCCCGCCGACCCACCGGTGCGCCGGTGGGTCGCGTAGCCCGCCCGGGCGGTCCCGGGGGTGTCACACCGGCGGGTCGCCGCGGACGGCGGCCGCCCGGCCTACCGTGGGCCCGCCACGGGCCGGTCCACCGGAGGGAGTAGCGATGCCCAGACCGAACCACCGGGTCGCCGTCGCCCTGGCGCTCCTGCTCGCGTGGACGCCGGCCGGGTGCGGGAGCGGCGGGGGCTCCGGGGGCGGCGGGCCGGTCGTCCTCGACTGGTACAACTTCCCCGACGACTCGGGCGCGCTCCAGCAGGCCGCGGACAACTGCGGCCGCGACTCCGGCGAGCGCTTCTCCATCCGCTACAACAAGCTGCCCCGCACCTCCGACGGCCAGCGCCAGCAGCTGGTGCGCCGGCTGGCCGCGCACGACACCGGCGTCGACATCATGGGCCTGGACGTCACCTGGACGCCCGAGTTCGCCGAGGCCGGCTGGGTGCGCGAGTGGACCGGTCCGCTGCGCGAGAAGGCGAGCGAGGACACCCTGGCCGCCGCGCTGCGGACCGCCACCTGGAAGGACCGGCTGTACGCCGTCCCGTACAACTCCAACACCCAGCTGCTCTGGTACCGCGACGACCTGGTGCCCACCGCGCCCGCCACCTGGGACGAGATGCTGCAGGCGGCGCGGCGGCTCGCCGAGCAGCACAAGCCGCACTTCATCGAGGTGCAGGGCGCCCAGTACGAGGGCCTGACGGTCTGGTTCAACACCCTGGTCACCAGCGCGGGCGGCTCGATCCTCACCCCCGACGCGACGGCGCCCTCGCTGGGCGAGCCGGCCGTCACCGCCGCCCGGGCGATCCGGGACCTCGCCACCTCCCCCGCCGCCGACCCCTCGCTGTCCAACCAGACGGAGGACGAGAACCGGCTGGCGATGGAGTCCGGCACCGCCGCCTTCGAGCTCAACTACCCCTTCGTCTATCCGTCGATGAAGGAGAACAAGCCCGAGCTGTTCCCGCACTTCCGCTGGGCGCCCTACCCCTCGGTCGTCCCCGGACGCCCCGCGACGGTGACCATCGGCGGCATCGACCTCGCCGTCGGCGCCTACTCCCGCCACCCGGACGCCGCCCAGGAGGCCGTCCTGTGCCTGCGCAACCGCGACAACCAGCTGACCAACGCGCTCAAGGGCGGCCTGCCGCCGTCGCTGCGCAGCCTGTACACCGCCGCCGAACTCACCACGAGCTACCCGTTCGCGGCGGACGTGCTGCGGGCCCTCGACTCGGCCTCGGTGCGGCCGCAGACGCCCGCCTACCAGAACGTCTCGATCGCCGTCGCGCACGCCCTCTCCCCGCCGTCCTCGGTGGACCCGGAGCGCACGGTGGCCGACCTGGCCGGGCAGATCAGGGACGCGCTCGGCTCGAAGGGGCTGATTCCATGACCGCGACCGGGACGAGGACCCCGGCGTCGCCGACCGGCCGCCTCTCCGCGGGCTCCCGGCAGGAGCGCCGGCTCGGCTGGCTGCTGTGCGCCCCCGCCGTGCTGGTGATGCTCCTGGTGACGGCCTATCCGGTCGGCTACGCCGTCTACCTCTCCTTCCAGCGCTACGACCTGCGCTTCCCGGACCGTTCCGCGTTCGTCGGCTTCGCCAACTACGGCGCCGTGCTGTCCTCCCCGTACTGGTGGCAGGCGCTCTGGGTGACGGTGCTGATCACCGTCGTCTCGGTGGCGGTCGAGCTGGTGCTGGGACTGGCGCTGGCGCTGGTGATGCACCGGGCGGTCGTCGGGCGGGGCCTGGTGCGCACGGCGGTGCTCGTGCCGTACGGCATCGTCACCGTGGTGGCCGCCTACTCCTGGCAGTACGCCTGGACGCCCGGCACCGGCTACCTGGCGGCGCTGCTGCCGGAGGGCAGCGCGCCGCTCACCGAGCACTGGCCGGCGATCGGCCTGATCGTGCTGGCCGAGGTCTGGAAGACCACGCCGTTCATGGCCCTGCTGCTGCTGGCGGGCCTGGCGCTGGTGCCGGCCGAGACGGTGCGGGCCGCGATGGTCGACGGCGCCGGCTTCGGGCAACGGCTGCGGCTGGTGATCCTGCCGCTGATGAAGCCGGCCATCCTGGTGGCGCTGCTGTTCCGGACCCTGGACGCGTTCCGGATCTTCGACAACATCTACGTGCTGACCGGCGGTGCCAACGACACCGGCTCGGTGTCGATCCTCGGCTACGACAACCTCTTCACCGCGCTCAACCTGGGCATCGGCTCGGCGATCTCGGTGCTGGTGTTCCTCTGCGTGGCGGCGATCGCCCTGGTCTTCGTCAAGCTCTTCGGCGCGGCCGCGCCCGGCGCTTCGGCCGAGCACCGGTGACCGCCCGGCAGGCCCGCGCCGGGGCGGGCTGGGGCGTGGTCAACCTGGTGGTGGTGCTGTACGCGCTGTTCCCGGTCTGGTGGATCGCCGCGCTGTCCTTCAAGGACCCGGCCACCCTGACCGACGGCAACTTCGTGCCGCGCAGCTGGACGCTGGAGAACTACCGCGGCATCTTCCACACCTCGGAGTTCACCCGGGCCCTGGTCAACTCGATCGGCATCGCGGTGATCGCCACCACGATCGCGGTGCTGCTCGCCACCATGGCGGCGTACGCGGTGGCCCGGCTGCGCTTCCCCGGCAAGCGGCTGCTGATCGGGATGTCGCTGCTGATCGCGATGTTCCCGCCGATCTCGCTGGTCTCGCCGCTGTTCGAGATCGAGCGGGTGCTGGGGATCTTCGACACCTGGGCGGGGCTGATCATCCCCTACATGACCTTCTCGCTGCCGCTGGCGATCTACACCCTCTCGGCGTTCTTCCGGGAGATCCCGTGGGAGCTGGAGAAGGCCGCCAAGGTGGACGGCGCCACCCCCGCCCAGGCGTTCCGGCTGGTGATCGCCCCACTGGCGGCGCCGGGCGTGTTCACCACCGCCATCCTGGTCTTCATCTTCTGCTGGAACGACTTCCTCTTCGCGATCTCGCTGACCTCCACGGACGCCGCGCGCACCGTGCCCGCCGCGATCGCCTTCTTCACCGGCAGCTCCCAGTTCCAGCAGCCGACCGGCTCGATCGCCGCCGCGGCCGTGGTGATCACGGTGCCGATCGTGCTGTTCGTGCTGTTCTTCCAACGCCGCATCGTGGCCGGCCTGACCGCCGGCGCAGTGAAGGGATGACGCGGACCGATGGCGGAGATCGTGCTCGACGGCATCACCAAGCGCTACCCCGACGGCTCGGTGGCCGTCCACGACCTCGATCTGACGGTCGCCGACGGCGAGTTCGTCATCCTGGTCGGCCCCTCGGGCTGCGGGAAGTCCACCACCCTGAACATGATCGCGGGCCTGGAGGACATCACCGGCGGCACCCTGCGGATCGGCGGGCAGGTGGTCAACGACCGGGCGCCCAAGGACCGCGACATCGCCATGGTGTTCCAGAGCTACGCGCTCTACCCGCACATGACGGTCCGCCAGAACATGGGCTTCGCGCTGCGCCTGGCCAGGACCGACAAGGCGGTGATCGCCGCCAAGGTGGAGGAGGCCGCCCGGATCCTCGACCTCACCGAGCACCTGGACCGCCGGCCCGCCAACCTCTCCGGCGGGCAGCGCCAGCGCGTGGCGATGGGCCGGGCGATCGTCCGCGACCCGAAGGCGTTCCTGATGGACGAGCCGCTGTCCAACCTGGACGCCAAACTGCGGGTCCAGATGCGCACCCAGATCTCCCGGCTGCAGCGGCGCCTGGGCACCACCACCGTCTACGTCACCCACGACCAGGTCGAGGCGATGACGCTGGGCGACCGGGTGGTGGTGCTGCGCGCGGGCCTGGTCCAGCAGGTCGGCCCGCCGCAGCGGCTGTACGACCAGCCGGCCAACCTGTTCGTCGCCGGGTTCATCGGCTCGCCCGGCATGAACCTGCTGCACGGCCGGCTGGAGGACGGCGCGCTGCGCACCGCGCTCGGCGACCTGCCGCTGGGCGACCGGCTGCGCCGGCGGCTCACGGCGGCAAACGCGCCGCGCGAGGTGGTGGTCGGCATCCGCCCGGAGCACTTCGAGGACGCCGCGCTGCTGGAGCACCCGACGGGCGGGGCGAGGGTCACGGTCGGGGTCGAGGTGCTCGAGTCGGTGGGCTCGGACGTGTTCGCGCACTTCACCGTGGAGGGCGACGCGGTCTCCGGCGGCGGCCTGGAGGAGCTCGGCGCCCGGCAGACGGAGGCGGGCGCCGGGGCGCCCGGCCGGGAGGTGGTGGCCCGGATCGGCACCGCCACCCGGGCGGCCGAGGGCGCGCCGCTGGAGCTGTGGATCGACACCGAGCGGTTGCACGTCTTCGACCCGGACACCGGGGCGGCGCTGAGCGGCGAGGCGGGAAGAACGGACGGTTAGGACGCGCCGGACGGGGCAGGCGGGGCCCGGACGCCCCTTCGCCCCCGCTGGACGTGCCGTGCCGGACGGTTCGGGCGATCATGGGGGAACGCGCCTCGAAAGGTGGAATGCGATGTTCCAGCTCCTGTGGATTCTGCTCATCGGCTTCGTGCTCGGCGTGATCGCCAAACTGATCCTGCGCGGCCCGCAGGCGATCCCCTGGTGGCTGACCATGCTGCTCGGCGCCGCCGGGGCCTGGCTGGGGAACGCGGTCTCCGGCTGGATCGGCGTCCGGAACACCTCCGGGATCGACTGGATCCGCCATCTGCTCCAACTCGGCTTCGCCGTGGCCCTGATCGCCGTCGTCGCCCCCGCCTGGAGCAACCGCAGGACCAGATGACGGTCCGGCGCGACGGCGTCCGCGACGGCGCGGCTAGACTCGCACGGCCGTACTACGGACCGGTCCCACCACGCACCGGCCCCGGTGCGGACCGGCCGTGGTACCGACGACGGCCGGAGCACCGGACGACCGTCCGACCCGGCGCGGCCGCCGATGACCGCGTCGGCCAACGGGCGCCGAACTCGCGAGGGAACAGAAGATGGTCGAGGCCTCCCCGAAGGTCGTTGTGGTCGTACCCACCTACAACGAACGGGAGAACCTGCCGGTCCTCGCCGAACTGCTGGCCGGCCTCGACCTGCCGAACCTGCACCTGCTGGTGGTCGACGACAACTCGCCCGACGGCACCGGGGAGGTCGCCGACAAGCTGGCCGCCGAGTCCGGGGGCCGCACGCGGGTGCTGCACCGCACCGAGAAGGACGGCCTCGGCCGGGCCTACGTCGCCGGCATGACCCGGGCCCTGGAGGACGGTGCGGACGTGGTCGTGCAGATGGACGCCGATCTCTCCCACCCGGCCGCCGTCCTGCCGCTCATGGTGACGACCCTGCTGGCCGACGACACGGCCGTGGTGCTCGGCTCCCGGTACGTGCCGGGCGGGTCGACCGCCGCAAAGTGGCCGTGGCACCGCAAGGCGCTCTCCGCCTGGGCCAACCTCTATGTGAACACCATCCTCGGCCTGGGCGTGCGGGACGCCACCGCCGGCTACAAGGCCTGGCGCGCGGAGACCCTGCGGGCCATCGACCTGCCGTCGGTGCACAGCAACGGGTACTCCTTCCAGGTCGAGCTGAACCACCGGGTGGTGCGGCGCGGACTCACCATCAAGGAGGTGCCGATCCGCTTCGAGGAGCGGGTCGAGGGCGCGTCGAAGATGAGCCTCGGGGTGCAGGTGGAGTCGGCGCTCGCGCCGTGGAAGCTGCTGCGCGAGGGGCGCCGCGGCAAGCCGTAGCGAGGAAGGAGGTCTGCGTGGCCCTGGCGCCCGACCGGGCCGTCGCACTGGTGCGGCGCGCCGCCCGTGAACCCTTCGCCGTGCAGACCGCCCGGGCGACCGTCGCCGCCACGCTCTCCTACGTGGTGGCGACCTGGCTCAGCAGCGAGCCCGCCCCGCTGACCGCGCCGCTCACCGCGCTGCTGGTCGTCCAGGTCACCGTCTACTCGACGCTCACCACCAGCATCCGCCGGGTCAACTCGGTGGTGGTCGGCGTGCTGATCGCGATCGGCTTCAGCACGGTCGTCGGGCTCTCCTGGTGGAGCCTCGCACTGATCATCCTGGCCTCGCTGGTGATCGGCCGGTTCGTCCGGGTGGACGAGTTCGTCCAGGAGGTCGCGATCAGCGCGATGCTGATCCTCGGCGTCACCCAGGTGACCTCCCGGGCCTGGGACCGGGTGCTGGAGACCCTGATCGGCGCGACCGTCGGCCTGCTGTTCAACCTGCTCTTCGCACCACCCGTCTGGGTGGACACCGCGGGCGAGTCGATCGGGGACCTCTCCCGCCGGGCCCGGCACCTGCTCCTCGACCTCTCCGACCAGCTGGGCCGCCCGACCCCGGTCGCGGACGCCGCCGAGCGCCTGCACGAGGCCCGCCGGCTCGACCAGGCGATCGCCGACGTCGACGCGGCGCTGCGCCAGGCCGAGGACAGCCTCCGGTTCAACCCGCGGATCAGCGAGGGGCTGCTCTCCCGGCTGGTGCTGCGCACCGGGCTGGACACCCTGGAGATCTGCGTGGTGGTGATCCGGGTGATCTCGCGCTCGCTGACCGACCTCGCCAAGCGGCGCGCGCCCGGCGAGCCGCTGGTCGCCCCGGCGCTGGCGGTGGCGATGGAGGAACTGCTCGCGCACGTCGGCGGCGCGCTGGTGAGCTTCGCCGTGCTGGTGACCACCCAGGTCAGCCTGAACGCCGAGGAGGCCGAGGAGCGGCTCACCGCCGAGCTGGCCGCCGCCTGGGCGAGCCGGGAGAACGTCGCCCGGCTGCTGCTGGAGCAGGTGCGGGCGGACCCGGACGCCTGGCACCTGCTCGGCTCGCTGCTGACCGAGGTCGACCGGATCCTCGACGAGCTGGACCTGGAACACCGCTCCCGGCGGCTGATGGAGGAGCTGGACCGGGCGTCGGTGGCGAGCCGGGAGCGGTTCTCCCGGCTCGGCCGCCTGCGCCGGTGGGTGCGCGGCGACCGGCCGGGGTTCGGCCGGGCGCGGCGCCGGCGCAAGCGGGCCCGGCAGCCCTGAGCCCGGCGCCCGGGCCTCAGGGCATCGACCAGGGGTCCTGCGGGAGCGGGTGGCCGGTCTCCAGGTAGGTCTTCAGATTGGACAGCACCGCCGACCAACCCGCCTCGGCGTCCGCGCGCTCCGCCTCGTCGGCCAGGTTGTCGTGGGTGACGGTCAGCCGGGTGAGGTCCCGGTGGGCGCGCAGCTCGAAGGTCACCACGGACGGGCCCGCGGACCGCTCCTGCCCGGGGCCGGACCAGGTGGTGACCAGGCGGTTCGGCCGGTCGGCCGCCTCCACCGTGCCGAACGCGTCCGCCACGCCGGAGCCGTCCGCGCGCTGGTGCTCCCAGCGGGCGCCCGGCTGCCAGGTGGAGACGTTGCGGTGGCCCCAGTAGAGGCCGGACTCGTCCGGGTTGGTGAGCGCGTGCCAGACCCGCTGCGGGGTGGCGTGCAGATAGGAGATGTGGCGGTAGGCGGGGACGGCCATGCGCTCACCCCTCGGCCGCGTCGAGCAGCTGCCGGATGTCGATCCTGCGCATGGACAGCATGGCCCTGGTCACCCGGGCGGCCTTGTCGCGGTCCGGGTCGGAGACCAGGTCGATCAGGATGCGCGGGGTGATCTGCCAGGACAGGCCCCAGCGGTCCTTGAGCCAGCCGCACTGGCTCTCCTGGCCGCCGCCCTCCAGCAGCGCCGCCCAGAGCCGGTCCACCTCCGCCTGGTCGTCGCACTGCACCTGGAGCGAGACGGCCTCGGTGAACGGGAAGATCGGGCCGCCGTTGAGGGCGACGAAGGGGCGGCCGTCGAGCTCGAAGGCGACGGTCAGCACGGCGCCGGGGGTGCCGGGGCCGGCCTCGGTGTAGTGGGTGACGCCGGTGATCCGCGAGTTCGGGACGACCGAGGTGTAGTGGCGGGCGGCCTCCTCGGCCTGGTCGTCGTACCAGAGGCATGGGGTGATCTGCTGCATGGAGCCGACGGTAGCGGCGGGCCCCGGCCGGACGGCCGCGCCACGGCCGGGGGTCACCGGTTCGGCGCCCCCGGCCGCGGCCCGGCTCAGTGCACCCAGCCCGCGTAGCGGCGGGTGAAGCGCTGGCCGGTGGCGGTGGTGACCACCACGTCGTAGCGGCCCTGCTTGTCCAGCGGCCAGGCGAGGTTGGTCTGCTTGCCGGGCTTCACCCAGACGGTCTGCGCGGTGCCCGCGAAGTCGTTCGGCGCGACCGAGAAGCAGACGTCGGTCATGCCGTCGTTGACCAGTTGGAGGGTGAGCCGGCCGGAGTTGGAGAGGTCGGCGGTGACGATCGGGATGCCGATGTCGTTCTGGCCCTCGGGGAGGTCCGCGCTCGCGGCGCCGTCACGGATCACGGTGCCGGCGAAGCGGCGGACGAAGCCGTCGGGCCCGTGCACGGTGAAGTCGTAGCGGCCGTTGGTCGCCGCGGCCTCCCAGACGTACGTCGCCGAGGCGCCGGGCGCCACCGTGAACGGCGTGCCGGCGAAGGGCTGCACGATGTTCGGGTAGACCGTGTACGGGAAGGCGACGCTTCCGTCGTTGCTCATCGTGCAGGTGACCCGGCCGGTGCGCCGGTCCACCTCGGCCTCGGCCCAGGGCTGGTAGGGCAGCCGGCGGTGCGGGCGGTCGCCGCGCTCCTGGACGGGCATCGACTGGGTGCCGACGGCCGGGAGTTGGACGCCCGGCAGCTGTGTTCCCGCGTCCGCCGCGGCCATCAGGGCGTTGGTGTCCGGGAGGTGCGGGATCGAGTAGTCGGGCGCCGCGAAGTCGAAGCAGCTGGTGAGGTCGCCGCAGACGGCGCGGCGCCAGGCGGAGATGTTGGGCTCGGCGACGCCGGTCACCCGCTCCATGAAGCGCAGCACCGAGGTGTGGTCGAAGACCTGGGAGTCGACCCAGCCACCGCGCGACCAGGGCGAGACAACCCAGAGCGGGACGCGGTTGCCGAGGCCGATGGCCCGGCCCTGGGTGAACTCCTCGGGCGTGCCCGGCTCGGGGGTCGGCGGCACCATGTGGTCGAAGTAGCCGTCGTTCTCGTCGTACATCACCAGGAAGACGGTGTGCCGCCAGACGTCCGGGTTGGACATCAGCGACTGCAGGGCCTGGTTCACCCAGTGCGCGCCGTACGCCGGGCCGGCCTCCGGATGCTCGGAGAACAGGTAGGGGGCGACCAGCCAGGAGATGGTCGGCAGGGTGCCGTCCTTGCAGTGCGCGTCGAAGGCCGCCGGGTCGAACGCGGTCATCGCGTTGACGTACCGCGGGTCGTCCTTCGGGAAGTCGTGGAACTGCTGGAAGTAGGACAGCGCGTTGTCGTCGTAGTCGCCGGTGCGGTCGTCCTTGCTGGGGTTGTGGTAGACCCGCCAGCTCACGCCGGCCTGCTGGAGGCGCTCCGCGTAGGTGGTCCAGTCGGCGACGGGGTTGTCGGTGACCGGCGTGTTGTCGATCCACGGGCCGGTGGTGCCGTCGCGGCCGGGGCCGGCGGTTCCGGTCCACAGGTAGAGCCGGTTGGGGTCGGTCGGGCCGGCGAGCGAGGTGAAGTAGGCGTCGCAGAGGGTGAAGGCGTCGGCCAGCGCGTACTGGTAGGGGATGTCCTCGCGGGTGAAGTAGCCCATGGTGCGCTCGCCCTTGGCGGCGATCCACTTGTTCATCGCGCCGTTGTTGATCGCCTGGTGGCCGGTGGCCCAGTCGTGCGGCAGGCCGCCGGCGTTCTGCGCGTTGTACTTGGAGGTGTCCATCCGGTACGGCAGCATCACGTTGCCGTCGCTGCGGCGCGGGTCGGGCTGGCGGAACACGTCGGTGCCGTCGGGGAAGCGCAGCGCCTGCTTGTCGCCGAAGCCGCGCACGCCGCCCAGGGCGCCGAAGTAGTGGTCGAAGCTGCGGTTCTCCTGCATCAGCACCACGACGTGCTTGACGTCCTTGATGGTGCCGGTGAGCCGGCCCGGTGCGGGGGCGGCCTGCGCCGGGGTGCCGGGGAGGCCGGTCAGGGCGGCGGCGCCGGCGGCCGCGGTGGCGCCGACGAAGGTACGGCGGGAAAGGTCGGACATCGCGAACTGGCCTTTCAGAGCTGGAAGGTGGCGACCGCGGCGGCGGTGTCGGACGGCCACTGGTTGGCGGCGAGGGCGGCCGGGTCGGCGCCGGTGGCCGGCCAGTCGGCGACCAGGGTGTGCGCCTCGACCAGCTTCAGCCGGCCGCGGTAGAGCACGTAGTCGACCCGGTCCTGCGGCTCTGCCCTGCCGTCGGCGCGCTGCTTGCGGACCGGCGACCAGGTGGTGCCCGGCGCCTTCACCGGGTCCCGGTTCTCCTCGCGGAAGGTGTCGGTGAGCCCGGCGGCCTGGAGCACCGCGGTGACCGGCCAGTCGAGCGCGCCGACGCCGCTGTGCGCGGCGGCGGTGGCGGCCGTCCAGTCGAGGTGGGACGGCGAGGACAGCCCGCCGGCCAGCACCACCGGGACGCCCGCGGCGGCGTCGGCCCGGACGGCGGCGGCCAGCGCCCTGGCCTGCCGGACGCGGACCGAGGCGTTCTCGGCCGCGGTGATCTGCGCCGCGCTGCGCCCGTCCTGGGCGGCGTACGGACCGTAGTCCGCCTCGTCGAGGTGCGCGCTCCAGACCCGGACGGCGCGGCCGCCCGGCAGCTGGACGGTCGCCCCGGCGGCGGGCAGCTCGGCCGTCGGCGCGGTGACGGCGGTCAGCGGGTACCGGCTGAGGACGCCGACGCTGCCGGCGCTCTGGTGGGCGTACCAGCCGAGGGCATCGGCGAGGGTCCGGGCGGCCGTGCCGGCCGTCTCCTGGAGCGCCAGCACGTCCAGGCCCTGGGCCAGGACGACGCGCAGCTGCTTCTCGACCGCGTCGGTGAAGGCGGCGCCCGCGTCGGCGAGGTTCCAGCTCGCCACCTTCAGGCGCGGGGCGGCGGCCGGGTCGGCGACCGGGAGCAGCACGGTGACGGTGTCGGCGGCGCCGGCGCTGTCCTTGACCCCGACGACCAGCACCTCCGGGTTGCGCGGCGCCTTGCCGGCCGGCGCGGTGCCGGTGACGGTGCCGTCGGCGGCGACCGCGAGCCAGTCCGGGCCGGAGACCTTGCGGAAGGCCGCGCTGCCGGCCGGGTTCCCGGCGGGGCGGGCCCAGAGGCCGCCGAGCTTGACGGTGACGGGCGCGCCGGGGGCCGCTGGGGTAGCGGTGAAGGCGTCCACCACGGCGTGCGGGCGGACCACGGCGGGCTTGGGGCGGAAGGTGAAGGGCTCGGTCCTGGCGAGGATGCCGTAGCCGTCCTTGGCGAGCAGGTACGCCGTGTACGGGCCGCCGGTGAGCGCGGAGGTGTCGAGCTGGACGTCGCCCGCGGTGCCCGGCGTGTACTTCCAGAGCAGCGAGCTGCCGGTGCCCGGTCGGCGGTCGCCGTCGTAGATGCCGACCCAGTTCTTCGGGTCGGGGGCGTCGGTGGTCCAGTGGAAGGTGAGGCGGTCGCCCTCGAAGGGGCTGGTCGACGAGGTGAGGGTCAGGGTGCTGCCGGTGGCCACGGAGGTCCTGTCCGCCGCTCGGGCACCGGGCCGTCGGGGGGTACCGGACCGGGGCCGTCCGCGGCTGCTGACGGAGGCTGGGAGGGGCGGCCCCGTCGACAGTTGGCTGTACAACTGTGGGGCCGGGCCCATTCATCCGAAGGTCAGCGACCAGGGCGTGAACGAGGCGTGACGCAACGTCGGGCGGTTCGGGAACTGTGGGGCGGGCGGGGGCGGGGCGGTGCGGGCGGGGGCGGGGCTCGCGGATCAGTCCAGGCCGCGGGCGCCGCGCAGGCGGTCGGAGAGCGCCGCCGGGTCGACGAGCGGGTCCGGGTAGCCGGCCGGGCGCTCGGCCAGCAGCCACGGGCGGTGCACCGCCCGGCCGGGGATGTGGGCCAGCTCCGGGACCCAGCGGCGGACGTAGGCCCCGTCCGGGTCGAGCCGGTCGGCCTGCGCCAACGGATTGAGCACCCGGTTCGGCCGGGTGTCCGTCCCGGTGCCCGCCACCCACTGCCAGTTGAGCTGGTTGTTCGCGAGGTCGCCGTCGACCAGGAGCCGCAGGAAGTGGCGCGCGCCGATCCGCCAGTCCCGATAGAGGGTCTTGGCGAGGAAGGAGGCGGTGACCAGCCGGGCCCGGTTGTGCATCCAGCCCTCGTGGGCGAGCTGGCGCATGCCCGCGTCGACCAGCGGGAAGCCGGTGCGCCCGGCGCGCCAGGCCGCGCACTCCTCGTCGTCCTCCGGCAGCCAGTGGTCGCCCCGGTCGCGGTAGGCGTGGTGGGCGGCCCGCGGGCGGGCGGCGAGCACCTGGTGGTGGAAGTCGCGCCAGGCCAGCTGGCGGACGAACGCCTCGGCGCCGTCGCCGCCGTGCCGGTGCGCGTCGGCCGCCAGTTCGGCGGCGGACAGGCAGCCGAAGTGCAGGTACGGCGAGAGGCGCGAGGTGCCGTCGGCCGCGAGGTCGTCGTGCAGCCCGGCGTAGCGGTCCAGGTCGTAGCGCCGCCAGCGCCGCCGGCCGGCCCGCTCGCCACCCGGCGGGAGTGCGGGCGACTCCGGTCGCGCGGTGGGGACGGGCTCGCTCGCGATGCCCTCCGGGGTGCGCAGGGCCTTCGGCGGGCGGTGGACGGTCCGGCGGGGCGCCTGCGACCAGGCCCGGTGGTACGGGGTGAAGACGGCGTAGTGGTCCTTGCCCGCCGGGGTCACCGCGCCGGGGACGACGACGGTCAGCGAGCCGTCGTGGACGTGCAGGCGCTCGCCGAGCGCGGCGCGCAGCGCCTGTTCGCGGCGGTGGGCGAAGGCGCTCACACCGGCGGCGACGTGCACCGAGGCGGCGTCCAGTTCGGCGGCCAGCCGGGCGGTGGCGGGGGCGGCGGGGCCGCGGCGCAGCACGAGGCGGCCGCCGAGCGGGCGCAGGGAGGCGTCCAGGTCGGTGAGGCAGTCGGCGAGGAAGGCGGCGCGGTTGGGCGCGGCGAAGCCGGCGGCGGCGATGTCGGGGTCCAGGACGAAGAGCGGGACGACCTGGTCGGCGGCGGCGTGGGCGGCGTGCAGCACGGGGTTGTCGTGGACGCGGAGGTCCTGGGTGAGCAGGGCGATGGCAAGACTCATGGGGGGACGAGCCTTGCACGGCCGGGGGTGGCGCGGGATGCGGCACGCGGACGGCGGGGGCGCGCGCCGTAGTGGCGCGCGCCCCCGCCGGGGGTCCGTAGGCGTCCCGGCCCGGGGAGTCGGACTCAGGCCAGGGCCAGGAAGAGCTTCTCCAGCTCCGCCTCGCTCATCGGCGGCGCGTCGGCGTCGGCGCCGGCCATGCACTGGCGCATGCCGCTCGCCACGATCTTGAATCCGGCCCGGTCGAGCGCCCGGGAGACGGCGGCCAGCTGGGTCACCACGTCCTTGCAGTCCCGGCCGGCCTCGATCATGGCGATCACGCCCGCCAGCTGCCCCTGGGCACGCCGGAGCCGGTTCAGGACCGCGCCGACGGCCTCCTCGTCCACCTGCATCTCAGGACCGCCTTCCGCTGTCGACTACCGGCTGTCCAGTGTACCCCGTGGGGTATCACTGGCCCGGTGGTCGACGGCGGGGGCGCGGCCGGGCGGACGGGGGCGCGGTCAGCGCCGGGCGAGCCTGCGTTCGCCGCCCGCGCCGGTGGCGTACTCCAGGCCGTAGTGCGCGAACACCTCCGGCTCGGCCTCGGCGGGCAGCACGTCGTCGACGCCGATCGACGGCGCCTGCTTGACCAGCGCCCTCGCGAACGCCACCTTGAGGTACCCCGGGCCCAGCACGGCTCCGTCGAGCGGGACGAAGACCAGCTTGCTGTTGACCTTCAGCCCGACCGAGACGGCCGGCCCGATCGTGACGGTCGCGAAGTACGGCTCGTCGCTGGCGGTCTCGACGTAGACGGACTCCAGCTTGCCGATCTTGTGCCCCTTCTGGTCCACGACGGCCTGACCCCGCCACTCCCTGATGTCGGCCGGAACGATCTCGGCGACGGCCATGGCAACCTCCCGTAACCGCCCCACGGCGGCGGCGCCCCGGTTGGGCAGTGCCCCGGACCCTCCCATCCTGCGCCGGGAGCGCGAAGACCGCCCGCTGGGCCCGCCCCTCCCCCGATCGGGTGAACATGCGGGCGCGCGGTCGGCCGGGACGGGGCCGGGCTCCGTCGTCACAGTGACAGGTGGCAAGGGGCCCATTTCGCACAACCGGGGGTGAACCGACCAACAGCGCACAGGAGCCCACTCGAACACCTACGCTGTCCGCCGACGGATCATCAGATCACCTGGGCGGAGGCGCGGCAGCGATGGTGAGTTACGAAGACATGTGGGAGCAGGGCGAGCCGGGCATCCCCGCCGACCTCCGCCCGGAGATCCCGCACCCCGCCCGGATGTACGACTACTACCTGGGAGGAAAGGACAACTTCCCGGCCGACCGCGAGGCCGCCGAGCGGGCCCTGGCGGCCAACCCCGAATTCCGGTCCACCGCGCGCGCCAACCGGGGCTTCCTCACCCGGGCGGTGCGGTGCGTGGCGGACCTCGGCATCGACCAGTTCCTTGACATCGGAACCGGCATCCCCACGGCCGGCAATACCCATGAGATCGCCCAGGCGGTCGACCCCGGCGCCCGGGTCCTCTACGTGGACAACGACCCGATCGTGCTCGCCCATGCCCGCGCCCTGATGGGCGGCACCGCCGTCGGCCGCACCACCGTCATCCAGGCCGACCTGCGCCGGCCCGCCGAGCTCCTCGCCGACGCCCGGGCCGAGAAGCTGCTCGACTTCGACCGCCCGACGGCCCTCGTGCTCGCCGCCGTCCTGCACTTCGTGCGGGACGAGGAGGACCCCTACGAGTTGGTGCGCACGCTGCTGGACGTTCTCGCCCCCGGCAGCCACCTGATCCTGTCGCACGGCACCGCGGACTTCCTCCCCGCCGAGGTCCGCGACCGGGTGACGGGCGTCTACAGCAAGGCCACCGCTCCCCTGGTCGGCCGCACCCGGGACCAGGTGCGCGCCCTCCTCGACGGCTTGGAGGTCCTCGACCCCGGGGTCGTCACCGTCCCCCTCTGGCGACCCGACGGCGCCCTGCCCGCGGGCGCCGACCGCGTCAGCATGTACGGCGCGGTGGCCCGCAAGCCCTGACCCCGGCCCTGACCCCGGCCCGGGCGGTGCGGGCCGGGGCGGACCGGGGCGGACCGGGGCGGGACCGGACGGTCCGGCCGGGGCTACGCCGGCTTGCCCGCACGGATCGAGTACATCAGCGGGACACCCGGCTGTCCCTCCGGGTAGCGGAAGACCCGGTCGTGCTTCAGGACCGGGAAGCGGGCGAACACGGTGAAGTCGTGCTCGTGGAGGAAATCGATCCGCAGGCCCTCGGCCGCCAGGGCGCTGACGACCTCGCCGATCCCGTGCTGCCACTCGACGGTCACGGTGGCGGCCGTGGGCGACAGCTCGCCGTCGGTGTAGGTGCCGGCCTCGTCCCAGACCGTGGCCTCGCGGTGGAAGTAGTCGTACTCGACCGTCCGGCCGTCCTCGGCCAGGGTGTCGGCGAAGGGATGGAACTCCGCCAGGTAGAGGAAGCCCCCCGGGGCGACCAACGCCGCCACCGTCCGCGCCCAGCGCGCGATGTCCGGGAGCCAGCACAGCGCGCCCAGCCCGGTGTAGACGACGTCGAAGGTCCGCCCGTCGAGCGCGTCCACGGCGCCGTACACGTCGGAGACGACGAACCGGGCGGTGTCCGCGCCGATCCGCTCGGCCAGCGCGGTGGCGGCCTCCACCGCCGGCCGGGAGAAGTCCAGCCCGGTGACGGTCGCCCCGTGCCGGGCCCAGGACAGCGTGTCCTGCCCGAAGTGGCACTGGAGGTGGAGCAGGGACTTCCCGCCCACCTCGCCGACCTCGGCGAGCTCGAAGTCCCGCAGGGACTCCTTGCCCGCGACGAACCCGGCCACGTCGTAGAAGTCGCTGGCCACATGCACCGGAACGCGCCCGTCCCAGTTGGCGCGGTTGGCCGCGAGCCAGTCGGCGGGCATCGGATTCTTCGTCATACCCACCACGTTAGGCACGCCCCGTCGCCCCGCTCAAACCGTTTTCGGCGGGCGCCGTCAAGCGTAGTGAATCTACGTCCACGGCTTCGTGCCGCCCGTCTGCCGCACTCCCCGGCGGTTCGCTACGTTGAACGGACATCGCGGTACGCAGCATCGGGGGTGGTGTGATGGTCCCGGGTCACGTGGGTGCCCTCGTCTCGTACGGCCTGCTGACGGCCCTTCTCGGTGCCACCACCTTCTGGACCCTGCAGAACGGCGGCCCGCACACCACGCTGATCAGTGTCCTGACCGGAGTCTCCGCGGGCCTCGCCCTCCTGGTGACGGCCGCCTTCGCCACCGGCCCCGGCACCCCGCTCGGCAGCCTCGCCGTCTTCCTCAACCTGCTGCTCTCCCTGGCGTGGAACATCGCGGCGCAGGGCCTGCTCGTCGTCGGCGTCGTCATGTCCATCGCCCGTAGCGAGAGCGTGCTCGGTGACGACCGGCGCACCTGGCTCCTGGGCGCCGTGTTCTTCCTCGCCAGCGGCCTGCACTACGCGGGCGTCAAACACCTCAACACCGCCATCGACCACTGGCGCTGAGCACCGACCCGCCGAACAGCCGCGCGCCCCCGGCCCGCGATCACCTGACGACCGGCCAACTCTCGCCGCCTCGAACGGGCTTGGTCCCGCCCTGGAGTGTCGGTCCGCTCCGTACACTGGAGACACGAGTACGTCGTCAGGTGTTTCCGCCGATTCGAAGGCGAGGCCATGTCCGACTCCTCCGTCCCGCTCCCCCGTCCCCGCAGGTCCTCGCGCCGCCCGAGGGCCCGGGTCGTCGACCAAGGCCGCTTCACCCGGCCGGAGTTGCTCACCGACCGGCTGCTTGTCCACGTCGACACCTCCCGGGTGGGGTTCGTACGCGACCACCTCGATCCCCTCCGCGGCGGGCTCGTGATCAGTGGACCGAAGGCCCTCGGGAAGGCGTTCGAGCTGCGCGGCGAGGGCTTCGAGCACGTGCTCCTCGCCGACCCGGCGTTCTACGAGGACGGCATCGCGACGGCGGAGGCCCCCTACCTGCAACGGACCGGCGAACTGCCCGCCAGCGATCCGCTCGGCCAGGCGGTTCAGGAGCAGTTCGCGGCCGGCGCGACGGCGGCGCTGGGGCGTGTCTGACAATTCGCGTCGGATCAGCGTGTGGCGTCAGGGTGCGTGCATCGCAAGGCGGAGGAGGGAGTCCATGCGTCGCATCGGCGACCGACGACAACGCGGCGAGGTGCGTGCCCTGACGCCACACGCCCGGCGGGAATTGTCAGACACGCCCCGACCCCAACCGGATACCTCCGGGCGGGGGACACGGCCGCGCTGCGGGCCGCGGTACGTCAAGCGGCGGCGCGCGAGGATCCCCGGATCGTGCTCGCCCTCCCGATCGACGTCGGGTGGCTGCGCGGCGACTCGGTCGGCCACCTGATCGAGGAACTGGGCGGGGCGCCGGGTCCGAAGGCCGTGATGCTCGGCGGCCAACTGGACCCGCTGGCGAGCTTCCCCGAGGCGCTCACCGGACTGGCGCGGGTCCTGGCCCAGGTACCGGGTACCGCGCTGCTGCGCGCCGATCTCGCGGCGTTCGGCGCGCTCGCACGGGGGGCGGCGTTCGCCGGCTTCGGCCTGTCGGGGCGTCTGCGCCACACCGTCCCGCCCGGCGAGCCCGCGAGGAGCTCCGGATTCGCCACCTCCCCCGCCGTCCTCTTCCCCGAGTTGATGGCCCTGTTCCTCGGCAAGACCCTCGCGCGCCGCTTCGCCGCGACACACGCACCCGTGTGCGAGTGCGCGGCGTGCGGACAGCGCCCGCTGGACAGCTTCCCGAGCAACCGTGACGGTCGGCCGGCGGCGCAGCACAACACGGCCGTGCTGATGTCCTGGCAGCGGACGCTGCAGAACCTGGCCGCCGGGCCCGACCGCCGACGGTGGTGGCAGGAGCGCTGCCGTACTGCGGTGGACCGGTACCCGCTGGTCAACGCCGCCATTCGGCAGCCGAACGGCTTCAAGGTCCAGCCTCAGCTGCTGCGCTGGTCCCTGCTCGATGCGGCGCCCTCGGCGCCGGCCGGCGCGGGAGCCGACTGACGACGCGGGAGCCGACTGACGACGGGGCGCAGGGGCGAGCGGGCGGCTCAGCACAGCCGTCCGTACACCTCCTCGACGAACTCCCAGGCCGCGGCGGTGTGCCGCTGCGGCCGGTACGCCTCGGGTTCCAGGGCGACCCGGATTCCGTCCGGCCCGTGGACGAGCACGCCGATGCCGTAGAAGGCGGCCTCCACCACGGTCTCGTCCAGCCCTGCCCGCGGGACCTCGTCGAGCAGGACGGCGCGGCGGCAGAACGGCGCGAACCGGCCCGCACGCTCCAGGCCCGTGCGCCGCTCCGCGGCCCGCACGACCGCGAGGTCGACGGCGAGCGGCCGGACCGCCCGCCGCGTCACCAGATCCGCGTCCCACTCGACCGCCCCGCGCGGAAGGCAACGGACCTGCGCCTGCTCCGGAAGGGAACCCACCGGGACGCGACAGCCGACCGGAAGGCCGAGCAGGCACTCCAGGGCGGGGATGCTGTCCAACCGCCCGGCACCGGCCGCCTGCCGCCTGCGGTGCTCGGCCCCGTCGAGCCGGTACAGCAGAAGGGCACGGGTCCCCAGGACCGAGAGCACGACGCCTTCGCTCTCCGGGGACACCTGCGGCAACGCCGCCTTGCGCACCGAGCACCACGCCGCGGGATTCGCCACACTTGCCATGGCCCCACCCTGCCCTACCGGCCGACGCGACGGCCAGGCGCCCCTCCGGGCGGAGGGAGGCTGACGGAAACCGGCTGAACTCTGGTCGCACGCGGCCCGTCTGACGACCGGCCAGGCACCGGGATCAGCCCGTTCGGAGTCGATCAGTAGGGTTCGTCGTATGGACTTCCCTCGTGTCGACGCCGGTCCGCTCGACCGGTGGTGTGCGCGCCACCTCGGGTCGGGGATCGTGGCGGAGCGCTTTCGGAGCGGACGGCTTTCGGCCGTGATCGGTGCTGTGCTCGCCGACGGCCGGGAGGTCGTCGTCAAGGTCCGGGAGCCGGCCGCGCGGCTCGAAGGGTGCTTCGCCGTGCAGCGGCTGCTGCACGCGTCCGGGTATCCGGCTCCCGAGCCGATCCTCGGGCCGACGGCGTTCGGGCGGTGGACGGCCGGCGTCGAGGCGATGGTCGAGGGCGGGGACGAACTCCCGTCCTCGGGGCGGGATCCGCGTCCGTTCGCGTCGGCGCTCGAAGCGCTGGTGCGCACCGCCCGTCCGTTGGCCGCCGGGGTGGACCTCGAACCGAAGCCGTCGTGGAACCGGTGGGACCACCCCGGGCCCGGGGTGTGGGCGACCGCCGAGGACGTCGAGCGGCCGTTCCACTCGGTGGCGGGGCCGGACTGGCTCGAACGGGCCGGCCGGGGCGCCCGTGAGCGGATCGCCGACTGGCGGGCCCCGGCGGTCGTCGGCCACGGCGACTGGCACCGGAACAACTTCCGCTGGCGCGGCGAGGAACTCCACGTCGCGCACGACTGGGACAGCGCGATCACCGGGACGGAGGCGGTGGTCGTGGGGATCGCCGCCGCCTATGTGGCCCCGTCCGTGGAGGAGTCGGCGGCGTTCCTCGCGGCGTACCAGGAGCTGGCCGGCCGGCGGTTCGGGCGCGACGAGCTGGAAGCGAGCTGGGCGACCGGCCTCTGGCTGCGGGGGTGGAAGTCCAAGCGGCAGGTGGTCACCGGCGAGCCGATCCGGTCGCTGACTGAGGACGAGGCGATCAGGCTGTCCGCGCTCGCCGGGCTCTGAGCGTCAGGGGCGCGTAGCGGTGAGGACGGTGAGGAGGGGCGGGTGCGGGGGCCAGGGGAGGTCCGGGGCGGTGGCGGCGAGGCGGAGGGCGCCGAGGAGGGGCGGGCCGTCGGGGGTGCGGAGGCGGGCGGCGGGGAGGTGGGTGGCCAGGGCGGCGAGGGTGGCGCGGCGCAGGGGGGTGAGGCGGAAGAGGCCGCCGGCCAGGGCGAGGTCGGGGGCGGGGAGGCCGGCCGAGCCGGCGGCGGCGGTCGCGGTGGCGGCGATCTCCTCGCCCGCGCGGTGGAGCAGTCCGGCGGCGACCGGGCAGCCCTCCTCGGCCGCCGCGGCGACGTCGGGGGCGAAGGCGGCGAGCAGGGCGGCCCGGTCGGGGCGCGGTTGGAGGGCCGCCGGGAGGCCGGTCACCGGTCCGTAGCGGCGTTCGGCGGCGGCCAGCAGCAGGGGCGAGCCGCCGGGGCGACCGTCGTACGCCCGCAGGGCGGCCTCCAGTCCGGACCGGCCGAGCCAGCCGCCGCTGCCGCAGTCGCCCAGCAGTTGGCCCCAGCCGTCGGCCCGCCGCCAGCCGGCGCCCGGTCGGTAGCCGATCGCGACCAGCCCCGTCCCGCCGGCCACGGTCACCCCGGCGTCCGTGCCGAGCGCGCCCACATGGGCGGTGATCGCGTCCCCGGCGAGCACCAGGTGCCGGGCCCCGGTGGCGCGGGCGAGCGGGCCGGGCAGGCGGGCGGCGAGGTCACGGCCGAGCAGGGCCATCCCGGTGGCGCCGACCGCGACGGCCCCGATCCGCGCGCCGTCCGGCAGTCCGGCGGCCAGGCCCCGGAGGGCGGGGAGCAGCCGGTCGAGCAGCGCCCGGGCGTCCAGCCCGCCGGCCGGGGCCGACACCCGCGCGGGCGCGGCCAGCTCGGCCGTCCGCGCCCCCGCGAGTGCCTCCGGCCACCTGCCGGGCGCCAGTGCGACCCGGATCCCGGACCCGCCGACGTCGGCCCCGGCGACCCAGCACTCCCCCGCGGTCGGCTCCACGGTGTCCCTCCAGGGTGTGTCGGCCCGGCTACGGCCCGAGCAGGCCGAACCGCGCGGCGAGGCGATCCGCCAGGTCGGCGGCGGGCACCGCACCGTCGGCCGTGACGACGGCGGCGCCGTGGAGCGGGGCCTGACGGCGGACCTCATCGTCCCAGAGGTCGTCGCGGGCGAGGCGCTCGGCGAGTGCGCTCCGCGGGTCCGCGTCGCCCCCAGGTGGCCCGGGCCCGGGCGGGGTCCGCGTACCGGGCGGCGAGGGCGGCCTTCCGGAAGGCGGGCGCAGGCAGCAGGAAGACGGCCTGCCCGGGGTGCCGGAGCAGGGGCGCGAGGTCGCGCGGGAGGATCCCGAAGTAGTCGACCAGGACGGGGCGGTCGGCGGGGAGGGCGAGGAGGTCCTCGACCAGGAACCCGGTCATCTCGCCGTGCAGGCTCGGCATGGCCCGGAACACCTGCCGCGCGCTCCGGCCGTGCCACGGGGCGCCCGGCGGCCGGTCCCGCAGGGCGGCGAGGTGGGGGTGACGCTCGGCGCTGCACCGGTCGAGCCGGCGGTGCTCGGCGCGGTCGCCGTCGAGGACGGCGATGCCGTGGCGCTCGGCGAGCAGGCGGGCCAGCGTGCTGTTGCCGGCCGCCGTTCCGCCGGCGATCCAGCGCACGTGGGCCAGCCGTTCGGCGAGGGAGGGGTCGGTGAGGCGGTCCGGGGGTGTGGACGTCATGGCCTCCATGGTCGGGGCGCGGCGCGGAAACGGCAGTCTTGTTCCTGGTCGCCGGCCGCCCGAGAACGGCGGAGGGGGCCGTCCTCAGCCTGCCGGGGTCCGGCCCGTCCCGCGATCGTGGATGGCCCGCAGCCAGGGATGGCGGATCGCGGGCAGGGTGGCCGGGGTGCCGTGGAGGAGGGTGTGGGCGGGCCGCAGGTGCCGGTGCCGGAGACGGGGCGGGAGGACGTCGTCGCGCTCCACGCCGTCGGGGAGGCGGCCGGTGGCGGGGACGAGCGGGCGTCCGGGGCGGAACGCGAGGTGGGCCCGCACCTCCACGGCGAGCGGTACGGCGGTGACACCGGGAGGCGCCGGCCAGGGTTCGCCGCTCTGCGGGTGCTGCGGGACGACGGCGAGGGCCGCGTGCCGGGCGGGCCCGTCGTCGAGGAGGCGGCGGAAGGTGTCCGCCAACGGGCCGTCGGGGAGGGCGACGGCCGCACCGTCCGAGGCCGCGACCAGGTGGGCCAGGGCCACGGTGACCGCCATCGTCCAGTGCGGGTCCCCGTTGCCTTCCGGCTCGGCCCGCGCCGTACGGCGGGCTTCGTCGATCAGGGACCGCCGGGGTGTGACCGGACGGGCCTCGCCGGTCGGGGCCCCGGTGGACGGCACCCGGATCCAGCCGGACGACCTGCCGGAGGGAGCAGTCGTCGACGCGGGTGGCGACCAGCCGTCCGCACCCCGTGCAGGCGAGGTCGGGCCCGTCGCGGCCGTCGAGCCCGCAGCAGGAGCCGTCGGTGCGGCCGGGGCCAGGACGGCGGGTACGCGGGTATCACCGTCCCGGGCGGGCCGTGGCCGGCGGTTTTCCGGCGGCCACGGCCCGCCCGGGTCAGGCGGAGGCGGCGGGCAGGCCGAGGAGTTCGGCGCAGCCGTTGCGGTTGTGGCGTTCCTGCCAGAGTTCGAGGGCGCTGCGGCAGGCGTGGTCGAGGTGGCGCACGCCGGCGAGGTCGAGGCGCACGGGGCGGTCGGCCGGCAGTTGCTCCAGGGATTCGAGGGTTTCGAGGAGGCGGGGCAGGCGGAGGAAGGTGGCGTTGCCGTGCAGGGTCACCCGGACGGCGCCGCCCGGGAGTTCGGCGACCGCGACCTGGAGGTGGGAGGTGTCCCAGGCGCTCTTGAGCACCGCGAGGAGCAGGCCGAGCAGCACCCCTTCGAGGAGGTTGGTCACCACGATGGCGATCGCCGTGGCGGCCAGGATCGCCGCCTCGCCGCGGTCGGCGCGCCAGAGCGGCCGCAGGGTGCGGACCGGGACCAGCTTGGCCCCGGCGTGGACCAGGACGCCGGCCAGGGCGGCGAGCGGGATGGCGGAGAGGAAGCCGGGGAGCAGGGCCGCGAAGAGCAGCAGCCAGAGGCCGTGCAGGACGCGGGAGGCCTTGGTGCGGGCGCCGGCCTGGACGTTGGCGGCGCTGCGGACGATGACGGCGGTCATCGGCAGGGCGCCGAGCAGACCGCAGAGGGTGTTGCCGACGCCCTGGGCGAGCAGTTCGCGGTCGTAGTCGGTGCGCGGACCGTCGTGCAGGCGGTCGACGGCGGCCGCGCTGAACAGGCTCTCGGCCGAGGCGATCAGCGCGAAGGCGACGGCCGTGCCGAGCACGCCGAGGCTGCCGAGCGCCGCGAGGTCGGAGGCTCCGGGCAGGTGGAGGACACCGGTGAGTCCGGCCACCTCGACCCGGGCGACGGGCAGGTCGAACAGGGCGGTGACGGCCGTCGCGCCCGCGACGGCGGCGAGCGGTGCGGGAACTGCCCGGAGCCGTGCGGGCAGGCGCGGCCAGAGCAGCAGGACCGCCACCGTCCCGGCCCCGACGGCCGCCGCGGCGAGCGCGTGCGGATCCCCGGCGGTGTCGGCGGCCAGGCCGGGGAGTCCGGCGAGCTTGGCGGGGCCGCCGGCCGGGCCCCTGGCGTCGGCGAGCGCGTAGAGCTGACCGGCGATCAGCACCAGGCCGATCCCGGCCAGCATGCCCTGGACCACCGAGACGGAGATCGCCCGGAACAGCCGGCCGAGCCGGGCGGCGCCCAGGGCGAGCTGGAGCAGGCCGGCGGCGGCGGTGATGACGCCGAGGGTGGCGAGGCCGTGTTCCTGGACGGCGGCGAGGACCAGGACGGTCAGGCCGGCGGCGGGGCCGGACACCTGGAGGCTGCTGCCGGGCAGCAGCCCGGTCACCAGGCCGCCGACGATGCCGGTGACCAGGCCGAGTTCGGCCGGGACGCCGGAGGCGACGGCGACGCCCACGCAGAGCGGGAGGGCGACCAGGAAGACGACGAGGGAGGCGGGGAGGTCGGAGCGCAGAGTGCTCAGCCGAAGGGCGGGACGACGAGTCATCGGGTCCTCGGGAGAGTGCGGACGGTGCGGTGGACGGCGGAACGGCGGTGCGGCGGAACGGCGGAGTGCCGGTGCGACGGGAGGCGGTGCGACGAAAGGCGGTGCGACGGAGCGCGGTGCGGCGAGGTCACAGCGGGAGGAAGAGGCCGGTGTCGGCCCGGTGGGAGAGCACCAGTCCGGTGTGGATCTCGTAGAACCAGCCGTGCAGCCGGATCCGCCCCTCGCTCAGCCGGCGGGCGACGGCCGGGTAGCCGCGCAGCCGGTCGAGCTGGGCGAGCACGTGGCGCTGCACCGGGCCGGCCACCGTCGGGTCGAAGACATCGGCGCCGTCCGCACGGAGCGCGGCCCGGTCGGCGTGGCGCAGCCAGGAGCGGACGGCGGGCGCGGCGCTGAGGTCCTCGCCGCGGACGACGGCGCCGACGGCACCGCAGTGCGAGTGTCCGCACACCACCAGGTCGCGGACGCCGAGCACCTCGACCGCGTACTCGATGGTGGCGGTCTCGCCGGAGGCGGCGTCGGCCCGGTAGGCGGGGACGATGTTGCCCGCGGTGCGGAGTTCGAAGAGGTCGCCGGGGTCGGCGCCGGTGATCAGGGCGGGCACCACCCGGGAGTCGGAGCAGGTGATGAACAGGGCCTGCGGGGCCTGGCCGGCGGCGAGGCCGGTGAGTTCCCGGCCGGTGTCACCCGCGCGCTGCGGGAAGGCCCGGGCCCGGTCGATGAGCGGTTCCATGAGGGTGGATGCCTCCTTCGGTGACCCTCGCGGCGCCGGCCGGGAGGGGCGGTGGACGGGCAGGCGCGTCGGAACCTGACATCCCGGGCGGGCGGGTGCGGCCGCGGCGGGCGGACGGCATGCCGCAGGGCCGCGTCGGTGACCCTCGGTGTCCCCCCGGTGACCTGATGACGCGTCAAGGGGAAGTAAAACACGGGTATGGGGTCGGCAAAAGCTCGTCCAGGGCGCAGAGTGTGCCGATCTGGTTAACATCCTGTTGCCGTGAACGGCACAGGGCCTTCCGCCTCGGCGTCCGCTCCCCGGGGGCCCGGCGGGACAGCGAGGCGTTGATGCATCGCGCTTTCCGCACGCCCCTCGCGAGGGCGGCGCGCCCCCTTACACGCCTGCGAGCCGCCGCCGTTCGGGGGAACGGCGGCGGCCCGGGCGGACGGGTTGACGGTGGGTCAGCGGCGCAGGGTGGTGACGGTGAGGCCGGGGGCGGAGCGGATCTCGGCCTCGGTGAAGCGCTCGGTCACCCACTGCTTGCGGGCGTAGCGGCGGGTCTGGTCGGTGAAGTGGGCCGAGGTCGGGTCGGCCGACTGGCCGTAGGCGAGCAGGGTCCGGGTGCGCGGGCCGCCGTCGGTCAGTTCGGTGGCCATCAGGAAACTGGAGCCGTGCGGGACCCTCGTGCCGTCGGCCGGGTAGGTACCGCCGCCCGCGCCCGAATCCGGCCCGGCCGTGAGCACGTTGAAGCAGCCGGTCTCACCCGAGCAGCCGTGCAGCGGGATGCCCGCCCAGCGCTGGACGCCGCCGATCGGGGCGTCCACCGGCAACCCGGCGGCGGTCAGGGCGCGCACCGCGTCGGCGAGCGCGCGCTGGGCGTCCGGGTTGTCGGCGGCGATGCCGCGCGGGGTGGTGAGCGGCCGGGCCGGGTCGTACGGGACCGTCTGCCAGGCCGTCGTACGGGTGCGCGCCAGCGCGTTGCGGTACTCCTGCCAGAGCACGGTGCCCCGGCTGTCGGCGTCGGCCCGGGTGTTCCAGGCCGCGAGCACGTCGCAGGCCGCGCGCACGTCGACCCGGGTGCCGTCGGTGGCCGCGATCACCGGGTGGGTGCGGCAGAGCGCGACGGCGTCGTCGCGGTCCAGTTCGGCGCTCTGCACGCGATTGCCGAACATGGTCGCCTGGAGGGAGTCCAGGGTGAAGCCGGGCGCGCCGAGGCCGTCGGTACCGGCCCGACGGTCGGCGATCATCCGCAGGCTCAGCTGCGGCCGCGCCGCGAGCTCCGGGCCGCCGTTGTAGACGGCGGGCAGGCCGGCGATCGGCGCGTCCGCGTTCGTCAGGTAGGGACCGTTGTTGGCGTTGGCCACGTAGTCGGTGCGGGTCAGCTCCGGGTGGTTGGCGGGGCCGAACACACCGGGGAGCAGCGCGTCGGGGTCGCGGCCCGGGTCGCAGGCGGTGGTCGACCCGTCCAGCACGCCGTCCACGATCGGATCCGGCACCAGGCAGCGCGCCCGCAGCGCGTCGGTGATGTGCGGGACGGCGGAGGAGTCGGCGAAGTAGGTGGTCCCGCTGGAGTCGACGGCCGTCGTGTACATCCACGGGTCGCCCTGGTAGGTGCGCTGGGCCTGTCGCAGCTGGTCGAGGTTCTGCGACCGGCCCATCGCCACCCACTCGTTGAGGGAGCGGAGGTTCTCGGCGTTGGCGTCGCGCAGGGTGTAGGCGTACTCGCCGGTCCAGCCGTCGGCCATGACGTAGCCGTGGCGGGAGTGGTAGAGCTTCCGGTCGACGGTGGAGAGCGCGCCGTCGGCGGCCCGGACGGTGACCGGGACGGTCTCCGTGGTCATCCGCTCGACCTTGCCGTCCACCAGGTACGCGGTCGGGTCGCCCGGCACCAGCGCGAGGCGGTAGGCGGTCACGTGGTCGGCGTAGCTGGTGGTGTGGGTCCAGGCGAGGCCCTTGGTGTGGCCGATCTGCAGGAACGGGATGCCGTAGAGGCCGGCGCCGGCGACGTCCAGGACGCCCGGGATGGTCAACTGGGCCTGGTAGAACCGCTGCCAGCCGACCCACTGGAGGTGCGGGTTGGCCAGCAGCAGGCCGTTGCCGTCACGGCCGGCGTCCCGTCCGATCGCCCAGGCGTTGCTGCCGGTGTCGGGGCCGTCGGCCGCCCGGCGCACCCAGGAGGGCCGGGCCGGCGCGTCGGCGGACGTGTCGGAGGCGGCCGATGTGTCGGAGGTGGCGGCTTCGGAGACGGGCGCGGCACCTGCTCCCGGAACGGCGGTGGCGGCGGACTTCTTGCCGGTGCCCGCCTCGGTGTTGGCGCCGTACAGGATGTTCCAGATGTCATCGGCGGTGATCGGTCCGACCCAGCCCTTCCCCCGGCAGGACGGGTCCGGGAGGTGGTCGGCGCCGGTGTCGCGCAGATAGCGGTTGTACCCCGCGACGTACCCGTCGACCAGCTGCCGCACCTCGCCGGTCGGGCCGAGCGGCGCCGGCTGGGCCAGCAGCCGCTGCACCGTCCCGGAGCGCCGCACGCTCTGCTGATAGGTGTCGCTCGCCAGGTTGACGGGCCGGCCCACGGACCGGCCGTCCGGCCCGAACCAGCGCGAGCGCTCGCCGCGCACGGTGACCACCTGGTCGGCGAGCTGGCAGAGGTTGTCCTGGGCGAAGGCGTACCCGTAGCCGTAGCCCAGGCCGCCGAAGTCCCGGGCGAGGATGTGCGGGACGCCGAACTCGGTCCTGCGGATCTTGGTGGTCCAGCCGCCGCGGTCGGCCCCCGGGCCGGCCGCGAGGTCGGTGTCGGCAGCCTGCGCCGAGGCGGGCGCCAGCGCCGTGAGCAGGCCCGCGGCCAGCCCGAGGGCGAGCACGCCGGACGCCAATCGGCGGATGGGTGAACGCTGTTGACGATCATTCATTTTTCTTGTCTCCGTCACGTCCCCCACGCTGCCGTCGCAGGCGCCCACCGGTCATCGCCCCGTGGAACGACCCGCCCATCGCCCTCCGGACCTACGCGCGTACACCTCGGGGAGGGGGTGTTCCTTGTCCGAACCACCCCTTCCGACGGAGGGTGGGCCCTTGTGGATCATCCGGCTCCGGCGCCGCACCGGAGCGCCCGGCCCGCCGACCAGGGGAGGGGCTCTCGCGCAGTTCGAAGTCGGGTGTGGCGGCGGCCGTCAGCCGGCGGACGGCCACCCGGCGGGCGCGGGCGGGTAGTACGGCGACGCCCACCGTCTCCAGGGAATGGGCCCGGCCTGAGCGGTCGGTGACCACCCACCGCCCCATCGGGCCGCCCGCGCACGCCACGACCACCGGCTCGCGCTTCCCGCGTCCGATGAGCGCCGACGGCCCACCGCCGACCCGGAAGCTCCCACCCACCCGGCCCCGGGCGCCGCGCGCATGGATGGCCACCGCCACCTGCCCGCCGGGGAGCCGTTCCGCCGTCAGCGTCCAGGTCCGTTCACCGGTCATCGCGCCTCCACCCTTGACAGCCGGTCGGCCGCTTCCCCGTCCGACAGCCGGGGGCCGAAGAAGCCCCGCGCGTGCGGGGCCGAGCACCACTCCACACCCACCACGCGCCTCAGGTGGGGACCATCCCCGCGCAGGCGGGGCCGAGGGATCGCGGAGAGCATCTCGGGCGTCGGCTCGGGGACCATCTCCGCGCGTGCGGGGCCGGGATCTGCCTGGAGGGTTACGCGCCGGGCTCGCGGGGACCATCCCCGCGCGTGCGGGCCGAGTTCTCGATGCCGTCGAGGTCGGAGCGGCCGAGGGGACCATCCCCGCGCAGGCGGGGGCCGAGAGCCGCGTCACCGGGCTGCCCTACCACCCCGCCGGACCATCCCCGCGTATGCGGGGCCGAGAGGCGACCGGGCCGAGGGTGCTCACAGGGCACCGGGGCCATCCCCGCGCGTGCGGGGCCGAGACGGTGCGCTCGCCGGGCGGCTGGGGCCGGCCGGGACCATCCCCGCGCGTGCGGGGCCGAGGCTTGCTGAGCTGCGATGTTATCGGGCGGAAGCAGTGCAGCGCATCGGTTGGCGGGGGCGTTCCCCGGGCGCGCCCGGCTACTTCGTGGGGCGCGGTGTCGGGACGAGGCCGGTCTGGTAGGCGAGGGCGACGAGTTGGGCGCGGTCGCGGGCGTCGAGTTTGGCCATGGCGCGGTGGACGTGGGTGCGGATGGTGAAGGGGCTGACGAACATCCGGGCGGCGATCTCCTCGTTGCTGAGGCCGGTGGCGGCCATGGCCATCACCTCGCGCTCGCGGGCGGTCAGGGCGGCGAGGCGTTCGGGGGCGGCGGCGGGGCCGCGGTCCGGTTCGGGGTGGGCGAGGAGCTGCTCGATGACGGCGCGGGTGGCGGCGGCCGACAGCAGGGGGTCGCCGGCGGCGACGCGGCGCAGGGCGGCGAGCAGTTCGGTCGGTTCGGCGTCCTTGCCGAGGAAGCCGCCGGCGCCGGCGCGCAGGGCCTGGGCGACGTACTCGTCGATCTCGAAGGTGGTGAGGATGAGCACCCGGGTGCCCGCGAGGTCGGGGTCGCCGCAGATGGCGGCGGTGGCGGAGAGCCCGTCGACGCCGGGCATCCGGATGTCCATGAGCACCACGTCGGGCCGGGTGGCCTTCGCCAGCTCGACAGCCTCGCGGCCGTCGGCGGCCTCGCCGACCACCTCCATGTCGTCCTCGGCGTCGATCAGGACGCGGAAGGCCCCGCGCAGCAGCGCCTGGTCGTCGGCGAGCAGTACTCGGATGGTCACGGGTGTTCCTCTCGGGCGGCGGTGCGCAGGGGCAGTTCGGCGGAGACCAGGAAGCCGCCGCCGGGCCGGCGGTCGGCGGTGAGCCGCCCGCCGACGGCGGAGGCGCGCTCGCGCATGCCGATCAGGCCGAAGCCTCCGGGGGCGGGGGCGGTGGGGCGGGCGGACGCCGGGCGGTCGTTGGCGACGGTGAGCAGCACGCGGCTGCCGGAGTAGGTGAGCGTGACGTCGGCAGCGGTTCCGGCGGCGTGCTTGGCGACGTTGGTGAGGGATTCCTGGAGGATCCGGTACGCCGTGAGGTCCACGCCCGGGGAGAGCTGCTGCGGCTCCCCCTCGACGGCGAGCCGGACGGGCAGGCCGGCCCGTTCGAAGGCGCCGATGAGGTCGGGCAGCCGGTCCAGGCCGGGGGCCGGTTCGAGCGGGGCGTGCGGGTCGTCGGCGCGGCGCAGCAGGCCGACGGTGGCCTTGAGCTCGCGCAGCGCGGAGCCGGTGGCGTCGGTGAGGTGGCTGAGCATCTCGCGGGCCTGGGCGGGGTGGCGGTCGAGGAGGTGGACGGCGATGCCGGCCTGGGCGTTGGCGAGGGCGATGTGGTGGGCGACGACGTCGTGCAGGTCGCGGGCGATCCGGATGCGTTCGTCGGCGACCCGGCGGCGGGCCTCCTCCTCGCGGGTCCGCTCCGCCCGTTCGGCGCGTTCCTCGATGGCGGCGAGGTGGGCGCGGCGGCTGCGGACGGAGTCGCCGATGGCGCCGGGCAGCAGGACCCAGGCGACGACGCCGATCTTGACGCTGATGGAGGTGTGGGGCTCGTTGATGATCGTGGCGACGGTCACCAGCACGGCCGCGACGGCGGTGGCGACGCGCGCGGTGGTGCGGTCGGTGCGCACCGCGAGGAAGTAGAGGGCGGCGAGGAGCGGCGCGACCAGCCCCACGTTGAGCTGGGTCGCGACGAAGCACAGTGCCAGGCTGCAGGCGAGGGTGACCCCGAAGACGACGTAGGGCCGGCTGCGGTGGGCCAGGAGCACCGTGCTGGAGACGACGGCCAGGGCCAGCGCGGCCGGGTTCGGGTCGATGCGGTTGCCGAGGCGGTCGATGGTGGTCGTCCCGGCGGTGACGACGAACACGGCGAGCACGAGCAGCCCGTCGAGCAGGCGGGGGTGGCGGCGGCGTACGCGGCGCAGCCAGGTGTCGGTCATGCTCGCTTCTCCCCGTCCGGGGCTGCCCTGGCGGGTCCCTCGGCCGGGCCCGGACGATCCGGCGAGGGGGTGGGGGTGCGGGTGGGTCTGGTGGACGTACTGCGGATGTGGACGTACTGCAGATGCAGTACGCGCGGTCGGTGGGGTCGTCGGATGGATGCGGTTCATACCATTTTGACCGGTCGGCGGACCGACCGGGCACGGACGGCCCTGCCGCGGCTCCCCGTGGGGGTGGGAGCCGCGGCAGGGCCGGGTGGGTCAGACGCCCACGGAGTGGCGCGCCGGGTCGGCGTCGGGGCCGTCGGCCGGGGCCGGGAGCGGCGCCGCGGTCTGCAGGCGGGCGCCCTCGACGTCGACGTCGGGCAGGACCCGCTCCAGCTTGGCCGGCAGCCACCAGGCGCGGCGGCCGAGAAGGGCGAGGACGGCCGGGACGATCGCCATCCGGACCACGAAGGCGTCGAGGGCGACGGCGGCGGCCAGGCCGAGGCCCATCATCTTGATCATCGGCTCGGCCATGCCGATGAAGCCGGCGAAGACGCTGATCATGATGAGCGCGGCGGCGGTGACCACCCGGGCGTTGTGCCGGAAGCCGGTGACCACGGCCTCGCCGGGCTCCTCGCCGTGCACGTACGCCTCCCGGATCCGGGTGACCAGGAACACCTCGTAGTCCATGGCCAGGCCGAACACCACGCCGATCATGAAGATCGGCATCATGCTCATCACCGGGCCGGTCTGCTCGACACCGATCAGATTGGCGAGCCAGCCCCACTGGAAGACCGCGACGACGACGCCGAGCGCGGCCACCACCGAGAGCAGGAAGCCGAGGGCGGCCTTGAGCGGGACGAGGATCGAGCGGAAGACCACCAGGAGCAGCAGCACCGCGAGGCCGACGACGACCGCGAGGTAGGGCACCAGGGCGTCGTTGAGCTTCTGCGAGACGTCGATGTTCATCGCCGTCGGGCCGCTGACCAGGACGGTCGCCCCGGTGGCGGACTTCAGGCCGGGGGCCTTGTCGCGGATGGCGTGGACCAGGTCGGTGGTCGCGGCGTCGCTCGGGCCGGTGGCCGGGACGGCGGTCACCAGGGCGGTGTCACCGGCCTGGTTGAAGACCGCGGGCATGACGGTGACCACACCGGGCAGGCCCTTGACGGCGTCGCCGACCTGCTTGGCCGCGGCCTTGGGGTCGGCCGTGCCCTTGGCGTCGACCAGCACGGTCAGCGGACCGTTGAAGCCGGGACCGAAGCCCTCGGAGAGGTGGTCGTAGGCGCGGCGCTGGGTGGTGGAGGTGGGCTTGGCCTCGTCGCCGGGCAGGCCGAGCCGCAGGTCCAGGGCCGGCAGGGCGAGGACGCCGAGGCCGACCACGCCGAGGACCAGCACCGCGACCGGGCGGCGCAGCACGAACCGGGCCCAGCGGGTCCCGCCGTTGGGGCGCTCGCCCCCGGTCGCGGCGTGCCCGCCCTTGCGGGCCTTGCGGGGCAGGACGCGGCGGCCGAGGAAGCCGAGCAGGGCGGGGACGAGGGTGAGCGCGACCAGGACGGCGATCACCACGGTGCCGGCCGCGGCCATGCCCATCTTGGCGAGGATCGGGATGCCCACCACGGAGAGGCCCGCCAGCGCGATGATCACGGTGAGGCCGGCGAACACCACGGCCGAGCCGGCGGTGCCGACGGCCCGCCCGGCGGCCTCCTTGGGCTCGTGGCCGTCGAGGAGCTCGGCGCGGTAGCGGGAGACGATGAAGACCGCGTAGTCGATGCCGACGGCGAGGCCGAGCATCATCGCCAGCGTGCTGGTGGTGGTGGACAGGCCGAGGGTGCTGCCGAGCGCGGTGATCAGGGCGATGCCGAGGCCGACGCCGATCACCGCGGTGAGCAGCGGGAGTCCGGCGGCCAGCAGCGAGCCGAAGGTGATCACCAGCACGACCGCCGAGATCGCCATGCCGATCGCCTCGGCGGAGCCGCCCGCCTCACCGGTCTCCATCAGCGCGGTGCCGCCGATGTCCACGGTGAGGCCGGCGTCGCGGGCGTGCTGGGCGGACTGCTTCAGGGCGTCGGTCGCGCCCTCGCTGACCTTGCCGGCCTTGGCGCTGTAGCTGACCGTCGCGTAGGCGGTGGTGCCGTCCTGGGAGACCGCGCCGGCCTTGAAGGGGCTGGCGGCGCTGACGACCTGCTCGCCGTGCGCGAGCTCGGCGACCGTCTTCTCGACCGTCTGCTGGTTCTCGGTGGCGGTGATCTTCTGGCCGGACGGCGCGACGAAGACCAGCCGGGCCGACGCACCGTCGGACGTGGCGCCGGGGAAGCGCTCGTCCATGAGGTCGAAGGCCTTCTGCGCCTCGGTGCCGGGCATGGCGAAGCCGTCGTCGGGAGCGGCCGGCGCCTTGGCGGCCAGCACCCCGACGGCGGCCAGCAGGGCGACCCAGAGCAGGGTCACCAGCCGGCGCCTGAGGAAGGACCATCGGCCCAGGCGGTAGAGGAAAGTGGCCACGGGAGAGCGGACTCCTTAGGGATGGCGGGCAGAAGGGTGCGGTCGGGCGGCGCGTCCGGCCGGTGGGCCGGGGGCGTCCGAGCATGGCCATCCTGCGTCGGCGGGGGTCTCCTCGGCGTCGGCTCTGTGCAGGCATTCCGGGGTAATGCGGACGCAGCAGCGCGGCACCGGACGGAGTAGTCCCCGAGGCGGAGGCCGGGCGCCGGGCTCCGACCTGCGGCCGAGGGGCGATCCCGGTGGCGGGCCCGGGGCCGGCCCGGTGGCGGGCGCGGTGACGGGCGCGGGTGACCGGGTGCCCCGGCGTCACCCGGGCGGTGGCGCGGACGGGCCGCGTCCCGGCGGGCGAAGTAGCGTGATGTGCCTGGCCCGGGCGATTCGTCCCGGTCCGTACCGATGCGTCCCCACGGTTCCCGACGGGACCGAGGGGCGCAGCCCGTCCACAGCGCGTCCCCCAGCCGGAGGTGGCCCATGGGCGTTCCCGCCGCCCGCATCGTGTTCGACGAGAACGACCGCGCGGCCGTCGCGGAGGCGGTGAGCGAGATGCTCGCCACCGGTGCACTCACCCTCGGCCCCTGGACCGAGCGGTTCGAGCAGGCCTTCGCCGCCGAGCACGGCGCCTCGCACGCGGTCGCCGTCGCCAGCGGCACCGCCGCGCTGGAGATCATCCTGCGCGGCCTCGACGTCCGCGGTCGCGACGTGGTCGTCCCCGCCGTCACCTTCTACGCGACCGCCGGAGCCGTGCTGCACGCCGGCGCCCGGCCGGTGATCGCCGACGTCGACCCGACCACCCTCGCGCTCGGCCCGCAGACCCTGGAGGCCGCGCTCACCCCCGAAACCGCCGCCGTCGTGCTGGTCCACATCGGCGGGCTGGTCACCCCCGAGGTGGACGCCCTGCGCGCGATCTGCGACGCCCGGGGCATCCCGCTGGTCGAGGACGCCGCGCACGCCCACGGCAGCAGCTACCGGGGGCGGGCGGCCGGCGGCTTCGGCGTGGCCGGCGCGTTCTCCTTCTACCCGACCAAGGTCACCACCAGCGGCGAGGGCGGCATGATCCTCACCGAGTCCGCCGAGCTGCGCGACGACGCCCGCATCCACCGCGACCAGGGCAAGGGCTCGTTCACCACCAACCACCACGTCCGGCTCGGCGCCTCCTGGCGGATGAGCGAGCCGAACGCCGCGATCGGCACCGTCCACCTGCGCCGGCTCAAGGAGTTCGTGGAGACCAGGCGCCGGGTCGCCCAGCGCTACGACGCCGCGCTCGGCGCGCTCGACGGCCTGGAGCCGGTCACCGAGCCGACCGGCTGCCGCAGCAACTACTACAAGTACGTCGCGCTGCTGCCGCGCGGGGCGGACCGGGCCGCCTTCAAGCGGGCGGTCTCCGAGGAGTACGACGTGCGGCTCTCCGGCGAGGTCTACGACCTGCCGCTGCACCTCCAGCCGGTGCTCGCCCCCTACCGGCGCACGGACCTCCCGGTCGCCGAGGACGTCTGCGCGCGGCAGATCTGCCTGCCGGTCCACTCCGACATGACGGAGGACGAGACCGACCGGGTGATCGAGGCGGTGAGCGCCGTCCACCGCCGCTTCGCGGGATGACGCGGTACCGGCGGGCCCTGCCGACCGGCAGGACCCGACGTAGACGAGGCACGTAGACGAAGGAGAGGAAGCCGTGCGGACAGCGGTCACCGGGGGATGCGGATTCATCGGCTCACACGTCGTCGACCGGCTGCTCGCCGCCGGGCACGAGGTGCTCGCGGTGGACACCACCGACAAGTACCTCAACCCCGGCGCCGACCACGCCCGGATCGACGTCCTCGACCTGCCCGCGCTCACCGCCGCCCTGGACGGCTGCGAGGTGGTCTTCCACCTGGCCGCGCAGGCCGACGTCGAGCGGGTCGCCGCCGACCCGGTCGGCGCCGTGCGGGCGAACATCGACGGCACCGAGGCCGTCCTGGAGGCGGCCCGCCGCAACGACCTCAGCCGCACCGTCCTGGCCAGCACGGTCTGGGTGTACGGCGCCGCGCTCACCGAGGCCGCGCTGGACGGCGAGGAGCAGGAGCTGGACGAGCACGTGGCGATCGAGCTGGAGCGCAGCGGGCACCTGTACGTCGCCACCAAGCTGGCCGCGGAGATGCTCGTACACAGCTACCGCCAGCTGTACGGGCGGCACTTCACCATCCTGCGGTACGGCATCCCGTACGGGCCGCGGATGCGCGACGAGCTGGTGGTCGCCCGGTTCGTGCAGGCCGCGCTCGCCGGACGCCCGATCACCATCGCGGGCGACGGCCGGCAGAGCCGCAACTTCGTCTACGTCGAGGACCTCGCCGACGCCCACGTGCGCGCCCTCTCCCCCGCCGCCGAGGACCAGACCTTCGCCCTGGAGGGCTCCACCGCCGTCTCCGTCCGGGACATCGCCGACACCGTCGACGAACTGCTCGGACCGGTCACCATCGAGCACATCGAGGCGCGGACCGCCGACTACGCCGGACGCCGGATCTCCGCCGCCCAGGCCAAGCGGCTGCTGGGCTGGTCGCCCCGGACCAACTTCGCCGACGGCGTGCGGCGGTACGCGGACTGGTACCGGGCGGAGACCGCCCCGCGGCCGGGCGCCTGAGGCGGGGAGGGGGCAAAGCCGTGCCGCACGCGCTGCTGGTCTCCGGCTCGCTCGGCCAGGGCCACGACGTGATGGCCCGGGCCTGCGCGGACTCGCTGGAGGCCCGCGGCTGGACGACCGGCACGGTCGACGCGATGGCCCTGCTCGGACAGCGCGCCGGCACCGCCGGGGAGGCGGTGTTCCGGCGGCTGCTCGGCCTGCCCGGCGTCTACGACGCGTTCCACTTCTCGGCGCTGCGCCCCGGCGCCCGGATCGCCCTGCTCGCGGACGCGGCGGCGCGGCGGCGGCTGGTGCCGACGCTGCGGGCGCTGCTCGGGGAGCAGCGGCCGGAGTTGGTGGTGTCGGTGTTCGCCACCGCCACCTCGGCGGTCAACCGGCTGCGCGGCGGGCCCCGGCCCTTCCGGCACCTGGTGCTGTGCACGGACGTCACGCCGCACCGGCTCTGGGTGCAGGAGGAGAGCGACCTCTTCCTGGTCACCTCCGAGGTCGCCGCCTGCGGCGTGCGGCGCTACCGCCCCGACGCGCCGGTGGCCGTGCTGCCCGCACCACTGCGCGCGCCCTTCTACCGCCCGCCCTCGCGCGCCGAGGCGCGGGCGGAGCTGGGCGTGCCGGCGGAGGCGCGGTGCGTGCTGATGATGTCCGGCGCGTGGGGCCTCGGCCCGCTGGCCCGGACGGCCACCGCCCTCGCCGACGCCGGTCCGCACGTCCTCGCCGTCGCCGGGAGCAACAGCGAACTGGAACGCCGCCTGCGCCGCGCCGCCGCGCACCAACCGCGGCTGCACCCCTTCGGCTGGACCGACCGGGTGCCCGCCCTGATGGCCGCCGCCGACCTGGTGGTGACCAGTTCCGGCGACACCTGCAGCGAGGCCCGCGCCCTCGGCCGCCGCCTCCTCCTGCTCGACATCGTCCAGGGCCACGGCCGCGACAACCTCCAGCACGAGCTGGAACTCGGCCACGCCGACGTCGTCTCCGCCCGCCCGCCGGACGTCGTCCGCTCCACCCTCGCCGCCCTCACCCGCCCCGCCCCGCCCCCGTCGCCCGGAGCCACCCCGGAGGGCTGGCGCACGGGCTTCGCGGCGGCGCTGGAGCGGGTCGGCCTGGCCTGACCCGGGAGAGGGCGGGCCTCGGAGCGTCCGTCGGAGACCTCACCGCTGACGAGAAGCCTGACCACCTCGGCTTCTGACAACCGCTCCACCCGCTCCACCCGCACCACCCACTCCACCCGCACCGTCGGCACCGGAGCGCGCCCCGGCGCGGCCGCACTGTCACAGGACGGTCCCCGCTCGGTGAACGGAACCCGATCGCCGTTCCCAACTACGGTTCGCAGCGCCATTCTTGGGCTGGCGCCCGGGCGTCACGACCCGTCCGGACGAAGGCGGAACACCGGCCCCGGGCCCGTGGGACGGAGCCGTCCAGGCGCGAGCGTAGGGGGAACAGGTGAGATCGGCCACGGTCATCGGCGCCGCCACGGTGCCGGACGAAGCCCGACCCGCGTGGATGGGGGCGGTGATCCGGGGCGGGCAGCACGTCGCCGACGCGCTCGGCATCCCCGCCCAGCTGACCACCATGGACCCGGACACCGCCTTCGGTGTGATCGCCATGCCGGTCCTGCTGGCGCTCGTCCTCCTGGGCGTCCAGGCCGGAGCCATCGCGCGCGCCGTCACCTCCCGGGACTTCTGGGACGACACCGGCCGCCTGCTCGGCGTGGCGCAGTTGCTGCTGCTCGTGCTGGCCTACGCGTTCGGGGCGGGAGGGCAGTCCCGCTCGTTCGGCGCCGCCGTCGGGGACATCCTCTCCGGGCAACTGCCGGACCTGCTGCCGATGGCCGTCGCGACCCAGTGGTTGCTGCTCTCCGCGCTCTGGCTGGTGGTGGGCGCGTCCGCCGGAGTCGGCCGCTCGGATCTGACCGCCCCGTTCGACGCCGTCCGCGGCATGGCCCTGATCGCGGTCTTCGTCGTGGCGTTCACCGCCGCATGGATGGCGCCGCCCAGCGGCGAGGGACCCACCGGCCGACTGCCCGCGGCGGTCGCGGTCGGCGCCGTCCTCGCCGTGTTCGGCTACCTCAGCGCCGTCAGTCGCGGACACGAGCTGCGGCCGCACGTCGTGCGACGGCGCCGCGAGGCCCTGGAGCACAGCTTCCGCAGGCGCGGCGAGGCGCCGCGGCACGGCGGGGAGAACCGGCCCGAGGACGCGTTGATCGCCGCGCTGCTCACCCGGGGGCAGAACCCGCCCGCGCCGTCGGCGGGCAGCATCTGGCGACCCGCTCCGACCCTGGTCCTGCGGCTGTGCCTGCTCTGGGCCGTGCTGCTCGGTGTGCCCGCCGCGGCCGTCACCTGGATCTTCAGCACCGGACGCTTCCCCCCGCCCGACCTCCCGGGCGTCCTGCGCGTCGAACTGGCCGTCCTGTCCGTCATGGTGCTGCTGATGGTGTTCTCGTTCCGGCGCAACCTCGACGGTCGGATCCGGGTGTCCCCGGCGGTCCCCCGGCTGATCGACCTCAGCCTGCTGCTCTCGGTCGGCTGGTTGGGCCTGTCCGGTGTCTGGAGCTCCCCGGTGACCCTCGGTCCGCTGCCGGCCTGGGTGGTGGCGCTGGGGCCGCCACTGGTGATCGCCTCGCTGGTGCTCCTCCTCGGCGTCCTCCCGCACCGGCGGGAGACCCCGCGGCTGGCCCTCGCCCTGACCGTGGCCGTCGTTGCGGGACCACTCGTCCTGCCCCTACGGTCGGCCCTCGAACACCTGCTGGGCGGGATCGTGCACGTGCTCGGCTAGACCTGCCCGACGGGCCCCGGCCGGTGCACCCGGCCGACGGCGGGACCGCCCCCGCGCCGGAGGAAACGCTCCGCGCGGGTCCAATCGCGCCCCGCCGCCCCCGGGAGCACGCCGCCCCGGGCGACTCCGCGTCCCGGACAGAGCGGCCGGGACTTCCCGGCCCCAGCCGCCGGTGATGAACCGACACCTAACGACGAGGGGTGCGCAGGGTGACCCAGCTGCCAGCAGCGGCGGCGAGGACGACGACGGTGATGCAGGCCCCCGCCGCGAGGAGGTAGGGAAGGCTGGTGTCGAGGTGGTCCTCGTTGATCCGCAGATAGGTGACGCCGACGGTCGTGGAGGCGAGGGTGGCCAGGGCCGCGGTGAGAACGCCGGTGACGAGGGCTTCGGTGAGTTGGACGGCGGTCAGCCGGCCACGGGCCATGCCGAGCGCCCGCAGGGCGAACCACTCCCGGCGGCGCCCGCCGTCCTCGGCGACAGCCAGCAGGGCACCGAGGACGGTCACCCCGGCAGCGACGGTCAGCCCCAGCAGGACCCAGCTGCCGGTGCTGTCGGCGACCTCGGACAACTCGTAGGAGTTCTCCAGCCGGTAGGCGGGCGAGGAGGACACCACCCAGGTCCTGGCCTCCTCCCAGGCCGGCACGTCCACGGCGACCCGCAGGTAGGCGGCGATCCGGAACGGGTCGCCGAGTTCGGCGAGGGCCGGGTCGTCGGGCGGCAGCACCATGACGGCGCCGACCGGCGTGTCCAGGCCGGCCGGCAGGTCGAGCGTCGTCGCGGCGGGCGGAACGCTCACCTGCCGCATCCGGTCGGTGGAGCGCAGGAGCAGGCCCCCACCCACACCCGCCGGCCCTTGCTGCGCCGGTCCCCCGTCCGCTCCCGGCAGGCCGCCGGCCCGTAGCGTCATCCGGCCGCCGGCACAGTCGGGAAGCGGCCGGGCGAAGAGTTCCTGCAGCTGGCCGCAGCCGGCGACGAGCGCGGTGTGCGCGGGCCGGGTGGCCGGGTCCTGGCCGGGAGACCACAGGGCGACGGCGGGAACCAGGCCGTGCACGGCCGCCGGGGGCTCCGCCAACCGCAGGGGGACGGCCTCCAGGGTCTCGGCCTTTGCGAGCAGGTCGGTGTGGCCGGCGGCGCGTGCCTGCGCGACCCAGGGCAGGTTGGGCTGGGCCATGACCTGGGAGACCGGTTGGGCGGCACCGACGGCGAAGACGGCGATCCCGACCATCCCGGCGACCCGGAAGCGGGACTGCGGGTCCGCTGCCAGCCGTCGCATCGCCAGCAGCCACACCACGCCCGCCTCGACCCGCCCGAGGAGCCGGGCCAGTCGCTGGCCCGCCCACGCGGCGGCGCTGGGCAGGCCCACGCCGAGCAGCACGATCGCCGCCCACAGTAGCGGGTCACGCGGCTTGTGCCGGGAGTAGGCCACCGCCAGCAACAGCAGGCCGACGCCGAACAGCAGCGCCACCCAGGGGCTGGTGAGCCGCACCGGCCGCAGGAACCGCACCTCGCGCGCGGCGCGGTCAGCACCGGAGACAGTGGCCGCGCCCAGCACTCCGGCGAGGACGGCGACGCCCAGGACGACGAGAGCCGACTGCCCGACCGGTACCCGCAGATCGGCACCGAACAGCCAACGGCCGGTGACCGGGAGGGCGAACATGTCCGGCAGCAGGAACGGCCAGGCGAGCGCGGCGGCCAGCGCGCCCGCCGCGACCGGCGCCGCCGTCTCCAGCGCACCGGCCGGCCGGGCGTGGGCGGCGGGCAGGCCGAGCAGCCGCAGTGCCTGGTAGCGGGTGGTGCGGACCTGGCGGCCGAAGCGGCTCGCGGTCAGGACGAGCGCGAAGGCGGGCATGACCAGGAAGAGCATGGAACCGAGCGTCGGGTACCAGCCGAATCCGCCGCCGCCTTCACCGCCGAAGCCCGTCAGCGGGCCCTGCTGGGTTCCCAGTTCCTCGGGCGCGACGCCGACGTAGGCGAGCAGTTGGCCCGCGCTGCCGACGGCACGGGCCGGAAGGACCTCGGTGTCCGTCCCGGCGAACCACTGCCCGACGGAGGCGGGGGCACTGCGGATCAGCCGGTCGAGCGCGGGGCTGACCAGGGCTCGACCGGGGCCCGGCCAGGCGGCGACACCCGGCGGAAAGGGGCCTCGGGCGTGCGGGTCGGCGACCCGCACGATCTTGACGGTGTGGCCGCGGTAGTCGTGCTCCAACTCGCTCCAACCGGTCTCGGCCACGCCGGGCCGGCCGAACACCGGCACCCCGCCGAAGCCGGCCTGCGGGCCGAACACCGGCACCGTCGCGGCGGAGCGGGCACTCTCGCGCTCCTTCACCGCCGCCGCACCGACGGCGGCGAGGATCCCGAGGGCCGCGATCGTCCCGACCAGGGCGAGCAGGACGACCCGGCGCCGCGCCTGGCGTGCCAGCACCGCCCGCCACGCGACCGCCAACGCCGCCGGAACTGTGGCTGTCGGGCTCACGCCGCCTCCACCACCCGTCCTGCGGCCAGCACCACGGTGCGGTCGGTGCGCGCTGCCAGGTGCCGGTCGTGGGTGACCAGCACCACCGCCGCCCCGTGCTCCCGCGCCTGTTCCAGCAGCAGGCCGAACACCACCTCGGAGTTGCGGTCGTCCAGGGCTCCCGTCGGCTCGTCCGCGAACACCACGTCCGGACGGTGCACCAGCGCCCGCGCGATCGCCGCCCGCTGCAGCTCGCCTCCGGACACCTCCCCGACCGTCCGGCGCCCCAGTCCCCCGATCCCCAGTGCCTCCAACTGCTCCCCGGCCCGCCGCCGGGCCTCCTTGCCCCGCAGACCCTGCAGGCGCAGCGGCAGGGAGACGTTCTCCAGCAGGCTCAACTCCGGTACCAGATCGCCGAACTGGAAGACGAAGCCGAAGTGCGAGCGGCGCAGATCGTCACGCTGGCGTGCCGTCATCTCCTCGACCGGCCGATCACGGAAGAGGACGCTGCCGGTGTCGGCGAGCAGGAGCCCGGAGAGGCAGTGCAGCAGGGTGGTCTTCCCCGAGCCGGAGGACCCCACCACTCCCACCACCTCCCCGGGATCGACGCTCAGATCGACGCCCGCCACCGCGGCCGCCGGGCCGTAACTCAGATGCAGGGCCCGGGCTTGCAGGACTGGTGGCACGCGTTCACTCCTCGCGACGGTCGATGAACCGGTGGATCAGGTGGTGGCGGTGACCCACCCGGAGCAGATGTCCGGGCCGTTCTGGCGCGACGAGCTCGCCCTTAACTGGCCGACGGTGGGCGCAGTCAGGATGGCCTCGCGTTGGGCGCCGGTTTCGTCGAGCGCGGTCTGGCGGGCAAGGGCGGCTTCGCGCATCTGGCGGCGCAGTTCCTGGTAGGCGATGTGGCCCGCGAGCGGGTTGCGGGCCGGGGAGCGGGTGCCGCCAGCCCAGCGGCGTCATTGAAGCGCCCTGACGACCGCTTCGACGAGCTGGTGGATGCTCCGGCCCAGCGGGGTGGCGGCGATCAGGACCCCGAGGGTGACAGCGCTCAGCACGGTCACCAGTTCGTCATTCCGGGAACGGGACTGGGTCCGCCGGCGCAGGCGGACGATGATGATGATCGCGAGGAACGCGCTCGCGCTGATCGTGTACGGCAACAGCCCACCCTGTGTCACACATCGGAAACTCTGGGTGAGGATGCCAGAAGTCCACCGGCGGTGGGCCCGGATCGGGGAAACCGGCCGGACCGGTACAGGCTGTTCGGCCTCCCACCATCCGGATCCGGTCAAGTCCCCGCAGATCCCCGGCGGTACGACGCCGTCCGCCCCTAGGCTGCCCGCCACACCGTGGACGAGAAGGGGAACGCCGTGGCCCGCAGGCCCGCACGCCGACGCACCACCACCGCCCGCCGCGCCCGCCAGGCGCGAGACCAGGCCGTCCTGCTCGGCGTGGGGGCCCTCGTCGCCTTCTCCCTGGCCACCGTCGCCGTCCAGTGGCTGGCCCACCACCTGCTCGTCCTCGTCGCCGTCCTCGCCGTCGCCCTCACCGCGGCAGTCATAGTGGTACGCGCCCGCGGCGCCGCAGACCGCCGCGCCCACCAGGTACGCACCGCGCAGCTGCGCCACATCGGCGCTTTCATGAAGATGAGCCCGAAGGCCTTCGAGCACGCGCTCGCGGACCTCTGCCGGCGCGACGGCTGCACGCGGGTGACCGTCGTCGGCGGGGCCGGCGACCTGGCCGCCGACGTGCTGGCCACCACCCCCAGCGGACAGCGCATCCTCATCCAGGCCAAGCGCTACAGCCCCGGGACCCTCGTCGGCTCGCAGGACGTCCAGAAGGTCAACGGCACCTACCGCGACATCCACGGCTGCGACCTCGCCGCCGTCGTCACCACCAGCACGTTCACCAAGGCCGCCGCCGCGTTCTGCACCCGGGTCGGCCTCCGCATGACCGACCACCGCGCACTGGCCCTGTGGGCCGAAGGCACCGGCCGACCCCCCTGGCACTGAAACACCGACGGCGGCGGGCCGACTTTGGGCAGTACTCCAGCCGGTCCCGGTCTGTTCTGTCCGCCGGTTCAGCTCGTGCCGGCGAGGATTCCGCCGGCCCACGTGACGAACTCGGAGCGACGGGTGGCTTGATCGTGCTCGGCCTGCGCGATGGCCTGTCGCCGGGTGGTGTCGGTCGGGTCGGTCAGCCCGAGCGCCTTGGCACGGTTCACGAGGTCCGCACCGAGGCCGACTGCGTTGAGGACGCCCTTCGCAGCAAGGTCCCCGGCGATGGTCCGGGCGGTGAACTCGGTCAGCAGCAACCAGCGGTGCAGGTAGTCCCGGCCGGTGCCCAGGTCCTTGCCGAGCAGTACCAGCAGGTGGCCCAGGAGGGTTTCGGCGAGGTCGTGCTTGTCTGCGTTCCAGGCGCGGAAAGCGCTGTCGAACGCCGCGTTGGCCAGATCTGAAATCCGTTCGCGTTCCTGGTCGGCCGCGCCGACGAGCACGGCGTCGGTGAAGATGCCGAACTGTATGACCGCGTCGGTCATGGCCGGCAGGTCGACGGTCGCCGGATCGAAGCCGTCCCAGGCCTCGTAGTCATCCGAGGCCGCGGCCAGCTCTTCCAAGCGCTTGGCGAGGCCGTCGGCGAGGTCGGCAAGCCGGCGCAGCTCCTCGGCGGTACGGGCGGGGACCCGGCAGTACATCGAGGCGTTGAGCAGGCCGTCGTTCCACTCGTCGCTGCCCGGGTCGGCCTTCGCCGCGTCGGCCAGATCTCTCTGAATGGTGAAGGCGGCGACGCGGGCGGCATGCCAGGTGAACGGCGGCTCCGGGACATCCCCCTCGACATCGATGGCGACGGCCTGGTCGTCGGTCCGGTCGGTCTCGTTCATGCCGTTCCCCTCCCCGCACCAGCTCCGTCGCGTGGTGTGACGCAGACGCTACCGTGCGCCCGTAATAGAGGGGAGGGCCGGGCGGCCGGCGCCCGGCCCTGCTGGGTTGGTCAGGAGAAGGTCGGCTTGTCTCCCCCGAGAGCGGAGCCGGCGGTGACCCGGGTGAGGGCGAGGGCTGCGGCGCCCTGGGCGTGGAGGTCGTCCTAGAACCGCCTCTCCTGCTCGCCACGCCCGTCAACCACGACGCCGAGCAGGGCGCAGAACCGCAGCCGTACAACGAGACCGCGTGCAAGACCAAGGCGCGGACAAGGCCGTCTGGCCGGCTGGCGGTGTGGCCGGCCCCATACACATGGATCGAGCTCTCCCCGCGGCTCGCCCCCGGCACTCCGTCAGGCGAGGCCTCTTGAACAGCTCGGACGGCCATCACCGACACACGACGCCGCCCCCTCTCAGCGCTCGAAGACGTTGGAGAGCCATCCTTCAACCGGAGCATCGGCTCGCATCGCAGCCCGATCGGCGAGCGGACGGAGTTGGGCCGGCGTGAGCCCGGCCAGCTCCCGGAAGTCCCGGTTCATGTGTGCCTGGTCGTAGTACCCGCACAGCGTCGCCCGTTCAGCAAGCGATCGGCAGGCACCGGGCGACAGGGTCAGGGCCCGTTGAAATCTCAGGACCCGGCCTACCGATTGCGGAGGCAGCCCGATCTGCTCGCGGAACAGCGCCTGCAGCCGCCGCCTGCCTCGCCCCGTGGCGTCAGCCAGTTCCTTGGCGGACAATCGCCCGTCACGCGCACGCAGTCGACGCCATGCCTCGGCGACGACGGGCGACGGAAGCGGAGCGTCCACCATCCGCCGCGCCAGGAAGTCATCGATGACAGCCCAGCGCCCGTCCCACTCCCGAACCGCCGCGAGTTGCTCGCTGAGCCTGGCCGACCAGCCGGCACCCAGGACATCGTCCGGGTGCACGTGGCAGTTGGCCAGGTGGTGCAGCGGCAGCCCGAGACACATGTACGCGCCCAGCGGCGTGAACTCGATCTCGACCGCCTCGGCCGCGCCCTCGAAGCCCCCCTTCACCGATGAAGTCTGGAGGCCGGCGACCATCGCGTGCCACGAGGTCATCTGCACGTCCGAAGCGCTCCGTGCCCCGTGGAACAGACGGAGGCGGTCGCCCCATCCGATGATCAAGGTCACCGTGGCCGCGGGAAGGGTCAGTCCGAGCTGCCCCGGCCCCGCGGTGCGGTGACCTCTGTACATCACCACCTGAGCCCGTAACCGCTCGGGAGCGCGGCGCTCCACGAGCCCTCCCCCGTGCTTCGCCTCCACGGATCCTCAGCCTCCGTCCACGATCCATGCCCGTGCGGTCATGTTCGGGAAGTGGGTGCGCCTTTGTCCAAGGAGGATGTGGAAGATCTACAGCTGCCAGCCGTCCCTCTGGGACTGGGATCTTTACGTCGGGTACTGACCCAGGCATTCCTGACGGTCCGCCGGTTCGACCGGCGGACCGTTTCGTCTTCCCGGCGAGGCAAAGCTACGGGCGTTCGAGGGGACGGCCCGCTGAGCACCGTCCGGCCCGCCGTGCGACCTGCGCCGGTCCCCGCCGGACCGTGACCCCGGCTCAGGCCGGTCGGCTCCGCCGCCCGAACGTCCCCGCGCGGCGGCGCCGTCGCCTACAGTGAGAGCTTCTTGCGGACGGGACCGGGTGACGGCACGAGCGGGGAGGTGGCCGGAGTGGAGCGACGCGTACGTCGGACCGCGGCGGCCGCGCTGTCCTGTGCGTTCCTCGCGGCCTGGGCCGTCTGCCAGGTCCTCCTCGGCACGGCGACGGGCGCGGCGCAGCCGGCCCCCGGCGCGCCGCCCGCCGTCGCCGCCCCGGCCGCCCCCGCCGCCGTGCGGCTCGGCCCGGCGGGCGCGGAGGTCCGGCGCACCGCGGACCGCCCCGGCTCCGACGTCGTCCAGCGGCGGACGGCCGCCGCCGAGCCCGGCGTCCGGCTGCCCGCGCTCCCGCCGGCCGTGCTCCCGGGCGCCCGGACGGACGCCCCCAGGCCCCGGCCCGGGGTGTACGCCCCGGGGCCGCGCCAGGAGCGGGCGCCGCCGTCCGACCGCTACGACCCCCGCCACACCCGCGGTCCCCCCTCCACCCGGTCCAGCTGACGTTCCACCGCGCCCGCCGACCCGGGTGCCGCGGCCTGCCCGCGGCCCGGACGGGAGGACTCCGGCCATCGTGCCCGGAGCGTTCCCGGCGGCGCGCCGTCCCCTCGCGTCCGCCCGTCCCGGGTGCGGCGTCCCCCTGCGGACGCCCGGCTCCCGCGGACCGCCCGTGGAGTACCCATGCCTACTCGCCGTGCCACGTTCTGGCGCGCGCTCGTCGCGCTCGCCGTCGTCGGTGTCTCGCTCTACGTCGCCCTGACCACCCCGCCCCGCCTCGGCCTCGACCTGCGCGGCGGCACCCGGATCGTCCTGGAGACCCAGGACTCGCCCACCGTCCGCGCCGACGCGGACGCCACCGACCGGGCGCTGGAGGTGCTGCGCCGCCGGGTCGACGGCCTCGGCGTCGCCGAACCCTCGCTCGCCCGCGCCGGGGAGCGGCGCATCGTCGTCGAACTCCCCGGCGTCCAGGACCCCCGCGAGGCCGCCGGGGTCATCGGCCGCACCGCCCAGCTCACCTTCCACCCCGTCACCGCGACCGCCGACGGCCCGGCCGGGCCCCCCGCGGCGGACGGCTCCCGGGTCCTCGCCGACCCCGGCCTCCCCGGCGGCCACCTGCGGCTGGGCCCGCCGATGCTGACCGGCGACGGCGTCAAGGACGCCTCGGCCGTCCTCGACACCCGGACGGGCCTCGGCTGGAGCATCGACCTCTCCTTCCGCGGATCGGCCGGCGACGCCTGGGCCCGGCTCACCGGGCAGGCGGCGTGCGCCGCTCCGGCCGACCCCGCCCGGCGGGTCGCCATCGTGCTCGACGACCGCGTCCTGTCCGCCCCCGGCGTCCAGGACAGCGTGCCCTGCGGGCAGGGGATCACCGGCGGTTCGACGCAGATCACCGGCGGCTTCTCGGCCGACGAGGCCCGCGACCTCGCGGCCCTGGTGAAGGGCGGCGCCCTGCCCGTCCCGGTGACGGTGATCGAGCAGAGCACCGTCGGCCCCACCCTCGGCGCCGAGGCGATCCGGGCCAGCGCCCTGGCCGCGGTCGTCGGCCTGCTCTGCACCGGGGCCTTCATCATCGCGGTGTACCGCCTGCTCGGGGTGCTGGCCACCGTCGCGCTCGCCCTCTACGGACTGATCTCGTACGCCGCCGTGGTCGCGCTCGGCGCGACGCTCACCCTGCCCGGGCTGGCCGGCTTCGTGCTCGCCATCGGCATGGCGGTGGACGCCAACGTGCTGGTCTTCGAACGGGCCAGGGAGGAGTACACCGCGCCCCGGGCGGGCGGCCCCGGCAAGGAGCGCGACCTGCGGCGCCCGCTCCGCGTCGGGTTCGCGAAGGCGTGGAGCGCGGTGGCCGACTCCAACGTGACGACGCTGCTCGCCGCCGGGCTGCTCTTCGTGTTCGCCACCGGCCCGGTCAAGGGCTTCGGGGTGACGCTCTCGATCGGCGTGCTGGTCTCGATGTTCTCGGCCATGCTGATCACCCGGCTGCTCGCCGAGTGGGCGGTGCGACGGCCCGCGGTCGCCCGGCGGCCCACCCTGACCGGCATGGCCACCGTCGGCCGGCTCCGGACCCGGCTGACCCGGCGGCCGCCCCGGCTGATGCGCCACCGGCGGCGCTGGCTGGGCGCCTGCGCCGGCCTGCTGCTGCTCGCCCTGGCCGGGATCGGCGGGCGCGGCCTGGACTTCGGCGTCGAGTTCACCGGCGGCCGGGTGGCGCAGTACACCGCCGCGCAGCGGGTCGACGCGGACGCCGCGCGCGCGGCGGTGGTCGACGCCGGGTTCCCGCAGGCCGTGGTGCAGACCACCGGCGACACCGGCGTGTCCGTCCGCACCAAGGAGACCGGCGACGACCAGCAGCAGCGCATCCGGGAGGCGCTCACCGGCGTCACCGGCGAGCTGTCCGTGGAGCGCGACGAGCTGATCGGGCCGAGCCTCGGCAGCGAGCTGCGCGGCTACGCGCTGGCCGCGCTCGGGCTCGCGGTCGCCGCCCAGCTGCTCTACCTCACGATCCGCTTCCGGTGGACCTTCGCGACCGCCGCGGTGATCGCGATGGCGCAGGACCTGCTGCTCGTCCTCGGCCTCTTCGCCTGGCTGGGCAAGCCGGTGGACAGCGTCTTCCTCGCCGCGCTGCTCACCATCGTCGGGTACTCGGTCAACGACACGGTGGTGGTCCTGGACCGGCTGCGCGAGCTGCGCCGGACCGGGACGAAGGCGAGCTGGGCGGACCTCGCGGACCGCGCCGTGGCGCAGACCCTCCCCCGGACGGTGAACACCGGCATGGGGGCGCTGTTCGTCCTGGTGGCCCTGGCGGTCCTCGGCGGCGACTCGCTCGCCGACTTCTCGGTGGCGCTGCTGGCCGGGGTCCTGGTGGGCACGGCGTCGACGGTGTTCACCGCGATGCCGGTGGTCGTGCTGCTCCAGCGGCGGTTCCCGGACCGGCCGCGGGAGGCCCGGGAGGCGCGGACGCCGCACGCGGCGGGCGCGGCGCGGGCGCGCGACCACAACGGGGCGGTGGTCTGAGCGGCGCCCGATCCGCTCCCGGACGGCCTCCTCCACCCTGCGGGGGAGGCCTCCGCGGTGGGCGAGGGCCGCTCTTGGCGGGATGGGGACAGCCTGCGTGACCCACCCGGCGGGGTGGGTGCCCGGCGCGGGGTTGCGTGGTCAACGAGGCCTCCTGGAGGTGCTGGTCCTGCTCGGGTCGGTGGCGGCTGGGGGCCGTCCCGGACCGTGCTCGGGCCGGTCGGATGCGGGGAGCCGGGCGGCCGTCATGCGGTCCGGCCCATCACCACGCGGACCCGGTCGGCGGGACCGGCGTCAGGACGCGGCCGCGCGCGCCGCCTCCAACTCGGCCACCAGCCGCTTGACCCGCCTGTTGGTCAGACCCGAGCCGTGGCCCGCCAGCATCAACAGCTGGTCCGTCCCGCCGGAGGCCAGCACCAGCTCCGGGACGTCTGACGAGTAGACCGTGCCCTCCAGGACGGCCACCCGCACCTCCCGGATGTCCGCCCACACGTAGGAGCGCGCCCTGAGCAGCCCGGAGTACCTCACCCCGGCCGGCCCGTAGGAGACCCCGAACACCGGCGCACGGAACGTCAGCACCGCACCCGGGACGCCCAGGATCAGGACCGGGATCAGGACTTCCACCCCGCGCGCGAGCGTCGTCGTCGCCAGGCCCGTCGCCATCACCACGGCGATCAGCAGGCACACACCGCCCAGCAGGAAGTAGGTGAGCGACCAGGCCGTGCGCCTCTTCCGCTTCCGCATGTCCGTGCCCCCTTCCTGCAGCCCGCGGCACCGTCCGGGGTCCAGGACGCCGCCACCACCCGTGCACAGCATATGACCCGCGGCCGCGCCACCAAGGGGCGGCGATGACCGTCCCGACCGCACACCCCCCCGACGCCCGTCCGGGGACGAGAACGGCCCGCCACCGGGTGCTGGTGGCGGGCCGTGAGGGAGTTCTCGTCGACGACCGTCAGCGTTCGCGCAGCCGAGAGTCGGTCCGGGGGCGCAACGCGGCCGCGAGGGCTGACGACGCCATGGCCACGCCGAGTGCGGTGACGGCGATGGTCGACCACGGCATGGCCACCGGGATGTCCTCCGACCACAGTTGGCTCCCGGCGACCAGCCACCCGCCGGACTGACTCAGGGTGTCAGAGAGACTTCCATCGCTACTTCCCATGCCTGCCGGGCAGTGTGTGGGCTCTCGGCTTCAATGCGGTATGAGACTGACTGCAAGGAGCAGCGCCTTCGGCTCGTTCTCAGCTGGATGACATGACTTCGGATTGACGGTCACGTGACAGATCCTGTTGGCAGCGGTGCATCCTCCACAAACGGTCGACAGGTGCATGCAGGGCGGGCGAGGTCAGTCCCAGGCCACGGTTGTCGCGGCCGTCGAGCATGTGGTTGAGCCAGCGTTCGTACCAGGCCAGGAAATCGGTGGCGGACGAGACGTTGGGGCCCCAGAAACCGTCACCGTTTCCGGTGACGACGCGGCCCGCCAGGGGACCGGTGACACCAAGAAGCACCAAGTCGGTGCACCCTGCCTCGATGATGTGCAGGAACAGGTCGCCCCGGTGAGACCGGCTGTCGGTGAACGTGAACCCCCGAGGGCGGCCGGGTTCCTCTCGGGGGTTCATCGTGAACAGCCGACATGACGGCAGCGGCAGCAGGCCGTAGAAGGGCGCTGCTCCGGACCCGCCCAGTGTGGTCAGGAAGCTGTGGTAGGGAGCGGGCAGTTCGATGTGTTGCTCGGCCTCGAACTCGGCGACGTTCCTGGCCGGCAACGGGGGTTCGAGGCTGAACCCGTGCTTCTCCTCACCGAAGGAGTAGCTGCGTAGTGCGGCGTAGGGCACGTTGGCCAGCTTGCGTCGGATGCGGGCGATCCGGGAGTCCATGCGAACTCTTCTCTCTGTCCTCCGTAAGCTACCCGCTCACTGGCACGGGTGTCACCGGCGTGATCAGCCACCCGCCCCCGCGAGCGCCTGGAGCAGGCCGAGTCCTTCCCGCACTTGCGAGGTCAGGGGGCCCGTGACCAGCCTGCGGCCGAGCCCGGCTCCACAGGCATGGTCGGCCTGAGCACGGCGTCGGCGGCGTCTGCCACGATGGGCGCCGCTCCTTGACACGTCGACAGGCCAGCCCGGATCGCCGACTGCCGGCGTGACTTCCCGGCCCCGGCGCCCGGGGCCGCTGCGGCCTTCAGGGCAGGAGGACGTCATGGCGCTCGCCACCGAGCCACACGCGTCGATCTCGGGGTGGACGTCGGGAACCAGTTGACGAAGCGTCGAGGGCGGGAGGACGGCGTGGGGCGGCGGTGCCGGCGAGGGCTTCGTGGTGGATCTTTGCAGGGTGCGCGACGCTGGGGCACGCGCCCAGGGCGCCTCCTCCCCTTGGGGAGCCGGCGCCCGAGGCGGCCTCAGTAGATGAGGATGTCCCAGTGGCTGCCCTCGTTGCAGTACGGGTTGCCCGAGGCGGCCTTCCACTGCGGGTAGCCGTCGCCCCGGTAGCCGATGTAGGTGAAGCTGTTCTGGATGTAGCCGTCGATGCAGGAGTTGCGGGAGATGTCGACCTTGTAGCCGTTGTAGTGGCTGTAGGTGCCGGAGGCGTGGCCCACCTCGGTCCCGCCCGTGATGTTGATGGCACAGCCGCTGGCGCGCTTGAGGGTGATGATCGCGCTCACGGTGCCCGAGTTGATCTGCTCGAACGAGGTGCAGGTGGAGTTGGACCTGGTGGCGCAGCCCCCACCGGAGCTCCACGTGATGCCGGCGCCGCTGAACTGACTGGCGGCCGCCGACTGCGACAGCTTGGTACCGCCGGCGCCCGCCGTGGGCGCCGAGACGGCGAGGCCGACCACGGCCAGGGCGACGACGGTGGCTGCGGTGCGTGGCTTCATCTGCATCTCCCGGTGGGAACGGTGTGCCTCCAACTCGACCCCCATCCCCTGCCGCACCTCGACGGAAGGGCGGGAAGTCCGGCGCCGGGCCTACGGAACCGGCCCGGGCGAAGGGGTCGTACCCTCAGCGCGTCGAAAAGCTTCACGGGGTGCACCTCACGATCACCCGCGCGGAGGTCACTGCCCTGCGGCGGTGACCTCCAGGGCCGGGCAGGACCGGGCTCTCGGCCGAGCAGCGCCGGTTCGGTGCTCTTGGTGACACCGGAATTGACCGCCTTCGCCGCAGCGGACCCGGTGCGCAGGGCCATGATGCCGGCGGGCGGCGGCCCCCAGGTGACCCCGGCGAAACAGCCCGGAGTCCGGTGTCGAGACAGCTCGACATCTCTGGTTTGCACGACGGCTCTGGGAACTGGGGCCCGGAAGCCGTTACGGTAGTCCTGTCTGCGCGTACGTTGGCTGTCGGCCAATATACGGGCGACGGAAGAAGAGGGGTCGCCCGGATGGTTGCGAGCCACGACGGACGACCCCGACACCGCAGGACAGCGGCCCGGTGGCAGCCGGGCCGTTCTGCTGTACGGTCAAGGGCTAGGACGCACCCAGAGCCCGCAACAGCTCAGTGACGAGCACCGCCGTCTCCAGGAACAGCATGGTGACGGCGATCCTCCTGTCCAGACGGCGCTCCGCCTTCGTCGGCACCAGGTCGGCCGGCTGCTCGGTGGCTTCCGGGCCTTCCGTGTCCTCTGTCGGCATTGCGCCCTCCTCCTTCTCGACGGTTGGCCGTCGGGTTGACGGCCCGTAGGTCGCCCGAGAGGAGCAGTGCTCGCGGCTAGCTTATGGCCTGTCAGCCGGCCCTAGCCGATGGGCAGCAGCAGATGGGGATCGGACGGTGGGAGCGAACGCCACAAACCGGCCACAGTCCTGTTCCGGCAAGGCGGCGAGTACCTGGGCGACACCGTCCAGGTCACCCCGCAGATCACCAACGAGATCAAGTCCCGGATCCGCCGGATGGCGACCGAGGACGTCGACGTGGTGCTCACCGAGGTCGGCCGGGACAACGTGTTCTTCGTGCACGTCTCCCTGCTCCCCTGCATCGGCCCCTCGGGCGAGCTGAAGACCAAGCCCACCCAGCACTCCGTCGCCGCGCTGCGCAACATCGGCATCCAGCCCGACGCCATCGTGCTGCGCGCCGACCGCGAGGTCCCGCAGGCCATCAAACGCGTCTCCCCCTGCGGGAGGCTCAAGCCCCTCCGCTTCCGACCGCCGACCGTCCGTCGTCTTCGGTGCCTGGGCCCTGCTGGCGTTGGACGGTGGTGACGGACTTGCGACCCATCGGCACGGCGATTGACCATCCACCCGCAGAGCTTCGGGATGGGGAAAGGCGCCAAGATCATTACCGGTCCCGCACGCGCGGGGATGGCCCCCGGCGCGGCGTTCACAAGGGTGAGCGGATCGACGCGGGTGTGGGCGGCGGCCGTCGATCTCGTCGGATGGTCCCGGGCGGATGGTTCTGGAGAGGGCGGTCCGGCGCTCGGCCCTGCGGTGGCGGGGATGGTTCTCAGAAGAGGGAGTGGCTGGTCATTCTCGGCGGTTCGGCCCCGCGGGTGCGGGGAGGCCGTGGTCGCGCAGGGGGCCGAGGGTGAGGTTGTGGGCTCGGCAGTGGGTGGCTATCAGGGGGAGGGCGGCGAGGGTGGCGCGCCAGGAGTGGGGGGTGGAGGTGCAGTCGGAGTCGTGGAGGAGGAGGGTGGCGCCGCCGGTGAGGGTGGGGCGGGCGGTGGTGTAGACGGAGGGGCCGGTGGCGCCGGGTTCCCAGTCGCGGCCCCAGGCGGTCCACAGGACGGGGCGCAGGCCGAGGCGGTGGGCGGCCAGGGCGAGGCCGGTGGTGAGGACGCCGTACGGGGGGCGGTACCAAAGTGGGCGGGTGCCGGTGAGGGTGGTGACGGCTTCGGTGGTGCGGCGGAGTTCGCGCACGTCGCGGGTGGGGGCCGGGCGGTACTGGCGGCGGTGGTGCCAGCCGTGGACGGCGACCTCGTGGCCGCGGGCGACCAGCTCGCGGCCGAGGTCCGGGGCGCGTTCGAGCATCGCGCCGAGCAGGAAGAAGGTCGCGTGGACGCCGAGCGCGTCGAGGGCGTCCAGGATGGGCGGGGTGCCGCGCGGGTCGGGGCCGTCGTCGAAGGTGAGCGCGATGTGGCCCGGGTCGCCGTGGCCGGCGGTGCGGCGGGCGAGGTGGCGGCGCACGGGCGGCAGGCGGACGACGGCCGGGGCGAGGTGGAGCAGTTCCACGGCGGCGGCGGTGCCGAGCAGCGCGCCGGTCCTCACCCGAAGCGGGACGCCATCCGCCGGAACAGGCCGGGGGCGGCGCCGTGGAGACGGGCCGGGTAGTCCAGCCAGTGCGGGACGAAGACCCGGTCGCGGTCGGTGGTGAGCGCGCCGTGGACGATGGCGGCGACCTGCGCCGCGGGGACGGGGCGGGGGCGTTCGCGCTGGTAGCCGGTGCCGCGGGTGGCGAAGAACGGGGTCTCGACCGCGCCCGGCAGGATCAGCCGGACGCCGACCCCGGTGCCGCGCAGCTCGTACCAGAGGCTCTCGGCGAACATCGTCAGTCCGGCCTTGGTCGCCGCGTAGGCGGCCTCGTCGCGGACGCCGACCTGGCCGGCCATCGAGCCGAGCAGGACGATCCGGCCCCGGCCGCGCTCCAGCATGGCCGGCAGGAGCAGGCGGGTGAGCCGCAGCGGGGCGGCGAGGTTGACCTCCAGCATCCGGTCCAGGGTGTCGCCGGGGGTCTGGACGAAGGGGCCGCGCCAGCCGAGGCCCGCGCTGGCGATCAGCGCGTCCACCCGGCCGGCCGCCGCGAGGGCGGCTTCGGCGAGCCGCTGGGCGCCGTCGGGCTTGGCGAGGTCGGCGGGCAGCGGTCGGCCGCCGGTGCGGGCGGCGACCGCGTCGAGCCTGGGCTGGTCGGTGCCGGAGAGCAGCAGCCGCCAGCCGGCGCCGGCGAGCCGGTCCGCGGTGGCCGCGCCGATGCCGGACGAGGCGCCGGTCACCAGGGCGATCGGCGGGTCCTCGGCGGAGCGCCGCCGGGCCCGGCGGGAGGGCGGATGGTCGTCGTCCGTGGTCATGGCACCTGCCGCTCTGTATGCGCCTCGCCGTCCGATTTGTCCGGCAAGTCACCTTCGCACGGCGGAGCTGGCCGAGCGAGCGGGGTGGGGCCCGACCGGGGCCGCGGGTGCTTCCCGGCGGCGCCGGGCGCGGGGCCCAGCTCGGCCTCCACCTCGCCGAAGCGGGAGAGCACGAACGTGCCGCCGACCGCCACCGCGAAGCCGGCCAGCGCGCACCAGGCGTAACCGGGGCGGGCCGCGTCGCCGAGCACGACCACCCCGACCAGCGCCGGGCCGAAGGTCTCCGAGACGGTGCCGGCGGCGGTCGCGGCCGTCACCGTGCCGCGCTGCAGGGCGAGCGCGTACGCGAGGTACCCGCCGAGCCCGCCGAGGGCCAGCCCGTACGCCGCCGGATCGGTGAACACGTCGAGCGGGCCGGAGAAGTCGAAGACCCGGACGGCGAGGCTGGTGACGCCGAAGCCGACGCCCGCCAGCAGGCCGAGGCCGACGGCCGCCGCGGTGCCGTTGCGGCGGGCGAGCAGGAGGGTGAGCAGCAGCATCAGCACGGTCGTGGCCAGCAGCGCCCAGTGGAACGAGGGCGGTGCCCGGTCGCGGCCCGCCTCGCCGGAGCCGAGCGCCAGCAGGGTGAGCCCGACCACCACGGCGGCGATGCCGAGCAGGTCGGCGCGGTGCAGCCGGGCGCCGAGCAGGCGGGCGGCGGCGAGCGCGGTGACGGCGAGGCTGGCGTTGGTGACGGCCTGGACCAGGAAGAGGGGCAGGGTCCGCAGGGCGACGATGCTCAGCGCGAAGCCGACGATGTCCAGGCCGGTGCCGAGCAGGAACCGCCAGGAGCGGAGCAGCGCCGCCAGCAGGCCGACCCGCACCCGGTCGGCGTGCGGGGCCTCGCGCGCGCCGCCCGCCTGGAACACCGAGCCGAAGCCGAAGCAGACGGTGGCGACCAGGGCGGTGGTGAGTCCGAGCAGCATGGCCCTCCCGGCATCGGGGGCGCCCCCCGGGGGCCGGGGGTCACTCCCAGTGTCGGCCGGGCGGGGCCGTACCGCAGCGGGGCGGCGTCAGCGTGCGGGCGGGGGGCCGGCGACGGCGGCGAAGACGCCGTTGGCCACGGGGAGCGCGATCGTCAGCGCGAGCGCGACGTCCATGCTGTCCCCGAATTCGCCCGGTAGCCACTGTTCCACCGCCACCCCGACGGCGGCGGTCAGCACGACGACCACGGCCAGGCCTGCCTGCACCCCGCGGCGGCGGTTCGGCGGGCCCTTGCGGAAGTAGTCGGCGGCAACGCCGCTGGCGCCGAAGGCACAGGCCCCCCAGGGGATGTCCCGGACCCATTCGTCCCCCAGCACCAGCCACGCCACCAGGGCGACCAGGCCCATGAGCACCGCTGTGCCGATCTCGGCCACGATCGTCGCCTTCACCATGCCCCGGACGTGCATCTCCAGCCCCCCTCGGCTCTCCCCGCAAGGAGCGTATACCCCGGGCGCCGGCCGCGGGCGGGCACGAGCCCCGTTCGCCGGCCGGCGGGGCGCCGCGCGCCGGTCAGCCCGTGCGGCCGGAGCCCTCGGCGAGGACGGGGAGGACGGACCGGGCGGACGGAGCGGACGGGGCGCCGGTCGGCGGGCCGAGGTGGACGCTGTAGTGGTGCGGGGCCATCACGGTCTCGCGGCCGCGCAGGGCGGCGATCACCGCCCGGTGGACGGCGGCGGGGGTGAGGGCCGGGTCGGGGGTGGTGACGCGGGCGGCGAGGCCGTGCTCGGCAAGGCTCAGCTCGACGGCCGTGGCGGCGGGGCCGAGGGCGTCGGAGAGCAGGGTGCGGACGGCGTCCAGGTCGATCCAGTCGGCGCCGACGCGGTGCCAGTCGCCCGTCCGGGTGACGGGGCGCAGGCCGCTGAGGGCGGCCAGCTCGGCGAGCGGCAGGGGCCGGTCGGCGGCGGCCGCGAGGACGGCGGGCACGGCGCGGGCGAAGCGCTCGGTGTCGGCCCGGTCGAGCACCTGGGGGCAGGCGAGCAGCGCGAACTCCAGGGTGCCGGTGGTGCGCAGGAGGTTGAGCATGAGCCGGACCGGCATCGGCTGGTCGGGCAGCCACTGCAGCTCGGGGTCGGCGGCGGGCGCGGGGCGGGCGTCGGACATCGCCTCGGGGATGGCGAGGCTGAGGTCGTTGACGACCACCTGGCGGGCGAAGCGGGCGCCGCGCCGCTCGGCGACGTCCTCGATGAGCCGCCAGACCTTGTCGGCGTTGAGGGTGCTGTGCCAGTAGCCGGCGAAGGAGGCGGACTTGGTCCGGCCGATGAGTTCGTCGAGGTCGCCGGCCGCGGTGTCCAGGGCGATCAGCGCGTCCTGGGCGAGGGTGCCGATGTGGTCGGCGAGCGCGGCGCGCTGGCGGTTGGCGGACAGGGCGGAGAGCACCAGGTCGGCGCGGTCGGCGCGGTGGGCGGTGAGGGCGGCGAAGACGGCGAGCAGGACGACCGAGGGGCTGGCGGCGGTGCGGCGGCAGACCGCTTCGAGGTCGGCGGCGCCGGTGCGGGAGCGCACCAGCACGGCGGCGAGTCCGTCCGGCGGGCCGGTGATGCCGTCGGCGGCGAAGACGGTCGACGGGCCGGTGGTGAGGATCGCCTCCCAGTGCTTGAGCGCGGCCGCGGTCTTGCGCCGGCCCTGGGTGCTCTGTTCCTGGGCGGCCACCTGGAGCGGGGTGCGGGAGGTGGCGGGCGGCAGCTCCTTGCCGGTGGCGAGGGCGAGCCAGTCCTGGATGAGCAGCGTGACGGCGGCGCCGTCGACGCCCGCGTGGCAGGCCGTCACGACCAGCCGGCGCACCAGCGCGCCGTCGGCGAGGAGGGTGAAGCGCATGCGCGGGGCGCGGTGCAGGTCGACCGGGAGGGCGGCGTCGGCGCGCGCGGTCTCCTCGGCCAGCGCGTCGAGCTCGGCGTCCGTCCGGCCGTCGGCGGGGAGCGTGGCGACGGTGAACTCGCCCTCGGGGCACACCTCCTGGCGTTCGGGGAAGGCGTCGTCGGCGGGGCCGGGCGGGAAGGCGGTGCGCAGCGACTCGTGGCGCTCGACCAGGGTGCGCAGCGCGTCGAGGGCGGCGGTCACGGTGGTGCCGTCGGGGACCGGCCAGGCCCCCGTCTGGTTGATCTGCTCGGGCCGGTCGCGCCGGATGCAGCGGATCATGTTGTCCTGGCCGAGGGTGAGCGGGCCGGAGCCGCTGCTCGCACCGCCGTACCGGACCAGGATCCGCCCGCTCTGCTCTGCCACGTCGTACGTCACGTCGTCCGCGCCCTTCGGTTCGGCTGGTCCCGGCGGGGATGCGGTCGGGACGCTATCATCCCGCCGATCGACTGTTCCACACCAGAACTCTGGGATCCTGCAAGAGATTTGACTCTTCGTCAGCTATCTGACATGACAGCGCCACCGGGCATGGTCCAGGTGCGGACGCGAACCTCGAACGGGCGGGCGCCGACGGCCGCGAGGGCGGCGCGGAACGCTCCGGGGGCGGGCAGGTCGTCGACCCGGCACGGGCCCGCTCCGAGCGCGCCGGGGTCGGCGAGCAGCACCGGGGCCGGGCCGGCCAGCGGCAGGCCGAAGCCCTGGACGAGCCGGCCGCCGTAGGCCTTGACGCAGGCCTCGCGGCGGCACCACAGCTCGGTGAAGCGCTCGGCGGGCGCCGGGTCGGCCGCGACCAGGGCCGCCTCGGCCGCGGGGAAGTAGCGCCGGGCCAGGCGCAGGGCGCTCCGGGCGTCGCGGACCTCCTCCACGTCGACGCCGACGGCGCGCTCCTCGGTGAGGGCGACCGCCGCGAGGGCGCCGGAGGCGGACTGGTTGACGGCGAGCCCGTCGATCCCGGGTTTGCCGTGCGGCCCGCGCCGCCAGGCGAGCCGGGCGGGGTCGCGGCCGAGCCGGGCGCCGGCGAGCAGGCGGACGGCGCCGTGGGCGACGGTGAACCGCCGCCCGAAGCGCGGGTCCGGCCCGTCGGCGCGGGCCCGTTCGGCCGGGTCGAGCAGTGCACGCAGGGCGCGGACCACCGGCTCGGGCTGGTCGGTGGGGATCAGCCAGACGTCGATGCGGTCGGCCTCCGCACCGGCTCCGACCCCCTCGCCGGTCCCGGCCCCGGGACCGGGGGTCACGGCTGCGGGCCGGCGCACAGGGTCAGGGTGGAGAGCACGCCGAGCCGCGGGTCGAGGTCGGCGAGCAGCACCGGCCGCCGCTCGGCCCGCCAGGCCGGCAACCGCTCGGCGAGCTCGGTCCAGAGCCCGGTGAACGGCTGGCCGCCGGGGGTGCGGACGGCGTCCAGGCCGGGCACCTCCAATGCGGCGGAGAGCAGGACGGCGGCCCCCTCCCCCAGCGCCTTCGCCTGGCGGCGCACCTCCTCGGCGGCGGATCCGGCGTCGGCCCCGGCGTCCTGGCGGACGTCCAGTTCCTCACCCGGCGCCGTCTCGCAGACCAGCACGACCGCGCAGTGCCGTTCGGGCAGGTTCACCGGCGCGGCCGGCTCGTGGTGCAGGGCGGTCTGCTCGGCGAGGACGACGACCGCGCGGTCGGCGACGCCGGTCCGCTGGTACGCGGTGGCGGCGCGCAGCGCGCCGAACGCCCCGGCGGTGCCCTGGTCGCAGAGCGCGAGGGCGAGCGGGGTGCCCGCGCAGGAGCGGCTGAGCGCGAGCGAGGTGGGCGCACCGGGCCGGACGTCGGGTGAGTCGAAGGCCTGGACGAGCACGTCCGCCGGCTCGTTCGGGCCGAGCGCCTCGGTGAGCAGCCCGGCGGCCAGCTCCTCGTAGGCGTGCCCGACGCCCTCGGCCAGCAGGTCCTCGCGCAGCGGCAGGCCGTAGGGGCGGACCAGGTCGGAGACGAAGACCCGCAGGTCGGGGTCGAGGGAGAGTTCGGAGCGGCCGTCGGCGTACCGCGTCAGCACCCGGGTGAGGCCCGGGGCGGCGGGCACCGGTCAGTCCTCGGCGATGAGGTGCGAGGCGATGTAGTCGGCCAGGCTGGTGACCGAGCGCAGGTCGTCCTCGGTGATCTGCTCGACGTCGACCTGGAGGTCGAGCGCCTCCTCGACCTCCAGGATCAGCTCGATGGTGCCGGCCGAGGTGAGGCCGAGGTCGTCGAACAGGCAGGCGTTCTCGGGGATCTCGGGCAGGTCGCGCTTGAGGACGCGCGGCAGCAGTTCGCCGAGGCCGTGCAGGATCCGGTCGCGCAGCTCGGTGTCGATGGTCTGGACCACTTGGTCGGACATGGGTGGGACCGTCCCGTCGTACGTGGTGGGTTGGGGCGGGGCCGCCGGGGAACCGGCGCCCGGGGGCGAGCGGCTGACGATGCGTCAGTGCTCGACGACCATGGCGGAGAAGGTCGCTCCGATGCCTGCGGCGGCGATGAGGTAGCGCTCGCCGCGGCCGAGCAGCCCCCGCGTGGTGGCGGTGTGCAGGTTGATGAGGCCGTCCGCAGCGAAACTGTGCCCCACGGCGGGCACGTTGTCCAGCACCACCTTCCCGATCGGGAAGCCGATCCGGCGCGCGATCATCCGCCAGGAGGCCTGGTTGACGTTGTGCGGAAGGATCAGCGCGAGGTCGGAGAGGTCCAGACCGGCCTGGTCGAGGGCGGCCTCGATCGCCTCGACCATCACGGCCGGGTACTCGCGCTGGTAGCGGGCGAGCAGCTCCGGGTCCTCGGCCAGCCGGCCGTCGAACTCGGGGCGCTGGCGCACCGCGTAGGACAGCACGCGGTCCCGTTCACCGCCGGCGCTGACCAGGCAGGCGGCCGCGCCCTCGGCGAAGATGCCGGTCTCGGGCACCACCTGGGCGTCCTTGGTGAAGGTCTTCTCCCCGGTGAGCACCAGGGCCAGCGCCTCCCGGTCGGGTTCTCCGGCGAGCAGGCGCCCGGCCAGGTCGACGGCCAGCAGGCCGACGGCGCAGGCATGGTGGGTGACGGTGAAGGCCTGGGCGTGGCCGAGGCCGTAGCGGTGGAGCAGGTCGTGCAGCGGGTTGAGCGGGTAGGGCACCGCCACCGGCATGCTGCGCGCGTGGATCACGAAACGGACGTGCCGTTCGCGTCCGCGCAGCTCCGGCAGGGCGTCGACGGCGGCGCCGAGCAGGTCGGGCAGCTTCCCGTCCGGGTCCAGTCGCAGCTGGTCCAGGCCGTGGAAGCGGCGGAAGAGTCGAAGTTGACGTGGGGTCAGGCCGATGAGCTCGCCCACTGCCTCGATGGGCACGGTGTGGTGGGGGAGGTGAACGGCCACTGCCTCCAGTGCGGTCACGCGGGCTAGTATTCCCACGCCCGACGGGTCCGCACAAGTGATCTCGGGCGGTTGCGGCACACAGCCCGCACACCTCACCCAGGCAGCGCGCGCATGTCGCGCCCGCCGTCCCCGCCCCCGCTTCGACGAGCCGGTGGAGTCCCCGGATGACCGATCGTGAACCTCCTGTCGCCGTACCGCCGGTCCGTCCGGCGCTGGTGTCCCTGCTGGCCGACGTCGCGCAGGCGCCGCCCGACTGGGCCGCGCGGGTGATCCCGCAGGCCCGGCTGGACGGGGACCTGCTGCTCGACGAGACCGACCTCGCGGCGCTGCACGAGGGCCTGCGCCGGAGCTTCGGCCCCTCCGTGGACCTCGCCGCGCTGCGGGCCGGGCTCGACCTGGCCGGGCTGGAGGCGCTGACCGTCGCCGACGTGGAGCGGCTGCTGCCCGCGAAGGACGCCCGATGAGCCGCTTCCTGCTGGTGGTCCCGCCGCTGACCGGGCACGTCAACCCGACCACGGGCCTGGCCCGGGAGCTGGTCGCGCGCGGCCACGAGGTGGCCTGGACGGGCACCGAGGCGGTGCTGCGGCCGCTGCTGGGGCCCGACGCGCCGGTGTTCGGCACCGGCACCCGGGCCTTCCGGGCGCAGGGCGGGCACGGGCTGGCCGCCGTCCGCTCGCTGTGGGAGGGCTTCATCGTCCCGTACGCGCGGTTCACCGTGAAGGCGCTGGACGCGGCGGTGCGCGAGTACCGGCCGGACGCGCTGCTGGTGGACCAGCACACGCCGGCCGGGGCGCTGGTGGCGCACCGGCACCGGCTGCCCTGGGGCACCCTGGCGCCGGGCGCGATGGAGCTGGGGCGGCCGTTCCGGGCGCTGCCGCTGGTGGAGCAGTGGATGACGGACCTGCTCCGGGGCCTGTGGCGGCGGGCCGGGCTGCCCGAGGAGGAGTACACCGACCCGCGGTTCTCCCCCGACCTGGTGCTCGCCTTCACCGGCCCGGCGCTCACCGGCCCGCTGCCGGCCGGGGCGGAGCCGACCGGCGCCGAGGCGCTGCCCGACCGGTACGCCCTGGTGGGGCCGGTGCTGGCGGACCGGCCGGCCGACCCGGCGTTCCCCTGGGAGCGGCTGCTGCCGGACCGCAGGCGGGTGCTGGTCACCATGGGCACCCTCGCCGGAGAGCTGGGCGCGGACTTCCTGGCCCGCGCGGCGCGGGCGGTGGAGCTGGCCGGGCCCGACGTGCAGCCGGTGTTCGCGGCGCCGGGCGAGCTGCTGCCCGAACTGCCCGCCGAGGCGGTGGCGGTGGACCGGGCGCCGGTGCTGGAGCTGATGCGGCGCGGCGCGCTGGACGCGGTGCTGTGCCACGGCGGGATGAACACCGTCGGCGAGGCGCTGGTGCACGGGCTGCCGCTGGTGACCGCGCCGATCCGGCACGACCAGCCGTTCGTGGCCGCGCAGGTGGCGGCCGCCGGGGCCGGGGTGCGGGTGCCGTTCGCCCGGGTGACGCCGGATCGGCTCGGCGCGGCGCTGCGCAGCGTGCTGGAGGAGCCCGGGTACCGGGCGGCGGCGGCCAGGGTCGGGTCCGCACTGCTCGCCGGCGGCGGGGCCGTGACGGCCGCCGACCGGGTGGAGGCACTGGTCGCGACGGGTGCCCTTCGGGCCAAACCATTGGTCAATCCATTGGTCTAGGCCATTGTTTCCGGGGCGCCGCAGACTCTAGGGTGGCCCGCAGCACCGCTTCCCAGGTGCCCCGCGCGCCGCCTTCCCGGCGCCCCGGCAACCCATCCCCGCACGGGAGTTCTGGTTGATCGAGACCAAGGGGCTGAGTAAGTCCTACCCTTCCAAGAAACGCGGCCAGCCCCCCGTGGACGCCGTCCGAGGCATCGATCTGGACGTCGAGCCCGGTGAGATCTTCGGCTTCCTCGGCCCCAACGGCGCAGGCAAGACGACCACCCTGCGGATGCTCGCCACACTGATCCGCCCCGACGGCGGCGAGGCCCGGATCGCCGGCGCCGACCTGTTCGCCGACCCCGCCGAGGTGCGCCGCCGCATCGGCTACGTCGCCCAGGGCGGCGGCACCACCGACGCCGTCACCGCGCGCGAGGAACTCGTGATGCAGGCGCGGCTGCACGGCAAGGGCAAGGCCGAGGCGCTCAGCCGCGCCGAGGACGCGCTCAAGGCCTTCGAGCTCACCGAGTTCGGCGACCGGCCGTGCCGCACCTACTCCGGCGGCCAGCGCCGCCGGCTCGACATCGCGCTCGGCGTCATCCACGCGCCGAAGGTGCTGTTCCTCGACGAGCCCACGGTCGGCCTCGACCCGGCCAGCCGCGGCCACGTCTGGTCCGAGATCCGGCGGCTGCGCGACGAGGGCATGACCGTCGTCGTCACCACCCACTACCTCGACGAGGCCGACGCGCTCTGCGACCGCGTCTCCATCGTCGACCACGGCGGCATCGTCGCCGAGGGCACGCCCGAGACGCTCAAACGCGAGATATCCGGCGACGTCGTGCTCATCGGCCTCGGCGCCGGCGAGGCCGAGCGGGCCGCCAAGGCCCTGCGCGAGCAGCCCGGCCTGCCGGTCCTGCACCGCCTGGAGCTCAACGGCGAGGACGGCGTGCGGCTCTACCTGGACGACGGCGCCGCCGCCGTCCCGCGCCTGCTGCGCGCCCTGGACGCGGCCGGCGTCGTCACCGGCACCGTGCAGCTGCAACGGCCCAGCCTGGACGACGTCTTCCTGGCCCGCACCGGCCGCTCCATCGCGCAGTCCTGACCGCACCTCCGGATCCCCGAGGAGGGGCCCATGAAGCTCGCCCGCGACACCTGGCTGGTCTTCCAGCGCCAGTTGCTGCTGATGTGGCGAACCCCGATCTGGATCGCCGTCGGGGTGATCCAGCCGATCTTCTACCTGCTGCTCTTCGCGCCGCTGCTCAAGAAGGTGCTGGAGCCGATGGGCGCGCACAGCTACGCCGAGGCCTACCAGATCTACGTGCCCGGCCTGTTGGCGGTACTGTGCATCTTCGGCGGCCTGTACACCGGCTTCAGCCTGCTCGGCGAACTGCGGGCCGGGATCATCGAGCGGGCCCGGGTCACCCCGGTCAGCCGGCTCGCCCTGCTGCTCGGCCGGGCGCTGCGCGAGACGGTGGCGCTGCTCGTCCAGGCGGTGATCATCACGCTGATCGCGCTGCCGTTCGGCCTGCGGGTCGGTCCGCTGGACCTGGTGCTGGCCTTCCTGCTGATGGGCCTGCTCGCGCTGATGACCTCGGCGATCTCCTACGGGATCGCCCTGGTGCTGCCCGCCGACGAGGCGATGGCGCCGGTGGTGAACACCATCGCGCAGCCGATCGCGCTGCTCTCCGGGGTGCTGCTGCCGCTGGCGCTGGCGCCGATGTGGCTCCAGTCGATGGCCAAGTGGAACCCCTTCTACTGGGCGGTGGAGGGCATGCGCGCGCTGTTCTCGGGCCACCTCGGGGACAGCGTGGTCTGGCAGGGCCTGCTGGTGGTCGCGGTGATGACGGTGGCGGCGGTGTACTGGTCGGCGCGGCTGTTCTCGACCCGGGTGCGCTGAACCCGGGCGCGGGTGGCGCGGCTGCGCCTTCGCGCGGTGGCGGACCGGGCCGGCGGGAGGCCCGGTCCACTGGCGTTCCGTCACCGAAGGTGGGGCCCGGGCGGGTTGGTTGTCCGGGCGGCTTCCGCGGCCCTATCGTCGAGTCGGTCGACCGTCAGTTCGCCACTCCGTCAGTTCGCCACTTCGTCAGCTCGTCGAGAGGAACCCCATGAGCCTCCGGTCCGAGAACACCCCGGCCGCCGACCGCGCCGGCCTGCCCTCGCGGCGCCGGGGCGCCCGTCTGGCCCTCGCGGGCGGCGCGATCGCCGCACTGCCCGTGGTGGGCCTGCTCGCCGCCACCCCGGCCGCCGCCAAGCCCCCGGTCAAGGCCGCCGAGGCCCGGCCGGCGGCCGCCGTCGCCGCCAAGCCGCCCGTCAAGGCGGTCGCGGCCAAGCCTCCGGCCAAGGCGGTCGCGGCGAAGCCCCCCGTCAAGGCCGCCGCCGCCAAGCCGCCGGCCAAGGCGGTCGCGGCGAAGCCGCCCGTCAAGGCCATCGCGGCCAAGCCGCCCATCAAGGCCGCCGAGGCCGGCCCGAAGGCGGCCGGCACCCGCTGACCGTCCGACGACGGCGGCGCCCCCCGTTCCCGGGAGGCGCCGCCGTCGTGCGTCACGGGGTGGGCGGGGTCAGGGCGCGGCCGCCCGGGCGCTCTCGGCCCGTACGAAGTCCGCGAGCCGGGCGACACCGGCCACGATCCGCCCGGGCGTCAGGGAGCTGATGGACAGCCGCAGCCGGTGCTCCCCGCCGCCGGCCGGGTAGAACGACGTCATCGGCGTCCAGAGCACGCCGAACTCGCGCGCGCAGCGCTCCATCGCCGCGTCGTCGGCCGCGAAGGCCACCGTGAGCACCGCGAAGAAGCCGCCCTGCGGCACGTTCCAGGACAGGCCCAGGCGCTCCCGCTCGGCCGCCGGGAAGCACCGCTCCAGCTCGGTCAGCAGGACGTCCATGCCGGCCGCGTAGTGGGCCGTGGCGGGGGCGTTGGCGGCCCGCAGCCGGCAGTCGTGGGTGAGCAGCATTCCGCCGATCACCGCCTGGCTGAGGGCCGGCGTGTTGACCGTCGTCATGCTCTTCAGCTTGGCCAGCTCGTCGGCCAGCAGGGTGCGCCGTCCGCCGGGCCCGGTCACCTCCTGGTCGGCGACCACGTAGCCGAGCCGGGCGCCGGGGAAGCAGGTCTTGGCGAAGGAGCCCAGGTAGACGACCCGGCGGTGGCGGTCCAGCGCTTTGAGGGTGGGCCGCTCGCCCGCGTCCCGGGCGAAGAACCCGTACGGGTTGTCCTCGATGACCAGCAGGTCCTCCTCGGCGGCCGTCGCCAGCAGCCGGGCCCGGGCCGGGACGGGCATCGAGGTGCCGGAGGGGTTGGCGAAGTCCGGCACCACGTACAGGGCGCGCGGGCGCCGGCCGGCGGCGCGGACCTCGCGGGCGGCGGCGCGCACGGCCGCCGGGTCGGGCCCGCCGTCCGGGCCCTCGGGGACGGGAACGGTGGTCAGGTCGAGCAGCCGGGCGGCGCCGGTGACGCCGACGTAGCAGGGCGAGCTGACCAGCAGCACGTCGTCCGGGCCGGCGCAGAGCGCGCGCAGCGTCAGCAGCATGCCCTCCTGGGCGCCGACGGTCAGGACCAGCGCCTCGGGGGCCACGGCGAGGTTCTCGTCGTGGGCCAGGGTGCGGGCCACCAGGTCGTTGATGACGCCCTTGGTCGGCCCGTACTGGAACAGGGTGGTGCGGATCGCGTCGCGGTCCAGGCCGGCGGCGGCCAGGTGGTCGAGGTAGGCGTCCAGGTAGGCGGGGACGTCCTCGGGCTCGAAGAAGCCCTCGTAGGGGCGGCCGGGGGCGAAGGAGACCGCCTGCGGGTAGCGGGTGGTCACCTCGTTGAGGAAGGTCATCGCGTCCAGCAGCGGGTCCGCGAGGGAGCCGTGCAGCTCGGCGAGCGGGAGCGTGACGGGCGCGGCGGCCTCGACCGTGTCCGCGGGCGGCGGGGCGGCGGCGGGGGCGCTCACGCGAGGGCCTCGCGCAGCCGCGCGGCCGCGTACGCCTGGGCCTCGGCCGCGCCGTCCAGGGTGCCGGTCATCGCGAAGAACCCGTGCGGCATGCCCGCCCAGCGCCGCAGCTCCACGGGGACGCCCGCCGCGCGCAGCGCCTCGGCGTACTGCTCGCCCTCGTCGCGCAGCGGGTCGTACTCGGCGGTGACGACGGTGGCGGGCGGCAGCCCGGCCAGGCTCGGGGCGCGCAGCGGGGAGGCGTGCGGGTGGGCGCCGTCGGCCGGGTCGGCCAGGTAGTGGCCCCAGTACCAGGCGACCGAGCGGCGGTTGAACAGCGCCGGGTCGTCGTGCTCGCGCAGCGAGGCGGTGTCGGCGCGGGCGTCGGTGTTGGGGTAGACGAGCAGTTGGTGCCGGATCGCCGGGCCGCCCTCGTCGCGGGCGAGCAGGGCGAGCACGGCGGCCAGGTTGCCGCCGGCGCTGTCGCCGGCGACGGCGAGGCGCCCGGCGTCCAGGCCGAGCCCGTCCGCGTGCGCGGCGAGCCAGCGGGCGGCGGCGGCGCAGTCCCGGACGGCGGCCGGGAACGGGTGCTCGGGGGCGAGACGGTAGCCGACGGAGGCGGTGGCGCAGCCGACGGCGTTGGTCAGCGCGCGGCAGATCGCGTCGCTGGTGTCGGGCGAGCCGAGGGTCCAGCCGCCGCCGAACAGGTAGAGCAGGACGGGCAGCGGGCGGCCGTCGGCGGGCGGCTCGGGCCGGTAGAGGCGCAGCGCCAGCTCGCCGCCGGGGCCGGGGAGGCGGTGCTCCTCGACGGCGGCGACCGGCTCGGGGGTGCCCGCGGCGGCGCGGATGTCGGCGAGGTCGGCGGCGCGGGCCTCGGCCACGGTGAGGCGGTAGAGCGGGGCCGTGCCGGCGCTCGCGCGGCGGTCGCGCAGCGCCTGGGCCTGGGGGTGCAGGGGCATCGGGGTTTCCTCGGGACGGGACCGGGTCAGCGGTCGGCCTCGACGTAGATGGTCTCGTCGGTACGGAAGGCGGTGTCCAGGTCGGCGACGTCGGCGCGGGCGCCCTCGCGGTAGGCGCAGTGCCGGATCCGGCCGTCCTCGAAGCCGGCCCGGGTCAGGACGTGCCGCAGCTCGTCGAGGTCGTAGATCCACTGGTGACCGTAGTAGCGGAAGATCTGGTTGACCAGGAAGGCGGGGCGCTGCGGCATCGGCGGGCCGAAGCCCATGGTGGTCAGGCGCCGGCGGTGCTTGGTGAGGAAGCCGTCCCCGGTGGCGTAGCCGGCCAGGTAGCGGGCCAGGTCGGGGGTGGTGAGGCGCAGGACGCCGCCGGGGCGCAGCACCCGCCGGGCCTCGCGCAGCCAGCCGACCGCGACGGGCATGGTGACGTGCTCGATGAGGTGCTCGGCGTAGACCCAGTCGACGCTGGCGTCGGCGAAGGGCAGCGGCTCGGAGATGTCGAGCTGGGTGAACCAGCGGTCGCCGTCGACCCGGTAGAGGGTGCCGGGTTCGGTGGTGGTGTCGGGGCCGCGCAGGGCGGTGAGGTCGGTGCCGAGGCCGTCCGGGTGGGCGGTGCGGAAGGCGGCGAACTCCAGGCCGGTGATGCCGAGCCCGGTGAAGTCGGCGTGGTCGTACGGGAGTCCGCCGGCGGCGGGCTCCAGCTTCTGGCAGGTGGCGACGTCGGCGCTGAACCGGTCGAGCTGCTCGGCGAGGCCGTCGGGGTCGTCCCAGTCCCAGCCCGGGAAGGCGTCTTGTCTGCTCATGATGTCGTCTTTCGGTCGTTCGGTCGGGGGGATGGTCCGCGCGCGAAGCGCTCAGGCGGGCCAGGGCGCGAGGGCGGTGCGGTCCAGGTCGGCGGCGGTGGGGCGGCCCAACAGGGCCATGGTGTGCTCCAGTTCGTCGCGCAGCAGGTCGAGGACGCGGGTCACGCCCGCCTCGCCGCCGGTGGCCAGGCCCCAGAACGCCGGGCGGCCGACCAGGACGGCGCGGGCGCCGAGGGCGAGGGCGACGGCGATGTCCGCGCCGCCGCGCACGCCGCCGTCGAGCAGCGCCGGCAGGTGCGGCGGCAGGGCGTCGACGACCTCGGGGAGGGCGGCCAGGGCGGGCAGCGCGCCGTCGAGCTGGCGGCCGCCGTGGTTGGAGACGACGACCGCGTCGACGCCGTGCTCGGCGGCGCGCCGGGCGTCCTCGGCGGTCAGCACGCCCTTGAGGACCAGCGGCAGCCGGGTGCGTTCGCGCAGCCAGGCGAGGTCGGTCCAGGTCAGGGTGGGGTCGAACTGTTCGCGGGCGTGCTCGGCGATGCCCGAACTGCCGTGGCCGGCGCGGTGGCTGGCGGCCATCAGGGCGGGGTCGAGGTTGACCGCGCGGATCTCCGGGGGGACGGCGAAGCCGTTGCGCAGGTCGCGCAGCCGGCGGCCGATCCGGGGGGCGTCGACGGTGAGCAGCAGGGCGCCGAAGCCGGCCGCCTCGGCGCGCTCCACCAGGGCGGCGAGGGCGTCGCGGCGGCGCAGCCAGTAGAGCTGGAGCCAGAGCGGGCCGGTGGCCGCGGCGGCGATCTCCTCCAGGGTGCGGCTGGCGAAGATTCCGGCGACCAGGAGGGCGCCTGCCTTTCCGGACGCCCGGGCGGTCGCCGTTTCGCCGTCCGGATGGACCAGTCGGTGGTAGGCCATCGGGGCAATTCCGACCGGCAGTTGCAGGGTGGTGCCGAGCAGGTCGACGGCGGGCGTGCAGACGGAGACGTCAACAAGCGTGCGCGGGCGGAACGCATAGCGTCCGAACATTTCCCGGTTGGCCGCCAGGGTGCGTTCCGCGCCGCTGCCACCTTCGACGAAGTCCCATATTTCCGGGGGGAGTTGCTCGCGCGCGGCGCGTTCGATCCCGGCCAGCGTGAGTGGTGCCACGGGCATCCTCGTTCCCGGACCGGCCGCGCTCGGACCGGTCCACGGATCGGCAGCGTAGGAGGTCTGCACCTCATTGGTATAGACCTTGATTTGACCAATCGTCTGTGCGAAGGTCTGGCAACGGAATTGGACGTATTGCTTGTGATGGCATGTGAACATCGTCCAAGTGTCCATGACAAATCTCCTCACTCCGTGGAGTGGCGTTGACCGGCTTTTCCCCTTCTTCACCGCCGCCCGCCTCACCCCCGCACGCCGACGCTCCCGCCGACTGGGTCGACCGGGTGCTGCTGGCCGGTCCCGGGGGTGAGGAGTGCCTCCGCTTCGGCACGCCCGTCGACCGCGGCGCCCTGCGCGCGCTGGTCGCCGAGCAGGCCGAGCGGCTGGCCGCGGCCGGCCTCGGCCCGGGCGGCACCGCCGCCCTGCGGCTGCCGCCCTCGCTGGGCTTCGTCGCGGTGCTCCTGGCGGCGTGGCAACTACGGGCCCAGGTGGCCCTGTTGGACCACCGACTGACCGACCACGAGGTCGAGCTGGCGGTCGACCGGCTGGCCCCGCAGGTGCTCGTCGGCTCGGCCTCGCGGCCCGCGGCCGCGGCGCTGCGCGGCTACTCGCTGGTCGACCCGGTCGCCGTCCGGCTGCCCGCCGGCCGGCCCGCCGGAACCGGCCACGCGCTGGTCCAGCTCAGCTCGGGCTCGACCGGGCCGGCCAAGGTGATCGCCCGCACCGCGGGCGACCTGATCCGCGAACTCGACTGCTACCGCAGACTGGCGGCGTTCCCCGGCGAGGGCGAGCGGGTCGTCCTGCTCTCCTCGGTGGTGCACGTGCTCGGCCTGGTCGGCGGGCTGCTCAACAGCCTGCACGCACGCGCGCCGCTCACCGTCCCGGACCGGATGACGGCGGCGGGCATCCTCGGCGCGGTCGCCGCCGACGGCCGCCCGACCACCGTGATCGGGGTGCCGTTCCACGCCGAGCTGCTGGCCGGCGCGACGGATCCGCCCGAACTGCCGCAGCTGCGGCGGATGGTGGTGGCCGGCGAGCTCGTCCGCCCGGGCCTGCCCGCCGCGTTCACCGCGCGGTACGGCGTCCCGCTCGGCACCATGTACGGGATGACCGAGACCGGGGTGATCGCCACCGACCTGGACGGCACCCTGTACCCGGCCAAGCAGCCCGTGCACGGCATGGAGCTGCGGCTCGTGGACGGCGAACTCCAACTGGGCACCCCCGCCTCGCCCTACCCCGGACTCGACGACCCGACCCGCTGGGCGGACGGCTGGCTGCACACCCGCGACGCCGCCGTCCTCGACCCGGACACCGGCCGGGTCACCGTCCTGGGCCGCCGGGACTCGCAGGTCTCGATCGGCGGGCTCAAGGTCGACCTCACCGAGGTCGAGCAGACCCTCGCCGCGCTCCCGCAGGTCCGGGAGGCCGTCGTGGTCTTCGACGACGGCGCCATCGAGGCCTACCTCTCGGCCGAGGACGGCGCCGACCGGACCCTCGTCCAGGACGGCCTCGCCCAGCAGCTCGCCGCCTACAAGCGGCCGCGCCGGCTGGCCTTCCTGCCACAGCTCCCCCGCACCGCCACCGGGAAGCTGCTGCGCGACCCGGCCGCCCTGCGCGCCGCCGCCGGCTGACCCGGCGCGCCGCGACCCGGCGCGCCCGGCTGCGCACCACCCGCCTCCGGCGCCCTCGGCCACCCTCGGCCCGAGGACCGCCGGACCACCGGACCGTCCCGCCCGTCCCGCCCGTCCCGACCGGGACACCGGAGTCTTCCCCAACAGGCAGGTTCCGCCTGCCCGTCGGGACCGCCACCGGGCGCCCCGGTGGACCGCGTTCCCTTCCCCGACGACCCCGGGCGCCGCGCGCACCCGGACACAAGGAGCCCACCATGCAGGACCGCATCCGCGCGTTCGTCCTCGCCGCACTGGCCGAGATGCAGTACGACGTCTCCGAGGTCACCGGCGACACCGACCTCGGTCCGGCCGGCCTGGACCTGGAGTCGCTCGCGCTCGCCGACCTCTCGGTCCAGGTCGAGGACGAGTACGGGGTCAAGTTCGACCTCGACGAGATGGAGACCACCGCGCTGATGACGCTCGACCAGTTCACCGCCGACGTCGCCGCGCGGATCGCCGCCGGCGCCGCCACCGCCGCCTCGGGCAGCCCGGCGTGACCGACCTCGCCCGCCCCGACCGGGCCGAGGTGCTGGCCATGCTCGCGGCGTTCGGGCAGCGCGCCGCCGAGGATGTCCCCGAGGAACTCGGCTCGCTCGAACTCACCTGGCTGATAGCCGAGTTCGAGCAGCGCTACGGCATCGAACCGGACCTCGACGACGACGCCTTCGAGGCCGTGCGGACGGTCGACGACGCCGTCGCCGTGTTCCGCGCCGCCGTGCTCGCGGCCGGCGGCCCCGCCGACGCCGTCACCGACACCGGCGCCGTCACCGACACCGGCGCGGGGGCCGCGCGGCCATGAACCGCCACGCCCCGCCCGCCGTCCGGCCCGTGGTGACCGGCGTCGGCGTGCTCAGCGCGGCCGGCGACGGGCCCGCCGCGCTCGCCGAGGCCGTCGTCCACGGAAAGGCCGCGTTCGCCGCGGTCACCCGGTTCGACGTCTCGGCGCGCCGCACCGTGCGCGCCGCGCTGCTGCCCGAGCCGCGCCCGCTCGCCGACGCCGTGCTCGCCGCGGTCGGCCAGGCCTGCCGCCGGGCCGGCCTGGCCCCGGGCGCGCCCGACACCGGCCCGCCCGTGCTGCTCGCGCTGCACAGCGACCTGCGCACCCGGGCGACCGTCGCCGCGGTCGCCGCCGCAACCGCCGCCGCCTGGGGCACCCCGGGGTCACCCGCGCCTACACCGGCGCCTGCGTCGCGGCGGCGAGCGCCGTCGCCGACGCCGCCGCGCTGGTCGCCGCCGGCCGCCACCCCCGGGTGCTGGTCGCCGCCGGGCACCTGGTCGAGCCGGGCGTCTTCGCCGCCTTCGACGCCGGCCGGGCGCTGGCCCGCGACGGCGAGCTGCGCCCGTTCAGCACCGGCCGCAGCGGCACCCTGCTCGGCGACGCGGCCGCCGCCGTCCTGGTGGAGGCCGAACCGGAGGCCGAGCGGCGCGGCGCGCCCGTGCTGGCCCGGCTGGCCGGCTGGGGCCGGGCCGGGGACGCCCACCACGTCTGCCGCCCCGAACCCGAGGGCGACGGCGTGGCGCGGGCCGTCGGGGCCGCGCTGGAGCGGGCCGGGATCGCCCCGGAGGAGGTCGGCTACGTCAACGCCAACGGCACCGGCTCGACCCTGTCGGACCACGCCGAGGCCAAGGCGCTGCACCGGGTCTTCGGCGCGCACACCGCGCGGCTGCCCGTCAGCTCCAGCAAGGCCGTCCACGGCCACGCCCTGGAGGCCTCGGCGCTGCTCGAACTCGTCGTCACCATCGGCGCGTTGACCGACGGCCTGCTGCCGGTCAACGCCGGCTGGCTGGGCCCGGACCCGGACATCGGCCTGGACCTCGTGCTGGACGGCCCTCGCGCCGCCCGGCCGCGCTACGCGCTCACCCTCAACTCCGCCTTCGGCGGCGCCAACACCGCACTCCTGGTGGCCGCCCGATGACCGCGCTGCGCATCCTCGCCGAGGCCGCCTGGCCCGACCCCGACGCCCGCGAGCCCGAGCCGCTCCCCCCGCTGCCCGGCTTCGCCGCCTCCTCCTTCAACCCCCTGGTGGCCGAGACCGCCGAACGCTGCCTGCGCGCCCGCCACGGCGCGGCCCCGGCCCCCGGCCGGACCGCGCTGCTGCTGGCCAGCGCGGGCGGCGACCGCGCCACCGCCCGCGCCATCGACGAGGCCGCCGCCGACACCGCCCGGCGGATGCCCCCGCTGCTGTTCTTCCAGTCCAACCCGAACGCCGTCCTCGGCCACATCGCCGCCCGCTGGGGGCTGACCGGCCCCGTGGTGGCGATCACCCCGGCGCAGCCCCCGCCACCCGGGCGGGTCCCGCAGGACGCGCTCGACCTGGCGGAGCTGCTGCTCGCCGACGGCGACGCCGACCAGGTCCTCGTCATCGCCGCCGAGCAGGCCGACGACGCCGACGACGCCGAGGGCCCGGACGGCACCGACCGGGCCGTGGCCCTGCTGGTCACCACCGTCTGACCCCCGCCCACCCGACCGACCCCGACCCGCCGAACACCCGCACCCGTCCCCCTGCGCACCACCGGCGCGAGCGGTCCCCCACCCGCCGCGTCCCGCCGCAGCACGCCCCGCACGCCCGTACCTCGGGAGGGATCCACCCCGTGAGCATCCGCAGTATCCGCACCCGACTGGCGGACGATCCGGCCGTCGGCGCCGGAAACGTCCTCACCAGCCGCCTCGCGCTCGGCCTCGGCCTCGACGAGCCGCTGCTGACCTTCGACACCCCGGTCGACGACCACGCCGCCTGGCAGCCCTTCACGCTCGCCGAGCTGGACCGCGCCGTCCGCGCCCGGGCCGCCGCCCTGCACGCCCTCGGCGTCGGCCGGCGCGACCCGGTGGTGGTGTACGCGAGCGACGCCGCCGACCACGTGCTGGCCTTCCTCGCCCTGACCCGGCTCGGTGCGATCCCCGCGCTGCTCAACCCCCACCTGGACGGCGAGCGGGCCGCCCGCTACATCGCCAAGCTCGGCCCGGTCGGCATCCTCGCCGACCCGCCGCACCTGGCCGCGCTGGCCGGCCACGAGCCCGGCGCCCCCGCGCTGCCCGAGATCGCCACCCTCGGCTCCGGCGACCCCGAGGCCGCCCCCGAGCCCTACCGGCACTGGGCCGGCGACCCGGTGGCGATCACCCACTCCTCCGGCACCACCGGCATGCCCAAGGCCGTGGTGCACTCGCACACGAGCCTGTACGCGGCGATCCGCCACCGCGCCCGGCTGCCCCGCCCGCAGGGCCAGGAGCGGATGCTCAGCGCGCTGCCCGCCCCGCACGCCGCCACCCTGATCGCGGTCAACCTCGCCCTCGCCTCGCACACACAACTCGCCGTGCTCTCCAGCCAGTCCGGCGCCGGCGTGCTGGACGCGATCGAGCAGTGGCGCCCCAGCGGTGTGGTCGGCTTCGCCGCCACCTGGGCCGACCTCGCCCACCACGACCTGCCCGCGCGGGACCTGGCATCGGTCGCCCTCTGGTGGAACACCGGCGACTGCGCGCACGAGGTGCACATCCGCCGCCTGGTCGCCGCCGGCAGCCGCGAGTCGGTGACCCGCGAGGGCCGGGTCCGGGTGCCCGGCTCACTGTTCGTGGACGGCCTGGGCTCCACCGAGATGGGCCACTCGCACTTCTTCATCACCCACGGCCCGGACACCGACCGCTACGGCCGCTGCGTCGGGCGCCCGCACGCCTTCGTCGACTGCGAACTGGTCGGCCACGACGGCGAGCCGCTCGGCCCGGGCGAGGTCGGCGAACTCGCCACCGCCTCCCCGACCCTGGCCCTCGGCTACTGGAACGACTCCGCCACCACCTACCGCACCCGGATCCGCGGGCGGTTCCTCACCGGCGATCTGATGTACCGGGACGAGGAGGGCTACTACTACCACGTCGACCGGGCCGTCGACTCGGTCGAACTCGGCGACGGCAAGCGGCTGTTCACCGCGATGTCGGAGGAGCGGGTGCTGGCCGCCTGCCCCGACGTGCTGGACTGCACGGTGGTCGCGGTGCGCGACGGCGAGCGGGTGGTCACCGATGTGCTGCTGATCCTGGCCGCCGGGGCCGACCCGACCGCCGACCGCACCAAGGCCGTCACCGCCGCCCTGGACGAGGCCGCCGCGGCCACCGTCCGCCAGGTCGTCGTGGTGGCCGGGGACGACATCCCGCTCGGCCCCACCGGCAAGGTGCGCAAGGTCCTGCTGCGCCAGCGCTACCTGGACTCGGTCGCCGGGGCGGGCGCATGAGCGCCGCCCGCCGCCCGGGCGCCGTGGTCACCGGCATCGGCCTGGTCACCCCGCTCGGCCGCAAGCCCGCCGAGGTCTTCGAGGCGCTCACCGCCGGCCGCTCCGGCATCCGCGCCCTGCCCGAGGGCCACGCCGCCCACGGCTGGCTGACCGCAGCCGGCCTCGCCCCGGCGGTGGACGGCCGCGAGGTGCTGCCGCCCACCGAGACCCGCTGCGTGGACCGCTTCGTGCTGCTCGCCCTGGCCGCCGCCGACGACGCGCTCGCCGACGCCGGCCTGGTCGTCGGCCAGGACGCCGACCCGCACCGCACCGCCGTGGTGCTCGCCACCGGCGGCGGCGGCCTGGAGACCTTCGAGCAGCAGTCCCACCGGCGCCTCGAACGCGGCCGCCCCGGCGTCAGCCCCTACCTGCTGCCCGGCATGCTCTCCAACATGGCCACCGCCCGGATCGCCATCAAGCACGGCATCCGCGGCTTCAGCACGGCCATCGTGACGGCCTGCGCGGCCGGCGCCCAGGCCGTCGCCGAAGGGCTGCGGCTGATCCGCTCCGGCGACGCGGACGTGGTGGTGTGCGGCGGCACCGAGTCCTCACTGCACCCGACGATCGCCGCCGCCTTCACCAACGCCCGTGCGCTGTCCTCCGGTTGGGACGACCCGGCGCAGGCCAGCCGGCCCTTCGACCGCCGGCGCAACGGCTTCGTGCTGGGCGAGGGCAGCGCCGTCCTGGTGCTGGAGAGCCCCGAGCACGCCGCCGCCCGCGGCGCCGCCGGGTACGCCGACCTCACCGGCTGGGGCGCCTCCACCGACGCCCACCACCCGACCATGCCGCGGCCCGACGGCGCGGGCGCCGCCGACGCGATGCGCGCCGCGCTCGCCAACGCGGGCCTCGCCCCCTGCGACATCGGCTACGTCAACGCCCACGGCACCGGCACCAAGCTCGGCGACGTCGCCGAGAGCGCCGCGCTGACCGCCGTCTTCGGCGAGCACCGCCCGGCGGTCAGCTCCACCAAGGGCGCCACCGGCCATCTCCTGGGCGCGGCGGGCGCGTTGGAGGCCGCGGTCACCGCACTCGCGGTGGCCCGGGGGACGCTGCCGCCGACCGTCAACCTGGTCGAGCCGGACCCGGCCTGCGACCTGGACCACGTCCGGGGCGCGGCCCGCACCGTCCCGCTCACCGCCGCCCTGAGCAACGCCTTCGCCTTCGGCGGGCACAACCTCAGCCTCATCTTCGAGCCCGCCTCCACCCCGTCCGTCCGCTGACGCGGCGCGGACACCCGTGCCAGGCCACTCGTCAACTCGCGATCCCCCGGGGAGATCCCGTTGTCCATCCAGTCCATCGCCCACGTCGAGTACCACTGCGCCGACGCCGACGCCACCGCGGCGGAGCTCTGCGCCGACTACGGCTTCACCGCCGTGCCCCCCGAGCCGGACCAGCTCGCCGCGGCCGAGTCCGCGCACGCGCGCACCGCCCTGGTGCAGCAGGGCACCATCCGGTTCCTGCTGCGCTCCGCCACCGACCCGGCGCACCCGGTGGCCCGCTACGCCGCCCGGCACGGCGAGGGCGTCGCGGCCCTCGCCCTCTCCTGCCCCGACCCGCAGGCCGCCCTGGACCGTGCCGAGCGGCACGGGGCCCGGGTGCTGGACCGGGCCGGCGGGCTGGTGGCCGGCTTCGGCGACACCGCCCTGCGGTTCGTCCCGGAGGCGCCGGCCGCGCCCGAACCCGCCGACGGCGACTCGCCGCGGCTGCTGGACGCCCTCGACCACGCCGCGATCTGCCTGCCGGCCGGCGAACTGGCGGACGCGGTGAGGTTCTGCGAGGCCGCGCTCGGCATGCACCGCATCTTCGGCGAGTACATCGAGGTCGGCGAGCAGGCGATGGACTCCAGCGTGGTGCAGAGCGCCTCCGGCGAGGTCACCTTCACCCTCATCGAGCCCGACACCACCCGCCGCCCCGGCCAGATCGACACCTTCCTCGCCGACCACGAGGGCGCCGGCGTCCAGCACCTGGCGTTCCGCACCGGCGACATCGCCACCGCCGTGCGCACCATCCGCGACCGCGGCGTGGCCTTCCTGACCACCCCCGGCACCTACTACGACGCGCTCACCGAGCGGCTCGGTGGCACCGCCATCCCGGTGGAGACGCTGCGCGAGCTGGACGTGCTGGTCGACCAGGACCACGGCGGGCAGCTGTTCCAGATCTTCGCCCGCTCCACCCACCCCCGGCGGACGTACTTCGTGGAGCTGATCGAGCGCCAGGGCGCCGGCACCTTCGGCACGGCCAACATCAAGGCCCTCTACGAGGCCGTCGAGCGCCAGCGCGCCGCCGCCTCGGTGTGAGCCGCCGCCCTCCGACGTCCGCCCGAGCCCTCACCACCACAGGAGGCCCGTCCCCCATGACCACCGCACCCGCCGCACCCGCGTTCCACCTCACCGAGGCCGAACGCGCCCTGCTGCCCACCCCCGAGGAGGTGGCCGGCTACCTGGAGCACGGCTGGTACCTGTCCCGCAAGCTGTTCAGCGACGAGGAGCTGGACACCCTGCAGGCCGCCACCGAGCGCTACTACGCGGGCCACCGCGACCGCACCCTGCCGGTCCGCCCGCCGCGGCTGGCCTCCTGGGAGCCCGCGCACGGACCGGTGCAGCGCCACAACGACTACGTGCACTACGAGAGCGACGCGATCGCCGCGATCCTGCGCAAGCCGCTGCTGGGCGCCGTCGCCGCGCTGCTCGCCGAGGCCGAGGAGGTCCGGGTCTTCCAGGCCACCCTCATCTACAAGCCCCCGGTGCCGGGCGAGCCCAGCAACCAGGTGCCGTGGCACTTCGACAAGCACTACTGGCAGACCTCGTCCTCGGAGCGGATGCTCACCGCCTTCCTGCCGTTCCACGACTGCGGCGAGGAGAACGGCACCATCACCATGGTGGACGGCAGCCACCGCTGGAAGGAGCTGCCCTCCCGGGAGGACTCCACCCGGCACTTCGCCGACCGCGACAACTCCGAGCTGGACGCGATCCTGGACGCCAACGCGGCGTACAACGGGACCGAGGTCCGCAAGGTCCCGGTGATCATCCCGCGCGGCCACGTCAGCTTCCACCACTGCCGCACCTACCACGGCAGCGGCCCCAACCTGGCCACCTACCCGCGCCGGGCGGTCTCGCTGCACCTCCAGGACGGCGCCAACACCTACCGGCGCGCCGCCCGCCCGGACGGCGACACCGTCGTGTACAACCACGACGTGCTGGTGCGCCGCACCGCCGACGGCCGCCCCGACTACGCCGACCCGGAGTTCTGCCCGACCGTCTGGCGGGGCGCCCGGTGACGACCACGGCACCCGCCGTCGCCGCGCTCGACACGCCCGAGCGGCGGTACCGGATGCTGCGGCTGATCCGCTCCTTCGAGGAGCGGGCGCTCGACCTGGTGAAGTCCGGGGTGATCACCGGCGGCATCCACCCGTACATCGGGCAGGAGGCCGTCGCGGTCGGCGTGTGCGCCGCGCTGGGAGCGGGCGACCGGCTCGCCTCCACCCACCGCGGGCACGGCCATGTGCTGGCCCGCGGCCTGGAGCCGGCCCGGCTGCTGGCCGAACTGGCCGGGCGGGTCGGCGGGTCCAACCGCGGCCGGGGCGGCTCGATGCACGCCGCCGACCTGCGCCTCGGCATCCTCGGCGCCAACGGCATCGTCGGCGCCGGCGCGCCCATCGCGGTCGGCGCCGCCTGGGCCGACCGGCAGGCGGGCTCGGACGCCGTCGCGGTCGCCTTCTTCGGCGACGGCGCGCTCAACCAGGGCGTGCTGCTGGAGTCGCTCAACCTGGCCGCGATGTGGCGGCTGCCGGTGCTCTTCGTCTGCGAGAACAACGGCTACGCCACCACCCTGCCGGCCGGCACGGCGGTCGCGGGCAGCGCGACCGGCCGGGCGGCCGCCTTCGGCATCCCGGCCGAGGAGGTCGACGGCATGGACACCGAGGCGGTCCGGGCCGCCGCCGAGCAGGCCGTCGCCCGGGCGAGGTCCGGCGGCGGCCCCGGCTTCCTGGAGTGCCGCACCTACCGGTTCGAGGGCCACCACACCATGGAGCGGCGGATGAAGCTGAACTACCGCACCCCCGAGGAGGTGGCCTCCTGGCGCGAGCGCGACCCGCTCCCCCGGGCCGCCGCCGCGATCGGCGCCGACCGCGCCGCCGCCCTGGACGCCGAGGTGGCCGCCGAACTCGCGGCGGCCGAGGAGTTCGCGCTCGCCTCGCCGCACCCGGACCCGGCCGGCGCCGCCGACCACCTGTACGCCTCCGGACTGCGGCCCCGGGCGGGGGCGGTGTCATGAGGCTGTCCTACACCAAGGCGCTCAACCGGGCGCTGGCCGACGAGTTGGCCGACGATCCCGCCGTCTGCGTGTTCGGCGAGGACATCGGCGCCGGGATGGCCGGGCCCACCCTCAACCTGCTGGACCGGTTCGGGCCGGAGCGGATCGTCGACACCCCGCTCTCCGAGCAGGCGTTCACCGCGATGGCGCTCGGCGCGGCACTGGCCGGGCGGCGGCCGGTGCTGGAGTTCCAGATCCCCTCGCTGCTGTTCCTGGTCTTCGAGCAACTCGTCAACCAGGCCCACAAGTTCTCGCTGATGACCGGCGGCCAGGCGGGCGTCCCGCTCACCTGCCTGGTCCCCGGCTCGGGCTCCCGGGACGGCTGGGCGGGCCAGCACTCCGACCACCCGTACAGCCTGTTCGCGCACGCCGGGATGAAGACCGTCGTGCCGGCCACGCCGACCGACGCCTACGGGCTGCTCCGCTCGGCGATCCAGGACCCGGACCCGGTGATCGTCTTCGCCCCGGCCGCCGCACTGCCGGTCCGCGAGACCGTCACCTGGGAGCTGGCCCCGATCCCGCTCGGCACCGCCCGGGTGCACCGCGGCGGCACGGACGTCACCCTGGTCGCCGTCGGACACCTGGTGCACGACGCGCTGGCGGTGGCCGAGGAACTCGCCGGGGAGATCTCGGTCGAGGTGTTCGACCCGCGCACGCTGTACCCGTTCGACTGGGCCGCGCTCGGCGCCTCGCTGGAGCGCACCGGGCGGCTCGTGGTGATCGACGACTCCAACCGCAGCTGCGGGATCGGCGCGGAGGTGCTGGCCACCGCCGCCGAGGAGTTCCGGCTCACCGCCCCGCCGCGCCGGGTCACCCGGCCGGACGGCACGGTGCTGCCGTTCGCCCCCGCTCTGGACCGGGCCCTGCAGCCGGACCGGGAGCAGCTGCGGCACGCGCTGCGCGCCGTCATGAAGTGACGACCAGTCAATACCCGATCCGGGGGCGGCCCTTGAGGCCGCCCCCGGTTTCGCTTCGGGGCGCCGTCAGAGCACCTTGGGCACGGCCGCGAGCAGGGCCGGCAGCTCGTCCGACGGGTCCCGGTAGCGGTGCAGCGCGGCCCGCCCCTCCGTCCCGCGCAGCCGCGCGGCCAGCCGGGCCGGGACCACCGCCGTGGTGAGCAGCCCGGTGCCGCCGAAGCCCTCGACGGCCCAGCAGACCCACGGCAGTGGGTAGTTGGCCGTCGGGCTGAAGAACACCGGCCGCTGCCCCTGGAAGGTCGCGTCGTAGAGGCCGAAGCGGCTCCAGTTGGAGAAGCTGATCCGGCGGTGCTGCGGGTCGAAGCCGATCGGCACGCAGGCGCCCAGCCCGGGGCGGCCGAGCTCGGCCAGGAAGCGCAGGTTGGCGCGCAGGTTGAGGTGGTCCTCGGCGTAGCCCAGCACGGCGGTGCGCAGCGCCCCGGCGAGGGCGCCCGGGCCGTCCTCGGGCGAGTACGGCAGGTGGATGTCGCCGAGCAGGTTGCCGACCAGGGCGTCCGGCAGGCCGAGCGGGCGGCGGGCGTTGACCGGGACGGTGAGCCAGCGGTTCTCCCGGTCGCCGTCCAACTCCCAAAGGGTGTGGGCGACATGGGCGCAGACCGCGTCGCCGGAGGAGACCCACCGGCCGGCCGCCGCGCCGAACTCCTCGCGCATCCGGGCGATCTCGGCGTCACCGAAGTACAGCTGGACGGTCCGGTTGGCGCGCGGTCCGGCCGCCACCTCGCGGTCCAGCAGGGCGCGCTCGCCCGGCCCCGGCACCCGGAAGCCGGGCCGGCCGCAGTCCTCGGCGGGCAGCACCCGGTCGAGCAACGCATCCTGGTCCTCGACGAGTTCGGCCTCCGGAAGCTCCTCCCCCTCGACCGCCGCCGACCAGGCGCGCAGCAGCAGCGCGAAGCTGTGCAGGTCGCCGACCGCGTGGTGCCAGGAGCAGCCGAGCACGGTGCCGCCGTCGCCGGTGCGGGTCACCCGGACGGCGAGCAGCGGTCCGCCGCCGGTGCGGGCGGCCGCGGCGTCCAGCGGGTCGGTGTGCAGGGCGCCGGGCGCGGTGACCCGCCCCATGGACTCGGCGAGCGTGCCGTCGACGTGGTAACTCGCCATCGGGACACCGGAGTCGTCGCAGACCGCCTCCAACACCCCGTCCACGGTGCGCAGTCGGCCGGCGAAGACCGGGACGCGCTCCAGTGCCCGGGCCAGGCCGGCGGCGAGGCGGTCCTCGTCCAGCGCGCGCTCGAAGAAGAGGACGACCGAGACGGCGAGGTCAGCGAGCATGGTGTCGGCCAGGCCGCAGCGGACCACCGTTGCGGTGGCGGTGCCCGCTCTGACCGTGCGGGTGTCGCGCAACTGCGGCCAGACGCTCATCGATTCGTCCCGGGGGCTCGAGTGAGTCGTGCGGAGTGCCCCGGACGACCGTGCAGATCTCTCCGAACGATAGGGCAGGCTCCCGGCGACGATCCAGTGGTCCAGTCCAATTTCACGCCCGCGGACCGGACGGACGGTACGGAACGGCTCCCGCACGCCCCCGGAGCGCCGCCGGACTAGAATCCGAACCATGGGAGAGCGCCCGGGCGCGCCCACCGCGCCGCCCCTGGTCCTCGTCACCGACACGGATTCGCAGCTGATCGACCCGCGCCGGGCGTACCGGCTCGGCCGCGACCCGACCAGCGAGATCGTCCTCGACGACCCCCGGGTCTCCTGGCACCACGCCGTGCTGCGCACCACCGACGGCCACTGGCACCTGGACGACGTGGGCAGCACCAACGGCACCTTCGCCGACGGCCGCCGGATCCGCTCCGAGGACATCGGCCCCGGCACCCGGCTGCGGTTCGGCAACCCGGCCGACGGCCCGGCCGCCACCTTCACCGCACTGCCCGACCCCGCGCCGGCCCCGGCGCCCGTCGAGCGCCCCTCGCTGGTCGCCCCGCTCCTCTCCGGCACCTTCCGCCGCCCCAGCGCCGTCCTGCGGCTGCCCGGCCGGACGGTGCGGATCGGCCGCGCCCCCGACAACGACCTCGTCCTCGACGACCTCGTGGTCTCCCGCCACCACGCCGAGCTGCGCACCCTGCCGGACGGCGGCCACGAGATCGCCGACCTCGGCAGCCACAACGGCACCTACCTCAACGGCAGCCCCGTCGAGCGGGCGCCGGTGGGCCCGGCCGACATCGTGGGCATCGGCCACTTCGCGCTCTGCCTCGCCGGGGACGAACTCGTCGAGTACACCGACACCGGCGAGATCTCGCTCAATGTGCAGGGCCTGGTGGTACGGGTCGGCGCCGACCGGCGGGTGCTGCTCGACGACGTCTCCTTCCCACTCGCCGAGAAGGCCCTGCTCGCCGTCGCCGGCCCCAGCGGCGCCGGCAAGTCCACCCTGCTCAACGCGCTCACCGGACTGCGCCCCGCCGACGAGGGCACCGTCCTCTACGACGGGCGCGACCTCTACCGCGACTACGCCGAGCTGCGCCGCCGGATCGGCCTCGTCCCGCAGGACGACATCCTGCACACCCAGCTGACCGTCCGCCGCGCCCTGTCGTACGCCGCCGAATTACGCTTCCCCGGTGACACCGCCGCGGAGGAGCGGGAGGCCCGGGTCTGCGAGGTGATCCACGAACTGGGCCTGGACAGCCGGGCCGACCTGGTCATCTCCAGCCTCTCCGGCGGCCAGCGCAAGCGCGTCAGCGTCGCCCTCGAACTGCTCACCAAACCCTCGCTGCTCTTCCTCGACGAGCCCACCTCCGGCCTCGACCCCGGCATGGAGCGCTCGGTGATGCAGATGCTGCGCGGCCTGGCCGACGACGGGCGCACCGTCGTCGTGGTCACCCACAGCGTGCTCAGCCTGGACGTCTGCGACCGGCTGCTGGTGCTCGCCCCCGGCGGCCGCACCGCCTACTACGGGCCGCCCGCCGAGGCGCTGCCGTTCTTCGGCTTCACCGAATGGCCGCAGGCCTTCGAGGCCTTCGCGAACGAGGACCACCAGGCCTGGCAGCGCCGGTTCCGGGAGTCCCCGCAGTACGAGCGGTACGTCGCCGCCGAGGCGCAGCCGCCCGCCCGGCCCGTCCCGGCGGCATGGCCCGGGGCGGCGGCGGACACGATCGGCCCCGAGCAGCCGCAGGGCTGGTTCTCCCAGCTCGGCACCCTGATCCGCCGCTACACGGCGGTGCTCGCCGCCGACCGGCTGTTCCTGACCGTGATGATCGCCCTGCCGTTCCTGATCGGCGTGATGTGCCGGGCGATGGCGGGCAGCCGGCTCTCCTCGGAGAACGCGCTCAACATCCTGCTCACGCTCTGCATCGGCGGCCTGCTCACCGGCTCCGCCAACGCGGTGCGCGAGATCGTCAAGGAACGGCCGATCTACCAGCGGGAACGCGTGGTCGGCCTGTCCCGCTCGGCCTATCTGGTCTCCAAGGTGGTGGTGCTCGGCACCATCACGGTGGCCCAGGCCGCCGTGCTCACCCTGGTGGGGCTGGCCGGCGTCGACCTCGACCCCACCCTGCCGGGCGGCGTCACGGTGCACAGCGGGGTGCTGATGCCGCCGCTGGCCGAGCTGATCGTCGCGGTCGCGCTGCTCTCCTTCTCCGCCATGATGCTCGGCCTGCTGGTCTCCGCGCTGGTCCGCAAGGAGGAGGCCACCATGCCGCTGCTGGTGCTGCTCTCCGTGGTGCAGATCGTGTTCAGCGGCGCCATGCTGAAGCTGCACAAGGTCCCCGGCCTGGAGCAGTTCGCCTGGTTGGTGCCCTCGCGCTGGGGCCTGTCCGCGATGGCCCGCACCGTCGACCTGCACACCGTGCTGCCGAACGACATCACCGACGACCCGCTGTTCCGGCAGGAGCGGGCCGGGTGGCTGCTCGCGCTGGCCGTGCTGGTCGGGCTGTCGGTGGCGCTGGCCGTCCTCGTGCTGGCCCTGCTGCGCCGGCAGGAGCCGGCGATCATGCGGAAGTGACCGGGCGAGTGACCGGGCACCTGACCGGGGAAGCGACCGGGGAAGTGACGGCGGACATGGCTGGCGAAGTGGTGGGGAAGTGACCGGGCCGATGGACGACTCCGCGTTCCGCCCCACCCACGTCGCCCCGCCGGACGGCCTGGCCAGCTGGGCCGCCCCGGACCCGGCACAGCCCGCCGCCCCGCTGGACGCGCTGCTGCCGCTCCAACTGGTCGGCCGGACCGGTGACTGGGCGCAGGTGCTCTGCTCCAACGGCTGGACGACGTGGGTGGACGGCCGCCTGCTGGTCTCGCTGCCCGGCGTGCCGCCCTCGGCGACCGCCCCGCCGGCCCGCACCGCCGACCCCCGCCCCGCGCTGGCCGAGGCGGAGGGCGCGCTGGCCCGCTACCGCTCGCTGCTGGAGGACCTCGCGGCGGGTGGCGCCGACCTGGAGACCTTCCGGGAGCGGGCGCACGGCCTGCGGATCGGCCTGGTGGTCGACGGCGAGCGGCTCTGGGTGTTCGACCCGGTGCACGACCGCTGGTGCTACTGCGACGGCCTGCAACTGCGCACCTACGCCGTCGGCGGCCGCCCGAGCCCGCCGGCCGGCCGGGTGCCGGGCGCCGACGAGCCGACCCGGGTGGCGGAGCCGTGATCCCGCCTCCCGCCGCCGGCGGCGACCCGCCCCCGCACCGGCCCCCCACCGAACCCGCGGCCGGGGAACCCGCCGATGCGGTGAGCCCCGCCGGTGCCGGGGAACCCGCCGACGTCGTGGAGCCGCCCAGCCTGCCCGCGGGGCTGGTCGGGCGCCGGGTCGCGGGCTACCGCCTGGAGGCGGAGATCGGCCGCGGCGGCATGGCCGTCGTCTACCGGGCCAAGGACCTCCGGCTCGGCCGCACCGTCGCCGTGAAGCTGCTCGCCCCCGAGCTGTCCCGCAACGAGGTCTTCCGCCAACGCTTCATCCACGAGTCGCAGGTCGCCGCCGCGATCGACCACCCGCACATCATCCCGGTCTTCGAGGCCGGCGAGGCCGACGGCATCCTGTTCATCGCGATGCGCTTCGTCGAGGGCGGCGACCTGCGCGAGCTGATCACCCGCAGCGGCGCCCTCCCGCTCGGCCGGGCCGCCGGGCTCGCCCTGCAGATCGCCTCCGCACTGGACGCCGCGCACGACCACGACCTGGTCCACCGGGACGTCAAGCCCGGCAATGTGCTGGTCGCCGCCGGCACCGACAGCGAGCACCCCGAACACCTCTACCTCGCCGACTTCGGCCTCACCAAGAAGTCCCTGTCGCTCAGCGGCCTGAGCGGTGTCGGCCAGATCGTCGGCACCCTCGACTACGCGGCGCCCGAGCAGATCTCCGGGCGCCCGCTCGACGGCCGCTGCGACCAGTACGGCCTCGGGTGCGTGGTCTTCGAGATGCTCGCCGGCGCGCCCCCGTTCCGCCGCGAGAGCGACCTCGCCCTGCTCTGGGCCCACCTCAACGAGCCCCCGCCCACCCTGCGCGAGCACCGGCCCGACCTGTCGCCCGCCGTCGACGCGGTGGTCGCCCGCGCCCTCGCCAAGGCGCCCGAGGAACGCTACGAGAGCTGCCTGCGCTTCGTCGCCGAACTGCGCGCCGCCGCCACCGCCCGGCCCGGCGCCACTCCCCCGGACGGCGGCCCGTGGGCGAGCGCCGGCCCGCCCACCGAGGTGGTCCCCGTGCCCGGTGGCCCGCTGTCCGGTGCCCCCGGTGTCCCCGAACCGCCCGACTGGGCCCTCCCCGCCGTCCGCCCGCCCGCGCGGAGGAGTTCCGGATGAACGCCGTCAGCCAGGTCTTCGCGCTGATCGCCGCCGCGACCCACCTCGTGGCGTGGCCGCTGGAGAGCTTCCTCTACGGCCACCCCCGGGTCCGCCGGCTGCTCACCGCCTCCACCGCCGACGCGCCGCAGGTGCGCCTGTGGCGGGTCAACGTCGGCTTCTACAACCTCTTCCTCGCCCTCGGCCTGGTGGCCGGCCTGGTCGCGCTGCACATCCACCAGCCCGTCGTCGGCCGCACCCTGATCATCTACCTCAGCGCCTTCATGATCGCCGCCGGCGCCACCCTCTTCGCCTCCGACCCCCGCCTCTGGCGCGGCGCCCTCGGCCAGGCCCTCCCCCCGGCCGTCGTCCTCCTGGCCGAGGCCGCGAGCTGACCGCCGCGATGGCCGGAGTGGTCGCCGCCCTGCCCGCCGGTCCGGCGGTCCGGCGGGTCGGCGGGGCGGCCCCGCCCGGCCGGCCCGGCCCGCCGCACAGCCCTCCGGAGGTCGGCCGGTGACGCGTGCGGGCCCCACCCGACCCTCCCCGGGCCGACCGAAACGATCCGCCTCCGCCGACGAAGGCCATGCGCCGACCTGCGGCGGCGCTCCGTCGGGCCGGGTGCGGTTGGAGCACTCGACTTGCCGTCGGCCTGCGGCCGGTGGAGCCGGGTGTGCCCGTGCGCGATGCCCTCGGCGGCGAGGGCATCGCGCCCGGCGTGATCTGCGGCAGACTCCGTTGTCGACCGGCAGGCGTTGAACGCAGATCCCTCCCCGGGCGGGAGTGCCGGCCGACCGCACCGCCCAGATGGCCGTGCCCGGCTCCGCGCGGTACTGGCGGCTGGCCTCGCGGCTCAGGGCGTGGCGGCCGCCGTCGTCGGGGAGGTCGCCGAGCCGCCTGATATCGACGGGAAGCAGCCGCCCGGTGCAGCGCGGACGAGGCGCGCAGGGCGGGCGGAGCCCTGCCGGCGACCTCCGTGGTCAGGGCACCGGCCGCGTCTCGCCGCGGCGGGGCAGGCGGGCTGCGGCGAGGGCATCGCGCCAGGCGTGATCTGCGGCCGGCACGCGCTGGACGCAGATCCCTGCCCGGGCGGGAGTGCCGGCCGACGGCACCGTCCAGATGGCCGCACCCGGCTCCGCGCGGTTCCGGCGGCCGACCTCGCGGCTCAGGGCATGGCGGCCGCCGTCGTCGGAGAGGTCGCCGAGCCTCCTGATGTCGACGTGAACGAGCCCGCCCGGTGCAGCGCGGACGAGGCGCGCGGGGCGGGCAAAGCCCTGCCGGCGACCTCCGTGGTCAGGACACCGGCCGCGTCTCGCCGCGGCGAGGCAGCCGGGCTGCGGCGAGGGCGCCGAGGACGCCTGCCAGCAGGCCCCAGCCGGCGGCGAGGGGGACCAGGGTCCACAGCTGCGGGTCGAGGGTGAGGGTGCCGCCGGCGAGGGCGGCGGCGGGGCCGGCCGGGCCGGCGGCCGGGCCGAGGACGGAGGCCAGCAGGTCGCCCAGGCCGCCCTGGCCGAGGCCGACGCCGAGCACGGAGAGGCCGTAGTCGGCGGAGACCCTGGTCCAGACGCCGACCAGCAGCACGGTGACGGCGGCGGCCGCCGCCAGCCGTACGGCGTGCTGCCAGGGGCGGACCCCGCGCGGCGAGCGGTGGGCGGCCAGCACCCCGGCCGCGAGCATCAGGACGGCGGCGAGCGGGAGCAGCCACCAGGCCCGGGCGTCCTGGTCGGCGAGCGTGCCGAGGCTCACCGTGCCGTCCTGCCCCGGGCCGGTGCGCAGCACGGCGGCCAGCGACTCGGGCACCGGCAGGCCGATCGCCCCGACCAGGTGGCCGTGCCACTCGCCGCCGAGGCCGACGCCGAAGGCGAGCCAGACCAGGTTGGGCAGCGCGAGCAGGGCGACGGCGGCGACCTGCCGGGCCTCGCCGTGCGCGGCGGCCGTGCCGATCGCGGCCGCCACCCCCAGCACGACGTAGCCGAGCAGCACCAGCAGCATCGCGAACGCGGCCGGGCGGACCGCCTGTTGGAAGGGCACCAGGGAGCGCGGCAGCGGCGCCCGGCGGGAGACCGCGAAGGTTGCGGCCAGCACGACCAGCAGCCAGAGCAGCCCGAGTCCGAGGGTGGTGGCGGGATCCGCGCGGAACCCCACCTCGGGCTGGAGTCCGAGGGCGCCGCCGAGCTGTTCGGCGAGGCCCTCGCCGAGCGTCACCGTGAAGGTGTGCCGGGCGGCGGCGCAGAGCAGGGCGAGCGCGGCCAGCCAGACCACCGCCGTCCGGGTGGCGCGGCCGAGCAGTTCGCGGCCGCCGGCCACCGCGCGGTACCGCAGTTGGCGCAGGAACACCTCGGCCACCGTCAGCGCGCCGACCAGGCCGACGGAGAGCGGCATCGCGGTGATCCCGGCGTCGACCGAGGCGAAGAAGCCCGCGCCGCCGTCGAGCTCGACCGATCCGCCGACGGCGAGGGCGAGCGTGGCGGCGAGCACGGACGGGAAGCCGCCGCCGGGCAGGTCGTCGGTGCCGGCCGCCCACAGGCCGAGCGCGGCCACGGCCGCCATCGCGGCGAGGCCGGCCAGGACCACCGCCACCGCGTCCAGCCAGCCGCGCAGGGCGCCGGGCGGTCCGGCCGCCGGGGTGCCGGCCGGGCGGCTCGGACGGGCCTGCTGCTGCATGCGGGCCTCCTGCATCGGGGTCGGTGTCCCCCGCGCGTCCGGTCCGGCCCCCGCCCCGCGCCTGGCACCAGGGTGGCCCAGGACGGGCCGGCCCGCCCGGGCAGCGTGCTCCGTCACGCGCTCCGCTGGTGCGACGGATGCGCGCTGCTGTTGCGGGGGACGGGGAGCGGGGGCAGAAATGGAGGCCAGGGGCAGGAGCCGCCTCCTGCGCCGGCCGGACGGACCGGCCGTCCGCGAAGCGGAGCCCTCGATCGGAGCCCTCGATGAGTTCCCAACCGCCTTCCTCCGGACCGCCGCTCGGCCCGCCCTCCGGGCCGCCGTCCGGACCGCTCACGGGTCCGCCTTCGGGCGGCGGCCACCCCGGCCCGCCCGGACCGCCGTTCGGCCCGCCCCCGGGCGGCGGCGGGCCGACGGGTCCGGGCGGGCCCTCCGGGGAGCAGCGGACGCCGTGGTGGCGCTCGCGCCGGAAGGCCGCGCTGGTGATCTTCGCGACCGGACTGGCGGTGCTGGCCACGGTGCTGATCGTCACCAACAGCACCGGCGGCGGGCACGAGGAGACCGTGCCCACCGCCAACGAGGTCGCGCTGCAGAGTCCGCAGGACCCGGGCCCGGCCCCGTTCACCCCGTCGGTGGAGACTCAGACGGTGAAGGCGCCGGCCCCCGCCGGGCCCACCGCCACCCGGACGGGTGGTGCCACGGCCACCGGGACCGCGGGCACGGGCACGGGCACCGCGGGTACGGGCACCGGAACCGCGGGCACGGGCACCGGGGCGGGCGCCGGCATCCACACCGTCGAGGGAACGTCGGCGGGCGTGTACGGCGGGACGATGCACAAGCCGAGCTGCGACGTCGAGCGGCTGGTCTCGATGGCCTCCACCGGTGACACCGGCCGGGCCTGGGCATCGGCGCAGGGCATCCAGCAGTCCGCCCTCCCGGGCTACCTGCGCACGCTGACCTCGGCGTACCTGCGGGTGGACACCCGGGTCACCAGCCACGCCTACAAGGGCGGCACGGCCATCGCCTACCAGGCCGTGCTGGCGGCGGGCACCGCCGTGCTGGTGGACGCGCAGGGCGTGCCACGGGTGCGGTGCAGCTGCGGCAATCCGCTGAAGCCGCCGGCGCTGATCAGCGACGCCAAGTACACCGGCAAGGCGTGGACGGGCTTCCAGCCGAGCACGCTGGTCGTCCTGGTCGCCGCGCCGCAGCCGGTGACCGAGATCGTGCTCGTGGACGTCACGAGCGGCGGCTGGTTCACCCGGTCGGCGGGGCAGATCCAGGTCGTCGACCAGCCGGCCCCCGCGCCCAGCGGCCCGCTGGCGCCCGGCGTCCCGCCCGCCGCCGTCTGGCAGGTGTCCTCGGCGCCGGCGTCGGTGTCCGGCTCGGCCTCGTCCTCGGCCCCCACCTCGGGCGGCACGTCGACCTCGGGGTCGCCGTCCGGCCCGACCTCCGGCACCACGAGTACGTCCGGCGGGCCGACGACGACCTCACCGGGGACGACCTCACCGGGAGCCACGACCGGCGCCCCCACCGGGCCGACCACCACCGGGCCCACCACCACGGCGCCTCCCACGACGACCGCGCCTCCCACCACCGCGCCTCCCACCACCACGACGCCGACCACCGCGCCCCCCACCACGGCCGCGCCGACGGCGACCGTGACGAGCACCCCGGCCGTCACCACGACGACCGCCCGGACGGCCCCCGGCACGACCACCGCCGGCTCGGCCACCGGAACCACCGCGACCACCACCTCCGTCCAACAGCCCGCGACGGCCACCGGAAACCCCGGCTGAGCCGTACCGCAACCCTGGGAGGACCCATGCTCCGCTTCCGTCCCCAGCGCTCGGCCCTGGCCGCGGCCGGCGCGCTCACCGCCCTGACGGCGTTCGCCGGTACCGGTCCGGTCCAGGCCGCGGCCCCCGCCCCGGCCGGACAGCTCCTGGTCGCCCCGCCGGCGCCGGCGCTCCAGGCCCCGCCCGCCGCGCCCGCCGCCGGCTCGCCGACCGTCTCACCGGCGGCCCCCTTCGGGCACGTGCCGGCCAACAGCGACTACCAGTGCGCCCCCGGCAACCTCTGCGCCCTGGTCTGGGACCCCTCGGCCGGCGACTACAAGATCTTCTACCTCTACTCCTGCGCCCGGTACAGCCTCGGCGGCTGGAACGGCCAGGGGTTCTACGCCGACAACCAGACCGGCGGCACGAGGTCGTACTTCTACGACGCGAACGGCGGCGTGCTGAAGTCCTTCACACCCGACGGGGGCGCCAACCACACCCAGGACTGGACGCCCGTCTGGTCCATCCGGAACTGCTGACCCGGCACCTCCCCCGACCGCGCACCCCCGACGCGCCCCGTCCACCGCTCCGGTGCGGCGGGGCGCCGGCGCGCCGTCAGGGCAGCAGCACCTCGGCGTCGTCCGGCCCGAGCACCCGGCCGTCGGCCGCCCGGACCTCCATCCGGGCGACCGGCGCACCGTCGGCGCGGTCCACCAGGCGGGCCCGCGGCTCGTCGTCCGCGAAGGAGTACCGCTCGCCCCACTGGCGCAGCGCGGTGACGACGGGGAAGAGCGCCCGCCCCTTCTCGGTGAGTACGTACTCCTGGTACGGGCTGCCGTCGGCGGCCGGGGCCAGTTCGAAGACGCCGTTGGCGACCAGGTTGGCGAGGCGGGCGGAGAGGATGTTCTTCGCCAGGCCGAGGTTCTTCTGGAACTGCCCGAAGCGGCGCAGCCCGTCGAAGGCGTCACGGACGATCAGCAGCGTCCAGCCGTCGCCGAGGACGTCCAGCGGGCGGGCGACCGGGCAGGCCGATTCCTCGTGCGAGGTGCGTTTCGGCACGCGCCCCTCTCCTCTCACCTGCGGTCCCGCGCTCCGACGGGAGCGGGTTTCACCTTGCAACCCTATCGCGCCGGGCCGGGACCGATCTGTGGTTGCTTAATGAAACCTCGCCGTGGGAGGGTAGCGCGGTATCACTTTGCAACCACGCTGCCCCGAAGGAGCCCTTCGCCGTGCCCTCCCCCGTGGTCCCGTCCGATCCGCTCGCCCCCACCGCCGCCACCGCCACCGTCCGTCGGCTCTCCCCCGCCGTCGCCTGGCTGTTCTCCGTCGCGAGCGGTCTGGCCGTCGCCAACGTCTACTACGCCCAGCCCCTGCTCGACCTCATCGCCGACGACCTCGGCATCGGCCGCGCCACGGTCGGCCTGGTCGGCACCCTCACCCAGGTCGGGTACGGCGTCGGCCTCGTGCTGCTGGTCCCGCTCGGCGACCACCTCGACCGCCGGATGCTGATCACCGCCCAGCTCGGGCTCTCCGTCGCGGCGCTCGCCGCCGTGGCCGTCGCCCCCTCGGCGTTGCTGATGCTGCTCGCCATGGCGGCGGTCGGGGTGCTCGCCGTGGTGGCCCAGGTGATGGTGGCCCACGCGGCCTCGCTCGCCGAGCCCGCCGACCGGGGCCGCGTCGTCGGCACCGTCACCAGCGGCATCGTGATCGGCATCCTGCTCGCCCGCACCGTCGCCGGCACCATCGGCGACCTCGCCGGCTGGCGCGCCGTCTACGTGGTCTCCGCCGTCGCCACCGGCGCCCTGGCCGTCCTCCTCGCCGCCGTCGTCCCGGCCGAGGCCCGCCGCCGACCGCAACGCCTCCGCTACCCGCGCCTCGTCGGCTCGGTGTTCACCCTGTTCGCCGAGGAGCCCGTGCTGCGGATCCGCGCCGGCCTCGCGCTGCTCGTCTTCACCGCCGTCACCGTGCTGCTCACCCCGATGGTGCTGCCGCTCGCCGCCCCGCCGTTCAACCTCAGCCACACCGAGATCGGGCTCTTCGGCCTGGCGGGCGCCGCCGGCGCGCTCGGCGCCGGACACGCCGGCCGGCAGGCCGACCGGGGGCGGGCGCGGCGCACCCTGGCGGTCGGGCTGACCGCGATGCTCGTCTCCTGGCCGCTCGCCGCGCTGCTGCCGCACTCGGTGTGGTGGCTGGTGCTCGCGATGGTGGTGATCGACTACGGCCTGCAGTCCGTGCACGTGGTCAACCAGCACCTGCTGTACCTGGTCCGGCCCGAGGCACGCAGCCGGCTGACCGCCGGGTACATGCTGTTCTACTCGGTCGGCAGCGCGCTCGGCGCGATCCTCTCCACCCTGGCGTACGAGCACGGCGGCTGGACGGCGGTCTGCGCGCTGGGCGGCGGCGTCAGCCTGCTCGCGCTCGCCTTCTGGTGGGCCACCGATCGCCGGCCCGCCGAAGGGGACGGCACCGGAGGGGACGGCGCCGGACGCGGCGTCAGTCGGTGACCGCCAGCTCCGCGACCACCGCGCGGTGGTCGGTGCCGCGCACCGTGTGCTCCGCCACCGACACCGCGCGCAGCGCCTCCCCGTGCAGCACGTGGTCGATCTGGATCACCGGCCACAGGCCGGCGTAGTAGGTGTCGGCCTCCGGCCAGGTCGGCGCGACGCCCCGCCCGAGCTCGGCATGGGTGTCCGTCAGCCCGGTGTCCAGCAGCGCACGCATCGGGGTGTGGTCGAGCGTCGCGTTGAAGTCCCCCAGCAGGACGGCGTTGCGGGTGGCTCCGGAGACCGCCGCCCGCAACCCCGCGAAGTCCTTCGACCAGCGGTCGGCGTCGCCCATCGGATAGTAGGTGTGCACGGCCGTCACCCGGACCGTACGTCCGCCGACCGTCACCTCGGCGGCCACCTGGTTCCGGGCCGCCTCCGGGGCCGCGCCGTCCAGCGGGGTCAGCGGCAGCCGGGAGTAGAGCGCGGTGTCCCGGCCCGGCCGCAGCTCCCGGTGGGGCAGCACCTCGGCGATCCCCGCCCGCTCCAGCCGTTCGGCGGCCCCCGGACCGAACTCCTCCATCGCCAGCACGTCGACCCGCTGCTCGCGCACCAGCCGGACGAGTTCGGCCGCGTCGGCCCGGCCCTTGAAGGCGTTGCTCGTCGCGAGCCGCAGCCGCGGCGCGTCGGCCGTCGGAGCACCGCCGCCCTCCGGCACCAGCCTCGGTACCAGCCAGACGAGTTGGACCGCCACCAGGACGCCGGCCAGCGCCGCCGGCCACCACGACCGCAGCGCCAGCAGCACACCGAGCACGACCACGCCGGCCACCGCCGTGTACGGCAGCCCGACCACGGCGAGGGCCAGCCACGTCCCGTCGTCCCACCCGCCGAGGCGGACGGCCACGAGCCCCGCCGCCCCGGCCAGCACCGCCCAGCAGGCCCCGACGCTCACCCGTCGCCCCCACACCCGCAAGCCCGCCCGGCGCACCCGCTCTCCCCTCCGTCGCTCCGGCCCCGCACTTCCCCCCAGAGACGCCGTGCGGGCAGAAACGGTTCTGCCCGCACGGGCGGCGCGTGGGGTGGCCTCAGTCCACGCAGGGGATGCCACCGGCCTTGACCGCCGGGCCCTGCATGGGCAGCTCGGGGGTCGGGTCGGCGGTCGGCGGGGCCGTGGTGGCGGGGGCGGACGCGGTGGACGTGGGAACGGCGGCGAGGGTGACCACGACGTGGCCGGACGGGGCCGCGGTGGCGGCGGTGGCCGTGACGCCGTAGCGGGCCGCGAGCTGCTCCGCGTCGGCCTTCGCGCCCGTACCGTAGACGACCGTCGCCGCCTTGGCCCGCCCGGCGGCCGCCGCCTCGGTCACCTTGCCCGCCGGGAAACCGAGTTCGGCGAGCGCCTTCGACTCCGCGGCCGCGGCCTCCGCGCTCGCGCCGCGGACGTCCACGACGGAGCGCGCCTTGGCCGGGGTGGCGGCCGGCACGGCGGAGGGGGTCTCGGTCGGCGCGGGTGCGTCGGACGCCGCCGGGGGCGGGGGCTCGTGCCCGAACAGCTGCTTGACGATGCGCTTGATCTGCTCCGGGTCGACCGTGTTGACCTCCTGGCCGCCGATCGTCTTGAACCCGGTGATCGGCAGCGTGTTGAACTCGACGTTGCCGCCGGTCAGGTTGGGTGCCTGCTGGGCGAAGTCCAGTACGTTCCAGCGGTCGTCGATGACCACGTCCTTCTTCACCACGTCGAACAGCCGCTGGAGCCGGCCCAGGTCGTTGACCACGCCCTGCTGCTTGAGCTTGTACACCACCGAGGAGATGAAGGCCTGCTGCCGGTGGGTCCGGTCCAGGTCGCCGTTCTTCAGGTGGTGGCGCTGGCGGACGAACGACAGCGCCTGCCGGGCGTCGAGCGAACTGACCCCCGCCGGGAGCTTCAGCCCGGTGCCACCGCCCTCGTGGGTCGCCGTCCGGGCCACGATCGGGTCGTCGACCGGGTTGTTGAGGCAGACCTGGATCGGCTCGACGGCCTTGGCGATGTCGTAGAAGCCGATCAGGTTCACCTCGGCGAAGTGGTCGATGGGGATGTCGAGGAACGCCTGCACGGTCTGCAGGGTCGCGGCCCGGCCGGCCTCGCGGCTCTGCCGTTCCAGCTCGGCCTTGGACAGCCCCTTGCCGCCCAGCTTCTGCTCGGCGGCCTCCTTGGCGATCCCGTACGCCTCCTTGATCTTGTGCATCTTCCCGTCCGCGCCGACGGTCTGCACGTAGTCGTCGCGCGGGACCGACAGCGCCGTCACCTTGCCGCCGTTGGCCGGTATGTGCAGGACGATCAGCGCGTTGGTGTTGTAGCCGCCGATCTCGCTGGAGCCGGCGTGCAGCTCGTCCTCGACGAACTCCTTGGGGAGGTCGTTGCCGTCCATGTCCTTGCGGCTGTCGAGGCCGATGAGCAGCAGGTTGACGGACTTGTCGAGGTGCGGCGGCGCGTTCTTCCGGGCCTCGGTGAGCGCGGCCGACTTGACCATGCCGCTGTCGAGCTGCCGGTACTCGTACCAGGTGAAGCCGCTGGCGCCGAGGACGGCCACCGAGACGGTGCCGGCGAGGGCGCGGCCGGCGACGGTCAGCGGCCTGGTGCGGGGCTCAGCCACGGTGGCTCCTCCGGTCGGGGGTCGGGGTGCGAAGCGCCGGGGCGCCGGGCGTCGGGGTCCCACGCGTCGGGGTCCCGCGGGTCGGCGAGGTCCCGCTGGTCGGCGGGGTCGGCGTCTCGCGGGTCGGCGAGGTCGGCGCCCCCTGGGTCTCGGCGCGGGCCATCCGGCGCCGGTCGGCCGCCCGCCGGGCGGGGCGGGCGCGCCGGTCGAGCAGCACCCGCACGAGGACGACCAGCAGCGCGGCCGCCACCGCCGCCGCCATCACCGGGAACGCGCCGACCACCCAGCGCACCGCCGCCGAGGCAAGCGCCTTGCCCTGGAGACCCTCGCGGTCGGCGAGGTAGGCGGTGCCGGCCCGGGCGGCCAGGACGACGGGCGGCGCGGCGATGGCGACCCACCAGCGCCCGGCGCGGCCGCAGAGCGCCGCCGCGGCGCCGGTGCCGAGGACGGCGCCGACCGCGAACAGCGGTCCGCCGCCGTGCCCGGCCAGTTCACCGGCCACCGCTCCGGCCGGCGGCAGTCCCACCGCGGCCAGCAGCGCCGGCAGCGGGCCACCGGGCCGCCGGGCCCCGGCGCGGCGATCGGCCGAGCGGCGCTCGGTACCCCGGCGCTCGGTCCCGCGGTGCCCGGCGGCACGACGGTCGACGGGACCGCGGTCCGCGGCACGGCGCGGGGACGGCACGGGCGCCGCGCCGGAACGCGGCCCCGCCTCCCGGTCCGAGGTTCTCGCTCGTCGCCCGGCCATGCCCCACACCCCTTCCGGGTACCCGCCAGCTAACTTCTACAATGCTGTAGAACAAGCCAGGAGCATACAAACCCACCCCCGCAAAGTCATCCCGCCGAACCCCCGCTCGCAAAAAGCGCCAGGTCAGCGGCGGCTAGGATGGCCGCGAACCGCGCCGGACGAACAGAAGGACCATCATGTTCGAGAACCTCAAGAACCTCGCCGACAAGGCCACCGACCTCGCCCGCGAGCACAGCGGCGCCATCACCCAGGGCCTGGACAAGGTCGCCGACGTCGTCGACGACAAGACGGACGGCAAGTACAGCGGCCAGATCGACACCGCCGCCGACAAGGCCAAGGACTTCATCAACGGCCTCGACGAGTCCAAGTAGCACCGGCGCGGCGGTGCCCCGGCCCGGCCGGACGCCGGGCCGGGGCACCCGCGCTCCGCCGAGGTCAGACGGTGGCGGCCAGCCGGGCCGCCCAGCGCGACCGCCAGGCGAGCGCGTCCCCGACCCCCTCGGCGAGGGTCCGGCGCGGGGTCCAGCCGAGCAGCTCGCGCGCGGCCGTCACATCGCTGTAGCAGCCGAGGACGTCGCCGGGGCGCGGCGCGGCCTCCCGGACGTCCAGCGGCACGCCGACCACCCGCTCGAAGGCGGTGACCAGCTCGCGGACGGTGGTGCCGTCACCCGTACCGATGTTGACGACGCGGTAGCGCTGCGCGGCCTCGGAGCCGATCACCTCGTCGAACCGGACCAGCGCGGCGACATGGGCCTCGGCCACGTCCTGGACGTGGATGTAGTCGCGGATGCCCGAGCCGTCCCGGGTCCCCCAGTCGACCCCGGTGATGGTGAACGGCGTGCCGTTCGCATGCGCCTCGATCAACTTGCCCAGCGCGTGGGTCGGTTCGAGGTCCTGCAGCCCGGTGCGCAGCTGCGGGTCGGCGCCGATCGGATTGAAGTACCGCAGCGTGATGACCCGCGTCCCGTCCGCCCCCTCGCCGGAGGTCCAGTCCTGGAGCACCTGCTCCATCATCTGCTTGGTGCGCGCGTACGGGCTGTTCGCCTCGACCGGGCAGGACTCGTCGACACGGCCGGTCGGGGTGGGCAGGTAGATCGAGGCGGAGCTGCTGAAGACCACCCGGGTGCAGCCGTTGCGCTGGAGCGACTCCAGCAGGTCGACCGTCTTGCCGACGTTCTCGCGGTAGTAGAACAGCGGCCGGGACACCGACTCGGGGACGACGATCCGGGCGGCGCAGTGCAGGGTCGCGTCGATGTCGGGATGCTCGGCGAAGATCCGGTCGACCAGCTCCGGGTCCGCGATGTCGCCCCGGTAGAACACCCGGCCCTCGACGAACTCGGGCCGGCCCTTGGACAGGTCGTCGAGGACGACCGGAGTGATGCCCGCATCCAGCAGGGCCGACGCCACGGTGCTTCCGATGTAGCCCGCTCCGCCGGTGATCAATACCTTTCGCACGGTCGGACGCTCCTTTCCCTCGGGCGGGCGCCCGGTGGCGCCCGTCGGGGTGGGGGACGGCCGGTTCGCACCCGGCGGTTCCCCGGCGGGCGAACCCGCCGCCCGAGCCCCGCTCCCTCGCCCGACGGTAAAAGTGCCGGTCGGGGTGGTGTCCCGGCCTTCCGAGGGCCCGGAGACCGGACCGGACGGAGGGGCCGCAGAAACCTTCTTTCGACGTTCGCGCGGCAGCTCGACGGCGGAACCGGTGGCGCGCAGCGGGCGCGCGGGCCTTGGTGGGGGCGCGCGTTCACAGTGGCGGGGGCGCGCGCCGGGCGATGCAGCTACCGAGCGCGGGGCGGACGAACCGCGGCAGCGCCGGGAACGGGCGCGGGAAGGCGGGCACCGCGCACAAAGCGGCGCCGGGGAGCGTACTCGGGGGGTGTACGCTCCCCGGCAGGGGGTGGTGGCGGCCACCGCATCGGTCGTCCGGGGGGCCGGACACCGATGGCCGTGACCGGAATGCTAGACCTGCGCGCAGGTCGTGACCAGAGCTCTGACCAGCTAATTTCCCGTCCAGGACATGCCACTTGACCCCCAGGAACCGCTCCGGCCCCGCCCGGCCCGACGGTCCGTCGACCACCGGGCGGGTGTCCGTCCGGCCCGCGCCGGACGGCGGACCGACGAAGCGTCACGGGCGCCCGACCACCCTCGGCACGCCTCCCCGAGCGCCCTCGCGCACCCAACCGCCTCCCGGGCCCGGCGCACGCCGGGCGGCCGGATCCGGGCGGCCCGCGCAAGCGCCGTCCGCGGCGCGACCGTCCCCCGCTCACTCGCGGGTGCGCTCAGGCCGCGACGTCGAGCCGCTGGACGGCGAGGCGGGAGGCGCCGTGCTGGTGCAGGCCGGCGAGGCCCGCGGCGAGCCGCTGCGGGTCCCCGGTCAGCCAGAACCGCAGGGCGGCGGCCAGGGCCGCGCTCGCCGGACCGATCCGCAGCCCGCTGACGGCGGCGATCCGCTCGCCGACCAGCGGCAGCAGGTCGGCGACCGGCGCGGGCAGCCAGAGGGTCACCGCGCACGGGGCGGGCCGGGCCAGCACGCGCAGCAGCCGCGACACCCCCGGGTCCCCGGGGACGGCGGCCGGCACGGTCTCCACCGGCAGCACCCGGCCGGCGGGCAGCACCGCCCCGACGGGCAGTGCGGGCACGGCGGGCAGGGCGTGCCGTGCGGGCAGGACGTGCAGGCCGGGGATGACGTCGAGGAGACCGTCCACGACCACGTCCGACACGTCGGTGCCGTGGCCGCGCGCGAGTTCGCGCAGCAGGGCCCGCTCGGCAGCCGCGATTCTGACGGTCAGCATGACTTCTTCGCAGTCCATGGTCCCAGTTCCCGTCCAGAGCGTGAGAGTGTGCTCGTCCGTTGTCGGTCGTGTACCGGTCAGCCCGTGCCGATCACTACCTGCCCGTCAGTGGGCCCCCGCTATCGGCGTGATCAAGCCATAGTGACCGTCGTAGCGGCGGTAGAGCACCCGGCCGCGCCCGTCGCCGGGATCGGTGTGGAAGACGAACGGCCAGCAGGTGAGCCAGAGTTGTCGGGCCGCCTCGGTCAACTCCAGCCGGGGCGCCGGGTGCGGGCTCTCGGCGAGCGGCAGCCCCGCGCCGCCGAGCCGGACCGCGCAGTGCGCCCGGACCAGCCGGAACCCGCCGTTGCCGGGCCTGCGGTGGACCAGGCTGTCCTGGCCGGTCAGCACGTCGGAGAAGAAGTGGAACCGGTAGTCCAGCGCCAGCATCTCGCGGACCGCCTGCTCGGGCGTGCGGTGGGCCGGCCGAACGCACTTGCGGCGGACGATCCGCCGTTCGGCGAGCGGGCGCGCCGCGTACTGGGGCCGGTAGGAGCTCTCGAACGCCGAGGCGAGCCCTATGTCGCCCAGCTCGCGCAGTCGCGCGGCGCGCCCGCCGAGCGTGCCGAGCGCCAGGTCGACCGCCTCGCGCACCGTCACGCCGGCCACCTCCACCCGCACCCGGCCGGCACCCTCCAGGTCCACCGAGGCCTGGGCGACGGCGGACCTGGTGAGCGACCGGTCGCGCGGCCGGGTGAGCCGCAGCCGGGCCGCGTGGGCGTCCGACCCGAGGTCCGTGATCAGCGCCAGCGACCGGGTCCGGGCGTACTCGGCGTCCTCCCGGGGCAGTTCGCCCCGGATCTCCACGCGGACGTCGAGAGCGGGCCGGTGGCGCAGACTGGTCATCAGAGGGTCCTCCTTGGTTCTGCACCATGCTGGACCTGCGCGCACCGTCCCGCCGAGGGCCGAAAGGCCCTGCCTGCCAGGCAGGACGGCCCCGCCGGACACCCGCGCCGGCACTCCCGCGCGGCGGCTCGACCGGCTCCGCGGAGCGCGTCCGCCGGAGCGCCCTCATCGGGACACGCCGTGCAGACCTTGAGGACACTCCACCGATGGAGTGATCCATCCGGGTACGGCGCAACGCTCGCGGGACCGGCGCGTTTCCCATGGCGTGCGCCCTCTGTCCGTGGCGCGCGCGGGGGTCTGCGTCGACAGACCTCCGGATCCCGGCTGTCGCGGCGGCGGCTCCGGTGGTACCGCAGCGCCGGGCCGGTCGACCGGTCCGACACCCGGCCGGTCACCCCGGACCGTCCCACCGGTCCGTCCCCCCGGTCCATCTGGTGAGAGGTGATGTCATGATCCTGACGAACGAGACCCACAGACCGTCCGCGCCGCCCAGAACCCCCTCGGCGGAGAGCCGCCCGGCCGTCCCCCCGCTCGCCCCCGGCGCCGTCCCCGGCCTCGGCCACGCCCCCGCCCTGCTGCGCGACCCGCTCGGCTTCCTCGGCTCGCTCGCCCAGCACGGCGCGGTGGTCCGGATCCGGCTCGGACCGCGCACGGTCTGCGTGGTCACCGACGCCGGACTGGTCCACACCCTGCTGGTGGCCCTCGCCCACGACTGCCCGCGCGGCGCCGTCCAGGACACCCTCAAGACCGCGTTCGGGGACGGTCTGCTGATGTCCGAGGGCCGTGCCCACCGCGACCGCCGCCGGATCATCCAGCCCGCCTTCGGCGCGGACCGGATGGCCGAGTACATCGCCGTCATGCACCGGGTCACCGAGGAACGGACCCGGCGCTGGCGCCCCGGCCAGGTCCTCGACGTGGCCAAGGAGATGAACCACCTCGCCCTGGAGATCGTCACCCGCGCCCTGTTCGACGCCCGGCTGAGCGAGGACGCCACGCTCGCCTTCCACCGGGCCCTGCCCGACATGGTGAAGGGCCAGATCGTCCAGTCGCTCTACCCGCACCGGGCCTTCGCCCGGCTGCCGCTGCCGGTCAACCGCCGCTTCGACGCGGCGGTCCGGGTGCTCAACCAGGTCGTCGACCAGGCGGTCAACGGCACCGCGCCCGGCAGCGCGTTCGACGACCCGTTCGACAGTGTGTTCGCCGGTGCGTTCGAGGACGGCTTCGGCGCCACCCTCGCCGGTCCGTCCGGCACCGCGCCGGGCGGCGGATGCCCGATGACCGGCGCCGGCGGCCGGCGCGGCACCACCCTGCCCGCGCTGCTGCGCGGCGCCGTGGACCCCGCCACCGGACGGCCGCTCACCGAGGCGGACGTCCGCTCCGAGGCGATCACCATGTTCGGCGCCGGCACCGAGACCGTCTCCACCACGCTCACCTGGCTGATCGACGAACTGGTCCGGAACCCCGGGGTCGAGGCGCGCGTCCTGGCCGAGCTGGACGAGCACCTCCCGGCCGGCAGCGTCCCCACCCCGGAGGTCCTCGCCCGCCTCGGCTACACCCGCGCGGTCACCCAGGAGGTCGTCCGGCTGCACGCGCCGAACGCCTTCCTGATGCGCACCGCACAGGTCCCGGTCGAACTGGGCCCGTACCGCATCCCGGCCGGCACCGAGCTGCTCTACAGCCTCACCGCGCTCCACCGCGACCCCGCGCTGTACCCCGAGCCGCTCCGCTTCCACCCCGGCCGCTGGCTGGGCGCCGACCGGGCGCGGGGCCCGGCGGGCGGGGGCGTCGCCCGGCAGGCGTTCCTGCCGTTCGGCGCGGGCAAGCACAAGTGCATCGGCGAGGCCTTCGCCTGGGCCGAGCTGACCGTGGCCGCCGCCGCCATCCTGCGCCGCTGGCGCCCGACGGCCGTCCCCGGCGCCCGGGCCCGCGAGGTGGTGTGGACGACCGTCCAGGCGCACGGGCTGCGCGTGCGGCTCACACCGCGCGGCGGCCGCGCCCCGCACGCCGCCGGCCCGCGCCGCGCGCCGTCGGCGGGACACGACGACACGCCCGCCCAGCGCCTTCCGGTCATCGGCCCGCGCCGGTCGCCCGACGCCGATCCACGCGATCAACGCGCTCCGCGCGGCCCCCACGGCCCGCAGCCGGGCGAGGTGTGTCCGGCGGGCGCCGCCGGGCCCGCAGGTGCCACCGGCTCCCCCCACCCCGCCGGTCCCGCCGCAGCAACCGCCCCCGGCGGCCCGGCTGGACCACGCCGGTCGGCCGTGCTCCCCGCCCAGGCCTCCCTCACCAACCGGCGGTCCGCCACCACCGAACACCCGCACCCGACCGCGCTGCGCACCGCCACCCGCACGGCCACGCGCACCGCCTCACCCACCGGCGCTCCCCGGACCGGCACCACCACCCGGGGCATCACCCTCGACCCGGACCGCGCCGTCCGCCCGGCCACCTGGCTGGGGCCGCTCACCACGGTCGTTCCGGTCACCACCCTCGAACCGCTCACCACCGTGCGGCTGGTCACGGTTCTCCCCCGCCCCGCGCCGCCGGCCCGACCCGAAGCACTGCCCTCCGCGGCCGCTCCCCCGGCCCCCCGGCGCGCGCCCGGCGTCCTGCGCCCGCAGAACGAACCGCGCGCGCCCGGCGAGCTGCTCACCGCCGCGGCCCGGCACGGCGACTGGGCGCTCGCCCACGGCCTGCTCGCCCCGGACGACCTCGCCCGCTACCACACCTACGCACTGCCCGAGCTGATCGGCCACTCGTACCCGCGCGCCCGCGGCACCGAGCTGGACCTGCTGATCGACATCCTCGGCTGGTTCACCATTCTCGACGACCGCTTCGACGGCCCGCCCGGCCGCGACCCCGCCGAGGCCCGCGCCATCGTCGGACCGCTGCTCGCCGTCCTGGCCGGCCGGCCCGTCCCCGCGGGCACCTCCCAACCCCACCTGCTGGACGCCTGGCGGGAACTGTGGCACCGCCAGACCGCCCCGATGCCGCCGGGCTGGCGCCGGCGCGCCGCCGCCGAGTGGCACTCCTGTCTGGAGACCTTCCTCGCGGAGACCGCCCACCGGGCCGCCCGCACCCAGCCCGACCTCGCCGAGACCGTGCGGCTGCGGCGCCATGCCAGCTGCCTCTACCCGTTCATGGACATACTGGAGCACGTCCACGGCGGCGAGGCACCGGCCGGCCTGCACGCCGACCCCGCCCTGCACCGCCTGCGCGCGAACACCGCCGACGCGGCGACGCTGATCAACGACCTCTACTCGGCGGACCGCGAGGAGCGCCAGAACGTCGCGGCGTTCAACACCGTGCTCACCCTGCAACGGATCCGCGGCTGCACCCGCAGCCGGGCCGCCCGCTCGGTCGGGGCCCGGATCGCCCGGCTGACGGCGGAGAGCGAGACGCTGCGCCACAGCCTGCTGCTCCGGCACCCGGCGGGCCGCTGGTACCTCGACGGCACCCGGGAACTGGTCGAGGGCGTCTACGCCTGGACCAGCACCAGCCGCCGCTACACCGGGGAGGACGCCCCGCACTGATCCCGTGCTGATCCCGTGCTGCGGCCGCGCCCTGCGCGCCGCAGCGAACCGGTCCCGGCCGTTCCCCGGCCGGGACCGCTCGCGAGGAGGTCACCGGGACCCGGTCCCGGCCTCTTCTCCCGCTCCGACCACCTGGGCCACTCGGATCACTCGGAGCACTCAGAGCACTCGGATCACTTGCGGTCGCCGAGGGCGAACAGCAGCAGGACGAACCCCGCGAACAGGTGCGTGGCGAAGATGTAGATGCCCGCCCGGATCAGCATGGCCTTGCGCCGCGCCGTCTCCTCCCGCGTGGCATCGGCCTCCCGCGCGCGCTCGCCGCCGTTCTCACTCATGGCCGGGTCCTGCTCCTTCGGTCGACGGGCCGGTCATCGGTTGCCCGTGGGCGCGGCACCGGCCTCCGGTGCCCGCAGCTCGGTGAGCAGCGCGCCCTGGTCGGCGATCAGCTCGGTCAGGATCCGCCGCGCGGCCCGCAGCAACTCGGCGACGTCCGGCGTGCTCAGGGCGTAGACGACGGTGTTGCCCTCGCGGGTCGCCGTGACCAGCTGGGTGCGGCGCAGCACCGCGAGCTGCTGGGAGAGGTTCGAGGGTTCGATCTCGATCGCGGCCAGCAGCTCGCGCACCGGCCGCGGCCCGTCCTGGAGCAGCTCCAGTACGCGGATGCGCACCGGGTGCCCGAGCGTGCGGAAGAACTCCGCCTTCGCCTGGTACAGCGGGACCGGCATCGTCCGTCTCTCCCTGCGCGTCGCTGGATGGGCTGTGGATCGGCCTGTTCGTCGGCGGGAAGCATCATCCCTTGCAGATGAAGATTTCTTCAAGTCGTCACGGCCGGCCCGGCCTGCGCGGGGCCACCGCCGGACGGGGGAACGGGACGGGCCCGGGGCGACTCGCGCCCCGGGCCCGCCCTCCCCCGTCGGTCTACCGGGACCGCGCCGTCATCAACACGGCACCACGACGTCGACGGTCACCGGAGCCGGGGACCACGGGTAGGTGGCGACGCTGAAGCTGCCGTGCACGGTGGAGCCGCACGGCACGGTCCCGCCGACGCCGGGCACCTGCACGGTGCTGGCGGTGAACAGGGTCCGGCCGCTGACCGAGCCGAGCGACGCGCCGCCGACGACGTTGCCGGACAGGCCGGTGAGCAGCTCGACGGTCTGCGGCCACGGGGTGCCCGGGCTCGGCGGACCGGCCAGGCTGATCCGGCCGTACAGCTGGACGCTGTCGCCGGTCACCTCGGCGCACACCTTGGGGGACAGGCCGGCCTGCAGGCCGGAGGCGCCGCAGGTCACGGTGGTGCCGGTGGTGGTGGTCTGCGCCGCGTTCGCCTGGGCCGGCACGGCCAGGAGAGCCGCCGCTCCGGCGATCCCGGCAGCGGTCAGGGTGAGTCGGTTCATCCGCATGATTCCGATCCTCCTCTTTCTTCTCTTCGTTCCCACGGGCATCTTCAGCACCACATGTGACATGTCACATGTGGCATGACGTAACCCTGACAGTCGAATCGAATGCCGAGAAGGACGAGAATCCGAACAGTTGATGATCGGATTGGAAACTGGCCTTGGATAGCGCGATCGCGACCGCGATCAGCGTCTCCGCCCCCCGCTATTCGCCGAGGGACAGCCGCTCCGCCCCCAGCAACCGCGCACTGTCGATCGCCATGTCCATGAACGCGAGCGCGTCCGCCCGCCGGACGAACGGGTTCGGGTAGAACGAGCGCCGCCGCCCGCCGTCCCGGATCCGCAGGCACTCGTCCACGATCCGGTGCCACCGCTCGTCGAACACCGCCCGGGCGTACTCGCCGGCCCCGCGCTTGGAGGCGATCCGCCCGGTGGCCAGCGTGTAGTGCAGCCGGCTCACCCCGAGCACGCCCCAGACCGGCCCCGAACCGTTCAGACAGGCCAGCCCCGGCCGCGACGCCAACCGCGAGGAGCGCCGCCACCACGGGCGCCAGTACTCCTCCAGATTGCCGACCGTCCAGCCGGCCAACTCCTCCGGATCGGTGTCGATCATCAGTTCCTGGGCCCGGGGCCCGCAGAGCGTGACGCCGTGCCGCGCCAAGGTGTGCCAGAGCGCCGGCGTACGGTCGGACCTCACCCGGTGCCGGACCGTCCCCCCGAACACGTGCGGCCCCGGCGGCGCCTGCGCCGGCGAGCCCGCCAGTTCGTGCCAGGTGAGGTAGGGGCCGTCGAACGCGGGGCGCGGATGGCGGACCGCGAGCCGGGCGTGCGCGCGTTCCAGCGCGACGAGCTGCTCCGCCGTCACCGGGTCCGCGGTCACGGCCACGAAGTCGATGTCGCTCCGCGCCGGGTGGAAGTCGTCCAGGGCCGTCGAGCCGACCACGTACAGGCCCTCGACCAGCCCGGGCGCGGCGGCGTCGACCAGGGCCAGGTAGGCGTCGGCGATCTCGTGTACGAGAGGGTGCACAGTCACGGCGGAAAGCCTGCCATCCGGATGACCCTCCGTGTCCGCTCGTTTCCGCTAAGGATCGGCGCGTGTTGGCGCCCCGTGCACCCTCTTCGCGCCACCCTCACTCCCCCGTGCGCCACCCCCGCGCCACCCTCGCCGCCCTCCGCCACCCCACCGGCCTCATCCGTCCCTGGGCACCCGCGCCAGCGCGGCCCTGATCGCGGTGGCCGGATCGGGCGCGCCGGCACCCATCGCACGGAGCCAGTCGGCGACCTGCGCGAGCGGGAAGCCGGTGCGGCGGGCGATGCGGATGAGCTGGTAGAGGCCCATCGACTCACCCGGGGCCGTCGGCAGGTTCTCCTCGAGGCCGTCCGCCACCAGCAGGCGCACCGCGTCGGGGAAGCCGAGCCCCTCGGGCAGATCGGGCGCGCTCAACCGGACCCCGTACGAGGCCAGCCGCTCCGCGACCTCCTTCGGCTCGCGTCCCAGGTCCCGCGCCACCAGCACGACCGCGGTGAACGGCACGACCTCGCCCACGGTCCGGCCCCGCCACCAGCTCGTCTCGGATTCCGCCTCCCACCCCGACACGAGCAGCGCCCGGTCCAGCGCGTCGAAGCGCCGCGGGAACCGCAGGCCGATCGGAATCCCCAGCTCCTCCAGCCTCTCCACGAGTACCGAGAGGAAGTCGTCCTCCGTGAACTCCCGGTCGAGCAGCAGATCGAAGCTCGGGGAGGTTCCCGCGGTGAGCACATCGGCAGCGGGCTCCCCCGCCAGGACGGACAGTTCCTCCAGCGTCATCCGGGAAGGGATCGGCGCCACGGTGAATCCCAGGCCGCCGTACCAGTCGGCGGCCTGCCCGTAGGTCCAGCCGCGTTCCTCGCACACGGCGACGAGGTGGAGGAACGGGACCGGCGTACGCATGCTGAGCGAGACCTGGAGGACCGTGCTCCGGTCGCGGAGAAGATCGCTGCTCCCGGCTTCGACGGAGGCGGGGACCTCCCGGCTCTCGACCGTCAGCCCCCAGGCCTCCAGGCGATCCCGCACCTCCGCCGGCGGCAGCCCCGAGGCCTCCGCCGCCGCGAGCAGATGACCGAGCCTGACGGCCTCCGTGGCGTCGAGGTAGTCGTCGTCGAACGTCCACAGCAGCTCGAGGTCGTCCGGGGTGGGGAAGCCCGGCGGCAGTTCGGGGACCGCGACCTCCAGGCCCAGGCCTCGGAGGCTGTCCACGGCTTGCCGGGGATCAATACCCGTCCGGTCACGCAGGACCAGCAGGTCGTCGAGCCGAACGACGGGATGATGCCGCCGCCACACGGCCCGGTCCGTCAGCAGAGCCCTGATGGCACCGGAGCCGTGGTCGGACTCCTCCAGACCCCGGGGATCCACCGAGACGCACCCCAGCCGCACCGCCCGATCCGCGATCTCACGAGGCGGCCGGCCGGTCAGATCGGCCACCTCGACGAGGAAGGCCGGCCACTCGCGGGGGCTGCGCCAGAAGTAGTTGTCCCGGTGCTTGCGGGACAGCAGAAGGTAGTCCGTGGGCAGCGCCGGTGCTCCCGGGGCGGCGGCGGCCAACTCCGGCACCAGGGACGTCAACTGCTCCCTGAGCCGGCTCGGGCCGAGCGCCAGGACACGCCAGATCAGGATGTGGTCGGGGACTTCGCTCGGTTCACCGAAGCGGCGGTCCCACCAGTCCCGGTAGTCTCCGTGCAGAATCCTGACGCCGAAGTGACGGCCCACCACGTAGTCGTCCGCGGGGAAGAATCCGGTCCGCGCCACGTCGTACGGGAAGCCCAGGATCTCGAAGGACCAGCCGAGAGCGGCGGCCCGCGCCACGACGACGTCCGCCACACACGGGGCGTCCTCGGCCACGTCGCGCACCCAGTCCCAGCCGTCCCTTCCCCCGTGCTTCCATGCGGGCTCCTCACGATCCCATCCGAGGCTCGCCACCGCCGCCGTCAGGAGCCGCTCCACGTCCGCGGAGACGTCGCTGAGGATCTCCGACCGGTCGATGGAGAGCTGCGCCGGCGCGTAGGGTCCGCTGAGGTTCACGACCGCGCCGAGCAGACCGCTGCCCTCGCTGCTCAGCACACCGCGCCGTACGCCCGGTCGTACGACGAGGCCGTCCACCAGGACGCCGCCACCGCTCCCGCACCAGATCACCCTGGCGCCCTCCGGAGCGCCCGGCCAGTCCCGGAACCACCCGGCGGCGTGAAGGCCCGCGCGCGCCCCGTCCGTGTGCACCCTCGCCCGCAGCACCCCGGGCTCCCAGACGATGCTCCGCTCCCCGTGCACGGCCGTCGTCTCGAACTCCGCGATGCCGAGCAGGCGTTGCAGCACGTCGACGCTCGACCAGACGCGGCCCTCCCCCAGGCCCTCGCGCAGGTACAGCCGGACGGTCGTTCCCGGCGCCGTCCCCCGCTTCGCCGTCTCCACGATCCGGAAGAGGTGGCCTGGGCCGCAGATCGCCGCCTCGACGACGGGGCCCGGCAGGCCGCCGCGGTCCATCCGGCAGCTGGTGACGCGGATCTCGTCGGCCAGCATGAAGTAGCTGAACACGCCGATCCCGAAACGGCTGTTGGGGTACAGCTTCACCGGCGGGTCGAGCTGCTCCCACGCGGTGCGCTCCAGCAGGAACTCGGGCTGTTCGGCGAAGCGCTCCCCGGCGTGCGAGAAGACGCCGGCCAGTTCGGCCTCGCCCATGCCGATGCCGTCGTCGCGGCACTCCAGGTAGGCCCGGCCGTCCTCGTCGACGCCCTGGTCGAGGACGATCGCGCCCTCGAAGGGATGCACGGGGACGCCCGTCCGCTCCAGGTACTCGGTGCGGGCGCGGCGGTAGCGGCAGGCGTCGAGGGCGTTCTGGTACAGCTCGCGGACGGCCAGGTCGCGGTCCTTGTACAGCTGGTCGCCCATCAGCAGCTCGCGCACCCTGCGCTCCCCCAGCCGGAAGCGGGCGGAGCCGACCACGGCCGTGTCGGCCAGCCGCAGGCCGTCGGCGGAGAGCCGTTCGGGCAGGCCCGGCATGGGGACGGTGATGCTGCGGGCGGTGGTGCGGCGGACGGCGTGCAGGAGGTCGTCGACCCGGTCCGTGTACTCGCGCAGGGCCTCGACCACCGCCTCGTGCCGGCAGTCGGCGCGCAGGACGGGCAGGTGGCGCAGGTCGCCCCAGACCGCCCCGGCGACGGTGGCGCGCAGCTCGGCGGGGTCGACCGGGTCCGGGATGCCGACGTGGTCGACGACGATGTCGGGCAGGCCCGCGGGGTCGATCGCGAGCCCGTGGGCGAGGGCGAGCAGCAGGGCCAGCCGCTGCTCCCGGACGCGTTGGCGGCCCGGGCCGCGCAGCGCGTCGTCGACGGCGAGGGTGTCGAGGTACTCGCGGTTGCAGACGCCGGGGCCGCGCCGCAGTCCGTGCACCAGCCGGGCGACGCGCTCGTGGCGCAGCGCGTCGGCGAGTGCCTCGCCGCTCTCGGCGAGGTGCGTGACCAGGGCGGGCTCGACGAGCTCGCTGCGGCCGGCGGTCCAGCGGTGGAACAGCCACCAGCCGATGGGGCGTTCGGCCTCGGGGCGACGGCGGGCCCGGCCGGCCAGGATGTCCTGCTCGGCCAGGTGCCGCTCGTAGTCGGCGCGTTCGGGGCCGCCCCCGCCGTGCCGGGGCGCGAAGCGGTCGGGGCCGACGGCGGCCAGCCGGGCGGACAGGCGCAGGCGGTGGACCTGGTCGATCAACGGCAGGAGGAGGAAGAGGCCCGCCTCCGCCGGGTGGAGGTCCAGCGGCTCGTCGCCGAGGAGCCATTCGACGCGTTCCAGGAAGCGCTCCGCGAATCCCGGGTCGTACCAGGGATCATCGGCCAGGGCCGCCGCCGCCTCGTCCCGCAGGACCGCCAGCCGCCGCGCGGCCTCGGCCACCTCGGCGACCTCGGGCCGGCTCCGGTGCGGGGCGCGGTCGTCGGGGACGTGGTCCCACACCCTCGACTCCCGCACCGCCCGCACCCACGGATCGGCGGGCGGGGTGGGGACGGCACCGGAGTCCCTTCGGTCTCCGTAGCTGTGGACGGTGACCTGGCCTCCCTGGATCACCAGGCCGACCCTGGCGTCCCCTGCCACGCTGTTCCAGGTGCTGCCGGCCGCGTCCGCGCCGGTGTCCGTCCCCATGCCCCGCCCTGATCCTCGCCGTCACCAAGGGCGCCAGCCTACTGACCCGGCCCCGCCCGTGACCCTGGCGCGGTGCGCCGTCCCTGGCGCGGGGCCAGTGCCGTGACCGGGATGATCCACCGTGATCGGAATGCGGCTCGCGGGACGAGCGCGCGCGCGACGGCTGGTATGACTGGAGCATGCAGGAAGAGACGGCACGCTCCGCGATCGACACATTCATCTCGGCGTTCAACGCCTCGGACGACAGTTATGTGACTGCCCTGCTCTCGCAGGCCCTGACCTCGGACGTGGTCTTCTGGGGCCCGTTGGGTCGCAGCGAAGGAATCGCTGCGGTCGAGCGGTTCGTGCTGGACATCCGGCGCCACCCGGCGGGGACCGGCACGATGGCGCGCTGCTCAGCGGTGGACATGCCTGACGAATGGGCCCGGTACCGGTGGGTCTTCACCACGCCGGATGGAGGCCCCCGCCTGGCGGGAACGGACGTCGTCCATCTGCGGCGGAACCTCATCGACCAGGTCATCGTCTTCGCGGGGGAGATCGAGCCGTCCGCCTCCTGAGCCGCTCGACCACCGCGCCTCCAGCGGCCGAAGGGACGTCACCGCACATCCGACCGCCACGACCACCAACCCGGCGAACCTACGTCGTCACAGCACTGGCGGTAGGCGCTCAGGGTGCGCAGGACGCCGGCCCGGCGGAGGTGGGCGAGGAGGGAGGCGGAGCGGCGGTCCCGGCCGGGGCGGGCGGGGCGGCCCAGGCGCCAGGTGCGCGAGGTCCGGCGAATGGCGGGCGGGGTGCTGCGCCGGGTGGTGGGAACGGTGGCGGGAAGGGCGGTGGACGGCACGGCGGTCGCTCCTCGACTCGGCGGTTCTGCGGGGTCGAGAAAGATGATCGTCCTCGCGGGGCCGGCGCGCGCCGGGGGCCGCACCCCGGTTGGGCGGGGGTTGTCCGGAGATCGTCAGGGGGTCGCCAGGGAGGTGCGGAGGGCGTCGACGCGGTGGACGGCCTCGGTGAACCCGGCGGTGTCGAGGCGGCCGCTGTCGAGGGCGCTCGCGAGGGCCGCGACGGCGGCATCACCCTGGTGGATGTCGCGGGCGGAGCAGAGCACGAGGTCCATCCCGGCCTCGGCGGCGGCCACGGCCCGGTCGCCGGCGTCGCCGAAGGCGGCCAGGGCGGTGGCTTCGAGGGCATCGGTGATGGTCACGCCGCGGAAGCCGAGGCGCTCGCGCAGCTCGCCGTGGACGACGGCGCGCGAGAGGCCGGCCGGGTGGTAGGCGTCGAGGGCCGGGTAGACGGCCCAGGAGGCCATCACCAGCCGGACCCCGGCGGCGATGGCGGCGCGGTACGGCTCCTCGCCGCGGGCCCGGAGGTCGGCGAGCGGGACCGGGAGGACGACGACGCCCTCGTCGGTGTTCTGCCCGTGGGCGGCGGCGCCGAGGCCGGGGAAGTGCTTGGCCGTCGCGGCCACGCCGAGCTTCTGCTGCGCGGCGAGGAAGGCGGAGCCCAACTCGGCGACCACCTCGGGCTTCTGGCTGAACGAGCGCTCGAAGTGGTCGATGAAGTTGTCGGGCGTGTCGTAGACGTCGAGCACCGGCGCGAGGTTGACGTTCAGACCCGCCCCGCTCAGGGTGCCGGCCGCGCCCACGCCGGCGCGGGCGGCCTCACCGGCCGGGTCGGGGGCCAGGCCGATCTGCCGGGCGGAGAGCTCCGGGGCGCCGGGCAGCCGACGGATCCTGCCGCCCTCCTGGTCGGTCATCAGCAGGAGCGGCGCACCCGGCGGGGCCTCGGCCGCGGCCTGCTGCAACTGGGCCACGGCCGCCTGGAGCTGGGGTACGGAGGGGACGTTCTCCTTGAAGAAGATGACGCCGGCGGCGCGGCCCGCGCGGATGGTGGCGAGCAGTTCGGGCGGCGGGGTGGGCCCGGGGTAGGAGTAGACGACCCGGCGGCCGGCGAGCTGGAGCGAATCGGTGACGGGCACGGGGGTCGTCCTCTCCGTGGGAGTGGGGTGGGTCGGGGCCGTCGCCGCGGGTTCGGTCCGCCGGTCGGCGGGCTGCGGGGGCGAGGCGGCGCCGCCCGGGCCGGGCAGCCCGGGCAGGGCGGACGGGGCGGAGGGGACGGACAGGGCGGACGGGGCGAGCGCGGACAGCAGCAGGGCGAGGAGCGCGACGCGGATCGTTCGGCGGGGCATCGGCATCCGGCCTCCGTAGGTCGGTCGGGTCCGGGCGGTCCGGGGAGGGCCCGCGCCCGGGTTCGCCCGCGGCGCCCGGGCCTGGACGGCGGGGCGGGCGCGGTGGGGTCGACGGGTGCCCCGCGCGGTGCGCGGGGTGACACCAGCAGCCTCACCCCGGGAGCGGCACTCCCGCCTCCCGGAGCAGCCGTCCGAGGACGGCGACGCCCTCCTCGATCTCGCCGGGCGCGCCGGCCGCGTAGCCGAGGACCAGCCCGGGCGGGTGCGGCAGCCGGGCGTGCCAGGACAGCGGTTGCACCTTGACGCCGTGGGCGAGCGCCGCCGCGGCGAGCTCGGTGTCCGTGCAGGTCAGGCCGCCGGGGAAGGTGACCATGAGGTGCAGCCCGGCCGCCGCGCCGTGCACGACGGCGCCGGGCAGGTGGGTGCCGATGGCCGCGGTCATCGCGTCGCGTCGGCGCCGGTGGCGCGGGCGCAGCAGCCGCAGGTGGCGTTCGAGCGCGCCGGAGTCCATCAGCCGGGCGAGGACCAGTTGCGGCAGCGCGGCGTTGCCGAGGTCGTTGAGCCGTTTGGCGTCGACCAGGAGGTCCCGGTAGCGGGCGGGGGCGAGGATCCAGCCGGTGCGCAGGGCCGGGGCGAGGAGCTTGGAGACACTGCCGAGGTGGAGGACCTGCTCGGGGAGGACGCCGCGCAGGGCGGGCACCGGCGGGCGGTCGTAACGGTGTTCGGCGTCGTAGTCGTCCTCGATGACGAGCCCGCCGTCGGCCGCCCACCGGAGCAGTTCGCGCCGCCGGGCGCCGCCGAGCACCACGCCGGTCGGGAACTGGTGGGCGGGCGTGAGCAGGACGGCGCGGGCGCCGGTGGCGCGCAGCGCGTCGACCCGGATGCCCTCGGCGTCGACGGGGACGGGCGGGGTGGCGGTGATCCGGTGGCCGAGGTGCTGGCGGGTGCCGAGCGAGCCCGGGTCCTCGACGGCGACCACGTCGAGGCCGGTCGCGCGGAGCACCTCGCCGACCAGGGCGAGTGCCTGGGCCGCCCCGGCCACGACGAGGACGTCCTCGGGGTCGGCGCGGATGCCCCGGTTGCGGCCGAGCCAGTCGGCGACGGCGCGGCGCAGCGCGGGGGTGCCGCGCGGGTCTCCGTAGCCGAAGTCCTGGGCGGAGAGGTCGCGGAGGACGGCGCGTTCGGCGCGCAGCCAGGCGGTGCGGGGGAAGGCGGCGAGGTCGGGGACCCCGGGTGAGAGGTCGATCCGGGCGGCGGCGGTGCGCAGGGCGTCGAAGCTGGCGGGGACGGGCGCCTCGCCGAACGGCGAGACGGGCGGGCGCGGTGGGGCGGGGGCCGGTGGGGGCGTCCGCGGCCGGGCGGGGGCCGGGCGGGCCGGGTGGTGGGGCGCCGAATGGTGGTGTGCCGGGTGTGCCGGGGGCTGGGCGAACGGGTCGACCACGACGGTTCCGCCCCTGCCCCGGCCCGCGATCCGGCCCTCCTCGGCGAGCCGGCGGTAGGCGTCGGTGACCACGCCGCGGGAGACCCGCAGGTCGGCGGCGAGCAGGCGGGTGGCGGGCAGGCGGCTGCCGACCGGCAGCCGCCCGTCGGCGATGGCCTGCCGGAGCCGCCGGGCCAGCCAGTCCGCGAGTCCGCCGGCGGGCGCCTCGCGGGGATCGAGCTGGAGGAAGTCGGCGCCGGCACTTGTGGACCTGTCGCCCGGGCCGTCATTGGACCTGTGCACCGGTCCATTGTGCCGAGAGGGTGGGGGCATGACCACGAGCACCCCGCAGTCCGCCGTCCACCACTCCGAGCCCGCCGCCGCAACGGGCCCCGGGTACGTCCACGGCTACTCCGCCACCGAGGCCCGCCGCCTCGGTGACCAGGCCGACACCCTGGCCGATCTCCTCCACTCCGGCACCGCCTACCCGCCGGGCAGCCGGGTCCTGGAGGCCGGGTGCGGCGTCGGCGCGCAGACGGTGCACCTGCTGGCCGCCAGCCCCGGTGTGCTGCTGACCGCCGCCGACCTCTCGGCCGACTCGCTCGCGCAGGCCCGGGCCCGGGTCGCCGCGCAGGTGCCCGACGCACGGGTCCGCTGGCACCACGGCGATCTGCACCGGCTGCCCTTCCCCGACGACTCCTTCGACCACCTCTTCGTCTGCTTCGTCCTGGAGCACCTCGCCGACCCGCCGGCGGCGCTGGCCGCGCTGCGCCGGGTGCTGCGCCCCGGCGGCAGCATCACCGTGATCGAGGGCGACCACGGCACCGCGCGCTTCCACCCGCACGGTGACGCCGCTCAGCGGGTCGTCGACCACCTGGTCCGGCTCCAGGCGGACGGCGGCGGGGACGCCCTGATCGGGCGGCGGCTGCGCCCGCTGCTCACCGAGGCCGGCTTCCGGGACATCGCGGTGGACCTGCGCACGGTGTCCGCCGACGGCGCCCGGCCCGCGCTGGCCGAGGGGTTCACCCGGCGCACCTTCGTCGCGATGGTCGAGGCGGTGCGGACCGAGGCGATCGCCGCCGGTCTCACCACGGCCGAGGCGTTCGACCGGGGCGTCGCCGAGTTGCGCCGCACGGCGGAACCGGGCGGAACGCTCCACTACAGCTTCTCCAAGGCGGTGGCGGTCAACCCCTGACGGATCGGCGGTGAGGCGAGGCGAGGTGAGGTGAGGCGAGATGTGACGCGTGGTCACTCGGGGTTGTCGCCGAGGGTGGCGAGCACGACGCGCAGGGCGTCGATGAACGCGGCGGTCTGCGTCTCGCCCAGGTCGGCCAGGATGCGGCGCTCGGTGGCGAGGTGGTCGGGCAGGGCGCGGTCCATCAGGGCGTACCCCTCCTCGGTGAGCTCGACGTCGCGGCTGCGGCCGTCGGAGCCGCTGGGGGTGCGGGTGACCAGGCCGCGGGCCTCCAGCCGGTCGAGGCGCTGACTGATCGCCCCGGAGGTGACCATCGCCGAGCGCATCAGGCCGGTCGGGGTGAGCCGGTAGGGCGGGCCGCTGCGCCGCAGGGTGGCGAGCACGTCGAAGGAGGCGAAGTCGAGGTCGTGCCGGGCGAAGGTCTCCTTCAGCTCGGCGTCGACCAGGCGGCTCAGCCGCTTGAGGCGGCCGATCACCTCCATCGGAGAGACATCGAGGTCGGGACGCTCCGCGCCCCACTGCCGCACCACCCGGTCCACATGATCTGTGTGCTCTGCCATGACCTCCACCCTAAACGATGCCTTAGCGGTGAGGTACCTCACAGCAGCCGCCCCTCCACCCCCTGTCCAGATTCCTTAGCGCTGAGATACATTGGCTTAGTGCTAAGGAATCGACTCGCCATCGTGCTGATCACCGCCCTCGCCCCCGCCATCTGGGGCTCCACCTACCTCGTCACCACCGAGCTGCTGCCGCCCGGGCGCCCGCTGCTCGCCGGGGTGCTCCGCGCCCTGCCCGCCGGACTGCTGCTCGTCGCCCTCACCCGCCGCCTGCCGAAGGGCAGTTGGTGGTGGCGCTCACTCGTCCTCGGCGCGCTGAACATCGGCGCCTTCTTCGCCCTCCTCTTCGTCGCCGCCTACCGCCTGCCCGGCGGGGTCGCCGCCACCGTCGGCGCCGTCCAGCCGCTGATCGCCGCCGGCCTCTCGGCCGCTCTCCTGGGCGACCGCGTCTCCCTGCGCACCCTCCTCTCCGGCATCGCCGGCGTGGCCGGGGTCAGCCTGCTGGTCCTGCGCGCCAACGCCCAGCTGGACGTCCTCGGCATCGTGGCCGCGCTCGGCGGCGCCGTCGTGATGGCCACCGGCGTCGTCCTCTCCAAGCGCTGGACCTCGCCGGCCCCGCTGCTCGCCACCACCGGCTGGCAGCTCACCGCGGGCGGTCTGCTGCTCCTCCCGGTCGCCCTGCTGGTCGAAGGGCCTCCGCCGTCCCACCTCACCGGCGCCAACCTGCTCGGCTACGGCTATCTGAGCCTGATCGGCGCGGCCGTCGCCTACGCGCTCTGGTTCCGCGGCATCCGCGCCCTGCCGCCCACCTCCGTCACCTTCCTCGGCCTGCTCAGCCCCGTGGTCGCCACCGCCCTCGGCTGGCTCGTCCTCGGCCAGGACCTCGCGCCCGTCCAGGCGGTCGGTGCGCTGATCGTGCTCGGCTCGCTCGTCGCCGCGCAGACCCAGCGCCCGCGCACCCCGTCGAAGGTCGTCGCCGGGGCACCCCCGGCCACTGCCTCCGGCGGTGCCGCCGCCGACCGCGCCGACCCCCGCGCCCACCAGTCCGCCTGACCGTCCGGCCCCGGACACCTCCTCCCTTCCCGATCCAGCCCCAGGAGAACTCCCCATGCGCATCACCGTGTTCGGCGCGAACGGCAGCGTCGGCAGCCGGGTCGTCGCCGAGGCGACCGCCCGCGGCCACCAGGTCACCGCCGTCCTGCGCGACCCCTCCCGCCCGCACCGGCTCCCGCCGACGGTCGCGGTCGCCACCGGTGACGCCCGTGACCCCGCCGACGTCCGCCGCCTCGCCGCCGGACAGGACCTGCTGGTCACGGCCACCCGCCCGGCCCCCGGCCACGAGGGCGAACTGGCCACCGCGACCAAGGGCCTGCTGGCCGGCCTGGCCGGAACCGGCGTGCGGCTGCTGGTCGTCGGCGGCGCCGGCAGCCTCACCCTGCCCGGCGGGAACGGCGTCACCCTCGTGGACGCCCCGGACTTCCCCGCCGCCCTGCGCCCGATCGCCGACGCCTGCGGCGAGCAGCTCGACCTCTGCCGCGCCGACGCCGAGGTCGACTGGACCTACCTCAGCCCGGCCGCCCTGCTCGAACCGGGTGAGCGGACCGGCCGCTACCGGCTGGGCCGCGACGAACTCGTCGTCGACCCGGACGGCGCCTCGGCCATCTCCATGGAGGACTTCGCCGTCGCCCTCCTCGACGAGGCCGAGCACCCCGCCCACCGCCGCGTCCGCTTCACCGTCGCCTACTGACCCCCCTCCCCGGTCGGCACGGCACCCGCGGCCTCCGGCCCTCCGACGCCCTGGGCACCCCCACCGCCCCGGGCGTCCGCGGCGTCCGACCGCCGGCGCCGGCCCTCCACCCGCCGCCCGCTCCCGCCCTCGTCCAGGTCCCCGTCCTCGCCCTGTCGTTGCGCATCTCCGCACTCCCTCCTCGTGGTCCATCAGGTCCGGGCGGCCGCCCTCGGCCCCGCCGCCGCACCACCGCGACAGCCACTCACCCCCATCGACGGATCCCACCCGGCGAAAGGTGGGCCATCGTCAACCAGCCGTCCCCGATCTCACCCCGGCGGGGGAACGCCTCCATCTGGCACCACGTCAGAGGTGGTTCAGGGACCCGGGGAAAGACGGTGGCCTACTGGATCGACCACGACCGGTCCACCGGCCAGGATCGACGCCATGACCACAAGGACCAGCACAGGGACCACCCACCGCACCGGGCGACGCCCCCGGCTCGGCGCCTTCCGCCGGCGCACCGCGGCCCTGCTCGCCCTCGTCGCCCTGGCCCAGGCCACGGGCGCGGCGGGCGCCGTCGCGGCGCCCGCCGGACCGGCCGCCCCCGCCGTGCCCGCCCGTTACGCCCAGCAGCGCCTCGACTGGCGGCCCTGCACGGAGGCGGCCGTGCTGGAGTGCGCCACCATGACCGTGCCCCGGGACTGGCACCGCCCCGGGCGGGGGCCGGACCTCGCCATCGCGGTCTCGCGGCACCGCGCGAGCGACCCGGGCCGGCGGATCGGCACCCTGCTGACGGCCGTCGGCGGCCCGGGCGGCAAGGGCCTGGAGCGCCCGGCGAGCCTCGTCCGGGACGCGCCCGCGCTCGGTGCCGCCTACGACGTCGTGGGCTTCGACCAGCGCGGTGTCGGCCGGAGCACCCGGGCCGTCTGCCAGACGCCCGAGGAGTTCCGGGCGTTCTTCGCCGGGGACTTCCGCGACGACACGCCGGCCGACCGGGCCCGGGTGATCGCCGCCTCGCGCGGGTTCGCCGCCGACTGCGAGCGGCGCAGCGACGGCCTGCTGCCCCATCTGACGACCGAACAGACCGCCCGGGACCTCGACCTGCTGCGCGCCCTGCTCGGCGAGCGCCGGGTGAGCTACTACGGGCCGTCCTACGCCACCAGGATCGGCGCGTACTACGCGACGCTCTTCCCGCAGCGGGTCGAGCGGATGGTGCTGGACAGCGTCACCGGCTTCGACGGCACCTGGGAGCGGTTCCAGCAGCGGCTGCCGATGAGCTTCCAGCGCCGGTTCGAGGAGGACTTCCTGCCCTGGCTGGCCGCCCGGGACACCACCTACCACTACGGCACGACCGCCGCCGGGGCGAAGGCCCGCTGGGAGGCGCGCCGGGCGGCGCTGCGCGAGCACCCGGTCGTCGACGGGCCGCTCACCATCGGGCCCAACCAGTTGGACAGCGGCGCGATCCAGGTCCTCTACCGCGCCGACAACTTCCCCCGGCTGGCCACCGCACTGGCCGCGCTCGACGACTGGCCCAACGCCGGGCCGGCCGCCCGCGCCACCGCCCGGCGGATCTTCGGCGAGTACCTCGATCCGGAGTTCCTCGCCGAGTACTTCGCGGTCATCTGCAACGACACCCCGTGGACCCGCGACCTGTCCGTCTGGGCGGACCGCGGCGCCGAGAACACCGCGCGCCTTCCGCTGGCCGGGGCCCGCACGCTCGCCTTCTCCGCGGTCTGCGCCTCCTGGCCGGCGCCCACGGCGCCCCCGGTGCGGGTCACGGGTGCGGGCCTGCCGCCCACGCTGATGCTCAACTCGGTGCACGACCCCGCGACGCCGATCGAGGCCGCGCTCGCCGCGCACCGGGCGCTGCGCGGCTCGCGCCTGGTGACGGTCACCGGGAACGGCGACCACGGCCAGTACCCCGGGCCGAACCCGTGCGTGCGCTCCACCGTGGAGTCCTACCTGCTCGCCGCGGCGGTACCGCCCGGCGACCTCACCTGCCCGTCACCGGAGGTCGCATGACCCGTACGCCGGGCCGCGGAGCGGCTCACACCTCTCGCCGCCGGCCGGTCCGGCCGGGTTGCGTCGACGCCGTCGGCCGCGCCCCGTCCCCGGACGCGGCCGTCCGCGGCGGGATCCTCCCCCCGAAGGACCCGCCGCAGACGGCGTCGGCCGAGGGCCGGCCGGCCCTCGGCCGGTCAGGGGCGGTCGAGCGTGATGGAGTTGATCGGCGTCAGGTCGGCGTAGACGCCCGTCTGGGCGGCGAGGTCCTCGCCGCAGCCGGTGCCGTTGGAGCCGGTGCACAGGTGGGCGTGCGCGCCGCCGGACTGGTTGTTGAGCACCCAGTGCCAGCCGACCTGGTTGCGCAGGTTGTGGGCGCCGTAGCTCCAGAAGACGTCGGTCGGCGGCTTGCTGGTGTCGGAGTCCCGGGGGTAGAGGCAGACCGCCCCGTACGGGCACCCGTCCCAGGGGCCGTCGGCGGCCTGGGCACCGGTGGTCCCCATCGTGGTGGCGGCCACGGCCGCGGCCGCGAGGGCGAGCGCGGCGGCGGCGTTCGGGATCTTGCGCATGGTGGTTCTCCCTCAGGTGCTGGTCCGGTCCGTGTCCGGCCGGTGCTCAGCAGCGTAGGAAGCGGTCGCCCCCGGCGGTCCCTGACGGATGACAGGGTGCCGGGGGCCGTGGCGCCGGTAGCTCCGCGCCGGGCAGCGCGGTACCGGGGAGGGCTCGGCCGCGGGTCAGCGCTGCGCGGCGAAGGTGTCGCAGCGGGCCGGGTCGCCGCTGCGGTAGCCGGTGGTGAACCAGGCCTTGCGCTGGTCGGAGGAGCCGTGGGTCCAGGTGTCCGGATCGACCCGGCCGGTGGCCTGCTTCTGGATCCGGTCGTCGCCGACGGCCGCCGCGGCGTCCAGCCCCTGGGCGATGTCCTGGTCGGTGAGGGTGCTGATCAGCGGCCGCCCGGTGGAGGCCTGCGGGGTGGTGGTGGCGTGGTGGGCCCAGACGCCGGCGTAGCAGTCGGCCTGGAGCTCCAGCTTCACCGAGGCGCTGTCCTGGCCCTGCCGGTCCTTCCCGACCTTCTGCATGGCGCCGGTCAGGTTCTGGATGTGGTGGCCGTACTCGTGGGCGACGACGTAGGCCTCGGCGAACGGGCCGCCGCGCGCGCCGAAGCGGCTCGACAGCTCGTCGAAGAAGCCGAGGTCGAAGTAGGCGCGCCGGTCGCCCGAGCAGTAGAACGGGCCGACGGCGGAGCTCGCCGCGCCGCAGGCGGTGGGGACCCGGCCGGTGAACAGGACCGTCTCGGCGGGCCGGTAGGCGACACCCGTCTGCGGCAGCCGGCCGCTCCAGAACTCCTGCAGGCTGTTGGTGACGGCGACGATGCGGCAGTCCTGGCGGCGGTTGGCGTCCGCACCGGTCTTGCAGGCCTGCTGGACCTCCCCCGCCGTGGTGGTCCGGCCGGACCCGCCGCTCGACCCGTCCCCGCCGTCGGAGAGCCCGAGGATGCTCGGGTCGACGCCGAAGAGCACCGCGATCAGCACGGCGATCAGACCGGCCGCACCACCCCCGATCGCGACCTTCCCGCCGGGGATGCCGCGTCGGTCCTCCACCTGCGAGGCGTCGAGGTCGCCCTGGTCGTCGAACTGCATGCCGGTCCGTCCCTTGTGGTGCTGGCGGCGCCCGCGGCGCCGGGCGGCCAGACTCGGCCGCCCGGCCACGGTAGCCGCTCCGCGCGCCGCCGCCGAACAAGGGCGCGCAGGTCAGAGGCGGTCCCCCGAGGGCACGACAGGGTCGGTGACGCGTCGTGGCGGGGTCGTCACTCCGTGCCGGGCGCCGGGGTGCGCGCAGCCGCGTGCCCGGTTGTCGGGAACGCTTCGGCCCGGCGGCGGGCCGGGCGGCGTGGCCGGGCCGCGCCGGGCCGCGCGGACGTGCGGCGCGCAGTGGAGCACCGCGGACAGCAGGTCGCCCGGGTGGAGGTCGCCCTCCGCCGACGGGTCGCGGCGGAGCAGGTCGACCGCGCGCGGGAGCAGGTGCGGCCGTCCGGCGCCCTGGCCGGCGACCGGACGGCGGCGCAGCGCGTGGGCGGTCGCGACCGGCCGGGTCGCGCCCGGCTCCGGCCGACCGGCCCGGAGCCCCGAAGCCCCGGCCCCGACCCCGGCCCCCGGATCCGGAGGAGCGGGTGCGGCTCACCGGAGCGCCGCGCCCTCGACCGGCCCGGCGTCCAACTGCTGCCGCCCGACCACCCGGAGCAGTTCCAGGCGTTCGGCGCTCACGGTGCCGGGCGGCGCGGTGTGGACGAGGAGCAGCTGGTCCTGGCCCGCCGCGGCCAGCACCTCGCAGTCGAGGTCGAGCCGGCCGACCACCGGGTGCAGGACCGTCTTGCGCCCGCTGCGCCGCACGGCGACGTCGTGCCGCGCCCAGTGGGCGGCGAACTCCTCGCCGGTGGCGAGCAGGCGCGCCACCAGTCGGCCCAGGTGCGCGTCCCCGGGGCGGGCCGCGTGGGCGGCGCGCAGGTGGGCGACGTGCGCGCGGGCCATCTCCTCGTGCTGCTCGGCGGGGAACAGCGCGCGCACGGCCGGTTCGGCGAACCAGCGCAGGACCACGTTGCGCTGCTCCGGCTGTCCCTGCGCGGCCTCGCCGAACAGGGCGGCGGCCATCGGGTTCTGGGCCAGGACGTCCCCCACGTCCGAGACCACCTGGGCCGGGGTGTCGTGCAGCCGGTCCAGGATCAGCAGCAGGCCGGGCCGGACGTGGGTGAGCGGGGTGTGCCGGCGCGGCGGCAGGTGGCCGGCGAGGTGGAACAGGTGGTCCCGCTCGTCCTCGGTCAGCCGCAGGGCCCGGGCGAGGGCCGCGACCAACTGCGGCGAGGGCTGCGGCCCGCGGCGCTGCTCCAGGCGCGCGTAGTAGTCCACCGAGAGCCCGGCGAGCTGCGCCACCTCCTCGCGGCGCAGGCCCGGCGTGCGGCGGCGGGCGCCGGGCGGCAGGCCGACGTCGGCGGGGGCGAGCCCGGCGCGGCGGCGGGTCAGGAAGTCGGCGAGGGCCGGTCGGTCGATCACCCTCCCATCCTCCGCCCCGCGCGGGCCGCTCAACCAGGGATCGCCGGTCCCTGGTTGAGGAGGTCTCTGCCACGGCCGCCGGTGCGCCGCCATCGTGGTGGCCGGGAGGGCGGCGCCGGGCGCGTCGGCGGACGGCCGCCGCCCCCGTCCACGAGCGACCACCTTTCAGGGAGTGAGGCAGCGATGACGACGTTTCTGGTGACGGGTGCCACCGGTCAGGTCGGCCGCCGGTTCGTGCCGCGGCTGGCCCAGTGGGCCGGCCCGGGCGCGGTCCGGGTGCTGGTGCGCCGGGCGGCGCAGGCGGAGGCGGCCACCGCCGCGGGGCTCCGAGCGGCCGTCGGCGACCTGCGGGATCCGGCCGACCGAAGGCGGGCGCTGGAGGGCGTGGACGTGGTGGTGCACGTGGCCGCCGCGCTGCGCGGGGTGCCGGACGAGGAGGCCTTCGCGGTGAACCGGGACGCGGCCGTCGCCCTCGGGCGGGACGCCGCCGAGGCCGGGGTCCGGCGGTTCGTGCACACCAGCACCAATCTGGTCTACGGGCGGCGGCCGGCCCGGCCGGCCGTGGAGAGCGACCCCCTGGACCCGGATCCGGCCTGGGGCGCGTACGCCGCCTCCAAGGCCGCGGCGGAGGAGGGGCTGCGCGCGCTCGGCGACCGGCTGCCGCTGGTCGTGGTCCGGCCCGCCTTCGTGTACGGCGAGGGCGACCCGCACCTCGCGGACGCGCTGCACTGGGCCGGCCGCTGGCCCTCGCACCAGCGCCTGCCCGTGGTCCACCACGCCGATGTGGCGCGGGCGCTGTGGAGCGCGGCGGTGACCCCGGGGGTGGAGGGGCGCAGCTACAACGTGGCGGACGACGCCCCGGTGACCGCCTGGGACCTGCACGACATCAACGGCGCGCCCCGCCCGGCGTCCTGGACCGGCGCGGACGGCGGCGCAGCGGGGCCGGCCGACTCCGCCGACCCGTGGGAGGGCCAGGTCTCGACCGCCGCGATCCGCCGCGAACTGGGCTGGCGCCCGCTGTACCCGTCGGTGTGGACGGCCCGTGACGCGGGCGCGCTGTGAGGGGGCACGGGCGGGCCCCCGGCTACGGTGGCGCGCATGATCACTCATCTGGTCCCCACCTGGGAGGTCTCGGAGAGCGGGGGCGTCGAGACCGCCTGGGTCGAGCTCGGCGACGGCACCCTGCGCGCCCACGGTCGCGTAGCCGGCCTGGTGCCCGCGCCCTACTGGCTCGACTACGAGCTCGACACCGGGCCCGGCTGGACCACCCGGCGGCTCGCGGTCCGCGCCGCGTCGGCGGAGGGCACCCGGGTGCTGGAGCTGCTGAACGACGACGGGCGGTGGACCGTCGACGGCCACCGCCGGCCGGAGCTGGACGGGGCGCTCGACTACGACCTCGGTCTCTCCCCGCTGACCAACGCCATGCCGGTGCTCCGCCACCGGCTCCACCGGGAGCCGGGGCGGCACGACTTCCTGATGGCCTGGGTCCGGGTGCCCGACCTGACCGTGCACCCGTCGCGCCAGACGTACACCCACCTGGGGCCGGCCGCGGACGACGACGGGACCGGTGCGGCGGCGACCGTCCGCTACGAGTCCGGGGACTTCCGCAGCGATCTGCTCCTCGACGGGCACGGCCTGGTCCTCGACTACCCGGGCCTGGCCCGCCGCCACCACTGAGCCACCGACCCACCGCCGCCGCCGACCCGCCACTGAGCCACCACCGCTGAGCCGCCGCCCGGCGGGCCACCCCGTGGTGGACCCGCCGGCCGACGGCCCCGCCGTCGCCTAGCGGGCGGCGGCGGCCGGTGCCGGGGCGTACCCGGCGGGGCGGGTGGTGAACGTGCCCCGGCCCTGGGTGCGGCTGCGCAGGGCGGTCGCGTAGCCGAACAGCTCGGCGAGCGGCACGACCGCCGTCACCACCGCCGTCACCACCGCCGTCCCGCCGCGCGGGGCCGAACCCTGGACGCGGCCCCGGCGGGCGGCGAGGTCGCCGAGGACGCCGCCCACCGCCTCCTGCGGCACGGTCACCGTCACCTCGGCGACCGGCTCCAGGAGCACCATCCGGCAGGCCCGCAGCGCCTCGCGCAGCGCCAGCCGCCCCGCGGTGCGGAACGCGAGCTCCGAGGAGTCCTTCGGGTGGGTGGCCCCGTCGGTCAGCACGACCCGCAGGCCGGTGACCGGGTGGCCGCCCAGCGGGCCCTCGGCGAGCGCGTCCCGGCAGCCCGCCTCGACCGCCTGGACGTACTCCTTCGGCACCCGCCCGCCGGTGACGGTGGACGCGAACGCGAATCCTCCTTCCTCCTCCCCGGCCGGGCCGTCCAGCGGCGCCACGTCGAGCACCACCTGGGCGAACTGGCCGGCGCCGCCGTCCTGTTTGACGTGCCGGTGGACATGGCCGGTGACCCCGCGCTCCACGGTCTCCCGGTGGGCGACCTGCGGACGGCCGACGGCCACCTCCAGTCCGTGCCCGCGGCGGATCTTCTCCACCGCGACCTCCAGGTGCAGTTCGCCCTGTCCGGACAGCACCCGCTGTCCGGTGTCCGGGTCGGTGCGGACCACCAGCGACGGGTCCTCCTCGGCGAGCCGGGCGAGCGCGACGGCCAGCCGGTCGGCGTCGACCGTGCGCCGCGCCTCGACGGCCACCGTCACCACCGGCACCGCGACCGCGGCGGGCTCCAGGACCAGCGGAGCGCCGGGCGCGCAGAGCGTCGCGCCGGTGCGCGCGGCCTTGACGCCGACCACCGCGACGATGTCGCCCGCGACGGCCGTCTCCGTCTCGATGTGCTGGTCGGCCTGCACCCGCAGGATCCGGGCGATCCGTTCGGTACGGCCGCCGCCGGCGTCCAGCACGGTGTCCCCCTTGCGCAGCGTGCCCGCGTACAGGCGCAGATAAGTGAGCCGGCCGGAGGCGGTGACGTTCACCTTGAACACCAGCGCGGTGAGCGGCCCGTCGGGATCGGCGGCCCGCTCCACCTCCCCGGTGTCCGCCGCGCCGCGCACCGCCGGGACGTCCAGCGGTGAGGGCAGGTAGGCGGTGACGGCGTCCAGCAGCGGTTCGATCCCACGGTTGCGGTAGGCCGAGCCGCACAGCACCACCACGGCCTCGCCGCTGCGGGTGAGGTCCCGCAGGGCGGCGGCCAGGGTCGCGGTGGAGAGCGCCGCGTGCTCGACGTACTCCTCCAGGGCGGCCGGGTGGAGCCCGGCCACCGCCTCGTCCAGCAGCCCGCGCCGCCGCTCGGCCTCGGCCCGGAGCCCGTCGGGCACCGGCCCCTCCCGGAAGCCGTCCCCGTCGGGGCCGTCGTCCCAGGTCAGGGCACGCAGCGTCAGCAGGTCGACCACGCCGGTGAAGCCGGCCTCCCGTCCGATCGGCAGCTGAACGGCGAGCGGGGCCGGGTGCAGCCGCTCCCGGATGGAGGCGACGGCCGCGTCCAGGTCGGCGCCGGCGCGGTCCAGTTTGTTGACGAAGGCGATCCGCGGCACGCCGTGCCGGTCGGCCTGGCGCCAGACGCTCTCGCTCTGCGGCTCCACGCCCGCGACGGCATCGAACACCGCGACCGCGCCGTCCAGCACCCGCAGCGAGCGCTCGACCTCGTCGGCGAAGTCGACGTGGCCGGGGGTGTCGATGAGGTTGATCCGGTGGCCGTCCCAGACGCAGCTGACCGCCGCCGCGAAGATGGTGATGCCCCGCTCGCGTTCCTGCGGGTGGCAGTCGGTGACGGTGGTGCCGTCGTGGACCTCGCCGCGCCTGTGGGTCTCGCCGGTCAGGTAGAGGATCCGCTCGGTGACCGTGGTCTTGCCCGCGTCCACGTGGGCGAGGATGCCCAGATTGCGGACGGCGGCGATGGTGGTTCGGACGTCGGTGCGCATGGCCCGGTGCCTTTCGAAGCTCTCGGGAAGAAGAGGGCAGCGCGATCGCGGCGACGACGGAGACCGGCGGGAGCCCGCCGGGAACGGTGTCCTTGCTCCTGTACCGGCTGTGTCAGCTGTGCCGGACGGTCGTCGCACGCACCCGGTGCCGGCCGCGCAGCGGGCACCGGAGGGACGAGGACACCAGGATCACCTCGAACCGGGACGAGGGGACGACGGCAGCGGTGCGGTGGCGCACGACCGGTCCTCCCTCGACTCGTCACGGCGCGCGCCGCCGCCGGAAACCCCGGGCGGCGCGCCTCTGGATGCCGAGTGTAGGAACCGTCCCGCCCCTGGGTCATCCGGTTTTTCCCACCACCCGTCAGCAGCGTTGGCGGGCCCGGAGGTCGGCCGGCCCGGGCTCCCCTCGATCGGCCGCGCATCGGCGGGCTTCGACGAACTCGGCACCATCCCCCGGGAGTTGGACGTTGACACCGGAGGAACCCGCACCGCGCCGAGGAGGCACCATGACCGACCCCCACCACAGCCGCACCGCGCCCGCCACCCGGCGGCTAGGCGTCCTCCGGCGCACCCTCGCGACCGGCCTCGCCGTCGCGGCCTGCCTGGCCGTCACCACCGCCACCGCCACCACCGCCACCGCCGGCACCCCCCAGGGGCTCGACCGCTACTACCGGCAGCGCCTCGACTGGCACGGCTGCGTCCTGGGCCCGGCCGACCAGGAGGGCGCCGACCTGGAGCGGGCCGGCGCCCGCTGCGCGGACGTCACCGTGCCGCTCGACTACGACGATCCCGGCGGACGCACCGTCACACTGGCGGTCTCCCGGATCAAGGCCACCGACACCCGCCACCGGATCGGCGCGCTCCTGCTCAACGACGGCGGCCCCGGCGGCCCGACGATCGGCGCGCCGCCCCGGGTGCACGCCGCGCTCAAGGACACCGCCGGACGCTACGACATCGTCGGGATGGACCCGCGCTTCGTCGGCCGGAGCGCGCCGATCGACTGCGGCTGGCCGGTCGGCTTCAGCCTCCTGTCGTCCGGGCCCGGCCGCGCGGGCTTCGAGCGCCAGGTCTCCTTCCAACGCGACCTCGCGGCCCGGTGCCGCTCGGCGGCCGGCGACCTGCTGCCGTACGCGAGCACCCGCAACGCGGCGCGGGACCTGGACGTGGTCCGCGGCGCGCTCGGCGAACGGAGGATCTCCTACCTCGGCCTGTCCTACGGCACCTACCTCGGCACGGTGTACACCCAGATGTTCCCCGGCCGCTACGACCGGGTGGTCCTCGACAGCGCGCTGGATCCGCGCCACACCGGACCCGCGGTCATGTCGGTCGCGGTGGCGGAGAACGACCGGGCCTTCGCCGACTGGGCGGACTGGGCCGCGGCCCGCCACGACACCTACGGCCTCGGCCGTACCCGCGAGGAGGTGACCGCCGGGATTCTGCGGACCGTCGAGACGGCCGCGGCGCGCCCGCTCGTCGTCGGCACCGGCGCCGCCGCCGTCGAACTCGACGACTCCCGGGTGCCGTCGCTGCTCTTCATGAAGCTGTCGAGCGACTCCGACCGCGACCGGACCGCCCTCGCCGAGCTGGCGGTGCTGCTCGCCGAGGCCGCGGCGGGCCGGCAGGTCATCCTTCCCCCGCAGACCTCCGCCCTGCTGCACTTCCTGTTCGGCGCGCAGGGGTCGTGGGCCGGCAGCGCCCTGCAGGCCGTCGTGTGCGCGGACGGCGCCGCACCGCGCGACCCCGAGCACTACTGGCGCGAGATCGAGCGCAGCCGCGCGACGAGCCCGCTGTTCGGCCCGTTGCTCGACAACATCACCCCCTGCGCCTTCTGGGACGACCCACGGGAGGCGCCCACCGAGGTGCGCCGCGACGCCGAGGTGCTGATCCTCGCCGCCACCGGGGACCCGCGCACCCCCTACCGGGACGGCGTCGCGCTGCACGGGCTGCTGCCCGGCTCGCGGCTGCTGACCCTGCGGGGCGCCAACCGGCACGGACTGTACGGGACGTACGGCAACGCGTGCGTGGACGACGCGGTCAACGCCTACCTGGCCGGCGGACGCCTGCCGCGCACCGACCCGCTCTGCACCCTCCGGTAGGCCGTGCCTGAACGGTTCACCCGGGATCGGTGAGCGGCGCCGGGGCGCGTGCGTCGCCCGGCGGAGGCTGGGCGGCACGGGGGGATCCACCGCCCGAAAGCCCGGGAGCCGGGCTCGGGGCGGACGCCGCCGCCTCCGTCCGCTCGGCGCGCTCCCGGCGCGGGCGGCCGAGGGCGACCCCGGCCAGGACCAGGACCAGGCCGGCGATCTGGAGCGGGCCGAGGCCCTCGCCCGCCACCGCCGTGCCGAGCAGCACGCCGGTCAGCGGGTTGAGCAGGCCCACCAGGCCGACCGTCCCGGCCGGGAGGCGGCGCAGGCCGGTGAACCAGGCCGTGAAGGCCAGCGCGGTCGCCACCACCGTGACGTAGCCGAAGGCGAGCAGCTCCCGCCCGGTGGGCACCGCGGGCGCACCCTCGAACGCCGCGGCCAGGGGCAGCAGGACCAGCCCGCCGGCCACCAGTTGCCAGGCGGTGGTGGCGAGCACGTCCGCGCCGTCCCGCCAGCGGCCGGCGAGCACATAGCCGAGCGAGGAGGCGAGCATCGCCGCCGCCGAGGCGGCCAGGCCGGGCAGGCCGACCGGTTCGGCCCGGGTCAGCAGCATCAGCCCGACCCCGCCCAGGCCCACCAGCGCGCCGAGCAGGTGGGCCCGGGCGGGGCGGGCGGCGGTCAGCGCCCAGGCGAGCAGCAGCATCGCGAGCGGCGAGGCCGCCATCACCGTGGCGGCGACGCTGGTGGCCAGCGACTGCGAGGCGATGTAGAGCAGGACGAAGAACCCCGCGGTGTTGAGCAGCCCGAGCAGCGCCGAGCGCCACCACCAGGCTCCGCGCGGCCGGCGCGGGCGCAGCGCCAGCAGGAGCAGTCCGGCCGGCAGGGCCCGCAGGGCGGCGCCCCACAGCGGACGGTCGGGCGGGAGGAACTCGCGGGTGACGTAGTAGTTGGCGCCCCAGGCCACCGGTGCGACGGCGGTCAGCAGGACCCACCGGAAACTGGCTTCCATGGAAGACAATATAACTTCCAGGGAAGCCATCCGGCTACGATGGGGGCATGGAGCGCAGCCGAGACAGCCGTGCGACGGATCCGACCCCGGACCACGTCGCCCTCATCCAGGCCGACTGGCGCCGCGAGCGGCCCGACCTCGACGTCTCCCCGCAGGCGGTGATCGGCCGGCTGCACCGGCTGGCCGGCCGGCTCACCGAGGAGCTCTGCCTGGTCTACGGCCGCTACGGGCTGGCCGAGGGCGAGTTCGACGTACTGGCCGCGCTGCGCCGGGCGGGCGCGCCGTTCGAGCGGGCACCCGGGGAACTGGCCGCCCGCACCATGGTCACCACCGGCGCCATGACCAAGCGGATCGACCGGCTGGAGCGGGCGGGCCTGGTCACCCGCCGCCGCAGCGAGGCGGACGGGCGCGGCCGGGTGGTCGCGCTCACCGAGGCGGGCCGCCGGCTGATCGACGAGGCGTTCACCGCCCACATGCGCAACGAGCACCGGCTGCTGGGCCTGCTCTCGGCCGAGGAGGCCGCCGCGCTGGAGGGCCTGCTGACGACGTGGCAGCAGCGCCTCGACCACATCGAGCCCGGCGGAAGCGAGGCGGGGAAAACCGGATGATCCGGCCGGATCCCGCGCGATAGCGTCGCCGGGTGACGAAACAGACCTGGGACCTCATTCTGCTCGGCGGCGCCTCCGGGGTCGGCAAGAGCCTGGCGGCCGCCCGGATCGCGGCCACGGCGGGCGCCTTCGTCGTCGAGTTCGACGACGTGGTCGCCGCCGTCCAGGAGCTCACCACCCCCGCCCAGCACCCGGGCCTGCACCACTTCGGCGACGGCACGGCGGCGCAGGAGCTGCCGCCCGGGCGCGTGCTGGAGCTCCAGATCGCCACCGCCGAGGCGTTGGAGCCCGCCCTGCTCGGCGTGGTGCGCAACCGGCTGACCGTCCCGGTCCCCGCCGTCGTCGAGGGCGACTACCTCACCCCGGCCGGCTGCGCCCGCGCGGTCGCGCTGGGGCGGGCGAACGGGCGGGAGGTGCGGGCGGTCTTCCTGCACGAGGGCGACGCGGACCGGATCACCGCCAACTACGCGGCCCGCGAGCCCGGGAGCGGCGTGCAGGCGGAGCGCGCCGAGGTCAGTGCCCGGTACTCGCACTGGCTCGCCGCCGAGGCCCGCCGGCACGCGCTCCCGGTGCTCGACTGCCGCCCGTGGTCGACGCTCGCCGACCGCGTGGACGGCGCCCTGGACGCGGGCGGCGGCGGTCAGATCAGCGTGTAACCGCCACTGCGGAAGGTCGAACCGACGTTGCTGCAGTAGGCGTAGGACCAGGCGCCGCCCGACCGGGTGGTCCCGTAGACCACCTTGTTGTTGGCGCAGACGGCCCACGCGTAGTAGCTGCGGGCGCCGTCGCAGGCCACGCCGTAGCTGACGTAGTTGCTGTACGTCGAACAGGTCGCCACCCGGGCGGGCGCGGCCGAGGCCGGGGCGGCGGCGAGGACCGGGACGGCGAGGGCGGCGGTGGCGGCGACGGCCGCGGCCGCGGTGCGGATGCTCATGGTGTTCCCCTCCGGTGGAGCTCGTTGACGAGGACGAGGTCGTGCGGGCTCCACTGTGCGCCCCCGGCGCGCTCCGAAATCCGCAGCAGGACGGGAATCCGGGCCCTCGTCCCGGGATTCTCACCCCGGACCCGGACGGCCTGTTGTGTCATGTTCCCGCGATGAATGGGGCTTTTGTTCGCACGGCCGAACAGACCGGTTCACCATCGCGTGGCGTGACGGTCTTTCGTGGACGATTGGCTGCCGTCGGCCTGGTGATCTTGTGCCCGGGCCGCGCCGTTCGCGGCGCTCCACGCCGCCGACCGCGTCCTGCGCTCGCACCGGCGGCACGCACGTCCCGTCGCAGTACGAGGAGCTGAACCACCGATGTCACCGCCCGTCACCCCCACCACGACCGCCCCCGCGGCCGTTACCACCGCCGTCACCGCACCCGCGGCCCGCCGTCGCCGACGCCCGGCCGCGGCGCTCGCGCTCTGCGCGCTCGTCGCCGCCGGCCTGCCCGCCCTCGCCCCCGCCTCCGCCTGGGCCGCGCCCGGCGGGCCGGCCGCCCCCGGCGCGAACGGCACCACCGCCGACCCCGGCCTGGTGCTCGACCGCCCCGGCGAGTCGGTGGTCACCCGGCGCGAGGTCACCCCGATCGCCCCGGGGCTGACCATGACCGCCTTCGACCGGCTCGGCAGGACCGGCTGGATCCGCGGCAAGGTCCTGGTCGCCGACCTCGCCACCGAGGGCCTGAGCGTCGACTACCTGTCGTCCGGCCAGGTGACGACCCGCCAGACCGTCACCGACATGGCCCGGGGCGCCGGCGCGGTCGCCGCCATCAACGGCGACTACTTCGACATGAACGCCTCCGAGGCGCCGCTCGGCGTCGGCGTCTCCCGCGAGGGCGGCCTCGTCCACGCCCCGGTCGAGGGCTGGAACCAGGCCGTGACCGTCGGCGCCGACGGCCTGGCCCGGATGGCCGAGGTGTTCCTGGAGGGCCACGCCGCCCTGCCCGGCGGCCGCGAGCTGACCCTCAACGGCGTCAACACCTACGGCCTGCCCGCCGACGGCGTCGGCCTGTTCACCCCTGCCTGGGGCAAGGCCTCCCGCGCCAAGGTCGCCGACGGCTCCTCGGAGGTCGTCGAGGTGGAACTGCGCGAGGGCCGGGTCACCGCCGTCCGCGACCAGCTGGGCGGTGCGGTGCCCGAGGGCGCCACCGTGCTGGTCGGCCGGGAGGCCGGCGCCCGCGCGCTGCGCGAGCTCAAGCCCGGCGACCAGGTCACCACCGGCTACCGGCCGCGCGCCTCCTTCGGCGAGGTCGCGGTGGCGGTCGGCGGCTACCAGGTGCTGGTCCGCGACGGCGTCGCGGGGCAGCCCGGCGAGAACGACGGCAACGAGCTCAACGCCCGTACCGCCGTGGGCTTCTCCGCCGACAACAAGCGGATGTACCTGGTCACGATCGACGGCCGGCAGGCCGACAGCCCCGGCATCAGCCTGCCCGACCTCGCGGTGCTGATGCGGGACCTGGGGGCGCGCAACGCGCTCAACATGGACGGCGGCGGCTCGGCCGCGATGGCCGCCCGGCTGCCCGGCACCGCTCGGGCCGGCACCGTCAGCAGCCCGTCCGACAACGGCGGGGAGCGGGCCGTCGCCAACGGGCTCGGCCTGTTCTCCGCGCCGGGTTCCGGCCTGGTCAAGGGCTTCCGGGTCCGCCCGGCGGAGGCCGTGGACACCGCCACCCGGGTCTTCCCCGGCCTGCACCGCACCGTCCGCGCGCTGCCGCACGACGAGACCTTCGGCCCGGTGACCGGCACCACCCCGCCGGTCCGCTGGTCGGTGGCCAAGGACGTCAAGAACGTCAAGGACGCCAAGGACAGCAAGGACGCCAAGCCCGGCGCCGTCGAGGTGTCCGGCAAGGGCACCGAGGCCGTCGTCACCGGCCGCACCTCCGGGCCGGCCGCCGTCACCGCCGCGGCCGACGGCGCCGAGACCGGCACCCTGCCGCTGACCGTGCTCGGCGCGCCGGTGCGGATCACCGCCGGCACCGACCCGATCGGCCTGGAGGCCGCCGGCGCCACCGCGAAGATCGCCGTGACCGGCTACGACGCCCAGGGCCACGGCGCCCCGGTCGAGGCCGCCGACCTCACCGTCACCGGCGGCGCCGGCGTGGTCGAGACCTCCGCCGCCGAGGACGGCTCGATCGCCCTCAAGGCGCTCACGGACGGCACCTCCGCCACCCTCAAGCTGACCGTGGGCGGCCTGGAGGCCGCCGTCGCCGTCACCGTCGGCATGACCGAGAAGCCGTTCGCCGACTTCTCCGACGCGGCCGCCTGGAAGTCCGGCAACGACCGCGCGCCCGGCGGCGGCGTCGCCCCGGCCGCGGGCCACGACGGCGGCAAGGGCCTGCGCCTGACGTACGACTTCACCCAGTCGACCGGCACCCGCGGCCAGTACGCCATCGCCCCCGAGGGCATCGTGCTGCCCGGCCAGCCGCGCTCGATCACCCTGTGGATCGAGGGCGACGGCAACGGCGCCTGGCCGCGCATCCAGTACCGGACCGCCGCCGGCGTCACCGCCAACCTGGACGCGCCGATGGTCACCTGGACCGGCTGGCGGAAGGTGGAGTTCCCGATCCCGGCCGGCGTGCAGTACCCGCTGACCTTCCAGCGGTTCCGGCTGATGGAGACCGGCGCCGCCCGCTCCTACACCGGCGCGCTCACCCTGGCCGACCTGCGGGTCGAGGTGGCACCGGACGTCGAACTGCCGGTGCGCCCGCGCGTCACCGACCCGGTGGTGCTCACCAACGGCACCGTGGACGGCAAGCCGCTGCGGGTCGCGGTGATGTCGGACGCCCAGTTCATCGCCCGCGCCCCGGAGAGCGACATCGTGCAGGCCGCCCGCCGCACGCTGCGCGACATCGCCGCCGCCAAGCCCGACCTGCTGGTCATCGCCGGCGACCTGGTCGACGAGGCGAGCCCGGCCGACTTCGCCCTCGCCCGCAAGGTGCTGGACGAGTTCGACCGGCTCACCGGCCACGGCATCCCCTGGCACTACGTGCCCGGCAACCACGAGGTGATGGGCCCCGGCACCATCGACAACTTCAAGGCCGCCTTCGGCGAGACCAGCGAGGTGTTCGACGTCAAGGGCACCCGGTTCATCACCCTGAACAGCGCGCTCGGCTCCTTCCGGGCGAGCGGCTTCGACCAGATCGCCAAGCTGCGCACCACCCTGGACGCGGCCGCCGCGGACCCGTCCGTCACCGGTCTGCTGCTGTTCGACCACCACCCGACCCGCGACCCGCTGCCCGACCAGGGCAGCCAGCTCGGCGACCGCAAGGAGGCCGCCCTGGTCGAGCAGTGGCTGGCCGGCTTCCGCGCGGGCGGCAAGTCCGCCGCGATGGTCAGCGGCCACGTCGGCGCCTTCCACGCGAGCAGCGTCGACGGCGTCCCGTACCTGGTCAACGGCAACTCGGGCAAGGGCCCGGCCGCCGAGCCCGACCGCGGCGGCTTCACCGGCTGGACGATGCTCGGCATCAACCCGGCCGCCGGCAAGGTCACCGACCCGTACGCGGTGCCGGACGACGCCTCGGCCTGGCTGCGCGCCGAGGTGCGGGCCCGCGCCGACGCGGTGCAGCTGAGCGCCCCCGAGTCGCTCGGCCTGCTGGACTCCGTGCCGGTCAGCGCGACCTTCACCCAGGACGGCGAGCGGACGGTGCCGGTCGCCTGGCCGGTCACCGCCCAGTGGGGCGGCCAGGGCGTGCACATCGGCCCCGCCGCCGGGGCCGCGCGCGGCAGCGTCGCCGCCTACGACCCGGCCACCCGCACCCTCACCGGCCTGCGGCCGGGCGGCGCGACGCTGACCGTCACCGTCGGCGGCGTGACGGCGGAGCGCAAGCTCACCGTCGGCTCCGTCCCGGCGTGCACCACCACGCTGCGCGGCGCCCAGAAGAAGCTCGCGGTCACCTCCGGCGTCACCTGCCTGGACGGCGCGACGGTCACCGGCCCGGTGCTGGTGCAGCCGGGCGCGGCGCTGGTCGCCAACGGCTCGGTCTTCAAGGGCCCGGTCTCGGCCCGCGGCGCGGCGGCCTTCGTGCTGACCGACACCCAGGTGTCCGGCCCGGTCTCGGTGAGCGGCTCCACCGGGCAGGTCGCCCTGCTCTGGTCGACCGTCGACGGCCCGGCCCACCTGGCGCTCAACACCGGCGGCACCGCCGTCGCCGGCAGCACCGTGCGCGGTCCGCTGGACTGCGCGGGCAACACCCCGGCCCCCGGCAACGGCGGCCACGGCAACACCGTGAACGGCCCGAAGGGCGGCCAGTGCGGCGCCCTGTGACGCTGCCGGCCCGTCCCTGACCCCGGCCCGTGCGGCCGCCACCGCGTCAACGGCGGTGGCCGCACGGGCCTTCGCCGTCCCGGCGTCCCACAGCCCCCGGAACCCGCCGCCCGGCCCCACCGACCGCAGGTACGCGGCGGCCCCGGCCGGCGCGCGCCCGGCGTACGGGCTGTCGAGCCGGCCCTCGTACCAGTGCGCGGCGAGCCGCCACAGGGTGGCCAGGTCGAGCACGGCGCCGCGCGGGTTGCCGGTGGCGGGGAGCCAGGCCTCGACGCAGTCGGTGGAGCAGAACAGCCGCCGGTGGGCGCAGGTGTGGACGACGTCGTCCCACATCCGGGCGGCGGGCACCAGGAAGTGCGCCACCTGCCCGCCCTCCGGCGGGCCCTGCCGGGTGACCGTCCGGGCGTGCGGGCGCGCACAGGCGCGGCCGGTGGCGGCGAAGGCGCGGTGGAGCGCGAGTCCCAGCTGTTCCGTCTCCGCCGCGTCAGCCCGCCCGCCCGTCGTGGGCCTCCCGGTGGGCCAGCACCTCGGGCATGTTCTCCTCCGCCCAGTCCTTGATCGCCCGCAGCAGCGGGAGCAGTCCGGCGCCCAGCGGGGTGAGCGCGTAGTCCACCCGGGCCGGCACGGAGGCGGTGACCGTCCGGGTCAGCAGGCCGTCGCGCTCCAGGCCGCGCAGGGTCTGGGTGAGCATCTTCTCGCTGACCCCGGCGAGGCGGCGGCGCAGGTCGCTGTAGCGCTGCGGGCCGTCGGCCAGGGCGTTGACGATCAGGCTCACCCACTTGTCGCCGATCCGCTCCAGCAGCTGCCGGGCGGGGCACTCGGCGAGGTAGGCGTCGTAGTCGGCCCGGGCGGCCGAGCGGCGCTGGGCGGCGGTCGTGGTCGCCATCGGCTCTCCTGTCGGTGCGGTACGCACGCGCGGGTGCGTACTTCCTTCCGGAGAGCAACTCTCCCTAGGTTGGGGACCGTTGGCAAGCCCCGCCGCTCCCAGCGCGGCGGCGGTTCCCCTGTCGGAAGGAGAGCGCGATGCGCGCCGTGGTCGTCCGCCGGTTCGGCGGTCCGGAGGTCCTGGAGCTGGTCGAGGTGCCCGTCCCCGAGCCCGGTCCGGGCCAGGCGCGGGTGCGGGTGGCGGCCGCCGGCGTCAACCCGGTGGACGCGGTGACCCGGGCCGGGGTGCTCGCGGAGGCCGGGCTGATGGCGCCGCGGGAGACCGTCGGGATCGGCTGGGACGTGGCCGGCACGGTGGAGCGCCTCGGCCCCGGGGTGGCCGGGTTCGCGGTCGGGGACGCGGTGATCGGGCTGCGCGACCGGCTGGACGTCCCGCTCGGCGGCTACGCCGACGCCCTGGTGCTGGACGCCGCGGCGCTCGCCCCCGCACCGCCGGGCGTGCCGGCCGTCGAGGCGGCGACCCTGCCGCTGAACGGCCTCACCGCCCTCCAGTCCCTGGACCTGCTGGACCTGCCGGCCGGGGCGACGCTGCTGGTCACCGGCGCGGCGGGCGCGGTCGGCGGCTTCGCGGTGCAGCTGGCGGCGCGGCGCGGGCTGCGGGTGGTCGCGCAGGCGGGCGAGCGGGACGCCGCACGGCTGCGGGAGCTGGGCGCCGAGTGGCACGTACCGCGCGACGCCGCCGACCTGGCCGCCGAGGTGCGCGCGCTGGTGCCCGGCGGGGTGGACGGCGCACTGGACGCGGCGCTGCTCGGGGTGACGGCGCTCGGCGCCGTACGCAACCGGGGTTCCTTCGTGGCGGTGTCGGCGGGCGCGGCGCCGCCCGGGCTGCGCGGGATCCGGGTCGCCCACGTCTGGGTGGCGGCGGACGGCGCCGCGCTCGCCGGGCTCGCGGCGCTGGCCGCGCGCCGGGAGCTGGCCCTCCCGGTGGCGGACACCCTGCCGCTGGAGCGGGCCGAGGAGGCGCACCGCCGGCTGGCGCGGGGCGGTCTGCGCGGGCGGCTCGTGCTGGTGCCCTGAACCGGCGGTTCGAGGGGCGTCCGCCGGTCCTGGCATGATCGCAGGATGAACGACCGAATCATCGCCGCCTGCGACGGGGCGGCCAAGGGGAACCCGGGCCCGGCGGCCTGGGCCTACGTGGTGGCCGACGGCGCGGGGGCGCCGCAGCGCTGGCAGGCCGGCCCGCTCGGGCACAGCACCAACAACGTGGGCGAGCTCACCGCCCTGGAGCGGCTGCTGGCCGCCACGGATCCCGCCGTGCCGCTGGAGGTCCGGCTGGACAGCACCTACACCCGCGACGCGGTGACCAAGTGGCTGAAGGGCTGGAAGCGCAACGGCTGGAAGACCGCCGCGGGCAAGCCGGTGGCCAACCAGGAGCTGATCCAGCGGATCGACGGGCTCCTGGAGGGACGGGACGTCGACTTCGTCTACGTGCCCGCCCACCAGGTGGACGGCGATCCGCTGAACGCGATCGCCGACAAGGCCGCCAGCGACGCCGCCCGCACCCAGGAGGCGGCCGGCGGGACCGCCGCCGACCTGCCCGTCCCGGATCCGGCCGCGAGCGCCCCGGCTCGGAGCCGCCGCACCCCGGCCGCGTCCGCCGCCAAGCGCCGGACCTCCGGCGGGTCGGGCGGGTCGGGCGGAGCGCCGACGCTCTCCGCCCGCTTCCCCGGTACCTGCCCGTGCTCGCGCCCGTACGCCAAGGGCGACAAGATCACCAAGGTGGGCGGCAGCTGGGGCCACCTGGAGTGCGCGGCCGCGCACTCCTGAGCCGGCCCGCCCCCTCAGGACGCTTCCGGTCCCCGGCCCGCGCGGCGGGCCCGGAGCCAGGCGAGGGCGGCCGTCAGGCCGACCGCGCCGCCGACCCCGAGCTTCACGGCGCCCTTGGCGACCAGCCAGCCGAGGCCGGGGGCCGTCCAGCCCAGTCCGTGGAGCACCACCAGCAGCAGCACGCCGCCGCAGAGCCCGGCCAGTACCGTGACCACCACGGCCGCGCCGATGGGCAGTTCGCGCTCCGTCGCGGCCGGATCGTTCGTCCCCCGAGTGTCCATGGCGCGACTCTACGCCCGGCCCCGGCCGGAGCGCGCCCCGCCGATCGGCGGCTGCCGTCCCCGGGTTCAGCGCCGGGAGTGGTGGGTGTCGCCGACGTGTTCGCCGGTCTCGTGGTCGGGGAAGCTGACGGCGAGGGTGACCCGGTACTCGAAGACGTCGTCGCGGTGGCCGGGGACCCGCGCCCAGGCCAGGGAGTGCACTTCGGCCTCGGGTGCCTGCCGGCACCAGGCGGCGGCCTCCTCCAGCGCGCGGGCCGCCGACCGCCCCGTGCAGACCACGGCGGTGTACGCGGCCACCGCGAGGTCACCGCCGCTCCGGCCGTCTCTGGAGGCGGACCGGACGGCGGCGGCCGCCCGGCTCAGGTCGCGGGCGAGGTCGTCCACCACCCGGGGCGGCGCGGGCAGGACGGCCGGGGCCTCCGCCACGGTCTCCGGCAGGTTGGTGCTCATCTCTCAGGGCCTCCGTCCCTCGGGCATCCCCTTGGTCGCGCGCCCCGCCCCGTCCCGGGATCCGCATGATCACGGGCCCAGGATGCCGGGCCGCCGTTCCTGGCATGACCACTTTCACCAGAACGTCACCCATCCGGGGAAGACGCCGCCCCGCGCTCGACACCGGCCCCACCGCACTGGTATTGCGGGCTCCTTCGCATCCGAGCAGGTCAGCCCGGCGCGGCCCCGGCGCCGCCGGGAGCCCGGCCGCACGTGCGCGTACCACCCCCGTGCCCCGGACCGCCGTCCCGGCCTCCCGGACGCGCCCGTCCCGCGACCCGCTCCCACCCGTGACCAAGCTGTCCAACTCCCGTAGCGCAAACGGGAACTAACGCCTCACCCGAGGCCGTAGGCTCCTGCCACGTCGCCGTCCGCCGCACCGGTGGGCGCCATCGGAGGGGGTTTCCTTGGACCGCAGGTCACCGATCACGTCCGTCCGCCGGTACGGCCGGCTGCCCGCGCTGGCCCTCGCGGCCGTCGCGGCCGTCGCGGCCGTCGCGGTGGCCGGCTGCTCCTCCTCGGGCGGCGGCTCCACGACGGCCGCCGCCACGCCGACGGGCACGACGACGAGCGGCGCGAGCAGCCCCGCCCCGGCGCCCGCCACCACGGCACCGGCCACCACGGCAGCCGCCCCGACCCCGACCGCCACCACGGCAGCCGGTTCGCCCGCCGGCGCCGACAAGCGCCCCGCCGACGCCTGCACCCTGCTGACCTCCCCCCAGGTCGTCGCCGCCGTCGGCACCGGCGGCCCGTTCAGGGGCACCCACCCCGACCCGAAGGACGGCAAGCCGGTCTGGGGCTGCACCTGGGGCTCCCGGCAGTCCTTCGCCCACATCCAGGAGATGGACCCCGCGCTGTTCGCCTCGTTGAAGACCAACCCCGACTTCACGGCGACCCCGGTCCCCGGTGCGGGCCAGGACGCCTACCTGCTGCGGCGCAAGGACGGCCGCATGCCCGAGGTGAACTTCCTCGCCCCCGACGGCCACGCGTACTCGGTCGAGGTGGTCAAGGACCGCGGCCCGGGCGACGACGTCAACGCCGACGCCGAGGCGGCCGCCGCCACCGGGCTGGCCCTGCTGCTCTCCAAGTCCGTCTAGGAACCGGGGGAGCCGGCGAGCGCCGCCGCCCGGCGCAGCCGGTTCCCCCCGGGGCGTGAACGGGAGGGGCACGGTGGTGCCGGGCGGATGCGGGTGCGGCCCGGTCGTTCGCACAATGACGCCACGGCGCCGTTCCCCGTACTCCCCCGACAGCCAAGGCGGATCGCATGAGCCGATCTCACCCACCCGCGCGCCCCACCGGACCGGCCCCGACCCCGGCCTCCCCACGACGACACCCGGCCGCTCCCCGCTCCGCCCGGCGGGCCCGGACCTCGCGGTCCGCGGCGGCCCTGCTCTCCGGGCTGGCGCTGCTCGCCCCGGCGCTCGCCGCCGGCGCGCTCGGCGGCGCGGCCCCCGCCCGGGCCGACAATCCGACCGTCTCCCTCAACGGCCTGCGCACCGCCTGGGACGCCGCCGAGGCCGATCTCGCCCCGGCCAAGGTGTCCGCGGCCGATTTCGGCCGCCGCTGGTCGACCGCCGTGGACGGCGCGGTCTACGCCCAACCACTGGTGGCCGGTTCGACCGTGATCGTCGCCACCGCGACCAACCACGTCTACGGCGTCAACGCGGCCGACGGCCGGATCCTGTGGCAGCGCGCGCTCGGCACCCCGGTGGCCTCCTCCTCGGCCTGCCTCTCCCCCGGCACCGGCATCGTCTCCACCCCGGTCTACGACAAGGCGAGCAGGACGGTCTACCTGGTGGCCAAGGAGAGCGAGGGGGGCGCGCACTTCTCCGTGCACGCCCTCGACGCCGGCTCGGGCGCCGAGCGCAGCGGCTGGCCGGTCACCGTCCAGGGCGCGCCGGTGAACAGCCCGGGCGTGCCGTTCAACCCGGCCACCTCCGCCCAGCGGGCCGGACTGCTGCTGCTGGACGGCGCGGTCTACTTCGGATTCGCCTCGGACTGCGGGATCGGCACGTACGTCGGCACGGTGGCGGGCGTCAACACCGGCACCCGCAAACTCACCCTCTGGTCCACCGAGTCCGGCTCCGCCTCGCAGAACGCGGGCGTCTGGATGAGCGGCGGCGGCCTGGTGTCGGACGGCTCCGGGCGGATCTTCGTGGCGACCGGGAACGGCGCCGGCGAGGGCTCCTCCCCGCTGAAGGGCCCCGGTGACAGGCCCGGCGGCCACTTCGCCGAGTCCGTCGTCCGGCTGGGCGTCGCCGCCGACGGCAGCCTCGCCCCCCGGGACTTCTTCAGTCCCACCAACAACCGGGAGATGGACCACGGCGACGTGGACCTCGGCTCCGGCGCCCCGACCGCCCTGCCGTCCGGCTTCGGCACCGCCGCGCACCCCCACCTCATGGTGCAGGTCGGCAAGGACGGCCGGATCTTCCTGCTCGACCGGGACCGCCTGGGCGGCATGGGCCAGGGCCCGAACGGCACCGACGGCGTCGTCGGCACCACCGGCCCGTTCAAAGGGGTCTGGGGCCACCCGGGCGTCTGGGGCGGCGACGGCGGCTACGTCTACCTGGTCGAGAACTACGGCGCGCTGCGCGCCCTCAAGTACGCGGTGAACAGTGCCGGGAACCCGCAGTTGACGAGCGCCGCGACGAGCACCGAGGGCTTCGGCTACGCCTCCGGCTCCCCCGTCGTCACCTCCAACGGGACGGCGACCGGCTCGGCCCTGGTCTGGGTGATCTACTCGGGCACCGGCCCGGGCGGCCAGAACGGCGAACTGCGGGTCTACGACGCGCTTCCGGCCAACGGCACGCTCAAGCTGCGGCGCAGCTTCGCACTCGGCACGGTCACCAGGTTCTCGGTGCCCGCGACGGACGGCGGGCGGGTGTTCGTCGGCACCAAGGACGGCCATCTGCTGGCGTTCGGCCGCTCCGGCTGACCCCGAGGGGCCCCCGGCTCCCCGGGGACCCACCTGACACCGGTCTCCCGCCCGGGGACCGGCCCGGCCGCGAAGCCCGTCGCGTCACCCTTTCGAGCGCGATTGTCGCGCGATCGCGCGGGTTGGACCGGCGGGCGGGCCCGGCGGCTCGTAGCGTCCTGCCCCAGGGGCCACCGGCCCCGAACTCCCGCACCCCCGCTCCACCGAGGAGGGCAACTCCCATGAAGTCCAAGCTCGCTCCCCGACTCCCCGCCACCACCGCCGGCGCCGCGCCGACCGCTCCGGCGGCCCCGGCCAAGCCCGTCTGGTCCGCCCCCGCGGTGGAGTGCCACCGCACCGGCGCCGAGGTCACCGCGTACGCCGCGCGGACCACTCGGTGACCCACGCCCCCACCACCGCGTCGAGCCGCGAGGAGTTCGCGGCCAGGCTGTACGGCCTGCGGGGACGGTACTGGGACACCCATCCGTTCCATCTGCGCCTGCACTCCGGCGGCTGCACGCCGCCGGAGCTGCGGCGCTGGGTCGCCAACCGCTGGTACTACCAGCTGGTCCTGACCCGGAAGAACGCCGCGATCATCGCCAACTGCCCGCTGCCGGAGGTCCGTCGGGAGTGGACCCGGCGGCTCGGCCACCAGGACGGCCCGCACGAGGGCGAGGGCGGCCTGGCCGACTGGCTGGTGCTCGCCGAGGCCGTCGGCCTGGACCGGGCCGAGGTGCTGGACGAGCGGCACGTGGCGCGCGGCGTGCGCTTCGCCGTCGACGCCTACCTGCACTTCTGCCAGACCCGGCCGTGGACCGAGGGCGTGGCGGCGGCGCTGACCGAGATGTTCTCGCCCGACCACATGGCCGAGCGGGTGATCGCCTGGCAGAAGCACTACGACTGGATCGACCCGTCCGGCTACGCCTACTTCGAGCACCGGATCCCCGACGCCCGCCGGGACAGCGCGCAGACCCTGGACCTGGTACTGGACCACTGCGTGACGGCCGCGCAGCAGCAGGCCGCCGTGGCGGCGCTCGCCTTCAAGTGCGAGGTGCTGCGCGCGATGCTCGACGCCGTCGACTACGGGCCGCAGAGCGCCGCCACGGCGGGCCGCACGGCGCCCGCAGGCGCCGCAGGGACCGCCCGGTGAACGCCGCACCCGCCGCCGCGGCCCCCGGGCTGCGGCGCGGGGTGCGGCTGGTCGACGACCCGGTCCGCCAACAGGCCGCCCTGCTCTACCCGGAGGGCGTGCTGCTGCTCAACACGACCGCCGCCGCCGTCCTGCGGCACTGCGACGGACGGCGCGACGCCGCCCGGATCACCGCCCGGCTCGCCGAGGAGTACGAGGGCGTGGACGCCGGCCAGGTGCTGGCGCTGCTGGCCGACCTCGCCGAACGCCGGCTGCTCACCCTCGACGGCACCGGCGCGCCGGCCCGCCCGTCCCCGGCGGCCGGGCTGCCCGGCGCCGCCGCCGGGCGGCGGGCACCCGCCCCGCTCGGGCTGGTCGCCGAACTCACCCACCGCTGCCCGCTGCAGTGCACCTACTGCGCGAACCCGGTCGAACTCACCCGGCAACGGGACGAGTTGGACACCGAGCAGTGGCAGCGCATCCTCGACCGGGCGCGCGGGCTGGGCGTGCTGCAGGTCCACCTCACCGGGGGTGAACCGCTGCTCCGCCACGACCTGGCGGCCATCGTCGCGCACGCCCGCGGGCTCGGCCTCTACACCAACCTGATCACCAGCGGCCTGCCGCTGGACGCCGCGCGCGCCGCCGAACTCGCGGCGGCGGGCCTGGACCACGTCCAGCTCTCCGTCCAGGACGCCGATCCGCTGCGGGCCGACGCCGTCGCCGGGCTGACCCGGCTGACCGGCCCCACCGGCCACGCGCGCAAGCTCGCCGCGGCCGCCCTGCTCACCGGCGCCGGGCTGCCGCTCACCGTCAACGCGGTGCTGCACCGCGGCAACCTCGCCCGCCTCGGCGCCATCGCCGACCTCGCCGTCGAACTGGGCGCCGACCGGGTCGAGCTCGCGCACACCCAGTTCTACGGCTGGGCCTGGGTCAACCGGGCCCACCTCGCGCCCGGCGAGGAGCAGGTCCGACAGGCCGGGCGCGACGTCGCCGAGGCCCGGGCCCGGCACGGCGACCGGATCGAGATCACCCACGTGGCCGCCGACCACCACGGCGGCACCGCGAAGCCGTGCATGAACGGCTGGGGCAGCGAACAGCTCGTCGTCGCCCCGGACGGCACCGTGCTGCCCTGTCTGGCCGCCGCCCAACTGCCGGGCCCGGCACTGCCGAACGCGGTCACCGACGGCCTGGCGGCCAGCTGGTACGACTCACCCGCCTTCAACCGCTACCGCGGCACCGACTGGATGCCGGAGCCGTGCCGCAGCTGCGAGCTGCGCGAGCAGGACCACGGCGGCTGCCGCTGCCAGGCCTTCCAGTTCACCGGTGACCCGGGCGTCACCGACCCGGCCTGCCGGTTCTCCCCGCACCACCACCTGGTGCGGGCGCAGACGACGCCGGCACCGACACCGGCACCGGTGCCGCGCCGGTTCACCGCGGCCGTGCCGCCCGCCCCCGACCCGGCGTGAGGAGCACCAGCTGAAGATCAGGATCCTCGGTACCGCCGCCGGCGGCGGCCTGCCCCAGTGGAACTGCGGCTGCGAGGGCTGCGCCACCGCCCGGCGCACCGGCGCCGTCCGCAGCCAGGACTGCCTGGCGATCAGCGCCGACGGCGCCGCCTGGTACCTGGTCAACGCCTCCCCCGACCTGCGCTCCCAGCTGCTCGCCGCCCCCGAGCTGGCGCCCCCGCCGGGCACCCGGGCCACCCCGCTGCGCGGCGTCCTGCTCACCAGCGGCGAACTCGACCACACCCTGGGCCTGGTGACCCTGCGGGAGGCCGCCGAGCTGTCGGTGCACGCCACCGCGCCGGTCCGCGCCGCGCTCCACGAGGCGTTCCCGGTCGGCCCGCTGCTGGCCCCCTACACCAAGGCGCGCTGGCACACCGTCACCGCGGGGCAGCCGGTCGAACTGGCCGGGGGCCTGGTCGCCGAGCCGCTGGCGCTCGGCGGCAAGCGCCCCCGGTACGCCGCCGACCCGGCCGGCCTCCCTGCGGGCGACCCGGCCGGCGAGCGGGCGGACTGGGTGGTCGGCTACCGCTTCACCGAGGCGGGCGGCCGGGCCCGCGCCGTCTACGCGCCCGGCCTCGCCGTCTGGACGCCCGCCCTCGACCGGGCGGTGGCCGACGCCGACGTGGTCGTCCTGGACGGCACCTTCGCCACCGACGACGAACTCGCCGAACGCACCGGCGGCGCCCGCACCTCGCGCGGCATGGGTCACCTGGCGGTCGCCGACTCGCTCCCCCACCTGCGCCACCGGCCAGGACCGCGCTACCTCTACACCCATCTCAACAACACCAACCCGCTGGCCCACCGGGGTTCACCGGAGGCCGCCGCCCTGGCACCGGCCCTCGCGGCGGCGGGCGCGGCCGTCGCCGAGGACGGGACCCTGCTCGACCTCTGACGCCCTCCCGGCCCGGTCGACCGTCTGACCGTGTCCGGTCGAGCCGCTCCACCGTCCGTTCACCCAACGATGGCGCCCGGTATCGCCCCTGGCCACCAAGGGCCTGTCAGATCGTCGTGATACTAATCATTCCGGTAACGAGAAACTGTCATGCACCGGCAGGCACGATGGTGACAGCCCGTCCGTTCCTCGGGGGACCGGACGGTGACGGGAGGGGCACGGCATGGTGAGCAGGAACAGCGAGGCCACGCGGAACGAGGGGAAACCCGCCGACACCGGGGGACAGCGGCTGGGCCGCACGGCCGGCCGGCGGCTGCGGCTCGGCAAGCGGGTGACCGGGATGCTGGCGGTGTTCACCGCGCTGGCGGCGCTGACCGGTTCCCATTCCGGCCTCGGCTTCTCCCCGGTCGCCGCGGCGGGCCCGGTGGAGAACCCGTCCGACGCGACCGGCGTGATCGCGGGCGGCCCGGCCTACGGCGCCACCGCCTCGCCCTTCGCCCCCACCGGCGTCCCCGGCACCCCGCCGGCCGACGGCGGCGGCACCCTGCCGCTGGCCCAGCCGCCGCTCGCCCCGCTCACCTCCCCCTTCGCCGACCCGCTGCGCACCGGACCGGCCCTGCCGGAGACGGTCTTCGCCGCCTACCGCAAGGCCGAGGCGGCGCTCGCGCTGCGCTCGCCCGGCTGCCACCTCCCCTGGCAGCTGCTCGCGGCGATCGGCGAGGTCGAGTCCGGCCAGGCCGGCCGGGGCGCGGTCGACGCCGCCGGGACGACGTTCCGCCCGATCCTCGGCCCGGTGCTGAACGGCGCCGGCTTCGCGGCGATCGCCGACACCGACGGCGGCCGCTACGACGGCGACGCGAGCTGGGACCGCGCGGTCGGGCCGATGCAGTTCATCCCCTCCACCTGGGCGTCCTGGGGCGTGGACGCCAGCGGGGACGGCAAGGCCGACCCGAACAACATCTTCGACGCCGCCGAGGCGACCGGCCGGTACCTCTGCGCGGGCGGCCGCGACCTGTCCGACCAGGCCCAGCTGGACCGGGCGATCCTCAGCTACAACCACTCCGACGAGTACCTGCGCACCGTCCGGAACTGGATGGCCCACTTCGGCAGCGGCAGCCCGGTCACCACCCCGAACCGCCCGGGTACGCCGAGCCCGCTCGCCCCGCTGCTCCCCGTCGCGCCGCCGAGCCCGCTCGCGCCGGTGACGCCGGGCCCGGCCACCACGACGCCGACCGGGACCCCGTCGACGACGCCCACCGGCACCGCGTCGCCGAGCGCCGCGCCGTCCGGTTCGTCCTCGCCCTCGCCGTCCGCGAGCGCCTCTCCCTCGGACGGGCCGAGCACCACCCCGCCGACGACGCCCGGCAGCACGCCGTCCGGCAGCACGAGCCCCACCGCGACCGCCACCCCGACCGGCACGCCCAGCACGACGCCGAGCACCACGCCGACCGGCACCCCGACCGGAACCCCGTCGGGGACCCCGTCGACGACGCCCACCGGCACCCCGTCCGCGACTCCGACGGCGACGCCCACGGACACGCCCACCGGCTGCGCCACACCGACGGGCACCCCCACCGGCACCCCGACGGCGGGCGCCAGCCCCTCCGCGAGCGCCACCCCGTCGGCCACGCCGAGCGCGACGGCCACCCCGACCGGCCCCGGCTGCCCCACGCCGACCGCCCCGTCGACCACGCCGTCGACCACCCCGTCCGGCAGCGCCAGTCCGAGCGCCGCGCTCTCCCCCTCGGCCGCCGCCCCCTCGGCGCACTGACCCGCGGCAGCCGGCCCGCACGACGACATCGGCCCGTCTCCCGGACATCCGGGAGGCGGGCCGACGCGCACGGGCGACCGTCCGTCAGTCGCCCTCCGACTCCTCGTCCTCCTCGTCCTCGTCCTCGGCGTAGACGATCCCGGCCGCGCGGTCGCGCTGCTCCTGCACCCGCAGCGGCACGTCCGGGTCCCAGTCCGAGGTGCGGGGCAGCTCCGGCCCGTCCGGCCCGAGGCGGACCACCGGTTCGACCCGGACCAGCCGGAACCGGCGCCCCGCCGCCTGCACCTCATCGGCCCGCTCGGCGTCCAGCCGGTCGGCGGCCTCCGCGTACCGGGCCAGCTCCTCCTCGCCGAGGCCCGGGTCCAGCCGGGGGGCGAACTCGCGCAGATAGGCGGCCAGGCTGTCCCGGGCGCCCTGCGGGGTCTCGCAGGCACCGGTCATCGGCCCCCAGCGGCCGTCCCGGTACTCCGCGACCGCGCAGTGGGCCGGCAGGACCATCACATTGGGGTAGAGGTGCGAGGCGAGCCGTGCCTCGGCCCGGACGTCCTCCGGGATGAACCGGCCGGTCGGCACCAGCGCCATCATGTCCAGCCGAAGGATCCCGTCGACCAGGGTGACGCCGGCCGCCGGGTCGATCAGGAAGCCGTCCACCCGGGAGGGCAGCCGGTACCCCTCGCCGACGGCCGCCGGGTCCGGGTCGGTGGGCCGGGGCGGCTCGATGCCGTCCGGGCCCGAGCGCAGCACCTGCTCCGCGCGGAAGACGCGGTAGTCCCGGCCGGCCACCGAGATCTCGTCGAGCGCCTCCCACTCCATCCGCTCGTAGGCCTCGGTGTAGGAGGCGCGCTCCTCGTCGGTGAGGTTCCAGGGGGCGGCCAGCCTGGTGCCGGGTTCGGCCAGGGCCCAGGCCCGGAAGGAGTGGCCCAGGTCGTCCCGGGCTCCCTGCGGGGTGGTGGCGTGGAAGTGGAGGATCCTCCAGGCGCCCGTCCCGGTGCGCTCCAGGCTGCCGAAGACGGGCGGCATCATCATCAGGTTCGGGTACTTCTCGCGGGATGCCCAGGCCTCCAGGCCGGCCACCGCGGCGACCGGGTCGTCGGTGTGGGTGACCCGGATCGTGAGGTGCTCGGGTAGCTGCACAGCGTCATCGTCCATGCGGCCAGTGTTAGCGGACGCGCGGAGAGCGCCGCAGGGTTATCACCGAACTCCACCCGACCGGGCACGCCCGGCTCCCGGCGCGGTCGCGGGGCGCACCGGCGGGCCCGTCCCGGAGCCCCGGGGCGGGCCGAGCGGACCGGCCGGCCGGTGTGGCGGTCGGCCGGCCGGTCCGCCGGTCAGAGGTGCTTGACCAGCTCCGGCATGAGGTCCTGGAAGGTGCGTCCGCTGGCCGGCTGGCCGATCGCGGTCATCTGCCAGCCGCCCGCGGCGCGCTGCACCTTGGCCATGATCTGGGCGGTGTAGGCACCGCCGCCGGTGAGCGTGTAGCGGGCCAGCTCGGTGCCGGTCTGGGTGTCGACCAGCCGACAGAAGGCGTTCTCGACCTCCTGGAAGGTCTGGCCGGTGAACGAGTTGACGGTGAAGAGGATCTGGTCCACCTCGGCCGGCACGGCGGTGAGGTCGACGGTGATGGTCTCGTCGTCGGTCGCGTCCCCGGCGCCGCCCGTCAGGTTGTCACCGCTGTGCCGCACCGAGCCGTCGTTGCTGGTGAGGTGCTGGAAGAAGACCACGTCGACCGGCTTGCCCGCGGCGAACAGCACGGCCGAGGCGTCCAGGTCGATCTCCTGGGCGGCGAACAGCTTCGCGAGGAAACCCTTCTTCTGCGCGGCCCGCCAGCCGAGGCCCATCCGCACCACGCCCAGTCGGCCTCCACCCGGCTTCTCCAGGCTCAGCTTCTGACCCTTCGCCAGCGAAACGCTCATCGCGCCCTCCTCGTTGCTCGCCTGCGCGCCTCGAATCTACAACACTGTAGATCTTTTCCGCGCCCCGCGTACGCCCTCGTCCCGGGACAGCTGCATACCCCGCGGACGCGCGGCGGAAGCCGGTGGCGCCGGAACGCCCGCGGACGGTCCGGCACCACCGGCCGCCCGAGCGGCTACCAGGTCCAGCGCTGGTCGGCGAAGTTCTTGTCGCAACCGCCCACCACCGCGCCGTTCCCGGGCTGGCCGCCCCGGACGATCATGCAGCGCAGGCTGTAGAAGCTCTTCAGCTGGTACCCGCCCATCTGCAGCGAGACCGCCCACCAGAGCTGGTCGTCGTAGTCCGCGCAGTCGGTGGTGACCACCGGCGACTCGCCGTCGACGCCCCGCGCGACCAGACACTTCCCGCTGTGGAAATTCCTGATCCGGAAGGCGTTGTTCTTCCCGTAGACCTTGTCGAAGACCCAGTACTGGTCGTCGAATCCGGCACAGTCGAACTGGAAGGCCTGGCTGTTGTTGTTGTAGCCCTGGACCACCAGACACTTTCCGCTGTTCACGTTCTGGAGCCTCGACCCCTGACCGGGGTCGAGGAGCACCCCGTCGGGCGAGGCCTGCGCGTCGGCCTGCGCGACAGGAGCGCCCTTTGGGGCGGCACCGGCGGCCACGGCGTTCCCCGCGACGCCGACGAGGGCCGAGGCCGCCAGCGCGGCCGCGGCGACGGAGCCGGCGACGAAACGAACCGACCTGCGCATGGTTCCCTGCATGAGCAATCCCCTCCGGATGTCGGAATTCCGACCGATGACGGACACTCGGCGCGCCCGCCGGATCGAACACTAACCGTTCGGGAATTCGCCTTCAACGGGTGTCGGAAATGACGGCCGAGGGAACATCGCCTACGAATGGACCGGTATTCGGGGATCTTCCCGAATGGGGGTATTGGTCCAGACCTGTGGAACCCGCAGCCCGCTCAGGCGGCCCGCTCCAGGCGGACCAGGGCGTCGACCGCCTCCGCTCCGTCGCCCACCGGACGGCGGACCCGCTCGGCGCGGACGGTGCGCAGCCCGGTGCCGGCCAGATCGGCGAGAACGTCCTCGGGGGTGAAGAGCACTGCCGGGTCCCGGGGGCCGCCGGCCCCCTCGGTCAGGTTGGTGGCGTCGTGGCCGACCACCAGCAGGGTGCCGCCGGGGGCGAGGGCCCCGGCGCCCCGGCGCAGCGCGGCCCGGCGGTCCTCGGCGGGGAGTTGGAGGTAGGCGACCAGGACCAGGTCATAACCCTCGGGCGGGGCCTCGACGGTGCGGGCGTCGCCGTGCCGCCAGGTGAGGCGGTCGGCCACCTCGTCGGGCAGCGCGGCGGTGAGCCGTTCGGCCCGGCCGAGGGCGACGGTGGAGAAGTCCAGGCCGGTGACCTCCCAGCCGAGGCCGGCCAGCCACATGCTGTTGCGGCCCTCCCCGGCCGCCAGGTCCAGGGCCCGTCCGGGGGCGAGCCCGGCCAGCTCGCGGACCACCCAGCGGTTGGGTTCGGTACCCCAGACCAGCTCGCTCGCGGCGTAGCGGTCGTCCCAGGCGCGGCTGTCCATGACCCGTCCTCCGTTCGACGCGGGACCTCTCGGGAGGCCACCGTACCGGGCCCGCGCCCGTCCCACCGTTCGTACGGCCGCCGACGGTCCGCCCACCGGACACCCTTGACGGCGAATATTGGTCCAGTCCAATCTGTGATGTCGTGACCGCGACGGCCCCCGGGCCGGTCCGCGCCACGATCCCGCACGCCCTGCCGCATCCTGCCCTGCCGCACGTGTTCACCCGACCGCGCGCCCCCACAGCGCCCGGTTCGGCTCCCTCGGCCCACCCCGGGCCGCCGCACCGCCGGAACCCCCACTCCTCCGGAGGACCACCGCATGCATGACCGTGTCATGTCCGCGCGCCCCGCTGAGCGCCGGGCCGCCGCCCCGCGTCGCCGGGCGCTCGCGCTCGCCCTGGCCGCCACCCTCAGCACCGGCGGCGCCGCCGTCGCGCTCTCCCTGAACACCGCCTCGGCCGCCCCCGTCAACCTGCTCACCAACGCCGACCTCGAGACCGGCACCCTGGCCGGCTGGACCTGCGCCAACGGATCGGTGGTCACCACCCCGGTGCACGGCGGCAGTTACGCCCTCAACGGCGCCGCCTCGGCGTCCGACACCGCGCAGTGCCAGCAGACCGTCACCGTCCTGCCGAACACCACCTACACGCTGGCCGGCTGGGTGCGCGGCAGCTACGTCTACCTGGGTGCGACCGGAACCGGCGTCAACTCCCAGAGCTGGGTGCCCAATGCCGGCGGCTGGACGCAGCTGAGCTCCACCTTCACCACGGGCGCGACCACCACCTCGGTGACGGTCTTCACCCACGGCTGGTACGGCACCGGCGCCTACCAGGCCGACGACCTCAGCCTGACCGGCCCGGCGGGCCCGACCGGCACGGCCAGCCCGACGGCGACCAACAGCCCCACCGCCACGAGCAGCCCGACCGCGACCAACAGCCCGACCGCGACGAACAGCCCCACGGCGACGAACAGTCCGACCGCCACCAACAGCCCCACGGCCACCAACAGCCCGACCGTGACGCCCACCGCCACCTCGACCGGCACCGGCCCCACCGGGGACGGCAAGGTCACCACCCCGAGCGGCGTCACCGTCTCCAAGGTCACCCACAACGCCGTGGTCCTCACCTGGCAGCCGTCCACCGCGACCGCCGGCGACCTCCCGGTCGCCTACAAGGTGTACGCGGGCGACCAGTTGGTGGCCACCTCGATGGGCACCTCGGTGGCGGTCAGCTCGCTGCTGCCGACCCGCGGCTACACCTTCACCGTCCAGGGCTACTCCGGCAGCCACGCCTCCGCCCAGTCCGCCCCGGTGAGCACCACCACCGCCGCGGCGCCCGCCAACAGCCCGTACCGCGCGGCCTACTTCGACCAGTGGGGCGTCTACGAGAACGCGTACCACGCGAAGAACGTCGACACCAGCGGCGCGGCCGGCAAGCTGGACGTCATCAACTACGCGTTCGCCAACATCCACCCGACCAACCTGACCTGCTTCCAGGCGGTCAAGGCCTCGGACTCGGCCAACGAGAACAACCCGAACGCCGGTGACGGCGCCGGTGACGCCTACGCCGACTACCAGGCCGACTACAACGGCGCCGCCAGCGTGGACGGCAGCGCCGACAGCTGGGAGCAGCCGCTCAAGGGCAACTTCAACCAGCTGCGCCAGCTGAAGGCCAAGTACCCGAACCTGCGCTTCACCATCTCGCTCGGCGGCTGGACGTACTCCAAGTACTTCTCCGACGCGGCCGCCAGCGACGCCTCGCGCAAGAAGTTCGTCTCCTCCTGCCTCGACATGTTCCTCAAGGGGAACCTGCCGGCCAACGTCGCCGGTGACCCGGCGGGCGGCGCGGCCACGGCGGCCGGCCTCTTCGACGGCGTCGACATCGACTGGGAGTACCCGGGCTCGGCCGGCGGCCACACCGGCAACCACTACTCCCCCGCCGACAAGCAGAACTTCACCCTGCTGCTCAAGGAGTTCCGCACCCAGCTGGACACCCTCGGCAACGCCCAGGGCAAGCGGTTCCTGCTGACGGCGGCACTGCCCAGCGGTCAGGACAAGATCGCGCAGCTGGAGACCGACAAGATCGGCGCGTACCTGGACTACGCCGACATCATGACCTACGACATGCACGGCTCGTGGGACGCCAAGGGCCCGACCAACCACCAGGACCCGCTGCACGACAGCCCGGCCGACCCGACCACGCCGATCACCCCGGGCACCCGCAAGTACAACGTCGACACCACGCTGACCGCGTACACCACCGGCCTGTCGGAGTACGGCATCGCGGGCGGCTTCCCGGCGAACAAGATCGTGCTGGGCGTGCCGTTCTACTGGCGCGGCTGGACCGGCGTGCCGGCCGGCAACAACTTCGGCCTCTACCAGAGCGCGACCGGCCCGACCCCGGCCAAGCCGCTGAGCGCGGAGGCCGGCCTGGCCGCCTGGAAGGAGCTCAACCCGACCGCCGCCAACACCCACTGGGACCCGGTGACCGAGTCCTCCTGGGTCTACGACGGCACCAACTTCTGGACCGGTGACACCCCGCAGGCCGTCCAGGCCCGCGGCGCGTACGCCAAGAGCAAGGGCCTGGCCGGGATGTTCGCCTTCTCGCTGGAGAACGACGACGCCTCCGCCACCATGCTCAACGCGATGAGCGGCAGCCTGAACTGACGCTCCGCGTCAACGGTCCCTGCGGGGCCGGCCGGTGGTGGTGCACCGGCCGGCCCCCAGGGCTTCGCGGCGCCCGCTCGGCGCTCCGGACCCGGTGCGCCGGTATCGGTGCGCCGGCCCCGGTACGGCGGCCCCGGTACGGGCCCCGGTGCGCCGGACTCAGCGCTCCGGCACCGGGTCGACACCGCCGCCGCGCCGGGCCACGCCCGGGCGGCAGCGCAGCAGCCGGCCCGCCGTCAGCCGGGCACCGCGCAGCGCGCCGTGCCGGTGCAGCGCCTGGACGGCGTAGGTCGAGCAGGTCGGGGTGTACGGGCAGCAGGCCGGGCGCTTCGGGCTGATCTCGGCGCGGTAGTGGCGCACCGCGCCGTACAGCACCCCGGCGGCCAGGCCCCGCGGCGGGGGCGCGGCGGGATCCGTGCGGTGCGCCGTCCGCCGCCTCCGGCCACCGGTGAGGACGAACCGGACGCCGGCGGCCGTCATCACCGAGAACAGGGCGAGCAGGCAGGGGCCGTCGCACCCGCCGCCACCGCCCCCGCAGCCGCCGTTGCCACCGCCGCAACCGCCGCCGGTGCCGCCTCCGCCGCCGCAGCCGGAGGGGAGGCAGTCGTCCAGGTCGTTGTCCTTCTTCCGCTCCCCGTGCCTGCGCAGGTACGCCTTCCACTCCTGCTGTTGGCGCTTGCGCCGGCGGCGTTCCTCGGTCGGCAGCCACCACCAGGCGCGTCCGGGGCGTTGGGTCGTCGGGAACGGGTCGCCCTGCGCGGGCTGCTGGTGGGACAACGCTGACGGTTCCTCTCGGCGCGCGCACGCCGGGGCCGACCCCCAACGGCTCGCTCAGACTATCGAAGGCCGCGGCGCGGGGGTCGGCCGGCAGAAGGACCGGGGGCGGTGCTCAGCCGCTCCCGCCGCCCAGGTGCGGGAACAGGTCGGTGAACGTCTGGGTGGTGACCGAGACGCTGCGGCCGAACGGGTCGTCGAAGTCCCAGATGAGGAACAGCAGGAAGGCGATCAGCGCGCTGAACGCACCGGCCAGCAGCAACTCCCGGGTGGAGCGCCGGATCTGCAGGGCGAACACCATGCCGACGGTCACCACCGCGCCCACGATCAGGCCGAACCAGACCACGCCGGGCATGGTCGGGCCGGCGTTCTGCCCTCGCGCGTTGCGGGCGTCGTCGGCGATGCTGATCCGGTCCATGATCGGCTGGTAGGCCTGGGCCTCCAGGTCGGAGGCCGGGGGGCGGGTCGCGACGTCGGTGCGCAGCTTCTCCAGCAACTCGGTGCCCCGGTCGGAGATCTCGCCGTTCTCGCGCATGTACGTCCACTCCACGTCCACCACGTAGGAGACGTAGGCGTCGACGTCGGCGCGGACCTGGTCGCGGAACTCCACCGGGTAGATCTGTGCCCGCTCGCTCACCTCGTGCAGCGACTGCGCCTCGCGGAAGACGTCGTCCTGCGCCACGCCGCGCGCCTCCCAGACGCCGGCGATGGCGAGGCCGAGCACGATCGCGTAGACCACGCCGATCATCATCGTCATGTACTCGATGACGTCGGGCGTCTCGTCGGTGTCCTCGTCCGCACCGGCGCGGCGGTGCCTCAGCAGCACCACCGCCACCACGACGGCGCCGGCCGCCAGCATGGCGATGGCCAGCGCCAACCACTCGGACATGGGAACTCCTTTCTCGGTCGGGGATCGACAGGGTCGATCGGAAACAGTCGGGACCGTTCGTCCGGCCGGGTACGGTCCGACGAACGGGAAGCGAAGGGGGACGGCGAGGCCGCGTCAGGAGCCGCTGGAACCGCCGGCACCACCGGAGGAGCCGCGGGAGCCACCGCCACCGCGACCGGCGCGCCCACGGGGGCGCAGGGCCGCCGCCGCGAGCACGGCCGGCACGGTGACGACCAGCATGGTCCGGGTCGGCGAGGCGCCGTGGTGCCGCTCGGGCGCCTCGACGGGCAGGGCCGGCGGGACGGGCCGCAGCGTCACGGCCGACCGCACCGGGCTGGGAGCCGGGGGCGTCGGGGCCGGGCCGGGCGGCGGCGTCGGCACCGGGGTGGGCGAGGGCGCGGGCGGCGGGGGCGGGACCACCGGCGCGGGCGGCGGGGTCACCGGTCTCGGTGCGGAGGTGGGAGCGGGGGCCGGCGGCCGGGGCGAGGCGGGTGGCGGGGTGGGCCTCGGCGTCGGAGCGGGCGGGGCCGGCGGGGCGGGCTGCACCGGAGCCGGGCTCGGCGGCGGCGTCGGCGGGGTCGACACCGGGGTGGGCGAGGGCGTGACGACCGGCGTCGGTGCCGGTGTCGGCGTCGGTGTCGCGGTGGGGGTCGGCGTCGGGGTGGGCCGGGGCGTCGGCGTCGGAGACGGGGTCCGGGTCGGGCTCGGGCTCGGGGTCGGCGACGGGCTGGGCGACGGCGACGGACAGGGGTGGTGGTGGTGCGTCGGCTTCGGCGGATGCGGGTGGTGCAGGATCCCCGACAGGTCGACCTCCACGCCGACCGCCACGTCCACGTCCACGCCGACGTCCACGCCGCCCCGGCCGAGGCCGACCGCGACATCCGTCCTCGTGGTGACGCAGGTCTCCACCGGCCCGTGCGGCCACCCCCCGCCGTGCTGGACCGTCGTGGAGCGGGCGGCGGCCGAGCCGCTCACCAGCGCGCAGAGCGCGGCCATCCCGGCCGCCGCGCCGGCCACTTTGATCCGCCGCGCACGGGGGCCGCCGGAGGCAGCGCGCCCGGCGGCGACGGGCGCCGGACGCCGTTCCGCGGTCACGACGACCCGTCCATCGGTATCCGACGGGACGGCTGGGGCTGCGGCATGGCTCCGTGCACCTCTCGTGTCGTCAGGAGGTCGGCCGCGCCGGGCGGGGGCCGACACCGGACGGCCCGCCGCAGGGGCGGGCCGTCCGGCATCCGGTGAAACGATCATGCGGTGGACCGGTTACGCCCGGCCCGGGGCGGGCCCTGCGGGGACGGCCCGCCCGAACTGCGCCTCAGCGGCGCCCGTGCGCGATCTCGACGTTCTCCAGCACACCGACCGCGTCCGGCACCAGGATCGCGGCGGAGTAGTAGGCACTCACAAGGTAGGAGATGATCGCCTTCTCGTCGATGCCCATGAACCGGACCGACAGGCTCGGCTGGTACTCGTCCGGAATGCCGGTCTGGTGCAGGCCGATGACGCCCTGGTTGTCCTCTCCGGTACGGATCACCAGGATCGAGCTGGTGTTCTCCTTGCTGATCGGGATCTTGTTGCACGGCAGGATCGGAACGCCGCGCCACGCCGGCACCTGCTGCCCGCCGAGGTCGACGTGGTGCGGGTAGAGCCCGCGCGCGTTCAGCTCGCGGCCGATCGCGGCGATGGTCCGCGGGTGGGCGAGCAGGTAGTCGGGGTCGCGGCGGCGGTTGAGCAGCTCGTCCAGGTCGTCCGGGGTGGGCGGCCCGGAGTGGGTCTGGATGCGCTGGTCGAAGTCGGCGTTGTTGAGCAGGCCGAACTCCGGGTTGTTGACCAGCTCGTGCTCCTGGCGCTCGCGCAGGGCCTCGATGGTCAGCCGCAGCTGGTGCTCGACCTGGTTCATCGGCTGGTTGTAGAGGTCGGCGACCCGGGTGTGCACCTTGAGGATCGTCTGGGCGACGCTCAGCTCGTACTCGCGCGGCTTGAGCTCGTAGTCCACGAAGGCACCGGGGAGCTGGTACTCGCCGTGGTGGCCCGCCGACATGGCGATCTCGGCCTCGCCGCGCTCGTTCTGGGCCTGGAGCGGCAGGGCCAGGAACGCCTCCAGGTGCTGCTGCAGCGCGGGCGAGTTGTCACGGATCCGCTCGAAGTCCCGGCGGGGCAGCGAGAGCACGGTGCCGCCGGTCACCGTCTTGGCGGTGAACTCCCAGACCGCGTCCGGGTCGAGCACCGCGTGCTCACCGAAGCGGTCGCCGTCGCCGAGCACGCTGACCACCGTCTCGTCACCGTACTTGCCGGTGCCGATCTGGTTGATCTTGCCGTGCGCGATCAGGTAGATCCGGTCCGCCGGGGCACCGCGCTCGGCGAGCACCTCGCCCGGGCCGAAGTCGCGCTGCTCGCAGCGGTCGGCCAGCGCGGCGAGCGCCTCGTCGTCCTCGAAACCGCGCAGCAGGGCGAGTTCGCCGAGCTCCTGCGGGATCACCCGGACCTCGGAACCGGTCTTGATGAACTCGATCCGGCCATCACCGACGGTGTAGGTCAGTCGGCGGTTGACCCGGTAGGCGCCACCGGCCGCCTGCACCCAGGGCAGCACCTTCAGCAGCCAGCGGGAGGTGATCTCCTGCATCTGCGGTGCGGACTTGGTGGTCGTCGCAAGATTGCGCGCAGCGGCCGTCGTCAGGCTGGACTGCTGGGCCACCTGCGGTGTCTCCGGGCTGGTCGTCTCCACGGACATCGGCAGGGATCTCCTTCGTGTGATCAGGTCACGCCGACCCGTCGTGCGGCCGGCGACAGCCGGTGCCTCGATGGCGACGGATCATCAGATACGCGTATCGGTGGGAGTGTTGGCGGCCTTCGCGATGCGGTTGCACCCGCTCGGGCAATCCATCGGAACCCTAGATCACCAAGGGCTCGGCAACCCCGCACCGCAGCCGACTGCCCCCCGATAGGGTGAATCTCTCCGATCGGAAGGTTTGAATCCGAGGAGCGCGCGCCGCCGGGGCCGATCGTTGCTGCGCATGCGAATCACCCAGACGTAGGAACGATTCACTCCACCCGAACGGGGGAGCGGGAGAGCCCGCACCTCGAGCGGCGGGGCCCGGGCTCATCAAACGCGTGTTCGAGCTTCGAACACAGTGCGATCGCGGGCGGCGGCGGGGCCTCCCCGGGGCCCGGATCACACCAGCGCCGGCTCCTCCGCGAACTGCGGCTCGGCGGTGAACCAGAGGCGTCGGGAGACCTCGCGGTGGGCGCGCAGGTGGTCCAGCGCGGTCGCCGGGCGCGGCAGGCTCTGCCGCAGGTCCGGCTCGCCGACGAACCGCGCCCAGCGGAAGCAGTAGCCGCAGTAGGCGTGGCAGTTCTGCCCCTGCGCGGGGAACAGCAGCACCGTCTCCCGGTACTTGTGCTGGAGCCCCGGCACCGGGCGGCCGTGGAGCTGGGGGATGTTCTCCTCCAGCTGCCCGCCCGGGTGCGGGTTGAGCGCCCGCCGGGCGGCGGCGACCGCCTCCGCCAGCCGCTCGCGCGGGGCGTCCTCGGTGAGCAGCGCGGAGATCCGGTCGAAGAGCTCCGGCGGGAGCATGTCCCGGTGCGGGAAGGTCAGCCGGTACATCGGATCGTCGGGCACCCGGTCCCAGTCGATCAGCTCGTCCAGGACGTGGTTGTTCACCTTGAACGGCAGGACCGCCGCGACCACCGCGATCTCGTGCCGCAGCCGCCCGTCCGCCCCGGCGAGCTGGGGCAGCCCGGACAGCCGGTGGCCGGCGATCGCGCGCAGCTTCGGCCCGGGCCGCCCGCGGGGTCGTCGTTCACGCCCTGGTCTCGTACGGTTCGCACCCGTGTCACCCTTCTCCCGGCCGCTCCCCGCGGCCCCGCGGGCAGCCTAACCTTCGCGCCGTGACCGCTCGTCAGGGGGACGGGGAGCTACGGACGTTGGATTCGCCCGGGCGCGCGGTGGCCGGCTCCGGGGCGGGTGCAGGGAGCGCCAGTGCGCCATCCACCAGAGCCCGCTCACCAGGACCGAGAGGCCGATCAGCACCAGGGCCAGAACCGGCCAGCGGCTGTCGGCGAGCCGGATGTCGGCGACCAGGAGGACGCCCACCGCGGCGATCGGTACGAACAGCGCGAGCACGGCCCGGCCGGCGGCCGCCACCACCCCGGGATCGGTCCGGGCCGGACGGGGCCCGGGCCGGTCGGCCGGCCCCCCGCCGAAGTGGAAGGCGAGCGCGCGGGCGGCCAGCCGGTCGGTGGCCCGGTTGTAGGAGAACGCCATGTAGGGGAGCCAGATCAGCGGGGCGACGACACCCACCAGGAGCACCAGGGCGAGCAGCGCCCACTCCCCCGCGGTCCGCCACCGGGACGGCGGCGGGACGACGCCCTCGCTGGTCAGCCCGAGCAGGCGGGCCATCCGCCACAGCAGTGAGCCGAACCCCCGGAAGCGGCCGGTGGGACCGCTCCGCTCGGCCCCGGGCGGCGGGCCGGCCGCGAGGGCCCGTTCGGCGGCGGCGAGGTCCGGGTGGGCCGCCTGGAGGACGAGCAGCTCGGGGGCGCGGGCCCTGGCCGTGGGGTCCTTGCCGGCCAGGGCGGCGAGTTCCAGCAGCAGCTGCCCCTGGGCCAGCAGCGCGGTGCAGAAGGCGAACGGGGCCATCCAGAGGAACGGGCCGGCGACGAACGCGCCCTCGCTCTGGCTGACCCGCCTGGCGCGGTCGACGGCCCGCTCGGCCAGGTCGCGCTCCGAGGCGTCCGGGTGGGCCGCCCGGAGCTCCGCGACCCGGCGGGCGGCGCGCGGCCCGCGGTGGCGGACGGCGAAGACCGCGAGCAGCTCCGGCATCCGGGCCGGGTGGGCGCGCATCGAGCGCATCAGCTCGACGACGGGGGCGCCCTCGTCGGCCCCGGGGGGCCCGGGCTGCTCAGGGTGTCCGGGATCCGGGTGCCCGGGGTCCGGTTCTGTCGTTGGGGCCACGTCCGTCCCACCGCTCCGCCGCGCGCTCCGGCCGTGCCCGGGCCGGCGGCCGAATCCTCCCGGGCCTCCTCCAGCCTAGGGCGTGTCCGAGGATTCGCGCCCGGCGGGAATCCTCGGACACGCTCCCGGGTCCGCGGCCCGGCTCCCGCCCGTCAGGCGATCTCGAAGCCGTGCCGGACCCGGTCGAAGCGCCCGGCCGCGAGGTCCTCGTGGGTGATCCAGAAGGAGACGTTGACGCACTCGCCCCAGTCGGCGGCCAGCACACCGCTCTCGATCTGGAGCAGCGGGCGGTGGCCCTCGGGGCGGCCGGTGTCGGTGTCGCACCAGCCGAGCACCCGGACCGCGGGGCGCGGCAGCTGCTCGGCGAGGTCCTGGGCCAGGTCGAGGGCGATCAGGAAGTCGTCGGGGAACAGCCGCTCCAGCTCGCGGTCCTGGTAGGACGGCGCGGACAGGGCCCGGACCGCCCGGACCGGGACCGCCGGGACGGCGGGCGTGCCCCGCTCGGCGACCGGCGCGCGTCGCGGCGGCGCACCGGCGGGCACGTGCAGGACGCGGCAGCCGCGACCGGTGAAGTCGGAGAGCCACTCGTCCTGGAAGAAGAGCAGCAGCCCGTCGGCGGGCAGCGGCCAGCCGCCGGCGTCCGGCCCGCCGGCCCCGAAGGCCGCGGCGAGCGCCGCGCAGTCGAGCTGGGCGAGCAGCTGCATCGGGCGGTCGGCGAACGCCGGCCAGTCGGTGCCCGCCGGCAGCGCGGGCAGCCCGCCGAGCCGTCCGACGACGCCGGAGCACACCGCGCCCTCGGCGCCCTCGGCGTCCTCGGCGTCCTCGGAGCCTGCACCGTCCTCCGCGTCCGCCACGGGGTCGAGGACGAGGGAGGAGCGGAACAGCCCGTGGACCAGGGGCGCCAGCCGCTCGCCGGCCCGGGCGCGGATCAGCTCCGCGACCTCGCCGGGTATCGGCGGCACGCCCTCTCCGGGGACGGTCACGCGGGTGTCGGTGGTCACGGGTTCGGCCATGCGCCAAGCCTGCCACGGGGGTCCGACAACGCCGGGGCGGCAGCGGCCGCGGGGGGCGGCGCCGGGAGCGGCGAAGGCCCCGTCAGGTGCCGCTACGGGGGCGACCGGCACCTGACGGGGAGTCATCGGGGAAAAGGGCGCGACCGTCAGGAACAGACGACCTCGTTGCCGGGGACCTGGAAGATGCCGGAGTCGCTGGCGGTGCCGTTCGCGTACTCGTAGTAGAGGTAGGTGTAGAAGTCGATCCGCGCGCCGTTGCCGCAGACCGAGTCGGCGCCGATGGTGTAGGTCAGCGTGACCGTGGTGGTGGCGCCGGCCGCGACCGGGACGGAGTGGTGGACCAGGCCGCTGGTGGCCCCGGTGTCACAGCTGGTGACGTTGCCGCCGCAGGCGGAGAAGGCGTACTTCAGGCCGGTGTTCAGGGTGGTGGCGTAGGTCGGCTGGACGGACTCGTAGACGAACTGGGCGGCCGTGTCGTGCGGGTTGGTCAGGGTGAGCGTCACCGTGACGGCGGAGCCGGGGGTGGCGGTCGTCTTGTCGACGGCGACGGCCAGTACCGGGGTGCCGGCGTGGGCGGGGGTCGCCGACAGCAGCAGGGCGACGACGAAGGCGAGGATCGCGGGGAGGCCGAAGCGGCTCAGGAATGAAGTGCGCATGACCAAGGAGCGTAAGCGGCCGCCCGGGCGCCGGTGGCCGCCTCCGCACCGGTCCGTACCGGCATATGACGGGCGAGCGGACACCTGGGCCATTACCTTCCGGTTCCCCTCGCAGCCGGGCGGCCGCAGCCCTACCCTCCGCGCCCGCCGCGCCCGCCCGCCCGCGCGGCCGGCGGTCACAGCGGCGGCGGTCAGAGCGGCGGCGGCAGGATCGCGCAGAGCGCCTCCAGTGCCGCCGGGTAGGCGTGGTCGGGCGGGGTCGCGTAGCCGACCACCAGGCCGTCCACCGCCGGCATCTCCTCGGGGGCGAGCAGCGGGTGCCGGAAGTCGGCCAGGCCGTCCAGAGCCAGGCCCCGGTAGGCGGCCGCCTTGAGCACCGAGCGCTCGGTACCGGTTGCGAGCCGGAGCACCGCGTGCAGTCCGGCCGCGATCCCGGTGACCTCGATGTGCGGGGCCCGCTCGGCCAGCGCGTCGACCAGCCGGTCGCGGCGGTCGCGGTAGCGGCGGCGCATCCGCCGCACGTGCCGGTCGTAGCCGCCCGCGTCGATGAACTCGGCCAGGGTCAGCTGGTCCAGCGTGCTGACCCAGCCCTCCCGCTCCCCCTTCGCGGCGAGCACCCGGTCCACCAGGTGGTCGGGCAGCACCATCCAGCCCAGCCGCAGCGCCGGGCTGAGGCTCTTGCTGGCCGTCCCGAGGTAGACCACCCGTTCCGGGTCCAGGCCCTGCACCGCGCCGACCGGCTGCCGGTCGTAGCGGAACTCGCCGTCGTAGTCGTCCTCCAGGACCAGCCCGCCCCGGGCGCGCGCCCAGTCGACCACGGCCGCCCGGCGGCCGGCGTGCAGCGGTCCCCCGGTCGGGAACTGGTGGGCGGGGGTGAGCAGCGCCGTCCGGACCTCGCGGTGGTGTGCCAGGGCGCCGACCCGCGCGCCGCGCTCGTCGAGCGGGAGCGGAACGGCGGTGACCCCGGCGGCGGCCAGCAGAGCGCGGTGGAAGGCCAGGCCGTAGCCCTCCACGGCGAGCGGGCCGGCGCTCCGGGCGGGGAGCACGGCGCGCGGGCCGTCGAACAGCAGGCGCAGGGCGTGGGCGAAGCCGGAGCAGATCACGATCCGGTCCGGGTCGGTCCGCACCCCGCGGGCCCGGGCGAGGTAGTCGGCGAGGACCTCGCGCAGTTCGCGCCTGCCCTGCGGGTCACCGGGGCCGAAGGCCTCGTTGGGCGCGGCGCCGAGCGCCCGGCGCCCGGCGGCGAGCCAGGCGGTGCGCGGGAAGGCGGCGGCGTCGGGCTGGCCCTGCCGCAGGTCGTGGGCGGGGCGCGGTGGGCGCGAGGAACGGCGGGCGCGGTTCGCGGCGGCGGGCTCGGCCCGTTCGGCGACGGCGGTGCCCGAGCCCTGGCGGGCGGTGAGCCAGCCCTCGGCGACCAGTTCGGCGTAGGCGTCGGCGGCGGTGTTGCGGGCGATGCCGAGGTCGGCGGCGAGCGTGCGGTAGGGCGGCAGCCGGGTGCCGGGGGCGAGTCGGCCGCTGCGGATCCCCTCGCGCAGGGCGGCCATCAGGGCGGACCGGCGGCTGCCGGCGGCGGGCAGGTCGAGGTGCAGATCGGTGCCGGACGGGCCGGCGTCGGAGCGGGTCGCGGCGGTGGCGTTCACGTCGTCCGTCCGGCGGCCGGGGCGGCGGGACGGCCGTACGGCGGGGCGCGCGGCCTCGCCCGTTCCGGCGGGGCGGTGGGGTGTCCGGGGCGGATCGACCGAGGTGTCCGTCATGGCCATGCACCCTAGCGCCGGGCCCGTACGCCCCCGGGGCCGGGCCCGCCGCCCCGGAACGCCGGGAGGCGGGGTCCGGGGAGGATGCGCCGGGCGGGTGGCGGCGTTCCTGCATCGGTGTGCGCTTCCGACTGCGATCGGGTGATCGGATGGTCGGATTGTGTCGTCCTCAGCGTGTCGGCTGGCTATTCCTTCGGCATGACCAACACCAGGAAGTACCTGATCGCCTTCGGCCTCAGCGCCGCGCTGGCGGTCCTGTCCGCCGGCCCCGCCTTCGCGGGCGACTGCGACGAGCACGAGCACGGGCAGGCGCACGGGCAGGAGCACGAGCACGGGAAGGAACACGGCAAGGAGCACGGGAAGGAACACGGCAAGGAGCACGGCAAGGAGCACGGGAAGGAGCACGGGAAGGGGCAGGAGCACGAGCACCACGCCCCCACCACCCCCTCCCACCCCGGCTTCCACGGAGGAGGCGGCGGCGGCACCACCTGTATCAACGAGGGCGGGGCCTCGGCCACCGGTGTGGTGACCGGGTCGCCGGGCGTGCTGTCCGGCAACCAGATCCAGATCCCGATCAGCATCCCGATCAACGTCTGCGGCAACAGCCTCTCCGTCCTCTGACCGAAGCCCGCGCGCCGGCCCGGTGCCGGCGCCCCCACCGCACGCCGAGGGCTGCGGTCCCGGAACCCCGGGGCCGCAGCCCGCTCTCCTTCCGCCCCGCGACGAGCGCCCGCGAACCAGCGCCTACGGGACCAGCACCTACGGGACCACCGTGACCGGCCAGCGGCCGGCCTTGACCAGCCGCACCGCCACCGACCCGATCACCCGGTGCCCGGCCTGCTCGGACGCGCCGACCACCACGCCGTCGGCCCGCAGCTCGTCCGCCAGCCGCGCCAGCCCCGTGTACGGGTCGCCGCGCACGGTCAGGAACCGCCACTCCAGCTGCCAGACGTCGCGCATCCGGTGCTCGGTCTCACGGATCGCGGTGAGCAGTTCCTCGGCGATCTCCCGGGTGGTCTCCTCGACGGCCGCGCCGGCCAGGGCGGTGGCCGCGCCCAGGACGGGCTGGATGTAGGCGATCGCCAGGGTGGCGTTCTGCCGCCGGGCCAGGCCGGCCGCGTAGGCGGTGGCGCGCCAGGAGGAGTCCGAGCCGTCCAGGCCCGCCAGGATCATCCTGGGCCCGTCGGTACCCAGCTCGAACCCGGCCGGGGCGGCCGCCGCGCCCGGTTCCCCGCCCTCGAAGGCCGCCTCGTCCCGCTCCGCATCGCTCTCGTTGGTCATGGCCCGAGGCTATGCCGGACACGGCGGGTGACCGCACGGGGCTCGACGGGTGAGGGCTGTGGTGCGGGCCACCCGGACCACCGGCGCCGGACCGCCGGACGGCCGGATTCGGGCACGGCGCGACGAGGGCCCGTCACTCGCCGTCGACCGTGTGCGCGGCCTCACAGGGCCCCCACTGTGGCCCGGACCACTTTCCCCAGGGATTTGATCTTGAAAATCGGGACATTTGCCTTCAAATCCACCCATTTTCTTGATCCTTACGCGTGGTAACCCTGCTCTGACGTGGCTAAACCTGCGATTCCTTGAAACGCCCCTCCAGCCCCCGTAACTTCGAAGTCGTTGCACCGAGCAAGCCGCTCACGAGGGCCTCACCGCCCCGGAGCGCACCCGGTGCCGAACCACGCGAGCGACGTGTCCCCGAAACCGACGGCCTTCCGAGGGCCTGGTTCCGCGCGCTCGCAGACCCTCTCCGAAAGGAAACCCATGACCTTCCGTAACGAGACCACCGCTGCCACCACCACCACCGCCACCAAGCGCCGCAACCGCGTCCGGATGGCTCTGATGGCCGGGGCGCTCACCGCCCTCCCGGTGGCCGGCCTCGTCGCGGCCAACAGCGCTTCCGCCGCTCCGGCCTCCGTCTGGGACAAGGTCGCCGCGTGCGAGGCGACCGGCAACTGGGCCATCAACTCCGGCAACGGCTTCTACGGCGGCCTGCAGTTCACCTCCAGCACCTGGGCCGCCTTCGGTGGCACCGCGTACGCCCCGCAGGCGCACCAGGCCACCAAGGCGCAGCAGATCGCCATCGGCGAGAAGGTCCTCGCCGCCCAGGGCCCCGGCGCCTGGCCGGTCTGCTCCGTCAAGGCCGGTCTGACCAAGTAGGACCCGCTTCCCCCTCCCCCGGGGAGCACGCACGACAACGCCGCTGCACCCGGCCGGGCCCACGAAGGGCCGGTCGGCGTCCAGCGGCGTCGTGCTGTGCGCGGACCCCCGTCACCCGGCCGGTCCGGGGCGGACGGGGAGCGGCAGCGGGATCGCCGGCAGTCCGTCGAGGCTGGTCGCCACGTGCGGCTTCCGTTCGCAGTAGTCGCTGAACTCCTCCTCCGTCTTGCGACCGAAGTACTGCGCGTGCAGGTCCCGGTCCTCCCGGTAGTCCATCAGCGGAACGGCGTAGCCGCAGGAGTCGCCGACCCGCTCCGCCGCCACCAGGACGATCGCGCGCAGCGAGGGCCCGTCGGCGGCCGGGTCGAAGCGTGCGAGCAGCGCGGCGAAGCGCGGGTCGTCGCGGAACACCGCCTCGCCCCGGCCGTGCACCCGCAGGATCTTCGGCGGCCCCTCGAAGGCGCACCACATCAGGGTGATCCGCCCGTTCTCCCGCACATGGGCCACCGTCTCCGCCCCCGAACCGCCGAAGTCCAGGTAGGCGAGGGTGCGTTCGTCCAGCACGGCGAGCGTCCCGGAGCGGCCCTTGGGCGAGAGGTTGACGTGCCCGTCGGCGGCGAGCGGCGCGGTCGCCACGAAGAAGACGGGCTGGGCCTCGATGAACGCGCGCAAGCGGTCGTCGATCTTCTCGTAGGTCTTTCCCATGGAAGGATTCTGCCGCCGGAAAGCCCCACGGGAGATCGGTTCCGGGATTCGGGACGCCGCCCCGGCCGATCACGGGCCGCGCCTCGGCGGACGGCCGTCGGCGGCCGGACAGTATTCTTGACGGACTCGCGGACCGTCCCGGCCCGGGGCGTACCGGTGTGTGAGGGGAGCGGGCCTTGGCCGACAACGGACTGCTGGCCCACCAGCGGCAGGCGATGATCGCCGAGCTGGTGCGCCGCAGCGGGGCCGTGCGGGTCGCCGATCTGGTCGAGCAGCTGGGCGTCTCCGACATGACGGTGCGCCGCGACCTCGACGCCCTGGAGCGCTCGGGCGTGGTGAAGAAGGTGCACGGCGGGGCCGTCGCGGCCTCCGGCACCGCCATCGACGAGCCGGGGTTCGAGGCGAAGTCGGCTCTGGAGTCGGCCGCGAAGGCCGCCGTGGCGGAGGCCGCGGCCACCCTGGTCGAGCCGGGCAGCGTGGTCGCCGTCGCGGCGGGCACCACGGCGTACGCGGTCGCCGCCCGGCTGCTGCACGTACCGCGGCTCACCGTCGTCACCAACTCGCTGCCGGTCGCGGAGCTGATCCGCTCGACGGACGAGGAGCCGGCGGCGGGCACGCCCTCGCTGCTGCTGACCGGCGGCTCGCCCACCCCTTCGGCGGCGCTGGTCGGCCCGCTGGCCGACCAGGCGGTCCGCTCGCTCCACGTCGACCTGCTGATCCTCGGGGCCCACGGGGTCTGCGAGAAGGCCGGTCTGACCACGCCCAACCTCGCCGAGGCGCAGACCAACCGCGCGCTGATCGCCTCCGCGCGGCGGGTCGCCGTGGTGGCGGACCACACCAAGTGGGGCGTCGTCGCGCTCAGCGGGTTCGCCGCGCTCGACGAGATCGACGTGTTCGTCACCGACTCCGGTCTCCACGCCCAGGCCCGCACCGCCCTGGCGGAGAGCGTCGGGGAACTGGTCGTCGCCCCGGTCCCCTCGGACTGACGCCGGGCGGGCACGACGGTGCCGGCCGGTCCGGCCGGCATGGCCAAACACGCCTCAACCGGGCAGGCCGACCGCGCGGTCGCCGGAGCGGGACTGCTGGACGACCACCGCCACCACCAGGAGGGAGCCCTGGGCGACGTTCTGCCAGAAGGAGTTGATGCCTTCGACGGTGAGCCCGTTCTCCAGGGCGCCGAGCAGGGCGACGGCCAGCAGGGTGCCGCCGATGCCGCCCCGGCCGCCCTTGAGCGCGCAGCCGCCGAGGGCGGCGGCGGTGATCGCCTTGAGTTCCAGGCCCTCGCTGCCGGAGACCGGCTGGCCGGAGCCGGTGCGGGCGGTGAGCAGGATGCCGGCGAGCGCGGCGACCGCGCCGATGAGGGCGTAGACGGCGATCAGGTACTTGTTGATCGCGATGCCGGCCAGCCGGGCGGCGGTGTCGTTGCCGCCGATCGCGTAGAGGTTGCGGCCGAGGTCGGTGTAGGTGAGCAGGACGTGCACCGCGAGCGCGACGAGGATCAGGATCCAGACCATCACCGGCAGTCCGGCGATCCGGCCGCGGCCGAGGAAGACGAACACCGGGTCGCCGAGCACATAGCCCTGCGCCCGCCCGTCCGAGACGAGTTGGGCGATGCCCTTGTAGGCGGCGAGGCCGGCCAGGGTGGCGATGGTCGCGTTGACCCGGCCGCGGACGATGACGAGGCCGTTGACGGTGCCGACCAGGACACCGACCGCCACCGCGGCGGCCGTCCCGGCGAGGGCGTTGGACCCGGCCGAGGTGAACGCCATGGCGCTGACCACGGAGGCCAGGCCGGCCTGCGAGCCGACCGAGATGTCCAGGCCGCCGCAGATGATCACGACGGTCTGGACGACGGCGAGCAGCCCGGTGATGGTCGCGGCCTCGGCGATCACCTGGAGGTTGGTCCAGCCGAGGTAGTTGTCGTCGAGCAGGCCGAAGACGGTGAGGACCAGGGCGAGGGCGCCGAGCAGGCTGAGGTTCTGGCCGCCGATGCCGGCGAGGAGGGCGAGCGGGCGTCCGCCCCGGCGCCGCGGCCGGCCGGGGCCGGATCCCGGTCCGGACCCGGGGTCGGGTTCGCCGGGGCCGGGCTCGCCGGGGCTGCGTTCGCCGGGACCGGGCCGGTCGACGGCGGACGGGGTGGTGGCGCCGGTCATGAGGGTGCTCCCGGGGAGGTCGGGCGGGCGGTGGCACCGGCCGCGGTGATGTCGTCGGCCATGGCGAGTTGCAGGACGGCCTCCTCGGTGGCGTCGGCGCGGTCGAGTTCGCCGGTGACCCGTCCGTTCTGCAGGACGACGATCCGGTCGGCCAGGCCCAGGAGCTCGGGCAGTTCGGAGGAGATGACCAGCAGGGCGACGCCCTCCTCCGCCAGGTCGGCGACGATCCGGTGGATCTCGGCCTTGGCGCCGACGTCGATGCCGCGGGTCGGCTCGTCGAGGATCAGCAGCTTGGGCCGGCGGGCCAGCCAGCGGGCGAGCACGACCTTCTGCTGATTGCCGCCGGAGAGCTTGCGCACCTCGTGCTCGATCGACGGGGCGCGCACCCGCAGCCGGTCCGTGTACGCGCGGGCCAGGTCGCGTTCGGCCGGGCGTTTGACGAAGCGCCAGCGGCGCAGCCGTTCCAGGACGGCGATCGAGGTGTTGTCACGGATCGAGCGGTGCAGGAAGAGCGCCTGGGCCTTGCGCTCCTCGGGGGCGAGGCCGAGGCCGGCGCGGATCACCCGGCCGGGGCTGCCGGTGGGCAGCGGCTGTCCGTCCAGGGTGACGGTGCCGGAGCGCACCGGCAGGTCCCCGGCGAGCGCGAGGGCGAGTTCCGAGCGGCCGGCGCCGATCAGCCCGGCGAGGCCCACCACCTCCCCGGCCCGGACGGTGAGGTCGACGTCGCGAACGTGGTCGGTGGTCAGGCCGCGGGCCCGCAGCACCACGCGGTCGGTGGCGACGTCGCCGCGCACGAACAGGGCGGACAGGTCACGGCCGACCATCTGCCGCACCAGGTCGCCCTCGGTGGTGTCGCGCGCGTCCTGGACGCCGGCCAGTTCGCCGTCGCGCAGGACGGCGATCCGGTCGGCGAGCCGGAAGATCTCGCGCATCCGGTGCGAGACGTAGATGATCGCGACGCCCTGGGCGCGCAGCCGGCCGATGAGGGCGAAGAGGGTGTCGGCCTCCTGCTCGGAGAGCGAGGAGGTGGGCTCGTCGAAGGCGATCAGCTTGGCCTCGCCGGTCAGCGCGCGCATGATCTCGACCAGTTGGCGCTGGGCGGCGGTGAGCCGGGAGCCGGGGAGGTCGGGGTCGAGGACGCCGGTGAAGCCGAGCCGCTCCAGGTCGGCGGTGATCCGGCGGCGCAGGGCGGCGCGGTCCAGCCGGCGGCCGCGGCCGGTGGGGAGGGCGCCGGCGTAGACGTTCTCGGCGACCGAGACGTGCGGGACGATCTCGGGTTCCTGCGGGACGATGCGGATGCCGAGGGCGCGGGCCTGGGCCGGGGAGCGCAGGTCGACGGGGCGGCCGTCGAGCAGGACGCGGCCCTCGGTGGGCCGGTGGTCACCGGTGAGGATCTTCAGCAGGGTGGACTTGCCGGCGCCGTTCTCGCCCATCAGCGCGGTGACCGCGCCCCGGGGGAAGTCGAGGGTGACGCCGCTCAGGGCCCGGACCGGTCCGAAGGCCTTGCTGACGGCCACCACGCCGGTGGTGCCGGGCGGCCCTGCGGCGGCCACGGCGGCCGGATCCACGGTGGCCGAACCCGCAGGCGCCGACTTCTCCGTGGCCCGCTCAGCCACAGGTGACTCCCGCGCCCTGCCAGCTGGCGGCGTCGACCATGGTGGTGCGCGCGAACAGCTCGGCCGGCAGGTCCTTTCCGTTCTTGAGCTTGTCGTACATCGTCTGGACGGCGAGCGCGCCGACCTCCTTGCCGTTGATGAACAGCGCGGCCTTCATCCCGGTCGGCTTGCCCGCGCCCCAGTCCTTGCAGGCGAGGTAGGCGCCGAGGCCGACGCCGATCACGTCGTCCGCGCCGACGCCGGCGTTCTGCAGCGCGGTGACGCCGCCGTGCACGTTCTCGTCGTTGCAGCCCCACACCACCCAGTGCTTGACGCCCGTGTTGGCGGTGACGGTCGCGGCGACCTTGTCCTGCGCGCCGGTGGGGGTGTTGTCGGTGGCGACGTCGATGGTCCGGACGCCGGGGGCGGCCGCGTCGAAGGCCTCCTTGGCCGCCTTGACCCGGTCCCCGCAGACGGTGACGTCCTGCTTCCAGGCCGCGACGACCCGGGTGTCGGCCGCCGCCCAACCGGCCTTGGTGTACTCCTCGGCGGCGCGCCGGCCGACCTCGGCGCCCATCTGGGCGCCGCTGAAGCCGATCCGCGGCACCAGGTCGGCCTTGGCGCAGGCCGCCGGGTCGGGGCCGGTGGCGCAGACCTGGTCGTCGGAGGTGAGCAGCGCGATCCCGGCGTCCCGGACGGTCCGCACGACCTGCGGCCCGACGGCCGGGTCGGGGACGACGACGATCACGCCGTTGGTCTTCCGGGCGACGGCCGCCTGGACCTCGCTGACCGTCTTGTTGGCGTCGCTGCCGAGGTTGACCACCTTGAGGTCGACGCCGAGTTCGGCGGCCTTGGCCTTCGCTCCGGCGGCCTCGCCGATGAAGTACTCCTGGTCGCCCTGCTTCTGCAGATAGGTGATCGAGATCTTCCCGCTGACCGGCGCCACCGAGGCGTTGCCGGTGGTCGTCTCCTGCCCGTCGGAGCAGGCGGCGGTCAGGCCGAGGGCCAGCAGGAGGGAGCCGGCCGCAGCGCGGCGGCGGGTGCTTCTGGTCATGGAGGGGACCGCTCCTCATCAGCAGAACCAAACAGATTTCAACGCGATGTGAAATATCACACCCCGCCCTGACGGGCCGTCAAGCCCCTTGCAGCGGAAAGGCACTCTTGAGTGTCGACTTCTGTCATGCCTATGCTGCGTTGCTTTCTGTTTGAAAAACAGACAGAAAACATCAGCGCGACTCCCCTTCACCAGCGAACCTCATGCGCCCCCACCCGCGCGCACCCCTGGAGCGCCCATGCGCAGAACCGCGCCCCGCCCCGTCCCCCGCACCCTGCTGGCGCTGGCCCTCGCCCCGGCCTGCCTCGGCACGCTCGCCCTCGGCCCCGCGACGCCCCCCGCCGCGGCCGCGCCCACAGCCGTGACCGTCGAGAACGGACAGGCCCTCACCCCGCCGATGGGCTGGAACTCCTGGAACACCCTCGGCACCGCCGTCACCCAGGAACAGGTCGTCCAGACCATCGACTTCATGGTCGCCCGCGGCCTGGTCGCGGCCGGCTACAACACCGTCACGATCGACGACGGGTGGTCGCTGGGCCACCGCGACGGCCAGAGCGCCGACTTCGCCAAGACGCCCGAGGGCGCCATGCAGCTCTACGACGCCAACCGCAACCCCGTCAGCGGCACCGACGGCACCGGCACCGACGTCACCAGCGGGCACCTGGTGCCCGACCCGGCGCGCTTCCCCTCCCGCACCGTCGCCGGCCGCACCGTCAACGGCATCGAGTACCTCTCCTGGTACGCGCACGGCAAGGGGATGAAGTTCGGCGTCTACGCCACCACCACCTACACCACCTGCCAGGGCCACCCCGGCAGCCTGGGCCACGAGAGCACCGACGCCGCCGACTTCGTGGCCTGGGGCGTCGACTACGTGAAGTACGACGACTGCCCCTACGGTCCGCAGATCGTCGGACCGGACGGCCACAACTACTACACCCAGGGCATCGGCCGGGAGCTCACCCGCTCGCTCTACGCCCGCGCCCAGGACTTCCGCCGGGCGCTGGACACCGCCTCGGCCGCGCAGAACCGGCCCCGGGTCACCCTGAGCGTCTCCGCCCAGCCCGTGCACACCGGCATCCCGCACCTGCTGGCCGCGGACGACCCGGCCCGCACCGACCCGGTCGTCGTCGCGGCCGGCACCCCGGCGCGCGAGGCGCCCGGTTACGCGCCGACCGGGAAGTGGTGCGGCCAGGTCGCCAACCTGTGCCGGATCGGCGGCGACCGCGGGCCCGACCTGGACGGCGTGCTCTACAACGGTCAGCTGCGGACCGCCCTGGACTACCCGGGCAACGTGCGGCCGGGCAGCTGGAATGACATGGACATGATGTTCGCCGGCTGGCTGTACCCCTACGGCGTCTACGGCACCACCGACAGCTGCCTCTGCCACAAGCCGATGACCGACGACGAGTCGCGCAGCGAGATGTCGATCCTCGCGATGATGGCCGCCCCGCTGATCAGCGGGGCCGACCTGCGCACCGCGGCCGACTCCCGCCACACCGACCAGGGCGTCACCTGGACCACCGGCATCGGCGACTCCGCCCTGGCGATCTACAAGAACACCGACGTCATCGCGGTGGACCAGGACCGCCTCGGCAAGCCGGCCACCCTGGTCGGCGCCCCGCCCAACAGCCCCACCGCGCCGATCGTGCTCAAGCGCCAACTGGCCGACGGCGACACGGCCGTGCTGCTGGTCAACCAGGACCCGTCCGGCCGGCAGAACATCACCACCACGCTCACCGACCTCGGGCTCACCGGCCCCGGCTACACGGCCAAGGACCTCTGGAGCGGCGCCACCGGCACCTTCACCAACACCGTCGGGTCCTGGGTGGCCCCGCACGGCGTCGCGCTGTACCGCCTCAAGCCGCTGCCCGTCACCGGGCCGGCCGCCGTCGTCGGCGACGGCCGCTACCACGGCATCAGCGCGGGCGGGACCGGCGGCCAGGCCCTGGAGGTCCGGGGCACGTGCTCCGCGCCGGACGGCTCGACCACCGACATCAACACCTGGTGGGACTGGCACACCTCGGAGCAGTGGAAGTTCACCCCGAACCCCGACGGCACCGTGCGCATCACCGACAACTGCGACACGCCCACCCAGGTGCACGGCACGCTGACCGGCGGCAACGGGGCCGGCTCGGCCGCCTGGGTGCTCAACCGCTGGGACCCCAACAGCCCGCACCAGAAGTGGCGGGTCCTGCAGAACAGCGCCACCGGCGCGCTGACCATCACCAACGTCGCCACCGGGCTGGCCCTGGACGCGCCGCAGGCGGCGCCGACCTCCTCGGTCGTCCTCGGCGCACCGAACCCGGCCGCCCCCGGCCAGGCCTGGACGCTGCTCAACTGAGCGGCCGCATCCCTCCCCGCCCCATGACTTCGGCCAACTCCCCTGGCCCGCCCGCCCTTTCGGCTCTCTCATCTGGAGGACACGTGCGCACCCCCGATGCCCGACCACGCCGCCGCTTCGCGGCCGCGCTGACCGCGCTCACCCTGATGGCCGGCGGCGGCGCCCTCACCGTCGGGCTCCAGCTCGCCACCGCGCCACCGGCCGCGGCCCTCGACAACGGCCTCAACCTGACCCCGCAGATGGGCTTCAACAACTGGAACTCCACCTACTGCGGGGACCAGTTCAACGAGGCGATGATCAAGAGCATCGCCGACATCTTCGTCAGCAAGGGCCTCAAGGAGGCCGGCTACCGGTACGTCAACCTCGACGACTGCTGGGCGCTGCCCGAGCGCGACGGCGCCGGCAACCTCGTGCCCGACCCGGTCCGCTTCCCGCACGGCATCAAGGCGCTGGCCGACTACGTGCACGGCAAGGGGCTGAAGTTCGGCATCTACTCCAGCGCCGGCAGCCACACCTGCGACGTCAAGGGCTTCCCCGGCGGTCTCGGCCACGAGCAGCAGGACGCGGACCAGTGGGCCGCCTGGGGCGTCGACTACCTCAAGTACGACAACTGCCACAACCAGGGCGCCGACGCGCAGACCCGGTACCGGACCATGGGCGAGGCGCTCAAGCGGACCGGCCGGCCGATCCTCTACAGCATCTGCGAGTGGGGCAGCACCGGGCCGTGGAACTGGGCGCAGCCGGTGGGCAACTCCTGGCGCACCACCGGTGACATCAGCGACACCTGGCAGAGCATGATCTCCATCGCGCAGGCCAACCAGGGCCTGGCCAACTACGCCAAGCCCGGCGCCTTCAACGACCCGGACATGCTGGAGGTCGGCAACGGCGGCATGACCGGCACCGAGTACCGGACCCACTTCAGCCTCTGGGCGCAGATGGCCGCCCCGCTGATGATCGGCACCGACCTGCGCACCGCCGAGCCGGAGACCCTGGAGATCCTCACCAACCGGGACGTCATCGCGGTGGACCAGGACCCGCTCGGCCGGCAGGGCACCGTGGTCTCCCGGGAGAACGGGCTCGTGGTGATGAGCAAGCCGCTGGCGGACGGCAGCCGTTCGGTGACCCTCACCAACGAGGGCTCCTACGACACCACCATCAGCACCAGCGCGCAGGCCGTCGGCATCGGCGGTGCCGCGTCGTACGCGGTCAGGGACCTGTGGTCCAAGCAGACCTCCACCAGCAGCGGGACGATCAGCGCGGTCGTGCCGGGGCACGGCACGGCCATGTTCCGGGTCACCCCGAGCTCGCCGGTCTCCCCGCCGACCGGGATGACCCGGCTGAGCGATCTGCCGTTCACCTCCGTGTCCAACTTCTGGGGCCCGGTGGAGCGCGACCGCACCAACGGCGACCACCTGGCCGGTGACGGGCAGACCATCACCGTCCGCGGCGTCCCGTACAGCTACGGCCTGGGGGTGCACGCCCCCAGCGACATCGGCTTCCACCTGGGCGGCACCTGCCGCAACCTGGTCACCGACGTGGGGATCGACGACGACGCGTACGGCAACGGCTCGGTGGTGTTCCAGGTCTTCAAGGACGGCGTGAAGGCCGCGGACAGCGGTCCGGTCACCGGCCGGGACGCGGCGAAGCGGCTCACCGCCGACCTCACCGGGGCCCAGGAGCTGCGACTGGTGGTCACCGACGGCGGTGACGGCACCAGTTGGGACCACGCCGACTGGGCGAACGTCCGGATCGCCTGCGGCGACGGCCCGGCCGCCGGCACCCACCAGCTCTCCGACGTCGCCTGGTCCTCCGCCGGCAACAGCTGGGGCCCGGTGGAGCGGGACATGAGCAACGGCGACAACCAGGCGCATGACGGCTCCACGATCACCATCGGGAACGCCACGTACCCGAAGGGCCTGGGCGTCAACGCGTTCAGCGAGATCGTCTACTACCTCGGCGGCTCCTGCTCCGCGCTCAGCACCGATGTGGGCGTGGACGCCGAGGCGCAGGGCCGCGGCTCGGTCTCCTTCGAGATCTACGCCGACGGCACCAAGGTCGCCGACAGCGGCCGGATGACGGCCGCCTCCGGGGTCAAGCACCTCACGGCGGCGCTGGCCGGGGCCAACGAGCTGCGGCTCGTGGTCACGGACGGCGGCGACGGCACCAACAGCGACCACGCCGACTGGGCCGCGCCGGTGCTCACCTGCTGATCGGGGTTCCGATCGGGTACTGATCGGATGCTGATCGGGGCGGGCGCGGTGCCGAGTGGCCCTCGGCACCGCGCCCGCTCACCGTCGGGCGGACTGGCCGTTGCGCGGGTTGGCCGATGCGCGGACTGGCCGATGCGCGGACTGCCGTCGAGCACGCGGGCGCCGGGGCTCAGCCGGTCACCCACCCGGTCACGGCCGTCGCGGCTGCCGCGCCCGAGACTCCCGCGGGCGGACGGCGGGGCACCGTCACGGTGACGGCCACGCCCCCGGAGCTTCCGGCCCCGCCCAGGATGTCCACCCGGCCGCCGAGCAGCGCCACCCGCTCGCGCATCCCGCGTACGCCGCGGCCCGGTTCGGCGCCCCGGGCGGTCCCCCTCCCGTTGTCGGTGACGGTCAACCGGGCGGCCGGACCGTCCAGGGCGAGCCGGACCTCCACCCGCGTCACCCGGCCGTGCCGACGGGCGCCGGCGAGCGCCTCCTGGGCGGCACGGTAGAGGGTGGTGAGCGTCCCGGCGTCGTGTCCCGACTCGTCGCCGGTGACGGTCAGCTCCACCGCCAACCGGTCGTCGCCGAGGTACCGGACGAGCTCGGTGAGCGAGCGCACCAGCGGGAACGGACGGACCTCGCGCAGCACGCTCACCGACTCGCGGACCTCCGCGAGCGCCCGGCCCACCGACCGGCGCGCGGTCGCGAGGGCCCGCGCCGAGGCCTCCGGCTCCAGCCCGCGGAACACCTCGGCCTGCTCCAAGTGCACGCCGACGGCCGTCAGATGGCGGCCGAGGCTGTCGTGGATCTCCCCGGCGGCCCGGGCGCGCTCCTCCGCCGTGGCCAACTCGGCGACCCGCTCCGCGTAGCGGGCCAGCCGCTCGTACGACTCCTCGAGCCACGCCCGCGCCTGCCGCTCGCGGACCGCCGCCCCGGCCATCGCCAGCGCCAGGGCCAGCGCGAGGCCGAACATCAGCACGTCCGACACGTAGGCCGGCCGCACCCACCAGCCCGGCACCAGGACGCTCAGGCCGGTCAGCAGCAGCCCGACGCACCCGGCGGCCCAGGCCAGCGCGGCCCGCCGCCCGAAGGCCAGGTACGCGGTGAACGGCAGCAGCACGAACAGCGCCCGCGACACGCCGGAGCCGTCCACCACCGCGACCGCCGTGAACAGCACCACCCGCGCCGCCAGCAGCAGTTCCGCGGGCAACCGCGCGGCCGGCGCCCGGCCCGGCCCGGGCGCCTCCAGGGCGAACAGCGCCAGCAGGCCCGCCGCGAAGACGGCGAGCCGGGCACCGCCGAACTCCTCGGCGGCGACGGCCGCGTGGTAGAAGCCGGCGGCCAGGACCACCGTGTAGAGCACGGGCGGGATCCACCGCACGACGCGCTGTTCCATCCGTCCTCCCCAGTGTCGACCGGGCCGGTCCCGACCACCGCCGGGGACTGTACCCGGATTCCCGGCCGCCTCCCCTCCCCGACCGAAAGACTCATCGGTGTCCGGTTCACCGAGGAGTGAACACCAGTACGGAAAAGTGTTTTGACGTTGAGTCAGTTCATCAGACCGGGTCGCCCGCACCCGGCGCGACCCCGGGCGGGCGGCCTCCCGGGGCGGGGCCTGCTCACCCCGCCCCGGGAGGTCCGGCAGGTCCGGGAGGCCCGGGAGATCCGGGAGGAAAGGCGTCAGCGCTTCATGTAGACGCTGTCCATGAAGTCGACGATCTGCTGGTCCGTCAGGCGCTGGCCCTCACGGTGGCCCATCGCCAGGTCGGCCTCGCTGATCATGCCGACCAGCCGGTCGCCGTCGATCACCGGGATGCGGCGGATCTGGTGCTGCTCCATCTTCCCGAGCACGGTGTCGATGCCGTCCTCGGCACGGACGCAGTGCAGGTGGCCGGCCAGTTCCATGGCCTTCGTGGCGGCCGGGTCCATCCCCTCCGCGATACAGCGGACGATGATGTCGCGGTCGGTGATGATGCCCTTCAGCTTCTGGTCGTCACCGCAGATCGGGAGTGCGCCGACGTTCATGTCGCGCATCATCCGGGCGGCGTCGGCGAGGCTCTGTTCGGCGCCGACGCACTGGGCGCCGGAGTGCATGATGTCTCGGGCAGTGGTCACGGGAACTCCTCCTCAGGGTCGTCCCCCCGAGCACCGGTGGGTCCGGTGTTCCCACGCTATGCACGCCGCCGACGGTCCGCGAGCGCATCGGGCCCGGGGCTACCCGCGGTCACCGCCGCGCCGTACGGGAACACGGCCGGGAACGGGCCCGGCCGCTGCGGCGGGCGATGCGACGGACCGATACTGGGGGCGTGACGGACGAGTTCGCCGGGGCACCGCCCGGCACGGCGACGGCCGGCCACGACCTGGTCGACGAGGCGGTCCGGGTGCGGCCCGTGACGGCGCTGCGTCCGTATGTGGCCTGGTACTCGGGCTACCGCCTGCGCGGCCTGCCACCCGCCCTGCACCGCGGCCTGCCGTCCCCGTACCTGACCTTCATCCTGACCCTGGACGAACCGCTCACCATGGCCGCCCACCCGGACCCGGGTCAGCCGCCCGGCCGGTACGCCACGCTGCTCGGCGGCCTGCACACCGCGCCGGCCCTGATCAGCCACGACGGCCGGCAGTCCGGCATCCAGCTCGCCGTCCACCCGCTCGCGGCGCGGGCACTGTTCGGACTGCCCGCCGGGGAGCTGTCCGGGCTGGACGTCCCGGCCGAGGCGGTGCTCGGGGCGGCGGTCGCCCACCTGCGGGAGGCGGTCCTGGAGGCCCGCGACTGGCCGGAGCGGTTCGCGGTGCTGGACGGCGCACTGCTGCGGCTCGCGCGCCCCTCCGGCCAGGTGCCGCCGGAGGTCGTCCAGGCCTGGTCCGCGCTGCGGCGCAGCGGCGGGGCCCTGCCGGTGGCCGCGCTCGCCCGGGAGACCGGATGGAGCGAACGGCACCTGCTGAACCGGTTCCGCCGGGAGACCGGCCTCAGCCCGAAGGCCGCCGCCCGGGTGGTCCGCTTCGACCGGGCCCGCCGGCTGCTGGCCGCGCCCGGCCCGCCACCCCGGCTGGCGGAGCTCGCGGCGCGCGGCGGCTACGCCGACCAGGCCCACCTGGCCCGTGAGTTCCGCGCGTTGGCCGGGTGCGCGCCGAGCACCTGGCTCGCCGAGGAGGGGCCGGACGCGGCGAAGTTCCGAAACGTCCAAGGCGGGGCCACCGGGCCCGCGCCAGAGTGGGAGGCATGACGGCGGTCCGACCCGGCGCCCTTCCGGGGTCGGTCGCCACGAGAAGAAGGAGGCACCCGCCATGGACACCGACGACACGGGCACCGACGGCACGAGCACCGGAGCGCCCGGAGGCACGACGCCCCCACCGCAGGTCTGGCCGAGTCTGCGGGCCCGCGACGCCCGCGCGCTGATCCGCTTCCTGTCGGAGGCGTTCGGCTTCGAGGAGGTCGTCGCCTACGGCGAGGGCGAGTTCGTGGCCCACGCGGAGCTGGCCTGGCCGGAGGGCGGCGGCGTGATGCTGGGCTCCGACCGGCCGACGCCCGAGGGCGGCGAACCCTGGCCGGGCGGGCCCGGGACGTTCAGCGCGTACGTGGTCACGGCGGACCCGGACGCCCTGCACGCGCGGGCGCTCGCCGCCGGGGCTCGGATCACCACCGCGCCGTTCGACACGGACTACGGCTCGCGCGACTTCGCCGCCGCCGATCCGGAGGGCAACCACTGGTACTTCGGCACCTACCCGGGCGCGCCGCGCCCCTCGACGGACTGAGCCGTGCGGCCCGCCGGGACGGACGGTTCCGCGTCCGACGAGGCACCGTGCGACGGACCGGCGACCGTGGAGCGGCTGCGGGGCATCTGCCTGGCACTGCCCGGGGCGGACGAGCGGGTCAGCCACGGTGAGCCGACCTGGTTCGCCGGCGCCGGGCGCCGGGCGCGGGTCTTCGTGATGCTCGCCGACCACCACCACGACGACCACCTCGCGTTCTGGTGCCCGGCGGCGGCCGGTGCGCAGGAGTTCCTGGTCGCCGAGGAGCCGGAGCGGTTCTTCCGCCCGCCCTACGTCGGCCACCGGGGCTGGGTCGGCGTCCGCCTCGACGTGGCGCCGCTCGACTGGGAGCGGATCGAGGACCTGGTCGCGGACGCCCACGCCCTGGTGACCGGCCCGGCACCTTGACAAGATTTTTAGGTCAGGTGACCTATTTTCTACGCATGACCACCTCACCGAACATCCCCGCCCCAGCCCTCTCCGCCGTCGACACGCTCACCCACGACCCGCAGGGCCCCGTCCTGCTGGTCGGCGGCTACGGGACGGTCGGCACCGAACTCGCCCGCCTGGTGGCGGCCGACCACCCCGTCCTGCTCACCGGCCGCTCCGCGGAACGGGGAGCGGCACTCGTCCGCGACCTCGGCGGAGCCCCGCACGCGGCGGTCCGCCGCTGGGACCTCGCCGACCCGGCACCGTTCGAGGCGGCGGTGAGCGCCGTCGTGGGCGTGGTCAACGACCCGGACGACCGGGTGCTGCGGGCGGCGGCCACCGGCGGGGTGCCGTACGCCGACATCACCCGCTGGACCGCCCGGCTCCAGCGGGCCGCCACCGTGGCCGCCCTGCTGCGCCCCACCGCCCCGGTGCTGCTCTCCTCCGCCTGGATGGGCGGTGTCGTCAGCCTGGTCACCGCCGCGCTGGCGGAGCGGCTCGGCGGGGCGGACCGGGTCGAGACCGCGATCCGCTGGGACCTCGCCGACCGGGCCGGCGCGGACTCCGTCGAGTTCATGGACCGGCTGGGGCTGGACTACGAGGTCGTCCGCGAGGGCCGCCGCCGCACGGTCGCCCCGCTGAGCGACGCGGGCACCGTCAGGATCGGCGGCCACCCCACCCGGGTGGCCCGGATCGACACGCCCGAGCAGTTCACCCTGCCGCTCACCCTCGGCACCGGCACCGCCACCACCCGGATCGGCTTCAGCTCCGGCCTCAGCACCCGGGCCCTGCTGGCCGCCAAGCACACCGGCTTCTTCCGCTGGGGCCGGGGCGAGCGCTGGGAGTCCGCCCGTCGCGCCCTGCTGTACTCCCCCGGCGACGGTGGCACCGCGCTCCTGCGGATCGACGTCACGCACGGCGGCCGCAGCCTCGCCGCCGTCGTCGAGGACCGCGCCGGCCAGGCCCACCTGACCGCCGTCGGCGGCCTGCTCGCCCTCCGCCGCGCCCTCGGCACGGACGGATCGGCCCCGGCCCCGGCCGGGGTCTCCTTCCCGGAACAGTCGCCCCGCCCCTGCGAGGTCCTGCCCGCCCTGGCCGCCCTCGGCGTCACGGTCGACATCCGCCCCGCCACGGGCTTGAATGCTGCCGCATGAGCACCGCACCCGAGGGCCCCGCCACGAACAACCCCGCCGTCCCGAACGACCCGGCCGGCGACCCCGCGCGGACGCCACCGGGGCGGGCGCGCGGGCGGAAGGGGGCGGAGCGGCGGGAGACCCTGTTGGACGCGGCGGAGGGGGTGCTGGTCGCCGAGGGCGGGCCGGAGTTGACGATGCGGGCCGTGGCGGCGACGGCCGGGGTCCGGCTCGGCCACCTCCAGTACTACTTCCCCACGCACGCCGACCTGGTGGCGGCCGTGCTGGAGCGGGTGCTGCGGCGGTCGGCGGAGCGGTTGGCCCCGCTGCTCGCCCCCGACGTCCCCGCCCTCGACGCCACCGGCACCACCGAGGCGGCCGTGGTGGCGGCGCTGCTGGCCGAGCAGGAGGACGCCCGGCTGGTGCGGCTGTTCGCCGAGGTGTGGGCGCTCGCCGCCCGGGACGCGGCCGTGGCGGGTGCCGTCCGGGGGTTCTACGACGACTACCGGGAGCAGCTGGCCGGGTTCCTCGCCCTGCGCCGGCCCGAGCTGTCGGAGGCCGAGCGACGGGCCCGGGCCGGGGTGTTCGTGATGCTGATCGAGGGCGCCTCGCTGTTCCGCTCCGGACTGGCGGGCACGCGTGCACCGGAGACCGACGACACGCTGATCCGCACCGCCCTGGACCTGCTCGGGCCGTGACCCCCTCGGCCCGGGACGGCTCGCGCCGCACCCGCACCGAGGGCAGACTGGCCGCGACGGGACGCGCAGCCTCGGAGGCGGCGATGCCGCAGATGGTGGTCGACGGGCGCACGCTCGCGCTCTCGCATCTGGACAAGGTGTACTACCCGCAGACCGGCACCCTCAAGGGCGAGGTGCTGCGCTACTACGCCGCCGTCCACGCCGCGCTGCTGCCCCACCTGCACGACCGTCCGGTGTCCTTCCTGCGCACTCCGGACGGCGTGGCGGCGGAGGTCTTCATCGCCAAGAACCCGCCCCCCGGGACCCCCGGCTGGGTGCGGACGGCCGAAGTCCCGAGCAGCAGCGGCGAGCTGCGGCAGGTGGTGCTGGAGAGCGGCGCCGCGCTGCTGGCGCTCGTGAACCTGGGCTGTCTGGAGCTGCACGTGCCGCAGTGGCACACCGCCGCGCCCGGGCTGGCGGACCGCCTGGTGCTGGACCTCGACCCGGGCGCGGGGGCGACCGTGCTCACCTGCCGCACGGTGGCCGCCCTGCTGCGCGCACGGCTCGCCGCGGACGGCCTGGAGGCCTGGGTGAAGACCTCCGGCGGCAAGGGCCTGCATCTGCTGGTGCCGCTGGAGCCGACGCCGAGCGCCCGGGTCTCCGCCTACGCCAAGGACCTGGCCGCCGAACTGGAGACGGCCCGCCCGGAGCTGGTCGTGCACACCATGGCGAAGGCCCGCCGCACCGGCCGGGTGCTGGTCGACTGGTCGCAGAACGCGGCGAAGAAGACCACGGCCGCGCCGTACACCGTGCGGGCGCAGCAGCGGCCGACGGTGTCGGCGCCGCTGTCCTGGGCGGAGCTGGACGGGGCCGGGTCGGCGGAGGAGCTGGTGTTCACGATCGCCGACGTCCCCGATCGGCTGGCGGCGCACGGTGACCTGCTCGCGCCCCTCCTCGACCCGGCGCGCGCCCGCCCCCTGCCCGCCGCCACCACGACTCGCCCGCCCCGCACGGCACCCCCGGCCGCTGCCTCGGGCAAGGCAGGCCAGGTGGGCAAGGCGGGCAAGGCGCCTCCGGCAGCGCGCCCCGCCGCCCGCGGACCGGTGGTCCTGGAACCGCCGGTGGAGGTGATGCGCCCGGCCGCCGTACCCGCCGTCCCACCGGCGGACGGCCTCGGCGGGTCCGGGGTGGTGTACGAGCTGAAGCTGGACGGCTTCCGCTGCGTGGCCTTCGCCCGCGGGCCGGCGCGCCCGCCGTTCCTGCAGTCCCGCTCGGGGCGGGACCTCTCCGCCGAGTTCCCGCCGATCGCCGCCGCCGTCGCCCGGCTGCCGGCCGGGCTGGTGCTGGACGCGGAGCTGGTCGCCTGGCACGGCGGCCGGTTCGCCTTCGAGGAGCTGCTGCGGACCCGCCGGGCCCGGGCCGCCGAGGACGTGGCGCTCGGGCTGGTCGCCTTCGACGTGCTGGCCCTGCCCGGCCGGGACGTCCGGGGGCTGGCGCTGGCCGACCGGCGGCGGTTGCTGCTGGCCGCGCTGGCCGACGTCCCGCCGCCGGTCCAGGCGGTCCTGGCGACCACCGACCGGGCCGAGGCGCTGACCTGGATGGAACGGCTCGCCGACACCGGGGTGGAGGGGCTGGTCTGCAAGGCGGCCGGCTCGCCGTACCGGGCCCGCGGCGCCGGGCGGGTCTGGGTGAAGTACCGGCGCGGCGACACCGTGGACGCGACCGTGCGCGCCGTCACCGGGCCGCCCGCCCGGCCGCGGGCGGTGGTCCTGGAACTGGACGACGGCCGGGTCCTGCTCTCCTCGCCGCCGCTCTCACCACCGCAGTCCCGGCAGGTGGCGGAGGCGGCGGCCGGGCGGCTCGGTGCACCTGTCCACGATCCCCAGTACGGCTCCGTCCGGCCGCTCGCCGCCCCGCTGCGCGCCGAGGTGGCCGTGACCGGACGGCCCCCGACGGCGCTCTTCGTCCGGCTGCGCGGCGACTGAGCCCGGATCCGCACGCCAAGGGAGCCCCGCACCATGGACCGCACCTCCACCCCCGCCGACACCGACACCGACACCGACACCACCACCGACACCGACACCGTCTACGCGGTCGGCCGGATCGGCGTCGACTTCCGCTCGCCGGCCCGCCGCGACGGCTTCCGCCGTCAGCTGGGCGGAACCGCCGGCGGACCGCTCCCGGACCTCGGGGACGTCCGGCAGCTGCACGACCACCTCGTCCGCAGCCCCTGGGCCTCGGCCGGACTGACCTGGACGCTCACCGTCGACAGCACCGCGGTCTACGCCCTGGAGGCCGAACCCGCCGTCGCGATGGACTGGTCCGGCCCGCTCCCCGGCACCGAGCCGGACGGGAGCGACGAGGAACGGCTCGCGCTGCTGCGCCGGATCACCGCCGCGCCTCCGGTGCACCCCGTCCACCGGGCGCTGCGCGACACGCTGCTCGGCCAGTCGCTCCCGGCCGGGGACCCGGGCCGCATCGCCCGGCTCACCGTGCCCGGCCGGCTCACCGACCGCTCCGCGCGGCTGTTCTCCGGACAGGTCGTGCCGGTCGTCCGGGTGAGCGCCGTCGGACTGGCCCGCTGGACGGAGACCCCGCTGATCGCGAGCGCCGTGGACGCCGTCGCCGAGGACGCCTGGCAGCCCCGGCCCGCCCGCGACCGCGACCGGGTGGCCGAGCACGTCCGCGCACTGCTCGACCAGGTGTACCGCCACCTTCGCAACCGCGGCCGGAGCGCCGCCGAGCGGGCGCTGAACCACGCCGTGACGGAGGCCGTCCTGACCGGCGGCCTGCTCGGCGAGGGTCTGCTCTCCGCCGGACGGGTACCCGGCGCACCCGCCCCCGACGCCGCCGACCTCTACGCGCTGGACACGATCACCGTGGCCAGGAGCCCGTACTGCCGGAGCGGCTCCGACTGCCAGGACGTGATGGTGCGGTTCTTCGATCCGACCGACGAACGGCGCACCAAGGTCACCTACGTCCACACCATCGACGTGAGCGACGAACTGCCGGTCAGCCTGGCACCGGTCCACCGCTTCCTCGGCTGACCCCCTCCGCTGCCGACGCCGATCCCGGTCCCGGTGCCGGTCCCGGTGCCGGTCCCGCCGCCGTGTGCCGGGAAGGGGCCGCCTCGTGGGCGACGGGCCACGGCGGGTGCGGACCCTTGGCCGGGCGGGCGTGCGCGAACTCCGTCACCAACGCCTCGTTGAAGGCCGGCAGGTCGGCCGGCCGCCGGCCGGAGACCAGCACGCCGGGCCCGTCCCGGCAGACGTGGACCGGCTCGTCGACCCAGTAGGCGCCGGCGTTGACCAGGTCGGTGCGGATGCTCGGCCACGAGGTGAGGGTGCGGCCGCGCACCGCGTCCGCCTCGATGAGCGTCCACGCGCCGTGACAGATCACCGCGACCGGCCGGCCGGCGGCGGCCAGCTCGTGGACGAAGGCCACGGCGGCCCGGTGCAGCCGCAGGGCGTCGGGGTTGGCGACCCCGCCCGGCAGGACCAGCGCGTCGTAGTCGCCCGGCTCCACCACGCCGACCACGTCGTCGACGGGAAAGGTGTCCGCCCGGTCCAGGTGCCGGAACGCCTGCACGCGGCCGGGCCGGGTGGACACCAGCCGGGGTGTGCCGCCCGCCTCGGCGACCGCCTGCCAGCAGGACGTCAGCTCCCTCTGTTCGGCGCCCTCGGGCGCCACCAGGAAGGCCACCGTGCGGCCGGTGAGGACGACGAACTGCATCCGGATCACCCCGTCCGGCGCCCGGCCCGCACCGGTTCAGCCCCCATCGGTCGAGCCCGCGCCGTGCGCGTCCAGCGCCGCCCGGTCGACGGCGGCGGGCGGCGGCGCCGCGCACACCCGGGCGCGCGGGCAGCCGAGGTGGACGACGAGCTCCAGGTGGTCGATCCGGGTGACCAGTCCGACCGGCACCAGGACCGGGGCGCCCGGCACCCACGGCCGGGTGTCCACCAGCAGGTGGTCCCCGGCGTCCTGGTCGACGTGGCCCAGCGGGCCGTCGGTCGCCTCGACCTCATAGCCGACGAGCGTCAGGTCGGCGGCGTGGTGGGAGCCCGGGCGGTACTCCCACAGTTCGGTGGTCATCACATCTCCGGATAGTCCCAGGGCCGGCGATCACGGCGGTCCTGACGGTCGCGGCGCTCCTCCCGGCGACCGCCGCCGTTTGGGGGCTCCCCCGGCCGGATGCGGGGCCCCGGCTCGCGGAACCCGTCGTCCAGCAGGTCGTCCGCCGTCTCCGCGCGGCCGCGCCGATGGTGGCGCAGCAGGGCCGAGAGGCCGGCCGCCAGCGCGACGCTGCCGATCCAGACCACGGCCGAGGCGATCGCCACGGTCGCGGTGGGCTTGCGCACCGCGACGCTGAGGCAGATCGCCGACATCACCAGGGCCGTCATCAGCACACCGACCGGCACCCGGCGGCCGAGGCCGCGCAACGTGCTCCCGCACCGGCTCGACCGTTTGGCACCCATGGTGCTCAACCGCCGGTCGAGGCGGGTGTCCCTGCGCAGTTCACCCTCGATCTCGTCCAGGAGCCGCCGCTCCCGTCCGCTCAACGCGGGTCCGTCCATCTCGGTCACCTCCGGCACTTCCGGTGACGGCGTCCTCCCGTCCGGGCGAATGCCCGGCGGGGTGCGGGCTAACCGCTCCGGCCGGCGGAAGCCGTCGAAGCCGTCGAAGCGGTCGGACGGCGGTCGCCGAACGCCCGGGGGCGGGCGAGCAGGCTGTCGTCCAGCACGCGCAGCAGGGCCGCGGCGTCGCGGTGCACCTCGACGGCGCCCGCCGCCCGCAGTTCGGGCGCGGTGGCGCCGACTCCGAGCACGGCGACGCAGGTCACCCCGGCCCGGCGCGCCGCCCGTACCTCGGGCACGCTCCCGGCGACGAACACCGCGTGCGCGGGCTCGCCGTCCACCAGGTCGAGCGCGGTCCCGACCGGGTCGCGGCCGGGGTCGGTCACGGTGAGCGCGGGGGCGCCGGCCGGCCCGGGGGCGGTCAGCAGCACGGTCCAGCCGCGGGCGGCGCACTCGCGCGGCAGCTCGACGTCACCGCGTGGCGTCCCACGCCAATCGGCGCCGAAGAGTGCCGCCGAGACGACCGTCATGGCCCACCGTTCCCGTTCCGCACCAGCAATGGCGCGCCCTTCCAGGTTAGGCCCGCACCCCGCACCCGGCATCAGCGTCGCCGCCGCCGTCGGGCCCGGCGTCGGTGGCCAGCCGGGCGTGGAGGTGCTCGTCGTGGTAGCGGCCGTCGCCGAAGCGGAAGGACGCGCGCAGGGTGCCTTCGAGCGGGAAGTCGCAGCGTTCGGCGACCCGGCAGGAGGCGGGGTTGTCGACCGCGTGCGCGAGTTCGATCCGCCGGGCGCCGGCGGTGTCGAAGCCCCAGCGGGTGATCGCGCGGGTGGCCCGGGTGGCGACGCCCCGGCCGCGGGCGGCCGGCAACAGCCAGTAGCCGACCATGGCGAGCCCGTCGGCCCGGTCGGTCCAGCGCAGGGCGATGGTGCCGAGCAGTTCGGCGGCGTCAGCGGCCGCCCCGGCGGCGGTGTCCAGGATCGCGAAGTAGGCGAGACTCCCGTTCTCCCAGCCGGTGGCCCAGCGGCCGAGGCAGGCCTCGGCCTGCACCAGGTCGGCGGCGCGCAGCGGGTTCCAGAGGGCGATCTCCGGGTCGACGGCGGCCGCCGTCAGGCTCGCCGCCGCACCGCCCCGGACCGCGAGCCCCGGATTCCACGGACGCAGGACGACGTCGCCCAGGTCGAGCGTGGCCGGGACGAACGCGCGTCCGTCGGCGGCCTCCGGTCCGGCGGGCGTGGCCTGCGGGAACGTGGGCGGGACTGCGGGGGCGGTGGACGCTTCGGTGCTCATCCGGCCTTCCTATCCCCTGCCCTCCTCCCGTGCAACGGATTTACCGGCCCGGCCGTTCGCCGGGCCCGGCGGACTGTCGCGGACCCGGCGAAAACCGGTGGCCACGACCGCCCGGGCGTGCCACGATCCGGCCATGGTCGAACTCCTCACCGCGCACACCTCCGCCCTGGACCACGGGACCCGTCAGGCGGTCCGGGCCCTGCTGTTCGAGGAGTTCGACGACATGACCGAGGAGGACTGGGAGCACGGCCTCGGCGGCGTGCACGCGATGGTCCGCGAGGGCGGGGTGATCGTCGGCCACGCCTCGGTGGTCCAGCGGCGGCTGCTGCACGCCGGGCGGGCGCTGCGCACGGGGTACGTGGAGAACGTCGTGGTGCGCGCGGACCGGCGCGGGCGCGGCCACGGTGCGGCGCTGATGGGGGCCTTGGAGGCGGTGGTCCGGGGCGGGTACGAGCTGGGGGCGCTGTGTGCGGCGGACGACGCGGCGGCGTTCTACGCGGCGCGCGGCTGGCAGCGGTGGCGCGGGCCGCTCGCCGCGCTGACACCGCGCGGCCCGGTGCCGACACCGGACGACGAGGGCGAGGTGTTCGTGCTGCCGGGCCCGCCGCCGGGAACGGTGGCCCTGGACCCGGACGGGCCACTGGTGTGCGACTGGCGCGACGGCGACCTCTGGTAGCCGGGTGGCCGGGTGGCCCGCCCCGGCCCCAGACGTACCGCCGTCGCGCCGGAGGCGTCAGATCCGGGCGAGGTAGCCGTTGTCGACGAGCCAGAGCACGTTCAGCCGGGTCGGGCCGTTCGGGACGAGCGCGGCGTCGAGCTGGTACTGCAGTCCGTAGCCGGGCTGGCCGAACCAGGGCGCGATCGGGCCGGCGTGCACCTTGAACGGCTTCACCACCCTGTAGTCGTGGTAGTTGCAGACCGCGGCGGGGTTGCTGTCGAGGCTCTGCGGCGGGATCGAGCGGCTGGCATAGGGCAGGCCCTCGGGGGCGAGGAACGCGCCGTACTCGCTGCCGTAGCGGTCGATCCGCTGGTTCGGGTAGAGGGTGATCTCGAACTCGACCGGGGTACCGTCGGGCAGGGTGACGTAGCCGTTGGCGGGCGGGTAGATCCAGCCCGGGCCGCCGTTGTTGGCGGTGGGGCTGTAGTAGGTGGCGAGGAACTTGTCCTCCGGGAGGCCGCCGGTGCGCCGGTAGCCGATCAGCTCGCGGCCGACCGGGCCGGTGGTCGGCAGGTCGGCGGGGCCGAGGCGCGGATCGCTCCGGTAGTCCGTCACGGAGCACTCGTCGGACGGGGTGGCGGCCGCCCCGGCGGCGGCGAGGGCCGGGGCGCTCGGGGCGAGAAGGGCGACGACCGCGGCGAGCGGTATGGCGAGCAGGCGAAGGCGCACGTTGTCTCCGTCGTGAAAGTGGTGTGGTGGTAGCAGTGGTGAGGTGGTGGCAGTGGTGGCACAGGAGCGGCGGCACGGCGAGGCGAAGGGCCGAAACGCGATCGGTCACCCTCCGTGTCCGGGCCGGCACCAGGCAAGCGGATCAGCTGACCCCGCGTCAACTGTTCGAGGCCACAACGGAGCCGGATCCCCCGGTTTCGGCCAACCGCGCACGCCGGGCGCCGGGGGCGCGCAAACTGGAGGGTCGCGCCCCCAACCCCGGGCCCGGAACAGCGGCCGCAACCAGCGGCGGACCACGGCGGAGCCGCCGGGGAACGCACCAGTTCCATTGACAGCCCGTCGGACAGGGCCCGATCCTCGCCGGTACGGCCCGGCCACCTGCCTCGGCCGCTCGACGACCGGGGGTGGTCAGCGATGACGGACCAGTGCGCCGCGCGGCGGATGCCGACGTCGGTCCGGCGGGCGGTCGTGTGCGTGTGGATCCACGCCGCGCTCAGCGGCTGCTCGGGCCTGCTGCTGCTCGGGGCCCTCGGCCGCAACCAGGGCGACGAGGTCGCGCTGGTGCGCTTCGTCGCGATGACCTCCGTCCTGGTCGGCCTGCTGCTCGGCACCTGCGCCGGCCTCGCCTCGCGCCGGGCGGGCTGGACCAGGACCACGGTGGCCGTCATCGAGGCGCTGTCCGTCGCCGTCGCCGTGCTCCTGGTGGCGACCGGCTCGTTCGCCGCCCTGACCGGCATCGCCCTCGGCGCGTTCGTCCTGCGGGCGTTCCTCTCCGCCGACGGGCGCGCCTGGTTCAGCGACTAGGGCGTGGCCGACGATTACCGCCCGCCGGCGCCGGACAAGGGGTCAGGCGCCCTTGCGGAAGATCCGGTTGAGCGCCCGGCCGACCTCGGGATCCACCGTGGAGTCCGGCGCGGGGCCCGGTACCGGGGCGGACGCCGGGTCCGGTACCGGGTCCGGTGTGGAGCCCACCGCGGAGTCCCGCGCGGACGCCGGGTCGCCGAGGCCGAACTCCGCCGCCAGCGTCTTCAGGTGCAGGTCGGCGGCCGATTCGACGAGCTCGGCGTGGAGCACCGCGGCGCGGCGGCCCCGGCTCCACGCGAGCAGGCCGACCACGAGCCCGATCAGCGCGGCGGGCCACCAGAACAGCCCCAGGGCGAGGTAGCAGGCCGCCCAGGTCGTCCCGTCGACGGCCGTGCCGAACCCGGCCCGTGAGGTGCGCAGCTCCGCCTGGACGGCGTCCGGCAGGACCAGCCACAGGCGGGTCCAGGCGGCGGCGAGGTCGATGCCGTACTGGTTGCGCAGCCGGGTGCCGGCTCCGGCGAAGCGGTCGCCGGTCATGGTCGGCCGCTGCGGCTGCGCGAGGGCGATCCGGTCGCGGAGCGCGGTGAGCCGGTCGATCTCCGCCCGGTTCGCCTCGTACGCCGGGTGACCCGGTGCGGGTACCGGCATCTCCTCCCGCAACGCGGTGATCCGGTCCTGGAGGTCGGTCCACCGTGTCCTGCGCCGGTCGGTCAGCCAGGTGGCCGCCCGGTCGGCCGGAGCGGGCCAGGTGCCCGTCCAGACCCGTTCGGCCGCCGTGGCGCAGGCCCGGACGAAGGCGCCCACGGCGACCGAACCCAGCACGGCGGCCCCGAGCACGGCGAGCTGCGCGACGGTCGACCACCCACCGGCCCGCGCCGCCTCCTGCTCGGCCCGCGCGCGCAGCGCGGCGAGGTCCAGCGCGTCGGTCTGGCCGAGCACGGCAGCCGCGGCCGAGGCCGCCATCAGCAGGAGCCCCGGGACGGCCAGGGCGGAGATCCACTTGTCGGCCAGCTTCTCGCCCAGGCCGTCGAGCACGGAGGACACCGGCTCACGCCCTGGTCGGCACGAGGGCGCGGTCGCGCAGCCAGCAGCGCCCTTGGGCGGGGATCGGCCCGCCCGGCTCGCGCACCTCGTGCAGTCCGCACCAGCCGTCGGGGCAGGAGTACCGCTCCCCCTCGGCGCGGGGCACCGCGTCGATGACCATGTCGGCCGGCCCCGGGTCCGCGTCGCGCACCGTCCCGGTGTCCTCCAGCACGTAGCGGGGGAGGTCCAGTCCGGCCACCGCCTCGTCGACGGGCGTGTCGGCCAGGACCGCCGTCACGGCCGCCCGCAACTCCTCCGCCCGCCCCTGGGCGGTCAGGTACTCCGTCAGGAACGGCAGGGCCGCGCAGAAGGCCGCCCGTCGGTTCCGGTCCCGGTTCATCGTTCTCCGTTCCGGGCCCTCAGGGCCCGCTGTGAATCATCGAGGCCCAGTACAGGGGCTCGCCGAAGTCGCGGTGCGCGCGCAGCGCGTCCACCGCCCGGTGCAGGACCGTCGCGGGGTCGGGGGCACCGGGCTCGGCGAGGAGCCGGTACACCTCGCGGGCGAGCAGGGGCGCCACCGCGTCGTCCACGGTCCACAGGCTCCCGACCACCTGCCGGTAGCCGCACAGCTGGAAGGCCGAGGCCACCGAGAGGGCCTCGTTGACGAGCTGCGCCCCGGGTGCCGCGCTGTGGCAGGCGGAGAGGTAGGCGAACTCCGCGCCGGTCAGCCGCTCCCCCGCGAGCCGGCTCAGCGCCAGGTCGCCCCCGTGCAGCAGGAGTCTGCTGTTCGACGGGTCGGCGCCGTCCCAGGCTCCGTGGCAGGCCAGGTGGACGTGGGTGTGGGTGCGCAGCGCCGCCAGGACGTTCCTGGGGGTGGCCTCGGCCGCGCGCAGTTCGCGGCGGCGCCCGGGCAGCTGCTCCGTCGCGGCCAGTTCGTCGTCGAGGCCGACCAGCGGCCGGTCACCGCTGCCCGCGTCCACGGCGACGGCGGCCAGCGACCTGCGGCCGGCGGGCGGCACCGGCCGGGAACGGGCGTGGAGCAGCGAACCCAGCGTCGGCACGTAGGAGGAGACGACCAGGTCCTGCGCGTACACCGGACGGCCGGGACGACCGCGCCCCTCCCCGGCGGCGTCCCCGGTCCGGGGCAGGACGGCCGCGTGCAGCGGCAGCCGGGCGAGCGAGCCGGTCGGGCACCACCACAACCGCGGCAGCGGCCGGCCCCCGTGCGGGCGGTCGGTGCCCAGCTTCGTGAGGACCGGCCCCACGACGGCGGCGCCCAGCCAGTGGAGGGTGTCCTTCAGGTCGCGGTCGCACCGGAGCTTGTCGGCGACGGTGGCGCCCGGGGCGGTGATCCCGGCGACGGCGGCCCGGAAGGCCTCCGCCCTGCGGTCGACCTCCTCGGCCGTGACGTCCCGCAGGGGCAGGACCTCGACCACGGTGCGGCCCCGCTGGGGCCGCAGCAGGAGGACGTCGCAGCGCAGGGCCGAGATGTTGACGACGGCGACGGGCCCCTCCGCGGCGGCCTCGCTCAGGCTGCTCCAGTTCGGCGGGCGGTGGAAGCCGCTCATGCCGGGCAGGCCGCGGATCTCGTCGACCACGGCGTCGAAGGCCTCCGCCGCGGTCCTGCGCCGTTCGGGGTCGAGCCGGGGTGCGACCAGCTCCCGGCACAACTCCTCGAAGGTGTCCGCGAGCCGGGGCGAGGCGGCGCGCAGCGCGTCCTGGCGGCCGCGCAGTTGGAGGGCCTGCGCGAGCAGCACGCCCCGGCCCTGTTCGAGCCGGACCAGCGCCTGCCGGGGGCGGCCGGCCTGGATCTCCACGGCCGCGGCGGTGTTGGCCAGGGTGTAGACCAGGCGCAGCCGGGCCTCCTGGGAGTCGCGGCCCAGCGCCCGGGTGGTGAGCTTGGGCAGCAGGTCGTCCAGTGCCACGCCGTAGGCGGTGCGGGACTGGTCCAGGTCTCCCAGGAGGGCGGCCATCGCCGCCCAGCTCACGGCGCCGTAGAGACGGGAGCGGATGTCCCAGGTCGGGGCGAGCGCCAGGGCCCGGCAGTGCGCGGCCGCCTCCGAGAGGTCGGGGGCGGCCCGCAGGCGCAGTCCCCGCTCCGCGAGCAGCTCGCCCAGTTCCAGCCGGGCGGCCTGCGCGTGCGGCCCGGGGTCGGCGGCCGGGCCCGCCACCTGCCGCAGGAGCGCCTCCGCCGTGGCGAGGTCCGGCTCCCGTCCGGGACGGCCGGCCCGCTCGCGCAGGGCGACCGCCAGCTTGATCAGCATGACCGGGTGGTCGTGCTGGGTCGGCGGGGTGACGGCCACCGCCTGCCTGAGGTGCTCGATCGCCTCGTCGAGCACGGCCGGGTCGTCACCCGCCCGTGCCCGCGCGGTCAGCACCGCTGCCAGGTTGGTGAGCCGTCGCCCGTGCTGCGGCGAGGCGGCGGTGGCGGCGGTGCACGCCCGGCGGGCGAGGCCGGTGGCCTCGTCCAGGTCGGCCGGGTCCTCGCTCTCGACGTACCTGTCGAGGTGGGACAGGGCGAGGAAGGAGCGGACGCTCGCGCGCATCTCCCGGTCGAGCGGGCCGGTCAGGGCCGTGCCGAGCTGGTCGATCGACTCGTTCAGGTCGTCGAGGTCGCCCTTGACCTCGAACCGCACCCGCAGGATCTGGCCGAGTTCGAAGCGGCGGCGACTGCGGTCCGGCTCGTCCGCGGCGGCGGCGACGGCGCCGCGCAGCCCGGCGATGACCCGGTCGAGTCGCGCCGGGTCGCCGTCCCGGTGGTAGCGGCCCATCTCGGCGTGCAGACCGTCGTCCGGTCCGACCGCGGCCGGTACCTTCGCCTGGACCCGGGCGATCTCGGCCAGCATCGTCTCGCGCTCGGGCGCCTTGTCCGACGGGACCGCGCCGAGCGCCCCTCGCATCAGCCGCAGGGCGGCGGCCCGCTCCTCCCCCGCACTGTCCGGGTCGTCCTCCAGGTCTGCCAGCGCGGCCAGGACCGTCCCCTGGTTGAAGACGAGATACGGCTCCGACTCCGTCCCGTGCGACCGCTCCGCGGCGCTGACCGCGAGTGCCGCGGCGCACAGGAGTCCGTCCGGGTCCCCGGCCTCCAGGCTGGGCAGGAACAGCGCGGTGCTGACCGTGTGCAGGATCTCGTGGGCCGGGACCAGCCGCGGCGGCACCTCCTCGAACATCCGCTGCCAGTGGGTGGGCACCGCTGCGGGGCGCAGTTCGCGAACCACCGCCAGGAGGAACTCGAACGCGTGGGACGCCCACCGCCGCTCCTCCGCGGGCAGGTGCGGCATCCGGGCGGCGTGGTAGCAGCCGGCCAGGAAGACCAGTTCGAGGTCGACGCCTCCGGGCCCACCGGCCTGATCAGGGGTCAGCCGATCCTGCGCGTCAAGGATCAGCGAGGCCATGGTGCGGTGATGATCGGCGCCCAGCACCGCCTCCGGCGGGTCCGAAGCGTAGGGCACCCCTTCGTCCGGCGCCGCCATCATCCGTCTGATCGGAGCACGGAACTTCTCGTCCAACTGAGGCATCAGCGGTTCCCCCCACTGTTCCCGCCGCGAACCGGCTGGCGCAGACCCTACCGCGCGGGACGCCGTCCTCGGGTGGGATCACGGAGCCCTCCCGGACGGCCGGGACACAGCGACGGCCGGCACCGGGTGGTACCGGCCGTCACCGGCGCGCGGCGGGGCTCAGCCCCGGCTGCTGGGGGCCAGCCGGCCGAGGACGTGGAGCAGGCGGTCCAGGGCGTCGCGGGAGTTGGGCTCGGTCAGGTTGACCATCAGCCGGAACGCCGCCCGCAGCAGGGCCGGGCTGCCCAGCCCGGCCGCCCCGGCGGCGCCCACCAGGCGCGGGCGGCTCAGCGCCGCGGCGGCGAGCCGGCCGAGCGCGAAATAGCCGTCGTAGGCGGCGCGCAGCGCCTGCGGATAGGCGCGCAGGGCCAGGTCGCGGCCGCGGTCGGTGCGCCGGGCGAGGGCCTGGACGATCGCCTCGGCGGCGTAGCGGCCGGACTCCATCGCGTAGGCGATGCCCTCGCCGGTGGCCGGGCTGACCGTGCCTCCGGCGTCGCCGACCAGCAACAGGCCGTCGGCGTAGTGGGGTTGGCGGTTGAGGCCCATCGGGAGGGCGGAGCCGCGGATGGGCTCGGTGACGGCCTCGGGGTGGTAGCCGTAGTCGGCGGGCAGGTCGTCGCACCAGCGGCGGAGCAGCTGGCGCCAATCCACCTCGCGGGGCACCGCGTCGGTGTCGACGACGCCGAGGCCGACGTTGGCCGTGCCGTCGCCCATGCCGAACACCCAGGCGTAGCCGGGCAGCAGGCGGCGGGCCGGGTCGGCGGGGTCGCGCAGGTCGAGCCAGGCCTCCAGGTAGCGGTCCTCGTGGCGCGGGGTGGTGAAGTAGGTGCGGTAGGCGACCCCCATCGCGCGGTCGGTGCGGCGGTAGCGCTGCATCGCCAGGGAGAGCCGGGTGGAGTTGCCGTCGGCGGCGACCACCAGGGGTGCGCGGTAGGTGACGGGCCGGCGCTCCTCGCCGAGGCGGGCGGTGACCCCGGTGATCCGGCCGGTCCGCTCGTCCAGCACCGGGCCCGCCACGTTGGCCCGTTCGACCAGGCGGGCCCCGGCCGCGGCGGCCCGGCGGGCGAGCAGTTCGTCGAAGTCGGCGCGGCGGCGGACCAGTCCGAAGCCCGGGAAGGCGGACAGTTCCGGCCAGTCGAGTTCCACCCGGCGTCCGCCCGCGACGATCCGCAGGCCGCGGTTGTGCAGCCAGCCGGCGGATTCCGAGACGTCGATGCCGAGGTCCACCAGCTGCTTCACGGCGCGGGGGGTCAGGCCGTCGCCGCAGACCTTCTCGCGGGGGAAGGCGGACTTCTCCAGCAGGAGCACGTCCAGGCCGGTGCGGGCCAGGTGGTAGGCGGCGGTGGAGCCGGCCGGACCGGCGCCGACCACGATGACATCGGCCGTGTCCACGCCGTTCCCGGGCTCGTCGGCGTCGGCGGACGGCTCCGCGGCGCCGGGCTCGTCGGCGGGGTCCGGCTGGTCGGGACGGGTGGACGACTGCTCTGCTGGGCCGGGCATGCGGCGCTCCCACGGGTGTCGGTCCTGCGGCGGACTCAGCGGATTCGGCGGACACAGACGATATGGACCGCGAACGCCGCACCGAACCCGACACGCGGGCATCGCGCCGCGAACGGGCCGGCGACCTCGTGAGGTCGCCGGCCCGTTCGCCCGCCCCGCGCGCTCCTGCGCCGTCGGAGGGCGGTGGCTCAGGGGGTGATCGCCAGTTCCACGTAGGCGGCCAGGATCGCCAGGTGCACCGCGCCCTGGAGCGGGGTCGCCCGACGCGGGATGACCGTCAGCGTGCCGACCACGATGGTCAGGGTGAGCAGCACCAGATGGGAGGAGTCCAGGCCGAGCACCAGCGGCCCGGAGAGCCAGTAGGAGGCGACGGCCACGGCCGGGATGGTCAGGCCGATGCTCGCCAGCGCCGAGCCGAGCGCCAGGTTGAGGCTGGTCTGCACCCGGTTGCGCTTGGCCGCGCGCAGGGCGGCGATGGTCTCCGGCAGCAGGACGAGCAGGGCGATCACGACGCCGACCACCGAGTTCGGCAGCCCGGCCGACTGGACCGCCGACTCGATGGTCGGCGACACGCCCTTGGCCAGACCGACCACCGAGACCAGCGCCACACCGAGCATGACCAGGCTGACGACGGCGGCCCGGGAGGTCGGCGGCTCGGCGTGGTCGTCCTCCTCGACCACCTTGCCGTCCGGGGTGACCGGCAGGAAGTACTCCCGGTGGCGGACGGCCAGGGTGGCCACGAACAGGCCGTAGAGCACCAGCGAGGCGGCGGCCGCGAAGGCCAGCTGGGCGGGCGAGAACTGCGGGCCGGGCGAGCTGGTGGTGAAGGTCGGCAGGACCAGGCTCAGCGTGGCGAGGGTGCCGATGCAGGCCAGCGCGGCCCCCGTCCCCTCGGCGTTGAAGACCGCCACCCGGTACTTGCTGGCCGCCACCACGATGGACAGGCCGAGGATGCCGTTGCAGGTGATCATCACCGCGGCGAACACGGTGTCCCGGGCGAGGGTCGCCGACTTGTCGCCGCCGTCGATCATCAGGGTCACGATCAGCGCGACCTCGATCACCGTCACCGCGACCGCGAGCACCAGGGAACCGAACGGCTCGCCCACCTTGTGGGCGATCACCTCCGCGTGGTGCACGGCGGCGAGCACGGCGCCCGCCAGGAACAGCGACACCACGCCCACCACCCACCCGGGGAGGTCGCGGTGCCAGGTCAGGGCGAGGACGGCGAAGGCCAGCAGGGGCACGACGATGGTCCACTGCGTGACGGCCGGTCGGAGCTTGGTGAACATGTCGCCGAGCATCCCATCCGGAAGCACAGGTTCCGCGGCGACGCCACCGGGGAGGCCGCGGATGTGGCCGACCTCATGACCCGGCCGCCGTACTCCCGCCGTACTCCGCGAGGTAGCCGAGGACCATGGTGACGTGCGGTTTCACCCGATCGGGTACACCGCCGGCGTCGGCGACGGTCTTGTCGCTCGTCCGGTAGCCGGCCGTCACCAGGGCGGGCAGCTCGGCGGCGGAGTAGCCGCGCTGCTTGAAGCGCTGGGCGAGCCAGCAGACGTAGCCGCCCATCGCGGCGATCGCGTCGTCCGGGTCCAGGTAGCTCTTGACGCCGTCGTGGTCGGCGTCCTGCGCCCAGGCGTTGAAGACGGAGGGCGTCCACATCGCCACGCCGTACTCCCCGGTGGCGGGGCGGGCGGCAGCCGGGTCGAAGCCGGACTCCGCCTTGATCATCGCGGCCAGCAGCACCGGGGTGACCTCGGTCTCGGGGCAGCGGCGGGCCGCGTCGTCGATCGGCCCGCGCAGTGCGGCGGGGACGTCGGCGTCGCGCGGGATCGCGCCGGGCCGCACCGCGTCGCGCACCGGCGGCGGCGCCCCGACCGGCGCGGTCGGCGCCGCCGGCTCCGGCGCGCCGGTGAGCGTGAGCAGAGCGGCCGTCCCGGCGAGCAGCGCCGCGCCGACGGCGGCGCGACGGCCCCGCCGCCGCCGTCCGGCGGTGCGGGCGGGGACGGTCGTCGCCGCGCCCGCCCCGAGCGCGTCCGCGAGCAGCGCCGCGAGGTCCACCTCCGCGCGCTGCCGCCGGTCGGCCGCCAGGCAGGCGGTGACCAGGGGCCGCCACCGCTCGGGCAGCGCGGCGTCCAGCCGCAGCGGGGCGCTGCCGCGCGCGTACGCCAGGGCGGCGAGCGAGCGGGCACGGGCGGTGGCGCCGAGGAACGGGTGCAGGCCGCCGGTCAGCAGTTGGTGGGCGAGGACGCCGAAGGCCCACAGGTCGGCGCTCGGGCGCAGCGCCACGCCGTGCGTGCCGGTCCGCTGGGACCACCACTCGGGCGGCACGTGGTCGGGCGAGCCGAGCGGCGGGGCGTAGGCGTGGGTGCCGTCGAGTTCGGCGGTCAGGCCGAAGTCGGCGAGCTTGGCGGTGCCGTCGGGCATCAGCAGGACGTTGGCGGGTTTGAGGTCGCCGTGCACCCAGCCGGCGGTGTGCATGTGGCGCAGCCCGGCGGCGACCTCGGCGAGGATCCGTCCGGCGTCCGGGACGGGGCGCGGCGCCCGGGCGTCGGCCAGGACGTCCTGGAGGCTGCGCGCGGCGCGCTCCATCACCAGGGCGAGCGCGCCGGCCAGTCCGGGGTGGGCCGGGTCGTCGAGGGTGGCCACGGCGAGGGTGCGGATCAGGTGGGGGTGGTCGGCGCGGCGGCTGAACCGCAGCTCGCGGCGGGCGAGCTGGAGCATGGTGTCCCGCTGGCCGGGGCTGAGCCGGCCGGGGTGGAGGACCTTGACGGCCACCTCGACCGGGCCGGCGCCGGGAGGTCCGGACCCGGGCGGGTCGCGGCGGGCGGCGTAGACGGCGCCCCAGGCGCCCGCCCCGATCCGCTCGCCCACCCGGTACCCCGCGACGCGGTGGCCGGGCGGCACCTCGAACCGCGGCTCGCCGTCCGGCGGTCCGGCCCGGTGCGGCCGGGCCGCGCGTGGTGCCACCGCCGGATCACCCGCCGCGCCGGGGCGGGAGCAGCGCCAGGTGCTCCTCCCGCACGAGGTCGAACCGCAGGGCCAGCGCGACGAGTTCCTCCCGCTTGCCGCCCGGGTCGGCCCGCTCCACCGGGTCGCGCAGCCGGAGCTTGCTGCCGACCAGGTAGTCGATGTGGTAGTTGACCGCCGAGCGGCTGAGGTCCCGGCAGGCCGGCAGGTCGCGCAGCCGTTCCACCACCTCGGTGGCGCCGGGCACGGCCGCCGCGGAGGGCGAACGCAGCCGCGGCTCGCAGAGCGCGAGCAGCACGAGGAAGTACTTGGCGGTCGGGTCCAGGGCGAACGGGCTGACCGTGTGCTCACCGTCCGCCGCGGCGGATTCCCCGGTCAGATAGGCGTGTTGGGGCGCGAAGACCTTGAACGCCACCGGCTCCCCGTGGGCGGGCAGCAGCACCCGGGAGATCTCGAACGGGACGGGCGCGCCGAGCCGCCCGGGCGCGACCTTGACGTGCTCGCCGGCACCTTCGAGGTTCTCGACGACGTAGGTGGCGGTGGCGCTGAAGTTGGAGAGCCGCCAGTAGTCCTCGGCGGCGGTGATCTCGCCGGCGCGGCGCGACACGCCCGGGTCGGGGATCGGCACGGCGGGCGGGCGGCCGGGCTCGCCGCGCCCGAACGCGGCCGTGTCGCCCGGCCCGAGGTGCAGCAGGGCCGGACGGGTGGGCGGGGCACTGCGGGGCGGCCGCGACAGGCGGGCGAAGCGGCGGTCGGACGGGGCCGGCGGGCGGGGGTCGGGCAACTGCACGATGACCGTGGTCATCCAGGTCACCTCCGTGGGTCGGCCCGATCGTAGCCGTCCGAACCATCCGGCGGCCGCAGGCCACCCGGACGAGTGAACGACGCGCCGGTGCCGACCAGTTGCGGCCTGACGTGTCGTCACTCGGGCCGCGGACGCCCGCACCGGGGCGTCGGCGGGTCGACACCTCACCGTAACCGCGATGTCACTGGCGAGATTGCTGTCCGTAGTTGAACGGTCACCATTAGTGTGATGCGGCACACATGGGGAACCTTAAATTTCTGTGCAAGACTCGTCCCGAAAGGCAAATTGCCTTTCATTCCAAGGAGGTTGACATCATGCGCGCTCGGATCGCAGCTCTGATGGTGGCGGCGGCAGGGATCACGGCGACCATGGCCCTTCCGGCCGCGGCCGTGACGACCGGGGCCGGCACCACGGCCGAGACCGGCACCACCGTGTGCACGACGGTGCTGAACCAGCCGTGCGTCTGGCACGAGACCGACGGTGCGGGCGTCGTCGGCGTCGCCCAGGTCACCGCCGACCCGGGTCAGTTGACGATCGTCAAGGTCGAGGTGCGCACCCAGCGCGCCTGGGGCAGCCCGTGGGTGACGGCCGCCTCGGCGACCACCTACGCCCAGGGCTTCGCCAAGGCCGTCACGCCCCGCGTGGTCACCGAGGACCTGAAGATAGTCTGCGCCACCGCGGGCCCCGCACTGGATGTGGCGCAGCAGGTGACCACCTGTACCAACCCCTTCTGACGCACCGGCCGACAGTGGCACATTGACGGGCCGGAGCCTCGCGCGCCCCGGCCCGGGCCGGCCACCGGGTCCGCAACCGGTGGCCGGCGCCGCCCCCTCGCGCCGCACCCGTCACCGCTCCCACCAGCCATCACTCAGGATGCTCACAGCCGTCGCTCAGGTCACCGGCCCGTCGGCAAATGCGCCAACCTCCCGTCGAAACCCGTTCAAGGCTCCCAACCCGGTTCGGAGCATGGGTTTTTGCACTATCTTGGGAATTCGTGGGGCGGGGCGGGCCGCCCACCCAGCAGGCGTGCGCCGACCGGCCGGGCCTGCCGGTGCAGCGTGCTCCACCCCCGCCAGCGCACCATCGCACGGGGAGGAAGGGGGGAGCGCGTCCATGCCCGAAGGAACCGCGCATTCGACCGGGGCCGCCGACGGCCCGAACACGGCCACGGCCACCGGAGCCACCACGGCCACGGCCACGAGCGCCGCGATCAAGACCACCGTCACCACGACCGCCACCACGACCGACGCACCGGGCGGCCGCCCGCCGCGCGCGCGGCTCGCCGGACGACGGGCCACCGTCGACGCCGTACTGCGCAACTCGCCGCTCCAGCCGCTCTTCCGGCTCGCGGCCCACCGGCGGCTGGCCGTCCTCGCCTACCACGGGGTGGACGATCCCCGGGTGTTCGCGCTCCAGATGGAACGCCTGGTCCGCCACGCCCACCCGGTCTCGCCGGCCGACGTCGAACAGGCGGTGCACAGCGGCCGGCCGCTGCCGCCGCGCAGCGTGCTGGTCACCTTCGACGACGGCGACCGCACGGTGCTCACCGAGGGCCTGCCCGTGCTGACCCGGCTCGGCATTCCGGCCGCCGCCTTCGTGGTCACCGACCTCATCGGCGGCGACCAGCCGTTCTGGTGGCGCGAGGCGGCCTTCCTCGCCGCGCACGGCGGCACCGCCCGCGACCTCGCCGACTGCCCGCCGGGCGGCGTGGTCCGCCGGATGAAGACGCTGGCCGACCGGGACCGCCGCACCGCCCTGGCCGAACTGCGGGAGAGCGCCGGGATCCACGCACCGCGCCAGGAGCAGCTCACCCCGGACGACCTGCCGGCGCTCGCCCGCGGCGGCGTCGCGATCGGCAACCACACGGCCGGCCACCCGTGCCTCGACCGGTGCGAGGACGACACCGTCCGGGCCGAGATCGCCGGCGCGCACGAGGCGCTCACCGGCTGGCTCGGCGCGGCGCCCACCGCCTTCGCCTACCCCAACGGCAACCTCGACCCGCGCGCCGAGGCCGAACTGCGCCGCCTCGGCTACCGGGTCGGCTACCTCTTCGACCACCGCCACGACCGACTGCTGCCGCCGCACCCGCTGCGGATCAGCCGGCTGCGGGTCAACTCGACCACCGGCCGGGACCGGTTCGACACCATCCTCTCCGGGCTCCACCCGGCCGTGCACCGCCTGCGCGGCGGCGCCTGACGGCGGGTGGCTCCGGCGCGGCCGCGCCGGAGCCACCCGCACGCACATCCGCACACATGCACGCACGCACACACGCACACCCGCACGCAGGGTCGACGACCTCGGCCGTCCGCTGCCGCAGCGGGACCGGTTGCCCCGAACCCCGCCACCGGCGGGTCGGAGTCCGGGAGAATACGGACCGGCCCGCGACCGGCCGCCGACCGGCGGCGCACCGGGGCGGGAGAGGCCTTGGGGGGCAGCAGACGTGGGAACGGCGCATCCGAAGTCCGCGGGTTCGACGCCGGCCGTTCCGGCACCGGCCGGCGCCCGCGCGCTACCGGTCCGCTACCGCACGGCCGCCCTGCCGGCCGACGTGGTCGACGGCTGGCGCGAACTGGCGGCGGGCGAGCCGGGCGGCTCCTGGTTCACCACGCCCGAGTGGGCGCTCGCCTGGTGGGAGACGCTGGGGGCCGCCGAGGACGCCTCCGCCTCCGACGGCGAGGTCGTGGTGTGGCGGGACGGGGACGGGCGGGTCGACGCCGTCGTCCCGCTGCTGCGCACCGTCCAGCGCCTCCACCCGCGCGCGCCGCTGCCCGTCCCCTGCCTGACCGTGCTGGGCTCCGGTCCGGGCGCCGCCGACCACTGCGGCTTCGCCGTCGCCCCGCACCGCCGCGCCGAGGTCGCCGACTGGCTGGCCCGGCGCGGACGGCGGGCCACCCTGCTGCTCGCCGACCTCGATCCGGACCAGGCCGGCCTGCTGCCGCCCGGCGCGGTGGAGATCGCCCGCACCCCCTGCCCGCGCGCCGATCTGACGGCCGGGCCGGACGCGCTGGGCTCGCGGCAGTTCCGGGCCGACCTGCGCCGCTACGGCCGCAAGCTGGCCGCCGAGGGGATCACCTTCCGCTGGGTGCCGCCCGCCCTGGCACTGTCCGAACTCCCGGAGCGCTACGAGCTGCTGCGCACCGCCGTCCGGCTGCACCGGCTGCGCCGGGCCGCGCTCGGCAGGCCCACCACCTTCGACGAGGCCCGCGCGCCGCTGCACCTGCGGGTGATCGAGCGGGCCGCCGACACCGGCCGCGGCGAGGGCCCGGCGTTCCTGGTCGCGGAGCGGGCGGGCGAGGTGGTCGGCGTGCTCTACGGGTTCCAGTGGCGCGACACCTTCGCCTACTACCAGATCGGCTGGGACGTGGCCTGGGCGCCGCTGCGGCTCGGCACGGCGGTGATCGCCGAGACGATCCGGGCGGCCGCCGGGCGGGGGCTCACCACCTTCGACTTCCTGCGCGGCACGGAGCCGTACAAGTACCGCTTCGACGCGGTGGACCGCGAGGACGTCTCCTGGCTGGTGCCGCGCGGTGTGCCGGGGGCGCTGCTCGGGCTCAAGTACCGGGCCAAGGCGGCCCGCCGGGCCCCGGCCGGGGACTGATCCACCGGCCGCGGCCGACCCGGTCCGCGGAGTGGCCGCCCCGTTCAGGACGGCTCGCGGGGGCGGGCCCGCCCCCGGGGACCGCTCACCCCGGGGACGGGCCCTACGGCTCCGACGCGTTCCGGCCGTTACCGCTGTTCCCGCTGTTCCCGCCGTAGCGGCTCAGTCGCAGGTGATCGCCAGCAGCGCGACCCGGCAGGTGCGGCTCGCCGCGTCGTTGGCGCTCACCGGGTCGGCCGGGGTTCCGGCCGTACGGGCGGTGGTGACGGTGAAGGTCCGGCCGAGGTTGAGGAGCTGGCTCACCTGCACGGTGAGGTGGCGGGTCGCGCTCGCGCCGGCGGCCAGCGGGGCGGTGAGCGCGCAGGTCAGCTGCCCGGCGGCGACGGTGCAGTCCGTGCTGGTCGCGGCGAGCCCGGTCGGCAGGGCGGCCGCGACGGTGACGGCGGTGGCCACGCCGGGGCCCTGGTTGGTGACGGTGAGCGTGTAGTCGACCCGTCCGCCGAGCAGGCCGGACACCGGCGAGGCGGCGAGCGCGACGGCGAGGTCGGCGGCGGGCGCCCGGTAGTCGAACCGGTCGGCCGCCGAGACGGCGCTGGTGCCGCCGGGCGTGGTGACCCGGACGTCGACCGTCCCGGCGGCGGCCGCGGCCGGTGCGGTCGCGGTGCACGAGGCCGCGGCGCAGGAGAAGGACGTGGCGTTCCCGGCCGCGCCGAAGCTCACGGCACTCGCTCCGGCCAGGTCGGTACCGGTGATCGTGACGACCGTGCCGCCGGCCTGCGGGCCGCTCGCCGGGCTGATCCCGGTGACGGCCGGCACCGGCAGCGGGAAGTCGAGGACGCTCACCGCACTGCCGTCGAAGTCGGCCAGGTAGCCGCGCCGACTGTCGGGCGCGAGCGCCAGGGTGTACGGGCTCGCCCCGACCGGGACGGTGGCGGCGACCGCGCCGCTCGCGACGTCGAGCACGCTGAGCGTGTTGTCCGCGTAGTTGCTCGCGTAGACGGAGCGGCCGTCGGGGGCGGCGGCAACCGCGTACGGGTTGGCGCCGACCTGGACGGTGGCGGTCACGGCCCGGGTCGCGGTGTCCACCACGCTGACGGTGGAGTCGCCGCCGTTGCCGGTCCACAGCCGGGAGCCGTCGGGGGCCAGGGCGAGGCCGAAGACACCGTGGCCGACCGGTATCGAGGCGCTGACGGTGGCGGTGGCGGTGTCGATCACGTCGACCCGCTGCTTGCCGGAGGCGGCCACGTACACCTGCCCGCCGCCCGGGGCGACGGCCACCCCGTGCGGCTCGGCGCCGACCGGGACGGTGGCGGTCACGGCGTTGGTCGCGGTGTCGAGCACGCTGACCGTGCCGGCGCCCGCGTTGGTCACGTACGCGTGGGCGCCGTCGGGGGCGACCGCCACGCCGAAGGCGCCGGCGCCGACCTGGACGGTGGCGGTGACGGTGTTGCTCGCGGTGTCCACCACGCTGACCGTGCCGGTGAGGTGGTGGGTGAGGTAGGCGTGGGCGCCGTCCGGGGCGAGGGCGACCGCGTACGAGCCGGTGCCCGCGGTGAAGGTGCCGGTGACCGCGCCGGTGGCGGCGGACAGCACCGTCACCGTGCCGTCGCGCTGGCTGGTCACATAGGCCCGCCCGCCGTCCGGCGCGAGCGCGACGCCCGCCGGGTACGGCGCGACGGCGACGGTGGCCGCCACCACGGGCGGCGGTGCGAGGGCCGCGCCCGCGGCGTCGGCGCTCGCGGTGGCGGGCTGCGCGAGCAGGGCGGCCGTGGCCGCGCCGACGGCGGCCACCGCCGTCCAGGAGCGGCGCGGGGAAGGGCGTGTGGTCAACGGGGTCTCCAGACTCGTCGATGGGGCGAACGGTGCGCGGTCGCTTCGGGCGACCCGGGGGGACCGCCCGAAGCGTAGAAGCCGGACTGACGAAGCGTCAGGAGATGACCGGGATTGTTGCCAACCGTTCAGTTCCGGTCAGTTGGTCCCTGTTCGAACCTTCAGTGCCACCCCGGCACCGGCGCCACAGTCGCCGCGAAGCGCCGTAGATCGCCGAGGTAGCCGTCCGCGTAGACCGAGCGCGGTGCGGCCACCGCGACCAGCAGGCCGCGCAGCGAGCCGTCCTCGGCCCAGGAGTGCGCGATGCCGTGAGTGGCGCCCGGGTAGCGGTGAACGGTCAACTGGCCGGGCCGGGCGAGCAGTCGGCGGTACCCGGCCTCGGTGTCGTCGATGTCGACGTTGCGGTCCCGTTCGCCGAGCGCCAGCAGCACCGGCACCGTGAGCGCGGACAGGTCCGCGGTGGCGTCGGAGGTGAAGTTCCGCTGGATGAAGCCCCAGCGGTCGGCGCCGATCCCGTCGAGGTCGGCGCCCAGCGCGGCGCGCGCCTGCTGGTACGTCGCCCCCTTCCGCAGCTGCACCTCGACCCGCTCGCGGCGGGCGAGCGCGGCGTCCACCCGGTCCTGCGGCGCGTGCTCGTCCTCCAGGTCGGTCAGCAGGTCGTAGCGCCCCTGCTGGAGCCAGTTGACCGCGGTGCCGACGGCGATGACGAAACGGACCCCGGGCACCCGGTTGGCCACCTTGGGCAACACCCAGCCGGCCTGACTGGCGCCCCACAGGCCGATCCGCTCCGGGTCGACACCGGGCCGCCCCTTCGCCCAGGCGATCGCGGCGGCCGTCTCGGCGGCGCGGTCCTCCATGCTCTGGTCGAGCCAGTTGCCCGGCGCGCCACCGACCCCCGGCTTGTTCCAGGAGAGCGAGGCGTAGCCGGCCCGGGCCAGGGACTCCCAGATCGGCCGGTAGAAGGTGTCATGGGTGGCGTCCTGCTCGCTGTCGCCGTGCACGAAGACCACCAGCCCGTACGGCCCGCGCCCGCCCTCGGGCCGGGCCAGCACCCCCTCCAGCGGCTGGGCGCCGCCGGTGATGACGACCCGCTCCTCCCGCAGGTCGTAGCTGTTCTGGTACGCCACCCAGCCGCCCGCCCCGCCGGCCAGCAGCGCCAGGACGAGCCCCGCGCCGAGCAGCCGGCGGAGCCAACGGCGTGGCGCGCGCGCCACCCGATCATCCGACTTCAACATTTCTATCACTCTCAAAACGATCGTTCAGTTATCGATAGTTTTGAGCGTACTACACTCATCGGAAGGAGATCCGTGACACGGCGGGTGGCACGCACGGGGCGAGAGGAGCGGCGGCGATGGCCGAGGAAGCACGGGCCGAGGTGTCCACCCGGACACTGGTCGAGGGCATGGTCCGGGCGGACGGCACCGTCGACGCCGGCGAGCTGTACGGGGTCGCGGGCGAGCTCGGCATGACCGACCAGCAGGTGCGCCTGTGCGTCAAGCGGATGGCCGCCGACGGCCTGCTCGTCCAGGAGGGCCGCGGCCGGCGCGCGGTGCTGCGCGAGACCGACCACGCCCGGCGGGCGGCGGAGCCCGAGGTCGAGTTCGTCCGCCACATGTACGCCCAGGACGCCGGGCTCGCCCCGTGGGACGGCCGCTGGCATCTCGTCGCCTTCGCGGTGCCCGAATCCGCCCGCGCCGCCCGCGACGCCCTGCGGGAGGCCCTGGTCCGGCTCGGCGGCGCGGCCCTCCAGGGCGGGGTCTACGTCAGCGCCAACGTCTGGGAGCCCTACGTCGAGGCCGAGGTCGACCGCCTCGGCGTCCGGGACTGCGTCACCCTGCTCACCAGCACCGACCTGCGCATCGCCGGCGCCGACGACCCGCTCGCCGTGGCCCGGCGCCTCTGGCCGCTCGACGGCCTCGCCGAGGGCCACCGCCGGCTGGCCGCCCTCGCCGCGGACCGCCTCGCCCGGCTGACCGCCACCGCCCCGGGCGCCGCGCCCACCCGGATCGAGCACCTCGCGATCGCGGTCGAACTGGCCGCCGAGTTCACCCGCGCCACCGCGCCGGACCCGCTGCTGCCGCCCGAGCTCCTCCCCCGCCCCTGGCCCGGCGCCGAGGCCCGGGCGCTCACCGCCGACTGCTGGCGGCTGCTGCGCCGCGCCGAGCAGGACGCCCCCGAGCCCGGCCCCCGGTTCTTCCGGCGCTACGACGAGGTCATGGCCGAGATCACCGGCGAGGCGCGGACGCCCTGACCGTCGTGCCGCCCGCCGGCGGGTCCGAGGCGCCCCCACCCGGGCGGGGCCCGCAAAAGCTGTGGGCCGTCGGCGGTGCGCGTGCTGTACTGGGCGCATGGGGGACGGCGGCGGTCGGATGCGGTTGCGGGTGACGAGCCACCCGGTGGCCGGCACCGGATCACGGCTCGGCCGGATCCTGCACACGGGTCCGATGCTGCGCAACACCTTCCTCCACCCGCCCGAGCAGCAGGTCGGGTACCTCTACGCGGGCCGCGCCGACCTCCTGCGCCTCGGCGCCCTGTTCCGCATCGCCGCGACGAGCGCGCACAGTGCCGTGCACATCCCGGTCCCGCCGGGGGCCCGGCCGATGTCCTACGGCTGTGTCGACACCTGGCCGACACCCCTGCTCCTGGCCCGTGAGGACACCGGACTGCGGCCGTCCGACTGGCCTGCGCTGCGGCGCGGGATGCGCCACGCCTCCTCGCCCCTGACGGTGACCGCCCCCGCGCCACGCGCCGCCGACCGTCCCGACGACGTCCGCCGCCGGGCCGACCGCCGCCCCGCCCGCTTCGCCGAGCACGGCGGGACGACCGTCATCACCGCCCGCGCCGAACTCCTGTTCTGGATGGGGGACTCGCTCACCGCCGCCGGTGACACCGTCGCCCGGGACCCCCGCATCCACCGGCACGGTGAGAGCCTCGTCGAGGACCTGGCCGGCTTCTTCGACCCCGAGCACACGGACCACCCGATGCACGCGCTCTGCGTCGTCGCCGTCGAACCGATCTTCCACCGGGCCCGCTGGAAGAAACGGCGAACGCCGTCGGCCGGCGCTCCGGCGGGCCCGCTGCCGGGCACCGCGCCCGGCGCGGTCAGCGCTTGACGGCCACACCGCCGTACATCGCGATGTTCCGGTCGCGGACCGGTGCGGCGCCGGGCTCCGGGTGCCAGTGGTGGACCAGGGTGACGCCCGGGTCCAGCAGGTCGTAGCCGTCGAAGAAGGCGAGCGTCTCGGCCCGGTCCCGGATCTGCAGCGGGATGCCCCGGGCGTTGTACTCGCGGCCCACACCGCCGACGCCGACCGGGTCGGTGTCACCGGTGAAGACGGTCAGCGCCAGGAAGCTGCCCGGCGCCAGACGGTCCATCAGCCGGCGGACGATGCCCTGCGGGTCATCCTCGTCGAGGACGAAGTGCACGATCGCGATCAGCGAGAGCGCCACCGGCCGCGAGAGGTCCAGGACCTCGCGCAGCCGCGGCGAGTCCAGGATCGCGTCGACGTCCCGCAGGTCGGCGTCCAGGTAGGCGGTGCGGCCCTCGGGCCGGCTGGACATCAGCGCGCGGGCGTGGGTCAGCACGATCGGATCGTTGTCGACGTACACCACGCGCGACTCCGGCGCCACCTCCTGGGCGATCTCGTGCACGTTCGGCGAGGCCGGAATACCCGCGCCGATGTCCAGGAACTGCCGCACGCCGTGCTGTTCGGCGAGCTGCCGGACCACCCGCTCCATGAAGCCGCGGGTGCTCCGCATCGAGGTCGGCAGGGCGGGCCAGGCCTTCACGGCGGCGTGCGCGGCGGCCCGGTCCGGCTCGAAGTTGGTCTTGCCGCCGATCAGGTAGTCGTACACCCGCGCCGAGTGCGGGACGTCCATCCGGAGGTCGACCCCCGTCCAGCTGTCGCCGCCCCGCTCTCCCGACACCCCGTCAGCGCGCGTCATCGCCGCCCCTCCCGATCTTCCCCGTTGACGTACCGTACCTGCCCCGTCGGCCATCCGCCCGCGTCAACTCCGCTGGCGGAAGGCCTTGGTGCGCATGGTAACCGTAACCCGGGGGACGGCGGCCGGTCGGGGCCTCAGCTCTGCCCGAACAGCGCCACGAAGGCTGCCTCCAGGCCGCTCACCGCCGCGGCCAGCACCGCGACCGCGCGCAACGCGTCGGCCACCGTGCGGACCCGGCGGCGCAGCGGCCCCTCGCGGGGCTCGTCGAGGCCCGCCTCGTCGAGGATCCCGGCGAGCGCGGCGTCGGCGTCCTCGGCGTCCGCCTCCGGTACGGCGCCCGGCTGTTCGGCGCGCAGCCGGGCGAGCGCGGTGCGCAGCGCCTCGGCCGCCGTCCGCAGCCCCTCGGGGCCGCCCGGGGCCGCGGGCCCGGCGGCGTCCGCGCCGATCGAGACGGTCGCGCCCCGGCCGCCGGCCACGTGGCCGTGCACGGTGGAGCCGACCACCTGGACACCGCCGTCGTTGTGGTGGCCGCCCGGCTCAGCGTCCGGCTGTCGCGTCATGTCCCTGGCCCCTCGTTGAGGTTGACGTTGGATCCGGAGCCCCCGGCGACCGGTCCGTGCACGTTGGAACCGACCACCTGGACACCGCCGTTGTTCACGTTGGTGATGCTCTGCGCCTGCTTCTCGAAGGCGCCGCTGTCGTAGCCGCGCGCCCGCAGTTCGTCGCCGACCGCGCTGAACACCCGCTGGGTGACGGTGTTGAGGAAGCGCTGGACGTCGTGCGCCTGGAAGATGTTCTGGAAGTCGTCCGACGCCCCGAGCTCGCGCACGCTCAGCCGGGGCGCGTAGTCGACCGCGTACCCGGACCGGACCAGGTGCCGGTAGCGGGCGCGGAGCCGGGCCGTGCGCCGACGCGACGCCCGGACCTGCCGGAGCTGGCCCACCGCGATCCCGACGTCGCCGACCAGGGAGCGCGCGGACCAGCCCAGCGCGTTCAGCGCGTGTTCGAGGTCGGAGCGGTGGCCGAGCAGGTCGATCACGTGGTAGGCCTGCGCCACCGGTCCCAGCGCGTACGGCAGCCACTCCAGGTAGAGCAGCCCGCCGCGGGTCGTGGCGCGGACCAGCACGGTGACCACCACCTCCTCGTTCCAGGAGCCGACCCGGATCGCCAGGTAGTGGCGCAGCCGCTCGTGGCCGGTGCGGCTCAGCAGGTCCGCCCAGGCGGGTTCGAGCAGGACCTGACCGCCGGCCCGGCCGGACATCGCGCCGAGCCAGGTGCCCGGGTCGTCGTGGCGCAGGCTGGGCCGGAACACCCGGTCGGTGACGGTCAGCCCGCGCAGGGGGTCCTCCGGGTAGGCCGGGTCGTGTGCGAGCGCGCGGACCCGGGCGGCGACGGCGCGGTAGAGGGCGGCGGCGTCGATCGGGTCGGGGGCCCGGCCGCCGGCCGCCCGGTCGGCGGAGGGGCGCAGCTCGAAGGTCATCCGCCAGCTGCGCCCGGCCGCGCCGAGGCCGACCAGCGGCGCCTCCTTGCGGTAGAGCAGCTCCGGTCCGCTCTGCTGCTCGCGCAGCCGCCCGTACAGCCAGGCCGCCCGGGGCCCCTTGGGCTCGGGCGGCGGGACGCCGCCCGGGTCCGGGTCGGTGAAGGCCGCCAGGCGCCGCCGGATCCGGTAGCGCAGCGCGGCGGCGACCAGCCACGGCAGCACGATCACCAGGACGGCGGAGATCCCCTGGTCGCGCAGCAGGTACCAGGAGTAGCGCGGGTCGAGGTACCCGGTCCAGTCCTCGGTGAGCTCCGACAGCCCGGGGACGTAGTCGTACTCGCGCCAGGACCGGAACTCGTAGTAGCCCACGAGGACGAGGCGCGCGGCCACCAGCACGGCGACCGCCGCCAGGAGCCGCCGCACCAGGCCGGCGCCGGTCGTGCTCCGCTGCCGGCCGCGGGGGACGCGCCGGGTGGCGTCCAGGCGCTCGACCTCCAGGCGCTCGACCTCCAGGCCGAGGCGGTGGTCGAGCCGGTCCGTGCCGGCGCCGCGGAAGATTCCCAGCAGGGCGACCGCCGCGAGGGCCAGCACGACGGTGGGCACCCCGAAGAACGGGGAGCCGAGGACGAGGACGAGCAGGCAGAGCGCGCCGGTCCAGGCCTCCCAGCGGCGGGCGGTGAGGGCCTCGTGCAGCACCCGGACCAGGTCGGTGCCGGGCGAGGGGGCGGGGATGCGGAAGTTGTGCTCGACGAGTTCCTCGATCAGCTGCGCGCGGAAGCGCCGGTCCAGCCAGGCGGCGGCGCACAGGTAGCGGGTGGCGTCGCCGGGGACGGGGCCGGCCTGGTGGCGCAGGTTCTCGGGCGTCGCCGGCACGGCGGACCCGACGGGCGGCGGCGCGACGGCGGGCGGGGTCGGCGGCGGGGTCGCTCCGGGCGGCGACGTCGGCGGCGGGGTCGGGTGGACCGACACGTCCCGCGGCAGGGGCCGGACCGGACCGAGCGGGATCGGCGGTGGATACCCCGGTGGCGGGGTGGAGGGTCGCGGCGGCGGAAAGGGCTGTGGCCCCTGTGGCGGAGGCGGCGGCGAGGTGCCACTGTCCATGATTCCCCCAATGTCCCGGGTCGCCTTCCGGCGAACGAGCTTGGCCAGTAAAGCAGTTGACCTGTCCAGCGGACAGCCTTCCGGCCACCCCCACGGGTAACGGTTCGACTCCGCCGCGTGGCGCGTGCACGAAATTGGAGTTCTGGAGTCGTATTCGATAGCTTTTCGAACGTGAGGCTGACCAAGAGCACCGACATCGCCCTCCGCATCGCCATGCGGCTGGCCGTCCTCGACGAGGGCGCCAACCCGACCACCCGCGAGGTGGCCGAGGCGGTCGGCGTGCCGTACACCCACGCCGCCAAGGTGGTCAGCCGGCTGCAGCACCTGGGCGTGGTGACGGCACGGCGCGGTCACGGCGGGGGCCTGGCCCTCACCACGGCCGGCCGCACCGGCTCGCTCGGACCGCTGCTGCGCGAGCTGGAAGGGGTGGGTGACGTGGTCGGCTGCGAGGACGAACCACCGTGCCCCCTGCGGTCGGCCTGTCGGCTGCGCGGGGCACTGCGCACCGCGCAGGAGGCGTTCTTCGCCACCCTCGACCCGCTCTCGATCGGCGATCTGGTGGCCGGGCCGACCGGGCCCGTCCTGCTCGACCTCACCCTCGGGCCGGGCCTCGCCCCGAGGCCCGAACCCGTCGCCGGCCCCACCGGCTGACCCGCTCCGGCACACCCCGACGCACCACCCCGACGCACCACCCGCAGTACCGCACGGCCCGCAGTACCACACCTCCCCACGCCGGTCCGCGCATCCGCACGGCCGAAAATACGACTCTCAGATTCCAGTTTGGAGCGCATTCGATGCTGTCCGCCAAGTCCGCCGAGGTCGTCGAAGCCACCCTGCCCGTCGTGGGCGGTGCGATCGGCGACATCACGCCGCTCTTCTACGACAAGATGTTCGCCGCCCACCCGGAGCTGCTGCGCGACCTGTTCAACCGCGGCAACCAGGCCAACGGCAGCCAGCGGCAGGCGCTCGCGGGCTCGATAGCCGCCTTCGCGACCGCGCTGCTCGCCACCCCGGACAGCCGTCCGGACGCGCTGCTCGCCCGCATCGCCCACAAGCACGTCTCGGTCGGCATCACCGACGACCAGTACCGGATCGTCCACGAGCACCTGTTCGCCGCCATCGTCGAGGTGCTCGGCGAGGCCGTCACCCCCGAGGTCGCCGCCGCCTGGGACGAGGTCTACTGGCTGATGGCCAACGCGCTGATCGCCATCGAGGACCGGCTGCGCGAGCAGGCCGCCGCCGCCCAGAGCCTCGACCCGGCCGACCTGTGGCGCCCCTACACGGTGGTCGCCCGCCACCAGGAGACCGACGACGTCACCACCTACCTGGTCCGCCCGGCCGACGGCAGGCCGCTGCCGACGGCCGAGCCCGGCCAGTACGTCTCGGTGCGCGCCGAACTCCCGGACGGCGCCCACCAGATCCGCCAGTACAGCCTCTCCGGCGCCCCGGACGGCGCGCTCCAGTTCAGCGTGAAGCGCGCCACCGCCGAGGTCGCGGGCGGCCCCGAGGGCGAGGTCTCCAACCACCTGCACGAGACCGTGCGCGCCGGCGACGTCCTCGACCTCGCCCCGCCGTTCGGCGACGTCGCGCTCGCCGAGGGCGACGGTCCGGTGCTGCTCGCCTCGGCCGGCATCGGCAACACCCCGATGACCGCGATGCTGGCGAAGCTCGCCGCCACCGGCTCGACCCGCCGGGTCGTCACCGTGCACGGCGACCGCGACCAGCTCTCGCACGCCTTCCGCGCCGACCTCACCCAGCTGACCGGCAAGCTGGCGAACGCCACCGCCCACGTCTTCTACGAGCGGCCGCTCGGCGACTGGCCGGCCGACCGCACCGGCCTGGTCGACCTGTCCACGGTCGACGTCCCGGCGGGCACCACCGCCTACCTCTGCGGCCCGCTGCCCTTCCTGCGCGCCGTCCGCGGCCAGCTCCTCAGCGCGGGCGTCCCGGCCGCCGACATCCACTACGAGGTGTTCGGCCCGGACCTCTGGCTCGGCCAGGACGCCTGACCCGAGGAGGCCCCCGAGCCGCCGTTCGTCCCCCGCCCGCGCGGCGCGCCGCTCAGTGCGGCGGGACGAACGGCGGCTCGGCGTTGACGGTCACCAGCGGCACCTTGCCGGACTGGCTGCAGAGGAACGGCTTGCCCTGGGTGCCGGAGCAGGCGTTCCACAGATAGATCCACACTTCGCAGACGTCCCCCTGGCTGATGTCGAAGACGACCGGGAAGAGCCGGCTTCCGGGGAAGGGCCCACCCGAGATTCCGGTGAGGTCGGCGATCGCCAGATTCACCGATTCCCCCGAGGCGGGGGTCATACCGAAGCGGTTCCACAGTGTGATCTCGGTCTTGGCGGCCTGCACCGTGTTCCGGTAGACGATCGCCCCGGCGCCGCCCCGGGTCTGCAGATTGGGATCGGCCTGGAGGTCGACGAAGGAGTGCTCGTACGTCCCCTGCGGGGTGACGACGATCGCCGCGTTCGTGCTGGCGCGGACGAAGAAGCTGAAGCCGGCGCCCGAGAAGGTGTCGCCCCCGAGCAGCGTCATGTGCCCGTCGAGGCGGGACAGCGGGAGCCCGAGGCCGGTCTGCCAGCTGTTGTCGTAGGGCGCGGCCACCACCTGGCTGCCGGGTTGGACGTCGATCGTGAGCCGGGCGAGTTCCGGTCGGACCCGGTTGAGGGAGCCCTCCAGCAGATCGCGCTTGAGATCCTCGACCAGTTCCCCGCCGTCCTGCGGCGCCGGGGCCACGAGGTCCTCGGGGTACCGGCGGCGGCCGCGCAACTCGGTCAGCTGGGCCGCACCGAATTCCGTGAGGTACTGCTCGAATTCCTTGGCCGCGGATTCCTGGCTTAAGTCGTCCGGGGTGACCCGGCTGATCGGCCGGGCGACCTCTCGGGCTATTGCCCTGGTCATGGTGTCACCTCTGAAATGCCCGCCCACGGTTCGGGGAGTGACGGTCCTGTTCCGTTCCGTCGCCGCCCGGACCGCGTGGCGACGTGAAATTCCCTGTTCCCAGCGTGCGCGCATCACACGGTGATTTCCAGTAGCATCCGGCTCGGAACCGGACCGAGGGCACGGGAGGACCGTTGCGCGTCGCGTTGTTCGCCACCTGCGTCAACGACGCGCTGCTGCCGTCCACCGCGATCGCCACCGTCCGGCTGCTGGAACGGCTCGGCGTCGAGGTCGACTTCCCGGACGCGCAGAGCTGTTGCGGCCAGCCGCAGTACAACAGCGGCTACGGCGAGGCCTGCGAACCGCTGGTCCGCCGCACGGTCCGGGCCTTCGCCGGGTACGACCACGTGGTGGCGCCCTCCGGCTCCTGCGTGGCCATGGTGCGCGACGCCCACCCCCGGATCGCCGCCCGCGCGGGCGGCGCACTCGCCTCGGACGTCGCCGAGTTGACGCCCCGGACGCACGAGTTGAGCGAGTTCCTCACGGACGTGCTGGGCGTCGAGGACGTCGGCGCGTGGTTCCCGCACCGGGTGACGTACCACCCCTCCTGCCACGGGCTGCGGCTGCTCGGCCTCGGCGACCGCCCGCTGCGGCTGCTGCGCGCCGTACGCGGACTGGAGCTGGTCGACCTGCCCGAGGCCGAGGAGTGCTGCGGCTTCGGCGGCACCTTCGCCCTGAAGAACCCGGCGGTCTCGGCCGCGATGGCCGCCGACAAGACCGCCAACGCCCTGGCCACCGGCGCCGAGGTGCTGTGCGGCGGCGACAACTCCTGCCTGCTGCACCTCGGCGGCACGCTGCGCCGGCAGGGCGCGGCGCTGCGGCCGCTGCACCTCGCCGAGATCCTCGCCAGCACCGAGGCCGAACCCTGGCGGGCGCAGGCATGAGCGGAACCTTCCTCGGCATGCCCGGCTTCCCGCCGGGCGTCTCCCCGCAGATCCCCTTCCCGCAGGCCGCCGCCGACGCCGTGCGGGACGAACGGCTGCGCGCCAACCTGCGGCACGCCACCCGCACCATCCGGGAGAAGCGGGCCCGCGCCGTCGCCGAACTCGCCGACTGGGCCGAGCTGCGCGCCGCCGCCAAGGCCGTCAAGGACCGCACCCTGCGCGAACTCGACCGCCACCTCCTCCGGTTGGAGGAGAAGGTGACCGCCGCCGGCGGCACCGTGCACTGGGCCGCCGACGCCGCCGAGGCCAACCGGATCGTCACCGCCCTGGTCCGGGCCACCGGTGAGCGGGAGGTGGTCAAGGTCAAGTCCATGGCCACCCAGGAGATCGGGCTCAACGAGGCGCTGGCCGAGGCCGGCATCCGCGCCTACGAGACCGATCTCGCCGAGCTCATCGTCCAGTTGGGCGACGACCGGCCCTCGCACCTGCTCGTCCCGGCGATCCACCGCAACCGCGGCGAGATCCGGGAGATCTTCGCCCGGCGGATGGCCGACTGGGGCCGCCCGGCCCCCGAGGGGCTCACCGACGCGCCCGCCGAACTCGCCGAGGCGGCCCGGCTGCACCTGCGGGAGAAGTTCCTGCGGGCCGAGGTCGCCGTCTCCGGCGCCAACTTCATGATCGCCGAGACCGGCACCCTGGTGGTCGTCGAATCGGAGGGCAACGGGCGGATGTGCCTGACCCTCCCGCGCACCCTGATCTCGGTGGTCGGCATCGAGAAGGTCCTGCCCACCTGGCGGGATCTGGAGATCTTCCTGCAACTGCTGCCCCGCTCCGCCACCGCCGAGCGGATGAACCCCTACACCTCCCTCTGGACCGGCACCCATGCCGACGGGCCGGGCGGCGACGGGCCCAAGGAGTTCCACCTCGTCCTGCTCGACAACGGCCGCACCGACGCGCTCGCCGACCGGGTCGGCCGCCAGACGCTGCGCTGCATCCGCTGCTCGGCCTGCCTGAACGTCTGCCCGGTGTACGAGCGGGCCGGCGGACACGCCTACGGCTCGGTCTACCCGGGGCCGATCGGCGCCGTCCTCACACCCCAACTGCGCGGCACCACCACCCCCTTGGACGCCTCACTGCCGTACGCCTCGTCACTCTGCGGGGCCTGCTACGAGGTCTGCCCGGTGGCCATCGACATCCCCGAGGTGCTGGTCCACCTGCGCGAGCGGGTGGCCGGGCAGCGCGGCCACCGGCTGGAGCGTGCCGCGATGGCCGCCGCCGGCTACGTGCTCGACCGCCCCGCCCTGCTGCGGGCCGCCGAACGGGCCGCCGCCCGCACCCGCCGGCTCCACCCGCGCCGGCTCCCCGGCCCCGGCCGGGCCTGGACCGACACCCGCGAGCTGCCGGCCGTCCCGCCCGAACCGTTCCGCGACTGGTGGCGGAGGAACCGCACATGAGCAGCCCGCTGGGGTCCGCCGCCGGCGGCTCGCGCGACCTGGTGCTCGCCCGGATCCGGGCCGCGCTGCACACCGGCCCGCCGGAGGAGGAGGAGGAGCCGGTGCCGCGCGACTACCTGCGCAGCCACGTCCCGGCCGACGATCCCGGCGCGCTGCTCGACCTGCTGCAGCACCACCTCGCCGACTACCGCGCCCTGGTCCACCGCTGCACCGCCGACCGGCTGCCGCTGCTGCTCGCCGCCCTGTTCGAGGCCCGCGACGCCCGCACGGTGGCCGTCCCGCCCGGCCTGCCGCCCGACTGGCTCGGCGTCACCCACGCCCGGGTCCTCCCCGACGACGGCCCGGACGGCCCGCTCACCGCCGCCCGCCTGGACACCGTCGACAGCGTGCTCACCGGCTGCGCGCTGGCGATCGCCGAGACCGGCACCCTCGTGCTGGACGGCGGCCCGGCCCAGGGCCGCCGCCTGCTCACGCTCGTCCCCGACCACCACGTCTGCGTGGTCCTGGCCCCCGGGCAGGTGGTCGCCTCCGTCCCGCTCGCCCTCCCCCGCCTGGACCCCACCCGCCCGCAGACCTGGATCTCCGGGCCCTCGGCCACCAGCGACATCGAACTCGACCGCGTCGAGGGCGTGCACGGCCCCCGCACCCTGGAGGTCGTCCTGGTGACCGACGGCGGCTGAGCGTCAGAACCCGCCCGGTGCGCGCTCAGTACGCGCTCAGCACCCGTTCCGCCTCCGCGACCGCCTCGACGGGGTCGGTCGTCTCCAGCAGGACCTCGTAGTGGCGGTCGGTCAACCGGGCCACCTCGTAACGGCCCGGCGAGACCACGCCGATCCGGACCGGCACGATCCGCCCCTCCCCCGGCCGGGGCCCCGGACCGGTGGCGAAGCGCAGCATGCCGTGGCTCTGGAACGGATGGAACCGGTACAGCGTGCTGCTGCGCGCCGCTCGGACGAGGGGCAGCACGGCGGGCCGCTCCCCGGCCGGCCGGGAGCCCGGTCGCCCACGGTCCCGGATCCCCGCCGAGTGCTCCCGCTCGTCCCACGCCGCCTCCAGCGACCCGCCGCCGCCCTGCCGCCCGTCCATGAACCGCCCCCGTTCCCGTACGCCGTTCGTGCCCGACCGGCCACCATAGACGCCCGGGGCGGGCGGTGTCAGGCCGGACGGAGCTCCAGGGTGCAGCACTTCGGGCCGCCGCCGCCCTTGAAGAGTTCGGAGAGGTCGACCGGTATCGGCTCGTAGCCCGCGTCGGCCAGCCGGGCGGCCAGGGACTTCGCGGCCTCCGGGAGCAGCACCCGGCGGCCGTCGGAGACCGCGTTCAGGCCGAACACCTCGGCGTCCTCCCGCTCGGCGAGGATGGCGTCCGGGTAGAGGCTGCGCAGCAGCGCCTGGCTGTCCGGGGTGAACGCCGCCGGGTAGTACATGATCTGGTCGTCGGCGAGCACGGCCAGCGCGGTGTCCAGGTGGTAGAAGCGCGGGTCCACCAGGTCCAGGCCGAGCACCTGGAGGCCGAAGACGTCCCGCGTCTCGGTGTGCGCGGCCGGGGAGGTGCGGAAGCCGGAGCCGGCCAGCACCCGGCGGCCGACCAGCAGGTGGTCCCCCTCGCCCTCGTTGACGTGCGCGGCCCGCCGCACCTCCCGGTAGCCGCCGGACCGGAACCAGGACTCGTGGGCCTCGGACTCGGCGGCCCGCTCGGCGTGCCGGAAGGTCGCGACGAGCACCCGGCCGTCGAGCACGGTGGCACCGTTGGCCGTGTAGACCATGTCCGGCAGGCCGGGCACCGGGTCGATCAGCTCGACGGTGTGGCCGAGTTCCTCGTACAGCGCGCACAGCCGCTCCCACTGGCGGACGGCGAGCGTGGTGTCGGTCGGCCGCGAGGGGTCCATCCACGGGTTGATCGCGTATTCCACGGTGAAGTACGTCGGACGGCACATGAGGTAGCGCCGCGGCCTCGCGGTGCGCTCCGGGAAACGGTGGGGCATGCGGCGACCTCCGTCATCGGGAAGGGCTGCGCTACGGGCGTCTCGCGGCCCAGAGAGCCGCTGCCCCGGCGGGGCCGTTCGCACACCCGGGCCGGCGGAGCGGGCGGCGCAGTTCCCCCGCGCACCCGGCGCGCCCACCCGCGCGTCGCGGGCGCACGAGGGCGCGCATCAGGACACGTGGCCGATCTCACGTACCGCCACCGGCCACCTACGCTGGCGTAGGTCACTTCAGAAGGTGAACTATCTCTTTCATGCCGAACCTCCAGGAGACTCTTGACCTCACTGCGTACGTCGCCCTCGGGGACAGCTTCACCGAAGGGCTGAACGACCCCGCGGCCGACGGCGCCTTCGCCGGCTGGGCCGACCGGCTGGCGGTGCTGCTCGCCGCGGACCGGCCGCCGGGCGGGTTCCGGTACGCGAACCTCGCGGTGCGCGGGCGGCTGCTGGACCAGATCGTGGCCGAGCAGGTGCCGCAGGTGCGCCGCATCCGGCCGGACCTGGTGACCTTCTGCGCCGGCGGCAACGACATCCTGCGGCCCGGCAGCGACCCCGACGAGGTCGCCGGGCGGTTCGAGGCCGCCGTCGCCGAACTCGCGGACTCGGCGGGCACGGTGCTGATCTGCACCGGCTTCGACACCCGCGGCGTGCCGCTGCTCAAGCACCTGCGCGGCAAGATCGCCACCTACAACGGCCACCTGCGGGCCATCGCCGACCGGCACGGCTGCCAGGTGGCCGACCTGTGGTCGCTGCGGGCCGTCCAGGACCGCCGCGCCTGGAGCGAGGACCGGCTGCACCTCTCCCCCGAGGGCCACCAGCGGGTCGCCCTGCTGGCCGCCCGGTCGCTGGGCCTGCGCACCGAGCAGGACCCGGAGGCGCCGTGGCCGTCCGTCCCGGAGCTCTCCCCCGCCGAGCAGCGCCGGGAGAACCTCCAGTGGGCGCGCGGGTTCCTGCTGCCGTGGGTCGGCCGCCGGCTGCGCGGCGAGTCCTCCGGCGACCACGTCGAGGCCAAGCGGCCCGAGCTGCTGCCGCTGTGACGACGGCACTGCCCTGACGAAGCGTCAGGCCGCCCGCGCGCCCCGGTGCGCGAGGGCGGCCGACGCGGCGCCGGCGAGGTACCAGAGCAGGTCCGGCGGGTTGAAGGTGCTGCCGAGCACCAGCCGCGCGAGCGTGCTGTGCCGGGCCAGGTCGTCGGGGACGCCGGTGAGCTGGAACAGTTCGACGGCCCAGCTCAGCCCGGCCGCCCAGGCCGCCGCCGTCCACGGCCGCAGGCGCGGTGCGAGCAGCACCACCAGCGTGTACAGCAGCACCGTGTAGAGGGCGTCGCCCGCGTACTTGGCGGCCTCGCCGCCGAGCACCGCCCGCACCCCGAGCCCCGCCGCCACACTCAGCGCGGCCGCCGCCGCGGCCAGGCCCCGGACCGCCCACCGCCCCCGAAGATCGTCCATCCGCGCACCCTAACCGGCGCGTCCCGGAACCGCCCCCCGCCCCTCCCGCGTCCCTCCCTGCCGAAGGGCCGCGCGGGCGGCCCGGTAGCCTGCTGGCCGGCCCGTACGGGGCCTGGTCCGCGCAGGTCGCGGGCGGGAACGACTTCAGAACAGGGCGGGGCGCAGTGACGCAGCTGACCGAGACGGTGATCGGGTCCGGGATACCGGCGGACGTGGCGTGGACCGGGCCCGGGCCCGGGCGGCGGTTCACCGTCGAGGGGTTCGCGCCGGGCCGGGACGGCGGCGCCCGCGCGCGCGGCAAGGCCCTGCGCGACCGCAGCCCGCGCGAGCGGCACGCCGAGTTCGCCCCGGCCGCCGACCGGCCGACCGCCGTCGAGGCGATCGAGGCCTCCAACGCGGGCCGCCTCACCGAGCTGGTGCCGATCCGGCTGGGCCGGATGGCCGCGACGCCGTTCGCCTTCCTGCGCGGCTCGGCCGGCCTGATGGCCGCCGACCTCGCCGCCACGCCGACCAGCGGCACCGTCGCCCAGCTGTGCGGTGACGCGCACGCCGCCAACTTCGGCCTGTACGGCGACGCCCGCGGCCGGCTGGTGATGGACATCAACGACTTCGACGAGACCGTGCCCGGCCCGTGGGAGTGGGACGTCAAGCGCCTCGCCGCGAGCCTGGTGCTGGCCGGCCGGGAGGTCGGCGCGGACGAGGCCACCGCCCGCCAGGCCGCCTTCGACGCGGTCGGGGCGTACCGCCGCACCATGCGCACGCTGGCCAAGCTGCCGGCGCTGGACGCCTGGAACGCCGTCGCGGACGACCAGCTGGTGTCCTTCGCCCAGGCGCACGACCTGGCCGAGGTGCTGGAGAAGGTGGGCGCCAAGGCGCTCGGCAACACCGGCGCGCGCTTCGCCGCCAAGTCCACCGTCCGCTCCGAGGAGGGCGGTTGGCGGTTCACCGCCGCGCCTCCGGTGCTCAGCGAGGTGGCGGACGCCACGGCCACGGCGGTCGCCACCGCGCTCGGCCCGTACGTGCGCACGGTGCCCGCCGAGCTGCACCCGCTGCTGGCCCGCCACCGGGTGCAGGACGTGGCGTTCCGCGTGGTGGGCACCGGCAGTGTCGGCACCCGCTCGTACGTCGTGCTGCTGACCGACCACCGCGAGCAGCCGCTGGTGCTCCAGGTGAAGGAGGCCCGGCCGTCGGTGCTGCTGCCGCACCTGGCCCGGGCGGGGTACCCGGTGACGGCGCCGGACAGCCACGAGGGCCGCCGGGTGGTGCTCGGCCAGAAGCGGATGCAGGTGGTCAGCGACACCCTGCTGGGCTGGACGACGGTGGACGGACTCCCCTACCAGGTGCGGCAGTTCCGCAACCGCAAGGGCAGTGTGGACCCGGCGGCGCTGCTGCCCGCCCAGCTGGACGACTACGCCCGGATCACCGGGGCGCTGCTCGCCCGCGCCCACGCGCACACCGCCGACCCGGGGGTGATCACCGGCTACTGCGGCAAGAACGAGGCGCTGGACGAGGCGGTGGCGGCGTTCGCGGTGGCGTACGCGGACCGCACCGAGGCCGACCACGCCGACCTGGTGACGGCGATCCGCGCGGGCCGACTCCCGGCCGAGCACGGCATCTGAACCGGACCGGCCGGGCCCGGACGCACCGGGCCCGGCCGTCGCCCGCCGCTCAGCCCGACGCCCGGCCCGCCGCCCGCGTCCCCTCCCGGGCGGGCTCCGCCGCCCGCCCGGCCGCCCCCGCCGCGGCCTCGGGTGCCGCCTCCTCGCGCGCCGTCGCCCGGCCCGCCAGGACCGAGGCCACCACCGCGAGCGCGGCCACCGCCGCACAGACGACGCTCGCCCACGCGTACGCCGACCGGTGCCCGCCGCCCCCGCCGGTCGCCCGCAGGTAGACCCCGGAGAGCGCCGAGACGCCGACCGCCGCCGCGATCCGCTGCGCCATCTGCAGGATCGCCCCGCTCACCCCGGCCGCCTCGGCCGGCGCGTGCCGCAGCACGAAGGCCTGGTTGGACGCCCCCATCAGCCCGATCGAGGCGCCGCCCAGCAGTTGCAGCAGCGCGAGCAGCCAGGGCAGTGAGCCGGCCGGTGCCCACAGGGCGACCAGGCCGCCGGTCAGCATCGTCAGCGCCGAGCCGGTCATGCCCGCGGTGACGGTCCGCCGCCCGAAGCGCCGCACCACCCGCCAGGCGACCGCCGAGGCGAAGCCCATCGCGACCGCCGAGGGCAGCGCGACCAGGGCCGCGCCGATCGGCGACAGGCCGAGCCCGTCCTGCAGGAACATGGTCAGCACCAGCCCGGCGGCCAGCGAGGAGCCGAACTGGGCCATCGCCACCGCCGTCCCCAGCGCGTACGGCGCCGAGCGGGTCAGCGCCGGGTGGATCAGCGGGTGGCCGCCGGCCCGGGCGTAGCGGCGCTGCCACCACGCCAGCGCGCCCAGCAGCAGGACCGCGGCGGCCGCGAAGCCGAGCCCGCCCGCCCAGCCGGGCGGCTGGACGAACGGCAGCATCAGCGCCAGGGTCAGCGCGCCGACCAGCAGCAGCCCGACCAGGTCGAGGTCGGCGTCGCGGGTGCTGGGGCGCGGGCGCGGCAGGTGGCGGGCCGCCAGCACCAGGGTCGCGAGCCCGAAGGGGACGTTCAGCAGGAAGGTCAGCCGCCACCCGTGCTCCGGCCCGACGGCGGCGAGCACCGCCCCGCCGACCGGTGGGCCGAGCGTGAAGGCGAGGCCGCCGGTGACCGCGTACATCCCGAGCGCCCGGGCCCGCAGCTGGCCGCGGAAGACGTCCTGGAGGGTGCCGATCATCTGGGAGTTCACCAGTCCGGCGCCCGCGCCCTGGAGCAGCCGGGAGGCGATCAGCACCCAGGGCTCGGTGGCGGTCGCGGAGAGCAGGCTGACGACGGTGAACAGGGCGAGGCCGCCGACGAAGAACCACTTGCGGCCCCGGACGTCGCCGAGCCGTCCGCCGGGGATCAGGGCGAGGCCGAAGGCGAGCGAGTAGCCCGCCACGATCCACTGCAGGTGCGCGGGCTGGGCGTGCAGCGACTCGCGCAGCGCGGGGATCGAGGTGTTGAGCACCGACTGGTCGATGAGGGTGGTGAACCCGCCCGCGACGCAGACCAGCAGCACCCGCCGCCCGGCCGCGTCGAAGCGCTCCTTGACCGGTGCCCCGGGTATCGCGCCGGTCCCGCTCACGGCTCGACCACCACCAGGGCGTACCGGGCCGGGGCCGGGCCGGGGCAGTGGAAGCGGGAGGTCCCGGGGACGAACCGCAGGCAGTCACCGGCCTCCAGCAGCTGCTCGTCGCCGTTGACGGTGAGCGCCAGCCGGCCCTCCAGCAGCCAGAGGTGGTGCTCCCGGCCGCTGTCGCAGGGCTTGTCGTAGGCGATGTCGCCGCCGGCCGGCAGCCGGCCCTCGACCACCTCGGCCCGCAGCGAGCCGTGCGGCGGGGAGACCGAGCGCCGGACGAACCCGGTCGCCTCGTCCCGCCAGACCCGCTGGTCGGCCGCTCGCACCAGCGGCGTGGCGGCCGCCTCCACCTCGGCGAGCAGCCGGGACATGCTCCGCCCGTACACGGTGCAGAGCCGCCCGAGCAGCGCCGCCGTCGGGCTCACCTCCGCCCGCTCGACCCGTGACAGCGTCGACCGGCTGACCTCGGCCCGCCGCGCCAACTCCTCCAGCGTCCACCCGCGTTCGACCCGCAACTCGGCGAGCCGCTCCGCCAGCCGCTCGTCGGCGGCCGTGTCGATTCCCATATCCGTGATGCTATCCCGAATATGGGATCATCCTTCCGCCGGATTGGCCGGCCTACCGGAGCAGCTTCCCCAGCCGCGCGTCCAGGCCCACCAGCTCCGCCTGCTGACGTGCGTCGGCCTTCACGAGGTACGGCGTCACCGCGCCCAGGATGCCGGCCAGGGCGGCGACCAGCGGCCGCGGGACCGGGATGCGCCTGTTGCAGGTGTGCAGCAGGTCGACGTCCTCCCCGAACGACACCGCGAGGTCCCCCAGGACCTTCCGGTCCACCTCCTCCGGCATCCCGGCCACCAGGGGGATGTACGTGGCCAGGCCCTCCCACCGGGTCCGCACGTCCTCCAGGACGGCCGCCTGCAGCTCGATGGCCAGGGTGGCCCACTGGTCGGCGCTCGGCCGGACGGCCGGGACGGCGGCGAAGGCGGTCCGGAGCGTGGCGACGGCCTCCCGCTCCTCCCACCGGTCCTCGCTCACCAGCGCGTGGACGACCTCCCGCCCCCTCCCGCCGAACCGCCGCGCCGCCGGCCGGGCGGCCGTCGCCTCGACCAGGGCGCCGAGCAGGAGGTTGGCCAGCGCCAGCGGCCCGTGGTCCGCCACGGTGCGCGGGATCCGCAGGGCCCCGGTGGCCAGGTCGTAGTCGACCCGGTCACCGTGCTCGGTCAGGACCGGGTCGATCCGGTCCACCGCATGCTTCAACTCGCTCAGATAGCCGAAGAGTTCTGCCACCGCCCCGCGGTCCTCGGCACTCAGGCCGACGACCCCGGCCTGCGGGCGCCGCTCGCCGATGAACCCCCAGAGCTCCAGCCACTGCTCCAGCGCGAGCAGCGGGGCGTGGTGCTGCCGGACGGACCACTCGGGTGTGTCCCACACGGCCTCGCCGAAGCCGACCCGGGCGAACCCCGCGCAGTCGTCGGCGCGGACCCAGGCCCGGTTGACCGCGACGTCCAGCCAGGCCAGCGCCGAACCGAGGGTGGTGCTCCCCGCCCGCCGCAGCAGCCGCCCGCGCTGCGCCGCCACCCGGCCCAGCACCTGGTACTGGCCCCACGCGCCCTCGTCGCGCTCGGCGAGCAGCGCGGCGGCCTCGGCATAGGTGTCGGCGTTGTCCTGGGCGAGCACGGCGGGCAGGTGGCCCCACGCCCAGCCGGTGCGGTACGCGTAGTCCTTGACCGGGTGCGTCAGCCCCTCCTTCAGGCCGTGGGAGAGCTCGTGCACCAGGGTGAGCGCCCGGGCGGTGAGCGTGCGGGTGCCCGGGCCGACCATGCTCGGGCAAAGCTGGATCTCCCGCACCGAGGGGAACGGCCCGTCGCTGATGACCGTGCTCGCCCCCGTCGTGTCGGGCAGGTCCTCCCGCACCACGAACCGCACCTCGCGCATCCGGCGGCCCAGCAGGGCGAAGCGCTGGTGGAACAGCGTGTAGTCGGGGGCCGGGCCGGGGCCGCCGAGCACGGTGGTCCCGGCCAGCTCCACGGCGGTGCCGAGGGAGACGATCCGCTCGACCCGGCCGATCAGCGCTTCCAGTACCTCCTGCTCGGCGGCGTTCAGGGCTCTGCTCACGTGTTCCTCCGCGTCCGGTGCGCGAACCGGCCTTCCCGAGGGGGGCGGTTCGCGCGGGGTTGTCCGGGCGAAATGCTGTCGGGCGGCGATGGACAACGAATAAACGCGCGACCTCCCGCTCCCGCCGGCCACCGGCCACCGGCCACCGACCACCGGCCACCGCCGGGAGGGGCGAACCGTCCGTCGGGGGTTCAGGGCGGGCAGGCCGGCGATCATATGATGTGCGCGATCACGGGCCCGGGTGGCCCATGCGAGACACGGGGGAACCATATGTTCGGCATCATCAGACCGTGCCGTCACCGCCTCTCCGAGAAGTTGCAGGCGAGCTGGATGGCCCACCTCTGCGGACTCTGCCTCGCCCTGCGGGACGACCACGGGCAGTTGGCGCGGACCGCCACCAACTACGACGGGCTGATCATCTCGGTCCTGGTCGAGGCGCAGGCCGCCGCCGGGGACGGCGCCGGGCGGCGGACCGCCGGGCCGTGCCCGCTGCGCGGCATGCGGACCGCGTCCGTCGCGCAGGGCGAGGGCGCCCGGCTGGCCGCCGCCGTCTCGCTGGCGCTCGCCTCGGTGAAGATCCGCGACCACGTCGAGGACCGGGACGGCGTCTTCGCCCGGCGGTCCGTGGCCGCGGGCGCCCGGGCGGTCACCCGGCGCTGGGACCGCAGGAGCGCGGGCAGCGCCTCGGTGGTCGGCTTCGACACCGCCGTGCTGCTCGACGCGGCCGCCCGGCAGGGCGAGGTGGAACGCGCGCTGCCGGCCGGCGGGTCGGTGCTGCTCGCCACCGAGCCCACCGAGACCGCCACCGCCGCCGCGTTCGCGCACACCGCCGCGCTGACCGGCCGGCCCGCGAACGCCGCGCCGCTGGCCGAGGCCGGGCGGCTGTTCGGGCGGCTCGCGCACCTGCTGGACGCCGCCGAGGACCAGGAGGCCGACGCCGCGAGCGGTGCCTGGAACCCGCTGACCGCGACCGGCACCGACCGCGCCGAGGCCGAGCGGCTCTGCCGGGACGCCGTGCACGGCATCCGGCTCGCCCTGCGGGACGTCGAACTGGCGGACCGCGCCCTGGTGCACGTGCTGCTCGCGCACGAGACCGAGCGCGCCGTCGAGCGGGTCTTCGGCCGGGCCGGTCACACCGCCTGCCGGACCAGGGCCGAGGACGGCGCCGGCAGCCCGCTCGCCGCCAACCCGTACCAGGCGCCGCCGCAGCACGATCCCCACCAGGCCCCGCCGCAGGACCCCGGCGCACCGGTCCCGCCCTGGGTGCCGCAGGGCCCCGGCTTCACCCCGCCCGGCGCGCCGCCGCCCAACCGCCGCAACCTGCTGGCGGGTTGCGCCATGTGGGCACTGATGGCCTGCACCTGCCAGTTGCTCTGCTGCAACCACGACGACCCGTTCTCCGGCGAGCCCCGCGAGGGCTTCTGCGCCCGGCACGACTGCGGCGACTGCTGCGAGTGCGGCTGCGACGGGTGCCAGTGCTGCGGGGAGGACGCGGGCTGCTGCGACGGCTGCGACTGCTGCGACTGCGGCTGCTGAGCGCCCCTCGGGGGCACTCCCACAGGTGGAGCGGGGCCCGGCCCGACGGCGTGCCAGAGGCCGGGCCTTCTCCCCCTCGCGGCGTACCGCCGCTCCACCGGCGGAGCGACGTGCCGGGGCCCGCCCCGAACCTAACGTGGCGTCATGTCGAAGAACCGACGGTGGCGTTCCGCCGCCCTGACGATCATGTCCACCGCCCTGGTCCTGACCCTGGCCGGCCCGGCCTCCGCCCTGGCCGGTACGTCCCCGGCCACGGCCCCGGCCGCCGTCGCGGCCCACTCCACCGGAGCGCACGTCCCCGCGCCGACCGCGCACCGGCCGGTCGGGACGGCGTCCGCCCGCCTGGTCGACCCCAGCCGCCCCGACCCCTGGCGCGCCGACACCCCGACCCGCGAGCTGATGGTCACCTTCTGGTACCCCGCGGACTCCACCCGGGGCACCCACCCGCCTTATGTGTCACCGGAGTTGTCCCGGGCCCTGTACGGCCTGGAGCAGCCCGCCACGGTGCGGACCAACGCGCTGGCCGACGCCCGGCCGGCCGCCGGACGGCATCCGCTGATCCTGCTCTCCCCCGGTTTCGGCATGAGCCGCACCACGCTCACCGCCCTCGGCGAGGAGTTCGCCTCCCGGGGCTACGCGGTGGCCGCCGTCGACCACACCTACGAGACCTCGGTGGAGTTCCCCGGCGGCCGCATCGAGTCCTGCCTGGCCTGCGGACAGGAGGCGACGGACCCGCAGTTCGGTGCGAAGTCCTCCCGCGCCCGGGCCGCCGACCTGCGCTTCGTGCTCGACCGGCTCACCGCCCCCGGGCGCGAGCGCGGCGGCCCGGTCCGCGGCCTGAGCGTGGACGCCTCGCGGGTCGGCGCCGCCGGGCACTCGCTCGGCGGGGCGGCCGCCCTGGAGGCGATGCGCGAGGACCCGCGGATCAAGGCCGCGGCCAACCTGGACGGCACCATCTGGATCCCGGCCGGGGACGACACCGGGCGCCCGGCGCTGCTGTTCAGCGCCGGAGTCGGCGCCTCACCGGAGGCCACCCAGAACTGGGAGGACAACTGGAAGCGGTTCACCGGCCCCCGCTACTGGGTGGACCTGCCCACCGCCGGGCACCTGTCGTTCTCCGACAATCACTGGCTGGTCGACAACCTCGGTCTGCGTGACCAACTGCCGCCGGAGGCCTACCGGGAGAACTTCGGCACCGTCGACGGCAACCGCGCGCTGGCCGCCACCCGCGCGTACCTGGGCGCGTTCTTCGACCGGCACCTGCTCGGCCGTCCGGCCCCGCTGCTCGACCGGCCCTCGCCGCGGTTCCCCGAGGTCCGCTTCGCCAAGTAGCCCGCCGGGCACGGCCGTCCGGCCGGAGTCGTCCGGCCGCGCGCCGCGCTGCCACAGCGGCAGCACCGCGACCCGCGCGGCCGGGCGGTGCTCATCCCTCACGGCCCGGCACCGCCCCGGTGCGGCGGTCGGCCGCCAGTGAGTCCTCCAGCCGGGCCAGCAGCACCCGGAACCGATCCGCGTCCTCGGCCGTCATCCGGCCAACCTCGGCCGGGGCCCGCACGCCCCGGTCCCCCGTCGTTCCCTCGTTCATGCCCCGACGGTACGGGCTGACGATCAACGCCGGATAAACGGAACGCCGCCCACCCTCAAGGCCTGCCGAGGACCCGGTCCACCGCGATCTCGATGACCACGCGGTCCGGGTTCACCCGGGGCTCGCGGTAGCGCTCGGCGTACCGCCGCTCCGCGTCGGCCACCGCCTCCGGCGCGTCACGGACCACGGCCACGCCCTCCAGCGTCGACCAGCGCGCCCGGTCCACCTGGCAGAGGGCCACCCGCTGGCCCTCGGCCCCGGCCGCCAGCACGTTCCGCACCTTCCGGCTGGTGCGGCTGCTGATCACCCGCGCGAGGCCGGTCTCCGGCTCGAAGGTCACCCCCACCGGCACCACGTGCGGCGAGCCGTCCGGGCGCCGGGTGGTCAGGGTGGAGATGTGCCGCTCCCGCCAGAAGGCGAGGAAGGCGTCGTCGAGCGCGCGCGGATCATGGGCCATGCCCGCGATCGTACGTGCCCGGGCCCGGCGGACGGCCGCCGGGCCCGGGTCGTGCGGCGTCGGCGCTCCCGCGCGCCCAGTGGCCGCCGGCTCGGCCGCCACGGGCTCGGTGGCCGCGCGCTCAGTGGCCGCGGGCGATCCACTCCGGGAGGGCCGGGGCCTCGGCGCCGATGGTGGTCGGGTCGCCGTGGCCGGTGCGGACCACCGTGTCGGCGGGCAGCGTGAGCAGCCGCTCGCGGATCGAGTCGATGATGGTCGGGAAGTGCGAGAACGAGCGGCCGGTGGCGCCCGGGCCGCCGTGGAAGAGGGTGTCGCCGGTGAACACCGTGCCGAGGTCCGGGCCGTACAGGCAGACCGCGCCCGGGGCGTGGCCGGGCGTGTGCAGCACGGTCAGCGCGGTGCCGGCGACCTCGATCCGCTGGCCGTCGGCGAGTTCGCCGTCGGGGAGGCGGTCCGGGTGGGTGAGCTTCCACAGCGGCAGGTCGTCCGGGTGGAGCAGGATCGGCGCACCGGTGCGCGCGGCGAGCTCCGGGGCGGCGTCGATGTGGTCGTTGTGCGCGTGGGTGGAGACGATGGCGAGCAGCCGGCGCCCGGCGAGCGCCTGCTCGATCGCGGCGGCGTCGTGGGCCGCGTCGATCACCACGGCCTCGGTGTCGTCGCCGACGATCCAGACGTTGTTCTCGACCTCCCAGCTGCCGCCGTCGAGGTCGAAGGTGCCGGCGGTGACGAGCCGGTCGACGCGGGCGGTTCCGCCGCTCACAGGACCACCACCGAACGGAGCACGTCGCCGTGGTGCATGCGCTCGAACGCCTGCTCCACCTCGTCCAGCCCGATGGTCTCGCTGACGAAGGCGCCGAGGTCCAGGCGGCCCTGGAGGTAGAGGTCGATCAGCATCGGGAAGTCCCGCGAGGGCAGGCAGTCGCCGTACCAGGAGGACTTCAGCGCACCGCCGCGCCCGAACACGTCGAGCAGCGGGAGCTCCAGCTTCATCTCGGGCGTCGGCACGCCGACCAGGACGACGGTGCCGGCCAGGTCGCGGGCGTAGAAGGCCTGCTGGTACGTCTCCGGGCGGCCGACCGCCTCGACGACCACGTCCGCGCCGTGGCCGCCGGTCAGCTCGCGGATCGCCTCGACGGCGTCGGTGGCCTTCGAGTTGACGGTGTGGGTGGCGCCGAGCTTCTCGGCAGTGGCCAGCTTGCGGTCGTCGATGTCCACCGCGATGACCTTCGACGCGCCGGCCAGCCGGGAGCCCAGCACGGCCGCGCCGCCGACGCCGCCGCAGCCGATCACCGCGACCGTGTCGCCGCGGCCGACGTTGCCGGTGTTGATCGCGGCGCCGATGCCCGCCATCACGCCGCAGCCGAGCAGCCCGGCGACGGCCGGGTCGGCGGCCGGGTCCACCTTGGTGCACTGGCCGGCGGCGACCAGGGTCTTCTCGGCGAACGCGCCGATGCCCAGGGCCGGGGACAGCTCGGTGCCGTCCAGCAGCGTCATCTTCTGCTTGGCGTTGTGGGTGTTGAAGCAGTACTGGGCGCGCCCCCGCTTGCAGGCGCGGCACTGGCCGCAGACGGCGCGCCAGTTGAGGACGACGAAGTCGCCGGGCGCGACCTCGGTGACGCCCTCGCCGACCGTCTCCACGATGCCCGCGGCCTCGTGGCCGAGCAGGAACGGGAACTCGTCGTTGATCCCGCCCTCACGGTAGTGCAGATCGGTGTGGCACACGCCGCAGGCCTGGATCCGCACCACCGCCTCGCCCGGCCCGGGGTCGGGCACGACGATGGTCGTCACCTCCACGGGCGCGCCCTTGGCGCGTGCGATCACTGCCTTGACCTGCTGGGCCATTCCGGTTCCACCTCCGTCGGCCGGTGCCGCTCTGCACCGGCGTGACCTGCGTCGACGCGGTCGGTCGACACGAGTCCGATGACTCGCCCACGAAGCGTAGCGCCCGCCCCGGCGGGGTGCCGGGGAGCGTCCCGGGTGATCCGGCTCACCGGGGCCGCCCGCCCTGCGGCGAGCCGCGGGGCACGCTACGGGGCGCGTCGAGGGGCGTGCGGTCACCGCCGAGCGCCCCAGGCCGCCGGCGCGCCCTCACCGCGCCCGCCACGCCCGGGCGTTGGCTGGAATCCTCGCTGACGGCGACCCGTCGCCCACGTACGGTCGGAACGAAACCCGGCCCACCCGGCACACCCGTCGACCACCGCCGCCCGTCCCCCGCGCACCGCCCGGATCCACCCCCCGCCGGCCGCCGTCCGCGCGGCCACCGCCCTGGAGTCTGGAGTACGGATGTCCGCCGAGAACAGTGCCACCGGTGCCGGCACCGGTACCGCCCCGAGCCCCGGCGACGCCCGGGCCGCGCTGCCGCCGCTGCACTGCCTGCGCCTGCTCGAACCCGGCCCGCCCCGGCCGGCCGCCCTGCCCACCGGCACCCCGGTCTGGCTCGTCAGCCGGCACGCCGACGTCCGGCAGGTGCTCACCGATCCGCGCCTGGGCCGCGCCACCCTCCACGCGCCGGACGCCCCGCCCGTCACCCACGTCCCCAACCTGCTCGACGACCCGACCGCGCTGCTCAACATCGACGGGGTCGAGCACCAGCGGCTGCGCCGCACCGTGCAGCGCGCCTTCACGCCGCGCGCGATCGCCCGCTGGCGCCCCTGGGTGGCCTCCGTCGTCGAGGGCCTGCTCGACGAGCTGATCGACCGGGGCTCGCCCGCCGACATTGTCGCCGGCTACACCCGCCCGCTGCCGGTCGCCGTGATCAGCCGGCTGATGGGCCTGGACCACCTCGACACCAAGCGCCTGGAGCACTGGAGCGACCACGCCCTGGCCACCACGGCGTACTCGGCGCAGGCCATCCGCACCGCGATCGACGAGTTCGCCGCCTTCGGCGCCGAGGTCGTCGCCGAGCGCCGCGCCGCCCCCGGCGACGACCTGGTCAGCAGCCTGCTCGCGGCTGCCGCCGGCACCCCCGGGATCACCGAGAAGCAGCTCGTCACGCTCGTCATCGGGCTGGTGGTGGCCGGGCACGAGACCACCATGACCTCGCTCGGCAACGCCCTGGTCTACCTCCTCGGCGACGGCCGGGACGCCTGGTACCGGCTCGCCTCCGACGAGCAGAGCGCGGCCGCCGCCACCGAACAGCTGCTGCGCGCCGTCCCGCTGGGTGACGCCGATGTGATGCCCGGCCTGCTGCGGCGGGCGATCGAGGACGTCGAGATCGGCGGGGTGCGGATCCCCGCCGGAAGCGTCGTCGCCGCCGACGTCGCCGCCGCCAACGCCGACCCCGGGGTGTTCACCGGGGACCTGCTGACCGAGCTGTTCTCCCCGCTCGCCGCGCCGTCGTACACCTTCGGCGCCGGACCGCACCACTGCCTGGGCGCCTGGCTGGCCCGGATGGAGCTGGAACTCGCCCTGCACCGGCTGGCCCGGCGCCTGCCCGCGCTGCGGCTCGCCGCGCCGCAGGACGCCGTGGAGTGGCGGCGCGGCCTGCTGACCCGCAGCCCGCAGCGCCTTCAGGTCGCCTGGTGACGGGCCGCCGCACGGCCGGGCCGGGGCCGGAGGTGATCGTCCAGGTCGACCGCGACCGGTGCATCGGCTCGGGCATGTGCGCCCTGACCGCACCCGGCTCGCTGGCCCTCGGCGCCGACGGGCTCGCCCGTCCGCTGCGCGAACAGCCGACCGGCGCCGCCGGGGAACCGCTCACCCCGGAGCTGGCCGACGCCGTCGACTACTGCCCGGTCGAGGCGCTCACCCTGTACGGCACCCGCGACGGGCGCCGGATCAGCCCGGCCGGCTGACCCGCCGTGCGGCGCCGCGCCCCGTCCGGCGCGGCGCCGCACGGCGGTGGGTCAGCCGGCCGCTTCCAGGGCGCGCCGCACCTCGGCCGCCGGGTCGCCCTCGTGGTACGGGCGCTCGCTGTCCTCGATGTGGTCCAGGAACTCCTGGTAGCGCAGCGCGTAGCCGAGGTGGAACAGCGGACCGGCCAGCTCCAGCGCCCGCTCCGGCGCGCAGCCCGGCACCCGCTCGCGCCAGGCCCGCGCCCACGCCCCGGCGACCTGGGCCCACCGCTCCTCGTCCACGAACGCGCGGGGCCGCAGCCCGTCCGCCGCCGGGTGGCCCAGGCAGGCGTCCGCGAAGTCGATGACGACCGGTCGGCCGCCGTCGGAGCGCCAGTTGCCGGGGTGGAAGTCGCCGTGCACCGCGGTCTCCGGCAGCCCGCACGCGGCCAGCTCCTCGACCAGGGCGGGCAGCCGCGCGGCCAGCGCCCGGGCGGCGGCGAGCTCGGCGGCCGTCAGCTCCGACCCGGCGGCGAGCCGGTCGAGCAGCGCGGGGACGGCGGCGGCCAGCGCGCGCGGGGTGCGGTCGCGCAGCCCGGCCGCGGCGGCCCGGCCGTCGGCCGCGAGCGCTGCCTGGGCGGCGACCAGCCGCGGCACGACGTCCGCCACCTGCGCCTGTGACGGGCCCCAGCAGTCCTTCCCGGGCACCTCGTCGAGCAGCACCCGACCGTGCGCCGGATCGGCGGCGAGCACCACCGGCACCAACGCCGGGTCGGCGGCGCCGAACAGCGCGATCGCCTCCGCCTCGCGGGCGTTGAACGCCGGGTTGATCACCTTCAGCCAGGCCGGACCGGCGGCCGTCGGCAGCCGGAACAGCCCGGACAGGTTCCAGGTGCGGACCTGCTCGGCGCGCCCGGTGACCGGCCGTCCGGCCGCCGCCAGCGCCCGCTCCGCCCAGTCGAGCGCCGCCCGCAGCCCCTCCGGCGTGGCCCAGCCGGCCCGCCGCTCGGCCGGGCCCAGCAGCGCCCCGGTCCCGGCGTCCAGCGGCCGCTGCGCCCAGCCGTCCGGACGCTCCAGCGCCTCGACGTGATACACCGTGTGCCCGCCGCGACCGCCCTCCCCGCCCGTCACCCCGACCAGCCGGACCACCGCCACCGGCACCCCGGCCTCCGCCGAGACCCGCTCCACCACCGCCCCGGCCGACGACCACCACGGCTCCCCCACGTCGAAGGGGCCCACCGGCCCCAGGTAGTCGCCGCCGTGGGTGAGATGGACGCTGACCGTCCGATCGTTCGCTTGAGTCACCGTGGCAGGTTCCCGCACCGGCCCCACCCGCGCGACCCGTTTTCCGGGGCGGCCCGGGGCGGTGCGGCCACGGCGGCGCCCCCGCCCCCGCGGCCACCGCGGTCTGCCCCCGCGTGATCTGCGCCGCCGACGACCCGCCCCGCTCCCGCAGGATCCGGTCGGCGCTCCGCCTGCCGGGCCACCGGGGCGGTACGGCCCGCGTCTCCCCGCACCGGCGGCGCGAGGCGGACAACGTCCGGGCCCACCGGATCACCACCCTGACCTGCGAGTTCTGACAGCCCGCAGGTCCACTCCCCCCGCCCCCGCGGCCACCGCGTCTACCCCCGCGTGATCTGCGCCGCCGACGACCCGCCCCGCCCCGCCCCCGCAGGATCCGGTCGGCGCTCCGCCTGCCCGGCCACCGGGGCGGTACGGCCCGCCTCTCCCCGCACCGGCGGCGCGAGGCGGACAACGTCCGGGCCCACGGCCACCACGTGGTGTGGCGGCGGGTCCGTCCCGGACCGGGCCTTCACCGTGCGGCACACCGACCGCCACCCGGAGCCGGCCCTGTTCGGCCCTGGACGCCCACAGCCGGACGAACTGGCTCGACGAGGCCGTGGCCCGGCTCCGCGAGGGCGCGACGGCCGAGCCGGACGGGCGGCTCACCGGGGTGATCGACGGCTGTGCCCTGCTGGTCGAGCCCGTCGACTGCTCGTCGAGCCCGTCGATCCGAGCCGGCACCGGCCGCTGCTCGGCGCCCCCGTCGGCTGCTACCGCCGCGTCCCGGCCCGGTGCTCCAGCCGGTCCGGCCCGACCGGGACCACCGCCGGCCCCGGGAGCCGGACGCCGCCCGGATGCCGGGCGCAGCCGCGGCTCCGGCTGCCGGTCGACGCCCGCCCGCAGGGCCTACGGGATGGCCACCGCCGCCCCGGAGACCCGGATGCGCGGGGCCGCCGTGCGGAGGTCGACGTGGAGCAGGCCGGGGCGGCCGAGGTCCTCGCCCTGGTGGAGGGTGAGGGTGTCCGGGGCGCCGGCGGGGTCGAGGGCGCGCAGGTAGGCGCCGAAGGCGGCGGCGGCCGCGCCGGTGGCCGGGTCCTCGACGACGCCGCCGACCGGGAACGGGTCGCGGACGTGGAAGACCTCGGGGGCGGCGCGCCAGACCAGTTGGACGGTGACCAGGTCACGGGCGGTCATGAAGGCGGCGAGGCCGTCGAAGTCGTAGGCGAGCCGGGCCAGCCGCTCGCGGGTCGCGGCGGCCAGCACGAGGTGCCGGGCGCCCGCGTAGGCGTAGCGGGGCGGCAGCGCGGGGTCGAGGTCCCCGGGTGCCCAGCCGAGCAGGGCGAGCGCCTCGGCGACGTCCGCCGCATCGGCCTCCGTGACCCGCGGCTCGACGCTGGTGAGGGTGGCGCGCAGAGCGCCGTCCGCGCCCTCGGTGACCTCGACCGGCACCTCGCCCGCCGCCGTGCGGTAGAGGTAGCGCCCCGGGCCGGTCCGCTCGGCGAGCGCCACGGCGGAGGCGACGGTGGCGTGGCCGCAGAACGGCACCTCGGTCAGCGGGCTGAAGTAGCGCACCGCGTAGCCGCCCGCCGGATCGGGGGTCAGGAAGGCGGTCTCCGAGTAGCCGACCTCGGCGGCGATCGCGAGCATCCGCTCGGCGGACAGGCCGGCGGCGTCGAGCACCACGCCCGCCGGGTTCCCGCCCTCGGGGTCGGTGGCGAAGGCGGCGTAGCGGAGGATCCCGGGTGCGCCGGGAGCGGCGTCGTCACTGGTCATGACCGCTCGAACGTGCCCGGCCACGCCCGTGTTCCCCCTCACCGCAGCACCGCCTCCAGCAGGTCGGTGCCGAGCCGGGCGCTGCCGGCCAGGTCCAGCTGGTAGAGCATGTACCGCCCGCGCCGGTGGGTGGTCAGCAGTCCGGCCCTGCGGAGCACCGCCAGGTGCCGGGAGACCTCGGGCGCGCTGAGCTGCCAGGCGGCGGCGAGCTCGCCGGTGGTGTGCGGGCCCCGGGCGATGGTGCGGGCGAGCCGGAGGCGGACGGGGTGGGCGAGCGCCTCCAGCCGCTGCTGGACCACCGCGAGCGACACCGGCTCGGGCACGCCCTCCTCGGCGACGGGGTACTGCACCACCGGGCGCCAGCCGGGCGCGGAGACCACCAGCAGGTGCGGGCGGCCGAACGCGGTCGGGACGAAGGTGACACCGCCGGCGGCGCCCGCGCCGGTGGTGTTGTCCTGGAGCTTGTCGACGACGATCCGGCGCCGCCCCTCGCCGGTGTCCTCCAGCAGCACCGAGGAGGAGACGGCGGCCAGTGCCTCGGCCGCGCCGTGCCGCACCAGCAGGTCGGTCTTGCGGCGGGCGTCGGCGGCCAGTTCGGGCAGCACCCGCCGCCAGGCGTCGGCGAAGAACGCGTCCGCGCAGTCCTCCAGCATCCGGCGGACCAGCGCCCGGACGGCGGACGGGTCGGTGAGCAGCCGGTCGGCGAAGTCGGCCTGCCGCGGGCCGCGGGCCAGCGCCAGTTCACGGGCCCGCTCCTGCGCGACCGGGTCGGTGAGCGGCGAGGCGAAGCGGTGCGCGAGCCGGGTGACGCCGCAGGTCGTCACGAGCGCGGCGCGGACGTACTGCTCGTCGCCGATCCGGTCGACGGCGTCCAGTTCCTCGGCGAGGGTGGCGCCGGGCAGGCCGGGGACGAGGAAGTCGGCGCGCGAGGAGCGCCAGAGGAAGTCGGCCTCAAAGAGCCGTTCGGCGAGCGCGGGCGGGACGACGGCCGTGGTGCTCGCCGCCCAGCCGTGCAGCTCGGGGTGGTGCGCCGGTTCGGCGAGCACGTGCAGCATCGCGCTGAGTTCGGCCAGCGGGGAGGGGGTGAACAGCAGGCGCTCGTCGGGCAGGCCGGTGATGTCGATGGTCAGGCTCACGGTCCCGATCCTGTCACCCGCGGCGACCCGGCCCGTCGCGGATTGACGCTGGTCGTCAATCGGCGTGCCCACGGGGCGGGCCCGGGCGGACGGTACCGCTCATGAGTCTGATCCAGCGTTCACGCCCGCACCCCGACGATCCGGCACCTCACGGCGACCCGGCACCCCGCAGCGGCCCGGCCGCCCTGCTCGGACTGCTCACCGCCGCGGGCGGCCCGCGCTACGCGGCCGCGCTGGTGGTGGACGCCCTCGGCACCGGCCTGCTGCGGCCGTTCCTGCTGCTCTACGGCATCGGCGTGCTCGGGCTGGACGCGGGCACGGCGGGCCTCGCGATGTCCGCCGGGATGCTCGCGGGCCTGCTCGTCCTCCCGCTGACCGGCCGGTGGATCGACCGGGGCGCGCGCAGCCTGCCGGCGGCGGCGACCCTGCTGGTGCGGGCGGCCGGGTCGGTGGTGCTGCTGCTGGCCGACGGCGTGCCGGGGTTCGCGGCGGCGGCCGTGCTGCTCGGAGTGGGCGGCCAGTCCTGGCCCGCCACCCACGCGGCGGTCGTCTCGACGCTGACCGAGGGCCGCACCCGGGACGCCGCGCTGGCCGCCGGGCGGACGCTGCGCAACGCCGGGCTGGGCGCGGGCGCGCTGCTGGCGACACTCGCGGTGGCGGGCGGCACGGGGGCGCTGCGGCTGCTCGCCGGGGTGACCGGCGTGGCCTGCCTGCTGTCCGCGGCGCTGGTGCACTCGCTGCGGGTGACCGCCCCCGAGGCGCCGCCGGCCCCCGCCGGGTCCGAGCGTGCCGAGGGCCCGGCGCTGCGCCGGATCACCCTGCTCAGCATGGCCAATCTGCCCTTCGCCTTCTCCTTCGACGTCCTGGAGGTGGCCCTGCCCGCGCTGCTGGTGCTGCACCTGCACGCCTCCGCGGCCTGGTCCTCGGGGGTGTTCGTGGGCAACACGGTGCTGGTGATCACGCTCCAGCTGGCCGTGGTGCTCCGTCTCGCCGACCGCTCCCGGCACACCGTACTGGCCGTCGGCGGCGCCGCGCTCGCCCTCTCCTACCTGGGCTTCTGGGCGGCCGGCACGCTCGGCGGCACCGCCGGGGCGGCCGGCGTGGCGGCGGTGTCGGTCCTCTTCACGCTCGGCGAGATCCTCTACTCCGGCTCGGGCACCGCGCTGGTCGCCGCGAGCGCCCCGCCCCGGCTGCTCGGCCGCGCCCTGGCCCGCTGGGAGCTGTCGACGGGCGTCGGCCGCGCGCTCGCCCCGGCCGCCCTGACCGCGCTCCTCGCCGTCGGCCCGGAGGTCCTGTGGCCGGTGCTGGCCGGCGCCACCCTCCTCGCCGCAGCCGCCGTCACCCGCCTCCGCCCGGCCCCCTGACCGGGCCGGGCCGGTCGGGTCAGGTCCGGTCCCGGGGTGCGGGGGGACGCCGGGTCGCCGATGCTGGCGACGGGGCACGCGTACGCCGCCCGGCTCCCTCGCCCGAGGAAGGACACCTTCATGAGCGCCCTCGACTTCGAGGTCATCGACAGCCCGGACAGCTCGCTCAACAAGACCTCCGTCCTGGTCACCGGGCCGCAGGACGCGCTGCTGGTGGACGCCGGGTTCACCCGCTCCGACGGGCGGCGGCTGGCGGAGCGGGTCAAGGCCAGCGGCAAGCGGCTGACCACGGTGTTCGTCAGCCACGGGGACCCGGACTTCTACTTCGGCGCCCAGGAGGTGCAGGACGTCTTCCCGCAGGCCCGGTTCCTGGCCACCGCGTCGACCGTCGAGCACATCCAGGAGACCTACGAGGCCAAGAAGCGGGCCTGGGCGCATCTGGGGCCGGAGCTGCCCACCCGGCTGGTGCGCCCGGAGGTGCTGCCCGGCGACGAGCTGGTCTTCGAGGGGCACCGCTTCGAGCTGCGCGGCGCGGACTTCCACCTGCCGGACCGGCACTACCTGTGGCAGCACCACCACCGCACGGTGCTCGGTGGGGTCCTGCTGTTCCAGGGGCTGCACGTGTGGACGGCGGACACACCGGCGCCGGAGCAGCGGGCGGCCTGGATCGACCTGCTGGACGGCATGGCGGCGCTGGAGCCGGCCTTCGTGGTGGCCGGTCACCGGACGGCGGACGCGCCGACCGACACCTCGTCGATCGGCCACACCCGGGACTACCTGCGGGCCTTCGAGACGGAGGTCGGCCGGGCACCGGACGCGGCGGCGGCGCGCGAGGCCCTGGAGCACCGATTCCCCGGGCTGGGCATGAAGCTGGCGGTCGACCTCGGGACGAAGGTCGCCAAGGGCGAGCAGAGCTGGGGCTGAGCGCGATGATCGAGATCCCGAGGTCCGAGGCCGCGTTCGCGGAGTCCGACGCCCCGGCCGACGTGGTCCGCCGCCAGTACCTGGCCTCGGCGCGCGGCGACCTGGGGGCGCTGCGGGCGACGCTCGCCGAGGACGTGGAGTGGACGGAGATGGCGGGCTTCCCGCTGGCCGGCACCTACCGCACGCCGAAGGGCGTCACCGGCGGGGTGATGGAGCGGCTGGCCGCCGAGTGGGAGGACTGGACGGCACACGACGACCGGTACGTGGCGGCCGGTGAGGAGGTCGTGGTGCTGGGCCGGTACACGGCGGTGCACAAGGCCACCCGGCGTCCGCTGGAGGTGCGGGTGGTGCACCACTTCACGGTGCGCGGCGGGCGGATCGTGCGGTTCGAGCAGTTCACCGACACCGCGCTGGTCCGGGACGCGATGACGCCCTGACGCTCTGACGTCCTGACGCGCGCGTCACCCGTTCGGGGGAGCCCACGCGGCGCGCCGGACGCGCTCTCGACAGCTCCCCCGCCCGGCGGCAGGCTGTCCGTGATTTCCGCCGGAGAGCGAGGAGTTCACCATGAGCACGGACAGCAGCGGCAGCGACAGCGGCGGGCGGGAGCGCCCCTTCGTGATCGTCGGCGCCTCCCTCGGCGGCGCGAAGGCCGCGCAGGCGCTGCGCGAGGCCGGGTACACCGGCGGCATCGTGCTGATCGGCGACGAGCACGAGCGCCCGTACGAGCGTCCGCCGCTCTCCAAGGGCTACCTGCTCGGCAAGACGGCCCGGGAGAAGATCTACGTCCACCCGCCGCAGTGGTACGCCGACCACGACGTGACGCTGCGGCTGGGCACGCCGGTGGTCGCGGTCGACCCGGCCGCGCACACGGTGACGCTGGCCGACGACGGGCAGGTGGAGTACGCGAAGCTGCTGCTGACCACCGGCTCGGTGCCGCGCCGGCTGCCGGTGCCCGGGGCGGACCAGCAGGGCGTGCACTACCTGCGGCGGGTGGAGGACAGCGAGCGGATCCGCGAGGCGTTCCGCCCGGACGCCCGGGTGGTGGTGATCGGCGCGGGCTGGATCGGGCTGGAGACGGCGGCCGCGGCGCGGACCGCGGGCGCGGCGGTGACGGTGCTGGAGGCGGCCGAGCTGCCACTGCTCCGGGTGCTGGGCCGCGAGGTGGCGCAGGTCTTCGCCGACCTGCACCGCGACCACGGCGTGGACCTGCGGTTCGGCGTCCAGGTCACGGAGTTGACCGCCGAGGACGGCCGGGTGACCGGCGTACGGCTGGCGGACGGGACGACGGTGCCCGCGGACGCGGTGGTGGTGGGCATCGGCATCGCCCCGGACACCGCGCTCGCCGAGTCCGCCGGCCTGGAGATCGACAACGGCATCAAGACCGACGAGCACCTGCGCACCTCGGACCCGGACATCCACGCGGCGGGCGACGTCGCCAACGCCTACCACCCGCTGTTCGGCCGCCACCTGCGGGTCGAGCACTGGGCCAACGCGCTCAACCAGCCCCAGACCGCGGCCCGGGCGATGCTCGGCGAGGACGCGGTGTACGACCGCGTCCCCTACTTCTTCACGGATCAGTACGACCTCGGAGCGGAGTACGTCGGCTGGGTGGAGCCGGGCGGCTACGACCGCGTGGTCTTCCGCGGCGACCCCGCCACCCGCGAGTTCATCGCCTTCTGGCTCGCCGACGCCCGCGTCCTGGCCGGCATGAACGTCAACGTCTGGGACGTCACCGACCCCATCCGCGAACTGGTCCGCTCCGGCCGCACGGTCGACCTCAAAGCCCTCGCCGACCCCGACATCCCGCTCACCGACCTCTGATCCGGGCCAAGGGTGAGGCGGTACTGGGCACCGTCGTCCCGCTCGGCGGAGCTTCGAGCGGCGGGGTGAAGGCCGAACGGCCCGGTCCCGGAAGGCTGTTTCCGGGAGCGGGCCGTTCGGTTCTTCAGGTGGTCCGGGGTGTCAGGCGACGGGCGGGAAGGCGTCGGCGTCCGGCTTCAGGAGCTGGCCGGCGGCGGGGGCCTTCTGGTTCACCAGGTAGTCGGTGACCAGCTTGCCCAGCTCCTTGCTGCGGCCGACGGCGCAGTGCTCGACCACGTCGACGGAGACCAGCACCGCGTTGCCCAGCTGGCGCTGCATGCGCTGCGAGAAGGTGTAGTTGGTGGCCGGGTCGTAGAGGTTGCCGATGACCATCACCGGGGTGGCGGTCTTCTTGCCCCACGGGCCGGTGAAGCGCTCGGCGTCGCGGGCCGGGGCCGGCCAGGTGGAGCAGGTCGGGCCGTCGAAGGCCTGGTAGCGGCCGAAGGTCGGCGACTCCTTCTCCCAGGCCTTGGCCAGGTTGACGAAGGTCCGCGGGTTGGACGGGTACGGCTTGTCCTGGCAGTTGACGCCGTAGTAGGAGTCGTCGGCGGAGTACGGGGTCTCCGGCAGGGCCTCGCGCAGCGCGTTCGGCACCTCGGTGGCGAGCACCTTGGCGTCCTCGACGGCGGCCGGGTCGACCGGGGCGGCGGGGGCCAGGCCCTGGGCGGCGGCGGCCGGGGCCTGGACCACCGAGTGCAGCGCCTGGAGGGACTTGGCGAGCGGCGCCTGGCGGCTCTGCGCGTACAGGGCGTTGGCGACCTGGCCGGTGAAGCTGGAGAGGGTGACCTGGGTGCCGTCCGGCAGGGTGACCGGGCTGGTGCGCAGGCGGTCGCGGAGGGCGTCGAACTTGGCGCGGGTGTCGCCGTCGCCGAAGGCGCAGCGCGGGGCGCCGGCGGTCTGGCAGCGCTTGAGGTACTCGGCGAGCGCGACCTCGAAGCCGGTGGCGCGCTGGCGGTCGTACTCGACGCCGTTGTGCATCCGCAGGTTGGGGTCGACGTTGCCGTCGACGATCAGCGCGCGGACCTTGTCCGGGTACATCCCGGCGTAGGTGGCGCCGATGAGGGTGCCGTAGGAGAAGCCCGCGAAGTTCAGCTTGGCGTCGCCGACGGCGCGGCGCATCCGGTCGAGGTCGCGGACCACGTTGATGGTCGACATGTGCTCGATGAGCGGGCCGGCGTTGCGCGAGCAGGCGTCGGTGTAGTCCTCGGTGGCGTCGATGGTCTGGGCTATCTCGGCCTTGGTCACCGGGACGCCGACCATCCGGTCGTTGACGCCGGCGGCCTCCTCGTCGGTGGTGAAGCACTTGAGCGGGTTGCTGAGGCCCACGCCGCGCGGGTCGAAGCCGACCTGGTCGAAGCGGTCCTGGACGTCCTTGCCGAAGCGGGCGGTGGTCGCCCACATGTAGCCGCTGCCGCCCGGGCCGCCGGGGTTGAGGAACAGCGAGCCGATCCGCTTGGACGGGTCGCTCGCGCGGCGGCGCATCATCGCGATGCCGACCGTCTCACCGTTGGGGTGGTCGTAGTCGAGCGGCACCTGGTAGACGGCGCAGTCGTAGATCTTCGGGTCCGGCTGGGTCGGATCGGGGTTGCACGGCTTCCAGTCGACCGGTGCCACCTTGGCCTCGGCGGCCGGGCCGGGGGCCGGTGCGGCGACGGCCGCCGCGGCCGAGCCGGCGACGAGGGCGAGGGCACTGGTGACCGCCAGTGCCGCGCTGGTGATACGGGACACGAAACCTCCTCCGGTTGTGCAAACCCGGACAGCCTGTCAGGCCGCGATCAACAGGGGAAGACGTGTGCGACAGGAGATTCTTGCGGGGACCGCCTGTAGGGGCGTCAATCCCCCTCCACAGGGCCGGAATGACGGGAAACAGTGCGGTCCGTGGCTGAAGATCATCATTCACCGTATGGTCTGGCAGGCCCCTCGGCGGCTCCGTCCACCGGCCCCGGGCCGGTGGACGCCGCGTCAGGTCCGCCGCTAGCAGGCCTCGGTGAGCGTCCCGGTGGTGACCGGGGTGCGCCACGGGCGGTCCCGCTCGGCCCGGCGCACGGCCGGGCCCATCGCGCAGCCGGCGGTCAGGAAGAGCCCGCCGAGCAGCAGCCAGCCCGGCCCGCCGCCGTCCAGCAGCAGCGTGGTCAGCAGCAGCGGCCCGGCGGTGCGGGCCACCGCCACGCCGGTGCCGAAGAAGCCCTGGTACTGGCCGAGCCGGTCGGCCGGGGCGAGGTCGAAGGCGATCTGCCAGGATCCGGCGGACTGCTTCATCTCGCCGATCACCTGGAGCACCGCGCCGCCGACCAGCAGCGCGCCCGTCGCCCAGAGCGGGACGGCCGCGGCCGAGAGCGCGAAGACCGCGCAGGAGGCGAGCAGCACCGCCCCGGCCTGCCGGACGGTCCGGGCGGCCGACCGCAGGCCGGTGACGGCGCGGGCGGTCCGGACCTGGAAGAGCGTCACACCGAGGGTGTTGAGGACGAACAGCGCCGAGCCGAGCCAGCCGAGCTGCGGGGTCCGGTCGGCGATCCACAGCGGGATCACCAGGCTGAGCAGCGGCATCCGCAGCAGCAGGACGGTGTTGACCAGGGCCACGACCACGTAGCGGCGGTCCGTCAGCACCGCGAACCCGCCGTCCCGGGCCGGACGGCCCGCCGGTCCGCCGCCGGCCGCCACCACCGGCAGCCGGAGCAGCAGCAGGCCGGTCGCCAGGAAGCCGGCGGCGGTCAGCGCGAACGCGGCGAGGAAGGCCGCCCTGGTCCCGACCGTGAGCGCGACGCCGCCGAGCGCGGCGCCCACCGCCAGCCCGGCGTTGAGGGTGGCCTGCAGCCGGGCGAGCGCCGCCGTCCGCTCCCTCTCCGGGACGAGTCCGCCGACCAGGGCCTGCCGGGCCGCGCCCAGCCCGGACTGGGCGGTCGCGTAGAGGCAGGCGGCGGCCAGGAACGGCAGGAAGGAGCGGACCGCCAGGAAGGAGGCCACCACCACCGCCGTGCCGAGGGCGAGCGCCGCCGCGGTGCCGCGTGCTCCGCGCCGGTCGGCGAGGTGGCCGAGCGGCACCCCGGCGAGCGAGCCGATCGCCCAGGCCACCGCGAGGCCGAGGCCGAGCCGGGCGGGCGAGAGGCCGACGATCCGGGTGAAGTACAGCGCCGAGCTGGTGTAGTACGCGCCGTCGCCGATCGCGCTCACCAACTGGGCTATGGCGAGGGTGCGTTGGGCCGAGGAGGCGGGGCGGCGGCGGAACGGCACGGTACTCCCTGGAGGGCGGGCGGCGCGGGACGACGGGTCGGCGATCGGCGCGTTCCGTGATCACCGACCCCCAGTCTGGATCATCGGCGGACCGCTCGACAGGGCCACTACCATCCCGTGATCTTGGGCCACTTCGGCCGGCCGGGGCGCCCGGAACCCGCCCGGCGCCGGGCTGTGCCCCCGTCCGCCCCCTGGTCCGGGCGCGCGCCCCCGGGCCCCCTGTCACCCGGACGGCGGTACCTCGCGCGACGCCCGGCGCCCCCCGCGCTCTCCGTGTCCGTCCCGTCCGACATCCGCTCAGCTGTCCGATCCCGACCCGGAAAGCCGTGTTGACCGGCCAGTAGGGCCCTCCTATGCTCATTCGCGTTCTCGTTCGCGATCGTGGACACGACCAGAGACGTGCACGCCGCGCGAGCGCCGTCCGGCACCGGGACGGGACCCTAGCGGCCCCCGCCCGGCGGGAGCCGTCACCCGGCGAGAAGGGCTCTCCCCATCAGCACCTCCACCGCGCCCCCGGGCGGCACGGAACCCGCCGCCGAGCAGCGGCCCACCGAGCAGCGGACCGCCGCCACCGCCCGCCGCCGCTTCCTGACCTACCTGATCGCCGCGCCGACCCTCACCGTCGCCGCCCGGGCCGGCCTGGACGCCGCCGCGCCCGCCGCCGCCCGCGCCGCCGAGGCCGCCGGGGCCGCGGCCCCCGCGGGCCAGGCCGCCGCCCCCGGCCCACTGCTCGGCCTGCCCGGCATCCCCGACATCGTCGACCTCGGCCAGGCGCTCCAGATCGCCGGCCTGCCCACCGCGCACCTGCTCGTCCTGGAGATCACCGCCGCCGGGCGCGCCGTCCTCCACCTGCCCCGCCTGGAAGTCGGCCAGGGCCTCACCACCACGGTCGCCATGATGGTCGCCGAGGAACTCGACGCCCGGCTCGGCGACGTCGACGTCCCGCTCTCCGACAGCCGCCCCGATCTGCTGTTCAACCAGCTCACCGGCGCCTCCAACTCGGTCCGCACGCTGTACGACCCGGTGCGCGCCGTGGCCGCCGCCGCCCGCGCCCGGCTGGTCACCGCGGCCGCCCGGCGCTGGTCACTGCCGGCCGCCACCCTGCGCACCGCCGACTCCGCCGTGCTCGCCCCCGACGGCCGCCGGGCCGGCTACGGCGAACTCGCCGCCGCGGCCGCCGGCATCGCGGTGCCCGCCGTGCCCGCCACCCCCAAGCAGGCCGAGCAGCGCCGCGTGATCGGCCGCCCCACCGGCCGGATCGACGCCCGCGACATCGTCACCGGCCGCGCCAAGTACGCCGGCGACCTCGCCGTGCCCGGCGCGGTGCCGACCGTCGTCGCCCGCCCCACCACCATCAACGGCACCCTCGCCACCCTGGACGCCTCCGCCGCCCGGGCCATGCCCGGCGTGCTCGCCGTGGTGACGATCCCGAGCGGGGTCGCCGTCCTCGCCGAAACGTTCGACCAGGCACTCAGGGCCCGCGACGCGCTGCGCACCAGCTGGCACCCCGGCCCGGTCGCCGGGCTCTCCGACAGCGACATCCGGCAGCGGCTGCGCACCGCGCACGCGCCGTTCCTGGTGCCCCCGCTGCTCACCCAGTACGTGGACGGCGAGTTCGACTTCGCCTTCGTCAACCACGCGCCGATGGAGGTCCTGACGGCGATCGCCGACGTCCGCCCGAACCGCGCCGAGCTGTGGTTCGCCGCGCAGACCCCGATCGTCGCGCAGCAGACCATCGCCGCCGACCTCGGCCTGCCGCAGGACGCGGTGACCGTCCACGTGGTGCGCGGCGGCGGATCGTTCGGCCGGCGGCTGTTCTACGACGCCGCGCTGGAGGCCGCGCGGATCTCCCGCGCGGCCGGGCGCCCGGTCAAGCTGATGTGGACCCGCAACGACGACATGCGGCACGGCCGGATGCGCCCCGCCACCCACCACCGGATCCGCGCCACCTACGGGCTCGGCCAGGTGCTCAGCTACGAGCACCGCGCCGCCACCGTGATGACCGACTTCGGCCACGGCCTCGGCGAGGCGCTCACCGCCGCCGGCTTCCAGCTCCAGGTCGCCGGGCTCTCGGTCGCCCAGGCGTTCTTCCTGCTCAGCCAGAACAACCCGTACGACGTCGGCGTCCCCACCCAGGTGCTCTCCGAGGTGCCGCTGCAGATCCCGACCGGCAGCTGGCGCTCCGTCTACTCCGGCACCGTGCGGGTGGCCGACGAGATCATGACGGACGAGCTGGCCCGGCGCCTCGGCCAGGACCCGGTGGCCTTCCGCCGCGCCCGGCTGCGCGAGACGGCCGGGCGGGCCGTCCTCGACACCGTCGCCCGGGCCGGCCGCTGGGGCCGCGCCATGCCGCCCGGCCGGGCCCAGGGCATCGGCTACCACGCGGAGAACGGCGGCCGCACCGCCTACCTGGTCGAACTCGACGCCTCCGAGCCCAATCAGCCCCGGGTGACGAAGGCCGTGATCGCCGCCGACCTCGGCACGGTGATCAACCCGACCGGCCTGGAGGCCCAGCTGACCGGCGCGCTGATCGACGGCCTCTCGGTGATCCTCCAGGCCGGCAACCACATCGACCACGGCGCGGTCCGCGAGGGCAGTTACGGCGACTTCCACTACGCACGGCAGAAGCACAGCCCGCCGGAGGTCGAGATCCACCTGCTGCCGCCGAGCGGACCGCCGGGCGGCGCGGGCGAACTGGGCGTCCCGGCGGCCTCCGCCGCGGTGGCCAACGCCTACGCCCGGGCGACCGGCACCAGCCCGCGCTCCTTCCCGATCAGCTTCTGACCCCGCGTCACGCCCCTGCCCCACGCCCCTGCTCCACGAACCTGCCCCACGTACCAGCCCCACGCACCCGTCCGACGACCCCGAGGAAACGCGCCCTCCATGCCCAGTCACACCTTCGTCCTCAACGGCCGGCCGGTCACCGTCGAGGCACCGGACGACATGCCGCTGCTCTGGGTGCTGCGCGACAAGCTCGGCGTCACCGGTCCCAAGTACGGCTGCGGGGTCGGCGTCTGCCGTGCCTGCACCAGCCACCTGGACGGCGAGGAGATGCAGCCCTGCATCGTGCCGGTCAAGGACTGCGCGGACCGCCGGGTCACCACGATCGAGGGCCTCGCCGACGGCGACACCCTGCACCCCGTCCAGGAGGCCTGGCTGGAGTGCGACGTCGCCCAGTGCGGCTTCTGCCAGCCCGGCCAGATCATGACGGCGGTCGCCCTGCTGCGCAGCACCCCGACGCCCACCGACGCCGACATCGACCGGATCCAGAACGTCTGCCGCTGCGGCAGCTACCCCCGGATCCGCGAGGCGATCAAGCGCGCCGCCGCCCGCTCGGCCGCCCGCACCGCCACCACGGGCGGCTGAGCGGACGGCCGGGCAGGCGGCTGAGCAGGCGGCTGAGCGGAAGGCGTCAGGACTGGTCCCAGGCGTCGACGGTCAGCAGCGCGTCCGGCGGGCAGGCGGCCATCCGCCCGGGGTGCAGCTCGCGCGGCCGGTGGTCGTCGCCGGGCCCGGGGCCGAACACCGAGCCGTCGGCGAGCAGCGGCAGGACGTCGCCCGCCCGGACCGTGTAGCGCAGGGGGTAGCCGTCGAACCGCAGCTGTTCGGCCCGGCCGGCCGCGGCCAGGGCGGCGATCCAGTCGAGGCCGCCGATGCCGGTCTCCCACTTGGCGAGGAGCTCGCCCTCGCCGTCCCCCACGGCCGGAGCCGTGACCACGAACCACCATCCGAGCATCCGACGCCCTCCCCCTCGGTACGCGACGCGACACCGCGAGGCTACGCCACCCGGCCCGTCAGGGGGTGAGCACCAGCCGGATCGGGTTGCCCTTCTTCTGCTCGAGGGCCTCGACCGCCTCGGCGGCCCGGGCCAGCGGGAAGCTTCCGCTCACCGAGCGGGAGAACTCCAGGCGGCCGCCGCGCACCAGGTCGACCAGGTCGACGACGTCCTTGCCCTCCGAGCCGTAGTGGCCGCGGATCTGCTGGCGCAGGTAGCTGACCAGGGTGCCGTTGGTGACGGTCAGCGGCTGGTTGGTCAGGCCGACCAGCACCAGGCGGCCGTGCTCACCGAGCGTGGCCATCGCCTGCTCGCGGACCGGGGCCACCCCGGCGAAGTCGAACGCGGCGGCCAGCGGGCGGCCCCGGGTCGCGGCGCGCAGCAGCTCGGCGAACTCCGGGTCGCCCGGGTCCAGCGCGGCGTCGGCGCCGAAGGCCAGCGCCCGCTCGCGGGCGGCGGGCAGCGGGTCGACCGCCACGATCGGGTGGGCCCCGACGGCGCGCAGCAGCTGGACGCCGTGGGCCCCGAGACCGCCCACCCCCCAGACGCCGACGGCCTCGGCGGGACGGACGGCGCCGGTGCCGGTGATCGCGGCCCAGGGCGTGGAGACCGCGTCCGGGATGAAGCAGGCCTGCTCGAAGGGCAGCTCGTCGGGGATCGGCACCAGGGTCTCCACGGTGGCCAGCGCGTACTCGGCCCAGCCGCCGTCGTAGTCGACGCCCCGGGTGAGGACGACGCCGCCACGGGTCTCGCCGGCCTGGAGCAGCACGCGGTCGCCGACCGCGGCCGTGGTGACGCCCTCGCCCAGGGTGTGCACGGTGCCCGCGACCTCGTGGCCGAGGGTGACCTTGTCGCCCCGCAGGTGCAGCGGCTTGAGCATGCCCTGGATCAGGTGGACGTCCGAGAGGCAGACGCCGGCGGCGCCCACCTCGACGAGGACCTGTCCCGGCCCCGGCGTGGGCACGGGCACCTCCTCGACGGCGAAGGCGCCCTTCGCGACATCGAGCCGGCCGGCGAGCATCGTGGCGGTCATCCCGGTTCCCTTCCACAGCGGTGGCGCGATCGGCGGCCGCACCACCAAACTTACTTGTTGTTCAACAAGCAAGTTCCACCCTAGCATGGTGGTATGCCCACGCACGTGTCCCCGACGGACCCCTCCCCCGCACCGGCCGGACAGCCCGAGCCGGCGCGCCGCACCCAGGCCGAACGGCGCGCAAGGGCCGAGCACGCGCTGCTCGCCGCCGCCGCGCGCCTGGTCGCCGAGCACGGCAGCGCCGGAGTGACGCTCGCCCGGGTGGGCGAGGAGGCCGGCTTCAGCCGCGGCCTGGCCTCGCACTACTTCGGCTCCAAGGGCGCCCTGCTGGCCCGCCTCCAGGAGGAGGCGCTCGCCGAGGCGATGGCCGCCGCCGCACCGGAGCGCAGCGGCGCGGGCGCCGTCGAGGAACTGTGCGCCTTCACCCGGGCCGCCTGCCTCGACGGGGTGCGGCACCCGACCGACCTCGGCCGGGCGTTCGTCGTGCTGGGCGCCGAGGCGCTCGCCGGCTCCTCCGAACTCACCGACGCCGTCGCCCGTCTGGACGCCCGGATGCGCGGTTGGGTGGCCGAGGTGGTCCGCCAGGGCGCGGCCGTCGGCGAGGTCCGTCCGGAAGTGGACCCGGACGCGGCCGCGGCGGCGGTGGTCGGCCTGCTCAAGGGCCTGATCATCCAGGCCGCCACCGCGCCCGGAGCCCTCGCCCTCGACCGCGCCACCGCCGAGGCCCAGCGCTGGATCCGCCTCGCCCTCACCACCGGCTGACCCGGCCGCCCCGGCTCCACCCCCCACGCACCCCCCACGCACCACCCCGCGCGCCCCGCACGACCCGATCGGGCACCCCCCTATCCCCCGCGCGCCTGCCCCGCCTAGGGTGAGGACTCGTCAAGGCCGTTGATCCGGAGGGTGGATGACCATGATCGGGCGCCGTTCACTGCTGACGTTCGCGGGGTTGGGCGGCGCGGCGCTCGCGCTGCCGGGCACGACGGCGTACGCCGCACCCGCCCCGGCGCCGCCCGCCCCGCCGCCCGCCCCCGCACGACCCGCCACGCCGATCGACCTCCCGGTGCCGACCGCGCGGCGGATCGTCGGCACGGTGTCGCTGCACCTCGTCGACGAGGACCGGCAGGACCCGTTCGCCCCCGCGCCCGCGCCCCGCGAGCTGATGGTGCAGCTCTGGTACCCCGCGCTCGGCGCCGCCGGACGCCCGCGCGCGCCGTACGCCACGGCGCGCGTGGCGGCCGAGCTGGACCGCATCGCCTTCCTGGACCCGGGCACCATCGCCCGCCTGCGGCCGACGGCGCGGCTCGGCGCGCCGGCCGCCCCCGGCGCGCTGCCGCTGCTGCTGCTCGGCCACGGCCGCAAGGGCGGGCGCAGCAACTGCACCGCACTGGCCGAGGAGTTGGCGGCGCACGGCTATCTGGTCGCGGCGCTCGACCACCCCTACGACGCCGCCGTCGTCGAGTTCCCGGACGGCCGGCTGGTGCGCAGCGTCCTGGAGGACGATCCGGCCGACTGGGGCGCCACCGAGCGCACGGAGATCAGCACCCGGGCGGCCGATCTGCGTTTCGTCGCCACGGAGTTGACCACCGGCCGGACACTGCGCCGGCACTCCGGGCTGCCGTGCGCCGACCCGGAGCGGATCGGCGTGCTCGGCCACTCGATGGGCGGTTCGGCCGCCGCCGAGGCGGTCCGGCAGGACCGGCGGTTCGCGGCCGGGCTCAACCTGGACGGCGGCTTCTTCGGCTCGCCGGTGCCGGACGAGGGGCTGGACCGGCCGTTCCTGCTGCTCACCACGCTGGCCGACCACGAGACCTGGCAGCGCTGGCGCGCCCACCAGCGCGGCTGGGGGCGGCAGTTGCTGCAGCGCGACGCCGGCCACCTGAGCTGCACCGACCTGGCCTTCGTCGCCGGCCCGGGCCGCCTCGCCGACCACACCTCACCGGAGATCGCCACCCAACTCCTCGGCACCACCGCCCCGGCGCGGGCCGCCGAGCTGACCCGCGCCTACGTCCGCGCGCACTTCGACCGCTTCCTGCGCGGCCGCCCGTCGCCACTGCTGGACGCGCCCTCGCCGCGCTACCCGGAGATCTCCTTCGTCTGGAGCCGCGGCTGAGCCGGGCCGCCCGGCACTACTCGGCTCCGGGGTCGCGGCCGAAGAAGGCGGCGAGCCGGTCGTACACCGGCGCGCCCTCGGCGACCGCGACCTCCGGGCCGAAGGCGTGCCGCTCCTCCTCGCTCCCCCGGTATTCCGGCCGCAGCGCGCCGCGCCCCCAGGCGAGCGAGGCCTCGGCCACCTCGTGGTCCAGGCCGGCGGTGGACTGGCCGGTGGCACGGGCGAGGTCCCAGGCGTGCACGGCGAACTCGGCGGTCTGCTGGTCCACGGGGAAGCGGGCCGGCAGCTCGCCGACGCCGGGGACCGCGATGACGCCGTCGAGGTCCCCGGCCTTGCGCCAGGCGGCCACCAGCCGTTCGGCGCCGGCCTCGAAGCGGTGCAGCCAGTCGTCCTCGACCCGCTCGAAGGGCTCCGACCAGTCGGGCGCGCCGCCCTCCGCCCGGACGGTGAACTGCCGCAGGTCGTGCAGCAGATGGCTGATCAGCCGGCCGACGTCCCAGGAGCGGCAGGCGGTCGGGTGGCCGGCCTGCTCGGCGCCGACGCCGTCGACCAGGCCGGCGGTCTGCGCGAGGGCACGGGCGAGCAGCTCGATCGGGTCTTCCATTGCGGTCATGACGCACCTCTCCGTCGCCGGGGCCGCACCGGCCCCTCACTCGGGACCCGCGCGCCCGGCGCGCGCCGCGGACGCGCGCCGGCACACGTGGTCGGACCGGCCGATCGTAAGCGGGAGCACCGACAACCGGCCCGGCGCAACACCCCGGGCCGGCCGCCGGTGGTCGGACGGCGCGAGCGGTCAGACGGCGAAGCCGCCGTCCACGGCGATCTCGGCGCCGGTGATGTAGCGGCCCTCGGCGCCGACCAGGTGGGCGACGGTCGCGGCGACGTCGGCCGCCCGCCCGAAGCCGCCGAGCGCGGTGAAGCCGGACTGGAAGCCGGCCGACGGGCCGTCCGCCGGGTTCATGTCGGTGTCGATCGGGCCGGGGTGGACCAGGTTGACGGTGATCCCGCGCGGGCCCAACTCGCGGGCCAGCGACTTGGTGAGCCCGATCACGGCGGCCTTGCTGGTGGCGTAGAGGCTGCCGCCGGGGAAGGCGGCCCGCTTGGCCATGCAGCTGCCGATGGTCACGATCCGGCCGTCGTCGGCCAGGTGGGCGACGGCGGCCTGGGCGTACAGGTACGGCGCCCGGACGTTGACGTCCAACACCCGGTCGACGTCGGCCAGGCCGGTCTCCTCGATCGGTGCGACGAAGCCCGCCCCGGCGTTGTTGACCAGGATGTCGAGCCGCCCGAACCGCTCGGCCACCGCCGCGACGGCGGCGCGCACCTCCTGCGGGTCCGCGCTGTCGGCCCGGACCGCCCAGCCGCGCCGGCCCATCGCGGTGATCTTGGCCGCGACCGCCTCGGCCCGTTCGGCGCTGCCCAGGTAGGTCACCGCCACGTCCGCCCCCTCCTCGGCGAGCCGCAGCGCCACGGCCTCCCCGATGCCCCGGCTGCCGCCGGTCACCAGGGCCACCCTGCCGTCGAGCTTCGCGAGCATGGTCGTCGTCATATCGTCAGAACTCCTCGGGTCGTTCGCGGACATGACTCGATCCTCGGCCCGCGCGGCCCTTGGGTCCGGCGGTATTCGGACGTCGCGTTCAACGTTCAACTACCGCCGATCGGCGCACCTCCGCACGCCCCCGCTCGCCCCTGCGACACGCCGTACGGCCACCCCCGGGGACAGGGGTGGCCGTACGGACCCCGGGCAGGGGGTGCCGGGGCGTGCGCGTCAGCGGGACCGGCTCACCGGACGGTGTCAGACCGACAGGGTCTGGCCCGGGAAGATCAGGTTCGGGTTGGTGCCGATCGCCTTGAGGTTCCTGGCGTGCAGTCCGGCCGTGTCGAGGCCGAACTTGGCCGCGATGCCGCTCAGCGTGTCACCGCTCTTGACGGTGTAGCCCCCGCCCGAGGCGCTCCGGTCGGGCGTGGCGGGCGCGGCAGGCTTCGCGGCGGGCGCGGCAGGCTTGACGGCGCCCTGGGACGGGGCCTGGGAGGGGGCCGCCGGAGCCTTGCGGGGGGCCGGCTTCTGGCCCTGGGCCGGGGCCTGCTTGGCCGGCTGCTGCGCCTTGGGCGCCGGGGCGGGCGCGTCGGCGGTGTCGGCGACGTCGACCGGCGCGCCGCCCTTGCGCAGGCCCGCCTTCCCCGAGCAGACCGGCCAGGCGCCCGGGCCCTGCTTGGCGAGGACCTTCTCGGCGACCGAGATCTGCTGCTCCCGGCTGGCCTGGTGGGCCTGCGGGGCGTACGCGGTGCCGCCGTACGCCCTCCAGGTGGACGGGTTGAACTGGAGCCCGCCGTAGTAGCCGTTGCCGGTGCTGATGCCCCAGTTGCCGCCGCTCTCGCACTTGGCGACGGCGTCCCAGGAGGAGGCGGGGGCGGCGGCGGCCGAGGTGGCCGTGACGAGGCCGGCCACCGGCAGCGCCGCCAGGGCGGCGCCCGCCACGACAGCCATCCGAACCCGGTTGCGCCTGGCGGTGCCGGTGGTGCCGGTGGTGGAGCTGTCGGTGGTGGTGGAAGCGGCGGTCTCGCGACGGGGATTCATGGAATTCCTCTCGACAAGCCCCGGGCGGGCATGCGGAACCAGACCCCTGCCGGGGCCGGCTGTCGCTCCCTCGCTCGACGGGCGGACGGGCACGTGTCCGACGTGCCGTACCGCCCCAGCCACCCTCCGCTCGCCGACGGCCTGTTCGAGCCGATCGCGTCGACGGGCACCGCCCTCGCGCCGGTGGTCAGTCGGCGGGCCGTGCGTCGGGGGTGATCCCGGGTGGTGCTCGCTGCACCGCCAAAGAAGCTACGGGCGGCCACCCGGCCGCATCAAGCAATTCTTGTACGTCGCAGCTCAGTTGACTGTTACCGGCGGTATTGATCATGTAATCGACCGGGAAACGACCGGCTTTGACCGCATTTCCCGGCCCAAACGGTCGTTTTCCGTGCCGTCACTCACACCCGGTCGACCGTCGCCCCACCCGGATCATCGACAAATCGCTACGTTCACCTGACGCGCCGTCACCATGCGAATCGGAGTTCCCGATTCCCCCCGCCGTCGATGTGGCCTTCGCCACTCCCACTACCGAGCGTGACCAAAAAATCGCTCAGCGCATGGCACACGATCCGTCCGCGCACAGAGCGAACGGGCCGTCAGCGGGCGGGCGGCGGGCCTCAGCCGGCGCCGTCCAGCCCCGCGTCCCGGGCCAGCAGCGCCGCCTGCACCCGGTTGTCGCACTCCAGCTTGGCCAGGATCCGGCTGACGTACGTCTTCACCGTCGCCTCGCTCATGTGGATCCGGGCGCCGGCGTCCGCGTTGGACAGACCCTCCCCGAGCAGCGCCAGGACCTCCAGCTCCCGCTCGGTCAGCACCTCCAGCCGCTGCCGGGCCCGCGCACCGCGCGCCGCGGCCGGTCCGGAGCGCCCGCCCGCCAGCGAGTCGAGGATGTGCCGGGTCGCGGCCGGCGACAGGAAGGCGTCCCCGGTGGCGGCGGCCCGCACGGCCTGGATCAGCTCGCCCGGGGCGGTGTCCTTCAGGAGGAAGCCCGCGCCCCCGTCGCTCACGGCGCGCAACACGTTCTCGCGCTCCCCGAAGGTGGTGAGGATCAGCGCCCGCGCGCCGGGGGCGGCCCTCGGCAGCTCGGCGAGCGCCGTCAGACCGTCCATCACCGGCATCTGGATGTCCAGCAGGACGACGTCCACCCGGTGCGCGCGGGCCAGGTCCAGCGCCTGCCGGCCGTCGGCTGCCTCCGCCACCACGTCGATGTCGTCGGCGGAGGACAGGATCATCCTGATCCCGGCCCGGATGAGCGGCTCGTCGTCGGCGACGAGGACTCGGATCACGGCTGGTCATCCCCTTGCACTGGTCCTGACGGTGCGCCGCCCGACCGGCCGGGGGCGCCGGGGACCATCCTCACACCCGCCCGGTTCACTGGTTCACCCGGTAGTGCTGCTTGTCGACCAGCACGCCGTCCTTGAAGCAGAACCGAACGGCGTTCTGGTCGTCCCAGCCGCCCGTCGACTCGTCGGACAGGAAGTAGTGGCAGACCGACCCGACCGGCGGTGTGGGTCCGGTGCCCCGCAGGTTCTGGGTGAAGAAATCGCTGCCGGGCGGCAGTTGGCGCCTCACCTCCTCCTCCGGGTCGCCGACCTGCACCGCCTCGAACACCGACCGCTCGACCGTGGAGTCCTCGGCGGACCGGACGAACTCGACGATGCCCCAGACCAGCAGTCCGAGGACGGCCACCAGCACCGCCACGCCCCCGGCCGCACAGCCGATCGCCGGGCTCCGCCGCTTCGTCTGCGCGGCCGCGACCGGCGGCACGCCGTCGAGCGCCCAGGCCGGCGCCTCCTCCACGCCCGGCGCGCCGCCCGCGCCGGCGCCCGTCGCCGCACTCCCGGCGCCCGCGTTCGGCTCCGCGCCCGCGTAGGGCAGCACGGCCGCCAGCCGGAACCCCGCCTCGGCCGTCGGCCCGGCGTGCACCATGCCGCCGACCAGCCGGGCCCGCTCGCGCAGACCGGTGAGCCCCTGGCCACCGCTGACCGCCGGGGCGCCGCCGGAGCGCACTCCCACCGGCTCGGGCGCCGCCGGGTTCACCACCTCCACCACCAGCGCGTCCGGCTCGTACCGGAGTGCGACCGTGATCGGCGCGCCGGGGGCGTGCTTGTGCGCGTTGGTGAGCGCTTCCTGAACGACCCGGTACGCCGCGTGACCGGCGGACGCGGTCAGCGGACGGCGCTCGCCGTCCCGGACCAGGGCGACCACGGTGCCGGCCGCCCGGGAGGAGACGACCAGCCCGTCGATCCCGTCCACCCCGCCCGTCCCGGCGCCCCCGGCCCCGGCCCCGACGGCCGGAGACTCGGCGCCGGCCACCGCGGCACCCGGCGCGGACGGCGCCGCGCTCGACTCGTCGTGCAGCACCCCGACCACCTCGCGCAGCTCGCGCATCGCCGCGACCGCCGCCAGCCGCAGCACGCCGACCGCCTCCCGCTGCCGGTCGGTGAGGGTCCGGTCGACCTCCAGCGCCCCCGTGTGCACCGAGATCAGGGCCAGCTGGTGGCCCAGGCTGTCGTGCATGTCCTGGGCGATCCGATGCCGCTCGCGCAACCGCGCCTGGTGCGCCACCATCGCGCGCTCGCGCAGCAGCTGCTCGTTGCGCTCGCGCAGCGCGTCCATCAGCTCCCGGCGCTGCGCCCGGTAGCGGCCCCAGAGCGCGGGCAGCACCGCGAACAGCAGGTAGCCGCCCAGCGAGAACCCGACGATGACCTTGACCGGCAGCTCCCCGGCGTCCTTCGCCACGCCCAGGACCGTCATCAGCACCCAGCCGACGACGAAGGACCCGACCAGCACACCGACCCGGCGCACCCGGGAACCGGCCGACCAGCCGGCGCAGACCGTCAGCGGCAGCGACCCGCCGCCGAAGCCGCTCGCCGCCGCGGTGAGCACCAGCACGGTCGCGGGCAGGCCGCGGCGCAGCAGGAAGAGGACGGCGACCGCCGGCCCCATCGACAGCGCCAGCCCGGAGCGGCTGGCCACCTCGATCAGCGTGGCGACCCCGCCGAGCAGGATCGCGCCCACCACCTCACGGACCACGGTCCCGAACCGCCAGGGGCCGGGCAGCGCCGTCCGTACCGCCTTCGACCAGGCTCTTGCTATGACGTCCACCCGTCGAGGCTAACGAAGCGCCCGCGCCGGTCACCGCCGCCGTTCGTCGCTGCGGGGACCGACGAAAGTCGCTCCGCGCCGCCCCACCGGCACCCCGCCGCCCCACCGGCACCCCGCCGCCCCACCGGCACCCCGCCGCCCCACCGGCACCGCGCCGCCTCACCGGTACGCGATGAGCAGCAGCGCGATGTCGTCCACCCGGTGCGTGGAGCCGAGCTCGTGCAGCACCCGCTCGGCCAGCCCGTCCGGCCCCTCCGCCGCCGACCACCCGGCATCCGGACCCGCCAGGGCGGCGCACAGCCGCTCCACGCCCTCGTCGATCCCCACCGCCGGGTCCTCGACCAGGCCGTCCGTGTACAGCGCGAGCACCGAGCCGGGCTCCAGCACCAGCGGGCTGACCGGGTACGCGGCCGCCCGGTCCACACCGAGCAGCGGCCCGCCCGGCACGTCCAGCGCCTCCGCCCGCCCGTCCGGGTACCGCAGCACCGGCGGCACGTGGCCGGCCCGCGCGACCAGGGCGGTGCCATCCCCGGGGGTGAGCCGCACCAGGCAGCAGCTGGCGAGCAGCCCCGGGTCGAGGTCGAGCAGCAGCTGGTTGGTGCGGGCCAGCACCTCGTCGGGCGGGTGGCCGCTGGTGGCGAAGGCGCGCACGGCGCTGCGCAGCTGGCCCATGGTGGCGGCCGCGCCGACGCTGTGGCCCTCGACGTCGCCGATGACCAGGCACAGGTCCCGGCCGGTGACGACGGCGTCGTACCAGTCGCCGCCGATCTCCATGCCCTGGGTGCCGGGCAGGTAGCGGGCCGCGATCCGGACCTGCTCCAGGTACGGCAGCCGGTGCGGCAGCAGGGCCTGCTGGAGGCCCCTGGCCAGGGTGAACTCGGCGTCGTACAGCCGGGCGCGCTCCAGCGCCTGGGCGATGAAGCCGGCCAGCGCGGTGAGCAGGGCGCGCTCCTCCAGGGTGAAGACGCGGGGCCGGTCGAAGCCGAGGATGCAGCTGCCGACCGGGTGGCCGGAGGCGATCAGCGGCAGGAACGCCCACGCCCCCATGTCGTCCAGGGTGAGGTCGGGGTAGGCGGCGGCCAGCTCGTCGACGGACTCGAAGAAGATCGGGGTGCCGCTGGTGAGCGTCTCCGCGCCGGGTACCCGGGTGTCGACCGGGATGCCCTCGAAGCGGTCGAGGAAGCCGTCGGGGTAGCCGCTCTGCGAGACCAGGTGCAGCCGCTTGTCCCGCACGGCGTAGACGGCGAGCTCCTGTCCGCCGAGCGCCGGGAGGATCTCGTCGGCCACCGCCCGGAACACCTCGCTGGCGGTGACCGCCTCGCTCAGCGCGCTGGCCAGCTGGAGCAGGTGGTACATGGCGCCGAGGCCGGTCCAGGCGCCGGGCGGGGCGGGTTCGGCGGGCGGCTCGGCGGCGTCCGGCGGCGGCTCGGCGGCGACCACCCGGCCGGTGACGCCGTGCGCGTCGGGGTAGAGCGAGACGGCCAGCCAGCTGTCCGGCGGGCGCAGGGCGAGGAACGCGGTCGGCTGCTGGGAGAGCAGCGCGGCCCGGTAGCGGTTCTCGTACACCGGGTCGGAGAGCCAGGGCAGCACCTGCCACGGGTGGTGGCCGAGCAGGTCCTCGCGGCGGGCCTGCAGCAGCAGCTCGACACTGTGGTTGGCGTAGGTGATCCGGCCGTCCGGGTCCATCGAGAACACGCCCTCGCGCAGCCGTTCGACGGCGGCGGCCGCGGCGGTGCCGGTCCGGGTGTCGAGGACGGCGCCGACCAGCCGGCCCCACTGCTCGGGGGCGTTGTGCGGCACCCGGGCCCAGAGTTCGACGGGGTAGGGGTGGCCGTCGCGGTCCAGCACCCGCAGCCGGGCGGCGAGCACCCGGTCCCCGTCGAGGGCGCCGCGCACGGCGGCCCGGAACTCGGGCAGGTCGCCGGGGGCGATCCGGGCGGACAGGGTGTCGGCGCGGCCGTCGAAGTCGCCGGGGGCGAGACCGAAGATCTCGCAGAACTGGTCGTCGGCGGTGACCGCGCCGGCCAGCACGTCCCAGTCGAACAGGCCCACCCGGGTGGTCGGCGCGGACGGCGGGGTGAGTTCGACGACCGTGGTCTCGCCGTTCGGCTCCACCGCGTGGCCGTCGGCCTCCAGTCCGGCCAGGCCGCCGGCCAGCCGGTCGGCCACCGCGCGCAGGTGGCGGCGTGCGCCCTCGGGCACGCCCTCGCCCGAGGCCGGCCACAGCACGCCCAGCACCCCGTAGGTCTCCTCGCCCACCCGGACCGGGACCCAGGCGGAGGCGAAGTCGTACGGCAGGCCGAGGGCCAGCTGCGGGAAGCGGCGCATGGTGTCCTCGGTGTCGGCGAGCAGCACCGTGCGACCGGTGCGGTAGCCGACCGCGACCGGCAGCGGCCCGGCGGCGGCGATCCGCCGGAACGGGCCGAGGACGGACAGCGGCACGCCCGCGACGGCGCACAGCACCAGCGAGCGGCGGTCGCGGGAGCGCAGGTAGAGGGTCGCGCCGTGCGCGTCCGTACCGCCGAGCACCGTGCGCACGGCGGAGGTCAGCAGGGCGTCCCGGTCGCGGGCCGCCCACTCCTCCGGGGGCAGCGCGATGTGCTCGCGGAGGCGGTGCGGCTCGGGTCGCGCCACCCGGGCACCGCCGCCGCTCGGTCGCGGACCGGGCGGGTCCGCCGGCTCACCCTCGCGCATGCTCTCTTGCTACGCCGGGCCCCGGGGGCTGTCAAGGCGAGCCCCACCCGTCCCGAGGTGCCCGGCCGCCCCGGCCGCGCCACCATCGACCCCATGACGCTCCGCACCCCCGGCCCCGGTCCGACCACCGTGGTCAACCTGAAGGGCCACCGCGACGACCCCGCGTTCGCCGACGTGGTCTACGTCGGCCGGGCGATGCACCGCGGCGGCTGGCACCTCGCCGAGTCCGCGCTGCACTGCCCGTACCGCCCCGGCCCGGACCTCTCGCGCGAGGAGATGCTGGTGAAGTACCGCGCCCACCTCCTGGCCCGCCCCGACCTCCTCGCGCTCGTCCCCGGCCTGCGCGGCCACCGCCTCGGCTGCTGGTGCGCCCCCCTCCCCTGCCACGCCGACGTCCTCGCCGGCCTCGCCGACCACGGCCTCCCTTCCTGACCGGCGGCGGCCGGGTGACCGGGCGGGCGGGGTGCCGTCCGGCGGGGTCGGCGGTGGAGGCGGTTTGGGTATTCTCCGTGGACAGCGCAGCGCAGAACGGCTGCCCCGGGGGAGACGAGTAGCGAAGCATGGGGTCCACACCGTCCGATCGTCCGGCGGGAGAGGCGTCCTGGCAGTGGGACGGGGACGACGAGGGACGCGCCACCGGTGCGCCCGGTGATGTGGTGAGCGGGGGCGCGGACGGCGACGGTGGCGGCTCGTGGCCGACCCGGCGCCGGCTGCTGACCGGGGCCGGGGTCCTGGCGGCGGGTGCCGCGCTCTGGGGGGTGTCCCGGGCGGTGGGCGGGTCGAAGCCCGAGCCGCCGAAGCCGCGGCCGGTGCCGACCCGGGTGGCCGGCCCGGAGCCGACGTGGGTCTACCAGGGCCCCGAGCCGATGGCGCCGGGCCGGCTGAACGGCCGACTGCTCGCGCCCTCCTACATCACCCGCGACCGTATCCGCCTGCTCGACGAGGCGACCGGCTCCGTGACCGACACCGTCGAGGCCGCCGCACCGAAGGGCGTTCCGGACGACAGCCCGCTGATCGTCGGGGCGGGCCGACTGTTCACCACCTCGACCGGCCACGTCGACGCCCGGACGCTGGTGGGCCCCGCCGCGAACTGGAGCCTGCCGCTGCCCCCGGAGCTGGGTGACTGGATCACCCTGCTCGGCTGCGACGGCGGCCAGGTGTACGGCCGCGTCGCCGGCAGGTCCGCGGTGCGCGGCAACCTGTTCGCGATGGACGCCACCGGCAAGGACCTGCTCTGGTCGCGCCCGGCCGCCGAGCGCGGCGAGCTGGTGGTCTCCGTGCTCGACACCGGCGCCGGCCGGCTGCTCGCCTGGGACGCCGACCCGACCGCCGGCCTCGCGCTGCTGGACGGCGCCACCGGCCGCCGGCTCTGGTCCACGGCGAACACCGGTACCTCCTGGTCCGCCGTCGACCAGCGGCACGTCTACCTCCCGGCCGGGTCGGGCGGCGTCCAGGCGCTCCGGATGGAGGACGGCACGCCGCACTGGTCGGTGCTCCCCCGGCCCGGCGAACAGTGGCGCGCCCTGCCGCCGGTGAGCGACGACTTCCGGGTGTACGTGCTGCGCGACAACGGGCTGGTCACCGCGCACGCGGCGGACGACGGCGCGCAGGTCTGGCAGCTCCAGCTGCCGTTCCGGCTCGACCGGCGCTGCCGCCCGCTGCTGACCAGCACGATCCTGGCGGTGCCGGGCCCGGCCGACCGGGGCGTCCACTTCGTCGCGACGGAGTCCGGCCGGGTGTTCACGACCTTCGCGGACTCCGGCCCCGGGATCGACGTCTGGTCGGTGGCCAGTGACGGCACCCGGCTGTTCGCGGGCCACGACAACACCCTCTACTGTCTCGGTGTCCTGCCCGTGCCCTGAACGTCCGTGCCCTTCGACGACGAGCGCCGCCCCTCCCGTTCCCCCGACGCAGGATGATGCCGTGCCGATTCGCCCGATCCCGATCTCGCCCGAGCGGCTCGTCGAGCTGCTCGCCGACCGGATCGCCGCGCTGCCCGGGGCCGGCGGGCGCCGGCTGCGGGTGGCCGTGGACGGTGCCCCGGCCGCCGCGCCGGGGGTGCTCGCGGACGCCCTGGTCGAGCCGCTGCGGCTGCGCGGCCTCCCGACGCTGCGGGTCCCGGCGGCGGGGTTCCTGCGCCCGGCCTCGGTCCGGTTGGAGTACGGCCGGCAGGACGCGGACGCCTTCCACGACCTCTGGCTCGACGACGGCGCGCTGCTGCGCGAGGTGCTGGACCCGCTGGAGCCGGGCGGCAGCGGCCGGGTGCTGCCCTCGCTGCGGGATCCGGTGACGGACCGCTCCACCCGCGCGCCCTACACCGAGCTGGCGCCCGGCGGGGTGCTGCTGCTGGACGGCGCGCTGCTGCTGGGCCGGTGGCTGCCGCTGGAGCTGACGGTCCACCTGGCGCTCTCCCCGGCGGCGCTGGCCCGGCGGACGGCGCCGGAGGAGCGGTGGACGCTGCCCGCGTTCGCCCGCTACGAGGCCGAGACCGTACCGGCGGAGGCGGCCGACCTCACCGTCCGCTTCGACGACCCGCGTCACCCGGCGCTGGTGGAACCCGCCTGACCCCCGGCCCCGCCCGCCCGTCCGACCGCCGCTGCCCGACCGCCGGCCCCCGCCGCAGCTGCCCGAACGGTCCTCAGCGCCCGCGCCGTCCGGGCGGCCCCGACCGTCCGGACCGGACCGCCGGGGCCGGGCCGCGCTGGCAGGACGGGCACCAGTAGGCGGGCCGCTGCTGCGGGGCCGTGCCGTGCTCCGCCGTCAGCACCGTGGCGCCGCAGCGCGCGCAGGGCCGCCCGGCCCGGTCGTAGACCCACTGCTGGTGGCCGCGCCGGGTGTCGCCGGTGGTGACGTGGCCGGAGCGCATCCGGTTGGCGTCCAGGAGCTGGTGGGCGCGGGCCACCAGGCGGTCGGCGCTCGGGAGTTCGCCGACCGGCGTCCACGGGGTGACGGCGGCCAGGTAGCACAGCTCGTTGGCGTACACGTTGCCGATGCCGGCCAGGTTGCGCTGGTCGAGGAGGGCCTCGGCGACCGGCCGGCCGGGGTGGGCGAGCAGTCGGCGGACGGCCTCGCCCTGGTCCCAGTCGGGCCCGAGCAGGTCCGGTCCGAGGTGGCCGACGGCGCGGTGCTCGTCGGTGGTGCGCAGCAGTTCGACGACGGGCAGCCGGTAGCCGACGGCGGTGCCCCGCTCGGTGCCGAGGACGGCGCGGACCTGGTGCAGGGGCGCGCCGGTCCAGCGCTCGCCGGGGCGGAAGACCACCCAGCGGCCGTCCATCCGCAAATGTGTGTGCAAGGTGAGGCCGCCCTCGATGCGGGTGAGCAGGTGCTTGCCGCGCGGGACCACCTCCAGCACCCGGCGTCCGGCGAGGTCGGCGGTGGCGTGGGCGGGCACCCGCAGCTCGCCGGTGGTCAGCACCTGCCCGGCGAGGGCCGCGTGCAGGCGGGCCGCCGCGCGGAAGACGGAGTCACCTTCTGGCATGTCTCCATCCTGCCTCCGCGCGGCGGCCCGCCGCAGCCGCTCGCCCTACGCCGCGCCGTCCCCGGCCGCCTCCTCGCCGCCCACGCCGTGGCGGACCACGACCACCGGGCAGGGGGCGTGCTCCGTGAGGTGCCGGCCGACCGAGCCGAGCAGGGCGCCGGTGAATCCGCCGAGGCCGCGGCTGCCGACCACGACCAGCGCGGCGCCGCGGGCCGCCTCCAGCAGCGCCTGGGCGGCGTTGCCGGGGACCACCGACTCGGCAATCCGTACCTCGGGCTGGGCGCCGACGGTCTTGGCGACGGTGTCGGAGAGGGTCTTGCCGGCCAGTTCCTCGGGGTTGAACTCGGGGGCGGGCACGCTCGCCCCGGCCCATCCGTAGAACGCCGGGTACTCCCAGGCGGCGATGGCGTGGACGGTGCCGCCGGTCAGCCGGGCGTAGTCGACCGCCCAGCGCAGCGCCTGCTCCGAGGCGGGCGAGCCGTCGACACCGACGACGATCCTGGGGTTCGCGCTGTTGGCCATGCCGCTGCTCCTTGCTCGACGTGCTGTCTTGCCTCTCTTGCGCTCCAAACATAGATCAACAGGGACATTTGCCCGCCAATTGCCGCGCCGATCGGTTCGTACACCTCCGAAACCGGTACCGGCGGGTGCGCGGCACCGTCGCCGCGCACCCGCCAGGGCTCCGAATGACGACCGGGGGCCGTCAGGCCCGGTAGGCGGCCCAGGAGTTGGACATCCGGGTGACCTGGCCGGCGGTGAACTGCGTCATGCAGGAGTCGTAGGTGTAGTCCATGAAGTTGTGGATCGGGTCGACGCCCGTGGAGGTGCAGGTGTCCCGGCCGGCCGGGCACTGGTAGGCGGCGCTGGCCTCGGCCGGGGTGTCGGCGACGTAGTCGCCCTGGCCGCTGCAGCCGCCCTGGAAGGTGTGGTAGAGCCCGAGCCAGTGGCCGACCTCGTGGGTGGCGGTGTCGCCCTCGTTGTAGTTGGCGGCCGAGCCGCCGGGGAACGAGGAGTCGAGGATGACCACGCCGTCGTCGGTCGGGTTGGACTTGTAGGAGCTGGGGAAGGTCGCCCAGCCGAGCAGCGACTGGCCGAGCTTGGCGCTGTAGAGGTTGAGGGCACTCGCCCCGCCCTTGCGCAGCGCGGTCTTCATCGCCTTCTCGGCGCTGGAGCCCGGGGCGACGCCGTTGTACCAGGTGGCGTTGTCGGTGTAGTCGGTGGCGGCCAGCTGGAAGCGGAACTGGCTCGCGGTGTTGCCGCTGCCCTGGCCGCCGTACGCGGCGTTGAGGACGTCGATCTGCTTGGCGATGGTGGCGGCCGACAGCTTGCCGGTGGTGCCGGAGTGCACGACGTGCACGTAGACCGGGATGGTCGTGGCGGCGGCCGGCGCGCCGGGGGCGACCAGGGCCCCGCTCTGGGGGGAGTGCGCCAGCTGGGCGAGCCGGGCCTGGAGGTCCGCGTCCATCGCCTTGGCCTGGGTCTCGGTGACGGCGTTGGGCTCCTGGCCGGTGGGGCCGCCGGCGGGCTTGCGGGCCGCGGCGTCCTGGGAGCCGTCGCCGGTGCAGGCGGTGGCGGACGGACCCTGGGCGGCCGCGCCGGCGGCGGCGGGCGCGGTGGGGGCCGCGAACTGGGTGAGGCCGAGGGCGGCGACGACGGCCGCCGCGCCGAGGAAGCGGCTGGTGGCACGCGAGGGGACACGGGCGGAACGACGCATCTGCGCTCCTGGGGAGGTGGTGGGGGACGGCGGTTGAGGGGGGCCGCCGTGCCACAGGCTACGCAGAGTCGCGTGTACGCGTCAGGTCCGTTCCGGCCTGGAACTTCTGACGACAAATCAGACATAATCCGGAAGTTTGAGCGGCCCGACGTCACCGCACATGAGCATTTCCCGTCGCGCGCATGCGCACAGTACCGGCCCCGGCCTGTCCGAAACGTGACACCCCGTCTGCTCCGCGCAGCGGTGCGGCGGCCGGCGGGACAGGACGAACGGGATGAACCGGGCACCCGAACCGCCTCGCCGAGACTACGACGCCACGAAGACGATCTCCCGCAGGGCACGCGCACCGGCCCGGTCGAGTACCACGGCCGACGCACAACCGGCGGGCGGACGCCCCGTCCCGGCCAGCCTGGAGCGCAGCCGCCGGGCGGCCTCCCGGTGCCGGGCGAAGGCGTACACGGAGACGGACTGCCCGCGGGCGCGCTGGCCGTCGCGGGCCTCCTCGGCGGTGGCGTCCAGCAGGACCAGGTGCACCCGCCGCCCCTGCCGCTCGGCCTCCCGGACCAGCCACTGCCGCACGTACGGCACCGCCCCGCAGTCGTGCACGGTGAGCGGACCGCCCGCCCGCACCGCGCGCCGCAGCCGCCGGTAGTGCGCGATCCGCACCAGCGGGCGGTACACCGCGTACGGCAGCCAGGACGGCAGCCGGGCCGCGTACTCCTCGCGGACCAGCTGCGAGTCGACCAGCGGGGCGCGCACGCAGCGGCGCATCAGCGTGCTCTTGCCGCTGCCCGGCAGCCCGGAGACCACCAGCAGGTCGCCCGCCGGGTAGTGCAGCGCGGTGGGCCGGCCCCGGCCGGGCCGGGTGTGCCGCAGGTCCTGCAGACCGCGCGGGCGCAGCACCCCCGCGGCCGGCTCGGCCGCGACCTCCGGGCAGCCGGCCCGGGGCGCCGGGACCGCCGGCCGGTCGGGGGCCACCCGGTCGAGAACCGTCCTGGAGACCTGTGCGTCCGCCATCGAAACCCCCTGCTCCCCGCCGGCCCGGGCTCTCCCGGACCCGCCTCCCGAAGAGCCTTCCCCTTCAAGAGAGAGTAAAGACTAATGGTCAGAGCGGGTCCGGGCCGAGCCCTTTACCGCCCCAGGTGCGTCACAGAAGCGCACCGGGACCGTTACAGGCGGCCGGTGAACGGACCGCTCAGCCGAGCTGCGGGGCGATCCGGGAGGCGATCAGCTCCAGGTGGTCGAGGTCGTCCAGGTCCAGGACCTGCAGGTAGATCCGCTGGGAGCCGACGGCGGCGTACCGGCCGATCTTCTCCACCACCTCGTCCGGGGTGCCCGCCAGGCCGTTGGCCTTCAGCTCGTCGACCTCGCGCCCGATCACGGCGGCCCGGCGGGCCACCTCGGCGTCGTCCCGGCCGACGCAGACCACCAGCGCGTTGGAGTAGACCAGGTCGTCGGCCCTGCGGCCGGTCCGCTCGGCCGCCTCGCGGACCCGGCCGAACTGGGCGGCGGTGTCCTGCGCGGAGGCGAACGGCAGGTTGAACTCGTCGGCGAACCGGGCGGCCAGCGCCGGGGTGCGGGTCGGGCCGCTGCCGCCGACCAGGACCGGGATCTTCGCCTGGGCCGGCTTGGGCAGCGCCGGCGACTCGCTCAGCCGGTAGTACTTCCCGGCGAAGTCGAAGGTCTCGCCCAGCCCGGTGCTCCAGAGACCGGTGACGATCTCCAACTGCTCCTCCAGCCGCCCGAACTTCTCCTTCGGGAAGGGGATGCCGTAGGCGGTGTGCTCCGCCTCGTACCAGCCCGCGCCGAGGCCGAACTCCACCCGGCCGCCGCTCATCGCGTCGACCTGGGCGACCTGGATGGCGAGCACGCCGGGCAGCCGGAAGGTGGCGGCGGTCATCAGGGTGCCGAGGCGGATCGTGCTGGTCTCGCGGGCGAGGCCGGCCAGGGTGATCCAGGCGTCGGTCGGGCCGGGCAGGCCGCTGACCCCGCCCATCCTGAGGTAGTGGTCGGAGCGGAAGAAGGCGCTGAAGGCCCCCAGTTCCTCGGCGGTGCGGGCCACCCGGAGGAGCATGTCGTAGCTCGCGCCCTGCTGGGGTTCGGTGAAGATGCGCAGATCCATACCGGCCATTGTGGTACCGACCGCACCGCGCTCAGGACGGATCCGCCGAACCCGTGCCCACGGCTCGGCGGCGGACCGCCCGCGTGGCCAAGGTCTCAGCCCGGAACCTCCCCGCACGGCGAAAGCCCCTCCCGGGCTCGCCTACGGTGGACGGATGTTCGCCACGCCCGACGAGTCGCACCGGGGCTCCCCCGACGACTCCCCCGACCCGCGCAACCGCCCGGCCGGCTGTCCGCTGCCCGGGATCGTCGCCGCCTTCACGCCCCGGCTCGCCGAGTTCGCCTTCGAACCCGGCTTCACCGCGGCGGTCGACCAGCACGCCGCCGAGCTGCGCGAGCTGCTGTACGCGCAGGGGCCGGAGCTGCTGCCCCGGCCCCTGGACCGTGAGGAGTTGTCCGACTACGCGCTGGGCTTCCTCGACGCGCTCGCCGAGATCGGCTGGCGCGAACCGGTCGGGTACGACTACGCGGTGCACCGGCTGACCGCGATCTGCTGGCTGGTCCGGCAGGACCCCCTGTTGGGGCGTGTCTGAGCGGTGCGGCCTCCGCCCGCCGGTCAGCCCGGCTGCTCGCCCGGCCGGCCGGGGTCGATCCCCGGGGCCTGCGGCGGCGCGGCCTGGGTGGTCGGCCGGGCCGGCTGGTTGGCCAGCGCGTCCGAGCGGCCGGCCTGGTAGGCGCTGCCGCGCAGCTTGGCGGTCTCCTGCTCGGCACTGGAGAGCCAGCGCTCCCAGCGCTGCCGCATCGGGATGATCAGACCGCCGCCGACGCCGACGATCAGGACACCGGCGATCGAGGCGAGCACCGCGACCAGCACCGGTCCGGTGATCGCGGTGGCGATCCCGGCCTGTCCGAGCGCCGCGACCACACCCAGCAGGACGATGAACGCCCAGGCGACGGTGGCCACCGTCCGCCCGTACGCCGCGCCGGACAAGGCGCCCTGCACGATGTCGCGCACGGCGTTGGCGATGGCCATGGCGACGACCACGATGACGACCGCGACGATGCCCTTCGGCAGCCAGGCGACGATGCCGTTGATCATCACGCTGATCGGGTTCGGGCCGAAGACGCCGAACGCCAGCTGCAGGGCCATCAGCAGGATCGCGTAGTAGACGATCTTGCTGACGATCCCGGTCAGGTCGTACTTCGAGCCCTCCAGGTGCCGGGCGATCCCGGCCCGCTCGGCCACCCGCTCGGAGCCGACCCGGCGCAGCACCCGGTCGAGCACCCGGGCGATGGCCTTGGCGACGAACCAGCCGATGACCAGGATCGCCAGGAAGGCGATGAACTGGGGAATGAACTTGGCGACCTTCGACCAGGCCTCGGTGAAGCCGGAGCCGAAGTCGACGGACAGGGCGAGCTGCTGGGCCACGGGAGTCCTCCACTCGGCGACTCCGCGCCGGGAACGGCGCGGGCCCCCCACTCTTCGTGGATAGCAGGCTCCCCGGGGGCCCGCATGCCCCGGCGGCCCGCGCTGGCCTCCCCGGGTGAACCCGCTCCGGCCGCCGGGGGGGTTCGCCGCGTGCGCCCGGCGCGTACAGTGGCGGTCCACGGCAACGGACGGGAGCGGGGCGACGTTGGGCGACAACGGCACGGGCGGCCACCGGGCGCTGGTCTGGCACGGACTGCCGGAGCGGCCGGGCGCCGCGGTGCTGGTCCTGCACGGCGGCCAGGAGCACAGCCTCTCCCGGCCCGGCCCGCTCAACCTGGCCGGACTGCGGATGGCCGGCTTCGTGCACGCGCTGCGCCGCGAGACGGCGGGCGCGGGCGTGGCGGTCGGCACCGTCCGCTACCGCCACCGGGGCTGGAACGGCGAGCGGGCCGACGCCGCCCGGGACGCCGTCGCCGCGCTGGACGACCTCGCCGAGGCGCTGGGGCCGGTGCCGACCGTCCTGGTCGGCCACTCGATGGGCGGCCGGGCCGCCCTGCACGCGGCGGGCCACCCCACGGTCACCGGCGTCGTGGCGCTCGCCCCGTGGTGCCCGGCCGAGGACCCGTGCGAGCAGTTGGCCGGCCGCGACGTCCTGATGCTGCACGGCGACCTCGACCGGGTCACCTCCCCCGCCGCCACCCGGGCCTTCGCCGCCCGCGGCCGCGCCGCGGGGGCCCGGGTCTGCGGCTACACCGTCGCGGGCACCGGCCACACCCTGATGCGGCGGATCGGCGACTGGCACCGCGCCGCCGCCCGGCTCTCCGCCGGCCTGCTGGGCCTGCGCGACCTCCCCCCGGAGGCCGCCGCCGCGCTCGCCCTGCCCGCCGCCTCCGACGCCTCCCTCGCCCTCCCCCTCCCCGGCCACCCCCGCACCGCCCCGGCCCTCCACCCCGCCCGCGCCCTGCCCACCGACGCCTGAGCGGACGGCCCGGGCGGTGCAGGAACCGGGGCACCGTACGGCCCCGGACCTGCCCGGGCTCCCCGCACCCCGGCCGACTCGGGCGTACCGGCCCAACGGCCTGCGGGGACCGGTATCCTGAGGGATCGTCGGAACGGATCTTCAAAGGGGCGGGGCCCGGTGACCGAAACGGTGACGATCGATCTCGGGGACGGCACGACCGTCCGGGCCGAGGTGGTCGGCGAGGTGAACTTCCAGCAGCCGGAAGCGGCTTCGGGCGAGGTGGACGGGGACGGGTCGGGGGACGCCGCCTTCCGCGCGGGCCCGCGAGCCGGCGCGCAGCTGGGTTCGGCCGTGCTGCTCACCCTCGACGAGGTGCGCAACACCGTTCAGGGCCTGGGCCGTTGGGCGGCGAACAGCATCGCGCAGGACGCGGCCGGCGCACCCGACGCCTTCGAGGTCGAGTTCGGGCTCAAACTGGCGGTCAAGTCGGGCCGGCTGCTCGGCGTCATCGCCGAGGCCGGCAGCGAGGCCGGGCTGACCGTCCGGCTCTCCTGGGACCTCGCGGAACGCCGCCGGCAGGCCGCCGCGCAGAGCACCCCGGCCGACGCCGAGTGACCGGCAGAGCCCTGCTCGGTCTCGCCGAGGCCGAGGCCCTGCGCCACTGCACCGTCACGATCGACTTCGCGGGCTCCTTCCGCGGCAGCGGCTTCCTGGTCGCCCCGGGCCTCGCCGTCACCGCCGCGCACGTCCTCGTCGCGGCGGCGCCGACGGACCGGGTGCGGATCCGGCACGCCTGCGGCGACCACGACGTCGCGGCCGACCGCATCCGGCTGGCACCGGCGCAGGGCGACCGCAGCAGGTTCCACCCGTTCCCCGACCTCGCCCTGCTCTCCGTGCCCGGCTGGACCGACCACCCCGTGGCCCGGCTCGCCGCCGAGGAGGCCGAGCCGGACACCGTCCTCACCGCCCTCGGGTACTCCACCTACACCCCCGGCCCCGGCGCCCAGCCCGACACCCTGGCGCTGCGGGTCGTCGGCCGCGCGGCGGACTTCGTCGGCGTGCGCGGCGACGGCATCCGCGACGGCCACAGCGGCAGCATGCTGGTCGGGGCGGACGGCCTGGTGCGCGGCGTCCTCAAGGGCAGCCGTTCCTACCAGCGCGACGAGGGCGGCTGGTTCACCCCGGTCGGCGCCCTGGCCGCGCTGCTCGCCGAGGCGGGAGTCACCCTCGGACCGCCGGACGCCCCCGCCGCGCCGCCGAGCGACGGCGAACTCGTCGCCGCCCTGATGGCCTTCCGGCTGCTGCGGCGCTCCGACGGGCGGTTCCTGCTGCTGGACGCCATGGGCCGCCGGCTCGGCCTGCCGTACGCCTTCGAGGCGGACGAACTCCCCGACCAGCGGCTCCACCTGCACGGCATCGTGGACGGCTGCCGGAGCTTCCGCGACGGGCGGGTCGCGCTGCGGGCGCTGGTCGCCGCACTGGAGGAGCTCGCCCCGGACGACGGGGCGCTCGACGGCCTGCGCACGCTCGTCGGGCGGGCGGTCGACGGCCCGGAGGGCGCATGAGCGGAGCGGGGGACGTCGCACCGGCCCCGAGACCGTGGGCCCCGGAGGCGGACCGGCTGCTGGTCAACGTCCTCCTCGGCTTCCGGCAGATGTCCGAACAGCCCTTCCGGAAGCGGGTGGTGGCCCTCGTCGGGCAGTCGGCGGCGGCACCGGGCATCGGGGCGGACATCGTCGAGAACGGCCAACCGCGCGCCCACGTCTGGGAGCTGGTCGACGCCGTCGTGGCGTGCGCCGACCCCTGGGGCGCGCTGGACGCCCTCCAGGAGGCCCTGCGCACCCTGGCCCCGAACGACGGGGCCCTGCCCTGGCTGGAGCTGACCGGGCTGGCCGTGGGGCGCGGCGACGACCCGCCCGCCGGTGAACTGATCCCCCTGATCGCCGAGTTGCGCACCCTTCCGATGCTGCCCGGGCTGGGCCGCCACGTCCCCGAGAACACCGGTGCGCTCCGGACCCCGGCGCCCGAGGAGACCCTGCCCGCCATCCTGCGCCGCCTCCTCGACCGGCGCTCCTCCGACATCCTCGGGCCCCTCACCGCCTTCCTCCACGCGCTCGGCGCCGATCCGGACGTCATCCGCTGCGCCACCCTCCCCGAGCTCGGCGCCGATCCGGACGCCGCCCTCCCCGTCCTGCGGCGCTTCCTCGACACCTTCGGCGTCCCCGCGCCGGTCACCGCCGCCAACGGGCCCCCGGAGCGGCTGATCGTCCAGATCCGGCTGGACGAGGAGAGCCCGGAGCACACCGGTGACAGCCGCTACCGCCTGCACGTCTCCTACTACCGCCAGCCGCTGGCGGGCGGACCCTTCCGGCGGGCCGGCAGCCACAGCGACACCCGGTCGTTCACCAAGAGCGAGCTGCTCACCACGGGCAGCGCGCGGCTGTACGTCTGGAAGGAGCTGAAGCAGGCGATCTTCCGCTCGGCGGGCCCGGTCCGGATCGAGTTCCTGCTGCCGCGCTCCATCCTCGGGTACGCCGCCGAGCTCTGGTCCGCCGGCCCCACCGGCCGCCCGCTGGGCCAGCACCACCCGGTGGTGGTGCGGCAACTGGAGCGGTACACCGACCTGTTCCCGGACCTCCAGGTCTGGCGGGACCGCTGGGAGCACATCGGTGTCCGCGGCACCGATCCGGCCGAGGTCCTCGGCCGGATCGGCTGGCCCTCCCTCGACCCCGCGCACGTCGCCGACCTGCCCCGGTGGCTGGACGCCGACCGGAACGTCGCCTGCATGGGCCTGGACATCCCGTACGACCAGCTCGCCCCCGAGGTGCAGTACGCGGTGGACAACGCGATGTACTTCAGCGGAATGCCCGTCCTGATCTGGCGGCGGGTCGCCGGTGACGCGGGCCCCCTCGTCGAGGCCCTGCGCGAGCACCGCCCGACCCGGCTCGCCGAACTGCCCGACACCGTCCACCGGTACCGCAGGAAGATCCAGGGGCAGGTCGCGGACCCGGAGCACACCGTCACGCTGCTCTGGGACGACCCGGACTGCGTGGATCCGGACCAGGACTACCTCTTCCCGGGGATGGCCGGATGACCGGCCACCTCCGCGCGCCCGAGACCACCCACAGCGAGGAAGGAGCGGCCATGGCCGAGGACTGGTGGGTCTACCGGGGCACCGGCGGTCCCCACGACGGGATCGCCGGGCTCCCCCCGGCACCCCCCTGGCGCGCCTTCGGCGCCCCGGGCACCGACCCCTCGACGCTCCCCGCGCCGCCCCCGCAGGACGCGGCGGCCGGGCTGACCGCCCGCCGGCTCGGCAAGGCCCGCCAGGCCGCCGCCTACCGGGCTGACGAACGGGAGGTGCAGGCGGTCAACCTCGCCCTGCACCTGCGCCGCCCGCTGCTCATCACCGGCAAGCCCGGCGTCGGCAAGTCGACCCTCCCCTACGCGGTCGCCCGCGAGCTGCGCCTCGGCCCGGTCCTGCGCTGGTCGATCAGCAGCCGCTCCGCCCTGCGCGACGGGCAGTACGCCTACGACGCGATCGGGCGGCTGCACGAGGCCGGACTCTGGCGGGAGAAGGACCGGCGCGCCGAGCGGCCCGAGGAGCGACGGCGCTACGGTGTCCACCGCGACCGTGCCGACCGTGAACCCCCCGCCGTCGGCCGGTTCCTGCGGCTCGGCCCGCTCGGCACGGCGCTGCTGCCCTGGCGGACCCCCCGGGTGCTGCTGATCGACGAGCTCGACAAGAGCGACATCGACCTGCCCAACGACCTGCTGAACGTCTTCGAGGAGGGCGAGTTCGAGATCCCCGAGCTGTCACGGCTGGGCCCCGGGGCGCAGGAGATCGGCACCGCCGACCAGGGCCGGACGGCGGTGGTGCGCGGCGGCGTGGTGCGCTGCGCGGAGTTCCCGCTGGTCGTGCTCACCAGCAACGGCGAACGGGACTTCCCGAGCGCCCTGTTGCGGCGCTGCGTCCGCTTGGAGATCCAGCCGCCGGACGAGGAGCGGCTCGCCGCCATGGTCGCCGCCCACCTGGGCGAGGAGGCGGGGGCCTCCCCGTCGACGTCCTCGCTGATAGGCGAGTTCCTGCGCCGGCAGCGGGAGGAGGGCGCGGAACTGGCCAACGACCAGTTGCTCAACGCCCTGCTGATGGCCGGGCGCGGACTGTGGGACGGCGGACGGGGGCACGACGTCCTGCACGACGTGCTGCTGCGCCCGCTCAACGAGAGCTGACACCGGTGCAGCGGCCGGTGGAGGAGGGGCTGAGGGACGCGCTCGCCGGTCTGCTCGACCCGGCCGGCGGCGGGCCGACGGCCGAGGACGTCGCGGACGTGCTGTGGATCGCCCGGCTGACCGGGCCGCCCGCGGCGCCGACGGCCGAGGAGCCGCCGCCCGCGGCGGACCGGCCGCTGCCTCCGTCTCCGGCGCCTTCGCCTGCGGCGTCCACGGCGCCGCCGCGCCCCTCCCTGCCGCCGTCGCTCCCGCCATCGCTCCCGCCGCCGACACCCCCGCCCGGCCACCGTCCCGGCCCGCGGCGCGCCGCCGCGACGGACCCCCGACCGGCCGCCCGACCGGCCGCCGGGCCCACGGCCGCGCTGCACGCCCGCGAGGGCACCGCCACCCCGGACACCCCGGGGGCGCGCGGCGGCCACGTCGTCCAGGTCGTCCAGCCCGCCGCACTCGCCGGCGGCCTCGGCCTCGCCCGGGTGCTGCGCCCGCTGCGCCGCCCGGTCGACGCACCGGGGCGGGCGACCCTCGACGAGGAGGCGACCGTCGAGGCCACCGCCGAGACGGGCATCCTGCTCCCGGCCTGGCGCCCCGCCCAGCAGCCGCACTTCGCCGTCGACCTGCTGGTGGACACCGGCGCCACCATGGCGGTCTGGCACCGGCTCGCCGGCGAGCTGAGCACCCTGCTGGAGCGGCACGGCGCGTTCGCCGACGTACGCTGCTGGGCGCTCGGGACGGACGGGCCGGTGCCGACGCTCGCACCGTTCCACCGCCGCCGCCCGGCCCGGCCGGCCGAGGGGACGGCGCAGCGGGCGCACTGGTCCCGGCCGCTCACGGACCCGACCGGCCGGCGCATCCTGCTCGTCCTCACCGACGGCGTCGGCCCGGCCTGGTACGGCGCGGAGCTGCCGGGCTTCCTGGCGCAGGCCGCCGTCGCCCGGCCCACGGCCGCGCTCCAGGTGCTGCCCCGGCGGCTGTGGCACCGGACGGCCCTGCGCACCGCCCCCGTCGAGGCGCGGGCCGCCGTGGCGGGCCGGGCGGTCCCGGAGTTCCGCTCGAACGCGGCCCTGCCCGGCGTGCCGCGCGGCGCCCGCGGAGCCGCCGAGCGGGCCGGCGTCCGGTGGCTGCCGGTGCTGGAGGTCGACGCCGACTGGCTCTCCCCGTGGGCCGAGCTCACCGCCGGGCGCGCCGCCGGGTGGACGCCGATGCTCGCCGCGCCGATCGGGGGCGTGCCGCGCCCGCGGCGGCCGGCGGTCACCGCCGAGGACACCGTCTCGCCGGGCGGCCGGGTCGACCGGTTCCGGGCGGGCAGCTCGCCGACCGCCTACCGGCTCGCCTGCCACCTGGCGGCGGCCCCGCTGAGCCTGCCGGTGATGCGGCTGGTCCAGCGGGCGACGGTGCCCGAGTCCGGCCAGACCGACCTCGCCGAGCTGTTCGTCTCCGGCCTGATCGAGACCCGGGGCACGGCCGACGACCCGGACGAGCAGGTCTACGACTTCCGGACGGGCGTCCGGGACGAACTGCTCGCCGAACTGACCCGCACCGAGTCGGTCCACGTCCTGCAGCACGTCCTCGCCAAGGTCTCCGGCCGGGTCGCCTCGACCTTCGGCGGCACCCTCGACTTCCGCGCCCTGGCCACGATCGGCGCCGACGGCGACGGCGTCCTCCTCCCGGACCGCAGCCTGCCCTTCGCCGAGGTCGCGGTGGCCGTGCTGGCCGGCGCGGGCGGCCAGCACGCCGCCCTCGCCACCCGGCTGGCGCGGGCGGTCCGACGGCACGCGGACGGCACCGGCGCTCCGGTCCCCAGGCCGGAGCTGCTGGACCCCGTCCTGCCGGTGCGGAGCCCGCCCGAGTTGCCGGACATGATCGGGCGGCGGGCCGAACTGGCCGCGCTCGCGGACGCCTTCGACCCGGCCCGGCCGCCGCTCGCGCCCGGGCGCCCCCGGCTGGTGGTGATCGCCGGCGAACCGGGCTCGGGCCGCCGCCGGCTCGTCCAGGAGTACGTCGGGCGCCACGGCGGGCGCCACACGTTCAGTCACTGGATCAACGCCGGCACCGTCACGTCCCTCGCGACCGGACACAGCTGGCTCCGCCGCGCGCTCACCCCGGAGGGCGAGCCCCTCGACGAGCCGTTGCCCACCGCGCTGTGGCAGCGGCTCGCCCGGTACCGGGACTGGCTCCTGGTCGTCGACGGGGTCGCCCCGCTCGACGACCTCGACCGGAGCCTGCGCCCCCTCATCGCTCCCGATCAGGGCGAGGGCTGTGTCATCGTCACGACCGACCGCGCCGACGGCTGGTCCGCCGTGACCGCCACGGTCGTCACCCTCGGCCCGCTCACCGACGAGGAGATCCTGGAGGCGCTGCGGGCCCGCCTGGGCGAGGCCCACGACCCGGCGGACCGCGCGCAGCAGGAGCGGTTGCGGGAGGTGGCCGGTCGGCTGCCGCGCTCCCCGGAGTTCCTGGCCGGGTACCTCCTCGACTCCGAGCTCGCGCCGATCCGGGCGGAGGCGGCGCGCCGGCGCCCGCCCGGGCGCACCACGGGCCGGGGGTCCGGCGCCCCGGCGTCCGGGGCGGACGCCGCCGACGACCGGGCGCGCCCCGCGGTCCCGGTGGTGCCTACCGGCGAGCCGCCGCTCACATGGGCGGCCCTTCGGCCACCGCGCTCCCCGGACATCCGGCAACCGGCCTCCGACAGCCCGCAACCGCCGACGGCCGCGGGGGCCGGGGAGGCGCTGGGCGAGCGCGGCCCGAACGGCCCGTCACCCACCCCCCGGCCCTGGCACCCCGCCGTACGGGTGTCCCGCCAATTCACCGGCCGGGAGAAGGAACTCGACGACCTGCTCCGGTTCCTCGCGCCCCGTGCGTCCGCCGTCCCCCGGACTGCTCTGGTCACCGGCCTGCCCGGGGTGGGGAAGTCCGAACTGGTCGTCCAGGCCGTCGGCCGGGCGGTCGAGCGGCGGTGGTACCCCGGCGGAGCCTTCTACCTCGACCTGGCGCACCGGGACACCGGGCTCCGGCTCACGCCCGGGGAGAGCCTGAACGCCATGCTCAAGGCCCTCGGCATCACCGGCGACCTCCCGGCGACCCTGCACGACCGGGCCGCCCTCTACCGCAGCACGCTCGCCGCGATCGGCCGGCGGGACGGGCCGGTCCTGGTGATGCTGGACAACGCGACGAGCGAGGCGCAGGTCCTCGCACTCCTGCCGGACGACGGCCGCGTCACCACGGTCGTCACCTCCCGCCGGGTCCTGCCGATCGAAGCCACCCGATGGGACGTGGACGTGCTGCCCGCCGAGCGGTCCGTCCAGCTCCTCCAGAACGCCCTGCAAGCGCTCCGGCCCGACGACACCCGCGTCGGCCGGGCGCCCAACCAGGCACTGGCCCTCGCCGAACTGTGCGGCGGCCTGCCGATCGCGCTGACCGTCTGCGCCGGTCTGCTGGCCGACGACCCGAGCCTTCCGGTGGGCTCGCTGGTCGAGCAGGTGACCGCCCCCAACTTCCACATCGACCAGCTCCACCACGGCTCGCGGCACGTGGACGCGGCGTTCCGCGAGTCGTACGCGGAGCTGTCCCTCGAGGAGAACAAACTCCTCCAGTCGCTCACCGTGTACCCCCACCCCGAACTGTCCACGGACATCGCCGCCGGTCTCGCGCGCCTCGACTTCCCGCAGGCGGACCGGCTCATGGCGGGGCTGGCCCGCGCACGGCTCCTCGAGCCCGCACCGTCCGGGGGCCACTGGCGCCTCCACCCCATGGTCAGGCTCTACGCCTCCAACCAGATCGTCCACCGCTCCGGCTTCCCCGCCGAGCGCACCCGGCTGCTGGTGCACTACCGGACCCTGACGGAGGCCGCCACCGAAGCCGCCCGTCGCGACTCCGCCGACCCGTCCGCCGGGCGTTTCCAGGATCCCGCCGAGGCGGCCGACTGGCTGCGGACGGAGCGGTCGATCCTGGTCGCGCTGATCGTCTTCGCGGCCCGGCACGACCTCGCCGACGACGCCCTCGTCCTCGCCGCCCGGCTGATGCCCTTCCTCGTCGACGGGGGCCACGTCGACGATGTCACCACCGTGGCGAGAACCGTGGTCGCCGTCGACGGCCGACGGGGGAACCGCGACGGCGCGACGACGCTGCTGCGCGGTGCCGATACCGCCGTGCCGCCGGGCCCGTACTCCTCACCCGTCGAATCCGACCGCCGGCTCGCCCGCGCGCGCCTGCTCCAGCTCGTCGACGGCACGCTGACGGCGCACCAGCTGCACCTCGCCGTCCAAGTGCCGGACGGTGCCGCGATGATGGGGATCGCCACCGCGGCGGCCCTGACCGCCGTCCTGTTCGCCACGGGCCTCGACGGCGCGGTGATCGAGCCACCGGCCTCGTTCGGCACCGACCGCCTGATCACCGTCACCGACCCCGCCGACCCGCTGGTGAGCGCCGGGAAGGTCGTCCTGGAGCTCTGGGACAGGCTCAACTCGGCCGCTCTCCCCGACCGGTCGGCCTCGCGGATCACCCTCGCCGTCCACTACGGGCCGCCCCCCTCCCACCAGCCCAGGGCGGCCCAGCTGAGGAACCGGCTGACGCGGGCGCCGGACCGTCCGGGAACGCCCATCGCGGCCGTCGCCGTCTCGGAAGCGGTGTTCGGCATGCTCACCGCCCGGTTCGGCACGGCCGTGGCCCTCGACTTCGATCTGATCATCCCCGTCGGGACGGTCCGCCCCGACGACGAGCCGACCTACCTGTACAGCGGCGACCCCCAACTCCTGGGCGTGATGCTCTCCGACCCCACCGGGCAGCGGATCATCGAATCCTGACCGGCGGGGTGGGCGAGGCATGACCGGGAGGCGTCAGACGAGGCAGCTGGAGATAGGCTCAATAGCCAGGAGGTGGGCGTCCAGGAGGCTTTGCACGTTGGACGCCTTCGGCTCCAGGGTCTTGTCCAGCATCTGCTGAATGCCGCCGCCGGGCTGGCCGAAGCCGGAGGCGATCCGGCCCTGCTGGACCTTGAACGACGTCTTCACGACGTAGCAGTGGTAGCTGTCCTCCTCCGCGCCGTTCTTGACGATGGGGTTGAGGCTGTCCGGCGGAATGGCGCGCTTGGGGTAGGAGGTGCCCGCGTCGGAGAGGTAGCGGCCGTCGGTGTCGCCGAAGCGGTCGAGCAAGGTGCCCTCCTTCAGTTCGAAGGGCGCCTTGTCGATGGTGCCGTTGTCGTCGAGGAAGCCGTTCTCCTCCGGGTACTTCCAGTTGAGGCCGTCGCGGTACCAGGAGAGGAACTGTCCCGGCCTCAGGCCGCCGGTGCGGTTGTAGTCGGTGAGCAGCTTGGCCGCCGGCAGCGTCTTCAGCTCCTTGGGGCCCAACTCCTTGAAGCCGCAGTAGTACTTCAGCAGGTCCTCGGCGGTCGGCCGGTACTGCTCGCGCGGACATTCGAGGGCGTCGGCGGCGGCGCTCTGGACGGCGACCGTACCGGTCGACAGCAGGGCGGCCGCCAGGGCGAGGGCGGCGAGGTTGCGGGAGCGCATGGGGGGCGTGTCCTCCGGGGGTGGGCGAAGCAGGGCACACAACGGATCGATCGGAACCGGAAGTTACACGCCCCGGCACCGCCGCTTCGCGGACGAAACGCCCGCTCGGCGACCGTTCACCCGTTCAGCGCGGGAGGTGCGATGTCAGTGGCATCTGATCCACTGTCCCTGCACCGGAACCACCGAGCAGACAGGAACCACCGGCCATGGGCGTGCTGACCGACTACTTCCGCGCGGCCGACGACGGCGCCGTCCTCGCCGCGATCGAGCACGCCGAGGGCGGGCCGCTGACCGGCGGCCCGCGGCCGGTGTTCGACGGGTTCGAGGCCAAGGGCGTGGACCCGGACGTCGTCCTGGGGCAGCTGATAGCCGTCGTCCGAGGCCTGGAGTGGGCGGTCGACCTGGTCGGCGAGACCCCGGTGTGGCCCACCACGCCCCCGCCCGGCCGGGAGGGCCCCGTCGACGAGGACGACCCCTGGGCCACCGGACCGTGGGTCATGCGGCTGGCCCGCGCCGTACGGGACACCTTGGCGGACCTCGCCGACGCCGAGGTCCCGGCCGTCAGCGCCCGGTGGGCGGCGGAGGCGGAGGAACTCGACGCCGCCGACGGCGAGGAGCTGCGGCCACTGGTCGAGGACCTGGCCGCACTGGCACGCCGCGCACGGGAGGCGGACGAGGACCTCTACTGCTGGACCTGCCTCTAGCGCCGCCGCGTCAGGACGGACGCGTGAGCGAGAGCGAAGCGGCCCTGTCGGCGTCGCCACGCGAGCTCAACGATCCGGCGTGGCCGCGGCCCACTTCGGTGTCGTCGACTTCGCTGATGTGATGACCGTTCGACCGGCCGAGTCGGACGCCCCCGGTCGGCGACGGCATCACTGTCCGGGACACCACCTTCCACGGACCCACGGCCATGGCGGTCGGCACCGGGAACATCATGACCATCCACTTCCCGCCCCCACCGTCCTGGCCGACGAGCTGAAGCTCCTCGGCCCGGCCGAGGCCGGGGACCTCGCGGGAGCCGTGACCGATCTGCAGGCCTTGGTGCCCGACCAGATCGCCGTCCTCGGACTCGACAGCCCGGCGGTCGACCGGACCACCCGGCTGCTCGAACGGTGGCGCACCGGCTGAAAGCAGTATTGGGTGCGGACCCGGATCCTCACACGGTCCTGGTCTTCCCGCCTGCGCATCGGTGACGGCGGCCGGACCGTCGTGGCTCTGCCCGCCGGCGGGGAGGCCTGCGGCCCGGACGGGTGCGCGGGGCCGCAGCGCTGAGGGTGCGCGGATGGGGGATGCTGACCCCATGAGTACCGCGGTGGTGGTGGGCGGCGGCCCCAACGGGCTCGCCGCCGCCGTCCGGCTGGCGCGGGCCGGGGTGCGGGTGACCGTGCTGGAGGCCGCCGAGGAGGTGGGCGGCGGGGCGCGCAGCGGCGAGGCGATCGTGCCCGGGCTGCTGCACGACCACTGCTCCGCCGTCCACCCGATGACCATCGGCTCGCCGTTCCTGCGCGGCCTCGGGCTGGAGCGGTTCGGGCTGGAGTTCCGGCTGCCGGAGGTCGACTGCGCGCACCCGCTGGACGACGGCACGGCCGGCGTCCTGTACCGCTCGGTCGCCGCCACCGCCACCGCGCTGGGCGGCGCCGACGGGCGGCGGTGGCGGCAGCTGTTCGAGGGGCCGGTCGCCGGTTACGACCGGCTCGCCGCCGACATCATGGGCCCGCTGCTGCGCCTGCCCCGCCACCCGCTGCGGCTCGCCCGGTTCGGGCTGCCCGCCCTGCTCCCGGCTTCCGTCCTGGCCCGGGCGTTCTCCGGCGAGCGGGCGCGGGCGCTGTTCGGCGGGGCGGCGGCGCACGCGTTCCGGCCGCTGCACCGGCCGCTCAGCGCGGCGATCGGGCTGGGACTGCTCACCTCGGGGCACCGGTACGGCTGGGCGGTGGCCGCCGGCGGGTCGGGGGCGATCACCCGGGCGCTGGTCGCGCTGCTCACCGAGCTGGGCGGGACTGTCGAGACCGGCGTCCGGGTCCGCGACGCCGCCCAGCTCCCCGCCGCCGACCTCGTCCTGTACGACCTCGCGCCCGGCGCCGTCGCCGACATCCTCGGGGACCGCCTCCCGCCCCGCGCCGCCCGCGCCTACCGCCGGTTCCGCCACGGGCCCGGCGCCTTCAAGGTCGACTTCGCCGTCGAGGGCGGCGTCCCGTGGACGGCCGAGCCGGCCCGCCGCGCCGGCACCGTCCACCTCGGCGGCACCTTCGCGGAACTCGCCGCCGCCGAGCGCGCCGTCGCCGCCGGACGGATGCCGCGGCGCCCGTTCGTCCTGGTCGGCCAGCAGTACCTCGCCGACCCGCAGCGCTCCGTCGGCGACATCCACCCGCTCTGGACCTACGCCCACGTGCCGAACGGCTATCCGGGCGACGCCACCGAGGCGATCACCGCCCGGATCGAACGCTTCGCCCCCGGTTTCCGCGAGCGGATCATCGGCCTGGCCGTCCGCCGCCCCGCCGACTTCGCCGCCGACAACCCCAACTTCGTCGGCGGCGACATCATGACCGGCGCCAAGGACGTCCCCCGGCTCCTCCTCGGCCCCCGCCCCACCCTCCACCCCTACGCCACCGGCCTCCCCGGCCACTACCTCTGCTCCGCCGCCACCCCACCGGGCCCCGGCGCCCACGGCATGTGCGGCGCCCACGCCGCCGAGGCGGCGCTGGCTTCCCTGCGGAACCGGACGCGGTCGTGACAGCACGGCCCCCGGCACCCGGCGGTTTCCAGGGGCCGTTCGGATCCGATCGTGCGGCATGGGGATGACATCGGTACGTCTGGAGCATGCGTTCGGCCGCGCGGGGGGACGGTGCCTGCCCATCCCCCCTTCCCAAGGCGGTTCTCCATGCGACGCATCAGCCTGCTGATCGCGACGACCCTCGGCGCGGCCGTGCTGGCCGCGGGCACCACGGCCTCGGCCTCGGCCGACACCCTCCGGCAGCTCGACCGGGCACCCACGGCGACCGCGCCGGCCCTCACGAAGGGTTGCGTCGACGCCGACCGGGCCCCCTTCGTCGTCACCAACGCCACCGCGGCGCCGGTCGTGGTCTTCGACGAGCCCAACTGCACCGGGAGCGCGGTCGGCGTCGTGCCGCCCGGGCAGACCCAGGTCTTCGAATTCGGCCGGAGCGCCTACTTCACGCAGCAGTAGCACCCCCGGGACCGGGGCCGGGGCCACTCGGATGTTTGTATCGCTCTCTTGACTGGCGTCACCGAAGCGCGATACTTGCCTCACTCCCGCTCGCCCGATGAGGTGGCCCGCCCATGGAGCTCTCTCCCTCTGCGCACGTGGACACGTTCTGTCGCGACAACCTTCCGCCGCTCGACGAGTGGCCCGAATTCCTCTTCGACCTCCCGGAGTTGGCGTATCCGGATCGACTGAACTGCGCGCACGAGCTGCTCGACGCGACGATCGAGCGCCACGGGCCCGACCGGCGGTGCCTGGTCACGCCGGGCGGGCAGTGGACGTACGGCGAGCTGCGTGAGCGCGCGGACGCGGTGGCCCGGCTGCTGGTCGGGCGGCTCGGGCTGGCGCCCGGGAACCGGGTGCTGTTACGCGGGCCCAACGCGCCCTGGCTGGTGGCCTGTTGGCTCGGGGTGCTGAAGGCGGGCGGGGTAGCCGTGACCACCATGCCGCTGCTGCGGGCGGGCGAGCTGACGGCGATGCACGCGATCGCCCGGCCGGTGGTGGCGCTGTGCGACGAACGGTTCCTCACCGAGCTGGAGCGGGCCGCCACACCCGGGCTGACCGTGCTGCCCTACGGCCCGGCCGGGCCCGAGGGCCTGAGCGGGAGCGGCGCCTTCGCCGCCGTGGCGACCGCCGCGGACGACGTCGCGCTGATCGCCTTCACCTCCGGCACCACCGGCCGCCCCAAGGCGACCATGCACTTCCACCGGGACGTGCTGGCCAACGCCGACACCTTCTCCCGCCACCTGCTGCGCCCCACCCCCGACGACCTGTTCGGCGGCACCCCGCCGCTCGCCTTCACCTTCGGGCTCGGCGGCCTGGTGGTCTTCCCGCTGCGAGCCGGCGCCGCCACCCTGCTGCTGGAGCAGGCCACCCCCGAGCAGCTCGCCGAGCAGGTGCACCGGCACGGGGTGAGCGTGCTGTTCACCGCGCCGACGGCCTACCGGGCGGTCCTCGCCGCCGGGCTGGCCGACCGGCTGGCGGGCGTGCGGCGGTGCGTGTCGGCGGGCGAGCACCTGCCGGCGAGCGTCTGGGAGGCGTTCCGGGCGGCCACCGGGCAGCGGCTGATCGACGGCATCGGGGCCACCGAGCTGCTGCACGTGTTCATCTCCGCCGCCGACGACGACATCCGCCCCGGCGCGACCGGGCGGCCCGTCCCCGGCTACCGGGCCGCGATACTGGACGAACAGGGCCGGCCGGTGCCCGACGGGCAGCCCGGGCGGCTCGCCGTCAAGGGCCCGACCGGCTGCCGCTACCTGCACGACGACCGCCAGCACGACTACGTCCGGGGCGGCTGGAACCTCACCGGCGACACCTATGTGCGCGACGCCGACGGCTACTTCTGGTACCAGGCGCGCAACGACGACATGATCGTCTCGGCCGGCTACAACATCGCCGGACCGGAGGTCGAGCAGGTGCTCGCCGAGCACCCGGACGTCGCCGACTGCGCGGTGGTCGGGGCGCCGGACGAGCGGCGCGGCACCGTGGTCAAGGCGTACGTGGTGCTGCGCGCGGGTGCGGCCGCCGGGCCGGGGACGGTCCGGGCGCTCCAGGAGCACGTCAAGCGCACCATCGCACCGTACAAGTACCCGCGCGAGGTCGAGTTCGTCGACGCGCTGCCGCGCACCGCGACCGGGAAGCTGGCACGCGCCGAGCTCCGGCGGCGCGCGGCACCGGTCCCGGCCCCGGCCCCGGCCCCGGCCAGCGTGACCACCGAGCGGCGCGTCGAGTGGTCGGACACCGACGCGGCCGGTCACTACCACTTCTCGGCCGTCCAGCGCTGGGCCGAGGCCGCCGAGGCCACACTGCTGCGCCGCCTCGGCCTGGACGGGCTGTTCGGGCGGATCCCCCGGGTGCACTTCGAGGCGGACTACCGCGAGCGGCTCTGGTTCGGCGACGTGGTCCGCACCGAGCTGCGGGTGGAGCGGGTCGGCGGCTCCTCGCTGCACTACGCCTTCGAGGTGCACGGGCCGCACGGCCTGGCCGCCAGCGGCCGGATGTCGGTGGTGCACGCCGCACCGCACGCCAAGGGCGCCGAGCCGTGGCCCGAACAGGTGCGCCACGCGCTGGCCGGGGCCGGACGGCAGGAGCCGGAGGTGATCCGGTGACGGGCGGCGGCGCCCGCCGCATCGCGGTGGTCGGCGCCGGACCGGGCGGGCTCTACTTCGCCGCGCTGGCCCGGCAGTCGGCGCCCGAGCGGGAGATCACCGTCTTCGAACGCGACGGCCGGGACGACGAGTTCGGCTTCGGGGTGGTCTTCTCCGACGAGACGCTGGACGGCATCGCCCAGGCCGACCCCCGGGTGTTCGCCGCGCTGAGCGCGGAGTTCGCCCGCTGGAGCGACATCGACGTCCGCTACGCCGGCCAGGTGCGCACCTGCGGCGGGCACGGCTTCGCGGCGCTGGACCGCAACCGGCTGCGCGCGATCCTGCAACGCCGCTGCGCGGAGCTGGCGGTGGACGTGCGCTACCGCACGCCCGCCCCGCCGGTCGCCCGGCTCGCCGAGGAGTACGACCTGGTGGTCGCGGCGGACGGCGTCAACTCGGGTACCAGGGCGGCGTACCCGGACGCCTTCCGGCCGGAGCTGGACGAGCGGCGCAGCCGCTACATGTGGCTCGCCACCGACAAGGTCTTCGGCGCCTTCACCTTCGTCGTCGAGCGCTTCGACTTCGGCGTGCTGCAGGTGCACGCCTACCCGTACAGCGCCGAGCGGTCGACGTTCATCGTGGAGCTGGCCGAGGAGCCCTGGCGGCGGGCGGGCTTCGAGGCCCTGGCCGCACGGGAGTTCGCGCGCGGCGAGAGCGACACGGCGAGCGTGCGGCGCTGCGCGGAGCTGCTCGCCGGGCACCTGGACGGGCACCGGCTGATCCCCAACGCCTCCCGCTGGATCCGGTTCACCACGGTGCGCAACGCCACCTGGCGGCACCGGAACGTGGTCCTGCTCGGCGACGCGGCGCACTCCGCCCACTTCTCGATCGGCTCGGGGACCAAGCTGGCCCTGGAGGACGCCCTGGCGCTCACCGCGAGCCTCAACGAACAGCCCACGCTGGAGGGCGCGTTGGCGGCGTACGAGGCCGAGCGGCGGCCGGTGGTGGAGTCCACCCAGCGGGCCGCGCAGGCGAGTCTGGAGTGGTTCGAGACGATCGGCCGGCGCACCGGACAGGGCCCGGACCAGTTCGCCTTCAACCTGCTCACCCGCAGCCGCCGGGTCACCTACGGGAACCTGCGGGCCCGCGACCCCGGGTTCGTCGCGGCGGTCGACGCCGCCTTCGCCGGGGCGGACGGCACGCCGCACCCGCCGCCGATGTTCCGGCCGCTGAAGCTGGGCGCGCTGGAGCTGCGCAACCGGGTGGTGGTGCCGCCACTGGCCACCTTCACGGCCGTCGACGCGCTGCCGAGCGCCTTCGACCGGGCGCAGCTGACCGCGCACGCGCTCGGCGGCGCCGGGCTGGTGCTCGCCGGGATGACGGCCGTCACCCCGGAGGGCCGGGCCGCCGACTGCCCGGGCCTGTGGAACGACCGGCAGGAGGCGGCGTGGCGCGAACTCGTCGGCGCCGTGCGGGCGGTGAGCGAAACCCCGCTCGGGATCCAGCTGACCCACGCCGGACGCCGGGCCGCGACCGCCGGGCCGGCCGAGAGCGGCCTGCCGCTGCTGGCCGCCTCACCGCTGCCGTGGACGGCGGGCGGCCCGCTGCCGCACGAGGCGAACGCCATCCAACTCGCCGCTGTCACAGCGGACTTCGCGGCCTCGGCGGAGCGCGCGGCGCGGGCCGGGTTCGACGCGCTGGAGCTGCAGTTCGGCCATGGCCAGCTGCTCTCCGGCTTCCTGTCCCCGCTCACCAACCGGCGCACCGACCGTTACGGCGGCCCGCTCGCCCACCGGCTGCGGCTGCCGCTGGAGGTGCTGGCGGCGGTCCGCGCGGTGTGGCCGGCCGGGCGGCCGCTGCTGGTGCGGATCTCGGCGGGCGACTGGGCGCCGGGCGGCACCAGCGAGACGGAGGCCGTCGCCATCTGCCGCGCGCTCGCGGACGGCGGCGCGGACGCGGTGGACGTCTCCACCGGCGAGGTGGTGGCGGACGAGCGGCCGCCGTTCGGGCGCGGCTACCAGACGCCGTTCGCCGAGCTGGTGCGCCTGGCCACCGGCCTGCCGACCGTCGCGGTCGGCGCGATCTCCCACCACGACGACGTCAACTCGGTCCTGCTGGCGGGCCGGGCGGACCTGGTGGCGGTCGGCCGGGCCCAGCTGTACGACCCGCTGTGGACGCTGCACGCCGCCGCCGAGCAGGGCTACGCGGGCCCCGGTGCCCGCTGGCCCGAGCCGTGGGCGCCGGGCAGCCGCCGGCCGCCGTCCCCGGGGGCCGACCGGGTGGCGCCGCGGCTGCGGCTGGTGCGCGAGCCGGCCCCGCCGGTGCACCGCCGCTGGCGGCCCGGCCCCACCGCACACCCCTGGGGCGTCCCCACCGCACGCCCCGAAGAGGAGCAGTGATGACCGAGCCCGTGGCCGCCGCGCTGCGGCTGCCCCGCTTCACCGCGGCCGCCGTCCAGGCCGCGCCCGTCTACCTGGACACCGCCGCCACCGTCGACAAGGCGGTCGCGCTGATCCACGAGGCGGCCGGCCACGGCGCCTCCCTCGTCGTCTTCCCCGAGGTGTTCGTCCCCGGTTACCCTTACTGGAACTGGACGATGAACCCGGTGCAGGGCTCGCCCTGGTACGAGCGGCTCTACCGCGCCTCGGTGGACGTGCCCGGCCCGCACGTCGACACGCTGCGCGCCGCCGCCCGCCGGGCCGGCGTGGTGCTGGTGATCGGCGTCAACGAGCGCGGCCCGCACAGCCTCGGGGTGCTCCACAACACCGTGCTGGTCATCGACGCCGACGGCGAACTGCTCGGCGTGCACCGCAAGCTGGTGCCGACCTGGGCCGAGAAGCTGACCTGGACGCCCGGCGACGGCAGCACCCTGCGCGTCCACCGCACGGCCGTCGGCCCGCTCGGCGCGCTCGCCTGCGGCGAGAACACCAACCCGCTCGCCCGCTTCACGCTCCTCGCGCAGGGCGAACTCGTCCATACCGCCAGCTACATCGCCCTGCCCGTCGCCCCCGAGGACTACGACATGGCGGAGGCGATCGCGCTGCGCGCCGCCGCGCACTGCTTCGAGGGCAAGGTGTTCACGGTGGTCTCCTGCTCCACCGTCTCGCCGGATATCGTGGCGGAGATCGCCGGTGAGGACCGGCACCTGCGCAAGCAACTCGCCCGCCCGCGCGCCGCGTTGTCCGGGATCTTCGGCCCCGACGGCCGCCCGGTGACCGAGCCGCTGGTGGACGAGGAGGGCATCGTCTACGCCGAGATCGACCTCGGCCGCTGCGTGCAGCCCAAGCAGATGCACGACATCGTCGGCCACTACAACCGCTTCGACGTCTTCCGGCTGCACGTGGACGACCGCCCGCTGCGGCCGCTCACCCGCGCCGACGAACCCCCGAAGGAGGAGGAATGACCGGCAGCAACGACTACGACGACGACCGGATCGGCCGGGCACGGGTCGGCGACAACCCGGAACTCGCGGCCTACTACGAAGAGTTGGCCAAGGTCGACGCGGGCGCGCTGTGGACCGTGGCCAATGAGATCGAACCCTGGTTCCCCCAGCCGAAGTCGGTGCCGGTGCTCTGGCGCTACGCCGACCTGCGCCCGCTGGTCCGCAAGGCCCTCCCGCTGGTCAGGGCGGACGACGCCGGGCGCCGCGTGGTCATGCTGGTCAACCCCGGCCGGCGCGAACTCAGCGCCGCCGTCGGCCTGCTGTACACCGGCCTGCAGATCATGGGCCCTGGCGAGGCGATGACCGCGCACCGCCACCAGGCCTCCGCGCTGCGCTTCGTCCACGAGGGCACCGGCGCCTGGACGATCGTCGACGGCCAGAAGCTGAAGGTCGGTCCGCGCGACTTCGCCATCACGCCCAACAGCACCTGGCACGAGCACGGCAACGAGTCCGACGAGGCCCCGGTGATCTGGCAGGACGGCCTGGACATCCCGCTGGTGAACATGCTCGACGCCAACTTCTACGAGGTGCACCCGGAGCTGTACCAGCGGCCCGGCGAGGTGGTGAACTCCTCGCTGCTGACCTACGGCGGCAACCTGCTGCCCTACGGCGTCGAGAAGTGGGCCCGCCCCTACTCCCCGCTGCTCGGCTGGCCCTGGGAGCCCAGCTACCACGCGCTCACCCGACTCGCCCGCGCCGCCGAGGGATCGCCCTACGACGGGGTGGTCATGGAGTACACCAACCCGGTCACCGGCGGTTCGGTGATGCCCACCATGGGCGCCCACCTCCAGCTGCTGCGCCCCGGTCAGGCCACCCGCGCCCACCGGCACACCGGCTCCGTGGTCTACACGGCGGCCAAGGGGCGCGGCGTCTCGGTGATCGCCGGACGGCGCTTCGCCTGGGAGCAGGGCGACATCTTCGTGGTGCCCTCCTGGGCCTGGCACGAGCACGCGAACCTCGACCCCGGCGAGGACGCCTGCCTGTTCTCCTTCAACGACTTCCCGGTGATGCACTCGCTCGGCCTGTACCGCGAGGAGGCCTACCCGGAGCACGACGGGCACCAGCCCACCGCCACCCCGTGACCAGGAGCCCGCACCCATGCGCCTGTTGACCTACCGCACCCCCGGCACCGACGACCCGCGCCTCGGCGCCCTGCTCGACGGGGACCGCGTCGCCGACCTGTCCGCGCTCGCCGCGGCCGCCGGCGTGGAGCTGCCCGGCGACCTGCTGGGCCTCGTCCGCGCCGGGGACCGGGCCCTCGCGACCGCCCGCGCGCTGGCCGCCAAAGCGGCCGGGGACCCGGCGCCCCTCCCCACGCTCGCCGAGGTGACGCCGGCCGCGCCGCTGCGCCCCGGCAAGATCGTCGGCGTCGGCCTCAACTACGTCGAGCACGTCGCCGAGTCGCACCGCACCCTGGAGACCGCGCGCGAACTGCCCGACCGCCCCGTGCTGTTCAGCAAGCCCTCCACCGCCGTCACCGGTCCCGGACAGCCGATCCGGCACAACGCCGACCTCACCGAGCAGCTCGACTGGGAGTGCGAACTCGCCGTCGTCATCGGCGCACCGGCCTACCGGGTGGCCGAGGCCGACGCCTGGCGGCACGTCTTCGGCTACAGCATCGTCAACGACATCAGCGCCCGCGACCAGCGCCGCTCCGGCCAGTGGTTCTTCTCCAAGGGCCAGGACACCTTCGCGCCGTTCGGCCCGGTCGTGGTGACCGCCGACGAGATCCCCGACCCGCAGCGGCTCGACCTCTCGCTGCGGGTCAACGGCGAACTGCGGCAGCGGTCCAACACCCGCCACATGCTGTTCGGCATCGCCCGGCTGATCGCCGACATCTCCTCCGGCGTCACCCTGGAGCCCGGGGACGTCATCGCCACCGGCTCGCCGTCCGGCGTCGGCGCCGGGATGGTGCCCCCGCAGTTCCTCCGGCCCGGCGACCTCGTCGAGGCGACCATCGAGGGCATCGGCACCCTCGCCAACCCGGTGGTCGACGCCCGCCGACCGACCGACGCCCACTGACCGGCCGACCCACTGACCGGCCGACCCGCCCGCCGATCGACCCCCGCTGACCGACCGACCCGCTGACCGACCGACCCGCTGACCCGACCACGGAAGGACCGTCCCCGCCATGGCCACCACCTACCGGATCGGCCAGATCGTCCCGAGCTCCAACGTCACCATGGAAACCGAGGTGCCGGCCCTGCTGCGGGCCCGCGAACGGGTCGCGCCGGAGCGGTTCACCTTCCACTCCAGCCGGATGCGGATGACCCGGGTCACCCCCGAGCAACTGCGCGCCATGGACGCCGAGTCCGACCGGTGCGCCGCCGAACTCGCCGACGCCCGGGTGGACGTGCTCGGCTACGCCTGCCTGGTCGCCGTGATGGCCACCGGCCCCGGCTACCACCGGGAGGCCGAGGAGCGGCTGCACCGGCGCACCGCGGAGAACGGCGCGCCCGCGCCGGTCGTCACCAGCGCCGGTGCCCTGGTCGCCGGGCTGCACACGCTCGGCGCGCGCCGGGTCGCCATGGTCACGCCCTACCTGCGGCCGCTGGCCCGCACGGTCGTCGACTACCTGGGCCACGAGGGCATCGAGGTGCTCGACCACGCGGCGCTGGAGATCGCCGACAACCTCGACGTCGCCGCCCACGACCCGGCCAAGCTCCCGGCGATCGCCGCCGGGCTCGCCCACGAGGGCGCCGACGCGGTGGTGCTGTCGGCGTGCGTGCAACTGCCCTCGCTGTCGGCGGTCGAGGAGGCCGAGCAGCGGCTCGGCAAGCCGGTGGTCTCCGCCGCGATCTGCACCACCCACCAGCTGCTGCGTGCCCTCGGCCTGCCGGCCCACGCCCCCGGCGCCGGCCACCTGCTCTCCGGCGCCTTCGCCGAGGCCTGACCCGGCGAACACCGCCCGCACGAAAGGGAGGCCGCGGACGGACGCCGCCGCTATGATCACCACCAGCTGCCGGGGAGGAGGCCCACCATGACGGAGAGCACGCCCCGGCCCAGCTCGCTGATCCACACCGTCTACGGCGAGTTCGTCCGCCGCCTCGGCGGCTGGATATCGATCGCCGACCTGATCGCCCTGATGGCCGAGCTGGACGTCGACGCCCCCGCCGTCCGCTCGGCCATCTCGCGCCTCAAGAAGGCCGGCACCCTCCTCCAGGAGCGCCGCGAGGGCGCCGCCACCGGCTACCGGCTCTCCCCCGCGATGGACCCGGTGTTCGAGGAGGGCGACCGCCGGATCTTCCACAGCCTGGAGCCCGCCGCCCTCGCCGACGGCTGGGTGGTGGCGGTCTTCTCGGTACCCGAGTCCGCACGCGCCCACCGTCACACCCTGCGCTCCCGGCTCAGCTGGCTCGGCTTCGGCAACGCCGCCCCGGGCGTCTGGCTGGCCCCCGCCCGGCTGCTGCCCGACGCCCGGCGGCTGCTCGCCCGGCTCGGCCTGGACGGCTATGTGCACCTCTTCCTGTCCACCGAGTACGCGGGCTTCACCGACCTGCGCACGGCCGTCGCCGACTGGTGGGACTTCCCCGCCATCGAGGCCCAGTACGCGGCCTTCACCGACGCCTGGCGACCGGCCGCCACCGCGCTCGCCCCCGCGGAACCCGACCCCGCGGGAGCCTTCCGCGCCTACGTCCCGATGCTCGACCAGTGGCGCCGGCTGCCCTACCTGGACCCGGGCCTGCCCGAGCCGCTGCTGCCCGCCGACTGGAACGCCGTCGCGGCGCGGGCCGTCTTCACCGAGCTGCACGCCCGGCTCGCCGGCCCGAGCCTGGGGTACGTCGAGAAGCTCACCGGGACGGCCGCCGCCCACCCTCACCAGGAGCCGTGTTGACGACGCCCCGCCCGCCCGCCGACCTGCTGGTGCGCGCCGCCGCCGTGCACACCCTCGTCCCCGGCGAGCCGCCGCGGCGCGCGATCGCCGTCACCGGCGGCCGGATCACCGCGCTCTCCCCCGACCCGCACGGCCTGGACGCGCTCCTCCGACCGGCCACCGAGGTCGTCGACGCGCCGCACGCCACCGTGCTGCCCACCTTCGACGACACCCACACCCATCTGATCCTGGCCGGCCACAGCGTGGCCGGCGTCCCCGTCCACCGGGCCGCCGACCTGCCCGGATTCCTCGCCCTGATCCGCGAGCGCGCCGCCCGCACCCCCGCCGGCGCATGGATCCGCACCACCGTCAACTGGCAGGAGGTGAACCTCGCCGAGCAGCGGATGCCCACCACCGGGGAGTTGGACGGCGCCACCGCCGACCACCCGGTGCTGGTCCGCCGCGGCGCCTACAACATGGTGCTCAACTCGGCGGCCCTGCGGCTCGCCGGGATCACCGCCGCCACCCCCGACCCGCCCGGCGGGGTGATCGAGCGCGACGCGGACGGCCGGCTCACCGGGCGGCTGATCAACAAGGCGACCGAACTCGCCGAGCGCGTCCTGCCGCGGCCCGGGCTCGACGAGCGGATCGCGGGCCTGCGCGCCGCCTCGGCCGACTACGCGGCCACCGGGATCGGCACCGTCCGCGACTGCCTGGTCCCGGTCGAGGACCTCGACGTGCTGCGCGCCGCCCGCGACCGGGGCGCGCTCGCCGTCCGGGTGCGGGCCCTGGTCTCCGGCTTCGCCGTCCGCACCCCGGAGGAGGTGGACGCGCTGCTGGACCGCGTCGACGCCTGGCGCGCCGCCGGCCACGAGGACGACCGGCTCTCCGTCTGGGGCGTCAAGTTCGGCATCGACGGCGGCTTCGAGGCGGGCGCGCTGGAGGAGCCCTACCAGGGGCAGCCCTGCTACCACGGGCGGCTGCTCTGGGAGCCGAAGGAGCTGGCCGACGCCGTCGACCGGGTCGTCGGGCGCGGCCTGCGGGTCGGCGTGCACGCCTGGGGCGACCGCGGGCTGCGCACCCTGCTGGACGTCTACGAGGACGTGCTCGCGCGCCGCCCCGGCCTGCCCGCCGGCGCCCTGGTCGTCGAGCACGGCGGCCTCGCCCGGCCCGGACAGCGGGCCCGGGCCGTCGCCCTCGGCGTACCGGTGACCGTCCAGCACCCGCTGCTGCACGACGGCGCGCTCACCCAGCAGCGGGCCTGGGGCGCCGAGCGCACCGGCGCGCTGTTCCCGCTGCGCGAGTGGCTGGACGAGGGCGCGCAGCTCTCGGCCGGCTCGGACTTCCCGGTCGGCCCGTACGGCGCGATGGTCTCGGTGTGGGGCATGACCACCCGCGCCACGGTGGCCGGGGTGCTCGGCGCCGAGCACGCGATCGGCCGCGCCGAGGCGATCGCCCTGCACACGGTGAACGCCGCCCGGCTGACGGGCGAGAGCGCCGGGCGCGGGGCGCTGCGCCCGGGCGCGCTGGCCGATCTGACGCTCTGGCCCGCCGACCCGCTGAGCTGCCCCGTCGACGACCTGCGCGAACTGCTGCCGGAGCGCACGGTGGTCGGCGGACGGACGGTGCACCGCCGCTGAGCGGCCCACCGCTCAGGCGGGGCGCACCTCCTGGAGCAGCCCCCAGGTGAAGTCCGCCGTGCAGGCGCGGGGGCGGCCGCCGGTGTCCGGGGCGGTGAAGTCCAGCCGGAACCTGGTCGGCGCGCTGCCCTCGCGCGGCACGGCGGGCGGGAACGCCGTCCCCAGGTCGGCCACCACGCAGCTCCACGGCGTCAGATCGGCGAGCGTGCGCATGACGGGCGCCGGGGTGCCGGGTGCCCGCACCAGCCAGGCGTTCAGCTCCGCCCCGCCCGGGCCGAGGAGCACCTCGAAGCGCAGCCCGGGCCAGAGCGGCAGCACCCACTGCCGCGCACTGCACCTCAGATCCCCGATCCGCCGGTCCACCACCGCCTCCGGCGCGCCGAGCACGGCGGTGTACCGCCGCCCACCGGACGGGAACCCCGGCGCCCGCACCATCGCCTGCCACCGCTTGTTCACCTCCCGCATCCCCGCCCGCGTCACCCCCAACCGCCCCAGCGCCTCCTCCACCAGCTCCGGCCGAAAGTCCGCCATCCGGCGCAGCAGCACCAACTGGAACTCCATCACCCCGAACCCGTGCACCCCGGCAGGCTACCCGCCCCCGTCGGTGCCCGACCGGCCGACGGGACCGGTCAGTCGGCGGCGGGGCGGCCCGGACCGGCGGCGGGTGTCCGGTCGTCCTCCTGTCCCGGCCGCATCACCTGCACGTTCGCGAGCAGCGTCTCGACCAGCTCGTCCAGGTCGAGGCGCTGTTCCACGACCTTCAAGTGGCCGATCCGCGCTCCGGTGCTGACCTGCGGCGGGGCGAGCAGGCTGCAGCAGTCCTCGTCGGGGAGCACGGATATCGCGGCGGTGCCGAGGGCCCTGGCCTGGTCGATGATCTCCTGCTTGTCCCAGCCGACCAGCGGGCGCAGCACCGGCAGCGTCGCCGCCTGGTCCACGGCCGCCATGTTGGCCAGGGTCTGGCTCGCGACCTGCCCGAGGCTGTCGCCGGTCACCAGTGCCTGGGCGCCCGTGGCGGTGGCCAGGGCGGAGGCGGTGCGCACCATGAGGCGGCGCTGGGCGACCACCTGGAGCCGGCCGGCGCCCGCGACGGCGAGCTGCTTCTGGGCCTTGCCGAGGGACACCACGTGCAGTTCGCCCGGCGGCTGGTAGCGGTTGAGCTCCCGGGCCAGGGCGTACGCCTTGTACACCGAGGCGGGGTTGGTGTACGGCGCGCCGCTGAAGTGCACGAAGTCGCAGGCCAGTCCGCGCCGCATGGCCCGGTGCGCGGCCACCGGCGAGTCGTAGCCGCCGGAGAGCAGCACCAGCGCCCGGCCGCTGGAGCCGACGGGCAGCCCGCTCAGCCCGGGGTGGCGGACCGCCGACAGGAACGTCTCGCGGTGGTCGATCTCCACGCTGAGGGTGACGTCGGGCGAGGTGAGGTTCACCCGCAGGCCGTCCACCCGGGGCTGCAGCCGGGCCCCGAGCTCCCGCTCCAGCTGGGAGGAGGTCAGCGCGAAGGTCTTGTCACGGCGCTTGACCCGCACGGCGAAGCCGGTGGCGGTCCGGCCCTCGCACGCGGTGCGCAGCACCTCCAGCGCGTTGGCCTCGATCGACTCCATGGTGCTGGGGACGCGCAGCGCCGGCTCGATCGAGGTGAAGCCGACCACGGTCCGCGCCCGCGCCACCAGTTCGTCGACGGGCGCCTCTCCGCCGAGGACGGTGATGCCGCCCGGGGTCCTGATCCAGGTCGACCCGCCGATGCCGCGCAGCGCCGTCCGCAGGTTGTCCTCCAGCCGCCGGACGAACAGACGGCGGTTGCGGCCCTTGATCGCGACCTCGCCGTGCTTGAGCAGCACGCAGGTCCCGTAGGGATCGGTGGCGCCCCGCGCGGCGGGCAGGCGGGGCTCGTCGGTCAGGTGGTTCATGCGGAAGTCCTTTCTCCGAGGCCAGTGTCCCCGGTCCGGCGCGGCGGCGGGGACGGGCCGGGGCGGCGGTGGCGGTTCACGCCCGCGCCGGGCGGGCGGGCGGGCAGAATCGTCGGCATGCGGCACATCAACGTCATCGGCATCGGTGCGGGCGACCCGGACCACCTCACCCTGCAGGCGGTCAAGGCCTTCGCCCGCACCGACGTCTTCCTCCTCCTCGACAAGAACGAGCAGCGCCAGGACCTCATGCGGCTGCGCCGGCGGATGATCGAGGAGCACGCCCGGCCCGGTCACCGGGTGGTCGAGGTGCCGGACGCCGAGCGCGACCGGGGCACCCCGGCGTACACCGAGGCCGTCGAGGACTGGCGGCGCCGCCGGGCCGAGCTGCTCGGGCGGCTGGTCGCCGAGCGGCTGGGCCCGGAGGAGAGCGGCGCGCTGCTGGTGTGGGGCGACCCGAGCCTGTACGACAGTGTGACCGCCGTCCTGGACGAGGTGCTGGCGGCCGATCCGGACGCGTTCCGCTACACGGTGGTGCCGGGCGTCAGCAGCGTCTCGGTGCTCGCCGCCCAGCACCGCACCACGCTCACCCGGGTGGGCCGCCCGCTGCGGATCACCACCGCGCGCCGGCTGGCCGCCGAGGGCTTCGGCCCGGGCAGCGAGGACACGGTGGTGATGCTCGACGGCCAGGCGGCCTTCGGGCGGATCGACCCCGAGGGCGTGCACATCCACTACGGCGCCTACCTCGGCTCCCCGGACGAGATCCTGGTCGCCGGCCCGCTGGAGGGGACGGCGGCCGAGATCGCCCGCCTGCGCGGCGAGGCGCGGGAGCGCAAGGGTTGGATCATGGACACCTACCTGCTCCGTCGCACCGAGGACTGACCCCGGCAACGGGCGGGGCGCGGGGCGCGGTCGGGGTGGACCACCGCCCGGTCGCCCAGCGCGTGGACGTGCATCAGGGCGTGCGTCCGCTCCGCCCCGTACACCCCGGGCACACGGGGCGGCCCGGGGGCGCACGGAAGAGCGGTGAGCGCCCTTCCGCCACCGCCCGGCCGGTCGTACGGTCACAACCGGCCGACCGTTTCCGCCTGCCGCTCCCCCTTCAGGAGGGCCCATGGAACCCCGCTGCCCCTTCACCCACGTCCTCGACACCCACGGCACCGACCTGCACGCCGAGGCCGCCCACCTGCGCACCCACGGCCCGGCCGTCCGGGTCGAGCTCCCCGGCCGCGTCATGGCCTGGTCGGTGACCCGCGCCGACGTCGTCAAGCAGCTGCTCACCGACTCCAGGCTCGCCAAGAACGCCCGCCACCACTGGCCCGACTGGATCGACGGCCGGGTCGGCCCCGAGTGGCCGCTGGCCAGCTGGGTGGCGGTGGAGTCGATGTTCACCAGCGACGGCGCGGACCACCACCGGCTGCGCTCGCTGACCGCGCCCGCCTTCGGCCCCCGCCGGGTGGAGGCGCTGCGGCCCCTGGTCCGGGCGATCACCGCCGACCTGGTCGACGCGCTGCGCGAGGCCGCGCCCGGCGAGAGCGTCGACCTGCACACCCGCCTCTCCTACCCGCTGCCGACCACGCTGATCTGCGACCTGTTCGGCGTCCCCGAGGAGCAGCGCCCGGAGATCCAGCGGGTGGTGGACGGCGCCCTGGCCACCTACTCCACGCCCGAGGAGGCCAAGGCCCTCATCGACGACCTGTTCGTCGCCATGGGGCTGCTGGCCGCCACCAAGCGGGCCGCGCCCGGCGACGACATGACCAGCGAGCTGATCGCCACCCGCGACGCCAACGGGTCCCGGCTCAGCGAGCAGGAGTTGGTCTCCACCCTGATCCTGATGATCGGCGCCGGGTCGGAGACCACCGTCAACCTCATCGACCACGCGATCGCGCTGCTGCTGACCCACCCCGGGCAGCTGGCGCTGATCCGCGCCGGCGAGGCGACCTGGCAGGACGCGATCGAGGAGGCGCTGCGCCTGGAGGCGCCGGTGATGCACCTGCCGATGTACTTCGCCGCCGAGGACATCGACCTCGGCGAGGGCGTGCTGATCCGCACCGGCGAGCCGGTCCTGTTCGCCTTCGGCTCGGCCGGACGCGACCCGGCGCTGCACCCCGACCGGCCGGGGGACTTCGACCTCGCCCGGGCCGACAAGAGCCATCTGGCCTTCGGGCACGGCCACCACTTCTGTCTGGGCCACCTGGTCGCCAGGATGGAGGCCGAGGAGGCCCTCAGCGCCCTGTTCGACAACTTCCCGGACATCGAACTCGCCATACCGGCCGAGGAGTTGCTTCCGCAGGAGTCGTTCATCGTGAACGGCCTGCGCACCCTGCCGGTCCGGCTCACGCCCGCCGCCGGATAGCCGCGGTGGCGGCCGGGGCCCGGCCGCCGGGCCCGAGGTCGCCGCGGCCGGGGGCCCCGGGCCCATGGGGTGGGCCCGGGGCGCGCCGGGTGGCGGGGCGGGGGTCAGGCGGTGTGCTTGCGGCGGCGCAGGTGGACGAGCGCGGCGGCGGTGGCGAGGGCCGCCGCTCCGCCGACGGCGGCGACCTGGGGGTTGATCATCGGCACGGCCTCGGCCGGCTCGGCTCCGCCGCACTCGGCGTGGCCGATGGTCAGGTTCGCGCCGTTGAGGATCGGCAGCAGGCTGATCCGCACGGCGTTGACGGTGAGGACGCCGTTGGCGGCGGTGGTCTGCTCGTTGAGGACGACGGTGCCGACACCGGGTATCGAGACCTGGGTGTTGGGGGCGGCCCCGGCCTGCAGGGTGATCGAGGGCAGCAGCGGGAGGCGGACGGTGCCGCCCGCGATGACGCCGGAGCCGGTGGCGCCGGCCGGGGTGGCGGCGCAGGTCGAGTTGATGCCGGTGAGCGAGACGGTGGCGAGGGTCAGGTCGACGCCGAGCGAGTCGACCGTGGCGGAGGCCCCCGAGGTGCCGGCCTGCGGATCGCCGGAGGTGGTGGCGGTGAGCACCGAGTCGGTCGCGAACGGCCCGAGGTGGACGCCGGCCAGGGTGTTGGTGCCGCCCGAGGGGTAGGTGGAGGCGGGCATCGGGGAGACGGAGACGAGGCCGGCGACGGCGTCCGCGGCCACCACGTAGGCCTTGGCCTCGGGCGCGGGGAGCGCGGCCCAGGCCGGTCCTGCGGTGCAGACCAGCGTGGCGGTGAGGGCGGCGCCGGCGAGCAGGCGGGCGCGGGTGCGACGTGAGGTCATGGTGGTGGTGCCTTTCGTGGGACGGGAAAGGGTGGTGACCGTCGGGGACGGGCAGGGACGGTCGGGCAGGAAGGAAGGAAGGAAGGAAGGAAGGTCGGGCGGGGCGCGGGCCGGTCGGGGGGCGCTCATGCCGCCGGCTCGCCGACGGCGGCGGGAGCCGGCGCGGCGACAGGCGGTACGGCGGCAAGTGGTACGGCGACAGGTGGTACGGCGGCGACCCGGGCGGTCTTGTGCCAGGAGTTGCGCCGCCACAGCAGCCGCCAGGCCGCGCGGACGGCCACCAGGTAGGTCGTGGCGGCGTACAGGGCCAGCGCGAGCCCGTACCCGAGCGCGGCCGCCCGCCCGACGCCCGGCTCGCAGCGCCGCCGGTAGAGCGGCCCCCAGATCGCGAACTCGCCGACGCCCAGCAGCAGGTAGAGCAGCAGGAGCAGGGCGCCGCCCTGCCGCAGGAAGGTGAGCACGAACTCCGGGTAGAGCGCGAGGTTGTAGCCGAAGGCCGCGATCGGCACGGTGTACACCACCAGGCCGACGAGTTGCAGCCACGGCTGGCTCATGAAGTACAGCACCTCCAGGAAGCCGGCCGTGCCGAACGCCCGCGAGCCCCAGATCTCCCGGAGGTAGCGGGTGCACTGCATCGAGCCCTGCGCCCAGCGCACCCGCTGGGTGACCAGCTGCCGCATGCTCCACAGCGCCTCCTGGTCGACCCAGGCGTCGGTGGTGTAGCCGTTGCGCCAGCCGGCCAGCATCAGCCGCAGGCCCAGCTCGTAGTCCTCCAGCAGCGCCTTGCCCCACGGCCGCCCGCCGCCGCGGTCCACCGAGCGCAGCGCCGAGAGCCGGGTGAACTGGCCGTTGCCGCCGACGTTGACGGTGCCGGTGCGGCGCCGGGTGATCTGCATGGCGGAGATCGGCCCGCGGAACTCGATGTCCTGGAGACGGGCTAGCAGCCGGGCCCGCCGGTTGGCGAGCGCGCCGCGCCCGGGCAGCGGGCGGGGCACGTCCCGGTTGGACATCCGCACCTCGACCTGGACGGCCCCGGTCCCGGGGTCGCCGAAGAGGCCCGGTCCGGCGCACACGGCGAGCGCGCCGGGCGACGGGCGGCCGTCGGCGTCGAGCACGCAGACCACCACCCGCTCGGGGTCGGTGCCGGCGGGCAGCGCGGCCTCCAGCGCCCGGTAGCCGGCGTTCAGCGCGTCGCCCTTGCCGGTCCGCGCCTCGGGTAGCCGCCGGGGCACCAGGTGGACGGTGAGGCGGTCGGAGGTGGCGGGCCAGGTGCGGACGAGTTCGGCCGTGCGGTCCGCGGAGGCGTCGTCGACGACCCAGACGGTGGCGCCGGCGAAGTGCGCGGCGAGGTAGTCCAGGGTCGTGGCGATGACCGCCTCCTCGTCCCGGCAGGGGATCAGGAAGTGCCAGCCGAAGCCGTCCGGGTCGCCGGTCGGCGCGGGCCGGTCGCGCAGGTAGCCGCGCACGATCACCACGACGTAGGCGAGGAAGCCGACGCCCAGGACGAAGGAGAGCGAGACCGAGGTGTCCAGCAGGGTCACGAATCCCCCTCCCCGCCCGCGCGGACCGGCGCGGCCGCGACGGCGCCGGCGGCGCTGCCGCGGGGCAGCAGCCGCAGGTAGAGCAGGGCCGCGCCGAGGGCGGCGGCCATCATCAGCACCGAGCCGAACAGCACGTGCGTCCAGCCGAACCCCTCAGCGCCGTAGCGGTGTTGCATCACCAGCACGAGGGTGAGCCGGGTGAGGTTGGTGGCCACGACCAGCCCGGCGGCGACGCCGAAGGCCAGCAGCACGCGGCCCGTCCGGCGGTTGCCGAAGAGCAGCAGCAGGGCGGTCACCAGGGCGAGCGGGGCGATCAGCAGCGCACTGCTGCACCCCGAGGTCAGGGCGACGCCCCGGTCCAGGCCGGTGTGGTCGCCCGCGTACAGGACGGGGGCGGTCGGCCCTTCGAGCAGCAGGGTGCGCATCCCCAGGAGGTGCTCGACGAGCCACGCCGTGCCGCGGCTCTCCTGGGAGCGGTAGGCGCGTTCGCCGGCCACCAGCGAGCCGCACACACCGAGCAGCACGGCGCCGCACAGCATCCCGACCGGGGAGCGCCCGGCCCGGGCCGCGGCGTGCGGGCGGGGCGCGAGCGGGTGCGACAGGGATTCCGTCATGGCGTGGCTCAGTCCTCGCCCGGACCCTCGCTCCGGCGCAGCCTGCTGCGCCGGAGCAGGCCGAGGCCCAGCAGCACCAGGGCCACCGCCGCCGTCGCCGTGACACCTATGCCCACCGATCCGGTCGCGGCCAGGGCGCCGCCACCGGCTGCCGGCGGCAGTCCGCCGGCCACAGGTCCGTACATGAGGGGAATTCCTCTCGTCGAAGAATGGGGAGGTCACAGGGGGGGATGCCGCACTGCGGAAAGAGTCGGGCGGCATCGGGCGCAGCCCAGGAAAAGGGGGGGCGGCGCGGGGCACGTCGGAACTGCCCGGGCGGGGACGAACGTTACGCGACTCCGCCACGGATCGAACTCCCGTGCTGCTGGCACATCATGGACCGAAAATCCGATCTTTGATGGTCCGTGTTCGCACGATGCCTTCCCCGCTTGAACCGATCGGCGTGGCGTCGGCGCGTCGACGGTGCGGCGCGCCGGTGGGCCATACGGCCATTCGGGGGACAATGATCACCACCGGTTGCCGCGGATCGGCGCCGACGGCCATGTTGTGACGCGTAGTTCGAATTCTCCGATCGGCCCGACCGTTCGATCGGATGCACCGTCAAGGGAGCCTCCCCATGCCCTCAGCCGACATAGCCGTCGTCCTCGGCACCCGACCGGAAATCGTGAAACTCGCCGGTGTGGTACGGCTCCTGGAGGATTCCGCCCGCATCGTCTGGACCGGTCAGCACTGGGATCCCGGACTCACCACCGCCTTCTTCCGGCAGTACGCGCTCCCCGACCCGCACCTCACGCTCAGCGGCGTCGCCGGCGAGGCCCGGGGCCGGCAGATCGGCCGGATGGTCAGCGCGCTCAGCGACCACTTCGCCGACCGCCCGCCCGCCGCCGTCGTCGTCCAGGGCGACACCAACTCCGCCGCGGCCGGCGCGCTCGCCGCCCACTGCGCGGGCGCGCCCGTCGTCCACGTGGAGGCCGGACTGCGCTCCTTCGACCCGGACATGCCCGAGGAGGCCAACCGCCGCCTGATCGCCCCGCTCGCCGACCTGCACTGCGCCCCGACCGCGACCGCGGCCGCCCACCTGCTGCGCGAGGGGATCGAGGCGGAGCAGGTGCTGGTCACCGGCAACACCGTCGTCGAGGCCACCCTGGAGTCGCTGCCCGGCCCGGCCGAGGCCCGCGCCGTGCTGGCGGGGTACGGGCTGCGTCCCGACCGCTACCTGCTGGCCACCCTGCACCGGCCCGAGAACACCGACGACCCGGTCCGGCTCGGCCGGATCCTCGGCCAACTCGCCGCGCTGGACCTGCCGGTGGTACTGCCGCTGCACCCGCGCACCCGGGCGGCGATCGAGCGGTTCGGGCTCTCCGGCGCGCTCGCCGGGCTGCGCCCGGTGCCCCCGGTCGACCACCGCACCTTCCTCGCCCTGGCGGCCGGCTGCCGGCTGCTGGTCTCGGACTCCGGCGGGGTCCAGGAGGAGTGCACGGTGCTCAAGCGGCCGCTGATCGTGGTCCGCAACTCCACCGAACGACCCGAGGCGGTCCGGGCCGGCTTCGCCCGGCTGGTCCGGCCCGGCGCCGAACTCGACGTCGCGCTGCGGGAGTCGCTCGCCGACCCGGACGCCGTCGGGGCTCTCGCCGGGCGCCCCTCCCCGTACGGCAGCGGCACCGCGAGCGCCGAGATCGTCGCCGCCATCCGCTCCCGCTACCTGGCCGAGGACCGCGCGCGGCTGCTCTGCGCCGGGTGAGCCGGGTGAGCCGGGCGGACCGGGCAGCCCTGGCGAACCGGGCGGGCCCGGCGGGCCTGGTTGCCGTCCGCCGCGGGCTCAGCCGGCCGAGCCGGTGCCGGGCCCGCCGAGGCGCAGGTTCCAGCGGTCCGCCCGCCCGGTCAGTTCGACGCCGGCCAGCGGAGGCACGTCGAGCCGCCGGAAGGCCAGGTCCGGGACGCCGAGGGCGTGCACCGCGGCGGCCCGGACCACGTCCGGCTCGGCGACCACCAGCACCCGGCCGCCCAGCGCGGCCGCCGTCCCGTCCAGCCAGGCGCCCACCCGGGCGCACAGCTGCCGCACCGACTCGCCGCCGTGCGGCGCGGCCGCCGGATCGGCCAGCCACTCCAGCACCGCCCGCGGCTCCTCGGCCGCCACCTCGTCGAGGGTCCGCCCGCTCCAGCGGCCCGTCGCACAGCCGCGCAGCGCCGGTTCGTCCACCGCGTCGGACAGCCCCAGCTCCTCGGCGGTGCGGCGGCAGCGGGCGGAGGGCGAGACGAAGCGGTGTGCCGCCGCCGGCAGGCCCGGTGCGACGGCCCGGGCGGCACGCACCCCGGCGGCGTCGAGCGGATCGCCCCCGTCCACGGAGCCTTCGCGGGCGAACCGCGCCTGCCGCAGCCCGGGTCCGATCGCCGGGGCGACGAAGATCACCCGTACCGTCATGTCCCTCCCCCTTCGTACACCTGTCACCCTTGGGAGCCCCTCGGAACAGCGCGTTCCACGCCGGCCCGCGCACGAATCCGCAGGCCGCGGCGGGACAACGATTCGGTGCACGCCCTTGGCTGCGCCGCCACCGGACGCTACGGTCTCCTCCGACAACTGAAGACGACGGCGAGACGGAAGTCCGGTGGGAATCCGGCACGGTCGCGCCACTGTAAGCCGGACCCGGCCGCCTCACGCAACGGCGGGGTCCGACGAGTCAGACCCGACCGCCGTCGTCAGAGCTCCACCGAACGGGACGCGTGTTTCCCCCAGGAGGTCCTGCCATGGCCCAGTCCGTCCTCTCCCCCAGCCTGCCCGCGGGCGGTTCCGCCCCGGCCACGCTGCCGATCCGCGCCATCCTTCCCTGGGCGCTGTTCCTCGGCACCCTGATGCTGGTCCTGCTCTACTTCGTCGGCGCCGAACAGGGCGCCACCTCGGTCCTCTCCGGGGCGACCGTGCACGAGTGGGTGCACGACGGCCGCCACCTGCTCGGCTTCCCGTGCCACTGAGCGGAGACCACGCACCGATGAACACCTCCGCATCCGTGCCCTCGGGCACCGTCGGGCGACTGCTGCTGCGCGGGCTGCTGGCCGGTCTGCTCGCCGGGCTGGTGGCCTTCGTCTTCGCCTACACCGTCGGCGAGGGCCCCGTCTCGGACGCCATCGCCCAGGAGCAGTCGCAGTCCACCCCGGCCGGGCACCACCACGACCACGGCGGCGGGGCCGGGGCCGGGGCCGCCGGTTCCGGTGACGCCGCCGGTTCCGCCGACGCCGGTGACTCCGGTGACTCCGGTGACGAGGAGGAACTGGTCAGCCGCGACCTCCAGTCCACCGCCGGGCTCGCCACCGGGGTGCTGGTCTACGGCATCGCCGTCGGCGGCATCGCGGCGCTGGCGTTCTGCTTCGCCCTCGGCCGGATCGGCCGCTTCGGCCCCCGGGCCACCGCCGCGCTGGTCGCGGGCGCCGCGTTCACCACCGTCTACCTGGTGCCGTTCCTCAAGTACCCGGCGATGCCGCCGGCGGTCGGCAACCCGGACACCATCGGGAAGCGCACCGCGCTGTTCTTCCTGATGATCGCGCTCAGCGTGCTGATCGGCGTCGCCGCGGTGATCCTCGGCCGGCGGCTGGCTCCGCGCCTGGGCACCTGGAACGCCGTCGTCACGGCCGGCCTCGGCTACGCCGTGGTGATGGCCGTGCTCTCCTTCGCCCTGCCGGCCAACGACGACGCGATCCCGGACGGCTTCCCGGCCGCCCTGCTGTGGGACTTCCGGCTCGCCTCGATCGGCCTGCAGGCGGTGCTGTGGACCGGGTTCGCCCTGGTCTTCGGCGCCCTGGCGCAGCGGGCCCTCACCCCCGCCGCACCGGCCGAGGAGCGCACGGCCGTCCCCGCTCCGGCGGTCTGACCGGCGCCCCGTCCCCTTCCCACGACTCGACCCCGCCGAAGGCGCGCCGGCGGGGTCGAGCCGTGTCCGGCCGCTTTGCCCGCCACCGCCTCGTCGCGGCGCCCGCGGGTTTGGCGGCGGTGTCGTCGGACAGACGCCGGGCGACGGGACGTCCCCGACCGAAGGAGGGCACGGCCGATGCGCGGCAGAGGCGGCCTGGACGGACGGACGGCGCTGGAGACCGGCTCCTCGCACGGGCTCGGCCTGCCGATCGCGGGCGGGCCCGCCGCCCGGGGCTGCCGGGTGATGCTGTGCGGCCGCCCCGGCGAGGACCACGCTGCTGCTGCCGGACGCGCCGGCCGCGTACGACCTGTTCCAGCGCGGGCAGGCCGCCGCGGTCGAGGTGCTGTTCCGGGCGTGAGCGCCGTGCCATGACCGCAGGACGCGGACGCCCGCGGCACCGCGGCAGGCCCGGTCCGGCCGTACGCGCCGGGCCGGACCGGGCCGGGCGGCGCACTGGCAGCCGGCCGGCCGGGCGGGCCGGCGAGCGGGTGCCGCCCGGGCTGCGGACCGCCGCCGGGTACGCCTGGCGGCTGGTCGCCCTCGGTGTGGCCGCCTACCTCGCCGTCGCCGTCCTCACCCGGCTCGAACTGCCGGTGATCGCCGTCTTCCTGGCCCTGGTCATCACCTCCGTCCTGCGCCCGCCGGTCGACCTGCTGGCCCGGAGAATGCCCCGCGCGCTCGCCGTCCTGCTCGCCCTCCTCGCCACCGTCGCCCTGGTCGGCGGGATCCTCGCCCTGGTCGGGACGACCGTCGCCGGCGAGTGGGGCCGGCTGGGCGGCGAACTGCACGGCGGCCTCGGCCGGATCGACCGCTGGCTCGCCGGCGCGCCCTTCCACCTGCACCCCGGGGCGGCCACCGACCTGCGGGCCCGGATCGGCGACTTCGTCGCCTCCCACCGCTCCGCGCTGCTCAGCACCGCCCTCAGCGGCGCCGGACGGGCCGTCGAACTGGTCACCGGGCTGGCGCTCGCGGTGTTCTGCTCGGTCTTCTTCCTGCACTCCGGCGACCGGATGTGGACCTGGTGGCTGCGCCAGCTCCCGGCCCGCACCCGCCCGGCGTGGCGGCGGGCGGGCCAGGCCGCCTGGCACACCTTCGCGGGCTACACCCGGGGCTTGCTGATCGTCGCGGCGACCAACGCCGTCCTGGTCGGCATCGCCCTCGCCGTCCTCGGGGTGCCGCTGGTGCTGCCGCTGGTCGTCCTGGAGTTCGTCGCCACCCTCATCCCGCTGATCGGCTCCCCGATCGCCCTGGCCGTCGCCGCCCTGGTCGCCCTCGCCGCCCGCGGGCCGGTGGTGGCCCTGCTGGTCCTCGGCCTGATCGTGGTGATCGGCCAGATCGAGGGCCACCTCCTCCACCCGCTCGTCCTCGGCTGGTCCGTCCGCATCCACCCCGTCGCCGTCGCCCTCTCCGTCACCGGCGGCGCCGTCCTCGGCGGCGTCCTGGGCGCCCTGGTCGCCGTCCCGGTGGTCTCCGTCGCCTGGGCGGTGATCGGCGCCCTGCGGCACGACAGCCCCGACGACTCCTGACAGGGGACGCCGCCTCCTAGCACGGGACGTCGCCGCGGCACCGCCACAGGGTCTCGCGGTCCGGATAGACGTGGGCGTTCGGGGAGAGCATGTGGCCGACCCACTGCTGCCCGCTCCCGACGGCGACGAAAGCCTCCGCCTGGTAGGCGAGCGGTGTGCCGCGGCGGGGTGTGACGCACTCCTCCGGGTCGCTGGTGAAGGTGGCCCCCGGCGCCACGGTGGTGTGCACGACGGAGCGTCCGGGGTCGCAGGAGTGCAGGACGCCGGCCCAGAAGCCGGCCACCTTCGCGGTCACCTCGACCGGCGCGTCCGTGGGATTGTCGACCCGGACCGCGAACAGCAGCCGGCGGGGCTGCACCATCGCACAGGCCCGCAGCCAGGTGCCGGACGGCCCCTCCTTCGGCGCCGAGCAGCGGCTGTCCCCGCCGAGCGCGCCGACCTCCACCCCCTCGGCGAACCCCTCGGTCGACGCGGCGGCCGGCGGCACCGGCCCCCGCCGCGCCGCGCCCGCGGACGGCGTCACCACCGACGCGGTGTCGACGGGTCCGCCCTGCCCCGCCCACACCGCCCCGCCGGCCACGGCCGCGAGCGCCAGGCCCCCGAGCGCCTTACCCCACCGGCGCGGCCACCGCCACGCCGTCCCGCCGACCACGTCCGGCGGTCCGTCGGCGGGCTCCGGCCGTACCTGGACCGGTACGGCCGTGACAGCGGCACCGGCGGGCGCCGCGGCGGCGGTGCGGCGCGCCGCGCGGCGGTCGCGCAGCTCGTGGTCCGCCGCCTGCTTCGCCTGCCGGTGCCAGCGCTGCCAGCGGGCCAGCTCCGCCGGGTCGGTACGGAAGATCCGGGCGAGTTCGGCGAGGACGGCGAGGTCGGGCAGTTCGGTGCGGCCGGGGTCGAGGTAGCGGCTGATCGAGGAGGTGCTCAGCCCCCGGACGTCGGAGCCGCCGAGCCGGTCCCGCAGCCGGGCCACCACCCGGTCCAGGGACAGGCCGCACGCCCCGAGTCCGTCGTTGAGTGCCCGGACGAGCAGGGCCCTGGGGTGGTCCGTCTCCCGCGCCGTGGCTCCGGCGGCCTCGTCCGACGGTTCGTCATGCATGCGCCGTTGTCCCAATCGCTGTCCCAGTGTCCATCGTTTCCGCAGGTCGGAGCGGTGGGACGGGAAGTGGGAGAGCAGTGGGACGCCGCACCGGCCGATGGGCCTGGTGACGTCCCGGCAGCGTCCGCAGGATGGATCCCACGACGGCACACCGACTCGCCGATTCGCCGACTCGCCGTCTCCCGCCGTGCCACCGCCTCCCCGGTCCCCGCATGCCCCGGCATGCCCGCCGACTGTAGGCGAGGCGACCAGGTGGCGGGCAGAGCCGGTTCACCCCAATGGAGGAGCTCTCATGAAGCTGTCCCGGCGCACCCCGGCCACCGCCGCGCTGGCCGTCCTCACCCTGCTGCCGGCCCTCGGCGCGGCGGCCACCGCCCCGGCCGCGTCCGCCGCCACCCTGCGGGACCGCGTCGTCTCGGTGGCCCGGGGGGAGATCACCCCCGACGGCGTCTCGCCCGAGCGGACCGGCGCCTGCGACAAGTACTTCGCCTACCACAGGAACGGCGGATCCTGCGCGAAGACTCCGTGGTGCGCGGCGTTCGCCGAGTGGACGTGGCGCCGGGCCGGGATCGAGGCGACGCCCGACGTCCTCGCCGCGCGGGGCATCGGCAAGTGGGGCAGGGAGAAGGGGCTGTTCCACAAGCGCGGCGCCTACACCCCGAAGCCGGGCGACCTGGTGATCTACGGCGAGCCGGACGGCGGCACGCCCGGCCACGTCGGCGTGGTCGCCGCCGTCCGCACCGACGGGACCCTCGACACCGTCGACGGCAACCTCGGCGACGCGGTCGCCCTCCGCACCCACCTCGACCCGTCGACGGTGCGCACCAACCACCAGCCGGTCTCCGGCTACGTCAGCCCGCCCGGCGCCTGAGCCCAGCCGCCCGGCCCACGCCCCTCCACCGCCCCTCCATCGCCCCTCCACTGGAAGGACCGATCGTCATGGAACGCGCCCGTCACCCCCTCGGCCTCCTCGCCTCGCTCGCCGCGGCCGCGGCCGCCCTGCTCGCCGCCCCGCAGCCCGCCCACGCCGGCCTCGCCCCGTGGTCGTGCGTGGACGGAAGCGTCTGCGCCTACAGCGGACCCGACGGGACGGGACAGGTGTGCGCCTGGCCCTACGACGACCCGGACTGGCAGGCCCGGAACGCCTGCAGCTGGTCCGCCACCACCAAGGTCCGCTCGGTGTACAACCACGGCACGTCCGGCAGGCCCGTCGCGTTCTACACCGGCGCGAACTACACCGGCCCGCGCGTGGTGTGCACGGCGGCGGGCGCGAAGGGCAACTTCTCGCAGAACGGCGGCACCGGCGTCCACCTCCGCTCCCACCGTTGGGCCTGCTAGACCTGCTGGACCTCCCCGGCCCCCGCCGCACCGGGGGCCGGGACTCCTCCGCACGACGGCCGGCGGCGCTCCGTCCGCCAGCGGACGGGGAGGTCCTTCAGCCCGTTCTGGAAGTTGGAGACCAGGCGCCGGGGTGCCGCGCCCGGGGCGAGTTCCAACCCGGGCAGGCCGGTGAGCAGGTGGCGCAGCATCGCCGTCATCTGGAGGCGGGCGAGCTGCGCGCCCAGGCAGAAGTGCGGACCGTGGCCGAAGCTGACGTGGTCGTTGGGGCTGCGGGTGACGTCGAACCGGTCGGGGTCGGGGAACACCGTCTCGTCGCGGTTGGCCGAGGCGTGGTGGACCACCACCTTGTCGCCGCGCCGGAGCATCCGCCCGCCCAGTTCGACGTCCCGGGTGGCGGTGCGCCGGAAGTCCAGCACCGGCGGCCAGTGGCGCAGCATCTCCTCCACGGCGGAGGCGGTCAGTTCCGGCCGGGACAGCAGCAGCCGGTGCTGGCCGGGGTGGGTGAGCAGCGTGTGCAGTCCGCCGGGCAGGCCGTTGCGCAGCGTCTCGTTCCCGGCGACGGCGAAGAGGAAGAACATCGTCTCGAATTCGGCCGTGCTCAGTCCGGCCTCGCGCATGCGGGCCACGATGCTGCCGGGCGGCGGGTGTTCGGCGAGGGCGTGGGCGTAGGCGAACATGTCGGCGAGGGCGGCCCGCGAGCGCGGGTTGACGGGGCGGCCGTCCGGGGTGGTCCGGGTGGTGGGGCGGTGGGCCGACGCGGCGCGGCCGAGCGCGGTGAGTCGGGACGGGTCGGCGGTACTGAAGTCGGCGTGGTCGGCGTCCTGGTAGCCGATCACCCGGTTGGACCAGTCGACCAGCAGCTGCCGGTCCTGCTCCGGCACGCCCATGATCCGCGCCAGGGTCCAGACCGGCAGGTCGGCCGCGAGCGGCACCAGGTCGGTCTCGCCCAGCGGGCGGACCGCCGCGACGAGTCGCGCCGCGCGCGCCTCGATGCCGTCGGCCAGCTCGCGCAGCGCCCGCGGGGTGAAGGCGGCGGCGACGATGCGGCGCAGCCGGGCGTGGTCGGGCGGGTCCTGGTTGAGCATCATGGTGCGGGCGAAGGCCAGGTCGGCGGCCGAGTCGGGGTCGCGGATCTGGGTGGCGCCCAGGTTGGAGGAGAACAGCTCGGGGGTGCGCAGGACGTGCTTGACGTCGGCGTGGCGCAGGACCGCCCAGTAGCCGGGGCCGGCGGGCCAGTCCCCCACCGGCGGTTCCTCGACCCAACAGACCGGGGCGGCCGTCCGCAGCTCCCGGAACAGCTCGTAGGGCACACCCCCGGCGTAGGTCCCGGGGAGGAAGATCCGGTTCGCGCGAGCCTGATCGAAACCCATACCGGCCGACCGTACGCGACCGCCCGGGGGCCCACCAGCGCCCGGGCGGCGGGAGTGCTCGCGCGGCGGGCCGTCGCGGCAGCGCCCGTCGACCGCCGGGATCCCGTAGGGTCGGCCAATGGCGAAGTACTTCGATGTGCATCCAGAATCCCCGCAGCCGCGCACCATCGGCACCGTGGCCGCCAGTCTCCGGTCCGGAGCTCTGATCGCGTACCCGACCGACTCCTGCTTCGCCCTGGGCTGTCAGCTGGAGAATCGCGACGGCCTGGAGCGGATCCGGACGATCCGGCGTCTCGACGAGCGCCACCACTTCACGCTGATGTGCGTGGACTTCGCGCAGCTGGGGCAGTTCGTCCAGCTCGACAACAACGTCTTCCGCGCCGTCAAGGCCGCCACCCCGGGCAGCTACACCTTCATCCTCCCCGCCACCAAGGAGGTGCCCCGCCGCCTGATGCACCCGAAGAAGAAGACGGTGGGGGTCAGGATCCCCGACCACGCCGTCACCCGGGCGCTGCTCACCGAACTCGGCGAGCCCCTGGTCTCCAGCACCCTGATCCTCCCCGGCGAGGACGAGCCGATGACCCAGGGGTGGGAGATCAAGGAGCGCCTCGACCACGTGTTGGACGCGGTGGTGGATTCGGGCGACTGCGGCACGGTGCCGACGACGGTCGTCGACTTCTCCGGGGGCGGGCCGGAGATCGTCCGCCGGGGCGCCGGCGACGTCACCCGCTTCGAGTGACGGGCCACCGGGCCGGGTCCGGGCGGCTCAGGCGGCTCAGGCGGCTCGGACAGCTCAGGCGGCTCGGGCGGCGACGAGCTCGGTGAGTTCGTTGAGTTCGCGCAGGTCGACGCCGCGGCGCAGGGCGCGCAGGTCGGCCTGGAGGTCGGACGGCGGGACGGCGAGGACGGTGCAGCGGGCGTGGGCGAGGCAGTAGCGGCTCACCGAACCGCCCTGGAACAGGCGGCGCACGGTGGTGCGCAGGGCGCCGTGCCGGCCCGCGCCGACCACCAGCAGGTCGTCCGGCCGGTCGGCCAGCGCGGTCAGCACCGGGCCGACCTCGCCGCGCACCACCTGGGGCTCGACCCGGACCCCGGCCGGAAGGCCGCCGAACGCCTCCTCCAGGGCCCGGTCCAACTGCGCGTCGGCCATGGCCCGCCAGGCGCGGAGCAGCGGCGGGCAGGGGCGCAGCCGGTAGTTGTACTCGCCGCCGGCCGGCGTCCAGGCGAGCACCGGCACCAGGACGGCGCCCCGGTCACGCGCCTCGTCCGCCGCCCGGTGCAGGGCGGTCAGGCTGTGCAACGATCCGCTGACTCCGACGATGACGCGCGCGCCGTCCGACATGATCCTTCACTTTCCGGTGTTCGATCCGCTGAATGCTTATGGATTATCGTTCCACAGGGCTCCAGGGCCTGCAAATCGAAGGCTTTAACTGTATATGGCCTTGCATCGCATGAGCATGCCCGGCGGCCGGGCCGAATTCGGTGGCGGCACCCGCCGGCCTCGGCCCACCCTGGATGGCGTGACAGCACCGAACAGCACCGCACCGTCGGCGCCCGAGCCGGCCCCGGGGCCGGAACCGAAGCACCGGATCCGCGCCCTCCACACGGCCACCACCGTGACCGTCTACCAGGCGTACCGACCGGACATCGGGGAGGCGGCGGCCCGGGACGGACGCTTCCCCGCGCAGTGGAAGCGCGACCGGATGACGTGGATCAAGCCCTCGTTCCTCTGGATGATGTACCGCTGCGGATGGGCGACCAAGGAGGGGCAGGAGACCGTGCTCGCCGTGGAGATCGACCGGGCGGGCCTCGCGTGGGCGCTGGAGCACGCCTGCCTCGCGCACTACGAGCGTGGGCTGCACCCCGACCGGGCGACCTGGCAGCGCCTGCTGAAGCGGGCACCCGCCCGGGTGCAGTGGGACCCCGAGCGCGACCTGCACCTGCGTCCGCTGCCCCACCGCTCGCTGCAGCTCGGTCCAAGGCGTGTCTGACAATTCGCGCCGGGCGCGCGACGCCAGGGCACGCACCTCGCCGCGTTGTCGTCGGTCGCCGATGCTCCGCATGGACTCCCTCCTCCGCCTTGCGATGCACGCACCCTGACGCCGCCCGCTGATCCGACGCGAATGGTCAGACACGCCTTAGCAGACGAAGCGGCGCGGCGGTACGCGGACGAGTGGACGGTGTCCATCACCGACGTCACCCCGCTGGTGCGGCGGATCCACGGCCATCTGCGGGCCGGCGAGGAGGAGGCCGCGCGGCTGCTGCTGCCGGACGAACGGCCGTACGCGCCGGCGGACGGCCTGGCCCACGTCGGTGGGTGAGCGATGGGGCGGCGGCATACGATCGTGGGGTGTCCAAGCTTCGTGATTGCTCGTCAACGGCCGCCGCGTCGGCCTGCTCGCCCGCGCGGGCGGCGTGTTCCGGCGACTCCCTGCTGTCCATCGGGTCGGTGTCGTCGGTCCTGTCGATCGGATCGGCCGGGTCCGTGCTGTCGATCGGGTCGGCGGGCAGCATCCTGTCGATCGGTTCGGCCGGGTCGGCGATGTCCGTGCTGTCCGCCGGGTCGTGGCTGAGCGTCGGCTCGCTGCTCTCCGCGAACTCGCGCTGGTCGGTGCTGTCCTGGCGCTCCCGGGGCGGGCTGATGGCCGCCGGCGCGGTGGCGCTCGCCACGGGTGCGGTGCTCCTCGGCGGGGCGCGGGCGCAGCGCCGCGGCCGGTAGGGGCCGGGGGTGGTGCCACGTCCGGCCGCGCGACGGCTGCTCCCGCTGCTGCGCAATCCGGCGTTCTGGTACGTGACCGCGCTGACCGCGATGTGGCCGGTGCTGCGGCTGCTGCCGGCCGAGCGGGTGCGGGCGCTGCGGGAGTGGGCGTCGACCGATCTGGGCAATCTGCGGCTCTGGCCGGACGGCCACCCGGTCGAGTCCCTCGTGGTGTCGGCGTTCGTCCCGCAGGACACCGTCTGGGTCTGGCCGGTGTTCGCGCTGTCCGTCTTCGGCGTGGTCGGGGCGCTCGGCGGCCGGCGGGCGGTGGCGGTGCTGGCCCTCGCGCAGGTGGTGGCGACCGCGCTGACCGAGGGGCTGGTGTGGTGGCGGATCGAGCACGGTGCGCTGCCGACCGGGGCCGCGCACGCCCTGGACACCGGCCCGTCCTACGTGGTGGTCGCCGCGCTGGCGGTGGCGGCCTGCCGGGCCCGACCGGTGTGGTCGCGGGCGGTGTGGCTGGTGATGCTCGCCGTGGCGGCGCCCAATCTGCTGGGCGGGGTCGCGGACGGCGAGGTCGCCGCCGTGGGGCACCTGGTCGCGCTGCTCGTGGGGCTCGCCGTCGCGGCCGCGCACCTGCTGGGGCTGCCGCCGGTGGCCCGCCCGGGCGTCCTGGCGGCGCCGCGTCAGGCCGAGCGGGTGCCGTCGAGGTAGGCGAGGACGGCGAGCACCCGGCGGTTGTCGTCGTCGGAGGCGCCGAGGCCCAGCTTCGCGAAGATGCTGGAGGTGTGCTTGCTGACCGCGCCCTCGCTGAAGTGCAGCCGCTGGGCGATCGCGGCGTTCGAGCGCCCCTCGGCCATCATCGCCAGCACCTCCCGCTCGCGCGGGGTGAGCAGCGCGAGCGGCCGGTCGTCGGCGTTGCGGGCGAGCAGCCGGGAGATCACCTGCGGGTCCATCACGGTGCCGCCGGAGGCGACGGTGCGCAGCGCGTCCATGAACTGCCCGGCGTGCGAGACCCGGTCCTTGAGCAGGTAGCCGACCGCCCCGGCGCCGTCGGCGATCAGCTCGCGCGCGTACAGCTGCTCGACGTGCTGGGAGAGCACCAGGACGGGCAGGCCCGGCCGGGCCCGGCGGGCCGCGAGGGCGACCTGGAGACCCTCGTCGGTGAAGGTGGGCGGCAGCCGGACGTCCACCACCGCGATGTCCGGCCGGTGCTCGGCGAGCGCGGTGGCGAGTTCGGGGCCGCCGGCGACCGCCGCGACGATCTCGTGCCCGTGGGCGGTCAGGAGGAGGGACAGGCCGTCCCTCAGGAGGTAGAGGTCCTCGGCGAGGACAACGCGCACGGTAGCTCCATGGTCAGCCGGGTGGGTCCGCCCGGCGGACTGGTCAGCGTGAGCGTACCGTCGAACGCCGCCAGCCTGCGCTGGATGCCCCGCAGGCCGGTGCCCCGGTCGGGGTCCGCGCCGCCGCGGCCGTCGTCGGTGACCTCGGCGCGCAGCAGCCCGTCCACGTGGACCAGCTCCACCGCGGCGTGCCGCGCGCCCGCGTGCTTGACCGCATTGGTCAGGGCCTCGCTGACCGCGTAGTAGACCGCCGACTCGACCGGGGACTCGGCCCGGCCGGGCAGCTCGGCCCGCACCTCGACGCGCAGCGGCACGTCCAGGGCCAGGGCGCGCAGACCCTCCGTCAGTCCGCGCTCGGCGAGCACCGGCGGGTGGATGCCGCGGACCAGGTCACGCAGCTCCTGGAGGGCCTGGGCGACGTTCTCCTGCGCGTCCGTCACCACCGTCTTCGCCTGCGCCGGGTCGCGGTCGATCAGCGCGGCGACCGCGCCCAGCCGCAGGCTCACCGCGACCAGCCGGGCCTGGGCGCCGTCGTGCAGGTCGCGCTCGATCCGGCGCAGTTCGGCGGCCTGCGCCTCGGTGACGTCCAGTCGGGTCTCGGTCAGCTGCTCGACCCGGCGGGCGAGGCGGGAGCGCTCGGTGGGGCCGAGCAGGGCGCGCGTCCAGCGGCCGTGCAGGCGCAGCGCCGGGCGGGCCAGGGCCAGGCCGGCGGCGGCCGACGCGAGGCCGAGGACGAGGGTGAGGGCCAGGCCGGGGACGAGGTCGGGGACGAGGCCGCCGCCGGGCAGGGCCCGGACCGGGCCGAGGTCCGGCCGGGGCAGCGGCAGGACGGTGCCCGCGAGGGTGTACAGGCCGCCGCCGAGCAGCAGCGGCGGGGTGGCGGCGAGAACGCCGCCGACCACCGGGTTCAGCACCACCCAGAGGACGTCACGCCAGGTCGCCGGGTCCTTCCAGAGCCAGCGGATGGTGCGGGAGACGCTCGCGAACCAGCGGTGCTTCTGGTAGTCGTGACCGGTCCAGAACCAGCCGTGCAGGGTGCGTTCGAGCCCCGGGCGCGGCAGGTAGGGCGGCGGAACCGGCACGCCCGACCAGCGGCCGGCCCAGGTCCGGGCGAGGCCGGCGGCCGCGCGGGCGAGCCGGGTGCTGGCGGGGAACAGGACGAAGATCCCGAGGCCGCACCAGAGCACGAAGCTGCCGATCACGATCACCAGCAGGACCAGTTCGGCGGGGACGACCGCCGTCAGCACCAGCAGCCGGCCGAGGGCGACGCCGCTGCTCCGCAGGCCGGCGCGGGCTGCGGGCATCATGCGGTGCACCGGGCCTCCGTTCTGCGGTCGGTCGTCGCTGGTCGGTCGTCGGTCATCGCTGGTCGATCGTCCTGGACGGATGCGGTCCCGCCCGGGTGACGGTCCGTCGCCCGGTCATGATCCCAGCTCCGCCGACGGGGCCGGGAGGTCGGGGTGGCCGGGGCTGCCGGCGTGGTCCGGGCGGTCCGGGCGGTCCGGGCGGCTCAGCCGGTGCGCCGTCCGCAGGCAGAGCGCGCCGAGCAGGGCGAACGCCACCGCCACCGGTATCCCCAGCGCCCGGGGCAGGTAGAGCACCAGGAACCAGCTGCGCACGGAGGGCGCGAACAGCGACAGGGCGAGCGCCACCAGCCCCTGCGGCGCGATCAGCAGGATGCCGCCGGTGGTCAGCAGGCCGACCGCCGCCGACCGTCCGCGGGAGATCCCGGCCGCCGCCGGACCGGCGTCCTCCGGCCCCGCGGACGACTCGGCCTCCGGGGTGCGGCGAAGACCCTTGCGCAGTACGTCCAGCAGCTCCGGGCCGCGCTCCTCCAGCCGGCGCCCGGCGGCCCGGCCCAGCCCCCACGCGCACAGCGCGCCGGTGAGCAGGCCCGCCGGCACGCCGGCCCAGCGCAGCGGCCCGCTGGACAGCAGGGTCCCGGCCAGCACCACCCCGGCGGCCGGCAGGACGGCGAGCAGTTGCAGCCAGAACGCCGCCAGGCCCTGGGCGCGGACGTGTTCGGCGCTCTCGTCGGCGAGGTCGTCGAGCGGGCCGCCGCCGGGGCGGTCGGGGGACGGGGCGGCGGCGAGCACCGACATCAGCGGGATCAGCCCGGCCCCGGCACCGAGGACGGCCGGGAGGACGGCGCACACCCACGGCAGGACCGCGCCCGGGGCGAGGGGGAGCGCCACGGCCGTCAGCAGCAGCGCCACCGGGGCGGTGACCAGCAGCCAGGCGGCCTGCCGGGCCCGGACATCGGCCCGTTCCGCGCCCGGCACCACCAGGGTCAGCCAGAGCGCGCCCGCGTCCAGGCCGTAGAGGTTGACGCAGAACGCCCCGGCGAAGACCGCGGCGACCACGCCCGTCCACGGCAGCAGCTGGTCGTAGCCGTCGAGCAGCGGGAGCAGGCCGGTGAACACGCCCGTCCAGAGCGCCGTCCGCAGGAACCGGGCCCGGCGGGGGTCGCGCCGCCAGAGCAGCAGTTCCTTGGCCAGGACCGCACCTGCCGGGGTGTCGGGGAGCAACCGGTTCCTGGCCCGGGGGCGGGCGGCGACCCGGTGGGGGCGGCCCGCGCCGCCGCGCACCAGCTGCCGGGAGAGCAGCGCCGCCCAGGCCGCCAGCAGCAGCCCGCAGACGGCGGCCAGCCCGGCGAGCGCGGCGGCGGCCGTCGGCCAGTCCGACCGGCGAACCGCGTCCACCGCGACCACCGCCCAGCCCGAGGGCAGCACCCGCACCGCGGTCGCCGCCCCGGCCGCCCAGTCACCGGTGCCCAGCCGGGTGAGGAAGCCGATCGCGAACCAGCCGGAGTTGAGACAGGCCATCACGAGGCCGACCAGCAGCGCGGACAGCTCCCAGCCGAGGCGGAAGCGCAGCACGCCGCCCAGCGCCTGCGGGGTGAACTTCGCCAGCAGCACCACGAAGAGCAGCTGGAGCAGCACGGCGGGCACCGCGACCAGCGCCGCCGCCGGCCCCTGGCGGGCACCGTAGAGGAGCAGCCCGCCGAAGGCGACCAGCGCGAGCACCGGGGTGACACCGACGAACGCGGCGCCGAGCAGCCCGACGGCCAGGCCGCGCGGGCGCATCGGCACCATGGCGAACCAGGCCGGCCGCAGGGTCGCGTCGCCGCCGGTGACCAGCGGACCGAGCGCCCACCCCAGGCTCCACAGCAGCTGGGCCAGCGCCAGGACGCCGAACCCGGCCTCGGGGGTGGCGTAGTCCGCCAGGCCGAGCATGGCGGTCCCGACCGCGCCCGCCCCGCCGCACACCGTGGCGACGGCCAGCCCGGCGGCGCGGGGACCGGACATCGACCGCCGCAGGACGGTCACCTTCATCCCGGTGAGCACGCCGATCGCGACGCGGCCGCCCGCCGCCGGCGGGACCGTCAGGACGCCAGCCACTCCAGCCCCTCCCATCCCCCGGTCCGGGCACCGACCAGCTCGACGAACACGTCCTCCAGGGCCCGCCCGCCCCGCACCTCGTCCACCGGCCCGGCGGCCGCCACCCGGCCGCCGGCGATCACCGCGACGTGGTCGCAGAGGCTCTCGACCAGCGCCATCACATGGCTGGAGAGCACCACCGAGCCGCCGGCCGCGACGAACCGCTGCAGGATCGTCCGGACGGTCGCCGCCGACACCGGGTCGACCGCCTCGAACGGCTCGTCCAGCACCAGCAGCCAGGGCCCGTGCAGCAGCGCGGTGGCCAGGCCGATCTTCTTGCGCATCCCGGTGGAGTAGTCGATCACCGCCGTCCGGGCCGCGTCGGCCAGCTCCAGCACGGTCAGCAGCTCCTCGGTCCGGGAGTCCACCGTCCGCCCGTCCAGGCCGTGCAGCCGGCCCAGGTACCGCAGCAGCTCCCGCCCGGTCAGCCGCTCCGGCAGCGCGAGGCCGTCGGGCAGCACGCCCACCAGCGCCTTGGCGCGCAGCGGATCGGCCCACACGTCGACGCCGAACACCTCCGCCCGCCCGGCGTCCGGCCGCAGCAGCCCGACCGCCATCGACAGCGACGTCGTCTTGCCCGCCCCGTTCGGCCCGACCAGCCCGTAGAACGAGCCGCTCGGCACGGTCAGGTCCACCCCGTCCACCGCCCGGTGGGACCCGAACCGCTTGCTCAGCCCCTCCAGCCGCAGCGCCGGCACCCCCTCGCCCTCCACCCGCACCGTTCCCCGCACCGTTCCCCGCACCTCACCCTCCCGCACGCACCCGGCCCACCCCCTCCGGGCGGCACATGGCAAACGCTAGGACGGACACGATCCGGGCGGAATCCACCCCACTTCACACTTCAAGGTGGGCCCAGACCCACCCCCGCCCTGCACCTGCCGTCCGCGCGCCGGAAGCCCTCCCGGCGGCGAAGGCGTCCTCGTGGAGCGGACCCGGCCCAACCGCCTGACCAACCCGGGACCGTCTCCGGTTCCGGTCCGATCGATTCAGGAGGCGAGGATCCCGGCCAGCCGGGCCGCCTCCGCCCGGACGCGGCGGGGAGAGGCCGTGGGTGTCCAGGGCGGGGACGGAGGTGCGCACGGCCTCGGCCGCTGTGCAGTCGGCGGCCAGGGTGAGGGCGTCCTGCAGGCCACGGCGTGCGGGGTCCGCGGCGAGTTCGGTGAGCATCGCGGTGAGCACGGCGAACACCGGTCGGCTCGCGCCGCTGCGGGCGGCGTCGGCGAGGACGGGCAGGATCCGGTTCGGCTTGACGACGACGGACATCCGCCACCCGGCCCGGGCGGCGGTCATTCCGTAGGCGAGCAGGAGGCGGCTCACCGGCCCGGGGTCGGCGGCGAGTTCGGTGGGCCGGGGCAGCGGCGGGTCGGTCTCGCGGGGGCCGGCGTCGACCGCCTGGATCGCCAGGGCCGGGAGGCCGTGGGCGATCATCAGCCGGCGGAAGCGGTCGCCGCGCGCGGTGAGCCGGTCCAGGGCCTCCGCCAGGGTGGCGGCGGAGTGGATCCCGCCGAACCGCAGGGCGGCGAGCCGGTCGTACGCGGCGGTGCAGCGCCGCGTGTCGCCCGAGGAGAGCTCGCGCGGCAGCCCGGTGCGGAGCCTGCGCAGCGAGGTCCGCAGATGGTGCGGCTCGGCGGCGGGCACCGGCGAGAGCCGGTCGATACTCCCTGCGGCACCCGGGCGGCGATGAGCGCCCGCAGGTCCGGGACGGCGTCCTCCCCGCCGCCGTGCTCGGGGCCGCCGCCCTCACCACCGTCACGGACCTGTTCGGCCTCGCCGTGCCGACGCCCGGGCACCTGCCCGCCTGACGGCGGGCCGCGCCGGGGCTGCGGTCACACCGGCCGGAGCAGCGCGGCGAACTGGGGCAGCGCCAGGAGCAGCAGCACCGTTCCCGCCTCGATCCAGCGGTACTTGGCGCGGATGATCGCACTGGTCGCGACGAGCGAGGCGAGCAGCGGGCCGGCCGGGTCGCGCCCGACGTGCTCGAAGGCCCGGCCCAGCCGTCCGCGACCGGCGTCCGGCCCGATGTGCTCGAAGTAGCCGGGCCCGCTCGCACCGTCCCCGCGCCCCTTGCGATGGCGCGGGGCGATGGCGGAGAGGAAGCAGCCGACGGCGCACAGGGCGCTGAGCACGGCGGTCCACCACAGCAGGCGGGTGTCCCAGCCGTGGACGGCACTCCCGGCGCCGTCCTTGCGGCTGAGCGGGACGAAGACGCCGAGGGCCGCCCCGGCGAAGCCGAGGAGAACGGCGGCCTTGGTGTCGGCCCTGGTCAGCTCCGTGCTGTTGGCGGCCAACAGCCGCTCCATGGCCGCCACCGCGCGCGGGGTCGGCGCGCCCTGGGCGGTCGAGGCGGCCACCTCGGGTATCGGGCTCACAACGGCCGCCCGTTCACCGCACCGTTCGCCGCGCCGTTCGCCGTGCCGTTCGCCGTGCCGCCGACCCAGCCTTCGGCCGGGATGCGGACCTTGCCGAACTCCGAAGCCGACCACGCCGACGGCGGCTCCGAAGGCGGCGGCGGGGACGGCGGTCCCGGCACGGAGCGGCCGAGCGCCACCAGCCGGTCGCGCAACAGCCGGGAGAGCTCCTGCTGCTCCTGGGCCGTCAGCCGGCCGAGCAGTCCGGCCACGGCGTCCTGCCAGTCGGTGGCGCCGCGCAGCAGGTCCGCGTGGTCGACCGTCCAGTCCAGCACCTGGCGAACCTCCTCCGGCCGCCGGGCCAGCCAGAGCGCCGCGAGGTACACCGGGCCCTGCTGGACGGCGTACCGGCAGAACTCGTACTCCTCCTTGCTCTCCTCGTTCCACCCCCGGGGCAGACCGGCACCGCCGCCTCCGTCCCCGAGGCGGAGTTCGGTGGCACTCTCGCGGGCGCAGACGTCCGTCACCCGGTACCCGAGCCCGCAGTCGGCCATGGAGTGCGGCGCGGCCAGGTACTGCATCACCTCGGGCGCGCCGAGGCGCTGCCCGGCGGCGGCGTACTGGTCGTAGAGGTGACGCAGGCGCCCTTCGAGGTCCTTGCGGACGGGGTACCAGCCGCGCACGGTGCCGGTCCGCACGACCTGCACGGGGTCGTGGGCCCACCACAGGACGTGCACGTCGAAGGATTCCGTGCCGTACGGGGTCGGGACGCCGACCGCGCGCACGGCCGGGCGCTCGTCGAGCGGCACCAGGTACGCGCCCTCGTACCCCCACAGACCGCTCGCCCCCGGCCCGTCCTCGTCGGTGCCGGAGCGGCGGCGGGAGGTCCCGGAGAGGTGGTGCCGGCCGGCACGGTCGCGCAGCACCAGGGCCCGGTCACGCCGGCCGGACCAGCGGTGGCCCAGGATCTCGCGCCAGGGGGCGCGGGCGGCGCGGGCGTAGACGGGCGGATCGAGGTCGTCGGTCATCGGGGGGTTCCTCCGTTCGGGTGGGCGGCGGCGGGACGTGGCGGCGGCTCTCCCCGCCGCCAGGCCGCCAGGGCGTTCCGGGCGATGGGCCGACCGACGATCTCCGGGTCCGCGTCGCCGTCGATCTCGACGAACAGGCGCAGGACACCGAGGCTCACGTCCTGGGCCAGCGCGGTGAGCAGGGTCTCGACGGCCGTGCGCGACCCGGTGTTCCAGGCGGCCGTCCGGCACCACCCGACGAGCGCACTACGGGTCGCGTCGAAGTGACCGTCGTCGTCGAGGGCTCGGCGGACGAGCGCTACGAGCGGACCGGTGTGCTCACCGGCCGTGAGCAACTGGGCCTGGAACCACTCGGGATCGTCATCCAGCAGCTCGGGCAGGACGTCCAGCGCCAGCTGCGCTTCGACGCCACGGCGCTCTGCCCAGCCGATGAGCCTGCGCAGGACGGTCGACTGGTTCCCCGCCGCGCACAGGGCCACCAGGGCCGGCCGCACGCTCCTGGCAACCGCCAGTTCCTCGCCCTCGGTCCCGCGGTAGACACCGCGCAGCAGCGTCAACGCAACCTCCGGCCGGGACGTGCCGAAGTCGGTGCCGCAGGTGTAGGCGACGGTGCTTCTCACCCGCCAGTCGCTCCGGTCGCTCCACCTGCGGAGCAGGTATTTGACCTCGCCTGCGAGCACGGTGTCCCGCGCCGCCATGTCAAGGGCGTACGCGGCCGTGACCCGGCTGCGCACGGGGTCCGCCTCGGCCAGTTCCTCGATGTGCCTCAGCGCACGGCGGCCTCCGCCCCAACCCGCGGCCAGACCCATCACGTGTCCCACCGGCCCGGCCAGTTCGGCGTCCCGCAACGGGGCTTCCTTCAACCACGCCGTCAGCAGTTCGGGCACTCCCCCGTACTGGCGCCAGACGTGCCGCAGGACGGCCTCCCCCTGCCGGTGCCGGGTGAAGCGCACCGGTTCCACGGAATAGGCGAAGCGACTGTGCCGGCGGATCTCCACGGGCGCGCACTGGGCGCGGACGGTGTCCAGGAGTTCGTCCAGCGAGCGCCGGAGGACGAAGCGCGGGTTCGGTCGCGGATGTGCCCCGGTTCCACGCGGGCCCGTGCCGTCCGGGTCGCCGCCGTCCCGCAGGACGGAGTCGAGTCGGCCGTCGGCCAGGGCGAGGAGCCGTTCGGCCTCCTCCCGGACGATGCGGTGGTCGAGTCCTTCGAAGACGCTGGTGGCCAGCAGGAAGGCCAGGCCGTCGGGGTCATCGTGGAGTTGCTTGAGCAGGTCGGGCACCTCCCTCGCCGTGAGGAAGCTGAGCCGCGCGCGGAGGTCGGTGGGGTCGGGGCCGCCGTCACCGGCGGCGCTGATCGTGGTGACCAGCTCGGCCACCTGGGCGGGTACGAGTCTCGGGCTGAGCAGGGAGTCGAGCAGGCCGGCGTCGAGCCGCTCCAGCAGCCCCCGGCGCCGGTGCTCGTCGGGGACGGCGGCCGTCAGCCGGGCCTCGAAGACGGCCCGGGGCGGCGGGGGTTCGCACCGCACCGGGGAGACGTGCAGGTCCCGGGCCAGCGCACGGACGCGCTCCGGCTCGTGCGGGAGGACGATCACCATCCGGGCCTGCGCGTCGCGGAGCAGGCGGCGCAGGTTGGCGACGACCGCCGGTCCCAGCGGGTGCTGCGGCAGGAGGCCGTGGACGAGGTAGCCGCGGGCCCCGGCGCCGGTGGGGCGCCAGGTGGCGAGGTTCTCGTCGCTGTCGAGCGCGCGCAGGTCCGGGCTGCGGCCGCTGTGCCGGTGCAGCAGATTCAGCGCGGCCGTCCGGCGCCCCGTGCCCGGCTCCCCGTGGAGGAAGAGGACGCCGCCGTCCAGTTCGGCGAGCGCGGCGGCGAACCACGTGGGTTCGGCGAAGCCCGTGCAGGCCTCGCGGATCTCCTGTTCGGAGATCGGCCCTTCGTGGGCCTCCACCGGCCGGTCGCCGTGACCGCCCGGTCCGCCGCCGTTCTCGACCCGCTGGCCGCCGTGCACCGAGCCGGTGTTGATGTTCCCGTGCGGGGCGTAGATGACGTGGGCCCGGCCGCTGCGGAAACCGGCGAGACCGGCGAGGTCGTCGTCGAGGTCTGCCGGGTCGTCGAGACCCGCCGGGTCGCCGGCCGGCTCGTCGGCGCTCACCGCCGGTACTCGTTCTTGTCGCCGTGGACCGTGTCGCCCTTGTTGCCCTCGACGTAGTCGCCGCCGACGGAGCCGATGGTCCTGATGGTCCTGCCCTGGAGGACGGTGCCGGAGAGGGGGCCGCGCAGGACGTTGGTGGTGTGCTGCCCTCCGTGCACGGTGCCGGTGTTCAGGTTGCCCCGCTCGGCCTGCTGGAACACCGGAGCCGGAGCCTGGGCCGGTGTCGGCGCGGGCGGCTCCTCGCCGGCGCCCGCGGAGGACCGCTCCACCGGCTCGTCCTGCCCGCCTCCGTGCCTCAGCAGGCCCCCCGACGGCGCGGGCACGTACAGCCAGGCCCGCTGCTCGAAGGGCTTGCCCTCGACGGTGGCCGACACCTCGGTGAAGCGGTCGGGGTGCCGGCCGGTGTAGCCGCCGGCCACCGCGTCCTGGTAGCAGCGCTCGGAGAGGATCGCGGCGACGTGGGTGACGCTCGCCCTCGACGTGGCCAGCGCGTCCTTGACCGGCTGCGAGTCGAGCAGCCGGTGGGTGTCGTTGCGCGCCGTGCCGTTGCCGTCGAAGTCGCGTCCCCGGTCCGGCAGCGGCCCGATGTTGAGGCCGACCCGCAGCCGCAGGCCCACCGTTCCCGACGCGTGCAGGTTGAACTCCTCCAGCGTCTCCTGGAGGGTGTGCAGCCAGGGGTGGATCACGAAGGGCATCCACTCCGGGTCGCAGCCGAAGACGTACCCGTCGCCGGTCGAGGCGGGGAACCGCTGGTCGTCCCAGACCTCGGCCAGGTCGGCCCGGACGAAGGACTGCTCCAGCAGTTCCGGGATCGCCCGGCTGATCTCGCCGTGCTCGATGGCGGGGTGAGCGGTGAAGCCCTTGGCGTCGACGGCGACGATCCCCCGGTACGGCGGGAGTCGCCGGCTGCGACTGTAGGGCTGCGCCGTCGCCGTGGGCAGGCGGCCGGCGTCGGACTGGGGACGGCCGGAGTCGGGCATCGGGTCTCCTCGGGTGCTCGGTGTGGGAAGTCGCGCTCCCAGCTTCCCGAGGACGTCCGCGCCCGTGTGCCCGCTCGGTGCGGAACTCCCGTGACGGCTGTCACACGAACTGACGCCCGGTCAGCCGCGGCGCACCCCGTCGACCGTCCCCGGTGCGGCGTTCCGCAGGGCGGCCGGGTCCCGGACGACGATGCGCCGGCGCCCGCACTCCACGTGCAGCGGCTCCAGTTCGGCGAGACCCGCGGTGACGGTGTTCCGGGAGACGCCGAGGTACTGGGCCAGGTCGTCGCGGGTCAGGGCGAGGGTGACGCCCGGGCCCGACCCGCCGCCCGCCCCGCCGCCCGGTGCGTCGGCGGAGAGCTCGGCCAGCACCACCAGGGCGCCCGCCAGCCGGGCCACGACGTCCCCGCCGCCGCGCGCGACGTCCGACTCCCGGAGCCGGCCGAGGGCGTAGCGGACCATCACGGGGTACAGGCCGTGGTCGGCGACGAACCGCAGGAACGCCGCCCGGGTGACCACCGCCACCGAGCAGTCGACTATGGCCTGCACACTCGCCGAGCGCACCCCGTCGTCCAGCACCGCCACCTCGCCCAGCACCTCGCCGGGGCCGCGGAAGGCGAGCAGGGTGAGGTCGCCGTCCGGCTCCCGGCGGACCACCTTGGCGACCCCGCCGAGCAGGGCGAGCACATGGGTGCCGGGCTCCCCCTGGTGCAGCAGGGTGTCGCCGATCGGGTGCCGGCGCACATGCGCGCCCGCCAGCAGGGCGGACCAGCGCGCCTCCCCCATGAGGTGACGCAGCGTCCGGTCCGACGGGTCCGGCGTTCCGCCGGCGCGAGCGCTCATGCACCGACCTTATTGGCCCGGCTCGGCCGGTGCCCCCGTCACCGCCCGGTGGCGGCGGGCGGAGAGGACGGTGTGGACGAGGACGCCGACGACGAGGAAGAGGACGCCCTGGTAGACGGCCGCGTAGCCGGCGCCGGCGACCAGCCAGGCGGAGAAGGCGAAGGCGCCCAGGGCGAGGGTGAGGTCGCGGGCGAGGCGGGCGGGGGCGACGCGGTCGCGGTCGCCGCTCAGCAGCCAGCGCAGCTGGGCGGCGCTGGAGAGGAGGTAGGGCACGGTCGCGGTGAAGGTGGTGACCAGCACCAGGGTGTCGAAGGCGGCCTTCGCACCGGAGGCGAAGTCGAGCACGGTGAGCAGGGAGGCGAGCGTGACGCCGGTCAGGACGCCGACGACGGGCACCCCGCGGCGCTCGGTGGCGAAGACGGCGGGGAACAGGCCGTCCTTGGCGGCGGCGTAGGGCGCCTGGGCGGAGAGCAGGGTCCAGCCGTTGAGCGCGCCGGTCATCGAGACGAGGGCCGCGACGGCGACGGCCGTGCCGCCCCAGGAGCCGCCGAAGACGGCGTTCACCGAGTCGGAGAACGGCGCGGTGGAGTGGATCAGCCGCTCGTGGGCGACGGTGCCGAACACGGCGAGCGTGCCGAGCAGGTAGACGACGGCGGCGCCCGCGGTGCCGAGCACGCTGGCCCGGCCGACGTTGCGCTCCGGGTCGCGGACCTGGCCCGCGCTCATCGCGGCCGACTCCACGCCGAGGTAGCTGAAGAGCAGGATCGCGGCGGCGGCCGTCATTCCGCCGAGCCAGCCGTCTCCGGTCGCGTCGAAGGGGCCGAGGTTCGCCGGGTCGAAGGAGCCGAGCCCGGCCACCGCGACCACCACTAGCGGGATGAACTTGAGGACGGTGGCGACGAGTTGGACGGCGCCGACGTACCGGGTGCCGGCCAGGTTGGCGAGCGCGGGCAGCCACTGGACGGTCAGCGCGCAGCCGAGGGCGAGCGCGGTGGAGCGGCCGACGGCCGGCCACAGGACGGTGAGGTAGCCGACGGCGGCGACGGCGAGCGCGGCGTTGCTGACCCAGGTGGTGATCCAGTAGGACCAGGCGGCCAGGAAGCCGGCGAAGTCGCCGAAGGCCTCGCGGGCGTAGACGTAGGGCCCGCCGGTGCGCGGGTCGCGGCGCGCGAGCCGTCCGAAGACCAGGGCCAGGGCGATCGCGCCGACGGTGAGCACGGCGAAGGCGAGCAGGCTGACCGTCCCGTACGGGGCCACCACGGCGGGGATCATGAAGATGCCGCCGCCGATGATGTTGCCCATGACCAGGGCGGTCGCGGTCGGCAGGCCGAAGCGGCGGACGGCGGAGCGCGTCCCCGGCGCCGGGGGCGGGGAGGACGGCGCCGGGGACGGCGGCGCCGCGGGAGCCTGCCGGGTCGCGGCCGGGCTGGTCTGCATGGGGGTGTGGTGCCTTTCCTGCGTCCTGCGCGCTCGGTGGAGCGGAGGCCCATGCTCACGCAGGCGGCACCTTGTACCAAATCGACGGGATTTGTCCGCCGGACCGGCTCGCCCGCCGGAAGACCTCCGGTCGCACGGCGGCCGCACGGGCACTCGTCCCGCACCCGTCAGCCGGGGTGCCGGGGCCCGGACCGGCGGCCCCCGGCGCCCCGGCGGGCGTCACTCGGCGACGAAGGTGTTGCCGCTCCACTCGAAGACGTCCAGCGGGACGCCCTCGTGCTCCTCGCTCCGGCCGGTGCGCCGGAAGTGCTCGTACCGGTTGCCGGTGAGGACCTTGACGACGCTCTCACCGGCGCCGACCTCGCGTACGCGCGCGAAGTCGGCGCCGGCCGCGCCGCCTTCGAGCAGAATGTTCGCCTTCGGCTCCGTCATCGTGCTACCTCCCAAGGGGTGGCTTCGCCAGCGCTCCTGACCTGGGCCCCGAACCCTACGCAGCCGCCCGCCCCCGGATAACCCCCGACGGCGCCCTTCCCGGGGCGGTCGGGGAGGTACGGATTCATCCCGCGGCGTCCGGTCGGAGGCGAACCGGATGATCGGCGCGCCGGTCGACCCGGGGCTCGCGGCGGGCGCGCACCCTGGCGGCCCGCCACCGGAACGGCGCCGAGCGCGCGGAACGGGCGCGCGACGCATCACGCGCGCCTGACAGAATGGCCCGCCGGGGGTGGTTACGTGCGCATCGGCATCCTGGGCCCGCTCGAACTACGGGACACGGCGGCCCGGCCCGTCGGGATCGGGGGTCGGCGGCTGCGGGCCCTGCTGATCCGGCTCGCCATGGACGGCGGCCGCACCGTCTCCGCCGACCGCCTGATCGCCGACCTGTGGGAGGGCTCCCGGCCGGCCGTCCCGGGCAACACGTTGCACAGCCTGGTCTCGCGGCTGCGCGGCGTCGGCGGGCGCGACCTGGTCGCCGCCGCCCCGGGCGGCTACCGGCTCGGCGTCGACCCGGGCGAGATCGACGCGGTGGCCTTCGAACGGCTGGTGGCCGCCGTCCGGCGCTCCGCCGACCCCGCCGAACGGGCCGCGACCCTGCGCCGGGCGCTCGACCTGTGGCGCGGGCCCGCGCTCGCCGAGGTCGCCGACGCGGCCTTCGCCGGCGCCACCGTCACCCGGCTCGAGGAGCTGCGGCTGGCCGCCGTGGAGGACCGGGCCGAGGCCGAACTCGCGCTCGGCGACGCGGCCCACCTGGTCGCCGAACTCGAGGGCCTGTGCCGCTCGCACCCGCTGCGCGAGCGGCTGCGGGGCCTGCTGATGCGCGCCCTGCACGCCACCGGACGGCAGGCGGCCGCCCTGGAGCTGTACGAGGACACCCGCCGGGAGCTCGCCGAACGGCTCGGCGCCGACCCCTCCCCGGACCTCGCCGCGCTGCACCTGGCGATCCTGCGCGGCGACCTGCCGACGGCGGCCGCGGCCCGCGCCGCCGGGCCGGGCCCGGGCGGCGGACGGCGCACCGATCTGCCCGCCGCCGATCTGCCCGCCGCCAACCAGCCCGCCACCGATCTGCCCGCCACGAACCTGCCCGCCCCGCTGACCAGCTTCGTCGGCCGCGAGGAGGAGACCGGGCGGATCGGCGCGCTGCTGCGCGAGGTCCGGCTGGTGACCCTCACCGGGCCGGGCGGCGCGGGCAAGACCCGGCTGGCCGGCGAGGTGTCGGCCGGCCTGCTCGGCGACCACCCGGACGGGGTGTGGCTGGTGCCGCTGGCCCAGGTCGGCTCGGCCCAGGACCTGCCGCAGGCCGTGCTCACCGCGATCGGCCGGGCCGAGTCCTCCCGGGTCGGCGACGCCGTCTCCGTACTGCCGCCGATGAAGCGGCTGGTGGACGCGCTGGCCGGCCGGCGGATGCTGCTGGTGCTCGACAACTGCGAGCACCTGGTGGAGGCGGTGGCCCGGCTCACCGACCGGGTGCTGGCCGCCGCCCCCGGCGTCCGGGTGCTGGCCACCAGCCGCGAGCCGCTGGCCATCACCGGCGAGACCCTCTGCCCGGTGCCCTCGCTGCCGCTGCCGCCGCCCGGCGCGGGCCCGGCCGAGGCCCGCGGGTACGCCGCGGTGCGGCTGTTCGAGGACCGGGCCGCCGCGGTGCGCCCCGGCTTCCGGGTCGACGAGGCCACCGCGCCGCTGGTGGTCGCCGTCTGCCGCGCGCTCGACGGTCTGCCGTTCGCGATCGAGCTCGCCGCCGCCCGGCTGCGCTCCCTGACGCTCCCGCAGGTCGCCGAACGCCTCGGCGACCGGTTTCGGCTGCTCGGCGCCGGCAGCCGGGCCGCGGCGCCCCGGCACCGGACGCTGCGCGCGGTGGTGGACTGGAGCTGGGAACTGCTGGACGACACCGAGCGGGCGGTGCTGCGCCGACTGTCGGTCTTCCGCGGCGGGGCCACCCCGCGCAGCGCGGAGGAGGTCTGCGCGCCCGCCGACGACGGCGCCGTCGACGGCCGGGACGTCATCGACGTGATCGCCGCGCTGATCGACAAGTCGCTGGTCGTGGCGACCGGCGGGGGCGAGGTCCGCTACGGGCTGCTGGAGACGGTGCGGGCGTACGCCGCCGAGCGCCTGGCCGAGGCCGGCGAGACGGAGCGGCTGCGCGCCGCGCACGCCGCCCGGGTGCTCGCCCTCGCGGAGCGCGCCGAGCCGGGGCTGCGCGGCAGCGAGCAGGAGGCGTGGGCCGCGCGGCTGACCGCCGAGCGGGACGACTGCGCCGCCGCGCTCGGCTGGGCGGTGGAGCGGCGGGAGGTGGAGACCGCGCTGCGGCTGGCCGGTGCGCTGATGTGGTACTGGATCATGCACAACCGGCTGGCCGAGGCGCACGGCTGGGCCGTCGCGGTGCGCGAGCTGACCGGGGGCCGGCCCCCGGCCGGGGCGCCGGAGCTGGCCGACGCATACGCGCTGTGCACCTTCCTCGCGGTGCTGATGGCGGAGAGCCCGGACACCCCGGACAGCCCGAACGAACCGGAAGGGCCGAACGGACCGGAGGCCGCCGCCGAGGCCCGGCGGCAGGCCGTGCGCGCCGCGCTGGACTGCCTGCCCGAACGCCCCGGCCACCCCGCGCTGCACCTGGCCCGGCCGGTCGCCGCGCTGTTCCTGAACGACACGGCGCAGGCCGAGCGGGAGCTGCTGGCCGTCCGGGAGGGCGCCACCGACCCGTGGGTGCGGGCGATCTCCCGGGTCTGCCTGGGCCACCTCACGCTCAACGCGGGCCGGATCGACGCCGCGCTCACCGAACTGCGCGCGGGCCACGCGGGTTTCCACCGGCTGGGCGAGCCGTGGGGCATGAACACCGCGCTCGGCGGGCTGCTGGAACTGGCCCTGATCCGCGGCGACGGCGCCGAGGCCGTACGCCTCGGCCAGGAGGCCCACGCGTACGCCGCCCGGGGCGGGTCGCAGAGCGGCACCCTGTCGCTGATCCGGCTCGGCCGGGCCCGCGCCGCGGCGGGCGACCCGGCCCGCGGCCTGGAGGAGATCCGGCAGGGGGTGCGTACCGCGGAGCGGGTCGGGGACTTCGGCAGCGCCGTGGAGGGGCACGTGGCACTGAGCCGGCTGGGCCGTGCGGCCGGCGACCTGCCCGGGGCCCGGCCCCCGCTGGCCCGGGCCCTGGAGCTGCTGGACGGCATCGCTCCCGGCGGCCACACGATCCGGGCCGTCGCCCTGGCCTACGGCCAACTGGGCTGCCTGGCCGAGCAGGAGGGCGACCTGGCGGAGGCGGCCCGGTGGCACGCCGAGGCCGTCCGCGAGCTCGGCCGCGAGGAGATCGTCCACCAGCAGGCCGCGGCGGAGCTGCTGGAGGGCGTCGCCGCGCTGGCCGCCGCCCGCGGCGAACCCGAGCGGGCCGCCGAGCTGCTCGGGGCCGCCCACACCCTGCACGGCTACCGCGACGACCGCAGCCCGGAGGTGCGCCGGGCCGCCGAGGCGGTCGCGGCGGCGCTGGACCGGCCGACCGCCGACGCCGCGTACGAGCGCGGCCGACGGGTCCCGGTCGAAGGGGCGCTGGCCCTGGCGGCCGGGTGGGCCTGACGCCCGCCCGGCCGCCGAGGCCTCAGGCGTGCTGCTTCTCCTCCCGCTCCCGCTTCCCGCCCCGCTCCTTGCCGGTCGGCTTCACCGGGAATGCGGACTTCACCGGGAACGCGGACTTCGGCGGCACGAAGGCGGCGGCGAGCAGCGCCGCCACCACGGCGACCGCACCGCAGGCCGTCAGCACCAGGTTGCTGCCGTGCACGAAGGCGGTGTGCGCGGAGGCCAGCAGCCCTGGGTCGTCCAGTCGGGCGGCCACCGCGTTCGCGCCGGTCACCGAGGACCGGGCCGCCCGGGCGGCCTCGTCCGGCAGGCCGCCGGTGGAGATCCGGTCGAGGTAGCCGGAGCTGAGCAGGCTGCCCAGGCCGGCGACACCGAGCACACCGCCGACCTGCTGCAGGGTCTCCAGCAGGCTGGAGCCTGCGCCGGCGCCCTCCTCGGGCAGCGAGCCGAGGACCATGCTGGTGCTCGGGACGATCGCGAGGCCGAAGCCGGCGCCGGTGAGGGCCAGCCAGAGGGCCGCGAAGGCGTAGCCGTCGGCGACGGTCGACCGCGCGCCCAGCAGGGTGGCGCCGGCCAGCACCAGCAGCCCGAGCGGGATGACGGCGCGCGGTCCGAGCCGGGGGACGAGGGCCTCGGCGAGCTGGGCGCCGACCACCAGGCCGCCGATCAGCGGCAGCAGCCGCAGGCCGGTGCCGAAGGCGCTGTTGCCGAGCACCGACCCCAGGTACTGCGGCACCACGAACAGGATGCCCATGACGCAGAAGTTGACGAAGGTCGCGACGACCGTGCCCCACCGGAACGTGCGGTCGCCGAGCAGGCCGAGGTCGACCAGCGGGGAGGCGGCCCGGCGCTCGCGGAACACCAGGGCGACCAGCAGCAGCACGCCGGCGCCCAGCGTGCCGAGCACCTTGACGGAGCCCCAGCCGTCCTCCGGCACCAGGACGGAGCCGTAGACGAGCCCGGTGATGCCCAGGGCGCCGAGCAGTGCGCCCGGGCCGTCGAAGGCGGGCGCCCGGCCGGCCCCGGCGCGCCGGGCGGCCGCCGGGTCGGCGGGCAGCAGGACGGCGACCGCGACCAGCGCCGCCACCGCCACGGGGAGGTTGAAGACGAAGACCGAGCCCCACCAGAAGTGGTTGAGCAGCCAGCCGCCGACCAGCGGGCCGACCGGCATGCCGATCGACGCGGCGGCGGTCCAGGTGCCGACGGCCTTGTCCAGCTCCTCCTTGGGGAACATCCTGGGCAGGATCGCCATGGTGAGCGGCATGATCATGGCCGCGCCGACGCCCATCAGGGCGCGGACGGCGATCACCGGGCCGGGGTCGTCCGCCAGGACGCCGGCGGCCGAGGCGGCGCCGAAGACGGCGATCCCGGCGAGCAGCAGCCTCCTGTGGCCGAAGCGGTCGCCCAGCACGCCGACCGGGAGCATGACGGCGGCGAAGGTCAGCAGGTAGCCGCCGCTGATCCACTGGAGCTGGGTGGTGGAGGCGCCCAGCTCCTGGGAGAGCGTGGGCAGGGCGACGTTGATGATCGTGCCGTCCAGTGAGATCACGAGGACGCTGATCACCAGGGCGCCCAACCCCCACCAGCGGCGGGGTGAGGGTGGCGGGGTCGTCATGGCGGTTCTCCGGAGAAGCGTTGCGGATCGGGGGCCGAGCGGACCGGGGCCCGCTCGGCCGGGTCGGCTGCCACCGTGCCGGGCCGTGCTGGCGCGGCGCTGGCAGCCCGCTGGTACCGATCTGGCACGGCCGCAGGCCTGCCCGGTCCGACCGTGCCTCCTCCGCCTTCCTCAGCCTGCCGCCGCTGTCCTCCGCCTGCCGCCGTCAGCCCGCGCTGTGCCGCAGGATCTCCAGGACCTCGCCGGCGATCGCGGCCTCGTTCTGCTCGAAGACCGGCCCGGTGAGCTGGTCCGTCCGCTCCGGCAGGCCGGTGAGCACGGGGGTGTGCAGGTGGCCGCCGGGCAGCTGCGGGGCGAGCTCCAGGCGCAGCCGGTTGGTGCGGTAGGCGACCTCGTTGGAGAGGTAGCCCCCGCCGCCGCCGGCGACCGCGCGCGAGCCGGGGGTCGGGCCGTCCGCCCGGTCGACCGGGGCGCTCGCCCCGGCGGGGATCTCGGTGACGGTGGTGTTCAGCCTGACCGGGAGGGGTTGCTGAACGGCCGTCATCGGCCCGGTGGGCAGGCTGGTGGCGATGAACTCGGCGCCGGGGCCGAGCCCGGGGGCGGTGACGGGGTGGTCGCGGGTGCCGCCGGAGAGCGCGCCGGTGTTGTCCGGGTAGGGGTCGGCGGAGCGGGCCCGGCCGGCCCAGGCCTCCAGGGTGAACAGCCCGGGGTAGCCCTGGCTGATGGTGGTGATGAGGTCGGCGGAGCGGTGGCCGGGGGCGAGCCGCGGGCCGAAGGCGCGCTCGACGATGCCGCGGTCGAAGTCGCCGTAGCGGACCGGGAACACCACGGCCTGGAGCTCGGCGGGGGTGCCGTCGGCGAGGGTGATCCGCCGTCCGTCCAGTTGCAGGACCGCCGAGCCGGAGGGGTTGGCGCGGCGGAGCTCGGCGTCCAGGCCGAAGGGGTCGAAGCCGCTCACGAAGATCCGGCGCACACCCGGGCGGGCGCCGAAGCCGCTGTCGGACAGCCCGCGCGAGGCGTCCTCGAAGCGCTGCCGCAGGGCTGTCGCGTCGATGGTGAAGTCCGGCTGCCAGCGGGCGAGTTGAATGGTCATGGCGACCCTGGTCCAGTACAGCGGGCGGTCGTCGCCGGCCGGCAGGTCGCCGCCGGGGCGGCGGCCCTGGGCGCGGTCGACGCCGGCCCGCCAGAGCGCCTCGCCCCAGGCGTCGACGATCCGGCCGGCCCCGGCGGCGCCGCGGGCGGAGCAGAGCGCGGCGGGGAAGCGGCGGACGAAGTCGCCGAGGCCCCCGCGGTCGGTCAGCGCGGCGGTCCGCGGGTCGGCGGTGCGCGCCTGCTCGCGGTCGAGCGGCGCGGAGTCGACGGTCCGGCAGGAGGGGCGGGCCGGCCGCGCGGTGGCTGCGGTGGCGGCGGTGGCAGGGAGGACGGTGGCGGCGAGAGCGCCGATGAGGGTCGCGGCGAGGGCGGCCCGGCGCCGGGCGGTCGTCATGACGTGGACACTACAGTCGCGTCCCCGCGCTTCACCAGAGCGCCTCGCCACCGCCACGGAGGGTGAGCGCGAGGGGCGCCGGCCGCCGGAGATCCCCAGCGGAACGGGCTCCGATTCCCCCGAGGTTCCCCTGGCGGGTCACGCCCCGTAGCGGTTTACTGGGAGTGAGCAGGGCAGGAGACGGAGGCCCGGCGATGGAATGTCCCCACCCACCCGGATTCCACGCTGAGGTCCGCGCACAGTACGCGGCCGCCGGCGCCGAGACGGCCCGGCTGCTGCGCTCGATGTCCGAGGACCTCTGGACAGCGCCCACCCCGTGCCGCGACTGGGATGTGCGCACGCTGGTGAACCATCTGGCGGCCCAGCACCTGTGGGTGTGCCAGGCGGTCGCCGGCTACACCCCGGAGCAGATCGGCCACCGCTTCGAGGGCGACGTGCTCGGCCGCAACCCGCTGGGCGTGTGGGCGACGGCGGTGCGCAGCGCACAGCGCGCGCTCAACCGCCCCGGCGCCCCCGACTTCCTGGTGCACGTGCCGTACGGCCTGCGGGACGCCGGCGGGTACGCCCGGGAGCTGACCGCCGAGACGGTCGTGCACGGCTGGGACCTCTCCCGGGCGTTGGGCGAGCGCGCCCGGATGCCGTCGGGCGCCGCCCGGTACGCGCTCGCCGAGTTCCGCGGCTACCGCGACCTGGCGGGCACCGGCCGCTTCGACCCGCCGCGCGCCGCACCGCCGGGCGCCGACGCCGAGGACCTGCTGCTGGCCCTCACCGGCCGCGATCCGGCCTGGTCCGCGGACCGGATCTGACCGCGCCCACCGGGCGGGGCGGGCGCCCCGCTCAGGCGCTCGGCCGCTCCTCCAGCGCGGCGAACATGCCGGGCTCGTAGGAGCCGCCCGCCTGGTGGACGATGACGTTCATCCGGGTCGCCGCGTTGATCAGCGCGATCAGGCAGACCAGCGCGCCGAGCCGGTCGTCGTCGAAGTGCTTGCGCACCTCCGCCCAGGTCTCGTCGGTCACACCGTGCCGGTCCAGCACGGTGGCCTCCTCGGCGAGCGCCAGGGCGGCCCGCTCGGCCTCGGTGAACACGGTGCTGTGCCGCCAGGCGGCGACCAGGTGGAGGCGCAGCACGCTCTCCCCGGCCGCCGCGGCCTCCTTGGTGTGGATGTCGACGCAGAATCCGCAGCCGTTGAGCTGGCCGACCCGCAGCTGCACCAGCTCACGCAGGGCCTTCGGGAGGTCGGACCGCTCCAGCACCTGCGCCGTGCCGTAGAAGCGCTTGGCCAGCTTCGCGGCGGTCGGGCTGTCGAACAGGTTGAATCGGGGCTCCATGGTGTCGTCCTCACTCGTGGGATGCCGTGTGCTCGTGCACCGGACGACCACAGGACGCCGACGGACCCGGCCCTGTGACAGTGCGCCGGTGTGAGCGGGGCCACCGCGCCCGGATGTCACAGAACGGCGCTCGGCGGCGTCCCCTGACCATGGGCACGCACACACCGGACCTCCGGAGCCTCCAGGGCACCGCCTCCGCCACCGATCCCACCACCGATCCCACCGCCGATCCCACCGTGGACCTCGCCACCGAGGCCTTCGTCACCCACCGCAACCTGCTCTTCACCGTCGCCTACGAGCTGCTCGGCTCGGCCGCCGACGCCGAGGACGTCCTCCAGGAGACCTGGCTGCGGTGGACCGGCGTCGACCAGGACACCGTGCGCGACCGGCGCGCGTACCTGGTGCGCGTCACCACCCGCCAGGCGCTGAGCCACCTGCGCGCGCTCGGCCGGCGTCGCGAGTCATACATCGGCCCGTGGCTGCCGGAACCGCTGCTGACCGCTCCGGACGTGGCGGAGGACGTCGAGCTGGCCGACAGCGTCTCGATGGCGATGCTGCTGGTGCTGGAGACCCTCGCCCCGACCGAGCGGGCGGTGTTCGTGCTGCGCGACGTCTTCGGCCTGGAGTACGGCGAGATCGCCGGGGCCGTCGGCAAGACCCAGGCGGCCGTACGCCAGATCGCCCGCCGGGCGCGCGCCCACGTCGGCGAGCGCAGGCCGCGCGGGGCGGTGTCGGCCGCCGAGAACCGCCGCGCGATCGAGGCGTTCCGCCGGGCCGCGGAGACCGGCGAACTGCAGAGCCTGCTCGATCTGCTCGCCCCCGACGTGGTCCTGCTCGGCGACGGCGGCGGCGTCCGCCCGGCCGTCCCGCACCCCGTCGTCGGCGCCGGCCCGGTGGCCCGGCTGCTCGCCGAGGGGCTGCCCCGCTTCGCCGGCCGCGCCACCGTCCGGCCCGCCGTGGTCAACGGCGGCCCGGCCCTGGTGATCGAGCTCGCCGGGGAGGGCGACAGCCTCGTGGCCCTGCGCCTGGACGACGGGCTGATCACCGCCGTCTACGTCGTGCGCAACCCCGAGAAGCTCTCCCGGCTCACCCGGGCGACCCCGATCACCCGCTGACGGCCCCGATCACCCGCTGACGGCCCCGATCACCCGCCGACCACCCCGGCCTCCCGGTGGCTACCGCGCGAGGCGGCCGAGCAGGGCCGAGGAGGCGGCGATGCCGAGGACGGTGGCCAGGGTGAGCACGCCGAAGTCCAGCAGCAGGTGCGACGGCGTGCCGATCAGCAGCCCGCGCAGGGCGTCGACCTGGTAGCTGAGCGGGTTGGCCCGGCTGACCGCCTGCAGCCAGCCGGGCATCAGGTCCACCGGGTAGAGGGCGTTGGAGGCGAAGAACAGCGGCATGGTGATCGCCTGGCCGATGCCCATCAGCCGGTCCCGGGTCAGCACGATGCCGGCGATGGTCATCGACAGGCAGGAGAAGAAGGCCGAGCCGAGCACCACCACCGCCACCACGCCCAGCAGCCGCAGCGGGTTCCAGGTCATCGCGACCCCCAGCAGCGCCGCGAGCACCACCACCACGGCGGCCTGCAGCACCGCCTTCACCCCGGCGGCGAAGGCCTTGCCGGTCACCAGCGCGGCCCGCGGGGTCGGGGTGACCAGCAGTTTGGTCAGCACCCCGGAGTCCCGCTCCCAGATGATCATGATGCCGTAGAAGATCGCGACGAACATCGCGGACTGGGCGATGATCCCGGGCGCCAGGTAGTCCAGGTACGGGATCCCGCCGGTCGGGATCGCCTTCAGCCGGGTGAAGGTCTGGCCGAAGATCAGCAGCCAGAGCGCGGGCTGGACCGCCCGGGTGTACACCTCGGTGCGGTCGTGGCGCAGCTTCTGCAGTTCCACCGCGCACATCGCCGCCACCCGGGCCGGCACCTGCCGCCAGCCGGTACGGGCGGACGGGGGCACCAGCAGCAGGCCGAGGCCGGGCGGGGCGGCACCAGTACCGGGGCCGTCGCCGGGGCCGGGACCGGCGCCGTCACCGGGGCGGTCAGCCGACGCGGTTGGCCGTGCGGCGGGTCCGGCGGACATCGTCGAAGCCTCCTTCCGCCCCCTCGCCGCGGGCGAGCCCGCGGCCCGAGTAGTGACGGAACACATCGTCCAGCGAGGGGTCGGGCAGCCCCGGGTCCTGTTCGCGGACCCGGTCCTTCAGCTCCCCGGGCGTGCCCAGCGCGCGGATCCGGCCGCGGTCCATCAGGGCGACCCGGTCGCAGTGGCGGTCCGCCTCGTCCATGTAGTGGGTGGTCACCAGCACCGTCATGCCGGTGGCCCGGCGGACGGCGTCGATGCGCTCCCAGACGCCGGCCCGGGCGATCGGGTCCAGGCCGATGGTGGGCTCGTCCAGCACCAGCAGCCGCGGCGCGCTGACCAGGGCCTGGGCCAGCTCCAGCCGGCGCACCATGCCGCCGGAGTAGGTCCCGGCCAGCCGGTCGGCGGCCTCGGTGAGGTCGACGGCGGCCAGCGCCTGGGCGACCCGGGCGGCCCGCTCGGCGCGCTGGACGTCGAAGACCCGGGCGAACAGTACGACGTTCTCCCGTCCGGTCAGCCCGGCGTCGGCGGAGAGCTGCTGCGGCACGTAGCCGAGCAGCCGGCGGACCTCCGCCCGCCGCCGGGCCGCGTCGTGGCCGAAGACCCGGACCATTCCGGCGGCGACGGGCAGCAGGGTGGTGATCGCCCGGATCGTGGTGGTCTTGCCGGCGCCGTTGGGGCCGAGCAGGCCGAACACCTCGCCGGCCCGCACCGTCAGGTCGACGCCGTCGACGGCCCGGGTGCCGCCGCCCTTCCGCCGGCTGCGGCGGAAGGTGTACTCCAGGCCGCGGCAGATCACCGCCTCCTCGGATCCGGATGTCATCGCCCGGTCCTCCCTCCCGCCGTCGCCGCCGTCGCTCCCGGCTCGCCCGCCCGCCCCCGCAGGCCCGCCGCCACCCCGCGCAGCGCGGGCAGCGCGGCGGCCAGCGCCGCCCGGTCGTCCGCCGACAGCCCCGCCACCACCTCGCCGACCAGCGCCTCCCGCCGGGCCCGCCAGGCCGCCAGCCGCTCGACGGCCTCGTCGGTGGCGTACAGCAGCACCGCCCGGCGGTCGCCCGGATCCACCTCGCGGCGCAGCAGGCCGAGCGCGACCAGCTGGTTGACCAGGGTGGACACCGAGTTGCCGGCCAGACACAGCTCCTCGGCCGCGTCCGAGACCCGCAGTCCGGGGAAGTCCGTGACCAGGCGCAGCAGTTCGACCTGCGCGCCGCGCAGCCTCGGTTCGCTCAGGCCCTCGCGCAACCGGCGCCGCACCAGGCGCTGGATGCCGACGAGGAGGGTGGAGAACTCCTCGCCCAGCGCGGTGTCGGGCGTGTCCGGGGCGACCGCACTCATACCCCCGATTTTACCTCTCAGTGAGAGCCATCCGTCCAGCGCCCGGACCGGATCAGGACGGCTGCCGGGACGGCTGCCCGGACGGCTTCCGGGACGGTTTCCCGGACGGCTTCCGGGACGGTTGCCCGGACGGCTGCCCGGACGGTTGCCCGGACGGCTGCCCGGACGGTTGACGTCCGATTCGCGCCAGCCCGACCCCCCGTCCGCTTGGTGGACTTCGGGCATCGCTCACCCACCGTGCCCGGACAGGAACACCGTCATGCCCGACACCGCCCACCCCGCCGCCCTCCGCCCCCTGCCACAGAGCCGGACCCGGCCCCGGAACCGGCCCCGGACCGGCGGGTGGCCCGCCGTCCTCGCCGTCACCGCGGGCGTCTTCGCCATCGTCACCACCGAGATCCTGCCCGTCGGCCTGCTCACCCCGATCGGCGCGAGCTTCCGGATCTCCGACGGCACCGCCGGGCTGACGATGACCCTGCCCGGCCTGGTCGCCGCCGTGGCCGCGCCGGTGGTCACCGTGGCGACCCGCCGCGCCGACCGCCGCACCGTGCTCTGCGCCCTGCTGCTGCTCCTCGCCTTCGCCGACCTGCTGAACGCCTTCGCCCCCGGGTACGGGGCGGTGCTGGTGGCCCGGGTGGCGCTCGGCCTGGTGATCGGCGCCTTCTGGTCGATCGGCTCGGGGCTCGCCCCGCGTCTCGTCCCGCCGGACCGGCAGGCCCGCGCCAACACCGTGATCTTCACCGCCGTCCCGCTCGGCTCCGTGCTGGGCGTCCCGGCCGGGGTCCTGCTCGGCTCGCTCGCGGGCTGGCGCGCGGCCTTCGCGGCGATGGGCGTGCTCACCCTGCTGGTCCTGGCCGCGCTCCTGCTCTGCCTGCCCCCGCTGCCCCCGCCGGCCACCACCACCGGCCTCGGTGTCCTGCGCGGACTGCTCGCCGGTCGGGTCACCCGCACCGGCCTGGCGATGACCTTCCTGATCGTCCTCGCCCACTTCGGCGGCTACACCTACGTCACACCGTTCCTGGCCGAGGTCACCCACGCCGGACCGGGCCTGATCGGCGGCCTGCTGCTCGCCTACGGCGCCGCCGGCCTGCTCGGCAACCTGCTCGCCGGCCGGTGTGCCGCCCGCTCCCTGCGCCCGGTGTTCACCGCGGCCGCCGCCCTACTCGCCTGCGCCACCCTGCTGCTGCCCGTGCTCGGCACCACCGGCCCCGGCGCCACCGCGCTGCTGCTGCTCTGGGGCGTCGCCTACGGCGCCGTCCCGGTCTGCTCCCTCAGCTGGTTCCTCGCCGCCGCCCCGCACGCCCCCGAGGCCGCGGGCGTCCTGTTCACCGCCTCCTTCCAGGCCACCATCGGGATCGCCGCCCTGCTCGGCGGCGCCGTCGTCGACCGCACCACCCCCACCACCGTGCTCCTCCTGGCCGGCGCCACCGCCCTGCTCGCCGCCGCCCTCGCCGCCGCTACGGCACCGCGATGAGCGCGCCCGTGGGCACCAGGGTCAGCGCGACGCTCAGCGGCCAGTACCCCCGACCCCCGCCGGACCGGCGGCGCAGCCCCCGGTTCGCCAGCCACCACAGTCCCGCGAAGGCCGCTACCACCGGGCCCCCGAGCACCAGCCACGGCAGCGGTCCGTCGTTCTCCGTCGGCTCCCCCACCGTCCATCCCAGCGCCGCCAGCGGCCAGTTGGCGGCGAAGTACCACAGCAGCCAGACCGGCACCACGGCCGGCACCCCCAGCAGCAGATTCGCGACCGCGGCGGCCGGTGAGTACGTGCGCATCCCACCAGTATTCCCGGCCCCGGGCGGGGCGCCGTCCGGGGCCCGGGGACGGTACCCCCGTGCTCGTCCCGGCCCCGGACGGCGTCCCCGCCGCCCGGGCTACCTGCTCCCGCCCCCGTGATCACCGCCACGGGCCGGCGGGCGGCGGTCGCCCCAGGGGTGGGCGAGTTCCAGGACGCGGGACACCTGGAGGAGGAGGTCCTCCCGCCACGGCGCGGCGACGAGTTGGACACCGACCGGCAGGCCGGTGGCGTCGTCGTGGTGGAGCGGCAGCGAGACCGCCGGCTGCCCGGTGACGTTGAACAGGGAGGTGAACACCCCCATCGGGTAGCTGTTGCGAAGCGCCATCAGGGGATCCTCGTCGGTGCCCGCCCGCCAGGCGCCGATCCGCGGCGGCAGGCACGCCATGGTGGGCGTGACCAGCAGGTCGAAGCCGGCGACGAAGCCCTCGACGACGCGCCGCGACAGCCGCTGGGCCGCGAGCACCCCCTCCGCGTAGGCCCAGGAGTCGACCGACCGGGCCGCGTCGCGCAGGGCGCGGTTGTGCGGCTCGACCCGGTCCGGGTCGGCGAGCGCGATCCCGGCGCCGCCGATGTTCCACATCGTCGTGAACGCCGTGACCAGTTCGTCGGTCCGGGGCAGCGGGAGGCGGGTGTCGACGATGTGGTGGCCGGCCGATTCGAGCGCACGCAGGGCCGTGCCGACGGCCGCCGCGCACGCCGGGTCCACCTCCACCCCGTCGAGCGGGGAGTCCACGAGCACGCCGATCCGCAGTCCGGCGGGCGGGTCCGCCCACATCGCGTCGGCGAAGGAGCGGCCCGGGGAGGGCGGCGACCACCAGGCGCCCGGGTCGTGCCGGGCGAGCACGTCCAGGGCGGCCGCGGTGTCGGCCACGGAGCGGGTCACCACCCCGCTGGAGCCGAGCCCCTCCACGGCCACGGTCGCGTCCGTCACCCGGCCGCGCGTGGGCTTCAGGCCGACCAGGCCGGTGCACGAGGCGGGGATGCGGATCGAGCCGCCGCCGTCCTCGGCGTGCGCGATGGGCGCCATTGCGGCGGCGACCGCGACGCCCGCGCCGCTCGACGAGCCGCCCGGAGTCCGGTCCGGGGCCCACGGGTTGCGCGAGATGCCGAGCGCCTCGCTCTCGGTGAAGGGCAGGGAGCCGAACTCGGAGGTGGTGGTCTTGCCGAGCAGCACGAACCCCGCGGCCACGAACCGCCGGACCACCGGGTCCGAGGCCGCGGCCGGCTCCCGGCCCGCGCCGGCCGAACCGTGGCTGGTGGGCCAGCCGGCGACGTCACGCAGGTCCTTGACCGGCAGCGGGACGCCGTGGAACGGCGGCAGGTCGTCGGTGGACTCGGCCCGCACCACCGCGTCGGCCGCGGCGGACGCGGCCTTGCGGACGGCGGCGTCGTCGCGGTGGCAGAAGGCGTTCAGCCCGGGGTCGAGGTGGTCCATCCGCGCGAGGTAGCAGTCGGCCACCTCGACCGGGCTCACCTCCTTGCGGCGGATGGCGGCGGCGAGTTCGACTGCGGACCCGAAGGGGTCGATCGGTGGGTGCGTCACGAGCGGGTGCGTCACGAGCGGTCCTTTCCGGCCCCCGGGCTCGCTGCCCGGGCCACCAGGTTCGGCGCCGCCGGGGCCGCCGGTCTTGGACGAATGTCCCGTAGCCTGGCGGCATGCGCCCCGTCGACACGCCGCGCGCCACCGCGGCGCTGTGGGAGATCACAACTCCCGGGCACCCCGGCCGGATCGGGGGCGTCGCCATGGCGGGATTCCGCGCCCGCGCCACCGGCCCGCTCGACCTGGCGGTGGTCCCCTACCCGGCCGTCACCGTGGCCGTCGACCTCGGCGACGGCCCGCTCGCCGTCGGCGACGCCGGCGGCGAGCGGGAGACCGGCAGCGTCGTCATCGGACTCGCGCCCCACGGCCTGCGCGGGCGCGGACGGGACATCGAGTGCCTCCAGATCCGGCTGTCGCCGATGGTCGCGCACGCCGTCCTGGGGCCCGCCGCCGACCTGGGCGGGAGGATCGTCCGCCTCGACGACCTGTGGGGCCGCGACGCCGCCCGCACCCAGGAGCGGCTGCGGGCCGCCGGCTCCTGGGCCGACCGGTTCGCGCTCGCCGAGGCCGAGCTCGCCCGGCGGCACCGGGACGGACCCGCCGTCGATCCGGAAGTCGCCTTCGTCTGGCGACAGTTGGTGACCCACCGGGGTGATGTCCGGATCGAACGGCTGGCGGCCGAGGCGGGCTGGAGCCGCAAGCGCCTCTGGTCGCGCTTCCGGAGCCAGACCGGCCTGACGCCCAAGCACGCGGCCCGGCTCGTCCGCTTCGACCACGCGGCCCACCGCCTCGCCGCCGGCCACCGCCCCGCCCTGGTCGCGGCCGAGGCCGGCTACGCCGACCAGTCCCACCTGCACCGGGAGGTGGTCGCCTTCGCCGGGGCGACGCCGACGGCCGTCGCGGCCGCCCCCTGGCTCACGGTCGACGACGAGGCCTGGGCCTCCCCCGGCTATCTGAGGACGGTCTGACGCCCCGCCGGAGCACCGTCCACCCCGGCGCCGTTGTCGGAGGCCTCTGGCAGGATGCCGTCATGCTCGCCACCCGTCCTGACCGGCACCCCGACGCCGCCCCGGCCCTCCCCGACCTCCGGGGGGACTTCGAGGTGCACCTCACCGTGCGACCGGGCGCCGCCGAGGCGCTGTCCGCCTGGGCCGCCGACCACGGCCTGAAGTTCACCCACATCCTGCTGGCCCGCGGCACGGCGCCCTCGCAGCCGATGCTCACCCTGCGCACCAGCGGGCCGCTGGACGAGGTCGCCGCGGCGGCCGCCCGGACGGGGCAGCGGCTGGCCGGGGCCGGATTCACCGTCCTGCGCACCAAGATCGAGGCCACCCCGTGGGCCCTGGGCGTCCCGGCCGAGGACGAGGACGCCGCCGCGCACGGACCGGCCCGCTACTTCGAGCACCACGTCAGACTGCTGCTGCCCGGGCCCGCCCCGGCACCCGGCCTCGCCGACCTCGCCGTCCGGCACGGCGCCCACCTGTCGCACAACCCGCGCCGGGTGCGCGAGGACGGCCGCCGCGAGTGGTTCGTCACCCAGCGGTGCCGCCGGGTCGGCCTGGCCACCGCCGGCCGGCGCCTGGAGGCGCTGCTCGCCGACCTCGCCGCCGACGGCCACCACCTCCTCTCCGTGGAACGCGAGTTCGTCGCCGTGGACAGCGACGAGGCGCTGGACGCGGGATGGCTGACCGAGCACGACCGCACCACAGAAGGAGATTCCCGATGACCAAGGAGCGGCCCCTCGCCTGGGAGGGCCTCGACTACGGGCCATGGGAGGGCCTGTCGCTGCCCGGGCAGCCCCCGCCGGAGGACGTCCGGGAGGAGCGGGACCTGCCCCGGTCCATCCGCCCGATCGACGACGAGGCGGTGCGTCAGCAACCGGTCTTCGACCCCGCGCTCGCCGGGTACGCCCGGGCCCTGCGGCCGAGCGAGCCCGTCTTCGGCGACCCGCGACTCGCCGAGCGCTGGCTCGCCGCCCGGCGCGAGGCGCTGAACACCGTCCTGTCCGCCGTCGCCGCCTCCCCGTGGGCGGAGCACCTCGTGCTGCGCGGCAGCATCCTGCTGCGCGCCTGGTACGGCGAGCAGGCCAGGGAGCCGGGCGACCTGGACTTCGTCGTGCAGCCGACGGACTGGCTGCTGGAGGACGCCCGGACCGACCGGATGCTCACCGAACTCGCCGCCGGGGCCGAGGCGCTCTCCGGCACGGTGCGACTGCACGCCGACCGGGCGGCCGACGACGAGATCTGGACGTACGGCCGCATCCCCGGACGCCGGCTGGTGCTGCCGTGGACGGCCCCGGACGTGCCCGGCGGCACCGTCCAGCTGGACTTCGTCTTCACCGAGCACCTGCCCACCGCCCCACAGCCCTGCGAACTCCCCGGCGTCGGGGCCCCGTTGCTCGCCGCGACGCCGGAGCTCTCGCTGGCCTGGAAGATCCTCTGGCTGGTCTCCGACTCCCACCCGCAGGGCAAGGACCTCTACGACGCGGTGCTGCTCTCGCGCACCACCGGGGTGTCCTACACCCTGCTGCGCGAGGTGTTCACCCGCTCCGAGGAGAACTACGCCCGGTGGCCGGTGCTCCCCAAGGACATCGCCGACGTCGACGCCGACTGGGACGAGTTCGCCAAGGACTACCCCGACTTCGCCGAGCCGGTCGAGCAGTACCCGGCCGAGCTGCTGGCCGGACTCGCCACCACGTTCGCCGGCCGCGGCGAATACGCCCTGCGGGCCGAGTGGCTCGCCCCGGTGATCGGGGAACTGCGCGAGGTACTGGCCCGCGAGGGCATGGCCGCGGTCCAGCGGTGGGTCACCGGACACCACCTGCCCCCGGCCAATGCCCTGGTGGTCGTCGGCACCCTGCTGGACGGCGACCTCGCCGCCGCCCGCAGGATCCTGGAGGACCACGGCCACCCGAACCGGCTCCTCCACAACCTGGCGGAGGTCGCCGACCGCTACGCCGCCGAACTGACCGCCGGATAGCCGTTCAGCCGCCGCGGACGGGCAGCACCTCGACGGTGCTGCCCGTCCGCGCTACCCCGCCCCGTCGGCGGCGGAGGCGCGGACGGTGTCGAGCAGGCGGTGCAGGCGCAGGCCGTCGGTGAAGTCGGGGGTGGTCCGGGTCCCCTCGCGCAGGTCCTCGGCGAGGCGGGCGTAGAGCCCGGCGACGTTGCGGGCCTCGGCGCCGGGGTCCGGGAGCCGGTGCCGGGCGGCGATCGGCAGTTCCTGCGGGCCGGAGGCCCCGGCGGCCGTGGAGAGGAGGAGCAGTTCCCCGATCTGGACGCCCGCCGGCCCGGCCGGACCGGCGGAGAGCAGGGTCAGGTCGCCCTCGGTGCCGGAGATCTCGATCCGGGTGTGCCCGTGACCGGCTTTGCCGTCGTGGATGTGGGCGGACAGCAGCGCGCCGTTGGCGAACCTGCCGTGGAGCAGCAGGTGGTCCGGGCTGGTGACGTCGACCCGCTCACCGGTCTCGGCGACGGTGGCGGTCGGGTGCTGCACGGCCAGCGTGGCCGAGACGTCGACGAGTTCGGCGAGTTCGGCGCGGAGCACGTGCGCCACCGCGTCCAGCGTGTGCCCGCCGGCGACCTCCAGCAGGCCCGCACCGTTGGCACGGTCGAGGGTGTAGACGGCCCAGCCCGGGATCCGCCCGCCGGCCGCCTTCCCACGCGCCGCGTACACGGTCACCGCGGTGATCCGCCCGAGGCGTCCGGCGGCGATCAGCTCCCGCGCCTGGGCGACGGCCGGGGCGTAGCGAGCCTGCAGACCGATGACATGACGGACCCGCGCGGCCCCGGCCGCCGCGACGAGGGCCGCCGCCTCCTCGGTCGTCCGGGCCAGCGGCCACTCGCAGTAGACGTGCTTGCCGGCGGCCAGCGCGGCCCCGACCAGCTCGGCATGGGCCGGCACCTTGACCGTGATCACCACCAGGTCGACCTCGGGGTGCCCGGCCAGTCTCCGCGGGTCGGTGAAGGCGTGCGCGGCGCCGAACCGCCGGGCCGCCTCCCCGGCGCTCCGCTCCCGGCTGGTGCCGACCGCCGTGAGCACGTACTCCGGCAGTGCCCGCAGCGCGGGCACATGGGCCCTGGCCGCCCACCCGCGCTCGGGGTTGGCGCCGATGATGCCCACGCGGATCGGTGCGATCGCCATGCCGAAACCCCCCGCCGACAAACGGACAACTCCTGTCCGGTTGACCGTCAGGCTAACCAACCGGACAGGCCCTGTCCACTTATTGCTAGGCTCGGCCCATGAACGCGCACGACACCGCCGTCGACCTGCTCCTGGCGCACGGCCCCGGCCCGCAGCCCCGGGCCGACGCCCGGCGCAACGTGGCGAAGCTGGTCGCCGCGGCCCGCGAGGCCATCGCCGACATCGGCGTCGAAGCCGCCACCGCCCACGAGATCGCCCGCCGCGCCGGCGTCGGCGTCGGCACGTTCTACCGGCGCATCCCCTCCCGCGAGGTGCTCCTCGAAGCCGTCCTCACCGAACTCCTCACCGACCTGGTGACGCTGGCGCGCACCGCGCTCGCCGCCCCCGACCCGTGGACCGGCTTCCGCGACTTCGCCGCCGGCTACGTCCGGCTCCGCACCCGGAGCTGCGGCATCAACGAGGCCCTGGGCGGCAGTTGCGGCATCGCCCCAAAGGCCCCGCTCGCCGACCTGCGCGAGCAGATCCGCCTCCTGGTCGACCGCACCCACGCCGCCGGCGTCCTGCGCCCGGACGTCACCTGGCAGGACGTCCCCTTCCTCCTCGCCGGCGTGGCCACCGCGGCCCGCACCATCGGCCTGACCGCCGACGACCATCAGTGGGAGCGCAACCTCCACATCATCCTCGACGGCCTGTCCACCGCCCGCCCCAATCCCCTTCCCCCGCACCGCCCCTGAGCCCGTCATGCCGCAGCGGCCCCACCGGACGGATCGCCGGTGGGGCCGCTGCGGTGGAGCGGGAGCCAGGCCGTGCGACCTGGCGGGCCGGGTACCCGGGAGGCACCGGCCGACGCCGCCGGAACGACGGCGACGGACCGGGTGCCGGACCCGGGTCGGCTATCGGCCCGGACCGCTCGCCGGTCACGCGGCCTCGGCCGGGTAGCCGAAGTAGCCGAAGTGGCCGAGGTGGTCGAGGTAGTCGAAGTACTCGGGGCGCGCCGACTCGTGGCCGTGGTGCGGCGGCGACCATTCCTCCTCGACGGTGATGCAGAGCTCGACGGGCGGGCTCTGGACGGGCCGGCAGTCCGGGTCGAGGGCCTTGGCCGTCGCGCGGTTGGTCACGTGACCCGCCTTGGCATCGTGCTCGGTGACCACGTAGCTGCCGGTGCAGGTCGTGCTCTGCCCGGGAGCGAGGGTCGTCTCGGCGCACGTGATGTCCGAGACCTTGTCGTCGTCGATGGTCAGGTCGGTCAGCGTGGTCGTGCCGGTGTTGGTGACCGTGTAGGTGTACGTGATCGTGTCACCGACATGGACCGGGCCGGGCAGGTCGGCCCGCTTGGTCAGCGACAGGCCCGACGTGGCGCCCGCCACCTGCACGGTGGTCTGCGCCTGCGGGCTCTGGACGGGCCGGCCCTGCGGGTCGAGACCGTTGGCCGTGGCGTGGTTGGTCACGCTGCCGGCCGCCGCGTCCGCGCTGGTCACCACGTAGGTACCGGTGCAGGTCGTGCCCTGCCCGGCGGCGAGGGTCGTCGCCACACAGGTCACCGACGAGACCCGGTCATCGGTCACGGTCAGGCTGTGCACCGCGGCCGTCCCCGTGTTGGTGACCGTGTAGGTGTACGTGATCGTGTCACCCACGTGCGCCGGACCGGCGGTGTCGGCCCGCTTGGCCAGGGACAGGCTCGCCACCGACGCGACCGGCACCGTCTCCTGCGCCGGCGGACTCGCGACCGGCTCACCCTCGGGGTTGAAGGCGTTCGCCGTCGCCACATTGAGCACGTGACCCGCCACCGCATCCGCGCTGGTCACCACGTAGCTACCGGTGCAGGTCGTACTCTGCCCGGCGGCGAGCGAGGTCGCGATGCAGGTCACCGGCGACACGAGGTCGTCCGTCACGGTCAGGCTGTGCACCGCCGCCGTCCCCGTGTTCGTCACCGTGTACGTGTACGTGATCGTGTCCCCCACATGCACCGGACCGGCCGTGTCGGCCCGCTTGGCCAGGGACAGGCTCGCCACCGACGCGACCGGCACCGTCTCCTGCGCCGGCGGACTCGCAACCGGCTCACCCTCGGGGTTGAGAGCGTTCGCCGTCGCCACATTGAGCACGTGACCCGCCACCGCATCCGCGCTGGTCACCACGTAGCTACCGGTGCAGGTCGTACTCTGCCCGGAAGCGAGGGTCGTTGCCACACAGGTCACCGGCGAGACCCGGTCATCGGTCACGGTCAGGTTGTGCACCGCGGCCGTCCCCGTGTTCGTCACCGTGTACGTGTACGTGATCGTGTCCCCCACGTGCACCGGGCCAGGAGTACTCGCCTTCTTCTCCAAGGCCAGACTCGCGACACCCACCACCTCGACCGTCACCTGCGCCGGCGGGCTCTCGACGGGCACGCCGTGCGGGTTGAGAGCGTTGGCCGTCGCCACGTTGGTGAGGTGTCCCGCCACCGCATCCGCCGCCGTCACCACGTAGGTTCCGGTGCACATCATGCTCTGCCCGGAACCGAGCGTCGTCCCGGGGCAGTTCACCGGCGTGACATGGTCATCGGTGACGATGACGCTGTGCAACGTCGTCGCGCCCGTGTTCGTCACGGCGTACGTGTAGGTGATGGTCTCGCCCACGTTCACCGGGCCGGGGGTGTTCGCCTGCTTCGTCAGGCCCAGGCTCGACGTCGAGACCACCGGGACGGTGGCCTCGGTCGGCGGGGAGGTGATCGGGGCTCCGTTGGCCGTACCGTGGGCGACGGCGTTGTTGACGACCTGGCCGAGGTCGGCGTCCGCCTGGGTGATGACGTAGCTGCCGTGACAGGTGGTGCTGTCGCCGGGGCTGCCGGCCGGGGCCAGCGTGGTGGCGGCGCAGGTGATGCCGGTGACCCTGTCGTCCGTCACGCTGACGGCGGCCACCTGGACACCGCCGGTGTTGGTGACCACGTAGCTGTACGGCACGGTGTCCCCGACCGCGAACGGGCCCGGGGCGTCGGCGTGCTTGGTCAGCTCGATGCCCGGCGGTGCCACCACCGGAACGGTCTCCGCGGCGGGCGGGGACTCGATCGGGGTGCCGTCGGCGGTGCCGGTGGCCACGGCCGTGTTGGCGATGTGGCCGGCCTGGGCGTCGGCGGCGGTCACCAGGTAGGTGGCCGTGCAGGTGACGGTCTCGCCGGGGTCCAGGGTGACGACGGGGCAGCTGACCGGGCCGACCTTGGGGTCGTTGACGCCCAGGTTGGCGATCGGCACGTTCCCGGAGTTGGTCACCACGAAGTCGTACGGCACCGGCGTTCCGACCGTGATGAGTCCGGGCAGCGGCTGGTGGGCCTGCTTGACCAGGTTCAGGGCGGGCAGCGGCTGGTCGGTGGTGACGGTCACGTTGCGGAGCAGGTGCACGTCGGTGAACCCGCCGGTCGACCCCGCGAAGCCGAACTTGTAGGTGGCGGGAACGGGCGTCGGAGCCGGGGTGGACAGCACCTGGTGCGCGCCGGTGCCGTCGTTGAAGTCCACGCTCACCGTCAGCACCGGCGACGGCGCGGGCGTCAGGTGCACGTTCACCCGGCGGCGGGAGGGCTCCAGCAGGGTCTCCGCCTGCGCCGGGGTCACCAGGGGCGGCATCACTGTCAGCGGGCCCTGCAGGGTGCCCGGCAGGGTGGAGGGCCATGGGCCGGAGGTGGTGAAGTTGCTGGTCGTCGCGGTCAGGAAGCAGTAGCCGGTGGTGCCGTCGCCGGGGCCGCGGACGGTGACCATGTTGGCGCCGGGCGCGGGGACGCGGAACCCGGTGCCGGCCGGCGAGCGGGTCGCGCAGCCGTTGCCGCGGTGCTCCCAGTCGCCGAAGTAGTTGCCGAGGACGTCGAGACCGACGCCCAGGTAGCCGCGGTCGACGCCGGGCAGGAAGGCGAGGCTCGGGTCGTCGTCGGGCAGCTTCTGCGCGTAGCCGAGGCTGCCGCCGAAGGCGCCGGGGTGGGTGAGCGAGGTGTCGCCGTTGACCAGGAAGAAGGAGATGCCGTCGGCCGGGGTGGCGGGTGTGGTGCTGCCGTACTGCCACTGGTCGAAGCTGACGTCCAGACCGTTGCCGGCCGGCAGCGCCTGGTCGAACAGGACGGCGCCGGCCTCGTCGAAGCCGGAGTCGGTGATCCGGAGGTATCCGTGCGGCGCGGCGTTCAGCGGCGGCACCGGCCCGGTCTCGACGACCGGGCAGCCCCCGAGCGGATGGCCGCCGGGGGTGAGCGTGCCGGCGGGCGCGCCGGTGAGGCACGCGGTGCCCACGGCGGTGAAGCGGGGGTCCGCCGTGGCCCCGGTGAACGTCTCCTGGACAAGTGGCGTGCCGGTGGCCAGGACGCGTTCGCCGGTGTTCGCGGCCGCCTGCCGGGGGGTCGGTTCGGCCTGCGCCGGTAATCCGGTGAGGCCGGCGCTGAGGGTTCCCAGCAACGTTGCTGTCGTCACGAGGCGGGCCGTGCGCTCCAGTAGCCGCGACGGACCGCGAAGGTCTCTTGTCATGGAAACACTATGTGCACATAATATTACTATCTGTCATGCCGACAAACCTCCGCCTGGCCCATCGGGGAGCCGCCACCACCGGATTCGACCCACCGTCACCCGGACGCCGCGTCAGACTCCGACCCCACCTACGGCCCCCCTACGGAGCCGCCGCGGACCCGTGGCCGGGACCCTCGGGGAGCAGTTCGGCGGCGCGGTCGGCGACCTCCCGGTGCAGGGCGTCGCGCACGGCCCGCACCGCGGGCTGCGTCACCGCCTCCCGCCGCACGGCCAGCGTGATCGGCAGCCGGATGTCGACCTCGTCGGCCAGCAGCCGCCGCAGTCCGGCCCGGTCGGCGAGGAAGGCGGGCAGCACGCCGATGCCGGCCCCCAGCCGGGTGGCCTCGACCTGGGCGAAGACGTTGGTGGAGGAGAACGCGGGCGTGGTGCCCGGCAGATGGCGTTCGATGTCGAGGTCACCGACCTGGAGCATCGACTCGATGTAGAAGACCAGCGGATGCTCCCGCAGCTCGGCGACCGCGCCGGGGGCCCCGCGCCGCGCGAGGTACTCGTCGGCGGCGTACAGCCCCAGCGCGTAGTCCGTGAGGTGCTCGGTGACCAGCCGGCTGCGCGGCGGCCTGCCGATGGTCAGGGCGAGGTCGAAGCCGGCCGGGCGCAGCGGCAACTGCCGCGTCGCCGTGATGAGTTCGGCCTGCAGCCGGGAGTGGCGGCGGCGCACCCGGGCCAGCGCCGGGGTGGCGAAGACGGTGCCGAAGCCGTCCGGCGCGCTCACCCGGACGGTGCCGTGCAGGGACGGCGCGTCCTGGCCGGACACCGCGTCGACGGCGCGGACGAGGGCGTCCTCGATCGCGCGGGCGCTCTCGCAGACGGCCTTCCCGGCGTCCGTCAGGGCCCAGCCCTCGGTGCCGCGTTCGATCAGCCGCACGCCCAGGCTCTGCTCCAGCGCGGCGATGCGGCGCGAGACGGTGGTGTGGTCCACGCCGAGCGCGTCGGCGGCGGTCACCAGCCGCCCCGTCCGGGCGACCGCGAGCAGGTGGCGCAGGTCGTCCGCGCGGAGCCGGTCGCCGACCGGGCGGGAACGGGAGCGCACGGGACCACCCTATCTGCATTCGCGCACACCCCGTCTGCGCGATTGGCACTTGAGCGCACACCCTCGCGGGCGGCACAGTCGAACCTTCCCGGCCGGAGCGCCCGGCCCGCGCTCTCCCACCTTGAGGGGTTCTCCATGGTTGCCGGCCTCGCCCTGCCGCGGATCATGCGTGTCGGCCGCGGCGCCGCCGCCGAACTCGGCGACGTCCTCCAGGAACTGGGGCTCAGCCGCCCCCTCCTGGTCACGGACGCCTTCCTGGTCGGCAGCGGCGCGGCCGGGCGCCTGACCTCGACGCTGCTGGAGGCCGGACTGCACTCGAGGCTGTTCGCCGGCACCGTGCCCGACCCGACCACCGACTCGCTGGTCCTGGGCCTGGCGGCGCTGCGCGCGCACGCCGCGGACTCGGTCATCGGGTTCGGCGGCGGCAGCCCGATGGACAGCGCCAAGGCGCTCGCCCTGCTGGGCGTGCAGGGCGGCGAGATGCGCGACTACAAGGCGCCGCGGGTCAACCGGGGGCCGGCGCTGCCGGTGATCGCGGTCCCGACCACCGCCGGCAGCGGCTCGGAGGCGACCCAGTTCACCGTCATCACCGACAGCGCCACGGACGAGAAGATGCTCTGTCCGGGGCCGGCGTTCCTGCCGATCGCCGCCGTGGTCGACGTCGAGCTGACCCTGTCGATGCCGTCCCGGCTGACCGCCGACACCGGCATCGACGCCCTCACCCACGCGGTCGAGGCGTATGTGAGCCGCAAGGCCAACCCCTTCTCCGACGGCCTCGCCCTCACCGCGATCGGCACCATCGGCCGCCATCTGCGCCGCGCCTACGCGGACGGCTCGGACACCGGGGCGCGCGAGGCCATGATGCTCGCCGCGACCCAGGCCGGCATCGCCTTCTCGAACTCCAGCGTCGCCCTGGTGCACGGCATGAGCCGCCCGATCGGCGCCCACTTCCACGTCGCCCACGGCCTGTCGAACGCGATGCTGTTCCCCGCCGTGACCGCCTTCTCCGTCCACGCCGCGCCCGCCCGGTACGCCGACTGCGCCCGCGCCCTGGGGGCCGCGACCGCCGCCGATCCCGACGACGCCGCCGCCGACAAGCTCGTCGACGCCCTGCGCGCCCTCTGCCGCGACCTGGACGTCCCCACCCCCCGCAGCTACGGCATCGCCCACGAGGCGTGGACGCGCCTCACCCCCCTGATGGCCGAACAGGCCCTCGCCTCGGGCTCCCCCGCCAACAATCCCGCCGTCCCCAGCGCCGCCCAGATCCAGGACCTCTACGCCCGGATCTACGCCTGACGCTCCGCCACCCCGCCGGAGGGCGGGTCCGACGGCCGGGAGGCGGACGGTGAACACCGTGCGTCCCGGCCGGCCCGCGGCCCGTGATCGGCGGCTGACGGGACTTTCAGCGGGCGGGCGGAGCGCGGCCCGGGCCCCGGGGTAAGGTGGCGGATCATGGCCAGTCGTAAAACGTCGATCCTGGAAGCAGCGGCGCGGGTGATCGCGCGCCGCGGGGTGCGCGGGCTGCGGGTGGAGGAGCTCGCCGCCGAGGCGGGGGTGTCCACCGCGCTGATCTACTACCACTTCAAGGACCGTACGGGGATCCTCAAGCAGACGCTGGAGTTCATCAACGACCGGGCGGAGCGGTACACCACCGAGCGCGCCGCGGACGCACCGCCGCCGACCGCCCGCGAGGAGCTGGAGCAGACGCTGCTGCTGGAGCTGCAGGACACCGTCGAGGTGCGGGAGAACAGCACCGCCTGGGGCGAGCTGCGGGCGAGCGCGGTGTTCGACGAGACCCTGCGCGAGGACCTGGCGCGGGCGACCCGGATCTGGGTGCAGGAGATCGCCGAGCTGCTCGGCGCGGTGCGGCCGATGTCCTCGGCGGTCGCGCTGGCGGGGGCGGCGGAGCGGCTGACCGCGCTGCTGGAAGGGCTGAGCACCCGCTGGCTGAGCGGGAGCCTGCCGTTGGCGCACGCCCGGACGCTGATGACCGACGCGATCGACACCGAGGTGGCCCGGCTCGGGTCCTGAGGGGCCGGGCCGCCGGGCAGCAGGACCGCGGAACCGCCACGCCGCGCACGTCACCGCTCCTCGTTGCGCCACCTTCCGCCTGTCGGTTTGACTGACTTTTCAGTCAGTGCGACGCTGGAGCAGCCGGCCGGACGCCCCCTCGCCCCGCCCGGGCACCGTCGCACGATCTGGAGACCCTCATGACCCGCTACCGCGATGACCGGACCGCCGAGCCCTTCTCCCGGGTACCGGCGGACGACGTCCCGCACGCGCGGACCTGGATGTCCTGGCCCTCCCGGCGCGGCGTGTGGGGGCTGCGGCTGGGCGGGGTCCAGCAGGACATCGCGCTGATCGCCCGGACGATCGCCGAGTTCGAGCCGGTGGTGATGTGCGCCCCCGACGACTGGACGGCGGGCAAGGCCCGGGCGCAGTGCGGCTCCGGCGTCGAGGTGATCACCGCGATCCCCACCGACGACCTGTGGATGCGCGACATCGCGCCGGTGTTCCGCCGGGACGGCCACGGCGGCCTGGACGCCGTGGTCCTCAACTTCAACGGCTGGGGCGACAAGCAGGTGCACCACGACGACGCCCGGGTCGCCGAACGCCTCGCCGCCCACCGTGGGCTGCGCCACTCCTACGCGGACTTCGTCGGCGAGGGCGGCGCCGTCGAGACCGACGGCGACGGCACCGTGATGGCCACCGAGAGCAGCCTGGTGAACAAGAACCGCAACCGGGGCATGAGCCGGGACGAGATCGAGGACGCCGTCCTGGAGGCCTACGGCGCGGACACCATGATCTGGCTGCCGGGCATCAAGGGCCAGGACGTCACCGACGACCACGTCGACGTCACCTCCCGCTTCGTGCGCCCCGGCGTGGTGATGGTCCAGCTGCCGCCGGCCGACCGGAACGACGTCTGGGCCCGGGACGCCCGCGAGCAGTTCGCCCTCCTGTCCGCCGCCACCGACGCCCGGGGCCGCCGTCTGCGGGTCGTCCCCGTGCACGGCCCGGACACGGTGCGCTCCCGCAGCTCGAAGTTCGTCGACTCCTACCTCAACTTCCACCTCGTCAACGGCGGCGTCGTCACCACGCAGTTCGGCGACGCCCGCAAGGACGCCGCCGCCAGGGAGGCGCTGGCCGCGGCGTTCCCGGGCCGCGAGGTGGTGCAGCTCGACGTCGACCGCCTGATGGCCGGGGGCGGCGGCATCCACTGCTCGACCATGCACGAGCCGCTGCCGTAGCCGACGGGGCCGGGCCCGGTGCGCGCGCCGGGCCCGGCCCGTGGTCTCACCCGGCGGGCTGCTGCTGGGTGGCGCAGTGGATGCCGCCGCCGCCCGCGGCGATGTGGTTGATGTCCACCTGGGTGACCGTGCGCCCGGGATGCAGGTCGCCGATGACGCCGGCCGCCCGGTCGTCCGCGGCCCGGTCCCCGAAGCGCGGGACGATGACGGCCCCGTTGCAGACGTAGTAGTTGACGTAGGTGGCGAGGAAGTCCTTGCCCGCGCCCTGGATCAGCCCGAAGTCCGGCTCGGGCAGGTCCACCACCCGCAGCGCGCGCCCCTTGGCGTCGGTCGCCGACCGCAGCACCTGCCGCGCCTGCTCCGAGGCCGTGGTCCAGACGTCCGGCGGGGTGTCGGCGGCGGGGCGGTGCAGCAGGACGGTGCCGGGTTCGGCGAAGCGGGCGAGGGCGTCGACGTGGCAGTCGGTGATGTCCTGCCCGGCGACGCCCTGGAACCAGATCACCTTCTCGACGCCGAGCAGGTCCTCGAAGGCCGCCTCGATCCGGTCCCGGGGCACCCCGGGGTTGCGGTTCTCGTTGACCCAGGAGCTCTCGGTGGCCATCAGCGTGCCCTCCCCGTCCACCTCGATGCCGCCGCCCTCACCGGTGACCGGCGCCTGGAGGCGGGTGATGCCGTAGTGGGCCAGGAGGGTGCGGGCGACCCGGCTGTCGTTGGCGTGGGTCTGCTTGCCGCCCCAGCCGTTGAAGTCGAAGTCGACCCCGGCGAGTCCCGGCGGGCCGGTGACGAAGGTCGGCCCGGTGTCCCGGGCCCACAGGTCGTCGACCATCAGGTCCAGCACCTCGACCGAGGAACCGCAGGCCCGGCGGGCCTGGTCGGCCTGGTCGGGGCGGGCCAGCAGCACCACCGGCTCGAAGCCGGCCACCGCCCGGGCCAGGCCCGCGATGTCCTGCCGGACGCCGGGCAACTGGTCGCCCCACACCTCCTCCAGCGCCGGCCAGGCCATGAAAGTGCGGGTGTGCGGGGCGGACTCGGCCGGCAGGGTGCGCCGGTCCGCCGGGGTGGTGGCCGGACCGGCGGCCGGGGTGGTGGCGCCGGCACCGGGCTGCCGCTCCCCGCCTCCGCCGTCGGAGGAGCAGCCGCCGGCCAGGGCCAGTGCGGCGAGCGCCGCCCCGGACTGCAGGAGCGAGCGGCGGGAGGGCCGGGGATGAGCCATGGAGCCTCGTTCCGGTAGGTGTGGCGGGGTTCGGCTCCGCACGCTACTGACCACCGGGTCAGGACCCGGCGCGGCACGCATCCGCCGTTCGGGGGAAGGGCCGGCGCGGCCGCGCCCTCGGACGGGCGGCGCTCACCGCCGCCGTCGCCCTGACCGTCGGCGCCGTGGCGACCCTGTTCCTGCTCGACGACCTGGAGGCGGTGGAGGCCGCGCCCGCCCGGCCGACGCCCACCGCTCCGACCGCCGCCGACTACACCGCCGTCTCCCGCGGGGTCGAGCTGACCTCGGCGGACTCTGGCTACGAGTTCGACCTCGCCACCGGCACCGTGGTCCCGGCCGACAGCGCGACCTGGTACGTCGGCCGCGGCGACGGCGAGTTCCTCGTCCCGGAGACCGCCGACACCTTCATCGGCCGGGACGCCGGCCTGGGCGTCGCCGACTGCCTCCAGGGGCTCGCGAACCGCCCGTCCGGACGGGTGCCGTTCGGCGCCCTCGGAGCGCGCGGCGCCTTCTGCGTCCGCTCCGCCGACGGACGGGACCTCGCCGTCGTCCGGGTGCTGTCGACGGCGGGCCCGAGCGTCCGGGGTCCGCGTCGCCGTCCTCACAAGCTTGACTGACTTTTCAGTCAGTGCGACAGTTCAGTCCAGGCGATGCCGGGCGAGTTCGCCCGCCGCCGGCCGGCGCCCCCGGGCACCGCTCCCCGGAGCCCCCCTCCGCGCCGGACCGATCCACCCCCAGCCCCACCGGAGGCCACCGTGTCCCACTCCCCTCTCGCGCGCCGCACGGTGCTGCGTTCCCTCGCCGGCGCCGGCCTGCTCGCCCTCGGTGCGAGCGCCTGCGTGCCCGGCCTCGACGAGCTGACCGGCCCGGCCGACCCGGCGGCCACCGCCCCCGGCACCGCCCCCGACCCAGCCGCCCCTGCCGCCCCGGCTCCCGCCCCCGCCCGGGGACGGCGCCTCGGCGGCGAGTGGGAGAAGCACGAGCGGACCTTCATGGCCTGGCCCGCCTCCGAGAACGTCTGGGGCAACCAGCTCGCGGGCGTCCGCAAGGACATCGCCGCCGTCGCCCGCGCCATCGGCGGGCGCGAGCCGGTGGTCCTGCTCGTCCGCCCCGGCCAGGAGACCTCCGCCCGCAACGCCTGCGGCAAGGACGTCGAACTGCTCCCCGTCCCGGTGGACGACCTGTGGGCCCGTGACACCGTACCGGTCTTCGTGGAGGAGGGCGGCAAGGTCAAGGGCGTCGACTTCAACTTCAACGGCTGGGGCCGCAAGCAGGAGCACGGCAACGACGGCCGCGTCGCCCGTACTGTCCTCGACAGGTACGGGATCGAGCGGATCGAGACCGCGATCACCGCCGAGGGCGGCTCCTTCGAGACCGACGGCCAGGGCACCCTGCTGATCACCGAGAGCTCGATCGTCAACGACAACCGCAACCCGGGCCGCACCCGCGACCGGATCGAGACGGACCTCAAGGGGGCGCTGGGCCTCAGCAAGGTGATCTGGCTCGCGGGCGTCAAGGGCAAGGACATCACCGACGCCCACGTCGACTGCCTGGCCCGCTTCGCCGCCCCCGGCGTCGTCCTGCTGGACCGCGCCTTCCCCGGTACCCCGCCGGACGTCTGGTCCCGCTCCGCCGACCAGGCCCGCGCCGTCCTCGCCGAGGCCACCGACGCCACCGGCAAGAAGCTCAAGGTCATCGAGGTCGCCCAGCCCGACCCGGACAAGATCACCGGCCGCGGCGACGCCTTCGTCTCCTCCTACATGAACTTCTACCTCGGCAACAAGGGCGTCTACCTGCCGCTGTTCGGCGACCCCCGGGCCGACGACCACGCCCAGGACGTCTTCCGGGAGCTTTTCCCCGGACGCGAGATCGTCCCGCTGCAGATCGACACGCTGGCCTCCGGCGGCGGTGGCATCCACTGCTCCACCCACGACCAGCCCGCCGGCTGACCCCACCGCACCGCCACCCCGCACCGCACCGCACCGAGGGAGAAGGAACTCCCGTGCAACTGACCCCCACCGAACGCGACCGGCTGCTGATCTTCACCGCAGCCGAACTCGCCCGCGCCCGCCGCGCCCGCGGCCTGCGCCTCAACGCCCCCGAGGCGACCGCGCTCGTCTCGGACACCGTCTGCGAGGCCGCCCGGGACGGCCTGCGGCTCGCCGAGGCCGTGGCCCGCGCACGCCCCGTCCTCTCCCCCGCCGACGTACTGCCCGCCGTCCCGGACCTGGTCACCGAGATCCACGTCGAGGCGGTGTTCGAGGACGGCACCCGACTCGCCGTCGTCGCCGACCCGTTCGGCCGCGGCGGCCTCGGCCCGGCGGCACCCGGCGCCGTCCTCCTCGACGACCGCGTCGATCCCACTTCCCGGACCCCCGGCGTCCCCTTCGGCGCCGGCGGCCACCTGTGCATCGGCGAGTCCTTCGCCCGCGCCGAGATGATGACCGTGGTGGCGACCGTGGCGGGCCGCTGGCGGCTGGCGCCCGTCCCGGGGGCGCGGGTACGCGGCGTCATGACCAGCACCAACCGCCCCGACGGCCTCCTGATGACGGTGGAGCCGCGCACCCCCGCGCGCCGGTGACCCCGGGCCCGCCTCAGCCCGCCGCGCCCGCGTGCAGGAGGTCTCCGGCGCGGGCGGCCAGGCCGTCGGCGCCGCAGTGGGCGGCCAGTTCCAGTCCCCGGGCCAGCGCCCTCCGGGCCGCCGGAGCGGCGCCCAGCGCCTCCCCCAGGTCGACCAGGGCCATCGCGTGCTCGTAGCGGGCGGGCGACCGCTCCAGGTGCCGGACGGCCCGGACGAGCAGCTCGGCCGCGCGTGACCCCTCGTGCACCGCCGCGCAGAGCCGCAGCGTGCTGCCGATGGCCGAGTCCGTGCCGGACTCCCGGGCCCGGCGGACGGCCTCCTCGGCGAGGTCACGGGCCCGGTCCGGCTGCTCGGGGGCGATCGCGCGCGCCAGGTGCCCGAGCCACGGCGCCCACACCGTGTTGCGCCACCCGCGCGCGTCCAGGGCCGCGCCGGCGGCGGTCAGCGTCGCGGCCGCGCCGGACGCGTCGCCCCGGGCCAGCAGCAGACGGCCGTACAGGGTGGGGGCGTCGGGCAGCACCATCACCGTCGGGTACGGCGGGCCGAAGGCGTGCTCGCGCGCCAGCTCCAGCGCCTCGGCCACCCGGCCGCGCGCGGCCACGGTCTCGGCCAGCGCCCCCACCGCGTCCCAGTGCAGCGGGACGCCCGGGCCGATCCGTTCGGCGATGCGCAGCGCCCGGCGCAGATAGTCCTCCGCGTCCACCAGGGCGCCGCAGCGGAACCGGAGCATGCCGGTCAGCAGATAGGCGAAGCCGAGGTGGCCGCCGCTCCACCCGGCGACCTCGTACGCGCGGACCGCCTCGGTGAACAGCTCCTCCGCCCGGTCGACCCGGTCCGCGTAGAGGTAGCTGATGCCGAGGATCCCGGGCAGCTCGAAGCCCCAGACGGTGTTGGTCCAGCCGAGGCTGGGGGGCAGCCGGCCTCCCGGCAGCGCGGACTCCGCGAAGGCGATCGCCTCCTCGCGGTCCACCCCGCGCAGCGTGAGGTCCCAGCAGCGCAGCACCGCCACCGCCTGTGCCAGGCCGTTGTGTTCGAAGAGGGCGTCGTTCGGGGGTGGTCCGTCCTTCGGGCCGGCGGCGGCGCCCGTGGCGGTGCCGGTGCCCGTGGCGGCGGCGGTACCGACGGCGGTGGCCGCCGAGCCGTCCGCCCGGATGTCGCTGAACGCCATGCCGACCGTCTCGAGCATCCGGTCGAACTCCGCGAGCCTGCGGGAGCGGCCCGGGCCGTCCTCGTCCTCGGACTGGAAGGCGGCGAACATGAAGGTGGCCACCTCCAAGCGCAGGCGTCCCGGGCCGGGGGAGGTGCGGGCGGCCGCCTCCGCGCACACCGCGGCGGCCTCGCCGAGCCGGTTGCTGTGGGCGAGGGCCTGGGCGAGCCGGAAGGTCGCGTCGACCCGGCGCTCGGGGCTCAGCCCGTGCGGGTCCGCGAGGGCCAGGCGCAGCTGGTTGACCGTGGTCGCCGGGTCGGTGAGCAGTGCCGAGCAGCCGAGTTCGAAGAGCACCTCGGCCCGGTCCTCGTCGGCGGGCGGTTCGCTGATGGCGCGGCGCAGGCAGCGCTGGGCCGCCTCGGGCGCGCCGATGGCCAGGTGCTCGCGGGCCGCCCGGCGCAGCTTGCCGACGGTCAGGTTGTCCCCCTCGGGCAGGGTCTCCAGCAGGTGCCGGGAGGCCGTCAGCAGGCCGAGTCCGGCGTTCTCGGTCTCGATGGCGGCCACCCCGTGCATCCCGGTGCGGGTGGCGGGAGGCATCGACTGGTAGACCGAGGTGGCGATCAGCGGGTGGACGAACTCCAGCCGGCCGCCCGGCGCGCCGATCAGGACCCCGTGCCGGCGCAGCTCCCGGACGGACTCGGCGGCGGTCTCCGGGCCCTGGGCGCAGATCACGGCGGCGAGGTCCGGGCGGATGTCGGTGCCCAGCATGGACGCCGCCCAGGCGAACCGCACCGCGCTCGGGCCGATCTTGTCCAGCCAGTGCCGGAGCGTCATCCCCCGGGTGCCCGCGGCGAGTTCGCGCAGCTGGGCGGTGCTCTCCTCGACGGGGTCGAGCCGCTGGCCGACCACCTCGCGCAGCAGCGCGGTGGTCTCGTACGGGTTGCCGGCGGTGACCGCCCAGACGTGGCGGCAGAACGCGTCCTCGGCCCCCGCCCCCAGCGCGGCGCGGACCAGCCGCGCGACCGAGGCGGGCTGGAGCGGCCGCAGCTCGTGCCGCCGGTCGGCCCGGCCGACGAGGCCGCGCTGGAGCGTCAGGGCCTCGTCGGGGAACTCGTCCCGGCAGGCGAGCACCAGCAGGGCCGGCAGCTCCCGCGCGCCCACCGCGAAGCTCGCCAGCCAGCCCAGCGACTCCGCGTCGGCCCAGTGCAGGTCGTCGACGATCACGACCACCGGTGAGCGGCGCTGCACGAGGCGGGTGAGCACGAAGTCCAGCCCGTCCCGCACTCCCTGCGGATCGCGCTGCCCGCCCGGCGGCAGCAGCCCCACGGCCGGACCGACGATGTCCTCCCAGGGCCCGAACACCTGCGCCCGCTCCTCGTCGGACAGGGCCGCCAGCACCGGCTGCAGCAGCTGGCGCACCACCCGGAACGGCTCGTGGCGCTGCCGCTCCCCGCCCCGGGCGAACAGCACCGCGCACCCCGCCCGCCTCGCCTCCCGGCGCACCTCGGTCAGCACCGCCGTCTTGCCCAGCCCCGCCGCGCCGGTGTACACCAGCAGCTCCCCGAGCGCCGCCCCGGCGGGCCGGGCCAGCGCCTCGACCGCCTTCCTGGCCGACCGGATCTCGGCCTCGCGCTCGTGCAGCGGACAGCCGTCCCGGCCACCCCCCGCCGCGGGCTCCCCTTCGGCCACCGTTGCCTCCAAATCACGCGTCCACGGCCGTCGTTGCCAACGCCGAGGCTACTGCCGAACGGCCGCTTCCGGTGCGGGCTTGACAATCCGCCCGTTCGAACGAACAGGGGCCGGCCCCTCGCGCCGCCCTTGACACGTCACACAGGAACAGTTCGCCCGTATCGGCGACTTGCGCTCTAAACGCGGATCAATACGGGCAACTCCCCGTTGGCTCCCGGACGGGGCGACGGCTCGACGAAAGGCGGAGACCATGAGCATGATCCAGACGGGCAGGCTGCAGCTGAACTCCACCAACCGCTCGGCGACCGGCGGCGGCGACACCTCCACCTTCACCCAGGTCACCTTCCCCACGCCCTTCCCCACCGGCACGGAGGTGATCGTGGTGCCGTTCGTCCAGACCTTCAACGGCCCGGACACCCCCGGCCTGCGCATCGCCGACGTGACCACCACCGGCTTCAAGATCCGTATCAACGAACTCGTCGGCCGCGGCACCGCCCTGTCCGACGGCCCCCACACCACCGAGACCATCGGCTGGATCGCCGGCACCGTGTAAGCCCCCACCCCGCCGGCCCGGCCGATCACCGGCCGGCTGCCGGCACCCGGTTCGGCGCGTCGCGCAGCGCGGCCCTCGACGTGATCCCCAGCTGCGGGAGGAGGTGGTGGAGGTGCGAACCGACGGTGCGCGGGGACGTCCGGGTCCGCTCGCCGATGTCCTCCCGCGCCGTCGCTCCGAGCCGGTTGAACTCCTCCGCGGCCAGCGGCAGCGGAGCCTCCTTCCGCCCCGGGCCGGTGCTCGCGACCTGATCCGATCGTGGCGGATGACTATCTGTCAGATCACTTCTGGCGTAGCGTTTTAGCCATGGAGCGGGAGGATCCTTGGCTGGCGCGCATCGAGGACACCCAGGGGCGCGTGCACGGTGCCGGGACGATGCTCGACGGCGAGTACGTGCTGACGTGTGCGCATGTGGTCGAGGAGGCCATCGAGGCCGGGCGTGAAGCCGGTCGCGAGGTCCGGGTCCGGATCGCCGGACGTCCCGACGACGCCTACCCGGCGACCGTTGTCGAGAGCTGCTGGCAGCCGCCGCTACCGGACCAGCGCGGGGATGTGGCGATCCTCGCCCTGCGGTCCGTGGTGCCGGGCGTGCCGCGCGCGAGGATCCGGCGGACCTGGCAGCACGACGAGATCGTGCGGATCTTCGGCTTTCCGGCGGGTACCGACAACGGCCAGCTGGTCACGGCGAAGATCGCCTCGTTCGACTTCACCCAGGAGCGGGTCCAGCTCGACGCGGTCGTGGAGCAGCGCGTCGGCCGTGGGTTCAGCGGTGCGGCGGCGCTCGCCGCGGGCGGTGAGATCCTCGGCGTGATCGCGGTTGTCCGGGCACCGCTCGCCGAGAGCAGCTGGATGATCGCGGCCCGGACGCTGTACAAGTACGCGAGCGCGGTGCTCGACGAGCATCTGACGAGCCGGCCCTCGCGGGTACTGCCGAGCGACTGGCCGTCGCCGCAGGTCCCGGAGGTCCTGGACGACCCGGTCCAGCTCGCGCTGACCCGGCACCTGGTCGGCTGGCTGGCGTCCGGCGGGCCGGGCGGGGTCTGTGCGATCGGCGGTGGCGGCGCGCTCGCGCTGACGTCCCGCCTGGTGGGCCTGACGGTGCCGGGCTACCGTCGGGCGGCCCCCGACGAAACCGTCAGCGGCGCCCCGCCCGGCACCGTCCCCCAGCTGGGCGAGGTGGACGCCGCCGTCGACGCGACCGGGCGGACGACCGAGCAGGTCGCCCAGCAGCTCGCGGAGAGTCTGAGCCTGCTGACCGACCGCGTCACCGATGATCTCTCCCACCAGCTGGAGGAGTTGGGCTCGCCGATCGTTGTCGTGGTGACCGCGGTCGACCTGGCGGCCGACCCCGGCGAGTTGTACTACCGGCTGCTCGAACCGATCGCCGCGCGGGCGTCGAGCATCGGCGTGCGCCTGCTGCTCGCCTACCACGGCGACCCTCCGCGCTATGTCCGCAGTGCGGTCGCGGCGAGCCTCGGACAGCCCGCCGCGCCCGCCCCGCCGAGCGACCGGCAGGACGGGAAGACGCAGTTCGGCACCCGACTCGAGCGGCTCGACCGCCTGGTCGAGGAGGTCGAGGCGGCCGAGCGCGACGCCCGGGTGTGCCGTGAGTACGTCGCGCCGCGGATCCTCGGCGCGCCGCCGCCACAGGTCGCCGGCGCGGCCGCGCTCGCGGTCCGCCTGCGGGTGCTGCGGGACACCGGCTCGGCCGCCGGATCCGCCCTCCGGGGATGGCTGCTGGGGGAACTCGACACCTGCGAGGAGGCAGCCGCCCGGTCGCTGGCGCGGGCCCGGCGGTTGAACGCCGAGTGCACGGCCCTGCTCGCCCGGCGGAACCGGGCCCGGGGGCGGCTGGACGCCTACCGCTCGGAGGCCGCGGCGCGCGGCCTGATCGAGGAACTGGGCGAGTCGTACGAGGCGGCCCGGCGGCTGCTCTACAGCGGTGGATGCGACCTACCGCTCGCCGAGCTCCGGGTCGAGGAGTACCACCGGGCCGTTCGGCGCGAGATCGACGGGAGGCAGGCATGAACCGGTGCAACCGTCCAGGCTGCGGTGGCGAACTCGATGCGACCGGCTACTGCCGGCGCTGCCTGCTTCCGCCGCTGGTGGCCGCGCCGACGGGCGGCGACCGGCTGCCGGCCGGGGAGCGGGCCCCGGGGCGGTCGGTACCGGTGGCGAGCACAAACCGCGGCGCGGTGCCGTCCGCGCGCCCCGCAGAGCCCGTACAGCCGTCGCGCGCGTTCGGCGACGACCCCTGGTGGGGACTGGGCCTCGTCACGCTGCCGACGATCGCCGGACCGGAGCCGAACCGAGCGGTCAGAACCGAACCGCGCATCCCGCAGGAGCGCAGGCGCTGCCCCAATCCCGCCTGCCGCCGGCCCGTGGGCACAGGTCTCGACGGCCAGCCGAGCCTGTTGGAGGGGCGCTGCCCGTACGACGGGACGGCCTACTCGTTCGTGCCGAGACTCAGCCGGGGCGACCTGCTGTCGGACCGCTACCGGGTCGAGGGGTGCATCGGGCACGGCGGCTTCGGCTGGGTCTACCTCGCCTACGACGAGCGCCTGAACAACCGTCCGGTGGCGCTCAAGGGCCTGATCGACGCGGCGGACCCCAGGCGGGTCGAGGAGGCCGCCGAGGAGAAGCGGTTCCTGATCGAGCTCAGACACGACGACATCGTCGACATCTACGACTTCGTGACACACGAGCCGGCGGGCGGGTCCCGGCACGGCTACCACGGCTACCTCGTGATGGAGTACGTACCCGGCTACTCCCTGGAGCGCTCGGAACTGTTCGGCCGGCTGGAGACCGAGCAGATCATCGGCTACGTCCTGCGCGTGCTCCGGGCGTTCCAGTACCTCCACGACAGCCAGTACCTGTTCTGCGACCTGAAGCCGAGCAACCTGATGGTGTACGGCTCCCGGATCAAGCTGATCGACCTCGGCGCGGTGCGCGAGGCCGGGACACCGGGCACCGGGGCGTACTCGGAGGAGTACATGGCCCCGGAGCTGATGGTCACCGGGCCCACCGTCGCCACCGACCTCCACACGGTGGGCAGGACCCTGGAGTCGCTCTTCCGGTGGTACACCGCCGACCCGGACAGTGCCCGCTTCACCTCGCTGCGCCGGCTCATCAGTCGCGCCACCCATGACGATCCGCAGCTGCGCTTCGCCTCGGCCGCCGAGCTGGCGGGCCAACTGAGCGGTGTTCTACGCGAGTTGATCTCCAGCCGGGACGACGCCCAGTACACCGCGCCGTCACTGCTCTTCGCCCGCTCCACCACGCTGATCGACCCCGGGCTCGGGGCGGTGCCGCCGCTCGACCGGTGGACGAGCACCGCGGCGCTGCGGGCCGCGGTCGAGGGCAGCTGCCGTCCGCTCGCCACCGCGCCGCCCGCGCCGGTCATGGCGGCGGCCGGGCTGCCCGAGCCGCTGGTCGACGCCCGCGATTGCGCCGCCGGGTTCCTCAGGGCGTCCGTCAGCGCCGATCCGGCGGTCGCCCTCTCCCAGCTCGCCTCCTACGCCGATCCTGTCGCGGCCTCCGCCCAGGCTTCCTCGCCCGAGGTCGAGCTGCTGCGCTGCCGACTCCACCTGCGGCTCGACGACCTCGGGGCGGCGCGCGCCGCGCTGGACCGGGCAAGGGGCCTGTTGCGGCCCGGGTGGCGGCTCAACTGGCACGAGGGGCTGATAGCCCTGGCCGCGCAGCGGTTCGGCGACGCGGAGAAGATGTTCACCTCCTGCTACCGGATGCTGCCGGGTGAGCTCGCGCCGCGGCTCGCGCTGGCGCTGTGCGCCGAATACCGGGCGTCGACCGACGAGGAGCTCGACGCGGCGGCGGCGGCCTACCTGTCGGTGTGGCGGACCGACAGCTGGCACGAGAGCGCCGCCTTCGGCAACGCCCGGACGAGGCTGCGCCGCGGCGACCGGGCCGGTGCGGTCTCGGCGTTGAGGCAGGTACCCGACACCTCACCGCACCACCGGGCGGCGCGGATCGCCGCGCTGCGGATTCACACCGGGCGGCTCGACGCGGGCCCCGCGGGCCTGCCCGACCGCGCGGACCTCGCCGAGGCCGAACAGGTGCTGGCCACACTGCCGTTGGACGAGCCCGAGCGGCGCCGGCTCGCCGTCCTGATCCTGGAGGCCGGGCTCGACCGCCGGCGCACCTCGCGACCGGACCGGACCGCGTCCGACGACGAAGTCACGGAGCACGAGAGCCGGTTGAGACTGGAGAAGGAGTACCGGGCGTTCGCCCAGTGGGCACCGGACGAGAACCGCCACACCGTGCTCGTCGATCTGGCCAACGCCGTGCGGCCGGTCACCACGCAGTGAACCGGCGGTCTTCGACGGAGTCGTCAATCTTCCCCTACAGACGAGGAATTGGCACATGACCGAAACACCGAGAGTCACCCTGGAGGCCAACTACGACAGGTACCGCTCCCTGAACGAGCGTGAGGTGCACGTCTACCTCAGCGTGGCCGCGAGCACCGCGGCCGACCGGCGGGCGAGCCCGCCGAGCGATGCGCGGTTCGCCGAGGTCATCCTGCTGGACCAATCGGGGTCGATGAGCGATCCGCGCACCAAGCTCCAACGGGCCAAGGAGGCGAGTTGCGCCGCCATCGACACCCTGCGCGAGGGAACCCGCTTCGCGGTGGTCGCCGGTACCCACCAGGCAACCATGATCTACCCCCGGGAGTCCTTCCTCGCCCCGGCGAACGCCGTCACCCGCGCGGAGGCGAAGCAGGCTGTCAACCGGATCGCCCCCGGCGCCCAGGGCACGGTCATCGGCGCCTGGCTCGACAAGGCCCGTGAACTGCTCGAACCGCACGGCGACCTGATCCGCCACGCGCTCCTGCTCACCGATGGACGCAACGAGCACCAGGACCGGTCGGCGCGGTCGATGGAAACCGTGCTCGCCGACTGCCGTTCCGTGTTCACCTGCGACGCCCGCGGTATCGGTGCGGACTGGGAGCCCGCCGAGCTGAGACGGATCGCCGAGGAACTCCAGGGCACGGCGGACGCGGTGCCCGACCTGGCCGACCTGGCGCCCGACTTCCGCGCGCTCATCCGCACCGCCATGGGCCGCACGCTGTCCGACCTGGCCCTGCGGGTGCGCTGCGCACCGGGAGTGTCGGTGTCGGTCCTCGAACAGGCCCACCCGGCGCTGGCCGACCTGGTCGGCCACCGCCTGCCGCTGGCCGGAACGGCGACGGCCGACTACCCGACCGGCCCCTGGAGCAGCGAGGCGCGCCGGTATGTCGCGACCTTCGCCGTGACCGGCGACCGGACGGTCGGCGCCGACGCGGAGACCCTGGCTTCCATCGAGGTGGTCACCGGACCGATCGGCACCGAACTGGCCACACCCGTCAGCTCGGTGGAGGTGATCAGCGCGCGCTGGCTCGACCAGCCGGCCCCGGAAACCGTCCTCGGGGCCGATCGGCGCCGCCACGAGCGGGAGAAGGAGCTGTACGCGCTCCGATGGCGCGGCGGAACGCTCTTCCGTCAGGGGGATCACCACGGGGCGCGCGATGCCTGGGGCCGGGCCGTGGCGCTGGCCACCGAGCTGCGCAACGAGGACGCGCTGCGGCGACTGGGCAAGGTCGTCCGGATCGAGGACGCCGCACGCGGCGTGGTCAGCCTGCTGCCGGAGCTGGATCCGGACTACGTCCTGCAAGCCATGATGGGCACGGTCACCAGCACCTCGTACGGCCTCTCGCGCAACCCGGCGACGCGCGCCGATGCGGCGCCCGGGCGCCCGTCGGCCCCGGGGCCCGACTGCCCGAGGTGCGGCCGGGTCGCGGTGGCCGGCGCGCGGTACTGCGAGAACCTCGCGTGCGACCACGAGTTCACCGGCAGCTCACCGGTGATGGGCGGATGACGGCCCCCACCGCGGTGGCGCCGGAACCGGTGGCGGACGAACCGGCGACGCCCTCCACGACCGCGCGCACCCTGCGCCGGCTCCGCGCGGCGCTGGTGGCGGGCAGCCTGCTGACCGGGGCGCTGTGCCTGGTGGTGTCCAGTCAGTCACACGCCGGAACAGACGCCACCGGCAGGCGGGCCGCCCCTGCGGTCCTTCGGGCCGAGGCCGCGTACGGCGCGCTCGCGGATGCCCAACGCGTGGCGGTGCACGGCTTCCGGCAGGGCACCGTGGTCCTCGGCGGACTCGGCGACCACTACCAGAACGACATCGCCGCGATCAACCAGAACCTGGCGGAACTGGCCAGGGACAACGTGGCGGGCCCGGCGGGCACCAGTGATCTGCAACTCGTCGAGGGGCTCGTCGTCAACTACAACGCCGAGCTCGAGCAGGCCGCCGCCGACTACCAGCAGACCGGTGAGCTCGCCCGCGCCCTGCCGGCCCTGTGGTACGCGACCCTGCAGTACCGGGAGGTCGCGAACACGCTGGACCGGCTGCGGAAGGAGGAGAGCGCGGCGCTGACCGTCCGACGCGGCTCGCTCTGGCTGGCGGGCGCCGCGGATCTGCTGTTCCTGGTGCCGTTCGCGCTGGTGCTGGCGCTGTTCGTGCGGACGCAGTTGGTGCTGCGCCGCCGCTTCCGGCGTCGGTTGAGCATCCGGTTGACGGCTGCTGTGCTCGCCCTCACCGCGACGGCCCTGGTGTGCGGTCTGTCGCTCCATGCCTCGGACGGACGCCTGCGCTCGGCCCTGGACGGCCCGTTCGCCGAAGCCGTCACCCTGGCACAGCAGCAGGCGAGCCGGTCCGCCGCCCAAGCCGACACGGACCTGTCCGCCATCGTCGCGCAGGCATGCCCGGTGGCCGGGTCCTGCGGGACCCACCTGACACCGCCGACGTCCGAACAGCCCGCGACCGTCGGGGCGGGGCAATCAGGTCGCCAACAGGCCCAGTCCGAGGCCGCGTTCACGAGCGGTGTCACCGACGCGGACGCCTCCTCCGCCGAGCTCATGGCGCTTCTCGTGCTGCTGACCTCAGCCGCAGCGGCGGCGGCCGCTCGCGCGCTGAATCCGCGCATCGACGAGTACCGGTTCGGAGGCCGATGATGCGGCAGAAGCGCCGGGCAGCTCTCCGGCTCCTCCTGGTCCTCACCCTGCTGACGGCGTCCGCCTCCTGCCTCGGCGGCTCCTCCGACCGGCGCGCCCTGAGCATCCTGACACCCTGGACCGCCGACGCCGAGAAGGACTCCTTCCAAGCCGTGCTCAAGGCCTTCGAGGCCAAGACCGGAATCACCGTCAACGCCTCCCCCACCCGGGCGCTCGACCAGGTGCTGCGGACCGCCGTACAGAAGGGCGAGGCACCGGACCTGGCGGTCATGGCGAACCCCGGGGCGCTGCGCTCCTACGCGCAGCAGGGCGACCTGGTCCCGCTGAACCGCTTCCAGGACAAGACACTCGGCAGCGGACTCGTCGATCTGCTGAAGTCCGACTACGGCCCCCAGTGGTACCGCCTCGGGGAGGCCGGGACCGGCGATCCGTACGCCGTCGTGGTCAAAGCCTCCGTCAAGAGCCTCATCTGGTACGCCCCCCAGCGGCTCGCCACCCAGCCGCCCACCAGCTGGGCCGACTTGGTCGGCGTCGGCCGGTCGATCGCCCAGCGGGGCGAGACGCCCTGGTGCCTGGCCATGGCCGACCCGCCCAACTCGGGGTGGCCGGGCACCGACTGGATCGAGGACATCCTGCTGCACCAGTCGGGTGCCGACACCTACAGGGACTGGGTCAACGGCACGCTCGACTGGAGGTCGCCGCAGGTCAGCGCGGCCTGGCAGGCATGGGGCCAGACCGTCACCGCACAGGGCGCGATCCGTGGCGGCCCGCTGACCGCGCTGCTGACCAGCTACGGCGAGGGGGCCTATCCGCTCTTCACCACACCGCCCGGCTGCTACCTCGAACACGGCGCCCCCATCACCCCGGACCCCGCGGCACCGACCAAACCCGTCCCGGGAAAGGACTACGACTTCGTCCCGTTCCCCGACTTCCAGCCCACGGCGACGCCGGCGCCGACGCCGACGTACGAGGTGTCGGGAGACCTCGTCGCGATGTTCCGCGACTCGCCCGAGGCGGAGCAGTTCATGGCCTTCCTCGCGAGCCCGCAGGCCCAGCAGATCTGGCCGAGCCGACAGCCGGAGTCGGCTTTCTCCGCCAACCGCACCGTCACCGCGCGGATGGTGTCCAGTTACGCCACCGACAGCGTCGCCCGCCGGATCGCCGAGTTGCTGACCTCGCCCGCCACCCTGTGCTTCGACGCCTCGGACAGCATGCCCAGCACCATGGCGGCCGCGTTCAACCGCGCGGTGCTCGACTATCTGAACGACCCGACCCAGCTGCCGACGATCCTCACCGGGCTGGACAAGGTCCAGGACGACGCCTATCCGCAGCCGACGCAGAGCTCCGTCTGCGCATCCGGATCCCCAGGCCAGGAGGCCAAGTGACAACACGTACCGAATTCACCCTCGCGTCCGGCGGGACGCTGGTGGTCGAGAGCGAGGGCACCGGCGCAGGCGTCGCGCCCGCCGGCCGGGGAAGTCTGGAGAGAGCGGGCGCCACGGTGCGGGACTCGCTGCACACCGTGGTCAACACGGCATCCGACGTGATCGAGGCGTTCCGCGCCCTGCCGCGCCGACCCGACGAGATCGAGGTCAAGTTCGGCGTCAAACTGGACGGCAGCATCGGCGTGATCCTCGCGGGCGGCTCCGCCGGCGTCCACTTCGATGTGACGCTCCGCTGGTCGCCCGAAGAACCCACCGGTGAGGCCGACGACGACGAGGAGTGACCGCAGCTGCGAGCGGGTCCATGCCACAAGGCCCACCCATCGGCCCAACTGTCCGGCATGCCGCGCCCGGTGGGCGGCGATCAGGTCCCGGTACCAGGCGTGAGGTCGTCCAGGAGGAGGTCGGCGACCACCTCCTCGACCACCGAGGTGCGCAGTTCGGCCATGGAGTCGACGAGCAGCCGGTCCCACGGTGCGGGCGTCAGCCGCCCCGGGGCGGGGCCCGAGGGGACCCTTGTCGCAGCGGCTCGGTACTCGTCGGCACCCATGCGCCAGGGAACGGCTCCGGTCCTGGCCATGACGTGGGCCGCTATGCGGATGCCCTCGCCGTCGAAGTCACCGTGGTAGTGCAGGGAGACGCCATCGTCGGCGAGTCGGCGCAGCAGGTGGATCACGGCCGTGTTGGGCCACCCGGAGGTGCAGACCAGTGCCGGCCGAATCGTCGTAGGGCGACGGCGAGCACGCTGGGGTTCTCGGTGATGTGCACCGGCCCTGCCGCGCCCTTCGAGTTCCGGCCCGGCCGACGGCGCACCCCGACACATGTGCTCAGCGGTAGCCGGTCAGCCCATCGGCCAGTTCCGCCTCATCACCGTCGCGCCGGGCCTGGAGAGCCTGTTGGAGGGCGAAGGTGCCCCGGATCGCGGCGATCCGGCCGTCCATGTCGCCGCCCGCCGCCCCGGCGCCGAGGGCGAGCACCCGGCCGAGCAGTTCCGCGCCGTGGCCGGCGCCGATCGCGGCGAGGTCCTCGGCCTGGTCGCCGAGGGCGACCTCGTCCCAGTCCACCACACCGCTGAGCCGCGGCAGGCCGTCGACGGTCTCCCACAACACGTTCTCCCCGCCGAGGTCGCCGTGGACCACGGCGGAGGTGAGGTGGGGAAGGCCGTCGAGGGCGGCGAGTTCGCGCTCGGCCCGCACCCGGCCGGCGTGGTGCATGAGCGGGAAGAGCTCCGCCCGCACCCCGTCGGAGAACTCCCGCCACTCCCCTTCGAGGGCGTGCGGAAGGACCGAGCGCGCCCGGTCGTCGCCACCGGCCGCGGCCAGCGCCGACAACAGCGCGGCGTACTGGGCGGCGACCGCCTCCGCCGCCTCGGGGCTTTCGAGGACGTCCTCCGCCAAGGCCGCCCCGGGCACCCGGGTGAGCACCAGGTAGGCCGGCTCGTCCGGGCCCGCGGCGGCGCCCTCCTCCAGCGGCTCGGGGGTGCGGAACCCGAGGCCGAGCCCGGCGAGGGCGCGCAGTCGCGCCGCCCGGCCGGGAAGCCGCTCGGCCGCGGCACCGGTGCGGGCGAAGCACACGACGCGCTCCGCCCCGATGACCACCTGATGGAACTGCCCTTGACGAATCGTCAGGCCTCTCGGCTCCTCGCCGGGAAGCAACCTGGCGAGCAGGGTCCGGTGCGTTTCGGGGAACTCCATGGCGCGTGAACCCTCCTTCGGCAAGCGGTGATCGGGAGGCTGCCCCGACCGGGCGCCCCCGAGAGACCGTACGCTCCGCCGTGGCCGCGGGCCGACTACCGCAACCGACCCGCCCTGTGGCGCGGCCCCGCTCTCCACCCCCGCCCGCCCCGGACACCTGCCGCCTTCGTGCCCCGCCCCCGGTCGGGGGGTGGGGCACGAACAACGAACAGGGTGCGGTCGCGGCTATCCGAGGCCGCGGGCGTCCTGCTTCAGCGCGGTGTCCACGGTCAGCGCGGTCGCCACGACGAGGCTGAGCAGCGGGTCGGCGAGCGGTCGGTGGATCTGGAGCACGTAGTTGTCGGCCGTGGTGAACATCGTCTTCGCCAGGCCTTCCCAGGTCTTGGTGATCCGGGCGATCTCGGCGTCCGTCTCGTCGACGATGGAGAAGTTCCAGGCCCGCCAGTTCTCGGCCTTGACGGCGCCGACCTTCCGCCCGCCGACCTCCAGCGCAAAGTTGATCTTCCCGATGGCGTTCTGCTGAACGATCTGGCCGACTTCCTGGCCGTTCGGAAGCTGCACGACCACCCGCGACTTGATGAACTTCGCCGGGCGGGTCAGCAGCAGCACCGGGGTGCCGTGCGCGTCACGGATCTCCAGCTTGTGGGTCAGATACTGGTCGAGGGAGGTGAGCAGTCGTACCGCCTTGCGCAGACCGCTCTGGCCGACCTGGACCACCGAGCCCAGCGTGGCGCCCTGCTGGTCGAAGACGGCGTACTCGTTGGTCAGCTCGATCAGCTTGGCCTTCTGGTTCACCACAAGGACCGGCTCGGAGAACAGGGTGCCGCCGCCACCGGAGACCGGGCCGACACCCGCCTGCTGCTGTACCTGGCGCTGCACCTTGGCGGAGTCGCCGGCCGGAGCGACCGGCTGCCCGGGGAAGCCGGGAGTGTTCGTGTTCTGGGACATGGCGGGCAGGCTAGGCTCAATCCTCCCCGGATAGCCAGATCGTTCGACCGCCGAGGTTCGTCCGCGGACCACCGGCTCTGCCCGTGACCTGCAGCTTCTGCGGCTGCGAGCGCCAGTTGTCCGCCACCCGACGGCGACTGTGTGACCGACGTCACACCCGGGACGCCGGCTCGGGCCCGGTCGAGACGCCTCAACCACCGCGCGCGCGTCAGGCCCGGTGGGCCCCGGCGCATCGTCAGCCCAGGGAGAATCTCCGGGCACTGGTGGCCAACAACCAGGTGCACCTGCTCACACCGGTCGTGTCCATCCGACGGGCTTCGTCGACGAGGCGGCTGCTCACCACAGGCCGGTGCGCCCGCCTCGTCTATTGCAGGATGTTGATCGCGCGGGCGATCACCAGGGCGGCAAGGATGAGGGAGGCCGCGGCCTCCACCATCATCAGCAGCTTCGCCCACCTCCTGACGGCGGAGACATCGGTCGGGCTGAACGCCGTGGCGGTCCAGAAGGCCAGCGACAGGTAGTCGGCGAACGTCGGCACCCAGTCGGCGCTCGCGTAGGCCGAGTGCTGCATCTCGGGGAACACGAAGCTCGGGCTCGGCTGGAGCGGGTGGGCGCGGGCAGCCGCACCGCCTCGGTCGAGGTCCCAGTACCACAGCGCGAAGGCGATCACGTTCGTGGCCCAGGTCACTCCCCCGGTGGCCAGCAGACCGGTGGCGTTGTCGGCGAACAGCTTGTTGTTGGTCAGGATGTCCGCCACCAGGTGGACACCCGCATAGAGGTTGGCCGCGGTGATGAAGCCGATCATGACATCGGTGACCACTCTGAGCCACCGCTTCTGCCGATCGATCCGCCCCGGGTCACCAAGGATCAGTGCCCCCAGCAGGGTGAGCATGACCACGGGAACCACCCATGCGGGGTCCAGCCGGTACGCGGCGGGCAGCGCCAGGTGGAGCATCGCGGCCGTGGCGATCGCCAGTGCCACCGGCCACCAGTGCTCGCCCCGCGCGGCGGCCTGATCGAGTGTCGCCGACGGTGAACCGGTCGGCCCAGGGCTTGATCCCATGCCTCATTGTGCCGACGCCCGCCGCGTGGGCCTCGCACGGCACACCAACCCGGACGGGTGGACCAGGTGATCTTCACGGTCCTGCGGTCCCCTGCAAGCCGCTGAGCCATCTGCACCCACCAAGACCCTGGCCACCGAGCCGGGCCGGTTCGGCACCACCGTCAACGCCGTCGCCTCGGGCCTCACCGCCACCGACATGACCGCCGCCACCGCCGCGCGGATCACTGTGCTCCTTCGAGGGCCTGCCGACGCTCGCTCCCGAGCGGATCCAGGTAGGCCGTGTCGGCCGCCCAGAGCCGGTCGGGTCGCCGACCGGGACTACTGGTACTGGGCCTGCCGATCACCCGGTCATCACCCGTTGCCGTGACGCGCGGCCACAGACGCCCCTGTCCACCCTGCCCCGCCTTCCGGGGCTGGACCGCCCTGTGCCACCACTGACCCCGAAGGCCAACTACCGTACACGGCAATTCCGGTGGACGGCGATCAGGTCGCGGTACCAGGCGTACGAGGCCCTGGGGGTGCGGCGCTGGGTGGTGAAGTCGACGTGGACGAGGCCGAAGCGCTGGTGGTAGCCCTCGGCCCATTCGTAGTTGTCGAGGAGGGTCCAGGTGTAGTAGCCGCGGACGTCGATGCCTTCGGTGACGGCGGTGGCGAGGGCGTCGAGGTGGGTGGCGAGGTAGGAGATCCGGGCGGGGTCGTCGGTGGGTTCGGGGGTGGAGCAGCCGTTCTCGGTGATGGTGATCGGGGGGAGGGTGTCGGGGTAGATGTCGCGGAGGTGGAGGAGGAGTTCGTGGAGGCCCTCGGGGAGGACGGGCCAGCCGAAGGCGGTGTGGGCGGGGGCTTCGGGGATGTCGAGGAGGGTGAAGGGGAGGGCGGGGTCGGTGGGGGCGGCGATGCGGGTGGGGTTGTAGTAGTTGACGCCGAGGCCGGTGAGGGGGGTGGCGGCGATGAGGTCGAGGTCGCCGGGGCGGACTGCGCCGTGGAGGTCGGGGGCGACGCCGAAGGCGGTGAGGTCGGGGTAGCGGCCGAGGAGGATGGGGTCGGTGAACAGGCGGTTGTGGAGGGCGTCGTAGGCCTGGGCGGCGGCGAGGTCGGCGGGGTCGGTGGAGGCCGGCCAGACGGGGGTGAGGTTGTTGGCGATCATCACGTCGAGGCCGCCCTCGTGGAGGACGGTGGCGGCCAGGCCGTGGGCGAGGAGCTGGTGGTGGGCGGCGGGGAGGGCGTCCAGCATCAGGGCGCGGCCGGGGGCGTGGATGCCGAGGGCGTGGCCGTAGACCATGTGCACGAAGGGCTCGTTGAGGGTGATCCAGGCGGGGACGCGGTCGCCCAGGCGGTCGGCGACGATCGCGGTGTACTCGGCGAAGCGGTACGCGGTGTCGCGGTTCAGCCAGCCGCCGGCGTCTTCGAGGGCCTGGGGCAGGTCCCAGTGGAAGAGGGTGGGCAGCGGGGTGATGCCGGCGGCGAGCAGGGCGTCCACCAGGCGGTCGTAGAAGGCGAGGCCGGCGGGGTTCACCAGGCCGGCGCCGGTGGGCTGGACGCGGGGCCAGGCGACGGAGAAGCGGTAGCCGTCGACGCCGAGGCCCTGGAGCAGCGCGATGTCCTCGGGCCAGCGGTGGTAGTGGTCGCAGGCCACCGCGCCCGTGTGGCCGTCGCGGACGGCGCCGGGGCGGGCGGCGAAGGTGTCCCAGACGGACGGGCCGCGGCCGTCCTCGTCCACCGCCCCCTCGATCTGGTGGGCGGCGGTGGAGACTCCCCAGCGGAAGTCCGCCGGCAGGTCGTAGCGATCCGGCATGGCTGGCTCCCGGCGGGCAGAAATGTGAGGGGTACTCATATTACGGGCGCGGAGCCGAAAGGCCAGGGGTGATGGGCGACCCGGGCGGCGCGATCGGCGCCGACACATCCGGCCGGCTGCTGGCCGCGGCCTCGTGCGGGAGGGCATGCTACTGGGGGGCCGGCCTTCACGACGAGGGAGCTGACGGTGGATCAAGGCGAGACCTCTTCCGCACTCCTGGGCCGCCGCGCCCTGCTCGCCGCGGCCGGCGGCCTGGCCACTGTCGCGGCCGTTCCCGCCGGGGCGACCGTTCCCGCCGGGGCGACCGTTCCCGCCGGGGCGACCGCGACGGCCGCGACAGCCGGGCGCCGGGACCCGGCGCCCTTCGGGCCGGCCGGGGTGCGCCCGGGCGACCCGCGGTACGCGAGCCTCCTGAAGGGCGACAACCAGCGCTTCGTCGGGCGCCCGGAGGAGATCCGGGTGGTCGGCACCACCGAGCAGGTGGTGCGGGCGGTCCAGGACGCGGTCCGCGACGGGCGGCGGGTCGGTGTGCGCAGCGGCGGCCACTGCTTCGAGGGCTTCACCGCCGACCCGGCGATCCGGCTGCTGCTGGACCTCTCGCCGTTGGACGCGGTGGGCTACGACCCGGGGCGGCGGGTCTTCGAGGTGCAGCCGGGTGCCACGCTCGGCCGGGTGTACCGGACGCTCTTCAAGGGCTGGGGCGTCACCCTGCCGGCCGGCGGCTGCCCGGAGGTGGGGGCCGGCGGGCACCTGGTCGGGGGCGGGTACGGACCGCTGTCGCGGCGCTACGGCTCGGTGGTGGACCACCTCTACGGCGTCGAGGTGGTGGTCGTCGATCGCGACGGAACCGCCCGTGCCGTGGTGGCGACCCGCGAGCCGGACGATCCCAACCGCGAGCTGTGGTGGGCGCACACCGGCGGTGGCGGCGGGAACTTCGGCGTGGTCACCCGGTACTGGCTGCGTTCGCCGCAGGCCGACGCCGAGGCCCGTTCGGCGGCGCCCGACCCGTGCCGGCTGCTGCCGCCGGCGCCCGCCGAGATGCTGGAGGCCCTGGTCGAGTGGCCCTGGGACGCGGCGAGGACGACCCAGCGGGCGTTCACCACCCTGCTGCGCAACTTCTGCACCTGGCACGAGCGCAACAGCGACCCGGGTTCGCCCCGGACCGGCCTTTACGCGGTCCTGCAGCTCACCCACCACACGGCGGCCACCTTCTCGATGGTGGTCCAGATCGACGCCGGGATCCCCGGCGCGCCCGCCATGGTGCAGGGCTTCGTCGACTACGTGAACGCCGGCACCGGCCTGGAGGCCGACGGCGGCAGCGCAACGGTCCCGTGGCTCTACCCGATGACCTGGCCGGGCAACGGCGAGGCCGGGAACATCATCACCCGCCGCTACAAGGGCAAGGCGGGCTATCTCAGGCGCTCCTTCACCGAGGCCCAACTCGCCTCGATCCACCGCCACCTGACCAACGGCACCGGCACCCCCGCCTGCGGCATGCTGGTGGTCGGCTACGGCGGACAGGTCCGCGCCGTCGAGCCGGGCGCCACCGCGGTGGCACAGCGGGACGTCGTGATGAAGGCGGTCTACCACAGCGTCTGGGCCGAGGAGAAGGACGACGGCGCCAACCTCTCCTGGGTGCGCGAGCTCTACCGGGAGGTCTACGAGGACACCGGCGGCGTGCCCGTGCCGGGCGAGGTGAGCGACGGGTCGTACATCAACTACCCGGACGTCGACCTCGCCGACCCGGCCTGGAACACCTCGGGCGTCCCCTGGCACACCCTCTACTACAAGGACGACTACCCGCGCCTGCAACGGGTCAAGGCCCGGTGGGACCCGCGCGACGTGTTCCGTCACGCCCTCTCGGTCCGGCTTCCGGAGTAGGGCCTCCCGGCGGCCGGCGGGCTCCGGCCGCCGGGGGCTGCGGCCGCCGGCCGCCGGGGACCGGTGCGGACGTCGGGCGAGCGTGGCGCCGCGCTCGCGGGCCCGTTCCTCCAGGCCGTGGCGGGTGACGTGCTCCGGGCTCGCGCAGTCCGCCCGGGAGCGGCGACGCCCCCGACCGGGCCCGGGGATTGGCCCGCCGAACAGCGGATGCGGCACAGTGGCCCCATGAGCGCGGACACGAGGAGCCACCCGGTCCCCGGCCGGACCGGCCCCGGGCGGCGACGGCCGGTGCAGCAGCGCAGCCAGGAGCGCTACGAGCGGATCCTGGACGCGTGCGCCGCACTGCTCGACGAGGCCGGGGCGGTGGCGCTCACCACCAAGGAGGTGGCCCAGCGCGCGCAGGTGCCGATCGGCACGCTCTACCAGTTCTTCGCGGGCAAGGAGGACCTGCTCGCCGCGCTCGCCGGCCGCAACCTCGACCGCTACCTGCACCGGCTCGACGACCGGCTGCGCGCCGAGGTCCCGACCGGGCCCGCCGGGTTCACCGACCTCGCGGTGGAGGAGTTCGTCGCGATGAAGCGGTCCGTCCCCGGCTTCGGGCAGGTCGACTTCGGGTTCGCCGGACCGGCCGGGCCGAACGGCGTCCACGACGACCGGCACCTGCTGGACACCGAGTTGGACAACAACACCGCCGTCGCGCTGCGGCTCCAGGCGCTCGGCGGCGAACTCTTCGCGACGGCCGACCCGGCGGCCCTCACCCTCGGTCTGCGGGTGGCCCTGGAGGCGGCGGACGCGGTGCTCAAACTCGCCTTCCGCGGCGATCCGGAGGGCGATCCGGCGATGATCGCCGAATGCAAGCGGCTGGTCCGCTGCTACCTCCTCGAACAGCTCGGCCCGCGCTGAGCGGCGCGGATCCGCGGCACGGATCCGCGGCACGGCCCGCGCCGAGCGGCACGGTCCGCGAGCGCACGGCGACGCGCCGCACCGGACCCGGTGAGCCGTTGCGGCCCGGGCGGGCGGGCAGCACAGTGGAGACAGGAGGGCGGCAGCAGCCGGCCCACCGGTCCCCGCTGTCCCCCGAGACCCCGAGGAGCAAGACCATGCAGGCAGCGATAGGCGACCAGCTCCACATCCACAGCCGGGCGGTGGGCATGGTCGACCAGAAGGGCGAGATCGTGGAGGTGCGCGGCCAGGACGGCCAACCGCCCTACGTGGTCCGCTTCGAGGACGGCCACACCGGCCTGGTCTACCCCGGACCGGACTGCAACATCGAACCCCGCGAGGCGATCCGCTGACGCCACCGGCCACCGCCCCGCGCCCGTCCGGCCCGGGGCGGTGAGCCGTGCTGCTCGCGGCCGACTCCGCCGGCGGCACCCCGGCCCTGCCCGGGCCGCTGGCCGCGCTCGCGCCGCTGCTGGAGCAGTACGGCTACCCGGCACTGACCCTGTTCGTCCTGCTCGACAACTGCGGGATCCCCGCGCCCGGGCAGACCGTCCTGGTGCTGGCCGCCGTCTTCGCGGGCACCGGTCACCTGGACCTCGCCGCCGTGGTGGCGATCGCCTTCGCGGCGGCCGTGCTCGGCAACACCCTGGGTCACCTGATCGGCGCCACCGGCGGCCGCGCCTTCGTGCACCGCTGGGGCCGGTACGTGCTGCTCACGCCGGAGCGGGCGGCCCGCGCGGAGGTGTTCTTCGCGCGGCACGGCGGCAAGGTGGTGACGGTCGCCCGGTTCTTCGACGGGCTGCGGCAGACCAACGGCATCATCGCCGGGACGACCGGCATGCCCTGGCCCCGGTTCCAGGTGTTCAACGTGCTCGGCGCCGCGCTCTGGGTGGGCGTGTGGGCCGCCGTCGGCTACCTGGCCGGCGCCCATGTCGGCACGGTCTGGCGGACGGCGGTGCGCTACCAGCTGTGGCTGCTGGTCGCGCTCGGCGTCCTCGCCGTCCTGCTCACCGCCCGCTACCTGCTGCGCGGCCCCCGGGAGCGGGCGCGGTTGCGACGGGCGCCCCGGCCGGTGAGCCTGGAAACGATCACCTGGGAGGCGAGGATGGCCGAGGACGGGACGCGCACGGGCGCCGGGAGCGAGCACGAGCACCGGGCGCCCGCCAACCGGACCGTCGTGCTCGGCGTCCTCGGGGCCACCCTGCTCTCCCTGGGCGCGCAGGCGGCGGGCGGCACCAGCGCCCGGCTCATCCTGCTGCTGGTGTTCGTCCCCGCGCTGCTGGCCGGTCTGGGCACGCTCGCCCAGACCGTCGGCGCGGCGATCTGGGTCACCGCGGTCATCATCGTCAGTTCGGTGTTCTTCCCCCCGGAGTCGATCAACGGCCGGGCGCTGACGCTGGCCACCGTCATCGGCGCCTCGGCCGTCGCCGTGCTGCTCTGCGCGCGCCGGGTCCGGCGCGAACGCGACCTCCACCGGATGCGGCAGACCGCCGTCGCCCTCCAGCGCCAGCTGCTGCGCCCGCTGCCCGCCCTGACCCCCGACGTCCTGCTCCACGGCCGCTACCGGCCGATCGAGGAGGACGCCATGGTCGGCGGCGACCTCTACGACATCGCCGACACGCCCTACGGCACCCGGGTCGTCATCGGCGACGTCCAGGGCAAGGGCCTGCCCGCGATCGGCACCGGCTTCGCCGTGCTCGGCGCCTTCCGCGAGGCGGCGTTCCGCGAGCCCGCGCTCACCGACGTCGCCCTCGCCCTGGAGGCCGCGGTCACCCGGCACAACGCGTACGCGGCGCAGAGCGGCGAGGCCGAACGCTTCGTCACCGCCACCGTGTTCTGCCTGGACCGCACGGCCGCCGTCCAGGCCGTCAACTGCGGCCACCTCGCCCCGTACCTGCTGACCGGCGGGAACGCACAGGCCGTTCCGCTGACCCCCGGTGTACCGCTCGGGCTCGCCGACCTCGCCGGGGAGGTGCGCACCGTCCAGTGGTTCGACCTCCCCGCCGACGGGACGCTGCTGCTGCTCACCGACGGGGTCACCGAGGCGCAGGACGGCGCGGGCGCCTTCTACCCGGTCGAGCAGCGGCTGCGCGCCCTGGGCGACCCCACCCCGGACCAGCTGCCCGAGGCCGTCGACGAGGACGTCCGCCGCTACAGCCGCGGCCGCCGCCGGGACGACCTCACGGTCCTCGCCCTGCGCCGCAACCCCATCGGCCACTCCGGCGGCTCGGGCGGCTCGGGCGGCACGACGGCCTAACGGAGCGGGAAGACCTCGAAGGCGACGGCGAAGCGCGTCCCGAGGCGGGTGCCCGCGCCGCGGCCGACGCCCTCCAGGAAGCCGCGGGCGTCCGCCATCGCACCGCCGAGGCCGGCCAGGTAGGCCTTGTGGGCCTCCAGCGAGGCGACGCCGCGGTCGAAGTGCTCGGTGGTGTCCGCCGCGTGCGCGGACTCGGGCGAGCCGGCCACCCAGATCTCCTTGACCCCGTCCCACGGCTCGTGCCCCTCGTCGGCCAGCTCGCGGAAGACCCAGCGGTTGCCCGCGTCCCGGACCGCGTCCAGGGTGGCCCGGCCGACGGCGATGTGGTCGGCCTGGTTGAGGAAGACCCCGCCCCAGGTGTCGCGGAAGTTGCTGGTGATGACGATGTCCGGACGGTGCCGGCGCACCGCGCGGGCGATGTCGCGGCGCAGCGGCAGGCCGTACTCGACGACGCCGTCCGGGTGGCCGAGGAACTCGACGGTGTCCACGCCGACGACGGCGGCGGAGGCGATCTGCTCGGCCTCGCGCAGCGGGCCGCACTGCTCGGGGGCCATGCCGTCGATGCCGGCCTCGCCGCTGGTGACCATCACATAGACGACCTTCTTGCCCTGGTCCGTCCACCGGGCGACGGCGGCGGCCCCGCCGTACTCCATGTCGTCGGGGTGGGCGACGACGACCAGGGCGCTCTGCCAGTCCTCGTCGACGGGCTCGAAGGGAGCGGGGGCCTGCTGCTCGGTCATGATGGTGCTGCCTCTCCGTGGTGCCGGTGCGTGCGGTCGTGCAGTCGTACGGCCGTGCAGTCGTGCAGTCATGCAGTCGTGCAGTCGGATGGTCGTGCCGGACGTGACTCTAGAAGATCACCGGCCGGGCCGCCGGGCGACCACAGCGCGCGGAGCGGCGGACTTGCCCCTGACGCGCGGGGCAGGGGTTAGCGTCCCCGCACCGCGCGGCGGAACGGCCGCCGCGCCGCCGCCCGCACGCCCAGGAGTCCGCCATGACGTCCTTCCCCACCACCGTCCGCGAGGTCCGGCTTCTCGCCGCGCCGCACGGGCTGCCCCGTCCCGAGCACTTCTCCGTGGCCGAGCGCCCGCTGCCCGCCCCGGGCCCGGAGCAGGTGCTGGTCCGCAACCGGGCCTTCGTGGTCTTCCCCGGCCTGCGCACCCTGATCGGCGGCGCCTTCGCCGAAGCGCCCTTCTCGATCCGGCCGGGCGACGCGCTGCTCGGGCCCGCCGTCGGCGAGGTGCTGGCCGCGCCGGCCGACGGCCCGCTGCGCCCCGGTGACCTGGTCACCCACCTGCTCGGCTGGCGCGACCACGCGGTGGCCGAGGCCGCCGCGTTCACCCGGGTGGACGGCGACTTCCCCGACCCGCTCGCCCTGCTCTCCCCCGGTCTCGCGGGCTACGGCGCGCTGACCCGGGCGGCGCGGGTGCGGGAGGGGGACGTCGTCCTGGTCACCGGCGCGGCGGGGGCGGTCGGCACGGTGTCCGGGCAGGTGGCGCGGCTGCTCGGGGCCGCCCGGGTGATCGGCACCACCGGCTCGGCCGCCAAGGCGAAGCGGCTGACGGACGAGTTGGGCTACGACGCCGTGCTGGTGCGCGGGGAGGGCCCGATCGCCGACCAGCTCGCCGCGGCCGCCCCGGACGGCATCGACGTGCTGTTGGACATGGTCGGCGGCGAGCAGCTGACGGCCGCCGTGGAAGCCGCCCGCCCGGACGCGCGGTTCGCGCTGATCGGCGCCCTCGCCGGGCAGATGGACCCGGCCCGGCGCGGCGCCGACGCACCGGCCGTGGTGGACAGCTTCCGGCTGCTCACCCGGAACGTCACCGTGCAGGGCGTCAGCGGGCAGCGGTACGCGGAGCTGGAGCCGGAGTGGTGGGAGCGGCTCGGCGGCTGGCTGCGCGCCGACGAGCTGACCGTCCCCCTGACGGTCCTGCCGGGCATTGAGCAGGCGCCCGGGGCGTTGTCCCGGCTGATCGACGGTGACGTCTTCGGCGCCATGGTCGTCGAACTGTAGGCGGGGCGCGCTCGGGGAGGGCGGATGGCGGGACGGATGAGGATCGGCGACGCGGCGGCGGCCGCGGGCACCACGCCACGGGCGCTGCGCTTCTACGAGGAGCGGGGCCTGCTGCCACCGCCCGACCGCACCGCCGCCGGCCAGCGCGAGTACGGGCCGGAGGCGGTGAACCGGGTGCGGGTGATCCGGGCGCTGCTGGCCCTCGGGCTGACCGTCGAGGACCTCGCCAGCCGCTCGCACCGGCTGGACCTGCTCGCCGCGGACCCACCGCGCAGCTGCGCCTCCGAGGGCGACTTCGGGCCGGACACCTTCGCCCCGGTGGTCGAGCAGCGCCTCGCGGCCCTGGACGCGGAGATCGCCCGGCTGACCCGGCTGCGCGAGGCCCTGGCCCGGCACGCCGGAGCCGTCACGCCGTAACTGCCCACACCTTCCAGAGACTTCTCTGCAGAGACCCCTATGCAGAGAAGTCTCTGCAACCTACGATTCCGTCATGCCCACCGAACACCCCACGACGCCCGGCACTCCCGCGACACCCGCCGCACCCGCCGCACCGACGACGCGCGGCGAGCCCGCGCGGCCGATGCGCCGGCTCGACGCGCGCAGCCTGCGCGGGCTCGCCCACCCGCTGCGGATGGAGATCTTCGAACTGCTGAACCTCGACGGCCCGGCGACCGCCACCCGGCTCGCCGAGCGGCTCGGCGAGAACACCGGCACCGTCAGCTGGCACCTGCGCCACCTCGCCGAGCACGGGTTCATCGAGGAGGAGACCGGCCGCGGCACCAAGCGCGAACGCTGGTGGCGGCGCGTCCCCGTCACCAACCAGCTCAACACCACCGACTTCCGCGACGACCCGGACAGCCGCGGCGCCATCTCGCTCTACCTGCACCAACTCGTCGGGCAGTACTTCAACCGGATCAACACCTACATCACCGAGGACTGGCCGGACGAGTGGCGCGATGCCGGCACCATCTCGGACTGGAGCCGGCTGCGGCTGACGCCCGCCCAGCTGCGGACGCTCAACGACGAACTGTTCGCCGTCATCAAGCGCCATCTGCCGGAGGAGGGCGCCGAGCCGGACCCGGCGGCGCTGCCGGTCGTCCTCCAGCTCCAGTCCTTCCCGCGCCGCCCGCAGCCCGCGGCGCCCGGCGCACCCGAGAACACCCGAAGCTCCGAGAGCTCCGAGAGCGCCGACCGCGCCGAGGACCGGCGAGGGGGCGCCGAGTGAACCGCGACGCCGCCGCCCCCCGCAGCCTGCTGCGCCGCCACCGCGACTTCCGCCTGTTCTGGTGCGGCGAGACGGCCGGCAAGTTCGGCTCCTCCGTCACCGGCGTCGCCATGCCGCTGATCGCCGTCTCCGAACTGCACGCCTCCACCTTCGAGATCGGCCTGCTGAGCGCCGCCGCCTGGGCGCCCTGGCTGGTCATGGGCCTGCCGGTCGGCGTCTGGGTGGACCGCTTACGCCGCCGCCCGGTCATGCTGGCCGCCGCGGCCGTCTCGCTCGCGCTGTTCGCCGTCGTCCCGGTCGCCGGCTGGGCGGGCCGGCTGAGCGTCGGGCTGCTGCTGGCCGTCGCCCTGCTCAGCGGCACCGCGGCCGTCTTCTTCCAGACCGCCTACACCGCCTACCTGCCCGAGCTGCTCTCCCCCGCCGACCAGCCCGAGGGCAACGCCAAACTGCACGGCAGCGCCTCCGCCGCCCAGATCGCCGGTCTCGGCTCCGGCGGCCTGATCGCCCAACTCGCGGGCGCCGCCAACGGCATGTTCGCGAACGCGGCGACCTTCCTCGTCTCGCTGCTCTGCCTGGGCCGCATCCGGCACCGCGAGACGCCGCCCCGGCCCGCCGCCGACCGGTCCCTGCGCCGCGAGGTCGGCGAGGGCCTGCGGCTGCTCGCCGGGGACCCCTGGCTGCGCACGTTCACCCTGTTCGCCGGCGCGTCCAACCTGGCGCTGATGGGCTACCAGTCGATCCAGGTCGCCTTCCTGGTCCGCGAGGTCGGCCTCGCCCCGGGCACCGTCGGCGGGCTGATCGCGACGGCCGGCAGCGGCGGCGTCCTCGGCGCCTTCGTGGCCCGCCGGGTCGCCGCGCGGATCGGCACGGCCCGCGCGATGATCCTCTTCGAGCTGGGCCTGTCCTCGCTCGCCCTGCTGATCCCGCTCACCGGCCCCGGCGCGGGCGTGCTCTGCTACGCCGCCGGCGGGTTCGGCATCTCGGTGGGCGTGGTGGCCGGAAACGTCATCAAGTCGAGCTTCCAGCAGCGCTACTGCCCGCCCGAGCTGCTCGGCCGCATCAGCGCCGGCGGGGCCGTCCTCAGCTACGGCACCATCCCGCTCGGCGCCCTGCTGGCCGGCGCCCTCGGCACCGCGATCGGCCTGCGCCCCGCGCTGTGGATCACCACCGCCGGGGTGCCGCTGGCGGCGCTCGTCCTGCTCCTCTCCCCCATCGGCCGCACCCGCGACCTGCCCACCACGCCCCGCCCGGCCGACGCCCCGCTCCCGGCCCCCGAACCCGCCACCACCTGACCGGCCGTCAGGCCGCCCGGGCGGCGGGCGCGGAGAGCGCGTCCAGCCGGGCGACCGACCGAGCTGATCCCCGGCCGCCCCCGCACCCGGGCGAGCGCTGCGGCGACCGGGGCGGCGCCCGGGTCCGCCGCGCTCGCGGCCACCGCGTCCGCGAGGTCCGGGCCGTGCCCGGTGGGCAGCCGCGCCGCCCGGGCCCGCGGCGAGGGCGGGTCCGGCAGCCGCCCGAGGTGCGGGCCACGGCCGGCGCGGTGCGCGGGGACCCCGGCCCGCCCGAGGCACCGGCCCTGCCCGGCGCCGCCCGCCGCCGCCTCGACCGCCCCGGAGGGCCGCGCGCGCCGCGCCCGGGGCGGCGCGGGCGGGCGCCGTAGGTTGACGCCATGGCACAGGACGCGCCGGGTGGCCGGCTCTCACCCCCGAAGTGGCTGACCGCCGGGCTGCGGCCGCAGCCGGCCCCGGTGCCGTGGGCGGCGGTGGCCCGGGCCGCCGCCGGGCTGGCGGCGCCGCTGGCCGTCGGGCTGGCGGCGGGGAAGCCGGCGTACGGGGCGCTGGCGTCGATGGGCGCGCTGTCCGCCGTCATCGGCGACACCGCCGACGCCTACCGGATGCGGGTCTTCAACATCGCTGTGCCGCAGCTGTTCGGCGCCGTCGGCATCGCCCTCGGCACCCTGGTGTTCGGGCGCCACTGGACGGCCGTCGCCGTCCTGACGCTGGTCGCGCTGGTCTCCGGGATGATCTCCTCGATCGGCTCGGTCGCCTCCGTCTCCGGCCTGCTGCTCCTGCTCAACGCCGTCGTCGCGGCCGGCCTGCCGATGCCGCACCCGTGGTGGAAGGCACCGCTGCTGCTGCTCGCCGGCGGGGCGGTGGTGCTGCTGCTCACCCTGTTCGCCTGGCCGCTGCGCGGCGGCGTGCCGGAGCGGGCGGCGGTGGCCGGCAGCTACCGGGCCGTCGCCGCGTTCGTCCGCGCCGCCGGCACCCCGGAGCACGACGAACGGCGGCTGGCCGTCACCCAGTCGCTCAACTCCTCGTACGACCTGCTGCTCGCCCACCGCACCCGCCGGCACGGCCGCTCGCCCGGGCTGGCCCGGCTGATCGCCCGGCTCAACGCGCTGATACCGGTCGTCGAGGCGGCCTCCGCCGCGAAACTGCGCCCGGTCGCCCGCCTCGGCCCGCTCCCGGAGGCGTACCCGGCCGCCGTCCTGACGCTCGCCGACGCCGTCGAACGGGGCCGGGCCGCCCCCGCACCGGGCGAGGACCCCGCCGCCTTCCTCGCCCTGCCGCCGCCGACCGGACCGTCCGAACGGGCCCTGGACCAGGCCCTGCGGTACGCGGCCGCCGTCGGCGCGGAGCCCGGGCGCGCCGACACCGCCCCCGACCGGCTCGGCCGCCCCGCCGCCCCCGGCGAGCGGGTCCGGCGCACGGCGCGGGCGGCGCTGCTCTCGGGCGCGTCCTGGCGGTACGGCCTGCGGCTGGCGCTGTGCATCGGCCTGGCCCAGGCGCTGGTCTCGGTGCTGCCGGTGCCCCGCTCGTACTGGGTGGCGCTGACCGTCACCTTCGTCCTGAAACCGGACTTCGGCTCGGTGTTCTCGCGCGCCGTGCTGCGCGCCTTCGGCACGGCCCTCGGCCTGCTGCTCGCCATCCCGGTGCTCGCCGAGGTGCCGCGCGGCTGGTGGGACGTGCCGACCCTCGCGCTGCTGGCCACCCTGATCCCGGCGTTCTCGGCGAAGGGCTACGCCTTCCAGACGGCGGCCATCACGCCGGTCATCCTGCTGCTCTCCGACCTGCTCAACCACCAGGGCTTCGGGCTGGTGCTGCCCCGGCTGTACGACTCGCTGATCGGCTGCGGGATCGCCCTGCTGGCCGGCTACCTCTGCTGGCCGGAGTCCTGGCACACCCGGATCGGCGACCGGCTGGCCGACGCGGTCGCCGACACCGCCGCGTACGTGGCGATGGCCTTCGCCGCCGCCCCCGGACGCGACCAGCCCTCCCGGCCGCGCCGCCGGCGGCGGCTCTACCGGGACCTCTCGGCGGTCCGCTCGGAGTTCCAGCGCGCGCTCACCGAGCCGCCGCCGACCGGCCCGCGGGCGGCCGCGTGGTGGCCGCTGGTGATCGCGGTGGAGCGGGTGGTGGAGACGACCACCGCCACCCGGGTCCGGGTCGAGCACGGGGTCCCGGCGCCGGCGCCGCAGGAGGTCGCCGCCATCGCCGACGACCTCGCCGCCCTGGCCGAGGCCCTGCGCACCGGCACCCCGCTGCCGGCCCCGGCCGACGGCGCTCCCGCCGCGTCCGAGGACGACGTCCTCGCCCCGCTGCGCCGCGAGGTCCGCGCGGCCTGCGCGATCGCGTCCCCCGTCCTCGGCTGACGGGCGCTCCTCGGCCGACGGACGCCGGGGCGGGTCGGTCCTGGATCCGCCGCCGGGGCCGGTCCGCCCCCAGGGCGAACGCCAGTGCTCGTCGAACGCCACGTTCGGGCTCAGGTGGCCGATCCGCGGCGCGACGTGCGCCAGCACCGGCGACCGGATCGCGTCGTGGGTGCGGAACATCCCCGTGTACGTGCGCTCGGCCCGGCGCAGCCGCCGCACCACGCCCGGCACCCGGGCGAACGCGCGGTGGAAGACCCGGCGCAGGCCGGTGGTGAGACCGTCGAGCCGGGCCGCCCGGAAGCCGGGGTCGACGGCCGGCCGGCCGGTCGTGGCGATCGGGAAGGCGATGCAGCCCCAGTAGAGGACGAAGTCAGCACGCCGTCGGTGACCAGGTCGACCCGCAGCCGGCGGCCCTGGGCGTTGGGCACCATCCGGCCGCGGGTGGGCGCGAGGCCGACCAGGCCGCAGCAGGCGGCGGGGATCCGTATCGAGCCGCCGCCGTCGTTGGCGTGCGCGATCGGGGCGACGCCGGAGGCGACCGGCGCGGCCGCGCCGCCGGCGGAGGCCCCCGGCGAGTGCGAGGTCCGCCAGGGGTTGCGGACCGGGCGGGCCGCGGCGTACCCGGTGGCGGCACCCGGCCGGGCCGCCTACCCGTCGGTAATTCCGCGCGAGCTGAGCAGTCCAGGGCGGGAGGACGGCGTGGAGAACCCCCGCGTGGCGCGGGCACGATCACGCCGCACCGCCCGTTCGGTCCTGCGACGCTTCCGGGATCCCGACCGCCGGGCCCGACCCCCCGGCGGCCCGCGTCACCACCGTCACCACCGAAAGCTGGTCCGCATGATCGAGCTCGACTTCGACGGCAGCGGATTGCGCCGCAACGGCGCACCGCACCGCGTCGTCTCCGGCGCGCTGCACTACTTCCGCGTCCACCCCGGACTGTGGGACGACCGGCTGGCCCGGCTGCGCGCCCTCGGCGTCAACACGGTGGACACCTACATCCCCTGGAACTTCCACGAACTGCCCGGTGGTGGCATCGACTTCACCGGCTGGCGGGACGTCGCCCGGTTCGTCCGGCTCGCCGAGCGACACGGGCTGGACGTGATCCTCCGCCCCGGCCCGTACATCTGCGCCGAGTGGGAGTTCGGCGGCCTGCCGGCCCGGCTGCTGGCCGTGGACGGGATCCGGCTGCGCAGCTCCGACCCCGCCTTCCTCGCCGCGGTGGACGGCTGGTTCGACGCCCTGGTGCCGGAGCTGCTGCCGCTGCTGGGCAGCCGGGGCGGACCGGTGGTGGCCGTGCAGGTGGAGAACGAGTACGGGAGCTACGGCAACGACGCCGCCTACCTGGCGCACCTGCGCGACGGCCTGGTGGCCCGCGGGGTGGACTGCCTGCTGTTCACCGCCGACGGCTCCGAGGACTTCATGCAGCAGGGCGGCGCGGTCCCGGGCCTGCTGGCGACCGCCACCTTCGGCTCCCGCGCACCCGAACGCTTCGAGGTGCTGCGCCGGCAGCAGCCCGAAGGACCGCTGGCGGCCATGGAGTTCTGGATCGGCTGGTTCGACCGGATCGGCGACCCGCACCACGTCCGGGACGCCGGGGAGACCGCCGCCGCGCTCGACGAACTCCTCGCCACCGGCGCCTCCGTCAACCTCTACATGGCGCACGGCGGCACCAACTTCGGCCTCTGGGCGGGCGCCAACCACTCCGGCACCGGCCCGGACACCCCCGGCTTCGAGCCGACCGTCACCAGCTACGACTACGACGCGCCGATCGGCGAGGCGGGCGAGCTGACCGAGAAGTTCCACGCCCTGCGGGCCGTCATCGGCAAGCACCTCCCGCTGCCCGACGTCGAACTCCCCTCCCCGCCGCCCCGGTTGGCCCCGCGCCGGCTCGACCGGGCGAGCGGCCGGGCCCGCCTGCTCGACTCCCTCGACGCGCTCTCCGCGCCCGTCCACCGGCCCACCCCCGAGCCGATGGAACGGCTCGGCCAGTCACTCGGGCTGATCCACTACCGCACCCGCGTCCCCGGCCCGCGTCCCGAACTCCCGCTGCGCGTCGACGGCATCGGCGACCGCGCGCAGGTCTTCGCCGACGGCCGCCCGCTCGGCGTCCTCGACCGCAACCGCCCCGGCGAGACCCTCCCGCTGGCCACCGGCCCCGCCGGCGTCACCCTCGACATCCTGGTCGAGGCCCTCGGCCGCGCCAACTACGGCCCCCAGCTGGACGACCGCAAGGGCATCCGGCGCGGCGTCTCGCACGAGCGCCAGCGCCTCCACACCTGGGAGATCCGCCCCCTCCCGCTCGCCAACCTCACCGCCCTCGCCTTCCACGACGCCCTGGACACCGCCGACGGCGACCCCGCCTTCCACCGCTTCGAGACCGAACTCGACGCCCCAGCCGACGCTTTCGTCGCCCTCCCCGGCTGGGGCCGCGGCCTGCTCTGGCTGAACGGCTTCCTGCTCGGCCGGCACACCGACGAGGGCCCCCAGCGCACGCTCTACGCCCCGGCCCCGCTCTGGCGGCCGGGCCGCAACACCCTCGTCGTCCTCGAACTCACCCGCCACGGCGCCGCCCTCGAACTCCGCGACGAACCCGACCTCGGCCCCACCACCCGCGCGCCCAGCGCGGACTACTGAGCCGCGCGCCCCCGGCTCGCCTCCCGCGCCGGACGGCCGCCCCCACCCGGGGCCGGCCGTCCGGCCTCCCGGCCTACTCGACGGTGACGCTCTTGGCGAGGTTGCGGGGCTTGTCGACGTCGCGCTTCAGGGCGACGGCGGCGTGGTAGGCGAGCAGCTGGAGCGGGATGTTGAGGAGCAGCGGGTCCAGCTCGGGCTCGCTCCTGGGGACCAGGATGCAGTGGTCCGCGAGCCTGCTGTCGGGGCGGCGGTGGGCGATGGCGAGGACCCGGCCGGAGCGGGCCTTGATCTCGCCGAGGGTGGTGAGGTTCTTGTCGAGCAGCTCGTCGTCCGGGACGAGGGCGACGGTGGGCAGCTCGGGGCTGATCAGCGCCAGCGGGCCGTGCTTCAGCTCGCTCGCCGGGTAGGCCTCGGCGTGCACGTAGGAGATCTCCTTGAGCTTCTGCGCGCCCTCGCGGGCGACGGGGTAGCCGCGCACCCGGCCGATGAACATCATCCCGGCGGAGTCGGCGTACTCGGCGGCGAGGGCGGCGATGTCGTCGCTCTGGGCGAGGATCTCGCGGATCTGGCCGGGCAGCGCGTTGAGGGCGGAGACGATCCGGCGGCCGTCGGCGGGCGAGAGGTCGTGGATCCGGCCGAAGTGCAGGGCGATCAGCGCGAAGGCGACGACGGTGGAGGTGAACGCCTTGGTGGAGGCGACCGAGATCTCCGGGCCGGCGTGCAGGTAGATGCCGCCGTCGCACTCGCGGGCGATGGCGCTGCCGACGGTGTTGACGACGCCGAGCACCCGGCCGCCCTTGCGCTTGACCTCCTGGACGGCGGCGAGGGTGTCGTAGGTCTCGCCGGACTGGCTGACCGCGATGTAGAGGGTGTCGGCCTCGATGACCGGGTTGCGGTAGCGGAACTCCGAGGCGGGCTCGCTGTGCGCGGGGATCCGGGCCAGCTCCTCGATCAGCTGGGCGCCCATCTCGCCGGCGTAGTAGGCGGAGCCGCAGCCGAGGATCTTGACCCGGCGGATCTCGCGCAGCTCGCGGGCGTCCAGGTTGAGGCCGCCGAGGTGGGCGGTGGCGAACCGCTGGTCGAGGCGGCCGCTGAGGGTGCGCTCGACGGAACCGGGCTGCTCGTGGATCTCCTTGAGCAGGAAGTGCTCGTAGCCGCCGGTGTCGTAGGAGTCGATCTCCCAGTCGACGGTGGACGGCTGGCGGTGGGTGGTGCGGGCGTCCTCGGTGAAGGTGCGGAAGCCGTCGGCGCGCACGGTGGCCAGCTCGCCGTCCTCCAGGTGGACGACCTGGCGGGTGTAGCGGACCAGGGCGGAGACGTCGGAGGCGACGAACATCTCCTTCTCGCCGATGCCGAGCACGATCGGGCTGCCGTTGCGGGCGACCACGACGCGGTCGGGCTGCTCGGCGTCGAGGACGGCGATGCCGTAGGTGCCGACGACCTTGCCGAGGGCGGCGCGCACGGCGTCCTCCAGCTCGCCGCCCTCGGCGGCGTGGGCGGCGACGAGGTGGGCGAGCACCTCGGTGTCGGTCTCGGAGCGGAAGACGGCGCCGTCGGCGGCGAGCCGGGCGCGCAGTTCGTCGGCGTTCTCGATGATGCCGTTGTGGACGACGGCGATGCGCTCGGCATTGTCCAGGTGCGGGTGGGCGTTCGCGTCGCTGGGCACGCCGTGGGTGGCCCAGCGGGTGTGGCCGATGCCGGTGGTGCCCTTGAAGCGGGCGGGGATCTCGGCGGCGAGGTCGGCGACCCGGCCCTTGACCTTGCGGACCTTGATGCCGCCGGTGCGTCCGGCGACGGCGACGCCGGCCGAGTCGTAGCCGCGGTACTCCAGCCGGGCGAGGCCCTCCAGCAGGAAGGGCGTCGCGTCCTTGGGGCCGATGTAGGCCACGATTCCGCACATGGTGGACTCCTTGGTTCCGTGAGGACGAGCGCGGCCGGGCGGGCCGTGCCGACAAGACCTGAACGCCGGCCGGTCAGCCGTAGACGATCCGGCGCAGCTGGCGGGCCGAGAGTCCGGGTGCCGCGACCCGGCGGGCCGGCAGTTCCTCGGCGAGCCGGGCGAAGATCCGCTCGTTGGTCAGGCCGCGTGCCTGCAGTTCGCCGTGGCGGCGCCGGACGTACTCCTCGGTGGTCTCGGAGAAGTACGCCAGCACCTCCGCCACCACCCGCGCCGCCTCCCGGGGCCCGAGCGGGCTGGTCCGGGTGAGGTGGGCGAGCAGGTCGTCGTGAGGGTGCGAGGGACCGGGCGAGCTGGACACGAGTGGGGAGCCTAGGCGGCCCCTCGCCGAAAGATCAAAGATCCTGCCCGAAATCGGGCAGGATCTCGCCGTGTTCGAAGCATGAACAGGGGTCTTGAAGCCGCACGAGTGACCACGTAGCGTGATGACTTGCTCACACACCGGGGGGCCGGGGGAGGAACGGGAGCGTCGGAAGAGTGTCGCAAGAACCGGAGGCTTGCTGATGTGCGGGATCACCGGATGGGTCGCGTACGACCGCGACCTGACCCTCGAGCGTGCGGTGCTCGGGGCCATGACGGACACCCAGCTCCGCCGCGGCCCGGACGCCGGCGGCGTCCACCTGGAGCGGCACGCCGCGCTGGGCCACCGGCGCCTCGCCGTGCTCGACCTGGAGGGCGGCGTCCAGCCGATGACCGCCGAGCACGACGGCCGGCTGCTGGCCGTCCTCAGCTACAGCGGGGAGGTGTACAACCACCGCGAGCTGCGCGCCGAACTGGAGGCCGCCGGGCACCGCTTCCGCACCCGCAGCGACACCGAGGTGGTGCTGCGCGCCTACCTGGAGTGGGGCGAACACCTGGCCGAACGGCTCAACGGCATGTTCGCCTTCGCCGTCTGGGACGCCCGCACCGAGGAACTGCTGCTGGTCCGCGACCGGATGGGCGTCAAACCGCTGTACTACCACCCGACGCCGGACGGCGTGGTGTTCGGCTCCGAGCCGAAGGCGCTGCTCGCCCACCCCTCGGTGCGCCCGGTGGTCGACCTGGACGGGCTGCGCGAACTGCTCACGCTGGCCCGCACCCCGGGGCTCACCCCGTACCGGGGCATCGCCGAGGTCCGGCCCGGCCACGTGGTCCGGGTACGGCGCCGGGGCACCACGGTGCGGCGGTACTGGTCGCTGGAGGCCCGCGAGCACGCCCAGGACCTCCCCACCACGATCGGCACCGTCCGGGCGCTGCTGGAGGACATCGTCCACCGCCAGCTGGAGTCCGACGTGCCGCTCTGCTCGCTGCTCTCCGGCGGCCTGGACTCCAGCGCGGTCACCGCCCTGGCCGCCCGGACGCTGCGCGCCGCCGGCGCCGGCCCGGTCCGCTCCTTCGCGGTCGACTTCACCGGCCAGTCCGAGAACTTCGCCCCGGACGCCGTCCGCACCACCCCGGACGGCCCGTACGCGGAGCTGCTCGCCCGGCACGTGGGCGCCGACCACCGGGTGATCGAGCTGGACACCGCCGACCTCGGCGCCCCCGCCCAGCGGCTCGCCACCCTGCGCGCCCGGGACCTTCCCGGCGGCGTCGGCGACATGGACGCCTCGCTGCTGCTGCTCTTCCGCGGGGTGCGCGAGCGCTCCACGGTGGCGCTGTCCGGCGAGTCCGCGGACGAGCTGTTCGGCGGCTACCGCTGGTTCCACGACCCACGGCTCGTCCACGCCGACGACTTCCCGTGGGCGGCCGTGCTGAGCAGCCTCGGCGGCACCGGCAGCGGACCGCGCGAGCAGCTGCTGGACCGGGAGCTGCTCGGCAAGCTCGACCTGGACGGCTACCGCCGGGCCCGGTACCGGGAGGCGCTCGCCGAGGTCCCGCACCTGCCGGACGCCGACCCGTTCGAACGGCGGATGCGGGAGGTGTCGTACCTCAACCTGACCCGCTTCGCCTGCATCCTGCTGGACCGCAAGGACCGGATGAGCATGGCCACCGGGCTGGAGGTGCGGGTGCCGTTCTGCGACCACCGGCTGGTGCAGTACGTCTTCAACACGCCGTGGGCGATGAAGCACTTCGACGGCCGGGAGAAGAGCCTGCTGCGCGCCGCGGTGCGGGACGTGCTGCCGCCCGAGATCGCCGACCGGATGAAGAGCCCGTACCCGATCGTGCAGGACCCGCGCTACCCGCAGCTGCTGCGCGGCGAGCTCGCCGCCCTGGCCGCCGACCCCGGCTCCCCCGCCCTCGCCCTGCTGGACCGGCGGGCGGTGTCGGACGCGCTGGCGCCGGACACCGATCCGCAGAGCGTCCGGCTGGCGACCGATCTGGCGCTGGACCTCGACGCGTGGCTGACGGAGTACCAGGTGTCCCTGGAGCTCTGAGCGACCCGCCCCCGGGCGGCGCGAACCCCGCGCCGCCCGGGGGGCGGCACCGCCCGTGACCAGCCGCCAACCCGCCTCGTTGACCGGGCAGGGGGTGCGATAGCGTCGCCGACACCTCCCGAATGGCGGTCGATAACGCGGAATCCGAAGCGCGTGCCGTCAGGATGGGAAGAGTCCCGTCCGTCTCGATCCGCCGGGGGATCTCCGTCATGCAACCGCGAGCCTTCGCGATCCTCACCGCCCTGCTGCTCGGGGTGCTCGGCCTGGGGTCGGTGGCCGTCACCGACTGGACGCCCGAGCCGGTCGGCGCCGCGGTGGCCGGACCGGCCGCCCCCGGGGCGAGCACCGCGCCCGTCGGCACCCCGGGCCCGGCCGCCGGCGCCACCGCGACCGCGGACCCGGCGGTGTGGACCCGCTCGACGCTGCGCAACAAGCTGATGGCCGAGATGGACGCCACCGACCCCGGCGTCGCCCTGGCCGACCTCGACCGGATCACCAAGCAGCTGCCGTACACCGTCCGGTTCTGCCACCCGATCGCCCACGAGCTCGGGCACGCGGCGGTCAAGCGGTTCAACGCCGACTTCCAGAAGGTCATCTCCTACCCGCACGAGACCTGCGCGGCCGGCTACCTGCACGGTGCCGTCGAGGAGATGCTCAACGCCTCCCCCCAGCCCGAGACCGACCTGGTCAAGCTCTGCGCGCCCAAGAACAGCGGCCCGTGCATCCACGGCGTCGGACACGGCACGATGTTCGTCGCCCAGCAGGACGTCGCCAAGGCGCGCGAGCTGTGCAACAAGTTCACCACCGACCAGAACCGGATCCGCTGCTCCGAGGGCCTGTTCATGCAGCTCTTCGGCCCGGACGAGGAGGACGAGAAGGCGAAGGCCAACCTCCCCGCCGACAAGCTCGCCCAGGACCCGCTCTACCCGTGCAAGGACCAGCCGGCGCTGTTCCAGTCCGCCTGCTACTTCTACGCGCCCACCTTCTACCTCTCCTCGCACGACTACCCGAACCACCCCGAGGTGTACGCCGAGGCCCTGAAGTGGTGCCTCAACGGCAAGGCCTCCGGCGGGGCGGTGGACTGCAGCCGGGGCGTGGGCTCGCGCACCATGAAGTACAACCTGGACCGCGAGGACTGGGCCGCCCAGCAGTGCGCGACCGCCCCCGACGGCTGGCAGCGCAAGGCCTGCGCGGAGGGCCTGGTCAGCTACTACACGGTCAACTACACGGACGCGGGGGCGTCCGGCCGGCTCTGCGCCAAGTTCACCGACAAGGAGATGCAGGGCTACTGCCGCTCCGCGAGCGGCCTCTCCGCCTCGCTGGACTGACCGCACCCGTCCCATTCCCCGGGCCCGCGCCGCACGGCGCGGGCCCGCTTCCGTAGGATCACGGTGATTCGGGTGCGCCGAGGACGCCGCGCCACCTGGCCCGCACCTCCCGGAGCCGCACATGACCTCCGACGACTTCCGCGCCGCCGCGCACGCCGCCGCCGACCTGGCCGCCGACCACCTCGCCGGGCTCGCCGCCCGCCCGGTCTGGCAGCCGATGGACGACGCCGCGCGCCGCGCCCTGCTGGACGCCCCGCTGCCGGCCGCCGGCCGCCCGCTCGCCGAGCTGCTGGACGCGGTCGGCCGCGACGTCCTGCCCCACCCGATGGGCAACGGCCACCCGCGGTTCTTCGGCTGGGTGAACTCCGCCCCGGCCCCGGCGGGCGTGCTCGCCACGCTGGCCGCCGCCGCGATGAACCCCAGCTCGGCCGGCGGCGACCACGCCGACGTCCACCTGGAGCGGGCCGTGGTCCGCTGGATCGCCGAGCTGGTCGGTTTCCCGCACCCGCCCGGCGGCGGCCTGCTCACCTCCGGCACCTCGATGGCGACCATCGTCTGCCTCGCCGCCGCCCGCGACCGGGCCGCCCGCGCCGCCGGGTGGGACGTCCGCGAGGACGGCCTGGCCGGAATGCCGCCGCTGGTCGGCTACGTCACCGGCGAGACCCACTCCTGCGTCCGCAAGGCCGCCGAGCTGCTGGGCCTCGGCAGCAGGCACCTGCGCGCGGTGGCCACCGGCCCGGACGGCCGCCTCGACACCGCCGAGCTGCGCGCCGCGATCGCCCGCGACCGGGCCGCCGGACTGCTGCCCTTCCTGGTGGTCGCCTCGGCCGGCACGGTCGGCACCGGCGCGGTGGACGCCTTCGACCCGATCGCCGACCTCTGCGCCGAGGAGCGCCTGTGGCTGCACGTGGACGGCGCCTACGGCGCGTTCGGCGTGCTCGACCCGGTGATCGCGCACCGCTACGCCGGGCTGGCCCGGGCCGACTCGCTCGCCCTCGACCCGCACAAGTGGCTCGGCGTCCCGGTCGACTGCGGCTGCGCGCTCGTCCGGGACCCCGCCGGGCTGCGCGCCGCCTTCAGCCTCGTCCCCTCCTACCTGCGCGACGAGGCCGCCGGGGAGCTCGGCTGGTTCTCCGAGTACGGCACCGAGCAGACCCGCCCGTTCCGCGCCCTCAAGGTGTGGGCCACCATCGCCCACCGCGGCCGCGACGGCCTCGCCCGGGACATCGCCCGCACCACCGCGCTCGCCCGCCGTCTCGGCGAACTCATCACTGCCGACCCCGAGTTGGAGCTCCTCGCCGAGGTGCAGACCTCCATCGTCGCGTTCCGCCTGCGCCCGCCCGGCCGCACCGGGCCCGACCTGGACGCCCTCAACCGCGACCTGCCCGCCGCCGTCCAGCGCCGCGGCCGCGCCTTCCTCACCGGCGCCCGCCTGGCCGGCCGCGAGATCCTCCGCGCCTGCCTGCTCAACCCGGCCACCACCGAGGCGGACCTGCGGATCCTGCTCGAGGAAGTGAAGGCCGCCGGGCGCGAGTGCGGCCGACCCGCGCCGTGACGGAAGACCCCAGGGTTCTGGGATTCTGACGGGTGTTCCGGCTTCGCAGACTGGAGGCATCCCCAACCGCTCCGATCCTGACGGAGGCACCTGTGAAGCCGAAACTGATCCGCGCACTGGCCGTGGCCGGCCTGGCCACCACGCTGGCCCTCGGCGGGGTGGCGGGCACCGCCACCGCCGCACCGACCGTCCGGGACGCCGTCTGCGAGACCTGCGAACCCGGCGGCGGCACCGGCGGCGGCACCGGGGGCGGAGGCACGACCACCCCGCAGGCCTACACCTACCGGGTGGAGATCGTCAGCCTGAAGTGCTGGTCGACCAGCGAGAACGGCGCCGACGAGACCATGCTGCGCGCCGCCCGGCCCGGCTCGGACCCCGGCAGCAAGTTCTGGGGGGCCTACCCGATGGCCAACGGCAGCGAGCTGGTGATCAACCAGGCGCCGCAGCAGCTCTACTTCAACAGCGCGGTCGAGCTCCAGGTCTGGGACGCCGACTCGTGGCCCGACGGTGACGACCGCATCGGCACCGTGGTGATCGACGGCACCATGGCCACCGGCGAGGAGTACTTCCTGACCGCGGAGAAGCGCGACGGCGACGAGTCCCACGGCTGGTACGGCGTGCGGTTCAGGGTGGTCAGGAACTGACCCTCCGCCCCGTCCGGTCCCGGTGCTCCGGGACCGGACGGGGACGGCCGTCCGGTCCGCGGTCGGCACCATTAACCGTGAGGTCACGGGAGATTCGTGATCGTGAAACACCGGCGCGGCAGATTGATGGCATGGAGCACCTGGAGAATCCGAAGCCCGAGAACGTCCAGTCCCCGAACCCCTCCCGTGCCCAGCGTCGCGGCGCCCGTCCCCACCGGTGGCGGCGCGACGCGGTGGAACTCGCCGCCGTCTTCCTCTCGGTGACCACCGCCGACCTGGTGGCCAAGCTCGTGGTGCACGGGCCGGACGGACCGGTGGTGCTCGCCGCGTCCGCCACCGCGCTGCTCGCCACCGCGCTGTTCCACACCTGGTGGTCGCACCGGCACCAGTTGCACGGGCCGCCCGCGCCGGGTGCCCCCGCGCCACCGGCCGGGGCGGAGCCGGCGGCGGCCCCGGCGGCCGGGCCGTTGAAGGGTCCGCTGCACGACTTCGAGGAGACCGCGCTGTGGCGGGTCCGCACCACGGTGCAGGACTCCCCCGGCAGCCTGGCCCGGGTCTGCGCGGCCTTCGCGGCGCGGCAGGTGAACATCGTCTCGATGCAGTCCCACCCGCTGCCGGCCGGCGCCGTGGACGAGTTCTTCGTCCGCGCGCCGCGCTCGCTCACCCGGGCCGACCTGGCCGCGCTGGTGGCCGGGGCCGGCGGGCGCGACATCTGGACCGGCCCGGCCGACGCCCACGACCTGGTGGACGTGCCGACCCATGTGCTGGCGCTGGCCACCCGGACCGCGCTGGACGCCGCCGAGCTGCCGATCGCGCTGCGCCGGCTGTTCGGGCAGTGCAGCATCCGGCAGTACCCGGGCGCGGCCGCGCGCCGCACCGCCGGGGTGGACGGGCACGTGATGCGGCTGCCGGTGCCCTCCGGGGACCTCGTCGAGCTCACCCGCCCGCAGCTGCCGTTCACCCCGACCGAGTTCGCCCGGGCGCAGGCGCTGGTCGAGCTGGACAGCCTGCTCGGGCCCCGGGTGCCGGACGTCCGGGCCCGGGTCAGCCTGCCGGCCGGCGCCGACCTGACCGTGCGGCGCGCGGACGCGGCGGACAAGGAGGCCGCGCTGGCGATGCACCACCGCTGCTCGCCCGACACGCTGCGCAAGCGCTACCACGGGCCGGTCCGGGACGCCGACCGCTATCTGGACCACCTGCTGGACGCCCGGCACGGCCAGACCCTGGCGGTGGAGGCGGCCGACGGGCGGATCGTCGCCCTCGGGCACCTGATGTGGGACGACGAGGGCGCCGAGGTGGCGGTGCTGGTCGAGGACGCCTGGCAGCGGCGCGGGCTGGGCCTGGACCTCATGCGGCGGATGTCCGCGCTGGCCCTGGAGGCTGGGGTGGACACGGTGTACGCGGTCACCCAGGCGTCCAACTCCGGGCTGATCGCCACCATGCGCCGGCTCGCGGCGCCGCTGGACTACCAGGTGGAGGAGGGGACGCTGGTCATCACCGCGCACCTGGCGGAGGCCGCCGAGGAGCTCCCGGTGCCCTGGCAGACCCGCCCGGGCCGGTGAGCGGGGCCAACGAGGCTGGTAATCATCTGGTCATTTCTTCACCACACCCTCACCAAGGGCCCCTCCCGCCCCGGCACCCGGAACCGCCGCACCCCGCCCGCGCGTCCACGACGGCGAACGGCCCCTCCGTACACCGCCGGTCCCGACCCCGTGTCAGGACCGCCCGGACGGGCTCCCCGGGCGCGTCGCAGCAGGCGGCGCGGGGTCCGGGGCGCCGAGCCGGGCGACGGAGTCGGTAGGCTGATCCCGTCCCCGCCGCCCGACGGCCCGTAGTCCGGCCCCCGGGCGGTGCCGCAGCAAGGAGGAACCACTGAGCATGGCAGGCACCGAATCGGAGCCCACAGGCGCACGCGACGCCTCGCTGCCGGCGCGCGCGAAGATCGCGGTGACCGCCGGCAAGGTGGCCGCGGCCGTCTCCCGCAAGGCCGGGCGCGGCAGCGGCTCGGTGATCGGCGGCAAGGTCGCCCTGAGGCTCGACCCCGATCTGCTCGCCACCCTCGCCGAGAACCTCGACGTGGTGCTGGTCAGCGCCACCAACGGCAAGACCACGACCACCCGCCTGATCGCCGAGGCGCTGCGCGCCGCCGGCCCGGTGGTCTCCAACGCGCTGGGCGCCAACATGCCGGCCGGCATCACCTCCGCCCTGGCCGGCGGCTCGGACGCCCGCTTCGGTGTCATCGAGGTCGACGAGAAGTACCTGGCGATGGTGGCCCGGGACACCCGCCCCAAGGCGATCGCCCTGCTCAACCTCTCCCGCGACCAGCTCGACCGCGCCGCCGAGACCCGCATGATGGCGGAGAAGTGGCGCGAGGGCCTGCAGGACACCGAGGCCGTGGTGATCGCCAACGCCGACGACCCGCTGGTGACCTGGGCCGCGTCCTCCTGCAAGAAGGTGGTCTGGGTGGCCGCCGGACAGGCGTGGAAGGAGGACGCCTGGTCCTGCCCCGCCTGCGGCGGCGTGATGCAGCGCCCCGGCGACGACTGGTTCTGCCAGGAGTGCGGCTTCCGGCGCCCCAACCCGCACTGGGCCCTGCAGGGCACCCACGTGATCGACCCGCAGCGCGGCGCCTGGCCGATCCAGCTCCAGCTGCCCGGCCGGGCCAACCTGGCCAACGCCACCAGCTCGGCCGCCGTCGCCGCCGTGTTCGGCGTCTCCCCGCAGGTCGCGCTGGAGCGGATGCGCTCCGTCACCGCGGTGGCCGGCCGCTACGACGTCGTCCAGTACCAGGGCCGTGACATCCGGCTGCTGCTGGCCAAGAACCCGGCCGGCTGGCTGGAGACCTTCTCGCTGATCGACGGCCCGCCCACCCCGGTGGTGCTCTCGGTCAACGCGCTCGACGCCGACGGCACCGACACCTCCTGGCTGTGGGACGTCGACTACGAGCGGCTCGCCGGGCACCCGGTGTTCGTGCTGGGCCAGCGCAAGCTGGACCTGGCGGTGCGCCTGGAGGTCGCCGGACTGCAGTTCCACGTGGTGGACTCGCTGGAGCAGGCCGTCCGGATGGCCCCGCCCGGCCGGATCGAGGCGATCGCCAACTACACCGCCTTCCAGCAGCTGCGGAAGGTCGTGGCCGGCTGATGCCGGACCGCCACCGAGCAGCACCCGCAGCCCACCGCACGTACGTCATGGAAGGCCTTCGAGGATGAGTGAGAGCACCCTGCGCGTGGTCTGGGTCTACCCCGACCTGCTCAGCACCTACGGCGACCGGGGCAACGCCCTGGTCGTGGAGCGCCGGGCCCGCCAGCGCCATCTCAACGTGACCCGGATCGACGTCCGCTCCGACCAGGCGGTGCCCACCAGCGGCGACATCTACCTGATCGGCGGCGGCGAGGACCGTCCGCAGCGGCTCGCCGCCGAGCGGCTGCGCAACGACACCGGCCTGGTGCGGGCGTCCGAGAACGGCGCGATCATCTTCGCGGTCTGCGCCGGCTACCAGATCCTCGGCCACGAGTTCGTCAACGACCTCGGCCAGCGCGAGCCGGGCCTGGGCCTGCTCGACGTGTGGACCACCCGCGGCGAGGGCGAGCGCTGCGTCGGCGACGTGCTGGCCGACGTGGACCCCACCCTCGGCCTGCCGCAGCTGACCGGGTTCGAGAACCACCAGGGCGTGACCCACCTCGGCCAGGGCGTCAACCCGCTCGCCCGGGTCACCGCCGGCCGGGGCAACGGCACCGGCGACGGCACCGAGGGCGCCTGGCGGGACACCGTCTTCGGCACCTACCTGCACGGTCCGGTGATGGCGCGCAACCCCGCCGTCGCCGACATGCTGATCAAGCTGGCGCTGGACGTGAACGCCCTGCCGCCGGCCGACACCACCTGGTACGACGCGCTGCGCTCCGAGCGCATCGCGGCCACGACGCGCCCCGCGTAGCACGTCCCGGGCCCGTCCGCCCCGGGTGCCCGCGATGCGGTCACCCGGCCCACGGACGGGCCGGAACGTACGACAATGGGGCTGCCCCTCCCCGGGGCCGCCGGCTGCACACCCTCCTCGGCAGCAGGCTGTACTTCCACGCGGGGGCGCCGACGGCGCCGCTCCCGCGTCGGCTCCTGCCCGGCCGGACGCAGGGGCCGTATGCTCGACAACCACGGCCGGTTTCGGATGTTCTGTCCGAATCGGCCGGTCCTTCACCCGGCGGCCATCTCCGCGTCAACCCGGCGCGGGAACGGCTCGCTAAGGTGACGGTCCGTCGTCCCAGCCTGTAGTCCGGCCGTTCCTCGGTTCTGCTCGGGAGTTGCAAAGCAATGCGTATTGGAGTGCTGACCAGCGGCGGTGACTGCCCCGGCCTGAACGCGGTGATCCGCTCCGTGGTCCACCGGGGGGTGGTCGACCACGGCGACGAGATCATCGGGTTCGAGGACGGCTGGCGCGGTTTCCTGGAGGGGCACCACCGTCCCCTGACCCTCGACTCGGTGAGCGGGATCCTCGCCCAGGGCGGCACGATCCTCGGATCCTCCCGGGTCCAGCCCAGCCACCTGCGCGACGGCGTCGAGCGCGCCAAGCAGTACTGCGCGGACCTCGGCCTCGACGCGGTGATCCCGATCGGCGGCGAGGGCACCCTGAAGGCCGCGAAGCTGATGAGCGACGCGGGCCTGCCGATCGTCGGCGTGCCGAAGACCATCGACAACGACATCGCCTGTACCGACGTCACCTTCGGCTTCGACACCGCCGTGTCGGTCGCCACCGAGGCGCTGGACCGGCTGAAGACCACCGCCGAGTCGCACCAGCGCGTCATGGTCGTCGAGGTCATGGGCCGGCACACCGGCTGGATCGCCCTGAACGCGGGCATGGCGGCCGGGGCGCACGCGATCGTCGTCCCGGAGCGCCCGTTCCACATCGAGAAGCTCACCACCGTCGTCCGGGAGCGCTTCGACCGGCAGAAGAAGTTCGCCATCGTGGTCTGCGCCGAGGGCGCCAAGCCCGAGCCCGGCACCATGCACTGGGAGGAGGGCACCAAGGACATCTACGGCCACGAGCGGTTCACCGGCATCGCCACCCAGCTCTCCCGCGAGCTGGAGCACCGGCTCGGCAAGGAGGCCCGTCCGGTGATCCTGGGCCACACCCAGCGCGGCGGCACCCCGACCGCCTACGACCGGGTGCTCGCCACCCGCTTCGGCTGGCACGCCGTGGAGGCCGTCCACCAGGGCGCCTTCGGGCACATCACCGCCCTGCAGGGCACCGCCATCAACCTGGTGCCGCTGGGCGAGGCGGTGGCCGAGCTGAAGACCGTGCCGGCCGACCGCTACCTCGAGGCCGAGACGGTCATCTGACGGCTCCGCCCCCCGGCGGACCGAAGGCCCCCTGGCCGACCGGAGCCCCGGCCCCCGAGCGCGCGAGTCTCGGGGGGCCGGGGCCGTTCTCGGCAACTGCCCTGCCGGGAGCGGGAGCGCCGCCGGTCAGAAGCCGGTGTCGTAGGTGTACAGGGCGCTGTGGTCGAGCAGGTCGGCCGGGGAGACGGTGTTCCACGGCTTCATCGGCTCGTTGAGGTCGACCACGTCCGGCGTGCCGGCCGTCGGCAGGTAGGTCTGGCCGGGGTTGCGCTTCTGCCACTCCGACCAGAGCTTGTCGACGAAACAGTGGTGCAGCCAGAACACCGGGTCGTTGGGCGACATCCCGGTGGCCATCTGGCCGCCCACCCAGACGTGCACCCGGTTGTGCAGGTTGACCCCGCGCCAGCCCTCCAGGTTGTTGCGGAAGCCGGAGGAGGTGCTGTTCCACGGCGCGGCGTCGTAGGTGGTGATGGCGAGCACCGACTCGGCGTCGGGGCGGGTGGGCAGCTGGGCCACCCCGACGGCGAGCTGACGGCGCAGGTAGGTGCGGCTGTCGGTGTTGACGTTCAGCCGCCAGTTGCCGGTGGAGAAGGCGAACGGGCCGGTGGTCACCTGGCCGTCGGTGGCGCGGCCGTTGCCGCCCATGAAGTCCGCGCCCCAGACCGTCGAGCCGGTGGAGCGGTCCGCCGTCCAGTCCCAGTACGGGAGGTTCACGCTCGGGTCGATGGCCTGGAGCGCCTGCTCGAACTGCAGCAGGTACTTGCGGTGCCAGGGCAGGAAGGACGGCGAGCGGTGGCCGGTGCGCTCGCCGTTGTCGACGTCGCTGAGGATGAACTGGTTGTGCGTGGTGACGAACGGGTCGTAGCCGCCGTTGGCCTTGAGCGCCAGCACCGCGTTGACGAAGGCGCGCTTCTCCTGGGCCGTCAGGGTCGCCTGGTTCTTGCGGACTCCCATGAGTCCCCCCTCTGGTGGTGTGGGTGTCGGGTGGCCGGATCAGGCGGTCGCGACCGGGACGAGCGTGGCGCCCTGGAGGTCGTTGACGGCGGCCCGGGCGAGCGCGCGCGGCGTCGCGAAGGTCTGGTAGTGGTTGACCACGCTGATCCAGGTCCCGTCGGCGTTGCGCATCATGTGCAGCTCGTCGCCGTCGATCCGCACCTCGTAGCCGGTGCCCGCGCCACCGTGCTGGTGGCTCCCCCCGCTGATCGGGCGGCCCTGGATCCGCCGGCCCTGGAAGGTTTCGTCGAAGCTTTCGGAAGCGCCGGGATCGGCGGCCGTGGCCGCCCCTCCTCCCGGGCCGGCCACGCCGATCACGACCGTTCCGGCGGCGACGGCCAGCGCGGCGCCGGCCCCCTGGAGCATCCGCCGGCGGGTCAGCTCGGTGCCGTGGGTGTCCTCGGACATGCTGAATACCCCCTCGTGTGCCTTTCACTGGTGTCAAGGCACTGTTCACGAACGATTGGTGAATCGTTAATCAAAGGCGATTTCTTGATCGGAGTCGCCTTTTCGATGCTCGCAAGGCTCTTCGACCTAGGGAACAGCCGATCGGCGGGGGTGCGGAGGGTTGCGCCCACATTCGGTCATCTTTTGCTCTACCTTGACCCGTGGACCAGAGTGGACCGCACCGTGACCGGACCCCCCGGAAGGACCCAGGCGATGGAGATCCTCGCGTACGGCGTACAGGCCGATGAGCGGCCGCTGTTGGAGGAGGCGTTCGCGGACCGGCACGAGCTGCGCTGCCTGTCCGTCTTCCTCAACCGCGACACCGCCCCGCTGGCCGCCGGCTACCCGGCCGTCAGCAGCAGCGTCAACGCCGAACTGGACGCCGGGACGCTGGCCGCGCTCGCCGAAGGCGGCACCAAGCTGATCGCCCAGCGCTCCACCGGCTTCAACAACATCGACCTCGACGCCGCCGCCGAACTCGGCCTGACCGTCGCCCGGGTCTCCCACTACAGCCCGTACGCGGTGGCCGAGCACGCGTGGGCCCTGGCGTTGGCCGTCAACCGCCGCCTCACCCGGGCCGCCAACCGCTCCCGCGAGTTCGACTTCCGCCTCGACGGCCTCCTCGGCCGCGACATCCACGGCATGACCGTCGGCGTCATCGGCACCGGCAAGATCGGCGAGTGCTTCGCCCGCATCGCGGCCGGCTTCGGCACCCACCTCCTCGGCTGGGACATCGCCCCCAACCCCGCCTGCCTCGACCTCGGCATGGCCTACACCGAACTGCCCGAACTCCTCTCCCGCGCCGACCTGATCAGCCTGCACGTCCCCCTGCTCCCCACCACCCACCACCTCATCGACGGCGCCGCCCTCGCCCGCATGAAGGACGACGCGATCCTCGTCAACTCCAGCCGCGGCGGCCTCGTCGACAGCCTCGCCCTCGTCGAGACCCTCCGCGCCGGCCGGCTCTCCGGCGTCGGCCTCGACGTCTACGAGGAGGAGACCGGCGTCTTCTTCACCGACCGCTCCATCCAGGGCATCACCGACGACACCCTCGCCCGCCTCGTCACCTTCCCCCAGGTCCTGGTCACCAGCCACCAGGCCTACTTCACCCACACCGCCGTCGGCCAGATCATCGACGCCACCGTCCGCAACATCGACGACTACGCCGCCGGCCGCACCAACGAGAACACCCTCGTCCCGAAGACCTGACCCCACTCACACGCCGGGTCGTCGCACACCGATCACCACAACCTGCCAGTCTTTACCCAGGGGGCATACCCGATCGCGAAACAACCGAGCCGATCGGAAACCCTCCTTCTTCAACCAGACCGGCCACACTTCCGCAAGGACGACGGCGAAGGGCCCTTGCTCGCGGCCGCGTAGCCCACGCACCTCCACCGAGACACAACGGCAGGATCTGTGCACTTCACGGCCCCACCGTGTGCTGAGGCCGTGCCCCTTCCCTGGGTCGCATGGGAAGGGGCACGAGCGGCTACAGGCCGGCGGCCTTGCGGAACCTCGTCGAGTTTCTTGCAGACCTGACGCGACATGGACCCCACCGCCTCGCCCAGCGCCCGAGTAACGTCCGAGTCGGCTCCGCGCACGACTGGGAGGAGCCGGTCCGCCAGGTCGATCGGTGCGCTGGCGGGCCTACTCCGGTTGAGCGCACCGATGACCGTGGCGGCGTTCAGGGCGGTGTACGTGTGCTATATGACCCCTCCCCACCTGCTTTTTCGCAGGTCAACGGTGATCTGACGGTCCGTCGGTGTCGGTGGATGTGCGCTGAAGTCCGTGGTTGTTGCCGTCGCTACTGCCGTCAGAGGTGTAGACCAATCGCCCTGCTGCTGGCCGCGCGCGTGATCTTACTGCCATGCTCCGGGCTCGGCATGGACAGTTCTATTGCTGCTCGTGGCCACCTCACCCGACAGAAGGGACACGCCCCGACATGCTCACCCTGGACCTGCGCCACATGGCAAGCCCCGCCCTGCGGGACCTGATCCACATGGTCAACCACCCGGACTTCAACCGCTCACAGCAGCAGATCGAACACCTCAAAGGCTGCACCGAGCCCGTGCGCCTGATCGGCCAGACCACCACCGTCCACATGGCAACCGGTGAGGTGCTGCACTCCTAGAGCACCGCCGACGAACCCACCGGCAACCTGCTCACGGCCTGTGGCAACCGCCACGCCTCACGCTGCCCGGCCTGCTCCCGCCTCTACGCGGCCGACGCCTACCAGCTCATCCGCGCCGGCCTGTCCGGTGGCAAGAGCGTGCCGGACACCGTCCGCAGCCACCCCCGCGTGTTCGCCACGCTCACCGCGCCCTCCTTCGGTCCCGTCCACAACCGCCCCACCAAGGCGGGCGGCCTCCTCCGGCCGTGCCGCTGCGGCAAACGCCACGAACCCACGGACGCGCTACTCGGCACGCCGCTGGACCCAAAGACCTACGACTACCCGGGCGCGGTGCTGTTCAACGCGCATGCCGGAGTCTTGTGGGCGCGCTTCACGATCTACCTGCGTCGTGAGATCGCCGCCCGGCTCGGCCTGACCCAGAAGGCCGCCCGCGCAGTACTGCGCGTCTCTTCGCCAAGGTCGCCGAGTACCAGAAACGCGGCATGGTCCACTTCCACGCCGTCATACGCCTCGACGGCCCCGACGGCAGCACCCAGCCCCCACCCCCGTCCGCCACCGTGACCATGCTCAGCGACGCCATCCGGGCCGCCGCCGCCCGCGTCTCGATCAGCGTCATCTCGGACTCCATCAGGGAACGCGAACTCGCCTGGGGCAAACAGCTCGACGTGCGCGAGATCGCCGCCTTCGGCACCAACGCAGAGCTGACCGATCACGCGGTCGCCGCCTACGTGGCCAAGTACGCCACCACATCCGCCGACTCATCCGGCGCTCTCGACCGCGCCCTGTTCTGCCGCCCCTGCCAGGGACGCGGCATGACTCTGGCCGCACACGGAACCCCGCTCCAGTGCACCGCCTGCGGCGGCACCGGACAGGCCCGACCCCTGCCCCGCCTCGCCGTCGAACGCCACGTGCGGCAGATGATCCGCACCTGCTGGGAGCTGGGCAAGTGCCCGGAGTTCGCCGACCTCAAGCTCTGGAAGTGGGCGCACATGCTCGGCTTCCGGGGCCACTTCTCCACCAAGTCCCGCTGCTACTCGGTCACCCTCGGTACGCTGCGCGACGACCGCCCCACCTGGCGCACTGAACAAGCCCGCGCCCACGCCGGCCTGCCCGACCTCGACCCGAGCACGACCCTCGTCATTGGCCACTGGGCCTACCACGGCTCGGGCTACAGCCCCGGCGCGGAACGCCTCGCCGCCGCTGTCTGGCACCGCAGAGAGCTGGAACGGCAGCTCACCGCAGAGGGCGGCTGCTGATGACCCCACTCCCGGGGCCGGCGGCCGAGCTGCTGACGGTTCCCCAGGTCATGGCTCGCCTCCAGCTCGGCCGCGCCCGCCGCATACCGGCCCACGCGCTCACCGACTTCATCCGCACCCGACTCGAACAGGACGCCGCCTGATGACAGCCCTCGCGCGCGACACCCCCGCCTCCCGCCGCGTCCGCGCCAACGGCACCGTCTACCAGCGCAAGGACGGCCGCTGGGAAGCCGCCGGCTACGTCCTCGCCCCCGGCGACACCCGCAAGCGAGTCCGCGTCTACGGCATCACCCGCAAGGAAGCCCTCGCCAAGCTCACCGAGAAGGTCGCCGCCAGCAACCGCGGCGTCCCGGTCGTCTCTGTCCAGGGCAGCCTGGCCGCCTATCTGACGTACTGGCTGGAGAACGTCGCCGTCCACCAACTCCGCGAGACCACCCACACCCGCTACACCGCCTGCACGAACCGCTACCTCATCCCCGGCCTCGGCAAGAAGAAGCTCACCAAGCTCACCGCCAAGGATGTCCGCACCTGGCTCAACCAGCTCCGCATCACCTGCCAGTGCTGCACCCGCGGCCTCGACGCCGCACGCAGCCAGCCCCGCTGCTGCGCGGCTGGTACGTGCTGCGGCAAACGGCTCTCCCCTCTGACCCTCGCCTACATCCACTCCGTGCTCAAGTCCGCCCTGGAGCACGCCGTCCGGGAGGAAGAGATCCCGCGCAACGTCGCCCGCAATGTCCGCACCGGCACACCCCGCCCCCGCCGCTTCGAACCCCTCACCGCCGACGAGGGCCGTCAGTTCCTCGCTGCCACCAGTGGCCACCGGCTGCATGCGCTGTTCGAACTGGCCCTGCGCACGGGGCTCCGGAAGGGCGAACTCCTCGGCCTGCGCTGGGAAGACCTCGACAACAGCAGCAGCACCGCCAGCATCCGCCGCGCCCACCTCCGCCAGATCCGCTTCCACGACCTTCGGCATTCGACTGCGACCCTCCTCCTGGAGCAAGGCGTCGAACTCGTCGTCATCAAGGAACTCCTCGGCCGCGCCCACATCGGCGCGACCGCCACCGTCTACGCCCACGTTCGCCTCCGCCTCCAGCGCGACGCCGTCGACCTCCTCGGCCGCACCCTCGGACAGCCTTCCGGGGCCACCACCGACCCCGACGACGGCGACCCACCGCTTTGTGCAACACCCGTCCGCTGACGTTGCCGTCAACTACTGCCGTCAAGAGCCGCAGAAGCCGCCGCCGAAACTACTTCGGCGGCGGCTTCTTGATTCACAGGACCAGCTTTCACAGCTGGACAACCAAGAACTAACCTAGGGTTTGGCGCTCGGATCGATCAATCACGAAACGAGAAATTCAGCCCGAGATACTACAAATTCCCCATGGGAGAATTCTCGCCCCAGTTTGACGAACCTGACATACCGATCCGGGTCGATATTGCAGGAGTACTCCATTAGCACCCTCATGAGGATCCTAAAGGCGAGCTCGGGGCAAATGCTGACGGCACAGAATCTCAGTGACGCTACGGCTTCCGGGATCCCCTTCCAGGAATTCCTCTCGATTGCCTCGGCCAACCTAGGGCCAATTTGGTCAATTTCCGCAACGACCCTCTCTCGGAGCTCGCCATACGGACTCTCGCCGATCGGGGATGAAACTGACCAGCCGACCCCACTTAGGCGAGATTCGCAAATCGTAGCGATTTCTCGAAACCAAGCCAAGGCCTTGTCGGCATCGAGCTGGTGATTTGATCCGGTTGCGCATTCCCAGAGCGTCGCCACTGCACTAGCAGCATTGCTTCCCGCCAGCCTGTGTGCGTCATCGGCCAACGCCTCAGCATAAGGTTCTGACGTCTCTTCGACATAGCTCACCACTACGTCCCGAGCGCTTCCGAGAGCCCTCCAGTCCTGATGGAACAGGGAGGCCAGGTGGGTGACCCCAAAGTCATCCTCAGTAAATCTGACACCCATTAGCAATCTCCTACCTGGGATATGCCGTCGATACATAATATCCACCCGGATGTCCTGCTGCACGCTGAAGGACTATCGTATACGCATTCCCGGTTGGCACGATTGATCCGCTGGCATCCGCCCTTACTCCAATTGGATTATTGGCGCCGAAGTTTCCCTTGATTTCAAGCGGACCAACTCCTCCGCCTCGCAGCCAATTGCTAATGCGCTTCTGGTTCCCAGCGATACCGTAGTCCACGACCTGTTGGGCCGTCTGGAGATCGACGAACCGAGATTTAACTCCCGAGGATTGAGCCATCTGAACCAACTGCTGGTCGGTGATATTCACATGCTCGCCGAGGACATGCGCGGCAGGGAATCGGGCACCATCCGCTACCAGGTCGTTGCAATTATGCACCAGCACTGGCGCATTTCCCGCCAGTACATAGTACGTGTGGAGGTCGGCGACCGTCAGGTTGTTGGCTTGCTGGGGCGGGGTGGTATATGTGCGGGTTCCGACCACGAGCAAGGTGGCCCGGTCAGGTGTGGTGAGGTGGTGGCCGGTCTGGAGCGAGGCTGCTTCGGTCCAGCGCTGGGTGGTTTCATCCCAGTATGGATGGGTGGCGGTGGAAACGATGGTCGTAGTAGCGGCGGGGTCATTGCGCTTCGCGGGTGCAACCAGGGTGAGTTCAGTGAACTTGGAGTCGTCAGGGGTGACGATCGTCGCTGTCACCGACTTTGAGGCGGTCTCACCGGTCTGCGGGTCGGTCGCCGTGACGGAGTCACCGGGTTCGATTTCTCCGATTGCTTTGCTGCTTCCGTCGGACATCGACACCTTGGTGTCCGGGGGGAAGCTGTTCTCGCACGGTATGAAGTTGGACTGCGGTGGCGCTTGCGGCCGCGGTACTTCGGGCGCCTTGCGGGCGTCCCTGAGTATCTGTCCGCCGATTGTCTTGATCCACTTTGTCTTGGCGAACGAGGTTGCGGCGAAGCCGCAGGCGACCAGATCGCCCTTGGTGGCGCAGTCCTTGAAGTCTCCGGCCGAGGTCAGTTCGTAGGTGAGGCCGGCGGCTGCTCTGCCCAAGGACTTGATGATGGCCTTGGTGCCGGTAGGACGGGCGTCCTTGACACCGCCGTTCTTGAGGACCTGGGTGTAGACGTACTCGCGGTTCTTGGCGTACGAGGTGTCGACCTGGGTTTCGTAGTAGCGGTGCTGGGTGTTGACGTCTACATAGCCGCTGGTCTCCGCCCTGTTGTTCATGGTGATGGTGTTGCCGTTACCGCTGCAGTTATAGAGCGGGCCGCATTCGGGTGAGGCGAGGCCGCTGGGGTCGCTGCGGTTGATCGGGTCGTTCTCGCTGTAGGCGTAGCCGTTCCACTGCTGCGGGTTCGTCTTGTCGAGGATCGGGTCGGGGCTGATGAAGCGGCCGGTGGTGGGGTCGTACTGGCGGGCTCCGAGGTTGGTGAGGCCGGTGGTGTCGTCCTTGGTGCCGCCGACGAAGCCCTTGCTGCCAGCCCAGTTGGAGGCGGGGGGCTGAGTTCCGCGGGGGTTGCCGAAGGGGTCGGTGGGGCGGCGGGTGACTGGCTGGGTGCTGGTCGTCCCGATCTGGAGGCCGCTGGTGCCGTGGGGGTCGGTGGCCTGGATGAGGGTGGTGCCGCCGCCGATGGGGGCGGTGACGCGCAGGTAGGTCAGGCCACCGGCCGAGGCGACGGTGCGGACGTTGCTCATCGCGCCCGTGGCGGTGTCGAGCGTGAGCTCGTCCGTGGGGAGGTTGAGCGTGGTCTTGCCGGGGTTACGGCGGATGAGCTGGTTGCCGTCGGCATCGTAGAGGTAGGCGGTCGTGCCGCTGGCCGTCTTCGTGAGGGAGGTGAGCTTGTCCTCACCGTTCCAGGTCAGGGTGGTGGTGCCGGCGGTGTCGGTGATGGCGGTGGTGTTGCCCTTGGCGTCGTACTGGTAGTTGACGGCCTTGGTTCCGCCGGGTCCGGTGGTGGTGGAGGTCAGGAGGGCGTGGGGCCCGCCGGTGCCGCCGCCGGTGTTGGGCGCGGTGGTGGGGGTGTTGCGGCTCTTGGCGGCTCCGAAGGTCTGGGTGGTGGTGGAGTCGTTGGTGCTGTTGCCGGTGATGTCGTGCCGGACGAGGCCGGTGCGGTTGCCGCTGGCGTCGTAGCTGTAGGTGTTCCAGTAGGGGGCGGGGCCACCGATGCTGCGGCCGCCGGGGCTGACCTGGGCCGGGCCTGCGGCGTTGTTGCAGCCGCCGATGCCGGGCACGCTGGTGGAGCCGCCGGTTCCGTGGGTGGTGCCGGAGGAGTCGGTCCAGTCGGCGGTGGTGCGGACGCCCTGGGTGTCCGTCCAGGCGTTGGTCAGCCGGCCCAGGTGGTCGTAGGTGAAGCACTGGGTGTCGGTGCTCGCGGCGTCCTGGATGGTGCTGACCGAGGTGATCCGGCCGGACGGCGTGTAGGTGTAGCTGGTCTGGTCGGTGGCGACGGTGCCGGTCTGGCGGGAGACGAACGAGTTGATGACCCGTCCGGTGGCCCAGTCGTACTGCTGGAGCGAGACGACCTGCACGCCGTAGGCGCCGAAGGTGGTCGTCAGGGGGCGGGCCATCGGGTCGTAGGTGACCTTGGGGATGACCGCTTTGCCCAGGCTGGCGGCCGAGGTGAGCAGGCCGGTGATGGTGGTGCTGTAGGACACGGTCTCGGCGGGCAGTCCGCCGGCGGCCGGGATGCTCGTGCTCTCGAGGAATCCCAGGCCCGTGCTGTAGCTGTTGGTGGTTGTGTAGGTGCCGGCGAGGGCGCCCTCGGTCTTGGGGATGGTGACCGACGTGCCCAGGGTCCGGTAGCCGGTGTCGTAGCCGGTGGCGGCCGTGGTGTAGGCCGGTCCACCGGATCCGCCGACGTAGCGGGTGGAGGAGGTCGGCAGGCCCTTGGCCAGCGTGTCGTAGTTCCAGGACGCCAGCTGGTTGGCCGGGGCGACGCTGCCGCTGTAGGTTCCGGTCTTCCTGCCGAGCAGGTCGTATGTGTACGCGAGGGTCTGGCCCTTGGCGTCGGTCGTGCGGTCGACCTGCGAGTCCGCGTTGTAGAAGGTCTGGCTGGTGCCGGTGTCCGGGTCGGTCGCGGAGACCTTCCGGCCCCGCAGGTCGTAGGTGTAGCTCCAGGTGTTGCCGCTGCTGTCGGTCTGCCCTGAGGGCTGGCCGGCGGCCGTGTAGGCGAAGGTCGTGATGTCGGCGTCGGCAGGGTTCCCGGTGGCCGTGCTGGTGCGGTACTGCCAGGCGGCTGTGGTCCGGCCTCGGGCGTCGGTCACGATGGAGGTTGGCGCGGCCCCGGCGGGCGGGGTGGTGTCGGTGCGGTCCGCACCGGGGTAGGCCGTGGTGCTGGCCCACTGGAGGTTGCCGTTCGAGCGGAACTCCGAGCGCACCAGGTGCCCGGCGCCGTCGTAGGTGTTCCAGGTCTGGCCGGGAATCTGGCCGTCACCGACCGGGAGGAAGATGGATTCGGTGGGGAACGAAGTCTTCTCGTAGTACGGGTTGGACGTCTTGATCACCCAGCCGTGGGTGTCGTAGACGGTGTCCGTGATCAGACGCCCGGTCGGGTAGGCCGTGCTCATGGTCTGGGTCTGCCGGGCGCGGCCGAGTCCGTCGAGGAGCTCGATGGTCGTCAGGTAGGTGGCGACGTCGTCGTTGATCGACTTGGTCGTGATGGCGGACGGGCCCGCCGTGCCCTTGACGGAGTAGGCGAAGGTCTTGTTCGGGAGTTCGTTCGTCGGGCGGTCCGGTGCCCAGACGGCCGTGATGCGGCCGATCGCGTCGTACTTCGACGTAGTGACGCGGCCGTTGATGTCGGTGCTGGTGAGCGGCAGGCCGCGGGCGGGGTCCTGGGCGAGGATGGTGGTCCAGCCCGCGCCCATCGGGCCGGTCGTCCGCACCTCGGTGGGCAGGGCGCCCGTCGCCGGGGTGATCGCCGCCGTCGTGACCGCAGGGGTGACCGTGGGCCCGCTGAGCTGGGCGCCTTGGTGGTCATAGGTCGAGCCGTTGGTCGTCGCGTTGGTCACGCTGCGGCCGTAGGTGTCGAAGGTCGCGCTCGAATCGTGGACGTAAACGGGGTTGCCGGCCTGGTCGAAGTGGTCGAGCGCCTGGGTGCTGGTCGGGTCCCCCAGGGCGCCGGCGAGCTTGAACGGCCTGCTGTCGTAGAGGGTGCGACTGCCGCTGATCGTGTTGGCCGCCGTCGGCTTGGTGTCGCAGTTACCCTGGACCGCGATCTGTTCGGAGACCAGGGTGAGCAGGAGCGGGTTGTCGCTGGTGGCGTAGGTGGTGGTTGTGCAGATCTCGGGGGTGGCGGCGGTGCCGTCACCCTTGTCGTTGATCTGGACGACCCGGTTTCCGTGGGCCGGGTCCGTGGTCGTGGTTGCGCTGGCGGTCCGCCAGCTTCCATCGGCGAGTTTCACCTTGGAGACCGCCGTGACCTGGGAGTCCGAGTAGCGGGCGAAGATCTCCGGCGCACCGGCGCTCTGCGCGTGCGTGGCCGTGATCTGCTGGCCGCTGTACTGCTGGCCGGCCACCGATCGGACGGTCCCGCCGGCCTGGGCGTAGTCCTCGGTGGCCACGACGCGGCCGGCGAGCCAGTTCTCGTCGGTGACGGTTCCGCCGAGTGGGCTGGTGACCTGGACGTTGCGCTTGTCGGTGCCGTTGGCGAGGTAGTCGCCGTGCATCCCGCGCAGGTAGGTGACGGTCTGCTGGGTCTTGGGGGCCTCGGCGGAGGAGCCGCTGCCGGTGGTGGTTGTCACCGACTGGTAGCCGCGGAACTGGTCCCAGGTCCGGGTCTTGGGGTCGGTGAACTCGGCGTCGTTGCGGTGCCAGGCGGCGCCGCCGTTGTACGTGTACTCGGTGGTCTTGCCGATCGCCGGGGTGCTGACGAGGTCCTGCTCGGTGACGAACTTGACGAGCGGCTTGTTGAACCAGTCATTGACCGGGACCGGGTCCTGGCCGGGCATGCCCTGGTAGGGCAGGTACCACTTGACCGGCATGCACGCCATCGAGTTGGTGTCCTCGGAGGTGGGCATGCGGTTGTTGACCCGGGAGCACTCGGCATCGCCGTAGACGACGTTGATCCGGCCGCCGGCCTCGGTGGTGATGCCCTGGATCCGCGGGCGCATGAACATGTGCTCCGGCGGGACCAGACCGTCGACGCGGTTGGGCATCATCCGGTAGGTGAAGGTGACAGGCGGGAGGGTGATCGGCGTCTGGCCGTTGGACCCGGTCCGCCGGAGAGAGTCCAGCTGCAGGGTCTTCCTGGTCCCGTCGCCGGGTTCCGCGAGCGACTGGGTGAGCGCCCAGCTGTCCACGTTGCGGTAGGTGCCGCCGACGAGGACCTGCGTGGCGATGGTGGTCAGCCGCTTGGTGGTGAAGAACGTCGGTGCGTAGTTCGTGCAGGTGCCGGAGCCGGTGCAGATCTGGTCGATCGGGACATCGGGCCAGAAGTCGGCGTTGACGGTGACGCGCTGGTCCTCGGCACAGGTGATCACACCTGAGGGCAGGCATCGCTCCGCGACCGTGAAGGCGACCTTCGCCGCAGGGTTGAGCGCACCCTTGGCGGCCTTCTGCTCGTCGAGCCGCTGACCGTAGCCGATCTCCCGCAGATAGGCGCTCCGCTGGTAGTCGGTGAGCACGCCCTTGCTGCTGTCCGGGGCGCCACCACGGTTGTACTTGTTACCCTCGGTCGCGTACTTGTACGTCGTCAGGTTGCCGTGGCTGTCGACGACGAAGTCGAGCTGCCAGCGCCACGCCATCTGGCACCAAGAGCCGTTCCCGGTCGACGAGCTGTAGCACGGGTCGCCGTTCTTCGGCGAGTACACCGGCGTCGTCAGGACCGAGTTGGCGGCGGGGTCAGTGCCGTCGCCACCGGGCAGGTGGTTGAGACCGAAGTAGTACTGGGTCCCGTCCGGCGTGGTGATCCGCCAGTACTCCATGTCCTGGTAGCTGACGTCGTTGCCGCTGCGCGGCGCGCCGGTCAGCTGCTCGATCTTGGAGCCGTCGTCGTCCTGCAGGTGCCAGGTACCGGTGGCGTCGTCGCGCACGATGGTGCCGGAACGGCTACCGAGTGCGAGGGTGGCGTTCTGGCCGCCCCAGCACAGGTCGGCGGATCCGGTGATCCCCGACTTGTCGCACCCCTTGTAGGAACGCTCGATGAAGCCGGGTTCGTAGCCCCAGCCGTCGCCGACCCAGGAGGACTGGGAGTTGGTCGCCGACGTCCTACCGTCCACCGCCGCCGAGTTGTAGTTGAGGGTTACGACCGGAGCCGCGCCGCCGAGGGCCGGCGGGACGGAGACGGGAGAGTTGTAGGAGAAACTTCCCGCGTTGGACCCGGCGCTCCAGCCGGCGGAAGGGGAGAGCGGCGTCGCGGTGTAGTTTCCGCCGGCGCCGAACGGAGCGGGAACTGCGGTGAGCACCACGGGCCCGCTCGCGACGGAGGCTGGGTTTGCCCCGGCAGAGAACGACGCCTTGACCGCGTCCCCGGTCCCCTGGGTCTGGTCGGACCGGGTGGCTGCGGGCAGCGTCACCTCGGCGCTGACCGACCCGCGGCCATCGGCCTGAGCAGGGATCGGCGTCTGGGTACGGCACTCGGCCCGTTCCGGCGTGGTCAGGGCGCAGGCGGGCAGTGCGATGAGCACGGCACGGTCGGACCATCCGCCGGCCTGCAGCGACTTGAGGTCCAGAGAGACCTTGGCACTGCGACCGTCCCCAGTCGTCGACGCCTCGGCATCGGACACCGCGATCAGCGGACCGGCGACACCCGCCGCCTTGCCCGCTTCCGGAGCGGTCACCTGGACGTTGACCGTGCGCGCAGTCTCGCCGGCCCCGCTGCCAGGGGCGACGCGGACGGCCAGTGCGCCGGCCTTGGCGCCGTTGGCGCCGCTCGAGGCGGGCGAGGCGCCCCCGGTGGCCGCGTGGGCGGCCTTCGCCCCGGCGCTGTCGACACCGATCGTGACGGTCTCTGTCCCGGTCACGACGGCGGGCGCGGCCTGCGGCTTCCCATCGGGTGTTCGGGCAGTGGGCGCCTGGTTCGGCGGCGGGGCGTCGTGCCCCTCCACCGATACCGCCGCTCCTACCGCCGGAGAGTTGGGAGGGCTCCAGACCTTCCCCTCCGGTTCGGGATAGGTCCACGCTACGGCCGGCGGTACGGTCACCCCTGTCAGTGCCAGGGCGACCATTGTCGCCACCACTGGTGAACGCCATCGGCGTCTTGTCGAACTCCCGGCCCGTATACGGGCAGGCAAAAATCCCACCGGAGATTCTCCTAGGTCAGTATCGACGTGGCGTCAAATAAACACAGCTGCGCCACGGTGGGAGTGACGATAGGTGAGTGCTCTGACACGCCACCAGATCGTTCGGCCACCATGCGCACGATGTTTATGGACTCTTGACCTTGGGGTCGGGAGATTTCCGGACATGCTGGCACGAATCCGCAGACGGGTTGACTAAACCGCAGGTCAAGCACCATCGTTCCGACCCGAACGTGACCCCAGACTGGGGCCGCAGCCCGGAAGGGGAACGCACGGAAGACATGTCCACTACATCGCACAGAAGAGCGAACACATCATCTGCACAACCCGTACGCAGACGTATGGATCGTCTGACCGTCATCGCAACGAGTTGTGTCCTCGGTATCAGCCTGCTCAGTGCGCCCGCCGCATTCGCCGAAGATTCCATGCCCATGCATGGGCCCGTCGGTGGCGCGGCGCCGATTGCGCCTTCGCAACCACCACCCCCCCCGGACTCCTGAGCAGCAGGCGGTATTCGACGCCATCACCAACGCGAAGGCGAGCGGCAAGTCCGTCGTCGTGGACACCATGACGAGCGAGACGTCGAGGACCGTGGCGAACCCGGACGGGCGGCTGACCACCACGGACAACGCCCAGCCCGTGCGCGTCAAGCGCGACGGCGCGTGGGCCGACATCGACGCGAGTCTGCGGGCCAACCACGACGGCAGTCTCAGCCCGTCCGTCTCCCCGACCACCGTGACCTTCTCCGGGGGCGGCGCCGGCCCGATGGCCACTGTGGCGACCCCGGACGGCAAGGAGCTCTCCGTCGGGGCGCCGTTCGCGCTGCCCAAGCCTTCCGTGGACGGCGGCACCGCCACCTACGCGAACGTGCTGCCGGGTGTCGACTTGCAGCTGACCGCGCTCGACCTCGGCGGCTGGCGGGACGTCATCGTCGTGCGCACCCCCGAGGCCGCGGCAGACCCCGCGTTGAAGACCCTCCGCTTCCCGATCAGTGCCAAGGGCCTGACCGTCACCGCGGACGACCAGGGCCAGCTCGACGTGAAGGACGACGCCGGCGTGGCCCGGTTCCGCTCACCCGCCTCGCTGCAGTGGGATTCCTCGCGGACGGGTCAGACCGCTCCGGGCCCGGCTGCCAAGTCCCTCGGGTCCGCGGCGGCCCCCGCGGCAGGAGGCGCCGACGCCCAGTCTGTGGGACTGCCGTCGACCGCGGAGGGCCCGGGGGACGGCGCCAACGTCGCCACCATGAGCGCGAAGGTCGCCGGTGGCGCCATCGAACTGACCCCCGACCCGCAGGCGCTGGGCGCCGGCACCGGTCCCTGGTACCTCGACCCGTCACTCACCGCGGTCACGAGCGGGATCCAGGGATCGGTCGAGGTCCAGGAGAACCACCCGGGCTACGAGTACTACAACAAGAAGACCAACCTCGCGACGGGCTTCTGCGGCTACCACAGCTCCGATCCGAACCAGGACTGCGGCATCGAAGGCCGCCAGCGCGCGTACTTCCAGTTCGCGGTCAATCCGGCGATCCACACCAAGGTCCAGGGCGCCGACTTCCCGCCCGTCCTGTTCAGCTCGACCCTCAACGGCCTGGTGACCGGCGCGGCCAGCCCCGGAACCCCGACCGAACTCGGCATCTACTCGGCCCCCACGGCGATCCACGACCACAGCAAGTGGACCGACCAGCCCTGCGGCTACGGGAACAAGAGCGCCGTCATGGAAGGCTGCGAGTTCGTCGGCAGCCAGGTCATCAGCGGCAACGGCGGCCCGCTCGCCATCGACGTGACCGACATGATGAAGCGCGCCGCCAACGGCACGTGGTCCACCTGGACCATCGGCATCGCGCCCAGGGCCGGCGAGATGGAAAAGCTCTACCGGCACCACCTCGACAGCAAGCCGAGCGTCACCACCACCTACGACATCGCACCCACGGTCTGGCACCCGCGCGCCTACCCGACGCCCGGCTTCGCCAAGACCGAGAACAGCAACGGCGGCGCCGCCGAGTGCACCAGCAAGGGTCCTAGCCCCTGGGACAACCCCGGGTGGATCGGCAGCAACCAGAACATCTACCTCTACGCCAACAGCTGGTCCCCGACCGGCCAGCCCGTGCACACCGGCTTCCACATGTGGGACGACAACGACCATTCGTTCTCCTTCGTGGACAGCCGCCTGGGCGGGAGCTGGAACTACCCGGCCGAACCGGTCACTCCGGGCCCGCTGAGTGACGGACACCAGTACGGCTGGTATGCGCAGTCGTCCGACGCCATCCTCGAATCACCGGCGAGCGAGTGGTGCTACTTCCGCATCGACCGCACCAACCCGCGGGTCAGCATCAGCTCCAGCGATTTCCCGCCCGCCGGTACGCCGAACCCCAAACCCGCCAAGTACATGAACGACCAGGGCGCCATCTCGATCAACGCCGAGGACCCCGCCCCCGGCCCCGGCCTGCGGGCATCCGGAATCGCCTGCGTGCGCGTCAGCACCGACCCGACCCCCGTCGTCGGCTGGACGTGCGACCCCACCGACCCCTCCACCCTCGCCCCGGGGGCCACGTTCAACTACCAGGCACGCAAGTGGGGCATCAACACCGTCTACGCCTGGGCCATGGACATCGCGGGCAACTACAGCCAGGCCGCGGTCTACAACTTCTACGTCCCCTGGAAGCCTGGCACCCAGCCGCTGTTCGGCGATGTCGACAACGACCAGAAGGCCGACATCGTCGGCGCCGACAAGAACGGCAACCTCCGTGTCATCGGCGGCAACGCCGATCCGGTGAGTTCCCTCGCCGCAACCTCGGCGGCCGCTCCCGGGGCCAACGACTACGGCACCACCTGGTCCGACTTCCAGATCAGCCACCACGGAACCCTGAGCGTCGGGGACTCCGTCGACCAGGTCATCGCCCACTACAACAAGCCCGTCACCGACACCACCAAACCCCTCGCGGACGCGCTCTACCTGATCAACAACGACGGAGCCGGCGGCTTCGACAAGCTCACGGCCGGGACGATCACCCGCCCCGCCCCCCGTAAATGCACCGTGTACGGCACCAGCAACACGCTGTGCGATGCCTACCACGGCACCTGGAGCCACATCTCACAGCTCCTCGCATTCGGCACCCCCGCCGGTGAAGCCACCGCCGCGAAGATCGGCGGCACCCAGCCCGTCTTCACCACGGAGACCTCGATCCTCACCATCGAGGACGGGAAGCTCTACCTCTTCACCACCGACGGCCGCGCGAACAACGTCAGCGACGCGATGCTCATCCCCACGGCAAGCGGCAGTTGGGACGATCTCGAACTCATCAACCCCGGTGCCGCCAACGGGCCGACCCGCAGCACGCCCACCGAATTGCCTGTCACGCAGGCAACACTCTGGGCCCGCAGCCGTTCCACCGGCGACATCTACGCCTACCCGCTCGGCTGGAACCCCGACACCACCGTCGACTACTCGGCACTGACCAAGCCGGACAAGGGGATCAAGCTCGTCACCGGTGCCGCGCTCAAGGCCGGCACCCACCCGCGCATCGGCGCGGGCGACTTCAACGAGGACGGCCTCGCCGACCTCTGGGTGATCGACACCACCAACGCCCTCGCGATCTTCCCCGGCACCGGCACCTCCGGCAAGGTCACCGGCTTCGCCCCCTGGGTCCGCGCCGGCTACGCCGACGCCAGCGTGTCCATCCACTCCGCCATGGACGGCGGGCTCTGCGCCGACGCCGAAGGCGGCCCCCGTCCGGGCGCCGAACTCGCCGCCTACGCCTGCTGGCAGACAGCCAACCAACGCTTCAACTTCGCAAGCGACGGCACCGTCCGCGCCGGCAGCTACTGCCTGTCGACCAAGGACAACGCACTCACCAACGGCACCCGCGCGGTCCTCGCCCTCTGCACGGGTGCGACCGGCCAGAAGTGGAGCATGCGACCCGACGGACGACTCTTCATCTCGGGCACCGTCAACGCCGGCAGCGAAGGCGGCAAGTGCCTCGAACTGCCCGGCTGGGCAACAGCACAAGGCACCCGACTCGGCATCTGGGACTGCCCCAGCCTCCAGGCCAACCAGCGCTGGACCCTCCAGCCCGAACGCACCCCCTGACACACCCAACCCACCGAGGGCGGCGAGGTAGACCGCCCTCGGCGTAGCAGGGCCCCGGCTCCGGCCGGGGCCCTTGCCGTCTCCTCAGGCCGCTCTGCCCGAACACCGCCAGGGCTTACAGAGGCGACGGACCCGTCCCTACAACCTGCGCGCACATCCGGTTGAACGGCCCTCTACAGCCGCGACCGGCTCACTGACGTCTTCGTGGCCGATTCACTGACAGGCAGGCGCTCAAGGTGGCGCCATAGACCTGCCAAGTACGGTCAAGTGCGCCCTCGCGAACATGGCCATCCGTACAAGAGCAGACGTCCCACTGTCCCGCCACGTGCCTCCGCTTGAACCCTTCAGCTGAATACATACGTAACGACAGCCGCCTGCACCTGGTTCTCCCTGCCAGCCTCGGCGCAGCCCTCATCCGTGTCGCCATCGCGGCTACCGGATCCCCAACCCGGCATCCCGAACCGTCTGTTGGTAAAACCGTGGAAACCCGCTGTCGGGCCAGCTGGTGCGTACAACTGGCGCCGAGCCCGCCACCTGAACCCCGTAGCCAAAGAGCGAAGGAAAGGCCTAAGGACGACGCTTGCCCGCCCGAGCGACGACTACGCGACACCGCGATACGCGCAGTGGCCGAGCACGCGTGGGCCCTGGCGCTGGCCGTCAACCGGCGCCTCACCCGGGCCGCCAACCGCTCCCGCGAGTTCGACTTCCGCCTCGACGGCCTGCTCGGCCGCGACATCCACGGCATGACCGTCGGCGTCATCGGCACCGGCAAGATCGGCGAGTGCTTCGCCCGCATCGCGGCCGGCTTCGGCACCCACCTCCTCGGCTGGGACATCGCCCCCAACCCCGCCTGCCTCGACCTCGGCATGACCTACACCGAACTCCCCGAACTCCTCACCCGCGCCGACCTCATCAGCCTGCACGTCCCCCTGCTCCCCACCACCCACCACCTCATCGACGGCGCCGCCCTCGCCCGCATGAAGGACGACGCGATCCTCGTCAACTCCAGCCGCGGCGGCCTCGTCGACAGCCTCGCCCTCGTCGAGACCCTCCGCGCCGGACGCCTCTCCGGCGTCGGCCTCGACGTCTACGAGGAGGAGACCGGCGTCTTCTTCACCGACCGCTCCATCCAGGGCATCACCGACGACACCCTCGCCCGCCTCGTCACCTTCCCCCAGGTCCTGGTCACCAGCCACCAGGCCTACTTCACCCACACCGCCGTCGGCCAGATCATCGACGCCACCGTCCGCAACATCGACGACTACGCCGCCGGCCGCACCAACGAGAACACCCTCGTTCCAAAGAACTGACCCCACAGGAGGTCGGCGCTCCGCGGGCGTTCAACGGGGCCCGTCAGGAGACGGTCCGCAGGCGGCCCCGGAGCCGGTCCAGGGTCTCGGCGGTGGCGTCGTCCTCGGGGAGGAAGACCACGAGCTGCTGGGAGTCACCGGGCAGTTCGAGGGTCTCGCGGAGCAGCCGGAGCCGGTGGCCCTCGGGGTGGTCGAGCCGCAGGACGCCGCGGCTCGGCACCTTGCCCAGGTTCAGCCGGCGGGTGAACTCGTCGCCGGCGACGGGGGTCAGTTCGGCGGTGAGCCACTCCAGGTTCTCCAGGGACGGCGCCTGCCACAGGTCGAAGGTCTGCTCGTCCGCGACGTCGTCCCAGTCGGCGAAGAAGGTCCGGGCCCGCGGATCGGTGAACAGGTAGTGGTTGAGGTTGGGACGCTCCGCGTCGAACAGCCCGGCCCCGCCGGTGACCGCCCGGTAGCCGGAGGTGTGGGCGAGCACGTCGCCCAGTCGGTTGGTCACGATCGCCACGCCCGGTTCGAGGAGTTCGAGGGTGCGCAGGACGGAGGCGCGCACCCGCCTGGAGGGTGGCACGGGGCGGACGTCGATGGTGCAGGTGTCGCCGGTGATCTTGGCGAGGTACCGCAGGTGGGTGCGCTCCGAGGCGTTCAGGCACAGCGCGTCGGCGAGCGCGTTGACCACCGCCGGCGAGGGATTGCGGTCGCGGCCCTGTTCGATCCGGGCGAGGTACTCCACGCTGACGTCGGCCCGGTTGGCGAGGTCCAGCCGGCGCAGCCCGGGCGATCGGCGGCGCTGCCGCTCCGGCAGCCCGAGGAGCCCCGGTTGGACGGCGTCGCGCTTGGCCCGGATGAAGTTGCCCAATGGCGTGCCCACGTTTGCAGGATAGGGGCCCCGCCGCCGAGCGTGCGGAGCCGAGGGTGGCCCTGCGGGGGCCAGTCTTCGCCGGGCCTCGATGTCCGCCGCCGCGCCGACCGATGCTGACGGCATGGAGAACACGTCGACGCGCCGCACCGCTCACGCGCTGCTGGTGTGGGGGCTGCTGGTGGTGGCCGCGAACCTGCGGGCGAGTCTGACCGGGGTCGGACCGCTCTTGGACCGCGTGCAGTCCGACCTGGGCCTGGCTCCGGCCGTCGCGGGTCTGCTGAACACGCTGCCGCTGCTGGCCTTCGCGGCCCTGTCGCCGCTGGTGCCCGGACTGGCCGCGCGGTGGGGGGCGGAACGGCTCCTCGGTGGCTCGCTGGTGGTGCTGACGCTCGGCGTCGCGGTCCGGTGGATCCCCACGGCGGCCGGCCTGTTCCTCGGCACCGTGCTGATCGGCGCGGGCGTGGCGGTGGGCAACGTCCTGCTGCCGAGCCTCGTCAAGCGCGACTTCCCGACCAGGGTGGGCCTGCTGACCGGCGCCTACGCCACGGTGATGGGCGGGGTGGCGGCGGTGGCGTCCGGGGTGGCGGTGCCGATCGCCCAGGCCGCTCCCGGCGGCTGGCACACCGCGTTGGGCTGCTGGGTGGTCCTCGCCCTGGTGGCGGTGCTGGTGTGGCTGCCGCAGCTGCGCACCCCCGGCCCGGTCGGGCCGGCGCGGCACGGGCAGCCGCTGCCCTGGCACTCCGGACTGGCCTGGGCGGTCACCGCCTTCATGGGACTGCAGTCGCTGGGCTTCTACGTCGTCGTGACCTGGCTGCCGCAGGTGTTCCAGGACAACGGGGTCGGCCCGGCGACGGCCGGCTGGCTGCTGTTCCTGTTCCAGGCCGTCGCGGTGGTGACCAGTCTGGCGGTCCCCCGGGCGATGCGCCGGGCGCGGGACCAGCGGGGGCTGGCGGCGGCCTGCTCGGCGGTCCTGCTGGTCGGCTACGCCGGCCTCGTCGCGGAGCCGGAGTGGGCCCTGTTGTGGAGCGTGGTCCTGGGCCTCGGCGGCGGCGCCTGCCTGGTGCTCGCCCTGGTGTTCATCGGCCTGCGGACCCAGGACGCGGCCTCGGCCGGCGGGCTGTCGGCGATGGCGCAGTCCGTCGGCTATCTGCTGGCGGCGGTCGGGCCGGTGGTCTTCGGCCTCCTCCACTCGCTCGGCTCCGGCTGGCGGGCCCCGCTGCTGCTGATGGTCGTCGCCGCGGCCGCCCAGACGGTGGTGGCGCTGGTGGCCGGGCGCGGCACGGTGGTCCCGGTGTCCGGGCCCCGGCCCGAACCCGCCGCCGCACCGGCAGAACACGGCGCGCCGACCGGCCGTTGACCCGTGCGCGCGGCGCCGGGCCGCCGCCCCGCGCCAGGGCCGACACCGGGCAGCCGGCGCCCGGTGCTCGACCCCGAGTCCCCCATCGGCCGGCCGGCCACCGAAAGGACGTGCCCCCTCATGACACCCGAACAACTCGCCCTCCAGCTCGCCGATCCGGTCCTGCGCCGGGTGTTCTCGGCGGTCGCCCTGGGTGCGTCGACCTCCTGCGAGGTCCTCACCGTCTCGGGGCTCGGCGCACCGGACGCCGCCCCGGCCGTCGGACGGCTCGTCCGCGCCGGACTGCTCGTCCAGGGGCGCGGCTCGGTGTCCCTGGACGACGGCGCCCTCGCCGCCGCCGCCCGTACCGCCGCCCGACGGGTGGCGCAGGAGACGGCGAACGACCAGCCCGACCCGCGGCTGCGCGGCCACATCCGCGGCGGCGTCCTGGTGGACCTGCCGGAGCGGGGCCACGACGCCCGCCGCGCGGTACTCGGGCACATCGCCGGGCGCACCTTCGCCGCCGGCGGCGAGTGCGACGAGCGGACGGTGACCGAACGCCTGCGGCCGTGGTGCGAGGGCGGCGCACTGGACGCCGTGGCACTGCGGCGCGCCCTCGTCGACGACGGACTCCTGGCCCGGGAGTCCGGACGCTACCGGATCGCCGCCCCCATGAGCAGGACCGGCGGTGGCCCGGATCAGCCCTGAGGCGTGATCCGCTGCCCGGTCGCCCTGCGGAGGAGCTCACCGGCCATGATCTCCCGCTGCGCCTCCAGCAGTTGGCGGCCCGGGCCCAGGCCCAGCTCCCGCCCCAGGGTGGCCTCGGCCCGCCGGTAGACGCAGAGCGCCTCGGCCCGGCGTTCCGAGGCGCCGAGGGCGCGCATCAGCTGGGCGTGGAACGCCTCGTGGAGCGGGTGTTCGGTCACCAGGGCGGAGAGCGGCCCGATCAGGGAGCGGTGCCGCCCCAGGGCGAGGCCGACCTCGACGTAGTCCTCCAGGCACTGCAGCCGCTGCGTCGTCGCCCAGGCGGCGAAGACGCCGATCAGCGGGCCGCCCTGGCGGGGGCCGGACAGCGGGCCGCGCCACAGTCCGACCGCGCGGGTGAGCAGGCGGGAGCACTCCTCCAGGTCCCCGGCCGCCCGCAAGGCCCGGGCCCGTCGGGCGAGTTGCTCCAGCTCGCCCCAGTCGGTGTCGGCCCGGTCGGCCGCCAGCAGGTAGCCGGGGCGCTCCGTGACGATCGGGGACGGTCCGGGCCCGGCCTGCGCCAGCAGCTTGCGCAGCTGGGACACGTAGACGTGCAGGCCGGCGGACGCGCGGCGCGGCGGAGCGCCGTTCCAGATCTCGGTGACCAGCGCCTCCTTGGAGACCACCGTGTTCACCCGGAGCACCAGGGCCGTCAGCAGCGTGGCCACCTTGGGCGCGTTGACGGTCAGGACGGCGGTCCCGGTGGTGACCCGCAGCGGGCCGAGCACCTCGTAGCGCATGGCGGCCCCCCGGGCTCGTCGCCGGTCAGGCCGTGTACTGGGCGTTCCAGCCGGCGGCCACGTCGAGCGAGACGCCGCTGATGTGCCGGGCCGCGTCGGAGGCCAGGAACAGCGCGGCGTCCGCGGCCTCGGAGGGCTCGATGTAGGGGACGCGCATCGGCATGAGGTTCGACCAGGCCTCGGCGGCGGCCTGCGGGGTGGGATCGTCGGGGCTGAACTGACGGTAGTTCAGTTCGTTGTTGATCATCGGGGTGTTGGTGAAGCTGGGCGAGACGGCGTTCACCGTGATGCCGTACGGGCCGAGTTCCAGTGCGGCGGACTTGAGCAGGCCGAGCACGCCCCACTTGGCGGCGGCGTAGTGGGCCATGTTCGCCGCGCCGACGCGGGAGGCGACCGAGCCGGTGACCAGGATGCGGCCGGAGCGCTGCGGGACCATCACCCGGGCCGCGGCGCGGAAGGTGTGGAAGACCCCGGTCAGGTCGGTGTCGATCATGTCGCGCCAGACCTCGTCGGTCATGTCCAGCAGCGGGGAGGTGCTCCACAGGCCCGCGTTGGCGCAGACGACGTCCAGCCGTCCGAATTCCTCCACCGCGGCGTCGACCACCCGGTCCACCTCGGCGGAGCGCCGTACGTCGGCCGCCCGGACCGCGCATTTCGCGCCGAGTGCCTCGACGGCCCGCCGGGTTTCCTCCAGGTCCTCCGAGGTGCCCATCGGGATCGGTACGGAATCGATCTGCGCCGCGATGTCGGAGAGGACGACGTGCGCCCCCTCGGCGGCGAACGCGAGGGCGTAGGAACGTCCGATCCCGCGGGCCGCCCCCGTTATCGCCACGACCTTTCCGCTGAACCTGGACACGCCGGACCCCCTTCGCACGATGACCTTTCGGTCGAGGCTAGGCCGCGCCGCACAAGCCCCGCACAAGGATCGGCCGAGGGTGCCGCGGCCTTGCTGGACAGGCCGGACCGGCGTTCGTCAGGATCTCGACCGATGTCGGGATTTCCGGCCGAACGCGGCAGAAGAAGGGCAGCCCTGTGATTCCTGAGAGCCATCGAGACCTGCTGGAGCGGCCGCTGTTCGCGCATTTCGCCACGGTGCGCCCGGACGGTTCCCCGCAGGTGAATCCCACCTGGTTCGCCTGGGACGGGACGCACCTGTGGTTCACCAATTCGACGCTGCGGCGCAAATATCTGAACATCCAGGAGAATCCCGCGGTGGCCATTTCCGTGGTCGATCCGGAACAGCCCTACCGGTACCTGGAGATCCGGGGCCAGGTCGATCTGGTGGAGCCGGACCCGGCGGCGTCGACGTTCCTGCGGCTGGCGGAGCGGTACGGCGTGCGGGAGGCGACGGTGCCGCCGGACGCGCCGTCCCGGGTGGCCTACCGGATGACGCCCCGGCACGTCACCTTCCAGTGACCGGGACGTCGCCGCCGGGGCCCGCTTCGGCCGGCGGCTCGGTGATCGGGCGGTCGGCCAGCACCAGGTCCAGCAGGCCCGGGAACTGCTCGTCGATCTCCGCCCGGCGCAGCCGGTTGAGCCGGCGGGACCCGTCGTCGTGCTGCAGCAGCAGTCCGGCCTGCCGGAGCACGGTGAAGTGGTGGCTCAGCCCCGACTTGCGCACCGGCAGATCGAAGGTGCCGCACGCGAGTTCGGCGGGCTCGGCGGCGGCGAGCTGTCGCAGCAGCGACAGCCGCACCGGGTCGGCGACCGCCTGGAGCACGGCCAGCAGCGGCACGTCACGCGGGTGACGGTGCGTCAGAGTCGCGGCTCGGGCGGTGACTTTCGCATCCGACTTGCGCGAAGCGGTGTTTGAGCGGGATCGTACATCCTTAGACTCTGTTTGATTCATGTCGTACACCTTACCCGGCCGGTCCCGCCCCGACCGTCCGTCAACGAAGGAAGACGCCCATGACCTCTACCGCCTTAACCGAGGACGACGTCCGCCGGCCGGGGTTGACGCTCCTCGCCGTGTGCCTCACGGTGGTGCTGTTCCCGCTGGCCATCACCGGCGCGTCGGTCGCGCTGCCGTCGATCGGCGCCGACCTCGGCAACTCCCTGGCCGCCGGGCAGTGGGTGGTCAACGGCTACGACCTGACCTACGCCAGCTTCATGCTCGCCAGCGGCTCGATCGCCGACCTCGTGGGCCGTCGCAAGGTGTTCCAGGTCGGCCTGGTGCTGTTCGGCGGCGGCGCGCTGGTCTCCGCCGTGTCGCCCGACATCCTCGTCCTCGACCTCGCCCGCGCGGTGGCCGGCATCGGCGCCGCCGCGGCGACCACCAGCGGCAGCGCCATCCTCGCCCACGCCTTCGACGGTCCGGCCCGCGCCCGCGCCTTCGGCCTCTTCGGCACCTCGATCGGCCTCGGCCTCGCCTTCGGTCCCAGCATCGCCGGCACGCTGACCAGCAACCTCGGCTGGCGCTCGGTCTTCCTGGTGCCCGCGGTGATCGCCCTGGTCGTGCTGGTGCTCACGCCCACCCTCGCCAACTCCCGCAACCCCTCGGCCAGCAAGGTCGACTGGCCCGGCACCGTCACCTTCACCCTCGCGCTGCTGCTGCTGATCCTCGGCCTGGTCGAGGGCCCGCAGGCGGGCTGGGGCAGCCCGCTCGTGATCGGCAGCCTCATCGGGTTCGTCGCCCTGCTGATCGCCTTCGGCGTGGTCGAGCAGCGCCAGTCCGAGCCGATGTTCGACCTGGGCCTGCTCAAGCAGCGCAAGTTCGTCGGCGTCTCCCTCGCCACCATCCCGGTGGTCTTCGGGTTCACTCCGCTCGCGGTCTACCTGCCCGCGTACTTCATCGCCGCCGACGGTGTCAGCGCCCAGCAGGCCGGCCTGATCCTGATCATGCTCACCGGTCTGACCCTGTTCTTCCCAACCATCGCCGGCTACGCCACCCGCTGGATCCCCGCCCAGGCGCAGATCGTCCTCACGGTGGTCCTCGCCGCCGTCGGCCTCGCCTGGCTGACCGTCCTGGAGCCCGGCATCGGCTACCTGACGCTGCTGCCCCCGCTGGCCCTGATCGGCATCGCCGTCGGCCTCTCCTTCGGCCTGCTGGACGCCGCCGCCGTGAGCAGCGTCGAGGTCTCCCGGGCCGGCATGGCGGCCGGCATGTTCAACACCGTCCGGCTGGCCGGCGAGACCATCGCCATCGCGGTCGCCGGCTCGCTCCTGGTCAGCTTCACCCAGTCCGAGGTGAGCGGGAAGCTCGACGGCTTCAACACCCGCTTCGCCGACGACCCCGCCGCGCTCGCCAACCTGATGAACCAGGGCGAGCTGAAGAGCGCCGCCGAGACCGTCGAGCCCGCCTCGCAGCGCGACGCGTTCAGCGACGCCGCGGCCTCGGCCTTCGCCCAGGGCTTCCACGGTCTGCTCTGGGTGCTGTCCGCGCTGTGCGCCGTCACCTTCGTGGTCGTCGCCCTGCTGCTGCGCGAACGCCGCGGCGCCGGCGCCGACGTCCCCGTGACCACCCCCGAGAAGAGCGCGGCGCCCCGCCCGGCCGAGGTGGCCGGCGCCACCGACTGAGGTCCGTGACCGCCACGACCGAGGGGCCGCCGGAGATCCGGCGGCCCCTCGGCGCACGTCGCCCCGGGCCGTCCCCTCGGGGACGGCCCGGGAGCGGGTCAGGCCAGCTGCGGCAGGACCTCGGAGGCGATCAGCTCCAGGTGGTCCAGGTCGTGCAGGTCCAGCACCCGCAGGTAGCCGATCTGGGCCCCGGCCTCGGCGAACCGGCCCAGCCTGTCGACCAGTTCGGCCGGCGTGCCGCGCAGCGCGTTGCCGTCCAGGGGCTCGCTGAACGCCTCGTCGCGCGCCCGGACCTGGGCGTCGTCCTTGCCGCAGCACACCGTCTGGATGATCGAGAACTCCACCGAGGCCGGGTCACGGCCGACCGCGCGGCTCTCCTCGCGCACCCGTTCGTAGAGCTCGGCCGCCCGCTCGGGCGGGACGAACGCGGTGTTGAACTCGTCGGCGTACTTGGCGGCGAGCGCCGGAGTCCGGCCCGTACCGACCCCGCCGACGATGATCCGCGGGCGGCCGTCACCGGCCCGCAGCGGCGCGACCGCGCCGGTGAGCCGGTAGTGCTCGCCCGCGAAGTCGTAGGTGCCGCCGGGCGGCGTCTCCCAGAGCGACTTGACGATCTCCAGCTGTTCCTCCAGCAGCCCGAACCGCTTCTGCGGGAACGGGATGCCGTAGGCCTCGTGCTCCGCGGCGAACCAGCCGGTGCCGATGCCCACCGACACCCGCCCGCCGGCCATGTGGTCGACCTGCCCGACCTGGATCGCGAGCTGGCCCGGCCAGCGGAAGGTGACGGGGGTGACCAGCGTGCCGAGCCGGATCCGGGAGGTCTCCCGGGCGAGGCCGGCCAGGGTCACCCAGGCGTCGGACGGGCCCGGCAGCCCGTCGACCTCGCCCAGCTTCAGGTAGTGGTCGGAGCGGAAGAAGGCGTCGAAGCCGAGGTCCTCCGCGGCGCGGGCGACCCTCAGCACGGTGTCGTAGGAGGCGCCCTGGGACGGCTCGGTGTGGATGCGCAGACGCATGGACGGCCTTTCGTGGAAGTGTGGGAACGAAAGAGCGGGGAAAGGGGTGTGGAACCGCCGACCGGACGCCGGTGCGGACCCCGGGCCGGCCGGAGACGTCACGCGGGGCGGGCGAGGCCCCGCTGCCCGCGGTCGGCCGGGCGGCGGGACGCCGGGCCGCCGAACGCCGTGACGGAGTCGGGCACGTGGTCGCCGGCCAGGATGACCTGCTGCAGCGCCCTGACCTGGGAAGCCGGCTCCAGGCCGACGTGTTCGATCAGCCGGGCGCGCAGCTGCCGGTAGACCTCCAGCGCGGAGGCGCGCCGGCCGCAGCGGTGCAGGACCGTCATCAGCTGGGCGTGCAGGCCCTCGTTGAGCGGGTGCTGCACCGCCAGCGCGGTGAGGTCGCCCAGCACGTCCTGGTGCTGCTGCAGGGCGAGCTTCGCCGCGATCCACTGCTCCACGACGCTGAGCCGCGACTCCTCCAGCCACCCGATGTGCGTGTGCAGCAGCGGGCCGGCCTGCACGTTGGCGAGCGCCGGACCGCGCCACAGCGCGAGGGCCGAGGTGAAGAGCATGGCGGCCTTGGCGTGGTCCTGGGCCGCCGCGGCGCTGCGCGCCCGGTTCACCAGGCGCTCGAACTCCCGGGTGTCCAGGGCGACCGCGCCGCCGCGCAGCATGTAGCCGCGGCCCTCGGTCACCAGCAGGTCCTTGGCCACCACGGCCGCAGGCAGGCCGGTGGCGTCGGCCAGCAGCTTGCGCAGCTGCCCCAGGTAGGTCTGGACGGTCCGCAGCGCGGTGCGCGGGGCCTCCTCGGACCACAGCTCGCGGAAGATGGCGGAGACCGGGACCACCTGGTGGACGTTGACCGCGAGCAGCGCGAGGACCTGTCTGACCTTCGGCGCGCTGGGCGTCGCGGAGCCGTGGTCCCCCTCGGCCTGGAAGTGGCCGAGAACCTGGATGCGCACCGGGCACTGACCGGCGGGATGGACGGGGACGAGCGCGTCGCTCCGGTGGAGGACGGATGCCGAAGGGGACATGAGCACAACCTCCTTGCTGACTGATGGCCCGTGGTGGATGTGCCTCCGCGATCGGGCACAGACACAGACACCGGGGGCACCACGCTGTGCTCCCGTGCTGAACGCTTCCACGCTGTCAGACGGTGATGTCGGGCCGCTTTCGTCGCTCTTGCACACGCCGGCGGCCTCGGGGCGGGTGCGCGCCCGGCTCAGCTGTCGAAGCCGCAGGCCGACTGCGCCAGCACGGTGGTGGCGAGCGGGACGAAGCGCGGCGCCGTGCGCAGGAGGTCCGCCAGGTCGAACATCCGCAGCCCGGCCAGCCGGACGAGCTCGCGCGAGCGCTCCTCGCCGCAGGTGCCACCGAGCGCCTGGTACGCCGCCGCGGCCTCGGCCCCCGTCCGCACCGCGTCGTGCCAAAGGCCCGTCACGCCCAGGGCCATCGCGCGCAGCAGCAGGCCCTGGGCCTCGCAGAGCACCAGGTGGTCCGCGCGGGCCGTCTCCAGCGCGCGGGCGAGGCAGTCGAGCGCCTCCTCGGGGCGGCACCGCTCCATGCGGATGAGCGCCAGCCCGAACAGCGCCTCGACGGCCGACTGCGGATGCCCGGCGAGGGCGGCCAGCTCGGCGGCCCGCTCGTGCTCGTGCTCCGCCAGGTCCAGCCGCCCCGACATCCGGCTGCAGGTCGCCAGGATGTTGTGCGCGTCGGCCAGGACGATCTGGTCGCCGAGGTCCTTGGCCAGCATCTCCGCGGCCCGGGCGTGCTCGGTCGCGATCCTGGGCTGGCGCTCCGCCAGCTGTCCGACGGAGAGCCGCGCGTGGGCGGCGACGCGGTCGAACCGCCCACCCAGGTCGTGGCTGGTCCGCAGCCCGAGCCACAGGGCCTCGAGGCCCTCCGCGCGACGGCCGAGGGCGCACAGGGTGAGCCCGATCCGGCCGAGGTTCTCCGACTTGGTGAACTCGACCCCGTGTTCCCGGTCGATCCGCTGCGCCCGCTCGAACTGGGCCAGGGCGTTGCCGAAGTGGCCGCGCGCGTGCTCGACGCTGCCGAGGTGGCGCCGGGCCCGCGCCTCCGCCATCGGCAGGTCCAGCTCGCGGTCCAGGACGAGGCCCTCCTCCAGCGCCCGCGCCGCGTCGCCCAGGCGCCCCTGGGCCAGCAGCAGCAGGCCCAGGGCGTTGCTGGTCTCGGCGGCGAACGCGCGCAGCCCGTGCCGCGAGGCGAGCCCGCAGGCCTCGGTGAGGTGGGAGTGGGACAGGCCGTAGTCGGCGCTGCGGTAGTTGGCCAGGCCCAGGCTGTAGTTCATCGCCCACCGGGCCGGCGGGTCGTCCGCCCTGCGGGCCGAGGCGAGGCCCGAACCGGCGGCCGTCTTCCACTCGTTGCTGTTCCAGCCCGACCAGAAGTACCCCCGCAGGACGTCGGTGAGCAGCCAGCCGATCTCGTGGGCCCGCCGGTCGTCCCGGGCGGCGGTGCAGGAGATCACCGTGATGAGGTTGGCGCGCTCCACCAGCAGCCACTGCAGGGCCGCCTCGTCGGTGGCGAAGGGCAGCGGGCGCACGGCCTCGGGCGGGTCGGCCAGCGGCAGCCGGATCATGCCGGGGTAGCGCGGGACCACGGCCGAGGCCGCGCTGTACAGGTACCAGGTGAACAGCCGGAACTCGGCGGCCCGGCGGGCCTGCGGGCTGTCCTCCTCGCGCGCCCGCTCGCCGGCGTAGATCTGCATCAGCTCGTGGAAGCGGTAGCGGCCGGACAGGTGCTCCTCCAGCAGGCTGGCGAAGGCGAGGTCCTGGAGCAGCAGTTCGGCCTCCGCGACGGACAGGTCGAGCAGGGCCGCGGCGGAGGCGGCGGTGTAGTCGCGCACCGGCACCAGCCCCAGCGCGCGGAAGAGCTGCCGGCCCCGCGGGCTCTGCGCGTGGTAGGAGAGGTCGAAGGCGGCCTGCACGGCCGCGCGGCGGTTGCTGCCCACGGTCAGTTTGCCCACCCGGTTGCCGTGGCGCAGTTCCTCGATGTAGGTCCGCAGGGGCAGCTGCGGTCTCGACAGCAGGCCGGCGGCGGCGATCCGCAGGGCGAGCGGGAGGTAGGCGCACAGCTCGGCGAGTTCGGCGAGCTCCCCGCGGGCGGCGGAGCGCGCCGGGCCGAGCATGTGCTCCAGCAGCGACTCGGCCTCCCCCGCGGTGAGCACGTTCAGCGGCACCAGCCGGGCGCCGTGCAGGGCGACCAGCTCCGTCAGGTTGCTGCGGCTGGTGATCAGCACCGTGCAACTGGACGTCCCGGGCAGCAGGGGGACGATCCGCTCGGCCTCGTGGACGTCGTCCAGCAGCAGCAGGACGCGCCGGTCGGCCAGCCGTGCCCGGAACAGGGCCGCGCGCGATTCGACGTCGGAGGGGATGGCGGCGCTGGAGACGCCGGAGCGGCGCAGCAGTTCGGCCAGCACCTCGGACGGGGAATCGGGCCGGTCGGCGCCGTCGAAGCGGACGAACCACTGGCCGTCGAGGAAGTGCGAGCGCACCTGGTGGGCCGCCCGGACGGCGAGCGCGGTCTTGCCCGCCCCGGCCGGGCCGGTCACCACGACGATGGGCAGCGCGCTGCCCTGGGTGCTGTCCGTAAGGAGCGCCGCCACCTGTTCCAGCGGCTCGTCCCGGCCGACGAAGTCCGCGACGACGGGCGGGAGTTGGCAGAGTTCGGTCCAGCTGTGGGAGGCGATCGGCGCGCCGTCGTGGCCGGGCTCCGGCTCCCTGGGCCCGGCGGAGGCCTCCGGGCCGCGCGGCGCGTAGGAGTCGTCCAGGATGCTCCGGTGCAGATCCTGGAGCTCCTTGCTGGGGTCGATTCCGGCTTCCGCGGCGAGTGTCCGGGAAAGCGCGAGGTAGGTTTCCAGCGACTCCGCCTTGCGCCCGGTCTCGTAGAGCGCGCGAATCAGTTGGGCCCACAGGTTCTCGTGCAGCGGGTAATTGATCAGGGCATTGCGAATACCGCCGATCGCCTCTTCCTGGGCACCGGTGCGCAGCTTCCGGTCGAATTGGTATTCCATGAGCGCCAGCCGGCGTTCGGCGAGTTGTGCCGCGACCCGCCGGCGCACCCGGTCGCTGGGAATGTCGCACAATGCCGGCCCGCGCCACAGCGACAGCGCCGCCTCGGCCAGGTCGGATTCGGCCTGCGGGGTGATCCGGCCGCGCTTCCTGCGGAATTCCTGTTCCAGCTGTTCGAAGCGGAGGATGTCCAGTTCCTGGGCGCCGACGTCGATGGCGTACCCGTCGGGCGTGGTGCGGATGAGGTCGCCGCCCTCGGCCGATTCGTCGGTCAGTGTACGGCGGAGGCGATTGATGTGGATGTGCAGGGCGCCGCGGCTGTTCTTGGGCGCGTCCTCGCCGTCCCACAGGAGCGAGACCAGGCGGTCGTTGCCGACTCCGCGGCTTCCGCCGAGCAGGAGCGCGGCGAGGAGTACGCGCGGTTTCCTGGCATTGATCCGGACCGGCCGGCCATTGACCGACACATTCAGCGGCCCAAGGAGCTTGAAAGTGAACAATGAGTCCCCCTGACACTTTGCCGGGTCCGTGGGCCGCCCGGCGGGCAAGGAAACATCATGACGAAGGAAATATACTCGGCAGTATGATCTGCGTCACATTCGCTCGCTGTCAAGCCGCAACTTTCCTGCTCGACCGGACGTTTCCGGGCCAAACCAGACGGCCGCCCCTGGCCGGAACCTGACGCCTATTGTGAACGCGTCATTTCGCCGTGTGATACCGCGTCTCCCCCGCACGGCAGCCGGGCCGCCGGGTCCGGACCCGCAAATTCCGGAAGGCCCGGGGAAATCCGGATCGCCGGCCCCGGACACGGTGCGGACTTCGCGGCGAGAGGGCGCCTTGGCCGCGCCTTGAGTGCCCCTTGCACGGCGGCTGCCAGCATGGGTCCACCGCGCCGCCACCGACCCCCGAGGGTCGCCATGCGCACGGTTCGACTAGGTCAGGTCCGCGAGGGGGGCATTTCAGATGACCGCAGGCAACGTGCTCCCGGCCGCCGACATCGGCGCGCTGGTGCACCGCAGCGCCGCGACGGAGGTCTTCCTCGTCGGCGCCCGGCGGAGGGGGGAGCACGAATTCACCGCGACGGCCCGGCTGCCCGGCCGGCACCCGTACTACAACGACCTTCCGGACAACCCCCGGCACGCCGATCCGCTGCTGCTGCTGGAGGCCTGCCGTCAGGCGGGCAGCTACCTCGCCCACACGGAGTTCGAACTGCCGCTCACCACCGCCTTCCTGGTGACCGGCTGGGACGTCCGCACCCGCCCCGCCGCCCGGCGGCTGTTCGAGGACGGCGACGCCGAACTGACCCTGGGCGTCACCGCGCAGAACCCGGTGCGCCGCGCCGGCGCCGTCCGCTCGGTGCGCTGGCGGATCGCCCTGGACGCCGGCGGCACCGAGGTGGGCGAGGTCGCCATCGGTGTGGTGTACGCGAGCGAGGAGGAGTACGCGGCGCTGCGCGCGCTGCGGCCCGGCGGACCGCCGCCCCGCTCGGACCTGCTGCCCGACGAACCCCCCGCGTCCCCCGCGCGGGCCGCCGAGGTGGGGCGCGGCCGGGCCGGCAACGTCCTGATCGCCGACCTCTCCGCAACGCCCGCCCCGGACCGGGCGCGGCTCGCCGTCCCGTTGCGCCACCCCACGCTGTTCGTCCACCCCAACGACCACTTCACCGCGCTGACCCTCACCGACGCGGCCCGCCAGCTGTGCTTCGCCCGGCACGCCCGCGCCACCGGCGCGGCCGCCGCCGGACTCGTCCTGACCGGCTTCAGCGGCACCTTCGGCCGGTTCGCCGAGCTCGACGCGCCCGTCCTGCTGGAGGCCGGCCCGGCGCCCGGCGGCACCGGCCCGCAGGATCCGAACGGCACGGTGCCGGTCGAGGTGCGCCAGCACGACCGGACCATCGCCACCCTCAGCATCACCTACGCGCCCGCCGAGGCCGCCAGGAGGAACGCATGACGTCCGCCAGCACCGCCACCGTGCCCGGGGCCGGCACCGTCTCCGCCGTCTGGACCGACTTCGGGGGCGTGCTCACCCCGCCGGTCGCCGACGACACCGCGGTGTTCTGCGCCCGCCAGGGCATGACCCCCGAGCAGTTCCAGGGCGCCATGCGGATCGTCGGCGAGCGCTACGGCACCGACCCGATGGGCCCGTTGGACACCCCGCTGGTGACCGAGGACGTCTGGGCCGCCGAGGTCCAGGCGGCCCTCGCCGAGGAGTACGGCGTGCGCACCGACCTCTCCGGCTTCGCCGACCGCTGGTTCGGGGGCCGCAGCGGCAACCCGGCCTGGGAGCGGTGGCTGCGCGCGGTGCACGGCAGCGGCGTCTTCGTCGGCCTGCTGTCCAACATGCCGCCGGCCTGGGACACCCACTGGCGCCGGATGGTCCCGCCCGAGGGCCTCTTCGACGACCTGGTGATGTCCTTCCAGGTGGGCAGCCGCAAGCCCGACCCGGAGATCTTCGCGCTCGCCGCCGAGCGCGCCGGCGTCGATCCGGCGCGGTGCGTGCTGGTGGACGACCTGGAGAAGAACTGCGCGGGCGCGCGGGCGGCCGGCTGGCAGGCCGTCCACTTCACCGACGCCGAGCAGGCCATCCGCCGGCTCGAACCGCGGCTGCTGCGGCCCGCGCCGGGGGCCTGAGATGCGCCTCGCCACCGAACTGGGCATCGCCGCCGTCGAGGCGTACTTCCCCCCGGGGCGCGAGAGCGCGCGGGAGGCCGTCGCGCAGGGCCGGCTGGACGCGGGCGACGTCGAGGACCTCGGCTACCGGGAGGTCCCGGTGTCCGCCGACGAGGCACCGCCCGAGATGGCCCTGCGGGCGGCCCGCACCGTCCTCGCCGACGCCGGCTGGCCGGCCGACGGCCTCGGGCTGATCGCGCACTCCTGGATGTACCACCAGGGCCACGACGTGTGGTCCGCCCCGCACTTCCTGGCCTCCGCGCTCGGCGCCGCGCGGGCCCAGCCGATCGGCGTGCTGCAGGTGTGCAACGGCGCCGTCGCCGCGCTGGAGGTCGCCGCGACCCGGATCGCCGCGGAGCCCTCGGTCGACCGGGTGCTGGTGACCACCGCGGACCGCTTCGCGGCCCCCGCCTTCGACCGGTGGAACGCCGACTACTCGCTGGTCTACGGCGACAGCGCCACCGCCGCGCTGGTCGCGCCGTTGGACGAGGACCGCGACCTGTTCCGGCTGCGCGCGCTGGTGACCCACTCCGCCCCGGAGCTGGAGCGGATGCACCGCGGTGAACTCCCCTTCGGTCCCGCCCCGTTGTGGCCCGACCAGCGGGTGGACATCCGGCGCGCGAAGAAGTCCTACCTGAGCCGGTACGGCCTCGACGCCTTCACCAGGACCACCCGCGAGATGGTCCGGGCGGTCGTACGGGACTGCCTGGCCGACGCGGACCTCGACCCCGGCACGGACCGGCTGGCCCACGTGGTGCTGCCGCGGCTGGGCGACAAGACCCTGCGACAGGCGTGGGTGCCGGCGATCGCCGGGGTGACGGCCGCGCCGACGGTGTCCGTGGGGCACCGCACCGGACACCTCGGACCCGGCGACGCCCTGGCCGGGGTCGCCGACCTGGCCGGACGGCTCGCCCCCGGCGAGAGCGGACTGGTGCTCAACGCGGGCGCCGGGTTCGCCTACTCCGGAGTGCTGGTCACCCGCCTGGCGGCCCGCCGCGAGCGGCCGGCGGCCACCGCGGCTGCGGCTGCGGCTGCGGCTGCGGCTGCGGCTGCGGCGAACGAAGCGAAGGAGGAGACGCGATGAGCGCGACGCACTGCGACGTCCTGATCGTCGGCGCCGGGCCGGTCGGCCTGGTGACCGGCTGCGAGCTGCTGCAACGCGGCGCCCGGGTGCGCCTGGTGGACGCCGAGCGGCGCTTCACCCGGCACTCGCGGGCCAATGTGCTGTGGCCGAGGATCATGGAACTGCTCGACCGGACCGATGTGACCCGGCGCCTGGTGGGCCTGGGCCACCCGGTCTCCGGGGTCGGCTACTACTCCCGCGGCCGGCGCATCGGCGACGTCCCGGTGGACGGTTCGACCCGCTACCCCTTCGGCCTGGTCATCTCCCAGAACACCGTCGAGGAGGTGCTGCGCGCGCGGTTCGCCGAACTGGGCGGCACCGTCGAGTCCGGCCTGCGGCTCACCGCGCTCGACCCGACCGCGCCCGACGGCGGCGTGCTGGCCACCCTGGAGGAGGAGGACGGCACCGTCCGCACCCTCCGCAGCAACTGGCTGGTCGGCGCGGACGGCGCGCACAGCACCACCCGGGACCTGCTCGGCGTGGAGTTCGACGGCGACGTCGTCGACGTCAGCTTCGCCGTCGCCGACGCCCCCGTCACCGGCGCGCCGGACGACGACCTGACCTACTACTGCTACTCCCCCGACGGCGGCCTCGCCCTCGGCCCCTTCGGCGAGGGCGTGTGGCGGCTCGCCATCACCGTGCCGCACCAGGATCCCGGCACCCCGCCGCCCGGCCGCGAGGTCTTCCAGCGGGCCGTCGACGCGCGCGCCCCCGGCCACGCCGTGGTCGGCGAGCTGCGGTGGAGCGCCGTCTTCCGGGCGCGGTGCCGGATCGCCGCCACGTTCCGGGTCGGACGCTGCCTGCTGGCCGGCGACGCCGCGCACATCACCAGCCCGGCCGGCGGCCAGGGCATGAACACCGGCATCCAGGACGCCGTCAACCTCGGCTGGCGGCTCGCCGGCGTCGTCGACGGCAGCCTGGACGAGGAGGTCCTCGACCACTACGACCACGAGCGCCGGGCCGCCGCCCACTTCGTCGCCCGCACCACCACCGCCCAGACCAAGTGGGGCATGGCCCGCACCCCGCGGCGGATCCTGCTGCGGGACGGCCTCTTCCACCTCGCCCACCGCACCGGACTGCTGCGCCGCACCGTCACGCCCCTGGTGAGCCAGCTCGGCGTCCGCTACGACACCCCGGCCTCCAGCCGCTCCCACGCCCCCGGCCTGCGCCCCGGCGACCGGGTGCCGCTGCCGCTCACCGCGGTGAACGGGCGCCGGCTGATCGCCCGCGACGAACCCGGCGTCCTCCTGTGGCCGGGGCGCGCCCGCCCGGCCGACTGGGAGCGCGTCCGGGAGCGGCTGCGCAAGGAGCTCGCCGGGCTGGCCCCGCTCGTCGAACCGGACGCCCTGGTGCGCCGCCGGCTGCGCTCCGTCCTCGGCGGCAGGCCGCTGGCCGTGGTGGTCCGGCCGGACGGCCACCTGGCCGCCGCCGTACCGCCCGAGGACCCGGACGCCGTCGTCGGCGCCCTCCACCGGCTGGGCGTGCGGCACGACCGCGCCGGCCGCACGCCGGACCCGACCCCGACCGGAGGTACCCGATGAACCGCGCCGCGGTGCTCGCCGGCGTGGGGGCCGCCCTGCCCCCGCGCGTGGTGACCAACGACGAGCTGGCCCGCCGCCTCGACACCTCCGACGAGTGGATCCGCAGCCGTACCGGCATCCGGCAGCGCCACGTCGTCGACCCCGGCACCGCCACCGGCGACCTCGCCGAACTGGCCGGCCGCCGCGCCCTGGAGTCGGCCGCCGCGACCGGCGGCCGGCCGGCCCGCGCCGACCTGCTGGTCCTGGCGACGACCACCCCGGACCGGCCCTGCCCGGCCACGGCCCCCGACGTCGCGGCCCGGCTCGGCCTCGGCGGCGTCCCCGCCTACGACGTCAACGCGGTGTGCTCCGGCTTCCTGTACGCGCTCGCCGCCGCGCAGGGGCACATCGCCACCGGGCTCGCCGAACAGGTGCTGGTGGTGGCCGCCGACACCTTCTCCACCATCCTCGACCCGCAGGACCGCACCACCCTCGCCGTCTTCGGCGACGGCGCCGGAGCCGTCCTGCTCCGCGCCGGCGAGCCCGGGGAGCCCGGCGCCCTGCTCGACGTGCGCCTCGGCAGCGACGGCACCCGGGCGGACCTGATCACCGTCCGGGCCGGCGGCTCCGCCCGGCCCCTGCACGGGGCCGGCGTCGGCGACGAGGACCGGTACTTCCGCATGGCCGGCCGGGAGATCTTCCGGGAGGCCGTCCTGCGGATGACGGAGTCCTCGCGCGAGGTCCTCGGCCGGGTCGGCTGGGCCGTCGGGGACCTGGACGCCGTGGTGGGCCACCAGGCCAACCTGCGGATCCTGCAGGCCGTCGCCGAGCAGCTCGACCTGCCCGCCGAGCGCCTGGTGGCCAACATCGACCGGGTCGGCAACACCGCCGCCGCCTCCATCCCGCTCGCCCTCGCCGACGCGCTCGGCGCCGGGCGGCTGGCCAAGGGGGACCGCGTCCTGCTCACCGCCTACGGCGGCGGGGCGACCTGGGGCGCCGCCGCCGTCGAGTGGCCCGGCCTCGCCCCCGCGAACTCCTGACCGCCCGGCCGCGCCCGCGGCCGGCACCGCACCCGCACCCGCACCCGCACCCGCACCCGCACCCGAGACCATCCAACAGACCGAGGAGTGACCGACATGAGCGACATCACCGAGAACCTGACCGGCATCCTGACCTCCCGCTTCGGCGTCCCGGCGGCCCGGATCGAGGCCGGCGGCACCCTGGGCGAACTGGGCATCGACTCCCTCGTCACGGTCGAGCTGACGCTGACCCTGCAGAAGGCGCTGGGCGTGCCGCTCGCACCGGACGAGATCACCTCCGCCCACACCCTGGCCGAGATCGTCGAGCTGATCGGGTCCAAGGGGGCGGCGGTCAAGTGAGCACACCGACCCTCCGTCAGGAGATCGCCGTCACCGGCCTGGGGCTGGTGTCCCCGGCCGGGCTCGGCGTGGCGCGGAACTGGGAACGGGTGCTCTCCGGCGCCCCGACCGCCGCCCGGGACCCGGAACTCGCCGGTCTCCCGGTGGACATCTCCTGCCGGGCCGCCGACTACCGGGCCGAGGAGCACTTCGAGGCCGCCCGGGCCTGGAAGCTCGACCGGGTCAGCCAGCTCGCCCTGGTGGCGGCGCGGGAGGCGGTGGCCGACGCCGGGCTCGACCCGGGGACCTGGGACGGTGCCCGCGTCGGTGTCGTCATGGGCACCTCCATGGGCGGCATGGGCACCCTGGAGGCCGAGCACCGCAAGACCCTGGAGGAGGGGCCCGGCTGGATCTCCCCGCTGGTGTGGGTGATGGCGCCGGTCAACATGATCGCGGCCTACCTCGCGATCGAACTCGGCGCCCAGGGGCCCAACCTGGTCACCGCGACCGCCTGCGCCTCCGGTCCGACCGCCGTCGGCACCGCCCGTCACCTGCTCGCCTCGGGAGCCTGCGACATCGTCGTCGCGGGCGGCGCGGACGCCCCCGTCACCCACCTGACCATGGCGGGCCTCGCCCAGATGGGCGCGCTCTCCCGCCGTGTCGACGACCCGGGCGCCGCCTCGCGGCCGTTCGACTCCGGCCGGGACGGCATGGTGGTGGCCGAGGCGGCCGGCGTGCTGGTGCTGGAGCGCGTGGCGGACGCCCGGGCGCGCCGCGCCCGGGTGCGGGCCAGGGTGCTGGGCTACGGAGCCTCCGCCGACGCCCACCACCCGTCGGCCCCGCACCCCGGGGGCGAGGGGGCGGAGCGGGCCCTGCGCGCCGCCCTGGCCGACGCCGGGCTCGGCACGGACCAGGTCGACCACGTCAACGCGCACGGCTCGTCCACCCCGCTGAACGACGTGACGGAGGCGCGCGTGCTGCGCCGGGTCCTGGGCGAGCGGCCGGTCGTCACCTCCACCAAGGGGGTCACCGGGCACGCGCTCGGCGCGGCCGGCGCCATCGAGGCCGCGTACACCGTGCTGGCGCTGGAGGACGGCCTCGTGCCGCCGACCGCCAACCTGGAGAGCCTGGACCAGCGGATCGAGGTCGACGTGGTGGCGAAGGAGGCCCGGTCCACGCCCCTGGAGGTCGCCGTGACCAACTCCTTCGGCTTCGGCGGGCAGAACGGCGTACTGGTGCTGGGCCGCGGCTGACCGCGCGGCACACCGAGCAGGAACACGGAGGGGAAGCAGTGAGTCGTTCGGTACTGGTGACGGGCGGGAACCGGGGGATCGGCCTCGCCATCGCCCGCGCCTTCGCGGACGCGGGGGACGCGGTGTCCGTCACCCATCGGTCGGGGCCCCCGGAGGGAGACCTCTTCGCGGTGCGCTGCGACGTGACGGACACCGCCTCCGTCGAGGAGGCCTTCACGGCGGTCGAGGCCCGGCAGGGCCCCGTCGAGGTGCTGGTCGCCAACGCGGGCATCACCCGGGACGGGCTGTCGCTCACCCTGTCGGACGACGACTTCCTGGCGGTGCTGGAGACCAACCTCGCCGGCGCCTTCCGGGTCGCCCGGCGGGCGGCGCTCGGCATGCTCGGCCAACGGCGCGGGACGATGGTGTTCATCTCGTCCGCCGTCGGCATGACCGGCGCGCCCGGACAGGCCAACTACACCGCGTCCAAGTCCGGACTGATCGGCCTGGCACGCTCCCTGGCACGGGAGTTGGGGCCGCGCGGCATCACGGCCAACGTCGTCGCGCCCGGTGTGATCGAGACGGACATGGCCGCCGCGATCACCGAGGCGCGGCGCGCGGAACTCCTGGCGTCCACACCGCTGGGCCGCCCCGGGACGGCCGCGGAGGTCGCCGAGGCGGTCCGCTTCCTCGCGGACGAACGGGCACGGTACATCACGGGTGCGGTCCTGCCGGTGAGCGGCGGACTGGGAATGGGGCACTGATGGCACTGCACGAGGAGATGCGGGCGTTCCTGGCCGCGGCGCCCGAGGGGGAGGTCGACTTCCACGACTTCTCGGTCGCCGAGGTGCGCACCGCCGTGGACGGCTGGATGGAGGTGGCGAAGGAGGGTCCGGAGGTCGCCGAGGTCAAGGACCTCGGCGTTCCCGGCCCCGGCGGCACCACGATCCGGGCCCGGCTGTACCACCCGCGGCCCGCCCGGGCGCTGCCGCTGCTGGTGTTCGTGGTGGGCGGCGGTTTCGTGGCCAACTCCCTGGAGGTGGAGGACACTCCGGTGCGGCGCATCGCCGTCGCGGCGGGGGTCGCGGTGCTCGCGGTCGAGTGCCGCTCCGCCCCGGAGCACCCTTTCCCACTGCCGGGCGAGGACGCCGCCGCGGCCCTGGCCTGGGCGGTGGAGCACACCGCCGAACTCGGCGCCGACCCCGGCCGGATCGGCGTGGGCGGGCACAGCTCCGGCGGCGCGCTGGCCATCGGGGCGGCCCTGCGCCTCGCCCGGACCGCGCCGGGCCGGCTGCGGGCCCTCGCCGTCATCACGCCGTCCCTGGACGCGGGCTTCGACACGCCCTCCTACCGGCGCTACGCCGAGGGGTACGCGCTCACCCGCACCAACGCGAAGTGGTTCTGGACGCAGTACCTGGGCGAACGGCTGGCGGATCCGCCGGTCGAGGCCACCCCGGCGCGGGCGCCACGGGTCGACGGGCTGCCCCCGGCGGTCTTCCAGCTGGCCGAGTTCGACGTGCTGCACGACGAGGCGCTGACGCTCGCCGGGCGCCTGCGGGACGCCGGGGTCCCGGTCACCGTGGCGCGGGGCGAGGGGCTGATGCACGGCTTCTTCTACATGGACCGGGTCAGCGCGGCCGCCGCCGCGGCCAACCGGGCCTTCGCCGGGGAGATCGGGCGGCTGCTGCACGCGCCGGAGCCGCAGCGGTAGACCGGGCCCGCCGGGGGAGGCTCAGTTCGCCATGCTGAGCACCAGCTTGCCGACGCTGGCGCCGCTCTCCAGCAGGCGGTGGGCCTCCCACGCGGACTCCAGCGGCATGATCCCGCCGATGCCGACGGTCAGCCGCCGGTCGGCCATCAGGTCCACGGCGGCCAGCGCCTGTTCCCGCAGGACGTGCGGGGCCCGCACGGCGATCTCCCCCAGGTTGTACCCGATGACGGCCCGGGAGGAGAGCCAGAGCTCCTGCGCGGAGAGCCGGGTGTCGGGATGGCCGCCCGGGTTGCCGTAGACGACCACCCGGCCCAGCGCCCGCAGCGCCCCGAGGCTGGCCTGGGTGGTCGGTCCGGCCACCGAGTCGAGGACCAGGTCGAAGCCGCCGTCCGGGCCGTCCGGCCGCGCCCAGCCGGCGGTGTCCTCGCGCAGGTACAACGCGTCGTAGAGGGCGGCCTCGGCCCGGTCGAGCTTGGCGGCGGTCCCGACGGTGCCCAGCACCCTCCGGGCCCCGAGCAGGCGCGCGACCCGGGCCGTCGTGCTGCCCACCCCGCCGAGCGCGGCGTGGATCAGCACGTCCTCCCCGGCGGCGAACCGACCGGTCCTCAGCAAGCCGTACGCGGTGGTGACGGTGCACGGCAGCGCGGCGGCCGGCAGCAGGTCGACCTCGCCCGCCGGGGTGCGCAGCGGGTACACCAACTCCTGTGGCGCGACGGCGAACTGCGCGTATCCTCCACTGGCTCCGACCTGCTCGTGGGTGAGCGCGGCCACCGGGTCGCCCAGCGACAGGCCGTCGACCCCCTCGCCCCAGCCGGCCACCCTCCCGGAGACCTCCAGTCCGGGCACGACCGGCTCACCGGTGGCCCGCGCCCAGCCGCGGCGGCGGTAGACCTCGGCGAAGTTGACGCCCGCGTAGGCGACTTCGACCAGGACCTGCCCCGGCGCCGGGACCGGTACGGGCATCTCCAGGACCCGCAGTGCCTCGGGCCCGCCGGGTGAGGTGAAACCGACCGCGCGCATGGTGCTCCCATCGGTGGTGGATGCCCTGGGGCGGGGGTCCCGCGGGTGACGGCCGGGGATCCCAAGTGTTCGATGCAGTTTAAACACAGCGCCATGGCCGCGCCTTGTACAACGCTTTAGAGCCCTTCGAAAGAGTGAATCGCAGGCGCCGGAGTGCGAGGAGGGAATAAATTGAGCGGGATTCCCATGCGGCTCGTCTGCTTCCACCACGCAGGGGGCGACGCCTCCCTGTTCTCCGGGTGGCAGCACCACTTCGGCGACGCGCTGGAAGTCGTCGCGGTCAACCTGCCGGGGCGCGGCGACGAACAGCGGGCCGCGGACCTGGACGCACTGGTCGACCGGCTCGACAAGGACCTCGCAGCGGTGCTGGAGGGCCCGCACCTGGTGTACGGGCACAGCTTCGGCGGCCTGGTCGGGTACGAGCTGGTGCGCCGCCGCGCCGCCCGCGGCCTGCGCTCCCCCGAGGCCCTGCTCGTCGGGGCGGTCCCGGCACCGGACGCGCCCCACGCACTGGACTCCCTGGAACTCGACGAGGACACCCTCATCGAGTTCATCCTGGAGCTCACCGGCATGCCCCGGGAGGTGCTCGCCTACCCCGAGTGGGTCCACTCCGTGACCGCCGCGCTCCGCGACGACCTGCTGCTGTGGCGTGGCCACCACGACACCGGCCATCCCCCGCTGCCCTGCCCGATCGACGCGTTCACGGGCGCCGGCGACCGCCTGGTGCCCCCTGGCACGCTGGCCGGCTGGGCGAAGCGGACCGCGTCCGGATTCCGCCTGCACGAGGTCGACGGCGGCCACTTCTTCGTCCGCGAGAACCGCGCCGCCTTCCTGGAGCTGCTGGGCACCGTGCTCGCCGGCCACCTCGCCGCACCCCCTCGCGCCCTGCCCTGGGTGCTGTCCGCCGAGGACGACGCCGGCCTCGCCCGGCAGGCCGCGCGCCTGCGGACCCACGTCGAGGAGCACCCCGGACTCGACCTGGGCGCGACGGCGTTCGCCCTCGCGACCGCACCGGGGCCGCGGCCCCACCGGGCCGCGCTGGTCGCCGCGGACCGCGCCGAGGCCCTGGCCGCCCTCACCGCGCTCGCCGAGGACGGGTTCGCGGCCAACGCCGTCCCGGCCGCCCGCGCCGGTGACGGACCCACGGCGTTCCTGTTCACCGGCCAGGGCAGCCAGCGGCCCGGCATGGGGCGCGAGCTCCACGCCGAGTACCCGGTGTTCGCCGAGGCGATCGAGGAGATCGCGGAACGCTTCGACAGCCGTCTCGCGCTCCCCCTGCTGGACGTGATGTTCGCGCCGCAGGGCTCCGAGCGGGCCGCGCTGCTCGACCTCACCCTGTACGCCCAGCCAGCCCTGTTCGCCCTGGAGACGGCGCTCTTCCGGCTGGTCACCGACTGGGGCCTGCGCCCCGGGCTGCTGATCGGCCACTCCCTCGGGGAACTGGTCGCCGCCCACGTCGCCGGGGTGTTCACGCTCGACGACGCCTGCGCCCTCGTCGCGGCACGGGCCGAACTGATGCAGTCCGCGCGGGCCGGCGGGGCGATGATCGCGATCGCCGCGGACGAGACGGCCGTCACCGAGGCGATCGCCCGGCACGGCGACGGCCGGGTCGACGTCGCGGCCGTCAACTCACCCACCGCCACGGTGATCTCCGGCGAGCAGGAACCGGCCGGCGCGGTCGCCGCGGCACTGGCCGCCCAGGGGGTCAAGACCACCAGGCTGCGGGTCAGCCACGCCTTCCACTCGCTCCACATGGACGGGATCCTGGAGGAGTTCCGCGCCGCGGCGAGCGCGGTGGAGTACCACGCCCCGCGGATCCCGGTCGTCTCCAACCTCACCGGCCGGGAGGCGGAGGCCGGCGAGCTGCTCGACCCCGGCTACTGGGTCGAGCACATCCGCCGCCCCGTGCGCTTCGCCCAGGGGGCCGGCCGGCTCGCGGAGCACGGCGTGCGGTCCTTCCTCGAACTCGGGCCCGCGCCCGTGCTCAGCGCGTTCGCGCGGGCGGCCGCGCCCGAGGGCGGCTTCGCCTTCGCGCTGCGCCCCGGACTGCCCGAGCGGGCCACGCTGCTCACCGCCGTCGCCACGCTCTTCACCCTGGGCGCCGAGCCCGACTGGCCGGCCGTCTTCGGACCGGCCGCCGCCCCGGAGGCCGCCCGGTCGGCCGCACCGACCCTGCCCGTCCACGGCCGCGGCACGCCGGACCGCTGACCGCCCGAACCGCCCGGACCGCCCGGACCCCCGGACCCCCGGACCCCCGGACCCCCGGACCGGCGGCACGCCCCCCGCTCCCGCTCCCCCGCCGCCCGTGCGGGCGGCCGCGACCGGCCCCGACGGGGGCCGGGGCGCGGGCCGAGGTAAGGCCCGCCTAGGCTGTACGCCGAAGCAAAACGGGCGAACCGGACCCATCCAGGGGCCGTGACGAGGGAAAGCAGGACCCGCCGATGGGCGACGGAATGTCAGGCATGCACCACCACGGCGGGATGACCGAACTGGGCCCCTTCTCGCTCTCCAACGTGCTCACCTGGTCCCCCGACTGGGTGTTCCTGCTCGGCAGCCTGGCCGCGCTCGCGCTGTACGTCACCGGCGCGGTCCGGCTGCACCGGCGCGGCGACGCCTGGCCGATCGGGCGCACGGTGGCCTGGGTGCTGGGCATCGGCTCGGTGATCCTGGTCACCTGCACCGGGCTGAACGACTACGGCATGGCCCTGTTCAGCGCGCACATGATCCAGCACATGGTGCTCTCCATGCTGTCGCCGATCCTGCTGCTGCTCGGCGGGCCGATCACCCTGGCGCTGCGCGCGCTGCGGCCGGCCGGCAAGGGGCGCCCGCGCGGGCCGCGCGAGCTGCTGGTGGCGCTGCTGCACTCGACCTACATCAAGGTGGTCTCGCACCCGGGCTTCACCATCCCGCTGTTCATCGCGAGCCTCTACGGGGTCTACTTCACCCCGCTGTTCGACTTCCTCATGCAGTACCGGCTCGGGCACATCTTCATGATGGTCCACTTCCTGGCGACCGGCCTGGTCTTCTTCTGGCCGATCATGGGCGTGGACCCGGGCCCGCACCGGCCGGGCCATGTGATGCGGATCATCGAGCTGTTCATGGGCATGCCGTTCCACGCCTTCTTCGGCGTCGCGGTGATGATGGCCAACCACCAGCTGGTGAACACCTTCACCACCGAGGGGGCGCCCCCCGGCACCGACCTGCTGGCCGACCAGAAGCTCGCCGGCGGCATCACCTGGGCGTTCGGCGAGATCCCGACCGCGATCGTGCTGATCGCGCTGGTCTACCAGTGGATGGGCTCGGAGCAGCGGCTCTCGCGCCGCCGGGACCGCGCCGAGGACCGCAGCGGTGACGCCGAGCTGGCGGCGTACAACGCCTACCTGGCCTCGCTGGACCAGCGCAGCCGGCGCCCGGCGGCCGACGCCGGCTGACCGCCGCCACCACCACCCGCTGGAGCCCCCGTCCGATCCCGGACGGGGGCTCCAGCGTCTTCCCGGGCGTCTTGCCGGGCGGGCTCCCCGGGCGGCTCCCCGGGCCGGACGCTCAGGCGCCGCCGCCCGCCGCCTGCCGGGCGAGGCCGGCGACCAGGATGTCCAGGCCGAACTCGAAGCGCTCGTCACCGACGTTGCGGGTGAGCGCTACGGCCATCGAGGTCATCATCGGGTAGCGCTCGGCCGGGATGGTCGCGAAGTAGTCGCGGATCCGGTCGCCGAACGCCTCGGTGTCGGCGCCGCCCCGGGAGGAGACCTCGAAGGCGGTCGCGGTGGTGTAGAGGCCCAGCAGGTCGACCCCGTAGGCGGCGGTCCGCTCGTCCAGGCCGCCGGCCCGCAGCATCGCGAGCATGGCCTCGGCGATGTCCATCGCGTGCGGGGTGACCGGGACGTTGGCCACCACGGCGGCCTTGGCCAGGTCGCGGTGCGAGAGCAGCGCGGCGCGGGAGGTCCGCAGCAGCTGCTTGACCTGCTCCTGCCAGCGCGCCGGGTCGGCCGACTCCAGCTCGATGCCGGCGTAGACGAGGTCCAGGACCAGTTCGAGCAGCTCCTCCTTGGAGCCGACGTGGGCGTAGAGGCTGGCGGCGCCGGTGCCGAGCTCCTGGCCGACCCGGCGCATGCTGAGCGCGTCCATGCCCTCGGCGTCGACGATCCGCAGCGCCGCCTCGACGATCCGCTCCCGGCTCAGCGGCTGCCGCCTGGGGGCGGCCTTCGCCTTCCCCTGCCAGTGCTCGGGCCAGCCGGAACGCGGGGCGGCACTGGTCATGGGGACTCCTTCGTGATCGTCGGCGGATCCCAGATTACTTGACACGAACACCGTTCCATGGGAGAACACCGTTCGTTGAACCAAACAGTGTTCGTTGCGACGAACAGCGTTCGTCGGCAGCTCTGATGTCCGGAGAGCACCCATGACCAGTCAGATCGCCCCTCCACAGCCCGCCGCGGCTGCGCCCGCCGGCCACCGGCTGCGCTGGGCGGGCCTCGCCGTCATCCTCGTCGCCGAGGTGATGGACCTCCTCGACACCACGATCGTCGGCGTCGCCGCCCCCGCCGTCCGGCAGGACCTCGGCGGCAGCGACGCCCAGATCCAGTGGATCACCGCCTCCTACACGCTCGCCTTCGCCGTCCTGCTGATCACCGGCGGGCGGCTCGGCGACCTCTTCGGCCGCAAGCGCCTGTTCGTGCTCGGCGCGGCCGGCTTCACCCTCGCCTCCGCGCTCTGCGCGGCGGCGCCCGGCGCCGGCACCCTGATCGCCGCCCGGACCGTGCAGGGCCTGTTCGCGGCGCTGCTCATCCCGCAGGGGCTCGGCCTGATCAAGGCGATGTTCCCGCCCAGGGAGCTCGGCACCGCCTTCGGCCTGTTCGGCCCCGTGCTGGGGCTCTCCTCGGTGTTCGGCCCCACCCTCGGCGGCTACCTCACCGACGCCGACGTGTTCGGCCTCGGCTGGCGGGCCGTCTTCCTGGTCAACCTGCCGCTCGGCCTGCTCGCGGTGCTCGCCGCCACCCGGATCCTGCCCGCCGAGCACACCGACCGCGCCGCCGGCGCCGGGCGGCTCGACCCGGTCGGCGTGCTGGTGCTCGGCCTCGCCGTGCTGCTGCTGGTCTACCCGCTGGTCCAGGGCCGCGAGCTGGACTGGCCGCTGTGGACCTTCCTGTCGATGGCCGCCTCGGTGCCGGTGCTGTGGCTCTTCACGCTGCACCAGCGGAGCGTCCTGCGGCGCGGCGGCACCCCGCTGATCGAGCCCTCGCTGTTCGCCAAGCGGCCCTTCGTCTCGGCGCTCGCCACCGGGCTGGTGTTCTTCGCCGCGCTCTCCGGGCTGCTGCTGGTCTTCACCCTGCACCTGCAGCTCGGCCTCGGCTGGACTCCGCTGCACGCCGGGCTCTCGATGATCCCGCTGTCGATCGGCGTGGTCGTCGGCGCCGTCCTCTCCGGCGGCCTGCTGGCCCCGCGCCACGGCCGCCGGGTGCTGCACGCCGGCATCGCCGTCGCCGTCGCGGGCGCGCTCGGCCTGTGGGCCACCGTCGAGCACGGCGCCGCGGACCTCACCGGCGGGCAGCTGGCCCCGGCGCTCGCCGTCACCGGCCTGGGCCTCGGCCTGATCATGGCGCCGTTCTTCGACATCGCGCTGGCCGGGGTCGAGGAGTCCGAGACCGGCTCGGCCTCCGGCGTCCTCAACGCCCAGCAGCAGCTCGGCGGCTCGGTGGGCGTCGCGCTGCTCGGCACCGCGTTCTTCGGCTGGGCCCGCACCGACGGCTTCCGGCACGCGGCGGGCTGGACGTACGGCCTGGTCGCCGCACTGCTCGCGGTGGCCTTCCTGACCGCCTTCCTGCTCCCCCGGCACGCCCGGCCCGAGGGCGCGGACCACTGAGGCCCAGGGTGCCGGAGACGGCCGAAAGGCCCCGGAGGTCCGATGCCGGACCTCCGGGGCCTCCCGGGTTCAACGGTTCAACGCCTCCGCCGTCAGGCTCAGGCGAGGTTGGCGAGCGCCTCGTTGAGGGTCTTCGACGGGCGCATCACGGCCGCGGCCTTGGCCGGGTCCGGCTGGTAGTAGCCGCCGAGCTCGACCGGGGAGCCCTGCACCGCGATGAGCTCCTCGACGATGGCCTGCTCCTGCTCGGTGAGCGTCTTGGCCAGGCCCTCGAAGGCCTGCGCGAGCGCGGCGTCCTCGGTCTGCCCCGCCAGCTCCTGGGCCCAGTACATGGCCAGGTAGAAGTGGCTGCCGCGGTTGTCGATGCCACCGAGGCGGCGGCTCGGCGACTTGTCCTCGTTGAGGAAGGTGCCGGTGGCGCGGTCCAGCGTGTCGGCCAGCACCTGGGCGCGGGCGTTCTCGGTGGTGCGGGCCAGGTGCTCGAAGCTGGCGGCCAGCGCGAAGAACTCGCCCAGGCTGTCCCAGCGCAGGTAGTTCTCCTTGACCAGCTGCTGGACGTGCTTCGGGGCGGAGCCGCCGGCGCCGGTCTCGAACAGGCCGCCGCCGTTCATCAGCGGGACGACCGACAGCATCTTGGCGCTGGTGCCCAGCTCCAGGATCGGGAACAGGTCGGTCAGGTAGTCGCGCAGCACGTTGCCGGTGACCGAGATGGTGTCCTCGCCACGGCGGATGCGCTCCAGCGAGAACGCCGTGGCCTCGACCGGGGACTTGATCTCGATCTGCAGGCCGGCGGTGTCGTGCTCGGCGAGGTAGGTCTTGACCTTCTCGATCAGCACGGCGTCGTGGGCGCGGGTCTCGTCCAGCCAGAAGACGGCCGGGCTGCCGGTCACGCGGGCGCGGGTGACGGCCAGCTTCACCCAGTCGCGGATCGGCAGGTCCTTGGTCTGGCAGGAGCGGAAGATGTCGCCCGGCTGGACGGCCTGCTCCAGGACGACGTTGCCCTCGGTGTCGACCAGGCGGACGGTGCCGGCCGCCGCGATCTCGAAGGTCTTGTCGTGGCTGCCGTACTCCTCGGCGGCCTGGGCCATCAGGCCGACGTTCGGGACCGAGCCGATGGTGGCCGGGTCCAGGGCGCCGTGGGCGCGGCAGTCGTCGAGGACGGCCTGGTAGACGCCCGCGTAGCTGCTGTCCGGCAGCACGGCGAGGGTGTCGGCCTCCTGGCCGTCCGGGCCCCACATGTGGCCGGAGGTGCGGATCATGGCCGGCATCGAGGCGTCGACGATGACGTCGCTCGGCACGTGCAGGTTGGTGATGCCCTTGTCGGAGTCGACCATGGCCAGGGCCGGGCCCTCGGCCAGCTCGGCCTCGAACGAGGCCTTGATCTCCTCGCCCAGGTACGGGACCTTCTCCAGGCCGGCCAGGATGCCGCCGAGGCCGTTGTTCGGGTTCAGGCCCGCCGCGACCAGCGCCTCGCCGTACTTGGCGAAGGTCTGCGGGAAGAAGGCGCGGACCACGTGGCCGAAGATGATCGGGTCGGAGACCTTCATCATGGTGGCCTTCAGGTGGACCGAGAACAGCACGCCCTCGGCCTTGGCCCGGGCGACCTGCGCGGCCAGGAACTCGTTCAGCGCGGCGGCGCGCATGACCGAGGCGTCCACGACCTCGCCGGCCAGCACCGGGACGGACTCGCGCAGCACGGTGGTGGTGCCGTCCTCGGCGACCAGCTCGATGCGCAGCGCGCCGTCCTCGGCGACGACGGCCGACTTCTCGGTGGAGCGGAAGTCGTTCTCGCCCATGGTGGCGACGTTGGTCTTGGAATCGGCCGACCAGGCGCCCATGCGGTGCGGGTGGGTCTTGGCGTAGTTCTTGACCGACGCGGGGGCGCGGCGGTCCGAGTTGCCCTCGCGCAGGACCGGGTTGACGGCGCTGCCCTTGACCTTGTCGTAACGGGCGCGGACGTCCTTGTCCTCGTCGGTCTGCGGGTCGTCCGGGTAGTCCGGCAGCGCGTAGCCCTGCGCCTGCAGCTCGGCGATGGCGGCCTTGAGCTGCGGGATGGAGGCCGAGATGTTCGGCAGCTTGATGATGTTGGCGCCCGGGGTCTTGGCGAGCGCGCCCAGCTCGGCGAGCGCGTCGCCGATCCGCTGGCCCTCGGCCAGACGCTCCGGGAAGCTCGCGATGATTCGCCCGGCGAGGGAGATGTCGCGAGTCTCCACCTTCACGCCCGCCGTCGAGGCATACGCCTGGACCACCGGCAGGAACGAGTACGTTGCCAGGGCCGGCGCCTCGTCGGTGTGCGTATAGATGATGGTCGAGTCAGTCATCGGTACTCCGCTTCACGTCTCCAACGTCTTGACGTCAAGATATCTCGTGACCGCCCCTCCGCTCCACCTCCCCCCGGATCCGGATCAGCTCCACCGTCGTCCCGGCGCGGGCGCGGGGCAAGCGGGGCGGGTCAGACCGTGCCGCTCCGGGCGTGCGCGGACGCGGCGAGGCGGGCGTCGAACTCGGCCTCGTCGGCGAGGAACCACAGGCCACCGCCCCGGTTGCTCTCCCGGACGAAGTCCCGCAGCGCTCCGCCGGCCCCGGTGTAGCGGGAGATGTCCCCGACGACGGCGAGGCCGATCCGGTACTGGGCGAACTTCTGGGTGATCTCCCCGGCGAGCCGGGTACGCAGGGTGAAGAACTCCTCACCGAACCGGGCCGCCGGGACGACCAGCCACTCGGCGTCGTGGCCGAAGGCCTCGCCGAGCAGGTCCATCCCGGCGCCGACGTCGCGGACCACCGGACCCTCGGCGGGCAGCCGCAGCACCACGGGGGCGGGACCGGCTCCGGACAGGTCAGACATGGCGGTTCTCCGTCGTCAGGGTGTGGATGAGCAGCAGCAGTTCGGCGGTGTCGGCCGGGGCGCCGAGGACGATCACCTTGAGGGTCGAGCGCTCCTCGTTGTGCAGGGTCTCGATGCGCAGCGGCACCGGACCCTCGCGCGGTCCGGCGACCACCGCGAGCAGGGTGTTGGACAGCCGGGCCGCCTCGCGGACGCCGATGGCGTCGATCTGGACCACCGCGGAGGCCTCGGAGTGCAGCGGCCCGGGGACGGGCGCCGCCGGTTCGGCAGGCTCCTCGGCGCCCGCCGGAGCCCCGGTGAAGGCCTCGAAGTCGCGGCGGGCGATCCGGTACTGCTTGCCGATCCTGACCCCCCGCAGCCGGCCGTCGCGGACATAGCCGCGGACCGTCCGCACGTGCAGGCCGAGCAGTTCGGCAACCTGCTCGACCGAGTAGTACTCCGGGTGGTGCTCCGGCACCGGCCGCCTCCCTCCGACTGTCTTCTTTGTCACGAAAACTACCATGGGACGGGGAACAATAGGGAAGGATGAGGAAGGTCGTCCGATGAGCGGTGCACCCGGCCGTCAGGACTTCGTCAACACGGTGCAGCATTCGGTCAACGCTGCGTCAGGACTGTTCACCGTGTGCCCGGACCCGCCCTAGCGTCGGACAGAGCAGTTCCACGCAGCACCGCGCAGTTCCGAACAGCACCGAGCACCACCGAGCAGTTCCGGCAGGCCCCTCTCCACCACTCGGGAGCACCCGCATGGCCCGCGTCGTCATCTGGCACGTCCCGGTCACCGTCACCGGACGGACCACCTCCCTCCGCCTCTTCCGCCTGCGCGACGGCCGCCGCTGCGCCGTCGGCTTCCGCTCCGCGGGCGCGCTCGCCGAGCTGCTCGGCCCGGAGCAGGCCGCCGTCGAACTCGGCGAACCGGCACTGCGCGCGCTGACCGCGCCGCTGGGCATCGACGAGCTGGTCCTGGATCCGCGCCTCGTCGCCCCACCAGTCGGCGGCCCGGCCGACGGCGGCGCCGCCCGCCCGGCCACCGGGCACCCCGCCACCCGCTCCGGCGCGCGGCTCCAGCGCCGGTGAGCGCACTCCACCTGGTCCCCGGCGCACCGCAGCCCGAGCCGGCCCGCCCGCTCCAGGCCCTGGCCCGGGTGAGCTTCGGCCCGGTCCCGATCGACTTCGACCGGCTGGCCGCCGAGATCCCGGCGGTGCAGAGCGGCCTGGCCCTGGCCGGCGACGCCGACCTCGAACTGCGGCTCGCCTGCACCGGCCCGGAGGAGTTACGCGCCGTCTCCGCCGCCCTGCTCCGGGCCGGCGCCGCCCACGTCCACGTCGACCTGGTCCTGCGCGCCCTCGTCCCCACCCACCCGGTCCTGCGCCCGGTGCCCTGACACCGCCCGCGGACTCCCGCGCCCGCCCGCCGTCCGGACAGCCGGCGGGCGGGCGCGGGGCATGTCCCGCTAGCGCCGTCGGGTCAGGGCGGCGACGGCGGTGAGCAGCAGGGCGGCGCCGGCCGGCAGCGCCGGGGTGAGCGGTTCACCGAGGAAGGCCACGCCGAGGACGGCGGCGGTGGCCGGTTCGAGCAGCACCAGGACGGCCGCGGTCGCCCCCGGCACGGTGGCCAGGCCGGCGAAGTACCAGCGGTAGGCGAGCAGGGTCGGCACCGTCCCCAGGAAGAGCAGGGCGCCGGCCGTCACCAGCGGTGCGCCGGTGGACGGCAGCACGCCGCCGTCCACCGTCAGCGCGAGCGGCAGCAGGCAGAGCAGGCCGGTGGTGAACGCCCCGGTCGAGGCGCGGGCCGTGCCGCCGGCGCGGGCCCAGAGGGTGAGCCCGCTCTGCCCGGCGCCGGCCAGGACGGCGAGCGCCACCCCGAGGACGGGCCGCGGACCGCTCGCCGGGCCCGCCACCAGCAGGGCCAGTCCGCCCAGGGCGAGCAGGTTGGCGGCCACGGCCCGGCCGGTGAGCCGCTCGCCGAGCAGCAGGTGGGCGCCGAGGCTGGTGAGCACCGGCCCGGCGCCGATCGTCACCAGGGTGCCGAGGCCGAGTCCGGCGTACCGGACCGAGCCGAAGTAGGCGCACTGACTGACCGCCAGCCCGAGCCCGGTGAGCACGGCGGCGCGGCGCGGCCCGGCGGCGCCTCGGCCGGGCAGCAGGGCGAGGCAGCCGGCGGCCACGGCGAACCGCCAGGCGCAGACGGCGACCGGGCCGAGCCCGGCGGCGGCCATGAGCAGGGCGGCCACGGCCCCGCCCGCGCCCCAGGCGACGGCGGCGGCCGAGATGGACAGCAGGCCGTGCCGGACCGGCACGGCGGCATGAGTGGTCATGCGTTCGTTCTCCACGACGGGATGCCGGGCGGGGCCCGGCCGGATGAGGTCCACCGGTGGCGCGGGCGGCACTCATCGGCCCGGGAACGGCGGAGCCGTCGGGCTGGGTGCGTGGAGTGGGCCGCCCGCTAGCGGACGGGCGGCGGCAGGATCCGGGAACGCATGGGCTCACCCTACGCGATCGGGGGTCGATGCATATTCATACGAACGGTCCGATTTCCATCATCCGATCGCCCGTCCATCCTGCCCGAGGGCAAAGCCAGGCTCAAATCGGGCTCAAATACCGGAACTACTCATGAGTCACGTAACGGGCACATGACCAGATGGCCGCCTACCTGCGGAAATATCCTGCGAAGTAGGTAAACATTCAGTAATGAAATCTGTGCAGATGTCTCTGAATACGCCTACCGTGTGGCAACTCTCCGCGTTCCGCACCGCCGGAGCCCCCACAGCACAGAGAGATTGCGCATGGCCTCCCTCAACCAGCTCTCCCCGCCCGGTACGGGCACCGGTTCCGGCACCGGGACCACCACCCACCGGTCGCTCCGCCGCGAAGTCGGCCTCATCGGCCTCATGTGGGCCTCGGTCGGTTCGATCATCGGCTCGGGCTGGCTCTACGGCGCGAAGAACGCCGTCGTCGTCGCCGGACCGGCGGCGCTCGTCGCCTGGGGCATCGGCGCGGTCGCCATCGTCCTGCTCGCCTTCGTGCACGCCGAGCTCGGCGGCATGTTCCCGGTCGCCGGCGGCACCGCCCGCTACCCGCACTACGCCTTCGGCGGGCTGGCCGGCATGTCGTTCGGCTGGTTCTCCTGGCTCCAGGCCGCCACCGTCGCGCCCATCGAGGTCGAGGCGATGATCGGCTACGCCGGGCACTGGGAGTTCGCGCAGGGCCTGCTCAACGACAACGGGACGCTCACCCCGAGCGGCATGGTCGTCGCGGTGGCCCTGATGGGCCTGTTCGTGGCGGTCAACTTCCTCGGCGTCCGGGTGCTCGCCCGCACCAACAGCGCGGCCACCTGGCTGAAGATCTTCGTCCCGCTGTTCGCGATCTTCGTGCTGTCCGTGACCAACTTCCACGGCTCCAACTTCAGCTCGCACGGCTTCGCCCCGTTCGGCATCAAGGGCGTGCTGACCGCGGTCAGCGCCAGCGGCATCATCTTCGCCCTGCTCGGCTTCGAGCAGGCGATCCAGCTGGCCGGCGAGAGCAAGAACCCCAAGCGCGACATCCCCCGCGCCGTACTCGGCTCGGTCGCCATCGGCACCGCGATCTACGTGCTGCTGCAGGTCGTCTTCATCGCCGCGCTGCCCGCCGCCTCCTTCGCCAACGGCTGGGACAAGCTGGACTTCCCCGGCATCGAGGGCCCGTTCGCCGGCCTGGCCACCGTGGTCGGCCTCGGCTGGCTGGCCTGGGTGCTGTACTTCGACGCCATCGTCTCCCCCGGCGGCACCGGCCTCATCTACACCACCTCCACCTCGCGCATCGCGTACGGCCTCAGCAAGAACGGCTACGCGCCGCAGCTCTTCGAGCGGGTCGACAAGCGCGGCGCACCGTGGTTCGGCCTGATCATGTCGTTCGTCACCGGCGTCATCTGCTTCATGCCGTTCCCGAGCTGGCAGGAGCTGGTCGGCTTCATCACCTCGGCCAGCGTGCTGATGTACGCCGGCGCCCCGCTCGCCTTCGGCGCCCTGCGCCGCCGGCTGCCGGCGCGCGAGCGCTCCTACCGCCTGCCCGGCGGCGCGGTCATCGCCCCGGCGTCCTTCATCGTCTCCAGCCTCATCATCTACTGGTCCGGCTGGCACACCCTGTCCCGCCTGGGCATCGCGATCGTCATCGGCTACCTGCTGCTCGGCAGCTACGCCCTGTACGCCATCCGCAAGGGCCTGCCGAACGCCCCGCACATGGACTGGCGGGCCGCGCAGTGGCTGCCGGCCTACCTGCTGGGCCTCGGCCTGATCTCCTGGCAGGGCGGCTTCGGCGACGGCACCGGCCGGATCCCGATGTGGTGGGACATCGCGGCGGTCGCCGTCTTCTCCCTGGCGATCTACTACTGGGCGATCCGGGTCGCGCTGCCGGCCGACATCATCGAGCGGAACATCGAGGACGTCGAGGTGGTCGACGAGGGCGGTCACTGACCCCGCGACAGGCAGCAGGAAGGGCCCGCCGGCCAGTGCATCCGGCGGGCCCTTGTGTTGGTCGCCCGCTCGCCTCGTGCATGGGGCTCGGGGCGGGTGGGCCTTCGGCCCGGGGCGCGGCGGGGCCGCCCGCCGGCCTCCCGCACGGCCCCGGGCGGGGCGGCTCAGAGCGACAGCACCGCGCGCAGGGCGTACTCGACGGCGGCCTCGGGGTCGTCGGCCGGGTGCTCGGAGCGCCAGGCGACGAAGCCGTCGGGGCGCACCAGCAGCGCGCCGTCGGGGCGGATGCCGTGCAGGGCGGCGAAGTCGGCGCCCGGCTCGGGGGCCAGGTCGTCGTCCGCGCCGTCGCCGATCCGGAAGGCGTCCAGCGGGACGGCCAGCCGGTCCGCCGCCCGGCGGGCGGCGTCCTGCCAGGCGGTGCCCGCCGAGCCGGTCAGCAGCACCATCGCCTGCTCGTACAGATCGAGGGTGGACAGCCGCACGCCCGCCCGCAGCAGCCACTGGTGCGGGGCCCGGCCGCCCGGCTCGCCCGCGGACTCGAAGGAGTCCGGGACCACCGGGCCGGCCGGGTCGGTGCCGAGCACCGCGCCCTGCGGGTAGCGGTAGCCCAGCGCCACCGCCAGCACCCCGGCCTGCCGGCCGACGCCCGGGACGACGGCGTACCCGGGGTGGCTGTGCTCGGCGGAGCGGGCCGAGGCACGCTCACCGGTCACCTGTGCCACCGGCCGGCGCTCCTGCCCGTAGCTGTCCAGCAGCCCCGGACCGGCCCAGCCGCAGAGCACCGCGGCGAGCTTCCAGGCCAGGTTGTGCGCGTCCTGGATGCCGGTGTTGGAGCCGAACGCGCCGGTCGGGGACATCTCGTGCGCCGAGTCCCCCGCCAGGAACACCCGCCCGCCCGAGTAGCGCTCGGCGACCCGCTCGGCGGCGTGCCACGGGGCCTTGCCGGTCACCTCGACCTCGAGGTCGGCCACGCCGATCGCGGCCCGGATGTGCCGGGCGCAGCGCTCGTCGGTGAACGCCTCCAGCGGCTCCCCGTGCTCCGGGTGCCACGGCGCGTGGAACACCCACTCCTCCCGGTTGTCGACCGGCAGCAGGGCGCCGTCCGCCTCCGGGGCGGTGAGGTAGCAGGCGATGAAGTGGCGGTCGCCGACGACCTCGGCCAGCCGCTTGGCCCGGAAGGTGATGCTGACGTTGTGGAACAGCTCGCCCTTGCCGCTCTGGCCGATGCCCAGCCGGGTGCGGGCCGGGCTGCGCGGACCGTCCGCCGCGACCAGGTAGTCGGCCCGGACGACCCGCTCCTCGCCGGTCTCCCGGCTGTGCAGCAGCGCCGTCACCCCGTCGGCGTCCTGCTCGAAGGAGAGCAGCTCGGTGCCGAAGCGGATGTCGGCGCCCAGCTCGCGGGCGGCGCGGCGGAGCACCGGCTCCAGGTCGTTCTGGCTGCACAGGCACCAGGAGCTGGGGCTGAACCGGGCCAGCCGGCCACCCGGGTCGATCTCCCGGAACAGCCACTCCTGCTCCTCGCCGGTCAGTGAGGGGGCCTGCAGGATGCCGTGGTTCGGGGCCAGGACGGACGCCGCCTCGCGGATCGCCTTCTCGATCCCGGCCACCCGGTACAGCTCCATCGTCCGGACGTTGTTGCCTCGGCCGCGCGGGTGACGCGAGGTGTCGGCATGCTTCTCGACGAGCAGGTGCCTGACCCCCAGTCGGCCCAGGAAGAGCGAGGCCGACAGCCCGACCAGCGAGCCGCCGACGATCAGGACCGGTACCCGGTCGTCCACCTTCGGATTCATCAATTGCTCCAGCCTGTACGGGAGTTCTGGGCCGAGTGCGAGGCTCGGCGCGGCCCTCGCAGGGGCCTCGGGCACGACGGCCCGGTCCTACCGTCCCCCGTGCCGGACGCGTTGTGCCGTCTCTTCGCCCGGATGGCCCGCATATCTCGCGCCACTCAGAAGCGCCGCGCACGATCGACTTCAGGCCTGGTGGCCGACGGCCACCGCAGCACCCCTCCCGCCGGGGGCCGCCCGGGCCCTCCGGCACCGGCGCCGCCGCACGCGGCCCCCGACGCGCGCGGCCCAGAAGCAGAAAGTGGATCATGACGACCCTGTCCGAACCGCCCGCCCGGCAGCACTCCCCCTCCGAGACCCGCCTGCGGGTGGTGCTGATGCTGGAGATCCAGGACGGCGCCCAGCAGCGCTTCATGGACGTCTACGAGCAGTTGCGCCACGAGGTCGCGACCGTGCCCGGCCACGTCAGCGACCAGCTCTGCCAGTCCATCAACGACCCCCGCCAGTGGCTCATCACCAGCGAGTGGGAGGACCAGGAGACCTTCCTGCAGTGGGTGGACAGCCCGGCCCACCGGGAGATGGTCAAGCCGATGCACGGCTGCGTCAGCGACACCTTCCGCTCCCTGCGCTACGCCATCCTCCGGGAGACCTCCGCCGCCGGCGCCACCGGCAGCCGGCCGCCTCTGGAGGTGCCGTCCGACCTGCCGCGCACCGCCCCCGCCGGACAGGCCGGCCCGCCGAAGGCCGACCCGGGCCCCGACGGCGTGGTCCGGCACGCGCTCACCTTCACCGTCGAGCCCGGCAGCGAGCCCGAGGTGGCCCGGATCCTGTCCGGCTACGCCTCCCCGCGCGCGGAGGTGGACGAGACCACCCGGCTGCACCGCACCTCGCTGTTCATGCACGGCAACCGGGTGGTCCGCGCGGTCGAGGTGATCGGCAGCCTCGGCGACGCGCTGCGGCACGTCGCCATGCAGCCCGAGGTGCGGGCCGTCGAGGAGGCCATCAACCCGTACCTGGAGGAGGAACGCCGCCTGGGCGACCCGCAGGCGGCGCGCGCCTTCTTCGCCCGGGCCGCGCTGCCGGCCGTCCACCAGGCCGTGGCCGGCTCCCCCGCCTCCGGACGGCTGCACCGGCACGCCGTGCTGTACCCGGTGAAGCCCGGCAACGGGCCGGCGGTCGCCGACCTGCTCGCCGAGCACGACGACCTCGCCACCGCCGATCCGACCGGCCCGGTCGCCGGAAGCACCGTCTTCCACCGCGACGACGTCGTGGTGCGGCTGGCCGACCTGCGGCTGCCGCCGGAGGCGGACCCGGCGGCGGCGCTCGGCGTGGCCGGTGAGCGCGAGGCCGCCGTACTGGGCCGGCTGCTCGACCTCGGCCCGGAGGGCGACCTGCGGACCGACGCCGGGCTGCGCGCCTTCCTCGCCGCCCGCAGCATGAACCCGGTCACCGACCGGACGTCCCAGGACTCCTGACCACCACCGCACTCCGGCACCGGAAGCTCCGGCAAGAGAGGGAAGAAACCATGTCCACGCAGTACCCACGGATCGTGCACGTCTCCGAGGCGCCGGAGAACCGCCGGCGCGGCGGCGACCTGCGCGCCATGCTCACCCCGGCCACCTGCGGAGCCACCAGCGGGTTCATGGGCCTGGCCATCGTGCAGCCCGGCGAGAAGATCGGCGAGCACTACCACCCGTACTCCGAGGAGTTCGTGTTCGTCGTCACCGGCGACCTGGAGGTGGACCTGGACGGCGAGACCCGGGTGCTCAAGCCCGAGCAGGGCCTGATGATCCCGATCGACATGCGCCACCGGTTCCGCAACGTCGGCGACACCGTGGCCAAGATGGTCTTCCACCTCGGCCCGCTGGCGCCGCGCCCCGAACTCGGCCACGTCGACACCGAGGAGACCGGGCCGGTGGTCAACTCCGGCCCTCCGGAACACGCCAAGGTGAGCTCGTGAGCCGCCGTCGGGTCGCCGTCACCGGAATCGGCGTGGTCGCGCCCGGAGGGGTCGGGGTCCCGGCGTTCTGGGACCTCCTCACCGCCGGGCGGACGGCGACCCGGGGCATCACGCTCTTCGACCCCGCCGGGTTCCGGTCCCGGATCGCCGCCGAGTGCGACTTCGACCCGGCGGCCCACGGGCTCGGCCCGCAGGAGGTCCAACGGGCCGACCGCTACGTGCAGTTCGCGATGGTGGCGGCCGACGAGGCGATCGCCGACGCCGGACTCGACCTGGCCGCCGAGGACCCGTGGCGGATCGCCGTCTCGCTCGGCACCGCCGTCGGCGGCACCACCCGACTGGAGCACGACTACGCCCTGGTCAGCGCCGGCGGCGCCCGCTGGGACGTCGACCACCGGCTCGCCGAACCGCAGCTGCACCGGGCGTTCGCGCCCAGCACGCTCGCCTCGGCGGTCGCCGAACGGACCGGCGCGCACGGCCCGGTGCAGACCGTCTCCACCGGCTGCACCTCCGGCCTGGACGCCATCGGCTACGGCTTCCAGGCGGTCGAGGACGGGCGGGCCGACATCTGCGTCGCCGGGGCCTCCGACTCGCCGATCTCGCCGATCACCGTCGCCTGCTTCGACGCCATCAAGGCCACCAGCGAACGCAACGACGACCCGGCGCACGCCTCCCGCCCGTTCGACGCCCACCGCGACGGCTTCGTGCTCGGCGAGGGCGGCGCCGTCCTGGTGCTGGAGGAGCTGGAGCACGCCCGCCGGCGCGGCGCGCGGATCTACGGCGAGATCGGCGGGTTCTCGACCTTCGGCAACGCCTACCACATGACCGGCCTCACCCAGGAGGGGCTGGAGATGTCCCGGGCGATCGACCACGCGCTCGCCCACGCCCGGATCGACCGCACCGACGTCGACTACGTCAACGCGCACGGCTCGGGCACCAAGCAGAACGACCGGCACGAGACGGCGGCCGTCAAGCGCTCGCTCGGCGAGCACGCCCACCGGACGCCGATGAGCTCGATCAAGTCGATGGTCGGGCACTCGCTCGGCGCGATCGGCGCGATCGAGGTGGTCGCCTGCACCCTCGCGCTGGACCGCGGCGTGGTGCCGCCGACCGCCAACTACGAGACGCCCGACCCGGAGTGCGACCTCGACTACGTGCCGCGCACCGCGCGGGAGCTGCCACTGCGCAACATCCTGTCGGTCGGCAGCGGATTCGGCGGATTCCAGTCCGCCGTCGTGCTCACAAGAACGGGGTGAGATCCATGACGTCACGTCAGCAGGAACGCCGGGCGGTGATCACCGGCCTGGGCGTGGTCGCGCCGAACGGCGTGGGGGCCGACGCCTTCTGGAAGGCCACCCGGCAGGGCGTGAGCGTCCTCGACCGGATATCCCGCGAGGGCTGCACGGACCTCCCCCTGCGCATCGCGGGCCAGGTGCGGGACTTCGACCCGCGCGGCGCCGTCGACGACCGCTACCTGGTGCAGACCGACCGGTTCACGCACTACGCGATGGCCGCCGCCGACCAGGCGGTGGCGGACGCCGGGTTCACCCCCGACCCCGAACAGCCGTACGCGGTCGGCGTGGTGACCGCGGCCGGCTCCGGCGGCGGCGAGTTCGGCCAGGGCGAGCTCCAGCAACTGTGGGGCAAGGGACCGCAGTTCGTCGGCCCCTACCAGTCCATCGCCTGGTTCTACGCCGCCAGCACCGGCCAGATCTCCATCCGCGGCGGCTACAAGGGCCCGTGCGCGGTGGTGGCCAGCGACGAGGCCGGTGGCCTGGACGCGATCGCGCACGCCGCCCGGGCCGTCGAGAACGGCACCGCCGCGGTGGTGGTCGGCGCCGCCGAGGCCCCGCTCGCGCCCTACTCGATGGTCTGCCAGCTCGGCTACCCCGAGCTGAGCCTCGCGGACCGGCCCGACCGGGCCTACCTGCCGTTCTCCCCCGACGCGGTTGGATTCGCCCCCGCCGAGGGCGGCGCGATGCTGCTGCTGGAGGACGAGGCGACCGCCCGCCGGCGCGGGGCCGCCGTCCGGGCGCACATCGTCGGCCACGCCGCGACCTTCACCGGCGCCTCCCGCTGGGCGGAGTCCCGGGAGGGCCTGGCCGCGGCGATCCGGATCGCCCTGGAGCGGGCCAGGGTCGCGGCGGAGGAGATCGACGTGGTCTTCGCCGACGCCCTCGGCGTCCCGGCCGCCGACCGCGCCGAGGCGCTCGCGCTGGCCGACGCGCTCGGCCCCTACGCCGAGCGGGTCCCGGTCACCGCCCCCAAGTCCGGCACCGGGCGGGCCTACTGCGGCGCCCCCGCGCTGGACACCGCCGCCGCCGTGCTCGCCATGGAGGACGGCGTCCTGCCGCCCACCCCCAACGTCACCGAGGTCGTCCACGACCTCGCCCTGGTGACCGGCCGCGCCCGCCCGGCCGAACTGCGCACCGCGCTGGTGCTCAGCCGCGGGCTGATGGGCTCCAACGCGGCGCTGGTGCTCCGGCGCGGCGAGCCGTCCTGACCCCCGCTCCACCCGTTCACCATTCGCTCGCAACGAAGGGACATCCCGTGAGCAACACCCTCAACTATCCCGAACTCGCGGCGCTCATCCAGGCCCGGGCCGGCGTCGCGATCGACCCGGCCGCCCTGGAGCGCCCCGGCGCCGCCTTCGACGAGTTCGGCGTGGACTCCCTCGGCCTGCTCGGCGTGGTCGGCGAGCTGGAGAACCGGCACGGTGTGAAGGTCACCAACGGCGCGGAGTCGGCCAAGACCCCGGCCGAGTTCCTGGACCTGGTCAACGCCGTGGTCACCGCGAAGGCGGGTGCCTGAGATGCCCGGACACACCGACAACGAGATCGTCATCGCGGCCCCGCTCGACCTGGTCTGGGAGATCACCAACGACCTGGAGAACTGGCCGCAGCTGTTCAGCGAGTACGCCTCGGTGGAGGTGCTGGAGCGCGAGGGCGACCGGGTGCGGTTCCGGCTGACCATGCACCCCGACGAGGACGGCAAGATCTGGAGCTGGGTGTCCGAGCGCACCACCGACCGCTCCGAGCTGGCGGTCAGCGCCCGGCGCGTCGAGCCCGGCCCGTTCGAGTTCATGGACATCCGCTGGGAGTACGCCGAGGTGCCGGCCGGCACCCGGATGCGCTGGGTGCAGGACTTCGCGATGAAGCCCACCGCCCCGGTCGACGACGAGGGCATGGTCAACCACATCAACCGCAACTCCCGGATCCAGCTGCAGCTGATCCGCGAGAAGGTCGAGAAGAAGGCAGCGGAGGTCTGAGCCATGGCATCCCCCGTGACCACCCCCGGGAGCGTGCCCGGGACGGCGCACACCCACCGCGCCCTGATCGTCGCCCGGATGAAGCCCGACGCGGCCGCCGGCATCGCCGAGGTGTTCGCCGAGTCCGACAACCGCGGCGAACTCCCGCACCTGATCGGGGTGACGGGCCGGAGCCTGTTCCAGTTCGGCGACGTCTACCTGCACCTGATCGAGGCGGACCACCCGCCGGGCCCGTCCGTCGCCCAGGTGACCGGCCACCCCGAGTTCCGGGCGATCAGCGACGCCCTCACCGCCTACGTCCAGGCCTACGACCCGGCCACCTGGCGGGGGCCGAAGGACGCGATGGCGCGTGAGTTCTACCGCTGGGAGCGCCGCGGCTGAGCGCGCGTCGGCGGTGACCGGGCGGACACCCCGCGGGCCTTCCGGGCCCCGGGGTGTCCGCCCGTGCTCAGCCTCCGGCGGCGGTCCCCGCCGTCATCGCGGCGAGGACGGCACGCCAGTCCTCCCCGGGCTCCGGGCGCAGCACCGCGGCCAGCGCGTCGGCCCGGTAGTGCCAGGGGCGCAGCAGCTCGGGGTCGGCGTCCGGGCCGTGCGCGACGGGGCTCGGCGAGCCGAGCAGCCGGACCAGTTCGGCGGTGAGGTCGGCCCAGGAGACGTGGCCGGTCACCGCGTTGACGATCCGGCCGGGGGCGCGTTCGGCGCTCTGCGCGACGGCCCGGGCGAGCGCCGCCGAGTGCACCCAGCCGGCGCCCGTCCAGCCGCCGTCGAAGGGCGGCAGGAGGATCGGACGGCCGGCCAGCGCGGCCTGGTACAGCGCGCCGGTGGCGCCCCAGCGGAGCTGGTCGCGCAGCCGCCGGTGCGGGCCCCAGACGATCGGCGAGCGGACCACCGAGACCGGGCCGCGGGCCCGCGGGGCGGCGTCCAGCACGATCCGCTCGCAGTCGAGCTTGGCCCGGCCGTAGGCGCTGAGCGGTCCGGCCGAGGGGGCTCCCTCGGGCACCTCGCCCGGGGCGGGACGGCCGTAGGCGTCGACGCTGCTGACGAGGACGAACCCGCCGGTGCCGCGCCAGCCCTCCACCAGCGCGCGCGTCGCGGCGACGTCGACGGCGTGCTCGGTGAAGGTGCAGGCGGCGTGGATGACGGTGTCCACGCCCGCGACGGCCCGGCGCAGGCTGTCCGGGTCGGCGAGGTCGCCCTCGGCCGGCTCGACGCCGGCGCCGGCCACCAGGTGGGCCGACTCGGGGCGGACCAGCGCCCGTACGGGGCGGCCCTGGGCGAGGAGTTCCTGGAGGACGGCCGCGCCGACGCCCCCGGTGGCGCCGGTGAGCAGCACCGTCCCGGCCCGCGTGGAGAGCGCCCCGGGGGCGGGGCGGCGGCCGGTGGTCCGGCGTTCGGCGGCGCGGGCGGCGAGCAGCGCGGCCAGGGCGCGCGGGGTGCGCCGCTCCAGGACGTCCAGGCCGGTCAGCGGCAGGCCGAGGCGGGTGCGCAGCCGTTCGGCCAACTGCACCGCCACCAGGGAGTGGCCGCCGAGCCGGAGGAAGTCGCCGTCCGCCGCCGGCCGCGTGCCGAGCAGGTCGGCGAAGGCGTCGAGGACGGCGGTCAGGTGGGCGGTGGGGAGACCGGGGAGGCGGGCGGGGTCGAGGGTGCCGTCGGGACGGCGCGGGACGCGGTCCACCAGGGTGACGGCGAGCGGCAGGTGCCCGGGCTCGGCGAGCCGGCGACGCAGGGCGGCGCGCAGTTCGGCGCCGCTGGGGGCGACCGGGCCGCGGACGCTCGCGTAGGCGAGGGCCGGGCCGTGGTCGGCGAGGTGGAGCGCGGCGTCGGTGACCCGGGGGTCGGCGAGCAGGGCGGTGACGGCGGGGTGCTCCTTGCGGGCGGGCGCGGGGGCCGGGGTGGGGAGGCGTGCGCCGGGGAGCCGGGAGAGCGGCCGGTCGGCGTCCGCGGCGAGCGCGGTGAGCAGTTCGGTGAAGGCCGCGTGCAGGCGGCGGGCGGTCGGTTCGTCCAGCGCCGCCGGGTCGTGCTGCAGCAGGCAGCGCGGGCGCGGGCCCTCCTCGACCAGCAGGGTGAGGCCGAACTTGGCGCGTTCGAGGTCGACCTCGACGGCCTCCGCCGTGAGGCCGGGCAGCGTCAGCGGCTCGGCCGGGCGGACCAGGTCGCAGCTCACGGCGAGCAGCGGGGCGCCGTCCTCGCCCCGGGCGGCGGGGCCGAGGCGTTCGACGACCAGGTCGAAGGGCACGTCGTGGTGCTCCTGGGCGTCGAGCAGCGCCGTGCGGACGGCGGCCAGCAGCTCGGTGAAGGCCGGGTCGCCGTCGGGCTCGGGCAGACGGGCGCGCACGGGCAGGGTGTTGACCTGCAGGCCGATCAGCCGGCGCAGTTCGGGCCGGGCGCGGTGGCCGCCGGCGCAGCCGAGGACGAGGTCGGACGCCCCGGTGGCGGTGCGCAGGGCGGCGAAGGCGGCGGCCAGCACGACGGTGAACGGGGTCGCGCCGTGCCGGGCGCCGAGCCGGCGCAGGCCGTCGAGGGTCCCGGCGGTGAGCGGGGCGGCGTGCAGGACGGCGCCCCGCTCGGGGCTGGCGGGCGGGACGGCGCGCAGCAGGGGCAGCGGGCGGGCGCCGGCGAGGTGGGCGGCCCGCTCGGCGGCCGCCGCGGCGAGCCGGTCGTCGCGGGCGCGCTCCCAGCGGGCGTAGTCCGCGTACTGGAGCTCCGGTTCGGGCAGGCCGGACGGGCGGCCGTCGACGGCGGCCGCGTAGAGCGCGGCGAGTTCGGCGGCGAGGACGGGCAGCGAGCCGCCGTCCACGGCGATGTGGTGGAGGGTGAGCAGCAGGGTGTGGTCGTCGGGGGCGTGCCGGACGACCAGGGCGCGCAGGGCCGGGCCGGTGGCGAGGTCGAACGGCCGGGCCGCCTCGGCGTGCAGCACGGCGGCGGCGGCCTCGGGCGCGGCCTCGCGGACGGGCAGCGGGACGGCGGCGGCGGGCCCGGTCTGCTGGTGGGGGCGGTCGTCGTGGTGGCCGTAGCGGGTGCGCAGGACGTGGTGGCGGGTGGTGAGGCCGGTCAGGGCGGCGGCGAGGGCGTCGAGGTCCAGCGGGCCGCGCAGCCGGGTGGCGAGCGGGACGTGGTAGCGGGGACCGCCCTGGCCGAGGCGCTCCATCAGCCACATCCGCTGCTGGGCGTGGGAGAGCGGGGCCGGGCCGGGGCCGGTGCCGCGCGGCACCGGGCCCGGGGTGCGGGTGGCGGAGGCGGCGGCTGCGGCGTTCCCGGGGGCCGAGGTGCGGCGGCGGGCGCGGCGGAGCAGGTCGGCCTGGTCGGCGGGGGCGGCGGGCGCGCCGGGGGCGCCGGGGGCGCCGGGGGCGCCGGGGGCGGTCATCGGGCGGGCTCCTGGAGGTGCGGCTCGGCGGACTCGGCCGCGAGCAGGGCGCGTTCGATCAGGACGGCCTGGGCGGCCACGGTGGGGTGGTGCAGGAAGTCGCCGAGCGGGAGTTCGACGCCGAGGTCTTCGCGGAGGTCGTCGACGACCCACATGGCGAGCAGCGAGTGGCCGCCCTCGGCGAAGAAGTCCGCCGCGGGGTTGGTCACTTCGCGTTCCAGGGCGCGCGACCAGGCGGCCGCGACGACCTGCTCGATCGGGCCGAGGGCGGCGGGCTCCCCCGCGGCGGGCCGCGCCGGCCCGTCCTCGGCCGGCCCGTCCTGGGCCGGTTCGTCCTCGGCCGCCAGCGCGCGCCGGTCCACCTTGCCGCTGCCGGTGAGCGGCAGGGCGTCCAGCACCGTCCAGGCGGTCGGCACCAGATGGGCGGGGAGCCGTTCGGCGAGCCGGCGGCGGAGCGCCTCGGGCGCCGGCCGGCAGCCCTCGGCGGGGACCACGCAGGCGGTGAGCGCGGCGTCCTCGCGGCCGGCCCGGCGGACCACGACCGCCGCCTCGGCGACCTCGGGCAGGCTCCGCAGCGCGTGCTCGACCTCGCCGGGCTCGATCCGGAAGCCGCGCACCTTCACCTGGTCGTCCAGCCGCCCGTGATACTCCAGCACCCCGTCGGGGCGCCGCAGCACCCGGTCGCCGGTGCGATAGGCGCGGCCGGTGCCGGGGAGGTCGGCGAAGCGCTCGGTGGTCAGCTCGGGCCGGCCGAGATAGCCGAGCGCCACCCGGGCGCCGGCAATCCACAGTTCGCCGCGGGTGCCGTCCGGAACGGGCCGGCACTCCTCGTCGAGGACGAGGGTGCGGGCACCGCCGAAGGGGCGGCCGATCGGCACCGGCCCGCCGTCGTCGGCGGGCCGGACGCGGTGCAGGGTGGTGAACGTGGTGGCCTCGGTGGGCCCGTAGACGTTGAACAGGTCGAGCCAGGGGAAGGCGCGCAGCACCGCGGCGGCGTGTTCGGCGGAGAGCGCCTCGCCGCCGGCCAGCACGGTGCGCAGCACGCCGAAGATCCGCGAGCGGCGGGCGGCCAGCTGGTGGAACAGCGCGGTGGTGAGGAATGCGGTGGTGACGCCGAACCGCTCGACGTCGCGGGTGAGTTCCTCGGCGCTGGGCCGTTCGGCCGGGGACAGCGCGACGGCGGCGCCGCGCGCCAGCGGACCCCACAGTTCGAAGGTGGCGGCGTCGAAGGCGACCGGCGAGTGGTGCAGCACCCGGTCGCCGGGGCCGAGGGCGATGCCGTCAGCGGCCGTGACCAGGTCGGCAACGGCGCTGTGCGGGACCAGGACGCCCTTGGGGCGGCCGGTGGATCCGGAGGTGTAGTAGACGAAAGCGGCGGCGTCCGGGGCCGGGGGCGCGGGCGGCGTCGCGGGTGCGGCGGCGATCACGGTGGGGCCGAGTTCCGTGAGGACCAGCACGCGGTCCTCGGGCAGACCCGCCTCGGCCAGCAGCGCCTTGTCCCCGAGGGTGAGTCGGACGTCGGCGTCGTCGAGCATGGCGTGCAGCCTGGGGCGCGGGTACGCGGGGTCGAGCGGGACGACGTGTGCGCCGGCCCACCAGACGGCGAGCTGGGCGACGGCGAGGCGGGCGGCGCGGGCGCACAGCAGGCCGACGGCACTGCCCGGGCGGATCCCGAGGGCGGTCAGTTCGCCGGCCAGCCGGATGGCAGCGGTGGCCAGTTCGCGATAGGTGAGGGTGGTGCTGCCGTCGGTCGCGGCGAGTGCGTCGGGGCGCTCGGCGGCCTGCTTGGCGACGAGCGCCGGGACGGTGGTGACGGGAGAGGTCATGGGTGGTCAGCCTTCCGGGCGCCCCGGCGGGGAGCCGGGGCGCCGTGCGACGGTGGGAGGGAGACGGTGGGAGGGAGGGGAGCGGCGGCGGCCGGTCAGCCGGCGGCGCTCGGACGGCGCTCGTCGATCAGCCGTGCGACGGCGCGCAGATCGGGCTGGCGCAGCAGCAGGGGGGCGCGCAGTCGCACGCCGCACTCCTCCTCCAGGGCGGCGAGCAGCCGGGCCGCGGTGACGGAGGTGCCGCCCGCGTCCAGGAAGTTGTCGGCGAGGGTGAGGCCGGTGCGGCCGAGCAGCGCACGGCAGAGCCGCAGGACGCTGCGCTCGGTGGGCGTGGCCTCCTCGGTCCCGGGCCGCTCCCCCTGCTGGGCGACGGCCTCCTCGGCCTTGACCAGCGCGGCCCGGTCGATCTTGCCGTTGGCGTCCAGCGGGAAGGTGTCGACCAGCCGCAGCACGCCCGGCACGGCCTGCTCCGGCAGCCAGGCCCGCACGGCGTCCAGCAGCAGGGCGCCGTCCACCGGCCCGCCCTCGGCGGCGGGCTGCGCGAAGGCGAGCAGCTGGGCGCCGCCGCCGGCCGGGGCCGAGCGGGCGACGACGGCCGCGCGCCGCACCCGGGGGTCGCGTTCGAGGGCGGCCTCGACCTCGGCCGGCTCGATCCGCACGCCGCTGACCTTGACCTGGTCGTCCAGCCGGCCGAGGAACTCCAGCACCCCGTCCGGGCGCATCAGCACCCGGTCGCCGGTGCGGTAGACCCGGTCGGTGCCGTCGACCTCGTCGGGCGCGGAGACGAAGCGCTCGGCGGTGAGGTCGGCGTCGAGGTAGCCGATGGCCAGGCCCTGGCCGCCGATCCGCAGTTCGCCGGCCTCGCCGCGCGGCAGCGGACGGCCGTGCTCGTCGGTCACCAGGACGATCGCGCCGGGGATCGGCCGGCCGATCGGCGGCGCGCCGGTGCCGTGCTCGGCGCCCGGGGCCATGGTGTGCACGGTGGTGACGACGGTGGCCTCGGCCGGGCCGTAGGCGTTGTGGACGGTCGCGGTGACGTCCGGGCCGGGAGCCCGGCGCAGCCGGTCGCCGCCGATCATGAGGTGGCGCAGCGGCAGGCCGCGGGGCCAGGGGCGGTCCAGGACGGGTTCGGCGAGCGGGGTGGGCAGTACGCCGACGGTGACGCCGGCGGTGCGCCACCAGTCGGTGAGCGCGGCCGGGTCCCAGCGGACGGCGTCGGGGGCGACGACCAGCGCCGCGCCGGAGCTGAGGGCCGCCCACAGCTCCATCAGGTGCGGGTCGAAGGCGACGCCGATGAGCAGGCTGTGCCGGTCGCCGGGGCCGAGGCCGGTCAGCTCGCGGTACCAGGTGAGCAGGGCGCCGAGCGCGGTCTGGCCGACGGCGACGGCCTTGGGCAGGCCGGTGGAGCCGGAGGTCAGCACGGTGTACTGGGCACCCTTGGGGGCTGCGACGGCGGCGGGCCCGTCACCGCCCGCGGGACCGGCGAAGGCGGCCACCACCCCGGCCGCGCCGGGGGCGGCGAGCGGGAGGTGCCGGCCGTCCCGGTGGACGGGCGGCAGCAGCGCCCGGTCGCCGATCAGGCAGGCGGGGCGCAGCTGTTCGGCGACGGCCCGCAGCCGGCGCTCGCCGGGGCGCGGGCCGAGCGGCAGGTGGACGGCGCCGAGTCTGGCGACGGCCAGGGTGGCGGCGACCAGCGCGGCGGAGTGGTCGAGGCACAGGCCCACCAGCTCGCCGGGCAGCACCTGCTCGGCCAGCTGCCCGGCCACCTCGTCGGCGAGGCGGTCGAGTTCGGCGTAGCCCAGGGTCAGGTCGCCGTCGATCAGCGCGGGGGCGTGCGGGGTGCGGCGGGCCCAGCTGGTGAACAGGTCGAGGACGGCGCCGTCGCGGTGCGGGCGGCCGTGGGAGACGGAGAGGCCGGGCAGGAGTCCGGGCACGGGGCGGGCCGGGGTGATGGTCATGGTCAGTCCTCCGGACGTCGGTCGATGGTCGTCGGTACGGGGTCAGCCCAGACCCATGGCCCGGGCCACGATCACCTTCTGGACCTCGGAGGTCCCCTCGATGATGGTCGTCATCCGGACGTAGCGGTAGAGGTACTCCAGCGGGTGGCCGCGCACCCAGCCGGTGGCGCCGTGCACCTGGAGCGAGCGGTCGACGGCGCGGACGGCGGTCTCGGAGGAGGTCAGCTTGGCGAGCGCGGCGTTCTCGGGGGCCTCGGTGCCGTCGTCGACCAGCCGGGCGCAGGCGAGGGTGAGCAGCTTGGCGGCCTCGACCTCGGCGCGGGTGCGCACCAGGTGCTCCTGGACGTGCTGGTAGTCGCCGATCGGCTGTCCGAAGGCGCGCCGTTCGCGGGCGTACTCGACGCCGAGCCGCAGCGCGTACTCGGCGATGCCGTTGCACATCGCGGCGACCACCAGCCGGCCCCGGGAGAGGCTGTCCATGGCGAGCCCGGTGGCGGCGCCGACGCCGGCCTCGCCGCCGATGACGGCGGCCGTCGGGGCGTGCAGCCGGTCGAGGGTCAGCTCGAACAGCGGCTCGCCGGACATGCCCTCGTAGCGCTGGCCGATGCGCAGCCCGGGGTGGTCCATGGGCAGGACGAAGGCGGTGGCGCCGGCGGTCGGGCCGGCGCCGTCGCCGAGGTCGGTGGCGGCCACGACGAGCGCGAGGTCGGCCCGGTCGGCGTTGCTGACGAAGGTCTTGCGGCCGTTCAACAGCCAGCCGTCGCCGTCGCGGACGGCGGTGGTGGTGAGCCGGAAGGCGTCGGAGCCGGCCTGCGGTTCGGTGAGCGCCAGGCAGCGGGTGCGCTCGCCGCGGACCAGCGGCACGAGGTGGCGTTCGATCTGCTCGGGGGTGCCGTGCCGCAGCAGCGGGCTGGGGCCGTCGGAGCCGGCCAGCGCGTAGGGGGCGAGCGGGCAGCCGCTGCGGCCGGCGGCGTGGTGGAGCTGCACGACGGCGGTGAACGGCATGCCGGAGCCGCCGAGTTCCTCGGGGTAGTCGCCGGCGTAGAAGCCGAGGGCGGCGGAGCGCTTGCGCACGTAGGCCCGCAGATCGGCGGGCGGCTGTCCGGCGGATTCGGCCAGTTCGGCGGCGAGCGGGTCGAGCTCCCGGCGCACGAAGCTCTCGAAGGCGTCGGTGAGTTCGCGGTGCTCGGCCTCCAGGACGGCGGAGGGTGCGGAGAGGCCGGAGGCGGAGGTGAGGGGCGGGTTCGGGGTCACTTCCGGCCTCCGGTCAGGGCGCGGGCCTGGTCGGCCAGGACGGGGTGCTGGAAGAGGGCGCGCAGTGGGGGCCGGCCGCCGAGGCGCGGCTCCAGCCAGGCGGCGAGCCGCGCGGCGAGCAGCGAGTGGCCGCCGACCTCGAAGAAGTGCGAGTCGGCGGTGAACCGGTCGTGGCCGAGCACCTCGCGCCAGGCCTCGGCGATCAGCGACTGGGCCGGGTCGGTGAAGGGCTGCGGCGCGGCCGCGTCGGCCGGCCCGGCGGGCTCGGGCGCCTCGGCGGCCAGCCGGGCGAGCGCCGTCCGGTCGGGCTTGCCGCCGGGCAGCAGCGGCATGGCGTCGAGGGCCGTCCAGCTCGCCGGGACGAGGCCGGCGGGCAGCCGGCGGGCCAGCGCGGCGTGCAGGGCGGCCTGGTCGGGCTGCGGGCCGCCGTCGAGGAAGCCGAGCAGGCGGGGGCCCGCGGTGTCGTCCCGGTGCAGGACGACGGCGCAGGAGCGGCCGCCGAGTTCGGCGGAGGCGGCGGCCTCGATCTCCTCCGGTTCGATCCGCAAGCCGCGCAGCTTGACCTGGTTGTCCTGGCGGCCGAGGAAGCGCAGCCGCCCGTCGAGGTCGCGGTAGCCGCGGTCGCCGGTGCGGTAGACGCGCTCGCCGCCGAGTGCGGGCAGGGCGGTGAACCGGGCCTCGGTGGCCTCCGGCAGGCCGAGGTAGCCGTCGGCCAGCACCGCTCCCCCGACGGCGAGTTCGCCGACGGCGCCGGGCGGCAGCGGCTGTCCGCCGGTGTCCAGGACGTGCACGCGTACGCCGGGCAGTTCGGTGCCGAGCGGGATCTCGGCGGCGTCGGCGGCCCCGCCGTCCCGCGTGCGGTCCGCGGCGGTGATCTCGTGCACGGTGGAGGTGACGGTGGCCTCGGTGACGCCGTAGGCGTTGAGGACGGTGACGGCGGTGCCGTCGGTCAGCCCGCGCAGGGCGCTCGCGGGCAGCCGCTCGCCACCGAGGACCAGCAGCCGCGGGGACCATCGGCCGTCCGCCAGCGCCTCGCGCAGATCGGTGCGGACGGCGAGGGTGTAGCTGGTGGGCAGGTTGGCGACGGTGACGCCGCGGGCGGCCAGCACGGCGACCAGCTCGGGGCCGGTCGGCACCTCGCGCTGCGGCACCACCAGGGCGGCGCCGGCCACCAGCGAGGGCAGCACCTCCTCCAGCGCCACGTCGAAGGAGGGGCGGGCGAACAGCAGCACCCGGTCGGCGGGGCCCAGCCCGTAGCGGGCGGCGATCGCGGTGGTCCAGCGGGCGAGCGCGCCGCGGCCGACCAGGACCGGCTTGGGCACGCCGGTGGAACCCGAGGTGTGGATGAGGTAGGCGGCGCCGTCGAGCACGGCGGCGGGCTCGGCCTTGGGGAACGGCGGGCCGTCCAGCAGCGCCGGGGTCGCGCCGGCGGGCAGGGCGAGCGCGCTCTGCCGGGTGGCCAGCACCAGCGCGGGGGCGAGCCGGTCCAGCAGCAGGGTGAGCCGGGAGCGCGGGTCCTCGGCGGACAGCGGGGCGTACACCGCGCCGTACCGCAGGCAGGCGAGCAGGGCGACGACGCTGTCCACGCCGCGCGGCAGGACGGTGGCGACCGGCTGGCCGGGGGTCACCCCGGCGGCGCGCAGCCGCTCGACGAGTGCGCCGACGCGGCGGTCGAGGTCGCCGTAGCTCAGCCGCTCGGTGCCGGCGAGCAGGGCGAGCGCGGTGGGGTCGTGGGCGGCGGCGGGGTCGAGGTCGGCCGGCTCGGGGGCGGTGGTGGTGGCTGTGGCCGTGGTGGCCGGTTCCCGGGAGGGCGGGGCCGCGAGGTCGGCGAGCGGGGCGTCCGGGCCGTCGAGGTAGCCGCGCAGCAGGTCGAGCAGGCGGTCCGCGAGGAGGGTGGCGACCGGCTCGCCGAACAGGTCCGCGTCGTAGTCCCAGACCAGGGTCATCCCGGCCGCGCCGTGCTTCTCGCCGACCACCCGGCGGTCGTCGGGCAGCAGCACGAGGTCGAGGTCGAAGCGGGTGGTGCCGGTGTTGAACCCCTCGTACAGCGAGACCTCCAGGCCGGGCACCCGGACGTCGGGCAGCGGCGCGTCGTGCGCGCTGAACATCACGCCGAACAGCGGGTTGTCGGCGCCGCCGGTGTGCCGGCCGAGCGCGCGGGTCAGCTCCTGGACGGGGACGTCCTGGTGCGGCAGGGCGCGGAACAGCACGTCGGTCACCTCGTCCACGGCCTCCGTGCCGGGTGCCGCCGGGTCGAGCCGCAGGCGCAGCGGCACGGTGTTGACGAACATGCCGACCGTGCCCTCGAAGCCGGGCGGGCGGTTGCCGACCGCGGTGCCGACCACCAGTTCGCGGTGGCCGCTGTGGCGCCGCAGCAGTTCGGCGAAGAGCGTCAGCAGGGTGGAGAACGGGGTGTGCCCGTCGGCCTTGGCGCGCTCGCGCAGCCGCTCGGCGAGGTCGGCGCCGATCGACTGGCGCAGCTGCCCGCCGCGGTGGCGGCGGTGCGCGCCGGGGCGGGCCAGGCCGGGCAGCGCGAGATCGAACGGGGCGTCGGCCAACTCCCGGGTCCAGTAGGCGAGTCCGCGCTCGCGGTCGGCCTCCCGGGCGGCGCCGGCGGTGCGCACGTGGTCCTCGTAGGAGGGCGCGGCGGGCAGCGTGACGGCGTCGGCGGTGCCGAGCGCGTGCGCGCGGTAGACGGTGAAGAGGTCGCGCAGCAGGATCGCGAAGGAGTGGCCGTCGTGCACCAGGTGGTGCTCGACGTGGATCAGCCGGTGGTGGTCGGTGCCGAGCCGGGCGAGGTGCCAGCGCAGCAGCGGGGCCTCGGTGGTGTCCAGCGGCTCCGCGGCCTCGGCGGCGAGCAGGGTCCGGAACGCGGCCTCGGGGTCGGGCTCGGCGCTCAGGTCGCTGGTGCGCAGCCGGGGCTCGCTCCGGGTGCCGACCCGTTGGAGCGGCAACCCCTCGGCCCGCTCTACCAGTTCGAGCCGCAGACCGGGGTGGTGGGCGAGCACGGCGGTGAGGCCGGCGCGCAGTGCGTCGGTGTCGAGCGGGCCCCAGAGGTCGAGGGCGGCGGTGAAGTTGTAGGCGCGGCTGCCGGGCTGCAGTTGCTCGTGCAGCCAGACGATCTCCTGCGAGGAGGACAGTGCGAACATGGGCAACTCCCTGGTGGTGTCGGGTGGTTGTTGGGTTCGACGGTGCCGGGGGCGGGCGCCGTGGGGCCCGCCGGGGCCGGGCGCGCCGGGGGTGGTGGCGGGCGCGGCGGGGTGGTCGGGGCGCACCGGGGCGGCGCGCGGGTACGGTCTGCGGGGGGCGGTGCGTGCGTGCGGGGGGCGCGGTGCGGGTCAGGCCGGCGTGCCGAGGTGGCGGCGCAGGGTGGCAAGCAGGACCGCGAAGGCCGCCTCCGCCGCGGCCTGCGGGTAGCGCTCGCGGTCCCAGGCCAGCCGGACCAGCAGGTCCTCGCCGTGCGAGGCGGAGACCGCGAGCGGCGCGGCGAGCGGACGGCCCGCCAGGTGGACCTCCCGCCCGGCGGCCCCGCCGAGCAGCAGCGGCGGGCGGCGGTGCAGGTCCTCGAAGGTGAGCAGCCCGTCGAGCGTGCCGGACCAGCCCGCCCCGGCCGAGCGGGCGGCGCGCACCACCTCGTCGTACGGGGTGTCCGCGTGCTCGAGGTCGTCCCACCAGGCGGCGCCGAGCGTGTCGAGGTCGCGGGGCGGGGCGGGCGGCGCCGGGTGGACGAGGGTGTTGAGGAAGCAGCCGAGGACGGGGGCGGCGTCGGCCGGGCGGCCGCCCCACGGGTAGCCGAGCGCGAGCACCCGATCGTCGTCGTCGTCGAGCCGGTGCGCGGCGGCGGCGACGGCGTCCAGCAGGGCGGGGAACACCCCGCCGCGGGCGGCCCCGGTCACCGCGGGCAGCCGCTCGACGGCCATCCCGGTCGACCAGGCGGCCCCCGCCGGGCTAGCCCCGGGCGGGGGCTCGGCGAGGGCGCCGAGCCGGGCGGCCCAGTACGCCTGCGCGGCCTGGCTCGCGGCGCTCGCCTCGGCGGCCAACTGGCCCTCCACCGCAGCCCGGTAGGCCTCGACGCCCTCGGCGCGGGTGGTGCTGGGGGTGGGGGTTGCGTCGTCCGCGGTGTACGCGGCGCCGAGCCCGTCGGTGACCAGGCCGAGCGACTGCTCGTCGCAGGCGGCGTGGTCCAGGGCGACGGCGAGCAGTTCCTCCTCGTCGTCCGGCCCGGCCGCCAGCAGCAGGCGCAGCACCGGCCCGTCGGCGGGCCAGTCCAGCAGGGCCCGGCGCAGCGCGGCCCGGCCCGGTCCGTCCGGGGTCCGCGCTCGCTCCGGGGTGTCCGAGGGTTCGACCGCGACGCGGGCCACCTCGACGGACGGCTCGCCCAGCCGCAGCACCGGGGTGCCGCGCAGCACGGTGAACTCGCCGCGCAGCGCCGGGTGCCGGTCGGCCAGCCGGACGGCGGCGCGGCGCAGCCGGGGCAGGTCGACGGTGCCGCGCGGGAAGGCGAAGAACAGCGGGACGACGTCGGTCCGGCCGCGCGGGTCGCGGCGGCGGGTGATCAGGAAGCGGCGCTGGGCGCCGGTGAGCGGGAGCAGCCCCGCCGGGGCGGCCTCGGAGGCGGAGGCGAGGGACCGGTAGCGGGCGAGGTAGGCGGCCGTGATGCTGGAGTGCACGGGAGGTTCTCCGCTTCGGTTCGGTTCAGGGCGTTCGGATGTCCAGGGGGTCCGTCCCGACGGCGTCCGCCGGGCGGTCGGCGGGGCGGTCGGCGGGGTCGCCGCTCGGGTCCGCGTCCGGGCCGCCGTCCGGGTCCGCGTCCGGCGGCGCGGACGGCAGGTCCCGCAGGCCGCGCAGCGGCGAGAGCAGCAGCGGCCCGGGCACCACCAGGAAGCCCGCCGCGCAGAGCCAGAGCGCGGCGCGCGGACCGGCCGCGTCGGCGACGGCGCCGCCGAGCAGCGCGCCGAGCGGCAGGGTGCCCCAGACCAGGAACCGCATGGTGGCGTTCATCCGGCCGAGCAGCCGGGGCGGGCAGAGTCCCTGCCGGAAGCTCACCTGGGCGACGTTGTAGACCACCGCGCCGAACAGCACCACCACCCCGCCGACCGCGAACAGCACCGCCCCGGCGCCGCCGTCGGCGAGCGGCCACAGCAGCGCGAACGGCGCGGTGACCAGCGGGGCGAGCCAGATCAGCCGGGCCTGCCCGATCCGCTCCGCGAGGCGGCCCGCGCACAGCGCACCGGCGAGCCCGCCGACCGCCGTGACCGAGAGCAGGATCCCGATCGCGGCCGGCGAGAGGTCCAGCACCCGCACCCAGAAGACGGTCTGCACCGCCATCAGCACGGCGCCGAACAGGTTGGCCAGCGCGGTGGTCGCCGCGATCACCCGCAGCAGCGGGTGCCGCGTGACGAACCGCAGGCCCTCGCCGATGTCCGCGCGCAGCGAGCGCCCGGGCTCGGGCGCGGGCAGCCGCTCCTCGGCGCGGATCCTGGCGAGCAGCGCCGCCGAGAGCAGGTAGCCGGCCGCGTCGGCGACGATCGCCAGCGGTGCGCCGAGCAGCTGGACCAGTCCGCCGCCCAGGCCGGGACCGGCGATCTGGGCGGAGGAACGGACGGTCTCGATCGCGCCATTGCCCGCCACCAGGCGCTCGCGCGGCAGCAGCACCGGGAGGAAGGACTGGTGGGCGACGTCGAAGAAGACCGTCGCCACCCCGGTGACCAGGGCCACCAGGTAGAGCTGGAGCAGGCTGAGCGCGTCCAGCGCGGCGGCGAGCGGGATCGACCCGACAGCGAGGCAGCGCAGGACGTCGGAGCGGATCAGGACGGGCAGTTTGCGCATCCGGTCCAGCCAGGCGCCGGCGGGCAGGCCGACCAACAGGAAGGCCGCGGTCTCGGCGGCGGTCAGCAGGCCGACCTGGAAGGGCGTGGCGTCGAGTTCCACCACCGCCACCAACGGCAGTGCGACCAGGGTGACCTGACTGCCCGCCTGCGCCGCGACGGCCCCCGAGAGCAGGAGCCGGAAGTCCCGGCGGGCGGGCGGAGCGAGCGGATCGGTACGGGAGGGGCGAGGCGTTCCGTTCATCGGTTCGACTCTCGGTTACCGCTTCGCTACCGGGCAACCGGCTGGCCGGATTCCGGCCCCCGCCCGAATCGTCCGGATACCGCCGCCCCTTCGGCCTCCCCTCGACTTCGACCCGCGCCGCCGGCTTCGGCCCGACGCCCGGGCGGGCGGGCATGACCAGCGCGGACGCACCGGCCGGTCCTCGGGCGCACGCCGTCCATTTTGGCGTCCGCTATCCGGACTGGTACTTTCGCGCCAGCGGACGCCCATCCTCAACTTGGCCTGAACGCAAGAGGTGTTGACGCTCCGTCACCTCATGGTGGCCCGGGCGTGGTATCCACACGCACGCGGCCCCCGGACCGGGGTCGGGTCCGGGGGCCGCCGAGCTCACGTCAGGCCGGGTCGAGCCCGGCGTCCGGGGTGCGGCCCGCCTGGGCCTGCTCGATCCGCTTGACCAGCATCGCGGCGAGCCGCCGGGTGCCCGCCGGGTCCACCGGGCCGCCCTCGGTGGTGACGGTGGCGACCACCGTGCCGGCGCGGAGCACGACCGCCACGCCGTCCCGGCCAGCGAGCTGGCCCTGGAAGGCGCGGCTCTCCGTCCCGAGCGGGCCGATGTCCGCCGGGCCGTACTTGGCGGTGTCGCCGTAGGCGGCGTACACCTCCTTGAGGCGGTCCTGCGCCTGGGCGCGGCCGGGCAGGGTGTCGACGCCGAAGCGCACGGTCACCTCGCCGACGCTGTACCGGGCCTGCCCGCTCAGCGGCTTGCCGGTGCACGGCGCGACGGCGGTGCAGGTGGTGGCGTGGTCGGCGGTGTCGACCCGGCGCTTCTCCTCCTCCCAGCCCGTCATCGCCTTCTGGTCGGGCAGGAGCTGCGCGACGAGTGCGGAGTCGAGCACCGGGGTGTCCGAGTCGGGTCCGGTGGCCGGCTGCCCGGCACCGGCCGACGGGGAGACGGTCGACGCGGAGGCGGTCGACGCACCGTCGGCCGGGCCGCCGACGGTGCCGCCCGCCGGGGCGCCCGGAGCCGTCGCACCGGCCGACGCGGGAGCGGCCGACGGAGAGCCGCCCGCCGCCGGGGTGCCGGCCGGGGTCGCCGGGGTGTCGGCGGCCCCGGTGGCGGCCCCCGTGGCGGCCCCGGCCGACGCGCCCGGGCTCGCCGAAGCCGTCGGGGCACCCTTCGCCGTGTCCCCGGAGTGCTTCGAGCCTCCCGAGCCGCAAGCCGCCACCGCCGCCAGCAGCACACCCGTCGCCGCCGCAGCGGCCACCTTCCTTCCGGCCGTGCCCATGTCCCGCCCCTCTCGTGTCCGTGGCCCCTCAAGATAGACGCGCCTGCGGACGGACGGTTCCCCGGGGGCGGGCGCTCAGCGGCCGTCCGGCGGGGTGGCTCCGGGGGCGCCCGGCGGGAGCGGCTCGACACCGGTCACCCGGCTGACCCTGGTCGGCTCGATCAGCACGACCACCCGCCGCTCCCCCGGGACTACCCAGCCATAGCGCTCGACGCCGAGGTAGGTGCGGGCCAGCCGGTCCATGTTCCGCTCCGCCTCCTCGCCCTCGACGAAGCGCACCACCCGCCCCCGGATCTGCACCCGGTCGTACGGGTCGGCGGGGTCGGCGAGCGACAGGCAGACCCGCGGGTCCCGCCGCAGGTTGCGCTCCTTGACCCGTCCGACGGAGGTGTTGAACAGCAGCAGGTCCCCCTCCGTCCCCACCCACATCGGGCTCACGTGCGGCGACCCGTCGGCGTTGACCGTGCCGACGTACCAGATGTGCCCCGCCTCGATCCGTTCCCGGACGTCCTTCGAGATCTCGACCATGCGCCGAGTCTGCCCGCCCCCGTCCGACCGCATTCCGCTCGCCCGCCCGCGCTTCGCTCCCCCGCCCGCGCACGTCACCCGGACCGCCCAGGGCACTCGGGTGAACACGCCCGGGACTTCCACCCGAAGGGCTCACCGGCCGGGCCGCCGCTGCCGCCTTCCGGTGGCAGCCGCCGCCACCGTGGTTGACGTTGGATCAGGCGCCCGCCCGTGAGTCCCCTGGCCGACGACGTGTCGGCGATCGCGGGTACCGCGCCGGAAGGATCATCATCATGCGTTCTGCACGCACGCTGCTCGCCGGGGCCGCCGTGGCCGCGGCCCTCACCGTCGGTACCCCGCTGGCCTTCGCCGACGGCGCCTCCGACCAGGGCAAGAACCTGACCTGGCAGGAGAAGCAGGACAAGGCCGCCAGCGCCGAGGGCCAGAAGACCTGGGAGGAGAAGCAGAACGGCTCCTCCGGCACCGAGGAGCAGAAGGCCGAGGGCAAGGGCTCGGAGGGCAAGGGCTCGGAGGGCAAGGGCTACGAGGCCAAGGGCGAGGAGAAGGCCCCGCACGGCGGCGTGCACACCGGCGGCGGCGGGCTGGCGCTCTCCGGCGGCGGCCTCGCCTCCGGCGCGGTCCTGCTGCTCGGCGGACTCGGGGCGGGCGCGATCGCGCTGCGCCGCGGCCGCCGCACCGCCGACGCCGCCATCTGACCACGCGCCGTTCCCGCCGCCTCCTTCCTGTGGCCCGCGCCCGGTACGCCGGGCGCGGCGGAGGCGCGCGGGGCGGCGCTTCGCCGTGTCGGGCCCGCGGCCTCCGGAGTGCGGGCCCCGGAGAGGAGTGCGAGCGACGATGGCCGGTCTGATCCCCGGAACCTCCCGGCTGCTGCGCACGGGCATGGGCGCCGCGGCGCTCGGCCTGCTGCTGATCTACAACTCGGTGGACACCGTCCCGGCGGACGGGTCCACCCCGGGGCAGGCCGCTCCCCCGGCCGCCACCGCGCCCTTCGACGCCCCCTCGGGGGCCGCCGCCGCGCCCGCCGCGCCGGTCGAGGCGGCGGCGCCGCTGGACCGGTCCAAGCCGGCCCGGCTGCGCATCCCGCAGATCAACGTGGACGCCCCCTTCACCGAGCTCACCCTGAACCCCTCCGGGCAGCTCAACGCCCCGCCGCCGGACGACAAGAACCTGGTCGGCTGGTACCGCGACGGCGTCTCGCCCGGCGAGCGCGGCGCCGCGGTGGTCGCCGGGCACGTCGACACCCGCAAGGGGCCGGCGGTGTTCCTGCTGCTCAGCCTGATGCTGCCGGGCAACAAGGTGGAGATCCAGCGGGCCGACGGCACCGTCGCCGTGTTCGCGGTCGACGGCGTCGAGACCTTCGCCAAGGACGCCTTCCCCGACCAGCGGGTCTACGGGAGGACGCCCGACGCGCAGCTGCGGCTGATCACCTGCGGCGGCACCTACGACAAGAAGCGCCGGGACTACCTCGACAACGTGGTGGTCTTCGCGCACCTGGAGTCCTCGCGCAAGGCGTGAGCACCCCGGGGCGTGGTGACCGCCGGCCCCTCCCGAGGGAGGGCCGGCGGTCACCGCGTGGCGAGGGGAGGACCGGCCCCTGACGGACCGGCCCCCGCCGGAGGATCAGCCGCGTACGACGGCCTCGAAGGCGTGCAGGTACGGGTTGACCGGGCGGACCTCGCGGACCTCCAGGCCGGCCTCGGTCATCAGCCGGACCATGCTCGCCTCGGAGTGCTTGGCGCCGCCGACGTTGAGCATCAGCATGAGGTCCATCGCGGTGGTGAACCGCATCGAGGGGCTGTCGTCGACGAGGTTCTCGACCACCACGACCCGGGCGCCCCGGGGAGCCGCCGCGACCACGTTCGCCAGGGTGCGGCGGGTGCTCCCGTCGTCCCACTCCAGGATGTTCTTGATGATGTAGAGGTCGGCGACCACCGGGATGTCCACCCGGCAGTCGCCGGGGACCAGCCGGGCCCGGTCGGCGAAGGCGCCGCCGTCGCGCAGCCGGGGATCGGCGCCGGCGACCACCTTGGGCAGGTCCAGCAGGGTGCCGTGCAGCGCCGGGTGCTTCTCCAGCAGGCTGGCGAGCACATGGCCCTGACCGCCGCCGATGTCGACCACCGAGTCGATGCCGGTGAGGTCGAGGTAGGCGGCGAAGTCGGCGGCGGACTGCCGGCTGGAGGTGGTCATCGCCTTGTCGAAGACCTTGGCGGACTCGCCCCCGTCGCTGTGCAGGTAGTCGAAGAACTCCTTGCCGAACAGCTCCGGGAAGACGTTGCGGCCCGAGCGCACCGCCTCGTCCAGCTTCGGCCAGGCCTCCCACGTCCACGGCTCGGTGCACCAGAGGGAGATGTAGCGCAGGCTGTTCGGGGCGTCCTCGCGCAGCAGCCGGGACATCTCGGTGTGGGCGAAGCGGTCGCCGTCGTGTTCCTCGAAGATGCCGTAGCAGGTGAGGGCGCGCAGCAGGCGGCGCAGCTGCCGGGGCTCGGTGCCGAGGTCGGCGGCGAGGTCGGTGACGGTCGTGGGGGTGTCGCCGAGCGCGTCGGCGGCACCGAGCCGGGCGGCCGCGCGGACGGCGGCGGCGCAGGCGGCGCCGAAGACGAGCTCCCGCAGGCGCATGGCGGCCTGCGGGGTGGTGGCGGGTGCGGTGGTCATGGACCGTTTCTCTGCTTTCTGCGGGAACGGAGGGCGCGGGGGCTTCGGGGTGCGGCGGCGTGCCTCGGGTGCGGCGGACGGACGGTCAGCAGCGGCCGGCCGGCTCGGAGACCGCGCACTGGTTGCGTTCGAAGGCGTTGTCGGTGCCGGTGTCGCGGTCGGCGAGGTCGGCCGGGCCGTTGCCGAGCACGAGGTTGTCGGCGACGGTGTTGCGGGCGTTGGCCACGCCGACCACGCTGTGGACGAGCACGATGCCGCCGGAGAACGGTGAGGCGCCGACGTTGTCGCGGACCTCGTTCTCCGTCACCGCGGTCTCCTCGGCGCCGGTGAGCACGATGCCGGCGCCCTGGATGTGGTCCAGCCGGGGGTTGGGCGGGCAGTAGCGGTTGTTGGCGACGACCTGGTTGCGGTGGACGGTGAGCGCGCCGGCCCGGGGCACGCCCTCGTCGCCGACGATGAAGACCCCGCCGCAGTTGCCGTGGATCCGGTTCCGCTCGATGCTCAGGTCGCGCAGCCGGCGCACGGTGACGCCGATCCGGTTGTCGGTGAGCACGTTTCCGGTGACCAGGGTGCCGTCGGTGGAGAGGGCGCCGCCCTCGCTGTCCACGGAGTTGGCGAGGAAGACGCCGGACTGGCCGTTGCGGGTGGACTCGTTGGCGGTGATCACGCCCCGGGTGGACTTCTCCTGGCTGATGCCCTGCTGACCGTTGTCGTGGACGTAGGTGGAGCGGACGGTCAGACCGGTGGTGCCGGTGGCGTTGATGCCGTTCTTGGGGAAGCCGGTGACGGCGAGCGCCTCGACGGTGACGCCGTCGAGCGGGCGGCCGTCGGTCCCGGCCACGCAGAGGCCGTGGCCGGCGGCGGCGCAGGCCGCGGCACCGTCGGCGGCGGGAGCGGGAGCGGGAGCGGCGGGGGCAGGAGCGGCGGGGGCGGCGGCAGCGGCAGGAGCGGCGGCCGCCTGGTCGGTGGTCGCGGCGGCCGGGAGGATCACGCTGTCCGGGCCGGCGCCGCGCAGGGTGAGGTCGGGCGTGCTGATCCGGACGCTGCCCCGGTACTCGCCGGGGAGCAGTTGCACGGTGTCGCCGGGGTGGGCGGCGTCGAGGGCCTTCTGGATCGACTCTCCGGGTGCGACCACGTGCAGTTCGCCGGAGGCGTGCGCGGGCGCGGCGCCGATGGCGGTGAGGACGGTGGTCAGGGCGGTCGTGGCGGCGGCGGTGGCCGCGGCGAGGTGGTGGACCCGTCGCGTGGGCATAGAGGTGACCTGCTTTCTGGCACGCCGCCGCGTGGGAGCCCCGACGCGCTCGTGGGGGCCATCGGCACGGTGACGCAAGGTGAGCGGGGGATGACGGCCGGTGGGTGTCGGCCGAACCGACGCTAGGGGTGCGCGGGTGCCCCCGCCACCAGGGTTGGGCTGCCGGACTGACGGGGCGTCGGGCCGGGCGGGTCGGGCCCGGCAGGTCCGGACCGGGTGGACGGTGGTGGCGCGTCAGCTCATCGGCGCCCCCAGCCGGACCGGCAGCTCCGCCAGGTGCCAGGCGACCGGGTTGGGCCCGCGCCGCACCTCCGCCGGGGCGACGGCGAGCGCGAGGCCGGGGTAGCAGCGCAGCAGGGCGCCGAAGGCGGCGACGGCCTCCTCGTGCGCGAGCACCGCGCCGAGGCAGCGGTGGGCGCCGTAGCCGAAGCCGAGGTGGACCTCGTGGTGCGGGGCGGTGGCCCGCCCCAGGTCGAGCCGCTCGGGCTCGGCGAAGACGCGGGGGTCGTGGTTGGCCCCGGCGAGGATCGGCATCACGGCCTCGCCCTTGCGGACGAGCGTCCCGGCGAGCCGCACGTCCTCGGTGGCGTAGCGCGGCAGCGCGCCGAGCGTCGGGCCGCACCAGCGCATCAGCTCGTCGACGGCGGCCGGGAGCAGGCCGGGGTCGGCGCGCAGCCGGGCGAGCTGCTCGGGGTGGGCGAGCAGGGCGGCCGTCCCGTTGCCGATCAGGGTGGCCGTGGTCTCGTGGCCGGCCACGATCAGGTTGAGGACGAGCGAGACCGTCTCGATCGGGTCGAGGGCGCCGCCCTCGGCGGCGGCGAGCCGGGAGACCAGGCCGTCGTCGGGCTCGGCGCGGCGGCGGTCGATCAGCTCGCGGGCGGCGGCGACCATCGCGCGCAGCGCGTCGTCCAGGCCGGGACCGGCGCCCCGGCCGAGGTAGGAGCTCCACACGCGCCACTGCGGCCGGTCCGGCTCGGGGATGCCGAGCAGCTCGCAGATGACGGCCACCGGGAGCGGGTAGGCGAAGCGGGCGATGAGGTCGACCGCGCCGTCGGCGTCGGCGTGGTCGCGCAGGGCGCGGGCGTGCTCCTCGGCGAGCCGTTCGATCCCGGGCCGCAGCCGGCCGACGGCGCCGGCGGTGAAAGAGGGGTGGACCAGGCCGCGCAGCCTCCGGTGCTCGGCGCCGTCCGCGTCGAACACCCCGGCGCGCAGGTACTTCTCGCACTCGGGCGGCAGGCCGCGCGCCCGCCAGACCTGCTCGGTGCGGTGGGCGGGGCAGGCGCCGGGCACCGTGGCCGCGTCGTTGACGAAGCGCGGGTCGGCGAGCACGGTGCGGACGTCCTCGTAACGGGTGGCGATCCAGAACGGCTCGACCCCCGGGACGGTGCCCCGGGCGAGCGGGGCCCGTTCACGGATCCGCGCGAAGGCCTCGAACGGGTTCCGCACCAGCTCCGCGTCGCGCAGGTCGACCGTCTCGAAGGACTCGAACGGCTGCGTGGTGGTCATGCGTGCCTCCCTCGGCACTCGGGTTCCGTGCTCTCACGAACCAAGACGGGACCCGCACCCCCCGGGGACGACCGGGCTCCCCCGATTCACCCGATCGGGTGGGAACGACCGGGCGCGGGAAGCCGGCCGCCCGCATGCCATGCTCGGAGCCATGAGCACCGCCACCGCCACCGCCGCACCCACCGCCGCGCACCCGCCGTCCCCCGCCGACCGGACCGGCCGCAACCCGATCGGCGCCCATGTGCCGGTGGCGGCCCGGGGCCTGGCCGGAACCGGCCTGGCGTACGCCCGCCGGGTGGGCGCCGAGACGGTGCAGGTGTTCGTGGCGAACCCGCGCGGCTGGGCGACGCCGCCCGGCAACCCGGCGCAGGACGAGGAGTTCCGCGCGGCCTGCGCCGAGCACGCGGTCCCCGCCTACGTCCACGCCCCGTATCTGATCAACTTCGGCTCCGACAACCCGGCCACCCGCGAACACTCGGCCGCCTCGCTGCGCCACTCGCTGCTGCGCGGGCACGCGATCGGCGCGCTGGGCGTGGTGCTGCACACCGGTTCGGCGGTCGGCACGGCACCGGACGGCGGCTCGCGCCGGGCCGAGGCGATGGCGCAGGTCCGGGCGGACGTCCGCCCGCTGCTGGACGAGCTGGACGCGCTCGGCGACGACGCGCCGTGGCTGCTGCTGGAGCCGACCGCCGGCCAGGGCCGTTCGCTCTGCTCGCGGATGGAGGACCTCGCCGAGTACCTGGACGCGCTGGACGGCCACCCGAGGGTCGGCGTCTGCCTGGACACCTGCCACGCCTTCGCGGCCGGCCACGACCTCGCGGCCCCGGGCGGCGTCCGCGCGGCGCTGGACGCGCTGGTCGCGGCCGCCGGCGCGGACCGGCTGCGGCTGATCCACGCCAACGACTCCGAGGACGCCGTCGGCGCCCGCAAGGACCGGCACGCCAACATCGGCGACGGCCTGATCGGCGCCGAGCCGTTCCGCGAGCTGTTCGAGCACCCGGCGACCGCCGGGGTCCCGCTGGTCGTGGAGACCCCGGACCGCAAGCACGGCGGCGACGGCACCGGCCACGCCCGGGACATCGCCGCGCTCAAGGCGCTGCGGGCGCGCGCCGCCGTGCCCGCCTAGCCGGAGGTCCCCGGGCTGCCGGTGGGCGGCCCCGGTGGCACGCTGGAACGAGTTCACGCGCCCGAGGACGGGGGATCTCCCGATGAGCCCGACCCGGAAGTTGGCCGAGCTGCCGTGCGGACGCCGCAGCAAGTGGGTGGTGCTGGCCCTGTGGCTGGTGCTGCTGGTGGTGGCCGGCCCGCTGGCGGGCAAGCTCACCGCCGCCGAGGACAACCAGGCCTCCAGCTGGCTGCCGAGCAACGCCGAGTCCACCCGGGTGCTCGACGAGCAGCGGGCGTTCCAGCCGGTGGACACCGCCCAGGCGGTGGTGGTCTACGTCCGGGACAGCGGGATCACGCCCGCCGACAAGGTCGAGGCGGCCCGGGACGCCCAGGCCTTCGCCTCCGCCCCGCACGTGCTCGGCCGGGTGAACGGGCCGGTGGAGTCGGCGGACGGCCGGGCGCTGCAGACCATCGTGCCGATCGACATCGGCACCGGCGGCTGGCAGGACCTGCGCCCGGCGGTGGACAGCCTGCGCGCCACCGCCGCCGCGGACAGCCTCGGGATGACCACCCACGTCACCGGCCCGGCCGGGGTCGGCGCCGACCAGGCGGAGGCCTTCGCGGGGATCGACTCCACCCTGCTCGCGGCCACCGTCGGCGTGGTGATCGTCCTGCTGCTGCTCACCTACCGCAGCCCCGTGCTGTGGATGCTGCCGCTGTTCTCGGCGGCCGGGGCGCTGGTGGTCGCCCAGGCGGTGATCTACCTGCTGGCCGACCACGCCGGGCTGACCGTCAACGCGCAGAGCGCGGGCATCCTCATCGTGCTGGTGCTCGGCGCGGGGACGGACTACGCGCTGCTGCTCACCGCCCGCTACCGGGAGGAGCTGCGCCGGCACGAGGACCGGCACGAGGCGATGGCCTTCGCCCTGCACCGGGCCGGGCCCGCGATCCTGGCCTCCTCGGCGACCGTGATCGTCTCGATGCTCTGCCTGCTGGTCGCCGAGATGAACTCGACCAGCGGGCTCGGCCCGGTCTGCGCGATCGGCGTGCTGGTGGCGCTGCTGGCGATGCTGACCCTGCTGCCGGCGCTGCTGGTGATCGTCGGGCGCTGGGTGTTCTGGCCGGTGCGGCCGGCCTTCGGGACGCCCGAGCCGACGAAGACCGGCCGCTGGGCGCACGTCGGGGCGTGGATCGGGCGCCGTCCGCGCAAGGTCTGGATCGGCACCACGCTGGCGCTGGCGGCCTGCTGCGTCGGCCTGGTCTCGCTGGACGCGACCGGTCTCAGCACGGCCGGCACCTTCACCGGCAAGCCGGACTCGGTGGTCGGCCAGGAGGTGCTGCAGGAGCACTTCCCGGGCGGTACCGGCGCGCCGCTGACGGTGATCTCCGCGGCCGGTGAGGCCGGGGCGGTGCGCACGGTGACGCAGCAAACGGCCGGGGTGGCGGGCACCACGGAACCGGTGACCCACGAGGGCCGGGCGATGTTCCAGGCGACGCTCTCCGACCCGCCGGACAGCCGGCCGGCCAAGGACACCGTGGACCGGCTGCGGACCGCCGTGCACGCCGTGCCGAACGCCGACGCCCAGGTGGGCGGCTCGACGGCGGTGATCCTGGACGCGGGCCGGGCCGCGACCTCCGACAACCGGACGATCATCCCGCTGGTGCTGGGCGTCGTCCTGGTGATCCTGGCGCTGCTGCTGCGCGCGGTCACCGCCCCGCTGGTGCTGATCGCCACCGTCGTGCTCTCCTACGCCGCCGCGCTCGGCATCAGCGCGTTCTTCTTCGAGCACGTCTTCCACTTCGAGGGCCAGGACAACGCCTTCCCGCTGTTCGTCTTCGTCTTCCTGGTGGCCCTGGGCATCGACTACAACATCTTCCTGATGACCCGGGTCCGCGAGGAGTCCGCCCAGCACGGCACCCGGCCGGGCGCGGTGGCCGGGCTGGCCGCCACCGGCGGCGTGATCACCTCGGCCGGACTGATCCTGGCGAGCACCTTCGCCGTCCTCGGCACCCTGCCGATCGTCGGCTTCGCCGAGATCGGCTTCGCGGTGGCCCTCGGCGTCCTGCTGGACACCCTCGTGGTGCGCTCGGTGCTGGTCACGGCGCTGACCCTGGACCTGGACCACCGCATGTGGTGGCCGAGCGCGCTGTCCCGGCAGGCTACGCCGCCCGAGAAGGAGGTGGAGCCGGCCGGACAGCGCTGAGGCGGGCGACGGGACGGGGCCCGCCGGACGCGCCGGCGGGCCCCGTCCCGGGTACGGACGTCAGAAGCAGCGGGTGTTACCGAAGGCGACGCTCCACCAGGACACCCGGGCGTAGAGGCACCGGCCCGAGTTGAGGGCATAGGTGGCCTGTGCGGGCGCCCAGGACAGCGCGGCTCCGACGATGACGCCCCACACACCCCCCACGAGGCCGCCCACAACAGCCGCCACGATCCACCAGTAGCTCGCCACCGCGTTGGTGATCTGGCGGTCGAAGCGGACCCCGACACCGTTCCAGTGCCGCTCCAGCTTCACCCGCCACAGGCCCGACGGGTCCGCGTTGGTGACCGGGTTCTGGTCCGCGTAGTCGTAGGCGTTGGCGCTGCCGTACAGCACCGGGTCGGTCTGCAGGAAGCGGCCACCGGCCGGGTGGTACAGCCGCGCGCCCATGAGCAGGTCGCCGGTCGGCGTCTCCGCCGAACGCCGCGGGCCGCCCAGCCAGCCGTAGCGCACCGGCTGCTGGCCCGCCCTGGGCACCCCGAACTCGTCGAAGCCGAGCACCGCCGGCGCCGCCCCGGCCGCCGTCGGCAGCAGGACCGCGACGTCACCGTGCAGGTTGGTCAGCGTCAGCACCGTGTCCCCGGCGGCCGAGGTCAGCGCGCCGAGCCCGCCGCCCGGGGCGAGGACGGAGCGGGTGACGGCGCCGGCCGCGTTCTCCACCGTCCAGCGCGGGTTGTCGGTGTCGTCGCCGTAGTGGTTCGTCTTCACGCCGGTCGGCGCCCACGCCCCGTTGTCCGCGGCCTCCGTGGTCCAGCCGCGCCGGCGCAGCTGCGGGTCCAGCGTCCAGGTCTGGCGCGCGGTGGGGGTCGTCTGCGACTGCACCAGGTCGTTGGCGTAGTAGCCGTTGGTGACGCCGCCGGGCTGGGCCGTGGTCCGGCCGAAGGCGTCGTAGGCGTAGCCGGGGTCGATCAGGCGGTCGGCGCTGTCGTAGCCGGAGGTGGCCGAGGTGCCGCCGGTGGTGGTGCAGTCGGCTCCGGGCGGGGCCGCGGTGCTGCTCCGGGCGGTCCGGTTGCTGTTGCGGTCGTAGCCGTACGTCCGGGTGGTGCAGACGCCGTCGACCGTGTCGGTGGCCGTGACCAGCCGGCCGGCGCCGTCGTAGCCGAAGGTCTGCGCGGAGGTGCGGCCGGCGTTGCCCGTGTGGCCGGTCCACTGGCCCTGGGCGGTGACCGCCACCGTGTCGGTCAGCACGGCCACGCCGTCGCTGTCGCGGGTGTACGTCAGCGTGGTCGCCGCCCCGGTGGGGTCGGTGCCCTGGCGGGCGGTGTAGCCGCCCGGCAGGCCCTGCGCGTCGGCGGCGCCGTCGGCGTTGTAGTGGGCCGTGAAGGTCCCGGCGACCGAGTCGGCCACCGAGGTGGCCAGGCCGCGCGGCTCGGCCGCGGTGTCGTAGGTGTAGGTGGTGGTGGACGGCACGCTGTCGGTGACGACGGTCGGCCGGTTCAGGGCGTCGAAGGTGGTGCGGGTGACCCCGCCGTCGGCGTCGGTGTACGCGATCTGACGGCCCAGCCGGTCGAACTGGCGGGTGACGGTGCCCGCGCCGGAGGTGCCGGTGGTCGTGGCCCGGCCGGTGGCCGGGTCGTACCCGGTGGTGACGGCGGGGACGGCGGCGCCGGTGCCGCCGGTCACGGTGACCGTGGTGGGCCGGCCCGCCGCGTCGTGGTCGCGGACCGTGGTCCGGGTGACGCCGTTGGCCGTCTCGATCTGCTTGGTGAGCTGTCCGTACAGGCCGTACTCGGCGGTCCTGGTGGTGAGTTGGGACGGGTTCTGGCCGCCGCCGGTGATGCCGGCGGCGGGGCCGGTGGTGCAGACCGCGTCGGCCCACTCCGGCCTGCCGCCGCAGGGGCCGGTGCCGTCGCCGGTGTAGTAGGCGGTGACGGTGGCCCCGGCGTCGGTTCCCGAGGACGCCGGCTGGGTGGTCCGGGTGATCTGGCCCTGGGCGTCGTACGCGGTGGTCCTGGTGAGGTTGAGCCCGCCCGCGTCCAGGGTGGTGCCGACCGTCCGGCCCCGGGCCCAGTCGTACCCGGTGCGGGTGGTGCGGGCGTCGGCGAACAGGGCGGGGTGGGAGCGCGGTTGGGCGCCCACGGTCGTCGCGGTGACCTGGTTGCGGGTGACCGCCGTGCCGTCGGTGGGCCGGCCCGCGTCGTACTCGCGGACCGTGCGGGCGCGGGCCGCGATCTGGTTGCCCGCCAGGGCCACGGTCGTGGCACCGTCCATCAGCGGCGCGGCCAGGGCGGTCCGGCGCAGCGGGTCGAGCGTCTCGGTCTCCCGGGTGCCGTCCGGGCTGTAGACGTGCTCGGTGGACAGCAGCCGGGCCCGTTCGGCGCTCCCGGCGCCGCTGATGCCGAGGTCGGTCAGCACCGCCCGGTCGGCGGGGCTCGCGCCGAGGGCGAGCAGCCGGTTTCCGGCCGTCAGCTGCCGGACGGTGTTGCCGGACCGGTCGTACTCGGTGACGGCGATGTTCCCGCCGGGCTGGGCGGAGTCGACCGGCCGGCCGGAGGCGTCGAGGTAGCTCACGGTCGCCCGGGTGTAGGCGCCGGCGGGCAGCGCCCGGCCGTCGCTCGACGCGGGTACCTGGTCGGCGGGGAACACCGCGGTGGCGTCGGTCGGGTTGTCGCGCTGGCCCCAGCCGGCGGTGGCGCCCGCCCCGAGGTCGTACGGCGCGCCGGCGCCGGTCAGCGGGACGCCGTAGACCAGGGTGGTGGTCGCGGTCCCCTCGGTCCGGTCCGCGCTGCCGGGGGCGAGGGTCGGGCGGGAGGCGGACAGCAGCATGCCGTCGCCGGCCGCCGCCGAGCCGCCGGCCCGGCCGTAGGCGAAGGTCCAGGGGAGCTCGCCGGGCGGGGTGAGCCCGACCACGCGCCCCGCGCCGTCGTAGGCGTAGGCGGTCTTCAGGGCCGGGCTGATCCGCGGGTCCCAGGTCTCCCGGAGGCGCCCCAGGTCGTCGTAGGCGTAGCGGGCGACGTCGGTGGCGGTACCGGCGGCGGCCCCCGGCGCGGTCGCCCACAGCCGGATCGCCGAGACCTGGCCGGCGTAGTCGCCGAACACCGCGGCGGTCGCGGTGGTCGCCGGCGCGTAGACGAACTCCAGGACGCGGCAGCCGCGGGTGGCGGGGGCGGCCTCGCAGGCGCCGAGCGTCACCGCGCTGCTCGCCGCGATGATGCGCCGCGGCCGGGCGAGGGTGGCGCCGCCGGGGCCGGTGACGGCCTCGGAGACGACCTCGGTGGTGGAGTTCGCCAGGCCGTCGGCGAGCGAGGTGGTCACCGTCCAGACCGTCGCGGCGGGCGTGACCCTGGCGAAGGTGGTGACGGAGCCGTCGGTGCCGGTCAGGGTGAAGGTGCCGGCGAAGCCGCCGGTCAGCGTGAGGTCCTCGGAGCCGGGTTCGGGCACCCAGCCGGTCCCCGCCGCGTCGGCCGTGAAGCGGATCCCGGTGCCGGACTTCGTGGCCACGTCGACCGAGGTGTCGGAGGTGCGGCGGACCGCCGTGTAGGTCGGGTTGGTGCGGGTGGCGACCGTGCCGGACACCCACTCCTTGCCGAAGATGGCGACCTGGCCGTCCTGGCGGGCCCCGGCGTCCGGTACCCGGGATCCGGCGGTGCGGGTGACCGCCGTGTCGAAGACCGACACGTCCGTGCCGCTCAGGCCGAAGTTGCCGGTGAGCAGGTTCACCGAACCGGGGCCGACCGCGGTCGAGGTGGCGACGTCGGCGGTGCGGTCGACCACCACCTTGACGGCGTCCGAGGAGGCCGCGGCCGCGTTCGGCCCGGTGAAGTCCGCCCGGACCTGGACCGCCCCGTCCGGGGTGACGGTGTCCGTCGCGGTCCACACCAGCGGGCGGCCCGTCCCACCGGTCAGCGGCTGCGGCCAGGCCGCGACCGGCTGCCCGGCGTCGGTGACGGCGCCGGGCGGAATCGGCGTCCAGGCGTCGGCGTCGGAGCGGCGCCAGGAGAAGGTGACGGCGTCGAACCGGCCGGCGTCGGCCTCCGCCACCAGCGGGAGCCGGGCCGGGGTGCGCTGCCCGTCGTCGACGCCGACGAGGCCGCCGGCACCGGCGTGGAAGGTGTAGGCGAACGGCTCGGACCGGTTGTCCGCCTGGTCGACCGCCCGCACCTGGAGAGTGGTGGTGCCGCCCCTGGCGGGCGTGACCTGCAGCGGGACCGGCGTGGCGGCGCCGTTCGTGGCCACCCTGGTCCACCCGGCGCCGTCGAGCGACCACTCGATCCACCGGTGGTCGGCGGCGGGCGGGGTGACCACGAAGACGCCCGGCTGGCCCGCGCCCTTGACCCAGCCCGTCGCCGGGTAGTCGGTCGAGGTGACCGACACCGGGGCGGACGGCGCGCTCGTGTCGACGGTGAACCGCTTCCAGGGCGACCAACCGAGGTTGTAGTGCGTCCCGTCGTACGGGTTCGAGCGGAAGCGGTAGGTGCGGCCGTTGACGAGCAGGCCGGCCGGCACCGAGACCGAGACCGGCTGGCCGGCGGCCCCGTACGGGGAGACCAGGAGGTTCCCGACCTGGGTGTCGGTGGTGTCCTCGAAGATCTGGAAGGTGCCGTCGACCCGGTCGTTGTTCAGGTCGGTGAAGGTGTCGCGCAGCGTCGGCGTGAGGGTGTTCACGACGTAGCCGCCGTCGGCGGGGAAGAACGGCGGCCCGGCCTGGAGGTCGGTGCCGGTCCTGGGCCGGTAGTTGTAGGTGACCGAGAGCCTGGGGATCTGCGCGGCGGCGGCGTTGCCGGAGTAGAAGCGCTTCCACCCGGCCGTGCTGCCCTCGTTGGCGGCCCGGATGCCGAGCCCCTGGACGGCGACCGAGGGCTGCCCCGCCCAGTACTGCAGCAGGGAGGTCACGTCGGCGTTGACGTAGCCGCCGTTGGAGCAGTTCTGGCCCTTGGTCTCAAGGGAAGTGGCGTACCGCTGGTACCAGTTGGGCTGTGCGGTCCAGCGGCTGGTGGTCTTCCCGGGGCCGCTGTCCCACACCTCCCAGGCGGCGGGCGCCTGGCAGTTCCAGGAGTGGTAGTTGAACAGCGACAGGGTCGCGCTGGAGACCAGTGCGTCCTTGATCGGCGCCATGTCCCAGCTGATGAAGGAGCGCGCGACCCGCGGCTTGGTGTTGGGGCCCGGGTCCGCGTAGTCCCCCGGCCAGCCGATCTTCAGATCGGTCGAGGCGGACTCGTCGACCGTGTCGCCCTGCTGGACGAAGGTGTCGAACACGTCGGAGAGCACCGTGTCGGACGGGTCGACGGTGACCGGGTAGCGCGTCGCCGGGTCCGCCAGGAACGCCGCGTCGGGGCTCAGCCGCAGTTCGATGTCGTCGCCGGTCTGGGTGACGGTGAGGCCGACCGGCGCCCTGCGGGTGTGCTCCAGCGAGCGCTCGTCGACGGTGGCGTCCCACATGACGGGGGCCGGCATGGTGCTGAGCCGGCGGCCGGTCGCGCGCTCGCTGAACTCCACCGAGCCGTCGGGCTGCTGGAGCGCGGTGACGCCCGGTGCCCGGATCGGCAGGACGAAGGTCGCGTCCTCGGCGGGGCGGCTCTTGAGCAGCAGCGACTGCTCGTACCCCGTCCGGGTGGCGTCGATGACGAGGTCGGCGCCGGGGAGCACGTCCGGGTAGGTCGCCCGGGAGCCGTCGGTCTGCGGCTGGGGCAGGCCGCCCTTCCAGCGCATCGACACGCTGCGGTCGCCCGCGGAGAGCGTGATCAGGTCCTGCGCCGGGGCGTTCACCGCTCCGGCGAACGACGCGGCCCGGCCGCCCTTCGCCGCGGCCAGGGTCAGCCCGCGCGGGTGCGCCTTGGACGCCACGGAGCCGTCGGGCTGCCGCCCGAACGACACGTCGACGTCCACCCAGTCGGAGCCGCGCCGGAACCGGACCGGACCGGCGGCCGTGTCGGTGGTCAGCGTGCCGTCGGGGTTCGCCCAGGTCGTCGCCGTCTCGCTGCGCGCCTCCAGCACCTCGACCCGGCTGCCGCCCAGCTTCGCGGCGAGCAGGGCCGACGCGGTGTCGGACACCGCGGCGGCGGCCCTCGGGGGCGCCTTCGGGCTCGGCTTCGGCGGTCCCGCGGAGGCGCCCTGCACCCCCGTCAGCAGACTCGCGCCGAGCGCCCCCGCCACCACGGCAGCCGTCAGCGCGCGCTGTTTCCCGCGCTTCACCCGCCGCGCGCGGAGCATGCGTGCGGACATCTCCCCACCCCCCGTCCCGGGACGGCCGGGCGGCCGCCACCCGGGCGATCGTATGGACATGTCAGAAACGCCAACCAGCCTCCCTCCGGACATTCCCCGACCACCACCCCCCGCCCCACCCGTCCACCCGCGCCCCCGGAACCGGCCCCGGGTGCCCCTCCCCCACCCCCAGGCCCGGCCGCCCCGCCCCGCACCCCGCCCCGGTGGCGCGGAACCACCCCCGACCGGACGGCCCCCGACCCGCCGGGCCGAGCCGAAGCCCACCGGAGCCGGGCAGGTTGTCCAGGCAAGTTCGTGCACCCAAGGAGGAGTTGGCCAGACAGCTTTAAGTTACCGATGCATTCATATGGTCATCGTTCACTGTCTGGACGAACGTGGCCCGCTGTCGATTCACTGCGGGCATGCCAACTCCCTCCGCGCGCCTCGCCGCCGTCTGCACGGCCGCCGCCGCCCTGCTCGCCCCGCTCGCCGCCGCGCCGGGTGCCCACGCCGCCCCGGCCGCGAGCGCCTCCGTCCCGGCGCTCAAGGTGCTGACGTACAACGTCTTCCTGATGAGCAAGAACCTCTACCCCAACTGGGGCCAGGACTACCGCGCCAAGGCCATCCCCGCCGCCGACGTCTTCCGGGGCCAGGACGTCGTGGTGCTCCAGGAGGCCTTCGACAACGGCGCCTCCGACGCGCTGGTCGCCCAGGCCTCGGCCGCGTACCCGTACCACACCCCGGTGGTCGGCCGCTCGACCAGCGGCTGGGACGCCACCTCCGGCAGCTACAGCTCCGCCACCCCCGAGGACGGCGGCGTCACCCTGCTCAGCAAGTGGCCCATCCTGCGCAAGGAGCAGTACGTCTTCCAGGACGCCTGCGGCTCGGACTGGTGGTCGAACAAGGGCTTCGTCTACGCCGTGCTGAACGTCGACGGCCTGCGCACGCACGTGCTCGGCACGCACCTGCAGTCCACCGACTCCGGCTGTTCGGCGGGCCAGCCGGCGGCGATCCGGGCCGCCCAGCTCAAGGCGATGAAGGCGTTCGTGGACGCCAAGAACATCCCGGCCGCCGAGCCGATCGTGCTCGCCGGGGACCTCAACATCGACTCCCACGGCAGCGAGTACCCCGCGCTGCTGGCCAACGCGGGCGTCGCCCCGGCCACCACCCGCAACGGCTGGGCCGACTCCTTCGACACCGCGGACAACTCGATCGCCGCCTACCGCTACCCGGGCGAGCCGAAGGAGGACCTCGACCACGTCCTCTACCGGGCCGACCACGCGCGCCCGGCGAACTACACCAACACGGTGGTCCGCTTCCACAGCGCGCCGTGGACGGTCAGCAGTTGGGGCACCGCCTACACCTACAACGACCTGTCCGACCACTACCCCGTGACGGCGGGGTAGCGGATCGGCGGGCGGTTCGCCGGGTCAGGCGGTCCCGGTGAACCGCCGGTAGGCGGCGGTGAGCGCGGGGTCCAGCGGGCGGCCGCGCACGGTGAGGCCCGAGGGGCCCAACTCGTCCAAGGCGGTGACGGATCCGCCCTCCGGCTCGTCGGCCCGGCCGGGGACGGCGCCCTGCCAGAAGACGTCGAGCAGCTCGGCCGGCGGTCGTTCGTCGAAGGCGGTCACGATTCGCTCCCGATCACGTCGGCGGACAGGGTCAGCAGCTCGCGCAGCCGGTCGGCGGGCAGTTCGGCCAGCCACTGCTCGCCGTCGCCGACCGCCGCCTCGGCCAGGACGCGCTTGGCGGCGAGGAGTTCACCGATCCGCTCCTCGACGGTGCCGGCGCAGACCAGCCGGCGCACCTGGACGGCGCGGCGCTGGCCGATCCGGTGCGCGCGGTCGGTGGCCTGGTCCTCGACCGCCGGGTTCCACCAGCGGTCCAAGTGGACCACCTGGTTGGCGGCGGTCAGGTTGAGACCGGTGCCGCCCGCCTTCAGCGACAGCAGGAACACCCGCGGCCCGTCCGGTGACTGGAACCGCTCGACCATCTCCTCCCGGCGGCCGCGCGGCACCCCGCCGTGCAGGTAGAGCACCTCCTCGCCCAGCGTCCGCCGCAGGTACGGCCGGAGCATGGCACCGAACTCGGCGTACTGGGTGAAGACCAGCGCCCGGTCGCCCTCCGCCAGCGCCTCCGCCAGCAGCTCGACCAGCCGCGCCACCTTGCCCGAGCGCCCGGCCACCGCCGTGCCGTCGTGCAGGAGTTGGGCCGGGTGGTTGCACACCTGCTTGAGCCGGCCGATCGCCGCCAGCACCGCGCCCTTGCGCTCGACGCCGCGCAGCCCGTCCAGCCGCTCCAGCAGGTCGGCCACCACCGCCCGGTAGAGGCCGGCCTGCTCCGCCGTCAGGGCGCAGCGGACGGTGAACTCCTGCTTGGCGGGCAGGTCCTGGACAATCAGCGGGTCGTCCTTGCGGCGGCGCAGCAGGAACGGGCCGGTGGCCCGGCGCAGCCGGGCCGCCGCGTCCGCGCTGGCGGTCTGCTCCAGCGGGATCGCGAACCGCTCCCGGAACGCCTCCGGGCTGCCGAACAGCCCCGGGTTGGCGAAGTCCAGGACGGCGTGCAGATCGGCCAGCCGGTTCTCCACCGGGGTGCCGGTGAGCGCGATCCGCGGGCCGGAGCGCAGCGAGCGCAGCGCCCGGGACTGCCGGGCGGACCGGTTCTTGACGTGCTGGGCCTCGTCGGCGACGATCCGCCGCCAGTGGACGCCGCGCAGCTCGGCGACGTCCCGCTGGACCAGCCCGTAGGTGGTGACGACCAGGTCGGCGGACGCGTCGGGCGCGGCGCGGTCGGCGCCGTGGTGGACGTGCACCCGCAGGCCGGGCGCGAACCGGGCGGCCTCGCGCTGCCAGGTACCGACCATCGACATCGGGCAGACCAGCAGCACCGGCCCGCGCGCGCCGCGCTCCTGCTCCAGGGCGAGCAGGGCGAGGGTCTGCACCGTCTTGCCGAGGCCCATGTCGTCGGCCAGTACGGCGCCGAGGCCCAGCCGGCCGAGCGCGTCCAGCCAGGCCAGTCCGCGCCGCTGGTAGGGGCGGAGGGTGCCGGTGAAGCCGTCGGGCAGCCGCGGGACGCGGTCGGCGGCGGCGGGGCGGCCGGCCAGCAGCTCGCCGATCGGGCCGGTGGCGCGCACGGCGGTGACGGGCAGCCCGTCCACCACGGCGCCGTCCTCCACGGCGAGGCGCAGCAGCTCGACCGGCTCCATGACTCCGGTGCCGTGCTCGGCCAGGAACCGTACGGCGGCGGCGAGTTGTGCCTGGTCGACCTCGACCCAGCGGCCGCGCAGCCGGACCAGCCCCTGCTGGGCGGCGGCGAGGTCGGCGAGTTCCTGCTCGGAGAGGGTGTCCGCGCCCAGGGCGAGGCGCCACTCGAAGGCCAGCACGGCGTCCCGGTCGACCTGCGCGGTGCGCGCCACCGCGGACGGGTCGCCGGCCGGGGTGCCCGCCGTCAGGACCAGGCCGAGCCGGGGGCGGCGCTGCCACCAGGCGGGCAGCAGGACGCCGAACCCGGCGCGGGTCAGCGCGGGCGCGCCCTCGCGCAGGAAGCGCAGGGCGCCCGCCCGGTCGAGCCGGGCCTCGGTGGGGAAGGTGCCCGCGAGCGAGGCGCGCAGCCCCGGGTCCACCCGGACGGCGCGGGCCAGCTCGGCCTGGTAGGCCTCGGCCGGGTCGCCGCTCGCGGCGGGCACGGCGCGGGCCAGCGCCTGGTACGCGGGGTCGGCGGCGGCGCCCGGCCGCAGGGCGGCGGCGGGGACCACCAGGGAGGGCCTGGAGGCGGCGCGGACCAGCAGGTCGAGCCGCCAGGCCTCGGCGGACACCCCGCCGTCGGGGTCGTCCGGGTCGGGGCCGAGCGGTTCGGTGAGGCGGAAGTCGAGCCGCAGCGGCGCGTCGGCCGGGCGGGCGGCCTGCCAGGCGGCCAGCCCGTCGGACAGCGCGGCGGGCGGGGCCTGGGCGAGCCGGCCGTCGGGGCCGTACAGGGCGGCGAGGAAGGTGTCGGCGGGCGGGTCGAGGTCCGCGAGGGCGACCCGGGCCTCCTGGTCGACGAGGGTGTCGAGCAGACCGGCGACCAGGGTCTCGGCGGACGGCCCGCCCCCGGGGTGCTCCGCTCGGCAGACCGGCGGGCAGCCGGCGACCAGCGCGGCCGCCTCCCGGCGGGCCGGGCCGTCCGGGGCGGGCCGCCAGCGCGCGTACCACTCCCCCGCCTCCTCGACCGGCACCGGCAGCAGCCGCCCCCGCCCGACCAGCCGCCAGGCGAGGTCGTGCACGGCGGCCAGCCAGCGCACCGAGGCGCCGTACGCCAGCTCGGCCGGGGTGCCGTCGGGCAGCTGGACGCTCGCCCCCGGCCAGTGCGGGTCGTGCAGCGCGCCGAGCAGCTGGGCGGCCTGCGAGCGGTCGAAGAGCAGCGCGGGCACCCGCCAGGGGCTCAGCCCCACCGGGCGCGGCGCGGCGCCCGTCGGCAGGTCGGGGGACGGTGTCGGCCGGCCGCCGAGGGTCGGCAGCAGCAGCCCCGTCCACCGCTCGGCGGCCTGCTCGGCCAGCCAGCCCAGGCCCGGCCCGACCGCCCCCAGCAGCCGCGCCACCTCCCCGGCCGGGCAGGCGAACGGGTGCGCCGTCCCACCGCGCTCACCGCGGGCGGGCGCGTCCCCCCGGTACACCACCGCGTCCTCGGCCCAGACGGCGAGCCGGCCGTCGGCCCGCCAGAGCGCGTGCAGGGCGTACATCGGTGGGCGGCACCTCTCCGGGCGGAAGCAGAACGGGCTTCCCACCCTAGCCCGCGCCACCGACAGCGCCGCCGGCCCGGCGGGCTGCGGACTTCGCCGCTTTCAGTCAGGTGACCGAGTCCGGCGGGCGGTGCCGTGCTTGGCTTCGAATCCGACGGCGCGGGTCGGCGGGCGACGCCGCGGACGACGTCGTCCGGGCCGCGGCGTCCGCCCTCCACCGCGACCGACCGACCGATTGACCGACCGACCGAAGGGGGAGACCGGGTCCGCCGGGCAGCAGCAGCCCGGCGGGCCCGGGGCGTTCCGCCCGCCCCGGAACCCGGTCGTCCGCCTCCGGGCGTAGGTCGCTCGTCCGATGTGTGGCCCGGAACCCGGTGGCTAGCATCGCCGATCATGACCACCGCAAGCATGCAGCGCCAGACGGCGGAACGTGTCCGCGACACCCTCGAACGGCTCGTCGCCGAGCGGGACGTATGGGTGTCGACGGCCCACCCCGAGCACGGGCCGCACCAGGTACCCCTGTGGTTCTTCTGGGACGGGCGGGCGGCGTGGATGTGCACCGGCGCCACTTCGGTGACCGCCCGCAACGTCCGCGCGGAGCCACGCGTACGGCTGGCCCTGCCGGACACCTTCGACGTGGTGCTCCTCCAGGGCGAGGCGGAGGGCTTCTCGGCCCGGGAGGTGCCCGCGGAGGCGGCCCGGGCGTTCACCGACAAGTTCGGGTGGGACCCGCGCACGGAGGAGAAGCCGCACCTGTACGTGCGCGTGGTGCCGAGGACGGTGCGTGCCTGGCGGGGCGAGCGGGAACTGCGCGGACGCGTCATCATGCGCGACGGCACCTGGCTGGAGCAGGCGGCCCCGGCCGGCGCGCCTGCCGGGGACCGACTCCCGGACACACCCGGGCCCCGGCACTCGGATGGATCATCTGGCGCGCCCGGCAAGGGATTTGCCCCTACGGTGCGGTGCGAGGGGGCTTCCTGAACGAGAGGTGTCGACTGCCATGGCGGGAAAGTTCGAGCTGTACACCGATGAGAGCGGCATGCACCGGTTCCGGCTCAAGGCGAGCAACGGATCGATCGTGGTGACGGGCGACCCGCAGGAGAACCGGGACGACTGCCTGAAGAGCATCGAGTCGATCCGCAAGCTCGCCCCCTACGCGGAGCTGAAGGAGACGGCCGCCGGGCCGGCCTGAGGTCTTCGGCCGCGCCCGGACCGGGCACGACGCGGGTCGGCGGGACAATTCGCCGACCCGCGTTCGTTTGTACGACAGATCCCTTTGGCCGGGTGCACGCCGGGCGCGGACAGAACACGGACATGCGTGTCGTCATCGTCACCGAATCCTTTCCCCCCGAGGTCAACGGCGTCGCCCACAGCGTGCTGCGGACCGCCGAGCACCTGCTCCGCCGGGGGCACCAGCCGCTCGTCGTCACGCCGGCGCCCGCGCGCGGCGCGCAGAGTCCCTCGCACACCTTCGGCGCCGGCGGCGTGCCGGACGAGCTGCCGGTGGTGCACGTCCCCTCCGTCCCGCTGCCCGGCTACCCGCAGGTCCGGATCGCGTTGCCCAGCCGGCGGCCGGCCGCCGCGATCCAGGGCCACCGGCCCGACCTCGTCCACCTGGCCAGCCCGTTCGTGCTCGGCGTGCGCGGTGCCCAGGTCGCGACCCGGCTCGGCGTGCCCGTCGTCGCCGTCTACCAGACCGACCTCGCCGGGTACGCGCACGCCTACCGGGCCGGACGCGGGCTCGGCGAGGCGGCCGCCTGGCACCGGATCCGCGCCGTCCACGGCCTCGCCGCCCGGACGCTCGCGCCGTCCACCCCCGCCGCCCAGGACCTCACCGCGCACGGGGTCGCCCGGGTCCAGCTGTGGCCGCGCGGCGTGGACTCGGCCCGCTTCCACCCGCGCCACCGCGACGAGGCGCTGCACCGGGCGCTCGCCCCCGGCGGCGAGGTGCTGGTCGGCTACGTCGGGCGGCTCGCGCCGGAGAAGCGGGTCGACCTGCTCGCCGAGACCTCGACGCTGCCCGGGGTGCGGGTGGTGATCGTCGGCGACGGGCCGTCCGCGCCCGGGCTGAAGGCCGCGATGCCGGGCGCCGTCTTCCTCGGCCGGCGCACCGGCGAGGAGCTGGCCCGATGTTTCGCCACCCTGGACGTCTTCGTGCACACCGGGCCGCTGGAGACCTTCTGCCAGACCATCCAGGAGGCGATGGCCAGCGGCGTCGCGGTGATCGGCCCGGCCGCCGGCGGCCCGCTCGACCTGATCGCGCACCACCGCACCGGCCTGCTCGTCCCGCCCCGCGACGGCGCGGCGGTGGCCCGGGCGGTGACCGCCCTGGCCGGGGACGCGGAGCTGCGGGCCGCGTACGGGCGCGCCGGGCGGGCGGAGGTGACCGCCCGCACCTGGGAGGCGGTCGGGGACCAGCTGCTGCGGCACTACGCCGAGGTGCTCGCGGAGCACCACGGGGTGGCCGCCGCCCCGGTGGCACCCGGCGAAGCGGCGGCCTCCCCCGATCCGGCGGCCGCGGCCGGCCGCCCGGGGCCGGCCGCCCCGCCGACGGAGGACGCCGCGCTGACGGAGGAACTGCCCGCATGACCACCGGCCCGCTGCGGATCGTCCGGGTGGCGAACTTCGTCACCCCCGTCTCCGGCGGACTGCGTACCGCGCTGCGCCACCTGGGCGCGGGCTACCGGGCCGCCGGGCACACCCCGGTGCTCGTCGTGCCCGGGGAGCGGCGCACCGTCGAGGAGCAGGAGCAGGGGCTGGTCGTCACGCTGCCCGGCCCCCTGCTCCCCGGCAGCGGCGGGTACCGGCTGCTCGCCGACCGCCGGGCGGTGGCCGCCGAGCTCGAACGGCTCGCCCCGGACCGGCTGGAGGTCTCCGACCGCACCACCCTGCGCTGGACCGGCGCCTGGGCCCGGCGGCACGGGGTGCGCGCCGCGATGGTGTCGCACGAGAGCGCCGTCGGCGTGCTGCGGACCTGGGGCGTGCACGGCTGCGTCGCCGCCGCGGCCGCCGACCGGCTCAACGCCCGGACCGCCCGGTCGTACGACACGGTGATCTGCACGACCGACTGGGCCGCCGCCGAGTTCCGCCGCCTGGGCGTGCGGAACCTCGCGCGCGCCCCGCTCGGTGTGGACCTCGCCGCCCTGGGCCCGCAGGCCGCCGCCGACCGGGCGGCGGAGCGGGCCCGGTACGCGGCCCCCGGGCAGGTGCTGCTGGTGCTCTGCTCCCGGCTCGCCCCCGAGAAGCACCCCGCTCTGGCCCTCGACGCCCTGGCCGCGCTCCGGTCCGCCGGGGTCGAGGCGGTGCTGGCGGTGGCGGGCACCGGGCCGCTGCGGTCACGGCTGGCCGCCCGGGCCGCCCGGGAGCGGCTGCCCGTGCACCTCCTCGGCCACCTGGCCGGGCGCGCGGACGTCGCCCGGCTGCTCGGCTGCGCGGACGTGGTGCTGGCGCCGGGGCCGGTGGAGACCTTCGGGCTGGCCGCGCTGGAGGCGCTCGCCTGCGGCACGCCGGTCGCCGTCAACCGCGGCTCCGCGCTGCCCGAGCTGATCGGCACGGCCGGTGTGGCCGCCGCACCGACCGGCGCGGGGTTCGCGGAGGCGGTGCGCGAGCTCCTCGCGCGCCCCGAACCGGCCCGGCGCGCCGCCGCCCGCGCCCGGGCCGAGCGGTACGGCTGGCCCGCGGCTGTGGCGGCCTTCCTCGCCGCCCACGGCACGGCGCCCGTCACCGCCCGCTGAGTACGGGCCCACGGCGGGACGGGGCAGGGCGGGACAGGGCGGCACGGCATGGCACGGAACAGAACGGCACGGACGGGGTGGGAGGTCCGATGAACACCATCACGACAGTGGACGGAGGAGGCGGCACCGTACCGGGTACCGCGCACGGCACAGCCCCCGGCGGGGGCCGCCGGACCGGCGAACCGGTCCGGTTCGTGGCCCTCGGCGACTCGCTCACCGAGGGCGTCGGCGACCCGATCGCCGACGGATGGCGCGGCTGGGCGGCCCTGCTCGCCCGGTCCCTGGCCCCGCCGCGGACCGGGGTCGACTTCACCAACCTCGCGCGCAGCGGCGCGCTCACCACCGACCTGACGACGGAACAACTGCCGGCCGCGCTCGCCCTGCGGCCGCGGTTCGCCGCCGTGGTGGCCGGCGGCAACGACACCCTGCGGTCCGGCTTCGACGTCGGCCGCACCACCCTGGCCCTGGACACCGTCCTCGGCCGCCTCACCGACAGCGGCGCGGTGGTCCTGACCGCCTGCCTGCCCGACCCGGGCGCCCTGCTGCGCCTGCCCCGCCCGCTCGCCCGGCCGCTGGCCCGGCGGATGCACGCGGTGAACACGGTGGTGCACGCGCTCTCCGTCCGCCACCGGGCCGTCCACCTGCACATCGCCGAGCTGCCCTGGACGGCGCAGCGCCGGCTGCTCAGCGTCGACCGCCTCCATCCGAGCGCCGAGGGCCACCACCTGATCGCCCGCGGGTTCCACGACCTGCTCACCGCCGCCGGCCGCCCGCTCGGCCCGGCCCCCGCCCCCGAACCGGTGGACCCGCCACCCGGCACCCTGGCCGACGTCCGGTGGATGGCCACCAAGGGCACCCGCTGGGTCGCCGACCGCAGCACCGACCTGCTCCCCGGCCTGGTCGCCCTCGCCGCCGTCGAGGGCTGCGCCCGCCTGCGCGGCGCCACCGACCGCCAGGACCGCCGGATGGCCCACGCCACCACCACCGCCCTCGCCGCCCTCCCTCCTGAACCGGCGGGGTAGGAAGGAGTGGGGTGGAGTGGGAAGTCGACGTGGCCGACTTCCCACTCCACCCCACACCGCGCCGAACACCCCGCGGCGGGCGGGAACCGGAGGGGTGGGGTGGGGTGTCTCCGGAGGCGGACGGCGCGGTGGAGGGAGTGCGGATGGCGGACGCGGCGGGTTCGGGGCGGGAGTTGTTGGCGGCGGCCGGGGTGCTGTTCCCGGACGGGCGGGGGCGGGTGCTGCTGGTGCGGCTGCCGTACGACCGGAAGCATCCGGTGGCCGTGCCGGGCGGGGGCTGGGATCCACAGGACGGCTCCCCGCGCCGGACGGCGGTGCGGGAGATCGAGGAGGAGCTGGGGTTCACGCCCCGGCTCGGGGCGCTGGCCTGCCTGGACTGGACGCTGGACCACCACCGCCCGCCGATCGCCGCCCACCTGTACTGGGCCGAGCCGCTGACGCCGGAACAGGCGGCGGCGTTCACACCGGACCGCGCCGAGGTGGGCGGCTGGGCGTGGCTGACGCCCGACCAGGCGGGCCGTGCGCTGCCGCCGCGGCTCTCCCGGCGGGTGGCGGCCTGTCTGCGGGCGCCCCGCGCGGCCGCGCCGCTGGAACTGGAGGACGGTCACCCGGTCGGGCAAGCGCTCGAGCATCCGACGCCCGTCCCGGCCCCCGCGTACACGGGCGAGACGGGGCTGTCCGAGCTGTCCGCGCACTGGCCCCCGGGGGCGGCCCCCGCGCCGCCGGCCGATGCCCCGCCCCTGCTGGACCGGGCGACGTACATCGCGAGCCTGCCGCGGATCCGGGCCAAGGCCCGCACGGTGTTCACGGACCGGGCGGGCCGCGTCCTACTGGTGCGGCAGCGGCCGTGGGACCTGCCGGGCGGCGAGGTGCCGTACTGGACGCTGCCGGGCGGCGGCATCGAGGCGGACCGGGAGCTGCCCCGGGCGGCGGCCGCGCGCGAGGTCCGCGAGGAGCTGGGCTGGACCTGCGAGCCGGGTCGGCTGCTGGCGCTGGACTGGCTGCCCGGCCGGGCGGCGGACCCGGCGGCGGTGCGGGAGAGCGCCGTGCTGGTGTACCTGTTCGACGGCGGCACGGTGGCGGACGAGCGGTTCGCGTCGATCGTGCTGGCCGAGGAGGAGCTGGTCGAGTGGCGGCTCTGCGACCCGGTGGAGGCGCGGGCGCTGCTGACGCCGGCGTCCTGGGCCCGGACGGCGGCCGCACTGGCGGCGCGGGACCGGCCGGGCGGCCCGGCCGAACTGGTCGGCGGGCACCCGGCCGGCTGAGCGTGCCCGCGCCGAACGGCGGGACAGGCGGCGTCCCGCCGGTCCACACTGGCCGCATGCAGAACACGCAGCACACGACGCACGCCGGGCACGGCCTCGACGCCGTCCTGACCGGTCGCCGGGTGACGGCGGTCCACGGCGGCGACCGGCTCGACCTCGTGCTCGACGGGCCGGTGACCGTCCGGGTGGCGCACGAGTTCCGCGTCACCGGGCCGACGGGCGTCGGCATCTTCTACCCCGCGCTGACCCTCCGGCCCACCGGACCACTGCTCGCTCTGGTCGGCCGGACGGTCGGCTCCGCCCGGATCACCCCGGCCGGAGGGCTGGAGCTGGTCTTCACCGGGGAAAGCGGTGAGGGCGGCGGGACGATGTCCGTCCCGCCGCACGCGCTGCTCGCACCGTGGCGCGTGGTCACGCCCGACGGCACGGTCTGCGCGGGGCTCCCCGGCGGCGAGGTCGCCTGCTCCGGGGAGCCGACCGCGCTCAGACCTCCAGGTCCGCCTCGATCCTGGTGAGCTGGTGACGGGCCATCGCCAGGTTGGCCCGGCCCTTGTCCAGGGCCAGGTAGAGGAACAGGCCCTTGCCGCTGCGGCTGGTGAGCGGGCGGATCAGGTGGTACTGGCTGCTGAGGGTGATGAGGATGTCCTCGATCCCGTCGCTGAGGCCCAACATGTCCATGGTGCGCATCTTGGCCCGCACCACGTCGGTGTTCCCGGCGGCGGCCACGTTGAGGTCGAGGCCGCCGGGGCCGTCGAGGGTGGCCAGCGCCATGCCGCTGTTGTAGTCGACCAGGGCCGCGCCGATGGCGCCCTCGATCACGGTCATGGCCTGCTTGAGCGCGCCTGCGGCGTCGGTCATCTCGGTGTCTCCCGTTCGTCGATGAGTCGGTGAGTCGATAGGTAGGTAGGTCGGTCGGTCGATTCGATGGACCGACCGGAAGAGGGCAAGGGCGGGACGGCCGGGCCCGTCAGAGCTCCCGGGCGTCCTTGGGCAGCAGCGCGTCGTTGAGGAGCTCGGCGATGCGCCGGGCGGAGCGGCGGGCCTCCAGGTGCAGGCGGCCGACGTTCGCGTCCGGATGGGCGAGCAGGGTGAGCACGCAGCTGCCGCCGGCCGCGTAGGTGGCGACGTAGCCGTTCTCACCGCGGACCAGTGACTCGCGGAACTCCCCCTGGCCGGTGCTGTCGGCGAGCCGTTGCGCCAGGCTGAGCGAGGCGGCCGTCATCGCCGCCAGGCTCGAGGGCTCGGTCCCATGGGTGTCGTGGGCGACCAGCAGTCCGTCCACACTGGCCACCAGGCCGCCCGCGAGGTGCGGCAACCGGTGCCTGATGGCGCGGAGTTCGGCCAGCAGCTCGGTCTCCAAGGCGATCAGTTGTCTCCTTCCGGCACGCTGCTTGAGCGCCCGCCTCATGGCCGTGACGGCGGGGTCGCGGGCGGAGAGTGGTTCAAAGTCGGGCCTCCAGAAGGGTTCGGACCCGGATCAGCAGCGCGATGTCCGGGTCGGTGTCGGTGGGCGGGACGGCGGCGGGGTCCGGCCCGCCCCGTTCGCCGGTCAGGGCGGCGAGCGCCGCGCCGGGTACCCGCCGGTGCAGCCCGCCGGGGTCCCGGGGCGCCGGCACCCCGCCGGGCGGACCCGGCGTCGCGGCTGCGGCGCCCGCCGCGCACCCGGTGTCGGGGCCGACCAGCAGGCCGGCGGCGGCGAGCCGGCGGACGTCCGCCGTGGTCGCGAACGCGGAGCGGCCGAGCAGCCGGGCCAGCTCCGCCGGGGTTCTCCGGCCGTCCGCGTGGTCGAGCAGCTCGCACTGGCGCCGGGTCGGCGGGCGGAGCCGGCGGGCGTGGCGTCCGGGGGCGGCGGCGGTCGGCGGGGCAGCGGTCGGCGGGGCAGCGGTCGGCGGGGCGGCGGTCCGGCACAGCGGCGCGGTGTCGAACTGCGCCGAGGGCCAGATCCGGTCCAGCACGTGCTGCCGCCGTTGCGCCTCCCGGCGCAGCCGCTGGGCGCCGACGGCGGCCACCGGGCCGAGCCAGTGCCGCGCACCGGGCGCGAAGGTCCAGCGGCCCGGAGCGGCGGGGGCGGCCGGCCCGTCGGTGGGGGCGGCGCCGCCGGGGGCGTCGAGCAGGAAGCAGGCGGCGTCGTAGAGCGCGCCGAGGTGGCAGAGTTCGAGCTCGCCGCGGGTCAGCCGGCCCTGTTCGACCAGCGCCTCACCGACCCGGGCGTGCGGGCCGAACCGGTGGACGGCCTCCCGCCAGGTCTCGCGGGTGAGCCGGCCGCAGGCGGTGAGCACGGTGGCGAGGTCGGGCGCCCGGTCGGACTCGGCGTGGGCGACCAGGCCGTCGACGAGGTAGACGGTGCCGGCGGGGCCGTGCAGGGCGCCGGTGACGCGTTCGCGGGCGAGCCGTTCGACGGCCGCGCCGGGGGTCCAGCCGGGCTCGGCGGCGACCGGGTGCGCGGTGGACCCGTCCGGTGGCCGGAACCCGACGGTGGCGCGAACCTCGGCGCCCTGATCACCCGTGGCGGAGCGCGCAGCGGGATTCGTCACGGGGTTCGTCATCCGAGCACCAGTTCCTCGGCGAGCGACTGGAGGCGGAAGCGGGCGACGGCGAGGTTGCCCTCGGCGCGGTCGAGCCAGAGGTGCAGGACGAGCCGGCTGTCGAAGACGGTGTCGATGAAGCACAACAGGTGGTAACTGCGTCCGGCGGTCAGGATGATGTCCTGCAGCGGTGCCGTGCGGTCCTCGGCGGCGGTGAAGGTCGCGCTCTCAACAGCCGTCCGTACCAGGTCGGTTGCCTCTGCGGCCGTGGTGTCGTGGTCGCCGGTCGGACTGACTCCGACGCTGCCCAGGGCGAGCCCGCTGCTCCAGTCGACCAGACTGGCGGCGCGGGCCCCGGCGATCGCCATCGCCCGGGACAGGCACTCGTCGATACCCGGCACTCGGGCTCCTTCGGAGGGTTCGGGGAGGAAACGGCGCGGCGGGGCATGGCCGCCGGGCAGGGGCCGGACTGCCACGACCCGTGGCGGGTTCGACACGGAAGGCTACTGGTGGAATCCATTCAACGAACGTTCCAATGGCATATTCACACCACAACGGTCCGCTTTCGGCCATCCTTTGACGTCGCGTCAGGCCGACCGGTACGGCATCGGCGCTGACCGCACATCCATCCGCCACACGAACGAACGATCCACCTGGCGTGGGACGTTGGCCGATTGTCGGCCGCCCCGATGGGTTTCGGAGGCCCCGTGCGATAGGACCGACCTCATCCGACGACGCCCGGCGCCCGGCGCCCGGCCGACGACGCCCGACGCCACCCGGAGTCACCCGAGGAACGACGAAGCGGCCGCCCCCCGCTGGGGGACGGCCGCTTCCGGTGGAGCGCCAGGCCCGGATCGCACGGACTCTCCCTACTGAAAGTAGGGCGTGCTCTGGTAGCACCGCTGACGCCTGGTCGAACCGGTCCCGATCCCCGCTCCGCGAAGATCGTTCCCTCTCGACGGAAAGAACACTAGCAGGCCATCACGCCTGGTCAGAAATCGGATCCGGACCCGCCGCCACCGGCGCGTGATCGGCCGGCAGCAGCGTGCGGTAGCCGGCGATCAGCGCCGCGAGCCCGACCTCGAAGGCCTGGTCGGCCCGGCGCCGCCCGGTCGGGACGGCGGCCAGCGCGGCGGCCAGTCGCGGCGTGACCTCCCGGTCGACGGCGTCGACCATGACGGCGGGCGCGACGAGGTCCAGCGCCGAGCCGAGGATGAAGCTCTCCAGGGCGGTGATCACGCCCATCACGTCCTCCGGCGCGAACCCCGCCGCCTCCAGGGTGGCGACGGCCCGCTCGTACACCTCGTGCATGAACGGTTCGGCGAGCGGCGCGGTGGCCAGCAGCCGGATGATGCCGGGGTGCTCGGCGAAGGCCTCCCGGTAGGCGCGGGCCCAGCCGCGCAGCGCCTCGTCCCACGGCCGGTCCCAGAGCGACCGCTCGCCGATCGCACGGACGAGTTCGGCGCGCATCAGGGCGACGATCTCGGCCCGCCCGGTGACGTGGTGGTAGAGCGCGGAGGGGCTGACCTTGAGCGCGCCGGCGAGGGCCGGGATGGTGAGGTCGCCGGCCTCGTCGACCAGTCGCAGCGCGGTGTGCACGATGCGCTGCCGGTCCAGCAGGGGTGTGCGCGGCCTGGCCATGGGATGTCCGTCCTGCTCGGCGATGGCGGTGTCGCCGCACGGCGCGGCCCTACGATCATCGCGCAAGATCATCGTAATGAAAACGTAATCGAATGACTTTCAATAAAACTCTTCCGCGCCCCGCCCGGCCGCGCCTACGGTTACCGAATCCCATTCAGTTAACCAGGTCACACCAGACCGCACCGGGAGAGGACGCACCCGTATGCGCGCCGACACGCTCTTCACCGGAGGCCGGATCCACACCGGCGACCCGGCCCGCCCCGTCACCGACGCCCTCGCCGTGACCGCCGGGCGGATCACTGCCCTCGGCGCGACGGCGCACGCCCTGCGCGACGAGCGGACCGAGACCGTCGACCTGGCCGGCGGCGCCCTGCTGCCGTCCTGGGGCGACGGCCACGTCCACCCGCTGATCGGCGGGCTCGGCCTGCGCGGCGTCCCGGTCCGGGACTGCGCCACCCTGGCCGAGGTGGTCGAGGCCGTCCGGGTCTGGGCCGAGGAGCACCCCGAGGCCGAGTGGATCACCGGCGACGCCTTCGACCCGTGGCTCGCCGAGGGCGGCCTGTTCGACGCCGCGCTGCTGGACGCCGTCGTCCCCGACCGGCCCGTGCTGCTGCGCACCATGGACCACCACACCGGCTGGGCCAACAGCGAGGCGCTGCGGCGGGCCGGGTACACCGCCGACACCCCCGAGCCGGCCCACGGCGAGATCGTCCGCCGCCCCGACGGCAGCCCGCTCGGCACCCTGCGCGAGTTCGGCGCGCTCAACCCCGTGCTCGCCCTCGTGCCGCTGCCCGACCTCGCCGAGCAGGTCGACGCGCTGCGCGGCACGGCCCGGGTGCTCGCCTCCGCCGGGGTGACCTGGATCCAGGACGCCTGGGTCGAAGCCGTCCAGGTGGACACCTGGATCGCCGCCGTCGCCGACGACGGCCTCGCCGTCCGGGCCAACCTCGCGCTGCTGCTCGAACCGGACGGCTGGGCCGGGCGGCTCCCGCGGCTCGCCGCCGACCGCGAGCGGGTGGAGGCCGCCGGGGGCGGCCGGCTCACCGCGCGGGCCGTCAAGTTCTTCGCCGACGGGGTCGTGGAGTCCGGCACCGCCGCGCTGCTGGAGCCGTACAGCGACTGCCCGCACTCGCACGGGGCGGCCAACTGGACCGGCGCGGAGCTCGCCGACGCCGTCACCGCCGTCGACGCGCTCGGCTTCCAGCCGCACATCCACGCCATCGGCGACCACGGCGTGCGGATCGCGCTGGACGCGATCGAGGCCGCCGCGCGCCGCAACGGCCCGCGCGCCCGCCGCCCGGTGATCGCCCACGTCCAGTTGGTCGACCCGGCCGACCTGCCGCGGTTCGCCGAACTCGGCGTGATCGCCAACTTCGAGCCGCTCTGGGCGCAGTCGGACCCGCTGATGACCGAGCTGACCCTGCCCCGGATCGGCCCCGAGCGCGGCGCCCGGCAGTACCAGATCGCCGCCCTGCTGCGCAGCGGGGCCCGGGTCTCGTTCGGCAGCGACTGGCCGGTCACCCGGTACGAGCCGCTGGCCGGGCTGGCCACCGCCGTCACCCGGCAGACGCCCGAGGGCCTGCCGGAGGGGGGCTGGCTGCCGCAGGAGCGGATCGGGCTCGACGAGGCGCTCGCCGCCTACTCGGCGGGCGTGGCGCACCAGGCGTTCGAGGAGGACGCCTGGGGGGTGCTGCGGGTCGGCCTGCGGGCCGACCTGGTGCACCTGGCCGCCGACCCGTACGCCGTCCCGGCGGGCGAACTGGCCGGGGTCGCCGTGCTGGGCACCTGGCTGGGCGGCCGGCGCACGCACTGAGCGCCCCCGCGCCGGCGCCCGAACCGGCACGAGTGCCGACAGCACCGCGCCCCCGGCGCGCACCAAGGCCGTCCGCGCCCCCACCCGGGCGGCTTTCCCCTACCCTCGACCGCACGACCCCAGGAGAGCTCCCCCATGCACCTGCCCTCCGACACGACCGCTCCCGCGGCGGCGACCCCGGCACCGGCACCGGCCCCCGGGCTGGAACGCGGCGTCCTCGGCACCGGCGACATCGTCTTCTTCGTCGTCGCCGCCGCCGCGCCGCTCACCGTGATGGCCGGGGTCGCGCCCTTCGCCATCTCCTTCGGCGGCATCGGCGCCCCGGCCGCCTACCTGGCCACCGGCCTGGTGCTGGCCCTGTTCGCGGTCGGCTTCACCACCATGACGGCGCACGTCCGCAACGCCGGCGCCTTCTACGCCTACGTCACCCGGGGCCTCGGCCGCCCCGCCGGGCTCGGCGCCGCGCTGCTCGCGGTGCTGTCCTACAACGCGATCCAGGTCGGCATGTTCGGCGCCTTCGGCTACTTCGCCAAGGAGACCGCCGCGGACCTGCTCGGCCTGGACCTGCCCTGGCCGCTCTGGGCGCTGCTCGGGGTCGCGGCGGTCTGGTTCCTCGGCTACCGCTCGATAGACCTCGGCGCCAAGGTGCTCGGCGCGCTGCTGATCGCCGAGACCGGGATCCTGCTGCTGCTCGCCGTCGCGATCCTGGCCCGGGGCGGGGCGCACGGCCTCTCGCTCTCCTCGTTCGCGCCCGGGAACGTGGCCACCGGCGGCATGGGCGGCGTGCTCGGTCTGTCCTTCGCCGCGTTCGTGGGCTTCGAGGCCACCGCGATCTACCGCGAGGAGGCCCGCGCCCCGCACCGCACGGTGCCCCGGGCCACGTACGCGGCCATCGCCTTCCTCGGGCTGTTCTACACCTTCATCACCTGGACGATCGTGCAGGCCTTCGGCGACTCGCAGGCGGTGGCCGCCGCGACCGCCGACCCGGCCGGGATGTTCTTCACCGCGATGACGGACTACGTCGGCGGCTGGGCGACGGACCTCCAGCGCGTCCTGATCGTCACCAGCCTGCTGGCCGCGCTGCTCGCCTTCCACAACACCATCACCCGCTACGGCCACGCGCTGGCCGCCGAGGGCGCCGCGCCCGCCGCGCTCGGGCGGATCCACCCCCGGCACCGCTCGCCGTGGATCGGCGGGATCGCGCAGAGCCTGCTCGCGGCGGGCGCCGTGGTGGTGGCCGCGCTGATCGGCGCCGACCCGTACAACCAGTTCTTCCTCTGGGTGAACTCCCCCGGGGTGGTCGGCATCCTGGTGCTCCAGGCGCTGGCCGGGCTCGCCGTGTACGCGTACTTCCGCCGCGAGCGGGCGGCCGCGGCGAGCGCGGGCCGGTTCCGCACGGTGGTCGCCCCGCTGCTCTCCACGGCGCTGCTGTGCGGCGCCACCGGGCTGGTGGTCTGGCGGCTCGACCTGTTCACGGCGGCCGGACCGGAGGTCAACTGGCCGCTGGTGTCGGTGGTTCCGGTGGTGTTCCTGATCGGGGTCGGCCTCGCCCTGCGGCTGCGCTCGCGCCGCCCGGAGGTGTACGCCCGGCTCGGCACCGCGGACGCGGACGGTGCCGCCGGCGGGACCGCCGAAGGGGAGCCGGCCCTCCGCTGAGGCCCCGCCCACGCCGACCGTGTGCCCGGTGGACCAGGCATACGGTCGGCGTAGGATCGAAAGGCGACGACCACCGGCGCGCCCCTCGACCAGGGGCGCGGACGAGGTGGCCGGCGCCCCCGGACGCTCCCCGGCCGCCTGCGGCGGCACCCGGCGCCGCACCCGGTCGAAGGCCGGCGGAGGACCCGACACAGGGAAGAGCGGACCATGTCACTCTCCACCACTCCGACGTCCGGCCCGGATCGGGCCGGCCCCCAGACCTTCGAGACGATTCCCGTGGGCGCGGGCCCGCACAGCGTGGCCGCGAGCAGCGACGGCCGGCGGGTCTACGTCACCAACTTCCTCGACGGAACGGTCACCGCCGTCGACACCCCGGCGAACACCGTCGCCCTGACCTTCCCGGTCGCCGTCGGCCCCTACGGGGTGGCCGTCGACCCGGCCGGCAAGCGGCTGTACGTCGCCGAGCACGCCTCCACCTTCGTCAAGGTGTTCGACACCGCCACCGGTGACACGACCATCAGCACCGGCATGGGCGCCCGGCCGTACGGCCTGGCGATCACCGTCCACCCCGAGCAGTTACTGATCGCCAACGCCATCGACGACCAGGTGATGGTCTCCGACCTGCTCACCAAGAGCCACGGCACCCTGACCGGCATCGACTTCCCGGTCGGCCTCGCGGCGTCCGCGGACGGCAACCGGTTCTACGCCAGCAACTACTTCGCGAACACGGTGTCCGTGTACGACGCGACCGAGGTCATCCAGGTGACCGGGCCGACCCCGGCCCAGCCGCTCGCGGTGATCACGGTCGACCGGGGACCGTACGGGCTGGCCGTCGACCCCCACGACGAGCAGCTGTACGTGGCCCACTTCCCCTTCGACACGGTCTCCGTGATCGATCTCGGCACCAGGGCCGTCGCCCGCACCATCCCGGTGTCCGGCGGCCCGCGGGGCGTCGCCGTCAGCCCCGACGGCAGCCGTCTCTACGTCACCAACTTCTTCGAGCGGACACTGACGGTCGTCCCGCTCTGACCTCTCCATTCGGATGCGTGTTCGATTCACGGCGTAGGCTGGAGCCATGCCCACCACCGCCGCCGTCCACCTCCAGCCGTCACTGTTCGACGACCCCGGGCCGGCCGGGCCCGCCCTGGGGCCGCTGACCGGCATGCGCCGGGAGGCGCTGGGCCCGGACGCCTGGGTGGACCTGCTGCCCGGCTGGCTGCACGGGGCGGACCGGCTGTTCGAACAGCTGGCCGCCGAGGTGCCCTGGTGGGCCGAGCGGCGCGAGATGTACGAGCGCACGGTGGAGGTCCCCCGGCTGCTCGCCTCCTACCGGGAGGAGGACGCACCACCGCACCCGGTGCTCGGCGAGGCCCGCGCGGCGCTCAGCGAGCACTACGCCCGCGAGCTGCGCGAACCGTTCCGCACCCTGGGCCTCTGCTACTACCGGGACGGCCGGGACAGCGTGGCCTGGCACGGCGACCGGATCGGGCGCGGCGCGAGCCGGGACACCATGGTGGCGATCCTGTCCGTCGGCGAGCCCAGGCCGCTGCTGCTGCGCCCCCGGGGCGGCGGCGTGCCGGTGCTGCGGCACCGGCTCGGGCACGGGGACCTGCTGGTCATGGGCGGCTCCTGCCAGCGGACCTGGGAGCACGCGGTGCCGAAGACGGCCCGGCCGGTGGGCCCCCGGATCAGCGTCCAGTTCCGGCCGCGCGGCGTCTCCTGAGCCCGCCGGCGGGCCGGCCCGACAAGAACACCGGACAGACCCGATTCACCGGACAGACCCAGGAGGCCGCGGCATGCCGAAGGCGGGCAGGTACCACGAGGGCGTCCCCTGCTGGGTCGAGCTGGGCGCGGTGAACCTCGGGCGGGCCCGGCGCTTCTACGGCGCGCTGTTCGCCTGGGAGTTCGTCGAACTGCCCGGCTGGACCGTCGCCACGCTGCGCGGCGCCCAGGTCGCGGGCCTCACCGCCCGGCCGCGCGGCTCCGAGCAGTCCTGGACGACGTACCTGGCCGTGGCCGACGCCGGGCGGACGGCCGCGGCGGTGCGGGAGGCGGGCGGCCGCGTCCTGCGGGAACCGTACGAAGTACCGCCCGAGCAGGGCTGGGCGGCGCTCGCGGCCGACCCGGCCGGGGCGGTGTTCGGCCTGCGGCAGGGGCTGCTCTGGCAGGGCGCGGGCCTGGTCGACGAGCCCGCCGCGTTCAGCTGGAGCGAGCAGCACTCCCCCGACCCCGACGCCGCCCGGACGTTCTACCGGCAGGTGTTCGGCTACGAGTACGGCCGCGAGAACGACGGCGCCACCCTGTTCCGGGTCGCCGGACTGCCGGCCGGCGGGATCGCCCGGCGGCCCGACCCCGGCTGGGCGGTCCACTTCGGGACCGCCGACACCGACCTCGCGGTCGAGCGGGTGCGGGAACTCGGCGGAACGGTGCTGGCCGGACCGGAGCCCACCGCGTTCGGGCGGCGGGCGGTGGTCCGCGACGACGGCGGCGCGGCGTTCACCCTGGTCGGCGTCCCGTCGGCGGAGCAGACGGCGGCCGCCTGAGCACCTGCCGCCCGAACGCCTACCGTCCGAGCGCCTGCCGCAGGCGCTCGACGTCCTCGGCGTCCTTCGCCCGGCGCGGGCGGCGCGGGTCCCAGACCGGCATCATCCGCTTGATCTCGATCTGCGCCGCCGGTGCGACGATCGGGCAGACCAGATCGCCGAGCCGCCCCGGCGGCCCGTCCAGCAGCCCGGCCGGCCAGGCCGTCCCCGCCCAGGGGCCGCCGGCCACCAGGACCCGGCCGTCCGGCACCGGGTCGACCAGCGCGAAGCCGTGCTCCAGGCCGTCCTTGACGACGTCGAACTGCTGCTCCGGCGGGCTGCCCGCGAGCGGGCGGTAGCCGAGGGCGTGCAGTCCCGCGGCGAGCGCGGCGGCGTCGGCGACCGGGACGAACCAGTCGACGTCCTCGTGGTCGCGGGTCTGCTCGCCGAGGAAGAAGTCCATCGCCCAGCCGCCGCGCAGCCGGACACGCGAACCGAGACGGCGGGCGAGGCCCACCGTCTCGGCGATCTGCGCGAGTTGCCCGTCGGCGCGCTCCCGGTCCATGGACCCCACCATCACGGCACCGGACGCTACACCCGCCGCAGCTCCCCCGTCGCGGGGATTTCCGTCGAGGTCACGGCCCTGAACGGCCTAGTCCTTGACCGCGCCCGCCAGCCCGGAGACCAGCTTGCGCTGCACCGCGATGAAGAAGATCAGCACCGGCACGGTCATCAGCGTGGAGGCCGCCATGATGCCGCCCCAGTCGTTCTCGTCCGGCTTGAAGAACACCAGCAGCGCCGAGGGGAGGGTCTGGTTGTCGGTCGCGCTGATGATGAAGGTCTTGGCGAAGACGAAGTCGTTCCACGCCGCGATGAAGGAGAACACGCTGGTCGCGGCCAGCCCGGGGGCGACCAGCGGCAGCAGGATCGTCCACAGGATGCGGGCCCGGCTCGCGCCGTCGATCTGCGCGGCCTCCTCGATCGACACCGGCACGGCGGCGACGAAGCCCCGCATCATCCAGATGCCGAACGGCAGCGAGAACGCGAGCTGCACCAGGATCAGCGAGGCCAGGGTGTTGAGCCCGATGCCCGGCGCGAACCGGCCGGCGTCGCGGAACATGAAGAACAGCGGGATGGTCAGCGCCTCGACCGGGATCATCTGGGCGATCAGGAACATCACCATGATGGTGGTGCGGAAGCGGAAGTTGAACCTGGTCACCGCGACCGCCGCGAGGAAGACCACCAGCGCGGAGAGCACCACCACCGACAGCGCGATCACCAGGCTGTTGAGGAAGTACCGGCCGAAGCCGTCCACGCTGAGCACCTGGCGGAAGCTCTCCAGCGTCGGGTGCGCCGTCCACGGGCGCGGGTCGAGCGACTGCACCTCGCCCTTCGGCTTGATGGCCGAGAGCACCATCCAGAAGATCGGGAAGGCGGTGACGGCCGCCACCAGGAGGGCGGTGGCGTTGGCGCCCAGGCGCCAGCGGCTACGGGCGTTCACAGTTCGTTCCCCGTCCTGCGCAGCGAGCGGATGTAGAGGACGGTGGGGATCACCAGGATCAGCAGCATGATCACGCCGATGGCCGCGCCGAGCCCGTACTGGGAGGAGGCGAAGGCCTTCTGGTAGGCGTAGACGTTGAGCACCAGGTTCTGGCCGGCGATGCCGCCGCCCTCGGTCATCACGTAGATCTGGGTGAAGACCTTGAAGTCCCAGATGACCGACTGGATCACCACGATGGTCAGGATCGGCCGGAGCATCGGGGCGGTGATCCGGCGGAAGGTGGTCCAGGTGCCGGCGCCGTCCAGCGACGCCGCCTCCAGGACCTCGGTCGGGATCGCCCTGATGCCCGCGTACAGCGTCACCATGACGAACGGGAAGGAGTGCCAGACGACGACGGCGCCGACGATGAGGAAGGCCGTCCACTTGTCGTAGAACCAGTTGTACTCGTGGAAGCCGTCCAGGCCGATGCTCACCAGGGTCTTGTTGACCAGGCCGAGGTTGGTGTCGAACAGGAAGCTCCACACCGTCGAGCCGGTCATCGCGGGCGCCGCCCAGGCCGCCATCGCGGCGGTGGTCAGCACCAGCCGGGGCACCCGGCCCACCCTGGTCAGCAGCACCGCGAGGGTGGCGCCGACGGCCAGGGTGGCGACCACGCAGAACGCGGCGAAGCCGATCGTCTGCACCAGCACCGACCAGAACTGTCCGTCGCTCAGGATCTTCTGGTAGTTGCCGAAGCCGACGAAGCTGGTCGGCACCCCACCGGAGGCCTGTGCCTGTCCGAAGTCCAGCACGGACAGCAGGCCGAGCTGGTAGATCGGGTAGGCGACCAGCGGGATCATGATGACCGCCGCCGGCAGCAGGAGCAGCAGTGGGGGTCGGCGTCGGCCGCGCGGGGCGCGGCCGACGCCCTGCCCCGGCGCCACCCGCTCGGGGAAGGCGGCGCCGCCGGGGCGGTCGTGGTGGGTGCGGACACGTACGGGACCTGCTCTCTGGATGCCCGGTGGGCCCGGGTCCGGTGGCGGGGAGCCACCACCGGACCCGGGTTCAGCCGGCCTGGGCTCTCGGTCGGCCTGCGCTCTCGGGTGGCCTGCGCTCTCGGGTGGCCTGCGCTCGGTGAGCGGCCGGGCTCAGTGGGCGGCGAAGGCCGAGGTGATCTGGGCGGCGGCGTCGCCCGAGGCCTTCGCCACGTCCGCCTTGCCGGTGACGACCTGCTGGAGCATCGTCGGGATGACGGACTGCGCGTCGATCTGCGCCCACGCCTGGTCCAGCGGCACGAACTTGGTGCCGGCCGCGATGGTGTCGGTGAACGGCTTCAGGAAGGCGTCCTTGGCCGCGACCTTGGTGTTGACCGACTTCAGCGTCGGCAGGTTGCCCATGGCGTCGTACATCTGCTCCTGGTACGCCGGGCTCGCCAGCAGCTCGGCGAACTCCACGGCCAGGGTGCGGTGCTTGGCCGCCTTCATCACACCGAGGTTGTTGCCGCCGGCGAACGCCGGGGCGATCGAGCCGGCCTTCTCGCCGGGCAGCGGGACGACCGCGTACTTGTCCTTGGCCGCGCCCGCGTCCACCTTGCTGCGGCTGGAGTTGGGCAGGATCGCCATCGCCGCCTTGCCGGCCGCGAAGAGGTCGACGGTCTTGCCGCCGGTGAGGTCGGCGCACTGCTGGGCCGGGCACCCGTTCTCGTTGAACAGGTCGGTGTAGCGCTTGAGGCCGGCCTGCGAGGCGGGCGAGTTGATCGCCGCCTTGAACTTGTCCCCCTCCTTGGCGGCGATGTCGCCGCCCGCGTCCCAGACGAAGGGCAGCGCGCCGAAGGTGTACTTGCCGCCGACCGCGATGCCGAAGGTGTCGGGGTGCGCGGCGTGGATCTTCTCGGTGGCGGCGACCAGGTCCGCGTAGGAGGTGGGCGCGGCCAGGCCGGCCTCGGTGAACAGGTCGGTGCGGTAGTACAGCGCGCGCACACCGACCCACCACGGCAGGCCGTAGGTCTTGCCGTCGAGCACGGCGGTCGCGGCGATCGCCGGGTCGAGGTCGCCCTTGTCCTTCCACTTGTCGAGGTCGGCGCCGATCTCGGCGAGGCCGCCGGCCGCGACGTAGCCGGGCAGGTCGGTGTTGCCGAACTCGACCAGGTCCGGGGCGCTGTTCGGGTCGTTGAACGCGCCCTTCATCTTGGCGGCACGGGCCGAGGCGTCGGTGTCGATGTAGCTGATGTTGACGGTGGCGCCCTGGTGGGAGGCCTGGAACTCGGCGACCGCCTTGCTGATCACCGCCTCCTTCGCGGCGTTGCCGGCCTCGTTGTACAGCCAGACCTGCAGCGTGCCGGTCTTGTCGTCGGCGGCCTTGTCGCCGGCCGGCACGGCGGTGCCGGGCGAACAGGCGGCGGCCGCGAGGCAGGTGGCGGCGAGGACGGCGGCCGCGGTGGTCCGTCTGACGATGCGCATGGGTGTGAAGCCTCCCCTCCCGACAGCTGCCGCCGAGACGTGCGGCCGCTGGGGACGGGCACGTCGAAGCAGGCCCTGACCGGGGCCGGTGATGGGTGCGTGCGTGAACGCGTGGATGTGGGGGTGGTGCTACGCGGGTACGGCAGAGCGACCGCTCGGGTGGGCTGCGTCGCCTGCTCGATGCCAGGGACGTTAGGCGGGGGCGCTCACGCCCAACAAGACCCGGTTCGCGAAGTTTTGCACTGCACAACGCTGTATCGAAAACGCGGCGGCCATGCCCGGAGGGGGTACGGTTCGACAACCGCCGCAGTCCGGTGGCGGAACGAGAGGGGAACGGGACCGATGACGGAGCAGGAGGCCAGCTCGGCCACCGCCACCACCGCGAAACCGAAGAAGGCGGCGGGCGAGCGCAACCAGTCCTCCTCGCTGCGCCGGGCGCTGTCCGTCCTCGGCTACGTCCGCGACCACGGCGACGGGCGCGGCGTCCCGCTCGCCCAGCTCGCCGAGGCCCTCGACCTCAACAAGTCGACCGTGCTCCGGCTGACCGGCCCGCTGCTGGACGAGCACCTGCTCGACCGCGACCGGGAGACCGGCTGGTTCCGGCTCGGCCACGGATCGCTGCGCCTCGGCCAGGCCTACCTCTCCACCCTCGACCTGCGCAGCGTCGCCGCCGAGCACCTGCGCCGCCTCCAGCGCGAGGCCGGCGAGACCGTCCACCTCACCGTCTGGCAGGCGCCGGGCATCGTCTACCTGGACAAGGTCGAGGACGAGACCAACGTCCGGATGGCCTCCCGGGTCGGCAGCCGGGCCCCCGCCTACTGCACCGCGACCGGCAAGGCGATCCTGGCCTGGCTCCCCGAGGAGGCCGTCACCGAGGTCGTCGCCGCCGGCCTGCGCCCGGTCACCGCCTGGACCATCTCCGACGAGACCCACCTGCGCGCCGACCTCGCCCGGATCCGCGCCCGCGGCTACTCCATCGACGACCGGGAGAACGAGCCCGAGGTCCGCTGCGTCGCCGCCCCGATCTTCGACCACACCGGCGAGGTCACCGCCGCCCTCTCGGTCTCCGGCCTCACCTCCCGGATGACCGCCGCCCGCGTCCGCGCACTCGGCCCCGTGGTCGCCCAGGTCGGTCTGCGCATCTCCCGCGAACTCGGCTCCGACCGCCCGGTGGCGTGACACGCGGAAGGGCCCGGCACCTGAACGAACAGGTGCCGGGCCCTTCCGGCTCGGAGCGCCAGGCCCGGGTTGCACGGACTCTTCCCACTGAAAGTGGGACGTGCTCTGGTAGCACCGCTGACGCCTGGCGAGGAATCACTCCCTCGCGACAGGAAGAACACTACCAGGCCGGAGCGGGTGCGCCGGACCACGAACGGTCGCCGACGCCGAACCGCGGTGCTGTCACAGCTTCATAACGTCGCGTCAGTTGAGTGGATGTGACATTGCACATATCACATCATGCTCCCCATGAGAAAACTCATCACCTTACTGTCCGCCGCCACCGCCATCGCCGTCCTCGGCGGCGCCACCGCCGTCGGGGCCCAGCCCGGGGCCGGCGGACTGGACGCCGAGAGCGTGCTGGCCGACACCGGCCAGGGCACGCTGACGTGGAGCTCGTGCGAGGACGCGGCCACGCCCGCGCTGCAGTGCGCGATGCTCGACGTGCCGGTGGACTACTCCGACCCGCGCGGACGCAAGATCAAGATCAAGCTGAACCGGCTCCCGGCCACCGCGCCCAAGGAGAAGCGCCAGGGGCCGATCCTCCTCAACCCCGGCGGCCCGGGGAACTCCGGCCTCTGGATGCCCGCCTACATCGCCGGAAAGGTCCCGGCCGACGTCGCCTCGACCTACGACTGGATCGGCTTCGACCCGCGCGGCACCAACGGCAGCGAGCCCCATGTCGTCTGCGACGCCGACTACTTCGACGCCGAGCGCCCCGACTACCAGCTGAGCCGGGGCACCGCGAAGGCCTGGCTGAAGAAGGCCGCCGGGTACGCCGCCGACTGTGCCGCAAACTGGTCCTGGCTGCTCCCGCACATGACCACCGTCGACAACGCGCGCGACCTCGACAGCATCCGGCGGGCGCTCGGCGAGCCGAAGATCAACTTCTACGGCGGCTCCTGGGGCACCACTCTCGGCTCGACCTACGGGCAGCTGTTCCCCTCGCGGGTGCGCCGGATGGTGCTCGACAGCATCGTCGGCCCGAGCATCACCTGGTACGAGCACAACAAGCTCCAGGACAAGGAGCACCAGCGCCGCTTCGACGCCTTCGCGGCCTGGACCGCCAAGGCCGACTCCGTCTACCACCTCGGCACCGACCCGGCCGCGGTCAAGCGGGCCTACGACCAGGTCGAGGCCGCCCTGCGGACCGACCCGGTGGACGCCGCCCCGGCCGTCGGGAAGATCGGGCCGGCCGAGTTCGAGGACACCTTCTACGGCGGCGGCTACAACTTCCTGCGCTGGCCCCGGATGGCCACCGTGATCTCGGCGTACGTGACCCGGCAGGACACCCGGCCGCTCGCCATCGCCTACAACCGCTACGCGGCCCCCGGCGCGGACGACGGCTCGTTCCCCGCCTACAACGCGGTCCAGTGCACCGAGAACGCCTGGCCCCGCGACTGGGAGTACTGGAAGAAGGACCAGGCCGAGGTCAACGCCGTCGCGCCCTTCTACACCTACAACAACATGTGGTACAACGCCGCCTGCATGTTCTGGCCGAACGAGGGCAACCGGGCCGGCCGGCTGAAGATCACCGGGAAGGGCCTGCCGCCCGTCCTGCTCTTCCAGTCCACCGAGGACGGCGCCACCCCGTACGAGGGCGGCCTCGCCATGCGCGACGCACTGCCCGGCGCCAAGCTCGTCGTGCAGGACGGCGGCAGCTTCCACGAGATCCTGTTCCACGACAACGCCTGCCTGGACGACACCTTCACCGCCTACCTCCGCGACGGCAGCCTGCCGAGCGGCAAGGGCCGGATCGCCAAGACCTGCGCCCCCGGCGCCGAACCCGACCCCGTCTACGTGACCCCGCCCCCGGCCGCCAAGGCCGCCGGCTCCCCCGACGCCGCCCCGCTCGCCCCCACCGACCCCGAGGCCGTCCGCGGCGTCCGGCGCTGACGGACCGACGCGAACGGGCCCGGTACCTGAAGAGGTACCGGGCCCTTCCGGCTCGGAGCGCCAGGCCCGGGTTGCACGGACTCTTCCCACTGAAAGTGGGACGTGCTCTGGTAGCACCGCTGACGCCTGACGAGGAATCACTCCCTCGCGACAGGAAGAACACTACCAGGCCGGAACGGGTGTCCGAACCGGAGGAGAACCCCGGGCGAACCACCGGCCCGGACATGCGGAAGGGCCCGGCACCTGAACGAACAGGTGCCGGGCCCTTCCGGCTCGGAGCGCCAGGCCCGGGTCGCACGGACTCTTCCCACTGAAAGTGGGACGTGCTCTGGTAGCACCGCTGACGCCTGACGAGGAATCACTCCCTCGCGACAGGAAGAACACTACCAGGTCAGAACGGGTGTCCGAACCGGGGCGAGGGCGGTCAGGCCGTCACCGTCAGGCGGGTGCGGGGGTGGCGCTGCAGGGCTTCCAGTTCGCGCTGGAGGGGCGGCTTGGGGACGGCGAGGACCGGGCAGCCGGCATGGCGGGCGCAGTAGGCGGTGATCGACGGGTGCAGGACGCGGGCGAGGGTGCCCCGGCTGCCGGCGCCGAGGACGAGCAGGTCGTCCGGGCGGTCGGCGCAGCGCACCAGGGCCTGGCCGGTCTCGCCGCGGACGGCGATGCTGCGCAGCCGGACACCGGCCCAGGCACCGCCGAAGGCCTGGTCGAGGGCGTCGCGCAGCCGGGTGGCGGCCGCGTCGCGGCAGGCGGACAGCAGCGGCGGGCAGGGCGCGCGGCGGTAGCCGAACTCGCCGCCGGCCGGGGTCCAGCAGTGCACCGCGAGGACCTCGGCGTCGAGCCGGCGGGCCTCGGCGACGGCGCGGTGCAGGGCGGCGAGGCTGCCGAGCGAACCGCTGACGCCGACGACGACGCGGCCGCGGCCGTCGTCCCCGGGAACCCCGGTCGTGCTGGTGAGGTCTGTCGGCTCGTCCGCCATGGTGCTGTCCGTCCTTCCGGCTGGTGGCTGGTGTCGTCGGTCACCAGCCAAGCCGGGCGGACGGGGGAAGGGCGGTTCGTTGACGGAGCCCTGACGCGGGCGGGCCCGGTCCGTACGGGTTCCTGACGCGCGGCGGACGCCGCTCGGGCGGCGCCCGGCCCGGCGAACAGGTCGCGGGCGGTGGCGAGCAGCAGATCGCGGTTGCGCCGCCCGTGCTGCCCGCCGCCATGCCCCGGCACCCCGGGCGTTTATTGCCGGACGGAATCGTCGGCGCCCTGCTTGAATGCGGGGCCATGGACATCAGCGCCCAGGACGGCGGGCCGCCCGGACGGCTCCGCCACATCGCGATCCTGCTGTTCCCCGGCGTCGAGGAGTTGGACGCCGTCGGCCCGTGGGAGGTGCTCGCCTACTGGACCCGGAACTTCCCCGAGGACGGCTGGCGGGTGTCCTGCGTCTCCCGGGACGGCGGGCCGGTGGAGTGCGCCAAGGGACTCACGGTGGGGGCGCACCACTCCTGGGCGTCGATGCCCGCCCCGGACGTGGTGGTGCACCCGGGCGGGCAGGGCACCCGGCCGCTGCTGGCGGACGGGGAGCACCTGGCGCGGGTGCGGGAGCTGGCCGCGTCGGTGCCGCTGATGACCAGCGTCTGCACCGGCGCGCTGGTGTACGCGAAGGCGGGCCTGCTGCGCGGCCGGCCGGTCACCACGCACTGGGCGTCGCTCGACCTGCTGGCCGAGCTGGAGCCGACCGCCGAGGTGCGGCGCGAGGAGCGGTTCGTCGACGACGGGGACGTGATCACCTCGGCGGGGATCTCGGCGGGGATCGACATGGCGCTGCACCTGGTGGCCCGGCTCGCCTCGGCGGAGCGGGCCCGCCGGGTGCGGCGCGGCATCCAGTACGACCCGCAGCCGCCGGTGTAGCCCGGGCGGCGGGTGGACCGGTGGCCGGGGGGCCACCGGTGGAAGAACAGCCGGTGGCGGGACCGCCCGGACAGCGGGGGTGGCCTGCGAAGGCCCGCGCGCGCCGGATCCCGGGCACTTCCGGGGGCGGGACGAGCGGACCGAGGATGCCCGTGATGCGACCATCCGCCCTCACCCACACGGGAGTGAGCATGTTGCTCCGCCTCGCCGCCCGGGCCGCCTCGGCCCTCGCGCTCGCCTCCGCCTTGGCTCTCACCCTCACCACCCCCGCCCTCGCCGACCCGCCCCAGCCCGCCGCCACCGACATCGTCGGCGTGGGGACGGGCACGACGGAGGCGCTGTTCAACCAGTTCTCCACCGACTACAACGCCCAGTTGGCCGCCGCCGGGAACACCACCTCGCCCCGCCTGTACAGCTGGGACTCCACCGGCACGACGTACATCACCACCAAGACCGGCGCGACCTCGATCTACCGCCCGGCCAACTCCTTCGCCGGTATCACCTCGTTGAACGTCAACACCAGCGGCACCGTCGACTTCGCCCGCAGCAACCGCGGCCCGAGGATCGAGGATCCCGTCACCGACCTGTTCGTCGCCATGGCCAAGGACGGGGTCTCCTGGGCGGCCCCGGCCGGCGGCAACGCCCCGGCGAGCCTGACACCCTTCGAGCTGAGGCTCATCTACGGCTGCTACTACACCAACTGGCGACAGATCGATCCCGCCCTGCCCGATGCCACCATCGTGCCGGTGCTCGCCCTCCACCCCGGGGGGTACCTCTCCGACACCTCCGAGTTCTTCCTGCGCGCGGCCGCCCAGGGCGCGGCCTACGACTTCGGGCCGTGCGTCCAGCGGGTCTACCGGGAGAACCAGGGCACGGACGCGATCCTGCACGACCCCAACGCGATCGTGCCCTACTCCGCCGGCCGCTACGTCGGCCAGGTGTACGGCGGCCACACCCGCCCCGGCGACGAACCGGGCGCACTCACCGTGCGCGGCATCAGCGGGATCTCGGCGGTGGACACCGTGAACCGACAGCTGAACATCGCCTTCACGGCCGGTCCGTTCGGACACGTGCTCTACAACGTCGTGCGCGCGGCCGACTGGTACACCACCGACGCGCACGGAACGGCGCTGCGCGACATCTTCGGCCCCAGTGGGTGGATCTGCCGCTCCAACGGCGGTGCGCCCGTCATCCGCAGCTACGGCTTCCTGTCGCTGTCCGCGTTCGCCTGCGGCTCGGTCGTCCACAGCTGACCGGCCGCCGTCGGCCCCGGGCGCGGGCCGCGTCCGGGGCCGACGGCGTTCCGGGAGGTCAGCGGCGGGCGCCCGGGCGGAGCCAGACGGCCCAGGTGAGGGCGGCGCAGCAGACGTAGGCGGCGAGGAAGACCAGGTAGGCGGTGTCGCCGTTGCCGCTGGTGCGGAAGGACTCGCGGAAGGCCAGGTTGACCAGGACGCCGCCGAAGGCGCCGATCGCGCCGGCCAGGCCGATCAGGGCGGAGGTGCGGCGGCGGGCGATGGCGGCGGCGGTGGCCGGGTCGGTGCCGGCGGCGACGGCGGCGCGGGCGCGGGCCTCGTAGTGGGCGGGGATCATCTTGTACGTCGAGCCGTTGCCGAGGCCGCTGAGGACGAAGAGGGCGACGAACCCGGCCAGGAAGAGCGGCAGGGAGCCGGACCGGGAGGCGGCCAGGACGGCGGCGGCGCCCGCGCCCATCGCGGCGAAGGCGGCCAGGGTGACCCGGGGGCCGCCCCAGCGGTCGGCGAGCCGGCCGCCGACGGGGCGCAGCAGGGAGCCGAGCAGCGGGCCGAGGAAGGTGAGCGCGGCGGCCTTGACGGGGGTGTCGAAGCGGTCGTGGAACTGCGTCTGGAGGACCTGGCCGAACGCGAAGCCGAAGCCGATGAAGGAGCCGAAGGTGCCGATGTAGAGGGCGGAGACGGCCCAGCCGTACGGGTCGCGGGCGACCTCGCGCAGGGAGTGGGCGGCGCCGCCCGGCGGGCGCGGCAGGTTGTCCATCCGGCGCCGGGCGAGGGCGGCGGCGGCCAGGACGAGCGGCAGGTAGAGCAGCGGCAGCAGCCGGGGGTGGGCGGCGCCTGCGGTGGCGAGGACGAGCAGGCCGAGCAGGTGGACGGCGGGGACCCCGAGGTTGCCGCCGCCGGCGTTGAGGCCGAGCGCCCAGCCCTTGAGGCGGTGCGGGTAGAAGGCGTTGATGTTGGCCATCGAGGAGGCGAAGTTGCCGCCGCCGACCCCGGCGACGCAGGCGACCGCGAGCAGGGTGCCGTAGGAGACGCCGGGGGTGAGGACGAGGGCGGCGAGCGCGGTCGGCACCAGCAGGAGCAGCACGCTGACGACCGTCCAGGTGCGGCCGCCGAAGCGGGCGACGGCGTGGCCGTACGGGAGGCGGAGCAGGGCGCCGAGGGCGGTGGGCAGGGCGGTGAGGGTGAACTTCCCGGCCGGGTCGATGTGGTACTCGGGGCCGAGGAACAGCACCAGGACGGACCACAGGCTCCACACCGAGAAGCCGAGGTGTTCGCAGAGCACGGACAGGGCGAGGTTGCGGCGGGCGATCCGGGCGCCGGTGCGCTCCCAGAACTCCCGGTCCTCCGGGTCCCAGTGGGCGACCCGGGCGGGGGCCGGGCCGGTGACGGTGGTCATGGGCGCTCCTGCGGGGGCTCGGGCGCGGTGGCGCGGACCGGCCAGAGGCGGAGCACGGCGGGGCTGCCGTCGGGGGCGGTCTCCTCGTCCAGGCAGCGGCCGTCGGTGAGGTCGAAGACCTGCTTGTACATCGGCGAGGCGAGCGTGGGCCGGTCGCCGCGGCTGCCCAGCAGGCCGCGGGAGAGGACGTACGCGCCGCTGAACGGGTCGCGGTTGTCGACGGCGTGCAGGGCGCCGGAGCGGTCGCGGAAGAGGGCGACCTGGTGCTCGGCGAGCAGGACGGCGACGCCGCGGCCGGGCTGCAGGTCGTCGAGGGCGCAGACGGGCTGCCAGCGGGTTCCGTCGTGGATCTCCACGGTCACGGGGCGAGCACCTCCAGGCGGGGGCCGGCCACCAGGACCGGGGCGGCGGCAGGGTCGGGGGCGGTGCGGACGCGGCCGTGCTCGTCGGGGCGGGCGGGGCGGATCTGGCCGCGTTCGGTGACGAAGGTGAGCGCCGGATCGGGGGTGCCGGGGGCGTTGACGAAGGAGGCGAAGCGGCGCAGCCGGTCCGGGTCGGCCAGGGTGGCGGCCCATTCGTCCTGATAGCCGCCGATGTGACGGTCCATCAGGGCGTCGAGCTCCGCGCCGATGCCGAGCGCGTCGTCGAGGACGACGGCGCGCAGGTGGGCGAGGCCGCCGTCGAGCCGCTCCAGCCAGACCGAGGTGCGCTCCAGCCGGTCGGCGGTGCGGATGTAGAACATCAGATAGCGGTCGACGGTGCGGATCAGCGTCTCGCGGTCCAGGTCGGCGGCGAGCAGGTCGGCGTGCCGGGGCGTCATGCCGCCGTTGCCGCCGACGTAGAGGTTCCAGCCGGCGGCGGTGGCGATCACCCCGAAGTCCTTGCTCCGCGCCTCGGCGCACTCGCGGGCGCAGCCGGAGACCGCCGACTTGATCTTGTGCGGGGAGCGCAACCCCCGGTAGCGCAGCTCCAGTTCGATCGCCAGGGCGACGGAGTCCTGCACGCCGTAGCGGCACCAGGTCTCGCCGACGCAGGACTTCACGGTGCGCAGCGCCTTGCCGTAGGCGTGGCCGGACTCGAAGCCGGCCGCGACCAGGCGGCCCCAGATGGAGGGGAGTTGGTCGACGCTGGCGCCGAACAGGTCGATCCGCTGGCCGCCGGTGATCTTGGTGTAGAGGCCGAAGTCGCGGGCCACCTCGCCGATCGCGATCAGGCCGTCGGGGGTGATCTCGCCGCCGGGCACCCGGGGCACCACCGAGTAGGAGCCGTTGCGCTGGAGGTTGGCCAGGAAGTGGTCGTTGGAGTCCTGGAGGGCGGCCTGTTCGCCGTCCAGGATGTGGCCGTGGGAGAGGCCGGCCAGGATGGAGGCGACGGCGGGCTTGCAGATGTCGCAGCCCTCGCCGGTGCCGTGCCGGTCGACCAGCTCGGAGAAGGTGGTGATGCCGGTGACCCGGACGATCTCGTAGAGCTCGGCGCGGGTCCGGGTGAAGTGCTCGCACAGCCCCGCCCGCACCTCGGCGCCGGTGGCGGCGAGTTCCTCGGTGACCACGGTGGTGATCTGCTTGAGGCAGCTGCCGCAGCCGGTGCCGGCCCGGGTGCACTTCTTGACGGCGGCCACGCTGTCGCAGCCCTGGTCGCGGACGGCCGCGCGGACGGCGCCCTGGGTCACGTTGTGGCAGGAGCAGAGGACGGCGTCGTCGGGCAGGGCGATCGGTCCCGCGGCGGCGAACCCGGCGGGCAGCACCAGCTGTTCGGGCGGGGTGGTGAGCGGCCGGCCGGCCGCCGCCAGCGGGCGCAGGGTGCCGTAGGAGTCGGTGTCGCCGACCAGGACGCCGCCGAGCAGGGCGCCGTCGGCGCCGATCACCAGCTTGCGGTAGACGCCGAGCCGGCTGTCGCTGTACAGCACGTCGAGCGCGCCCTCGGCGGCGCCGTGCGGGTCGCCGAAGCTGGCGACCTCGACGCCGAGCAGCTTGAGCTTGGTGGAGGTGTCGGCGCCGGTGAAGCCGGGGCCGGGGCGGCCGGCGAGTTCGCGGGCGGCGGTCTCGGCCATCTGGTAGCCGGGGGCGACCAGTCCGTAGACCCGGCCGTCGGCGGCCTGGGCGCACTCGCCGATGGCGAGCACGGCCGGGTCCTCGGTGCGGCAGCGCTCGTCGACGACGATGCCGCCGCGCGGGCCGACCGGCAGTCCGCATTCCCGGGCGAGCTGGTCGCGGGGGCGCACGCCGGCCGAGAACACCACCAGGTCGGCGGGGAGTTCACGACCATCGGAGAGGGCGAGCGCGCGCACCGCGCCGTCCGGTCCGGTGACGACCCCGCTCGCGGCGGCGGCGGTGTGGACGCTGACGCCGAGGCCCTCGATCGTGCGGCGCAGCAGCGCGCCGCCGCCCTCGTCGACCTGGACGGCCATCAGCCGGGGCGCGAACTCGACCACGTGGGTGGCCAGGCCCATCGCGCGCAGCGCGCCGGCCGCCTCCAGGCCGAGCAGGCCGCCGCCGACCACCACGCCGGTGGCGTTCGCCGCGCCGGCGAGGGCCCGCACGGCGCCGGCCCGGATCGCGTCGAGGTCCTCGATGGTGCGGTAGACGTGGCAGCCGGCGGCGTCCCGGCCCGGGACGGGCGGCACGAACGGGACCGAGCCGGTGGCCAGGACGAGGGCGTCGTAGCGCAGTTCGGCGCCGGAGGCGGTGGTCACGGTGCGGGCGGCGCGGTCGACGGCGGTGACCGGGTCGCCCAGGCGCAGGTCGATGCCGTGCTCGGCGAGGAAGCCGGGCGGGCAGAGCGCGAGGTCCTCGGGGGTCCTGCCGTCGAACAGCGAGCTGAGGTGGACGCGGTCGTAGGCGGGGCGCGCTTCCTCGGCCAGCACGGTGACCCGCCGGCGCCCGGCGCCGGGCTGCTCGGTCCAGGCCTCCAGGAAGCGCTGGCCGACCATGCCGTGACCGACCAGGACGAGGTCCCCCGTCCGGTCGGGCGTGTGCGACGACGTCATGCGTGACTCCTCGGGTGGGTGGGGAGGGACGGGGCGGCCGTCAGGCCGGGGCGGGGCCCGGGGCGGCCGCCGTCAGCAGGTGGAGGGGGTGGCCGGTGAGCGGGTCGTCGCGCTCCCAGGCGTCGGCGAGGACGTCGAGTCCGGCCAGGTCGCCGAGCAGGATCGCGCCGACCAGGCGGTCCCCGCGCAGCACCAGCTTCTTGTAGCTGCCACGGGTGGCGTCGGCCAGCCGCAGCACGTCCAGCCCCTCGTCGAGCGTCTCGTCGACGGCGCCGAACGCCGCGTACTCCAGGCCGCCGGTGGAGAGCCGGGACGTCGGGCGCGAGCCGGTGTAGCGGGCCCCGGGGTCGGCGCCGGACAGCCGCAGGGCGAGCACGTCGGCCTGGTCCCAGGCGGGGGCGGCCAGGCCGTGGACGGTGCCCCGGTGCTCGGCGCAGTCGCCGATCGCGTGGACGTGCGGGGCGCCGGCGGCGAGCCGGTCGTCGACCAGGACGCCGGTGGCGACGGGCAGGCCGGCGGCGCGGGCGAGCGCGGTGCGCGGGCGGGCGCCGCAGGCGAGCACGACCAGGTCGCAGTCGAGCAGGTGGCCGTTGGCGAGGTGCACCCCGGCGGCCCGCTCGGCGGCCGTCGCCAGCGCCCGGGCGCGGTTGCGGCAGTGGGTCTCGACGCCGAGTGCGGCCAGCCGCTCGCGCAGCACCGCGCCCGCCTCCTCGTCGAGTTGACGATCGATCAGATGCGCGGCACGGTGCACGATCCCGGTCCGCACCCCGAGCGCGGCCAGTGCGCGGGCGGCGCTGACGCCGAGCACCCCGCCGCCGATCACCACGGCCCGGCGGGCGGTGCCGGCCTGCTCGGCGAGCCGGGCGCAGTCGTCCAGCGAGCGGAGGGTGTGCACGCCCTCGGTGAGGCCGCCGCCACCGGCCCGGCGCAGGTCGCGGATCGGCGGCAGCACCGGGTTGGCGCCGGTGGCCAGGACGAGTTCGTCCCAGGGCTCCACCGTCCCGTCGGCCAGCCCGAGCGTGCGGGCCGCCGGGTCGACGGCCACCACCGCGCAGCCGGTGCGCAGCCGGGAGGTGCCGAGCGGCAGGGCGATCGCCTCGGCGTCGTACCGGCCGGTGAGCACGTCGGCCAGCAGGACCCGGTTGTAGGGGGCGCGCGCCTCGGCGGCGTGGACGGTGACCGTGCCGGGGCCGCCGAGCGCGGTGTACCGCTCGGCGAACCGGGCGCCCGCCATGCCGCCGCCGACCACCGCGATCCGGCGGTCCGCCCCCGCGCCGCCCATCAGCCCGCCGCCCGCTCGCCGTCGGCGCCCCGGGCCGGTTCGGCGCGCTCGGCCCCGTCGAGCCGGTCGACCCCGTCACCCGCGCCGCCCCCGTCACCCGCGATGCCGATCCGCTCGACCCGCACCGCACAGGTCTTGAACTCCGGCATCCGGGAGACCGGGTCGAGCGCCGGGTTGGTGAGGCTGTTGGCCCGCCCGGCGCCGGGCCAGTGGAACGGCATGAACACCGTGTCCGCCCGGATCGCCGCGCTCACCCGGGCCGGCGCCACCGCCCGGCCGCGCCGGCTGACCACCGCGACCGGCTCCCCGTCGGCGACGCCGAGCCGCTCGGCCAGCCGGGGGTGCAGTTCGACGAACGGCCCGGGAGCCGCCGCGTTCAGCTCGGCCACCCGGCGGGTCTGCGCACCGCTCTGGTACTGGGCGAGCACCCGGCCGGTGGTCAGGTGCAGCGGGTACTCCCGGTCCGGCTCCTCCCCCGCCGGGCGGTGGGTGACGGCGGCGAAGCGGGCCCGGCCGTCCGGGGTGGCGAAGCGCTCCAGGAAGAGCCGCGGCGTGCCCGGGTGCGCCGGGTCCGGGCAGGGCCAGAAGACGCCGTGCTCGGCCGCGATCCGCCGGTAACTGATGCCCGCGTAGTCGGCGTCGCCGCCGGCCGAGGCGCGCCGCAGCTCCTCGAAGACCTGCTCGGCGTCGGCCGGGAAGCCGCGGTCCACCCCCAGCCGGCGGGCGAGTTCGCCCAGCAGCCACAGCTCGCCGCGCACCCCCTCGGGCGGGTCGAGGGCGCGGCGGCGCAGGATGACCCGGCCCTCCAGGTTGGTGGTGGTGCCGTCCTCCTCCGCCCACTGGGTGACCGGCAGGACGACGTCGGCCAGCCGCGCCGTCTCGGAGAGCACCAGGTCGGCGACGACCAGCAGGTCCAACTCGCGCAGCCGGGCGGTGACATGGGCGGCGTTCGGTGCGGAGACCACCGGGTTGGATCCCGCCACCAGCAGCGCGCGGGCGCCGTCCGGGCGGCCGAGGCCGTCCAGCAGCTCGTACGCGGAGCGGCCGGCCCGGGGCAGCGCGTCCGGGTCGACGCCCCAGACGGCGGCGACGTGCGCGCGGGCGGCCTGGTCCTCGATCGAGCGGTAGCCGGGCAGTTGGTCCGCCTTCTGGCCGTGCTCGCGGCCGCCCTGGCCGTTGCCCTGCCCGGTGAGGCAGCCGTAACCCGCGTACGGGCGGCCCGCGTTGCCGGTGGCGAGGCAGAGGTCGATCCAGGCGCCGACGGTGTCGGTGCCCTTGCTGTGCTGCTCCGGGCCGCGTGCGGTGAGCACCATGCCGGTCGCGGCCCGGCCGAACAGCCCGGCCGCTTCGCGGAGTCGGGAGACCGGGACGCCGGTGATCCGCTCCACCCGGTCCGGCCAGTGCGCCATCGCGACGGCCCGGGCGCGGTCGTAGCCGGTGGTCCGGGCGGCGACGAACTCCTCGTCCACCAGGCCGTCGGCGATCACCAGGTGGAGCAGGCCGAGGGCGAGCGCGAGATCGGTGCCGGGGCGCGGCTGGAGGTGCAGGTCGGCCTGCTCGGCGGTCCGGGTGCGGCGCGGGTCGACGACGATCAACGTGCCGCCGTTCTCCCGCAGTTCGCGGAAGTAGCGGAGCGCGGGCGGCATCGTGTCGGCCGGGTTGGCGCCGACCAGGATCAGGCAGCCGGTGTGCGGGACGTCCGCCAGCGGGAACGGCAGCCCGCGGTCCAGGCCGAACGCCCGGCGGTGCGCGGCGGCGGCCGAGGACATGCAGAACCGGCCGTTGTAGTCGATGTTCGCGGTGCCGAGCACCACCCGGGCGAACTTGCCGAGCTGGTAGGCCTTCTCGTTGGTGAGCCCGCCGCCGCCGAACACCCCGACCGCGTCCGCGCCGTAGCGCTCGCGGACCGTGCGCACCCCGGCGGCCACCCGGTCCAGCGCCTCGTCCCAGCCGGCCGCCCGCAGCGGGCCGCCCGGGCGGTCGCGCACCAGCGGCTCGGTCAGCCGCACACCCCGGGCCAGCAGGGCGGGCGCCGACCGGCCCTTGCCGCAGAGCGCGCCGCGGTTGACCGGGAAGTCCGGGCGCTCCGTCACCTCGACGGGCGCCGCGCCGGCGCTCGCGGCCTCCACCGGGCGCAGCCGCATGCCGCATTGGAGGGCGCAGTACGGGCAGTGGGTGGCGGTCTCCGCGGCGGTGCCGCCGGCTGGGGTGGCGGGGGTCATGGCCAGAATCTCGCTCCCGCCCGTTACGCCGCCGGGTCCGCCGTGTTGCGCGCACGGTACGGTTCGCTCACACCGGTCGTCATGCCGTGTGCGACACAACGCCCTTGACCTGGATGACGGTTCGATGACCCGCGCTTGACCGACAGGCAATCCCCTCGTAACGAACCCGTCGCATGCTGCCGACATGGCCACACCAACTTGCACCGGGCCGGGTCGCACCCCGCCGCCCGGGCCACTCACCGGCTTCACCATCGGGGTGACCGCCGTCCGCCGCCGGGACGAGCTGACCGCGCTGCTCGCCCGGCACGGTGCCCACGTCGTCGAGGCGCCCGCGCTGCGGATCATGCCGCTCGCCGACGACCTCGCCCTGCGCCGGGCCACCGAGGCCTGCCTGGCCGCCCCGCTCGACTACGTCGTCGCCACCACCGGCGTCGGCTGGCGCGGCTGGATGAGCGCCGCCGAGGGCTGGGGCCGGGGCGCGGCCCTGGCCGAGGCGTGCCGGCGGGCCGTCGTCCTCTCCCGGGGCCCCAAGGCCACCGGCGCCGTCCGGGCCAGCGGCCTCGGCGAGGGCTTCTCCCCCGGCTCCGAGGCCACCGGCGAACTGCTGGACTGGCTGCTCGCCCGCCCGCTGGCCGGGCGGCGGATCGCCGTCCAGGAGCACGGCGTGCAGCTGGACGGCTTCGCGGCGGCGCTGCGCGAACGCGGCGCCGAGGTGATCTCCGTCCCGGTCTACCGCTGGGGTCCCCCGGACGACCCGGCGCCCGTGCGGCGGCTGGTCGAGCAGACCGTCCGCCGCCAGGTGCACGCCCTGGCCTTCACCAGCTCCCCCGCCGTGACCGCCTTCGTCGACCTCGCCAAGGCCGACGGGCTGCGCGCACCGCTGCTGGACGCCCTGCGCGCGGACGTCCTGGTGGTCTGCGTCGGCGCGCTCTGCGCGCGGCCGCTCACCGAGCTGGGCCTGCCGGCCGCCCTCCCCGACCGCGCGCGCCTCGGCTCCATGGTGCGCCTGCTCGCACAGACCCTGCCGGGCCGGGGGCGCCGCGAACTCGTCCTGGGCGAGGCGACCCTGACGCTCCAGGGGAACGCCGTCCTGGCCGACGGCGAGAGCCGCTGGCTCAGCCCGCGCGGCGCCGCCGTCCTGCGCGCCCTCGCCGAACGCCCCGGCCATGTGCTCAGCCGCGCCGACCTGCTGCGCACCGCCTGGCCCGGCGCGGGCGCCGACGAGCACGCCGTCGAGGCGGCGGTCGGGCGGCTGCGGGTGGCGCTCGGGCCGTACGGGACGCTGATCCGCACCGTGCCCAAGCGCGGCTACCGGCTGGCGGCGGCCTGATGGACACCCGCCGTCCGGTCCTGCTCGCCGTCGCGCACGGCACCCGCTCCGCCGCCGGGGTGGCGGCCGCCCACGCGCTGCTGAGCCGGGTCCGCGCGCTGCGCCCCGGCCTCGACGTCCGCTGCTGCTTCCTGGACCTCGCCCGGCCCGTACTGTCGGAGGCGCTCACGGCGCTGGACGGCCGGGCCGCCGTGCTCGTCCCCCTGCTGCTCGGCGGCGGCTACCACCTGCGGGTCGACCTGCCGCAGGCGCTCGCCGCCGCCGGCCTCGCCCACCTCCCGCTGGCCCGCGCGCTCGGCCCCCACCCGCTGCTCGCCACCGCGCTCGCCGACCGCCTCGCCGCCGCCGGACGCCCGGCCGGTGCGGGGCCGGTGGTCCTCGCCGCCGCGGGCTCCTCCGACCCGGCCGCCAACGCCGACACCGCGCGGACCGCCGCCCTGCTCGCCGACCGCCTCGGCGACGGCCAGCCGGTCGTCGCGGCCTACCTGTCCGCCGCCCGCCCCACCCCTCGGCAGGCCGTCGCCGCCCTGCACGCCGCCGGCCACCGCCGGGTCGCCGTCGCCACCCACCTGCTCGCCCCCGGCTTCTTCGCCGACCGCGCCGCCGCCACCGGAGCCCGCTGGACGAGCGCCCCACTGGGCACCCACGACGCCCTCGCCCGCCTGGTCGCCCTCCGCTACGACGAGGCCCGCGCGGACGTCCGAAGAGCCCGCCCCGCACCGACGCCGGTGCCCGCCGCGTAGCTGTCGGGCTCCTCACACCCGCCGCCCAATCCCGCTCCGCGCTCCGCCCTCCCCCTAGGGTGATCTTCGTCGGCGCGGACCCGGATCACGCGATGGGGTGGAACAGATGGGCGTCTCCTTGACAGCGCACCAGCTGATCGGGCTGCTGGTCGACCCCGGCAGCTACCGGAGCTGGGACGAACCGGGCACCGCCGAGCCCGCCGACCCCGGCTACCGGGCGAGCCTCACCCGGGCGCGGGAGCGGACCGGCGTGGACGAGGCGGTGCTCACCGGCCTCGGCCGGATCGGCGGGGAGGCGGTGGCCCTGGTCGCCTCCGAGTTCGGCTTCCTCGGCGGGTCCATCGGCGTGGCCACCGCCGAACGGATCACCCGCGCCGTGGAGCGGGCCACCGCCGAGCGCCTCCCGCTGGTCGCCCTGCCGGTCTCCGGCGGGACGCGGATGCAGGAGGGCTCGGCGGCCTTCCTCTGCATGCTGCGGATCACCGCCGCCGTCCAGGCCCACCGCGCCGCCGGCCTGCCGTACCTCACCTATCTGCGCAACCCGACCATGGGCGGGGTGTTCGCCTCCTGGGGGACGCTCGGGCAGCTGGTGTTCGCCGAACCGGGGGCGCGGCTGGGCTTCCTCGGCCCGCGGGTGTACGAGGAGCTGCGGGGCGTCTGCCTTCCGCCCGAGGTCCAGTGCGCCGAGACGCTCGCCGAACGCGGGCTGGTGGACGCGGTGGTGGCCCCCGAGGAACTGCGCGAGGTGCTGCGCCGCTCGCTGTCCGTGCTGACCCGCCGGCCGCTGCCCGCCCCCTCCCCTGCCCGCTCCCAAGCCCCTGCCCCTGCCCCTGCCGTCGCGGAGCCCGCCGAGCGCCCCGACGCCTGGCAGGCCGTCCTGCGCACCCGTCGCCCCGACCGTCCCGGCACCCGCGAGCTGCTGCGCCGCACCGCCGAGGAGCTGGTGCTCCTGGACGCCCCCGGCGGCCGCGACGGCGCCCTCGTCCGGGCGCTCGCGGTGCTGAACGGGCAGCCGGCCGTGGTCGTCGGCCAGCAGCGGCAGGCCGGTACCCGGGAGCGCCCGTTCACCGCCGCCGACCTGCGCGCCGTCCGCCGCACCGCCCGCCTCGCCGAGCAGCTCGGCCTCCCCCTCGTCACGGTGGTCGACACCGCGGGCGCCGAACTCTCCGTCCAGGCCGAGCTGGACGGCGTGGCCGTCGAGATCGCCCACTGCCTCACCACCCTGCTCGCCCTGCGCACCCCCGTCCTCGCCGTCCTCCTCGGCCAGGGCTCCGGCGGCGGCGCGCTGGCCCTCCTGCCCGCCGACCGCGTCCTCGCCGCCGCCAACGCCTGGCTCGCCCCGCTCCCCCCGGAGGGCGCCTCGGCCATCGTCCACCGCGACGGCACCCACGCCCCGGAGCTGGCCCGCGCCCAGGGCATCGGCGCCCACGACCTCGCGGCCGTCGGCCTGGTCGACACCGTGGTCCCCGAACGCCCCGACGCCGCCGACGAGCCCGCCGCCTTCTGCGCCCGCCTCGGCCACGCCGTCGCCACCGCCCTCGCCGATCTCACCGCCGTCGCAGAACCGATCCGCCTCACCGCCCGCGCCACCCGCCACCGCCGCCTGGGCGACGCCCTCGACCTGCCCTGACGGCCGCCGAGGAGTGGGAAGTCGGCCGGTCCGACTTCCCACTCCGGGTCCGCCGTCCGCTTGCCACCGGTCCCGCCGTCCCCTGCCGGCCGTGCTGCCGATAGGTTCGGCGGCGTGACAGGACCGCGGGGCCGGGGGCCGAAATATCGCTGGACGAAGCCGGAGCCGCACAGCGGGGTGGAGGATGTCACGCTGCTGATCCTGGAATGGCTCGGCGAGCAGGGGGTGAACGCCATGATCCGGGTGGATGCGGAGCGAGTCCGGGACCGCCGTCCACCGTGGACCTTCGCCGCGAGCGGCGGACCGCTGTCGCAGCCCTTCAGGGCCGACGGCGCGTCCGCCGAGCAGTGCATGGGGCGGGCGTTGATCCAGCTGCGCGATGCCGGGGTGATCGTTCCGTTCTGATGCCCGCCGGTCCGCTGCCCCCGGCGAACTCGTCCACGAGTCCCGTTCGCGGGGGGAGGCGCGCCGTCCTGTGGTGCCGGTCTCAGATCAACCGCGACTCGGCGTGGCGGCGCGGGCCGCCCTCGGTGACGGCGGGGGCCGCCGGGCGGTGAGTGCGCTCACAGGGATTCCCTCGGCACGACGCGCGGTAGTGGCCGGGGCGATACCCGGGCGGGGGTGGCGGCGTCGCAGGTCAGGGGGTGGGGCGGGGGTCCTTCGAATCGACGGCGCGCGAGATCGCTACGACCGGGCGTCGTAGCCGCGGGGTCTTGGCAGCGGGCAAACCCGTCTGGCAACAATTGGTCTCGTCGCCAGCCGCACTCGGTACCTGTCCCACCGGAGTGCGGCTCTTCACAACGACTGTCCGGCGCACGCCCCGCGACCGTTACGGCCCCTGTCCGGCCACGGTCCGGGCGGGGCGAACGCCGGCCCAACCTGATTGAGGTCTTGTTCTTCATGCCCGCTTTCAAGCTTCGTATGCGTACCTCCGCCGTCGTTCTCGCCGGTGCCGCCGCCGTGACCGCCCTCGGTGCCGGCCTGGTGCCCGCCACCGCCTCCGCCGCCACGCCGCAGACCATCGCCGCGCAGATCGTCCCGGCGAACCAGCTCAACTCGTTCAGCCAGATCATCGCCCACGAGTCCAGCTGGAACGTGACCGCGACCAACCCGTCCTCGGGCGCGTACGGTCTGGCGCAGGCGCTGCCGGGTTCGAAGATGGCCTCGCACGGCTCCGACTGGAAGACCAACCCCACCACCCAGATCCGCTGGGCGCTGGACTACATGAACGACCGCTACGGCAGCCCGAACAACGCCTGGGCGTTCTGGCAGACCCACCACTGGTACTAAGCCGACCAGCAGCAGTACTCGACTTCACCGGACCATCTGTCCCCCCTCACCCCGGGGTCGGACAGGGATCACCGGGGTGACCGACGGCCCGGCCGCGCGCAATCCGCGCGGCCGGGCCTTCGGGCGTTCCCGGGCCGGTCGGAGCGGGAACGCCCGGATCCTGCTCGGATATATTCGGGCCGAGACGAAGTCCCGCCACCGCTCGGGCCCCGCCCAGCCCGCCCCGCCCGAGGAGCATCCGGTGCCCAAGTCCCCCCGCACCCCGGCGACCGCCACCACCCAGACCGTGGCGCAGGTCAACCAGACCGTGCTGCTGGAGGTGCTGCGCCGGCACGGGTCGCTGTCCCGGCAGCGGCTGGCGGCCGAGAGCGGGCTGTCGACGGCGACCGTGCACCGGCTGGTCGAGGTGCTGCGCACGGCGGGCCTGGTCGTGGTGGAGGCCGAGCGGGCGCCGTCCAGCGGCGGCCGCCCGCCGCAGCTGATCCGCTACAACGCCGGGGCGCAGACCGTCCTGGCCGTGGCGGTGCGCCCGCGCCGGATCGTCGGGGTGGTCGCCGACCTGCACGGCGCCGTGCTGCACGAGGCCGAGCACCACTGGGCGGCCGGCCTGGGGCCGGAGCGCGGCCGCGAGCCGTCCGCCGAGGACCTCACCGGACCGCTGCTGGCCCTGGTCGAGGGGCTGCGGGCGTGGGCCGCACGGCACGCGGGTGCGCCGCGCGCGCTGGTGGCCGGGGTGCCGGGGGTGGTCCGCGACCGGACCGGCCTGGTCGAGTTCGCCCCCGCGCTGGACTGGCCCGGCCTGCGGCTGCGCACGCTGCTCCAGGAGCACCTGGGCATCCCGGTGGCCGTCGAGAGCAATGTGGACCTGGTCGCGCTGGCCGTCCAGCACAGCGAGGCGGCGGCCGGGGTGGGGGACCTCGCCGCGGTGGTGGTCGGGATCGAGGTCGGCGCCGGGATCGTGCTGGGCGGCCGGCTGCACCGGGGCCGGCTCGGGTCGGCGGGGGCGCTGGGGTACCTGATGGGCGACCGCCGGGCGCTGGACCGCCCGCTGGGCCGCACCGGCGACACCCAGGCGCGGATCGGGGACCACGCCGTCGACCGGCGGATCGCGGAGGCCGGGCTGACCGTCTCGGGGACGTCGGCCGAGCGGGTCGCCGAGCTGTTCCGGCTGGCCCGGGAGGGCGTGCCGGCGGCGGTGCGGCTGGTGGAGGAGTTCACCGACGACCTGGCCCTGCTGGTGGCCAATCTGACCAGTGTGCTCGGGCCCGAACTCGTCGCGCTGGGCGGGAGGTTGCTCTGGGAGAGCGGCGGCGAGATGCTGCCCGCGATCGAGTCCCGGCTGCAGGGCCGGGTGCCGGTGCTGCCGCGGCTGATGATGGTGCACTCGACCACCACGGAGCTGGTGGGCGCCGCCGCGGCCGCCGTGCGGCTCGCCGACGGGGCCACCTTCATCACGCGCTGAGGCTCCACCACGCGCCGAGCCTCCACCGCACCGGGGGCTTCCCCGGCCCGACTATTTCTCAATGTGATAGAAACTCCTCGTGGCCACTCGACCAAAGGAGAACCGGATGTTCGCGGCCGCTTTCGCCATGGACCCGGCCCGGTTCCCCGACGTCTACGGCCCCGAGGCCCGCGCCCGGGTGCTCGCCCGGGCGGAACTCGTCGAGGATCCGACCGCCCCCGGCGGGGTCTGGTCCCCCGGGCGGCTCGCCGCGGCGCCGGACGCCCTGAACGACGTCGAGGTGCTGTTCACCGGCTGGGGCGGACCCGTGCTCGACGTGGCCTCGCTGGCCCGGATGCCCCGGCTCGCCCTGGTGCTGTACGCGGCCGGGTCGGTGCGCCGGATCGTCACCGAGGAGTTCTGGGCGGCCGGCCTCCCGATCGTCACCGCCGCCCACGCCAACGCCGTGCCGGTGGCCGAGTTCACCGTCGCGCAGATCGTCTACGCGCTCAAGGACGGCTGGCGGAACGTGCTCGCCGCCCGCGCCGCCCGCGCGCCGGTCCGGGTCGGCCGGGCCCCCGGCGCGTACGGCGCCACCGTCGGCGTGCTGTCGCTCGGCGAGACCGGCCGACTGGTCTGCGAGCGGCTGCGCGGCTACGACCTGCGGGTCGTCGCCCACGACCCGTACGCCGCGCCGCCGCCCGGGGTGCGGGCGGTCGGCCTGGACGAACTCTTCGCCACCGCCGACGTGGTGAGCGTCCACACCCCGCTCGTCCCGGAGACCCGGGGGCTGGTCGGCCGGCGCCTGCTCGCCTCGATGAAGCCCGGCGCCACCCTGGTCAACACCGCGCGCGGCGCCGTCCTCGACGAACCGGCGCTGATCGACGTCCTCACCGAACGGCCCGACCTGTTCGCCGTGCTGGACGTCACCGACCCCGAACCGCCGCTGCCCGGCTCGCCGCTGTTCACCCTGCCGAACGCCGTGGTCACCCCGCACCTGGCCGGCAGCCAGGCGCTGGAGCGGCGCCGCCTCGGCGACCTGGTGGTCGGCGAGTTCGAGCGGTGGACCCTCGGCGAACCGCTCCGCCACGCCCTGGAGCGCCACGCCTACGAACGGATGGCCTGAGACGTGCCACGTGAACTACCCGATGTGCTGGTGATCCTGACGGACCAGCAGACGGCGGACGCGATGGGCGCCGCCGGGAACCCGCACCTCGCCACCCCGGCGATGGACGCGCTGGCCGCCGCCGGCACCCGCTACCGGCAGGCGTACTGCGCCCAGCCGCTCTGCGCGCCCTCCCGGGCCAGTCTGCTCACCGGGCAACTGCCCAGCGCGCTCGGTGTCACCGGCAACGAGGCCGCCGCCCCCGACGGCACCGCGCCGGAGCCGCTGCTGGGCCGGGTGTTCGCCGAGGCCGGCTACGACTGCGCCTACGGCGGCAAGTGGCACCTGCCCGAACTCGACCTGCCCGAGGGCCGCGGCTTCCGCCGCCTCCACCCCGCCGGGGACGACGCCGGACTCGCCGGCGCCGCGGCCGGGTTCCTCCGCGAGCCGCGCCCGCGCCCGTTCCTGCTGGTGCTCTCCTTCCTGGAGCCGCACGGCATCTGCGAATGGGCGCGCGGCCAGGACCCGAAGACCGGCCCGCTGCCCGCCCCGCCGCCCGTCGCGCAGTGCCCGCCGCTGCCCGCCAACTTCCCGCCCGCGCCGTACGAGGCCCACCTCCCCCGGCTCGCCCAGCGGGCCTGGGCGCACACCCACCCCACCGCCGCGTGGCGCGAGGACGACTGGCGGCGCTACCGGCAGGCGTACTACGCGCTGGTCGAGCGGGTGGACGCGCACCTCGGCACCGTGCTGGCCGCGCTGCGCGAGCACGAGCGCGCGACCGGCCGGGAGGCCGTCGTGGTGTTCACCTCCGACCACGGCGACGGCGCCGGCGCGCACGGGTGGAACCAGAAGTGGGCGCTGTTCGAGGAGTCGGTGCGGGTGCCGTTCCTGGTCGGCGGGCCCGGCAGCACACCGGGCGCGGTCAGCGACCGCCTGGTGTCGACCGGGCCGGACCTCCTGCCCACCCTCTGCGACCTCGCCGGGATCCCCGTGCCGCCCGGCCTTCCCGGGCGCAGCGTGCGCGCGCCGCAGCCCCGGGAGAGCGTGGTGGTGGAGACCCGCTGGGAGCTGCCCGGCTTCAACAACGCCCTCGGCCGGATGATCCGCGACGAGCGGCACAAGTACGTCTGCTACGCCTGGGGGGACCACCGCGAGCAGCTCTTCGACCTCGCCGGGGATCCGGGCGAGATGGTCAACCTGGCGGTGGACGCCCGGCATGCGGCCCTGCTCGACCGGTTCCGCGCCCTGCTCGCCGGGCACTGCGCCCGGTCCGGCGACCCCTTCGCGCGCTTCGTGCCCGCCACGACCGCGATCTGACGGGGCGTCAGGCCGATTCGGGGTCCAGGCCGAGCAGTTCCCGGGTCCGGCGGTACTTGGCGGCGAGGCGTTCGGCGGTGGCCGGGTCCAGACTCGCCAGCCGGGCCGGGTCGGCGTTGTGCGCGAGGTCGGCCTGCTTGACGAGGAGCGCTCCCGGGGTGGCCAGGATGCGCGCCGTGTACCCCTCCAGCGGTTCGCCGGGCCGCTTGGTGAGGGCGTCCACGATGGCCTTGGTGGCGGCGCCGAGGGCGGCGTCGGCCAGCCATTCGCGGGTCAGCGCGTCGTCCTCGATCGCGTCGTGCAGCCAGCCGGCCGCGATCTGCTCGTCGCTGCCGCCGCGCGCCGCCACACCGTGGGCGACCGCCGCCAGGTGCTCGGTGTAGGGGTGGCCGTTCTTGTCGGTCTGCCCCGCGTGCGCGCTCCGGGCGATCCGCTCGACCTCGGCCAGGCTCAGATGGTCCACCCCGCCATGGTAGGCGCCGGCCCCGCCGGGCCGCGCGGGGGCCTGCCCGCCGGGGCCGTCCGGGCGCCTGATTGACTGCCGACGGCCGGCCCGTCCGGCCCCGCCCGCGACCGCACCGAGGGAGTCATGCCCAGCCCGCACCCGCTGCTGTCCGGTTTCGCCCCGATCTGGGCGCTGACCGGCGTCGGCTATCTGCTCGGCCGCGGCGGCCTGCTCGGCGAGCAGGCCGAGCAGGCGCTGAACCGGTTCGTCTTCCACGCGGCGATGCCCGCCGCGCTGTTCCTGATGATCGCCCGCACCCCGCTGGACCGGTTCGCCAACCCGTCGATGGCGGCGTTCGTCGCGGGCACGGTGGTGGCGGGCGGGCTCGGGCTGCTCGTCTCCCACCGGCTGTTCGGGCGCGCGGTGCCGGAGCGGGCGCTCGGCGCGATGGCGGCCGGGTACGTCAACTCGGCCAACCTGGGCATACCGGTGGCCACCCAGGTGCTCGGTGACGCGTCCTTCGTCGGCCCGGTGGTGCTGTTCCAGATCCTGGTGGTCACCCCGGCGGTGCTGACCGTGCTGGACTCCGGGCGGGCCGGTCTGCGGGCCGCGCTCACGCTGCCGCTGCGCAATCCGATCCTGTTGGCGGTGGGGCTGGGCGCCGCGCTGTCGGCGACCGGGTGGCGGCCGCCCGCCGAGCTGAATCGTTCCTGCGAACTGCTCGGCGGCGCGGCCGTGCCGACCGCCCTGGTGGCGCTCGGCCTCTCGCTCTGCCATCCACCCGCCGTCACCGGCGCCTCCCGCTATCTGGAGGTCGGCGCGGCGGTCGCGCTGAAGACCCTCGTCCAGCCGCTGACGGCCTGGGCGGTCGGCGCGCTGGTGCTCGACCTGCCGCCGCACCAACTGCTCACCGTGGTGCTGTTCTCGGCGCTGCCGACCGCGCAGAACGCGTTCACCTACGCGCGCGAGTACGGCCACGGGGCCGCCTTCGCCCGGGACGCGGTGCTCGCCTCGACGCTGGTCTCGATGGCCACGCTGTCCCTGGTCGCCTGGGCCCTCGGCCCGGCGTAGCGGCCCGCCACCGGAAGGCGGCGGGCCGTGCCGGGAGTGCGGTCAGCCCTCGTAGCGCAGGCCGTACCCGAAGCGGAACAGCGGGTCGGCGGTGTCGAACGGCACGTCCGACCGGCTCGCCTCGACGGCCGCCATCGAGGACGGCAGGTCGAACGGCAGCGAGCCCTGCGGCCGCTCCTCGCCGAACAGCACCTTCGCGAAGGCCTCCTGCGCCGCGCCGAAGTTGACCGTCAGCGAGGCGGCGTGCCCGGCCAGGCCGGTCAGGATCGCCGGGCGGTCCAGGTACACGTCGACCACGGTCGGCACGGTGGCACAGATCCGCCGCACGCGCTCGATCTCCTCCTCGGGGAAGTCGAGCGAGCCCGCGTGGAAGAAGGACTCCAGGGTGCCCTCCTCGCCGCGCGGCTCGAACGGCGCCGCCAGGCGCAGCACCGCCACGTCCGCCTCCTGCGGCGTGGCGACGAGCTCCGCCCGGCCGCCGAGCGCGTCGGCGGACAGCCCCTCCGCGTACACCCGCAGGCCGCCGGCCGCGAGCGGCAGGCGGGCCGGGCCGCTGTCGGCGTTGACCAGCAGGGTGTGCGCGGCCGCCTGCGCGGCGAGGCCCTCGGCGCGCGCCTCGGCGGTGCCCACCAGCAGGTCGGCGGCGTCCTCGTCCAGGTACGGCCGGTCGAACAGGCCGAGCCGGAACTTCTCGCGCAGCAGGCGGCGCACCGAGGTGTCGAGGCGCTGCTCGGCCACCTTGCCGGCCTTGACCAGGCCCACCAGCACCTCCGGGCGGAACTCGCCGCCGAACTGGTCCACCCCGGCGTCCAGCGACTTGAGCATGCGCTCCTCGTAGGTCAGTTCCTCCACGCCCCAGTACTTGTGGGCGAGGATGGCCCAGTCGGTGCAGACGATGCCGTCGTAGCCGAGCCGCTCGCGCAGCAGGCCGGTGATGATCCCCTGGTTGAAGCCGAAGCCGACCTCCTCGTGCTCGGTGCCGACCGGCATGCCGTAGTAGGGCATCATCTGGGCGACGCCGGCCTCGATGACGGCCTTGAACGGCTCCAGGTGGTAGTCGAAGTTGTCGCCCGGGTAGACCTGCTCGCGGCCGTACTCGAAGTGCGGGTCCTCGCCGTTCAGCTGCGCGCCGCCGCCGGGGAAGTGCTTGGCCATCACGGACACGGACTCCGGGCCGAGCTCCTCGCCCTGGAGCCCGCGCACATAGGCGACGGCGAGCTTCGAGGTGAGGTCGGCGTCCTCGCCGAAGGTGGTGCTGATGCGCGCCCAGCGCGGCTCGGTGGCGAGGTCGATCTGGGGGTGCAGCGCGACCCGGATGCCGACGGCCAGGTACTCGCGGCGCACCGTGTCGGCCCAGCGGCGGACCAGCTCGGGCGAGCCGACGGCGGCGAAGCCGAGCGGCTCGGGCCACTGCGAGAAGGGGCCGGCCAGCAGCGCGGTGGCGGGGTTGTCGGTGAAGGAGTGGCGCGGGTCGCTGGAGATGGTCACCGGGATGCCCAGCGGCCGCTCCAGGGCGGCTCGCTGGAGGGCGTTGTGCCAGACGGCGAGGGAGCGCGCGTCGGTCGCCCAGAGGATGTTGTAGTGGTTGATGCGCCGCTCCAGCAGGGTCGCCATGGACGGCGTGCCGAACAGGCCGGGCTCCTCCGGGGCGCCGAGGGTGCCCAGGGGCTGGAACATCAGGCCCGCCTTGTCCTCGACGGGCAGACGGCTCAGCAGGTCCTCGACGCGCTGGTCGACGCTCAGCGTCGGGTCCTGGTAGGGGAAGCGGGCTTCGGTGCTCATGACGGGGGCCTTCCTCGATGGTGCGGGGGATGCGGGGGGGGTCCGGGGCGGGTGCGGTCAGGCGGCGCTTCTGATCCTGGTCACCAGCAGCGCGCCGACCAGGCAGAACACGGCGGCGAGGCCGAACCAGAGCGAGTAGCCGGCGCCGCCGAGCAGGGCGTCGCCGACGGGTATGACGACCACGCCGGCCAGGAACGGCGCGAGCGAACCCGGCAGGGCGTTGGCGATGTTGAGCACGCCCAGGTCCTTGGCCGTGTCGTCCTGGCTGGGCAGCAGGCTGATGGTGAGCGCGCTGTCGACGGCGAGGAACAGGCCGGCGCCGATGCCGAGGAGCGCTTCGAGGACCAGCAGGGTCCCCAGACCGGCGTCGCCGAGGTACGGGGTGGCGCTCACCACGGCGAGGACGGCCGCCATCACCAGGCCGCCGCCCATCACGAACGGCTTGCGGCGGCCGAGGCGGTCGGACAGCACGCCGCCGACGACGCTGGCGACGACCAGGGTGGCGACGCTCAGGCCGTTGGCGAGGGCGTTGAAGCGCAGCTGCTCGTCGGTGTCGTCCATGCCGAACTCGGCTGCCAGGAAGAGGGTCAGATAGCCGCTGAGGGAACCGTAACCGAGCATGATGAGGAACTTGCTCAGCCAGGCCCAGCCGAAGTCCGGGTGCTTGCGCGGGTCGAAGACGAAGGAGAGCAGGAGGCTGCGCGGGTTCAGCGGCTCGTCCGGCGCTTCGGTGCGCACCCGGTCGGGCAGGCGGGCGGCGAACCAGAGGCCGAGGACGAGGGCGACGGCGGCCGGCACGGCGAACCGCAGGAGGTCGCTGGGCAGCGCGGAGAGCAGGACCGAGCCGACCATGATGCCGACCGGGGTGACGGCGCCGACGATGCCGGACACGCGGCCGCGCCTGGCCTCGGGCACGTGGTCGGCCACGGTCGCGCCGGAGGCGGCGAAGGCGACGTTGGCGGCGCCCTGGGCGGCGCACCAGGCGACCAGCAGGACCGGGATGTTGGGGGCGAGGGCGCAGACCACCAGGGCCGCCGCCATGGCGACGACACCGCCGGCCAGGAACGGCCGGCGCATGCCGAAGCGGGAGGTGCAGCGGTCGGAGAGGCGGCCGGCGAGGGGCTGGCCGACCAGCGCGAACAGGGCGCCGGTGCCGGTCACCAGCCCGAGCTGGGCGGGGGCGGCGTCCAGGCCGACCAGGTGCTGGATCTTGACCGACAGACCGCCCATCACGGGGGCGAGCACCGCGAGGTACATGCCGAACTGACCGAGGGCCAGTCTTCGCACGAAGCCGGGGGGCGCCTGCGGAGCGGGGGCCTCCGCGGGCGGCGAGGGGGTGTCGAGCATGGGGGAGCTCCTAGGGGACCAGCCACGGCGGCGTGGCGTGGGCCCAATTGCTACACACGTGTAGCTTTCTGTCAAGCAACCCTGCTACCGTTCCCCCATGACCACCTCAGGAGCCGGGGCGGTGGCGTCCGGCGGCTACGCCAAGGGCCGCGCCCGCCGGGCCGCGATCATCCAGACCGCCGCCGAGCACTTCGCCCAGCGCGGGTTCCGGGCGGTGACGATCCTCGACCTCGCCGCCGCGTGCGACATCTCCCGGGCCGGTCTGCTGCGCTACTTCCCCGACAAGGACGCGCTGCTCCAGGCCGTCCTGGAGGACCGCGACCGCCTGGACCGCGAGCGCTTCCGCCCCTACACCCGGCTCGGCGGCGGCCTCGGCGTGCTGCGCGGGATGGTGGACCTCGCCGGGCACAACGAGCTGGCCCCCGGGCTCATCGAACTGTTCGTCCGGCTCTCCGGCGAGGCCTCCGACCCGGAGCACCCCGCCCACGCCTACTTCGCCGACCGCTACGCGCGCATCCGCGGCGGCACGGCCGACGCCCTGCGCCGGGTCGGCGGGGACGGGCACCTGCGCGAGGACGTGGACCCGGAGGAGGCCGCCGTGCGGCTCACGGCGCTGATGGACGGGCTCCAGGCGCAGTGGCTCTTCGACCGCTCGGTCGACATGGCCCGCCATGTGCGCGCGGCGGTCCTGACGCTGCTCACCGAGCCGGGCGCTACCGCCTTCGACGCGCTCGCACCGGCCGGCTGACGGCGGGCGGCGGGCGGCGGGCGCGGCGGTTCGGACGCCCGGTCAGGCCTCCCAGAGCGCGACCCAGCCGGCCGAGCGGCCGTCGGGTGCGTGGTCGCGGTCGTGCTCGGCGAGGACCGGCGCCGCCCCCGGAGCCAGGATCGCGTGCACCCCGCCCTCGGCGGTGAGGACGGCGCCCGCCGAGGCGCGGAACTCCCCCGCCGTCATCGCGGCGGCGAACACGTGCTCCGCCTCCTGGAGGACCACGACCACCTCCCCGGCGGCGGGGTCGACGAGCCCGGCGACCTCGGCGAGCCGCACCACCCGGTCGGGACCGCCGGACACGCCGCCGCGCACCGCCGCCGCCACCGCGTCGTCGACGTCCGCGAGGCCGACCGGCCGCAGCGGCGCGCCGACGTGCTCCGCCCACCAGGCCCGCAGCCCCTCGGCCGCCGTTCCGAAGGGTGCCGACCGGCACCCTCGTCCGTCAGGCATCCTCCCCCGGCGCGGGCTCCGGCCCGGCACCGGGGGCGGGGGCGGGGGCCGGGGCGGGGGCGGCAGCCTCCTCCTCCCGGCGGGCGCGGGCAAGGTCGGCCCGGCTTCGGGTCAGCTCGGCGACAGCACCGATGATCTTGGACGCGCTGACGCCGACCGAGGTCACCAGGCCGGCGACCGCGCTGATCGTCGCCGCCGAACCGAAGTCGAGCCCGGCCGGTGCCGAGGTCTGGGTCCCCCCGCCCGGGGGCGAGCCGGACGAGTTGGGGTCGATCCGGGGTCCCGGATCGTCTGCGGCCCACATCAGGACGAGCATCACGCAGATGAACGTCGCCACGAAGACACCGATCCCACGGCGTACCCAGCGAGACCGCTTCGCACCCGACCGACCCCTCGACTCCCCCATGGCGCCAGCCTAGTGCGTCCGGGCACGCACCCGGCCGCGTCAGCGGTCCCGGACGGCGATCAGCTCGCGGCCGCGCAGGGTGTACAGCACTCCGGCGTCGTCGACCGCGACCCGGGCGCCGCTGTACCACTCCGCGTCGACCTGGACGAGGACGGTGGCGGCCAGCGTCACGGGGTCCAGCCGGAACAGCGTCTTCTCGCTGATCCCGTACACCCGGCCGCGGGCCACCAGCAGGCGCGGGTTGGCGGAAGTGATCGCGCGCAGGTCGGCCCTGGCGTCGATCACCGGCGGGCGCCCCGGCCGGGCGGTGCGCAGGTCGGCGGCGAAGGCCTGCCCGTTCACCGTGATGCCGAACAGCCGGTGCCCGTGGACCACCAGGCTGCTGATGCCCGAGCCGAAGTCGGTGGCGGCGCGCCACAGTTCGCGCCCGGCCACCGGGTCCCAGGCCGCCAGGTCGCCGCGCGGGCCGGTGGCCTTGGCGTTGTCGCCGCCGAGGAAGGCCTGCCCGTGCCCGGCCGCGACCGCGCGCACCAACTGCTCGGGCCCGAGCGGGTCGACGTGCACGGTGGGCTGCCCGCTTCCGGGGCGGTAGGTGACGAACGAGCCGCCGCCGGTGGTGTCGGCCTGCACGCCGAGCAGCAGCAGGCGGTGCTCGTCGTCCCAGCGCACGGTCTGCGGCCGGTTCTGCTCCTGCGGCAGCTTCGCCTCCTGGACCGGCGCCTCGTCGGCCCACGGCCGGTACCGCCAGATCCCCTGCGAGGAGTAGACGCCCAGGTAGAGGGTGCCGTCGTCGAGGACCACGGTGTCCTTGGCCTCGCCGGGGACGGGGAGCTTGCGCACCGTGCCGGCGTTGAGGTCGTGCAGCGCGACCGAGCCGTTGCCGCCGACGTACACCCGGCCGTACCGGGCCGCCACCGACATGCCGAGCTGCGCCTCGGCGGGCGCGCCGGCGGCCACCAGGTCGGTGGTGGTGACGGCGGCGGTCGCGGTGGCGAGGGTCCAGGCGGTGCCGCCCTCGGTGACGCCGACCAGGGTGTCGCCGATCCGGCCCAGGCCCCAGGAGTTGCCGTCGGGGACGGGAACCGCGAAGGCCTCCGGGCCGTCCGCGCCGAGCCGGTAGCGCCAGACGGTGCCGTGCTCGGTGGAGGTGAACCAGACGGTGTCGCCCCGGCGTTGGAAGTTGGTGACGCTCTTGGTGCCGGGCACCGGGAAGGAGCGCAGCACGGTGTGGGTGGCCGGGTCCAGCAGAGCGACGTGGGCGGGCTTGCCCTCGGTGGAGACGGCGAGCAGGTCGTCGCCGAGGGCGGTGATCTGGCGGATGATGGTGTCGGCCGCGAGCGCGGGCGGGGTGATGTCGGTGACCCGGCCGGTGGCCCGCTCGACCGCGAACAGCGAGGCGAGGGTGGCCCCGCCGCCGCCCGCCAGATTGCTGCCGACGCCCAGGTAGACGTGGGTGGCGGTGGCCTCGACGGCCCGCCCCTGGGTGGCGTCCGGCGCGGGCGAGGCGACCTCGGTGAGCGCACCGGTCGCCGGGTCGTAGGCGTACAGGCCGGGACCGGCCGCCCGGCCCTTCTGCCGGCCGGTGGCGAACACCACGCCGTCGGGGGCGACCGCGACGTCCCGGACGTCGGCGCCGGGCACGGCGGCCAGGCCGCGCACGCTGCCGTCCGCCGGGTCGAGGCGGTACAGGTTGACGGCCTTCGGCGCGTCCGTCACCCCGAGGTACAGCACGCCGCCGTGGGCGGCCGAGCCCTGCACGAAGTTGCCGGTCGGCAGGGTGGCGGTGCGGGTGACCCGGCCGGTGGGCACGTGGTAGCCGACCACCTTGGCCGGGGCCAGGTTGCGCGAGCCGATCCACAGCGTCTCACCGATCAGGGTGGCGCTCATCAGCGGGAAGTCGGCGTTCCCCGGGCCGAGTCCGGTCACCTCGGGGGTGCCGGACGGGCGGCCGGGCGCGGCCGAGGCGGGCGCCGCACCGACCGCGGTCAGGGCGGTCAGGGCGGTCACGGAGCCCGCACCGCGCAGGAGTTGGCGGCGGGACGGTCGGGCGGGCGGCGTCATGGTACTCCTCGGGCGGGGACGGTGGCAGGGTTCAGTGCTGCCCGGCGGCGGCGAGCAGCTGCCGGGTGTAGGGGTGCTCGGGTGCGGTGAACAGCCGCTCGGCGGGGGCCTGTTCGACCACCCGGCCGTGCCGCATCACCAGCACCTCGTCACAGAGGTGGCGGACCAGCGCGAGGTCGTGGGAGATGAACACCAGGCCGATGCCGGTGCGGCGGCGCAGGTCGATCAGCAGGTTGAGGATCTGCGCCTGCACGGAGACGTCCAGCGCGGAGGTCGGCTCGTCCGCCACCAGGACCTCCGGGCCGACGGCGAGCGCCCGGGCGATCGCCACCCGCTGGCGCTGTCCGCCGGACAGCCGGTGCGGCAGCGCTTCCAGCAACGCGGCCGGGAGCCCGACGAGTTCGATCAGCTCGTCGATGCGCCCGAGCGGCAGCCCGTGGGCGAGCAGGGGCTCGGCGAGCGCCTCGCGCACGGTCATCCGCGGGCTGAGCGAGGCGTACGGGTCCTGGAAGACGAACTGGACCCGGCGGCGCAGCGCGCGCTCCTCGGCCCCGCTGGCCCCGTCCCAGGACCGGCCGCCGACCCGGACGCTGCCGGACTGCGGGCGCAGCAGCCCGAGCAGGGCGCGGGCCAGCGTCGACTTGCCGGAACCGGATTCGCCGATCACCCCGACGGCCCGGCCGGGCGCGGCGGTCAGGCCGACGCCGTCGAGCGCGGGCGCGCCCCGGCGGCGTCCGTAGCGGACGGTGAGGTTCTCGGCGACCAGCACCGGCTCGGTGGCGGTCTCCGGCACCGCGGGCTCCTCCGGCACCGCGGAAAGGTCCTCGGCCGGGGCCTCCTCCCCCGGCGCCACCGGCACATGACAGGCGTACCCGCGCTCCCCGTCCACCGCCGGCTCCGTCACCCACCCCGGCGCCTCCTGCGCGCACCGCTCCACCGCGGCGGCGCAGCGCGGGGCGAACGCGCAGCCCGGCAGCGGCTCCCCGGCGGCGGGCGGGCGGCCGCCGATCACGGCGAGCGGCAGCCCGCGCGGGCCGTCCAACCGGGGCACGGCGGCCAGCAGCCCGGCCGTGTAGCGGTGCCGCGGCGCCGCCAGCAGCCGCTTCACCGGGGCGCGTTCGGCGATCCGTCCGGCGTACATGACCTGGACGGTGTCGCAGGTGCGGGCGACCACGCCGAGGTCGTGGGTGATCAGCAGGACGGCGGTGCCGGTCTCGTCGCGGAGCCGGACGAGCAGGTCGAGGATGCCGGCCTGGGTGGTGGGGTCGAGGGCGGTGGTGGGTTCGTCGGCGATCAGCAGGTCGGGCCGGTTGGCCATCGCCATGGCGATCAGCACCCGCTGGCGCATGCCGCCGGAGAACTCGTGCGGGCGGTCGCGGTGGCGGCGGGCCGGCTCGGGGATGCCGACGAGGTCGAGGAGTTCGAGCGCGCGGGCGCGGGCGTCGGTGCGGCTCGCGCCGTGCACCAGGGCGGCCTCGGCGAGTTGGCGGCCGATCGGCATCCGGGGGTTGAGGTAGGCGAGCGGGTCCTGGAAGACCATGCCGATCCGCCGGCCCCGCACGGCGCGGACGGCGGGCTCGGGGAGGGCGAGCAGATCGGTGCCGTCCAGGCGGACGGTGCCGGCGGTGGTCCGGCAGCCGGGCGGGAGCATCCGGTTGGCGGCCAGCGCGGTGAGCGTCTTGCCGGATCCGGACTCGCCGACCAGGCCGAGGATCTCGCCCGGGCGGACCGTGAAGTCCACGCCGTGGACCACCTGGTGGGGTCCGGCGCTGACGCGCAGCCCGGCCACCTCCAGCAGCGGCGGTGCGGTGGTCCCGGCCGGTGCGGCGGCGGTCGGGGTGTTCGTCGTCGGCGCGGTCACCGCAGCTTCTCCCGGTTGAACGAGTCGGCGAGCAGGGTCAGCCCGAAGACCAGCAGGCCCAGCAGCAGCACCGGAGCGAGGGCGTAACCCGGGTGCAGGAAGAGGTACTTGCTGCCGGTGTTGATCATCGTGCCGAGCGAGGGGGTGGGCGGCTGGATGCCGAAGCCGAGCACGCTCAGGCCGCCCTCGATCTTGGCGGCGTGCGCCATCGCCACGGCCAGCAGCGCGGTGGCGGCGTCGGTGACGTTGGGCAGCACGTACCGGCGCAGGGTGCGGGCGCGCGGCACGCCGAGCACCCGGGCGGCCACCACGTGGTCGCGGGCGAGCTGGGCGAGCAGGGCGGCGCGGGCCTGCCGGCCGAAGGCGGGCAGCGCGCTGAGCACGACGGTGACCACGACGCTGCCGAGGCCGGGACGGACGATCAGCGCGATGGCCAGGCCGAGCAGCAGCCCGTGGAAGCCGAGCAGCAGGTCGAACAGGCGCTGGACGGCCTCGCCGAGCAGCCGGTTCACCCCGCCGAGCAGCCCGAGCAGGGTGCCGAGCACGGCGGCGGCGGGGACGGCCAGCAGGCAGACCAGCAGCTCGATCCGGACCCCGTACAGCGCGCGGGCCAGCAGATCGCGGCCGACCTCGTCGGTGCCGAGCGGGTGCGACCAGGACGGTCCGGCCAGCGCCTCCCGGCCCTGCTGGTAGGGGTCGGCGGGGAGCAGCAGCGGGCCGAGCAGCCCGAGCAGCACCACCAGGGCGACCAGCACCGCCCCGGTCCGGGCGCGCCGACCGCGCAGCGCGGCGGGCAGGGCGGGCCGCCAACGGCGTCCCCCGGCGGCGGACGTGGCCGTGGTGCTCATCGGGCCTCCCCGGCGCCGGCGTGGGCGATCCGCGGGTCCAGCCGGCCGACCAGCAGCTCGGAGCCGAGCTGCACGGTGACGGCCACCGCGACCGCGAGCATGATCAGGGTCTGCGCGACGGGGTAGTCCCGCTGGTTGATCGCGTCGAGCAGCAGCTGCCCGAGGCCGTGCCGGGCGAACAGCTGCTCGGCGACGACGGCGCCGCCGAGCAGCTCGCCCAGGTTGAGCCCGAACTCGACGCAGAACGGCGCGAGGCTGTTGGGCAGCACGTGCCGCAGCAGGATCCGCCGGGGCGGGGCGCCCTTGGCGATCGCGGTGAGCACGAACTCCTCCTGCCGGGTGCGCCGGAGCTCGGTGGCGAGCAGCCGGGCGAGCACCACCGAGCCGGGCAGGGCGAGCGCGACGGCGGGCAGCGCCAGGTACTGCACGGCCAGGTCCGGCGCGGTGAACAGGTCCTTCTCGCCGCCGGCCGGCAGCACGCGCAGCAGCACGGCGAAGACGAAGACGAACAGCACCGCCGTGACGTAGACCGGCAGGGCGAGGACGGCGGTGGTGAGCGGGTCGAGCGCCCGGGCCAGCCGGCCGCGCCGCTCGGCGGCCAGCGCGGCGCCCAGCAGCAGGCCGAGGACGAGCATCAGCAGGCCGGCGGCGAGGGCGAGTTGGACGGTCGAGCCGAGGCTCTGGCCGATCATCCGGGTGACCGGTTCGCGGTAGTGGAAGGAGAGCCCGGGGTCGCCGCCGAGCAGGCCGCCCAGCCAGCTGAAGTACTGGGCGGGCAGCGGCCGGTCCACGCCGAGCTGGCGGCCGAGGTGGTCGCGCTGCTCCTGGTCGGCCTCGGCGCCGAGGGCGGCGGAGACCGGGTCGCCGGGGGCCAGGCGGAGCAGCAGGAAGACGGCCATCGAGGCGAGCCAGAGGGTGGCCAGGGCTCCGGCGGCCTTTCTGGTCCAGTACGGCACGGGGTTCTCCGGGGGTGGGCGGCGGGACGGCGGCGTTACGGGGGCGGGCTGGTTCACCGTCCCCGGGCGGTGGGGGTCGTCCGGGGACGGCGGTCGGCGGTCGACGGGCAGCGGGGCAGCGGGCGGCGGGCGGCGGACGGCCGACCACGCGGGCCGGCGGCTCAGGCGTCCCGGCGGGTGTCGGTCAGCTTCAGGTAGCCCAGCGCGCTGGTGGACACGTCCCGCACCGAGGAGGCGAAGGCGTAGGTCTCCCAGGCGTGCGCGAGCGTGATGTGGAAGGACTGCGCGAGCAGGTACTCGGACAGCTCGTGGTTGACGTCGGCGCGGGCCTGCTCGTCGGCGGCCGCGAAGGCGCGCGCCTGGAGGTCGGCGTAGGCCGGGTCGGTGACGTGCGAGGTGTTCTTGCCGACCTGCAGCGGCCCGGAGACGGTGATCCCGCTGAGCGGGGAGACGCTGACCATGCCGTGGTTGGCCACGAACAGGCCCTCCAGGGTGCCCTGCTGGATCTTCGGCTGGAGGGCGGCGTTGTCCAGCAGCTGCACGTCGACGCCGAAGCCGGCCTGCTCCAGGTCGTACTTCACCAGCTCGACCAGCGAGCTGAAGACCGGCGAGTTGGCGGCGGTGAGCGGCACCCGGGCGCCCTCGGCACCGGCCTCGCGCAGCAGCCCGCGCGCCTTCTCCGGGTCGTGCCGGTAGCGGGTGACCTGGTCCGGGGTGACGCCGGGGGTGGTGGAGGGCCAGGGCAGGCTGCTGGCCTCGGCGTGGCCGCCGTAGACCTGGGCGACGATCCGCTCGCGGTCCACCGCGTACTGCAGCGCCTGGCGGACCCGAAGGTCGTCGAAGGGCTTGGAGGCGACGTTCACGCCGAGGAACGCCTGCTGGTAGGAGGCCTTGGCGGACTGCACGGTGAAACCGGGGTTGCCCGCCAGCACCTTGAGGTCCCGCCCGGGGACGGCACCGATCAGGTGGCCCTGCCCGGACTGCAGGGCGGACAGCGCGGCCTGGCTGCTGGTCACCGAGCGGACGGTGATCCGCTCGAAGCGCGGGCGCCCGCTCTGCCAGTACCGCTCGTTGCGGGCGAGGTCGAGCTGGTTGCCGCCCTTGAAGGACTGCCAGGAGAACGGGCCGGTGCCGTTGACGGTGTCGCTCGCCCGGCCCTCGACGTACGTCCGCGCGTCCACCACCGGGTTGAAGGCGAGCGCGTCGAACAGGTTGCTGGTGGGCTTGGCCAGGGTGAGGGTGACCTCGTTCCGCGCGCTGGCCTTCACATCGGCGAGGCGCTCCAGCAGCGGCTTGACCTGCGAGCTCTTGGTGGCGCCGACCAGCGAGAAGACGACGTCGTCGGCCTCCAGCGCGCGCCCGTCGTGGAAGGTGACGTCCTCGCGCAGCTTGAGCACCAGCTTCAGCCGGTCCGCGCTCCACTCCCAGGAGGTGGCCAGCCACGGCACCGGCTGGAGGGTGGCCGGGTCGAGGTCGACCAGCCGGTCCAGCACGAGGTTGACGAACGCCGGGGTGTCCGGGCCGCGGTGGAGCAGTTGGGTCGGGTCGGGCGCGCTGCCGTACACGATCTGCAGGTCGGGCGCGGACGCCGCGGCGGTGCCGCCGGGGGCGGCGCCCGCGTCCGGGTCGGTGGCCGAGCGGCAGCCCGCCGCCAGCAGGGCCGCTCCGGCGCTCAGGCCCAGGAAGCCTCTTCGGGGCAGGCCGGGGTGACGGGCCGCTTCGCTCATGGTGCTGCTACCTCTTGTGGTGGTTGGGGGGTGGGGCGGCCGGCTCAGTACTGGGTGACGACCACGCTGTCGCTGTAGAGCACCACGTCGGGCCCGCCGGTCGGGTACGGGATGCCCTTGGCGGGGTTCCAGTTGGCGCGGTAGATCCCGGTCTTGAAGTACGGGGCCTGGTTCTGGTGGTAGTTGTTGAGCCCGCTGTGCGCGCCGACCTGGACGCCGTCGCGGTACACCGTGATCGAGCCGGGCGTGGTGGCGGTGGACCAGGTGATGTCGAACGCCCACTGGTTCCAGTGCCCGAACTGCACGGTGCCGAGCGGGATCACCGCCTCGGCGACGGTGGTCGGGTCGGTCAGCCAGTGCACCTTGAGGCGCCAGCTGCCGTCCTTGACGGTGAGCGCGATCGGCGGCTTGGTGTCGCTGCCGTCGGCGAGCGGGTAGCCGTGCCACTGGGCGACGATGGTCTCGGTGGAGGTCTGCACCCAGTCGGCGGGCAGGTAGTCGGCGAGGGCGAAGCGGTAGCTGCCCCAGCCGAGGGCGTTGACGGCGACCTCGGAGCGGTAGGACGCGCCGTCGTTGGGGACGCTGAAGCGGGCGGCGAGGCCGGAGCCGCCGGCGGGCGCTCCGGTGACGGTGATGCTGCCGTTGCCGTCGATGCGCTGGCGGGTCCACTGGGAGACGGTGCCGGACTCGAAGTCGTCGGCGAACACCGTGGTGGCGGCCGTGGTGGCGGTCGCGGCGCTCGCGGTGGTCGCGGCGGTGCTCGCGACGGCCGCCGGGGCGGCGAGGGTGCCGGTCAGCAGGGCGGCGGCCAGCGCGGTGCCGGCGGCGCGGCGCGCGGAGATGCGGGCGGACATGGTGGTACTCCTCGATCGGTGCGGGTCGGGTGTGACGGTGGGCGGTGACCGGGGCGGCCGGCCGACGACGGTTGGCAGGCGTCAGCCGGCCCGTCGACAGGACTCCGCCCGTCCGCCGCCACCCGCCCGGCCCACCCAGGTCGGGCTCGACCAGGCCCACTGGTCGTTCAGCTGCCGGACCCGCACGTGGTAGAAGTCGCCGTCCCCGCCCGGCCGTTCGTCGACCAGGTCGAGATCGGCGGTGAGCTCCCGATCGGGCACCGCCCGGTCGAAGCGGAAGGCGCCGGAGACGAAGCCGCCGATGAAGCCGGTCCGCGGACCCTGCCGCAACTCGCCGACGCTGTAGGAGGTTTCGACCCCGTTGACGAGCGCCGTCAGCCTGGTCCGGTCGTCGCCGACGACGGCCAGCGAGAAGCCCTGGGTGGCGTCGGTCGCGGTGTTCGGGTTGCCCTCGGTGACGGTCCGCAGCCGCAGCTCGCCCGGCCCGGTGCGCCGCCAGTCGTGCGGCCGGTAGCCGGCGGGCTCCGACTCGGCCGGCGCCACCGTCTCCGAGCCCCGCAACCGGGGCTGGACGTCCAGCAGTTCACCGCCCTCGACGCGCAGGGTGACGTCCCAGCGCACCGCCGCCTCGCGCCGCCCCCAGCCGACCGCGAAGCCGAGCGTGCCGTCGAAGCCCGCCTCCTGCCCCGCGGCGGCCAGGAGTTCGGGCCGGGAGAAACGGTGGATCGGCACGCCGTTGCGGACCACCTCGACGTGGTCGAGGGCGTCCCGGCCGCGCACGGTGACCTCGATCCGGCGGTGGTCGGCGGACGGCGCCTCGCCGCCCATCGGCACGCCGTTGACCGAGGTGGCGAGCAGGATGCGGTCGCCGGTGATCGCGTAGGTACGGCGCGCCTGGACCGCGTCCCAGACCGCCGGGCGGGTCAGCTCGGGCGCCCAGACGGCGAGTCGGCCGTGTCCGTGGCTGCCGGGGAAGGCGCTGTGGTGGTCGGTGGAGCCGATCAGCCCGAACCGGTGGCCGAGCCGGAGCCCGTGCACGGCGGTGCCGGCGGTGTCGCGCGGCCCCATGGTGTGCAGATAGGTGCGCGGCGCCTCGTCGGACTCGGCGCAGCCGTGCATCGACATCATCTCCACCACCGGGGCGAACTCCTCGGTGTAGCTGGACCAGTCGATGCCGCGCCGCCCGGTGCCGTACCCGATGTGGTGCGGGATCGCCCAGGTGCGCACGCCCTCGGCGGCCAGTGCGCGCAGCCGGACGCGCAGCCCCTCCAGGTCGGCGGCGCGGATGATCTCGCCGCGCGGGCCGTCGAAGTACACGCAGTGGTCGCCGTGGGCGAGGCTGTGCCACTCGAAGGACTGGAAGGTGACGAAGCGGCCGTCCTGGTGGGCGGCGGCGGTGACCTCCTGGACGTGCTCCCAGCGGTCGGCGAGCCGGGCGAAGCCCTCGGTGTGGTAGTCGACCAGGCCGGCCAGCTCGGGGGTGCGCTCGGGCAGGTCGTGCCACCAGCCGTGGCCGGTGACGCTGGCGAAGTCGAGCTGGAGGCGGGCGTTGGCGTAGGCGTCCTCGATCGGACCGTGGCCGTAGCTGATCCCGCAGTGGTTGTGGAGGTCTCCGACGTAGAGGCCGAGACCGCCGTAGCCAGGTGCGTCGGTGGTGGGGGCTGTCATCGGATCGGGCTTCCTCTGTTTGATCGACTCTGAGAAGAAGTTTTTCCCGATCTTGCAAGAAGGGTCAAGACCAGGCCGGGCTGCGTTGCCCGATCGCCACAGGGGGAAACATCCGATTCATAGAATCACTCCATGTGACAGGCCGCTCGCGCCCGGGACCGACATGACGGCCGCAGCCGGAACCCTCTCCGCCACTTTCTATCGATCTGATAGAAAGTGGCGGAGATCCCGCCCCTACCCCGTGAGGAAGACCCGCCGACGATGCCGATCACCACCCTGCCGACCGCGCCCGACCTCTCCGGCTCCGCCCTGGTCCGCGCCCCCGAACGCCCCGAGCCCGGCTACTGGGCCGGCTGCCCGAGCGTGCGCTACGAGCCCGACCGCGACCGCTTCCTGCTCACCTACCGCGAACGCCGCCCGCGCGGCGCGGGCGGTCCGGCCGGTGCGGGCGGCGCGGGCGGCGCCTCCGCCGGCCAGGACCGGGGCTGGCGCTGCGCGGTGGCCGAGAGCCGGGACGGCGTGGAGTTCCGCGACCTCTGGTCGGTGGAGCGGGCCGAGCTCGGCTCGCCCTCCATGGAACGCTTCGCCCTGCTCCGCCGCGACGGCGGCTACCTGCTCCACCTCAGCTACGTCGACCCCGCCGACCGGCGCTGGCGGATCGACGCCCTCCGCGCCGACACGCCCGAGGCCTTCGACCTCGCCACCCGCACCCCGGTCCTCACCGCCGACGGCACCGGAACCGAGGGCGTCAAGGACCCCTACCTGCTCGAACACGACGGCGGGGTCCGGCTGTTCGCCACGGTCTCGCGCGCCCGCGCCTTCACCGCCGAGGAGCAGGCCCGCGCCCACGCCGCCGCCGACATCCACACCACCGGCCTGACCGTCCAGCCCAGCGCACTCGCCGACTCCGCCGACGGCCTGCGGTTCACCGCGCCGACCGGCCGCGCCGCCGAGGTCCTCGACGTCGGCCCGGACACCGCCTGGGACGCCTACGAGTCACGGATCACCACCGTGCTGCCCGACGGCTCCGGCGGCTGGCTCGCGCTCTACGACGGCTCGGCCGACGCGGCCGGCAACTACGAGGAGCGCTGCGGACTCGCCGTCTCCACCGACCTGCGGCACTGGCAGCGCCTGACGCCGGACGGCCCGTGGCTGGACGTCCGCTACGCCGACGTCGTCGCGGCCCGGGGCCGCTGGTACCTGTACTACGAGCAGACCCGCCCGGACGGCGCGCACGAGCTGCGGGTCGCCGTCCTCGACGAGTTCGCCGGCCTGCGCCCCTGACCGGCCGGCTCCGGGGCGTCCGCCAGGCCCCCGGCGGCGCGGGCCGCGTCGCCGGGGTCGCCGGGGTCGCCGCCACGGGAGTGCCCGACCGTGGCGGCGGGGCCGCCTTCGCGCCGGGCCCGGGCTCCTCACCGCCCTCGGCCCGCGATCCTCACTCCGCCCGGGCCGCGGCCACCACCTCGGTCATGGTCGCCAGGAAGCGCCGGGCCACCGCGAGTTCCGCGTCCCCGAACGTCCCCATCGCGGCCACCAGATCGGCGATCAGCCCGCCGAAGAAGCCCTCGCCGAGCTCGATCGCGCGCTCCTCCACCAGCAGCCGCACCTTGCGGCGGTCCGCCGGGTCGCGCTCGCGCCGGATCAGCCCGAGCCGCTCCAGCCGGTCGACCAGCCCGGTCGTCCCCGCCGAGTTCAGCCCCAGCGCCTCGCCGAGCCGCCCCGGCGTGACCACCGTCCCGGCCCGCGCCGCGTCCAGCAGATGGATCAGCGCCCGCAGATCGGTCGGGTGCAGGCCGTTCCGTGCGGCGAACTCGGCGCCGAACAAGTCGAGTTCGACGGTCAGCCCGCGCAGCAGATGCACCAGCTGCATCGGCGTCCGCTCCGGCTCCACCTCAACTCCTTCCCTCGGGAGTGCTCCGGACGTATTCTCTCGTTGAGCGAGATACATGCTCGACGAGCGATTACGTCAAACCCTGGGGGAAGACTATGTCCGTACGCCCTGCCACCGGCCCCGCCCCCTCCCCCTCCGCCCTCGACACCTTCCTCGCCGCCTATGACGAAGCCCTCGCCCGCTGGCCCCTCCCCGTCGAGGCGCTGACCATCCCCACCACGTACGGCGCCACCCGGGTCAACGCCTGCGGCCCGCGTGACGGCCGCCCCCTCGTACTGCTGCCCGGGGGCGGCGCCACCGCCGCCTGCTGGTCCGCCAACGCCGCCGCCCTCGCCGGGGCCGGCCACCGGGTGCTCGCCGTCGACCTCATCGGCGACCCGGGCCGCAGCACCCTCGACCGCCCCCGCCTCGGCGGCCTCCCCGGCCTGCTCGGCTGGCTGGACGCCGTCCTCGACGGCCTGGAGGTACCCGCCGCCGACCTGGCCGGCCACTCGTACGGCGGGTGGATCGCCCTGCGGTACGCCCTGCACGCCCCGTCCCGGGTCCGTCGGCTCGCGCTGCTCGACCCGACCCGGTGCTTCGCCGGTTTCCGGGCCCGTTACCTGCCGCGCGCGCTGCCGCTCCTCCTGCCGCCGCGCACCGCCGCCAAGGCCCGCGCCTACCTCGACTGGGAGAGCGGCGGCACCGGCCTCGACCCCGCCTGGCGCGAGCTCTACGCCCTCGGCTTCGCGGGCTTCCCCGCCGCCCGCCCGGTCATCGGCCCCCGCCCGGGCGCGGCGGAACTGCGCGCCCTCGCCGCCCCCACCCTCGTCCTGCTCGCCGGACGGAGCCGCACCCACGACGCCCGCGCCGTGGCCGCCCGCGCCCGCCGGGCCCTGCCGGACGCGGCGGTCGCCGTCCTGCCCGACGCCTCCCACCACACCCTGCTGACGGCCCACTCCGACGAGCTGAACCGCCGCCTCACCGCCTTCCTGGCCCCCGGCAGGCCGGGCCGCGCCACCGTAGGCCGGTTCAGCAGGGGTTGAGCCAGTGGACCCAGCCCCACAGGGCGTCGGGGTCCGCGCTGCAGCCGCCGGGCGAGGGCCGGCCGACGTTGCCGTTCCGGTCGTAGAACTTGACGTACGGATAGGCTCCCTGGCTGTTGATCCACGAGCCGGTCCCGGTCCACGATCGGGTGCGATCCGGGCCCCTGGTCGGGCGTGCTCGAACTGGTCCGAGTGCGGCACTCATCGTCACCACCTCCACCGCCGGCCGCCATTGGCCCCGAGTATCAACCTCCGTGCGATCATGGGCAGTTCGCCACCAGGGAACCGTCCGGACACCGCCTCGTCGCGACCCGGGCCGGCCGGCGGGACCAGCTGCCGGCCTGCGCGGGGGCGGGCGGGATCACTCCCCCGCCAACCCGCCGATCAGCGCCGCCAGCGCCGTCTCCAGGTCCGCGCAGCTCTCCCCCACTCCCACGTAACCCACCTCCGCCAGCACCCGGCCCAGCGCGGGCAGCCGCTCGCGGTCCGCGGCTTCGATGACGGCCCGGCGCTGGCTCGGCTCACGGGGCGCACTGACGGGGTGCTCGGAGAGCAGCTCGCCGAGGACCAGCTGCCAGCAGGCGCGGAACGCCGCCAGCGCCCGCTCGGGCGACAGTCCGGCGGCCATCAGATCGGCGAGGCAGGCGTCGTTGAACGCCAGCGCGTTCCGGGCGACCAGCTCGCCCCGGATCAGGATGTGCAGCACCCAGGCGTGGCCGGCCATGTAGTCGTGGGCGCCGACCAGCCGCCGCAGCAACCGCTCCTGCGGCCCGGCGCCGGGCACGTCGAGCGGGAGACCCTCGGCGATCTGCTCCAGGACGGCGATCAGCAGCGCGTCGCGGTCGGCGACGTGCCGGTAGAGGGACGCGGGCGCCGTGCCGAGTTCGGTGGCGACGGCCCGCATGGTGAGCGCGTCGATGCCGTCACGCTCGATCACCCGGCGCCCGGCGGCGACCACCCCGGCCGTGGTCAGCCCGGGACGCGGCCGCCTGCGACCGTACTTGCCTCGCTCGGCGCCGTCCGGCCCGTCCACCTGGTGGTCGCCGGCCTCTGGCCGGCCGCTCCGTTCTGACACCCCGCCATCCTGCCATGCCTGCGCCAACCCCCCTCCCGACCTGGGCGCTTGCGCCGCCATTCAGGTAAGGCTTACCTTACGCGAACAACGTTCGCATTGGAGATCGCCATGCCCGGCACCGCGCCGTCCCGCCGCACCGCCCCGTCCGCCGCGGCCCCACCCGCCGCCGGCCCACCCGGCTCCGCCCCGCCCGGCAGCCGCGACCGCGCCGTCGCCCGGCCCGGCCTCGTCCTGGCCACCGTCTCCGTCTGCCAACTGATGGTCACGCTCGACGCCAGCATCGTGAACATCGCGCTCCCCGCCATGGGCGAGTCCCTCGGCTTCGCCGACAGCTCGCTGCCGTGGGTGGTCAACGCCTACGCGCTCGCCTTCGGCGGACTGCTGCTGCTCGGCGGCCGGATCGCCGACCTCGTCGGACACCGCCGCGCGGTGCTCTCCGGCCTGGTGCTGTTCGGTCTCGCCTCGGTGATCGGCGGGTTCGCGCAGACCCCCGCGCAGCTGGTCGCGGCCCGGGCCGGCCAGGGCGTGGCGGCGGCCGTGCTCGCCCCGATCGGGCTGACCCTGATCATGGTGACCTTCGCCGAGGGGGCCGCCAGGGCGAGGGCCGTCGGCATCTGGTCGATGGTGACGGCGGGCGGCAGCGCGCTGGGCGTCCTGCTCGGCGGCGTGCTGACGGACCTGCTCGACTGGCGCTGGGTGTTCTTCGTCAACGCACCGATCGTGCTCCTCGGCCTCGCCCTGGCGCTCCGTTCGGTGCCCGCCGTGCGCCCGCCGCTCACCGGCCGCCCCGACGTACTCGGCGCCGTGCTCGGCACCGGGGCGACGACCGTCCTGGTCTACGGCCTGATGGAGACCGAGCGCCACCCGTGGGGTTCGGGCCGGACGCTCGGGACGCTCGGCGCCGCCGTCCTGCTCGGGCTCCTCTTCCTGCTCTGGGAGACCCGGTTCGCCGACGCGCCGATCGTCCGGCCTGGCGTGCTGCGGGCCCGGACGGCCTGGGTGTCGAGCCTGCTCGTGACCCTGCTCGGCGCGGGCATGCTGGCCGGCTTCTACTTCTGCTCGCTGTTCCTGCAGAACGTGCTGGACTACGGGCCGTTGGCGGCCGGCGCGGCGTTCCTGCCGTTCTGCGCCGGGACGGCGGCGGGCAGCATGCTCGCGGGCCGCCTCACCGCCCGCTTCGGCGGCCGGGCCACGCTCACCGGCGCACTGCTGTTCTCGGCGCTGGGGATGCTCTGGTTCGGCGGTCTCGGCCTCGACTCCGACTACCTGACCGGCTTCGTCGGACCGTCGATCGTGACCAGCCTGGGCGTCGGCGTCTGCATGGTCGCCAACACCGCGATGGGCACCTCGGGCGTCGACCCGCGCGAGGCCGGGCTGGTCAGCGGGCTGCTCAACGCCGGCCGCCAGTGCGGCGGCAGCATCGGGCTCGCCGTCCTGTCCGCCGTCGCGGTGGCCGCCACCCACCGGGCCGCCACGGACGGGGACACCGCGCGGGCCGCCCTCGCCGCCGGCTACGACCAGGCGTTCGTGGTCACCGCCGGGGTGCTCGGCGTGGCCACCCTGCTCGCGCTGCTCTTCGTCCCGCCCCGCCACGCCACCGACCGGACGGCGGCGACGACGGCGCCGGCCCGTCAGTAGATCAGGTAACCCGGCCGGTGCCCCTCGTCCTCGATCTCGCCGTCGGCCTGCGCCTTCAGCTTGCGGGACAGTGCCTCCAGGGCGCGTGAGGCCGCGACCTCCTCACCGATCCGGGCGAGCGGGCGGTCGTCCACGCTCCTGGTCGACTCCCCGTGCGCGGTGAGGCCCGGGGCCCGGGCGCCGGTCAGCCTCGCCTGGCATCCGGTGTGGACGCCGTCCTCCTCGAAGCTCAGCTCCACATCCCACTGGTTGTGCATGCCACACCTCCTGGCGCCGGTCCCCCGTCGCGCCTGATCGGGCCGGTACGGGCGGCGCTCCCGCGGCGGCCGCTGACACCAGCGTGCGCCCCCCGGCGCGGGGGCGGCAACCGGGCACCGGGCCGCGCCGCCCGCCGTCGCACACCCCGCCGCGACCCGCCGGACGGCGCGGCTCCACGGGTCGGCGCCCCACCCCGGCGGTAGGCTGGCCCCAACGCGCCGATGCCGCGGGACACCCCGTGCCGGATCGCCGGGCCGCGCGGGCGGACCCGTCCGAGCAGCCGCCCCGGAGGCCGGCGGCGGTGCGGTGCGGTCAACAACCCTCGGGTGGTCCCTCCGTGGCGGTCTTCGTCCTGGCTCTGAGCGCCGCCTGCTTCCTGGGGCTCGGATTCGTCCTCCAGCAGCACGCGGCGCAGCGGGCCCCGCGCGCCGACCTGCTCCACTGGCGGCTGCTGCTGGACCTGCTGCGGATGCCGCAGTGGCTGCTCGGCACCGGCTTCATGATCACCGGGCTGATCCTCTCCGCGCTCGCCCTCAACAAGGGCGAGGTCTCGCTCGTCGAACCGCTGCTCGCCACCAACCTCATCTTCGCGATGGCGCTCGCCCGGGTGCTGACCCGCCAGACCCTCGGACGCTCGGGCTGGGCCGGGGTGCTGCTGCTCGCACTCGGTGTGACGACGTTCATCGTGGCCGGCCGGCCCACCGGCGGCGGGCCCCCGGCCAGCGAGCTGCGGCACTGGCTGGTGGTCGGCACGGTGGTCGGGCTGACGCTGCTGTTGATCTCCACGGCCCGCCGCCTGCCGCTGTTCGAGGAGGCGACCGTGCTCGCCCTCGCGGCCGGCCTGCTCTACGGACTCCAGGACGCGCTCACCCGCACCACCACCCAGCGACTCGACCACCAGGGGCTGGATGCCGTGCTGCGCAGCTGGCAGCCGTACGCGGTGGTGGCGGCCGGGGTGGTGGGACTGCTGCTGGTCCAGAGCGCCTTCGAGGCCGCACCGCTGCGGATGTCCCTGCCCGCGCTGACGGCCGCCCAGCCGATCAGCGGGATCGCCTGCGCGGTGGGGTTCCTCGGCGACCGCCTCCGGGTCACCCCCGGCGCCCTGGCCTGGCAGGCGGCCGGGCTGGTGGCCATCGTCGTCGGCGTGGTGGTGATCGGCCGCCACCCGGCCCTGCCCGGCACCGTCGGCGACACCCTGGAGTCCATCGGCGAAGTCCCGGACGACCCGGACGACGGCGCCACCGACGACCCGCCCGACGGCGCGCCCGACAACACAGCCGACGGCGCGACCGACAGCACGACCGACGACCCGCCCGCCGGCCACGGCTGACCGGCGGCAGGAGCCCCCATGTGCTGGAGTGCCCGAGCGGACCTCGTCGTCGGCGGCGCGGTGACGGCCGTCGGCGTGCTCGCCCTGGTCCGCGCCCACCGGGCCGGCCGACCCGAACGCCTGCCGCTGGCCGCGCTCCCGCTCGTGCTCGGCGTGCACCAGCTGATCGAGGCCGCGGTCTGGCTCGGAGCCGACGGCGAGCTGCCCGCCGCCCCGGCCGCCTGGGCCCGCACCGCCTGGGCGGTGATCGCCCTGCCGCTGCTCCCCCTGCTGGTGCCGCTCGGCGTACGCTGCGCGGCCCTCGACGCCGGCCGGTCCCGGCGGCGCCTGCTCACGGCCCTGGTCCTCCTCGGTCTCCTGGTGGCCGTGCCGCTGGCGCACGCCGTCGCGACCCACCCGGTCGGCGTCACCGCCCACGCCCACACCCTCGACTACCGCGTCGGCGTCCCGCACCCCGCCCTCCTGCTGGCCGGCTACCTCCTCGCCACCGTCGGCGCCCTGCTCGTCAGCGGCGACCGCGGGCTGCGCCGCCTCGGCCTGCTCACCGGCATCGGCGCGCTGGTCTGCGCCCTCCTCTGGCGGCTGGCCTTCATCTCCACCTGGTGCGCCCTCGCCGCGCTGGCCTCCGTCCTCCTCCTCCACTGGACGTCCACCCCTCGGCCCGCGCACCCGCACCGGCCACCGCCGCCCGGCTGACGGCCAGGCGGTGGCAGCGGTGGCAGCGGTGGCCCTTCGGCGTCGAGTACCGACGCGGCGACCGGTTCACCGCCGCCTGGGTCACTCCGCCGTCGACGCCCCCACCGGCAGGTGCGCCGGGTCGGGTGCCTTCTTCTCCGGTTCGCTGCTCGCGGCGGCGGCCGCCCGGGCGTGGCCGCGTTCGCGGTCCATCTGCCGCCACTCCGGTCGCAGGCCGGACAGGGTGGTGGTGACGAGGTACAGACCGCCGCACGTGAGCAGCACCGGTATCAGCCCCCACAGCGCCACCGCGGCGCCGGCCAGGAGGCCGCCCAGCGGGATACCGGCCCAGGCGAGCGAGTCGCCCAGGGCGTTGACCCGGCCCAGCAGGTGGCGCGGTACCCGCTCGAACAGGACGGCGCCGAGGATCGGATTGAGGAAGCCGGACCCGAAGCCGCTCAGCACGAACACGGCGACCACCACGCTCATCGGCGCGTCCAGGGCCAGGACGACGAACCTCGGGGCTCCGGCGAGCAGGAAGCCGGCGAAGAAGACCGCGCGGCGCGGAAGCCGGTGGGCGACCGCCGCCGCGATCAGGCTGCCGGCCACCGCGGCGACCCCCCAGACCGTCCCGGTCAGGCCGATCGCGGCCGGTCCGCCGCCCGAGTCCCGGGCCCAGACCGGGACCAGCACGGTCATGAACGCCGCGTCCAGGAGGTTGGTCACCGCGATCATCACGATGATCGCCAGCAGCAGGGGTTCACGCCGAAGGAACGCGAAGCCCTCCCGGAACAGCTGCCAGTAGCCGGCGGGCCGGTCGTCCCCGGCCGCGGCCGGGGGCGCGGCGGCGGCGCGGCCCGTTCCGCGCGGCAGCGCGACGGCGATGACCAGCGAGCCGAGCGCGAAGGCGATCGCATTGGCCGTCAGCCCGGCCATCGGACCGACCAGGGCGACCAGTCCGCCGCCGACCGCGGGGCCGATCGTGGTCGCCAGCCGCTCGGTCACACCGGCCAGGCCGGTGGCCCGTTCCAGCGGGACCCGGCCCCGGTCGGCCGCCTCGGGAACCATGACCTCCTTGGCGAGGTCCCCCGGGCCGCGGGCACCGCCGATCACCGCGACCATCACCAGCAGCAGCCAGAACGGCAGCAGCCCCAGCGCGTGCAGCAGCGGCACGAGGCCGGCCGCGACGGCGCTCACCGCGTCCGTGGTCCAGGAGACGACCCGCGGCCCGAGCCGGTCGATCACCGGACCGGTGAACGCCTTCACCAGCACGTAGGGCGCCAGTTCGACGAACGCGACCACGCCGGTCATCGTGGCGCTGCCGGTGGTGGCGAGCACGAACCACGGCAGGGCGATGGCCGACACCCGGGTACCGGTCAGCGAGACGGCCATCGCCGTCAGCACGCCGGCCATCGGCCACAGGCTGCGCGGCGTGGCCGCGGCCGGGGCGGCGCCCGTGGCCCGCGCGGTCATGGCCGCCGCTCCTTCGGCTCGTCGCCGGCCGCGCCGCCCTGCGGCTCGGGCAGCACGTGGACGACCACGGCCACCCGGTCCGTGCCCTCCGGCGCGGCTGCCCCCGGCTCGATCCGGCGGTAGCGGGCTATCACCGCCGAGAGGTCCCCGGCCAGGGCCCGGGCCTCCGCCGGGGTCAGCTGGAGCACCATGTCGCTGAGGTCCAGCGCGTGCCGCCACTCGACCGGCATCGTCTCGTACGCGTTGAGCGCCGTCTGCGCGGCCAGGGTGTGCGCGGCCACGATCGAGCGCAGATAGCCGAGCGCCGCCTCCGGCTCCTGCTCCGCGAGGTCGCTGTCGGTCCACCACGTGACCTGGTGGACCGCCTTCCACCAGCGGTCGCGGGCGTTGCCGCGCTCGGTGTCCTCGGCGACGAAGCCCGCGGCGGCCAGCTGGCGGAGGTGGTAGCTGGTCGCGCCGGAGTTCAGCCCCAGCTGCTCGGCCAGCCTGGTGGCGGTGGACGGCCCGTTCTTGCGGAGCAGCCCGATCAGCTGCACGCGCACGGGGTGGGCCAGGGCCCGCAGGCCCCTGGCGTCGATCACGACATCGGTCTGCGGGTCCGGGCTGTGCGGCCACCTGCGGTCATCGGTCATGGCAGCACCATAGGACCGCAAAGGACTCTTCGCAAAGGGTTTTTGCGAAGAACTCTTTGCGGATTCGAACAGGGCGGACGCCCACGCCCCGGCGGGAGCGCCCGCGAGGCCCCGCCGGGCGCCGACGGGCCCGCCCTCAGTCCCGCGCGACCGTCAGCACCACGACCACCGTGAGCCCGCCGCCGGGCGTCTGCTCCACCGACAGCCGGCCCCCGGCCGCCCGCACCAGGCCCGACATCGACGGCCCGACCCGCTCGGCCCCACCCGCGAGGCCGCCCTGGAGCCCGCCCTCCGGTCGGCCTTCGGGCCCGCCCGCACCGGCGTCACGCAGCCCGCCGCCGGACACCCCGCCGAGCAGCCACTGCCGCGCCTCCGGCGGCTCCGACGTGCCCCGGTCCACCACCCGGAGCTCGACCCGGGCCGGCTCCACCGCCCAGGGGTCCGGCCCGCCGAAGACCTCCGCGAACTCCACCCCGCCCGAACCGGCCCACCCGCCCGAACCACCTGAACCACCCGAACCACCCGAACCGCCCCGGCCGCCGAACCGAGGGTCCGGACCCGGCAGCGGATCGGCCCGGACCAGCACCCGGGCGCCCGGCGGATTGCGGCGGATCGCGTGGTCCACCAGCCCGGCCAGCGCCGCTTCCAGCCGCACCGAGTCCGCGACCACCACCGGCAGCCCCACCGGCACCCGCACCGTCACCGCCGACGCCCGGCCGCCGCCCCGCAGCACCCGCCCCACCAGCTCGGCCGGCTGCACGTGCCGCGCGTCCGGCACGCACCCGCCGGCCCGGTCCGTCCAGCGCAACCGCTCCAGCTCCGGCCGCGACAACGGCTGCGGCCCGGCCATGCCGCCGGTCCCGACCCGCCCCGGACGACCGGCGTCCGCCGGCCCCGCCACGCCGCCGAGCACTCCCGCGCGCCCGCCCGGTTCCTGCCGCCCGCCCCCGCCGACGCCCTTGACCAGCCGCGCGCCCGCCAACGCCCCGGACCGCCCGAGCGGGCCGAGCCCGCCCAGCGCCCGGGCGCCCGACGCGACGTAGCCCCAGAGCTTCCCGCCTGCCATCGTCCTGCCCCTCGTCCCGCGCGAACCGGGTCCGCCGCCTCCACGACGGCCCGGTGCGGGCCGCTTTCCCCGGCCCTGCGCCAAGCCTGCGCTCCCGCCGCCCGGGTGACAATCCGGCCCTCGGGCCCCGGAGGGCACTGCCACCCCTCCGACCAGCGGGGCCGTCACCCGCCGACCGACGGGAGCACCGCACCGGCGCGCGCCCTCCGCCGTGCGCCCCCACCCCGTCCCCCACCCCGTCCCCGATCCCGCCGTCACCCTGCCGCCCACCCCGCCGTCACCGTGCCGCCGCCTCGCCCCGGACTCCCGGGCCGGATCTGCGCCGCGAACCTAGACTGGCCCCATGGCCCGGCTCAACGACAAGGTCAGGGAGCTGCTCCAGGAGTACGCCGACCTGGTCTCGATCACCGGTGGCGACGCCTTCCGTGCCCGCGCCTACGAGAAGGCCGCCCGGGCGGTCGGCGGCCATCCCGACGACATCGACGGCCTGGACGCCAAGGGGCTCCAGCAAATCCCGGGCGTCGGGAAGTCCACCGCCGAGAAGATCGCCGAGTACCTCGCCTACGGACGGATCGAGGCGCTGGAGACGCTCCGGGCCGCGATCCCGGCCGGGGTCCGCGCCATGGTGTCGGTGCCCGGCGTCGGGCCGAAACGCGCCCTCGCGCTCTACCGCGACCTCGGCATCGCCTCCGTGGACGAGCTCGCCGAGGCGATCCGGGCCGACCGGCTGAGCGAGGTCCCCGGCCTGGGCGAGCGCAGCGGCGAGAAGATCCTGCACGGCATCGAGCTGATGCGGCAGTCCGGCGGCCGGACCCTGCTGGACGCCGCCACCGCGCTGGCCGACCAGCTCGTCGCGGCGCTGAGCGCCGTGCCGGGGTGCACCCGGTGCGCGTACGCGGGCTCGCTGCGCCGGATGCGCGAGACGGTCGGCGACATCGACGTGCTGGCCACCGCCGAGGACTCGGCGCCGCTGATGGCCGCGCTCACCGGGCTGCCCTTCGTGGCCGAGGTGATCGGCAGCGGGCCGACCAAGACCTCGGTGCGCACCACGGACGGCGTCCAGGTGGACCTGCGGGTGGTCCCCGAGGAGGACTGGGGCGCGGCGCTGGTGTACTTCACCGGCTCGAAGGCGCACAACATCAGGCTCCGGACGATGGCGGTCCGGGCCGGGCTGAAGCTCTCCGAGTACGGGCTGTTCGAGGCCGAGGGCGGCGGGAAGATCGTCTCGGCGAGCGAGGACGAGGTGTACGCGGCACTCGGCCTGCCGTGGATCGCGCCGCCGCTGCGCGAGGACCGGGGGGAGATCGAGGCCGCCCTGCGCGGCGAGCTGCCGGAGCTGGTGACCGAGGCGGACCTCCGCGGCGACCTGCACACCCACACCGACCTGACCGACGGGCTGGCCACCCTGGAGGAGATGATCGACACCGCGGCCGCCCGCGGTTACGCGTACTTCGCGGTCACCGACCACGCCCCCGACCTGGTGATGCAGCGGATGACCGACGAGAAGATGCTCGCCCAGCGCGAGCGGCTGCGCGCACTGGCCGGGCGCCACCGACGGATGCGGCTGCTGCACGGCACCGAGCTGAACATCGGACCGGACGGCACCGTGGACTGGCCGGCCGGGTTCCTGGCCGGGTTCGACGTCTGCGTGGCGTCCGTCCACTCGCACTTCGGCGCGGACCGGGACGCCCAGACCCGCCGGCTGATCCGGGCCTGCGAGAACCCGCACGTCCACGTCATCGGCCACCTCACCACCCGGCGGATCGGCCGGCGCGGGCCGATCGACGTCGACCTGGACGCCGTCTTCGCGGCCGCCGCCCGGACCGGCACCGCCGTCGAGATCAACAGCTCGCCCCAGCGCCTCGACCTGCGGGACGAGGACGTGCTGCGGGCCAAGCGCCACGGCGTGAAGTTCTCGATCGACAGCGACGCGCACGCGACCCCGCACCTCGCCTACCCCCGGTACGGGATCGGCACCGCGCAGCGCGCCTGGCTGAGCGCCGAGGACGTGATCAACACCTGGCCGTGGCAGCGCCTGAAGCGGTTCCTGCGCAAGGACGCGCTGCGCGACTGAACCGCCCGGGCGACGAAGGTGAACCGCCAGGACAACAAATGTCCGAATCCGGCGGATTTTTCCCGAAACCCCCTGGTGATTCCCCCGCCCCGGGCGCATCATGGTGGTGGACCTGCGGGGTCGTAGAGGAAGTTCGACCGCAGGAGGCAGTGGCGACAGATCGAGACGGATCAAGGTCTGCCGCTGGTACCTCGGTCGACGATCGAACCACTTGGCCGGAGGACATCACATCCGGAGGCCATCCTCCACCTCGCAGGTTCCGCACGTCCTACGGCCCGCGTCACCGCACGGGCGGCACCGCGTACCCCATCTCCCAGGCGTGCACGGCGATGCCGACCCGGTTCTGCACCCCTAGCTTCCGCTGGATGCTCGCCACATGGGTCTTCACCGTGCCCGGGGAGATGAACAGCTCGGCGGCGATGTCCGCGTTGGTCCGTCCGGCCGCGACCTGGCCGGCGATCTCCACCTCGCGTTCGGTCAGCGGCGCGGCCGGGGCCGACCGGCGGTCCACCCGCCGGGGCGCGGTCATGTGCCGCAGCAGCCGCACGGTGACCGACGGGCTGATCAGGCTCTCCCCGCCCGCCGCCGCCCGGACCGCCTCGGCCAGCAGCGCCGGACCGGAGCGCTTCAGCAGGAACCCGCAGGCCCCGTGCCGCAGCGCCGGGTAGACGTACTCGTCGAGGTCGAAGGTGGTCAGCACCACCACCCGGACCGGCGTCGCGGCCCCCGGAGCGGCCAGCCGCCTGGTCAGCTCCAGACCGTCCATCCGGGGCATCCGGATGTCCACCAGCGCGACGTCCGGGCGCAGTTGTGCCGCGAGTTCGAGCGCGGCGACCCCGTCCGCCGCCTCGCCGACCACGGTGATGTCGGGCTGGGCGTCCAGGATCCGCCGCACGCTCCGGCGCACGGCCTCCTGGTCGTCGGCGATCAGCGTGCGGATGGGTTCCGGGTTCGGACTCGTCACGCACGGCAGTCTCGCACGACACCCCGCGGCGGCCGGACTCAGGCCGCCCCGGTGCCCTTGAGGTCGGTCGCCCGGCCGTCGCGCAGCACGGCTGTCCGCGTCGGCACCTCGACGCGGAACCGCGCGTCACAGTTGGCGAAGCCGGAGCAACTCGCCTCCAGGGTGAGGGTGTTGTCCTCCAGTGTCCAGCCGGTCCGCTCCTTGCCGATCCCGTCCGCCTTGAACCAGCGGGTCACCTTCACGTCCTGACGGTCCGTCGCCACGAGGTCGGTCGGGACGTGGTGCCGTGACACGACGTTCAACGTGCCGCCGCTGAAGCCGAAGACCGTCGACTCGGGCGTGGCGTCCCCGGCCTCGGCGCAGCCGGCGACCGCGGTCAGCAGAACGGCCACGGCGGCGCCCGCGACGGGCATCCGGCCCGCGGACCTCCCCCGCCGCCGACGGCCCGGGCCGGCCGGGGGCACGGTCGGGGACGTGGTCGGGGCGGGCTCGTCGGGCCGGTTCGGAACGGCGGGTACGGCGGCCATGGCGGCTTCTCCTTCGACAGACGCGGTCACGGCTACGAGCATCGCCGTCCGCCGCACCGCCGCCATCCGCCGATCGGCAGATCTTCGGCGGGCAGTTTCCGCCCTACCCCCCCGCCGATCCGGCCTACCGAACGGGCAGTTCGCAGCCGGTCCGCCACCCCGCCGGGCGCAGCGGCCCCGCCTCCAGCGTGCCGCCGTGCGCGGCGAGCCGTTCGGCGAGCGCCACCAGCCCGGTGCCGCCGCTGCCCGGCCGGCGCCGGAGCAGCCCCCTGACACCGGATCCGCTCGCGCCGTCGTCGCTCACCGACACGATCACCGCCGCCACGTCGCCGCCCGCCCGCACCTCCACCCGCACGACCGCCTCGGCGGCACCCGGCGCGTGCCGCCGCACATTGGTGAGCGCCTCCAGCACGGCCGCGTACGCCGCGGCCTCCGCCTCCCCGGTGAGCAGGCCCACGGCCTCCGGCGCCGCCTCCAACCGGGCACGGGTCGGCCCGGTCCTGCCGAAACGTTCCACCAACTCCGGCAGGTCCCCCAGCCCGTACACCCGCGTCGCGCCGACCGCGCCCACCGGAGTGTGCACGCCCTCACCGTCCCCGCGCGGCTCCCGCAGCGCGCCCACCATGGCGTCCATCGAGTCCAGTGCGCGCAGCCCGGCCTCCTCCAGCCGGCGCAGCAGCGCGGCCGTCTCCTCCGGCCCCTGGCCCGGCAGTTGCCCGGCCTGCGCCTCCAGCACGATGCCGGTGATCTCGTGCGCCACGAAGTCGTGCAGCCCGCGCGCCACCTCCAAGCGCTGCTCGCGCCGGGCCCGGACGACCGCGCGCTCGCGCCGCGCGTCCAGCACCCGCAGGTAGAGGCACACCCCGACCACCAAGGTCAGCGGCAGCAGCGAGACCAGCACGACGGCCACCGAACCGGACCAGGCCGAGTCCGGTTGCCTCAGGGTCCAACGCAGCGGCACGGCCACCACCGCCGCGACCGCCAGCGCGCCGACCACGCCCGCCCACCGGCCGCGGGTGCGCCGGGCCACCCGCCCCGCCAGCACCAGCAGCGCCGTCCACTCGAACGGCAGCCAGAAGGCGGGCAGCCGGTACGGGCCCGAGTAGAGGAGGTCGAGCAGCAGCGAGAGTGCCGCCACACCGCCCGCCGCCCCCGCGAGCGTCACCCGCCGCCACGGCCACGGCGCTGCCGCCGCCAGCGCGGCCACGGCGGCCAGCACCGCCGGCAGCAGCGCTGCCGCGCGCTGTCCCGGGTGCGCCAGCACGACGGGCAGCAGCACGGCCACCGCCGCCGCCACACCCACCGGCCGACGCAGCCGCGCCCCGCGGGCCGAGGACGCACCGGGAACGGAGGACGCACCGGAAGCACTGGGCACGGGACCGGACTCGACTGGCATGCCCCGAGCCTAAGCGGTCCCGTCCGGAGGCCTTCCGGGGGTCGACGCGCAGGGCGGGAGCCCCTGGACCGTACCGGCCGGCTTCACGGGGCGGGCCCGGTGACGCGAACGTCCGTCCCACGGCCACCTCTGACGGCGCGTCCGCTCCACGGCATCCCCGCCGACGACCGTTCGGGGACGGAGCACTATCGTTCGACCGACGACGAATCCGATCGGGAGGTCGACCGCATGCTGAACGGCTTGGACGCACCGGACGCACTGGACGGACTGGACGAGTTCTGCGCGCGGGCGCTGGCCGAACACGGCTGCGCGTCCGCCTCCGTGGCGGTGGCCGAACGCGACCGGCTCGTGCTCACCCGCGCCTACGGCCGGGCGAACGTCGCCGACCGGCGACCGGCCACTGCGGAGACGGTCTACGGGCTGGCCTCCGTCACCAAGGCCTTCACCGCCACCGCCGTCTGCCTGGCCGCCGACGAGGGCCTGCTGGACCTCGACGCCCCGATCCCCGGCAGCTTCCCGTGGACCGCGCCCACACCACGTCAGCTGCTCCAACACCGCGGCGGTTTCCCGGCGTTCTACAACTTCCACTACGGCGCCGGTCCGCTGCCCATCGACATCGACCGCTACCGCACGCTCGTCCGCGAGCCGGGTACCGACTTCGAGTACTCCAACATCGGCTACCACGAACTGGGCACGCTGGTGGAGGCCGTGACCGGCCAGGACCTGGGCGACCACCTGCGCGAGCGGATCTTCGAGCCGCTCGGCCTGACCAGCTTCGGTTACGGGCCGACCTACCCCGGGGCGGGGCCCGTCGCCCAGCGCTACTCCGCCGACGGCCGCGCGTACACCACCTGCTTCACCGGTCACCCCGCCGCGGGGGCCGCCTGGGCGACCGCCGGCGACGTCGCGCTGTTCGCCCGGACCGCCTCCCGGCTGCTCAGGCCCGCCACGCTCGCGGCCATGCACGACGCCGTGCCGATCAGCGAGCGGCTCGGCTACGGGCTCGGCCGGATCGTCTCGCGCGGCGCCGGACCGGTGATCCGCAGCCACGGCGGCGGCATGGGCGGCATCGCCACGATGATGATCGAGGTCCCCGAGCGCGAACTCTCGGTCGCCGTCCTGACCAACTCCACCGACAAGGCGGCCCGCGACGCGATCGTCGGCCACCTCATGGGCGTCCTGGCACCCGGCTTCTCCGGCGACCACCTCAACCCGGTGACCGACGAGACCCGTCCGACGGCGCTGACGCAGAGCGAGTGGGCCGGGGAGATCGGCACCTCGGAGGGGGACGTCCCGCTGCGGATCAGGATCCTGGCCGACGGCCGGGTGGAGGTCCGGCTGGCCGAGGGCCCGCCGGTCGCCGTACCGGCCGTCGCCTCCCGGCGCTGGGACCTGCGCGTGACCGCCCCGTTGCAACTGCCCACCACCGACGCCCGGTTGAACAGCCCCTGCCTCGGTCTCGAACTGCGCGCCGAGCCGGGCCGGTTGGCCGGCCGGGCCACCGCCTTCAAGGACGGCGACCGGGACGGCCGGCTGGGCGCCTACCTGGTCCACCCCTGCGTGCTGCGGTCCCGCTGACGCCGGGGCGGGGGCGGCCCGGCGGGCCGACCGTCCGCGGCCGACCGTCCGTGGCCGACCGTCCGTGGCCGAGCGGCGACGGTCCCCAGGAGCACGGCCCCGGCGTCCTGCGGCTCGGAAGACGGTCCGGGGCCCCGCGCGGTACCGTTCGTCCGGACCGGCGCCGACGATCCCGCCCCGCCCCGGCCCGGAGACGGAACCGGAGGACCAGCCCGATGAACGACGCGCCGCCCGACTACGGCCGGCTCGCCGCCGTCGGCCCGTACTTCGCCCTGGACGCCGCCACCGCGCCCGGCGAGGACCCACCGCCGGGCTTCCGGCCGCTGCGGGAGTTCTACGCCCCGGGCCCGGACGGTCCGTTGGCGCGCCGGGTGCGGGAGGTGGCCCGGCGGCTGGGCACCGCGGAGCCCCGGGTGGCGGCCTCCGTCCTGCACCTCGGCCTGGCCGCCCGGTTCTGCTCGGTGGGCCTGGGCGCGGCCGTCCTACTCGGCGAGGTGCCCGACCTGGGCGCCGACCGGGCCCGGGTCCGGGTCCCCGAGCAGGGGCCGATCGACCTGTGGCTGCCGTACCGGCCCACGGCCGAGCCCGCCCCGGCCGACCGGGCCCCGCTCGCCGACCGCTTCCGGCGGACCGTCGTCGAGGGGCAGCTGGCGGACCTGGCGGCGGCCGTCCGGGCCGCGGTCCCGCTCTCCGCCGGACTGCTGCGGGGCAACACGGCCTCCGCCCTGGCGGGCGCGCTGCGCGTCCTGGACGCCCACGCCGCCCCCGGGACGGCCGCCCCGGCCCGCGCACTCGTCGCCGAGGTGCTGGGCCGCCCACCGCTGGCCGGGACCGGCACGCTCACCGGGACGCCGGGCGGCAGCGCGTTCCGGCGCACCAGCTGCTGCCTGTACTACCGGGTCGGCCCGCGGGCGGGGATCTGCGGCGACTGCTGCTTCACCCGCGCCCCGGGCCGCCGCTGAAACCGGGCCCGCCGACACACCCCGACGCCCCCCGCTACCGCTCCAGCGTCGCTGCCAGGAGGTTCGGGTCGGCCATGGTGAAGTAGGCGGCGCTCGGCACGTACGCGGTGTCGCCGCCGATCCCGACCGAGGTGGGGTTGGAGAGGCCGTCCGCCGCGTCGAGGACGGTGTGGCGCGAGCCGTCGGAGCCGAGGTACACCACCTCACTGGCGGGGTTGAGCGCCGCGAGCAGGTCGTCGCCGGCGCCGACGAAGGCGAAGTCGTCGAGCCCGTCGAGGCCTCCGGCGCGGACCTCCACCGGCCCGGCGGCGCCGTCGGCCCGGATCGGGATGCGCAGCAGCGAGCCGGTGTCGGTGTTGCCGACCCACACGGCGCCGCGGTGCACCTTGAGACCGTTGGCGCCGAAGGCGCTGACCGGCTTGAGCCGGGCGTCGTCCGACCAGACCGCCGGGGCGCCGCCGTCCAGCGGGATTACCCGGACCAGCCCGAGCGCCGAGTCGGAGGAGTACAGCACCCCGGCCCGCTCGTCCAGCGCGAGGCCGTTGGGCAGGCTGTCCGCCGGGAGCGCGGCGATCCGCTCGGGCTCGCCGCCGGGGCAGAGCCGCCAGATGCCGGTCAGGTCCGCGGTGCCGGTGGCGTAGGCGAAGTACAGCGTGCCGTCGTGGGCGCGGGCCAGGCCGGAGACGGCGGCCCGGCCGAGCAAGGGGGTCGCCGGGTGCTCGGGCTCGGGCAGGGTGGCCAGGACGGTGAGCCGGCCGTCCGGGTCGACCCGGCCGACCTGGCGGGCGAAGGAGAAGGTGAGGTCCACCGAGCCGTCGGGTTCCACGGCGATGTTCTCGGGCTGGAGGTGCTCGGCGATGTCGAAGTGGGCGACGATCCTGGGGTCGGAGAGCGGCGGCGCCACGGCCACGGCCGGTGTGGCGGCGAGCAGCGCCAGCGCGAGGGCGGCGGCCGACGCGCCGGACAGCAGGGCGGCCGGGGCCAGGCGGGCGGGGCGGCGGAACGGTCGGGGCACGGCGGTACTCCTCGGGAGGCTGCGGACGGCCGGGCAGCGGCCTTCGTCAGCAGAGCACGCCGCGCCCGGCCGCCCCGGCGCCGCCGGGCAGCGCCGCCGCGAGGATCCCCCGGTCGGCCGCGCACCGCACACACCCGCAGGCACCGCGCACACCCGCAGGCACCGCGCACACCCGCGGGCACCGCGGCAGAAGAGCCGCGGCCCCGCAGCGAGGCCCGTGACCGGCCTGTCCAGGGCCGGTCACGGGCCTCCGACCCCCACCGGGGCCGATGCCCTGGCACCCGGTGAAGCCTTCCGGCGGCGGTGGGCCCGTCCGGGCAGCGGTCAGACCGCGACCGCCGACTCCTCCAGCTCCTCCAACTCCTCCTCGGCCGCCGGGCCCGCCCCCGTCCCGGCCCCGGTCTCCCGCCCGGCCCCGACCGCCGACCGGCCGCGCTTCTCGTACAACGCCGCACCGGTCACCAGCACGCCCGCGGCCACCAGCCAGAGCACCAGCACCAGCAGGTTCCCGCCGAACCCGGCACCGCCGTCGAAGTACAGCAGGCTGCGCGCGCCCTCCAGGAAGCCGGCGCCGGTCCAGAAGGCGTGCAGCCCGCCGAAGAACCCGTTCTGCAGGTCCGGCCGGTAGACACCGCCCGAGCTGGTGAAGTTCAGCATCACGAACAGCACCATCATGGCCAGCGTGGTCCACCGCTTGAGGAAGCTGTGCAGGCCGAGGCCGATGCCGATCACCCCGGCCGCGTACAGCCAGCCCAGCGCCCAGACCCCGGCCAGGTCGTGGTCCACGACGTGGAAGAGCGGCCCGGCGGTGACGATCCCGATCAGGCTCACCGCGAGCGAGACGCCGAGGCCGACCAGGACCCGGATCCGCATGCTCAGCGCCGCGCCGGCCGCGCCGATCACGGCCACGCTGCCGTAGGAGCCGATGCTGAGCGCGACCAGCAGGAAGAACAGGCCCTGGCCGGTCGGGTCGCCCTCGCTCGGCGTGGTGAGGTCGGTGACGGCCAGCGGCACGCCCTGCTGTCCGGCGACGCGCTGGAACACCTTCTCGGCCGCCATCGCCGAGGTGTCCGAGTTGGCCTTGGCGACCAGCAGCTCCGGGTGGCCCGGGTCCGGCAGGAACGCGCCGACCAGGTCGCGGTCGAGCAGTTGCCGCTCGGCGGCCGCGCGGTCGGGCAGCGTGGCGACGTCCAGCGCGTCGCCCGCCGCGCCCTGCACGGCGCCGGCCAGCTCCCGGGCCTGTGGCGTGGTGCCGACGACGGCGACCTTCAGGTGGTGCGGCTCGGGCTGGTGGAAGGCGCCCTGGTAGGCGAGCGCCATGCCGAGGCACATCAGCAGCGGGGTGAGCAGGTGGACCGCGAGGTGCTTGAGCGCGTGCCCCGGGGCGGGCGCTGCGGCGGTGGCCGTCCGGGGTGTCCGCACGGGGGTTCGATCCATCCTCCGGCCATCCCCTTCCATGACGGATGGTAAATGCAACTATCTGGATGCAGTCTACAACCACTTCGGGGGCGGACCGAAGTCCGCCCCCGGTGATCGAGGTCTCACACCCGCCGCACGCCGCCCACCCGCACGCCGCCGTCTACCCCAGCTCGAACACGCCGTACGAGAACCCCTCCGCCCGCAGCTCGCCGCCGGCATCGACCCGCACGCCCTGGACGTCCAGCGGCCGGGCCCGGTCGAACCCGCCCAGCGCCACCGCCGCCGGGACGACCGCCGGTTCCCGCCGCGGGTTGATCGCCACCAGGTAGCGTCCGGCCCGGGTGTACACCAGCGGGTACCCGGCCTGCCGCACCTCCACCGCGCCCCGCGCGCCCAGGCCCGGGTGCGCCCGGCGCAGGGCGATCAGCCGCCGCACGGTGTGCAGCAGCGAGGTCGGGTCGGCCCGCTGGGTCGCGACGTCCGGCCGGTGCGGGTCCGGGTCGACCGGCAGGTAGAGCCGCTCGGCGGGCGCCGCGGAGAAGCCCGCGTTCGGGCCGGGCGTCCACTGCATGGGCGTGCGCGAGCCGGCCCGGTTGTACGTCGGGCCGAGCACGCTGCCCTCGGCGTCCGGCAGGTCCGGCACGAACCGCATGCCGATCTCGTCGCCGTAGTAGACCGCGGGCAGGGTCGGCCAGGTGAGCAGCAGGGCGAAGGCCGGGGCCAGTTGGTCGGCGGTGCGCGGGCCGGTGGCCAGCCGGGAGAAGTCGTGGTTGGCGGTGGGGAGGGCGATGTGCCCGGCGCCCTCGGTCAGTTCGGCCGCCGAGCGCCAGGCGTCCAGGAACACCTGCGGGGTGCCGCGCCCCTCGGCCTCGAAGTAGCACGGGCCCTGCTTCCAGTACTCCTTCACCGTCCCCGCGTTGTTGTTCCACAGCGAGCGCAGCGGCAGGCCGTCCGCGCCGCCGAACTGCAGGAAGAAGTCGGCGTGGAAGCCGGCGGCGACGGCGGCGGCCGGGTCGCCCCACTCGGCGAACAGGGCGGCCTGCGGGTGGTCGCGGTCGAGCCAGTCGCGCAGTTCGCTCCAGAGCTTGCCGGTCTCCACGAAGCCGGGGTCGTCCTTGACCAGTGAGGACGCCATGTCGACCCGGAAGCCCGCCACGCCGAGGCCGAGCCAGTGGGCCATGATCTCGCGCAGCGCGGCGCGGTTGGCGCGCGGGCCCTCGGCGTCCACCGGCAGGCGCCAGGGCTCGTCCGGGTTCTCGCGCGCGTAGCCGAAGTTGAGCGCCGGCTGGCAGTCGAAGAAGTTCGGCCGGTACCAGCCGGCCCGGCTGCCGGGGGAGGCGACGAAGCCGTCCACCGGCCGCTCGGACCAGATGTAGCGGTGGTCGGACGGGTCCTGCGCCGAGGCCCGGAACCAGGGGTGCCGGTCGGAGGTGTGGCCGGCGACCAGGTCCAGCAGCACCCGGATGCCCTTGTGCCGCGCCGCCTCGACGAGGGCGGCGAGGTCCGCGGCGGTGCCGTAGCGCGGGGCGGGGGTGAAGTAGTCGGTGACGTCGTACCCCGCGTCGCGGAACGGCGAGGCGAAGCACGGGTTCAGCCAGACCGTGTCCACGCCCAGCCAGGCGAGGTGGTCGAGGTGGTCGGTGATGCCCGCGAAGTCGCCGATGCCGTCGCCGTCGGAGTCGGCGAAGGTCTGGGGGTAGATCTGGTAGAGCACGGCGTCGGTCAGCCACGCGGGGCCGGGGCGGGTCGAGGTCATGGGTGGAGTCCTCCTGCCGGGTGCCGGGGGCTACCGATTCTCGTCGAATCCCGGCCGCCCCGACAGCCCGGCCCGGCCACTCCCGGTCTCCCGTGGCGCGGTTCCCGGAAGCAGCCCGGGCCGTGCCGCGCGCCCTCCCGAGCCCCTTCCGCTCCCCCGCGCCCCTGCCGCCCGCCCGTTCCCGCCCGGCCGCCGGGCCTCACCGGGACCGCCGGGACCGGCGCCCGGGCGGCGGCGGGCGACCCGCTCCGCACCCGGGGCCGGCCGCCGGTGACCGCCGCTAGCGGGCCGCGCAGGCCTGCGTGAACGCCCGCGCCCGGCGGGTGATCTCGGCCCAGTCCCCGGCCGCCACCGCCTCCGGCGCCACCACGTCCGTCCCGGCGCAGACCGCCAGCGCGCCGTGCGCCAGGAACTCCGCCGCGTTGCCCGCGTTGACGCCGCCGGAGGCGACCAGCGGGACGTCCGGGTACGGTCCGCGCAGGTCCTTGAAGTAGCCGGGGCCGAAGGCCCGGGCCGGGAAGATCTTCACGGCGGCGGCGCCGAGGTCCACCGCCTGGGCCACCTCGGTCGCGGTGAGCGCGCCGAGCACCACCGGGACCCCGGCGGCGTGCGCGGCGTCCGCCACCTCGGGCCGCAGCCCGGGGGTGACCAGGAACGACGCACCGGCGGCCAGGCCGCTTTCGGCCTGCTCGGCGGTGAGCACCGTGCCGACGCCCACGCGGTGGCCGGCCCGCGCCGCCTTGGCCAGATGGGTCGTCACCTCCGGGGTGGTGAAGGTGAACTCGGTCCAGGTGATGCCGCCCTCCGCCAGCGCGGCACAGAGCGCGGCGGCGTCCGGTATCCGCGGGGCGCGGACGACCGCGATCACCGGCTCGGCGGCGAGTGCGGCCCGCGCCTCCGCCACCACGGCCGCGGCGGGGGCCTTCCGGTTCACGGGCGCCGGGCTCGCCGGGCTCGCACTACCGGGACTCGCAGTCCCAGGACTCGCATTCTCAGGGCTCGGATTCACGGGGTTCGCGTCCAATCGCTCGGATTCACAGGGCACTCCGGTTCAGGGGGTGCCGTCGGGGGATGTCGTCAGGGGGTGTCGTCAGGGGGCGCCGCGTTCCCCGGGGTGTCGCACGCGCTGTCCCACGACGCTCGGAGCTCATCCGGCCTCCACCCCCCGCCCGGTCCGGCGCAGCGCCCGCCCGGGGCGCGCACCCGTGGCGCGGCCCCGGTCGACGACGGCGGTCCCGTTGACGTAGACCTGCTCGATGCCCGCGGCGGGCCGCCGGGGCTGCTCGAAGGTGGCGGTGTCCTGGACCCGGTCGGGGTCGAACAGGACCAGGTCGGCGTGGTACCCGGCGGCGATCCGCCCGCGTCGGCGCAACCGCAGCCGGGCGGCCGGCCGGCCGGTCATCCGGGCGACCGCCTCCTCCAGCGTCAGGACGCCCGACTCCCGTACGTAGCGGGCCAGGTAGCGCGGGAAGGTGCCCCAGGCACGCGGGTGCGGCCGGGCACCGACCAGCAGCCCGTCGCTGCCGACGGTGTGCGCGCGGTGGCGCATGATCGCCCGGACGTTCTCCTCGTGGCCGACGTGCTGGAGGATGGTGGTGGCCAAGCCGTCCCGGAGCAGCAGGTCGAGGAAGACCTCGGTGCCGGTGCGGCCCTGCTCGGCGGCGAGTTCGGCGACGGTCCGGCCGACCGCGTCGGCGAGTGCGGGGGCGCCGACGCCGGAGAGCTGGATGGTGGCCCAGTCGGTGACCACGCCGTGGCAGCCGTCGCTGCCCTTCTCCTCCACCTCGTAGCGGATCCGCTCGCGCGCCGCCGGGTCGCCGAGCCGGTCCAGGGTGGCCTGCGGGCCGCCCTCGGTGGCCCAACTCGGCAGCAGGGCCGCCAGGGTGGTGGAGCCGGGCAGATAGGGGTAGCTGTCCAGGGTGAGGTCCACGCCGTCGTCGAGCGCCCGGTCGACCAGGTCCAGCAGCTCGCCGGCCCGGCCCTCGTTGACGCCGAAGTTCATGGTGGCGTGGGTGAGGTGGAGCGGGCAGCCGGACCGCCGGGCGATCTCGACCATCTCCGCGTACCCCTCCAACGCGCCCGCGCCGTACGAGCGCTGGTGCGGTGCGTGGAAGCCGCCGTACCCGGCGACCACCCGGCAGAGCTCGACCAGCTCGTCCGTCCCGGCGTACATCCCGGGGGTGTACGTCAGGCCGCTGGACATGCCGACCGCGCCCTCGGCCAGGCCCTGCGCCAACAGCTCGCGCATCCGGTCGAGTTCGGCCTCGCTCGGGGCCCGGTTCTCCCAGCCCATGGCGAGCATCCGCAACGAGCCGTGCGGCACCAGGTAGCAGGCGTTGACGGCGGGGCCGGTCCGGTCGAGCCGGTCCAGGTAGCCGCCGACGGTCCGCCAGTCCCAGGCGAAGCCGTCCGGGTCGCCGTTCCAGCCGGCGATCTGGCGGCGCAGCGCGGGCAGCGTGGTGTCGTCGACGGGCGCGTAGGAGAGGCCGTCCTGGCCGAGGACCTCGCAGGTCACGCCCTGGGTGACCTTGGCCGGGTGCTCGGGTTCGCGCAGCAGGGCGAGGTCGGAGTGGGCGTGCATGTCGATGAACCCGGGGGCCAGTACCAGCCCGTCCGCGTCCACCGTCCGGGCCGCGCCGCCCACCGCGGTTCCGGCGTCGGCGATCTCGACGATCAGCCCGTCGGCGATCCGGACGTCCGCCCGGTAGCGCCCGGCGCCCGTCCCGTCGACGACCGTGGCGCCCCGCAGCACCGTCCCCCGCAGCACCGTCCCCCGCAGCACCGTGCCGCGACCGCCTCCCGGTGCGCCGTCCGCTGGCCCGCCCATCAGAAGAACGTCCTGACCAGCCCGGTGACCTTCGGCTCGGCCGCCGAGGCGTCGTCCAGCACCGGGATCAGCGTCCACTTGTCGAAGGCGGTGCACGGGTGCGAGATCCCGAGCCGCAGCACGGCGCCGACCGGGGCGAGGTCGCCCGCGTCCCGCAGGAAGGCGTGCTGGTCGTTGAGCGCAGTGATCCGCGCCGCCGTGCCGGTCAGCTGCGCGCCGCCCCGCACCGACTGCGGCTCCGGCAGGCCCTCGTCGAACGGCAGGTCGCGCTTGCCCGCGTCCAGCAGGGCCAGCTGCGGCTCCGGCCGGGAGACCACCCGGGCCCAGCCGTGCAGCGCGGCGCGCAGCGCCCCGCCGCCGTGTCCGGCCCCGCGGGCGAGCGGCGAGATCCCCCGGTAGAAGCCGTCGTCGTGCGCGATGTACGCGCCCGAGCGCAGCACCACGAACGCCTCCGGCAGCGCGGCCAGCTCCTCGGCCACCAGGTCGAAGTAGGCGCTGCCGCCGGCCGTCACCACGGGCGCGGCCCCGTCCGCGTACCGGCCGGCCAGCCGTCCGTGCAGCTCGGCCAGCGATCGCAGGTAGCCGCGCACGGCGGTGAGGCCGCCCTCGCTCGCGTCGTGGGCCAGCGCGCCCTCGTAGCCGCCGATGCCGGCCAGCCGGAGGGTCGGCGCGTTCCCGACGGCGGCGGCGATCTCCACCGCCGCGTCGACGCCGCGCGCACCGGTGCGCCCGCCCGGGCCGCCGAGTTCGACCAGCACCTCGACCGGGCGCCCGGCCCCGGCCGCGTGCAGCGCCTCGTCCATCAGCCGGACGCTCTCGACGGAGTCCACCCAGCAGGCGAAGGCGAAGTCCGGGTCGGCGGCCAGCTCGCCCGCCAGCCAGCGCAGGCCCGCCGGGTCGAGCAGGGAGTTGGCGAGCAGTACCCGCCGCACGCCGAAGGCCCGGGCGACCCGCAGCTGCGGCAGGTTCGCGAGGGTGATGCCGTGGCTGCCGGCGGCCAGCTGCGCCTGCCAGAGCGCGGGCGCCATGGTGGTCTTGCCGTGCGGGGCGAGCGCCACGCCGGCGTCGGCGCACCAGCGGGCCATGGTGCGCAGGTTGTGGTCGAGCGCGCCCGCGTCGAGGGTGAGCAGCGGGGTGCCGAGGTCGGCGAGGCCGGGGCCGGTGTCCAGGTACTGGCGGACGGTCAGCCCCGCGGCGGCCGGTGGCAGCGCTTTGAACCGCCAGTCGAGCACCTCCTCGGCCAGGGCCGCCACCGCTCGGGTGTCGAGGCCGGGGCCGGTGCCGCTGCTTGCGAAGGTCTGGTCCACCGTCTTCCTCCATCTGCCATGTTGCAACATGCGCAATGAGGGTTGCACATGCTGGCAACACGGTTCTAGCATCGGCGCCGGACGAAGGTCAACGACAGCCGCCCGCCGCACGCGGGTCAGGCAGGCTCGCCACAGCACCCCCACCCGGCCGGCCGCAGCACTCCGAGGAGCCCAGCAGATGCCACGCCAGGACGCCGCCGTGAGCCCGGGCACCCCACTGCCCGGCCGTCCGGCGGCCGCCCCGTTCGCCCCCGGCCCGGCATCCGCCGTCGACGCCCCGGAGCCCGCCCCCGCGCCGCGCACCGCCCCGGTGGCCGTCTGCGTGGGCGAGTCGATGGCCGTCCTCCTCCCCGACCGGCCCGGACCGCTGGAGTCCGTGGAGAGCTTCCGCCTCTCGGTCGGCGGCGCCGAGTCCAACGTGGCCGGCGCCCTGGCCGCCCTGGGGGTGCCCAGCGCCTGGATCAGCCGGGTGGGCGACGACGGCTTCGGCCGCCGCCTGCTCGGCGAGCTGACCGCCCGGGGGGTGGACGTCTCCGCGGTCGCCGTCGACCCGCACCGCCCGACCGGCCTCTACCTCAAGGAGGTCGGCGGCGCCACCGGCGAGCGCCACGACCTCGGCCCGGGCCGCAGCCGGCTGCACTACCACCGGCGCGGCTCGGCCGCCGCCGCCCTCTCCCCCGCCCTGCTGGCCGATCCGGCCGCCGCCCGGCTGCTGGCCGGAGCCGGGCTGCTGCACCTGTCCGGCATCACCGCGGCCCTGTCCGACGACTGCCTCGCCCTGCTCCGCGCCCTGCTCGCCGACCGCCGCCCCGGCCGGCTGGTCAGCTTCGACCTCAACTGGCGCCCCGCGCTCTGGCGCGAGCGCGACCCCTCGGTCCTGCCGCCGCTGCTGGACGCCGCCGATCTGCTGCTGCTCGGCGCCGACGAGGCCGAGACGGCCTTCGGCACCGGCGACCCGCTCACGCTGCGCCGGCGCTTCCCCTCCCCCGCCACCCTGGTGGTCAAGGACGCCGCCCGGCTGGTCACCGCGGTCGAGCGCGACGGCACCGCCGTCTGCGAACCGGCGCTGGCCGTCGAGGTGGTCGAGGCGACCGGCGCGGGCGACGCGTTCGCCGCCGGCTACCTGGCCGGCACCGTCCGCGGCCTCGACCAGCGGCGCCGGCTGCGGCTGGGCCACCTGAGCGCGGCCTGCGCGCTGACCGCGCACGGCGACCAGGCCGAGCTGCCGCCCGCCGCGGTGGTCGCCGCCCTGCTCGACGCCTCGCCCGAGGACTGGGCGGCCACCCGGGTCTCGGCGGATGGCATCGTGTCTCCTGTCCTGTCCGCACCGACCGCCCCCGCGCACACCACGGAGACCGCCGCCGGGGGCGGTGCCGCCGACCCTCGACCGGCCGCCGCCCCGGCCCTTGGAGAGCCATGAGCCAGACCGTCACCCGCGCCCTGCGCATCCTCGCCGAACTCGGCGAGGGCGAGCGTTCCCTGGACCAGCTGGCCGAGGTGCTCGGCGTGCACAAGACGACCGTGCTGCGGCTGCTCCAGTCCCTCGAGGAGGAACGATTCGTCTACCGGGACGCCGGCTACCGCTACCACCTGGGAGCCGGCTTGTTCGCCCTCTCCGGCCTGGCCCTGGAACAGCGCGGGGTGCGCCGGATCGCCGCCCCTCACCTCGCCGAGCTGAACGCCGCCACCGGCCAGACCGTGCACCTGGCCGCGTACGAGGGCGGCGAGGTCGTGTACATCGACAAGTACGACTCCCGCCACCCGGTGCGGATGTACTCGCGGATCGGCCTGCGCGCCGCCCTGCACAGCGCCGCCGTCTCCAAGGTGCTGCTCGCCGACCTGCCCGCGCCGGAGCGGCGCCGGGTGGTCGCCGGTATCGACTTCGTCCCGCACACCCCCCGCACCCTGGCCACGCCCGAGGCGCTGCTCGCGGAGCTGGAGAAGGTCGCCGCCCAGGGCTGGGCGCAGGACCACGCCGAGCACGAGGCCTTCATCAACTGCGTGGCCGCGCCGATCCGGGACGCCAGCGGCCGGGTGGTCGCCGCCGCCTCGATCTCCGTCCCGGACGTCGTGCTCCCGTACGAGCAGGTGCTGGAGCTGCTGCCGCAGCTGCTCGCCACCACCCGGGCGGTCTCGGCCGACTGCGGCCAGGCCCCGAACCACCCCTGATCCGACCGTCACCACCCCGACCGACCGCACCACCCCGACCGCACCCCACCGAGGAAGCGAACACACACGCATGAGCGACAAGACCGAGATCCGCACCGACGGCGCCCCCGCCCCGGCCTGGATGTTCTCCCAGGGCGTCCGCAAGGGCCCGATCCTCCAGGTCTCCGGCCAGGGCCCGCAGGACCCGGCCACCGGCGAGTACCTGCACCACGGCGACGTGAAGGCGCAGACCCGCCGCACCCTGGAGAACGTCAAGGCGATCGTCGAGGCGGGCGGCGCCACCGTCGAGGACGTCGTGATGTTCCGGGTGTACCTCACCAAGCGCGCCGACTTCCCGCTGATGAACGAGGTCTACGCCGAGTTCATCGACGAGAACATCAAGCCGGGCGGTGTGAAGCCGTGCCGCACCACGATCTTCGTCGAGCTGCCGCAGGAGCCGATGCTGGTGGAGATCGACGCCCAGGCCGTCGTCGGCTGACCTCACCGGCGCGACCGAAGGGCCCGGACCTCGCGTCCGGGCCCTTCGCGCATCCGCCCACCCGGCGCCTTGCCCGCCTCCCTCCGAATCGTTAGGTTAGGCTCACCTAACCAACAGGCAGGCAGCCAGCCGGAGGTCCCGCACCCATGAGCCCGCACCCCCTCGACGCCGAGACCGCCGCAACCGCCGCGACCCCCGAGGCCCCCGAGACCGAGGTCGCCGAGCCGAGCGCCGCCGAGCGGATCGGCAGCCTGCTCACCGCCACCTCCTCGGTGGTCCTCCGGGCCTGCGGCGAGCACCATGAACTCACCACCGCCGTCTCGGTGCACGGCTCCCGGCTGCGGCTGCGCGCCCCGCTCGACGCCCCGCTGACCGTCGCCGCCGCCCGCGAGCAGGACGGCCTCGCCGTCGTGCTCGACCTCACCGACATCGCCCCGGTGGCCGTCCGCGACCGGGTCCGCGGCCGCCTCACCCTGGCCGGCCGGCTCCACCTCGCCCACCTCGCCGACGACGGCCTCAGCGTCCACCTCCGCCTGGACGTCGCCCACGCGGTGCTCTCCACCCCGTACGGCACCACCGCGATCACCGGCGCCGACCTCGCGGCCGCCGCCCCCGACCCGCTGGCCCGCTACGAGGCCGGCCTGCTCACCCACCTGGCCGACGGCCACCCGGACGCGCTCGCCGTGCTCACCCGCCTGATCGACCCGGCGCTGCTCGCCGCGCACCCGGCCGTCCGGCCGCTCGCCCTGGACCGGTACGGCCTGGTGCTCCGCCTGGACCACCCGCACGGCCACCGGGACGTCCGCCTGGTCTTCCCCGAACCGGCCCGCGACGCCGACGAGTTCGGCCACCGGGTGCACCAACTGGTGGCCGCCGCCGAGCAGGTGCTGCCCGCCCGGCACTCCTGAGATACCGCCGCCCGACGCACCGTCATGTCCCCACCGGGGCAGCCTCCTCGGAGCGCTCCGCCGCGTCCTCCAGGACGATCCGCCCCATCCGGGCGTACCGGTCCGGGCGGCGGGCGCGCATCCACAGGGCCAGCCCGATCCCGCCCAGGAAGGTGCCGATCACCAGGTACGGGATCAGCCGGAAGAGCAGCGTGCCGGCGGCCGCCCCGGCGGCGGCGTCCTTGTTGACCACCAGCAGGGCCACCACCCCCGCCATCGCCACCCCGCCGGCCAGCGGCGCGACCAGCGTCCGGAACCAGTGCCGGGTCCCCGGATGCCGCCCCTGCACGTGGAACCAGCCGACCACCGCGAACGAGCAGAGCGTCTGCACGATCAGGATCGCCATCGTCCCGAGCAGCGCCAGCAGTGTGTAGAGGTGCGCGTACGGGTCCATCCCGGCCGCCAGGAACCCGGCCACCAGCGCCGCCGCGATCACCGACTGGACCAGCGAGGCGACGTGCGGCGATCCGTGCCGCGGGTGGGTGCGCCCGAGCGCGGGGTGGATGAAGCCCTCGCGCCCGATCGCGTACAGGTACCGGGCCGCGCACTGGTGGAAGGCCATCGCGCAGGCGAAGGAACCGCTCACCACCAGCCACTGGAACACCGTGACCGCCCAGCCGCCGAGGTGCGCGCCGAGCGGATCGAAGAACAGGCTGTTGCCGCCCTTGCCGGGGACCAGGCCGTTGGCCACGTCGACCGCGCGCCGCACGCCGTTGCCGGAGACGATCATCCAGGAGACGAGGACGTAGAACACCCCGACCCCGACCACCGAGATCAGCGTCGCCCTCGGCACCACCCGCTTCGGGTCCCGGGACTCCTCGCCGTACATCGCCGTGGACTCGAAGCCGACCCAGGAGCAGAACGCGAAGAACAGCCCCAGCCCGGCACCGCCCGTCCCCGTCCCGTCCACGCCGCGGAAGGCGTTCAGCGGATCGAGCGACTCCCCGACGATCCCGTCCGGCCCGCCACCGGTGAACAGCACCGCCAGCGCGACGGCGCCCAGCACGGTGACCTCCAGCACCAGCGCCACCCCGAGCACCCGCGCGGTCAGGTGCAGGTCGAACCAGGCCATCACCGCGATCACCAGCAGCCCGAGCGCCGCGTACCAGCCCCAGGGCAGCTCCACCCCCAGCTGCGCCGCGACCAGCCCGCGCAGCGCGTACGCGAAGAAGCCGACGACCGCGGCCTCGAAGACGATGTAGGCGAGCAGGGCCAGCAGCCCCGAGGCCATCCCGAGGACCCGGCCCAGCCCGTGCGAGATGTAGCCGTAGAACGCCCCGGCCGCGGTGATGTGACGGGCCATCGCCACGTAGCCGACCGAGAAGACGGTGAGCACCAGGGTCGCGAAGACGTACGCGGCGGGCGCGCCGGCGCCGTTGCCCTGGCCGATGACGATCGGGAGGTTGCCGGTCATCGCGGTGATCGGCGCCGCCGTGGCGACCGCCATGAACACCACGCCCGGCAGACCGACCGAGTCCGCCTTCAGCCGGTCCACTCCCGCCCCCGGCCACCGCCCCGCGTCCTCGACCGCGTCCCCGCGCTGGATGGCCATCCGGCCCCCTTCACCCGCCGTGGCTGTGCCGCCCGCCGGTCCGGCCGGGCGATGACTGCCCGCCAGCATCGGGGCGCGGCGCGGGGGCCGCAACGAGAGGCGACCCGGCGTCACCACCGCCGGGTTGACGCCGTGTTCGAGCGGGAGCCGTCCCGTTCGACCGCGCAGGACGGTGGGCGACGGCGGGACCACGGTGGACGACGACGGCCGGCCCGGCTCGCGAGAGAGGTCTCGCGAGCCGGGCCGGCCGGACGGGCGTGTCCCGCGCCCGTCGATCCACTGGACGTGCGGCGATCACCCGGTCGAGCGGTCACCCGACATGACCATTCCGGGCGAGTCGTTTCGCCCCGCACCCAGTGGTGGCGGAAATGATCCGACCGGAGGGTCAGATCGCGACGCCGTGCGCCCGCAGGTAGGCGATCGGGTTGATGTCCGAGCCGTACTCCGAGCCGGTGCGGACCTCGAAGTGCAGGTGCGGGCCGGTCACGTTGCCGGTGGCACCGGAGAGGCCGATCTGCTGGCCGACGGTGACGGTCTGGCCGATCTTGACGCCGATCGAGGACAGGTGCGCGTACTGGGCGTACTTGCCGTCGGCGAGCTTGATCTCGACCTCGTTGCCGTAGGCGCCGCCGTTGCCGGCCTTCACCACGGTGCCGTTCGCGATGGCGCGCAGCGGGGTACCGGTGGAGGCGACGAAGTCGGCGCCGGTGTGGTGGCCGGAGGACCACATCGAGCCGGCCACGCCGTAGGCGGTGCCGAGCTTCGGGTTGGCCACGGGGGCGACGTAGCCGGAGGTGGCGGCGACGACCGGGGTCGCGGTCACCGGGGCGGCGACGGGCTGGACGGCCGGCTTGACGGCCAGGGTGGCCGGCTGGGTGGCCGGGGCCGCGGGCTTGGTCGCCGGGGCCGCGGGCTTGGCGGCCGGGGCGGCCGACTTGGTGGCGGGCGCGGCGGGCTTGGCGGCCGGAGCGGCCGGAGCGGCCTTGGTGCCGAGCGCGAGCTGCTGGCCCGGGAAGATCAGGTTCGGGTTGGCGCCGACGACCGAGCGGTTGTGCTCGTACAGCGCCTGCCAGCCACCGTCGACGTTCTTCGCGGCGGCGATCTTCGACAGGGTGTCCCCGCCGACGACCTTGTAGCTCTCCTCGGCCGAAGCGGCCGGGGCGGCGGCCGGGGCGGCCTGGGGGGCCTGCGCGGCCGGGGCGGCGGCCGGAGCGGCGGCCTTCGCGGCCGGGACCTCGTGGGCCTGGGCGGTGACGGTGGTCACCAGCGGGAGGGCGAAGGCGGCACCGGTGACAGCGGTGGCGATGCCGATGCGGGCGGCGCGGGGCAGGGCGATACGACGAGCCTGTGCGGGCATGGAAAATGTCCTCTCCGACGCCTGCGAGGTGAGCTGTCGGGTTCGGGCTGGAGTTGCCCGGCCGCACACAATGGCGGCTTCACCCCAAGCCGGACCGCGAGAAATCCGGGTCCGGCGACTTACCTGTGGGTCCCCCGCTCCTGCCGTACAGAGTTCGTTGCGTACCACCGGGCAGCGGCAGGACTAGGCGTTCCACCCGGTGGCCACCCGGGCTGACGCCGGGCGGTCGCTGAACTAAAACTCATCCGTTCGGGTGAAGCAATGTCGATCTCCGCGCCCCGGGACCAAAGTCCGCATTGCCGTGACGCTCCGCAGGGAAGGCATGCACAGTACGTACACACTCCATTGACGGTGCGCATGTGATCCGCAACCCTGCGCCGATGTCGGAATCAGTACGCATACGATCACTCACGGAATGGACATTCCCCGACACGCCCCCGGTGACCCTTGTCACGTCGACCCGTGGGACGGACCATGAGCCGTGGCCACCTCCGAGGCCGGCACCCTGCGGTTGGGCACCGCGCAGGGTCGCTGGGTACTTCTGGCGACGGTGCTCGGCTCCAGCATGGCGATGCTCGACGGAACCGTCGTGAACGTCGCGCTGCCCCGGATCGGCGCCGACCTCGGCGCCCAACTCGACGCCCTGCAATGGACGCTCAACGCCTATCTGCTCACCCTGGCGGGCCTGATCCTGCTCGGCGGCGCGCTCGGCGACCGGTACGGCCGGCGCCGGGTCTTCCTGCTCGGTGTGGTCTGGTTCGCCGCCTCCTCCGCCGCCTGCGCCGCCGCGCCCACCATCGAGGTGCTGGTCCTCGCGCGCGCCGTGCAGGGCGTCGGCGGGGCGCTGCTCACCCCCGGCTCGCTGGCGATGCTCCAGGCGGTCTTCCACCCGGAGGACCGCTCGGCGGCCGTCGGCCTCTGGTCGGGCTTCGGCGGGATGTCCGCGGCGGTGGGCCCGCTGCTCGGCGGCTGGCTGGTGGACGGCCCCGGCTGGCGCTGGATCTTCCTGCTGAACCTGCCGCTGGCGGCGCTGGTGGTGGCGGTGTCCGTCCGGCACGTGCCGGAGACCCGGGACGAGTCGGCGACCGGCCGCTTCGACGTGCTCGGCGCGGTGCTGGCCGCCCTGGCGCTGGGCGCCGTCACCTATGCGCTGACCGCCGCCGGAAAGGGCCTGTCCCCCGCGGTCTGGGTCACCGGGGTGGCGGGCCTGCTGCTGGGCGCCGCCTTCATCACCGTCGAGCGCCGTACCCCGGAGCCGATGCTGCCGCTCGGCCTCTTCTCATCCCGGCTGTTCACCGCCGTGAACCTGGTCACCCTCGCCGTCTACGCGGCGTTCAGCGGGGTCTTCTTCCTCCTGGTCGTGCAGCTGCAGATCGTCTCCGGCTTCTCCCCGCTGGTCTCCGGGCTGGCCCTGGTGCCGATCACGGTGATCATGCTGGTGCTGTCCGCCCGGGCCGGCCGGCTGGGCAAGCGGATCGGCCCCCGGCTGCCGCTCACCGTCGGCCCGCTGCTCTGCGCGGCGGGCGTGCTGCTGATGCTGCGGATCGGCCCGGACGCCTCCTACTGGACGGACGTGCTGCCCGCCGCCGCGGTGATGGGCTTCGGCATGGTGCTGCTGGTCGCCCCGCTGACCGCCACCGTGCTGGCGGCGGTGGCCGTGCGGCACGCGGGCATCGCCAGCGGGGTCAACAACGCCGCGGCCCGGGCGGCCGGGCTGCTGGCGGTCGCCGCGCTGCCCGCGCTGGCCGGCCTGAGCGGGGACGCCTACCGGGTGCCGGACGCGGTCGACTCCGCCTTCCGCACCTCGATGCTGATCTGCGCCGGGCTACTGGTGGCCGGCGGGCTGATCGCGCTGGCCACCGTGCACGGCAATGTGCTGGCCCCGGAGGACGAGCACCCGGTGGCCGAGCCGGACTGCCGCTACGCCTGCGCCACCAACGGCCCGCCGCTCGACCCCGGCCACCCGGCCGCCGTCCCGGCGGAACACGGCGAGGGCCCCGCCGCCTGACCGGCGACGGGGCCGCTGTTCGCCCGCTCGGCTCCGGGGCGCTCGGACCCGGCGCCGACGGTCGGCGGCGCCGCCCGCCCCGAACCGAAGGGGCGGGCGGCGGTATGTCAGAGGATGTCGCCGGGGGCGTACTTGGCGGCCTCCGGGTACGCGGCCGCGACGGCCTCGACCTGGCGGACGACCTCGGCGACCTGCGCGCCGGCCGCACCGGTGAAGGAGAGCCGGTCGGCCAGCAGCGCGTCCAGCGCGGCCCGGTCCAGCGGGATCCGGTCGTCGCCGGCCAGCCGGTCCAGCAGCTCGTTCTCCCGGGCACCGGCCCGCATCGCGAGCGCGGAGGCGACGGCGTGCTCCTTGATGACCTCGTGCCCGGTCTCCCGGCCGACGCCCGCGCGCACCGCGCCCATCAGCACCTTGGTGGTGGCCAGGAACGGCAGGTAGCGGTCCAGTTCGGCCTCGATCACGGCCGGGAAGGCGCCGAACTCGTCGAGGACGGTCAGGAAGGTCTCCAGCAGGCCGTCGAAGGCGAAGAAGGCGTCCGGCAGCGCGACCCGGCGGACCACCGAGCAGGAGACGTCGCCCTCGTTCCACTGGTCGCCGGCCAGCTCGCCGGTCATCGACGCGTAGCCGCGCAGGATCACGGCCAGGCCGTTGACCCGCTCGCAGGAACGGGTGTTCATCTTGTGCGGCATCGCCGAGGAGCCGACCTGGCCCTCCTTGAAGCCCTCGGTCACCAGCTCGTGGCCGGCCATCAGCCGGATCGTCTTGGCCAGGCTGGACGGCGCGGCGGCCAGCTGGACGAGGGCGGTCAGCACCTCGAAGTCCAGCGAGCGCGGGTAGACCTGGCCGACGCTGGTGAACACGTTCTCGAAGCCGAGGTGCGCGGCGACCCGGCGCTCCAGCTCGGCGAGCCGGTCGGTGTCGCCGCCGAGCAGGTCGAGCATGTCCTGGGCGGTGCCGACCGGGCCCTTGATCCCGCGCAGCGGGTAGCGGGCGATCAGCTCCTCCAGGCGGCGGAAGGCGACCAGCAGCTCGTCGGTGATCGACGCGAAGCGCTTGCCCAGGGTGGTGGCCTGCGCGGCCACGTTGTGCGAGCGGCCGGCCATGACCAGCTCGGCGTGCTCGGCGGAGAGCCGGCCCAGGCGGACCAGCACGGCGACGGTGCGGTCGCGCACGTGCTCCAGCGACTGCCGGATCTGCAGCTGCTCGACGTTCTCGGTCAGGTCCCGGGAGGTCATGCCCTTGTGGATCTGCTCGTGGCCGGCGAGTTCGCTGAACTCCTCGATCCGGGCCTTGACGTCGTGCCGGGTGACCCGCTCACGGGCGGCGATGGAACCGAGGTCGACCTGGTCGACGACCCGCTCGTAGTCGGCGACGGCGGTGGCGGGCACCTCGACACCGAGGTCCTGCTGGGCCTTCAGGACGGCGAGCCACAGGTGGCGCTCGAGGACCACCTTGTGCTCGGGGGACCACAGCTGGGCCAGGGTCGCCGAGGCGTACCGGGAGGCCAGGACATTGGGGATCTGGGGCTTCGCGCTCACGCTTCGCAAGCCTAACAGCCGAGGTCAGCCGGAACGGCCCGGGCTCGGGTAGGCTGGGGCACTTGAGCAGTCGTCACCAAGCGCCCTACGAACTCCTCACCGCAAGGATACCACACCTGTGAACGGATTTCCAGCGGATCCCGCCCGGCCGGCCGACCCGGACGACCGCCTCGCCGAGGCGCTGCACGCCGAACAGGCCCGGCTGACCGGCCTCTACGCCCACCTGGACGCCGCCCGCGAGCGCGCCCGCCGGACCCTCGCGGCGGCCGGCCGCGAAGCCGGCCCGGGCGGCACCCACCAGGCCCGGCTGGAGCGCGAACTGCGCGCCGCCGAGGCCGCCCGCCGCGCCGCCCGGCTGGACGCCGTCGAGCGCGGCCTCTGCTTCGGCCGCCTCGACCACCGCGACGGCACCGTCCGCTACATCGGCCGGACCGGCCTGCGCGACGAACTGGACGAGAGTTACGAGCCGGTGCTGGTCGACTGGCGCGCCCCGGCCGCCCGCCCGTTCTACACCGCCACCCCGGCCGACCCGGGCGAGTTGGTCCGCCGCCGCCATCTGCACACCCGCGGCCGCACCCTCACCGGGCTGGACGACGAGGCACTCGACCTGGCCGGCCTGGACGAGCGCGGCCGGCGCGGCCTGGTCGGCGAGGCGGCGCTGCTGGCCGCCCTCGACCGCGAGCGCACCGGCCGGATGGCCACCGTCGTCGCCACCATCCAGGCCGAGCAGGACCGGGTGATCCGCGCCCCGCTGCCCGGCGCCCTGGTCGTCCAGGGCGGCCCGGGCACCGGCAAGACCGTCACCGCCCTGCACCGCGCCGCCTACCTGCTGTACACCCACCGCGCGGTGCTGGAACGGCGCGGCGTCCTGATCCTCGGCCCCAACCCGGCGTTCCTGCGCTACATCGACCAGGTGCTGCCCGCGCTCGGCGAGACCGAGGTGGTGCTGCGCACCGTCGGCGAACTGTTCCCCGGCGTCCGGGCCACCGCCGAGGACACGCCGGCCGCCGCGGTGGTCAAGGGCGGGCCGTGGATGGCGGACGCGGTCCGGCGCGCCGTCGAGACCCACCAGTCGCTGCCCGCGGGCGACCTGCTGCTCGGCGAGGGCCTGCGACTGCCCCGCCGGGTCTGCGCCGAGGCCCGGCGGGCCGCGCGCGGCCTGCACCTGCCCCACAACCGGGCCCGCACGTTCTTCCTGCGCACCCTGCTCGACGCCCTCGCGGTGGCGCAGGCGCTCTCCCTCGGCCGCCCGTACGACGAGGAGGAGGCCCGCTACGCACCGCGCGAACTCTGGGCGCAGCCCGGGATCCGCGCCGCACTCGACGCCCTGTGGCCCGTCCTGACGCCCCGGCGGCTGATCGACCGGCTGCTCGGCGACCCCGCCCTGCTGGCCCTGGCGGCCCCCGGCCTCTCCCCCGCCGAACGCGCCGCCGTCCTGCGCCCGGCCGGCGCGCCGTGGACCACCGGGGACGTCCCGCTGCTCGACGAGGCGGCGGAACTCCTCGGCGAGGACGGCACCGCGGCCCGGGCCCGCTCCCGCGCCGCCGAACGGACGCTGGAGGAGGAACGCGCCTACGCCGAGGGCGTGCTCACCGTCACCGGCCAGCAGAACGACGCCACCCTGGACGCCGGGCTGCTCGCCGAACGGTTCCGCGACACCGGCCCGGACCGCACCACCGCCGAACGCGCCGCCGAGGACCGCGAGTGGGCGTACGGGCACGTGGTGGTCGACGAGGCGCAGGAGCTGTCCGCGATGGCCTGGCGCGCCGTGCTGCGCCGGGTGCCGACCCGCTCGCTGACCATCGTCGGCGACCTCGCCCAGAGTGCCTCGCCGGCCGGGGCCCGGTCGTCCTGGGCGGAGGTGCTGGACCGCGAACTGCCGGGCCGCTGGCGCGAGGAGCGGCTCACCGTCAACTACCGCACCCCCGCCGCGATCATGGCGCCGGCGGCGGCGGTGCTGCGCGCCCACGCGCCCGGCCAGGAACCTCCCGAGGCCGTCCGGGAGACCGCCGAGCGCCCGCGCGTCCTGTCCGTCCCGGACGGCGGCTACGCCGCGGCCCTGGCCGCCCTGCCCACCGGCCCCGGCACCCTCGGGGTGATCGCCCCGGACGCCGACGCCGCCGCCCTGGGGGCGCTGACCGTCCGGGCGGCCAAGGGCCTGGAGTTCGACGCGGTCGTCCTGGTCGACCCCGCCGCCCTGCTCGCCCAGGGCGCGCCGGACCTCTACGTCGCCCTCACCCGCGCGACCAAGCGCCTCACCCTGCTCCACCACACCCCGCTGCCGCCCGTCCTCGCGGCGGCCCTGACAGCGCAGTCGGCGCAGCCGGCCGACGGCTAGGCGGTACGCCCGCTGAGCACCGGGAGGACCTGGACGCAGATCGAGTGCAGCGCCGCGCGCTGCTCGCCGCTCAGACGCTCGAAGGCCTGGTGGGTGCGGGCCATCTCACCGCGGATCAGCGCCAGGATCTCCCGGCCCTGCTCGCTGATGACCACGATCTTGACCCGCCGGTCGCCCGCCGAGGCCTCCCGGCGGGCCAGGCCCAGCGCCTCCAGCCGGTCGACGATCCCGGTCACGTTGGAGGCGTCGCAGCCGAGCCGCCCGGCCAGCGCGCGCATCGGCACCGGCTCCTGGACGGCGCCGAGCGCCTTGGCCTGCGAGGAGGAGAGACCGTGCCGGGCCGCGGCGGCCGCGAAGTCCTGGAAGTACGCACTGCCGACGGCGGCCAGCGCCTCCATCAGCTGGGCGTTGGTCGGTACGGTCGTGGTCGTCGTCGAACCCATGAGGTCAGCCTACGACCGACTGCTTCAGTAACTCAAGATTTGAGCACGGCAAAGGTCCGGCGGCCAAACCGCCGGACCGGCAAGCCGTCCGCTCAGAGCACCAGCTGGTCGAACAACCGCCGCAGCTCCGTCTCCGGATCGGCGGTCAGCCCGGTGTGCACCGGTCCCGGCTGCACCACCGCGCTGCGCGGCGCGGTGACCCAGCGGAACCGCTGCCCCGGGCTGTCCGCCGCGGCCGGACCGGCCTGCGGACCGCCCGCGCAGACCGCCTCGATCCCCTGCAGCGCCCGCCGCACCGCGGCCACGTCGGCGACCGGGTCCAGCGCCAGCAGCCGCGCCTGGTCCAGGTGGGTCCGCGCGGCCAGGTGGGAGCTCTGCCGGCAGTACAGCAGCACGCCCACGTTGACGCACTCGCCGCGCTCCACCCGGGGCACCGCCCGGATCACCGCGTACTCGTAGTCGTGCAGCTCGGCCCGGGCGGACACCGGCGACCGCGCCGGCCCGGGGGCCCGGAGCTCCGAGAAGCCCGCATCGGACGGCCCGGCACCACCGAACCCGGCACCACCGAACCCGGAATCGCCGAACCCGGAATCGGCCAGCCGCGACTCGGACAGCCCGTGGTCCAACGGGCCGGACAGTCGGGAGTCGGTCATGCGGACACCTCCGGCAGCCAGTCGCGCGGACCGGCCAGTCGCGCGGTCAACCGGGCCCGGTACGCCTCGCGCACCGCCCCGGGCGAGTCGAACCCGGGCTCGTCCGCCAGCCAGACGTCCGGGATCTGCGCCACCGCCTCCTCGATCGCGGCCTCCGCCAGCGGGGCGAGCGCCTTGTCGGCCGCGAGCAGGTCCGGCTCCGCGCCCAGCAGCGCGTGGTCGGAGGCGTCGTACGGACGGCGGGTCCAGCCGGCGGCTCCCGCCCAGTGGTGGTGGAAGATCAGGCTCGCGCCGTGGTCGATCAGCCGCAGGCCGCCCGTGGCGACCAGCAGGTTGGGGTTGCGCCAGGAGCGGTCGACGTTGCCGATCAGCGCGTCGAACCAGAGCACCTGCCCGGCCAGCCCGGCGTCCACGTCGAAGCAGAGCGGGTCGAAGTTGAGCGCGCCGCTGACGAAGGCCATGCCCAGGTTGAGCCCGCCGCTGGCGCGCATCTGGTCCTGGATCTGCGGGTCCGGCTCGCTGCGGGCCAGCACCGGGTCCAGGTCGACGGTCACCAGCTCCGGCACCGGCAGGCCGAGCCGCCGGCCGAGCTCGCCGGCCAGCACCTCCGCGACCAGCGCCTTGCGGCCCTGGGCCGCGCCGACCCACTTCAGCGCGTAGAGCCGCCGGTCGTCGGCCTCGACCAGGCCCGGCATCGAGCCGCCTTCTCGCAGTGGCGTCACATAACGGACCGCCGTCACCTCGGGGAGCACGCCGGACAGCCTATCGGGCATATGCACGGGGCGGGTGACGCTCGGCGCACTCGCCCGCCCGGGTCGTCCCGGTGGCAGGCCCGGCTGCTCCGTGCGAGTGTGGCGGACAGTAGTCGGGGCACCCGACGGCCACGACCCCCAGCACGACGGCTGCGCCGTGAGGCAACGACCTGCACTGTGAGGGACGCACGATGGAACGAGCCCGGATCCTGATCGTGGGCGGCGGCTTCGCCGGACTGGAGTGCGCGCGCCGCCTGGAGCGCAAGCTCTCCCCCGCGGAGGCGGAGATCTCCCTGGTCACCCCGTTCAGCTACCAGCTCTATCTGCCGCTGCTGCCGCACGTGGCGGCCGGCGTGCTCACGCCCCAGTCGGTGGCCGTCTCGCTGCGCCGCTCGCTGCGGCGCACCCACATCGTCCCCGGCGGCGCGATCGGGGTGGACCCGGTCTCCAAGGTCTGCGTGGTGCGCAAGATCACCGACGAGGTGGTCGCGCAGAAGTACGACTACCTGGTGCTGGCCCCCGGCAGCGTCACCCGCACCTTCGACATCCCCGGCCTGACCGACTACGCGCGCGGCATGAAGACGCTCGCCGAGGCGGCCTACGTCCGCGACCACGTGATCGCCCAGCTGGACCTCGCCTCGGCCAGCCCGGACCAGAAGGAGCGCGAGTCCCGGTTGCAGTTCGTGGTGGTCGGCGGCGGCTACGCGGGCACCGAGACCGCCGCCTGCCTGCAGCGGCTCACCACGGCGGCCGCCCACCGCTTCCCGCGGCTGGACGCCCGGCAGATCAAGTGGCACCTCATCGACATCGCGCCCAAGCTGATGCCCGAACTGGGCGACGCCCTCGGCACCGCCGCCCTGGAGGTGCTGCGCGCGCGCGGCATCGAGGTGTCGCTGGGCGTCTCGGTGGCCGAGGTCGGCGCCGAGTCGGTCAAGTTCACCGACGGCCGGGTGCTGCCCTGCCGGACCCTGATCTGGACGGCCGGCGTCGCGGCGAGCCCGCTGATCGCCACCCTGGACGCCGAGACGGTACGCGGGCGGATCGCGGTGACGGCGGAGATGCGGGTGCCGCAGTTCGAGGGCGTCTTCGCGCTCGGCGACGCCGCCGCCGTGCCGGACCTCTCCAAGGGCGACGGCGCGGTCTGCCCGCCGACCGCCCAGCACTCGGCCCGCCAGGGCCGGGCGGTGGCCGGCAACGTGATCGCGGCGCTGCGCAACCAGCCGTTGGAGCCGTACTACCACAAGGACCTGGGCCTGGTCGTGGACCTCGGCGGCAAGGACGCGGTCTCCAAGCCGGTCGGGGTGGAGCTGCGCGGCGTGCCGGCCCAGCTGGTGGCGCGCGGCTACCACCTGATGGCGATGCGCACCAACGCGGCCAAGTTCCGGGTCGGCGCCAACTGGCTGCTCAACGCGACCGCCGGCGACGACTTCGTGCGGACCGGCTTCCTCGCCCGCCAGCCCGCCCGGCTGCGGGACTTCGAGTACACCGACGCCTATCTGACGAAGGACCAGGTCAGGGAGCACGCCCAGGCGCTGCTCGCCAAGGGCTGACCGGCCGCGGACACCCCTCCTCCCGGGCGTCACGGGAGGAGGGGCGCACCCGCGCGGCGGCCCGTCGCCGGTGCCCGCCGAGCGGCCGGTGTCAGATCAGCCGCGACACCGTGCCCTCCGCGCCGGACCCGGCGATCCCGTCCGCCCCGCCCAGCACCGCCGCGAGGTCACCGGCCAGCCGCCGGGCGTCCGCCGGGTCCAGCCGCGCGACGGTGATCCGCAGCCCGGGCGGCGACTGCAACCGGTAGCGCGCGCCGGGCGCCGCGACCCAGCCGCGCTGGACCAGCGCGGCTAGCGCGACGGCCTCGTCCGCCACCGGCACCCAGACGTTCAGCCCGCTCGCCCCGTGCGCCGCGATCCCCCGTTCGGCCAGCGCGCCGATCAGCGCCTCCCGGCGCGCCCGGTAGGCGGCGGCCACCCGCTCGACCGGCGCCGCGTCGGCGCGCCACAGCTCGGCCACCGTGTGCTGGAGCAGGTGGCTGACCCAGCCGGCCCCCAGCCGCTGGCGCCCGAGCACCCGGCCGACGGTGTCCGCGTCCCCGACCGCGACCGACAGCCGCAGGTCCGGCCCGTACGCCTTGGCCGCCGAGCGCACCACGGCCCAGTGCGTCGACCCCGCGCCGGCCAGCGGATGGTAGGGCTGGTCGACGATGCCCTGGCCGTGGTCGTCCTCGATCAGCAGCACCTCCGGGTGGTCGGCCAGCACGGCGCGCAGCTCCGCGGCCCGCCCGGCGGTGAGCGCGGCGCCGGTCGGGTTCTGCGCCCGGCTGGTGACGACCACCGCCCGCGCGCCGGCGTCCAGGGCCTCGGCGAGCGCCCCGGGCAGCGGGCCGGCGTCGTCGAGCCGGACCGGCAGGGTGCGCAGGCCGAGCGCCGGCAGCAGGTCGAGCAGGCTCCCCCAGCCCGGGTCCTCGACGGCGACGGCGTCGCCGGGGCGCAGCCGGGTGGCCAGGATCCGCTCGATGGTGTCCAGCGAGCCGGAGGCGACGGCGATCGGCCCGGACGGCAGGCCGTCGGCTGCGAAGGCCGCGCCGGCCAGGGCGAGCAGCCCGGGGTCGGCGGCCGGGTCGCCGTAGCGGACCGGGGCGCGGCGGGCGGCCTCGGCGGCGGCCGCGAGGGCCGCGGTGAGGTCGGGCAGCAGCGCCGGGTCGGGGTTGCCGTCGGCGAGGTCGCGGGCGTGCGGCGGCACCGGCAGCCGGATCTGGTCGCGCGGGGTGTGGGCGGGGCGCGGTCGGATCCGGCTGCCCTTGCGGCCGGCGGTCTCGATCACGCCGCGGTCGCGGAGCAGGCGGTAGGCGGCGGCCACCGTGTTGGGGTTGACGCCGAGTTCGGCGGCGAGGTCGCGCAGCGGCGGCAGCGCCGTCCCGGGGGCGAGGTGGCCGGCGCTGACGCCCCGCTCGACCTCGGCCGCGATATCGCTGGCACGCCGCCCGGTGATCCGATAGTCTCCTAGCACAAAACATAGTATGCACTAGTACATAGAGGTTGTCATGTCGACCACGCCGGACGGCGACACGTCCTACCCCCGCACCCCTCGCACCACCCCCACCCGCTACAAGGACCGCGCCACCTGGGAGCGCGAGGCGATCCACGCGATCCTGGACGCCACCTACCTCTGCCACCTCGGCTTCGTCGCCGACGGGGCGCCGGTCGTGCTGCCCACCATCCACGCCCGGGTCGGCGACCGCCTCTACGTGCACGGCTCCACCGGCAGCCGGCCGCTGCGCGGGGCCAGGGGCGAACAGGGCCTGCCGGTCTGCGTCACCGTCACCCTGGTCGACGCCCTGGTGCTGACCAAGTCGGCGTTCAACCACTCGGTCAACTTCCGCTCGGTGGTCGCCCACGGCACCGCGCACCAGGTCACCGACCCCGAGGAGCTGACGGTCGCGCTGGACGCGCTGGTCGACCAGGTGGTCCCGGGCCGCTCCGCCGAGGTCCGCCCGGCCAACGCCAAGGAGCTCGCCGCCACCGCGGTGATCCGCCTCGACCTCGACGAGGTCTCCGCCAAGAGCCGGGCCGACCTCGCCGACGACGACCCCGAGGACCTCGCCCTGCCGCACTGGGCCGGCGTCGTCCCGGTCACCACCGGCTACGGCACGCCCGTGCCGGACGCCTCCACCGCCGTGCCGCTGCCCGCGAACCTCGCCGCGCTCACCGCCGCGCGCGACGCCTGACCGGAGGCCCCGATGCTGATCCGCTCCTGGGACCGGGGCGACGAGGACGAGTGGCGCGCCTGGCTCGCCGAGGGCCGCGACTTCGGGCTGCTCGCCGCCAACGGCGGGCCCGGCCGCGGCCCCGTGCTCGTGCCGACCCACTTCCTGCTGGACGCCGACCGCGGCGAGATCCTGCTCCACCTGGCCGCGCCCAACCCGCTGCTCGCCGCCGTCCGGGCGGACCCGGAGGTCACCCTCGCGGTCACCGACGACTACGCCTTCGCCCCCGGCCACTGGCGCGGCGAGCCCGGCACCCCGACCAGCTTCTACGCCTCCGTGCAGTTCCACGCCACCGCCGCGCTCGTCGAGGACGCGGCCGGCAAGGCGGAGATCCTCAACCGCCAGCTGGCCCACTTCCAGCCGGAGACCCCGCAGGTCCGGGTCGCCCCCGGCGAGGGGGAGTTCGGCCGGCTGCTCAGCGGCCTGACCGGGCTGCGGCTGACGGTCCGCGAGGTGCGCGCCAAGTTCAAGTACGACGACAAGAAGCCGGCCGCCGAACAGCTCGCACTGGCCGCCCGCCTCGCCGATCGCGCCCGCCCCCTGGACGCCGCCGCCCGCGCCCAGCTGCTGCGCCGCAACGGACGCCGGACGGCGCGCACCGCGCCCCCCGCGCCCCCCGCGCCCGGGAACCGCGCGTCCACCTGACGCCCCGTCACCCGTTCGGCCCAGCCACCGCGACGCGGGCCCCCCGGCGCTGATCGAATGTGAGACGAACCCTGCCCTCTCGGCCGTGCGGGCGGGACCGTCGACCCGGGGAGCGCGCGTGTCCGGTACCCACACCCATCCGGCTTCCGGCGAGGCGCACCTCGGGCACGTCGTGTTCATCTCCGCCGCCGCCGCGATGGGCGGCTTCCTGTTCGGCTACGACAGCGCGGTGATCAACGGCGCGGTGACGGGCATCCAGAAGCACTTCCAGGTGGGCCACGGCACGACCGCGTTCGTGGTGGCCATCGCGCTGCTCGGCTCGGCCGCCGGGGCGGTCGCGGCCGGGCGGCTGGCCGACCACCTGGGCCGGGTGCGCACCATGCTGCTGGCCGCGGGCCTCTTCGCGGCCAGCGGCATCGGCTCGATGTTCCCGCCGAACATCGAAGTGCTGGCCGTCTGGCGGGTGGTCGGCGGCGTGGCGATCGGCATCGCCTCGGTGATCGCCCCGACCTACATCGCCGAGGTCGCCCCGACCGCCTACCGGGGCCGGCTGGCCTCCTTCCAGCAGATGGCGATCGTGCTCGGCATCACCGTCTCCCAGCTCGCCAACTGGGCGCTCAACCAGGCCGCCGGCGGCGAGTCCACCGGCCACCTCGGCGGCATCCAGGCCTGGCAGTGGATGCTCGGCGTGGAGACGATCCCGGCCCTCGTCTACGGGCTGATGGCGCTGGCGATCCCGGAGTCGCCGCGCTACCTGATCGCCGACCACCGGGAGGAGCAGGCCCGCCGGGTGCTGGTGGAGGTCGAAGGCCCGGACGTCGACCTCGACGCGCGGGTGGCCGAGATCCGCTCGGTGCTGGAGTCCGCCCGCAAACCGCGGCTCAAGGACCTGCTGGGCGGCCGGTTCGGCCTGCTGCCGATCGTCTGGGTCGGCATCGGCGCCTCGGTGTTCCAGCAGTTCGTCGGCATCAACGTGATCTTCTACTACTCCTCCTTCCTGTGGCAGTCGGTCGGCATCAACGAGTCCAACTCGCTGCTGATCAGCCTCTCCACCTCGATCATCAACGTGATCGGCACGGTGGTCGCGATGGCCCTGGTCGACCGGATCGGCCGCAAGCCGCTGGCGCTGGCCGGATCGGCCGGCATGGCCGCCGCGCTGGGCACCGCCGCCTGGGCCTTCTCCTACCGGGAGGGCACCGGCGACACCGCGACCCTGGACAACACCCACGCGGTGGTCGCGCTGATCGCCGCACACGTCTTCGTGTTCTGCTTCGCCTTCTCCTGGGGCGTGGTGGTCTGGGTGCTGCTCGGCGAGATGTTCCCGAACCGGATCCGGGCGCTCGCCCTGTCCGTCGCCGCCTCCGCCCAGTGGCTCGCCAACTGGGCGATCACCGTGAGCTTCCCCGACCTCGCCGACTGGAACCTGTCGGCGACCTACGTCATCTACGCGGCCTTCGCGCTGCTCTCCATCCCCTTCGTGGCCTTCTGCATCAAGGAGACCAAGGGCCGCGCCCTGGAGGAGATGGGCTGACCCCCGGGCCTTCGCCGCCCCCTCCTCCCCGGCGGGCCGACGGGCCCCGCCGCTCCACGCACCCGGCCACCGACCCGCCACCGACCCGCCGCCGCGCCCGGCGGCCCCGTCCCCCGAGAGGAAGCCATGCCTGACCAGGGCGGCTCCCGGCAGAACGTGACCTTCCCGAGCAACGGCCGCGAGGCCCACGGCTATCTGGCCCGCCCGCCGCAGGGCGTCGGCCCCGGCCTGGTGGTGGTCCAGGAGTGGTGGGGCCTGACCCCGTACCTGGCCGGCGTGGCCGACCGGTTCGCCGCCGAGGGCTTCACCGTCCTCGCGCCGGACCTCTTCGGCGGCGCGACCACCCACGACAGTGCCGAGGCGGCCCGGCTCAGGCGCGAGCTGCCGGTCGGGCGGGCGGTGCGGGACCTGCGCGGCGCGGTCGACCTGCTGCTCGGCCTGGAGGGCGTGGTCGGCGACGCGGTCGGGGTGGTCGGCTTCTGCATGGGCGGCGGATTCGCCCTGCTGCTGGCCGCCGCCGAGGGCGACCGGGTGGCCGCGGCGGTCCCGTTCTACGGTCTGCCGCCCGACCCGGACTTCGAGTACCGGGGCCTGACCGCCCATGTGCTGGGCCACTACGGCGAGCACGACCGCTCGATCCCGATGGCGGCCGTGGACGAGGCCGCGATCCGGATCGGCGAGGCCACCGACGTCCGCCCGGAGATCCACTTCTACCCCGCCGGGCACGCCTTCATGAACGAGGAAGACCTGCTCGGCACCTACGACCCGCTGCAGGCGGAGATCGCCTGGCTGCGCACCGTCACCTTCCTCTGGGGCCACCTCGGCTGAGCCCGGGCGCCGCCCCGGCGGCATCCACCCGGGCGGCCCGGAATCGGATGGACACGGACCATCGGCCCCGGCATAGTCACCGGGTGCAGAGCCAACCGCCCCCTCCTCCCGCCCGCCTCGCCTGGGCGAGCCGCAACTTCCGGATCCAGACCACCGCCACCGTGGTCAGCGGCCTGGGCAACGCCGGCGCCCCGATCGCGACCGCCTTCGCCATCCTGGACGGCGGCGGCTCCACCGGCGACGTCGGCTTCGTCACCGCCGCCCGGCTGCTGCCGACCGTCCTGCTGCTGGTCCTCGGCGGCGCCCTCGCCGACCGGCTGCCGCGCCACCACGTCATGGTCGCCGCCAACGTGTTCAGCGCCGTCTTCCAGGGCGCCCTCGCCGCCGTGGTGCTGACCGGCGATCCGGCCCGCTGGCAGCTGATGCTGCTCTCGGCCGGCGCCGGCGCCGGCTACGCCTTCTACTCCCCCGCCGCCGGCGGCATGATCCTGGAGAGCGTCGCCCCCGAGCACGCCGCCCGGGCCTTCTCGCTCTACCGGATCGGCTTCAACGGCTCGCAGATCGGCGGCGCCGCGCTCGGCGGCGCGCTGACCGCCGCGGTCGGCGCCGGCTGGGTGCTCGCCCTGGACGCGGTCTGCTTCCTGGCCGCCGCCGCACTGCGCTTCCTGCTGGAGCCGCAGGCCCCCGCCGCCCCGGCCCAGGGCGGCGGCATGCTCCGCGACCTGCGCGAGGGCTGGCACGAGTTCTCCTCCCGCCGCTGGCTCTGGGTGATCGTCCTCCAGTTCTCGGTGCTGGTCGCCTGCGTCGGCGCGGTCGAGGCGGTGTACGGGCCCGCCGCCGCGAAGGAGCGGCTCGGCGGCGCCGGGGACTGGGGCCTGGCGATGGCGGCCTACGGCGTCGGCCTGGTCGCCACCGGCGTGCTGATGGCCCGCTGGCAGCCGCGCCGGATCCTGCTGGTCGGCAACTGGGGCGTCTTCCTGTTCGGCGTGCCCGCGCTCGCCCTCGCGGTGTCCGCCCCGCTGCCGGTGCTCTGCGCGGCGATGTTCCTCTCCGGCGTCGGCGTCACCGTCTTCGGCGTCAACTGGATGATCGCCCTGCAGCAGGAGATACCGGCCGAGACGTTCTCCCGGGTCACCGCCTACGACGAGCTGGGCTCGCTCTCGCTGGCGCCGCTCGGCACCGCGATGGCCGGCCCGGTCGCCGACCGGCTCGGCCTGTCCGGCGCGCTCTGGGCCTGCGCGGTGATCTCCCTGGTGCTCAGCGCCGCCGTGCTGCTGGAACCGGAGGTCCGCCGGCTCTCCCGGCGCCGGCCCGTCCCGGACCCGGTGACGCCCGCCGACCCGCACCCCGCACCCGCCGCCACCGGCTGAAACCGCCCGGGCGCACCCCGTGCGCCCCCATGTGCGCCCTCCGGCGGGCAACCGCCGGCGGGCGCGGCACGTCCGACCGTGTGACGACGGATGAGACCTGGGGGACACCCGATGCCCAAGCCACTGCTGTTCCTGGACGTCGACGGCGTGCTCAACCCGGTCTGCCCCGCACCCGAGGCCGACTTCGACGCCCACACCCTGTTCGGCTACACCGTGCTGCTCTCCGCCCGGCACGGCGCCTGGCTGCGCGAGCTGGCCGGCAGCTACGAACTCGTCTGGGCCACCACCTGGGAGGAGCACGCCAACACCCACATCTCCCCCGCGATCGGCCTGCCCGAGCTGCCCTTCGTCCGCTTCACCGGCTACGTCCCGCAGCCCGGCGACCCGCGCGTGCCGATCATGGAACCGCTCTCCGCCCGCAAGTGGGCGCCGCTGCTGCGCCACGCCGCCGGCCGCCCGTTCGCCTGGGTCGACGACGTCATCCCGCCCCGGCTGGTCCGCAACTCCCTGCTGCGCCGCGACCGCCTGCTGCTGACCGTCGACCCCGGCCAGGGCCTGGCGCGCCGCCACGTGGACCGGCTGCTGTCCCGCCCGCCGCGCCCCGGGGCGGTGTCCTCGCTCAACCGGTGGGCAGCCAGCTGACGTGCCCGGCGAGCAGCGCGTACCCGACGAACGCCACCGTGTCGATCAGCGCGTGCGCCACCACCAGCGGCATCACCCGCCCCCACCGCCGGTACAGCAGGCAGAACACCGCGCCCATCACGATGTTGCCGACCAGCCCGCCGACCCCCTGGTACAGGTGGTACGAGCCGCGCAGCAGCGAACTCGCCGCCAGCGCGGCCGGCCACGACCAGCCCAGCTGCCCCAGCCGGCGCAGCAGGTAGCCGAGGACGACGACCTCCTCCAGGATCGCGTTCTGCCAGGCCGACAGCACCAGCACCGGGATCCGCCACCAGACCTCGGGCAGGCCGGACGGCGCGACCGTCAGGTTGTAGCCGGCCGCCTGCGAGGCCAGGTAGAGCGCCAGCCCCGAGCCGCCGATCGCCGCCGCGACCGCCGCGCCCCGGCCGAGGTCGCCCAGCTTGCGCCCGAGGTCGAAGCCGAGCACCCGCAGCGAGGCGCCCTCGCGCACCAGCAGGTAGCCGACCAGCACGACCGGCATCAGGCCGCGGCCGATGTAGTAGAGCTGCCAGACCAGGTCCAGCCAGGGCCGGCCGGGGGCGCGCGAGCCGTTCAGGGTCGCCACCTGCTGGCCCAGCCGGATCGTTTCGGTGAGCGAGCCGGTGAAGCTGATCAGCGCGCTGATGCCGCTCGCCCCGAGCGAGAGGCCGAGGACGATCAGCAGTTCCGCCCCGAGCAGGCGGCGGGTCGGCTTCGCGGTCTCCGGTGCGGTCGGGACGGTCGTCACGGGGATGCTCCAGCACGGGCGGCGGACGGGCGGCGCTCCGGGCGCCGGCGGACGGCCGTCGGCGGACCGGAGCGATCATCCTTCCACAGCGCGCCCGGCGGGCCCGGGGCGCTACCCGACCGGCCAGGTGTGCACCGGCTCGCCGCCGCGCATGTGCTCCATGTACCGGCGGGTCATCGCCGCCAGCGCGGCCGGCCGCTCCATCCCGTACTGCTCGCACAGCCGGTGGAAGGTCGCGCTCTGCCAGGACGCGCCGTTGGTGCGGCGCAGGCAGCGCTGTTCGATGATGCCCAGGTAGCGGTCCCGGTCGGCCGGCTCGACGCCCCACGCGTCCAGGCCCTGGTACGCCATCGGCAGCAGCTCGTTGAGCACCAGGTCGACGGCGGACACGGTGGTCAGCCCGCCGCCGCGCCCGGCCCGGCCCGACCGCGGCCACTGGAACGCCGCGTCGATGCCGTACCGGGCCGCCTGCTGGAAGTTCTCGTCGGCCCGCTCGAACGGCAGCCTGGTCCAGATCGGCCGGGACTGCTCGGCCAGTACCCGCACCACGCCGTAGTAGAACGCGGCGTTGGCGAGCGTGTCGGCCACGGTCGGCCCGGCCGGCAGCGCCCGGTTCTCCACCCGCAGGTGCGGCACCCCGCCGCTGACGTCGTACACCGGCCGGTTCCAGCGGTAGATGGTGCCGTTGTGCAGCCGCATCTCGCCCAGCCGCGGCGCGCCGCCGGAGGCCAGCACCTTGGCCGGGTCCTCGTCGTCGCAGATCGGCAGCAGCGCCGGGAAGTACCGCAGGTTCTCCTCGAACAGGTCGTACGCCGAGTCCACCCAGCGCTCGCCGAACCAGGTGATCGGGCGCACGCCCTGGGCCTTGAGCTCCGCCGAACGGGTGTCGCAGGCCTGCTGGAAGAGCACCGGCCGGGTCTCGCGCCACAGCTCCCGCCCGAACAGGAACGGCGAGTTGGCGCCGAGCGCGAGCTGCGGCCCGCAGATCGCCTGGGCGGCGTTCCACACCGAGGAGAAGCGCTGCGGCGTCACCTGGAGGTGCAGTTGCAGCGAGGTCGCGGCGGCCTCGGCGACCATGGTGATCGACTCCAGCTGGAGGTGCTCGACGCCCTCGATGTCCAGGGTGATGTCCTCGCCCCGGGCGGCCAGGATCTGGTCGCTGAGCAGGCTGTACCGCTGGTTGTGGGACATCGCGTCGAGCCCGGTGTGGTCGAGCTCCAGGGTCGGCAGGATGCCGACCATCACGATCCGCGCGCCGGCTTCCGCGGCCCGCCGGTCGGCGTACTTCAGCCCGGTGTCGAGTTCCTCGCGCAGTTCCTCGAAGACGTGCCCGCAGAGCCGGTGCGGCGCGATGTTGACCTCGATGTTGAAGCGGCCGAGCTCGGTCTGGAAGTCGGCGGAGCCGATCGCGGTGAGCACCTGGGCGTTGTTCAGCAACGGAAGGCCCTGCTCATCGGCGAGGTTGAGCTCGATCTCCACGCCCATGACGCCCTTCGGGCGGTCGAAGCGGTCCTCGCGCAGCATCCGGCCGAGCGCGTCGAGGCAGGACTGGAGCTTGCGCCGGTACATCTGCCGGTCCGACAGGTCCGCCCGGGTCGCCACGACCTTCTCGCCCATGGTCTCCTCCTCCTGAGCCGGCCGGTCCCCGACCGTGCAAGCATCATGCCCACCCCGAAGATCGATACCCGAACGCTTCGATTGGCTTGCATTGCAAGGAAACTGATGCCGTTTCAGTGCATCTGCCGACTTGCCCGGGGCCACCGCCTGTGATAAACAGGTCACCCTGCGCACCTGTTCGAGTAGAATTCGCACTGCGTCAAGGCCCGGCCCGCCATCGCCGCGAGACCCCCGGCGACCACGGCCGCGCCGGCACCGCGATCCTGCCCAACCGGACAAGGCCCAGGCCCCGTCACCGCCGACGCACCAGCCAGCCATGCCGGTATGCCGCACTCGCACGCCGATCTCGCACGGAGAGGCGACCTTGCCATGACTCTGCAGACCCCACAGCCCCCGCCCAGTGCCCTGCGCGCGGTCCTTGCCGCGCTCGACTCGGAGACCGCGCTGCGCCAACCGGCCGCCGCCGCGCTGCGTCATCCGACCGGGCCGCTCCTCCCCGCGCACCCGCTCGCCGTCCACGTCCTGGAGGGGCCGCGGGCCGAACTCGCCGCCGCCCGCCGGACGGGGTGGCGCTTCCTCATCAAGGACGGCACCGAGGTGGCCGCCGCCGCCGAGGTGGTGCAGGGCGCGGAGGGCCACACCTTCTCGCACTTCACCGCCGGTCCGTACCTGGACTCCACGCTCCGGGCGCTGCGCGAGGCCTGGCAGCTCGCCCAGTCCGCCCGCTCCCGCCGCCAGCCGCGGCTGCTGACCTTCCCGGGCCAGTACGCGACGGCCCTGTGGCTGCACAGCCCGGACGGCGGCCCCGGCGCCGACCTGCTGATCCCCCTGGCCCCGGCACCGATGGGCGTCACCGCGCACCGCGCCCACCCGGCCGCCGACGTGCTGCCGCTGCTGGCGCGGACCCCCGTCGCCCGCGCCGCGGTCACCCCACGGCCGCTGCTGCTCGGCGCGCCGGACTCCGCCCCGCTCACCTCCGGGGCACTCTGAGGTCCCGCTCCCCGGGCCGCCCGACACCCGGCCCGCGACCACCCGGTCGGGCCATCCGGCATGGCCCGACCGGGCCGTCCACCGGATGGCCCGGTCGGTGCCGCCCCGGGCCCCCGACCACCTGAACGGGTGATCTCTGCCCGGGGGTTGTGGCGCATGTCACGAAATCGCTGCGCGCGCGTCCGCAGATGCCGACACTGGGAACCAGCGTGGAAGGACCTCCTGTCCTACCCACTCGAGCGCCGGTCCACACCTGGCCCGGCGCCGGACAGGATCCGACCACCGCGGCGGCGCCCGCCGGCCACCGGCGGCACCGCCTCACGGGGAGGATCGCAGAGCGAAGCGAGGGTACGCATGTGCCAGCACCGTCCTGAGTGTCCGTCGGCCGAGTCCGAGGACCGCGAGGCCGCCGTCCCGGTGGCCTGTCACCCCGAGCAGGGCTGGAGCCTGCTCTGCAACGGCGTCCTGCTGTTCGAGGACACCGGTGAGCTGCTGCCCGACGGCCGGGTGATCGCCCCGCGCCGCCCGGCCGCGAGCGCGGTCTGAGCCGCCGGACCGGCACGGGGGAACGAGCGCAACGGGCAGGGCCCCGGCGGACGGATCCGCCGGGGCCCTGCCGCGTGCCGTACGCCGGTCAGACGCCGTACTCCTCCAGCGGCGGGCAGGAGCAGACGAGGTTGCGGTCGCCGTACGCGCCGTCGATCCGGCTGACCGGGGGCCAGTACTTGTCCGCCGGGTTCACCCCGGCCGGGAAGACCGCCTCCTGACGGGTGTAGCCGTGCGCCCAGTCGCCGGCCAGCGCGGCGGCGGTGTGCGGGGCGTTGCGCAACGGGTTGTCGTCCGCCACCCAGGCGCCCGAGCCGACCTTGTCGATCTCGGCCCGGATCTCGATCATCGCGTCGCAGAACCGGTCGATCTCGTACAGGTCCTCGGACTCGGTCGGCTCGATCATCAGCGTGCCGGCCACCGGGAAGGACATCGTCGGCGCGTGGAAGCCGTAGTCGATCAGGCGCTTGGCGATGTCGTCCACCGTCACGCCGGTCTCCTTGGTGAGCGGGCGCAGGTCGATGATGCACTCGTGCGCCACCAGGTCGCCGGGGCCGGTGTAGAGCACCGGGAAGTGCGGGGCCAGCCGCTTGGCGATGTAGTTGGCGTTCAGCACCGCGACCTGGGTGGCGCGCTTGAGGCCCTCGCCGCCCATCAGCCGGACGTACGACCAGGAGATCGGCAGGATGCCCGCCGAGCCCCACGGGGCGGCCGAGATCGGGCCGACGCCGGTGGCCGGGCCGGCCTCCTCCTGGAGCGGGTGGTTCGGCAGGTACGGCGCGAGGTGCGCGCGCACCGCCACCGGGCCGACGCCCGGGCCGCCGCCGCCGTGCGGGATGCAGAAGGTCTTGTGCAGGTTCAGGTGCGAGACGTCGGCGCCGAACTTGCCCGGCTTGGCCAGGCCGACCAGCGCGTTCAGGTTGGCACCGTCGACGTACACCTGGCCGCCGGCCTCGTGCACCAGGCCGCAGATCTCGGTGATCTGGGTCTCGTACACACCGTGGGTGGACGGGTAGGTGACCATCAGCACGGCGAGGCTGTCGCGGTGCTGCTCGATCTTCGCCTTGAGGTCCTCGACGTCGACGTCGCCGTCGACCAGGGTCTTGACCACGACCACGCGCATGCCGGCCATCACCGCGGAGGCGGCGTTGGTGCCGTGCGCGGAGGACGGGATGAGGCAGACGTCGCGCTGGGTGTCGCCGTTGGCGTGGTGGTAGGCGCGGACGGCCAGCAGGCCGGCCAGCTCGCCCTGGGAGCCGGCGTTCGGCTGGATGGAGACGGCGTCGTAGCCGGTCACCTCGACCAGCTGGTGCTCCAGCCCGCGGATCAGGGTGAGGAAGCCCTCGGCCTGGTCGACCGGCGCGAAGGGGTGCAGCTGGCCGAACTCCGGCCAGGTCACCGACTCCATCTCGGTGGTCGCGTTGAGCTTCATGGTGCAGGAGCCCAGCGGGATCATGCCGCGGTCCAGCGCGTAGTCCCGGTCCGACAGGCGGCGCAGGTAGCGCAGCATGGCGGTCTCCGAGCGGTGGCTGTGGAAGACCGGGTGGGTCAGGTACTCGTCCTCGCGCAGCAGCGCGGCGGGCAGCGCGTCGGCGCTCTCCGCCACCTCGACGCCCTCGACGCCGAACGCGGCCCAGACGCCGGCCAGGTGCTCGCGGGTGGTGGTCTCGTCGGTGGAGACCGAGATCCGGTCCGCGCCGTCCTGGAAGACGTTGATGCCCTGGGCGCGGGCGGCGGCGGCGATCTCGGCGGCCCGGCCGGGGACGACCGCGGTGACGGTGTCGAAGAACTCGCCGTGCAGCAGCTCGACGCCGCCGGCCCGCAGGCCCTCGGCGAGGGCGGCGGCGTAGCGGTGGGTGCGGCGCGCGATGTCGGCCAGGCCGTCCGGGCCGTGGTAGACGGCGTACATCGAGGCCATCACGGCGAGCAGCACCTGGGCGGTGCAGATGTTGCTGGTGGCCTTCTCGCGGCGGATGTGCTGCTCGCGGGTCTGCAGGGCCAGGCGGTAGGCGCGGTTGCCGTCGGAGTCGACGGAGACGCCGACCAGGCGGCCGGGCAGCGAGCGGGCGTACTCGGCGCGCACCGCGAGGTAGCCGGCGTGCGGGCCGCCGAAGCCCATCGGCACGCCGAAGCGCTGGGAGGTGCCGCAGGCGATGTCGGCGCCGAGCTCGGCCGGGGACTTCAGCAGGGTGAGGGCGAGCAGGTCGGCGGCGACGGCGACGATCGCGCCCAGGCCGTGGGCCTGCTCGATCACCGGGGCGAGGTCGCGGACCACACCGGTGGCGCCGGGGTACTGGAGCAGGACGCCGAAGACGCCGCGCTCGGCGATCTCGACCGGGATGCCCCCGGACAGGTCGGCGACGACCACCTCGACGCCGGTGGGCACGGCGCGGGTGTTGATCACCGCGACGGTCTGCGGCAGGGTCTCGGCGTCGACCAGGAAGACACCGCCCTTGACCTTGGTGACGCGGCGGGCCAGGGCCATCGCCTCGGCGGCCGCGGTGCCCTCGTCCAGCAGGGAGGAGCCGGAGGTGGGCAGGCCGGTCAGGTCGGAGACCAGGGTCTGGAAGTTGAGCAGCGCCTCCAGGCGGCCCTGCGAGATCTCCGGCTGGTACGGGGTGTACGCGGTGTACCAGGCCGGGTTCTCCATGACGTTGCGCAGGATCACCGGCGGAGTGAAGGTGCCGTAGTAGCCCAGGCCGATCATCGACGTGAGCACGGTGTTGCGGTCGGCCAGCTCGCGCAGTTCGGCGAGGACCTGGGCCTCGCTGCGGCCGGCGGGCAGGTCGAGCGCGGTGATCGAGCGGATCGCCTCGGGGACGGCGGCGGTCGCCAGCTCGTCCAGCGAGCCGAAGCCGACCTGGGCCAGCATCTTCTCCTGCGCGGCGGCGTCGGGGCCGATGTGGCGGGTCTCGAAGGGGCTGGCCTGTTCGAGCTCGGTGAGGGTCGCGGGGGTGATGGGGCGTCCCGAGTTCGGCTGGGCGTTCATGGTGGTCGAGGCCTCCTGGTCACGGACCGGCGGGGGTGCGCACGCCGGGCGCCTCGCCGTTGCGGACAACAGCGGAGCGGCCCGGTCGGACGTACCCGACAGGCCTCCCCCTCTGTCATCGGGACCTGAGAGCTTCGCCCGCACGGAGCGCCGTGGGACGCCCCGCCGGCTTGCACCGTCGGTGAGGGTGGGGTCCGCCGGCTCCCTCGCCCGCGATCCTGCCCTGCTTTCCAGAGTGACCTATCCCGCACGGTACGGATGCCTGAGAGATTCCGGGGAGGAGTTGCTCCTTCGGCGCCCCGACCAGCGGCTTCCGCTGTCGGGGACTCTCCCGAGCGGGCTCGGCGGTCGCGCCCAGGGTACCAGCGGGAGGCACCGCGATCACGGGTGCGTCAGGTCCTTCGGCGACTTCGCGGCTGACGGCGGCGGTGACCCGGTCGGCGCAGCACCGGGCCCGTCCGGCCGCACCCCGCTCGCGCGCGTCCGGTTCATGGCTTTTGGTGTGAAGTGGCGCCGTCCTGCGGGCGTTCCGCGAGCTCACCGCACTGGAGGAAAAGAGTGCAGACCGACATCGACCCCCGGGACCTCATCGGCCACAAGGCGGTCGACCGCAACGGGGACAAGATCGGCACCATCGACGAGGTGTACCTGGACGACACCACCGGCCGGCCCGAATGGGCCGCCGTCCGGACCGGCATCTTCGGCCGGGACGCCTTCGTCCCCCTGACCACGAGCGAGTTCTCCGGCGAGGAGCTGCGGGTGCCCTACGACAAGTCCCTGGTGAAGGAGTCACCGGACTTCGGCGTGGGCCAGCACCTGTCGCCCGCCCAGGAACTCCAGCTCTACCGCTACTACGGGCTGGACACCCCGGCGGCCGGACGGACCTCGCCGGGCGAGGGCCCGGGGGCGGAGCCGGCCGACCTCGACTTCGGCACCACCGCGGGCGCCGGCACCGCGGCGGTGCACCCGCCCGCCGCGAACGGCACGGGCGCGACCAACAGGACCGGCGCGACCGGCGGCACCAACGCGTCCCGCCCGGCCAAGCAGCTCACCTTCCACCGGGCAGCCGACCTCGGCAAGCCGGCCGACCCCACCCCGGAGGCCCCCGTGCGGTCCCCCACCACCCCCGCGCCCGCCGCCCCCGCGGCTCCCCCGGCCGCCGCTCCCGCGCCCGCCACCCCCGCGGCACCCCCCACCGCTCCCGCTCCCGCCGCCGCGGCGCCCACCGCACCGCCGCCGGCCGTCGAGCCGCAACCACAACCGCAGCCACAGCCACAGCCACAGCCACAGCCACAGCCACGGACGCCGCGGACGGAGAGCGGCCCGGCCGCCTCCTCCCGCTCCGGCCCGCTGGAGATCACCTGCCGCGAGGAGCGCCTGGACATCACCACCGAGTGGCACGTGGTCGGCACCGCCCGACTGCGCAAGTACGTGACCACCGAACAGGTGGAGCGCCGGGTCCCGGTGGTCCGCGAGCGGGTCCGGGTCGAACGGATCCCGGTCGGCGAGGCCGAGCGCGCCGCGCTGGACGACAAGGAGATCGCCGAGGCGGTGGAGGAGGTCACCCTGCGCGAGGAGCGCCCGGTGGTCCGCAAGTACCTGACGCCGCTCGAACGGGTCCGCCTGGTGGTCGAGCGGTACACCACCGAGGAGGTGATCCGCGAGGAGCTGCGGCGCGAGCAGGTCGAGGTCCACGACAGCGCCCAGGCCTCCCCGGCCGCTCCGGCGGCACCGGCCGCCCCGACCTCGCCGCCGTCCGCCGCCCCGGCCCCCGCCCGCCCGGTGCCGGCCCGCCCGCTCGCCTGACCCCGCTCCCCCTTGCCGCAGGACCCCGGCCGCCACGGCCGGGGTCCTTCCTTTTTACCAAGGCTTAACCAATGAATATTTGACACACTGAAGTATCTCCCTGCATGGTTACTTCAGTTCATTCACTATGTACGGGAGGAAGCAACCGTGAGTGAGGCACCACAGCCCACCACCGCGGCCGAGAAGCAGAGCAGCGCCCGGGTCCTGCCGGCCCTCATCCTGGCGATGCTGTCGTTCAGCGTGGTGCAGACCGCGGTCGTCCCGATCCTGCCCTCGCTCGCCAAGGAACTCAGCGTCTCCGGCTCCAGCATCACCTGGCTGATGACGGCCAACCTGCTGTCCGCCGCCGTGCTGACCCCCCTGCTGGGCCGCTTCGGCGACCTGCGCGGCCGCAAGCCGATGCTGCTGATCTCCCTCGCCGGCCTGGTCGCGGGCTCCGCGCTCGCGGTCTCCACCCACTCCTTCACCTGGCTGGTCGTCGCCCGCGTGCTGCAGGGCGCCGGCGGTGGCGTGCTGCCGCTCGCCATCAGCATCGTCCGCGACGAGCTGCCCAAGCAGAAGGTGACCGGCGGCGTCGCCGCCATCAGCGCCTCGATGGGCGTCGGCAGCGGCCTCGGCCTGGTCGCCACCGGCCTGCTGCTGGAGCACTGGAGCTACAAGTCGATCTTCTGGATGGGCCTGGTCTTCGGCCTGATCGCGGTCGCCCTGGTCGCCCTGCGGGTGCCCACCGACCCGGTCACCGACAAGGACGGCGGCGCCGACCCGCTCGGCGCGCTCACCCTGGCCGGCTGGCTCTCGGCCCTGCTGGTCGCGGTCAGCCAGGGCAACCACTGGGGCTGGACCTCCACCAAGACCCTCGGCCTGTTCGCCGTCGCCGCCGTGGTCGCCCTGATCTGGGGCGTCATCGAGGTCAAGGTCGCACACCCGCTGGTCGACATGAAGATGATGTCCCGTCCGGCCGTCGCCTTCACCAACCTCGCCGGCCTGCTGATCGGCTTCGGCATGTACGGCTCGTTCATGGTCATCAGCAACTTCGCCCAGACCCCGGAGAAGTTCGCCCACTACGGCTTCACCGCCACCGTGCTGCACGCCGGCGTGATGCTGCTGCCCTCCGCCCTCGGCTCGATGATCGCCGCCCCGCTCGGCGCCCTGCTGATCGCCCGCCGCGGCCCGCGCCTGCCGCTGGTCCTCGGCGGCGTCCTCGGCGCCGTCTCGATGGCCTACCTGGCCCTGCGGCACAGCCACGAGGGCGACATCTACCTCTCCTCGGCGATCTTCGGCCTCGGCATCGGCCTCGCCTTCTCGGCGATGCCCGCCTACATCAACGGCGCCGTCCCGGCCGAGCAGAGCGGCATCGCCAACGGCATGAACGCCGTGCTGCGCACCGTCGGCGGTGCGATCGGCACCGCCGTCATGGCCGCCATCCTCACCGGCGACACCATGAAGCTGCCGATCCCGGTCTCGCTGCCCACCCTGGACGCCTACGAGCACGCGTTCTGGACCGCCGCGGTGGTCTGCGCCGTGGCCGGCGCCGTCCCCTTCCTCATCCGCACCGTCAAGCCGGTCACCCTCGTGACCGAGGGCAACCGGACCGCGGACCTGACCTCCGGCCGGGAGCCGGTGAAGACCGACGCCTGACGAGGCGTCCGACCCCGTGCCCAGGGACAGGGCGCGGGGGCCGGACCCGGACGGTCGCCGAGGGCATCGCGACCGTCCGAGGCCCGGAACCGCACGCGGCCCCACCCGGCTCCCCCGCCGGGTGGGGCCGCTTCGCGTCCCGCCGCTGCCTGCCGCCCGGCTACGGCTGGTCCTCGTTCCCGTCCCCGTTCCCGTCCTCGTCCGACGCGACCGGCCACCCCTCGCGCAGCGGCAGCGGCCTGGCCGGCTCCAGCGCCGGATCCTCGATCGCGAAGGTCCGCACCCGCCCCGGCCCGCTCCACGGCGTCTCGAAGCGCACCGTCACCCGGCCCACCCCGCTGCCCTGCACCCACCCCGGCCCGTGCTCCGCGTGGTGCACGTCCTGCCCGGGCAGCCAGCGCCGCACCACCGCGGCCTCCTCCTCGGACGCCTCCGGCTCCCCCTCCGGGCCGTCCCCCGCCGCCGCGGCCTGCGCCTCCTCCCGGACGGCCTGCGCGAACAGGTCCTCCTGGGTGTAGTCGGCCAGTTGCGCCACGCCGACGCCCAGCAGCCGCACCCCGCCCGTGATGTCCACCTGCGCGACCAGCCGCCGGGCCGTCTCCACGATCACCGTCTCGTCGTCCGTCGGGCCGCGCAGCGTCTCGGAACGGGTCAGCGTCGAGAAGTCGAAGCGCCGGACCTTCAGCACCACCGTCCGCCCCGAACGCCCAGCTCCGCGCAGCCGCCGCACGCAGCGCAGCGCGAGCGTCTCCACCTCGCGCAGCACCCGGTCCCGGTCCGCGAGGTCCACCTCGAAGGTGTCCTCCACCGAGACCGACTTGGCGTCCTGGTCCGCCACCACCGGCCGGTCGTCCAGGCCTATCGACATCTGGTGGACGCCGGCCCCGTGCGCCTTGCCCAGCAGCTGCACCAGCTCCGCCTCGCCCGCCTCGGCGAGCTCGGCCACCGTGCTCAGCCCCGCCCGGCGCAGCACCTGCTCGGTCGCCGGGCCGATCCCCGGCAGCGCCCGCACCGGCATCGGCCCGAGCACCGCCCGCTCCTGGCCCGGCTCGATCAGCACCAGCCCGTCCGGCTTGGCCCGCTCGGAGGCGATCTTGGCCATCAGCTTCGACCCGGCCGCGCCGACCGAGGCGGTCAGCCCGGTGCGCCGCTCGATGTCCGCCCGCAGGTCCTCCGCCAGGGCCAGCACCAGCCGCTCCCCCGTGCCGTGCTCCGCCTCCGCCAGCACCGGGCCGTAGGGGCCGGCCTCCAGGTCGACGAAGGCCTCGTCCAGGCTCAGCGGCTGCACCAGCGGCGACAGCTCCCGCAGCAGCGCCATCACCAGCTCGCTCACCTGCCGGTAGGCCTCGAAGCGTCCGGTCAGGAAGGCCGCGTTCGGGCAGAGCCGGCGCGCCTGGGCCATCGGCATCGCCGAGTGCACCCCGAACCGCCGCGCCTCGTAGGAGGCGGTCGAGACCACCCCGCGCCCGCCCAGCCCGCCGACGATCACCGGCTTGCCGCGCAGGCTCGGCTTGGCCGCCTGCTCCACCGACGCGAAGAAGGCGTCCATGTCGAGGTGGATGATGCTCGGCAGTGACCGCACCCGCCGATCATGCCGTACCGGTCCGACAACGCCGCCGAACCCGGCCGCCGCCTCAGCGCGCCGCCTGCTCCCGGCCCGCCTCGGCCAGCGCCCTCGGTACGCCCGGCTCGCTCGGGCCGAGGAACAGCGGGTCCGGCCGCAGCCAGGCGTTCAGCGCCGCCTTCCCGGCCCCCGGGATCTCCCGGAACCCGCCGTACAGCCAGGTGGCGTCCCGCACCTCCGGCACCCCCACCGCGTACGACTCGATGCCCGCCGCCTCGCAGAGCGCCAGCGCCCGGCGGACGTGGAAGTCCTGGCTCACCAGCACCGCCCGGTCCACCCCGAAGATCCGGTGCGCCCGGGTGCAGGAGTCCCAGGTGTCGAACCCCGCGTAGTCGCCGACCACCCGCGCCTGCGGCACCCCGTGCTCGATCAGGTAGCCGCGCATCGCGTCGGTCTCGTCGTAGCTCACCCGGCTGTTGTCACCGGTCACCAGGATCGCCTGGACCTTCCCCGTCCCGTACAGCTCCACCGCCGCGTCCAGGCGGTGCGCCAGGTACGGCGAGGGCTTGCCGTCGAACAGCCCGGCGCCGAACACCACCGCCACCGGGGCCGGGGGCGCGCTCGCCACCGTGCCCACCCGGTCCCCCGCCGCCAGCCACAGCCACGCACTGGGCGCGAGCGCCACCACGCAGCCGACCGTCACCAGCTGGAACAGCCGCCGCTGCACCGGCCGCCGGCGCAACCGCAGGCCGAGCCGCGCCGCCCGGCGCGCCGGCAGGCCGGGGATCCCGGATCCGAACCGCACGTGCCCTCCCTCGTCTGGGGTCACCGGGCACGACGACGCCGTGGGCCCGGACGGTTCCCCGTCCGGGCCCACGGCGTCACTCGACGACTGCTAGACCGCCCGGTTGCGCCGCTGCGCCAGCTCGTCCGCCGGGTCCTGGCCGACCACCGTCTCCCCGGTGTCGGTGCGCTCCGCGTGCAGCCGCACCAGGGTCAGCTCCAGCTCCCGCCAGACCGCGCCGACCGCGATCCCGAAGACCCCCTGGCCGCCCTTCATCAGGTCGATCACCTGCTGGGGCGTCGTGCACTCGTACACCGTCGCGCCGTCGCACATCAGCGTCAGTCCGGCCAGATCGGCGATCTCGGCGGCCTGCAGATGGGCGACCGCCACCCGGATGTTCTGCAACGAGACGCCGGCGTCCAGCAGCCGCTTGACGATCTTCAGCAACAGGATGTCGCGGAAGCTGTAGAGCCGCTGGCTGCTCGCCGGGTACACCGAACGGACGCTGGGCTCCAACAGGCCGGTACGGGCCCAGTAGTCCAGCTGGCGGTAGGTGATCCCGGCCGCCGCGCAGGCGGTCGGGCCCCGGTAGCCGATCAGCTCGGACGTCGGCGAGAGCCGCTCCAGGGCCGGCTGGCCGGGCTGCACCGCCGGGAACCGACCCACCCTCGGCAGCTCCGTCGTCCGGGGCAGTTCGGTCACCGTGCGGGCGGTGCGCGGCAGGTGTACGGCGCACAGGCCTCCCGCGGCCACTTCATCGCCAGTGCCGGTCATGCCTACCTCCGTCCACTCGTGCTACGGGCAACCCCGACCGCGGGCGATCGGAACACCCGGGCAGCCCCTCCTGACGGTAGGCAGTCCCCTATGGCCCGTCAACGATCGCCACGCCGAGCCGAACAGACCGGATCACTCAGGAGGGTGGTTTTTCGTGCCCCTAGTGTGGGTAGGTGGAGGCATTTTGGCAAAACAGCCGCAGCGCCTGCGACACAGCGGCCCTCCGGCCGGTTCCGCAGCGCCCGGGGCCGCTCCGCGCCGCTACTGCGGGCCGCCCCCGCCGAAGTCCTCCGGCGACACCTGGTCGAGGAACTCGCGGAACTTCTCGACCTCGTCCTCCTGCTCGTCCGGGATCGCGATGCCCGCCTCGGCGAGCACCTCCTCGCTCCCGTAGATCGGCGTACCGGTGCGCAGCGCCAGCGCTATCGCGTCGGACGGCCGGGCGCTCACCTCCACCCCGCCGGCGAAGACCAGCTCGGCGTAGAAGACGCCCTCGCGCAGATCGGTGATCCGGACCTCGGTGAGCTGCTGGCCGAGCGCCTCCAGGACGTCCTTGAACAGGTCGTGCGTCAGCGGGCGCACCGGCGTCATGCCCTGCTGGGCGAAGGCGATCGCGGTCGCCTCGCCGGGGCCGATCCAGATCGGCAGGTACCGATCGCCCCCGACCTCCCGCAGCAGCACGATCGGCTGGTTGGAAGGCATCTCCACCCGGACACCCACGACGTCGAGCTCATTCACACAGGCAACCCTATGGCTCCCGACCCGGATATGAAAGCGCAGCGCCGACGCCGCTGGTCAGGGCGTTGGATACGAAGGGGTCGGTGTTATGAACGGATCCGCAGACCGGCCTGGACCATCGCCGCGTGCAGTCGGACGGACAGCGTCGCGAGCTCCCTGGCGGTGGCCTCGGCGTGCGCCCTGGTCTGCGGGTTGCGGTGCCGCCGCAGCGGCGCCACCACCTGTTCGACCAGCGCGACCTCCCGGTCCGCCGCCGCCTTCATGGCCCGCAGGTGGCGCGGCTCGAGACCGAACCGGCCGAGCTCGGCGACCAGCCGGGCGACCTGCAGCGCCTCGCCGTCGTAACCGCCGTCCGGCCCGGCCGCGACCAGCCCGTAGGACTCCCACTCGGCCAGTGCTGCCTCACCGGCCTCGGCGGCCGCCAGCAGCTCGGCCCGGCCCAGCCGGACCCCGGCGGAGGCCTCAACCGAGGCGGTCAGCTCGCGGTCCGCCTCCTCCAGCGGCCCGGGCCGGGTGTCCGCGGCCGCGGGCAGCGCGGGCGGGCTCTCGCCGCGCTCGATCGCGTCGAGGTGCTCGCGGATCACCCGCAGCGGCAGGTAGTGGTCGCGCTGCATCCGCAGCACGTAGGCCAGCCGCTCGACGTCGGCCGGGCTGAACTTGCGGTACCCCGAGGGTGTGCGCTGCGGCTCGACCAGCCCCTCCGCCTCCAGGAAGCGGATCTTGGAGATGGTGACCTCGGGGAAGTCGTCGCGCAGGAAGGCCAGGACGGCGCCGATGCTCAACAGCTCGTCACCACCGCGCCGCCGCCCGGCGGGCCGGTCCGGCCGGACCGGCTGCCTGGGGGCCGCGACCACCGCCCGCGCGCCCTGGTCCGGCCGGGGACCGGACGACGCGGGGGCGGCCGCCCCGAGAGGAGAGGAAGGGGTGTTCGGACTCACTCGGGCTCCTGCCGACGTTGGTTTCAGTACCCCCGGTTGTGGCTGGCGAAGAAGACCAGCCGGTACTTCCCGATCTGCACCTCGTCGCCGTTGTTCAGGGCGACCTCGTCGATCCGCTCCCGGTTGACGTAGGTGCCGTTCAGGCTGCCGACGTCGGCCACGGTGAAGCCGCCGCCCGGCGTCCGGCGGAACTCCACGTGCTTGCGGGAGACCGTGACGTCGTCCAGGAAGATGTCCCCCTGCGGGTGACGCCCGGCCGTGGTCTTGTCCGAGTCCAGCAGGAACCGGCTGCCGGAGTTCGGGCCGCGCTGGACGATCAGCAGCGCCGAGCCCGGGGGCAGCGCGTCGATCGCCGCCAGCACCTCGGCCGAGAGCGCCGGCGTGCCGGTCCCGGTCGTGGTGTTGGGGTCGTAGGACTCCAGGCCCGAGATCGAGATGGTCGAGGTGGTCTCGGCCGACCCCTCGGGCAGCAGCCCGCCGCGCAGCGCCGTACCGCAGTTGGAGCAGAAGCGCGCCGAGGCCGGGTTCGGGTTGCCGCACCTGGGGCACGGAGTGGGGCCAGCCATGTTCACACCCTCCTGGCGCGGCACACCCGACGGGTTGTGCCCGGCGTACGGGTCCGGGGCGAACCCTCCACCAGAGGTTGAGGGTCCTGTCGGGAAACCTATGCGCGGGGCGCCGGAGGGGTCAACCGACGCGCCGTAGCCCGCCTGATTCCCCGCGTACTGGGCTCCGGCGCCGTCCCGGAACAGCGGACGCTCGGCGTACTCCGCGCCCTCGGGGGCGGAGCGCATGCCCGGCACGGCGGGCTCGTCGTCCCGGCGGTGCAGCGCGGTGGGCGCCTCCGCCGCGGCCGCGTTGCGGCCCTTGTTGCGACCGAACAACTTCGAGAAGAAACTCACGGGCGAATCCCCTTGCGTGTGACAGACCCGCCCGTGGGGCAGGGTGAGAACCTCGGACAGGGTGCGGGCCCGGTCGTGGATCGGGCCGGCAGGAACGGCACTCCGAACATGACGGTCACTTCGGAGCCGGCTTGGCGTACTGCGGCGTCTTCGGATCGACGAGGGCGTCGACGACCACCTTCTGCTGCTCGGAGATCGTCGCGCGCGCCTGGTGACTCTCCAGGGTACGGACCACACCGCCCGGAATGTTCAACGCGGGCGTGAGGTCCTGCGGATTCCCCACGACGGTGAAGCGGTAGGGCGCCGAGACCTTCTTGCCATCGATCTGCACACCGCCGCCGGACACGTCCGTGAAGTAGGTGTTGACCACCACGCGCACATCGTTGATCTGAATCGCCTCCGCCCCCGCCGCTCGGAGTTCCTGCAGGGTGTCCAGCAGCATATCTGCCTTCACCTGCCCTTGGGGATCATCGACCGTCAGTACGATGCCCGGACCGGTGGCCCGGACGGTCCCGGCGAGAACACCGAGTTCCGTCGCTTTCTTCCTGGTCTGCTCCTGGGCCTCCTTGGCCTGGTTGGAGCTGTTCTCCAACTTGGCCAGGGACTGCTCCAACTCCGCCTTCTCCTGCTGGAGACGCTGCTGACGGCTGTCCAGTTCGTCCAGGATCCGGACCAGGTCCTCCTGGCGCGCCCCGCGCAGCTGGCTGTGGTGGTCGTTGGTCGAGCGGACCTGGATCGCCAGCCCCAGGCCGAGCGAGAACAGCAGCAGGGCCACCACCAGCTGACCGCGCGACAGCCGCGGCGGCCACAGCGCGGCCATCAGCCGCCGCCGTCCGGCGTGCCGGTCGACGGTCTGGGCGGACACCGACATCGGCGCGTGCTCGGGCTCCTCCTGGTCGCCCTCGGTCTCCGGCTCCTCCTCGGGCTCCGGCTCCTCCGCGGGTTCCGGAGTCCCGGAGTCCGCAGCGGGCGCCTCCGCCGCCACTTCCGGCGCACGCGCGGGCACAGGCATCACCGCGGGGGCGCGCTCGGGAGCAGGCGGGGCGGCCTCGGCCCCGGGCCCGGCGTCCGACCCCGCGCGCGGAGCCTCCGCGGACCGCCCGGGCACCGCCTCGGGGGTCTTCCGCACCGCGGCCTCGTCGACCGGCGCGGTCACCGCCTCGCCCGCGGGCCCTTCCCCGCGCTTCGCGTCCTGCACAACTTCTCCCGCCGATCCGTCCACTTTCTCCTCCGCCGCGCGCCCGCGGTCCGGCTCAGGCACGGAAGACATGGCGCCGGATGGCCGCGGCGTTGGAGAAGATGCGGATGCCGAGGACGACGACCACGCCCGTCGACAGCTGCGAGCCGACGCCGAGCTGATCGCCGAGGAAGACGATCAGCGCCGCCACCACCACGTTGGACAGGAACGAGACGAAGAACACCTTGTCGTCGAAGATCCCGTCCAGCATCGCGCGGACGCCGCCGAACACCGCGTCCAGCGCCGCCACCACCGCGATCGGCAGGTAGGGCACCACGACGTCGGGCACCTCGGGCTGGACGAAGAGTCCGACGACGACCCCGATCACGAGACCCAGTACGGCAATCACGGTGTAGCTGCTCCTGTCGCTGCGGAGGACGACCCGGTGGTGGTCGAGGTGGTCGGGCGGGGGGCCGTGCTTCTGGAGGCCGGGGCACTCGGCGAGCGCTTCCCGCTCGCCTTCGCCGACGGCGACGCCTCGGCGGACGGGCTCGCGGACGAACCTCCCGTCGGAGCCGGGCCCGCGGCGGGACTGCCGGTCGGGCTCGCCGGCGAACTCCCGGTCGGGCTCGCGGTCGGCGAGGCCTCGGGGGTGGCGGGCTGGGCGGTCCGCAGCGTGACACCGACGGCGGCCGGCAGGGTGAGGCTCTTCTGCGCCGAGATGGTCGACTTGATGCCGTACCTCTCCTGCAGCAACCGCAGGTACTGGCCCGCCATGGCACTCTCGAAGGCGCTCACCAGCCGGGTCCCGTCCCCGAGCGCCTGCACGGTGTACGGCGGCACCAGCGGCCGGTTGTCCACCAGCACGGCCTCACCGGCCGCACGGATCGCCGAGAGCGCGGTGAGCCGCTGCCCGTTGATCGAGACGGCCTCCGCGCCCGAGGCCCAGAGTCCGTTCACCACCAGCTGGAGGTCCCGGTCACGCAACCGTCCGCTGTTGGAGAAGCCCTGCCCGGCGCGCGGATCGACGTTCCCGCCGGTGCCGGTGCCGGGCGCGTCCTCCACCACCAGCTTCACGCCGGGTCCGGTCACCTCGCCGAGGCCGACCACGCCGGCCACCGCCGCCGCGTCGCCGTCGCCCGAGGCGAGCGCCTGCTGCTGGGTGCTCTCGACCTTCCGGCGCAGGTCCTGGACCTGCTGCTGGAGGCGGTCGGCGGAGCCGTTGGCATCGTTGATCCGGTGGATCAGGGCGTCGCGCTCCTTGGCCAGCGTCGGCTCCGCCTTGTGCGCGTTCACCGCCCCGACCGTGACCACCGCGCCGACGAGCGCCAGCCCGGCCCCCAGCGTCAGCAGGCCACGGGCCGTCCCCGGTATCCGGTACGGCCCGTCCCCGCCCCGCGCGGCCGCCGCCTCGGCGTAGCCCTCGTCCAGGCTGTGGTCCATGACGTTGGTCAGCAGGGACATCGAGGCATCCGGACGGTTGAACCGTCCACTGCTGGCACCCTGCCCCGGCGTCGCTGACATGCGGACCATCGTCCCATGTCGCACGAGGGCCCCGCGCACGCCCCCTGACCTGCAAACATGCCAAACCGGGCGGACCGTGACCAACCGCGCGAAACGGACGGCGGGGCGGGGCGGCCCGAGCCGTCCCGCCCCGCCGCGGGCTCACCGCCCGGCGCCGTCGACCACCGCCGCCCACTCGTCGAGCAGGGCCTCGCTCGCCGCGTCGTCCGGGCCCTCCGCCCACAGGTGGGTGACCGCCTCGGCCGGGTCCGGCAGGACCAGCGTCCAGCGCCCGTCCGCCTCGACCACCCGGACGCCGTCCGTGGTGTCCAGCCGCCGGCTGCCGGCCGCCTCCACCACCGAGCGCATCACCATGCCCTTCGCCGCCCACGGCGTCGCGATGTCCCGCCGGCGGATGTGCGCCTGCGGGATCCGCGCGTCGATCTGGCTCAGCGTGAGCTGGGTGCGGGCCACCAGGCCGACCAGCCGGACGAACGCCGCCGCCCCGTCCAGCACCCCGCTGAACTCGGGCACCACGAAGCCGCCGCGCCCGTCGCCGCCGAACACCGTGCCCTCGGCGGAGGCCGCCTTGGCCAGGTCGTCCGGCGTCGTGGTGGTCCAGATGACCTGCGTGCCGTGGTACGCCGCGACCTGCTCGGCGATCCGGGTCGTCGTCACCGGCAGCGCCACCTGCCCGCTCCGCCGCTCGGCCGCGACCAGGTCCAGCAGGACCAGCAGCGCCCGGTCGTCGTCGATCACCCGGCCCAGCTCGTCCACGAAGGCCACCCGCTCGCCCACCGGGTCGAAGCGCACGCCGAAGGCCGCGCGGGAGGAGGCGACCAGCGCACCGAGCCGCGCCAGCCCGGCCCGCCGCTCCTCGGCGTCCTCGGTGGGCCGCGCCTCGTCGAGCCCGCTGGAGACGGTCAGCGCCTCCACTCCGAGCCGGCCGAGGATGCTCGGCAGGACGAGCGCCGCGCTGCCGTGCGCGGTGTCCACGACCACCTTCAGCCCCGCCTCCCGCACACCCGTGGTGTCCACGGTCCGCAGCAGGTTGCCCGCGTAGGAGTCGAAGACGCTGGACGGGAAGGTCAGGTCGCCGATCTCGCCGGGGAAGGCCCGCCGGTACTCCTGGCGCGCGTAGACACGGTCGAGCTTGCGCTGGCCGCCCTGGGAGAGGTCGGCCCCGCGCTCGTCGAAGAACAGGATGTCCAGCGAGTCCGGCACCCCGGGCGTGGTGCGCAGGAAGATCCCGCCCGCGCTGCCCCGCGCCGTGTGCTGCCGGGCCACCGGCATCGGCACGTTCTCCAGGTCGCGGACGTCGATCGCGCTGGTCTGCAGGGCGGAGATCATCGCCCGCTTCAGCGCTCTCGCACCACGCGAGTGGTCACGCGCGATGGTGACGGTCGCCCCCTTCTTCAGGGTCGTCGCGTACGCCCCGGCCAGCCGGACGGCCAGCTCCGGGGTGATCTCGACGTTGAGGATGCCGGAGACGCCGCGCACCCCGAACAGGTGCTCCTGGCCCCGGGACTCCCAGATCACCGAGGTGTTGACGACCGCCCCGGCCTCGATGGTCTTGAACGGGTAGACCCGGACGTTGGCCGCGATGATCGACTCCTCGCCGACCAGGCACTCGTCCCCGATCACCGCGCCGTCCTCGATCCGCGCGGCCCGCATCACATCGGTGTTCTTGCCGACGACGCAGCCGCGCAGATTGCTCTGCGGCCCGACGTACACGTTGTCGTGGACGACCGCCTTGTGCAGGAAGGCGCCCCGCTTCACCACGACGTTGCTGCCGAGCACGGTGTGCTCGCGGATCTCCACGCCGGCCTCGACCTTGGCGTAGTCGCCGATGTACAGCGGGCCGCGGAGCACGGCCTCCGGGTCCACCTCGGCGCCCTCGGCCACCCAGACGCCCGGGGAGATCTCGAACCCGTCGAGCTCGACGTCGACCTTGCCCTCCAGGACGTCCGCCTGGGCCTTGCCGTAGCTCTCGTGGGTGCCCACGTCCTCCCAGTAGCCCTCGGCCACGTACCCGTAGACCCGCTTGCCCTCCTTGAGCAACTGCGGGAACACGTCACTCGACCAGTCCACGGACTCGCCGGCCGCGACGTAGTCGAAGACCTCGGGTTCCATCACGTAGATACCGGTGTTCACGGTGTCCGAGAAGACCTGTCCCCAGGTCGGCTTCTCCAGGAAGCGCTCGACCCGGCCCTCGTCGTCGGTGATCGTGATCCCGAACTCCAGGGGATTCGGCACCCTGGTGAGGCAGACGGTGACCAGTGCGTTCTTACTGCGGTGAAACTCGATCAATTCCGAGAGGTCGAAGTCCGTCAACGCGTCGCCGGAGATCACCAGAAAGGAGTCGTCCTTCAGAGCGTCCTCGGCGTTCTTGACACTCCCCGCAGTGCCTAGTGGGGTCTCCTCGTTCGCATAGGTGAGATGCATGCCCAGCTCTTCACCGTCACCGAAGTAGTTCTTCACCAGTGAGGCCAGGAACTGGACGGTCACGACTGTGTCGGAGAGACCGTGCCGCTTCAGCAGCCGAAGCACGTGCTCCATGATCGGCCTATTGGCGACCGGAAGCAGCGGCTTCGGCATGCTGGAGGTCATCGGGCGAAGCCGAGTGCCTTCGCCCCCTGCCATAACAACGGCTTTCATTACGGGTGCGTCCTCCTTCGCGGTGGTGGGCCCTGCGGGTCCATCAAACCGTTCCAGAGGTGGTCTACCCGGAAGGTATCGTCCGACGCACCGTGGCGCCGTGGGAATTCTCTCAGATCACGTCTCAGACCGTGGACACCGAGGAGCCCGTGCCGCCGCGGATGATCTGTCGCACCTGGACCGCGTAGAGAATCGCGGCCCACCAGTACAGGACGGTGCCCCACCAGATGAACGCCCAGCTCACGATCTCGGCCGGCTGGGCGATCCAGGTGTCCCCGGAGCCGAGCAGCAGAAGCGGAAAGGCGTACATCAGGTTGAATGTCGCCGCCTTCCCCAGGAAACTCACCTGCAACGGTCCGTAGCCGTGCCGGTTGAGAATCGGCAGAAGCGCCGCGATAAACACCTCACGGGCCAGCAGGATCCCCGTCAGCCACCACGGCAGGATCTCACGCCAGGTCAGCCCGACCAGGGTGGAGAACACATAGAGCCGGTCCGCCAGCGGGTCGAGCAACTGCCCGACCCGGCTGATCTGACCCCATCTCCGGGCGAGTTTCCCGTCCAGGTAATCACTGATGCCACTGAGCATCAGAATCAGCAAGGCCCAACCGTCGTTGTTCGGTCCGTCGAACACCGGCCAGAGAATGAGCCAGAGGAAGAGCGGAACACCGACCAGCCGGCCCATGCTCAGCAGGTTGGGGATGGTGAGGACGCGATCGGTCTGGACCCGCGTCTCCTGGACCTCCACCCGGGGGCCTCCTGTCACGTCTAGCAACTACTGCATGTTGACCCTACAACAGAGAAGCCCCCGACCGGCGACCCGGCGGGGGCTTCTCATAAGAATTGTTCGGCGGCGTCCTACTCTCCCACAGGGTCCCCCCTGCAGTACCATCGGCGCTGTAAGGCTTAGCTTCCGGGTTCGGAATGTAACCGGGCGTTTCCCTCACGCTATGACCACCGAAACACTATGAAACTGTCAACCGCACCCACACCGTGACCAGACGTGTGGGGGTCGTTGTTTCAGAACAACACAGTGGACGCGAGCAACTGAGGACAAGCCCTCGGCCTATTAGTACCGGTCAACTCCACCCCTCACAGGGCTTCCATATCCGGCCTATCAACCCAGTCGTCTACTGGGAGCCTTACCCTCTCAAGGAGGTGGGAGTGCTCATCTCGAAGCAGGCTTCCCGCTTAGATGCTTTCAGCGGTTATCCCTCCCGAACGTAGCCAACCAGCCATGCCCTTGGCAGAACAACTGGCACACCAGAGGTTCGTCCGTCCCGGTCCTCTCGTACTAGGGACAGCCCTTCTCAACACTCCTACGCGCACAGCGGATAGGGACCGAACTGTCTCACGACGTTCTAAACCCAGCTCGCGTACCGCTTTAATGGGCGAACAGCCCAACCCTTGGGACCTACTCCAGCCCCAGGATGCGACGAGCCGACATCGAGGTGCCAAACCATCCCGTCGATATGGACTCTTGGGGAAGATCAGCCTGTTATCCCCGGGGTACCTTTTATCCGTTGAGCGACGGCGCTTCCACAAGCCACCGCCGGATCACTAGTCCCTACTTTCGTACCTGCTCGACCCGTCAGTCTCACAGTCAAGCTCCCTTGTGCACTTACACTCAACACCTGATTGCCAACCAGGCTGAGGGAACCTTTGGGCGCCTCCGTTACTCTTTAGGAGGCAACCGCCCCAGTTAAACTACCCACCAGACACTGTCCCTGATCCGGATCACGGACCCAGGTTAGACATCCAGCACGACCAGAGTGGTATTTCAACGACGACTCCACCATGACTGGCGTCACGGCTTCAAAGTCTCCCACCTATCCTACACAAGCCGAACCGAACACCAATATCAAGCTATAGTAAAGGTCCCGGGGTCTTTCCGTCCTGCTGCGCGAAACGAGCATCTTTACTCGTAATGCAATTTCACCGGGCCTATGGTTGAGACAGTCGAGAAGTCGTTACGCCATTCGTGCAGGTCGGAACTTACCCGACAAGGAATTTCGCTACCTTAGGATGGTTATAGTTACCACCGCCGTTTACTGGCGCTTAAGTTCTCAGCTTCGCCCCACCGAAATGGAGCTAACCGGTCCCCTTAACGTTCCAGCACCGGGCAGGCGTCAGTCCGTATACATCGCCTTACGGCTTCGCACGGACCTGTGTTTTTAGTAAACAGTCGCTTCTCGCTGGTCTCTGCGGCCACCCCCAGCTCGGAGTGCAAGACTCGTCACCAGGAATGGCCCCCCTTCTCCCGAAGTTACGGGGGCATTTTGCCGAGTTCCTTAACCATAGTTCACCCGAACGCCTCGGTATTCTCTACCTGACCACCTGAGTCGGTTTGGGGTACGGGCCGCCATGAAACTCGCTAGAGGCTTTTCTCGACAGCATAGGATCATCCACTTCACCACAATCGGCTCGGCATCAGGTCTCAGACTATGTGTTGCGCGGATTTGCCTACGCAACGTCCTACACCCTTACCCCGGGACAACCACCGCCCGGGCTGGACTACCTTCCTGCGTCACCCCATCGCTCACCTAATACGAGGTTGGATCGCCGGCTCCACCACTCCCCATTGTCCGAAGACTCCGGGACGGTTTCACGGGCTTAGCATCACTCGGTTCAGCGTTGGCGCTTCAAAGCGGGTACGGGAATATCAACCCGTTGTCCATCGACTACGCCTGTCGGCCTCGCCTTAGGTCCCGACTTACCCTGGGCAGATCAGCTTGACCCAGGAACCCTTGGTCAATCGGCGCAAGAGTTTCCCACTCTTGTATCGCTACTCATGCCTGCATTCTCACTCGTATACCGTCCACGACTGGTTTCCACCGCCGCTTCACCCGGCACACGACGCTCCCCTACCCATCACAGCAGGCGTTGGCCCTTCATGCTGCAATGACACGACTTCGGTGATGTGCTTGAGCCCCGCTACATTGTCGGCGCGGAATCACTTGACCAGTGAGCTATTACGCACTCTTTCAAGGGTGGCTGCTTCTAAGCCAACCTCCTGGTTGTCTCTGCGACTCCACATCCTTTCCCACTTAGCACACGCTTAGGGACCTTAGTCGGTGTTCTGGGCTGTTTCCCTCTCGACCATGGAGCTTATCCCCCACAGTCTCACTGCCACGCTCTCACTTACCGGCATTCGGAGTTTGGCTAAGGTCAGTAACCCGGTGAGGCCCATCGCCTATCCAGTGCTCTACCTCCGGCAAGAAACACGTGACGCTGCACCTAAATGCATTTCGGGGAGAACCAGCTATCACGGAGTTTGATTGGCCTTTCACCCCTAACCACAGGTCATCCCCCAGGTTTTCAACCCTGGTGGGTTCGGTCCTCCACGAAGTCTTACCTCCGCTTCAACCTGCCCATGGCTAGATCACTCCGCTTCGGGTCTTGGGCATGCAACTCAAACGCCCTATTCGGACTCGCTTTCGCTACGGCTACCCCACACGGGTTAACCTCGCTACACACCGCAAACTCGCAGGCTCATTCTTCAAAAGGCACGCAGTCACGGCCCACCAGCAAGCTGATGAACGACGCTCCCACGGCTTGTAGGCACACGGTTTCAGGTACTATTTCACTCCGCTCCCGCGGTACTTTTCACCATTCCCTCACGGTACTATCCGCTATCGGTCACCAGGGAATATTTAGGCTTAGCGGGTGGTCCCGCCAGATTCACACGGGATTTCTCGGGCCCCGTGCTACTTGGGAGTTCTTCAAACGAGCCGTACAGATTTCGCCTACGGGGTCTTACCCTCTACGCCGGACCTTTCGCATGTCCTTCGACTATCCATACGGTTTCTGACTCGCCGACCGGCCGGCAGACCGATCAAGAAAAATCCCACGACCCCATCAGCGCAACCCCTGCCGGGTCTCACACGCTCATGGTTTAGCCTCATCCGGTTTCGCTCGCCACTACTCCCGGAATCACGGTTGTTTTCTCTTCCTGCGGGTACTGAGATGTTTCACTTCCCCGCGTTCCCTCCACATACCCTATGTGTTCAGGTATGGGTGACAGCCCATGACGACTGCCGGGTTTCCCCATTCGGAAACCCCCGGATCAAAGCCTGGTTGACGGCTCCCCGGGGACTATCGTGGCCTCCCACGTCCTTCATCGGTTCCTGGTGCCAAGGCATCCACCGTGCGCCCTTAAAAACTTGGCCACAGATGCTCGCGTCCACTGTGCAGTTCTCAAACAACGACCAGACACCCACCTGACAAAGCATGGGACCGGCATCACTGAGGTACGTTTCCGTTCCCTCAGGACCCAACAACGTGCCCGACACCCAGAATCGATCAACCGCGTTCCACGCCGAAGCAGTACTAGCGAAAGCCAATCCTGTGTGCCGAATAGTCAACGTTCCACCCATGAGCAACCGTGCAGGACATTCGCCTGCAAGCGGCATATTGCTCCTTAGAAAGGAGGTGATCCAGCCGCACCTTCCGGTACGGCTACCTTGTTACGACTTCGTCCCAATCGCTGGTCCCACCTTCGACGGCTCCTCCCCTTACGGGTTAGGCCACCGGCTTCGGGTGTTACCGACTTTCGTGACGTGACGGGCGGTGTGTACAAGGCCCGGGAACGTATTCACCGCAGCATGCTGATCTGCGATTACTAGCAACTCCAACTTCATGGGGTCGAGTTGCAGACCCCAATCCGAACTGAGGCCGGCTTTTTGGGATTCGCTCCGCCTCACGGCATCGCAGCCCTTTGTACCGACCATTGTAGCACGTGTGCAGCCCAAGACATAAGGGGCATGATGATTTGACGTCGTCCCCACCTTCCTCCGAGTTGACCCCGGCAGTCTCCTGTGAGTCCCCATCACCCCGAAAGGCATGCTGGCAACACAGAACAAGGGTTGCGCTCGTTGCGGGACTTAACCCAACATCTCACGACACGAGCTGACGACAACCATGCACCACCTGTATACCGACCACAAGGGGGCGACTATCTCTAGCCGTTTCCGGTATATGTCAAGCCTTGGTAAGGTTCTTCGCGTTGCGTCGAATTAAGCCACATGCTCCGCTGCTTGTGCGGTCCCCGTCAATTCCTTTGAGTTTTAGCCTTGCGGCCGTACTCCCCAGGCGGGGAACTTAATGCGTTAGCTGCGGCACCGACGACGTGGAATGTCGCCAACACCTAGTTCCCAACGTTTACGGCGTGGACTACCAGGGTATCTAATCCTGTTCGCTCCCCACGCTTTCGCTCCTCAGCGTCAGTAATGGCCCAGAGATCCGCCTTCGCCACCGGTGTTCCTCCTGATATCTGCGCATTTCACCGCTACACCAGGAATTCCGATCTCCCCTACCACACTCTAGCCTGCCCGTATCGAATGCAGACCCGGGGTTAAGCCCCGGGCTTTCACATCCGACGCGACAGGCCGCCTACGAGCTCTTTACGCCCAATAATTCCGGACAACGCTCGCACCCTACGTATTACCGCGGCTGCTGGCACGTAGTTAGCCGGTGCTTCTTCTGCAGGTACCGTCACTTGCGCTTCTTCCCTGCTGAAAGAGGTTTACAACCCGAAGGCCGTCATCCCTCACGCGGCGTCGCTGCATCAGGCTTTCGCCCATTGTGCAATATTCCCCACTGCTGCCTCCCGTAGGAGTCTGGGCCGTGTCTCAGTCCCAGTGTGGCCGGTCGCCCTCTCAGGCCGGCTACCCGTCGTCGCCTTGGTAGGCCATTACCCCACCAACAAGCTGATAGGCCGCGGGCTCATCCTGCACCGCCGGAGCTTTACACCCAGGACCATGCGGTCCCAGGTCATATCCGGTATTAGACCCCGTTTCCAGGGCTTGTCCCAGAGTGCAGGGCAGATTGCCCACGTGTTACTCACCCGTTCGCCACTGATCCACCCCGAAGGGCTTCACCGTTCGACTTGCATGTGTTAAGCACGCCGCCAGCGTTCGTCCTGAGCCAGGATCAAACTCTCCGTGAATGATTACCCGGCCCCGATATTTAACCGAGCCGGTTCACACCCGCGTTGAGCGGCACGGCAACCACCGGAATTAGGCGGCCCCGCGCACTGCGTCCTCGCTAGTGTTATTTCAAAAGGAATCTCCAACCCCGAAACAAGTCCGAGGCCGGGGATGTCAACATATCTGGCGTTGACTTTTGGCACGCTGTTGAGTTCTCAAGGAACGGACGCTTCCATCAGGCGGCTTTCACACCGGCCCTCCGGGCGCTTCGTTCTTTCGTGTTTCGAGCTTACCAGATCCGTTTCCCGGCGCTTAACCGGTGCTTTTCGCATCCGAAATCTGGTGTTAACCGCCGACTCGCGGCGACTCGACCAACCATAGCGGGTCCCCGGCCGGAGCGCGAATCGAGCCGCGCCGAGGTTCACCCGCCCGGACGCGTGATTTGTTGCTCTCGCGAGCATATACAGCAATGGTCCCGATTCGCCAAGATGCCTGTAGAGTGCGGCGCATCGGCCAAGAGGACTAGACCACTAGAGGTCGGCGAGATGGCCGGCCGGTGCGGGTGGGCGGCACGGTCGACCACCCGGGAATGTCAGCGGATGTCCGAAGTTGACATGATTTAGGCTTCAGTCGATCGCCCTGCCGCCTTCGCGGCCGCTCGCCTGTATTGCGCACTTGGGAGGCTCAACCATGACCACTGTGACGTCGCCGCTGACCGGCAAGGTCGTCGGGCTCGCCGGCGTGCCGGACCCCGTGTTCTCGGGTGCGATGGTCGGCCCCGGCACCGCGATCGACCCCGTGCGCGAGCAGACCGAGGCCGTTGCCCCGGTGGACGGCGTGGTCGTGTCGATGCACCCGCACGCGTTCGTCGTCGTCGACGCGGACGGGCACGGTGTCCTGACGCATCTGGGCATCGACACCGTCCAGCTGAACGGTGAGGGCTTCGAACTGCTCGTCAGCAAGGGCGACACCGTCACCCGCGGCCAGGCCGTCATCAAGTGGGACCCGGCCGCCGTCGAGGCCGCCGGCAAGTCGCCGATCTCGCCGATCGTCGCGCTGGAGGCCTCCGCCGACGCGCTGGGCGGACTGCTGGAGAGCGGGGAGGTCGCCGTCGGCGACGCCCTGTTCGACTGGAGCTGACCTCTCCCCTTCCTTCGCTACACACCCGCCCCGCCGTCCAGGCCGGGGCGGCCCGGCACACAGCGGTACCCGGCGGGGCCGCCTCACTCACGGAGACAGACATGGAGAAGACGCTGCGCGGCGTGGGTGTCAGCCACGGGGTCGCGATCGGCCAGGTGCGGCACATGGGGACGGCGGTGCTGGAGCCCCCGGCCTCCCAGATCCCGACCGAGGACGCTCCGCGCGAGCAGGCCCGTGCCCAGGCGGCCGTCGAGGCGGTGGCCGCGGACCTGATCGCCCGCGGCAACCTGGCCGGCGGCGAGGCCCAGGCCGTGCTGGAGGCCCAGGCGCTGATGGCGCAGGACCCGGAGCTGATGGCCGACGTCGCCCGCCGGATCGCGGTCGGCAGCAGCGCCGAGCGCGGCGTCTACGACGCCTTCGCCTCCTACCGGGCGCTGCTCGCCTCCGCCGGGGAGTACCTGGCGGGCCGGGTGGCCGACCTGGACGATGTGCGCAACCGCATCGTCGCGCGGCTGCTGGGCGTGCCGATGCCGGGTGTGCCGGACAGCGACGAGCCGTACGTGCTGTTCGCCCGGGACCTCGCGCCGGCCGACACCGCGCTGCTGGACCCGACGCTGGTGCTCGGCTTCGTGACCGAGGAGGGCGGCCCGACCAGCCACAGCGCCATCCTGGCGCGGGCCATGGGCGTGCCGGCCGTGGTCGCCCTGCCGGCGGCGACCGATGTCGCCGAGGGCACGGTCGTCGCCGTGGACGGCAGCTCCGGTGACGTGCTGATCGAGCCGAGCGAGGAGAAGAAGGAGGAGCTGCGCCGGATCGCCGCCGAGCGCAAGGCGGCGCTCGCCGCCTCCTCCGGCCCGGGTGCCACCTCCGACGGCCACAAGGTGCCGCTGCTGGCCAACGTCGGCGGTCCGGGCGATCTGCCGGCCGCGCTGGCGGCGGGCGCCGAGGGCGTCGGGCTGTTCCGCACCGAGTTCCTCTTCCTGGACGACTCGGCGAAGGCGCCCAGCGAGGAGAAGCAGGTCGAGGCGTACCGCAAGGTGCTGGAGGCGTTCCCGGAGAACCGGGTCGTCGTCCGGGTGCTCGACGCGGGCGCGGACAAGCCGCTGGACTTCCTCACCCCGGCCGACGAGCCGAACCCGGCGCTGGGCGTGCGCGGTCTGCGCACCCTGCTGGAGCACCCGGAGGTGCTGCGGACCCAGCTGCGGGCACTGGCGACGGCCGCCGAGGGCCTGCCGGTGCACCTCGAGGTGATGGCCCCGATGGTGGCCGACCGCAAGGACGCCAAGGAGTTCGCCGAGGCGTGTCGTGAGGCCGGACTGAGCGCCAAGTTCGGCGCGATGGTGGAGATTCCGTCGGCCGCGCTGCGGGCGCGCTCGATCCTCCGGGAGGTCGAGTTCCTGTCGCTGGGCACCAACGACCTCGCCCAGTACACCTTCGCCGCCGACCGCCAGGTCGGTGCGCTGGCCCGTCTCCAGGACCCGTGGCAGCCGGCGCTGCTCGACCTGATCGCGTTCGCGGCCGACGCCGCGCGGGCCGAGGGCAAGAGCTGCGGCGTCTGCGGCGAGGCCGCGTCGGACCCGCTGCTGGCCGTGGTGCTGACCGGTCTCGGTGTCACCAGCCTGTCGATGGGCGCGGCGTCGATCCCCTACGTGCGGACCGCGCTGGCCAAGTACACGCTGGCGCAGTGCCGCCGGGCCGCCGAGGCGGCGCGGGCGGCGGACAGCGCCGAGGAGGCGCGGGCCGCGGCGCAGCAGGTGCTGTCGGGCGAGTAGCCGGGAAGCCGCCGGAGAACACCAGGAGGGGCCCTTCCACAGCCACAGTGGAAGGGCCCCTCCGGTGTGTCCGGCAGCTTCCCGGCTACTGCGCGGCGGCGGCGCGGTCGCGGCGGAGCTGCTCGAACCAGCGGAGGTGGTCGAGGTTGTCGACGGAGCCGGGGTTGACGGCCTGGTCGAGCGGGGTGCCGGAGAGCAGGCGCTTCACCGGGACCTCGATGCGCTTGCCGGTCAGGGTGTGCGGCAGTCCGCGGACGGCGATGACCTCGTCGGGGACGTGGCGCGGGGAGAGCTCGGTGCGCAGCGAGGTGCGGATGCGGCCGATGAGGTCGTCGTCGAGCTCGGCGCCGGGGGTGAGGACGACGAAGAGCGGCATCCAGTAGCCGCCGTCGGGCTCTTCGAGGCCGATGACCAGGGATTCGGCGATCTCGGGGAGGCGTTCGACGACCTCGTAGATGTCCGAGGAGCCCATCCGGACGCCCTGGCGGTTGAGGGTGGAGTCGGAGCGGCCGTGGATGACGACGGTGCCGCGGGAAGTGACGGTGATCCAGTCGCCGTGGCGCCAGACGCCGGGGTACATGTCGAAGTAGCTGTCGTGGTAGCGCGTTCCCTCGGGGTCGTTCCAGAAGCCGGTGGGCATCGAGGGGATGGGCTTGGTGACGACGAGTTCGCCGACCTCGTCGGTGAGCGGCCGGCCGTTGACGTCCCAGGACTCGACGGCGGCGCCGAGGCAGGGGGCCTGGATCTCGCCGAGGTGGACGGGGAGGGTGGGGACGCCGCCGACGAAGCAGGAGCAGACGTCGGTGCCGCCGCTGACGGAGGCGAGCCAGACGTCCTCCTTCACCTCGTCGTAGATCCAGCGGAAGCCGTCGGGCGGCAGCGGGGAGCCGGTGGTGCCGATGCAGCGGACGGCGGAGAGGTCGAGGTCGCGGCCGGGGTGCAGGTCGGCCTTGCGACTGGCGATGACGTAGGCGGCGGAGGTGCCGAGGACGGTCGCGCCGGTGCGGGCAGCCACGGACCAGAGGGCGCCGGTGTCGGGGTGGCCGGGGCTGCCGTCGTAGGTGACGATCGTGGACCCGACGAGGAGGCCGGCGAGGAGGAAGTTCCACATCATCCAGCCGGTGGAGGTGTACCAGAGGAAGCGGTCGGCGGGGCCGAGGTCGAGGTGGAGGCCGGCCTGCTTGAGGTGCTCGACGAGGATGCCGCCCTGGCTCTGCACGATGGCCTTGGGCAGGCCGGTGGTGCCGGAGGAGTAGAGGACCCAGAGCGGGTGGTCGAAGGGGACCTGCTCGAAGACCGGCGCGGTGTCGGCGGCGACCAGGTCGTCCCAGGTCAGGGCTCCCTCGGGGGCGGGGGCGCCGAGCAGGGGGACGTGCACGACGGTGCGCAGCGACGGGAGTTCGCGGCGGAGTTCGGCGACGACCTCGGTGCGGTCGTGGTCCTTGCCGCCGTAGTGGTAGCCGTCGACGGCGAAGAGGACGACGGGCTCGATCTGCTGGAGGCGGTCGAGGACGCTGCGGGCTCCGAAGTCGGGGGCGCAGCTGGTCCAGACGGCGCCGACGGCGGCGGTGGCGAGGAGGGCGACGGCGGCCTGCGGGATGTTGGGCAGGTAGGCGCCGACCCGGTCGCCGGGGCGCACGCCCCGGGCCCGGAGGGCGGCGGCGAGGGAGCCGACCTGGCGGCGGAGTTCGGCCCAGGTGAGGACGACGGGCTCGTCGGTGGTCTCGTCGAGGTGGAGGATCGCCGGGCGGTCGGCGTTGGCCCCCTTCTCAGCGTCGGGGCCGTCCTCGCCGGCGCGCAGGGCGTGTTCGGCGTAGTTGAGGCGGGCGCCGGGGAACCAGCGGGCGCCGGGCATCGCGGGGTCGGCGAGGACGGCGTCGGGCGCCTCGGTGAAGCGGACGTCGTACCACTGGGTGACGGCGGTCCAGAAGCGGTCGAGGTCCTCGACCGACCAGGCGTGCAGGGCGGCGTAGCGGGCGGCGGCCTGGTCGTCGTCGGCAGCGGGAGCGAGCGGGGCGGCCGGGGCGCCGTGGTGCTCGGCGGCCCAGGCCTGGAAGGCCACGATCCCGGTGCCGGCGGCACGAGCGGGGTTGGGGCGCCAGAGTGGCTGGTTCTGGGGTGGGGTGCTCACGGTGGTGGTCTCCCGGCCGGTGATGAGGGCGGACGGGGATGCTTGTGGCAGGGCCCGCGTCCGGTTGGGGGCTGTCGGTGCAGACCCTGCCATGTGATCGGCCGGTGCGCCAGGGTCTGCCCTGCCGGTCGGTCGGCGGCCTGGTTGCCTGGTCAGAGGCGGGTGAACTCGCCGTTGAACCAGGAGCGGGAGACGCGGGTGTGGAAGGGGAAGGCGAGCGGGGTCTCGGGGGTGGCGAGCTGCCAGCCGTCGGTCTCGTCGGTGGGGACGGAGGGCGGGAGGGCGGCGAGCGGGCGGGCGGGGAGCAGGCCGAAGAGGCAGAGGAAGCCGCCGTTGGTGTCGGAGTCGGTGGCGACCAGGGTGATGTCCGCGGCCTCGGCGAGGATGCCGGTCTCCTCGCGCAGTTCGCGCACGCAGGCCTGCTGCCAGCTCTCGCCGTAGTCGACGTAGCCGCCGGGGAGGGCGAGTTCGCCGTAGCCGGGCTCGATGGTGCGACGGATCACCACGAGTCCCGGGGCGGTGTCGGCGGGCGCCGTGATCGGGAGGAGGGTGACGACGACGGGCAGCGGGTTGCGGTAGCTGATCTCGGTGCAGCGGGGGCAGGTCCGGGGCCAGGCGCAGGTGCCGGGCGGGTAGGGGGTGCCGCAGAAGTGGCAGTGGGAGTTGGCTTGGTGGCGCACCGTACCGGCCTCGTGAGTCGTCATGGCCGGATGGTAGTGCGGGCGGACGGGGGCGGGGCGGGGGTCGCGGGATCCGGGCGGGGATCACTGCGGGTGGGGCGCAGCAGCGCGGGGTGGAGGAGGCAGGCGTCGCCGGCGTGGTAGGTGCGGGCGCGGGGGCCGCCGCGGGCGCCGCCGCGGTCGGTGGTGCTGCCGGTGCCCTCGACGAAGCCGGGGACGGAGAGCACCTTGCGGTGGAAGTTGCCGGGGTGGAGCTTCTCGTCCCAGACGGCCTCGTAGACGGCGCGCAGCTCGGGGATGGTGAAGTCGTGGTGGAGGAAGGCGGTGGCCAGCGGGCTGTACTCGATCTTGGCGCGGGCGCGGTCGAGGCCGTCGGCGAGTATCCGGGCGTGGTCGAAGGCGAGCTCGATGGGGGTGAGGCCGCCCGGTTCGAGCGGCTCGGCGGGCTCGGACGGCTCGGCGGAGCCGGTGCGCCCGTCGACGCCACCCCCGTGGGTGTCGGCGGGCGCACCGGCGGTCTCGGACCGGCCGGCGGGCCGGAGGTCGAGGGCGGTGACGGGGTGCCAGGCCGCGTGGGCCGCGTCGGTCCCGGCCTGCGGGTCGGGCAGGTCCGGGGCGAAGGCGAGGTAGGCGACGGAGACCACGTGCATCCGCGGGTCGCGCTCGGGTATGCCGTAGCTGCCGAGCTGTTCGAGGTGGATGCGGCTGAGGGCCGCCTCGGCCTCGACCGTGCCGTGCAGGCCGGTCTCCTCGGCGAACTCGCGGGCGGCGGCCTCGTCGAGGCTCTCCTCGCCGGCCCGCAGGAAGCCGCCGGGCAGGGCCCAGCGGCCCTGGTAGGGCGGCAGGGCGCGCTCGACGAGCAGGACGTGCAGGCGGCCGTGGCGCAGGGTGAGGGCGACGACGTCGACCGTGACGGCGACCGGGGTGAAGGCGCGCGGGTCGTAGGCGGCGAGCCACTCCTGCTCGGTGGTGTCCACGGGCGCGCTCCTCTCTGCCGCCGGACGGGCGTCCTTCTCGGAATGAGCACAACGTAGCGACCTCTTGACTCTGCGGCAAATCATTTTCCGCACCACTCCCCCGCCCACCGGCTTCTACCCTGTGACCAGGACGTTCACCCGAGGAGGCCGCGATGGAAGCGCCCCGCACACCCGGTGCACCCGGCTTCGCCGCCGCGCTGGCGGCCGGGCCGCTGGTGCTGGACGGCGGACTCTCCGACCAGCTGGCGGCGGCCGGCCACGACCTGGCGGACGAGCTGTGGTCGGCGCGGCTGCTGGCGGACGCGCCGGAGGCGGTGCTGGCGGCGCACCGGGCGTACTTCGCGGCGGGCGCGCAGGTCGCGATCACCGCGAGCTACCAGGCGGGCTTCGCCGGCTTCGCCCGGCGCGGGATCGGCCGGGACGGGGCGGCCCGGCTGCTGGCGCGCAGCGTGGAGCTGGCGCGGGAGGCGGCGCGCGGGCTGCCGGGGCCGCGCCGGTGGGTGGCCGCGTCGGTCGGGCCGTACGGGGCGGTGCTGGCGGACGGCTCGGAGTACCGGGGCCGGTACGGGCTGACGGCGGCCGAGCTGGAGGCGTTCCACCGGCCGCGGCTGGAGGCGCTGGCGGCGGCGGGCCCGGACGTGCTGGCGCTGGAGACGGTGCCGGACGTCGAGGAGGCGCGGGTGCTGCTGCGGGCGGTGCGGGGGCTGGGGGTGCCGGCCTGGCTGTCGTTCGGCGCGGCGGGCGGGCTGACCCGGGCCGGGCAGCCGCTGGCGGAGGCGTTCGCGCTGGCGGCGGAGGCGGACGAGGTGGTGGCGGTGGGGGTGAACTGCTGCGCGCCCGAGGAGGCGGACCGGGCGGTGCCGCTGGCGGCGCGGGTCTCCGGCAAGCCGGTGGTGGTGTACCCGAACAGCGGTGAGGGCTGGGACGCGGCGGCCGGGGCGTGGTGCGGCGAGCCGACCTTCGAGGCGCGGCGGGTGGCCGGGTGGCTGGCGGCCGGGGCGCGGCTGGTGGGCGGCTGCTGCCGGGTCGGGCCGGACGCGATCCGGGCGGTGGCCGCGGAGGTGGCGGCGGAGGTGGCGGCCGCCGGACGGGCGGGCTGATCCCCCGGACCGGCCGCGCGGACCGTCCGGGGCCGCGGGCGGTCCGGGCGCCCGGCCGGCGGGCCGGGGCGGGGTTACCGAGGGGGAAGGTGCACGGAACGGCGACGGCCTGGCAGACTCGTGCCGTCACCACTGCGGTCGACATTGTCGACCGCCTCTCAGCGCGGAGGTACCCATGCCCGGCCCGATCCAGTCGCTTTCCCGGGCCGCCGCGATCATGCGCCTGCTGGCCGGCGGCGAGCGCCGTCTGGGCCTGTCGGAGGTCGCGACGGCGCTGGGCCTCGCCAAGGGCACCGCGCACGGCATCCTGCGCACCCTCCAGCAGGAGGGGTTCGTGGAGCAGGACCCGGAGAGCGGCAAGTACCAGCTGGGCGCCGAGCTGCTGCGGCTCGGACAGAGCTACCTGGACGTCCACGAGCTGCGGGCGCGGGCCCTGGTGTGGGCCGACGACCTGGCCAGGGCTGCCGGGGAGACCGTCTACCTCGGGGTGCTGCACCAGCGCGGGGTGCTGATCGTGCACCACGTGTTCCGGCCGGACGACACCCGGCAGGTGCTGGAGGTCGGCTCGATGCAGCCGCTGCACTCGACCGCACTGGGCAAGGTGCTGCTGGCCTACGACCCGGTGGCGCGCGGCGAGCTGGGCGAGGGTCCGTTCGAGTCGTACACCGCGCGGACGCTGACCGAGCCGGCGGACGTGGACGCCGAGGCGGCGCTGATCCGCGAGCGCGGCTGGGCGGACTCGGTGGAGGAGACCTGGGAGGGCGTGGCCTCGATCGGCGCGCTGATCCAGGACCGGCGGCGCAACCCGGTGGGCGCGGTCTGCATCAGCGGCGCGGTCGAGCGGGTCTGCGAGGACGGCTTCGTGAAGCCCTCGCTGGTCGCGTCGGTGCGCAGCGCGGCGCGCGCGATCTCCCGGGACCTGGGCGCCGGGCGGTTCTGAGCCGCGGGCCCGCCGACACACCGGAGAACACCCCGGAGGCACCCCCGAGACACACCGGAGAAACGTTCACGCAGAGGCGCGGACGGGCGAAATGCCCGTCCGCGCCTTACCGTTTTGTCCAAAATTCCACCTATCCATCCGCCAACACCGGGTAGCACGGCGAGCCAAGGGTCACAGCTGCGTAACCCGGCCTTGACGCGAGGGCGACCCGGGGAGGAAGCTTCCGCATGACGGTCGACATTGTCGAACGATGGCCGTGCAGATCACTCCCACAAGGCGCTCACCCGCCCAGCGATCGCCCGGCCCCTGCCCCCACCCGCACCTCCGGGCCATATGGACAAGGGAGTCTTTGTGTCCGCGTTCTCCAACGGCGACATCTTCGTCGGCGAAACCCTCGGCACCGCCGCGCTGATACTCCTCGGTGGTGGCGTCTGCGCCGCCGTGACGCTCAAGAAGTCGAAGGCCCTCAACGCCGGCTGGCTGGCGATCACCTTCGGCTGGGGCTTCGCGGTGATGATCGCCGCCTACATGTCGGCCCCGAAGTCCGGCGCGCACCTGAACCCGGCCGTGACCCTGGCCATCGCCGTCGACACCGGCGACTGGAGCAAGGTCCCGATCTACCTCGTCTCCCAGCTGATCGGCGCGATGATCGGCGCCGTCCTCGTGTGGCTCACCTACCTCGGCCAGTTCCAGGCCAACCAGGAGCCCACCCTCGGCATCTTCTCGACCGGCCCCGAGATCCGGAACCCGGTCCAGAACCTGCTCACCGAGATCATCGGCACCTTCGTGCTCGCCCTGGCCATCCTCACCCAGGGCCTGACCAAGGGCCTCGGCCTCTCCGGCACCGGCATCCTGATCGTCGCCTTCACCGTCGTCGGCATCGGTCTGTCCCTCGGCGGCCCGACCGGGTACGCCATCAACCCGGTCCGCGACCTCGGCCCGCGCATCGTCCACTCGCTGCTGCCGATCCCGAACAAGGGCGGCTCGGACTGGTCCTACGCCTGGATCCCGGTGGCCGGCCCGGTCATCGGCGGTCTGCTGGCCGGCGGCCTGTACCACCTCGCGTTCTGACCGACGGGGTTTGTGCCCCGCCCGCCCCCGGGGACTGACCCGAGAGTCAGGCCCACCCTCCCCCGCACACCTTCTCGAGCCGAGGACCCTCATGACCTCCACGGGCAACTACATCGCCGCGATCGACCAGGGCACCACCTCCAGCCGCTGCATCATCTTCGGCGCCGACGGCCGCATCGTCTCCGTCGACCAGCAGGAGCACCGGCAGATCTTCCCCCAGCCCGGCTACGTCGAGCACGACGCCACCGAGATCTGGACCCGGGTGCAGTCGGTCGTCCGCGGTGCGCTGGAGAAGGCCGGCCTGACCAGGGACGACATCCGCGCCGTCGGCATCACCAACCAGCGCGAGACCACCGTCCTGTGGGACCGGCACACCGGCGAGCCGGTGCACAACGCGCTGGTGTGGCAGGACACCCGCACCGAGGCCCTCTGCCGCGAGCTGGGCCGCAACGTCGGCCAGGACCGCTTCCGCCGCGAGACCGGCCTCCCGCTGGCCAGCTACTTCGCCGGCCCGAAGATCCGCTGGCTGCTGGACAACGTCGAGGGCCTGCGCGAGCGCGCCGAGGCCGGCGACATCCTCTTCGGCACCATGGACACCTGGGTCATCTGGAACCTCACCGGCGGTGTCGACGGCGGCCGGCACGTCACGGACGTGACCAACGCCAGCCGCACCATGCTGATGAACCTGCACACCCTGGAGTGGGACGAGAAGATCGCCGAGTCGATGGGCGTGCCGATGGCCGTCCTGCCGGAGATCCGCTCCTCCGCCGAGGTGTACGGCGAGGCCGTCGGCGACCTGGCGGGCGTGCCGGTCGCCTCCGCGCTCGGCGACCAGCAGGCCGCGCTGTTCGGCCAGACCTGCTTCGACGAGGGCGAGGCCAAGTCCACCTACGGCACCGGCACCTTCCTGCTGCTCAACACCGGCGAGAAGGTCGTCAACTCCTACCACGGCCTGCTGACCACGGTCGGCTACCGGATCGGCGACCAGAAGCCGGTCTACGCCCTGGAGGGCTCGATCGCCGTCACCGGCTCGCTCGTCCAGTGGCTGCGCGACCAGCTCGGCATCATCTCCACCGCCGCCGAGATCGAGACCCTGGCCAACACGGTCGAGGACAACGGCGGCGCCTACTTCGTCCCGGCCTTCTCCGGCCTGTTCGCCCCGTACTGGCGCTCCGACGCCCGCGGTGTGATCGCCGGCCTCACCCGGTACGTCACCAAGGGCCACCTGGCCCGGGCCGTCCTGGAGGCCACCGCCTGGCAGACCCGCGAGGTCGTCGACGCCATGCAGAAGGACTCCGGGGTCGAGCTCACCGCCCTCAAGGTCGACGGCGGCATGACCAGCAACAACCTGCTCATGCAGAACATCGCCGACGTCCTGGACGCCCCGGTCGAGCGCCCGTACGTGGCCGAGACCACCGCCCTGGGCGCCGCCTACGCGGCCGGCCTGGCGGTCGGCTTCTGGAGCGACCTCGACACCCTGCGGGCCAACTGGCACCGCGCCGCCGAGTGGACCCCGCGGATGGACGAGGCCACCCGGGAGCGCGAGTACAAGAAGTGGCTCAAGGCCGTCGAGCGCACCATGGGCTGGGTGGAGGAGGAAGAGACCGACTGACCGCGACGCCGGTCGGGGCAGCCGCCCCGGCCGGCCCGCTCCCGTTCCACCGGCCCGCCGCACCGGGCCACCGGCCTCTCCGCAGGGGCCGTACGCACACCGAGAGGAGTAACGGCGCCGCCCGACCCGCGCGCCGTACACACACCATGGCTACCATTCCGACCCTGGGCGCCGAGCTGACCGCCGGCCGCACCGCCTCCCGCGCCGAGACCCGCGAACTGCTCGGCAAGGCCACCTACGACCTGCTGGTGATCGGAGGCGGCATCCTCGGCACCGCCGTCGCCTGGACCGCGTCCCAGGCCGGTCTCAAGGTCGCCATGGTCGACGCCGGCGACTTCGCCGGCGCCACCTCCAGCGCCTCCTCGAAGCTGGTCCACGGCGGTCTGCGCTACCTGCAGACCGGCGCGGTCAAGCTGGTCGCCGAGAACCACAAGGAGCGCCGCGCGCTCTCCACCGACGTCGCCCCGCACCTGGTCAATCCGCTGACCTTCTTCGTCCCGGTCTACAAGGGCGGCCCGCACAGCGCGCCCAAGCTCGGCGCCGGCGTGTTCCTGTACTCCGCGCTCTCCGCCTTCCGCGACGGCATGGGCCGGGTCTCCACCGCCGCGCACGCCGCCCAGCAGGTGCCCGCGCTGCGCACCGAGGGCCTGCGCTCGGTGGCCGTCTACGGCGACCACCAGATGAACGACTCGCGCGTCGCGGTGATGACGGTGCGCGCCGCCGTCGAGGCCGGCGCGGTCGTGCTCAACCACGCCGAGGTCACCGGCCTGCGCTTCACCGGCGGCCGGGTCACCGGCGCCGAGCTGAAGGACCGGATGGACGGCACCGAGTTCGGCGTCGACGCCCGCCTGGTGCTGAACGCCACCGGCCCGTGGGTGGACCACCTGCGCCGGCTGGAGGACGCCGGCGCCGCGCCGTCGATCCGCCTGTCCAAGGGCGCCCACGTGGTGGTCAAGCGCCGCTCCCCGTGGCGCGCCGCGCTGACCATCCCGATCGACAAGTACCGCGTCTCCTTCGCCATCCCGTGGGAGGACCACGTCCTGCTCGGCACCACCGACGAGGAGTACACCGGCGACCCGAAGGACGTCCGGGCCACCGAGGCGGACGTCGACCAGATCCTCGGCGAGGCCGCGCACGCGATCCGCGACGAGCACCTCGACCGCGACCTGATCACCTACACCTTCGCCGGCCTGCGGGTGCTGCCCGGCGGTCCGGGCGACACCGCCGCCGCCAAGCGCGAGACGGTCGTCACCGAGGGCAAGGGCGGCATGCTGTCGGTCGCCGGCGGCAAGTGGACCACCTACCGCCACATCGGGCGCACCGTACTGGAGAAGCTGGCCCACGTGCCCGGCACCTCGCTCGGCGAGGACATGTCCCCGATCGCCCCGACCGTGCCGCTGCCGGGCGTCGGCGCCCCGAACGCCGTCGCGCACCGCCTGCTGATCGACCGCGAGCCCGGCTCGCGGATGGAGCCGCTGGTCGCCAAGCACCTGGCCAGCCACTACGGCACGCTGTCCTTCGACATCGCCCGGATGATCGACGAGAACCCGGAGCTCGGCCGGCCGATCCACGAGGACGGCCCGGACGTCTGGGCGCAGGTCGCCTACGCGGCCGACCACGAGTGGGCGTACACCGCGGACGACGTGCTGCGCCGCCGCACCACGATGACCGTCCGCGGCCTGGACACCCCGGAGGTCCGGGCCGAGGTGGACGCCTTCCTCACGCAGCGTGGAACCAAGTAGACACAGCCTCGCGCAGCGCGGGACGAAGGAGGAGCAAGAACCCTCCAACGCGACGGGCGGGCACCCCGGGGCCGGGGTGCCCGCCCGTCGGCATGCCCGCTGACCTGCGAGAACGACCGGAACGCCATCGTTCGCATACAGCGCGTCACGATCGGGTCACCATTCTCAGGAAATCTTCAGGCAATGGGTATTTTTGTCCGCTTTGCCATGATCATCTTGTCATGTGATCTTCCATATGCTCCGCCCCACACTGTTGATCGACAGTGGAGCAAGGAGCCCCCATGCACGTCTCAGGACGGACCCTGACCGGTCCGCTGGCCCTCACGCTGGCGCTGTCGCTGGCCGCCGGGTCCCCGGTCGCCTTCGCGGCCAAGCCCCACCCCAGGCCCACCCCCGGCAAGGCCCCCACCGCCGCCGCCCTCGACCCCGGCAGCAGCCTGGCCGCCGCCCGGGCCGCCGCCCGCACCTCCGGCCAGCGGGTCGAGGCGCTCTCCGAGCGCGACGAGACCTCCACCACCTGGGCCAACCCGGACGGCACCCTCACCACCGAACTGTCGGCCGGCCCGGTGCGCTTCCTGCGCGAGGGGAAGTGGGCCGACGTCGACCTCACCCTCAAGGCCGCCGCCGACGGCTCGGTGGCCCCCGCCGCCCACCCCAACGGCCTCAAGCTCGCCGGGGCCGGCGGCAAGCGCCCCCGCTCGCTCGCCGAATCCCGCGCGCTCCAGGCGGCGCCGGCCGGCACGGAGGCGGCCCGCACCCTCGTCTCGCTCGGTTCCGGCGACGACCAGCTCGCCCTGGAGTGGCGCGGCGGCCTGCCCGCGCCCGAGCTGAACGGCACCCGGGCCACCTACCGGGACGCCATCGGCGACGGCGCCGGCGACCTGGTCGTCGAGGCCACCCGCACCGGCTTCGAGCAGTACGTCACGCTCAACCAGCGCCCGGCGGCCAGCGGCTACAGCTACACCATGCCGCTGCGCGCCAAGGGCATCAAGGCCGAGGCGCAGCCCGACGGCTCGGTGCTGTTCACCGACCGGAAGAACGGCCAGAAGCGCGCCGTGCTGCCCGCGCCGGTGATGTGGGACGCCACCTCGGCGCCCGGATCGAGCGAGCACGCCCGGCAGGCCCGGGTGGGCCTGGCCGTGGTCCAGCACGGCGACACCGTCGACCTGGTCTTCACCCCGGACGCGGCCTTCCTCGCCGACCCGGCCACCGCCTACCCGGTGACCGTCGACCCGGCCACCGCCGCCCTCGGCAACGCCTTCGACACCCGGGTCCAGCACGGCGAGACGGTCGACTGGTCGGCCGACACCGAGATCTACTGGGGCAACTCCGGCACCAAGAACGCCGACGGCAGCTCCCGCGAGGCCCGCGCCTTCATCAACTGGAACACCGCCGGCATCGCCGACGCCCTGGTCTCCAGCGCCACCCTCTCGCTCTACAACTTCCACTCCGGCAACAGCGACTGCCTGCCGTACACCTGGGAGGTCTGGGACACCGGCCTGGCCTCGACCGCCTCGCGGTGGACCGCCCAGCCGGCCTGGAAGGCCAAGAAGGCCACCTCCACCGAGACCAGGGGCCGCGACGCCTGCGGCGGCGACGGCTGGATCAACGCCAACGTCACCGACCTCGTCCAGACCTGGGCCTCGGCCAAGAGCGGCACCTCGGGCATGGGCCTGCGCGCCCCCGACGAGGTGTCGACCAAGTACTGGAAGGAGGTGAACTCCGCCAACGCCGCCACCAACGTGCCGAAGCTGACGGTGAACTACAACTACCGCCCGCGCACCGGCACCAACCAGCAGGCCGGCCCGCCGTTCCTGCAGGACGGCACCGGCACCTGGCGCGTCGACACCACCACCCCGGTGCTCCGGGACACCTTCGTCGACCCCGACGGCGACAAGGTGACCGGCACCTTCCAGCTGGTCGACGCCATCTCCGGCGCCCAGGTCGGCGCCGTCAACGTCTCCGGCTACGTGGCCAGCGGCACCCCCTCCGAGGTCACCGTCCCGGCCGGACTGCTCCAGTACGGCCACACCTACCGGTTCCGCTCCTCGCCGTACGACGGGCTGCACTACAACCTGGGCTGGTCCCCCTGGGCCACCTTCAGCGTCAGCCCGCTGCCGGACGTGCCGGCCGCGCTGCAGACCGGCGCCCAGCAGACCCTCACCCCGGTGCTCTCCGCCCTGGTCACCAACCCCAACCAGGGCCGGATCCGCACCGAGTTCGTGGTCAAGGGCCAGAACGGCCAGCCGCTGCCGACCGTCATCGCCCCGGCGTGGGCGGAGAGCGGCACCCGCGCCTCGGTCCAGGTGCCGGACGGCGCGCTGGCCGACGGCGGCGACTACACCTGGGCCGCGCGGGCCTGCGCCGCCGTCGGCTGCTCCGCCTGGAGCGCCGACCAGCCGCTGGCCGTCCGCGTCCAGGCCCCGCCGGCGCCGCCCGCGCCGACCACCGTGGTGCTCACCGGCACGGCCCTCGCGGACGCCTCGGCGGCCACCGCCGGCGGCGGCTGTGACACCGGCGCCTGCCCGGCCGCCGACCCGGCCGAGCTGCGGGTCGGCACCACGGCCGACGGCAGCAGCTGGAGCAGCTGGCTCAAGCCCGACCTGTCGGCCGTGCCGACCGGCTCCCGGGTGGTCGGCGCCAAGCTCGCGCTGACCCGCTCGGACTGCCCGGCGGGCTGCGACGAGGCCGCCGTGGACGTCTTCCAGCTGGGCTCGGCCTGGGCCCCCGGCCAGGGCGGCGCGGCGCTGACCGCGGCCGCCGGCGCCGAGAGCTACGCCTCCGCCGCCAAGCCGTCCGAGACCGACCTGGCCACGCTGGCCGGCTCGTGGTTCGAGAAGGGCGAGGCCTACGGACTGGCCCTGCGTCCGCCGGCCGGCTGGACCGGCGCGGCCCGCTACTTCTCCGCCACCGCCGCCGATCCGGCGCAGCGTCCGAAGCTGACCCTCGACTACCTGGCGCCGACCGCGCCGGGCGCGGCCGAGCTGGTCACCGCCGCCGGCGGCGACGCCGGTCTGACCGTCACCTGGAACGCCCCGGCCGACCGCGGCTCGGTCGGCGAGGTCGGCTACACCGTGCGGGTCGAGACCTCGGCCGGCGTGCCGGTCCAGGAGGTCGGCACCGGCGACCTGCGGGCCGCGTTCACCGGCCTGGACAACACCCGCTCGTACCGCGCGGTGGTCACCGCCCGGAACAGCTACGGCACCGCCGCCCCGATCACCTCGGCCCTGGTCCAGGGCACGCCGACGGCCGGCGGCCCGGAGCAGTACCGCGGCTTCGTGCAGGAGTACCTGGACGCCCGCAACAAGGTGAAGATGAAGGCCGGTTTCACCGCGCCGGACGCCGCCGCCGAGGCCGCGCACGGCACCGTCTTCGTCGACCTGCTGGCCACCCAGGAGGCCTCGCTGGTCGCCAACCGGGAGGCGCTGGCGACCCAGAACCAGCTGTACACGGCCGCGGCGGTCTCCCTGACCGACGTGGTGGTCGACCAGCAGACGGCCGGCAAGGTCGTCGTGCGGGCCACCGTCAAGGACTCGGTGATGATCCGGTCCGGCGGTGTGGACTCGCCGAGCGAGAGCGCGGGCTCCAAGCGGTTCGAGTTCGCCGTCGGCACCGCCGCGGTGCTGGTCTCCGAGGCCGACGACCTCGCGGCCCAGCAGAAGCTGTCCTCCTCCGCGGCCGCGCAGGCCCAGGTCGACGTGGCGGACGGCGTGCAGGCCGACCCGGCGGACGCCCAGAAGGCCGTCCCGCTGGACGCCAACGGCTTCCCGGTCCAGCCCGCCCAGCCCGCCACCGGCGCCGTCCAGGCCGGGTACAACTACAACGGCACGGCCGACTGGGCCCGCCGCAACGTCAACATCGGCTGGGACTTCCCCCAGGACTGCACCAACTTCGTCTCCAAGGCCCTCTACTACGGTGGCGGCATGCGCACCCGGTACGGCTTCAAGACCTTCGACAGTGCCTGGTGGACCAACGACTACTGGATGTTCGGCTGGCACAAGAACCGCAGCTACACCTGGGCCGGCGCGGCCAACCTGCACCGGCACCTGCTGAACCACCGGTACTCGACCTGGCTGCGCTGGACCTCCGAGGCGCGCCCCGGCGACGTGGTGTTCTTCAAGTGGCGCAAGGAGTCGCGGATCAACCACGCCGCGATCGTGGTCAGCTGGGGCTCCCGGATGGAGCTGCGCCAGCACGGCCGGCAGGGCGTCACCACGCTGAACGAGGTGCTGTCGTACTACCGGCAGAAGGGTGACCCGATCGAGTGGTTCGTCGTCGTCCGCCCGCTCGGGACCAGCTGATGGCGGCGGGGCGGCCGGTGGCGGCCGCGCTGGCGACCGTGCTCGCGGCCGCCCTGCTGGCCGGTTGTTCGAGCACCGGCGAGGACGCCCGGCTGGAGCACGCGGCCGACTACGCCGCCCATCCGCACCTCGCGGTGACCGGCTACCCCGTGCCCGAGTCGCTGGGCCTGGTCCAGCAGGTGGTGTGGCGGCTGGCCGACGGCTCCGCGGAGCGGCTGGTGAAGCTGGCCGCCGCCGAGGGCCCGGCCGACGCGCGCCGCACGGTGGCCGAGGAGTGGGTCCGGACCTACGGGCCCGGCGCCGCCGGGGAGGTCACCGCCGACTTCGGCGACGACCCGGCGAACCGCCAGACCGTGCGGCTGACCTTCCACCGGACCGGCCAGGTGAAGGAGCTGACGCTCCGCCCGGACGGTGCGGACGGCGGGGGCGGCTGGCGGGTCCTGCTGGTCGCCTGATCCCACCCCGGCACGGACGAACGGGCGGGCGCTCCACGTGGAGCGCCCGCCCGTTCGGCGTCGTGTCCGGGGCCGGCCGGCTAGATGACCAGGCTGAGCGGCATGATCAGGGCGATCGCGACCACCGAGATCACCGTCTCCATCGCCGACCAGGACTTCAGCGTCTGGCCGACGCTCATCCCGAAGTACTCCTTCACCAGCCAGAAGCCGGCGTCGTTGACGTGCGACAGGAACAGCGAGCCGGCGCCGATGGCCAGCACCAGCAGGGCCGCGTGGGTGGACGACATGTCGGCCGCCAGCGGGGCGACGATGCCGGCCGCGGTGATGGTGGCGACCGTGGCCGAGCCGGTGGCGAGGCGGATCAGCACCGCGATCAGCCAGCCGAGCAGCAGCGCCGAGATGTGCCACTTGGACGACCACTCGCTGACCGCGTTGCCGACGCCCACGTCGATCAGGGTCTGCTTGAAGCCGCCGCCGGCGCCGACGATGAAGACGATGCCGGCGATCGGGCCGAGCGACTTGCCGACGGTGTCGGATATCCGGGCCTTGTCGAAGCCGGCCGCCCTGCCCAGGGTCACCATGCCGAGCAGGGTCGCCGCGAGCAGGGCGATCAGCGGGGAGCCGATGAAGTCGAAGACCCGCTGCGGCAGCGCCTTGGGGTCGTCGATCACGACGTCCGCCAGCGCCTTGCCGAGCATCAGGACCACCGGCAGCAGGATGGTCGCCAGCACCGCGCCGAAGGACGGGGTGTGCTCGCGCTTGGCGGTCTCCACCGGGGTGGCCGCCTCGGGGATCTCCAGCGGGCCGACCCAGCGCTCGGCGACGCGGGCGAACAGCGGACCGGCGATGATCAGGGTCGGGACGGCGATCAGCAGGCCGAGCGCCAGGGTCACGCCGAGGTCGGCCTTGAGCGCGTCGACGGCGACCAGCGGACCGGGGTGCGGGGGCACCAGGCCGTGCAGCACGGACAGGCCGGCCAGCGCCGGGATGCCGATCCGCATCAGCGGGACGTTGCCGCGGCGGGCCACCAGCAGCACGATCGGGATCAGCAGCACCACGCCGACCTCGAAGAACAGCGGCAGGCCGAGCACAGCGGCGATCAGCGCCATCGCCCAGGGCAGCGCCTTCGGGCCGGAGCGGGACAGCACGGTGTCCGCGATGATGTTCGCGCCGCCGGAGTCGGCGAGCAGCTTGCCGAGCATCGCGCCCAGCCCGATCAGCAGGCCGACGCCCGCGACGGTGGAGCCGAAGCCGGCGGAGAAGCTGCTGAGCAGCTTGTCGAACGGCGCGCCGGCGACGGCGGCCAGCAGGCCCGAACCGAGGGTCAGGGCCAGGAACGGGTGCAGCTTGAGCTTGGTGATCAGCAGCACGATGGCGCCGATGCTGAGCAGCACCGCGATCAGCAGCTGGGTGTCGCTGCCGGTGTGCGGGAGGGCCGGTGGGGCGGCCGCGAGCACCGCGAGGGTGGGGGACGGGGTCACGCGAGGTCTCCATTGACGGGCCGCAGCAGGGCGACGGCCTTCTCGACGAGTTCTTCGGGGGTCGGCCCGACGTCCAGGACGGCGCCGCGCTCGTCCGGACCGAGGGGTTCCAGGGCGGCGTACTGGGAGCCGAGCAGCGACGGCGGCATGAAGTGGCCGGTGCGGTGCGCGAGCCGGTCCTCGACCAGCTCGGTCCGGCCGCTGAGGTGCAGGAACCAGGCCTCCGGGCAGGCCGCGCGCAACAGGTCGCGGTAGCCGTGCTTGAGCGCCGAGCAGGTGACCACACCGCCGGTGCCGGCCTCGTGGCGCTCCTTGAGCCAGGCGCCGATGGCGCGCAGCCAGGGCTCGCGGTCGCGGTCGTCCAGCGGGACGCCGGCCGACATCTTGGCGATGTTGGCCGGCGGGTGGAAGTCGTCCGCCTCGGCGAAGGGGAGCCCGAGGCGGTCGGCCAGCAGACGGGCCAGGGTGGTCTTGCCGACACCCGAGACGCCCATCACCACGATGGTGAGGGGCGCGTGAGGGGTGTCGTGGTTCTCGACGCTGAGAGCCATGGGTGGTGCTCCTTCGTTGCCTGGCGCCACTATCGCCTCAAAGATATGACGTATTCAAGTAGGGGAAACCAAATCGTCATACTTTTATGCCGCTGAGTCGACGCCGGGGGTGGCGGCACCGGACGGGCGGGGGAGGTCTAGGCTGGCGGGATGGAGATCCAGGGGCTGCCCGGCCGACTGCTCGCGGAACTGGGGCCGGCCATCGCGTCCGGGGAGCTCCCCGAGGGCGCGGTACTGCGCGCCGAGGAGCTGGAGGAGCGGTTCGGGGTCTCCCGGACGGTGGTCCGCGAGGCGGTCCGGATCCTGGAGGGGATGCGCCTGGTGGCCTCCCGCCGCCGGGTGGGCATCACCGTGCAGCCCAAGTCCGACTGGGACGTCTTCGACCCGCTGGTGATCCGCTGGCGGCTGGCCGGCGCCGACCGGCCCGCCCAACTGCGCTCGCTCGGCTCGCTGCGGCTCGCCGTGGAACCGGCCGCCGCCGCGCTCGCGGCCCGGCACGCCACCGACGACGAGCGGCGCCGACTCGGCGCGCTGGCGGTCGAGCTGACGATGACCGCGCGCGCCGCCGACCTGGCCACCTTCCTCGAGCACGACATCGAGTTCCACGCCACCGTGCTGCGGGCCTCGCGCAACGAGATGTTCGCCCATCTCCGGGAGACCGTCGGCGCGGTGCTGACCGGCCGGACCGAGTACCATCTGATGCCCCATCAGCCGGAGCCGTACGCGATCCGGCTGCACCGCGAGGTCGCCGAGGCGGTCTGCGCGGGGGATGCCGAGGGGGCCGAGCGGGCGATGCGGACCATCGTCGAGGGCGCGCTGGCCGAGCTGAACGAGCAACTCGCCTGAGCGGGCGACTTTGCTGAGCGGGCAACTCGCCCGACGGTGACCGGAGTTCGGCGAGCCCGTTCGGTAGGATCCGGGCCGGATCACACGATTTGGTATCGGTTCGGGGGATTCGCGCGCATAGTCCGGGTACGACGGGGCAGAGTGGAGCGCGGGGGCGTAGACTCGGCGCCCGCCCCGCTCGTGTCCGCCGCCCGTCCGCGCCTGGGGGTCGCCCGATGCCAACCGCCCGCCGTCGCCGCCGTCTTCCCGACGAGGTCCGCAGGGCCGTCGTCCGCGCGGTGCTCTGCCTGGCCTTCACCATGGTGGGCATCGTGGTGGCGACGCTGTCCTCGTACGCCGACAGCTGGCTGATGACGCCGGCGCTGATGGCGATGGGGGTGGGGGTGTTCGGCACGATGTGGTGCCTGCTGGAGATCCTGATCTCGCGCCAGGTCGCCGCCCAGCGGATGCGCGCGCCGAACTCGGCCTCCCCGATGGCCGGCAGCCGCGCTCCGGCGGGGTACCCGCAGCAGCACCCCCAGCCGCCGCACCCGCAGCCCTATCCCCCGTACCAGCAGCAGCACCCGCAGCGCCCCCACCAGCCGCCGGCCGGGCCGCCGTACCCGGGCGGCCCGGCGCCGCGTCAGGCGGGGCTGACCACCCGGTAGTGGGTGGTCAGCCGGCCGTCGTCGTCCAGCAGGTGGAAGGCGACCATCGGCGGCTGCTCGAAGGTGATGCCCGCTCCCCCCTCGCAGGGCAGCGTGACGGTGGAGACCACGCTCGGCGCGACCAGCAGCGGCAGCCCCGCGAAGACGGTGGCCGCCGCGGTGTGGGCGTGCCCGCAGAGCAGCGCCCGCACCCGGGGGTGACGGCCCAGCACCTCCGCCAGCCGGTCCTCGCCGAACTGCCGGATCGGGTCCACGTACGGCAGGTGCAGGGTGGCCGGCGGGTGGTGGAAGGCCACCAGCGCCGGGCGGTCCGCCGCCCCCTCGGCGAGCGTGCCGTCCAGCCAGCCCAGGGTCTCCTCGTCGAGCAGGCCGTCGTCCCGGCCGGGGATCGAGGAGTCGAGCATCAGCACGTCCACGCCGGGCAGCGCGTGCAGCCGGTTGACCGGACCGCCGGACGGTGCCTCGCCGAGCAGCACCTCCCGGTACGGCTCGCGCACGTCGTGGTTGCCGGGACACAGCAGCACCGGGTACCGGGAGACCAGCACCTCGGCGACCTCCCGGTACTCGGCGGCCAGCCCGTGGTCGGCGAGGTCGCCGGTGACCAGGACGGCGTCCAGCGGGCCGGGCAGCGCGTCGAGGTACGCCACCACCTGCTCGGCCCGCCGCCGGGCGCGCTCGCCCGCGTCGCCGTGGTGGTCCTGGCCCAGGTGGGTGTCACTGCAGTGAGCGATCGTCAGCATGGGCCCCACGCTACGACCGTCACGACGAGGCGGGAACCTCCGCCGGGCGCTTGAACATCCGGGTGGCGGTGATCTCGCCGTGGACGGCCGGGCCGTCCGGGTCCTGCGGGGCGGGCAGGCCCGGCCGCAGGTGCTCCTCCACCGAGATGTACTTGAGGCCGGCCCGCAGGTCGGCGTCGTTGCGCAGCCGGATGACCAGCGGGAACTCGGCGAGCGCGGTGGTGTCGAACAAGCCCGTGGTGTAGATCAGCTGGACGCCGAGGGCGTCGGCCACCGCGCGCTGGAGCTCCAGCAGGTAGGTGGCGTTGGCCCGGCCGATCGGGTTGTCGAGGAACAGCGTGCCCGCGTGCCGCAGCTGGGACTGGCCGCGGTCGTTGGCGCGCAGCGCGGCCATCGTGCAGTACAGCGCGATGGCCGCGGTGAGCAGCTGGCCGCCGGAGAACACGTCGGACATCTGGCCGACGCTCACCCGCTCGGCGCGCAGCACCGCGTCCGGCTTGAGGATCTCGACGGCCACGCCCTTGGGGCCGATCGCCGCGCCGACGCCGCGCAGCAGCAGGGACATGCCGTCGCGGCGCAGGTCGCTGTTCTTGCGGACGGCGGCGCGGGTGGCCTCGTCGATGACCTCGCCGAGGCGCTCGACCAGGGTCGCGTGGTCCGGGTCCTCGAAGCGGATCCGCAGGAACTCCTGGCCGGACCACTCCCCCAGGCCCTCGGGCAGGCGGGAGAGCCGCTGGGCGGCGCGCAGGGTGGTCAGCGAGGACTCGACCAGGCCGCGCAGCCGGTCGACGATCGAGCCGCGGTTGCGCTCCAGCTGGGCGAGTTCGTCGGTGAGCACCCGCAGCCGGGGCGCGAACGCGACGGCCCAGTCGGCGGCGTGGTCGGGCAGCGCGGAGGCGGGCAGCTCGCGGATCTGCTGGCGGGCCGGGGTGCGGACGGCCTCGTAGCGGGCCGCGTTGGCGTGCCGGACGAGGGCGTCCGAGGCGTCGCGGACGGCGAGTTCGGCGGAGGACAGCTCGCCGGCGGCGGTGCGCAGGGTGCGGCGGGCCTCGGCGGCGGCGGTGCGGGCGTCGGCGAGCGCGCCGAGGTAGGGCTCGACCAGGGTCTCGGCGTCGTCCTGCTGCTCGCGCAGGCCGTCGCGCAGCTGGCCGGCGTGCTCGTCGAAGTCGGCGGCGGCGGCCTGGGCGGCGTCGAGGGTGCGCTGGAGGTCGGCGTGCGCGGTGCGGGCGGTCTCGACGGCCTCGCGGCGTTCGGCGAGCCGGCTGGTGGCGCTGCGCAGCAGGGTCTGGGCGTGCTCGGGGTCGGTGGGGACGAGGTCCTCGGGCAGCTCGGTGTGCGCCTCGCCGTCGGCGGGGGCGGAGCGTTCGGCCTCGCCGCGCAGCCGGCCGAGCTGCTCGCTGGCGGCGGCGGCGCGGGCCTCGATGGTGGCGACGAGTTCCTCGGCGCGGGCGGCGGCGGCCTGGCGGGCCGGGCCGTCGGCGCCGTCGGGGCTGTTGAGCAGTTCCTCGGCGCGGGTGCGCACCTTGTTGGTGAGGCGGTCGAGTTCGGTCGCGGCGGCGGCCTCGTCGCCCTCGGCGCGGGCCTGTTCGGCGCGCAGGTCGGCGCCGACACCGACCTTCTCGTAGAGCTGGGAGGCGGAGCGGTAGGCCTCGCGCAGCTCGGGCAGCGCGGCGGGGGCGGCCTCGGCGGGCTCGTCGGTCTGCTCGGCGGCGGAGATCTCGGCCCGCTCTGCCCGCAGGGCGCGGCCCGTGCGACGGGCGTCGTCGGCGGCGCGCTGAACAGCCCGGCGGTCCTCGTCGCAGGTGCGGGCGCGTTCGGCGCAGACGGCCTGGCGGCGGTCGCACTCGGCGGCGTCCTCGGTGAGTTCGCGCCGGCGGCGGCTCCAGTTGGCGCGCTCGCGCAGCCGGAAGGCGAGGCCGGAGAGGGCGTCGGCGCGGCGGCGGGCCCGCTGGGCGGCCTCCCGGTGCTCCTCGTGGGCCGAGGCCGCGACGGCGTGGTCGGTCTCGGCCTCGTCGTGCTCGGCGCGCAGGGTGGCCAGGGCGGCGGCGGCCTGCTCGGCGTGCTCGCGGGCGGCCTCGGCGGCGCCGGCGAGTTCGGCGAGGGTGCCGGGCGGGCAGCTGGCGTGCCAGGAGGCGAGGCGGGCGGCGAGCGCGCGGTCGCCGCCGAGGCGGGCGGCGAGTTCGCGGATGTGCTCCTCGCGGGCGGTGGCGCGGGCGCGCAGTTCGCGGCGCTCGTCGTCGGCGGCGGACTCGTCGTGCATGGCCGGGTTCGGCGGCACCAGGAAGAACGCGGGCTCGTCGGTGATCGGGGCGATCAGCGAGGCGGCGGCGCCGACGGCGACGGTGGAGCGGGGCAGCAGGGCGGCGGAGCGCAGCGCCTCGCGGGCCCGCTCCAGGGAGGTGGGGTCGGTGACGACGACGCCGTCGACGAGTTCGGGGCGGGCGGCGAGGATCGCCTCGTGGTCGGCCGGGTCGACGGACTGGGCGAGGTAGCGCCAGCCGGGCAGGGCCGGGATGCCGTGCTCGGCGAGGTACTCGACGGTGGCGAGGACGTCCGGGCCGGGCGGCAGCAGGCCGCCGTCGCCGAGCGCGGCGAGGATCCGGGAGTCGTCGGCGGCGGCGGTGCGCAGGTCGAACAGGGTGCGTTCGGCGGTGGCGATGGCCTCGTCGAGGAGTTCGCGCAGGTACTCGGCGTTGCGGTCGAGGACGGCGGGGGTGAGGAAGCCGGCGTCCTCCTCGGCGCCGGCCCCGTCCTCGCTCCAGACGGTGGGGGCCGGGGTGAGGGAGAGCAGGTCGGCGAGCCGGGACTCGGTGGCGAGCAGGGCGGCGGTGCGCTGCTCGGTGGCGAGGGCCCGGGCGGCGGCCTTGCGGGCGTCGGTGGCGCGGGCGGCGGCGAGTTCGGCGCGGCCGGTGGCGGCCGCGGCCTCCCGCAGCCGGGTGGCGGCGGACTCGGCGGCGGTGCGGGCCTGGCCGAGGGCGGCCGCGGCGGCCTTCTCCACGTCGGCGGCGTGCAGGGCGGCGCGGGCCGGGTCGACGTCGCCGTCGGTGTCGATGAAGCCGGCCTCGACGGCGGCGGCGGTCTCCTGCTCGACCTCGGCGAGGCGCTGGCGCAGGTGCTCGGCCTCGCTGCGGGCCTTCTGGGCGGCGGTGGCGGCCTCGGTGGCGTCGGTCTGGGCCCTGGAGCCGTCGGACTGGAGCTCGGCGGCGCGCTGCTCCTCGGTGTCGGCGCGGTCCTCGGCGGCCGCGGCGGCGCCTTCCAGGGCGCGGGCCAGGGCGGTGGCGGCGCGCGCCCGGGCGGCGAGCGCGGGGGCGGCGTCCAGCTCGGCCTCGCGGATCGCGGCGGCGACCCGGCCGACCCGGTCGGCGGCGGCGCGGTGGCGCAGCACGGCCTCGGCGGCCTGCCAGGCGGCGTGCAGGGTGCGGGCGTCGGTGAGTTCGCGGCGCAGGGCGGCGGCCTCGGAGGTGGCGGCGGCCAGCGCCAGCGAGGCGTGCCGGTGGGTGAGTTCGGCGGCGATCAGGGTGTGCCGGGTGCGGTCGCTCTCGGCGGCGGTGACGGCGCTCGCGGCGGCGTCGACCTCGACGGCGAGGTCCTGGGCGCGGTCGCGTTCGGCGGCGGCGCGGGAGCCGAGCGCGTGGGCGAGCCGGCGGGTGCGGCGTTCGGCGGTGCGGTGGGCCTCGCGGACGCTCTCGCGGGCGGCGGTGGCCTCGGCGATCCGCTCCAGCAGTTCCAGGGAGCCGGCGGTGAAGTCGCGTTCGGCGGTGAGTTCGGAGCGCAGGCCGAGCTTGGCGGCGAAGCCGTGGACGAGGTCGGCGAGGCCGTCGGTGTCCCGGGTGTCGGTGACGGCGCGCAGCAGCAGGTCGGTGAAGTCCTTGTCCTGCTTGACCGCGAAGAGGCCGGCCGCCTCGCCCTCGTCGGCGTTCATCTCGCGCTGGTAGCGGAAGAGTTCGGGGTCGAGGCCGAGTTCGCCGAGGTGTTCGGTCCAGCGGTCGTGGCCGTCCTCGAAGACCAGGTCGAGGTGGGGGTGGGCCTTGCCGGCCTCGGTGAGGGCGTCGCGGAAGCCCTTCATGGTGCGGCGGCGGCCGCGGGCCTTCTGGTCGCCGGCCAGGCTGACCCGCTCGGCGACCGGGAGGGAGTCGAGGGTGAGGCCGGCGCCGGGGCGGAAGGAGTACCAGGTCTCGGCGAACTTGCGCGGGTCGGAGGAGACCTGGCGGCCGCGCCACTCGCTGACCTTGCCGACCACGATCAGCTCGCCGGTGACGGTGTGCTGCCACTCCAGGGCGACGTGGCCGCAGTCGTCGGCGAGCAGGAACTTGCGGAGCACGCCGGAGCTGGCGCCGCCGAGGGTGTTGCGGTGGCCGGGGAGCATGACCGAGAAGATCAGCTTGAGCAGGACGGACTTTCCGCCGCCGTTCTCCAGGAAGAGCACGCCGGCCGGGGCGGGGCGGCGGACCGGGCCCTCGGTGTCCTCGCCGAACAGGCCGATCTGCTGGGGCACCGGGTCGGCGACGGGCTCGCCGACGCCGCGCAGGTCGAGCACCGTGTCGGCGTAGCGGGCGCCGGCCGGTCCGATCGAGTAGAGGCGGACCCGGTTGAGCTCGTACATGTGCGGCGGTTCTCCAGGAGGCGGGTGGATCGGAGGGTGACGGGGTGCCGGCGGGGCGCGGGGTTTCGGCGGGCGCGGGGGTGTCGGCGGGGCTTTCGTGCGGCCGGGGCTAGAGCGAGTGGAACGGCAGGCCGGCGTCGGCGACCAGGTCGTCCCCGGTGTCCGGGGGCAGCAGGGAGGCGGTGCCGTCGGAGACCGGGACGACGCCGAGGTCGAGCAGCTCGGCCATGGCGGCGGTGCCGGCCAGGTCACGGACCTGGAGCTGGTAGCGGGCGGTGGTGCGGTAGGTGCCGCCGGCGTCGTCCGAGACCTTCTGCAGGAAGCCGGAGTCGACCAGGAACAGCACGGCCTTGGCGACGATGCCGATGGTGGAGCCGGAGAGCCGGCGGGCGTCCTTGGTGGCGCCGGTGGCGGTGCGCCGGGCCCAGACGCGCCAGGCGGCCTCCAGGCCGGGGGCGTCGCTCTGCGGGTCGGTGTTGTCGCCGTCGGCCTCGGCCTGCTCCTCCAGGCGGCGGCAGGCCTGGCGGACGAAGGCGTCGATGCCGTTGACGGTGATCCGGCCGAGGTAGCCGTCGTCGGCGAGGTCCTCGGGGCGGGGGAAGGCCATCGCGGCGACGGCCAGGTGGGCGAGGCCGTGCAGGAAGCGGTCGGTGGACTCGGAGGCGGCGCGGCGCGAGTAGTCGCCCATCCGGACGGCGAAGACGGAGTCCTCGGCGGCGGCGACGGCCATGCCGGCGCGCGGGGAGACCTCCAGGACGACCAGGCCCATGCCGGTGGCGACGGCGTCGGCGAGGCGGGCGAAGGGCGGGTCCTCGCGGTGGCGGCGGACCAGTTCGGCGTACTCGGCGTCGCGGGCGGGGAGCAGCTTGGCCTGGAGGCCGAAGGAGACCAGGCGGGCGGCGTCGGCGACGTCGGCCGGGGTGATCGGCGCGGGGGCCGCCGGTTCGGTCTCGGGCGCCCAGGACGCGTCGTGGTGGGTCGTCACGGGCGGTGCTCCTCGGGGGCGTTGCGGGGGGGTGCGGGTGGGGAGGTGGTCGGGGTGGTCGGGGTGGTCGGGGTGGCCGGCCGATGCGGACGGGGGGTCAGCCGGCGTCCTTGCGGTCGGCGGCCATGCCGGCGGCGTCGAGCAGGGCGCTGCCGACGATGAGGTCGGCGCCGCCGAACTCCCGGTCGCGCAGCGGCGTGCCGTCGTCGACGGCGAAGAGCAGCCGCTCCTCGCCCTGCCGGTAGGCGGTGCCGACCGGCGGGCTGGCCGCGTGCACGGCCAGCAGGGCGACCAGGTACGGGAGTTCCGGGTCCTGTGCGCGGGCCTCGGCGAGCAGGCCGGAGAGCCGGCGGGGCGCGTCGGCGGGCAGGTCCAGCAGGTCGAGGGCCGCTTCCAGCTGGGCCTCGGAGAACCGGCTGTCGTCGGGGGTGGCGACGAGGTCCGGGTCGGGCAGCTCGGCGCCGAGGTGCTCGCGCTCGACCGGCGGGGTGAGCAGCAGGTCGACCAGGTCGCAGACGCGGACCGAGACAGGGGTGCGCAGGCCGGTGCCGCGCGCGAAGAACGCGCCGGTGGGGCGGACGGCCTGGGCTATCGGCAGCCGGAGCACCGGGGCGAGCAGCTGGCCGTAGAGGTCGATGCCGCTGCGGGCGCCGGGGGTGGCGAAGGCCTGCCGGTCCTGCTCGGCGCGGAACAGCGGGCCGGCCTCCAGCAGCCGGGTCTGCAGCTGGGTGTGGCGGCGGATGCAGTCCTTGACGATGTCGACCAGCTCGGCGGCGCGGCGCTTGTGCTCCGGCTCCTCGGCCTCGTCGCGGGCCTTGCGGATGTTGGTGAGGATCGCGTTCTCGTGCCGGTAGCGGTCGGCGATGTGGTCGAGCGCCTCGTCGATGAGGTCCGGGATCGCCCGCATCCAGTCGACGGCGCGGACGTTGCGCCGGGTGGCCTCCAGGGCGCGGCGCAGCGTCTCGGCGTACTGGACGGTGCGGTAGCGGGCCTGCTCGGCGGCGAGCTGGGCGTCGGCCAGCCGGCCGCGCCGGATCAGCACCTCCAGCTTGACCTCGGCGGCGATCTGGGCGGAGGTGACGTCGGTGTCCAGGGCGCCGACCAGGACGTTGACCGCCTCGTCGGTGGTGCGCAGGTAGACGCCGCCGTCGGGGCCCGGGACCTCCTCGATCAGCTTGAAGTCGTAGTCCCGGCGGACGTACGCGCCCTCCGCGTTGAAGGTGCCGTAGACGGCGCGGAAGCCGCGGTCGACGCTGCCGACGTTGATCAGCGACTCCAGCACCCAGCGGCCGACCCGCTGGTGCTCGGCGGCGGAGCGGCCGGGCGCCTGGGCGGCGACCCGGGGCAGCAGCCGGGCGAGCACGAGCTCGCGGTCGGCGCCGGTGTCGAAGTCCATGTTGAGGGTGACCAGGTCGATGGCGGCGAGTCCGACCTCGGCCATCGCGTAGCCGCCGTACTCGCCGGCCAGCATCACCTTGCGGCTGTCCAGGTCGTGCAGCGGGGCGGTGCAGGCCAGCGCCTTGAGCCGGCGGGCCAGGCCCTCGTCGGCGGCGGGGCCCGGCGCGGGCCGCGCGGCGGCGACGGCGGACCCGGCGGGCGGCCGGGGGCCGTGCTCGGTGGGCTGGTCGGCGATGACGGTCACGGGGGACAAGAGTAGAGGCAGGGGCCGACATCGACCGAAACGGACCTTCCGGACAGCCGTCCGGCGCCCGCCGACCATTAGTTGAACACGTTCAATTTCAGGGTCCAAAGTCATGCCGCGCAGCCGGGAGGAGCCCGGTCCGCCACTTCGGCATGTCCTCGACATGCCCGCGTGTGGGGATGGACGCACATGAACGATGCGACCGACGGTGAGCGGGCGACCCTGCGACGGGTCCGGCGCCTGCTCCGGTTCCTCGCCTACGGCACCGACTGGCTCGCCTTCGCCCACCCGGTGATCGCGGCGGCGTTCCGGGGGCCGATCAAGGACCCGGTGCGCAACGTCTGGGTGGTCCGCTGGGCGGTGCTCGCCTGCGCCGGGACCATCCCGCTCGCGCTGATCTGCGGACCGCTGCGGGGGATCCCGCTCTACTGGCGGTTTATCGACATGTCGTTCGGGATCGTGGGCGTCGTCCCGCTGCTGATCGTGCTGCGCGCGCTGCGGCCGCTGGTCGAGCGGGCCGAGCGCGCCGGGGCGGCCGGGCACCCGCCGACCGCGGTGACCGGCTGACCGCCGCCGGACGGACGAGCGGCACGGCGCGCACCGGCCCAGGCCCTACCATCTGGCTCAACAGCTGCTGGAAGGCGGACGGCGTGGCCGATACGGTGATCGATCTCAATGCGGACCTCGGCGAGGGGTTCGGACGCTGGACGCTGACCGACGACGAGGCCCTGCTCTCCGTCGTCACCAGCGCCAACGTCGCCTGCGGCTTCCACGCCGGGGACCCCTCCACCATGCGCCGGGTCTGCGCGCTGGCCGCCGAACGCGGCGTCCGGATCGGCGCCCAGGTCTCCTACCGGGACCTCGCGGGCTTCGGCCGCCGGGCGATGGACGTGCCGCCCGACGAGCTGGCCGACGAGATCGCCTACCAGATCGGCGCCCTCCAGGTCTTCGCCCGCGCCGCCGGCTCGCGGGTCTCCTACGTCAAGCCGCACGGCGCCCTCTACAACCGCGTGGTCGCGGACGGCGAACAGGCGGAGGCGGTGGTCGCCGGGATCCTGCGGTCCGGGGCGGTCAGCGACGGTCCGCTGCCGGTGCTCGGCCTGCCGGGCTCCCGGCTGCTGGCCGCCGCCGAGGCCGCCGGACTGCCGGTGGTCACCGAGGCGTTCGCCGACCGCGCCTACACCTGGGCCGGCACCCTCGTCCCGCGCCGCGAGGACGGCGCCGTGATCCACGACCCCGAGAAGGTCATCACCCGGGCCGTCGGCATCGCCCGCGACGGGTCCGTGGAGGCCATCGGCGGCGAGCCGATCACCGTCGAGGCGCGCTCGCTCTGCGTCCACGGCGACACCCCCGGCGCGGCCCAGCTCGCCTGGCGCATCCGCGGCGCGCTCGCCTCGGCGGGCGTCCGGGTGGAGGCGTTCACGTGACCGACCCCCGGCCGGCCGTCCGGCCGGTCGGCGAGCACGCCCTGCTGGTGGAGCTCGCGGGCACGGCCGAGGTCACCGCCCTCTACGGCTGGCTGCGCGAGCGGCAGGCGGCCGGCGAACTGCCGCCGGTCGGGGAGATCGTGCCCGCGGCCCGCACCGTCCTGCTGGACGGCGTGGCGGACCCCGACGCGCTGACCCGGGTGCTGCGCACAGCCCGCCCGGGCCCGGCGTCCGCCGCGTCCGGCCCGCTGGTCGAGGTGCCCACCGTCTACGACGGCGCGGACCTCGCCGAGGTCGCCCGCCGCTGGGGCGTCTCCCCCGAGGCGGCCGTCCGGATCCACACGGAGCCCGAGTACGTCGTGGCGTTCTGCGGCTTCGCCCCCGGCTTCGGCTACCTCACCGGCCTGCCCCCGCGCTACGAGGTGCCGCGCCGGGCCACCCCGCGCAGCAGCGTCCCGGCGGGCTCGGTCGCCCTGGCCGGCCCCTACACCGGCGTCTACCCGCACCCCTCCCCCGGCGGCTGGCAGCTCCTCGGCCGCACCGCCCTCCGCCTCTGGGACGCCACCCGCACCCCGCCCGCCCTCCTCGCCCCGGGCACCCGTGTCCGGTTCACCCCGCTGCGGGGAGGCACGGCATGACGGCGCGGCCGGCACCCGCGGCGGGCACCACGCGGCACCGGCCGGCCGCCCCGGCACACGCGGCGGCTCGAACGCCCAGCCGTCCGAAGCGCCCGCGCGTCGGGCCGGGCGCACGCGACCGAGCGACCCGGACCGCCCGCCGCACCCCCTCGCACACACGGCCGACCGGGCGGCCCCGGCCGAACGCCACGCACGCCACCGCCGGCCCCCTCCGGACGCCCGGATCGCCGGGCTCTCATGCCCGGCGCGGCCGGATGCCGGGATCGGTCCGGAGGCGCGGAACGGGCGGGCCGCCCGTGCGGCCGGTGGGCCGCGGGGGCCACGGGTCGCGCCCCGGTGGGGATACGGGAGGGCGACCCGACCGGTGCGGCGGGCCGGCCGACCGCGGCAACGGCGCGCGGCCCCCGCGGGGTCGCGGCGGCCTCCCCGCAGGGCGGCGCCACATGACGAGCGCGACAACCCCGCGCCGCCCCACCGGGTCGGCGCCGACTCGCGCACTGCGAGACCTCCCGGGAGGGGCGGCGTGACGGACGCGATGGTCGTGGTGCGGCCGGGGCCGTTGAGCACGGTCCAGGACCTCGGGCGGCGCGGGGTGGCGCATCTCGGGGTGCCGCGGGCGGGGGCGCTGGACGGGCCGGCGTTGCGGGCGGCCAACCGGCTGGTGGGCAATGAGCCCGGGGCCGCCGCCGTGGAGACCACGATGGGCGGGATCGCGGTGCGTGCGCTGCGGCCGCTGGTGGTCGCGGTGACCGGCGCGCCGTCGCCGGTGCGGGTGGACGGCCGGCCCGCCGCCTGGGGGGCGCCGGTGGCGGTGGCGGCCGGGTCGGTGGTGGACGTCGGCGCCGCGACCGCCGGAGTGCGCGCGTACCTGGCGGTGGCGGGCGGGTTGGCCGTCGAGCCGGTGCTGGGCAGCCGCTCGGCCGATCTGCTGTCCGGGCTCGGCCCGGCGCCGCTGGCCGTCGGCGACCGCCTTCCGGTCGGCCCGCGCCCGCCGTACCGGCCGGCGCCGGAGCTGGTGCCGCTGCCCGCTCCCCCCGCCGAGTTGGTGCTGCGGCTGCGGCTCGGCCCGCGCGCCGACTGGTTCACCCCGGACGCCGCCGCCCTTCTCGCCCGCGCGCCCTACCGGGTCGCCCCGGCCGGCAACCGGATCGCGCTGCGCACCGAGGGCCCGCCGCTCGTCCGCGCCCGGGAGGACGAACTGCCCAGCGAGGGCATGGTGCTGGGGGCCGTCCAGGTCCCGCCGGACGGACGGCCGGTGGTCCTGCTCGCCGACCACCCGACCACCGGCGGCTACCCGGTGGTCGGCGTGGTACCGCCCGCCGACCTCGCCGCCGCGGCGCAGGCCCGCCCGGGCACGCCGGTGCGCTTCGCCGTCCTCCCGGGACGCCCGACCGGCGGCCGACCGCCGGGCTAACGCCCCAACAGGGCCGAGGCGACGGCCCGTTGGCCCTCGTCGATGACCGGCGCGCCGTCCGCCACGTCCCACAGGACGTTCTGCAGGACGCGGCCGAGGGTCCAGCGGACGGCGCGGTCGCGGTCCAGGCCGAGGCGGGCGGTCATCAGGTCGAAGCGGCGGCGCAGGGCGCGCGGAAGGTCGCCGGTGGCGGCGAGGTCGGACCAGCGGTTCCGCAGGGCGGGGAGGAGTTCGAACCCCGGGTCGCCGGCCAGGGGCTTGGGGTCGATGGCGAGCCAGCGGGCACGGGCGTCGGGGCCGGACGGGGCGAGCACGTTGCCGAAGTGCAGGTCCCAGTGGAGCAGCCGGTCGCCCGGTTCGGGCCGGACCTCGCGCAGGGCGGCCGCGAGATCGGCCAGCAGCCGGCGGTCGGCCTCCTCGGCCAGCGCGCCGCGCGCCTCCGGGACGTCGGCGAGCACGGCGTCCGCGACATCCGCCAAGGTCCGCACCCCGGCGGGCGCCTGACATTGCGTCAGCTCGGCCAGCAGGTCGGCGACGACGCCGGTGGCGGCCAGGTCGTCGGGGACGGCGAGCAGGGAGCGCGCGGGGTCGAGGCGCTCCAGCAGCATCGAGCCGGTGGCCGGGTCGTGGTCGAGCAGCCGGACGGCGCCCCGGCCGTCCCAGGCGCGCAGGGCGAGCGGTTCGCCGGCCGTCTCCTCGTCCACGGGCTGGAGCTTGAGCACGGCGCCCGCGCCGTCGGCCCGCCGGACGGGCAGGACGAGGCCGACCACGCCGTGCGCGGGCGCGCCGTCGATCCGCAGCTCCCAGCGGTCCGCCAACTCCGAGGCGAGCGCGGGCAATCGGTCGACCCAGGCCCGCCCGTCCGGCCCCAAGAAGTCGACGAGGGAGACGGCCAGCGCCTCGGGCACCTGGATCGGCATGGCGGACGCGCTCCTCACAACGGGACATCGGAACATCGGGACGACGCTACGCCAACGCGGTGGCGACGGCCTTCGCGAAGCCCTCCGGATTGTCGATCATGATGTTGTGCCCGCAGTCGGGCACGGCCTCCAGCACCACACCCGCCGCCCGGAGCCGGTCCGCGCCGGGCAGCTCGCCGTCGGCCTCGGGGTGGAGGAAGGTGCGCGGCAGCTCCAGGCCGTCCAACTGCTCGCGCAGGCTCGGCACGGTCGCCCGGCAGCGGTGGACGGCACTGCGGTGGAGTGCCTCGGGACCGGCGAGCCGCATCGTGGCCCACCAGAACGGACCCGACCACCGCTCCACCTGCTCCAGGCCGCCGGCCAGGAACTCCTCCTCGGTGAAGCCGGCGATGCCGCTGCTGCCCGGGCCCCGGCCGGGCGCGACCGGGTCGATGACGGCGTCGACCAGCACCAGCCGGGCGACCAGCCCGGGGTGCCGGTGGGCCAGCTGGATCGCGACCGCGCCGCCGAGGCTGTGGCCGATCACCTCCACCCGCTCCGCCCCCGCCGCGCGGACGGCCGCGGCGACGGCGTCCGCGTGCGCCTCCAGCGTGTAGGGGAAGTCGGCGGGCCGGTCGCTGATGCCGAAGCCGAGCAGGTCGAGCAGGAGCGAGCGGTGGCCGGTGAGCAGCGGGTGGGCGGCGGCCGCGGCGTAGTAGACCGGCGAGCTGGCGCCGAGGCCGTGCAGATAGAGCCGCACGGGCTCCCGGCCGGGGATCTCCACCCAGCGGATCCGGTCGCCGTTCGGGGTGACGGTGGCGTCGCGCACGTGCTCCTCCTGTGGTCGTCGGGGCGGCGCCCGGGGCTCGTCCCGGGTCGCCGGGAACGACCATACCTCGATTCCGAGGTATAGCGGCACCGAGATATCGACGGTCGGATCTGAGAGAGTGGCCCCATGCTGAAGCTCGCGATCCTCGGGTTCCTCCACGACCGGCCCCTGCACGGCTACGAGCTGCGGCGCCACCTCGCCGCGCTCACCGGCCACGTGCGGCCGATCAGCGACGGCACGCTCTACCCGGCGATCAAGCGGCTGGAGGCCGACGGCCTGCTGGTGCGCGCCACCGAGCCCGGCGCGGCGGCCGCACCCCGGCACACCCTGCGGCTCACCGACGCCGGCCGGGCCGCCCTGCTGGACCGGCTGCGCACCCCGGACGACCTGGACGTCAGCGACGAGAACCGCTGGTTCACGGTGCTCGCCTTCCTGCGCCACCTCGACGGCGAGCCGGCCGCGCAGGCCGCCGTGCTCCGGCGCCGCCTGGCCTTCCTCAGCGAGCCGGCCAGCTTCTTCTACGACGGCGACCGGCCGGTGGGCGCCGAGGAGGTCGCCGATCCGTTCCGCCGCGGGATGCTGCTGATCGCCCGCGCGACGACCACCGCCGAGCTGGACTGGCTGCGCGCCACCCTCGCGGAGTTCGACCGGGCGGCCTGAGCGCCCGCAGGACGCACGGAGAAACGCCGCGGCCCGCACCACCCCTGCGGAGGGGTCGGTGCGGGCCGCGGCGTGCGGTGCGGGCGGCGCGGGTGGAGCGGTCAGTGCCGGTGGTGGGCGTGGACCACGGCGTGGCCGCGACCCTTGCCGATCATCCACCTGTTGACCGGGACGGTCAGGACGAAGGCCAGGGCCAGCGAACCGGCCAGCGCCGTCCAGAACAGGAGGTCGCCGAGGCCCGCGTCCATGGCGCCGGGCACGGTCATCATCACGGTGTTGTCGATGAGTTCCATGACGATGATCGAGACGGTGTCGGCGGCCAGCGCGACCTTCACCGCGGTGCGGACGTCCAGGCCGGCCTTGAGCACGCCGCGCATGGTCAGCGCGTAGCCGAAGACGAAGGCCAGCAGGATCGAGAGCACCACGGTGGCGCCGTTGTGCAGCCCGAGGGCCGTGCCGAGCACCATGCCGAGGATCTCGCCGATGGCGCAGCCGGTGAGGCAGTGCAGGGTCGCCTGCGCCGCGGCCGCCCAGGTCACGGCCCCACCGCCGTGCCCGTGGTGGCCGTGGTGCGCGTGTTCGCCGTGGTGCCCCTCGTGGTGCTCGTGCCCGGCGTGCTGCCGGTGGTCGTGCTGGGCGGGGTGCGCCATGTCGTCCTCCACGTGCTCGTCGCCTTGGCCGTGCTGCCCGGTTCGTCGTTGACACTATACCCCCCTGGGGTATCTGCCAAGCATAATTCCGCACACGCTCTTCCCAGCCCCGGGCCCGCCGTGCTCGGATGGTTCGCATGGCTGACGAACGACGGAACGAACGAGAGAACGAACACCGCGAGGGATACCGGGGCACCGGCCCGGGCGTGATCACCCCGGACGGCTGCGCGGTCGACATGTACGCGCGGCTGCCGGTCGGCGACGAGCCCGAGGTGATCGCGGGCGCCGTCCCGCCCGGCGCGAGCCTGCTCGAACTCGGCTGCGGCGTGGGCCGGGTGACCCATCCGCTGCTGGAGCGGGGCTTTCGGGTGACGGCGGTGGACGAGTCCGCCGAGATGCTGGCGCGGGTCCGCGGGGCACGCACCGTGCGCAGTCCGATCGAGCGGCTCGACCTCGGCGAGCGCTTCGACGTCGTCCTGCTCGCCTCCTTCCTGATCCACGCCGGCAGCCTGGACGTCCGCCGGGGCCTGCTGGACGCCTGCCGCCGGCACGTCGCCGCGGACGGCTGCGTGCTGATCCAGCGCGAGGGCGAGAACTGGCAGACGAACGTGCCGCGCGAGCGCCCGCTCGGGAAGGACGGGCTGGTGCGGGTGGCGTCGGCCACACCGGTGGCCGAGGGCGTCAACCGGGTGCACGTCGAGTACGAGTTCCCGGACGCCAGGTGGACCCAGACCTTCCTGTCGCGCCCGATGGACCGGGCGGAGTTCGAACAGGCGCTCGCCGAGGCCGGGCTGGCGGTCGACGACTACCTGACGGAGGACCGGATCTGGGTGCGGGCCCGCCCCGTGGCCGCCTGACCGACACGGGCGCACCGGTCGCGGGAACGGCCCCCGGGAGTGGGGGCGGGCGACAGGCCGTCACCTGAACGGCGTAGCATCAGGCGGACGCCGGGCCCGCGCGCGGCCCGAGCGCCGGGCGGGACCGGTGGTTCGCCTGCCATCGGGCCGCGCCGCTGGACCGCGCCGGCCGGTTCGCAGGGCCGCTCCCGCACCGACCAACAAGGAACGCTTCATGCGCATCGAGCGACGGATACCCCGGGCGGGTGTCCGGTGATCGAATGGTTCCACGGGGCCGTCCTCGGCCTGATCCAGGGGCTCACCGAGTTCCTGCCGATCTCCTCCAGCGCCCACCTCCGGGTCTTCCCCGCCCTGCTGGGCTGGCAGGACCCGGGGGCGGCATTCACCGCCGTGACGCAGCTCGGCACCGAGACCGCGGTGCTGATCTACTTCCGCCGCGACATCGCCTCGATCGTGAAGACCTGGACGCTCTCGCTGTTCCGGCCCGCGCTCCGCTCGCACCAGGACGCCCGGATGGGCTGGTTCGTGATCATGGGCACCCTGCCGATCGGCATCCTGGGCAAGCTGTTCCAGGACACCATCGAGCAGGACCTGCGCGACCTGCGGATCATCGGCACCACGCTGATCCTGTTCGGCGTGATCCTCGCGGTCGCCGACCGCACCCGGGCCGTCCGGTACGCCAAGCCGATCACCGAGCTGACCCTGCCGCACGCGGCCGGCTACGGCATGGCCCAGGCACTCGCGCTCATCCCGGGCGTGTCGCGCTCCGGCGGCACGATCAGCGCCGGCCTGCTGCTCGGCTACAGCCGCGAGGCGGCGGCCCGGTACTCGTTCCTGCTGGCGATCCCGGCGGTGCTGGCCTCCGGCGTGCTGGAACTGTTCAAGATCGGCGAGGGGCCGTCGCCGGCCTGGGGGCCGACCATCCTGGCCACCGCGATCGCCTTCGTGGTCGGCTACGCGGCGATCTCCTGGTTCCTGAAGTACATCTCGAACAACAGCTTCATGCCGTTCGTGATCTACCGCATCGCGCTCGGCATCCTGATCATCGTCCTGGTCTCCGTCGGCACCCTGGCCCCGGACGCCGGCGTGGTCGCCAAGTAGCGGCGAACGAGAACGGCGTTCCACCCGGGAACGACGAAGCGGGCCGCTCCACCCCGACGGTGGACCGGCCCGCTTCGTCGCATTCGCGCGCAGGCGCGGCGGCGCGCGCTAGCGGCGGCGCTCGCGGGCGGCGGTCAGCCGGCCCCGGACGGCGGCATGGACCTCGGCCTCCTCGGCCGGGTCGGCGGCGAGGCGGCGCAGGCGCTCCAGCACGCGGGCGTCGCCGGTGGTGGCGACGTGCCTCGCGGCGAGCTCCCGGGTGGACTCCTCGCAGTCCCAGAGGCACTCGACGGCCGGCCCCTCGGGGAAGTGCACGTCGGTCACGGCGAGCGCCCGGGCGGCGCGGCCGCGCAGTTCCGAGGAGACGGCCTCCCCGTAGATGTGGCGCAGGACCGGGACGGCCCCGGCGGCGGCCAGCCGCCCCGCGCCGTCGACCAGCGTCCCGAGCCCGGCGTCGGCCCCGGACACCCCGTGGAGCGAGACCCAGCGGCGCAGGCCGGTCACCACCAGCGGGCCGTCGGCGGGCTCGCCCGCGTCGGCCAGCAGCCGCACGGCGGCCTCGCCGAGGGCGCTGTCGGCGCCGCCGGTGGCCGGGTCGGCCCAGCGGCGGGCCTGGGCCAGCGCCTCCGGGCCGCGCATCCGGCCGAGCAGTTCCAGGGCGAACCGGACCATCCGGTCGTCCACCTCGGCGGCGGCCGCCTCGATCAGGCCGGCGGCGGCCGGGTCCCGCTGGTCGACGAGGTGGCGCAGGGCGGCCCGGCGGGCGCCGGGCAGGCCGGCCCGGGCCGCCTCCAGGACGGCCGCGCGGTCCTCGGGGCGCACCACGGCGGCCAGGCAGCGGGCGGCCGCGGCGGCGCGGCGGTCCACCGCGTCGGGGCGGGCCGGGGAGTCGGCGTCGCGGGACGCCGGCGCCTCGGGGCGGACCGGGCCGCCGGCGAAGGCGGCGGCGCCGAGGCCGCCGAGGTCGCCCTGGTCGGCCCAGGCCAGTACGTCGGCGGTGGACCAGCCGGGGGTGACGCCGCCGCGGTTCAGCTGGCGCTGCCACAGGTCGAAGGGTGACTGCTCGCTGGCCGCCGCGACTCTCGGGTGGTACGCCGCCCAGAGCCGCCAGGGCCGGGGCTCGTAGGCGCCCCGGATGGTCTCGCGCAGCTCGGCGTCGCCCTCGGGGCCCGGCGCGAAGCGGTCCAGCACGGCCGTTCCGAGCAGCAGCAGGCCGCGGTCGTCGTCGCGCAGCGCCAGCTCGTCCAGCGCCCAGGACCAGTTGGTGCCGGTCGCGGCGTACTCGCGGAGCATGAGGAGGGCGTCCCTGCGGCCGTACGCGGCGAGGTGGCCCAGGACGGAGAGCGCGAGGCCGGTGCGGGCCTCGTCCTCGTCGAGGAGGTCCTCCGGGGAGTGGAGGTGGTCCTCGACGCCGTCGAGCGGCGCCTCCAGCTCCATGTAGAGGCGCGCGTAGTAGAGGGAGCGGTTCTCGACCTGCCAGTCGGCTCGCGGATCCCTGGTGACGCACTCCTCCAACGCGGTGATGGCCTCGGTGCGGTCGGCGGCCAGCGCATGGAGCTGCCCGTCACCGCGACCTCGCTGCAGGAGGCCGAGGAGGCTGGCACTGGGCGCTATCACTGGCTCGAACATGAGGTCAGCATCCGTTGCGGCGGTCGTAGTGGCAACGGGATTTCCGTCGCCGGGGTCTGTGGTCGGTACTGCGGTGGGCGCCCGGGCGCCGGAATCACCGAAGGTTACCGCCTCGGGCGACCCGTCGCACACAGGGCGACCGACCCTTTGTGCGCAGTGGCATATGCCGGGGGAACTTTGTCGGCGTTCTGTCCAAATCACCCACGGGTGTCGGACCGCTGTGCGACAGTCGTTCCCACCGTCGGCCGACCGCCGCGAACGGAAGTGGACACGCCATGCCCATGACACCGACGCCCGGCCGCGACACGGTCGCCGCGGCCGAATGGAACCTGCGCACCGACGACGTGCGCTGGTCCGCCGAGGCCTACCGGCTGCTCGGCTGCGACCCCGGCCACGGCCCGCTCAGCCTGGACCGGCTGCCCGACCGGCTGAGCGAGGCGGACCGGCCGCAGCTGCGCCGGATGATGACCGACGCGCTGGTGCACGGCCGGTACGCCGTCGGCACCCTCCGGGTCCGCCACCCCGGCGGCGGGCACGGCACGGTGGAGTGCGCCGGGGAGCCCGTCCTGGGCACCGACGGCACCGTCACCGCCCTGCGCATGCTGCTGCGCCCGGCGGACCCCTGCCCGTGACCGCCGCCGGGGCCTACGCGAACAGCGGCCGGTTCTTCACCCCGACCGACCGCAGCTCCCGCCCCAGCTCGTCCCGCAGCTCGTCCACCACCGCCACCCCCCGGTAGCGCGCGGTCAGCCGGTACATCTCCCGCAGCCGGTCCCACGTCCGGTGCGAGGAGTTCTGGCCGATCAGGCCCAGCACCCTCTTGACCTCGGCGTCCGCCGCGTCCGGCTCCCCGGTCAGCCAGTGCACCGAGGCCAGCGTGATCCGGTCGAACAGCGCCGAGCGCAGCCGGCCGGTCCCCTCGCGCAGCCGGATCACCTGCTCGGCATGCCGGCGGGCCTCGGCGGCGGCCGACAGGTCGTGCTCGGCGAGCGTGCGCAGCACCAGCGCCTGCATCCCGTGCAGCTCCGCCTCGTCGAAGACCTGCATCCAGGACGGCGGCGGGCCGTCCGGCTCCTGCGCGAAGAGGTCCTCCGCCTCGCCCAGCAGCCGCCAGGTCGCCTGCGACTGCCCGACCGACGCGTACGCCCACGCCTCGACGGTGTTCAGCATCGCCCGCGTCCTCGGCAGCATCCGGCCGCCGCCCGCCCGCGCCGCCTCCATCAGGTCGATCGCGTCGTCGGCCCGCCCGAGGTGCACCATCTGGCGCGCCGCCCGGGAGATCGCCTCCCCCGCGCGCGGCCGGTCGCCGGCCTCCTTCGCCGACTCGGCGGCGAGCACGAAGTACTTCTGCGCGGTCGGCTCCAGCCCCACGTCGTGCGACATCCAGCCCGCCAGCACCGCGAGGTTGGCCGCGACCAGCCACAACCTCCGCTCCACGGCCGGACTGTGGCGGTGCGTCAACAGGCTTCCCACCTCGTTGAGTTGGCCGACCACCGCCTTGCGCTGCAGGCCGCCGCCGCGGGCGGCGTCCCAGGCCCGGAACACCTGCACCGAGTGCTCCAGCGCGTCCACCTCGTCGGACCCGACCGGGCCCGCGTCGTACAGGTCCACCGCCGGCCGGGCACCGCCCTGGGTGACCACCGGCCGCGGTCCGGGCACCGAGGCCGCGTACGCGACCGCGTCCCCGCCCAGCCAGCCCTTCAGCGTGTCGGCGACGACCGCCCCGGCCGTGAGCGCGGCTCCCGCGCCCACCAATCCACGTCGGTTCAGCATGAGGTCCATTCCCGTGAACTCGGTGAGGACCGCGGCCGTCCGATCCGGCTCCCACGGCGACGAGGTGGCGGACTGCGCCGCTCCGGTCCTGGTGGGCCGGTGTCGTTCCAGACCGAGGTCCTCAGTGGTGACGACACGGCCGAGCCGCTCCGTGAACACGGCTGCCAGTACCCTCGGCACCGGATCGCGCGGGATCTCCCCCTGCTCGATCCACCGCCGCACCCGCGAGGTGTCGGTGGAGAGCTGCTGCTGCCCCATCGCGGCACCGCGCCTGTTGACCAGCCGCGCCAGCTCGCCCTTCGACCATCCGGTCAGGACGAACAGATCGGCGAGTCGGGTGTTGGGTCCCCTGCTCACGTGAAGCCCCCAGGTTCCTCGGCTGATCCGAGGCTAGAGCTTCCGTCATGCGCGCGGCGAGCATTCGCCAGGCTTCGCCAGGGTCCGCCACATTACCAACCACCGTCGTGCGGGTGTGATGTAGAGGTGCGCCACCTCGCCCCCGGGTCGGGCGGCGTCCCAGGCCGGTTCGGGGTTCCCCCGCACGGGTCACGGGGCGTCCCCGGTTCCTCGCCCGAGGGGGTGGCGCGGCCGGGTGGCGCGGGGGCGCCGGGCACGGCCACGGCAGAACCGGCCGACCGCATTCCCCAGGGTGCGGACGGCCGGTCCACCGCCGCAGCACGGGGTTCCGGCCCCGGCGTCCGTGCCCGGCGCCCGCGCACCACCCGCCTGACCGAACAGGGCCCGCCGCCGGACCAGGAGACCGGCGGCACCGGCCCTCCCCCGCCCCCGCGGGGGGCATCCGAGACGGACCAGGAAGGGACTTCCCTCACCCCATGTACTCCTCAGCGACCTCCCCGACGCCGACCGCGACCCGGACCGCGCTGCGCCCACCCACCGCAGCGGCCGGCCGTCCCGGCCCGAAGCAGGGCCCGCCGCCGTCCCGGCCGGTCGCGCCGCGCGCCGCCGACGGCCGGCCCGCGGACCCCCGGGTCCAGGCCGCCCGGGCCGCGCTGGGGCTCCGCTCGCCCGAGACCGCCGCTGCGGCCGGGCCCCGCGTCCCCGGGGCCCGGATCCCCGCCGCCCGCCCCGGCGACGGCCGGCTGCTGCGCCCGCCGACCCGGCCGGGCCAGCCCGCGGCGCAGGAGCGGATCGACCCCTCGGCGCTGCAGACGCCGTCCGTGCGGGCCGCGCTCGCCGGGGTCTCGCGGATATGTCCCGCGTTCACCCCGCGCCAGGTGCTGCGCGAGGGGAGCCGCCACATCCTGGTGGCGGGCACCATCGGCCGGGCACCGGTGGTGGCCAAGTGCCTCGCCCCGCAGGCGGTCCGGAGCGAGTACTTCGACCAGCTGGCGGCCGACTTCCACCACGAGGTCGCGGTCTACCGGGCCTTCGTCCGGCACCGCCCGCCGGTGCGGCTGCCCCGGCTGGTGGCGGCCGACCACGACCGCTGCGTGCTCGTCATGGAGCGGGTGCCCGGCCGCCCGGCCGCGCGGGAGCGCCACCCGGCCAACGCGCCCACGCCGGGCGAGGTCCGGGCGCTGCTCACCGCCGTCCGGACGCTCAACCTGTGGCGGCCGCCGACCGACGTGTTCCAGCCACGGCTGGACTACCAGTTGGAGATCGCCCGCTACCACTCGGTGGGCCAGCTCACCGACCGGGACGCCGGGGACCTGCGCGGCCTGCTGCACGGCCTCGGGCACGCCCCGCTCCAGCTCTGCCACGGCGACGCGCTGCTCAGCAACATGCTGCTGGCGCCGTCCGGTCCGGTCCTGGTCGACTGGGAGCAGGCCGGCTGGTACCTGCCCGGCTACGACCTGGCGGTGCTCTGGAGCGTGCTGTCCGGGGACACCGCGGCCCGTCGCCAGATCAGCCAACTCGCCCAGAGCGGCGGCACCCTGGCCCGGGACGCGTTCCTGGTGAACCTGGTGCTGGTGCTGATGCGCGAGATCCGGCTGTACGACGTGCCGGGCGCCGGCGAGGAGCAGCGGATCATGATCCGCCGGCTGTACGACGACGCCGCGCTGGCCCGCCGCGCGGTCCGGGCCGCCGTCGGGACGCGGTGAGGCCGCCCGGCCGCCGGCGCCCGGTCAGTGCCGGGCGCCGCGCTCCAGGGCGGCCCGGCCCGCGGCCTCCAGGACGGCCTCGTCGGGGGCCAGGTGGACCCGGCTGCTGAGCACGTCCCGCAGGTAGCGCTCCAGCGGGTGACGGCGGCTCAGCCCCGGGTTGCCGGTGAGCGAGACGGCCTGCTGGACGGCGGATATCGCCGCCCGGGTGGCCAGCAGGTGGGCCGGGCCGGTCCGGGCGACCGCGTCCGGCTCGGCCCGGTCGACCCGGGGGGCCAGTCCGTGGACCAGTTCCTCGGCGCCGATCAGCTGGGCCTCGATCTCGCCCAGCGCGCTGCGGTAGCGGGGCAGGCTGCCGAGCGGCTCGGTGAGATTGGCCGGAGTTCGCTGGTGCAGGAACCGGACCAGCCAGTCCTGGGCCGAACGGGCGACCCCGACGGCCACCGCGGAGAGCGCCAGATCGTGCCAGGCCCGGGCCAGTTCGGCCGCCGGGACCACCCCGGCGGCGGGAGTGGCGGCGGCGCGCGCGGCAGAACCGGGGCGCGCGGCGGAACCGCCCGCGCCCTTTCCGGCGCCACCCCTCGGCGGATTCAGGCCGAGCGCGAGTTCGGCGGGCACCCGCACCTCGTCCAGCACCACGTCGTGGCTGGCGCTGGCCCGCAGGCCGAGCTGGTCCCAGGTCGGGTCGACCTCCAGGCCGTCGCTCTCGCCGCGCACCAGGAAGGTGCCGGTCCGGGGCTCCGGTTCGTCGGTCCGGGCGGTCACCGCCAGCCAGGCGAGCGCCTCGGCGCCGGTGCAGTACGTCTTCCGGCCGGTGAGCCGCCAGTCCGTGCCGTCCCACCGGGCCACCGTGGCCGGCGGCTCGCCGTTGCGGCCGCCGGGCTCCACCCGCAGGGTGTTGACCAGGGCCGGCCCGCGCCGGGACTCGGTGAGCAGCCGCCGGTAGCCGGCCGTCGGCCAGTTCGCCGTCCGCGCCTGCTCGGCGTGCTGGAGCAGGGTGAACGCGGTGACCACGGCCACCGAGGCGTCCCCGCGCCCGAGTTGGGACAGGACCTGGACGGTGTCGGCGAGCGTTCCGCCGGGGCCGCCGTACCGGCGGTCGACGGTCAGGGTGAGCAGTCCGGCCTCGTGGACGGCCTCGATGCCCTGGTAGGGGAAGGTCGCGTCGCGGTCGTGCTCCTCGGCCCGGGCGGCCAGCAGGTCGACGACCCGGGGCAGCCCGGCGAGGGCGGCCTCGACGGGGGACGGGGCGGCGGACGGCTGGTCGGCAGCGATGATGCTCATGGGGCTGGTGCCTCCGGGCGGCAGCGTGGGCTCTGACTCCTCGACACGCCGGGACGGGCGCGCGGTACCGGTAGGCGACCCCGGAGTCGGCGGAACGCCCGCCCCCGGAACCCGGGCTCAGCGGAACACCCGCCCCCGGACCGGCGCCGGCCGCTCGGCCGACCGCCCGCCGCCTCGGGGACGAATCCCCCTCAGTGGCCCGGACACGCCGCGCTGGCGGTGCGTCGCAGGTCGAGGTAGCTGCGACGGGTCAGCAGCAGGGGACGACACGACATGTCCGCGACTTTACGAAGCCGTGATCGAGGCCGTCAAGCAGCGTCCGGGGCCCGGAACGAGCGGGGTGGCGCAAGGGCGACGAGTCCCGCAACGGGAAGCGGAACCCTGCCCTTCGGGGCGGGGTTCCGGAACCCGTCAGCCCTGCTGGAACATGTCCGCGGGCAGCGGTTTGAGCAACTGGTAGAGGTCGTCCGAAATCGGTCGGTCCCAGGAGGCGATGGTGACCTGCACACCGTCACTCCGGCCGAACTGGGCACAGAAGACCCGGCCCTCGCTGACCTTGACCTTCTTCACGATCAGCAGGTCGTCCCCGAGCATGACCGGGAAGTCCTCCGCCGAGACGAACTCGACCGGTTCCTCGTCCCCCAGGGCCGCGAGCAGCTGGCGCACCTCGAAGGGCACGCTGTCGCCGGTGTCCCGGGCCGGCGAACCCTCGGGGAGGTTGCCGATGAACATCGCCGGGCCTCTGCCGCCGAACAGGTCGTAGCGCAGGAAAATCCCCTGGCAGGAGCCGTCCGGGCCGGTCATCATGGCCGCACCGAAGTCGCCGGGCCAGTCGCCCGGGTCCATGGCGAGCACGTCGAAGTCCGGGCCGGTGGGCTGACCGGAGCGACGGCGGAGAAAAGACATGGGAACATCGTACGTGCCCGGCACACCGCCCTCACGGGGTGGGTGGGGCACCGGACGGAGATCCACGCTCAGAGACCAATGTTGACTCTGAGCAACCGTCCGGGCTACGTTCGGTTCAGCACGACAGCCGTTCTGGGTTTCACCCTTCGGGGGGACGGCATGTCGCAACGCGGCCCTACACGCGTTTCCCTCACTGTGCATACCGTCGTGCCGATCCGCCGAGCACCCAGCTTCGACGTCGCACACCGCACAGCACACAAGCCAACAGTTCCATGCATCACAAGCAAGGTCCGCGGGGCCCCGGCCCGTCGCTCCCGCGGATCTGCTCGGGACGCCGCCGCGTGGGGGCGTGCGGGTCCCGAGCAACGGCACCGTCGTCCGAGTAGCTCTCGGCCTCGGTGCCATCCTCCCGGCGACTGCCGGCCCCTTGTGGGCCGGGACCGGCCGACGCACCCCCGGTGCGCAGGGGATGACTGGGAGGAGACTCGGCAGCGCTGCCGGGTCGCACAGCAGGCGCCGTGTCTGGCCGCGTGGGGGCGGTGGGCACGGCGTCTGCCTGTGCTCATACTCTGAGCTGCGTTTGTCCAGCAGTCAACAGAAATCATGACAGGGCACGTTCAAATGTGATCGGAACGATGACCCACGGAGACCTTCGGTTCCGGCCGGACGCCCTCGCTGGGCGTCCGGCCGGATCCGGTCAGGTGAGGTCGAACTCGCCGTCCCGCGCGCCGAGCACGAAGGCCCGCCACTCCCCGGGCGTGAACACCAGGACCGGGCCGTCCTCCTGACGGCCGTCCCGCATGCCGATGTAGCCGTCCACGAAGGCGATCTGGACGTCGCCCACACCCTGGCTGCTGCACAGCCAGGTCGCCCCGGTGAAGTCCACCTTCGGCTTCCCGTTCGCGCCGACCCCCACCGTTCCCGGGGCCTGCGCCCCGGTCGACTCCACTCCGGTCACGCTGTTGGCTGCCACTGCTGGTCTCTCCTCCCGACGGCCTGAACGGCCCCAGCCTAGTCACCCGCACGGCCCCGGGCGGCGGGATCGGCAGGACTCCCCCGACCGGGGCCGACGGGCCGCCGGCGGCCCCGGCCCGCCCCCGCCGGGCGCGTGTCCCGTACGGGCGGGCGGCGGGCGAACTGCCAGAGTGTGGGGAGCCCCCCACCGAGTCCGCGACCGGGTCGCGACCCGGTTCCCGGCCGAGTTCCGCACCGAGTTCCGCACCGAGTTCCCCACCGAGCGCCCCGAGGAGCAGCCGATGAGTCGTCGGGACGGCACCCGCGCCGATGTCATCCCCATCTCCGACGCCCCCTCGGCCCACCCCCCGGCGCCCCGCACCCCGCCCGCACCGCTGCCCCGGCCCGGGGCGGGCCGCCCGCCCGCGCACGGCCGGGTCGGCGTCGTCCTGGTCTCGCACAGCCAGGAACTCGCCGACGCCGTACGCACCCTCGCCCTCGCGCTGGGCGGCGACGACTCCGCCGCCCCGGTCGCCGCCACCGGCGGCGACCTGGTGGCCGGCCCCGGCATCAGCGCCGTCCTGGTCGCCGCCGCCACCCGGCGGGTCGACCAGGGCCACGGCGTGGTCGTCCTGGCCGACCTCGGCGGCGCGGTGACCACCGTCCGGGCCCTGCTCGCCGACGCCGACGAGCACGGCCTGCCGTTCCCGGTCCGGTTCGCCAACGCCCCGTTCGTCGAGGGCGCGGTGGCCGCGGTGGCCACCGCCACGGCCGGCGGCGACCTCGCGGCGGTGCTGGACGCCGCCGAGGAGGCGTACCGCCAGCCCAAGGGCTGACCACCCGTCCGCGGCCCGCCCCGGCCCGTGCGCGGCCGCTTCCGGCCGTTCTCGGGGTTCCGGCCCACCACGGGTGACCACACGGCTAGCATCGGCGCAGGGCCGGCCGAGGGGCCGGGTGGTCGTGAGGGGGGAACCTCAGCCATGCGCGTGGTCGTCACCGGCGGAGCCGGATTCATCGGGGCCAATCTGGTCCGGGCCCTACTGGCCCGGCCCGAGGTGGACCAGGTCCGGGTCGTGGACGACCTCTCCACCGGGCGGAAGAGCAACCTGGCCGACACCGGGGCCGTGCTCTACGAGGGCACGATCCTCGATCCCGCGCTGCTGGACGAGGCCTTCGCCGGCGCCGACGCCGTGGTCCACCTCGCCGCGCTGCCCTCCGTGCCCCGCTCGGTGGCCGACCCGCTGGCCAGCCACCACGCCAACGCCACCGGGACCCTGGAGGTGCTGGAGGCGGCCCGCCGCGCCGGCGGCCTGTACGTGGCCGCCGCGTCCTCCTCCTCGGTCTACGGCGCCAACCGCGAGCTGCCCAAGCGGGAGACCATGCGCACCGCGCCGATGAGCCCGTACGCGGTCAGCAAGCTCGCCACCGAGTCCTATCTGGCGGCCTACCACCACTGCTACGGGCTGGGTGTGCTCCCGCTGCGGTTCTTCAACGTCTTCGGCCCGCTGCAGCCCGCCGGGCACGCCTACGCGGCCGTCGTCCCGGCCTTCCTGGACGCCGCGCTGGCCGGGCGGCCGGTGACCGTGCACGGGGACGGCGGGCAGAGCCGGGACTTCACCTTCGTCGGCACCGTCACCCAGGTGATCACCGAGGCGGTGCTGCGCCGGGTGGTGCACGCCGACCCGGTGAACCTCGCCTTCGGCACCCGCACCTCGCTGCTGGAGCTGATCGGCGAGCTGGAGTCGGTGCTCGGCCACCCCGTCGAGGTGGCGCACGTCGACCCGCGGCCCGGCGACGTCCGGGACTCGCAGGCCGACAACGCGCGGCTGCGCGCCCTGTTCCCGGACGTCACGCCGGTGCCGCTGCGCGAGGGCCTGGAGCGGACCGCGGCCTGGTTCCGCGGCCACTGAGGCCCGCCCCGGCTAGGGCAGCAGCGCGCCGTTCCACTGGAAGGCGGCCTCGGTGTGGCCGGCCACCGCCCGGTGGATCCAGGCGAGTTCCTTCTCGCCCATCGGCGGCAGCGCGTCCAGGGCGTACCAGCCGACCGCCAGCGTCTCGTCCTCGTCCAGCCGGACCTCGCCGCCCGTCGGGCGGCAGCGGAAGACGACCTCCAGGTACTGCGTCAGGTCGCCGTTGGGGTAGGTGATCTCCGGCGAGACGGTGATCGTCAACAGCCGCTCCGGGACGGCGACCACGCCGGTCTCCTCCAGGCACTCGCGGACCGCGCCGTCGGCGGGCTGCTCGCCCGGGTCGAGGATGCCGCCGGGCGGCGCCCAGCAGCCGTCGTCGACGCGCTGCACGAGCAGGACCCGGCCGTCGTCGTCCAGGACGACCGCGACGACGGCGCTGAGCCAGAGCATGCGGGGGCCGACCACGGCGCGGAGGTCGGCGAGGAACTCGGGAATGGCCATGGCCCGCACCCTATCCGGACGCGGGCCGCCGGCCGACGGATCGTCCGGCGCCCGGTCGGCCCGCCGCCCGGTCAGTCCTTGCGCAGCGGGCGGGCCGGGGAGCCGACCACCACCTCGCCGGGCGGCACGTCCCTGGTCACCACGGCGGCCGCGCCCACGAAGGCGCCCTCGCCGACCTTGCGGCCCTGGAGGACCACGGCGTTGGAGCCGACCGTGGCGCCGTCCGCCAGCAGGACGGCGCCCGAGACGTTCCCGCCCGGATAGACCGTCACCCGCTCGCCCAGCACCGCGTCGTGCCCGACCGTCGCGTTGTAGTGGACCTGGCTGTGCGCGCCGAGCCGGACGCTGCTGGACACATAGGCACCGCCCATCACCAGGCAGCCCGGGCCGAGCACGGTGTCCGGGGCGATCAGCGCCCGGGGGTGGACCAGGGTGGCCGGCTCCGCGCCCAGGCCGTCCAGCAGGGCGGCGAGCCGCTGGCGGACAGCCGGGTCGGCGATCCCGACCAGGTAGCGGGCGCCGGGGTCGAACTCGGCGGGTCTGCGGACCGGCAGGCCGCGGACGGTGGCGCCGTGCCGGCTGTCGTCGAGGAAGCCCGCGACCGGGACGCCGGCCGCGAGCGCGGTGTCCAGCGCCTCGCGGCCGACGCCCCCGGCGCCGGCGATCCAGAGCCCGCGAGGGGCGGTTGCGGAGGGCACGGGGGCCATCCTGCCCGGTCCGGCGGTCAGGACGCCTCCTCGACGGCCGCGTGGACCGCCGCGGTGCGGACCGGCGGGGCCGACCGGGACGCCGTGCCCTGCCGGGGAGCCGTGCTCTGCCGGGGCAGGCCGATCACGGCGGGCGGCTGCTCGGCCGCGCCCGCACCCGCACCCGCGGCCACCGGCACGCCGGTGTCGGCCGGCTCGGTGGGCTCGGTGGGCGCCGGGAAGCCCGGGTTGACGCCGCCGGCCGCGGTGATCCCGGCCGGGCGCAGCAGCACCTTGACGGTCAGCAGCAGGATCCGCAGGTCGAGCCCGAGCGAACGGTTGTGGACGTACCAGAGGTCGAGCTCGATCCGCTCGGGCCAGGTGATGGAGTTGCGGCCCCGCACCTGGGCCCAGCCGGTGAGGCCGGGCCGGACGTCGAGCCGGCCGCGCTGCCGGCCGGAGTAGTGGACGACCTGCTCGGGCAGCGTGGGCCGGGGCCCGATCACGCCCATCTCGCCGCGCACGACGTTCCACAGCTGCGGCAGCTCGTCCAGGCTGGTCCGGCGGAGCAGTTCCCCGAGCCGGGTGATCCGGGGAGCGTCCGGCTCCTCCGGGAAACGCCTGTCCCGCATGGTGCGGAACTTGAGGATCTCGAACTCCTTTCCGTGCAGCCCCGTCCGGGTCTGTCGGAAGAGCACCGGTCCGCCCGTCGTGCAGCGGATCAGCAGGGCGATCACCAGGCCGAGCGGAATCGCAACGATCCCGGCCAGGACAGTGATCGCGAGGTCCCCCCCTCGCTTCATGACGGTCCTTCCCCCTGATGCGGTGGTGTGGTCGTGGGCGGGCTCAGCCGACCGTCCAGGGCAGTCCCTTGGCGCGGGCGACGGCCGCGTAGGTGGCCAGCGAGACGGCGGCGACCGCGCGCTGGTCGAACTGCGCCGTGGCGCGGCGGCGGGCCGCGGCGCCGAGGCGCTCGCGCAGGCCGGGCTCGGTGAGAAGCCGGTCCAGCGCGCTGGTGAGGGCCCGGGCGTCGCCGGGCGGGGCGAGGAGCAGGTGCTCGTCGTGGGTGCCGATCTCGCGGCAGCCCCGGATGTCGCTGAGCACCATCGGCAGGCCGCCGGCGGCGGCCTCCATGGCGGAGCGGGAGAACCCCTCCCGGTAGGAGGGGAGCACGAAGACGTCGAGGGCCGCGTAGACGGCGGGCATGTCGCCGCGCGGGCCGAGGAAGGCGACGCCGGACTCGGCGCCGTGGGCGTCCGGCTTGTCCGGGTCGTCCGGGCCGATCCACACGAACCGGGCCTTGCCGGCCAGCGCGCGGGCCGCCTCGGCGTACTCCCCGATGCCCTTCTCGGCGACCCTCCGGCCGACCCCGCCGACCAACAACTCGTCCGGCCCGACGCCGAGTTCGGCCCGAAGGGCGGCGCGGGTGCGGGCGCGCTCGCCCGGGTCGGTGGCGAAACGGGTGAGGTCGACGCCGTTGCCGACCACCCGCGAGCGGCGGGCCGGGACGGCGCGGGCCAGGGTGCGGCGGTCCTCGCCGTTCTGGTACAGCTCGGCGTGCGAGAAGCGGGCCGCGAAGGCCTCGGCGCCCAGCACGAACGCCCGCTTGGCGAGCGGATCGTGGGCCTGCGCCCAGAGCCCGTGGCAGGTGTTGACCACCACCGGGACGCGGGCGAGGCGGCCGAGGACCCGGCCGAGCACGCCGGTCTTCGGGTTGTGGGTGTGCAGCACGTCCGGGCGGATCCGGCTCAGGACGGCGAGCAGTTCGCGGGCGGCGGCGGCGTCGGCGCGCGGCTCCCAGGCCCGGGTGAGCGCGTGCAGCGGCTCGTGCCGCACCCCGATCGCCTCCAGCTGGGGGACGTACGGGCCGGGCGCGCTGATCCCGTACGTCTCGAAGCCGGCCTCCAGGTCGACCTTCAGCTCGGTGGCGAGCAGCAGGTGCAGACTCATGTCGACGGTGGTGAGGTGGGCGACCCGCAGCGGGCGGCCGCGCGGGCCGCGCAGCCGCGGCGGTATCCGGCTCTCAGGCACGGGCGCCCACCGCCTTCGCGGTGGCGACGATCCGGGCGTAGGCGAGTTCGGGGATCAGCCGGCCGTGCAGCTTGGCGCGGAAGAAGTCGATCGGGTCGGTGCGGCGGACCGGCACCCGGCGCAGCCGGACCGGGTCCACGCCGGGGGTGTTGCGGCCGACCTCGCCGGTCGCCGCCGTCCGGAAGCGGGCCCGCAGGGCCGGCTCCATGTGCGGGACCGGCACGCCCCAGGTGTAGGCGTAGTGGCGGGGACGGACGCCCAGGTGCTCCTCGACGTCGTCGTTGCAGGCGTCCAGCTCGGCGGTGGAGAGCAGTTCGGGGCGGGCGTGGGTGCGGGTGTGGTTGGCGACCGTGCACAGGCCGGAGGCGGTCATCTCGCTCAGCTGCGCCCAGCTGAGCGCGGGGGCGCCGGCCGCCTTGGCGGTCGAGCCCTCCCAGCGCATCTCACCGCCGACGTGGCCGCTGGCCAGGTAGACGGTGAAGGGCAGTCCGCGCTCGCGCAGCAGCGGCCAGGCGTTGTCGTAGACGTCCGCGAAGCCGTCGTCGAAGGTGAGGACGACGCCCGGGGTGCGGCGCCCGGCCTCGATCCGGTCGGTGGCCTCGTCGAGGGAGACCACCCGTCCGGGCGGCAGCGCGGCGAGCAGGTCGGCCTGCGCGGCGAAGTCGGCGGCGGACACGTCCAGCTCGTCCGGGCTCCCACCGCCCACCCGGTGGTAGATCAATACGGTGGCGCCCTCGCCGGGGCTGTTCCCGACCCGGCGTGCCAGCTGGCGTTTCACCCGGGCCCGGATCCCCCCACCGACCGGGGCCGTTCCGGGCGCGGCGGTGCCGCTCATCGTTCCCCCCTCTGCGGCGCCCTCCCCGGCACCGTCAAGTGGCCTCGCATCCGGCGCTGTTGGCGCCCCGGACGAGAATCACAGTAGGGGGAACTGTGGGGCTGGTGCCCCGGAATTGTGAAAGAAGCGAGAAGGAGTTGGCAGATGGGCTGAAAACCGGCCGATCTGACCGGTTGGACTCGATCGGGTGAGCGGTGCCCGAGCGGCCCCGTCCTCGTCCGTCCGTGTCCGTGCGTGTCCGTGCGTGGTCCGCCGGTGGCGCGCGGTACGCGCTCAGGCCGTCGCGCGGCGGCGGCGGAACAGCGCGAAGCCGATCCGGCCGAGCAGCAGCACGCCGGCCGCGAGGCAGCCGGCCACCGCCATCGCCCAGGCCGGACCGTCACTGTCCGGAACCACGACCGCCACCACGATCCCCAGCGCGAGGCAGGCCAGGCCCACCAGCGCGAGCGGCACCTGGTGGGTGACCAGCGGGCCGCCGTGACAGTACCGGGCCATCCGGGTCGCGCCGTGCGGGTGGAAGTGATCACGTTCCGCATCTGCCATGAGCCCAAGGTACCCCGGCGCCGCCGCGCGGGCAGCATGCGGGACGCGATCGGGCGGACACGGTCGGTGACGGTCGCGACGGGGAACGGCCGGTGTTCGGCACGGTGTTGCGGAGGCGTCCCGAACCCGTCCCGAACCCGTTCCGGACTCGTCCCGGAATCGTTCCCGATCTGCGAAAAAACCTTGCCGGTCCGGTACAACCCTCAACGGGGCGTAGCTGTCTCCATTACATTGAGCGATCCAGGAGCCGTCCGCGGTGCGGGTTGGGAGTCCCCGCCGCGGGCCGGACATACCCAGGGGGCGGAGCCGCCGTGCCCTGGAGTCGGAGGCCGGGCTCCGTCCTCCGGCGGTACCGCCACGCCGCATCGGCGACCGAGGGGGAACCGTGCCGCAGTCCCATTCCACGACATCGACCTCCAGCCCCACGGCCGGGACCAGGGCCGTGGTGACCGCCCTGTCGGATCTGCGGCCCCCGCCGACCACCGCCGCACCGCCCGGGCCCGCCGCCGTGACGACCGACGGGCAGCCGATCGTCACCCCGCCGACCGTCCGGCCACCGACCGTCCGCCCGCCCGCCGTCCTTCCGCCGGGCGGCCGGGCCCTGAGGTCCACCGCCACCCGCACCTGCTCCGCCCCCGTCCGCCTGCCGGCCGAGCCCGAGCCGGCCGACCGACCGGGCGGCCACCCCGCCGACGCGCGGGGTGAGTGGCTGCGGTTCGCCCCCGTCCAGCCGCTCTTCCGCGCCCGGGCGGCCCAGCGGCTCGCCGTGCTCGCCTACCACGGGGTGACCGACCCCCGTTCGTTCGGCGCCCAGCTGGACCGGCTCCGAAGACTCGCGACCCCCGTCTCACTGGCCGCCGTGCAGCAGGCCGTCACCGAACGGCGCCCACTGCCCGCCCGCAGCGTGCTGGTGACCTTCGACGACGCCGACCGCAGCGTCCTCACCCATGCGCTGCCCGCGCTGATCGAACGCGGCATCCCGGCCGCCGCCTTCGTCATCTCCGAGCTGATCGGCACCGAGAAGCCGTTCTGGTGGCACGAGGCCGACTTCCTCGCCCGGCACGGCGGGCGCGCCCGCTCCCTCGACTGCGGGCACCCCTCGCAACTGCTCCGCCGGCTCAAGGCGATGCCCGACCCGGACCGCCGGCGCAGCCTCCACGAACTGCGGGTCAGCGCCGACCGGCGCCCGCCCGGCCAGGACCAGCTCACCCCCGCCGACCTGGTCGCACTGCGCGAGGGCGGCGTCGCCATCGGCAACCACACCCAGGGGCACCCGTGCCTGGGCCGCTGCGACGACGCCACCGTCCGCGCGGAGATCACCGGCGCCCACGAAGCCCTCACCCGCTGGCTCGGCGAGCCCCCGATCGCCTTCGCCTACCCCGACGGCGGCCACGACATCCGGGCCGAAACCGTCCTGCAGGAGCTGGGCTACCGGCTCGGCTTCCTCTCCGACCACCGCCTCGGCCCCCGGCTCCCCTCCCACCCTCTCCAGATCAGTCGGCTCCAGGTGGACTCCACGACCAGCACCCGGCGCTTCGACACCATCCTCTCCGGGCTCGAACCCGCCTACCGCCGCTGGCGCGGCCAGGCCGCCTGACCCTCCCCTCCCCCGCGCAGGAAGTCGCCCCACCGACTTCCTGCGCGCACCCCGGCCCGGCCGCCTCCCCCACCACGGCGCGCCCGCCGACTTCCTGCGCCACCACCACAGACCCCCCGCTACAGCCCACCACCAGCCACCACACAGCAGCACGCCCGCCGCCAGAAGTCGGACCGGCCGACTTCCTGCTCCACGGCAGCCGTCCGTACCGCTGCGGCCGTGGCACCGCCGCCTCGCGGGTCACGGGCCGAAGGCCGGGGAGGCCCCCAGCAGTAACCCGCCCGGCGGGAACCACCGAGCCATGGGCCGAAAGACCGCCAGCCTCCCCGCGGCCGCCCTGCCGTGGCACCGCCGCCTCACGGGCTACGGGCCAGAGGCCGGGGAGGCCCCCAGCAGTAACCCGCCCGACGGGAACCACCGAGCCGTAGGCCGAAAGAGCGCCACCCTCCCCACAGCCGCCCTGCCGTGGCACCGCCGCCTCACGGGTTACGGACCAGAGGCCGGGGAGGCCCCCAGCAGTAACCCGCCCGGCGGGAACCGCCGAGCCGTAGGCCGAAGGCGCGCCACCCTCCCCGCAGCCGCCCTGCCGCCGATCCTGAACCGGCCGCGAAACGCGCGCCTCGGCATCGCCCCTGACGAGTCGCCGCGGCCGGGGCGGATGCCACGGGAACCCGGGCGGCCGAGACCAGTGGGAGCCGCGGCTTCCTTCCCCGCGCGTCAGCAGCCGCCTCCAGCTACGACCCGGGCGAGGGCCGCGCCCCCAGCAGACTGCGGCGCAAGCCACGCCTGACAGGTGAGCCCACGGGCGGCGCGAACGGCGGCAGCCGGATAGGCGAGGGGACCGCCGGGCCGCTGGAGGTCCTAGAGAGGTCGAACCCTCTCCGCCCTGGCGACACGCCCGGACAGGGCCACGCCAGCAGGCGGCCGACCGTCAGCGGGCACTGCGGCCAGCAGCGGCGTCGCCGGGCCGTCGGCGGCATACGGATTCCGGCCCCCACTACCGACACAACACGTCCGAACAGAGCACACCAGCAGGCGACCAGCCCGTCGACGGACGTTGCGGACAGCGGCAGCGGCCCCGCCGGGCTGGCGGCGGCGTACGGAGTCCGGGCCCACCACCGACCCAACACGCCCGAACAAGGCCACACCAACCGGCGACCAGCCCGTCGACGGGACAGCAGCAGCGTCGCCGGGCCGGCGGCGAGGGCGCGGCGGCGGCCCTCCCCGCCCACGCGGCACGCCGGGGCAGGGGCTCCGGCGGTGTGCCGGGCGAGTCAGGCCATGGGGGCGGTGAGCGGGAGAACCTGGGGGCAGGCCAGGGCGCCGGGACGTGGCCTCCGGCGATGCGCCGAGCGAGTCAGGCCGTGGGGGCGGTGAGCGGCACGGCCTGGGAATAGGCCAAGGCACCGGGACCAGGGCCTCCCGGCGGTGCGCCGGACGAGTCAGGCCGTGGGGGCGGTGAGCGGGAGAACCTGGGGGCAGGCCAGGGCGCCGGGACAGGGGCACCGGCGATGCGCCGAGCGAGTCAGGCCATGGGGGCGGTGAGCGGGAGAACCTGGGGGCAGGCCAGGGCGCCGGGACAGGGGCACCGGCGATGCGCCGAGCGAGTCAGGCCATGGGGGCGGTGAGCGGGAGAACCTGGGGGCAGGCCAGGGCGCCGGGACAGGGGCACCGGCGATGCGCCGAGCGAGTCCAGGCCGTGGGGGCGGTGAGCGGCACGGCCTGGGAATAGGCCAAGGCACCGGGACATGGCCTCCCGGCGGTGCGCCGAGCGGGTCCAGGCCGTGGGGGCGGTGAGCGGCACGGCCTGGGATAGGACAAGGCGCCGAGACAGGGCCTCCGGCGATGCGCCGAGCGAGTCAGGCCATGGGGGCGGTGAGCGGGAGGGCCTGGGGGTAGGCGAGGGCGGTGGGAGGGAGGGTGGCGGGGGTGCCGGCGTGGAGGACGGTGAGGGTGGCGGTGCCCTCGCGGGTGGGGTCGAGGACGCGGCGCAGGGCCTGGGCGGCGACCGGGTCGGCGGAGCCGTGCAGGGTCAGCGACGGCAGGGCGCTCGGGGCGACGGCGGCGCGGATGCGGTCGGCGACCAGCTCGTAGTGGGTGCAGCCGAGGACGACGGCCGCCGTGCCGGCCGGGGTGCGGGCGGCCGCCGCGGCGACGGCCGCCTCGATGGCCGCCTCGTCGCCGTGCTCGACGGCGTCGGCGAGCCCGGGGCAGGCGACCTCGGTGACCGCGGCCGTCCCGGCGAAGTCGTGGATCAGCCCGCGCTGGTAGGCGCTGCCGGTGGTGGCGGGGGTGGCCCAGATGGCGACCGGGCCGCCGAGGGCGGCGGCCGGCTTGATCGCCGGGACGGTGCCGATGACCGGCAGCGCGGGCTCCAGTTCGGCGCGCAGGGCGGCGAGCGCGTGGACCGAGGCGGTGTTGCAGGCGACGATCAGCGCGTCCGGCCGGTGCGCGGCGGCGGCCCGGGCACAGCCGAGGGCGAGCTCGGTGACCTCTTCGGGCGTGCGGGGGCCCCAGGGCATCGAGGCGGGGTTGGAGGAGAGCACCAGATCGACGTCCGGACGCAGCGCCCGGAGTGCGGCGGCGGCGGCCAGCAGGCCGATTCCCGAGTCCATCAGTGCGATCTTCACGGGTCAAGACTTTAGTCGATGGCCCCCGACGGGCCTCCGGTGCGGCAGACTGCCCGGGTGACCGTCCTGCTGTGGATCGCCGCGCTCTCCCTGCTGGTCTGGCTCTGGCTGGCGGGCTGCCACGGGTTGTTCTGGCGCACCGACGTCCGGCTGCCGCCGCACCGGCCGCCGGCACGCTGGCCGCAGGTGGCGGTGGTGGTGCCGGCCCGGGACGAGGCCGAGGTGCTGCCGGTGTCGCTGCCGAGCCTGCTGGCGCAGAAGTACCCGGGGCGGGCCCGGGTGGTGCTGGTGGACGACCACAGTTCGGACGGGACGGGCGCGCTGGCGCGCTCGCTCGCCGCCCCGGGGGGCCTGGAGCTGACGGTGGCCACCCCTCCCCCGCTGCCGCCGGGGTGGACGGGCAAGCTGTGGGCGGTGCGGCACGGGGTGGAGCTGGCCGGGCCGGACGCCGAGTACCTGCTGCTGACCGACGCGGACATCGCGCACGGGCCGGACTCGCTGGCCGATCTGGTGGCCGCGGCGGAGGGCGGCCGGCTGGACCTGGTGTCGCAGATGGCGCGGCTGCGGGTGGAGACGGGCTGGGAGCGGCTGATCGTGCCGGCCTTCGTGTACTTCTTCGCCCAGCTGTACCCGTTCCGGTGGAGCAACCGGCCCGGCGCGCGGACGGCCGCGGCGGCGGGCGGCTGCTCGCTGGTGCGGCGGGAGGCGCTGGAGCGGGCGGGCGGGGTGGCGGCGATCCGGGGCGCGGTGATCGACGACGTGTCGCTGGCCCGGGCGGTGAAGGCGGCCGGGGGCCGGACCTGGCTGGGGCTGGCCGAGCAGGTGGACAGCGTGCGGCCGTATCCGCGCCTCGCGCAGCTGTGGCGGATGGTGTCGCGCAGCGCGTACGCCCAGCTGCGGCACTCGCCGGTGCTGCTGCTGGGGACGGTGCTGGGGCTGGCGCTCGTCTACCTGGTGCCGCCGGTGGCGACGGTGGCGGGGCTGGTGGCGGGCGCCCGGCCGGTGGCGGCGGCGGGCGCGGCGGCCTGGGCGCTGATGGCGGGGACCTTCGTGCCGATGCTGCGCTACTACGGCCGCCCGCCGGCGGCGGCGCTGCTGCTGCCGTTCACGGCCTCGCTCTACCTCCTGATGACGGTCGACTCGGCGGTGCAGCACTGGCGGGGCAGGGGCGCCGCCTGGAAGGGCCGGACGTACTGAACCGGGGTGGGCCGCACTGGCCGGACGGACGGTCTCCCGGCTCGCGCACGCCCACCGTCCGATCGCCGCGCCGCTCTCCGACGGGTCGGTGGCATCCCTCCTGGGGCGGGCACTCGCGCCGGCCCTTCGACCCGGACGCCGCGGACGCCCGGGCGTCGGCCGCCCTGCACCGCACCGAGTGGCTGCACGGCTACCGGGGGACGCCCGGCTTCGTCACGCTGGTGCTGCGCCGCGGCTGAACTCCCCGCGCCCCGCGGCCGCTTCCGGGTGCGGAGGAGGAAGTCGTCGACCAGCGACGCGATCCCGGCCGGCTCACCGCCCCAGCAGTCGCAGGGCGGCCGGCTTGGTGAACTCGTACCGGGTCATCTGCTCCAGGTCCTTCAGCCAGCCCACCGTGCGGCCCGGCCGGGCCAGCACCCGGGTGTAGAGGTCCTCGAAGGCGCTGGTGACGCTCTCCAGCGAGAACCGGCCGGCCACCCACTGCCGCCCCCAGGCGCCCAGATCGGCGCGGCGCGCCGGGTCGTCGAGCAGCCCGCGCAGCTGGGCGGCCAGCGTCCCGGGGGCGCGCGAGCCGTCGCCGAAGCCGTACATGCAGCGCGAGGCGTGCGGCTCGACCAGCGGGCCGGGCTCGTGCACGGCGGTGTACCCGGCCGCGCCGTGCACCACCACCGGCTTGCCGAAGGCGAGGCCGCGCAGCGCCGAGCCGCCCATGCCGAGGACGACGTCGGCCGCCTGGTACGCCGGGCGCGGGTCCGCCAGCTGGCCGGGGACCAGCACCGCCCGGCGGCCGAGCGCCGCGTTGACGGCGGCCGCGCGGATGCGCAGCGACTCCAGGCTGGGGCCGGCGCCGACGATCACCAGCCGCACCCGCGGGTCGTCCAGCTGCCGGACGGCGTCAACGGTGAGCTCCGCGCCGGCGTCCTTCTCCAGCGCGGGGACCAGCCGGGTGACGATGACCAGCAACAACTCGTCGTCCCCGATGCCGTGTTCGTGCCGGAAGGCCGACCCGTCGGCCAGTCCGGGGGCGTCCGTGGCGGTGTTGACCGGCGGTTCGATGAGGCTGACGTCCCGGTGGCCGAAGGCCCGGCCGTCGCCCATCAGCGCGCCGAGGCCCAGCACCAGCGGCTGGTGCCGGGGCAGGCCGCGCAGCATCCGGATGCCGTAGAAGGTGGTGACCACCGGCAGCCGGCCGTACCGCCCGGGCCCGAAGTAGGAGTTGCGGGCCGCCCGGACCTCCCAGGCGTGCAGCAGCTGGCTGCCGTGCTCGGCGGCCAGCCGGCCCAGCCGGCGCCGCACGTCGGCGTGCGGGGTGTCGGGGCCGCCCGCCACCACCACGTCCAGGCCGTGCCCGGCGGCGACCTCGACCAGCGGCGCCGGGCCGGCCACCCCCTGGGCGAACAGGACCGGGTCGTGGCCGCGGTCGCGCAGGGTGCGGGCGATGTCGACCGCGTTGAGCTGGGCGCCGCCGAGGGCCAGGTTGTTGAGATGGACGAGCACCCGGACCGGTCGCACGCCTCACTCCTCCCAGTGGTGCGGGACGAACACCGGCGCGGCCAGCACGACGGCCCGCGGCGGGGAGTCCAGCATCGGCCCGAACACGTCGAACTGGCCGGCCGAGTGCCAGCTCATCAGCGTGCCGCCGTCGGTCCTGCCGATGCTGTAGACGCCGGCCCAGAGGGTGTAGCGGCCGCGCGGCAGCGGCAGCCGGGGGATCACGCAGGACACCCGGCGGTCCCCGCCGGTCAGCCGGATCTCGTGGCTGATCTGGAAGATCGGGCTGGAGGTGCCCTCGCTGACGCCCAGGTGCAGGGTCGCGTCGCCCCGGTACTCGCCGCCCAGGGTGAGCTCGACGGTCATCGGCTCGTCGGTGGTGAGGCTCTCCCGCTCCTCGCCGCGCACCTCGTGCTTGAGCAGCTGGATCGGCTCGCCGGTGCGGCCGCCGGCCTCGGACTGCGCCTCGATGGAGTCGCGGTAGCCGGCCATCGCCTCCTTGATCCCGGCGTCCACCCGGATCGAGCCCTGCTCCAGCCAGATGCCGCGCCGGCAGATGGACTCCACGGCGGGCAGGTCGTGCGAGACGAAGACGATGGTGGTGCCCTGCTCGGCGACCTCGCGCATGCGGTCCAGGCAGCGCTGCTGGAACACCGCGTCGCCGACCGCCAGCACCTCGTCCACCAGCAGGACGTGCGGCTCCAGGTAGGCGGCGACGGCGAAGCCGAGGCGCATCTGCATGCCCGAGGAGTAGAACTTCACCTGCCGGTCGATGGCCCCGCCGAGGCGGGCGAACTCGACGATGTCGTCGAAGCGGGTGGCCACCTCGCGCCGCCGCAGGCCGAGCAGCGCGCCGAACAGGTAGATGTTCTCCCGGCCGGTCAGGTCGGGGTGGATGCCGGCCCGGATCTCGATCAGCGCGCCGATCCGGCCGCGCACGTCGATCACCCCGCCGTAGGGGTACATCACCCGGGTCAGCATCTTGAGCAGGGTGGACTTGCCCGAGCCGTTGGAGCCGATGAGGCCGACCGACTCGCCCGGCTCGATCTGCATCGAGATGTCGCGCAGCGCCCAGCGCCAGTCCTCGCCCTTCTCGCCGCGCAGCCGACGGGCCATCGACTCGACCTTGTCGCGCAGCAGCATCCGCTGCTGGTCGGCCTTGAAGCGCTTCCACACCTGGTCGGTGCGGATGGTCCCCAGCGGGAGGGTCTGGTCAGGCGACATCGGCGATCCCCGTCTCCAGCTTCTTGAACAGCAGGTAGCCGCCGACCAGGAACACCACCGAGGAGATCGCGGCGATCGTGGTGAGCGCGGCGTCGGGCGCCTGGCCGTACAGCAGGGCGTTGCGGTAGCCCTCGATCACGGCGCCGAGCGGGTTGAGGCCGACGTAGACCTCCTGGAGGCGCTCCGGGATCTGGGCCAGTGGGTAGGCCACGGGGGTGGCGAAGACGCCCATCTGGGTGATGATCGGCAGCAGGTGGCGGACGTCGCGCAGGTACACCACGGCCACCGACAGGACCAGGGCGATGCCGTAGGTGAAGGCGAACTGGATGCCCAGCAGCGGCACCACCCACAGGAAGGTCGCCGCGGGGGCGGTCCAGAAGACCAGGAAGAGCAGGCCCAGCACGGCGGTGCCGATCAGCATGTCGACGGTGGCGACCAGCATGGTGGCGAGCGGGAAGACCTCGCGCGGGCAGTACACCTTGTTGAGCAGGCTGAGGTTGTTGGCCAGGCTCAGCGCGCCCTGGTTCATGGTGTTGCTGAAGAACTGCCAGACGATCAGGCCGACGTAGGCGAACAGCGGGTACGCGGCGCCCTCGGTGTCGACGTGCACGGCGCGGCGGAACACCAGGGTGAAGATGGCGCACAGCGCGAGCGGGGTGAGCACCGCCCAGGCGAAGCCGAGCACGGCCTGCTTGTAGCGGGCGCGCAGGTCGCGTTCGGCGAGCGCGCGGACGAGTTCACGGGCGCCCCACAGTTCGCGGGCCACCTGGGCCGGGCGGAGCCGGCGTTTGAAGATCAGTTCGGGTGGCGGCCCGTCGGTGGCCGACGGGCGCCGCCCCGGGGCCTGCGTTGTCTGGCTGTCGCGCTCGTCGACGAGCTGCGCGCGTTGTCCCCCCACGGACACCTGCCCTCTCCGGTACCGGCGGTATCGAGAAGTGGGCCCGGCGCAGCGGCTGTTGACACCGTCGGCGGCGCGGCCCGGGCCCACTCTGGCACAGAGTGTGGCCGCCGGGGGTCGGTTCGGTGAAGGTGATCGGATCGCGATGTGCCGCGCGGCCGGAAAAGAGCGGGCCGGCCGCGGTGCGGCCGGCCCGCCGGGGCGGTCGGGTGGGGTGGGAGGAGGGTCAGTGCAGCGTGTGGGCCGGGTGGCGCTGCTGGTCCTGGGCGACGAGGTGGTCCATCACCTCGGGCATCGCCTCGACGCCGCCGGCGTTGGTCGGCGAGGTGCGGTACTCGTCCTGGACGACCACGGTGGGCAGTTCGTTGATGCCGTAGCGGACGAACAGCTCGGCGGCCTCGTCGACCGACCGGCCCACCGCCTCCGAGCCGTAGGCCTCGCGGAAGCGCTGCTGGTCGACGCCCTGGCTCTGCGCCCAGGCGGCGGCGGTGTCCTCGGTGATGAGGTCCTGCTCGTTGGTGTGCACCGCCCGGAAGGCCTCGGTCTGCAGGCGCTCGACCAGGCCGAGGCGCTCCAGCGTGTAGTACAGCCGGGCGTGGCCGCGCTGCGCGGCCTCCTCGCGGCTGCCCTGCCAGATCGCCGGGACGCGGCGCAGGTCGACGTCGGCGCGGTGCCGCTCGGTCCAGCTCTGGAGCGGCTGCTCCAGCGCCTGCGAGTGCCCGCAGTCGTACCAGAAGAACTCCAGCGCCTCGGTGCGGGCGCTCTCGCGCACCGGCTGGATGGTGTCGAGACGGGAGAACGGGGTGCCCTCGCGGGGCGGCTGGTGGCTGGCGGCGGCGGCCTGGAGGGGGGAAACGGCAATCCCGGTGGCGACGGCCAGCAGCAGGGTGGTTCGAAGGATCGACTTCACACCGGGGAGTGTGACCCGCGACGGAACGTCAGCGGCCAGTCGTCCCGGTGCGTCGGGCCGGGATTCGCCTGAACGGCGCACCCGGCCCGGCGCACCGGGACGCGTCAGCCGCGTCCGCCCGGTCCGCCGCGGCCGCAGACCTCGCCGAACAGCCGCTGCCAGGTGTCGACCACCACGTCGAGGTCGCAGTGGGCCAGCGCGTGGGCGCGGGCGGCGGCGCCGAGTCCGGCGCGGTCGCCGGCCAGCACCTTGGCCAGCGCCTCGGCGAGGGCGGGCGGGTCGCCGGGGGCGACCAGCGCGCCGGTGATGCCGTCCCGGACCACCGAGCCGACCCAGCCGACGTCGGTGGCGACGGCCGGCAGGCCGGCCAGCGCGGCCTCGATCAGCACCCCGGGCACACCCTCGCTGTCGCTGCTGAGCAGGACGGCGTCGACGGCCCGGTAGAGCGGGGCCGGGTCGGCGAGGGTGCCCAGGAAGTGGGCCCGGGCGGCGGCCGGATGTCGCTCCAGGGCGGTGCGCAGCGGGCCGTCGCCGGCGACGGCGAGCCGCACGTCGGGGAGCCGGTCGAGGGCGTCGAGGGCGAGGTCCAGGCGCTTCTCGGGGGCGATCGCGCCGACCCAGGCGACCAGCAGGCCGTCCGGCGGCAGGCCCAACTGCTGGCGGGCGGCGCGCCGGTCGGCCTCGCCGTCGGCGGGCGGGTAGAGGTCGGCGGAGCGGGCGTTGGGGATGGTGCGGACGTTGGCGGCGGGCAGCCGGAAGCGTTCGACGAGCAGGTCGCGGGCCTCGTCGGCCAGGGCGGTGACGGCGGCGGCGCGGTGCAGCAGGGCGCCGGTGCGCAGCCGGCGGACCGGGCCGGGCGTCCAGTGCCGGGGGTCGCCGATGGAGACGTAGACGAACGGGGTGCGGGTGCCGGCGAGGGCGAGGGCGCAGGCGGGGAGGGTGGAGGATCCGTGGGCGACGACGAGGTCGGCGGTGCGGGCGGCGGCGCGCAGGGCGCCGAGGGTGCGCGGGTGGAGGCGGCCGGGGCCGAGGACGGTGGTGGAGCGGGTGTCGGGGGCGTCCGGGTGGGCGTCCGGGTGCGGGGCCAGCGCGCGCAGGGCGGAGGCCTGGCCCCGGCGGCGCAGTTCGCGGTGGAGGTCGCGGGCGAGGGCCTGCGCGCCGCGGCGGCGCGGATCGGTGATGAGATGGAGGATGCGGGGGCGGGTTCCGGTCGTCCTGACCGGTGTCGCTTCAGGCATGGGAAAGACCTTGGCACAGCCCTCCGGCCTGGGACGACCCCTTCGCGCAACCCGGCGGTGGTCCGTGCGCCAGCGCGGGTACTCCCGAAAGGCGCCGGGCGGGCGCCGTCGTGCGCCCCTCGCAGGGTCCGCGCGCCCTGTTCCACGCTGTCGTCCGCCCCCTGACGGTTCGCCACCGGCCGTCCGGCCCCGTCCCCGGTGTGACCGAATCGCTGGCGGGTGCCGGTCGCGACCTGCGATGCTGAGCGGCAGTCAGGGTGCCGTCCCGGCACGGGAGACCGGGCGCGCCCAGGAGGGCGGGGGTTGGCCTGTGCATGTGCTCTATGTGATCGACAGCGTGAGCCGGGTCGGCGGGGCCGAGCAGGGCCTGGTGGCGATGGCCCCCCAGCTGGTGCGGGCCGGGGTGAAGCTCGACGTCGCGTACCTCAAGGACTCCCCCGGCGGCTTCCAGCCGGAGCTCACCGCGGCCGGCGCCGACGTGTTCGGGGTCGGCCGGACCACCCGGGGGCGCACGGTCGCCGCGCTGCACCGGCTGGTCCGCGAGCGCCGCCCGGACCTGGTGCACACCACGCTGTACGAGTCGGACGTGCTCGGCCGGGCCGCCGCGCTGGCCGCCCGCACCCCGGTGGTGACCAGCCTGGTCAACGCGTCGTACGGGCCGGAGCACCGCAACGCGCGCGGCCTGAGCCCGTGGAAGGTGCGGGCCGCGCAGACGGTGGACGCGGCGACCGCGCAGGGCACCCGGCGCTTCCACGCGCTGACCCGCTACGTGGCGGGCGCGATGGCGCACCGGCTGCGGGTGCCGTCCCAGCGGATCGACGTGGTGCCGCGCGGGCGCGACCCGGAGCGGCTCGGCACGGTGACGCCGGACCGGCGGGCCGCCGTGCGCACCGCGCTGGAGCTGCCGCCGGACGTGCCGGTGGTGCTGGCCGCGGCCCGGCAGCAGTACCAGAAGGGCCTGGACGTGCTGCTGGAGGCCTGGCCGCAGGTGCTGCGCGCGGAGCCGGAGGCGGTGCTGCTGCTGGCCGGCAGCGAGGGCAGCGAGAGCGAGCGGCTGCGGGCGCTGGCCGCGGCGACGACCGGGGTGCGCTTCCTCGGGCCGCGCGACGACGTGTTCGACCTGATGGCGGCCTCCGACGCGTTCGCCGTGCCGTCCCGCTGGGAGGGGCTGGGCAGCGCCGCGATGGAGGCGATGGGCGTCGGGGTGCCGCTGGTCGCCGCCGACGTGCCGGCGCTGCGCGAGACGGTGGGCTCGGAGGACTACGCCCGGCTGGTGCCGCCGGAGCGGCCGGCCGCGCTGGCGGCGGCGCTGACCGACACCCTGGAGGACCGGGCCTCGGCGCGGGTGCGGACGAAGGCGGCGCGGGCGCGGTTCCTGACCTCGTTCACGCTGCACCAGGTGTCGGCCCAGATGGTGGAGTTCTACGAGCGCTCGCTGCGGCTGCGGACGGTCTGAGCGCACCCGCCGGCCGCGCCGGGCCGGGTCCGCTCCGTCCGGATCCCGGCGCTCCGGACCCGGCCGCCGGGGATCTCCCGGACGAGTATCGCCAAAGTGGTTGCGCCGCACGTCGGGGCTCGGGAAGCATCGCAAGGGGACCGGCGGGGGCGGCGGTCGGCAGGCACCGGTCTCGGTGCACCGCCGGGGCCGGGCCGGGCCGTGGGGAGCGCGGCGTCGTCGAGACGTCGGCCGCGAGTCGTCAGGGGGGCGGGTTGCGACACCGGCCGAGGGATTCCACCGTGCCCGCGAGGGCCTTCCGGTCATGCCCCGGGGCGTGACACCCCAGCGGTACCCGGTCCCACCGTGCTCCCGCCGGGGGCTCGACGGGCGCTGACAGCACCACCGCACCACAAACGCGAGGGGATCCAACCGGTGGAACCGGCAAACCACTTCACCGTCCTGCGGCGCTACTGGCGGCTGCTCGTCGGCTGCACGCTCGCCGCGCTGGTCGTCGGCTGGCTGCTGACCCCGACCGGCGACACGGTGGACAACGCCAAATGGAAGTGCAAGGTGGCGATCACCCCGGTCGCGGGCGCGGGCGACACCGTCCGCGCCGACCAGGTGCTCTCCTACGCGCAGGGCGCGGACGTCGCGGCGGCCACCGCCAAGGCCGTCGGCATCGCCGACGCCTCCGAGGTCATCGCCCGCCGGACCGTCACCGCGGACAGCCCGCAGATGCTGACCATCGCCACCACCGGCCCGACCAAGCAGTCCTGCTCCGACCTGGCCACCGCCTACTCGGCGGCGATCATCAAGGGCTACAGCGACGAGTCGGCCCGCAGCGCCGCCGAGACGATCAAGAAGCTGCAGGCCCAGGCGGACACCCAGCAGCAGCAACTGAACGAGATCCAGGCGCAGTTCAACCGCTCCTCGGCCGCCGACCAGCCCAAGCTGCAGCCCAAGCTGACCGCCGCCGCCACCTCGCTGACCACCACCCTCACCACGATCAGCAAGCTGGCCAACAGCGCCCAGACCGACGCCATCCAGCAGTGGGGCAGCATCGACGCCCGCCAGGGCACCGGCAACCTGCTCTCCTCCCCCAGCCGCAGCGTGCGCCTCGGCCTCGCGGTGGTGCTCGGCCTGGCGCTCGGCGTGGTCGCGGCGCTGATGCTCAGCCGGATGGACACCAGGCTGCGCAGCCGCAACGCCGTCGAGGAGGCGTTCAACCTGCCGGTGATCGGCGAGGTGCCGCACCTGTCGCGCCGTCAGCGGCGGGTGCGCGAACCGCTGGTGCGCGCCCGGCCGTCCGACCCGGCCGCCGAGGCGTACCGCTCGCTGCGCTCGACCCTGCTGCTGACCGGCCCGGACACGCTGGCCCGCCCGGGCGGCGGCGAGGACCGGGACCCGGCGCAGACCGTCTCGCGCCGGCTCGCCGAGCCCGCCGCGCCGGTGGTCCTGGTGGCCTCCGGCGGCAGCCGCGACGGCCGGACCATCACCATCGCCAACCTGGCCGCCGCGCTCGCCGAGACCGGCCGCGAGGTGCTCGTCCTGGACTGCGACTTCCGCCACCCGCAGCTGCACACCCACCTCGGCGTCGGCGACGGGCCGGGCATGGCCGAACTGCTCAGCGGCGAACGGCTCGGCGAGCTGGACGACCTGGTGCGGCCGACCAACGTCGACGGCGTCTCGCTGATCACCGGCGGCAACACCACCGCCTACCCGGCGGCGCTGGTCCTGCGGGCCGGCGAGGTGCTGCGCCGGGCCCGGCGGCACGCGGACGTCATCCTGGTCGACACCTCGCCGCTGCTGCACGCCAACGACGCCTACGACCTGGTGCAGCACGCGGACGCGGTGCTGGTGACGGTGCGCAGCGGAAACGTCACGCCGGAGCAGGCCGACCGGGTGGCCGAACTGCTCTCCCGCACCGGGGTCCCGGTGGCCGGGGTGGCGCTGCTCGGCACCTACGGGCCGTCCGGCGGGCGGCGGCGCGCCCCCGCGGGCGGCTCCGGGGCGCCCGCCCCGGCCGGCCGGGGCGGGCCGCAGGCCGCCGCACCCCCGCGCCCGAGCGGGCCGGCGGGACCCGCGGCGGAACGGGGCTCCGAGCAGCCGGGCGAACGCGGCGGCGGACGCACCACGCCCAGCTGGGCGCGGCGCACCCCCGAAGCGGACGGCGACGGCGACGGCCACCGGCCGTACGGCGCGTCCGACGGCGACCAGGGCGAGCCGGCCCTGCTGCGCGAGGCGGAGGAGCGGTGAACGGCCCCCTGACCGGAGCGGCGGACGGCACCGCCGGCGCGCCCACCCGGGTGCTCTGGCTGGCCAAGGGCCTCGGCCGCGGCGGCGCCGAACAGCTGCTCCTCAACTGCGCCCGCCACGCGGACCGTTCGCGCTACCGCATCGAGGTCGCCTACGTCCTGCCGTGGAAGGACGCGCTCGCGCCCGCGCTCACCGAGGCCGGGGTGAGCGTGCACTGCCTGGGCGGCGTCCCGGGCACCCCGGGCCGGGCCGACCCGCGCTGGCCGCTGCGGCTGCGCGCGCTGCTGGCCGCGCGCCGGTACGGCCTGGTGCACACCCACATGCCCGTCCCGGCGGCCGCCGCCCGGCTGCTCGCCCCCACCCTCGCGGGGGCCGCGCCGCGGCTGGTGCACACCGAGCACAACGTCTGGGAGCGCTACCGCACGGCCACCCGCTGGGCCAACGCGCTCACCTACCGGCGCAACGACGCGGTGATCGCCGTCTCGCACGCCGTCGCCGGGAGCATCCCGCCCGGCCGGCGCCGCCCCGGTGACTGGGTGACCGTGGTGCACCACGGCCCGGACCTGGCCGGCGCGCCCGAGGGACCGGCCGCCCGGGCCGCCGCCCGCGCCGAACTCGGCCTGCCGGCCGACGCGTTCGTGGTCGGCACGGTCGGCAACCTCACCCCCAAGAAGGACCAGGCGACCCTGCTCGCCGCGCACGCCGCGCTGCTGGGCCGCCGCCCGGACGCCCGGCTGCTGCTGGTCGGCGCCGGGCCGCTGGACGCGCAACTGCGCGCCCGGGCCGCCGAGCTGGGCGTCGCGGACACCGTCGTGTTCGCCGGCTCGCGCGCCGACGTGCCCGCGCTGCTGCCCGCCCTGGACGTGTTCACGCTGAGCTCGCGCCAGGAGGGCCTGCCGGTCGCGCTGATGGAGGCGATGACCAGCGGACTGCCCGCCGTGGTCACCCGGGTCGGCGGCATGCCCGAGGTGCTGGACGACGGCGAGCAGGGCCTCCTCGTCCCGCCCGGCGACCCGTCCGCGCTGGCCGGCGCGTTCGACCGGCTGGCCGAGGACCCGGAGCTGCGTGCCCGGCTGGCCGCCGCCGCCCGGGAGCGCGCCGAGCGCTTCGACGTGGCCGGCGCCCAACGCGCCGTCGAGGCGGTGTACGCGCGGGTCCTGCGGCACTGACCGCACGCCCCGGCGGCCCGCTCCGAGAAGAACGACCCACCGACGTTTCCCCGTTAGCCCCCCGACCACCGATGGGAGAGCGAGTCCGGACGTGAGCGCCCTGCCCGCCCCCGCCGAGCTGACCTTCCGCCCGCTCGCCGAGACCGACCTGCCCGCCCTGCTCGACCTGCTCACCACCACGCTGGCGGGCGGCCCCACCGGCACCCGCACCGCCGGGTTCTTCGCCTGGAAGCACCGCCGCAACCCCTTCGGCGCCAGCCCCGGCATGGTCGCCGAGACCCCCGACGGCCGGCTCGTCGGCATCCGGCTGTTCCTGCGCTGGCAGTGGCGGCGGGGCGGCGAGGACGGCGCCCCGGTCACCGCCGTCCGCCCGGTCGACACCGCCACCCACCCCGACTTCCAGGGCCGCGGCATCTTCCGACGGCTCACCTTCGACCTGCTCGACCAGGTCGCCGACGAGGCCGCGCTGGTGTTCAACACACCCAACGGCAACAGCCTGCCCGCCTACCGGAAGATGGGCTGGCAGGAGCTGGGCCGGGTGCCGGTCACGGTGCGCGCGGTGCGCCCGGCCGCCTTCGCCCGGGGCGTGCGCGCCGCCCTCGCCCGCCGCCCGGCCGGCCCCGTGCGCCCCGTCGGCGAGGACTGCCGGCTGCCCACCGCCGCCGCCTGGCTGGCCGCCCACACCGGCGCCGGGGACCACAGCCCGCTGGCCGAACTGCTCCGCGAACGCGCCGCCGCCGACGCCGCCGACCACCGGCTCGCCGTCCACCGCACCCCGGAGTTCCTGCGCTGGCGCTACGGCGAGGCCCCCGGCCTGGACTACCGGGTGCTCACCGTCCACCGCGGCGACGAACTGACCGGTCTGGCCGTCGGCCGGCCCCGGCGGCGCGGCCCGCTCGCCGAGTTCACCCTCGCCGACGTGATCGTCCGCCCCGGCGACCGGGACAGCGCCGCCCGGCTGCTGCGCGCCGCCGCCCACGAGAGCGGCTGCGACCACGTCGCCACCCACCTCTCCCCCGGCACCGAGGCCGCCGACGCCGCCCTGCGCACCGGCTACCTGCGCGCCCCGCGGACCGGGATGACGCTCGTCGCCCGCACGCCCACCGGCCCCGCCCCGCTCACCCTGGCCGACTGGCGGTTCAGCCTCGGCGACCTGGAGGTGTTCTGATGCCGGGGGCGCCCCGGGACCCGGGCGCGCCAGGGGCGGCGACGGCGGTGCTCAGCCGCGTCCCCTGGCCGTCCGCCGTCGCCGCCGCCCTGGTCACCGGCTACGTCACGCTCTTCGTGCTCGCCTCCGTGCACACCTCGTACGACACCTGGGGCGCGCTGCTGATCCTCCCGGCGCTGATGGCCGTCGGCACCCCGATCCTCGCCCGGATCGCCGCCGCCAACCCCGAACGGGACGTCTTCCGGCTGCTGCTGCTGGCGATGACCGCCAAGCTGCTCTGCGCCTTCCCCCGCTACCTGATGGCCTTCGTGCTCTACGGCGGCGCGGCCGACGCCAAGATGTACCACCAGAAGGGCACCGAGCTCGCCGCCTACCTCGACCAGGCCGACCTGCTCGGCGGCGTCCACTACGACCTGGGCATGAAGGTGGCCGGCACCGGCTTCGTCATCATCATCACCGGCGTGGTCTACGCGATCACCGGACCCTCGCTGATCGGCGGCTTCCTGGTCTTCTCCTGGCTGGGCTTCTGGGGCCTGCTGCTGTTCTGGCGGGCGCTGCAGATCGCCTTCCCGGAGGCGGACACCCGCAAGTACGCCAAGCTGGTCTTCTTCCTGCCCTCCCTGCTGTTCTGGCCGTCCAGCATCGGCAAGGACGCCTGGATGATGTTCTGCCTGGGCCTGACCACCTACGGCACCGCGCGACTGCTGGACCGCCGGTTCGGCGCCTTCGCCTGCATCGCGCTCGGCTCGCTGGGCACCGCGATGGTCCGCCCGCACGTCACCGCGCTGGCCGGGGCCGGGCTGATGGTCGCCTACGTGCTGCGCCGCCGTCCGCAGCAGGTCAGCGCGCTGGGGCCGCTGCGCACCATCCTCACCGCGGTGGTGCTGGGCGCGATGGCGGTGCTGATGCTCCAGCAGGTCTCCACCTTCTTCGGCACCGACGGGACCGGCGGCGACGCCGTCAACCAGGTGCTCTCGGAGACCTCCCGGCGCACCAGCCAGGGCAACTCGATGATCAACGCGACCGCGCCCGAGGACGCCGCGCCGCAGTTCAGCCTCAACCCGGCGGGGCTGCCGGTCGCGGTGATCAGCGTGCTGTTCCGCCCGTTCCCGTTCGAGGCGTCCAACATCCAGAACCTCATCCAGTCGGTGGAGTGCTTCGCCCTGCTGGTGATGTTCATCCGGGCCTGGCCGCGGCTGAGCCGGCTGCCCCGGCTGTTCGTGCAGCGCTCCTACGTGGCGTTCGCCGCCGTCTACACGCTGCTGTTCTGCTGGGCCTTCTCGACCATCAACAACATGGGCATCCTGTCCCGCGAGCGGGTCCAGGTGCTGCCGCTCGCCCTGGTGCTGCTGGTCGTCCCGGCCGCCGCGGGCCGCGGGGCCGCCGCCGGCCGGCGGCCGCCACCGGTGTGGCGGGCCGCGCCCGGCCAGTGGGGCGCCCGGCGCCGCGCCGAGCCGGCGGCACTGCCGCCCATGCCCTTGCCGCCCTCGCCCACGCCGTCGCCGTCGCCGTCGTCCGTCGCGCCATCGTCGTCAACCGTGCCACCGTCACCGTCACCGTCCCAGGGGGGATCGACCGCGCCATGACCACCGACACCCTTGCCCTGCCCGCCGCCCTCGGCGGCACACCCGCCTTCGCCGACGGGCTGCCGCTCACCCGGGTCCAGGTTCCCGACCGCGCCGCGCTGCTGGAGCGGCTCGCCACCGTGCTCGACAGCGGGCAGCTCACCAACGGCCGCACCGTCGCCGAACTGGAGGAGACCGCGGCCGAACTGCTGGAGGTGCCGCACGTGGTGGCGCTCTCCAACTGCACCACCGGGCTGATGCTGGTCCTCCAGGCCGCCGGCGTCGACGACCGCCGCCCGGTGGTGATGCCCGGCTTCACCTTCTCCGCCACCGCGCACGCCGCGCACTGGGCCGGCGGCACCCCGCTGTTCGCCGAGGCCCGCGAGCGGGACATCACCCTCGACCCCGAGGACGCCGCCGCCAAACTGGCCGCCGCCGACCGCCCGGCCGCGCTGATGGCCACCCACGTCTACGGCACGCCCTGCCAGGTCGAGCGCCTCCAGGAGGTCGCCGACGCGGCCGGGGTGCCGCTGGTCTACGACTCGGCGCACGGCTTCGGCAGCCGCCGCCGGGGCGTGCCGATCGGCAACTTCGGCTACGCCGAGGTGTTCTCGATGAGCCCGACCAAGGTCGCGGTGGCCGGCGAGGGCGGCCTGGTCGCCACCCGCGACGCCGACCTCGCCCGCCGGCTGCGCACCGCCCGCGACTACGGCAACCCGGGCGACTACGACACGCTGTTCCCCGGCCTGAACGCGCGGATGAGCGAGCTGCACGCCGCCGTCGGCCTCAACTGGCTGGCCGGCCTGCCCGAGCGGGTGGCCCACCGGACGGCGCTGGTCAAGGAGTTCGCCGCGGTGACCGCCGGACTGCCCGGGCTGCGCCTAGCGCTGCCGGAGGAGGGCGACACTTCCACCTTCAAGGACCTCACGCTCATCCTGGACGACGTCGCGTTCGGCCTCACCAGCCGCCAACTCGCCGACGCGCTGCGGGCGGAGGGCATCGACTCGCGCCGCTACTTCCACCCGCCGGTGCAGCGCCAGCGCGCCTACGCCCACCTGGGACAGGCGCAGTCGCTGCCGCTCACCGACCGGCTCGCCGACTCGGTGCTCACCGTGCCGCTCTGGTCGCAGATGGACGCGGCCACCGTGCGCCGGATCGCGGAGGCGGTGGCCCGCATCCAGCCGTACGCGGAGCGTCTGCGCACTGCCTGACCCGACCGTGCCGGGCCGACGGCCCGTTACGCGGATCGGGTGAACGCGGTTGGACCGCGGGCCCACCGGGTCGGCAGGATGTCCCGCCGGGGCCCGCGGTCCCGTTCCACCCTCCCCCGTACGGATATGGAGTTCCCGGTGCTCAAGGGATTCCGCAGCTTCCTGCTGCGCGGAAACGTGGTCGACCTGGCGGTCGGCATCGTGATCGGCGCGGCCTTCACGGCCGTGGTCACCGGGTTCGTGACGGCCTTCCTCACCCCGCTGATCGGCGTGGCGACGGGCGCGGTCGGCGACTTCACCCAGAAGACCTTCGAGGTGGCCGGCACCCGGTTCCCGTACGGGGTCTTCGTCAACGCGCTGATCGGCTTCGTGCTGGTGGCCGCGGTGATCTACTTCATCGTGGTGGTGCCGGTCGGCAGGCTCCAGGCGAAGCTGGAGGGCGCCAAGCCGGCCCCGGCCGCCCAGGCGGACTGCCCCGAGTGCCTCAGCAGGATCCCGGCCGCGGCGGTGCGCTGCTCGTTCTGCACCTCCGAGGTGGCCGGCCGGCCGGGCTTCCCGGCCCAGCGCGGCCCCGCCGAGCAGCCCGCGGGCCCGTCGGCCGGAAAGGCCGCCGGGAAGAACGCGGAGAAGAACGCTGAGAAGACTGCCGGGAAGAACGCCGGGAAGAACACCGGAAAGACCTCCGACGAGACCACCGAGCAGGCCGCCCCGGCACACTGAGCGGAGCGCGGCCGACCCTGTGCCGGGCCCATACCGGCCCTGACGGGGACTTTATTCCCGAAACATTCACGAGCCCCCGCCGCGCCCCCGGCGGGGGCTCGAATGCGCCGGTCCGCGCCCCGCCCGCAGAAGTTTCTTCGACGGTCCCCGAACCGTCCACCGGCCCGTCACCACACGGGTCTTCGACACCCCCGTACGGGCCCTGTTCGAGCCTCCGGAGTCGCCGGACAGTGGCCGGAAGTCGCCGCCAAAATGTCCGTTCTTCCTACTTTCGAAACCTTTGTTCGGGCGAAGCTTGTGTAAACACTCGAACTGCTCCGCCTCCCAGTCTCCTCAGCAGGCGCGTTGTGGGCTTACCGTATGCCCCATGACCTCGCCCCGCTCCTACGACGGAGTCGGCTACCCCTCTCCGTCCTTCTCCTCCGGCACGCCCATCTACGACAGCCTCGTCGCAGAGCGCGGTGTCCCGCAGATCGCCCCCATCAATGTGCCGGCCGCTCTCCCGCCGGCCCTGTCGACCGGTTACGGATCCGGCCTGTCCGGCCCGTCCTACGAGAACAACCGGTACGGCACCGGGTACGACAGTCCCGGCGGCAACCTCCCCGCCCTGCCGCCCGCCCGCCTCGCCCTGGGCCCCGGCCCGAGCAGCGCGCCGTCCTCCGGCCCGGCCACCGCGTACATCCCGGCGCAGCCCGCGCCCGCGTACGCCGCCGCGCCCCAGCCACCGGTCCCCGGCTACGGCGGCCCGCAGCCGTACCTGCCCGGCCAGCGCCCGCAGACCCCGGCCCCGGGCTTCACCCAGGCCTCCACCGGCGGATACCAGCCGTCCGGCGGCCAGAGCTTCGGCGGCCAGAACACCTTCGTCGGCGGCCACGGCGGCCCGCAGACCTTCGGTGCGCAGCCGGCCGGCGGCCCGGCCGGTCCGCAGGGCATGGCCGGACAGCCCCAGGGCCCGCAGTCCTTCGGCGGCCCGCAGGGCTTCGCCGGCCAGGGCGGCCAGCCCGGCGGCTTCGGTGGCTCCGGCGACCAGTCCTTCGGCGGTGCCCAGCTGCGCCCGGCGGTCACCCCGGTCGCCCCGGTCCGCCCGATGCAGCCGCAGCGGCCCGGCCAGTACGGCGAGCCCGGGCAGTTCCAGCAGGGCTACCAGCCGCAGGCCCAGGGCTACTGAGGCCGGTGACACCTCCGGGCCGGCCCCACCCGGCCCGCACCCGCACCACCTAGCACCACCCGGCGCACCCACATCCGCCGGGCGTACGGAGAAACGGGTCATCCACGGACCGCCCGGAACGCCACCCCACCCCGGCGTTCCGGGCGGTCCGTGCGCATTCGGGCCGCGTTCGGCCCCGGTCGGACCGTTTCCGGACCGTTTCCGGACCGCTTCCGGGCCGCAGTCGGGCCGCGTCCGGGCAGGTCGGGGCACGGGACCGCGCCTGCCGCCGCTCCGGACACGGCTGGCAGGATGGGGGAATGCAGCTCACCGGACTCCACGTCTACCCCGTCAAGTCCATGTACCGCCTGAGCCCCGAGAGCGCCCGCGTCGAGCCCTGGGGCCTGGCCGGCGACCGGCGCTGGATGCTCGCCGACGCCACCGGCCGGTTCGTCAGCCAGCGCGAGAACGCCGCCCTGGGCCAGGTCCGGACCGAGCTCACTCCCGCCGGGGCCCTCGTCCTCACCGCCCCCGACGGCTCGCGCGCCGAGGTCCCCGCCCCCGCCGTCGCGGTCGGCGACCCGCTCGCCGACGTCGAGGTCTGGGGCACCCGCTTCCGTGCCGCCGAGGCCGGCCAGGAGGCCCAGCTGTGGATCGCCGAGCACCTCGGCGACTACCGCCTGGTGCACCTGGACGACCCGCGCGCCCGGCCCGTCGACCCGAACTTCTCCTCCCCCGGCGACACCGTCTCGATGGCCGACGGCTTCCCGCTGCTGCTCACCACCACCGCTTCGCTGGCCCGCCTCAACGAGCTGATCGCCGCCGAGCACCCGGACGGCCACGAGGAACTGCCGATGGAGCGGTTCCGCCCCAGCGTGGTGGTCTCCGGCAGCGAGCCCTGGGCGGAGGACGGCTGGCAGCGGATCCGGATCGGCGAGCTGACCTTCCGGGTGGTCAAGCCGTGCGGACGCTGCGTGGTCACCACCACCGACCAGGAGAGCGGCGAGCGGCGCGGCCCCGAGCCGCTGCGCACCCTGGCCCGGCACCACCGGCTGCTGAAGAAGGCGGCGTTCGGGCAGAACCTGATCCCCGAGCGCCCGGCCGGCGTCGAGGGCGACGTGCTCGGCACGCTGCGGCTCGGCGACGAGGTCGAGGTGCTGGAGGACGGCGCGCACTGGCCCGCGGACCACAAGGTCTGACGGCGGGCGCCCGCGCCCGCACACCCCTTTCCGCACCCGTTTCCGCTCCCCTCTCCGCACCCGCGTCCCGGAACCGGACGTGTGCGCGCTCGTTGAAGCAGGTGTTGCAGCAGGTGCTGACGCACGCGACGGACCCGCGGCGGACCCGCGACGGACGTCCGCCCCGCCCGGCCCGCGCGGCCGGAGCACCCGCGCGGGCGCGCTACGGTGGGCGGACGACCCGCGCACCGCGGTGCGCCGCGTCCGGGCGCACCCGCGTCCGCGTGCGTCCGGTCCGCAGATCGCCGGCTCGATGAAGGTGGGGACGACAGACCGTCATGGCTGAGCACAGGGTCCGGGTCACCCAGGACAGCGCATCCCGCTGGCGGCGCCGCGCCGGCGAGTACGACACGCTCGCGGAGGCCCTGGCGGCCGCGGAACCGGGCGACACGGTGACCGTGCGACCGGGCACCTTCCGGGAGAACGTGGTCGTGGACAAGGCGGTGACGCTCGTCGCCGCCCAGGGCCCCGGCAGCGTCCGGATCGACCCGCCGGGCGGGGTGCCGCTCACCGTCACCGCCGCGGCGGTCGTCCGCGACCTGGTCATCGAGGGCAGCGACCGGTCCGCCCCGGCCGTCCTGGTCACCGGCGAGGAGGCGACCCCCGCGTTCACCGGCTGCCGGGTGGAGACCCACTCGGCCGCCGGGGTGGAGGTGACCGACGGCGCCCGGCCGACCCTGAAGGGCTGTGTGGTGGCCAACCCGGACGGCCTCGGGCTGCGGCTGCGCGGCCCGGGCACCGCCGCCGCCTTCGAGGACTGCGAGGTCGCCGCCGCCGGCCAGGCCGGGCTGGCGGTGCTCGGCGGCGCCGCCGCCGCGCTGGAGCGCTGCCGGGTGCACCACGCCTCCGGCGCGGGCGTGCTGATCTCCGACCCGGGCAGCGCGGCCGAGCTGACCGGCTGCGAGATCTACGAGATCCGCGGCAGCGGGGTGCAGGCCGAGGCGCAGGCGGGCGGGCGGCTGGTCGACTGCGAGATCCACCGGGTCACCGGCAACGGGCTCACCCTGGACGGCGAGGCCGAGCTCGTGCTCACCGGCTGCCGGGTGCACGACGTGCCGGAGAACGCCGCCGACCTGCGCGGACGTGCCCGGCTCAGCCTCGTCCACTCCACCGTGCGGGACTTCGGGCGCGGGGCGCTCTCGGTCTGGGACCAGGGCACCGAGGCGAGCGCCGAGTCCTGCCAGATCCACAGCTCGAACGGCGAGTACCCGGCGCTGTGGGTGAGCGACGGCGCCCGGCTCACGCTCACCGACTGCGCGCTGCACGACCTGCCGGACGCGCTGTTCGTGCTGGACCGCGACTCCGCGGCCGTCGCCGAGGGCTGCTCGTTCAGCCGGATCCGCAGCTCGGCGGTATCGGTCAGCGGCGGTGCGACGGTGACGCTCACCGGCTGCCGGGTCCAGGAGGCGGGCACCGGGCTGTGGTTCCGCGACCACGGCAGCGGGGGCGTGCTGACCGGCTGCGAGATCTCCGACGTGGCGACCGGTGTGATCGTCACCAAGGGCGCCGACCCGGTGCTGCGGGACTGCACCGTCCGGGCCGGTTCGGAGGCCGGTGTCTACGTCTCCGCCCAGGGCCGGGGCACCTTCGAGGACTGCCGGGTCTCGCACGGCAAGGGCTTCGGCTTCCACATCATCGACGGCTGCCGCACGGTGCTCACCCGGTGCCGGGCCGAGCAGAACGAGCGGGCCGGCTTCGAGTTCTCCGAGCCCGGACCGGTGGTGGAGGGGTGCACCTCGGACGACGTGCCGGCCGCGCCGGCCGGGGCCGCCGAGATCCCCACCCCGCGCGCCCAACTCGCGGCCACCGCGGCTCCCTTGGCCTCCTCCGCGGCCGCCGCGGCGGTGATCGGGCCGATCCCGGACTGCCGGCCCGCCGACGAGGCGCTGGCCGAACTCGACGGGCTGGTGGGCCTGGCCACCGTCAAGCAGGAGGTGCGGACGCTGATCGACCTCATCTCGGTCGGCCGGCGGCGCCGGCAGGCCGGGCTCAAGGCGCCCTCGCTCCGCCGCCACCTGGTCTTCACGGGCGCCCCCGGCACCGGCAAGACCACGGTGGCGCGGCTGTACGGCGAGATCCTGGCCTCGCTCGGGGTGCTGCAGCGCGGCCACCTGGTCGAGGTGGCCCGGGTCGACCTGGTCGGCGAGCACATCGGCTCCACCGCGATCCGCACCGCCGCCGCCTTCGACCGGGCGCGCGGCGGCGTCCTGTTCATCGACGAGGCGTACGCGCTGGCACCGGAGGACGGCGCCCGCGACTTCGGCCGGGAGGCGATCGACACGCTGGTGAAGCTGATGGAGGACCACCGGGACGAGGTGGTGGTCATCGTGGCCGGCTACACCGCCGAGATGGAACGCTTCCTCTCCGCCAACCCGGGTGTCTCCTCGCGGTTCTCGCGCACCATCACCTTCCCCGACTACTCGGCCGGGGAACTGCTGGAGATCGCCCGCGCCCAGTGCGCCGAGCACGAGTACGCGCTCGCCGAGGCCACCGAGCACGCCCTGCTCGACCACTTCGCCGGCATCGAGCGCGGCCCCAACTTCGGCAACGGGCGCACCGCCCGCCAGGTCTTCGAGACCATGGTCGAGCGGCACGCCATGCGGATCGCCCAGTTGCCCGACGCGTCCACCGAGGACCTCCAGCTCCTCGTCCCCGCCGACCTCCCGACCCCCCGCCTGCCGTAGGTCGCCCGCCTGCCGCAGGGTCGGAACTTCCGGGCGGTGCGTGCCCGTTGGACCCGCCATGAGCACCCTCCTCACCGGCGCGGCCGGCGGCCTGCTGCTCCCGGCCTTCCTCGTCGCGCTCTTCTTCCTCGGCGCCGTCGGGCGGCGGCTGTTCACCCGGGCGGGCGGGCGCGGGGCCGCGGCCGACGGGCGCGGCGTCGGCGCGACGGCCACCGAGGAACTGCACGCGCTGCTCTACCCGGGCAAGCGGGCGCAGTTGGAGCAGCGGCGGGTCGAGTTGGTGCTGCGGGAGGATGAGCACGACGGGGCACCGCGCCGGACCGGGATCGACCTGGCGGGCGGCCGGGCGGTGATCCGGGGCGGCGCCCGCCGGTCGTAGCGACGGTGCCGGTCAGACGTGTTCGCCGGCGAGCATGAGGGCGATCAGGAGGTCCAGGCGGTCCTTGGCGAGCTCGGGGCGCAGGCGGCCGCTGCGGGTGAGGGTGACCAGGCCGTGCAGGGCGGTCCAGACGACCTCGGTGAAGGTGTCCGGGTCGTGCGGGCCGGACACCTCGGCCACCGGGGTGGCCAGGGCGGTGAAGGCCTCCTTCAGCGGCGCGGGGGCCTCGGGCCGGCCGAAGGGGAGGCCGGTGGCGAGGGTGAACATGGCGTCGTAGAGGGCGGGGTAGGTCGCCGCGAACCTCGCGTAGGCACCGACGACGGCGGTGAACGCCTCGACCGGTCCTTCGGCGTCGCGGGGCGCCTCCCGCAGTTCTGCGGCGAGTTCCTCGAAGCCCTCCACGGCGACGGCCGCGACGATGGCGTCCCTGCTGGCGAAGTGGCTGTAGAGGACGGGCTGGCTGTACTCGATCAGCGCGGCGAGCCGGCGGACCGTCACCGCCTCCCAGCCTTCCTCCTCGGCGAGGTCGCGGGCGGTCCTGACGATCAGTTGATGCCGTTCGGCGCGTTCGCGCTCGCGGCGGGCGTGGACTGTCATGCCAGAGAGTCTAGCAGTGCTAGACATTCGAGCGACGCTCGCTCTAGTGTTCCATCGGATGCCTGGCATCGCTAGGAGTTCTGGCAACCGCCATGAACTCGGGGGGGCCTCATCATGTGTCGCGGCGACCGGCGCCCTGTTCCTCACCGAGCGCCGGTCCACCGCCTCCTGACCCCGCGACGGGCCCGCCCAGCGGCCCCGTCGTCAGCCCGTCAGCCCGTCAGCCCGTCCAGTCGCCGCCGGCCAGGAAGGACTCCAGACCGGCCAGGTACGGCGCGACGTCGATCCGCTCGCCCGCCAGCCAGTCGTCCGAGTAGTACTTGTCGAGGTAGCGGTCACCCGGGTCGCAGATCAGGGTGACCACGCTGCCACGCTCCCCCGCCGCCCGCATCTGCGCGACGATCCGCAGCGCGCTCCACAGCCCCGTGCCGGTGGACGCGCCCGCCTTCCGGCCGAGCACCCGATCCAGCAGCCACACCGCCGCGACCGAGGCGGCGTCCGGGACCTTCATCATCCGGTCGATCGCCCCGGGCACGAAGCTCGGCTCCATCCGGGGCCGCCCGATCCCCTCGATCCGCGAGCCGCGGTCGCACACCGCGTCCGGGTCGTCGTGCACCCAGCCGTCGAAGAAACAGGAGTTCTCCGGATCGGCGACGCAGATCCGGGTGTCGTACTGCATGTAGTGGACGTACCGGGCGATGGTCGCCGAGGTGCCGCCGGTGCCCGCGGTGGCCACGATCCAGGCCGGCTCGGGGTGCGGTTCCAGGCGCAGCTGGGCGAAGACCGACTCGGCGATGTTGTTGTTGCCCCGCCAGTCGGTGGCCCGCTCGGCGTAGGTGAACTGGTCCATGTAGTGGCCGCCGGTCTCCTCGGCGAGCCGGGTCGAGGCCTCGTACACCTCGTCCGGCCGGTCCACCAGGTGGCACTCGCCGCCGTGGAACTCGATCAGGTCGATCTTGGACCGGCTGGTGGACTTGGCCATCACCGCGATGAACGGCACCCCGACGAGCTGCGCGAAGTACGCCTCGGAGACGGCCGTGGAACCGCTGGACGCCTCGATGACCGGCTTGCCGGGGCGGATCCAGCCGTTGCAGAGCCCGTAGAGGAACAGCGAACGGGCCAGCCGGTGCTTGAGCGAGCCGGTCGGGTGGGTGGACTCGTCCTTGAGGTAGAGGTCGATGCCCCACTCCGCCGGGAGCGGGAAGCGCAGCAGGTGGGTGTCGGCCGAGCGGTTCGCGTCCGCCTGGACCTTGCGGACCGCCTCCTTGAGCCAGCGCCGGTACTCCGGGTCGGAACGGTCCACATCGACGGTCGGTTCCACACCCTGCTCCACGGTCGGTCCGGTTCCCATGCCACTCTCCTCGTACGAGTCCCCTGGAAGCCCCCCTCCTCCTTTGCTCACTACGAGTGTACGAGTGTCACGATAAGTAACATTATCCGAAGCTCCAGGCTCCGCTTATCGGCCCGCCTGCCCGCCGGCCACCGACTGCGGGTCCGCCAGGTACGGCAGCCAGCCCAGCTCGGCCGCCCCGGCCAGCGCGCTGTGCTCCAGCTTCGCGCCGACGATCGGCACCCGGCCGCTGCGCCCCCACAGGCTGCGCTCGGCGACGACCGCGCGCAGCCGCTCCGGCGCGGCCTCCAGCAGGTCCAGGTGCAGCCCGCTGAGCACCACCCGGTCCGGGTTGAGGATGTTGGCGACCCCGGCCAGGCCGAGGCCGAGCCGGTCGATGACGTGCTCCACGGCCGCCCGGGCCCGCTCGTCGATGGCGGCGGCCCGGCAAAGCTCGCCGGCCTGGTCGAGCAGCGGCCGGCCCGGGTCCGGGGTCAGCCCGGCGGCGGCGAACAGCGCGTCCGGGTCGGTCTCCGAGTTGAGGCAGCCCCGGTTGCCGCACCCGCAGGGCCGGCCCTGCGGGTCGACGGTCAGGTGGCCGACCTCCAGGGCGAGTCCGGCACTGCCGGTGTGCAGGCGGCCGTCGATGACCAGCGCCCCGCCGACGCCGCGGTGGCCGGAGGTGACCAGCAGCAGGTGCCGCGCGCCGCGACCGGCGCCGTGCCGGTACTCGGCGAGGGCGGCCAGGTTGGCGTCGTTGGCGATCGCGGTGGGCAGCGGGTCGAACGCGCGCGGACCGTGGTCGGCGCGCCCCACCTCCACGTCGTACAGATCGGCGACGGGCGTGCCGCTGGGCCAGGCGAAGTGCAGCGCGGCGAGCGCCGTGCCGTCCGGCTCGGTGACCGGGTTGGGCAGCGCGAGCGCCGCGCCGAGGCAGCGCCGTTCGGTGCCGCGGGCGAGCTCGGCGCCCGCCTGGGCGACGGCGCGCAGCATCCGGACCGGGTCGGTGGCGGTGGGCAGCGGCAGGTGGACGGGCGGGTCGAGCAGCCCGCCGAGGCCCGCCAGGGTGACGCTGAGGCCGTCGGCGTGGATCTGGCCGGCGACCACCACCGGGCCCGCGGGGTCGATGGCAAGCCGGTGCGAGGGGCGGCCGCGGCCGCCGCCGGCCGGGCGGGAGTCGACAGTGATGAGGCCGAGCGCCTCCAGTTCGGCGGTGACAGCGCCGGCGGTGGCCCGGGTGACGTCCAGCGCGCGGGTCAGCGCCGAGCGGGTCGGGGCCTGACCGGTGTGGATCAGCTGGAGCGCGGGGCCGAGCAGCGTCCGCCCCCGGTCGGGGGCCGCGCGGCGGTGGGCGTCGCGCTGCGCGTCGTGGTCGGCCGCGGTCCCGGGCTTCGGGCTTGAAGGTGAGAGCTGCACGGACCTATTGTTACTTTGTGCCGCTCCGAAACAAAATCCGTCCCTCCCGCCCCCTCCGCCGACCGTTCCCCCAGTCTGGCAGCACCGCGGCGAAATCCCCCAGCCCGTTCGCGCACTCCCGTGCCTCCTGGGGCACCGCCCGGCTCGCCCTCACCGCCTTCTTCGCCGTCGACGGCCTGCTCTTCGCCGCCTGGGTGGTCCGCATCCCGGACGTCCGCAGCCAGGTCCACGCCTCGCACAGCGCCCTCGGACTCGCCCTGCTCTGCGTCTCGGCGGGCGCCGTCGCCACCATGCCGGTCGTCGGCCGGCTCTGCCTCCGGTACGGCTCCCGACCGGTCACCGTCGCCTCGCTCGCCGTGCTCGCGCTCTCCGTCCCCCTGCCCGCGCACACCCACTCGGTGACGGCGCTCGGCGGCGTCCTGCTGCTCTTCGGCGCCGGCTACGGCGGGGCCAACGTCGCCATGAACAGCGCCGCCGTCGAGATCGTCGGCGAACTGGGACGCCCGGTGATGCCCAGCTTCCACGCCGGGTACAGCCTCGGCGGCCTGCTCGGGGCGGGCGTCGGCGGACTGCTCGCCGGCCCGCTCACGGCCGCCCAGTGGCTCGCGCTGGCCGGGCTCGCCGGGCTCGCGGTCACCACGACGGCGGGCGTCGCGCTGCTCCGCTGCCCGGCGGCGCGACCGGTCGCCACCACCTCCGCCGCAAGCTCCGCCCCCGCCTCCCCCGCCTCCTCCACCGGCACCGCTCGCTCCGCCGGCCGGGTGCTGGTCCTCCTGCTCGGCCTCACCGCGCTCTGCACCGCGTACGGCGAGGGCGCCGTCGCCGACTGGACCACCCTGCACCTCACCGACGACGTCCACGCCGGCGCGCGGGTGGCCGCCGCCGCCTACGCCGCCTACGCGCTCGCCATGACCACCGGGCGGATCGGCGGCACCTGGCTCTCCATGCGCCTCGGCCAGCACCGGGTGATGATCCTCGGCGGTCTCACCGCGGCGGCCGGGATGCTGCTGGCGGCGCTCGCACCGCTGGTGCCCCTGGCCCTGGCCGGGTTCGTCCTGGTCGGGCTCGGGCTGGCCAACATCTTCCCGCTCGCCATCGCCCAGGCCGGCGTCATCGGCGGCCCGCAGGGCGTCGCCCTCGCCTCGACGCTCGGCTACGCCGGCATGCTGATCGGCCCGCCGGTGATCGGTTTCCTCGCCGACGCGACCAGCCTGCCGATCGCGCTGACCACGGTCTCCGCCGCCGCGACCGTCGCCGCCGTCCTCCCGCTGATCGCCCGCCGCCGCTGAACCGCCACCCCGCCCCCGTCAACCGTCGTGCGAGGATCGCGCCATGACGAACAGCACGGCTCCGGTCCGGTTCCTGCTCGCCGCCGAGCGGCCGGCCACGGCGTGGCGCAACGGGGGCGGGGTGACCAGGGAGGTCGCCGGGTTCCCGGCCGGCTCCGGACCGGACGACTTCGGCTGGCGGGTCAGCCTCGCCGACGTCGCCTCCGCCGGCCCGTTCTCCGCCTTCCCGGGCGTCGACCGGGTGATCACCCTGGTCGAGGGCCCGGGCATGGCGCTGACCGTCGACGGCGTCGAGCACGTCGTCGACGCGCCTTTCCACCCCTTCGCCTTCCCCGGTGACGCGGCCACCGACTGCCGGCCGCTCGGCGGCCCGCTCGTCGACTTCAACGTGATGACCCGCCGCGGCCGCGTCACCGCCGACCTCGTCCTCGCCGGGACACCCCGCCCGGTCACCGTCCCGCCCGACGCCACCGTGCTGCTGGTCTGCCTCTCCGGCACCGCGGCCCTCGACGACACCGCCCTCGCCCGCTACGACGCCGCCCTCCTCACCACCCCGGCCACCCACGAACTGCGCCCCGGCGGCCTCACCGCCGTCGTCACCTTCCGCGGCACACCGCAGACCTGACGGCCTCGGACCGCCGCAGCCGCAGCCGCTCCGGATGCTCGCGAACCGCGCCGCCCGGAGTGGTCCGGCCTGCACGGACACCGCGAGGGTGGGATGCGGTGCGGGCCGTGGGCCGGGCGCCGGGAATCCCCGGAGCGGAGCTGCGCGAACGCCTCCCCGGCGGAGCGGACCCGGCCGTCACCGGCCCGATGAGCCGGTGGGCGACGCCGAGCGGTCCGCCCAACGCGCCCAACGCACCGCGCAGACCCGCCCGAGGCCCGCTCAGGCCCCCGGCTCGCCCGGCGGCCGCAGGTCCCACCCGGCCAGCGCCCGCAGTTGCGCGGCCGTCAGGTCGCCCGGCAGCGGCCGCGGCGGCTCGGTGCGGAACGGCGGCTGCCAACCCTCCTCCGGCGTCCAGCGGCGGACCGCCTTGGCCGGGGCGCCCGCGACCACGGTGTGGTCCGGCACCTCGCCGCGCACCACCGAGCCGGCCGCGACGACCACGTTGCGGCCCAGCCGGGCGCCGGGCAGGATCACCGCGCCGGTGCCGATCCAACTGCCGGAGCCGATCTCCACCGGCTCGTTGCGCGGCCACTGCTTGCCGATCGGCAGATCGGTGGCCCGGTACTCGTGCGCCTGGTCGGATATGTAGACGCCGGGGCCGGTCCACACGTCGTCGCCGAGCACGATCGACTGGTGGCCGACGATGTGGCTGTCCCGGCCGATCACGCAGCCGCCGCCGATCCGTACGATCGGCTCGGGGCCGAGGTCGAGCCCGGGCAGGAAGCCCGCGCTGATGGTCACCCGCTCGCCGATGATCGAGAACGGCCCGATGGTGATCCACTGCTCGTTGAAGACCGCGCCGAGCGGAAAGGTCAGCTTCGTCCCCGCGCCCAACTCGCGGAACCGGTACGGCCCGGGGTTCTCGCTGGACACCGCGCCGGCCCGCTGCACCCACTGCCAGCCCCGGTGGACGAGCTGGCCCGCGGCTCGCCGGCCACCGGCCCGGGCGGCGCTGAACAGGGAACGCGTGATCGGCATGCGCTCACGTTACCGGCCCGTAGGGCCCGTCCGACGGGAGGGCGGCCAAGGTCACACGCCCCGGCCGTCTCGAACCTTTGTTCGGAAAACGGTGTCCGGAATCCGCCACTGCTGCCAGACTCACCGTCATGGAGATCACCACGCACCTCGACGCACTGCGCCGCGAGGGCACCCTGCTCGCGGACGCCGCCGCCCGCACCGACCTCACCGCCCCCGTCCCGACCTGCCCGAAGTGGCAGCTGCGCGACCTCGTGCTGCACCTCGGCCAGGTGCACCGCTGGGCGACGGTCACCGTCCGCGACCGGCTGAGCGCCCCGATGGACGCCGAGCGCCAGCAGGTCGCCTGGGGGCCGGAGCCGGACGACGCCGACCTGGTCGCGTGGTTCCGCACCGGCCACGCCACGCTGGTCGACACGCTCACCGCCGCCCCGGCCGACCTGGACTGCTGGACCTTCCTCCCGACGCCGAGCCCGCTCGCGTTCTGGGCCCGCCGCCAGGCGCACGAGACGGCCGTGCACCGGATCGACGCCGACGCGGCCGCCGGCGTCGAGGGGCCGCACGTCGACGCGGAGTTCGCCCACGACGGCATCGACGAGTTGCTGGCCGGCTTCCTGACCCTCGGCCGCTCCAAGGCCCGCAGCGAGCGCCCGCGGACGATGCAGATCAGCGCGAGCGACGGCCCGGGCCGATGGCTGCTGACCATCGGCCCGGAGCCGATCAGCGTCGAACTCGCCGAGCGGCCGGCCGACCTGACGCTCACCGGCCCGGCCCGCGACCTCTACCTGCTGCTCTGGAACCGCCTGCCGGGCGGCACCGGACGGGTGGCCGCCGCCGGGGACGACACGCTGCTCGACCTGTGGCGCGAGGGCGCGGCCATCGGCTGACCCGCGTGTAGGGGCGCGTCAGCGCACCCAGCGCGCCGGACGCTTCTCCAGGAACGCGCGCATGCCCTCCTGCGCCTCCTCCGAGCCGAACAGCCGCGCCGACAGCTCCACCAGTTCGTCGGCGTCCTGCTCGAAGGAGCGCACCACCTCGGCGTTGGCGAGCCGCTTGGACTGCGCGAGGCCCTGCGGCGACCCCAGCCGCACGGCGTCCAGCAGGCCCTTGAGCGCGACCTCGGCCGCCTCCGGCGCGTCGACGGCCTGCGTGACCAGGCCGATCCGGGCGGCCTCGGCGGCGTCGAAGACCTCGCCGGTCAGGTAGTAGCGGGAGGCCGCGCGCGGGTCCAGCTTGGGGCGCAGCGGCAGCGAGATGACGGCCGGCGCGAGCCCGAGCCGGACCTCGGTGAACGCGAAGGTGGCGGCCGGCCCGGCGAGCGCCAGGTCGGCCGCGCCGACCAGCCCGAGCCCGCCGGCCCGGACGTGCCCGTGGATCACGGCGATCACCGGCTTGGCGCAGTCCACGACGGCCCGCTGGAGGTCGACCAGCCCGCGCGGCCCGACCGTCGGATCGGCGCCGGTCGCCTCCGAGAGGTCCGCCCCGGCGCAGAACACCTTGCCCGCGTGCGTCAGCACCACCGCGCGCACCTCCGGATCGGCCGCCGCCCCGGCGAGCCCGGCCGTCAGCTCGGCCATCAGCCGGGTGGACAGCGCGTTGCGGTTGTGCGGCGAGTCGAGCGTCAGGGTGGTGACGGCGTCCTCGGTGGCGACACGGACGAGGGGCGCTTCGCTGGTCATCGGTGCGGTCCTGCTTTCCGGCTGAGGGTGGGTCGCAACGGTCGCCCGCCGCCCGTGAGCCGCGCGCGCCCGGACGACTCTGACATGCCCACCCTCCCCCGGACCAGCCCCCTCGGAAGGCCGGGGCGGATCAGAGCCGGGACGTGTCGAGGTCGAGGCCGAACGGCTCCGGCAGCCCGACCGGCGTCCCGAACGGGTGCGGCCCGTCCTCGACGGCGTAGCCGAGCCGGGTGGGCCCGCTGAACAGCGTGCAGGTGCGGGCCTGGCGGTCGACCAGGAGGTAGAGCGGCGCCCCGTACTGGCCGTAGCGGCGGCGCTTGACCGTCCGGTCGGTCTCCGCGTTCGACGGCGAGCTGACCTCCACCACCAGCAGCGTCCGGTCCGGGAGCAGCGCGCCCTCCGTCTTCGCCGCCAGGTCCGCCGGCACGACGGCGAGGTCGGGAACGTACCAGTTCTCCGACCCGGGCAGGTCGAGATCGCCGGAGCAGGACACCAGCGCCAGCTCCTCCAACCGCGGCGTCAACTGCCGGCGGACGACCTCGGCGGCGCTCTCGTGCGCCCACGACGGCGACAGCAGCCTGACGGTCCCTTCGACGATCTCGGCGCGGCGGCCCGCGACGTGCTGGATCGCGTACTTCAGCGCCCGCTCGGGATCGCTCACCGTGCTGTAGTCGCCGGGGACGTGGGGGGCCGTGCTCATGAAAACACTCTCCTCCCGGCTCGACGCTCTCGTCACCGCAGGTGCAGGACCAGCCTACCGACTGTAAACACCTGGTGCGGCAATCAGCCGTCGGCCACGATGGTCGTATGACCATGGAATCGCAGCGCAACGCCGCCCCCCTGACCCACATCGCCGAGCCGCCCGGGGTCGCTCCGGGGACGGGGTACACCCAGGTCGTCACGGCGAGCGGGCGGCTGGTGGCGGTGTCGGGGCAGGTGGCGTTCGACGAGGAGCGGCGGCTGGTGGGGGTGGGGGACCCGAAGGCGCAGGCACGGCAGGTGTTCGAGAACCTGCGGCGCTGTCTGGCGGCCGCGGGGGCGGACTTCTCGCACGTCGTCAAGCTGACGTACTTCGTCACCGACATGGCGGACATGCCCGCCGTCCGGGAGGCCCGGGACGAGGCGCTCGGGGACCTGCCGCTGCCGGCCTCCTCGGCGGTGCAGGTCGCGGCGCTGTTCCTGCCGGAGGTGCTGATGGAGATCGAGGCCTTCGCGGTGGTCCCGGAGTAGGTCCCTCAGCTCGGCACCGCCTCGCCGCGCCGCCCGGCCCACCGGACGGCGGGGCCCATCGCGAGGCCCGCGCCGGCGAGCAGCGCGCCGAGGGCGGCCCAGCCGATCAGGCCGTGGCCGACCACGGCGGTCGAGACCACGGCCGGGCCGATCATCAGGGCGGCGGCGGTGCCCGCGTTGAAGACGCCCTGGTAGGCGCCGTGGGCCCGCTCGCCGGCCAGGTCGTAGCTGAGCGCCCAGGCGCCGGCCTGGCCCAGCACCTCGCCGACCGCCTGGAGCGCGACGCCGGCCAGCACCACCACCGCCGCGAGCGCGGCGGGCGCGCCGTGGGCGAGGGCGATCACCAGGCAGGAGGCGGCCAGGAGCAGCCCGGCCCGGCCGCAGGCCCGGGCGGCGGCCGCCGGGTGCTCGGTGCCCCGGGTGGCGCGGACCTGGAACGCGATGACCAGCACGGTGTTGACGACCAGGGTGGCGGCCACGGTGATCCGGGGGGCGTCGGTCTGCTGGACGATCCACAGCGGCACACCGACCTCCAGCATCGCGAACTGCAGGCCGAGCACCGAGCTGAGCGCGGTCACCAGCAGGAACGGCCCGTCGCGCAGCGCCGGGTTGCGCTCGCGGCCCGACCGCGCCGCACCCCGGTCGCCGCCCGCCCCACCTGCCCCACCTGCCTCGTCCGCCCCGCCCGCGCGTCCCGGCACCGGCAGCCGGTGGAACAGCACCGCGGCCACCAGGTACGAGGCCGCGTCGGCCAGGATCGCCGCCAGGTAGCCGGGGCGCGAGTCCACCTGGAGCGCGATCGCGCCGACGCCGGTGCCCAGGCAGAGCCCGACGTTGGTCACCACCCGCAGGTAGGCCCGCCCGGCCACCCGCTTGTCGGCGGGCAGCACCTCGGCGTAGAGGGCGTTGCGCACGGCGGCCGCGCCCCGGTCGGCGGCGGCGACCAGGCAGGCGAGCGCCACGAACGCCGGGTAGCCGCCGACCGCGGTGTAGCCGGCGGTGCCGAGGCCGGTGAGCGCGACCAGCGCCACCAGGACCGGCCGGCTCCCCCAGCGGTCGGCGGCCCGCCCGGCGGGGACGCTCGCGAGGACCCCGCAGAGCCCGGCGGCGGTGAGCGCGAGGCCGAGCTGCGCCGCGCTCAGGCCGAGGTAGCGGGTGAAGAACAGCACGCCGACGGAGAGCGAGAGGCCGCTGCCGAGGGTGTTGAGCAGGGTGATCCGGGCGAGCCGGCGCACCGTCGGGTCGGGGTGCAGCAGGCGGGAGGCCCTGGACGCGGGCAGCACGGAACTCGGTGCGGCGGTCGCCGCCGGTGGGGTGGTCATGCCCACGATCCCACCCCGGCACCGCCGCCGGGCCGTACTGATTTAGGCTGGCCCTCAAACATCCAGGGGGACGGCGTGCACCGGTTCAAGCTCGGCCTGGCCGATCTCGCCACCACCTGGTTCGCCTGTTCGCCGATCCAGGAGGCCGCGCTCAGCCTGCGGATGTGGACCCACCCGGGCTTCTACGCCCTGCAGTCCGCCGCGTTCGAGCGGCTGCGGCCCGCCTTCGAGCGGCTGGACTCCTCGCTGCTGCTCTCCCTGGTCGCCGACAACCGCTGGGTCCCGGACTTCCTGACGCCCCGTCCGGCGACCCCGTGGCCGGACTTCCGCACCGAGCTGGGCACGGTCCGGGCGCTGCCGCCGGAGCAGCTGCGCCCGGAGCTGGAGCAGACCTTCCTGCCGCACCACCAGCCGCTGCCCGCGGTGCTGGCGGCCGGGCTGGCCGATCCGGCCCGGTTGCTGGCGCGGATCGCCGACGCGCTGGAGGAGTACTGGGAGCGCTGCCTGGCGCCCGCGTGGTGGCCGCAGGCGCGGGCGGTGCTGGAGGCCGACCTGGTCTACCGGTCGCGGGTGCTCACCCGGCAGGGCGCGGCGGCGCTGTTCGCCGACCTCGACCACCGGTTGCGCTGGACGGACGGCGTCCTGTCGATCGACCGTCGCTGGAAGGACTGGGACGGCGAGATCACGGTGGACGGCCGGGGGCTGGTCCTGGTGCCGACTTTCTTCGCCCGCGGCGCGATCACGATGATCAGCAACGACCGTCCGCCGCAGATCAGTTACCCGGCCCGCGGGCAGGCGGGGATGGCCGGCCCGCGGCCGCCGGCGACCCCGCGCGCGCTGGAGCAGCTGCTCGGCGCGCCGAAGGCCCGGCTGCTCGCGCTGCTGGCCGAACCGGCCTCCACCACCGACCTCGCCTACCGGCTGGGCGTCACGCCGGGCGCGGTCAGCCAGCACCTGGCGGTGCTGCACGCGACCGGCCTGGTGACCCGGGCGCGGCACGGCCGCTCGGTGCTGTACAGCCGCAGCGCGCTCGGCGACGAGCTCTCCGGCAGCCCGCGGCGCAGCTGAGCGGCCCGGTCCGGCGGATCCGGCCAACTCTTCAGTGGTACAGACCTGTTGACGCATTGGTCTGTACCTCCTACAGTGCCCATGCCCCCGTCTCCCCACGGCGGTGGGCATGTCACCACCCCGGCATCACCCCCGCATCACCCCGCACACCCCTGCACCACCCCCGTACGGTTCGGCGTCACCCTGTCCAACCCCCACAGTCGCAGGGAGAACCATGTCCGTTCGATCCCGCATGCGCCGAGGACGCCACAGGCTGCTCGCGCTGCTCTCCGTCCTGCTCCTCCCGGTGGCCGCGATCACCGCAGGGGCCACCCCGGCCAACGCGGCCGGCAAGCTCACCGCCGCCTTCACCAGTGAGAACAGCGGTTCCTGGTGGAAGGGCACCTACGTCGTCAAGAACGACAACGCCGCCGCCGTCAACGGCTGGACCCTGGAGTTCGACCTCCCGGCCGGCGTGACCATCCAGAACAGCTACAACGGCACCGCGACGGTCAACGGCCGCCACGTCACCGCCGTCGCCGCGTTCTACAACGCCAACGTCCCGGCCCACAGCACCACCGAGCCCTACAGCTTCTGGTTCGTCGCCAACGGCCCGATCGGCGCGCCGACCGGCTGCCGGATCAACGGCGACAAGTGCGACGGCAGTTCGGACGTCCTGCCGTCCGCCCCGGGCACCCCGACGGTGACCGACTCGACGGCCCACAGCCTCGCGCTGAAGTGGCCCGCCGCGACCGGCGGCGACTTCCCGGTCGCCTCCTACGACGTGCTGAACGGCAGCACCGTGGTCGGCTCCAGCACCACCACCGACGCGCTGGTCACCGGCCTCACCCCGGCGACCAGCTACACCCTGGCCGTCCGCGCCAAGGACACCCGCGGCAACCTCGGCCCGGCGAGCGCGCCGGTCACCGCCTCCACCTTCGACCCGGCCACCGACCCGACGCCGCCCACCGCGCCCACCAACCTCCGCACCACGGCGGTGGGTTCGAGCGACGTGACGCTCGCCTGGAACGCCGCCACCGACAACCTGAAGGTCGCGGCGTACGACGTCTACCAGGACGGCACCCTGGTCCGCACGGTGACCGGCTCCACCCTGACCGCCACCGTCGGCAGCCTCTCCCCGTCCACCTCCTACACCTTCACCGTCAAGGCCCGGGACGGCGCCGACAACGCCTCCCCCGCCTCCACCGCGCTCAAGGTCACCACCTCCGACCTGGTCGGCGCCGGCAAGTACGCCCGGGTCGGCTACTTCACCCAGTGGGGCATCTACGGACGCCAGTACTTCGTGAAGAACCTCGACACCTCGGGCAGCGCCGCCAAGCTCGACGTCATCAACTACGCGTTCGAGAACATCGACCCGGTCAACCTCACCTGCATGGCCGGCGTCACCAGGGGCACCACGTCCAACCCGCAGGACCCCGACCAGGGCACCGGCGCGGGTGACGCCGACGCCGACTACGCCCGCCCGATGAGCGCCGCCCAGTCGATCGACGGCGTGGCCGACGACGGCTGGGGCAAGCTGCGCGGCAACTTCAACCAGCTGAAGAAGCTCAAGGCCAAGTACCCGAACCTGAAGATCGTCGCCTCCATCGGCGGCTGGACCTACTCCAAGTACTTCTCCGACGCGGCGGCCACCGACGCGTCCCGGCAGAAGTTCGTCAAGTCCTGCATCGACGTCTGGATCAAGGGCAACCTGCCGGTCTACAACGGCGCGGGCGGCGACGGCGTCGCGGCCGGGATCTTCGACGGCATCGACATCGACTGGGAGTGGCCCGGCTCGCCCGACGGCCACGCCGGCAACCACTACAGCGCCAACGACAAGGACAACCTCACCGCGCTGCTCGCCGAGTTCCGCAAGCAGCTCGACGCGCTCGGCGGCTCGCACAAGCTGCTGACCGCCTTCACCCCGGCCGACCCGGTCAAGGTCAACCAGGGCTGGGACCTCTCGAAGATCTTCAACTACCTGGACATCGCCAACATCCAGGGCTACGACTTCCACGGCGCCGGCAGCGACAACTCGTGGGAGCCGAACCGCACCGGCCACCAGGGCAACCTCTACCAGGACGCCCAGGACCCGTACACCACGCACTTCAGCGTCGAGGGGGCCGTCAAGCCCTACCTGGACGCCGGGGTCAACCCGCGCAAGCTCACCATCGGCCTGGCCTTCTACGGCCGCGGCTGGCAGGGCGTCGCGGACGGCGGCGTCAAGGGCGAGTGGCAGAGCGCGACCGGCGCCGCCCCCGGCCAGTTCGCCGAGGAGGCCGGCACCCGCGGGTACAACAACCTGATCACCACCTTCCCCAGCCTCTCCGTCTACCACGACGAACAGTCGGTGGCGACCTACGGCTACACCGGAGCGGGCGGACAGTGGTGGACCTTCGACGACGCCTGGTCGATCGGCAAGAAGACGGCCTGGCTGAAATCGAAGGGCCTGCTCGGCGCGATGATCTGGGACATGACCGGTGACACCCCGGGCGGCACCCTGATCAACGCCCTCGACGGCGGCCTCAAGTAGCCCCGGCGATCCGCGCACGCCGGGTCGGGCGGGTACCACCCGCCCGACCCGGCGTCACGTCGTCCCCCCGCCGGTTCAGCGCGAGGCGAGCGCGGCGAGGCGGCGGGCCGAGCGGTACTGCCGCAGCACCTGGGCGAAGGTGGTGTGCCCCTGGGTGGTCCGGGCGAACGCCCGCCACGCCGGGTCGACCAGGCAGACCGCCGCGTGGAACAGGTACGGCCGGCGCTCGAAGGCGTTCAGCATCTGCTTGCCGGCCCGCATCTCCACCCCCAGGCCCGCCTTGATCGCGAACGCGTAGTTCAGCGCCTCGCGCCGGACCTCGGCCGCCGTGCCCGCCTCGGCCACCTTGACCGCCCACTCCCCGGCCAGCCGGCCCGAGCGCAGCGCGTACGAGATGCCCTCGCGGGTCCACGGCTCCAGCAGGCCGGCCGCGTCGCCGGCCACCAGGACCCGGCCGCGCGACAGCGGCGAGTCCTCGGCCCGGCAGCGCGTCAGGTGCCCGGACTCCACGCTCGGCGGGAAGCCCGACAGGCCCAGCCGCCGGATGTAGTCGGCCAGGTACTGCTTGGTCCGCTCGCCGTCGCCGCGCGCCGAGATCACCCCGACGGTCAGGCTGCTGGACTCGGTCTTCGGGAACACCCAGCCGTAACTGCCGGGCAGCGGGCCCCAGTCGAGGTGGATCCGGCCCGCCCAGTCGGCGGCGACGTCCGCCGGGACGGGGATCTCCGCCTCCAGGCCGAGGTCGATCTGGTCGAAGGAGACGCCGACGTGCCGGCCGATCCGGCTCGCGCTGCCGTCCGCGCCGACCACCGCGCGCGCCTCGAATCCGCGCCCGTCGGAGGCGGTGACCAGCGCCGTCCGGTGCTCGCCGCCGCGCTGCTCGACCCCGGTGACGGTCACTCCGGTGACCAGCACCGCCCCGGCCTGCTTGGCCGCCTGGACCAGGCGCAGGTCGAACTCGTCCCGGTTGACCAGGCCGAACAGCATCCGCCGGGAGCGCCTGGTCCGGGTGAACCGGCCGCGGTACGCGAAGGTGACGGCGTGCACCCGGTCCTGGAGCGGCAGGCTGAAGTCCGGCGGCAGACTGTCCCGGGAGGGGCCGATGATGCCGCCCCCGCAGGTCTTGTACCGGGGGTGCTCGGCCTTGTCGAGCAGCAGCACGCGCCGGCCCTGCACGGCCGCGGCGTGCGCGGCAGAGGCGCCGGCCGGGCCGGCGCCGACCACGACGACGTCCCAGACGCCGTCCAGCGGGTCCGGCCGGTCCGGCCCGTCGGCCTCGGCGTCGAGCGGGCTACGAGAATCGGGGCTTCCGGAGTCAGTCACGGGCAGCAATCCTATGCGGCCACCCCCGCCGCCGTCGGCCGCACCGCCCCGAACGCGCGACCGAATTCCCGGTCGGCCGGGTCCGGCCAGGCGCCCGCCGACGCTCCCCGACGGCCCCCGACCGGCTCCGCCTATGATCGGCACTACCCACCGTCAGCGCCGTTCGCCCGCACCACCCCCTCGGACGGACCAGCCCTCCCCGGAGCACCCGATGCCGCAGCAGCCCCTGGCCGACGCCGTCCGGTCCCTCATGGACCGCGCCCGCACCGACCTCGCCGACCTGGTCGCCTTCCCCTCGGTCGCCGACCCGCGCCAGTTCCCGGTCGAGGAGTGCGAGAAGGCCGCCCGCTGGGTCGCCGACGCCTTCGCCGCCGAGGGCCTGACGAACATCCGGCTGCTGGACACCCCCGACGGCACCCAGTCCGTCTACGGCGAACTCCCCGGCCCGGCCGGCGCCCCGACCGTGCTGCTCTACTCGCACTACGACGTCCAGCCGCCGCTCGACGAGAACGCCTGGCTCAGCCCCGCCTTCGAGCTCACCGAGCGCGACGGCCGCTGGTACGGACGCGGCGCCGCCGACTGCAAGGGCAACATCCTCATGCACCTGACGGCCCTTCGGGCGCTGCGCCAGGTGGACGGCGGCTACCCGGTCGGGCTGAAGGTCATCGTCGAGGGCTCGGAGGAGCAGGGCACCGGCGGCCTGGAGCGCTACGCCGAGGCCCACCCCGAACTGCTCGCCGCCGACGCCATCGTGATCGGCGACACCGGCAACTTCGCCCCCGGCCTGCCCACCGTCACCGCCTCGCTGCGCGGCATGACCGTGGTCGACGTCTCGGTCCGCACGCTGGCGGGCAACCTGCACTCGGGCGCCTTCGGCGGCGCCGCCCCGGACGCCCTGCAGGCCCTGGTCAAGGTCCTCGCCTCGCTGCACGACGAGAACGGCGACGTCGCCGTGGCCGGCCTGGCCGCCGGCCAGAGCTGGAGCGGCGTGCAGTACCCCGACGAGCAGTTCCGCGCCGACGCCAAGGTGCTGGACGGCGTCGCGCTCACCGGCACCGGCACCGTCGCCGACCGGCTCTGGGCCCGCCCCTCGGTCACCGTGCTGGGCATCGACGCCCCGCCGGTGATCGGCGCCACCTCCTCCGTGCAGGCCTCCGCCAAGGCCTCGGTCAGCCTGCGGGTGCCGCCGGGCATGGACACCGCGGCCGCCCAGGAGGCGCTGGTCGCCCACCTGGAGGGCCGGGTGCCGTTCGGCGCCCGGGTCACCGTGGAGCGGCAGGGCAACGGCGCCGCGTTCCGCGCCGACACCTCCGGCCCGGCCTACGAGGCGATGGGCGCGGCGATGGCCGAGGCCTTCGGCACCGCGATGGTGGCCTCCGGCGAGGGCGGCTCGATCCCGCTCTGCAACACGCTGCGCACCCTCTACCCGCAGGCCGAGATCATCCTGATCGGCGTCGAGGAACCGACCACCCAGATCCACGCCGTCAACGAGAGCGTCGACCCGCTGGAGCTGGAGCGGATGGCCCTCACCGAGGCGCTCTTCCTGCGCCGCTACGCCGAGCTGCGCACCGTCTGACGGTCCGGCACACGGTCCGGCACGGGGAGCCGTGCCACCACCCGCCCGCACCTCGGGCTCCCGGGCCGCGCCGTCCACCCGTGACGGCGCGGCCCCTGCCGTCACACGCCGCCTCCGTGCCCCCACGCGCCCGCGCGAACCGGCGCCCACGAGCCCGTGGGCCGCGGCGAACCACTCCCCGCGCGCCCCCGCACCCCCGCCACGGCCGCCCGGCCCAGCGCCCAGCCGACCGCACCGGCCGCGAGGCCGGCCCCCGCCCCGAAGCACAGCTCCGCGAGCGGTCCGCGCCGCAGCGGCACGAGCCGGTGCACCACCCCCGCCGCGGTGGCCGCCCCCAGCACCGCCGCACCCGCCCGCCGGGCCCGGTCCGACAGCTCGACGCCCGGGCGGACCGGCTCCACCGCCCGGGCCGCCCGCACCGCGTACCCCGCCACCGCGGCCAGCCCGGGCGCCGAGGTGCCGTACTGCAGCACCTCGTACAGCGGCGGGCCGCCCGCCACCGGCCGCTCCAGCGCCGGCAGCAGCCGGGACCCGAACCGTCCGGCGTGGGTGAAGCCGTCCCAGCCGACGTGGCTCGCCGCACCGACGGCCGCCGAGAGCGCGAACCACCCGAGGTCGGCACCCGACGGCCGCCCCCGCCCGGCCCGGCGGGCCGTCAGCGCCTCGGCCGCGCCCGCCCACCGGCCCGGGAGCAGCGCGACCAGCGGCCCGCGCACCAGCCCGTGCCAGCCCGCCACCAGCCCGGCCGCGAGCACCACGTCCACCGTCGGCACCGCCCACCAGCGGTGCGTCGTGCCGCCGTGCCGGTACACCCCGGGCAGCAGCGACTCGGCGAAGAACGGCAGGTCGGGCGCCAGCGACCCGGCGACCAGCGCCGACGCGACCAGCGGACCGCGCTCCCCCGCCGCGCGCAGCAGGGGCAGTACGGCGGCGGGGTGACTCAGTGTGAACGGCATGCCGTCATCCTGCCGCCCCGCGGCGGGCGCCGTCGCCCGGGGCCGGGCCGGCCGCGGGGCGCGCGCGGCCCGTACGCGGCGCGCGGCCCGCGCTCACGCCGCGTCGGCGGCCGACGCCAGCCCCACCCCGGCCCGGCGCCCGGCCTCCAGGTAGCGCAGCTCCCCGCTGCGGCGGGCGTCCAGCGCGGCGGCCAGCCGCCGGTACCGGCCCGGGGGCAGCAGCCCGGCGGCCTCCTCCAGGCCGACGAACCGCCAGCCGCGCAGCTCCTCCTGCTGAAGCAGCAGCCCCTGCCGGGCGGTGGCGTCCAGCAGCCCGCCGTCGTAGACCAGGCGCAGCCCGCCGCAGTGCGGTCCGGTGCGCGGCTCCCAGTCGACGGCGAGCAGCCGCAGCGCGGCGGGGTCGAGGCGCAGGCCGAGTTCCTCGGCGGTCTCCCTGAGCGCGGCGTCGGTGGGCGCCTCGCCGCGCTCGACGACGCCGCCGGGGAACTCCCAGTCCGGCTTGTAGACCGGATCGACGAGCAGCACCCGGTCCTGCTCGTCGAAGAACAGGACGGCGGCGGCCACGGTGTCCCCGGTCGGGTCGGGCGACTGCACGATCGGACAGCGGGCCGAGCCGTCGTCCACCAGCTGCGCGAGCCGGGCCGCGGTCTCGCGCGGGGTGAGGCCGGAGGTGTCGACGAGCCGGGCGTCGCGGCGCAGCCAGCGGCGGGCGGCGCGGTAGCGCGGCAGGTGCTCCAGGCACCACTGGCGGATCCGCTCGCTGCGCTCCGGGTCGTCCGGGACCTCCTCGCGCTGGGCTATCCGCTGGCGCAGGATCGTTTCTTCAGGGTCCAGGACGAGGTGGTGCACGGCGATGCCGTTCGAGGCCAGCGACCCGAAGATCTCGTCCCGGTAGTCCTCCCGCAGCAGCGTCATCGGGACCACCAGCGGCCCTGGCACCTCGCCGAGCAGCGCCGCCGCCGTCTCGGGGACGAGCCGGCGCCAGGCCGGCAGGTCCTGGAAGTCCGACACCGCCGCCATCCGGTCGGCCGGCAGCATCGTGCGCAGTCCGAAGCCCACCAGCTCGGGATCGAACAGCATGCTGCCGGGCAGCAGTTCCACCAACGCGCGGCAGGCGCTCGTCTTGCCCGCCCCGAACGTCCCATTGACCCAGACGATCACTCACGCCCCCTGTTCTCGACCTCCCCCGGCGCCGATCGCACCGGGCGGCGCCCCCGTCAGTCGAACCAGCGCCACCCGAGGTGGTACCCGCGCCGCGCCGGTCCCCATACCTCTACGTCCACGCCGCTCATGGCGGTTCCCCGTTCCGTTTGTCAGGGGCATGTGACCAGGTCAGAGTGCCTGCGACGATTCCCGTACGACCCCAGCCGCGCCGGAGCGCACACCCCTGGGCACCGGAGTCCGGCCCTTTCGCGCGCGCCCCCGCCGCACCCCCCGCGCCCCATCGAGCGCAGGGCCCCCGCTCCGCCGGTGCGCGGGCCGCCGTGGCCAGGCACCGGCGGGGCGGCGCGGACAGGCCTCAGGGCCGGCCCATGTGGGTCGGGTAGTAGCCGCTGCTGATCCGCGAGACCCGGATCGAGGTACCGGGCCGGGCGGCCTCCACGTACTGGTTGTCGCCCAGGTAGATCGCCACGTGGTGGATGCCCCGCGCGCTGCGGTCGTCCGACCAGAACAGCAGGTCGCCGCGGCGCAACTGCCCGGCCGTCACCGGCGTGGTGGCCGCGTACTGGTCGTTGGCGACCCGCGGCAGGGAGATGCCGCCGCGCCGGAAGGACTGCTGGACGAGACCCGAGCAGTCGTAGCCGTCCGGCCCGTTGCCGGCCGTCCGGAACGGCTTGCCCAGCTGCGCGAGCGCGTACTGCACCGCCGCCTCGACGTCACCGTCCGCCGCCGCAGCCGCGGCCGGGGAGGCCGTGTCGGACGAGGAGGCCGGGTCCGACGACGAGGAGGCGGACGCCGAGCCCGTGGCCGACCCGCCGGTACGGTCCAGGTAGACGTCGTAGTGCGAGGTCCAGCGCCACTGGCCCTGACTGTTGCGGAACCAGTACCGCGACCCGTCCCACCCCTGGGTGATCCCCCCGGAGGAGCCGGCGGCCTTCGCCGTGGACGTCCCCGAGGCGGTGCCCGCCGCCGGGGCCGATCCACCGCTGCGCGCCAGGTAGACGTCGTAGTGCGCCGTCCAGCGCCAGCGGCCCTGGCTGTCCTTGAACCAGTACCGCGAGCCGTCCCACCCGGCGTGGGCCGGCGCCGGCTCGGCCGCCGCGGTCCCCACGCCGGTGCCGAGGCCGATCACGCCGGCGCCGGCCGCGATCACGGCCGCCATGCCTATCCCCCGGCGGATCCGCGCCGCACGGGAGGGGCGGGCACCCGCCGCCGGCCGGGGGGAGGAGGCGGCGGTGTGCTGCCCGGTCGCGTCGTCGGCGGCATCCGGTGCGCCGGTGTTGACGGTCGTCATGCTGCTGTCTTCCTTCGCTGATCGCGCCTGGCGCGACGATCGCGCCGAACGCTGGGAGCTGAACGCTGGACGCGGTGCGCGGGACCTCGTCGGCCCCGGCCGCGCCGATTGTCACGTTAGGCATGCGTCCGCTCACGGCGCGCAGTGGAGTGCGCCAAAGGAAGGCTCACGGAAGGTGAGCGGCCGTCATCCGACCCGGCGCCGGATGACCGCCCGTCACTCGGCTGCCGACTGCGCCAGCAGTTGCTTCTTCAGCACCTTGCCCATGGCGTTCCTGGGCAGTTCGGGCACCAGCACCACCCGGCGGGGCCGCTTGTGCACCGAGAGCCGCTCCGCCACAAAGGCCGTCAGCTGGTCACCCGTCACGGAACCGTCCGCAACGACGTACGCCACGATCGCCTGCCCGAGGTCCTCATCCGGCACGCCGACCACCGCGGCGTCGGCCACCGCCGGGTGGTCGCGCAGCGCCGCCTCCACCTCGCCGGCGCCGATCCGGTACCCGCCGCTCTTGATCAGGTCCACGGAGGCGCGCCCGACGATCCGGTGGAAGCCGTCCGGCCCGATCACCGCGACGTCCCCGGTGCGGAACCAGCCGTCGGCGGTCCAGGCCTCGGCGTCGGCGTCCGGCCGGTTGAGGTAGCCGCGGAACAGGGTGGGACCGGCCACCTGGAGCTCGCCGACGCTCTCGCCGTCGTGCGGGACGGGCCCGCCGTCCTCGCCGACCAGCCGGGTGCGCACTCCGGCCACCGGCAGGCCGACGCTGCCCGGGCGGCGCTCGCCGTCGGCCCGGGTGGAGACGGTGATCAGCGACTCCGTCATGCCGTAGCGCTCGATCGGAGCGTGGCCGGTCAGCGCGGCGAGCCGTTCGAACACCGGGACCGGCAGCGGGGCGCTGCCGGAGACCAGCAGCCGGGCGGAGGCGAGCCGGGCGGCCGCCTCCGGGTCGCCCGCCAGGCGGGACCAGACGGTCGGCACGCCGAAGTAGAGGCTGCCGCCCGCCGCCGCGTACCCGGCGGGGGTCGGGCGCCCGGTGTGCACCAGCCGGCTGCCGGTGCGCAGCGCGCCGAGCACGCCGAGCACCAGCCCGTGCACGTGGAACAGCGGCAGGCCGTGCACCAGGGTGTCCTCGGCGGTCCACTGCCAGGCGTCGGCGAGCGCGTCGAGGTCGGCGGCGACGGCGGCGCGGCCGATCATCGCCCCCTTGGGCGCGCCGGTGGTGCCGGAGGTGTAGAGCACGAAGGCGGTGGCCGCCGGGTCCGGCTCGGCGTACGTGGTGGCGGACCGCTCGCGCAGGTCCACCGGGAGGCCGGCGATCCCCGCGTCGTCCGGCGGGGTGTCGGCGGCGGCGTGGGCGAGCAGGGCGGCGCCGGAGTCGCGCAGGATGTGCGCCCGCTCCTTGGGCCCCGAGTCGGGCGGCAGCGGCACCACCGGCACCCCGGCGAGCAGCCCGCCGACGACGGCGGCCACGGTCTCGGCGGTGGGCCGGGCGAGCACCGCGAGGGCGGGGGCGCCGGCCACCCGGTCGGCGACGGCGGTGGCCGCGCCGAGCAGCTGCTCGCGGGAGAGCCCGGGGCCGTCGGAGATCCGCAGCGCGTCGGCCGCGTCGCCGGATCCGCCCTGGAGTGCCGTCAAGAGTGTCATGCGTCCGCCCTCGCCCCTGTCCACGATGTCCTCGATGGTCCGCTGCGCGCGACGGTCCCCGACCCGCGCCGCCGACCGACTCTACGGGCCGCCGCCCACCGGCCGGGCGTCCGGGCGAAGGACAACGGGGGCGCGCCCGGGAAATCCCGGGCGCGCCCCCGCGCCGATGCGTTGCGCCGGATCAGGCCTTGCGGGCCTTGACCTCGGCGGTGAGCTGCGGCAGCACCGCGAACAGGTCGCCGACGACGCCGTAGTCGACCAGCTCGAAGATCGGGGCCTCGGGGTCCTTGTTGACGGCCACGATGGTCTTCGAGGTCTGCATGCCGGCCCGGTGCTGGATCGCACCCGAGATACCCGCCGCGATGTAGAGCTGCGGGGAGACCTGCTTGCCGGTCTGGCCGACCTGGCTGCTGTGCGGGTACCAGCCGGCGTCGACGGCGGCGCGCGAGGCGCCGACGGCCGCGCCCAGGGCGTCGGCCAGCTCCTCGACGACACCGAAGCCCTCGGCGGCACCGACACCGCGGCCGCCGGAGACCACGATCGCGGCCTCGGTCAGCTCCGGACGCCCGGTGGAGACCCGCGGGGTGCGCGAGACGACCCTGGCCGCGTTGCCGGTGAACGCCACGGTCACGCTCTCCACCGCACCGGCCGCCGGGGCGGCCTCCGGGGCGACGGCGTTCGGCTTGACGGTGATGACCGCCGCGCCGTGCGACACCGTGGACTTCACCTGGAAGGAGGCGGCGAACACCGACTGGGTGGCGACCGGACCGCCGTCACCGGCCTCCAGGTCGATGGCGTCGGTGATGATGCCGGACCCGATCCGCAGGGCGACCCGGGCGGCGACCTCCTTGCCCTCGCCGGAGGAGGTGACCAGCACCGCGGCCGGCCGCACCGCCCCGGCGATCTGCGCCAGGGCGTCCACCTTCGGGACGACCAGCAGGTCGGCGAACTCGGCGCCGTCGGCGACGTACACCTTCACGGCGCCGTACTCGGCGGCCTTGGCGGCCAGCTCGGCCGCCTTGTCACCGGCGCCGAGGACGACGGCGGAGGGCTCGCCGATGCGGCGGGCCAGGGTCAGCAGCTCCAGGGCCGGCTTGCGGACCGCGCCGTCGGCGTGGTCCACGAGAACCAGGATCTCAGCCATGATTCATTGCTCCTGATCGATCGTTGGATGCGCGAACGGGGGGGACTAGATGAACTTCTGGTCGGCGAGGAAGCCGGCGAGCGCCCTGCCGCCCTCGCCCTCGTCCTTGACGACCGTGCCCGCGGTACGCGCCGGACGCGCCGCCACCGACTCCACCGCCGTCCACGCACCCGCCAGGCCCACCCCGCCGGCCTCGATACCCAGATCGTCCAGGTCCAACGACTGCACCGGCTTCTTCTTCGCCGCCATGATCCCCTTGAACGACGGGTACCGCGCCTCACCCGACTGGTCCGTCACCGACACCACCGCCGGCAGCGCCGCCTCCACCAGCTCCGTCGCCGCGTCACCGTCACGACGGCCCTTCACCACACCGCCCTCGACCGACACCTCCGACAGCAGCGTCACCTGCGCCACCCCCAGCCGCTCCGCCAGCAGCGCCGGCAGCACGCCCATCGAACCGTCCGTCGACGCCATACCACCGACCACCAGGTCGAACCCGGTCCTCTCCAGCGCCTTCGCCAGCACCGCCGACGTCCCGACCGCATCCGACCCGTGGATGCCGTCGTCGTTCACGTGCACGGCCTTGTCCGCACCCATCGACAGCGCCTTGCGCAACGCGTCCTTCGCGTCGTCCGGCCCCACCGTCAGCACCGTCACCTCGGAACCCTCATGGGCCTCCGCGATCCGCAGCGCCTGCTCCACGCCGTACTCGTCCAGCTCCGACAGAAGGCCGTCCACGCCCTCCCGGTCGGTGGTGTGATCGTCCGAGAAACGACGGTCACCCGTCGCATCCGGCACGTACTTCACACAGACAACGATCCTCAAGCTCACGGCCTGTCTCCTGTACTGGTCTCGTCCGGCGGCTGCGGCTGTGCAAACGGGCGCGAACACGGCTCGCGCCCGCTCCCCGGCAGCGCGTTCCCGTGCCGGTCCGGAACTTCCTGGCAGCATACCCGCCAGTAGCCCGACGGTCACTACTCACCAGTAGCTTACGCCGCGCGGTCCCGGCCGGGCGCCCCGCGGGCCCCCTCGGCAGCCCCGGGGAGACCTCCGGTCCGGTACGGACCGCGGGACGGCCGCGCCGCCGTCGGAGCCATCCTGCCCCAGCCCGCCCCCGGCTCCACCCGACGGGGCTGCCCTTCCGTCACCCGATTCACCTCGGGAGCACCCCGCACGCCCCCGCCCGCACCCCGGCGCCGACCGCCCCGGCCGCCCAGGGGCTCAGAGCGCCGCGCCCAGCGCCGCGATCACATCCGCCTTCCGCGGCTGCCCGGCCGCCCGCCGCACCACCCGGCCCCCGGCGTCCAGCACCAGCACGGTCGGCGTCCGCACCACGTCCAGCCGCCGCACCATCTCCAACCGCTCCTCGGCGTCCAGCTCGACGTGCGCCACGCCGTCCACCATCCCCGCCACCTCGGCCAGCACCCGCCGGGTGGCCCGGCACGGCTGGCAGAACGCGGTGGAGAACTGCACCAGCGTCGCCCGCGCCCCGAGCGGCTCCCCCAGCTCCGCCGCCGACAGCCGCACCGCCCCGTCCCTCGCCCGCACCCGCAGCCTCCCGTCACGCTTCGCCCGCAGCAGCCCGAACGCGCTCGCGGCCACGAGCGCGACAACGCACACCACCAACCCGGTCATCCCCCCAGTCTGCCCCGCCCCGGCGCGCCGCCGGCAGGGGGCCCGGCGGTCCCGCCCCGACCCCCTCGACCGGTGCGCCCGGGCCCGCGTACGATCACCACGTGGACTCCGACCGCCCCGCACAGCCGCTGCTGACCACCCGCCGGGTGGTCGACCTGTGCCGGGCCACGGCCTCGCGCTGTCGCTGACGCGCCCCCAGGCCGCCCCGGGCGCCCGCGCCGCCGCGCGCCCCCTCACCCCTCCCCGCCCCGGAGTCCCCGTGCAGATCGATCCCCGGGGGCCGCGCTTCGCCGCCGCCCTCACCACCGTCGTCCTGGCAGCCGTCCTCCTCACCGGCAGCGGCGTCCTGCTCGCCGCCCAGACCCTCGTCTTCGCCCTCGGCGCCCTCGGCGGACTGCGCCGCTCCCCCTACGGCTGGCTCTACCGCACCCTGGTCCGCCCCCGGCTGGCCCCGCCCGCCGAGACGGAGGACGAACGCCCGCCCCGGTTCGCCCAGGGCGTCGGCCTGGTCTTCGCCGCCGTCGGCACGACCGGCCTGCTCACCGGAATCGGCTGGCTCGGCCTGCTCGCCACCGGGTTCGCCCTGGCCGCCGCCTTCCTCAACGCCGCCTTCGGCTACTGCCTCGGCTGCGAGCTCTACCCGCTGGTCCACCGCGCCCGCAGCAGGGCCGGCCTGGCCGCCTGAAACCGACCGGACGGCCGGGCGGGAAAAGTTCCCGCCCGGCCTCATCGCGCACATCACACCGCCCGAGCCACCCCGGCCGGACGGCTCAGGTGACAGCGGGCACCCGTTCGGGGGATCATCGTCGTGTATCGCCCGTGGCCGCCGCGGTGTGCCGTGCCCCCGGTCGGCCCCCACCTACGGCACGCGGGTCCCCGCCGTACCGGGCCGCCAGGCCCGTCGAAGTCAGGACTGACCGTGGCAGACCTCGTGTACCCGCCGGTGATCGGCGCCGCGCTGACCGTCTTCCGCGCACTCGACGTGCGCATCAGGATCGTCGGCGCCGAACACATCCCCGCCGAGGGCGGGGCGGTGCTGGTGAGCAACCACATCAGCTACCTCGACTTCCTCTTCGCCGGCCTCGGCGCCTACCGCGGCGGCAAGCGCAAGACCCGCTTCATGGCCAAGGACGACGTCTTCAAGCACGCCGTCTCCGGCCCGCTGATGCGCGGCATGAAGCACATCCCGGTCGACCGCACCGACGGCCAGCCCGCCTACGAGGCCGCCGTCCGCGCCCTGCGGGCCGGCGAGGTGGTCGGCGTCTTCCCCGAAGCCACCATCAGCCGCTCCTTCATGCTGAAGAAGTTCAAGACCGGCGCCGCCCGGATGGCCGCCGACTCCGGCGCCCCGCTGCTCCCGGTGGTCCTCTGGGGCACCCAGCAGCTCTGGACCAAGGGCCGCCCGAAGACCCTCACCAAGCGGCACGTCCCGGTCACCATCATGATCGGCGAACCGATCGTGCTGACGCCCGAGGACAAGCCCGTCATGGTCACCCGCCGACTGCGCGCCGCGATGTCCGAGATGCTCGACCGCGCCCAGCGCGAGTACCCCGGCAAGCCCTCCGGCCCCGACGACACCTGGTGGCTGCCGGCCCAGCTCGGCGGGACGGCCCCCACCCTGGAGGTCGCCGAGGCCGAGGACGAGGCGGAGGCCGTCGCCAAGGCCGAAAGCCGCGCCGCCCGGGGCTGACCGGGGCCGACCCCGGCCCCGCCCCCGCGAACGGATGACTCTCCGTCCCCGAGCGGACGCGGACCGTCGCGTGTCGCCCCGTCCGCCTCGCTCCGATCTGACACAGTGACAGCTCCTTCGGGGGGCTCACGCCCGGCCTCGCCGGACGGATCGGAGACGGAGATGAGACGCGGATGACCCGCACACGGACACGGCTCTCGGACACCACCACCACCCACCGCACCACCACCAGGGCCCGCACCCGCCACCGCGCCGGTGCGGGCCTGCTGCTCGCCGGGACCCTGCTCACCGGCTGCGGCGCCCAGCCCGGCGAGATCCCGCTCAGCGAGATCCGCGCCGAATCCCCGTCCCCCACCCCGACCCCGGCCGTCGAACCGGCCGTCGCCGACGCCACCGCCGGCGTGGTCGGCGCCGACGCGGCGACCCCGACCGCCCCGCCCGCCCTCAACGGCCTCATCGCCGGCCGGGTCTTCCTCGACCAGGACCGCCTCACCAGCGCGATCTTCTCCGTCACCGCCGACGGCAGGACCCGCCGGCAACTCACCCAGCCGGCCGACCGGACCCGCGACGACCATCCCTCCTGGTCCCCCGACGGCACCACGCTCGCCTTCGACCGCACCGGCGGCGACTCCCCCGGCCGGATCTGGACCGCGAGCGCCGACGGCCAGAACGCCCGTCAGCTGGGATCGCTCTGCGAGGCCGGCACCCCCGAATGCCTCAACGAGACGGAGACCGCGCCCTCCTGGTCCCCCGACGGCAACCAGCTCGCCTTCACCCGCACCTGGGGCACCTCGGACCCGACGACCGAGCAGATCCAGTACAGCGACCTCTACGTCATCGCCCCCGACGGCACCACCGCCCAGCGGATCACCTTCCTCACCAACGACACCCCGTACTCCGGCACCGTCACCGACCCGGCCTGGTCCCCCGACGGCAAGCAGCTCGTCTTCTCCTACCGGACCAGCGCCACCGGCCAGCCCGCCAACAGCCGCGCGCTCTACATCGTCAACGCCGACGGCACCGGCCTGCGCCGCCTCACCCCGTGGGAACTGCGGGCCGGCGACCGCGCCAACTGGTCCCCCGACGGCAGCCGCATCGTCTTCACCACCTACCCGGCCGACCCCGACAACGCCCCGGGCGGCGGCATCTACACCGTCCACCCCGACGGCACGGCCGTCGAGGCGCTCACCCCCGGCCCGTCCGACATCACCTACGGCGTCGCCTCCTACTCCCCCGACGGCACCGCGATCGCCTTCGCCCAGGCCCCCGCCGGCGGAACCTCCGAGCTCTACACCATGCGCGCCGACGGCTCCGGCGTCGCCCGGGTCACCGACACCCCCGGCCCCGGGGAGGGCCGCCCCAACTGGGGCACGGCCCAGCCGCAGAGCTGACCCCGACGGCGGCTCGGCCGGCACCCGCTCAGGAGAGCGTCGGCCGAGCCGTCAGATCCCCCACCCGGAGCTTCGACTGCACCCGCTTCATCAGCTCCTCGCCCAGCGAACGGGCCTGCGTCTCACAGGTGTTCACCGCCTTCACGGCCTCCGCGTCGGCGGTGCTGCCCGCGTAGCACTCCAGCTCCAGCCGGACGATCAGGTTCCCGTCGACGAACGCGGCCTTCCAAACCAGGTCCTTCCTCGTCTCGTCCCGCACCACGACGCGATGGCCGGCCTCTCCGATCGAAGCCGTCCTCTCGAACCGCCTGCGGGCGTCGGGGGAAAGGGTCTCCCTGGGCGACTCGGCATTGTGGAGACCCGCCTGGTACCAGCCGAACGCGACCTCCTGCTTGTCGTACGTACGGACGTCCATGTCCAGCTTCCAGTACTCGTCGCGCTCGCCGCCGGTGCTCTCCGCCCGGCACGAGCGCCAGATCCCCTCGTCCGACCCGCCCGGCGGCCCGTCCGAGGCGCGCCCGTCGCTCTCCTTCCCCGGCAGGCCGACGCGACCGATCTCCTTGCAGAGGTCATCGGCCGCCCGGTACCACCCCGCGGGCGGCTTCGCGCCTTGGTCCTTCCCGTCGCCGCTGCTGCTGCACGCCGTCAGCGCCGCCAGCATCACCCCGGCAGCGCCGAGCATCGCCGCGCCTTTACGAGTACCGGTTCGCGTCATCATCGCGCCAGACTAGAACTGACGGGCCGTCACCACCAGGGGGCTGCCGAACGCAAAGAACCCCCGCCGGAATACCGGCGGGGGTTCTTCTCAAAATTTGTTCGGCGGCGTCCTACTCTCCCACAGGGTCCCCCCTGCAGTACCATCGGCGCTGTAAGGCTTAGCTTCCGGGTTCGGAATGTAACCGGGCGTTTCCCTCACGCTATGACCACCGAAACACTATGAAACTGTCAACCGCACCCACACCGTGACCAGACGTGTGGGGGTCGTTGTTTCAGAACAACACAGTGGACGCGAGCAACTGAGGACAAGCCCTCGGCCTATTAGTACCGGTCAACTCCACCCCTCACAGGGCTTCCATATCCGGCCTATCAACCCAGTCGTCTACTGGGAGCCTTACCCTCTCAAGGAGGTGGGAGTGCTCATCTCGAAGCAGGCTTCCCGCTTAGATGCTTTCAGCGGTTATCCCTCCCGAACGTAGCCAACCAGCCATGCCCTTGGCAGAACAACTGGCACACCAGAGGTTCGTCCGTCCCGGTCCTCTCGTACTAGGGACAGCCCTTCTCAACACTCCTACGCGCACAGCGGATAGGGACCGAACTGTCTCACGACGTTCTAAACCCAGCTCGCGTACCGCTTTAATGGGCGAACAGCCCAACCCTTGGGACCTACTCCAGCCCCAGGATGCGACGAGCCGACATCGAGGTGCCAAACCATCCCGTCGATATGGACTCTTGGGGAAGATCAGCCTGTTATCCCCGGGGTACCTTTTATCCGTTGAGCGACGGCGCTTCCACAAGCCACCGCCGGATCACTAGTCCCTACTTTCGTACCTGCTCGACCCGTCAGTCTCACAGTCAAGCTCCCTTGTGCACTTACACTCAACACCTGATTGCCAACCAGGCTGAGGGAACCTTTGGGCGCCTCCGTTACTCTTTAGGAGGCAACCGCCCCAGTTAAACTACCCACCAGACACTGTCCCTGATCCGGATCACGGACCCAGGTTAGACATCCAGCACGACCAGAGTGGTATTTCAACGACGACTCCACCATGACTGGCGTCACGGCTTCAAAGTCTCCCACCTATCCTACACAAGCCGAACCGAACACCAATATCAAGCTATAGTAAAGGTCCCGGGGTCTTTCCGTCCTGCTGCGCGAAACGAGCATCTTTACTCGTAATGCAATTTCACCGGGCCTATGGTTGAGACAGTCGAGAAGTCGTTACGCCATTCGTGCAGGTCGGAACTTACCCGACAAGGAATTTCGCTACCTTAGGATGGTTATAGTTACCACCGCCGTTTACTGGCGCTTAAGTTCTCAGCTTCGCCCCACCGAAATGGAGCTAACCGGTCCCCTTAACGTTCCAGCACCGGGCAGGCGTCAGTCCGTATACATCGCCTTACGGCTTCGCACGGACCTGTGTTTTTAGTAAACAGTCGCTTCTCGCTGGTCTCTGCGGCCACCCCCAGCTCGGAGTGCAAGACTCGTCACCAGGAATGGCCCCCCTTCTCCCGAAGTTACGGGGGCATTTTGCCGAGTTCCTTAACCATAGTTCACCCGAACGCCTCGGTATTCTCTACCTGACCACCTGAGTCGGTTTGGGGTACGGGCCGCCATGAAACTCGCTAGAGGCTTTTCTCGACAGCATAGGATCATCCACTTCACCACAATCGGCTCGGCATCAGGTCTCAGCCTTAATGTGAGGCGGATTTGCCTACCTCACGGCCTACACCCTTACCCCGGGACAACCACCGCCCGGGCTGGACTACCTTCCTGCGTCACCCCATCGCTCACCTAATACGAGGTTGGATCGCCGGCTCCACCACTCCCCTTTGTCCGAAGACTCCGGGACGGCTTCACGGGCTTAGCATCACTCGGTTCAGCGTTGGCGCTTCAAAGCGGGTACGGGAATATCAACCCGTTGTCCATCGACTACGCCTGTCGGCCTCGCCTTAGGTCCCGACTTACCCTGGGCAGATCAGCTTGACCCAGGAACCCTTGGTCAATCGGCGCAAGAGTTTCCCACTCTTGTATCGCTACTCATGCCTGCATTCTCACTCGTATACCGTCCACGACTGGTTTCCACCGCCGCTTCACCCGGCACACGACGCTCCCCTACCCATCACAGCAGGCGTTGGCCCTTCATGCTGCAATGACACGACTTCGGTGATGTGCTTGAGCCCCGCTACATTGTCGGCGCGGAATCACTTGACCAGTGAGCTATTACGCACTCTTTCAAGGGTGGCTGCTTCTAAGCCAACCTCCTGGTTGTCTCTGCGACTCCACATCCTTTCCCACTTAGCACACGCTTAGGGACCTTAGTCGGTGTTCTGGGCTGTTTCCCTCTCGACCATGGAGCTTATCCCCCACAGTCTCACTGCCACGCTCTCACTTACCGGCATTCGGAGTTTGGCTAAGGTCAGTAACCCGGTGAGGCCCATCGCCTATCCAGTGCTCTACCTCCGGCAAGAAACACGTGACGCTGCACCTAAATGCATTTCGGGGAGAACCAGCTATCACGGAGTTTGATTGGCCTTTCACCCCTAACCACAGGTCATCCCCCAGGTTTTCAACCCTGGTGGGTTCGGTCCTCCACGAAGTCTTACCTCCGCTTCAACCTGCCCATGGCTAGATCACTCCGCTTCGGGTCTTGGGCATGCAACTCAAACGCCCTATTCGGACTCGCTTTCGCTACGGCTACCCCACACGGGTTAACCTCGCTACACACCGCAAACTCGCAGGCTCATTCTTCAAAAGGCACGCAGTCACGGCCATGGTCCGAAGACCACAACGACGCTCCCACGGCTTGTAGGCACACGGTTTCAGGTACTATTTCACTCCGCTCCCGCGGTACTTTTCACCATTCCCTCACGGTACTATCCGCTATCGGTCACCAGGGAATATTTAGGCTTAGCGGGTGGTCCCGCCAGATTCACACGGGATTTCTCGGGCCCCGTGCTACTTGGGAGTTCTTCAAACGAGCCGTACAGATTTCGCCTACGGGGGTCTTACCCTCTACGCCGGACCTTTCGCATGTCCTTCGACTATCCATACGGTTTCTGACTCGCCGACCGGCCGGCAGACCGATCAAGAAAAATCCCACGACCCCATCAGCGCAACCCCTGCCGGGTCTCACACGCTCATGGTTTAGCCTCATCCGGTTTCGCTCGCCACTACTCCCGGAATCACGGTTGTTTTCTCTTCCTGCGGGTACTGAGATGTTTCACTTCCCCGCGTTCCCTCCACATACCCTATGTGTTCAGGTATGGGTGACAGCCCATGACGACTGCCGGGTTTCCCCATTCGGAAACCCCCGGATCAAAGCCTGGTTGACGGCTCCCCGGGGACTATCGTGGCCTCCCACGTCCTTCATCGGTTCCTGGTGCCAAGGCATCCACCGTGCGCCCTTAAAAACTTGGCCACAGATGCTCGCGTCCACTGTGCAGTTCTCAAACAACGACCAGACACCCACCTGACAAAGCATGGGACCGGCATCACTGAGGTACGTTTCCGTTCCCTCAGGACCCAACAACGTGCCCGACACGACCCAGACCATGACTCTCTTCCACGCCGAAGCAGTACTAGGAGACAAGTCCGAAACCGTGCCGAATAGTCAACGTTCCACCCATGAGCAACCGTGCAGGACATTCGCCTGCAAGCGGCATATTGCTCCTTAGAAAGGAGGTGATCCAGCCGCACCTTCCGGTACGGCTACCTTGTTACGACTTCGTCCCAATCGCTGGTCCCACCTTCGACGGCTCCTCCCCTTACGGGTTAGGCCACCGGCTTCGGGTGTTACCGACTTTCGTGACGTGACGGGCGGTGTGTACAAGGCCCGGGAACGTATTCACCGCAGCATGCTGATCTGCGATTACTAGCAACTCCAACTTCATGGGGTCGAGTTGCAGACCCCAATCCGAACTGAGGCCGGCTTTTTGGGATTCGCTCCGCCTCACGGCATCGCAGCCCTTTGTACCGACCATTGTAGCACGTGTGCAGCCCAAGACATAAGGGGCATGATGATTTGACGTCGTCCCCACCTTCCTCCGAGTTGACCCCGGCAGTCTCCTGTGAGTCCCCATCACCCCGAAAGGCATGCTGGCAACACAGAACAAGGGTTGCGCTCGTTGCGGGACTTAACCCAACATCTCACGACACGAGCTGACGACAACCATGCACCACCTGTATACCGACCACAAGGGGGCGACTATCTCTAGCCGTTTCCGGTATATGTCAAGCCTTGGTAAGGTTCTTCGCGTTGCGTCGAATTAAGCCACATGCTCCGCTGCTTGTGCGGGCCCCCGTCAATTCCTTTGAGTTTTAGCCTTGCGGCCGTACTCCCCAGGCGGGGAACTTAATGCGTTAGCTGCGGCACCGACGACGTGGAATGTCGCCAACACCTAGTTCCCAACGTTTACGGCGTGGACTACCAGGGTATCTAATCCTGTTCGCTCCCCACGCTTTCGCTCCTCAGCGTCAGTAATGGCCCAGAGATCCGCCTTCGCCACCGGTGTTCCTCCTGATATCTGCGCATTTCACCGCTACACCAGGAATTCCGATCTCCCCTACCACACTCTAGCCTGCCCGTATCGAATGCAGACCCGGGGTTAAGCCCCGGGCTTTCACATCCGACGCGACAGGCCGCCTACGAGCTCTTTACGCCCAATAATTCCGGACAACGCTCGCACCCTACGTATTACCGCGGCTGCTGGCACGTAGTTAGCCGGTGCTTCTTCTGCAGGTACCGTCACTTGCGCTTCTTCCCTGCTGAAAGAGGTTTACAACCCGAAGGCCGTCATCCCTCACGCGGCGTCGCTGCATCAGGCTTTCGCCCATTGTGCAATATTCCCCACTGCTGCCTCCCGTAGGAGTCTGGGCCGTGTCTCAGTCCCAGTGTGGCCGGTCGCCCTCTCAGGCCGGCTACCCGTCGTCGCCTTGGTAGGCCATTACCCCACCAACAAGCTGATAGGCCGCGGGCTCATCCTGCACCGCCGGAGCTTTACACCCAGGACCATGCGGTCCCAGGTCATATCCGGTATTAGACCCCGTTTCCAGGGCTTGTCCCAGAGTGCAGGGCAGATTGCCCACGTGTTACTCACCCGTTCGCCACTGATCCACCCCGAAGGGCTTCACCGTTCGACTTGCATGTGTTAAGCACGCCGCCAGCGTTCGTCCTGAGCCAGGATCAAACTCTCCGTGAATGATTACCCGGCCCCGATATTTAACCGAGCCGGTTCACACCCGCGTTGAGCGGCACGGCAACCACCGGAATTAGGTGATCCCGCGCACTGCGTCCTCGCTAGTGTTATTTCAAAAGGAATCTCCAACCCCGAAACAAGTCCGAGGCCGGGGATGTCAACATATCTGGCGTTGACTTTTGGCACGCTGTTGAGTTCTCAAGGAACGGACGCTTCCATCAGGCGGCTTTCACACCGGCCCTCCGGGCGCTTCGTTCTTTCGTGTTTCCAGCTTATCAGATGTTTTCCGCTCCGTTTTCCGGAGTTTCATTCATCGGACTTCGCTTTCCGCTTGTCCCCGCTCTCTCGCGGCGACTCCGGAACTGTATGGGAGGCGGCACGCCACATGCAAATCGTCCCGCCCTGCTGACGCAGGACGGGACGATCGGCCGTCGGAGCCGGCCTCAGGCGCGGGCCATCTCCTCGGCGATGGCCGCCGCGAAGGCGTCGATGTCCGCCTCCGTGGTGTCGAAGGAACACATCCAGCGGACCTCGCCCGTGTGCTCGTTCCAGAAGTAGAAGCGGTAGCGCTTCTGCAGCCGCTCGCTCACCTCGCGCGGGAGGATCGCGAACACCGCGTTCGCCTGGGCCGGGCGGACGACGGTCACGCCGTCGATCCCGCGGACGGCCGCTTCCAGGCGGCCGGCCATGGCGTTGGCGTGGCCGGCGTTGCGGAGGTAGAGGTCGCCGGAGAGCAGCGCCTCGAACTGGACCGAGACGAAGCGCATCTTCGACGCGAGCTGCATCGAGGTCTTGCGCAGGAACTTGATGTTCCGGACCTTCTCGGGGTTGAGCACGACCACGCACTCGCCGAACAGCAGGCCGTTCTTCGTGCCGCCGAAGGACAGCACGTCGACGCCCACGTCCGTGGTGAAGGCGCGCAGCGGGACCCCGAGCGAGGCGGCCGCGTTGGCCAGGCGCGAGCCGTCCACGTGGACCAGCATGCCGAGCTGGTGCGCGTGGTCGACGATCGCCCGGATCTCCTCCACGGTGTAGAGGGTGCCGAGCTCGGTGCTCTGGGTGATCGAGACCGCGAGCGGCTGGGCGCGGTGCTCGTCGCCGTAGCCCCAGGCCTGCTGGTCGATGAGCTCGGGGGTGAGCTTGCCGTCCGGGGTGGGAACGGTGAGCAGCTTGATGCCGCCCATCTTCTCCGGCGCGCCGCCCTCGTCCACGTTGATGTGGGCGGTATCGGCCGCGATCACCGCGCCCCAGCGCGGGAGCAGGGCCTGCAGGGCGACGACGTTGGCGCCGGTGCCGTTGAAGACGGGGTAGGCCTCCGCCTGCTCGCCGAAGTGGCGGCGGAAGACGTCCTGCAGGTGGACGGTGTAGTCGTCCTCGCCGTAGGAGATCTGGTGGCCGCCGTTGGCGAGGGCTATCGCGGTGAGGATCTCGGGGTGCACGCCGGCGTAGTTGTCGCTGGCGAAACCGCGGACGGCGGGGTCGTGCCGCCGTACCGCGTCCGTGCGGCCGGAGGGGTCGGTCGCGGAGATGTCGGTCATTGGGCTGTCAGCCACAGGTGCTGTCCGTTCAGTTCTTCTGCGGGGCGGTCCCAGAGGCCCGCCAGGTGTGCGGCGAGGTCGGCGGTGTCGGTGAAGCCGGCGAACTTGGCGTCCGGCTTCTCGGCCCGCATCTCGGGACTGACCAACGCCTTGATCACCAGGATGGCAGCCGCGGCGGTGGGCTTGCCGTCCTCGGCGGTGGTCTCCTTGCGGAAGGAGTCCGCCATGGCGAGCGTCCAGGCCTCGGTGGCGGCCTTGGCGGCGGCGTAGGCGGCGCCGCCCGCGGTGGGCTTGTGGGCGGCGGCGGCGGAGATCATCGCGTACCGGCCGGACTCGCTGCGGAGCAGGGCGGGCTGGAACGCCAGCGAGGTGTGCTGGAGGGTACGCACGACGGTGTCGTGCAGGAAGTCCCAGTCGTCGAGGCGGCTGTCGAAGAAGGTCTTGCTGCCGCGCCAGCCGCCGACGAGGTGGAACACGCCGTCGACGTGGCCGTGCTCGGCCTCCAGGTGGTCGGCCCAGTCGTGGACCTCCTGCGGGTCGAGGAGGTCGATGACCTGGCCGCTGAGCCGGGCTCCGCGCACGGCGACGCGCACGCCGTCGAGCGCGGACTCCAGGCGCCGGGCGTCGATGTCGGCGCCGATGACGGTGGCGCCGTCGGCGGCGAGGCGGCGCAGCACGGCCTGGCCGGCCGGGCCGCTGGCTCCGGCGACGGCGATGACCTTGCCGGTCAGCGGTCCCTTGGGTGCGGTGGTCACGCGGCAACTCCCTGCAGGCCGGCACCGGTGATGCCGGCGGTCGAGGCGATGACTCCGCCGAGCTTCTTCGAGAGGGCCTCGTAGAACATGCTCAGCGGGAACTCGTCGGGGAGCACAGCGTCGCACAGCGCCTTGTTGAGCGCCTTGCCGTCGGTGATGTCGAACGGGAGCGCCTCGGTGCCCTTCGCCCAGGTGGAGGCGGGGTGCGGGGTGAGGTAGCGGGAGACCAGCTCGTAGGCGGCGATCCAGTGGGCCGGCTTGGGGCGGTCGATGCCGTCGCGGTAGAGGGTCTCGATCTCGGCGCACAGCGCGTTGGTGACCTGCGGGGCGCGGTCCCAGTCGATGCTGAGGCGGTTGTCGCGCCAGGTCAGCGCGTCGTGCTTGTGCAGGTAGGCGAAGAGCAGCTGGCCGCCCATGCCGTCGTAGTTGCGCACGCGGTCGCCGGTGACCGGGAAGCGGAAGAGGCGGTCGAAGAGGATCGCGTACTGGACGTCGCGGGCGTGCTCGTTGCCCTCGGACTCCAGCTTCACCGCCTCCTTGAAGGTGGTGAGGTCGCAGCGGAGCTCCTCCAGGCCGTACATCCAGAACGGGCTGCGCTGCTTGATCATGAAGGGGTCGAACGGCAGGTCGCCGTGGCTGTGGGTCCGGTCGTGGATGAGGTCCCAGAGCACGAAGGTCTGCTGCGAGCGCTCCTGGTCCTCCAGCAGGCTCGCGGCGTCGGCGGGGATGTCCAGGCCGAGCAGCTCGACGGCGTTGGTGGAGACGACGCGGAAGCGGGCGGCCTCGCGGTCGCAGAAGATGCCGCCCCAGGTGAAACGTTCCGGCGCCTTGCGCACGGCCACGGTCTCGGGGAAGAGGACGGCGGAGTTGGTGTCGTAGCCGGCCGTGAAGTCATTGAAGGTGATCGGCACGAACATCGGGTTGTCGAAGCGGGTGCGCTCCAGCTCGGCCAGCCACTCGGGCCACACGACGTTCAGCAGGACGGCCTCGATGTTGCGGTCCGGGTTGCCGTTCTGGGTGTACATCGGGAAGACGACCAGGTGCTGCAGGCCGTCCTCGCGCTGGTCGGCGGGCTGGAAGGCGAGCAGCGAGTCCAGGAAGTCGGGCTCCCGGTAGCCGGTGTCGGCCCACTTGGCCAGGTCCGCGTCGACGGCGGCCAGGTAGCCGGCGTCGTGCGGGAAGTGCGGGGCCAGCTCCGCGACGGCGGTGCGCACGGTCGCGACCAGCGGGTCGACGGTGTGGCGCTGCACGGCGGACAGGTCGATGGAGCCGTCCTTGGACTGCAGGGGGCGCAGGGACTCGACGGCGTCCTTCAGACGCAGCCAGGCCGGGTGCTCGGCGAGGTTCTGGACCGGGGCGTCGGCCGCCACAGCGAGCCTTGGCGAAAGATTCTGCATCGGGGACTCACTTCGACAGGAGGGTTTTCAACGAGACCACCATAAGTACGAAAGGTTCTTCTGTTCAAGGGGGGTCTTGGCGGCGGATCTGCGGTGAGCGGCGGCCGGAGCGCGTGTGGCGGGCGCGTGAACAGTCGACGGGATCTTCCGGACAGCGCGGGGCGAAGCCTCCCAAGGCGACGATGCCGCGCGTGTCCGGGCCCCGCCACCGGGGGAGGTTCCCCACCCAACCGGTCCGACCCTCCGCGCCCAGGAGCACCGCCATGCCCCTCCCCCGCACCTCCGCCGTCGCCGTCCTGCTCGCCACAGCCGTGCTGGCCGCGGTCACCGGCTGCGCCGCCGAGGAGCCCGCCGCCGGCCCTGGCGCGTCGGCTTCGGGCGCCGCCGACTGCGCGCCCGGCGCGCTGCCCACCCGGACGGCGGGGACGCTGGCCGTCGGCACCGACAAGCCCGCCTACCAGCCGTGGTTCACGGACGACCGGCCGGAGAACGGCAAGGGCTTCGAGTCGGCGGTGGCGTACGCGGTCGCGGCGAAGCTCGGCTACCCGAAGGAGAAGGTGTCCTGGGTGGTCACGCCGTTCGGCAAGGCGACCGCGCCCGGCCCCAAGGACTTCGACTTCGACGTCAACCAGGTGTCGATCAGCGCCGAGCGCCGTCAGGCGGTCGACTTCTCCTCCGGCTACTACGACGTCCGGCAGGCGGTGATCGCGCTGAAGAACTCCAAGGCCGCCTCGGCCCGCGGCCTGGCCGACCTGAAGGGGGTCAAGCTCGGCGCGCAGGTCGGCACCACCAGCCTGGAGGCGATCACCGGCACCATCCGGCCGACGGCGCAGCCCGCCGTCTTCGACTCCAACGACCTCGCGAAGGCGGCGCTGCGCAACGGCCAGGTCGAGGCGCTGGTGGTGGACCTGCCGACGGCCTTCTACATCACCGGCGCGGAGGTGACGCAGGCTCAGGTCGTCGGCCAGCTGGCCGGGGCGGGCGGCGGCGAGCAGTTCGGGCTGGTGCTGGACAAGGGGTCGCGGCTGACAGGCTGTGTCTCGGCCGCGGTGGACGCGCTGCGGGCGGACGGCACGCTGGCGAGGCTGGAGAAGGAGTGGCTGTCCGACGCCGTCGCGGCCCCCGTTCTCCGGTGAGCGCCGACGAGGCGGCGGGCGCGTCCGTCACGAAGGAGGCGGCCGCCCCGGACCGGTACCGGCCCTCGGCGCGGCGGCTGGCCCACGAGGCCTACCGCCGCCGGCGCGCCCGCCGTTCGGCGCTGATCGCCACCGCCTCGACCATGGTGACGGCCGGCGCGCTGCTCGCGCTGCTGGTCGGCTCGCCGGGCTGGCCGGCCGTGCGGCGGTCGTTCCTCAGCGCCGAGTACGCCCGGCAGGCGCTGCCCGAGGTGCTCAAGGGGCTGCGGATCAACCTGGAGCTGATGGCCGTCTGCGGGGTGCTGATCCTGGTGCTCGGCCTGGTGCTCGCGGCCCTGCGCACGCTGCGCGGGCCGGTCTTCCTGCCGGTGCGGCTGCTGGCCACCGCGTACGTGGACTTCTTCCTCGGCCTGCCGATGATCATCTGCCTGCTGGTGATGATCACCGGTGTCCCGGCGCTGCGGCTGACCGGGGTGACCACCGACCCGCTGTGGCTGGGCGGCGCGGCGCTGGTGCTGACGTACACGGCGTACGTGTCCGAGGTGTTCCGGGCCGGGATCGAGTCGGTGCACCCGGGCCAGCTGGCCGCCGCCCGCTCGCTGGGCCTGTCGCACGCCCAGGCGCTGCGGTTCGTGGTGCTGCCGCAGGCGGTGCGACGGGTGGTGCCGCCGCTGCTCAACAACCTGGTCAGCCTGCAGAAGGACACCGGTCTGGTGTCGATCGGCGGGGTGATCGACGCGGTGTACGCGGCGAAGATCATCAACGGCCGCTCGTTCAACTCCACCCCGTACCTGGTGGCGGCGCTCGTCTTCGTGGTGCTGACCATCCCGCTGACGCGGTTCACCGGCTGGCTGACCGCCCGGATGAACCGCCGCCGGGACCAAGGAGGGATGTCGTGACGGCCGCTCCCGCCGGCGCCGGGCCGGTCCTGCGGTTGGAGGCCGTGCGCAAGGGGTTCGGCGCCGGCCCGCCGGTGCTCCGCGAGGTGCACCTCACCGTCCCGGAGCACTCGGTGACGGCGCTGATCGGGGCGTCCGGCTGCGGCAAGTCGACGCTGCTGCGGTGCGTCAACCTGCTGGAGCGGATCGACGACGGGGCGGTCTTCCTGGACGGCGCGGAGATCACCGACCCTCGGGTGGACGAGGACGCCGTCCGGCGGCGGATCGGCGTGGTGTTCCAGGCCTACAACCTGTTCCCGCACCTGACGGTGCTGGAGAACGTGACGCTCGCCCCGCGCCGGGTGCACGGCGTGGCGCGCGGCGAGGCACGGGACCGGGCGCTGGAGCTGCTGGACCGGCTGGGCCTGGCCGCGAAGGCCCGGGAGTACCCGGACCGGCTCTCCGGCGGACAGCAGCAGCGGGTGGCCATCGTCCGGGCGCTGGTCACCGGGCCCCGGCTGCTGCTGCTCGACGAGATCACCGCCGCGCTCGATCCGGAGCTGGTCGGCGAGGTGCTGGCGGTGGTGCGGGACCTCAAGGAGCAGGGCATGACGATGCTGCTCGCCACGCACGAGATGGGGTTCGCGCGCGAGGTCGCCGACCGGGTGTGCTTCCTGGACGGCGGGGTGGTGCTCGAACAGGGGCCGCCGGAGCAGCTGTTCGGGGAACCGCGGCAGGAGCGGACCCGGCGGTTCCTCAGCCGGGTGATCGCCTCGGGCCGGCTCGCCCGGTAGCGGCGGGCGACCGGCCGAGCGGGCGGGCGGGCGACCGACCGGCGTGCCACCACCCGCGCGGGCGACCGGCGCTGACGGCCGGCCGCACCACGACCGGCACCTCCGTGCGCCCCCGTACGCGCCCTGCTGCGGGCCACGCCGAGCCGCGACCGTGGACGGGACGCCCGTCCGCGCCGCCCGGGAGGCCGCCGTTGCACGGTCCGAACCTGGTCAGCTGGTTGCTCGCCGCCCTCACCGCCGCCTCCGGGGGCTACTGCCTCTCCCGGCTGCGCCGCGCCCCGTGCGCACCGGCGCAGGGCGCGGCCGGCTCCGCGCGGGACGCCGGGCCGAAGCGGCTGCGCGCCCACGAGTCGGACCTCGCCGAGGGACTGATGGGCTGCGGGACGGCGGCCATGGCGGTGACCGGGACGGCCGTGCCGGGCGAGGTGTGGGCCTGGGTGTACGGCCCGCCCGCGGTGCTCCTGCTGGTCGCGGCCGTCCGCCGCCCGGCCCGGCGCGCGCACCGGCTGCACCACGCGGTCGGCGCGCTGGCGATGACGTACATGGCGCTGGCGATGACGGCCGGCCCCGGCCACGCCGGGCACCACGCGGCGGCGGGCTCGCCGGCGCTGACCGGCGCGCTGCTGGCCTACTTCGGCGGGTACGCGCTGTGGTCCGGCAGCCGGCTGCTGAGCGGGTCCGGCGGCACCGTGCCGGTGGCCGCGGCCGGACTGCCCCGGGCCTGCCGGCTGTCGGTGGTGATCGGCATGTTCGCCATGCTCCTGACCATGTAGCCGCCGAACAGCTCCCGGACAGCCACCGGAACCCGCCACGCCGGGGCGCGGCCGTGGCGTTGGTCACGGGTGGCCGAAAGTCGTACCGCCCCGCCCCGGCAGCGCATAAGTTGGCGGGAAGCGCACTGTCGCGCTCCGTGCGTCCTCGGGGAGCCCATGCCATGACGGCCCTGCTCGGCCTGCTGCTGCTCGGACTGCTGCTCGCCACCGCCGCTCCCCGGCTGCTGACCCGGGCGCGCTGGGTGGAGCGCGAACCGGTGCTGGCGCTGCTGGTCTGGCAGTGCCTGGTGGTGGCCGTGCTGCTGTGCTGCGCGCTGAGCCTGGTGCTCGCCGCGATGGCCGCCCTCCCCGCCCTGCGCGGGGTGCTGTTCTCCTGTGCGCCGAACGGCGTGGAGGCCGCGTACGGGCTGCACAACGCGGAGGGCTGGGGCCGGCTCTGCGCGGCGGTACTGGCGGCGGGCGGTCTGCAGACGGTGGTCGCGCTGACCCGCGAGGTCCGGACGGCGAAGGCGCTGCGTGCCCGTCGGCACGCCCAACTGGCCGAGCTGTCACCGCCGTTGCCCGAGTCGATCGAGCCGCCCTCGGGCCAGGGCGCCCGGCCGCGCCGGGAGCGGCTGGTGGTGCTGGAGAACGTCCGCCCGGAGGCCTGGTCGCTGCCGGGAAGCGACTCCCGGCTGGTGGTGACCACCGGGGCGATGCGCCAGCTGACCGACCGGGAGCTGGCGGCGGTTCTCAGCCACGAGCGCGGGCACGTCCGGGCCCGGCACCACTGGCTGGCACAGGGCGCCCAGGCCCTCGCCTCCGGGTTCCCCGGGGTCGGGGTGTTCAGCGCCTTCCGGGACCAGGTGGGCGAGCTGGTGGAGCTGGCGGCGGACGACCGGGCGGCGCGCCGGCACGGGCGGCACACCACGGCCCTGGCGCTGGCCGAGATCAATCTGGGGCGCGGGGTCTTCGGCTCCTGTCCGCCGGGGCTGGCGCAGTCCCCGAAGCGGGTGGACCGGCTGCTGGCGGGGCGGCCGCGGCTGTCCGTGCCGAACCGGCTGCGGCTGACCCTGGCCGCGGTGGCGGCGCCCGCCGCGGTCGTCGCCCTGGCCGCCGCGCCGGGCCTGCTCGCCCTGCGCTGACCGCACAACCGCCGCCCGCGGCCCGCGAGTTGGCGGTAGGTCAGTCCGCGATCGAGCCGCAGGCGCCCGTCGGGCCCTCGGCCAGGGTGAGCGAGAGCACCTCGCGGTGCAGCGGGCGCGCCTCGAGGTAGCGCCGATGGCCCTCGCCGGTCAGGGCGACCTCGATGCCGCGCCGGTCCGCGGCGCACATCGCCCGGGCGACCAGCCCGGCCTTCTCCAGCCGGCCGATCAGCCGGGAGAGCGCGCTCTGACTGAGGTGCACGGTGGGGGCCAGCTCCTGGACCCGCAGCCCGCCGCCGGTGCCGTCGCAACCCTCGACGAGGCGTTCGAGCACCTCGAACTCGCTCATGCCGAGGCCGTGCTTCTCGCCGAGTTCGCGGTCGAGCAGGCAGGCGGTCTGGGCATGCCGAGCCAGCAGGTCGCGCCACTGGGCGACCAGACCTGCCTCCGCCGGGGAGTCGAGTTCAGCCACGCCGCCACGGTATCACAAGCGGAAGCAACTTATGCGTTAACATCTTATTCACTTGCATTAGATGCATGTGCATGTAGTGTCTTGCGCCATGACCACAGCGACCGCCACGACACCCGACGCACCGTCAGCCGCCGGGGGCCACTGGACACCTCGCCTCTGGGGCACCCTGATCGTGCTCTGCGCCGCACTCTTCCTGGACACCCTGGACGTCTCGATGGTGGGTGTCGCCCTCCCGTCCATCGGCTCCGAACTGCACCTCTCGACCTCCACCCTGCAGTGGGTGGTCTCCGGCTACGTGCTCGGCTACGGCGGCCTGCTGCTGCTCGGCGGCCGCGCCGCCGACCTGCTCGGCCGTCGCCGGGTCTTCCTGACCGCACTCGCCGTCTTCGCCGCCGCCTCCCTGCTCGGCGGCCTGGTCGACGACGGCGGGCTGCTGATCGTCACCCGCTTCCTCAAGGGCGTCGCGGCCGCCTTCACCGCGCCGGCCGGCCTGTCGATCATCACCACGACGTTCCCCGAGGGCCCGGCCCGCAACCGGGCCCTGTCGATCTACACCACCTGCGGCGCCAGCGGCTTCTCGCTCGGCCTGGTCCTCAGCGGGCTGCTCACCTCGGTCGGCTGGCGCTGGACCTTCCTGGTGCCGGTCCCGATCGCGCTGATCGCGCTGGTCTTCGCCGTCCGGCTGCTCCCCCGCCCGGCCGACGAGAAGGCGCACGGCCGCTACGACGTGCTCGGCGCCATCACCGGCACCGGCTCCGTCCTGCTACTGGTCTTCACCGCCACCGAGGCGCAGGGTGCGGGCTGGCTCAGCGCCCGCACCCTGGGCTCGCTCGCCGTCGTGGTGCTGCTCGTCGCCGCCTTCCTGGTCGTCGAGAGCCGCACCGCGCACCCGCTGGTGCGGCTCGGCATCTTCCGCAACGGCGGGGTCGCCCGGGCCAATGTGATCGCCTTCGCGATGGCCGGCGCGTACGGCGGCTTCCAGTTCGTGGTCACCCTCTACCTGCAGGACCTGCTCGGCTGGTCGGCCCTGACGATGGCACTCGGGCTGCTCCCGGCCGGCGCGATGGTCGCCCTCTCCGCGCCCTTCATGGGGCCGGTGGTGGACCGCTTCGGCACCGGCCGGCTGCTGCCGATCGGCCTGCTGGCCCTGGCCGGCGCGTTCGCGCTGTTCCTGCGGCTGGACGAGCACGGCTCCTACCCGGTGCTGGTGCTGCCGTCGATCGTGCTGCTCGGCATCGGCTTCGCGCTGGCCTTCCCCTCGGTGAACATCGCCGCCACGGACGGGGTCGCCGACGACGAGCAGGGGCTCGCCTCCGGGCTGGTGAACACCGCGATCCAGGTGGGCACCGCGGTCGTGCTGGCCGGCGCCACCGCGATCATCACCGCCGGCACCGGCGGGGGCACCGACGCCCAGGCCCAGCTGGACGGCTACCGGCCCGCACTGCTCTTCGTCACCGGGGTCGCGCTGGTCGGTCTGGTGATCGCCGCCGCCGGCGCCGTGCTCGACCGGCGGAAGAAGGCAACTCCACGGCAGGTGCCGGATTATGATTATCCGTCAGTAGGCCGGGAAGACCTGGCTGAGCGGCGCGGCGAGGTCCTCAGCAAGAACTGACCCACAAGCGCCGACGACGGCAGGGGCCCTTCGACCGAAGGGGCCTCGCGCCGGAGTCCGGACCTCGCCGTCGGACCAGGCGCCGGCTCTACCAAACCCCCGTGTTGGTAGGGCCGGCGCCTCCGTACGGACCGAACAGGGCCGCCCGACCAAGGGCCGGCCGCCCCGGTTCGGTCGCCGGCCCGGCCAGTATATTGGCCGCCAGCCAACGAACGTACGGAGCAGACACGATGGCACCTCGCGGGGATTCGGTCAATGAGGAGATGCGGCAGCGCTCCCGGCGACGCATCATGAGGGCCACCGTCGAGCTGGTGGAACAGCGCGGATACGCCGGCACCACGCTGACCGACATCGCCGAGCGGGCCGGACTCGCGCGCGGGCTGCTGTCCTACTACTTCGACGGCAAACGGCTGCTGATGCAGTCCGCGACCCACCGGATGATGCACCAGTCGCTCTCCGCCGCGCTCGACGAGCTGGCCCCCGACGCGGGCCCGGAGGCCCGGCTGGCCAGGGCCATCGACACGGTGCTCGGCCTGGCGATGGACCACCCGCGGGTGATGCGCTCGCACCTCGCGCTGATCCTCGACCCGGACACCGGCGCCTTCGTCCAGGACCCGGAGCAGCAGCGGCTCGGCGCGATCCTCCAGGGACTGCTGCGCGACTGGGGGGCGCCGGACCCGGCGGCCGAGCACGCGGTGCTGCGCAGCGCGCTGATGGGCGGTTGCATAGGCGTGCTGCTGCCCGGGGCGGAGCTTTCGCTGGCCCCGATCCGCGCCGATCTGTTCCGCCGCTACGACCTGCCCTGGCAGCTGGGCCGCCCGCCACAGCCCCTCCCGCCGGAACGGGAGCGGCCGCCGGCCCGCGGCTGACCCGCGGCGGCCGGCGGCCGCTCCTGCGTCGTGCTCCGGTCGTCTCCCGGTTTCCCGCTTTCCCAGTCGCCTCCCGGCTCCCGCTCAGCGCTCCTTCAGGATCGAGGCCAGCAGGTCGATGGTGCGCTCGGGCGTGAGACTGTCCACGCAGAGCCGCTCCATGACCTGGATGACCACGTTGGCCTGCTCGGCGGCGTCGATCAGGTACTGGACCTGGCCGCGCATCACCTTGGGCCCGCCGACCGGCCGGCGCAGCGCGGCCTCGTCGATGACCGCCCAGAGCCGCGGGCTGTTGCCCTCGGTGACCAGCTTCTGACGGCGCATGCGCAGGCTGACCCGGCGCTCCACCTCCTCCTCGCTGATCACCGGCCGACTCTGGCCGAAAACCGCCCGTGCGTACTCCTCGGACTGGAGCAGGCCGGGGACGAACTGGACCTCGTAGGTACGGATGAGGGCAGCGGCCTCCTCCAGGCCGACATAGGTCTGGAACCAGCCCGGCAGGACGTCGTTGAAGCTGTGCCACCAGCCCGACTTGTTCGCCTCGCGGACCAGGCCGAGCAGTGCCTCGCGTTCGAGGCCGTCGTCCACGCCGTAGAGGCTGAGCAGGTCGGCGACGTCACGTTCCTTGAAGCTGACCCGGCCGAGTTCCATGCGGCTGATCTTGGACTCGGAGGCGCGAATCGCGTAGCCCGCATCCTCGCGGGTGATGCCGCGCGTCTCGCGGAGCCGGCGCAGCTGGGAGCCGAGGAGGATCCGGCGGACCATCGAGCCGCCGCCCGGCTGAACTGTGGTCATGCGGTCCTAACCTCCACCTAGGGCAAACAGCGCACAGTCTGCCATCAGTTGAGCGCTCACGGTGCCGATACTGACGGATGTTCCTATCAGTTCTGCGCTCCACGCACCAGGATGCACGTGCATCCGGCGCTTGCATATGCCATTTGAACGACTGCACGTGAATCGACTCTTGCATCTGCAGTGAGCGCAGAGCACGATGGTGCACGTGCACCTGCACATCCCTGGCAATCCCGCGGGCTCCGCGTCGACCCCACGCGCGATTCCGTGCACCGGCCCGGCAGCGCCCCCGCGCCTCCGGGCCCTCGTGCGCGCGCGCCTGGTCGGGTCGAGGGGCGGCCGCGCGGCCGAGCGAGTCGGAGGTGACCGGCATGACCCCGGCGGGTCCAGCCGTGTCCGCCCCCTTATGGGAGGAGCTCTTCATGAGCACCGGAACGGCTTTGGCAGTCGACCCCCATGTGGTCACCTGTACGCTCGCTCCCCGCTATGAGGCTGTCAGAACCGCGCGCGACTTCGCCAGAACCGCCCTGCAGCGCTGGGGGCTGGGCGAGCTCTTCGACGATGTCGCGCTGGTGGCCTCGGAGCTGGTGACCAACGCGCTGCGGCACGCGATCGGCGCGTGTCCCACCGCGGCGGACGACTACGACTTTCCCGGGCAACCGGCGGCGGAGAGCCGGCTGCCGATCCGAATAAGCCTCGTGCACCGCGCCCCCCAGGTGGTCTGCGCGGTGAGCGACCCCAGCAGTATCGGCCCGGTGGCCCGGGAGGCGGACTTCGTGGCGGAGTCCGGCCGGGGCCTGCACCTGGTCGACTCGTTCAGCCGCTCCTGGGGCTGGCACCCGCTGGGCGGCGGCAAGGTCGTCTGGGCGCTGTTCGAGGCGGAGGAGGCGCAGCGGGCGACTCCTGCCCCGGTGGCGGAGTTCGGCGGGCGGCACCGGCGCTCGGCCTGACCGGCCGACGTACGGCGACGACGTACGGCGACGCACGGGCGGCACCGCGTCCGAGCAGCACGACCTCGGGAACCACCACAGCACGGCGAACGACACCCCGGCAGCGGCGACCGGCGGCCCTCGGGCAGCGGGCACCGGCAGCCCCCGGCGGTGACGTCCCTCCGATCCGCGTGCGGCGGCTCGGCACGGCGGCGGGCGGGAGCCGTGGCGTTCCCGGCGCGTTCGGGGGCGTGGCCCCGGGCGTCCCCGACCGGACCCCGGACGGCGGCCCGGACGAGGATCCCGGCGAACACCCGAGCCGGGATCCGGAGAAAGACAAAGGCCGTCGTGGTGTCAGCACCCACGACGGCCCCCCGATGGTGAAGCCGGCGGCCGGTCAGACCGCCAGGTGGTCGAACTCCCCGTCCTTCGCCCCCAGGAGCAGTGCGGCGATCTCGGCCCGGGTGTAGATGAGGGCCGGACCGTCCGGGAAGCGTGAGTTGCGCATCGCCACCTCGCCCCCCGGAAGGGCGGCGAACTCGACGCAGTTGCCCTGGGAGTTGCTGTGCAGGCTCTTCTGCCAGACCACGCCCTCGAGGTCGGTAGCGGCCATCCCGTTGTACGTGTCGTACGTGTCGTGCGTGTCGTGCATAGAAATCTCCCGAAGAGCTCCGGAGTGGGTCGTTCAGCTCGGCGCCCCGGCCCCAGCCGAACGGACGGACCGGCCCCGTACCGGCCCGGTACACCGCCTCACTTGACGTGATGATAGCTCCAGTGCACGTGCATCAGCACGGGACGTTGCAGGTGCACGGCCTTTTCGACACCGAACCGGAACTCATCACGAGGCCCCGCCTGACGGTACGTAAACGGACATAGCCGACTGAATCGGCCGGACGTCGATGACCGCCCGTAGGCGACCACCCGCCGATTGTTGATCTTCGAACGCCGGGAGTCGCCCTTCCGTGACCCTCCGTCAGGCCGCCCGCGCGCTGTGAGACATCTCACGCGCGGAAGCGGCAACGCGGTTCCCGTTCCGGCGCATCTGACCGGGTACCGGGAGAACTGCCGCCCAGGGGCCGGTTATGTCCGCTTTTCGCGGCGGCCGTCCCGCCCGGTTCGGCAGCCGACTGCGGACCGGGCGGAGCGATGTCCTACGATCTCCGCCATGAGCACCGCAGCCATCCCGGGCGCGCCACTGCCCGTCCGCACTCCAGGCTCCCGTGCGCGGGGGCGCCACCGCCGTCCCGAGCGCCCCGAGATCCCGGCCGGTTCCCCGGCCCTGCTGCTCGCCGTCCCCGCGGCCGCCGGGCCGGACTCCCGGCCCGTCGTCGAGGAGCTGCTGTCCATCGTCCGCAGCGAGCAGAACGGCGTGCGGACCGCCGCTGGCTACCTGCCCTCCGGTGACGGGGCGGACGGCGAGCGCACCGTCGCCGAGCTGCTGGCCGAGGCGGCCGCCGCCGGCCTGCCCGTGCCGGTCGTGGTGCCGCTGGTGCCCGGCCCGCACGACTTCCTGCCCGAACTGCACGCGCTCGCCGCCCGCTACGGCGCCCACGTGACCGACGCGCTGGGCCCGCACCCGCTGCTCGCCGAGGGCGTCCACGTCCGCCTCTCCGAGGCCGGGCTGGCCCGCGCCGACCGGGCCCGGCTGTTCGCCATCGCGACCGCCGCCGACGGCGTGGTGCTCACCACCGTCGGCGGACAGGCCGCGGCCGACGCCGCCGGCATCACCGGCATGCTGCTGGCCGCCCGGCTCGCCGTGCCGGTCGTCGCCGCCGCGCTGGACCTGCCCGGCTCGGTCGCCGACGCCGTCGCCCACCTCAAGGAGATGGGCGCCCAGAACCCGGCGCTGGCCCCGCTGGTGATCGGCCCGGAGGCGGACGCCGAGCTGCTCGCCGCGGCCGCCGAGGAGTCCGGCTGCCCGTCGGCCGCGCCGCTGGGCGCCTACCAGGCGGTGGGTCAGCTGGTCGCCTCCACCTACCTGGCCGCGCTGCCCGCCGCCGACCCCGGGGCCGCGGCCGACGAGGCCGACGCCGACGGGCCGGACGGCCCGCGCGGCGTCGGACGGCACGCCGCCCAGTAGCACCCCGTCACGCGGGAGGGCCCGGAACGGACGCACCGCTCCGAGCCCTCCTCGCTGTTCCTACCGCCCCACCCGGGTGGTGGGCGCGGCGGCGTCCTTCAGCTTCAGCGCGGGCACCTGCACCGGCCGCGACTGGCCGGCCAGGGTGGGCACCGGGACCGCGGCGGCGTTCCACTGGGGTTGGGCGGTGCCCTCCTCGCCCGCCCGGCGCACCTGGAGCACCTCGGTGGACCCGGCCCGGCGCAGCAGGATGTTCTTGGGCGGTCCGGCCTCCGGGTCCAGCCACAGCTCGTTGCCGCCGAACTCGCAGTCCAGCACCAGCACGTCGTCCGGCTTGCCGTCGGCCCCGGCACGGAACGCGATCCCGGCCCGGCGGTAGCCGGTGAACCGGCAGCGGCCGAAGGTGACGGACTCCCCGGCGAGTTCGTGCCGGGCGGTGGAGACCGCGAAGTCGCTGCGCCCGGCCGCGTCGATCAGCAGTCCGTCGAAGACGGTGCCCCGGTCCCGGCCGAGCGAGTGCAGCGCCACTCCCCCGCCCGCGTTGCCGTACAGCACGCTCGCGGTGTAGTCGAAGTCGTTGAGGTAGGCGCCGTGCTCGATGCCCCAGCCGCCGTTGTGGTAGGCGGCGAACTCGGTGACCACGTGGTGCTGCTTGGCGTTGAGCCAGACGAAGATGCCGTCCTGCAGGTTGTTGTGGGCCAGGCAGCGCTGGAAGGTCCAGACCCCCTCGCTGTTCTCCGGCCACTCGAAGCCGGAGGCGCCGTTGGCCCCCTGCACGCCGACCGCCACGCAGTCCAGCGCCTTGCCGCCGGTGCCGGCGCCGAGGTTGAAGCCGGTCAGCCGGTAGGCGCGGGGGTTGGGTTCCAGCAGGGTGCGGGAGGCCACGCAGGATTCGTAGACGATGTCGTCGGAGGGCTGCTGGGGGGTGCGGGTGTCCAGCGGACCGTCCCACCAGTAGGCGTCCTCCCAGGTCTCGTGGCTGATGCAGCCGCGGAAGGTGATGCCGTGGCTGGCGTGCGGGACGTACGCGTGACTGCCGGCGTCGCGGACCACGACCCCCTCGACGACGGTGCCGCGGGTGGCGTTGCCGAGCCGGTGGAAGTGCAGCCCGTAGCGGCCGAGCACCGGTGCGGTGACCGGGGCGGCGCCGTCGGGGCCCTTCCAGGTCTCCTTGGTGTCGGCGCGCGGGCCGACCCAGCGCAGCGCGGTGTGCCGGACGTCGGCACGGCGGGAGCTGGTGAGGTGGACGTGGGTGCGGCCCTCGGCGGTGCCCTCGACCCGGACGCTGCGGGTCAGGTTGAGCACCTCGGCGCCGACGGTGACGCCCCCTCCGGCGGCGACCCGGGGGTGGGCGTACCGCAGCGGGGCCTCCAGGGTGACGGCGGCTCCGCTGACGGACCGGATGGTGGCGAGGTCGTAGCGGGCGGCGAAGCCCTCCTGGTCGGGCGGACCGGTCGGGGTGACGGCGAGTTCGTCGCCGGGCAGCCAGCCGGCGGGCGGGGCGGCCAGGTTGACGACGGTTTCGCCGGCCTTGAGCTCGCCCTCGGCGCGGACCCAGGCGGTCTTGGCCGCGCCGTCCAGCCGCAGGTAGCCGGCGCCGGTGACCCAGAGGCCGACATCGGTGTCGACCACCTTCATGCCGTCGCCCTGGAAACGCTTCTCGTCGACGCCGGGGAAGCGCAGGGCGTGGACGTGGCCGCCGTCGGGGGCTAGGGCGAGGGTGCCGCGGACCTCGACGTTGCCGGCGGCGGCGAGGGTGACGGTGCGGTCGGCGGCGAAGGTGAGCGCGCCGCCCGGCTCGACCAGCAGGGAGCCGACCTCGGCGTCGGTGTCGAGCAGGACCCGGTCGGTGATCCGCACGGCGCTGCGCGGCCCCGGCGGGCTGCCGCCCCAGCCGGCCCGGTCGGACCAGCGGCGGCCGCCCTGGTCGACGGTGGGCGCGGGGGCGGGCTGTTCGGGGGCTCCGTCGCCCGCGGGGCCGGTGCCGTCGGGCGGCGTGCCACCGTGGCCGCCGTCGGGGCCCATCGGGCCGGCCGCCTCGGTCGGGGTCGTCCCGATGACGGCGGCCGGGGTGACGAGCCGGGTCTCGCCGGTCAGCGAGCGGCGCAGGACCTCCTCGCCGCTGATCGCCGCGAAGGCGGTGCCGACGGCGAGCCAGCGCAGTAGTGCCCGGCGGGTCAGGTGAGTTCGGGACAGTTCGGGCGGGATGTCCGCTCTGCGGTGCTTTGCCCGGCGATGTGCTCCACGCGGCCGGGCGGCCGGGCGGGAGGCGTCCGGCTCCTCGTCGATGCCCATCGGTGCGTAGCCCTCTCCCCAGACGGCTGCGGCGTGCCGGCGCACTGCCGACGCTCTGAAGCATAGGCAGTTGCGTTGGCCGCGACCGGCGTTGCGGGAAATCGGTCATTTCTGATCATGAAGGACAGCCGTTCCGCATGGATTCCGTAAACCGTGACGAGCGTCACACATGTTTGCGGTTTGAATGCGCCTCTGCTTAACGTGCTCTCCGTTCGTGGCCACACGAACCCAGCACGTCCGCGACGCCGAGTCCTGCCGTCGGGCGCGCTGGCAGCGCAATGCACCACGGCAGGAGCGGGGGAACCACAGGTAGTTCGCCCAGGACCGGTCCACGGACCGGACCCGGGCTAGGGGTGAAGCCGCGTCCACAGCGCGGCCGGGCAACTCCAGCCCGAATCCGACAGCTCACCTCGCAGGCGTGGGAGAGGACCGCGTCTTCATGCTGCCCACCAACGGCACCCGACTGTCCGGCCGTACCCGTCGCGCGATCGCCACCCTCGGCGTCGCGGGCATCGGTCTCACCATCCCCTGCCTGACCACCGGCACCGCTTCCGCCGCCTCCGTCGCCACCTGGGACAAGGTCGCCCAGTGCGAGAGCGGCGGCAACTGGAGCATCAACACCGGCAACGGCTTCTACGGCGGCCTCCAGTTCACCAACTCCACCTGGTCCGCGTTCGGCGGCACCTCGTACGCCGCGCGCGCCGACCTCGCGACCAAGGACCAGCAGATCGCGACCGCCGAGAAGGTCCTCGCCTCGCAGGGCCCCGGCGCCTGGCCGGTCTGCTCGGTCCAGGCCGGTCTGACCAAGGGCGGCACCCCGGCCGCGGTGGACACCTCCGCCGCCGCCAAGCCGGCCGCCGAGACCCCCGCCCCGGCCGCCAAGCCGGCCGCGCAGACCCCCGCCGCCAAGCCCACCACCGGGCCGCAGAGCCAGGCCCCGGCCGCCTCCGGCACCGCCGCCGCCCCGGAGCAGCGCCAGGACGGCCGGCAGGGGCGTCAGCAGGCCGGCCCGCAGAGCGCCGAGGACTACACCGTGGCCGCCGGCGACTGGCTGTCCAGCATCGCCGACGAGCACCAGGTCCAGGGCGGCTGGCAGCGCCTGTACGAACTCAACCGCGCCACCCTGGCCGACGGCCCGCACACCATCTACCCGGGCCAGCACCTGACCCTCGGTGAGCGTCAGGGCTTCGACTGGTTCAACCGTGCCCAGGGCGGGTCGCAGGGCGGGACCCAGGCCCCGGCCACCAAGCCCCAGGCCCAGGCGCCGGCCACCAAGCCGGCCACCAAGCCGGCGAGCAAGCCCGCCGCACAGGCCGAGACCCCGGCCCCGGCCCCGACCGCCACCGGCAGCATGGCCGCCGCCGTCGCCTTCGCCCAGTCGAAGGTCGGCCAGGCCTACGTCTACGGCGGCACCGGCAACGGCGGCTGGGACTGCTCCGGCCTGACCCAGGCCGCGCTGCGCGCCGCGGGCATCTCCGTCCCGCGCATCGCCGCCGACCAGGCCGCCGCGTCCACCCACGTCCCGCTGGACGGCCTCAAGGCGGGCGACCTGCTGTTCTGGTCCAACAACGGCAAGGACTCCGGCGTCTACCACGTCGCGCTCTACATCGGCGACGGCAAGTACGTCGAGGCCGCCAACCCGAGCTCCGGCGTGCGCGTCCAGAGCGTCGCCAACTGGGCCCCGGACTTCGCCGGCCGGGTCTGATCCCGCCACACCGCCGCCCCCGGGGAGAGTCCGGTCGCTCCTCCCCGGGGCGGCGGCACGCCCGGACGCGCCGCCGCGGGTCAGCAGCGCCAGGCCCGGGCACCGGACGGCCATGGCCGGATCCGGGCCGCAGCGGGCATGCTGGCGTCCTGCATCGGAGAAGGAGTCACCATGGCCCAGGTCACCGTCTCGCTCGACGCCGACCTCGCGATCGACGCGATGCTGCTGTCCGGCACCAGCAGCCCTCAGGACGCCGTCGAACTGATCCTCCGCGACTACCTGGAGCGGGGCCGGCGCACCGGGACCCGCACCGGCGACGCCGCCGACGCCCACCGGGTCTCCCAGGACCGCCCGACCGTCCAGGAGGGCTGAGCGGGAACGCCGAAGCGGCCCGGGAGCAGTGTGCTCCCGGGCCCTCGGCCGTGGTCCCTCAGCGCGCGCGGGCGCCGGTCGAACCGCGCATCACCAGCTCCGGCTGGAACATGAACTCCCCGCGCTGCGCGGCGTTCCCGCCGACCTCCTCCAGCAGCGCGTCCACCGCCGCGGTGGCCATCGCCTCCACCGGCTGGCGGACGGTGGTCAGCGGCGGCTCGGTGAAGGCGATCAGCGGCGAGTCGTCGAAGCCGACCACCGAGACGTCCTGCGGCACCGTCAGGCCCCGCTGCCGGACCGCCCGGATCGCGCCGAGCGCCATCATGTCGCTGCCGCAGACGATCGCGGTGCAGCCCTTGTCGAGCAGCGCCCCGGCCGCCGCGTGCCCGCCCTCCACGCTGAACAGCGTGTGGTGGACCAGCTCCGCGGCCTCCTCCCGGGTGCGCCCCAGCACCTCGCGCATGGCGGCGGTGAAGCCCTCGATCTTGCGCAGCACCGGCACGTACCGCTGCTGGCCGACGGCCAGGCCGATCCGCTCGTGGCCGAGTTCGGCGAGGTGCTGGACGGCCATCCACATCGCGGCCCGGTCGTCCGGCGAGATGAACGGCGCGTCGATCCGCTCGCTGTAGCCGTTGATCAGCACGAACGGCACCCCGCGCCCGGCCAGCCGGGCGTACCGGTCGTGGTCGGCGGTGGAGTCGGCGTGCAGACCGGAGACGAAGACGATGCCCGCCACGCCCCGGTCGACCAGCATCTCGACCAGTTCGTCCTCGGTGGAGCCGCCCGGGGTCTGGGTGCAGAGCACCGGCGTGTAGCCGTGCCGGCTCAGCGCCTGCTCGATCACCTGGGCCAGCGCCGGGAAGATCGGGTTGCTCAGCTCCGGGGTGATCAGCCCGATCAGCCCGGCGCTGCGCCGGCGCAGCCGGGTGGGCCGCTCGTAGCCGAGCACGTCCAGGGCCGCCAGCACGGTCTGCCGGGTGGTGGCCGAGACGTTGGCCTTGCCGTTGAGCACGCGGGAGACGGTGGCTTCGCTGACCCCCGCCTGCGCCGCGATGTCTGAGAGTCGCGCCGTAGTCACGGTCCCAGAGCCTATTGCAACCACGTCAGACCGCCCACCAGTCGGTACTGTCGGCGGCGAGCACCGCCTCGCCGTCCGCCACCACCGGGTCGGCGCCGGCGGAGGTGAGCAGCGGCCGGCCGGGGGCCGGTATCCGGACCGGGGCGCCGGTGGTGTTGACGGTGCAGACGAAGGAGCCGCGGCGGAACGCCAGGGTTCCCTCGGGGCTCTCCAGCCACTCGACGTCCGTACCGGCGCCGAGTTCGGGCCGCGCCCGGCGCAGGGCCAGCGCCGAGCGGTACAGCTCCAGGGTGGAGGTCGGGTCGCCGGTCTGCGCCTCGACGCTGAGCGCGGCCCACTCGGCGGGCTGCGGCAGCCAGGACGGTCCGCCGGCGGCCGGGCCGAAGCCGTACGGGGCCTCGGTGCCGGACCACGGGATCGGGACGCGGCAGCCGTCGCGGTAGCCGTCCTGGCCGGCCTGGCGGAAGAACGACGGGTCCTGGCGGACCTCGTCGGGCAGGTCGGTGACGTCCGGCAGGCCGAGCTCCTCGCCCTGGTAGACGTAGGCGGAGCCGGGCAGGGCGAGCATCAGCAGGGTGGCGGCGCGGGCCCGGCGCAGGCCGAGCGCGCGGTCGCCGGGGGTGCGGATCTGGGTGCCGAGGCCGGGCGGGTTGGCGAACCGGGTGGCGTGCCGGGTGACGTCGTGGTTGGAGAGCACCCAGGTGGTGGGGGCGTCGACCGGGCGCATCGAGTCGAGCGAGAGGTCGATCACGGCGCGCAGCTCGGCGGCGTCCCAGGAGGTGCCGAGGTACTGGAAGTTGAAGGCCTGGTGCAGTTCGTCGGGGCGCACGTAGTTGGCGGTGCGCTCGACGGTCGGGGTCCAGGCCTCGGCGACGCCGATCCGCTGGCCCGGGTACTCGTCGAGGATCTCGCGCCAGCTGCGGTAGATCGCGTGCACGCCGTCCTGGTCGAAGAAGGGCATGACGTCGTTGCCGAGCAGCCTGAGCTGGTCGGCGCCGCCGAGGTCGGGCAGGCCGGGGGCCTTGACCAGGCCGTGGGCGACGTCGATGCGGAAGCCGTCGACGCCCATGTCCAGCCAGAAGCGCAGGATGGAGCGGAACTCGTCGGCGACCGCCGGGTTCTCCCAGTTGAAGTCGGGCTGCTCGGGGGCGAACAGGTGCAGGTACCAGTCGCCGGGGGTGCCGTCCGGGTTCCCGGTGCGGGTCCAGGCCGGGCCGCCGAAGATGGACTCCCAGTCGTTGGGCGGCAGTTCGCCGTTCTCGCCCTTGCCGGGGCGGAAGTGGTAGCGGTCGCGCAGCGGGGAGGCGGGGCCCTCGCGCAGGGCGCGCTTGAACCACTCGTGCTGGTCGGAGGAGTGGTTGGGGACGAGGTCCACGATGATCCGCAGGCCCAGCCGGTGGGCGTCGCGGATCAGCGCGTCGGCGTCCAGCAGGGTGCCGAACATCGGGTCGACGGCGCGGTAGTCGGCGACGTCGTAGCCGGCGTCGGCCTGCGGGGAGGCGTAGAACGGCGAGAGCCAGACGGCGTCCACGCCGAGGTCGCGCAGGTAGGGCAGGCGGCTGCGGACGCCGGGCAGGTCGCCCATGCCGTCGCCGTTGGAGTCGGCGAAGCTGCGCGGGTACACCTGGTAGATGACCGCGTCCCGCCACCAGCCTCTGTCCGCGGCGGCCCCGGCCTCGTGAGCGGTGGCGTCGGCGGCGGGCCGGGAGGTGTCGGCCAGGTTCTGGGTCATGGACGGTATCCCTTGGGAAGTGGGGCGGGCGGAGCGGTCGGGACGTCGGCGGGGACGTCGGTCAGGACTTCGATGCGCCGGCGGTCAGACCGGTCACCAGGTGGCGCTGCACCAGGTAGAAGAGGACCGAGGAGGGGATCGCGATCAGCACGGCGGTCGCGGCCATCAGGTTCCACTGGGCGTCGTGCTCGCTGACGAAGGTCTGGAGCCCGACGGCGAGGGTGTACTTGTCGGAGCTCAGCATGAAGGTGGAGGCGAAGGCGACCTCGGCCCAGGCGGTGAGGAAGGAGTAGAACGCGGCGACCGCCAGGCCCGGACGGGCGAGCGGCAGCACCAGCCGCCAGAAGGTGCCGAACGGGGTGAGCCCGTCGACCCGGCCGGCCTCGTCGATCTCCACCGGGATGGTGTCGAAGTAGCCCTTCATCAGCCAGGCGCAGTAGGGCACGGTGGTGGTCGAGTAGACCAGGATCAGGCCGGCGTAGCTGTCCAGCAGGTCGAGCTCGGACAGGATCGTGTACATCGGCACGATCAGCACCGCGATCGGGAACATCTGGGTGACCAGCAGCGACCACATCAGCGGCCGGTGGCCGGGGAAGCGCATCCGGGAGACGGCGTAGCCGGTGGAGGCGGCGATCAGCACGCCGAACACGGTGGTGATGCCGGAGACCAGGAAGGCGTTGCCGAACCACTGGAAGAAGTCGGTGTCGAACAGCACCGTGTGGTAGTTCGAGAGGGTCAGCTTGTCGAGGATCTCGCCGGGGTGCAGGTAGTCGGTCTTGTCCGGGCCGAACGAGACGTAGAGGATCCACGCCACCGGGAACAGCGCGATCAGGCTGGCCAGGATCAGCGCGCCGTGCATCAGGGTCCGGGCGAGCGGGCTGTTCTCGCCGCGCGGGCGGGCCTTGGCGGGCCGGGCGGCGGGGGCCGCGGGCCGGGCGGCGAGGGGGGTGGGTCGGTCGGTGGTGGTGCTCATCAATGTGCCTCCTTCGTGGTCGCTGGATTCGCCGGGGTCAGCCGTTCGCCCGCTCGTTGCGGGCGAGCCAGCGGCGGTAGAAGGCGGTGAAGACGACCAGGATGGAGAGCAGGATGACGCCGTAGGCGGCGGACTGCGCGTAGTCCCGGGGCTGCTGGCCGAAGCCGAGCCGGTAGGCCCAGGTGACCAGGAGCTGGGCGTCGGGGGCGCCGTTGCCGAACAGCAGGAAGATGACGGCGAACTGGTTGAACGTCCAGATGATGCCGAGCAGCACGACGGTCGAGGAGACGGTGCGCAGGCCGGGCAGGGTGACGTGGCGGAAGCGCTGCCAGGCGGTGGCGCCGTCCATCTCGGCGGCCTCGTACAGCTCGGCGGGGATCGACTGCAGGCCGCCGAGCAGCGAGATCATCATGAACGGCACCCCGACCCAGGTGTTGACCAGGACGGCGGCGGCCTTCTGCGCGGTGGGGTCGTCCAGCCAGCCCGGCTCGGGCAGGTGCAGGGCGGAGAGCAGGCCGTTGACGGCGCCGCCGTCGGCGAGCATCAGCCGCCAGGAGAAGACGGTGACGAAGGTCGGCACGGCCCAGGGCAGGATGAGCAGCATCCGGTAGACGGCGCGGCCGCGCAGCTTCTGGTTGAGCAGCAGGGCGAGGCCCAGGCCGATCGTGTAGTGCAGGCCGACGCACAGGGCGGTCCAGGCGATGGTCCAGACGAAGTGCGACCAGAAGCGGTCGTACGAGCCGGGGCCCCAGAGGATGTCGGCGTAGTTGTCGAAGCCGACGAACTTGTAGCCGGCCGGGATCTCGTTGGCGCCGATCTTGCGGGCGACGTTGAGGCTGTTGGCGTCGGTGAGGGTGAGCCAGATGCCCTCGGCGAGCGGGTAGAGCACCAGGACGCCGAGCACCAGCACGACCGGTGCGATCATCGCGTAGGCGTACCAGTGTTTGGCGTACGAGCGCTTGACGCGCTCCATCAGGCCCGGACGCGGATCACGCTGCCGGCCGCCCTGGCCGGTGGCGCCCTGCACGGCGACTGACATTGTTCGACACCTTCTCGGGGGAGGTCCGCCGCCTCGCTTCGGCGACTGCTGCTACGGGTCCGGCCGTCCGGCCCGCCGGGGAAGGGCGGGCCGGGCGGCTGCGGCGGGGACTACTTGGCGAAGCCCGGGAGGAGCTTGGCGTAGTCGGTGGCGACGGTGTTCAGGCCGTCCTGGGTCGCGGTGCCCTGGACGATCTTGCCGAGGTTGGTGCCCAGCGACGCGAACAGCGAGCTGTACTCGGGCAGTTCGGGGCGCGGCTTGGCGCTCGACAGCACGGACTGGAAGCCGGCGATGCCGGGGTCGGCCTTGACCTCGGGGGTGAAGGCGTCCTCGCGGGTCGGCAGGGTGGAGTTCTTCTGCGCGATGAAGGCCTGGCTCTCGGCCGAGGTCATGAAGGCGGCGAACTTCTCGGCGGCGGCCTTGTGCGCCTTGTCGGCGCCGGCGTAGACGGAGATGTTGTGGCCGCCGGTCGGGGCGCCGCCCTTGCCCGCGGAGCCGCCCGGGACGGGGGCGATGCCCAGGTTGGCCTTGTCGGCGAAGGCGGAGCCCTTGTAGATGTTGGTGATCTCCCAGGGGCCCTGGACGATCGCCGCGACCTTGCCGCTGTTGAAGGCGTCCATCATGTGCGCGTAGGCGTCGGTGGTGACGTCGGCCTTGGCGGTGCCGGGCGCGGTGAACAGGGACTTGTAGGTCTCGACGGCCTTGACGGCCTCCGGGCCGGCGACGGTGATCTTCTTGCCCTTGGCGTCGACCGTGTCGGTGCCCTCGCCGAACAGGAACGGCATCGCGTAGTAGCCGTCGGCGGCCTTCAGCCAGAAGCCGTCGACGCCGGCCTTCTCCTTGACCGCGGCGGCGGCGGTCTTCAGCTCGTCCCAGGTGGTGGGGGCGGCGGTGATGCCGGCCTTGGCGAAGAGCTCCTTGTTGTAGAGCAGGCCGAGGGTGTCGGTCACCAGCGGCACGCCGTACAGCTTGCCCTCGTAGCTGGCCTGCTGGATCAGGCTGGGCTGGAACTTGGCGGAGTCGGCGGCGGCCGGGGTGCCGTCCAGCGGCGACAGGTAGCCGGCCTTGGCGAAGGCGGCGGTCCAGCCGACCTCGGAGCGGAACACGTCCGGAGCGCCCTTGGCCCCCATCGCGGTCTGGAGCTTGTTCTGCGCCTGGTCGAACGGCACGTTGACGAAGTCGACCTTGACGCCCGGGTTGGCGGCCTCGAACTTCTTGACGAGCTCCTGGTAGTTGGGCGCCTCGTTGGTGGCGTTCGAGGTGTCCCAGTACGTGAGGGTGACCGGCCCGTCGGCCTTGCCGTCCGAGCTGGAGCCGCTGCTGCCACAGGCAGCCATCGAGACCGCGAGGGCCACAACGAGGGCAGAGGCCGCGATGCCACGCCGCATTTGAACTCCTTGGAGGGTGGGGGTGCCCGAATTGTTCGGAGACAGGCGCATAATGGCTGCCTTGCCTCACGCCGACCGCACCGTTGCTGCCGCCGGGCTCGCAAGGAAGTTAACAGCGGGGCAACAGCGACGGAAACCCCTTGCAGCAAGTTTCTGCAAGAAACGGCGATCGTTACACCCGCGTGTCCTCCACGTTGCCGCACAGTAGTTGACGGCCGAGGAGTTGGCGGCACTTTGTCCGGTTTGCCCCGGTCGGCCTCGACCGCCGGGGCCACCCTCCGTGGTGAAAGGCGCTTGCAGCGCCCCCGTCAGCCGGTGGTGCCGAAGCGCAGCACGGTGGTCGAGCGGAACTCCTCCCCCGGGCGCAGCTCGGTGCTCGGGAAGGCCGGGTGGTGCGGGGAGTCCGGGAAGTGCTGGGTCTCCAGCGCGATTCCGGCGAACGGCCCGTAGGGCACCCCGCTCGCGCCGGTGACCGCACCGTGGAACGTGTTGGCCGTGTAGACCTGGATGCCGGGCTCGGTGGTCAGCACCTCCAGGGTGCGTCCGCTGACCGGCTCCTCCAGCCGCGCCGCCCGGACCGGGCCGCCGTCCGCCGGACGGGGCCGCAGCACCCAGTTGTGGTCGTAGCCGCCGGGCCCGGTCAGCTGCGGGTGGCCGTCGTGCACCGACTTGCCGATCGGCCGGGCGGTGGTGAAGTCGAACGGCGTCCCGGCCACCGGCTCGATCCGGCCGTACGGGATCTGCCGCTCGTCGGCGGGGGTGTAGCCGTCGGCGTCCAGGGTGAGCAGGTGGCCGAGGACGTCCCCGGAGCCCTCGCCGGCCAGGTTGACGTACGCGTGGTTGGTGAGGTTGACCACGGTCGGCGCGCCGGTCACCGCGTGGTAGCGGATCGCCAGCTCGCCGCCGGCGTCGAGGGTGTAGTCGACGGTGACGTCGAGCGCGCCCGGGAAGCCCTGGTCGCCGTCCGGGCTGTGCAGCGTCAGCCGGACGCCGCCGGGCACCTCCTCGGCCGCCCACATCCGGTGCGCGAAGCCGTCCGGGCCGCCGTGCAGGGTGATCCCGCCGCCGGTCGGGGCGAGCGGGTGCTCCTCGCCGTCGACGGTGATGCTGCTGCGGTCGATCCGGTTGGCGTAGCGGCCGACCACGGTGCCGTAGTGGCGGGCCGGGCCGAGGATGTCGGCCAGCCGGTCGGTGGAGAGCAGCAGCTGGGCGGGGCGGCCGTCGCGGTCGGGGGCGACCAGGGTGTGCAGGGTGGCGCCGAGGGTGAGCACGCTCGCCTCGTACGGGCCGGCGCGCAGCGTCCACCGCTCGATCGCGGCGCCCGCGCCCGAGGGTTCGAAGGGCTCGCGCCGCACGCTGGTGGTCTGCGGCCCGTTCGCCGGGGGCGTCGCCATGGCCTGCTCCTCACTGGCGGGCCACGGGAGCGCGCCCGCCCTTCGCCGGGGTACCGGGTCCCGCGTGGGCCCGGGTCGGCGTCAGCCTAATCAGGTCGGACGGCGCGGGGGCGCTCATCGAGTGCCCGCGCGCCGTCCGGTGCTGCGTGCGCCGGGGTGCCGGCGGCCGGGGAGTCAGCGGCCGGAGTGTCAGCGGCCGAGGCCGAGCCCGTCCCCGACGGTGTCCGGCCCGCCCGGCCCGTCGAGCGGGTCGGAGCCGTCCCGCTGCGCGGGGGGCAGGCCGAGCGCGGCGGCCAGGCCGTCGGGGCCGCTGCCGGCCTTGCGGTAGACGGCGGCCAGCCGGCGGTTGACCAGGCTGAGCGGCAGGGCCAGGTGATCGGCGATCCGCTGCGGCGGCACGCCCCGCACGGCCAGCTCGGCGATGTCCCACTCCGGCTGGCTGAGCGTCTCGCGCGCGTCGCCGAGCCGGTTGGGCCGCAGGCCGTAGTTGGCCAGCTCCCGCCGGGCCCGGTCGACCAGCCCGTCCGCCGCGCAGTGCTGGGCCAGCTCGATGCCCTGGTACAGGTACTCCTGGGCGTCCTCCAGCCGGCCGACCCGGCGCAGTGCGGCGCCGAGGTCGACCAGGGCGACGGCGTGCTCGTAGCCCGCCGGCGACTGGCCGAGGTGGGTCACCGCCTGCTCCAGCAGCTCGACCGCCTGCTGGCCGTCCTCGATCTGGGCGTGCAGCCGCAGCGCGGTGCCGATCGCCGAGGCGGTGCCGAAGCGCTCCGCCTCGACGACCGAGCGGCGGGCGTAGGCGCGGGCCCGCTCCGGCTCGTCCTGGGCGAGCGCGATGGCCAGGTGCCCGGCCCAGGGCGCCCAGACGGTGTTGTGCCAGCCCCGGATGTCCAGCTGGGCGCCGGCCTCGGTCAGCGCGGCGGCCGCACCGGCGGGCCGGTTGACGGCGAGCAGCAGCTTCCCGTACAGCGAGGCGGCATCGGGCAGCACCATCGCGGTGGGGTGGTACGGCGGGTGGAAGCCGAATTCCAGGGCGAGCTCCCAGGCCTCCCGGCTGCGGCCGCGGGCGATCAGGGTGTCGATCAGCACACCGACCGCGTCCCAGGCCAGCGGCAGTTTGCCGCTGATCCGCTCGGAGAGCCGCAGCGCCCGGCGCAGGAAGTCCTCCGCCTCGGCGAGCAGGCCGCGCCGGAACCGGGCCAGACCCATCAGGAAGTAGGCGAAGCCCCGGTGGGCACCGCTCCAGCCGGCCACCTCGAACTGGACGATGGCGTCCGAGAAGAGCCGCTCGGCCTGGGCGATCCGGTCGCTGTAGGTGTAGGACAGGCCGAGCGTGGCGGGCAGTTCGAAGCCCCAGGTGTTGTCGGTCCAGCCGAGGCCCTTGGGCAGCCGGCCGTTGTCCAGCACGGCGTCCGCGTGCCGCAGCACCTCGGCCGAGGGCTCGCCGCGCAGGGTGAGGTCCCAGGCCCGCAGCGCCAGGACGGCCCGGTCGGCCGCCTCCCGCCCGGTGAGGCTCTCGCACAGCGCGCCGAGCCGGGCGGAACGGGCCGGACCGTCCTCCTCGGACTTGCGGTAGGCGTGCCACATGAACGACGCGGCCTCCAGCCGCAGCCGGCCCGCCGGGTCCCCGGTGGTGCGCTCCGCCTCCTCCTGGCAGACCACCGCGGCCTGGCGCAGCTCGCCGCTGTGCGCGAGCACCTCGGAGAGCCGGAAGGTGGCGTCGATCCGCATCGAGGGGCGCAGCGGTCCCTCCTCCGGGTCGAGCGCGAGCTTCAGCTGGTTGACGGTGGCGACGGGGTCGGTGAGCAGGGCGGAGCAGCCCAGCTCGTACAGCACCTCGGCGCGGTCCTGGTCGTCCGGCGGCTCGGCGAGCGCGCGGTGGAGACAGCGCTGGGCGGCCTCGGGCGCGCCGATCAGCAGGTGTTCGGAGGCGGCCCGGCGGAGTTTGCGGACGGTGCGGTCGTCGCCCTCGCCCGCGAAGGTCTCCACCAGGTGGCGGGAGGCGGCGAGCAGGCCGAGCCCGGCGTTCTCGATCTCGGCGGCGGCCACGCCGTGCATGCCGGTGCGGGTGGCCTCGGGCATGGTGTTGTAGATCGAGCTGGCGATCAGCGGGTGGACGAACTCGAGGTTGCCGTTCGGGGTGGTGGTGAGGACGCGCTGCTTGCGCAGCTCCTTGACGGACTCGCGGGCGCCCTCGGCGGTCTGGGCGGAGATCCGGGTGGCGAGGTCCTGCCGGATGTCGATGCCGAGCATCGCGGCGGCCCAGGCGAAGCGCAGGGTGGCGGCGCCGAGCCGGTCCAGCCAGGACTTGAGGGTCATCCCGGTGGCGTCGACGGCGAGTTCGCGCAGCTGCTGGGAGTTCTCCTCGACCGGCTCCAGCTCCTGGTCGCGCACCTGGTCGAGCAGCGCCACGACCTGGAAGGGGTTGCCGTTGACGACGTTCCAGAACTCGTAGCAGAAGGCGTCCTCGGCCTTCTCGCCGAGTTCGGCGCGGATCATGTCGGTGACCGCGACCAGCGACAGCCGGCTCAGCTCGTGCCGGCGGGTGGCGAGCCCGGCGACCGCGCGCTGGTGCTCCTGGGACTCCGCGTGCCAGTCGGCGCCGTCGTCGCGGTAGGCGAAGACCAGCAGGACCGGCAGTTCACGGGCCCGCACGGCGAACTGGGCCAGCCAGCCGAGCGATTCGGGGTCGGCCCAGTGCAGGTCGTCGACGATCATCACCAGCGGGGCGCGCCGCGGGGCGAGCTGGGTGAGGACGAAGTCGAGGCCGTCGCGGACGCCCTGCGGGTCGAGGCGGCGGGCGCCCTTCCTGGGCTGCTTGAGGCCCATCGCCGGTCCGACGACCTCTTCCCAGGTGCCCATCACCTGGCCGAACTCGTCCGGCTCCAGGCGTCCGAGCACCGGCTGGAGGAGCTGGCGCAGCACGTGGTACGGCTCGTTGAACTGGCGCTCGCCGCCGCGTGCGAACAGGACGGTGGCGCCCTCGCGCAGCTTGGCGATCCGGCGGACCTCGTGCAGCAGGCTGGTCTTGCCGATGCCGGGCCGGCCGGAGAAGGTGAGCAGCTCGCCGATCTCGGTGCCGCCGGCCGCGAAGTCGCGGCAGAGCTTGTCCACCGCGGCCTCGGCGGAGCGGAGTTCGGCGTCGCGGTCGCGCAGTCTGATGCGGTTGGGGGCGCCTTCCGCCTCCCGCGCGCCGGGCGTCGCCTCCGCCCGGAAATCCCTGTCCCGCTCGGTCACCGTCGTGCCTCCGCCTCGCCGATCCCTGCTCGTGGAGCCGAGGTTAGCGCCGCAGGGGGCCTGGTGCGTTGCATTCACGCTGGCGAGGGGCGAGTTGAAGGGTTTGGGGGGCCCGCCGAGGGCAATTGCCCTATATCCCTAACGTCGGATCATTGCATCAGATACTCTACGCCCCGCCAGTCGAGTTGATCATGCCATGGCCATGCCCCACCTTCCGGCACCGCCACCCCAACTCCTCCGTGAACACGATCAATATCCATCAGTGACCCCAACCTTCGCAGCCCCGGGAGTCCGATGTCTGACGACACCTCACTTCAGATTCCGTTCCCGCACCGTCGCAGCGACCACGGGCCGTACGCCACCGAACTGCACCGCGCCTGGCTGACCCGCCACCCCCTGCTGCCCGACCCGACCCACCCGTCCTACGCCCACTGGGACGTGGTCGACCTCGCCGCGCTCGGCTACCCCGACGCCGGGCCCGACGAACTCGCGCTCGCCGCGGACCTCATGGGCTTCTACTTCCTCTTCGACGACCAGTTCGACGGCCCGCTCGGCCGCCGCCCCACCGAGGTCGCCCCGATCTGCGACCGGCTGATCGCCGTCCTGCACGGCGCGCAGGCCGACCGCGGCTCCCCCGTGGAGACCGCCTTCGCCGACCTGTGGGAGCGCAGCGTCCAGGGCATGCCGGCGCGCTGGCAGGCGCGCGCCGCGTACAACTGGGAGTACTACCTCGCCTCCCACCCCGCCGAGGCGGCCGGGCGGATCAGCCCGCGCCCGCCGGACCGGGCCGGCTACCAGGTGCTCCGGCGCGGCACCGCCGCGATGGAGACCATCTTCGACATGATCGAGCGGCTCGGCCGCTTCGAGGTGCCGCCGGCCGTGCTGCACCACCCGGTGCTGCGTCAGCTGCGCCAGCTCGCCGCCGACATCCCCTCGCTCACCAACGACGTGCGGTCCTTCCCGCTGGAGGCGCCGCGCGGCGACGTCAACAACCTGGTGATGATCGTGCGGCGGGAGCGCGACTGCTCGGCCGAGGAGGCGTGCGCCGTGGTGATGGCCGAGGCGCAGCTGATGGTCGAGCGCTCCCGCGAGCTGTACCAGGGGCTGCCCGACGTGTACCGGGAGCTCGGCCTGGCCCGGGTGGAGCGGATCGTCGCCCAGCGCTACGCCGACGGCCTGGTCACCTGGCTGGCCGGCTACCTGAGCTGGGAGCGTCGCACCGGCCGCTACCAGGAGGCCTGACGACCCGTGACCGGGACCGGCCGGAACGCGCCACCCTCCGTCGACCGAGGCCGCACGGACCGTAGCCGAACCGGCCCTTCCCCGGTTAGGGTGCTGCCCGGCGGACGCCCCCGGCACGGGGTGCGCCCGACCCGCGTGTGTCCGTACCCTCCGCCGGGCCGCTCCCTGCGCGGCCCGGCGCACCGCTTCGGCCCGCGCGCCGCAGCGGTGCCCCGACAGCGTGAGGAGGCACCAGAGCATGCCGGTCTACCAGCCCCCCGGGCAGCCCGGATCCATCGTCAGCTACCGCCCCCGTTACGAGCACTGGATCAGCGGCCGGTGGACGCCACCGGTCCTCGGCCGGTACTTCGAGAACCCCAGCCCGGTCACCGGCGAGGTCTTCACCGAGGTCGCCCGCGGCACCGCCGAGGACATCGAGGCCGCGCTGGACGCCGCCCACGCGGCCGCCCCAGCCTGGGGCCGCACCCCGCCCGCCGAGCGCGCCCAGGTGCTGCTGCGGCTCGCCGACCGGATCGAGCAGAACCTGGAGAAGCTCGCCGTCGCCGAGAGCTGGGAGAACGGCAAGCCGGTCCGTGAGACCCTGGGCGCCGACCTGCCGCTGGCGGTCGACCAGTTGCGCTACTTCGCCGGCGCGCTGCGTGCCCAGGAGGGCGGCGTTTCGCAGCTGGACGAGGACACCGTGGCGTACCACTTCCACGAGCCGCTGGGCGTGGTCGGCCAGATCATCCCGTGGAACTTCCCGATCCTGATGGCCGTCTGGAAGATCGCCCCGGCGCTGGCGGCGGGCAACGCGGTCGTGCTGAAGCCGGCCGAGCAGACCCCGGCCTCCGTCCTGCTGCTGGCCGAGCTGACCGCCGACCTGCTGCCGCCGGGCGTGCTCAACGTGGTCAACGGCTTCGGCCTGGAGGCCGGCCGCCCGCTCGCCTCCAGCGACCGGATCCGGAAGATCGCCTTCACCGGCGAGACCACCACCGGCCGCCTGATCGCGCAGTACGCGAGCGGCAACCTCATCCCGGTCTCGCTGGAGCTCGGCGGCAAGAGCCCCAACCTGTTCTTCGCCGACGTCGCCGCCGAGCAGGACGCCTTCTACGACAAGACCGTCGAGGGCTTCGCGATGTTCGCCCTCAACCAGGGCGAGGTCTGCACCTGCCCCAGCCGGGCGCTGATCGAGTCCTCGGTGTACGACCGGCTGCTCGCCGACGGCCTGGAGCGGGTGCGCGCGATGCGCCAGGGCAACCCCCTGGACACCGAGACCCAGGTCGGCGCGCAGGCCAGCGACGAACAGCTGCGCAAGATCCTCTCCTACGTCGAGATCGGCCAGGCCGAGGGCGCCAAGGTGCTGGCCGGCGGCGAGCGGGCCGACCTCGGCGGCTCGCTGTCCGGCGGCTACTACGTCACGCCGACGGTCTTCGAGGGCGTCAACGGGATGCGGATCTTCCAGGAGGAGATCTTCGGCCCCGTCGTCGCGGTGACCCGCTTCGAGGACTTCGACGACGCGGTCGCGCTCGCCAACGACACCCTGTACGGGCTCGGCGCCGGCGTCTGGACCCGCGACGGCACCACCGCCTACCGGGCGGGCCGCGCCATCCAGGCCGGCCGGGTCTGGACCAACTGCTACCACGCCTACCCGGCGCACGCGGCGTTCGGCGGCTACAAGAACTCCGGCATCGGCCGGGAGGGCCACAAGGCCGTCCTGGAGCACTACCAGCAGACCAAGAACCTGCTGGTCAGCTACTCCCCGCAGGCCCTGGGCCTGTTCTAGCCGCGGCCGCGCGGCGCCGCGAACGCGCAGTGGGAGGCCGGGCCGGCCGGCCTCCCACTGCGTACGCCACTCCCCGTGGCCCGGCCGGGGACCCCTGGGGGCAAAACACCCGTACCGGGATCCAAGCACATGAATCCCGGGAAATCCCCGACGCGCCGCCGACATGCGCGGCGCGTCCCGGCCGACGCCCTAAACAGGAGTCCCGACCCGCTGCGACTCCTGGGAGACCGGATGACCATCGCCCCCGCCAAACTCTCCGACCCGACCGTGCGCGCCGCCGTCACCGCGATCAACGCCGGCGACCGGCAGGCCTTCGTCGACCTGCTCGCCCCGGGGGCGACCATGGCCGACGACGGCTCCGAGCGCGACCTCCAGGACTGGATCGACCGGGAGATCTTCACCGTCCGCGGCCACATCGAGGTCCGCACCGAGTCCGACGGCGGCCGGGCGCTGATCGCCGACTACCGCAACGAGACCTGGGGCGAGATGCGCACCGCCTGGCGCTTCACCGTCGAGGACGGCCGGATCAGCCGCTTCGAGACCGGCCAGGCCTGATCACCGGCCCGCTCCGCCTCAGGACACCCCGAGGCACTCCCGCGCCGCCCCGATCAGCGTGCGGGAGCGGATGTCCCCGGTGACCCCGGGCTGCATGCCGTTGGTGACGTAGCCGAACCCGATCCCGAGCTGCGGGTCGGCGAAGCCCAGCGAGCCGCCCCGCCCCGGGTGGCCGAAGCTCGCCGGCGAGGCCATCGGCGCGGTCGGGCTGTGCCGGAAGAAGCCCAGTCCGAACGTCGAGTTGACGATCAGCACCCGGTCCGGGCCGCTGACCACCGGCCCGACCGCGCGGGCCAGCACCTCGGGCCCGAGCAGCGGCGGCAGCGTCCCGCCGCCGCTGCCGTGCCGGTCCACCGCGCCGATCAGCGCCGCGTAGAACCGGGCCACCGAGCGCGCCGTGCCGATCCCGCCCGCGCCGGGGATCTCGGCGGCCTGCACCGCCGGGTCGTTCAGGTCCACCCCGGGCCGCACCGAGGCGAACGCCCGGGCGGTCAGCGAGGCCGGGTTCCGGTACGCCTCCCGCACCGACTGCTTGGCCCGCAGCCGCAGCCCGCTCGGGCCGGTCCGGGCGGCGGGCGGCGCGGGCAGGTCGACCAGCCGGCCGACCCGGGGCTCGGCGCCGGCCGGCAGGCCGATCCACAGGTCGAGGCCGAGCGGCCGGGCGATCTCCTCGGCGAAGTACCGGCCGACGGTGCGTCCGCTCACCCGGCGCACCACCTCGCCGACCAGCCAGCCGAAGGTGTACGGGTGGTAGCCGTGCGCCGTGCCGGGCTCCCAGGCCGGCGCCTGGGCGGCCACCGCGGCCGCCGCCCGCTCCCAGGTGAGCACGTCCTCCAGCCGCAGCGGCACGTCCAGGGCGGGCACCCCGGCCTGGTGCGACAGCAGCCAGCGCACCGGCACACCGCCCTTGCCGGCCGCCCCGAACTCCGGCCAGTACGCGACCACCGGGGCGTCCAGGTCGAGCTCCCCGCGCTCGGCGAGCAGCAGCGCGGTGGCCGCGGTCAGCCCCTTGGTGACCGAGCGCAGCACCTGCGCGGTGTCCGCCGTCCACGGCACCGCCGGCGCGGGCCGCCCGCCGACCTCGGGCCGGGCGTCGCCGCCCCACAGGTCCACCACCTTGCGGCCGCGCACGTACAGCGCGAACGCCGCGCCGAGTTCCCCGTACTCGCGGAAGTTGCGCGCGAAGGCCTCCCGCACCGGCTCGAAGCCCCCGGCCGTCTCGCCCCAGATCTCCACCACCGCGCGCCGTTCCCGTCGTTCGTCCGCCCATGGATCGCCCGGAAACCCTAACCTGTCGGTCATGACCGAGCCTGCGCAGACCGATCCCGCCGATCCCGCCGACGAACTGCTGGACGTCGTCGACGAGCACGACCGGGTGATCGGCACCGCGCCGCGCGGGGAGGTGTACCGGCGCGGGCTGCTCCACCGGTGCGTCTTCGTCCTGGTCCGCGACCCGGCCGGGCGGATCTTCGTGCACCGGCGCACCGACACCAAGCTCTTCGCCCCCGGCGCGCACGACATGTTCGTCGGCGGCGTGGTGGGCGCCGGCGAGACCTACGAGCAGGCCGCCGTCCGCGAGGCCGAGGAGGAACTGGGCGTCACCGGCATCGCCCCGCGCCCGCTGCTGCGCTTCCTGTTCCGCGGCGAGGGCCTCGCCTGGTGGTCCGACGTCCACGAGGCCGACTGGGACGGCCCGGTCGCCCCGCAGGAGTCCGAGGTGGCCTGGCACGCCTGGCTCACCCCGGCCGAACTGGCCGCCCGCCTGGACCGCGACGTGTTCGTCCCCGACGGCCGCGAGGCCTACCGCCGCTACCTGGAGCACCACCGGGCCCGACCGGGCGGATAGGGTGGCGCGCATGGCACCCCGCACGCCGTCGGCCCCCTCCCCCGCCTCCGTGCCCGCGGGCGGCGACCGTCCGGAGCCCGCCGGGCGGCCGCGCCGGCGGCTCAGCGTGGACGAGCGGCGCGAGCAGCTGATCGCCGTGGCGCTGGAGCTGTTCAGCCACCGCCCGCCGGAGGAGGTGTCGATCGACGACATCGCCGCCGCCGCGGGCGCCTCCCGGCCGCTGGTCTACCACTACTTCCCGGGCAAGCAGGCGATCTACGAGGAGTCGCTGCGCCGGGCCGGCCGGGAGCTGTCGGCGCGGTTCGAGGAGCCGGCCGAGGGACCGCTCTCCGAGCGCCTGTACCGGGTGATGGGCCGCTACCTGGACTTCGTGCAGAGCCACGGCCCCGGCTTCGCGGCGCTGCTGCGCGGCGGTTCGGTGACGGCCAGCACCAACACCTCGGCGGTGATCGACGAGGTCCGGAAGGCCGCGCACGACCAGATCCTCGGCCACCTGGCGCTGCCCTCGCCCAGCCCGGGGCTGCGGCTGGCCGTCCGGGCCTGGATCGCCAACGCCGAGATCACCTCGCTGGAGTGGCTGGCCGACCGCTCGGTGCCGCTGGAGGACCTGCAGCTGCACCTGGTGCAGGAGTTCGTGGCGGCGCTCACCCTGACCGCCGCCCGGGAGCCCGCGCTGGCCGCCGAGCTGGCCGGCTTCTTCGCCGACGAGCGACCGGACGGCCCGACCGGGCGGCTGGTGCACGACCTGGCGGGCCTGCTGGCCGTCCCGGGCCTGGCGGGCGCCCTCACCGCCCTGGCCGCCGGCGCCGGACCCACCGAGCCCGGCCCCACCAAGCCCAGCCCCGCGGGGCCCGGCCCCGCCGAGCAGGCCGCCGGCTGACGCCGGACGGCCGGTTCTGCCGCGTCGGCGGCCTCTGATAGGAATGTGCACGGATCTGACGGCCCGCCGGTCACCCCCGGGCCGGGGTCCACGGACCACGAACGCACAGCGAGCGGAGCGGGGGGCTCAACAGTTGACCCAGGACGGCCAGTTCAGCACGGAGGCCAGCCCCTTCGCGGCCGCGGAGCGGGTCTCCGCGACGCTCGGCAGCCTCACCGACGCCCTCTTCGGCGCGCGGACCTCGCGCCACCCCGCGGCCGCGCTGACCGCCCTGCGGGCCGCCGCGCACCCGGCCGCCGACGCCCTGTTCCACCTGCCGCTGGCGCCCAACGGCCCGGTGCACACCGCCGTCGACCGGCTCGGCACCGTGGTCACCGCCGGCACCGCCCGCCCGGGCACCGGCGCCGCGCTCGCCCCGCTGGTGACCGGCGCGCTGCTGGCCCGCTACGGCGCCGCCGGGCCGGTCCGCGGCGCGGCGGGGGGATCCGCCGAGGCGCTCACCGCCGAGTCCTTCGAGCTGCCGGTGACCGGCGAGCCCGCCGACCCCAAGCTCCGCCCCCCGTTCGCCGCTCCGCTGGCCGCCCTGGCCGGCGGGCAGCAGACCCGCCGGCCGGTCGAACTGCCCACCGGCGCGGGCGCCGAGGTCCGCCTGGTCGTCCCGCCCGGCTTCCACACCCTCACCGCGCCGGACGGCCCGCCCGGGGTCTCCGCCCGGACCGTGCGCACCGGCCCGGTGGACGGCATCCCGGCCGGCCACGCAGTCGCCCCGGCCACCGGCGCGGCCGCCGCCGCGCTGACCGCGCACCTGGCCGAGACCGCCGAGGAGCTGTTCAGCGGCGCCGTCGCCGGCGAGCGCCGCGACTTCGCGCTGATCGCCGCCGCCCTGGCGGACACCGTCACCGCCGCCGGCGCCGTCTACGCCGGCGTCGGCGCCTTCCACCTGGACGGCCGGCCGACCGAGGCGACCCTGGTCGTCTCGCTGGCCCGCCACCCGCTGCCGATCACCGGGCTCGCCACCGAACTGGCCACCGTGCGGCGCCACGCCGAGGTCTGGACGGTGCTGCTGCCCGCCGGGCCGGCCGCCGTCCTGGTCGAGGCCCGCAGCGTCCCGGTGCCGGGCCCGCTGGCCGCCGACGGGGGGCGCCGCTGGGCGGTCACCTCGGTGGTGGAGGCGTTCGTCCCGCTGCCGGACGGCGTCTCGGTGCTCTGCGTGCAGCTGACCACCGCCCAGCCGCAGGACTGGGAGCTGTACACGGACGTCTTCGCCGAGCTGCTGAAGAGCGTGCAGTTCGGCTGGGACGGCGTGCCCGCCACCCCGCTCGCCCCGGCGCCCGTCGCCGTACCCGCCCCGGCCGCGCCCCCGGCTCCCCCGGCGCCCGCCCCGGCTCCGGCTCCGGCTCCGGCTCCGGCGCCCGAGGAGGACGCCACGCCGGTCCGCATCCCGCCGGCCGACTTCAACCCCTTCGCCCCGGTCGCCGACCCGACCCCGGCCCAGCCGATCCTGGTGCCGGACGACGCCGCGCGGCCGCCCGCCCCGCCCAAGGGCACGCCGGTCATGGTCCCGCCGCCGGACTTCGACCCCTTCGGCATCCTCGGCACCCCGGCCGCCGAACCGGCCGCCCCGGAGGCCCCCGGGACCCCGGGGCCGTCCAAGGGCACGCCGGTGACGGTTCCTCCGCCGGACTTCGACCCCTTCGGCATCCTGGGGACCCCGGCCGCCGAACCGCAGCCCACCGCCCCGCAGCCCGCGACCGCCCCGGCGGCCGACCCGTTCGGCACGGTGACCGCCGCGGACCGGCCCGGCGACCCGTTCGGCACCACCGTCCCGGCCCCCCGGCCGGCGGCCGTCCCGCCACCGCCCAGCACCCCGCCGGCCGCCCCCGCCACCGGCCCGGGCCCCGCCAAGGGCACCCCGGTGATGGTCCCGCCGCCGGACTTCGACCCCTTCGCCCCGCAGCCCGACGCCGCCCCGGCCCCGCCGCCGCCCGCCGCCGCTCCGGAGCGGGACCCCTTCGGCTGATCCCACACCGCCGCACCCCGGCCGCCGCAGCGCGAACGCCCTGACGATTCCCGTCGTCAGGGCGTTCGCCGTCCGCCCCGCGATCATGTCCACGATCGACAAGTGGTACAGACCTATTGCCAGTTCACCCGTCCGCTCCCTACTCTCGGCTCAGGATCCTCCGTGGCACCCCGACGGCCCGAGGACCGGTTCCGCGCCGCCCCCATGGCCCGGAGCACGCTGCTCCACGCACCTGACACCTCCCCACGGGTTACGGGGCGTCCGGGCCTGCCCGGGACCCCAGGACAGGAGCCACATCCATGCGCAGACGTCGGATCAGCCTGCCGCTCATCGCGGCCGGGACCCTGCTCGTTCCCCTGCTCGGCGCAGCCCTCCCCGCCACCCTGGCCCACGCCGCCGCCGACGCGGCCGCGCAGGCCGCCGCCGGGTCGGTGACCGCGACCCTCACCAAGGGCAGCGACTGGGGCAGCGGCTACGAGGGCAGCTACACCATCACCAACGGCTCCAGCGCCCCGGTCAACGGCTGGACGCTGGAGTTCGACCTGCCCACCGGCAACACCGTCGCGGGCCTGTGGAACGCCTCGTACACCGCCGCGGCCTCCCACATCACGGTGAAGAACCCCGGCTGGGCCTCGACCCTGCCGGCCGGCGGCACCTACAACGTCGGCTTCAACATCGCCTACTCGGGCGCCTACCAGCCCCTGGCGAACTGCAAGCTGAACGGCAAGCCGTGCGACGGCAGCGGCGACGACCTGACCCCGCCGACCGTCCCGGGCGCCCTGACGTCCGGCGCCGTCACCCAGACCACGGCCGCCCTCTCCTGGACGGCGAGCACCGACAACGTCGGCGTCACCGGGTACGACGTCTTCAAGGACGGCACCAAGGTGGCCACCACCGACGGCGCCACCACCGCCGTCACCGTGCAGGGCCTGACCGGCGGCACCACCTACCAGTTCACCGTCCAGGCCTTCGACGCGGCGGGCAACCGCTCGGCGGCGGCCGGCCCGGTGAGCGTCACCACCCCGCCGCCGATCGACGACAAGGAGGCGCCGACCACGCCGGGCACCCCGGCGGTCACCGGCTCGGACTCCAGCTCGGTCTCGCTGAGCTGGACGCCCAGCACCGACAACGTCGGCGTCACCGCCTACGACATCACCGCGAGCAACGGCGTGGTCACCACGGTCACCAGCCCCTCCGGCACCGTCGGCGGCCTCGCCCCGGACACCGAGTACACCTTCACCGTCAAGGCCCGCGACGCGGCCGGCAACGTCTCGCCGGTCTCCGGCGCGGTGACCGCCCGCACCAAGAAGGGCGGCACCGGCGGCGCGCTGAAGATCGGCTACTTCACCCAGTGGAGCATCTACGCCCGCGGCTACAGCGTGAAGCAGCTCGACACCTCGGGCTCGGCCGGCCGGCTCTCGGTGATCAACTACGCCTTCGCCAACATCCACCCGAGCACCAAGCAGTGCTTCATCACCAACAAGGCGGCCGGGCCGGACAACGACCCGAACGCGGGCGACGGCGCCGGTGACGCCTGGGCCGACTTCGGCAGGGGCTGGGACGCCGGCACCTCGGTGGCCGGCACCACCGACACCTGGGACCAGAACCTGGCGGGCAACTTCAACCAGCTGAAGCAGCTCAAGGCCAAGTACCCCAACCTCAAGGTCCAGATCTCGCTGGGCGGTTGGTCGTACAGCAAGTACTTCTCCGACGCGGCGGCCACCGACGCCTCCCGCAAGGCGCTGGTCAGCTCCTGCATCGACATGTACATCAAGGGCAACCTGCCGGTGATCGACGGCCGCGGCGGCGCGGGCAGCGCGGCGGGCATCTTCGACGGCATCGACCTCGACTGGGAGTGGCCGAACTCCGACGGGCACACCGGGAACATCTTCCGGCCCGCCGACAAGGCCAACTACACCCTGCTGGCCCAGGAGTTCCGCCGCCAGCTGGACGCCCTCGGCGCCACCACCAACAAGCACTACACGCTGAGCGCCTTCCTCCCGGCCGACCCGGCGAAGGTCACCGCGGGCATCGACATCCCGGGCCTGTTCGGCGCCTTCGACTTCGCCACCATCCAGGGCTACGACTACCACGGCGGCTGGGAGATGGTCACCAACCAGCAGTCCGGCATCAAGGTCGCCGCCGGCGACCCGAACCCGCCGGCCCGCCAGTTCAGCTCCGAGGCCGCGATCGGCGCCTACGTGAACGGCGGCGCCCCGAAGAGCAAGCTCACGCTGGGCATCCCGTTCTACGGGCGCGGCTGGACGGGCGTGCCGCGCGGCACCACCAACGGCCTCTTCCAGACCGCGACGGGCCCCGGCCCGGGCACCTACGAGGCGGGCTTCGAGGACTACAAGAAGCTCAAGGAGATGGCCACCAGCGGCGGTTACACCATCTACCGCGACCCGGTGGCCGGCCATGCCTACATCTACAACGGGACCGTCTTCTACACCTACGACGACCCGACCGAGATCGCCCGCAAGACCGCCTGGATCAAGTCCCAGGGGCTGGCCGGCGCGATGGTCTGGGCCTTCGACGGTGACACGCCGAACGGCGAGCTGATGGCCGCGGTGGACAACGGCCTGAAGTAGCCCCGTCCCGCCACCACCTGGCCCGTCACGCGCTCACCGCGCGCGGCGGGCCAGGTGCACGACGTCCGGAACGCCCCGGGCCACCGCGACCTCACGGGTCGCCACGTCCGTGAAGCCGCCCGCCCGCAGCGCCTCCTCGAAGGCCGCGGACGGCCGCGCGCTCCACACCGCCAGCACCCCGCCCGGCTCCAGCCGGCGCCGGAGCAGCGCCAGCCCGTCCGCGCCGTACAGCCCGGCGTTGGCGTCGGTGACCGTCCAGTCCGGGCCGTTGTCGACGTCCAGGCAGAGCGCGTGGTAGCGGGCGCCGCCGTCCCCGGCCAGGTGCTCCAGCAGGTCGGTGTGCAGCACCTCGACCCGGGGGTCGTCCAGCGCGCCGGCCGAGAAGGCCGCCAGCGGGCCGCCCCGGTGCCAGTCGATGACCGCGCTCTCGCGCTCCACCACGGCGATCCGCCCCCAGCGCGGCTCGGCCGCCGCGTGGGCCAGCGAGAAGCCGACGCCGAGCCCGCCGATCAGCACCGCGGGCTCCGCCACCGGCCCGGTGCGGTCCATTTCGTCCAGCGCCGCCGTGACCAGCAGCCGCTCGGAGCGCCCGTCGACGGTGTCCATCAGGAAGCAGCCGTTGGCGATGATCTCGTAGTGTCCGCCGCGGCGGCGCAGCACCACCTCCCCGAACGGGCCCTCGCGCCGGTCGAGCGTGACGACGGCCGCGGAGCCGTCCCGTTCGGGCAGTGCGGTCGACATGCGGCGTTCCTCTACGGTGCTCGGGGACACGGGTGCACGGGCCGGTTCGCGGTCGGGCCCCTCGGGCCCGCGAACCGGACCATCCGCCCGACAATAGCCCCGACCACCGCACAACGCCCCCCGTTTACGTGGTGGCCAGCACCCCGGCGTAGGAGACGCCCGCGACCACCACCCAGGAGCCCAGCCCGAGCAGGGCGAGCCGGCCTCCGGTGCGCACCACGGTCGGCAGATGGACGGCGCTGCCGAGCCCGAACAGCGCGGCGGCGAGCAGCAGTTCCTGGGCGTCCCCGGCGAGGGCGAGGGCCCGTTCGGGCAGCACCCCGGTGGTGCGCAGCGCGATCATGGCCAGGAACCCGGCGACGAACAGCGGCACCAGCGGCGGCCGCTTGCCGGTCGCCGGCTCGGTGCCGGCGCGCCGGTGCGAGCGCCGGACGGCCACCGCGACCCCGGCGACCAGCGGCGCGAGCAGGACCACCCGCATCAGCTTGACCAGCACCGCCTCGCGCAGCGCGCCCGCCCCGCCGCTCTGCGCGGTGGCGACCACCTGCCCGACGTCGTGGACGCCGGCGCCGACCCAGCGCCCGAAGCCGCTCGCGTCCAGGCCGAGCGGGTGCTGGAGCAGCGGCAGCACGACGATGGCCAGGGTGCCGCAGAGGGTCACCAGGGCGACGGAGGCGGCGACGTCCTCCTCCTCGCTGCCGGCGGCCTGGCTGACCGCGCCGATCGCCGAGGCGCCGCAGATCGAGTAGCCGGTGGCGACCAGCAGCGGCTGGTCGCCGGGCAGGCCGAGCCGGCGTCCGAGCCACAGGGTGCCGGCGAAGGTGGCGGTGACCACCGCGAGCACCATGGCGACGGTCGCCCAGCCGAGGCCGAGCACATCGTCCAGGCCGAGTTTGAGGCCGAGCAGCACGATGCCCACGCGCATCAGCCGCTTGCCGGCGGTGGAGAGCCCGGGCCGGGCGACACCGCGGACCACCGGCCGCAGGCCGGGCAGGTGGGCGGCGGCGACGCCGAGCAGCACGGCGGCGGTGAGCTTGGGCACGGCGGGGACGGCCTGGTGGACGGCGATCGCGGCGGCGACGCCGAGCGCGGCGAGCAGCAGGCCGGGGGCGTCCCCGCCGAGCGGGGGCAGGACGCGGGTGCGCGACGGGCGGACCGCGCGGTCCCGGAGGGTCAGGGCCATCCGGGGCTCAGCGCTGTTCGCCGGCGGGCAGCCGGTAGACGCGCCGGATGCTGGTGCCGAGCCGGGAGACGTCGGCGCCGTACACGTGTACGGAGATGGCGGTGGTGCCGCAGGCGTTGCGCACCCGGTGGATGTCCCCGGGCGGGGCGAAGGCGGCGACGGTGCCGACCGGGCCGACCACGTGCTCGGTCTCGACGAGGTGGGCGGCGCGCCCGTCGGAGACCAGCCGGTAGCGGGTCTCGCTCTCCTGGCCCTGGTGGACGCCGGCCACGCACCAGGAGACGTGGTCGTGGATCGGGGTGTACTGGCCGGGCAGCCAGACCAGGGCGACGACGGAGAAGGAGCCGTCGCTCTCGGCGTGCAGGACGTGCTGGCGGTAGCGCTCCGGGTCGCCCTCGCGCTGGTCCGCGGTGAGCAGTTCGGCGTCGCCGAGGTGCGGGGCGAGCCGTTCGCCGACCAGGTAGGCGGTGAGTTCGGGTGGCAGGCCGCGGTCCACGACCGCGCGGATCTCGCCGACGAGTGCGGTCATGCGCTCGGTGAGCCGGCCGCGGCCGACCGTGGCTGACGTTGTCATGCCAGCAGGTTCGCCGCCGCCGACCCATCACGTCCAAGGAGGGTTCCTTCGCTCTCCCCCCATCACCGCTTATCGATGCGCGCGCGAGGAGCGGCGCCGCTCAGCAGCCCACCCGCGCCGCGGCGGCCTGCCGCAGGTGGTCCAGGACGAGCGCGGTCGCCGGGATCCGCCGGTGCTCGCGGAGCACGTACGCGCTGACCTCGCGCCGCAGGTGCGGTTCGACGGCCCGGCCGGTGACCTTGCGGTGGCACATGAAGGAGAGCACCAGGGCGGGCATCAGCGCGATCCCGACCCCGGCGGCGACCAGGCTCTGCACGGCGAGGTTGTCGTCGGTGGAGAACACGATGTCCGGGGCGAAGCCCTGCTCGGCGCAGACCTGCAGCAGGTTGGCCCGGCAGCGCGGACAGCCGGCGATCCAGCGCTCGCGGTCGAGGTCGGCCAGCCGGACGGCGTGCCGGCGCCCGAGCGGGTGGCCGACCGGCAGCAGCACCGTCAGCAGGTCCTCCATCAGCGGGATCTCGTCCAGCTCCGCCGGCACCTCGGCGGGCGCTCCCGGATAGCGGAAGGCCAGCGCGATGTCGCACTCCCCGCGCAGCAGCCGCTGCACCGAGTCCGGCGGCTCGGCCTCCAGGAGCTCGACCCGCACGCCGGGGTGCTCGGCGAGCAGCCGGGCCATCGCCTCCGGTATCAGGGTCGCGTTGGCGCTGGGGAAGGCGCAGACCCGGACGCGTCCGGCGCGCAGCCGGCCCAGCGCGGCGAGCTGCTGCTGGGCGGCGGAGAGGCTGTCGAGGATCTGCTCGGCGTGCCGGGCCAGTGCCTCGCCGGCCTCGGTGAGCCGCAGCCCGCGCCCGGCCCGGGTGAACAGCGGCAGGCCGACGGTGCGCTCCAGGGCCTTCATCTGCTGGGTGATGGCGGGCTGGGTGTAGCCGAGTTCGCGGGCGGCCGCCGAGTAGGAGCCGGCCCGGACGACCTCGTGGAAGGTCCTGATGTGCCGTGAGTCGAACACCGGCTCCATATGTCCCTCCGCCCGGCCGTCGTGTCGCTGCCCGGCAATCATAAGCAGAGTTTGGAGGTATCGATCCAGACCTCGGCTGCACCTATGGTTTACCGCTGAACCGCCCGACCCCGTCCGCCCCGCCCGCTCAGGGCCGGGCGGACGGCGGCAGGCCCATCGACACCTCGGCCGGCGCCACCGGGGCCCCGCCGCGCGCGCTCGGGCTGCGCCGGCTGCGCCGCTCGACCCAGTGGGCGAACCAGGAGAGCAGCAGACACATCCCGATGTAGACCGGCGCGATCACCATCACCACCGGGATGAACGGCAGGTCGTAGTCCAGGTTGGTGGCGATCAGCTTGCCGGCGTGCAGGAACTCCTCGTAGGTGATCAGGAAGCCCAGCGAGGTGTCCTTGAGCGCCACCACCAGCTGGCTGATGATCGCCGGCAGCATCGCCCGCGCGGCCTGCGGCACCAGCACGTACGCCATCACCTGGTACTTGCGCAGGCCGAGCGCGAAGGCGGCCTCCCGCTGGCCCTTGAGCACCGCCAGCACGCCGGCCCGGAACACCTCGGCGAGCACCGAGCCGTTGTAGAACACCAGCCCGGCCACCAGCGCCCACAGCGGGGCGACCTTGAGGGCGACGAAGATGAAGAAGATCATCACCAGCACCGGCATGGCCCGGAAGAACTCCACCACCAGGGTGGACAGCGCGCGCACCACCCGGTGGTCGGAGAGCCGCCCGACCGCGAACAGCGCGCCGAACGGCAGGGCGAACAGCACCGTCCAGCCGAAGGCCTTGAGGGTGTTGGCGAGCCCGCGCAGCAACAGGTCCTGGACGCCCTCGTACTGGAAGGCCGTCCACTTGGCCGCGGTGAACTGGTGGGTGTGGAAGAGCATGTAGACGATCCAGCCGATCAGCGCGGCGATCGCCAGCAGCGCGATGCCGCCGTACAGCCGGTGCCGGGCCAGCGCCTTCGGGCCGGGGATGTCGTAGAGCGCCGAGGATTCCACCGTCATCGCGACACCGCCAGTCGTCGTTCCAGCAGGTTGAACACGGCGCTGATGGCCAGGGTGATGATCAGGTAGCCGACGGCGATCCAGACGAAGGTCCAGACGATGCTGTAACCCAGCTCGTTGATGGTCCGGTAGGTGCCGAGCAGTTCGGTGACGCTGAACGAGCCGGCGATCGCCGTGTTCTTCGCCAGGGCGATCATCACACTGCCGATCGGGGCCACCACCGAGCGGTACGCCTGCGGCAGCACCACCAGCCCCATCGTCTGGCCGAAGGTCATGCCCAGGCTGCGCGCCGCCTCGCCCTGCCCGACCGGCACGGTGTTGACGCCCGAGCGCATCGCCTCGCAGACGAACGCGGAGGTGTAGCAGCCGAGCGCGAGCACCGCGAAGGTGAAGAACGGCAGGGTGATGTCGAACCGCGGCAGGCCCAGCACGACGATGAAGAACAGCAGGGTCAGCGGAGTGTTGCGCAGCAGGGTCACCCACACGGTGCCGAACACCCGCAGCGGCCGCACCGGTGAGACCCGGAAGCTCGCCATCAGCACCCCGAGCACCAGCGCCAGCACGGCGCTCACCGCGAACAGCTCGAGGGTGCCGAGGAAGCCATGCCAGTAGGTCGACCAGTTGTCGGTCAGCGTTTTCACAGCCCGGCCCCTCCTCAGTACCGGTCGATCGGCGGCGGGGCGGGCGCCGGCTCCCCGGACAGACCGAGGGTCGCGTCGAACGCCTTCCTCCAGTCGCCGTTCTGCTCGTGGTGCGCCAGCGCGTCGTTGAGGGCGGCGCGCAGCACGGTGTCGTTCTTCGGCGTGCCGATCCCGTACGGCTCCTGGGAGAACAGCGGCCCGACCACCTTGAGCTCGTCGGGCACCTTGGCCGCGTAGCCCAGGAGGATGGTGTTGTCCGTGGTGACGGCGTCCACCTGGGAGGTGATCAGGTTGTCCACGCAGGCCGAGTAGGTGTCGTAGCCGATCAGCTTCGCCTTCGGGTACTGCTTCTGGATCCGCTGGTACGGCGTGGAGCCGGCCGCCGAGCAGACCTTCCTGCCGTCCAGGTCCTCGGGGCCGTTGATGTCCTTGTTGTTCCTGCGCACCAGCAGCGACTGCCCGGCCAGGAAGTACGGCCCGGCGAAGCCGACCAGCTTCTTGCGGTTGTCGTTGATGGTGTAGGTGCCGACGTAGTAGTCGACCTGGCCGTTCTGCAGCGCGGTCTCGCGGTTGGCGGAGGCGATGGTCTTGAACTCGATCCGGTCCGGGCCGAACCCGAGGTCGGCGGCGACCATCTTGGCGATCTCGATGTCGAAGCCGGAGTACTCGCCGGTGGCCGGGTTCTTCTGGCCCAGGTAGGGCTGGTCCTCCTTGGCGCCGACCACCAGGTGCCCGCGCCCGCGGGCGGCGTCCAGGGTCGGCGAGCCGCTCACCGGGGTGCCGGTCGCCACCTGGTAGCTGGGCAGCGCGCTGGGCTGCGGCCCCTTGGGCGGCGGGGTGCCCGCCTTGCCGCAGCCGGACAGCAGCAGGGCCGGCAGCACCGCCGGCAGCACGGCCGCGGCCGCCAGGGTCACGATCCTCTTCACGGGCCCGGCCTCAGTGCTTCAGGATCTTGGAGAGGAAGTCCCGGGCGCGCTCGCTCTCCGGGGCACCGAAGAAGTCCTCCGGGGCGCGGTCCTCGACGATCCGTCCGTCGGCCATGAAGACCACCCGGTTGGCGGAGGCGCGGGCGAACCCCATCTCATGGGTCACCACGACCATCGTCATGCCCTCGTGCGCCAGTCGGCGCATCACGTCCAGCACCTCGTTGATCATCTCGGGGTCGAGCGCCGAGGTCGGCTCGTCGAACAGCAGCGCCTTGGGGTCCATCGCCAGTGCCCGGGCGATCGCCACCCGCTGCTGCTGGCCGCCGGAGAGCTGCGCCGGGTACTTGTCCGCCTGCGAGGCCAGCCCGACCCGCTCCAGCAGTGCCCGGGACTTGGCGTCGGCCTCCGCCCGGCCCCGCCCGCGCACCTTCATCTGCGCCAGCGAGACGTTCTGCAGCACGGTCTTGTGCGCGAACAGGTTGAAGGACTGGAACACCATCCCGACCTCGGCACGTAACCGCGCCAGCCCCTTGCCCTCCTCGGGCAGGGGCCGGCCGTCGATCACGATGGAGCCCGACTCGACCGGCTCCAGCCGGTTGATGGCCCGGCAGAGCGTGGACTTCCCGGAGCCGGAGGGGCCGATCACCACCACGACCTCGCCCCGGCCAACGGTCAGCTCGATGTCCTGCAGGACGTGCAGCGTCCCGAAGTGCTTGTTGACGCCGTGCAGCTCGATCAGCGGGGTGAAGCCGCCGGGCCCGGGCGCGGCGGGCGGCTCGGCGGCGGCGCTCACTTCCCGCGCCGTCCCTTCAGCAGCCACCCGAGCGCCACGCCGGCGAGCAGGGTGGCCAGCAGGGCGATCCAGAGCGGAGCGGTCACGGTGAACACCCAGAACTGGATCTTCACCTTGTCGAGGTTGGCGAACAGGAACCACACCGCGAGGACGACGATGACGCCGATCCCGATGTAGCGGGTGGGAATCCCGCCGATCTCACTGCGCTTGGCACCGGAGGAGTCCGAAATCTTGGTCACCCGAGCATTCTGAGGGTGCTTGGGGGAATTTGCCCGTATACGCGGCCGGGAGGAGCCCGCGCGGCGCGATCTCGCCCCGCGCGGGCCACCCCCCGTCACCCTCCGTCAGCGGCCGGCGGGCCGGCGGCCGGCATCAGCGTTCGTCGCGCCAGGAGCGCCAGAGCGCCGCGTACGGACCGCCGGCCGCCACCAGCTCCGGGTGGCTGCCGTACTCGCTGATCCGCCCGTCCTCGACCACCGCGATCACGTCCGCGTCGTGCGCGGTGTGCAACCGGTGCGCGATGGCGATCACCGTCCGGCCCTCCAGCACCCGGGAGAGCGAACGCTCCAGGTGCCGCGCGGCCCGCGGGTCCAGCAGCGAGGTGGCCTCGTCCAGCACCAGGGTGTGCGGATCGGCCAGCACCAGCCGGGCCAGCGCCACCTGCTGGGCCTGCGGCGGCGTCAGCGCGGTGCCGCCGGAGCCGACCTCGGTGTCCAGCCCGGCCGACAGCGCGTCCACCCACGCCCCGGCGTCCACCGCGTCCAGCGCCCGGCGCAGCTCGGCGTCGTCGGCGCCCGGCGCGGCCAGCCGCAGGTTGTCGCGCAGCGTCCCGACGAAGACGTGGTGCTCCTGGTTGACCAGCGCGACCTCGGCGCGCACCCGCTCGGCCGGCATCCGCGACAGCGCCGCCCCGCCGAGGGTCACGCTGCCCCGGCCGGGCGCGTAGATCCCGGCCAGCAGCCGGCCCAGGGTGGACTTGCCCGCGCCGGACGGCCCGACCAGCGCGACCCGGCTGCCGGGGGCGACGTCCAAGCTGATGCCGTGCAGTACGTCGGCGCCCTCCCGGTAGCCGAAGCGCACGTCGCGCGCCTCGACCCGGCGCCCGCTCGGGCGGACCTCGTCGTCGCCCGGTGCCCGCGGCACCTCCTGGACGCCGACCAGCCGGGCCAGCGAGGCCTGGCCGATCTGCAGCTCGTCGTACCAGCGCAGGAGCAGGTCGGCGGGCGCCGCCAGTGCCTGGGCGTACAGCACCCCGGTGGTCAGCTGGCCCACGGTGATCCAGCCCCGGAGCGCGAACAGCCCGCCCAGCACCAGCGGGCCGAGCACGGCCAGCGTGTACGTCGCGTCGATGGTCGGGAACCAGGCCGAGCGCAGCCAGAGCGTGTACCGCTCCCAGGCGATCCACTCCGTCAGCTTGCGGTCGGTCAGCCGGATCCGCTGCTCGCCCAGCCGCAGCGCCTCGACCGTCCGCCCCGCGTCGACCGTCTCGGCCAGGACGGAGTTCACCGCCGCGTACCCCGCCGACTCGTTGCGGTAGGACTGCGGGGCGCGCCGGAAGTACCAGCGGGAGGAGACCAGCAGCACCGGCAGGCCGATCAGCGAGGAGAGCGCCAGCAGCGGCGAGGTGACCACCAGTGCCCCGAGCACCAGCAGCAGCGAGACGATCGCCACCGCCAGCTCCGGCACCGCCTGGCGCACCGACTTGTCCAGCCGGTCGATGTCGGTGGTGCCCCGGGAGACCAGGTCCCCCGTACCGGCCCGCTCCAGGACCCCGGTGGGCAGCGCCACCGAACGGACCAGGAAGTCCTCCCGCAGGTCGGCCAGCACCCGTTCACCGAGCACCGCGCCGCGCAGCCGCGACCACCAGGTGAACGCGGACTGCGCCGCCAGCGCGAGCAGGTACCAGGCCACGGCGACCGCGAGGGTGGACCCGGCGGTTCCGGCGGTCAGTGACTCGACGAGCGTGCCGAGCACCCAGGGGCCGACCAGCCCGGTCACCGTGGCCACCGAGTGCAGGGCGACCACGGCCGAGAAGGCTCCCCGGTGGCGCCGGGCCAGCAGTCGCACGTACGCGCGCACGGCGGCGGGCGAGCCGACCGGCAGGGTGGTGGCCGGCCGCTGTTCCTGGTGGGCGGGGGGCTTCATGCGTCGCTCCTCGACTCGCTCCGGTGGTCGCCCGTCGGGGCGGGGACGGCCCGCTCGGCCGCTCCGCCGTCGGCGCCCGGCTCCTCGGCGCGGGTGACCACCACCCGGTAGGCCGGCTCTTCGCGCATCAGCTCGCGGTGGACGCCGGCCACCGCCGCCCGGCCGCCGCGGATCAGCACCACCCGGTCCGCCCGGTCGAGCAGCAGCGGACTGGTGGCGAAGACCACCGTGGTGCGCCCCTCGCGGTTCTTCCGCAACCCGGCGGCGATCCGGGACTCGGTGTGCGCGTCGACCGCGCTGGTCGGCTCGTCCAGCACGAGCACCGGCGGGTCGGCCAGCAGCGACCGGGCCAGCGCCAGCCGCTGCCGCTGACCGCCGGACAGCGACCGCCCCCGCTCGGTGATCTCCGCCGCCATCACCTCGGCCGAGGCCCCGGGCGAACCGTCCGCCAGCGCGTCGAGCACGTCCTGCGCGCGGGCCGCGGCGAGCGCCTCCCACGGATCGACCCGGCCGGAGGCCGGAACGTCGAACAGCGCCGCCAGGGTGCCGGACAGCAGCACCGGCTCCTTGTCGTGCACCAGCACCGCGGCCCGTGCCTCGGCCAGCGGGACGGCGTCCAGCTCGGTGCCGCCGAGGCGGACGGACGGCTGCGCCGGCCCCTCCTCGCCCGGCGGGACGTGCCCGCCGAGCCGTTCGGCGAGCGCGCCGGCGAAGTCCGGGTCGCCGCAGACCACCGCGGTCAGCTCACCGGCCCGGGCGGTCAGCCCGGTGACCGGGTCGAACAGGTCGGAGCGGGCCGGGTCGGCGAGCCCGGCGTCCCCGGCGCCCTCCGTGCGGGCCAGCGAGAGCACCCGGACGGCGCGCGCGGCGGAGACCTTGGCCACGCTCCGGGCGTGCGCCGCCTCGCCGAGGATCCGCAGCGGCGCGGCGAGGAACGCGGTCGCGCCGTAGACCGCGACCAGGGTGCCCACCGAGATCCGCCCGTCGGCCGCCAGCCGGACGCCGTACCAGGTGACGCCGACCACGAAGAGGCCGGGCAGCAGCACCTGCTGGGCCTGCATCAGGGAGCGGATCCGGGCCGAGCGGACGGCCGCCGCGCGGACCTTCTGCGAGGCGGCCCGGTAGCGGTCGAGGAAGAGCTCCTCGCCACCGATCCCGCGCAGCACCCGGAGCCCGGCCACCGTGTCGGCGGCCAGCTCGGTGGCCTTGCCGCCGAGGGCGCGCTGCTCGCCGTAGCGGCGCTCCAACGGCGCGAGCAGCGGCCAGACCGAGGCGGCGAGCACGGGCACCCCGAGCAGCACGGCCAGACCGAGCGCCGGCTCGACGACGAGCACGGCGGCGCTGGTCGCCAGCCAGACGGCGACCGCGCCGCGCAGCCGGGCGACGAGTTCGACGTACCAGCCGATCTTCTCGACGTCCCCGCTGCCGACCGCGACGATCTCGCCGGTGGCGATCCGCCGCGACAGCCCGGCGCCGAGGTGGGAGGCCTGGCGGGACACCAGCTGACGGACCTGGGTGACGGCGTGGATCCAGTTCCAGACCGACTGGCGGTGCAGCAGCACGGTACCGAGCGCGGACACCGCGGCCAGCGCCAGGGCCAACGCGCCGGCCCGCCACAGGGCGCCGGAGTCCCCGTCGACGACGGCCTGGACGCCGAGGCCGACCGGCACCGGCAGCGCGGCCTGACAGCCCATCTCCAGCAGCGACCAGCAGGTGGCGAGCACCTGCCCGCGCCGCTGGTCGCGCTGGAGCCGGCGCAGGAAGGCGGACGGGGAGGAGAGTTCGGGCCGACCCGGATCGGCCAGGGGGAGGGTTTTGAGCAGCATGACGCTCCGTTGCGGGGCGGTGCGGGCGGAGGGAGCGGAGGGCGGCCGGTAGGGTCACGGCGGTGGGTTCGTCAGGAGGTCATGGCAGCGAGCCTGCCAACTCGAATGTGACCTGCGCAACAGGTTTTCCGGGCGCCCGGTCGGCGACGTAGGGTTGTGCATGCGCCGGTAGCGCGCGCCGGAAAATTTCCCGGACGGGGAACAGTTCCGGCCACCGCGCCGGTTGCCCCATCAGAACCCACAGGGACGACCAGGAGAGGGCACTCCTTCCGTGAGCAACATCCCCAGCGTCACGCTCAACGACGGCACCCGGATCCCCCAGCTCGGCTTCGGGGTCTGGCAGGTTCCGGACGCGGAGGCCACCGCCGCCGTCCGCACCGCGATCGAGGCCGGCTACCGCTCGATCGACACCGCCGCGATCTACGAGAACGAGTCCGGCACCGGCAAGGCGATCGCCGAGGCCCTGGCCGGCGGCGTGGCCCGCGAGGACCTCTACATCACCACCAAGCTGTGGAACTCCGGCACCCGCGACTGGTCCGGCGAGCAGGGCCGTGACGCCGTGCTGCGCGAGTTCGACGCCTCGCTGGACCGGCTGGGCCTGGAGTACCTCGACCTCTACCTCATCCACTGGCCCCGGCCCATGCACGGCAGCTACCTCAACGTCTGGAAGGCGATGGAGCAGCTGAAGGCCGACGGCCGGGTCCGCTCGGTCGGCGTCTCCAACTTCGGCACCGAGCAGCTCACCCGGATCGCCGGGGAGTCCTCGCTCCTCCCGGCGCTGAACCAGGTCGAGCTGCACCCGTACTTCCCGCAGGAGGAGCTGCGCGCCTTCCACGCGCGCCACGGCATCGCCACCGAGGCGTGGAGCCCGCTCGGCCAGGGCAAGGAGCTGCTCTCCGAGCCGGAGCTGGCCCGGATCGCCGGCAAGCACGGCCGCACCGTCGCCCAGGTGGTGCTCCGCTGGCACCTGCAGAGCGGCATCGTCGCGATCCCGAAGTCGGTCACCCCCGCGCGGATCAAGGAGAACCTGGACGTCGCCGGCTTCGAGCTGGACGCCGAGGACCTCGCCGCGATCGCCGGCATCGCCACCGGCACCCGGATCGGCCCGGACCCGCAGGACTTCGACTGGAACTGACCGCCCCGGCGGCTCCGGCCGCCCGACCGCGCGTCAACGGCGAAGGCCGCCCTCCCCGCTCGGGGGAGGGCGGCCTTCACCGCGTTGACCCGTGGAGACCGTCACCGGCCCGGGGTCGGCGGGCCCGGATCGACCGGCGGACGACTGGCGACCGACCGGCGGCCGACTGGTGAATCGTTTTGGCTGACAACCTCAGCGGTCCGGCTAGAGCCGGCCCGCCTTGGCGATCAGCGCGAGCGCGGCCTCGTGCTCCTCCTCCTCCAGCGGCGCCAGCAGCAGCTGCTGAACCCGGGCCACGCCCGCGGCCGAGCGGTGCAACAGGTCCTGTCCCGCCGGTGAGAGCGAGAGCAGGTTGCGCCGGCCGTCCGAGGGGTCGCGGCGCCGCTGGACCAGGCCGCGCCGGACCAGCCGGCTGACCATCTCGGCCATCGTGGCCTTGTCCAGCGAGGCCAGCTCGCCCACCGTGCGCTGGTCGGCGCCCGGCTCCAGTTCGAGGGCGTCGAGCACCGCGTACTGCGGCGCCGTCAGCTCCGAACCGACGTGCTCCGACCAGAGCTTGGTGTGCACCTGCTGGCTCACCCGGATCAGGTAGCCGATCGCCCGCTGGGCGTCCAGCATCGGCCGCGCGTCCGTGAGGACGGCGACCTGGGCCGGCTCCAGTCTGGCTATCTTGGCCATCACGCGGACGATCTCCAGCTGCTCCTCCGGAGTGAGCGGCTCGAAGAGCGTGCGCTGCACGCGGACCACTCCGCCGGTGGCCTCGCGGACAGCTTGGGCGCCGCTCTGCGAGAGAGCGAGCAACTTGCGCCGGCCGTCGGCCGGGTCTCGGCGCCGCAGCACCAGGCCGCGCCGGACCAGCCGGGCGACCATCTCGGCCATCGTGGCCTTGTCGAGCGAGGCACGCTCGCCCACCGTGCGCTGGTCGGCGCCCGGTTCGAGGGCGAGGACCAGCAGGACAGCGAACTGCGGAGCCGTGAGATCGGCTCCGACGTGTTCGGACCACAGACGGGTGTGGACCTGCTGTGCAACGCGGATGAGGTGTCCGGGCGACTGCTGCAGTCGCGCGGACACGCGGGTCGTCGGGATCTCCCCCAGCACCATGTATCCGTCCCGATGTCACACCCGGTGTGTGTGGGACACCCGGGTGGGGCAGTAACGGCGAGTGGGCGTCCCGCTGTTCGGGAGGGCGCTCCAGCCGTGCAGCCGGTGGCTGCTGGCGGACACTATACAAACGGCGGGCCCTCGCTGGCAGGCAGGGGCGGATAGTAGACGCAGGTTCGGCAACATTGGCATATTTACTCGCCGCGCCGACCCGCCGGTAACCCGTTCGCAGGAGAAAGCCGACCGGTCGGTCCTTACCCACGGTCACCTGCGTCTTCACCCTGGCCGCACCCCCTACCCGCCGGTAGGGTGTGGCCACCGGGGCGGAGCCGGCCTCCGGAGCGACCCGGTGGAACCCGAGTGCCCCCCGAGCGGTTCCTGGGAGTTCCCTGGATCCCCGACCGGCCCGCCGGCCGTCCGGCGGGCCGACTCCGGAGCGCGACCGGCGGCCTGCAACCCCTCGCCACCTGCAACTGACCTGCAACAACGCCCGATTGCCCCGAGAGAGACGAGACCGAGCATGACCGAGCAGACCACCGCCCCCCGGGTCGCCGTCGTCACCGGCGCCGCGCGCGGACTGGGCGCCGCCACCGCCGTGCGCCTGGCCGCCGACGGCTACGCCGTGGCCGTCCTCGACCTGGAGGAGTCGGCCGGCCGGGAGACCGTCGAACGGATCACCGCCGCCGGCGGCCGGGCGCTCGCCGTCGGCGCCGACGTCTCGGACGCCGGGCAGGTCCAGGCCGCCGTCGAGCGGATCGCCGGCGAGCTCGGCGCCCCGGTCGTGCTCGTCAACAACGCGGGCGTGCTCCGCGACAACCTGATCTTCAAGATGACCGAATCGGACTGGGACACGGTCATGAACGTGCACCTGCGCGGCGCGTTCCTGATGACCCGGGCGGTCCAGGCGTACATGGTGGACGCCGGTTTCGGACGCATCGTCAACCTGTCCTCCTCCTCCGCCCAGGGCAACCGCGGCCAGGCCAACTACGCGGCCGCCAAGGCCGGTCTGCAGGGCTTCACCAAGACCCTGGCCATCGAGCTCGGCAAGTTCGGCATCACCGCCAACGCGGTCGCCCCCGGCTTCATCGCCACCGACATGACCGCCGCCACCGCCGCCCGGGTCGGCATGGACTTCGAGGACTTCAAGGCCGCCGCCGCCACCCAGATCCCGGTCCAGCGGGTCGGCGTGCCGCAGGACGTGGCCCACGCCATCTCGTTCTTCGCCTCCGAGGGCGCCGGCTTCGTCTCCGGACAGGTGCTCTACGCGGCCGGCGGCCCCCTCGACTGAGCCACCGGACCTACACAGGGTTACCACGGGGTGGGAACCGGCGCGGCCGGTCTCCCGCCCCGTTCTTTTTGCCCGAACTTGGGAAAAAGCACACGAACCCCTTACGGACATTCGATCCGAAAACGGCATTGGATCGTCCTGAAACGGACTGGGCCCGATCGGAGAACGGCTTTGCCGGGGAATTCCGAATGCGGCCGAGAATCACGCTCTGTTGCTGGGTAGGGTCACCGCCGTGCAAGCGCCGAGTGAACTGCCGGGCCGCCCGGAGCACCTGACCACCCGCCGCGAGCGCCCGCGCCCCACCCCCGGCGAACCCGCCTGGCCGCCCCTCGGCCGCCGGCAGGCCGCCCTGCTGGGCCTGACCGCGCTCGGCTACCTGCTCGTGGTCGCCGCCGTCCTGCTGGACACCTCACTGGTCGACCTGGACTGGAAGATACGCCTGTACCGGCCCTACGAGCACTGGCCCGACCTGCAACCGCTGCTCGACGACTGGGTGGTGGCCGGGCAGCGCGGACCCTCCGCGCTCGCCGCGTTCGCCTGGCTCGGCTGGCGCGCCCGCCGGCTGGGCCGGATCCGGCCGCTGCTGGTGATGGGCGCCGCCCTGCTGCTGCTCAACCTCACGGTCGGCGGGGTCAAGATCGTCACCGGCCGGCTCGGCCCGCACTACGCCCACTACGTCGGCTCGCCCGAACTCTTCTCCGGCGGCACCATCTTCCCGTCCGGCCACACCGCGAACGCCGTGGTCACCTGGGGCGTGCTGGCCTACCTGGCGGTCCGCTGGCGCCGCACCGGCGCGCTCCTGGCGGGCGCCACCGCCTGGTCGGTCGGCCTCACCACCGTCTACCTGGGCACCCACTGGGTCACCGACGTACTGGCCGGCTGGGCCGCCGGCCTGCTGGTGCTGCTCTCGCTCCCACTGCTGGAGCCGCTGGTGGACGCCGCCGAACGCCGGCTCACCCGGCGCCGTGCGGCGGCTAGCCCTCCCAGCTGCGGACCACCACGCCGTCGCGCACCGCGAGGTTGAGCCGCCCCTCCCGGTGGTCCATGGTCATCGCGGCCCCCTGCGGCAGCACCCGCACCGAGGCCCAGCCGTGCCGGCGGGCCAGCTCCTCGGCCCGCTCGACCCGCAGCCCCGCGTAACCCTCCGCGTCCGTGTCCGTCATCGGCCCTCCCCGGCTCGCCCAGCGGACGTACGCTGGAATCGTAGACCGACCGCACGGATCCGGCCGGACGGACCCGCAGGACCGGGCGGGCCGGCAGGACCGGGAGGTGACCGCGGATGCCCGCCACCACCCCGCGCCGGTGGCGCAGCGGCTCCGAGCCCGCCACCGCCCGCAGCGACCTCAAGCTGCGCTACCTGCTCTCGCTGACCTTCACCCCGCTGTTCGCGCTGGCCACCGCGGCCTTCGCCTACTGGGCCGCGAACGCCCCCGCGTTCGGTGCGCCGAGCCGGGGCACCCTCACCGGCTTCGCCGTGGCCTGCGGGATCCTCACCCTGTTCGCCGTCGTCGATCTCGTCATCGTCGTCCGGCGCCGCCGGACCGAGCTCTGACGCGGTGTCTCCCGCGGGGTGGGAAGCCGGCCCCGGCCCCCACCCCGCGAACGCCGAGCCGACGCCCCCCAGGAACCACGCCCGGCGGGCCGGGGCCTCAGCGGTTGCCGACCGCCTGCTTGACCAGCGTCCGTCCGAAGTCCCACATCAGACCGCTCCCCCGGTGCGCGTCGTCCATCACCTGGGTGAAGGCCGCCACGAACCGGTCCACGTCCCGCTCGGTGATGATCAGCGGCGGGATCAGCTTGATCACCTCCAGGTGGTCCCCGGACACCTGGGTGAGGATCCGGTGCCGCTGGAGCAGCGGGACGACCACCATCTGCGCGAACAGCCCCTTGCGGGCCGCCTGGAGCGCCGTCCAGCCGGTCCGCAGCTTCAGCGACTTCGGCCGGCCGAACTCGATGCCGATCATCAGCCCGCGCCCGCGCACCTCGGCGAGCAGCTCGTACCGGTCGACCAGTTCGGTCAGCCGCTCGCGGAAGTGGTCGCCGACCTTGCGGGCGTTCTCCACCACCCGTTCGTCCCGGATCACCTCCAGGGTGGCCAGGCCGGCCGCCATCGCCTGCGCGTTGGAGCCGAAGCTGGCCGAGTGCACCAGCACCCGGTCCATCGAGGAGTACACCTTCTCGAAGATCCAGCCCTTGCCGAGGGTCGCGCCGACCGGCACGTAGCCGCCGGACAGCGCCTTGGCCGCGCAGACCAGGTCCGGCAGCACGCCGTCCTCGTGCTGGTAGGCGAAGAAGTCGCCGGTGCGCCCGATGCCGGTCTGCACCTCGTCGCAGATCAGCAGCGCCTTGTGGTCGTGCAGCAGCTCCTGCGCGGCCCGCAGCCAGCCGGGCGGGGCCGCCTGCACGCCCTTGCCCTGGATCGGCTCGACGATCAGCGCCGCGACGTCGCCGCGCTTCAGCTCCCTGGCCAGTGCCGCGAGGTCGCCGAGCGGGATCGCGGTGTCCGGCAGCAGCGGGTCGAAGCCCTTGCGGAACCCGCTCTCGCCGTTCACCGAGAGCGAGCCGGTGGTCAGCCCGTGGAAGGCGTGGTCCGCGTAGAGGATCCGCCGACGGCCGGTGGCGTACCGGGCGAACTTCAGCGCGGTCTCCACCGCCTCGGTGCCGCTGTTGCCGAAGAAGACCCGGTCCAGCCCGGGCGCGTGGGACAGCAGGCGCTCGGCGAGCAGGCCGGGCAGCGGTGAGCAGTCGAAGCGGACCAGGTCCGGCAGGTCGAGGTCCATCACCTGCTGGACGGCCGAGCGGACCACCGGGTGGTGGCGGCCCAGCGCGAAGATGCCGAAGCCGGCCAGCATGTCGAGGTACTCGTTGCCCTCGGCGTCGTAGAAGTACTGCCCCCGGGCCCGCTCGTAGTACTTGTCGAAGCCGATGGTGTGCAGCATCCGGGCCAGCTGCGGGTTCAGGTAGCGGCTCTGCAGCTCGTACCGCTCGCCGCCGCGCTCGGCGAGCAGGGCGGCCAGGTCGAAGCGCGACCCGGCCGGCCCGGCGCCGTCCACGCGGTCCAGGGGGGCGAGGCGGTCGAGGCGGTCGGTGCTGTCGGGGTCAGCCGGCATGGTGCTGGTTCGCTCCTCGGTTCGGAAGTCCCCGGTCCGGTAGTCCTCGGGCCGGTAGCAGGTGCTTGGCGAAGGCGGCGGTCTGGGCGGCGACCCCGGTGCCGGTCAGCCCGGTCTCCTCCAGGATCTCGCCGCGGGCGGCGTGCCCGAGGAACTCCTGCGGCAGGCCCAGCACCCGCACCGGGACGTCCACGTCCGCGTCGCGCAGCGCCTGGGCGATCGCCGTGCCGACCCCGCCGGTGCGCCCGTTGTCCTCGACGGTGACCACCAGCCGGTGCGCGGCGGCGAGGACCGGCAGCGCCGGGTCGACCGGCTTGACCCAGCGCGGGTCGACGACGGTCGCGGTGAACCCCTCGGCGAGCAGCAGCCGGGCCGCGTCCAGCGCGGCGCCGGCCATGGTGCCGACGGCGATCAGCAGGATCTCCGGCAACTCCCCGGTGCGCAGCAGGACGTCCACGCCGCCGGTCCGCTCGACGGCGGGGACGGCCGGGCCGACGGTGCCCTTGGGGAAGCGGACCACGGTCGGGGCGTCCTCGACCTCGACGGCCTCGCGCAGCTGGGCGCGGAGCTGGTCGGCGTCGCGCGGGGCGGCGAGCCGCAGGCCGGGGACGACCTGGAGGATCGACAGGTCCCACATGCCGTTGTGCGAGGCGCCGTCGTTGCCGGTGACGCCGGAGCGGTCCAGCACGAAGGTGACGCCCAGCCTGTGCAGGGCGACGTCCATCAGCACCTGGTCGAAGGCCCGGTTGAGGAAGGTCGCGTACACCGCCACCACCGGGTGCAGCCCGCCGGTGGCCAGGCCGGCCGCGCTGGTGACGGCGTGCTGCTCGGCGATGCCGACGTCGAAGGTCCGCTCGGGGTAGGCCTTGGCGAACGGGGCCAGGCCCACCGGCTGGAGCATCGCCGCGGTGATCGCCACCACGTCCGGCCGCTCGGCGCCGACGGCGAGCAGCTCCTCGCCGAACACCGAGGTCCAGGAGACGCCGGCGCTGGGGGCGATCGGCAGGCAGGTGTAGGGGTCGATCGGGTTGACGGCGTGGAAGCGGTCGGCCTCGTCCTGCTCGGCGGGCCGGTAGCCGCGGCCCTTGACGGTGAGGCAGTGCACGATCACCGGGCCGCCGAAGCCGCGCGCCTTGACGAGCGCGGACTCCAGCGCGGCGAGGTCGTGGCCGTCGATCGGGCCGAGGTACTTGAGGCCGAGGTCCTCGAACATGCCCTGCGGGGCGAAGGCGTCCTTGAAGCCCTTCTTGGCGCCGTGCAGCGCGTCGAAGATCGGCTGGCCGACCACCGGGGTGCGCTGCAGCGCGTCCTTGCCCCAGGACAGGAAGCGCTCGTAGCCCTGGGTGGTGCGCAGCGCGGCGAGGTGGTTGGCGAGGCCGCCGATGGTGCGGGCGTAGGAGCGCTCGTTGTCGTTGACGACGATCACCAGCGGCCGGTCCTTGGCGGCGGCGATGTTGTTGAGCGCCTCCCAGGCGAGGCCGCCGGTGAGCGCGCCGTCGCCGATGACGGCCACCACCGGGTCGTCCTTCCCGAGCAGCTGGTTGGCCTTGGCCAGGCCGTCGGCGTAGGAGAGCGCGGTGGAGGCGTGCGAGTTCTCGACGACGTCGTGCTCGGACTCGGCGCGCGACGGGTAGCCGGACAGGCCGCCCCTGGCACGCAGCCCGGAGAAGTCCTGACGGCCGGTGAGCAGCTTGTGGACGTAGCTCTGGTGGCCGGTGTCCCAGACGATCCGGTCGCGCGGGGAGTCGAAGACCCGGTGCAGCGCGATGGTCAGTTCGACGACGCCGAGGTTGGGCCCCAGGTGGCCGCCGGTGCGGGTGACGGCGTCGATCAGGAAGTCGCGGATCTCGTCGGCGAGCCGGGGCAGCTCGGCGGCCGGGAGGGCCCTCAGGTCGGCCGGGGACGTGACGCCGGAGAGCAGTGACATGGCTTTCACCTCACGACTCGGAGCGGTGCGGTGGTGCCCCGCCGTGGCCGCGCCGCGCGGGGTGGTCCGGCCCGGGCCGGCGGCCCGGGCCGGACGGGGCGGGCCGGACGGGGCGGGCCGGACGGGGCGGGCGGCGGGGTGCGCCGCCCGCCGGAGTCCGCTCAGTGGCTCCGGCTGGAGCCGACGGTCTCGGTGATCGCCCGCAGGGACTCCTTGAGGGAGCCCATGGTGGCGAGGACGGCGGTCGGCTCGTAGCCGCAGTGCGCCATGCAGTTGGCGCAGCGGGCGTCCTTGCCGCGTCCGTACTTGTCCCAGTCGGTCTTCTCGATCAGCTCGCGGTAGGTCGGCACGTAGCCGTCGGCCATCAGGTAGCAGGGCCGCTGCCAGCCGAACAGCGAGTAGTTGGGGATGCCCCAGGCGGTGCACTCGAAGTCGACCCGGCCCTCCAGGAAGTCCAGGAAGAGCGGGCTGTGGTTGAGCCGCCAGCGCCGCCGGCGGCCGCCGGCGAAGGTCTTGCGGAACAGCTCGCGGGTCTGTTCGACGCCGAGGAAGTGCTCCTGGTCGGGCGCCTTCTCGTAGGCGAACGCCGGGGAGATCATCATCTCGTCGACCTTGAGGTCGTCGTTGAGGAAGTCGAGCACGTCGATGATGGTCTGCGGGGTGTCGGTGTTGAAGAAGGTGGAGTTGGTGGTCACCCGGAAGCCGCGCCGCTGGGCCTCCTTGATCGCCTCCACCGCCTCGTCGAAGGTGCCCTCCTTGGCCACCGAGGCGTCGTGCCGCTCGCGCAGCCCGTCGATGTGCACGGTGAAGGTGAAGTACGGCGAGGGCTTGAACTTGTCCAGCTTCTTGCGCAGCAGCAGCGCGTTGGTGCAGAGGAACACGTACTTGCGGCGCGCGACCAGCTGGCGGACGATCTCGTCGATCTGCGGGTGCATCAGCGGCTCGCCGCCGGCGATCGAGACCATCGGGGCGCCCGACTCCAGCACCGCGCCGACCGCCTGGGCGACCGGCATCCGCTGCTTCAGCACGCCCGCCGGGTGCTGGATCTTGCCGCACCCCTCGCAGGCCAGGTTGCAGGCGAAGAGCGGTTCCAGTTCGACGATCAGCGGGAATTTGTCGCGTCGCTTGAGCTTCTGCTGCATGAGGTAGGTGCCGACCCGCACGGTCTGGCGCAGCGGCATGGCCATGGCTAGCTCGCCTCCTGGGGGAGCGTCGAGGATGTGGGGTGGTTGAGGGCGGCGGGCGCGCGGCGGCCGCGGTCCGGCCGGTCGTTCCGCAGGTGCCAGTCGACCAGGGCGGGCACCGTGGAGCGCAGCGTCCGCCAGGCGCGGACGCCGGCCGGCAGGGTGCCCGGCCGCAGCAGCTCGCGCTCGGGCGTGTCGACCACGACCCGCAGGACGGCCGCGGGCAGGCCTGGACGCAGCTCGCACAGGGCCGCCAGCACGGCGGCGGCCTCCATGTCGACGGCGAGCGCGCCCTGCAGGTGCAGCGCGCGCCGCTCCAGGCCGCGCACCACGTGGTCGGCGGTGTGGTGCACACCGGTGTGCGCGGTCAGGCCGCGCACGGTGAGGGCCCGGGTGAGCGCCGCGCCGGAGTCGACGGCGAAGTGGTTCCCCTCGGCATCACGCACCCCGTCGGCAACGATCACGTCACCGGGCGCTATTCCCGGCGCGACGGCGGCGCCGAAACCGGCCACGACGACGGCGCCGTAGCCGCCCGGGGCGGCGGTGAGCAGCCTCCTGACGGTGAGTGAGGCCCGCCGCCGGCCGACCCCGGTCCGCACCACGACGGGCGGGCCGCCCGCCGCGCCACGCCAGTCCCCGCCGCGCAGGGCCCACACCTCGGGGCCGAGCGCGCAGAGGACCAGCAGCGGGGAAACGGTCACCGGGACGCCCCGATCGCCGCCGGACCGCCGGCCGGGCGGCCGGTGGCGGGGTTGCCGTGCAGGTAGCGGCCGAGCGCGGTGACCGGGAACACCAGCCGGTACAGGTGGTAGTTGATGGAGAAGTCCCACGGGAAGCCGGTGCCGGTGAACTGCGGTTCGTCCCAGGTGCCTTCGGGCAGCTGGGTGCGCACCAGCCAGTCCACGCCGCGCTCCACCGCCGGGTTGGCCCGGCCGTCCGGCCCCTCACCGGCCGCGAGCAGCGCCATCAGCGCCCACGCGGTCTGCGAGGCGGTGGACTCGCCGCGACCGGCCCAGCGCGCCGGGTCGTCGTAGGAGCGCATGTCCTCGCCCCAGCCGCCGTCGGCGTTCTGCCGGTCCTCCAGCCAGCGCACCGCCCGGCGGATCGCCGGGTGCTCGGCCGGGACGCCGGCGACGACCAGGGCGGGCAGCACCGAGCCGGTGCCGTAGATGTAGTTGGTGCCCCAGCGGCCGAACCAGGAGCCGTCCGCCTCCTGGTTGCGCAGCAGCCACTCGACGCCGCGCCGGGTGCGCGGGTCGTGCGCCCGGCCGACCTCGGCGAGCATCTCCACGACGTGCGCGGTGACGTCCGCGGACGGCGGGTCGACGACCTCGCCGAAGTCGCAGAACGGCAGCTTGTTCGGCAGGGTGCTGGTGTTGTCGACGTCGAAGGCGCCCCAGGCGCCGTTCTTGGACTGCATGCCGAGGTTCCACCGCACGGCCCGGTCGACGGAGCCCGCCACCTTGGCGGGGTCGGGGTGGGCGACCCGGCGCAGCGCGAGCACCACCTCGGCGGTGTCGTCGATGTCCGGGTAGGTGTCGTTCTCGAACTCGAAGGCCCAGCCGCCGGGGGCGAGCGAGGGCCGCTGGACCGACCAGTCGCCGCGCTTGGTGATCTCCTCGCCGAGCATCCAGTCGACGGCGCAGACCAGCGCCGGGTGGTCGGCCGGCAGGCCGGCGTCCACCAGGGCGATGGTGGCCAGGCAGGTGTCCCAGACCGGGGACTGGCAGGCCTCCAGCCAGCGCCGGCCGTCGGGGGTGTGCACGGTGAAGCGGTCGAAGGAGGCGAGCCCGGCCCGCATCACCGGGTGGTCGAGCTCGTAGCCCTCCAGGTGCAGGGCGATCAGCGAGTAGACGGCGGGCGGCTGGATGCCGCCCCAGCAGCCGTCGGCCTCCTGGCGCTCGACGATCCAGCGGCAGGCCTGGGAGAGCGCGAGCCGGCGCAGCGGGCGCAGCGCGCGCCGGTGGTAGGCGTGCAGGACCTTGTCGAGGCGTTCGAACAGGCCGTCCCAGCTGGTGGCCGGGGCGAGCGGCCGGGCGGGGTAGGGGTCGTCCGGGTCGGTGTGCAGCTCGGTGAGCGGGAAGGGGGCCGGGCGCACCGGGCGGTGCGCGGAGACGATGGTCAGCGGGACGATGGTCTGCCGGGCCCAGCAGCCGAAGGCGTAGATGTTCAGCGGGAGCCACTTCGGCAGGAACATGATCTCCGGCGGCATCTCGGGCAGCCGCTCCCACGGCCACCAGCCGAAGAGCGCGAGCCAGATCCGGGTGAACACCCGGGCGGCGGCGATGCCGCCGGCGGAGCGGATCCAGCGGGCGGCGGCCAGCATGTGCGGGGCGTTCGGGTCGTCCCCGGCGAGCTTCAGGGCGACGTACGCCTCGACGGTGGTGGAGAGCTCGGCCGGCCCGCCGTGGAAGGTGGACCAGGTGCCGTCCTCGCGCTGCTGGGAGCGGATCCACTCGGCGGTGGCCTTGGTCTGCTCCTCGTCGAGGATCCCGAGGAACTGGCGGAGCAGTAAGTCCTCGGCGTCCATGGTGACGTTGGTCTCCAGATCGCCCTTCCACCACCCCTCGGAGCTCTGCAGGGAGAGCAGATGGGTGGTGGCACGGGCCAGCGCCTCCTCGGCGGAGGCGGCCCCGTCCTGCTGCTGGTCGGTCCGGCCGGCCGGGGCGTCCGGGGCGGATCCCTCGGGCTGCCACCGCCCGGCGCTCAGCAGCGCCGGGGGGAGGCCGCCCACCGCGACCGGCTCGGAATCGTACTCAGGGTCGAGCCGGCCGTCCGCGGTTGCTGTCAACGTAACGTCACCTCTCTCGTACCACCACGAATTCGGCGAGTGCGACGAAGTGCTCGCGCACCACATCGGGCATGGGCACCTCGTCCAGAGCGGCGAGGGCAGTCGTGTGCTGGCGGCGGGCCTCCTCCTGGGTCCAGGCGCGCCCGCCGGCCTTCTCGATCAGCAGGGCGCGGGCGGCCAGCTCGGTCTCGCTCTCCTCGCCGCGCCCCTGGGGGTCGGCGAGCTGTTCGGCCAGTTCGCGGGAGGCCTCGCCGCCCTCGGCGAGGGCGGCGGCGACCGGCAGGGACTTCTTGCGCTGGCGCAGGTCGCCCCAGTGCGGCTTGCCGGTGACCTCGGTGGCCCCCCAGATGCCGAGCAGGTCGTCGACGGCCTGGAAGGCCAGGCCCAGGTGCTCGCCGAAGCGCTGGAGGCAGTCCGCGGCCCGGTCGTCGGCGCCGGCCAGGACGGCGCCCAGCGCCGAGGCGGCGGAGAGCAAGGCGGCGGTCTTGCCGCCCTCCATCTCCAGGCACTCGGCGACGGTGACGGTGTCCCGTTGCTCGAAGGCGACGTCCATCGCCTGGCCGTCGATCAGCCGGCGGCTGGCGGTGTTGAGCAGCCGCACGGCGCGCGCGGCGTCGGCGGCGCTCGCGCCGCCCGTGGTCGCGGCGTCGAGCAGCACCTCCGTACCGAGCGTCGCCAGGGCGTCACCGACCAGGATCGCCTGGGCCGGACCGAAGACCGTCCAGGCGGTGGCCCGGTGGCGCCGGGTCTCGTCACCGTCCATCAGATCATCATGGAGCAGGGAGAAGTTGTGCACCAGTTCAACAGCGACCCCACCGGGCACCCCGGCCTCCGCCGGGGCACCGGCGGCCTGGGCCGAGAGCAGCGCCAGGGCGGGGCGGACGGCCTTGCCGCCGTCCCCGGCGACCGGTGTGCCGTTCCGGTCGATCCAGCCGAAGTGGTACGCCGCGACGGTGTCCATCGGTGCCGCCAGACGGGCGACGGCGGCCCTCAGCGGCGGGGTGCAGAGCGCGCGGGTGCGGTTCAGCAGCTCCGGCACCGAGACCGGTTCGGCATGGGCCGTGCCTCCGACGGCCGTGCCGATGCGTGACTCCACGTACGTTCCCTCTCCCTGGTGGTGCCTGGCCGCGTGGGACGGCCGGACGCTGGCGGTGGTGGTGCGGCCGGTGGGGCCACGGCCGGCAAGGGCGGTCGCGCCGCCGGGACCGAACGGGTGAACGCCCGCTCTGGCGGGCTCACCGCGGTCCCCGGCGCGCGGGGCGCCGGTCACCGCGGCCACCTCCCGTCGCCGCGGTCCGACGGCCGGCGCCGGCCGTCGTCGGCGAGGGCCGCGTCGGCGGCGGCGTGGCCGCTGCGCACGGCCCCCTCCATCGTGGCGGGCCAGCCGGTGGCCGTCCACGCGCCGGCCAGCAGCAGACCGGGGACGGCGGTGCGCGGGCCGGGCCGCAGCGCGGCCGTGCCCGGGGCCGGGTCGAAGGTGGCGGTGCGCTCCCTGGTGACGAAGAAGTCCAGCACCTCGGCCCCGCCGGCGGCGGGCAGCAGCCGGGCCAGCTCCGGCAGGTAGCGGCGGCGCAGCTCCGCGACCGGCAGGTCGATCTCGTCCTGCACGGCGGACTGCGACACCGCCAGGTACTGGGCACCGGGGTGGGCCGCGCCGAGCGCGGTGCCGGCCAGCCCGGAGTGCCCGGTGCGGTCGAAGACCCACTGGACGGGCGAGCCGAGGGCCGCGAAGAACGGCCTGCGCAGCACCCGGCGGTCGTAGATCACGTGGACGTTGAGGATCGGCGCGGTGCCGAAGCCGGCGAGCCGGTCCTGCCCCGTGATCGCGTCCGGCGGCAGCAGGGCCGCCGCGGTGTCCTGGGCGCCGGCCAGCACCACGGTGTCGGCGGCGAGCGGCTCGTCGACGCCCTCCAGCCGGACGGCGTGCTGCGGGACGGCCGGCTTGAGCTCGGTCACCCGGGCGCGCAGCAGCACCTTCACGCCGGCGCGTTCCAGTTCGGCGAGCGCCCGGTCGTGGTGGATCACGCCGAGCGGCACGGTGGCCGTGCCGATGTCGGAGGCCCCGGGATCGGAGAGCAGCCCGGTCTTGAACACCATCGCGGCGAGCGCCAGCGACACCTGGTCGGCCCGGGCGTTCAGGGTGGCCACCCCGACGAGGTCCCACAGTGCGGCGAGGGTGCGCTCGTTCTGGCCCCGGCTGCGCAGCCAGTCGCCGAAGGAGACCGCGTCCAGCGCCGGGTCCGCCAGGTCGAGGCGGCGCAGCGCGAGGGCGCCGCGGACCACCCGGGCCCGGTCGGCCGGGGACAGGTGCGGGTAGCGGGCCAGGCTGCCGGCCAGGTGCAGCGGCACCGGCAGCGCGGCGCGCTCCAGCCGGCCCAGGGTGCGCACCGGGGCGCCGGCGGGCCCGGAAACGCCCAGCACGGGCACCTCCAGGCGGTCCTGGAGGTGCACCAGCCGGTTGGCGCCGAGCCGCTCCAGCAGGCCCCGGTAGGCGGTGCAGCAGCGCAGGTAGACGTGCTGGCCGTTGTCGACGGTCAGCTCGCCGCGCTGGAAGGAGAAGGCCAGGCCGCCCAGCCGGGGGCGGCCCTCGGCGAGGGTGACCCGGTGGCCGCCCTCGGCCAGCCGCAGCGCGGCGGTGACGCCCGCGAGGCCGCCGCCGACCACGACGGCGGCCGGGCGCGCGGCGTCGGCTCGCCCGGTCATCGGCTCTCCCCCTCGCGTCCCGCGCCCGGTCCGGTCCTGGCCGGAGCGCCCGTGGTCAATGCGGTCGGACCCGGGACCAGTGCGGTCGGATCCGACACAGCCGTCAACAGGGCTCTACCCACAAGTGATTCCCCGCTGACACAGCGTGACAGAACTGTGGCAAGAATCAAGAACGCCCCCCGGCGAGCCCGGAAAGCGCCACGTACGCCTTCTCCCAGCCCGGCAGCGACACCCGGCCGCGCAGCACCGACTCCGGGTCGGCGGCGATCCGGCCGAGCAGCCGGTGGTAGATCCCGGCCATCGCGGCGGTGCAGGCCCGGCTGCGGCGGTCCAGCATCGGCAGCAGCCGCAGGCCCTCCTCGAAGGCCGCCTGGGCGCGGGCCGCCTCGAAGGCGATCAGGCCGGTGAAGTCGGCGCCGACCGGCGGCCGGGACTGCGCGAAGCCCTCCTGGCAGCCGAACCGCACGAGGTCCTCGGTCGGCAGGTAGGTCCGGCCGTTCAGGGCGTCCTCGCGCAGGTCGCGCAGGATGTTGGTGAGCTGGAGCGCCAGGCCCAGGGTGTCCGCGTACCGGGCCCCGCGCTCGGGGTCCTCGCAGCCGTACACGCCGAGGGACAGCCGCCCGATCGACCCGGCCACGCACCGGCAGTAGACCTTGAGCTCCTCGAACGTCTGGTACTCGGCGCCCTTGAGGTCCATCTCGACCCCGTCGATCAGCTCGTCGAAGCCGCCGAGCGGGATCGGGAACCGCCGGGCCGCGTCCGCCAGCGCGACCTTGATCGGGTCGGTGTCGTCCTCCGCGACCGCGCCGGACCGGATCTCGTCGAGCAGCTCGCGGGTGCGCAGCAGGGCCTCGGCCTTGCGGTCGTCCGGGAGGTCGCCGTCGCCGATGTCGTCCACCCGGCGCGCCAGCGCGTAGAGGGCCGACATGGCCAGCCGCTTCGGCTCCGGCAGCAGCCTGATGCCGTAGCTGAAGTTGCGGGCCTGCAGCCCGGTCACTGCCTCGCAGTACCGGTACGCCGCCATGACCGGCGCAGACGCCAGTGGTGATGCCGCCACTCGGGCGTTCACCTTCCCTTCGCGAAGATGGCCGCCGCCCTCGCTGCGAGGCGGCGCTTGTCCGGCTTCGCCTGCTGGGCGAGCACGTCGTACCCGGCGTCCTCGACGGCCGCCAGGGCCGCGTAACCGCCCGCGGTGAATCCCGCCAGGAGCAGTCGAAGCCTCCCCCGAACCGTACCTACCAGTGGCGCGCCGCGGTCGAGCAGGGTACGGGCACGGTCCGCCTGGAAGGCGATCAGCCGGCGCACCGCGGGCCCCGCGGCCGGTGCGGCGAGGTCCTCCTCGGTGACGCCGAACCGGTCGAGGTCCTCGGCGGGCAGGTAGATCCGGCCGCGGGCGAGGTCCTCGGCGACGTCCTGGAGGTGTTCGACGATCTGCAGGGCGGTGCAGACGGCGTCGGACATCGCGATCCGCTCGGGGGTGGCGACGCCGGCGATGGCGAGCACCAGGCGGCCGACCGGGTCGGCGGAGAGCGTGCAGTAGCCGCGGAGGTCGTCGTAGGTCGCGTAGCGGTCGGTGGTCTGGTCGACCCGGTTGGCCTGGATCAGCCGGCGGAACGGCTCCGGGGTGAGGCCGTGCCGGTCGACCAGCGGGACCAGCGGGCGCAGCAGCGGGTGGCGGGGGGCCTCGGCGGCCGCGGACGGGGCGAGGGCCGTCTCGAAGGCCCGGTCGAGGTCGCGCTCCAGGCCGTCCAGCAGGGCGAGCCGGAAGGCGGTCTCCGCGGGGCCGGGCCGGTGCGGGTCGGCGGCGGGAGCGGGCGCCGGGGCGGAGGCCGGGGGCGGGGCGGGCACGCCGAGCAGTGCGGCGGTGCCGGCCGGGTCGGCGAGGTCGCCGTCCCCGGCGTCGTCGACCAGCCGGGCGAAGCCGTAGACCGTCATGAGGTCGTCGCGCCACGCGGCGGGCAGGAAGAACGGGGCGACCGGGAAGTTCTCCGCGCTCGCCTTGGCGAGGGTCGCCGCTCCCGCGGCACCTTCCGCGGGCGGGGAATCACTGTTGGGCTGGGCCGAAGCCGACACTGCTGTCACTCCCCCGTTCTACACCGCTCCGGTGACCGGCCCGAGTCGGACACGCGTCCGATCACGGGAGTCACGTCCGGCACACCACCCCCGCGCCTACAGCCTGACACCAACGGCCGCGCCGGAGAAGAGCGCCTCGCCCGGCGCACGGGGCGCTCACCCGGGCGGCGGCGGGCCACCCGGGGCACGACGGGGCGGGCCCGGGGCGCGTGGACGCGGGCGGGGGCCGCTCCCGGAGCTGCTCCGGGAGCGGCCCCCGCCGCGGTCCTGCGCGGTGCTACGGGCGCTCGCCGCGCTCGTAGCGGCGGACGACCTCCTCGGTCGGCCCGTCCATGATGAGCTCGCCGGCCTCGATCCAGATGGTCCGCTCGCAGGTCTCGCGGATCGACGCGTTGTCGTGGCTGACCAGGAAGACCGTACCGGCCTCCTCGCGCAGCTCCGTGATCCGCTTCTTGCTGCGCTTCTGGAAGGCCTGGTCGCCGGTGGCCAGCGCCTCGTCGATGAGCAGCACGTCGTGGGTCTTGGCCGCGGCGATCGCGAAGCGCAGCCGGGCGCCCATGCCGGAGGAGTAGGTGCGCATCGGCAGCGAGATGAAGTCGCCCTTCTCGTTGATGCCCGAGAAGTCGACGATGTCCTGGTAGCGGCGCCTCACGTCGGTCGGCGACATGCCCATGGCCAGGCAGCCGAGGACGACGTTGCGCTCACCGGTCAGCTCGTTCATCAGCGCGGCGTTGACGCCGAGCAGCGAGGGCTGGCCGTTGGTGTAGATGCCGCCCTTCTCGGTCGGCAGCAGGCCGGCGATCGCCGCCAGCATGGTGGACTTGCCGGAGCCGTTGGAGCCGATCAGGCCGATCGCCTCGCCCTTGTAGGCGGTGAAGCTGATGCCCTTGACCGCGTGCACCTCGCGGACGCCGGAGCCGCGCCTGCGGCTGATGATCCGGCTGAGCGCCGAGGTGGCGCTGCCCTTGCCGGAGCCGGCGCCGTGCACCCGGTAGACGATGTGCACGTCGTCGACGACGACGGTGGGCTCGCGGGCCACGTCGGCGTCGAACACCTTGCGGCCCGCACGGGCGTCCTTCAGGTCCTTGCGCAGCTCGTTCCCCCGCACCTCGGTGTCAGCCACGGCCGTACTCCTCCTCAGCCTTCCAGAAGAAGACGTATCCGATGACCAGCATGCCGACGCCCCAGGCGATCGCGTACTTCCACTGGTGCGGCGGGAACTCCAGGAACTTCTCCTGGTGCTTGTTGTAGATGATCGGAGCCAGCGCGTGCCGGACCAGGTCGATGTAGACCGAGGCCGGGTTGAGCTCCATCACCTTCTGCCAGAACGGCGGCCAGTCCTTGATCTTGTCGGAGATGCTGTACATGACGCCGGACAGGAACAGCCAGGCGCGCATCGCGAACGGGATCAGCTGGGAGATGTCGCTGGTCTTGGCGCCGATCCGGGAGAAGATCAGGGCGACGCCGGTGTTGAACATCGACTGCAGCACCAGCGCGGGGACGACCAGGATCCAGGTCCGGCCGGGCTCGATGCCGTTCAGCAGCACCACGGCGAACAGCACGACCATCGAGATCAGCAGCTGCTGGAGCTGGATCACGGTGAACGCGATCGGCAGCGAGGCGCGCGGGAAGTGCAGCGCCCGGATCAGCCCGAGGTTGTCCGAGATCGCCCGGGTGCCGGACTGCACGGCGTTCTGGGTGAACTGGAAGATGAAGACGCCGATGCAGAGCCAGGCGACGTAGTGCGGGTTGTCGTCCTTGTTGCTCAGGATCTCGCCGAAGACCAGGTAGAACACCGCGCAGTTCAGCAGCGGCGTCACGACCTGCCAGATCTGGCCGAGCTTGGCGTCGGTGTACTGGGCCACCAGGCGCGCGGTGGCGAAGGCCCAGATGAAGTGACGGCGGGCCCAGAGCTGCCTGGTGTAGGCGAACAGGCCGGGCCTTCTGCCGCTCACCGTCAGGCCGTACTTGTCCGCAAGCTGCTTGGGGGTCAGGCCCGCGTCCGCCCCCCTCGGGGCTGAGAGGCTGACGGGTTCACTCACTGTCGACACATTCGTCCTTCGCGCGGGATCGTCGGGGTGGCCGGTCGGCGGGGGTCCGCCGGCCTGGCGCCGATGGGGATCCACTCGGATATCGGGGGGAGTGGGACCGGTGGTGTGGTCACCGGCCGGGTGACGGCCGTCCTACCGTCCGGCCGTCGGACGGATCAGATGACCGGGGGCCGGCCCAGCCGGGTCAGGCGCCACACGGTACGCCATCGCATGGGCCGTCGCGCACCGCAGGGTTCGCGCCAGCCCGCCCTGAATCCGCCCAGCCAGGCCTTGAACGCCTCCGGGGAGGGCCGGCGGGCCAGCGTGAGCAGGAACCAGGTTCCCAGGTATAGAGGCACCAACAGGGCCGGAAGGTTCCGCCTCGCGAGCCAAACCCTGTTCCGGGCCACGTTGTGGAAGTAGGTGGCGTGCCGGGCGGGCGAGGTGGTGGGGTGGTGGAGCACTACGTCGGCGCGGTAGTCGATGGCCCAGCCGGCGTCCAGCGCGCGCCAGGCGAGGTCGGTCTCCTCGTGCGCGTAGAAGAACTCGGCGGGCAGCTGGCCGGCGTTCTCGAACACGGCGCACCGCACCGCGCTCGCACCGCCGAGGAAGGTGGTCACCCGGGAGGAGCGCAGCGGCTCGCCGGCGCGCAGCCGGGGCACGTGCCGGCGCTGGGTGGCGCCGGTGTCCGGGTCGGCGATCCGGAAGCTCACGATGCCGAGCTCCGGGTCGGCCGTGAAGGCCTCGCGCAGCAGGCGGGCCGAGTCGGTGCCGGGCAGCCGGCCGTCGTCGTCCAGGAACAGCACCGCGTCGACGTCCCGGCCGTCGCGGCCGAACAGCTCGATGCCGACGTTGCGCCCGCCCGGGATGCCGAGGTTCTCGGGCAGCTCGACGGCCCGCACGCCCTCCGGGAGCGGGGGCATCGGGGCGCCGTTGGCGACCACGGCCAGTTCGACGGCCGGGCCCTGCTGGGCGCGGACCGACTCGATCAGCGCGGTCAGCTCGTCCGGGCGGTTGCCCATGGTGATGATCACCGCGCCGAGCCGGAAGGCGTCGGCTCCGGTGGGGCTGGTCTGCACGGTGCTCTCCGTCGTCTCGGTCTCCGTCGTCCCGGTCCCCGTCGTCCCGGTCTCCCCCACGCCGCTCACCGCAGCCTGCTCGACAGGACGATGCTCAGCAGGTGCAGCACCGTCTGCAGCATGGCGATCGCGGCCAGGACGACGACGGCGATCCGGGTGAGGAACAGGCCCCCGTGGACGAGGTCGGCGACGCCCGCGGCCAGGATGAGCAGCGAGGCCTCGACCGCGCCGACCAGCCGGTGGAACTTGAGGAACGAGGCGGCCCGGCGGGCCTTGGCGACGCCGGCCGAGCGCGGGAGCGAGGCGCTGTCCTCGACCGCCGTCATGCCGCTGCGGGCGCGGGCGACGTCGACCAGGTCGGTCTCCGACTTGATCAGGATCGCGCCGAGCGCGGCCAGGGTGCCGAGGAACGCCCACTCCCACTGCGCGGCGGAGCCCTCGCGGTGGAACAGGTCGGTGGCGCGCAGGCCGAGGCCGGTCAGCAGGGCCGCCTCGGACATGTAGTGGCCGACCCGGTCCAGGTAGACGCCGGTCAGCGAGGTCTGCCGGCGCCAGCGGGCCACCTCGCCGTCCACGCAGTCCAGCAGCAGGTACACCTGGATCAGCAGGGCCGCCAGCACGGCGCCCGCGATCCCCGGGACGACCAGCGCGGCACCGGCCAGGACGCCGGTGAGCATCATCAGGTACGTCAGGCCGTTGGGCGTGATCGCCGTCATGGTCGACAGCACCCGGGTGATCCGCAGCGAGATCTTCCGCATGTAGAGCCGGCCGGCCCAGTGCTCGGCGCTGCGGCGCTGGAGCATGCCCTCCGGGTGGATCACCGCGCGCAGTTCCTCGATCGAGGGCCGGCGGGTCAGGTCGACCGGCGGCGGCGCGGCCCCCGCGGCGGAGCGGTCAGCTGTTGACGGCTTGGACATAGTCGGCGTACGCGTCCCTGATTGCGGAAGGGGAGAGGTCGAGGTGCTCGAGGATGGTGAAGCGGCCCGGCCGGGTGTTCGGAGCGTAGTGCACCGCCTCGGTGAACTCCGCCTCGGTGAAGCCGATCTGAGCGGCGGTCACCGGCAGCCCGTGGTGCGCCAGGCGCTCCACGATCAGACCGGTCAGCTCGCGCTCGCCCCGCAGGAAGCTGGCGAAGGCGGCACCGAGGCCGACCTGCTCGCCGTGCTGGGCGGACCGCTTGGGATACAGCACGTCCAGGGCATGCGAGATCTCGTGGCAGGCGCCCGACGAGGGCCGGGTGCTGCCCGCGATGTTCATCGCGATGCCGGACAGTACCAGTGCCTCCGCGAGGGCCGTGAGGAAGCCCCGGTCCTGGAGGTTCCCCGGGTGCCGCAGCAGGTTCTCACCGGCCGAGCGGGCCATCGCCACGGCCAGTCCGTCCACCGGTTCGCCGGTCTCGGCGTGCGACAGCTCCCAGTCGGCGCAGGCCGAGATGTTGGAGACGATGTCGCCGAGGCCGGCCGCGACGAAGCGCGGCGGGGCGCCCAGGATCACGTCCAGGTCGATCACGATGCCGATCGGGCTGGGCACCCCGTAGGAGCCGCGTCCGCCGTCGTTGTCGAGGGTGGAGACCGGTGAGCAGATGCCGTCGTGGGCCAGGTTGGTCGGGACGGAGACCAGCGGCAGGCCGATCCGCGCGGCGGCGTACTTGGCCACGTCGATGATCTTGCCGCCGCCGAGGGCGACGACGGTGTCGTAGTGGCCGCCGTGCACACCGCCGCGGATCTCGTCCGCCAGCCGGACCGCGCTGTCGAGGCTGCCGTCCTCGACGCTGTACCAGTCGGCACCGGGCAGCGCCGGCTCCAGCCGGGCGCGCAGCAGCGACCCCGAGCCGTTGCTGATCGCCACCGCGATCCGGCCCGAGGCGGACAGCCGCTGGTCGGCGAGGATGCCGCCGAGCGCGTCCAGCGCGCCCGGGCGGATCTCCACGAAGACCGGCGAGGGCACCAGGCGGGTCAGTACTGGCACGCGATCTCCCGCGCCTTCGCCAGGTCGTCGTGGTTGTCGACCTCGACCCAGGAGACCTCGCCGATCGGCTGGACGTCGATCCGCAGGCCGCGGTCGACCATCTCCTGGTAGCCGTCCTCGTAGTACAGCTGCGGGTCGCGCTCGTAGGTGGCGCGCAGCGCGTCGGCGAGGTCGGCGGCGGCGGACGGGTTGATCACGGTGACGCCGATGTACTCACCGGTCGCCTCGGCCGGGTCCATCAGCTTGGTGATGCGGCGCATGCCGGCGGTCGGGTGCACGACCACCTTCATCTCCTCGTCGGCGAGCCGCTTGACCGTGTCGAGGGCGAGCAGGATGCCGGCCTCGCGGCCCTCGGCGGCCAGCCGGGCGTTGGCCTCCAGCATGGTGTGCTGGACGGAGACCGGGTGGACGGTGTCGCCGTTGGCGAGCAGCAGGCCCTCGGTGAAGAGGTCGCGGGCGCACCAGAGCGAGTAGGCGTTGTTCCACTCCTCGGCCTTGTCGTTCTCGACCAGGGTGAGCTTGACGCCGTACTTCCGCTCCAGGGCGTCCTTGCGCTCCTCCACCGCCTCCTTGCGGTAGCCGACCACGATCGCCGCCTCGCGCAGGCCGACCTCGGCGAAGTTGCCGAGGGTGAGGTCCAGTACGGTCCGCTCCCCGTCGACCGGCACCAGCGCCTTGGGCAGGGTGTCGGTGTACGGGCGCAGTCGGCGGCCTGCGCCGGCTGCCAGAACGAGGCCGATCATGCGGGGTCTCCTGATCCGTCGTGCGGTGCGCGGCCGCGCGCGGCTACCGGGAGTCTCCGGGTGACCGGCGATGGCGCGCCGGGGCCGCGAGATGCGGCCGCGGTGTCCTATGTGATGGTAGGCGACCACGACGACCGGCCCGAACGCGGTCGGAGCGTCGAACACAGATCGAACACATTCCGAACAGGTCTGCGGGTCCGGCGCCCCTCCCCGGCTCCCGGAGGCCCCCGTCCCGCCCGGTTGTGCGTGGGACCCCTGCGCGGTGCCACCCGTACGGCAGACTGGGGCGCGACGCCACCGGTGCGAGCCCTGGTTGCTCCCCGTGCTCCCGAAGTGCTCCCGAAGCTGCCGAAAGAGGCCTCATGCCGCAGAGTCTGCCGACCGACCACCCGACCCACCTCGCCCCCGAGCCCGGACCCGGCGCGGGCTCCGGCGCCGGCACCGGCCGCGGAGCCCCGCTCGGCTCCGGGCTGGACACCGGCCTGGACACCGGCCTGGACGTCGAGACGGACGTGGACACCGGCGCGCGGCCCTCCGGTGCGCCGGGGGAGATCCTGCTGGAGCTGGTCGACGACGAGGGCGTGACGACCGGCACCGCGGAGAAGCTCTGGGCCCACCAGCAGCCCGGCCGGCTGCACCGGGCGTTCTCGGTCTTCCTCTTCGACCGGCAGGGCCGGATGCTGCTCCAGCGCCGGGCGCTCGGCAAGTACCACTCCCCCGGCGTCTGGTCGAACACCTGCTGCGGCCACCCCTACCCCGACGAGCCGCCGTTCGTGGCCGCCGCCCGGCGGACCGCGGAGGAGCTGGGCGTCGCCCCGGCGCTGCTCTGCGAGGCGGGCACGGTCCGCTACGACCTTCCGGACGAGGCGTCCGGGCTGATCGAGCGGGAGTGGAACCACCTGTTCGTGGGCCTGGTCACCGGACCGGTGCGGCCGGCCCCGGAGGAGGTGGACGACTACGCCTTCGTGACCGCCGAGGAGCTGCGCGCGCTGGAGGCCGAGCGGCCGTTCTCGGTGTGGTTCCGGACCGTCTTCGAGGCCGCCCTGCCGGGGATCCGCGAGATCGCCGGGAACTCCTGGTAGACCGCCCGGCGCTCCCGGTGGACCGCCGGGAGCGTGTGGCGGACCGCCGGGAGCGCGTGGCGGACCGCCGGGAGCGCGTGGCGGACCGCCGGGAGCGCGTGGCGGACCGCCGGGCCGCCGCCGTGCCCCGGCCCGGTCAGCCCCGGCACCCCTGGGGGAGCGGCAGCGAGGCCCAGATGACCTTGCCGCCCTCCCCCGCCTTCTCCACGTCGCACACCCCGCCGGCCTGCAGCGTGACGCTCTTCACCAGCAGCAGCCCGCGCCCGCCGGTCCGCCCGGTGTCGGCCGCCAGCGCCTTCGGCCGGTACGGGTCGCCGTCCTCGACGGAGACCCGTACCCAGCCGCCCCGCACCGCCAGCTCGGTGGTCACCTCCGGCGACAGTTCGGCGGCGTGCGTCACCGCGTTGCCGACCAGCTCCGAGACGATCAGCAGCAGGTCGTCCACCAGCTCCTGGTAGCGGATCTCCGCGAGGCCCTGGGCGAGCAGCCGGTCACGCACCGCGTGCCGGGTGCGCGGCACGGAGGCGTGCTCGGCCGGCACGGTGAACCGCCACACCCCCTCGACGGGGCCGCCCCGCGCCGCCGCCTCTTCCTCGCTGATCCGCTCCACGTCCAGCCGCCCTTCGTCCGCGACCCGGGAATCAGGCGTTCCGCTCATGGCGCCCTCGGTGCACAGAGGCTAGGAGAGCCGCCCCCGCGGCCGGGGCACCGTCGACAACTTGCCCGTGTCGGACCACCCTCGCCCGTTCCCGACTGTTCACCGTCCGCAACTCGACCGTTTACCGCCGTCGAACCACCGCTTCGCGCACACCTGCGACCCATACCCCCGGCCCCCACCATCCCCACCGGGGAAACGCAGGTGAGAAGCACACCGAAACCCTGGTAATGTTCTCTCTGTCGCCGAGGGGGCGAGCAGGAAATCCCCGAAGCACACACCCCGTCCGGGTGGCGGAATGGCAGACGCGCTAGCTTGAGGTGCTAGTGCCCTTTATCGGGCGTGGGGGTTCAAGTCCCCCCTCGGACACCATGGATTCCCCGTGGGAACTCGAAAGAGTTCGCACGGGGAATTTTCTTTTTCCCGACTTCTTCGCCGGCCCCGTCGCCGAGCACCCGGACGGCCCCTCGCCCAGCCCTCGCCGGCCCTTCCGCCGCGTACCGCCAAAGGTGTGATGGTTCGGGCACGAGATGACAACAATCAGGTGCTTTGGCTCGCATTTGAGGCTGATCTGAGGTTTCGCCCGATTTCGCCGTTTAGGCTGTCTCCGTTTGTCCGGAAAACCGAGTGACACCATGAGACAGAGGACCGATACGGTGAGTGAACCCGAGTCGACGACGGCATCACACCAGCACTACCGCCGCTCGCTCGGCACCATCAGCCTCACCGCGGTCGGGCTGGGGTCGATCATCGGGTCCGGCTGGCTCTTCGGGGCCGAGCGGGCGGCGCGGCTGGCCGGTCCGGCGTCGATCGTCGCCTGGGTGATCGGGGCGGCCGTCGCCCTGACCATCGCGCTCACCTACAGCGAGCTGGGGTCGATGTTCCCCAAGGCCGGGGGCATGGTCCGGTACGGGCAGTACTCGCACGGCTCGCTGGCCGGGTACCTGGCCGCCTGGGCCAACTGGATCGCCATCGTCTCGGTCATCCCCGGCGAGGCGACCGCCTCGGTGCAGTACATGAGCTCCTGGGACTACGGCTGGGCCAAGGGCCTGTACGACGGGCAGGAACTGTCGGTCAGCGGTGTGGCGCTGGCCAGCGTGCTGTTGCTGGTGTACTTCGGGCTGAACTGGTTCGCGATCACCCTGTTCGCCAAGACCAACACGGCGATCACCGTGTTCAAGATCGTCGTGCCCTCGCTCACCGCCGGGGCGCTGCTGCTCTCGCACTTCGACACCAAGCACTTCACCGACCACGGCGGCTTCGCGCCGAACGGCTGGAGCGCGGTGTTCACGGCGGTGGCCGTCTCCGGCATCGTCTGGGCGTTCAACGGCTTCCAGTCCCCGCTCAACCTGGCCGGCGAGGCCCGCAACCCCGGCAAGTCGCTGCCCAAGGCGGTGATCGGCTCGATCCTGATCGCCCTGGTGATCTACGTCGCGCTGCAGATCGCCTTCCTCGGCGCCGTCCCGACCGCCGACCTGTCCAACGGCTGGGGCGGCCTCGGCTACACCTCGCCGCTCGCCGACCTGGCCATCGCCTGGGGCCTGAACTGGCTCGCGCTGCTGCTGTACGCGGACGCCTTCGTCTCCCCCAGCGGCACCGGCATGATCTACGCCGCCACCACCTCCCGGATGATCCACGGCGTCCAGGAGAACGGCCACCTGCCGTCCGTCTTCGGCAAGGTCGACCGCAGGACCGGCATCCCGCGCCCGGCGCTGGTGCTCAACCTGGTCGTCGCCTTCGGCTTCCTCGCGGTCTTCCGCGGCTGGGGCTCGCTCGCCGAGATCGTCTCGGTGGCCACCGTGATCTCCTACATCACCGGCCCGGTCGCCGTGATGGCGCTGCGCCGCCTGGCGCCGGAGCTGCCGCGCCCGGTCCGGCTGCGCGCGATGCCGGTGATCGCCCCGGTCGCCATGGTCTTCGGCTCGCTGGTGCTGTACTGGGCCCGCTGGCCGCTCACCGGCAAGGTCATCCTGCTGATGGCCGCCGGCCTGCCGATCTGGGCCTGGTACGAGCTGCGCAAGCCGTTCGCCGAGCTGAAGCCGCACCTCAAGGCGGGCGCCTGGATGATCGCCTACCTCTTCGTGATGGCCGGCGTCTCCTGGGCCGGCTCCGCCGACTTCGGCGGCCACGGCTACCTGCCGGAGGGCTGGGACCTCCTCGTCGTCGCCGTGATCGGCCTGGCCTTCTACGCCTGGGGCGTCCGCAGCGCCTGGGCCAACCCCACCCTGGCCGCCGTCAAGCGCGAGCTGATGGAGACCGCCGCCGCCACCGACCCGGCCCCCCACACCCCGGGGAGCGACGCCCCCTCCCGGGTCTGACACCCGCCGCACCTCGCGAAAGCGCCGACCGGGCGGTGTCCGGTCGGCGCTTTCGCGTGTGCGGGCGGGGGGGGAGGCGTACGTTTTTGGTTGGTCAGGGGGCAATAGTTTCATCATCTTCCATTCAGCTGGGGGCGGCTGCCAGCATCGGCGGACCGTCACCGCCCGAGGGAGATGCCGATGAACCGCCCCCGTCCCCTGCGTTGTCTGGCCGCGCTGGCGCTGGTGGCCCTGGCCGCCACCGCCTGCGGGCGCTCCGACCAGGGCTCCGCCGCCGCGCCAGGCGCGGCCGCCGGGGCCGACACCGCCGGGAAGAGTTCCGCCGAGCTGTTGCCCGGCAAGTACAAGCAGGCCGGCGTGCTGAGAGTGGCGACCGCCGTGGGGTACCCGCCGATGGAGATGTACAAGACGGGCACCACCGAGCTGACCGGCGTCGACCCGGACCTCGCCGCGGCGCTCGCGGCGAAGCTCGGGCTGAAGCTGGAGATGACCAACGCCTCGTTCGACGGACTGATCCCGGGCCTCCAGGCCGGCCGGTTCGACCTGGTGATGTCCTCGATGACCGACAGCGAGCAGCGGCGCCAGGCCGTCGACTTCGTCGACTACTTCCGCACCGGCGGGGTCGTCATGACCACCAAGGACAACCCCCAGGGCATCAAGTCCCTGGAGGACCTCTGCGGCAAGCAGGTGGTGCTGGCCAAGGGCAGCTCCAACCTGGAGATCGGCGAGCAGCAGAACACCAAGTGCGCCGAGAAGATGACCATCTCGCAGAGCGAGGACGCGCCCACCGGGCTGCTGCAGCTGGACAGCGGGCGGGCCGTCGCCACCATCGTGGACTACCCGGTGGCGCAGATGTTCGCGCAGAAGAACACCGCCTACCAGGTGCTGCCCGAGCAGTACGGGACGGCGCCGTGGGGCATCGCGGTGGCGAAGAAGGAGAGCGGGCTGCGCGACGCGGTGCAGCGGGCGCTCCAGGAGCTGATCGACTCGGGTGAGTACCGCACGGTGCTGGACCGGTACGAGGTCACCGGCAGCGCCGTCACCAAGGCCACCGTCAACACGGTCGGGCAGTGAGCGCGGTGGGCGACGGCATGAGAGCGGGCGACGCCCCGCGGGGCGAGGGCGCGGGCGCGGGCGTCGCGACGAAGAGCGCGCCGACGGCGCCGCCCGAGGACGACCTGTCGCTGCGGATCACCGGGCGGCCCCGGCCCGGGCGGTGGGTGGCCGTGCTGGTGGCGGCGTTCGCGGCCGTCTGGCTGGCGTACACGATCATCGTCAACCCCAACCTGCACTGGGACGTCATCGCGAAGTACCAGTTCGACGGGGTGGTCCTGGAGGGTCTGTGGGTCACCGTCCAGCTGACCCTCATCTCACAGGTGGCCGGCATCGTGATCGGCGTGCTGGCGGCGGTGATGCAGCTGTCGGACAGCCCGGTGCTGCGGACCACGGCCGGCGCGTACACCTGGTTCTTCCGCGGGACGCCGCTGCTGGTGCAGCTGATCTTCTGGTTCAACCTCGCGCTGCTCTTCCCGGAGATCAGCATCGGGATCCCGTTCGACGGGCCGAAGCTGGTCAGCTGGCAGACGAACGCGCTGATCACCGGGTTCGTCGCGGCGCTGCTGGGCCTGTCGATCAACGAGGGCGCCTACATGTCGGAGATCGTCCGGGCCGGCATCCAGAGCGTCGACCCCGGGCAGCGGGAGGCCGCCGCGGCGCTGGGCATGTCCAACCGGCAGATCCTCGTCCGGGTGGTCCTGCCGCAGGCGATGCGGGTGATCATCCCGCCGTTCGGGAACCAGTTCATCTCGATGCTGAAGACCACCTCGCTGGTCTCGGTGATCGCGGGCGCCGACCTGATGACGGTCTCGCAACACCTGTACCTGGCGAACTTCGAGGTCATCGCGCTGCTGATCGTGGCGTCGATCTGGTACCTGGTGCTGACCACCATCGCGAGCGTCGCGCAGCACGCCGTCGAGCGGCGGTTCAGCCCCGGGGCGCAGACGGCGCGCCGGCCGCTGGGGCAGCGGGTGCTGCGCAACCTGCGGCCGGGCGGGACGAGGGCGGACCTGAAGAAGAGGGCCGTCGAGAAGAAGATCGTCGAGAAGAAGGGGGCGGGGAAGTGACGGTGGCGACGGACGAGGTGATCCTCTCGGCGCGCGGCGTGCGGAAACGGTTCGGCGAGCTGGAGGTGCTGCGCGGGATCGACCTGGAGGTGCGGTGCGGGGAGGTGCTCTGCGTGATCGGGCCCTCCGGCTCCGGCAAGTCCACCCTGCTGCGCTGCTTCAACCACCTGGAGAAGATCGACGCCGGGCGGATCGCCGTCAACGGCGAGCTGATCGGCTACGAGCCGGCCGGCTCCGGCGGCGCCACGCTGCGCGAGCGGCGGCCCAAGGACATCCAGCGCCAGCGCGAGCGGATCGGCATGGTGTTCCAGCGGTTCCACCTCTTCCCGCACCGCACGGCGGTGCAGAACGTGATGGAGGGACCGGTCGCCGTCCAGGGCCGCGGCCGCGCCGCGGCCGAGCGGCAGGCCCGTGAGCTGCTGCACCGGGTCGGCCTCGCCGACCGCGCCGACCACTACCCGGGCCAGCTCTCCGGCGGCCAGCAGCAGCGGGTGGCGATCGCCCGGGCACTGGCCATGGAGCCGACCCTGATGCTCTTCGACGAGCCCACCTCCGCGCTCGACCCCGAACTCGTCGGGGAGGTGCTGGGCGTGATGCGCGACCTCGCCCGCAGCGGGATGACGATGATCGTCGTCACCCACGAGATGGGGTTCGCCCGCGAGGTCGCCGACCGGGTCGTCTTCATGGACCAGGGCGCGGTCGTCGAGGCCGGGCACCCGGACGAGGTGTTCACCGCCCCGCGCCACGAGCGCACCCGGGCCTTCCTGGCGACGGTGCTGTGATGGCGGCCGTGGAACTCCTGGTGCGCGGCGGACTGCTGGTGGACGGCACCGGGGCGCCGGCGCGGCGCGCCGACCTCGCGGTGGCGGGCGGACGGGTCACCGTGCTGCCGCCCGGCGCGGACGCGGGTGCGGGCGCGGCGGATCGCGCGGGCGGGGCGGATCGCACGGGCGGTGTCGGCGGTGGTCCCGTGCGGGTCATCGACGCCACCGGACTGGTCGTCACCCCCGGGTTCATCGACGTGCACACGCACTCCGACGCCCTGGCCGCCGTCGGGGGCCGCGGTGGCCCGGACGCGGCCGCCGACGGCGCGGACACCGCGTGGGACGCCCTGGAGGAACTGCGGCTCGCCCCGCTCCTCCAGGGCGTGACCACCGAGATCAGCGGCAACTGCGGCAGCAGCCTCTTCCCCTGCCTGCCCGAGCGGCTGCCGGAGCTGGCCGAGCACCTGCGGGTCACCTTCGGCATCGGCCCGGTCGGCCCGGCCGAGGACTTCGCCGCCTTCGCCGCCGCCCAGCGGCCCGAACTGCGCCGCAACCACCTCGCCTCGCTGGTCGGCCACGGCACGCTGCGGGCCGGGGTGATGGGCTTCGCCGACCGCCCACCGCGGCCGGACGAGCTGGCCGCGATGTGCGAACTGCTCGACCAGGCCCTCGCCCAGGGCGCGGCCGGGCTCTCCACCGGACTGATCTACCCGCCCGGCACGTACGCCGACACCGACGAGATCGTGGCGCTCGCCCGCGTCGCGGCCCGGCACGGCAAGCCGTACGTGACCCACCTGCGGGACGAGATGTCCCAGGTGGAGAAGGCCCTGGAGGAGGCGCTGGAGATCGCCGAACGCTCCGGCGCACCGCTCCAGGTCTCCCACCACAAGACCGCCGGACGGCACGCCTGGGGCGCCACCCTGCGGACCCTCCCCCGGCTCGAACAGGCCCGCGCCGACGGCCTCGACGTGCTGTGCGACGTGTACCCCTACACCGCGGGCAGTACGGTGCTGCACGCGATGCTGCCGCCGTGGACCAGCGAGGGCGGGGTCGGCGCGCTGCTGGAGCGGCTGCGCCGCCCGGAGGTGCGCGAGCGGATCCGGGCGGACATCGCGGGCGGCGTCGACGGCTGGGAGAACACCGTCGGCAACGGCGGCTGGGACCTCATCGCGGTCGCCGCCGCCCCGGCCCGCCGTGCGGCGGAGGGCCACCGGATCGCCGACCTGGCGGCCGCGAGCGGCGCCGACCCGGTCGACTACGTGTGCGACCTGCTGCTCGACTCGCAGGGAGAGGTGACCATCATCAGCCACTCGATGCGCGAGGACGACGTCCGCCGGGTGCTGGCCAGCCCGCTGTCGATGATCGGCTCGGACGGCGTGCCCAAGCCCGGGCGGCCGCACCCGCGCTGGGCGGGCAGCTTCGCCCGGGTCCTCGGCCACTACGGCCGGGAGGAGGGACTGCTGTCGTTGGAGAGCGCGGTGCACAAGATGACCGGGCTGCCGGCGGCGCGCTTCCGGCTCGCCGGGCGCGGGGTGGTCCGCGACGGCGCGGTGGCGGACCTGGTGGTACTGGACCCGGGCGCCGTCCGGGACGCGGCCACCTTCGAGCGGCCGCTGCTGCCGCCGCAGGGGGTGGCGGCCGTGGTGGTCGCCGGGCAGGTCGCGGTGCGCGACGGGCGGCCGACGGACGCCCGGGCCGGAGAGGTGGTACGGGTCCGATGATCCTGGCGCAGGTGGCGGCCGCCGCGCGGTCGGCGGCGGCACTGCCGTTGACCCTGGCGGTCGCGGCGGTGGATGTGGACGCTCAGGCGGAGGAGGAGGCGGGGGCGCACGCGGAGGCGGGTACGGAGACGGCCGTCGGGGTCGGCGGGGCCGGCGGGGTCGGCGGGAGCGCGGTCGGGGTGGACGACACGGTGGTGCTGCCGGTCGCCAGCGCGTCCAAGCTGCTGCTGCTGGCCGAGGTCGCGCGCCGGCTGGATGCCGGGGAGCTGCGGGCGGACACGGTGGTGCCGATCGAGGACGAGGACGTGACCGGCGGCACCGGGCTGCTGCGGCGGCTCGCGCGCGGGGGTGTGGGCGCGGGTGCGGGTGCGGGTGACGGCGGCAGCGGGTGCGGCTGGACGGTCGAGGACCTGGCCTGGCTGACCGCCTCGGTCAGCGACAACACCGCCACCAACGCGCTGCTGCGCATGGTCGGCCTGTCCGCCACCGAGCGGCTCGCCCGGGAGCTCGGGCTGGAGCGGCTCACCCTGCACGACCGGGTCCGCGACGTCCGCGGGCCCGGCGTGCCGCCGGTGTTCGCCACCGGGACGGCCCGGGACCTCGCGCAACTGGTCGCACTGGCCGTCCGGGGCGACCTGGTCACGCCCGGCGCGTCGGCGCGGCTGCTGCGGTGGATGCGCTCCAACACCGACCACGGGCTCGTCCCGGCGCTCGTCCAGCACGACCCGTACGCGGAGTGCTTCCCCGATCCGCTGCCCGGCGGGCTGCTGGTCGCCAACAAGACCGGGACCGACACCGGGGTGCGGGCCGACGCCGGAGTGCTGATCGGCACCCGGCGGGTGGCGTACGCGGTGATCGCGCACTGGGACGTGGCGCTCGGGCCGAGCACGGAGCGGGCGGCGGTGCACGCCATCCGCGAGGTCGGGCGGGCGCTCGCGGCGGGCGCGGTGCGCGGCGAGCCGGCGACCTGCGTGTTGCTGCGGTAGCGGGGCGGGCGGGATGGGGCGGAGTGGTGGGCCGGGGTGGGGCGGGCCGGCCGGGCGTACGGGCGCTGTGCGACGGCCCGTTCCCGGAGGGTACGGGCCGGTTCGCCCTCGCCGGCCCGCGCCCGCGCCCGCGCCCGCGCCGTGAACGGAACACCTCCGCCTCTTCCGGCCGACCGGTCCGCTCGACGCGGTGTTCTCGCCCCGCACCCGGACAGCCCCGGGCTGCGACGGGGCGAGCTGAACGGTTTCCACTTGGGCCACCATCACGCCATCAGCCCCGGCTGACCCACCGGACGCCTCCGTCGGGACAGGACGCTCTCCGCGCGGCCGCCGGGGAGGTCAGGACCACTGCAGTTCGAGCAGGGACCGGACCTCGCCCGCGGCCGCGCGCAGCTCTGTGAGGAAGGCGCGGACGGCGGGGTTGCGGTTGGTGGCCCGGGTGGCCACGCCGATCCGGCGGTGCAGCTGTGGGTGGTCGAGGCGGCAGACGTGCACACCGGCGCTGTCGGCGAGGCCGAGGGCCGGGATCAGGGCGACGCCCATGCCGGCCCGGGCGAGGTTGATCGTCACCTGGTAGTGGTCGCTGCGGCAGCGCACCCGGGGGCGGAACCCCTCGGCGGCGCAGGCGCGTTCCAGCACCGGCTCGCCGGTCGAACCGCCGTGGGTGCCGATCCAGCTCTCGCCGTCGAGCTCGGCGAGCCGGACCAGGCTGCGCCGCCCGAGCCGGTGGCGCAGTGGCACGATCACCAACTGCGGCTCGTCGAAGTAGAGTTCGACCTCGGCCACGCCCTGGCGGCCGGCCTGCCGGATCCACGGGTCGAGCGGGTGCTCGAAGACCACCGCGGCGTCCAGGCGGCCGGCCTCCAGGTCGGGGAGCAGCTCGTGCGGCTGGCCCATGATGAGTTCGAGTTCGACCTGCGGGTGCCGGGCCGAGAAGGCGGTGAGTGCGCGGGGCAGCAGGTCGAGGCCGGCCGAGGCGAAGAAGCCGAGGCGCAGCACGCCCGCCGTGCCCTCGGAGTGGGCGCGCAGGTCGTCCTGGGCGACGGCCATGAGGTCGGCGATCGCCTGGGCGTGCTCCGCCAACCGGACGCCCGCCGGGGTCAGCCGCAGGGACTGCGGCTGACGCTCGACCAGCGCGACGCCCAGTTCCTGTTCGAGGCGGGCGAGCTGGTGCGAGACGGCGGACGGGCTCAGGTGCAGCGACTGCGCCGCGGCCACGATGGTGCCCCGGCGGGCGATCTCCAACAGGACGAGCAGACGGGCGCTGTTCAGCATCGGGCCAGGGTAGGTCATCGCGGCTGGTCAGGGGCGGAGGGCGACTCTGTAGACCGGTCGGTCGATTCTTCTCGATTCAGTAGACCGGTCTGCATATTCAGCGCAGAGAAAAAGTAGACCGGTCTACCTATTCCGTCGGGAAGCCCGGCGGGAGGGGTCGCTGTAGGTAGACCGGTCTACATATTCGGTGGGGTCAGCGGTCAGCGGTCACGCGTCGGCGGTCTGGCGCCAGGACGGCGGCAGTGGCGGCCGCGTCGGCGGCGGCGTCCACATCGAGCCGGAGCAGGTCGTCCTCGGTCTCCCGGCGCACCACCACCCGGGCGTCGCCGTCCCGGACGAAGACCACGGCCGGGCGCGGCAGCTTGTTGTAGTTCGACGCCATCGCGTACCCGTACGCGCCGGTGACCGGGGTGGCGAGCACGTCGCCGATCCGCAGGTCGGCCGGGAGGGCGGCGTCGTCGATGATGACGTCCCCGCTCTCGCAGTGCTTGCCGACCAGGCGGGCGCGCAGCGGCCGCGGCTCCTGCGGGCAGCGCGGCAGGAACGCCTCGTAGCGCGCGCCGTACAGGGCGGGGCGGAGGTTGTCGCTCATCCCGCCGTCGACGCTCACGTACGTCCGCACGCCGGCGATCCGCTTGACCGTGCCCACCCGGTACAGGGTCAGCCCGGCCCGGGCGGTGATCGAACGCCCCGGCTCGACGCCGAACTCCCCGGTCCAGCCGGCCCCGCGCACGGCCGCCCGCACCCGGTCGGCCCACACCGCGAAGGACGGCGCGCTCTGGCCCGCCAGGTACGCCACGCCCAGTCCGCCGCCCACCGTCAGCCGGGCCACCCCGGAGTCCACCGCGAACCGCGCCACGGCGGCGGCGCCGTCGGCGAGTTCGGCCGGGTCCAGCACCTGCGAGCCGACGTGCGCGTGGACGCCCTCCAGCCGGACGGCCGGCGAGGCGGCGGCCCGTCGGACGGCGGCCTCGGCGGCGCCGCCGGCCAGGCCGAAGCCGAACTTGGAGTCGTGCCCGCCGGTGCGGATCGCCTCGTGGGCGCCCGCCGCGACCCCCGGCGCCACCCGCAGCTGGACGCGGGCCGGCGGCAGGCCCTCCTCGGCGACCAGGCGCTCGATCCGGTCCAGTTCGTCGAAGCTGTCGACCACGACGTGCCGCAGGCCGGCCGTGAGGGCGGTGCGCAGTTCGGCCTCGCTCTTGTTGTTGCCGTGCAGCACGATCCGCTCCGGGGAGACCCCGGCGTGCAGGGCGGTGCGCAGTTCGCCACCGGAGGCGACGTCGAGCAGCAGGCCCTCCTCGGCGGCGAGCCGGGCCATCGCGGTGCAGAGGAAGGCCTTCGAGGCGTAGGCGACGTTGCCCGGGCCGAAGGCGGCGACGGCCTCCCGGCAGCGGCGGCGCAGGTGCTCCTCGTCGTAGACGAAGAGCGGGGTGCCGAACCGGCGGGCGAGTTCCGTCAGCGGCACCCCGCCGACGGCGAGCCCGCCGGGGCCCGCCTCGGCGGTGAGCGGCAGCAGCCCGGCGTCGACGGGCGGCTTGGCCACGGGATGGACGTCGGCGGGCGACTGGGCGGCGGGCGAGACGGACGACACGGACGACACGGATTCCTCCCGGCGGGCTGGTTCACCTGCCATCCTCGGCCGGGCGGGAGGAGTCGGAAAAGCGCATTCTTCCGACCCTGAGCGGTACCTCTTTCGATGCTCCCTACGGGACGCCGGCGGGCGCGGCACGGAGCGGCGGAGCGGCGGAGCGGCGTCAGCCGCGGCGGGCGCGCCGGAGGGCAGAGGTGACCACGGGCGGGAGCAGGTCCCCCACCGCCCGCTTGGCGACATTGACCGGCCGACGCCGCTCGGCGGCGCGGGTGCGGCGCTCGGCGAGGTCCCGCAGGGCCTCGTCGCGCTCGCGCTCGGCGCCGCGCAGGGCCTCCTCGGCGGCCCGCGCGAGCTCGCGGCGCTCGGCCTCGACGGTCAGCCGGGCGTGGTGGCGGGAGACCCGGAACGGCTCGGCGCCGTCGGAGCTGCCGCCGATCCGCACCACCCGGTGCGCGGCGATCATCTCGTTGGTCATGTCGCACCGCGGCAGGGTGCCGCGGTGGGCCAGCAGGTCGAGCTGGGCGGCTTCCGGGTCGCCCCAGGTGGCGTAGAACTTGGCCTCGGTGAGCACGATGGGCCGCAGGCCGTGGTTGAGCACCGCCTCCCAGGTGGCGGCGGCGACGCCCGGGGTGTGCGCGGAGCGGTAGTCGTCCAGTACCACGACGCCCTCCGGGGCGAGCGCGGCCCGGGCCACCTGAAGGTCGCCGGCCACGTGCTCGAAGAGGTGCGAGGCGTCGATGTGGACGAACCGGAACGCGCCGGGCGGGACGCGGCCGCCGGCCAGCGCCGAGGTGGGGGCCTGGACGATCTCCGGCAGCCGGTCGTGGAACGAGAGGTAGTTGCTCTCGAAGGCGGTGCGGGTCAGCGTCCTGCGGTAGGACATGTCCATCTCGGCGGCGTTGTCGTCGTCCGGCGCGTCCGAGTCGAAGAGGTCGCAGACCGTGAAGGTCTCGCCCGCCTGGAGGTGCTCCCCGATGACGATCGCACTGCGGCCCAGGTAGGCGCCCATCTCCAGGAGGTCTCCGGACAGGCCCGCCTTCTCCTGGCGGCCGAGGAACCAGTCGAAGAGGTGGCGGTCGTGCTCCCAGAACCAGCCGGGGACGTCGTCGAGCACCGCCGGTTCCGCCGGCTGCTGCTGGTCGGCACTGAGTGCGGCGTCGGTCACGAGGCGGCTCCTAAGTCGGTACGAACGACCACGGGCAGGATCTCCGGGCTCGGAAGGCCTCGTCGCCGGCGGCCGACGGCGTTCCTCGGCGGCCCCGCCCCGGGCAGAGTGGCGCCACGGGCACGTGAACAGAACCTGACCTGCGGCCAACGGTAGTCCGAAGTGCCCGGGTTCGCCGCAATCCACGCGCCACCGAACGGACTTGGGCGAAGTCGGGAGGAAGTCGGGAGAAAGAGTGTCGCCGCCCGGCCGGTTGTGGGCGTACTTGACCACGGTCCGCTCCGAGCGGGGACCGGTTCGTCCATACTGCCGTCGGACCACCCGACTTTTCATCATCACAGAAAACGATCTTCACCCGTCCGGAGCTGCCCACCGCGGTTCCGGCCGAAGACCTGCCGCGGTGGCGTCGCGGCGCGCGGGGCGGGCGGGCCTTGCCTCCCCGGGGGCGCGCACCGTATGACTGGTCCGGGGCCGGGCCCAGGTCGGGCCGAGGCACCACCTCGAGCAGCGGATTCCACGTGAAGGGGCAGCACATGGCGGGCGACACCGAGCGGGCCGAGGGGTACGCGCAGTACACGGACCAGTACGTCGACGGCGCCTGGCGGCCCGCCCTGGACCAGGGGTCGATCCCGGTGCTCGACCCGGCGACCGAGCGCCTGCTCGCCACCGTCCCGGCCGGCGGCGCGGCGGACGTCGACGCCGCCGTCGCGGCGGCCCGCCGGGCGGCCCGCGGCTGGGGGGCGACCACCGCCGCCGAGCGGCTGGCGCCGCTGACCCGGCTGCGGGACGGCCTGGCCGCGCACCAGGAGGAGATCGCCGCCACCGTGACGGCCGAACTGGGCGCGCCGATCTCCTTCGCCACCGCCGTGCAGGCCACGCTGCCGCTGACGGTCACCGAGTCGTACCTGGAGCTGCTGGCCGACTACCCGTTCGAGGAGCGGATCGGCAACTCGGTGGTGCACGCCGAGCCCGCCGGGGTGGTCGCGGCGATCACGCCGTGGAACTACCCGCTGCACCAGATCGCCGCCAAGGTGGTGCCCGCGCTGGCGGCCGGCTGCCCGGTGGTCCTCAAGCCGGCCGAGGACACCCCGCTGGTGGCCCGGCTGTTCGCCCGGCTGGTCGACGCGGCGGGCTTCCCCGCCGGGGTGTTCAACCTGGTGACGGGGACCGGCGCGGTGGCGGGCGCGGCGCTGGCCGCCCACCCGGACGTGGACGTGGTGTCGTTCACCGGCTCGACGGCGGTCGGGCGGACGGTCGCCGAGACGGCCGGGCGCGGCATCAAGCGGGTGGCCCTGGAGCTGGGTGGCAAGTCCGCCAACGTGGTGCTGCCGGGCGCCGACCTGGCCCGCGCGGTGAAGGTCAACGTCGCCAACGTGTTCGCCAACTCCGGCCAGACCTGCAGCGCGTGGACCAGGCTGCTGGTCCACCGCGACCAGTACGACGAGGCGGTGGCGCTCGCCGCGAAGGCGGCCGGCACGTACCTCCCGGGCGATCCGGCGGACCCGCGGACCCGGGTCGGGCCGCTGGTCAGTGCCCGCCAGCGCGAGCGGGTGCGCGGCTACATCACCGGCGCGCTCACCGAGGGCGCGCGCCTGGTGACCGGCGGCGCCGAGGCCCCGGACGGCCTCGCGACCGGCTTCTACGTCCGCCCGACCGTGCTCGCCGACGTCACCGCCGACATGGCGGTGGCCCGCGAGGAGGTGTTCGGGCCGGTGCTGGCCGTCCTGGCGTACGAGGACGAGGACCACGCCGCCGAGTTGGCCAACGCCACCGAGTACGGCCTGGCCGGCGGGGTCTGGGCGGCCGACACCGACACCGCCGCCCGCTTCGCCCGCCGGCTGGACGCCGGGCAGATCGACCTCAACGGCGGTCGCTTCAACCCCCTTGCGCCGTTCGGCGGTTACAAGAACTCGGGCCTCGGCCGCGAGCTGGGCCGGCGCGGCCTGGAGGAGTTCCTGCAGTACAAGTCGCTGCAGTACTGAGGCGTGGGGCCCCGGCCGGGCGGGAGACTCGGCCGGGGCCGCCGGGGCAGCCGGGGCCGCCGGGGCCGCCGGGGGGGTCAGACCAGGTCGACGCCCGGGTAGAGCGGGAAGCCGGCGAGCAGGTCGGCGGCCCGCTCGGCGACGCCCTCGGCGACCGCCGGGTCCAGGGTGTACTGGGCCTTGGACGGGGCGCCGGAGGCGGTGGCCGCCGGGGCGGTGGCGCGCAGCACGGTGTCGATGAGGGCGGCGATCTCGTCCATCTCGGCGGTGCCGAGGCCGCGGGTGGTGAGCGCCGGGGTGCCGATCCGCACGCCGGAGGTGTACCAGGCGCCGTTCGGGTCCTGCGGGACGGAGTTGCGGTTGGTGACGATGCCGGAGTCGAGCAGCGCGGCCTCGGCCTGGCGGCCGGTCAGGCCGTGGCCGGAGACGTCGGCGAGCACCAGGTGGTTGTCGGTGCCGCCGGTGACGAGGGTGCCGCCGCGGCGCAGCAGGCCCTCGGCGAGTGCCTGCGCGTTGTCGACGACCTGCCGGGCGTAGCCGCGGAACTCGGGGCGGCGGGCCTCCGCGAAGGCGACCGCCTTGGCGGCCATGACGTGCGAGAGCGGGCCGCCGAGCACCAGCGGGCAGCCGCGGTCGACGTGCTCGGCGAGTTCGGTGGTGCAGAGCACCGCGCCGCCGCGCGGGCCGCGCAGCGACTTGTGGGTGGTCGTGGTGACGATGTCGGCGTGCGGTACCGGGTCGAAGTCGCCGGTCAGCACCTTGCCCGCGACCAGGCCGGCGAAGTGCGCCATGTCGACCATCAGGGTGGCGCTGACCTCGTCGGCGATCTCGCGCATCTTCGCGAAGTCCACCAGACGGGGGTAGGCGGAGTAGCCGGCCACCAGGATCAGCGGGCGGAACTCGCGGGCGGTGGCGCGCAGCGCGTCGTAGTCGATCAGGCCGGTGGCCGGGTCGGTGCCGTAGCTGCGCTGGTCGAACATCTTGCCGGAGATGTTGGGGCGGAAGCCGTGGGTGAGGTGGCCGCCGGTGTCCAGGGACATGCCGAGCATCCGCTGGTTGCCCAGCTCCTGGCGCAGCTGCGCCCAGTCCTGCTCGCCGAGGTCGTTGACGTTGCGGACCTTGGCGCGCTCCAGGGCGGGGCTCTCGACCCGCTGGGAGAGGACGGCCCAGAAGGCGGTGAGGTTGGCGTCGATGCCGGAGTGCGGCTGGACGTAGGCGTGGTCGGCGCCGAACAGGGCGCGGGCGTGCTCGGCGGCGACGGTCTCGACGGTGTCGACGTTGCGGCAGCCGGCGTAGAAGCGGCGGCCGGCGGTGCCCTCGGCGTACTTGTCGCTGAGCCAGTTGCCCATGGTGAGCAGGACGGCCGGGGAGGCGTAGTTCTCGCTGGCGATGAGCTTGAGCGAGGCGCGCTGGTCGTCGATCTCCTGGCCGATGGCGGCGGCGATCCGCGGCTCCACCTCGCGGACCACGTCGAGCGCGGAGCGGAAGGCGGTGTTGGCGGCGGGGGTGGCGGCCGTGTGCGGCTGCGGGGCCATGGCGGTCTCCTGGTGGGGAGGTCGGGAGGCCCAGGCGCTCGGCAACTGCGTCGTGATTCGGCACGGGGCCGCTTCCCGATGGTCGATTCCATCCGTGCGCGCCAGTCGCGGCCCGCCGGAATCGTACCAATGCCGGGCGGTCTGTGGCGGAGATCTCACGATACGGGACGGCGGCGGACATGACACTCCGTTTGCCCGAATATGTCCGTTCTACTGCTACAGCAGTATTGCGGCGGAATGAAGCCGTCATCTTGGCCGAAACAAAGCACCCGAACCACTCCGCGGGTGCCTTCGGAATGATTTGCGAAAACTCCCCGCCATCCGATCTGATGACGCCGGTCGGCCTTCCGGGAAACCCCCGGAGCGGCCGGCCGGAAATGCACGTCGACGCACCCATACCCACGGGGCGGCAGAGAATTCGGGGAGTACGCCTCTCATGGCAGTGGTCGAACAAGTCGCAGCACCGGACGCCCCGGTGCCGCCCCCGGCGCCCGCCCCGACGAGCCTGCTGCGCCGCGTCTGCCGCGAGGGCACCGGGGCCGTCGCGCTCGGCGTCGTCGCGCTCTTCCTGCTGCTCGCCCTGGCGGCCCCGCTGATCGCCGCGCTGTACGGCAAGAACCCCACCGAGCACTACGGCCAGAACACGCCCGGCCTGCTCAGCGACGGCGGCCTGCCGATCGCGCCGAACGGCGGCATCTCCGGGGAGTTCTGGTTCGGCCTGGAGCCCGGCCTCGGGCGGGACGTGTTCACCCAGCTGCTGTACGGCATCCGCACCTCGCTGCTGATCGCCTTCCTCTCGGCCGCCGTGACCACCACGCTCGGCGTGCTGGCCGGCGTCGCGGTGGGCTACCTCGGCGGGATCACCGACCGGCTCTTCGGCTTCCTGTCGAACGTCCTGCTGGCCTTCCCGACGCTGCTCCTGCTGCTCGCGCTCAGCCCGGTGATCCAGTCCCGACTGGTCGATCCGGGCACCGCGGAACCGGAGTGGATGCAGTTCCTGGTGCTCGTCCTGGTCTTCTCCGCGTTCGGCTGGATTCCGCTCGCGCTTTCCCTGCGCGCCTCCGTCCGGTCACTCCGGGAAAGGGATTTCGTGCAGTCCGCCCGGGCGATCGGCGCGAGCGGATTCCACATCGTTTTCCGTGAACTCCTGCCGAATGTCCGGGCGCAGCTGCTGGTGCACGCCACCATGGCGGTGCCGACCTTCGTCGCCTCCGAGGCGGTGCTGTCCTTCCTCGGCGTGGGCGTCAACGAGCCGGTCCCGGACTGGGGCCGGATGATCTCCCGCGGCTCCGAGGTCTTCCAGGCCGATCCGACGTACATGTTCTTCCCCGGCGTCGCGCTGCTGCTGTTCGTGCTCGCCTTCAACCTGCTCGGCGACGCCGTCCGGGACGCCCTGGACCCGCGCGCCGCCCGCTGAGACTTCCCCTTCCCGTCGTACACCTTCACCGCCCCACCCGACCCGACCCCGGAACCCCCGGGCCAAGGAGAGATTCGCCATGCGCTGGATCAGACCGTCCCTCGCCGTCCTCGCGACCGCCCTGCTGGCGACCTCCTGCTCGGCCGGCGCGAGCTCCACCTCCTCCACCGCCGGACCCGGCGGCGCGGCCAAGGAGGCCTCGCCGCTGACCGCCGCGCTCGGCAGCGAGCAGGAGAGCACCGGCCCGGCCCCCGCCGTCCCCGGCGCCCGCCAGGGCGGCACGGTGAACGTCTACAACGCCACCGACTTCCGCCACTACGACCCGCAGAAGGTGTACGCGGGCGCCACCTACAACACCTCGCTGCTCTGGGGCCGCCAGCTGACCCAGTACCAGGTGGTCGACGGCAAGGCCAAGCTGGTCGGCGACCTCGCCACCGACACCGGCACCGCCACCGACGGCGGCCGCACCTGGACGTACCGGCTGAAGGCGGGCGTGGCCTGGGAGGACGGCCAGCCGATCACCGCCCAGCAGGTCAAGTACGGCATCGAGCGCTCCTTCGGCAAGGGCTACGAGGTCGGCCCGCCGTACTGGCCGCAGTGGCTCACCGGCGAGGCCAGCTACGAGGACGCCCGCAAGAAGTACGGCGGCCCGCAGGACGGCGACCTCGCCGCGATCGAGACGCCGGACGAGCGCACCCTCGTCTTCCACTTCCCGCAGCCGCAGGCCGACGTGCCGTACATGGCCGCGCAGTCCTCCTCCTCGCCGGTGCGCCAGGACAAGGACACCGGCACCGACTACGACCGCCAGCCGTTCGCCACCGGCCCGTACCGGATCGTCGAGCACGTCCAGAACACCCGGCTGGTACTGGAGCGCAACCCGCACTGGAAGCCGGAGACCGACCCGATCCGCAGCCAGTACCCGGAGAAGTTCGTCTTCACCTTCGGGAAGGAGGCGCTCAACATCAACCAGGAGATCCTCTCCGGGCGCGACGGCGGCGCCGACGCCACCACGGCGGCCACCCTGCTCTCCCCCGAGCTGTACCAGACGGTGGACACCGACCCCAAGGCCAAGGAGCTGGTCGTCTCCGGGCGGCAGGGCGCCTTCGTCACCTACCTGATGCTCAACAACGAGCGGGTGGCCGACGTCGAGGTCCGCAGGGCCCTCAACCTCGCCTACCCGCGCCAGCAGGCCCGCCAGGTCCGGGGCGGCACCCGGGCCGGCGAGCTCGCCACCACGCTCAGCTCCCCCGCCCTGCTCGACTGGCAGAAGTACGACCTCGCCCCGGCCCGTCCGGAGGGCGACCCGGAGGCCGCCAAGGCCACGCTGGCCAAGGCCGGCAAGGCCCCCGGCACGCTCACCTACGCGCACGCCAACACCCCCGAGGGGCAGCGGGTCGCCCAGGTGCTGGTCGACGGTTTCGCCAAGGCCGGCATCACCGTCGTGCCCAAGCCGGTCGACCCCAAGGCGCTGCTGGACGAGGTGCACCGCGCCGACTCCCCGTACGACCTGTGGGAGGAGACCACCTCGGTCGACTGGCCGACGCCCTCCACGCTGATCCCGTTCTTCTTCGACGGCCGCGCCAACAGCGACCTCAACCCGGCCCGCTACCGCAACGCCGAGGTGGACAAGGAGATCGACCGGATCAACCAGATCGGCGAGCCGCACGCCAAGGCCAAGGAGCTGTACGCGCTGGAGCAGACGGTGATGAAGGACCAGCCGGTGCTGCCGTTCACCTACCCGACGGCGAACCAGCTGCGCGGCTCCAACGTCGGCGGCGCCTTCATCCACCCGATCTACGGGACGGTCAGCCTCGCCTGGCTGTACCTCAAGTCCTGACCCGAAGTCCCCGGTGGACCCGCCGCGACGCGCCGCCCGGTGCGCGCGGCGGGCCCGCCGGCCCGACGCCCCCCTCGAACCCGGACCGGCCACCATGCTCTCCTTCGCCCTGCGGCGGATCCTCCAGGCGCTCGCCGTCCTGGCCGCGGTCTCCGCCGCCGCCTTCGCCCTCTTCTACGCCGGCCCGGCCGACCCCGCCCGCGCCGCCTGCGGCCCGCGCTGCGACACCGGCCAGGTCGCGGCGGTCCGCACGAGCATGGGCCTGGACCAGCCGCTGCTCGCCCAGTACAGCGACTACCTCGCCGGGATCGTCGCCGGCCGGGACGTCCAGGACGTGGACGGCTCCACGATCCACTGCGACGCCCCGTGCCTCGGCTACTCCTACCGGCTGCACCAGCCGGTCACCGAGGCGCTGGTCGACCACCTGCCGGTCACCGTCTCGCTGGCGGCGGGCGCGCTGGCCGTCCTGGTCCTGTTCGGGCTCGGCACCGGCTTCGTCACCGCGCTGCGGCACGGCACCCGGACGGACAAGCTGCTCTCCGGCTTCACCCTGGTCGGCGCCAGCGTGCAGATCTACTTCCTCGGCTACGTCGCCCAGTGGGGGCTGGTCTACACCACCGGGCTGCTGCCGCTGCCCTCCTACACCCCGCCGGCCACCGACCTCGCCGCCTGGGCGGGCGGCATGCTGCTGCCCTGGCTCGTCCTCGGCTTCGTCAACTCGGCGGTGTTCGCCCGGCTGTCGCGCTCGCAGCTGCTGGAGACGATGAACGAGGAGTACGTCCGCACGGCCCGCGGCAAGGGCCTCGGACGGCTGCGCGCGCACCTCAAGTACACCTCGCGCGGCGCCGCCGGACCGCTGGTGCAGCTGCTCGGCCTGGAGGCGGGCGCGCTGCTCGGCGGCGCGGTGATCACCGAGACGGTGTTCGGGCTGAACGGCGTGGGCCGGTTCGCCATCGAGGCCGTCGAGGGGCAGGACCTGCCGGCCGTGGTCGGCGCCGTCCTGCTGGCCGCCTGCTTCGTCGTGCTGTTCGTCGCGCTGGCCGACCTCGTGGTGGCCTGGCTCGACCCGCGCATCCGCCTCAGCTGACCTCCCCGCCCCTCTGGAGCCCGCCGCCATGACCCCCTCCCCCCTCCCCGCCGACGAGCCGGCGACGCCGGTGCTCAGCGTCCGGGACCTGTCCGTCACCTTCGCCGACCCGCGCGGCGGTGCGCCCGTCACCGCCGTGCGCGGCCTCTCCTTCGACCTCGCCCGCGGCGAGGTGCTCGGCCTGGTCGGCGAGTCCGGCTCCGGCAAGTCCGCCACCGGGCTCGCCGTCCTCGGTCTGCACGACCCGCGCACCACCGCCGTCACCGGCTCGATCCGGCTGGCCGGGCAGGAGCTGGTGGGCGCCGGGGAGTCCGTGCTGCGGCGGGTGCGCGGCGGCCGGGTGGCCCTGGTCTTCCAGGACGCGCTCACCTCGCTCAGCCCCTTCCACGGCGTCGGCGCCCAGCTGGCCGAGATGTACCGGCTGCACCACCCCGGTACCGGCCGCGCCGAGGCCCGCCGGCGGGCGGCGGCGATGCTCGACCGGGTCGGCATCCCGGCCGCCCGGGTGCGCGACCACCCGCACCGGTTCTCCGGCGGCATGCGCCAGCGCGTGATGATCGCGATGGCGCTGATGAACGACCCTGACGTGCTGATCGCCGACGAGCCGACCACCGCGCTCGACGCCCGGGTGCAGGGCCAGGTGCTGGACCTGCTGGGCGCGCTGCAGCGCGAGCACGGCACGGCGGTGCTGCTGGTCAGCCACGACCTCGGGGTGGTCGCCGGGACCACGGACCGCACGCTCGTCCTGCGCGGCGGCCGGGCGGTGGAGAGCGCCCCGACCGCCACCCTGCTGGCCGCGCCCCGTGAGCCGTACACCAGAGCCCTGGTGGGCGCCGCGCTCACCCTCGACTCCGTCCCGGGCACGCCGCTGCCGACCGTCGACGACCCGTCGCCCGCGCCCCGCACCGCGCCCCCGTCCTCCGCCCGCCGGACCGCGCGGGCCGCCGGGGCGGACGGCCGCTGGCTGGCCGAGGTCGAGGACCTCGCCGTGCACTTCCCCGGCCGCCGCGGCCTCCCCCTGCCGGGGCGCGGACGGCCCGCACCGGTCCGGGCCGTCGAGGGCGTCAGCCTGCGCATCGCGCCCGGCGAGACGCTCGGCCTGGTCGGCGAGTCCGGCTCCGGCAAGTCCACCACCTCCCGGGTGCTGGCCGGCCTGCAGCCCGCCACCGCCGGCACCGTCCGCTACGACGGCGTGGACGCCACCAGGCCCGACCGGGCCCTGCGGCGGCGGCTCGCCAAGGAGGTCCAGCTGGTCTTCCAGGACCCGTACGCCTCGCTCAACCCGCGCCGCACCGTCGCCCAGACCCTGGACACCCCGCTGCGGCTGCACACCGCGCTGGACGCCGGACAGCGGCGCGAACGCTCCGCCGAACTGCTCGAGCAGGTCGGCCTGCCGCCCGCCCACCTGGACCGCTACCCGCACGAGTTCTCCGGCGGCCAGCGCCAGCGGATCGGCATCGCCCGGGCCCTCGCCCCCGAACCGCGGCTGATCATCGCCGACGAACCGGTCTCCGCCCTGGACGTCTCGGTCCAGGCCCAGGTGCTCAACCTGCTGATGGAGCTGCGCGAACGCCTCGGCGTCGCCTTCCTGTTCGTCTCCCACGACCTCGCGGTGGTCCGCCACTTCTGCGACCGCGTCGCCGTGATGCACGGCGGCCGCCTGGTCGAGTCCACCGACCGCGACCGGCTCTTCGCCGCCCCGCACACCGCGTACACCCGCGAACTGCTGGCCGCCGCCCGCTGAGCGGGGGTGGTGTCGGTCCCCCTTCTCCACGACCGCTCCGCCTACGATCGGTCACCGGCCGTGAGCACACGGCCGCATTCATCCCCCGGAGAAGGGGTTTCCCGATGACCACACTCGTCCACCGATCCGTCTCCCTGGTCTCGCTCGTGGGCCGTCTCAACCCCGCGGCCCTGGACGGACTGATCCCGCACGGCTTCGCCCTCGGGGCCGTCGCGGGCGTCCGCCTCGCCGCCCGCGCCGACGGCGGCGAGGCGGCCGGGCTGAACCCGCAGCCCATCCCGCCCGGCGCCGCCGAACTGCGGCTGGCCGTCGCCGGCACCGTGAGCTCGGTCGCCAACGCCGCCATCACCGCCCGCGTCTCCGGCGGCGACGCCCGGCAGATCCTCGCCGAGGTGGGCGACGACTGGTGCGGCACCCCGCACGGCCGCATCCCGTGGCCCCGGCACTGGCCGCTCCCCTGGCCGCCCGCCGGCCCCCACCCGGTCGACCCCGGCTACGCCGCCCCGGCCGTCCAGGCCCAGGCCGCCCTCGCCTTCCAGGGCTACGCCAACGGCATCGGCGACGAACAACTCCGGACGGCGTTCGGAGAGTTGGCCGAGCGCCTGGCGGACGCGGCGCTCCGGAGCGCGGACTGACCGGCGGGCCCCGATCCGGCCGGGCGCCACTTCGCGGCTTCGGCTGCGCGCCCGGCGCCCGGCGGGTTAGCGTGCTGCGTCCGACCGTTGTGACGGATTCTGCTGTGATCGCCGGGACCGACCAGCCGGGGGAGACGTGTCCGAGGAACTGCTGCTCGCGAGGATCAACCACGGGTTCGACCACCTCGACGCCGACGGCGACGGCCTGCTGACCGAGCACGACCACGTGCTGATGGGCCGGGCGGTGGCCCGCTCCCTGGGGCACGGGGAGGGGTCGACCGCCGAGCAGCGGATCGTCGCCGCCTACCTCGCCATCTGGCGGGACCTGCACGTCTCCCACCTGCCGATCGGGACCACGGCGATCAGCCGCCGTCAGTTCGTCGCCTCGACCCGCGCGCTCGCCGACGACCGGGTGGCCGCGCGGACCGTCTTCGGCGCGCTCGCCGAGGCGTTCCTGGCCGTCGCCGACGTGGACGGCAGCGGGACGGTGGACGCGGGCGAGTTCTTCGTCTTCCAGCGCGGCCACTTCGCCGCCCTCTCCCGCGACGACGCGGACGAGGCGTTCGGCCGGCTCGACGTGGACGGCGACGGCACCCTCTCCGCCGAGGAGTTCATCTCCGGCCTCATCGAGTTCTGGACCAGCCGCGCCCCCGAGGCCCCCGGCCACTGGTGGGCCGGACGGCCGCCCTACCTCACCTGACGATACGTCAATTCCCGCTGTCTTCCGGGAAGTCGCGCAAGGTGCGGATCTCCCGGCTCAGCAGCAGCGGCAGCACGGAGAGCAGCGCCACCCCCGCGACCGCCCAGAGCGCCGGGCGCGGACCGACCACCGACCCGAGCAGGCCTCCGGCGGCCGCGCCGAGCGGCAGGGTCCCCCAGACGACGAAGCGGACCGAGGCGTTCATCCGGGCCTGCAGCGCCGCCGGGGTCACCGCCTGCCGGAGGCTGACCTGGGCGATGTTGTAGGCGGTGACGCCGCAGGCGATGAGCCCGGCCGCCACCGCCAGGGTGGGGACGGCGCGGCCCGGCTCGGCCGTGGCGAGCAGCAGCACGCCGAGGCCGGGCAGGCACCGGGCGGCCAGCAGCAGCCGGCCCAGGCCCAGCAGCCGGACCAGCCGGGCGGTGAACAGCGCGCCGAGCAGGGCGCAGGCGTTGCCGAGGGTCAGCGCGAGGCCGAGCCGGCCGGGCGAGAGCCCGAGGTCCCGCAGGGCGAAGGCGGGCAGCAGGGCGCTCAGCGCGCCGCCGAGCCCGGCCAGGTTGGCGACGGCGGTGGCCAGCGCCAGTGAGCGCAGGGCGCGGTGGCGCAGCACGAAGCGCAGGCCCTCGGCGATCCGGGTGCGCATCCGCTCCCGCGCCGCGGGCGGCCGCGGGTCCGTTCCCGCGGCCGTTCCCACAGCCGTTCCCGCGGCCGGCCCCGGGGGGCGGATCGCACCGAGGAGCAGCGCCGAGACGAGGTAGCTCACCGCGTCGCCGAGCAGGACCAGCGGGGCGGTCACCCACTGCAGCAGCAGGCCGGCCAGGCCGGGTCCGGAGAGTTCGGCGGCCGAACGGGAGAACTCCAGACGGCTGTTGGCGCCCGCGATCCGGCGGCGGCCGACGACCTCGGGCAGGAAGGCCTGGTCGGCGATGTCGAAGAAGACGGTGAACAGGCCGGTGACGAAGGCGACCGCGCAGAGCAGCGGCACGCTCAGCAGGTCGAACGCGTAGCCGAGCGGGACGGCGCCGAGCGCGACCGCCCGGCCCGCGTCCGCCACGACCATCACCCGCCGCCGGTCCCACTGGTCGAGCAGGGCGCCGGCGGGCAGGCCGACCAGCAGGAACGGCAGGGTCTCGGCGGCGGACACCAGGCCGAGCTGGGCGGGGGTCGCGCCGACGGTGGTGAGCGCGAGGACGGGCAGGACGAAGAAGCCGAGCTGGGTGCCGAACTGGCTGACGGTGTGGGCGGACCAGAGGGCGGCGAAGTTCCGCTGCCGCCACAGGGACACCGGTGGGTCGGGTGGGAGAGCCGCCGTGGTGGCCGCCGCCGTCCGCGCCCCGGTACCCGTCATGCCGCTCCCCCGGTCCCGGCCGTGGTCCGGCCGACTGCCGCGCCTCCCCGGCCTCGGCTCCCCCGCCGGGCCCGGCACCCGACGGATGGTATCCGAATGATCCTTTCCGGCGCAGGCGCTTCGCGGATCCCGGCCCGGGGGCGGGGAGGGGCCGGCGGGTAGCGTGGCCGCGCCGTGCCCGGCCGGGCGCGGCGCGCACCGCCTGCAAGGAACCATCCGCATGCCCAGCACCGCCCCCGCTTCCCCCACTCCCCCCGCTTCCCCCGCTTCCCCGGCTCCCCCCGTCGCCCACGTCAGCCGCCCGGCGCTCGCCCTCGGCCCGTACACCGTGACGGCCGAGCGGATCCGGGAGGACATCCTCGCCCGCAACCCGGACTACCCGCCGCGCCAGGCCCAGACCGTCCGGCTGGCCCTCGGCAACCTGCCCGGCACCCGCCGCTACTTCCGGCCCTACGAGGCGGTCGCCTCCCCGGAGCGGACCGCCGCCGAACGCAAGACCAGCACCTTCGCCGACCTGCTGGCCGCCGCCGAACGCGCCGCCGCCGAGGCGCTGGCGGACGCGGGCGTGCCGCCCGAGCGGGTCGACTGCGTGATCGTCTCCAGCGCGACCGGCGACGCCGTCCCCGGGCTGGACGTCCACCTCCAGCAGAACCTCGGCCTGCGCCCCGACGTCAGCCGCCTCCCGATGAGCCAACTGGCCTGCGCGGGCGGCGCGCACGTGCTGATCGCGGCCCGGCGGTTCCTGGCCTGGAACCCGGCGGGCGTGGTGCTGGTGGTCGCCGCCGAGTCGCTCTCCTCGATGTACCAGAACACCCGCACCGCGGTGGAGGACCAGATCTACAAGGGCCTGTGGGGCGACGCGGCGGCCGCCGCCGTGGTCACCACCGAGCGGCGCACGCCCGGGCTGCGGCTGGAGCACTGCTTCGAGTACACCATCCCGCGCACCACCGATCGCTACCGCAAGCTGACCGACCACCGCGGCGACCACTTCGCGTCCACCCGGGCCTCGCTGCGCTCGGTCACCGACCTGGGCCCGGCCCTGCTCGACTGGCTGGACCGGCACGGCGGCCGGGCGCTGGACTTCGGGGTCCTGCACCCGGGCGGCCCGGCGATCCTGGAGCGGCTCGGGGCGCTGCTCGACGTGGACGAGGCCTTCCTGCGGCACTCCCGGGACGTCCTGGCCGAGGAGGGCAACCTGGGCGGTGCGACGGTCTTCTCCGTGCTCGCCCGCACCCACCGCACGCCCCCGCCCCCGGGCGCCCGCGGCCTGGTCCTCGGCCTCGGCCCGGGTGTCACCCTGAGCACCCTGCTCGCCACCTGGACCGGCCCCGGGGCGTAGGGTGCCGGACATGCTCCTGTGGATCAACGGGCCCTTCGGCGGCGGCAAGACGCAGGTCGCGCACGAGCTTCGGCGACGGTTGCCCGGCAGCGTCGTCTGCGACCCCGAGGAGGTCGGCTTCGGCCTCCACCGGATGACCCCGAAGCCGCTGCGCGGCGACTTCCGGGACCTCCCGGCCTGGCGCCAGGGCGTGTTCGAGGTGCTGGACCGCACACTCGCCGGCCACCGGGGCCCGGTGATCGTCCCGATGACGGTCACCGAGCCCGCCCACTTCGCCGAGACCGTCGGCCGGCTGCGCGAACGGGGCCACGACGTCCGGCACTTCGCGCTGCTGGCAGAGCGCGCGGAGGTGCTGCGGCGGCTGCGCGAGCGCGGCGGCGGCCGCGCCGTGCAGCTGCTCGCCGGGAAGGAGGCGCCGCTGCGCCGGGAGTCCTTCGCCGTCGCCCGGCTGGACCACTGCCTGGAGCGGCTGAGCGGTCCCGGGTTCGGCGAACACGTCAGGACCGACGCCTTGAGCGTCCCCGAGGTCGCCGACCGCCTCGCCGCCTCGGCCGGCCTGGCCCTCGCCCCCGACACCGACGGCCCGCTCCGGGCCCGGCTGCGCCGCGCCGCCGTCGGCGCGCGCCACATCCGCTTCCTCTGAGAGGACGCCAGCCCACCGTGCGACGATTCATCCTCACCGGCACCCCGGGCTCCGGGAAGACCACGCTCCTGGAGGAGTTGGCGCGGCGCGGCCTCGATGTCGTGCGGGAGGCCGCGACCGACGTGATCGGCCGCCGGCAGGCCGCCGGAGAGCCGCAGCCGTGGGAACGGGCCGACTTCGTCGACGAGGTGGCGGCGGTGCAGCGGGCCCGCGCGTCGGCGGAGCCGCGGACCGCGGTCGGCGCGCTGCGGTTCCACGACCGTTCCCCGGTCTGCACCGAGGCGCTCAGGATCTTCCTCGGCCGCCCCGCCTCGCCCGGGCTCAGCGCGGAACTGGACCGCATCGAGGCCGAGGCCGTCTACCGGCGCGAGGTGTTCTTCGTCCGCGGGCTCGGCTTCGTCGAGCGCACCGCCGCCCGCCGGATCTCCCTCGCCGACGCGCTCGCCTTCGAGCGGCTGCACGAGGAGGTCTACCGGGCGCGCGGCTACCGGCTGATCGACGTTCCGGCGGCCGCGGTGGCCGCGCGGGCGGACCTGGTCGAGGAGGCCGTCCGGCGGATCGCGGCCGAGGGCTGATCACGCCTCCGGGACGGTGCGGGCGACCAGGGTGTCGACCAGGGCCGGGAGGGCGTCGGCGCCGAGCACGCCGGGAAGGGTGAGGTGCTCGACGAGCAGGCCGGTCATCGCGAGGTAGAGGACGACGACGGTCTCGCGGTCGCCGGGGAAGCCCTCGTCCAGGTGGTAGGCGATGTTGGCCTCCAGCTGCTCCCGGAGGGTGGTGGTGAGCCGGGCGCGCATCTCCGGGCGGCGGGTGGCCTCCAGGCGCAGCTCCAGCAGCGCGAGGTAGCCGGACCGGTCGGCCTCGACGCGGCGCACGAGGTCGTGCATCAGGGCGGTGACCAGGGCCCGGTCGCGCGGCGCGCGCAGCAGCCCGCCGATGATCACCGGGTCGGGGGTGAGCCGGTGGTGGATGTGCCGGGCGGTCTGGTCGAGCAGGTCGTCGCGGCCGGCGAAGTAGTTGGACGCGGTGCCGACCGGAACGCCCGCCCGGGCGTCCACGGCGCGGAAGGTGAGTCCGCGCGCCCCCTGCTCGGCGAGGACGTCGACGGCCGCGTCGGTGAGCGCGGCACGGCGGGCGGGGTTCTGGGCCATCGCTGAAGCTCCCTCGGGAAAAACTCTTGCAACCACTACAGTCGAAGTACTATAACTGTCGTGGTTCACCGGGGCGGAGACCGCCCGGCGGACCTCACCGGCCAACACGTTCCAAGGATGTGGATGCGAAAGCTCACGTACTACGTCGGCACCACCGTCGACGGCTTCATCGCCGCCCCGGACGGCGACTACCGGTTCCTCATGCCGTACGTCGGCGGGGAGTTCCTCGCCCACCTGTGCGCGGAGTACCCGGAGACCCTGCCGACCCCCGGGCGGGCCGCGATGGGGCTCGCCGAGGCGCCCAACAAGCGCTTCGACACCGTGCTCATGGGCCGCGGCACCTACGAGCCGGGGCTGGCGGTCGGCCTCACCAGCCCGTACGCCCACCTGCGGCAGATCGTCTTCTCGCGCAGCCTCACCGAGAGCCCCGACCCCGCCGTGGAGGTCACCGCGGCCGACCCACTGGACCTGGTCGGGGAGCTCAAGCGGCAGGAGGGCCTCGGCATCTGGCTCTGCGGCGGCGGCGAGCTGGCCGGCCGGCTGCTGCCGGAGATCGACGAACTGATCGTCAAGCAGTCCCCGGTGGCGATCGGCGCCGGGGTGCCGCTGTTCCGCGCGGGCTTCGCCCCGCACACCTTCGCGCTCGCCGACTCCCGCGTCTTCCCCAACGGGGTCACCGTGCGGACCTACGGGCGGACGAGCGCGCCGACGACCGGCTGACGCCCACCACCAGGCCGACGCCCGCGACCACGATCGCCCCACCCAGCAGGGTGGGGCCGGTCAGCGGCTCGGCCAGCACCAGCCAGCCCAGCAGCACGGCCACCACCGGGTTCACATAGGCGTAGGTGGCGACCAGGGTCAGCGGGGCCGAGCGCAGCAGCCAGGCGTAGGCGGTGAAGGCGACCAGCGAGCCGAACACCACCAGGAAGCCCAGCGCCAGCCAGGAGCGGGTGGAGATGTCGCCGGGGTGCAGGCCGTGCTGCTCCCCGCGGGCCAGTCCGATCAGCAGATTGCCGAGCCCGCCGGCCAGCATCTGGTAGGCGCTGGCGGCCAGCACGTCGGCGGGCATCGGGATGCGCTTGGACGCGAAGGAGCCGGACGCCCAGGTGAGGGTGCCGCAGAGGATCGCGACCACCCCGGCCGGCGCGATGTCCCCGCCGAAGGCGGGGGCGGAGAGCACGCCCAGGCCGACCAGGCCGAGCAGCACCCCGGCCAGCTCGGCCGGCTTCGGCCGGTCGCCGCCCGCCGCCGTCAGCAGCACCATCCACAGCGGCACGGCGGCGACCAGCAGCGCGGCCAGGCCCGAGGGGATCCAGGTCTCGCCGAGCACCACGAGCCCGTTGCCGCCGGTCAGCAGCAGGCCGCCGACCAGCGCGCAGGAGCCCAGCTGCCGCAGGTCCGCCCGCAGTCCGGCGCGGCCGTGGCGGACGGCCACGAACCCGGCGAGCAGCAGTCCGGCGGTCAGGAAGCGCGCGGCGGCGGAGAGGAAGGACGGCATCGTCTCGACCGTGATCCGGATCGCCAGGTACGTCGAGCCCCACACCACGTAGACGACGGCGAGCGCCACCCACACGCCCGCCCCGAGCCGCCCCGCGGGGGCGGGGGCCGTCGGCACGGAGTCCGCGGGCGCGGCCGGTACGCGCTCGGCAGGAGCTGTCATGGGTGTCCCCCTTGGACGGTGCTGGCAGTTGCACCCGCCATGACACCGCATCGGCCGCCCCGCGCGCCAGTGGGTATCACCAGACGGGCACCGTCGACCGCCGACCTGCCCCGATCCAGGAGGAACCCCGCGTGCCCGCCGAACCCCCCGTCCTGCCCTTCTTCGTCTACGGCACCCTGCTCACCGGGGAGCGCAACCACACCGCCTTCCTCGCCGGCCGCTGCGCCCGGGTGCGGGCGGCGGCGCTGGAGGGCGCGGCGCTGCACGAAGGGCCCGGGTTCCCGTACGCCGTGCCGGATGCCGCGCCGGGACGGCGGATCAGCGGCGAGCTGGTCACCGTCCACCCGGCCGCCTACCCGGCGGCGCTCGCCGCGCTGGACCGGCTGGAGGACTGCCGGCCGGACGGCCTGGGCACGTACGTGCGCGAGCGGCGCGCCGTCCGGACGGCGGACGGCGCGACGGCGGACGCCTGGGTGTACCTGGCCGGACCGGCCGTCGCCGCCCGGCTGCGCGCGCACCCGGCGCTCATCGCCTCCGGCGACTGGCGCCGGCGCGACCGGGGGCACGCCTGAGGGCGCGGGCCCCGTGGACCCGCGCCCTCGACGGCCGCCCGGGGAGCCGACCGGCCGTCAGTCCTTGCCGACACCCTTGGCCACCCGGTCGCCCAGCGCCTTGTCGACATTGCGCCAGTACTGCACGGCCCGCTCCAGGACCGGGCCGCTGACCCCGCCCTTGAGGTGCCCGACGATGTTGGAGACCAGCCGGTCGCGCTGCGCGTCGTCCAGCACCTGCCGCACCATGGTGCCCGCCTGCCCCCAGTCGTCGTCCTCGGCGTGCGGCGAGTACGCCTCGCGCACCATCTCGCCCGAGCTCTGCCAGCCGGCCGCCGGGTCGTCGTACCGCGCGGTGCCGGCCGCCGGGCCGCCGTAGGAGTTCGGCGCGTAGGGCGCCGCCGTCCGCGCCGGGTCGAAGCGCATCGGCCCGTCCTTGGCGTAGGAGTGCACCGGCACGTGCGGCCGGTTCGGCGGCAGCTGGGCGTAGTTGGGCCCGATCCGGTACCGGTGGGTGTCCGGGTAGGAGAAGATCCGGCCGAGCAGCATCTTGTCCGGCGAGACGCTGATGCCCGGCACCAGGTTGGCCGGCTCGAAGGCGGCCTGCTCGATGTGGACGAAGTAGTCCTCCGGGTTGCGGTTCAGCGTCATCGTCCCGACCCGGATCAGCGGGTAGTCGCCGTGCGGCCAGACCTTGGTGAGGTCGAAGGGGTTGAACCGGTAGCCGGGCGCGTCGTCGAACGGCATGACCTGCACGTGCAGCGTCCAGGACGGCGGGGTGCCGCCCTCGATGGCCTGCCAGAGGTCCTCGCGGTGCAGGTCCGGGTCGGAGCCGGCCAGCCGGTCGGCGTCCTCCTGGGTGAGGAAGTCGATGCCCTGGTCGGTCTTGAAGTGGTACTTCACCCAGAACCGCTCGCCGCTCGCGTTGATCCACAGGTAGGTGTGCGAGCTGTAGCCGTTCATGTGCCGGTAGGACTTCGGGATCCCGCGGTCGCCCATCAGCCAGGTGACCTGGTGGGCGGACTCCGGCGAGAGCGTCCAGAAGTCCCACTGCATGTCGTGGTCGCGCAGGCCGTTGTCGGGGCGGCGCTTCTGCGAGCGGATGAAGTCCTGGAACTTGATGGTGTCGCGGACGAAGAAGACCGGCGTGTTGTTGCCGACCAGGTCGTAGTTGCCGTCCTCGGTGTAGAACTTCAGCGCGAAGCCGCGCGGGTCGCGCCAGGTGTCCGGGCTGCCCTGCTCGCCCGCCACGGTCGAGAACCGGGCCAGCATCTCGGTCCGCCGGCCCGGCTGGAACAGGGTCGCCTTGGTGTAGCGGCTGACGTCCTCCGTCGTCTCGAAGACGCCGTACGCCCCGGCCCCCTTGGCGTGCACCACCCGCTCCGGCACCCGCTCCCGGTTGAACTGGGCCATCTTCTCGATCAGGTAGTGGTCGTGGAGCAGGATCGGGCCGTCCCTGCCCACCGTGAGCGAGTTGTCGTCGCTCGGCACCGGGACGCCGGCGTTGTTGGTGGTGTACGGGACCGCTGACTCGGACATGCTGTCCTCCGTTGCGTGCTGAGGTCCCCCCGGAGGTGTTCCCGGCACGACGCTAACCCCGTGCGACCGGGCCCGCACCCTGGCTGACCTCCGTCCGGACACCGCCGGGTAGGCTGCCCACACCCTGATCGACGACCGGCCGACGACCGGCCGAAACCCCGCCGCCGACCCGCCCGCCGACCCGCCGCCGCCGACCCGCCCCGAGGAGCCCACCGGTGCCCCAGCAGCCACCCCCGATCACCGTCGTCGGGATCGGGGCCGACGGCTGGCCCGGCCTCGCGGGCACCGCCCGCGCCGCGCTGCGGGCCGCCGGGGCCGTGATCGGCGGCCCCCGGCAGCTCGCCCTGCTGCCCGCGGACGAGGTGGCCGCCGAACGGGTGCCGTGGCCGTCCCCGCTGCGCCCGGCCGTGCCCGGGCTGCTCGACCGGTACGCCGGCCGCCCGCTCGCCGTGCTGGCCAGCGGCGACCCGATGTTCTACGGCATCGGCCGCACCCTCGCCGAGACCGCGGGAGCCGGACGGCTGCGCGTCCTGCCGCACCCCTCCTCCGTCGCGTACGCCTGCGCCCGGCTCGGCTGGCCGCTGGAGTCCACCGAGGTGGTCAGCCTGGTCGGCCGCCCGCTGGACACCCTGCGGCTCGCCCTCAACCCCGGCCGCCGGCTGCTGGTGCTCAGCGCCGGCGCCGCCACCCCGGCCGCCGTCGCCGCACTGCTCGCCGCGGGCGGCCACGGCGGCGCCCGGCTGCGCGTCCTGGAACAGCTCGGCGGCCCCGGCGAGCGGCAGCTCGACGGCCCCGCCGACGGCTGGCCGCACCCGCCCGGCGACCCGCTCAACGTCATCGCCGTCGAACTCCCCGCCGACGGCCCGCGCACCCCCGTCGTCCCCGGCCTGCCCGACGGCGCCTACGAGAGCGACGGCCAGCTGACCAAGCGGCACGTGCGCGCCGCCACCCTGGCCACCCTGGCGCCCGTCCCCGGCGAGCAGCTCTGGGACGTCGGCGGCGGCTCCGGCTCGATCGCGATCGAGTGGCTGCGCGCCCACCGCGACAACCGGGCCGTCACCGTCGAGCGCGACCCGGTGCGCGCCGAACGGATCGCCCGCAACGCCGCCGCGCTCGGCGTCCCCCGGCTGCGGGTGGTCACCGGCGCCGCCCCGCGGGCGCTCGACGGCCTGCCCGCGCCGGACGCGGTGTTCGTCGGCGGCGGCCTCACCGCGCCCGGCCTGCTGGACGCCTGCTGGGCCGCGCTGGCGCCCGGCGGCCGGCTGGTCGCCAACACGGTGACCCTGGAGTCGGAGGCGCTGCTCACCACCTGGTACCGGCGGCACGGCGGGGAGCTGCTGCGGCTCGCCGTGGCGCACGCCGTCCCGGTGGGCGGCTTCACCGGCTGGCGCCAGGCGATGCCGGTCACCCAGTGGTCCGCCGTCAAACCCGCCACCGGGTCCTTCACCCCTCAGGAGAACGCCTCGTGACCGTCCACTTCATCGGGGCCGGCCCCGGCGCCGCCGACCTCATCACCCTGCGCGGCCAGCGGATCCTCGCCCGCGCCGAGGTCTGCCTGTACGCCGGCAGCCTGGTGCCGCGCGAGCTGCTGGCCGAGTGCCCGCCCGGCGCCCGGCTGGTCGACACCGCCAACCTCACCCTCGACGAGATCACCGGCGAACTGGTCCGCGCGCACGCCGCCGGGCAGGACGTCGCCCGGCTCCACTCCGGCGACCCGTCGGTGTTCAGCGCCGTCGCCGAGCAGATGCGCCGGCTCGACGCGGCCGGGGTGCCGTACGAGGTGGTGCCCGGAGTGCCGGCCTTCGCCGCCGCGGCAGCCGCGCTCAAGCGCGAGCTGACCGTGCCGACCGTCGGCCAGACCGTGATCCTCACCCGGATCGCCAAGCGCGCCACCCCGATGCCGCAGGGCGAGGACCTCGCCACCCTGGGCCGCAGCGGCGCCCTGCTCGTCCTGCACCTGGCCGCCGGGTACGTGGACGACGTGGTCGAGCAGCTGCTGCCGCACTACGGGGCCGACTGCCCGGCCGCCGTGGTCGCGATGGCCAGCCGGCCCGACGAGGTCGTGCTGCGCGGCACCGTCGGGGACATCGCCGGACAGCTGAAGGCGGCCGGCATCGTCCGCACCGCGGTGATCATCGTCGGGCGGACGCTCGCCGCCGGGCAGTTCCGCGACAGCCACCTCTACTCCGCGGACCGCGAGCGCCCGCACGAGCCCTGCGGCGCGTGATGACGCACGTCCTCCTCCTCGGCGGCACCACCGAGGCGCGCGCCCTCGCCGCCGTGCTGGCCGCCGGGCACCGCGCCCTGCGGGTCACCAGCTCGCTCGCCGGGCGGGTCGCCGAGCCCCGGCTGCCCGCCGGCGAGGTGCGGATCGGCGGCTTCGGCGGCCCCGAGGGCCTCGCCGCCTGGCTGCGCGCCGAACGGGTGGCCGCCGTGGTGGACGCCACCCACCCGTTCGCCGCCGCGATGTCCCGCAACGCCGCCGAGGCCGCCGCGGCGACCGGCGTGCCGCTGCTCGCCCTGCGCCGTCCCGGCTGGGCACCCGTGCCGGGCGACCGCTGGCACCGCGTCCCCTCCCTGTCCTCGGCGGCCCGCCTGCTGCCGTCCCTCGGCCGGCGGATCCTGCTCACCAGCGGCCGGCAGGGCATCGGCGCCTTCGCCCACCTCGACGGCCTGCACTTCACGGCCCGCTCCGTCGACCCGCCCGAGCCGCCGCTGCCCGCCTCGCTCGACGTCCTGCTCGACCGCGGCCCGTTCACCCTGGACGGCGAGCGGGCCGTGCTGCGCGAGCACCGGATCGACGTCCTGGTCACCAAGGACAGCGGCGGCGCGGCCACCGCGCCCAAGCTCACCGCGGCGCGCGAACTCGGCCTGCCGGTGGTCGTCGTGGACCGCCCGCCGGCGCCGCCCGGCGTCCCGGTCGCGGAGACCGTCGAGGCCGCGCTGACCTGGCTCGCCGGCCGCTAATTCCCGTGCCGGCCAGGCCCGTTCCTGCCACTATGGCCCGATGACCGACGCCTACGACCGCGCCGACGCCGCCCGCACCGAGCCCCCGCCCTTCGGCGACGAACGCGCCACCCTGACCGCCTTCCTGGACTTCCAGCGCGACACCTTCGCGATGAAGTGCGCCGGGCTGACCACCGACCAACTCCGCGCCCGCCCGCTGCTCCCCGCCACGCTCTCGCTGCTCGGCCTGACCCGCCACCTCGCCGAGGTCGAGCGCGGCTGGTTCCGCAACGTCCTCAACGACGAGGCCCGCCCCGGCTTCTGGAAGCACCCGGACGGCAGCTTCGCCGAGTTCGACGTCGACGACGCCGACCCGGACGAGGCCTTCGCCATCTGGCGCCGCGAATGCGCCCACGCCCGGGAACTCGTCGCCGCCGCCCCCTCGTTGGACGTCCTCGGACACCAGCGCCCGACCGGCGACCAGAGCTGGTCCCTGCGCTGGATCCTCACCCACATGATCGAGGAGTACGCCCGCCACAACGGCCACGCCGACCTCCTGCGCGAACACCTCGACGGCCGCACCGGCGAGTGACCACCCCACGGCGAAGGACACCGAGCCGATGAGAACCCGGCAGCAGGAACGCGGCACCCCGGACCCGCAGGAGCCCTGGAACAGGATCGTCCCGCACCTCTGGATGGGCGGGCACTACTTCACACCGCCCGGCGGCGACCTCGAACCCGCCGTCGTGGGGCGCGAGTTCGACCTGGTCGTGAGCCTGTTCACGCTGCCCGGCCACGGCCCGGCGCCGGACGTGGAGCACGTCGTCCGCGAGGTGCCCGACGCCCCGCTCTCGGCCGGCCAACTGCTCGCCGTCCAAGAGGCCGCGACGCTCACCGCGCAGGCCGTCCGGCAGGGCCGCCGCACCCTCGTCCGCTGCCACTCGGGCTACAACCGCTCGGGCCTGGTGGCGGCGCAGGCCCTCGTCGGGCTGGGCCACGACGCCGGGCACGCCATCGGACTGATCCGGGAGCGCCGCTCCCCCTGGGCGCTCGACAACCCGCTGTTCGTCGACTACCTGACCACCGGGCTGGACACCGCGTACCTGCTGGCGGGGCTGGGCGCCGGCACCGACGGCTGAGGCCGTGGCCGCACGCAGGCGGCCACGGCCCCGGGGCACCGGATCCGGATCAGATGTCGCGGAAGGTCTCGATCTGGGCGCCGATGGAGTTGAGGCGTTCGGCGAGGTCCTCGTAGCCGCGGTTGATGACGTAGACGTTGCGCAGCACCGAGGTGCCCTTGGCGGCGAGCATCGCGAGGAGGATGACGACGGCGGGGCGCAGGGCGGGCGGGCAGACCATCTCGGCGGCGCGCCAGCGGGTGGGGCCCTGGACCAGGACGCGGTGCGGGTCGAGGAGCTTGATGTCCGCGCCGAGGCGGGTGAGTTCGGTGAGGTAGATGGCGCGGTTGTCGTAGACCCAGTCGTGGATCATCGTGGTGCCGTGGGCGGCCGCGGCGATGGCGGCGAAGAACGGCACGTTGTCGATGTTGATGCCCGGGAAGGGCATCGGGTGGATGGTGTCGATCGGCGCGGTGAGCTTGGAGGGGCGCACCGTGAGGTCGACCAGCCGGGTGCGGCCGTTGTGGGCCGGGTACTCGGCGGTGCGGTCGTAGTCGAGGCCCATGCCCTCCAGCACGGCGAGCTCGATCTCCAGGAACTCGATCGGCACCCGGCGGATGGTCAGCTCGGAGGAGGTGACCACGGCGGCGGCGAGCAGGCTCATCGCCTCGACCGGGTCCTCGGCCGGGGTGTAGTCGACGTCGCAGGTGATCCGGGGGACGCCGTGCACGGTGAGGGTGGTGGTGCCGATGCCCTCGATCCGCACGCCCAGCTTCTCCAGGAAGAAGCAGAGGTCCTGGACCATGTAGTTGGGCGAGGCGTTGCGGATGACGCTGACGCCGTCGTGGCGGGCGGCGGCGAGCAGGGCGTTCTCGGTAACGGTGTCCCCGCGCTCGGTCAGCACGATCGGGCGGTCCAGCGGCGTGCCGGGCTGGACGGAGGCGTGGTAGGCGCCGCCGGTGGTGGCGACCTCCAGGCCGAACCGGCGCAGCGCGGTGAGGTGCGGCTGGACGGTGCGGGTGCCGAGGTCGCAGCCGCCGGCGTAGGGGATGGCGAAGGTGTCGGCGCGGTGCATCAGCGGGCCGAGGAACATCAGCACGCTGCGGGTGCGGCGGGCGGCCTCGACGTCCATGCCGTCGAGGTCGAGCTCGGCGGGCGGGGTGAGTTCGAGGTCGCGGCCGTCGTTGGTCCAGCGGCTCTTGACGCCGATGCTGGTGAGCACTTCGAGGATCCGGTAGACCTCCTCGATGCGGGCGACGCTGCGCAGGGTGGTGCGACCGGTGGTCAGCAGCGAGGCGCAGAGGATGGCCACGCACGCGTTCTTGCTGCTGCGGACGTCGATCGCGCCGGAGAGGGTGGTGCCACCGGCGACCCTCAGGTGCATCGGGCCGGCGTAGCCGAGGGAGACGATCTCGCTGTCGAGCGCTTCGCCGATGCGGGCGATCATCTCAAGGCTGACGTTCTGCTTGCCCTGTTCGATGCGGTTGACCGCGCTCTGGCTGGTGCCGAGGGCTTCGCCGAGCTGGGCCTGGGACCAACCACGGTGCTGACGCGCGGTACGGATGAGGGTGCCGATACGGCTGAGGTAGTCGCCTGTCACTCGCCAGACCATATCTCATGGCTGAGATGGCGACAGAACCGACCCCGGGCGTGGCGCCACTTTTGTCCGTTTCTCACCCCGTATGAGCGTCAGATCTTCACATCACAGCGAACTTCCTGGGACGGACCCGGGACGGACCCGAGACGATCCCGGGACGCTCACGGCCCCAGCGGCTCCGCCCGGCCGACGATCGTCCCGGCCCGGTCGATGCAGATGACGTCCACCGCCACCGGCGAACCGACCAGCACCCCGAGCGCGGTGGCCCGCGCCGCCTCGGCCACCAGGTCGCCCAGCGGCACCCCGGCCGCCCGGCACAGCTGGATCGCCTCCAGCGCGGTGTTCGCCGCCGCGACCGCCGCCGCCAGCTCCGCGTCCGCGCCGCCCGCGCGGGCGAGCCCGGCCAGGTACCCCTTGTCCACCTGGGAGCGCGCCGAGTGCAGGTCGAGGTGGCCGGCGGCGAGCTTGGAGAGCTTGGCGAAGCCGCCGGCGATGGTGAGGCGCGGCACCGGGTGGCGCTTCAGGTACTTGAGCACCGCGCCCGCGAAGTCGCCCATGTCGAGCAGCGCGTCCTCGGGCAGGCCGTGCACGGCGACGGCGGTCTTCTCCGACGTCGAACCGGTGCAGCCGGCCACATGGGTGCGACCGGCGGCCCGCGCCACGTCCACGCCGCGCCGGATCGAGTCGATCCACGCCGAGCAGGAGTAGGGGACGACGACCCCGGTGGTGCCGAGGATGGAGAGCCCGCCGAGGATGCCGAGCCGGGGGTTCCAGGTGGAACGGGCGATCTCCTCGCCGCGGTCGACGGAGATCTCCACCACCACGTCCCCGCTGCCGCCGCACTCGGCCGCCACCTCGGCGACCGCCTCCCGGATCAGCTGCCGCGGCACCGGGTTGACGGCCGGCTCGCCGACCGGCAGCGGCAGCCCGGCCTTGGTGACGGTGCCCACCCCGGGCCCGGCCCGGAACACCACGCCCGCGCCGGGCTCCCCCGCCCACACCGTGGACCGCACCAGCGCGCCGTGCGTGACGTCGGGATCGTCCCCGGCGTCCTTCACCACCCCGGCCATCGCCCGCCGCCCGCCCGGCTCCTCGGCGATCCCCTCCGCCGCGAGCGCGAACGCCGGCCGCTGCCCCCTGGGCAGCGCGACCTCCACCGGATCCGGGAACTCCCCGGTGAGCAGCGCCCGGTACGCGGCCTTGGTCGCCGCCGTGGCACACGCCCCGGTCGTCCAGCCGTGCCGCAGCCCACTGCTCCTCAGCTGCCCGGCCCGCCCACCGACCTCACCCATGCCGCACCGTCCTCCTGATCATCCGAATTGCCGATCGGGACCATGGTCCCCCGGCTCCCCGCCCTTTCCACGCCCGGGCGCCGGTCGGGTCGGGTTGTGTACACATGGAACACTTCCTACACTCAGCTCATGAGCGAGCAGCCTGTCCAGACCGTCTCGATCCGAGAAGCGCGCGAGCACCTGGCCGATGTGGTGGACCGCGCGGAGCGCGACGAACCGACGGTGATCACCCGGCGCGGACGGGAGGTGGCCGCCGTCGTTCCGATAGAGCTGCTGCGCGAGTACCGGCGCTGGGAGGAGCGTGAACTGCTCCGCCTCATCGAGGAGCGCCGGGACGAGCCCACGTACTCCCTCGAAGAGGTCATGGCCGAAACCCTGGCCAGGCCGGAGTGAGGTTCAGCACCCGCTTCACCGACTCCGCGCGCGGCGAACTGCGCAAGCTTCCCCGGCAGACGGCGATCCAGATCCTGCGCAAGCTCGCCGACCTGGAGCAGGACCCCTACGGCTTCCACACCACCGCACTGGTCGGCTCACCGGAGCACCGTCGCCTGCGGGTGGGCGACCACCGCGTGATCTACACCGTCGACGGCGGCCGGTTGCTCGTTCTGGTGATCCGCGTCGGCCACCGCTCCGGGATCTACCGCGACTGACCTCTGATCCCCCGGACCTCGCGGAGGTCCGGGGGACGGCGCTCACGCCTCCGGGTAGCGGCGGGGGGTCCAGGTGACGTCGGGGTGCGGGGGGCGGGGGGCGTGCCGGGTCTGGGAGGAGCCGATGAGGAGGATGGTGCGCATGTCGACCTCGGCGGGGTCGAGGTCGGCGAGGCGGACGGTGCGCACCCGCTCGGTGGGGCCGCCGACGTCGCGGGCCAGCACCACCGGGGTGTCGGGGGCCCGGTACTCCAGGAGGAGGTCGCGGGCGCGGCCGACCTGGGTGGTGCGGGACTGCGAGCCGGGGTTGTAGAGGGCGAGCACGAGGTCCGCCCCGGCCGCGGCGCGCAGGCGCGCGGCGACGACGTCCCAGGGCTTGAGGCGGTCGGAGAGCGAGACCACCGCGTAGTCGTGGCCGAGCGGGGCGCCGGCCCGGGAGGCGGCCGCGTGGGCGGCGGTCATGCCGGGGACGATCCGCACCGGGACCTCCCGGTAGGCCTCCTCGCAGGCGACCTCCAGGACGGCGGTGGCCATCGCGAAGACGCCCGGGTCGCCGGAGGAGACCACCACGACCCGGTGGCCGCGGCGGGCCAGGTCGAGGGCGAACTCGGCGCGCTCGGACTCCACCTTGTTGTCGGAGCCGTGCCGCACCTGGCCCGGGCGCACCGGCACCCGGTCCAGGTAGGTGGTGTAGCCGACCAGGTCGGTGGCGGCGGCCAGGGCGCCGCGCGCCTCGGGGGTGAGCCAGAGCGGGCCGGCCGGGCCGGTGCCGACCACGGTGACGCTGCCCGGCCCGCTCAGGTCGGGCGCCGGGGGCTCCAGCGGGGCGACCTTGCTGGGCAGCACGGCCACCGCGAAGTACGGGACGTCCTCGGCGTCGACCGAGGCCAGCGGCGCCGTCCGCTCGCCCTCCATGAACGCCCGCTCGACGTACTGGGCGTCGGCCAGCCGGCCAGCCCGCTCCAGGGCGCGGCGCACGGTCGGGAAGGTGCGGCCGAGCTTCATCACGACGGCGGAGTCGGCGGCGGCCAGCCGCGCGGTCAGCTCCTCCTCGGGCAGCGTGCCGGGGATGACGGTGAGCGTCTCCTCGGCCTCGGTGAGCGGCTGGCCGAGCCGGGCGGCGGCGGCGCTGACCGAGGTCACGCCGGGCACCACCTCGGTCGGGTAGCGGTGCGCCAGGCGCTTGTGCATGTGCTGGTAGGAGCCGTAGAAGAACGGGTCCCCCTCGGCGAGCACCACGACGTCGCGGCCGGCGTCCAGGTGGGCGGCCAGCCGGGCGGCGGCCTCCTCGTAGAAGTCGTCCAGCGCGCCCCGGTAGCCGCCGGGGTGGTCGGTGGTCTCGACGGTGATCGGGTAGACGAGCTTCTCCTCGATCTGACCGCCCGTCAGATAGCGCTCGGCGATGGACCGGGCGATGGATCGGCCGTGCCGGGCGCTGTGGTACGCCACCACGTCGGCCTTGCCGATGAGTTCGGCGGCGCGGACGGTCACCAGCGAGGGGTCTCCGGGGCCGAGGCCCACCCCGTAGAGCCGGCCGGTCTTCTGATTGTCCGTCACTCTTCCTCGCTCGCAATCGCGTTGATCGCGGCGGCGGCCATCGCACTGCCGCCGCGCCGGCCCCGGACCACCAGGTGCTCCAGGCCGGCCGGGTGCGCGGCCAGCGCCTCCTTGGACTCGGCCGCGCCGATGAAGCCGACCGGTACGCCGATCACCGCGGCCGGGCGCGGGGCGCCGGCCTCGATCAGCTCCAGCAGGCGGAAGAGCGAGGTCGGCGCGTTGCCGACGGCGACCACGGCGCCCTCCAGCCGGGGCAGCCACAGCTCCATCGCGGCGGCGCTGCGGGTGTTGCCCATCGCCCGGGCCAGCTCGGGCACGGACGGGTCGGTGAGGGTGCAGATCACCTCGTTGTCGGCGGGCAGCCGCTTGCGGGTGACGCCGCTGGCGACCATGTTGACGTCGCACAGGATCGGCGCACCGGCGCGCAGCGCGGCGCGCGCGGAGGCGACCACGCCCGGCGAGTGCACCAGGTCCTCGACCAGGTCGACCATGCCGCAGGCGTGGATCATCCGCACCGCGACCTGGGCGACGTCCGCGGGCAGCGCGGCGAGGTCGGCCTCGGCCCGGATGGTGGCAAAGGACTGGCGGTAGATGGACGCGCCGTCCTTCTCGTACTCGATCACGTGGTGGCCCTCCGGGCCGCGGCGACCGCCGCGGCCATCTCCTCGTTCGTCACTTCCACGGCGGTGCCCCGCCCCGGGGGCAGGCCTTCCACCGCCACCCGGTACCCCTGCCCGGTCGCCAGCACGTCCACCCGGCGTCCGGCGGGGTGGCCGCAGCGGCGCTCGCAGCCCGACCAGTGCACCGGCAGACCGCCGGTGCCGATGCCGACGCCCAGGTCGACGCCGACGTCGACGCCCGCCGGGGCGCCGTCCAGCGCCCGGGCCGCGTCGGCCCGGACATCGGCCAGCGACTTCGCGCAGCCCGGCAGCCCGGTGCAGGCGCTCGCGCCGTCCCAGGCCGTCCCGGCCTCGGTCCTGAACCCGGCCGCCGCGAGGGCGGCCAGCCGGGCGGCGGGCGCGCCGGGCAGCACCGCGCCGCGCCACGGGGTGAGCCGCAGCCCGCCCTCGGCGGCGTCCACCAGGGTCCGCCACTGGGCGGCGGTGGCCAGACCGAAACGCAGGCCGACATGCAGGCCGGCGTGCAGGCCGACGTGCGACCCGCCCGCGGACACGGCGCCCAGCGGCGGGCGGGTACCGGGCAGCACCGGCATCGGCAGCGGACCGGGGGCCGACAGGTCGGGCACCTCGCGCAGGTGCCAGGCCCGCACCCCGGCGGCGCGCTGCGCCTCCAGGAACCCGCGGGCGGCGTCCAGCGCCGCGCGGACCGCCACGTCGGCGGGCACCGGCCGCACGGTGGCGGCCCGGCCCAGGCGCAGCAGCGCGGTGCCGTCCGGGCCTGCGATCAATGTCACATCGGCGTCCAGCGCGGCGACGTCGCCGCCGCCGGCGTCCAGGGCGAACAGGAACTTGCCGGACAGGCCGGTCGCCCAGGGGCTGGCGCACAGGGCCAGGTCGAGGCTGCGCGCCCAGGCCTGCACGTCGGCGAGGCCCGCGGCGGGGCCGGGCGAGGCGACGATGTTGCGGACGCGTTCGTGGGTGTCGGAGGGCAGCAGGCCGACGGCGCGCAGCCGCCCGCCGAGTTCGCCGCCGCAGTCCGAAGCCAGGCCGCGCAACTGGACGTTGCCGCGCGAGGTGATCTCCAGCCGGCCGTCGCCGAGCTGCTGCGCCGCGTCGGCCAGCGCCAGGGCCTGACGGTCCGTCAGCAGCCCGCCGGGCAGCCGGACCCGGGCCAGGGCGCCGTCGTCGGCCGTGTGCAGACGAAGGGCCCCGGGGCAGGCGTCCGGACGCGCCCGGTCGGGCACGGCGGCGCCCGGCGCGGCGGCGTCGGGTTCGGGAGGCATGGCGGCGAGCATACAGATGATCCGACCGGTCGCCGCCGTACCGTCGCTCACACCTCCGGCCCCGCCCGGCCCCCGGGAACCTCCCCTCCCCCGGGTCGGCCGCACCCCGTACGATGCTGGCGGACGGTCCCCGCGGACCGTCCGACGCCAGCGACGGCGCAGGGGAGGAAACCGGTGCGAACCCGGTGCGGTCCCGCCACTGTGACCGCGGTTCACCGGGATGCCGGGGAGTCGCGGGAGCCAGGAACTCCTGCCGTCCTCCACCGGCCCGGGGCGCGGACCCCGAGGAAGGCTTGAAAGCCATGCGCCGTCGCATGCCCGCGATCCCGTGGTCGCCGGTGCAGACACCTGTGCCCATCTCTGTGCCCATGCCCGCCGACGAGGCCGGGAGGGCCTTCGCATGATTCTGCTGCTGTCGACGTCCGACACCGACCTACTGAGCGCCCGTGCCTCCGAAGGGCCGGTCCGCTACCGGCTCGGCAACCCGGCCCGGCTCGCGCCCGAGGAACTGCCCGCCCTGCTGGAGGGCACCGACCTGGTCGTGGTCCGCCTGCTCGGCGGCCGCCGCGCCTGGCAGGAGGGCCTGGACGCGCTGCTCGCCGGGCCCCGCCCGGTGGTCGTGCTGACCGGCGAACAGGCCCCCGACGCCCAGCTGATGGAGCTGTCCACCGTCCCCGCCGGCATCGCCGCGGAGGCGCACGCCTACCTGGCGCACGGCGGCGCGGCCAACCTCGCCGAACTCGGCGCCTTCCTCTCCGACACCGTGCTGCTCACCGGCCACGGCTTCGCCCCGCCCGCCTCCGCCCCGGCCTGGGGCCCGCTGGAGCGCGAGGCCCGGACGGCCGAGGGCCCGACCGTCGCGGTGCTCTACTACCGCGCCCACCACATGAGCGGCAACACCGCGTTCGTGGAGACCCTCTGCCGAGCCATCGAGGACCGGGGCGCACAGGCCCGCGCGTACTACTGCGCCTCGCTGCGCGGCGCCGAGCCGCAGCTGCTGGCCGCCCTCGGCGAGGCCGACGCCCTGGTCACCACCGTGCTCGCCGCCGGCGGCACCCGCCCGGCCGACGCGCAGGCCGGCGGCGACGAGGAGGCCTGGGACGCCGGCGCGCTGGCCGCGCTGGACCGGCCGATCCTCCAGGCGCTCTGCCTCACCTGGTCGCGCGCCCAGTGGGAGGCCAGCGACGACGGCCTGTCCCCGCTGGACACCGCCACCCAGATCGCGGTGCCCGAGTTCGACGGCCGGCTGATCACCGTCCCGTTCTCCTTCAAGGAGCTGGACGAGGACGGCCTGACCGTCTACGCCGCCGACGAGGAGCGCGCCGCCCGGGTCGCCGGGGTCGCCGTCGCGCACGCCCGGCTGCGGCACATCCCGGCCGCCGAGCGCCGGCTCGCGCTGGTGCTGTCCGCCTACCCGACCAAGCACGCCCGGGTCGGCAACGCCGTCGGCCTGGACACCCCGGCCAGCGCGATCCGGCTGCTCACCGCGCTGCGCGCGGAGGGCATGGACCTCGGGGAGAACCTCCCCGGCCTCGACGACACGGACGGGCAGGACCACGAGGGCGACGCCCTCATCCACGCGCTGATCGCCGCCGGCGGCTACGACCAGGACTGGCTCACCGAGGAGCAGCTGGCCCGCAACCCGGTGCGCATCCCGGCCGCCGACTACCGCCGCTGGTACGCCACCCTGCCCGAGGGCCTGCGCGCCCGGGTCGAGGAGCACTGGGGCCCGGCCCCCGGCGAGCTGTACGTCGACCGCTCGCAGAACCCGGACGGCGACATCGTGCTCGCCGCGATCCGCTCCGGGAACCTGCTGGTGCTCATCCAGCCGCCGCGCGGCTTCGGCGAGAACCCGGTCGCGATCTACCACGACCCGGACCTCCCGCCGTCCCACCACTACCTGGCCGCCTACCGCTGGATCGCCGCCGAGCAGTCCGACGGCGGCTTCGGCGCGCACGCCGTGGTCCACCTCGGCAAGCACGGCAACCTGGAGTGGCTGCCCGGCAAGACCGCCGCGCTGTCCGCCGAGTGCGGCCCGGACGCCGTGCTCGGCGACCTGCCGCTGGTCTACCCGTTCCTGGTCAACGACCCGGGCGAGGGCACCCAGGCCAAGCGCCGCGCCCACGCCACCCTGGTCGACCACCTGGTGCCGCCGATGGCCCGCGCCGACTCCTACGGCGACATCGCCCGCCTGGAGCAGCTGCTCGACGAGCACTCCAACATCGCCGCGATGGACCCGGCGAAGCTGCCGGCGATCCGCGCCCAGATCTGGACCCTGATCCAGGCCGCCAGGCTCGACCACGACCTCGGCCTGGAGGAGCGCCCCGAGGACGACGGCTTCGACGACTTCCTGCTGCACGTCGACGGCTGGCTCTGCGAGGTCAAGGACGCCCAGATCCGCGACGGCCTGCACGTCCTCGGCCAGGCGCCGGCGGGCACCGACCGGGTCAACATCGTGCTCGCCATCCTGCGCGCCCGGCAGATCTGGGGCGGCGTCAGCGCGCTGCCCGGCCTGCGCGAGGCGCTCGGCCTGGACGAGGCCGCGCTCACCCTGGGCGCCACCGACGCGGCCGAGGCGACGGCCCGGGAGCTGGTCGAGGCGATGGAGGCGGCCGACTGGGCGCCGGAGGCGGTGGAGAAGGTCTGCGCCGGGTACCCGGACGCCGTCCGCGAGGTGCTGGACTTCGCCGCCGCCCAGGTCGTGCCGCGGCTCGCCGCGACCACCGGCGAGCTGGACGCCGTGCTGCACGCGCTGCGCGGCGGCTTCGTCCCGGCCGGCCCGTCCGGCTCGCCGCTGCGCGGGCTGGTCAACGTGCTGCCGACCGGCCGCAACTTCTACTCCGTCGACCCCAAGGCGGTGCCCAGCAAGCTCGCCTGGGAGACCGGCCAGGCGCTCGCCGCCTCGCTGGTCGACCGCTACCGGGCCGACAACGACGGCGCCTACCCGCCGTCGGTGGGCCTGTCGCTGTGGGGCACCAGCGCGATGCGCACCGCCGGCGACGACATCGCCGAGGCGTTCGCGCTGCTCGGCGTCCGCCCGGTCTGGGACGACGCCTCGCGCCGGGTCACCGGCCTGGAAGCCGTGCCGCCGCAGGAGCTGGGCCGCCCGCGCATCGACGTCACGCTGCGCATCTCCGGCTTCTTCCGGGACGCCTTCCCGCACGTCGTGGCGCTGCTGGACGACGCGGTGCGCCTGGCCGCCGCCCAGGAGGAGCCGGCGGAGCAGAACTTCGTGCGCGCCCACGTCCAGGCCGACCTCGCCGTGCACGGCGACGAGCGCAAGGCCACCGTGCGCGTCTTCGGCTCCCGCCCCGGCACCTACGGCGCGGGCCTGCTGCAGCTGATCGACAGCCGCGACTGGCGCACCGACGCCGACCTCGCCGAGGTGTACACGGTCTGGGGCGGCTACGCGTACGGGCGCGGGCTGGACGGGCGGCCGGCCCGCGAGGAGATGGAGACCGCGTACAAGCGGATCACCGTCGCCGCGAAGAACACCGACACCCGCGAGCACGACATCGCCGACTCGGACGACTACTTCCAGTACCACGGCGGCATGGTGGCCACCGTGCGCGCGCTGACCGGCAAGGCGCCGACGGCGTACATCGGCGACTCGACCCGCCCCGAGACGGTCCGCACCCGCACCCTGACCGAGGAGGCCGCCCGGGTCTTCCGCGCCCGGGTGGTCAACCCGCGCTGGATCGAGGCGATGCGGCGGCACGGCTACAAGGGCGCGTTCGAGATGGCCGCGACCGTCGACTACCTCTTCGGGTACGACGCCACGACCGGCGTGGTCGCGGACTGGATGTACGAGAAGCTCACCCAGGAGTACGTGCTCGACCCGGTCAACCGGGAGTTCCTGGCCGGCGCCAACCCGTGGGCGCTGCACGGCATCAGCGAGCGGCTGCTGGAGGCGGCGAGCCGGGGGCTGTGGGAGCAGCCGGACCCGGAGCTGATCGAGCAGTTGCAGGCCGCGTTCCTGGAGACCGAGGGCGATCTGGAGGGCGACGGGGAGTGAGCACCCCCACCCCGTAGGCCGTTCGGGTGATCACGGGGCTGGTGACGGGGCCGCGTCACGCGGACAATACGGGTCATGCCGCACCCTCCCCTGCTCACCGGCCCCGACGGCCCCGGCGGCCCCGCCACCGCGGCGGCCGCCCCGCGCACCGCCCCCGGCCGGGCCGCCGCCCGCTACCGGCCCCGGCTGGCGGCGCTCGCCGCCGGGGCCCTGCCGGTGCTCGCCTTCCCCGCCCCCGGGGTGGCGGCGCTCGCCTGGGTCGCGCTCGTCCCCGGCCTGCTGCTGATGCAGCGGGCCCCGGGGGCGCGCGAGGCGGCGGTGCGCGGCTGGTGGTTCGGCGCCGGGTTCATCCTGACCGGGATGTCCTGGCTGCTCTCCTCCGTCGGGCCCGCGCTGCCGCTGATCGCGGTGGTGTTCGGGTCGCTGCAGGCGGGGGTGGGCGTCGCGGTGTGGCGGCTGCTGCGCCCGCCGCTGACCGTCCGCCGGGCGCTGCTCGCGCCGCCGGTGGTCGCCGCGGTCTGGCTGAGCACCGAGTACGCGCGCTCCTGGCCCGCGCTGGGCGGGCCGTGGGCGCTGCTGGGCGCGACCCAGTGGCAGCACCCGGCCGTCCTGGCGCTGGCCTCGGCCGGCGGGATCTGGCTGGTCAGCGCCGCCGTGGTGGCGGTCAACACCGCCGTGCTGGTGGTGCTCACCGCCGTCGACCCGCGCCCTCGGGCGGCGGCGGCGCTGCTCGCGGCGGCGGCGCTGGCGGCCGGGCCGCTGCTGTTCGCGCTGCGGCCGGCGCCGGCGCCCGCCCAGGACGGCCCGGCCGGGGCCGAGGAGGTGCGGATCGCGCTGGTCCAGCCGGGGATCGTCGAGGATCCGCAGGCCCGGTTCGAGGCCGGTGCCCGCGCCACCGCCGCACTGGCCGGGCCGCACCCGGTGGACCTGGTGGTCTGGGGCGAGTCCAGCACCACCGCCGACCTCGACCGCGATCGGGCGGCGCTCGGACGGCTGCGGGCGCTGTCCGCCGCGACCGGGGCCGAGCTGCTGGCGGGCGAGGACGCGCGCAAGGCGGACGGGCGGATCTCCAAGGACGCGGTGCTGGTGTCGGCCGACGGCGTGGTCGACCGGTACCGGAAGATCCGGCTGGTGCCGTTCGGCGAGTACATCCCGCTGCGGCCGGTGCTCGGCTGGGTCGCCGGGGTCAGCCGGGCGGCGGGCGAGAACCGGGCGCCCGGCAGCGGTCAGCACCTGCTGCCGGCCGTGGACCGGTCGGGGCGCGCGCTGCCGCTGGGGGCGCTGGTCTGCTTCGAGTCGGCGTTCCCCGACATGGCGCGCACGGCGGCGCGCGACGGTGCCCGGGTGCTGGTCTACCAGTCGTCGACCTCGACCTTCCAGCGGAGCTGGGCACCCGAGCAGCACGTCTCGCTGGCCGCGATCCGGGCCGCCGAGACCGGCCGGCCGGCCGTGCAGGCCTCGCTCACCGGGGTGTCGGCCGCCTTCGACGCGCAGGGGCGGGAGCTGGCGCGGCTGGGGACGGACGGCACCGGCGCACTGGTGGTACGGCTGCCGCTGACCGCGCCGACCGCGTCCACCTGGTACCTGCGGGTGGGGGACGTCGTGCCGCTGACGGCCGTGCTGGTGACGGCGGGCGCGGCCGCGGTCGCGGTGCGCCGGCGTCAGCCCCTGGTCTCCGAGCGGTAGTAGAGGCCGAACGCCGCGCCCGTCGGGTCGCGCAGCACGGCGATCCGCAGACCGCCGCCCGGCAGGTCGGTGGGCGCCATCAGCACGCCCGCGCCGAGGTGGCCGGCCCGGGACGCCGAGTCGTCCACGTCGGCGACCGAGAAGTACGGCAGCCAGTGCGGCGGCACCTGCGGCGGGAAGTCCCCGCCCATGGTCAGCATGCCGCCGAAGTCCCCGTCGGCCAGACCCCACTGGGGGTACTGCTCGGACGGGCCGACCGTCCAGCCGAACACCGCCGGGTAGAAGGCGCGGGCGGCGTCCGGCGCCCGGGTGAGCAGTTCCACCCAGCCGAGCGCGCCGGGCTCGTTCAGCACCTCGGCGCCGCGCAGCCGGCCCGGCTGCCAGAGGCCGAACACCGCGCCGGACGGGTCGGCCGCGATCGCGAACCGGCCGTAGTCCAGCGCGTCCATCGGCCGGACGACCAGGCTCCCGCCCGCCTCGACGACCCGGCGGGCGGTGGCGTCGGCGTCCTCGGCCAGGAAGGAGACGCTCCAGGCGGTCGGCTGGCCCTCGCCGTACAGCGGAGCCACGGACGCGGCGATCCTGCCGTCCAGCCGCATGAACGTGTAGCCGCCGGCCTCCGGGCGCTCGTCGGTCTCCGGCTGCCAGCCGAACAGCTCGCCGTAGAACCGCTGGGCCGCCGCCGGGTCGGCGCTGCCGTGCTCGACCCAGCACGGGCCGCCGGTGGTCACCGTCCGCTGCTTCATCGCGATCCTCCCTCAGCCGATGTCCAGCACGACTTTGCCGCGCGCGTGCCCCGACTCGATGAGTGCCATCGCCTCGGCGGCGCGGGACAGCGGGTAGCGGCCGGTGATGTGCGGGTCCAGCTCGCCCGCCGCCACGAGTTCGGCCAGCGCGGCGAGGGTGTCGGGGCTGGTGGAGCGGGTGATGTAGCGGCCGCCCAGCTCCTCCGCGGTGGTCGGGTCCACGGTGGACACCAGCCGGGAGCGGTCCTCCAGGGTCACCGCGGCGGCCCGGGCGTCGTCCCCGCCGACCAGGTCGAGGATGCCGTCCACCCCGTCCGGGGCGACCGCCCGGATCCGCTCGGCGACGCCCTCGCCGTAGCGGAGCTGCACCGCGCCCAGCGACGCGACGTACTCCCGGTTGGCGTCGCCCGCCGTGCCGATGACGCGGATGCCGCGGCTGCGGGCGATCTGGGCGGCCGCGCTGCCGACGCCGCCGGCGATGCCGAGGATCAGCAGGGTCTGCCCGGCGCCCACTCCGACGTCGCGGACCGCGTCGTCCGCGGTCGCGGCCGCCACCGGCAGGGTGGCGGCCTGGTCGAAGCCGACCTCGGCCGGCTTCACCGCGCTGGACGCGGCGGCCAGCAGCGTTTGTTCGGCGAACGCGCCGGTCGCCGCGATCCCGAAGACCTCGTCGCCCGGGGTGAACCCGGTGACGCCGGGGCCGACCCGTTCGACCACGCCGGCCGCCTCGGAACCCATCACGGCGGGCAGTTCGCGCACCTGGCCGAGCCAGCCCCGGCGGACCTTCCAGTCGACCGGGTTCACCCCGGCGGCCCGGACGGCGATCGCCAGCCGGCCCGGACCGGGCTCCAGCACCGGCCGGTCCAGGAACTCCTGCTTCTCCGGTCCGCCGTAGTCGACGAACCCGAACGCCTTGGCCATCCCCGCTCCACTCTCCGCTCGACGGCCCCCGCCCCAGCATGCGGGCGGGGGCCGTACGGAGGCGGCTCCTACTGGGCCGAACGGGCGCGGGCCCTCAGCGGGCGGGCGCGGGCCCTCAGCGGCCCTGGCGCGCGCTCACGCGGTCCACCGGTATCCAGAGCTCGGCCTCGGCCTCCTCGCCCGCCGGCCGGACGCGGACCCGCAGGATCTCCGGGCCGGGCCGGAACTCGTAGGGGTTGGACGGGAACCACTGGGTGAAGACGTCCCGCCACATCTCCTGCAACGCGCGCGGGTACGGCCCGGCGTTGGCGAAGACCGCCCAGGTGCCGGCCGGGACCTCGCGCACGTCGAGGCCCGCCGGCACCTCGGCGCCGGTCCCGGTCACCACCGCGTGGTAGTAGTCCAGCGGCACGCCCTCCTCCCGGCTGTCCGAGAAGAACTCGGTGACCGCGACGACGCCCTCCGGCTCCTGCTCCGACAGGGCCGCGATCCGGTCGGTCTCCTCCCGCCCGAGGCCCTTGACGAACGCGGCGATCGCGGGGTTGACCCCCTCGTGGACCAGGGGGACCCGCGCCCGCCTGCCCACGATCCGCAAGGCCGGCCGCTCGACGACCCGGTACTCCATGCTGCTACTCCCTTCGACAACGAGGCGGAAGGACATCCGGGGCTGGGAGACGAGCACCGCGCCCGCCCGCCGGGCCTCGCCGGGGCCGACCCCGTGCATCGCCCGGAACGCCCGGGCGAACGCCTCGCCCGAGCCGTAGCCGTGGCGGACCGCGACATCGAGCAGCGTGCACTCCCCGGCCAGTACCTCCGCCCCGGCCAGCGTGAGCCGGCGGCGGCGCAGGTACTCCGAGAGCGGCATCCCGGCGAGTGCCGAGAACAGCCGCCGGAAGTGGTACTCCGAGGTGGTCGCGATCCGCGCCAGCTCGGCCGCCTCGACCGACTCGTCGAGGTGCTCCTCGATGTACTCCATGGCCTGGTTCAGCCGGTCCAGCATCGGTTCCCGCCCCCGTCCTTCCTTCTGACGCTCCTCACCGTAGGCGGCGGCCGCCCGCCCGGACCCGACATCCGGTGCCCGCTCCGATCGGGTGGCCGCCGCGGCCCCGCCGCGGGTCGGAACACCGGGCCGCCGACACACCGCACCTCCCCGAACGGCGCCGTTCGGCGTCGTTCGGGGAGGTGCGGGGAGGTGCGGTGAGGGCCTCGGGTCGGATCAGATCAGGCCCTGCGCCAGCATGGCGTCCGCCACCAGCTCGAAGCCGGCGATGTTGGCGCCCAGCACGTAGTCCCCGGGGCGGCCGTACTTCTCCGCCGTGGTGTAGCACGCGGTGTGGATGTTGCGCATGATCTCCGCCAGCCGCTCCTCGGTCCGCTCGAAGGACCACACGTCGCGCGAGGCGTTCTGCTGCATCTCCAGCGCGCTGGTGGCGACACCGCCCGCGTTGGCCGCCTTGCCCGGGCCGAAGGCCACCCCGGCCTCCAGGAAGACCCGGACCGCCTCCGGCGTGGTCGGCATGTTGGCGCCCTCGGCGACGGCGCGCACGCCGCCGCGGACCAGCGCCAGCGCGTCCGCCTCGTCCAGCTCGTTCTGGGTCGCGCAGGGCAGCGCCACGTCGACCGGCACGCTCCACACGCCGGTGCCCTGCTCGTAGCGGACGTGGCTGCCGCGCAGGTCCGCGTACTCGGAGAGCCGGCCGCGCCGGACCTCCTTGATCTCCTTGAGCAGGCCGAGGTCGATGCCCTTCTCGTCCACCACGAAGCCGGTGGAGTCGGAGGCCGTCACCACGGTCGCCCCGAGCTGCTGGGCCTTCTCGATCGCGTACACGGCGACGTTGCCGGAGCCGGAGACGGAGACCCGCAGGCCGTCCAGCTCCTCGCCCCGGGCGCGCAGCATCTCCTGGGTGAACAGCACGCAGCCGTAGCCGGTGGCCTCGGTGCGGGCCTGCGAGCCGCCCCAGCCGATGCCCTTGCCGGTCAGCACGCCCGACTCGTAGCGGTTGGTGATCCGCTTGTACTGGCCGAACAGGTAGCCGATCTCCCGGCCGCCGACGCCGATGTCCCCGGCCGGGACGTCGGTGTGCTCGCCCAGGTGGCGGTGCAGCTCGGTCATGAAGGACTGACAGAAGCGCATGATCTCGGCGTCCGAGCGGCCCTTGGGGTCGAAGTCGGAGCCGCCCTTGCCGCCGCCGATGGCGAGGCCGGTCAGCGCGTTCTTGAAGATCTGCTCGAAGCCCAGGAACTTCACGATCCCGAGGTTGACCGAGGGGTGGAACCGCAGCCCGCCCTTGTACGGGCCGAGCGCGCTGTTGAACTCCACCCGGAACCCGCGGTTGACGTGGATCCGGCCGTGGTCGTCGGTCCACGGCACCCGGAAGATCACCTGCCGCTCGGGCTCGACGACGCGCTCGACGATCCGCGCGTCGAGCAGTTCGGGCCGCCGCTCCAGCACCGGGCCGAGGGTCTCCACGACCTCGTGCACGGCCTGGTGGAACTCGGGCTCACCGGGGTTGCGGCGGAGCACCTCGGCGTAGAGCGACTCAATGGCGGGGTTCCCGGCGTCGTGGGACGCAGCGGGCACGGGGGTAGCCGACATCTCTGAGGACCTTCCATGGTCTGAATCGACAGACAGGGCGCCTCCCCCGTTCATCCCGGGGGGAGAGCACCGGCGGTCCCCTCGCCATTGAGGGCGTCACGGCGCAAAAAACACCAGCGCGGCAACTCCTGGACCGCTCGCGCGGGCACAGTCTCTCACTGCCACCCCCCGTTTGTCCGCCCCACTCCCCCCGGACCTCCCCCGGCAACCCGTTCGTGAGCTGCGCGGACCTTTCGCCGGCCCCGAAAGATGTTGTTCAAATTGGAACTACCTAGTACCGTCGACAGCCGAGCCCCACCCGAACCGCCCGTCACGAAAGGCCCGCCATGCCGCAGGTGCGACCGCCGCAGCAGCAGAACCACTCCCCGCAGGCCGGGGCCGCCCGGGTGCGGGCGCGGGTGCGGATCCCGCTGGCGTTCCCGGACGGGTACCGCGCGGAGGCGGAGGTGTCCACCTTCCACGGGCTGGCGGACGGGGCGGAGCACCTGGCGCTGGCGCTCGGCACGGTGCCCGAGGGCGCGACGCCGCTGGTGCGGCTGCACTCGGAGTGCCTGACCGGGGACGTGTTCGGCTCCGCCCGGTGCGACTGCGGGCCGCAGCTGCGCGAGGCCGTCGAGCGGATCACCGCGGCCGGCGGCTACCTGCTCTACCTGCGCCAGGAGGGGCGCGGCATCGGCCTGTACAACAAGCTGGACGCCTACGCCCTCCAGGACTCCGGCCTCGACACCTACGACGCCAACACCGCGCTCGGGCTGCCGGAGGACGGGCGCGACTACACCGCGGCCGCGCAGATGCTCGGGGCGCTCGGCGTCGACGGGATCGAGCTGCTGAGCAACAACCCCGACAAGGCCGCCCAGCTGACCGCCCTCGGCGTCCCGGTGCGGCGGCGGGTGCCGACCGGCGTGCACGTGTCGGAGAGCAACGTCCACTACCTGCGGGCGAAGGCGGAGCGGACGGGGCACTCGATCGAGCTGTCCCGGCTGGTCGGCTGAGCGCGCGGCCTGCAACCGGTCAGCCGGCAACCGGTCAATCGCCGCCCGGTCAATCGCCGCCCGGTCAGCCGAGGACCGGCCGGCCGGCGACCGGTCGGCCGTGCGGCTCCTCGGTGATCCGCCGGGCGATCTCGGACGGGCGCACCGGGCGGCCGAAGTGCCAGCCCTGCGCCCAGTCGCAGCCGAGGACGCGCAGCCGCTCGGCGTCGCGGCCGGTCTCCACGCCCTCGGCGGTGACGGTCAGTCCGAGGGCGTGCGCCATCGAGACCAGGCCGCTGACGATCCGCCAGCCGGTCTCCTCGTCCTTGGCCGGGTCGTGCAGGTCGCCGACGAAGGAGCCGGCGATCTTCAGCCCGGAGACCGGCAGGTCGCGCAGGTAGGCGAGGTTGGACCAGCCGGTGCCGAAGTCGTCGACGGCGAGCGAGACGCCGAGGCCGACCAGGCCGTGCAGGGTGCGCAGCGCCTCGTCCTCCGGGCCGACCACGGTGGACTCGGTGATCTCCAGCTGGAGCCGGGCCGGGTCGAGGCCGGTGGTGTCGAGGATCCGGCCGAGGTCGCCGACCAGGGCGGCGCTGCGGGCCTGCCGGACCGCCAGGTTGACGTTGAGCTGGGGCGCGGCGTCGCCGAACCGCTTGATCCAGTCGGCGGCCTGGCCGCAGGCCTGCTCCAGCACCCAGCGGCCGAGCGGCATGATCAGCCCGGTCTCCTCGGCGGTGGTGACGAACTCGTCCGGGCCGAGCACGCCGAGCTGCGGGTGGCGCCAGCGCACCAGCGCCTCGACGGCGGCGAGCCGGCCGTCGGCGAGTGCGTAGAGCGGCTGGTAGTCGATGAAGAACTCGCCGCGGTCGAGGGCGGCGGGCATCCGCACCGAGACGGCGTAGCGGGAGACGGCGCGGGCGTTCTCCTTGGGGTCGAAGAGCGTCCAGCGGCCCCGGCCGGCCTCCTTGGCGCGGTAGAGCGTCAGGTCGGCGGCGCGCACGGCGGCGCCGGGGGTGGTGGTGGAGACCCGCCGTTCCAGGACGCCGACGCTGGCGCCCACGGCCAGCTTGTGGTCGCCGATCAGGACCGGCCCGGCGAGCGCCTTCAGCACGGTCTTGGCGGCGGCGACGGCCTCCTGCTCGCCGCGGCTGTTCTCCAGCAGGACGACGAACTCGTCGCCGCCGAGCCGGGCGACCAGGTGCCCGAGCGGGCCGAGCGCGGCCTTCAGCCGGGCGGCGACGGCGCACAGCAGCTCGTCGCCGGTGTCGTGGCCGAGGCTGTCGTTGACCACCTTGAAGCCGTCGAGGTCGACGTAGCAGAGGCCGAACCGGGCGCCCGGGTCCGGGTCCTCGAAGAGCCTCTCCAGCCGTTCGAAGAACGCGGCCCGGTTGGGCAGGCCGGTCAGCGGGTCGTGGGTGGCCTGGTGGCGCAGCCGCTCCTGGAGCCGGTAGCGGTCGGTGACGTCCTCCAGCATGGCGACCTGGTACTGCGGCACGCCGTCGTCGTCGCGGATCAGCGAGACCGTCAGGTGGGTCCAGACGATCTCGCCGTCCTGGCGGTAGTACGGCTTGTCGAACTGGAAGTAGTCGCGCTTGCCGCTGATCAGCTCCTCGTAGGCCTCCCAGACGCCGTCGGTGTCCTCGGGGTGGACGAGGTCGCCGACCCGGCGGCCGATCATGTCGTCGGGGCCGGCGCCGAAGAGTTCCTGGAGGGCCTTGTTGACCGCCAGGATGTTGCCGCCGGTGTCGCCGATGCCGATGCCGATGGCGGCGCTCTCGAACAGCGCGCGGAACCGGGCCTCGGAGGCGCGCAGCGCCCGCTCGGCCTCCTTGCGGGCGACGTCGGCGGCGGTGCGGATGGCCTCCTGCTCGCGCAGGGTGCGCTCGCGCAGCGCGGCCGCCCAGCCGGCCGCGAAGGCGCCGCTCAGGGCGGGGCCGCGGCCGTCGGCGGCGGGCTGGCGCTGGAGCAGTTCGACCGCCCGGGCGAGCACGACCGGGTCGGTGAACTGGGCGTCGACCAGTTCGGCGCCGGCCGCGGCGGCCAGGTGCGGTTCGAAGGGCTGGTCCAGCTGGGCGCGGTGGAGCAGCCCGGCGGTCCGCGAGACGAGCCGGCCGAGCAGGCCGGGGTGGACCGCCGTGCCGTGGTCACCGGAGAGCAGCCGCGCCCAGTCCTCGTGGAACCGTTCGGCGCCGCTGCCCGATTCCGGTGCTCGGGTCACGGACGGAGCCCCACGCCCGCCACCCCGGTCATCCGCTCGGGGTGCTCGCCGACCGCCTCGGGCTGGTCCGGGCGCCACTGCGGCAGGTAGACGACGCCGGGCTCGACCAGCTCGAAGCCCTCGAACATCGCGGTGATCTGCTCGTGGGTGCGCATGGTCAGCGGGGTGGGCGTCCTGCGGTACAGCCGCTGGTGGTCCTCGGCCTGGTCGGGGCGGCCCTCCAGGGAGGCGTGCGAGAGGACGAGGGCGCTGCCCGGCGGGAGGGCGTCGCGGATCACCGCGATCAGCTTCCACGGGTCCTCGGCGTCCTGGACGAAGTGCATGACGGCGACCAGCAGGACGGCCACCGGCTCGCCGGCGGCGAGCAGCGCGGTCACCTCGGGGCGGGACATGAGGTCCTCGACGTCCCGCACGTCCGCCTGGACGACGGAGCTGCCCGGGTCGTCCTCCAGCAGCAGGCGGCTGTGCGCGACGGCGACCGGGTCGCGGTCCACGTAGACGACCTGCGCCTCGGGGCGGATGGCGCGGGCGATCTCGTGGACGGCGCCGAAGCTGGGGATGCCGGAGCCGATGTCCAGGAAGCGGCCGATGCCGCGCTCGGCGGCGAACTGGACGGCGCGGCGCAGGAAGGCGCGGTTGGAGCGCATGATCTGCGGCAGTTCCGGCCAGAGCTCGATGGCCTTGCGGGCCATCTCCCGGTCGACCTCGAAGTTGTGCGATCCCCCGAGGTAGTAGTCGTAGACCCGCGCGGCGTTCGGTTTGTCCAGGTCCGTGCCCTCCGGTACCCAGTTCGGTCGCCGCATCCTCGGGACTCCTTCGCTCCGGTTCCGGTGAACCTGCCGCCGATGTGGCAGCTGTGACTGATGAGACTACAAGCACAAAAGATCCTCCTCTGCACGCCGAACGCGTGCAAGCGGAGTGACCCACTCCTTTCGGGGGGCGCCGCAGGGACTCGGCAGGGCGGCGCCCGCCCGCACCGGGACCGGAACCCGCCGACGGCGAACTACAGTGCCCCCGTGGACCCCAACCACTACCGGTTCCGCGGGGTGTGGCACCTCGCCGCGCCTCCGGCGGCGGTGTACGCGGCGCTCGCCGACGTCGCCGGCTACCCGCGCTGGTGGCCGGAGATCCGCGCCGTCCGGCAGACCGGGCCGGACCGCGGCGAGGTGCTGGTGCGCGCGCTGCTGCCCTACCGGCTGGTCATCGGGCTCACCGCCGTCCGGCAGGACCCCGCCGCCGGGGTGCTGGAGGCGGCCCTGCACGGGGACCTCACCGGCTGGTCCCGCTGGACGGTCACCGGGGACGGCGCCGGCGGCACCCGGGCGCTGTTCGAGGAGGACACCCGCCCGGCCAAGCCGCTGCTGCGCCGCCTCGCGCTGCCCGCCCGGCCGCTGTTCCGGGCCAACCACGCGGTGATGATGCGGCGCGGCCGGCGCGGCCTGGCGGCGCACCTGGCCCCCCGCCCCGCGCCGGGCGGCTGATCCGTCCGCCCCGCGCGCCCCCGTGCGCCCGGCGCCCCGCTCCGCCCGCCGCCGACCCCGGGTTCACCCGCTGTTCACCCGTTCGCACCGCCGCTGCCTGCGGCGATCCGCCTTCACCGGATGTTTGCGCGGCGCCCCCGCATGGTCCGGGGCAGACTGGGCAGGGTAGTCCGGGCCGCACCCGTGTCCCGAGGATGGTGAGAGTCCGGTGATACCCCTTCGACCGCCCAACCCGGCCGACCGGCAGAGCACGGAACCGCGCGCGAACGCGGTGACCCCGCTCACCGAATCGGCCGCCCGCAGGCACATGTCGGGCGTCTGCTTCAAGATCGGACCGCCCCGGCTGGTCGGCGTCGAGATCGAGTCGTTCGTCCACGACGAGCGATGTCCCGACCGACCGGTCCCCCCGGAACGGCTGCACGCAGCGCTGGACGCACTACCGCTCGGCGGCCCCGACGGGACCTCGCTCCCCTCCGGCTCCCGCCTCACCCTCGAACCCGGCGGCCAGGTCGAGCTCAGCTCCCCGCCCGCCGACAGCCTCACCGGCTGCGTCACCGGAACCCGACGCGACCTCGGAGCCCTCCGGGCCGCCTTCGCCGCCCAGGGCCTGCGCCTCACCGGCACCGGCACCGACCCGCTGGCCCGCCCCCGCACGATGGTGCTGGACCATCCGCGCTACCTCGCGATGGAGCGCCACTTCGACGCCGCGGGCCCCTGGGGCAGGATCATGATGACCGGCACCGCCTCCCTCCAGGTCTGCCTGGACGCCGGGGACGAGGACGGCCCGCACGCCTTCGAGCGCCGCTGGCGGCTCGCCCACCGGCTCGGCCCGGTACTGGTCGCCGCCTTCGCCAACTCGCCGCTGCTGGACGGGCGCCCCACCGGGCACCGGTCCACCCGGCAGACCGTCTGGTCCCGGATGGACCCCACCCGCACCCTCGCCCCCGCGCCCGACCACGGCGACCCGCGCCAGGCCTGGGCCGGGTACGTGCTGGACGCCGAGGTGCTCTGCGTGCGCCACGACGGCCGGCCGTGGACCGCCCCCACCGGGCTGACCTTCCGCGACTGGCTGCACGGCGGCGGCGAGCACCCGCCCACGCTGGCCGACCTGGACTACCACCGCACCACGCTCTTCCCGCCGGTGCGCCCGCGCGGCCACCTGGAACTGCGGATGATCGACGCCCAGCCGGGCGACGGCTGGATCGTGCCGACCGCCCTGGTCACCGCGCTGCTGGACGACCCGATCGCCGCGGATGCCGCGCTCACCGCCCTGGAACCGCTGGAGCCGCTGGAGCCGCGCACCCCGGACGGCCCCCGCGCGCCGCGCAGCGACCTCTGGTGCCGGGCCGCCGCCCTCGCCACGGCCGACCCCGTGCTGCGCCGCACCACCCTCGCCTGCTTCGCCGCCGCCGACGCCGCGCTCGGCCGCCTGCCCGGCGCCGAGCAGCTGCGCGCCACCGTCGCCGCCTTCGCCGACCGCTACCCCGCGCGCGGCCGCTGCCCGGCCGACGACCAGCTGGACGCCCTGCGCGCCGGCACCCGACGCACTCCCCCGGAGGAGGCCGCACCATGATCGACGACGCCCGCGAGACCGGGACCGCCCACGAGCACGGGGGCACTCCCGCGCCGGACGCCCTCGCACCGGCCGCTCCCCCGCCCGCCGCTCCCGCGCTGGACGCCCTCGCGCCGGAGGCGCTGCGCGAGACCATCGCCGTCGAGCTGCTGGCCGCCCGCGCCCGCACCGCCGCGCTCACCGACTGCGTCGAGGACCACGACCTCACCGCCCAGCACTCCCCGCTGATGTCCCCGCTGGTCTGGGACCTCGCGCACATCGGCAACCAGGAGGAACTCTGGCTGCTGCGCAACGTCGGCGGCCGGGACCCGATGCACCCGGAGATCGACCCGCTCTACGACGCCTTCCAGCACCCGCGCGCCGAGCGGCCCAGCCTGCCGCTGCTGCCGCCCGCCGAGGCCCGGGCGTACGCGGGCGAGGTCCGCGGCCGGGTGCTCGACCTGCTCGCCGCCAGCCCCCTGGAGGGCGCGCCGCTGCTGGCCGCCGGATTCGCCTTCGGCATGATCGCCCAGCACGAGCAGCAGCACGACGAGACGATGCTGATCACCCACCAGCTCCGCAGGGGCGAGCCCGCGCTGACCGCTCCTCCGCCGCCGCCCGCCCCGGCGGACGCCGCCGCGCTGCCCGCCGAGGTACTCGTCCCGGCCGGCCCGTTCACCATGGGCACCGACACCGAGCCGTGGGCGCTGGACAACGAGCGCCCGGCCCACCGCGTCGACCTGCCCGCCTACCGGCTGGACACCACCCCGGTCACCAACGCCGCCTACCTGCGCTTCATCGAGGACGGCGGCTACGACGAGCCGCGCTGGTGGACGCCCGAGGGCTGGGCGCACCGGCAGGGCGCCGGGCTGAGCGCACCGCTGTTCTGGCAGCGCGCGGACGGCGCGTGGCTGCGCCGCCGCTTCGGCGTGCTGGAGCCCGTGCCGCCGACCGAGCCGGTGCTGCACGTCAGCTGGTACGAGGCCGACGCCTACGCCCGCTGGGCCGGACGCCGGCTGCCGACCGAGGCCGAGTGGGAGAAGGCCGCCCGGCACGACCCCGTGACCGGCCGCTCGCGGCGCTACCCGTGGGGCGACGACGCGCCCGGCCCCCAGCACGCCAACCTCGGCCAGCGGCACCTGCGCCCGGCCCCGGCCGGCAGCTACCCCGAGGGCCGCTCCCCCTACGGGGCACGGCAGTTGATGGGCGACGTCTGGGAGTGGACGGCCAGCGACCTCCACCCCTACCCGGGCTTCCGGGCCTGGCCCTACCGGGAGTACTCCGAGGTGTTCTTCGGCCCGGAGTACAAGGTGCTGCGCGGCGGCTGCTTCGCGGTGGCGCCGGTCGCCTGCCGGGGCACCTTCCGCAACTGGGACTACCCGGTGCGCCGGCAGATCTTCGCCGGGTTCCGCACCGCCGCCGACGTCGACCCCGGCGACGGCGGGCGGCCCCGCGCGGGCGCGGAGGCCGACTGATGTGCCGCCACCTCGCCTACCTGGGCGAGCCGGTCGCGCCCCGGACCCTGCTGGTGAAGCCGCCGTCCGGGCTCTACCGGCAGTCCTGGGCGCCGCGCCTGCAGCAGTACGGCACCGTCAACGCGGACGGCTTCGGCCTCGGCTGGTACGCGGACGGCGACGAGGTGCCGGCCCGCTACCGCCGGGCCGGGCCGATCTGGGCCGACGCCTCGTTCGCCGACCTCGCCCGGGTCCTGCGCACCCGGGCGCTGCTGGCGGCGGTCCGCTCGGCCACCGAGGGCTGTGCGGCGGGCGAGGAGGCGGCCGCACCGTTCGCCGCCGGCCGCTGGCTGTTCAGCCACAACGGGGCGCTGGCCGGCTGGCCGGAGCGGAGCGGCGCGCTCGCCGCGCTGCTGCCGCCGCAGGAGTTGCTCGGCCTGGTGGCGCGCACCGACTCGGCGCTGCTGTGGGCGCTCGCGCTGCACCGGCTGCGCGCGGGCGCCGGGCTCGGCGAGGCGCTGGCCGACACCGTCGCGGAGGCCGCCGCCCACACCACCGGGCGGATCAACCTGCTGCTCACCGACGGCCGGGAGATCGCCGCCACCGCCTGGGGCGACACCCTGCACCACCGGACGGTGCCCGGGCTCGGCGTGCTGGTCGCCTCCGAGCCCTCCGACGACCATCCGGGCTGGACGGCCGTGCCGGACCGGTCGCTGCTGCTGGCCGGCCCGGACGGGCTGACCGTCAAACCGCTCTGACCGCGACGGTCCCGCCGCGGCCTCCCGCGGCGGGACCGCCATCGAATCGCGGTTCACATCACTTCACTTCCTGAACAGAGGATCCACCTGTCATGAGCACCTTTGATCTCACCCGGCTGCTGCCCGCCGACCACTTCAGCACCGCACTGCGGCACGACGTCCGGACCGGGCTGACCTCCGAGCCGAAGACGCTGCCGCCCAAGTGGTTCTACGACGCGCGGGGCAGCGAGCTGTTCGAGGAGATCACCCGGCTGCCGGAGTACTACCCGACCCGGGCCGAGCGCGCGATCCTCACCGCCCGGGCCGGCGAGATCGCCGCCGCCACCCGGGCCCGCACCCTGGTGGAGCTGGGCTCCGGCTCCTCCGAGAAGACCCGGCTGCTGCTGGACGCGCTGCGCGGCCTCGGCACGCTGGAGGCGTACGTCCCCGTCGACGTCAGCGAGAGCGCGCTGACCGCGGCCGGCCGGGCGCTCTCCGCCGAGTACCCGGGCCTCGCGGTGCACGGCGTGCTGGCCGACTTCACCGACCGGCTCGGCCTGCCGCCGGCCGGCGGCCCGCGCCTGGTCGCCTTCCTCGGCGGCACCCTCGGCAACCTGCTGCCGCCCGAGCGGGCCGCCTTCCTGCGCGGGCTGCGCGCCGCGCTCGACCCGGGCGACTTCCTGCTGCTCGGCACCGACCTGGTCAAGGACCCGGCGGTGCTGGTCGCCGCCTACGACGACGCGGCCGGGGTGACCGCGGAGTTCAACCGGAACGTGCTCAACGTGCTGAACCGCGAGCTGGGCGCCGACTTCGAGCCCGAGGCGTTCGCGCACGTCGCGCTCTGGGACCCCGAGCGGGAGTGGATCGAGATGCGGCTGCGCTCGCTCGCCTCGCAGACCGTCAAGATCCCGGAGCTGGACCTGCCGGTGCACTTCGCCGAGGGCGAGGAACTGCGCACCGAGGTGTCGGCGAAGTTCCGCCGGGAGCGGGTCGCCGAGGAGCTGTCGGCGGCCGGCCTGCGACTGGCCGCCTGGTGGACGGACGAGCAGGGGCGCTTCGGGCTCTCGCTGGCCCAGCCGGTCGGAACCGCTATTTGATCGTTCACCTTACTAATGGCTTGCGGGGCTTGGTCGCCATCCCGTGTACAACACTTGAATATTGAGGAGTTACGATCGCGGCTACCGCACTCAGCGTTGAGTACCAGGAGTCAAGATCGTGAGCGTCACCCAGCAGTCCGCGGGGCCCTCGGGGCCCGCGGAGGCGCAGACCGGGCCGGCCCCGTCCGGCCGGCTCGGCTTCGTCGTCTTCATCACCGCCGCCGCGGCCCTCGGCGGCTTCCTGTTCGGCTACGACAGCTCCGTCATCAACGGCGCGGTCTCCGGAATCCAGGAGAAGTTCGGTGTCGGCGACGGCGTGACCGGTCTGATCGTCTCCTCCGCGCTGCTGGGCTCGGCGGCGGGCGCCGCCCTGGCCGGCCGGTTCGCCGACCGCTACGGCCGGACCACCGTCATGAAGGCCGGCGCACTGCTCTTCGCGGTGAGCGCGATCGGCTCGATGCTGCCGTTCTCCGCCTGGGACCTCGCCCTGTGGCGGATCCTCGGCGGAGCGGCCATCGGCATCGCCTCGGTGATCGCCCCGACCTACATCGCCGAGGTCGCCCCGGCCCAGTACCGCGGCCGGCTGGCCTCCTTCCAGCAGGCGGCCATCGTGCTCGGCATCGCGATCTCGCAGCTGGTGAACTGGCTGCTGACGAACGCCGCCGGCGGCGAGACCCGCGGCCACCTGCTCGGCCTGGAGGCCTGGCAGTGGATGCTCGGCATCTGCGTGGTCCCGGCCGCCGTCTACTTCGTGCTCGCCTCGACCATCCCCGAGTCGCCGCGCTTCCTCATCTCGGCCGGCCGCCTGGACGAGGCCCGCGCCGTCCTCGCCGACGTCGAGGGCCGGGGTGTCGACGCCGACTCCCGGATCGCCGAGATCCGGGGCCTGATCGCCTCCGACCACCGCCCGCGCCTGCGCGACCTGCTCGGCGGCCGCTTCGGCCTGCTGCCGATCGTCTGGGCCGGCATCGGCCTGTCGGTGTTCCAACAGCTGGTCGGCATCAACGTGATCTTCTACTACTCGTCGATCCTCTGGCAGTCGGTGGGCATCGACCAGTCCAACTCGCTGCTGATCGGCTTCATCGGCTCGGTCATCAACATCCTCGGCACCGTGATCGCGATCCTGCTGGTCGACCGGATCGGCCGCAAGCCCCTCGCGCTCATCGGCTCGTCCGGCATGGCCGTCGCGCTGGGCGCCTGTGCCTGGGCGTTCTCCTCCGCCACCGGCAGCGGCGACGACGTCACCCTGCCCGACCTCCAGGGCACCGTGGCGCTGGTCTCCGCCAACGCCTTCGTGCTGTTCTTCGCGCTCTCCTGGGGCGTGGTGGTCTGGGTGATGCTCGGCGAGATGTTCCCCCACCGGATCCGCGCCGCCGCGCTCTCGCTGGCCGCCTCCGCGCAGTGGATCGCCAACTGGGCGGTCACCGTCTCGTTCCCGGCCCTGTCCCGCTGGAACCTCTCGGCCACCTACCTCGCGTACGCGGTGTTCGCGGCGCTGTCCGTCGTCTTCGTGGCGCGCTTCCTCAAGGAGACCAAGGGCGTCCGCCTGGAGGACATGGGATAGCCGCCGCCTGCGGCCCCCGGCCCCGGCCCCCGCACCCTAGCGCGAAGACGCCGGGGGCGGGGGCCGAATCGTTCACTCCCTGCGGTCCCGCGCACACCTGCGGTATCCCTGTCCGGCAGGAGGGATGTCCTTGATCTTCGACCGGCTTCGCACCCGCAGCAGCAACCGCGGCAGTGCGCGCGACACCGAACGCGGCACCGAACGTGGCACCGAACGCGGCACACGCCGACCCGCCGCCGCCCCCGGCGGCGCCTGCCCCTACTCGCACGCCCACGTCCACGGCCACCTGGTCCCGGAGGAGCCCCCGGAGCCCGCCCCCGACCGGCCGTCCACCGACCGCTCGTTCACCGACCCCCGGCAGGCCGCCGACTTCGTCCGGCAGTTCCACGCCGAGCAGCCCGCCGCCGGCGCCCCGGACGAGCGGATACGCGCCGTCCTCGACGAGATCGACCGCACCGGGACCTACGAGCACACCCCCGACGAACTCGCCTACGGCGCCAGGCTCGCCTGGCGCAACGCCGCCCGCTGCATCGGCCGGCTCTACTGGCGCAGCCTGGTGGTGCGCGACCTGCGCCACCTCTCCTCGGCCGACGACATCGCCGCCGAGTGCTTCGCCCACCTGCGCACCGCCACCAACGGCGGCCGGATCCGCCCGGTGGTCTCGGTGTTCGCCCCCGACCGGCCCGGCCGCCCCGCCGCCCGGCTCCTCAACCAGCAGCTCGTCCGCTACGCCGGCCACCCCGGGCCGGACGGCCGGTGGATCGGCGACCCGGCCGGCGGGCAGCTCGCCGCCCGGGCCCGGGACCTCGGCTGGAAGGGCGGCGCGGAACGGTTCGAGGTGCTGCCGCTGCTCGTCCAGGAGCGGCCCGGCGAGCGGCCCGCCTGGTACGGGCTGCCCGAGGACACCACGCTGGAGGTCCGGCTCTCCCACCCCGGGCACCCGTGGTTCGCCGAGCTGGGCCTGCGCTGGTACGCGGTGCCGGCGATCAGTGACCAGACGCTGGAGATCGGCGGCGTGCGCTACCCCGCCGCGCCGTTCAACGGCTGGTACATGGGCACCGAGATCGGCGCCCGCAACCTGGCCGACGCCGACCGCTACGACATGCTGGCCACCGTCGCCGAGCGGCTCGGCCTGGACACCTCCAACGACCGCACGCTCTGGCGGGACCGCGCGCTGGTGGAGCTGAACGTCGCGGTGCTGCACTCCTTCGAGGAGGCCGGGGTGACCATGTCCGACCACCACACCGAGTCCGAGCGGTTCCTGCGGCACGTGGCGCGGGAGGAGCGGGCCGGCCGGCCGACGCCTGCCGACTGGAGCTGGATCGTGCCGCCGGTCTCCGGCGGGCTGACCCCCGTCTACCACCGGTACTACGACCCGGTGGACCCCGCGCTGCGCCCGGCGTTCGTGGCCCGGGAGCCCTGGTGACCCTGCCGCTCCTGCTGCTCCGGCCGCTCCGGCCGCTCCAGCCGTTCGAAGCGCAGCACCAGCCCGTCGAGGAGCGCCTCCAGCCCCGTCTCGAAGGCGCCCTCGTCGACGGCCGCGCGGTGCTCGGCCAGCCGGTGCGCCTCGCCGAGGTGCGGGTAGTCGGCCGCGTCGTAGACCCCGGCGTCCTCGGGGAAGCCGGCCGCGAACGAGGCCAGCGCCGAGCCGGTGACGAAGTACCGCATCAGCGCGCCGATCCTGGTCGCCTGCCCGCGCGGCCAGCCGGCCTCGACCAGGTGGCCGAAGACGGCGTCGGCCAGCCGCAGCGCGTTCGGCCGGCGCCCGGGGCCCTGGGCGAGCACCGGGACGATGTGGGGGTGGGCGGCGAGCGCGGCGCGGTAGGAGCGGGCCCAGTCCCGCAGCGCCCGCGGCCACGGCGCGCCGGCGGCGAACATCGACAGGTCGACCTCGCCCATCACGCCGTCCACCACCGCGTCCAGCAGTTCGTCCTTGGTGGCGAAGTGGTTGTAGAGGGAGGGTCCGCTCACCGAGAGCTCGCCGGCCAGCCGGCGGGTGGAGAGCGCGGCCAGCCCCTCCTCGTCGACCAGCCGCAGCGCGGCGGTGACGATGCGCTCGCGGTTGAGCAGGGGGGTGCGCGGGCGGGGCATCGGCGCGGCTCCTCCGGGGGTGCGTCCGGTCGGGTGGGTTCGGCGTGGGGCGGGGCCGATTCTGACAGGTCCCCTTCCCAGCGGGGCCCGTCCGGGGCTACAGTCCAGCCGTAAAACTTGCAGCGCTAGTTTAATCGGACGGGCCGCCCATGGATCTGGAACTCTCCGAGGAACAGGCCGCCGTCCGCGCCCTCGCGGCCTCCTTCACCGACCGCGAGATCGTGCCGCACGCCGCCGCCTGGGACCGCGCCGAGGCGGTCGATCCCGCGATCGTCCGCAGGCTGGGCGAGGTCGGCTTCCTCGGCCTGACCATCCCCGAGCAGTACGGCGGCAGCGGCGGCGACCACCTCGCCTACTGCCTGGTCCTGGAGGAACTGGGCCGGGGCGACTCCGCCGTGCGCGGCATCGTCTCGGTCTCGCTCGGCCTGGTCGCCAAATCCGTCAACGCCTTCGGCACCGAGGAGCAGAAGTGGCACTGGCTGCCCCGGCTCACCTCCGGCGAGGCGCTCGGCTGCTTCGCCCTCACCGAGCCCGGCACCGGCTCCGACGCCGCCAACCTCACCACCCGGGCCGTGCGCGACGGCGGACACTGGCTGCTCAGCGGCGGCAAGACCTTCATCACCAACGGCACCTGGGCCGAGGTCGCGCTGGTCTTCGCCCGCACCGGCGAGCCCGGCCACCGGGGCATCACCGCCTTCCTGGTCCCCACCGACCTGCCCGGCTTCACCCGCACCGAGATCCGCGGCAAGCTCGGCCTGCGCGGCCAGGCCACCGCCGAACTCGCCCTCGACGGCGTCCGGGTCCCCGACGGGGCCCGGCTCGGCGAGGTCGGCAAGGGCTTCACCGTCGCCATGGCGGCGCTCGCCAAGGGCCGGATGTCGGTCGCCGCCGGCTGCGTCGGCATCGCCCGGGCCTGCCTGGACGCCGCCGTCCGGTACGCCGGCGAGCGCGAGCAGTTCGGCGCGCCGATCGCCTCGCACCAGCTGGTGCAGCAGCTGCTCGCCGGGATCGCCGTGGACGTCGAGGCCGCCCGGCTGCTCACCTGGAAGGTCGCCGACCACATCGAGCGCGGCCTGCCGTTCGCCACCGAGTCCTCCGTCGCCAAGCTGTTCGCGAGCGAGGCGGCGGTGCGGGCCGCCAACAACGCCCTCCAGGTGTTCGGCGGCTACGGCTTGATCGACGAGTACCCCGTCGGCAAGTACCTGCGCGACGCGCGGGTGATGACCCTCTACGAGGGCACCAGCCAGATCCACCAACTGCTCATCGGGCGCGCGCTCACCGGCGTCAGCGCCTTCTGATCCACCGTCCCCCTTCCCGACAAGGAGCCCGACGTCGTGCGTCCTGTCTACTTCGCCGCAGCCCGCCGCACACCCATCGGCCGACTGCGCGGAGCGCTCGCCACGGTCCGCCCCGACGACCTCTCGGCCACCGTGCTGCGCGCCCTGCTCGCCGACCTGCCCGCCCTCGACCCGGCCCGGATCGACGACGTCTACTGGGGCGCCGCCAACCAGGCCGGCGAGGACAACCGCAACGCCGCCCGGATGGCCGTCCTGCTCGCCGGACTGCCCGACAGCGTCCCCGGCGCCACCGTCAACCGGCTCTGCGCCTCCGGCCTGGAGGCGGTCACCATGGCCGCCCGGGCGATCGGCTCCGGCGAGGCGGACGTCGTGCTGGCCGGCGGCTGCGAGTCGATGACCCGCGCCCCCTTCGTCCTCCCCCGCCCCGACGAGGCGCTGCCGCACCGGATCGAGACCTACGACACCCGGCTCGGCTGGCGGCTCACCCACCCCCGGATGGCCGAGCTGCACGGTGTGCTCTCCATGGGCGAGACCGCCGAGGAGGTGGCCGCCCGCCACGGCATCACCCGGGAGCGCCAGGACGCCTTCGCGCTGCGCAGCCACCAGCGGGCCGCCGCCGCCCGCAAGGACGGCCGCTTCGACGCCGAGCTGATCCCGGTCGAGCGGGCCGACGGGGTGAGCGTCGGCGAGGACGAGTCGATCCGCGAGGACACCAGCCTGGAGAAGCTGGCCCGGCTCAAGCCGGCCTTCCGCCCCGGCGGCACGGTGACGGCGGGCAACGCCTCGCCGATGAACGACGGCGCGGCCGGGCTCGTCCTGGTCAGCGAGGAGGCGCTGGGCGAGTTCGGCCTGGAGCCGCTCGGCCGGTACGTGGCCGGCGCCTCGGCGGGCGTGCACCCGGACGTGATGGGCATCGGGCCGGTGCCGGCCACCCGCAAGGCGCTCGCCCGGGCCGGCTGGTCGCTGGAGGATGTCGAGGAGGCCGAGCTGAACGAGGCCTTCGCCGCCCAGGTGCTGGCCTCCGTCGACCTGCTGGGGATCGACCCGGAGCTGGTCAACCCGACCGGCGGCGCGATCGCGCTCGGCCACCCGCTCGGCGGCTCCGGCGCCCGGATCCTCACCACCCTGCTGCACCGGATGCGCCGTACCGGCGGGCGCCGGGGCCTGGCCACCATGTGCGTGGGCGTCGGCCAGGGCACGGCGGTGCTGGTGGAGTCCGCCTGACGGCTGACAACTGACAACTGACAGATATCAGATGACAGCTGACAGATTTCAGATAACAGATTTCAGATGACAGATTCTGTCAGCTGTCAGCCGGACCCCCACCTCCCGAGGAGCAGCAGCATGACGCGTTTCGCAGGCAAGGTCGCCGTCGTCACCGGCGGCGCGCAGGGCATCGGCGCGGCGACCGCGCGCCGGCTGGCCGAGGAGGGCGCGGCGGTGGCCGTGGTCGACCTCTCGGCCGAGCGGGCCGCCGGAACGGCCGGGGACATCACCGCCAAGGGCGGCACGGCCCGGGCGTACGGCTGCGACGTGGCCGACTACGACGCCGTGGAGGAGGTGTTCGCACGGATCGCCGAGGACTTCGGCGGCCTGCACATCCTGGTCAACAACGCCGGGATCACCCGGGACAACCTGTTCTTCAAGATGCCCAAGGCCGACTGGGACGCGGTGCTGACGGTCAACCTGACCAGCGCCTACAACTGCAGCCACGTGGCGCAGAAGTACATGGTGGCGCAGAAGTGGGGCAAGATCGTCTCGCTCAGCTCCCGCTCGGCGCTCGGCAGCCGCGGCCAGGCGAACTACGCCGCCGCCAAGGCCGGGATCCAGGGCCTGACGGCGACGCTCGCCATCGAGCTCGGCCCGTTCAACATCAACGTCAACGCGGTGGCGCCCGGCTACATCGCCACCGCGATGACCGCCTCGACGGCCGCCCGGGTCGGCGCCACGGCCGAGGAGCACCAGTCCGAGGTGGCCGCCCGCACCCCGCTGCGGCGGGTCGGGCAGCCGGAGGAGATCGCCTCGGTGGTCGCCTTCCTGGCGAGCGAGGACGCCGCGTACGTCAGCGGCCAGACGCTGTACGTCAACGGCGGGGCGCGCTGACACGTCCGAGTTTCCTGACGGAGGGTCAGCATACCGTCCCTGGTGCTGGGTTACCTTCACCTGGGACGGTCTTGACCTTTTCCGGTGGCCGAAGACGACCATGCCGACGGTAGGAAATGACTATGGCATGATCATGCGGCTCTCGATGGGATGGCCGGACCACCCCGACCGGTCCCGGTCGGGCCCAGCGTCCCGAGGAGTCCCATGGGCAGCCCGCACCCCCTCCGCCGCGCCCTGGCCCTGCTCGCCGTCGGGGCCACCGCCCTCGCGGTCGGCACCGGCTCCACCGGCTCCACCGGCACCACCTCCGCCGCCGCCGACGCCGCCGGGGCGGGTGCCCCGGCCGCCCACCGCGGCGCCGCCGGCGTCCACGTCCGCCCCGCCTCGGCCGGCCATGTGAACGCCGCCGGCCGCACGGCGCCGCTGACCACCTCGCAGTGCGTCAGCGAACTCGGCATCCACTGCTACTCCCCGCTCCAGTACCGCGAGGCCTACAACCTGAACCCCCTCTACCAGGAGGGCGTCACCGGCAAGGGCCGCACCATCGTCCTCGTCGACTCCTTCGGCTCCCCCACCATCCAGCACGACCTGGAGGTCTTCGACCAGCAGTGGGGCCTGCCGAACACCCAGGTCGAGGTGGTCAAGTGGGGCGACGTCCCACCGTTCGACCCCACCAACCCCGACCACACCGGCTGGGCGGGCGAGGCCACCCTCGACGTCGAGTACGCCCACGCCATCGCGCCGGACGCCCACATCATCCTGGTCGAGACCGGGGTCGCCGAGACCGAGGGCACCACCGGGCTGCCCGAGATGATGGACGCCGAGCAGGCCCTCATCCGCTCCGGCCGGGCCGACGTCATCTCGCAGAGCTTCGGCGCCACCGAGAACACCTTCCCCGGCTTCGACAAGGGCGACTTCCGCTCGCTGACCGACCTGCGCTACGCCTTCAAGGAGGCCGCCGCGCACGACGTCACCGTACTCGCCTCCTCCGGCGACAACGGCGCCACCGACGCCAAGGAGAACGGCACCGACCTCTACCCCTACCGGGTCAACTCCTGGCCCTCCTCCGACCCGCTGGTCACCTCCGTCGGCGGCACCCAGCTCACCCTGGACGACGCCGGGAGGCGCACCGCGCCCGACAAGGTCTGGCACGACGCGTACGGCGCGGGCGGCGGCGGGGTCTCCGGCGTGTTCGAGCGGCCGCTGTACCAGTCCGGCGTCGCCCGGGTCACCGGCAACCACCGCGGCACCCCGGACATCAGCATGAGCGCGGCCGTCGACGGCGGCGCCTGGACCTACGAGTCCTACGACCCCACCCGGGCCGGCTGGCACCTCACCGGCGGCACCAGTGAGGCGGCGCCGATCCTCTCCGGTGTGGTCGCCCTCGCCGACCAGCTCGCCGGCCACCGCCTCGGGCAGCTCAACTGGCGCCTCTACGGCCTCGACCTGCTCCCCGAGAAGTGGAGCGGCCTGGTCGACGTGACCAGCGGCGACAACTCCTGGGGCGGCGTCACCGGCTACCAGGCCACCAAGGGCTACGACCTCGCCAGCGGCCTCGGCACCATCGACGCCACCCGCTTCGTGCACGCCCTCGCCGGACGGTAGGGCCCCGCAGAAAGCGGCCGTCCCCCGGTGGGAGGACGGCCGCTTTCTGCACTACCGTCAGATCGCCTGCGCGAACTGGACGAAGGACCGCCAGGCGGTCGGCGAGAACACGAGGTGAGGGCCGGACTCGTCCTTGGAATCACGCACCAGGACCGACTCGGCCGCCTCGGCGACCTCGACGCAGTCGCCGCCCTCGTTGCTGCTGTAGCTGCTCTTGAACCACACCGGATCGCCGCTCATCAGACCGACCGCGCGAACTCGACGAAGGAGAGCCAAGCCGCCGGAGAGAAGGCGAGCTGGGGGCCGGACTTGTCCTTGGAATCACGCACCAGGACCGACTCGGCCGCCTCGGCGACCTCGACGCAGTCGCCGCCCTCGTTGCCGCTGTAGCTGCTCTTGAACCACACCGGATCGCCGCTCATCAGACCGACCGCGCGAACTCGACGAAGGACTGCCAAGCCGCCGGAGAGAAGGCGAGCTGGGGGCCGGACTTGTCCTTGGAATCACGCACCAACACCGACTCGGCCGCCTCCGCGACCTCGACGCAAGCGCCGCCCTCGCCACCGCTGTAGCTGCTCTTGAACCACACCAGATCGCCGCTCATCGCTCTCCCAGCATCTTCTCGATCAAGGACAGGGAATCCTGCGGAGAGTGCGCCTGCGCCCTGAGGGTGCCGTACCGCACGTTCAGGAGACGGACCTCCTCAGCATCCGTGATGAGCCTACCGTTCGTCTGAACTTCCATGTAGCCGGTCTGCGGGCGCCCTTTCGGGGTGATCAGGATGAACGAACCATCCATACCCGCATTCTCGGCTCGGTCCATCGGCATGATCTGAAGCGTCATGCCACGGGTGTCCCCGATCTCCAGGAACCGCTCCAGCTGCTTCCTGTGCACCTCCGGCCCGCCGAGCCGCCGGTGCAGAACACCCTCGTCGATCACCCAGCTGAAGACCGCACGGGGCCACCGGGCAAGGATCTCCTGTCGCGCCATCCTGGCTGCCACCCGAATCTCGACCATCTCCTCCGCCAGCAACGGCTGCCGCATCCGGAACACCGCCCGGGCGTAGTCCTCCGTCTGGAGCAGTCCCGGCGCCAGGTAGGAGCTCCAGTCGTGGTGTTCGAGGGCCGCAGCCTCCAGGCTGGCGTAGTTCCGGAACCACTCGGGGTGCCGCACGCGCGCCCTGGCCTTCGCCCGCTCGATGTCCTCCGCGATGACGAGCAGCAGCCCTCTCGCGTCCAGAACCCGCTCCGCCGCCACCAGCAACTCCCGCTGCGGGGTCCGCTTCCCCTGCTCCACCGCGCCGATCAGGCTCTCGGTGTAGCCGACCTCCTTCGCGAACTCCTTCTGCGTCAGCCCCGCCCGCTCCCGCAGCAGCTTGATCTGCCGCCCGATCGCCCGCAGGAAGTCCGACACCTCCGACAGGTCCTCGTCCAACTGCGGCCGCACATCGCCGCTCTCGCCGCCGCCCCGAACCTCAGCCATTTCGGCCTCCCCTGTTCTCCGGTCACGCTCGACCGTCATCACCCAGCACTGTCCGCACACGCCCGGGCGCGTACAGTGCCCGACGGATGCAGCGTCAGCGTAGGCCGGGAGAAGGGCCGTTCCTCACAAGGTCCGAGATCCTTTTCGACGCCTCCGAGCCACCCGTCCTCATCGCGCCCACCCTCCAGCCGCCGAGGCGTCACCACCAGCCGCCCCTCCACCGGGCCTCGGTCGGCCGTTCGAACTCCCAACTCCCGTGAAACGTAAGCACTCTGCGTTGCAAGCATCGCCCTGCACAGAACCGACCGCCCCCCGGCGCACACCGGGGTGCGGATTCCGTCCGCACCTCACACTCACCACCGCACGCCGGGCGTGCACCACCGCGCTCCGCATCCGCCCGCGCAGTCGACCCGTCAGTCGGTGGCCGTCGCGGCGAGGAGAGCCAACCGACGGCGGTCCGGGCCGACGGCCAGCACGCCCAGGTCCCAAACCACCCGGTGGAACCACGCGGTATCCGCACCGAACCGGTACCAGGCACAGCCGCGGACGTGCTCCTCGACCTCACCCGGCGACGCGTCCGCCCGCGCCCCGGCGAGCGCGGCCAGCGCGCGCCAGGCGTGGAGCCGGCCGTACGCGCCGTAGCAGCCGGACTCGTACGGGCCGCCGGTGGACGCCGCGGCGAACAGCACCCGCCAGACCTCGGCGGGCTCGACGGCGACCACGCCGAACGCGGTCTCCTCCCCCGGCCGCGGCAGCTCCCCCAGGTCCGCCAGGCAGTCCGGACCCAGCGCCACGAGGGCGTGCGGCACCGCGCCCGGCTCCAGGGGCTCCGCGAACGCGAAGGTCCGTGCCTCGACGCGGGCCTCCGACGGCTCCCCCTCGTCCACCCAGTTGGCCACCGGCGCCGCGAGGGCCTCGGCGATCGCGGCGGTCGTCGTCTCCACCGCCGCCGGCACCCCGCCGGCCTGCCGGGGCGCCGGGTGACGGTCCTCCGGATCTCCGTACGGCAGCCCGTAGCTGCCACCGTCGATCCCGTAGTACGGCAGGTCCGGCTCCCGCTCCGCCGCCATCGGCGCCAGCGGCAGGCCGCCCAAGGGGTGGTCGCGCCAGTGCGGCGAGGTCGCCCACGCGGCGATGCCCGGGGTGTCCGCCACCGGAACGCCCCTGAGCACCAGTTCATGGAGCAGGCAGGCCCGCAGCTCCTCCGAGGCGGCCCCGCCCCCGGGGCCGTCGTCGAACACCACGGTCAGGTCCTCGGGTCGCCGGCAGGCCGCCAGCACCGAGGCCACGTAGCGGTCGTACTCAGGATCGTCCGGCCCGCCCGCGGCGAGCAGTCGCAGCAGCTGGCCGACGTTCCCGGCCCCCCGGGTCACCGCGAGCCGCCGCACCAGCCGGTCGAAGAGGCCGTCGAACTCCGCCGCCGAGCGATGGTGCCGCGCCAGCCCGATGCCGAGGTCCGCCACGAACGCCGCGTCCCCGCGCTTGAGGCGACGGCCCGCCAGCCTCTCCAGCTTCAGAGCGTTCCGGTTGGTCAGCGGCATCGCCAGGATCTTCGACAGCTCATCGTCCACGGCGGTGAGCATAGGCGGCCGCCCGTGCACGGTCGCCCGGTTTTCCCGGTCCGTCAGTGCTCCGGCGCCCGGCCCCGGGCCATCGCCCGGGCCTCCCACGGCTCGAACCCGCCCCGGAAGACCCGGGAATCCCGCCAGGTCCCCTCCCCGGCCAGCGGAACGCCCAACAGCACATGACCGCCCGACGGCGACAGGGTCACCTCGACCTCACCGGCGATGACGGCCTGAAGGAATTCGAGCACGAGGCAGGTCGGCACCCAGTCGAAGACGTAGTCGTCGAACATGATCCGGCAGGAGTCGCTGCCGTCCGCCACCATGACGATGAAGAAGTGGTCCGCCGAGGCTTCCAAACGGAGGTCGACCTGTCGCGGCGGCGCGACCGGTACCACTTCCACCGACTCGAAGAGGCCCGACGCCTCGACCGCCGCGACGAACTCCGCCACGTCCGTCGGCGGCCAGGGCTCGCCGGTCCGCAGGGAGCGCTTGGCGTGGCGGCGGTTCTCCTGCCACTGTGCCGAGGCTTTCGCGATCGCCGACAGGATGCCCATCCCGGATCAGGCGGAGTCTGGGCGGGGGCCGGCGAGGGTGGCGAGGTGGCGTTCGGCGGCGCGGAGCTTGCGGCCGTCGGGGCCCGGGAGGTGGGCGCGCAGTTCGATGATCTCCGGGGCGATCCGGAGCGCCTCCTCGCGGTCCGGGATCGCCCGCCAGCAGGCCTCGGCGTTGGTCGCCGCGTGCTGGGTCTCCGGATGCTCCACCCCGTGGCTGCGCAGCAGGGAGAGGGCGACCTCGCGGTAGATGTCGGCCGCCTCGGCCGGCCGCCCGGCGAGGCGGGAGACGTGGGCGCGGACCTGGCGGACCTGCAGCACCGGGGCGGAGGCCGGGCCGTGCTCGGCGATCGCCTCCAGTTCGAGGGCGAAGGCCAGGTCGGTGGCGGCCGCGTGATCGCCCGCGTCGGCGCTGCGGACGATCCGGCCGATCACCTCGCGGTAGTCGGCGCGGGGCTCGGCGAGGTCCGGCTCGGGGGCGAGCTCGTCGGTCGCCACCGGCTCGGCCTCGGGCTCGGCCTCGGGCCCGGGCTCGTCGGCGGCGGGCTCGGCCTCGGGCTCGTCGGCGGGAGCGGGCTCGGGCTCGGGGGCGGGAGCGGGCTCGGGCTCGGGGGCCGGCGGCTGCCAGGCACCGGACTTCACCAGGTCGACCGGCTGCGGCGGAAGCGGCGGCGTGGGCGGCACACCGGGCTTGAGCAGGTTCACCGGCCCCTCGGGCAGCGGCGCCTCCGGCAGCGGCCGCTCGAACACCGGGGCGGCCACGACAGCGGCCGGCTTGTCCAAGGTGACGGCCGGTCGGAGCGGCGGCACCGCGTCCTGGGGCACCGCGTCCTGGGGCACGACGTCCTGCGGGACGGCGTCGCGCGACGGACCGCCCCACGGCCGCTCCTCCGTCCAGGCGGCTTCCTCCTGGGCGGCCGGGCGGGGCAGCACGGCCGCCGGGCTCGGCCCGTCGTACGGGACGGCGTCCGGGAAGGGGCTCTCGCCGCGCCGGGCGGTGTTGCGGAACACCGGTCGGTCCGGCGCGTGCGTGCTGAGCACGATCACGTCGGGGCGGAGCACCGAGTACACCTGATGGCGCAGTTGCTCGGGGGCCAGGACGGCCTCGGCGCCCGGGCGGCCGCCGTGCAGGGCCTCGATCAGCGCACGGGTGAACGTGCCGATCTGCTCGGGGTCGGGGCTGATCACGGCCCACAGCGGCAGGTCGTCGCCGAGCGTCGGGACGGCGCCCTGGAGCAGCGGCCAGGCGTTCTGGTCGGCGCTCAGGTCGGCGATCACCAGGGTCTGCCAGTCCGCCGGGCGGTGCCGCAGCTCACCGGCGATCGCCTGCCAGGCGAGGCCGTCCTGGCGGATGCTGCCGGGCTTGGAGTCCCGCAGGGTGAGGTGGAGTTGGCCGCCGCGCTTGTCGGCGAGCAGGTGCCCGCCGAGGTGGACGAGCAGCGGCCCGGGGTGGCGGGCGGCGGCGCGCAGGTGGGCGAGGACGGTGTGCGGGTCGCTGGCGCCGGGCAGGTGGACGGCGTCGACGGCGTCGGCGGCGAGCAGCACCTGCGGGGAGACGGCGGCGAGCATCGCGGACAGCACCGGCGCCTGCGCCGGCCCGCCGCGGCCCCAGGTGCGGCGGCCGGAGCTGCCGTAGCCGCCCTCGACGACCAGGATCCGGCCGCGCGGGCCGCTGCCCAGGCCGCCGATGCCGGGCAGGCCGTGCGCGGGGGTGGCGCCGGGGGCAGTGAACGGCGGAGGGACGGCCGGGCCGACGGGGGTGCCGGGGGCGCCGCCCATGGCGGGCATGCCGGTGACGGTCCATCCGGTGGACGGCGCGGGCGGTCCGGGGACCGGTCCGGGGGCGGGGGGCTCGTACAGGGCGGCCGGCCCGGGCGGGTGCTCCTCGTAGGCGTTTCGCGCGGACGGCGGCGGTACGGCGTCCCGGGGCCCCGCGTCCGGTACGGGCTCGGGACCTCCGGGGACCGCCCTCGTCTCCGCCATCTCCAGGTCACCGCCCCGCCCCGCCGCCCAGCGGCGTCTGCTGCCTCTACCCCGCGTGGTGGCTGTCACCACACCCGTGTGCGCCACCCTACGAGATCCCGCCACACCCGATCCAGGCCGGGTCGGCGTTGACACTCCCCCAGCCACACCCCCGGGGAGCCCACCTCACCCGGCGCGATCCGACGACGGCCCCCGCCCCGCCGGACAGTCCGCGAAGGGCCGGCCGCACAGGAGGTCGGCCGCACCGACTTCCCACTCCACGCCGAGTCAGAGACCCCCCGAAAACCCACCGCCGGCCCGCCCCGGCCGACACACCGAAACACGACCCCGGAGGACAGTCCGACCGGGCAAACGGCCCACACCCCGAGTCGGCGGAGTGGAAAGTCGATCCAGCCGACTTCCCACTCCAGCCCACCGACCATAGCGCCGCCGCCCTGGCGAGAGCCGGGGCGGCGGCGAGACCAACCGGAGGGAAAAGTCGACCGGACCGACTTCCCACGCCCGGGACCGCACGACAGCCAGCACACCACGATTCACCACCGGACCGGCTGGAGCAGGAAGTCGAACCGGCCGACTTCCCACTCCAGCCCACCGACCATTGCGCCGCCGCCCTGACGAGAGCCGGGGCGGCGCCGAGACCAACGGGAGGGGAACGTCGACCGGACCGACTTCCCACGCCCGGGACCGCACGACAGCCAGCACACCAGAACGGGCAGGGAACCCGCAGAAAGGATTCAGCATCGGGCCGACTGGAGTAGGAAGTCGAACCGGCCGACTTCCCACTCCAGCCCGAGGCCACAGGGGAAAGGCGGCCCGGAGGGGGAAGTCGGGTGGGCCGACTTTCCGCTCCGGGCCGAGGTGGGTCAGGAGCCGGCCAGGAGGTCGCGGAGGAGGGCCACGGTGTCGGCGTCCAGGTCGCGGCCGGTGCGGCGGCTGAGGGCGTCGAGGCGGTTGACGGCGCGCAGGAGCTGGTCGCGGGCGCCGGCGGAGGCGTAGGCGTAGAACAGGTCGCGGTGCAGGAGTTCGACGTCCGGGGCGACGGCGAGGCCGCGGAAGACGGCGGCCTCGGCGCTGCGGTGGTCGCCGTACTGGAGGCGGCGGGCGGCGAGTTCGTGGGCGGTGTCGACGATCGCGGCGATCATGTCCTGGCGTTCGCCCTCGGCCCAGCCGTAGGAGGCGGGCGGGGCCTCCGCGAACGGGGCGCCGCGGACCAGGGCGAGGGCGTGGGCGAGGGCCGCGTCGGCGGTGGCGCTGGTACTGCGCATGCCGCGCCGGTAGAGGCTGCGGAACTCGTCCCAGTCGCAGGTGACGGCGGGCGCGAAGGTGTAGCCGTCGGCCGCGTCGGTGGGCAGGAACGGCCGGCCGTCCGGGGCAGTGCCCAGCCAGGCGGCCAGGTCGGCGAGCTTGGCGGGCAGCGGGCTGCGGGCGTCGGCGGCGGTGGGGTGCGGGTCGAGGTGGGCCGCGCCCGGGTGCAGGTCGTGGTCGAGGGCGGCGTGGTCGGCACCGGGGCGCAGGGCCAGGTAGGCGGCGAGTTCGGTGAGCCGCTCGACGGTGCCGGGTTCGGCGCTGCCGCCGGTGCCCGCGACGTCGACCGGGCCGAGCAGGCGGATCCGGGGGGTGGTGCGGGTGGCGTGCGCCTCCGGGGAGCGGAGGATGGCGAGCAGGTCGTCGCTGTCGCTGCGGCCGGGGGTGGTGCGGGCGACCGGGGCGGACGCGGCCGGGCCGGGCTCGGGGCGGGCGGGGACGCGCGGGTCGGCGGCGGTCGGGGCCGGGGCCGGGTCGTGCGTCGGCGCCGGCTCGGGGATCCGCTCGGGCTCCGGGACCGGGGCGGGCGCCGGGACGGCCACCGGGGCGGGCGCGGCGTCGAGCGCGGGCGCCGGGGCCGGGACCGCCGGGACGGCCGGGGCCACAGCTGCCACGGGTGCCACCGGCTGGACGGGCTCGGCGGGTGCGACGGGACCCGGCAGGCCGAGGTTCTGCGTCGTCTCGTCCCCGTCGAAGCCGCCGGGACCTTCCGTCGCGGGCTCCCCCGTCACGGGCTCCCCGGTCACAGGCGCGACCGTCACCGGCGCGACCGGGAACACGGCGGCCGGGCCGGCCGGCACGGCGGAGGCGCCGGCCTGGCGGCCGAGCCCGTTGATGAGGTGGCGCGGGGCGGGCAGCGCGGCCGGGCCGGCGGCGCCCGGGAGCGGCGACGCCGGGTCGGTGCCGGCGAACGGGCTGGCGCCGGTGCCGATCACCCGGGCGAGCAGGCGCGGCCCGGCCGCCCCCGGGCGGCCGTCGACGTCCGCGTCCGCGTCGTCCGGCCCCCCGAAGGCGGCGTCCAGCGCGGCGAACGAGAAGCCCGCCGGGCCGTCCGCGCCCGGGCCGCCGGCCGCGCCGACGCCCGCGAGCACCGGGACGGGCACCGGCAGGTCGGCCGGCTCCAGCTCCTCGCCGTCCAGGGTCCAGGCGGGGGCGGGGTGCTGGGTGCTGTCGTCGGCGGTCCGGAGCAGCTCGGTCACCTGCTCGTACTGGCCGGTGGTCAGGCGCTGGAGCTCCAGGGTGAGGTGCAGGCCGGGGATGGTGGCCTGGCCGGTGGCCGGGAGCGTCCAGCGGGCGACCGGGCCGGTGCCGCGCTCGGGCGCCCGGGTGACCACGGCGACGCAGGTGCGGGGGCGGGCGTCGAGCAGCCGGCCCAGCTCGGCCGGGACCTCCCCGCCGGGCTGGTGGGCGCAGAGCACGATCTCGGGGACCCAGGACTCGTCGGCCAGGCCGCGGCTGCGGGCGTCCCGGGGGCTGGCGGACTCGGCGGCCACCAGCGTCGCGCGGGCCTTGGCGGTGCGCGGGCCGAGGGCGGCGAGCGCGGCCTCCAGGGTGGTGTGGCGGTGGATCCGCTCGGCGGCGGGGCCGCTGATCGGCACCTCCTCGGCGAGGTCGACCAGGTGCAGGTGGAGGCGGTCGGCGAGCGGGCTGTGGGCGAGTTCGAGGGCGAGGGTGCGCAGCACGTCGCGGGCGTCGTCCGGGTGGCCGGAGAGGTGCAGCAGCCGGACGGTCTCCAGGTCGGCGAGGACCACCGAGCCGTCGGCGGAGGAGCCGAGGGTGACCAGCGCCGGGTAGGGGGCGGCGGTCTTGCGGGCCTGGGCCGGGGAGAGGAGGCCGTCGGAGTCGGCGGCGCACCACCAGATGTTGGGCGCGTGGGCGGCGCGGAACGGTGCGACGGGGGCGGCGGCTCCGGAGAGGTGGAGCTCGATCGTGCGGCCGGGGGTGATCCGGGCGGCGACGATCGCGGGCAGCCGCTTGCCGCCGCGCAGCGTGTTGCGGGCCATGCTGCGCAGGGCCCGGTCGAGCAGGTCGAGGCCGGCGTCGTCCTGACGGGCCTTCAGCTCGGCCTCGAAGGCGGCGGCGGGGGCGGCGGGCAGGGCGATGCGGTGCCGGGGGCGGCGGGCGCGCAGCTGGCCGCCGCGCTTGCGGGCGACGGTGCCGACCATGATCGCGGCGAGCAGCACGCCGACGGTCGAGGCGGCGAGGGCCACGGTGTAGTCGTCCTCCGGGGCCTGCTCGGCGTGGGCGGCGGGCGCCTGGGCGTCGGCCTGGCCGGCGGGCGCCGGGGTCTGCGCGGACGGCTGCCCGGGGGCCGGGGTCTGCGCCGCGGGCGGCTGCCCGGCGGCGGGCGTCTCGGCGGCGGGCGCCGAGGGCGCCTGGGTGCCCGGCGCGGGCGGCGGCGGGGTCGGGGCGGGCGCGGGCTCGGCGGCCGACGCGGGGGCCTGGTCGGGGGCGGGGGCCGGGGCGGCCGCTCCGGGCAGGGTGAGCACCATGCCCGGCGCGACGACGTTCGGGTCGGTGAGCCGCTCGCCGTCCGGCGCCTGGGCGCCCTTGTTGGCCTCGAACAGCCGGGGCCAGGCCTCGGCGTCCCCGAGCGCCCGCTCGGCGATGGCCGAGAGGCTGTCGCCCTCCTTGACGGTGACGGTGCCGCCGCCCTGGGCCGCACCGCCGGACGCACCGGTCTGCGGCGTCCCGGCCGGGGCCGGATCCGGAGCCGGGGCCGGGGCCGGGGCGGGCGCGGGGGCCTTGGCCTCGTCGGGCTTGGCGTCGGCCGGCATCAGCAGGTTCCACCCGGGCTGGATCGGCCGGTCCGCGTCGAAGCGGGTGCCCGAATCGTCCATCGCCCGGCCGTCGTTCAGCTTGGCGATCTCCACCCAGCGCTCTCCCGAGCCCAGTTGGCGCTCGGCGATGGACCAGAGGCTGTCGGCGGGCCGGCTGTCGCGCACCGTGTAGCCGGCCTGCGGCTCGGCGGCGGGCGCCAGCGACGGCGCGGCCTGCGCGGCCGGCAGCGCGTGCTGCACGCCGGCCGCGACCTGGGCCGTCGCGGCGGTGGCCGCCTGCGGGTGCTCGGCGGTGGCGGCGAAGGCCCCGCCGGCCACCGGCAGCAGCGCGATCACCGCGCCCACCAGTCCGGCGGCGGCCCGCTGGCTCCAGCCGAAGGCGGGGATCCGCCGGGCCACCCGGCCGCGCAGCTGCGCCGGGATCTCCAGCAGCACGGAGAGCGCGAAGCAGGCCCAGCCGACCCAGCCGACCACCACCAGCAGCCACAGGAACAGCCGCCCGTCGTCGGGGCTGGTCAGCAGCGCGCCGAGGCCGTCGGGCGCGAGGGCGCCCATGTCGGCCACCGCCCTGGTGCCGTACAGCAGCAGCGCGGGGACGCCGACGAGCAGGCCGAGCAGGGTGATCAGGGCCGCGAGCGCGGCGAGCACGCCGCCGCCCCGGCCGCCGCGGCCCCGTCCGCCGCCGCCCGCCCGGTGGGACGGCTGCGGCGCCGGCCGTCGGCCGGACGCGGGGGTGGCGGTGGGCACACCCCGGGCCGGACGCCCGGCACGGGTCTGGTCCTTGACGCGTGGCGCGGCCATCAGTCGGTCTCCGCTTCCTTGACTCCGTGGACGAGGGTGGCGCGCCCCTTGCCCGTAACCTTCCGTATCGCGAGGTCGCCCAGCAGGACGGGGTGGTACTCGGCCCGCACCGTGATCACGACGGTGGCGCCGTCGTCCAGGAACTCCACCCTGTAGGCGCTCAGCCCGTACAGCCTGAGGTAGCTGTTGGCCGCCTCTTCGACGTACGCCCGCTGCACCTTGTACCCCTGGCCCTGCAACAGGGCCGCCTCGTCGAGCTGCTGACCGCCCACCCGGGCGGCCTCCTGGGCGTAGCTGTCGACCCGCTCCGCGAGCCGAAGCTTGCCGCCGGCGTCGACGACCAGCGCGATGACCAGCACCAGGCCGCCCGCGCACAGGCCGACGAAGATCGACACCGCGCCCCGGTCGGAGCGCCCGCCGAACGGCCCGCCGAGCCGGGCGCGGCGGAACCGCCGCACCGCGCGTCCGCGTGCCATGGCGTTCCCTCCCCACCGGTCCGTCCGCCCTCCCCCGGGCTCCCTCCGCATGCGTCTCCCCCGCCCGACGGCTCTCCAATCCCCGCCCGGCCCGCTCGTCCTCACAACCCCGTCACCACCCGGCCCACGACCTGACACAACTCCGCCCCGTCCACGCCTCACTGTCCGCGATACCGGTCGACCACCGAGACGAACCGCCCGGTGAGCGTCTTCGTCAGCGGCACGTCCGGCCCGCCGATCAGATCCCCCAGACCGACCTCGCACCACACCGTCACCTCTACCGTCGCCAAGGTCACCCCGTGGCTGACCAGTTCGCCGTGCCCGACCTCCACGTCGCTGCTCCGGCAGTGCACGCCCTGCTGCCGCAGGGCGTCCTCGGCGGCCTTCTTCGCCGCGTCGTCCATCCCGTCCACGCTGCGCGCCATCGACGCCGTCCGGGCGGCGGAGCGGGCCGCCGCCTCCACCGTGCCGCCGGCGGTCTGCACCCGGCCCGCCGCGACCGCGACCAGGATCAGCGCGACCACGACGGGCATGACGATCGCCGCCTCGATCGCGGCGCTGCCGCCGTCGCGGCCGCGCGCCGCCCGGCCGGGGAGGCGCACGGCGAGCCGCCGCACCCACCCGGCCGGGCGCGCGGACCGGCACCGCACCCGGGCGCTCACGGTTCCACCACCTCCGGCGGGACGAAGCGCTCGCGCGGCGCCTCGGCGAACTGGGTGACGGTCGGCGGCGTGATGAACGGCACGATCACCGGCGCCTTCACCTCGACGGTCACCCGGATCAGCACCGGCGAACTGCCGTCCGTCAGGACCCGGTGGTCCCGGTTGCCCTGCAGGACGAGGAAGTCCTCCGCCTGCCGGCGCGCCGCCTCGTTCTTCTGCTCGTCGCTCCGGTCCCCCTGCGTCCGCCCCGCGTCCACGCCCTCGCGGGCAGCGCTGAGCGCGAGTTGGCGCTGGTACCACCACAGCCCGGTCTGGGCGACGGCCAGCACCAGGAGCAGGACGACCGGGAAGACGATGGCCAGGCTCAGGCTCATCGACCCCCGGTCGGAACGGCGGAGGCGACGACGGCGGGTCATCAGGTGGCCGCACCCCCGTGGGGGTAGTTCGGGTCCTGCTCGACCTTCTTGACGACGTTGTCCTTCAGGTTGACCAGGGCGACCGTCACCAGGCCCGCGATGAACACCAGCGCGATGACCGCGAGCGCGAGTTCGATGCTGATGGCGCCCTTGTCGCCACGCGCGCGGGCGGCCTTGGCCCGGCCCATTCGGAAGTGGAACAGCATCAGGGCGAACTGGAACGGCAGCAGCATCGTGCCCGCCAATCGTCCGACCAGCGACTTCAGCTGATGGTTCATCGGGTGCTCCCAGGGGTGAGGTGTGGTGACGGAGGCGCTGACCTCCGCGAAGGGGCGGTTCAGTGGCGGTTCAGTTGAGCATCTTGTAGAGCGCGGGGAAGATGATCAGGATGGTCATCAGCATGGTCAGGGCGGAGCCCGGCGCGACCATCCGCTCGCTGTCGGCGTTGGCCCGGGCCAGGTCCTCGGCCATCAGCTCGCCGCGCAGGCCCTTGGCCCGGGCCCGCAGCGTGTCGTAGACGGCCGCCCCGTCGGTGCCCGAGATCCGCATGATGTCGGCCAGGTCCTGGAGCGGGGTGAGGCCCAGCTCCACGGCCAGCGCGTCCAGCCCGGCCCACGGCGGCAGCCGGTCGGTGGCGGCCCGGTCCAGCGCGTCGCGGATCCGGCGGAACACCGTGCCCCGCCCGACCGCGGCGGCCCGGCGCAGCGCCTCGGCCGGGCCGAGGTCGGCGGCCCGCTCCATCGCCACCAGTTCCAGGTAGGCGGCGATGCCGTGCAGGTACTCGACCCGCGCCTCCTTGGCCTCGCCGCGCACGATCGCGTCCGGGACGAACCAGAGCAGCCCGGCCAGCAGCGGTCCGACCACCAGCGGCAGCGCGAACGGCAGGCTCATGTCCATCAGCAGGGCCGCCACCACCAGGTACGGCGGCAGCACCAGCCCGAGCAGGGCGAACAGCAGCTTGTGCACCATGAACCGGGCCGGGGTGCGGCCGATCAGGGCGAGTTCCCGCTCGGGGATGCGCACCCCGCGCAGGCCGATGGAGCGCTCGCCGAGCCGGTCGAACCAGCGCGGCCGCTCGTCCGGGTCGAGCGGGCGCTCCGCCGGGGTCCGGTGCAGCCGGTCCAGCGCCTGGCCCAGGTCGGGCGGCGCGGGCCGGAGTTCGGCGATCAGCACGGCGACGCCGCCGGCCGCCACGGCACCGGCCAGCACGGACCACGGGGAGATCATCGCGCCTCCCCGAACAGTCGCACCGCGTCCTCGGCCCCGTCGGCCGGGCCGGGCTCACCCGCGCCGTCCGCGGGGTCCCCGCCGCCGCGGCGCCACAGGGTCCGCCGGCCGGTCCGGCTGCGCCGGTCCGCCTCCAGCAGCCGCGGCACCGGCGGGTACGAGGCCAGTGCCCGCATCCAGGCGATCACGGCGACGAACAGCGCGCAGACCACGCCGAGCACGAGCTGCCCGAGCACCGTGCCGTACGGGCGGGTGTACTCGGTGTTGAACGAGCCCACCACCACGACCAGCAGGATGATGCCGACCAGCCAGCGGATGGTGGTGCGGTGCTTGGCCCGGTCGGCCTCGATGGTGCGCCGCTGGCGGACCTCCTCGCGCACCGAGTCAGCCATGTCGGCCAGCGCCCGGGCCAGGCCCGGCCCGCTGTCCCCGGCCCGCAGCAGCAGCGCGGCGAGCACCTTGTCGGCGGTGGCGTCGGCCATGCTGTCGGCGAACACGCGCAGCGCCTCCTCCGGCCGCCAGCGGGCCTGCAGCCGGGCGGCCAGCTCGCCGACCTCGGACTCGATCGCGGCGGGCGCGGTGCGCCGGCTGGTGACGATGGCCTGGTTGAGGCCGACGCCGAGCAGCAGCACGTCGGCGATCCGCTGGGTCCACTCGGACAGCGCCTCCAGCCGCTCGATCCGGTCGGTGTCCGAGCGGGTGGCGTCGAACAGCCAGGGCAGGCCGAACACCGCCAGCGGCACCAGCAGCACGCTCAGCGGGATGCCGGTGAACAGCCAGCCGAGCGGCGCCCCGATCAGCGCGAGCGGCAGTTGGACGCGGCGCAGCCGGGCGACCCGGGCCGAGGCGGTGCCGGGCGCGCCGTACCAGAACACGTGCAGCCGGGAGGCCAGCGGGTTGAGCGCCTCCGGCTCCTCCGCCCCCTCCTCGGGCGGCTCGCTGCCGCGCGCCCAGACCACCAAGGCGACCAGCCCGGCCGTGAGGGCCAGGCCGCAGAGCACGAAGAGCGGCATCATCGGGCGCCACCGCCGATCCGGAGCTGCAGCGGTGCGGCCCAACTGCCGTACCGGGAGCCGAGCAGCGCGGCGTCGAAGCCGGCCCGGCGCAGGTCGTCCAGGCACTGCGGCGGGGTGTGCGGGACGGCGCGCGGCTCGCCGAGGTCGGGGCGCGGCCCGAACACGGTGTTCAGCGCGGGCCGGCCGCTCTCCCCGAGGCCGGTGACTTCCAGGACGTGCGAGACGAAGCGGTGCCGGCGGCCGCCGACGGCCGTCTCGTCGACCATCGCCACGTGCACGATGAGGTCGACCGCGTTGGCGGTGAGCCGGTAGGCGAGCGCGTCGGTCATGTGCGAGCCGTACTCCAGGCAGAGTTCCGCGATCCGGTCCACGACCATGTGCGGGCCGCGTGCGTGCAGGGTGCACATCGAGCCGCCCTCGCCGTTGGTCATGACGCGCAGCATCGGGACGACCTCGCCGGAGCGGACCTCGCCGACGATGATCCGCGAGAGCGTCATCCGCAGCGCGGCCGGGATGAGGTCGCCGATGGTCAGCTCGCCCGCCGAACGCCCTTCCACCCGCTCGCCGTTGCCCTCACGGGCCTCCATCGGGACGACCTGGCGCAGGTGGCCGAGGGTGTGCAGCCAGAGCTCGAACTCCGACTCCAGGGTGCCGATCCGCTCGTCCGGCGGGATCTCGGCGGCCATCGCGCGCAGCAGGCTGGTCTTGCCGACGCCCTGGGTGCCGGTGATCATCACGTTCTTCCGGGCCCGGATGGCCGAGGCCAGGAAGGCGGCGAGGGTGGTGTCCAGGGTGCCGAGCCGGACCATCTCGGGCAGGGTCGCCGAGGCCACCCGGTGCCGGCGGATCGCCACGTACGGGCGAGGGGTGACCTCGGTGAGCGCCTGGAGGCGCATGCCGCCCTCCAGGCGCAGGGCGAGGGTCGGGCTGGCGGTGGACAGGGTGCGCTCGCCGCCGCCGTGCTGGCGGGCGAGGTCCTGGAGCAGCTCGACGAGTTCGGCGTCGCTGTCGGCGACCGGCGGGACCTGGCGCAGCGGCTGGTGGACCCGGGAGACCCAGACGTCGTCGCAGCCGTTGATCAGGATGTTCTCGATCTCCGGGTCGTCGAGGTAGGGCTGGAGGCGGCCGGCCCGGAACAGCAGGTCGAAGACGGCCTCGGAGAGCGCGCGGTCCTGGTCCCGGGTCGGCGGGATGCCGTGGGTCTGCGCGTAGGCGTCGGACCAGCGGGCGACGGCCTCCTCGATCAGCGCGCGGCCGCGCTGGCGGCGGGTGGCGCGGTCGGGCTCGGTGCCGGAGCCGGCGGTCAGCCGGGTGATCTGCTGGTGCAGTTCGGCGGCGACCTGGCGCTTGATCTCGCGCGCGACCTGCGGATCGACGGCCGGGCGGGTGCCGGCGCCGCGCCGGTCGAGCGCGGGCAGCTGGGCGGGGACGGCGGTGGGCCCCTGGGGCTGCGCCTGGACGTGGGCCGGGGCCGCAGCGGCGTGGGCCGCGTGGGCGGTGTGGGACTGCGGCGGCGGCTGGTCGGCCGGGACGACCCGGCCGGGGGCCACCGGGTGGACCGGGCCGGGCAGCGGCGTCGTCCAGGGCAGCGCCGCCGGGTCGGCCGCGGGCTGCTGGTGCAGCGGGCTACCGCGCACGGAGCACCTCCCCGTCGACGGGCTGGTGGTGGTGGGGCTGGGTGGTCGGGTACGGCTGCCCGGGGTGGGGCTGCGTGTTCGGGTGGGGCTGGCCCGGGTACGGCTGGGCGTTCGGGTACGGCTGGGCGGCGGCGTCCGCGCCCGGGTACGGCGCGGCCTGCTGCTGCGGCGGCGCGCCGTGGCCGGGGAACGGCGCGGGAGCGGCCGGCTGCGGCGCCAGCCCGGCGAGCGGCGCCACCGGACCGGTCGTGATCACCGGCGGCACCGGGCCGTACGGCTGCTGGTGGGCCTGTTGCCGGGCCTGTTGCTGGGACGGCTGGGGGGACGGCTGGTGGTGCTGCTGGTACGTCGGCCCGGACGGTTGCGCGGGCCGAGGCGGCTCGACCGGCCCGGGGCGGGCGTAGTCGTACCCGGCGGCGTCGGGCTGCGGCCCGGCCGGGGCGGCCGGTCCCGGCACCGGCACCGGCACCGGGGCCGTCGGTGCCGCCGCCGGTCCCGCCGCCGGTCCCGCCGTCAGCTGCGCCGGGGCGGGCGCGAGCCGCTGCCGCCGCCGACGGACCGTCAGCTGGATCTCGTCCGCCGCCGAACGCGCCGTCCGCATCAGCTCCGAGCGGATGAACCGCCGGTCGGTGACGTCCCCGCCGTCCGACAGCACCCGGGCCGTGCGCTGCGCGTGCGGCAGCAGCCCGAGCACCGGCAGCCCGAGTTCCCGGGACACCTCCGCCCCCGAGTACGGCCCCTCGGCGATCAGCAGCAGGCCCAGCGCGTCCGAGCCGCTGCCCGCGGTGGCCAGGTCCTCGGCGAGCGCGGTCAGCCGGGGCCGGACCGCGCTCAGCCCGCGCAGGGTGGTGCGCACGGTGGCGGCCACCACGTCGGCCCGGCGGGCCAGCACCGCGCTGGTGCCGGTCGCGCCGGAGCGCCCGAGGTCGAGGATGACGTCGTAGCCCTGCGGCTCCAGCCCGCGCAGCACCTCCACCAGCGGCTCCCAGGTGTAGGCGAGGCCGGGCGCCTGGACGGGGTCGGTGAGGCCGGGCAGCAGCAGGCGTTCGGCGTTGCCGTCCGGCGAGATGTCGATCAGCTGCTCCCAGAGGGTCTGGGCGAGCAGCCCGCGCCGGTCGGCGACGGCGAGGTTGCGCAGCCCGTAGACCGCCTCGACCCGGCCCTCCAGCGCCCCGGCCAGGACGGCGCCGCCGTCCGGGTCGCACTCGACGAGCAGGATGCGGCGGCCGGGCTGCAGCGGCCAGGCCAGCAGCAGCGCCAGCGCCGTCGTGGTCGCGCCGGGTGCCCCCGGAGCGCCGACCACCGCGATGACGGCCATGTCAGTTCCCACCCGCCCCGGTCGGGGCGCCGGACGCGGCGGGCGCCCCGGAGGCGGCGGGGCGCGCGGAGGCCGGGGCACCGGACGCCGGGGCGCCGGTGGTCGGCGTGCCCGTGGTCGGCGCCCCCGTGGCAGCGGCGCCCGTGGCGGGACCGCCGGCCGCCGCACGCGGCGCCACCACCACCTGGATCCGCCCGGTGGAGACCCAGGCGGCGAGCTTGCCGGCGTCCCCCTGGTCGACGACGGCGTCGAAGACCTGGCTGCCGTCGGTGTCCACCCGGCCCACGGTGTAGACGGTGGCGGCGAGCGTCTCGGACCGCGCGCCGTCCGGGGTGTAGACGATGATCACCGGCTGGCCCGGCTGGAGCCGGGTGGCCGGCAGCTGGGTGCGCCGGGCCGAGACGCCGACCAGCAGCTGCCCGGGGTTGAGGACGAGCGACTGCGCGAGGTCGGACTTGGTGAGCAGCCCGCCCCGGTGGAGGTCGGTGGAGGCCCGCATCCCGACCGCCTTGGCCCGGTCCGCGGCGTCCAGCGGCTTGAGCGACGGATCGCTCGCGATCCGGACGACCACCAGGTCGGCCTCGGTCAGCACCTGCCCCCACGGCACGTCCCGGGCGAGCGCCAGCACCGCGACCCGCTGCCCGGTGCTGTTGTACAGCACCGCGCCGCCCAGCCCGCCGGCGGCTATCAGCGCCACCGCCATCGCCAGCACGGCGGGCCGCCGGCGCCGCGCGCCGAGCGTCCGCCCGGGGGTGCGCGGCAGCCCGCGCCGCTGCTCCGGCACGGCCGCCGGGGCGGGCGCGGTGGCCGCGCTCGCCGTGGCGGACGCGCCGGGGCCGGGCGTGGCAACTGTACGGTTCTCCACCGGGTTCGGCCTTCCTGCGTCGTTCGTCGGGGGGTTGCTGTGCGTGCCGCCGTGACCGGCGGGTTAGTTGAGGACCTGGACCTCGGAGACCCGGAAGCTGACGTTCTGCACATTGACCCGGACCTCGATCGGGTTGATCTTGGTGCCGTCGGAGACCGTCACGTCGTTCATCCACACGACCTCGACCGAGCCGGTGAACAGGCCGTTCTTCTTGGTCCCGGAACCGGTCTTGAAGACGTGGCCGCAGGTGGGAGAGGGGGCGCCTCCGTACTTGGGGTCGTACGGGGTCCCGACCGCGGCGGCGCCCTTGCAGGTCACGCTGGTCCCGTCACCGAGGTCCCACTTCACCGAGGCGAGCCGGGGTTTCAGGGCGACCGTCAGACCGCCTCTGGTGAGCGGTTCCGGACGCGGCGTCTTCGGGTCCGCCAGCCAGAGCCAGACGCTCCCCCCTACCACCGGATCGCTCTTGGGGGCGACGCCGAGAACCGGAGGATCGAAGACGGTCTCCGCCTTGATCTCATAGGCCATGTCCTTCGGGTCCGGCGGCTTGGGGATGGGCGACTGGGTCAGGAACACCTCCTCGGGAGCGCCCTGGGAACCGTCGGAGAAGACACAGGTCCTGTTGTAGAGCGCGCCTTTCGCGGGATCGTTGCTCTTCCAGCGCGGATCCCCCGCCGGGGGAGGCGGAGTGATGGCCCGGTAGTAGCAACCGTCCGATGAGCTGAACCAGCCCCGGACGGGGTCGCTGCAGGCGAGGGGCAGGCCGTTCCAGTTGCAGATCTGCGGTCCGCCGCCGCCCCCACCCGTGCCGCCACCGCCGGCGGGGGCCGTCGGCGTGCTGCCGGGCTGGCCGATCCCCGTGCAGATGGTGGTGACCTGGCAGTGGGTGGCACCCCCCGTCGGGGTGGGGTCCGCCGCAGCGGGCCCCGTTGGCGCCAGGAGTAATCCGGCGAACAACGGCGTGCCGATCACCAATCGCCGTACCGGTTTCAGCATGTGCGTCCCACCTCCCGCTTGAACTCGTCGACCAGCCAGCGCGTTTGGAACTGTCGCAGGGAAACGGTCGCCACGTACCGGCCGAACCGGTCGGGCGGGTCCTTCACCGCGCGGGTCTCGGCGTCCGCCTGGTGCCAGCCGGACACGTCCAGGCAGTCCTCGATCACGGCGGTGTTCGGATCGGCGGTCAGATCGACGGACTTCACCACCGCGGAATTCCGCGGCTCGCCCGTCATCACCAGTTTCGCGTCATGCAGTTGCTTGAGATTGACCAGGGCTTCGGTCAGCGCCTTCCCCGAGGCGAAGGTACCGAATCCGGAACCGTCCGAGTCGGTCCGCCCGAACGCCTCCGCCTGGGCCTGCCACCAGTCCTGATAAGTCCTCAGGGCGTCGCGCGCAGCGGCCCCTTCAGGTCCGTCGGTCGGCGCGTTCCCGACGTTTGCGGAACCACCCGAAGGAGGGACCGCCGTCACCCCCGCAACCGTCGGTGCGTTCGTCCCCAGGCGATCGGTGGAACCACCGGACCCGCTGCTCGCGCAACCGCCCAGCAGTAACACGAGAACCAGCCCTCCCACCCCAACCGCCCCAGGGCGCAACACAATTCCGCGCTGCCGCATCGCCCCACCTCGTCGCAGCCGACCCCGGGTGTGGACCGGGGCCGCCAGAAGAATTCCACCGTCCCGCCAGTGTTCTCCCGCGAGCATCGATTCTTCGCCAAACCGGGCCTTCACGGCAACACCTGGGGCCCCCTGACCTTACGCGGAAGGCGGATCCGTCGGCGCACTTTCCCGCCACAGCAGGGCCAACAGTTCCTCGGAAAGCGACAATCCGGCCAATGCCCCCCGAACCGCCGCCCGATTGCGCATCAGAAGCCGCCCGCCCTCCGGCGGTACGAGCAGGCGCACACCCGGCGCGTCGGGCTGGTTCGAGGGCGCACCGGCGCCCGCGCCCTCCTGCGGGGCGCCCCCGTCGAGCAGTGCGCCGACGGCCGGCTGCAGATCGTGCGGCCCGACGGCGGCGGGCGCGCCCGCGACGCCCTGCCGCAGCACGGTGGTGAGCGCCTGGCTGAACGAGCCGGGGCCGCCCGGCAGGACGGCCTCCCGGCCGCGCCGGCCCGGGGTGTAGCGGCCGGGCGCGTGGCGGCCGATCCGGCCCCAGAGCGGGACGCGCGAGTAGCTGAGCAGTTCGCCCGCGCCGTCCTCGCCGCCGCCGCGCTCCAGCGCCGCCCAGGTGTCCTTGTCGGCCACCGCGTCGACCAGCAGCAGCGCCTCCTCCTGGTCGCCGTGCACCATCGCGCTGACCACCCAGTCCCAGGCCAGCCCGCGCCGGTAGGCGTTGTCGGCGGTGGAGCCCGCCGTCACCAGGGCGAGCCGGCGGCCGCGCGGGTCGGCCACCAGCTGGCCCACCAGGCACACCAGCAGCCAGCGGCCCGGGCGGGCGGCCGCCTCCCGGACGGCGGTGAGCATGGTGTTGGCGTCCGCGCCCGGGTCGACCACGGCGACCCGGCTGCCGGCCGCGCCGGCGTCGAAGCACATCCCCGGCAGCACATCGGCCAGTAACCGGGCGCCCTCGGCCGCGTGCGCGGACCCGCCGAAGGCGCGGTCCGGCCCGCCGTCCGCCCCGATGACCACCAGATCGACCCCGCTTGCCACCCGCACCGCCCCCTCCTGCCCGGCCCCGGCCACCCGGAGCCGCCGAACCGTTCCGCCGTGCGCCCCGCCGTTCGCTCCGGCCCTGCCGCGCACGCCGTCCTGCCTTCTCCGGCGGCGCCGTTCAGTCCCCGGCACGCCCGGCGCGCCCCGGTGCCACCGCCGGGCAGGCTACCGTCCCGGGCCGACCCCGTCGGGCCTTCCGCCCGCCTTCCGGGGCCGAATCCCACGTCCGACCGCCGTCCGACCGCCGTCCGACCGGCACCCGACCCGCGCCCGGACGCCGCCCCGGCACCGGCCCGGGACGGCCGCAAGGCCCTACCGCCCAGGGACCATGGGCCCTGTCGGCCCGCGCGCGGGAGAGGGACCATCGGACCCATGGACCGTGACGACCAGCTGGAGGAACTCGGCGCGGACACGTGCCTGCGCCTGCTCAGCACCGTGCCCGTCGGACGCGTGGTGTACACCGAGCACGCGCTGCCGGCCGTGCTGCCGGTCTCCTTCGAGGTCGCACCGGACGGGCGCCTGCTGCTGGCCGTGCGCCGGGGCAGCGCCACGGCACGCGGATTGGACGGCACCGTCGTCGCCTTCCAGGCCGACCAGCTGGACCCGGTCACCCGGACCGGCTGGAGCGTGCTGGTGCACGGCCGGGCGGACGTCCTGCGCGACCCGGAGCTGGTCCGCCGCGCGCTGCGCTCGGGCCTGCGGCCCTGGGTCGGCGACCCGGACCCGATGTTCGTCTCGCTGGTGCCCGAACTGATCAGCGGCCGCCGGCTGGCCCCGTCCGGCCGCCCCGTCCCGCACTCCTGAACCGCGCACCCGAACCGCGCACCCGAACCGCACTCCTGAACCGCACCGGCCGCCCGGAGGAACACCGGTTCGAGGGCCGTCGGCCGTTCCCGGGAACCCCTGACAGGTGACCGGCGAGTAGGCATACTCTGCGGAGTTCGCAGCAACCCGCACCGCCGACCCTCCCGCCTGCCCCAGGAGCGCCCCGTGACGACCTTCGCCTCCCTCGCCGAGCTGACCGCCGCCGTCGGCACCGAACTGGGCACCAGCCGGTGGCACACCGTCGAGCAGGCCCGGATCGACCTGTTCGCCGAGGCGACCGGCGACCACCAGTGGATCCACGTCGACCCGCAGCGGGCGAAGGAGAGCCAGTTCGGCTCGACCATCGCGCACGGCTACCTCACGATGTCGATGATCCCGGTGCTGGCCAAGGAGTGCTACGGCGTCGAGGGCGTGCGGATGGCGCTCAACTACGGCTCGGAGAAGGTCCGCTTCCCCGCACCGCTGCCGGTCGGCACGGCGATCCGGGCGAAGGCCGAGCTGGTCTCCGCCACCGAGGTGACGGGCGGCGTGCAGGCCGTGGTCCGGTTCACCATCACCAGCGAGGCGAGCGCCAAGCCGCACTGCGTCGCCGACACGATCACCCGTTTCTACGCCTGATCACGGGGGAAGGCCCCTGGTCGGCGGACGGCGGCCGCCGCTCGCCGGGTCCGGACGGCCGACCACGAGTAATCTCCGACGAGACGGTTGTCGTACCGGACCGGCGTTCTGGTCGCCGGGTACGCGCCCCGGCATGCCAGGTATCCGTTGCCGTCCTTGGAGGTGCCGTGCCCCGTCCAGCCGCCCCGTGGTACTCCCGCGTCCTCGGCCTGCCCTCGGCGCTGTCCTCCGCCGTGTCCGCCACCGCGTCCTTTGCCCTCGGCACGCTCCCCGACCCGGCCGGCCTGGCCGGACTGCCCCGGGCGGCCTGGCACCGGGTCCGGACCGACGCCTTCGGCGCCGAGCCGCGCGGCGAGCGGCTGGCCCGGATCCGCCGCTCGCCCCAGTTCACCGACGGCGCCTTCCGCAACCCCGTCCCGACCCGCCGGCTGGTCTCCGCGCGCAGCCCGCTGGAGATCACCCGCGCCCAGCTGGCGGCCGACCGCGCACGGCGGGCGCCGGCCGCCGCCGTGCCGCTGCACCGGCTGCTCCCCGCCGACCTCGCCGAGCCGCCCGCCTCGGGCCTGCGGCTCACCTGGCTCGGCCACGCCACGGTGCTCGCCGAGATCGGCGGCCGCCGGGTGCTGTTCGACCCGGTCTGGGGCGAGCGCTGCTCCCCGTTCTCCTGGACCGGCCCCAAGCGGCTCCACCCGGTGCCGCTGCCGCTCGACGAGCTCGGCCCGGTCGACGTGGTCGTCGTCTCCCACGACCACTACGACCACCTCGACATGGGCACCGTCCGGGCGCTGATCGGCACCGGCACGGCCTTCGCCGTCCCGCTCGGCGTCGGGGCGCACCTGGAGCACTGGGGGGTGCCCGCCGAGCGGATCGTCGAACTCGACTGGTGGGAGTCGGCCGAGGTGGCCGGTCTCACCCTCACCGCCACACCCGCCCGCCACTACTGCAGCCGCGGTCCGCGCACCAGCCCGCTCTTCCTCTGGGCGTCCTGGGTGGTGGCCGGCGGCGGCCGGACCGTCTTCCACAGCGGGGACACCGGCCACTTCGCCGGCTTCGCCGAGATCGGCCGCCGGCTCGGCCCGTTCGACGCGACGATGATGCAGGTCGGCGCCTACAGCGACTTCTGGCCCGACGTCCACATGACGCCCGAGGAGGGCGTGCGGGCCCACCTCGACCTGCGCGGCGAGCTGCTGCTGCCGATCCACTGGTGCACCTTCAACCTCGCCCCGCACCCCTGGGAGGAGCCCGCCGAACGGGTTGTCGCCGCCGCGCGGGCACAGGGCGCCCGGCTGGCGGTGCCGCGGCCCGGCAGGCCCTTCGAACCGGCCGAGCCGCCCGCGCTGCGACGCTGGTGGCGGGCGGTGGCCGCGCCGCCCCGGGACGGCGCGGCGCTGGTGGTGCCGGACGGCCCGGCCGCCGCGGCCGACGGGTCGCGGCCCCGGGCGGCGGCCGAGGGCGACGGCGTGCCGGTCTGACCGGGCCGCCCCGCCGCCGCCGTTCAGGCGGATCCGCGGCCAGCGGCGACCGCCTGGCGGCGGATGCGCCGCCAGGCGCCCTGCTGCACCAGCAGCGTCAGCACCCCGGCCAGCACGATCCCCGCCATGTTCAGCAGCAGCTGCGCGCTGGAGCCCCAGAACTGCCGGAAGTCCCCGTACCCGAGGGCGACCGCCGCGTTGGCGGCGGCGGGCACCGTGGTCACCGAGATCGCCACGCCGACCAGCATGCCCGCCTTGGCCGAGGTCAGCGAGAGCAGTCCGGCGATGCCCGCGAGGAAGGCCACCACGAACGAGGTGGCGTCGGGCTGCCAGATGAACGAGGTGTTCGGCCGCGCCGCGTCGAACCTCCCGTGGCTGAACAGCCCCAGCCCGTCCATCAACAGGGCGAACGCGACGGTCAGCGCCATCGCCACCGCGAAACCGGCGACCAGCGCGTTGAGCGAGCGCAGCGCGGGCCGCGCCCGCCGCTGCACCAGGGCCACGCAGAGGCCGGCGAGCGGTCCGAACTCCGGCCCCACCGCCATCGCGCCGACCACCAGGATCGCGCTGTCCAGCACCGCGCCGCAGGCGGCCAGCATCGTCGCCACGGTGAGGAAGGCCAGGTAGACGCCGGTGAGGGTGGACTCCTCGTGGGTGATCTCGGAGACCGCCTCCCACACCAGCGCGTCCGCCCCCTCGCCGGGGGCGAGCCGCTCGGCCTCGTCGGCGGCGGCCGAGAGCGTCAGCTCGACCTCCTGGACGTCGATCGCGCCGCGGGCGGTCAGCCCCGTCGCACGCAGCCCGGCCAGCACCTCGTCCGCCGACTCGCGGGCCACGTCGCAGAGCACCACGTCCCCGGGCGGCCGGACGGCTGCGTCGGGCAGCAGGACCACATGGGTCACCCCGACGCAGTCGTCCAGGCAGGTCAGCACGGGGTCGCGCAGGTCGGTGGGGACGATCAGACGCAGGTGCAGCACAGGGGCTCCGGGCGGGCGCGGCGGCGGGGGTCGTGATCACCCTAGGATGCGCCGCCCGGCCCGCCCCGCCCGGACGCCCTGCCCGGACGCCCTGCCCGGACGCCCCGGCGGGCCGTCAGGCGGCGGGCCGCTTGGCGTGCTCGACCAGGTCGACGGTGGCGCGCGGGTCGTCGACCTCCACGACCAGCCGGCTGTAGCGCTCGTCGGCCAGCTCGATCACCACCGCCTTGGCGGGGTTCTTGACGTCCCAGAAGACCCACTCGCCGCCCGAGCGGAAGGTGCCGGCGGTGATCACCCCCGGGAAGTGGGTGCCCCCGACCTTGATCCCCTTGGGCTCCCGGAAGATCCCGGGGTCGACGGTCGCGCCCCGGACGTTGGCGAGCGGGATCTCGATCCGGCTGCGGACCGCCCAGAGCCGGTCGAGGCCCTCGATCTCGACGACGAGGGTCCGGTCGGTGATGCTCACACGGGCCATGGAACTGTTTCCTCCCACTGATGGACTGCTTGGTGGACGTCTGTGGTGGTCGAAGGTCGGCCGGCGGTCAGCCGACGCGTGCGGCGAAGGCCAGCACCGCGTCGGCGGACGGTCCGCCGAGACCGGCGCGGGCGCGCAGCCGCAGGCCGAGGACGGTCGCGGCGAGCACCCCGGCGGCGCCGGGGTCGGTGCCGCCGGCCCGCTCGACCGCGCCGTCCAGCGCGGCCAGCCCCTCGCCGACCAGCGCCCCGACCTCCGGATCGCTCCCGGCCCGCTCCACGGCGGCCGACAGCAGCAGCCCGGCGGCCGGCCCGCCGTCGAACGCGGCGACCGCCTGCGCCAGCAGCGCACCGAGCCCCTCCGCCTCCCGCAACGCCGCCGCGAGCGGCAGCACCTCCTCGTCGAGGTGCCGGCGCAGCGCGGCGAGGTAGAGCCCGCGCTTGCTCCCGAACACCTTGTAGAGACTCCCCCGGTGCACACCGAGGCCGGTGACGAGATCGTCCACCGAGGTCCCCTCGTACCCGCGAACGGCGAACAACTCCGCCGCCGCCCGCACAGCCTGCTCCTCGTCGAAGGCGCGTGGTCTTCCCATGCCCAGGACTCTACGAGTTAAAGAACGCTCGGTCAAGAACGACCGTTCTCAAACTTGCCCCGGCGGCCGGACCACGGGAGCCGCGGGCACGACGCACCCGGCAGCAACGTCCCCACCCCGCCCCGGCAGCCGACGCGCCGGGGCTGGCAGCGGTGTTGGCGATGCGCCAGGAGGGCGGGGCCCCCGGCCCGGCGGACCACCCCACCGCAGCGGCGGGCCGTCAGGAGGCGGCGAGAAGGTCGCGGAGGATCCGGGCCTCCTTCAGGAGACGGCTCCCGCCGGGGCGGGCGGCGACGGCGGTGAGTTCGGGGATCGGGCCCCGGGCGGCGCTGCGGCGGGCGGTGTCGGTGGCGATGACGAGGAGGTCCGCGGTGCCGCGCGGAGTGTCGCCGCCGAGGAGGGCGGGCAGGGCGGCGGCCAGGACGGACCACACGGTGGCGTGGGCGCCGGTGTCGGCGGCGGTGGCCAGGGCCTGGGCGAGGCGATTGGGCTTGACCGTGCCGAGCGTCACCAGTTCGCCCAGTTCGCGGCCGAGCAGGGCGCCGTCCAGGTCGCCGCGGGCGGCGAGGACGAGCAGGGCGTCGACTGCGGCGGCGCGGTCCTCGGGGTGGCGGGCGCCCAGGCCGTAGGCGAGGCCGAGGTGGAGGGCGAGCCCGGCCGGGCCGCCGGCCTCGGCGAGCACGACCAGCATCCGGGCGGTGCCGCGCCGCTCGCGGTCGGCGCAGTCGGCGAACCGGTCCAGCCAGCGGGCGGCCAGCTCCTCGCGGTGGTGCGGGAGCATCGCGGCCCAGTGCACGGTGGGCTCGCGGAGCCACTCGTCCTCCCGGCGGGCCCGGGCCACGCTCGGCTCGGTGCCCTCCAGCAGCACCCGGAACTCGGCGGCGAGCCGCTCGTGCGCCGGTCCGGCCGGGCCGGTGGTGCCGCGCTGGGTGACCGCGATCCGCCGCAGGTCCTCCCACCAGCGCTCCCAGTAGCGCCGCTTGCGTTCGTAGCCGGCGCCGGGCGCGAAGAGCACCCGCTCCGAGGCCTGGGCCGGCAGGCCGCCCTCGCGCAGCCAGGCGGCCGCCCACCGCCCGGCCGCCGAGGTCAGCCGGTCGGCCGCCGCCAGCACCGAGGGGTCCGCCGTCGGGGCGGTCCTCAGCAGTGCGGCGCCCAGGTCGGCCGGGCCGGCCGTGACGCCGACGGCCTGGTACCCGGCGAGGCGCTCGACCAGCGCGGCCGCGGTGATCGCGCCCGTGGCGTCGGTCGGCGTGGCGAGCAGGTACGGCGGGACGTCGGTGGTGACCCGCTCGGCGGCCTCGGTGATCCGCGCGGCCAGCACGTTGCCGTACTCGGTGCCGTGCGTGCCGCGCAGCGGGTCGCGGCCCTTCTTCCGGAAGACGAAGCCGCGCCGGTGCGGGTCGGCCTGCCCGGCGACCACCGCGGCGAGGTAGAGCGCGTCGCCCGGGCCGCAGTCCCGCCAGTGGCCGACGTCCTGCCACGGGTTCACCCGCAGCACCGGCTCCAGCGCCGCGGCGAGCGCGGCCCGGTCGCGGTGGGCGTGCCGGACCAGGCCGTCCAGGACGCGCTCGAAGACGGCGACGTCCGGCCGCTCGGCGGCCCGCAGCACGGCCAGCTCCTCGGCGACCTCGGCCGGGGTGGCGAGCGGTTCGCCGAGCGGGGCGGGCACCGGGGCGGGCGGCAGCAGTTCGTCCCAGGCGGTGTCGTCGTCCCCCGAGCCGCCCACGGGTGCGCCGAACAGCTCGCCGGCCCGGGCGTGGTGGGCGGGGTTGAGCGCCTCGGCGGCGAGCAGCAGCTCCGGCAGGACGGCGTCCCCGGCGGCCTTGAGCCGGCGGGCGACCAGGTTGAGCGCCCGCTCCTGGAGGACGCTGTCGGGGTGGCCGAAGGCCTCGGCGGCGGCCAGCACCACCGGCCCGGACCGCTCGGGCGAGCGCTTGGCGGCCTGCTCCAGCCAGGCGAGCTGGGCCCGCACCAGCTTCTTCTCGCTGCGGAACAGCACCACCGCCGAGGCCTGGCCGGCCACCTCCGGCTCGACGAACCCGGCCTCGTCGAGCCCGGCGAGCACCTGCTGGGCGTGCCCGGCCACCACCGAGGGGCCGTCGAGCAGCGCCAGCAGGTCGCGGACCCGGGCCGCGTACTCCCGCGCAGTGGGCGCGAACGCGGTCAGTACGGCCAGGAACGAGCGCTGGTCGGCGGTCCTGCCACCGCGCACCAGCCGGCCGAGGCAGAGGTCGATCAGCTCCTCGCGTCCGAAGTGCCCGGACTCGACGAGTCCGGCGATCGCCGCCGGCCAGTTGTCACCCGAACGGGTGGTGTACGTGACGTCCAGGGGCCAGGAGACGTCGTCGAGTTCGAACACCCGGGGCAACAGGACGGCGGTGAAGGTGTCGGTCCGCAGCCGCTCCAGGAGGGTGGTGGCGGTGCCGCGCGGGCCGTTCTCCGCGCCGGCCGCCGAGCGCAGCCACTCGGCGACGAAGTCGTCGGAGGCCGGCACCGCGCAGCCGGTGCGCCGCACCACCCGCTCGATCAGCGGGTAGAGGTCCCAGCGCCAGCCGGAGCCGCGCTTGGCGGCGAGCCGGCCGATCACCTCGGTCTGCCACTCCACCGGCTGCGCCTCGACGACGTCGGCGAGGGCGGGGTGGCGGGCCCAGGAGCGGCCGCTGAAGTCCCGGGCGCCGATCCAGGTGGCGGCGCCGGCCGGGCCGGGGTGGCAGCCGGCGCCGGCCACCAGCAGCGCGCCCATCCGCTGGTTGGCCTCCTTGGACCAGTCCTCGCGGCTGGTGCGGCGCAGCTCCTTGAGCGCCGGGACGCAGGAGCGCCGCTCGGCCGGCCCGAGGGCGGCGAGCAGCCCCGGCACCTGCCCGGTCCGGCCCTCGCGGACGGCCGCCAGCAGGGCCTCCACCGCCTCCGGCACCTCCGTCGACTTCGTGGTCCCCGTGGCCACCGTGGTCCCCGTGCTCTTCACAGTCCTGGTGCTCATCGCGCCGTTCCCTCCCGCAGTCCGCCGACCGTCCCGCCCTGCGCCCGCTCCTCGCGGACCATCCCGACCGCCAGCACGTGCTTGCACGGCCCGCGCCCGCCCCGGTACTTCGCCCACCACAGGCAGGTGCAGCCGACCGCGCCGGCCGCCTCCGTGCGCACCCGCTGGACGTGGTCGCCGACCGTGACGACGGCCGTCGCGCCGCCGTCCTCCAGCCGCACCGCCCCGGCCGCGACCAGCGCCCGGGCGGCCCTCAGCCGCGGGTTGGCCGCCTCCGCGCGCCCCGCTTCGTACGGCAGCTGCCGGTGGAAGTACGCGGCCTCGGCGGCGTCGTAGCCGATCTGCCCGGCGGTGCCGAGCCGGGTGAGCGCAGCCCGCACCCGGGCCGGGGTGAGCCCGGACTGCTCGGCGAGCTCAGCGATCTCGATCCTCGGCTCCCAGGCGAGCAGCGCCGCGACCAGGTCGGCGTCCTGCCCGGCGGTACCGGTGGCGAGCGCACCGAGCACCCCGCCCTCACCGCTGAAGCCCCGGGAGGCGTCCGGCGAGAGGGTGAGGGTCAGCCGCATCCCGGGCAGCTCGACCTCCCAGGCGGAGGCCGCCGGGCCGCCCCCGCCGACCGGCGGGCCGTAGACCCGCAGCGCCCGCGCGTGCCGCAGCACCCGCTGAAGGGCCGCCAGCCGCTCGGGCCCGGGCAGGCAGACCGCGCCGGGCACCGGCCGGGTGGTGGGCCGCAGCGTCCGCCCGGCCGGCACCACCCACTGCGCGACGCGGGCGCCGGCCCGGCCGCCGCCGCGCGGCAGCGAGCGCAGGAAGCGGACCGCCTCGGCGGCGGGCAGTTCGGCGCGCAGGTCGAAGCCGGCGGCGGTGACCTGGGTCTCCGCGAAGCCGCGCAGCCAGCGCTCCGGCAGCGGGACCTTCTTCTCGACGACCGGTCCGTCGAAGGTGGTGACCTCCAGGGCGTCCGGGCCGACGGCGAGGTGCAGCGGCTCAGCGGGGCCGATCCGGGTCAGCGCCTCGCGCAGCGGGTTGTTGACGTCGACGTTGGTGGTGCCGTGGCCGATCTCGTCGCCGTCCAGGCCCGCGGCGAGCACGTCGAGGCGGGCGTAGACGCCGCAGCAGCCGGAGAAGGACTCGAAGCGGAGCCGGTCGCCGTTGGCGGTGACCACCGGGTCGAGCGAGGCGCGCAGCTGGGGCTGGTAGTAGCGGGCGGCGGCGACGTCGGCGACGGCGAGCAGCGCGGCGGCGGCCGGCGCGGGCTCGGCCAGGAAACCCGCGAAGAACCGCGGATGGGCGGCCGCCCCGAGCGGGGTGGTGCCGCCGGAGGTCTCCAGGGCGAGGCGCCGGCCGGCCGCGCCGTCGAGGACGGCGGACGGGCGCAGATAGGCGTACGCGTGTGCGGATTGCGACATGCCGAACACGTTAGGTGGGGGCACTGACAGTCGACCCCGGAGCACCCCCGACCCTTCGAATTGTGGAACACGTTCTAGCAAGCGTGTTCGCTTCCCGGGTTGGCCAGGTCACACCGGCACCCGGCCCGCGTCTGCCACTATGGGCCTGTGACAGAGCTGACCGAACAGGACAGAAGGGCCACCGGCACGGTCGGCCCGTTCGCCGAGTTGCTGCGGATCGAGCGGCTCGACGAGAACACGTTCCGCGGCCGCTGCCACGCCGGTGCGCCGATGCGCGCGTTCGGCGGGCACGTCGCCGCGCAGGCCCTGGTGGCGGCCGGGCGGACCATCGGGACGGACCGCGCGGTGCACTCGCTGCACGGCTACTTCCTGACCCCGGGCGACCCGGCCCGCCCCATCGAGTACCGGGTCGACCGGGTCCGCCAGGGCACCTCCTACGCCACCCGGCAGGTGACGGCCGTCCAGCGGGGCGAGGCCGTGTTCAGCCTCTCCGCCTCCTTCAAGCGCCCCGAGCCCGCCGCCGACCGGCACCGGGAGGTCCCGCGGCTGCCCGGCCCCGAGGAGCTGACGGACGCCTTCGAGCTCTGGGACGACGCGGCCCGCGCCGCGCTGGCCGACACCGGCTTCGGCGACCTGGAGCTGCGGTTCGTCCCGCCGGACGCCCCGGGCGTGCCGCCGGCCGTGCCCGGCATGCCGCAGCAGTTCGTCTGGCTGCGCACCGGCTCGGCGCTGCCCGCCGACGACCCGCTGCTGCACGTCTGCGCGCTCACCTACCTCTCGGACCTCACGCTCGCCTCGACGGCCGGACTGCACGTCCAGCCGAACTTCTTCCAGCGCACCGAGCCGCCCCGGCTGCTGATGACCTCGCTGGACCACGCGATGTGGTTCCACCGGCCCTTCCGGGCCGACGAGTGGCTGCTGTTCGCACAGCGCAGCCCGTCCTCCTCGGACGGCCGGGGGCTGGCGCTGGGCGAGTTCTACGACCGCGCGGGCCGGCTGGTGGCCTCCGCCGTCCAGGAGGCGCTGATCCGCGAACGCGTGGTCGCGCCGCGCTGAGCGGCTGCGCGCCGAGCCCCGCCGAGCCGCTCCGGGCCGCTCCGGGCCGCCCGCCGCCGGCCCCCGCCGCCCCCCGGTGGCCGGGGGGCGAACGGCGGGCGGCCGGACGGCGTCATATTCCTGAGCGGCCCCGGCCCGTATCATGGTGCGGGTGACCAAGGTTGACCTGTCACCACGACCGGTGGAGGCCATGTCTCCGCGTCAGCTCGAACGCCGCGAAAGCCTGATCGCGGCCGCGCTCGCCCTGGTGAACGAGATCGGCGTCGAGCGGCTGCAGATGAAGCAGGTCTGCGAGCGGTCCGGAGTCGCCCTGGGGACGGCGTACCGCTACTTCTCCTCCAAGGACCACCTGCTGGCGGCGGCGATCGCCGAGTGGCACCGGCTGCTGCTGGCCGACCTGGTGGCGGAACTGCGCGGACCGCGCGCCGGCCTGGGGGCCACCGACCGGGTGGTGCGGTTCGTCCGCGGCGGCATGCGGGCCTACCAGCGCCAGCCCGAACTGGCCCGGCTGCGGGTGGCCGTCGCCGCCTCCACGGACCCCTTCGCCAGCGAGGCCCTGCAAGGCATGGCCCGGGCCGACAGCACGGCGCTCCAGGCGGTGATGGCCGACGAGGTGCCGGCCGCCGCGAGCGACCTGGTGCGGCACATCGTCGGCCACGCCTGGCAGGGCGAGCTGACCGCCTGGGTGACCGGCCGCACCACACTCGGCGACGCCCGCCGGCGGCTGGAGGACGTGGTGCGACTGGTGCTGACGCCGTACGAGCCCGCCTACCCGCCCCCGTACGACGTCCGGTCCAAGGCCTGACGGCGGGCGGGCGGGTCGACAGCCGGGCGGGTCGACGGCCGGGCGGGTCGACGGCCGGGCGGGTCGACGGCCGGGTGACCGGGGTCGCGGCGCTCCCCGGGCTTGACCCTGACACCGGTGTGAAGTCCTAGCGTGCGGAGCGGGTCGACCCCGGCCCGATCCCCGCACCCCCCGGACCCCCGTCCGCCCAGGAGGACCCCCATGACCACGCCCGCCGCCGCTCCGCTCGCCCGGACCGTCCGGGGCACCGGCCCCGGACTGCTGCTCGCCCACGGCGCGGGCGGCAGCGTCCAGGAGAACTGGGGTCCGCTGCTCGACGACCTCGCCGCCCACCGCACCGTCGTCGCCCCCGACTACCCGGGCTCCGGCGACAGCCCCGACGAGCCCGGAGCACCGCACTCGCTCGACGAACTGGCCGACCGCCTGGTGGCCGCCGCCGACGCGGCCGGCCTCGCCGACTTCGACCTCGCCGGCTACTCGCTCGGCGCCGCCGTCGCCGTCCGGATCGCCACCCGCCACCCCGGCCGGGTCCGCTCACTGCTGCTGCTCGCCGGGGTGGCCGGCGGCTCGCGGCGGCTGCGGCTGCTCGCCGACCAGGCCATCGCCCTCACCGCGCACCCCGCGCTGCTGGCCGACCACTCGCTGGCCGTCGTCTTCGGCCACACCTGGGTGGAGGCGCTGCCCGCCGAGCGGTTCGACGAGCTGCGCGCCGCCCTGGCCGCCGCACCGGTCCCGGCGGGCTTCCACTGGCAGTTCGAGCTCGCCGGCCGCGCCGACGTCCGCGCCGAGCTGGCCCGTATCACCGTGCCCACCCTGGTCGTCTCCACCACCGAGGACGGCCTGGTGTCGCCGCAGCAGCACCGCGCGCTGGCCGAGGGCATCCCCGGCGCCCGGCTGGCCGAGCTGACGGCCGGCCACCTGCCGATGGTGGAGCGGCTGCCCGAGCTGCGGGACGTGCTGCTGGGCTTCCTGGCGGACGCCGACGGCGCCCCGGACGCCGCCCGGTCCTGACGGGCCCGGCGGCCCGGCGGAGGGGAACACCCCGCCCGGCGGCGGCGTTGCCCGGTCATGCGCATCGGAGAACTCGCCCGCCTGACCGGGGTGTCCACCCGCCTGCTGCGGTACTACGAGGAGCAGGGCCTGCTCGAACCCACCCGCTCGACCGGCGGCTACCGCGAGTACGGCGAGGGCGACACCGTCCGGGTCCGCCAGATCCGCAGCCTGCTCGCGGCGGGCCTGCCCACCCGGGTGATCGCGCAGATCCTCCCCTGCGCGACCGGGCCGGTCCCCGCCCTGGAGGCCTGCCCCGATCTGCTCGGCACCCTCCGCGGCGAACTGGCCGAGCTCGACGCGCGCATCACCGAGCTGACCCGCAGCCGGCGGGCCCTGGCCGGGTACCTGGACGCCGCCGTGCCGCCGTCCCGCCCGTACGCGGCCGCCTGACACCGGCCCGGGTCGCGCCTCTCCCGGCGTGCCCTGCCGCCTCTCCCGGCGAGAACTGGACATAGTACGACATGTATCCCTATTCCGATCATGTCGTCGACACCTGCACGCCGTCGGCCCGCCAGTTCGCCGCGAGAGGTACCCCATGACCAGTCAGCCGACCGAGCCGCCGGACGAACCCGCCGCCACCCTCCCCGCCGACCGGGTCGTGTTCGGGGTCGGCGCCGTCGCGGTGCTCGGGGTGGTCGCCTGGGGCGTCTTCGCCGAGGACTCCCTCGGCCGGACCTCCAGCACCGCCCTCGGCTGGGTCCTGCACAACTTCGGCTGGCTCTTCGTGGTCGCCGCCGATGTCTTCCTCGCCCTCACCGTGCTGCTCGCCTTCAGCCGGTTCGGCCGGATCAGGCTCGGGCGCGACGACGACGAGCCGGAGTTCTCCACCACCGCCTGGATCGCCATGATGTTCAGCGCGGGCATGGGCATCGGCCTGATGTTCTACGGCGTCGGCGAGCCGCTCCAGCTGTTCGCCACCCCGCAGCCCGGCTCCGGCCTCGAACCCGAGTCCGCGGCCGCCGCCCAGCGGGCGCTGGAGTTCTCGCTCTTCCACTGGACCCTGCACCCCTGGGCGATCTACGCCGTCGGCGGCCTCGCGCTCGCCTACACCACCTTCCGCAAGGGCCGGGGCAACCGGATCTCCGCCGCGTTCGTCCCGCTGATCGGCGAGCGCGGCGCCAACGGCTGGAAGGGCCGGGCGATCGACCTGCTCGCCGTGTTCGCGACCGTCTTCGGCTCCGCCACCAGCCTCGGCCTCGGCGCCCTCCAGGTGGCCGACGGCCTCGGCTACGTCACCGACATCAACAACAGCGAGCGCACCCAGCTGGTGATCATCGGCGCGCTGACCGCCGCCTTCGTGCTCTCCGCCTTCTCCGGCGTGCACCGGGGCGTCAAGTGGCTCTCCACCGCGAACGTCGTCCTGGCCTCGCTGATCATGGTCTTCGTCTTCCTCGTCGGCCCGACCGTCTTCGTGCTGGACACCATCCCCTCGACCGTCGGCGGCTACCTCTCCGACCTGCTCGTCCTGTCCAGCCAGACCGGGGCCTTCACGGACGAGGACTGGCTCGGCACCTGGACCATCTTCTACTGGGCCTGGTGGCTCTCCTGGGCACCGTTCGTCGGCACCTTCATCGCCCGGATCTCGCGCGGCCGCACCGTGCGGCAGTTCCTGCTCGGCGTGCTGCTGGTGCCCAGCGGGGCCACCGTCATCTGGTTCTGCGTGATGGGCGGCACCGCGATCCGGCTGGACACCACCGGCGCCGCCGACCTCGTGGCGACCATCCCGAAGGGCGCCGAGGCCTCGCTCTTCGAGATGCTGCGCGCGCTCCCGGGCGGCGCGGTGACCAGCGTGATCGCGGTGCTGCTGGTGATGACCTTCTTCATCACCAGCGCCGACTCCGCCTCGCTCGTGCTCGGCTCGCTCTCCAGCCGCGGCTCGCTGCACCCGCGCACCTGGCTGGTGGTGGTCTGGGGCGTGCTGATGGGCGGCGTCGCGGCCGCCCTGCTGCTGGCCGGCGGGCTCACCGCGCTGCAGAACGCCACCATCCTGGTCGCGCTGCCGTTCGTCGCGGTGATGCTGCTGCTGTGCGTCGCCCTGGTCAAGGAGCTGCGCTCCGACCCGTCCGCCGGGCCGTCCCGCTTCCATCCCACGCACGGCCTGCGGGACGCCGTCCGGGTCGCGGTCGGCGAGGCGCTGGCGGACGTCCGCCGGGGCGGCCGGCGTCCCCCGACCGGCTGAACGGCTGCCCCCGGGAGCGGTCGGGCGGCCCGTCCCCGGGGGGCTTGACCTGCGGCGTTGCCCATGGCGCCCAAGGCGACGTCCACCCCCCATCCGGACTTCACCCGCATGTAGCGATCGTTCACACCGGCCTGGAACCCTCCGTGCCATGAACGCCAACCTCTCGGCGGCCCTCCAGGAACCGCGCTTCCCCATGCCCCAGCGCCACCGCCGCTTCCTCGCCTGCGCCGCCGTCCTCGCCTCCGTCGCCCTGGGCACCCTGGGCGTCGCCGCCACCGTCGAGACCGTCCAGCACGGCACCGTCGCCAGCGCCACGGCCACCGTACGGAAGTAGGCCCCACCCCGGCCGGCGAGAGGCCGGGACACCACCACGCGCCGACCGACGGCGGTGACGCCCCCTGCCACCGGTCACGGCGCGAGCCACGACCACGCCCCCGCGCCACCCCGCCACCACATGGCCCGGGCGGCACCATGCCCGCCCCGGCCCCCGGGGAGGCCCGACCGGCCCCGGAGGAGACCGGGGCGGGACCCGCGCGGCCCCCGCCGTCAGGCGCGCTGGCCGGCCCGGGGGGAGGTGGGGGCGGGGATGGTGATGTCCGGGTCGCGGCGGGAGTGGCGGCCGGTGCCCGGGGCGGGGAGGAGGTCGGGGGCCGGGGCGTAGCGGGCGGCGGGGGCGCGCAGGAGCCGGCCCGCGGGGCGGGTGGTGATCAGGCCCATGCGGTGGAGCAGGTCGAGGGCGTCACGGCGCAGGGCGGTGCGGTCGGCGAGGTAGTCGCGGTGCCAGCCGGCCGGGAGGCCGTACTCGTCGGCGATGTCGCCGAGCACGCCGTCTATCAGCGCGTCCGGGACGGGCACGTCGGCGCCGGTGGTCTCGCCGGGCAGCGGGCGAACCTCCTCGACCAGCCGCTCGACCAGCAGCAGGGCCGCCTGGGCGGCCGTCCCGGCGCCGGACAGGGCGAGGTCGGTGAGCTCCTCCGCCGGGTCGAGGAGGGCGACGCCCTCGGCCCGCTGCTCCGCCTCCAGGCCGAGGAAGTCCGCGAGCGCGGCGGGGCCGGAGTGGCGGTGGTCGCGCAGCCAGGCGCGCTGGTCCTCGGGCAGGTCGGCGGCCAGGACGGCCGGGGTCTCGGCGAGCCGGCGGCGGACGGCGGTGCCGGGCTCGGCCTCGGCGGCGCGGCGGACGAGGTCGGCGGCGTCGTCGGCGAGGGCGGGCGGGCCGACCGGGACGGCGCGGGCGAGCTCCCGGTCGACCGTCAGGACACCGGACGCGTCCGCGAGGCCGGCGGGCAGGTCGGCCGGGAGGTCGGCGAGCACCTGCCAGTCGGCGAGCACGGCGAGCGCCATGGCGAGGTCGGCGGACTCGGCTGGCGCGGGATCGGACTCGGCGGGCGCGGGATCGGCGGCGTCCATCGCGGCCAGCAGGCGCCCGAGCGGGAGCTGTTCGGGCGCGTCGACGAGCAGGGCCAGGGCGAGGGCGAGCCGGGCGTAGCCGCCGGGGGTGAACGGGGCGCCGGTGGCGGGGTGTTCGAGGCGGCGGACGGCGCCGGGGCCGGGGCCGGCCTTGTGCAGGCGCGCGTGCCAGGGGCCGACCACCAGGGGGTAGCCGAGCAGGGTGTCGAACCGCTCGGTGAGCCAGTCGCGGTGACGGCGGATCAGCGGGAAGCCGTCGGCGTGCGGTCCGGAGGCGGTCACCAGCGGGTGGGCCAGGAGCAGCCGGGCGGCGATCCGGCGTTCGGCGGCGGTGGTGGCGGCGGAACGGTCCTGCGGCACCACGGCGGCGGCGCCCCGGGCGCGTTCGGGCCTGCGGTGCCGCCCGGGCCGGCCCGGCTTGGCGCCCGAGAGGACGACGGGCAGCGCGGCGGCGTCGCGACGGGCGCGGCGCAGGCCCGGGGCGGTGCGCGGTTCGCGGGTGCGCAGCGGCGCGGGGGTGTGCGCGGTGGGGCCGTGCCACCAGCTGACCTCGGCACCGGGCGGCCCGCCGGCAGCGGGGTCGACGGCGGACGGCTCGGCGGGGGCGCCGAAGTGACGGGCCGGGTAGAGGCCGAAGGAGGCGGCGCAGAGGTCGTCGGCGGTGCCGGGGTCGGCCTCGGCGAACCAGCGCGCGAGCCGGAGCAGTCCCGGGTCGGGCGAGAGCTCCTCGGACGGCGTGCCCGCGGCGTCGGCGTCCGGCCGGGCCTCGGCGCCCTGCGGGGCGTCAGCACCGTCCGCGCCGCCGGGTACGGGGCCGCGGGCGGGTTCGCGCACGGATGCGCGGGCGGGTGCGCGAGCGGGTGCGCGTACGGCGACGACGGCGTCGGTGGTGCTCCGCCCCGCCCCGCCCGTGCGCCCGTCCGACGTGCCACCGGCCGTCCGTGCGGCGCCGGTCGCGTCCTCCTGCTGCTCCATGTCGGGGACCAGACTAGACGCTGGGCGCGGCCCTCGCTGGCAGCCGCCCGGCGTGCGGCGACATCCGGCCGGACGGCGCACGGACGGCGGGCGGACGGCGCACGGGCTCCGGGCGGGCTCCGGACGCGGCGGCCGGGACCGCCGGGACACCGCCCGGTCCGGCGACACGTCACCCCGGTGGCCCCGACGGACCTACGCACCGGTAACAATCTCTTCCACGCCCCGCGCCGGTCCCCTATCGTGCCCGGCACGGGCCACCGGCCCGCCACCCGCTCCCCCACCCACACCCGGAGGACACCGCCGTATGAGCATCCGTACGACCACCCGCGCCGTTCTCGGCGGCCGGCTGCGCTCGGCCTCCGGCCTGCTCGCCGGATTCGCCACCACCTCGGCGGTCCACCTGGGCGCGCTGCTGACCGACACCCAGGTGCTGCGGCACGCCACCAAGCCGGCGCTGATGCCGCTGCTGGCCGCGCACAGCGTCGCCGGCGCCGCCGCGGCCGGCCGGCGGGCGCCGAAGCTGCTGGCGCCGGCGCTGCTGGCGAGCGCGGGCGGGGACGTTCTGCTCCAGCTCGGCCAGGACACGGCGTTCCTGGCCGGAATGGGCTCGTTCGCGGCGGCCCACGTCTGCTACGTGACGATGTTCGCCGGCCAGGGCGCGCTGACCGACCGGCGAAGGACGCTGCTGGTCGCGGCGGCGTACGCGACGGCCTGGGCGTCGATGGTGGCGCTGCTCTGGCCGGACCTCGGGGACCTGCGGATCCCGGTGGCCGGGTACAGCCTGCTGCTCGCCTCGACGGCGGTGACCTCGGCCGGGCTGGGTGTGCGGACGGGGCTGGGCGGGGCGCTGTTCCTGCTCTCGGACACCCTGATCGCCACCAAGCTGGCCAAGTGGCGGGAGCTGCCGGGGCACGAGTTCTGGATCATGGCCACCTACATCCTGGCGCAGTACCTGCTGGCGACCGGCGCGCTGCGGGCCGCCGAGGCCCAAGAGGAGGAGCAGGAGGAGGAGCGGGAGACCCGCAAGCCGCAGGACGCCGCCACGGTCCTGGCCCACGGCACGCCCTGACCGCGCGGAGGTGCCGCCGGACGCTCCGTCCGGCGGCACCCTTCCGCTGGCCGCGCCCGCGGGCGCGTTCCCTCAGGCGGACCCGGCGTCCGCGCGCCGCCGCAGCAGCCAGAAGCCGCCGACGGCGCCCACGACCAGCAGCGCGCCGCCCGCCAGCTCCGCCGGGTTCGCCGCGATCGAGCCGCCCAGGCCGGTCTTCACCGCACCGTGCGGGGCGACCTGCTGGCTGCCCGCACCGGACTGCCCGAGCGAGCCCGCCCACTCGCCGGCCGCCTCGCTCCACCCGCCGATGCCCGAGGGCGCCGAGCCGCCGGAGCCGCCGGAGCCGGTGGAGACCGAGACCGTGGTCACCGTGACGTCGGTGGCGAACGCGGCACCGTCCGGGCAGGTCCCGTCGACCTTGCTGGCGCCGCCGTTCTTGTCGGCCAGCCGGGCGGAGCCGGTGTGCCTGCCGTCCGAGCCGAGCGTGAGGGTGGCCGGGCCGCCCTCGAAGGCCGGCGAGTTGGCGGTGATCGTCTTGGCATTGGGCTTGTCGGACTTCTCACAGGCGACCGTGACCGTCACGGTCTGGCCCGGTGCGGCCTGGGACGGGCTGACCGAGGCGGCGCCGTCCTTGGCCAGCGCGAGGGGGGCCGTCAGGCCGGTCAGCAGCGTCGCGCCGATCAGGGCGGCGGCGGCCGTACGCGTGGGGCGCATACCGGAACCTCCGGGATTCTCTCGGGTGCGGCCGGGGACTCCGACGTCCCCGTGATCGAACAACCGCACCCGGTCACTCACCGACGGTAGGCACCCGCTCGACGCCCGGCCACCGCTCTGGCCCGTTCGGGCGAGACCCGGCCACCCTGCGTAGCGGGGATCGCCAGGGCGTGTCCGACCATTCGCGTCGCACGCCCGGCGGGAATGGTCGGACACGCCCTAAAGGTCCAGGTCGACGACGACCGGGGCGTGGTCCGAGGTGCCCTTGCCCTTGCGCGCCTCGCGGTCGACGTAGCTGTCGGTGACGGCGTCCACGAAGGGCTTGTTGGCGTAGGTGAGGTCGATCCGCATGCCCCGGTTCTTCGGGAAGGCCAGCTGGCGGTAGTCCCAGTAGGTGTAGGGGCGGTCGTACTTCAGCGGGCGCGGCACGACATCGTGCAGCCCGGCCGCGTCCAGGGCGGCGAGGGCGGCCCGCTCGGCGGGGGTGACGTGGGTGAGGCCCTCGAAGGCGGCCACGTCGAAGACGTCCTCGTCGCCCGGCGCGATGTTGAAGTCGCCGAGGACGGCGAACGGGCGCTCCCCGGCCGCGTCCTCCAGCGAGGCGCGGCGCAGCGCCTCCAGCCACTCCAGCTTGTAGCGGTAGTGGGCGTGGTCGACCTCGCGGCCGTTGGGCACGTAGACCGACCAGACCCGCACCGGGCCGCAGGTGGCGGCGACGGCGCGCGGCTCGACGTCGGGCAGCAGGGCGTCGTCGGCGAGGTAGCCGGGCTGCCCGGGCAGGTCGCGGACGACGTCGTCGAGGCCGATCCGGGAGACGATCGCCACGCCGTTCCACCGGCCGGTGCCGTGCGCGGCGGTCTCGTAGCCGAGTTCGCGCACCGGCTCGTAGGGGAAGGCGTCGGCGGCGCACTTGAGCTCCTGGAGGCAGAGCACGTCGGGCTTGGCGCTCTCCAGCCATTCGAGGAGCTTGGGCAGCCGCGCGGTGACGGAGTTGATGTTCCAGGTGGCGATGCGGACGGTCACGGCGGGCGGCCTTCCCGGTGGCGGTTCGGTACGGAGGGGCGGGCGCCCGTCAGGACGCCCACCCCGAATCTACCGAACGGCACCGACAGTCCCGCCCGGCCTCACGGCGCGGGCCGGACCACCGCCGCCGAGCCGCCGCCGCGGCGCACCGGTTCGGCGGCCGCGACCCAGCGCCCGTCCGGCAGCCGCTCGACGCCGGTCGCGGCGCCGATCTCCGGCGTGCTCGCGAACACGTGGCCGAGCGCCTCCAGCCGGGCCCGTTCGGGCAGCGCCAGGAAGGCCGGCTCGGCCTGGCTGGCGGCGGTGTTGCGCTGGCTGGCGCGCGGCGCGGCGATCGCCTGCTCCAGGCTCAGCCCCCGGTCGAGGCGGCCGAGCAGCACCTGGAGGGTGGTGGTGATGATGGTCGCGCCGCCGGGCGAGCCGGCCGCCAGCAGGGGCTCGCCGCCCTGCAGCACGATGGTCGGCGAGAGCGAGGAGCGCGGCCGCTTGCCGGGGCCGGGCAGGTTGGGGTCGGGCACCCCGGGGAACAGCGGGGTGAAGTTGAAGTCGGTCAGCTCGTTGTTGAGCAGGAAGCCGCGGCCGGGGACGGTGATGCCGCTGCCGCCGGTCTGCTCCAGGGTCAGGGTGTAGGAGACGACGTTGCCCCAGCGGTCGGCCACGGTGAGGTGGCTGGTGCTCAGGCCCTCGTAGGGCTCGGCGGCGGGCGCCGGGGCGGCGTCCGGGCAGCCGGCCGGGTGGCGCGGGTCGCCGGGGGCGACGGGGCTGGTGAGCGCGCGCTCGGGGCTGATGAGGCAGGCCCGGGAGGCCGCGTACCGCGCGGACAGCAGTTCCTTCGTCGGCACGTCGTTGAACGCCGGGTCGCCGACCCAGCGGTTGCGGTCGGCGAAGGAGAGCCGCGAGGCCTCCAGGAAGTGGTGGTAGTACTGCGTGGCGTCGTAGCCGGCGACCTCGCCGTCCTCCAGGATGCCGAGCGCCTCGCCGACGGTGGTGCCGCCGGAGCTGGAGGGGGCGATCGAGTAGAGGTCGTAGTCCCGGTAGGCGACGTGGGTGGGCTGCTGGCGGCGGACCCGGTAGCCGGCCAGGTCGGCGGCGTCCACCTGGCCGGGGCGGGCGATCCGGCCGGAGGCGGGGTCGACCGGCGGGTGCTGGACGGTGCGGACGATGTCCTCGCCGATCGCGCCCCGGTAGAGCGCCGCGGTGCCCTCCTTGCCGAGCTGGCGGTAGGTGGCGGCGAGGTCGGGGTTGCGGAAGGTGGAGCCGACGGCCGGGAGCGCGCCGCCGGGCAGGAAGAGCCTGGCGGTGTCGGGGAAGTCCTTGAACCGGGCCTGGTTGAGCGCGGTCTGGTCCTGGAAGGTCCGGTCGACGGTGAAGCCCTGCTCGGCGATCCGCTGGGCGGGCTTCAGCACCTCGGCGAAGCTGCGCCGGCCCCAGAGCTCGACGGCACTCTCCCAGGTGGCCGGGGAGCCGGGCACGCCGACCGACAGGCCGCTGGTGACGGCGTCGGCGAACGGCAGCGGTGCGCCGTTCTCCAGGAAGAGCGAGGTGTCGGCCTTGCGGGAGGCGGTCTCCCGGCCGTCGATGGTGTGCACCCGCCCGGTGGCGTGGTCGTAGTAGACGAAGTAGCCTCCGCCGCCGATGCCGGCCGAGTACGGCTCGGTGACGCCGAGCGCCGCCGCGACCGCGACCGCCGCGTCGACGGCGTTGCCGCCGTTGCGCAGCACCTCGATGCCGGCCGCCGTGGCGTCGGCGTCCACGCTTGCCACCGCACCGCCCCGGCCGACCGCCTCGGGCGCCTTGGCCGGCGGCGGCGCCGCCCCGGCGGGTCCGGCGGTGGACCACACCAGGGCGGTGGTGAGCAGGAGCGGCGGGGCGATGCGCGCCAGTGCTCTCATCCGATACTCCTCTGAGTCGACGTCAACTCCGTTGTTTCACAGGAGCCATGACCCCGACAACAGTGCCGCGTCACTACCAACGGGTAGTTGACGGCGGGCAACCGTTCGGCCGACGGGCCGGACGGTCACGGCACGGCGCGCTCCACCCGCCGCCGCTTGATGGTGCGAAAGCGCCGGGCGACCTGGCGGGCGAGGTCCGCGGCGCCGACCAGGCCGGCCTCGTTGCCGAGGGCGGCGTGCACGATGCTCGCCTCGGGCCGGAAGCCGCGGCCGGTGAGGGTGCGGCGGAAGGTGTCGCGGGCCGGGCCGAGCAGGAGGTCGCCGGCCTCGGAGACGCCGCCGCCGATGACGAAGCGGCCCGGGTCGAGGGCGGCGGCCAGGTTGGCGATGCCGACGCCGAGCCAGGTGCCGACCTCGTAGAGCAGCTCGGTGGCGGTCGGGTCGCCGGCCCGGGCGGCCTCGGTGACCAGCGGGCCGGTGATGCCCTCGACCGCGCCGCCGGCCCGGGCCAGCAGCGGCTGGACCACCGGGGACTCCTCGGCGACCAGCTCGCGGGCGTCGCGCACCAGCGCGTTGCCGGAGGAGTACTGCTCCCAGCAGCCGCGGTTGCCGCACGGGCAGCGGTGGCCGCCGGGCACCACCTGCATGTGCCCGAACTCGCCGGCCAGCCCGTAGGTGCCCCGGTCCACGAAGCCGTCGCGGACCACGGCGCCGCCGATGCCGGTGCCGAGGGTGAGCATCACCATGTGGTCCTCGCCCCGGCCCGCGCCGAAACGCCACTCGGCCCAGGCGGCGGCGTTGGCGTCGTTCTCGACGACCACCGGGAACCGCAGCCGGGCGCTGACCGCCTCCCGCAGCGGTTCGCCGCGCCAGTTGAGGTGCGGGGCGAAGAGCACGGTGGAGCGCTCGGCGTCCACCCAGCCGGCCGCGCCGATGCCGACCGCGTGGACGTCGTGCCGGTCGGCGAGCTCCAGCACCAGTTCGACGATGACGTCCTCGACGACCTTGGGGCTCTTGGACTTGTGGGGCGTGTCGGTGCGCAGCTTCTCCAGGACCCTGCCCTCGCCGTCGACCACGCCGGCGACGACCTTGGTGCCGCCGATGTCGACGCCGATGGTCGGCAGCCGCAGCACGCCGGCGGGCAGGGCCCGGCGGCGGCGCTCGGCGCGCGGCCCGAGGCCGAGCAGGGTGGGCAGGACCGGCGGCCGGCTGCCGGCGTGGGGGCTGGTCACGGCTGCGGACGCTCCTTGGCGGAATCGGGGGTCGGATCGGCGGGACCGGGGACCGGGCCGGCCGGACCGGGGGCGGTCCCGGGGCCGTCGGCCCGGGACAGCTCGTGGGAGAGCTCGGCGAGGTCGGAGCCGCCGGCCATCTCGGTGGTGAGCTGTTCGAGGCCGATCTCCGCCCGGGGGTGGCTGCCGGCCATCCGGCCCCGCTTGAGCAGGGTGAAGTGGTCCCCGACCAGGTACGCGTGGTGCGGGTTGTGGGTGATCAGCACGACGCCGAGCCCGGCGTCCCGGGCGGCGGTGACGTACTTGAGCACCACCCCGGACTGCTTGACGCCGAGCGCGGCGGTCGGCTCGTCCAGGACGAGCACCCTGGCGCCGAAGTGCACGGCGCGGGCGATCGCCACGCACTGGCGCTGGCCGCCGGACAGGGTGCCGATCGGGCGGTCGACGTCGGGCAGGTCGATGCCCATGTCGGCGAGTGCCCGGCGGGTGGTGGCGCGCATGCCGTCGGCGTCGATCCGCAGCCCGCCCCAGCGCTTGTGGCCCTGCTCGGAGCCGAGGAAGAAGTTCCGCCAGACGGGCATCAGCGGCACCACGGCGAGGTCCTGGTAGACGGTGGCGATGCCGCGGTCCAGGGCCTGGCGCGGGGAGTCGAAGCGGACCTCCTCGCCGCCCACCGTGAAGGTGCCCTCGTCGTGCCGGTGCAGCCCGGCGATGATCTTGATCAGGGTGGACTTGCCGGCGCCGTTGTCGCCGAGCACACAGCTGATCTCGCCGGCCCGCAGGGTCAGCGAGACGTCCTCCAGGGCGCGCACGGTGCCGTAGGTCTTGCCGACGCCGCTCAGCGCGAGCAGTTCGGTGGGCGCGGTCATCGGGGCCCCCGTTCTGCGCGGCGCTTGACGTAGGTGTTCAGCAGGGCGGCCAGCAGCAGCATCGCACCCAGGAAGAACTTGAACCAGTCGGGGTTCCACTGGGCGTAGATGATGCCCTTGCTGGCCATGCCGAAGATCAGCGCGCCCAGCGCGGAGCCCACCACCGAGCCGTAGCCGCCGGTGATCAGGCAGCCGCCGATGACGGCCGCGACGATGTAGATCAGCTCGTTGCCGACGCCCTCGCCGGACTGCACGGTGTCGAAGGAGAACAGCAGGTGCTGGCCCAGCACCCAGGCGCCGAAGCCGACGAACAGGTAGAGCACGGTCTTCGTCCGGGCGACCGGGACGCCCACCGCGCGGGCCGCGGCCGCGTCCCCGCCGACCGCGAAGATCCAGTTGCCGAAGCGGGTGCGCAGCAGCACCCAGCTGCCGGCCAGCAGCAGGCCCAGCCACCACCAGACGGTGGCCTTGATCGTCAGCCCGCCGACGGTGACCTCGGAGGCGAACAGCCAGCGGCAGGAGGCGAAGCCCTCCATGTCGGAGATCGGCTTGGTGGAGACGGTGCCGGAGACCGCCTTGGTGACGCCGAGGTTGGCGCCGGTCAGCATCAGGAAGGTGCCGAGGGTGACGATGAAGCTCGGCAGCTTGGTGCGGGACAGCACCCAGCCGTTGAACAGGCCGACCGCCAGCGTGACGGCCAGCGAGACCAGCACGCCCACCCAGGTCACCGCGGTGAGCTGGTAGGAGACCATCGAGGAGGTCAGCGCGGCGGTGGTGACCAGGACGCCCGCCGAGAGGTCGAACTCGCCGCCGATCATCAGCAGCGCCACCGGCACCGCCATGATCCCGATGGTGGAGGCGGCGTACAGCACGGTGCCCAGCGAGGAGACCCGCAGGAAGGGCTCGGCGGAGACGGCGAAGACCAGGAAGACCGCGGCGGCGGCGATCAGCGCGCCCAGCTCGGGCCGGCCGGCCAGCCGGCGCAGCGCGGGCGGGCGCTCCCGGCGCTCGGCGGCCAGGACGTCGGAGGTGCTCAGCGGGGTGCTCACCTGGTCCCCCTCGCGACGTACTCGGCGAGGGCGTCCGCGTTCTCGCCGGTCAGGATCTGCGGGCCGGTGGCCACCGGCTTGCCACCGCCGAGCATGTTGAGGTTGAAGCGGTAGAGCCAGAGCAGGTCGACGCCCTCGTAGCCCTGGAGGTAGGGCTGCTGGTCGACCGCGAAGCCGACGGTGCCCGCCTTGAGGCCGGCCACCACCTGGGTGCCCAGGTCGAAGGTGTCGAGCTCGACCGGGCGGCGGGCGTCCTGGATCGCCTGCAGACCGGTGGCGGCCATCGGGCCGGAGAGGGTGAGCACGGTGTCGATCGCCGGGTCGGCCTGCAGCTTGGCGGAGATCGCCGCGCGGGCGTCGGGCATGTTGACGCCGTCGACGTACAGCACCTGGAAGGCGCCGCCGGCGGTGCCCCGGGCGCCGGAGCAGCGCTGCTCCTGGCCGACGTTGCCCTGCTCGTGGATCACGCACAGGACGTTCTTGCGGCCGCGCCCGGCCAGCTCGGTGCCGGCCGCCTGGCCGGCGGTGGCCTCGTCCTGGCCGATGTGGGTGAGCGCGCCGAACCGCGCGGAGAACTCCTGGCCCGAGTTGATGGTGATCACCGGGATGCCGGCGGCCTTGGCCTTGCCGAGCACGTCGGCCATCGCGTCGCCCTTGGCGAGGGTGACCAGCAGGCCGTCGACCTTCTGGTCGATGGCGGCCTGGACGAGCTGGACCTGGTTCTGGGTCTGCGCGTCGTTGGAGTACAGGAAGGTGATGTTGTCCTTGGCGGCGGCCTGCTCGGCGCCCTTGCGCACGGTGTCCCAGAAGGCGTCGCCGGCGCCCGCGTGGGTCACCATGGCGACCTTCCAGCGCGGGGTGGTGACGGCTCCGCCGGCGACGGCCGCGGCCTTGGCGCGGGCCTCCTCGGCGCGTCTGCCTCCGGTGCTGCTGCAGCCGGCGACGGCGACCGTGAGGGCCAGGACGGCCAGCGCGGCGGCGGCGGGCCTCAGCCGGCGGACGGGACTCATGCGGGTAGTGCTCATGCCCATAGTCTCGCTTCCCGGCGGACGGGCGTTCGCACCGCCTCGCCCGGCGGGGCGATCCGTCCGGACGGTATCGTGCCCCGCGAGGGGATTCCTGGGAGTCCGCTGGGTGCGACGTCCGGGCACAGCCCGCCAGGATGGCAGACTGGGGCGGGCCCGAAAAGGGGAGCTTCGCGGGAACGTGATGTTCCTCTCAGGTTCCGCACAGATTTGGACGGCAACCGATCCCCGTTCCCGGCCGTCTGATGCCATTGAGGTGGCGGTCCGGGCGAGTGGGGCCCGGGCGGCTTCGAACCCGGATACGAGAACTTCATGCAACTGACAGGTACGCCATTCTTCATCTGCACGGTCATTCTCGTGCCGGTCTCCATCGCGGTGGCGATGTGGTTCTGGGGCCGGGTGAAGGGCCCCAAGCCGGTGCGCGTCCTGTCGAGGCTCGCCATGCTGGTGTTCTGCCAGGTCACCGCGGTGATCATGGTATTCGTCATGGTCAACAACGCCAATCTGATCTACGGCAACTGGGACGACCTGCTCGGCACCGGCAACCACGTGCGGGCGGTGCCGCCCGTCCCGCCGCAGGACGCGGCCGCCGGCGGCCAGGGCGCGGCCGCGGCGGGCGGCGGGGGCGGTGCGCCGGCGGGCGACGCGGCCCACCCGCCGGCCACCAAGGTCCAGCAGGCCTTCCGGGGCGTGGACGACCCGAAGGTGCCGAACGACGTCCAGAAGACCGACCTCAAGGGCCAGCTCTCCGGCGTCGACGGCGAGGTGCTGGTCTGGCTGCCGCCGCAGTACAACGACCCGGCGTTCAAGGACAAGAAGTTCCCGGTGGTCGAGCTGATCCCCGGCTACCCGGGCTCCTCCTCCACCTGGTACGGCACCCTCAAGGTCTCCGAGCAGCTGAAGCCGCTGATGCAGCAGGGCAAGGTGGCGCCGTTCATCCTGGTCTCGCCGCGCACCCTGCTGCTGGGCAACCACACCGACGCCGGCTGCACCGACGTACCGGGCAAGGTCAACGCGGACACCTGGCTGACCCGGGACGTGCCGCAGATGATCCTGGACAACTTCCGGGCCGACCCGTCCGCCGACCGCTGGGCGATCGCGGGCTACTCGGCGGGCGCCCACTGCGCCGCCAAGCTCTCGCTGGCCCACCCGAACCGCTACCGGGCCGGCGTCAGCCTCTCCGGCTACAACGACCCGGCGACCGAGAAGGACTCGCTGGTCGGCAAGGACCCGAAGCTGCGCGAGGCCAACAACCCGGTCGCCATCGTGAAGGGCGCCGCCCAGCCGCCGAAGGTCGCGCTGTACGTCTCCGGCAACAAGGGCGACGGCTACGAGGACGGCCAGGCGATCGCCGCCGTCGCCAAGGCGCCCACCACCGTGCAGGTGCTGGAGACCACCGGCCCGCACTCCAGCGACGTGTGGAAGGACATGGTGCCGGGCGTCTTCGAGTGGCTGACCGGCGTCATCCCGGCCCACTGATCCGCGCCCCGTACGCCCCGACGGCGGCGGCCCCGGAGCATCCCGCATCCCGCTCCGGGGCCGCCGCCGTCGTGTGCGCGGGGCTCAGGCCAGTTCGAGTGCCAGGTAGAAGTCCACCCGGTCCTCCAGGCGGGAGAGGTCACGGCCCGTCAACTCCTCGATGCGGCCGATCCGGTAGCGCAGCGTGTTGACGTGGACGTGCAGCTGCGCGGCGCACCTGGTCCACGAGCCGTCCGAGCGCAGGAACGCCTCCAGGGTGCGGACCAGGTCCGCCTGGTGTTCGAGGTCGTAGGCGATCACGGTGTCCAGCAGCCGGCCGCGGAAGGCCCGGCGGACCTCGTCCGGGACGGCCGCCAGCAGCAGCACGTGCGAGGCCAGCTCCTCCGGCCCGGCCACGCAGACCCGGCCGACCCGGGCGGCGGCGATCCGGCGGGCGTGCCGGGCCTCCTCCAGCGCGCCGCGCAGACCGACCGCCTCGCGGGCGGGGGCGGAGACGCCGAGGGTGATCCGGCCCTCCGGGCCGAGCCCGGCCTCCAGCGGGGCGAGCAGTTCGCGCAGCGCCTCGGCGGGCACCGGGGCGTTTGTCGCGGGCATCACCACCACCGCGCCGGTCCCGTCCCCGGCGACCAGCGCCCGGTCGGCGGCGCCCCCCAGGGCCTCCTCCAGCACGGCCCGCACCACGCCCTCGGGCAGGCCGGCGCCCTCGGCGCTGAGCACCAGCCAGGCGTCGTCCCCCTGCTGCGGCCCGGGTCCGGGGCCCTCGGAGCGGACGGCCATCGCCGAGGACGCGTACAGGGTGCGGCTGATCTCGGCCGGGTCGGCGTCGCGCCGCAGCAGGGCCAGCACCTCGTCGGCGAGGCGGCGGCGCAGCCGGCGGCCCTCGTCGCGGCGGTGGCGCTCGGCGGCGACCAGCCGGGCGAGGTTCTCGGCGAGCTGCTGGCGCTTGGCGGTCCACTCGGTGACGTCGCCGGCCACCGCGAGCACCCAGTCGGCGAGCGCGGAGGGCGTGCCCGGGTCGGCGGGCGCGGGCAGCAGCGAATAGGCGCCGGCCGCCAGGCGGGCCCGGTACGGGGGGCGGCGGCGCCGGCCCTGGGCCGCGAGGTGGGCGCGGACCAGCTGGTCGCGGTCCTCGGCGGACAGCCGGTCGGCGGGGCCGGCGATCACCGCGCCGGTCGGGGCGAGCACCCAGCAGTCGAGGTCGAGGTCGCCGCCGAGCAGGTCCAGGACGGCGTCCAGGCCCCCGCCGCCGGCCGCCGACACCAGCATCCGGTGCCGGTCGACGAGGGCGGCCAGGTCGGCGGCCCGGTCGGCGGAGACCTGGCGGCCGACGAACTCGGTGACGGTGCCGAAGGCGATGTCGTCGGGCACGGCGAGCAGCGGCATCCGGTGCCGGCGGCAGGCCTCGACGAGGTCCTCGGGGACGGGGCCGACCTCGGCCTCGCCGGCCGCCAGGGCGACCGCGCCGCCGGCCGCGAGGGTGCGCACGAACCGCTCGGAGTCGGCCGGGGCGGAGCGCCAGAGCATGCCGGTGAGGACCAGTTCGCCGCCGTGCAGATACCGCCCCGGGTCGTGCAGGTCGGTCGTCATCACCCCGCTGACCTGCCGGTCCAGCTCCTCCTCGGCCGCGAGCAGGCGCAGGCGCGGGGCGCCGGGGGCGAGCAGGTCACGGACACGCATCCGCGGGCTCCTTAAGGGGCTGGTGGCTGAGGGTCGGGGGTGTTCCGGGGCGGTCGGGGTCACAGTGTGCCCGAACACCCGTGCCCGGCGTCACGCCCCGACGGCTGCCCGGATCGCGGGGCCGTGGCTCGGGAACCGCGGCCGGACTACGGTCGTAGGGGGGACCGCCGGCGCGGCCGGCCGCCGGAGTCGTCCCCGGCGCGGGCCCCTTGGAGGAACGTACAGGATGCCGGACGGCGGCGCCGCCGGGGCTTCATGCCATCGGTGACTGCCGGCGGCCCGGTCACCGAGGTTCACTGTCCACATGCCACCGGACACGCCCCGTGACCGGGACGGCGACGACGTGAGGAGGCCCGCATGGAGTTCCTTCGCCCCGCCACCTGGGACGAGGCGCTCGCGGCGAAGGCCGAACACCCGGCGGCGCTGCCCGTCTCGGGCGGCACCGACGTCATGGTCGAGCTGAACTTCGACGTGCGCCGGCCGCCCGCGCTCCTGGACCTGAACCGCGTCCGCGAGCTCACCGAGTGGTCGGAGGACGGCGCGGTGGTCCGGCTCGGCGCCGCCGTCCCCTACAGCCGGATCATCGCCGAGCTGTCCGGGCCGCTGCCCGGACTGGCGCTGGCCGCCCGCACCGTCGGCTCCCCGCAGATCCGCAACCGGGGCGGCGTCGGCGGCAACCTGGGCGCCGCCTCGCCGGCCGGCGACGCGCACCCCGCGCTGCTGGCGGCCGGCCGGGACGTGTTCGTCGAGGCGGCCTCGGTGCGCGGCACCCGGCTGATCCCGATCGACGACTTCTACGTCGGGGTGAAGCGCAACAGCCTGGAGGCCGACGAGCTGATCCGCGCCGTGCGGATCCCGGTCGCCGACGGCCCGCAGCAGTTCTCCAAGATCGGCACCCGCAACGCCATGGTGATCGCGGTCTGCGCGTTCGGTCTCGCGCTGCACCCGCGCACCGGCACCGTCGGCACCGGCATCGGCTCGGCCGCCCCCACCCCGCGCCGCGCCGTCGAGGCCGAGGAGTACCTGCGGGAGGTGCTCGCCGGACGCGGCCTGTGGGAGAGCGGCGGGCTGCTGGACGCCGAGGTGGTCCGGCGGTTCGGCGAGCTGGTCAAGGCCGCCGCCGCCCCGATCGACGACGTCCGGGGCACCGCCGACTACCGGCGGCACGCGCTCGCCGTGATGGCGCGGCGCACGCTCACCTGGACCTGGAACGACTACCGCCGGCAGATCGGGAGCGCGGCATGAGGGTCACGTTCACCGCCAACGGCAGGCCGGTCGAGGCCGACGACGTGTGGGAGGGCGAGAGCCTGCTCCACGTGCTGCGCGAACGCGTCGGCCTGCCCGGCTCGAAGAACGCCTGCGAGCAGGGCGAGTGCGGCTCCTGCACGGTCTACCTGGACGGCGTGCCGGTCTGCGCCTGCCTGGTCGCGGCCGGCCAGGCGCAGGACCGCGAGGTGCGCACCGTCGAGGGCCTCGGCACGGAGGACGGCGGGCTCGGCCCGGTCCAGCAGGCGTTCGTGGACGCCGGCGCCGTCCAGTGCGGCTTCTGCACGCCGGGCCTGCTGGTGCAGACCGACGCGCTGCTGGCCCGGGACCCGCAGCCCTCCGACGCGGACATCCGTGAGGCGCTGTCGGGCAACCTGTGCCGGTGCACCGGCTACGAGAAGATCATGGACGCGGTGCGGCTGGCGTCCGCCCGGGTGTGCGCCGGCGGGGCGGTGGCCGAATGAACGGCCGAATGAACGGCCGGATGAACGCGCGGACCGGCGAGGAGCAGCGGACCGGCCGGCGGACCCTGCGCGCGGAGAAGAACCTCCAGCAGATCCGGCAGGGCGGCAAGGACGGCGTCGGCGGCTCGCCGCTGCGCCCGGACGGCGCGCTGAAGGTGCGCGGCGAGTTCGCCTACTCCTCCGACCTGTGGCACGAGGACATGCTCTGGGGCACGGCGCTGCGCTCGCCGCACGCCCGGGCCACCATCCTGTCCGTCGACGTCTCCGGGGCGCTCGCCCTGCCCGGGGTCCACGCGGTGCTCACCCACGAGGACATCCCCGGCACCAAGTACTACGGGCTGGAGATCGCCGACCAGCCGGTCCTCGCGATCGACAAGGTCCGCCACCACGGCGAGGCGATCGCGCTGGTCGCCGCCGACCACCCGGAGACCGCCCGGCGCGCGGCGCGGCGGATCAGGGTCGAGTACGAGGTGCTGACCCCGATCGTCACCGAGGAGCAGTGCCTCGACCCGCAGACGTACGGCTACGTCCACGAGCCGCACGAGTACCGGTCGCACGCCCACGGCAACATCTGCCACGAGCAGCGGCTGGTCTGCGGCCTCGGCGTCACCGACGAGGTGCGGGCGAGGGCGGACGTCGTGGTCCGCGGCACCTACGAGGTCGGCATGCAGGACCAGGCCTTCCTCGGCCCGGAGTCCGGGCTGGCGGTGCCCGCCGAGGACGGCGGCGTCGACCTCTACATCGCCACCCAGTGGCTGCACGTGGACCGGCAGCAGATGGCGCCGGTGCTCGGGCTGCCGGAGGAGAAGGTCCGGCTCACCCTGGCCGGCGTCGGCGGGGCGTTCGGCGGCCGCGAGGACCTCTCGATGCAGATCCACGCCTGCCTGCTGGCGCTGCGCACCGGACGGCCGGTCAAGATCGTCTACTCCCGGGACGAGTCGTTCTTCGGCCACGTCCACCGCCACCCGGCGCGGATGACCTACGAGCACGGCGCCACCCGGGACGGCCGGCTGGTGTACTCCGACGCCCGGATCGTGCTGGACGGCGGCGCGTACGCCTCCTCCTCGCCCGCCGTGGTCGGCAACGCGGCCTCGCTGGGCAACGGCCCCTACGTGATCCCGAACGTGCGGATGCACGCCCTCGCGCTGTACAGCAACAACCCGTCCTGCGGGGCGATGCGCGGCTTCGGCGCGGTGCAGGCGGCGTTCGGCTACGAGACCCAGATGGACCGGCTGGCCGCCGCACTGGGCATGGACCCGGTCGCGTTCCGGCAGCTCAACGCCGTACGGCAGGGCGACCGGATGCCCACCGGCCAGGAGATCGACGCCCCCGCGCCGGTCGCCGAACTGCTGCGGCGGGTCAAGGACATGCCGCTGCCGCCGCCGCTGGACACCGAGGACCCGGACGTGCGGCAGCTGCCCGGCGCGCTGTCCAACACCTCGCACGGCGAGGGCATCGTGCGCGGCGTCGGCTACTCGGTCGGCATCAAGAACGTCGGCTACTCCGAGGGCTTCGACGACCACTCCACCGCGCGGGTGCGGCTGGAGGTGATCGGCGGCGAGCCGGTCGCCCTGGTGCACACCGCGATGGCCGAGGTCGGCCAGGGCGGCGTCACCGTGCACGCGCAGATCGCCCGCACCGAGCTGGGCGTCGAACAGGTGACCATCCACCCGGCCGACACCGGGATCGGCTCGGCCGGTTCGACCTCCGCCTCCCGGCAGACCTACATGACGGGCGGCGCGGTCAAGCTGGCCGCCGAGGCGGTCCGGCGTGAGCTGATCGACAAGGGCCGGCGCCGCTACGGCTGGACGCACCACGACCTCACGCTCGCCGGCGGCATGGTCGTCTCCGCGTCGGCCGGGCCGCTGGTCCCGATGGCCGACCTGCTCGGCGACGAGGCGATCGACCTGACCCGCGAGCACCACCACCGCCCCACCGTCCCGTTCGACCCGGAGACCGGCCAGGGCTTCGGCCACGTCCAGTACAGCTTCTGCGCCAACCGCGCGGTGGTCGACGTGGACGTCGAACTGGGCCTGGTGAAGGTGGTCGAGCTGAGCGCCGTCCAGGACGTCGGCAAGGCGCTCAACCCACTGGCGGTGGTCGGCCAGATCCAGGGCGGCTGCACCCAGGCGCTCGGGCTCGCGGTGATGGAGGAGATCATCGTCCGGGACGGCGAGGTGCGCAACGCGTCCTTCACCGACTACCTCATCCCGACCATCCTGGACACCCCGCCGATCCCGGTCGAGATCCTCGAACTGCCCGACCCCAACGCCCCGTACGGGCTGCGCGGGGTCGGCGAGGCGTCGACCGTCTCGGCCACACCGGCCATCGTGGCGGCCATCCGCGACGCCACCGGCCTGGCGCTGAACCGGATCCCGGTGCGGCCCGAGCACCTGACCACCGAGCGGCCCGGGGCGCGGTAGGCGGCGCCCGGTTCCACGGGCACCGCGGTGCGCCGCGTCCGCCGGCGGCTTCGCGCCCGCCCGCGCCGGGTCCCGGCCGGGCGTGCGCGCAAACCCGCCCGCCGCAGGTACCGCCGCCGTGCGGGATCGTTCTCCCGTACAGCGGCGGGTCCCGGCGAGTGCCCCCCGGCACCCGGTTCGCCTACCCTCGAAAGCGCGAAGGAGCTCCCGTCATGCAGGACATCGCCGAGCAGCTGCTGGCCTGGCACGCGTCCGGCCGCTCCTTCGCCGTGGCCACGGTCGTCGGCGTCACCGGCAGCGCCCCGCGCGACCCGGGCGCCGCGCTCGCCGTCGACGCGGCCGGCGAGGCCGTCGGCAGCGTCTCCGGCGGCTGCGTCGAGGGGGCCGTCTACGAGCTGTGCCGGGCCGCGCTCGCCTCCGGCGAGCCGGTGCTGGAGCGGTTCGGCTACAGCGACGAGGAGGCCTTCGCCGTCGGCCTGAGCTGCGGCGGCGTCCTGGACGTCTTCGTCCAGCCGGTCGTCCCCGGCGCCGACCCGGCGCTCGACGCGGGCATCGCGCTCGTCGCCGCCGGCACCCCCGTGGCGCTCGCCCGGGTCGTCGCCGGACCGGCCGGGCTGCTCGGCGCCACCCTCGCCGTCACCGCCGGCGCCCACCACGGCGCCCTCTCCCCCGCCCGCACGGTGTCGGCGGCGCTGGAGCGGGCCGCCGTCGCCGAGGCGCGCGCCATGCTCGACGCCGGGCGCACCGGCCGGCTCGTCCTCGGCCTCGACGGCCGCCCCTGCGACGAGCGCCGGCGGGGCACCGTCACCCTGTTCGTCGAGTCGTACGTGCCCGCGCCCCGGATGCTGGTGTTCGGCGCGATCGACTTCGCCGCGGCGGTCGTGCGGATCGGCAAGTTCCTCGGCTACCACGTCACCGTCTGCGACGCCCGGCCCGTCTTCGCCACCGACCGGCGCTTCCCCGGGGCCGACCGGGTCGTCGTCGACTGGCCGCACCGCTACCTGGACTCCCAGCTGGACCGGCTGGACGGCCGCACGGTGCTCTGCGTGCTGACCCACGACGCCAAGTTCGACCTCCCGCTGCTGGAGCGCGCGCTGCGGCTGCCGCTCGGCTACGTCGGCGCGATGGGCTCGCGCCGCACCCACCGCGAGCGCGTGGCCAAGCTGCGCGCGGCCGGGCTGACCGAGGCCGAACTCGCCCGGCTGCACTCCCCCATCGGCCTGGACCTCGGCGCGCGCACCGCCGAGGAGACCGCCGTCTCGGTCGCCGCCGAGATCGTCGCCCACCGGCGCGGCGGCGGCTGCCTGCCGCTCGGCGCCGGGGACGGGCCGATCCACCACGACCTCGCGGACCTCCCGGCGGGCGATGCGGCGGGCGGCGCGGCGGGCGGCGCGGCGGGCGATGCGGCGGACATCCCGGCGGACGGCGCGGGCGGACGGCGCGGGCGAGCGGCGACCCGGCCCGGCGCGCGAGCCGCACGCGGCCCGGGCGGGACGGCTCAGCTCACCACGTTGTAGGCCTCGCAGATCAGCGGCGGGGCGGTCGCCATACCCACCTCGCGGAGGATCGGCATCAGCACCGCCGCGAAGTGCTCGAAGGCCTCCCGGGACTCCCAGACGTCGGTGACGTGCCAGCCCCCGTCGTCCGGCAGCGGACCGGCCGCGTGCAGCAGCAGACCGCGCACCGGCCAGTCCTCGGGCCGGTTCAGCCCCGTGCCGCCGGTCAGCCGGTCCACCGACTCCTCGTACTGCTCCCGGGTGACCCCGGGGAGGTCGAACACCACGATGATCGCCATGGGGCGGCTCCTGTTCCTGCCGACGGTCCGTAGCCGCTCGGTCGCCTCCCAGTGCAGCCCGCGCGAGGGGGTACCGGCCATTCCGGTACCGCCGAACGGGTGAAATTGCGGGCCCCCGGCGACGGCGGGAGGCTGGAGGCGAGGACTCGCCAGAGCCCGGGAAGGGGCACCGCCATGCGCGCGCTGCTGGAGATCGAACTCGACACCCCGACGACCAACCGGGCCGTCGCCGACGGCGCCGTCGCGGAGAGGTTCGACCGGATCATGGCCGACCTCAAGCCCGAGGCCGCCTACGCCTTCCCCCGCAACGGACGGCGCTGCCAGATCATCGTGGTCGACGTCCCCGACGAGGCCGCCGTCGTGGCGATCTGCGAGCCCTTCTGGCTGGAGTTCAACGCCCACGTCGACCTGCACATCTGCATGGACCCGGAGCAGTTGGGCGAGGGCCTGAGGCGGCTGGGCCGCTGAGCCCGCCCGCGGTCCCGACCGGCCGGCCGCTAGTCGGAGACCGCCAGCTTCACGCCGAACCCGACCACCACCACACCGGTCACCCGGTCCATCGCCCGGCGCGCCGCCGGGCGGCGCAGCCAGCCGCGCAGCGCCCGGGCGAAGCCCACCAGCACCACCGACCAGAGCAGCCCCTCCAGCACGTGCACGCAGGTCAGCGCCACCCCGGCGGCGAAGTGCGGCGCCCCGGCCGGAATGAACTGCGGCAGCACCGCCACGTAGAAGACGCCCACCTTGGGGTTGAGCAGATTGGTCAGCAGGCCGCGCCGCCAGCCGGCCGCCAGGCCGCCCGCCGGGGCCTTCCCCTCGTCCGCCGCGGACTGCGGCTCCTGCTCGTCCCTAGCACCGTCCCCGTCCCCGGCCCGGGCCCGGAGCATGCCGATCCCCATCCACACCAGGTAGGCGGCGCCCGCCCAGCGCAGCACCTCGTAGCCGACCCGTGAGGCGGTGAGCAGCGCCGTCACACCGGCCGAGGTGAGCGTCCCCCAGAGCAGCGTGCCGGTCTGGATCCCGAGCACCACGCCCCAGGCCCGCCGCCGATGGCCCAGCGCCGAGGTCCGCAGGATCAGGGCGGTGTCCAGCCCCGGGGTGAGCGTCAGCAGTCCCACGACGAGGGCGAAGGACCAGAGGGCGGCCGTCATTTCCATGGCCCGATCGTACGGGGGCGGGACCCGCTCGCCGCACGGGTTTTCGACCTGCGGGTCCTTCCCGGGAGGACGTCCGGCGGTGGGGTCAGGCCAGCCGCCGCACCCGCTCGGCGACCCGGCGGCCCTCCTGCTCGGTCGGGTCGTACTCCACCCGCTGGCCCTCGGCCAGCGCCCGCTCGCCGCCGCCAGCCGTCAGGATCGAGTCGACGTACACGTACAGCGGCGGGCCGTCGTCGTCGGGGGCGATCAGGCCGTACCCGTGGTTCGCGTGGTAGGACTGCACGGTGCCGGTGGCCATCGGTTCTCCTCGGGTCCGGTGGTGGGCGCGTGGGCCGCGACTCCCCCCGGCTCTCCATGATCGGTGCTGGACCGGCCGGACGCGCGCCCCGGCCCCGGGACGCGCGCCGGCCCCGGACGGAAGGACGGTCGGCCGATGCGCACGGCCCGGGCGATCTCCCTGCTCCTGCTGCTCCAGGCCCGCCGCGCCATGACCGGCGCCGAACTGGCCGCCGAGCTGGAGGTCTCCGAGCGCACCGTGCAGCGCGACGTGCTGGCGCTGGCCGAGGCCGGCGTCCCGGTGTACGCCGACCGCGGGCGGGCCGGCGGCTACCGGCTGCTCGACGGCTACCGCACCCGGCTGACCGGCCTCGACCGGGCCGAGGCGGAGGTGCTGCTGCTGGCCGGCCTGCCCGGGCCGCTCGGGGACATGGGCCTCGCCGACCCGGCCCTGGCCGCCCGGCTCAAGGTGGCCGGGGAACTCGGCGAGGCCCCCGCCGCCGGGGCCCGGCGGTTCCACCTGGACGCGCCCGGGTGGTTCCGCGACGCGCCCGTGCCGCCGCTGCTGGCCGAGGTCGCGCGGGCGGTGTGGGGCGGGCTGGTGCTGCGGGTGCGCTACCGGCGGCGCCCCGCCGCGGGCGCGGGCCCGGATCCGGTCGAGCGGGTGCTGCGGCCGTACGGGCTGGTGCTGAAGGCGGGCGCCTGGTATCTGGTCGCCCGGCCGGACGGCGGCAGCGGAGGCAGCGGTGACGGTGGCGGCCACGGTGGCGGTGGCGGTGGCGGCGGCCACGGCGACCACCGGGTGTACCGGGTCGACCGGCTGGCCGCCGCCGAGCCGCTGGCCGACCGGCCGTTCGCCCGCGACGAGGCGTTCGACCTCGCCGCGTTCTGGGCCGCCCAGGCCGCCGGGTTCGCCCGCTCACTGCTGCGGGAACGGGTGACCGTCCGGCTCAGCCCGCACGGCCTCGACCGGCTGCCGCACCTGCTCGAACCGGTCGCCGCCGAGGAGGCGCTCGCCACCGCCGGCCGGCCGGACGGGCACGGACGGGTGACCGTCCGGCTGCCCGTGGAGTCCCTGGACGTCGGCTACGAGGACCTGCTGCGGTTCGGACCGGAGGCCGAGGTGCTCGAACCGCCGGAACTGCGGCGGCGCCTCGCCGAGGCGGCGGCCCGCGCCGCCGCCCTCTACGGCCCGCCTCAGCGGTAACCGGCCGGGTCCACCGGACCGTCCGCCGCCTCCACGTCCACCAGGTAGCGCCAGGAGTCCGGGCGGCTGCCGTCCACATCGGTGAAGCCGTACTCGCCGGCCAGGGCACCGCTGGAGAGCGAGCCGCCGTTGAACCGCGCCACCTCGGGATCGGCCGCCAGCGCGACCACCGCGCGCCCGACGTACGCCGGGGACTCCGAGATGCCGAACTGCGGCTCCGCCGCCGTCGCCTCGCGCCAGGTCCCCTCGGTGACGCCGAAGTGCTCCAGCATCATCTCCGACCGCATCCACCCCGGCGTCAGCGCCACCGCCGTCGCCCCGCGCGGGCCCAGCTCGTGCCCCAGCGCGAAGGCCATCCGCAGCACGGCCGCCTTGGCGACGTCGTAGAAGAAGGAGTTCCGGTAGCGGGTGGCGTTGTACTCGGCGGTGCCGTCCGTCATCTCCACCACCAGCCCGCCCGGGCGGCGCAGCAGCAGGGGCAGCAGGTGGTGACTGGTGATCGCGTGCGTCTCGACGGCCAGCCGCAGCAACCGCAGCCCCTTGTCCAGGTCGTGCTCCCAGACCGGGCTCTCCCAGGCGAACAGCTGCTCGCCGCCCCAGATGTCGTTCACCAGGATGTCCAGCCCGCCCTCTTCGGCCTCAACCCGCGCGGCCACCGCCGCCACCTCGGCCGGCACCAGGTGGTCGGCGCGCACCGCGATCCCCCGCCCGCCGGCCGCCGTCACCAGCTCCGCCGTCTCCTCCAGGGTCTCCGCACGCCCGTACTCGCCCCGGTGCCCCCCGGCGCTGCGCCCCGTCCCGTACACCGTCGCCCCGGCGGCCCCCAGCGCCACCGCGATCCCCCGCCCGGCCCCCCGGGTGGCCCCCGCCACCAGCGCGACCCTGCCCTTCAGCGGCTGCTCCGTCATCCCTCGCCCTTCCTCGCGATCGGCGGTGTCTCCACCCGTCACCACCGATGCTCCCCCGGAATCCCGACACCTCCTGTCGGGATTCCGGGGCAACGCGGACGGGAACCGTGGAACGGCGCGCCGAGGGCGGCGCACCTCAGCGGGACCTCAGTCCGCCGAACCCGCCGGGGCGACCCACCGGGTCGGCTGACCCGTCACGGCGGCGATCATGTCGTAGTCGCCGTCGTAGTGCAGGACAGTCACGCCGTGGCGCTCGGCCGTCGCGGCGACGACCAGGTCCGCCACCGAGAGGGCCCGCCAGTTGCCGGCCGCCGTCAGCAGGGCCTGGACGTCGATCGCCCGGTCCCACACCTCGTCCGGGGTCGCCAGCCAGTCGAAGCCGGACAGACCTTCGCGGATCCGGTCGGCGTCGCTCTTGGACCGCGCACTGTGCATGATTTCGAGTTCGACGGCACCGCAGAGCGCGAGCCGCCCTTCGTTGAACAGCCGGTCGACGACGACCCGGACCGCCGGCTTGGTGTAGCGGGCGAAAGCCGACTTGTCGATCAGGAAGCGCTCACTCACCCTTGTCCACCGGTCCGGTGAGATCGGGCAGCCCGCCCTCGGCGAGCCAGGCGAGGAACTCCCTGCCCTTGCGACGCTTGACGGCGTCCTCGAGGGCGGCGTTGACGGTCGCGACCTTGGTCGACGTGCCGAAGATCTCTGCGGCCTCGGCCAGCAGGGCGTCGTTGACGTCTATCACGGTACGGGTCATGGTCGACCTCCCAGAAGCAGCGCAAGGCCTGTGATATCGGATTCGAGCCTATCCGATATCACAGGCCCGCGGGGCCGCTCAGGTGACGTCGAGGCGGGCGGCGAGGCGCAGCAGGCCGGGGGCGAGGCGGCTGAGCAGGCGGGCCGCCTTGGCCTCGGGAGTGACGGGGACGACGGGCTTGCCGGTGCGGACGGCGGAGAGGATGGCGGTGGCGACCTTCTCCGGCGGGAAGCCGCGGCGGGCGTAGAGGCGGGCGGCGCGGGCCTGCTTGGCGGCCTGCTCGTCGGCGGTGCTGGCGGAGAAGGTGGAGGTGCGGGTGATGTTGGTGTTGACGATGCCGGGGCAGATGGTGGAGACGCCGATGCCGTGGCCGGCGAGTTCGGCGCGCAGGCAGTCGGAGAGCATGAAGACCGCGGCCTTGCTGGTGGCGTAGGCGGTCAGCGCCTTGGACGGCAGGTAGGCGGCGGCGGAGGCGAGGTTGACGATGTGGCCGCCCTCGCCGCGCTCGGCCATCAGGGTGCCGAACGCGCGGCAGCCGTGGATGACGCCCCAGAGGTTGACGTCCAGGACCCGCCGCCACTCCTTCTCCGTGGTCTCCAGGAAGGTGCCGGAGTGGCCGATGCCGGCGTTGTTGACGACCACGTCGGGCACGCCGTGCTCGGCCGCGACCTGCTGGGCGAAGGCGTCGACGGCGGCGCCGTCGCCGACGTCGACCCGGTAGGCGTGCGCGGGCGGGCCGATCAGGGCGGCGAGTTCGGCGGTGCGGCGGGCCGCGTCGAGGTCGAGGTCGCAGACCACCACCCGGGCGCCCTCCTCGGCGAAGGCGAGCGCGGTGGCCCGGCCGATGCCGCTGCCGCCTCCGGTGACGACGACCAGCCGGCCGTTGTCGGGCGTGCCCGCGCCGGCGGCGGGGCGGTCGGTCTCGCCGGCCTCGGTGCGGGCGACGTGTTCGCGGACCAGGGCGGCCACCGTGGTTCCCTTCTCCAGCAGCGCGGACCAGTGGGTGGCGCGCAGGGTGCGGCGGGTCAGCCTGGGCACCCAGCGCTCCAGCCCCTCGGAGAGGAAGCCGCCGACGTAGCGGTCCTCGGTGAGGGTGATCAGCTGGACCGGCACCTCGGTGGGGCGTTCGCGCGGGTGGCGCAGGGCGGGGCGCATGTTGGCGCGGTAGAGCTCGATGCCGCGCACCGCGTCGCGCCGCAGGCTCGGCTGCGGGTGGCCGGGGCGCGGGGTGACGCCCTCCAGGTCGCGCAGCACCCGGGGCCAGGCGCGGGCGAGGCCCAGCCGCCAGACGCCGGGGGCGAGGAACGGCAGGTGGAAGGCGGTGATGTACCAGGAGTGGGCGCCCTGGGAGAGCAGTTGCCTCAGGTGGCGCGGGGTGGGGCGGCGCAGGCGCTCGCGCAGCCAGAAGGCCGTGTGGTCGAGGCAGGGCCCGGACATGGTGGTGTAGGAGGCGAGGCGGCGTTCGGCACCGGGGGCGGTGACGGCCTCCCAGGACTGCAGCGAGCCCCAGTCGTGGGCGGCGACGTGCACCGGGCGGTCGGGGCTGACGGCGTCGGCGACGGCGAACAGGTCGGCGGCGAGCTGCTCCAGGCGGTAGCCGGAGCGGTCGGCGGGGACGCCGGAGGCGCCGGCGCCGCGCACGTCGTAGCGGACCACGTGGTGGTCGCGGGCGAGGTCGGCGGCGACGTCGTCCCAGACGGCGTGGGTGTCGGGGTAGCCGTGGACCAGCAGGACGGTGGGCGCGGACGGGTCGCCCTGCTCGTGGACGGCGAGCGGCAGGCCTCCGGAGTGGACCGTGCGGCGGCGGACGGGGGTGCTCATCGGGCGGCTCCCTCGGGGGCGTTGACGGTTGCGGCAGCGACAGTGTTCCAGCGGCGGACGTGCGGGAGGTCGTCGTCGAGCCAGTAGGCGTCGTCCTCCGTCACCACCAGCAGCTCCTCGAACTTGATGCCGGTCTCGCGGAACCCGATGTGCGGCTCCACCGCCCACAGGCCCGGGGTGGGCGCGTGCCGGGAGGAGCGGCCGTCCGCCCAGAGCGGGGAGCGGCCGTGCAGGCGCTCGCTGACGAGTTCGCGCCCGAGCGTCTGGAGGGTGCGCACGCCGAAGCCGAGGACGTTCACCCCGGCCGGGCCGCGGGCCGTCGTCCGGGTGACCTGATGGCCGATCACCCGGCCCGGGTAGACCCGGTGGCGGTTGTCGTAGCCGTGCGCCTCGATCTGCGCGTCGACGGCCGCGTACACCTCGGTGAGCGGCTTGCGGGCGCGGACCTCGGCGAGGATCAGCTCGCGGTAGACCCGGAGGTCGGCGGCGAGGCGGTCCCAGACGCGGTTCTCGCCGACCTTGCCGCCGTAGCCGATGTCGGCGGTGTAGCCGTCGACGACGGGCGCGCAGTCCAGCACGTAGGGCATGCCCTCCTGGAGGCGGCGCTTCCCGGCGAAGAACTGCAGCGGGGTGTGGAAGTGGCGCAACGCCGTCCGGTCGCCGAACCAGGCGAAGGGGACGTGGAAGAAGTCCTGCACGCCGGCGGCGACCAGGCGGCGGCGCAGCTCGGCGGTGGCCTGGCGTTCGGTGACACCGGGTTCGATCCAGGCGGCGACCTGCTCGGCGCAGTCGTAGGCGAGCTGCTGGGTCTCCCGGAAGCGGGCGAGGTCGCGCCCGGTGAACGGGAAGGCGGGGGTGCGCGGCACGGCGGGGCTCCTTCTGGGGTCGCTACAGGTCGAGGACGAGGGTCTCGCCCTCGGCGGCGCGGGAGACGCAGGGCAGCAGGGCGCCGGCGGCGCGCTGGTCGGGGGTGAGGCGGCGGTCGCGGTGGTCGGGGGCGCCGGCCAGCAGGCGGACCTCGCAGGTGCCGCAGAAGCCCTGCCGGCAGGAGTGGGCGAGGTCGGGGCGGGCCTCGCGGAGCACGTCCAGGGCGGAGCGGTCCGCAGGGACGGCGAGCTCGGGGCCGTCGGCGCCGAGGCGGACGGTGAACGGCTCGCCGTCGGTGACCGGGGCGGCGCCGAAGCGTTCGAAGTGCAGGGCGGCGGCGGGCGAGGCGTCGAGCGCCTGCCGCACGGCGGCGAGCATCGGGGCCGGGCCGCAGCAGTAGACGGCGGCGCCGCGCGGGGCGTGGGCGAGCAGTTCGGCGCCGGTGGGCGGGCCGCCGTGGTCGTCGTCGGTGCGCAGCCGGACCCGGCGCGGGTCGAGGGCGCGCAGTTCGGCGGCGAACGGGAGGGTGTCGGCGCTGCGGCCGGTGTGCACCAACTGCCAGTCCAGGCCGATCCGTCGGGCCTCGCGGGCCATCGGGAGCAGCGGGGTCACGCCGATGCCGCCGGCCAGCAGCAGGACGGCCGGTTCGGTGCAGAAGGCGAAGCCGTTGCGCGGGCGGCGGGCGGTGAGCCGGGTACCGGGGTGGACGGTGTCGTGGACCTCGACGGAGCCGCCGCCCCCGTCGGACAGGCGACGCACGGCGATCCGGTAGGCGGCCCGGTCGGCGGGGTCGCCGCAGAGCGAGTAGTGGCGTTCGCGGCCGGAGGGGAGGGTGAGGCGCAGGTGGGCGCCGGGCTGCCAGGCCGGGAGGAGGCCGCCGGAGGGATCGGCGAGCGTCAGTTCGACGGCGTCGGCGGCGACGGCGCGGCGGGCGGTGACGACCAGCCGCAGCGCCGGGGTGGGACGGCTCGGCGGGCGCCGGGGGTTGCGGCGCAGCAGCGGGCCGCCCAGGGCCGGGCTGTAGCGGTCGCCGAACGCGGTGAGGAAGCGGAAGAAGGTGTCGGCGCGCGGGCGGCCGTAGAGGTCGGGGGGCGGGGTGCGCAGGTCCATCCGGCGGGGTCCTTGGGGGCTCGGGTCTCGGGTGGTGCGGGCTCGGGTCCGGTGGGGCGGGCGACGGGCGGCGGCTGACGGCTGACAATTGACAGCTGACAGCTGACAGCTGACAGATTTCAGATGACAGATGACAGATGACAGATGACGTCAGTTGTCAGCCGTTCTCCGCTCTCCGTGGGCTGCCGGCTGTCGGCGGTCGGCTGCCCGGCTCCGGCGGTCGGCGTCGGTCAGCGGTCGGCGGCGGCGCGCGCGGCCGGGGAGGTCGCGAGATAGCCGAGGGCCTGGCTGGAGGAGCCCTCCTGGCTGGGGTGATAGCCGGGGCGCAGGTAGCGCAGGCCGGAGCGGAGCGACCTGACCGGGTCGGGCAGCAGTCCGCGCCGGGCGATCCGGCCGGTCTCGCGCCAGGTGGGCTTGAGCCGGCCGTCGAGGGTGGGGTCGGCGGCGAGCATGAAGCGGGCGCCGCGCACCCAGAGGTGGACCAGCAGCGGCCCGGAGACCAGCATGCCGCGGATCCGGCGCGCGTAGCCGGGGTCGAGGTGCACCATCAGGTCGAAGGCGACGCTGCGGTGTTCGACCTCCTCGGCGCCGTGCCAGCGCAGCAGGTCGAGCATGGTCGGGTCGGCCTTGGCGCGGTCCAGGCCCGGGGAGTTGAGCGCCCAGTTGCCGAGGAAGGCGGTGAAGTGCTCGATCGCCGCCACGAAGGCGACCCGCTCGATGATGTTCTCGCGCCGGCGGGCGGCGGACAGGCCGGGCTTGTCGCCGAGGACGCGCTGGAACAGCCAGGCGATCTGGCGCACGTAGGGGCGCGGGTCGAGGCCCTGGCCGAGCAGGTGGTCGAGGACCTCCTGGTGCGCCTCGGCGTGGATGGCCTCCTGGCCGATGAACCCCAGTACCTCCTCGCGGAGTTGCTCGTCACGGATCATCGGCAGGGCCTCCTTGAAGACCTTGACGAACCAGCGCTCACCCTCGGGCAGGAGCAGGTGCAGGACATTGATGATGTGGGTGGCCATCGGCTCGTCGGGGATCCAGTGCAGCGGCAGCCCGGCCCAGTCGAAGCGGACGTCGCGGGGTTCCAGGACGAGCCCCTCGTGCACCCGGCCGGCGGGCGCGGCGAGGGCGGGGACGGGGGTGGGGACGGAGGTGGGGCTGGGCATGGGAGGGCCCTCCTGACCTGCGGGTGGCGGCTCGACCCGGCACAACGTACTCGCGGGTAGCCCTTGCCACAAGGGTTTCGGCAGGCCTTATCGACATCGAGTCTAATAAGTGCCGCGCAGCGGGGCACCCGTCGTCGACCCCCGGGAACCACCGCCGGAAGCCGCCCCCGGAAGCCGCCCCCGGAAACGCGAAGACCCCGCCGGAGCGGGGTCCCTGGGCGCGCGCGGTCCCGGTCAGACCGCCATCGCGAGCATCAGCGGTGCGGCGCGGGCGGCGAGCAGCTCGGCCGCCGCCTTCAGCCGGTGCACGTTGTCGACCGGCATCGAGGTGGCCAGGCAGCCGACCGTGCTCCCGGCGGTCACCGGCACGGCCGCGCAGACCGTGCCGAGGGCGTACTCCTGGATGTCCAGCACCGGCACGGTGGCCGGCTGGCGCTCCAGACGGTGCATCAGCTGGTCGGCGTCGGTGACCGTCCGCGAGGTGAGCCGGGCCACCGGGTGGCGGGACAGGTGGTCCCGGAGGGCGTCGTGGTCGAGTTGGCTCAGCAGGCACTTGCCGATCGCGCTGGCGTGCGCGGTGGCCCGGAAGTCCACCCACTCCTGGACCGCCGGGGCGCCCTCGGACTCCGAGATCGCCTCGATCGACAACTCGCCGTCCTGGTACCGGCTGAAGTACACTGCGGCACCCAACTCATCGCGGAGTTCGACGAGTTTGCGGTCCAGCCGGGCGCGGACCAGCTGCTCGCGGTTGTGCTGGCCGAGCAGTGCGAAGGTGCCGCCGAGCACCCAACCGCCGTCCTGGCAGGCCAGATAGCCCTCGGTCTCCAGGATCTCCGCGAGCCGGCGAACCGTCGGCAGCCCCAGGGACGTCTCCCTCGCCAGGGTGACCAGGGTGGCACCGCCGGGGTGCCGGTCGACGGCCTCCAGCAGTCTGAGGGCGTGCTGCAGGGAGGTGAACGAACCGGGCACGCCCTGCTCCGGTACGGCGTGACGGCCCGGGGCTGGTGTCGACATGTCGTCCCCTTCCGATGTCCCGACGCGGCGTGACCGGCGGGTAGGGTCCAGCCTATCGACCACCGGACACCGCCATCGCCTCCTTCGCGGGAATCCCGAGCAGACGCGGTGGAACACTTGACTGGCATATGCCCCGCCGCGCCCCCTCATACCCCCTTGCGGCCGGGGGCGCTCAGCGATGCGGGACGTTCGGGGTGCTGCTGCCCGTCCGCAGCCGGGCACCGGGGAGGACGAGGTCACGGGGGTCCGGGGTCCGACCGGTCGACGTTCGAGGAGCCGCTGTGCCAACGGCCCCGGAGCCCGTCGCCCGGGGCGTGGGCGCGGTCACCCGGGCTGTGCGGCGGCGGAACCCGGGCGGACGAGCTGGAGGCCGAAGGGCTCGCCGGCGACGTCGACCACCCGGCCGCGCAGCCAGGTGGTGCGCACGACGCCGGTGAGCGTGCGGCCCGCGTACGGGGTGACGGGGTTGCGGTGGTGCAGTTCGGCGGCGTGGACGGCGAACCCGCCGTCCGGGTCGAAGGCGACCAGGTCTGCGTCCCGGCCGACCGCGATGGCACCCTTCCGCCCGTGGAGGCCGGCCAGCCCGGCCGGTCCCGCGGACATCCAGCCGACCACGTCGGCGAGGGTGTGGCCGCGCCTGCGGGCCTCGGTCCAGACCGCCGGCAGGCCGAGCTGGAGGGAGGCGATGCCGCCCCAGGCCGCCGCGAAGTCCCCACTGCCGCCGTGCGCGGGCAGCAGCTTGAGATCGGGGGTGGTCGGCGAGTGGTCGGAGACCACGGCCGTGAACTCCCCCGCCGCCAGGGCCGCCCAGAGCGCCTCGCGGTTGGCCTCGTCACGGATCGGCGGGCAGCACTTGAACGCGGTGTCGCCGTCCGGGACCTGCTCGGCGGCCAGGGTCAGGTAGTGCGGGCAGGTCTCGGCGGTCACCTCGACGCCCTCCGCGCGGGCCCGGCGCAGCAGCGGCAGCACCGCCGCCGAGGACACGTGCAGGACGTGCACCCGGGCGCCGGTGCGCCGCGCCGCCGCCAGCAGCCGGGCGACGGCGGCGGTCTCCGCACCGGCGGGGCGGGAGGCGAGGAAGTCCCGGTAGTGGACGCCGGGTTGCTGCGGTGCGGCGGCCAGCACCGCCGGGTCCTCGGCGTGGATGATGGCCAGTGCCCCGAGCCGGGCCTGCTCGGCGAGCGCGGCCTCCAGCCCGGCCGCCTCCAGGTGCGGGAACTCGTCGACGCCGCTCGGTGCGAGGAAGGACTTGAAGCCGAACACACCCGCGCGGTACAGGGGTTCGAGGTCGGCGAGATTGCCGGGCACGGCGCCGCCCCAGAAGCCGAGGTCCACCCAGGCCCGGCCCTCGGCGGCCTTCCGCTTGGCCTCCAGACCGGCGAGCGTGGTGGTGGGGGGCACCGAGTTGAGCGGCATGTCGACGATGGTGGTGACGCCGCCGGCCGCGGCGGCCCGGGTGGCGGTGGCGAAGCCCTCCCACGCGGTGCGGCCGGGCTCGTTGACGTGCACGTGGGTGTCGACCAGGCCGGGCAGCAGGGCGGTGTCACCGAGGTCGGTCAACGGGGTTCCGTCGTCCGGGAGGGTGCCGTGCGCGGCGATCCCCGCGATCCTCCCGTCCTGGACCAGCACGTCCGCAGGACGCTCGCCGTCCGGCAGGACCACGCGGCGGGAGCGGATCACCGCGGTCTCGCTGAGGGGCATGGGGACCTCCGAAGCCTGGGCGAGGGTGGGGTGGGTCGAAGGACGGCCCGGAGCCTAGGCCCGCCTTCAACAAAGCGTCAACGGATGGGGCGGTGCGGGTCCGTCGGGCCGACCGGCGGAGCCGGGGGCCGTTAGCGGCGCAGGAAGGCCTCCGCCAGCCGCTCCCCGGCGACCTCGGCCAGCTCCCCGGCCCTGGTCAGGCCGTCGGCGGGGCTCGCGCCCAACTCGCTGAGCGCGTAGACGGCGACGAAGCCGGCCGCGCGCCACTCGCGTTCGGACAGCTCCACCCGTCCCGCGACGGCGGCCACCCGGACCCCCGCCCTGGCGGCCGCCGCGGCGACTCCGGCGGGGGCCTTGCCGTGGAGCGTCTGCGCGTCCAGGCAGCCCTCGCCGGTGACGACGAGGCGTGCCCCGCGCACCGCCTCGTCGAAACCCAGCAGGTCGAGCAGGAACTCGATGCCGGGTCGCACGGTGGCGCCCAGCAGGGCCAGTGCGGCGAAGCCGACCCCGCCCGCCGCCCCGGCGCCGGGGGCGTCGCGGACGTCCCGGCCTACGGTGGCGCCGACCACGTCGGCGAACCGGGTCAGGCCCTCCTCCAACACCACCAGGTCCTCGCCGCTCGCGCCCTTCTGCGGGCCGTAGACGGCGGCGGCGCCGCGCGGGCCGAGCAGCGGGTTGTCGACGTCGCAGGCCACGACCACCTCGACGCCCGCCAGGGTGCGGACCAGCCGGCCGGGGTCGATCCGCGCCAGCCTCCGCAACGCGGCTCCGCCGGGCGGCAGTTCGGCACCTTCGGCGTCCAGTAGGGAAACCCCCAGCGCCTGGAGCAGGCCGGCCCCGCCGTCGGTGCCGGCGCTGCCGCCGAGCCCGAGCACGATCCGCCGGGCGCCCCGGCCGACCGCCCGGCCGATCAACTGGCCGACCCCGTAGGAGCCGGCCGCCAGCGGGGCAAACCGGCCGCCGGGGAGCCGCGCCAGGCCGGCGGCCTGGGCGAGCTCGACCACGGCGGTGGCGCCGCGGACGGCGAACGCGGCGTCCACCGGCAGCCCGGTGGGGCCGGCCACCTTCGCCGGAACCCTGGCGAAGCCGGCCGCGAGGGCGGCGGCCAAGGTGCCCTCGCCGCCGTCGGCGACGGGCAGTTCGCGCACCTCGGTGCCTGGCGCGGCGCGGCGGATGCCCGCGGCGATCCGGGCGGCCGCCTCGGCGCCCTCCAGGGTGCCCTTGAACTTGTCGGGAGCTACGACCACATGGCCCTGGTGGGGGGTGGCGGGCATGGCGTGGGCCTCACTTCCGGGCTGGTCCGGCGATGGTTCATCAATCATGGGGTCCGGCAGCCCCGGCGGTCGGCTCCCGACGGCTGACAACTGACAGCTGACAGATTTCAGATGACAGATAACAGATTCTGTCAGCTGTCATTCCGCCCGCCTCCCGATGGCGCGAGCACGACCGGACAGGCACACGCCACCGGGAGGAGCACCCTGGGAACCGGAGCGACTTGTCTTGTGGAGAGATCTCCGGGCCGCCGAACTACTGCCAAGGCATCTGCAACAGATTGTTCAAGCCAGGCACCGCCGCGACCGCCCATCGCTAGAGTGGGCGGGTGCGATTGATGGTGGAGTTCACGACAGAACCGTTCGAACTGGACACGTTCCCGCCGCACGCCGTGGCGGCCCGCCGGGCGGTCGACGAGGCCGGACTGGCCGTCGCGGTCGGCCCGTTCGGCACCGGCGCCGAGGGCGGGGCGGACCAGGTCCTGGCCGCCGTGACCACGCTGCTCCGGGCGAGCCTGGACGCCGGGGCGACCCGGATCTCGCTCCAGGTCAGCGTCCTCGGCAAGGCCGACGGCGAAGCGACCGACGGCAGCGCGACCGACAGCGCGACCGGCAGCGGCGAGGCCGGGGAGGGCGGCAGGCCGTGACCGAGCAGCCGCAACACCCGCTCGCCGCAGCACTCAAGCCCCTGCTGGACGCGGTCGGCGCGACACCCGTCCCACTGGACGAGGCGAAGCCCGAGGACATCGTCCTGGACTGGGAGGGCGAGCGGGCACTGGCCGTCCGCCTGCCGCACCTCAGCAACGCGCTGGACCGCCTGCTCGCCGAGATGACCCGCCAGTTCGACGGCCGGCCACTGGCCGAGCTGGACCGGTCCGAGAAGCAGCGCGTGGTCGCGCTCCTGGAGGGGCGGGGCGCCTTCACCGTCCGCCACGGCGTGGAGACGGTCGCCACGGCGCTCGGCGTCAGCCGCTTCACCGTGTACAACTACCTCAACCGCCAGGACGGTTCGAAGTCGAAGTGACCCGAAAGGGTGTGCCCCGCCGGGGCGTGGGCCGGTCCGGCCCGCGCCTCGGCGGGGCACACTTGTCCCATCACCCGGAAACCACCCGGCGACCAGGCCCGCGAGGAAACGCCACCACAACAATTCAACAAAGTGTTGACGGCCCGATCCCACCGATCTAGCTTGTGCGGGTGGCACCACTCTCCAGGAGGTCCACTCGTGACCGACCGCCCTCACACCCTTGACGCCCTGGCCGCCACCGACACCGCCGAGCTGCGGGAGATCCTGCTGGACGTCTGCGCCAGCCCCGCCTGGGCCGACGCCGTCGCGGCGGCCCGCCCGTGGCGGGACCGCAGGGCCCTGCTCGCCGCCAACGCCGAGGCGATGGCGGCGCTCTCCACCGCCGACCTGCACGCCGCGCTGGCCGGCCACGCCCGGATCGGCGCCCCGGCCGAGGGCGACGCCGCCTCCGAGCGGGAGCAGGCCGCAGTCCACGGGGCCGGCGAGGCCCTGCTCGACGAACTGCACCGGGCGAACGCCGCCTACGAGGCCAAGTTCGGCCATGTGTTCCTGATCTGCGCCACCGGCCGCACCGCGCCCGCCGTGCTCGCCGCGCTGCGCGAGCGCCACCCCAACAGCCCCGCCGCCGAGGCGGAGATCGTCCGGGGCGAACTGCGGAGGATCAACGACATCCGTATCACCCGTCTGCTCGACGGCGCCTGACGCCGCGTCGGATCCGGCGCATCGTCGAATGGTCGCGCCCACCCGTCCGCACCACCTCTGCCATCAGTGAGGTCACCCCACCCATGACCGGCATCTCCACCCACGTGCTCGACACCAGCCTCGGCCGCCCGGCCGAGGGCGTCCCGGTCGAGCTCGCACTGCACACCGAAGGTGGCTGGCAGGTGCTCGGCACCACCGCCACGGACTCCGACGGCCGGGCCACGGGCCTGCCGCCCGTGCAGGCGGGCTCGGTCGTCCGGCTGGTCTTCGACACCGCCGCGTACTACGGACGCACGACCGAGGACCCGCCGTTCTTCCCCGAGGTCGCGGTCGTCTTCACCGTCGCGCCCGCGCAGCACCACTACCACGTGCCGTTGCTGCTGAACCCGTTCGGCTACTCGGTCTACCGCGGAAGCTAGACCGCTCGATCGACAGGGAGAGCCACGCCATGGCCCACGTGCTCGGTCAGAACCAGTACGGCAAGGCGGAGAACCGCATCGTCCGCGTCCACCGGGGCTCCACCCGGCACGACATCAAGGACCTGAACGTCTCGGTCGCCCTCTCCGGCGCGTTCGAGGACGTCCACCTCGCCGGGTCCAACGCCAACTGCCTGCCCACCGACACCATCAAGAACACCGTCTACGCCTTCGCCAAGCGGTACGGCATCGAGTCCGCCGAGGCCTACGGCATCCTGCTGGCCCGGCACTTCGTCGACGACACCGAGCGCGGCGTCGTCCACCGGGCCCGGATCCGGATCGAGGAGTACACCTGGGAGCGGATCCGCACCCCCGACGACAACGCCCGCCCCGTCGGCTCCGAGGAGGTCGGCCACTCCTTCGTCCGCAGCGGCCAGGAGGTCCGCACCAGCGAGGTCGTCTACGACGGCGAGTCCGTCCAGGTGGTCTCCGGGCTCAAGGACCTGGTCGTGCTGAACTCCACCGACTCGGAGTTCCGGGGCTACCTCAAGGACGGCTACACCACCCTCCGGGAGGCGGACGACCGGATCCTCGCCACGCAGGTCACCGCCCGCTGGAAGTACGGCTACACCGGCCGCGGCGACGAGGCCCAGCCCCCCTGGAACCGCTGCTACACCCAGGTCAGGCGGCACCTGCTGGAGGCCTTCGCCGGGACGTACTCCTACTCGCTGCAGCAGACCCTGTACGCGATGGGCACCCGCGTCCTCGACCACCGCGCCGAGGTCGACGAGGTCCGCCTCGAACTCCCCAACAGGCACCACTTCCTGGTCGACCTGGAGCCGTTCGGCCTCGAGAACGACAACGAGGTCTACTACGCCGCCGACCGGATGTACGGCCTCATCGAGGGCACCGTGCACCGCGAGGGCGTCGTCCCGGTCATCCCCGTCGCCTGACCCGGGGGCGCCCGCCCGCCCCGTGCCCGCCCGGCCCTCCCCCCTGGAGTCACCATGGCAGTCCAGCCCCCGCCCGCCGACCGGCGGATCGTCGTCGAGAACGCGGCCATCGCCACCGTCGACCCCCACGACACCGAGTACGCCCGCGGCCACGTGGTGCTGCTCGGCAACCGGATCGAAGCGGTCGGCGAGGGCCCCGCCCCGGCCCGGCTGGACAACGTGGCGCGCCGGATCGACGCCGAGGGCCACCTCGTCACCCCCGGCCTGGTCAACACCCACCACCACTTCTACCAGTGGATCACCCGCGGCCTCGCCCAGGACGACATCCTCTTCGACTGGCTGGTCGCCCTCTACCCGACCTGGGCCCGGATCGACGACCGGCTCGTGCACGCCGCCGCCCAGGGCTCCGCCGCCGCGCTGCTCAAGTCCGGCTGCACCACCTCCGCCGACCACCACTACGTCTTCCCCCGGCACGGCGGCGACATCCTCGGCGCCGAGATCGAGGCGGTGCGCGAACTCGGCCTGCGGTTCACCGCGCTGCGCGGCTCCATGGACCGCGGCGAGAAGGACGGCGGGCTGCCCCCGGACCACGCCGTCGAGGAACTCGACGCCGTCCTCACCGCCTCCGAGGAGGCCGTCGACCGCCACCACGACGCCTCCCCCGGCTCCATGCTGCAGATCGCCCTCGCGCCCTGCTCCCCGTTCTCGGTCTCCACCCGGCTGATGCGGGAGTCCGCCGAACTCGCCCGCCGCAAGGGCGTACGGCTGCACACCCACGGCTCCGAGACGGCCGAGGAGGAGGCGTTCTGCCGGGAGCTGTTCGGCATGGCGCCCACCGACTACTTCGAGTCGCTCGGCTGGCTCGGCGAGGACGTCTGGATGGCGCACTGCGTCCACCTGAACGACTCCGACATCGCCAAGTTCGCCCGCACCGGCACCGGCGTCGCGCACTGCCCCTCCTCCAACGCCCGTATGGCCGCCGGGATCGCGCGGGTCCCCGACATGCTGGCGGCCGGCGTCCCGGTCGGCCTCGGCGTCGACGGCACGGCCTCCAACGAGTGCGGCGAACTCGGCACCGAACTGCGCAACGCCCTGCTGATCAACCGCCTGCACGGCTCGCCGCGCGCGCTCACCGCCCGCCGGGCGCTGCGGCTGGGCACCATGGGCGGCGCCCGGGTGCTCGGACGGCAGGACGAGATCGGCTCGATCGAGGCCGGCAAGCTCGCCGACCTCGCGCTGTGGAAGGTCGACGGCCTGATGCACTCCTCGATCGCCGACCCGGTCGCCGCGCTCACCTTCGGCGCGCTGCCGCCGCTGGCCGTACTGTTCGTCAACGGCAACGCCGTCGTCGAGCAGGGCCGGCTGACCACGGTGGACGAGGACCGGATCGCACGGACCTGCGCCATAGCCGCCAAGGACCTTGCGGCCCGCACATCCTGACGCTACGTCAGCGTCGGATCGGCCGGCGCCAGCGCCCACCCCCGTGGGACGCCGGCACCGGCCCGGCTCACCCGGCCCCCGGCGCGGGCGCGCCCATCGGCCCCCGCACGGCCGCCCCCCGTACGGCGGGCAGCATCGCGGGCCCGGCCAGGGCGAACAGGCCCGCCAGCACCACCCAGCCGACCGCCCCGTGGTCCACCGCCGTCAGGGTGACCACCAGCGGCCCGATCACATGCGCGCCCGCCTGCCCGCTCAGGAACACCCCCTGGTACTCGCCGTGCGCCCGCGCGTCCGCCAGATCCAGGCTCAGCGTCCAGCCGCCCGCCGAGGTCAGCAGCTCGCCCAGACTGTGCACCAGCGCACCGGCCAGCAGCATCCCGGCCGCCGCCCACGCCGGGCCGTACTGCGCCGCCGCGTAACCCAGGCAGCCGGCCGCCAGCAGCAGCGCCCCGCGCGCACAGGCCCGCGCCGCCGAGGGGACGCCCGTCACGCCCCGGCTCGCCCGCACCTGGAACAGCACCACCAGCAGGCAGTTGACCACGTTCACCGCCGCGACCGTCGCGGCCGGCGCCTCGGTGCCGAGCACCACCCAGAGCGGCAACCCCACCGTCAGCACCGCGAGTTGCAGCTCCAGGACGGCGTGCAGCGCGGTGACCAGCAGATAGCGGCGGTCACGCAGCGCCGTCCGCCGACCGCCCTCGGCTGCCCCGCCAACCCCCGCACCGGAAGCAGGAGTTGCGGGCTCCGGCAGACCCGTCAGCAGTGCCGTCACGCCGAGGAAGCTCGCCGCGTCCAGCACCAGCATCGTCACGTACCCGGCGTAGGAGTCCGCCTGCAGGGCGAGCACCGCGCCGAGCGAGCCGACCACCAGACCCGCGTTCGCCACCGAGCGCAGCAGCGCGCGCGAGCGCACCTGCCCCTCGGCCGGCAGCGCCCGCGCGATCAGCGCGCTGCGCACCGCCCCCGCCCCGCGCGACAGCACCGTCGCGGCGCAGGCCAGGACGACGAACGCGGCGAAGGAGTGCACGAAGGCGTAGCCGAGCAGCGCCGCCGCCTCCAGCGGCCCGAGCACGAGCAGCAGTCGCCTGCTCCCCGTCCGGTCGGCGAGGCGCCCCATCGGCACCCCGGCGAACACGCCGCACACCCCGGCGACGGTGAGGCCGAGCGCCACCGAACCGGGCGTCAGACCGAGGGAGCGGGTGAAGAACAGCACGTTCACCGTGACGAAGAGCCCGTCGCCGACGGCGTTCACCAGGCTCATCAGCACGAGCCGGCGCAGCAGCGGCTCGGTGGGCAGCAGGCGGCGGCCGGGGGCGCGCGCAGGCGCCCCCGCAGAGGTGGAGGAGGTCATGGCAGAAGCACAGCGGGGTTCCCGGGCGGGCGGAATTCTTTTACCGTTACGGTCAATGTTCGAGTTCCGCCTCGGGGTCGACGACCTCGCCGCCACCTGGTTCGCCTACTCCCCGCTGCAGGAGGCGGTGTTGGGCCTGCGCGCCCGCCATTGGCCGTCGTACTACCCGGAGCAGCAGCCGTGGATCGCCGGCTGGCAGGACCGCTACGCCGCCCTGGACACCGAGCTGTTGGACGTGCTGATCGCCCCGAGCGGCTTCGTGCCGGACTTCCTGACGCCGCGTCCGGCCGCGCCCCGTCCGGACTTCGCCGATGAGCTCGCCGAGATGGCGCGCACCCCGCCGGAGGTGGTGCGGGCGGATCTGCTGGCCGCCTACCCGGGCGGCGGGTGCCCGCTGCCCCCGGTGCTGGCGGCGCCGGTCGACGACCCGGCGGCGCTGGCCGCGCTGACCGCCCGGGCGGCGGAGGCGCTGGAGGCGTACTGGACCCGCTGTCTGGCCCCCGTGTGGTGGCCGCGGGCGCGGTCGGTGCTGGAGGCGGACCTCGCGTACCGGGCCCGGCTGCTCGCCGAGCGCGGCGCGGAGGGGCTGTTCGCGGACCTGGACGGCCGGATCTCCTGGCGCGACGGGGTGCTGCGGCTGACCGACCACACCCCGGTGGTCCTGGCGCTGGGCGACTCGGTGGTGGAGGTGGCCGGGCGGGGGCTGGTGCTGATCCCGACGCTGGGCGGACGCGGCGCGCAGACCGACATCACCCAGGACGACCCGCCGCTGATCACCTATCCGGCGCGCGGCCGGGCCACCATGGCGGAGGGCCTGACGGGGCCCGGCGGGCCGGCCGGTCCGCCCTCGGCGCCCGCCGCTTCGGCCGGGCCGGCCGGGCTGGTGGGGCTGATCGGCCCGGCCCGGGCGCGGCTGCTGATGCTGCTGGCGGCCCCGGCCAGCACCACGGAGCTCGCCCACCGGCTGGGGGTGACGCCGGGCGCGGTCAGCCGGCATCTCGGCGCGTTGGCCGCCGCCGGGCTGCTGGAGCGGACCCGGCACGGCCGCCGGGTGCTCTACCGGCGCAGCGGCCTCGGCGACGCGCTGACGGCCGGCCGCCCCTGAGGCGGGCCGGCCGGGGACGGCGGAGGCGGAGGCGGCAGCGGCGGCAGGGGCGACCGGGCCGGGTCGGGACGGTCGGGACGGGTCGGGCCGTCGGGGGGGTCAGCCCAGCAGGGGCAGCGCGGGCAGGGTCAGGAAGTCCGCGAACTCCTGGTCCAGGGCGACCTGTTCGAAGAGCCGCGCGGCCTCGCCCCAGCGTCCGGCGGCGTAGGCCTGCTCGCCGAGTTCGGCCCGCAGCGCGGCCAGCTCCTCGGCGACCAGGCGGCGGACCAGTTCGGCGGTGGCCTTCTCACCGGTGTCGGCGAGGACGACGTCGTTGTGGATCCACTGCCAGATCTGCGAGCGGGAGATCTCGGCGGTGGCGGCGTCCTCCATCATGTGGAAGATGGCGACCGCGCCGAGGCCGCGCAGCCAGGCCTCGATGTAGCGGATGCCGACCTGGACGGCGTTGTGCAGCCCGTTGCGGGTGCAGCTGCCGCCGGCGCCGGCGATGTCGAGCAGCTGCTCGGCGGTGACCGGTCCGGCCGGTCCGGGGTTGTCCTTCTGGTGCGGGCGCCCGCCGAGGACGGCGTCGAAGGAGGCGCGGGCGACCGGGACGAGGTCGGGGTGGGCGACCCAGGAGCCGTCGAAGCCCTGGCCGGCCTCGCGGTCCTTGTCGGCCTTGACCTTCTCCAGGGCGGCCGCGTTGACCTCGGGGTCCTTGCGGCTGGGGACGAAGGCGGCCATGCCGCCGATCGCGTGGGCGCCGCGCCGGTGGCAGGTCCGCACCAGCAGCCGGGTGTAGGCGGCCATGAACGGGGAGGCCATGGTGACGGTGTTGCGGTCCGGCAGGATGTAGTGCTCGCCGGCGTCGCGGAAGTTCTTGACGAGGGAGAACAGGTAGTCCCAGCGGCCGGCGTTGAGCCCGGCGGCGTGGTCGCGCAGTTCGTGGAGGATCTCGTCCATCTCGAACGCGGCGGTGACGGTCTCGATGAGCACGGTGGCGCGGATCGTGCCGTGCTCGATGCCCAGTTCGGCCTGGGCGTGGGTGAAGACGTCGTTCCAGAGCCGGGCCTCCAGGTGGCTCTCGGTCTTCGGGAGGTAGAAGTACGGCCCGGAGTTGGGGTCGTCGGCGCCGCGGGCGAGCAGCCGGGCGGCGTTGTGGAAGAAGTAGAGGCCGAAGTCGAGGAAGGCCCCGGCCACCGGTTCGCCGTCGACCAGCAGGTGGTTCTCGTCGAGGTGCCAGCCGCGCGGGCGGACCACGACGGTGGCGAGTTCGGCGGCGGGCCGCAGGGCGTAGGCCTTGCCGGCGGAGGTGGTGAAGTCGATCCGGCCCTCGAAGGCGTCGATCAGGTTGATCTGGCCGCCGACGAGGTTCTCCCAGGTGGGGGAGGTGGCGTCCTCGAAGTCGGCGAGCCAGACCCTGGCGCCGGAGTTGAGCGCGTTGATCGCCATCTTGCGGTCGGTGGGGCCGGTGATCTCGACCCGGCGGTCCCGCAGCGCGCCGGGGGCCTCGGCGACCCGCCAGTCGGCGGCGCGGACGGCGGCCGTTTCGGGGAGGAAGTCCAGGGTGCCGGTGCGGGCGATCTCGGCCCGGCGCTCCCGGCGGCGGGCGAGCAGCTCGCGGCGCCGGCCCTCGAACGCGCGGTGCAGCCCGGCGACGAAGGCGAGCGCCTCCGGGGTGAGCACCTCCTCGGCCCGGTCGACGTGCGGACCCGCGACCGTGACGACCGGAGCGGCGGCGGGGGTTCCGGTTCCCTGATCTTCAGCCATGAGCAGGACACTCCCAGGTGGAGGGCTTGATTCTGTAAGGTGGAGAATAGTTTCCGCGATACAGAATTTCAGCGGTTTGTCGAGATGATCGCCGGGAGCGCACTCCTCCCCCGACAGCGAAGGGACGGCCGGTGGCACCGACCTCCGACGGCACCGAGAGAACGACCACGGAGCGTGCGAGCGGCGGGGTGCAGTCCGTCGAGCGCGCCTTCCAGCTGCTGGAGGCGCTCGCCGACTCCGGCGGCGTGGCGACGCTCAGCGAGCTCTCCACCTCCTCCGGCCTGCCGATGCCGACCATCCACCGCCTGGTTCGTACCCTCGTCCAGCAGGGCTATGTCCGCCAGGACGCCACCCGCCGCTACACCCTCGGCCCGCGGCTGATCCGGCTCGGCGAGACCGCCGGCCGGCTGCTCGGCAGCTGGGCCCGCCCCTACCTGGCCGAGCTGATGGAGGCCACCGGCGAGACCGCCAACCTGGCGGTACTGGAGGGCGGCGAGGTGGTGTACGTCGGCCAGGTGCAGTCGCGGCGCTCGATGCGGATGTTCACCGAGGTCGGCCGCCGGGTGCAGCCGCACTGCACCGGCGTCGGCAAGGCGCTGCTGGCGCAGCTGCCGCAGGAGGAGGCGCGCGCGGTCCTCGGCCCCAACCCGCTGCCCGCGCACACCCCGCACACGGTGACCGACCCGCAGGAGCTGATGCGCCAGTTGGCCGAGGCGCGCGAGCGCGGCTACGTGGTCGACGACCAGGAGCAGGAGATCGGGGTGCGCTGCATCGCGCTCGCCGTCCCGGGCGCGCCGACCCCGACGGCACTGTCGGTCTCCGGCCCGGAGGCCCGGATCCGGGCCCTGGAGGAGCCGGCCGGCACGGCGTCCCTGGTACCGGTGATGCAGGGGATCGCGACCCGGCTCGGGCAGGTCCTGGCTCCCTGACGCCGGCCGCGCGGCGGGCGGCGTCACGACGGACGTTCCTGGGGCGGGCGTTCGTATGACAATCCTTCGCCCGTTCGAGCCACCCGAGTGCGGGTTGCTCCCGGTTTGCCCCGGTCTGTACGGACCCGTCGGCGACGCTGGTCCGGACGCGGCCCGCGACGGCGCGGGGCGCCGGACACGGAGGGCAGGGTGAGCGGGATGACCCGCAGCGGATCCGTTCGAGGTCTCCTCGGCAGATCGTTGGCAGTGGGGTGCGCGGTGGCGGCGCTGGCCGCCGGGCAGGCGTGGGCGGATGTGTGCACGCCGGACGACCAGGCGCTCGCGCCGGGGGCGAGCGCCCCCGCCGCGGAGCCGGCGGCCGATCCGGGCGGCGCGGCGAACGCGAACGCGGACGCGGACGCGAACACGACCGCGGCGAACGCGGGCCCGGCGACCTCGGACGCGGCCGCCGCCCCGGCGTCGGCGTCGGCGGCCCGGCCGTCGGACTCCGACCTCTACGTGGTCCGCATGGACCCGGACCCAGCCCCGCCCGGCGGCACCACCACGGTGCACGCCTTCATCGGCAACCTCGGCCCGGACACGACCGCCTCGCCGTTCACCGTCGTGGTCACCCTCCCCGAGGGCGTCACCGCCGAGGGCCCGTACTTCCCGGAGAACTGCTACGCCTTCCACGAGGGCCACCGGGTGCGCTGCAGCTTCCCGGCCGGCCTGCCGCAGTTCCGCAGCGCGACGGCGCTCGTCCCGGTCCGGCTGGCGGCCACCGTCCCGGCCCCCGGCACGCTGACCGGGGGCTGGGTGGCGGTGCGCAGCGACGACGACTGCAACGACGAGAACAACCGGCAGCCGTTCGAGATCGAGGTCGTCGAGACGACCCGTCAGCGGTAGGCGCGGGGGCGGTCCGCGCCGGGGTGACCGGCGCGGTGCCCCGGGGCGCGGGGCGGTGGTGCCCCGCGCCCCGGGGACGGTGTCGAGGACCGGGCGCCGGACCGGGGCGGGCCGGCCGGTGTGGCGGGTCCGGCGGGGAAAGTGCGCCGCGGAGGCGGAGCGGTCGGATAGGTTGGAGTTCCGTCCGCGCAGCCCGACAAGGAGACCCGCCCCACCATGACCGCGCCCCTGCCCGCCTTCGCCGGCCGTACCTACCTGTTCCGGGTCGACAACGGCGCGGCCTTCCGCAACGCCTACTCGGCCGACGGCAAGCGGCTGCGCTGGGAGGGGCTCGGCGAGTCGGCGGGCCAGTGGGAGGACGTCACCCTGCACGTCGCCGAGGTCGGCCCGCAGCTGTACTTCGTGAGCTGGACCGAGGTGAGCGGCATCACCGTCAGCCACGTCATGGACCTGGCCCGGATGACGGTCCGCGCGTTCTGGACGTACGAGGGCGAGGGCGGCCGGGTCGGCGAGCTGCACACCGGCACGCTGGAGCAGGTGGCCTGAGCCCCGGCCCCGCGCCGGAGCGGCCCGCGCGGGATCCGGTCAGAACGGTCAGACCGGCCGGCCGGCGGCCGGGGCGGCGAGGTGCTGGGAGATCCACTCCAGCGAGGACGGGAGCAGCCTGCTCCAGGTCTCGAAGTTGTGGCCGCCCGTCTCCAGCATGCTGTAGGAGACCTTCATCGGGCTGTGCGCGGCGGCCACGAACGCCTCGGTCTCGCGCCGGTAGTCGCCGTCGCCCTCCCTGGTGCCGGCCAGCAGCACGGCGACCTTGGGCTGCGGAAGGTTCTTGAGCCGCCACATCAGGTCGGCCTCGTTGCGCCGCTGGGCGCTGCCCTTGAAGAGGTCGCCGGTGGTCGGGTCCTCGGCGGCCTGGTAGTAGCCGGAGAGCGAGACGGCGGTGGGGAAGACCTCCGGGTGGCGCATCGCCAGCTTGAGCGCGCAGTAGCCGCCGGTCGAGTTGCCCATGAACGCCCAGGACTGCGGGTCGGAGGACACCCGGAAGGTCGCCTGGACCGCCGAGGGCACGTCCTTGGTGAAGTAGGTCTCGGACTGCGGGCCGCCCGGGACGTCCTCGCACTCGGTGTCCTGCGGCAGCGCCGGCGAGGGACGCACCAGCACCATGACGGTCGGCTGCATACGGCCCTCCTGGAGCAGCTTGAGCGCCGCGCCCGGGTAGTTGAGCCGGGTGACGAGGTTCTTGGCGATGCCCGGGAAGCCGGTGCTGACGATCAGGACCGGGAACTTCGTCTGGGCGTACTCCGGCTGGAAGTACTGGGGCGGCAGGTACACGTACCCCTCGGTGGAGAGGCGGGTGGTGGCGCCGTCGATGCGGACCTCGCGGATCTCGCCGGACTTCCCGGGGTCGCGGCCGAGCGCGCCGCCGCCCTGCACCTCGGCGTGGCCGATGGTCTCGACGCGCAGCCGGCCGGAGGCGTCCACCTTGTTCTGGATGACCACCGGGCCGTTGTCGCCAGTACCCAGCAGGTCGTCCCAACTGCTGTAGAACGCGAAGTAGTTGTTGGCCACCAGGCCGAGCGCGGCGAGCACGGCCAGCTGAGTGGCGAGCAGGGCGCCGATCCGGCCGAGGACGGCCTGCCAGCTCCGCTTGGACAGTCTCGGCCACAGCCAGACCGTTCCGGCCATCGCCGCGACGGCGACCAGGACGGTCAACGCCAGCACCTTGTGGCTCGTCAGACCCATGTCGTGTTTGCTCCCACGCCTCGTACTCCCCCGCCCCGGGGGAAGGACACCCGGGAGGGCCGCCCCGGTTCCCCCGACCACAGCGAGTTCGTCGCCCGGGCGCGACCCCTCAGCCTAGCGTCCGCGCGAGCCGCTCCGCCCCCGCCGACCAGCGGTGACGTCCTCGGCCCGGAGGAGGAGGCACGGCCGGGCAGCGGCGTCGCGGGCAATCCCGCGCGGAGGTGACCCGGGCGCGGTCAGTTGACGTGGTTCCACAGGCCGAGGCCCCCGGTGAGTTCGCGCACGCAGCGGGCGCCGAGTTCGCGGGGCGAGCCGGGGCCGGTGGCCGGGGCCCCGGAGAGCGCCCACTGCTCCAGGGCGACCCGGATGGCGGCGGTGGCGGCGGCAGCGGCGAGCCGGACCTCCAGGGCGTCGGTCCCCGGCGGGCAGCGGTCGGCGATCGAGGCCCGCAGCCGCTCCTCGGAGTCGGCGTGCACCCGCTGCCAGACCGAGGCGAGGCGGGGGTCGCGCAGCAGCTCGCGGGTCCAGCGCATGGCCTCGCCGGCCTGCGCGTCGGCCGGGCTCAGCGACTCGGCCGCCGAGCGCTCCAGCGCCTCGCGGACCGGCAGGTCGGACGCGCTCTCGGCGAACAGCCGCACCCAGCGCTCGCCGCCGGCCGCGAGCAGCGGGGCGACGGCGTCCTCCTTCTCCGAGAAGTAGCGGTAGAAGGTGCGCAGCGAGATGCCCGACGCCTGGGCGATCTCCTCGGCGGTGGTGGCCTCGGCGCCGCGCGCGGCGAACAGTTCGGCCGCGGCCCGGGCGATCTCCAGCCGGGTGATCTCGCGGCGGCGCTGGGTGAGGGTGGGGCGTCCGGTCACGGGCTCAGCGTACGCGAGTCGGCACGTCGAGACTTTTTGGCACAACGTGCCACATGGGCGTACCGTGCCAGTAAGGTCGCGAGACCACGAACGGAACGGAGTACCACCATGGAGCGCTTCACCGGACGGAACGTCCTGATCACCGGCGGCGGCTCTGGCATCGGCCAGGCCACCGTGCACCGGATCCTCGCCGAGGGCGGGCGGGTCGTCGCCGTCGACGTCAACGAGGACGGCCTGAAGGCCACCCTGGACCGCGCCACCGCCGAGGGCACCGCCGACCGCCTCACCACCACGGTGCTGGACGTGTCGGACGAGGCCGCCGTCCGGGCCGGCGTCGCCGAGGCCGTGGCCGCGCTCGGCGGCCTGGACGCACTGGTCAACGCGGCCGGGATCCTGCGCTCCTCGCACACCCACGAGACCAGCCTGGACTTCTGGAACAAGGTGATCGCGGTCAACCTGACCGGCACGTTCCTGATGACCCGCGAGGCGCTGCCGGCGCTGCTCGCGGGCGGCAAGGGCGTGGTGGTGAACTTCAGCTCCACCTCCGCGACCTTCGCCCACCCCTACATGGCCGCGTACGCCGCGACCAAGGGCGGCATCCAGTCCTTCACCCACGCGATCGCCGCCGAGTACGCCAAGCAGGGCCTGCGCGCGGTGTGCGTCGCGCCCGGCAGCATCGACAGCGGCATGACCCACGACCCGGGCCTGCCGGCGGACGCCGACTTCAGCCTGCTCGCCAAGCTCTCCCCCGCGATCGGACAGGGCTTCGCCGGGCCGGAGACCGTGGCCGGGGTGATCGCCATGCTCGCCTCGGACGACGGCGCGTTCGTCACGGGCACGGAGCTGCGGATCGACGGCGGCACCCACATGTGAGGCCCCGGCGCGGCCGGGCCCGCGCCACCCGGGCCGGGCGCGGGGCTGACAACTGACAACTGACAGATTTCAGATGACAGATAACAGATTTCAGATTCTGTCAGCTGTCAGTTGTCGGTCGGCAGCCCCGCCGGCCCCGACCGCCACGCGGCCGCGAAGGCCCGGGCCGGGTTCGCGGTGAGGAGGCGGTGCGGGAGGTCTGCGCCGAACTCGCGGGCCAGGCGGGGGGCGAGCGCCGTCAGCAGGTGGGCCGGGCCGGGCGCGTGCCGGGCGGTGCGGGTGGTGGTGTCGCCGCCGAGGAGCAGGCGGTCGGCGTGACCGGCCTCGACGAGGGCGGCCACCGTGTCGAAGAGGTGGTGGTCCGTCGCGTGGTGCGCGCGGGAGGGACCGTCCAGGGCCAGGAAGGCTCCCGAGGCGGCGAGTTCGCGGTGCAGACGCAGATCCGGGTGCCGGTTGAGGTGGCCGAGGATCACCCGGCCGGGCGGGACGCCGTGGCGTTCGCAGAGCAGGGCGAGGACCTCCGGCGCGGCGGTGCCGAGTTCGTGGTGGACGGCGATCGGCGCGCCGGTGGCATGGTGCGCCTCGGCGGCGGCCGCCATCACCCGCCGGGTGTGGGCGTCCAGGCCGTGGAAGTCTCCGGCCACCTTGATCAGCCCGGCGCGAACGCCCTCGGGCGCGCCGTGCAGTCCGGTGGTGAGCTCCGTGACGAAGAACCCCGCGAGTCCGGCGTAGCGCCGTTCGAGGTCCGCCGGGTCGTAGTGGACGGCCTGGTGGAGCCCGGTGGCCGCGACCAGTTGGACGCCGGTCGCGCGGGAGAGTTCCGGCAGCAGGGCGGCGCGCCGCCCCATCCCGGCGGGCGTCCACTGGACGAACGCCCGGCCGCCGGCCGCCGCGAAGGCGCGCAGGACCTCGGCGGCGGCGGCCGGGTCGTCGAGTTCCTCACCGGGCAGCCGCGGACTGCGCAGGAAGAGGTGGTCATGGGCGTCGCAGACGCCGAGGTCGGCGGGGTCGAGGTCGCCGAGGACGGTGCGGACGGCGCTCGCGCCGGTGCGGGCGCTCATGCCGTCTCCGCGAAGGTGGCGGCGGCGACCCGCAGCCCGGCGAGCGCCTTGGGAACGCCGACGTAGGGCGCGAGGTGCACCAGGACCTCGGTGATCTCCTCCTGGGTCAGCCCGATCCGCAGGCTGTTGCGGACATGGTCGGCGAGCTGCGGCTCCACGCCGCCGAGCGCGGTGAGCGCGGCGAGGTTGGCCACCTGGCGGTCGCGCAGGGCGAGTCCGGGCCGCTGGTAGGTGCCGCCGAAGAGCGCGGTGACGATCCAGTCGGGGAAGCCGGGGGCGAGTTCGTCGAGCGGGCCCAGGGTGTCGGCCCGGGTCCCGGGGCCGGCGAGGTCGGCGAGCAGGGCGTAGCCGGCGGCCCGGTCGAGCGGGGCGGGGGCGAGGTCGGCGGGGGCGAGGCCCTCCTCGACGCGCGTGCCGGTTTCGGGAGTTGCGGCCTCGTTCATCGGGTGCGGGGATCCTTTCACCAGTGCCGGCCGACGGGCAGCCGGTCGAGTTCGGGGCTGGAGAGGTGGTGCACGCGGTACCGGGTGCCCGGCACGTCGTCCGGGGCGGCGGCGCGCCAGAGGGCGAAGCGCAGCAGTTCCCAGCGGTCCGGGTCGACGGCGACGGCGGCGGTGTGCAGGTCGGGGCGGTCGGGCAGTTCGGCGAGGGCGCGTTCGACGGCCTCGGCGGGGTCGGCGCCCTCGGGGAGCCGCTCGGTGTGCCGGGTGGCGGTGGCGGGCCCTCCCCCGGCGGGCCCTCCCCCGGCGGCCGGGCCGCGGCGCAGTCCCGTGCCGAGCCAGTGCCGTACGGCGGGGCGGCCGAAGTCGGCGCTGAGGCCGCGGAATCCGGGGCCCCAGAGGAAGGTGTTCATGCCCTCGGCGGTGCGCCAGAGGTAGAACGGCGCGTACTGGTTGACCGGCGAGCCGTCGAGGCCGCGTTCGCGCACCAGGTAGGCCTTGAGACCGAGGCCGGGGTGGTCGTCGAGCAGGTGGCCCCGGGTGGCGATCCGCCGGTGGACGATCCCCATGTCGTAGTCGGCGGGGAGGGTGATCTCGTACTGCATGGCGTGCACGGCGGGCTCCGGAAGGGGTCGGGCCGGTGACAGTCGGGCCGGTGACGGTCGGTGCGGCGGCTCAGTCGGTGCGGTGTGCGGCGAGCAGGGCCAGGGCGCCGCGGACGGCCCGCTCGAACGGTTCGGCGCTGTCGGCGGCGCGGGCGAGCACGTAGCCGCCCTGCACGACCGCGACCACGGCGGCGGCGAGGTCGGCGGGCTCGGCGCCCGGCCGCAGGTCGCCGGCCGCCTGGCCCTCGGCGATCACCTCGGCGATCCGGCCGCGCAACCAGTCGAAGGTCTCCTCCACGGGCGCCCGCAGCCGGGGGTCGGCGACCACCTCCGGATCCTGGGCCATCCGCCCGATCCGGCAGCCGCGCAGCACGTCGCGCTCGCGCCGCAGATAGGCGGCGACCCGGTCGTGGGCGGTGCCGGGGCCGGCGAGGTCGGCCTCGGCGACGGCGCGCATCTGCTCGGCGCTGCGGCGCAGGGCGGCGGCCGCGAGGTCCGGCTTCCCGTCGAAGTGGTGGTACATGCTGCCCTGGCCGACGCCGGCGCGCTGCTGGATGGCCTTGGGGCTGGTACCGACGTAGCCGCGTTCCCAGAGGAGTTCCTGGGTGCTCTCGATGAGGCGGTCCTGGGTTGCCATGCCGATCACTGTACCTACAGGTACAGCCAGCTGTACATACCAGTAGGTACAGAACGTACGGCGGCCCCGGACAGCCGCCAGGCCGTGGGCCGCCCCCCGGCGGTCCACGGCCCTGTGTGATCGTCGTCCCCGCCCGCCCCGCCCAGCATTCCTCGACGGATGGTGGCACAGATCACCTCGAACGGCCGCGGCCTGGCAGGATGTCCGGCATGACCTACCTCGCCGCGGATGACCGCTACGCCTCGATGACCTACCGCCGGGCCGGCCGCAGTGGCGTGCTGCTCCCCGCCGTCTCGCTGGGCCTGTGGCACAACTTCGGTGACGCCCAGCCGCTCGACGTCCAGCGGGCCGTGCTGCGCCGCGCCTTCGACCGGGGTGTCACCCACTTCGACCTGGCCAACAACTACGGCCCGCCGTACGGCAGCGCCGAGCGCAACTTCGGGTACCTCTTCGCCCAGGACTTCCGCCCGTACCGGGACGAGCTGTTCATCGCCTCCAAGGCCGGCTACGACATGTGGCCCGGCCCGTACGGCGAGGGCGGCAGCCGCAAGTACCTGCTGGCCAGCCTGGACCAGTCGCTGGGCCGGATGGGCCTCGACTACGTGGACGTCTTCTACTCGCACCGCTACGACCGGAACACCCCGCTCGAGGAGACCATGGGCGCGCTGGACTCGGCGGTCCGGGCGGGCAAGGCGCTGTACGCGGGCATCTCCAACTACCCCGCGGAACAGCACCGCGAGGCGGTGGCGATCCTGCGCGAGCTGGGCACGCCGGTCCTGATGAACCAGTGCGCGTACTCCGTCCTCAACCGCTACGTCGAGGACGAGGGCGTGCTGGACGCGGTCGCCGAGACGCAGACCAGCCTGATCGCCTACTCGCCGCTGGCGCAGGGCCTGTTGACCGACCGCTACCTGTCCGGCCAGGTGCCGGCCGGGTCGCGGATGTCGGTCGGCAAGTTCCTCCGCGAGGAGGCGCTCACCGAGGCGAAGCTGGAGCAGCTGCGGGCGCTCGCCAAGGTGGCGGAGCGGCGCGGGCAGAGCCTGGCGCAGCTGGCGCTCAGCTGGGTGCTGCGGGACCCGCGGGTGGTGTCGGTGATCATCGGGGCCAGCAGCGTGGCGCAGCTGGACCAGAACCTCGACGCGCTGGCGGGCGGTCCGCTGACCGCCGAGGAGCTGGCCGAGATCGACGTACTGAGCCGCTGAGCCCCGAGGGCGGCGCTCCGGCCCGGCCGGGTACAGCCCGGCCGGGCGCGGTGCGGGATGCCGGGGTGCGGGATGCCGCGGTGCCCGGCCGGTCGATGACGCGTGACCGGCCGGGCACCGCGCTCGTTGGACCGCGTGTACGGGACCGTCCGTACGCGTCCTTCGAGACCTCGGGAGCCCGCCGTGCGGATGTTCCTCCTCCGGGCCGTCGCCCGCTTCGCCCGGCAGCTGGCGCTGACCTCGCCGCTGCCGTTCCCCCTCCTGCCCGGCGCCCTACCGGCGGCGGACGCCCAGCGCCGGTAGCACCGTCTCGGCGACCCGGTGGGCCTCCTCCAGCAGCGGGTTGCCGGAGAGGATGAAGGTGTCCACCCCGAGCGACTCGAACTCCTGGAGCCGCTCGATCACCTGGGCCGTCGAGCCGACCACGGCGGTGCCCGGGCCGGGGCGGAACAGGCTCATCCCGGGCCAGAGGTTGGGGTGGACCTCCAACTCCCGTGCCCGTGCCGGGACCTTGCCGCCGTGCTGGCGGAACTGCCGCTGCCAGCCGACCCCGTCCTCCCCGCGCACCCCGCCGAGCTGACGGGCGTAGGTGGCCTCGCTGGTGACGTCGAGCAGCCGGTCGGCGGCGGCCCAGGCCTCGTCCTCGGTGTCGCGGACGATAACGTGCAGCCGCAGGCCGATCCGCAGGCTGCGGCCGTGCGCGGCGGCCCGTTCGCGGACCAGGTCGAGCTTCTCCTTCAGCTGCTGCGGCGGCTCGCCCCAGGTGAGGTAGACGTCCACGTGCTGGGCGGCCATCTCGATGCCGGCCGGTGAACTGCCGCCGAACCAGAGCGGAATGCCGTCCGGCTGGACCGGGGTGAGTTCGCGCAGGCTCGCCCCGGCGTTCCGCAGGTCGTAGAACTCGCCCTTGTGGTCGAAGACTTCACCGGCCGTGAGGCGCTTGACGATCGACCAGTACTCGGCGCTGAGCCGGTAGCGGTCGTCGTGCTCGACGTGCAGGCCGTACTCGCGCAGCTGCTCGGTGGAGCCGTTGACCACGTTGAAGCGCAGGCGTCCGCCGTGCAGGTGGTCGAAGCTGAGCGCCATCTTCGCCAGCAGGGTGGGCGAGATCAGCCCGGGGTGGACGGCCAGCAGCGGCTTGAACGCCGGGGTGGTGGCGGCGGCCAGGGCGTTGCCGAGGTCCCACACGTCGTGGAGGTCGGTCGCCAGCAGCGCGCCGGTGTAGCCCAGGCGCTCGACGCTGCCGGCGAGTTGCTGGAGGTAGCGGAGATCGACCGGCCGGCGGCCGGCCGGCTCCCAGGGGTAGTGGCCCTCGCGCGGGATGATGTACCAGAGGACTTCGGAGGCCATCGGTCAGACCGCCTCGGCGACGGCGGCGGCCACCGGGGCCTCCAGCGCGGACAGGTGGGCGTCGCCGACGGTCACCGCGCGGTCGATGAAGCCGACCCGGTGGAAGATGTCGGCCGCCTCCTGCTGCTCGGCGACGAACGCGGCGGTCGCCGGCTCCAGCCGCCACGGCAGCCCGGCCAGCGCCGCGTGCCAGTCCTCGGCACTGCCGCCGAGGTCCTCGGCGGCGATCGCGGCGGCCTCCGGCAGGTGTGCGGCCACCCAGGCGTCCGCACGGCGCAGGGCGGTGGCGATCGCGGCGACCACCTCGGGGCGGTCGGCCGCGAACCCGCGGCGGGTGAAGAACACCGAGCGGTCGGTGATCACGTCACCGGTGCGGACCAGCTCGCGGAACTCTCCGCCGCGCCGGGCGGCGGCCAGCTCGGCACCCTGGGCGATCCAGCCGACGATCTCGCCCTCGCGCAGCCGCCGCGCCTGGTCCTCGCCGGCCGCCGGGCGGACGGCGGTGACGTCGTCGGCGTAGGAGAGGCCCTCGGCGTGCAGGGCCTTGGCGAGCAGGTGGGTCTGCCAGGAGCCGATGGAGAGGACGACGGTGCCGCCCTTGAGGTCGGCGACCGTCCGCACCGGGCCGTCGGCGCGCACCAGCAGCGCGCCGTGGTCGGGGCGGGGAGCCGAGACCGCCGCGTAGACCAGGTCGTGGCCGGCGGCCTGGGCGGTGACCGGCGGGGTGGAGCCGGTGCCGCCGAAGTCGATGGTGCCGTCGGCGAGCAGCTCGCCGGTGCGGGTGCCGTCACTGTAGTGGTGGAACGCACCGGTCTCCCCGAGCGGGGCCAACTCCTCGGCCAGGTAGTCGAGTCGGGAGAGGTAGTAGAGCGAGGGGTTGCTGGCGTGGACGCCGAGGGTGATGGCCATGGGGATCAACTCCTGTGGTGCGGGCGGGGGTCGGACGACGAAGGGCGGTGCAGGACGGTGAAGAGCGGTGAGGGGCGGTGAAGAGCGGTGAAGGGCGGAGGACGGGGCGGGGGTTCAGTGGACGCCGAGGTCGGCGAGCAGGCCGCGGCGCAGTTCGGCGAAGGCCGGATCGGCGGGGTCGCGCGGGCGCTCGACGGTGACGCGTTCGTCGCGCACCAGCTTGCCGTCCCGGAGCACGGCGACCCGGTCGGCGAGCCGCACGGCCTCGTCCACGTCATGGGTGACCAGCAGGACGGCGGGGCGGTGGCGGCGGACGAGGTCGCCCACGAGGTCCTGCATGCGCAGCCGGGTGAGCGCGTCCAGGGCGGCGAACGGCTCGTCCAGCAGGAGCAGTTGAGGCTCCCGGACGAGTGCCCGGGCGAGCGCGGCGCGCTGTGCCTCGCCACCGGAGAGGGTGGCGGGCCAGGCGTCGGCGTGCCGCTCGAGGCCGACCTCGGCGAGCGCCTTGAGCCCGGTCTCCCGGGTGGCGGCGCCGCGCGGCAGGCCGACGGTGACGTTGGCGAGCACCCGCTTCGAGGGGACCAGCCGGGGTTCCTGGAAGACCACCGTACGCACCGGCGGTACCAGGACGGTGCCGGCGTCGGCCCGGTCGAGGGCGCCGAGGATCCGCAGCAGGGTGGTCTTGCCGGTGCCGCTGGCGCCGAGCAGGGCGACGAACTCGCCGCGGTCGATGGAGAGGTCGACGCCGTCGAGGACGGCCCGGGTGCCGAACACCCGGCGCAGTCCGCGCAGGTGGACGGCGGGGGCGGTCGAGGTGGTGGCGGGTTCGGTGGTGGCGGCGGGTGCGGCGGTGGCGGCGGGTGCGGTGGTGGCGGGCGCGGTGCTCATCGGGCGGCTCCCTGGGTGGCCTTGCGCCAGGGCATCAGGACGCGCTCCAGGAGGCGGACGACGCCGTCGGCGGTGAGTCCCAGCAGTCCGTAGATGAGGATGCAGACGGCGAGGATGTCGGTACGTGAGTAGTTCTGCGCCTGGGCCATCAAGTAGCCGATGCCCTCGGTGGAGTTGATCTCCTCGGCGGCGATCAGCGCGATCACGCTGAGCGTCATCGACAGCCGCAGTCCGGAGAGCAGTGCCGGCAGGGCGCCGGGCAGGACGACCGTGCGCACGATCGCCCAGCGGCCGAGGCCGAAGCTGCGCATGGCCTCGATGAGTTTGCGGTCGGTGTTCCGGACGCCGCCGGACGTCGACACGTACATCGGGAAGGTGGTGGCGACGCCGATCAGGGCGACCTTGGCGGTCTCGGTGATGCCGAACCAGACCATGAACAGCGGGACGAGCGCGAGGAAGGGGACGGTGCGCAGCACCTGCACGGCCGAGTCCAGCAGCTCCTCGCCGAGGCGGAAGAAGCCGGTCACGACGCCGAGCACCAGGCCGGTGGTCGCGCCGATCAGCAGGCCGAGGCCGGCCCGGGTGAGCGAGACGGTGAGGGCGTCGGCGAGCTGGCCGTTGCCCCACAGTTCGCCGACCGCCTCGGCGACCTGGGCAGGCGAGGCCAGCACGTCCTGGGTGAGGGCGCCGGTGGCGGAGGCGAGGGCCCAGCCGCCGAGCAGGGCCAGCGGGCCGAGGGTGCGCAGGGTGAAGGCGAGGGCCCGGGGGCGCGGGGCCTGGAGGCGGGTGCGGGGCTCGACCAGGCCGGCCGCGCGGGCGGCCCCGGTGCCGCGGTCGGCGTCCTCCCCGGCCGTGGGCGCGGCCGCCGGTTCGCTCAACGGGTCGGTGATGGTGCTCACTTGGCACCGGTCCCGAGCTTGTCGACGTCGATCAGGTACGGCTTGACGTCGACCAGCTGCTTGGTGACCTTCTGGTCGGCGAAGAACGCCGCGACGGTGCCGAACCGGGTGACGTCGGCCTCGCCGATGGCGCCGGCGGCGGAGCCCTGCCGGACGACCCCGATCGCGACGTCCTTCTCGGCCGGGGTGACGGCGGTCGGCCCGGAGTCGGTGAAGACGTTGAGGTAGGCGGCCGGGTCGGCCTTCTCCTTGAGGCCGTTCTCGCGCAGGTAGTCGTAGAAGGCCCGGACCACCTCGGGGTGCTTGTCGACGAAACCGTTGCGGACGGCCCAGACGGCGTAGTTGTCGGAGCCGACCTCCTTGCCGTTGGCCAGGAAGTGGGCGCCGGAGTTGGCGATCGACGGAGTGGAGAAGGTGTTCCAGGTGGCCCAGGCGTCGACCTGGCCGGAGTTGAAGACGCCCGAGGTCTGGTCGGCGCGCAGATAGACCCGCTCGACCTTGTCGGCCGGGATGCCGTTCTTCTCCAGCGCCTTGAGCAGCAGGTACTCGCTGGTGCCGCCCTGGCTGACGGCGACCTTGCGGCCGACGAGGTCCTGCACGCTCTTGATCGGCGAGTCGTTCTTCACCAGGATGCCCTCGCCGACGCCGTCGGGGGCGGTCTGGGCGAACAGCTTGAAGCCGGGCTTCTGGGCGAGTGCGGCGACGGCGGAGGTGATCGAGCCCTGGGCGACGTCGAGCTGATCGGCGGAGAGCGCCTGGGCGGCGGGGGCGAACGGGCCGGCGCTGCCGGTCCAGGAGACCTTGGCGTGGACGGTGGCCAGCGCCCGGTCCAGCGAGCCGTCCTTCTTCCCGAGGGCGAGGAAGCCGTTGTTGCCGGGGTCGGGAACCCGGAGCACGACCTCGGCCTTGCCGCCGTCGGCGGAGGCCTTGGCCCCGTCGGCGGACGAGCCGCAGGCGGCCAGGGCGGTGGTGGCGAGCAGTGCGGTGGCGGCGAGGGCGAGGCGGGAGGGGTTCACGGGGTCGACTCCTGAGGAGGGGGTGGCGGGGGCGCGCGGAGCGGGCGGGCGGGCGGTGCCGGTGGTCGGCGGCTGACAACTGACAGCTGACAGATTTCAGCTGACAGATAACAGATGACAGATTCTGAAATCTGTCACCCGATCGCTGTCAGCCGCCGTGTGTCCGCCCTTCGGCGCGGCGGGCGGCAAGCAGGGCGCGGGCGGCGCGGAGCGGCTCGGGGTCGGCCCAGGCGTGGACGTCGACCGGGCCGGCCAGGAATCCCTGCTGCTCAAGGAAACGTTTCTGCTGCTCCAGGAGGGCGAGGCGCTCCTCGGACAGGTCGAGGTGCAGGGTGCGGTGGCCGCCCTGCGCGTACGCGCCGGAGACGCCCTCCTCCCCCGCTCCGGTCTCGGCGCTCAGGATGCGTGCGACCTCCGCCGGGCGCTCGGCGGCCCAGTCGGCGGCCTCCAGCAGCACGGCGAGGAAGCGGGCCACCAGGTCCGGATGATCGTCCAGCAGCTCCTGGTGGACGGTGATCGGCCGGGGCGTGCCGTTGTTCACCCGGGCACGGCGGTCCGGCGCACCGTCCAGGTCGACGGCGACCTCCGCGCCGATCCGGCGGGCCGCCTCGACCGCGAGCGCGCCCTTGACGTAGACCGCGTCCACGACGCCGTCGCGCAGCGCCGCCAGCTCCGCGGCCCACTGCCCGCCGTCCGGTGCCGCCGGCACGTCCACCAGCTCGGCGTCGTCCAGCGTGAGTCCGGCGAGCGAGAGCGCTCCGCGCAGACCGGCCAGGGCCATCGCCCGCCAGAAGTCGATCGTGATCCCATGTCGTGGGACGGCGAGCCGTCGGCCGCGCAGCTGCCCGGGGCCGGTGATGTCGCTGCCGGCCCGGACCAGGACGACCTGGCGCTCCTCGATCCAGGTGAGCCCGATCAGCCTGGTCCGCTCGCCGCGCGAACGGGCCCAGAGCGCCGGCACGTTGCCGCCCTCGCGGAACAGCCCGGTCAGGGCGTGGGTGTAGTGGTGGTCGGCGGCCACCTCCGGCGGCACGTCCTGGAGCGAGCGGACGGCGATGCCGTCGGCGGCGAACTCCCGGCCGAGCCAGCCCCGGTCGGCCGCGATGCCGGTCGCGGTGGGGACGGGGCAGCGGGTGAACCAGAGGGTGTCGGGCGCCTCGGGGGCGGACGCGGTCGAAGCGACCGCGGTCGGGGCGGTGGCGGTCGGGGCGGCAGCGGCAGGGCTGTCGGGGCTGGGCACGGTGGGCTGGTCCTCTGCGGCAGGGTGCGCGCGAACGCGGCGGGGCGCGGCGCGGCACGGGTCACCAGGCGTGACGGGGCGGGGAGTCCGGGAGCGGTCGGCGCGGACGGAAGCGGCGCGTCAGCGACAACAGGCGCAGGAGGCGGGGCACCGGCGGTTCGTCACGGCACTGCTCCTTCCTGCGGTCGGGTGCGCGGTGGACGGGGCCCGTCCGGTGCGCTGTGCCGAGCGTTCCACGGATCGCGGGCGCCGGACAAGGGTTTGCCACATCATGGGATCCGTTGTTCATGAACGGCATGCTTTTGCAACACCGTTGACACATTCCCGCAGCACGCGCTGCCATAGTCTGGGAGCGACTCCGGTGAACCGGCCGGAGCCGAGGACAGAACGAGAGGCGCCATGGCCGAGGCCGTCACCGCCGTCCAGAGCCCGCCGGCCGGCGCCCAGGCCGTCCAGCGGGCCCTCGGCCTGCTGCACTGCTTCCACGACAACGGCCCCGATCTGAGCGCCTCGGACCTGGCCCGGCGGATGGGCCTGTCGGTCTCCACCGCGCACCGGCTGGCACGCACCCTGGTCAGCGCCGGATTCCTGGAGCAGGACGAGCACACGGCCCGCTACCGGCTCGGCCCGGCCGTCGCCGAGCTGGGTCAACTCACCTTCCATCAGCGGGGACTGCACCTGGCCGCGCCCGAACTCGACCTGCTGTCGCGGCGCACCGGCGCCGCCGCCGACCTCGCGATCCGCAGCGGTCCGCACGCGGTGATCCTGGTCGGCGCCTCCGTCCGCCCGGACACCGGGCTGGGGCTGCGCCGTCCGCTGCACTCCACGGCGCTCGGCAAGGTGCTGCTGGCCTGGCCGCGCCCGGGGGACACGGGAGCCTCGACGCTGGGCCCGCTGCCGCCGTTCACCGACCGGACCATCACCGAACCGGCGCGGCTGGACGAGGAGTTGGAGAAGGTCCGGACGGCCGGCTACGCGCTCAACGACGGCGAGTCGGCGGCCGGTGTGCGCACGGTGGCCGTGCCGGTGCTGGACGGTTCCGGGCAGGCGCGCTTCGCGCTCGCCGTCCGCTCGACGCCCGCCCACCTCACCGACGAGCGGCTGGAGTGGTTCCTCGGCCACGCGCGGTCCTGCGCCGGCGCGCTCGCCGTCCTGCTGCTGCCGCCCGACCAACGCTCATGACGCAACGTCACCACAAAGGCGAGGGCCGGGCGTTCACGGGAACGCCCGGCCCGGCCAGTGGTCGTCAGGCGACCGGGGTGTACTTGTAGCCGACCCGGCGGACCGTCACGATGCTGTCCCGGTAGGCCACGCCGAGCTTGCGGCGCAGCCGGGCCACGTGCACGTCCACCGTGCGGCCGTCGCCGACGTGGCCGTAGCCCCAGACGGCGGAGACCAGGTGGTCGCGGGTGTGCACCCGCTGCGGGTGCTCGGTCAGGTGGGCGAGCAGCTCGAACTCCAGGTAGGTGAGGTCGAGCAGCCGTCCGTCCACGTAGGCGTTGCGGCGCTCCACGTCGACCGTGATGCCACGGCCGGCGGGTCGCACCGGGCGGACGGGAGCGCCGACGGCGAACGCACCGGAGGCCGCCGCACCGACGGCGGGCTGGCCCGCGGCGGACACACCGGCGAAGGGCTGGCCGACGACGGACGCACCGGAACCGAAGGGCGCGGCGACGGACGGGCCGGTCGGCGCACCGGCGGCGGGGGCCGGGGCCGCGATCGAGGCGACCGGGAAGCCGGTCGGCGCAGCGCCGCCCTCGGCCGGGACCAGCACCAGGTAGCCGACCATCGGCTGCCCGGCCGAGGCGCCGAACTGCGCCCCGTACTGGGCGAGCAGGGCCTGCGGCAGCGAACCCTGGGGCAGCGCCGCGACCACCGCCGCACCCTCCGGCAGCGCCGCGAGCAGCGCCTGCGGCGGGAGCGACGGCACGGCCGGGGCCGGGCCGGGCGACACCGGGGAGACGGAGGGGACCGCCCCGACGGGCGGGACGGAGCCGGGCTGGCCGACCGCCGGGCGCTGCGGGACGGGCCCGCCGTGCCGGCGTTCGGGAGTCGAGGGGACGGAGCGGACCGCGCGCAGGTGCGGGGTCGCCGAGGGGATGGGAAGGGTGGCGGTGGAAGGGGTGGACATGATGCCGCTCATTTCGCGCGTGACGGACGGGGTGGAGTCGTCTGCGCGTCGACCGGGCGTACTGCCGAGGACTGACCCGAGGTCAGCGGAGGGAGTACCGGGACGCGCTGGGCGATCCCGGACACGTCTGGTCGAACAGGTGCGGCTGCCGGGACGGCCAGAACGGCTCGAGGTCGAGGTGCCGACCTCTTCTTCCGTCCTCGGCGTGGTTCCCGCGCCCATCCGGCCGGGTGGACCCCGCACGGCACCGCATCGCCCCGGCCGCCCCGGCCGTCCCGGCGGCGACGCGGGCGGCGGCGCGGACGGTGACGGTGGTGGCGGCGGGGTGGAGGGTGGTGCTGGTGAGGTTCACTGGTGCTCTCCGCGAAGCGGGCAGGGACGACGGCGGCTCACCGGACGGCTGTCCGGTGCTGCCTGGTCGACGGTGCGAGGGGCCGTCGGCTTCCACCGGGCCCGATCAGACGACCCGATCGGGCGACCGGGGCGGGCCGGGCCGGACGGGAGGGATCCCCGGACGGCGGGCGACGGCGACGGTGACGTGGACGGCGAAGGGTGGCGACGTCAGCGACAGCAGGCGCTGCAGATGAGCGCGTGGTCGATGTACCGCCGGACGGTCAGCGCCGGGGTGACCGGGACGGGGAGAACCAGGGAGGCGGACACGGCCGCGGCACGTCGCTGCTCGACGTTCACGGTGCGGCCCTCCCCCCTCTGGTCCCGATGCGCCGGCACGTCCCTGTGCCGCGCTGTGGCGCGCGTGCCGGGCGCACTCGGTGCGCGGCACGTTCGAGGCACCCCGGCAACGCGCCGGGCGGCCTCCGTCCACAGAGCCTTCCACGCCGGGCCGGTCAAGGCAACCTGCCGGGCTCCGACCGTCCGGCATGTGAACAGCGGAATGAGACGCTGACGCGGCACCACCCGCCTTGGCGGGACCGGGAGCACGGCCGCGCGGCGTGTCCGGCGCGGGCTCAGACGGTGGCCGGCGCGTTCCGCCGGCGGGCGGCCGCGTGCTCGACCAGCGCCACCAGCAGCTCCTTGCCGTCCTCGCGGAGGCGGGCGTCGCAGAGCATCACGGGGATGCCCGGGTCCAGGTCGAGCGCGTCCCGGACCTCCTCGGGAGCGAAGACCTCACTGCCCTCGAAGCAGTTCACGGCCACCAGGAACGGGATGCCGCGCTGCTCGAAGAAGTCCACCGAGGGGAAGCAGTCCGCCAGACGCCGGGTGTCGGCCAGCACCACCGCGCCGAGCGCGCCCCGGGCCAGCTCGTCCCAGACGAACCAGAACCGGTCCTGGCCGGGCGTGCCGAACAGGTAGAGGGCGAGCCCGGGCCGCAGGTCGATCCGGCCGAAGTCCATCGCCACCGTGGTGGTGCGCTTGGCCTCCACGCCCGCGGTGTCGTCCACCGGCCGGCCCAGCTCGCTGAGTTCCTCCTCGGTGCGCAGCGGGCGGATCTCGCTGACCGAGCCGACCAGGGTGGTCTTGCCCGCGCCGAAGCCGCCGGCGACCAGGATCTTCACCGCGACCGCCGGGCCGCCCCGCCAGCGCGGGTCGTTGGCCCGGGCGCCGCCCGTGCCGCCGGCCCGGTCGTGGGCGGGCGGCGGCTGGGCGGCGGCAGCGGTCGCGGGCAGGTCAGAGCGCACGGAGTCCATTGATCACGTCTCGCAGCAGGCGCTCGTCCGGCAGCTCGGCGAGCGGAACGGGTCGGGTGACGCTGATCAGGTCGGCGTCGTAGAGATCGCCGAGCAGGACGCGCACGACGCTGACCGGCAGATCGGTGTAGGAGCCGAGCTCGGCCACGGAGATCGGCTCCCGGCGGCACCAGGCCAGGATGGTCTGGTGCTCCGGGTCGAGCACGTGCGCGGGCACGGCCCCCATGGCCGGCGCGGGGTCCTTGGCGGTGATCAGTGAGATCAGGTCGAACAGGCCGTCCTCGACCGGCCGGGTCCGGCCGCGGGTCATCGAGTACAGCCGCACCACCGGGCCGGCGTCGTCGTCGAACCAGCGGTCGTCGACCGGGGTCCGTGCCCGGAACAGGTCGACCCCGGCCCCGTCCGGGCCGTCCGGGCCCTCCGGCTCCCGGTCGTCCGGTCCCCGGCCGTCCGCCCCCGGGTCCGGGGGCGCCGACGTCGGTTCCTCGTCCGCCATCCGACCGCTCATCTCCCGGGCGGGGCCACGTCGGCGCGCGGTTCGGCGGCCAGGTGCTCGCCGACCCGCTTGACCAGCAGGGCCATCTCGTAGGCGATCTGGCCGATGTCCGCCTCGGCCTCGCTCAGCACCGCGAGGCAGCTGCCGTCGCCGGCCGCGGTGATGAACAGGAAGGCCTCGTCCAGCTCGACCATGGTCTGGCGCACGCCGCCGACCTTGAAGTGCCCGCCGGCGCCCTTCGCCAGGCTGTGGAAGCCTGCCGCGACGGCGGCCAGGTGCTCGGCGTCCTCCCGGTCGAGGTCGCGGGAGGCGCCGGTGGCCAGGCCGTCGCTGGAGAGGATCACCGCGTGTCGGAGCGCGGCGACGCGTCCGACCAGGTCGTCCAGGAGCCAGTTGAGGTCTCCGGGCGACTGCGTCGAAGTGGTCATGAATCTGTTCCTTCCGCTGGAGCGGGTGGTGCGGGTCGTGCCGGTGATGCTTGTCGTGCCGGTGGTACTGGTGGTGCCGGTCGCGCCGGTGGCGCGGGCCGTACGGCGGTGCGGGTCGAACGGGTCATACCGGTGGTGCGGGTGGTGCCGTGCTGTCGGACGGCCCGTCGGACAACGGACCGGCGGGTGCGCCCGGTTCCGCCGAGCCGCGCGGAGCCGGGGCGAACCTGGCCGGCGGCGGGACGGGAGCGCGGCGGGCCAGCGGCGCCGGTTCGCCCCCGGCCGGACCGGGCAGCGCCGCCGGGGCGGGCGCCGGACTGATCGCGCGACGACCCGGGTCCGGCGGCTGCCAGCCGGGAACGGGCCTCGGCGCCGGTGACGGCCGGGAGGCGGGCGGGGCTCCGGTGGCGCCCCGGCCCCGGGTGAAGCCGCGCTGGAACGAGGCGAAGGTGGCCCGGGCCTCCTCGGGCGAACGCTCGCGCGCCGCCTCCGCCCCGCCGTCCGGTCGCCCGGCGTCCGGGGCGGCCGCGGTCTCCGCCGCCCGCTCGCGCAACTGCGGGGCGAGGCTCGCCTGTCGGACGCGGCGCGGCAGGGCGCCGGGCGCGGCGCCGTCACGCGGCGTGCCACCGCTCGGCGTGCCACCGCTCGGCGGGGCGGTGTCCTCGGGGACCGTCGCCGCCGCGTCCGTCACGGTGTCCGCCACGGCCGTGCCCCGGGCCTCGGCACGCCGGTGCCGACCGGTCCCGGGCCCGGCGGTCCCGGCGGCGGGCGCCGGTACGAGCACCGGCCCGCCGTTGCCCCGCGACCGGCGCGGCAGTCCGCCGGGCGTGCGCGCGGGTTCGGACACCGAGGGGCGCGGCCCCCCGCTGATCCGGTGCCGCCCGCCCTCGCCGTTCGACCGGTTCGATCCGTCAGCTCCGTCGAATCCGTCGAATCCGTCAGATCCGTCAAGTCCGTTCGACCCGCCGGCGCCGTTCGCGGCACCCGGGCCGCCGGTGCCCGCCGCCGCGTCCGCGCCGAGCGCCGGCACCGCGACGAGGTCGCGCCGACCCACCGCCGCACGCCGTCCCCCGGCCGCACCAGCCCCCGCACCAGCCCCCGTCCCCGTCCCCGCGCCGGAGCCGACGCCCGCGCCAGCGCGCACGCCCACGCCCGCAGCCGGCGGTTCCGGCCGCCCGTCCGGCGCCTCCGCCAGCAGTTCGCGGGGTATCAGCACCACCGCCGTGGTCCCCCCGTACGGCGAGGGCCGCAGGTGCACCCGGATGCCGTGCCGCCGCGCCAGCCGGCTGACCACGAACAGGCCGAGCCGGTCGGTGTCCGCGAGGTCGAACTCCTGCTCCACGGCGAGGCGTTCGTTGATCCCGGCGAGGGCCTGCTCGCTCAGCCCGAGCCCCCGGTCGTCGATCTCCAGCGCGAAGCCGTGCGCGACCACCTCGCCCTGGACGGTGACCTGGGTGGCGGGCGGGGAGTAGACCGCCGCGTTCTCGACCAGTTCGGCGACCAGGTGGGTGACGTCCGCGACCGCGCTGCCGAGCAGCCCGGTGCCGGGGAACGGCCGGACGATCACCCGGGCGTAGTCCTCGACCTCGCCGACCGCCGCGCGGACCACGTCCACCATCCGCACCGGCTTGCGCCAGGCCCGGCCCGGCGAGCCGCCGGCCAGGATGATCAGGCCCTCGGCGTGCCGGCGCATGCGGGTGGTGAGGTGGTCGACCTTGAAGAGGTCCTCCAGCTCCGCCGGGTCCTCGGTGCGCCGCTCCATGGTGTCGAGCAGGGTCAGCTGGCGGTGCAGCAGCACCTGGCTGCGCCGGGCCAGGTTGACGAAGACCGCGGAGACGCCGCGCCGCAGTTCGGCCTGTTCGACGGCGGCCTCGACGGCGGCCCGCTGCACGGCGTTGATCGCCTGTCCGACCTGGCCGATCTCGGCCGCGCCGAACTCCAGCTCGGGGGCCTCGGCGGCGACGTCGACCGCCTCGCCCTTGCGCAGCCGCAGCATCACCGAGGGCAGCCGGGTGCCGGCCAGCTCGTTCGCGGCGTTGCGCAGGCCGATCAGCTCGCGGACCAGGCCGCGGCCGATCCGGTAGGAAATGAGCACCGAGAGCACCACGGCGACCAGGCCGATCACACCGGCGATGCCGCCGCGCCAGAGCAGTCCGATCGCGTACGAGTGGTCGCGGTCGTCGATGGTGCCGGCCAGCCGGGTGTTGATCGCCGCGAGGTCGCCGAGCGCGTGGTCGGCGGTCTGCCGCCAGTCGCCTCCGTCGATCGCCTGGACCACCCGCTCGGGGCCGCCCGCGCCGACGAAGTCCGCCTCGGCCCGGGCGAGCGCGGCCCAGGCCTCGCCGCCGCGCAGGGCGATGTAGTCGGCCTGGTCGACCGGGTCCAGCTCGGCGATGTAGACGGTGAACAGGGCCTGCTGGTTGTGCAGGGCGTCGAGCGCGACCTGGTACTGCTCGGACGTGGGCCGGGCGATCGCGGTGCGCAGCCCCTCCATGGCCGCGTCCTCCTGGGAGAGGTACTCGCGGGCGCGCACCAGCTCGGTCAGGATGGTGCCCTGGCGCGGGAGCTGGCCGCTCTGGCGGGCGACGAAGGCGGACCGGAAGCCGAAGGTGGGCTTGACCAGGTCGCTGTACTGCGCGAGCGCGAACTCCCAGTTGAGCGCGGCCCTGCCGACCTGGGCGCGCAGCGGGGCGAGTTGGTCGGCGGCGGCGAGGATCTGCAGCAGGCGGCCGCGCTGGGCCTCGTCGAGCCGGCTGCTCCGGGTGTCCTTCTTCTGCCGCAGGACGGCGAGGTCCCGGTCGGTGGCGGCCTGGGCCTGTTCGAGGGCGTCCTGCGCGGCGCGCGAGGCCGGGTCGGCCAGCCGTTTGACGGCGGCCCGGCGCTCGTTCTGCAGGTCGTGTGCGTACTGGTCGACCGGGGTGCCGAACTCCTTGTACGTCCGGCTGAGGTCCAGCCGGCTCCAGACGTCACCGGCGGTGGTGAGCGTCGCGTACGCCCAGAGGGCGGCGAGGGCGACGATGGGCACCAGGAGCAGCGCGATGATCTTCGCGCGGATCGAGCTGCTGCGCAGACGCATGGAGTCCTCGGTCGGGAAGTGCCAGGCGCGGACGGGGTGCGGGCGGCGGGGTCGGCGGGGGGCGGCGGGGCGTGGATCGGCGCGGACGGAAGGCGGGCGGGTTGGTTGGTACGGACCAAGTGCCGGTCCGGGGGTGCTTTTCAGGACAGGCCGGGAGCCCCGGCCGCAGGTCTGCGAGACTCTACTACGCCCTGACCACTCGTTCGAGGGTCGAACCCGGCCTCTCTTCGCCCCGGCCCGGATCGTGTCCGGATCGGCACCGGGATCACCGGTTTGCGCACCGCCGCAGCGCCGCCGCAGCACCGCCGTCATGCCGCCGTCACGCCGCTGACCGGCGGCGCGAGGACGGCGGACGACCGTTCCACGGCACTTTCCGCACGACCCGGTGCCGATCTCGTCGCGTCACGGTCACAACCCTGGGCAGTCGGCACGCTATCCGATAGTTTCGCTCCACCTGCAGGACTGATCGGGGGGATCGTGCGCGAGTTCACCACCCCCGCCCCGGTCGGACCGCCGGCCACCGGCGGACTGGCCGACTCGCTCTACGACACCGCCGAACGCTCCCCCGGCCTGCTCCAGTTGACCCGCCCCGCCGGGAGCGCCCGGTCCGCCGGCGCGAGCGGCTGGCAGGACGTCACCGCGGCCAGCTTCCGCGACGAGGTGCTCGCCCTCGCCAAGGGCCTGCTCACCCGCGGCGTGCGCTACGGCGACCGGGTCGCGCTGATGTCCCGCACCCGCTACGAGTGGGCGCTGTTCGACTACGCACTCTGGTCGATCGGCGCGATCCCCGTCCCCGTCTACCCCACCGCCGCCCCCGAGCAGGTCCGCTGGATCCTCGCCGAGACCCAGGCGGTGGCCTGCCTGGTCGAGGACGAGGACCACGCGATGACCGTCGGCGCGGTCTGCGACGCGTTACCCGACCTGACCGGCATCTGGCAGCTGGACCGGGGCTGCGTCGCCTCGATCGTCGAGGACGGGCGCGAGGTCCCCGACTCGCTGGTCCACCGCCAGCGGCTCGGCGTCACCGCCGGCACCGTCGCCACCGTCGTCTACACCTCCGGCACCACCGGCCGCCCCAAGGGCTGCCTGATCACCCACGGCGCCCTGGCCGCCGCGGCCGACTCGCTGCTCGCCTGCTGGGACGAGGCGCTGCGCGACACCGGCGGCCACCAGCCCTCCACCGTGCTCTTCCTGCCGCTGGCGCACGTCTACGGGCGGATGGTGCAGATCGCGGCGGTGCGCGGCGGCTTCCGGCTCGGCCACGTCCCCGAGGTGTCCACCGACGCCCTGCTGCCCGCGCTCGCCGCGCTGCGCCCGACCTTCCTGCTCGTCGTCCCGTACGTGCTCGACAAGGTGTTCCAGCAGGCCCGGCGGGCCGCCGAGGAGACCGGGCGCGGTGAACTGTTCGAACAGGCCCGGCAGGTGGCCGTCGACTGGGCCACCTGCCGCGAGCAGCGCGCCTTCGGGCACGGCCCCGGCCCGGGCCCCGCGCTGCGGCTGCGCCACCTGGCCTACGAGCGGACGGTCCACCAGCGGCTGCGCGCCGTGTTCGGCGGCCGGCTGCGGACGCTGATGTGCGGCGGCTCGACGCTGGAGCGCGAACTCGGCCTGTTCTACACCGGGATCGGCTTCCAGCTGTACGAGGGCTACGGGCTCACCGAGACCTCCGCCGCGATCACCGGCAACCCGCCCGGGCGCTCGAAGGTCGGCACGGTCGGACGGCCGGTGCCCGGTGCCACCGTGGCGATCGCCGACGACGGCGAGGTGTGGGTGCGCGGCCCCGGCGTCTTCGGCGGCTACCTCAACCACCCGGGCTGCACCGCCGAGTCGCTGATCGACGGCTGGTTCGGCACCGGCGACCTCGGGCGCCTGGACGAGGACGGCTACCTCACCATCACCGGCCGCAAGAAGGACCTCATCGTCACCAGCAGCGGCAAGAACCTCGCCCCCGCCGCCCTGGAGCTCCGGGTCGCGAGCCACCCGCTGGTCTCGCAGTGCCTGGTGGTGGGCGACGACCGCCCCTACGTGGGCGCGCTGATCACCCTCGACCCGGCGGCGCTGGCGCACTGGCTGAAACGGCGCGGGCGCGGGCAGGCGGACCCGTGGGCGGTGCTCACCGACGAGGACCTGCACGCCGAGATCCAGCGCGCCGTCGCGGCGGCCAACACCGCCGTCTCCCGCGCCGAGTCGATCCGCGCGTTCCGGCTGCTGCCCCGGGAGTTCGGCATGGAGCAGGGGCTGATGACACCCTCGCTGAAACTGCGGCGGGCGGCGATCACCGCGTACTACGCGCAGGACATCGAAGAGCTGTACGCCCCCTGACGGCGCGTCTTGTCCTTTTTGCCACCGGGTCGGTGAGCGGAGCGCGGTCCGCCACTCCTTGACGATCGCAGTGGTCCAGTCCATTGTTTTTCTCCGGTCCGAGTGCGGCACGCCGACGGCTCCCGCCCCCTCCGGGAGCATCCCCACATTCCCACCTCCCCCATCCCCACCTCCCCCATCCCCACGCCCGCGCGCCCGCCCCAACGGGCGCGCCCCCACGCAGGAGTCCCCACATGTCCATCTCCTCGCGCATGTCCGCACGCCTGTCGGCACTGGGCGCCTGCGCCGCGCTGCTGACGGCCGGTCTCGCCGGGCCCGCCGCGGCCGCGGCGCCCGGGGCCGCCGCCGCGCCCACCGTCAACCTGGCCACCAACCCCGGGTTCGAGATCCCCGCCTCCTCGCTCGCCGACTGGGGCAGCGTGCCCGGCTGGCGCTGCTCCGGCGGGCCCGCCGAGGCCTCCGTCACCACCGCCGCCCCGCACACGGGCGGCTCCGCCCTGGCCGTCGCCCCGGCGGGCGACGAGTCCACCGGCGAGTGCGCGCAGACCGTCTCGGTCCAGCCCGGCACCACCTACACCGCCTCCGCCTGGGTCCGCGGGAAGTTCGTCTTCCTCGGCGCCACCGACGGCACCGACCGCCCGACCGCCCCCGCCTGGAGCGAGGACACCCACGGCGGCTGGCAGAAGCTCACCACCCGCTTCACCGCGGGCCCCACCGCCACCACCGTCCGCCTCGCCGTCCACGGCTGGTACCAGCAGGGCCCGTTCGCGGTCGACGACGTCCGGGTGGACGGCCCCGCGCCCGCCCCGGCGACCGCCGCCGCCTCGGTGGCGACCAGCGACAAGGTGGTCTTCTTCACCGTCGACGACGGCTGGCAGACCACCCCGGAGGCGGAGCGGTTCATCGCCGACCACCAGCTGCCGATCACCGCCTTCCCGCTGCCGATGGCCGCCGCCGCGAACCCCGGCTACTTCCAGCGGGTCACCGGCGTGCCCGGGTCCTCCGTGCAGAACCACAGCGTCTCCCACCCGGACCTCACCAAGCTCTCGCCCGCCGAGCAGCAGGTGGAGATCTGCGACGCCCGGGACTCGCTGACCCGCCTGTTCGGCACCGCGCCCACCGTGTTCCGCCCGCCGTACTTCGCCTGGAACACCGACACCCTGCAGGCCGCCGCCAACTGCGGCATGCGCACCGTGCTCACCGCCGACGCGGACTTCAGCTGGGGCGCCTCCAACATCTGGCACGAGGGCACCCTGTCGCCCGGGGACGTCGTCCTCCTGCACTGGACCGACACCCTCGCCGGCGACCTCCAGCGCGCCCTGGCCGCCGCCGAGACCGCCGGCCTCAAGCCCGCCGGACTGGCGTCCTACCTGCGCTGACGCCGCCTCGGCCCGGTTCCGGCCCGGTTCCGGCCCGGCTCCGCGCCGACGCCTCGCGTCGCACCACCACGCACCACGCCGCACCGCCGGTCCCGTACGGGGGCCGGCGGTGCGCCCGTTCCGCGCGCTGCCCGTGGCCGGGGCGGGATGCCCGGGAGTTGGAGCGCTCCGACCCCGACTGCCGCCGCCGGCCGCGCGCCGAGCACCACGCGCCACACCGCTCGCGGCCTCACTCCTCGCGGCCGACCGCTCGTTGACAGCGGCCGGAGGGGGTGCTCTGATGGGCCGCGTGCAGCGTGGCGCCGGCCAAAGAGACTTGGGCCGGCCGGCGACCGGGCCGGCACCCGACACCGAGGGACGACGCGTGACGAATCCGTACTCCGCTCCCCTTTCCTGACCTTTCCGCACGGCCGCGGCCGAGGTCCGCGGTCGTCCTTTCCCCTGTTCGGAGATCAGTCCAGACACATGCCCATGTCCTCTTCTTCCTCTTCTCACTCCCCCCTGTCCTTCAACCAGTCCGTCATCGAGGAGTTCCGCGCCAACGGCGGGAGGGTCGGCGGCCCCTTCGAGGGCGGGAACCTGCTGCTGTTGACCACCGCCGGCGCGCGGACCGGGCGGGCGCGCACGGTGCCGCTCGGATTCGTACGGGCCCAGGGCCTGTTGCTGGTCGTCGCCTCGGCGGCCGGTGCGGCCGAGGACCCGCAGTGGTACCGCAATCTGCTCGCCCGCCCGGCGGTGCGGGTGGAACTCGGCGAGGAGGCGTTCGACGCGACCGCCGTCCCGGCCGAGGGCGCGCGGCGGGACCGGCTCTTCGCGGACGTCGTCCGGGCCGCGCCCGGGTACGGGGACTACCAGCGGCACACCCGGCGGGTGCTGCCGGTGGTCGCCCTGGAGCGCCGCTGAGCGAACGGGCCCGGTCAGAACCTGTGCGTGCGCGCTCAGGCCTGGGCGGAGAACACCGGGAGGTAGCCGCCCGACTGGCCGGCGGCCTTGGGGTGATAGCTCTCGTCGACCGGCAGCGTGGTGCTGTTCAGCCAGGTGGTGCTGGAGCCGCAGATCTCGTGCTCGCGGAAGATCGAGCGGACGTCGCCGAAGGCGAAGCCCGCGTTGGCCGCGCGCTTGGCGAGGACGTCGTCGAGCACGTCGGCGGCGCCGTTGATGGCGGCCCGCTTGGTGTCGCCGATGCCGAGGATGCAGCTGCCGCCGACCTTGTACATGTGCGGGTAGCCGAGCACGACGACCCGGGCGTTCGGCGCCTTGGAGCGGATCGTCGAGTAGACCTTGTCGAGCTGGGCGGGCAGCGTGCCGGTGGCGTAGTTCTTCGCGGCGGCGACGGCGTTGAGGCAGGCGCTCTCGGAGTCCAGGACGCACGTCTGCATCGTGTCCGCGAAGCCCGCGTCGTTGCCGCCGACGCTGATGCTGACCAGCGTGGTGGTCGAACTGAGCGCGGACAGCTGGGTGTTGAGCACATCGCCGGTCCTGGCTCCGGAACAGGCGACGAACTTGAACGACGCCGGGGCGTGCGCGTTCTTCCACAGGTACGCGTACGCGTTGGTGCTGCGCTTGCAGCTCCCGCTCTCGCTCGTGTAGCTGCCGGCACCGACGCCGGCGGAGTACGAGTCGCCCAGAGCGACGTAGTTGACACTGGCGGCGTGGGCCGTGCCGGCCGCGGCCAGCGTGGTGAGGGACAGGAGGGCCGCGGTGACGGCGGCGGACATGACTCGAGCAGGGCGTGGCATGAGAGTCTCCCGGTAGTGACGTGTGTCACGGAATTTGATACCAGGCGGTAGCTTTCCTGTGAAGTTGTCATGCCAAGCGAAATGACGAACAGTCCGACAACAACAGGGGGAACGCGCCCTTTTCTCACTACGGGCGACCGCGCGAGCGCCGGTGGTGACCGAACGAAGCGTCACCCGTCCGGGGAGCGGCGGCTATTCGGGCTCGCCGTCGTGGAGGACGATCTCCAACTCGAAGCCCTGGCGGTCGATCAGATGGACCGCCTCGCCGGTGTCCACCCGGACCGTCCAGCCGGCGGCGAGCGCGGCGGCCACCGCCGGGTGGCCGCCGTGCACGGCGAGGTGGTTGAGGCCGGCCCGCAGCCGTTGGTGACCGCCCGGCAGCAGCGCCGGTGACTGCTCGATCACCAGGTAGGCGTCACCGAGGCGCCAGCTGCGGCCGCTCGGCCAGTGCTGGAACGGCTCGCACCCGAGCGCGAGCAGCACCGGACCCCACTGCTCCGCAGCGACCGCCAGGTCGTCCGTCCACAGCTCCACGTGGTGGAACAGGCCCCGGGCGCGGGGCGGTCGGGACGCGCTCACCGGCCGCCGCGCCGACCCGACGGACAATCCGCCGGGCGACCCGTCGGGCGATCCGGCACGGGGGTCGGTTCGCCGGGAGCGGCGCCGGGGGCAGCCTCGGGGAACACCTCGCAGCCGGCGACCGGCAGTTCCTCGATCGTCTCGTTGGCGGCTGCGGGCACGCCGAGCCACCGGACGGCGGCCGTCACCGCCGCCCGGGCCTGGCGCAGGCCGGGCGTGCCCCAGCCGAGCAGCTCGACGGCGAGGCCCGGCGCCACCAGCAGCCGCCGGTAGTGCCGCCCCGAGGCCGGGTCCGGCGCACTCGGCCCGACCGCCCGAAGAGCGGCGGCCATCCGGACCCGGGCGCACTCGTTCCCGCCGTTGGCCGAGCCGACCCGGTCGTAGAGGTACCCGAGGTAGTACGCCGTGCCGATCAGCGCCTGCGCCTCCTCGCCCGCCTCCCGGGCCAGCGCGGAGCCGGGATTGCCGGCGTCCTCCGGCTCCAGCGACCCGCCGGGCAGCGAGACGATGCCGTCCTTGGGGTTGACCAGCGTCAGCACCCGGCCGTCGGGGGCGAACAGCCACCCCCACGACTGCTTGACCGCGAGGCCCGGGGGCACTTGTTCGCCCGGCCGCCACGGCCACCCCGCGGTGGGACGCCGGCGCACCCGGCCGAGCAGCTCGGCGATCTCCGCGCTGTACTCGATCCGGCTCATGCGTCCCCCTTTCGGTGTCGGGCTCGCCGGACCGAGGGTGCGCGGGACGTTCACGGTGCACGGGGACGTTCGCGGTGCCCGGTTCGGGGCCGATCGGGCGGGAACGGCGGCGTGGGGCACCGACCGTTCCCACTGTTGATCTTTCCCGAAATCTTCCCCGAACAGGCGGTCGATGAACAGTCCCCAGCGCCGCTTGGTGGACACCGGGGGCCGAACGCCCTGGTCAGCCCCGGTCGGCCCCGGTCACTCCCCGTCAGTCCAGGGGCCCACCCCCCTCCTCCGCCGCGGGCGCCGCCGGGAGGGGGAAGCCCGGCAGCGGGACGGCGGCCGGCGGGAAGGGCAGGCCGCGGCCGACGTCGTCGGCCAGCTCGTCCAGCACCTCCCGGACCGTCATCGGCCGCAGCCGCCCGCCGTGCAGCGCCCAGCCCCGCACCGTCTGCCCGCCGGGCGCCGCCGGATCCCCGTGCAGCACCATCGCCCCGACGCCGCCGGCGGCCAGCCCCGCCGCCAGCGTCACGCAGAACGCCTCCCCGTCCCGCCCCGCCGTGGCGAACCGGCCCCGCTCCACCAGGAGGTCGCTCGCCGCGGTCAGCTCCTCGCCGTCCTCGGGGCCGTGGCAGCGCAGCGTCACCAGGTGGAGGCCGTCACCGGCGCCGACGGCCACCGCCGACCCGACCTCGACGGCGTGCCGCATCACCGCCACCAGCCGCGGCTCCGCCCGCGCCCCCTCGCCGACCGCCGCCAGCAGCGCCGCCATCGCGATGGAGATCCGCACCCTGGCCCGGTGGTCGTCGGCCAGCTCCGGCAGCAGCACGGCCAGCCGCTGCCCGGTGTGGACGAACGGCTCCCCGGCCAGCTCGGGATCGGCCGCGTACGCCACCCGGGCCGCCGCGTCCCCGGGGTCGAAGCCCAGCGCCTCGCAGTACTCCTCGTAGTCCGCCGGGTCCAGCACCCGCAGGTGGACCTCGAAGCCGTTCCCGCCCAGCGCCCTGAGCTGGACCGCCACCCGCCGCAGGTAGGCCCGGAACGACAGCCCGCCGAACAGCCCGTGCCCCGCGAGGTCGGCGAAGTCGGCGGCGCGGACCACCACCGCGAGCGCCACCGGCTGGGGCGGCGGCGCCCCGCGCGGCCGCCCCGCCCGCCGTCCCCGCGCGCCGGGCCCGCCCGGACCGCCCGGACCGCCCGGACCACCGCCCGGAGGCCGCCCGCCGAGGCCCCGCGCCACCGGACCGCCCGGCCCGGGCCGGCGCCGCCCCGCACACCCACCACGCATCGCGTCCCGCACGACCATGACCCCTTCCTCCCGCCGTCCGCACCTGTCGCACCGGCCCCACGAGCCCCTCGGCTCCCGGCGATCGTGACCATACACACGGTCACTGACAATCGACGCGGAGCGACCGCCGGGAGGAGGCCCGGAGCACCGGCGGGGCGGGCGGGGAGTCCCGTTCCGTGCCGGACTGTCGGTGGCGCCCGTTATGGTCGGGGACCATGCGACTGCTGCATACCTCCGACTGGCACCTGGGGCGCTCGTTCCACCGGGAGAGCCTGCACGACGCCCAGCGCGCCTTCCTGGACCACCTGGTGGCGGTGGTCCGGGACGAAGGCGTGGACGCCGTGCTGGTCGCCGGTGACGTGTACGACCGCGCGCTGCCGGGGCTGGAGGCGGTGGCGCTGTTCGACGACGTGCTGCACCGGCTCGCGGGCCTCGGCGTGCCGACGGTGTTCATCAGCGGCAACCACGACTCCGCCCGCCGCCTCGGCGTGGGCGCGGGGCTCATCGGCCGGGCCGGCGTCCACCTGCGCACGGACCCGGGCGAGTGCGCCGAGCCGGTGCTGCTGGCCGACGAGCACGGGCCGGTCGCGGTCTACGGGCTGCCGTACCTGGAGCCGACGCTGGTCCGGGAGCGGTTCGGACTGGCGCGCGGCGGCCACGCGGCGGTGCTCGGCGCGGCGATGGACCAGGTCCGGTCCGACCTCGCGGCCCGGCCGCCCGGCACCCGCGCGGTGGTCCTGGCGCACGCCTTCGTCACCGGCGGCGAGCCCAGCGACAGCGAGCGCGACATCGCGGTGGGCGGGGTCGCGGCCGTCCCCGCCGCCGTGTTCGACGGCGTGCACTACGCCGCGCTCGGCCATCTGCACGGCTGCCAGACGCTCGCCCCGCACCTGCGCTACAGCGGCTCCCCGCTCGCCTACTCCTTCTCCGAGCACGAGCACCGCAAGAGCATGTGGCTGGTCGACCTCGCGGCGGACGGCGCGGTCACCGCCGAGCGGGTGTACTGCCCGGTGCCCCGGCCGCTGGCCCGGCTGCGCGGCCGGCTCGACGAGCTGCTCACCGACGAGCGGTACACCGCCGCCGAACAGTCCTGGGTGCAGGCCACCCTCACCGACCCGAGCCGCCCGGGCGAGCCGATGGAGCGGCTGCGCCGCCGCTTCCCGCACACCCTCCAGCTGCTCTTCGAACCGGAGGAGACCACCACCGCCGCCTCCGCGTCCTACGCCGCCCGGGTCGGCGGGCGGAGCGACCTGGAGATCGCCGAGGGCTTCCTGCGGCACGTGCGCCCCGGCGCCGCGCCGGACGCGGAGGAGCTGGACTGGCTGCGCGAGGGCTTCGAGCGCGTCCGGGAGACCACCGACCGGAAGGCGGAGCTGCCCCGATGAGACTCCACCGGCTGGAGGTGACCGCGTTCGGCCCCTTCGCGGGCACCGAGGCGGTCGACTTCGACGCGCTGGCCGCCGGCGGGCTGTTCCTGCTGCGCGGCGCGACCGGCGCGGGCAAGAGCAGCGTGCTGGACGCGGTCTGCTACGCCCTCTACGGCGAGGTGCCCGGCGCCCGCCGGGCCAACCGGCTGCGCAGCGACCACGCCGAGCCGGACCGGCTGACCACCGTCCGGCTGGAGCTGACGCTGGGCGGGCGGCGGCTGGAGATCACCCGCGTCCCGGAGCAGCCGCGGCCGAAGAAGGTCGGCCGGGGCATGACGCTCGAACGCGCCCAGACGCTGCTGCGCGAGTGGTCGGCGGACGGCGCGGGCACCGGCGACGGCGCACCGGGCTGGCGGGCCGTCAGCAAGTCGCACCAGGAGGCCGGGGAGGAGATCCACCGGCTGATCGGGATGAGCCGGGACCAGTTCTGCCAGGTGGTGCTGCTGCCGCAGGGCGACTTCGCGCGGTTCCTGCGGGCGGACTCGGAGGAGCGCGGCAAGCTGCTGCGCCGGCTGTTCGACACCGAGCGGTTCCAGTCCGTCGAGGCCTGGCTGGCCGAGCAGCGCCGGGCCCACGAGGCCGCCGTCCAGGCGGGGCGCCGGCGGCTGCGCGACCTGGCGAGCAGGGCGGAGCAGGCGGCCGGCCCGGGCGCCGAGCCGGCCGCGGGCCGGGTGCCCGGTGAGGAGGAGTCCGGCCCGGCGGGTGCCGCGGCGGACACCGAGCTCACCGCCGGCGTGCTGGGCTGGGCGGCCGTGCTGCGCGGCGGCGCGGCCGAGCAGCTGACCGTCGCCGGGGCGGCGCTGGCGGGCGCGGAGGAGGCGCACCGGGCGGCGCAGCGGGCGCGGGAGGCCGCCGAGCAGCTGGCCGACCGGCAGGACCGGCACCGGCAGGCGGTGCGGGAGGCGGCCCGGCTCGCCGAGGACGAGCCCGCCCGGGCGGCGGACCGGCAGCGGCTGGCGGCGGCGCAGGCCGCGGTCGGCGTCGAGCCGGTGCTGCACCTGCGCGAGCGCGCGGCCCAGGCGTACCGGCGGGCCCGGGAGGAGGAGCACCGGCACCGGGCGGTGCTGGCCGAGGCCGCCGACGGCCCGGCGGGGCGCGACGTCGTGGTGGACGGCGGCCCGGCTCCGGCGCACGCCGAGGCCGAGGAACTGGCCGAGGCCGAGCGGCGGCTGCGGGCGGAGATCGTCCGGCTGGAGGCGGCCCGGGAGGACGAGCGGCAGTGCGCCGAGCTGGACGGCGCGCGGGCGGCGCTGGCGGCCGACCTGCGGCGCGCCGAGGACCTCGCCGAGGAGGCGGGCGACTGGCTGGCCGACTTCGAGCCCCGGCTGGCCGCCCTCCAGGCGGAGGAGTCCGCCGCGCGGGACGCCGCCGGGCGGGTCGAACGGCTGGACGCCCGGCGCGCGGAGCTGGCCGCCCGGCTCGCCGCCGCCCGCGACCGGGACGGGCTGGACCTGGAGATCGACCACGCCCGGCCGCGCACGCTCGCGCTGCGCGCGGAGGCGCTGGACGCCCGGCAGCACGGCCTGGACCTCCGCGAGCGCCGGCTGGCCGGGATGGCCGCCGAGCTGGCCGCGCGGCTGGGCGCCGGGGAGCCGTGCCGGGTCTGCGGCTCGACGGAGCACCCCGACCCCGCCCGCCCGGTCGGCGAGCCGGTCCGGGCCGAGGACGAGGAGCGCGCCCGGCGGGCCCAGACGGCCGCCGAGCAGGCCGCCGAGGCGGCGGAGCGGAAGCTGTCCGGCCTCCAGGTGCGCCGGGCGGCGGCCGCCGGCGCGGCCGGGGAGGAGCCCGCCGGCGCCCTCGCCGAGGCGCTCGCCGGGCTGGAGCGCGAGCACCGCGAGGCGCTCCGGGCCGCGGAGGGCTCGGCCCGGCGGGCCGAGCGATCGAGCGGCTCACCGCCGAGCAGGCCGTCCGCCGCACGGCGCTGGCCGGGGCCCGGGAGCGGAGCGCCGAGCTGGCCGCCCAGTCGCGGACCCTGCACGCCGAGCAGGAGAAGCTGGGTGCCCGGGTGGCGGCGGCCCGGGGTGACGCGCCGTCGGTGGCGGCCCGCGCGGCCGCCCTGGACCGTCTGGCCTCGGCCGTGGCGGCGCTGGCGGGCGCGGCCCGGGCCGCCGCCGAGGCGGCGCACCAGCTCAAGCGGGCCGACGACGAACTGGCCGGCGCCGCGGTGGCGGCCGGGTTCGCGAGCGCGCAGGACGCCGCCGCCGTCCTGCTGCCCCGGCCGGAGCGCGAGCGGCTGGAGCAGCGGTTGGACCGGCACCGGGCGGAGCTGGCGGCGGCCGAGCGGCGGCTCGCCGAGCCGGAGCCGGCCGAGGCCGCCGCCCGGCCGCCCGCCGACCTGCCGGGCACCCGCGCCGCGCTCGGCGCCGCCACCGACCGGCTGCGGGCGGCGCACGCGGCGCGGGACGCGGCCCGGGTGCGGTGCGAGGCGCTCGCCGCGATCGGGCGGCAGTTGGCCGAGCTGGCCCGCTCGCTGGCTCCGGAGCTGGACCGGTACGCGCGGATCAGCCGGCTCGCGGCGCTGGCGGCCGGCACCTCGGCCGACAACCGGCTCCGGATGCGCCTGGAGTCGTACGTCCTGGCGGCGCGGCTGGAGCAGGTGGCGGCCGCGGCCAGCGACCGGCTGGTCCGGATGTCCGGCGGCCGCTACACCCTCGTCCACAGCGACGGCCGGGGCACGGGCAACAAGCGCTCGGGGCTGGCGCTGCGCGTGGTGGACGCCTGGACCGGCACGGAGCGCGACACCGCGACGCTCTCCGGCGGCGAGAGCTTCTTCGCCTCGCTGGCGCTGGCGCTCGGCCTGGCCGACGTCGTCACCGACGAGGCCGGGGGCATGCCGCTGGACACCCTGTTCATCGACGAGGGCTTCGGCAGCCTCGACGAGCACACCCTGGAGGAGGTGATGGACGTCCTCGACGGTCTGCGGGAGCGGGACCGCGCGGTCGGGATCGTCAGCCACGTCGCCGATCTGCGCAGCCGGATCCCGGCCCAGCTGCTGGTCCGCAAGGGCCGGCACGGCTCGACCCTGGCCCTGGCGGGGCGGGAGGACGCCTGACGGGCGCCGCGGGATCGGGGTCGGGGCCGGGGGGCGGACCCGTTCCGCTCGGTCCGGTTCCGGTCAGCCGGAGCAGGCGATCCGCTGGGCCTGCTGCCACGTGCAGACGGGGCAGAGGGTGCTGCCCGGGTGGTCGGCGGGCAGTTCGGTCGGCTCGCCGCACAGCACACAGTCCGCTCGCGGGCCGGTGAGGCCCGGGTCGGGCAGCAGGGCCGCCACGGCGTCCCCGTCGCCCGGGGCGAGGACGCAGACCTGGTCGGCCGCCGCCGCGCCGTCGGTGCCCGGGGCGCCGGTGAGGACCCTGTCGTTCACGGCTGTTTCGCTCATGGGGCCCTCTCTACTCCTCGGCCGGGCCCCGCGCAAGGCGCTCCGGGGCGGGCGCTACGGTGGCGGCATGCCCGACTCGCCCGGTACCGCACGACCGTCGTCCGCCCCGGAGCGGCTGCTGCTGGCCGCCCGGGCCGCCGCGCCCAGCTACCGCGAGGTGGGCGCGACCCGGGGCACCCGGCTGCCGGAGGGCTACACGCACCTGCGGCGGCGGGTCCACCTCGGGCACGGCCCGCAGGTGCTGGCGCGCGCCGGGCGGTTCGTCCTCGGCTGGGGCTGCCAGCTGGGCACCGGCTTCGCCGTGTACCCGTACGCGCCCGTCGAGGAGGGGGCGACCGTGCTGCTGCGCCTCGCCCTGCCCGGCATCCGGTGGCCCCGGCTGGTGATCCCGTGCCGGGTGGTGTGGACGGTGGACGAGCCGGACCGGATCGGCTTCGCCTACGGAACGCTTCCGGGACACCCGGAACGCGGCGAGGAGGCGTTCACGGTGTCCATGGACGCGGCGGGCGAGGTGTGGTTCGAGGTGAGCGCCTTCGCGCGGCTCGCCTCCTGGTACGCCCGGCTCGGCCGCCCGGTCTCCACGCTCTGCCAGTACCTGGCGATCGAGCGGTACCTCGCCTCGGTCGTCGAGGCCGCCGCGACCGGGGCCGCCGCGGAGGCCACCGCCGAGGCCGTCGGGCACGGGTCTGGGACCGGCTAGGCCCTGCCCGGCGCGGGCCGGGCAGGGCAGGGCAGGGCAGGGCAGGGCAGTGCGTGCCAGGTAGGGCGGTGCGGGCCGGTCAGCCCAGGAAGGAGAGCCGGACCGTCCGGCGGGGGTTGTCCCCGTTGGTGTCGACGAGGACCACCGACTGCCAGACGCCGAGCGCGAGCCGCCCGTCGATCACCGGCAGGGTGGCGTGCGGGGCGACCAGGCCGGGGACCACATGGTCGCGGCCGTGGCCCGGGCTGCCGTGCCGGTGCCGCCAGCGTTCGTCGGCGGGCAGCAGGTCGCGCAGGGCGGCGAGCAGGTCGTCGTCGCTGCCGGAGCCGGTCTCCAGGACGGCGATCCCGGCCGTCGCGTGCGGGACGAAGACGTTGAGCAGGCCGTCCCGGCCGACGGCGTGCCCGTCGAGGAAGCGGGCGCAGCGGTCGGTGATGTCGAGCGCGACCTCGCGGCTGCCGGTGGTGATCTCGAAGGTCTCGGTCCGGAAGGACGGTGAGTGGGGGGCGTGGGGGGTGTGGGTGTGGTCCGCCATGGCGTCATCCTCGCCCACCGGCGGGGGCCGTCCGACCAGCCTCGCCGACTCTCCGCGCCGGTGGGGCGGGTCGGCGTAAGCTGAGAGGTTCAGACCAATCCCGGCGGCACGGAGACAGCACCGGGACGGCACGGAGACAGCACCGGGACGGCACGGAGACGGTACGGAGAGCGCGCGGAGACGACACCGGGGCAGCCCGGACACGACCCGGTTCCGGGAACGCCGAAGACCCGACGGTCGCCGTGGATCCGTCGGGCCGGTGCGGGTGCGCGCGGAGGGCGGCGGTGCGCCCGGAGGCCGACCGGCCTCTCAGCCGCGGCCGCGCCCGCCGAAGAGTCCGCGCCGCAGCCGGCGCAGCGGCGCCAGCAGCCTGACCCGCGCGTGGCGGCGCGGCGGCGCGGTCGGGGCACCGACGCCGCGCGGCGTCAGCTCCCTTATCAACCCGAGCGCCTCGGCGGTGTCCACCGCCGGGAGTGCGGGCGCGCCGAGCACAGCCAGGTGCCGGTCGATCCGGCGGCCGGTCGTGCCGACACCGCACTGGATCGCCGGCACGCGGGGCCGAGTCCGCACTTGCATGTGTTCCATCTGATTTCCCACCCCTACGAGGCGCCAGGGCCGTGAGGCGAAGACTATCCGCGACAGACGGTCTTCGCGCAACCGTCCCGGTGTTCTGCCACCGTACCGTGCGGCGTCAACTGACACCGCACCAGGGGCTACCGGGCCGGTCACGACTAGGCATCAATGATGGTGCACGACCCGCCGCCCGTCAGCGGGTTCGTCGGGGCGCGCACCCGGCGCCCGTGGTGAAGGTGTGCGCCCGGCGCGCGATGTCACCGGCCCCTCACGTCCCGTGTCCGCCGGGCGGCCGCCGAGAACCGTGACCCCACCCCCGGATCGGTAGGACTATCCGTTTAGGAAGTGAACACAGGCGAGGGATTGACGCGGGCGCCGGCTCCAAGCAGTATCTGTAACGACCACGCGGGCGCGAGCGGCGCCCATCGCCGTGTTCGACTGATGAAGATTCCGGCTCCCCCGTGCCTACTGCCAGGCCGCCTCGACGCTGCGGTGGCCAGGTTCGGGCGGTGCCCGGACCGGCGGCCGGCCGTAGAGGGTCGGCCGGGCCGCCACCAGGCTGCCGGTGCCGCCCCGCACGGGGTCCGGCACCGGCGGTTCCGGCGTTGCGGACCTGCGGGTTCCGCCCTTGCGCCGCCTCGGTAGACTCGGCCAGCGTGCCAGTCCTCCTCAGCATCGTGCTCCCGGTCCACGGGGTGGAGCGCTTCCTGCCGCGCTGCCTCGACTCCCTCCTGACGGACGCGCCCGCCGGCGAGTCCCGCTTCGAGGTGATCGCGGTCGACGACCGCTCCCCCGACCGCTGCGGCGCGATCCTGGACGAGTACGCGGCCCGCGACCCGCGCCTGCGCGTCCTCCACCTCGCCGAGAACCAGGGCCTCGGCGGCGCCCGCACCGCCGCCCTCCCCGAGACCCGGGGCGACTACGTCTGGTTCGTCGACAGCGACGACTGGGTGCCCGAGGGCACGGTGGCCGCCCTGCTCGACGAGCTCACCGCCGAAGCTGAGCGCGAGGGCCGCGGCGAGCCGCCGGTCGACGTGCTGCTGACCGACTTCACCCACGTCTACCCCGACGGCGGCACCGAACCCAACCCCTGGCGGCACGTGCTGGCCGGCTCCCCGCTCGAAGCGGGCTGCACGCTGGCCGAGCACCCCGCGCTGTTCAGGACCGTGATGTCGGTCTGGAACAAGGTGTTCCGCCGGGAGTTCCTGCTCGGGCTCGGCGTCTCGTTCGGCCGCGGCTACTACGAGGACATCTCCGTCACCTACCCCGCGCTGCTCGCCGCCGGGCGGCTGCGCCACCTCGACCGCCCCTGCTACTTCTACCGGCGCGGCCGGGCCGGGGCGATCACCAGCACCGCCTCCGCCAAGCACGCCGACGCCTTCGCCCAGTACGACGCGATCTTCGCCTTCCTGGACCGGCCCGACCGCCCCGGACGGCCCGTCCCGGAGGCGCTGCGCACCCTGGTCTTCGAGCGGACCGTGCAGCAGGCGCTGACCGTCTACGACACCCCCGGGCTGGTCCCGGTCGGGCTGCGGCCCGAGTTCTTCCGCCGGATCGCCGAGCACTTCGCCCGGCACCGCCCGGCGGGCTACCGCTTCCCCGGGGGCGTGCGCGGGGTGCAGTACCGCCTCGCGGCGCGCGGCGCCCGGCGCGCGTACGCGGAGCTGCGCCGCACGGGGCGGCTGCCGCGCGAGCTCAAGCGCGGGGCCAGGGCGGTGGCGCCGGCCCTCAGGAAGGGGGTGCGCAGCAGCGCCCGGTTCACCGCGTACAACGCCTTCCGCCGGATGCCGCTCGACCCCGGGCTGGCGGTGTACGCCGCGTACTGGCACCGCGGTTACGCGTGCAGTCCGGCCGCGATCTACGAGAAGGCGAAGGAGCTGGCACCCGCGATCCGCGGCGTCTGGGTGGTGGAGAACCGGACGCAGGCCGCGACGCTGCCGGACGGCGTGCCGTACGTCATCGTCAACACCCCGGCCTACCTGAAGGCGATGGCCACGGCCAAGTACTTCGTGAACAACGTCAACTTCCCGCGCACCATGGTGAAGCGGCCCGGCACGGTGCACGTCCAGACGCAGCACGGCACGCCGCTGAAGGCGATGGGCATGGACCTCAGGGACCACCCGGTGGCCGCCGACGGGATGGACTTCGACCGGCTCCAGGAGGCCGTCGACCGCTGGGACTTCCTGGTCGCCTCCAACCCGCACACCAGCGAGCACTTCGCCCGCGCCTTCCCCGGCCGCTACGAGATGCTGGACACCGGCTACCCGCGCAACGACCGGCTGGCCAACGCGACGCCGGCCGAGTCGGCAGCGATGCGCGAGCGGTTCGGGCTGGCGCCCGGCCGCACGGCGGTGCTGTACGCGCCCACCCACCGGGAGGCGCGCGGCGGGTACGTGCCGCTGCTGGACGTGCGGGAGCTGGCACGGCAGTTGGGGCCAGGGTTCACCCTGCTGGTGCGCACCCACTACTTCCACACCGGCGGCCCGGGCGACCTGACGGAGCAGGAGGGCGCCGCGCAGATCGTGGACGTGTCGGCGCACCCGACCGTGGAGGACCTCTACCTGGCGGCGGACGTGCTGGTCACGGACTACTCGTCGATGATGTTCGACTACGCCGTGCTGGACCGGCCGATCGTGGTCTTCGCGCCGGACTGGGAGGAGTACAAGCGGGACCGGGGCGTCTACTTCGACCTGTTCGAGCAGCCGCCGGGCGCGCTGACGACGGATCCGCAGGGGCTGGCGGCGGCGCTGCTGGCCGGGGACCCGGAGCCGGCGGCGCGGACGGAGTTCCGCAAGCGGTTCTGCCCGTGGGACGACGGCGGGGCGGCGGAGCGGGTGGTGCGCCGGGTGTTCCCGACCACCGCCTGAGCCCGCGGCGGCCCCGGCCAGGGGCACCGCGGCGCCGACCGGGGGGCGCCCCACCGCCGGGCGGGGAAACGGTGTGAACGCGACGACCGGGCCCCGGGGAACACCCCGGGGCCCGGTCCGGACCGCGAGCGCATCAGCCCTGGCGCGCGGCCAGGAACTCGTCGAAGGTCAGCTCGCCGTCGTGGTTGGCGTCCATCGTCCTGATGACGGCCTCGGCCACGGCGATCGAGGTGGTGAGGTCGCCGAGCTCGCGCGCGACCAGCGCGTACTCGGTGGCGGTGATCCGGCCGTCGCCGTTCACGTCGTACTTGTCGAACGCCGCGCGGATGTCGTTGACGTCTGCCATCGGGCCCTCCCTGGGGTGATCAGCTGCTGATGTGTAATTCCGACGGCCGTACCCTACCCGGCCGTGGTGAGCGCCACGGCCGCCGGGAGTGGACGGCCTCCGGGGTGGGTGTCGTAGTCTGCGGGTCTGATCCCGGCCCGGCCGGGCCGACCGAACGACTCGTCGTAACCCCAGGCCCGGGCACCTCTCGGGCGTGCTCGTCCAGGGAGGGACCATGCTCGATCTCGTCACCAGGCTGGTGCTGAAACCGCTCGCCCGGGGGATCTGGCGGCCCACCATCGAGGGCATCGAGAACGTGCCGCGCAAGGGCGGCGTCATCCTGGCCAGCAATCACCTCTCGTTCATCGACAGCGTGGTGATCCCGCTGACCGCGCCGCGCCGGGTGCACTTCCTGGCCAAGGCCGAGTACTTCACCGGCACCGGGCTCAAGGGCGCGCTGTCCCGCGGCTTCTTCCAGGGGATCGGCGCGGTGCCGGTCGAGCGCGGCACCTACCGCTCCGCGCAGGCCTCGCTGGAGCGGGCGCTGGAGATCCTGGAGGACGGCAAGGCCTTCGGCATCTACCCGGAGGGCACCCGCTCGCTGGACGGCCGGCTCTACCGCGGCAAGACCGGTGTGGCCTGGCTGGCCCTGACCGCCGGCGTCCCGGTGGTGCCGGTGGCGCTGGAGGGACCGGAGGGGATCCTGCCGGTCGGCAAGCGGCTGCCGCGGCTGAAGAAGGTGACGGTCCGTTTCGGCGAGCCGCTGCACTTCGACGAGCTGCACGGGCAGGCCCGCTCGCTCAAGGCCCGCCGCCAGGTCACCGACGAGGTGATGGCGGCAATCCAGACGCTCTCCGGCCAGGAGGTCGTGGGGACGTACAACGAGGTCCCCAAGGCTGCCTGAGCCGGCGCGGCGCGGCCCGGCCCGGTGAGGCGAGGCCCGGCGAGGCGCGGCGAGGGCGGCCGGACCCTCCCGGCTCAGCGGGCGACGGCCGCGACCGGGGCCTCCCGGCGCAGCAGCGCGGCGTAGCGGCCGTCCGCCGCCAGCAGCTCCTCGTGGGTGCCGAGTTCGGCGACCTCGCCGCGGTCCAGGACGGCGATCTGGTCGGCGGCGCGCACGGTGGAGAGCCGGTGCGCGATGGTGATGGTGGTGCGGCCCGCCGCGAGGGTGTCGATGGCCTCCTGGACGGCGCGTTCGGTGCTGTTGTCCAGCGCGCTGGTGGCCTCGTCGAGGATCAGCACCGGCGGGTTGCGCAGGATGGTGCGGGCGAGCGCGAGGCGCTGCTTCTCCCCTCCCGAGAAGCGGTAGCCGCGCTCGCCGACCTCGGTGTCGTAGCCGTCCGGCAGGGCGGCGACGGTGTCGTGGATCCGGGCGGCCCGGGCGGCGGCGACGAGTTCCGCGTCGGTGGCGTCCGGCTTGGCGAAGCGCAGGTTGTCGGCGACCGAGGCGTGGAAGAGGTAGGTCTCCTGGGAGACCACGCCCACCGCGCGGGCGAGGGTGTCGAAGGACAGCTCGCGCACGTCGACCCCGTCGAGGGTGACCCGGCCGCCGGTGACGTCGTAGAGCCGGGGCACCAGGTAGCTGAGCGTGGTCTTCCCGGAGCCGGTCTCGCCGACCACCGCGAGTGAGCCGCCGGCCGGGATCCGCAGGTCCACCCCGGCGAGGGTGGGCCGCTCCTGCTCCGGGTCGTAGCGGAAGTCGACGCCCTCGAAGCGGACCTCGCCGCGGACGGTGTCCAGGGTGACGGGGTGCTCGGGCTCGTCGATCTCCACGGTCAGGTCGAGGTACTCGAAGATCCGCTGGAAGAGCGCCAGCGAGGTCTGCACCTGGACGCCGGTGGCCAGCAGGCCGACGGTCGGGCGGAACAGGCCCTGCTGGAGCGAGACGAAGGCGACCAGGGTGCCCACCGAGACGATCGGGGCGCCGCCGGCCGCGGTCATGCCGGCCGCCCAGTAGATCACCGCGGGCATCGCGGCCATCACGATCTGGATGGTGTTCATCCGCCAGCGGCCGGCCATCGAGGCGCGCACCTCCAGCTCGGCAAGCCGGTCGGACTGGCCGGTGAACTCGCGGGAGAGCGAGTCGGCGCGGCCCATGGTGCGGCCGAGCAGGATGCCGCTGACCGAGAGCGACTCCTGCACCGCCGAGCTCATCGCGGCGAGCTGCTTCTGGCGCTCACCGGTGATCTTCTTGCGCTCGTTGCCGACCCGGCGGCTGATCCAGACGAACACCGGCAGGAGCAGCAGCGACACGACGGTCAGCCGCCAGTCCAGCGCCACCATGGCGACCACCGAGGCGATCACGGCGGTGAAGTTGGAGACCAGGGAGGTGGCGGTGGAGGTCACCGTGGACTGCATGCCGCCGATGTCGTTGGCGATCCGGGACTGCACCTCGCCGGTGCGGGTGCGGGTGAAGAACGCCAGCGACATCCGCTGGAGGTGGCCGTAGACGGCGGTGCGCAGGTCGTGCATGACCCGCTGGCCGACGGTGGTGGAGATCAGCGTCTGCAGCACGCTGAAGATGCTGTTGACCACGGCGGCGGCGACCATGCCCAGCACCAGGGCGGTCAGCAGTCCGGTGCGGCCCTGCGGGATCGCGGTGTCCAGGACGGCGCGCAGCAGGAACGGCGTGGTCACCGACACCACGGCGGAGGCGGCGACCAGCAGGCCGACGACGGCGAGGCGGCCGGAGTAGGGGCGGAAGAGCGCGAGGATTCGGCGCCACTGGGTCGGCGGGCGCGGGTCGCCCTCGGCGCGGGCGGGCGGGGTCCACTGGATGCCTTCGGGGCGCACGGCGGGCAGCCTCCCTCGGACGGCCGGGCGGGCGCGGCGCCCGGGGGCGCGCGCCGACGGCGGGTGGGCGGTCGGGCGCTCGCCAGCATAACGAGAGAGGCTCATAGTTAGCAAAGCTAATAGTGAGATGCGCTCCGCGATGCCGGTCCGGACGCCGGACCGCGCCGACCCGCCGTCGGCTTCGACGACGGCTGCGGCCGGGGCTGCGGCTGGGGCTGGGGCTGCGGCTGGGGCTGGGGCTTCGACGACGGCTGCGGCTGCGGCTCAGGTGGTGCGGTAGGTGCGGGCCGCCTTGGAGGAGACGCCGCCGAGCCTCCCGGACGGCAGCACCCGGGCGATCGCCACCGCCAGCTTGTAGCGCTTGCTCGGCACCGAGACCGAACGCCCCCGGGCCAGGTCGCGCATCGCCTCGTCGACCACCCGCTCCGCGGACAGCCAGCCCCAGGCCGGGATGTTGTCGGTGCCCATACCGGCCCGCTGGTGGAACTCGGTGCGGGTGAAGCCCGGACAGAGCGCCATCAGCCGCACCCCCGTGCCGCCGAGGTCGCGCATCACGCCCTGGGTGAAGCTCACCACCCAGGCCTTGCTCGCCCCGTACGTGCCGCGCGGCAGGAACGCCGCCACCGAGGCCACGTTGACGACGGCGCCGCGCCGGCGCTCGCGCATCCCCGGCAGGGCGGCCGTGGTCAGCCGCAGCACCGCCTCGATGTGCACCTTCAGCATGTCCAGCTCGTCCTGCAGCGGCACCGTGGCGAACGCGCCCCGGTTGCCGAAGCCGGCGTTGTTCACCAGCAGGTCCACCGGGCGGGCGCCGTCCGACAGTCGGACCTCGACGTCCGCGATGCCCCCGTCGGTGGCCAGGTCGGCACCGAGCACCTCCACCTCCACGCCGAACCTCCCCCGCAGTTCCGCGGCGGACCGTTCCAGCCGCTCGGTGTCCCGGGCCACCAGGACGAGCCCGTAGCCGCTCCGCGCGAGCCGACGGGCGAACGCGGCTCCGATGCCGGCGGTCGCGCCGGTGATCAAGGCAGTGGTCATGCAGCGACCGTACCTACTCCCGAGTACCCGCGACACCCCGGTGGCGCCGCTGCGCCGCCACGGGATGCCTCTCCGTGACCGCGGTGACGGAGCGTACAGGGGTGGCGCCGGTCGGTTCGTGCTCGTATCGTCGATCGAGGGGGGCACCGCCGGACCAGGCGGTGGAGATCCGATGAGGAGGCACTCAGATGCTTGCTCAGACCACCCGTACCACTCGGGCACCGCTCGCCACACAGGCCGAGATCGACGCGCTCGGTACGTTGATCACGGAGGACGAGGCGGCCGTCAGCGACGCGCCCACGTACCAGCCCGAAGCCGCGGGCCTGCTCCTGCTCCTCGGGCTCCTCCTGCTCTCGCCGCACAAGCAGCCCAAGGAGAAGACCCGGTAGACCCCCGGATCCCGGTCGGCCCGGTCGAGGCCTCGACCTGGCCCGCGGCCGGGCCGAGGCCTCGACCGACCGGGCCACCGACCGGTCCCGAAGGTCCTGAGCACGCTCCAGACAGGAGAATCCCACTCCATGCCGTTCGCCGACACCACACTCCGCGACGAGTACGCGGCGGCCGTCGAGCGGGTGGCGGGCCGGGTCCTCGACGCCCTCCGGGGCGCCGGGGACCCGGCCGCGCCCACCCGCCGCTCCGCCCCGGGCACCGCCCGACCCGCCCACGCGGCGCCCGAGGGCCCCCTCCCGGCCGAAGGCCCCCTGTCCAGAGCCGAACTGGCCGCGGTGCGGGTCCTGGGGCCCGACCTCTTCGCCCCCTGGCTGCTCGCCGGCCAGCCGCTCGACGGCCCCACCGCCGACACCGCGGCCGAGGCCCTCGACACCTTCCCGATGAGCGAGGCGCCCCCCGCACCCGGCGGCACCGCGGCACGCCCGGCTCCGACGGGCGCCGCGCTCGCCAACGCCTGGCGGGACCGGGCCACCGCACAACTCGTCGAACTGGCGGGCCGCCCCCTCCCGGCACCGGGCCCCGAGCCGGTCCGCCCCCCGGAGCCGGCGGCGGGCGACTGGCCGCAGTGGTCCGTGGCCATGGCCCGGCTCTCCGCCCTCGCCCTCCCCCGGCTCGACGGCCCCGTGCACGAGCTGGCCCGCCGCCACTCGCTGACGCTGGCGCGCGGCGCCACGCGCTCCATGCTCCGCCGCGACTACCGCACCGCCGCCCGGCTCGCGCGCTGGCTGGCCTGGAACGAGGCGGACGGCGGAGCGGCGCACCTGGAACTCGGCCCCGTACTGGACCGGATCCGCGCGGTCGGCGACGGCAGCGCCCGCATGTGGCTCGAACTCGCCATCACCGACCTGCTGTCGGGCGCCGGCACGACGGCCGCCGGAACGCCCCCGCAGCCCGCGCGGCCCGCACAGCCCACGCGGCCCACGGACCGGCCGGCGCGCGGACAGGCCGGCGACTCCCCGGACGGAGCGGCAGCATGACGGACAGTCAGATCATCGGCCTCGCCCAGCAGGTCGGCTCCAAATCGCTGCGCTGGCTGCACTCCTTCTACGAAGGCGGCCTCGGCGGCTTCCAGGAGGACGTCACCACCGACCTCGCCAATCCCAACGAGATCTACAAACCGCTCGGCGAAGTCGCCCTGGCCACCGGCCTGCTGCTGCGCGAGGGGGTCGCCGGCGCCGACGACACGCGGATCGCCCGCCAGGTCATCGACCTCGCCTGGGCCGAACTGCGCGAGGGGGACCTGCTGTACGACCGGCAGCTGCGCTACCCGCTGATGACCGACCCGCTGGAGGTCTACGTCCACTTCGCGCGGGCCGGCTTCCGCCACCGGGCCCTGGAGGAGCAGTTGGCGACGCTGAACCGGCTGCACTCCGTCCGGGCGGCCGAACAGCTCCCCAGCCGCCGCCTGGCCTCCGCCAACGCCCGGCGCGTGATCGGCCTGGACCAGCTGGAGGACTGGGACGAGCTGGCCGCCGCCACCTGGCTCGGCGCCACACCCGAGCCCTGGATCATCGACTGGCTCACCGCCTACTACGTCACGCACTCCGTCTTCCACCTCACCGACTGGGGCGCCCGCCCCGAATGCCTGCCCCCGCACATCCGCGACTACCTGCGCGACTGGCTGCCGGCCTGGCTCGACGTGTGGCAGGAGGTCGGCCACTGGGACCTCGTGGGCGAACTCCTCATCGTCGCCGCCTGCATCGGCGAGCTCGACCACGGCGCGACGGGCTGGGCCGCGCTGGCGTCCGCCCAGCAGCCCGACGGGCTCCTGCCCAAGGACGCCAACACGGCGACGCAGGGGGATCCCGCCCAGTTGCTCACCGACCACGGACACACCGCCGTGGTCGCCGTGGTCGCCGCCACCACCACGCTGGCCCGAGCCCTCGGCGGCACGACCGGGGTGCCCGCAGGCGCGCCGACGGTGGCGGCCGGGGCGCCGCCGGAGAACTAGGTGGCCTCCCTCGAAGGAGCCGTACCGGACACCTACGGAGCCTGGGGCGACAGGGAGTTGGCGGAGCTGGTCCGCGCTGCCGGGCCGGGCGCGAGCGCCGTGACGCTCGCCGTGGCCCAGGGCAGGCGCCAGGCGGTACGGTGCTCCGGGCGGGTGGACCACGCCGGCGGCGAGCCCTGCACTCCCGACACCGTCTTCGAACTCGGCTCCATCACCAAGACGTTCACCGCCCTACTGCTCGCCGACCTGGCCGCACAGGGCGAACTCGCCCTCGACGACCCGGTGGAGCGGCACCTCCCGGCCGGCTGGCGGCCCGCCGACGTCCGGCACGGCGGGCCGATCCGGCTGCTCCACCTGGCCACCCACACGTCCGGCCTCCCGAGGCTGCCGCCGGGACTGCTGACCAGCGCCGTCGCGACCTGGAGCAGCAACCCGTACGCCGCGTACGGCGAACGGCGACTGCGGGCGGGCCTTGCCCGGACCACCGTGCGGCACCGGCCCGGCGAACGGTTCGGGTACTCCAACTTCGGGGTCGGACTGCTCGGGCGGCTGCTCACCGAGGCGGGCCGCGGCGCCGGCTACGCGGAACTGCTCGCCGACCGGATCTGCCGCCCGCTCGGGATGCGCGCCACCACCTGCTCGCCCGACTCGCCGCACCGCGCGACCGGCCACCGGCACGGGCGTGCGCTGCCGCCGTGGCGCATCCCCGGCCTCCCGGGCGCGGGCGCCGTCCGGGCCAGCGGCGCCGACCTGCTCCGGTACCTGTGTGCGCATCTGCTGCCGGGCGAGGGCGGGTCGGCCTACGGGGACGCCCTCGGGGAGGCCCTGCGGGAGGTGCAGCGGCCACGGCTGAGGCTGCCGCGATCGGGTGACCAGCTCTGCCTGGTCTGGAACCACCGGCGCACCCGGGACGGCCGCGAACTCCTGTTCCACTCCGGCGGCACCCGCGGCTGCACCACGCTCATCGCGTTCTGCCCGCAGACCGCCACCGCCGTCGCCGCCCTCTGCAACGCCGGCCCGAGCCGGCGGGACAACTTCGCGCAGGCGGCCTACGACGTCTTCAAACGGTTCGCCCGGGGGGTGGGCGGGGAGTGAGGCGGGGCGGCTGACAGATGACAGCTGACAGCTGACAGATATTGAAATCTGTCAGCTGTCATCTGATATCTGTCAGCTGTCAGTTGTCAGTTGTCAGCCGTCAGCGCCGCTCGGAGCGGGCCGCGGTGTCGGCCGCTCCGCCGGCTCCGACCGCGCGCAGACGGGTGGCGGCCGTGGCGGCGAGCTGGGGCGCGAGGCGGGCCACGTCGCGGGAGCCGACCAGCGCGATCAGCGACGGCAGGGCCCAGCGGACCGGCTGCATGCCGCGCAGCCAGGCCTGGGCGTAGACGTGGGCGGAGCGCCGCGCGATGCCGGCGACCAGGCGCTCCACCGCCGGCTCCAGCGGGTACGTCTTGTTCGCCGGCCACGGCAGCCGCGAGCGCATCTGCTTGAGCACGGCATCCTCGTCGGCCCCGCGCACCATGTCGGTGTCGGTCCAACTCAGGTAGCCGACACCGACCTTGACGCCCTCGTGAGCGACCTCGGCGCGGATCGCGTGGGCGAAGGCCTCCACCCCGGACTTGCTCGCGCAGTACGCGCTCATCAGCGGCGCCGGGGTGAGCGCGGCCAGCGAGGCGATCTGCAGCAGGTAGCCGCGGCTCTCGGCGAGCACCGGGAGGAAGGCCCGGGCGGTGGCCACGCTGCCGAGCAGGTTGACCTCGATCACCCGACTGAACGCCCGGTGGTCGTTCTGCAGCAGCGGGCCGCCGATCGCGATTCCCGCGTTGGCGACGACGGTGTCGATCCGGCCGTAGTGCTCCTTGATCCGCCCGGCGAGCACGGTGAGCGCCTCGGCGTCGGTGACGTCGGCCTCCCAGGCGGTGGCGTCCGGGCCGCACTGCGCGGCGACGGCCTTGAGCTCCTCCGGCTCCAGGCCGACCAGCGCGACCTTGGCGCCGCGGCGGGCGAGGGCGCGGGCCAGCGAGGCGCCGACGCCGCGTGCGGCTCCGGTGACGACGGCGACCTGGGCAAAGAGCGGCGGGGTGGCGGTCATGCGACGGCGGTCCTCTCGGGGTCGGTGGTGGTCTCGGAACCGGTGTCGACCTCGGGGCCGGCGGTGGCAGTCGCGCCGTCCGCGGCGCTCCCGCCCCCGGCGGTGCGGGTGCCCGGCAGGTGGGCGGTCGCCATCCGGTCGATCTCGGCGGCGATCTCGGCCGGCCGCTCGATCGGCGCCATGTGGCCGACCCCGGGCAGCAGGAGCAGCCCCTGCGGGTCGGCCAGCGCCGCGACCATCCGGTGCGCGTGCACCGGCGGGGTGAGCCGGTCCTCGGCGCCGACCACGACGGACGTCGGCGCGGCGAGCCGGGCCAGCCCGGCGCGGACGTCCAACCGCTCCAGTACCCGGGCCCAGTTGGCCCGGACGCCGGCCGGGCAGGCGTGCACCATCCGGACCGCCACCTCGATCCGGGCGGCGGGTGCGCTCGACCCCATGATCGCGTGCCCGAGCCCGGCCCGGGTGGCCGGACCGACCGGACCGAGCGGCAGCCGGGAGCGCAGGATCCGCCGGTGCAGGAAGCGCCGCACCCCCGGGGATCGCACCGCCCCCGGGACCACGCGCAACTCCTCGACCAGGTCGGACGGCCCGGTGGAGACCAGGACGGCGGCCGCCGTGCGCTCGGCGACCTCGGGCCGGGCGGCGCCCGCCATGACGGTCATGCCGCCCATGCTGTGGCCCACCAGCACGGCCCGCCCGCCCTGCGGGACGACCCCGGTGAGCACCGCCGCGAGGTCCTCGGCCAGCGCCCGGGTGGAGTAGCGCACGCGGCTCGGCGGGACCTCGCTGCGGCCGTGGCCGCGCTGGTCGTAGGCCACCACCCGGTACCGGTCGGCGAGCCGGTGGATCACCGGCGCCCAGAAGTGGGTCGAGCAGGTCCAGCCGTGCGCGAGGACCACCGTCGGGGCGCCGGGCTGCCCGTGGACCTCGACGTGCAGCCTGGTCCCGTCGGCCGAGATCACGGCCAACTCCTCGGCGGGAACGGGCTGGACGCAGTCGGCGGGGACTGGAAGGCGGCTCATACCAGGACCTCCCCGGCCTCGGTGGTGGTCGCGGACGGGCCCGGGCGGTCTTTCCGACGCAGGATCAGTTCGTATTCGGTGAGGTCGACCTTGCGGGTGGCACGGCGGAACGAGGTGGTCGATCCCGGCCAGAGCACGGTGTTCTTGCCGCTCTTGTCCAGGTACCAGCTGCGGCAGCCGCCGGTGGTCCAGACGGTGCGGTCCATCCGGTGCTGGAGTTCGAGGTTCCAGCGGCGCTGCGCCCGGGCGGTGGGCTGCATGGCGGTCGCACCGATCCCGTCGAGCGTGGTCAACGCGTCGATCATGTAGTTGAGCTGGGACTCGATCATCAGGATCATCGAGCTGTTGCCGAGCCCGGTGTTGGGGCCGATGACGAAGAAGAAGTTCGGGAATCCGTGCACGGTGGAGCCGCGCAGTGCCTCCATCCCCTCCTTCCACTCCTCGGCGAAGCTGGTGCCGTTGACCCCGAACACCTTGGAGCCCATGGGCATGTCGGTGACGTGGAAGCCGGTGCCGAAGACGATCGCGTCCACCTCGTGCTCGCTGCCGTCGGCCGCGACCAGGGTCGAGCCCCGCACCTCGCGCAGGCCGCCCGGCACCACCTCGGTGTTGGCGGCGGCGAGCGCCGGGTAGTAGGTGTTGCTGAGCAGGATGCGCTTGCAGCCGATCCGGTAGTCGGGGGTGAGCCGGGCGCGCAGGGCCGGGTCGGCGACGCCGTCCGCGATGTGCCGTTCGGCGAGCCGCTGGACCACCTTGAGCAGGCCGGGCCGCCGGACGAAGGCGTCCATCTGGATCTCGCGCAGCGCGAACAGGGCGCCCCGGCGGACCTTGGCGGTGAGCGGGAACCGGCCGTGCAGCCACTTCTCCAGCTCGGTGATCGTCCGGTCGCGGCGCGGCAGGACCCAGGCCGGGGTGCGCTGGAAGACCGTCAGCTTCCCCACCTCCGGCTGGATCGCCGGGATGATCTGGGCGGCGGAGGCCCCGGTGCCGACCATCGCGACGCGCTTTTTGGCGAGTTCGAAGTCGTGGTCCCAGCGGGAGGAGTGGAACACCCTACCGGGGAAGGAGTCCAGGCCGGGCAGGTCGGGGATCTGCGGGTCGGCGAGCGGTCCGGCGGCGGCCACGATGGCGTCGGCGGTCCAGCGGCCGGCCGTGGTCGCAATGCTCCAGCGGGTCCGCTCGACGTCCCAACGGGCCTCGACCACCTCGGTGTTGAGCCGCAGGTGGGGGCGGAGGCCGAAGACGTCGGTGACCTTCTCCAGGTAGGCGCGGATGTCCGGCTGGCCGGAGAAGCTGCGCGGCCAGTCGGGGTTGGGGGCGAAGGAGAAGGAGTAGAGGTGCGAGGGGACGTCGCAGGCGCAGCCCGGGTAGCTGTTGTCGCGCCAGGTGCCGCCGACCGAGTCGGCGCGCTCCAGGATGACGAAGTCCGTGATGCCGGCGCGGCGCAGCCGGACGCCCGCGCCGAGGCCGCCGAAGCCGGAGCCGATGACGGCGACCCGGACGTGCGGGACGGGCTGCCGCGCGTCGGCCGGCTGCTCGTCGACCGGCTGCTCCGCGGCGGGCCGGTCGTCGGTGGGCTGATCGTCGGCGGTGGCGGCCTGGTCGGGGACGGTCGCGTCGGCGTCGGACGCGCGGGGGCGGGGGCGCTTGCTGCTGGATGCCATGCGGCGTCCTCCTGGAGGGTGGGGGCGGTGGGGCGCGCATCGCCGTTGCCGGGCGGGGCGCGGGTCACGCCAACCGTGCCAGCAACCACTGGCACGGTTGGCAGGGTAGCCCTTGTTGACAGTTGACGGAAGAAGCCCGACCGACCCGATCGGGCGATCGCCGGTCCTATGCTGAGCGCCGTGGACAAGGTCGAGGCTGCTGCCCAGGACAGACAACACGAGTTCCGGGTGGAGGAACTGGCCAAAGCGGCCGGGATCACCACCCGCACCCTGCGTTTCTACCGCGAGCGGAAGCTGCTCCAGCCGCCCCGCAAGGAGGGGCGGATCGCCTGGTACGGCGAGGCCCACCTCGCCCGGCTGCGGATGATCGCCGAACTCCTGGACCGCGGACACACCTTGGGCGGCATCGCCGAGCTGATCGGCGCCGGCGAGAGCGGGCGGGACGTCGCCGAGCTGATCGGCCTGGAGGCGGCGATCGTCGCGCCGTGGTCCGACGAGACGCCGGTCCACCTCGACTGGGACGAGCTGAAGGCGACCCTCGGCGACCAGCTCACCGAGGAGAACACCGCCGAGTCCATCGACCAGGGCTTCATCACGGTCGAGGAGGACGGGATCACCCACGTCAGCCGGCGGTTGATGGACGCCACCACCGCGCTCGTCGCGGAGGGCGTGCCGCTCTCGGCGGTGCTGGAGGCCAGTCGGCAGACCCAGGAGCACGTGACGGCGATCGCCGAGATCTTCACCTCCGTGGTGCGCGAGCACCTGCTCGGCGCACTGACCGCCGACACCCCGCTGCCGCCCGGCGAGGCCGCCCGGCTGACCGAGCAGGTCCTGCGCATCCGCCCCCTCGCCCGGACCGTCACCGACGCCCAGTTCGCGCTGGCGATGGACCGCCGGGTGCACACCGAGTACGACGAACTGCTCCGCCAGCGCATGGAGCAGCGAGAGGACGACTGACGACTGACAGATGACGAAATCTGTCATCTGCTATCTGTCAGCTGTCAGTTGTCAGCCGTCACCGCAGCCACCCGCACGCGTAACGATCCGCGCCGCCGGGCAGGGATGGGACGCCTCGCCGTCTGCCTCCGGAACGGAGTCGCCCGATGCCCGACGCCCCCGCCCGCGCCCTCCCCCCGACCGTGACCCGCCGTCGACTGCTGGCGCTGACCGCCGGACTCGCCTCCGGACTCGCGCTCACGGCCTGCGGGTCCGGCGGCCCGGCGACGGCGGACGGATCGAGTGCCCCGGCAGGCCGCGTCGTCCGGCACGCGCGCGGTGAGAGCACCGTCCCCGCACGGGCCGGGCGGGTCGTCGTCCTGGACACCGACGCCCTGGACTCCGCCGTCACCCTGGGCATCACCCCGGTCGGCGCCACCACCGCCGGCGCCGGCGCACCGCTCTCCGCCTACCTCCCCGCCGAACGCCTGGCCGGGATCAAGACCGTCGGCACCATCGGCTCACCCGACCTGGAGGCCATCGCCGCTCTCCACCCGGACGTCATCCTCAGCAACCAGGTCCGCGACGACAAGCGCTACGACGAGCTCTCCAAGATCGCGCCGACCGTGCTGAGCAAGACCACCGGCCCCGCCTGGAAGGAGAACGTCCGGCTGCACGCCGAGGCCCTCGGCCGTCAGACCGAGGCGGCCGCCGCCGAACAGGCGTACCGGGCGAAGCTCGCCGAACTCGTCACCGCGCTCGGCGGAGCGGAGAAGGCAGCCGCTCTCAAGGTCGAGATGGCGCGCTTCCTCGCCGGTGCGCCCACCCGCCTGTACCTCAACGACACGTTCATCGGCTCCATCCTCACCGACCTCGGCGTCGGCCGCCCCGCCAACCAGGACAAGCCCGGCTTCTCGATCGAGATCAGCCCCGAGCAGGTCGACCAGGCCGCCGCCGACGTCATCTTCTACTCGGTGTACGGCGACGCGGCCAAGTCCGACCAGGCGAAGATCCTCGGCGGCACGCTGTGGAAGAGCCTCGACGCCGTCCGCACGGGCAAGGTCCACCAGGTCGACGACAACCTCTGGATGCTCGGCATCGGCTACACCGGCGCCGGCCTGATCCTCGACGAGATCCACCACCACCTCGCCGGCTGACGGCGGCCAGGCCCTACCATCCGGTCATGATAGAAGGTAAGGCAGTACGGCTGCGCGCCATGCGCGCCGAGGACGCGGAGCACCAGCTCCGGTGGCGCAACGATCCCGAGCTGGTCCGGCAGGCGGCGGCCGGGGATCCGCGCTTCGGCCCGACCACCGCCGAGGCCCTGGCGGAGCGGTTCGACCGGATCCTGCGGCTCGATCCGCGCGAGGCCGGCATGCTGACCGTCGAGGAGACGGCCGGCGGCCGTCCGATCGGCCTGGTCGACTACCGGGGCCTCGACCCGTACGAGGGCGTCGTCGAGGTCGGGATCGCCATCGGCGAGCGGGAGTTCTGGGACCGCGGCTACGGCTCCGAGGCCCTCGGCCTGCTGGTGGACCACCTGTTCGGCTCCTTCCCGCTGCACCGGATGGAGCTGGACACCTGGAGCGGCAACGCCCGCGCCGCCCGCGCGTTCACCCGGCTCGGCTTCCGCGAGGAGGGCCGCCGCCGGGCCGCCGTGCTGCTGGGCGGCGTCCGCTACGACCGCCTGCTGTTCGGCATGCTCCGCGAGGAGTGGGAGGAACGGCGCCGCCACCTCGGAACCGACGGCGCTCACGACACCCCCGGCGGCCGCTTCGTCGGGCCGCCCGGTGCGCCCTCTGTGAGTCCTGGCGGCAGCCGCGCCGAAAGCGCCTCCCTTGCCTCCGGTGTCGGGGAGGACTCCGTGAGCAGCACCATCCGCCCCGTCGCGTAGACCTCGCCCGGCAGCCTGGCCGGCGTCCACGACGGGTCGGCGAAGACGTGCAGCCGCCCCTCGGTGAGCGCGAACCGGGGCAGCGCCACCCCGAACTCGGCGGCGAGCGCGGTCAGCAGGCCGTGCTCGCCCTGGCGGCCGTGGGCGTGCGGACCGAAGTGGCGGTCCGGGTCCAAGGCGGGCGGGACCTGCGCCGCTCCGCTGCGGCCGGTCTCCGGTCCGCGCACGGTGAACCCGTACCGTTCCTCCCCGCCCTCGGCCACGGACAGGTGGAGGAAGCCCTCCTCCGGCACGACGAACACGGCGAGGGCCCGCCCGCCCGTCCGTCCGGACGCGGTCACGGCCGGGGTGGCGAGGCGCGGCCCGACCCGCCCCGACGACGTCCGCGCCTCGAACGCGAAGCTCCAGCCGGACCCGCCGTCACCGCCCGCGTGGCCGACCAGCGCGGACTGCGGATCGTCCGAGGAGAAGACCGTCCGGTCCCGGAGCCGGTCCGTCTCGGCCTCCCAACGGGTCGCGGGCGGGGCCAGCACCGCCCCCTCCCCGGCGAGGACGGCCGGCAGCCCGTCCGGGGCCACCCCCTCCACCAGTACGAAGCGGTAGGGCTGGGGCCGGCCGGAACGCGGCTCCAGGGCGAGCCAGGCGAGGCCGTCCCCCGCGGCCTGCGGCTCCTCGTCCCTCGGCTCCCCCACCGCCCCGTCGGCCAGGCCACGCGGTGTGGCCAGCAGTTCCCGGCCGCGCTCCGCCGTGAGCAGCGGTCCGAGCAACGGGTCCGCGAGCAGCCCGACGGGTGCGAGGTGGTCCGGTCCGACCGGCGTCCACTGCGGCAGCGCGGCGCGCAGCGTCCGCCAGGCGGCGTCCGCGGCGCCCCAGCGCGCCTGCTCCCGCGCCCGTTCGACGGCCTCGCCGAACGGACCGGGCGCGGTGTAGCGGTACTCGCGCTCGCGCACCTGCCGGAGCACCTCGTCGGCCGCGGCCCGCAGGTCGCCGGTGTCCACCCGCAGCTTGTAGCCCCACACCGCGGAGTCGTGCCCGTTCTGCACGTGGTGGGCGGCGAGCACCGGCACCACCTCACCGAGGTAGGCGCGATCGCGCGACAGTTCCCCGAACGTCGGCTCGGGCCGCTCCCGCTCGAAGCGGCGCAGCTGGTCGAGCATGCCGGCGGCGCGGGGCCGTCCGAAGGCGACGGCCCCGGTCAGCGCCTCCTTTGCCCGTTCGTGCGCCCCGGCCAGGGCGTCCAGCCGGGCCGCCTCGACGCGGGCGTCCTGTTCGAGGGTGGTGGCGTTGACGAACGCCGCGTCGTAGCGGTGGGCGGCCAGCTGGTGGAACTCCTGGTGCATGGCCACCATGAACGCCCGGAACGACGGGTACCGCTCGGGCGGCGCGGCCCGCCACGAGGCGTAGCAGTACACCGCCCACTCCCCGTCGGCGTCGACGTCGCCCGGGTCGAGCAGCACGAGCGTCAGGTCCGACTCGACGTCGAGCTGAAGAGCCCGGTGCCACATGTCCGCGGACTCGTCGTCCTCGAAGTACTCGCTGGTCCCGTCGGCGTCCCGGTGCCACCGCGCGCCGTCGGCCCCGGCCAGCCGGTACACGAAGCCGCCCGCGTGCCGCCACCCGTCACTGACCGCGAGGAACTCCCGGTACGACGGCGGCAGCACGCACCCCAGCTCGGCCTCCGCCGCCGCGATCCGCTCGGCCGGCGCCCCGTCGAACCCCAGCCACCGCCCCCGCCACGCCTCCTCGTCCCCCTCCCGGAGCTCCGCCGGATCGGTACACGCCCCGGCCCACTCCTCACTCCACCGGACGAGGAAGGACCGCCAGTCGAACGCCTGCTCTGTCATGGCGGCGATCCTTGCACGCACCACCGACAATCCCCGCCGGACCGTCACGTCCGCCATCAGCGGGCCTATGCGGCTCGGAGCAGGAAGTCGGCGTCACCGACTTCCTACTCCGGGAACGACACCTGTTCGGGCGGTGGCGCACTCGCGCGGAGTGTCGGGCATGATGCTCCCCTCATGCACCTGCGCCGTGGTGCGGGCGGGGGCGTGTTCGACCGGTTCGCCGCGCACGTCGAGGAGTTGTGGGCGCGGGGGCGTGGAACTCGATGGGAGGAGGGCGGGCATGGCGAGGCGTGACTACGAGGACGACCCCGGGGCTCCGGCGGCCAACAGTCTGGTGCCGGCGGCTTCGGTGGTCGTCGTCGACGAGGTGACGGGGCGGGTGCTGTTGCAGCGGCGGGTGGACAACGGGATGTGGGCGCTGCCCGGGGGCACGATGGAGTTGGGGGAGTCGATCGGCGCGTGCGCGGTGCGGGAGACGTGGGAGGAGACCGGGATCGAGGTCGTCGTCACCGGGATCGTCGGCACGTACACCGATCCGCGTCATGTCATGGCGTACGACGACGGCGAGGTGCGGCAGGAGTTCTCGGTCTGTCTGCTCGGGCGGCCGATCGGGGGTGTGCTGCGGACGTCCGACGAGTCCTACGAGGTCGGCTGGTTCCGACCGGAGGAGACCGACCGGCTTGCGATGGTGGCGAGTGTGCGGAAGCGGCTCACGGACTGGCGGAGCGGCGGCGGGCCGGTGGTCCGGTGAGCGCGGGGTTCGTGCTCCGCGTCCTGACGCCCGCCGATCCCGCCGACTGGCCGCTGTGGCGCGACGCGCGGTTGGCCGCGCTCGCCGATGCGCCGTACGCGTTCAGGGTGCGGCGGGCCAACTGGTCGGCGGGTGGCGAGGAGGAGTGGCGGGCCCGGTTCGCGCGGCCGGACGCCGTGCACGTGGTCGCGGTGGCGGCGGACGGGCGGCCGGTCGGGCTGGCGGGCGGGCTGCCCGGGCGGGACGGCCGGGGCCGGGACGGGGGCGGGGGCTCGGTGAGCGAGCTGCGGTCGGTGTGGGTCGGGCCGCGGGCGCGGGGTCGCGGGGTCGGGGACGGGCTGCTCGCCGCCGTCGAGGCGTGGGCGCGGCGCCGGGGCAGCGCGTCCTTGCGGCTCGCCGTGCTGCCGGGCAACGCGGCCGCCGTCGCGCTGTACCGGCGGCACGGGTTCGTCGACGCGGGCGGGGGCGAGGAGGAGGACGGGGCGGCGGAGCGGGTGATGGTCAAGCGGCTGACGGCGTGAGCGGCCCGGTTCGCGTTCCGACCGGCGGATCCGCGCGCCGATCCCGGGTCGCGCGAGATGCGGGCGCTCGGCCGCCCGGGTGAATCCGCCCTCCCCGACCACCACCACCGGGTGGCGCAACTACCGAAGCCCCATAACCGTTGGTTCTGGGGACCGGAAGAACCAGCTCTTGGACTTCCGGCCGCCCCGTCCCGCAGCCTGGTGCCCATGCAGAACGCCCACCCGCACCATGCCACCGACCTGCGCTCCGCGATCGCCGCCGAGCGGCGCGAACTCGCCGACCTCCTGGACGGCTTGTCCGCCGAACAGTGGAACTCTCCCTCCCTCTGCGCGGGTTGGCGGGTGCGCGAGGTGGCGGCGCACCTGAGCATGGGCTTTCGCCACCGGATCCCGCGGATCGCCGTCGAGCTGGTCCGCTCGCGCGGCAGCCTGGACCGGATGACCGACCGCTTCGCGCGCCGCGACGCCGGCGCACTCACCGAGGCCCAACTCGCCGCCGCCATGCGGGACAACGCGGACCACCCGTGGACGCCGCCGGTCGGCGGCCTCGCCGCCGCGCTGGGGCACGACGTCGTGCACGGTCTGGACATCACCGTCGCGCTCGGCCTCGGCCGCCGGGTGCCCGCCGAACGGCTGCGTCCACTGCTGGCGGACGTCACCCCGCGCACCCTGCGGTTCTTCGGGGCCCGCCTGGACGACGTCCGACTGCGCGCCACCGACCTCGACTGGTCGTACGGAAGCGGTAGTCGGACGGTCGCCCGACCGGCCGAGGAGTTGCTGCTCCTCGCTTACGGGCGCAGCGTTCCGGAGGTCGACATCTGACCGAAAGCGTCCGATTCGCGGTCAACCAGGGGTAAAGTCAGCGGGCATGGTCGAATCGACGGTCCCGATCCTCCCCTGTCAGACCCTCCCGCCCGTGCTCGAGTTCTACACCGCGCTCGGCTTCGAGGTGACTCTCCATCAGACGAGTCCCAACCCGTACGCCGTGGTTCAGCGCGGCGCCGTCCAACTGCACTTCTTCGGCATGAAGAAGTACGATCCGGGCGCCTCCTACAGCACCTGCCTGGTCCGCACGGACGACGTGGACGCCCTGCACGCCGCGTTCCAGGAGGGCCTGCGCTCCGCCTACGGGCGGGTGCCGACCCGCGGCCTGCCCCGGATCGGCCCGGTCGGCGACACCTCGCACGGCGTACGGCAGTTCCTGGTGACCGACCCCGGCGGCAACTGCCTGCGGATCGGCCAGCCGATCCGCGCCGACCAGCGGCACCGGCCCTCCCCCGAGGAGCCGTTCGCGAAGGCGCTGCACCACGCGGCACTGTTCGCCGACTCGCACGAGGACCCGGCCGCGGCCGCCCGGGTGCTGGACCGCGCGCTGGCCCTGCCGGACGGACCGCCCGCGCCGGTGCTGCTGTTCCGCATCCTGGCGCTGCGCGCCGACCTGGCGCACCGCCTCGCGGACGGCGCGAGCGCGGAGGCGTTCACCCGGCGGGCCGAGCGGGTCGCCGCCGAACTGACCGAGGACGAGCGGGAGTCGGTCCTCGACGACCTCAAGCGACTGGCCGACGTCCTGCTCTGACCGGACGTCAGGCGCTCTCGGCCGCCCGAGGGTCCTTGAGCAGCGCGAACGGGGCGCGCGGCGCGGCCGACGAGAACGGCGTGACCGGCATGACCGGCGCGCCGCTCGAGCGCCCCGCGCGCGGTCAGGAGCTCCAGGTGCGGGTGCAGAGCACCAGGCGGTAGCCGTCCGGGTCGGCCACCGTGACGCCGTACTCGTCCCAGTACGGGTTGTGGGCGGGCACCCGGGTGCCGCCGGCGTCCTCCAGGCGCCGCACCAGCGCGTCGTCGACGGGGGCGCCGAGGTAGACGACGAAGAGGTCGTCGACGGTGGGCGCCGGCTCGATCGGGCGCTCGGGGTCGCGGGTCAGCTCGAAGTGCCAGCCGCCGCCGGACGGGCCGACCATCAGGAGGTCGTGCTCGCCGGGGACGCGTTCGGCGCTGCGCCACAGGACGGCGAGGCCGAGGCCGCCGACGTAGAAGCGCTCGGCCGCGGCGAGGTCCCGGGAGGGGCGCGCGACCCGGATGTGGGTGGTGGAGTCGATCACGAGCGCCGAGCCTACCCGCGCGGGCGCCGGACGTTCCGTCGGAGTCGGCGCTCGGAGGTTCCGTCAGAGTCGGCGCAGCCGCTCCTCGTCGCCGGTGCGCGGGCAGGTGACGCAGGCCCGGGCGGGCTCGACGGCGTAGTAGAGGCAGCAGCCGAGGCGGGTCCGGGTGTGGTGGCCCCGGCCGTCCGCGCCGCGCAGCAGCCGGAAGCCGGCGGCGCCGGGGAGCGGGTCGGTGCCCCCGGGCAGGACGGCTCCGGCGGCGGCGACGGCGGCGTCCTCCTGGACGGTGCCGGGGCCCGGAGCGCACGCGTCGAGCCGCTTGCCGAGGTACCAGATCGCCGAGGCGAGGTCGTCGGTGACCATGCCCCACAGTGCGCGGGTGCCGCGCCGGGCGGGGGCGGCGAAGGCGGCGAGCAGCGGTTCGGCGTGGGCGACGACGGCGGCGCGCAGTTCGGCCCGCAGCTCGTCCTCGCCGGGGAGCGTGACGTAGGCGCGCGGGCGCAGCGCGAGGTCACCGGTGGGGGCGTGCAGCCATATGTCCGCGCCGTCGATCGAGGGGACGCGCCGGGCCAGCCGCCAGGGCCCGGCAATCAGCACGCAGAGCGACCAGAGGTAGTGGTGGAGCAGCCGGGAGGCGGCCACGTGCGGGCGCGGGGCGGTGCCGTGCTCGGCGGCGACGGGGGCGATCCGGGCGGCCTCACCGGCCAGCGCCCGCGCCAACGCCTCCGGATCGCCCGCCAGTTCGGTGGCGGAGTACCAGCCCTGCGTCCGGTCGGGGGCGGGCTCCTCCGCCGCCAGCAGCCGCACCCGGAGCACCGGGCAGAGGTCCAGCAGCAGCCGGTAGTCGGCGTCCAGCGGGTTGGCGGGACGCGCCGCGGCGGGCGGGGCGGCGGGCAGGGGTGCCCCCGAGAAGATCATCGGCACTCCCGAGATCGTGTTAGGTGAGGCTCACCTTACAGGCCGTCGGCGACCGGTTCACACCACCCCGGCCGGCCGTCCTCCGGCCCCCGATGCGGACCAACCCGGCCGAAACTTGACGGAATTAGGCTTACCTAACCTAATATCTCGCCCCGTGCTGACCACCGATCCGCCGGCCCCCGCGGCCCCGGCCCCGACCCGCCGCTCCCCGGCCCGGCTCCCGCCGGTGCCGGCCGCCGGGCCCGGCCTCGCGCTCGGCTTCGCCGGGGCGCTCGCCCAGGGTGGCACCCGCAACCCGCCCGAGGCCGTCAAGGCCGAGAACGGCGGCGCCGCGCCGACGGGCGCCGACCCGGGCCGCCCGGCCTCGCAGGACGTCGACAAGTCGATTCCGGACGTCGGCGCCGAGCGGATCGACCAGGCCGACGCCGACCCGGCAGAGGCGCATGGCAGGGCCTGAACGCCGTCAGGAACGGCAAGGTGCTCAACGTGCCGGACGAGACCCGGACGTCGGGCATCGGTGTCCGGGCCGCCGACGCCGTGCTCGGCGACACCGCCGGGGCTGCGGCCGCCGACGCCCCCGCGCAGGCCCCACCGCGTAGACCCCGCCGCCCCGCCCGGGGCTCCACCGCCCCACCGCCCCACGGAGAGGACCCGCCCCGCCATGCGCCTCTACCTGCTCGCCCTCAACCCCACCGCATCGGTGACCGAGGGCTTCCTCCCGGCCGCCGCCCGGCTCGGACTCGACGTCACCGTGCTCACCGACCAGGCCGGGGCCCACCGCCGCGCCTACGCCGAACTGCCGTCCGCGCCCGAGGTGGTGGCCTGTGAGGTGCGCGACTTCCGCGAGGTGGTCGGGCTGCTCTCGCAACGCGCCCCGCAGGACCCCGACTTCGCCGTCTTCAGCAACAGCGACCACCTCCAGACCCAGACCGCGCTCGCCGCCGCGTACTTCGGCCTGCCGGCCAAGGACTGGCGGGCGACCCTGCGGGCCAAGAACAAGGGCGAGCTGCGCCGCCACCTGGCCGCCGCCGGCCTCGACACCGTGCGCTCCGCCGAACTCGCCCCGGGGCAGGACCCGTCCGAGCTGGCGTCCCTGCTGCGGGCGGCGGACGTCCCCTTCCCCGCGGTGATCAAGCCGCGCGAGGGCGTCGCCAGCGAGGACGTCTCGCTGGTCGCCGGCATCGAGGAACTGGTGCGACGCGCCGAGGAGGTCCAGGACCACCGCCCCGGCGCCGCGCTGGTCGTCGAGGAGTTCCTGGACGGGCGGCTGTGCACGCTGGAGACGCTCGGCGACGGACACCGCCGGCACGTCCTCGGCGGGTTCCGCACCCGGCTCTCCCCACCGCCGGACTTCATCGAGGAAGCGCTGGTGTTCGTCCCCGCGCACCCGCTGGCCGTGGTCGCGCAGGTGCTCGCCCAGCTGGACGCGATCGGCGTCGGGCTCGGCGCCTGCCACACCGAGTTCGTCGTCCAGCCGGACGGCCGGGCCCGGATCGTCGAGGTCAACTACCGCGCCATCGGCGACCAGTGCGACCTCATGCTCGCCGCCGTCCTCGACCTCCCGCTGTTCGAGCTGGTCCTCGACGCCCACCTCGGCCGTGAACTCCCCGCCGACCTCGGCGAACGCTGCGCCGCCACCCCGCTGCGCGCCCGCAACGAGGCGGTCCGCGCCGACCGGGCCGGGACCCTCACCGCCGCGCCCGGACCGCACGACGAGCGGGCCGACGAGCGCGCCGACGGTGTGCGGCTCGTCCACCGGCCGCAGCGCGCGATCGGCGAACGGCACGAGCACTACCGCACCAACCGGGACTACCTGAGCGTGATCTGGGCGGTCGGCCCCGACCAGGCCGCCGCCGACGCCGCCGTGGCCGGGTTCGTGGCGGCCAACCGCTGGGAGATCACCCCGTGAGCACCCCGCCCGCCCGGGCGCTCGCCCTGCGCGTGCTGTCCGCCCTGCTGCGCGAGGACGTGCTCGGGCTGCGCACCCGCGGCACGGTCGAGCAACGGGCCGACGGCCCCTGGGCCGTGGCTGCCGGCCGCGCGCTCGCGCTCCCCGTCGTGCCCGAGGGCTTCCAGAGCGAGTACGCCGCCCGGCTCCCGCTCGTCGAACTGGACGGCCGCCCCGTCGACGGCCTGGACGCCGTGCTCACCGCACTCGCCGGCCTGGCCGACCCCGAGGACCGGCCCGGCTGGACGGCGTTCGCCGAGGAGTGCCGCCAGACCCTCGCCACGATGGAACTGCACGAGCGGGTCCGCGACGAGGTCCACACCGCGCTCACCGACCTGTACGGCGCCGACCCGGCCCACTGGACCGGACCCGCCGCCGCCCTCGCCCACGACACCCTGGCCGCCTACCTGGACCACCCGGTCTACCCCACCGCGCGCGGCCGCTCCGGCCTGGACGAGCACCAACTGCGCTCCTACGCACCGGAGTTCCACCCGGCTTTCGAACTGCGCTGGCTCGCCCTGCCGGCCGGCGCGCTCACCCGGCACGGCGACCGGCCGCTGCCGCGCTGGTGGCCCACCCCGAGCCGGCTCGGCCTCCACCTGCCCGGCGGCGACCGGGCGTGGGAGACGCTGCCGGTCCACCCGCTCACCGTCGGCCCGGCCCTCGACGAAGCGCTGCGCGCCGCCGGGCTGGACGACCGCGCCGTCCTCGCCGAACGCCCGTACCTCACCGTCGTCCCCACCCTCTCGATGCGCACCGTCGCCGTCGCCGAGGACCCCGTCCACCACCTGAAGCTGCCGCTCGCCACCGCCACCCTCGGCCGGCTCAACCGCCGCACCATCAAGCCCGGCACGCTGCGCGACGGCTCCGCCGGACAGCGGCTGGTGGAGGCGGTGCTGGCGCGCGAACCGCGCCTCGCCGGACGGATCCTGCACGCCGACGAGCAGACCTGGGCGCACGCCGGGCACGAACTGCTGGCCGTGCTGCTGCGCCGCTACCCGGCCGGGCTGGAGCGGTCGGTGGCCGTCCCGCTCGCCGCCCTGCTCGCCCCGGCACCGTCCGGACGCCTGGTCGTCGACCACCTCGCCGACCGTTTCTCGGCCGGGGACCCGGTCGCCCTCTACGACGCCCTGCTGGAACTGCTGCTCGACTGGCAGACCACCCTGTTCGGACACGGCGTCGCCCTGGAGTCCCACCAGCAGAACACCTCGCTCGTGCTCGACGAGGACGGCGGCCCGCGCCTGCTCTACAAGGACGACGACGGCCCGCGCGTCCACTCCGGCCGCCTCGCCGCCGCACTCGGCGAACACGCCCCCGCCCCCGGGGAGTTCGACGACACCCGGATCCTCGCCGACGACGACCGGCCGCTGACCGACCTGTTCACCACCGTCACCGGCCATCTGTGCACCGGCGCCCTGGCGTTCGGCCTCGCCGCCCACGGCCGGGCCGGGCTCGGCGAGTTGCTCGCCCTGCTGCGCAAGCGGCTCACGGAGGCCGTCGACCGGACCGGGCCGGCCGCCGAGCCGCTGCGCGCCGCCCTGCTCGACGCCGAACGGCTGCCGGTGAAGGCGATGGTCACCGCCGGCACCCTGCTCAGCAAGCGGCGATCGGGCGCCGCCGACATCAACAAGCACTACACCGACGGCCCGAACTACCTACTGCCGCAGTCTGGTTCCCCGCCCGGAGCGGCGGCCGGCCGGTGACGGTCGACGCGCTGCCCCGGCGGCCCGGACCGGATTCCGCCCGGCCGGTCGGGCCCGGCCGCCGCCAGGTGCACGCCGTCGCCGCCTGCCACTTCGCCGCCGCCTTCGCCGCCCTCGGCCTGCCGCCGTACCCGACCGCGGTCCTGCTCCGCCTCGCCGTGCCGGCCGCCGAGGCCGGCCGGAACCGGGCGCCCGGGCGGATGTTCGGCACCCTCGAACCCCTCTCCGAGGGCGGCGCCGTGGCCGCCGACGCGGCCACCGCCTTACCCTCCCCCCGTCCGCCAGCGTTGGAGTCACTCATGACGCACCAACTGCCCACCGCCGACCACGCGGTGGCCCACACCCTGGTCAACTGCCTGCTGCGCGAGGTCTCCGCGCCCGAGCACCAGACCGCCGTCACCGACGGCCGGCTACTGCTGCGCCTGCCCCGGCGCGGCGTCCTGCTCCGGGTCTCCCTGCGCCGCACCTCGCTGCTCGGCGCCCACCGGTTCACCGGCCCGGTCGAGGAGGAACACGCCGACGGCTGGCGGGAGTTGGACTGGCACGAGCTGGCCCGGCACGTCCAGGGCGAACTCGAACTGCGCACCGGCACCGTCAACGAGGAGTTCCTCGGCCAGCTCGCCTCCAGCCACACCGCCGTCGCCGTCGCCCTGGCCGGCCGCCCGCAGCCCGGACCGGACCGCTACCTGGAGTCCGAGCAGGCCCTGCTGTTCGGACACCGCTTCCACCCCGCGCCCAAGTCCCGGTCCGCCGAACGCGGCGACTGGCGCGACTACGCCCCCGAGGCCCGCGCCGCGTTCCCGCTGCACCACCTCGCGGTGCGCCGGGAGCTGATCGCCGAATCCTCCGCCGACCCGGCCGCGACCGCGCTGCTCGACGGACTCGCCCCCGTCCCGGACGGCTACCGGCTGCTGCCCGCCCACCCCTGGCAGTACCGGCTGATCGGCGACCACCCGCTGCTGCGCGGCGCGTTGGAGCGCGGGGACGTCCTCGACCTCGGCCCCGGCGGCGACCCCTTCGCGGCCACCGCCTCGGTCCGGACGCTGGCCGGCGCAGGCGCGTTCCTCAAGTTCAGCCTGAACGTGCGGATCACCAACTGCCTGCGCAAGAACGCCGCCTACGAGCTGACCGGCGCGGTCGCCCTCACCCGGCTGCTCGCCCCGGCGCTGGCCGACCTCGCCGAGCGGTTCCCGGACGCGGCCGTGCTGCGCGAGCCGGCCTTCCGCACCCTCGCCCTGCCCGGGGCCGACGGCCGGCCGGACCGGTCGCTGTACGAGGGGTTCGGCCTGATCGTCCGCGAGGGCCTCGGCGGCGCGCTGCGCCCCGGCGTCACCCCCCTGCTGGCCGCCGCCGTCGCCGACGAGTACCCGACCAGTTCGGCGCACATCTCCCGGCTGCTGTCCGACCCGGCGGACCAGGCGCGGGCGCTCGACTGGTGGACGGCCTACCTGCGGCTGCTGCTCCCGCCGATGCTGACCGCCTACTTCGAACACGGCGTGGTACTGGAGCCGCACCTGCAGAACGTGCTGATCGGCGTGGACGCGGACGGCCACCCGGCCCAGGTGCTCTTCCGCGACCTGGAGGGCACCAAGCTCCTGCCGGAGCGGCACGCCGCGCTGCTCGCCGGGCTGGCGCCCGAGGTGGCGGGGCCGATGGCGTACGACGCCGAGCGGGGCTGGGACCGGGTGGTCTACTGCCTGCTGGTCAACCACGTCGCCGAACTGCTCGCCGCCCTCGCCGACCTGCACCCGGCGGCGGAGGGCGCGCTCTGGGAGGCGGTGCGCCGCGTCCTGGTGGAGTACGCCGCCGCGCACGGCTGCCCGCCCCGGCTGCGGGCGCTGCTGGCGGGCGTGCCGCTGCCCGGCAAGGCCAATCTGCTCACCCGCTGGGAGCGCCGGGCCGACCGCACGGCCGGGTACGTCCGGCTGGCCTCGCCGCTGGCGCGCTCCGTGCTGGCCTCGGCCACCGACGCCGCTCCCGGCGGCGCCGGCCTGCCGGGGGCCGTGGTTCCCACCGCTTGCGCGGCTCCCGCTGTTCCCGCCGTTCCCGCCGTTCCCGCCGGAAGGACCCGATGACCACCGCCGGAACCACCGAGGCCGTCCGCCGCCACGTCGCCGGCCTGACGCCGGAGCAGCTGCCCGCCTACGTCTACGACCTGCCGGCGCTGCGGGCGCACGCCGCCGCCGTCCGGGCCGCCCTGCCGGAGCGCGTCGAGCTGTACTACGCCGCCAAGGCCAACCCGGAGACGCCGCTGCTGACCGCGCTGCGCGACGCCGTGGACGGCTACGAGGTGTCCAGCGGCGGCGAGTTGGCGCATGTGCGGGCGGCGGTCCCGGACGCGCCGCTGGCCTTCGGCGGGCCGGGCAAGACGCCCGCCGAGATCGCCGCCGCCGTCGACGCGGGCGTGCACCGCTGGCACGTCGAGAGCGAGCAGGAGCTGCACCGGCTCGCCGCCGTACTGGCCGACCGGCCGGAGGCGGTGGTGGACGTGCTGCTGCGCGTCAACCTGCCGGTCAGGGCGGGTACGTTGGACTCGGTGGCGCTGGCGATGGGCGGGCGGCCGACGCCGTTCGGCCTCGACCCGGACCGCGCCGAGGCCGCCGCCCGTCTGCTCACCGAACCGGTCGGCCCGCTGCGCGCGGTGCGCGGGCGGCTGCGGCTGCGCGGTGTGCACGCCCACCTGGCGAGCGGACTGGCGGCCGCCGAGCAGCTGGCGCTCGCCGGGCAGATCGTCGGCTGGTCCGTCCGGCTGGCCGAACGGCACGCGTTCGCCCTGGACGAGGTCAACGTGGGCGGCGGCATGGCGGTCGACTACGCCGACCCGGCGGCCCGGTTCGACTGGACGGCGTTCGGCGAGGGCCTCGCGAAGCTGCTGGAGCGCCGGCCCGGCCTCACCCTGCGGATCGAGCCGGGCCGGGCGCTCACCGGGTACTGCGGCTGGTACGCCACCGAGGTGCTGGACGTGAAGCGCAGCCACGGCGAGGACTTCGCGGTCGTCCGCGGCGGCACCCACCACCTGCGCACCCCGACCACCCGGGGCCACAGCCAGCCGTTCACCACCCTGCCGGTCGCCGACTGGCCGCATCCCTGGGCGCGCCCGGCGGTGACCGGCGGCCGGGCCACCCTGACGGGCCAGCTCTGCACGCCGAAGGACGTGCTCGCCCACGCCGCCCCGGCGGCGGCCGGGCTGCGCGCGGGCGACCGGGTGCTCTTCGGCATGGCCGGGGCGTACGCCTTCAACATCTCGCACCACGACTTCCTGATGCACCCGCGCCCCGGTTTCCACTACCTGGAGGGGACGGAGAGCGGGTGACGACTGACAGATGACAGCTGACAGATATTGAAATCTGTCATCTGTTATCTGTCAGCTGAAATCTGTCAGCTGTCAGTTGTCAGCCCCCCGGGCCCCGCCGCACGCCGACCGCACTGACGTGCGAAAGTGGTAGCCGGCGAAGGGAGCGGGCACGTGCTGATGGAGAAGGTGGCGGAGATCATCGCCGAGGCCTCGGCCGAGGCGGTGGAGCCCCGGTTCCGGGCGCTGGCGGCCGGTGAGGTGATGGAGAAGGCCCCCGGCGAGGTGGTCACCGTCGCCGACCGGGAGGCCGAGGTGATCATCGCCCGGCGTCTGCGCGAGCTGCTGCCCGTCCCGGTGGTGGGCGAGGAGGCCGTGGCCGCCGACCCGGCCCTCGCCCGGGCGCTGCGCACGGAACCCGCCGTCTGGCTCGTCGACCCCGTCGACGGCACCGCCAACTTCATCGCCGGCCGGCCCGAGTACGCCGTCATGGTCTCCCTGGTGCGCGACGGCCGGACGGTCGCCTCCTGGATCCGGCACCCCGTCACCGCCACCACCTACACCGCCGAACTCGGCTCCGGCGCCTGGCGCGACGGCCACCGCCTCACCCGCACGCCCGCCGCCCCCGACCCGGCCACGTGGCACGGCTCGGTGAAGAGCCGCTTCCTCGACCCCTCGCGCCGCCGCCGGATCGAGGCCAACGGCGCCGTCTTCGGCGGGATGGGCCCGGGCCGCCACGCCGCCGGAATCGAGTACCCGGACATCGTGGAGGGCGCCATGGACTTCATCCTCTACTGGCGCACCCTCCCCTGGGACCACGCGCCCGGTTCCCTCCTCCTCACCGAGGCCGGCGGCCGCTCCGCCCGGCTCGACGGCACCCCGTACGCCCCCGAGCCCCCCGGCGGCGAGGACGGTCTGCTCGTCGCCGCCGACCCAGCCACCTGGGAGCGCTGCCGCGAGATCCTGCTCACGCCGTAGGACCCGCGAGCGCGGGAGACGGGCGGGCCCCTACACTTCGCGATCATGACTTCACGGCGACTGGCCGCTCTCCTCCTCGGCGCGCTCCTGCTGGCCTCGGCCTGCACCTCCGCGCCCGGCTCCGGCTCCGCGGCCTCCGCCCCGCCCGCGCCGGCCGACGATCCGGCACAGACGCCGAAACCGCCGCTGGCGGTGCACACGCTGACCTCGCCGGAGGTGCAGGACGGCTGGTGGGGTTGGGCGGTGTCGAGCAAGGCGGACCGCAGCCCGGTGCTCGACACGGACGGCCGGCGGTGCGCCGAACGCCAGCGCGAGGACATCTGGTACCTGGCCGGGACGACCGGCGGGGAGGTCGTCCGGCGGACGTGCACGGTGCCCGTCGGCATCCCGGTGCTGTTCCCGCTGGTGACGTTGTTCGGCGAGGCCGCCGATTGCCACGCCTTCATGGACACGGCCAAGGGCTCCGCCACGCTGGACGGTGCCCCGCTGACCGCCGAGCCGCTCGGCGCGACCCCGATCGGGTTCTTCGGCGCCCGAGGCAACGCCTTCGGCGAGGCCGCCGAGAAGGCCGGCAACACCTGGTCCTGCGGTCTGTGGGTGCGGCTCGACCCGCTGACGCCCGGCAACCACGAGCTGACGATCCGGGGCGAGTCCGGCGCGCCCGTCTTCTCCACCGGGGTGGACTACCACCTGCGGGTCGCCGCCCCCACCCCCACCGGGGCCGCCTGAGCTACCGTGCCGCGCTCCACGCCTCCCGGCCCGCCCGGACGACCTCGGCGAGCAACCCGGTGACCTCCTCCGCGGTGGTGTGCGGGTTGAGCAGGGTCAGCTTGAGCCGGACCCGCCCCGGGCCCGCGCCGGGCAGTTCGGTGCGGCCGACCACGGCCCGGCCGCTGCGCAGCAGGTCACGGCGCAGTTCACCGTTGACCCGGTCGAGCAAGGCCGGGTCGAGCAAGGCCGGGTCGGCGGAGACGGCCTCCGTCGGCCGGTAGCGGAACAGCAGCGCGGTCAGCACGGGTTCGGCGTACAGTTCGAGCTCCGGCTCCGCCCGGACGGCTTCGGCGGCGGCGCGGGCGAGGTCGTGGCAGGCGTCGACGAGCCGGCCGAGTCCGGCGCGGCCGAGGGTGCGCAGGGTGACGGCCAGTTTGAAGGCGTCCGGCCGCCTGGTGGTGCGCAGCGAGAGTCCCAGCAGGCTCGGGTAGCCGGCCTCCTCGTCGTCGGCCGGGTTGAGATAGACGGCCCGGCGGGCGAGCGAGACGTACGTCTCGGCGCGGCGGACCAGGAAGACCCCGGCGGCGGCGGGCTGCCAGCCCAGCTTGTGCCAGTCCAGCGAGACGGAGTCGGCCCGTTCGATGCCCGCCAGCAGCGGGGCGAGCCGGTCGGAGAGCAGCGCGCCGCCGCCGTACGCGGCGTCGACGTGCAGCCAGGCTCCGTAGCGGGCGGCGAGGTCGGCGGCGGCGGGCAGCGGGTCGACGGCGCCGGTGTCGGTGGTGCCGGCGGTGGCGACGACGGCGACCGGGGTGGCTCCGGCCCAGCTGGCCTCCGCCAGGGCGCGTTCGAGCGCGGCCGGGTCCATCCGCAGGTCGCGGTCGACGTCGACGGGGACGACGGCCCGTTCGCCGAGGCCGAGCAGGGCGGCCGCCCGCTGGACGGAGAAGTGCGCGGCCCGGGAGGCGAAGATCCGGGGCCGGGCGCCGGCGGGCAGGCCGAGCAGGCCGTCGAGTTCGACGATGCCGTCGAGCTTCTGGTCGCGGGCGAGCATGAGGCCCATGAGGTTGGACTCGGTGCCGCCGGAAGTGAGCACACCGGCGCCATGGGCGGGGTCGTAGCCGACCAGGGCGGCGAGTTCGGCGAGCAGCGCCGTTTCGAGCGCGGTCGCGGCGGGGGCCTGGTCCCAGGAGTCCTGGGAGGGGTTGAGCGCGCTGACGGCGAGGTCGGCGGCGGCGGCGACGGCGAGCGGCGGGCAGTGCAGGTGGGCGGCGCAGTAGGGGTCGGCAGGGTCGGCGGCGCCGTGGGCGAGGAGTTCGGTGAGGCGGGCGAGGGCGTCGGGGCCGCTCGCGACGGTCAGCACCTCGGCGGTCCGGGCGGCGAGGTCGGCGGGGCGGCCGGTGGGCAGCGGGCCGCCCCGCCGGGTGGCGCCGGTCTCCAGCGCGTCGAGGACGGTGGCGAGCAGCGGGCCGAGCGCGGCGGGCCCGCCGACACCGCCGGACAGCGCGTCGAGCGGCCCACCCACCTCAGGCCCGCCCTCCTCCGGCCCACCCGCGCCCGGCCCGCCCGCGCTCACGCGGACACCGCCGGCCCCGAGGCCGCCGCGACGGCGTCGGCGAGCCGGTCCAGCACCGCGGCCGCCTGCTCGTCCGTGACGGTGAGCGGGGGCAGCAGTCGCAGCACGGCGTCGTGCCGCCCGCCGAGTTCGACGATCAGCCCGCGCTCCAGGCACGCCTCCCGCACCCGAACGGCGAGCTCGGGTGCGGCCGGGCGGGCCCCGCAGGCGTCCGGCTCCGCCGCCGGGTCGACGAGCTCCACACCGATCATCAGCCCGCGTCCGCGCACGTCGCCGATCACCGGCAGCTCCCCGGCCAGCGCCCGCAGCCGTTCGGTCATCCGCGCGCCGACCGCCGCCGCCCGTTCGGCGAGCCCGTTCGCGGCGACGTACCGCAGGGTGGCGGCGCCGGCCGCCATGGCGAGCGTGTTGCCGCGGAAGGTGCCGGTGTGCGCGCCGGGGCGCCAGCCGTCGTACTCCTCGCGGTAGACGACGACGGCGAGCGGCAGACTGCCGCCGATCGCCTTGGAGAGCACCATGGCGTCCGGCACGATCCCGCTGTGCTCGACCGCCCACATCGCGCCGGTGCGGCCCACGCCGGTCTGCACCTCGTCGACGATGAGCGGGATGCGGCGCTCGGCGGTGATCCGGCGCATCGCACGCAGCCAGTCGTCGGGGGCCGGGACGACGCCGCCCTCGCCCTGGACGGCCTCCAGGACCATCGCGGCGGGCGGGACGACACCGCCGGACGGGTCGTCGAGCAGCCGCTCGACGTAGGTGGCGGACAGCTCGGCGCCCGCCTGCCCGCCGACCCCGAACGGGCAGCGGTAGCCGTAGGGGTAGGGCAGCCGGACCACCTCGCCGCCGCCGGGCAGCGGCTCCTTGACGGCGACGTTGCCGGTGAGCGCGAGGGCGCCGGCGGTCATCCCGTGGTAGGCGCCGGTGAAGGCGAGGGCGCCGGATCGACCGGTGGCGGTCTGCATCAGCTTCAGCGCGGCCTCGACGGCGTCCGTCCCGGCGGGGCCGCAGAAGTGCACGCGCGCGCCGTCGGCGAAGGCGGGCGGGAGGCTCTCGAACAGGGCGGTGGTGAAGTCGTCCTTCTCGGCGGTGGCGAGGTCGAGCAGGTGGAGCGGGGCGCCGCTGTCGAGGGTGCGGCGGATCGCCTCCAGGACGACGGGGTGGTTGTGGCCGAGCGCGAGGGTGCCGGCGCCGGAGAGGCAGTCGAGGTAGCGGCGGCCGTCGGCGCCCTCGACGGTCATGCCGTTGGCGCGTACCGGGACGATCGGGAACGAGCGCGCGTAGGTGCGGGCGGCGGACTCGCGGACGCGCTGGCGCCGCAGCACGGCAGCGGCCTGGGTGGCGGCGGACCCGGCGGCCGGGGAAGGGGTTGGCACGGGGACGGTCGGACCGGTGGCGGGCTCAGCGGCGAGCGTCAAGGCGGACTCCCAAGAAATTAGGTGAGCCTAACCTTACTTCTCCGGTTCGCCCGGATCCGTCCCGGGGCCGCCGGAACCACCCGCGCGGGTGACAACGGACCCGTTTCCCCAACGAGCGGACCACCCGGAGGTCACGGCCCGAGCGGTCCCGCCCCGCCCCACCCTCACCCCATGCCGCCCTCCCCGCCCTCGGCGAACTGGCCCGGGTGGCGCGCCCCGGCGCCCGGCTGACGCTGTTCCACCCCGTCGGCCGCGCCGCCCTCGCCGAGCGGACACCGGACGAGCCGCGCGGGGGCACCACCCGGCCGTGAGCACCGGCGTGCCAGACTCGGCACCCTCCGCACCCGAACCGGGTGCCCGACGAGAGGAGCCGGCATGGCGCTCTTCGGCAACGCCCACCGGGTGGACAACGACGAGGCCCGGAAGGAGTTCGCCCAGCTGTTCAGCGAGGGCGAGCAGCTCCAGGCCGCGTACCAACTGCTGCGCGACTCCTTCCTGTTCACCGACCGCCGGCTGATCCTCGTCGACAAGCAGGGCATCACCGGCAAGAAGACCGAGTACCACTCGATCCCCTACCGGTCCATCTCCCACTTCGCCGTGGAGACCGCCGGGAACCTCGACCTGGACGCCGAGCTGAAGATCTGGGTGTCGGGCGCGGCGCTGCCGATCTCCAAGAACTTCACCAAGGGCGTGGACATCTACGAGGTACAGGCCCTGCTCACCGAGTTCGTCACCCGCTGACGCCCCGGAGCCCGGGTCAGAACACCAGAGCGAGCTTGCCGCTCAGCCCGCCCCGCCGGAAGCGCTCGTGCGCCGCCCGGACCCCGTCCGGGCCGAACGCGGCGTGCACCCGCAGGCGCAGCGCGCCGCGGTCGACCAGCGCGGCCGGCCCGGCGAGCGCCGCGCCGTCCTCGCGCACCTGGTGGACGGTGGTGCGCACGCCCCGGGCGGACAGGTCGGGCACGGGGCCCGCCTGGGTGGCGACCGACGCGTAGCGGCCGCCGTCGGCCACCGCCTGCGTCACGAACGCCCCGAAGGTGTCGAGGACCGCGTCGTAGCCGCCGTCGCAGGTCGCGGGGGTCGGTGGTGACCAGGCCCGCGCCGTGCTCGCGGGCGAAGGCGGCCTGCCCGTCGCGGGAGACCAGGGCGTCGACCTCGACGCCGCGCGCCCGGGCGATCAGGCCGGGCCTGCACGGTAGTTCGCCCGTACGCCCGTTCAGCCGGTACGCCGCCCGCTGTCGCCACCGGTCCAGCGGTAGCACAGCTCCGGGCGGCCGACGGTGCCGTACCGGGGTTCGCGGACGGCGAGCCCGGTGTCCACCAGGTGCTCCAGGTAGCGGCGGGCGGTGATCCGCGAGACCCCGGCCGCCGTACCCGCGGCGGCGGCGGACAGGCCGGTACGGGCCGCGCGCAGCACACCGGCGACGGTGTCCAGCGTCGGTGCGCTCAACCCCTTGGGCAGGGCGGTGCGTTCGGGTGCGCGGAGCAGCGCGAACGCCTGGTCGACCTCGTCCTGTCCGGTGGCCGGACCGGTGCGGGCGAGGGTGTCCCGGTAGCGGGCGTAGCGCTCCAGGCGGTCGTGCAGCGCGGCGGCGGCGAAGGGCTTCAGCAGGTACTGGACGACGCCCGCGGAGACGGCCTGGCGGACCATCGCGAGGTCGCGGGCGGAGGTGACGGCGATGACGTCGGTGGTGTGCCCGGCGGCGCGCAGGGTGCCGCAGAGCTGGAGGCCGTGGCCGTCGGGCAGGTAGAGGTCGAGCAGCAGCAGGTCGACGGGGCTCCCGGCGGCGCGGGCGCGCTCCAGGAAGCGCAGCGCCTGTGCGCAGCCGTGCACGGTGCCGACGGCCCGGAAGCCCGGTTCGCGTTCGACGTAGAGGGTGTGGGCCGCGGCGGCCACCGGGTCGTCCTCGACGACCAGCACGGAGATCCCGGGGCGCTCCGGTGGGCGCGGCGTACCGCTCACGGGGCCACCGCCAGGCGCCCGGGTCCGCGCCCGCGCTCCCCCGCGCCCTCGCACGCCGCCGCGCCGCCGCGTGCCGCCCGGTCGAGCGGCAGGCGGACGGTGAGGACGGCGCCGCGCTCCCGGCCGACCTCGACGGTGCCGCCGTTGCGCCGGGCGGCCTGCGCGACGAGCGCGAGCCCGAGTCCGCGCCCGTGGCCCCCGCCACGACCGTCCCCGCCCTCGTCCCCGTCTCCGCGCACGTCTCCGTCCCCGCCCCCGCGCCCGTCCCCGCCCTGCTTGGTGCTCCAGCCCCGCCGGAACACGTCGTCCACCGCGCCCGGGGCGATGCCCGCGCCGGTGTCGGCGACCCGCAGCAGCAGCTGCTCGCCGTCGATCCGGGCGGTGACGGTGACCTCCGGCGGCTCGGGGCTCTCGGCCACGCCCGCGATGGCGGCGTCCACGGCGTTGTCGATCAGGTTGCCGAGGACGGTGATGAGGTCGCGCGCGCTCAGGTGGGGCGGCAGCACCCCGTCGTCGATGGAGCTGTCGGGGGTGAGCGTCAGCTCCACGCCCCGTTCGGCCGCCTGGGCGGCCTTGCCGAGCAGCAGGGCGGCCAGCACGGGTTCGCCGACGGCGGCCACCACCCGGTCGGTGAGCCGCTGGGCCAGGGCGAGTTCGGCGGTGGCGAACTCCACCGCCTCGCGGTGGCGGCCGAGTTCGATCAGCGAGACGACGGCGTGCAGCCGGTTCGCCGCCTCGTGCGCCTGCGCGCCGAGTGCCTCGGTGAAGTCGCGCACCGAGTCCAACTCGCCGCTCAGCGCCTGTAGTTCGGTGTGGTCGCGAAGGGTGAGGACCCGGCCGAGCCCGGTGCCGATGGTCGAGGTGTTGAGCACGACCACCCGCTCGGCCGTCAGGTGCACCTCGTCGCGGACCGGCTCCGCCCCCGAGACGGCGGCCACCAGCGCCACCGGCAGGCCCAGCTCCGCGACCGGCCGCCCCTCCACCGGCCCGGCGAGGCCGAGGAGTTCACGCGCGGCGTCGTTGCAGAGCACCACCCGGCGGTCGCGGTCGAGCAGCACCAGCCCCTCCCGCACGGCGTGCAGGGTGGCCTGGTGGTACTCGTAGAGGTGGCTGAGCTCGGCCGGCCCCATGCCGTGGGTGTGGCGCCGCAGCCGGGAGTTGGCGAGGTAGGTGCCGATCCCGCCGACGACCAGCGCGCCCGCCGCGACGCCGGCCAGGGCCAGCAGCGGGCCGCGCAGCCGGGCGGAGATGGACTGCACGGTGATGCCCGCGCTGACCAGGGCGACCACCCGGTTCCGCTCGTCCAGCACCGGGGTGACCACCCGCACCGACGGGCCGAGCGTGCCGGTGTACGTCTCGCTGCGGGTCCGCCCGTCGAGCGCCCAGTCGATGTGGCCGAGGAAGGTGCGCCCGATCTGCTCGGGCAGCGGGTGGGTCCAGCGGACGCCTTCGGTGTCCATCACGGTGACGAAGGAGACCCCGGTGTCGACCCGCACCCGCTCGGCGTACGGCTGGAGCACGGCCGTCGGGTCGGGCGCGGTGACGGCGGCGAGGACGGCCGGGGAGTCGGCGACGGAGCGGGCGACGGCGGTGACCTGGCGGCGGGCGGCGTCCTCGGTGCGGTCGGCGGTGAACAGGTACGCGAGCACCGCCCCGCCGGCCACCACCGCGGCGACGATGACCACCTGGACGACGAAGAGCTGTCCGGCCAGGCTGCGCACCAGCCGGCGCGGCGGGGGGAGGGTTCGCGCGGACATGCCTGTCAGTGTGCACCACGGCCGCGGCGGCCCGGTGCGCCCGCGGTGTCCCGGCGTCCGCGTGAACTCTATGAACGCAAACGTGACCCGCGTCACGCCCGCCCGCATAGTCGGAGCGGCCCACCACCCGGGGCCGCCAGGACCGCACGGTCGCGCACCCTCACGAGCACCCCCACGCACGCACCGGCGCAGCAGCACGCCGGGCACGCGGGCGCTCGCGCGCCGGGCCCAGCAGTGGCGAAGGAGCCGCAGATGTCGATCACCGGACCAGGAGCAGGGCCGAGAGCCGGAGCAGCGCCGGACGCCGGAGCGACCCCCGGCGCGGGAGCGGCCCCCGGCGCGGGCGGCGCGGCGAAGGCCCCGAAGGACCGCACCCACTACCTCTACCTCGCCGTGATCGCGGCGGTCGTCGCGGGCGTGGTGGTGGGCCTGGCCGCGCCGGGCTTCGCGGTGGAGCTGAAGCCGATCGGCACGGGCTTCGTCAACCTCATCAAGATGATGATCAGCCCGGTCATCTTCTGCACCATCGTGCTCGGCATCGGCTCGGTGACCAAGGCCGCCAAGGTCGGCCGGGTCGGCGGCCTGGCGCTCGGCTACTTCCTCGCCATGTCGACCGTCGCCCTCGCGATCGGCCTGCTGGTCGGCAACCTGCTGGAGCCCGGCGGCGGCCTCCACCTGACGGCCGCGCTCGCCAAGTCCGGCCACGCCCAGGCCGCCGCCGGCGGCGCGCAGTCCACCGCCGACTTCCTGCTCGGCATGATCCCGACCTCCCTGCTCTCCGCCCTCACCGAGGGCAAGGTGCTGCAGACCCTGCTGGTCGCGCTGCTGGTCGGCTTCGCCCTGCAGGCGATGGGCCCGGCCGGCGCGCCCGTGCTGCGCGGCGTCGAGCACGTGCAGCGGCTGGTCTTCCGGGTGATGGCGATGATCATGTGGGTGGCGCCGGTCGGCGCGTTCGGGGCGATGGCGGCGGTCGTCGGCGCCACCGGCACCGCCGCGCTGAAGAGCCTCGCCGTCATCATGGTCGGCTTCTACCTGACCTGCGCGCTGTTCGTGGTCGTGGTGCTCGGCACGCTGCTGCGCCTGGTCACGGGCGTCAACATCTTCAGCCTGCTGCGCTACCTGGGCCGCGAGTTCCTGCTGATCCTCTCGACCTCCTCCTCGGAGAGCGCGCTGCCCCGGCTGATCGCCAAGATGGAGCACCTGGGCGTCAGCCGCCCGGTGGTCGGCATCACCGTCCCGACCGGCTACAGCTTCAACCTCGACGGGACCGCGATCTACCTGACGATGGCCTCGATCTTCATCTCCGAGGCGCTGGACAAGCCGATGTCGGTGGGCGAGCAGCTGTCGCTGCTGGCCTTCATGGTGATCGCCAGCAAGGGCGCGGCCGGGGTCACCGGCGCCGGACTGGCCACCCTGGCCGGCGGACTGCAGTCGCACAAGCCGGCGCTGGTGGACGGGGTCGGGCTGATCGTCGGCATCGACCGGTTCATCTCCGAGGCCCGGGCGATGACCAACTTCGCGGGCAACGCCGTCGCGACGGTGCTGATCGGGCAGTGGACCGGGGAGCTGGACCGCGAGCGGGCCCGGCAGGTGCTGGCGGGCGCGGTGCCGTTCGACGAGCGGACGCTGCTGGACACCGACACCCACCGCGCCCCGGCCACCGGGTCCGCGTCCCCGGATGCGCCCGATTCCGATTCCGCGCCCGCCGCCCCGGGCCCGGTACCGGTGGCCGCCTGAGCGACCCCGGCCACCCCGGCCACCCCGGCCGCTCCACCCCCTGACTCCCCCGGTCCGGCGCCCCGCCCAACCCCCCGGAAACGGCGCCGGACCGGGGGTTCCGCGTTCCCCGCTCCCCCTGCCCTCAGACCTCCTCAGACCTCCTCAGACCTCCTCGGACCCGCTGACCGCCCAGCTCAGGCCGGTCGCCGGGTCCTCCAGCGCGAGGTGCAGGTGCCGCAGCCGGTCCGCCGGGTCCTCCCAGGTGAAGCAGCGCATCCGCGCGACCAGCGCGCCCACCTCCCCCCGGTCCGCACACCCCGCCGCCCCGGCCCCGCTCATCGCCGCCAGCACCCGCCACAGCGCCAGCCGCCCGTGCGCCGCGCCGTGCGCCCGGTCCGCGACGCCCGCCTGCACCAGCGCCGGCCAGGCGAGCGCGAACGGCAGGTACCCGCCGGTGACCGCCCGCCCGGGCGCGAGCTGCGCGGCGGCCTGCGGCGCCGTTCCCCGCACGCAGACGGCCCGCGCCCACCCGGCCAGCTCGGCGAGCGCCCGGGTGGCCGGCTGCCCGGGCAGCCGGGCGCCGGGTTCGGGCAGCTCCACCGGGGCCAGGCCCTCCCGGTCGGCCGGCAGCGTCAGCAGCGCGCTGCGCGCCCCGCCGTCGCGCAGGTACTCCCGCACCGGCGCGCCCTCGCCCCGGCCCGCCGCCTCCCACGGCTCCAGCAGCAGCGGGACGCCCTCCCGGTCCGGCTCGGCGTCCCGGGAGAGGTCCTCGCCGAGCAGCACCCGGGTCTGCGCGACCAGCCGCCGCACCGGGGGCGGGCCGAGCAGCGGGGCGAGCCGCCGCCAGGAGTGCCGGGTCGCCAGCACCTCCCAGAGCGGGCCCGCGTCGTGGTCGGTGACGGCGGCGGCGGTGCCGGGGCCGCCGTCCGGGTCGAACAGCCGGGCGGCCACCTCGGGCGGCGCGGCGTACGCGATCAGGTGGCCGAGCGGGGCGGTCGCGGTGGCGGCCCGGCCCTGCACGGCACCGCCCGCCAAGCCGCCCGCAGGGCCTCCCGCAGGGCCTCCCGCAGGGCCGCCCACCCAACCTCGCGCAGGGCCTCGCGCAGGACCGCCCTCCCCCGGGTCGAACGCGACGGCGGCGGCGCGGGCCTGGCGGTAGGCGCCCAACAGTTCGATCCAACGGCCCTCATCCGCCAGCGAGCGGAGCCGGTGCTCCTCATGCGTGATCACGATTTTCAGCGTACGGGCGGGACCCGGGTCCGACCTGACAGACCGTCAGTCCGGCGCGCCGGAACCGGCCCCGAACCCGGCCCGGGCCCGGCCCCGTCGGCCGTCTCGCGCTCCCGTTCGAGGACGGTCCGCAGCCGGTCCAGCGCCCGCCGCCGGGTGAGGGCCAGGGTGGAGCGGTGCACGCCGAGCAGGGCCGCGGCCTCCTCCAGGCCGTACCCGTCGAGGTCGACCAGCAGGACGGCGCGGGCCTGCTTGGCCGTCAGACAGCCCAGCAGCCGGACGACCTCCCAGTGCGCCTGCAGCTCGGCCTGCCCGCCGGCCTCCGCGCCGAGCACCTCGGCGTCCTCCAGCGCCTCGAACGGCACCAGCCGGCGACGGTCACGGCGCCACTCGTCGCGCACGACGTTGACCATCACGGTGAACGCGTAGGCATAAGGCCGCGGATGGCCGAGAAAGCGGGCGGGCCGCCGGGCGATGCGCACATACGCCTCGTGGACGACATCCCCCGCACCGAACGGATTTCCGACCAGGCGGACGGCAGCCCGGTGCAGCCTGGGCAGCATTTCCGTGAACACCCGGTCGAATTCCGCCGATTCGGCGCCGGAACGGCCGTCCGGCCCCCCTTCGCCCCGACAACCCGGCGCGCTCCCCATGCCGCCCCCTCGGAATTCGGCACCCCGAAGCCCGGTTGGCCACCACCGACCGGAACACCCACGACGCGCCTCGCGTCATGGTTCGCCGTCCTCCTGCCCGCTGCGGCTCCCGGTAATGCGTCATCGCCCCCGAAGAGCCGGGAACGGGGGAATTCGGGAAGGGCGGTGCGGCATTCCGCGCCACCCTTCCGGAATTCCCCGCCCGCCGATCCAATCATTCGCGCGGCGTCAGCCGGACCCGCATCGGGCTCTTCACCTGGAGCGTGATGCCCTGGCTGAGCCGCACCCCGCGGTCGATCGCCTCCAGGTCGAACTCCCGCAGCAGCGAGCCCAGCGCCAGCACCGACTCCAGCATCGAGAAGTGCTGCCCGATGCAGGCCCGCGGCCCGCCCCCGAACGGGTACCAGGCGTACCGGTGCCGCTCCTTCTCGCGCTCGGGCAGGAAGCGGTCCGGGTCGAAGCGGTCGGGCTCCTCCCAGTGGCCGGGGTGCCGGTGGGTCACCCAGGGCGCCAGGATCACCTGGGCACCGGCCGGGATGACGTGCCCGTCGACCACCGACTCCTCCACCGAGCGGCGCCCCATCTGCGAGGCGGCCGGGTAGAGCCGCATGGCCTCCTTCAGCACCCGGGTCAGGTACGGCAGCGCCTCCAGGTCGGCGGCCCCGGGCTCGCGCCCGGCGAGCACCGCGTCCGCCTCCGCCCGGGCCAGGCGGCGCTGCTCGGGGTGCTTGGCCAGCAGGAACAGCGCGAAGGCCAGCGAGGTCGCGGTGGTCTCGTGGCCGGCGAGCAGGAAGATCAGCACCTGGTCGCGCAGTTCGTCCGGGTCGAGCCGCTCGCCGTCCTCGCCGCGGGCCCGGGTCAGCAGCTCCAGCAGGTCGTCCGAACCGTCCGGCCCGTCAAGCCCGCCCGGCCCGCCCGGCCCGTCCAGCCCCTCCAGCCCGTCCACGGCGCCGACGCCCGCCGTGCCGGACCGTTCCGCCCGCCGGGCCCGCTCGGCGATGATCCGGTCGCACACCGCGTACAGGTCGCCGCGCGCCTCGGCGCCGCGCCGGTTGGACGGGGTCGGCCAGGAGCGGGGCAGCCGGACCGGAGCGAACCCGCGTTCGAGGACGAATTCGCCTATCACCGGGAAGCTGCGGTGCACCACCTCCACTGCCGCCTCCACGTCCGCCCCGAACAGGATCCGGGACACCGTGCGCAGCGCGAAGCGCGACATCTCCTCGGCCACGTCGACCACGCCGCCGGGCACCGCCCGCCAGCGGTCGGCGAGCACCCGGCACTCCAGCCCGACGGCCCGCGCGTAGCCGTCCACCCGGCGGCGGGTGAACAGCGGCTGGATCAGCCGGCGCTGGCGCTGGTAGTCGCCGTCCTGGCTGGTGAGCAGGCCGTTGCCGAGGCTGGTCCGCAGTTCGTCGTAGAAGCTGTTGTCCTTGCGGAAGTTGGCGGCCTGGCTGCCGAGCACCTGGTGCGCGCCCTCCGGGGAGAACACGGCGTAGAACTCCGCGCGCAGCCCGGGCGGGCCGGCCGCGAAACGGACGACGTCGCCGTAGTCGCGGCGGGCGTCGAGGTACGTCCGCAGCGGGCGCCGCGTCAGGTCGAACAGCGAACCCACCAGGGGAAGTCCCAGCGGTCCCGGTATCCGCTTCGTGGCGGCGGCGGCAGCCGTGGCGGCAGCGGCGGTCTGTGTCATGTCCCCTCCTCGGTCGTGCTCCTCGTACCGACCCAACGTAACTGAGTGGTAATCAGAGCAGAAGGAGCGCACGGGGAGGCCCGGCGGGCGCCGGACGGCGCCCGCCGAATCGTTCACGCCCCCCTACTCGTACTCCGTACCGCCCTTGCGGATGAGGTGGGCGTCCCCGACCGCCTTGGCGATGGCGCGCCCGCCCACCACCGGGCTGTGGCGCTCGGCCACCGGCCGGACCACCACGCCCTCGCGTATGTGCAGTTCGCGCCCGGAGTCCGCGAGTTCGAGGGCGTTCGGGTGCTCCAGGACGGTCAGCCGCTCGGCGGTGACCCGCGGCGTGGACACCGGCGTACTCCTCCCCCATGCTTGTCGGCCGGCGTGCGCGCGGACCGAGGGGGCCACCCTCCCGTCCCGGCACGTCCGCGCGCGAAGGGTTCTCGGCGGACGCGCGGTGTCCTCGCGCCTTCCGACGGCCGGGACGCCGCCGGGGCGGCCCCTCGCTGGTGCGAGGGGACAGGCGAGGATCGGCCCGCATATGCGGCACTATGATCGGCATAAAGGCCGCAGCTGCGGCCATGGCCCGCGCCCTTCCGGCGCGACCAGGAGGGGAAGCCAAGGAATGACCATCCGCAGACTCACCGCCGCCGGCGCCGCGGCCCTCGTCCTCGCGCTCGGCGCCACCGCCTGCGGCAGCGACGGCGGCTCCGACGCCAAGAACGGCTCGGCCACGGGCTCGGCCACCGCCCCGGCCGCGGCGGGCGCCTCCGCCGGCGCCCCGAAGGCCTCAGGTTCGATCACCGTGTTCGCGGCGGCCTCGCTCAAGGAGACCTTCACCGACCTCGGCAAGAAGTTCGAGGCCGCCAACCCCGGCGCCAAGGTCGCCTTCAACTTCGGCGGCAGCTCCGCCCTCGCCACCAGCATCAACGCCGGTGCCCCCGCCGACGTCTTCGCCGCCGCCAGCCCGGCCACCATGAAGACCGTCGCCGACGCGGGCGGCGCCGCGGGCGAGCCGAAGACCTTCGTGCGCAACACGCTCGCCATCGCCGTCCCCAAGGGCAACCCCAAGCACCTCGCCGGCCTCGCCGACCTGGCCGCCCCCGGGGTGAAGGTCGCGCTCTGCGCCAAGGAGGTGCCCTGCGGCGCCGCCGCGCTGACCGCCCTCAAGGCCGCGAACGTCACCCTCACCCCGGTCACCCTGGAGCAGGACGTCAAGGGCGCGCTGACCAAGGTCGAACTGGGCGAGGTCGACGCCTCCCTCGTGTACCGCACCGATGTGCGGGCCGATGCCGGGAAGATCGACGGCGTGGACTTCCCCGAGGCCGCCCAGGCCGTCAACGACTACCCGATCGCCGCGCTGGCCAAGGCGCCGAACAAGGACGGCGCCGCCGCCTTCGTCGCCTACATCCAGTCGCCCGAGGCGCAGCAGGTGCTGACCGCGGCGGGCTTCCAGGCCCCGTGATCCGCCGCACCGGCCGCCGCCCCGGCCACCCCGCCGGCGGCGGCGCGCCGAAGGGCCCCGACGGCCCGCCGCGCCGCCGCGGCCGGCGCCGGGCGCACCGGGTGCCGGTCACCCTGCTGCTCCCGGCGCTGCTCGGGCTGGCGTTCCTCGTCCTCCCGCTGGTCGGGCTGCTGGTCCGGGCCCCGTGGAGCGCGCTGTCGGACCAGCTCACCAGCCCGCAGGTGTGGGAGGCGCTGCGCCTGTCGCTCGTCTGCGCGACGGCGGCCACCGGCGTGTCGCTGGTGCTGGGGGTGCCGCTGGCCTGGCTGCTGGCCCGGACCGAGCTGCCGGGCCGGCGGCTGGTCCGGGCCCTGGTGACGCTGCCGCTGGTGCTGCCGCCGGTGGTCGGCGGCGTGGCGCTGCTGCTGGTGCTGGGCCGGCGCGGCATCGTCGGCTCCTGGCTGGACTCGGCGTTCGGCCTGACCCTGCCGTTCACCACCACGGGTGTGGTGATCGCGGAGGCGTTCGTCGCGATGCCGTTCCTGGTGATCAGCGTCGAGGGCGCGCTGCGCGCCGCCGACCCGCGCTACGAGGAGGCCGCCGCGACGCTGGGCGCCTCGCGCTTGACCGCCTTCCGCCGGGTCACGCTGCCGCTGATCGCCCCGGGGATCGGGGCCGGCGCGGTGCTGGCGTGGGCGCGGGCGCTCGGCGAGTTCGGCGCGACGATCACCTTCGCGGGCAACTTCCCCGGCCGCACCCAGACCATGCCGCTCGCCGTCTACCTCGCGATGGAGTCGGACCCGCAGGCGGCGATCGCGCTGTCGCTGGTGCTGCTGCTGGTGTCGATCGCGGTCCTGGCCGGGCTGCGCGAGCGCTGGATGTCCACACCGTGACGCGCGCCGTCCTCCCGCCGGCCCGCCCGGGCCCCGTCTCCGGAAGCCCCTGCCGATGACTCCCCCCAGTGCACCGCCCACCGGGCCCGCCGCCGCTCCCGCCGCCTCCGGCCTGGACGCCCGACTGCGGGTCGAGCGCGCCGCGTTCACCCTGGACCTCGCGCTCACCGCAGCCCCCGGCGAGGTGGTCGCGCTGCTCGGCCCCAACGGCGCCGGCAAGTCCACCGCCCTGCGCGCGCTGGCCGGCCTGCTGCCGCTCGGCGACGGCCACCTGCGGCTGGACGGCCGCGTCCTGGAGGACCCGGCCCGGCGGCTGCACACCCCCGCCGAGGAGCGCCCGGTCGGCGTGGTCTTCCAGGACTACCTGCTCTTCCCCCACCTGAGCGCGCTGGACAACGTGGCGTTCGGCCCGCGCTGCCGGGGCCGCTCCAAGCGCGAGGCGCGCGCCGAGGCGGCCGGCTGGCTGGAGCGGATGGGCCTGGCCGAGCACGCGGGCGCCCGGCCGGGCCGGCTCTCCGGCGGCCAGGCGCAGCGGGTGGCGCTGGCCAGGGCGCTGGCCGTCCGGCCCCGGCTGCTGCTCCTGGACGAGCCGCTGGCCGCCCTGGACGCGCGGACCAGGCTCGACGTCCGGGCGCAACTGCGCCGCCACCTCACCGAGTTCGAGGCGGTCGCGGTGCTGGTGACGCACGATCCGCTGGACGCGATGGTGCTGGCCGACCGGCTGGTGGTGATCGAGGACGGGCGCGAGGTGCAGTCCGGCGCCCCGGCGGAGATCGCGCGCCGCCCGCGCACCGACTACATCGCGCGAATGGTCGGGCTCAACCTGTACCGGGGCACGGCGGACGGGCACCGGGTGACCCTGCCGCAGGGCGCCGTGCTGACGACGGACGAGGAGCTGTCCGGGCCGGCCTTCGTCGCCTTCGCGCCGTCCGCCGTGACCCTGCACCGGACGCGGCCGCAGGGCAGCGCGCGCAACGTCTGGGAGCTGACGGTGGCGGGCCTGGACCTGCACGGCGACCAGGTGCGGGCCGACCTGGCGGGCGCCGTCCCGATGGCCGCCGACCTGACGCCGGCGGCGGCCGCGGAGCTCCGGCTCGCGCCCGGCTCGACGGTCTGGGCCGCCGTCAAGGCCGCCCAGACGCACGCCTACCCGGCCTGAGGCTCACTGCGCCGCCGGCGATCCGACGCCTCCTCACGCCGTTCCCGGCCGCCTTCCATGTGCAACCCGCGAGTTGCACATGGCGGGCGGAACGTGCAACCCTCTTGCAACGGATCGAGGAGGTTCACGACATGGTCGCCGACAGCATCGAGCGGGAGATCACCATCGCGGCACCGCGCGAGCGGGTCTGGGAGGTGCTCACCCAGGCGGAGTTCCTGGGCATCTGGTTCGGCACGGGCGCTCCCGCGCACATCGACCTGCGCCCCGGAGGCCGGATGCTCCTGGACCACGGCGTCCACGGGGCGCTGCCGGCACTGATCGAGCGGGTGGACCCGCCGAGCGTCTTCGCCTTCCGCTGGTCGCAGGGCGCCGCGGGCGAGGAGCCGACCGGGGGCAACTCCACCCTGGTCACCTTCACCCTGGCCACCGAACCGGGCGACCACACACGGCTGCGCATGGTGGAGAGCGGCTTCGCCTCCCTCACCCTTCCCCATGAGACGGCCCGAACCCGTTCCCGGCAGAACGGCACGGGCTGGACCCGCAAGCTCACCGACCTCGCCTGCCACACCGAGCGCATCGCGCTCCGCCGGTGACGGCTGACAAATGACAGCTGACAGATAACAGATAACAGATAACAGATTTTGAAATCTGTCAGCTGTCAGCTGTCACCCGTCAGCCCCCGCAGGGCCGGATGGTCCGCCACCACCGTGCAGCTTCCCGGGGCGATCTCGGTGAAGCCCGCGTCCTGCACCAGCGGCAGTCCGCTCGCCACCAGGTCCGCCCACGCCTGCGGCGTCGCCGTGCGGACGGCGAGCGCGAAGCCGCTCTCCGCCCAGTCCTTGCGGTGCGCCTCGTCCAGCCGCCACCAGGCGAGCTGGGCGGCGTGGCCGGTCTGCGCCATGGTCTTGCCCGCGCTCATCTCCAGTTCCGGATTCAGCCAGAGCACCGGCACGCCCGGCGCCGGGGCGTCGAGGGGACCGCCCTCCTCCAGATCGGTGCCCGACACCTGGAGCTTGGCGAGCTCCTTCGGCCAGCCGTCCAGCGGGACCGGCGGGAACACCCGCACCTCCGCCTCCCGGCCGGCCACCGTGATCCCGGGCAGCTCGCCTGCCCGGCGCCACTCGCCGCCGCGCGCCCGCCGGACCACCTTGCGGATGCGCGCGTCCTCCCAGGCCGCGACCCGCTCCGCCCACTCCCCCTCCGCCTCGGCGACCCGCGGGTCGGCGAGCAGGGTCAGCACCGCGCGCGCCGAGGTCTCCAGCGCGTCGGTCCGCCCGGGCGGTGTCGCCCGCTCCAGCCGCACCACCAGCGGCAGCACGTACTGCGGCCGGGCGTCGCGGTCCTCGGGCGTCGGGTCGGGAGCGGGGGCGTCGAACGGAGAAGTCACCCGTCCAGCATGCCAGCCCCCGCACCGCCGTGATCACCGCGGTACCGGCCTCGGCCGCTCAGCGGCGGTAGCCGCGCTGCGCGTCCCGCTCCTCCGCGTCCTCGTAGGGCAGGAACCAGCCCTCCGGGTGGGTGGCCGTCAGCAGCAGCTCGGCACGCTGCTCCGCGGTCAGCTCCGGATCGCCGTCGTCCGGCCCGTAGACGCCGAACAGTTCGTCGTGGCAGCCGTCCCAGTCGTAGTCGTACAGGTCCGCCGGCAGGTCGCCCATCATGTCGGCGACCGACTCGGGCTGCGCGCCGAGCAGCGCCCGGGCGTCGACCAGCGCCATCCGCAGCGCGATCTCCTCCGCCAGGCAGCGCGGCAGCGGCCACTCGCCGAGCGCGAGGTCGTCGGCGAGGTCGTCGAAGGTGCGGGCCATGGCGCGGCGCCAGCCCCGGTGCAGCCGCCAGGTGCGCTGCGGCAGCCGCCCGAACACCGTCCAGTCGGCCTCCTCGCCGTCGGTGACCGGCTCGTCCTCGTGCTCGTCGAGGTCGTCGTAGGCGGCGTCGGCCAGCCCGAGCAGCTGGGCGTGCAGCAGGCAGGCGGTGCGCGGGGTGAGCGTCCAGTCGCCGGCCGCGCCGCCGCCCTCCTCCTCGTCGCCGTCCAGCGGGAACAGCTCGGCGAAGTCGGGCGCGAAGTCCTCGCTGACGCTGATCTCCAGCGTCCCGCCGACCGCCTCGACCCCCGGGATCGCCGCCACCAGCCGGTCCGGGTGGAGCAGCGCGCCGAGCGCCGCGTTGGCGTCCTCGGCCACCTCGCGCAGCAGCTCGCGGCGCTGCCCGGCCGGATCGATGCCCTCGAAGTCCAGTTCCTCGACGGCCGCGACGGCCGCGGCGCGCAGCGCCGGCCAGTTCGTGATCCGCAGGCCCAGCACCACCGTCGCCTCGATCTCCTGCGCGCCGGAGTCCTCCGCCGCGCCCGGCCCCTGTGGATGATCGCTTCGCTCGCCCATGGGGCTACGGTACGGCTTTTCGGCCCTCCGATCACCGGTCTGTTCCGGCTACCCTACGCGTTCTCGCCGTTACCGCCCCGCGCGTTCCCGCGCACGCCCCGCGTGCCACTGTTCGACGGCGTCCGAATTCCCGGCAGGATGGGCCCCATGGCAAACATCGACGAGTACGGCGGCGGGCAGCGCCCCGACGCCCAGGTGCTGGTAGTGACCACCAATGACATCCCCGGCTACCGGGTCGACCACGTGATCGGCGAGGTCTTCGGCCTGACCGTGCGCAGCCGGCACATCGGCAGCCAGATCGGCGCCTCGCTGAAGTCGCTGGTCGGCGGTGAGCTGCGCGGCCTGACGAAGACCCTGGTGGAGAGCCGGAACGAGGCGATGGAGCGGCTGGTCGAGCAGACCAAGGCGCGCGGCGGGAACGCGGTGCTGATGTTCCGGTTCGACGTCACGGAGGCGGCGGACGTCGGCACGGAGGTCTGCGCCTACGGCACGGCGGTGGTGATCTCCCCGGCCACGGCCTGACAGCGGGCCGGGCGGGCGGTGTTCCCGCAGACGTCCGCGGGAACACCGCCCGCCCGGCGAATGTTTCACCGGCGTGACTGTTTACGGTGCAACGACCGACGGCGCGGCGACCCGCGGCACCACCGCGCCGGGCGACGCGGGACGCCGGGTGGACGTCCTGGTGATCGGCGCGGGCCAGGCGGGCCTGTCCGCCGCCTACCACCTGCGCCGCCGCGGCTTCGCGCCGCACCGCGCGGACACCGACGGCGGGTTCGCCGTCCTCGACGCCGACCGCGCCCCCGGCGGCGCCTGGGCCCACCGCTCGCCGTCCCTGCGGATGGCCACCGTGCACGGCTTCCACGACCTGCCCGACTTCGAACTCCCCGAGCCCGACCCGAACGCGCCCGCGCGCGAGGTCGTCCCGGGGTACTTCGCGGCGTACGAGGCGAAGCACGCGCTCCCCGTCGTACGCCCCGTCACGGTGCTGGCGGTGCGCTCCGAGTCCGCCCGGCCGGACGCCCGGCTGCTGGTCGAGACCGACTCCGGCACCTGGTCCACCCGGGCGCTGATCAACGCCACCGGCACCTGGACCAGGCCCTTCCTCCCCCACTACCCCGGCCGCTTCGCCGGGCGCCAGCTGCACTACGCCGCCTACCGGGGCCCGCAGGAGTTCGCCGGCAAGCGGGTGCTGGTGGTCGGCGGCGGGGCCTCGGCGGTGCAGGTGCTGTCGGAGGTCGCGGCGGTCGGCGAGACCGTCTGGGTCACCCGCACCCCGCCCGTCCACCACGACCGCCCGTTCACCCCCGAGTACGGGCGCGCGGTGGTCGCCAAGGTCGAGGAGCGGGTCCGCCAGGGGCTGCCGGTGCGCAGCGTGGTGAGCGTCACCGGGCTCGGCCCCTCGGTCGCCTACCGCCGGGCCGAGGAGCTGGGCGCGCTGCACCGCCGCCCGATGTTCGACCGCCTCACCGAGCACGGGGTCGCCTGGGGCGACGAGGAGCTGGCCGTCGACGCGATCGTCTGGGCCACCGGGTTCCGCCCCGAGGTCGGGCACCTCGCGCCGCTCGGCCTGCGTGCCCCCGGCGGCGGCATCGCCCTCACCGGCACCCGCGCCACCGCCGACGCGCGGGTCCACCTGGTCGGCTACGGCCCGTCCGCCAGCACCGTCGGCGCCAACCGGGCCGGCCGGGCGGCGGTCAACGACCTCGTCCGGCTGCTCGGCGCCCCGGCTCCGGACGGCGTCGGGGCACCGGCGTAGCCGCGGCGGCGGCCCGGCTCCGAAGTCCGGACCGGCGGCCCGAACCGGCGGCCCCGACCGGCCACGCCGGTCAGCGGTCGTAGTCGACGGTCACCTTGTCCGTGACCGGGCGGGCCTGGCAGGTGAGGACGTAGCCGGCCGCCAGCTCCTTCTCCTCCAGGGCGAAGTTGCGGCGCATCGTCACCTCCCCCTCCGTCACCAGGGCGCGGCAGGTGCCGCACACCCCGCCCTTGCAGGCGAACGGCAGGTCCGGGCGGGAGCGCTGGGCGCCGTCCAGGATCGACCGGTCGCGCGGCAGGGCGAGCGTGCTGCCCCGCCCGTCCAGGACGACGGTGACCTCGCTGCGCGCGGCGCCGTCGACGCCGTCCGCCGCACCGCCCGGGGCGTCCTCCGGGCGCTCGGCGACCGGCTCGTCCTCGGCGTGGAACAGCTCCTGGTGCACCCGCTCCGCCGGGACGCCCAGCGAGGCCAGCAGTTCCTTGGCCCCGGCGACCATGCCGAACGGCCCGCAGAGCCACCAGTGGCCGACCGCCGCCGCGTCCACCAGCGCCGCCAGCAGCACCGCGACCCGCTCCGGGTCCAGCCGGCCGCTGAGCAGTTCGGCGTCCCGGGTCTCCCGGGAGAGCACGTGGACCAGCTGGAAGCGGCCCAGGTAGCGGTCCTTCAGGTCGGCCAGCTCGTCGGCGAACATCACGGTGTCGCTGCGCCGGTTGCCGTAGAGCAGGGTCACCGTGGAGGTGCGGTCGGCGGCCAGTACGGAGGCCGCGATCGACACCATCGGCGTGATGCCGGAGCCGGCCGCCAGCAGCACGTGGTCGGCGGGCTCGGCGAGGTCCGGGGTGAACAGGCCGGACGGCGTCAGCACCTCCACCTCCTCCCCCGGCCGGGCGTCGCGCACCAGCCAGCGGGAGAACAGCCCGCCCGGCACCTCGCGCACGGCGATGCGCAGCGGACCGCCGACGGGGGCGCAGATCGAGTACGAGCGGCGCTCGTCGACACCGTCCACCACCCGGCGCAGGGTCAGCGTCTGCCCCGGCCGGAACGCGAACGCCTCCGCGAGCCCGTCCGGCACGGCGAAGGTCACCGCGACGGCGTCCTCGCAGAGCCGCTCCAGCCCGGCGATCCGGAGCGCGTGGAAGACCGGCCGACGGGCGGGGCGCACGGCGGGCGGGCTCGGTGCGGTGGCGGGGGCGGTGGCGGTGGCCGGCGCCGGCGTCGGGGCCGGGGCCGGCGGGACGGCGGGGGAAGCGGCGGACGAGGCGGACGAGGCGGCGGCCATTCAGATCTCCTTGACGCGTTCGAAGGGCTCGCGGCACTCCCGGCAGCGCCACAGCGCCTTGCAGGCGGTCGAGCCGAAGCGGGACAGCTCCTCGGTGTCGGTGCCGCCGCAGAGCGGGCAGGCGACGGGCACCACGGCGGCGGTCCCGGCGGCGGCCCCGGCAGCTACCCCGGCGGCGGTCCCTGTGGCCTTCCCGTCCGAGGCGAGCCGGGTCCGCCCGAGGGCCACCGGGGTGCTCCCGCCGGCGGTACCGCCGCCCGGGAGCACCCCGGGCCTGGGCGGGGCGATACCGGCCTCGGCCAGCTTGCGCCGCCCCTCGGCGGTGATCAGGTCGGTCGACCAGGGCGGGTCCAGCCGCAGCCGCACCCGGACGTCCGCGAACCCGGCCGCGCGCAGCCGCCGGTCCACATCGGCGGCCATCTCGGCGACGGCGGGGCAGCCCGAGTACGTCGGGGTGAGCCACGCGGTCACCGTGGCGCCGTCCTCCTCGACCCCGGCCAGCACGCCCAGGTCGGCCAGGGTCAGCATCGGCAGCTCCGGGTCCGGCACGGCCGCCGCCACCGCCCAGGCCGCCCCTCCCGACGCGCGTGTCCCGGCCACGGCCGTCACCACGTCGCGCCCGGGTGCGCGCGGGCCAGCACCTGCAGCTCGGCCAGCAGCGGGCCCAGCGCCTCGGTGTGCACCCCGTCGCGCCCGGCCCGGCCACCGACGGCCGCCAGCCCCGGCACGTCCGGCACCGTCAGCCCGGCCTCCGCGCACACCGCCGCCACCGAGCGCAGCACCGGCTCGCGCAGCACCGCCGGGTCCACCCCGACCCGCAGCTCCACGGGGTGCGCGGTGAACAACTCCTCCACCAGCGGCCACACCGCGTCCAGCCCGGCCTGCATCCGCGCCGCCGAGTACGGCGTGCCGTCGCCCAGCCGCAGCGTCCACGCCGTGGCGTACTCGCGGTGGTACGCCAACTCCTTCACCCCGCGCGCCGCGACCGCCGCCAGCACCGGATCGGCATGGCCGGCCAGCCCCTCGTAGAGCGCGCCGCGGGCCGTGGCGAACAGCAGCAGGCGGGCGATCGAGTACGCGAAGTCCCCGTTCGGGGCCTCGACCAGGCGCACATTGCGGAACTCGTGGTCCTCGCGCCAGTACGCCAGGTCGTCCTCGGTGCGCCCGGAGCCGTCCGCCTGCCCGGCCCGGGTGAGCAGCTGGCGGGCCTGGCCGAGCAGGTCGAGGCCCAGGTTGGCGAGCGCGACCTCCTCCTCCAGCTCCGGCGCGCGGGTGCACCACTCGATCAGCCGCTGGGCGAGGACGAGCGCGTCGTCGCCCAGCATCAGGCAGTAGGCCGCGAGGTCGGCGCCGTCCAGACCGGGCGGCACGGCGGTGTCCACGCCGAGCAGCGGGTCGGCGAAGCCCGTCCCGTACGCCCAGCGGCCCTCGCCCTCGGGCTCGGGGGACGCCTCGGCGAGGCTCAGGTACACGTGGTCGTCGGTCATGGTTCGGCTGCTCCCGGTCAGATGTGCGGGACATCCTCGGGGATGTCGTAGAAGGTCGGGTGGCGGTAGACCTTGTCGCCGCTGGGCGCGAAGAAGGGGTCGCGCTCGTCCGGGGTGGAGGCGGTGATCGCGTCGGAGCGGACCACCCAGAGGCTGACGCCCTCGTTGCGGCGGGTGTAGAGGTCGCGGGCGGCGAGCAGGGCCATCCGGTCGTCGGACGCGTGCAGCGAGCCGACGTGCACGTGGTTCAGGCCGCGCCGGGGGCGCACGAACACCTCGTAGAGCGGCCAGCCGGCCTTGGACTCGGTCACTTTCCGTTCTCCTGTTCCGCGTGCTGTCCGGCGTCCGTACGCGTGCCGCTCTCGGCACACGCGGCGCCCGTGCCGCTCTCGGCGCGGCGCTTCGCCGCGTACGCCGTGGCCGCCTCGCGCACCCACGCGCCGTCCTCGTGCGCGGCCCGCCGCCGCTCCATCCGCTGGGCGTTGCACGGGCCCTCGCCGTGGATCACCCGGTTCAGCTCCGACCAGTCCGGCTCGCCGAAGTCCCAGCCGCCGCGCTCCTCGTTCCGGCGCAGCTCCGGGTCGGGGAGGGTGACGCCGAGGTGCTCGGCCTGCGGGACCGTCATGTCGACGAAGCGCTGCCGCAGCTCGTCGTTGGTGTGCCGCTTGATCCGCCAGGCCATCGACCGGGCGGTGTTCGGCGAGGCGGCGTCCGAGGGGCCGAACATCATCAGCGACGGCCACCACCAGCGGTCCACCGCGTCCTGGACCATCCGGCGCTGGGCCTCGGTGCCGCGCATCAGCGTCATCAGCAGCTCGTAGCCCTGGCGCTGGTGGAACGACTCCTCCTTGCAGATCCGGACCATGGCGCGGGCGTACGGGCCGTAGCTGCACCGGCAGAGCGGGACCTGGTTGCAGATCGCGGCGCCGTCGACCAGCCAGCCGATCACGCCGACGTCGGCGAAGGTGAGCGTCGGGTAGTTGAAGATCGACGAGTACTTCTGGCGGCCGGAGATCAGCTTCCCGGTGAGCTCGGCGCGGTCCACCCCGAGGGTCTCGGCGGCGGCGTACAGGTACAGGCCGTGGCCGGCCTCGTCCTGGGCCTTGGCGAGCAGGATCGCCTTGCGCCGCAGGGAGGGGGCGCGGGTGAGCCAGTTGCCCTCGGGCTGCATGCCGATGATCTCGGAGTGCGCGTGCTGGGCGATCTGGCGGACGAGGGTGGCCCGGTAGGCGTCGGGCATCCAGTCGCGGGGCTCGATGCGCTGCTCCGCGGCGATGACGGCCTCGAACGCCTCCTCGGGCGACGCCCCGGGCCGCTCGGCCACCTCTGCTGTCACCACGGTCCCCTTTCGCCGGCTGTGTCCTCGCCCGGTGCGGTCGGCGCCGTCCGCCGACGGCAACCGACCAACCGTTCGGTCGGTACCCATTGTGCGCGGCGCGGGGGCGGCTGACAAGGGAGCACCGCCGATGGCGGGCGGTCGCGGACGGTCGCGGACGGCCGGTGCGGGTCCGGTGCGGGTCCGGCGCGGGCACCGGTCGCGCGGGGCGGAAAACCGGTGGCCCGCGCCCGGCCGGCGGGACAGACTCCCGGCATGACGCTGCACACGGACGAGATCCCGGCGGACGAGCACCTCGTCCGCTCCCTGCTGAAGGCGCAGCGGCCGCAGTGGGCCGGCCTCCCCCTGGCCCCGGCGGGCGCTGGCACGGACAACACCATGTACCGGCTCGGCGACGAGCTGCTCGTCCGGCTGCCGCGCACCCCGGACGGCGCCCGGTCCGTGCGGAAGGAGCAGGAGTGGCTTCCGCGGCTGGCCCCGCTGCTCGGCCGCGCCGTCCCCGTGCCCGTCCACCGCGGGACGCCCGCCGCCGCGTTCCCGCTCGCCTGGTCGGTCCACCGCTGGATCGACGGCGCGGAGGCCGGGCCGTCGAGCGTCCGGGACTGGGCCGCCTTCGGCAGCGACCTCGCGGCGTTCGTGCGGGAGCTGCACGGCCTCGACCTGATGGGCGCCACCCGCGCGGGCGACCTCAGCTGGTACCGGGGCGGCTCGCTGCGGGACGGCGAGGAGTGGATCGGCCGGTGCCTCGCCGACTGCCGCGCGCTCGCGGGGGCCGGCGGGAGCGGGGAGCTCGACGTCGACGCGCTGGAACGGCTCTGGCGGGCCGGTCTCGCGCTGCCGGATCCGTCCGGGCCGCACGTGTGGCTCCACGGCGACCTCAAACCCACCAACCTCCTGGTCCGGGACGGCGCGCTGCACGCGGTCATCGACTTCGGCTGCCTGTCGGTCGGCCACCCGCACGCCGAGCACGCGACCGTCTGGGACCTGCCGCCCGCGGCGCGACGGGCCTACCGGGACGCGCTGGACCTCGACGAACCCACCTGGGTCCGCGCCCGTGCCTGGGCGATCGCGGTCGGTGCCGGCGGGATCTCCTACTACTGGCACACCTTTCCGGCCTTCGTCGCCGAGTGCCTGGCCCGCCTGCGGGCGATCCTCGCCGAGGCCTCCGCCTCCTCTTCCGCTGATACCGACACCGACACCGACGCCGCCGGGCCCTCGGTCCGGGGCCCGGCGGCGTCGCGTGGCGGGGCCGTCACGCCGTCATGAACTCCCGCACCCGCAGGGCCCGCCTAACGATCCGGACGTCGCCGATGTACCCGTGGAACACCTTGTCCAGCACCCCCGCGTACGCGTAGCCGCCCAGCATCCACGGGCGCCCCAGCGTGGCCAGCCCCACGGCCGGGGTCGCCGGGTTGCGGGCCACCTCGCAGCCGTCGACGTACATCCGGCTGAGCTTCCCGTCGTTGACCACCGCGACGTGCCACCACCGGTCCAGCGGCAGCTGGTGGCCCCAGCAGGTCGAGGCCCCGGTCTGGTCGAGCGGGTAGACGCACCACTGCAGCGCGGGCGCCTCGGAGAGGCTGAGCGTCACGACGGGCTCGTCCGCGTCCGTGCCCGGGCCGCTCCGGCCCGCCTCGCCCGCCGTCCCCCACCGGCTGAGCAGGGCCGACCAGCGGCTCTGCCCGGAGTCCCAGTCGGCGGGCAGCTTGCAGAAGGCCTCGACGGTGAACCCGCGCTCGAAGGTCTCCCGGTTCAGCGGCGCGGTGGGCGCGGTCTCCAGGTAGGCGCCGCGCACCGGCGAGCCGGTGCCCTTGAACAACAGGCTGCCGTGGGCCGGCTGGTCCGGGTGGTGCTCGGCGGACCAGGTGAGCGCGTCGTCGGGGGTGCCCGGGGCGCTGCGCCGGAGCAGGTCGTTGCCCTGCCCCGTCAGGTCCTTGACGACCTGCTGCGCAGAGACCGCCGTGCCGTCGCCGCCGCCGTCGAAGCGCCAGTACGCCGCGGTGTCCCGGACCAGCAGTTCGGCCGCCCGGCGCGCCGGGCGCCGCGGGATCGGCGCGAAGCCGGCGAAGCGCCGGTCGAAGTCGATCGCGAGCGAGAAGCGGTCCACGTCCGAGGTCAGCTCGACCTGCTGCGCCGCCAGCGTGTTGCGCTCCTCGGCCGCGATCTCCTGGATCCACGGCGAGAAGGTCGACACGTCGACGGTGTTCCGGTCGAGGTCGAAGCGGTACGCCCGGATCATCGCGGCGCCGCCGTAGTAGCGGTCCTGGTAGTTGGTGATGTGGACGTGCACGTCGTGGCCGGCCTTGTTCTGCAGGACGGTGCGGCCGGGCGGCCAGTAGTGCCCGTTGACGGTGAGGAAGATCTGGTCGTTGCCGCTGATCAGCCGCTCCCAGAGCTTCCTGCCGTAGCCGGACAGCTCGGCCCGGCCGCTGTCGTCGGCGTACGCCAGCTCGTGGGTGGTCAGGATCACCGGGACCTTCGGGTTCGCGGCGATCACCGCGTTGGCCCAGTCGAAGCCCGCGTCCGAGAGTCGCCAGTCCAGCGAGAGCAGCATCCACGGGCGGCCACCCGCCGTGATGATGTGACAGGTGTTGTAGCCGTCCGGGCTGGAGCTGTGGTAGCCGGAGGTGCGGGCGGCCCGCGCCTTGCCGAAGGTCTCCAGGTACGGGGTGCTGCCGCGCCGGTCGTCGGTCGAGGAGCGGACGTCGTGGTTGCCGGCGAGCACGCCGTAGGCCGCGCCGGCGTCGTCCAGCGGACCGAAGACCTTGGTGACGGCGGCGTATTCGACGGCCAGCCCGTTCTCGGTGACGTCGCCGAGGTGGGCCAGGAAGACGATGTTGTCGTCCGTCCCGTCCTCGCGGTTGACGCCGCCGTCGAGCACGTAGCGGATCGAGGCCTCCACCGGCGCCGGGTGGATCCGGTCCTGGTCGAACAGGTACTGGGTGTCCGGCATGACGACGACCGTGAACCGCCGGGCGTCCGGGTCCGGCTGCCAGCGGCCCTTCCCCTTGGCCTTCCCCGCCTTCCCCGGTTCCGCGACGGCCCTGCCGGACGGCTCGGACCCGGCCGCCTGCGCGGGCGCCGCGCCGAGCAGGCCGAGCCCCGCCGTCCCGACCCCGGCGCCCAGCAGGCCCGCCCCGCGCAGGAACCGGCGACGGCCGGCCGCGGCCGGCCCGTCCCCGTCGAGGTCGGCGGTCCGCGGGCACTCGCACTCGCGCTCGTGCCCGGACTCGTGGATGTCGTGCATGTTCGCTCCCGGAAGTGGTCAGGGCCCTGACGGTACGTACCGGGTCTGGTCGGCGATCATCGACGGAGCCACGCGCCGCTGAACAGCGGCCGAACCCGGCGGACGGCAGGTCGGCGGGGCGGGCGCGAACGCGGGCGCGGGGCGGGCGCGGGCGCGGGTTCAGCGCCGGGCGGACAGCTCCTCGGCGCGCGCCGCCCGCTTGGCGAACACCTCCGCCTCGCGCTCCTCCATGCGGCGCAGCGCGGTGCGCCGGCCCCGGGCGGAGAGGCGGTCGATGTAGAGGACGCCGCCGAGGTGGTCGCTCTCGTGCTGGAGGCAGCGCGCGAAGTAGCCGCTGCCCTCGATGACCAGCGGCCGGCCGTCGAGGTCCCGGCCGCGGACGACCGCCGTGTCCGGACGGGCCAGCTCCAGGTACGGACCGGGGACGGAGAGGCAGCCCTCCGCGGTGTCGACGAGCCGGCGCGCCCCGGCCGGCAGTTCGTCGAGCACCGGATTGAGGATGTGGCCCACGTGGCGGACGCCGTCCTCGTCGAAGCAGTCCCAGACGAAGGCCCGGAGGTCGACGCCGATCTGGTTGGCCGCCAGCCCGACGCCCTCGGCGACCCACATGGCGGCGAACATGTCGTCGATCAGCCGGGCCAGCTCGGGCGTGCCGAACTCGCCCTCCGTCACGTCCCGGCACCGCCGGTGCAGCACGTCCTCCCCGACGACGGTGATCCGCCGCACCTCGCCCCGCAACGTCTCCGGCGGCACCTCCGGGTACCCGCTCACGACCTCGCCCTGCACCCGCACCTGCCCCCGGACCCGCACCGCCCGCTCCACCGGCTCCCCCGACTCCCGTCGCGCCACGACCGTCTCCCCTCCGTGTCATCCGCCTCACGGCACCCCATCCGGTGCCGCCGGCACCGGCCCACTCTCCCACACTTTGCAAAGTATGCACTTTGCAAAGTGTCGTACGAGGCTCGCCATCGGTGCCGCGCGGTACCGTCGAGAACCACGTTCTACGAGTTCAACGCCCTTCTCTCGGTGTGTCGATGCGCTCTGGACTTGCCAAAGCACTTTGCAAAGCCTCATCTTTGCAAAGTGACCACCCACAACAGTCCTGCCGAACCGACCACCCTCCCGGCCGAGGCGCCGACCCGGCCGCTGGCGCACCACGCGGTCCGCGCCGGGCTGCTCGACCTGATCGCCGAGTGGGGCAGCATCACCTCGAACCAGGCCGCGCAGATGCTCCGCCAGAGCTCGGGGACGTGTTCCTTCCACCTGCGCCAGCTGGCCCGCTACGGGCTGATCGAGGAGGCGCCGACCGGGGACGGCCGCTCGCGGCCGTGGCGGCTGCGCTGGGAAGGCTCGCTCATGCCGCCCGGTTCGGCCGAGGAGCCGGCCGGCCGGGCCGCGCGCGACCTGACCCCCGAACTGGCGAGCGACCTGGAGGACGGCAGCTACCGGCACTGGCTCGCCAACCGGTCCGCCGCGCCCGCCGAGTGGCAGCGGGACCAGACCTCCAGCGACGTCCTGCACCTCACCGCCGACGAACTAGCCGACCTCGGCGCCGCCGTCCGCGCCCTGCTCGCGCCCTACCGGCAGCGCGAGCCGCGCACGGGAACCCGCCCCGTGGCGGCGGTCACCCGGCTCTTCCCGCTGCTCGCGGACGGCCCGGGGGAAGCGCAAGGGCACTGACGGACGGCGGTCGGCAGATCCCAGAACCTGCCGACCGCCGTCCGGGCCGACTACCCGCCGACCGTCAGTCCCTCGGTCATCGGCCGTCGATCATCGGTCATCGGCCGTCGGCCTCGGTCATCGGCCGTCGGTCATCGGTCATCGGCCGTCGGCCGCCGACCGTCGGCGGCCGCGGCGGGCCGTCTCCCGCGGCCTCGCGCTCACCCCTCCGAGCGGTCGCGCAGCCGCGGGAGCGGGACGGCCAGGAGCGCCGCCAGCAGGGCGATCCGCGGCGCCAGCTGGTCGATGCGGATGTGCTCGTGCCGGGCGTGCGCACCCCCGCCGACGGCGCCGAAGCCGTCGAGCGTGGGCAGCCCGCGCGAGCCCGGCAGGTTGGTGTCGCCCGCGCCGCCCGCCGGACCGCCGTCCAACGGCTGTCCGAGCACCGCCGCGAGGGACCGGACGTGGCGCAGCAGCGGGTTGGCGGAACGCTCCGGCCAGGCCGGACGGCTGGACAGCACCTCGGTCCGCACCCGGGCGCCGGGCCTGAGCGCGGTCAGCCGGGCGAGGTTGTCGAGGGTGCGGCGTTGCGCCTCGGTGGTGGAGAAGCGCAGGCCCAGTTCGGCCTCGGCCCGGCCCGCGACCACGTTGGCGCGGCTACCGCCGCTGATCCGGCCCGCGTTGAGTTCGGTGCCGGGCAGGCTGACCAGTCCGCGGACGGCGACCAGCTGGTCGACGAGTTCGTCGACCGCCGACACCCCCTCGGCGGCGTCGTTGCCCGCATGCGCCTCGCGTCCGGTGACGGTGAGCCGGACGCGGGTGGAGCCGCGGCGGGCGGTCTTGAGCCGACCGTCCGGGTGCGGGGGTTCCAGGCCCAGCACGGCGCCGGCGCCGCGCAGTTGGCGTTCGACGAGGCGGCGGCCGTCCGGGCTGCCGACCTCCTCGTCGGAGACCACGACCAGACGGACGGTGCGGTGCGGGCGTTGGCCGAGGTCGGCGAGGAGCGCGAAGGCGCCTTCGAGGATCGCGAGTCCGCCCTTCATGTCGACCACGCCGGGTCCGCTGAGGGTGCCGTCCCGTTCGGTGACCGGCCAGTCGTTGAGGATGCCGGCGGGCCAGACGGTGTCGTGGTGGCCGACCACGAGCAGGTGCGGCAGGCTCTCGTCCCGGCCGTCCCACTGGAGGACCAGGTGGTCGCCGGCCGGACCGGGCTCGCGCTGGACGGTGGCCCCGGTGGCGCGGAAGCCCGCGGCCAACTCCTCGGCGAGGGCATCGAGTCGGGGTGCGTCTCCGCTGGGGGATTCGATCCTGGCCAGGTCCGCGCAGCGTCTCCGGACGGCTCCGGCGAGGGTGCGGGCGCGGGTGGTGAGGGCCTGGGGCAGACCGGGAAGCGCGGCGGTGGGGCCGGGTTGGCCCTCGCTGTCGGGGACGGCCGGAGTGTGGGGGGCCGCTGCGACGGGTGGTGCGGCGGCGGGGGCGGGGGTGGCCGGGGCGAGGGCGGTTCGGGCGGTGCCGGTTCTGGTCGTGCCGGGCACGGCCGCGCCGGGTGCGGCGTCGGCGGTCCTGGTCGGGCCGGCCGTGGTGACGGCGGAGGCGGTGGCAGCGGCGGGAGTGGAGACGGCGGCGGAGGCGGTCGCGGTGGCGACGGTGGCGACGGGGGCGACGGCCGGGACGGCCGGGACGGGGGCGGCGGGAGTGGTGCCGGTTCCGGTGATCGTGCCGGTGGCGCCCTGGGTGGTGGCGGCGGCAATGGCGGTGGGAGCGACGGCGGTCGTGGGGTCCGCCGTCGCGGTGGACGGGCGGACGGCTTGAGGACTCAACGCTCGCCTCCCCGGCCGCCGCCGGTATACAGCGGCCGGTCGGGTCGGCCGAGCCAGGTCTCCGCGCGGGCGGGCCCGGCCGCGACGGCGGGACAGCGGAAGAAGGGGCCCTCCGGTCCAAGTGCGCTGGAACGGCTGGGCGGCGTGTGTGGCATGTGCGTCCTCCTCGCTCGATCCGGTGGCCCCGATCGTCCCGGGGCCTCCGTGGACGGCGGCTTCCCTTGCGGCGGGCACAGAACGGCGTACCACCGCAGGGAAGCCGAGATGTGAGCCTAGAAGAACCGTTCGGTTTCCTGCGAGGTGGCCCTGCTCCCAGCGTGCCGAAGGCGGGATCCGTCCCGGCGCGCGGCCGCGGGAGGCGGTCGGCGCACGGCGTGCGAATCCGGCCCGGCGCGCGGGCGCGGTCGCCGGATCGCGCCCACCTCCACCATGGACCCGGGGCGGTGGTTCGGCAGCGCGGGACGCCAAGGCGCGCGTTTTCCAAGCCAGATGGGTGATGGCGGACCGGTGGCGAGTACCGCGTGGCGCTGATCGGACCTGGTCGGGACGGGACGATTCGCCCTGAACGGGGGCGAATGCCGAGCAGTCGGGACGGAGCGGACCTCCGGCGGTCGCGGCGGGAGGCCGTCGTGGCGGGAGGCCGTCGTGGAGGGAGGCCGTCGTGGAGGCATGCGGTCGCGACGGGAGACGGCCGCGGCGGGAGACGGCCGCGAGGGCAACGGTGATGACGGGAGCCCGTCATGGCGGGCGACGGTCGGTCAGACCGCGTCGTCGACCACCCCCGCGTCCCGCGCGAGCAACGCCGCCTGGACCCGGTTGCCGACTCCCAGTCCGGTGAGGATCCGGCTGACGTGTGCCTTGACCGTGCTCTCGCGCATCCCGAGGGCGAGCGCGATCTCGGCGTTGGAACGGCCGACGGCGAGTTCGCGCAGCACGTCGGTCTCGCGCGGGGTGAGCGCGGCCAGCCGGCCCCGGGCGGCGACCGCGCGCGGCTCGCCGGTGCGGTGGTAGCGGTCGATGAGCCGTCGGGCGGCGGCCGGGTGGAGCATGCCCTGTCCGCCGGCGACCACGTGGACGGCGCGGGCGATCTCGGCGGGCGGGGTGTCCTTCAGCAGGAAGCCGTCGGCGCCGGCGGCGAGGGCCCGGTAGACGTACTCGTCGAGGTCGAAGGTGGTGAGCGCGATGACGCGAGGGCCGTCGGGCAGCTCGCGCAGCCGACGGGTCGCGGCGATGCCGTCGAGCCGGGGCATCCGGATGTCCATGAGGGCGACGTCGATGCGGTGCCGTCCGGCGAGTTCGACCGCCTCCAGGCCGTCGGCGGCCTCGGCGACGACGGTGAGCTCGGGGTCCTGGGCGAGCAGGTCGACGAGCCCGAGCCGGACCAGCGCGTCGTCGTCGACGACCATCGTGTGGATCACATCGCCTCACTCGGTGGGTTCGGGACCGGCACCGGCCCGGGGGTCGGGCTCAGGGATCGGGCCCAGGACGGAGGCCGGGGACGGGGACGGGGACGGGTCGGCCCGGCCGGGGCGGGGTGTCGTCCGGTCGGTTGTCCGGTGAATCGTCCGGTGAGTCGTCCGGTCGGCCGGCCGCGCGGGTGGGAGGACCGGTGGCCGGTGCGGGGCGGGGAGGCGGGCGGCCAGGCGGAATCCGCCGCTGCCGTCGGGGCCCGCGTCGAAGTGCCCGCCGAGCGCGCCGACCCGTTCGCCGAGCCCGACCAGGCCGTAGCCGCCGCCCGTGCAAACTCCGGAGGGTGCCGGATCGCCCGCGCCGTTGCGCACCTCGACGGTCGTCGCGGGCGCCCCGTACTGGACGCGGACGGTGACCGGCGCGGTGTGCGCGTACTTGCGGGCGTTGGTCAGCGCCTCCTGGACGACGCGGTGGACGGCCAGCCGGTGGGTGGTGGGGATGCTCTCCGGGTCTCCGGCCAGGGCGAGTTCGACGCTCTGGCCCGCGCCGGTGGCCTCGTCGACGAGTTCGGCGAGGTCGCGCAGGGCCGGCGCGGCGACGGGTCTGGGGTCGGGGCGATGCCGGAAGGGCGGCGCGCCGTCGCCGACGGCGGTCCGCGCGGCGTCCGGCGGGACCGTCGCAGGGCCCGCGCCGGCGGTCGCCGCACCGGCGGCGGTGCCGTCGGACGGCGGTGGAGGCTGGGCGGCCGGGTCGGGTGGGCCGGGTGTCACCGGCGGCACCGGTGGTTCGGCTTCGTCCGGCGGGTCGGCCCGGAGGGCGCCGAGGACGTCCCGCAGGTCGTCGAGCGACCGGGCGGCCGTCGCCCGGAGCAGTTCGAGGCGGTGGGCGAGGCGCTCGGGGTCGTCGGCCACGGTGCCGGCGCGGGCCTGGTCGCGCAGCACGCCGGCGTGCAGCACGAGGAGGCTGAGCCGGTGGGCGAGGACGTCGTGCATCTCGCGGGAGATCCGGGCGCGTTCGGCGGCGCGGGCCTGCTCGGCGCGGAGTTCGCGTTCGCGGCGCAGCGCGTCGACCTTGGCCTGCAGGGTGTCGATCAGCACGCGGCGGCCGTGCAGCCACAGGCCGAGGGTGACGGCGGCGGCCTCGACGAGGAGTTGGGACCCGGTCATGCCGGCCCAGTCGAGGACGGAGTCGGCGCGGACCACGCTGAGCGCCGAGGTGACGGCCCCGGCGACGAGGGCCGGTCCGGTGCGGCCGATCGCGGCCAGGTGGAAGACGTTGAACAGGCCGGGGAAGGCACGGTTGAGCAGCCCGCCGAACAGCGCGGGCAGCACCGCGGCGGCGACCGGGTGGCGGCGGGCGAGGAGCGGGGAGAGCGAGGCGAGGACCGCGCCGGCGATCCGCAGCGGGCGCAGCGGCAGGTCCTGGGTGAGCCACTGGGAGACCGTCTCCTCGGTGACGAGCACGAGGACGGTCGCGAGCAGGAGCGTGTCGATCAGCCGGTTCCGGCCGGGGGCGTACCAGCCGAGCAGCCCGGGGTGCCCGGGCTCGCCGGGGAGCGGTGCCTGCGGCGGCCGGGACAGGCGGGACGGGCGGGATGGGCGGGACGGAAGGCGCAGACGGGTCGGCCGGGGCGTGCGTGTCAGGTGATCGGCGGTCATCCGGTCCTCCCTCCCTTTCGCGGTTCAGGGCCTCGATGCTATGACGTGGCGGCGGGCCGTGACCCCTGACGATCGACCAGTGGCACCCTCGACTTTCGTCGGGGGTGCGGGCGGTCGGTCGGCCGATTCGGGGAGGCCGGGGCGTCCCTAACGTCGGTGCCATGACGACCGATCAGCTCCGTCCCGACCCTGCCCCCGATCCGGCCCTCGGTCCCGGATCTCCCGAATCTCCCGGCTCCTCCGACCCGACCGCCCTGCCCGTTCCGGTCGAGCCCCGGCCGGGTGTCGGCGAGGGCTGGTTCTTCCTCTCCGAGGCGCTGCGCACCTTCCGGCTGACGGGCGCGGTGGCACCGAGTGGGGGGGATCTGGTGAACGCCCTGGTGGTCCCGGCGACGAGCCGCCCGGACCGGCCGATCTCGGTGCTGGAGGTGGGGGCCGGGACGGGGGCGGTGACGCGTCGGCTGGTGCGGGTGCTGCGGCCGGGCGACCGGCTGCACGTGGTGGAGTCCAACCCCCGGTTCGTCCAGCGGCTGCTGGCGGATCCGGAGTTGGCGCGGCGCGGGCCGGAGCTGGGCCTGCGGGTCTCGGAGTGCCGGGTGCAGGACCTTCCGGAGGCCCGCGCGGCGGAGTCGGGCGGGCACCTCGACGGCGGCAACGACCGGGCCGGAGGCGACGGGGCCGGAGGCGACGGGCCCGGGCCCGGGGAGGCCGGGTCGGCCCCCGGGCGGTACGACGTGATCGTGTCGGGCCTGCCGTTCACCAACTTCGAGCCGGTGGCGGTCCAGCACATCCTCGACCTCTATCTGCGGCTGCTGCTGCCCGGCGGCGAGCTGACGTACTTCGCCTATCTCGGGACGTCGGCGGCGCGGCTGCTGACGTCCGGACCGCGCCGTGGTGCGCGGCACCGGGCGGTGGTGCGGCTGCTGCGGCGGTTCGAGAAGGAGTACGGGCTCGGGAGCCGGACGGCGTGGCGGAACGTTCCGCCGGCCCGGGCACACCTGCTGCGGGCGCCGGGCGGTCACCAGGAAGCCGCGGCAGGCGAAGGCGGCCGTTCGGCGGGCGGTGCGGCGGCGGCCGCTCGATGATGGACCGGGGCCGCCGGCCGCGGCTCCGTGGCGAGCAGCGAGGAGTCCGCGATGACGGTCACGGTCCGTGACGCCGAGGGTGTCGGCCGGTTCGAGGCATGGGTGGGAGACGACCTGGCGGGGTTCGCGGAGTACCTGCGCAGCAACGGGCTGGTGGTGTATCCGCACACGGTGGTCGAGCCGGCGTACGAGGGGCAGGGCATCGGGGGGACGCTGGCGCGGGCGGCACTGGACGATGCGCGGGCCCGGGGGCTGGCGGTGCTGGCGACGTGCCCGTTCATCAAGGCGTGGATGCTGCGGCACCCGGAGTACGTCGACCTGGCGTACGAGAACCGCAGCCGGGTGACCGACTGACGGACGGCGGGGGCGCCCCGGGCGGCTGACAAATGACAGCTGACAGATTTCAGATGACAGATAACAGATGACAGATTTTGAAATCTGTCAGCGCCGGGCGCACCCTGGACCCATGCCCACCGCCTCGCCCCTCCCCCGCATCCCCCGGCGCGCGCTCGGCGCCGCCGGGCCGACCGCCTCCGCCCTCGGCCTCGGCTGCATGGGCATGTCCGACCTCTACGGCCCCGCCGACGAGGCCGAGAGCGTCGCCACCATCCACGCCGCCCTCGACGCGGGCATCACCCTGCTCGACACCGGCGACTTCTACGGCATGGGCCACAACGAGCTGCTGATCCACGACGCCCTGCGCGGCCGCGACCGCGACGACGTCCTGCTCAGCGTGAAGTTCGGCGCCCAGCGCGGCCCGGACGGCCAGTGGCTCGGCTACGACGCCCGCCCGGCCACCGTGAAGACCGCGCTCGCCTACACCCTGCGCCGCCTGCGCACCGACCACGTCGACATCTACCGCCCGGCCCGACTGGACCCGACCGTGCCGGTCGAGGAGACCGTCGGCGCGATCGCCGAGCTGGTGCAGGCCGGCCACGTCCGCCACATCGGCCTCTCCGAGGTGGGCGCCGACACCCTGCGCCGTGCCGCCGCCGTCCACCCGATCAGCGACCTCCAGATCGAGTACTCGCTGCTCTCCCGCTCCGCCGAGGCCGAGATCCTGCCCACCGCCCGCGCGCTGGGCATCGGCGTCACCGCCTACGGCGTGCTCTCGCGCGGCCTGCTCAGCGGCCACTGGCAGGGCGACCGCGAGCTGTCCGGCACCGACTTCCGCGGCCACAGCCCCCGCTTCCAGGGCGACAACCTCGCCCACAACCTCCGGCTCGTCGAGGCCCTGCGCGCGGTCGCCACCGAACGGCACGCCACCGTCGCCCAGATCGCGATAGCCTGGGTCGGCTCGCGCGGCGAGGACGTCGTCCCGCTGGTCGGCGCCCGCCGCCGCGACCGGCTCGCCGAGGCGCTCGGCGCGCTGGACGTCACCCTCACCGAGGCCGACCTCGCGGCCATCGAGGCGGCGGTCCCCGCCGGGTCCGCGGCCGGGGAACGGTACGCTGCCGCCCAGATGGCCCATCTCGACAGCGAGCGCTGAGCCGCGGTCCCGCCCGCGGCGGGCGCCCGCCGGGGGGCGGGGCCGTCCGCACCCGCACCGACCGCCGACGGCCGCCAACCGGCCGGCCGCCCGTCCGCCGCACCCGGCGGGCGGACGCCTCACCCGTAAGGACGAACCTCCCCGTGGCCACGGACAGCGCACTCACCGCCGAACAGATCCTGAGCGCGACGGAGGACGCCCTCAGGCGGTTCGGCCCGGCCAAGGCCACCGTCGTCGACGTCGCCCGCACCCTCGGTGTCAGCCACGGCAGCGTCTACCGCTTCTTCCCGAGCAAGGCGGCGGTGCGCGAGGCCGTCACCCAGCGCTGGCTCGCCCAGGCCCACGACGACCTGCGCTTCATCGCCATCGAGCCCGGCCCGGCCGCCGAGCGGCTGCACCGGTGGCTGACCACGCTGTTCGCCGCCAAGCGCAGGAAGGCCCTGGACGACCCGCAGCTCTTCGCGACCTACATGACACTGGTCGGCGAGGCGAGCCAGGTCGTCGACGCCCATCTGGCGGCGCTGGTCGACCAGATCGCCCAGATCCTCCAGGACGGCATCGAGAAGGGCGAGTTCCGGCACACCCCCGTCAACGCGACCGCCCGCGCGGTGTTCGAGGCGACCGCCCACTTCCACGACCCCGCCCACGCGTCCGGCTGGTCCGACCCGACGGCCGAGGACCGGTTCGAGGCCCTCTGGAAGCTCGTCCTGCGCGGCCTGGCCGCCGACGCCTGACGGCCACCCACCCGCCTCCCCTTCGGCACCTCCGTCCGCCACGCGGCGCACGTCCTCGGCTCGGGCTCGCGGATCTCGGCGCCGGACACCGTGCCGTTCGCCCTGTGGTCCGCCGCCGGGCCGACCGCGCATCCCGCGCGGCCGGCCCGGCTCCGTCCTTCTCCCGCCCTCAGTTCCGCGAGTTGCCGAACACGAGCCGGTAGAGGATCAGCAGCACAAGGGCGCCGCCGATCGCGGACGCCCAGGTCGCCAGGTCGAAGAACTGGGCCGTCACCTCGCGGTGCAGGAACCTCGACGAGATCCAGCCTCCGACGAAGGAGCCTGCGACGCCGATGAGGGTGGTCACCACCAGGCCACCGGGGTCGCGGCCCGGCAGCAGCAGTTTGGCCAGGGCCCCGGCCACCAGGCCCAGCACGATCCATGCGACGAAGCTCATCCGTGTCCTCCCGCCCTTCGAGCCGTACGGCGGCCCTGTGCACGCCGTACTACCGGCAAGGACGCCGCACCACCGGCCGGCGGTTCCCGCCCCACCGCCCCGGCCGCCGGAACCGCAGGCGTGGCGCCCCTCTCCGGCCCCGGCCACCCCGCGACACTGCGGCCACGCGCATTCTGATCGCCACCGCCGGATCGCGGGGCGACGTCGCCCCCTTCACCGGACTCGGCGCCCGCCTGCGCACGGCCGGCCATCAGGTGGCGCTCGCCACGCACGCCGCCTTCGCCGACACCGTGCGCGCCGCGGGAACGGCCCGCCCGACCTCCTCCGACTGTCCCGCCTCGCCCGTTCGTTCCTGCCCGCCCTCGGCGTGGGCATCGTCGCCGAGGCCGCGGGCATCCCGAACATCGCCCTCAACCTCCAACCACCCACCCCCACCCGCGCGTTCGCCCAGGCCGTCACCGGCACCCACCCCCTCGGCGGAGTCGGCAACCTACTCGCCGGACACACCGTCCAGGCCGCCATCGACCGCCTCCTCACTCCGGCGGTGCACGACCTGCGCCGCCAACTCGGCCTTCCCCGGCGCTCCGTGGCGCACGCCCGCCCAAACCGCACCGTGCTGCACGGCTTCTCGCCACTGGTCGCCCCGCGCCCCGCCGACTGGCACCCGCCCCACCAGGTCACCGGCTACTGGTGGCCGGCGACCGCCCCCGCCTGGCAACCCCCGCACCGCCTCCTGGCCTTCCTCTCCGCCGGACCGCCGCCCGTCGACCCCGAACGCCTCACCACCACCGTCCTCGCCGCCGTCATCCCCTAGACCCTGGCCCCCACCAGCGCACCAACACCCAACCCATCACCACCACCCTCCGAGCAGAGGACGGCCCCACCCAGGTCCTCACCGCCATCGCCCGCCTCGCCGGATAGCCTGTCCTCACAAATGACGCCGACACCGGAAGTGCGAGCAATGCCCGACTCGAAGGAAGTTGCAAATACCGCACCAGCCGCGTGACAAGAGCCCAGCTCACGAACTCTGCTCCCCGCGCGTGCGGGGATGGTCCCCAGCCCTGCACCGTGTACGGCTCCGGCCGGACCTGCTCCCCGCGCGTGCGGGGATGGTCCCGCGGTGGAACGCCGGGCCTCCCTGAGGTAGAGCTGCCCCCCGCGCGTGCGGGGATGGTCCCAGCTCGGCGCTGAACCTCTACGGCTCCGGCCACTGCTCCCCGCGCGTGCGGGGATGGTCCCGGCACCAGGGCGGTGGCCTGGCGCCGCGCCCACTGCTCCCCGCGCGTGCGGGGATGGTCCCGAGCGCCAGGTCGTCGAGCACCTCGAGCCAGGCTGCTCCCCGCGCGTGCGGGGATGGTCCCTGCCCGCCGCGGCCGTCGAGTCCGCGCTCCACCTGCTCCCCGCGCGTGCGGGGATGGTCCCAAGCTCGCGGGCCTCGGCGACTTCCAGCAGGGCTGCTCCCCGCGCGTGCGGGGATGGTCCCGCCTACCTCCTCCAGGAGGGCTTCGTCCCGGCCTGCTCCCCGCGCGTGCGGGGATGGTCCCCGGCTGCCGGCCGAGTTCCGGCCGCTGCTCAACTGCTCCCCGCGCGTGCGGGGATGGTCCCGCGGCGACCCGCAGGATCCGCCAGGCGTAGACCCTGCTCCCCGCGCGTGCGGGGATGGTCCCTCGTCCGAAGGGCGCCGCCTACCGGGCGGGCCCTGCTCCCCGCGCGTGCGGGGATGATCCCGACTTGTAGAGCTGGCCGTTGATGTGCTTCGCCTGCTCCGCGCGCGTGGGGTTGTTCCATCGACCGCCTGACCGCCCCCCGTTTCGGACTGATCCCCGCGGATAGTGCGTCTGCACGCAGGGATGTGCTCGCTCCGGTCGGGTGGCTGACTTCACGACAATCGGCCGACAGGCTGGGCGGTTTCCCGAGATACACCATTGCTCCCACCCTGCACACTACGGTTCGAGCCAGACGGGGTGCTCCGCGCAGACCGAGATCACGCCGGCAGTCACAGACAACAGGAGACACCAATGGAGCTGCGACCAGGTCGACGACGAATTCTGAGCGAGGTTGCCGCAGCTGCCCTGACGGTCGCGCTCCCGGCCAGTGGGCGAGCCTTCGCGCACAGCACAGGCGCAGGCGGGGCCAAGGAAGAGCTTATCGGCCGCCTGCGGGCGCTTGAGCAAGCACGCTCTGGGCGGTTGGGGGTCTTCGCTCATGACACGGCCACCGGCAAGACGGTGGCGTACCGCGCGGACAAACTGTTCCCGATTTGCTCGACGTTCAAGACGATCGCCGTGGCGGCGGTGCTTAGGGACCTCGATCACCACTGTACATTCCTCGCCAAGCGCATCCGCTACACGCGGAACGATGTCGCGGAAGCGGGCTACGCGCCGATCACTGGCCTGCCCGCGAACCTCGAAGGCGGCATGACCGGCGAGGAGTTGTGCGCGGCAGCCATCACGCACAGCGACAACGCCGCCGCCAACCTCCTGCTGCGCGAACTCGGCGGCCCTCCGGCGGTCACCCGCTTCTGCCGCTCCATCGGCGACCGCGTGACCCGCCTCGACCGCTGGGAGCCCGCACTCAACTCCGCGGAACCCGGCCGGACCACCGACACCACCACCCCGCGTGCCATCGGCCGCACCTACGCCCGCCTCACCACCGGAAACGTCCTCGACGCGCCCGACCGCGACAGGCTGACCGGCTGGCTCCTGAACAACACCACAGGCGCCAACCGCCTGCGCGCCGGCCTACCGAGGGACTGGACCGTCGCAGAGAAGACCGGAACCGGCGGCTACGGCACCACCAACGACGTCGGCATCACCTGGCCGCCCGGCCGGGGCCCGATCACGATCGCGGTCCTGTCCACCAAGCACGACCCCGCCGCCCCGGCCGACGAGCCGCTGCTTGCGGAGACGGCCTCCCTGATCGCGACCGCACTGACCTAATCTCAAGCCACACTCAACACCGAAGCCCAGCGCACCCGCCCCGCGCCTGATCCTTCCGCGCGCCCGACGAACAGACGCGTGCTGCCACGTTGACCTGCACGAGCACGTCCATACTCCACCACTGGTCGGCGGCCTCGCGTTGGAATCTGCTCTTCGCCGTCGTTCATCAAACACACGATGCTCAACCGCCCTTGCATCACTAAATGTGGCTCAGTTGAAGTCCGCCATGCGGAACCGCCTGCTCAGCTAGCCTGGCGCAAAGACACCAATCCACCAGAATGCAAAGAATGCCCGATTCAAAGGAAGTTGCACGAAACGGCCAACCCCCGTGACAAAGCCGCAGCTCACGCACTCTGCTCCCCGCGCATGCGGGGATGGTCCCGGCACCGCCCTCGACATCACCACCGAGAAGGGCTGCTCCCCGCGCATGCGGGGATGGTCCCGTCGGGGCCGGGATCACGGCGTCCGGGACGAGCTGCTCCCCGCGCATGCGGGGATGGTCCCGGGGCCGTCCGGCTCCGTCGCCGCCCAGCTGCCTGCTCCCCGCGCATGCGGGGATGGTTCCGATGGCCGGTCGCCGCCGGATCGCCGGCCTTTCTGCTCCCCGCGCATGCGGGGATGGTCCCGACTGCTTGTCGATGAACTGCACCGTGTTGAGCTGCTCCCCGCGCATGCGGGGATGGTCCCTCATTGTGGGCTCCTTTCCGGCGTCCGGTGACCTGCTCCCCGCGCATGCGGGGATGGTCCCGTCGGGGTGGCCGGCCTCGGCGTCGTCGGGACCTGCTCCCCGCGCATGCGGGGATGGTCCCCGATCCGGCCGGGTACCGTACACGCGGCACAGCTGCTCCCCGCGCATGCGGGGATGGTCCCGAGTTCGCCGCGGCCGCCGACCAGCTCCAGGACTGCTCCCCGCGCATGCGGGGATGGTCCCAGGGCCAGGCCGCCCATGCGGACCGCCCGCCACTGCTCCCCGCGCATGCGGGGATGGTCCCGTGGCGGCGGCCTCCTGGTCGCCGGAGGCGACCTGCTCCCCGCGCATGCGGGGATGGTCCCATCGTCTTGACCACGATCGGCGCACTCGGCGCCTGCTCCCCGCGCATGCGGGGATGGTCCCTCCTCGAAGCGCTGGCCCCACCTGCGGATCGGCTGCTCCCCGCGCATGCGGGGATGGTCCCCTCGGCGACCTCTACGCCGTGCGGTTCGGCCTCTGCTCCCCGCGCATGCGGGGATGGTCCCCCGGCGTCGGTGCCGGCTGTGACGCTGGTGATCTGCTCCCCGCGCATGCGGGGATGGTCCCCTGTGCGCCGGGCCCGGTGGCTGGGACGTGGCCTGCTCCCCGCGCATGCGGGGATGGTCCCAACCCGAACAGAAGAGACGTCGCCGCAGGTGCCTGCTCCCCGCGCATGCGGGGATGGTCCCTACCCGAGGGGCCGGACACCGGCCGAGATGGCCTGCTCCCCGCGCATGCGGGGATGGTCCCCGGTCGGAGGCCCCGGCGTGCAGGTGGGTGCCCTGCTCCCCGCACGTGCGGGGATGGTCCCTTCTCTTCAGCAGGTACAAGGCGCTACGTTGACTGCTCCCCGCATGCGCGGGGACGGCGCCCTCCGGTCCTGGCCGACGCGGAGGGCCGACAGGCGCTCCCCGCGTGTGCGGGGGTGGCCCCAGCGTCGTCGGGTGGCTGACTGCTCCCGAGACATGCTCCCCGCTTCTACGGGGTCTCACATTCCTGGCGGAACAGAGGCGCACGAAGAACCACTACCCGCTTCCCGTGGCCGCCGATCAGGGCGGACAACATCCCTCGCATAACATCCTTGCCGATCACGCTCCGCCCCCATCGCCGGATGACTCCTAAGCAAACAGCGTAGTCGGGTTGGAAGTACCTCCAACACCAAGGAGAACAGGGGGAGTTGGAGACGATCTTGAAAGGCAACAGCTAAGCTTCGAGCCGCAATCTCCGACATCGCATCAGTCCGCGTCGGCGGGCACCTCATGCCCCTGTGCCGACATTCAGCCCATACGAGGACGGCCGGGTCCGATGCTCCGGGAAGAACATTGGTGGACCCGGCCTACCCTCCATCGAAGGAGTTCCTTGATGGTAACTCGCACAACCGAACGCCCTCAAGATCAACAGCTGGTCACGACCGTCGCGGCCCTGCTCGCGGCGTGCGTGTCGGCGGGGGTGGGGTCCGGCGCCACCGTCGACGTCGGCATCCGCGTCGTCGTGGCCGTGGTGGTCGTCGCCGTCGCCGTCGCCATCGTCGCCGCGGCCGCCGCCCGCGAGGTCCCGTCTCGCAGCAGGCGTCGACGGCGTCGACGCTGACACAGCCGGGGTGCGCGCCGCGAAGCGGCGGTGCGCACCCCGGCGGAGGGAAGCGGCCGCACGGCGCGGCCGGTCATCTCCGCACAGGATCGTTCACTTCCGATCTTCCGAGCCCGTAGGAGCATCGTCCGTGTTGAATGACGGCGTGACTGGAGCGTCTTCCGGTCCGGGGCTGTCTGCGCGGTTGTCCGATGCCGCTCGTGCCGTCTGGGCCAAGTCCGACAGGGACACCGGTGCGTGGCTGCCGTTGTGGCGGCACATGGCGGACAGTGGGGCTGTCGCGGGGCGGTTGTGGGACCAGTGGCTTCCGAGGAATGTGCGGGAGTTGATCGCCGGGGCACTCGGGGGCAACGACCGGCGGGCGCGGGAGCTTGCGGTGTGGCTGGCGACCACGCATGACATTGGCAAGGCGACGCCCGCGTTCGCCTGCCAGGTCGACGGGATCGATCGGGTCGAGGGACTCGCCGATCGGATGCGGGAAGCCGGGCTCGCTATGCACGACCGGAGGCAGTACGGCGACGACCGGCGCATCGCGCCGCACGGTCTCGCCGGTCAACTGCTGCTCCAGAAATGGCTGGTGGAGCGGCACGGGTGGGCCCGCCGTGCCGCCGGGCAATGGGCGGTGGTGGCCGGCGGGCACCACGGGGTCCCACCGGGCCACGGCCAGCTGCACGCCCTCGAACTGCGCGAGGATCTGCTCCGCACGCCGGGAGAGAGCGAACCTCTGTGGCACGGCGTGCAGTTCGAGCTGCTGGACGCGTGTACGGAGGTGCTCGGGGCCACCGAGTTGCTGGACACCGTCAGGGACGTCAAGCTGCCGCAGCCGGTGCAGGTGCTCCTGACCGGCGTCGTCATCATGGCCGACTGGATCGCCAGCAATCCGGACCTCTTCCCGTACTTCCCCGAGGACCGGCCGCGCTCGGAGGAGGAGCGCATCGACTCGGCGTGGGGCGGACTGCGGCTGCCGCCCGCCTGGGAGGCGGAGGAATCCCTCCTGGAGGCGGCCGAGTTGTTGAGCACGCGGTTCGACCTGCCGCCCGGCAGCGCGCCGCGGCCCGTCCAGGAGGAGGCTGTCCGGCTGGCGCGCGAACTGCCCGAGCCCGGGCTGCTGGTGATCGAGGCGCCGATGGGCGAAGGGAAGACCGAGGCGGCCCTGGCCGTCGCCGAGATCTTCGCCGCCCGGACCGGCGCGGGCGGGTGCTACGTCGCGCTGCCGACCCGTGCGACCGCCAACGCGATGTTCCCGCGCCTGACCGCATGGCTGAACCACCTGCCCGCCGAGGGCGAGCGGGCCGTCTTCCTCGCCCACGCGAAGGCGGCGCTCAACGACGAGTACGCCGGCATGATGGCCGCCGACCGGCGCCGGATCGCGGCGGTGGACGTGGACGGCCCCGAGGCCTCCGGCCATCGCGCGCGGCGGAAGAACGCCGGACTGATCGCCCACCAGTGGCTGCGCGGGCGCAAGAAGGGCATGCTCGCGTCCTTCGCGGTCGGCACGATCGACCAGGTGCTGTTCGCGGGCCTCAAGAACCGGCACCTCGCGCTGCGCCATCTCGCGCTCGCCGGCAAGGTCGTCGTGATCGACGAGGTGCACGCCAACGACGCCTACATGAACACCTACCTGGAGCGGGTGCTCGCCTGGCTCGGCGCGTACCGGGTGCCGGTGGTGATGCTGTCGGCCACCCTGCCGGCCACCACCCGGCGCGCCCTGGTCCGGGCGTACTGCGGGGCGGGCGACGACGGGCCGGAGCCGGCAGAGGGCGGCTATCCGCTGCTCACCGCCGTCGCGCCGGGCCGCCTTCCCTCGACCCGCCGACCCGCCGCCGACGCCGCCCGGCGGACCACCGTCCACCTCGAACCGCTCGATGACGACCTCACCTCCCTCACCGACCGGTTGGCGACGGAACTCGGCGACGGCGGCTGCGCCTTGGTGATCCGCAACACCGTGGACAGGGTCCTTGCGGCCGCCGAACGACTCCGCGAGCGGTTCGGGGACGACGCCGTGACCGTCGCGCACGCGCGCTTCGTCGACCTCGACCGGGCCCGGAAGGACGACGGTCTGCTGGCGCGGTTCGGCCCCGACGGAGAGCGGCCGCGCGGACCGCACATCGTCGTCGCCAGCCAGGTGGCCGAGCAGTCGCTCGATGTCGACTTCGACCTCCTCGTCACCGACCTCTGCCCGGTCGACCTCATGCTCCAACGCATGGGCCGCCTGCACCGCCACCGGCGCGGCGAGGGGCAGAACGCTCGGCCTCCCAAGCTGCGGACGGCGCGCTGCCTGGTCACCGGCGCGGATTGGGCAGCGCAACCTCAGCCCCTCCCCGTCAGGGGATCAGCCTCCGTCTACGGCGCGCACCACCTGCTGCGCTCGGCCGCCGCGCTGTGGCCGCACCTCACGACGCACGCGCCCCTCACGCTCCCGGACGACATCAACGCGCTCGTCCAGCGCGCCTACGGCGATGCGCCGCTCGGCCCGCCCTCCTGGAGCGAGGCCATGGCCGAGGCGGCGGAGGCGCAACGCCTCGCCGACGCCCAGCAGGCGGCGCGCGCCGAGGTGTTCCGGCTGGACGAGGTGCGCCGCCCGGGTCGGTCGCTGGTGGGCTGGCTGGACGCGGGGGTCGGTGACGTGGACGACCATCGGCCCGGTCAGGCCCAGGTGCGCGACGGGGACGAGAGCCTGGAGGTGATGGTCGCGATGCGCTGCGCGGACGGCACGCTCACCACCCTCCCGTGGCTGGACCGGGGCCGCGGCGGCCTGCCGCTGCCGACCGAGACCGTGCCCACCTGGAAAGCCGCCCAGGCCCTCGCCGCCAGCGGCCTGCGCCTCCCCTACCACTTCTCCAAGCCCTGGGTGATCGACAGGGCGATCAGGGAACTGGAGCAACTGTTCATCCCCGCCTGGCAGGTCAAGGAGTGTCCGCAGCTCGACGGCGAGCTGGTGCTGCTGCTCGACGAGGACGGCCGGGCCGAACTGGCGGGATTCGAGCTGGAGTACAACCCGAGCGACGGTCTGGCGGTGCACCCGGCCGGAGCCCGTGATGTGAGGTTGGTGAAGAGCGTGCCCTCGTTCGACCTGGTGTCCCGCCCCTGGCTTCCGGTGCAGCGGCTGGACGGAACGGCCGCCGAGCTGTCGCTGCGCGAGGTGTTCGCCGAAGCGGCGACGCTGCGCCGGCTGGTCGGGGACGTGCCGACGCAGGAGTTCGCACTGATGCGGCTGCTGCTGGCGATCCTGCACGACGCGGTCAACGGACCGGCGGAGCTGGAGGGCTGGGAGGAGCTCTGGGAGGACCCCGACTCCTTTGGCGCCGTCGGCCGCTACCTCGACCAGCACCGCGAGCACTTCGACCTGCTGCACCCGAGGACCCCGTTCTACCAGGTCGCGGATCTGCGTACCGAGAAGGACGAAGTCGCCTCGCTGAACCGGTTGGTGGCCGACGTGCCGAACGGCGATCCGTTCTTCTCCATGCGGATGCCGGCCGTCGACCGGCTCGCCTTCTCCGAGGCGGCGCGCTGGCTGGTGCACGCACACGCCTTCGACACCTCGGGGATCAAGTCTGCGGCGGCGGGCGACAGTCGCGGCAGGAGCGGGAAGGTGTACCCGCTGGGCACGGGGTGGGCCGGCGGTCTCGGCGGCGTCCTCGCCGAGGGGGACGACCTGCGGGAGACCCTCCTGCTCAACCTGGTGGCCGCGGACACCGCGGGGGCCCGCTTCCGCTCCGAGGACCGGCCGGCCTGGCGGCGCGGTCCGTACGGCACCGGGCAGGACCGGGAGAGCGCCGATCCCTCGCGGCGCCCCTGCGGCCCGCGCGACCTGTACACCTGGCAGTCGCGTCGCGTCCGCCTTCACCACGACGGGAGCGCGGTGACCGGGGTGGTGCTCTCGTACGGGGACCCGCTCGCGGCCCACGACCACCGCTCCACCGAGCCGCTCACCGGCTGGCGGCGCAGCCGCCCCCAGGAGAAGAAGCTGGGCCGGACGCCGGTGTACCTTCCGCGCCAGCACGACCCGGCCCGCTCGGCCTGGCGGGGCCTGCCCGCCCTCCTGGAGTCGCGGGTGACTCCCGTGGAGGGGAAGAAGGGCGGCCCGCCGGAGACCCAGACCCCGTTGGTGCTGGAGTGGGTGGCCAGGCTGTACGGCGACGGGGTGCTGGACGGCGGACGGTTGATCCGCGCGCGGACCGTGGGCGTGGTCTACGGGACCCAGCAGTCGGTGATCGACGAAGTCCTGGACGACGGCGTCACGCTGGCGGTGGTCCTGCTGCACGACGGCGATTCGAAGTACGGGTCGAACGCCGTGCGCGCGGTGGAGGGCGCGGAGAGAGGCGTGCAGGCGCTCGTCGGTCTTGCGGCCGATCTCGCCCGGGCCGCCGGGGCGGAGGCCGACGGCCTCAAGGCCGTGGCGGCCGAGCGCGGCTACGCCGAGCTCGACGGCCCCTTCCGGCTCTGGCTGCGGAAGTTGGGTCAGCGGCCCGACCCCGAGCAGGCCCGGCTGGAGTGGCAGCTCGACGCCCGGCGCATCCTCGGCGCGCTGGGAGCGGAGCTGGTGGACACCGCTCCGCAGGCCGCGCGGGAGGGCCGGGTGGTGGCCCGCCGCAGCGGCGGCCGGATCTGGCTCAACGACACCCTGGCCTTCCTGTGGTTCCGCTCCGCGCTGGCCGAGGCCCTCTCCGGCCCGAAGCCGCCGGGGGACGCCGACGGGAACCACGACGACTCCCTGGAGAACGACGACCGATGACCACCGCCCCCGTCTCCTCCCCCCGCCGTGACGGCCTCGGCCGGGCGGGCGGGGCGACGCACGACCACGTGAGCCAGTTGCAGCGCGGCTACCGCGCCGACGAGTCCGGTTCCGTCGCCCGGATCGCGCAGATCCGGCGCGGCGCGGGCCGGCGGATCGACGAGCTGCCCGAGCTCTGGGGCCTGACCGGCCTGGAGCGGCTCTACCCGGACGGCCGGAGCGGGCCGTCGGACGCCCTCGTCGAGAACGCGATGCACACGGCGGTGACCCTGTGGTCGCTGCACCAGCAGTCGCACCGGGACACCGGGATGCACCGCCCCGGTGGACCGCAACTCGGAAGCGCCGTACGCCAGTTGATGCCGAGCGACGACATCGACGAGCCGCTGCGCAAGCGGTTCGTGCGGGCGGGTGCGGCACCGACGTTCGACATCCTCGCGCAGCGGCTGCGGGAGATCGTGCTGCTGCTGCGCCGTTCGGCCGTCCCGCTCGACTACGGGCTGCTCGCCGACCAGCTGTACCTGTGGCAACTGCCCAACCGCCGGGGCGAGGTGAACCGCTCCTGGGGGCGCAGCTTCCACGCCCACCGCCCTTCGAAGGACACCACCGGAGCGTCCGCCACCGACGCGGCCGCCAGCACCGACTTCCCCGACGCCGACACCGACAAGGACCAATCGTGAGCAGCCGCACCATCCTCGACGTCCACATCCTGCAGACCGTGCCGCCGAGCAACCTCAACCGGGACGACACCGGTTCGCCCAAGTCGGCGATGTACGGCGGGGTGCGGCGGGCGCGGGTGTCCAGCCAGGCGTGGAAGCGGGCGACCCGCCGGGCGTTCGAGGGCCTGCTGGACCCGGCGGAGCTGGGGGTGCGCACCAAGAAGGTGGCGGAGCTGCTGGCGGCGCGCATCACCGCGCTGGGCGTGGAGCTCAAGGAGCCGGAGGCGTGGCAGGCGGCGGCCGACACGATCACCGCGGCGACCGGGGCGAAGGTGGAGCCGCCGAAGCGGAAGGCGAAGGCCGCCGAGGGCGACGACCCCGCGCCCGAGTCGCAGTACCTGATGTTCCTCAGCGGCCGCCAGCTCGACGCCCTCGCCGCGCTCGCCGCCGAGGGGCTGAAGGAGTCCGGCGGGCTGAAGGAGTTCTTCAAGGACAAGGAGAACCGGGCACGGGCCCGCGAGGCCGCCAACACCCGCCACTCGGTGGACATCGCGCTGTTCGGCCGGATGGTCGCGGACGCCTCGGACATCAACGTGGACGCCGCCGCGCAGGTGGCCCACGCGATCAGTGTGCACGCGGTGGAGAACGAGTCGGACTACTACACGGCGGTGGACGACCAGCGGGCCGACGACGAGCCCGGCGCGGGAATGATCGGCACGGTCGACTTCAACTCCGCGACGCTGTACCGCTACGCGGCCGTGGACGTGGACCGGCTGCGGGAGAACCTCGGGGACGGGCTGCGCGCGGACGAGCCGGCGGCGGAGCCGGTCCGGCGTGCGGTGGAGGCGTTCGTCGAGGCGTTCGTGACGTCGATCCCGACCGGCAAGATGAACACCTTCGCCAACCAGACCCTCCCGGACGCGGTGATCGTCAAGGTGCGCTCCGCCCGGCCGATCAGCTTCGCCGGGGCGTTCGAGGAGGCCGTGCAGGCCGGCGGCGACGGCCTCACCGGCGGCCATGTGGCGGGCGCCTGCGCGCAGTTGGCCGCCTACGTGCCGGAGGTGGAGAAGGCGTTCGGTGCCGTGACCGAGGACAGCTGGGTGCTGCGGGTCGGCGGGCGGACGTCCGCCCTCGCCGGGCTCGGCGCCGAGGTGGGGCTCGGCGAGCTGGTCGCGGCGGTCGGCGCGGCGGTGGCGAAGAGGCTTGCGGGGTCGGCCGGGTGAGCGTGCTGCTGCTGCGGCTGGCCGGTCCCCTGCAGTCCTGGGGTTCCTCGGCGCGGTTCGCGCGCCGGACCACCGAGCCGGCGCCGACGAAGAGCGGGGTGCTGGGGATGCTCGCGGGGGCGCTGGGGCGGGACCGGGGCGAGGACCTCTCCGATCTGGCGGCGCTGCGGTTCGGGGTGCGCACCGACCAGCCGGGCACCCGGATCCGTGACCTCCAGACGGCCCGCCACGGGGACACGGACAAGGCCATGCCGCTGTCCGAGCGCTTCTACCTCGCGGACGCGGTGTTCGTGGCCGCGGTGGAGGGGCCGGACGCGACGGTCGACGAGCTGGCGGCGGCGCTGCGCGCGCCGGTGCACCTGCCGTACCTGGGCCGCCGGTCCTGCCCGCCGAGCGGGCCGGTCGACCTGGGTGTCCGGTGGGAGGCGGGGCTGCGGTCGGCGCTGGAGCGCGAGCCCTGGCAGGCGGCGCGCTGGTACCGGGCGCGGCACCACGCGGCGTCGGTGGCGCTGAGCGTCCAGGCCGACGCCGAACCGGCGGAGCAGCCGCGGGCGGACCTGCTGCGCGATCTGCCGCTGAGCTTCGATCCCCGGCACCGCCGGTACGCGCTGCGCGGGGTGGTCTCCTTCGTCGTCAACGCGCCGACGCTCGTCCCCGATCACGATCCCACGGCCCATCTGAGTCCTCTGGAACCGGTCTGACATGTTCCTCACCCGTTTTCGCGTCAACACCGCCCGCGCCGGGGCCCGCCGGCTGCTCTCCTCGCCGCAGTTGCTGCACGGCGCGGTGATGGCGTCGTTCGCCGAACCCGTGCCGTCCGGCCCGTCGACGACGGAGGGCGCGGCGCCCCGCGTGCTGTGGCGGATCGACCACAACTCCCGCGCCGAGGTGCTCCTCCACCTGGTGAGCCCGCAGCGCCCGGACCTCACCCACCTGGTCGAGGAGGCCGGCTGGCCGACCACCGGCGGCTGGCAGACCTTCGACTACGGCGCCTTCCTGGCCGGTATCGCCGCCGGTTCGACGTGGGCGTTCCGGCTGACGGCGAATCCGGTGCACAGCATCCGCCGCACCCCGGACGAACCGACCAAGCGGACCGCGCACCTCACCCAACGCCACCAGACGGCATGGCTGTTGAAGCAGCAGGAGCGGTCCGGCTTCACCGTCGTCGAGAAGGCACCGGAGCGCCGGCTGCTGCCGGAGGGGGACGAGCACGAGCTGGTCGTGCACCGGCAGCGAGGCGTGTCGTTCGGCAAGAACGACCGGGCGCACGCCGGCCGCCACAAGGTCACCCTGGTGACCGCGACCTACGACGGCCGCCTGCGGGTGACCGATCCGCAGGCGCTGCGCCGCACCCTCACGGCGGGGCTGGGCAAGGCGAAGGCGTACGGGTGCGGGCTGATGACGCTCGCGCCGGTGCAGGGGTGACGGGCTTGGCCGCGACTCCGGCGAGCAGGCCGCTCTCCTCCCCGCGTGAGCTGACCCGGGTCGGTGACCGGGTCTCGTTCCTCTACCTGGAGCGCTGCGCGATCCATCGCGAGGACAACGCGATCACCGCCACCGACGAGTCCGGCGTCCGGTACATCCCGTCCGCGACGATCGGGGTGCTGCTGCTCGGGCCGGGTACGCGGGTGACGCACCAGGCGATGAGCGTGCTCGGCGAGTGCGGCGCGGGCGTCGCCTGGGTGGGCGAGCACGGCGTGCGGTACTACGCGGGCGGCCGGGCGCTGACCCGTTCGGCCGGGCTGATGGAGGCGCAGGCCACGGCCTGGGCGAACCGGCGCCACCGGCTGGACGTGGCCCGGGAGATGTACCGGTTGCGGTTCCCGGAGGCGGATCCGGCGGGGATGAGCCGGCGGGAGCTGCTGGGCGGGGAGGGTGACCGGGTGAAGGCGGTCTACCGCGCCGAGGCCGCCCGGACGGGGGTGCGCTGGGTGCGCCGGACGTACGATCCGGGTGACTTCACGGCCGGCGACGCGCCCAACCAGGCGGTGACGGCGGCCGCGCAGTGCCTGTACGGGGTCGCGCACTCGGTGGTCGTGGCACTGGGGTGCTCGCCCGCCCTGGGGTTCGTGCACTCGGGGCACGAGCGGTCGTTCGTGATGGACGTGGCGGACCTCTACAAGGTGGAGTTCGGGATCCCGGCGGCGTTCGAAGCGGCCGCGGAGGGTGCGCAGGACGTGGCGGGGCGGACCCGGCGGGCGCTGCGCGAGCGGATCCGGGCGGGCGGGCTGCTGGAGCGGGCGGTCGCGGACATCCAGGGCCTGTTCGCCCCGTACCGGCAGCCGGACGTGGCCGGGCACGACGGCGGTGGCGAGGGCGAAGGCGAAGGCGACGATGTCGTCCGGCTGCAGAGCGACCGGGGCGGCACGGTCGCGGGTGGCCGGAACTACGGCGGCGAGGTGGTCCGGTGATCACCCTGGTGCTCGCGGACTGCCCGGCCGGGCTGCGGGGCCTGCTGACCAGGTGGCTCACCGAGATCTCACCGGGCGTGTTCGTCGGCGATCCCTCGGCGCGGATCCGGGAGGTGCTGTGGGAGGAGGTGCGACAGTACCGGGGCCGGGGACGGGCCGTGCTCGCCTACAGCACGGACACGGAGCAGGGCTTCGGGTTCGCGACGCACGAGCACCGGTGGCGGCCGGTGGACCACGAGGGACTCACGCTGATCCACCGGCCCGCGGACCGTCCGGTTCCGGCGCCCCGGAGCGGGCCGGCACCGGACGGCGCCGCGAGCGGGTGGAGCAAGGCCTCCAAACGGCGGCGGTTCGGGGGCCGTTAGCACAGGGCCCGCTCCGGGTGTCAGGTACCCACCGTGCGCAGGTGGGGGATGACGGCGGCGCCGTAGGCGTCGATGGTGGGTTCGACGGCGTCGTGCATGGCGTAGATGGCGAACTGGTCGACGCCGAGGGTGCGCAGGTGGTCGAGGCGGGCGAGGTGGGTGGCGGTGGGGCCGAGGAGGCAGAAGCGGTCGACGATCTCGTCGGGGACGAAGGCGGTGTCGGGGTTCCCGGCGCGGCCGTGGTGGCTGTAGTCGTAGCCCTGGCGGTCCTTGATGTAGGCGGTGAGGGCCTCGGGGACGAGGTCGGAGTGCTCGCCGTAGTGGCGGACGAGGTCGGCGACGTGGTTGCCGACCATGCCGCCGAACCAGCGGCACTGTTCGCGGGCGTGGGCGAGGGCGGCCGGGGAGTCGTCGGCGGTGACGTAGGCGGGGGCGGCGACGCAGATGGTGAGCGCGTCGGGGTCGCGGCCGGCTTCGGCGGCGGCGCGGCGGACGGCCTTGACCATGTACTCGGTGAGGAAGGGGTCGGCGAGCTGGAGGATGAAGCCGTCGGCCTGGCGGCCGGTCAGGGCGAGGGCCCTGGGGCCGTAGGCGCCCATCCAGACGGGCAGCGCGGCGCCCTCGCCGACCCAGGGCAGGTGCATCTCGGTGCCGTCGACCTCGGTGGTGCGGCCCTCGGCGAGTTCCTTGATGGCGTGCATGGCCCGGGAGAGCCGTTCCAGGGTGGCGGGCTTGCGGCCGGCGACGCGCATGGCGGAGTCGCCGCGGCCGATGCCGCAGACGGTGCGGTTGCCGTACATGTCGTTGAGGGTGGCGAACAGGGAGGCGGTGACCTCCCAGGTGCGGGTGGAGGGGTTGGTGACCATGGGGCCGACGGTGAGGGTGCCGGTCTCGGCGAGGATGCGGCTGTAGATGACGAAGGGCTCCTGCCACAGGACGCAGGAGTCGAAGGTCCAGCCGTGGGTGAAGCCGGCCCGCTCGGCGCGGATCATGCGGTCGACGAGCAGGCGGGCGGGCGGGTCGGTCTGCAGGACGAGGCCGATGTCCAATGGAGGCTCCGGGAGGGGAACGGGAGAGGAACGGGAGGGGAGGAGGGGACGAGAGGAGGAGGGGGCGGGCTCAGCCCAGGTACTGGCAGGTGTCGCGGCGCAGGAAGGTGCCGTGGCCGGCCCGGCCGAGCCAGGTGCCGTGGTCGAGGACGACGGTGCCCCGGGAGAGGACGGTGCGGGCGCGGCCGGTGAGGGTGCGCCCCTCGTACGCCGAGTAGTCGACGTTCATGTGGTGGGTGGCGGCGGAGACGGTCTGCACGGCGGTGGGGTCGTAGACGACCAGGTCGGCGTCGGCGCCGGGGGCGAGGGTGCCCTTGCGCGGGTGCAGGCCGAACATCCGGGCCGGGGTGGTGCAGGCGAGTTCGACCCAGCGGCGGCGGCTGAGGCGTCCGTCGACCACGGCCTGGTGGAGGAGGTCCATCCGGTTCTCCACGCCGGGCAGGCCGTTGGGGATCCGGGAGAAGTCGCCGCGGCCGAGTTCCTTCTGGCCGGTGTAGCAGAACGGGCAGTGGTCGGTGGAGACCACCTGGAGGTCGTTGGTGCGCAGCCCGCGCCAGAGGGCCGCCTGGTGCTCGCGGGGCCGCAGCGGGGTGCTGCACACGTACTTGGCGCCCTCGAAGCCGTCGTCGCCCTCCTCGGCGAGGTTGTCGGTGGAGAGGAAGAGGTACTGCGGGCAGGTCTCGCCGAAGACGGGCAGGCCATCGTCGCGGGCGCGGGCGAGTTCGGCGAGCGCGGAGGCTGCGGAGACGTGGACGACGTAGAGCGGGCTGCCGGCGACCTGGGCGAGCTTGATGGCGCGGTGGGTGGCCTCGGCCTCCAGCAGTTCGCGGCGGACCTCGCCGTGGTAGCGGGGTGCGGTGCGGCCGGCGGCGAGGGCCTGTTCGACGAGGACGTCGATGGCGATGCCGTTCTCGGCGTGCATCATGATCAGCCCGCCGTTGGCGGCGCCGCGCTGCATGGCGCGCAGGATGCGCCCGTCGTCGCTGTAGAAGACGCCGGGGTAGGCCATGAACAGCTTGAAGGAGGTGCACTCGCCGGAGTCGACGAGGGCGTCCATCTCCTTGAGGACGGCGTCGGTGACGTCGGAGACGATGGTGTGGAAGGCGTAGTCGATCGCGCAGTTGCCCTCGGCCTTGGCGTGCCAGGCGTCCAGGCCCTCGCGCAGGCTGCCGCCGACGGGCTGGACGGCGAAGTCGACGATGGTGGTGGTGCCGCCCCAGGCGGCGGCGCGGGTGCCGGTCTCGAAGGTGTCGGAGGCGTGGGTGCCGCCGAACGGGAGCTCCATGTGGGTGTGGACGTCGACGCCGCCCGGGATCACGTAGTGGCCGGCCGCGTCGATGACGGTGTCGGCGGTCCAGGATTCGGCGGCCTCGCTGCCGGTGGCGGCGAGGGCGGCGATCCGCTCGCCCTCGATGAGGACGTCGGCGCGCAGCTCCTCGGTGGCGGTGATCACGAGGCCGCCTCGGACGGCGGTGCGGCGGGGTGCGGTGCTGGTCACGGGATCGGTCACGGGGTCGGTCAAGGGATCGGTCATGGGGTCCGTCATGGGGGTCGCCTCCGTCACGCCTCGGTCAGCGGGCCGTACGCCTCGGGGCGCCGGTCGCGGTAGAACGCCCACTGTTGGCGGACCTGTTCGATGAGGCCGAGGTCGAGGTCGCGGACGACGAGTTCCTCCTCCTTGTCGGAGGCGACGTCGCCGACGAACTGTCCGCGCGGGTCGACGAAGTACGAGGTGCCGTAGAAGTCGTTGTCGCCGTACTCCTCGATGCCGACCCGGTTGATGGCGGCCACGTAGTAGGCGTTGGCGACGGCGGCGGCCGGCTGTTCGAGCTGCCAGAGGTAGGCGGAGAGGCTGCGGCTGGTCGCGGAGGGGTTGTAGACGATCTGCGCGCCGCCCAGGCCCAGGGCGCGCCAGCCCTCGGGGAAGTGCCGGTCGTAACAGATGTAGACGCCGACCTTGCCGACGGCGGTGTCGAAGACCGGCCAGCCGAGGTTGCCGGGCTTGAAGTAGTACTTCTCCCAGAAGCCCTTGACCTGCGGGATGTGGTGCTTGCGGTACTTGCCGAGGTAGCCGCCGTCGGCGTCGATCACGGCGGCGGTGTTGTAGTAGACGCCGGGCTGATCCTCCTCGTAGACGGGGACGACGAGGACCAGGCCGAGTTCGCGGGCGAGGTCCCGCATCCGGCGCACGGTGGGGCCGTCGGGGACGGGCTCGGCCCAGCGGTAGTGCTCGGGCTCCTGGACCTGGCAGAAATATGGGGAGTTGAAGACCTCCTGGAAGCCGAGGATCTTCGCGCCCCGGGCGGCGGCCTCGCGGGCGTACCGCTCGTGGAGGGCGATCATGCTCTCCTGGTCGCCGGTCCAGCGGGTCTGGACGAGGGCGGCACGGACGATCTGCGACATGGGTACCTCCGCAACTCCGCGGCCCGTCCCGGGGGCGGGCCCGCGGTTCGAGGGTTGGCGGGCGGTGCTGCCTGCGGTGGATGTCTTCGTGCGTTCTGCGCGGGTTTCTGCGGGCGATCTGCGCGTTGCACCTTCGGTCTACGTGCGTAGAGGGCGGGTGCCTCGACCGTAGGCCCGGTCTCGGTCGCCTGACAATACGTCGAACGCCATACGGCCGACGCGATCGTGGTGGGCGGACACGCGGGGTCCCATAGGTGGGATGAAAAGCTCATCTACCCCGGGAGCGCACTCCTTACTCATTCGGGTGAATCCAGGAGCGGAACCGCGTGGTGCGGGGCAGGAAGCCGGTGACGCTCCTCCGGTCCGCCGCCGGAGGAGCCCGCCGACGGGCGGCGGTGCCGCGGAACGACCGGAAGGGGGGTGGTGGACGGGTGGTGACGGCCGACAGGACGCGGGGGGCGGCGCGGGTCCCCGCCTGGGGCGGGGTGCTGCTCGCTCTCGGGGTGCCGGTGCCGGCGGTGCTCGGATGGCTGCTGTTCGTCCGCCGGACGCCCGCCGGCCAGGGCGCGCTGGACGTCCGGCTCCAGCTGGCCGGCTCGCGGGCCGCCGCCGAGGCCGTGCTCGCCGGGCGGGCGCCGGCCTTCCGCGCCTCGCTGGACGCCGACCTGTGGCTGATCGGCGGCCTCGCGGTGACGCTGGCGGCGGCCGGGATGCTCGGGGCGTACGTGTTCACCCGGGCCCACTGGCGGCTGACCGCGCTGGTCGCCGGCCTGGCCGGGGTGCTGGCCGGCGGCTGCGACCTGGCCGAGGACATCCTGCTGGGCGCCGGCCTGGGCTGCACCGGCCCCGGGCCGACGGGCGGGGACGCGCCGTTCGCCGCGGCGGCCGCGTTCGCCACCGTCAAATGGCTGCTGCTGCCGCCGGCGGGCGCGGTGGCGGTCGTCGTCTGCGCCGCCACCGCGCACCGGGCGGTGCGCACGCTGCTGCCCCGGGCGCCGGAGGAGCAGGAAGAGGCGGCCGGGGAGGCCGGGACGGGGCCGGCGCTGATCCCGCCGTGGCCGGTGGTGACCGCGCGGGGCGGTCGGTGGCCGCCCGGCCCCCGGGTCCACGGACCGCTCACCGGGCACACCCGTTGGCGCAACGCCGCCCGGGTGCCGCCCGGTCGCGAGCACGCCCGGCTCGGCTTCTGCGTCTCCGGCGGCGGCATCCGCGCGGCCTGTGTCACCCTCGGCGCGCTCCAGGCACTGCGCCCCTGGCTGAAGCAGGCCCGCTACCTGGTCGCCGTCTCCGGCGGCGGGTACACCGTCGGCGCGATGCAGCTGGCACTGAGCGACTCCGCACCCGGCGGCCCGGTCCGGGCCCGCTCCGGGCTGAACGCCGACACCGTGCTCGAACCGGGCTCGCCCGAGGAGGACCACCTGCGGCGCCACTCCAAGTACCTCGCGGACGGCGCGGGCGAGTGGCTGGTCGCGCTCGGCACCCTGCTGCGCGGCCTGGTCGCGGCGCTCTCCCTGCTGCTCGCCGCCGTCCTGGTGCTGGGCCTGGGGCTGAGCCGCTTCTACCACCTCGTGCCGCTCGCCGACCTCGACGGCCCGCCGTCGATGCGCTCCCCCGCCGTGCTCGCCGTCGTCGGGCTGCTGGCGACCGCCGCCACCGGGTGGCTGCTGTGGCTGCTCGCCTTCTCCTGGCTCGGCTGGAACACCCTGCTGCCCCGCGCGCTGCGCCGCTTCTCGCACGGCGCGCTCGCGCTGGCCGGGCTGACCGGCGTCGGCGTGCTGGCCGTCCCCGGCCTGGCGTGGGGCGCGGTCGCGCTGCAGCGCGCGCTCGCGGTCGGCGTCCGGCAGACCGGGGCCGGCATCAGCCTGACCGTGCTGCTCAGCTACCTGGCGCTGCTGCTGGGCATCCTCTGGCACGGCCGGCACGCGATCGAGCAGGGCGCGGCGGTGCTCGGCGGTGTGCTGCGCGGGGTGCGGCGGGGCGCCGGGGTGCGGCGGCCCGGCGGCCTCACCGGGCGGATCACCGAGTACCTGGTGCTCTGGTCGGCGCTGACCGCGCTCACCTCGGGCACCCTGCTCACCTTCGGCTGGGCGGTGGCCACCGGGCACGCCTGGCCGGACGCGGTCCAGCTGATGCTGCCGCTGGTCCTGCTCACGGTGGGGCTCAACCTCGACCAGACCTGGATGGGCCTGCACCCCTTCTACCGGCGCCGGCTCGCCTCGGCCTTCGCCGTCCGGCGGTCGGTCGAGGGCGCGACCGGGGGCGCGGGCGGGGGTGGGGGCGCGGGCGAAGGCGCGGGCGGGGGCGCGGGTGGAGACGACGATCCGGGCCGGACCGGGGAGGTGCTGGCCCGGCCGTACCACTTCTTCCGCGAGCAGACCCGGCTCAGCCACTACGGCGCCCGGCAGCCGGACTTCCCCCAGGTGATCTTCGCGGCGGCGGCGAACCTCTCCGGCAGCGCGCGCACGCCGCCCGGTCGGCGGGCGGTGTCGTTCACCTTCTCCCACGACTACGTGGGCGGGCCGGACGTCGGGTACGCGCGCACCGACCTGCTGGAGCGGCGCACCCGGCGGCACATCGCCCGCGACCTCACCGTGCAGTCGGCGATGGCCGTCTCGGGCGCGGCGTTCTCCTCCGCGATGGGCCGCCGCTCGCGCGCCTACCAGGGGCTGTTCGCGGTGACCAACGCGCGGTTGGGCACCTGGCTGCCCAACCCGGCGGCGCTCGCCCCGCTGTGGGCCGCCGACCGGGACTGGCGGTACGCCCCGCAGCCCGCCGTCCGGCGGCTCTCCTACCAGCTGCGGGAGGCCTGCGGGCGGTACCCGATGGACGCGCGGTTCCTGCTCACCACCGACGGCGGGCACTACGAGAACCTCGGTCTGGTCGAACTGCTGCGGCACGGCGTGCGCACGGCGGTGTGCATCGACGCGAGCGGCGACTCCGCCTTCGCGGGCGCGCTGGCGGCGGCGATCACCCTGGCGAAGGAGGAGTTGGGCATCACGATCACGCTGCGCGAACCGGAGCTGCTGGTCCCGGGCAGTGCCGGGGGCGGCGGGGCGCTCGGCGGGAGCGGCCAGCCGCCGTTGCGCGGGCTGGCGGCGCGGCTGGCCGACCGGCTCTCCGCCCGGGCGGTGGTGGTCGGGGACATCGCGTACCCGTGGCCGCTGGAGCTCGGGGAGAGCGGCGGCCCACCGGGCGCGGCGGCCCGGCACGGCACGCTGATCGTCGCCCAGGCCGTGCTCACCCCGGGCATGCCGTACGAGCTGCACGCGTACGCGGCGGCCGACCCGGCGTTCCCGAACGACGGCGCGGGCGACCAGTGGTTCGACCACCGGCAGTTCGACGCCTACCAGACGCTCGGCCGGTACCTGGGCGAGCAGGCCGCACCGGCGGTCGCGGCGGCGCTGGCGGGGGCGGAGGCGGGGACGGGGGCGGGAACGGAGGCGGAGGCGGCAACAGCGACGGCAACGGCGCCGCCACCGGACCGCAAGGCCAACGGCCGGGGGCCGGGCCGGCCGGGGAGCGTGCCGGGGCCGGGCCGGGCGCCCGGCGCGGAGCGCGGCGCCACCACGCCCGACCAGGGGCGCAACGGGCAGGTGTGACGGTGCTCGCTTGACGCGTACCGCGTCCGTCGGGAAGGATCCGGCCCATGGACACCGGCACCACTCTGGTCTGCCGCCTGCACGTCGACCTCCGGCGCCAGGCGAGTTCCATCTGTGCCTGTTGTTGATCTTCTCCTTCCCCGCCGGCCCCGCCCTGTGACGTCCCCCAGGGTTCGCGCCGTACAGCCACACCCGTCTTCCTGACGCGCCTTCGCCCTGCGTGAGCGTGCCGCCCGCCGGCGTCCGACCGGTACGGTCCGGCGCGGTCCGGCGCGTGCGCCACCACGCTTCCGATCCCCCTCCCGCCTTCTCCGAGGACACTCACATGAGCCTGGACCTGGCCCCCGACGCACCCGCTCCCGCCCCGGCCGCCGCACCCGCCGCCGCCCATGCCGGGGACACCAGCGCGCCCCTCACCCCGAGCGCGCTGCGGACGATCGTCCGCGAACTGGCCGAACAGCCCGAGCAGTGGATCCACCACGTACGGCTCTCCACCGAGGAGCGCTGGTACCGGCGGCTGGCCGCCGACGAGGACCACGAGGTCTGGCTGATCAGCTGGCTGCCGGGCCAGTCCACCGGCTTCCACGACCACGGCGGCTCGCGCGGCGCGTTCACCGTCGCGCTGGGCGAGTTGGAGGAGCTGTCGCTGGGCGGCCCCGAGCAGGGCCTGCTGATCCGGCGGATCCAGTCCGGCACCGCCCGCGCGTTCGGCCCCGAGTACGTGCACGACGTCCGCAACACCGCGTCCGGCCCGGCCGTGACGCTGCACGCCTACTCGCCGCCGCTCCACTCCATGGCGCACTACGAACTGCGGGCCGGCGGCCTGGTCCGCACCTCCGAGGAAGGACCCGACCAATGGTGACCACGATCGACGACCTGCTCGCCCGCTCCCGCGAGGGCGTCCACCGGCCCGGCGCCGAGGAGGCGCACCGCGCGCAGCGCGACGGCGCGCTGCTGGTCGACATCCGCCCGGCGGCGCAGCGCGCGGCCGAGGGGGAGATCCCCGGCGCGCTGATCATCGAGCGCAACGTCCTGGAGTGGCGGCTGGATCCGACGGGCGGTCACCGGATCCCGGAGGCCACCGGGTACGACCTGGAGGTGATCCTGGTCTGCTCGGAGGGGTACGCGTCGAGCCTGGCGGCGGCGTCGCTGCGCGAGCTGGGCCTGCACCGTGCGACCGACCTGGACGGTGGCTTCGTCGGCTGGGCGGCGGCCGGGCTGCCGACCCGTCAGGGCGGGTGAGCGGGCCGCGACCGAGGGCCGCCGGGCGGCCGGATCCGCGGGGGCGTGACGCCCGGCGGATCCGGCCACGGCCGGGAAATCAGGGACACAGGGGCCGTCAGGTCATAGGCTGATCAGAGTTTCCACCGCCGCCAGGGCGGGCAGTCGCGCGACCGACAGGCACACCGACCGAGACCGCCAGACCGCCAGACCGCCAGACCGCCAGACCGCCAGACCGCCAGACCGCCAGACGACACCATCGGCGCCGCCGCCGGGGGCCGCCGAGACGAGGACAACCCCCGTGATCAGATTCGACGGCGCGGGCAAGCGCCACCCCGACGGCACGGTCGCCGTCGAGGGCCTCGACCTCGACGTCCCCACCGGTCGCACGACCGTGCTGGTCGGACCGTCCGGCTGTGGCAAGACCACCCTGCTACGGATGGTCAACCGCATGATCGAGCCGACCTCGGGCCGGGTCCTGCTGGACGGCACCGACGTCGCGGCGCTGGATCCGGCGAAGCTGCGGCGCGGCATCGGGTACGTGATCCAGCAGGCCGGGCTGTTCCCGCACCGCCGGGTGATCGACAACGTCGCGACCGTCCCCTATCTGCTCGGCTGGGACCGGAAGAAGGCCCGCGCGCGGGCAGCCGAGCTCCTCGACCTGGTCGGGCTCGCCCCGGAGACCGCCCGGCGGTACCCGTTCCAGCTCTCCGGCGGCCAGCAGCAGCGCGTCGGCGTGGCGCGGGCGCTGGCGGCCGATCCGCCGGTGCTGCTGATGGACGAGCCGTTCAGCGCCGTCGACCCGGTGGTGCGGGCCGGGCTCCAGGAGGAGCTGCTGCGCCTCCAGTCCGAGTTGCACAAGACGGTGCTGTTCGTGACCCACGACATCGAGGAGGCCGTCCGGCTCGGCGACCAGGTCGTGGTGCTGCGCGAGCGGGGCCGGATCGCCCAGCTCGCGGACCCGCACACGCTGCTGACGGCGCCCGCCGACGCGGACGTCGCCGCCTTCCTCGGCCGCGACCGGGGCCTGCGCGGGCTCGGGCTGCGGCCCGCCGCGACCGTGGCCGTCCGGCCGATACCGGTCGCACCGGGGGGCGGCCGGGCGAACGGCACGGCGCGCTTCGGCGGGTGGGAGCTCGTGCTGGACGACGAGCGCCGTCCGATCGGGTGGATCGACCGGGACGCGGCGGGGGCCGCCCTCCAGCCGGCGCCCGGGTTCCGCCCCGAGGCCGACACGCTCCGCGCGGCACTGGATGCCGCCGTGCTCTCCCCCGCCGGGGTCGCCGTCGCCCTGGACGCCGACGGCAGGGCGACCGGGACGGCCGACCGCGAGGCCGTGCTGACCGCGCTCGCGGCCCGCCCCTCCCCGGCCGGGGCCACCGGTGGCCCCGACGCCGCCGGGTTCGACGGGTTCGCCGGTGTCTCCGAGGCCTCGGAGGCCTCGGAGGCCGCAGCCGCAGCCGCAGCCGAGAAGGACGGAGCCGCCGGTGGACGGTGAACCGATCGTCCGCTGGTACTGGATCGGCGACCACCTCGGCTACCTCGGCGACCTGCTCGCCGACCACGCCGTGATCGCGCTGCTCCCGGTCCTGATCGGCCTGCTGCTGGCGGTCCCGCTCGGGCTGGCCTGCGCCCGCCACCCGCGCCTCTACCAGCCGCTCGCCGCCGTCTTCAACATCGTCTACGCCCTGCCCTCGCTGGCCGTCTTCGTCGTGCTCATCCCCTACACGGGGCTGGCCACCCAGGCCACCGTGATGATCCCGCTCACCTTCTACGCGCTCGCCGTGCTGCTGCCCACCACGGTGGACGGGCTGCGCGCCGTGCCCGACCCGGTGCGGCAGGCCGCCACCGCGATGGGGTACGGGCCGTGGCACCGGCTGGCCGCCGTCGAACTGCCCGCCGCCGTCCCCTACCTGGTGGCCGGTCTGCGGGTGGCGGCCGTCTCCAGCATCTCGCTGGCCTCGGTGGGCGCGCTGGTCGGGCGCGGCGGGCTCGGCTACCTGTTCGTCGACGGGTTCCAGCGCACCTTCCCGACCCCGATCGTGGCCGGAATCGTGCTGATCGCCGCGCTCGCCCTGGCCGTGGACCTGCTGCTGGTCGGCGCCCGCCGGCTGCTGGCGCCCTGGGCCGTGCGGGAGAAGGGAGCGGGCCGGTGAACTGGCTCACCTGGCTGGGGGACTTCTTCTCCGACCCGGACCGCCGCAGCGGCCCGAACTCGATCGCGAACCGGATCGCCGAGCACCTGCTGTTCTCCGGCGAGGCCCTGCTCTTCGCCGCGCTGCTGGCCGTCCCGCTCGGGCTGCTGATCGGCTACACCGGGCGCGGCGTCACCGCGGTGACCGCGCTGGCCGGCGCCGCCCGCGCGCTGCCCACACTCGGGCTGGTGACGCTGGCGGTGCTGCTCGCCGGGGTCGGCGACACCGCCGTCCTGATGCCGCTGGTCGCGCTGGCCGCGCCGCCGCTGCTGGTCGCCGCCGTCGAGGGCGTGCGCGGCACCGACCCGGACGTGCGGGACGCGGCGCGCGGCGTCGGGCTGACGCATCCGCAGGTGCTGTGGCAGGTCTGCGTGCCGTCGGCGCTGCCGACCCTGCTGGCCGGCTTCCGGACCGCGACCGTGCAGGTCGTCGCGACGGCGACGGTGGCCGCGTACGTCGGGCTCGGCGGTCTCGGCCGGTACGTGGTCGACGGCCTGGCCACCCGCGACTACGCGATGACGGTCGGCGGCGCGCTGCTGGTCGTCCTGCTCGCCGTCGGGGCGCAGGCGTTCTTCGCCCTGCTCGCCCGCTACGCGCTCCCGCCCGGGCTGCGCGCGCAGCAGCTGGCCACGGCCCGGCAGCCGTCGTGACCGCTCCGGCCCGGCGGCGCGCTGCCGCCGCGGCCGTCCCGCTTCCTTCGACCGACCGTGACGTCCACCGCGAAAGGACACCTATCTCCATGTCGACATCCGTATCCGCGCCGCCGAGAGTCGCGACGGCCGGCCGCCGGGCCGGCGTCCTGGCCGCGCTCGCCGCGCTCGCCCTGACCGCGACGGCCTGCTCCTCCTCCGGCGGCGACCCGCTGGGTGGCAAGGACTCGGCCGCCCCGGCGCCCGGCAGCGCCTCCGGGAGCGCCGCCACGGGCGCCCCGGCCGGCGGGACGGTCGTGGTCGGCTCGGCCAACTTCCCCGAGAACGTGCTGCTCGGCTCGATCTACTCGCAGGCGCTCAAGGCCAAGGGCGTGAAGGTCGAGGAGAAGTTCAACATCGGCAGCCGCGAGGTGCTCTACGGGCAGTTGCAGAGCGGCAGCCTGTCCGTGCTGCCGGAGTACAACGGCTCGCTGCTCGCCTACCTGGGCGGCAAGTCGGCGGATCCGAGCACCGCCGCCGTCAACGCCGAGCTGGCCAAGACGCTTCCCGCCGCGCTCGCGGTCCTGGACTCCTCGCCCGCCGAGGACAAGGACACCCTGAGCGTCAGCCAGGAGACCGCCGACAAGTTCGGGCTGAAGTCGATCGCCGACCTGGCCGCCAAGGCGGGCGAGTTGACCATCGGCGGCCCGCCGGAGTTCAAGTCGCGCCAGGAGCAGCCGCTCAAGGACGTCTACGGCCTGACGTTCAAGGAGTGGAAGTCGACCGGCGACACCACGGCCAACGCGATCAAGGACGGCTCGGTGCAGGTCGGCAACGTCTTCTCGACCGACCCGAAGATCGCGCAGCTCAAGCTCGTCCCGCTCACCGACCCGAAGAGCCTGTTCGCCGCCCAGAACGTGACGCCGCTGGTCAACAAGGCCAAGGTGGACGCGACGGCGACCGGCGCGCTCAACGCGGTGTCGGCGAAGCTGGACACCGAGGGGCTGCTGGCGCTGATGAAGAAGGTCGCGGTCGACAAGGAGGACCCGTCGGCGGTGGCCAAGGACTGGCTGAAGAGCAACGGCCTGTCCTGACCGCGCGGGACGCCGGGTCCGGGAGCCGATCCCGGGCCCGGCAGATCTTCCCTTGAACGGCGCGAACATGACAGTGTGACGGCATGCGCACTCGTCTCCTCGCCGCCACCCTCACGGCCTGCGCCGCGGTGAGCCTCGCCGCGTGCTCCAGCTCCGGCTCGGGCTCCGGCAGCACCGCCGCCGGCACCACCCCCTCCGCCGCCGGCGCGCCCACGGCGTCCGGTACCGGCGCGGCGACGGCCGCCGCGTCCCCCTCGGCGACCGCCTCCGCCCCCGCGCCGGGCGCCCCCGAGGCCTCCGGCCCGGGCGGCACGGCCGGCGCCTCCGCCGGCGCGCCGCCGACCGGGACCGCGACCGGGAACCCGCCCGCCCCGGGGGCCACGGACTCCGCGCCGGGCGCCGGCTCCCCGGCCGATCCCCCGGCCGCGCCGAAGCCCGCGCCGCCCACCGACGCCGGCCTGCCGGCCGAGCCGGCCGCGGACCTCACCGCGCGGCTCGTCGCCGCACTGGAGGCGATCGACCCGGCGATCGTCGGCGGACAGCCCGACCGGGCCGTCGACCGGGCCCGCAGCCAGTGCCAGACGATGTACCAGTTCCCGAAGGACCGGGCGAAGTTGATCGATCTGGCCAACCAGCGCTTCACGGATCCCACCCACCCCCAGGGTTTCGGACCGGAGAAGGCGGAGAAAATCCTGGACGCGCTGCGCACCACCCTCTGCCCGCCGGCCTGAACCGCTCCGGCAGGCCCCCGAACGGCCCGGTGTCCTGAGCTCCGGGCCACCGTGGCCGCGCGCGACGACCACCGCGCGGCCACGGCACACATCCCCGGCTCAGACGAGGCTCCAGGCGGTGTCCTTGTCGTCGGACGAGATGAAGTCCACGGTTCCTCCTTTCGAGGGGTCGACACAGGTAAGACGCGCGGCCATCGGGCGCACGTCACGCGGCGAGCGGGTGTGCGGACGCACGGGCGCAGCGGTGTACGGGCGGACACCCGGCGCACGGCAGATGCCCGGTGGCCGGGCGGACGCCCGGCGCACGGTCGCGTCCAGGTGAAGGGCTTCCGCGTGGCGCGCCCGGGAGAGCGGGCGAGCAAAAGCGCGGGAGAGCGATGGAACGGCAGGGCGGCAGGACCCGCGAACGGGGGCGGGAGCGAACGGACTTGGTCCGGCCGTCGGCCACCGGTGGCGGCGGGCCGGGACCCGGGAGCCGGGGGCTCACCCGTGCGGGCGACAATCGCCCTCTCTGTCGAGCTTCCAGTCGAGGTCTCGCATGCCCCGATGATGTCGGAGCGACCGACCGGGCCACAACCGGATTACCGGCGGTTGACCGTCCTCCGGCCAACCTCGGCCCAATATGCTTCGCTGACGAACTGTAAGGACTCTTGACAGACGAGTGGTCTAGTCCAACCATAGGCATGTCGATCCGACCGGGATGCACTGTGGGGGTGTGACCACCGGCGGCCGAGGCACTGCCCTGCCCTGCCCTGCCCTGCTCCGCCCCCAGGCCCCGCCACGGCGTACGCGCGTCCGCGCACGCCGGCCGTCCGTGCCGCGTGCCTGCGGGAATCCGCACACCCCCGCGCCACCCGTCCCGCCGCACGGTCCTCTCCCCCTACGAGGGTCCCGTACGCCCCCGCAAGGTCCCGCCAGTTCCGCAGCGCCTTTCCGCACGCTTCACCAACGTCCTGCCCCACCACGCCTGTTGGAGAACCCATGCGTCTACGCAGAACATTCCGGTCCGCCCTGACGGCCTGTGCCGCGCTCGTCGCCTCGGCCGGCCTGGTCGCCGGCGCGGCGGTGGCCGACGCCGCGCCCGCCGGCCCGGCCCCCGCCCAGGTGAGCGCCACGACCGCCGCGAAGCCCCTGCCCAGCCGGGTGTTCGCCCCCTACTTCGAGTCGTGGACCGGCGAGAGCCCCGCCGCGCTGGCCGCCCAGTCCGGTGCCAAGCACCTGACGATGGCGTTCCTGCAGACCGCCACCAAGGGTTCCTGCACGCCGTACTGGAACGGCGACACCTCGCTGCCGATCGCGCAGTCCTCCTTCGGCGCCGACTTCGCCACCATCAGGGCCAACGGCGGCGACGTGATCCCGTCGTTCGGCGGCTACACCGCCGACACCACCGGCACCGAACTGGCCGACAGCTGCACCGACGTCAACCAGATCGCCGCCGCCTACCAGAAGCTCATCACCACGTACGACATCAGCCGGATCGACCTCGACATCGAGGCCGACTCGCTGGACAACTCCGCGGGCGTCGACCGCCGCAACAAGGCGATCAAGCTGACGCAGGACTGGGCCGCCGCCAACGGCCGGCAGATCCAGTTCTCCTACACGCTGCCGACCACCACCAGCGGCCCCGCCTCCAACGGCATCGCGCTGCTGCGCAACGCCGTCACCAACAACGCGCGGATCGACGTCGTCAACCTGATGACGTTCGACTACTACGACAACGCCACGCACGACATGGCCGTCGACACCCAGACCGCGACGACCGGCCTGTACAACCAGCTGGCCAAGCTGTACCCGACCAAGACCCCCGCGCAGCTCTGGGGCTCCATCGGCATCATCGAGATGCCCGGCATCGACGACTTCGGCGCGGCGGAGACCTTCACGCTCGCCAACGCGACCGCGGTCTACAACTGGGCCATCTCCAGGGGCATCAACACGCTGTCGTTCTGGGCGCTGCAGCGCGACACCGGCAAGTGCCCCGGCGTCGGCGGGCGCGACGACTGCTCCGGGCTCCCGCAGAACAACTGGGACTTCAGCAGGATCTTCGCGCCGTTCACCAGCAACTTCCCGCCCGAGAGCGACTTCTCGCTCGGCGTGAACCCCAACGCGGGTACGGTGGCGGCCGGTTCGTCCACCACCGCCACCATCACCACCGCCGAGGTCGTCCCGGCCGGCGGTACGCCCTCCGGCACCGCGCTGAGCCTCGGCCTGTCCGTCAGCGGCGCGCCCGCCGGCGTCACCGCGACGGTCAACCCCGGCACCGTCCTCGCCGGTTCGCCCGCGACGCTCACCGTCACCACCGCGGCCAACGCCGCCGCCGGCACCTACCCGCTCACCGTCACCGGCACCGCCGCCGCCACCGGCAGCGTCCACACCGCCACCTACACGCTGAAGGTGACGAGCACCCAGCCGGGCAACGACTTCTCGGTCGCCGTCAGCCCGGCCGCCGGCTCCGTGGCGGCGGGCTCCTCCGCCAGTGCCACCGTCAACACCGGTGTGGTCGCCGGCTCCGCGCAGAGCGTCGCCCTCAGCGTCGGCGGCGCCCCGGCCGGCGTCACCGCCACGGTCAACCCCGGCAGCGTCACCGCCGGTTCGCCCGCGACGCTGACCGTCGCCACCGCGGCCACCACCACCCCCGGCACCTACCCGCTCACCGTCACCGGCACCGCCGCCTCCGGCAGCCACACCACCACCTACACGCTGACCGTCACCGGGGTCACCCCGCCCGGCGGCCTGGCCAACGGCGGTCTGGAGACCGGCAGCCTGGGTCCGTGGACCTGCCAGGCCGGCGGCTCCGTGGTGAGCACCCCGGCGCACTCGGGCTCGTACGCGCTGCAGGCCGCGGCCACCGCATCGCAGACCGGCGAGTGCTCCCAGACCGTCACCCTGGCGCCCAACAAGGCGTACACGCTGACCGGTTGGGTGCAGGGCAACTACTCCTACATCGGCGTGAGCGGCGGCGCCACCGGCTCCGCGTGGACCAGCGGCTCCGGCTGGACCAAGCTCAGCGTCCCGTTCACCACCGGTGCCTCCGGCACGGTGACGGTGTACCTGCACGGCTGGTACGGGCAGGGCAGCGTCTTCGGCGACGACTTCTCGATCGCCTGACGGCTGACAACTGACAACTGACAGATTTCAGCTGACAGACAACAGATGACAGATAACGTCAACTGTCAGCTGTCAGCCCCCGCACCACTCCCCGCCGGGGTGCCGCGACCCTCGTGTCGCGGCACCCCGGCGGGGGCCGTTTCGGCGGCCGGCGCCGACTGCGCGCCGGGCGGCCGGCTACGCGACGGCCGGTTCCGGGGCGCGCCGCCCGGGCCGCAGGAGCAGCAGGAAGGACAGCGCGGCGAGCAGCGAGCAGCCGAGCACGACGACCGCGAGCAGCACCGCCGAGGGGCTCCCGCCCAGGCTGCTGAGCGGGGCGACGACGGCGCCGCAGAGGAAGTTGGCGGTGCCGAGGAGGGCGGAGGCGGAGCCGGCGGCCTGCGGTGCGACCAGGCTCAGCGCCCGGGCGGCCGAGTTCGGCAGGACGATGCCGAGGCCGGCCATCATCACGAACAGCGAGGCGCAGACGGCGACCAGCCCGAGGTCCCAGACGGCGGTGGCCAGGACCAGGAACGTTCCGGCGGCGATCATCGCCGCCAGGCCCGTGCGCATCAGCGTGGCGGCGGCGAAGCGGGGTGCGAGGAGCCGCGCGTTCACCTGGGTGGAGCCGACGATGGCCACCGAGTTGAGCCCGAACAGCAGGCTGTAGGTCTGCGGCGACACGTGGTAGACGTGCTGCAGCACCACCGAGGAGCCGCTGATGTAGCCGAACAGCGCGCCGAAGGCGAAGGTGCTGGTCAGGAGCAGGCCGAGGAACGGCACGTCGCGCAGGAGCCCGCCCATCGTGCGCAGCGTGGCGGCCAGGCCGCCGCCGCGCCGGCTGCCGGCCGGGAGGGTCTCGCGCAGGGCGCCGAAGGCCACCAGGGTGAGCAGCAGGCCGAGGCCGACCAGGGCGCCGAAGGTGCCGCGCCAGGAGGTGACGCGCAGCAGCTGGGCGCCGAACAGCGGGGCGAGGATCGGGGCGAGGCCGGATATCAGGGTGATCGAGGCGAGGAAGCGGATCATCGCGACGCCCTCGAAGCGGTCGCGGGCGACGGCGCGGCCGATGACGAGTCCGGCGGCGCCGGCGGCGCCCTGGACGAAGCGGGCGGCGATCAGCACGGACAGGTTGGGCGCGATCACGCAGACGAGGCTGGCGAGGGTGTAGACGACGAGTCCGGCGAGCAGCGGCGGGCGGCGGCCGAAGCGGTCGCTGAGCGGTCCGAAGATCAGCTGGCCGGCGGCGACGCCGAACATCGAGAAGGTGAGGGTGAGCTGGACGGCGGCCGGTTCGACGGCGAGGTCGTCGGCGATCGCGGGCAGGCCGGGCAGGTAGAGGTCGGTGGTGAGCGGGCCGAGGGCGACCAGTCCGCCGAGGACGAGGATGGTGGCGCGGCCGTTCGCGCCGCCGTCCGCCCGGGCCTTGGCGGTGCCGGGGTCGGCGAGGGCGGGGTCGGTGCCGGGCTCGGCGGCGGGCTCGGCGGCGGGCTCGGCGGTGCCGGTGAGGGAGTCGGCGGGGGCGGGGGAGGCGGAGGCGGCGGTCGACGTGTCACCGGCAGAGCCGGCGGTCGGACCAGGCATGGGGCTCCTCTCGGAACGGGCACGGCGTTCGTGCTCGCTCCGTCCTACCGCAGCTCCCCGGGCCGCCGACAGTCGGGGGGCGGCCGCCGGGTCCGTCCGGGGCGGGGCGGCCGGCCTCCGGTGACGCCGTCTCAGCGCGCGAGCCGTTCGGCCCGCAGGGCGGCCTGGACGGCGGCGCCGTCCTGCCAGGCGTAGAGCTGGTTGCCGGTCAGGGCGACGTGGTAATGGCCGCAGGAGCCGGCCGCCTTGGCGGTGATCCCCTCCGGGAACCAGCCCGCCTTGAGCGAGACCGGCGCCGGGTGGCCGCCCTTGCCGGGGGCGGCCGTCCGGCAGCCGGCGGGCAGCCGTCCCTCCGGGAGGGTGGCGGTCAGCAGGCGGTCGTCGCCGGTGGTGGACATCAGGTAGCGGATGGAGGAGGCGTTGTCGGGCAGCCAGGCCGGCACGGCGCGGTGGTCGGCCTTGGCCGCGCTGCCGCTGGCGTAGGTGGACTGCTCCTGGTGCCGGCCGTCGTACCACTCGGCGACCCTCGGCCCGACCGCCACGGCCGCGACGGCGACGGCCATGCCGGTGCCGGCCACTGTGAGTGCGATCCTGCCCGCGATGCCGTTCATGCCCGACTGTCCTCTCCCGTGTGTGGTGCTGTGCGTCCGGCGCCCGCTTCCCCGGCTCCGGGACCGGCGTCCCGGTCCGTCTCCATCCTGGTGCGCGCCGGGGTGCCGGATCGTCACCGGCAGGTCGTGACCTCGCGCCGTCCTTGGGGGGTAGCTCCTCCACCTTGAGGCGTACGCGCGCCCGGCCGGTCTCGGGGTTCTCCCTGGTCGAGCCTGGCCCGGACCGGCCGGGGGCGCAGCCCGGCCGCACCCGCCCGGGTGCCGGCGGGTGCGGCGGCCACCCGGTCGCCGGATACTGCCGGGCCCGGGCGCCGCCGGGTCAGAACGCCGCCGCGGCGGGGACGGCGAGCGGGAAGGGCCGGCCGTCCAGGGTCCAGTGCGGGTCGATGGGGCGGCCGAGCGCGGCGTACACCTGGGCGGCGACGTCGGGGTGGCGGATCTCGCCGACGGGCGGGGCGGCGGGGATGCCGGGGCCGGCGCAGGCGACCCAGGCGGTGCGCTCCTCGGACGTGCGCCCGCCGTGGCCGCCGGCGTCGACGTGGCCGTGGTCCGTGACGACGATGACCGTCCAGGCCTCCCCGGCGTACCCGCGCCGGGCGCGCAGCGCGTCCAGCAGGCGGCCGAGGCGCTCGTCGGCGGCCCGCATCGCGGCGCGGTACTCCTCGCCGCAGCCGAGGAAGTGGGCGGTCTCGTCGACGGCGCCGAGGTAGACGAAGGACGCCTCGGGGTCGGCGTCGCGCAGCACGTCGACGGCCTCCCGGGTGACCTCCTCGTCGACGGCCTCCCACGCCTCGGGGGTGTCCTCGGCGGGGGCGACGTAGCAGAGCCGGCCGGGGGCGCGGAACAGCGGTCCGCCGGACTCCCCGATGACCAGCGGGTCCCAGCCGGCGGCGACGAAGGTGCGGCGCTGGTCGCCGCGGGCCAGCCGGGTGGTGAAGTCGGGGAAGACGTCGAGCCGGTTGCCGCCCAGGTGGTTGCCCCACACGCCGTGCTTGGCGGGCTCGACGCCGGTGACGATGGTGGCCCAGCACGGGCCGGACATGGTGGGGGTGGAGTCCGCCACCGTCACGGGCGCCAGGAATCCGGCCGCGGCGAGCTCCGCGAGCCTCGGCATCGGCACCTGCTCCAGCAGGTCGTACCGGACGCCGTCGATCCCGACGACGAGGACCCGGGGGCGCGGCAGCGGCGGTGTGGACATGAGGGGCGGTTCCTTTCGCGGTGCGGGCGCCGACCGCGCCCGCAGCGGGGCGGGCGTCGGCGACCGCGCCATGCTTCACGCCCCGCCGGACCGCCGGGTGTCCTGGAGTGGAAGGAGGGATGGACGGAGCGTGTCCGGCGACTTCGGGGGCGGTTTTGCCTCAGGTCCTACGATTTCGTATAGTCCGATTACGTGACTTCATCCCTTGAGCAGAGCCCAGGCTCCGCGATCCTCGCCCTGCAGCGTGCCACGCACGTCACCCTGCAGGTGCTCGCGGCGGAACTGGCCGGCCTCGATCTGACACCTTCCGAGACCAACGCGCTGGCGATCCTGGCCGACGGCCGGAGCCGGACCGTCTCCGAGCTCGGCACCGCCGCCGGCACCCGCCCGACCACCCTCACCAGCGTGCTCGACCGCCTGGAGCGCCGCGGCCACATCACCCGCGGCACCCGGCCGGCCGACCGGCGGGTCGTGGTGGTCGAGCTGACCCCCTCCGGCCGAGCGGTCGCCGAGACCGTCCGGCAGACCCTGGGCGCGCTGGAGGCCCGGGCGCTCGAAGGGCTGTCCGCGGAGTCCCTGGCCGGCTTCCACCACGTCCTGCGAGCCCTCACGGAGGCACCCTCATGACCCACGACACCCTCATGACCCACGACACCCTCGGAACGCACGACACCCTCGGAACGCACGACGACGCGGCCCTCTTCGAGCGGCTGATGGCCCGGGTGCGGGCGGACGGCGGCGGTTTCGGCCACCGTGAGCACGTCCACCTGACCTGGCTGGCGGTCCAACAGGTCGGCATGCCGGCGGCGCTCGCCCTCGTCGGCGACGGCATCCGGCGCACCGCCACCGCCGCCGGCGCGCCCGGGAAGTACCACGTCACCCTCACCCGCGCCTGGGTCGAGCTGGTCGCCCACCACGCCCCCGGCCGGGAGCCCGGGGACCGCGCGGACTTCGCGGACTTCGCCGACCGGCACGCCGAACTGTTCGACAAGCGGCTGCTCGACCGGCACTACCGCCCCGAGACCCTCGCGTCCCCCCGGGCCCGCGCCGAGTGGGTCGAACCCGACCTCACCCCGCTCCCCCGGAGCGCCGACCGCCGGTACTGCGACGGTACTTGAGCACCGTCGCCGTACTGGCGGGCAGTGGGCGGCCGCACCCCCGTGGCGGCCGCCCGCCGCCGTACCGGGCCTACGGGTGGTACACGACCTCCGGGAAGGCCTTCGACGGTCCGTCGAGCAGGTTGCCGTGGTGCCGGTTGCGCAGGTGGAGGTCGAAGAAGGCACGCGGGTAGGCCTGCTGGACGAGGACGCAGCGTCCGGGGTCGATGGTGCCGACCTGGGACTGGATCTGCTGCTCGGTCATGCCGAGCAGCCGGCCCGCCTGGGGGATCAGCGTCATGGTGTCGCCGTACGAGGGGTGCAGGGCGCCGGTGGCCTGGACGTCGAGCCGCCAGCCGCGCAGGTGGCGCCAGAAGGTCTCGACGTACGGGCTGGCGGCCCGGGTGTAGTCGGCGGTCATCATCATGAACGGCCGGTCGATGTCGGTGGTGACGGCGGGGTTCGACTCCATCCGGCCGTCCAGGGTGAGACCGGCGCGGATGCGCTGGTCGGCGACCATGGCGAGGGCGACGGCGGTGCCGCCCTTGGACCAGCCGAAGGCGCCGATGTTCCGCGCGTCCAGGCCGCCGAGCAGGCCGGCCGGCAGGGCGCGGCCGTCGACGTCGGGGTTGCGTCCGTTGGCGAGGTCGACGACGCGTTCGAGCAGGAAGAGCACGTCGGCGGCGTAGTCCCTCGGATACAGCCCCGGGGCGACGCCGTCCCGGGTGACGACGGTCCCGTCCGGGAACTCGGTGATGCCGTCGTGGGTGTGGTCGACAGTGACGACGGCGAAGCCGTGGCTGGCCAGCTCCTGGACCACGATGGTGTGGTCGCCCCGGTGGCCACCCGCGCCGTGCGAGTAGAGGACGACGGGCAGCGGCCGGCCGGTCCGGTGGACGGGCGCGCCCTCGTGGCCGGCGGTGAGCGGGACGAGCGCGGGAGGGAGCGGGAAGCCGGCGTCGTCGAGGAAGGCCTTCAGCGCGCCCTCGGTCATCCAGGGGGCGGGCGGGTACGCGTCGGCGGCCGCGGCCCGGGCCGGGTACCAGACGGTGGCCATCAGCTCGCGGAACCGTCCGGGCCTGGCGTTCGGGTCGAGCCGGGACTCGTCGCGCAGGTGCAGCGGCACCATGCCCACCGGGAAGCGGCCGGTGGGAGCGGGCAAGGTGAGCCGCGCGGGGGAACCGGTGCCGGAAGGGGCGGTGCCGGCGGGGGCGGTTCCGGAGGGGGCGGTTCCGGAGGGCCCGGGAGAGGGGGCGGCCGAGGCGGTGCGGGCGAGGCCCAGCGGCGCGACGGCGCCCAGGGCGAGGGTGGCGCCCAGCATGCGGCGGCGGGTCGGTCCGGTACGGCGTGCGACCGGCGTGCTGTCCATCGGCGTGCTGTCCATCGGCGTGCTGTCCATCGGCGTGCTGTCCATCGGCATGGTGTCCATGCACGGGACGCTGTCACGCGGAGCATGTGGGCAGCATCAGCACACCGGCTGATCTTCCGTCAGCTCGTATGTGCCCACGGGCTTACATCCCCGGGCTGATGACGGTGCGTCGGGGCCGGTCAGGACGGCGGTGGCCGGTCCGCGGTCACGGCGCGGGCCGGAACTCGTGGACCACCTCGATGCGGCCGACCAGGTGCCGGTTGAACGCGGGCAGGTCCTCGGCGGGGACCCAGAGTTCGAGGATGGTGCGCCCGCCCGCCTGGCGCACGGGGTAGCGGGCGAGGAAGGCGGTGTCGACCTCGAAGCGGGTGACGTAGCCGGCGCCGGAGGCGGGGACGTTCCAGTCGCGGGCGATCCGGATCGCGTAGTCCTCGTTCAGCACCGGGTAGAAGATCGGCTGGTCGGGCAGGCGCGGCGGCCAGGCGCGCCAGTCGGCGGCCTCGACCAGGGCCAGTTCCTGCGGGCCGGTCGGGCGCCAGAGGGTGGTGGTGACGGCGGCGGGGGCGCCGGTGGGGGCGCCGGTGGACGTCGGGGCGGGCGGGGTCGTCGGGCCGTTCATGGGCCGGACACTAGCCATGAACGGCCCGGAGGCGATACCGGTTTTCGCGCCGGGGCGGGCCCGGCGGGGCGTCAGCGGTAGGCGGACTCACCGGTGATGGCCTCGCCGAGGACGAGGGTGTGGATCTCGCTGGTGCCCTCGTAGGTGAGCACCGACTCCAGGTTGTTGGCGTGCCGCAGGACCGGGTAGGCGGTGGTGATGCCGTTGGCGCCGAGCACGGTGCGGGCGCTGCGGGCGATCTCCAGGGCGGTGCGGACGTTGTTGAGCTTGCCGAAGCTGATGTGCGCCGGGCGGGCCGCGCCCTCGTCCTTGAGACGGCCGATCCGCAGCGCGACCAGGTAGGCCTTCTCGACCTCCAGCATCATCTCGACGAGCTTCTGCTGGGTGAGCTGGAAGGCGGCGATCGGGCGCTCGAACTGGACGCGGCCCTTGGCGTAGTCGAGGGCGGCGGTGTAGCAGTCGCGGGCGGCGCCGACGGTGCCCCAGAGGATGCCGAAGCGGGCCTCGTTGAGGGAGGACAGCGGTCCGCGCAGGCCGGTGACGCCGGGCAGGACGGCGTCGGCGGGCAGCACGACGTCGTCGAAGGCGAGCGCGCTGGTCACCGAGGCGCGCAGGGACAGCTTGCCGGGCACGTCGGTGGCGGTGAAGCCGGGCATGCCGGGTTCGACCAGGAAGCCGCGCACACCGTCCTCGGTCTGCGCCCAGACGACCGCGACATCGGAGATGCCGCCGTTGGTGATCCACATCTTGGAGCCGGAGAGCACCCAGTCCGCTCCCTCGCCGGCGCCCTTGCGGCGGGCCCGGGTGCGCATGTTGGCGGGGTCTGAGCCGAAGTCCGGTTCGGTGAGGGCGAAGCAGCCGATCAGCTCGCCGGCGGCGAGGCCGGGCAGCCAGCGCCGCTTCTGCTCCTCGGAGCCGAAGGCGTGGATGGAGCGCATGGCCAGCGAGCCCTGGACGGAGACGAAGCTGCGCAGGCCGGAGTCGGCGGCCTCGAGCTCCATGCAGGCGACGCCGTAGGCGACGGCGCCGGAGCCGGCGCAGCCGTAGCCGTCGAGGTGCATGCCGAGCACGCCGAGGGCGCCGAGTTCGGGGGCGAGTTCACGGGCCGGGAAGACGCCGCGCTCGAACCAGTCGCCGATGTGCGGGCGGATCCGGTCGTCGGCGAACCTGCGCACGGTGTCGCGGACGAGGCGCTCCTCGTCGGTGAGCAGGTCGCCGACGGCCAGCAGGTCGGCGGGGTCGATCCTGGGCGGCTTCGCCATGGGGGCTCCTTGTACGCTCGGCGGGGTGCGGGCGGCGGGGTGACGGAACTCGCCGGTCCCGTCGCGGCCCCGGGTACCGGCGAGTATCGCGCACCGGGCCGCTGCCGGGACCGCCGCGGACGAGGGAGTGAGCATGTACACAATCCGGCTGGTGACGGCGGAGGAGCTGCGCGGGTCGGCGGAGCAGCTGGGCGCGTTGCTGGCGGACGCCGTCGACGGCGGCGCCTCGCTCGGCTTCCTCGCCCCGCTCGAGCGCGCCGCCGCGGCCGGCTGGTGGCGGGCGCTGGCCCCGGACGTCGAGGACGGGCGGCTGCTGCTGTGGGTCGCCGAGGCGGACGGCGCGCAGGACGCGCAGAGCGCGAAGGACGCGAAGGATACGGAGAGCGCGGACGGCACCGACGGCGCGGCGCGCGGCCGGATCGCCGGGACGGTGCAGCTGCGTCCGGCGACGACGGCCAACGGCCGGCACCGGGCGGACGTCGCCAAGCTGATGGTCCACCGGGCGGACCGGGGGCGGGGGCTGGCCGGCCGGCTGCTCGCGGCCCTGGAGGCGACGGCCGCCGAGCGCGGGCTGCGGACCCTGGTGCTGGACACCGAGACGGGCAGCCCCGCCGAGCGGATGTACGCGGCGGCGGGCTGGACCAGGGTCGGCGCGGTACCGGACTTCGCGACCGATCCGGCGGGGGTGTCGCACGCGACCACCATCTTCTACAAGGCGCCGACGGCCCCGGCGGCCGCGTCGCTACGATGACGCCTCCGCACCCGGGCGGGGCGCGGGACGAGACGTGAGCGTGAGGGAGGGCGGACCGTGGGACGTTGGGCCGTGGTCGTGCAGGAGACCGAGGGCCTCGGGGAGAACCGGATCTGGGGCCCCAAGGTGCTCGCCGAGGTCGAGGGCAGCCGGGAGGAGGCGCTCGACGAGCTGCGGCGGATCGTCCCGACGTACACCCCGCAGCACCCGTTCAACGGTAGGCGGCGCCGCCTGTACCGGGACGGCGACGGCTATCTGCTGATCACCCAGGGGAGCATGCGGGACTACCACTGCGTCTTCAAGGTGTGGGAGCTGCTGTGGGACAGCGAGCGGCCCGAGGTGCAGCAGGAGCGGCTCGCGGCGGCCAGGGACGGCGCGAGCGACGCGGGCGACGCGGTCTGACGGACGGTGCCGGTCCCGGCCGGGGGGCGCCCGGCGCGCGGTCAGGAGACGCCGCACAGGCGCAGGACCGCCGTGGTCGCGGCGGCCGCGACCACCACCAGCGGGAACGGCGCGCGGCGCAGCGCGAGCGCTCCGGCGACCAGGACGCCGGCCGGCCGGGCCCACCCGGCGAAGCCGTGGCCCTGGGTCAGCGCGCCGGTGGCCACCAGGGCGACCAGCAGCACGGCGGCGGCGACGGCCAGCAGGTGGCGCAGGCGCTCGGAGACGGTGAGCCGGTCACCGAGCAGCGGCCCGGCGAGCCGGAACGCGTAGGTGCCGGCGGCCAGCAGCAGGATGGCGGTCAGGGGCATCGGCGGACCTCCTCGGTGAGCGGCACGGTCTCCTGCGGCACGGGGCCGGACGCCGGTTCGCAGACGACTTCGGACGCCGCCGTCGCCGCCGGGCGGCCGGCGAACAGCAGTCCGGCCAGGGCGAGCAGGACCGGCAGGCCCGCCGGGACGTACGGTGTGGCGGCCACGGCGACGGCGGCGCCGGCCAGGGCGGCGGTGCGGGTGCGGCGGTCGCCGAGCGCGGGCAGGACGAGGGCGAGCAGCACGGCGGGGAACGCGGCGTCCAGGCCCAGGGCGTCCGTGTCGCCGATCAGCCCGCCGGCCGCCGCTCCGACCACGACGGCGACGTTCCAGACGGCGAACAGCGCGAGGCCGCAGACCCAGTACGCCGCCCGGCGCCGTCGCGGGTCGGACTCCAGCAGGGTGAACGCGGCGGACTCGTCGGTCAGCAGTTGGGCGCCGAGCAGCCGGCGCCATCGAGGGCCGTCGAGCGCGTCGGCGACGGTGAAGCCGAAGGGCAGCAGGCGGGCGTTGAGGACCAGGCCGGTGACGACGGCGGCGAGCGCGCCGCCGCCGGAGAGCACGATGCCGACGGCGGCGAACTGCGAGCCCCCGGCGAAGACCAGCACGGACATGGCGACGGGCACCCAGAGCGGGAGGCCGCCGGAGACGGAGATCGCCCCGAACGAGGCGCCGACCAGGGCGTCCGCGCAGCAGACCAGGGCGATGTCGCGGAGGGTGGCACATTCGAGGGTTCGGAGGAGCGAACGCATGTCCAGTAGAGTGAACGCCACGGGGGTCGTTCGTCAAGCCGAACGCCTGGACGTGTGGAGCGAACGCGGATGAGTGGAAACAGCGGCGGCGGTCCCGCCGGGAGCGAGCTGATCGAGCTGATCGCGGCCTCGATCCGGCGCGAGCGCGAACGCGCCGGGCTGTCGATGGCCGAGCTGGCCCGCCGGGCGGGGATCGCCAAATCGACGCTCTCGCAACTGGAGTCGGGCGCCGGCAACCCGAGCGTCGAGACGCTCTGGGCGCTCGGCGTCGCCCTGGACGTGCCGTTCAGCCGACTGGTCGACCCGCCGCGCCCGGTGGTCCGGGTGGTGCGGGCCGGCGAGGGCCCGGTCACCCACTCCGAGCGGGCCGACTACGCGGCGACCCTGCTCGCCTCCTGCCCGCCCGGCGCCCGGCGCGACATCTACCGGATCGACGCCGAGCCGGGCGAGACCCGGGCCTCCGACCCGCACATGCCGGGCACCGTCGAGCACGTGCTGCTGGGCGCCGGCCGGGCACTGGCCGGGCCGACGCAGGCGCCCGTCGAACTGGGCCCGGGCGACTACGTCAGCTACCCCGGCGACGCCCCGCACGTGTTCCGGGCCCTGGCGTCGGGCACCCTCGCGGTGATCGTGATGGAGCACGTCTGACCCCCGGCACGACGGCTCCACGCCCGCGGCGCCCCCGGGCCGGCCGACGACCCGGAGGGCCCCCGACGGCCGTACGTGTCCTTCGTCGCTCTCCACAGCGCGATCGGCCCGCCGTACCGGACCGTCTCCCTGCCGCCGGCGATCCGGCTCTCCGCCCACACCGACGCGCCCCGCTGGACGGTGGCGGCGGTGTACGCGGCGAACAGCGGGGTGTGCGTCCTGCTCCGGAGCAGGATCGGCTCCCGGGCGGAGACCGCGCGCCAGGGCGGCCGGGCGTTCCGCCTCGCGGGACTGTTCTTCCCGGTCAGCTGCCCGCCGATGGCCCCGACCGCCGATGGTCCGGTCTGGGTCGCGCCGGGGCTCGCCGTGCTCGCCGTCGCCGTGCACAGCCTCGGGGAGGTGCGGGAGTCCCCGGGCGGCTACGCGCTCGGCTCCGGCCTCGCACCCGACCACGCCCAGGGGCCGTACCGGGGCCTCGGCGTCGGCTTCGACGCCGGGCAGGCGCCGGCCCCGGTGGTCCTCACGACGGCGGTCCTGCGCCTCGGACACACGGGCCGGCTGCTGCCCGGCGCGTTCTTCGCGGCGCCGGGCGCGGCGGGCCGCCGGTGGCCGCCCGGGCGGAGCGCACCCGCCGACCGGGCCACGACCGGGCCACGACCGGGCCACGGCGCCGCCCAGCCGGGCGGCCCGACGGGCCCGCGCTTCCCGACACCGCACAGCTAGAGCTTCAGGAGCCGGTCCAGGAACGGGTTGCCGAAGACCCGGTGCGGGTCGTGGCGGTCCAGGGTGGTGACGGCCTCGTCCCAGCCGGGCCCGCCGCCGTCGCGGAGGCCGGCCGGGATCACCCGGTCCAGCACGTCCGCGTCGGCCCAGGCGGCGTCCTCGGTGTAGGCCCAGCCCTTGGACCACTCGACCCGCAGGCCCGCCCGGGTGCCGTCGAAGGAGCGCAGCAGGGCCTGTTCGAGGTCGCGGCCGAAGCGGTGCAGCCCGGGCGTGCCGGGGAAGCCGAGCACGTCGAGCCAGACGGCGGTGTCCCAGTCGGGGCGGTCGGGGCGCGGGCGCAGCGCGGAGAGCAGCGGCGGCCGGGCGCCGGGCACTCCGGACCAGGCCGGGTCGTCCACGCCGGTGACCCGGATCTCCACCGCGCCGTTCACCGGGAACTCGCCGCGGTCGCGGTAGGTGTCGAGCAACGCCCGGTAGCGGTCGGCGAATTCGGCCACCACCCACTGCAGGTCGGCGCGCCGGGCGAGGATCGCGTAGCCGTTCGCGGTGACCCGCAGGGTGGTGGGGCGCACGTACTGGAGCAGGGTGCGCGAGGGGCCCCAGAGGTCGGAGCGCAGGCCGCCGGCGAGCAGGTGGGTGAGGACCTCGCCGGTGAGCAGTTCGCGGAGCAGCCCGCCGGACAGGAGGACGTCGGTGAGGTCCCCGGTGAGGCCGATCTTGGCGACGAGGTACTGGAGTTGGCCGAAGAGCGGGGCCGATGCCCAGGTGCCGGCGACGAGGTCGCCGGCCAGCCGGGCGACCGGCTCGGGGACGGAGTCGGAGAAGGGGTAGTTGTAGGGCTCGTCGACGGCGCGGGAGGCGAAGGGGCGGTTCGGGGCGACGCTCCAGGTCTTCAGCCAGGGCCGCTCGGTGTAGGCGAACCAGATCGCCTCGACGCGGCCGTCGCGTTCGACGAAGTCGGCGAGGGTGCGCGGGCGCGAGGGGGTCGAGGGCGGCGACGCGTCGGGGCGGGCGAAGAGTTCGGCGGCCGGGATGTCCAGCCGGCTGACGCAGCGCAGCGGCCGGTCGGCGCCGGCCCGGAGCACCACCTCGGTGACGAACGCCCGGCCGAGGTGGACCAGGAAGGCGGCGCTGTCGGCCTCGGCGCGGTCGAAGGTCCGCAGCGTGTAGCGGTCGGTGGCCGGGTCGAGGACCACGGCGGTCAGCCGGGTGACCTGGTTGCTGACGGAGCCGTAGCCGTGTCCGTCGGGGCGGACCTCGCCGGCCGCGGGGACGGCGGTGCCGTGGCCGCCGATCGCGAGCACGCCGCCGACGGTGAGCTCGCCGGGGGCGGGGACGGCGGTGAGGCCGAGGCCGCGCTCGGCGAGGTGGGCGAGCAGCGCCTCCATGGTCGCGCCGCTCTGGGCGCGGACGGTGGTGGGCGAGTCGGCGGTGATCGCGGTGAGGTGGCGGGTGGTGTCGAGCAGCAGCACGCGGGCCGCCTCCGGGGTGCCGTCGGCGACGGTGAGCGGCGCCCAGGTGTGCCGGTGGCCCTGGGCGCGCAGGCGCCAGCCGTGGGCGCGGGCCCAGTCGGCGAGCGCGGGGACCTCCTCGGGGGTGCGCGGGGCGCAGGTCCACAGCTGGTCGGTGCGGACCTCGCCGGACCAGTTCCGGTAGACGCGCCGGAACAGCTCGGTACCGGCCGGGAGCCCTGGCGGGGCGGGGCGTCGGCCCGGGCGCTGTCCGGGCCGACGGTGCCGCGCAGCAGCCAGGCGCCTGCGCCGAGGGCGGCGGAGGCGCCGAGCAGGCGGCGCCGGCTGAGGCCCCGGTGCGCCTCGTCGCGGTCGCGGTCGTGGTTTTGGGCGTCGTTCTCGTGGCCGTGGCCGTGGCCGTTGCCGTGGCCGTGGCCGTCGTGCTCGTGCCGGTGGTGGTGTTCCGTACTCATGCCCCGCCCCCTGGTGTCCGTGGTCTCCCCCGATCCGGGTGAATGTACGAAGCGGTCGGCCGGGTCCTGCGGCGGCGCCCGCGATCTTCACTCGAAGGAATGAACCTTGCCGGATTTCCCGGTGCGCTCATAGGTTGATCGTGATCACCGGGCCGCATCGCCGGCCCTCGTCACCCTCGGAGGCCCCACCGTGTCCGCGCCCGCGCCCCTGGCCGTCGCCGTCGCCCAGCCCGCCTGCCACCCGTCGGGGCGGCCCGGGACCGTCGCGGTCAACGTCGAACGGCACGCCGCCGCGGTCCGGGCGGCCGGGGCGGTGCGCCTGGTGGTGTTCCCGGAGTTCTCGCTCACCGGCTACGACCTGTCCGCGCCCGCCGTCGACCCGTCCGACGAGCGCCTCGCGCCGCTCGTCGGGGCCTGCGCCGAGACCGGCGCCACGGCCCTGGTCGGCGCGCCGGTCGCCGGGGCGGACGGCCGCGAGTACATCGCCACGCTCGCCGTCACCGGCGCCGGCGCCTCGGTGGTCTGCCGCAAGACGAACCTCTACGGCAGGGAGGCCGAGCGCTTCACCCCCGCCGACCGGCCCGCCGTCCTGGAACTGGACGGCCGGCGGCTGGGCCTGGCGATCTGCGCGGACGCCGCCGACCCGGAGCACGCGAAGCGGCTGGTCGCGCTCGGCGCCGACGCCTACGTCGCCTCGACGCTCTACGGGGCGGGCGCCGAGGCGCTGGCCACCAAGGAGGCCCGGTACCCGGCGCGCGCGGCGGACAACGGCCTCTGGGTGGTGCTGTCCACCGCCGCCGGGCCGAGCGGCGAGTTCGCCGCGACCTCGGGCGGCTCGGGCGTCTGGGCGCCGGACGGCACCGAGGTCGTCAAGGCGGGCACGGTACCGGGCGAGGTCGTGACCGCGGTGCTGGGGTAGGCGCGGGCGCCGCGCCGGTACCCGCGCGCGGGGGGCCGCTCCCCCGGCCCGGAAATACCCGGGGCCCGCGCACGGCTGTGGTGTGCGAAAGCCATTCCCGGCCCGGACGGGGTCCCGGGCCCGAAGGGGCCCCGCCCCGGCCGGGACCGTTCAGGAGGTGCAGCGCACGATGGGTGACGAGCAGATGTCCGGCGACCACCGGATCGAGCACGACTCGATGGGCGAGGTCCGGGTGCCCGCCGGGGCGAAGTGGCAGGCGCAGACGCAGCGGGCGGTGGAGAACTTCCCGGTGTCCGGCCAGCGCCTGGAGCGGGCGCACATCGCCGCGCTGGCCCGGATCAAGGCCGCCGCCGCGCGGGTCAACGCCCGGCTCGGCGTGCTCGACGAGGAGACCGCCGGCGCGATCGCCTCCGCCGCCGAGGAGGTGGCGGCGGGCCGCTGGGACGCCGAGTTCCCGGTGGACGTCTTCCAGACCGGCTCGGGCACCTCGTCCAACATGAACGCCAACGAGGTGATCGCCACCCTGGCCGGCGAGCGCCTCGGCCGGCCGGTCCACCCCAACGACCACGTCAACGCCAGCCAGTCGTCCAACGACGTCTTCCCGTCCTCGATCCACATCGCCGCCACCGCCGCCGTCAGCCACGATCTGGTCCCGGCGCTGGAGCACCTGGCGGAGGCGCTGGAGCGCAAGGCGACGGAGTTCGCGGACGTCGTCAAGGCGGGCCGCACGCACCTGATGGACGCCACGCCGGTCACCCTCGGCCAGGAGTTCGGCGGCTACGCGGCGCAGGTCCGGCACGGGCGCGAGCGGCTGCTGGCCACCCTCCCCCGGGTCGCCGAACTGCCCCTCGGCGGCACCGCCGTCGGCACCGGCATCAACACCCCGCCCGGGTTCGCGGCGGCGGTGATCGAGGAGGTCGCGCGCGCCACCGGGCTGCCGCTGACCGAGGCCCGCGACCACTTCGAGGCGCAGGGCGCGCGGGACGGCCTGGTCGAGCTGAGCGGCCAGCTGCGGACCGTCGCCGTCGGCTTCACCAAGATCGCGAACGACCTGCGGTGGATGGGCTCGGGCCCGCGCACCGGCCTCGGCGAGCTGAACCTGCCGGACCTCCAGCCCGGCTCCTCGATCATGCCGGGCAAGGTGAACCCGGTCCTGCCCGAGGTGGTGCTGATGGTCGCGGCCCAGGTGATCGGCAACGACGCCACCGTCACGGTGGCCGGGGCGAGCGGCAACTTCGAGCTCAATGTGATGCTGCCGGTGATCGCCCGCAACGTCCTGGAGTCGGTCCGGCTGCTCGCCAACAGCGCCCGGCTGCTGGCCGACCGCGCGGTGGACGGCATCACGGCCAACGCCGAGCGGGCCCGGGAGTACGCGGAGTCCTCGCCGTCGGTGGTGACGCCGCTGAACCGCTACCTCGGCTACGAGGAGGCGGCCAAGGTCGCCAAGCAGGCGCTCGCCGAGCGCAGGACCATCCGTCAGGTGGTGCTGGATCGCGGGTACGTCGAGCAGGGGCGGCTCACCGTGGAGCAGCTGGACGAGGCGCTGGACGTGCTGCGGATGACCCGGCCGTAGTCACCGGCCGGTGTGCGGTCCGGTGTGCGGTCACTGGCGCGCGCCCGGGGCGCGGAGCGGCGCTGCCGCCCTCCGCGCCCCGGGTGTCGGCCTTCCGGTGACCGTCAGCCCTTGGCCCGACCGGCCCGGCCGCGCCGCATCGCTGCTCCGTTCGACGTCATCGTGGCCATCGAGATGGCGGCCAGTCCCAGCAGGAACATGACGGCGCCCGCGATCAGGCAGGTGACGATGTTCTTGCCCCGGGCGGCCCCACCCGAGACGGCCCACGGGGAGATGATCGTCCACACGCCGAGCAGGGTGGCCGCCCAGGCCCGTGCGTGGGTGCGCTCGTACGCCGAGCCGTAGCCGGCCATCAGCACGCAGTAGGCGATGCCGACGATCAGGCAGGTGACGGTCAGCGTGTTGAACGCGGTGAAGCCGACGATCCACGGCGAGGCCGCCAGGAACAGACCGGCCAGAACGGCCATGGCCTCGACGGCCTGGGCCCGCGGGGTCAGGGTGACCCGCTCGTAGTGCTCCCGGAGTTCGACGATGTCCGGATGGTGCTCCATGCCCATCGGCGCTTGGGTCGACACCGATACCACCTCCTAGGTTGCGAACATGGAGGGCTCTAGCCCAGTACCATTCTGGCGCTGTTCGACCGTTTTGCACCTTTTCTTCCGGACGGCTACTCTTCCGCGGCCGCGCCGGCGCCCACGCCCGCACCGGCGCCCGCACCGGCGCCCCCGTTGCCACGGCGCGGGTGACCTCCGTCTCACCGCCGCCCGCCTCCCTTGCCTATGCAACTCGTTGCATAGCAGGATGCCGGTCATGGCACTGGAGCACGCGATCCTCGTCTCGCTGCTGGAACGGCCCGGCTCCGGCTACGAACTGGCCCGGCGCTTCGACCGGTCCATCGGCCGCTTCTGGACCGCCACCCACCAGCAGATCTACCGGGTGCTGCGGCGGATGGAGGCGGACGGCTGGGTCCGCGCCGAGGAGGTCGCCCAGGACGGCCGGCCGGACAAGAAGGTGTACTCGGCGGCGCCGCCCGGACGCGAGGCGCTCGCCGCCTGGCTGCGCGAGCCCGTCGAACCGGAGACCGTCCGCCACGAGCTGGCCGTCCGGATCCGGGCGGCGGCCTTCGACGACCCGGCCGCGCTGATCCCCGAGGTCGAGCGCCACCGGGAGGGCCACGCCGCCCTGCTCGCCCGCTACCTGCACGGCGAGCGGCGCGACTTCCCGGGCGCCGCGGCCCCGGACGCGCTCGACGCCCGGGAGCGGCTCCAGCACGTGGTGCTGCGCGGCGGCATCGAGTACGAGCGGATGACGCTCGCCTGGCTCGACGAGGTGCTGGCCACCCTGCGCGAGCTGGCCGACGGCCGGACCGCCCCCGGCGCCGACCACTGACCTCCCGCTTCCCTTCCCCTCCCTCCTCCCCACCCTCACCCTCGACCCCCGGGAGCCCGCGATGCTCTTCAACCCGCGCACCTACGACCCCGCGCAGTACGACGAGCCGACCCGCCGGCTGCTGCGCGCGACCGTGGACTGGTTCGAATCGCGCGGCAAGAAGGCGCTGATCGACACCTACATCGACCGCGCCTGGTACGCCGACTTCCTCGAATTCGCCGCCGGGGAAGGCCTGTTCGCCGAGTTCCTGACGCCCTCCGCAGCCGACCCGGCCAAGCGCTGGGACACCTCCCGGATCGCCGAGCTGAACGAGATCCTCGGCTTCTACGGCCTCGGCTACTGGTACACCTGGCAGGTCACCGTCCTGGGCCTGGGCCCGGTGTGGCAGAGCGAGAACGAGGCCGTCCGGGCGCGCGCGGCCCGCCTTCTGACGGAGGGTCATGTGATGGCTTTCGCCCTCTCCGAGCGCGGCCACGGCGCCGACATCTACTCGACCGACATGATCCTCACCCCGGACGGCGAGGGCGGCTTCACCGCCACCGGCTCCAAGTACTACATCGGCAACGGCAACGTCGCCGGCCTGGTCTCGGTGTTCGGCCGCCGCTCGGACGTCGAGGGCCCCGAGGGCTACGTCTTCTTCGCCGCCGACAGCCGCCACGAGGCGTACCACCTGGTGAAGAATGTGGTGAACGCCCAGATGTACGTCAGCGAGTTCCGGCTGGAGGACTACCCGGTCCGCGCCGAGGACGTGCTGCACACCGGCAAGGCCGCCTTCGACGCCGCCCTGAACACCGTCAACGTCGGCAAGTTCAACCTGTGCACGGCCTCCGTCGGCATCTGCGAGCACGCGATGTACGAGGCCGTGACGCACGCCCACAACCGGGTGCTGTACGGCAGGCGGGTCACCGACTTCCCGCACGTGCGCCGGGAGTTGACCGACGCCTACGCGCGGCTGGTGGCGATGAAGCTGTTCTCCGCCCGCTCGGTGGACTACTTCCGCACCGCCTCCCCCGAGGACCGCCGCTACCTGCTCTTCAACCCGATGACCAAGATGAAGGTCACCACCGAGGGCGAGAAGGTCATCGACCTGATGTGGGACGTCATCGCGGCCAAGGGCTTCGAGGCGGACACCTACTTCGACAAGGCCGCCAAGGACATCCGCGGCCTGCCGAAGCTGGAGGGCACCGTCCACGTCAACCTGGCGCTGATCCTCAAGTTCATGGCCAACTACCTGTTCGACCCGGCCGAGTACGCCCCGGTGCCGACCCGGCAGGACGCCGCCGACGACGCGTTCCTGTTCCGCCAGGGCCCGGCCCGCGGCCTCGGCGCGATCCGCTTCCACGACTGGCGGGCCGCCTACGACGCGCACGGGCACCTGCCGAACGTCGCCCGGTTCCGCGAACAGGCCGACGGCTTCTGCGAGTTGCTGCTCACTCACGCGCCGACCGCCGAGCAGCAGGCGGACCTGGACTTCCTGCTGGAGATCGGCCAGCTGTTCGCGCTGATCGTCTACGGCCAGCTGGTACTGGAGCAGGCGGCGCTCACCGGGCTGGACGCGGACCTGCTGGACCAGGTCTTCGACGCGCTGGTGCGGGACTTCTCCGCGCACGCCACCGAGCTGCACGGCAAGGCGTCCGCCAGCGAGGCGCAGGCGGCGTGGGCGCTGGCGCACGTGCGCCGCCCGGTCGCGGACGCGGCGCGGGCGGCGAAGGTGTGGGACATGGTCGAGGCGCTCTCGGGCGCGTACGAGATGGCCCCGTAGGCGGCCTCCGGGGGTGCCGGCCGGCGGACCGGCACCCCCGGGGCACGTCACCGGCCGGGCGTCAGAAGGTGAGCTTCCAGCTGTCGATGTAGCCGGTGTCCTGGGGGCCGACGTCCTGGACCTTGAGCTTCCAGGTGCCGTTGGCCGGCACGGCGGAGGCGTTCACGGTGTACGTGGTCTGCACGTTCGCCCCGGAGTCGCTGCTGGAGGACTTCAGGCGGAAGGCGGTGCCGTTCGGCGCGACCAGGTCGATGACGAGGTCACCGCGATAGGTGTGCTTGATGTCCACGCCGACCTGGAGCGCCGCCGGGGCGTTTCCGGCGCGGCCGGTGACGGTGACGTCGGAGGTCACGGCCGAGCCGTAGTCGGGGATCTGGACGTCGGCGGTGTTCTCGAAGACCGTGCCGGTGGGCGGGGTGGTGCCGCCGGCGGCGAGGGTCCAGACGGCGTAGGCGATGGCGTCGCTCATCCGGTCCAGCGCGGTGTCGTTGATGTTGGCGCTGGTGTCGCAGGAGGCGTGGTAGCAGCGGTCGAACGGCTGGCCCGCCGTTCCGCCCCACTTCGCCGCCTGGGCGCTGGTCTTGGTGTAGTCGGCGCCGCTGAACAGCCCGCCGACCCGGATGCCGGCGTTCTGGAACGGGGCGTGGTCGGAGCGGCCGTCGCCCTCGAAGTCCTGCTCGGTGCCGATGCCGAGGCCGGCGAAGTAGTCGCGGAACAGGGCGTCGAGCGCGCTGTCGTAGCGGTAGGTGAAGTAGCCGGGGTTGGGCGAGCCGATCATGTCGAAGTTGAGGTAGGTCTCGATCTTCGAACGCTCGGTGGCGGCAAGGCCGTTGACGTAGTTCTTGGAGCCGACCATGCCGTACTCCTCGGCGCCCCACCAGCCGAACCGCAGGTGCTTGGTGGGCTGGAGGCCGGCCCGCGAGACGGCGAGCGCGGTCTCCAGGACGCCGGCCGAGCCGGAGCCGTTGTCGTTGATGCCCGGTCCGCCGGTGACGGAGTCGAGGTGGGCGCCGGCCATGACGACGTGCGAGGTGTCGCCGCCGGGCCAGTCGGCGATGAGGTTGTAGCCGGTCGAGCCGTTGTAGCTGAACGTCTGCAGGGTGGTGGTGTAGCCGGCCGCGTCCAGCTTGCTCTTCACGTAGTCGATCGAGGCCTTGTAGCCGGTGCGGCCGTGGGCCCGGTTGCCGCCGTTGGCGGTGGCTATGGACTGGAGTTGGGCCAGGTGCGCCTTGACGTTGGCGACCGGGATGTCGGGGGCGGCGACGGCCGCCGGTGCGGCGGAGGCGGCAGGGCGGGCGGGGGCCGCCGAGGCGGCGGGGGCGAGGAAGGCGGCCGCGAGGGTGACGGCGGCAGCGGCGGACAGGGCGGATCGGCGCAGGCGGGATCGCCGCGGGGCGCGCTCGGTCAAGGGGGGCTCCGGTATCCGGTGGGGCAGAACGGAAGCGCGTCACTTCACGGGCGGCACAGGGGTGTTGAGGGGGTGCGGGCGCCGGCCGCGCCGAAAAGTTGACGCGACCATGATGATTGGGCGAAGCCGGGTGTCCGTCAAGGGGCGGCGGGCGAGTGACAGCTGACAGAATCTGAAATCTGTCAGCTGTTATCTGTCAGCTGTTATCTGTCAGCTGTTATCTGTCAGTCGTCAGCTGTCAGCCGTCAGCCGTCGACCGGGGGCAGCTCGGGGCTGCGGGGCAGTACGGCCCGGACGACGGCGCCGCCGTCGTGGTTGCCCGTCGCGAACCGGCCGCCCAGCTCCTCGGCCCGCTCGGCCATCGAGCGCAGCCCCACCCCCGAACCGGCACCCCGCACCGCCGCGCTCCCGTCCCGGCTCTCCGTCGGATCGGCCGGGAAGCCGCAGCCGTCGTCCCAGATCTCCACCACCACCGCCTCCGGCCGCACCCGCAGCGTCAGCCGGGCCCGGCCCGCCCCCGAGTGGCGCAGCACGTTGTGCAGCGCCTCGCCGCTGATCCGCAGCGCCGCCACCTCGACGGCGGCCGGCAGCGCGGGCGGCGGGTCCGGGTCCAGTACCAGCGAGATCCGCACCCGCGGCCCGTCCAGCTCCGCGACCAGCCGCCGCAGCGCCACCGCGAGCCCCTCCCCCGCCAGCGCGGCCGGCGCCAGCCCCTCGGTGATCCGGCGCAGTTCGTCGATCGCCTGCCCGATCCCGGCCGACACCGCGACCAGCGAGCGGGCCGCCGGGGAGTCCTCGGGCACGACGGCACGCGCGGTGTCGACCCCGAGCCGCAGGCCCGAGAGGGTGGGCCCGAGGCCGTCGTGCAGGTCGTGCCGCAGGCGCCGGCGCTCCTCCTCGCGGGCGAGCACGATCTGCCGCCGTCCGCGCTGCAGTTCCTCGTACATGCGCAGCGAGGCGATCGCGGGCGCGGCCTGGTCGGCGAGGAAGCGCAGCACCTCGTGGTCCTGCGCGTCCAGCTCGGGCTGCCCGGTGCGCGGCGGCGCGTACAGGTCGCCGATCACCGCGCCCTCGTAGCTGAGCGGGAACACCTGGCTGGCGGGCCCGAGGGTGCCGACGGCGGCGAGTTCGTGCGGTCCGGTGCGGGTGTGCAGGACGACCCGCGCGCCGGGCAGGCCGAGGGCGTTGACCACGGTGTCGCAGAGCAGGGGCGGCGCGTCGGCGGGGCTGACGGCGCGGCTCAGCCGCTCGGCGAGTGCCCGCACCACCTGGTAGGGGCGGGCCCGGTCGCCGTAGTAGAAGCGGTCGACGGCCCGCACCACCCACCGGGTGGTGGGTCCGAGCAGTCCGCCGATGGCCAGCGCCCCGGCGGCGAGCAGTTGCGCGGGCGTGCTGCTGGCCTGCGGCAGGGCGCGGCGCAGCAGCAGCGCGATGCCGAGGTAGCCGGCGATCAGCAGGGCGGTGAGGGCGAGGACGCTGAGCATCCGGCGGGTCGCCCGGTCGAGGTAGCGGGAGCGGTCGCGGGTGAAGGCGTAGCCGACCGCGCCGAGCATCCACAGGGCGGAGCCGGCGAAGTAGGCGACCGCCGCGACGCTCTCCGCACTGCCGAGCCGCAACGCGATGTTGGTGGTGACCAGCCAGACCAGGTAGGGCACCAGGACGGCGGTGACGCTGCGGTGCGGGCGGGCGGAGCGCCGCCAGCGGACGGCGGCGACGGCGAGGCTGGTGACGACCAGGGCCCAGGCGACCAGGGTGGCGCGCCACTCGTCCAGCGGCAGGCCGCTCCCGGGCGGCACCAGGATGTCGCCGTGGTACGGGAGCGGGCTGCGCAGGCGGACGGTGCACGCGTGCGCGGTGCTCCAGAGGGCGATGGCCGCGATGTACGCGCGGCCCGGTCCGCCGGGCAGCCGGCCCTCGGGCAGCCAGAGCGGCAGCGCGAGGGAGACGAAGATGAACAGGGCGACGGAGACGAGCAGCAGGGCCGTGCCGAGGGCCTGCACCGCCGGGCCGGCGTCGGCGACCGCGCCGGCGAGGAGGGCGAAGCGGGAGAGGCAGCCGAGGAGCCCGGCGGCGAGCAGGCAGCGGCCGAGGCTGCGGCCGGCCGGCGGTCCGGCGGCGGGGCCCGGGACGGTCCCGTCGAGGGCGGGTGCGGCGCGGTGGGCGAGGATGAGCAGCCCGGAGAGCGCGAAGGCGAAGCCGAGGAGGACGGTCTCGCCGTCGTGGAGGTAGTACGGCGCCGCCCAGGGGGCGTCCGGGTGGGTGACGGCGAGCAGGACCCAGCCGAGCCCGCTCAGCAGGGTCGCGACGCAGGCCCAGGCCGCCGGGCCGAGGACGGTGCGCCGGGGCGTGGCCGGGGCCGGCGGGGACACCGACGGCGCGGGTGGGCCCGCCGGGCCGTGCGCGCGGACGGGCCGGACGGCCGGCCCGGCGGTGGCCCGGGCCGGGGTGGTGGTGGCCGGGGTCGCGGCCGGTTCGCTCATGAGGGCCTCCTCACCCGCATCCTGCGGGTCCTGCCGTCCCGGCGGCGCGGGACGGCGGTCCGGTTCCGGCCCCGGCCCGGATCGGGGTGGCGGCGGGGTGTCCGCGGGTGCGGGTCAGCCGTCGCCGAGTCCCATGTCCCGGGCCCGGGCGACGGCCTCCGCGCGGGTCGCGACGTGCAGCTTCTCGAAGATGTGGGTGACGTGGTTGCGGACCGTCTTCTCCGCGACCACCAGCTCCCGGGCGATCCGGCGGTTGTCCAGTCCGCGCGCCACCAGGTCGAGGACCTCCGCCTCGCGGGCGGTGAGCGCCGGGAAGAGCTGGCCGGCATCCCGCACCCGGGCCCCGGCGAGCAGGGTGGTGATCCGCTCGGCGACGTCCGCGCCGAACACCGCGCCGCCGGCCGCGACGGTGCGCACCGCGTGCAGCACCTCCTCGCGGCCCGCGCCCTTCACCAGGTAGCCGCGGGCCCCGGCCTGGAGGGCGGCGAGCAGGCTGCCGTCGTCGTCCGCCATGGTGAGCATCAGCACCGGCGGGGCGGGCTGGTCGGCGGAGAGCCGGCGGGTGGCCTCCAGCCCGGAGCCGTCCGGCAGCGAGAGGTCCATCACGACGACGTTCGGGCGGCTGCGGGCGACCGCCTCCGGCACGTCCCCGACGCGCTCGGCCTCGGCGACGACGACGATGCCCTCGGCGCTTTCGAGGGCGGCCTTCAGGCCCTCCCGGAACAGCGGGTGGTCGTCGACGATCAGGACCCGCACGGGACCGGCGGCCGACTCCTCGTCCCGGCGGCCCTCCGGTCCCCGCGGGTCTTCGGCGGGCTGTTCTTCATCCACCTGGCCGACACTACCAGCGATACAGGTGTGACTTTCCGTGACAGGCCTCGCGGCCGGGGGACGTGACGCTCCGTGCACCGGGCGGCCTGGGCCGAGCAAGACCGCTGCCCCATGCGCCCGGGACTGCGGGAGACCGAGACTGAAGACAGCGCGCCCGGCCCGGCGACCGGTCGTCGGTGCGCCCCTCCCACCCGTCCCTAGGCGGTGCCATGACCACGGTGATCCCCTTCCGCCCCCGGCCGCGCACGCCTGCCGGCTCCCCGCCGCGCCGCACCGCCGCGCAGCGCCGGCTCACCGCCGCCGCGGCGGTCACCGTGCTCTGCCTGGCGGTCGCCACCCTGTGGATCTGCTACGTCCTGGTCCACCTCGGCGCCCCGGGCATCGAGGCGCCCCGGGACCAGTTGGCGATCCTGCTCTACGCGCTGCCGACGGCGGGCGCGGGGATGCTGCTGCACGCCCACCGGCCGGGAAATCCGCTCGGTTGGGTGATGCTCGCCTACGCGCTGACGTCGATGCTGCCGAGCGCGGCGGCCGCACCCGTCTGGGTGGAGGTCTCCGACCCCCGGATCGTGGGCGCGGCGGCGGTGGTGCGCGGGGTGTGCGACACCGTCAGCCAGACCCTGTTCTACGTGCTGCCGCTCTGGCTGCCGGCCGGCCGGCTCACCACCCGCCGGTGGTGGTGGTACATCGGCGCCGTCACGCTGTGGGTGCTCCCGGACGGGATGTCCTTCCTGGACCACGCGACCGTCTTCGGACACCCCAACCCGCTCGCCGACAGCGCGGTCGCGAACTTCTTCGGCTCCGTCTCCGACCACTTGGACAGCCTCTACGCCCCGGTCGACTACCTGCTGATCGGCATCGCCTCCGCCGTGCTGCTGGTGCGGCTGCTGCGGCGCACCGCGCCCCGGCGGCGCGCGCACCTCGCCGGCATGCTGGGCGCCTACCTGCTCTGGGCGGGCATGCAGGACTACTACACGCGCCGGTTCCAGTACGAGTACTGGCTCAGTTACTCGCTGTTCGCGGCGGCCGGGGCGGTGTGGGCCGTGGCCGTGGGGTTCCTGGTGGTGCGCGACGGGGGGTGGCGGCTGGACCGGGCGGCCCGGTCCGTGCTGACCGGGCTGCTGCTCGCCACCGGGCTGACCGTGGTGTTCGTGGTGTGCGCGGCGATGCTGTCGGGGTGGCTGGTGCCCGGCCGGGGCGCCGCCGCGCTGGTGCTGATCGCGCTGGTCTTCGCGCTGGGCGCGGGCCTGCCGTGGGCCGCCCGGTGGGCCGTGGGCATGGTGGACCGGCTCTACTACGGCGACCGCGCCCCGCCCTACCAGGCGCTGCGGACGCTGGCCGGGCAGTTCCAGCAGGCGGTCGAGCCGGAGCGGCTGCCGTCGGCGCTGTGCACCGCCGTCGCCAAGGAACTGCGGCTGCCGGGTGCGGCGCTGGCCGTCACCACCCGGGCCGGGCGCCGGTCGCTGGCCGCGGTGGGACGGCTGGGCGGGCGGGTGCAGGGCTTCGGGCTGGTCCACAACGGGGCGGTGATCGGGGAGTTGACGGTCGGGCTGCGGGCGGGCGAGGAGCGGCTGGATCCCAGCGATGCCGACATCCTGCGCTCGCTCGCCGACCAGACCGCGCCCGCCGTCGCCTCGCTGCGGCTGCAGGAGGACCTTCAGGCCAGCCGGGAGCAGATCGTCGCGGCGCGCGAGGAGGAACGGCGGTGGCTCCGGCGGGACATCCACGACGGGCTCGGTCCGGCGCTGGCCGGGCTGCGGCTGCGGGTCGACAACGCGGCCTCAGCGGCCGGGGCCGCCGGGGCGGCGGCGAGGACCGAGGCGATCGCGCGGACGCTGCAGGGCGTCTCGGGGGACCTGGCGCGGACGATCAAGGCGGTACGGCGGATCACCGACCGCCTCGGCCCCGCACCGCTCGGCGAGTTCGGCCTCACCCGCGCCGTCCAGCACCTGGCGGCCTCGTTCAGCAGCGACGGGCTCGTCGTCAGCGCCGCGCTGCAACCGGACCCGCTTCCGGAGCTGCCGGCCGCCGTCGAGGTCGCCGCGTACCGGATCACCGCCGAGGCGCTGAACAACGTGCTGCGGCATGCCCGCGCCCGGCACGCCCAGGTGGCGCTCCGGGTGGACGAGGCGAACCTGACGCTGACCGTCCAGGACGACGGGGTCGGCCTCCGCCTCCTCCGGCCCGCCCCCGCTCTCACCGCGGATCCGAACGCGGGAGCGGGAGCGGGAGTGGCGAATGCGGCGGACGCGGATCCGGTGGTTGGGGTCGGCCTGCGGTCGATGGCGGACCGGGCGGCCGAGATCGGCGGGCGCTGCACCATCGACCGGCTCCCGCAGGAGAGCGGGACGCGGGTGCTGGCGGTCCTTCCCCGGCATCCCTCGCAGGAGTAGGACGGGACGAAGAGCCGAGGACCGAAGGCTGACAACTGACAGCTGACAGATTTCAGATGACAGATGACAGATTCTGTCAGCTGTCATCCGTCCCACACGGCCGCCCGCCCCCGGCGCCGGTGGTTCCGGCTCCGGGGGCGGGCGGGTGAGGGACGAGGGGCTCCGAGCGGTCCAGCCGATCAACCGCTCTGCCCACCACTCCCGTCGGTGCAGCCCAGGGCCGCTCAGGCCGCTCAGGGCAGCATCAGCACCGGCTTCACCACCTCCCCCGACGCCGCCGCCTCGGCCGCCTCCTCGACCGCCGCGAACGGGAAGGTCCGCACCAGCCGGTCCACCGGCAGCCGTCCCGCCCGGAACAGGTCCACCAGCACCGGCAGGAACCGCTCCGGCACGCTCGCCCCCTGGTTCACCCCGACGATCCGGGGCGCCCGGGCGAGCAGCCCGGGGACGTCCAGGCCCACCTCGCTGCCGGCCGGCGGTGCGCCCACCACCCCGCAGGTCCCGGCGACGGCCAGCGCCTCCACCGCCTGCCGCAGCGCGCGGACGCTGCCGCTGGTCTCCAGCGTGTGCTGCGCGCCGCGCCCGCCGGTGAGGTCGCGGACCGCCGCCACCGGGTCCCTGGCGGCCGCGTCCACGACGTCGGTGGCCCCGAGCCGCCGGGCCAGGGCGAGCCGGTCCGGGCGCAGGTCGACGGCGACGATCCGCACCGCCGGCGTCGACCGGGCCGCCAGGACGGCGGCCAGCCCCACCGCGCCCGCGCCGAACACCGCCAGCGTGTCGCCGGGTTCGGGCCGCAGCACGTTGAACACCGCGCCCGCGCCGGTCTGCACGCCGCAGCCGAGCGGCGCCAGCACCTCGAACGGCACCGGCGGGCCGGTGACGGGCACGGTGTTGCGCTCGTCGGCCAGCGCGTACCCCGCGAAGGAGGACTGTCCGAAGAAGTGGCCGTGCAGCACGCTCCCGCGATGGCGGCCCGTCCCGTGCACGGTGGCGCTGCCGTCCAGCCGGAAGCCGCCGAACAGGTTGAGCGCGGCCCAGTGGTCGCAGCGCACCGGCAGGCCGGCCCGGCAGGGCGGGCAGGCCCCGCAGGAGTCGAAGGTCAGCACGACGCGGTCGCCGGGCCGCACCCGGGTGACGGCCTCGCCGACCGCCGCGACGGTGCCCGCGCCCTCGTGGCCGAGGACGGCGGGCAGCGGCGCGGGCGTGCGGCCGGCCCGCACGCTCAGGTCGGTGTGGCAGATCCCGACGGCGCGGATCCGCACCAGCACCTCGTCCGCGCGCGGCCCGTCCAGCCGGACGGTCTCCGGGCGGAACGGGCCGCCGGTCTCCCGCACCACGGCGGCAGTGGTCTCGATCACGGCGCACCCGTCCCGTCCGGCCGCGCGTCGGCGGTGTCCCACGGGTCCGGGGGCGTGAACAGCCGGTCGGGGGTGGACCGTTCGTAGGGCATGCCGGGCGGCATCGCGAGCACCTCCAGCTGGAGGCCCCAGGGCGTGCGGAAGTACACCCAGCGGTCGCCGTCGATCGGCCCGCCGTCGGCGACGGTCTGCGGTTCGCCCAGCACCTCGACGCCCGGCTGCCCGCGCAGGTAGGCGACGGCGCGGTCCACGTCGTCGACCGCGATCGCGAGGTGGTGTCCGCCCCAGTCGCTGTTGGCGGGCTGCTCGCGGCGCTGGTCCGGGGCGGTGTACTGGAACAGCTCCAGGTTGCCGACCGGGCCGAGGCGCAGCATCGCGATGTGCGCCACCGCCGAGCGGTGGACGCCGAGTTGGCGGGCCATCCAGTCGCCGTCGCCGGGTGGTGCGGCGACCGGCCCGAGGCGGTAGAGCAGGCGCGCGCCGAGCACGTCGGTGAAGAACGCGACCGCCTGGTCGAGGTCGGGGACGGTGTAGGCGACGTGGTGCACGGCGCGCGCGCCGGGGATGCCGGTCATCGGGCTCTCCTTGCGGGGGCCTCGGCGGGGAAGGGCTGTTCGTGGGCGGCGTCGCGCTGGTTGGCGACCGCGCTCATCAGGCTCAGGCCGCCGTCCACGGTGAGCGATACCCCGGTGGTGTAGGCGGCGTCCGGGCCGGTCAGGTGGACGATGGCCGCGGCGACCTCGGCCGCCCGCCCGGGCCGGCCCACCGGGATGGCGGGGCGGGCGTGGCCGCTGAGGTCGCGGTCGTCGAGGACGCCGTTCATCCGGGTGGCGGTCTCGCCGGGGCTGACCGCGTTCACGGTGATCCCGTACGGCGCCAGCTCCAGGGCCATCACCCTGGTGAGGGCGCCCAGCGCGCCCTTGGCCGCGCAGTAGGCGGCGCCGCCCGGGATCGGGGTGAACTCGTGGACGGAGGTGACGTTGACGATCCGCCCGCCGCGCCCCTGGGCGACCATCCGGCGGGCGGCCGCCCGGGCGCAGGCGAACGGGCCGGTGAGGTCCACCGCGAGGATCCGCCGCCAGTCCTCCAGGCTCTCCTCCAGGACGGGTGAACGGTGGTTGATCCCGGCGGAGTTGACCAGGATGTCGATTCCGCCGAGCTGTTCGGCGGCCCCGTGCACGGCCCGCGCCGCGCCCTCGGGGTCGGCGAGGTCGAGCGGCAGCAGTATGGTCCGCCCGCCCGCCGGTGCGGCCTGGGCGGCCGTGTGGCGGGCGGCGGCGCGGTCGGTGCGGTAGCCGATCGCCACCGTGTGCCCGGCCCGGGCCAGGGCGATCGCGACGGCGCGGCCGATGCCGGAGCTGGCTCCGGTGACGACCGCCACCGAGGGCGGCGCGGCCGGGCCGCCCTCGGGGTGCCGGTGGTGCGGTCCGGGGATGCTCATCGGGTCGCCCCCGGCACGGTGGCGGGGCGGACCTGGTAGCCGGCCCGGGCGAGGCTCGGCGCGCCCAGGTAGCCGTAGAGGGCGGCGGTCGGGCCGGCCCGGCCGGTCCAAAAGCCGTGCCACTCGCCGGCCGGGACGAACACCAGGTCACCGGCGCGGACCGGGACCTCGGTGACGGCCGTGAGGTGGGTGCCGCCGCCGGAGAGGACGAGGAAGAACTCGTCGGCGTGCGGGTGCCGGTGCAGGTCGTGGCTGCCGCCGACGGCGAACACCGAGGTGGCGACGGCGAGCCGGCGGGCGCCGACCGTCCCGTCGGTGGCGAGCCAGTGCACCGCCATGCCGGCCGAGCCGGCGATCGGGGTGCGGTCACCGGTGGGACCGCCGACGCCGTCGGGGTCACCGCCGCGCGCGGCGGGCACCGTCGGGGCGGGCGGGTCGGGGGCGTCGCCGCGGGACCGGGGAGCGGGCCTCGGCGGGGCGAGCGGAACCGGCCAGGGGCGCGGCGCGGGCCGGTCGCCGTGCACCGCGAGGGGCCGGACGGTCAGCACGGCGGCGGGCGCGCCGGGCAGCGCGGTGAGTCCGCAGGCGCTGCCGGGCGGGTGGTAGAGGCCCTCGCCCGGGCCGAGCACGCGCCCGCCCGAGCGGATCCCGCCGGAGAGCACCAGCGTCACGGATTCGCCCACCCGGGAGGGGTGGTGCTCGACGCGGACGCCGGGCGGCAGGGTCTCGACGGTCAGCCCGCCGTGCGCGGACGGCAGGTGCTGCGGGTCGATCAGCCGCCGGAACGCGGGGGCCGTGCGGGGGACGGCGGCGGGTACGAGGATCACGGGGGATCTCCTTCGGTGACGGGGGCGGCAGGCCCCCCGGGGGGCGTGGGTGCGGGGGTGGGCGGCGGGTCGTCGGCGCGGCCGAAGTCGAGGAGCACCTTGGGCGGGCCGCTGCGGCCTCCCGCCAGCATCCGCAACGCCTCCGGCCCGGCGGACGGCGGCAGCACGGCGGCGATCAGCGGCTCGGCCGCCAGAACGCCGTCCCGGAACAGCCGCAGGGTGCCGTCGTAGTGGTCCAGTCCGTGCCGGACGCCGATCACCTCCAGTCCGCGCAGGGCGAGTTGGCCCGGGTCGAAGGCCGGGCACGGGCTGCCGGCCACGCCGATCACGGCGAGTCGGCCGCCCGGTTCGAGCAGGTCGAGGGCGAGTGCGAAGGCCTCCGCCGCGCCCGCCGCCTCGACGGCGAGCGAGTAGCGGGCGAGGCCGGCGGCGCACGCCTGCTCGGGGCTCAGGGCGCGGCGCGCGCCGCAGCGCAGCGCGAGCCGCCGCCCGGCCGGGTCGATGCCCACCGCTTCCACCGACTCGCCGAGGCGGGCGGCGAGTTGGACGGCGAGCAGGCCGATCGTTCCGGTGCCGAGGACGACCACCCGGTCGCCCAGTCGGCAGCGGGCCCGTTCGAGGCCGGCCACCACGGTGACCGCCGGTTCGGTCAACACGGCTTCCCGGTCCGGCAGTCGGCCGGGAATCCGGGACAGCGAACGCTCCGGCAGCACCACGTACTCGGCGGCGGCGCCCGGGCGCCCGTAGAGGCCGACCTCGGTGAGGCGTTCGCAGAGCGGGCGGTGGCCGCGCCGGCACATCCGGCAGAGGCCGCAGTGCACCATGGTGTGCCCCACCACCCGGTCGCCGGGCGCGAACTCGGTGACGTCTCGGCCGACTTCGGCGACCGTGCCGCACCATTCGTGTCCCGGGACGAGCGGGAAGCGGGCCCGCCCGTCGCGCAGGTAGGAGGCGGTGCCGTGGAGGAGTTCGAGGTCGGTGCCGCAGAGGCCGACCAGGGAGGTGCGCACGGTGACCTCGTCCGGTCCGGGCGGCGCCGGGCGGGGCACCCGGGCGAGGACGACCCGGTGCGGCGCCTCGAACCGCAGCGCCGCCATGGTGGCGCGGGCCCCCGCCGCGATGGCGGGGGCGACGGCGGGACCGGTGGAGCCGGTCACGGCCGGCTCCGTCGTTCGGCGCGCCGCCGGGCCAGGGAGCGCCTGGTCGCGGTGGTGCGGCGGGGCGCGGCCAGGGCGAGGCAGAGCACCTCGGCCCCGAGCGGGCCGGCCTCCAGGAGCAGCGTGCGGCCCCGGGTCGCCAGCAGCAGGTCGCCGTCGACGGCCAGGTGGTCCGGCTCGTCGAGGTTCCGGCCGACGAGCAGGGAGCCGCGCGCCACGAACAGGACGGTCTCGACCTCGGGCCGCCCCGCCAGTGTGTGGCGGGCGCCGGGGCTGAGCCGCAGGTGGTCGAAGCTCTCGCAGGCGCTGGCGAGCATGGAGCGGCGCGCCAGGCAGCGCAGCCGTACGCGCTCGCCGTTCGGGCCGAGGATGACGGCGGCCGAGGCCGTCGCGGTGGTGACGATCACCTTGGCTCGCCTCCCTTCGGACTCGGAGGGGTGTCGGGGTGGTCGGGGTGGTCGGAGTCCGGGCGCTCGGTCTTCGCGCGCTCGGTCTTCGCGCGTTCGACGGTCGGCCGTTCGGCGGGCCGCTCGACGGTGGGCGGCTCGGCGGTCGGCCGGTCCGCCGCCGGGTGGGCCATGGCCCGGCCGGGGTGGCCGGCGACGGCGAGCACCGCGTGGAAGTACTCCAGACCGGCGGTGCCGGCCGTGAACACGGTGTGCGCGCCGAGCGGCAGCGTCACGGCTGTCCCCTCGACCAGCGGGATTCCGGAGTCGTCGGCCGTCGACGCGTCGTCTCCCGCCTCGGCCCCCGGCGCCGTGGCGGTGCCCGAGCCCGCCGTGATGTACAGGGCGCGTTCGACGCCCTCGGCGGTGATCTCGACGCTGCGGCCCGGGTCGAGCCATTGGAGTCCGACGGCGCGCAGCGGCCCGGTCAGCACCTGGCTGGGGTCGACGGCTCCGCGCCGGCGGAGGTCGGTGATGACGGTGCCCGACATGACGACAACTCCTTCTGGTGTCCTGCGGTCCGTACTGGGCCGTCTCTGTTCTCCACGGTGTGGCGCCTGCCGTCCCGGTCGCACGGGAACCCGGTCCTGTCCTGTTCCCGACCCGCTCCCGGCCCGCTCCCGACCTGATCCCGAGCCCCGCCCGGGCCCGCGTCCCCGCGCGCTCACCGGGAACCGACGGGTTCGGAACCGGCGGGCTCGGAACCGGCGGGTTCGTAACGCGCGGCCCGGCTGTGCGGGACGACCGTCCCCACCGGGTCGGCCAGGCCCTCCACCGCGGCCCTCAGCACCGCGCCGTCCACCGGGGTCAGCAGCCTGCCGTCGGCGCAGTACGGGCGGCCGAGCTCGGCGAGCAGCAGCAGTCCGGGACCGGCGGCGGCGGCGAGCGCGGCGGTGAGCCGGTCCACGTCGACGCCGCCGGGCAGGGCGGTCGCCGAGCCGTTGCGGGCCAGCAGTTCCCGGTGCGCCCAGCCGGTGGCCCCGGCCGCCAGGCCGAGCCGGGCCGCCACCCGGGCGGCGATCAGCAGGCCCAGCGCCTCGGCGTCGCCGGGAGCGAGGTCGGGACCGGCGACGGCCCGCACGGCGTCGGCGAGGCTCCGGCCGTAGCCGAGGGCCAGCGCCGGGCCGGTCTCGTCGGGGTCGAAGCAGACCAGGGCGGCCCGCGCGTCGGCGCACAGGGCGAGCAGGGCGGTGAGCATCGGCTCGTCGTACCGGGCCCCGGGGTGGAGCAGGGCGGCGAGCGTCGGGTAGTGGGCGGGGCAGACGGCGAGCACGTGGCGGACGACCGCGACCGTCCCGGCGCGGGTCCACGCGGCGGGGCGGGCGGCGAGCAGGTCGGCCCGGACCCAGACCAGCGCCGCCGTGACGGGGCGGTGCAGGGCCAGCGCGGGACCGCACGCGGCGGCCAGGTCCGTGGGCACCCGGACGTCGGCCGGGATCCCGCAGGCGCGCTCTCCGCCGACGGCGAGGACCGCCGCGCCGGCCCGGGCGCCGGCCGGGAGCGGCCCGTCGCGCAGGTCGTGCACGGTGGTGGGCGCCCGGTCGGCGGCGAGCGCGCGGACGCCGGCCAGCGCGTCCTCGGGCGCCGTGCCGTCGGTGACGACGAGGAACCGGTCGGCCCCGAGGCCGTCGAGCCACGCCCCGAGTTCGGACCACGACGGCTCGCCGCTGCGCACCGCGAGGGAGACGTGTGCGGCACCGGCCTGGATCCGCCGGTCGAGCCGGACGCTGCGACGCATGGCGGCCTCCTCCCGTCCGGGCTGCGAAGTCCGGGCTGCGAAGTCCGGGCTCCGGACTTCGGGCTCCGGACTTCGGTCTACGGCCTCCACGCTGCGCCGCCCGCCGCCCCGCCCGCCTGAGCCCCGGGCCCTCACCGCGCCCCGCGCCGACGCCCGGGACGGGCCGGGGCGCGGTCCCAGGGGTTCCGGACGGTGGCCGCCGCGTCCCGGGGCGGTCCCGTCACGGTCGGGACGACCCCGGGACGGCCCGCCCGGCCGACCGCCGAGCGCGCTCGGCGCCGGGCCCACTACCCCGGCGGTCCCCCGGGCGGCGGCTCGCTCCGCGCGACCTCGGGGCGGCGTTCCGGCAGCGCGGCGCTCACCTCGTCCGGCAGGACGGTCAGGCAGAGGAGTTCCGCGCCGAGCGGTCCGCCGTGCAGGTGGACGGACTCGCCGCGCGGGGCGAGCAGGAGGGTGCCCCGGTCGAGCGGGCGCAGCGGGTGGTCCGGGCAGTCGAGCAGGACGACGGGGCCGCGCAGCACGTACCAGGCCGCCTCGGTGGAGTCGCGCCCGGTGAGGTCGTAGCAGGCGCCCGGGCCGAGGCTGACGTGTTCGAAGGCCTCGCACTCGCTGTGCAGCATGCCCCGGCGGGCGAGGCAGCGGGTGCGGATCCGTTGGGCGCCGGGGCCGAGGAGCAGACGGGGCGCGGCCGTCCGGGTGACGATCATCGCGGCCCACCGCCCTGCCGCCCCCGGCCCCGCAACCCCCCGCCCTGCGGCACGAGTTCGGCGTGCAGGTAGGCGAGGCCGCCGGGGCCGGCCGCGAGGTCGGCCGCGGTTCCGAGCGGCAGGGTGAGCGCCGTCCCGGGGCGCAGTGGCATCCGGACGTTCCCCGCCCCCGCCCGGCCGTGGCCGCCGAGGACGAAGGCGGTGTGCTCGACGCCGTCGGCGATCAGGAACTCGCGTTCACCGGTGGTCAGTTCGACGTGCCGCAGCAGGCGCAGCGGTCCGCCGATGACGGCGGACGGGTCGAGCGGGCCGGTGCGCCGCAGGTCACGGACCACGGTGCTGCCGAACGGGCCGGGAACCGTACGGTCGGCGGGCGGTTCGGTCGGCGGTTCGGCGGGCAGTTCGATCACCAGCCACTCCAGCGGCCCGTCCCCGGTGTTGCGCAGTCCGTGCCGGGTACCGACGGCCGTCAGGACGGCGTCGCCCGCGCGGACGGCGTGGGGGCGGCCGTCGAGGGTGACCTCGCCCTCCCCGGTGAGCAGCACGTACACCTCGCGGGTGCGGGTGTGGAGGTGCTCGCCGCTGATCCCGCCCGCCGGGATGCGCGCCCATTCGACGGCTTCCCAGTCCCCGGCGAGGCCCGCGCGGCGGGCGAGGCAGGTCCACTGGGTGATTCCGGCCGCGCCGTGCACTCCGTGGACGTCGGCCGGGGCGGTGGTGTCGGCGATCACGACGGCGCTACGCACGCGTCCCACTCCCCCGCACCGCGTCCGCGCCCCCGGTGGCCGCCCAGGTGCGCAGCCGGCCCGCCGCGTCGGCGAGTTCGGCCCCGTCGAGGTCGTCGACGAAGAGGCCCGCGCCGATTCCGCGGGGCAGTGGCAGCCGTTGCCGCCCGTCGCGGTGGCGGACGGTGTCGGCGAGCGCCTCGGCGAGCGTGACGGGCTCCATCAGCGGGTGCCAGACGGGCAGTTCGAGCCGCCGCATCAGCCGCAGGACGCGTTCGGCCTGCCCGGTGTCGAGCAGGCCGCGGCGCAGGGCGACGACGGTGGTGAGCGCCATGTCGACGCAGACCGCCTCGCCGTGCAGCAGTTCGGGCAGCGCGCGCATCTCGACCGTCGGGCTGAACGAGTGGCCGTAGTCCATGAGGCGTTCCAGGCGGTGCTCCCAGAGGTTGGGCTGGAGTTCCTGGAGCATGCCGTGGACGGCGCGGCCGAGCACGGCGGCGCCGGTGCCCGGGGACTGGAAGCGGGTGTCGAGCAGGTCGTGGCCGTGCCGTTCGAGCAGGCCGAAGAGGTTCTCGTCCTTGATCAGCGCGACCTTGAGGATCTCGGCGAGCCCGTTGCCGATGTGGCGCCGGTCCAGGGTGGCGAGGAAGGCCGGGTCGAGCAGGGTGTCGACGGCGGGGTGGTAGGTACCCAAACGGTTCTTGTGGCGGCCGTGGTTGACGCCGGTCTTGGCGCCGACGCCCGCGTCGACGAGGCCGATCAGCGTGGTCGGGACCCGTACGAAGGGCGTGGAGCGGCGGTAGAGGCTGCAGGCGAGGCCGACGACGTCGGTGAGCACGCCGCCGCCGACCGCGATCACCGGCTCGCCGCGGCGGGAGATCCCGAAGGCGTCCATCCGGTCGGCGACCTGGAACACCGCGTCCATGGTCTTGACCTGTTCGTGGGCGAGCAGGACGTGCGTCTCGTACTCGACGCCCTGGGCGGCCAGGTAGCGCCGCAGGCGGTGGCCGTGCAGTTCGTGGACGCGGGCGTCGACGACGACGAGCCGGCGCCCGGGCGGGCCGCCGGCCCGGGCGAGCGCGGGGTTGCGCGGGTCCAGCACACCGGGGGTGAAGCGGACCCGGTAGCTGACGGGCAGGGCGGTGGCGACCGTCCAGCCGGTGGCGGGGGCGCCGTTCGCCGGGTCGCCGGTGGCGTGCAGGCCGTGGACGTGCGCGGCGGGCGCGTCAGGGGCGGCGGGCGCGTCAGGGGCGGCGGGGGCGCCCGGGACGGCCGGACGGCGCTGCGGGTGGGTGAGGGACACAGGTCGGCTCCTTCGGCGGGGCGGCGGGCGGACGGCCCGGTGGGTGAGGGAGGGCCCACCGGGCCGGTGTTCACCACGCTGGACCGCCCGCCGTCCCGGATGCACGGGCGGCCGGCCCCATCCGCGTCCCGGCCCCGCCCGGGACGGCCCGCCCCGCCGGTGCCCCGGCCCGCCGCCCGCGCCCCGGCCCCCACCTCGGCCCGCCCGCGCCCCGGGCACACCCGCGCACCGCCCCGGCGACGTACGGTGGAACGGGAGGCCGACACCATGCACGCCACCGGTACCCACTTCACCGACCGCACCGCCGCGGGCCGTCGGCTCGCCGCCCTGCTGGACCACCTGCGCGGCCCCGGCACCGTGGTGGTGGCCCTGCCGCGCGGCGGCGTCCCGGTGGCCGCCGAGGTGGCCGACGCGCTGGGCGCGCCGCTGGACATCTGCGTGATCCGCAAGCTGGGCGTCCCGTACCAGCCGGAGCTGGGCATGGGGGCGATCGGCGAGGACGGGGTGCGGGTGATCAACGACCAGGTGCTGCGGCCCGCCGGGGTCAGCCCGGAGCAGCTGGCCGCCGTGGAGGCGCGCGAGCGGGTCGAGTTGGAGCGCCGGGCGCACCGCTACCGGGGCGGCCGTCCGCCGGTCGACGTGCGCGGGCGGACGGTGGTCGTGGTCGACGACGGCATCGCGACCGGTTCGACGGCGCGGGCCGCCTGCCTGATCGTGCGGGCGCGCGGGGCGGCGCGGGTGGTGCTCGCCGTACCGGTGGCGCCGCCGGACTGGACGCAGCGGCTGAGCGGTGTCGCCGACGAACTGGTCTGCGTCGGCACCCCGTCGCCGTTCTTCGCGATCGGCGAGTTCTACGCGGACTTCTCGCAGACCGAGGACGCCGAGGTGCTGCGCCACCTCGCCGCGGCCCGCACCCGCGCCCGCGCCGACGGCGGGCAGGCGGCCCCCGACGGCGGGCAGGCGGCCTCCGACGGCATCGGAGTGGCCGCGTCCGACCGCGAGCTGACGCTGCCGGCCGCCGGCGTCCGGCTGACCGGCCGGCTGACGGTCCCCGCCGGCGCCCGCGGCATCGTGGTGTTCGCGCACGGCAGCGGCAGCAGCCGGCACAGCCCGCGCAACCGCCACGTGGCCGCCCACCTGAACCGCGGCGGGCTGGCCACCTTCCTGTTCGACCTGCTCACCGAGGACGAGGAGGCGGACCGGCGGAACGTCTTCGACGTCGGCCTGCTGGGCGCCCGGCTGACCGACGTGGCCCGCGCGCTGCCCGCCGAGCAGGCGCGCCCGGACGGCGGACCGTTCCTGCCGCTCGGCCTGTTCGGCGCGAGCACCGGGGCCGCGGCCGCGCTGTGGACGGCCGCCCGGCTCGGTGACGGCGTGGGCGCGGTGGTCTCCCGGGGCGGGCGGCCGGACCTCGCCGGGCCGGACGCGCTGGGCGCCGTGCTCGCGCCGACGCTGCTGATCGTCGGCGGCCGGGACGGGTTGGTGATCGACCTGAACCGGCGGGCGCGCGAGCGGCTGCGCTGCGAGAGTGAGCTGGCGGTGGTCCCGCACGCCGGTCACCTGTTCGAGGAGCCCGGCACGCTGGACCGGGTCGCCGAGCTGGCGCGCGCGTGGTTCGGCCGCCACCTCGTCGCCTGCGAGCCCCCGGCCTGAGGACCGCCACCAGGCCCAGCCCCCACCCCGACCCATGCCCCGACCCCTGCCCTGACCAGCGCACACGCCCGATCGGGACCGATACGCAGGACTCGTGAAACCCCCCGGATCCGCCGAGCATTCTGCACAGCCCGACCAGCGATTTCCTGATCACCTTGTACACATTGAACAGTGAAAACCCGATCTGTTGCCCAACCCGCCCGACTGGAGCAAGCTCTGCGCTCAGCCGCCCGCATCCCCCTCGCCCCACCCCCGCGGAGCGGCCGCCTCAAGCGGATGCCTCAATGCCGAGGCCTCAATGTGGAGGAACGACCGATGACCCCGCAGTCCCACGCCCTTGAGCTGACCCCCGAGGAGCGCGAGGCCGGTCTCGACGCCGAGCAGCTGCGCCGCCTCGTCGGCCTCGTCGAGCACGACCCCGCCACCGACCCGTTCCCGGTCACCGCGCAGGACGCCGTCGTGTTCGTGGTCGGCAACGCCACTCAGACGGCCCAGTTCTACCAGGCCGTCTTCGGCATGGAGCTGGTCGCCTACTCCGGTCCGGAGACCGGCCGCCGCGACCGCAAGGCCTTCGTGCTGCGCTCCGGCTCCTGCCGCTTCGTGATCAAGGGCGGCGTCTCCCCCGACAGCCCGCTGCTGGACCACCACCGCCGCCACGGCGACGGCGTCGTCGACCTGGCCCTGGAGGTCCCGGACGTCGACAAGTGCATCGCGCACGCCCGCGCCCAGGGCGCCACCGTCCTGGAGGAGCCGAACGACGTCTCCGACGAGAACGGCACCGTGCGCCGCGCCGCGATCGCCACCTACGGCGAGACCCGCCACACCCTGGTCGACCGCTCCCGCTACACCGGCCCGTACCTGCCCGGCTACATCGCCGCCCAGAGCAAGGTGCGGCACCCGGAGGGCTCGCCGCGCCGCCTGTTCCAGGCGCTGGACCACGCGGTCGGCAACGTCGAGCTCGGCAAGATGGACGAGTGGGTCACCTTCTACAACAAGGTCATGGGCTTCGTGAACATGGCCGAGTTCGTGGGCGACGACATCGCCACCGACTACTCCGCGCTGATGTCCAAGGTCGTCGCCAGCGGCAACCACCGGGTGAAGTTCCCGCTCAACGAGCCGGCCGTCGCCAAGAAGAAGTCGCAGATCGACGAGTACCTGGAGTTCTACACCGGCGCGGGCTGCCAGCACATGGCGCTGGCCACCAACGACATCCTCACCACCGTCGACGTCCTGCGCTCGCGCGGCGTCGAGTTCCTGAACACCCCCGACTCGTACTACGACGACCCCGAGCTGCGCGAGCGGATCGGCAAGGTCCGGGTGCCGATCGAGGAGCTGAAGAGCCGCGGCATCCTGGTCGACCGCGACGAGGACGGCTACCTGCTGCAGATCTTCACCAAGCCGATCGGCGACCGCCCGACCGTCTTCTACGAGTTCATCGAGCGGCATGGCTCGCTCGGTTTCGGGAAGGGCAACTTCAAGGCGCTCTTCGAGGCCATCGAGCGCGAGCAGGAGCGCCGCGGCAACCTCTGAGGCCCACCGCCCCGGAAGGCCGCCGGCCGCCGGGGCCGGCGACCTCCGGGGCGCGCAGCCACCGCTGAAGCCGTAGGAAGCTCTGGGCCACAGGAAGGTCCGGGAGGAGCAGGGACGATGGCGTACTACCGGCAGCTGGGCAGCATCCCGCCCAAGCGGCACACGCAGCACCGCACACCCGAAGGCGGGCTGTACTACGAGGAGTTGATGGGCGAGGAGGGGTTCTCCTCGGACTCCTCCCTGCTCTACCACCGGGGCATCCCCTCGGCCGTCGTGAACGCCGTGCCGTGGGAGCTGCCCGACCAGTCGACGGTGCCCAACCATCCCCTGCTCCCCCGCCACCTCAAGCTGCACGAGCTGTTCGCGGGCCAGGAGTGGAAGTCCGCGGACGTCGTCGCCGGGCGCCGGCTCGTGCTCGGCAACGGCGACGTGCGGATCTCCTACGTCGCCGCCGGGGCGCCGAGCGAGCTCTACCGCAACGGGCTCGGCGACGAGTGCGTGTACGTGGAGTCCGGCTCCGGCACCCTGGAGACGGTCTTCGGCGCGCTGGAGGTCGGCCAGGGCGACTACGTGGTCATCCCCCGGGCGACCACCCACCGCTGGGTGCCGGCCGGCGACGAGCCGCTGCGCGCCTACTGCATCGAGGCGAACAGCCACATCACCCCGGTCAAGCGCTACCTCTCCAAGTACGGGCAGCTCCTGGAGCACGCGCCGTACTGCGAGCGGGACCTGCGCGCCCCGTCCGGACCGCTGCTGGTCGAGGGCGCGGACGTCGACGTGCTGGTCAAGCACCGCGGCCCGAACGGGATCTCGGGCACCCGGTACACCGTGCCGCACCACCCGTTCGACGTGGTCGGCTGGGACGGCTGCCTGTACCCGTACGCGTTCAACATCCGGGACTTCGAGCCGATCACCGGGCGGATCCACCAGCCGCCGCCGGCCCACCAGGTGTTCGAGGGCAACGGGTTCGTGATCTGCAACTTCGTTCCCCGCAAGGTGGACTACCACCCGCTGTCGATCCCGGTGCCGTACTACCACGCCAACGTGGACAGCGACGAGGTCATGTTCTACTGCGGCGGCGACTACGCGGCGCGCAAGGGCTCGGGCATCGCCCAGGGCTCCATCTCGCTGCACCCCGGCGGCCACACCCACGGCCCGCAGCCGGGCGCGTACGAGCGCTCCATCGGCGTGGAGTTCTTCGACGAGCTCGCGGTGATGGTCGACACCTTCCGCCCGCTGGAGCTGGGCGAGGGCGGCCGCGCCTCGGAGGACGCCGGCTACGCCTGGACGTGGTCGGGTCGGGGGCCGCAGCAGTGAGCACCGCCCCCGTGATCCCCCCGCTGTTCCAGGGGCTGTTCGACGACGCGGCGGTGTTCCCGCCCGGGAACCTGCCGGTCGCCGACGCGGTGCCCGCGCACCGCGCGCACCGCGCCGCCCGCTACGCCGACGCCGTCGGCCCGCTCCTCTGCGGGGCGGGCCGGCTGGACGAGTTGGCGGCCGCGGCGCAGGGCCCCGGGCCCGTCCTCCGGGTCGGGCTGGTGCTGCCGGGGGGCAGCGCGGAGCTCGGCCCGGCCCTCGCCGCCGCCGCGCCCTTCGAGGTGGCCGGCGTCGAACTCACCACCCGGGACGCCCGCGAGGCGGTCGCCGCGCTCGACCTGCTGCTGCCGGCCGACGTGCCCGCCGCCGTCGAGCTGCCGCGCGAACTGCTGCGCGGCGACGGCCTGGACGAGGTGCTGGACGTCCTGCTCGACAGCCCGTACCGGGCCAAGTTCCGCACCGGAGGGATCGTCGCCGGCGCCTTCCCGGACGAGCGGGAGCTGGCCGGCTTCCTCACCGGGTGCGCGCAGCGCGGCCTGCCGTACAAGTGCACCGCCGGACTGCACCACGCCGTCCGGCACACCGACCCGGTGACCGGCTTCGAGCACCACGGCTTCCTGAACGTACTGCTGGCCGCCCGGGAGACCGACCCGGCCGCGGCCGCCGAGGTGCTCGCCGAGCGCTCCGGCGAGGCGCTCGCCGAGGCCGTCCGCACACTGAGCGACCGTCAGGTCACGGTGATCAGAAACTCGTTCACCGCGTTCGGCACCTGTAGCATCGCCGAGCCCCTGGACGACCTGGCCGCCCTCGGCCTGCTGTCGCCCGACCCGAAGCCCCAGGAGGACCGTTGACCACCCCCCGCAGCTGGCTCGCCCCCGCGAACGACTCGCCGTTCGGCGTGCACAACCTGCCGTACGGCGTCTTCACGGCCGGCGACCGGCCGGGGCGGCGGCGGATCGGCGTGCGCGTCGGGGACTTCGTCCTGGACGCCGGCGCCGCCGCCCGCGCGGCCGGGGAACCGTCCGTGCTGCTCGACGCGGACTCGCTCAACCCCCTGCTGGCCGCGGGCCGCCCGGTGTGGACCGAGGTCCGCGCCGCGCTCACCCGCTGGCTGACCGAGGAGTCCCACCGCGACGCCCTCACGCCGCTGCTGCTGCCGCTCGCCGAGGTGGAACTGCACCTGCCGTTCGAGGTCGCCGACTACGTCGACTTCTACGCCTCCGAGCACCACGCCACCAACCTGGGCCGGATCCTGCGCCCCGGTTCGGAGCCGCTGACCCCCAACTGGAAGCACCTGCCGATCGGTTACCACGGCCGCTCCGGCACCGTGGTGGTCTCCGGTACGCCGGTGGTCCGCCCGCACGGGCAGCGCAAGGCCCCGGCGGACGCCGTGCCGTCCTTCGGCCCGACCCGCCGGCTGGACATCGAGGCCGAGGTCGGCTTCGTCGTCGGCGCGCCCAGCACGATGGGCGAGCCCGTCACCCTGGACCGCTTCCGCGAGCACGTCTTCGGCGTCTGCCTGGTCAACGACTGGTCCGCGCGCGACATCCAGGGCTGGGAGTACGTGCCGCTCGGCCCGTTCCTCGGCAAGTCCTTCGCCACCTCCGTCTCACCGTGGATCGTGCCGCTGGACGCCCTGGAGCACGCCCGGGTCGCCCCGCCGGCCCGCGACGTCGAGCCGCTCCCCTACCTCGACGACCGCGGCGGCGAGCCCTGGGGCCTGGACCTCGCCCTGGAGGTCCGCCTCAACGGCCACCGGATCTCCCGCCCGCCGTTCGCCTCGATGTACTGGACGGCCGCCCAGCAGCTCACCCACCTGACGGTCAACGGCGCCTCGCTGCGCACCGGCGACCTCTTCGCCTCCGGCACCGTCAGCGGCCCCGAGCCCGACACCCGCGGCGCGCTCATCGAGCTCACCTGGAACGGCGAGAACCCGCTCAAGCTCCCGGACGGCACGACCCGCAGCTTCCTGGAGAACGACGACGAGGTGACCATCACCGCCACCGCCCCCGGCCCCGAGGGCACCGTCGTCGGTTTCGGCGAGGTCACCGGCCGCGTCGTCCCCTGAGGACCCCTGCGGCTCCCTGAACCACCTTCCCCCGCCGGACGGAGGGCGGCCCCGGTCACCGACCGGAGCCGCCCTCCGTGCTTGCGGCCGGGCCGGGGCCCACGGGTACGGTGACGGCGAGGATCTTGAGGTCACGGGCCGGTCGACGACGGACGGAGTGGGGACAATGGGTGACGAGGTTCGGGCGTGGCGGGACGGCCGGGTGGGGCGGATCGTGCTCGACCGGCCGCGGGCGCTCAACTCGCTGACGCACGGCATGGTCCTGGACGTCCGCGCGGCGCTGGAGGCCTGGGCCGGGGACGACGCGGTGCGGGTGGTCGTGCTGACCGGCGCCGGGGAGCGCGGGCTGTGCGCGGGCGGCGACATCCGGGCGTTCCACGACGACGCCAAGGAGGGCGGGGCCGGCACGCGCGCGTTCTTCCGCGACGAGTACCGGCTGAACGCGCTGGTCGCCCGCTACCCCAAGCCGTACGTCGCGGTGATGGACGGCATCACCATGGGCGGCGGCGTCGGGGTCTCCGCCCACGGGTCGGTGCGGATCGTCACCGAGCGCTCGGTGGTGGCCATGCCGGAGACCCGGATCGGCCTGGTGCCGGACGTCGGCGGGACCTGGCTGCTGTCGCGCGCGCCGGGCGAGCTCGGCACCCACCTGGCGCTCACCGCCGGCTCGATGACGGCCGGGGACGCGCTGCTGTGCGGCTTCGCCGACCACTTCGTGCCGTCGGCCCGCCTGCCGGACCTGCTGACCGACCTCACCGACTCACCGGTGGAGGACGTGCTCGCCCGGTACGCGGAACCGGCGCCCACCGCGCCGCTCGCCGGGCAGCGGGCGTGGATCGACGCCTGCTACGCGGCCGACTCCGTGGAGGAGATCGTGGCGCGGCTGACGGCCGGCGGCGTCCCGGAGGCCAAGCAGGCCGCCGAGGAACTGGCCGAGCGGTCGCCGACGATGCTCAAGGTCACGCTGGCCGCCCTGCGGCGGGCCCGGGCGCACGGCTCGCTGGAGGAGAGCCTGACGCAGGAGTACCGGGTCTCGTGCGCGGCCCTGGCCCACCACGACCTGGTGGAGGGCATCCGCGCGCAGGTGGTCGACAAGGACCGCAACCCGCGCTGGTCCCCGTCGACGCTCGCCGGGGTCGACGAGCGGACGGTGTCCGCCTTCTTCGGTCCGCCGGCCGACGGGGACTGGTCCATCGCCTGACCTGCGAACGGGTGACGACCGTCTCGCGGACCGAGACTGGCGCGAGGCGGGCCGGTTCGTAGATCGTGGGGTCCGTCAGAGCGCGCAACGGAATGGGAGTCAACGGCGATGACCGAGACCGAGACCGAGACCTACGAGACGATCCTGGTGGACCGCAAGGGCCGGGTCGGCCTGATCACCCTCAACCGGCCGGAGGCGCTCAACGCGCTCAACACCCGGCTGATGAACGAGGTCGTGGCCGCGGCCACCGCGTTCGACCGGGACCCGGAGATCGGCTGTCTGGTGATCACCGGCTCGGCGAAGGCGTTCGCGGCGGGTGCCGACATCAAGGAGATGCAGGGCAACCGGTTCCCGGACGTCTACCTGGACGACTGGCTGGGCCCGTGGGACCGCCTGGGCGCGCTGCGCAAGCCGGTCGTCGCGGCGGTGGCCGGCTTCGCGCTGGGCGGCGGCTGCGAGCTGGCGATGCTCTGCGACATCCTGATCGCGGCCGACACCGCGAAGTTCGGCCAGCCGGAGATCAAGCTCGGCGTCATCCCGGGCATCGGCGGCTCCCAGCGCCTCACCCGGGCGGTCGGCAAGGCGAAGGCGATGGAGTTGTGCCTGACCGGCCGGATGATGGGCGCCGAGGAGGCCGAGCGGGCCGGCCTGGTCTCCCGGATCGTCCCCGCCGACGAGCTGCTCGCCGAGGCGCTGGCGACGGCGGAGAAGGTCGCCGGGATGTCCACCCCGGCGGCGATCATGATGAAGGAGAGCGTCAACCGCGCCTTCGAGACCACCCTCGCCGAGGGCGTCCGCTTCGAGCGCCGCCTCTTCCACGCCGCCTTCGCGACGGCGGACCAGAAGGAGGGCATGGCGGCCTTCGCCGAGAAGCGCCCGCCGGTGTTCAAGCACCGCTGAGCCCGGCCCTGGAAGGCCCCTTCGGCAGGGGCCTTCCAGCGTTCTTCAACGCTCCTCCCTGCGAACGGGCCGGGTGGGCGCGTCCAACCAGGCCCACTGCTCCCCCTCGGTGACCGTCAGCCCGAAGCGGGACGGCCCCGGCCTCCCCTGCCGCTCCCACCAGCGGTGGGCCTCCTCCACCTCGTCCCAGAGCCGGCGCGGACCGTACTGCCACACGGTGCCATCGAGGTCGACGGCGGCCCAGGACCGGGCGTCGGTGCTCGCCGCCCAGAGCCGGGCGGCGTCCTCCTCCCAGGCGGTCCACACGTCGCCGAGCCGCAGCCCGAGCGCGAACCGGGCCTCCCAGGCCTCGCCGGTGACCTGCTGGGGCGCCAGCGAGGTTCGGCCCTTCTCCGGCACGTGCTCGTCGCGGACGACGTCGCGGAAGATCCGCAGGTCCTGGCGTTGGGTGCGCATCAGCATGAACGCCGAGTGCGGACTGAACCGGCCCTGCGCCTGGTGACGTCCGACGGTGAGCCTGAGCAGGCCCCAGCAGATCATCGGGTTGTCCCACGGCGTGAGGACGGTGCCACCGGGACGGGTCTGCTCGATCCACGCCCACGGGACCCGGCGGACCGAGCAGGTCGAGACGACCCGGTCGTACGGCGCGCGGTGAGTCCAACCATCGGCGCCGTCCCCGCAGATCACGTCGACATCCAGGCCCGCAGCGTAGAGCGACGCCCGCGCCTGCCGGACGATGTCTGAGTCGATCTCGACCGAGACGACGTTCTCGGGACCGAGCCGGTGCGACAGCAACGCCGCGTTCCACCCGGTCCCGGTGCCGATCTCCAGCACCCGCGCCCCGGGCCGGAGACGTAGGTCGCACAGCATCCGGACGACGATCGAGGGAGCGGAGGCCGAGGAAGAGGGCCAGATATCGACTGACTCCTGACCATCGTTGACCTGGGTCACGATCGGCACATCGGCATAGGCAGCCTCGAACCATCGGTCATGAGCCGTCTGAAGGTCGGCAGCTTCATAACCGCCGTCACTGTCCGCCAACCAGATCCGCTCCGGCAGGAAGCGATGACGCGGAATGGCCTTGAGGGCTTCCTGCCACTCGCGCGGAACGGGACCGCCGAGCACTTCGCCGACGGCCCGGAGCAGGCCACGCACGGCGGCCTGCTCCGGTGGATGCACGGAGTCCGTCACTTCTTGTCGTCGTCCTTCCGGTGCTTCGGGTCGGGCAACGGCCGCGCCCCGTCGGGCGACGGCTTGGCGGTCCCGGGGTCCTTCTTGCCCCCGTGCTTGCCGTTGCTGTCCTTGTCGGTTCCCCAGCTCATGGGTCCTCCTCTGTTGTGCTGTCGCCTACCGGTCCGGCGGCCGGGGCGTCGGCGGATTCGCGGGCTTCGGTCTGGGCCGCTTCGGTTCGGATGTGGTCACAGCGGCACTCCTTTCAGTCGGAGTTGGTGCTACCGCCCGCGCTGCCGGTCCGGCAGCGCGGGCGGCGTTCAGTGGGAGCGGTTGATCAGCACCACGACGGCAACGACGAGGTGGAAAGCTGCCGCCATCGACACCCCATATGCAGCCCAGATCCGCACAGAATCGGCGCCAGGCAGCGAACTGTCCTCCTCGGAGCCGTCGTTCTTCCGGTCGACCGACGAAAGAGTCACGTCCGGCTCCAGTGGTCGCGGAGGACATCGGCAACCCGAACGCGGCCGGACGCGCTGCTACCGCCGAGGTTGGCGTACGAGTGTGGGCCAGGGTCGATCTGGCCGTGGACGAGGCCAGCGACCAGGGCGGTCTTGCCGATGTCTTCGGACCCACTGGTGAGCACGGGCACAGACTCGTCGACATCGGTACGTTCACTGAGCCGCGCGCAGCCCTCGACCCGGTCCGCGAGCGGCCGCCGACGGGGCAGCAGCCGCAGCACCGACGGGGGCAACAGGGTGGTCAGCGTGAGGCCTCCGACGACCGTGCAGGTCTGCACGACGATTTGGGCGTGCAGGCCGGCGACTTCGTTGCTGATCACAGGTTGTTGCGTCCTCGGTGAGGTGTCGGCAGGTGGGGTTGGCGGCAACTCGTCCGGTATGCCCCGGGGAGGATCCGACTTGAGGGCGGGCTACAGGAAGGAGATGGGCACAGGAAGGGGGCGCGGGGCTAAACCGCAGCCTCTGCGGCGTCCAGAAGAAGGACTCCGTCCTCTGGGGCGGGGTGCGGACCGATCGCGGCCCACACCCGCTTGCCGGTGCGATGGGGCTCGTAGCCGTTCGCCTCGGCGTAGGCGCCGATCAGCCGAAGGCCGCGTCCGGACTCGTCATCGACACCGGCATCGCGTCTCACCGGGGTGTCGGTGGTGCTGTCCATGACCGCGATGACGACGCGGTCGCAGTCCAACCACATGTCAACGTCGATCAGCCCAAGGCGGGGCCGGCCGTACCGGGCCGCGTTGGTCACCAGCTCCGTGAGCACGAGGATCGCGGCGAACGACTGGTCGCCGTCCGTGTCGAGCCCCCACGTCTGGAGGACGGCGACCGCGTTCGTGCGGAGACTGGGGACCGCGCTCGGCGCGCGGTCGACCGTCCAGCTGGCCCTCTTCGCGTCGATCGGGGCCTGCGGGCAGGGCCGCACCTTGGTCGCGCTCACTATTGCCACCTCTGCTCGGTGCGTCCGCCGCACCCTTTGCTGATCTGGTCGAGGATCCGTAGCCGCACAAGGGCCACGTTCCGGACGGGCCGTAACTGGTTGTCCAACTGTCCACGCCGGCGTTCGGCGAGTACTGGAAGATGCCGTAGCGGCGGGGCGAACCGCCCGCATCGGTGACCACTCCCCCTGGAGAGCTAACGGGGAGCAGCGGTGCCGGGGCGGGCTGGTTCACCTCTTACCTCTCGTGGGTCGGGAGCCTCCCGGGCCCATGCTGGAACCCGGGAGACTCGGCGTCACGGGAGCGGGCTACTCGTCGCTGTGCTGGTTGTTGCTGTCGTGCTGGTGGTTCGCGTCGTCGCTTTCGTGGTGGTTACCGCTGTCCTGCTGGTCGTTGTCGTCCATGGACGTGTCCCTCCTGGTGAGCTGCCAGTCGGCAGCAGTCGGCGTGCGTGCGCGCCACCGCGGATCCCATAAGGGGCCGTGCTGGGGCGGCGGCCCGTACCGGCGCAAACGCGCGGCGACGCGGGCCAGCGAACCGGAACTTCCGGAGGACGCCTCGTTCCCCGCCCTGACCACCGGCCGCTGACTGACAGTCAACCGCTCGTGACTCAGCGATGGATAGGTCATTCCCCGGCGGTCGCGTTCACGCCTCCGGACATTCCTGCAGGATTGACGACCTTGTGACAGCGGGTAATTTCTCCGCAACGGATCGAGGAGCGCAGATGGCACCCCGTCGCCCGAACGTCGCCCTGCAGATACTTATGAACGAAGCAGGTCTGTCCGCCGGCAGGCTCGCGCAGGCCGTCAACACTGCTGAGCAGCAACGATTCGGGCGGCCGGGGAACGCCACCGATCGCCAGGTGCGTCGGTGGCTGTCCGGGGACACCGCGCTGCCTCAGCTGCACAACCTCGTGGCCCTCATGGACGTCTTCGCGGTGGAGGTCCACCAGCTCGGCTTCACTCTTTCGGGTACGAGATCCCGGCAGCTTGCTCTGCTCCAACCCAGCCCTACGCTGCTGACAGAGGCCGCTGCTGAACCTCAGGAGGATCACGTGCACCGTCGCCAGTTCATGATCGCCGCTACTGGGAACCTACTCTCCTTCGCGCTCGCACCCTTGCCGACCTCCGGACGGATCGGGGCGAGTGATGTCGCCCGCATCCGAGAGAGCATCGACCAGCTCCATGCCGTGGATGACACCTACGGCGGCGCCCAGCTCGCCGACATCACCGAGGACTTCGTCCAACAGATCGAAGCCGCTATGAGCCGGTGCTTGTATGGGCCGGCTGTCGAGAAGTCGCTCTATCAGGTCCTCGGAGAGCTGCATGCCAGCGGCGGATGGTTCTGCTTCGACAGTGGTGACCATGTCCGCGCGAGCAGGAACTTCGATGCTGGCCTGCGGGCAGCGCTGCTGGCCAGTGACCGCATGCTGCAAGCACGTATCTGGGCCTACATGTCCCGACAGTCATGGGAACTGGGTCGCGCCATGGAAACCGTGACCATCGCCCGCGCCGCCCTGGATGCCACCCGGAACAGCCGAGATCACCGGCTCAGCGCGCTACTCCATGGCCGTTTGGCCCTCGGCTATGCGGCATCCGGTGAGGGCGCACGTAGTGGGAACGCCCTTGCTCGCGCCGAAGCCTCACTCGACCGCGCCAGGGACAACGGCGCCTCGGCCTGGCTTGCCTTCGTCGGCCCCGGCGAGTTGCTCGCTTCGGCAGCGATGGTGCACATGGAGCTGCGCCAGCCCGATCATGCCGCTCATCAGGAGGAGCAGGGCATGCGCCTCCTCGACCCCAAATTCAGGCGCAACCGTTTCGCCACGCTGGTCCACCTTTCCGAGTGCTACCTTGCCGCCGGGCGCACCGAGGAGGCCGTCACCGCAGCAGGGCAGGCGCTCGACCTCCTGTCGTCAGTGAACTGCCTCCGGTGGGCGGTTCGCCTCGGCGGATTCAGGCAGAAGGTGGCCAGCATCGGTCTACCCGCAGCGCGGAGCTTCGTGGAACGCTTCGACGTCCGGACCAACTCCCACTTGTAAGGAACGTCGTGGCCGCCACCTTGACCGTCAGCTACTACACCAGCGAAGGCCTGCCGGTCATCGAGCGGAAGCTGATCGACCTGTACGCCGAGATCTACGTCGTGGAGGCGGCCAACGATCCGTTCTTCTCCGTCGAGCGGTTCACCGAGCGACTTCATGCCCATGCCCGCCAGTCTCGCTGGGGCTGCGCTCTCGGCGAGGTCGACGGTGAGGCGGTCGGCTACGCCTACGGCTTCGCCCGGACCGCTGGCTACCGGTGGCACGGCCTGGTCACCCCAGCGCCGGCCGAAGTCCTGGAGGAGACCGACACGAGGACCTTCGCGCTGTGCGAGATCATGGTCGGCGGGGCCTGGCGCGGAACCGGAGTGGCACGCACCCTGCACGAGGAACTGCTGAGCCACCGGATCGAGGACCGATCGAACCTCCTCGTCGAGGCGGGCCACCCCAGGGTCCGGGCTCTCTACGAGCGGTGGGGCTACACCAAGATGGGCACCATGCAGCCCTTCCCGGACTCGCCCCGTTACGACTCCATGCTCCGGACGATCAGGTGATCCTCGACGTGGCGAGCGCTCCATGGGCGTCCTCATCGCCGACCAGACACCCCACCCACCCAAGTCCAAAGCCGCGCGCGACCAGTACGACTGGACCCACGTCCTCGACCTACTCCGCCCGGTTCTGCGTTCGAGGTGAGGCCCACGCCGATCGGGTAGGTGTGCCGCAGCAGACCTGACACCGGAGAGAGACGGGGTACCCATGACCGAGAACGAGCAGGCGAAAGGTACTGCGGGGTACCTGTTCGAGGCGGGGATGCTCAAGCGGGCCAAGCGGTCGGGCTGGTGGATCGCCGGTGTGAAGGATCCCGAGACCATCGGCGAGCACTCCTTCCGCGCCGGTGTCGTCGGTGCGGTGCTCGCGATGATGGAGGGTGCCGATCCGGCGAAGGTAGCTCTGCTGTGCCTCTTCCACGACACACAGGAGACCCGCGTCGGTGACATCCCGCACATCGGGCGGCGGTACGTCACCGCCGCGGACAACGAGCGCGTCACCGCCGACCAGGTCAGCGCCGCTCACCCAGCCGTTGTGACGGGTGTGCGGGCGATCGTCGAGGAGTACGAGAACGGAGAGAGCCTCGAAGTGGTCGTCGCGCACGACGCCGACAAGCTCGAATGCCTGATCCAGGCCGTCGAGTACCGGGAACAGGGATACCAGAACGTCCAGCCCTGGATCGACAGCAGTCTCGCCCGGTTGAAGACGGAATCGGCCCGGCAACTCGCCGAGGCGGCGCTCACGATGACCTCACTGGAATGGCAGAAGGTCTACCTGGGATAGCGATGCCTTCTCTCCGCCCTCGCCGACTGGGCTTCGGCGAGTGTTGGGAAGCTGGCGAAGAGGGCCAAGGGAGATGGTGACGGCGGTGCGGAGTTGGAGATCCGACTGAAGGCAGGCTCGCGCAGCCGCAGTGCGGTGAGGAGACGGCCTATGACGATCGGGCGTTTCGGCGGTCACCGCTGGAGAAGGAGCGGTCTATCACTCTTCGGCGAATTCCGGCTCCAATGAGTGATTATCCGATTCCTGCCCAGTGCGCCAGGCCCGTGAGCGTGCCCGGCGTCGATCGGTGTGCGGAGACGAGTCCGGTGACCGTCTCACGCATCATCGGGTGGTAGCGCATCTGCTGGGGAGCGATCTCACGGGCGCGCTGCAACGACGTCAACGATGCTTCGGGCCGCCCGATCCACAGCTGCGCCCGCGCCACCTCCGCGATGTGGGCGGCCGCCCGTGAGGCGGGCCATTCGTCCGGAACCCGGACCTGCTCGGCGACTTGGACGGCTTCTGCGTACTTGTACTGCTCGGCGAGCGTCGCCACCTGGTGCACGGCCACATTCGTCGGGCCGAAGGAGAGCCAGTGCACTCGGACGGCCTCGCCCGTGGCCTCGGAGATTCGCGCGGCCAGCGAGATGTGCTCGGCCGACGTGTCGCCGTCGCCGGACCGTGCGGCCAGCATGGCGGCGCCGAGGTGGAGTTGTCCCACCGCCACGTCACGGACCCGGCCGACGTCCGCCTGTTCGAGGGTGGCCATACCGACCCCGACGAGTCGCCTGCCCAGGTCGAACTGGCCCGAGCGGAGGTAGACGATCGAGCGCAGGTACTGGCGGACCCCGGCGAGAACCGGGTCGGACGCGCGTTCGGCAGCCCATGCCATCCGGTCCAGGGCTACGACACAGAGGTCGCTGTAGCCCAGTTTCGTGGTGATGTCGTAAGCCGTGCGGTACGTGCTCGCCAGCACCTGCCACGCGGCGTCGGACGGTGCCGTGTGCGCGGCCGTGGTGGCCTCGGCGATCAGGCCGGGCAGAGCACGGGCGGCATCCTTGATGCGGGTCTCGCGGATCAACGCGCACAACTGATCTGCCTCGGAGCGCAGTTCGTCCACCGTGCGGGGCAGGACATCGGGGTCGGCGCCGAGGTCGTACAGGTCGAGGGCTTCGCGAATCGGCTGGATCAGTATGTCGAGCTCGTCCTGTCGCAGCTCGGCCAGGTAGGGCTGGCCCGTGAGGTCGACGGTCTGCACGAACAGCGCGCGGGCGATGGCCGCGATCACGGCGGGCGTGGCCGGTTTGACGCCCTGCTCGACCTTGGCCAGCATGCTGTAGGAGATGTGGGCGCGGGCGGCGAGTTCACGCTGGGTCAGCCGCCGGAGCTTGCGGTACTTGGCGATGCGTTCGCCGATGTGCTCGGAGATGTGCCTGGGCATACTGGTACTCCGTTCATAGCAACCAGTGCGGACGATACCCGCCGAAGAAGGCGGGATGTGCTTTCTCCAAGGGAGTCGGGCCTTGACCGAGCAGCGCAGGCCGTTCCTCTACGCAGTCGGGGCCGAGGTGTATGCCGTGCGTATCCTCGACGCTCTTGGAGATGCTGCCACGCCGGCAGTCCGAGCACATGATGGCCGGCATGTGCTGGGAGCCCGAGGTCTCACGTGAGAATGGTCCTGGAATTGCCATTGCCAGAGCACCTCGTCCGGCCTGAACGGGTCCGCCAGCGGAGGCAACATGACGAGTAGCACCGTGCGTCGCCGCGCCGCAGTCGCCGACCGCGCAGTCCTCGTCAACAGCGCCTACGCCGACGACCGGCACCTGCTCGCGCGCCAGTCGATCTACCGCTGGCAACAACCGCGGTACGACCTGCCGGGGCTCATCACCGCCGAACTGGCCGCCACCAGCGGCACGGTGCTCGATATCGGCTGCGGCAATGGCAAATTCGTCAGTCGGCTGAACCGGGACCGCGCCGACCTGCGGGTCGTGGGGGTGGACATCTCAGCCGGCATCCTCGCCGAGGTGGAGAAGCCTGTGCTCGTCGCCGACGCCGAGGCGCTGCCGTTCGCCGACGGAAGCGCCGACGCCGTACTGGCCCTGCACATGCTGTACCACGTCGGTGACATCGAGGCCGCGATCAAGGACCTTGCCCGTGTCCTGCGCCCCGGGGGTGTTCTTCTCGCATCGACCAACAGCGACACGGACAAGCGCGAACTCGACCAACTCTGGGCGCGGGCGGCAGGCGACATTCTCGGCATCCCTCACGGGCCGGAACGGGTCTCCCTCAGCTCACGCTTCTCCCTGGAGAAGGCCCCCGACTACCTCGGGGCGGCCTTCGGCCGCGTTCAGGTCCGGGAACTGCCTGGTGTCATCGAACTCACCGACCCGGCCCCGCTGGTCGCCCATCTGGCTTCCTACGAGGCGTGGGCCGAGCAGTCGGGCGTCCCGTTCCGGGAGACCGTCGAGCGCGCGCACCAGATCGCTACCGGCATCATCGCGGATCAAGGCTCGTTCAAGATCACCTGCCTCGGCGGCATCGTGGCCTGCCGACGGTAGGCCACGACGACCGCGTGCCCGCCGCCGCACGGGCCCGGCCGGCCCGAAGTCCTCTGTCCGCTTCGGGCCGGGAACGGCGTGATCTGTGATCCCGCCCGCACCGGCAGTCCGGCCGTGCGAGAGTTGGCGGCGACCACGGTTCCAAACGGAGGCGGGTGTGATCGAGCTACGCCACTACCAGAAGGGCACGCTGCCCGACGGGTTCCGGCAGATGCTGCTCGACGTCCACGCGGAAGCGTACGCCGCCGAGTTGGCCGAGGACGAGTTCGTGCAGCGCTTCCCGTGGTTCGTCGACCACTGGGCGAGCCTGGCGGGCTTCGCCTGCGTGGTCGCGTACGACGGTGGCGAACCGGTCGGCTTCGCCTACGGCGCGCCGCTGTCCGCCGGCCGGGAGTGGTGGCGGGAGCACATCGCCAATCCGCCCGAACTGTGCGCCACCTTCGGGTTCTCCGAGCTGATGATCCGCCCTGCCTGGCGCGGGCAGGGCGTCTCGGCACAGCTCCAGTCCGCGTTGATCGACAACCGGCCCGAGGACCTCGCCGTGCTGCTCGTCGACCCCGGCCACCCGAAGGTCCAGAGGCTGTACGAGTCCTGGGGCTACAGCGCGGTCGGCTTCAGGCAGCCCTTTCCGGACTCGCCCCGCTTCGCCGTCATGGTCCGCACGCTCCGGTGAACGGCGTGTCCGTCACTACAACGAGGAGTTCCGACTTGGACGAGCACCGTACGCCGTTTCTCTACGCCGTCGTCTGCGCCTCGGCTGTGGCCGGCGGGGTCGACGCACTGATCACCGCCGCTCACGCCGAAGGCTGGGAGGTCGGGGTGATAGCCACGCCCAACGCGCTGGGGTTCATCGATCAGGAGTCCATAGAGAAGCAGACCGGCTACCCGGTCCGCTCCGCCTGGCGCACGCCCGGCACTCCCCGGCCGCTGCCCCCGGCGGACGCCATAGCGGTCGGCTGTGCCACGTTCAACACCATCAACAAGTGGGCCCTCGGGATCACCGACACCCTCGCCCTCGGCATCCTCTGCGAGGCCTACGGGCTGGGCGTCCCGATGGCCGCCCAGCCCTTCGTCAACTCCGCCCTCACCGCCCACCCGGCCTACACGGAGAGCCTCGCGCGGCTCCGCTCCATGGGCGTCCTCATCGCCGACCAGACACCCCACCCGCCCAAGTCCAAAGCCGCACGTGACCAGTACGACTGGACCCGCGTCCTCGACCTGCTCCGCCCGGTCCTGCGTTCGAGGTGAGGCCACCGCCGATCGGGTAGGTGTGCCAGACGGGCATCTGGTCGCGCGGGCCCCGATGGGAGCTCGGGATCCCGCTCCCCCGGCTCCAGAGGTGAAGCGGCCCGGTCCTCGACGTTTCGAGGACCGGGCCGCTCGGCAGAGCCTGACGGCTCCGGCTCAGGAGGTGATGATCAGGTTGCGGACCTCGTCGCTGACTTCGGGCAGATTGCCGGGATGGGCCCACTCGTGGGCGTCGTGCTCGGTCAGGACGATCGGCTCGGTCCTCTCCACGGTGACGGCGAAGTTGAACTGGCGCGTGGTGCCGCCGCGGCTGTTCTCGTAGTCGAAGTGCCCGATGTAGCCGATGACCTGGTCGATGGCCAGGCCGGTCTCCTCGCCGGTCTCGCGGTGCAGGGCGTCCAGGATGGTCTCCCCGGCCTCGACCGTGCCGGAAGGGATCTCCCACAGGCCGCCCAGGTAGTCGTCGGGGTTGCGGCGCACGAGCAGGACCCGCCCGTCGTGGTTGATCACGGCGGCGGCGACGAAGCCGGTGATGCCGGCGGCGGAGGCCTCGGCCGCCAAGCCGGCCACGAACTCGGGGGAGGTGACGGTCACAGCAGCTCCTTGTGGTGGTCGCTGATCTTCATGGCCGCGCGAACGTACTGCTCGGCCAGCTCCAGATCCTGCTCACGATGCCAGACCGGGAGCTTGATCATGTGGGCATGGGCATGCTCGGCGACCGGGAAGTCGCCCGGCTCGTACCGGCGGTGGGAGTGCGGGTGGCCGGGGAACAGCATTGTCGGGTGCTGGTACAGCGGCAGCTGGTTCAGCGGACGGGTGGAGCCGGGCCGGTCGAACTCGGTGGCGCCCTCGGCGATCAGCGCCTGGTGGAACGTCTCGATCGGCAGGCCGCCGAGCTCGTCCGGCTTGTAGGTGAGCGTCAATCCGTACCAGGACGGGACCACCCCTTCGGGCATCTCGGTGACCTCCAGGCCCGGTATCCGGGCCAGCCGTCCGGTCAGGTAGCGCGCGATCTCCGCCCGGCCGGCGAGGTGGTCGTCCAGGCGAGCGAGCTGGTCATGGGCGATCGCGGCGGCGAGGGGGTGGATCCGGAGCTTGAGGCCGGCCCCGGTGACCGCGTACCGCGCGAGCGGATGGCCTTCCGGGATCTCGGTCCTGGCCCGCTTGTTGTAGTGCGCGAGCGTGATGACCCGGTAGTACGTGTCGTCGTCGTCCGTGAGGACGAACCCGCCCTCACCGCCGGACAGCGGCTTGGGGCCGTTGAGCGAGAACGCTCCGGCGAGGCCGAACGTGCCGACCTTATGCCCGGCGATGCCGGCTCCGTGGGCATGGGAGCCGTCCTCCAGCACCACCAGGTCGTGGGCGTTCGCCACGGCCACGAGGTCGGTCATGTCGGCGGGCTTGCCCCACAGGTGGGTGACCATGATCGCGCGGGTGCGCGGGGTGATCAGCTCCTCGACCCGGTTCGGGTCGATGTTGCCGTCCGGCCTGGTCTCGCACAGCACCGGCACGGCGCGGAGATGGAACAGCGGGGAGGCGGTGGCGTGGAAGGTCCATGCGGGGACGATCACCTCATTGCCGGGCCTGATCCTCGCAGCCCAGTAGGTGGCGTGCAGGGCAGCGGTGCCGGAGCTGGTCGTGACCGCGTGCCGGACGCCGAAGTACGCCTGCAGGCCGTCCTCCAGGTCGGCGACTATGCCGGACCGGCCGGGGATGGAGACGGCCGCGTCCAGCTGGGCGGCGACCTTGGCCCGCGTGCTGTCATAGATCGGCGGCCACTCGAAGTGCGCTCCGGCGGCGGTCACTTCGGGCCGACCGCCGAGGAGGGCGAGGGTTGAGGTCACAGCATCTCCTTCGGGTCGATGTAGCGCCCGGCTGCCTTGGACTCGTAGCAGGAGGCGATGAAGGCGGCGTGGGCGAGGTGCTGTTCGGGGCCGGAGGTGTTGGGGCGTTCGCCGTCCAGGACCCGGCAGAAGTAGTCGATCTGGGCGGTCGATGCGCTGGCGGGCGCGTGCGGCCGGGCGAGCTCCTCCACGACGGTGCCGTTGAGGTCGAGCCGCTGGAGGTGGCCCTTGGTCAGCAGCACCGAGCCGCGGGTGCCGACGACGTGCAGCTTCTCGGTCTTCGGGGCCGCCCAGCGCGAGAGCAGGACGGAGCCGTAGAGGTCGGATTCGTAGCCGAGCTGGATGACGGCGGTGTCCTCCGCGTCGTAGCCGGCCTCGGGCAGGGCTGTGGCCGAGAAGTCGGCGATGACGCGGCTGGGCAGGCCGAAGTACCACAGCAGCAGGTCGATGAGGTGGTAGCCCATGTCGATGATGCAGCCGCCACCGGCCAGTTTGACGTCCCCGCGCCAGCCGGCTCCGGGGTCGTCGGTGTGGAAGGTGTACCGGCCGTCGATGAGGAACGGGGTGCCGATCTGGTCGAGGAACTGCACCACGCTGGTGTAGATCGGGTTGAACCGCCGCTGGAGGGTGACCATCAGCTCCACCTGCCCGGCCTGGCAGATCGCGGTGAGTTCGCGGGCCTCGGCGAGCGAGGTGGCGAACGGCTTCTCCTTGAGGACGTGCACGCCCCGGGCCGAGCACTCTTCGATCACGGCCCGGCCTGCATGGTGCGGGACGGCGACGATCACGAAGTCCGGACAGACGGCGTCCAGCAGGTCGGCGGCCCGGGTGAAGGCAGGTACCTGGAGGGACTTCTGACGCTCGCGCAGGATCTCGGGGTCGCTGTCGCAGATCGCGACCAGTTCGGCCCTGCCGGAGCCGAGCAGGCCGGGCAGGTGGTCCTCACACGCCTGGTGGCCGAGACCGATGACCGCGGCGCGTCGCTTCATGGGCAGACTCCTTCCGCTTCGTGAAGGAAGTTCTTCGGTGTGCGTCGAGTACAGCCCAACTCGCCGCCACCGAACAGGCATTGTCTGTAGTCCCGGGGTTGTCCCGCCTTCGCCGGCAGTAGGCTCGCGGTCACTGTCGATGATGGGATTGGCCCGTGGACGACCCGATCCGGCACCCCCTCGCCTACGCACGCGTACTGCGCGGCTGGTCGCAGGGCGACCTTGTCGCCCGCCTCGACCGGGCCGCCCGCCGCCACGGGCTCCTCTCCGGCGCCGACAAGGCTGCCGTCAGCAGGTGGGAGAACTGGCGCAAGACGCCGAACCTCGACTCCCAGCTCCTGATCGCCGAAGCGTTCGGCGTCAAGATCTCGGAGATGGAGGCGTACGGCTGGCCCTACTGGCTGCCCGGACGCGACGAACCGCTGCCGCTGGGGTCCGCCTACACCGTTCAAGCCCTCCACGATGCGCAGAGAGCCTCCATGGACCGACGCAGCTTCATGACCTACAGCGCTGTCTCGCTGGCCGGCCTCGCCGCCCGGTGGGCCACGATCGAACCCGAACGCCTCACCTCGGCCCTCGGGGGCAAGCGGGTGGACGCCGAACTCGTCGGCTGGCTGGAGGACACCAGCACGAAGCTGACGGCCCTGCCCACCGAACAGCGCCAGCACACGGCTCGCCTGATGGACGCCCACCTGGCCACGGTGACTGAGCTGATCGAGGACGGCCGCTACAGCGAGAACACCGGCCGCAGGCTGCACCTGCTGGCGGCCTCGCTCGCCACCACCTGCGGATGGCACCGCTTCGACCAGGGCCGGCACTGGGCGGCCGGGAAGCTGTGGGGTGCGGCCCTGCAGTCCGCGCACGCCGCCGGCGACCGCGACCACGGCGCCGGGGTGCTCTCGGACTTCGCCTACCAGTCGAACTGGCTCGGCAAGCCGAAGGTCTCCGTGGACCAGCTCGGATACGCGCTGTCCGGCATCGAGCACCCCGCCGCCCAGTCCCTGCTGTTCCTCCGCCGGGCCAGGGACCACGCCGCGCTTGGCGACCGCTCCGCCTGCTACCGCGACCTGTCCGAGGCCGAATCCGCTCTCGCCGTCGAGGCCGCCGACCCCGCACCCGGCTGGTGCGCGTGGATGAGCCCGGCCGACCTCGCCGTGGACTCCGGCCAGTGCCTCCTGGACCTCGGCCGAACCGACGAGGCCCATGCCCGGATCGCCGAGGGCATGACCCTGCTGCCCCGCGCCAGGGACAAGACACGCGGCATCTTCCTGACCTACCAGGCCAAGGGCTGTCTCCAGGCCAACGACGTCGAGCAAGCGCTCGCCGTCACCAGCGAGTCGCTCGACCTGGCCACCCGCATCGGCGCCCCGCGGTGCGTTGCCCTGGTCCGGGAGCTCGCGCCGGCCTTCGAGCCCTACCGCCAGGTCGACGGCGTCCCGGAGCTCCTGGAGCGGTTGAAGGCCGGCTGAGCACACCAGCTGGGGAAGGCCTATCGCGAAGTCGCTGCTGGGCCGGTCGGAGCCGCCGCAGCACTGGGGCCAGACCTCCGGTGCCGCCGGCCGGCTGCTGCAGACTGAACTCGGCGGTGCGTCAGACCCTCTCCGCGGAGCGGAGGGGTCCGGCACCTCGGCTTCGTCCTCCCGACTGCGGCCGAGGGCTGGACACGCTGCCCCGAGTTCGCCCCTGCCCCGCACCTCGGGGCAGGGGCACCCGCCTGCCAACTCTTCTTCAGAGGAAGTCCGTTGCCCGCACAGCACGACATCGCATCCGAGCGCGAACTCTGGGACACGTACGCGGCCGGCATCAAGGACGACGTGTTCGATGACGGGCCACCCGATCTGGGCTGGCCTGCTTCGGCGGAGCGGATTCGAGTCGGTGGAAGCCGCGGTGCTCGACGCCCCGACCGAGGGCCACATCGGCACTCTGATCGTCACGGGCAGGACCCCGAGGGCCTGACGCCCGGCCATGAGCCGCCCCTCGCACGGCGGGGATCTCCCGGCCGACCTGCGTCACCTCACCGACATCGGCTGTGGCGATGGACATTTTCCCGAGTGGGAGCGGTTCGGGCAGACTGGGGGGACGGACTCGGAGATGGGGGCTGGCGTGGGTGCGTGGGACGAGGACGGCGCGCTTGGGGCTGCGCTGGGGCAGGTGGCCGAGGAGTTGGGGCTGGTGCTGCCCGAGGCGGACGGGACGTGGGCGCGCCTCCCGGAGTACGGCGACGCGGAGGGCGGTCGGCAGGTGACGGTGTGTCCGCCGGACCGGAAGGGACGGAGCTTCCGGGTGGACCTCCGGCTGCGCGGCACGCCGCTGGCCTCCGGGGGGACGGCGGACCTGGCCAAGGCAGCCAGGGCGGTGGCGGCGTGGACGGGCGGCGCGGGGCTGGAGGAGACCCGGGCACGTGCGCCCTTCATCCGGTTCAGGCCGTGGGCCCTGGTGCATGAACGGGAGCCGTTCGGCCCCGTCGAGCTGACCTGGCGGGTCAAGCTCGACCGCGTCCACACCGCGCCGTACAGCCGCCACCCGCGCGCCCACGCGCTGCTGGCGGCGGCGTACGCCCAGCCGGTACTCCGGCGGCTGAAGCCGGTCAACAGCCACTTCGACCTCTGGTTCTCCACCAGCATCGAGGAGTACTGGAAGACACCGGTCGGGTACATCATCAGCCCGTACGACGAGGAGCTGTACGGGGTGCGGCACAATGGCGAGTTGATCGCGCGCACCGAGACGCCGGAGGAGGCCGTCGCCCTCGTGGTGGCCGCCCTCCCCGAGGGGCTCGGGCCCGCGAGCTGAGACGACGGACGCCGGGACCGTCCGGCGTGCGGGGGAAGGGGAACGGCCATCGCCACCATCGTTCAGGACATCGTGATCGAATCCGCCGCGGAGGACGTGTGGGAGGCGGTCCGGGATGTGGGGGCGGTGCACAGGCGGCTCGTTCCCGGGTATGTCCTCGACGTCCGGATGGAGGGCGACACCCGGTATCTGACGGTGCCCGGTGGCGCGGTGGTCCGGGAGCTGATCGTCAGCGTGGACGACGGCCTCCGCCGGCTCGCCTACTCGGCGGTGGAAGGGTTCCGGATCCCCCTCACCCACCACCACGCCTCGTTCCAGGTGTTCCCCGAGGGGCCCGGGCGGTGCCGGCTGGTGTGGATCACCGATGTGCTGCCGCACGCGATGGTCGAGCAGGTGCGGCCGCGGGTCGTCCGGGGGGCCGAGGTCATGAAGGAGACGCTGGAGCGGCGGGTGGGTTGAACGGCGGGCGACGGCGGTCAACTGTCGGCCGTGAGCGTGGTGTTGAGGCGGGCGAGGCCGCTTCGGGTGGCGGCCACCACGACACTGTCGCCGGGTTCGAGGGCGCGGGTGCGGTCGGCGTAGCGCCAGTGGTAGAGCTGCGGGTTGCGGGCGAGGCGGACGGCGAGGACGCGGAGGCCGCCTTGGTCCTCCAGGTCGTGGCGGTTGAGGCCGATCAGGCCGCTGCCGAGTTCGGCGGTCAGTTCGGCGACGAGCAGGACGTGGCGGAACACCGAGAGGGTGCCGAGCACTTCGCGGCCCATCAGGGCGGCGGCGAAGGCCGGGGCGGCGAGGTAGGAGGTGGAGCGGGAGGCGACGTTGTCGAGCGTGGCGTAGACGTGGCTCGCGAAGCTGTCGTCGAAGAGGCGCAGGACCACCCGGACGTCGGGCCGCACCGCCCGGGCCTCCAGGGCGGCCTCCAGGTTGGTGGCGTCGTCGCCGCTGACGGCGACCACCGCGCGGCTGTGCTTGAGGCGGGCCCGGCGCAGTTGTTCGGCGAGCGGGCCGTCGTCGACGACCACCGGGACGCCGAGGGCGCGGACGGCGGAGATGCCGCGGGCCTGCGGGTCGCTCTCCAGGCCGACCACCGGCACGCCGAGGCCGTGCAGTCGGCTGACCACCCGGGTGCCGACGTTGCCGAGGCCGACCACGACGACGTGGTCGCGGGTGCCGACGCCCGGGTTGCGGGGCTGGCCGCGGCGGCCGGAGGCGAGCACCTCGACCATGATGGCGGTGGCGACCGGGGCGAAGGTGATGCCGCAGAAGGTGATCACGACCTGGGCGACCCGCTGCCAGGTGCCGCCGGTGCCGGACCCGTCGCCGCCGCCGGGCTGGTCGGGCTGGGCGGCGCCGGCGAGGTCGAGCAGGGAGGTGTAGAACGTCCAGGCGAAGTTGCCGTTGAGGTGCCAGAGCAGGCCGAAGGCGAGCAGCACCGCGACCAGGGCGGTGATCAGCACCAGGCGCAGCCGGGCGCTGGTGAAGAACCGCAGGGTGTCGAGCAGCCGCCAGCGCAGCCGCCGCCACCAGGCGATCCGCACGGCGGGTTCGCTGGGCAGGCTCTGCAGGGCGGCGGTGCCGCCGGGTTCCGGGTCGGGTCCGACCGTGCCGGCGGCGAGGCGGGCCGCGGCGCCGGAGCGGATCGGCCCGTCGTCGCCGAACTCCCTGGCGAGCCGGACGTAGGAGGCGGAGTCGCCCTCCTGCTCGGGCAGCAGCCGGATCCGGCCGAGGTCCTGGGGGTCGATCCGGTCGGCGACGATGCAGAGCCGGTCGGAGTGGATGTCGTCGTCGTAGGCGATGTGCAGGAAGCGGTCGCCGACCTGGACGGAGTTGGGCCGGGACAGGGCGGCGTCGGCGAAGGCGGGGGCGGCGGTGGCGGAGCCGGAGAGCGCGGTGCCGTTCCTGAGCAGGCGTTCGATGTTGGAGCCGAGCCGCTGGTTGAACATCCGCAGGACGATGCGGATGCCGGGGTTGTGTCCCTGGGCGGACAGGGCGGCGTGGATGTTGCCCTGGTCGTCGCCGTCGACGAAGGCGATCCCGCGCGCGGTCTCGACCCGGACGGCGCGCAGCGCCTCGTCGGTGACACTGCTGTACTCGACGACGGCGGCGACGCCCTCCAGCTGTTCGATCCGGGGCGCGTGGTCGCGGGTGCGGTCCGGGACGAGGACGACGACCGGTACGTCGTAGAGCTCGACGAGTTCGAGTGCCAGGCGGTGGGCGAGCGCGTTGCCGCCGCAGACGATGTAGTGCTGGCTGATCGGCTCGACCGGAGGGGTCCCCCACCCTTCAGAAGTCATATCGCCGGATCTTATCGACGCCGGGTGAGGCAGAGGTGGCGTTCCGGCAATCCCGGGGGAAACCCCTTCGATCGCCCGAACGGGTGTATCCGACGCGCGGAGGACGGCGCGCGCGGCGATCGTGGGGAGCACCCGCCCGTCCGCGCGCCGAGGATGCCCGCTCGCACGCCGGGGCGCCCACTCCCCTGGAGGACGCCACCGTGGTTTCCCCGATCATCACCCCCGACGGCTCCCCGGTCCAGGGCCCGCTCGGGCTGCTCGCCAAGGCCGCCTGGCAGGTCCTGCTGGTCGCCGGGCTCGTCTCGCTCGGGCTCGGGATCGTCGTGTTCGTCTGGCCGGAGGAGACGCTGCTGGTGGTCGGCGTCCTGTTCGGCCTCTATCTGCTGGTCATCGGCATCGTGCAGCTGGTCGCCGCGTTCGGCACGCACGCCACCACCGCGATGCGGGTGCTGGCGTTCGTCAGCGGCGCGATCTGCGTGCTGCTGGGCCTGCTGTGCTTCCGCAGCGCGGCCCGGTCGGTGCTGCTGCTCGCGATCTGGATCGGCATCGGCTGGCTGTTCCGCGGGATCACCCAGCTCGTCGCCGCCATCTCGGACGCGACCATGCCCGCGCGCGGCTGGCAGGCGTTCGCGGGCGTGGCGAACACCCTGGCCGGTGTGCTGCTGATGGTCTGGCCGGTCGGTTCGATCACCGCGCTGACCGTCCTGGCCGGCGTCTGGCTGCTGATCCTGGGGCTGATCGAGATCGTGACGGCCTTCCAGATGCGGAGCACCGCGAAACGGATCCCGTCGGGTGTCTGAACGCGTCGGCCGGCCCGGCGTCGGCCGGTCGGCCCGGCATCGGTCGGCCCGGCACTGGTCGGCCCGGCAGCGACCGGCCGGCGCCGGCCGACGCGTTCAGCGCCAGACCGGCGCGTCCGTGCCCCAGCGCCCCGGCGGGCGCTCCCAGTCCGCCGGGGCGCCCGCGTACCCGACCGGCGGCAGCGCGTACCGGAGCCGGCCGTGGGGCGCGTCGGTCCCGGTGAGCCACCGGGCGGGGTCGTAGGGCTCGTCGTTGGGCAGCACGTGCGGGTCCGCGGTGGGGGCGATGCCGTGCAGCAGCCAGGAGGCCGTGCCGGCCAGGGAGTAGCGCAGGTGGCGCCCGCCGGGCCGGGCGGTGCGCTGCTCGGTGAGGGCGCGCAGCACGCCGGCCGCGACGAGGTAGCCGGTGCCGTGGTCGAGGGCCTGGGCGGGCAGGGCACCGGGGCGGCCGTCGGCGCCGGCCTCGGTGGCGGCGATGCCGCAGCCCGCCTGGACCAGGCTGTCGAAGCCGCGCCGCCCGGCCCACGGCCCGGTCCAGCCCCAGGCGTTCAGCTGGACGACGACCAGGCCCGGCCGGCGGGCGAGCAGGGCGTCGGGGGCCAGCCCGTACGCGTCCAGCGCGCCGGGGCGGTAGCCGCTGACGACGACGTCGGCGGTGGCGAGCAGTTCCTCGAAGGCGGCCCGGTCCGCGCCCTCGGCGAGGTCGAGACGGGCGGAGCGCTTGCCGAAGCCGGTGTCGGCGTGGGCGTCCTCGGCCTCGGGCAGGCGCGGCGGGTCGATGCGCAGCACGTCGGCGCCGAGCAGGGCGAGGGTGCGGGTGGCGACCGGGCCGGCGATCACCCGGGTGAGGTCGAGGACGCGGATCCCGGCGGCGGGCCGGTCGGCGGGGGCGGCGGCCAGCGGCCGGGGCGCGGTCCCGTCGGCGGCGCGGACCTCGACCAGGGGCAGCGTGGTGTCGCGGACCGGCGCGACGGCGACGGCGAGCGCCCCCGCCGCGTAGGCGCGCTCCTGGACGGCCGCGGCCGGCAGCTCGCGCAGCACGGCGGCGAGCCGGTCCGGCCCGGTGCCCTCGGGCAGGCCGAGGGCGGTGAGCAGCCGGTCGCGGTGGTGGGGGTAGTTGGCGTGGGTGCGCAGCCAGCCGTCGGCGGTCGGCCAGAAGCCGGAGAGCGGCGCGAAGGAGACCGGGGCGCGGCCGTCGATCCGCAGGTGGCGCTCGCTGACGAAGGCGGTGGCGACCGCGCCCTGGTCGATCCGCACCCGCGGCACGGGGGCGCCGGTGCGCAGCGCGGCGAGTTCGGCGGCGGCGAGCGAGCAGGCGGCGACGGTGGCCCGGGCGAGGCGCCGCACGGGCAGCCGGGAGGGCAGCACCGCGTCGGGGCCGTGGAAGGAGACCCGCTCCAGCAGCGCGGACGGCCCGCCGAGGGCGTGCCAGGCGCCGGCGGTCGGCCCGTCGGTGGTGGGCCCGCCGGCGGCGGGGGTCGGCCGGTGGCCGGGGCCGGACGGTGCGGGGAGCGAACGGTCGGTCATGTCGGCATTCTGCTCCGGGCCGTGGGTAGACGCAGTGACGTCGGCCACCACAACCCTTGGGAGGACCCCGTATGGCCAGCACCCGCCCCGGCCGGACGCCCTCGGTCCGGCGGCTCGACCTCGGCTACTTCGTCCGCCCGGCCCAGGAGGCGGGCGGCCCGCAGCCGCGGGTGGAGCCGGTGCTGGCGTACCTGGTGCGCCGGCCGGAGGGGCTGCTGCTGTTCGACACCGGCCTCGGCGAGGGCGATCCGGAGGCGGACGCGCACTACCGCCCGGTGCGGCGGCCGCTGACGGCGGCGCTGGCGGCGGCGGGCGTGGCACCGGGCGACCTCGACGTGGTCGTCAACTGCCATCTGCACTTCGACCACTGCGGCGGCAACCCGCTGCTGGCCGGGGTGCCGGTGTGGACGCAGGCGGTGGAGCTGGCGCAGGCCCGGGCGGGCGGGTACACGATCGACGCGCTGGTGGACTTCCCCGGCGTCCGCCACCGGGAGCTGGACGGCGAGGCCCAGGTGTGGCCGGGCGTGCGGGTGGTGCCGACGCCCGGTCACACGGCCGGGCACCAGTCGCTGGTGGTCACCGGGCCGGAGGGCTGCACGGTGCTGGCCGGGCAGGCCCACGACACGGCGTCCGCGTACGGCGCGGCGGTGCTGGCGCGCCGGGCGGCCCGGGAGGGGGTGGTCGGCGCACCGCTGCCCGGGTACCCGGCCTGGCTGGACCGGCTGGCGGCGTTCGGCCCGCGCCGGGTGCTGTTCGCGCACGACCACGCGGTCTGGGAGCCGGCCGGGCCGTTGTGAGGCCCGGGGCCCTCAGAAGGTGAACCGGAGCGAGCGGATCCGGTGGTCGAAGCTGGACGGGACGAACTCCGGCTCGCCGGCCGAACGGGCCTCGGGGAGCCGGGTGAACAGCTCCCGGTAGAGCACCTTCATCTCCTGCCGGGCGAGGTGCGCGCCGAGGCAGTAGTGCGGCCCGCCCCCGCCGAAGCCGAGGTGGGGGTTGGGGCTGCGGGTGATGTCGAAGGCCTCGGGGTCGGTGAAGACGGTCTCGTCGCGATTGGCGGAGCCGTAGTAGAGCACCACCTTCTCGCCCGCCCGCAGCAGCGGGCCGTCGGGGCCGCCGAGCCGGTGGTCGACGGCCAGGGTGCGGCGGAACTGGATGATCGGTGTGGAGTGGCGGACGATCTCGTCGACCGCGCCGCCGAGGTGCCCGTCGAGGTCGCCGAGGAGCAGGGCCCGCTGTTCGGGGTGGGCGGTGAGCAGGTGGAGGCCGTGCGCGAGGGCGTTGCGGGTGGTCTCGACCCCGGCGACGAGCAGCAGGGAGAAGAAGGCGCCGAGTTCGCGGCCGGTGAGGCGGCGCCCGTCGACGTCGGCGGTGACCAGCGCGGAGATCAGGTCGTCGGTGGGCCGGCGGCGGCGTTCGCGGCCGAGGTCGGCGACCATGCCCTGCATCCGGGCCAGTGCCCGCAGCCCGCGGCCGGGCATCCGGATCCGCTGGCGCAGCGGGCGTTGGACGCCGGTGTGCTCGGAGGCGTGGTCGACCTGGTCGAGGATGGCGCGGCGGGGCTCCTCCGGGATGCCCATCATGTTGCAGATCACCCGGAAGGGGAGCTCGGCGGCCACCGCGTTGACGAAGTCCGCGGGGCGCTCGCGCTCAATCCGGTCCACCAGCTCGGTGGCGACCAGGCGGATGTCGTCCTCGACCCGGGCGATCAGGCGCGGGGTGAAGGCGCGGGAGACGATGCGGCGCAGCTGGGCGTGCCGGGGGTCGTCCAGGTTCACCATCGAGTCGCCGAACAGGAGGCGGACCCAGCGGGCCGGTTCGGGGGTGGTGACGCCGGGTCCGCTGAGGAAGACGTCGGGGGTGCGGCTGGCCTCGACGACGTCGGCGTGCCGGACGAGGGCGTGGAAGCCCGGGGCGTCGCCGAAGCGGGCCGGGGCGGGCAGGCGGCGCAGCTCGGCGAAGGCGGCGGCGCGGGCCCGTTCGGGCAGCCGCCAGAACGCCGGGTCGGCGAGGTCGGCGAGGTCGGCGGCGGGCGCCGGGGAGGCAGGGGCAGGGGTGGTGGAGGCAGGCGTGGGGTCGGCTCCGGTGGCGGCCTCGGGTGCGGTGGTGTCCATACCGGGTCTCCTGTCTCCATCTGTCGCCGTCGGCGCCCGTGTGTGCGATGTCACATCCAGGGCGTCACATTCAGTACGGATCAGCACGGACGGTGTCAAACCGATATGACGGGATGAAGAGCATCCTTCGTTACCCGTTCGGCCGGCCCCGGCGCGGCGGCCCCTCGCGCACCGTCGGGATCCGGCCACCCCACCGTCACCGCCCGTATCGGCGCCCCCGACCCGCCGCCGGCGGCGTCGGTGCCCGAGCGGCTTGCCCGCACGGGCCGCCTCCGAGGTGGCGGGATGTGCCCGGACAGGGGCGGAACCGGCCAATACCGGAGGGTGCGGTACAGGTCGGCGGGGGCGGGTGCGACGATGAGTGTCATCGTGATGACCGACCGGATCCGCTCGCTGCGCGCCGTGGTCTTCGCCGCGCTCTGCGTGGCGCTGGCCGCCACGGCGCACGTCGCCATGGCCGGTTCCGGGGTCTCGGCCCCGGTCCTGGTGGGCGCCTTCGGTCTCACCCTCGGCGTCACCTGGCTGCTGGCCGGCCGGCGGCGGGGGCTCGCGGTGATCAGTTGCTGGATGGTGGCGGCGCAGACGGCGCTGCACCTGACGTTCGAACAGGCGGGCTCGCTGTTCGGGGTCGGCGGCCTCGCCCGCACGCAGCAGACGGACTGGGCGTCGCTGCTGCTGTGCAATCCGGACGCGACGCCCACCGGGCTGTCCTCGGACGACCTGGCGCTGATGGCCGGGCTGGACCCGGACGTCCCGCCGTCCGGCTTGCCGGCCACTCTCCCGACGCACGCGCACGGCGCGGCGGCGGCGCCGGACCTCTCCTCCGCCGTCGGCACGCCGGTGCCGGACGCCGGTTCCGCGGCCGCGTCCGGGATGACCGGGCACGGCGGCATGAGCGGGATGACCGGCACGGGCGGGTCGAACGGCATGGGCGGTATGGGTGGCATGGGCGGCCACGACATGGCCGCGCACGGCATGTCGACCGGAATGATCACCGCCCACGTGGTCGCCGCGCTGGCCTGCGCGCTGCTGCTGTGGCGCGGCGAGACGGCGCTGGTGCGGCTGTTCGAACTGCTCGGCGCACTGGGCTCGGTGCTGGCGGGGGCGCTGCTGGCGCCGCTGCTCGTCCTGTTCGCCCGGGCGGCCGGCTACCTTCCGCCCGACGCGCCCAGACCCGTCGGCCACCGGGCCCGGCTGCCGCGGTCGGTGCTGCTCTCGCACGCCCTGGTCCGCCGCGGACCTCCCCCGGCCGCGTTCGCCCGCTGACGCGCCCGCCGCCGTTCCCGGACACCGCCGGTGTCCGCCGTGCGGTGGGCAGGTCGCCCCGCGTCGCAGCCGCGCCGCCGGGTACCGCCGCCCGTCCCGGACGACCGCCGACCGACCGCGCTCCACCGCCGCCCGCGCCTCCCGCCGGGACGGCCGTGGTCCGCCGCGGCCGGACGGCTCGCCGGGGCCGGGGAGCCGCCGGTACCGACGGAGGCCGCTGCCGCCGCCGGGGTCCGGGCCGCGCGCGCCGACCGTCCCCGCCGCTCCGCCGGCCGGGGCCGGGTCGCGCGGCCGCCCACCGACGCCGACGGTGCCGCCCGCAGCGGCACCGCACCCCGTCTTCTCCTCAGGACCTCTTCATGCCTGACTTCGACGGCGCACCGGCTTCGCCCGGCGCCACCGTCCTACCGCGTCCGCCGGTCGTCCCCCTGCCCGGGACGGCCCTCTTCGGCTCCTTCGTCCTCGACCCCGCCGGGGCCGACCGCCCCGGGGGCCTCCGCACCGAGGCGCTCGAGCAGCTTCGCCGTCCAGTCCGCCGGCGGCTCGCCGGCCGCGTCCGCGAGTTGCGGGCCGCGCAGTTTCTCCGCCCGCTCCAGCCACTCCCGGCAGGCCGCGCACCGCGCGACGTGCCTGTCCAGCCGACGGTCCGGCACACCGGCCGGTTCGCCGTCGAGGCGGGCGGACAGAGCGGTACGGAGTTGCGCGCATCTCATATGACTATCGTCCCGCACCTTCTCCGAGGTGGGACCGACCGGGTGGGGGACCGTCGTGGATGACGAGCAGCTGACCGCGCTCGCCCTGGCCGCCCGCGAGGGCCGGTCCGCCGACGTCGAGGCCTTCGTCCGGGCCACCCAGCGGGACGTGTGGCGGTTCGTCGCCCACCTCACCGACGTGCAGTCCGCCGACGACCTCGCCCAGGAGACCTTCCTGCGGGCCCTGCGCAGCCTGCCCGGGTTCGCCGGGCGCTCCTCCGCCCGCACCTGGCTGCTGTCCATCGCCCGGCGGACCGTCATCGACCGCTACCGCACCGCCGCCGCCCGGCCGCGCTGCGCCGCGCTGCCGGACTGGCAGGAGGCCGCCGAGCGGCAGGGCACCGCGCCCGCCGCCGGTTTCGAGGACGGCGTCGCGCTCGGCGACCTGCTGGACCGGGTGCCCGCGCAGCGACGCGAGGCCTTCGTGCTCACCCAGGTCGTCGGACTGAGCTACGCCGAGGCCGCCGAGGTGGCCGGCTGCCCGGTCGGCACCGTCCGCTCCCGGGTGGCCCGGGCACGTGAGGAGCTGATAGCCCGGCTGCGGGCGGCCGAGGCCGGGGAGCCGGCGCCGGTCCCGCCGGCCGAACTGGCGGCCGTCGGCTGAGGAGGCGGCGGGCCGAGGGACCGTGGGCCCGCGACGGCGAGGACGACACCGGCCCACTGACAGATGACAGCTGACAGATTTCAGAATCTGTCAGCTGTCATCTGTTATCTGAAATCTGTCAGCTGTCATTTGTCAGCCCCCGGGCGGCGCCACGGGCCGCGCGGCGGGCGCTCCGGGCGGGCGGGCAAGATCGGCCATCGTCGCCATGATCCGGCCAAGCCGCAAAAATCCCCCACCCGTTCGGAACTCGCACCGGGGTGCCTCCGACTGCTGTATCGGACGCCGCCGCCGAGGTGGCGTCCGGACAGCACGGGGGAACGGAGGATGACCCATGGCAACGCAGCAGTCGCCCGCCACCAGCACACCGGGTGACAGCCGGGCCGGGGCGACGGACCGGTGGAGTCTGGTCTTCGCCGCCGGCCTGATCTCCTTCGTCGCGATGCTCGACATGAACGTCGTCAACCTCGCGCTCACGGACATCGCGAACGCCTTCGACGTCTCCCCCACCACCGCCCAGTGGGCCGTCCTCGGCTACCAACTCCCGCTGGTGGCCCTACTGCTGCCGGCCGGACGGTGGCTGGACCAGGTCGGCCTGCGCGCCGCCCTGCTGCTCTCCGTCGCCTGCTTCGCGCTCTGCAGCGCGCTGGCCGCCGCCGCACCCTGGGCGAGCTGGCTGATCGCCGCCCGCCTCGCCCAAGGCGCGTTCGGCGCCGTGCTGTTCGTCCTCATGCCGGTCCTCGCCGCCACCGCCGTCCGCCCGGAGCTGCGCGGACGGGCGATGAGCGTGCCCGCCACCCTGGGCCCGCTCGGCGCCGTCCTCGGCCCGGTGATCGGCGGCCTGCTGCTGGACCACGTCGGCTGGCGGGCTATCTTCCTGGTCAAGCTGCCGATCTGCCTGGCCGCCTGGCTGATCGCCCGCCGCGACGCCCCGCGCGGCGGCGGGCGGCTGCGGCTGCCCGACCGCGGCTCGCTCGGCGACGCCGCGCTGATCGGCTCGGCGATCGCCGCCGTCCTGCTCGGCCTCACCCTCGCCCCGGACGCGCCGCTGTGGCTGCTGCTCGCGCTGCCCTCCGTGCCGCTGGTGCTGTTCTGGCTGCGCCGCCCCGGCGGGCGCCCGGTCGCCACCGTGCTGCGCGCCTCCGGCACCGCCGCCGTGAACGGCTCGGTGCTGGCGCTCGCGGCCGGCTTCGCCGCCAACCACTTCCTGCTCGCCCAGTACCTGCGCCGGGAGGACGGCGAGAGCGCGACCGCCACCGCGCTCACCATGCTGGCGTTCCCGCTCGGCATGGTGGTGGCCGGCCGCTTCGGCGGACGGCTCGCGGACCGCTGGGGCGCCCGCCCGACGGCGATCACCGGCGCCGCCGTGACCGCCCTCGGCATGCTGCTCCTCATCCCGGTGGACACCGACTGGTCCTCACCCGACATCGCCTGGCGGCTCGCCGTCGCCGGCGTCGGCATGGGCCTCAACGGCGGCCCGGTCCAGGCCCTGGTGATGACCTCGGCCCCGCCGGACCAGCTCGCCACCGCCGGCTCGGCCGTCCAGCTCTCCCGCAGCCTCGGCTTCGCGCTCGGCCCCGCGCTGGGCACCGCCGCCACCCTGTACGGCACCACCGAGATCGCCGGCGTGCGGGCCGGCCTCACCCTCGCCACGACCGCCGCGGCCCTCGCCGTGGCCCTGCTGACCCTGCACCACCGCACCACCAAGGGCCGCAAGCCCACCGACCGCACCGAGAGCACCACGAGCACCGACAGCACCGACAGCACCACCGAGACCGACCGGACGATCGGCAGCCCTGCGTGACGGATCGTCACCACTCGTCCTGCACACGGCAGATCCATACCGGAGGAACATCCGCAATGACCGACACCGCCCACGACCCGACCGCGGCGGGCGAGGCGCCCGACGGGGCCCGCTGCCCGTTCGGTTACGACGAACTCCCCGACCCCGTGCCGCTGTTCGGCCCGGAGTACAAGAGCGACCCCTACCCCCTCTACCGGCAGATGCGGGCCGCCGGCCCCGTCCACCGGGTGACCTTCCCCAGCGGCGTCGGCGCCTGGCTGGTCACCGGCTACAAGGCCGCGCACGAGGCGCTCAACGACCCCCGGCTCGGCAAGAACCACGCGCTCGGCAACGACGGGTGGCGCCGGCTCGCCTCGATCATGCCCGAGCCGCAGCACTCGCAGCTCCAGGTGCACCTGCTGCACCAGGACCCGCCGAAGCACACCACCATGCGCAAGCTCGTCCTGGACGCCTTCTCACCGCGCCGGGTGGAGTCGCTGCGCCCGCGCATCCAGGAGCTCGCCGACGCCCTGGTCGACGAGCTGCCGCCGACCGCCCCGGCCGGCGGCAGCGACCTGGTGGCCGGCTTCGCGGCCCACTACCCCTTCCGGGTGCTGGCCGAAGTGATCGGCCTCCCGCAGGAGTTGGCCGTCAAGTTCGACCGCGACTGGGGCAAGGTGGTGCAACCGGTCGGCCCGCAGGACCCGGGCCGACCGGCGTACGAGGGCCGCCTGCACGGCCTGCAGGCCTACATCGCCGAGGTGGTCGCGCACAAGCGCGCCACCCACGACCCCGCCGGGCCCGACGTGGACCTGCTCGGCCGGCTCGTCGCCGCCTGCGACGCCGGTGAGTTGAGCCCCGAGGAGCTCGACTCGATGGTGTTCCAGCTGCTGGTCGCCGGCCAGGAGCCGGTCACCAACCAGATCACCACCATGCTGATCACCCTGCTGCGCCACCCGGAGCAGCTCGACCGGCTGCGCACCAGCCTCGACCCCGAAACGCCCACCGCCGAACCCGGCCTGCTCACCCGGGCGATCGAGGAACTGCTGCGCTACGACGGCGCGTTCGAGCTCACCACCTGGCGCTTCTTCGCCGCGGACAGCGACCTGCACGGCACCACTGTCCCGGCCGGCGACTCGGTGATCGTCTCGCTCGGCGCCGCCAACCGCGACGAGGAGCAGTTCACGGACACCGACGTCCTGGACTTCGACCGCTCCCCCAACGCCCACCTGGCCTTCGGCCACGGCATCCACTTCTGTCCCGGCGCCGCCCTGGCCCGCGCCGAGCTCCAGATCGCCATCGGCACCCTGCTCACCCGGCTGCCCGGGCTCCGCCCGTCCGTCGCCGACGACGAGCGCATCGACGCGCTCGCCTGGGTGCCCGCCGTCCTGGCCCGCGGGGTGAACCGGCTCCCGGTCGCCTACGACCGGCGGATCTGAGCGCCCGAGAAGGGGCCACCACGCTTCTCCCTGCACCCACCACAGCGTCCCGGCGACCACCGCCGGGGCGTGGCTCCGCCTGCCCGAAGCCCGTTCACCGTTCCATGGAGGACCACCATGCCGCCCGCCGGCACCGTCACCAGCAACTCCAGCAACCCCCAGGCCGACAGCAACGAGAGCAACGTGACCAGCGCGCAGACCACCACCGGGTACACCGCCCCCGACCAGCAGACCGTGGCGCGGCTCTCCGCGGAGATCCTCGACCTGCTGCTCCCGCACCGCCGCGCCTCCGACCCGGACGCCGACGCCGTCCCCGCCGACTTCCCGCTCCAGCTGGAGCAGTTGGCGGACTTCATCACGGCCGGGGACCCGATCCTGTTCACCCTGCCCGGGTTCCCCTGCAAGTCCCCCAACCTCGCCAAGGTGCTCGGCCACCTGCCCGACGAGGGCGAGCGGCTCTCGCTCACCTTCCTCAACGGGCTCGCCGAGCAGATCGGCAAGCTCTACGAGCCCGGCGCCAAGATCCTGATCTGCTCCGACGGCCACATCTTCGGCGACCTCATCCATGTGCCCGACGACCACATCGACCAGTACTCCGACGAGCTGTCCGCGCTGATCGAGCGCGAGGGCCTGAGCAACCTCGACACCTTCGACCTGCGGGCCGTCCTCGGCGACCTGCCCTTCGACGAGAAGCGCGCCCGGGTGCACGCCCAGTACGCGCCGACCAAGGAGGAGCTGCGCGAGCAGGTGCTGACCGACGAGGAGACCGCCAAGCTCTATCGCGGCATCACCCGCTTCCTCACCGAGGACACCTTCGGCTGGACCGGCACCAAGTCCGCCCTCCAGAAGGACTGCCGCCAGCGCGCCTACGGCGTCATCCAGCGCAGCCGCGCCTGGGGCGACCTCATCGCCGAGCAGCACCCCCGCTCGTTCCGGCTCTCCATCCACCCGCAGAAGGTCGGCGTGCTGAAGTTCGGCATCCGGCTGCTGGAGCACGCGGACATGTGGATGACGCCGTGGCACTCCTCGGTGCTCCACCGCCAGGACGGCGAGTGGGAGCTGCTGCGCAGCGAGGAGGCCGCCAAGGCCGGCCGGCTGGTCGAGCGCAACGGCCGCCCGAGCCACTACGAGACCTCCTGACGCCCGAAGGGCGCCGGGGCGGCGGCCACCGGGTGTCCGGAGGACGCCCGGAGCCCCGCCCCGGACAGCGGCGCGCCCGCACCCGGGACGTCCACGTCCGGTCCGTCCACGCCCGGCGGCTCCCCGCCGGGTACGTCCACGGCCGGAACGTCCCGTCCCGGGGCCGCCGCTGAACCCGGTGCGCCCGGTCCCGGCAGCCCCGGGCCGGGCGCACCGGCCGGCGTGCGGTGGTCGAACGCGATCAACGGGTCACCCGTCAGCGGGTGTTCGACCACCGCCGCCCGCACGCCGAACACCTCGGCGAGCAGCTCGGCGGTCAGCACCTCGCGCGGCTCCCCCGAGGCGACCAGCGTGCCGCGGTGCAGCACGTGCAGCCGGTCGCACACCGAGGCGGCCGCGTTCAGGTCGTGCAGCGCGACCAGCGTGGTGCGCCGCTGCTCGCGCAGCAGCGCGAGCAGCTCCACCTGGTGCCGCACGTCCAGGTGGTTGGTCGGCTCGTCCAGCACCAGGACGTCCGGCTGCTGCGCCAACGCCCTGGCCAGCAGCACGCGTTGCCGCTCCCCGCCGGAGAGCTGGGCGAACCGGCGGTCCGGTGCGTGCGCCATGCCGACCCGGGCCAGCGCCTCGGCGACCAGCCGGTGGTCCTCGGCGTCGTCCTTGGCGAACGCCCGCTTGTACGGGGTGCGGCCCATCGCGACCACCTCGCGGACGGTCAACTCGAAGTCCCCGCCGCGCTCCTGGGGCAGCGCCCCGATGTGCCGGGCGGACTGCGCCGGGCTCAGCTCGGACAGCTCCCGCCCGGCCAGCAGCACCCGCCCCGCGCTCGGCCGCAGGTGCCGGTACACGGTGCGCAGCAGGCTGGACTTGCCGCTGCCGTTGGGACCGACCAGGCCGGCGATCTCGCCCTCCTTGGCGACCAGGTGGACGCCGGCCACCACGGTCCGCCCGGCCAGGGTGACGCTCACGTCTTCGACGGCGATTCTCAATTCCGCTCCAGTCGTCGGTCCAGCAGGTAGAGCAGGGTGGGCGCGCCGAGCAGGGCGGTCACCACGCCGATCGGCACCTCCTGGCCGTCGAGCGCGGTGCGGGCGAGCAGGTCGACGACCACCAGCAGCACCGCGCCGGTGAGGGCGGACAGCGGCAGCAGCCGGCGGTGGTCGCCGCCGACCAGCAGCCGGCACACGTGCGGGACCATCAGCCCGACGAAGCCGATCGCCCCGGAGACCGCGACCAGCACCCCGGTGAGCACGCTGGTGACGGCGAAGATCTCGCGACGCAGCCGGACGACGTCGACGCCGAGCCCGGCCGCCGTCTCGTCGCCCATCAGCATCGCGTTCAGCCCCCGGGCGCGGCCCTGGAGCAGGACCATGCCGAGGACCACGGCGACGGCGGGGACGGCGAGTTGGCCCCAGGTGGCGCCGCTCAGGCTGCCCATCAGCCAGAACAGCACGCCCCTGGTCTGCTGCTCGTCGCCGGTCTGCAGGACGAGGTAGCTGGTGAGGCCGGTGAGGAACTGGCCGATGCCGATGCCGGCCAGCACCAGGCGTAAGGGGGAGAACCCGCCGCCGCGCCGGGCCAGCACCCACACCAGCGAGAACGCGGCGAGCGCGCCGAGGAAGGCGGCCACCGAGACGGTGATCCCGGCGATGCCGCCGATGGTCAGCTCCAGGCCGAGGCCGCTACCGAGCACGATCACGCCGACCGCGCCGAGCGAGGCGCCGGAGGAGATGCCGAGCAGGAACGGGTCGGCGAGCGGATTGCGGACCAGCGCCTGTACGGCGGTGCCGACCACGCCGAGCCCGGCCCCGACCACGGCCGCCAACAGGGCGCGCGGCACGCGCAGTTGCCAGACGATGAGGTCCCGGGTGCCGGGCGCCGGGTGCTGCCCGGTGAGGCGGCGGCCGACCACCTCCCACACCTCGCCGGGCGGGATGTCCACCGCGCCGAGCGAGACGGCGGCGGTCAGCGCGAAGACCAGGGCGGCGGTGAGCACGGCGGCGAGCGGTCCGGCGCGCAGCGACCGGACGCGCCTGCGCCGTGCGCCGGCGTCGCCGCCCGCCCCCGTGACGTCCGCGCCGGACGCCTCGGCGGGCACCTCGGGGGAGGTCCCGGGGGACGTCCCGGCAGCGGCGGCGGTGGCCCGGGCCATCGCCTACTGCCCGTTCTGCACGAGCGCCGGGTGGAGCGTCGCGGCGATCTGCCGCACGGTGTCGGCGGTGCGGATCCCGGCGATCGTGGTGACCTCGGAGCCGATCCGCAGGAAGTGCCCCTCCTGGACGGCCTTCAGGCCCTCGGTGGCCGGGAATCCCTTGAGGAACGCCTCGGCCTCGTCGAAGGCCTTGCGGTTCGCCTCCTCGCTGCCGCGGTTGCGCACCGCGAGCTGGATCCAGTCCGGGTTCTTCGCCACCACGTCCTCCCAGGAGACGGGCCGGAAGTCGGCGTCGCAGTCGCCGAACACGTTGCGCGCGCCGGCCAGGGTGATCACGGCGTTGGCGACCTGCTTTCCGCAGACGGCCATCGGTTGCTTTGTACCGGCGTCGAAGTCGAAGAGGAAGTACCCGGGACGCTGCGCCTCCGGTACGCCCGCGGTGGCGTTCTTGACGTCCGTGATCTGCTTCTCCATCGCACCGACCAGTTCCTCGGCCCGGGCGGCCGTCCCGGTGACCGCTCCGAGGCGGCGGACGTCCTCCTCGACCGCGGCGAGGTCGGTGCGCGGGCCCTGCGCGGCCTTGGGGCCGGTGGCGCAGGCCGTGGAGAGCAGCAGCACGTGCTGGATGCCGGCCGCCTTCAGCTCCTCCTCGCTCGGCCCGGCGCCCGCCGCCCCCATCCCCGGCATCGGCCCGAAGGTGTCCACATAGAGGTCGGCGCCGGAGCCGAGCAGCTTCTCCTTGGGGATCAGCGTGTCGCCCAGCACCGGCACCTTCGCGCCCTGGTCGGCGACGGCCGCCGGCAGGCTGCCCTTCCCGGGCGGGAACCCGGTGCCGATGACCCGGTCACCGGCCCCGAGCTGGAGCAGCATCTCCAGCCCGGCCGCGTCGCTGGTGACGATCCGCCTGGGCGCCTGCTTGACATCGGTCTCCCGTCCCGCGCAGTCGGCCACCTTGACCGGGAACGCCCCGCCGGCCCCCGCCTGGGCACTCGCACCGCCCCCCGCGGCGTCCCCGCCTCCGTCACCACCGCCGGAGCATGCCGTGGCGAACAGGGCGACGGCGGCCGCGATACCGCAGAAGACGCGAGGGCGCATCAGTAACTCTCCTGGTCAATGGTTGTGCTCGGGTTCGTCCTGTGAACCCGGACCAGTAGTCGGCCACTGTGCCCGGCCGGTTCCCGTGAGTTTGCCCGTCCGGGCGGCGGCCGGGGCAACGGGCCCCGGAGACGGCCCGGGTGACGGCCCGGGTGGCTAGGGTGGCGGGATGACGTCCCTTCCCGTTCCCGGTGCTCCGGTGGTCGACGACCTCGGGTCGGCGGTGCCGCTCGGCGCGGCGCCGGTGCGACGGGTGGTGTCGCTGGTGCCCTCGCTCACCGAGGCGCTCGCCGCGACCGCGGACGGGCTGCTGGCCGGCGCCACCGACTGGTGCAGCCACCCGGCCGACCTGGCCGTTCCCCGGATCGGCGGCACCAAGAACCCGGACGTGGCCCGGATCGTGGCGCTCGCCCCGGACCTCGTGATCGCCAACGCCGAGGAGAACCGCCGCCCCGACCTGGACGCCCTGCGGGCGGCCGGCCTGCCCGTCTGGGTCACCGACATCCGCACCCTCGACCAGGCGGTCCACTCGCTGGACCGGCTGCTCACCGTCGGCTGCGGGCTGCCCCGCCCGCCCTGGCTCGACGCCGCCGAGGCCGCCTGGGCCCGGGTCCGCCCGCTGCCCGGAGCGGCCCGCCGGGCGGTGGTGCCGATCTGGCGCCGCCCCTGGATGGTGCTCGGCCACGACACCTTCGCCGGAGACCTGTTGCACCGCCTCGGCCTGCGCCTCCCGCACGCCGAGGACCCGGACCGGCCCGAGCGCTACCCCGCCGTCCCGCTCCCCGAGCTGCTCGCCGCCCGCCCCGATCTGGTCGTGCTGCCCGACGAGCCCTACCGCTTCACCTCCGACGACGGCCCGGAGGCCTTCCCGGGCGTTCCGGCGACCCTGGTGAGCGGCCGCCACCTCACCTGGTACGGGCCGTCCCTGGTGGAGGCCCCGGCCGTCCTGGCCAAGCAGCTGGCCCGGACGGTCCAGCCGCCCGCCTCGGCTCGACCGGGGCGCCCGCGGCCGTGACGGCTGCCGGTGCGAGGCGCCCGGGCTGCGGCGTACGCGGCGGCCCCGCTCAGCGCGGGGCGACGGCCGGTTCGTCCAGGCTCAGGGTGCGGACGGTGGCGTCGACGGTGGCGCGGACGCCGAGCGGCAGGGGCAGGTTGGGGCCGGCGTGGCCGAGGTCCACCTGGCCGAGCACCGGCAGCGGCCGGTCCCCCAGCACGTCGAGCACGACCTCGCGCAGCGACGGCGCCGGCGCGTCGTCCGCGCAGCCGGCCGCGGTGACCCGGTGCGGCACCCCGACGACCAGTCCGGCGATCCGGTCGAACACGCCGGACATCCGCAGCAGGTGCAGGTCCTGCCAGAGGGCGGACAGCGGCCGTTCCACCTCCTCCCAGAAGAGCACCGCCCCGTCGAAGCGCTCGGCCGCCAGCGCGAAGGGCGTCGCCTGGAGCGCGACCAGCCGCCCGAGCAGGCCGCCGAGCAGCGGGCCGGAGGCCCGGCCGGGCCGCCAGCACTCCCAGCCGCCGCAGGCGCGCAGTCCCGGCAGCGGTCCGAGCGGCACCGCCGGGTCGGTGAGGGCGCGGCGGTAGAGGCCGGTGAGCGTCGTGGCGGGGTCGCCGCCGTCCGCCGCGGCGTGCCAGGAACCGCCCAGTCCGTACGTCGCCATGTCGCCGTGGAGACCGACCAGGCCGGTGCGGGCGTGCAGCGCGAGCAGGAGCAGCGAGACGTCGCTGCACCCGAGCACCGGCTTGGGGTCGGCGCGGACGGCGTCGACGTCCAGCCGGTCCAGCCACCCGGCGACGGCCTGCCCGCCGGTGTGCGCGACGACCGCCCGGACCTCCGGATCGCGCAGCAGCCGGTTGAACTCCTCGGCCTGCGCCTCGGGCCCGGCCGCCGCCCACCAGCGGCGGCGCCCCGGATCGGCCAGCGGCGTGCGGCGCACCCGGAAGCCCATGGCCGTGAGCGTGGCGACACCCCGCTCCAGCAGCGGCACGGCGTCGGCCTCCAGCGGTCCGGCGGGCGCCGCGACGGCGACGAGATCGCCCGGGGCGAGGGCACGCGGGCGCAGGACGTCGGGCACGGTGAGGCTCCGCTCTGTTGGCGATGATCGACGGTGATCGGTCCGTCCGACCGTCGCCGAGTCTCAACAGCCGACGCCCGTCCGGCAATCGGATTTCGGTGGGTGGACACGCGGGAAGGCCCCGGGACGCGGTCGGTGACCGTGTCCCGGGGCCTTCCCGGTATCCGTCAGCCGCGCGCGGCGGTGACGGCGGCGCCCAGCGCCTCCTTGATCCGCGGCCCGAGGCGGGCGAAGCCGAGCTCCTTCATCGCCGCCCGCAGCAGTTCCTCGTCACTCCGCTCGGCCCCGTCGCCGTCGATCCAGCGCACGATCGCGAGCAGTTCCTCCGCCGAGTACGCGGTCACCGGCCGCCCCGGCGTGAAGTCCGGCTTCTCCGGCCGCCCACCGGCCTCGGGGGCGTCCTCGGCGACGGGCTCCTCCGCGGCCTCCGCCACCGGCTCGGCCTCCTCCTCGGCGGCCGGGGTCTCGACAGCAGGCTCCTCGACGACCTCGACGGCAACCTCGGCAACCGGCTCGGCGACGGGCTCTGCCTCGACGGCGACCGGCGCCTCGGCGACCGGCTCGGCCGCTACCTCCTCAACAACCTCGGTCGCGACCACAACCTCCGCCACCGGCTCCACAGCCAGCTCGGACGTCGCCCCAACCTCAACCCCGGCAACCGGCTCAACGACCTCGACGGCAACCGACTCGGGCTCCACCGGGGCCTCGACGGTCGGCTCGGCCACCGCCTCCTCAACAGCCTCGGTCGCGACCACAACCTCCGCCACCGGCTCCACAGCCGACTCGGACGTCGCCCCGACCTCAACCCCGGCAACCGGCTCAACGACCTCGACGGCAACCGACTCGGGCTCCACCGGGGCCTCGACGGTCGGCTCGGCCACCGCCTCCTCAACAGCCTCGGCCTCGACCGCAACCTCCGCCACCGGCTCCACAGCCGACTCGGACGTCGCCCCGACCTCAACCCCGGCAACCGGCTCAACGACCTCAGCGGCAACCTCGGCAACCGGCTCGGCGACGGGCTCTGCCTCGACCGCGACCGGCGCCTCGGCGACCGGCTCGACCACCTCGTCGGCCGGAACCTCAACGGCCGACTCAACCGCAACCGGCGCCTCGACGGTCGGCTCGGCCAGTGCCTCCTCAACAGCCTCGGTCGCGACCACAACCTCCGCCACCGGCTCCACAACCGGCTCGGACGTCGCCCCGACCTCGACCTCGGCAACCGGCTCAACGACCTCAGCGGCAACCGACTCGGGCTCCACCGGGGCGTCCGCAACGGGCTCCGGCTCCGTGTCGGCCACGGCGGCCGTCGGCTCGGTCGCGATCTCGACCGACGCCTCCACGGCCGGCTCCTCGGCCAGGGTCTCCTCCACCACCGCCGACTCGGTGTCGTCGACGGCGACGAAGGTGGTGAGCACGGCGACGGCCGGCTCGGGGGTCTGCTCGGCCTCGGCGGCGGGCGCGGCGGTCTCCGCCTCCGCCTCGGTGTCGGCGGAGCCGATGGTCTCGGCCTCGGGGGCCACGGGCTGGGCCGGCGGGGCGGCGGTGACGCCGACCAGGTCGTCGGCGGCCGGCGAAGGGGCGGGCAGGCTGACGGTGAGCGGCTGCTCGTCGGCCGTCGCCTCCGCGTCCGTCGCCTCGGTCTCGGTCTCGACCGCCCCATCGGCCGACGCCTCGGCGGACAGCTCGGCAGACGGCTCGGTGGCGGCCGCCTCCGGTGCCTCCTCCTTCTCCTCTTCCTTCTCCTTCTCCCCCGCCCCCGGCGCCAGGCCGTCGCGCTGCCCGCCCGCCAGGGCCTGGCGGGCGGCGTAGGCGGCCTCGGCGGCGCGGCGGTCGGCGCGGGCGGCGGCGAGTTCGGTGAGGAGGTCGGCGAGGCCGGCGTCGTCCAGGGTGGCCCGCAGGCTGCGGAGGGTGGGGAGGCGGTAGAGGGTGCCCTCGTCCGCGGCGAGGCGCTCGACCAGGTCGACGAGGTCCGGGAAGGACAGCGTGTCGAGGTCCTGGCCGGGCAGCAGGCGGGCGAGTTCGCGCACGCCGGTGTTGATGGCCTCGAAGGTCTGCGCCGTGCGGTGGGCCGTGGCGGCGTCGGACGGGGCGGTGGGCAGGGTGCCGGCGGGGGCCAGGGCGGCCCAGGCCCGGCGCTCGACCTCGGCGGAGGCGAGCGCCTCGTGGAGGTCCTGCGTCCGGGGCCGGCCGGTGGTGGCGGCGAGGGCATTGGCCTGCTTGCGCAGCGAGCGGCCGCGCAGCCAGGAGAGCTTGACGCCGCGCTCGCGCCGCCAGGCCCGGTCGGCGGTGGCGGCGATCAGGCCTTCGAGGTCGGCGTCGTACGCGGTGGGGGCGAGGACGGTCGAGGTGCGGCGGACCAGCTGGAGCATCTCGACGAGCACCGCGGTCTTGCCGACGGTGTCCGGCGCGTCGAGCTTGACGTCGGCGGCGAGCGCGGTGACGTCCTCCCAGACCTGCTGGAGGTCGTGGCCGCGCAGCTCGGCGAGGACGGTGGACGCGGCGCGGGCCTCCTCGGGGGTGGCGACGGTGTCGAGGGCCGCGTACCAGGGGTGGGTGTCGGCGGTGAGCGTGAACGCGCCGAGTTCGGCGTAGCGGCCGAGGTCCTCGCGGAGGTCGGTGTCGGCCGGGGCCGCGGTGTCCGCGACGTCCGTCTCCGGTGCGGCCGTTGTGTCCGTCGTCTCCGGTGCGTCCATGGTTTCGGCGGTGTCCGTGGCGGCCTTCGTGTCCGTGGTGTCCTTGACGTCTGCGGAGCCGGCTGCGTCGGCCGCGTCGGCGTTGCGGGAGTGAAGCACTGTCATGTGAGGTCCGGTTCTGGGCGGCTGCGGCGGGGGCGTGGACGGGCGGCGAGGGGGCGGCGGTCCGGGTGCGCGGCGGGCCTCGGAGCGAGGGGCCGGGGGCGCGGTCGGGCTGCCGGTCGGAGGCCAAGAATACGGGTGCCCGTTCGAGCCATGCACGCACCCACCGCCCCTCGGGGTGGTGTGGCGTGCCATACCGCCCGCCCGGGCGCCACCCGGGAGGGCCGGTCGGGTGGTCGTCCCCGTGCCCGCGTCGCTCGTCCGCAGGTCGGTGCCGCCCGCCTGCCGCCTACCGCGCGGGCGGCGGGCGGTGGCCGGCGCGGGCCAGGGTGGCGAGGTCGACCGGCGCGAGGTACTCGTAGAGCGCCGTGCGGTGCCACCACGCGCCGGTTTGCCGCAGTTCCCGCCAATCGGTGAACCGGTAGAGGTGGAGGGTCGCCCGGACGTGGGTCGGCGGGCCGTCCGGGAAGGGGTTGTGGCGCAGCAGGCGCAGCGTGTCCGGGTCGTTGACCAGCAGGCGGGCGGCGAACGGCAGGAACCACGGCCGGGCGTAGCCGGGCGAGATGCCGGCGAACCACATCAGCCAGTCGAGCCGCAGGTGGTAGGGGGCGTACTGGCGCGGGACGCGGCGCACGTCGCCGGGCTTGCCCTTGAACCCGTACTCCTTCCACACGGTGTGCCGGGTGAGCACCGCCTCGTCGGTGCCCTCGACGACGACCTCCTGGCGGATCCGGTTGACGCTGCCGAACGCCCCGTAGGTGTTGACCAGGTGGAGGCGGTTGAAGGAGCGGTTCATCACCTGGCGGCGGGAGACCATGTTGCGGACCGGCCAGTAGCTGAGGACGAGGACGGCGGCGGTGAGGGCGAGCGCCAGTGCCTCGAACCAGACGGGTGCCGGGCCGTAGTCGCGCGGGTGGACGGGCAGGCCGAGGCGGGCGGGGTCGACGGCGGCGAGGGCGAGGGCGATGGTGAGCCAGTTGAGCCAGGCGAAGTTGCCGGAGGCGACCAGCCAGAGCTGGGTGGCGACGACGACGCAGGCGGCGTAGGTGGCGACGGGCTGCGGGAGGAGGAGGCCGACCGGGACGACGAGTTGGGTGACGTGGTTGGCCGCCGCCTCGACGCGGTGCAGCGGGTCGGGCAGGTGGTGGAAGAACCAGCTGAGCGGTCCGGGCATGGGCTGGGTCTCGTGGTGGAAGCGCAGGCAGGTCAGGTCGCGCCAGCAGCTGTCGCCGCGCAGTTTGATCAGTCCGGCGCCGAACTCGACCCGGAAGACCAGCCAGCGCAGCAGCCACAGCACGGGGACGGGCGGGGCGGTGTCGGCGTTGCCGAGGAAGACGGCCAGGAAGCCCGCCTCCAGCAGCAGCGACTCCCATCCGAACGAGTACCAGGTCTGGCCGACGTTGACGATCGACAGGTAGAGGGCCCACAGCGCCGTCCAGCAGAGCATCGACGTCCACAGCGGGACGGCGTCGCCGAGGCCGGCGACGAGGGCGGCGGAGAGCGCGGCGCCGCTCCAGGAGACGGTGGCGAAGAAGCGGTCGCTGTAGTGGAGGTGGAAGAGGCCGGGCGCGTGCCGGAACGGGATCCGGGCGGTGAAGCGGGGGACGGGGAGCATGCCGCGGCTGCCGATCAGGGCGCGGAACTGGAGGGCCGCGGCGAGGAAGCCGGTGAGGTAGAGGGCGGCCAGCAGCCGTTGCACGAGCAGTCTGCTGAGCCAGTACTCGGGGGCGGCGAACCACTGCATGCGGCCCATGCCTACCACCGGCGGTCGGCGCGCGGGCGTGCGCGGCGGGACGGCGCCCGGCGGTTCACCCGGACGGCGTTCACCCGGACGGCCCCGGCTCGCACTGCCTCGGCTCGCACGGCGGCCGCTCGCGCGGCATCCGCCCGGACAGCACCGGGGCGGGGGGCCTCTCCTCGGGGGTGAGAGGCGCCCCGCCGCGGTGGCGGACGCGGCGGTGCGGGCGGGCGGGGAGGATCGGAGAAGGAGGATCGAAGGGGAGAAACGGGACGGGGAGGACAGGGAAGGGACAGGCCAAGGAGCGGCCGGCGCTCAGGCCGGCAGGACGATCCCGGCCTCACCGCCACCGACGAGGCCGGCACGGTTGACGGAGGCGCCGCCGCTCTGCTGGAGGCGGTCGACCAGGAGCGCGGCCAGGGTACCGAGCTCCTCCTCGGTGCGGGACTGCGCGGTGACGTCCATGCCGACCGTGAGCACGCCGCTGACCTGGCCGGTGCGGGCGGTGCGCAGCGGGCTGCAGGTGAAGCTGAAGATCTGCTGGCCGCGCTGGGCGTCGGGGCGCAGGGACGGGACGCGCACGTCGTTGAGGACGGTGGCGCGGCCGGTGCGGTAGGCCTCGGAGACCGCCTGCTGGAGGCCGGCGCCGCCGAGCTGCGGGTAGGCCTGGCCGATGGCGCCGTACGCCGCCGGGGCGCCGAAGACCTCGGCGTGCTGGGCGTTGGCGTAGCGGATCTCCTGGCCGGGGCCGTCGGTGAGCATGATCGGGAAGGGCGAGCCGTCGAAGGCGGCGAACATCTCCTGCTGCTGGGCCAGCAGGTTGTCGCGCAGCCGGATCTCGGAGAGCAGGGCCTCGGCGAGGTGCTGGATGTCGCGCAGGCGCTCGCGGCCCCACTGGCGGGGTTCGCGGTCGAGGACGCAGACGGTGCCGATGACGGTGTTGGTGTCGTCGACGAGGGGGGCGCCGAGGTAGGCGCGCACACCCAGTTCGTCGACGACCGGGTTCCCGGCGAACCGGGGGTAGGCGAGGATGTCGTCCAGCGCGAGGGGGGAGCGCTGGGCGACGACGTGCGGGCAGAAGCCGTGGCTCAGCGGCATCTGACGCGTCGGCAGGTCGAAGGCGATGCCCCGGTCGGCCCAGGAGGAGCCCTCGCCGGCCGGAACGTCGGGAGAGGTTGGCGGAATGTAGAGCCCCCGGAACATCTGGCGCTCGTCGTTGATGAAGTTGACCATCGCGATGGGGGCGCGGGTGATGCTGGCGGCCAGGTGGGCGAAGCGGTCGAAGGCCTCGTCCGCGGCAGGTTCGTCGAGGCCCAGGCTGCGAAGCCTGCGGGCCCGTTCCGACTCCCCGGCGGCACCCGGGAACTGGCCTTGAGTGCTCATCACATCAGTCATGGCGCACATGTAATCAGACATCCGACGCCTTCGGCGCTCCCGGCCCGCGCCGTCCCGGATGCTGATGCTCCGTCAAAGCCGCATGTTGGACAAGGAGGCGGCGAGCGGGCTTCCGGACGGGAACCGGCGGGGAACCGGAAGCGGAACCCTCGGATCCAACGGACCCGGGAATCGCGGGCCCCTCGTATCCCCGCCCAGCGGCGTTTCAATCCTCGACAGCCGACGAACGACCCGATCGCGCCAATCCAAGATCCTCGGTAGAGCGCTCCCGACGCACATATGACAATGAGCCCTGCCGAAAATCGGCGGTCCCCAGGGGCAGCGTGGGCCACCGCCGGCACTTCCGCACGCACCCGGATTGCAACGGGGCACCCGGCCGCCACCGTCACATCCCCCACGCCCTCGGCGGCCGACGCGGATCGGCTGCACGGACGGAGGCACATCCACCGAACGAACCGAACCCGAGAGGACCGGGGCATGGCGATGGACTACTTCACCGACGAACGACACGAAAACCTCCGTACGGAGGTGCGCGAGTTCGCGGAGAAGGAAGTGCGCCCGCAGGTGGCCAGAATGGAGGCCGAGCGCCAGGTCGAGTTCGCACTCGCGCGGGAGATCGCCCGCCGGGGTTGGATCGGAGTCACCATCCCGCGCGAGTTCGGCGGGCTGGGACTGGGACATCTCGCCAAGACCGTCATCGTCGAGGAGCTGTCGCGCGTCAGCGGCGCCATGGGCGCGGTGGCACAGGCCTCACAACTGGGCGTCGCCAAGGTCATCCACTTCGGCAACGACGCCCAACGCCGCTACTGGCTGCCCAGGTTCGCCTCCGGGGCGGCGCTGCCCACGATCGCCGTCACCGAACCGGAGTCCGGCGGCCATGTGCTCGGCATGACCGGCACCGCCCGGCGCGAGGGCGACGAGTACGTGCTCAACGGCCGCAAGTGGTTCGTGGGGAACTCGCACGTCGGCGACGTGCACGGCGTGGTGCTGCGCACCGGGCAGGGCAGCCGGGGGCTCTCCGCCTTCCTGGTGGAGCGCGACCGGCCCGGCTTCCGCACCGGCGACCTCGGCTCGCAGAGCGGCCTGCACGGCTTCAGCTTCGGCGAACTCGTCTTCGAGGACTGCCGGATCCCGGCCGCCAACCTGCTCGGCCGGGAGAGCCAGGGCCTGGACGTCGCCTACTCCTCCTCCACCCTGTACGGGCGGCTGAACCTGGCGGCGGTCGCGCTCGGCATCCACGTGGCGATCGTCGAGGACACCGTGCGGTTCGCCGAGGCGCGGGTGCTCTACGGCAAGCCGCTCTCCCAACTGCCCAACATCGCGCTGAAACTGGGCGAGATGCAGTCCCGGCTGATGACCGCCAAGCTCGCCGCTTACCACGCCTCGCACCTGCTGGACCACGGCAAGCCCTGCGACGCCGAACTGATGAACGCCAAGCTGATCAACACCGAGTACGCGATGGACTCGGCGCGCAACGCGATGGAGATCCACGCCGCCCGCGGACTGCAGGCGGAGTTCCACATCGAGCGCTACCTGCGCGACGCCACCCACACCTACCCGCCGGCCGGCACCTCGGACGTCCAGCGGCTGCGGCTCGGCCAGGTGGCCGCGGGCACCTACGGCAAGCAGTGGTCGGTCGAACTCGCCGACCTGGCCGGCTGGGCGTGGAGCGAGGCGGCCGAGCGCGAGGCCAGGGCGGAGGCGGAGCTGCAGGCCGGACAGGCGGCGATGCTGCGGATGCCGCTGGCGGGGTGACCTCCGGATCCGCGCGCGGCGCGGCCTTCCGGGACAGCCCCTCTTGACCTGCCCCTGACGGCTTTCCGGTGACCGGATTCCGGTCGCCGGAAAGCCCTCCGGCACTCCCCCCGGGGCTCCGCTGACCAGTGCGAACACCCGACCGAAGGGCCGTCAAGACTCCCGACACGCTGTCATCAAGCGTTCACATATGGTCAGTTGATGTTGCCCGGAGGACACCTGGGGCTGGTAGCGTGCCTGGAGTCGGCGGCCGTGCTGCATCCGTCCGGACGGTGACCCCACGGGGCGCCGGCTCCGGCAACCCTCCGGGCACCGCCGGCCGCGGCGCCCCAGCGGCCCCGGCCGGACCGCACACGGACACCCCGCCGTTCGGCCCTGCTACAAGGAATCAGATGCCAGGCATATCGGCCCCCCGGACGGGCCACCGCGTCGGCCGGCCCGGCTCCCTCCGCAGCTCGCTCCTCGCTCTCGCGCTGGTCCCCTGCCTCGGCCTCGCCGCCGCCTGGGGCTACGCCGCCTACCTGCTGCGCGACGCCGGGGAGCGCACCGCCCTGTACGCCGGCAGCGCGGCGGTCGGCGCCGTCCTGCTCTGGAGCCTGGCGCGCGGGGTGCACGCGGCGCGCGCACTGCCGGCCCGGATCGCCGCCCTGCGCGCCGACGCCCTGACGCTCGCCGAGCACGAGATCCCGGGGGTCGTCGGCCGGCTGCGGGCCGGCGAGCCGGTCCCGGTCCCGCCCGCCCGGACCCCGCCCCGACGGGCCGGGGACGAGCTCCAGCAGGCCGCCGACAGCCTCGCCGCCGCCCGGCAGGCCACCCTCGCCGCCATCGTCCACCAGGCCCAGGGGCGCGAGGGGACGAAGAAGGTCTTCCTCAACATCGCCCGCCGCACCCAGATCCTGATCCACCGTCAGATCAGCATGCTGGACGCGCTGGAGCGCGAGCACGAGGAACCCGACCTGCTGCGCGAGCTGTTCGCCGTCGACCACCTCGCCACCCGGATGCGGCGCAACGCCGAGAACCTGGTCATCCTCGGCGGCGCGCTGCCCGCCCGGCGCTGGCGCAACGCCGTGCCCATGGTCAACGTGCTGCGCAGCGCCGTCTCCGAGACCGAGAACTACTCGCGGGTCGTCGTCCAGGGCGTGCCCCGCACCTCGCTCGGCGGCCAGGCGGTCGCCGATGTGATCCACCTCGTCGCCGAGCTGATCGAGAACGGCACCACCTTCTCGCCGCCCTACACCCAGGTGCAGGTCTCCGCGCAGGAGGTCCCGAAGGGCCTGGTGGTGGAGGTCGAGGACCGCGGCCTCGGCATGGTCGAGGAGGAGTACCAGCGGCTCAACGAGTACCTGGCGAACCCGCCCGAGCTGGACGTCTCCGCGCTCGGCGACGACCTGCGGCTCGGGCTCTTCGTGGTCGCCCGGCTGGCCGCCCGGCACGACGTCCAGGTCACCCTGCGCCCCTCGCCCTACGGCGGGACCCGGGCCGTGGTTCTGGTGCCGGCGGCGCTGTTGCAGCAGGCCGAGCCGCCGTCCTTCGTCGCGGGCCTGCCGGCGGGTGCCCGGGTCACCCGGTCCCCGGCGCCGGATCTGCGGCCCGGCACCGGGGCGGGCGCCGGCGAGGGCGCCGAGGCGGGCGCGGGCGTGGATGTGGGTACGGGCACCGGCACGGCGGGTACGGGTGCGGGCACGGCGGGTGCGGGTGCGGGTGCGGTCGGCCAGGAGTTGTCGGGCGCGCTCGCCGGGGTGCTCGACGGGCTGCTGGGCAACGGTCCGGCGGCCGGGCGGGGGCCGGGTCGCGAACCGGGCAGCGAGCCGGGCGCCGGCGCGGGTGACGCCGAGGGTGCGGCGCCGGGCGTCGTGCCGGGGGACGGCAGTGTGGTGATCGGCGAGCTGCTCGCCCACTACCCCGGGGGCGCCGGACCGCAGGGCCAGGACGATCCGGGCGACCCGGCGCTCAACGGCGGACTGCCGGTGGGCTCCGCGATCCCCGGCCTGCCGGGCGCGGTGGTCGTGGCCCGGCCCGGCCCGCCCCGGCCGTACCTGGACCCGGCGGACGACCCCGGGCCGGATTCCTGGTTCGGAACCGGGACCGGGGCCAGGACCGGGGCCTGGAGCGGGGCCTGGAGCGGGACCGGCGCACCGGCGGTGGACGGCGGCGAGCCGTCGGCCACGCCCGCGGCGCCCACGCACCAGCGCGCCGGGGAGTCCCACGCGGAGTACGGGCCCGAGGGCGAGCTGCGCACGCCGCGCGTCCTGCCCAGGCGGGTCCGCAACGCCAGCCTCGCCGAACAGCTGCGCGAGGCCCACGCGCCCTCCGCCCCCCACGGACAGCCCTCGCCCCACGGCGGGCCGCCCGGCACCTGCGCCCCGCCCGCCGACGACCCCTCGCCGCAGCGCTCGCGGGCCACCATGGCCGCCATCCAGCGCGGCACCCGTACCGCCCGTGCCACCCCGTCCGAGCCGGACGCGCCCCCCACAGCTAAGGAACAGCAGTGATGACGCAGCACACCGACACCGAGCGCGACCTCAACTGGCTGCTGGACCAGCTGGTGTCGCGGGTCCCGGAGACCCGGCACGCCATCGTCCTGTCCGAGGACGGCCTGCTGGTCGGGCTCTCCCAGGGGCTCGACCGGGCCGACGCCGAGCACCTGTCCGCCGTCGCCTCCGGCCTGCAGAGCCTCGCCCGCGGCGCCGGCCAGCGCTTCAACGGCGGGCGGGTGCGGCAGACCGTGATCGAGATGGACCAGCTGTTCCTGTTCGTCACGACCGCCGGCCAGGGCGCCCGGCTCGCCGTGCTCACCAGCGAGTCCGTCGACGCCGGGCTGATGGCCTACGAGATCAACATGCTGGTCAAGCAGGTCGGCCAGTACCTCACCGCGGCGCCGCGCAGCGACGCCGGCCAACCGGATGCGGGTGGCGGTGCGTGACCGTCGACGCCGCCGAGGCCTGGTTCTTCGACAAGGAGGCCGGCCATCTGGTCCGCCCCTACGCCATCACCAACGGGCGCACCGGCCCGGTCCGTGACGGCTTCGCGCTGATCACCCTGGTGGTCACCGCCGACCCTCGCACGGACACCAGCCGGCTGACGCCCGAACCGGCGGCGATCCTGGACCTCTGCCGCGAACGCCCGCTCGCGGTCGCCGAGATCGCGGCCGTCCTGGACCTCCCGGTGAGCGTGGTCAAGGTGCTGCTGGACGACCTCGCCGAGGCCCGGATGATCCTCACCCGGGCGCCCGTCGAGCTCGCCGAGGCGCCGGACATCGCGCTGATCCAGGCCGTGATCGAGGGCGTCCGCCGGCTCTGATCCGCGCCGGCCCCCTTCGCCCAGTAGCTCGCCCGATCCCCCTTCAGGAGACCCGACGTGACGACCCAGAGCCTGGTCCCGGGTGCGGTCAAGATCCTCGTCGCCGGCGGCTTCGGCGTCGGCAAGACCACCATGGTCGGCTCGGTCAGCGAGATCGAACCGCTGCAGACCGAGGAGCGGATGACCGACGCCAGCATCGGGATCGACAGCCTCCACGGCGTCCAGGGCAAGTCGACCACCACCGTCGCGATGGACTTCGGGCGGATCACCGTCCGCGAGGACCTGGTGCTCTACCTGTTCGGCACGCCGGGCCAGTTCCGGTTCTGGTTCATGTGGGACGACCTGGCGCTCGGCGCGCTCGGCGCCGTCGTCCTGGCCGACACCCGGCGGCTGGAGTCCAGCTTCGCCGCCGTCGACTTCTTCGAGCAGCGCGGCATCCCCTTCGCCGTCGGCGTCAACTGCTTCTACGGACGCCGCGACTGCTCCCCCGAGGACGTCCGTCGCGCGTTGGACCTCGACCCGGACGTGCCCGTGCTGCTCTGCGACGTCCGGGAGCGCGCGTCCAGCAAGGAACTGCTGCTCGCCCTCCTCGACCGGGTCCGCCAGGACGCGCTCGCCGCCGCCCGGTGAGGCTCCGCGCGGGGGGCTCCGTGCGTGGGGGCCCCGCGCGGGGGGGCGGCACCGGTGAGCGGCGGGGGCGAGGTCATGCCTTGGCCGGGGCCGCCGGGGTGAGCTCCAGGTCGTACAGGGCCCGCACCAGCGGCGCCAGTTCGGGGAGGTCGGCGGCCTCGGTGAGCGTCGCCTCCAGGGTCGCGTCGTGCAGCGGACGGGCCGCGGCGAGCAGTTCGCGCCCCTGCGGGGTCAGCTCGGTGTAGATGCCGCGCCGGTCGTCGGCACAGAGATAGCGGCTGAGCAGCCCCCGGTCCTCCAGCCGGCTCACCAACCGGGTGGTCGCGCTGCTGCTCAGCGCGGCCGCGCGGGCCAGCTGCTGCATCCGCATGTGCCAGCCGTCCTGCCGCGACAGCGCCTCCAGCACCGTGTACTCGACCACCGAAAGCCGGTGCTCCGCCTGCAGCGCCTTCTCCAGCGCCGAGTCGATCAGGCCGTGCAGCGCGGCAAGCGTCCGCCAGCCGCTGGCGCGGATCTCGGCGGCGTCGTCCTGGATCCCCATGGCTCGCCTCTCTCTGCTCGGGTTCCGCTCGGGTCGTGCTCCGGTCGAGCTCCGGTGATTCCGGTGGAACGTCCTTCTCCGCCCAATTATGCCATTCGGCGCGGCTTACCTGCTTGTGCAAATAGTTCTCCTTATGTCCGGTTCGCGGCCTCCTCCGGCGCAGCGGCGTCCGACGGCCAGGACCAGGCGGTCGCGCAGAGCGCCGAGGCCAGCTCCTCCTCGTACCAGGCCGCCGCCAGCCAGGCGGCCGCGAAGGCGCCGTGGTCGTCCGCGACCACCCGGCCGAAGACGTCGCGCGACTGGTCCACCGCCGTCGCGAACAGCCCCTCCAGCAGCGCCGCACCGGTGGCCAGCCCCGCCGACCGCAGCCGGGCGCGGTCGTCGTCGGCCGCGCGGGAACCGAGCGCCAGCGCGGCCCGGCCGCCGGTCACCGCCTGCTCCACCCGGCGGGCGAGCAGGTGCACGGGGGCGGTCGGGACCTCGGCACCGCCGCCGGAGGCATCGATGGGCGTCGGTGCCCCGGTCCCGGTCGGACCGGCGGGCGGGCGGGTGAGGTCCGCCGTCTGCAGCCGCTCCAGGCCCAGGTTGACCCGGCCCACGCGGTCGGCGGGCAGCGCGAGGGCGGGCTCCGCCGGGTCCGCGGACGCGGCGGGCTCGTCGGCGTCGGTCGTGGACCGGCCGGTGGGCGGCACGCCGACGGCCAGCAGCCGCAGCTCGGCGCGGGCCGAGCGCTCCAGCCGGCCGACCACCCGCAGCCGCAGGCCCGGGGCGGTGGCGAGCAGCGCCAGGTTCCCCCGGTACGCCAGCCCCGGATGGTCGTGCGCGGCACGCAGCGCCACCACCGCCCCATCGCACTCCGCCAGCAGCCGCGGCTCCCCGCCCGGCCCGTACGGCGCCGCGCCGAGCAGGGTCACGTCCAGGAACAGCAGCTCGCTCCCGGCCGGCCGGGCGTCGGGCGGCAGCGCCCCCGCGGCGAGCGCCCGCGCCACCTGGGCGGCCGGCGGCTCGCCCCAGAGCGCGGCGAGCGGCTCGGCCGTCCAGGTCGCGCCCGCCGCGCGGACCGCCCGGACCGAGGCGCCCGCCCCGAGCCGTCCGGACGCCGACCTGGTCGCCCCCTGCACGGCCAGCCCGGCCCGGGTGAACTCGCGGTGGCTGAGCATCGCATCCCCCAGCCGCACCGCCCGGTTCCCGGCCCCGACCGCCTGCGGCGGCGCCCCCGTGGCGTCGGTGTGCGGCATGATCTCGGCCATCGTGTGCAGCCCGCCGCCCGCGTCCACCGCCCAGGTGAGCACCCCCGCGTGGGTGGCCGTCAGCACCGGCTCGGCGAACAGTCCGTAGAGCCGCAGTCCGCCCGCCGGCGCGTAGGCCTGGCGGGCCGTCCCGCGCAGTTCCGCGACGCCCGGCCCGGTCGCCGTGGCCGTTTCCGCCGCGTCCGGTTCCGGCGGGGCCGGCCGCGGCGTGGTGGTGAGGGCCAGGGCCGTGCTGAGGCCGAGGAGTTCACGCAGGCCGGCCACCAGGTCGGCGAGGCGGTGGTCCGGCTCGCCCGAACGGGCGGCGCGGAGCCGGGTGACCACCGCCACCGCCGCGGCCGCCGGCCGGTGCAGGCCGGCCAACCGGGCCCGGTGGGCCGCGCGCAGCAGTTCCGCCTGGAGCACCGCGCCCGCGCCGCCGACGCCGGCCGCCAGCACGGCGGCGCCCACCCGGTGCAGGTGCGCGACGGCGGCCCGTTCGGCGGCGGTGAGGTCCGCGGCGGGCTGAGCGGACCCGGGCTGAGCCGCCGGTGGGGCCGAGGAGGGGGCCTCGGAGGCCGGCGATTCCCCGCCCGACGAGCTGCCCCCGTCGGTGGGCGGCTCGTTCTCGGCGAGGGGCTCGTCGTCGGCGAGCGGGCAGACCGTGACCGCCGCGGCCCGGTGCACGCAGGCGGGCGCCAGCAGGCAGCCGCAGCGCACGTCCGCCTGGTCGGCGACCACCCCGCCCGGCGCGTGCAGGACGAGCACCGACTCCTCGTCAACGGCGATCCGCCAGTCCTCGCCCGTCCGCTCCACCGGCCGCTCGGCCAGCTTGGCGGCGGCGCCGTCCAGGCGCTTCTGCAACCGCGCCGACAGCCCGGCCACCACCTCGGCGACCACCTCCGGCCGGACCGCCGGCCACTGCGCGCCGGTCCCCGTTCCCGTCCCCGTTCCCGTTCCCGTCACTGTCCCTGCCATCTCCGTCATCGGACCTTCTCCCCCACCCAGCGGGCCAGTTCGAGCGGGCTGAGCGCCGCCACCGGCATCCCGGCCGCGACCAGGCGGCCCGCGACCGCCTTCGAGTACCGGGCCGTCCCGGTGTCGTCCAGTGCGGCGCAGCCCAGCAGGTGGCAGCCCGAGTCGACCAGCGCCCGGGTCTGCGCGAGCAGCCCGCCGACCGGGCCGCCCTCCTCGAAGTCGCTGACCACCGCGATCAGCGTGCGGGACGGCACGGTCACCAGGCTCCGCGCGTACTTCAGACCGGCCGCGATGTGCGTACCGCCGCCGATCCGGACCTCCAGGAGCAGGCCCAGCGGGTCCGTCACCCTGTCGGTGAGGTCGACCACCTCGGTGGAGAAGGCGACGAAGTGGGTGCTCAGCGAGGGCACCCCGGCCAGGATCGACGCGGTCAGCGCCGCCCAGACGGTCGACGACTCCATCGAGCCGGACACGTCCACGACCAGGATCAGCCGCCAGTCGGACGCCTGGCGGGCCCTGGTCCGGAAGACCGGGCGCTCCGGCACGATCACCATGCCGCCCGGTCCATCGCCGGACGGGTCGGCGGCGGACAGGCCGACGGCGGACGGACCGGCGGCGCGATCGGCTGGGCGGGCGGTGGCGAGGTTGGCGCGGATCGTGCGGTGCAGGTCCAGGCCGCCGCCCGGGCGACGGCTCGGGCGCGGCACGCTGATCCCGGTCAGGGCGGGGCGCAGCCGGGTCGCCAACTCACGGCTCAGCTCGTCGACCAGGCGCCGGACCAGCGGGCGCAGCCCGGCCAGCCGGGCCTCGGGCAGGCCGCCCGCGTGCTCCAGGACGGTGCGCAGCAGGTCGACCGACGGCCGGACGGCGCCCGGGTCGATCGCCTCCAGTGCGTCGCCGCGGCCATGGGCGACGGCGGCCGCCAGCACCTCCTCGCGCAGGCCCGGCCCGAACAGGGCGGTCAGCTCCTCGGCCCACTCGCGGACACCCGGGTACGGCGCCTCGCGCCCGCCCCGGTTGCCGCCGGCGCCGCCCCGGCCGTCCAGGCCGGGGCCGGAGCCCTCGCCGTGGCCCGTCCCGTACAGCTCGTCGAGCGCCGTCGCGAGGCGGGCGGCCCGGCCGCCGAGGCCGCCGTTGCCCGGTCGGCCGAGCAGCAGCCGCCAGCGCTCGGCCGGGCCGAGGGCGTGGGCGGGGGTGGGGGCGGGGGCGTGGGCGGGGGTGGTGGTGGAGGCGCGGGCGGCGGGGGCCGGGGCGGGTGTCTCGGCGGTGGGCGGTGGGAGGAGGGCCGGGAGCAGCCCGCGGCGGGAGAGTGCGGCGCGGGCGGCCAGGTCGGCGCGGGACCAGTCGGCGAGCAGCGCGGGCGGCACCTCCTCGGGGAGCGTGTCCAGGCGGGTGCCCAGGCGCTCCTCGACGAGCCGCAGCAGCCGGTCGCGAGCGGCCGGGCTGAGCGTGTCGAACCCGCCGCGCAGCGCGGGCAGACGGTCCAGGAAGGCGTTGTCGGGGAGCGTGACCACCCGTTCCAGTACGGGTTCGAGCACCTCGGGCGCGGTCGAGAACAGCCCTTCGGCGGCCGTGAGCAGTCCGACCAGGGCCCGCCCGAGGGCGTGCCGGGCGTCGGGCCCGGTGGCGCCGTCGACCCAGGAGGCGGCCCGGTCGCCGAACACCACCGGCTCCTCCTGCCGGAGCAGCACCCGGACCGCCCCGGCCGCGCCGCGCACCAGGGGGCTTCCGCCGTCGGCGAGTTCGGCCAGCGTGTGGCGGAGCCGCACGCCTCCGGAGAGGTCCGCCCGCCGCGCCAGCTCCACCAGCGCCCGGGCGTCGTCCGCCTCGTCCGACCCGCCCAGCCCCTCCAACTGCCGCACCGCCGCCACCGTCACCACCTCGGCCGCCGCCGCGAGCGCGGCGAGCACCGGATCCGCCGGGGCGGCGGGATCTGCGGGATCTGCGGGATCTGCCGACGCCTTGCGACCGCCGTCCTCGGCGGTGTCCGACGGCGCCGTGGCCGCCGATCCGGCGACCGCGCCGCCGGGACCGGGGCCGGGGCCGAAGGCACCCGCAGGCGTGCCACCACCCGCAGCGGAGACCACCGGGCCTTCCGCCGGGGCGGGACCTGAGGAAGTGCCGCCAGGCCCGGCCGGGAAGGAACCGCCGGCCGACCCGGAAGTCGCCGGACCACCGGCCGGCGTCGCCGACGGAACCACGCCGGGCGAGAGCACGGCCGTCCCCGTCGACGCGCCGCCGGCGGCCGGAGCACCGGCACCGGCGGGCACGACGGCCTCCCCCTGTGACGCGACAGCCGCCGGACCACCGGTGGGGGAACTCACGACCGACAACCCAGGCGAGCCGGCGCCAGGCGCCGGGGCCGGAGCAGCCCCCGCGCCGACGGACGCGGTGCTCCGGCCGTGCGGCGCGGCGGGCGGGGGCACGACCGGCGACCCCGACGACGCGCCGCCGTCCGCCGGGACGGCGGGCGGTGCGGGCTGGTGGGTGGCGGTGAGGCGGTCGAGGAGGGCGAGGGCGTCGAGGAGGTCGGGGAGGGTGCCGCCGGCCGGGAGGATGGCGGTGAGCTGGGTGAGGCGGGTGTCGGTGAGCGCGGGGAGGCCGCAGGCGGCGGCGTCGGCGAGGCCCTGGAGGACTTCGCGGGCGGTGGGACCGTCCGCCTGCTGTTCACGACGGAGCCGTTCGCGCAGGGCGCCCTCGGCGGCCTGGGCCGGGGTGACGCCCCGGGTGCCGGCGACGGTCAGCATGGCGGCGACGGCCGGGGTCCAGCGGACGCGCCAGCGGGTGGTGAGGGTCTCGGTGCCGCCCGCGCCGGCGGTCTCGACGGGTTCGGCGTAGGGGACGCCGCAGGCGGTGAGGCGGTGGAGGAGGAGTTCGCGGCGCCGGTCGAGGGGTGAGCGGAGCGGGTCGAGCCGCAGGTCGCGGGGAGCGGGCTCGGCGGTGTCACCGGGACCGGGCAGGCCGAGGTCGGCGAGCAGTTGCTCGACGGCGGGGGCGAGGCCGCTGCGCGGGGCCGCCGGAGTGGGCTCCCCGGTGCGGGTGCCGACCAGGACCTTCTCCAGCGCTCGGGCCACCGCCCGGCCCCGGCCGAGGGGTTCGCCCTGGGCGAGGACGGTCTGCACCGCCTCGACGAGTTCGCCGCGCCCGGGGGCCGCGAGGGCGCGCAGCCGGGCGAGGTCGCCGGTGAGCCGGACGATCTCCCGGGCGTCGGCCGGACCGGAGGGGTGGTCCTGGGAGCGCAGGGCCTCGCAGATCCGCACGGCGGTGCGGACGAGTGCCTCGGCGAGCCGCTCCGGGTCGCCGGCGGCGTCGAGCACGGTGTGCTGCCACTCGGGGTCCCGGATGCCGGCCGGGTAGCCGGAGCGGGCGTCGAGGAGGGGGTAGGTGTACGGGATCAGGGAGACCACGTGACGCGCGTCCGGGGCCGCCCCGTCGGCGGGCCCGTCGGCGGGCTCGTCGGCGGGCCCGTCGGCGGGCTCGGTGAGCGCGGGGGCGTGGAAGGCGCCGATGACGGCGGCGACCCGGCGGCCGCCGGCGCCCGCCTCCCGGATGCGCTCCCGCATCCAGGCCTCGCGCCGCAGGTCGTACGCGTCGACGCCGGGGCCGTCCTCGGCGTCGCGGCGCAGCGCCCAGCCGACCAGCAGGGCGGCGCGCCGGACGGCCTCCGGGGTGGAGCCGGGGGCAGCGGTCTCGACGAGGCGGTCCCAGAGGTCCTCGTCGTCGTCGCGCCCGGTGAGGCGGTGGCGCAGCGCGTCGGCGACGCCGGGGCGGGCGTCGGAGCCGGTGCGCCCGCGCTCGGTGTACCGCTCGCGGACGGCGAGCGGCAGGTCGCAGGCGACGGTCTCGACGCCGTGGCGGCGGGCCCAGCGCAGGGCGGCGAGTTCGGGCGAGAAGTCGGCGAAGGGGTAGAAGGCGAGCCCGGCGCCGTGGCCCGCGTCGGCGCCGATCCCGTCCGCGCGCTCGTCCGAGCGGTCGGCGGCGGGGGCCGCGGCGAGGGCGACCGGGGCCTTGGTGGCCTCGTCGGCGAGCAGGTCGAGCCAGGGTTGGAACTCGGCGGGCAGCTCGACCAGCAGCACCTCGGGCGCGGCGGCGTCGAGCAGGGCGGGCACGACGGCGCTGAGCGAGGGCGCGTGGTGGCGCACCCCGATCAGGTAGGGGCCGGGCGTGTCGAGGCCGGACGCGGCCAGCCGGGCGGCCTGGGCCTCGACCGTCCCGCGCGGGTCGTCGAGGCCGGGGCCCGCCCCGCCGGGCGGCACCGCGCTGCTCATGTGTTCACCTCTCGGTGGAAGTTCGGGAGTTGGGGAGATCGGGGGTGTGGCTGCCGGCCGGCCCGGCGCCCGCCGGGGGCGCCGGGCCGGCGCGGGGGTCAGTGCTCCAGGGCGGAGCGCAGCTCCCACAGGGTGCGCCAGGTGGCGGCGCCCTGCTCGGCACGGCGGCGGACCGGTCCGTCCCAGTAGCCGAGCAGGCGGGCGGCGTCGGCCGGGTCGTCCTTGCGGACGACGCCGATGAGCTGGCCGGGGAGGCGGCCGAGCAGGTCGCCGCCGTCGGGCAGGTAGGCGGCGGTGACGCCGAGGGCGGTGGCCACCGAGACGGCCTCGGCGGTGCTCATCACGGTGGAGGGACGCTCGACGTCCCAGCCCTCGGTGGAGCGGCCGGTGCGCAGGTCGCGGAAGGCGGTGACCAGGGCCTCCAGGACCGCGTCGTCCACCGCGTAGGCGGCGCCGGCGCGGGCGACGGCGGCGGTGGACTGGCGGCGGACCAGGTCCACCTCGGCGGCGAGGCTGCCGATCGGGCCGACCGTCTCGAAGTTGAACCGCCGCTTGAGGGCGGCGGACATCTCGCTGACGCCCTTGTCGCGCAGGTTGGCCGTGGCGATCAGGGTGAACCCGGGGACGGCGTGCAGCTGTCCGTCGGGGGTGCCGGCGAGTTCGGGGACGGCGACCCGCCGCTCGGAGAGCAGCGACACCAGGGCGTCCTGGACCTCGGGCAGGCAGCGGGTGACCTCCTCGACCCGGGCGACCGCGCCGGTGGTCATCGCGGTGAGCACCGGGGAGGGCACCAGGGCGTCGCGGCTGGGGCCCTTGGCGAGCAGCAGGGCGTAGTTCCAGCCGTACTTGAGCTGGTCCTCGGTGGTGCCGGCGGTCCCCTGGACGGTGAGCGCGCTGCTGCCGCAGACGGCGGCGGCGAGGAGTTCGGAGAGCATCGACTTGGCGGTGCCGGGCTCGCCGACGAGCAGCAGGCCGCGCTCGCCGGCGAGGGTGACGACGCAGCGTTCGACCAGGGCCCGCTCGCCGACGAACTTCTGCTCGATCGCCAGGCTCTTCCGGCCGGCCTTGAGCTTCTCGCCGCCGCTGCCCATGACGAAGGTGACGACGGCGCGCGGGGTGAGCCGCCAGCCGGGCGGGCGCGGGCCGGAGTCGTACGCGGCGAGGAACTCCAGTTCGGCGGCGTGCTTCTCCTCCGGCAGGACGACCTGCCGGGCGGCCGGCCCGGGCGGAGCGGTGGCGGCGCTCGTGGTGGTGGTCGTGGTGGTGGTCATCGGCGGGCCTTCCTGCGCTTGCCGGTCTGGAGCTCTTCGAAGCCGGGGGCGTCCCCGTCGGTGACGCGCTGCCAGGCCCGGGTGAACAGCTCCGGAACGGACAGCTGCGGCAGTGCGGCGTGGTGGGTGGGCAGGGTGTAGAGGCCGGCCTTCCAGGTCTCGACGGGCAGGCCGGGGGCCTTGGCCTCCTGCCAGCCGCAGGGGAGGAACAGGGTGCGCCCGGCGCGGGCCCGCTTGGCCTCCACGACCAGCCCGGAGGCGAGGAGTTCGGCGCGCGCCTTCTTCAGCCGGGCCGGCTTCCAGCCCGTCCAGCGGGCCACGTTGCGGTCGGTCGGGTCGGGCAGGGCGAGCAGCTGGAGGTAGAGCACCGCGGCGTCCTCGCCGAGCTCCTGGGTCTTGGCGACCTCGGTGACCAGCTCCGGCACGGTGAGCAGCGGGTGGTGGGGCCAGAACTCGGCCCCGGCGTCGGCGGCCCCGGCCGCCTCGGGGAGGTCCGGCAGGGCGGCCAGCCGGTCCAGGGTGCCGTCCAGGAGGGCGGCGAGAACGGACCGCTGGCGGGCGAGCCAGTAGCCCTCGGCCAGGCCGGCGAGCAGCTCCAGCGCCGGGTCCTGCGCGCCGCTGACGCCCGCCGGGCGCCACCAGATGCACTCCGCGTCGTTGTGGCCGGGCGACAGCACCACGGCCTCGCCGCAGCGGACCAGTCCGTCGGCGTCGGCGCCGCCCTCGGCGGGCAGGCCGTAGCGGGTGCGCAGGACGGCGGCCAGCGGCTCGCCCTTGCTGTTGCGGCGCAGGTCGTAGGCGAGCAGCAGCTCCGGGTCGGCCAGGCGGGTGCGCAGTGCCTGGACGGCCGGGGCGAGCAGAGCACGCAGCGGACTGTTCCAGGACAGCCGGTAGGCGAGCCAGGCGAGGGCGTCGACGAACTCGGGCAGGGTGCTGTGGTCCGGCACGGCGTCCGCGTCGTCGGGCAGCAGGCCCACCGTGCCCGCGTCCCCCTCGGCGCGCAGCCGCTGGCGGGTGGTGCGGCTCAGCCACGGGGTGGTCGCGACGTTCAGGATCTCCTCGATCCGCTGGACGTCGGCGCCGCTGACGGCGGCCTGGTCCTCGTCGGGCAGGGTGACGATCCGTCCGAGGCGCCGCGTCCAGTGGGCGGCGCCGGAGGAGCTGTCCGGACCGGTGGCCCAGAGGTCCTCCGGGTTCTCGGGCAGCAGGGCGGCCCAGACCTCGGCGAGGAGGGAGCGCTCGCGCCCGCGCAGCCAGTCGCGGGCGGCCTTGGCCTCGCCGGACTTGAGGCCGTACTCCTTGAGCGCCTCGGCGGGCAGCGGCGAGCCGTACCACTGGACGAGGGCGCTGGTGGGGCTGAACAGCAGGGCGGAGCGGACGGCGCCGATGCCGGTGCGCTCGCCGAAGTCGGCGGCGCGGTCGGCGCGGTGGGTGATGGCGCCGCGCTCGGCGAGCAGGGCGGTGAAGCGGGCGAGCCAGGCCGCGGTGACGGTCTCCTCGGTGGTGCGTTCGAGGGCGGTGCCGAAGTGGGCGACCGGGCCGAAGGCGGCGCTCGGGTCGTGGTCGACGGCCAGCCAGACGACCTTGTCGTCGGCGTGGTGGCTGCAGCCGAGGACGATCACGGTGCGCCCGCCGTGCCGCCAGACCTGGCCGGCCCGGCGCTCGTGCTTCTCCTCCTTGGTGCTCGCGTCGGTGAGCGGCTCGGTGAGCAGGAGCTGGCGCACGGTGGCCCCGCGGTCGGCGAGCGGCCCGTCCGTGAACTCGGAGAGCAGCACGCCGAGCGAGGCGCGGTGCTCGGCGGAGGTGAGCGGGGCGGCGGCCGCGTAGGCGAGGACGCCGAGCTTGCCGAGCACGTGCAGCCAGCCGTGGTGGGTGTCGTCGCCGTGCAGGTCGATCCGGTGCGGGGTGCTCCAGCCGTCGCCGTCGGCCGCGGGGGGCTCGGCGAGCACGGCGCCGACCGTCCGGAGGTTGTTGAGCACGCGGTAGTTGGCGCTGCGGTCCCAGGAGCGGCCGAATCCCCCGATCCCGGGCAGCAGCAGGGTGACGGCCTCGCTGAGCTCGTAGTCGGTCCCGTGCTCGGGCCGGTGGGCGTACTCGGAGGAGTCGGCGGTGCGGCCGCCGTCCTCGGGCTGCGGCAGGTAGCGGGCGACCCTGTCGAGCAGGTTGGCGGCGGTGCGGGCCACGCCGGTGACGCCGGCCAGCAGCCGCCGGTGGGTGATGCCCGGCAGGATCTCCGCGACGGCGTCGAGCGGGAGCCCCTCGACGGTCTTGTCGCTGCTCACCACGGGACGGCGGACGCCCTGGACGGTGATCCAGCGCTGCTCCTCGGCGGGGACGGGTTCGGCGTCGGCCGGCCAGGCGGCGTCGATGAGCCGGGCGGCCTGCTCCTCGGTGACGGAGCGCAGCAGCGTGGATCCCTGCTCGTCGCGCGGGCGCAGGGCGTGCCAGTGGGAGAGCGGCGGCACGACGGGGGTGCCCGCGGCGTCCAGGCCGCCGGGGCGGCCGGGTTCGAGGTCGGCGGTGTAGCCGGTCGGGTCCGCGGTGACGGTGCCGTCCGCCGCGGAGTGCGCGGCGGGCAGGCCGAGGCCGAGGTGGTCGCCGTTGCCGCTCTGGACCACCGGCCGGCCGCCGCCGGGCAGGGCGAGCCGGCCGCGCGGGTACGTCGCGGTCCGGTGCCGGGAGTTCTCGACGACGAGCGTGGTGCCGTCGGCGGTGCCGGTGGTGATCCGGGGGCCGTCGGCCCGCGTCCAGCTGCCGAGCACGGTGCCGTCGGTGCCGAGCGGGGTGTCCTCCAGGCCCGGCAGGAGCGGCAGCAGCCGGGTGCGGCCGATGTCGAGGCGCCCTGCCGCCGCGCCCGCGGCGATCCGCGGCGGCTCGGAGGCGCGGCCCAGGGTGCCGGTGGCGGCGTCGAGTTCGTGCAGCACGTTGCCGCCGCGGTTCCAGCGGGCGGTCCAGTGGCCGGTGCCGTCGGTCAGGACGTGGTCCTGGTCGGGCACCTGGGTGTCGCCGACGTGCAGCGGGCGGTGGCCGCCGGTGCGGCCGCCGCCGGGCAGCGGCAGGCTCGGCATCTCGATCTCGTCGCTGCCGCCGTAGTAGCGGGCGATGCTCTCGCCGCCGAGGACGAAGGTCTCGGCGGGCCGGCCGGACCAGTAGGCGTGCTGCTTGCCGTCGTGGAACCAGGCGACCAGCAGTTCGCCGTCGACGAAGCGGAAGTGGGGGTGCTGGTGGCTCTCCAGCTTGTCGGGGATGCGCAGGGTGTGTTCGAGCACGATGCCCTGCGGTCCGGCCACGACGACCTGGTTGCCGCGCGCGAGTACCAGGTTCGGCCAGGCCTCCTGGAGCATCAGCCCCTTGGGGAGGCCGCGCCCGTTGCCGAAGCCGGGGGCGTCGCCGTCCTCGGCGCCGAGCTTGGCGAGCGCCTCCTCCAGGGCCGGCCAGGCGAGTTCGTCGAGGATGCCGCCCCGCAGGGCGCGGGCGAGCAGCCCGGCCACGTCGAGGTCGGCGATCCGCCGGGCCGCGGCCGGGTTCTCGTCGCGGATGCCGGTGCGGTGGGAGCTCAGCTCGCCGAGCAGTGCGCCCGCGCTCTCCAGGCCGCGGACGGCCTCCAGCTCGCCGACCCGGGCGTCGGACCACTCGACGAACAGTTCGCGCAGCACCGGCCGGGCGGCCAGGCCCCGGCTGTCGACGGTGCCCCAGACGGCGGGGACGGCGGCGCGCAGCGCGGAGCGGAAGCGGGGGTCGGCGGCGATGGCGGCCAGCGTGCGGCCGTCGGCGGAGGAGGCGGCGACCCAGTGCTGGATGAGGAAGGTGTGGTCGTCCGCCGGGTCGGCGACCGGGACGCCCTCGGCGAGCAGCAGGTCGAGGAGTTCGAGCTGGGTGGCACTGCGGCGCACCCCGGTGAAGAGGTCGACCGGGACGGCCTCGGCGCGCAGCCGCTCCAGCATGCGGGTGACCAGGCCGACGGTCTCGGTGTTCAGGCCCCGGTCGCGCCAGCCGCGGCCGAGGTGGTTGGTCCAGCGCTGCAGCCAGGCGGCGGCCGGCTCGGGGGCCTCGGCCGAGGCAGCGTCAGCGTCGGCGACCGCGGCAGCGCCGGCGGCGGGCGGGTCGGTGAGCAGCCGTTCGGCGCCGCTGTCGGCGAGGAGGGCGAGCCAGGCGGCGTCCTGGACGTCGGCGTCGTTGTTGCCGGGCGGGTCGGGCATCAGCTCCAGCAGCCGGGCGCGCACGGTGTCGTCGCGCTGCCCGAGCTCGACCACGGCGCCGCGCCAGACCGTCCAGAAGGTGCCGGGGGCCCGGTTGACGGCGGGTGAGGCGAGCAGTTCGGCGAGCAGTTCGCGCTCGTGCTCCTCGCGCTCCAGGCCGGCGGCCTTGAGCAGGGCGCGGGCGTCCTCGGCGATCCCGGCGTAGGGGGCCATGCCGGCGGCGGAGCGCTCGGTGCACAGCTGGCGGAACCGCTGCCAGGCGGTCAGCGGGTCGAGTCGGCCGCTCAGCTCCTTGACGTACTGGCGCAGTGCCTTGACGCTGAGCGCGCCGGCCAGGGCGAACTCCAGGAAGACGGCGCGCAGCCGCTCCTCGTCGACGGCGAGGTTGTGGGTGCGCTCGGCCTCGCGGGCCTTGCCGAAGAAGGTGCTGGCGTAGGTCTGGTTGCCCTGGCCGAGGAAGATCCGGCCGACCTGCTCGCAGTAGGTGGGCAGGAAGTGCGGGACGGCGCGGCCGAGCCGCACGGCGAGCTCGTCGAACCCGTCCTTGGCGTGGCCGGGCTTGGACTTGGCCTGGCGGGCGAGCCGCTCCATCTCCTTGACCAGGGCGAGCGCGTGGTGGCCGTTGGCCGGGTCGTGGACGAGCGCCCAGGCGGGGAAGCCGAGCGCCTCCTGGCGGACCTGGCCGACCTCGGCGGGCTCGGTGTCGGGGGCGAGTCCGAGGAAGTCGACGGCGGCGTCCTCGGCGGGGCCGAGCGCACCGGGCACCAGGCGCACGATCCGGCGCCCGTCGAGGGCGGGGTGGGCGTAGGTGCGGGCGGTGAGGACGTCGGCGGCGCTGTCGGGGGTGCCGACGCCGGGCAGGGTGCCGGGGGCGAGGATCGCCCCGGCCTCCAGCAGCCGCTCGTGGCGGGCGTGGTCGCCGGGCGCACCGGTGGTGCGGTCGGGTCCGGTGGTGGTGCTCATGCGGCTTCCTCCCCTTCGATCGTGCGGCCGGCGTACAGTGCGGCGGCCATCCGCATCCCCTCGGACCAGGCGACCGGTCCGACCTCGGCCGGCGGCAGGACCTTGCCGTCCGGGCCGGTCCAGCTGAGCGCGCCGGTCTCGCACTCGTCGTACTCGTAGTAGTCGCCGACCCAGACCCGGGCCTCCAGGGCGAGGCCGTCCTCGACGACGGGCAGCACGGCGTGTCCGCCGCGCACCCGGTAGCCGAGCCGGGCGCAGCGGCCGAGCAGGTCGCGCAGCGCGGCGTAGTGCCCGCCGGCGTAGGTGGAGACCTCGGTGCCGGCGGTGTCGTCGGGCCGGTGCCAGACCTCCCGGTACAGCTGCTGGACCTGCTGGGAGACGCCGAGTTCGACGGCGAACTCGCGCAGTTCGTCGAGGTCCTCCAGCAGGACCGGGTGGGGTATCCGCAGTTCGCCGTCGGTGAGGCGGACGGTGTCCCCGTCGAGGTCGACCAGGCCGAGGCCGCGCTCGGCGTCGGCGCCACGCAGGAAGCCGGCGACGGCGCCGTCCGGCCCGGTGACCACCAGGTCGCGCAGGACCTCCCGCCAGGCCTCGTCCGCCCAGACGGCGATGACGACGGCGGCGGGCACGGGCAGCGAGCGGACCATCCACCGCTCGACGGTCTCCAGGCAGCCGCGCCGGTGCGCCTCGAGCCACTCGGTGAGCTGCTTGAGCCCGACGACCGCCGGGTCGTCGTTCAGCTTCGGCGGGACGGCCTTCAGCAGGCGGCCGGCCGCGTTGCGGCAGACCACCTTGCCCTCCTCGTCGAAGGCGACTTGGTAACCGCCCGTTCCCGTTTCCACCCACGCCACGGCCGCTCTCCTCCCAGCTGGTCAGTGATGGGAGGAACGTAACCGGACACACTGACAACCGAACCGGCAGGGAGGGGTACCGAGCGGTAGGAAGCGGTGGATCCCCGGTCGAACCACGTTCAAACCACTCGAACAGGTGAGCCAATGCCGCTCGCGGTCACCCCGGGTCGACGGTCAGCTGCCGCCACCGACGGCCAGCCGCAGGATCCGGTCGTCGCCGGGACGCGGCTCGCCGCGGCCGTCGGTGTTGTCGGTGAGCAGCAGCAGGGTGCCGTCCCGGTCGGCCACCGCGGCGCGCAGGCGGCCGTACGCGCCGGAGAGGAACTCCTGGGGAGGGGCCGCGAGTCGGTCGCCGTCCAGCGGGATCCGCCAGAGCCGCTGGCCGCGCAGGGTGGCCATCCAGACGCTCCCCGCGGCGTGGGCGATGCCGCTCGGGGAGGCGTCGGCGGGGTGCCACTGGGCGACCGGGTCGGTGAACCCCGCGCGGCCGGCGGCGCCCTCGACGGTCGGCCAGCCGTAGTTGCCGGCGGGGGTGATCAGGTTCAGCTCGTCCCAGGTGTCCTGCCCGAACTCCGAGGCCCAGAGCCGCCCTTGCGGATCCCAGGCCAGGCCCTGGACGTTGCGGTGGCCGAGCGACCAGACCGGCGAGCCGGGGAACGGGTTGCCGGGGGCGGGGGCACCGTCCGGGGCGAGCCGCAGGATCTTGCCGGCGAGCGAGTCGCGGTCCTGGGCGAGCGGGCGCTCGTCGGCGTCGCCGGTGCCGGCGTACAGGAAGCCGTCGGGGCCGAAGGCGATCCGGCCGCCGTTGTGCCGGGAGCCGTGCGGGATGCCGGCCACCAGGACGACAGGGTCCCCGAGTTGGGAGCCGGCCGGGCGGGCGGGGTCGTAGTCCAGGCGGGCGATCCGGTTGTCGGAGGCGGAGGAGAAGTAGGCGTAGACCTGGTGGTCGGAGGCGAAGCCGGGCGAGAGGGCGAGGCCGAGCAGGCCGCCCTCGCCGCCGGCGGTGACGCCGGGCACGGTGCCGGCCTCGGTCCGGCTGCCGTCCTTCACCGAGACGCGCAGGATCCGGGCGTCGTCGCGCTCGGAGACCAGCAGGTCGCCGCCCGGCAGGACGGCCAGGCCCCAGGGGGAGGCGAGTCCGTCGGTGACGGTGCCCGCGACGTCCACCGAGGCGGGCGCGCCCGGGGTCGGGGCCGGGGAGGGCGTCGGGCTCTCCGTGGCCGGGGCCGCGGTGGTCGGCGCGGACGTCCCGGACGCCTCGGACGTCGCGGACGTCGCGGGCGCGGGCGTCGTGGGCGGCCCCACGGCGCGCCCCGGGTCGGCGGCCGAGGAGCAGCCGACGGTGGCGGCCGAGCCGAGGACGAGGGCGGCGAACAGGGCGGCGGAACGACGGGGCATCGGTGACCTCTCCCGGAAACGGCGGGGCGCGGCGGCGGCACGGACGCCCGGCGGACGCCCGCCCAGCAGACCACACCCCACCCGGCACCGGCCGCAACCCGCCGCGCCCGCCCGGCCGTCCGAGCGACCCGGGCGGACCCGGGCGGACCCGGGCGGACCCGCCCCGACTCTGCCGGACCCGCCCCGACCCGCCGTCAGCCGGCCGGGGAGGCCGCCGACCGCGCCCCCACGCGCGGGACGATCACCGGTGCGCCGTCCCCGGGGGCCGCGAGCACATCGCTGTCCACGTCGTACAGCGCCCGCACCAGCGGCGCGTCCACCACCTCGCGCGGCGCCCCGCAGGCGATCACTGAGCCGCCGCGCATCGCCACCACCAGGTCGGCGTAGCGGGCCGCCGCCGCGAGGTCGTGCAGCACCATGACGACGGTGCGCCCGCCCGCCGCCACCTCGCGGACCAGCTCCAGCACCTCGACGGCGTGGCCGAGGTCGAGGGCGCTGGTCGGCTCGTCGAGCAGCACGACCGGGGCGTCCTGGGCGAGCACCATGGCGAGCCAGCAGCGCTGCCGCTGGCCGCCGGAGAGCCGGTCGAGCCGGCGGTCCGCGAACTCCTCGACGCCGGTGGCCCGCAGCGCCTCGGCGGTGAGCCGCTCGTCGTCGGCGGACCACTGCCGGAACAGGCTCTGGTGCGGGTGGCGGCCGTAACGGACCAGCCCGGCCACGGTGACCGCCTCCGGCGCCTGCGGGCTCTGCGGCAGCAGCGCCACCCGGTGGGCGGCCTGGCGGGGCCGCAGCTTCCAGATGTCCTCGCCGCCGACCAGCACCCGTCCGGAGTCCGGCCGGTGGAGGCGGGCGACCGAGCGCAGCAGGGTGGACTTGCCGCAGCCGTTGGGGCCGACGATCGCCACCACCTGCCCGCCGGGCACGGTGAGGTCCACGCCGCCCAGCACCGGGCGCCCGGGGCCGTACCCGGCCGTGAGGCCCTCGACCGTCAACTCCATGGCGGGTTCCTTCGGTTGGGAGGGGAGCGAACCGAACGGCGGGCGCCCGGTGAGGGGGGCGCCCGCCGCCGGCGGTCACTTGGCGCCGAGCGCCTTGCTGATGTCGCCGATCACCGCGTCGGCCGCGAGCGGGCCGCCGCGGGTGGACCAGACGGAGCCGTCGACGGTCACGGTGTGGTTGTTCTTCACCGCGTTCAGCTCCTGGTAGGCGGGCTTGGACTGGACGTCCTTCAGCGCGGCCTTGCCGTCGTCGGTGAGGGTGGAGAGGAACAGCCAGTCGCCGTCGATCTCGTTGATCTTCTCCAGGCTCAGCGCCGGGGTGTGGGCGTTGCCGTCCTTGTCCTGGGCCTGCGGGCGGGTCAGTCCCATGTCGAGGGCGACGCCGCTGGCGAACTGCTTCTTCTCCATCCAGCTGGGGCCGGTCGGGTTCCAGCGGACGATGGAGACGGCCTTGCCCTTGTTCTCGCCGAGCTCGCCGCCGGCCTTGGCGGCCTTGGCGTCGTAGTCGGCGATGACCTTGTTGGCCTGGTCGAGCTTGTTGACGGCGTTTCCGATGCCGCGGAAGGAGAGCTTCCAGTCGTCGGTCGGGGCCATCGTGACCAGGGTGGCCGGGGTGATCTCGCGCAGCTGCTTGAGCACCTGCTGGTCCTGCATGTCGCCGGCCAGGATCAGGTCGGGCTTGGCGGCGACCACCTTGTCCATCACGGGCTGGAGCAGGTTGCCGACCACCGGGATGCCCTGGACCTTGTCCTTCAGGTACGCCGGCGGCTCGTTGAGGCCCTGTCCGTTGGTGATGCCGGCCGGCTTGAGGCCGAGGGCGAGCACCGCGTCGAGGTCCTCCTGGGTGAGGGTGACGATGCGCTTCGGCTCGGCGGGGATCTCGACGGCGGTGCCGGCGGCGTCCTTGACGGTCCGCTTGCCGCCAGCCGCGTCGGCCGCCGGACTGCCCGCGGCGGTGGCGGAGCCGGCGGACGGCGAGCCCTTGTCGGAGGAGCCCGACGAACCGCAGCCGACGAGCAGGAGCGCGGCCGCCCCGGTGGCGGCCAGCGCCTGGACCGCACGGCGGCGGGCGGGGCTGAGCGGGCTCTGAGGGGTCGACATGGGGGCCTCCGGGCAGGGGTGTTGCAGACGGGCGGTGCGGGCGGTGGAGCGGTGGAACAGTGGTGCGGCGCCGTGCGCCTGGACGATCCGGACGGATCCGGCGCAGGGCCGGACACCTGTCCGACCGCGATCACCATTAGGTTAGCCTTACCTTATGACATTGTCGCAAGTGGGTACCGCCGAGGCGGCCGACGCGGATCCCCCCGCCCCCGCCCCGCCGGCGGCGGCCGAACGGTCGCGCCGCGCCTCCTGGGCCGCCGTCGGCGGCATCCTCGCCGCCCTGCTCGCACTCACCGCGCTCTCCCTGTCCGTCGGCGCCGGCGAGATCGGCCCCGGCCGGGTGCTGGACTACCTGCTCGACACCGACGGCGCCCGCGCCGACAGCCGGCTCGCCCTCGTCGTCGGCGACCTGCGCCTGCCCCGCACCCTGACGGCCCTGCTGGTCGGCGCCGCGCTCGGCGTGGCCGGCGCCCAACTGCAGGCCGTCACCCGCAATCCGCTCGCCGAGACCGGCCTGCTCGGCGTCAACGCCGGCGCCTCGCTCGGCGTCGTGCTCGGCATCGCCGTGCTCGGCGTCCAGACCTCCTACGGCTACCTCGCCTTCGCCTTCGGCGGCGCCGTGCTCGCCAGCGGGCTGGTCCTGGCGATCGCCGGCAGCCGGGGCGGCGGCTCCCCGATGCGGCTCGTCCTCGGCGGCTCCGCCGTCGGCGCCACCTTCGGCGGCCTGACCGGCGTGCTGATCGTCAACTCCCCCGAGGCGTACGACCGCTACCGGGTCTGGGTGCTCGGCTCGCTGGCCGGCGTGGAGGGCTGGACGACCCTGCGCCAGCTCGCCCCGGTGCTCGGCGTCGGCTTCGTGGTCGCCCTGCTCACCACCCGGCCGCTGTCCGCGCTCGCGCTCGGCGACGACCTCGCCCGCGGCCTCGGCCACCGCCCCGGCGCCACCCGCGCCGCCGTCGCCCTCGCCGTCACCCTGCTGACCGCCTCCGCCGTCGCCCTGGCCGGGCCGATCTCCTTCCTCGGCCTGCTCGCCGGCTTCCTGGCCCGCGCCGCCGCCGGGCCCCGGGTCGGCCGGCTCACCCTGCTCGCCGGGCTGGTCGGCGCGGCCGTGCTGACCGGCGCCGACGTGCTCGCCCGGGTGGTGGCCCGCCCGTTCGAGGCCCCGGTCTCGGTGATCGTCGCTCTGATCGGCGCGCCCGCCCTGATCGCCATCGTCCGCTCCCGGAGGACGGCCGCGCTCGACCTGACCGACACCGCGCCCGCCGAGTCCTCCGGCCGCCACGGCCACCCGCAGGACAAGGCGCCCCGGCCCGACCTGGTGATCCGGCGCGGCACGCTGTCCGTCCTGCTCCCCCGCCGCTCCGCGCTGGCCGCGTTCGGCCTCGCCGCCGCGCTGCTGGCCGCCGTGGTGGTCTCCGCGCACGCCGGCCAGAGCGAACTCGGCCTCGGCCGCACCTTCCAGGCCGTCTTCGGCCACGGCGAGCGCCTCGACGTGCTGCTGGTGCAGAAGTTCCGGCTCGGCCGGATCGTCGCGGGCCTCGCCGCCGGGGCCGCCCTCGGCCTGGCCGGCTGCCTCACCCAGACGCTGGCCCGCAACCGGCTCGCCACCCCCGAACTGCTCGGCGTCAACGACGGCGCCACCGCCGCCGTGCTGATCTCGGTCACCGCCTCGGGCACGTTCGGCGCCTGGTGGGCCGGGCCGATCGGCGCGCTGGTCGCCGTCGCCGTCGTCACCTTCGTCTCCGGCGGCCTCGGCGCGCGCGGCTACCGGGTGCTGGTGGTGGGCCTGGCCATGTCGGCGCTCGCCTCCGCCGTGATCCAGGTGGCGATGGCCCGGCGCTCGCTCAGCTCGGCGTCCTCGCTGTACGTCTGGACCTCCGGCAGCCTCAACGGTCGCGACTACGCGGTGGCCACGCCGGTGCTGATCGGCCTGGCCGTGCTGGTGCCGCTCGCCCTGGTGGTGGCCCGCCGGCTGGCCGTCCTGCGGTTCGACGACAACGTGGCGTCCTCGCTCGGCGTCGACCCCGGCCGGGTGCGGCTCGCCTGCCTGCTGCTCGCCGTGGCGCTGGCCGGACTCGCCGTCGGGGTCTGCGGGCCGGTCGGCTTCGTCGCGCTGGCCGCGCCGGTGGTCGCCGGACGGCTGGCCGGCCCGGCCCGCGTCCCGGTGCTCGGCTCGGCGCTGGTCGGCGCGGTGCTGATCGTGCTGGCCGACACCCTCGGCCGGGTGCTGATCTCCGGCGTCGAGATCCCGGTGGGCATCGTCACCACGGTGCTCGGCGGCCCCTTCCTGCTCTGGGTGTTGCTCGGCCGCAAGGGCAACCCCGCCTGACCGACCGCCCCCGCCCGACCATCGAGGAGTTCTTACCGTGCAGAGTGAACAGCCGGACACCGGTGACGGGTTCTGGGCCCGGGTGGCCGCCGAGGGCGCGCCGCTGGTCGACCCCGACCCCGACGACCCCGCCTACCGGCGGGTGACCTTCGTGCTGCGCGATCAGCCGGGCGAGGAGCCGTACGACGGCGTGCTCGCCCTCGTCCACACCGTCACCGACAAGGACCGGCACGCCGGCGACCTCACCCCGCACCTGATGGAGCGCCGGGCCGGCGGCTGGTCGCGCACCTACCGGCTGCGCGCCGACCACCGGGCGTCCTACCAGCTGTACCCGGTGCGCGGCGCCGTCCCCGGCACCCGGCGGGCCGACTGGCTGCGGGTCCTGGACGGCGCCCGCCCCGACCCGCACGGCGCCGGGGCGCTGCTGCCCGCCCGCGACGGCCGCCACCCCTCCTCGGTGCTCGCGCTGCCCGAGGCGCCCGCCCAGCCGTACGCGGGGCGGCGCGCGGAGGTGCCCCGCGGCCGCACCGTGCGCGCCGAGGTGGCCGGGCGGCGGATCGACGTGCACCTGCCCGCCGGGCACCGCGCCGACGCCGGCCCGTACCCGGTGCTGGTCCTGCTGGACGGCGAGATGTGGGGCGAGGTGCTGTCCTTCGGCGACACCCTGGACAACCTGACGGCCGAGGGCCTGCTCCCGCCGACCGTCGCCCTGCTCGTCCACACCATGGGCCCCGGCCGGCCGGACGACCTCAGCTGCAACCCGGACTTCGTCGACCTGCTCGCCGACCGGATCCTGCCCTGGGCCGCCGCCGAGCACCGGGCCACCGCCGACCCCGCCCGCACCGTGATCGCCGGCCAGAGCGCGGGCGGCCTCACCGCCGCCTTCGCGGCCTTCCGCCGGCCCGCCCGGTTCGGCAACGCGCTGTCGCAGTCCGGCTCGTTCTGGTGGCCGGACGGCACCGAGTTCGACAGCGGGAGCGAGTGGCTGACCCGTCGGTTCGCCGCCGCCGAGCGCGGCGGCGCCCGGTTCTGGATCGAGGTCGGCCTCCAGGAGTGGATGCTGCTCACCCAGAACCGCCACCTGCGCGACGTACTGACCGCCCGCGGCTACGACCTCGCCTACCGCGAGTTCAACGGCGGCCACGACTACGCCTGCTGGCGCGGCGGACTGGCCGAGGGCCTGGTGCACCTGCTCGGCCAGGACGGGCCGCAGGGGCGCTGACGACCGGGCCCCGGGCCCCGGTGCGGCCGGCCGCACCGGGGCGCCGCCGGTCAGAGCACGACCTCCTTCAGGAGCCCGGTCGCGACGTCGAAGACGAAGCCGCGCACCGAGCCGGTGTGCGGGACGAAGGGGCTGGTGCGGATCCGGGCGGCCGACTGCCGGACGTCCGTCTCCACGTCCGCGAAGGCCTCGGCGGCCCACGGCGGCTTGACGCCGGTCTCCTCCCGGATCGACTCGCGGAAGGCGTCGTCGCCGAAGGTGAGCATGCCGCAGTCGGTGTGGTGGACGAGGATGATCTCCCGCGTGCCGAGCAGCCGCTGGCTGATCGCCAGCGAGCGGATGGCGTCGTCGGTCGCCACCCCGCCGGCGTTGCGGATCACGTGCGAGTCGCCCTCGGCGAGGCCGAGCGCGCCGTAGACGTTGAGCCGGGCGTCCATGCAGGCCAGGACGGCCGTGCGACGGGCCGGCGGGAGCGGAAGCGGCCCGTCGAAGGCCGCGGCGTAGTCGGCGTTGTTGCGCAGGTAGTGCTCGGTGGCGGTGTCGGTCATGGCGGAACGGCTGTCCCTTCGGTGGGATCGGATCGTGGTCGGCCGGGGTGCCCGCGGGCGTGCGGGCACACGGCACGGCTGAGCCCGTTGGGTGCGCACGCGTCGACGGCGCTCCCCGGCGAGGTGGACGACGGCCGCCGCGGCGCCGCCCCGCGGGGCGGCGCGGCCAGAGCGACCGGGCGATCGAACGATCAGACGATGACCGGACAGCCGGTGGAGTGGATGCGGCCGAAGTCGATGTGACGACGGCGGACGAGCACGGTCATGCGGGCACGGTACTGCCGCCCGCCGCCGCCCGCCGGGGATTCCGGCATTCTCCACTCCGCCGGGTGACGGCTCCGGCGGTCGCCGACCGACGGCACCGGCCGGGCGGCGGCCGCCTCGGGAAATGCCGGGCGGGGCCGACGCGGGATCAGTAAGGTTTCACATGTGACGGACTTTCATTTCTGCGGCGGCCACGGGTGATCCGCCCGTTCCGGCCCGAGGTCGACTACCCCGCGCTGGCCGAGCTGCTGTCCGCCGACGGGCCCGTGACCGTGACGGCGGCCGGGCTCCGGGAACAGGACGCGGCGTTGCCGGGTGCGGACGACCTCTCCACCGACCACCGGGGGCGGCTCACCGGGCACGGCCGGGTCCGGCTGGTCCAGCCCGGCCCCTCCGGCGACCTGCTGGCGTACGCCACCGCCTGGCGGGCGCCCTGGGCGCCGCCCGGCGACCTCGCCTCGCTCGTGGTCAGCGCGCCCGGACGCGCACCGGCCTGGCTGCTGCCGCTCTACGACGGGCTGGAGCAGTGGGCGCGCGGGGCCGGCGCGTCCCGGCTGCTCGGCGAACTCCCCGACGGGACCGGGGAGACGGGGCGCACCCACGGGACGTGCCCGTCCGACCTGACCGGCCTGCTGCTCGGCCGCGGGTACCGGGTGGACGCCCACGTCCGATCGGCCGTCGCCGCCGTGGGGCCGCACCTGCCCGCCCCGCAGGCGCCGCCCGGCCTGCACCTGGCCACCCTCGCCACCACCACCGCGCCCGAGCCCGAGCGGCAGCTCCACCACCTCTACCGGGAGACCCTGCGCGACAACCCGGGATTCGCCGACGCCCTCCCGGCCTTCGGGCCGTGGCGCGCCGAGGCCCTGGCCGGCCCCGGCGGCCGGGCCGACTGGGTGTTCACCGCCGAGAGCCTGGGGCGGATCGTCGGCACGACCGTCGTGCACGCCGTCCCCGACCCCCGGGCCTGCCGGATCGACTACACCGGGGTGCTGCGCCCGTGGCGGGGGCGCGGGCTGGCCCGGGCACTCAAGCTGCACGCCGCCCGGCACCTCGTCGGCCACGGCGTGCGGACCGCGCACACCGAGGTCGAGGCGGGCAATGTGCCGATGGTCGCGGTGAACGCCGCCCTCGGGTACCGCTGGGGACCGGGCCACCGGCGGCTGGTGAAAGAGTTCTGAGCCCGGCACCGGCCCGCGCGACGGCGTGTTGGAGGCATGATTCGCGGACGACCCTCGACTACTCTGCGTCAACGAGTGATCAATCCATGACACTCGGCGACGAAAGGAGTCATGGTGACGGAGGACTTCAGTCAGCGACCAGGGCCGGAATCCGTGCGCCTGATCGACTTCGACGAGGCCGAGGCCGTCCCGGGGATCGTCCCGGGCACCTTCATCCTCGTCGTCCGCGGGGAGAAGCCCTACGAGAGCATGACGGTCCGGCTGGTCCCGCTGGTCTACGTCAAACAGCCGGAGTACTGGGGCATCGAGGTGACCGGCTCGCTGCCCTCCGGCCTCCTGCCGCCCGTCACCGCCCCGTACACCGAGGCACTGCCGCTGGACGGCATCACGGGCACCCGGGGCATCGAGGTCATCGGCGCCTACCGGCGGGAGAGGATCGGCCTGCCGGGGCCCGCGTGAGCGCGGCGCGACGGCCCGCCGGGCTGCGGAGCCCGGGCGGGCCGTCGGTCGTCCTGGCTGCTCAGTCCAGCGGCGGGGGGCCCGGGGGCTCCTTCGGGAGGCGGGCCGCGACCAGGGCGCCGAGGGCGACGGCGGCGGCCGTGGCCAGCAGGGCGACCCGGTAGGGGCCGGGTTCGGCGGCGTGGGTGCCGTCCTCGGAGAGGGCGCCGATGAGGGCCGCCGCGCCGGCGATGCCGAAGGCGCCGCCGAGGGTGCGCACGATGGTGAACAGGCCCATCGCGCGGCCCATCGCGGGCGGCGGCACATCCGCGAAGCCGGCGATCTGCACCGTCAGCACGGCGGTGCCCAGGATCAGGCCGACGCCGAACATCAGCGCCCGCACGGCCCAGGCGTTCTCGCCGACGCCGGGCACGGCCAGGGCGGCCAGCACCACGGCCGCCAGCAGCAGGGCGGGCAGCGCCAGCAGGCGCGGGCCGAGCCGGGGCAGCAGCCGGTCGACCACCTGCGAGGCGGCCATCAGGCCGATCGCCTCGGGGAAGACGCTCAGGCCCGCGTCCAGCGCCGAGGCGCCGAGCGCCGCCTGGTACAGCAGCGGGAAGGCGAACAGCGCGCCCATCAGGCCGGCGGCGGTCAGCAGGGCCAGCCAGCTCGCCGCGCCGAAGGCCCGGTCGGCGAGCAGCCGCAGGTCCACCAGCGGCTCCTCGGCGCGCAGTTGGTGGCGGACGGCGAGGCCGAGCAGCAGCACGCCGAGCGCCCCGGACGCCGCCACCGCCGGGGAGCCCCAGCCGTGCGCGGGGCCGAAGCCGAGCGCGTAGGTGAGCAGGCCGAGGCCGGGGGTGGCGAGCAGGAAGCCGGTGGTGTCGAAGCGGCCGGCCGGCGGCTCGTCCTGGTCGCGCAGCCCGAACAGGCCGGTGAGCACGGCGGCCGCCCCGATCGGCACGTTGACCAGGAACAGCCAGTGCCAGGACAGGTGTTCGGTGAGCAGGCCGCCGAGCGGCGGGCCGAGCGCGGGCATCAGCGCGGTCGGCACGATCAGCACCTTGCCGAGGCCGGCCCGCTCGTGCGGTTCGAAGGCGCGGAACAGCAGGGTCATGCCGACCGGGGTGAGCAGGCCGCCCGCCACGCCCTGCACCGCGCGGGCGGCGGTGAGCGCGCCGAGGCCGGGTGCGGCCGCGCACAGCGCGCTGGCCAGGGTGAAGACGGCGAGCGAGCCGAGGAAGACCCGGCGCACGCCGAACCGGTCGCCGAGCCAGCCGGCCGCCGGGAGGCCGACGGCGAGGCCGACCAGGAAGGCGGTCTCCACGGCGTTGGCGGCGGAGACCGGGCGGCCGAAGTCCCCGGCGATGGTGAACAGGGCCGGGTTGACGATCGTCGAGTCCAGGCCGTTCATGCACATCGCGGCCGTGTAGACGAGCACCACGGCGAGGCGCCCGGCGAACAGCGGGCGCGCCGGGGCGGCGGCGGGGCCGGTCGGGCCGCCGGGGCCGGGCTGGGCGCCGGGGCCGGGGCCGGGGCCGGGCTGGGTGTCCGCCTGGCTCATCGGGCCGGGTCGAGGTCGGTCCAGTGGGCGGTGATCCAGTCGAGGGCGGCGGCGCGCTCGCACGGCCCGTGGGCGACGGTCCAGCCGGCCGGGACGGCGGCGAAGGCCGGCCAGAGCGAGTGCTGGCCCTGGTCGTTGACGAGCGCGAGGAACTCGCCGTCGCCGTCGAAGGGGTTGGCGGGGGCGTCACTCATGGGATGGGTTCTCCAGACGGTCTGGTCGGTGGGCGGCTGACGGATGACAGCTGACAGATTTCAGAATCTGTCAGCTGTCATCTGTTATCTGTTATCTGTCAGCTGTCATCTGTTATCTGTCAGTTGTCAGCTGTCAGGCGCGGGAGTCGAGGGCGGCGAGGCGCTCCGCGACGACGCCCGCGATGTGCGCGATCGGCTCGGGCAGCGTCATGTCCTTGTGCGAGCAGGCGACGTCGGTGTTCTCGATCCGCCCGGCCACGTACGGCGTCCACAGCTCGGGCACCAGGGTGTCGTCGATGGTGTCGACGGTGGCGCGGAAGAACAGCACATCGCCCTCGAAGCGGCGGTGGTCGTAGCCGCGCACCAGGTGGTTGATGTGGAGGTAGATCCGGTTCAGCGCCTCGACGGTGGCGTCGTCCAGGCCGGCCAGCGGGCTGCCCTCGCGGCGCAGCAGCTCGGTGACGTGGGCGAGTTCGAGCGGTCGGCCGTCGAGGTCCGCCGGCCCGTAGCCGCCCATGGTGAGCAGCGCCTCCAGGGCCTCGGCCTGGTCCGGGACGGGCAGGTCGCGGAAGCCCTCGGCCGGGTAGGCGTCGAGCACGGCCAGCAGTTCGACGCGGCAGCCGAGTTCCTGCAGCCGGGCGGCCATCGCGTGGGCGATGATGCCGCCGGTGGACCAGCCGAGCAGCCGGTACGGGCCCTCGGGCTGGACCTCGCGCAGCCGGTCGACGTAGTGCGCGGCCAGTTCCTCCATGGTGGCGGGCAGCGGCTCGCCGGCGGTGGCGGCGCCGACGCCCTGCGCCTGGAGGCCGTAGATCGGCACCTCGGCCGGGAGGCTGCGGATCAGACCGGTGTAGCACCAGCCGAGCCCGCCGGCCGGGTGGACGGCGAACAGCGGGTTGCGCCGGCCGGGGGCGGTGGGCCGCAGCGGCAGCAGGACGTCCAGCGCGTCGGCGCCGGGGGCGTCGGCGGCGAGCGCGGCGTCCAGCGCGGCGACGGTGGGCGCCTGGAACAGCGTGCCGATGCCGACCTCCAGGCCGAGCACGGCGCGGATCCGCCCGGCGAGCCGGACGACCAGCAGGGAGTGGCCGCCGAGAGCGAAGAAGTCGTCCTCGACGCCGACCGCGGGGACGCCCAGGGCCTCGGCGAACAGCTCGCAGAGCTGCTGCTCACGGGGGTTGCGCGGGGGCCGCCCGGCACCGGCCTCGGGGGCGTCGGGGGCGGGCAGGGCGCGCCGGTCGAGCTTGCCGTTGGCGGTGAGCGGGAGGCGGTCCAGCAGCACGACGGCGGACGGGACCATGTGGACGGGCAGGTCGGCGGCGGTGCGGGCGCGCAGTTCCTCGGCGCTCACCTGCTCCGCGCCGGGGGCGAGGACCGCGTAGCCGACCAGGCGCTTGTCGCCGGGCACGTCCTCGCGGACGATCACGGCGGCGTCGGCGACCGCCGGGTGGGCGGCCAGGACGGCCTCGATCTCGCCGAGTTCGATCCGGAAGCCGCGGATCTTGACCTGCTGGTCGGCCCGGCCGAAGTACTCCAGGACGCCGTCGGCGCGGCGGCGGGCGAGGTCGCCGGAGCGGTACATCCGGGTGCCGCGCTCGCCGAACAGCTCGGCGTACGGGTCGGCGACGAAGCGCTCGGAGCTGAGCGCGGGACGGCCGAGGTAGCCGCGGGCGAGGCCGGCGCCGGCGACGTACATCTCGCCGGTGACACCGGGCGGGACGGGCCGCAGGTACGGGTCGAGGAGGTAGACGCGCAGGTCGGGGATGTTGACGCCGATGGTGCTGCCGGCGCCCGCGGCGGCGCTCGCCCGGTCGAGGGCGATGTAGGAGACGTGCACGGTGGTCTCGGTGATGCCGTACATGTTGACCAGGGTGGGCGCGTCGTCGGCGTGCCGCTCGTACCAGTCGTCGAGGCGGCCGAGTTCGAGCGCCTCGCCGCCGAACACCACGTAGCGCAGGGCGAGTTCGCTGCCGGGGCGCTCCCGGTCGGCGGCGCTCAGCTGGTAGAAGGCGGACGGCGTCTGGTTGAGGACGGTCACCCGCTCGCGGGCGAGCAGGTCGAGGAAGGCCGCCGGGTCGCGGCTGACCAGGTGCGGGACGACGACGAGGCGGCCGCCGTGCAGCAGGGCGCCCCACAGCTCCCAGACCGAGAAGTCGAAGGCGTAGGAGTGGAAGAGCGTCCAGACGTCCTCGGCGCCGAAGCCGAACCAGTGGTCGGTGGCGGAGAACAGCCGGACCACGTTGTGGTGGGTGACCGGCACGCCCTTGGGGCGGCCGGTGGAGCCGGAGGTGTAGATGACGTAGGCGGTGTCCTCGGCGCGCAGCGGCCGGGTGCGCTCGTGCGGGGCGAGCGGAAGGGCCGGGTAGCCGTCCGACTCGCCGCCGTCGACCAGGAGTTGCGGCACCTGGTGGTCGGGCATCCGGGGTGCGGTGGCGCGGTCGGTGATCAGCGCGGCGGGGGTGGCGTCGGCGAGCATGTAGGCGAGTCGGTCGGCCGGGTACTCGGGGTCGAGCGGCAGGTAGGCGGCGCCGGACCCGGCGACCGCGAGCAGGCCGACGACCAGGTCCAGGGAGCGCGGCAGGGCGAGGGCGACGATGGTGCCGGGGCCGATGCCGCGGGCGGCCAGCAGCCGGGCCAGCCGGCCGGCGCGGGCGGCGAGTTCGCGGTAGGTGAGCGATTCGCCCTCGCAACTGGCGGCGACCGCGTCGGGGTTGGCGAGGGCGGCGGCCTCGAAGAGCTCGGGCAGGGTGGCGCCCGGCGCCGAGCCGACGGGGGTGCCGTTCCACTCGACCAGGGCGCGGTGGCGCTCCTCCGCGCTGATCAGCGGGAGCCGGCCGATGGCGGTGTCGGGCGCGGTGGCGGCGGCGGTGAGCAGCCGGGCCAGGCGCTCGGCCAGGGCCTGGACGGTGGCCTCGTCGAAGAGGTCGGTGCGGTACTCGACGAAGCCCGCGATGCCGCCCTCGCGCAGTTCGCCCGCGTTGAGGGTGAGGTCGAACTTGGCGGTGCCGGAGGGGATCGCGGCGATGGCGGCGGTGAGGCCGCCGCCGAGCTCGAACTCCCGGTCGGGGACGGACTGCCAGGCGAGCATGACCTGGAACAGCGGGTGCCGGGCGAGCGAGCGGCGCGGGTTGAGCTCCTCAACGAGGCGGTCGAAGGGCAGGTCGGCGTGGTCGTGGGCGCCGAGCACGGCGGTGCGGGCCCGGCCGAGCAGCTCGCGGAAGGTCGGCTCGCCGGACGTGTCGGTGCGCAGGACCACCGAGTTGACGAAGTAGCCCACCAGGGCGGCGGTCTCGTCGCAGTCGCGGCTGGCCACGGGTGTGCCGATCGGGATGTCGGTGCCGCAGCCGTGCCGGGTGAGCAGCGCGGCGAGGCCGGCCTGGACGGCGGTGAACACGCTGGTGCCGGTGGTGCGGGCGAGCGCGGCCAGGGCGGCGTGGGCGGCGGCGTCGAGGTGGAACGGCACGGTGGCGCCGCGGTGGGCGGCGACGGCGGGCCGGGGGCGGTCGGTGGGCAGGTCGAGCTGGTCGGGAAGGCCGGCCAGCGTCTTGCGCCAGTGGTCGAGTTGGCGGACGGCGAGCGGGCTGGGCGCGTCGGCGGTGCCGAGCAGCTTCGCCTGCCAGGCCGCGTGGTCGGCGAACTGGACGTCGAGCGGCGGAAGTTCGGGGGCGCGGCCGGCGAGCCGGGCACCGTAGGCGGTGGCGAGGTCGCGGGCCAGCGGGGTGGTGGAGGCGCCGTCGCCGGCGATGTGGTGGAGCAGCAGCAGGAGGGTGTGGGTGCCGTCGCCGCCCTCGCTGAACAGGGTGGCCCGCAGCGGGGGTTCGGCGCCGAGGTCGAAGGCGTACCGGACGGCCTCGGCGAGCGGGCCGGCGCCGTGGTGCAGCTCGACCGGGGCCGGCGGCAGGATCCGCTGGTACGGCTCGCCGTCGGCGCTCTCGCCGTAGACGGTGCGCAGGGTCTCGTGCCGGGCCGCGAGGTCGCCGACGGCGAGCGCGAGGGCGTCGCGGTCGAGCGGGCCGGTGAGGGTGAGGGTGAGCGGGATGTTGTAGGTGGGGCTGGGGCCTTCGAGCCGGTAGTGGAACCAGAGGCCGCGCTGGGCCGGGGAGAGCGGCAGGTGTCCGGTGCGCTCGACGGGGACCAGGGCGGGGCGCGGCTCGGGGGCGGAGCGCTCGCGCAGCAGGGCGGCGAGGGCGGCCGGGGTGGGGTTGCGGAAGACGTCGGCGAAGCCGACGGCCGCCCCGAGGGTCTCGCGCAGCCGGGCGGCGAGCCGGCCGGCCAGCAGGGAGTGGCCGCCGAGGTCGAAGAAGTCGGTTTCACGGGAGGGCAGTTCGGTCCGCTCCAGCAGGTCGGCGAACAGCCCGCAGATGATCTCCTCCTGCGGGGTGGCGGGCGCGGCGCCGTCGTCGGTGTCGGTCGACCCGGGCTCGGGCAGGGCGCGGTGGTCGAGCTTGTCGTTCCCGGTGCGCGGCAGGTCGTCGAGGACGAGGACGGCGGCGGGCACCATGTGCTCGGGCAGCCGGGCGGCGAGGGCGGAGCGCAGCGCGGCCGCGTCGAGGACGGCGCCGGCGGCGGGGACGGCATAGCCGAGCAGGCGCTTGCCGTGGGGGCCGGGGCGGGCGATGACCACGGCCCGGTCGACGCCGGGGAGGTGGCCGAGGACGGCGGCGATCTCGCCGGGCTCGATCCGGAAGCCGCGGATCTTCACCTGGTCGTCGGCGCGGCCGAGGAACTCCAGGGTGCCGTCGGCCCGGCGGCGGGCGAGGTCGCCGGTGCGGTACATCCGGCTGCCGGGCGGGCCGTAGGGGTCGGCGAGGAAGCGCTCGGCGGTGAGGTCGGGGCGGCCGAGGTAGCCGCGGGCCAGGCACGCGCCGGCCACGTACAGCTCGCCGGTGGCGCCGTCGGGGGCGGGGCGCAGCGAGCCGTCGAGGACGTAGGCGCGCGAGCCGCGCACGACGCGGCCGACGGGGGCGCCGTCCGGGCCGGGGGTCCAGGAGTAGGCGTCGACGGTGGCCTCGGTGGGGCCGTAGAGGTTGACGGGGGCGAGGCCGTCGACGGCGGCGAGGCGGCGCCAGAGCGGGTCGGGGGTGGCCTCGCCGCCGACCGCGATCACGGCGGGGCGGTGGCGGTGCCCGGCCGCCAGGTCCTCGGCCGCCAGGTCCTCGCCCGAAAGGTCCTCGGCCAGCAGTCCCTCGGCCAGCAGGACGTCGAGGTAGGAGGGGGTGACGTCGAGGTAGTCGATCCGCTCGCGGTGGACGTGGGCGGTGAGGGCGGCCGGGTCGCGGTAGGTGTCGTCGTCGAGCAGGTGGAGCTCGTGGCCGTGGAGCATCCACAGCACCGGGTCCCAGGAGGCGTCGAAGGCGAAGGAGGCGCTGTGGGCGATGCGCAGGTGTGCGCGGCCGGTGCGGGCGACGGCGGGGGCGATGTGGTCCTCGCCGTGGCCGGCGTGCAGGTTGGCGAGCGAGGCGTGGGTGACGACGACGCCCTTGGGGCGGCCGGTGGAGCCGGAGGTGTGCAGCAGGTAGGCGGTGTGCGCCGGGTCGGGGGCGGGCAGCGGCTCGGCGGGGAGGGCGGCGAGTGCGGCGCGCACGGCCGGGTCGTCGAGGGCGACGGCGGGCCGGTCGGCGGCGCCCGGGAGGGCGGCGAGGGCCTCGGCGGTGCCGACGGCGCAGACCGGGCGGGTGTCGTCGAGGATGTCGGCGATCCGCTGCCGGGGGTGGGCGAGGTCGAGCGAGAGGCAGGCGCCGCCGGCCTTGAGCACGGCGAACATGGCGACCAGGGTGTCGGCGCCGCGCGGCATGGCGAGGGCGACCGGGGTGCCGGGGCCGGCGCCGAGGGCGATGAGACGGTGGGCCAGGCGGGTGGCGGCGGCGTCGAGTTCGGCGAAGGTGAGGGTGGTGGCGCCGCTGCGCAGGGCGACCGCGTCCGGAGTGCGGGCGGCCTGCTCGGCGAGCAGTTCGGGCACGGTGCGGGTGGCGGGGGGCTCGGTGCGGCCGGCGGTGGCTCGGCGCAGCGCGTCCTCGCCGAGCAGGTCGATCCGGGCGATCGGGGTGTGCGGGTCGTCGAGCAGCAGGGCGGCGAGGCCGTCGAGGTAGCGCAGCAGGCCGTCGTGGTGGGCGGCGAGCGCGTCGGCGCCGTAGTGGTCGGGGTGGGCTTCGAGGCCGATCCGCAGGGCTCCGTCGGGGCCGGGCGAGACGGCGAGGGCGAGGTCGTCGACGGGACCGGCGGCGAGGTTGCGGACGGTGGCGGGCAGACCTCCGAGGTCGAGGTCGCCCTCGAAGGCCTTGATGTTGACCATCGGTCCGAACAGGGCGCGGCGGGTGCCGGTGAGGGCGAGGTCGCGGCGCAGGTCCTCCAGCGGGTAGCGCTGGTGGCGGCGGACGTCGCGGACCTCCAGGACGACGCGGCGCAGCAGTTCGGCGGCGGTGTCGCGGGGTCGTACGGCGAGGCGCAGCGGCAGGACGTTGGCGGTGGCGATCGGGGTGCGCAGGGCGGCGGGGCCGCGGCGGTTGGCGAGCGGCAGGCCGAGCACGACGTCCTCGGTGCCGGCGAGGCGGTGCAGGTAGCCGGCGGTGGCGGCGATGACGAGCTCGGCCCAGGTGGCGCGGGCGGCCTTGGCGGCGGCCTCCAGGCGGGGCAGGGTGCCGGCGGGCAGTTCGGCGGCGAGGCGCGGCAGTCCGGCGGGGCCGGCGGGGGCGCCGCCGGGGAGGGTGGCGGGGGCGTCGGCGCCTTCCAGCCGGGCGCGCCAGAACTCCCGGTCGGCGGCGTGGTCCTGGCTCGCCCGGTAGGCGGCCTCCTCGGCGGCGACCTCGGCGGGGGTGGCGAAGGTGCGGTCGGTGGGGCGGGTGCCGGCGGTGAGCGCGGTGTAGACCTCGGCGACCCGGCCGGTGAGCAGGGTGAGCGCGTAGGCGTCGACGGCGAGGTGGTGGACGCGCTGGTACCACCAGTGGCGCTCGTCGGCGAGGCGGATGAGGGCCTGGGTGAACAGCGGGCCCTCGGCGAGGTCGACGGGGCGGGCGAGGTCGGCGCGCATCCAGGCCTCGGCGGTGGCGCCGGGGTCGCTGTCGGCGCGCAGGTCGAGGTGGTGCAGGGGCCAGGGGCGGCCGGGGGTGAGGTGCTGGTGCGGGGCATCGTCGCCGCCGTCGGGGACGACGACGGCGGCGAGCGCGTCGGCCTCGCCGACAGCCCGGCGCAGGGCGGTCTCGAAGAGCTCGGCGTCGAGCGGGCCGGTGATCTCGACGGCGTCGCCGGTGTTGTAGACCGGGCTGTCGGGGTCGAGTGCCTGGGCGTACCAGATCGCCGCCTGGGTGGCGAGCAGCGGCACGTCGGCTGCGGCGGGGAGGGCGGCGGGGACGGCGACGGGGTCGGACGCGGCCTGGTGGCGACGCATGGTTCTGAGAGCTCCTCGGGTCCGGCGCAACGGAACGCCTACTGCCTACTTAGGTTAGCCTAAGCTATCTACATATCGTCTGGTCAACAGCCTGCCTGGAGGCAGGCCCTGACGCCCCCGGAGGCGCCGATGTCCCCCCTGAACGCGAGCGACCCGGCTGTGGCCGACCCCGGGCTGAAGGAGGCGGTGCGCGAGCGCGTCCTCGCCCACCAGGGCGAACTGCTCGCGCTCAGCCGCCGCATCCACGCCCACCCGGAGACCGCGTTCGAGGAGCACCGGGCCGCCGAGTGGTGCGCCGAACTGCTGCGCGCCCACGGCTACGCCGTCTCGCCGGGCGCGCACGGCCTGCCCACCGCCTTCGACGCGCGCCTCGGCAGCGGACCGGTCACCGTCGCCGTGGTCTGCGAGTACGACGCGCTGCCCGGCCTCGGCCACGCCTGCGGCCACAACCTGATCGCCGCCGCCGGCCTCGGCGCCGCGCTCGGCCTCGCGCCCCACGCGGACCGGCTCGGGCTCACCGTCCGGGTGATCGGCGCACCGGCCGAGGAGCGCGGGGCCGGCAAGGCGCTGCTGCTGGAGGCGGGCGCCTTCGAGGGCGTGCACGCCGCGATGATGGTCCACCCCTGCCCGGTGGAGGTCGCCGACTTCCACTCCTTCGCACTCGGCACCCTCTCCGTCCGCTACACCGGCCGCGCCGCCCACCCGAGCCTCAACCCGCACGAGGGCCGCAACGCCGCCGACGCGCTCACCGTCGCCCAGGTCGCCCTCGGGCTGCTGCGCCAGCAACTGCCGCCGCACTGGCGGGTGCACGGCATCACCACGGCGGCGGGGACGGCGCCCAACCTCATCCCCGACAGCGCCACCGCGGAGTACGAGATCCGCGCCTCGGCGGCCGAGGACCTCGCGGAGCTGCGCGCCCGGGTGGAGGACTGCTTCCGGGCGGGGGCGCTGGCCACCGGGTGCGAGGTCGAGCTGAACCGGCCCGAGCCGGACTACCTGGACTTCCGCAGCGACGCCGGGCTGCTCGCCCTGTGGCGGGCCAACGCCGCGGCGGCGGGCCGCCCGGAGCCGGTCGAGAGCGGGCCGTTCGCCTGCACCGACATGGGCAACGTCTCGCACGCCCTGCCGGCCATCCACCCGGTGCTGGACATCACCGGCGGCGCCTGCGGCCCGCACGAGGCGGCGTTCGCCGAGGCCGCCGTCTCGCCGGAGGCGGACCGGGCGATCGTGGAGGGCGCCGTCGCCATGGCGTGGACGGCGGCGGACTTCGCGGCGGCGCGGCGGTGACGGCCGGGGGCTGGGAACCGGGGACCGGCGGCTGACGACTGACAGATAACAGATGACAGATTTCAGAATCTGTCATCTGTTATCTGTCATCTGAAATCTGTCAGTTGTCAGCTGTCAGCCCGTCGGCCGCCGCACACCGTCAGCCCCGCTCCGGGACCAGGTGCACCGGCCCCGGCTCGGGCAGCAGCTCGCCGAGCACCGACGGCGCGGCCCGCAGGGCGGTCACCCCGGCGTCGCGGACCAGGTCCCCGACCTCCCCCGGCCGGTCCGGGTCGGCCAGCACCAGCGCCGCCCCGGTCCGCAGCGGCCACAGGAACTCCCACAGCGGCAGGCCCAGTTGGAGCACCCGGTCACCCGGCGCCAGCCCGTACGAGGCCTGCAGCTCGCGCACCCGGCGGTCCACCTCGGCGTGCGTCGTCCACACCCCCGCCGGCCGCCCGCCCGGACCGTACGCCCGGCAGAGCGGGTGCTGCGGGGTGAGCGCCCGCGGCGGGTCGGTGACCGCCCGGCCCGCCAGTTCGGCGGCGGTCGGCCGCTCGGCGGTCGGCGCCCCCTCCCCCAGCACGCAGACCGGTGCCGCGTCCGCCAGCAGCCAGGCCAGCCGCCCCGGCGCGTCGTCCGGGTCCAGCGCCAGGTACGCCGCCCCCGACTTGGCCACCGCCAGCAGCGCCGGTACCAGGTCGGCCGGGCGGGTGAGCGAGAGGCCGACGACCGTACCGGGGCGGGCGCCGCGGTCCGCCAGGCAGCGCGCCATCCGGTTGGCCACCGCGTTCAGTTCGCCGTAGCTCACCGGCGCCGCGCCGGCCGGCAGCAGCGCCGGGGCGTCCGGCGTCCGGGCGGCCTGCGCCTCGATCGGTCCGATCGCCGTGGTCGCCGGCCACCGCCGCGTGCTCGCGGTCCGGTCCGCCCCCGTGCCGGGCTCCATCAGGACGCGCCGAGCAGCTCGGCCCAGGCCTCGACGGCCGGGCGCTCGGCCAGCTGCAGAAAGGCCACCTCGGCGCCCTCGGCCCGCCAGCGCTCGGCCAGCGCCATCAGCCGCACCGAGTCCAGGCCCCAGTCGGCCAGGTTCTCGTCCAGCGGGATTTCCGCCGGGTCCTCGCCGAGCAGGTCGGCGACCTCGGCCCGGATCCGCTCCACGGTGAAGGCCATGCCCGTCACTTCCCTTCCAGTACGGCGTCGGTGACGGTGACCACGCCGCAGCGGCCGGCCACCCAGGTGAGCGCGGCGCGGTGCTCGTCCGCGCCGAAGTCGGCGACCGCGTCGGCCACCACGAAGGCCCGCACGTCGCGCATCCAGGCGTCGCAGGCGGTGGCCTGCACGCCGATGTGCGCGTAGACGCCGGTGATCACCAGCTCGTCGCGGCCCTGCTCGCGCAGCAGCCCGTCCAGGTCGGTACGGACGAAGGCGCTGTACTTCCACTTGGTGAGCAGGCGGTCGCCCTCGGCCGGGGCGACGGCGTCGGCGATCGCCGCGGCCCGCGGGTCGTCCGGGATGCCCGGGCCCCAGAAGTCCTGCTGGAGACCGCGCTGTTCGGGGGTCTGGCCGCCCGGCTGCGCCGAGTAGACGACGGGCACGCCGTGCTCGGCGGCCCAGGCACGCAGCCGGTTGATGTTGGCGAACAGCTCGGTGACCGGCGCGGCGGCCGTGTCGAAGGCGTTCAGGAAGTGGTTCTGCAGGTCGTGCACCAGCAGCACGGCCCGGGACGGGTCGACCGTCCAGTCGACCCGGTTGGCGGGCAGGTCGGTGGCGGCGGGCATCAGATAGGAGGGGATGCGGGGCAGGCCCACGGCGGTGCGTCCTTAGCTGTGTCGAGAAGTTGGGGGGTAAGGCGGGTTCAGGGAGTGGTGAGGGTGGCGGCGACGGCGGCGCGCAGGTCCTTCTTGCTGACCTTGCCGATGCCGGTGGCGGGGAAGGCGTCGACGAACTCGACGCGGTCCGGGACCTTGAAGTCGGCCAGTCCGCGCTGCCGCACGAAGCGCTTCAGCTCGACGGACTTCGGCGGCCGCGCGCGGTGCTCCTCGCGCAGCACGACGTAGGCGCAGGTGCGCTCGCCGAGGTAGGCGTCGGGCATCGAGACCACGGCCGCGTCGTGCACGGCCGGGTGGGCCAGCAGGTGGTTCTCGATCTCCTCGGCGGCGACCTTCTCGCCGCCCCGGTTGATCTGGTCCTTGGCCCGCCCCTCGACCACCAGGTGGCCGGTCCCGGTGCGCCGGACCAGGTCGCCGGTGCGGTAGAAGCCGTCCGCGGTGAAGGAGCCGGCGTTGTGCTCGGGCGCGTTCCAGTAGCCGCGGATGGTGTACGGGCCGCGGGTGAGCAGGTGGCCGGTGGCGCCGTCGGGCAGGTCGTCGTCCTGGTCGTCGACCACCCGCACCTCGTCGTCCGGGGAGATCGGCCGCCCCTGGGTGGTGACGACGACCTCCTCCGGGTCGTCCAGCCGGGTGTAGTTGACCAGGCCCTCGGCCATCCCGAAGACCTGCTGGAGGGTGCAGCCCAGCACCGGGCGCACCCGCCGGGCCGCCTCCTCGCTGAACTTGGCGCCGCCGACCAGCAGCACCTCCAGGCTCTCCAGCCCCGTCGGGCCGCCGGCCTCCCGGCGCCGCTCGGCGGCCTCCAACCAGAGCAGCGCCAGCGGCGGCACCAGGCCGGTGATGGTCACGCCCTCGCGCTCGATCAGCGGGAACGCCGTCTCGGGGCTGGGCTGCGGGCAGAGCACCACCCGGCCGCCCGCGTACAGCGTGCCCAGCGAACCCGGCGAGCTGAGCGGGAAGTTGTGCGCGGCGGGCAGCGCCACGAGGTAGACGCTGCGCTCGTCCTGGCCGCACAGCTCGACCGAGCCTCGCAGCGAGTAGATGTAGTCGTCGTGGGTGCGCGGGATGAGCTTGGGCACGCCGGTGCTGCCGCCGGACAGCTGGAGGAACGCGACGTCCCCCGGCAGCGGCTCCCGGTGCGCCCCGGCCCCGGCCGGCTCCGCCGGGACGTCGGCCAGCGCCGTGTGCTCGCCCGCCTCGCCGCCCGCCACCAGGACGTGCCGTAGCGACGGCGTCTCCGCCCGTACCCGGGTGGCGAGTTCGCGGTAGTCGAAGCCGCCCTCGACGGCCGGGACGACGTAGCCGACGGCGCCGGTGAAGGCGCAGAAGTAGGAGATCTCGGTGTACCGGTGCGCGGGCAGCGCGAAGACCGGCAGCGCGCCGATCCGGAACAGTCCGAAGACCACCTCGAAGAACTCGGCGGTGTTGGGGAGTTGGACCACCACGCGGTCGCCCCGGCCGATGCCGCGGGTGCGCAGCCCGGCGGCCATCCGGTCGGCGCGGCGGTCGAGTTCGGCGTACGTCCAGCGGCGGGTGGGGTCCTCGCCGGGGCCGCCGGCCGGGTCGACGATCGCGATCCGGTCGGGGTGGGCGGCGGCGCGCTCGCGCAGCATCGAGCCGAAGGTCTCGCCGCGCCAGTGGCCGGCGGCCCGGTAGCGCTCGGCGAACTCCGCCGGGTACGGCGTGAATCCGGCGATCACCCGCGCCATCGGGTCGAGGTCGAGCGGTTCGGTCACGGGGGCCCCCGGGGTGGTCAGGTCGCTCACCGCGGCACTCCCGCGGCGTCCAGGAAGGTACGGAACTTGGCGCTGGTCTCGGCGAGTTCGGCCTCCGGCCGGGACTCGGCGACGACGCCCGCGCCGGCGAACACCCGCAGGGTCCGCTCGTCGGCCTCGGCGCAGCGCAGGGTGACCACCCACTCGCCGTCGCCGTCCGCGTCGCCCCAGCCGACCATGCCCGCGTACAGGCCCCGGTCGAACGGCTCGATCGCGCGGATCGCCTCGCGGGCGAGCGGCGTGGGGCTGCCGCAGACGGCCGGGGTCGGGTGCAGTGCGACGGCCAGCTCCAGGGCGGAGACCGCCGGGTCGGCCAGCTCGGCGGTGATGGTGGTGGCCAGGTGCCACATCGCGGCGGTGCGCACCAGGGTGGGCCGCTCCGGCACGTCCAGGGTGCGGCAGTACGGCGCGAGCGCGGTGCGGATGGCGTCCACCACGAAGGCGTGCTCGTGCAGGTCCTTGGGGGACTCCAGCAGCGCGGCGGCGCGCCGGACGTCCTCGCCGAGGTCGGCGCTGCGCGGCACCGAGCCGGCCAGCGGGTTGGCGACGACGGCGGTGCCGCGGCGCGAGAGCAGCAGTTCGGGGCTGGCGCCGATGAGGGTGCGGCCGCCGCCGGCCGGGACGCCGAAGGTGTAGCCGCCGGGGTCGCGGCGGGCGAGGCGCTGGAGGATCGCGGGCAGGTCGAGCGGGCGGTCGGCGCGCAGCTCCAGGGTGCGGGCGAGCACCACCTTGCTCAACTCGCCGTCCTGGAGCCGGTGCACGGCCTCGGCGACGCCGGCGCCGTAGGTCTCGGGGGCGGGCACCGGGCGGACGTCCCAGTCGATCCGGTCGGCGGCCGGGGCGGGCAGCGCGATCAGCGGGTCGTCGCGCAGCGCGCCGCAGGTGCGCAGCCGGGCGGGGACGGCGAGTTCGGCCCGGCTGTCGTGGTCGAACGCCACCGCGCCCACCACCAGCGGGTGTTCGACGCCGTCCCGGCGGGCCCGGGCGAGGGTGTCGGCGACCCGGTCGGCCAGCGGGCGCCCGTCCTGGGGCACCCTGGCGTGCACGCCCTCGGCGAGCAGCGTGCGGGTCGGGGAGGCGAAGAACGCCTCGTCGGGCGCGGCCCGATACTGGCCCAGCAGCCCGCTGGCCGCGCCGATGACGGTGTGGTCCGTCCCGGCGGGGGCGTGGTGCACCGTGGTCACCTGGATTCTCCCAGTCTGCGAGTGGTCGCCGGGCGTCGCTCGTCGTGGCGGCCGGCGGGTGGTGGGGTTCGGGCGGCGGCGCTCCCCGGTGGGGGTGCGCGGCCCGGGTGGGGCGGCGGTCCGGGCGCTGCTCGGCCCGGGGCACTGCCCGCGCGGTCGTCCGGGTGCCCGGACTGCCGTGGTGTCAGGCGCGCAGGGTGGCGCCGCCGTCCACGTAGAGGTCGTGCATGGTGATGTGGCGGGCGCGGTCGGAGACCAGGAAGGCCACCGCCTCGGCGATGTCGGTGGGTTGGGCGATCCGGCCGAGCGGGATGCCGACCCGGTAGCTGGCGGGGTCGCCGTCGATGACGCGCTGCTCGGCGGCCGCGGCGTCGTCGTGCCAGAGCGCGCGCTGCATCTCGGTGTCGGTGGAGCCGGGCGAGACGATGTTGCAGCGCACTCCGGAGCGGCCGAGTTCCAGGCCGAGGCAGCGGGTGAACATGGTGGCCGCCGCCTTGGAGGCCGCGTAGGCGGCCATCCCGGTGCGCGGCACGCCCGCGGCGTTGGAGCCGACGGTGACGATGACGCCGCCGCCGCGTCCGGCCATCCGCCGCCCGACCGCGCGGGAGGTGTGGAAGACCCCGGTGGTGTTGACGGCGAAGGTGTCGGCCCAGTCCTGGTCGCTCAGCTCGATCGCCGGGGCGGCGCGCAGGATTCCGGCGACGTTCACCAGGATGCCGACCGGGCCCAGTTGATCCTCGATCAGGGTGACGGTGGACTCGACGGCGGCGGCGTCGGAGACGTCCAGCAGGTAGGGGTGGACGGGGCCGTGCGCGTCCGGACGGCCCGACAGTTCGTTCGCGAGCCCGGTCAGCGGGCCGGGGTTGCGGTCGGTCGCGGCGACGACGGCGCCGGCGGCGGTGAGGGCGCGCGTCACGGCCGCGCCGATGCCCTGCCCGGCGCCGGTGACGATCGCGACGGCGCCGGCGAGTTCGGACTGCTGCACAGGAAAATCCCCTCCGACCAGCGACATTAGGCAAGGCTAACCTAACACAGTTGTTCGGGCCCGCCGAGGGGTCGCGCAGGGCCGGACGGCCCCCTGCGGGGTCGTCAACTGTGCACGGCGGGGCCGAACGGAGCGCCGAACGCCCGCGACCGGCGAAGCTGGACGCGGGCGTTGCGTCCAGTGTTAGGATCGCTGCGGTGACCGCCGTCCGCCGTCACCTGCTCGCCGAGTGGGCGCTGCCGCGCGAACGCGTCCACAGCAAGGGCTACTGGAAGCACGGCGAGGCCGACCACAAGGGCTGACGTTCCCTCATTTTCCTTACTGAAGCGGCCTGATGGCTGCGGCGGCGGTGCGGAGCTCCGCCTCGATCAGCGCGCTCGCCGGTGGATCACCGGTCGGCGCCGCCGCGCGCTGTCAGCCGGTGCGGGCCCAGGAAGTACGACAGGGCCGCGAGCGAGGCGCCCTCGGCCACCTCGCCCGTCGTCAGCAGCCTCACCACCTCGTCCTCGGCCAGCCACTCCACCCGGCTCGCCTCCGCCCGGTCCACCGGCTCGCCGATCCGCGTCGCGCCGGTGGCGTGGAAGCAGTGGAAGTGCATCGTGGAGATCCCCGACATCGCGTCGAGCCGTGTCAGCGGCGCGACCTCCCCCGGCCGCCAGCCGGTCTCCTCCTCGACCTCGCGGGCGGCCGCTGCCGCCGGATCCTCCCCCGGCTCCACCCAGCCGGAGGGCAGCTCCCAGCCCCAGCGGCCGGTGATGAAGCGGTGCCGGTAGAGCATCAGGAAGCGCCCGTCCCCGTCCGTCACCACGGCGTTGGCGCACTCCTTCGGCATCCGCACCACATGGTGGTCGACCCGGCCGACACCGGGGATGTCGACGTCGTCCAGCCAGAGCTCCACCCACGGCGACCCGTACACCTGCCGCCGACCGCGCACCGCCCACTGCGTCACTGCCCGTACCCTCCGTACGCCGACCGTCTCCGCCGACCCTCTCACGCCGTCCGGCGCGGGCTCAGCGCGAAGCGGTGGGGGTGGGGGTCGGGGTCCGCGCGGTACCGGAGGCGGCAGCGGCACCGGGGGCGGCGCCGGGAACGGGGGCGAGGCCGGTGCAGCCGCGCAGCCCGTCGCGGCGCTTGAGCGCGGCGGTGGCGGCGGCACCGGACTGCGGCACCGGCACGCCCTTGTCGTCGATCGTCGCCGGGGTGAACGCCTCGCCGAGCACCTTGCCGGCCGGGCTGACGGTCAGCGTGGTGACGCCGGTCTCGTCGGAGTTGGCGTAGTTGGAGGTGCCGTACCAGAGGAAGTTGCCGAAGCCGTAGCCGATATAGGTGTCCCCGAGCATGCCGGCCCCGAGCATGGTGTGCGCGTGCGTGCCGACCACGGCGGTCGCGCCCGCGGTGGCCAGCTTCTTGGCGACGGCGGTCTGCGCGCCGGTCGGGCAGGCCTTGCCCTCGTCGCCCCAGTGCAGGTAGACGAGCACCACCGGCGCCTGCCGCTTCGCCTCCTCGACCGCCCTGAGCAGGGCGGCGGTGTCCAGCGCCGAGGCGATGCCGGGCTTGTTCGCGCCGGCCCGCCACTTCTGGTTGGTGAGGTCCTCGACCTGGCTGGCCGCGACCACCGCGACCTTCACCCCGCGCACGGTGGCGACGTACGGGGCGTACGCCTCCTGGGCGTTGCGGCCGAAGCCGACGATCGGGACGGGCGAGGAGGCCTTCGCGGCGAGGGTGTCGGTGAGGCCGTCGGCGCCGAAGTCGACGGCGTGGTTGTTGGCGAGCGAGACGACGTCGACGCCGGAGTCCTTGAGCGCGGTGAGCGCCTTGGGCGAGGTGCGGAAGGTGTACGTCTTCGGCTCGGGGGCACCGCGGTCGGTGATCGCGGTCTCCAGGTTGAGCACGGCCAGGTCGGCGGCGGAGAGGGTCTTGGCGATCGGGCCGAGCGCCGTCTCGGGCGGCTGCACCGCGAGCCGGGCCTCGGTGCGGCCCTCGAAGTGGACGTCCCCTGCGAACGCCACCGTGATGCTGCCGTCGGGGCGGGGCGCCGCGCCGTCGCCGGACGCCTGGTCACCGGGGGTGTCGGAGGCGCCCGGCGAGGCCTTCGCGGCCGCCGCGTCGGCCGCCGCGTTCGCCGACTTCGAGGCCTTGACGGCGGCCGGATCGGGGTCGTCCGGTCCGCAGGCGGCCACGGGTATCAACCCCAGCAGCAGGGCGACGGCGGCCGCGGAACGGCGCATGTGTGTTCCCCCAAGGTCGGTCCGGAAACGGTCAGCCTACGCCACTCCCCCGCGCCCCCTTCGCCCCGCCGCCACAACCGGCACCCGCCCGTCGCCCGGCGTTAGAACGCCCGCCCGGGGTCCACGATCGGACCTCCGAGCGGGCTCCCGGAGGGTCCCCGGCCCCCTCCGGGCCCGCCCGTCCCAACCCGCCGACCGCTCTTGGCCATCCCGTCCCTGGCGCGCCGCGCGGGTGGCGCGCAGCGTGGGAAGGGTGGAGGCCCCGCGAGGGCGCGGGGGCGGTGGAAGCAGGCGGGTGGTGCGGGTCATGACCGGCAACGGGACCAAGGGGGCCGGGCGGCGGATCGTGGTCGGGATCGACGGCTCCGCCCCCTCGAAGGCGGCGCTGCGCTGGGCGGTGGGGCAGGCGGTGCTGACCGGGGCGGCGGTGCACGCGGTGGCCGCGTGGGAGTACCCGTCGCTGTACGGCTGGTTCGCGCCGATGGTGGACGACGGCTTCGAGCAGTCGGCGCGCCGGAGGCTGACCGTCGAGGTGGACGAGGTGATCGGCCCGCAGCGGCCGGTGCCGGTGGAGGAGAGCCTGGTGCTGGGGCACGCGGCCGAGGTGCTGCTGGAGGCGGCCGGGGGCGCCGACCTGCTGGTGCTCGGCAGCCGGGGCCGGGGGACGTTCGCCCGGACGCTGCTGGGGTCGGTGAGCGCGCGCTGCGCCGTGCACGGGACGTGTCCGGTGGTGATCGTCCGGGCGGACGGGACCGCCACCGCGCCCACGCCGCTCGCGGCGGCCGGCGCGGCCGAGGGCCTGGCGGGCGGCGGCGGGGAGCCGGCCGTCCGTACCAAGGACTGGCGGTTGAGCCTGCACCTGGTCGAGGACCGCGACACCACCCGGGTGCACGCGGTGCTCGACGCCGACGGCGCCGTGCTGCACAGCGACGCGCTCGCCCACCGCAATCCGCAGGACGCCCCGGCGCCGGCGGTGGGCGACGACTTCGCGGTCGGCCGGGCGCTGATCGACCTCGGCCACCAGCTGCTCCGCGCGGGCACCCACGGCGCCACGGGTCCCGCCGAGGAGTGACATGCTGACGACCGAAGGACAAGATGACGATCGAAGGCCGACGCCTGACAGCTGACAGTTGACAGCTGACAGATTTCAGATGACGGATAACAGATGACAGATTCTGTCAGCCCAACTCCGGGCGACCACCCCGCCCCGTCGCCCGACTTCACCCCCGCCCAGCGCGCCCGCGGCCGCGCGCTGCGCCGCGCCCAGCTGCCGTGGGCGCTCGGCGGGCGGCTCACCGGCCTGGCGCTGGCCCTGGTGCTGGGCCTGACGCCCGCGGGCGCCGGGCTGGTGTCGGCGGCCGGCGGCCGGTTCGGCGGCTCGCGGACGGCGGAGGTGCTTGCCGGGGCCGCCGCGCTGGTGCTGCTCGGCCGGCTGGCGCAGTTGCCGTTCGGGGCGGGCGCCCGGTCGGTACGGGCCCGGTTCGGCCTGGTCACCCAGGGCTGGGCCGGCTGGGCGGTGGACGCCCTGCGCGGACTGGCGCTGACCCTGGCCCTCGCCCTGCCGGTGGCCTTCGGCCTCTACGCGCTCACCGACCGCTCGCCGGAGCACTGGTGGCTGCCGGCGGCGGGCGCGGCCGCACTGCTGACCGCCGCCCTGTCCTTCCTCTACCCCCTGCTCGTCGAGCCGGTGTTCAACCGCTTCACGCCGATGGAGCCGGGCCCGCAGCGCGCGGCACTGCTGGGCCTGGCCGAGCGCGACGGCGTGCGGGTACGGGACGTCCTGGTGGCGGACGCCTCGCGCCGCACGACGGCACTGAACGCGTATGTGTCGGGCCTCGGCGCGACGCGGCGGATCGTCGCGTACGACACGCTGCTGTCGACGGCCGATCCGCGCGAGGTGGAGTTGGTGGTGGCGCACGAGCTGGGGCACGTCAAGCACCGGGACGTGCTGACCGGCACGGTGCTGGGCGCGGTGGGCGCGGCCGTCGTGGTGGCGCTGCTGGGCCTGGCCTCGGGCTGGGACCCGCTGCTGTCGGCGGCGGGCGCGACGGACGCGGCCGATCCGCGGTCGATGCCGCTGCTGGCGGCGTGCGCCGCGCTGCTGGGCGCGCTGTCCGGCCCGGTGCAGTGCGCGGTGAGCCGCCGGGTGGAGACCCGCGCGGACCGGCACGCCCTCGAACTGACCCAGGACACCGAGCAGTTCATCGCGATGCAGCGCAGGCTGGCGCTGACCAACGTGTCCGACGTCGACCCGCCCCGGGTGCTTGAGCTACTGTTCGCCACTCATCCGAGCGCCACCCGCCGGATCGCGGCCGCGCGTGCCTGGCAGGCGCGCCGCTCCCCCGCCCCGGAAGTCGTTGTATAGTGCAACAAAAGTCCGGGGCTCCGAGGAGGTAGGTCGCCGTGCCCGACCGCGAGACGTCGATCGCCACCATCCAGCGCGAGCTGACCGCCTTCGCCCGCCGCGCCCGCCACAAGGCGTCCCAGCTGCACCCGGACCTCTCGCTGGTCACCTACAGCATCCTGGACCTCATCACCGAGCGCGGCGGCTGCCGGGCCGCCGACGTCGCCGCGCACTTCATGCTCGACAAGTCCACCGTCAGCCGCCAGGTCACCGCCCTGGAGAAGCTCGGGCTGCTGCGCCGCGAGACCGACCCGGAGGACCAGCGCGGGCAGATCCTGCTCGCCACCGACGCCGGGCTGACCCTGCTGCGCGAGGCCAACGAGCAGCGCCGGCTCTCCTTCGCCGCCCGCTTCACCGGCTGGGCGGACGAGGACGTCGCCCGGTTCGCCGACTACCTGACCCGCTACGGCGCCGAGGGCTGACCGACCGGAGCTCCACGGACCGGACCGGCACCCGACCGGCACCGGCACCGGACCACCGGCACCGGACCACCGGCACCGGACCACCGGCCACCGCCCCGGGGTGCGGCGGACCACCCGGACGGTGTACAGAGGAGAGGTGCCACTTCGGCAGCCTCCCCGCGAGCGGCACCCCCGCGCGGGGCACCCCGACGACCGGCGTTCGCGTGACCGCCGCCGTTCCTGGCGGCCCGACCGCCGGGCGCTGACGGCCGTGCCGCTCGCGCTGATCGTGCTGATCACGGTGGTCGACGTGCTCGCCCCACCCGACATCCACCTGGGCCCGCTGCTGATCGTCGCCCCCGCCCTCACCGCCTCCCTCGCCGGGGCCCGCGCCACCGCCGCCGTCGCCCTGCTGGCGATCGCCGCGCTGACCGTCATCGGCATCCTGCGCGACGGTGTCACCACGGCCAACCACGAGACCCAGCTCGGCGCCCTGCTCGTCGTCTCGGCCCTCATCGTCGGCCTGCGCGTGCTGCGCGACCGCCACGAACGCCAGCTCGCCCAGGTCCGCTCCGTCTCCGAGGCGGCGCAGCGCGTCCTGCTGCGCCCGCTGCCCGACCGGATCGGCCCGCTGCGCCTCGCCTCCGTCTACCTGGCCGCCGAGGCGGAGGCCCAGGTCGGCGGCGACCTCTACGCGGCGTCCCGCACCGCCTCCGGCACCCGGCTGCTGGTCGGCGACGTCCGCGGCAAGGGCCTGTCCTCGCTCGGCGACGCCGCGCTGCTGCTGGGCGCCTTCCGGGCCGCCGCGCACCTGCACGCCGATCTGCCCGGACTGGTCGGCTACCTCGACGGCAGCATCGCCTGGGACCTCGCCCAGCTCGCCGAGCAGCAGCGCGCCCAGCCGCGGCGGGCCCAGGAACAGCCCCGGCTGCCGCTCCCGCCCCGGCTCCGGCAGGGCCCGCGTCCGCCGCCCGGCGAGATGCCGGCCACCGACGACGCCGACGACGCCGACGACAGCGGCGAGTCGTTCATCACCGCCCTCGTCCTGGACATCCCGGACGACGAGGCGGTGATCCGGCTGGTCGACTGCGGCCACCCGCCGCCGCTGCTCCTGCACGGCGGCCTGGTCACCGCCCTGGAACCCGGCCGCACCGCGCCGCCGCTCGGCCTCGGCGAACTGGCCCCCGGGGCGTACGCGGTGGAGGAGTTCCCGTTCCGGCCCGGCGACCGGCTGCTGGTCTACACCGACGGCGTGATCGAGGCCCGCGACGCCGGACGGCGGTTCTACCCCCTGCCCGAGCGGGTCGCCGAGCGCACCGCCGGCCATGCCGCCGAGCCCCCGGACGCCCTGCTGCACCACCTGCGCCGGGACCTGCTCGGGTACGTCGGCGGGCGGCTGGACGACGACGCGGCCATGGTCGTGGTGGAACGCCTCGGCTGAACCGGCCGGACACCCGGGAGCCGCGCGCCTCGCCTCACGGCTTGTACGGCAGCTGCGGCACGTCGAAGCAGGTGGTGGTCATGGACTCCACCTGGGTGACCCAGCCGCCGCGCCCGCCCGCGGCGGAGTCCTGCCAGCGGGCCGCGTTCAGGCAGGCCCGGGTGGGCCCGGTCGGCGGGGGCTGCGGGACGAAGGAGGCGGGCAGGATCAGCCCGTGGGCGTCGTAGGGCTCGGGGCGGTTCATGAACCGTTCGACGCAGGCCCGGGTGAGGGCCGCGCCGCACGAGTCCATCGCGTCGGCGAGCCACTGGGCGCCCGCCCAGCCCTCCAGCTCCCAGGCCGAGAGCAGCGGTTCGCGGTCCGGGAAGTAGTGGGCCATCGCCGTGCGGAAGGCGCCCACCGCCGGGTACCGGACGTCCTCGTAGTTGAGCGAGGAGGAGGTGGCCCAGAGCGCGTTGCGGCAGGCGGGCGAGGCCTGGTAGTCGGTGCGCACCGTCTGCGACCAGTTCTGCACATTGGTCACCTTGGCGGTGACCCGCACCCCGGCCTCGTCCAGGGAGCGGCAGAGCGCGGCGTTGCCCCGGGTGTCCATGGCGTCGAACAGCAGCTGCGAGCCGTCCGCCCGGACGGCCGCGGCCACCGCCTGGAAGTTCGGCAGCGCGAAGTCCACCGTCTGGGTGAGCACCCGGTAGCCCTCGGCCTCCAGGCCGGCCCGCAGCTGGGCGGCGTAGCGGGCGGAGTCGGCCTGGTTGTAGGCGACCACGGCGGCGCTGGTCGCGCCCAGCCGTTCCCGGAAGAAGCGGAACACCTCGGTGGACTGGTACAGCGTGCCGTTCCAGCCGACGGCGTGCCCGTCGCGCGGCGCGCCGCTGCCGTAGATGCCGTACAGGTGCGGCCAGCGCTCGTACGCGGTGCCGATCGGCTGGCCGCCGACGTCCGGGACCGCCTTGCCGCTCACGTAGGGGGCGCCGGCGTAGTCGAGGACGCTGCCGGAGACGAAGGCGAAGACGTGCGACTGGTCGATCAGCCGGTGCACGCAGTCCTGGTTGCCGATGCCGCTGCCGCCGTCGTCGCAGGTGACGAGCTCGACGGTGCGGCCGTGCAGTCCGCCGTGGTCGTTGAGGGCCCGGAAGAAGGCCTGGGCGCCGTAGCGCGGTCCGCTGAACACCTCGCTGCCGACCGGGCTGGTCAGCGAGGTGACGATGCCGATCCGGATCCCGGTCGGGGTGACGCCGGTGTCGGAGGCCGGGTTGCCGCCGCCGGCCCCGGTGGCGCCCGCCGTGGTGGGGCGGGCGCCGAAGGCGTCGGGCGGCAGGCGCGTCCCGCAGCCGGCCGCCCCGGCGAGCACCAGCGCGAGCAGCGGCGCGAGGACGAGGGCGAGCGCCCGGACCGGGGTGACGGGGGTCAGCTGCATCCGGGGATCGGGGTGCCGGTGGCACCGGCGGCCTGGACCAGCAGACCGCAGAGGGTCGCGCGGGAGACCTTCCAGGTGCCGTTGTCCAGCACGGCCTGACCGGTCGCGGCCGGCTCGACCACGGCGCCCTGGAGGGACAGCTCGTAGGTGACGGTGGCCTCGGTCGGGGAGGTGAACGCCACGTCGGTCACCGTGGCCTTCACCTGGCCGACCCGCGGGTCCTGGGTGAAGCCCTGCAGGACGGGCAGCAGCACGTCACCGTTCTGGAGCAGCGCGGCCTTCTCGGGGATGGGGGTGGTCGGGTCGAAGAACTTCTGCCAGTTGGCGGTGATCTGGGTGGTGGCCGCGGCCGGATCGGCGGGCGCGGTCGCCCCGGGGCTCGGGGTCCCGGTCTCCGTCCCGGTGGCCGTCGCCGTCGTCGTCGTGGCGGTCGTGGTCGTCGTCGTGGTCGTGGTCGCGGTGCCGGTCGGGGCGGTCGCGGCGGGCGGCGAGGGGCTCGCCGTCGAGGACGCCGACTTGCCGCTGCCGCAGGCCGCCACCGTGCCCACCAGCAGCAGCGCGAGCAGCGCGCCCGCCGACCGCAGGACCGGGCCGCCGAGCCGACGGGTGCCGCTCTGGCTCACGTGCATGGTGTCCCTCGCTCCGGATGCTGTTCCAGGCCATTCCTGGAAACGTCGCAAGTGACACCATCAAGGCGGATCCATGGACGAATCGCAATCCGGGCGACAGGGCACCGCGAACCGTACGAAGGACGCGGTGGCCCGCGCGGTGCGCTCGGCGCGGGAGGGCGGCGGGTGGGCCGGCTGGGCGCTGGTCGCGGTGGGCGCGGTGCTGTGCGTGCTGGGCTGGTACGGGGTGTCCGGCGAGCGCTTCGTCGAGCAGCAGGTCCCGTACCTGGCCTCGGCGACCGTCCCGGGTGCGGCGCTGATCGTGGCGGGCGCCGTCCTGGTCGCCCTGCGGCCGCCCGGGCGCGCCCCGTCCGCAGCCTCGCCGCCTGCGGGAACGCCCACGGCCACGGACCGCCGGATCGCGCACCTGTACGCGCTGCTCGTCGACCCCGCGGACCCCGCGGACCCTACGGAGACCGCAGTCACCGGGGACGGCGGGGACGGCGGGGACACCGGCGAGCCGGCGGGCCCCCCGCTGGCCGTTCCCGGCGGCACGCTCTACCACCGCCCGGACTGCCCGCTGGTGGCGGGCAAGCCCGCGGCCGCCCCCGTCGACGCCTCCGCCGTCCGGGACCGGGGGCTCACCCCCTGCCGGCTCTGCGACCCGGGGCCGCCCGACGGGAACCCCGGCGGCACCGCCACCCGTCCGGGCGATCCGCGCCCGCCGACCGGCTGAGCCGGCGGCGCCATGACCGTCCTCGACCCGGCCGTCCTCGCCACGGGCGGACTCGACTCGGCCGGCCTCACCGTCGACCTCGCCCTCGCCGGCCTGACCGTCGGCAGCGCCGCCGCGCTCAGCGGCATCGGCCTGGTCGTCTGCCACCGCGCCACCGGCGTGCTCAACCTCGCCCAGGGCGCGCAGGCGATGCTCGTCGCCTACCTGCTGCGCGATCTGGTCGTCGAGCGGCACTGGCCCCTCTGGCCGGCCGTGGCGTGCTGCCTGCTGCTGGTGGCGCCCGCCCTCGGGGTGCTGCTGGACGTGCTGGTGTACCGGCCGCTGCAACGGCGCGGAGCCGGACCGGCCGAGACGACGGTGGCCGGGGTGGGCGTGTTCGTGCTGCTCATCGGCGTGGTGGTGCTGGTGTGGGGCGCAGCCCCGGTGGGCGGTGCGCCGTCCCCGCTCGGCGGGGCGCCGATCACCCTGCCGGGCGGGCACACGCTGCGCCCGGACACGGTGGCGCAGCTGGCCGCGATCCTCGTGCTCGCCGTGCTGGTCGGGGCGACGACCCGGTTCACGCCGTTCGGCCTGCGGGTGCGGGCGGTGGTGGACGACCGGCGGCTCGCCGAGCTGGCCGGGGTGGACGCCGACCGGGTGTCGGCGGCCGGGTGGGCGTTCGGCTCGTTCACCGCCGGGCTGGTCGGGGTCGCGCTCGCGCCGTACCTGCTGCTCGACCCGTACGGGCTGCCGCTGCTGGTCATGGAGACGATGGCCGTCGCGGTGGCGGCCCGGCTGCGGAGCATCCCGGTCGCGGTGGTGACCGGGCTCGGGCTGGGCGTTCTGCAGGCGGAGCTGACCCGGTTCCGGCCCGCCGGGCAGCTGCTGCCGCTGGTGCAGGCGGTGCAGGCGAACCTGTTCGTGGTGGCGCTGCTGGCCGCCGCGCTGCTGGCCGGTCCCCGGCTCACCGACGGGCGGGGGCGGGCGGACGTCCGACCCGTCGTGCGGGCCCGGGGCGGCGGGAGCGGCCGGGCGGCGCGGGCGGTCTGCCTGGTGCTGCTCCTGCTGCCGCTCGGCTTCCGCGGCAACGACCTGCGCGGCGCGCTGCTGGTGCCGGCGCTGGCGCTGGTGCTGCTGTCGATCGTGGTGGTGACCGGCTACGGCGGGCAGATCTCGCTCGGCCAGGCCGGGTACGCGGGGCTGGGGGCGCTCGGGACGGCGCTGCTGATGTCCGGGCGGATTCCCGGTCTGCCCGCCCTACCGGCCGCGCCCGCGCTGCTGTTCGCCGTGCTCGCCACCGCGCCGCTCGGCCTGCTCACCGGCTGGCCGGCGATCCGGCGGCGCGGTCTGGCCCTGGCGCTGGTGACCTTCGCGGTCGGGACGACGCTGAGCCGGTTCGTCTTCCAGCAGCCGTACGCCACCACCGGGCTGGTCCTGGACCGGCCCGCGTTCCTGGCCGGCGACCGCGCCTTCTACCTCGCCGAGCTGGTCCTGCTCGGCCTGGGCGCGGCCGCCGTGCGGGCCCTGCACGGCGGCCGCACCGGCCGGGCGCTGAGCGCGATGCGCGACCACGAGCCGGGGGCGGCCGCGGCGGGGGTGAACGTGCCGGGCCTCAAGCTGTTCGCCTTCGTGGTGGGCGCGGCGCTGGCGGCGCTCGGCGGCGGGCTGATGGGCATGGCCGGGCGCGCCTTCGACGCGGCCGCGTTCGACCCGGTGCGCGGTCTGCTCTGGTTCGCGGCCGTGGTGGTCGCGGGCGCCGACAGCGCGCTCGCGGCGGTGCTGGCGGCGGCCCTGCTCATCGGTCTGGACGCGGGCACGGTGGCGGGGGTGTCGGCGGTCGCGGTCGGTGTGCTGGCGGCCGCCATCGGCCGGCTCCCGGGCGGCCTGGCCGCGCTCGCCGCGAGCCGGGCGGCGCGGGCTTCAGCACCCGTGCCGCCGGTACCGCCCCCGACCGTGCCCGCCGGTCGGCTCACCCCGGCGGGCCGGCGGGTGCGCGCGCTGATCGCCGCCCGCCGGACGGCCGGTGGCGAGGTGTCCGGGGAGGCCGGGGTGTCCGGGACGTCCGGGGAGGCCGGACCGTGACCGGGCTCCGCCGCGTCACCGCGCCGACCGGCCCGCTCGCCGCCCGGCTGACGGCACGCGCAGTGGTGCGGCGCTACGGCGGGATCGAGGCGGTGGCGGGGGTGGACCTGGTCGCGGCGCCGGGGCGGGTGACGGCGCTGATCGGGCCGAACGGCGCGGGCAAGAGCACGCTGTTCGACTGCCTGGCCGGGACCGCCCGCCCGGATGCGGGCCGGGTGCTGCTCGGCGGCCGGGACGTCACCCGGCTCCCGGTGCACGAGCGGGTGCGGCTCGGGCTGGCCCGCACCTTCCAGCAGATCGCCGTGTTCCCGACCCTGTCGGTGGCGGACAACGTGCGGGTCGGCGCCGAACAGCGGTCCGGCGCGGCGGACGACCGGACGGCGCGCGCGCTCGCCGTGTTCGGTCTGGGGGCGGTGGCGGCGGAGCCGGCCGGCGGGCAGCCGACGGGCGTGCTGCGGCTGCTCGAACTGGCGCGGGCGCTGGCCGGCGAGCCGCGGGTGCTGCTGCTGGACGAGCCGGCGGCGGGCCTGGACACCGCGCAGACCGCCCGACTGCTCACCGTCCTGCGCGGCCTGGCCGACGACGGCATGGCCCTGCTGCTGGTCGAGCACGACCCGGACCTGGTGTCCGAACTCGCCGACACCGTCTACGCGATGGCCGACGGCCGGATGGTCGCCGCCGGCCCAACGGCGGCGGTGCTGGCCGACCCCCGGGTGATCCGCGCCTGGGGCCGGTGACGGAACGGGTGACGACTGACAGCTGACAGATTTCAGATGACAGATAACAGATGACAGATTTCCAACTTCCAACCCTCAACCCGCGCTCGACCCTTTGAGGAGGCCCCGTGCCCGTCGAAGTCGCCCTGCTGGCCGTGCGGGTGCGGTACGGCCCGCTGGAGGCGCTGCACGGCGTGGACCTGGCCGTGCCCTCCGGGCGGGTGACGGTGCTGCTCGGCCGGAACGGGTCCGGGCGCACGAGCGTGCTGCACGCGCTGGCCGGGCTGGTGCGACCGACCGGCGGGCGGGTGGTGTGGCGGGGGCGGGACGTCACCGCGCTCGGCGTGCACCAGCGGGTGCGGCTCGGGCTCGCCCTGGTGCCGGCGGAGCGGGCCGTGTTCCCCTCGCTCACCGTCGCCGAGCACCTCGCCCTCGGCGCGCGCCCCCGGGGCGGCCCCGCCCACGAGGCGCTGGAGCTGTTCCCCGAACTCGCCGCGCTGCTCCCCCGGCGGGCCGGGACCCTCTCCGGCGGTCAGCAGCAACTCGTCGCCGTGGCACGGGCGCTGACCGCCGCACCGAGGCTGCTCCTGCTCGACGAACCGGACCGGGGGCTGGCCCCGGCCGCCGCCGCCCGGCTGCACGCGCACCTGCTGTCCTCGGCCGCCACCACCGGCCGGACCACGGTGCTGACCGCGCAGACCCTCCCGGCGACGCTGGCCGGGGCGGCCGCCGTGCACGTCCTGCACCGGGGCGAGGTCGGCTTCTCCGGGGAGCCCGGCGAGCCGGGAACGGCGCCGCACGCGGCACGGTGATCACCCCGCCCGCCCCCGGGCAGGCAGGCCGACCGGCCCGCGGCACCGGGCCGCCGACGGTCACTGGGCGAGGTAGCCGCCGTCCACCGGGAGGACGGCGCCGGTGATGAACGACGCCTCGTCGGACGCCAGGAAGAGGACGGCGGCGGCCACTTCCCCGGGGGAGCCGAGGCGGCGCATCGGGTGGAGCTGCTCGATGGCGGCGAGGTACTCGGGTCCGCCGGGCTCGTCCCGCAGGCGGGCGACCCGCTCGGTGGTGATGGTGCCGGGGGCGACGGCGTTGACCCGGATGCCCCGGTCGGCCCACTCCACGGCGAGGTGCTTGGCGAGGCCGGAGGCGACGAACTTGGCGGGGCCGTACACGGCCTGGCCGCGCTGCCCGGCGACACCGGAGATGGAGGAGACGCAGACGATCGCCCCACCGGGGCCGGCCATCGCCTCGATGGCGTACTTGCAGGTGAGGAACATCCCCCGCCCGTCGACGGCCATCACGTGGTCCCAGTCCTCGGCGCCCGCCTCGGTGATCTCCATCAGCGGGATCACCCCCGCGTTGGCCACCAGGACGTCCAGCCGGCCGTGCCGTTCGACGGCGGCGGCGATCATCCGACGGGCGTCCTCGTCCCGCGAGACGTCGCCGACCACCGTGCTGACGGCCTGCGGCAGCTGTTCCGCCAGCCGCCGCAGGCCGTCGCCGTCGAGGTCGGTGGCCACCACCGACGCCCCCTCGCGGGCGAAGAGTTCGGCGACGGCGCGGCCGATCCCGTTCGCGGCTCCGGTGACCACACAGGACTTCCCGGCCAGCCGCCCACCGTTCCCCGGGGCCGCCGCGGTCTTCAGATCCTCCATGGCACCGAACTGTAACGGCTCGGTTTCGCCCGGTGAAGACCGCGGCGCCAAAGGCCCGCTACGCCGCCGCGCGGGCGTCCGTGGCGAGGGCCTCGGCGGCGGGGAGGTTGGGCTGCGGGTGGGTGAGCAGGTGCACACCGGCCGCCAGCGCGCCGCCGACCAGGGGCGCGAGGAGGAACAGCCACAGCTGCGAGAGCGCCGGGCCGCCCGCGAACAGGGCCGGGCCGAGGCTGCGCGCCGGGTTCACCGAGGTGCCGGTGAGCGGGATGCCGACCAGGTGCACGACCACCAGGGCCATGCCGATCGGCAGCCCGTCGAAGCCGGTGGCGGCGAGCCGGTGGGTGACCGCGAGGACCACGTAGACCAGCAGGAAGGTCAGCACGACCTCGGTCAGGAAGGCGCCGCCGGCGTTGATGTGGACCGCGGAGCGCTCGCCCCAGCCATTGGTGCCGAGCTTGCCGTGGGTCTCCAGGCCGGGGACCTGCTTGGCGAGCAGCAGCACCAGCGCCGCGCCCGCGATGCCGCCGAGCACCTGCGCGACCCAGTACGACACGGCCGTGCGGCCGTCGATCCGGCGGGCCAGCAGGAACCCGAGCGTCACCGCCGGGTTCACGTGGCAGCCCGAGATCGGCCCGATCGCGTACGCGAGGGCGAGCAGCACGAGGCCGAACGCGAGCGCGATGCCCACCGAGCCGATGGCCTCCCCGGCCAGCACCGCCGCGCCCACCGCCAGCAGTACCAACAACAGCGTTCCGAGGAATTCGCCGACCACCGCGCGCCTGTCCATCCGGGTCCTCCTGACCTCGTCCGCGCGGACGGCCTGGCGCCGCCCGTCGCTCCCGGCCGGCCCACTGCACTCGCAAGGGGCGAGCGCAGGTCGGCCGACCGGCTGATCCCCGTGCTCACGGGGATTCCGAGCGTCGGATTATTCCAAACGAGTGAAAATCAGACCAATCCGGACTTAGCTCACCATCAGGACGATCTTCCCCCGCAGGTGGCCGCGCGCGCTCTCGGCCTGTGCCTCGGCCGCCTCCGCCAGCGGCCGCACCCGGTGCAGCGGCAGGGCCAGGGCGCCCGCCGCGAACAGGCCGAGCGCACCGTTCAGCGCCGGACGGTCGTAGGTGGCGGTCGCCTCGCCGCCGGTGAAGCGCACCCCGTGCTGCTCGGCGCCCTGCCAGTCGGCGATGGTCAGCACACGCTCCGCGCCGCCCGCCAGCTCGACCGACAGCGCCAGCACGCCCGTCCCGGCCGCGTCCAGCACCCGGTCCACACCCCCGGGCGCGGCGGCCCGGACCCGCTCGGCCAGCCCCTCCCCGTACGCCACCGGGACGGCGCCCAGCTCGCGCAGGAACGCGTGGTTGGCCTCGCTCGCGGTGCCGATCACCCGGATCCCCCGGGCCCGGGCGAACTGCAGCAGCACGGTGCCGACGCCGCCGGCCGCGCCGTGCACCAGCAGGGTGTGGCCGGACTCCGCGCCCAGCAGGTCGAGGGAGCGCCACGAGGTCTCGGCCGCCACCGGGATCGCCGCGGCCTGCGCCCAGCCGAGCGCCGCCGGCTTGCGGACCAGCCGGCCCGCCTCCGCCAGCACGTGCTCCGCGTAGCCGCCGCCGTGCACCGCGCCGAGCACCTCGTCGCCGGTCCGCCACTCGGTGACGCCCTCGCCGACCGACTCCACCACGCCCGCCACCTCGTACCCGACGACGGCGGGAAAGGTGACCGGGAACAGCGCGGTCAGCGCGCCGGAGCGCACCTTGTGGTCGAGCGGGTTGACGCCGACGGCGCGCACGGCGATCCGCACCTGGCCGGGGCCGGGCGCGGGCAGCTCGATCCCGATCGGCCGCAGGACGTCCACGCCGCCGTGCTCGGCGAAGCCGATCGCCTTGGTCGGAAGGGTGCGGGTGCCGGAAGGGTTGCTCATGGGAAGGCCCACCGTTCGTTCGCTGCAGGGGACTCGGGAGACCGGGTGGTCGCCCGAGTCCCGGTGACGTCTCCAGCCTGGTGCGGGCGGCCCTCCCGCCGGCCCCGTCGTTCGGAGGGTTCCACCTGTCCCTTCGGCCAGGCCGGCGGGGAGCGGGCGCGAACTACGCTGGTCGGCATGACGGAGCAGCCGCGCGGCGGGGACGGATACGGCGACGACGGGGCGGCGGGTCCCGGCGGGTGGTCCTGGGAGGACCCCGAGGGTGCGCTGGCCCTCACCGCCGAGGTGCTGCGCACGCCCAGGACGAGGCTGATGCCGAAGATCTCCGAGGTGCTCGCCGGGCTCGTCCCGCACCTCGCGCTGGCCCAGCTGAGCGGGATCTGCACGCACTCCCCCGCGAGCGTCTCCGGCCCCGAGGAGCTGTCGGCGCGGATCACCGGCGCGGAACTGGCCCGGCTCGGCGAGGAGGTGACGCCCGGTCGCCCCTGGCAGGGCGAGGCGGTGCTCGGCGGGCGCCCGCGCCCGGCGGTCGCCGTGGCGGCGGCTCCGGCCGGCAGCAACGGCGCGCTGCTGGTCCTGGTCCGGGCGGGATCCGGGGCCGGGGCCGGCCTTCCCCCGGCACCGCTGCCCGAGCGGCCGCTGCGGGTGCTGCAGCAACTGTGGGAGCTGCTGACCACGCACTCCCACCACCGGGCCGTCGACGCCGCACCGACGCACGCCGCCGCCTCGCGCGCCTCGGCGAGCGCGCGGGCGCGCACCATCGCCGAACTCGGCGGCGCCCACGCCTCCGCCCTCTCCGCGATCCTCGCGCCGCTGCGCTCGGCCGCCCTGGACGACGCCACCGCCCGGCGCAACGCCACCGACCTGGCCGTCACCGCGCTGTTGGACCTGCGCGGCGCCGCCGACCTCGACCGGGAGCTCAGCGAGGAGCCGGCCGCCACCGCGTTCGCCCGACTCGCCGACGAGGTACGGCCGTTGCTACGACACAGCCCGGTCCGGCTGGACCTGCTGGCCCCGGCCGAGGGCGACCGCTCGGTCCCCGCCGACACCGCGCACACCGCCCGCGCCGCGGTCCGCTCCACCGTGCTCGCCATGCTGGAGCAGGACGGCCTGGGCCGACTGCACGTGCGGTGGCAGTTCGTCGACAACGGCCTGCGCGCGGTCGTCCGGGACGACGGCCCGGGCCTGCTGACCGCCGACGCGCTGGCCGTCCACCGCACCCCCGACCGGATCGCCGCCCTGGCGGGCCGCCTGACCGTCGACGCCGTCCCGGGCTGGGGCACCACGGTGACCGTCGACCTTCCCCTGCACGCCCCCGAGGCCTGCACCGGGACCTCGGCCGACCCGCTGGAGGGCCTGCACCCACGGGAGTTGGAGGTCCTGGACCAGCTCGCCCGGGGCCGCCGCAACCGCGAGATCGCCCACGCGCTGCACATCAGCGAGTCCACGGTGAAGTTCCACGTCGCCAACATCCTGGCCAAACTCGACGTCGCCTCCCGCGGCGAGGCCGCCGCCCTCGCCCACCGCGCCGGCCTCCCCACCCCGCTCCCGACCCCCCTCCACGCCGCCTCCTGACGGCGAGGACCGCTGCGACTCGCCACTCGGATCGCCCAGCAGCGGCGGCGCGGCGGCTCGCTCACACCTCCCTCGCCTCCCTCCCCTCCTTCGGGCGGGTGCGGGCGCGCAGGTGGAGGCGTTCGCCCTGCTTGCCGAAGAGGCTGAGGACTTCGACGTCCCCCGCGCCGGTGGAGCCGAACCAGTGCGGGTTCTGGCAGTCGAACTCGGCCGCCTCGCCGGGGGCGAGGACGACGTCGTGCTCGCCGAGCAGCAGCCGCAGCCGGCCGGAGAGCACGTAGAGCCATTCGTGGCCGGCGTGGGTGGCGAGCGAGGGGGTCTGCTGGGCCGCCGGGATGGTGATCTTGAACGCCCGGGGCTCGGTGCGGTGGCGGGAGAGCGGGACGAAGGTCCGCCCGTCGGCCCGCCCCGGGTGCTGGTGGACGCGCGGGTCCTCGACGCGCGGGGCGGCGACGATCTCGTCCAGCGGGACGGCGAGGGCGGCGGCGATCGGCAGCAGGAGTTCCAGGCTGGGCTTGCGCTGCTCGGACTCCAGCCGGGACAGCGTGCTCTTGGAGATGCCGGTGGCCTGGCCGAGGTCGGCCAGCGACAGGCCCTTGCGCTCGCGCAGCCGGCGCAGCCGGGGGCCGATCTGGCGCAGCGTGGCGGCGATCTCGGGGTTGGCGTCCTGGTCCATGCGGACGATCGAACCAGGCCGTCCCGGTTGCGGCAACGCGGCGTCCCGGGAACCGGCGGGCGGGCGCGCCGCGGCCGCCGACCGGGCGGGCCGGAGCGAGAGCGCCGCTACCCGAGCGGTCGGCGCGGCAGCGGCAGCAGGTGGTGCAGCGGCCGGCCGGCGGCGGCCCAGCTCTCCAGGCGGTCCCGGTCGACCCAGTGGACCCCGTACTGGTCGCCCCAGGCCATCGCGTCGCGGGTGAGGCCGCCGTTGGTGACGACCACGGCGACGTCGGCGCCGTGCACCGGGCCGGCGGTCCCCTTGACCTGGTACATCACCTGCACGCCGACCTTGACGCCGACGGTGGTGTGCTTGGCCTGGAGGACGATCCGGCCGTGCCGGGGGTGGTGGCCGATCACATCGGCGGCCTGGTCGCCCTGCCGGCCGACCTGGTCCGCCGTCCAGCCGTCGCGGACCAGCAGGTCGCGCAGCGCGTACTCGAAGTCCTGGTCGCCCATCGCGTCCACCTCGGCGAGGCTGAGGCGCAGGCCGGCCAGCCGCTCGGTGCGGGTGCGCTCCAGCATCGGGCCGCACACGGCGCCCGCGAGCGTGAGCAGCGCGACCGCCGCGAGGAACACCCAGGACCGCAGCAGCGCCTGGGTGATGCCGAGCACCGCGACGGCGACCGCCGCGGCGACGAGCGCCGCGGCGAGCCGTTCGACCGGGCCGCGCGGCTTGCGGAAGCGGGCCGCCATCAGGGCGCCTCCGCTTCGGCCGGGCCCGCGTCGGCCCGGTCCACGGACGTCGGCGCCGCCGTGGCGGCGGGCGCGGGGGACGGCGGCGCGGCGGCGTCGTCGCGGTAGCCGACGAAGTGCCCGTAGAGATAGAAGACCGCGACCGCCCCGGCGATCACCCATCCGCTGGTCCGCCGCCCGGCACCGCCGCCCCCGCCGCCGCCACCGCCCGAGCCGGGTTTGCGCCGTAGGTGGGCGCGCACCCGCACCCACTCGCCGCCACCTGCCATGCCTGCCTCCTTCTTCGCGACAGCCTTCCCCGCAACAGCCTTCGGTGTAGCAGCCTTTGGTGTAGCAGCGGCGGCCGACAGCGGCGGGCCGTTGTTCGGTACGCGCACCATCGGAGCGCCGGAAACCGGCCACTCCCACCGCCCCCGCTCCTCGCCGTCCGCGCCGCCCCCACCGCCCCGCACCTGCGCCGACCTGCGGGAAGGCCCCCGCGCCGACTTGACGGGAACCCGCCCGGCGCCTTCCCGCCGGACGCGCGCCGCCCCGGCCGCCCCCTACGCGCGGGCGGCGCCGCTCCCCCGCGCGCGCGACGGGCCCTCACATCCGGGCGCTGCGCGCCGTCTCCCTCCCGACAGCGGCCGCAGCGGGGCCGATCCGGGCCGGCCGGACACGGACGACCGGTGAAGGACGGACGGAGGACGGATGGAGGACGGGCCCATGGCACGGCGACGGCGTCCACCTCGTCGGCGTCCAGGTCGCCGCCCCGGGTGTCCTGGGCGAGGGCTCCTTCACCGGCGCCCTCGAAGCCGTCTCCCCGGCCCTCGCCCACCGCCCCGCCCACCATCCCGCCCGCCGGTCCACCGGCCGGGCCGTCCGCTGAACCCCGCACGGGAGGCCGGTCCTACCCGGGGGCGGTGCCGGTGCGCAGCACGGCCTGGTCGCCGTGGGGGCCGTGGAGGTGGAGGATCTCCACGACCTCGGAGCCGGCCGGGCCGAACCAGTGGGGTTCGGCGGTGTCGAACTCGGCGGCCTCGCCCGGGTGGAGGGTGAACGCGCGGTCGCCGACGAGGAGCCGCAGCTCGCCGGCGAGGACGTAGAGCCACTCGTAGCCGGCGTGGCTGACGAGTCCGGGTTCGCGCGGGGCGAGGACCTGTTTGAAGACCCGCACCCGGCCCGGGTACTGGGTGAGCGGGACGAGGACGCTGCCCACGTCGCGCCGGTGGGGCCGGAGGTGGACGCGGGGGTCGCCGGTGGCGGGGGCGGCGATCAGGTGGTCCAGGGCGACGCGGTGGGCGCGGGCGAGCGGGATGAGCAGGTCGAGGGTGGGGCGGCGGTGGCCGGTCTCCAGGCGGGAGAGGGTGCTCACGGAGATGCCGGTGGCGGCGGCGAGGGCGTCCAGGGTGAGGCCGCGGCCGAGGCGCAGTGCGCGCAGCCGGGGTCCGATGGCGGCGATGGTCCGCGTGACGTCGTCGGTCGTGGTGGGGTCGGCGTCCATGGGGGCGATTCTGCCCCGGACCCGGGGCCGCCTCTTTGCGGTTTTAGCAAGAACGCTGCGCCGCGGCCCTCCCCCGGCCTCAGCATGGGCGCGCCGTTACGACGATCCGACCGGAAGGCTGCCCACCTCATGACCACCACCACGGCCGCAGCACCACCACCTCCCCTCCTCACCGCCCGCCGGCGCCGGACCGTGCTCGCCGTCTGCGCGCTGAGCCTGTTCCTGGTCGGCCTGGACACCACGATCGTCAACGTCGGCCTGCCCGCGATCGGGCGCGGCCTCGGGGTGGGCACCCGCGACCTGGAGTGGATCGTGGACGCCTACACCGTCGTCCTCGCCAGCCTGCTGATCACGGCCGGCGCGCTCGCCGACCGTTTCGGGCGCCGCCGGGTCTTCCAGTGCGGCCTGCTGCTGTTCGGCCTCGCCTCCCTCGGCTGCGCGCTCGCGCCCTCGACGGGCGCGCTGGTCGCGGCGCGCGCCGTCCAGGGCGTGGGCGCGTCGATGCTCAGCCCGGTGGCGCTGGCGATCGTGGTGAACGCGATGCCCGACCCCCGGGAGCGGGCCCGGGCGATCGGCGTGTGGGCGTCGGTGTTCGGGCTGAGCATGGCGGCCGGGCCGGTGACCGGCGGGGCGCTGGTCACGGCGTTCGGCTGGCGGTCGGTGTTCTGGGTGAACGTGCCGGTGGTGGTGGCGGCCGTGGTGCTGAGCGTGCTGTTCGTGCCCGAGTCCCGCGCGCCGCGCGCCCGCCGGCTCGACCTGCCGGGCCAGCTCCTGCTCACCGCGGCCGTGTCCGCGACGGTGGCCGTGCTGATCGAGGGGCCGCGGCTGGGCTGGGCCTCGCCGTGGGCGCTCGCCGGGTACGCGGTGGCGGCGGCGGCCACGGCCGGGTTCGTGCGCGCCGAGCGCCACCGGGCCGAGCCGCTGATGGACCTCGCGCTGTTCCGGCGGCCGGTGTTCGGCACGGCCGTCCTGGGCGCGGTGGCGGTGTTCGTCGCGCTGACGGTGAGTCTGCTGCTCACCACGTTCCAGTTGCAGCACACGCGCGGCTGGACGCCGACGGCCGCCGGGCTGGCCACGCTGCCGATGGCGCTGGGGGCGACGGTGTGCGCGCCGCTGTCGGGGGTGCTGGTGAGCAGGGGCGGACCGCGCCGGCCGCTGCTGCTCGCCGCCTGGTTCACGGCGGCGGGCGGGGTGCTCCTGCTGCTGCGCACCTTCCCGGCCGGTGGCGGGGCGGCGGACGTGCCGCTGCTGCTGGCCGCCAACCTCCTGCTCGGCACCGGCTTCGGCTTCGCCAACGCGCCGATCACCAACACCGCCGTGGGCGGCCTGCCGGCGGACCGCGCCGGCGTGGCCGGGGCGATCACCTCGACGGCCCGCCAGCTCGGCTCGGCCGTCGGCATCGCCCTGGCCGGCGGCCTGGTCGCGGCAGCGGGCGCGGAAGCCGGAGCCGGAGCCGGGGCCGGCGCCGGAGCGGGCGCAGCCGGCCTGGCCGCCGCCTCCCGCCCGGGCTGGCTGGCGGTCACGGCCTGCGGCCTGTTCCTCCTCGTGGTCGCCCGTGCCACCCGCCACCGCTCCTGAGCGCCCCGGCCCCCGACCGCCCCGCCCCGGCCCCCGACCGCCGGAGGCCGGGAGCACCCGCCCCGCCCCCTACGCCCCGGGCGCCGTCACCGCCGACGGCGTACCGCCGGTCAGCTTCAGCAGCTCCTCGTACGTCATCGGCACGACGGTGTGCGGGTGCCCGGCGGCGGCCCACAGCAGGTCGTGACCGGCGAGGTCGGTGTCGACGACGGTGCGCAGCGGGGCCGGGTGGCCGACGGGGGCGACCCCGCCGATGGCCTGGCCGGTGGCCTCGCGGACCTGGGCGGCGCTCGCCCGGGTGATCGGGCCGGTGCCCAGGACGCGGGCGAGGTACGCGGTGTCGACGCGGTGGGCGCCGCTGGTCATGACGAGCAGGGGAGCGCCGTCGCAGACGAAGACCAGGCTGCTGGCGATGGCGCCGACCTCGCAGCCGAGGGCGGCGGCCGCCTCGGCGGCGGTGCGGGCGGAGTCGGGCAGGACCCGGATCTCCCCGGGCAGGCCGGCCTCGGCGAGGGCGTCGGCCACCGCCCGGCTGCGGCTGGGCAGGGACGTGTCGTCGGTCATCGCCCCATCCTGCCGCACCACGGGAGCGGCGTCCGCCCGCCCGACGGCGGGGGGCGGCACGGTGGCGAAGGGTTTGACGTTCTGTGCGGATTCGGTGGAGCGCACGGGGTGCGGCGTCCTTCCCTGGTTCGGTGGCGAGGGGAGGACGACCGGCAGCACGGCGACCCCGTAGCGGGGTGCCGGTCTGTCAGGCCCCGCGGCGGCCACCGAGAAGAAGGCTCCACGTCTGCATGATGCCGGGTACCGTAGCCGTGAACCGTCGGCCTGGACAACCTCGTTCCACCCATCGGGACTTGCCGCCCGGTGCGGCGCGAGCGGGCGCGGACCGGGCGCCCGTCCGGAGCGGGGCGGCCCGGGCAGGGACCCGGTGGAGCCGGGCGGAGCCCTGGTGGGGCCGTGAATCCCGTGCTTCGGCGATGTCAAGGATGTGTGTCCACACCGCCCGAAGATCGAACGCGCTTTCACTGCTAACACACCGTATGACTAGTATCGCCTCGTCATAAAGCCCGTGCCCCGGTCGGTGCAGCCCTCACCGGGCCGGCCGCCAGCCCCAAGGAGTCAGCTCTGCGCGCGCGTGCGAATCGGCGGCCCCCGACGCCGAAGGCCCCCCGCAGGCGTCGTCCGCGCCTGTCGCTGCGGACGGCACTGCTCGTCCTCGCCCTCGTCCCCAGCATCGCCCTGGCCGTCCTGTGGGCGGTCACCAGCGGTGTGACCTTCTTCGACTTCCAGCGCCTGGCGGACCAGGGCCTGCTGGCGCAGAAGGCGGGACAGCCGTCCAACATCGTCTACTACAACCTCCAGGAGGAGCGCCGGCTCAGTGCCGAGGCGCTCGCCCGGCCCGGCACCGCCGCCGTCACCGACCAGCTGAAGCGCCAGCGCCAGCTCACCGACGAGGCCGTGCAGAAGTTCCAGGTCCTCTCCCGGGAGACCGCCGACAGCGCGCCCGCCGAGGTGCTCACGGCCGTCGCCGAGGCCCGGCGCGCGATGGACAAGCTGGGCGACCAGCGGGCCGCCGTCGACAAGGGCTCCGCCGACCAGCAGGGCGTCTACACGTACTACACCGACCTGATCGCCGTGGACCTGCGGCTGTTCACCGCGCTCAGCCACGTCGACACCGGCGAGGTCACCTGGATCTCCAAGACCCTGGTCAACGCCTTCTGGGCGAAGGAGATGCTGGCCCGCGAGGACGCGATCCTGGCCCGCGGCTGGCCGTCCGGCAAGCTCAGCGCCTCGGACTACCAGCTCGTCCAGCAGGCGATCGGCACCCAGGACCACCTGTTCACCGTCCAGGTCGTCCCCTACGTCCCGGAGGACGAGCGGGGCGCCTGGTCGGAGCTGCTGACCGGCCCCGCCTGGCAGTCCAAGGCCGCCGTGGAGCAGGCGCTCACCCGCCCGGCCGCCGCCGACGCGGCCGGCACCGTCCGGCTCCCGCAGTTGCAGGACCAGTGGCGCCAGGCCCTCGACCAGGTCAACCCGCAGCTGGTGAAGGTCCTCGAGACCCGCACCGCGGGCGTGGTCGAGGTCGGCAAGGACTCGTTCCTCTCGCTGCTCACCCGGGTCGCGCTGACCGCGGTGGTCGGCCTGCTCGCGGTGATCGCGGTGGTCCTCGCCAGCTGGCGGCTGACGCGCTCGCTGCGCCGCCGGATCAAGGAGCTGCACGACCAGGCGCAGGAGCTGGAGCGCACCCTGCCCGAGGTGGTCGAGCGCCTCGCCCGCGGCGAGCAGGTCGACGTCGAGGCGCAGAGCCGGGCGATCACCGCCGGGACTCGCGCCCGCGGCGGCGACGAGCTGGCCGAGCTCGGCCAGGCGATGAACCTGGCCCGCACCTCCGCGCTGGAGACCGCCGTGCGCCAGGCCGAGCAGCACCGCGGCTTCGAGCGGCTGCTCCAGCGGATCGCCCGCCGCACCCAGCTGCTGATCGGCCAGCAGCTGCGCAAGCTGGACGCCCTGGAGCGCCGGCACGAGGACCCGGAGGTCCTGGAGGGCCTGTTCGACCTCGACCACCTGACCGCCCGCCTGCGCCGCTACGAGGAGAACCTGGTCATCATGGCCGGCGGCCAGCCGCAGCGGAAGTGGCGCAAGCCGGTGCCGCTGCTGGACGTGCTGCGCTCGGCGCAGGGCGAGGTGCAGGAGTACCGCCGGATCGTGCTGGACGTCGAGGGCCACCCGTGGCTCTCCGAGCGGGCGGTCGGACCGGTCGCCCACGTGGTCGCCGAGCTGATGGAGAACGCGGCGAGCTTCTCGAAGCCGCCCACGCCGGTCGACGTGCGGGCAGCCGTCGTCGGGCGCGGGCTCGCGATCGAGATCGAGGACCGCGGTCTGGGCATGGACCTGGAGCAGTACGACGCAGCCAACGCGCTGATGGCCGCCGCGCTCGCCGACGACCCGCCGCGCACCGACATGCTCGCGCGCGGCGACGACATCCGCCTCGGCTTCCACGTGGTGGGCCGGCTGGCGGCCGCGATCGGCCTGCAGATCGAGTTCCGCCCGTCGGCCTTCGGCGGGACCAGGGTGGTCGTGCTCGTCCCCGGCGAGTACGTGCTGGACGGGGACACCGGGCTGTCGGACGACGCGGCGGTCACCCCGATCCCGCTCGCCCGGCGCCAGCGTCCCGAGCAGCGCGAGGAGACCGCGCCCCTCGCCTCGGTGACCGAGATGCCCTCGGCCGCGGCCGCCCCGGCGTCCTCGCCGGTCGTCGCGGTGGACGAGGCGGAGGAGCGCGCGGCCCTGGAGGCCCCCGGGCCCGACCCGGACCCGGCGGGCGGCGACTGGTTCACCCCCGGCGCCCACCCGGCGCAGGCCCAGGCCTTCGCCCACGTCGAGTACGTGCCGCCCTCGGACGACGAGGTGCTCGGCGCCCCGGCCGGCGGCGGATTCGACAGCGACTTCGGGGACGGCTTCGAGGGCGGCTTCGCGCACCGGGACACCGACGGCTACCTGTACCCGCTCTCCGAGCAGGGGCGGCCGGTCGAGCACGGCTCGCCCGCCGGCGCCTACGGCACCGGCTACGTCGGCGGACCCGGCACCGGCGCCCCGTACGGCGCCCCGGCGCCCGGCGTGCCCGCGCAGCCCGGGCAGCCCGGCCCGGTCGGCCCGCCGACCGGCTACGACGACCCCGCCTACCCGGACATCGCCTACGCGACGGTGACGCCCGCCGAGGCCCCGTACGCCGACGAGCAGTACCGGCCGGCCGACCACTACCGGCTGGCCGAGCGGCGCCGCGAGGACGGCGCGCCCGCGCCGTCGGCGTCCCTGCCCCCGCTGCCGCAGCGGGTCCGCCAGGCCAGCCTGGCCGCCGAGCTGCGCGACGTCCCGCCGCCCCGGGCCCCCGCGCCGAACGCGGCGGCGCCGACCCGGCCGCCGCGGGCCCGTTCCAGCGCGCGCCGCGCCGCTCGGGCGCCACGGTCGGCGCCTTCCAGCGCCAGTCCCGGGCCGCCCGCGGCCTCGACGGCGCCGAGCCCACGGCCGCCACCGACCCCACCGGCCCCGCCGGCCCCGACCGCACCGCCGCGGAGCACGCCGCGGCGCACCGCGGCCTGCCGCCCGGCCCGGCCGTCCCCACGGCCGTCACCGGCCACCCGACTCCCGCGCCGGGTCCCTCCCCCTGGGCCCTCCCGGCCGCGGACCCCCGAACCACGAGGACGGAAGAGCAGTCATGAACCGCACCATCGCCACCCACCAGGACCTCGACTGGCTGCTGGACGGACTCGTCGACACGGTGCCCGGGACGAGAAGCGCCGTGCTGCTCTCCGACGACGGCCTGGTCGTCAGCCACTCGCGCTCGATCGACCGCGCCGACGCCGAGCGCCTGGCGGCCGTCGCCACCGGCCAGCAGAGCCTCGCCCGGGGCATCGGCCAGCTCTTCGACGGCGGACCGGTGCACCAGGTGATCATCGAGCTGGCCGAGCTCTGGCTGTTCGTCATCGCCGCCGCCCAGGGCACCCACCTGGCGGTGGTCGCCGACCAGGAGGTGGACGCCGAGGTGATGTCGGTGGCCATGCACCAGCTCGTCCAGCAGGTCGGCCAGAAGCTCAGCACGCCGGTCCGCAGCGAGTTCGACGCCTTCGCCTCCAGGAACCGGGGGTGAGCACGCGGTGAGGCCGCACTGGAGCGAGCTGCCCGACGAGGACGAGGACGACGACTACGGCGCGGGCACGATGGTGCGCCCGTACACCATCACCCGCGGCCGGACGGCGCCCGAGCACGACCACCTCACCCTGATCACGCTGCTGACCACGGTGGAGGAGCTCGCGGACCCGGTGCTGGCCGCCCGGTCGTCCGGCACCCGCGGGTTGCAGCCGGAGCACCGCCTGATCCTGGAGCGGTGCCGCCGGCCGGCCGCCGTCGCCGAGGTGGCGGCCGGGCTCAACCTGCCGGTCTCGGTGACCAAGATCCTCCTGGGCGACCTCATCGCCCAGGGGTTGCTGCGGGCCCGGGCGCCGATCTCGGTGGCCCGGGCCTCGGGGGACGGCGGCCTGGACCTCGGGCTGCTGACGGCCGTACGCGAAGGACTCCGGAGGCTCTGAACCATGGCACGACCCGCACCTCTCCCCTCCTCCCCCTCGTCCCCCTCGTCCCTCTCCTCCACCGGCTCCGCCGCCGCCCCCGCCGCCCCCTCGGCCGTGAAGATCCTCATCGCCGGCGGCTTCGGGGTCGGCAAGACCACCCTGGTCGGCTCGGTCAGCGAGGTCGCTCCGCTGCGCACCGAGGAGTACCTGACCCGCGCCAGCGAGGGCATCGACGACCTGTCCGGCGTGGACAACAAGGAGACCACCACCGTCGCCCTGGACTTCGGGCGGATCACGGTCAGCCCGGAGCTGGTGGTCTACCTGTTCGGCACGCCCGGCCAGGAGCGCTTCTGGTTCATGTGGAACGACCTGGTGAACGGCGCGCTCGGCGGCGTCGTGATCGCCGACACCCGCCGCCTGGACAGCAGCTTCGCCTCGATCGACTTCTTCGAGAGCCGGGGCATCCCGTTCGTGGTGGCGATCAACTGCTTCCACGGCGAGAACACCCGCAGCGTGGCGGAGGTCCGGGCCGCGCTGGACCTCGACCCGCAGGTGCCGATGCTGGTCGGCGACGTGCGGGTGCGGACCTTCGGACGGGACCTGCTGCTCGCGCTGGTCGACCACCTGATGGAGCTGTCGGCCGGCCCCCCGGTCCGCTGAACGCCCTACCCCTTCTTCCTCCCCTTGGAGTACCGCCATCATGACCCCACCCCTGCGCGTCCTCGTCCACGGCGCCGGCATCGGCGGCCTGACCGCCGCCACCGCCCTCGCCGGCCGCGGCCACCGGGTCGACGTCGTCGAGCTGCGCGACGCCCTGGAGGCGCTCGGCGTCGGCATCATCCAGCCCTCCAACGCGCTGCACGTGATGCGCGAGATCGGCGTGCTGGAGCAGTGCCTGACGGTCGGCTTCGCGTGGGAGGTGCTCACCATCTGCGACCCGGCCGGCGGCGTCCTCGCGAAGATCCCGCAGCCCCGGATGGGCGACGCGCCGTCCAACAACGGCATCCCCCGCCCCGCGCTGGCCCGGGTGCTGGGCGAGGCCGCCACCGCCGCCGGCGCGACCCTGCGCTTCGGCACCACGATCGCCGAACTCACCGACGAGGGCGAGGAGGTGGCGGTCACCCTGTCCGACGGCAGCAGCGCCCGCTACGACCTGGTGGTCGGCTTCGACGGCATCGGCTCGCCGCTGCGCAAGCGGCTCTACGGCGAGAAGTACGCGCCCGAGTACACCGGCTTCGCCAACTGGCGGGTCACCCTGCCGCGTTCGCCCGAGGTGCAGGGCGTGGTGATGTCCACCGGCAACCTCGCGGCCAAGGCGCTGCTGACCCCGATCAGCGACGACCTGATGTACCTGGGCTCGGTGTTCGCCGAGGCCGAGGACTTCCGCCCGGACCCGGAGCGCGCCCACGAGCAGCTGCGCGAGCGCCTGGCCGGCTTCGGCGGGCCGATCGCCGAGGCACTGGCCCAGGTCACCGACCCGGCGGCGGTGGTGTACTCGCGGATCTCTCAGGTCACCGTCGAGGAGCCGTGGTACGTCGGCCGGGTGGTGCTCGCCGGCGACGCCGCGCACGCCTCCACCCCGCACCTGGCGCAGGGCGCCGCGATGGCCGTCGAGGACGCCCTGGTGCTCGCGCAGAGCCTGGACGCCGCCGAAACGGTGCCCGCCGCGCTGGCGGCCTGGGAGGAGCGCCGCCGGCCGCGCGCCCTGTGGGTGCAGGCGCTGTCCCGGGCGGTCCTCAAGCAGGAGACCGGCACGCCGACCACCCCGGAGGAGGACGAACTGCTCAAGGTCGGCATCCCGGGCGCGGCGCACGTGCTCGTCAAGCCCTACTGACCCGCCCGGCCCCCTCGCACGCGAACCACCCCGGCCCGGTGCGGACTTGTGTCCGCGCCGGGCCCCGGACAGACTTGACGCCCGTCCGACAAAGTGGCCAGCCGCCCGAGGGGTGACGGATGACGCCGTCGTTGTTCCGCATGCTCGACCTGCACGAAGCCGTGGAACGGGCCCGGCAGCGACCCGACGGGCGGCTGTTCGTCTCCGACTACAACGGCGGCCACCCCTTCGTGGCCGACTACCTCGGCGACCTCGCGCACACCCCGCCGTACCGGCTCGGCGACGTCGGCCGCTACTCGGCGCTCGACGAGGACACCGCGCTGCGCGCCAAGATCGCCCGCCTGCACGAGAGTTACGACGCCGAGCCGTGCTCCCCCGACCAGGTGGTGCCGGCCGGCGGCGCCAGCGCGCTGCTCGGCACCTTCTGCACCTGGCTGCGCACCACCGGCCGCACCCGGATCCACTACCTGCCGCCGGTCTACTACAAGTTCGCCTACTTCTTCCGGCAGTTCGGCATCGAGCCGGTCCCGGTCGCCGAGGCGCACGCCCACCAGCCCGGGTTCGAGCTGCGCCTGCCCGAGGAGCGGACCGTCCTGCTGCTCACCGACCCGGTCTGGTACACCGGCCGGCGGGTGCCCAAGCTGGTGCTGAAGCAGCTCGCCGAGTGGCAGCGCGCCACCGGCTCCCTGGTGTTCGTCGACGGCACCTTCCAGTACATGCGCTGGGACGGCGGGCGCCGCGAGGACTCCGCCGCGCTGCCCGCCGACCTCACGCTGCGGATGGTCTGCCCCACCAAGTACCTGTCCATCCACGGCTACCGCTGCGCCCACCTGCTGGTCCCGCAGCCGCTGCGGGAGCCGTTCGCCGAGCTGCACCTCAACCTGCACGGCGACGTCACCCTGGCCGACCGGCTGTTCGCCCACCGGGCCGCCGACCTCATGCTGATCGAGGGCAACCACCGCCTGCTGGACCACGTCCGCGCCAACCACCAGCGCCTCACCGCCGCCGGCGCGCTGGCCGCCCAGGCGCCGATCGACACCGGCTACTTCCTGTTCGCCCGCCCCACCGCCCCGCCGGAGCGCCTGCTCGCCCTGGACGGCCGGTACTTCGAACTCCCCGGCCACCCCGGCTACGTACGGATCAACCTGCTCAACGAGCCGGCCCTGACCGGTCTGGAGGAACTGGCCCGCCACCGGCCCGGGTGATCGCGTGCCGCCGCGCCCAGACCGCCGCCGAGACCCGGGCCACCAGACGGGCGGCCGGGTCGGCCCCGGCCCCGTCGGCGCCCGAGGCGAGCGGGCCGGTGTAGCAGACGGCCAGCAGGTACGGCGGGCAGTCGTCCGGCTGCACCAGGCCGACGCAGTGCCGCACGCCGGGGAACCAGCCGTTCTTGAAGGCGACCCTGGTCCCCGGCGGCAGCCCGGCCGCGAGGTCGACCCGGAAGGCGTTGCGCTCCAGCAGCGCGAGCAACTCCGGTTCACCGTCCAGGGACTGCAGCAGCCGGACCAGGTCGCGCGCGGTCACCCGGTTGTGCAGGCCGGCCTCGCGCGCCGGGTAGTCCTCGATCCCGCGCGGGCTGGCGCTGCGGGTGGCCCCGGCGCGCCGCCACACCTCGGCGACGGCCCCGTGGCCGGCCCGGGCCAGGCAGAGGTTGGTGGCGAGGTTGGAGGAGTGGGTGATCATCCGCTCGGTGAGCAGCCCCAGCGGCACGGTGGCGCCGAGCAGCGTCCAGGGCACCGGATCGCTGTCCCAGTCCGGATCGTTGGTGAACCGCCCGCCCGCCCGCGAGGCGAAGCCGTTCACCACCGGCACCGGCTCCCCGGGGTCGGCCCCGGCCCGGTGCAGCGCGGCCAGCACGGCCACCTTCATCGTGCTCGCGGCGTCGTGCGGCTCGTCCCCGTTCCGCTCGAACACCGGTTCTCCGCCCCACGGGGCCACCACCACGGACAGCATGTCCGCCACCGTCCCCGCCCGGGGGGCGTCCGAAACCGCTGCTGCGCTCTCGGAGGGGATACCCCGTTGAGGAGGCGTGAAGGGCTCGTGGATACTTGTGCCGCTCGCGCGGACTGTCCGTCTGCGAAGGGCTGCTGTCGGCGTGCCAGTTCGGACGGCCCCGACCTCACACCGTGTCATTCCAGGGGGACCCCAGCCATGCCACTCTCCCGTCGTGCCGGCCTCGCCGTCGCGATAGCCGGCTCCGCGGTCGCCACGACCGTGCTGCCGTTCACCGCCCAGGCGGAACGCACCGTGCTCCACGTGGACAACCGCGCCACCACATGCTCCGACAAGGGCACCGGCACCCAGGCGCAGCCGTTCTGCACCATCCAGGCCGCCGCCGACGTGGTCGAGCCCGGCCAGACCGTCGACATCGCGCCGGACCGCTCTTACACCGGCCAGGTCACGGTCAAGCGCTCCGGTCAGCCGGGCAAGCCGATCGTCTTCCGGGGCAGTTTCCCCATCGATGCGCGGACTCCGAGTGTGCTGGCCTCCGGCCAGGGCTCGACCGCCGTCCACGCGTTCGTGCTGGACGGCGTCCACGACGTCACCGTGTCCAGCCTGAGGCTCTACGCCCCGCAGGAGGCCGTGCTCGTCAAGGACTCCACGCGGATCGTCCTGGACCGCACCCACGTGAACGATGCCACCTCCGCCGCCAACGGGGGAACGACCGCGAACATCCGGGTCACCGGGAGCAGCTCCGACGTCACGGTCAGCCGCAACCGGGTCTACGCACCGCCCGTCGCGGGCGTGGCCATCGACGCCGGAGTGACCGGCGCCGTCGTCACCACCAACATCATCGCCGACGGCACCGGCCGCGGTGTCCTCGTCACCGACGCCCCCGGCACCGTCGTGGTGAGCAACACCATCGCCCGCAACTGCGGGAACGACCTGGAACTCGCCGGGAACTCCGCCGCAGCGGTGGTCGAGAACAACGTCCTGTTCAAGCAGGCCGACCGCTGCAGCACGGCCTCCACCGCGGTTCCGCTGGTGGTTTCGGCCGACTCGGTCCAGGGCACCAAGGCCGACTACAACACCGTCGTCCCGCTGAGCCAGGCCTCGACCTCCTACTCCTGGGGCGGCACCGCCTACGCCACCCCCCAGGCGTTCCGGGCCACCGGCCAGGGCGCGCACGACAACGCCGTCGGCCCCGGGTTCGTCGACGACTACAACACCGTCGCCGCCGAGGGCCTGACGGATGCGGCCGACCCGGACGTGCCCGGCATGCCGGCCACCGACTTCTTCGGCGAGGCGCCGACCGACCATCCGAATGTCGCCAACACCGCCCCCACCGGTTACCGGGACCGCGGCGCCATCGAGGTGCAGGACCCGCTCCTGGTCTCCCTGTGGGGCTTCCCGTTCGACCTGATAGGCCACCCGCTCAACGCGCGGTTCAAGGTCGACTACGTGCGGAGCTGGACGCCGGGTACCGCCACGCTGGACTTCGGGGACGGCAGCGCACCCCTCACGATCGAGTCCGACCAGATCGTCGACCACGACTACCCCGCAGTCGGCACCTACACCGCGACGCTCACCGGCACCAGCCTGACCGGCCCGTCCCGCACGTCCACCGCCCAGGTGACCATCGCCCCGGTCCTCGAGCTCAGGACGCAGTTCTCGTGGAAGCTCGACGACCGCTCCCGCGCCCGGATCACGGTGAACGCCGAGAGCACCAGCCCCTGGCCGATCGCCCGGTACGTCGTCGACTTCGGCGACGGCACCGCGCCCACGGTCAGCGAGGGCCCGAGCAGGACCGCGAGCGTCAGCCACGAGTACGGCGTCGGCGGCACGTACACCGTCACCGAGACGGTGACCGACGACCACGGCCGCACCGCGAGCAGCACCCTGCCGGTCGAGGTCTCCGGCCCGCAGGCCGGCGTGCCGTTCACCGGCTACTTCGGCGGCCCGACCAGCCACAACGGCCTCTTCGACAACGGTGTTTGGACGCTCTCCTACAACAAGTCCGACTCCCGGCCCGGCTACATCTGGGGCTTCGGCAACCCCGGTGACATCCCGGTGGTGGGCAACTGGGACTACACCTGCCAGTGCCAGCACGCCATCTACCGGCCCAGCACGGCAGCCTTCGACCTCAGCCGCACCGACGGATCCATCTCCCACGTCCCGTTCGGCAACCCGGGTGACCTGCCCGCGGTCGGCTCCTGGGACCGCAACGGACACGACCAGGTCGCCGTCTACCGACCCAGCACCGCCACCCTCTGGATCCGCCACGACGACGGCAGCTACACCCCGCTCCACTTCGGCAACCCCGGGGACGTCCCCATCGTCGGCGACTGGGACGGCGTCCACCACTCGCAGTTCGGCGTCTTCCGCCCCGCCGCCAACCCCTGGGAGCCCAACCTCTTCATCTTCCGCCACGACGACGGCAGCTACTCCACCGTCACCTACGGCATGCAGGGCGACCTGCCGGTGGTCGGTGACTGGTCCGGCACCGGCCGCACCTCCTACGGCATCTTCCGCCCCGGCAACCACCAGTTCACCCTGAACAACGCCTACGCCGGACGCCCCGACAACGTCTACACCATCTACAACAACATCGGCTGACACCCACCCACGACCCCCGGGGCGGCGCTCGACCGAGCGCCGCCCCGGCGGCATGTCCACCACCGTCCCCCGCCCGCGGGCCGTCCGAAAAAGCCCGACCCCCTTGGAGGGATACCCCGTTGAGGATGTGTGAAGGACTCGTGGATACTTGTGCCGCTCTCCCGGACGGTCCGTCTGCGAAGGGCTGCTGTCGGCGTGCCAGTTCGGACGGCGCCGACCTCACACCGCGTCATTCCAGGGGGGTCCCAACCGTGCCACTCTCCCGTCGTGTCGGCCTCGCCGTCGCGATCGCCGGCTCCGCGGTCGCCTCGACCGTGCTGCCCTTCACCGCCCACGCCGAGAGCACCGTGCTCCACGTGGACAACCAGGCCAAGTGCTCCGACGAGGGCACCGGCACCCAGGCCCAGCCGTTCTGCACCATCCAGGCCGCCGCCGACGTGGCCGAACCCGGCCAGACCGTCGACATCGCGCCGTACCGCTCCTACAGCGGCCAGGTCACGGTCAAGCGCTCGGGCGAGCCGGGCAAGCCGATCGTCTTCAAGAGCACCGTCTCCGACGGCATACCGACAGCGAATGTGAGCTCGTCGGCCCACGCCTTCGTGCTGGACGGCGTCCACGACGTCACCGTGTCCGGCCTGAGCCTCGAGGCTCCGCAGGAAGCCGTGCTCGTCAAGGACTCCACCCGGATCGCCCTGGACCGCACCGAGGTGCGCGGCGGCCGCAACGGCGCCGGCCCGGCGACCGCGAACATCCGGGTCACCGGGACCAGCACCAACGTCACGGTCAGCCGTAACCGGGTCTTCTCCCCGCCCGTCGCGGGCGTCGCGATCGACGCCGGGGTGACCGGCGCCGTCGTCACCACCAACGTCATCGCCGACGGCGCCGGCCGGGGTGTGCTCGTCACCGACGCCCCCCGCACGATCGTGGTGGGCAACACCTTCGCCCGCAACTGCGGGGCGGACCTGGAACTCGCCGGGAACTCCGCCGGGACGGTGGTCGAGAACAACATCCTGGCCAAGCTCCCCGCCCCCCGCTGCGGCAGCACGCCCTCCACGGCGGCCCCGCTGGTGGCCTCGGCCGGCTCGATCCAGGGCACCACGGTCGACTACAACACGGTCGTGCCGCTGAGCGAGACCTCGGCCTCCTACTCCTGGGGCGACATCTCCTACGCCACCCCCGGGGAGTTCCGGGGCACCGGTCAGGGCGCGCACGAAAACGCCGTCGTCCCCCGGTTCGACGACTACTACCGGCCGGTCGCCGCCGAGGGCCTCACCGACGCGGCCGACCCGAACGCGTTCGGCACGCTGGCCACCGACTTCTTCGAGAAGGAGCCGGCCGACCACCCGGGTATCGCCAACACCGCCCCCAGCGGCTACCGGGACCGCGGCGCCATCGAGGTGCAGGACCCGCTGGGGGTCCACGTGAACGGCTCCCCGTGGGCCATGGACGGCCACCCGCTCAACGCGCAGTTCCTGCTCACCTACGCCGCGAGCTGGACGCCGGGCACCGCCACGCTGGACTTCGGGGACGGCAGCGCGCCCGTCGTCCTCGAGCCCGGCTCCCAGGTCGTCAACCACGACTACCCCGCATTCGGCACCTACACCGCGACGCTCACCGGCACCAGCCTGACCGGCCCGTCCCGCACGTCCACCGCCCAGGTGACCGTCGAACCGGTCCCGGACCTCACGGCGCAGTTCTCGTGGAAGCTCGACGACCGCTCCCGCGCCCGGATCACTGTGACGGCCCAGGGCACCAGCCCCTTCCCGATCGTCCGGCACGTCGTCGACTTCGGCGACGGCACCGCACCCGCGGTCAGTGAGGGCCACGGCGCGAACCTGAGCCTCACCCACGAGTACGGCGTCGGCGGCAGCTACACCATCACCGAGACCGTCGTCGACAAGCACGGCCGCACCGCGAGCCAGACCAAGACGGTCGGGGTCCCCGGCCCGCAGGCCGGTGTGCCGTTCACCGGCTACTTCGGCGGCCCCAGCAGCCACAACGGCGTCTTCGACAACGGTCTGTGGACGCTCTCCTACAACAAGACCGACTCGCAGCCCGGCACCACCTGGTACTTCGGCAACCCGGGCGACATCCCGGTGGTCGGCAACTGGGACTACACCTGCCAGTGCCAGCACGCCATCTACCGCCCCAGCACCGCCGCTTTTGACCTCAGCCGCACCGACGGATCCATCTCCCACGTCCCCTTCGGCAACCCCGGCGACCTCCCCGCGGTCGGCTCCTGGGACCGCAACGGACACGACCAGGTCGGCATCTACCGGCCCAGCACCGCGGAGTTCTGGGTCCGCCACGACGACGGCAGCTACACCCCGCTCCACTTCGGCAACCCCGGAGACGTCCCCATCGTCGGCGACTGGGACGGCGTCCACCACTCCCAGTTCGGCGTCTTCCGCCCCGCCGCCAACCCCTGGGAGCCGAACCTCTTCATCTTCCGCCACGACGACGGCAGCTACTCCACCGTCACCTACGGCATGCCGGGCGACCTGCCGGTGGTCGGTGACTGGTCCGGCACCGGCCGCACCTCCTACGGCATCTTCCGCCCCGGCAATCACCAGTTCACCCTGGACAACTCCTACGCCGGGCGCGCCGACAACGTCTACACCATCTACAACAACATCGGCTGACACCCACCCACGACCCCCGGGGCGGCGCTCGACCGAGCACCGCCCCGGCGGCGTTCCCGGCCCGGGAGCGCCCGAAACCGCTCCGGCTCCCTTCCGGGGATGCCCTGTTGAGGACGCGTAAAGGGCTCGTGGATACTTGTGCCGCTCCTCCGGGCGGTCCGTCTGCGAAGGGCTGCTGTCGGCGTGCCAGTTCGGACGGCGCCGACCTCACACCGTGTCACTCCAGGGGGAAACCACCCATGCCACTCTCCCGTCGTGTCGGCCTCGCCGTCGCGATCGCCGGCTCCGCGGTCGCCTCGACCGTGCTGCCGTTCACCGCCCACGCGGAGAGCACCGTGCTCTACGTGGACAACGCCGTCAAGTGCGACGACAAGGGCACCGGGGCCCAGACCCTGCCGTTCTGCACCGTCCAGGCCGCGGCCGACATGGCCGAACCCGGCCAGACCGTCCGCCTCGCGGCGTTCCGCACCTTCACCGGCCAGGTCACGGTCAAGCGCTCCGGTCAGCCTGGCAAGCCGATCGTCTTCCAGGGCGACACCACCTACGGTTCGCCGAACACGACGGTCGACGCCTCGGGCCAGGGCTCGACCGCCGTCCACGCCTTCGTGCTGGACGGCGTCCACGACGTCACCGTCTCCGACATGTCCATCGAGGCTCCGCAGGAGGCCGTGCTCGTCAAGGACTCCACCCGGATCGCCCTCGACCGCACCCACGTGAACGCCGACGGGACCGCCACCGGCCCGGGGGCGACCGCGAACATCCGGGTCACCGGGACCAGCGCCAACGTCACGGTCAGCCGCAACCGGGTCTACGCACCGCCCGTCGCGGGCGTCGCGATCGACGCCGGGGTGACCGGCGCCGTCGTCACCACCAACATCATCGCCGACGGCACCGGCCGCGGTGTGCTCGTCACCGACGCCCCCGGCACCGTCGTGGTGAGCAACACCATCGCCCGCAACTGCGGGAACGACCTGGAACTCGCCGGGAACTCCGCCCGAGCGACGGTCGAGAACAACATCCTGTCCAAGGACCCCGCTCCGCGCGGGTGCGGCGTCCTGGTCCCCAGCACGGTTCCGCTGGCGGTGTCGGCCGACTCGGTCCAGGGCACCAAGGCCGACTACAACACCGTCGTACCGTTGGCCAGGAGCATGACTTCCTACTCCTGGGGCGGGACCGCCTACGCCACACCGGAGGGGTTCCGGGCCACCGGCCAGGGCGCGCACGACAACGCCGCCGACCTCAGGTTCGACAATAGCGACAGGCCGGTCGCCACCGAGGGCCTCACCGACGCGGCCGACCCGGACGCGCTCGGCATGCTGTCCACCGACTTCTACGGCAAGGAGCCGGCCGACCACCCGAGCATCGCCAACACCGCCCCCAGCGGCTACCGGGACCGCGGCGCCATCGAGCTCCAGGACCCGCTGGCCATCTACCTGGGCGGCGTCGCGTACTCCCAGGAGAACCACCCGCTCAACACGCGGTTCACCGTCAACTACTACCCGGGTTGGGGGCGCGAGAGCGCCAAGCTGGACTTCGGGGACGGCAGCACGCCCCTCACGATCGCGTCCGGGGACCGGGTCATCGACCACGACTACCCCGCCGCCGGGTTCTACACCGCGACGCTCACCGTCACCAGCCAGGCCAGTGGGGTCCACAAGGCCACCGCCGGCGTGTACCTCAATCCGGTCGCGCAGCCGAGGACGCAGTTCTGGTGGAGCTCCAGTGACCGCTCCCGCGCCCAGATCACGCTGAACGCCCAGAGCGTCAGCCCCTGGCCGATCGTCCGGCACGTCGTCGACTTCGGCGACGGCACCGCGCCCACGGTCAGCGAGGGCTCCAACGCCAACCCGAGCATCACGCACGAGTACGGGGTCGGCGGCAGCTACACCATCACCGAGACCGTGATCGACGACCACGGCCGCAACGCGAGCTACTCGCAGACCGTCGGCGTCGCCGGTCCGCAGGCCGGCGTGCCGTTCACCGGCTACTTCGGCGGCCCGACCAGCCACAACGGCCTGTACGACAACGGCACCTGGGCGCTCTCCTACAACAAGTCCGACTCGCGGCTCAACAGCAGCTGGGGCTTCGGCAACCCGGGCGACATCCCCGTCGTCGGCAACTGGGACTACACCTGCCAGTGCCAGCACGCCATCTACCGCCCCAGCACCGCAGCCTTCGACCTGAGCCGCCGTGACGGCTCCATCTCGCACGTGCCGTTCGGCAACCCCGGCGACCTGCCCGCCGTCGGATCCTGGGACCGCAACGGACACGACCAGGTCGCCGTCTACCGACCCAGCACCGCAGAGTTCTGGGTCCGCCACGACGACGGCAGCTACAGCTCACTGCACTTCGGCAACCCCGGCGACGTCCCCATCGTCGGCGACTGGGACGGCGTCCACCACTCCCAGTTCGGCGTCTTCCGCCCCGCCGCCAACCCTTGGGAGCCGAACCTCTTCATCTTCCGCCACGACGACGGCAGCTACTCCACCGTCACCTACGGAAACCAGGGCGACCTCCCCGTCGTCGGCGACTGGTCCGGCACCGGCCGCACCTCCTACGGCATCTTCCGCCCCGGCAACCACCAGTTCACCCTGAACAACGCCTACGCGGGCCGCCCCGACAACGTCTACACCATCTACAACAACATCGGCTGACACCCGTCCATAACGCGGGGGCGGTGCTCAACCGAGCACCGCCCCCGCGTCATCACCTGGGCTGCGGCGATACGGCTCCGCAGGTCTCCGGACCGCTCAAACGGATACCCCGTTGAGGAAGCGTGAAGGGCTCGTGGATACTTGTGCCGCTCTCCCGGGCGGTCCGTCTGCGAAGCGCTTCTGTCGGCGTGCCAGTTCTGGCGGCGCCGGACTCACACCGTGTCATTTCAGGGGGATCCCAGCCATGCCACTCTCCCGTCGTGTCGGCCTCGCCGTCGCGATAGCCGGCTCCGCGGTCGCCTCGACCGTGCTGCCGTTCACCGCCCACGCGGAGAGCACCGTGCTCTACGTGGACAACGCCGCCAACTGCTCCGACAAGGGCACGGGCACCCAGGCGCAGCCGTTCTGCACCATCCAGGCCGCCGCCGACGTGGTCGAGCCCGGCCAGACCGTCGACATCGTGCCGAACCGCTACTTCTTCGGCCAGGTCACGGTCAAGCGCTCCGGCCAGCCGGGCAAGCCGATCGTCTTCCGGGGCGGCATCACCATCAGTTGGCCGAACACATTTGTGAACGCCGAGGGCCAGGGTTCGGCCGACGCCCATGCCTTCGTGCTCGACGGCGTCCACGACGTCACCGTCTCCGGCCTGAACCTCAACGCACCGCAGGAGGCCGTGCTCGTCAAGGACTCCACGCGGATCTCTGTGGACCGCACCAGCATCACCGGCGGCCAGAGCAGTACCGCCCCGCAGGAAAGCCCGAACATCCGGGTCACCGGGACCAGCGCGAACGTCACGGTCAGCCGCAGCCGGATCGGCGCGTCGCCGGTCGCGGGCGTCGCGATCGACGCCGGGGTGACCGGCGCCGTCGTCACCACCAACTACATCGCCGGCACCGACGGCCGAGGCCTGCTGGTGACCGACGCCCCCGGCACGGTCATCGTGGGCAACACCTTCAACCACAACTGCGACGGGGCCGACCTGGAACTCGCCGGGAACTCCGCCGGAGCGACCGTCGAGAACAACATCCTGACCAAGCAGCACGGCTGCCCCACGAACGCCACCGCAGTCCCGCTGGTGGTGTCGGCCGGCTCGGTCCAGGGCACCAAGGTCGACTACAACACGGTCGTCCCGCTGAGCCAGGCCTCGGCCTCATACTCCTGGGGCGGCACCTCCTACGCCACCCCCGGGGAGTTCCGGGCCACCGGCCAGGGCGCGCACGACAACGCCGTCGCCCCCCGGTTGGCCAACGGCTACACCCCCATCGCCGCCGAGGGCCTCACCGACGCCGCCGACCCGACCGCGCCCGGCCTGCTGGACACCGACCTCCTCGGCAACGAGCCGGTCGACCACCCGAACATCGCCAACACCGCCCCCACCGGCTACCGGGACCGCGGCGCTGTCGAACTCCAGGACTGGATGCGCGTCTCCGTGAGAGGCGTCCCGTACTCCCAGGAGGGCCGCCCGCTCAACGCGCAGTTCACCGTCGACTACTCCGCGGGCTGGACGCCCGGCAGTGCCAAGCTGGACTTCGGAGACGGCAGCCCGTCCCTCACGATCGAGCCCGGACATCAGTTCATCGACCATGACTACCCCGCCCCCGGCAGCTACACCGCGACGCTCACCGGCACCAGCCTGACCGGCCCGTCCCGCACGGACACCGCCCAGGTGACCATCGCCCCGGTCCCGGAGATCCGGACGCAGTTCTGGTGGAGCCGGGACGACCAGTCCCGGGCCCAGATCACAGTGCGCCCTGCGAGCGTCAGCCCCTGGCCGATCGCCCGGCACATCGTCGACTTCGGCGACGGCACCGCACCCGCGGTCAGCGAGGGCCCGAGCAGCACCGCGAGCATCACCCACGAGTACGGCGTCGGCGGCAGCTACACCATCACCTCGACCGTCGTCGACAACCACGGCCGCACCGCGAGCCAGACCCAGACCGCCGGCGTTCCCGGCCCGCAGGCCGGCGTGCCGTTCACCGGCTACTTCGGCGGCCCGACCAGCCACAACGGCCTCTTCGACAACGGCACCTGGGCCCTGTCCTACCACAAGACGGACTGGCGGCCCAACAGCGTCTGGGGCTTCGGCAACCCCGGTGACATCCCCGTGGTCGGCAACTGGGACTACACCTGCCAGTGCCAGCACGCCATCTACCGCCCCAGCACGGCAGCCTTCGACCTCAGCCGCACCGACGGATCCATCTCCCACGTCCCCTTCGGCAACCCCGGCGACCTCCCCGCGGTCGGCTCCTGGGACCGCAACGGACACGACCAGGTCGGCATCTACCGGCCCAGCACCGCGGAGTTCTGGGTCCGCCACGACGACGGCAGCTACACCCCGCTCCACTTCGGCAACCCCGGCGACGTCCCCATCGTCGGCGACTGGGACGGCGTCCACCACTCGCAGTTCGGCGTCTTCCGCCCCGCCGCCAACCCCTGGGAGCCCAACCTCTTCATCTTCCGCCACGACGACGGCAGCTACTCCACCGTCACCTACGGAAACCAGGGTGACCTGCCCGTCGTCGGCGACTGGTCCGGCACCGGCCGCACCTCCTACGGCATCTTCCGCCCCGCCAACCACCAGTTCACCCTGAACAACAGCTACGCGGGCCGCGCCGACAACGTCTACACCATCTACAACAACTACAACTGACACCCCCACCCACTCACAGCCCCGGGGCGGCGCTCGAACCGAGCGCCGCCCCGGCGGCCTCGGGGGATACCCGGTTGAGCACGCGTGAAGGGCTCGTGGATACTTGTGCCGCTCGCGCCGACGGTCCGTCTGCGAAGGGCTGCTGTCGGCGTGCCAGTTCACTTCTCGGCGTCGGCCTCACACCGTGTCACTCCAGGGGGATCCCACCCATGCCACTCTCCCGTCGTGTCGGCCTCGCCGTCGCGATAGCCGGCTCCGCGGTCGCCACGACCGTGCTTCCGTTCACCGCCCACGCCGAGAGCACCGTGCTCTACGTCGACCAGCGCGCCACCACCTGCTCCGACAAGGGCACCGGCACCCAGGCGCAGCCGTTCTGCACCATCCAGGCCGCCGCCGACGTGGTCGAACCCGGCCAGACCGTCCGCCTCCCGGCGAAGCGCCGGTTCACCGGCCAGGTCACGGTCAAGCGCTCCGGCCAGCCGGGCAAGCCGATCGTCTTCCAGGGCGACACCACCTACGGCGCGCCGAACACGACGGTGAACGCCGCGGGCGAGGGCTCGACCGGCGTCCACGCCTTCGTGCTGGACGGTGTCCACGACGTCACCGTGTCCGGCCTGAGCCTCGGGGCCCCGCAGGAGGCCGTGCTCGTCAAGGACTCCACCCGGATCGTCCTGGACCGCGCCTACGTGAGCGGCGGTGGGGCCGTCGCCGACCCCGGGGCGACCGCGAACGTCCGGGTCACCGGGACCAGCTCCAACGTCACGGTCAGCCGTGTCCGGGTCTTCTCCCCGCCCGTCGCGGGCGTCTCGATCGACGCCGGGGTGACCGGCGCCGTCGTCACCACCAGTATCGTCACCGACGGCCCCGGCCGCGGTGTGCTGGTCACCGACGCCCCCGGCACGGTCGTCGTGGGCAACACCATCGCCGCAAACTGCGGCAACGACCTGGAGCTCGCCGGGAACTCCGCCGGAGCGGTGGTCGAGAACAACATCCTCACCAAGCGCCCCGCCCCCCGCTGCGGCAGCACGCCCACCACCGCCGTCCCGCTGGTGGTGTCGGCCGACTCGGTCCAGGGAACCAAGGCCGACTACAACACGGTCGTCGGACCGGGCCAGGCCTCGGCCTCCTACTCCTGGGGCGGCACCTCCTACGCCACCCCCGAGGCGTTCCGGGCCACCGGCCAGGGCGCGCACGACAACGCCGTCGATCCCGGTTTCGGCGACGACTACGACTACGAGCCCGTGGCCGCCGAGGGCCTGACGGACGCGGCCGACCCGACCGCACCCGGCGTGCCGGCCACCGACCTCTTCGACAGGGAGCCGGCCGACCACCCGGGCATCGCCAACACCGGCCCCAGCGGCTACCGGGACCGCGGTGCCCTTGAGCTGCAGGACTCGCTGCGCGCCTCCCTGAGCGGCCTCCCGTACTCCCAGGAGAACCACCCGCTCAACGCGCGGTTCACCGTCGACTACACCGCGAGCTGGGCACCGGGCACCGCCACGCTGGACTTCGGTGACGGCAGTACGCCCCTCGTGGTCACCCCCGGACAGCGGTTCGTCGACCACGACTACCCCGCCGCCGGAAGCTACACCGCGACGCTCACCGCCACCGGCCAGGCCGGCGGGGTCCGCAAGGCCACCGCCACGGTGCTCCTCAACCCGGTCGCGCAGCCCTGGACGCAGTTCTGGTGGAGCGCCGGTGACCGCTCCCGCGCCCAGATCACGCTGAACGCCCAGAGCGTCAGCCCCTGGCCGATCGTCAGGCACGTCGTCGACTTCGGCGACGGCACCGCGCCGACCGTCAGCGAGGGCCCCAACGCCAATCCGAGCATCAGCCACGAGTACGGCGTCGGCGGCAGCTACACGATCACCTCGACCGTCGTCGACAACCACGGCCGCACCGCGAGCCAGACCAAGACGGCCGGCGTCGCCGGCCCGCAGGCCGGGGTTCCGTTCACCGGCTACTTCGGCGGCCCGACCAGCCACAACGGCCTCTTCGACAACGGCACCTGGGCCCTGTCCTACAACAAGTCCGACTCACGGCTCAACAGCAGCTGGGGCTTCGGCAACCCGGGCGACATCCCGGTGGTCGGCAACTGGGACTACACCTGCCAGTGCCAGCACGCCATCTACCGCCCCAGCACCGCAGCCTTCGACCTGAGCCGCCGTGACGGCTCCATCTCGCACGTGCCGTTCGGCAACCCTGGCGACCTGCCCGCCGTCGGCTCCTGGGACCGCAACGGCCACGACCAGGTCGCCGTCTACCGACCCAGCACCGCCACCCTCTGGATCCGCCACGACGACGGCAGCTACACCCCGCTCCACTTCGGCAACCCCGGCGACGTCCCCATAGTCGGCGACTGGGACGGCGTCCACCACTCCCAGTTCGGCGTCTTCCGCCCCGCCGCCAACCCCTGGGAGTCCAACCTCTTCATCTTCCGCCACGACGACGGCAGCTACTCCACCGTCACCTACGGCATGCAGGGCGACCTCCCCGTCGTCGGCGACTGGTCCGGCACCGGCCGCACCTCCTACGGCATCTTCCGCCCCGGCAACCACCAGTTCACCCTCAACAACGCCTACGCCGGACGCCCCGACAACGTCTACACCATCTACAACAACTACAACTGACACCCCCACCCACGACCCCCGGGGCGGCGCTCGACCGAGCACCGCCCCGGCGGCGTTCCCGGCCCGGGCCCCGGGCGCGGGTGGGCGTCGCGGTACGGGTGCCGGTGGGCGGGTCGGGAGGGCAGGGGTGAGGGTACACGGGCGGCGCTCGACCGAGCACCGCCCCGGCGGCGTTCCCCGGCCCCGGGCACGGGTGGGCGTCGCGGTACGAGTGCCGGTGGGCGAGTCCGGAAGGCAGAGGTGAGGGCACACGGGCGGCGCTCGACCGAGCACCGCCCCGGCGGCGTTCCCCGGCCCGGGGCCCCGGGCGCGTCAGACGCGGCGCGCGTTGCGGTACGGGTGCCGGTGGGCGCGCGGGTGGCCGTGCGGGCGCGGCCCGCGTGGCCGCTCGGGGGCCAGCCGGGCGGCCGGGAGGCGGGCGGTGTCCAGCGGCCCGACCGGCCCGGCGTCCTCGGCGAGCGCCGCGAGGTAGCGGGCCCTGGGCTGCGGGGCGGCGCCGAGCGAGCGCACGTGCGGGGAGTCCCACTGGGCGTCCAGCAGCCGGCCCCCGGCGGCGGCGAAGCGGGCGGCGAGGTCGGCGACCGCGACCCGGGCGGCGTCCGGGCGGCGGTGGAACATCGAGTCCAGGCTGAGCACCGCCCCGGAGGCGATCCCGAACACCCCGCCGACCAGTTCCCCGCCCTCCCACACCTCCGCGCTGTGGGCCGCGCCGAGCCGGTGCAGTCCGATCAGCGCCTGCTGCAACTCCGGGGTGAGCCAGGGCGGTTCGCGCCCCTCGGCGCAGGCGGCGAGGACGTCCCCGAAGGCCTGGTCGGCGGTGGTCCACCAGTCCAGGCGGTTGCGCAGCAGCCGGGAGAGCTTGCGCCCGAGCCGGACGCCGTCGGCGGCGAGCAGCGGCCGCGGGTCGGGCGACCACCAGGCGAGCGCGTACGGGTCCGCGCCGTGCTCGGGGCCCGGCAGCAGGGCGACCTCGCCGGCCGCGACCGCCTGCTCGGCGCGGGCCTCGTTGAAGGCGCTCGCGTAGGCGTCGGCGGCGGGCAGCGGGAACAGCCCGCGCCGGTAGGCGGCGAGCAGGGTGCCGGGCGCGAGGTCGGCGCCGAACGCGGCCGGTCCGTCGGCGGGCGCCCGGGCGACGTCGAGCGCCGCGAACAGCTCCTCGGGGGCGGTGGCGGTCATCGCAGGGCCTCCAGCGGCGAGGCCTCCCGCGGCGGGGCGAGGAAGCCCTCCGCGGTCAGCCGGTCGAGGTAGAAGTCGAGCAGGGCGTCGTCGACGGCGGGCAGTTCCACGCCGCTGCCGGCCAGCGCCCGGTCGGCGTCGGCCCGGTCGAAGCGCGGGAAGGTGGGGCGGAAGTACAGCTCGCTGATGGACAGTTCGGTGCCGGGCACGCGGTCGACGAAGAGCGGCACGAACGGGGTCATCGGGTGGGTGGGGTGCCCGGCGGCGAAGCGGACCAGGTCCCGCACCCAGCGCGGGTAGGGGACGGACTCGACGGGGTGGCCGCGGGCGCGCAGCCGCCCGGCGAGGTCGGCGAGGTCGGCCGGGTGCGGCGAGGTCAGGTGGTAGACCTCGCCGATGGCGGGGGCGTGGGCGACGACGTGGCAGACCGCCCGGCTGAACCGGTCGGCCGGGACGAAGTCGAGCGGCAGCCGGACGTCGGGGCAACTCCCGCTCTCCGCGATGTACTTGATCAGCGCGCAGATCTCGGTGCCGGTGTTCGTCACGCCGGTGCGCAGGTCCCCGGTGACGTCGTTGGTGCGCAGCACGGTGACCGGCAGTCCGCCGGCGGCGGCGTGGTGGAGCAGTTGCTCGGCGACCCACTTGCTCTCGACGTAGCCGACGGCGAGCCGGTCGGGGTGGGCGAGCGGGGTGCGTTCGGCGACCTCGCGCACGCCCGCCGGGCCGAAGCCGGCCAGCACGGCGAGGGTGGAGAGGTAGTGGACGGGGATGCCGCGCGAGTGCCCGGCGAGGCGGACCACCTCGCGGGTGCCGGCGACGTTGGCGGCGCGCAGTTGGTGGTAGGGGTAGAGGAAGTTGACCTGGCCGCCGAGGTGGTGGATGGCGTCGAGGCTGCCGGCCAGCCGGTCGAAGCGCTGCTCCGTCAGGCCGAGCCGCGGTTCGGCGAGGTCTCCGACGAGGGGGACGACGCGGCGGTCGGCGAGGTCGTGGCGCAGGTAGCGCTGCTGGGCGGCGCGCAGGCGTTCCAGGGCGTGTTCCTCGTCGGGGGCGCGGACCAGGCAGTGGACGCGGGCGTCGGTGGTGTGCAGCAGGGCGTCCAGGAGGTGGGCGCCGCAGAAGCCGGTGGCGCCGGTGAGCAGGATCTCGGCCGGTTCGGCGCGGGAGGGCGCGGGGCTCCAGGACTGCCGCAGGGGGGTGTCGAGGCGGGCCTCGGCGGCCCAGTCGACGGGGGCCTCGCCGACGGGGGCCTCACCGGCGGCGAGGGTGGCGGCGGCGAAGGCGCGCAGGGTGGCGTCGCGCAGCAGGGCGCGGGTGAGGAGGCGGATCCGGGTGACGTCGATGCCGAACACGATCCGGGCGCGGGCGAGCATCTCCATGGCGAGCAGGGAGTTGCCGCCGAGGTCGAAGAAGTCGTCGCCGGGGCCCACCTCCTCGACGCCGAGCAGTTCGGACCACAGCTGGGCCACGCCCGCCTCGACGGCGGTGCCGGCAGCGGCACCGGCGCCGCCGGTCGGCTCGGTGGCCGGCGGGCCGTTCGGGGACGCCTCGGGCCGGCCGCCGTCGGGCCGTTCGCGCTCGCGCGGTCGCACCCGCCGCGGGGCGTCCGGCAGCCGGCGGCGGTCGATCTTGCCGGCCGGGGTGAGCGGCATGCTGTCGAGCAGCACGAACTCGGCCGGGACCATGTAGTCCGGCAGTCGTTCGGCGAGGTGGGCGCGGATCCGGCCGCGCCGGGCGCGGGGGCCGGAGGCGGCCCGGTCGGTGAGCGTGTAGTAGGCGGTGAGGACGCGGGTGTGGTCGCGGCCGTCGGCGACGGCGACCCGGGCCTGCCGGACGTCGGGGTGGGCGGCGAGCACGGATTCGACCTCGGCGGGGTCGACGCGGTGGCCGCGGATCTTCAGCTGGTCGTCGAAGCGGCCGAGGATCTCCAGGGTGCCGTCCGCCCGCCAGCGTCCGGCGTCGCCGGTGCGGTACATGCGCGCGCCGGGGGCGGGGGCGTAGGGGTCGGGCACGAACGATTCGGCGGTCGGCCCGGGCGCCTTCCAGTAGCCGCGGGCCAGGCCGGGACCGCCGAGGTGGATCTCGCCCTTCTCCCCGGGCCGCACGGGGCCGAGCCGGGCGTCCAGGACGTGCACCCGCACCCCCGGCAGCGGCCGCCCGATCGGCACCGGGGCGCCGGGCCCGTGCGCGCCGGGTCCGGTGAGCACCTCCGGGGTGAGGTCGCCGAGGGTGGAGGTGACGGCCGCCTCGCTGACCCCGTAGGCGTTGACCAGCCGCACGCCCGGCAGCCGCTCCAGGCAGGCGCGGCAGTCGTCCTCGTGCACGGTGTCCCCGCCGACCACGATCAGCCGCAGTCCCTCGGGGGCGGGCCCGCCGGGCGGGAAGAGGCCGAGCAGGTGGTGCCAGTAGGCGGGCGTGAGGTCGGCGACGGTCAGCCGCAGCTCGTGCATCCGGTGGGCGAGCTCGGTGGGCGCCCAGGTGCGGGCGCCGCCGAGGACGAGCGTGGCTCCGGCGGCCAGGGTCGCGAAGACCTGCTCCAGCGCGGTGTCGAAGCCGAGCGCGGCGAGTTGCAGCACCCGGTCACGCGGGGTGAGCCCGTAGGCGTCGACGACCCGGTCCAGGGTGAAGACCAGGGCGCGGTGGGTGACCGGCACGCCCTTGGGGGTGCCGGTGGTCCCCGAGGTGTAGATCAGGTACGCCAGGTCGTCCGGCGCGCCGGCGTCCGGCACCGGTCCCGCGGCCTCGGGGCCCTCGCCGGGCGTCACCGTCCGCACCCCCGGGAACCGCGTCCCCTCCCCCGCGACGACCAGGTGCGCGCCGCAGTCCGCCACCAGGGCGGCCAGCCGCCGGTGCGGGTGGGCCGGGTCCAGCGGCAGGAACGCCCCGCCCGCCTTGAGCACGGCGAGCCAGGCGGTCACCAGGTCCGCGCCGCGCTCCAGGCAGACCGGGACGATCCGCTCGGGCCCCACGCCCAGGCCGCGCAGCGCGGCGGCCAGCCGGTCGCTGCGCGCGTCCAGCCCGCCGTAGTCGAGCGCCTCGCCGTCCGCGAGCACGGCGAGGGCGCGCGGGTCGTGCGCGGCGCGCGCCCGGACCAGTCCGTGCACGGTGTCGGTGAGGCCCGCCCGGGCGGGCCGTCCCGGCGGCCGGCCGGGAGCCGTCCCGTGGCCGAGGCCGAGTCCGTGGCCGAGTCCGCCGCCGAGTCCGAGTCCGGGGGGATGCCAGGCGCGCTCCACGTACCGGCGGCACTCCTCGCGCGGGGCCGGCCCGAACACGGCGCGCCAGCCGGCCGGCACCGGGAGGTCCCCCGGCCAGATCGCGTACTGACCGTCCTCGTTGACCAGCACGGCGTGACGTCCGGAACGCGCTCCGGGACGTGCTCCCCGTGCGCTCTCTGCTGCATCGTCCACCGGCTTGACCTCGTGCTGTGGCGGCAGAATGCTGGGAGGTGCGACATTTCCGACTATACGCACTCAAGGCCCATTTCGAACGTCCGACCGGACCCTCCGGGGCCGGGCCGGACGCTCGCGAGCCCCTGCCCGGACCCCACCGCCCGTGCCCCCGGGCGGGCGTGGTGATGCCGAGGAGGAGGTAGCTCGTTGACACGTCGGCGCCAACGCCTGATGGTCTGTTACCTGGTGTGGATGGTGCTGTTCACCGGCATCTACTACACCAACCCCTCCCAGCGGATCATCTGGTGGACGGGCATCGGCCTGGGCGGCGTCGCCGCCATCGTGGTCGGCGTCCGGCTCAACCGCCCCTCCCACGCCGTCTACTGGTGCCTGCTGGCGCTCGCCAACCTCAGCTTCACCGCGGGCGAGGTGGTGCAGGTCGTCCAGATGCAGTTCCTGCACCTGGGCAGCCCCTTCCCGTCCATCGCGGACGGCTTCTACCTCGCCGAGTACCTGCTGTACGCGGCGGGCGTGTTGGGCTTCATCCGCTGGCGGACGGCGCATCAGGACCGGGCCAGCCTGCTGGACGCGCTCATCCTCACCATGGGCCTGGCGCTGCTCGCCTGGATCTACCTGATCCTGCCCTACGCCCGCAATCCGGACCTGGACTGGTTCCAGAAGGCCGTCTCGATCGCCTACCCGCTCGGCGACGTCGTCGTGCTCGCCCTGCTGCTGCGCCTGATCGTGCCGCGCGGCGGGGTCAGCCGCTCACTGCAGCTGCTCGCCGCCGGAACCGTCGGCCTGCTGGTCTCCGACATCCTGTACGGGCTGATCCTGCTGCACGGCGACTGGCGCATCGGCACCCCCGTCGACCTCGGCTGGGCCGCCTTCTACACCGCCTGGGGCGCGGCGGCGCTGCACCCCTCGATGGTCGAGCTGACCAGGCCCATCCCCAGCCAGCAGCCGGACATCGGCCCCGGGCGGCTCGCCCTGCTCGCCGCCGCCTCGCTGATCGCGCCGACCATCCTGATGGTCGAGGCGAGCAACGGGAACACCAGCAACGCCGGGGTCATCGGCGCCTTCTCCGCCGTCCTCTACCTGCTGGTACTGGCCCGGCTCGCGGTCGTGGTGCGCGCCCGCCGCCAGGCCGTCGCCCGGGAGCGGGCGCTGCGCGAGGCCGGCTCCGTGCTCACCGCGGCCGTCACCGTCGAGGAGGTCGCCGACGCCGTCCAGGCCGCCGCCTCCACCCTGATGCCCACCGAGCCCGGCCACGTCGCGCTGCTCGCCGTCACCGAGGGCGGCGTGCTGCACGTGCGGCACGCCGAGCGCGGCGCGGGCCGCCACCACCTCGGCGCCGGCGGCGGCTCCGACGAGGTGCTCGCCCTCGCCGCCTACCGGGAGACCAGGCTGCTGCCCGTCGAAGCCATCGGCAGCGGCCTCGCCGGCCGGCTCGACGGCATGCCGAGCGCCCTGCTGTGCCCGCTCACCCTCGCCGAGCGCCCCTCCGGCGACCCGCTGATCGGCGCGCTCATCGTCACCGGCACCGAACAGGAGCTGGCCAGCCTCTGGGGCTCGCTGGAGATCCTCGCCGCCCAGGCCGCCCTCGCCGTCGAGCGGGTCATGCTCAGCCAGGAGATCACCCGGCGCGACAGCGAGGCCTACTTCCGCACCCTGGTGCAGAGCGCCAGCGACGTCATCCTCATCCTCAACAACGACGACTCCGTGCGCTACGCCTCGGCGTCCTCCGCCGAACGCGTCCTCGGCTACCCGAGCCTCGACGGCACGCTGCTCACCGACCTCGTCCCGCCCGAGGACAGCCGCTCGGTCGGCAAGGCGCTGGCCCGGATGCGCAGCCCCGCCGTGGCCGGCGGCGCCCGCTCCGGCCTGGACACCCAGCGCGAGCACTGGCGGCTGCTGCGCGCCGACGGCTCGCCGATCGAGGCCGAGGTGCGGTGCAACGACCTGCGCGGCGATCCGACGGTCGGCGGCCTGGTGCTCACCCTGCGCGACGTCACCGAGCAGCGGCAGATGGAGCGCGAACTCACCCACCGGGCCTTCCACGACTCGCTCACCGGCCTGGCCAACCGGGTGCTCTTCCTGGACCGGGTCGGCCACGCGCTCTCCCGCAGCGAGCGCAGCGGCGCCGTCACCGGGGTGCTCTTCGTCGACCTGGACGACTTCAAGGTGGTCAACGACACCCAGGGCCACGCGGTGGGGGACGAGCTGCTGGTCGCCGTCTCGCTGCGGATCTCCACCGCGCTGCGCGCCTCCGACACGGCGGCCCGGCTCGGCGGCGACGAGTTCGCGGTGCTGGTGGAGGACGCGCTGGAGCCGGCCGACGTCGGGGTGATCGCGCAGGGCCTGCTGACGGCGTTCGCGGAGCCGTTCAAGCTGCGCGCGGGCGCGGTGCGGGTGTCGGCGTCGGTCGGGGTGGCGACGACGGAGGACAGCGTGGACGCCACCGAGCTGCTCAGCCACGCCGACCTGGCGCTGTACTCGGCCAAGGCGGCGGGCAAGCGGCAGTGGTGCCTCTACCAGCCGGCGCTGCAGGCCGGGCTGATGGCGCGGCACGAGCTGAACGAGAACCTGGACACCGCGATCGCCGAGTCCGCGTTCCGCCTGTACTACCAGCCGATCGTCGATCTGCGGACGGGGGAGCTGGTCGCCTTCGAGGCCCTGGTGCGGTGGCCGCACGACCGGCGCGGCATGGTGCTGCCCGACGAGTTCATCGCCCTCGCCGAGGAGAGCGGCCAGATCGTCCCGCTCGGCGCCTGGGTCCTGGAGCGCGCCGCCCAGGAGGCGGCCGCCTGGCACGCCCTCAGCACCCGCGCCCGCGCCGCCGCCGGCCTGCCCCCGCTGCGCGTCAACGTCAACGTCTCCGCCCGCCAGTTCCGCGACGCCGGCTTCGTCGACGTGGTCCGCGGCGCCCTGCGCTCCTCCGGCATCCCCCCGGAGTCCCTGGTCCTGGAGCTGACCGAGTCCGTCCTGATGCGCCGCGACGACCGCGTCCACACCGACATGGGCACCCTCGGCGAACTCGGCGTCGGCATCGCCATCGACGACTTCGGCACCGGCTACTCCTCGCTCTCCTACCTGCGCGAGTTCCCGATCTCCGTGCTGAAGATCGACAAGTCCTTCATCGACGGCCTCGGCCTCTCCCGGCAGCAGTACGCCCTCGTCGAAGGCATCACCCGGATCGCCGAGACCCTGGACGTCCAGGTCATCGCCGAGGGCATCGAACACCCCGAACAGCGCGACCTCCTCGCCGCCATGGGCTGCCCCCTCGGCCAGGGCTACCTCTTCGCCCACCCCCTCACCGCCGAGCAGGCCCAGTCCTTCATCACCCAGCACACCACCCCCCTGGAGCCCGGCGGCTAGGCAGCCGACCGCCCGGCCCCGGACGTGCCGCCGTCCCGTGGCGTCCGGTCGTCGTGGGGCGAGAACACGAAGGACGAGGCATCCCCGTCGAGGTCGATGGTGAGCGCAGCGTCCAGCGCCCGCGCGAGCCGCCGGAGCAGCGGCAGTGTCGGCAACGAATCACCGCCCTCGATCGTCGAGATCTGCGGCTGCGTCATACCGGCACGACGGGCCAGTTCGGTCTGGGACAGCCCGAGCGCGGTGCGCCGGTCGTACACCGCCTGCCCGAGCGCGAATGCGTACCCCGCCTCCACATAGGCCGCGGATTCCTCGACCGTCTCCCCCAGGAGCTTCCTGGTCCGCCGGGTCTTCCACTCGCCGTGGTTCACGGACTCTCCTCCTTGATCCGGTCGTACTCGTGCTCGGCCGACTCGCGAGCATGTCGGCAGCCCGCTCGACCTTGTCGTACTGGGCATCGGGAAGCAGCTCCAGCCACTGCCGGACCTCCGGCTCGATTTCGAGCCGCCACAGTTCTCGCACGGCAGCGACTATACAGAAATCTATATAGCCTCCGGCCCGGCCGGCCGGAAGGCGCCCGCCCTCGCCGCCGCCTCGGCGGCGTCGGCGGCGCGGTGGGCGGCGGCCTCGTCGAGGGGCTCGGGGGCGGTGAGCATGCGGTAGTAGAGGGGGGCGGAGACGGCGCGGACGACTTCGGCGGGGTCGGTGCCCGGTGGGAGGTCGCCGCGGTCGACGGCCTCCGTCACGCAGGGGGACCACTCCTCGACGCGGGCGCGGTAGAAGCGGTGGAGGGCCTCGGCGGCGGAGGCGTCGCAGGTGGCGGCGACCAGGACGGCGCGGAACAGGGCGCCCTGCCGGGGGTCGGCCAGGGTGCGCTGGACGAGGCGGGCGTTGGCCCGCAGGTCCTCGCGCAGGGAGCCGGTGCGGCTGCGCGGGAGGGACTGCTCGGCCATGTCGGTGAGGACGTCGGCGAGCAGCGCGCCGACCGAGCCCCACCGCCGGTAGACGGTGGTGCGCCCGACCTCCGCCCGCCGGGCGATGTCGCCGAGGTCGAGTCCGGCGAAGCCGACCTCGACGAGGGCGTCCTCGGCGGCCTTCAGCACGGCGGTCCGCACACGCGCCGTCCGGCCGCCCGGCCGCTGCATGCCCTGCATGCCCTGCGTGCCCTGCGTGCCGCTGGCGCCCTGCGTGCCCGATGAAGTCATTAACGGGACTCCTGTTCCATTAGTGTCGCCGACGGTGCTAGGGTCGGAGCCATCTTAACGGCACAGCAGTCCCGTTAGCGAAGGGAACCTCCCATGGAGTACCGCCGCCTCGGCGCGTCCGGCCTCACCGTCCCCGCCCTCTCCCTCGGCACCGGCACCTTCGGCGGCCGCGGCCCGCTCTTCGGCGCCTGGGGCAACACCGACGCCGCCGACGCCCGACGCCTGCTCGACATCGCCATCGACGCCGGCCTCACCCTCTTCGACACCGCCGACGTCTACTCCGACGGCGCCTCCGAGGAGGTCCTCGGCCAGGCGATCAAGGGCCGCCGCGACCAGGTGCTGATCTCCACCAAGGCCGGCCTGCCCGTCGGCGACGGCCCCAACGACGCCGGCACCTCCCGCGCCCGCCTCGTCACCGCCGTCGATGCCGCCCTGCGCCGCCTCGGCACCGACCACCTCGACCTCTTCCAGCTGCACGCCTTCGACGCCGCCACCCCCGTCGAGGAGGTGCTCGCCACCCTCGACGACCTGGTCCGCGCCGGGAAGGTCCGCTACACCGGCGTCTCCAACTTCTCCGGCTGGCAGCTGATGAAGTCCCTCGCCGCCGCCGACCGCGACGGCCGCCCCCGCTACGCCGCCCACCAGGTCTACTACTCCCTCGTCGGCCGCGACTACGAGTGGGAGCTGATGCCGCTCGCCCAGAACCAGGGTGTCGGCGCCCTGGTCTGGAGCCCGCTCGGCTGGGGCCGGCTCACCGGCAGGATCCGCCGCGGCGCCCCGGTCCCGGCCGGCAGCCGCCTGCACGACACCGCCGACTACGGCCCGCCGGTCGACGACGAGCTGCTGTACGACGTGGTGGACGCGCTGGACGCGATCGCCGAGGAGACCGGCCGCACCGTCCCCCAGGTCGCGATCAACTGGCTGCTGCGCCGCCCCACCGTCTCCTCGGTGATCATCGGCGCCCGCAACGAGGAGCAGCTGCGCCAGAACCTCGGCGCCGTCGGCTGGGAGCTGACGGCGGACCAGGTGGCCCGGCTGGACGCCGCGAGCCTGCGCACCGCGCCGTACCCCTACTTCCCGTACCGCCGCCAGGAGGCCTTCGCCCGCCTCAACCCGCCGCTCGCGGGGTGAGCGGTTCACGCCCCCGGAGCCCCGCCGGGGGCGTAAACCGCTTGTCACCGGGGCCGATGGCGGGGCATCGTCAACACCGTGATCGAAAACACCGTGATCGAACTGCGCGAACTGACCTCCGGCGACTGGCCGCTCTGGCGCGAGCTGCGCCTGGCCGCCCTGGCCGAGGCGCCGTACGCCTTCGGCTCCACGCTCGCCGCCTGGCAGGGCGAGGGCGACCGCGAGGAGCGCTGGCGCTCCCGGCTGGAGATCCCCGGCGCCCTCGACCTGGTCGCCTTCGTGGACGGCGAGCCGGCCGCGATGGCGACCGGCGTGCCGGAGGGCGGGCACGCCGAGCTGATCTCGATGTGGGTCGGCCCGAACGCCCGCGGCCGGGGCGTCGGCGCCCGGCTGATCGGCGCGATCGAGCAGTGGGCCGCCCGCCAGGGCTTCCCGGCCCTGCGCCTCGCCGTGATGCCGCACAACGCCCACGCCCTCGCCCTCTACGCGCGCACCGGCTTCACCGACACCGGCGAGCCGGGCGACCTCCTCCCCGACGGCGTGAGCCGCGAGATCCTGATGGCCAAGCCGTTGCGCGCCGCCTGATCAGGCGCCCCACAGGTACACGGTGAACGACGTGACCGCGTCCCCGAGGTCCCACGACCGGCCCTCGGTGAACACCCGGTGGCCCTGCTCCGGGACGTCGGCCGCCGCCGCGGTGGCCGAGGAGGCCGCGGTCGCCGCGGCGGTGAGGACGGACAGGGCCATCGTGGTCATCGCGGCTCCGCGCGGCGGCCGGAAGGGCTTCGTCGGCTCGGTCATGCCCCCAGCTTCCCGACCCCCGTCACCCGGCGGCCGGACATTCCCACGGCGTTCACCCGATCAACGGACCGTGGTGGACGCGGACTTGACGCCTCCGGGGAACAGCCTGCCGAGGTGGTAGCGCAGGACGGCCGCCGCGTCGTCGGCGGTGCGCTGGCCCAGCAGAACACTCAGGCCGAGGCCCGCGGAGACCGCGAGCAGGACGACGGCCTCCTGACGGGCGTCCAGCTGCGGGTCGGTGTCGCCGGCCCGCTGGGCGGCGGTCAACTGGGCCACCAGGAAGCCCTCCATCTCGTTGGGCGCGGCGAGGAAGGCCTGGCCCGCGAGCGCCGGATCGGTGACGGAGAGCACCGCGTACTCGGTGTAGACGAGGTGGAAGGTGCGGCTCTCGTCGTCCGTCGGGACGGCTTCGAGCAGCACCGCCTCGACGATGCCGCGCGGAGCCGTCGAGGATCCGGCCGCCCGCACGCGGTCGCGCACCCGCTCGCCCATGCGGACGGCGAGGCGGCCGAGGGCGGCGAGCAGCAGCTGCTCCTTGGTGTCGAAGTAGTACTGCACCAGCCGCACCGAGACGCCCGCCCCGGTCGCGACGGACCGCATGGTGACGGCGTGCAGGCCGTCGCTCGCCGCCACCCGCAGCAGGGCGTCGATGATGTGGGCGCGCCGTTCCTCGTGGTCCACCAGTTTGGGCATCGGGTTCCGGTTCCTCTCGGATTCTTTTATGGTACAAACATACCATCAAGAGCTGCTGCTTTGCCGCCTGCTTGCTCTGCGTTCCGGGAGGGGACCCATGACCAGGACAGCCATCGGACACTTCACCAGCGACGAGGCCCGCACCCGGTTCCTCGCCGCGTACGACCGCGCGATGGAGCTGTGGCCCGCCCCGCGCGAGGAACTGGACGTCGAGACCTCCTACGGCACCATCCACGTCCACCGCCATGGCCTCCGGACCGGCGAACCGGTCGTCCTGCTGCACGGCCACGCCGGGCACGCGTCCAACTGGTACCCGCAGGTCGCCGCCCTGGGCGAGCACCACCCGGTCTACGCGGTCGACACCCTCGACGACCCCGGCCGCAGCGTCCAACGCGCCGTCGCGGCCGGCCCCGAGGAGAACGCCGCCTGGCTCGACGAGGTCCTCGCCGGCCTCGGACTGGACCGCGTCCACCTGGTCGGCCTCTCCTACGGCGGCTGGCTGGCCCTCAACCAGGCCGTCCACGCGCCCGGACGCCTCGCCTCCGTCGCCCCGCTGGACCCCGGCGGCATCGGGAAGGTCCCCGCACGGTTCTACGCCCATATGATCGGCGGCCTGTTCGGCATGCTCGCCCCCCGGCGCTGGCGCCCCGCCCTGGGCCGCCTGCTCGCCAACCCCGCGCTCAGCTCGCCGCCCGAGATGATCGCCCCCCTGATGCTGGCGATGCGGACCTACAAGCCCACCACCCGCCCGCCGGCCCGCCCCTTCACCGACGAGGAACTGCGCTCCATCCGCCTGCCCGCCCTCGTCCTCCTCGGCCGGCGCAGCGCCCTCCTCCGCCCGGGCCCGGCCCTCGCCCGGGTCACCGCGCTGATCCCGGGCGTCCGGGCCGAGATCGTGGAACACGCCGGCCACGGCCTCAACCTGGAACGCCCCGATGTCGTCAACGACCATCTGCTGCGTTTCATCGGCGGTGCCGTCGGTGGAGCCCGCTAGCCTCCGGGAATGGCGAACTCTTCCTATCTGTGTGCCACCGACGTGGCCTCCCTCTACCCCTCCAGCCAGGTGCCGGGCTTCGACCCGCGGGGCGGGGTCGTCGCCCATGACGTCTCCGGCGTTCCGCTGCTCTGGCTCGCCCTGTTCCGCCCCGCCGACCTCGTGACGGGCGTCTTCGCGATCGACGAGGACGACCTGGACGAGGACGAGGACGAGGACGGCGAGGTGGAGGCCACCGCGCCGCTGGTGGCCAAGGACCGCGCGCTCGCCCAGCTCGACGCCGCGCTTCCGGCGCTGAACGCGCTGTTCGCCGCCGAGGGCCCGCTCGACGCCCACGCCGCCCTGCTGCGGCGCGCGGTCGAGAAGGCGCCGGGCGCCTTCGTGACGATCGAGTTGGAGGAGATCGAAGGCGTGTGGGAGGAGGAGGGCGCGTTCCAGCCCACCCTCCGCGCCGCGCTGGCCGGGCTCGACGGCGGCCTCGACGGCGGGCTCGACGGTGTCCGCGACGGCGGGACGGATCCGGCGGCGGACCGGGCCCGGCTGATCGAGCTGTCGCGGCTGCGGCCCGGCCGCCCGTTCCCGCCCGCCCGGCTGCTCCTCGACGGACTGGAGGCGGAGGACGACGACTACTGGAACCTCGTGCGACTGCTCGGCACGAGCTTCGACGCCGAGGTGCCGTGGGAGACGCCGGCGGCGAACGGCTGACCCGGCGGCAACTCCCCGTACCGCAAGGAAGTGATCCGCAGAAATTCACACAACTGCCATTTGGCAGTTCTGCCACTTCTCTAGCGTCGGTGGGGCCCGACCACGGACCCGGGGCCGGGCCCCCCAGAGTGAGGCCGCGCATGAACCACGACGACACCATCGGCATCGTCCAGATCTCCGACACCCACTTCCGCACCGCCCCCGGTGCGCGCTCGTTCGTCGCCCACGAGCCCGAGGACGGCCTCGCGGCGGTGCTCGCCGAAGCGGCGGGCACGATCGGGGACGCCGCGCTGGTGGTCGCCACCGGCGACCTGGCGGACCTCGGCGAGCCCGGCGCCTACGAGCGCCTGGGCGGGATGCTGGACCGGCTGCCCACCCCCGTCTACTGCCTCGGCGGCAACCACGACCGCCAGGAGCCGATGCAGGCCTGCCTCCCCCGCCCCAACGTGCACCTCGAACCCGCCGTCCGGGTCGGCAACTGGCTGATGCTGTTCGTGGACGCCAACGCCCACGGACGCGAGGCCGCGGGCGACGGCACCTTCCGCGACCTCGACGACCGGGTCCACCGGGCCGGCCAGCCCGGCCTCACCCCGGTCGAGGAGCAGCGCGCCCGCGCGATCCTGACCGCCACCGCGGCGGAGCACGTGTTCCTCTGGCTCCACCAGCCGCCGCTGCCCCACACCGCCCCGGACACCGAGCGCTACCGCGAACTCACCCAGCTGGTCCGCGACTTCCCCAAGATCCGGGCGATCGGCGCCGGCCATCTGCACGGCGACCTCTCCGGCGAGTTCGAGGGCCGACCGGTCTACGTCGCCCCGTCCAGCTTCATGAGCCTCGACATGTCCGCCCGCGCCTTCGAGGGCCCCGGCTACCGCACCTACCGCCTCCACGCCGACGGCCGCGTCGACACCGAGGTCCACACCGTCCCCGGCCCGATGACCGACGCCATGCGCGCCACCCCCCTGCCGTCCTTCCTCCTCGACATGATGACCGGCCGCATCACCGGCCGGGAGCTCAACGCCCTCAGCGACGCCGAGTTCGAGGCCCGCTACGGCGAGCGCCGCCCCCTGGCCCACGTGTAGTCCCGTCCGCACCGCCGCTCCGCCCTCCGCCGGTTGTCAGTGCGGGCTGGCAAGCTGCGCCCATGAGTTACGACCTTGCCGTGTGGGAGGGCGAGCGGCCCGCCGACGACGCCGCCGCCAGCCAGTGCTTCAACGACCTGTACGACCGCTACGTCGACGCGGACGGCCCCGACATCCCCCCGACCGAGCGCATCGCCGCCTACGTCGCCGCCCTCCTCGAACGCTGGCCCGACCTCACCGAGGACGAGCACGACACCTCCCCGTGGTCGGCCTGCCCCCTGATCGCCGAGGCCAGCGGCCCCCTGATCTACTTCCCGATCCGCTGGAGCATGGTGATGGAGACGGCCGTCTACGCCGCACAGCTCGCCTCCTCGATGGGCCTCAACTGCTACGACCCGCAGAACCAGTGCCTCATCCCCGAGTGATCGCGGAGAAGTCCGACCGGGAGTGGGAAGTCGCTCCCGCCGACTTCCCACTCCCGCGCGTGTGCGGCGGTTACCCGGCCGGGGGGTACGGGTGGGGGTGGCCGAGGTGGGGGAAGGTGGGGAGCAGGTCGGTGTGCGGGGGGATGTGGTCGGTGGTGACCTTGCCGCCGGAGATCATGGTGAGGCGCGCGGAGGTCACGTCGTCGGTGAGGGTGCGGCCGTTGGGGTAGGTGGCGGGGCGGGAACGGTCGTAGCGCAGGACGTCGGGGAGGACGAGCTTCAGCGTCTCGGTGGCGGCGTCGGTGGTGTAGTCGCCGGTGTGCTGCAGGACGGCCGTCCACGGCTCGCGGTACTTGTCCCAGTCGTCGGCCGGCTCCCCCGTGTTGTACAGGTCCTTGACCTCCTCCGCGTTGAAGTACGCGGTGAGGGACGGGTGGGCGCCGCGGTCGACGGAGACGAGCTGCCCGTCCTGGTGGAGGCTGACCCGCGCCCACACGCCGATCGCCGGCTCCGGGCCCAGGTCGGTGTCCGGCACTTCGAGGGCGATGCCGAAGATGTTGGCCTGCGCCATCGCGTCCTTGCCGGTCCAGGTGAAGTTGTCGACGATCCCTTCGAGGTCCGCGAAGAAGGGGTCGCTGCGCAGCCCGACCGAGAGCCGGTAGCCGCCGTAGGGGGACGCGACGACGTGCGGCGCGTCACCGAAGGACACCGGCGCGTCGGCGAAGACGACGTCGCCCGAGGCCTCGTGCCGCTGCGCCGCCTCCCCGGTGGCGCGGCGGACGGTGACGGTCTGGGCCCCGGCGACCGGGGCCGAGAAGGTGAACGAGTACGCGACGTCGGCGCGGTTGTCGCCGTCGTTGTCGATGTTGATGCGGTAGACGGCGTCCGGGTGGAACTCCGCGCCGCCGGTGGGGGCGTACGGGTTCACGTTCATGAGGAGGACGGTTCGGCCGAGGGCGTCGGGGGCCGGGAAGGCGAACAGGTCGGTGAGGTCGAGCCGGGCGTCGCCGCGCGGTGAGCGGAGGTTCGGTCCGCTGAGGTGATGGGACATGGCGGTAGAGCTACCAGGGCGCCCCGGACGGGAGCGGGAGGACACCCGGGCACACGCCGACCGTCCGCCGATTGGCGGCCGAAGGGCCGGTGGGGAGACGGCCGTGCCGCGGTGGCCAGTTGGGCCCCGGGCGCTGGGTGTTGGGCGTGGCGCGTGGCCATTTCGAAGCGGTCCGTCGGCGAACCACCCGGGAACGCGGTGATGCTGGAGCGACGGCTTGCCGGCTCGGCGAGGGAAGCGACCAGGAGGGGGCGGAGATGTCCGTGAGGATGGTGTGCGCGGCCGGGGTCGGCGGTCTGCCGGCGCGCATACGGCGGCTGGAGCTGGGCCCGGTGGCGCTGTCGGGAACGTCGTACCCGCCGTCCCCGCCGTCCCCGGTGCCCGACGCCCCACCCCCGCCGTCCCCGGCGCCGCGTGCACGGTACGAGGCGGCGGCGGCGCGGCAGTCGGGCGAGCAGTCGTACCACCTGACCCTGCTGACCGCCGACGGCCGGAGCGGGGCGTCGGGCGCCGGGGACCTCCTCGTCGACAGCCCGCACGCCTTCGACCTGTGGTGCTTCGGCGTCGGCCGGCCCGCCCGGGAGGAGCTCCGGATCGCCGACCTGGGCGTCGACCTGCCGGCCTCGCTGCTGCCGGTGCCGCCGCACCGGCTGCGCGGCCTGCTCGGGCGGCGGCTGTCCGGGCGGGAGGGCACGGGCGCGCTGCTGGCGGAGTTCCTGCGCGCCCTGGACCGCGAGGCGGCGGCCCTGGGGCCGGCCGAGGCGTCCTCCCTCGGGACGGTCGTGGTCGACCTGGTCGCCGTCTGGATCGCCCGGGAACTCGCCACGGGGACGGCGCTGTCGCAGGAGGCCCGGCAGTTGGCCGTGGTGGAGGGCATCCGGGAGTTCATCCGGCACAACCTCCACGACCCCGACCTGACCCCGCCCGTGATCGCCGCCGCCCACCACATCTCCGTCAGCCACCTGCACCGCCTGTTCACCCGGTACTCCCACGGCGAGACCGTCGCCGCGTTCATCCGCGGCCGGCGGCTCCGGAAGGCCCACCGCGACCTCGCCGACCCGGCCCTGCGCGCCCTGCCGATCCACAGCGTCGCCGCACGCTGCGGCCTCCCCCGCGCCTCCGAGTTCGGCCGCGCCTTCAAGGCCGCCTACGGGCTCACCCCGCGCGAACACCGCCACCGCTCGCTGTCCGGGTAATTCGGCACTGCGTCGCGGGATCTGTGCACGGCGTCTGATCATCCGCTTTCACTCTGCCGATCGCTTCGCAGCCGTCCTAGCCTCATTCATGAATTCAGCGGCCTTCACCCGAAGCGCGAGAAATGCGGGGGCGGCTGCGATTCCGGTCGGTATCGCCCGAAAGCGCCGTTGCCGACCGCCGGTACGGGCCCGCGACCGGGCCTGTTTCGAGACCCATGAGGAGACGTCATGCTCAAGATGCGCACCCTGGCGGCATCGGCCATCGCCGCCGCTTCGCTCACGCTCGGCGTGTTCAGCGCCTCGCCGGCGTCGGCGACCACGACGGGCAACGACTGCACCACGTGGAACGACAGCAACACGTTCGGCGTCTACTGTTCCCAGACGACGACGTCCACCTACTACCAGGCCTGGGCCCAGTGCAACAACGGCCAGACCGTGTACGGGGTCTGGCGCCAGGCGGGCGACGGCGTCTGGAGCTACGCGTACTGCAGCAGCGTGGGCTCCTCGCTGCACCACGGCGGCATCCGCTACCTCTGACGGTTGCCCGGCGCCCGCCGCAGAACCGCCCACCGCAGAACCCGAAGGCTGCCGGGACTCTCCCGCACGGGAATCCCGGCAGCCTTCGGGCACGGTGCAGTGGCGTCGGAACGCGGGCGGATCCCGGACCGTCCTCGCACGGAAAGAATTCGGTCATCTTTCCGTGCGAACCTCCCGAACACCCATCGCCCCTGTTCAATAGCCCACCCGCGCCGCACATCCGGGACATCGGATACGGGATACCGGATATCGGATCACCGGTCGCGCGAATCCGGCATTCAGAGCGCCCAGGACATTGCCTCTCCGCCCGGCGCCGTATAGCCGACCAGTTGCGGGCCGTCGACGCCGACAGCGATGCTGCACCACTCGCGCCGGGGGCGGTGGCGGCGGCGCCAGTCGGTGTGGGCGGACTCGACCAGCCGCCAGAGGTCACGCGGCCCGCCGGCGGTCACGGTGGACGGCCGGCCGGGGTGGTCCTCGACGTGGACCGTCGAGCCGTCCGTCGGGTCGTGGAGCACGCCGCCGTCCCGGACGACGGCCGGGGGCAGCCGCAGGCCGGCCCAGAACGAGAAGGCGTGGTCGTCCAGCACCCGTGCGCCGACGACGCTCGTCCGCCGCCCGCCCGCCCCCGGCACGACACCGGCCGCCTCCGTGCACCCGTCTGCCCGCAGGGGCATGAACGCGGCCGGCCGGTACAGGAACCGGCCCGCCGCGCCGCCGTCGGGCAGCTTGGTGAGGCAGGCGACGGCGCCCCCGCCCAGGGCGTTGCCGATCGGCGCGACGATCACCCCGCCGGTCGCGCACTGGTCCAGCCAGGCCTGCGGGACGCGGCGGACCGAACAGGTCGCAATGATCCGGTCGAACGGCCCGCCGCCCGGGCAGCCGTTCGCGCCGTCCGCCACGCGCACGGTCGCGGCCTCGAACCCCGCCCCGCCCAGCCGCTCCCGCGCCGCGTCCACCAGGCGCCCGGTGCGGTCGACCGTGGTGACGTTCCCCGCTCCCGCGAGGTGACAGAGCAGCGCGGCGTTGTACCCGGTCCCCGTGCCCACCTCCCACACCCGGTCCCCGGGCCGGACGTCGAGCGCGTCCAGCATCTCCGCCATCAGCCCGGGCGCCGTGGACGAGGACGTCGCCGCCCCGCCCACCCCCGCGCCCGGCGCGTCCTCCGCGTGCACCCCGTCCACCTCGGTGACCAGCACCTCGTCCGCGTACACCGCCCGCAGCCACCCGCCGTCCTCGCTTCGCACGGGCCGGTACACCCTGCCCTCCCGCCGGAAGAACGCCGGCACGAACGCATGCCTCGGCACGTTCAGGAACGCCTCCACCACCCGCGAGGACAGCACCGACGCCCCCCGCTCGACCTCCCTCGCCAGCCGGATCCTCGCGTCGAGATCGGCGGTCATCCCATGGCCCCTTCCAGATAGTCACAGATGGCGGCGGTGATGGGCAGCCCCGTCGCCTGCTCCACGAACCCGTACTGCCCGTTGGGGTTCACCTCCAGGAACACCCACTCCCCGGACGGCGTCACGACGAAGTCGAACGCACCGTACGGCAGGCCGAGTTGACCGAGCACACGGCGCACCCCGGCGGCCACCTCGGGCGGCGGCTCGCAGACGCGGTAGCGGAGGCTGTCGTAGTCGCTGCGCCAGTCCGTCCGGGCCGCCTCCGACTCCGCGTGGATCTCGGCGGCGAACACCCGCCGCCCGACCACGGTGAGCCGCACCTCGTAGGCCTTGGGCACCCACTCCTGGAACAGGTGGGCCGTGGAGGCGACGGCCGGGTGCCCGAGGTCCTCCGGCCCGAGCACACTCGCGTAGACCGCCACCGTCCGCCCGCCGGCCGTCCCCCGGATCGGGGTGAACGGCTTGTAGACGACGGGCCCACCGGCCCTCGCGGCGAACTCCCGTGCGGCTTCGGGCCGGTTGGTGATCAGCGTCCGCGGCACCCGCAGCCCGCACTCCGCCGCCACCCGGAGCTGGAGGGGCTTGGACTCGGCCTCCGCGGCCCGCCCCGGCGGCGGGAGCCACCGGGGCGGCAGTGCCGACAGCAGGCCGCCGAACCCGCCCCGGGCTTCGGCGGCCGCCACCGCCCTTGCCTCCGACGGCAGTTCGGGCGGGAACTCGGACGACGGGAACCACGCCGTGTCCGCCCGGAACACCGGCACCGCACGCCGGTTGAGCTCCTCGACCACCAGATCGGCGGTCGGATCGAACGTCCCCGTGATCACGAGAACGGTGCCGCAGCCGGAGTCGGAGTCAGGCATCTCAGTCGTTGCTGCTTCCCGGGTCGTCCGGCGCGTCCATCTGCCCGGACGGCTGCGTCGGCCCGTACGTCTTGGGCGGGTTGCTGGTCATGTAGACGCCGGGCGGCATACCGGCGTAGCTGCAGGTCTGCGCCTCCTCGTCGTACACGAGGTCGCAGGCCAAGATTCCTCCGGCCCCCGTGACCGGCCTCAGGAACCGAAACGCGAACGGACTCCCCGGCCCGCCCAGGTCGTCCAGCACCGGCAACGTCGCGATGGACATGATTTTCCCTCACCTTCCGCTCACCTCAAGCCGATGAGCGAGATTCAATGTAGGGGCGGATCAGAGGGAGAGTCAGTCGGTTTCTCGTTGCCGCAAGAACTCCTCGCGGATCGCTCCGAGCGTCCACTATTCTCGCGCACCGCAGTCCTGCGAACATATCGAACAGAACTCCGAAGATATCGGGAGAGATGGGCATGGGAGAGCTCCCCGCCGGCGCAGTGGAGCACCCCGAAGCCCTCGCCCGGCCCGGCGGGAGTCGCCGAGCCAGGCGCGACGACGGAAGCAGGCATAGCCCGCTCTCACCCGCTGTCCCGATCATGCAGGTAGTCGTCCCGAGCGCCTTCGATGGCGGCTCGCACCTCGTCGCCGTAAACGGCGACAGCGGCGAATCGATCAAAGGTTTCCCGATAGATCCTGAGATCCTTCGGGTCCCGGGTTTTGATCTCCGAATGGAATGTCTCCACGATAACCAGACGATCGTCGTGCAGGCTGAAGCAGGTCATCGGGAAGTCGGGCATCCGGGCACGCTGCGGAAGCAAACCCAGAGCCACGTTGGGAAGCCTGGAAAGGGAGACGAGTCGGTCCAACTGCACGGCCATGACCGTCGATTCGCAGATTCTCCACCGGAGCACGTGTTCGCAGATGAGAAAGTGGAAAGTGCGGCTGCGGTCGTGGAGTGCCTGCTGCCGGGCCACTCTGGCGGCGATGGCCTTGGTCCGGGATTCCTCGGACAGATCGGGCAAAAGATCGAAGACAGCCGAGATGTACTCAGGCGTCTGAAGCAGACCTGGAACCAACTGGCCCTGGAAGAGGCGGAGTTCACTGGTGCGATGTTCGATGGCCTGGATCGCCTGCTGGTGTTTCCAGAACCCTGTGCGATGGATGAGCCGCCAGGCCGTCTCCTCCGTTGCGGCGACACGAGCCTGTTCCAGGAACTGCTCCTTCGCCCCTTCCGAGACGCCGAGCGCCGTGAGGATGAGGTCGACGTCCACGACACTCGGGAGCACCTTGCCATGCTCGATCTTGCTGAGCTTGCCCGCAGACATGGAGGCCCTACGAGCCACGGTGTCCCCGGTCAGTCCCGAGGCATTGCGCAGGGCTCGCAGGGCCTTCCCGATGGCTTCGGCAGCAGCGCTCAAGACTGGAGCTGCTGCCAGTACTCAGCGAAGGGAACCGCATGGGCCACGGCGATCTCCTGGTAGCGGCGGTACCGGGGGGTGGCCTCTGCGGGAAGCTCGTCGGCTCCGATGAACTTGCCGTCCGTCGTGTAGTGCATGCGGTAGACGTCGGTGTCGTCGAACAGCCAGAAGTCGTGATCCGGCAGTCCGGCCACCTGCCGGTCGGCCCGGTCGATGATGCCGATGGTCTCGCCCGCCGTGATGTTGCCGGGGTAGGCGGAGAGCTCGTACCGCAGGTAGTCGGTCAGCGGTGAGGTGACGACGTGGACGCGGGCCACCGTCTTGCCGAGATCCGTCATGGAGCGGACCCACGGGTTGTCGCTCCACTCGGGCGGCATGGGTCCGCCGGCGAGGAAGGCCGCGAACTCCTCCCGCTCCTCCTCCACGTCGTAGAGGTCCAGCGTCTCCAGCCGGAAGGCGGTGCGCTGGAAGTTTTCGAAGAGCCGACCGAATTCAGTTCCGTCGAGCACGGAAGTAGTCCTCCAGGATGTTCACGGGCACACGGACGACGGTCTCGCCTTCGGGGAGGCCGATCTGGGCGAGCTGTTCGGGATCGGTGACCACGTAGCCCTGAACGAGGAAGGCGGTTTCGTCCTCCGTTCCCCACAGCGTCGGGCACGTGCCGACCTTGCAGTTCGAGTCTCCGGACAGTTTGCGCAGAGCCACTGTTCCTCCTCGTTCTGTCGTCGAGGTCGATACTTCAGGCTGGTCCACCTGGAAGGCAAGGGCATCGGCTTTCCACTACGGGAAAGGGCGGAACGGGTGGTCCATCGCGGTAGCGTGGGGTGATGGACGAGGCGCCAACGCCGGTGGCGGGTATGACGATCAGTGTTCGGACGCGGCAGGACGTGGTGGTCGTCGATCCGGAGCGATTCCTTGCCTCGGCCCGGGCGGCGTACCGCGAGGAGTGCCCTGATGCCACCGAGGAGCAGGCGGCCGAGGTCGTCCGTGATGTGTACGACGCCGTGTGGGCGCTGGTGGACCGCTTCGGTCGCCTCGCCGCCGACGCGCCGGAGTCCGGTGGGCTGCCCGGCCGACGGATTCTGGGACGCCCGGACGGGCTTTCCCCGGCGGGCGAGTTCAAGCGCATCGTGCTGAACGATCCACAACCACTGCAGGACTACGGCTGCTTCATGCCTGAGGAGTACGACCCGTTCGCCGTCCCGCCCGAGGGGTGATGCCGTCCGGCGGCGCCCTGCGGCTGACGGGCGCCCGCATGGTCCGCAGGAAGTCGGCCGGCCCGACTTCCTGCTCCGCACCGGTCCGCGCCCTCCTCACCGGGGGCTTCCTGCGGGGCAGTCCAAGGACCCCTTTCGCCGACGGGTCCGTGCCCCACAATGGGTCCCGTGATCGGTTGGGTGCGCGAGCGGCGTCGGCGCAGGGCGGAGGCGCGGGAGGCCGCGCTGGTGGAGGAGTTCGTCGTGGTGGGGGCCGACGGCGGCGAGCCGTTGGCGGTGGTCTTCGAGCCGATGGGCAGCGAGTACGAGGTGCCCGCCGGCGAATACCTGACGGTCAGGTTCAAGTCGCCACCCGGTAGCAGCGGCTCGGTCGAGCAGCGGTCGGACTACCTCTCGGCCTGCCCCGCGCTGTCGGGCACGATGACCGCTTGGACCGCCGACGGGGACGAGATCGACCTGATCACGGGCTGCCCCTGGTGACGGCGCCGGCGCGGCGGCGGCGCCCGGCGGGTGGACCGGGCGCCGCTGGGCGGGTGGGCAGGATCACGAATCCTGATATCTCCGGTTCCTCCGGGCCTCACCGGGCTCGGCGGTTCGTGGGAAGACCGGTTTCCAGCGTGATTTGACGGCCTGTTAGCGTGTTCGCATGGAAGATCTTGGACCGGTGTCCTGGCCGCCCGCGCCCATCAGCACCGAGCGGCTCGTGCTCCGCGCGCCCGAGGCGCGGGACCGTGCGGCGTTCGTCGAGTTGCTCGCCTCGCCGGAGGTGCACGTCTACCTCGGCGGGCCCCGGCCCGAGGAGGAGCTTGAGCGCGAGCTGCCCGGCACGCCCGAGCCGTGGCCCGGGAGCTTCGTCGTCGAGCTCGACGGGTCGATGATCGGCCACGTTCTGCTCAGGAGGGCGACGGGGCACCGCCGCCCGGCCGCCACGGGGAAGCTCGACCTCGGCTACCTGTTCCTGCCGCGCGCCTGGGGGGCCGGGTACGCCGCCGAGGCGTGCGCGGCGGCGCTCGGCTGGCTCGCCGAGGCGCTTCCCGGCGAGCCGGTGGTGCTCACCACCCAGAGCGCCAACGCCGCCTCGATGCGGCTCGCGGCGAAGCTGGGGTTCACCGAGGTGGAGCGGTTCGAGGCCTGGGGCTCCGAGCAGTGGCTCGGCCTGCGGTCGCCGGACCGCTGATCACCGCGCCGCGCGCGCCTCCCGCGCATCCCTCGCCGACCCCACCGCCTCCCGGACGTCCGGGTGCGGGTCGTCGGCGAGCCCTTCCAGCAGTTCGGCGGCCCCGGGGGTCGACCAGTCGGCGACCGTCATCACCAGCTCCTCCCGGACGTCGGGGTCGGGGTGGGCGGCGAGGCGGGCGAGCTCGTCGACCGGGCCCCGCCGGCGCCGGAGCACCCGGAACCAGTACAGGGCCTCCCGCAGCTCCGTCGGATCGCCCGGATCGCCCGCCGCCGCGATCCTGGCGAGCAGCGCCCGGGCCGGCGGCGGCGGGCCGTCCAGCGGATGCGGTAGCCGCTCGCGCAGCCGCCGCGACCCGTACTCGCCGCGCACCCGGCACCCGGAGCAGGTGCAGGGCCGGACGCCGTGCGCGTCCGGCCGGTACCGCCAGCCCACCACCTGCGGCGCGGCGCGCACCCGGTGCACCTCCCCCGCCCGGATCGCCCGGGGCACGAACACCTCCCACCCGCGCGGGTCCTCCAGCGCCGCGATCCGCCGCACCGCCTCCGCCGCCGTGACGGTCCGCTGCCCCTGCCGCATCCGCTCCCCGTACGGCCCGAGCTGCACCGGCTGCGCGTCGTCCAGCCGGACGTGGACGGCCACCTTCCCTCCCCGGCTGTCGAACCGGCCCAGCTCACGCATCCACTGGTGGGTGAGCGTGTACGACGGCAGCACCGGGAAGCAGTACACCCCCCGCGTGCCGTCCTGGCCGTGGCTCACCGCCCGGATCCCGGCCCGCCGGATGCGCGGCGCGTTCGCCGTCGACGTCACGTGCACAAACATCGCCATGCGTCGGAATGCTAAGCGCTGCCCCGGGAAGCCGCGGCGGACGGCGTTCGGTCGTCGCGACGGAAGCACGGGTTGAGCCGCGACATTCCATCGCTATTTGAACACAGAGATACGGCTTGACAACGTTATGTCCGTCCTCCTGGTGCGAACTGACGGATCGTCGTCAACCTCGATGGTGGCTCGTCTCCCCGCACCGCTACCACCCCAGGAGTCAGAGTGAGCACCACCCCCTTCTCCCCCCGCCCCCTGGCGGCCATGGCCGTGGCGGTCGTCGCCGCCCTCGCCGCCCTCGCGATCCCGGCCACCTCGGCCGCCGCCTCCACCTCCGCGTCCGCCGCCGGCGCGCGGGACAGCGCGGTCGCCCAGGCCCTCGCCAACGTCGCCGGCAACGCGGCGGTGTTCGGCTTCGGCCCGAGCCAGGAGCTCGTGCTCAAGGACGTCGTCCTCGACGCCGACGGCGCCTCGCACGTGCGCTTCGACCGCACCTTCCGGGACCTGCCGGTGGTCGGCGGCGACCTCGTCGTCCACCAGGACGCCCGCGGCCGGTTCAAGGGCGCCAGTCGTGCCGCCGCCCACGACCCCTCCGTGAAGTCCACCGTCCCCCTGGTGGCCGCCCAGACCAGCGCCGCGAACGCGCTCGCCGCCTCCCCCGGCATCCAGGACGCCGTCAGCACCCCCGAGCTCGTCATCTGGGCCGCCGACGGCACCCCCCACCTCGCCTGGCGCACCACCGTCCGGGGCAGCGGCGACCACGGCGGGCCCGTCGGACGGGTCGTCGTCACCGACGCCGTCAGCGGGGAGCAGCTCGCGGCCTACGACGACGAGCACCAGGCCGCCGGCACCGGCAACTCCGAGTACACCGGCAGGATCACCATCGACACCACCCCGATCAGCGGCGGCTACACCCTCACCGACCCGGTCCGCGGCCACGTCACCAAGGACGCCAACAACGCCTCCCCCGGCTCCGTCAACGCCGGCTCCGGCACCACGTTCACCAGCACCACCAACGTCTGGGGCGACGGGAAGAAGTTCTCCACCAACCGCGCCACCGCCGCCGTCGACGCCCACGCCAACACCGCCTGGACGTGGGACTACTACAAGAACGTCCACAGCCGCAGCGGCATCAGGAACGACGGCAAGGCCGCCACCGTCTTCGTCCACGTCGGCACCAAGTGGGACAACGCCTCGTGGTCCGACGGCTGCTTCTGCATGAAGACCGGTGACGGCAACGGCACCACCGACCCCGAGCAGGTCGACCTCGACACCATGGGCCACGAGATGACCCACGGCGTCACCAGCGCCACCGCCGGCCTGATCTACCAGGGCGAGTCCGGCGGCCTCAACGAGTCCACCAGCGACATCTTCGGCACGATGGTGGAGTGGTACGCCAACAACCCGATCGACACCCCCGACTACCTCTTCAGCGACCAGTCCACCCCGCCGTGGCTGCGCCGCTTCGACAAGCCCTCGCTGGACGGCGGCTCGGCGGACTGCTGGAGCAGCACGGTCGGCAACCTCGACGTGCACTACTCCTCGGGCGTCGGCAACCACTGGTTCTACCTCGCCAGCGAGGGCAGCGGCACCAAGACCATCAACGGCGTCACCTACAACAGCCCCACCTGCGACAAGTCCACCGTGACGGGCGTCGGCAACCAGAAGATCGCCCAGATCTGGTACCGCGCGCTGACCGTCTACATGACCTCCACCACCACCTACAAGGACGCCCGCACCGCCTCCCTCAACGCCGCCGCCGACCTGTACAAGGTGGGCGGCGCCGAGTACAAGGCGGTCGCCGCGGCCTGGACCGCCGTCGGCGTCAACTAGACCCGCATCCGCGGAACCGGCCTCCGACCATTGTCGGAGGCCGGTTCACCCGCGGGTCGGCTCCTCCGGGACGCCTTACGGGTACCACGGGGGGCCGAAGGTGAACGGGTTCCACGGGGTCCAGCCGCCGTTCACGTCACGGATCCGCGCCCAGTAGCTGCCGTCGGAACCGCGCCCGCCGATGAGCAGGTTCCCGCGCCCGTCCCACTTCTGGAAGATTCCCCCGCTGAGGACGCCGCCGAGCGTCACCCACGTGCTGACCGTGCCGTTCGGGTTCATCCACCGGGTCCACAGGGCGTAGTCGGTTCCCACCGCGAACGCCTGGAACGTCCCGTCGTCGAACGTCACGTACTGCGGCTGGCCGAACCGGCCCCCGCACCTGATCGGCCCCCCGAACCCGGGAAGCTCCCTGACCTCCTCGGTCGACGCGTCGCACACGAGCTTGACCGGGTACGTGACGGCGTGGGCCGTGCCCGCCGCACCCACCGCGCCGCCGGCCGCCAGCGCCATGGTGGCCACCGCCACGGCAGCGGCCTTCCTGATCCTCTGCATGCCCAACCCCAGGTGACGATCCGCACCGCTCCGCCGGGCGGCGGAACAGGACTGCCGCACCCGACCGCCCAAGCACTTGCGGTCCGGGTACCGGCCTCGCCGAGAACCCTCGGGATTCCCTGACGTCTCGTCAATGTCCTTGCGCCACCGAGGTACCGGCGGACCGGATCGTCTGCCTCAACGCGCACGACCTCCACGCCGGTACAACCCCGCGACGCCGCCGACCGGTCGTCACGGGAATGCGCCGGGAGCCCCGGCCGTCCGCCGAGAGGCGGACGGCTGTGCGGACTGCGCGCCGTAACCCTTCGTATGCGGCCGAAAATCTGTCCGATTTTCGCGTGGCCCAGGAGTGACGCATGCCATTTCATTGCGTACACAAAGCAGTTGCTCCAGGCATCGGAAGGGAACGTCATCATGCGATTCCGCGCACTGACCGCCGTCGCGGCGCTCACCGCCCTCACGGTCCTCGGGGCGGTCCCGACGGCGCAGGCGGCCGAGCCGGCCGAGCCGTCCGCTCCCGCGACGACCGCCGAGGGCAAGCTCCGGAAGCTGACCCCGGAGATGGCCGACGCGGTGAACGCGGCGCGCGCGGGAGCGGCCGACTCCGTCGCCGGGGTCACCCCGCACTTCGTGTGCTTCCGGGCGCACTTGCGGAACGCGGGGTGGAGCAACACGGTGTGCAGCGACGGTCCGGGCTTCACCGGGTTGGAGGGGAAGAACGACCCGATCGACGCCGTCAGGTTCACGGTGGGCGGCGGCTTCGACTTCCGCGCACAGGTGCACTTCGCGAACACCGGGACCACGAGCGAGATCCATGTGCCGTCGGGCTCCGAGTACGAGTTCTTCAACAACGGCAACGCGATCGAGGCGATTCACCTGCGGAGCCTCAACCACGCCATGAAGGCCGCCGCCCACGTACAGAACGTCGGCTGGAAGGGCACGAACACCTGGGAGCGCGACCAGTGGATCGGCAGCATCGGCGAGGCCCGCTGGATGGAGGCGTTCTGGATCGACCTCCCGACCGGCCTCGAGACGCTGACCGGCCAGTGAGGCCGGGAACCACCGCGCGCTGAGCACCACCGGGGTCGGCGGCGTGTCGGCGTCGATGCGGGTCCTTCACCGGGCATGGCCGGAAACCTGTCCGGTTCCGGCGCGGCCGGAGCACGGCTCTTCTCATCTCATGTTGTTTGCAAGGCAGTTGGCCCAGCAAACGAACGGAGAAGTGATCATGCGATTCCGCGCACTGACCGCCGTCTCGGCGCTCACTGCTCTCACCCTCCTCGGCGCGGTTCCGGCGGCGCAGGCGGCGGGCCCGTCCGCCCCTGCGGCGAACACCGAGGCCTGGGTCCAGAAGCCGGCCCCGGCCCGGGGCCAGGCGGCGAACGCGGCACACACGGAGGCCGCCGCGTCCGGCGCCACGCTCCAGAACGCGCATGTCCTGTGCTACCAGTCCCACTCGCGGAAGGCGGGGTGGACCGCCAGCCTGTGCACCGACGGCAGCCCGGGCTTCACCGGCACCACGGGCCAGAGCGACCCGATCGACCGCGTCATGTTCACCGTGTACGGCGACCTGGACTTCAACGTGCAGCTGCACTGGTCGATCGACGGCACCGGCCTGGACCGCCACGTGGTGCCGAACACCTCGGTCGAGGTCTACAACGTCAACGGCAACCCGCTCGAAGCCATCCGCCTGCGGAGCACCAACGAGACCATGAAGGCTGCCGCCCACGTGCAGAACGTCGGCTGGAAGGGCACGAACCTGTGGTCGTACGACCAGTGGATCGGCAGCATGGGCGAGAACCGCTGGATGGAGGCCTTCTGGGTCGCCATCTGATCCGGCGGCGGTGAGCACCGCCGGGGTCGGCGTCGTGTCGGCGTCGGCCCCGGCGGTTCCGCCTCGGCGCGGGTCTCAGGCCCGGTACACCAGGTAGAGGAGGCCGGAGTAGGGCGCGGTGTCGAGCCCCGGATCCGCCTTGTCGGCCGGGCCGGACTGCTGCGTGCTCCAGCCGTACTCGTCGTGGTACTTCATCCAGTGCAGCTTGCCGTCCCCGGAGTCCGGGCCCCGGTAGAAGACGCTGTAGAGGCCGTCGTTGTACCGGGACAGCCCGGGCGTGCGGGCACCCTTGACCGGCGTGTCGAAGTGGTCCTCGACGCGCTGGTCCTGGCCCCACACCCCCGTGCTGCTGTCATAGGTGATCCAGTACAGCTGGTCGTCCGCGCCGTCGTGCAGGACGTACAGCAGGCCCTTGTACCGTTCGACGGCGAGGGCCCGCCTGACGGGGATGCCCCCGGGGATCGGCCGGTCCTCCCCCCAGGCCTCGGCGTGGGTGTCGTAGGTGATCCAGTTGAGCCGGCCGTTCTCGTCGTCGTGCACGCAGTACAGCAGCCCGTCGTAGACGGTGAGCGCGGCCGGGTCCGCGGAACGGACGATGCTGTGCGAGCTGTCCTCCAGCGGTTGCCAGTTGCGCCAGCCTGCTTCCTCACCCTCCGTGTTGTAGCGCGACCACCAGAGGCTGTTGTCCTTCGCGCTCCGGTGGTTGACGCAGTACAGGAAGTCGTTGGCGTGCGTCACCGCGGGGGCGTCGGCGCAGGGAACGGCGCGCCCCTCCGCGTCGAGGACGGGCTCGTCGTCACGCCATTTCACGGGCTCCGCCGCGGTCTGGCTCCACCACAGGGTGCTGGAGCTGCCCGCCATGTCCTGGTGGAGGCAGTACAGCAGGTCCTTGTACGCCTCGACGGCGGGCCCGAAGCTCGATTCCGCTCCGGGGATCTCGGGGACCGACTTCCATTTGGGGGACGGGGCGTCCTTGTCGTAGGCGGCGCACCGCAGTTTTCTACTCCTGGGGGTCATGATTCCGCTCCTCTCGTGTCGGTCAGGCGAACGGGCAAGGGTTTGGGGCAGGCGTCGCGGTAGTGGGCGAGGCGTCCGGCGATGTACGTGGCCAGGACGGTGCGGTCGTCGCCCATGACCGCGAGGGAGAACAGCAGGTCGTCGATGGAGTCGTCGCCGGCGGTGCGCGCGTCCAGCGTCGGGGTCGCGGCCGGGTCCAGCACGATGAAGTCGGCCTCGTGGCCCGGTTCCAGGGAGCCGATCAGGTGGTCCAGGCGCATCGCCGTCGCCGAGCCGACGGTCGCGAGGTAGAACAGCTGGACCCCGTCCATCGGATACTGGCGCAGCGCGCCGACCTTGTAGGCCTCGCTCGCGGTCTGGAGCAGGGACAGGCTGGTGCCCCCGGCGACGTCGGAGCCGAGCCCGACGGGGACCCGCCGGCCCGGCTTGACGGCCCGCTTCATGCGGAAGAGGCCGGAGCCCAGGAACAGGTTCGAGGTCGGGCAGTGCGACACTCCGCTGCCGGTCTCGTGCAGGCGCCGCCATTCGCGCTTGCTGAGGTGGACGGCGTGGGCGAAGACGGCGCCGGGGCCGAGCAGCCCGTGCTGCTCGTAGACGTCGACGTAGTCGCGGTACTGCGGGGGCGGGAAGAGTTCGGCCACCTGTTGGATCTCCCGGACGTTCTCCGAGACGTGGGTCTGCAGGAGGGTTCCGGGATGCTCCCGCCACAGCGCGCCGGCCACGCTCAGCATCCGGGAGGTGCAGGTGAAGGCGAAGCGCGGCGTGACCGCGTAGACGCTGCGGCCGACGCCGTGCCACCGTTCGATCAGCTTCGCGGAGTCCTCGTAGGCCTGCTCGGGAGAGGAGTCCAGCATCTCGGGCGGGGCGTTGCGGTCCATCAGCACCTTCCCGGCCGCGAGCCGCATCCCACGGCCCACGCTCTCCTCGAAGAGCGCGTCGACCGACTGCGGGGAGGGGGCGCAGTAGACCATGGCGGTCGTCGTCCCGCAGCGCAGCAGCTCGTCGCAGAACAGGGCGGCGATCGGCCGGGCGTAGGCGGGGTCGGAGAAGCGGATCTCCTCCGGGTAGACGTAGTCCTGGAGCCATTCGGGCAGTTCCTCGCCGTAGGAGGCGATGATCCGCATCTGGACGTAGTGCGCGTGGGAGCCGACGAGGCCCGGCAGGATCAGCTTGTCGCGGTAGGACTCGACGGTCACGCCCGGCGGGAGGGCGCGGACCAGCCGGCCGTAGTCGCCGGCGGCCACGATCTTCCCGTCCTGGCAGACGAGCAGCCCGTCGTCCACGTACACCAGCGCTTCGTCACTGGACGTGAGGAACGGGTCGTCCCGGAACCAGACGAGGCGGCCCCGAACCGCTGTCGTGCCCTGGCAGCGGTGGTGGGACCGGCCGGGGTCCGGGGCATCAGGTGCGTGTGAGGAGCGCATGGCGGCTGCCTCCTAGAGGTGAGACGGCCAGAAGGCGCGGGGGTCCCCCGCGAGGAGAACACATCAACCATAGGTAGGGCCGACATCGTTCGCACGCCGACCATTGACGCGCGGGCCCCGTGACGGCTACGGCCCGTGACCTCGGAACGGCGCCGGCACGCAAAGTGGCCGTCCGCAGGGGCAGGGCCTACCTTGGCCATGACGGTCCGTCAGGGGCCGGAGGCGACGATGGCCGACGGGTCGATAGGGGCCGACTCCTGACTCGGAGGGCTACTCGCCGGGATCCGGCCCGGCGTAAGCCGGTGAACGAAAGATGCGCGGGAACGCTCGGGCGCCATGACGCCGGTCGAGCCAGCCGGTCAGGCCGGAGAGGTCTCCCCCGATCATCGCAGCAACGATGAGGCCGTGCAGCGTGCCCGCCTCGGCCCCGCCCGTTTCCGCCAGGAACTGCCGGTACCGCATCCCGACGCCGTGCTCGTATCCGGCCATGGCCAGACGGAAGCGGCCGGCAACGCCGGGATCGGCGTCATCGAAGTCGGACGGCTCCAGGCGGCCCGTGGTGTCGCGGAACGCCAGCCGGCCGGGCGGTGCGATCAGCTCCGTGAGGCCGAGCCGATCGGCCACCGTGGCGGCGATGGTTCGCGCCTCCCGGTCGGTCGCTCCCTCCATCACGATCCCCAGATTCCGGGTCGAAACGGCGTCGTCCTTGTCCCTCGCCGAGTAGGTGCGCCCCTGCGGGTCGCGCCGGTTGATCCCGTACCGACTCCGCACCACGCGCCCCTCCTGGAGCCGGTACTCCCGGAATGACCCCCAGTGCAGGCAGTCATGCGCGTAGCTGCGGAGGAGGTCGAGCGCCACCAACTCCGGTGACGCCAAGCGGGGATCGCTCAGCCGACCGTACCGAGTGATCACGGATGCCAACTGCAGGTGCCGATAACCCTGGTTCGGATGGTGGAAGCCACCGAACGCATCAGGCCGGGTCGAGCGCACCCCGACCCACACCCGGTCGATCGGCAGCAGTTGGTTCAATCCCAGCTGCCGGTAGCGGCTGGCCAGGAGGGTCGCCCCCTGCCGGAACACCTCCCGTGCCGGCTCGTCCGCCCAGGTGTCCAGCACCCAGTGCAGCAGCGAGAACGTCACGTGCGGGTGCGCCTGGTCCAGCGCGGCCGTCGCCCGTCGTGCGGCCAGCAGGTGCGCCAGCTCGGCGCGCTCGGCCGGGCCGCCGGCCAGGTGCTCGTTCGGCCCCAGCCACGAGGGCGTGAGCGAGCAACCGAGTGTCAGAACCGCTGACGCCTGATCAGTTGCCGGTGCGACTCCTGCACTCCCTCGGGAAGATCGTCCGGCGAGAACCATCGAGCCTCCAGGATCTCGAACGAGGCCGCCTCGATCCGACCGCTGACATACAGCGCCTCGTAGGCGACTTCGACGCGCAGTTTGTATCCGCTCTTCAGGTGCGCCAGTTCGCCCACCTTCACCGTGAGTCCGGTCTCCTCCCGGACCTCACGCACGATCGTGTCCTCGAAGCTCTCGCCCTTGTTGGCATAGCCGGTCGGCAGACCCCACTGCCGCCCTTCCGGCCACAACCGGTGCTTGAGCAGCAGCACCCGGCCTTCCTCGTCGCGGACGACGCCGGTGACCCCGACCATGAACTTCGAGTGCCACAGCCACAGAACGCGCCACTGCACCGGCCCACGGATGAGCCGCCAGAGCTTCGCAACGATCTTCTTCATGGGTCGCCCCTTCATCGCTCCCCTTCGCTTGGCTTCGCGGAGTGAGATGCCAGGCTAGGGGATTTCCAGATAAAGACTCAACGATATTCCTGCCATCGACTAAATATCTTGCGATATCCCTCGACAGTGGTCAGCCCACTCCCCCAGCTTGACCCGGGCATCCTCATCCCACAGCGAAAAGCCCTCGAAGACCCGGAACTCATCCAGGTATTCCTGGATGTCCCGGGGTTCGCGGAACACGAGCGCTCCCGTGGAGACTTCGACGGTGACCAAGGACTCGTCATAGACAGTGAAGACGTTCAACGGCGCCCATGGCATGTGGCCGGCCATCGGAATGACCCCGAGCCGTACGTTCGGCAAGCGGGAGACGGAGGCCAGCCTGTCGATCTGCATCGCCATCGCTTGCCCCGGGACGAGGGGCCAGCGGCAGGCCTGCTCGGTCAGAATGAAGCTGAACCGCTTGGCCGACTCGTAGAGGACGTCCTGCCGTTCGAGCTTCTTGGCGATGGCCTTCGCATGGTCCCCGGGAAACGGGGCAAGGCTGGCCCGAATGTACTCGGGCGTCGCCAGCAGTCCGGTGATCATCGTTGGCAGGAAGTAGCGAAACCGGCTCGCGCTCCGCTCAAGTGCCGCCAGCTCGACCTGCTTCCTGTCGAGGCCCTTCCTCTGCAGGGCCCTCGCATCCTGCCACTCGGTGTTGGCGATGCGGGCAAGCGCCGTCACATGGGCGACAAGGTCCGGCGGCGCGTCCAGCGCCCGCAGGATCAACTCGACGTCGACGAGTGACGGCGTGACTCTGCCGGTCTCGATCTTGGAGATCTTGGACTGCGACATACTGACACGCCGAGCGAGCTGGACCCCGGAGAGTCCAGCTCGCTTGCGGAGCCCTTGAAGGATTGCCGCCAGGTCCGAATGCGATTGACCCAGCTCCTGTGGATCAAGCGTCAATGCCCTTCACGTACTCCTCGAAAGGCACCGACTCGGCGATGGCAATGCGTTGGTACTCGATGAACGGGCTGACGTCGCCCTCGAAGACGGTACGGTCGATCTGCGTCCCGTCGGGGAGGTAGTTCATGAGCACCACCTCCTTCTTGTCGAACATCCAGTAGTCGGTGACGCCGGCCAGCGGATTGGGCCGGTCCGTGACGTCCATGATGCGGATGTCCTCCCCTGCCCAGACGTGCGGCAGGTAGTACATGAACTCGTAGCGCAGGTACTCGGAGAGCGGACGCGTGACGATGTGCACCCGCCCCTTCGTCTTTCCCTCCCGCCGAACCCGCTTGAGGTCGTCGGTGTATTCGTTGGAGTGCGCGTGCGGGTCGATCCGCTCGCCGGCCCGGAAGGCCCGCAACTCCTCGACTTCCTGCGGCACGTTGTAGACCGGGAGGGTTTCGAGGCGCCATGCCTCCGTCTCGAACTCCCGGAACCTGGACTGCCAGGCATCACCGTCCAAGCGCACGAACAGCCTCCCGAAGCACGCTCTCGGGGATCTCCACGAGCCCTTAGCCGCTGGGCGGCGTGAAGGCGCCGGACACGTCCCCCTGCACCACGATCGTCCCACGGCCGGTGCGGTAGACGTTGGGGCAGTCGTTCCTGTTGCACTCCCCCGAGCCACTGCCGTTGCCCGTGTTGGTCAGCCTCGTGAGACCCGACCTGCTGTCCGTCTCAACCCCCTGGAGCTGCGGGACCGTCAGACCATCCGGCAATGACGCTAGAGAGCCGGCCGGCGCATGTCCACGGCGGGAAGGGAATATTCCCGTGTTGGACTAAAGATCACGGCCAGGGCGCCATGGGCCGAGCGGAAAGCCTTGGGGCAACAGCCGATACGGCGTGGCGAAGTGCCAGGCAGCGTCCCGGACCTGGCAGGCGCGGGCGAGCTGGACCGGGTCGGTGATCAGCTCCACGCCGGTCAGATCGTCGTCGGGGTCGAAGTGCAGCAGGGCGATCACGCGTGAGTCGAACAGCCAGGTGTCCTCCTCCGGAAGGCCGAGGCGATCGGCGTCGGCCCGCCGGAGGTACCGGATGTCCTCGCCGACGGCGCAGTTCCGCCCGGCGTTGTCGAGCAGGTCCCGCTGTCCCGGGGTGGGCGGCCGCAGTCGTCGGCTCACAGCCGCTCCCCTCGCTGTCGGTCAGGCCGGTTCAGGATGCCGTGGGGCCGGCCCGGAATGGGGCGCTGATTCTCGAAGATTCTTCCAGGACGCAAAAGGCCCCCGCCCAGCCGGGGCCCACCGTCCACGTCCACATGGCAGCGACCGGCTGCCCGCCCCGGCCACGTGGTGGTGGGGCCCTCAAGGATGAAGCCGTTCGCACGCGTCCGAAAATCTGTCCGGTTTTCACGTGGCCGATGAGCGGCGCATGCCATTTCATTACGTACACAAAGCAAGTTGGTTCAGACATGGAAAGGGGACGCCACCATGCGCTTCCGCGCACTGACCGCCGTCTCGGCGCTCACTGCCCTCGCCCTCCTCGGGGCGGTTCCGACGGCCCAGGCGGCCGGCCCGTCCGCTCCTGCGGCGAGCGGGGGGACCGCATTCGAGAAGTCGATCCCGGACGTCGCCCAGGCGATGGACGCGGCACGCGCGGAAGGGGCCCCGTCCATCGCCGACGCGACCCAGTGGCGGCAGGTCTGCTTCCAGGCGCACTCCCGCTCGGCGGGGTGGACCAGCACGGTGTGCAGTGACCAGCCCGGCTTCACCGGGACGGAAGGCCACAACGACCCGATCGACCGCCTCCGCTTCTGGGTCAACACGGTCGCCGCCATGGACTTCAACGTCCAGGTGCACTGGGCGAACGACGGTGAGGGTTGGGAGTATCACGTGCCGCCGGGCGGCTCGATCGAGCTTGACAACGGCAACGGCAACGTGGTCGAGGCGATTCACCTGCGGAGCACCAACGAGCCCATGAAGGCCGCCGCCCATGTGAAGAATGTCGGCTGGAAGGGCACGAACCTGTTCGCGTATGACCAGTGGATCGGCAGCATCGGCGAGAACCGCTGGATGGAGGCCTTCTGGATCGACATCTGATCCGGCTCGCTGTGCCGATACGGAGCGGCCGTCCCGGAGGCCATGGCACAACCCCCACAGGGCCTGGTGATCACGGGGTCGCGACGCTCTGTGATCACGGGAGACCTGCTTCTTTGTGCCGTGTCCTGGAACTCAGGCAGTGCACAGAGTCGCGGCGGGCCGCCGACCAGCGGTGAACGCGGCCGGTGGGACACCCATGAAGTGGCGGAACTCGGCCGTCATGTGGGACTGGTCGTAGTAGCCGGCCGTCGCGGCGATGTCCGCCCATCGGCCCGCATCGGCCGCGAGCACGGTGCGAACGCGGTCAATGCGTGCGAAGCGCTTGGGGGACAAGCCGGTGGCGTCGGTGAACAGGGCGTGCAGGCGGCGCTCACTGATGTCCAGCCGGGCCGCGGTCGCGGTGACAGTGGTGCCGACCAGTAGACGCGCCGCCTCTTCGAGCCGCTCCGACGGCTCCGGGCGGTCGGCCAACGCTCTTTCGAGAGCGGTGACCGGGTCGGCGGCGAGCTGGTCGATGTCCAGGCCCGGTAGTTCGCGGAGCGGCAGGACACCGTCGGCGAGACCGTTCAGCGAACGTCCGAGCAGGGCTTGGGCACGCCCCGGCCGCATGCGAACCCGCACGCACGAGTGGCCGGGCGCGGCGACGTGATAGGCCGCCCGGGTGCGGGGGCCCATGACGACCAGCTCGCGCTTGTCAGTGCGCACGAGAAGTGTGGTGGCGTGGTCGGGCACATCGACCGCCGCCGACCCGACCGCCGTGGCGACATCGATCCCGGCCACCCACCGCAGAAGGGCGGGCGGCACGACGAGAGAACTCACGCGGCCCACGATAGTGCCGAAACTTCCTATCAGGAGCCGTGAGAGCGCTGTCATCGTCAGGACATGATCCTTGTTACCGGTGCCACCGGCACCATCGGCAGTCACGTCGTCCGCCTGCTCACCGAGGGCGGCCTACCGTTCCGGGCGATGTCCCGCCGCGAGCGGCCCGGCGGGGTGCGGGCCGACTTCGACGACCCGGCGTCGCTGGCGCGCGCGGTGGCCGGCGTCGACACGGTCTTCCTCCTGACCGTGCCCCCGACACCAACCGCGGACCACGACATCGCCCTGGTCACGGCCGCGCGGGCGGCGGGCGTCCGTAAGATCGTCAAGCTGTCCGCCATCGGTAGCGGCGAGCGGTTCGACGGGGCGACCGTCGGCGCGTGGCACCTCGCCGCGGAGGAGGCGATCGAGGCCAGCGGGCTCGTGTGGACGATGCTTCGCCCGCCGAGCTTCGCCTCGAACGTCTTGTGGCATCGGGCGCTGATCCAGGCCGGAGAGCCGATCCCGAACCTGACCGGCGACTCCCGGCAGGCCGTCGTCGACCCGAGGGACGTGGCCGCGGTCGCCGTCGCCGCCATGACCGGCGATGCGCACGACGGGCGGCGGTACGACCTGACCGGGCCGGAGCTGCTGACGTTCGCGGACCAGGCGGCGATCCTGGAGGGCGTGCTCGAACGGCCGGTCAGGATCACCGACACGAATGCGCTCGACCGGTTGCCGGCCGGGATGCGCACCGGCGTCGGCTGGGCACGCGCCGGCGGTGCGGCCTACGTCACGGACCACGTGCCGCGGGTGCTCGGCCGGCCGGCGGGCACGTTCGAGCAGTGGGCACGCGACCATCGGGAGGCATTCGCGGCAATACCGTGACCGACCGCCGCCGACTGCCGCCAGGGCTCTGGCACTTCAAGGGATACAGCCCGTCCTCCTTGGCAGTTCGCTCCGGCCAGGACGCGGCCCGGCGGGATGCTGGAGGCCCTGCACATGGCTCCCTGATCGTCCGGCACCGGCTGTGACCCATCGCCCCTCGGTGCACCGGCCCCGCGGTCGCTCCTCCAGGTCATGGCCATTCGTGTACGGCTGAAATTGTGTCCGATTTTCACATGGCCGGGGCACCGTCGGGTGGCATTTCATTACGTATGCAAAGCAGTTGGCCCGACAATCGAACGGAGAAGTGATCATGCGAATCCGCGCACTGACCGCCGTCTCGGCGCTCACCGCCCTCACGCTCCTCGGCATGGTTCCGGTGGCGCAGGCGGCCGACCCGTCCGTTCCTGCCGCGAACACCGGGATCAAGATCGAGAAGCTGACTCCGGAACTGAGCCGGTCGGTGGACGCGGCGCGTGCGGAGGCCGTCGAGTCCGGCACGGCGAGGTCGTACTACGTGTGCTTCCAGGCGCACACGCGGAGCGGCCAGTGGACCAACACGGTGTGCAGTGACGGTCCGGGCTTCACCGGGACGGAGAACCACAACGACCCGATCGACCGCGTCATCTTCACCGTGGGCGGCGGCCTGGACTTCCACACGCAGTTGCACTTCGCCAATGAGGGCACCGCCCCTGCGGTCCACGTGCCTTCGAGCTACCAGATCGAGTTCTGGAACCCCAACGGCAATGTGATCGAGGCGATTCACCTGTGGAGCAGCAACGCGCCCATGAAGGCCGCCGCCCACGTGCAGAACGTCGGCTGGAAGGGCACGGACCAGTGGTCGTACAACCAGTGGATCGGCAGCATCGGTGAGGCCCGCTGGATGGAGGCTTTCTGGATCGACATCTGATCCGGTTCCTCAGTGGTCGAGGTCGGGAACGGCCTCGTGGTGATCCCCGGCCGGGGTTGGCGTCGCAGCGACGCCAACCCCGGCCGGGGTCAGGCGGACTGGGCGAAGTCGAGGAAGGACTGCCAGGCCGCCGGGGAGAAGGCGAGGTGGGGGCCGGACTTGTCCTTGGAGTCACGGACGAGGACGGCGGACGTCGTCTCGGCTACCTCGACGCACTCGCCGCCATCGCCGCTGCTGTGGCTGCTCTTGTGCCAGCCGACCTCGACGCACTCGCCACCTTCGTTGCTGCTGTAGCTGCTCTTGAACCAGGCGATCTCGACGCAGGCGCCGCCCTCGTTGCTGCTGTAGCTGCTCTTGAACCACACCAGATCGCTGCTCATGGCTCTCCCTGAAGTGAGGCTGCTGTAGCGCGCGTTCAGGATACGGAGCCGCGCCACGGGAGGCCACGGCGCAACCCACTGGTCGTCAGGCGGACTGGGCGAAGTCGACGAAGGCCTCCCAGGCCGCCGGCGAGAAGGTGAGGTGGGGACCGGACTTGTCCTTCGAATCACGGACGAGGACGGCGGACGTCGTCTCGGCGACCTCGACGCAGTTGCCGCCCTCGTCGCCGCTGTGGCTGCTCTTGTGCCAGCCGACCTCGACGCACTCGCCACCTTCGTTGCCGCTGTAGCTGCTCTTGAACCAGGCGATCTCGACGCACGCACCGCCTTCGTCGCCGCTGTAGCTGCTCTTGAACCACACCAGATCGCTGCTCATGGCTCTCCCTGAAGTGAGGCTGCTGTAGCGCGCGTTCAGGATACGGAGCAGCGCCCCGGGAGGCCATGGCACAACCCCCACAGCGGGGGGACGGCGCCCACACAGAAAGCGGCCGTCCACCGGTGGGTGGACGGCCGCTGGGCGCCGAGCGGGGAGACTGGTCGTCAGACCGACTGCGCGAACTCGACGAAGGCCTCCCAGGCCGCCGACGAGAAGGTGAGGTGGGGACCCGACTTGTCCTTGGAGTCACGCACCAGCACGGCCTCGGTCGCCTCGGCGACCTCGACACAAGCGCCGCCCTCGTTGCCGCTGTAGCTGCTCTTGAACCACACCAGTTCGCTGCTCATCGCTCTCCCAGAATCTTCTCGATCAACGACAGGGACTCCTCAGGAGTGTGCGCCTGAGACCTGAGCGTGCTGTAGCGCGCGTTCAGGATCCGGACTTCACTCTGATCCGTGATCAGCCTACTGCTCGTCTGCACCTCGATGTAGCCCATCTGCGAGCGCCCCTTCGGGGTGAGCAGAATGAACGGGCCACCCATACCAGCGTGGTCCGTACGGTTCAGGGGCATCACCTGGATCACCATCCCCCGCGTACTCCCCACCTCCAGCAGGTGACGCAGCTGGCCCGCGTGGACATCCCAGCCCCCCATCGGCCGGCGGAGCACGCTCTCGTCGATCACCCAGCTGAACATGGCCCGGGGCCACTTCGCGAGGATCTCCTGCCGCGCCAAGCGGGCCGCCACCCGCATCTCGATGACCTCCTCGGAGAGCACGGGCTGGCGCATCTCGTAGATGGCTCGGGCGTGGGCCTCGGTCTGGAGCAGTCCCGGGAAGTCCCACAGGCTCCAGTCGTTGAGCTCTTCGCAGATGGCCTCCAGTCCCGCGTAGCCCCGGAACCACTCGGGGTGCCGCACGCGGGCCTTGGCCTTCGCCCGCTCGATGTCGTCCGCGATGATGAGCAGCAGCCCGCCGGCGTCCAGCACCCGCTCCGCCGCCACCAGCAGCTCCCGCTGCGGCGTACGCTTCCCCTGCTCGACCGCGCCGATCAGGCTCTCGGTGTAGCCGACCTCCTTGGCGAACTCCTTCTGCGTCAGGCCCGCCCGCTCGCGCAGCAGCTTGATCTGCTTGCCGATCGCCCGGAGGAAGTCCGACACCTCGGACAGGTCCTCGTCGAGCTGCGGCCGCGCCACGTCGCCGCTGTCTCCGCCGGTGCCCCGAACTTCAGTCATTACGACCTCCCCATTTTCCTGTCACGGCCGACCGCCGTCACGCGACACTTTCCGCACACACACAGGCACTCACCGTGCCCACCGGATGCGTCGTCAGCCTAAGCCCGGGGGGGCAGGCTTTTCCCCATGAAGTCCGAAATTCCCCTCGACGAGCCCGAGCCGCGCGCCCACACCGCGCTCCTCACGTGCACCCCCAAGGGAGCCGCCATCGGGCGCCGGATCGCCCGGCAGCAGTTGACCGCCTGGGACCTCAACTCCCTTTGGCCGGAGGCGTTTCAGCACGCGCTGATCATCGTCGCCGAGCTGGCCGCGAACGCCGCCAGCCACGGGCGCACCCCGGGGCGCGGGTTCGAACTGTGCCTCTCGCTCACCACCGCGCGCCGGGCGCGCACCACCGTGCTCCGGATCGCGGTGTCGGACTGCCGAGGGGACCGCCGGCCGGTCTTCCCGTCGCCCGCCTGTCCGGTGGACGCCCAGTCGGGGCGCGGGCTGACCCTCGTCAACGCGCTCGCCGACCGCTGGGGCACCCTGCCCCGGGATCCCAACGCCAAAACGGTCTGGGCCGAACTCGACCTGCCCCTCACCGAGTTCAAGGCAGCCTCCGACGATGCCGCCGCCTGATCGGACCCCGCACGGCCCGGCCGCCGCCGCGGCCTACACCGTCCTCCCCCTCACCCTGCTCCTCGCGCTGATCGCCTGGGTCTACCCCGTCCTCAAGCACCACCACCACGACCCGCGCCCCACCCCACACCCCGCCCCGGCCGCCACGGCGACCGCAACCCCCTGACCGCCGAAACAGGAAGTCGGCCCCGCCGACTTCCTGCTCCTCACTCCCCCGCCGGCCGCCGCGCGTCGACCTCGATCTCGATCCTCATCCGGGGGTCGGCGAGGCCGCACACCATCATCGTGGCCGCCGGCCGCACCTCCCCGAAGTACCGCCGCAGCACCGGCCAGCAGGGCTCGAACTCCTCACGCTGCGGCAGCAGATAGCGCACCCGCACCACGTCGGCGAACGTGCAGCCGGCCTCGGCCAGGGCCTCGCCGATGTTGCGCAGGCACTGCTCGGCCTGCTCCACCACGTCGTCGGCGATCGTCATCGTCCGGTAGTCGAATCCGGTGGTCCCGGAGACGTGGACCGCGTCGCCGACGACCACCGCCCTCGCATAGCCGATCTGCTCCTCGAAGGTGGAGCCGCTGAGAATGGCGCGTCGCTCTGTCATGCGGCGAACGCTAAGCGAGCTGCGGCGATACGTCTAATACCCCGAAAACCATCGCCTGATATCTCTAGGAATATGGACCGCCCCGAACTCCCACTCCCCCAGTTGCACGCTTTCGCCGTGCTCGCCGAGGAACTGCACTTCGGTCACGCCGCCGCCCGCCTCGGCATCGCGCAACCCCCGCTCAGCCAGCAGATCGCCCGCCTGGAGGCGCGGGTCGGGCACCGCCTGTTCGTCCGCGCGCCGGGGCGGATCGCGCTCACCCCGGCCGGGCGGGAGCTGCTGCCGGCGGCGCGGCGGGCGCTCGCCGACCTCGCCGACGGGCTGGCCGCCGCCCGGGCGGTGGGCAGCGGGCGGGCGGGGCGGCTGCGGATCGGGTTCTCGGCCTCCCTCGCGCTGACCGTCCTGCCGGGGCTGCTCGGCACCTTCCGCGCGCGCTACCCGGACGTGGACCTGGACCTGCGCGAGATGACCACCGCCCCGCAGCTCGCCGCCCTCCACGAGGGGACGATCGACATCGGGCTGCTGCGCGAGCCCCCGGACGCCGGGGCCGGGCCGCTCGGCTTCCGCACCGTCCTCACCGAGCCGTTCGTCGCCGTGCTTCCGGCGGGCCACCCGCTCGCCGCCCAACGAACCGTCGACGTCGCCCAGTTGGCCGACTCCCCGTTCGTCCTCCTCCCCCGCCCGGTCGGGCCGCAGCTGTACGACCGGATAGCGGAGCTGTGCGGGGCGGCGGGGTTCGCGCCGCGGATCGTGCAGCACGCGGTGGAGTGGCAGACGGTGTGCGCGCTCGTCGGCGCGGGGCTCGGGGTGTCGCTCGCCCCGGCGGGCATCCGGCGCCTCGGGCTGCGGGAGGTCGCCTTCCGGCCCGTCGAACCGCGCACCGCCCGCACCCGGGTGGCCGTCGCCTGGCGGCGGGAGGACCGCAGCCCCCTGGTGGCCAACCTGCTGGCGGCCATCGGCGAGACCGTCGGCACCAGGCCGGGCGGGGCGGTGGAGCAGTAGAGTTCGGCCGCGAGGGGTGCCGTGCCGGTCGGGTCGCGGACCGGGTTCGGTCTGCTGTGCACCGACGGCGTGACGGCGTTCGCCTGAGCGCGGCTCCGTCGGCACGTCAGAGCACGGCGAGCCGGTCCACCAGCAGGTCCACCCGCCACTCGACGTGCTCCGCCGGCAGTCGCCCGGCCCGGGTCAGGGTGGCCAGCCCGTGCAGGGCCGCCCAGAACGTCTCGGTGAACTGACCCGGGTGGACACCCTCCCCGGCGACCTCGGCGAGGCTCTCCAGCAGGGCGGCGAAGGCGTCCTTCAGCGGCTCCGGGGTGTCCTCCCGCGCGAACGCCAGACCGCCGTCGAGCCGGAACATGGCGTCGTAGACCGCCGGGTTGCGTTCGGCGAAGTCGAGGTAGGCCCGGGCGAGGGCGGCGACCCGGGCGCGGGGGCCGTCCGCGGCGGCGGTCGCGGCCCGCAGTGCCGCGGCCATCTCGGCGGCGCCCTCCAGGGCCACGGCTCCGATGATCTCGCGCTTGCCGCGGAAGTGGCTGTAGAGGACGGGCTGGCTGTACTCGATGCGCTCGGCGAGCCGGCGGGTGGTGACCGCGTCCCAGCCCTGCCGCTCGGCGAGTTCGCGGGCCGTCGCCACGATGAGGCGTTCACGCTCCGCGCGTTCGCGCTGCTTGCGTTCCTGTACCGACATGACTCGATCCTAGCATCGCTAGACAATCAAGCGGCAGCAGCGCTAGCGTTGCCTCATCAGCTAGCAGCACTAGATCCCCGGAGGGGTCGTCATGCTCAACGCACTTGAGGTGTTCACCACCGTGGTCGTCGGCCTGATGGTGGGGGTGGAGTTCTCCGTCGCCTTCGTCATGAACCGGATCTTCAACGCACTCCCCGAGGACAGCGGCCAACTCGCCCGCTCCCACGGGGGCCGGATGCTCGGCGCCGTGATGCCGGTCTGGTACATCGGCTCGCTCGCCCTGAGCGCCGTCTGGGCCGTTGCCGAATGGCAGAACCCCGGCGCCGGCCTGGTGGTCGGCGCCGGGGCGCTGCTGGTCCTGAGTGTGCTGATGTCGGTCCTGCTGCTCGTCCCGATCAACAACCGGGGCAAGACGTGGACCCCCGAGAACCGGCCCGCGGACTGGAAGGAGCAGATGAGCCGCTGGGACCGCTACCACTACGCCCGCGTCGCCGTCATCGTCGCCGCGTTCGCCCTGCTGGTCTCCGCCCTCGCCTGAGCCCGCGGGCCCAGTAGACCTCGACGGCGCCGAGGACGGCGGCGGCCATGCGGGACTTGAGAGCCGAGGTCGTGATCCTCGTCGGAGAGACGGCTGATGACGTCGGCGCGCCGCGCACGAGCACCATCGCCCCCGGCCGCCAGGCGGTCACACCGGTACTCCGGTGAGAGTTCTCCATCGGGCCCCGCTCACCAGGTCACGGGCAGTGACCGCATCCCGTAGATGAACGACTCGGTACGGAACTCGCGCTCGCCGGCCGGCCGCAGCCCCGGCAGCCGGCGGAACAGCGTCTCCAGGGCGATCTGGAGTTCGGCGCGGGCCAGCGGCTGGCCCAGGCACTGGTGCACGCCGAAGCCGAACGCCAGTTGCCGCCGGGCGTCCCGGTAGAGGTCCAGCTCGTCCGTCGCCCGATGGCCGGCGCCGCCGAACACCGCCTCGTCCCGGTTGGCGGTGGAGAGCATCGCCATCACGCCCTCCCCGGCCCGGACGGTGACGCCGCCCAGCTCCACGTCCTCCAGCGCCACCCGGGGCAGTCCGGTGTGCACGATGGTCAGCAGCCGCAACAGCTCCTCCACCGCGCCCGGCAGGGTGGCCGGGTCGGCCAGGCCGGGGATCTGCTCGGGGTGCTCCAGCAGCAGCGCGGTCGACAGCGCGATCATGTTCGCGGTCGTCTCGTGCCCGGCGATCAGCAGCAGCACGCCCATGCCGGCCACGTCGTCCGGGGTCAGGTCGTCCCGCGCCGCGAGTCGGCTGAGGACGTCGTCCTCCGGCTGTGCGCGCTTGCGGGCCGTCAGGTCGCGCAGGTAGTCCCGGACCTCCTCCTGGGCCTCCCGGAGCTGCTCCACGGTGCTCTCCTGGTTGAGCATCGTGCGGCTCAGGCGCTGGAAGCGGTCGTGGTCCTCGTACGGCACGCCGAGCAGCAGGCAGATCACCAGCGAGGGCACCGGCAGCGCGAAGTCGGTGACCAGGTCGGCCGTGGTCCGGCCCGCGGTCATCCGGTCCAGTGCCTCGTCCACGATCCGCTGGATCTCCGGGCGCAGCGCCTCCACCCGCTTGACCAGGAACTCCCCGGTGAGCATGCGGCGCTGGCGGGCGTGCTCGGGGTCGTCGAGCCGCAGGAAGTCCGGATTGTCGGTGATCAGTTCGCGAGCGCCGGCGATCAGCAGCGGGAAGGTCGGGTGGCGTATGTCGGCACTGAACCGGCGGTCGGACAGCACGGTGCGGACCTCGGCGAAGCCGGTGACCAGCCAGCAGAGGTCGCCGTCGGGCAGCTCGGCCCTGGTCACCGGCCCGGTGGCGGCGGCCTCGGAGTACACGGGCGGCGGGCCGAACGGGCAGCCGCCGGAGTGCCGGGCCGGCAGTGGGAGGGCGGGGGTGGTGGGTGCGGTGGTCAAGGCGGGGTCTCCTCACGTCGCGGGTGTTCTCGTGGGGTTCGGGGCCCGGGAAGGTTCCCGGCGGCCTGCGCGGCCGGCGGCGGGGGTCCGTCAGGCCCCGGTCCGCGCGGGCTCGTCCCCGGTGACGGTGATCGCCCGGCCCGGGCAGAGCTCGGAGGCGAGCCTCACGCCGTCGAACTGCTCGGGCAGCAAGACGGTCTGACGGAGCCTCACGAGACTGTCCCGGTCGTCCTGGTCGAAGACCTCGGGGGCGTTCGTCACGCACATGCCGGAGCTGCAGCAACGGTCCCGGTCGACGCTCACCTGCATGTCGGGCACCTTTCGCCAGGGCGGCGCCGACTGCCCGGCGGCCGCCTCTCGTTGTCACGGTCAACCTAGCCATCGCTGATCCGTTCACGGAGGGGTCCGGTGGCCGGATCGAGAATGGCCGATTCGGCCCCTGTGCGTGAACCCCCGTGCGGCGCAATGCGTTTCAACCCGCGGTACTTCGCCGGACGGGTCGGCGGACCCGGCCGCGCGGACGGCCTCACAAGCCTTCGGTGGTGGCCAACTCCCTTACTGAGGCCGCCGTTTCGGCCTCGGCGGCGCGATTGTCCGGCCGGTAGCGCACCACCCCGGCGGACCGCAGGACCGGCCCGGCGAGGTGGCGGGGGTTGCCCTGCGGGGTAGCGGGGGCTGCCCCGCAGGGCCAGCCGTGCGGGGTAGCGGGGGCCGCGCTGGAGGCCGTCGAAGGCGACCTCGACCAGTTCCGGCCGGACCGGCACCGCCCGGGCGTCCCGCCCGGTCTCCCGGGCGAGCGACTCGGCGGTCTGCCGGGCGAGCGTCCGGTCGGTCGGCCCCTTGAAGGTCTTGCCGAGCATTCACCCACGGGCCGAGCCCCGGCTCGCCGGCCGCCCGGGGACTGCCCGCGCGGTGGAAAAGCGCGTGCCCGTACGGGGCGGCGGGTGCGAGACTGCGCGCCGTGAGCACACCCGAACCCGATGAGCTGGACTACCTCCGGGAGATCGAGCGCCTCGCCCACGACGTCACCGTCGAGGCCTCCGCCGAGGGCCGGCTCTCGTACGCGCCCGACCCGCCGGACGCGACGCCGTTCCAGCACAGCGTCAACGCGCTCGCGCGGGCGGTGCGCGCGTACCACTTCGAGGGGGACGGCTGCGTGGAGGACCGCCCCCTCCTCGAGCTGGCCGCCGCTGCCGTCCTCAAGCCCGGGGCCGTGCCGGCGGGCCTGGACGAGGACTACGAGCAGGCGTGCGCGCGGTTCGGCGTCGAGCCGCGGCCGGAGGGCTGGGCGCTCTGGCACACCTGGGGCAAGGGCGGGCTCCAGGTGACCATGGTGGTGTCGGCGGTCGCGACGACCGAGGGGCTGTTCCGGAACTGGGCGCTCGGCCGGGAGTTCGACCCGGTGGAGCCGCTGCCCTCGCAGATCGCCCTCGTGCACCGGGGCTGGAGCGGCCCGATGACCTTCGCGCCGCGCGGCGTCCGCCGGATCGGCCGCGAGGGGACGCCACTGGCCTGACGGCCTCCCCGGCCGTAGCCGGGGAGGCCGTCAGGCCGTCAGGCGGTGGTTACGGAAGCTCGAGGGCGTTCCAGTCCCAGTTGCCCCAGGCCGGCACCGTCCAGCCGTCGGTGGTGAAGTCGCCGAGGAGGCCGGCGGCGTTGGCCGAGGAGGTGTGCTGGCTGATCCTGCCGTCGCCGTGGTGGTAGAGCATGGCCAGCTCGGCGCGGCCGTCGCCGTTGAAGTCGCCCGGGATCAGCTTCATGTCGCCGCGGACCCAGCTGCCCGCGGGGACGGAGAACCCGGCGGTGTACTCGCCGACGCCGCCGTTCGCCCCGGCCGGCGCGGTGTAGAAGCCGATCGCGCCGTCGGCGTGGTAGTACGCCATCATCACGTCGGTGCGGCCGTCGCCGTTCGTGTCGCCCGGGAGGAGCTGGATGGCGTTCCAGTCCCAGCCGGCCCCGGCGGGCACCGTCCAGCCGTCGGTGGTGAAGTCACCGAGGAGGCCGGCGGCGTTGGCCGAGGAGGTGTGCTGGCTGATCCTGCCGTCGCCGTGGCGGTACAGCATGGCCAGCTCGGCGCGGCCGTCGCCGTTGAAGTCGCCCGGCACCAGCTTCATGTCCGCCCGGCTCCAGCTGCCCGCGGGGACGGAGAAGCCGCCGTTGAACTCGCCGATGGCGCCGTTGGATCCGGCCAGCGCGGTGTAGAAGCCGATCGAGCCGTCGGGGTGGTAGTACGCCATCATCAGGTCGGTGCGGCCGTCGCCGTTCGCGTCGCCCGGGAACAGGTCGAACGCGTTCCAGTCCCAGTTGCCCCAGGCCGGCACGGTGGTGCCGTTGACGTCGAAGGCGCCGAGCAGGCCGTCGGGGCCGGTGAGCGCGGTGTGCAGGGTGATCGAGCCGTCGCCGCGGTGGTAGAGCATCGCGAGGTCGGAGCGGCCGTCGCCGTTGAAGTCGCCCTGCACCAGCTTCATCGCCGCCCGGTCCCACCCGCCGGCCACCGGGACCTTGTAGCCGCCGAAGTACTCGCCGAGCCCGCCGTTGCGGCCGGCCAGCGCGGTGTAGAAGCCGATCGAGCCGTCGGCGTGGTAGTAGGTCAGCAACGCGTCGGCGCGGGCGTCGCCGTTGGCGTCCCGGGCGGTCCGGCCGTGGCGCACGGTGTCCTGCACCCAGCCGCGGAGGTCGTCGACCCGCGCCTCGGTCGCGCCGGTCCGGGTCTCGGCCGCCTTCCCCCAGCAGCCGCCCTGCCAGGAGCGGCTGCTGACGCCCACCAGCTCGGCGCCGCCGCCGGCCGTGGCGCGCAGCGCCGGGCCGCCGTTGTCGCCCATGCAGACGGCCGCGCCGCTCTGGCCGGTGATGTTGACCCCGGTGGCCGCCACGGAGTTCACCGTGAACGTGTTGGAGTGCAGGTTGAGCGGCGCCCATTCGGTGGCGGTGCGGCCGTAGCCGGCGACGCGCAGGGTCTCGCCGGCCGCCGGGGCGGTGGCGGCGATCGGCACCGGGGCTATGCCGTCGACCGGGGTGGCCAGCCGGCCGAGGACCACGTCGCGGTCCGCGCGCGGCACCAGCTCGACCACCTCGGTCTGGACGCCGTTGGTCGTGGTGAGGTCGGTCCGGCCGATGGTGGCGACCGTGCGCTTGGCGGGAGCACCCGCGGTGGCCGGGTAGCCGGGGTCGGGGTTGTCGGCGAAGCAGCTGGCCGCGGTGATGATCCAGAGGCGGTCGATCAGGACGGCGGAGCAGGCCTTGGCGCCGTTGCCGATGTCCAGGTGGGCCGTGTAGGCGTAGCTGCCGGCGGCGGCCGGGGTGCCGGTGACGGCTCCGGCGGTACCGGCGGTGGCGGTGGTCAGCGCGCCGGCGGCGAGCGCGGCGGCGGCCAGTCCGGACCGCCAGGCGCGCGGGGCGGAAGTACGGGACATGGAGTGGGCTCCTAGATCGGGTGACGGTGACACGGCCGATACGGCCGGTCCACCGGCGAAGCGCAGTTCCAGCAGGGCAACCGCCATTCCGGAACGAACGGCGGAACGGCGGCCCCCGGATTTCCGGGAAGATCCGTACGGCACCCTAGGACATGCGCACGCCCGCCCGGGGAAAGGTTTCGCAAATTTAGTCCGTACAGTGACGGTGCGTCACTCGCGCCACTCCCGACGGCGACGACGGGCCGGTGACGCGTCGCGCTATGTCCGACATGGGGGTTTCGGAAGGGCGATAACCCGCCACCGGGATGGCCGACTTCGTGCGCCCACTAATCAGTCACCCGACGTGTTTCCGGACACCGGGACAGATGGCCGACGACCTAAGCCGGGGAATGCGGCGGAGGGAATTCCTCAGGCCCCGTCGGCGACCAGCCGGGGAACGAGGCGCACGTAGGCGACCATGCCCAGCACTTCCACCAGCGTCTGGGTGACGACGACGGCCGCCGCCACGGCGAGCGGGTCGGGCAGGGCGAGCGCGAGCGGCAGGACGACCAGGGAGTTGCGGGTCGCTCCGGTGAAGACGATCGCGCGGGCGGCACCGGTGCCGAGTCGGAAGAGGCGCGCGACGGCCTTCCCCGCGAACGCCATCACCAGCAGGAACAGCACGTAGAACGGGACGACCCCGGCGACGTCGCGGAGGCTGTCGCCCAGTTCGGGGACCTGGGAGGCGACCACCGTCAGCAGGGTCGCGGCCATCAGCGGCACCATGGTGGTGCTCGCGGCGTCGCGGACCCGCTGCCCGGCCGGGCGGCGGGCGGCCCAGGCCTGGAGCAGCCAGGCCAGCGCGAGCGGGACGACGATCAGGGTGAGGAAGGCCCGCACGAACGGGCCGGCCTCCACGAGGTCGGACAGGCCCGGGCCCATGAAGAGGCGGAGGAACACCGGGAGCAGCAGCATCTGCGCCACCAGCAGCAGCGGGGTGGCGGCGAGCAGGCGGCGGCTGGAGCCGCCGGCCAGGCCGGAGAAGACGATCACGTAGTCGACGCACGGGCAGAGCAGCACCAGCAGCACCCCGACGCGCACGGCCCGGTCGTCGGGCAGGAAGGTGAACATCGCGGCCACCACGAGCGGGACCACGGCGAAGTTCACCGTCAGCGCGGCGGTGAGGAAACGGGTGTCGCGCAGCGAGCGCAGCAGTTCGGCGGCGGGCACCTGGAGGAAGGTGACGAACAGCAGGGCGCCGAGGACGGGGCTGACGGCCTGCTCCAGGCCCGGGCCCGCACCCGGGGCCAGCCGGCCCAGCAGGGCGCCGAGCGCCATCGCGGCGAGGTAGACCGCCACCTGGTGCCGTTCCATCCGCTCGACCGGGCCGCCGCCGTGCGGTCCTTGCTGCGACACCCTCGGTGCTCCCTGCGTCTCGACGTCGGGCCGCCGCGGTGGCGGGGCCCGGTGTCCATCCTCGCAGGTCAGGTACGGGCAGCCGCAGGAGCCGCCGTTCAGGAGTCGTCGCGGCAGGAGGCCTTGCGGCGCTTGTCGAACTCCTTGGGGGTGAGCAGTTTGTAGTCCCAGTCCCAGCCGCCGGCCGCCCACTTGTCGACGGGCAGGGCGAGCAGCACGTCTCCGGGGACGGTCACGGTGAGCGTGCGGTTGCGGAGCACCTCCACGGTGTAGCGCTTGTCGGCGGTGACGCCGCCCGGGAGCTGGCCGTGCGAGGTCCAGCCGGGCGGGAGGGCGCCGAGGTCGACCGTCTCCAGCGCTTCGGCGGCGGAGCGGCCCTCGCGCGGGCGGACGTCCAGCTTCTCGGAGCCCGGGAAGACCTTGACCCGGACGGCGTGCAGGCGCTCGTCGTGGCACATGCCGGTGCGGACGACCAGGCGGCCGGCCTCCAGGCGGACGGCGATCAGCTCCTCCTGCGGGGGCTTCGGCCCGCCGCAGCCGGCCATCGCCGCCGCGGCCACCGCCGTCACGGCTGCCGCCGCCATCACCGCTCCCGCCCCGCGCCGCCGCACCCGCGCCTCCTCCGCACCCGCCCGATCCGTTCCGACCGGACCGATCCTGCCCCACGGCGGTCACGCGCCGCACAGCAGGGACCGAGGTAAGGGACGCGGAGCCGGGGGGAAGGGGCGGGTGCGGGGGTGGGGCGGCCCCGGCCGTACGCCCGCCTCGGCGGCGGCGGCGGTCAGTCCGCCGCCGGGTCGCGGTCGAGGACCGCGTCGACCTCGATCTCGACGAGCCACTCGGGGTCGATGAAGCGGGACACCTCGACGAAGGTGGTGACCGGGCGGACGGCGGCGAAGCGCTCGCCGTGGGCGCGGGCGGCCTCGCGCCAGGCGGTGACGTCGGTGAGCATGATCCGGGTCCGCACGACGTCGGCCGGCCCGGCGCCCGCTGCCCTCAGCGCGGCCTCCGCGATGTCGAGGCAGCGGACGGTCTGGGCGTAGACGTCCCCCACACCGACCGTGCCGCCGTCCTCCCCGATCGGCGCCGTCCCGGCGACGGCGACGTGCGCCCCCTTGCGCACGGCCCGGGAGAATCCGATCTCCGGCTCCAGCGGGGAGCCGGAACTGACGTTCTGTCGGTCACTGTGATCCATCGCGCCATCATGACAGGGACCGCCGGCCGGCGGCCGAGCGGAGGAGGACGGCGAGGCCGACCAGGACGATGCCGAACCAGAGGGCGCTGGTGACGCCCGTGTGGTCGGCGAGCAGGCCGCCGACGAGGGCGCCCAGGGCGATGCAGGTGTTGTAGGCCATGGTGTTGAGCGACATCGCGGCCTCGAAGGTCTCGGGCGCGGCCGCGAGCGTCATGGTGATCTGGCTGAGCTGGACGACGCCGAAGGCGATGCCCCACAGGACCATGGCGGCGATCACGCCGACGTCGTTCGCGCCGGTGGTCAGCAGCAGGACGAGCGCGGCGATCAGCAGCAGGCCGCCCGCGGCGAAGCTGCCCCGCGGGCTCCTGGCGACGGCCCGGCCGCCGACGAAGTTGCCGATCGCGCCACCGATGCCGAAGACGATCAGGACGACGGTGACGAAGCCGGCGGAGGCGGAGGCCTTCTCCTCCAGGTAGGGGCGGACGAAGGTGTAGGCGCCGAAGTGGCCGAGGACGAAGAACACCACCATCACCAGGACCACCCGCAGCGGCACGTTCGTGACCGGCAGCCCGAACACCTCCCGCACCGGGACGGCGTTCGCGGAGGGCATCGGCGGGACCGTGACGGCGACGGCGAGCAGCACCAGGGCGCTGAGGCCCGCCCAGATCAGGAAGGTGGTGCGCCAGGAGCCGGCGCTCTCCAGCAGGGTGCCGAGCGGGATGCCGACGACGGTGGCGATCGAGATGCCGGACATCACGACGGCGGCGGCCCGGTTGGCGTGCTTCTCCGGGACGATGCGCATGGCCATGCTGACGCCGATCGCCCAGAAGACGCCGCTGGCGAAGCCGATGCCCATGCGGGTGACCAGGATCAGCGGGTAGTTCGGGGCGACCGAGGTGATCAGGTTGCCGAGCGTCAGGACGGCCAGCAGCGCGGTCAGCAGCCTGCGCCGGTCGACCCGGCGGGTCCAGGCCACGATGAACGGCACGCCGAGGCCGGCCGCGACGCCCTGCGCCGTCACCATCAGGCCGGCCGTGCCGACGGAGACGTCCAGGCTCTCGCCGAGCGGAGTGAGCAGGCCGATCGGCATCAGCTCAGTGGTGAGGAAGACGAACAGGCTGGCCGTGATGGCGGCCACGCCCAGCCATCGGACGGCCAGCTGCGCCCGCGGCGGCAGCGCGGCCGGCGTCCGCGTCTCTTCTCGGGTGGTCATGTCGTCCTTCCGGAGCGGGATGAGGTGGGCTGGCCGAGCACGACCGCCAGCAGGACGGCGGCGATGCCGAGGAGTTGGAGGGCGGACAGCGTCTGGTCCTTGACGAGGTAGCCGAGCAGCGCCGCGACGACCGGGCTGCCGAGCGCGAGGAGGGAGACCGCCACGGCCGGCAGGCGGGCGATGCCCCGGAACCAGAGCAGGTAGCTCAGGACCGCGCCCAGCCCGGCGAGATAGCCGAACCCGAGGAGGTTGGCGCCGGTGAGCCGGTCGGGCATCTCCTCCAGCGACAGCCAGACCGGCAGCAGGACGGCGCCGCCCGCGGTGAGCTGCCACCCGGTGAAGGTGGGCAGGCCGACGCCCTCGGGTCGGCCCCACCGCTTGGTGAGGGTGATGCCCGAGGCCATGCAGAGCGCCCCGCCGACGGCGGCCAGGACGCCGACGGTGTCCGGGGCCACCGCGCCCCGGAGGACGAGCAGCGCCACTCCCCCGGCGCCCAGGGCGCAGGCCAGGGCGTGCCGGGCCGTGACGGGCTCGCCGAGGAGGAGGGCGGCGAGGAGCACGACGAAGGTCGGCTGGGCCGACAGGAGCACGGCGGCGATGCCGCCCGGCAGCCGGTAGGCGGCGACGAAGAGCAGGGCGTTGAAGGCGCCGATGTTCAGCACGCCCAGTACCAGGGCGCGCCACCACCAGACGCCGGCGGGGAGCCGGCGGCCGAGGGCCAGCAGGAACAGGCCGCCGGGCAGGGCCCGTACCGTGGTGGCCAGCAACGGCCGGTCCGGGGGCAGGAGTTCGGTGGTCACCAGGTAGGTGCTGCCCCAGACCGTCGGGGCCAGGGCGGTCAGGGCGGCGGTGGGCGCGTTCGTCAGTCCCATGCGGTGCCCTGCACGGTCGTGGTCGTGGTCGTGGCCGTGACCGTGGTCGGCGGCGTTCGGGGCGGCGTGGTACGCATGGCGGTCCGTTCGACGGCGCGGGCTGCCGGGCGCGCGCGTCGGCACGCCTCGGGCAAGGGAGTTGAGGGGAAGGGCACCAGTCTCGGACCGAATGGATCGATGAGTCCAACACATGCTTGTCACGCGATGCATCGCGTATCACGATGGATCGATGGAGCTCCAGCAGATGCGGTACGTCGTCGCCGTGGCCGAGACGAGCAGCTTCACCAGGGCCGCCCGGCGCTGCCTGGTGGTGCAGTCCGCGCTCAGTCACCAGATCGCGCGCCTGGAGAAGGAGTTGGGAGCGCGGCTGTTCGAGCGCAGCAGCCGCCGGGTCCGGCTGACCCCGGCGGGCGCGGCCTTCCTGCCGGTCGCCCGTCAGTGCCTGGACGCGGCGGACCGGGCGGCGGCCGAGGTCGCGGCGGCCGTCGGGGAGGTGCGCGGACGGCTCACGGTGGGGCTGATCCCCTCCGTCGCCGCCGTGGACCTCCCCGCCGTCCTCGGGGAGTTCCACCGGCGCCACCCGAAGGCCCGGGTGAGTCTCGGCGTGGGCGCGAGCGACGACCTCGTCGAGCAGGTCCGGCAGGGCGAGACCGAGGTGGCCCTGATCGGCATCCCCGTCACGTCACGGCCCCGGGGCGTGATGGCCCGGGAGCTGGCGAGGGAACGCCTGGTCGCGGTGGTCGCCCCGGGCCACCCGCTCGCCGGGCAGGGCCCGGTGGACCTGCGGCGGCTGACCTCGGAGGTGTTCGTGGACCTCCCGGCGAAGACCGCGGGCCGGGCCCAGTCCGATCAGGCCTTCGCCGCCGCCGGCCTCACCCGCGAGGTCGCCTTCGAGGTGACCAACGCGGACTACCTGGCCCGGCTGGTCGGCGCGGGCCTGGGCGTGGCGCTGCTCGCGCCCTCGTACGTCGCGAGCCTGGCGACCGACCTGGTCACCGTCGAGGTCACGGACGCACCGTCCCGCGCGGAGTACGTGATCTGGTGCCGGGAGCGCCCGCACCCGGCGGCGGCCGCGTTCCTGGCGCTGCTGGGCGTCACGGAGGAGTGACGGGGCGGGGGCCGCGGTGGGCCGGGCGCGCGCTACGCCCCGGCGAGGCGGGCCAGGGCGGCGGCCGCGGCCGCGTCCTCGCCCGGGGAGAAGACGTGCAGGACGAGGCCCGTCTCGCCCGGGGCGGCGGGCACGTGCAGGGCCTCGAAGTCCAGGGTGAGGGTGCCGGTGAGCGGGTGGTGGAGGCGCTTGCGGCCCGCCGCGCACATCACCACCTCGCCGGAGTCCCAGATCCGGCGGAACTCCGGCGCGGTGGCGGACAGTTCGGCGATCAGTGCGGACAGCTCGGCGTCGTCCGGCCAGGTGCCGGCCGCCACCCGGAGCTGGCCGACGGCCTCGGCGGCGCGCGCCGCCCAGTCGGGGTGGACGGTGCGGGCGGCGGCGTCCCGGAAGAGGAAGCGGGCCTGGTTGCGGTCGCGGCGGGCCGGATCCCCGGCGCCGCCGAGGAGTTCGGCGCCCAGGGCGTTCCAGGCCACCACGTCGAGGCGGTGGTCGGTGACGAAGGCGGGCAGGCCCGCTCCCAGCGCGTCCAGCATCCGGCCCAGCACCGGGCCCACCCGGGGCGCGGGCACCGGGACCCGGCGGGCGCAGGCCAGGGTGTCCAGGTAGCGGCGCTCCGCCCGGTCCAGGCCCAGGGTGCGGGCCAGCGCCTCCAGCACCTCGTTCGACGGCTGGGTGGAGCGGCCCTGCTCCAGGCGGACGTAGTAGTCGACGCTGATGCCCGCCAGCTGGGCCAGCTCCTCGCGGCGCAGCCCGCGCACCCGCCGCCGGCCGCCGCCCGCCAGGCCGACCCGCTCGGGGGCCACCCGGCCGCGGCGGGCGCGCAGGAACTCGCCGAGGGCGCGGCGGGGGTCGGCGGGGCGGGCGGCGGCGGTGTCCATGGCCTCCAGTATGGGTGGCCCCGGCAGTACCAGGACCGGGAGTCCACCGGAAGCACAGGGACCTGGCTGCGGCGGGCGGGGCGGGCGAGGGTGGGTGCCATGAGCAGCAACGCACCGCAGCAGCCCCCCGCCGACCGGCCCCGTCGCGTCCTGATCGTCACCGCCCACCCCGAACCGCGCTCCCTCACCGCCGCGCTGGCCGACTTCGCCGTCGAGCGGCTGCGCGCCGCCGGGCACGAGGTGCGGGTCTCCGACCTCTACGCCATGAAGTGGCAGGCCGCCCTCGGCGCCGACGACTTCCCCGAGCACCCGGCGGACGCCCGGCTGGAGGTGCTCCCCGCCCAGCGCGAGGCCGCTCTCGCGGGGCGGCTCGCGCCGGAGCTCGCGGCCGAGCAGGAGAAGCTGCGCTGGGCCGACGCGGTGGTGCTCCAGTTCCCGCTGTGGTGGTTCTCGGTACCGGCGATCCTCAAGGGGTGGATCGACCGGGTGCTCACCTTCGGGTTCGCGCACGGCCCGGGCGTACCGCCGCCGTACACCGAGGGCGCGCTCGGCGGAAAGCGCGGGCTGCTGGCGGTGAGCGTCGGCGCGCGCGAGTCGGCGTTCACCGACCGGGGCGCGCACGGGCCGCTGGCGGAGGTGCTGTTCCCGCTGCAGCACGGCGTGTTCTGGTTCACCGGCCTGGCGGCGCTCGAACCGTTCGCCGCGTACGGGACGGTGGGCCTGCCGGAGGAGGGGTTCGCAAAGGTCGCGGAGGCGTACGGGCGGCGGCTGGACGGGCTGTTCACGGAGGAGCCGGTGCCGTTCCGGCGGCTGGACGGCGGCGACTACGGGCGGGACATGCGGCTGCGGGAGGGGCTGGAGCAGCCCGGCGCGAGCGGGCTGCGGCTGCACACGCTCTGACCGGCGTACGGCGAAAAGGCTTTGACGAACGGGCGTGCGGCTCAGGAGAGTTGCGCGCGTGATCGTTGTGACCGGCGCCTCCGGCGCCCTCGGACGCCTCGTCCTCGACCAGTTGCTCGCGCTCGGCCCGGCCGGTCGCGTAGCCGCCGCCGTCCGGCGCCCCGCCGCGCTCGACGCCCATGCCGCCCGGGGCGTGAGCGTGCGCCCGGCCGACTACGGCGAACCGGGGAGCCTGCGGGCCGCGTTCGCCGACGCGGAGCGGGTGCTGCTGATCTCCTCCCCCGAACTCGCCGCCGAGCGGCGGACCGAGCACCACCGGGCGGTCGTCGAGGCCGCCCGCGCCGCCGGGGTCCGGCGACTGGTCTACACCAGCTTCCTCGGCGCGGACACCGAGGCCGGCGGCCTCACCGAGGCCCACCACGCCACCGAACTCCTCCTGCGGGAGAGCGGGTCGGCCACCACCGTGCTGCGCAACCCGTTCTACACCGAGGGGTTCGTGACCCCGGAGCTGCTGCGCACCGCGCTCGCCACCGGCACCCTCGCGACCACCACCGGCGGGCGCGGTCTCAACACCGCCACCCGGGCCGACCTCGCGGAGGCGGCGGCCCGGGTCCTGGTCGAGGACGGGCACGAGGGCGCCGCGTACGACCTCACCGGTGCGGGCTGGACCCACCCCGGGCTGGCCGCCCTGCTGCCCGGCGTCACCCACCGGGACGCCGACCCGGCCGAGGAGCCGCCGGGGGTGCCGCGCTTCCTCAACTCCCTGGTGCGGTCCGGTGCGTTGGAGCGGCGGACGGCGGACCTCGCCCGGCTGCTCGGCCGTCCCGCCACCCCGCTCGCCGACACCGTCCGCGCCCTGCTCGCCACCCCTGCGGAGTCCTGATGGCCTTCCCGTTCGACGCCCCGCCGCTGGAGGGCACCCTCGTCCGCCTGGAACCGCTCGCCCGCCGGCACCTCGCCGACCTCGCGGCCGCCGCCGAGGAGGAGCGCGGCTCGTACGGCTTCACCGAGGTGCCGCGCGCCGAGGACGTGCCCCGCTACTTCGACGAGCACGCCGCGCGGGTCGAGGCCGGGCTGGGCGCCCCGTACGCGCAGGTGGACCGCGCCACCGGGCGGGCCGTCGGCGCCACCGCGTACTGGTCCCCGCGCCCCTGGCCCTCCGGGGAGGGCCTGGCCGCGGTCGAGATCGGCTGGACCTGGCTCGCCGCCTCCGCCCAGGGCACCGGGGTGAACACCGAGGCCAAGTACCTGCTCTTCCGGCACGCCTTCGAGCAGTGGCGGGTCGCCCGGGTCGACCTCAAGACCGACGCCCGCAACGCCCGCTCCCGCGCCGCCCTGGCGGCGGTGGGCGCCACGTTCGAGGGCGTGCTGCGCAGTTGGTCGCCGTCCTGGGCCCCCGGCGAGGCCGGGCGGCTGCGCGACTCGGCGATGTTCTCCGTCACCGCCGAGGAGTGGCCGCGGGCGCGGGCCCACCTGGAGCGGCGGATCGCTCAGAAGGAGGCCAGGTCGAGGGCTCCGCGCAGCGAGGCGTAGCACACGCAGAGCAGCAGCCAGACGCCGAGGCCGGCGGTCAGCGCCGCCAGGATCCGGCCGAGGCGGCCGCGCCGCTCCTTCGGCCGGCGCAGCTGCCGCACGCCGAGGACGACCACCAGCACGGCGGCGGCGCCCAGGGCGTAGGCGAGCACGGGGCTCCGCCGGTGGGCGAGTTCGGCGAGCACGAAGGCGGCGACGAGCGAGGCGGTGGTCAGCACCCCGAGGAGGGCCTCCCCCGCGAGTTCCAGCAGGAACTCGCCGATCGCGTGCAGGCAGCCGCGCACCGGCCCGTGCGGGGGGTCGGACACGGGCGTCGGGTCGCCCGGCCGGTGGGCGGGCTCGGCGGCGGGCTCGGCGGCGGGCTTGCCGAGGTCGCCCGTGCCGAGGCTCTCGTCGCTCATCTCCGCCACGCCCCCATCGCCCCGCCCCCGTGTACCGCACCCGTGTACCGCACCCGTCCGCGCACGCTAACACGGGGCGTGGGGACGGGCACGGGGCGCCGGACGGGGTCAGGTGCGCGGGCGCGGGGCGCGGGCGGAGGGGCGGGGCACGCGGTCGTCGAGGAGGGCCTGGCCGAGGGGGGTGAGGGCGTGGCGGACGCCGGGGCCGGCGCGTTCGGTGGTGAGCAGGCCGGCCGCGCGCAGCACGGTGGCGTGGTGGCTGGCGGTGGCGGCGGAGGTGCCGGTGCGGCGGGCCAGTTCGGCGGTGCCCGCCGGTTCGGCCGCCGCCCGCAGGACGCGGGCGCGGGTCGCGCCGAGCAGGGCGACCAGCGCGCCGGCCGGCTCCTCGGTGGCGGCCCAGACGGTCCGGTAGGTGGCGAGGTCACGGGCCAGCGGGTAGTGCAGCACCAGCGGGTGCTCCGGTCCGCGGTTGTCGGTCATGGCCATCGGCTCCGGCCAGAAGAAGGTGGGCACGAGCAGGATGCCGGTCCCCCGCAGATGCACGTCGGCATCCAGCGGGCAGGGCACCGTCAGCACCGGTGACGCCCAGTGGATGTCGGGGTGCAGCGAGCCGAGCAGGCCGTCCAGCCCGGCGTCCGCCGCCCCCAGCGCCCGCGCCGTCCGCTCGGTGTGCGCGGCGGCCATCAGCTGCGACCAGTAGGGGGCGATCGCGAGGGCGTGGTAGTCGCGCAGCCTGCGGTCCACCACGCCGCGCCACTCCCGGGAACCGCCGTGCAGTTCGCGCACCCAGCGGGGCGTCCTCGGCCGCAGGTACTCCAGCACGGTCAGGTCCGCCGCCCAGCGGCGCCGCGGCAGCGACCAGGTGTGGTCCAGGCTGTCCGGCAGGCTGCCGGTGGCGGCGTGCAGGAACGCCTCCGGGGCCTCCGCCGGCCCGGCGGGGGTCGCCAGCTCGAACAGCATCCCCAGTTCGGGGCGCAGGCGTTTGCGGGTCCTGCTGCGCCACCCCTCCAGTGCCACTCCTCCCGCGTCGCGGGCCTGTACCAGTGACAGGCTCAGGACCGTCTCGGTGAGCGGGTCGGGTGACCGCGCGATCCGGACCCTGGTCAGGTCGTCGTGGGTGAAGTGGATACGCAGCAATCCGGTCCCTTCCGTCGGCCTCCCGGCGGGGAGCGTGGATCGGCCCGGCCTCGCTCGCACCCACCGATCCCTGCGGCCCCGGGCGGCCGTAAGCCCACCGTAAACGCGACGGCCGGGCGTGTCGGGCGTGTTGCCCGGCTCTGACCGCTTCGTGGCACGGCCCGGACATTGCCCCGCCCGAATTCGATGCAGCTCGAAAGGTCTTGGGACGAACCTCGACGGTTCGTGAGACTGACGGCCGAGGGCGCCCCAGCGCGGCGCCCCGATCCTTCGGTGAGGAGTGCGTCCCATCATGCGATTCACCCGTCAGTCCGTCGTCCGCTCCGGTGTCGTCGCGGGCACCGTGCTCGCCGCCGCGACCATGCTGGCCTCCCCCGCGCAGGCCGCGCCGGTGTTGCACGGCTACACGAACGTCGTCCAGGGCAAGTGCCTCGACCTCCGCGGCGCCTCCAACGCCGAGGGCGCGGTGCTCCAGGAGTTCAGCTGCAAGAACGCCTCGAACCAGCGGTTCTGGACGGACGACGCCGCCGTCGGCGGGACCGAGATCCGGGTGCAGAGCTCCTTCCTCTGTCTCGAACCGACCACGCTGAACGCGTACAGCAGCATCATCCAGCGCCAGTGCTCCGGCGCCGACACCCAGCGCTGGGAGCAGATCCCGGTCGGCGTCAACGCGGTCACCTTCAGGAACAAGGCGACCGGCCTGTGCCTCCAGGACTGGCTGTCGGGGGACGGCAGCCGGCGTGACGTCAACATGTGGCAGTGCGACGGGAGCGCCTACCAGCAGTGGGTGCTGCGCTGATCCCGGTGCTGTGGTGAGGCCGGTGCTGTGGTGAGGCCGGCGGGCCCCGGGTGCGGACGCCGTGGTCAGGCGGGCGCGCCCGGGGCGACGGTGGAGCCGGCCTGGAGGCCGAGGGTGCGTTCGGCCTTGGCGACGGCCGCTCGGTAGTAGAGCGACGCGAGCTGGGAGGCGTCGGAGTCGCGTTGGAAGAAGCCGTAGGCGAGGGCGACGTCCCCGAGGCGTTCGATGCCGAGGTAGCCGTTGAGCCGCACGCCGGAGATCGTGCCGTCGATGCGGACGGCGGGGGCGCCCTCGCGCTCGCCCAGGGCGAGCGGGGTGACGGAGAAGGTCACGGCCCCGCCCATGTCGTCGGTGAAGGTGAGGCTGTGGCAGTCGGCGAACGCGGCGGTGACGGTCGCGAAGTCGGCGTTCAGGCGCTCGGGTTCCTCGGCGGTGAGCGACTCGGTGACCATCGGGTTGCCGTCGGGGCCGTCGAACTCGGCCTCCTGGTGCGGGGTTTGGGACGGGCCGTTGGCGCCGACCTGGTTCAGCAGGGCGCGCAGCGTGTCGCAGCCGGCCATCGGGGAGGCGCCGGCGCCGGGCTCGGGCTCGGCTTCGGGCGAGGAGCCGGGATCGGCGGGGACTTCGGTGAAGTCGGGGCCGAGTTCGGCGGCCGTCAGCAGGGCTGCCCTGAGCTGGGCGTCGGTGGGCAGCCCGACGGCGGCGCCGACGGCGGTCACCGGCGCGGCCGATGGCGCCGATGGCGCCGAAGCGGCGGCGAGCTGGGCGGTGCCGAGGCTCAGCACGGTGGTGACGGCCGCGGCGGTGAGGGCGAGGAGAGGCCTCGGGAGAGACATACGGCCCCCGGTCGATGAGGTCGGGCAGGGACAGGCGTCCAGTGTCCCACCGGCGGCCCCACCCCGCCCGCCCGGTGGGCATCGCCGCAGGTCAGGCGGGTTCCGCCGGGGCCTCGGGCAGGGTGCCGACGGTCTCCGCGAGCCAGCTCACCCAGAAGGCCTCCAGGCCGATACCGGCCCGCAGTACGGCGTGCTGAAGCGGGTCGCCGTCGGACTCCTCCCCGGCCGGGAAGTCACGCCGCTCGATCTCCTCGTAGTGGGCCAACTGCTCCCGGTGCAGGGCCAGATGCCGGCGCAGCTCGGCTTCGAGACCGGCCGTGCCGACCACGGCGGCGGCGCGCAGCCGCAGCAGCAGCGGGTCGCGGATCGGCCGGGGTTCGTCCTCGGCGGCCGTCCACCGCTCCAGTTCGGCGCGGCCGGCGGGCAGCACCTCGTACTCCTTCTTCTGCCCGCGCACCGGCCCGGCCTGCGGGAGCGCCCGGATCAGGCCGGAGGACTCCAGCCGGCCCAGCTCGCGGTAGATCTGCTGGTGGGTGGCGGACCAGAAGAAGCCGATCGACTTGTCGAACCGCCGGGTCAGCTCCAGGCCGGAGGACGGCTTCTCCAGCAGGGCGGTGAGGATGGCGTGCGGCAGCGACATGGCACCGATCCTAGGCGTCGCCCCGCACGGCCGGTGCGGCTCGTACGGGGCGGCGTCCCGGGTCAGAGGCCGGCGGCGAGTTCGGTGCCCTGCTTGATGGCGCGCTTGGCGTCGAGTTCGGCCGCCTCGTCGGCGCCGCCGATCAGGTGCGGGGTGACGCCGAGGGCGCGCAGGGCGGCGTCGAGGTCGCGGCGCGGCTCCTGGCCGGTGCAGAGCACCACGGTGTCGACCGGCAGCAGCTGCGGCTCGCCGTCGACGGTGAAGTGCAGGCCGGCGTCGTCGATCCGGTCGTAGCGCGCGCCGGCGACCGTGGTGACGCCGCGGTGCTTGAGCTCGGTGCGGTGGATCCAGCCGGTGGTCTTCCCCAGCCCGGCGCCGACCTTGCCGGTCCTTCGCTGGAACAGGTGGACGCGGCGCGGCGGCTCGGGGCGCTCGGGGCGGGCGAGGCCGCCGCGCTCGCGGTATTCCTCGTCGATGCCCCAGTGGCGGCGGTGCACGGCGGCGTCGAGGCTCGCCGCGTCGCCCGCGTCGGTGAGGTACTCGGCGACGTCGAAGCCGATGCCGCCCGCGCCGAGGACGGCCACCCGCTCGCCGACGGGCGCGCCGTCGCGCAGCACGTCGAGGTAGCCGAGCACGCGGGGGTGGTCGACGCCGGGCAGGTCGGCGGGGTCGGGGGTGCGCGGGGTGACGCCGGTGGCGAGCACGACCTCGTCGAAGCCCTCGGCGGCGAGCCCGGCCGCCTCCACCCGGGCGCCGAGCCGCAGTTCCACGCCGAGGGCGTCGAGCCGGTGGCGGTAGTAGCGCAGGGTCTCGGCGAACTCCTCCTTGCCGGGGATGCGGCGGGCGATGTCGAGCTGGCCGCCGATGGTGTCGGCCGCGTCGAACAGGGTGACCCGGTGGCCGCGCTCGGCGGCGGTGACGGCGCAGGCGAGGCCGGCCGGTCCGGCGCCGACGACGCCGATCCGCCGGGCGAGCCGGGTGGGGGCGAGGACGAGTTCGGTCTCGTGGCAGGCGCGCGGGTTGACCAGGCAGGAGGTGATCTTCCCGCTGAAGGTGTGGTCGAGGCAGGCCTGGTTGCAGCCGATGCAGGTGTTGACGGCCTCGGGGCGGCCCTCGGCGGCCTTGGCGACGAAGTCGGGGTCGGCGAGCAGCGGGCGGGCGAGCGAGACGAGGTCGGCGCAACCGTCGGCGAGCAGCCGCTCGGCCAGCTCGGGGGTGTTGATGCGGTTGCTGGTGACCAGCGGGACGGAGACCGAGCCCATCACCCGCCGGGTGACCCAGGCGTAGGCGCCGCGCGGCACCGAGGCGGCGATGGTGGGGATGCGCGCCTCGTGCCAGCCGACGCCGGTGTTGATGATCGTGGCGCCGGCCTCCTCGACGGCCTTGGCGAGGCGGATCACCTCGTCGAGGGTGGAGCCGCCGGGGACGAGGTCGAGCATGGAGAGCCGGTAGACGAGGATGAAGTCGGGGCCGACCCGCTCGCGGACCCGGCGGACGATCTCGACCGGGAAGCGCATCCGGTTCTCGTACGGGCCGCCCCAGGCGTCCTCCCGGTGGTTGGTGGCGGCGGCGATGAACTCGTTGATCAGGTAGCCCTCGGAGCCCATGATCTCGACGCCGTCGTAGCCGGCCCGCCGGGCGAGCGCGGCGCAGCGGACGAAGTCGTCGATGGTGCGCTCGACCTCGTCGGCGGTGAGGGCGTGCGGCGGGAAGGGGCTGATCGGCGCCTGGACGGCGCTGGGGGCGACCAGGCCGGGGTGGTAGGCGTAGCGGCCGAAGTGCAGGATCTGCAGGGCTATCCGGCCGCCGGCGGCGTGCACGGCGTCGGTGACGACGCGGTGCTCGTCGGCCTCCTGCTCGGTGGTGAGCTTGGCGCCGCCGTCCCAGGGGCGGCCGGCCTCGTTGGGGGCGATGCCGCCGGTGACGATGAGGCCGACGCCGCCGCGGGCGCGTTCGGCGTAGAAGGCGGCCATCCGCTCGAAGCCGTTCGGGGCCTCCTCCAGGCCGACGTGCATGGAGCCCATGATCACGCGGTTGGGGAGGGTGGTGAAGCCGAGGTCGAGCGGGCGCAGCAGGTGCGGGTAGGGCGCGGGGGTCAGGGTCGCGGGGGTCGGGGTCGCGGGGGCCGCGCCGGGGGTCGTACTGGCGGTCGTCGTCATCGCGGCGTCTCCTGGGACGGACGGGGGCGGCCCCGGGGGCTGGTGGTTACCACACGGTAGGGGACGCGGATCCGTCTATGCAACCAGTTGCATAGGTGATCCGGGGAACACCTCCGGGCACCGCTCCGGGCTTTCGCTGACGGATCATCAGTTCACGTCGTATCGTCGAGGTCGACGGGACGACGGACGGGGCCGGTGGGGCCCCGGCGAGGAGGGGGGACGGTCGTGCGGGGTGGATCGGTCGCCGTGGTCGGCGGAAGCATCGCGGGATGCGCGGTCGCCCGGGCCGCGGCCCGGGGCGGCGCCGAGCGGGTCACCGTGCTGGAGCGCAGCCCGGGGCACCTGGAGGACCGCGGGGTGGGCCTGTGCATCCTGCTGGACCGCTACGACGAGCTGGTCCGGGCCGGCCACCTCGACGACGGCATCCGCCACCACCCCGTCACCGCCCGGCACTGGGTGGCCAGGGACGCGGAGGGCTCCGCGCGGGGGCGCGCGCTGTGGGTGCAGCCGATGGCCATGCACTCCTACCACTGGGGCGTGCTCTGGCAGGGGCTGCGCGAGCGCACCCCGGACAGCGTCGAGTTCCGCCCCGGGACGGCCGTGACGGCGGTCGGCGGCGCCGAAGACGTCGACGGCGCCGACGGCGCCGGGCCCGCCTGGGTGGAGACGGCCACCGGCGGGCGCGAGGAGCACGACCTGGTGGTCGGCGCCGACGGCCACCGCTCGGTGGTGCGCGCCGCCGTCTGCCCCGAGGCCCGCTCCGAGTACGCCGGGTACGTCGCCTGGCGCGGCAGCTTCGACGCCCGGCTGCTCGACGGCCTCCCGGGCGGCGCGGCCCGCTGGCCCGAGCAGGAGGTGATCACCGCCTGCTACCCCGGCGGCCAGGTGGTGCTCTACCGCATCCCCGGGCTCGACCCCGGCTCCACCCTGGTGAACTGGGTCTTCTACGCCCCCGCGCCCGCCTGGCTGCGGCGCGCCGACGAGGACTCCGACCCGCTCGGCTTCCCGGTCGGCGCGCTCGACACCGCCCGCCACGGCGAACTGGCCGAACTCGCCGAGCGCGTCCTGCCGCCGTACTGGGCGGGCGTGGTCAACCTGACCCCGGTCGAGCGGATCCTGCTCCAGCCGATCCACGACCTGGAGACCCCGCGCCGCACCGCCGGGCGGCTGCTGCTCGCCGGTGACGCCGCGACGCTCGTCCGGCCGCACACCACCAGCGGCGCGGCCAAGGCGCTCCAGGACGCCTGCGCCTTCGAGGACGCCTGGCGGGCGGCGGACGACTGGGCCGGACTGCTGCCCGGCTACGACCGCGAGCGCGGCGCGGCCGGGCACGCCCTGGTGGACCTCAGCCGCCGGCTCGGCCGGGCGCAGGTCACCGCGGCGCCGGACTGGGCGGCCATCGACGAGCCGGGGATGGTCGCGTGGTGGCGCCAACAGCTGGGCGCCACGGGCGGGTTCGGCGGCCTGGCGCTGGGGCGGTAGCCGAACCCCCCGTCGGCCGGCGGGAACCGGCCCGCCGCTCCGCTTCGGGTCAGACGTTGACGCCGTAGTCGGTGGCGATGCCGCGCAGGCCGGAGGCGTAACCCTGGCCGATCGCCCGGAACTTCCACTCGGCGCCGTTGCGGTACAGCTCGCCGAAGACCATCGCGGTCTCGGTGGAGGCGTCCTCGGTGAGGTCGTAGCGGGCGATCTCCTGACCGTTGGCCTGGTTGACGATCCGGATGAACGCGTTGCGCACCTGCCCGAAGCTCTGGAACCGGGCGTCCGCGTCGTAGATCGACACCGGGAAGACCACCTTGGCGACGTCCGCCGGGACGGCGTCCAGGTCGACCTTGATCTGCTCGTCGTCGCCGTCGCCGCCACCGGTCAGGTTGTCGCCGCTGTGCTCGACCGAACCGTCGGGGCTGCGCAGGTTGTTGAAGAAGACGAAGTGCTGGTCCGAGACGACCTTGCCGTGCGCGCTGCAGAGCAGCGCGCTGGCGTCCAGGTCGTAATCGGCGCCGGTGGTGGTACGGACGTCCCAGCCGAGCCCGACGATGACGGCCGTCAGCCCCGGCGCCTCCTTGGTCAGCGAGACGTTGCCGCCCTTGGCCAGCGAAACTCCCACGATGTGCCCTCCTCGGTCGCTCTCCCTGCAAACGAATCTACAGCACTGTAGAGATCACGAGCAGCCGTCTCCGGACAACATCCGGGGGACCTGGTCCGCCAGCAGGCAGGCCCGCCGGGCCAACAGCTCGACGAACGCCGCCGCCAATTCCAGCTCCCCGCCCGCCTGAGCGGGGCCGGCTCAGGTCGCTGTCGGCGGAAATCCAGCGAATGAAGGCGAACCGTTCGGGGATCCAGGCGACTTCGAGCGGTTCGCCTCCAAGAGTGATGTCGTCGACGACCGTGGCATCCGCCTCATGTCCGGTCCACGAGGGGAGGAGATCCACCGGGCACGGCGCGTAATAGTCGAAGTCCGTGTTGACCCAACGCACCGCTGTCCCGGTTCCTTTTCCTACGTCAGGTACGGCGACTCGAACTCGTCGACGTGGAGGCCGGACTCCCGTACCTCCCGGACGGCCTCCTCCGGCGAGCGCTCAGCGCCGATGTACAGGTAGTAGTCGTAGCCGAAGTGCACGAAGAAGTCGCCGTCACCGACGAGCCTGCACCAGACGAACTCCTCGCGCAGAATCGACCTCGCCAGCTCGATCGCCTCGTCGAGCGGCAACCGGTCCCCCTCGGCGACACGCTGCCACCACGGGCTCTCGGGGTGGACCTCCAGCCCGTCGACCCGCAGCCCGGTCACCCCCTGCACCGCCGCGAACCGGCGGACGGCCGCGAGATACCGCCCCTCCGTCGCCAGATACTCCACCTCGGTGAGCACCTCACCACCGAAGCTCCGGCCGATGTCGGACATCGCCGTCCACGCCGGCACCGTCCCCGCCCGCTCCTCCGCCGAGTACTTCACCACCCGGTACTGGTGCATCCGCCCTCTCCCGATCCTCCGGCGCGCCACCCTACCGATCAGCCCAGCCCCCGGACACACCTCGGCCGCGGGGAGGATCCCGGGTGATTCCGGCCCAACGGAATCACCCTCAGCCCTTATCCCATTCCCCCCGGATCACCCTACGAGATCCCACCCATCGCTGACGCTGGTACGCGTGGGTGGCGAAGGAGAAGTTCGGATCTACGAGAGAGCCGTACGCGATGCGAGCGTCGGCCAGGGCCAAAGAAAGAAGGCGGTCATCCTCCACTGGATCTGCCTTCCGAATCAGTTCCACTTACCCTGCTTGATGTTGTTGTAGATCTTGGAACCTGGGCGGCGGCCCCGCGATCGGCGGGCTGCCGATCGCGGGGCCCGACCACCGCTCTGCGGCCGACCCGCCGGTGCCCGGCGGGTCGGCCTACAGGGTCACCGGTCCGTTGTCTCCTCTTCCTCCAACGTCCGCTCGACCTCGCCGGCGAACACCTCGGCCCCCGCGTCGCGGAGCCCGTGTGCGGTGAACCGCTCGGCCCCGACCGTCCGGCTGAAGCACGCGTCCGAGGTCACCGGTGCGGCGGGTTACGGGAGGTCCCGTTTCCAGCCGCCCGCGGCAGCCAGGGCGGCGTAGTGACCCACGACTCCGGCCTCCGTCCCCTGGTACGTGAAGCGCCCGACCGCGTAGGAGTATCCGCCGTCCTGGTCGCACGAGGCTGCGGGAGCGCCGACCGCGCCCGCTTCGGAGGGGCGGCCGTCCAGCAGGATCGCGACCTCCGGGCTCCCCACCGCCCGGTCCGCCCCGGAACCGGAACCGGAACAGTCACGGTCCGAGATTCCGGACACCACGAGCATTCCGGCGGCCATCACCGAGACGGTCACCCCGGCCGCGACATCAAGCCTGACGGCATTTCCGGGCCCTGATGGTAGCGGGCCGCCGTAGACTGACGGCGGTTTCGCCGGATTTGCCGGGAGGTCCTCATGCGCCAGCGGCACAGCTTCCACCTCGAACGGGGCGGGCACTCCTTCATGGTGAACGTGCGGTCCGGGTGGATCACCGAGACCGAGGTGCTGGTGGACGGCAAGGAGGTGGCCTTCCACCGGGTGCACGGGCACGGGGTGTATCCGCTCACGTTGGCCGCGCGGCTCGCCGGGGAGCCGGCGCGGGCGGTGGCGGTGCGGCTGGAGCGGACGGGCTCGGCGGAGCGGCCGCTCGGGTGTGCGCTGGAGCTGGACGGGGCCGTGTACCCGATGGCGGAGCGGACGGAGCGCTGAGGGCCCCCGGAGTCAGCGCATCGTCGCCGCGATCTCCTCGACGGCCGCGCGGGCGCGCTCCGCGTCCGCGGGGACGAGGCCGATGCGGGTGCGCCGGTGCAGCACGTCCTCGGCGTCCAGCGCGCCCTCGTGGGTGAGCGCGTACGCGATCTCGGCGCGGCTGACGTCGATGCCCTCCGCGACCGGCGCGCCGTGGCCGGCGCCCAGCCGCTCCTCCCCCGCCGCCAGCACCTCGCCCGCCGCGCCGCCGTGCCGGGCGAGCAGCGAGGCCGCCACCCCGCCCTCCGGCGCCGGGCGGCTGTCGCGGTGGGCGGGCGCGCCGACCAGCGGCAGGCGGGCCGTCCAGCAGGCGCGGGCGGGCAGGGCGCGCAGCCGGACCGCGGTGTCCACGGCGTCCTCGGCCATCCGGCGGTAGGTGGTGAGCTTGCCGCCGACCACGGTGATCACCCCGTTCGGCGACTCCAGCACGGCGTGCTGCCGGGAGAGGTCGGCGGTGGCGCCGTCGCCGGTGTCGATCAGCGGGCGCAGACCGGCGTGGGCGCCGCGCACGTCGGCCCTGGTCAGCGCCGTCTCCAGGGCGGTGTTCACGGTGTCCAGGAGGAAGTCCAGCTCGGCCTCGGTGGGCTGCGGCTCGTCCGGGATCGGGCCGGGCGCGTCCTCGTCGGTGAGGCCGATCGCCACCCGGCCGAGCTGCTGCGGCAGCGCGAAGACGAACCGGCTGGTGGAGCCCGGGACGGGCACGGTGAGCGCGGCGGCGGGCCGGCCGAGCGCGGCCGCGTCGACCACCAGGTGGGTGCCCCGGCTGGGGCGCAGCCGGATGGACGGGTCCACCTCGCCCGCCCAGACGCCGGTGGCGTTGACGACGGCGCGGGCGGTCAGCGGGAACGATTCGCCGGTCAGGGTGTCGGTGAGCCGGGCCCCGGTCCCGGTCACCTGCTCGGCGCGCACCCGGGTCAGCACCGACACCCCGTACTGCGCCGCCGTCCGGGCCAGAGCCACCACCAGCCGCGCGTCGTCGACGAGTTGGCCGTCGTGCGCGACCAGCGCACCGGACAGCCCGGCGCCGCGCAGCCCCGGCACCAGGGCGCGGGCCCGGTCGGCGCCCACCCGGCGCACCCGCGGCAGCAGGCGCCCCGGGGTGCCGGCGCTCAGCCGCAGCGCGTCGCCCGCGTGGAAGCCCGCCCGGACCAGCGCGGCCTGCCCGGGCTTCATCAACCCGTCGAGCAGCGGCACCAGTTGGGGCAGCGGGCGGACCAGGTGCGGGGCGGTGCGGGTCATCAGCACGCCGCGCTCGACGGCGCTCTCCCGGGCCACGCCGATCCGCCCGGAGGCGAGGTAGCGCAGGCCGCCGTGGACGAGCTTGGAGCTCCACCGGCTGGTCCCGAACGCGAGGTCGCGGGCCTCGACCAGCGCCACGGTCAGCCCGCGCGCGGCCGCGTCCAGGGCGACGCCCGCGCCGGTCACCCCGCCGCCGATCACCAGCAGGTCGACCGCCGGCCCGGAGGCGAGCGCGTCGAGCTCCGACTCCCGGCGGCGGGCGGTGAGTCGGGAGGTCCCGGCGAAGGGACCGGCGAAGGGACCGGCGGTGGTGGTCATCTGCGGCCTCCAGGTCTACGGGGGGCGGGAAGGGGCAGGGCGGGAAGGGTCAGGGCGCGAGGTAGCCGTCGAGGGCGCGGGCGAGTTCGCGCCGCCAGGCGGCCTCGGGCAGCAGCGCGGCCACCATGCGGTGCGACTGGACGGTGGACTGGGCGATCAGCAGCACCATCGCGGCGAGTTCGAGCGGTTCGCCGGCCCGGATCGACCCGTGCCGCTGCCCCTCGGCGATACCGGCCCGCAGCGCCTCCAGCAGCCCTCGCTGGCTGGTGCCGAGGCGGTCGACCACGTACTCGAAGAGCGTGTCGGAGTCGGCGGAGCGCAGCAGCGCGCCGAGCACCGGGTGGTCGCGCAGCCGGACGGCCACCTCGACGACGCCGTCGACGAACGCGGCCCGGTCGGTGCCGGTGAGCCGGACGGCGTCCCGGGTGGCGCCGATCTCGCGGGTGAGCAGCGCGCCGATCACCGCCCGGACGTCCGGCCAGCGCCGGTAGACGGTCGGCCGGCTCACCCCGGCGCGGCGGGCGATCTCGGCCAACTGGGTTCGTCCCACGCCGAGTTGGACGATCAGCTCGGCGGCGGCGTCGAGGATCGCGTCATCGGTCCCGCGGGGTTCGGCCGACGGTCCGGAGGCATCGTTACTACTTGACATGATGTGTAAAACTGTAACGCATGACCCCCGAGAAGCAAGCAGCGCCGGCCGGTGCGGCCGCGCTGCCCCTCCCCCCGATGAAGTGGGACGCCTGGGGCGACCCGGCCCTCGCCAAGGAGCTGTCCGCCGACATCAAGGGCCTGCTCGCCGCCGCCCTGGGCGTCACCGGTGACGCCGCCCCGGGCCCGGACGCCTCGGAGGTCGTGCTGCGGCCCTGCGCCCTCACCCCCGACGACCTCGCGGCGCTCGCCGCCGCCGTCGGCGAGGCCCACGTCAGCACCGCGGACGCCGACCGCCTCCCCCGGGCCGGCGGCAAGTCCACCCCCGACCTGCTGCGCCGCCGCTCCCGCGAGCCGCAGGACGCCCCCGACGCCGTGGTGCTGCCCGGCGGCGAGGAGGAGATCGCCGCGCTGCTCGCCGTCTGCGCCGAGCGCCGCATCGCCGTCGTGCCGTTCGGCGGCGGGACGAGCGTCGTCGGCGGGCTGGAGCCGCAGCGCGGCGCCTTCGCCGCCGTCGTCTCCCTCGACCTGCGCCGCCTCGACCAGCTGCTCGACCTGGACGAGACCTCCGGCGAGGCCCTGCTCGGCGCCGGCCTCACCGGCCCGGCCGCGGAGGCCCTGCTCGCCGAACGCGGCTTCGAACTCGGCCACTACCCGCAGAGCTTCCGCTTCGCCACCATCGGCGGCTTCGCGGCCACCCGCTCCTCCGGGCAGAACTCGGCCGGCCACGGGCGGTTCGACGAGATGGTGCGCGGCCTGCGCGTCGTCACCCCGGCGGGTGTGCTGGACCTCGGCCGCGCCCCCGCCTCCGCCGCCGGCCCCGACCTGCGCGAACTGTTCCTCGGCTCGGAGGGCACCCTCGGCGTGATCACCGCCGTGCGGGTGCGGGTGCACGCCGTGCCGGAGGTCAAGGCGTACGAGGCCTGGTCGTTCCCCGACTTCGCCACCGGCACCGCCGCGCTGCGCGCCGTCGAGCAGCAGGGCACCGGAGCGACCGTCATCCGGCTCTCCGACGAGGCCGAGACCATGATCAACCTCGCCATGACCGAGAAGATCGGCGGCGAGGCCGCGGTGACCGGCTGCCTGGCCGTCACCGTCTTCGAGGGCACCGCCGAGCAGGTCGCCGCCCGCCACCGGCTCACCCGCGCCGCCCTGCTCGCCGCCGGCGGCACCTCGCTCGGCGAGGCGCCCGCCCGGGCCTGGGAGCACGGCCGCTTCAACGCCCCCTACCTGCGCGACTCCCTGCTCGACGCGGGCGCGCTGTGCGAGACGCTGGAGACCGCCACCAGCTGGCAGCAGCTGGCGGTCCTGCGGTTCGCCGTCACCGCCGCGCTGACCGAGGCCCTGCCCGGCGCCCTCCTGCTGTGCCACATCTCGCACGTCTACCCGACCGGGGCGTCCCTCTACTTCACCGTGGTCGCCGCCCTCGGCGAGGAGCCGCTGGAGCGCTGGGCCGCCGCCAAGCGGGCCGCCGGCGACGCCATCGTCCGCTCCGGCGGCACCATCACGCACCACCACGCCGTCGGCACCGACCACCGCCCCTGGATGGCGGACGAGATCGGCGAGGTCGGCGTGCGCATCCTGCGCGCCGTCAAGGCCGAGCTGGACCCGGCCGGGATCCTCAACCCGGGCAAGCTGATCCCATGAGCGGCCGGAGAACCATCGCCCGCGTCGTTCTCCTCACCAACCCCGCGGCGGCCGCCGGCCACGCCGAACCGGCGGCCCGCCGCGCCACCGCCCGCCTGCGCGACCACGGCATCACCGTGGACGCCCGGGCGGGCGCCTGCGCCGCCGACTCGCTCGCCCTCGCCCGCGCCGCCGTGGGCTCGGGCTCGGGTTCCGGCTCCTGCGACGCCCTGGTCGTGGTCGGCGGCGACGGCATGATCAACCTCGGCCTCCAGGCCGTCGCCGGCACCACCACCCCGCTCGGCGTCATACCGGCCGGCACCGGCAACGACCACGCCCGCGCCCACGGCCTCCCCCGCGACAACCCCGAGGCCGCCGCCGACGTCATCGCCGCCGGCCACACCCGCACCGTCGACCTCGGCCGGGTCACCGGGGCCGACGGCGCCACCCGCTGGTTCGGCTCCGTGCTCGCCAGCGGCTTCGACTCCCTCGTCAGCGACCGCACCAACCGCCTGCGCTGGCCGCGCGGCCGGATGCGCTACCACCTCGCCATCGCCGTGGAGTTCGCCAACCTCCGCCCCCTGCCGTTCCGGATCACCCTCGCCGACGGCACCGAGATCAGCCGTGACCTCACCCTCGCCGCCGTCGGCAACACCAGCAGCTACGGCGGCGGCATGCTCATCTGCCCCGACGCCGACCCCGCGGACGGCCTCCTCGACGTCACCCTCGTCGACGCCATGCCCCGGCGCCGCATCGCCCGCTTCTTCCCCACCCTCCTCAAGGGCACCCACATCGACCACCCGGAGGTCACCACCCACCGCACCCCCTCGCTGCGTCTCACCTCCCCGGGCATCACCGCCTACGCCGACGGCGAGTTCATGGCTTCCCTCCCCCTCGAGGTCACCGCCGCCCCGGGCGCCCTCCACCTCCTCACCCCCGGCCCCTGAGCACGGCCGCCCGGAACGGGGGCGGCGGGGCGTAGCCGTGGTCGAGGATGTAGTGGATCACCAGGGTCGGCGCCGCGAAGCCGGTGCCGCCCGCCCCGGGGAGGTGGACCTCGGCGTGGCCCAGCAGTGTCGAACCGGAGGCGGCGTGCGGGTTCTCCACCTCCAGGTAGGACCCGCCGCACATCGGGCACGTGTGCACGCCCCGGGTCACGTTCACCGGATCGGCGGCCAGCCGCAGCAGGCCGTCCACCACCTCGGCGGGGACGTCGCCGCGCGGGTACGGGTGGGAGGCGTCCAGCCAGCCGATGTTCACCAGCTCGGGCGACAGGTCGTCGTACTCGTAGGGCGAACCGTCGGGGTAGTACGGCACAACCGTCTCCTTGGAGGGCGTCACGAGGTCACGGAACCGGGCCACCGTACCCCCGGAGGTACGGGCGGACAGAGGCCTGGATCAGTAGACTGGCCGCCCTCAACTCCGTCCGACACCAGGCCTTGTGGGGGGCGCTCGTGGACGTGCACATTTCCGTGACTGGTGGGGAGACCGTCGCGGAGGCCGAGTCGTTGACCGACTGGCTCCGGGGGGAGCCCGGGCTGCGGGGTGTGGCCCTGACCGGGCGGACGCCGGGGCCCGGCGAGATGGGCGGGGTGCTGGACACCGTCTCGGTGGCCCTCGGGGCCGGCGGCGGCCTGTCGGTGCTCGCCTCCTCGCTGCGGACGTGGTTCGCGCAGCCGCGGCGCAGCGACGTCCGGCTGAAGATCCGCCGGCCGGGCGGCGTCACGGTGGAACTCGACGCCAAGCGGGTGCGCGCCGGGGAGTTGGAGGCGATCCTGCGCAGCGCGCTGGAGGACGCGGCCGGCGCCGACGCCGAGCAGGACTGACGTGCCGCTTCCGAACCCCCGGCTCTCCCGCGTCGTGCTCGTCGGCGCGAGCGACTACACGGACCCGGACCTGCCGGACCTCCCGGCGGTCCGGCGCACCGTCACCGACCTCGCCGCCCAGCTCACCGACCCGGACCACGGCATCGTCCCCGAGGAGCACTGCACCGTCCTGCTGAACGACGGCGACCTGTCCGGCGTCGGCCGCCGGCTGCGGGACGCCGCGCGGGCGGCCGAGGACCTGCTGCTGGTCTACTTCGTCGGGCACGGGCTGGTCGGCGGACGACGGCACGACCTCTACCTGGCGCTGCCCGACAGCGAGTACGAGGCGCCGGAGTTCAACTCCATCGAGTACGACAAGCTGCGCGCCACCGTGCTCAACAGCCACGCCACCACCAAGATCATCGTGCTGGACTGCTGCTTCTCCGGCCGCGCCGTCAACGACGCCATGGCCGGCAACAACGCCGCCATCGCGCAGTTGGAGGTCGCGGGCACCTATGTGCTCGCCTCCTCCTCGCACGACCAGGTCTCCCTCTCCCCGCCCGACGAGGAGCACACCGCGTTCTCCGGGCGGCTCCTGCGACTGCTGCGCGAGGGCATCGTCGGCGGCCCGGAGGAGCTCACCATCGCGGCGCTCTACGGGCGGCTCGCCGCCGTCATGCGCGCCGAGAGCCTGCCCGTCCCGCGCAACCGGGGCACCGAGAACGCCGACCAGACCGCCCTCGGCCTCAACCGGGCCTTCGCCGCGTCCGCGCTGCGAGCCCGGCGGGAGGAGGCCGAACAGCAGGCCCTGGAGGGCGACTGGCCGGGCGCCGCCGAGACCCTGCGCGCCGTCCTGGCCGGGCAGAGCCACCTCCTCGGCCCCGAGCACGAGGACACCCTGCTCTCCCGCCGCGCCCTCGCCCACTGCATCGGCGGCGCCGGCGACCCGACGGAGGCCGCCCGCCTGCTGCGCCCCCTCCCGGAGGCCTTCGCCCACCTGCACGGCGCCGAGCACCCGGAGACCCTGCACACCCGCCAGTTCCTCGCCGTCAACCTCGGCGAGTCGGGCCGCCGGGCGGAGGCGGTCGCCCTGCTGCGGATCCTGCTCGCCGACCGCAGCCGCGTCCTCGGCGGGGAACACGAGGACACCCTGCGCACGCGCCACATGCTCGCCCGCAACCTTGCGCTGACGGACGCCGAGGAGGAGGCGGTGGCCCTGCTGCGCCAGCTGATCGTGGAACGGGAGCGGCTGCTGGGCGGGAATCACCCGCACACGGTGCGGGCCCGCAAGGACCTGGCGGCACTGGAAGGGGGTCGGCACGATGTTTGAGCGGTTCACCGACCGCGCACGGAGGATCGTCGTCCTCGCGCAGGAGTCGGCACGCGAACACGGTCACACCGAGATCGGGACCGAACACCTCCTCCTGGCCCTCGTCCGCGAAGGCCAAGGCGTGGGTGTGAAGGCCCTGCAGGCCCTCGGCCTCCCGCTCGACGCCATCACCGGCAGGGTGGTGGACCGCATCGGGTCCGGCGGATACAACAACGACCCCGACCATCTCCCCTTCACCCCCGCAGTCAAGAAGGCCCTCGAATTCTCGCTGCGCGAGGCCCTCGCCCTCCATCACAACCACATCGGCACCGAGCACATCCTGCTGGGCCTCATGCGTGAGGGCGGGGGTGTGGCCGCGCTCGTGCTCACGTCCTTCGGTGTCGACATCGACCAGGTGCGCGGGCGGATCGTCGAGATCCTGGAGACGTTCGCGGCGGGCGGGGAACCCGACCCGGCGCCGCAGAGTCCGCCGACGGTGTTCGAGACGCTCAGCCGGGATCTCCGTGACGAGGCGGCCGGGATCGTCGGACGGCAGCCGCAGATCGCACGGCTCATCCAGGTCCTCAGCCGGCGGACCCGCAACGTCGCACTCCTGACCGGCGAACCGGGAGTCGGGAAGACGAGCGTGGTGCTCGGGCTCGCCGCGGCCCTGGCGCAGGGGAACGGGCCGGCGAACCTCCGCCACCGGACCGTCCGCCTGCTCGACGTCGGCGAGCTCTTCACCGACCCGCAGCACCACGGACGGTTCACCGAAGTGATGTCGGAGCTGATCGGCGACCTCCGGCAGGCGACGGGGCTCGTCCTGTTCCTCGACAACGCCCTGACCACCGTCCGGACGCGGGAGGGACAGGCGGAGGCGCTGGCGTTCCTCCGGCCGGTCCTCGGACGACCGGGGGTCTCCGTCATCGCGGCCGCCACCACGGCCGAGTACCAGCGCTGGGACCGCGACCCCGGGCTCGACCGCCTGATCCAACCGGTACCGGTGAACGAGCCGACGCCGGGCGAGGTGCTGGAGATCCTGCACAGCGCCCGTCACCGGCTGGTCGAGCACCACGGTGTGTCCATCACGGAGCCGGCCCTGGTGGCGGCAGCCCGACTCGCCCGCGTGCATCTGCCCGGCCACGCCCTGCCGGGCGCCGCCGTCGACCTGCTCGACGAGGCGAGCGCGCGAGTCCGCTCCGAGCCGGCGAGCGCGGGGGATCCACCGACGGTCACCCGAACCGTGGTGGAGCGCACCGCCGCGGCCTCCGTCCCCGTGCCCGGCCCGACGCTCCCCCACGACCCGTCCGTCTGGTCGATGAGCTGACCCGCCGCCCGGCTACCCCAGCTCCAGCGCCTCCCACTCCAGCCCCTCGCCCCACCCGGGCTCGCGGCGGGCCCAGGCGGTCATGGCGGTGATCACCGGCTCGGGGCCGTCCAGGAGCGCCTGGAAGTGCTTGTCGGGCCCGCCGTCCCGGTGCTCCAACGTGTACTCGCCGCCCTCCTCGTGCCACACCTGGACGTAGACGTCCGGCTCGTCGGGCATCCGCTCGACCACCAGGAAGCGGTCCTTCCGCTCCCCGATCCGCCGGACCAGCTCCGCCAACGCCTCGGCGCTCACCCGCGGGTGGCTCGCGTCGTCTTCCGTCCGCACCGTGATCTCCAACATGGCACCGGATCCTGGCACGGGCCACTGACAACTCGGCGGCCCCTGCGTCACAGCTGCGGCAGCGGCTCGCCCAGGCGGGGTTCGCGGTGCTCGGTGAGCCAGAAGAGGTAGCCGCGGAGGTAGGCCTCCAGGCCGCCGCCGTCGAGGTGGGCGGCGTACTGGCGCAGGGGCTCCGGGTCGTTGCGGTCGGCCTGCAGCTCGGCCGCGATCCAGGCGCGGACCTCGTCGCGGCGGGCCCACCAGGCGCGCACCGCCTCCGGGGTCCAGTGCTCGTCACCGTCGCAGGCGTAGCCGCCCTGCGGCTCACCGTCGGCGATCTCCAGGAGGGCCGCCACCTCGCGGGGGTTGGCGGGCTGGCGGTGGACGAACTCGTAGTCCTCGTCGCTGGAGAGGATGTGCTCGGGGAGGTAGTACGGGCCGTTGAGGCCGGTGTCGGTCTCGCCCGCGTAGAACGGGCCGGGGACGTTCAGCCAACTGCGCTGCTCCCAGCGGCCGTTGCCGCTGCCGGAGGCCATCCGCCAGGCGTCCGGGAGCGGGTCCCAGTAGGCGAGGTCCTGCCACTCGCCCTCCACCGGGTGGCGCAGGAGTCGCGCGCGCATCTCGGCGGCGCAGCGCCTCAGCGCCCGCTCGTGGGCGTCGTAGGAGAACGGGACCACTCCGAAGGCGCGCTTGAGCCGGGACCACCGGCCGAGCTCGTCCATGCCGTTCACCCTAACGGCGGCTTCGGTACGGTAAGGGCCATGGGTGTGACGCGGACGCCGCGGGAGCGGTGGGTGGAGGAAGGGCTGCGCGCGCTCGCGAGGGGCGGGCCGGAGGCGGTGCGGGTGGAGGTGCTGGCACAGGCCCTCGGGGTGACCAAGGGCGGGTTCTACGGGTACTTCCGCAACCGCGAGGCGCTGCTCGCCGAGATGCTCGACACCTGGGAGCGGACGGTCACCGACGGCGTGATCGAGCGGGTCGAGGGCGAGGGCGGGGACGCGCGGGCGCGGCTGGGGCGGCTGTTCACGATCGTGGCGAAGATCGGGGACGGGCCGGTGACCGGGGTGGCGGTGGATCTGGCGATCCGGGAGTGGGCGCGGCGGGACGAGGCGGTGGCCCGGCGGCTGCGGCGGGTGGACGAGCGGCGGATGGCGTACCTGCGGTCGCTGTACGCGGCGTTCTGCCCTGATCCGGAGGACGTGGAGGTGCGCGCGTTCGTGTCGTTCACGCTGCGGATCGGGTACCACCTGGTGGACGTCGGCCACGAGGGGCGCAGCCGGGCCGAGGTGATGGAGCTGACGCGGGACTGGCTGCTGCGGTAGGAGGTCGGGAGACCTTCACGGCGTCAGGAACAGCTCGTCCAGGTGGCGGGCGAGGACCGCGAGCGCCGCTTCGCCGGTGCGCTGGCCGCCCAGCACGCTGGAGCCGAGGCCGTTGACCATGGCCAGCAGGCCGGCGGCGGTGACCTCGGGGTCCTTGCCGGGGTCGATCTGCCCGGCCCGCTGGGCGGCGCGGAGCTGCTTGGCGAGGAAGCCCTCCAGCACCTCGGGCTGCCGCGCGCCGTGCTTCTCCAGCACCTCGGGGTCGTTGAGCACCAGGGTGTAGTAGGCGGCGAAGGTCCTGGTGATCCGGCGGCTCTCCGGGTCGGTGGGCAGGATGCAGGACAGGATCGCGGTGACGATGCCGCGCGGCGTGGGCGGCGAGCCGGCCGTCTCGGCGATCCACCGCTCCATCCGGGCCTGGAGCTGGGCGGTCAGCCTGGTCAGGGCGTCCAGCAGCAGCCCCTGTTTGGTCTTGAAGTAGTACTGCACCAGGCGCAGCGAGACGCCCGCCTCGGCCGCGACCACCCGCATGCTGGCCGACTGGAGGCCCTGGGTGTCGGCGATCCGCAGCAGCGCCTCGGCGATCTCCCGTCGGCGTTCCTCGTGATCGACCCGCGCAGTCATGGCTCCACCTCTCTGGTACACCCGTATCATGCCGTGATACAGATGTACCATGCGAATCAGCGCGTTCAGGAACGACCGGGCGCGGCAGCGGTTCGACGCTGCCTACGAGCGGACCCTGGCGGAACTCTGGCCCGGTCCGCGCACGACGATCGACCTCCCGACCTCGTACGGAACCACCCGCGTCTACCGGACGGGGCCTCAGGACGGCGGGCACGGCGGCGAGCACGACAGCGGGCACGGCGGCGCGCCCGTCGTGCTGCTCCCCGGCTCCGGCGGCAACGCGCTGATGTGGCACCGCTACATCGACGCGCTGGCCCGCCACCACCAGGTCGTCGCCGTCGACACCGTCGGCGAGCCCGGCGCGAGCGTGCAGAGCGCGCCGATCGCCGACGGCCGGGACGGCGCCGCCTGGCTGGAGGAGGTGCTGGCCGGGCTGGACGCGACGGCCGCCCACCTGGTCGGCTGCTCGTACGGCGGCTGGCTGGCCCTCAGCCACCAGCTCCACCACCCGGGCCGGACCGCCTCCCTCACCCTGCTGGACCCCGCGGGCTTCGCCGGCTTCGGCCCGCGGTTCTACGCCTGGCTGATCGCGGGCGGCCTCGCCGCCACCGCGCCCCGGCCGCTGCGCCCCGCTCTGGCCCGCCTGGTCGGCAACAGCACCGTCCTGGAGACCGAACTGATGGGCCTGATGCGCGCGTCGACGGGCTTTCGCCGGGTACTCCCGGTGCCGCCGGTCCTCTCCGACGAGGAACTGCGCCGCCTGGAGGTGCCCGCGCTGTTCCTGCTCGGCGCGCGCAGCGCCCTGCACGACTCGCACGCGGTCGCCGAGCGGATCGGCCGGCTGGTGCCCTCGGCGCGGGTGGAGGTCGTCCCCGGCGCCGGCCACGCGGTGACGAGCGACCGGCCGGAGCTGGTCGCCGACCGCATCCTCGGCGCCGTCGGGGCGTGACGCCGCCGGCCCGGAAGGAACGGCGGCGGCCCTCAGACCCCGCGCCGCGCCGTCAGCGCGCCCGCGTCGATCGCCGCGAGCAGCGCGGCGTGGTCGGCGACGGTCCGGTCGGCGTACTGGACGGCGAAGTCGGCGACGGCCTCGGCGAAGGTGTCCGAGCCGCCGAGGTAGCCGGCGACGGCGAGCCGGTCGCCGGAGCGGGCGTGCGCGCGGGCGAGAGCCCGGCCGCAGAGGTCGGCGTAGGCGCGCAGGTCGGCGGGGGTCATGCCGGCGACGTCGGCGGAGCCCTTCATGTCACGCAGCTGGCGGCCGTAGAAGTGCCGGCCGGCCGGGCCGGTGGTCCAGCCGAGGAAGATGTCGCTGGCGGCCTGCAACAGGCGTTGGCCGGTGACGACGCGGTGCCCGCCGTGCACCACCGGGGCCTCGGCGTCCGGGCGGGCGGCGGGCAGGTGCGCCTCCAGGACGGACCGCCCGGCCTCCTTGATCTGCAGGAACAGCGGGTCGCGCTCGTCCCGGCCCTCCAGCAGGAGGACGAAGCAGCGGGTGCCGACGCTGCCGACGCCGACCACCTTGCGGGCGATGTCGACCAGCCGGAAGCGGTCGAGCAGGATGCCGCGGTCCTCGGCGAGGGAGGCCCGGTAGTCGTCGAAGATCTTGCCGACCCGGCGCAGTTCGTCGCGCGGGACGGGTTCGAGCAGCGGCGGGTCGCTGACGATCCGGCGCCGGCCGTCCTCGCCCTGCTCGGTGAGCTTGTCGAAGGCCTGGAGGCTGGTGCGGCGGCGGGCCTTGTCGAGGGTGGCCTCGACGCGCTTGCGGCGGCTCTTGCGGACCAGCGGGAGGAGGTCGGCGGCGTCGATCCGGGCGTACCAGACGTCGAGTTCACCCAGCCCGGCGAGGCGGCGCATGGCGAGGGCGTAGCCCTGCACGGCGGTGAGCGCGGCCCGGCGGACCTGCCCCTCGGCGTGGCCGTTGTCGCGGGCGGCGACGGCCACACTGGCGGCGAGCCGTTTGACGTCCCACTCGAAGGGGCCGGGGTAGGTCTCGTCGAAGTCGTTGACGTCGAAGAGCAGCGCCCGCTCCGGGGAGGCGTACACGCCGAAGTTCAACAGGTGTGCGTCGCCGCAGAGTTGGACGGTGACGCCGGTCTCGGGGACGGCCGCGAGGTCGGCGGCCAGCACGGCGGCGGCGCCGCGCAGGTAGGCGAACGGGGAGTCGGCCATCCGGCCGTAGCGGATCGGGTTGAGGTCGGTGAGCCGGTCCTCGGCCTGCGCGGCCAGCACGGCCAGCGGGTCGGGGCGGTCGGCGGCGGGGATCCAGCGGCCGTGGGCGGAGCGCGGGATGCGGTCGCGGGCGGCCCGGCCGCGCCGCCGGCGTTCGGTCGGACTGGTCATGGCGCGGCTCCTCGGCGTGCGCGGCGGCGGGCGGACCGGCCGGTGGCCGTCCTCCCCGCGACGCTAGGGCAGCCGTCACGGGGCGGCACGTCGGAATACGGGCCCGGGGACCCTACGGCGGAGCGCGGGCGGGCGTCCTGGACGCCCGCCCGCGCTCCGCCGAACGGGTGAATCGGGTGAATCGGGTGAACGCGTGACGCGGAGGCCGGTCCGCGGCACCCGGAGTCACTCCACGACGAAGTCCGCCATCATCGCCATGTCCTCGTGCTCCAGGTTGTGGCAGTGCAGCATGTACGACCCCGGGTGGTCGGTGAACCGCACCAGCACCTCCACCGCCTCGGCCGACCGCAGGTCCACGGTGTCCTTCCAGCCCGCGTCGTACGGGCCCGGGTCGCCGCCGTTGCGCGACAGCACCTGGAAGGGGTTCAGGTGCACGTGGACGGGGTGGTGGACATCGCTGAAGAACCGCCAGATCTCGGTGCTGCCGAGCGCCGGGCGGGCGAGCGCGCTGCCGGGCCGGTAGAGCCGGTTGTTGATGGTCCAGTCGCCGTCGCGGCTGCGGCGGAAGCCGAACACCCGGGTGGTCACGGCGTCCTCGGGGTCGAGCCGTTCGAGGGTGCAGAGCCGCTCGGGCACGGCCGAGTCGTCGCTCACCCGGCGCGAGCCGACCGCGAAGAGCATCACCTCCTCGGTCCGCCCGCCGCCGAAGCGGTTCATCAGCCGCACGGCGGTGCCGGGCGGGTAGCGGGAGAAGTCGACCACCAGGTCGAAGCGCTCGGCGGGCGCGATCTCGACCGCGTCGTGCGCGATCGGCGCCTCCAGCAGGCCGCCGTCGCCGCCGATCTGGACCAGCGCGTCGCCGCCGGGCGGCTGCGGGTCGAGTTCCAGCCGGTAGAGGCGGGCGTTGGAGGCGTTGAGCAGGCGCAGCCGGTAGCGGGCCCGGTCCACCGCAGCGCGCGGCCAGGGGGCGCCGTTGACCAGGATGACGTCCCCGAGGACGCCGTTCATGTACTCGTCGGTGACGCCCGGGACGGCGAGTTCGGGGTCGGCGGCGGGGTAGGCGAGGGAGCCGTCCGCGGCGAAGGCGCGGTCGGCGAGCATCAGCGGGAGGTCGCGCTCGCCGCGCGGCAGCGGCAGGGCGTCCTCCTCGTCGTCGTGGACGAGGTGGAAGCCGCTCAGGCCGCGCCAGACGGCCGGGCCGGTGAAGCCCATCCGGTGGTCGTGGTACCAGAGGGTGGCGGCGCGCTGGTGGCCCGGGTAGGTGTACGCGCGGGTGCCGGTGACGGTCCGCGCCGGGTCGGCGGCGTCCGTCCCGGTCATCCCGCCCATTCCGGCCATCCCGCCCATCCCGGCCATCGCGTGGCCGGCGGCGCGGCCCGCGAGGTGGTCGGCGGAGGAGCCGACCGGGAGCACCAGGTCCACCGGGTAGCCGTCGCTGTCGGCCGGGGTGTGGCCGCCGTGCAGGTGGACCACGGTGGGCACCGGCAGCTCGTTGCGGTGGGTCACCACCGTCCGGCGGCCGGAGCGGACGGACAGGGTCGGGCCGGGGTAGCTGCCCCCGTACGTCCAGGCCTCGGTGCGCAGGCCGGGCAGGATCTCCAGCCGGGCGGTCCGCTGGGTGAGCTCGTAGTAGTCCGCGGTGGCGTCGGAGCGGGCCGGGGCGAGCACGGCGGGCACCGGCAGCGGGACCTGGAACGCCTCCGGCAGCGGGACGTCGCTGCTCAGCAGCCGGCCCGGCCGGCCCTCGGCCAGCAGCCGGGCGGCCGCCGGGACGGTGAGGGCCCCGAGGGCGCCCGCGCCGAGCACGGCCGCGCCGGCGCCGAGGAACCGGCGGCGGTTCACGGCGCCACCTCCACCGGCCCGGTGCCGCTGCCGGCCCCCGTGCCGGACGGCCTGGGCAGCCGCCCGGTCCCGTCCTGCGCCGGCCGCGGAACGGCCGACGCCGACGTCAGCGGCAGCCGCCACGCGCCGACCAGCGCGAACAGCTGCGCGCTGACCAGCAGCACGCCCAGCGTGACGTGCGCACCGACCGCCCGCTCGTAGCCCGTCCCGGTCTGCGCCCCGTTCGCGATCAGCAGCAGCACCGCCGCCACGAGCGGCCACCGCGGCCCGCGCTCCCCCGCCGGCCCGGCGGACCGGACGACCAGCGCGGCCGCCAGCAGCTGGACGACCAGCACACCGCCCAGCGCCATCGCGGCCACCTCGTGCGCCCGCAGCGCCTCGTAGTGGCCGTTCAGGAAGCCTGCGGCCAGCACCGTCCCGGCCAGCACCAGCGCGGCCGAGGCGGTCGCGGCGCCGCGCAGCAGGAGCCGGGGCAGGCGGACCGCCGGGGGCGCCGGCGGACCGTCCGCCGTACGCGCCGGGGGGAACAGTGGCAGGCGGGGCGTGCGGGTCACCGGGGGACTGCTCAACGGTCGGCCTTCTCTCTGCCGGGCGCGCCGCGGCGGCGTGGGCACGCCGGGGTGACGGGCATGCCGGACGCGCTCGGCGCGGGGTGCGGGCGGGACGGGCGCCGCGGGCACGCGGCACCGGAGGGGGCGCGGCCGCGAGCGCGGCTGATCACCCCTCACTATCCGGGCGACGCCCGCGCTTTCCGGCCGACGACCCCGCTCTCCCGCCTGTTCAGCGCGCCGTTGTCACCCGAACGGGCGGTGCGCCGACCCCGCGCGCACCGCCCGTCCACGCCCCCGGTGTGCTCCGGGAGCCCCCGTCTCCGCTCCGCTACTGCTTCCCGCCGCCCGCGGCGACCGGGCTGGACCCCAGCAGGGCCCGGGCCGGCAGGGCCGTCGCGCCCAGGCAGAGCGCCACCGCCGCGGCGGCCAGCGGCAGCGCCGTCCCGGCCGGGACGTGCGGCGCGGCGCCCGCGATGCCCCGGGTGATCGGCACCAGGGTGAGCCAGGCGATCACCGAGCCGACGCCCAGGCCGGCCGAGGCCACCAGCAGCGCCTCCCAGCGCATCATGTGGCGCACCTGGCGCCGGGTGGTGCCGGCCAGCCGGAGCAGCGCGACCTCGCGGCGCCGGTCCAGCACCGTCATGACCAGGGTGTTGGCGGCCGTGACGGCGGCGAACCCGCCCAGCACGCCGGCCATCACCGTGTTCGCCCAGGAGCCCATCTCCTGCGACTTGTCGGCCTGCGCCGCGAAGCCCGCCCGGTCGGTCACCGTCAGCCCAGGGACGCCGAGGCCGGACAGGCCCTGGGCGACCGCGGCCCGGTCGGCACCGGGCGCGTCCGCGACCAGCACCTGGCTGTCGTACGCGGCGGTGACGTGCTCCGCGACCGCCGCCCGGGGCAGCAGCACCTGGCCGAAGCCGAGCCCGCGCTCGTAGGTCGCGACCACCAGCGGCTTCACCTCCGTCCCGTCGCCGAGCCAGAACGACACCCGCTCGCCGAGCTTCACGCCCAGGGTCGAGGCCAGGTCGGTGGAGAGCGCGACGGTGTCCGCGGCGCGGCCCAGCTCGGCCGGCGAGCCGCTGCGCACGCCGAGGTCGAGCACCCTGGGCAGCCGGGACGGGTCGCCGGTGACGCCCAGCGCGGTGGCGGAGAGCAGCTGGTCGCCGTCCCGGTAGACGATGCCGGTGCGCAGCACACCGACGGCCGCGTCCACCCCGGGCACCGCGGCCGCCTGCTCGACGACACCGGTCGTACCGGGCGCGGCGGCGGGCAGGCCGGGGCCGGTGGAGCCGAGCACGTGGTCGGCCGTGATGCCGGTGCGCACCTGCTCGCCGGTCTCGTGGCGGATGGTGCTCTGCATGAACAGCAGGGTGCCGCAGAAGGCGGTGACCATCGCGATCGGCGTGATCGCGGAGGCCAGCCGGCGGGCGTTGGCCCGGGTGTTGTCGGCGGCCAGCGAGCCGGGCGCGCCGCCCGCCCGCAGCGGCAGGCCGAGCACCCAGGCGGCGAGCCGCGCCACCCACGGGCCGAGCAGGGCGACCCCGACCAGGAAGGACATCACCACGCCGAGCGCGGTGTTGGCGGCGTCGGCACCGTCCAGCTCGGCGGCGACCGCGGCGAGCACCACCCCGCCGGCCGTGAAGACCACGCCCAGCAGGGTGCGGACGATGCCGAGCCGGGCCGGTTCGACGGCGGCCGCGCCGAGCGCCTGGACGGCCCGCATCCGCGAGGGGCGGCGGGCGGCGAAGAAGCCGGCCGTCAGGGCGGCGAGCGTGCAGGCCGCGACGGCGACGAGCATCGGCAGCGGTCCGACGGACAGCTCGACGTCCGTGGGGACGGCGCCGCGCTCCACCATCCCGTCGAACCACCAGCGGGCCAGGCCCAGGCCGGGCAGGATGCCGAGCGCGGCGGCGAGCGGCGCGACCAGCATCGCCTCGGTGGCGATGGTGCGGCGGATCTGGCGCGGGGTGGCGCCCACGGCGCGCAGCAGGGCGAACTCGCGGGCGCGCTGACCGGTGGCCAGGGCGACCGTGGAGACGACCACGAACACGGCGGTCATGGTGGCGGTGCCGCCGAAGGAACCGCCGATCGCGATCAGCATCACCTTGGCCTCGTTGAGCGCGGGCTGCTCGACGCCACCGCGCCCCTTGCCGCTCAGCACCTCGGCGGCGCCGCCGACGGCCTGCTTCACCTGCGCGGTCAGGGCCTTGCGGTCCACGCCCTCGCGGGGCTGGACGGCGATCGCGTCGACCCGGCCGGGGTGGCCGGAGAGGCGGTCGGCCCGCTGGTCGGCGAACCAGGCGGTGGGGCCGGTCTGCTGGGGGGCGGCGAGGCCGGAGATCCGGTAGCTGCCGCTGCCGCCGGGGGCGGTGAGCGCCACGGTGGCGCCCGGCGCGAGGTGGGCGGCGCGCGCCGTGTCGGCGTCCAGCACCACCTCCTCCGCGCCGGGCGCGCGGCCCTCGACCAGCTTGTCCTGCGGGCCGGCGATACCGAGCGCCGCGAAGCCTCGACCGGTGAGCGGACCCGCCGGGGCCTGGGGCGACCGGGAGGCGTCCTGCACCGGGAAGGCGGTGTCCGGGCGGGCGGCGGCGACGCCGGGCTGTCCGGCGATCCGGGCCACCAGGCCGGCGTCCACCCGGGCCCGCTCGGCCAGCGGCTGCTCGTGGGTGTCGTCGTCGCCGTTCTTCTTGTACTTGATGGAGACGTTCGGGTCGGCGGCCACCACGACCGGCGCCTCGGCGTACCGGACGGACGGCACCGAGGCGGTGATCCCGGTCTGCAGCAGCGTGCCGCAGGCCATGATCACCGCGGCGCCGAACAGCAGGGCGACGAAGGTGCCCACGAAGGACGCGGGACGGAAACGCACCGAGGCGCGGGCGAGTCCGTTGCTCATGCCGCCGCCCCCAGCGGGCGCGCGGTCAGGCGGACCATCCGCTCGGCGATCGTCTGCGGGTCCGGGTGGTACAGCTCGTCGGCGAGCGCGCCGTCGGCCAGGAAGACCACCCGGTCGGCGAACGAGGCGGCCACCGGGTCGTGGGTCACCATGACGACGGTGGCGCCCATGGTGTCCACCGCGCGCCGCAGCAGGCCGAGCACCTCGTGCGCGGTCGTGGTGTCCAGCGCGCCGGTCGGCTCGTCCGCGAACAGCACGTCCGGCGCCGTGATCAGCGCCCGGGCGATCGCCACGCGCTGCTGCTGACCGCCCGACAGCTCCCCGGGGCGCCTTCGGCCGTGGTCGCCGAGGCCGACCTGGGCGAGCAGCTCCTTCGCCCGGGCGCGGTCCTGGCGCTCCCCGGCGAGGCGCTGCGGGAGCAGCACGTTCTGCAGGACCGTCAGCGAGGGCAGCAGGTTGAAGGACTGGAAGACGAAGCCGATCCGGTTGCGGCGCAGCTTGGTGAGCCGGTCCTCGCTCAGCCGGGTGATCTCCTCGCCGCCCAGGTACACCTCGCCCTCGGTCGGGCGGTCCAGGCCGGCCGCGCACTGCAGGAAGGTGCTCTTGCCGGAGCCGGAGGGTCCCATGACGGCGGTGAAGGTGCCGTGGCCGAGCGCCAGGTCGACGCCGCGCAGGGCGTGGACGGTCTCGCCGCCGCGGCCGTAGCTGCGCCGGACGCCGCGCAGCTCGATCGCGGCGTGGGCGGCGGGGCGCCCGGTCGGCTCGGGCTGGGGGCGGGAACGGCGGGGTGCCATGGCGTTGCCTTCTTTCGCGGATCGTCGCTGGTCGTCGACGTGTTCCAGGCTAGGAAGGCGGGGTCCGGCGGACCATGCAGGCCGCTGGCGGACCCGGGGTGGGGTTAACCCCCGCACCCCGCCGTCCGGACCTCTCCGTCCGGACCCGGTCAGGTCCGCTCAGATCCGCTCGCCCTCGACCCGCTCGTAGGCGGCGCGCAGTTCGGCGACCACCGGGTGGGCCGGGTCGAGGGCGGTGCCGTCGATCGCGGCGAGCGGGCGGACGCCGACGCCCGCGTTGACGGCGACGGCGGCCACGAAACGGCCGAGGCCGTCCGCCGCGGCGACCGGCTCGCGCCGCTGCGGGCCGCTGTGGGCGCCGGCGAGCAGGGCGGCGGTGACGCCGGGCAGCGCGGCGGCCTCCGGCCAGACCAGCTCGCGGCCGTCGTACAGGGCGAGGTTCCAGGTGGCGCCCTCGGTGATGCGGCCCGCGTCGTCGAGCAGCAGGGCGTCGTCGTAGCCGTCGAGTTGGGCGAGCCGGCGCTGGTGCAGCAGGCCGAACAGACCGACGTGCTTCACCTCCGGCAGCTCGCGCCGGTACGCGGCGGTACGCACCCGCAGCGGGCCGGGCGCGGCGGCCGGCGCCGGGCGGGTGGTGACCAGCAGGTGGGGTACGGCGGGGGCGGCGGGGCGCTCCAGTCCGAGCGCCGGGTCGAACACGGTGACCCGGACGATCACCGGCGCGCCGTCGGCCGGGAGCGCCCGGCGGATCCGGGCGCGGACCTCCGCCCGGTCCAGCCCGGCGCCGAACACCGTACGGCAGTCGCGGACCAGCCGGTCCAGGTGCAGCGCGAGGCCCCGGGTGCGGCCAGCCTCGGCGCGCAGGGTGGTGAAGTGCCCGTAGTTGAGCAGGCCCAGGGCCGCCAGCCGGGCCGGGTCGGCGGGGGCGCCGTCGATCTCGATCTCTGCCATGGCGTCGAGTCTCCCAGGGCCCGCCCTTGCTAGGAGGTGAGCACCGGCCGCGGCAGCACCCCCGCGGCCCGGCCGTCCACCAGCACCAGCACGCCCGGGTGCGCCGCCCCGAGCGCCGCACGGGCCTGCGCCACCGACTGCCCGACGCCCACCGCGGGCAGCGCCGGCCCGAGCAGGGGGCCCAGCGGGGCGTCCGGCCCGGCGGCGCCGACCGCGAGCGCCGCCGCCAGCACCTCCCGGGACACCGAGCCGACCACCTCCACCGCGCTCACCCCGTACGGGCGCGCCGGGCGCGCCAGGACCGCCGGGGCGACGCCGCCCGGCACGCCGTGCAGCGCCCGCACCGCCTCGCCCACCGTCGCTCCGGCGTCCACTGTGACCAGCCGTCCGGCGCCGGCCAGCAGCCGCCGCAGGCCGGCCGGGGCCGCCGGGGCGCCCTGGGCCGGGAGGCCGTCCTCCGGGAGGTCCTCCTCCAGGAAGCCCCACTGCCGCATCCACGCGTCGCTGTGCGCCTTGGACAGGTAGGACCGGCCCGAGTCCGGCAGCAGCACCACGACCAGGTCCTCCGGTCCCAGCCGTCGTGCCACCCGCAGCGCGGCCGCCACCGCCGTGCCGGACGACGGCCCGGCCAGGATGCCCTCCTCCCGGGCGAGCCGGCGGGCCGTCATCAGCGACTCGCGGTCCGGGATGCGCTCGAAGGCGTCCGCGACGTCCTTGCGGTAGGCCTGCGGCCAGCGGTCCTCGACGGTGTCGGGGTGGATGAAGTGGCCGATGCTCTCGACGTAGTACGGGCTGCCGTCCCCGCCCCCGTAGACCGAGCTCTCGGGATCGGCGCCGATCACGGTGACCGCGCCGCCGGAGACCGCCTTCAGGTGGCCGCCGGTACCGGTGATGGTGCCGCCGGTGCCGACGCCCGCGACGAAGTGGGTCACCCGGCCGCCGGTCTGCTCCCAGATCTCCGGGCCGGTGGTGCGGACGTGGGCGTCGGGATTGGCCTGGTTGTCGTACTGGTCGGCGAGCCAGGCCCCGGGCGTCTCCTCGGCGAGCCGCCGGACGACGTTGAACAGGTGCGCCGGGTCCTCCAGCGGCACGGCGGTCGGCGCGAGCACCACCTCGGCGCCGTACGCGCGCAGGATGTCCGACTTCTCCGGCGCCGCCCGGTCCGCGACTCCCGCGATCACCCGGTACCCGCGCTGGCGGCCGACGATCGCCAGGCCGATGCCGGTGTTTCCCGAGGTCGCCTCCACGATCGTCCCGCCGGGCGCCAGCAGTCCCTCGCGCTCGGCGGCCAGCACCATGGACAGCGCGGCGCGGTCCTTCACGCTGCCGCCGATGCTGAGGAACTCGGCCTTGGCGTAGACGGGCGCGGCGAGACCGGCGCCGAGCCGGGCGAGGCGGAACAGCGGCGTGCCGCCGATCGCGTCGAGTACGGATTCGTGCACTGCGGGCATGGCGGGCTCTCCTCAACTCGATGTCCTGTGGGCGATGTCGACGCGTGCGTCCGGCGGAGCCTGCCCAGGGCGGCGCGCCGGTAGGCCGTGTCCTGCGCCTCATCCCGGCGCCGGGCCCGGGGCGTCCGGGGGCGGGGCGTCCGGGGGCAGGGCGTCCGGGGGCAGGCTCAGGGGGCGGGGCGTCCGGGGGCGGGCTCAGGGCATCGGCGCGCCGTCCGGCGGTCGGGGGACGGCGGCTTCCGGCCACAGCGCCTCCGCCGGCAGGAGCGCCTCGGCCGACGGCCGGGGCACACCCGGGGCCGCCGGGGGCCGGTAGGGCGTGGCCACCGTCCGGCCTTCGGCCCGGGCCGACCGCTCGATCTCCTCGATCCGGTAGGCCAGGCCCTCCGGTTCACCGATGTCCGCCCAGCGCCAGGCCTCCGCCCACCACTGCGGGCCGCGCACCAACGGGCGGCCCGCGAGCGCGAGGTGCAGGGCGAGCGTCGAGCGGGCGTAGCCGTGCACCCAGCCGTCGGCCTGCCGGTAGGCGGCGGTCTCGTCCAGCCGCAGCCGGCGGCCCTCGCTCCCGCTGGCGAGCAGCGGCGTCCAGGCGGTGCCGGTGGAGTCGGGCGACGGGCGGTCGGCGACCGACAGCACCAGGCGTCCTTCCTCCTCCCGGACGCGGTAGGGCGGGAGTTGGGGCATCCGGGCGAGGCCGATGGCGCGCTTCCAGGAGACCACCCACAGGCCGCGGCGCAGGTAGTAGCGGGTGGCGTGCCGCCGGGTCCAGTGCGCCTCCAGCCGGTAGCCGGGCAGGCCCTCGGCGGTGGCGGCCCGGTAGACCTGGTCGAGGGCGGCGGCCGCCAGACCGCGGCCGCGCGCCGAGGGGCGGAGGTAGAGCGAGGAGACGGCCAACTGGCCCGGCGCCCTGGTCCAGTTGTCGACGGCGACGGTCCCGACCGGCTCGGCGGGAGGCGGGCCGCCGGGCGCTCCGGGACCGTCGGTGCCGCTCGTGCCGCTCGTGCCGCCGGTGCCGCCGTCCAGCAGCCAGTACCGGCGGCGGTACAGCTCGCCGCCCGGCCACTCGCGGCCGTTCTCGCCGAGGCGCTCGCGCAGCCGGCGCTCCTCGGCCGGGCCGATCGCCACCGGATCGACGCACTCGCCCAACTGACCCTCGGCGCAGGAGGCGAGGTCCCAGAGCGCGAATCCACGCCCCTCGCCCTCCCCCACCACCCGCACCCCGGGCGCCGTCGCCAACCGCTCCTGCGCCCGCCCGACCGCCGCATCCCAGGACCTCACCACGCGGTCCACGATAGCGAGCGATCGGCACCGAACGTAATTCGGTGGACACCGAACGTGAGATCGGATACGAATTCCCTTGTTCGGAACGCCCACTGACGAGGAGGAGCCCACCCCCATGCACACCGACCGCCCCGACGAGGCCGTGATCCGGACGCGCGGGCCGCCCCGGCCGCCCGCCCGGTGGTAGGGGAAACCCGACCAGAGGACTCGACCTGACCGTCATGACCTCGCCGACCTGCGCCGCTGCAATGAAGTGGTGCCGATTCACCGCATCCGTACCCCGCTGCCCTCCGTTCCCGGCCCCGCCTCCCGGCCCGGCCGTCCGCCCCGCCCCGGCCGTGTCCACCGCGTCCCCCGTCCACCGGGTTCCTCCGGTCCGCCCCGCCCACCCGGCGGGCGGAGGGCGCTGTGGTGCGGCGGGTGGCTGGTCGCGGCCGGGTGGGCGGGGGCGTTCCCGCTCACCTCCGGGCTGGGACCGCACCGGAGTTGGGGGCTGCTCGCGGCCGCCGGGTACCTGGCGGCGGCGGTCGCCGTGCTCGCCCTGCCGCCCCGGTGGGCGCGCGCCGGATCGGTGGCGGTCGCGCTGGCCGGTGCGGTGCTCGCGCCGCTGCTCGTCCTGCTCGTGGGCGGGCAGGGGCAGAGCGAGGTCGCCGTCATCGAACGGTCGGGCGAGCTGTTGCTCCGGCACGGGACGCCGTACCTGGCCGAGCCGCAGACGGTCGCCGAGTACACCCCCTACCTGCCCGGGATGGCACTGTTCGGACTGCCGCGCGCCCTGTTCGGCGCGGACGGATGGCCGGCCCGACTGCTCGGGGACGCCCGCCTCTGGTGCGCCGCCGTCTTCCTCGGCTGCCTGGCCGCCGCCGTCCGCCCGCGCGGACGCGGCGCCGTGCCGCTCACCGCCGCGCGCGCGTCCGCGTCCGCGTCCGGCGGGCTCACGCCCGGCGGCGGTCCGACCGTGCCCGTACTCGCGGTGACCGCGCTCCTCGCCTCGCCGCTGGTCGCGCTGCCGCTCTGCGTCAGCGGGGTCGACCTGCCACTGACCGGCCTCTGTGTGCTCGCGCTCGCCCTGGCCGGGCGGGCCCGCCCGTTCGCAGCCGGGTCGGTCCTCGCGCTGGCCTGCGCGCTCAAGTGGACGGCCTGGCCCGCGGTCGCGGTCGCCGTCGCCCTGCTCGCCGTCACCGCCGGACGCCGGGCGGCCCTGCGGACGGCCGCCACCGCCGCCGTCGGCACGGCCGCGCTCGTCCTGCCCAGCGCACTGCGCGCGCCGGGGCCGCTGGTGGAGCAGGTGTTCGCCTTCCCCACCGGTCGCGGCGGCCTGCCCACCCCGGCGAGCAGCCCGCTGCCGGGCCGCCTGCTCGCCGACCTCGCCCCCGGCGGCTGGTACGCGGCGCTCGCCCTGCTGCTCCTCGCCGGACTCGCCGTCGCCGGATCACTCGTCCGGCACCCGCCCCGGGACACCGTCGCCGCCGCCGACCGGCTCGCTCTCGGGCTCACCCTGGCGTTCCTGCTCGCCCCGGCCGGCCGCTTCGGCTACCTCGCCCTGCCCGCCGTCCTGGCCCTCCTCCCGCGCCTGTCCGGCAGCCCCCGTGTTCCCCGAATCCCCCCTGTCCCCCGCTTCTCCCGCTTCTCCCGCTTCTCCCGCCGAACCCGGCTCCCGGCGCCGCAGTCCGCCCCGGCCGCCGCCCCGCGCCCCCGCACACCCCAGGTGGTCTCCCTCCCATGACCGGCACGCTCATCGTCACCAACGACTTCCCGCCCCGGCAGGGCGGCATCGAGACCTTCGTCCACGCCGTGGCCACCCGGCTGCCTGCCGACGAGGTCGTCGTCTACACCTCGGCCGAACCGGGCGCCGCCCGCCATGACGCCGCACTCCCGTTCCCGGTGATCCGCGACCGGTCCCGGATGCTGCTCCCCACTCCCCGGGTGACCCGCCGGGCCGCCGACCTCGCCCGGGCGCACGGCTGCGACCGGGTCTGGTTCGGCGCCGCCGCCCCGCTCGCCGCGATGACCCCCGGGCTGCGGCGGCTGGCCCCCGGCATCCGGCGGACCGTCGCCACCACACACGGCCACGAGATCTGGTGGGCCCGCACCCCCGTCGCCCGGCGCCTGCTGCGGCGGATCGGCGACAGCGTCGACGTCGTCACCTACCTCGGCCCCTACACCCGCGACCGGATCGCCCCCGCGCTCGGCCCCGCGGCCCGGCTGGAGCGGCTGGTCCCGGGCGTCGACACCGAACTGTTCCGCCCACACCCCCGGGAGACCGGCCCGCAGGCGCCGGTGATCCTCTGCGTGGCGCGGCTCGTCCCCCGCAAGGGCCAGGACACCCTGATACGGGCGCTCCCGCTGATCCGGCGCACCGTGCCGGACGCCGTCCTCGTCCTGGTCGGCCAGGGCCCCGACGAACGGCGCCTGCGCGACCTCGCCCGCCGGCTCACCGCCCCCGACGCGGTCGTCTTCGCCGGCGGCCGCGCACACGCCGACACCCCGGCCGCCTACGCCGCGGCCGACGTCTTCGCGATGCCCTGCCGCACCCGCCGGGCCGGACTGGAGGCGGAGGGCCTCGGCATCGTCTTCCTGGAAGCGGCCGCCGCCGGCCTGCCGGTCGTCGCCGGCCGCTCCGGCGGCGCCCCGGACGCCGTCCTCGACGGCGTCAACGGCACCGTCGTCGACGGCCGCGACCCGTCCGCCGTCGCCACCGCGATCACCCGCATCCTCCAGACCCCCGCCCCGGACCGCACCCGCATGACCACCGCCGGCCGCCACTGGGTCCGCACCCAGTGGTCCTGGGACACCACCGCCCACCACCTGACCACCCTCCTCACGGAGAGCCCCACCTCACCGAAGCAGGACGCCCTCCCACCCCGCCCCCGACCCGAAGTCGACCACCATCGACCGGATCAACCCCGCTGATCGAACACACCAACAACACCGCCCCAGCCCCAACAGCCCAGCCGGTCACCCCACCGCACCGACCACGGACCAACCAAACCCCAACCCGCCACCCCCACCAAGCCAACCGCACAACCGCGCCGCCCCCAGCCCCCGACTACGGACCAACCGAAACAGCCCGACAAAGCGCCCCGCCCCACCTCACCACCCCACGCAGCCAAACCCCAACCCGCCACCCCCAGGCCGACCATGACAGCACCACCGAACCGCACGGCCGGGCCGTCCCCCGGCCAACCCAGCCGCAGACCGACCAAGGCGGCCCGACGAAACAGCCCCGCCCCACCTCGCCACCCCACCGGGCCAACCACACATCCACGCGGACACATCGGCCGTCCCGGCTGTGGACTACCGCAGTGGCCTCGCCCCCCACCGCCCGGTCCGGTAACCGGGCCCGGGCCGGGTTCGGCGACCCCTCCCGCGCCCGCAGGGTGGAGCGGCCCAGCTCAGCGGGCGATGGCCAGGAGAACCTCCGGCGAGGGCAGGCCAGGCCGGCACGTCGTCAGCGGGGCGGCGGTCAGCAGAATGTCGGCGAGGGCGGTGGGCTGGGAGAACATCGGCCGTCCCGGCTGTCGACTACCGCAGTGGCCTCGCCCCCCACCGCCCGGTCCGGCAACCGGGCCCGGGCCGGGTTCGGCGACCTCTCCCGCGCCCGCAGGGTGGAGCGGCCCAGCTCAGCGGGCGATGGCCAGGAGAACCTCCGACGAGGGCAGGCCAGGCCAGCACGTGGCCAGTGGGTGGCGGCGGTCAACAGGAAGCCGGCGAGGGCGGGGCGGGTCAGTGGGTGGTGGCGGTCAGGAGGATGTCGGCGAGGGCGGTGGGCTGGGAGAACATCGGCCAGTGGCCGGTGTCGAGGGTGGTGTGGTGCCAGCCGGCGTCGCGGAGGAGGGTGGCGACGGGGGGCGGGGGTTCGGGGCTGTCGAGGAGGCAGGTGAGGTAGGTCGCGGGGAGGGCGGCGAGGGGGCCGGCCAGGGCCGCGGGTTCGGTGAGGGTGCCGCCGGGGTGCGGGGTGGAGCCGGTGACGATCCGGGCGATCTGCGCGTCGGTGAGGCCCTGGCCCGCGTAGTCGGCGGCGGTGAGCGGCGGCCAGAAGCCGTCGTTGGCGCCGATCGCCTCGGCGACGGCGCCGCCCCAGGGGCCGGCGCCGACGAACGCCTGCCCGTCGACGGGGATGTTGGCGTCGACCAGGACGAGGTGGGCGAGCCGGTCGCCGATCCGCTCCGCGGCCTGCCCGACCGGGATGCCGGAGTAGCTGTGCCCGACCAGGACCACCTCGCGCAGGTCGCGCTCCTCCACGAGGTCGACGATGTCCTGGACGTGGGTCTGCTGTCCGGCGGGTTCACCGCGCCGCTCGGCGAGGCCGGAGAGGGTCAGCGGGTGGACGCCGTGCCCGGCGGCGCGCAGGTCGGGGAGCACGTCGTCCCAGGCCCACCCGCCGAGCCAGGCACCCGCCACGAGTACGAATTCCGTCATGGCGGCACCGTAGTGCCCGGCACCGACAACGCTGGGTGCCGCGGCTACTCGCCGCGCAGGTCGGCGAGGTGGGCCAGGACGGCGAGGACGCGGCGGTTGCCCTCGACCGGGTCGAGGTCGAGCTTCATGAAGATGTTCCCGCAGTGCTTCACCACGGACGCCTCGGTGATGCTCAGCCGGGCGCCGACCGTCTGGTTGTTGAGGCCCTCCGCCATCAGCCCCAGCACCTCGCGCTCGCGCGGGGTGAGCCGGGCGATCGGGCGGTCGGCGGACTGCTGGCGGAGCAGCACCCGGACCACCTCCGGGTCGATCACGGTCTCCCCGCCCGCCACCCGGCGCAGCGCGTCCAGGAACTCGGACACCTCGCCGACCCGGTCCTTGAGCAGGTAGCCGAGCCCGGCCCGCTGGGCGCCGGCCGCGCCGAGCAGCCGGGTGGCGTACGGGGTGGCCACGTACTGGGAGAGGACGAGCACGGGCAGCCCGGGGTGGCGGTCGCGCAGCCGCAGGGCGGCGCGCAGGCCCTCGTCCCGGAAGTCGGGCGGCATCCGGACGTCGGTGACGACGACGTCCGGCCGGTCGGCGTCCACGGCGGCGGCGAGGGCGTCCGCGTCGCCGACGGCGGCGACCACCTCGTGGCCGCCCCGGGTGAGCAGCTCGACCAGCCCGGCCCGGAGCAGGACGGCGTCCTCGGCGATCACCAGCCGGAGCACGGCACCTCCAGCCGGAGCCTGGTCGGCCCGCCGGTCGGACTCGTCACCATCAGTCGTCCTCTCAGGATCGCCACCCGGTCGGCCAGTCCCTGCAGTCCGGCCCCGGCGGCCGGGTCGGCCCCGCCGCGGCCGTCGTCGGTCACCTGGAGCACCAGCCTGCCGTCCGCGATCCGCCCGTGGACGGTGACGGCGGTGGCGCCGCTGTGCTTGGCGGTGTTGGTGAGCGCCTCGGTGACGGTGAAGTAGGCGGTGGACTCGACGGGGCCGGGCAGCCGGCCGGGCAGGTCGAGGTCGACCTCGACGGGGATCGGGTGGCGCAGCGCGACCTCGGTGACGGCGGCGGCCAACCCGTGGTCGGTGAGCACCTGGGGGTGGATGCCGCGGACCAGTCCGCGCAGCTGCTCCAGGGCCTGCCGGGCCTCGCCGCGGGCCCGGTCGACCAGGGCGAGCGCCGGGTCGTCGGCGGCCGCGTCACCCGCGCCCGTGCCACCCGCGCCGGCGGCACCGCGTTCACGCAGTTCGTGGGCGGCCAGGCCGAGGGTCATGGCGAGCGCGACGAGCTGCTGCTGGGCGCCGTCGTGCAGATCGCGTTCGATGCGGCGGCGCTCGGCCTCGAAGGCGTCCACCAGCCGGGCCCGGGAGCGGGTCAGTTCGACGACCCGTTCCCGGCCGAGGTCCTCCTCGCGGGGGCCGAGCAGCAGCCGGGCCAGCCGGACGTGGGCGGTGGTGAGCAGCGCTCCGGCGTAGCTGCCGAGCAGGAGTCCGGCCAGGCCGACGGCGCTGGCGGGCAGGGCGTACAGCGGTCCGGGGACGACGTGGCCGGGGATCAGCATGACGGTCTCGGGGGCCAGCGCCCAGACCACGAGGGGGCTGACGACCAGCGCCGCGGAGAACAGCAGCAGGGCGGTGAGGCCGAGTCCGGCGGCGGTGAGCGGCGGGCCGACGAGCAGGGTGTGGGCGAGTTCGCGCCAGGTCGCGCGCTCGCGCAGCCGGGTCCGGAGCCGGGCGCGGCGGCCGGCCCCGGGCAGCGCGCGGTGCGGATCGGGCACCGGGGACGGTTCGACGAGCCGCAGCCGGCGGCGTTCCAGGGCGCCGACCGGCCAGCCGGCGAGGGCGACGGCCAGCAGCAGCGGCAGGCCGACACCGACCACCGAGAGCCCGAGGCCGAGCACGGCGAGGGCGGCCAGCAGGACGGCCACCACCAGGCCGAGCAGGGAGCCGCCGGCCAGGTAGGCCCAGCAGCGCAGCGAGTCGCGGGTGAACGGGAAGTGGAGCGGCCGGGCGCGCAGCGTGGCCTGGACGGCGACGGTGGGCGCGGCCTGCGGCGCGTCGGCCGCACCGTCGGCGGAGGCGTCCTCGATGCGCACGGCCTCGACGCGAACGTCGTCGATGCGAACGTCCTCGTCCACGCCCCCACCCGCTGCCCGCCCCGTGCCCATCGGCCCACCCTAACCGACCGGCTGACGCGCCCTCCGGCCACGGCGGGCGGCGTGCTCCCCTTCGCCTGGAGCCGCGGACGGCTGCCGGATGAGCGCCACCGCGGCGATCACGGCGAGGCCGCCGGCCAGGGTGTTCCAGCCGACCGGTTCGGCGAGCAGCAGCGCGCCGAGCGCCGTCGACCAGAGCGGGGTCACATAGGTGACGGCGGCGGCCACGGCCGTCCCGGCGGTGCGCACGAGGTCGAGGTTGAGGACGTAGGCGACGCCGGTGCCGACCGCGCCGAGCACCAGCAGGGCGGCGGCGGCCCCGGCGCCGGGCCAGTGCGGGGCGCCGGCGGCGAGCGGGGCGGCGACGGCGAGTTCGGCGGCGGCGCAGGTGATCTGGGCGGCGGACAGGGCGGCGGCCGAGTGCGGGCGGGTGGAGAGGTGGCGGCGCAGGTAGGCGAAGCCGGCGCCGTAGCAGCAGGTCGCGGCCAGGCAGGCGAGCCCGCCGCCCACCGACCCGGAGCCGAACCCGTGCCGGACGCCGAGCACGGTGAGCACTCCGGCGAGGCCGAGGACGAGTCCGCCGATCCGGCGCGGCCCCGGGCGCGGTTCCCCGGGCACGGCGGCCAGCGCGAAGAGCAGCGCGAACAGCGGGGTGGTCGCGTTCATCACCCCGGCGAGCACCGAGCTGACCCGGGTCTCGCCGTAGGAGAAGAGCACGAACGGCACCGCGTTCAGCAGCACCGCGACCACGGCGCAGTGGCCCCAGGTGGCGAGGTCGCGCGGGGCGGCCTCACGGCGGAAGGCGAGGATCGCCCAGAGCGCGGCCGCGCCGAGCAGGCAGCGCCAGGCCGCCACCCACACCGGGGGCACGCCCGCGTCGACCGCCACCTTGATCAGGGCGAAGCTCGCGCCCCAGATCGCCGAGAGTGCCACGAACCCCGGCCACCAGCGCCGTCCCGTACCGCCCACCCGTCCGTCTCCTCCCGTACCTCACCGCTTCACGATGGACAGAGGGTGACGGTTCGGCGGACCATGAGTCCAACAAGTGGCAGTGCGGAAGAGATGAGGAAGTCTCATGGCCCCGGAGGTGAACCTCGCCCAGCTCAGGGCGCTGGTCGCGGTGGCGGACGCGGGCGGCTTCGGGGCGGCGGCGGTCGACCTGGGGGTGAGCCAGTCGGCGGTCTCGCACGCGGTGGCGGCGCTGGAGCGGCTGCTCGGCGCGCCCGTCCTGCACCGGGGAGCCCCGGCCCGGCCGACCCCGCTCGGCGAGCGGATCCTGCCGCACGCCCGGACGGCGGTCGCCTCCGCCGCCGCCGTCCGGACGATCGCCGCCGACCACTCGGGCGGGCTGACCGGCACGGTCCGGCTGGCCGCGCCGACCACCGTCTGCCAGGGGCTGCTGCCCGGCCTGCTGCACGGCTGGCGGGCCGAGCACCCCCGGCTGACGGTGCGGGTGTTCGAGGGCGAGGACGACGAACTGGGTGTCTGGCTGGAGGCCGGCACGGTGGACGCGGCGGTCCTGGTGGACGCGGACCTGGTGCCGCCGGGGGCGGTCCCGCTCGGCGCGGACTCGATGCACGCGCTGCTCCGGCGCGACCATCCGCTCGCGGGCGAGGAGACCGTCGAGGTGGCCGACCTGGAGGACGACGACTTCCTGCTCTCCGAGGGCGGCTGCGAGCGGCACATCCGGGACGCCTACCGCCGGGCGGGCGTCCGGTTCGCGCCGCGGCACCGGATCCGGGACCTCAACACGCTGATCGGCATGGTGCACGCGGGGGTGGGGGTGTCGGTGATGCCGGCGCTGGCCCGGCCGATGCTGCCGCCGGACTGCGTGCTCGTCCCGATCCGGCCGGCCGCCCACCGGAGGCTGACCCTCACCGGTCCGGCGGGCCGGCCGTGGTCACCGGCGGTGGCGGGCCTGCTGGCGGCGTTGCGCGGCGCCCCCGGGGCGGCCGCCCCGGCCCGCTCCTCCTGGGCGCAGATCGACGGACCGGCGAGCGGGCTCACCGCGTCCTGACCGTCCTCCTCCGTTCCGCCGCGCCCGGTAGGGCCGCACCGGGCCGCACCGGGCGGGGCGGGACGGGCGGCCGGTCCGGTGCCGCCCCACCTGCGGCCCGACCTGCCCGAACGCCGCGCGCACGGCTCCCGTAGATTCGGATCCGACTGACGGAACGTCCGATCGACGGGGGCCTGGGTGGAGTGGCGGCGGGGACGGGTGGGGATCCGCACGGTCCGGCCCGCGTCGGCGGTCCGCCGGTTACCATCGCCTCTGTGCCCGCTCCCACACCGCACCGCCCCGAGCCACCCGAGCAGCCGCTCGGCGCGGCTCGCCGGGGGGGTGCTGAGCTGTGGTAGGCACGAGACTCAGCCAGCAGCCAGCAGCCAGCAGCCAGCAGCCAGCAGCCAGCAGCCAGCAGCCAGCAGCCAGCAGCCGGCTCGCGCGCCGTGGCGCCACGGCGCCGTCGGTCCGGCGGGTCCGATGACGGCGCCCGACGCCCCGCTCGGCGTGCTGTTCGCCGTCCGCTCGGCCGCCGCGCTGCACCGGCTGCTGGACCTGCTCCCCGTCTTCGACGGTGACGCCCGGGTCCGGTGCCGGTTCACCCTCGTCCCCGGCTCCGCCTTCGACGCCGACGCGCTGGCCGCCGTGGCGTCGTCCGGCGCCCGCTGCCTGTCCTGGCCGGAGGCACTGGCCCGCCACCACGACCTGATCCTCACCGCCAGTCCCAAGGGTGAGCTGGCCGCGCTGCGCGGGCCCAAGGTCCTGCTGCCGCACGGCGCCGGATTCAACAAGGCGCTCGCCGAGGAGGGTTCGCCGCACCTCCCGTCCGGCCTGGACCCGGCGTTCCTGCTCACCGCCGGCCGGCGCCCGCTCGCCGACCTGCACGTCCTCGCCCACCCCGACCAGGTGGACCGGCTCATCGAGCAGTGCCCGCCCGCCGGGGCTGCGGCCCTGGTCGCGGGCGATCCGACGCTCGACCGCATCCTCGCCTCGCGGGACCGGCGCGAGGCCTTCCGCACGGCCCTCGGCACCGGGCCGCGCCGGCTGGTCGTGCTCTCCTCCACCTGGGGGCCGGAGTCGCTGCTCGCCAGGCACCCGGGCCTGCCGGCCCGACTCGCCTCCCGACTCCCCCACGACGCCTATCAGTTGGCGCTGGTCGTGCACCCCAACGAGTACAGCCGGACGGGCTCCTTCGACCTCGCCCGGCAGCTGCGGCCGGCCCTGGACGCGGGACTGGTGCTGGCCGGGCCGTACGAGCAGTGGGCGGCGCTGCTGGTGGCCGGCGACACGGTGGTCACCGACCACGGCTCGACCGCCCTCTACGCGGCGGCGCTCGACCGCCCCGTGGTGGCGGTCTGCGACGGCGGCACCGAGCTGGTCCCGGGCAGTCCGATGGCCCGCCTGCTCACCGCCGCGCCCCGGCTGGACCCGTCCGGCGAGGACGCGGCGGACGTCCTCTCCGCGCAGCCGTCCGCCCCGGGGACCCGCCGCTTCGCCGAGGCGGCGTTCGCCCTCCCCGGGGAGTCGCTGACGACGCTCGGCCCGGAGCTGTACAAGCTGCTCGGCCTGCTCCCGCCGCCGCGACCGGCCCAGCCGCGTCCGCTGGCCACCCCGCCGTCCGCGCCGCGGACCCCGGCCGCCTTCGCCGTCCGGGCCCGGACGGAACGGGCCGAAGGGGCCGAAGGGGCCGAAGGGGCCGAACGGACGGCCGACGGCGCCGTCGTCGTCGACATCGAGCGGCTCCCGCCGTGGACGGACCTGCCCTACCACCACCTGGCCGCCGAGCACGGCCGTGCCGGGATCCGCGAGACGCAGAGCGCGGCGCTGCTCTACCGCCGGGCGAACAGCGCGCCGGCACCGGACACCGCCCACCACCACGAGTACCGGACGGCCGCGGACTGGACCGCCGAGGCCCTCGCCGACCACCCCGGCTGCCGAACCGCCGCCGTCGTCCTCTCCCCCACCCGCTGCCTGGTCCGGCGCCCGAACGGCGAACCGTTCACCCTCCGGATCGAGCCCCACCGGACCACCGGCACCGGCCGAGTGCGGTACACCGACCCCGCCGCCGCCCTCTGCGCCCTCCACGCCCTCCTCGGCGCCCAGCACACCCCCGCCACCACCCTGACCTGCCGGATCGACGGAACGCCCTACCGCCTCCACCTCGACACACCGGCCGAGGCGGACCTCCAGCACCTCCTCTGACAGCGACACAGGAGGCCCTCCCGGCACGGCCACGCCTCAACCGCCACCCGCCACCCGCCACCGGCGGCGGCCACGGACCTCCCGGCCTTCCCGCCGAACGAGCCGCTCACCCTGTCGGTAGCCGGTGGCATGATCCTCGCCAACGACACAAGGGGGTCATCATGGGGACGTGGGGCATCGGCCCGTTCGACAACGACACGGCTGCGGACTTCGCTTTGGCACTGGACGAGGCCGAGTCCGGCGAGCGGGAGGCCATGGTTCGTCGGGTCCTCACCCGGACATTGAGCGCGGCGGACCACCTCGACGAGGAGCAGGAGGCGGTGGCCGCGGCCGCACTGATCGCGGCCCAGTGCCCTGGAGGCCGGCAGGTCGAATCCGGATGCGATCCGGAGACGGTGATGCCGACATTCGCCGAAGACCTCCGCCTGCTCGCCGACGAGGCCCTCGCGCGCATCGCCTCCGGTGATTTCGACCTCGCTGGGAGCTGGGTCTCGGCCACTGACTACACTCGGTGGATCGCCATGATCAAGGCTCTTCGTTCGGTCCTCGACCCGCCGCCTCCGTCGATCGACGTTCCGCTCTTCGCCCTCGACGCGTAGGGATCGCGACAGGCCGACCCACCCGTCACGCGATCGGCGTGCCGCCGCTCCCGTCCGGTCCCCGCAGGGCCTCGGCGGCCGACCGGTAGCCGGCGGCGGCCGCGGCGTCCCCGGTCTCCTCGCCGAGGGCCGACAGCGCTTCCAGCACCCGCAGTTCATCACCCGGCGAGCGTCGTTCGCGCGCCGCGGCCAGGGCGGCCTCGTACAGGCGGGCGGCCTCCGCGTGCCGGCCGGCCGCGCGCAGGGCGCTGCCCAGCTCGAAGCCGGTGCGGGCGGTCATCCGCTCCCGGCCGAGGTCGGCCGCCGAGGCGTGCGCCTCGCTCAACAGCTCCACCGCACGCGGCAGTTCGCCCATCGCGACGGCGGCGCGGCCGAGCAGGTAGGTCTGCAGCATCACGCCGTAGGCGTTGCCGATGGCCCGGTGCTCCTCGCGGGCGGCCTCGAAGTCCGGGACGGCCGCCGCCCAGTCACCGCGTACGGAGGCGAGCTTGCCGCGGAACTCGACGGCGGAGGCGCGGAGCTTGCGCTCCTCGGGCGAGTCGCCGAGCAGCCGGGCGCCGTGGACGGCGAGTCGCAGCTCTTCGGCGGCCTGCTCGTAGCGGTGCTGCTCCCAGAGCGGGCGGGCGAGTTGGCAGCGCATGCGGACGGTGGCGGCGAGCCGTTCGGAGCGGACGGCGGCGGCCACACCGCGCCCGAAGGCGTCGATGACGTCGGCGTAGTGCCGGTGGTCGAGGAAGTGCGTCCACAGGGCCTCGCAGAGCGCCACCGCCTCCTCGTCGAGCCCGTCCTCGGCGGCGATCCGGACGCAGCCGTAGAGGGCGAGCCGTTCGTCCTCCAGCCAGCGCAGGGCGGTGCCGGTGTCGGAGAACGGAAGGTCCGGCACGTCGGCGGGCGCGGGGGCCTCGGCGACGGGGGCGGAGACGGTCAGCCGGGGGCCGGCGGCGACCAGGTCGGCCCGGCCGGCCTGCCGCCGGTACCAGCGGACCAGGCGGATCCGCGCCGCAACGGCGTCCTGGTCCGCGTCCGCCGCGCGGGCCCGGCGCAGGGCGTGGCCGCGCAGCAGGGCGTGCATGCCGAGGCCGTCGGGGCGCCGCTCCAGCAGCCCGGCGGCGTCGAGTTCGTCGAGCGCGTCGGCGGCCTCGTCAAGGTCGGCGCCGAGCAGGGCGGCGGCCGCGTGGTCGCCCACCACGGGGGCGGGGTGGTGCGGCAGCAGCCGGTAGAGCCGGGCCGCGACGGGGCCGAGGCTCGCGTACGCCGCGTCCCAGACGGCCTCCACCACGGGCAGCCCCTCCCGGTCCAGTTCGGTGGTCAGGTCCTCGACCAGCCGTCGCAGTTCGCGGCGGCGGTGGCGGCGGATCCAGCGGCCGGCGACGTAGAGCGCGGCGGGCAGGCCGGCGCAGCGGCGGGCGAGTTCGGCGGCGGCGTCGGGGTCGGCGGCGAACCGGGGGTCCGCGACGATCCGGCGCAGCAGGTTGACGGCGTCCTCGGGGGCGAGCGGGCCGAGCGGCAGGTCGACGAGGCGGACGCCGTCGAGGTCGTGGAGCGGGCCGTGGCTGGCCACGATGACGACGCTCGCGGCGGAGGCGGGCAGCAGCGGGCGCAGTTCGGCGCCGGTGCGGGCGTTGTCGACCACGAGGACCAGCCGCCGCCCCTGGGTGGCGGTCCAGTACTGGCGGGCGCGGGCGCGCAGTTCCTGCTCGGGCCGGTTCTGCGGGTCGAGCGCGCGCAGCAGGTCGCCGAGGGCGTCGGCGCTCTCCACGGCGCCGTCGCGGCGCAGGTCGTCGAGGTCGACGTGGAGGGCGCCGTCCGGGCAGTGGTCGAGCAGCGCGCGGGCGAGTGCGAAGCCGAGCGCGGTCTTGCCGATCCCGCCCATCCCGCTGAGCGCGACGACCAGCGGCCCGCCGCCGCCCCCCGTCCCCTCGGCGACGGCGGCCAGCACCCTGGCGCGTTCGTCGGCGCGGTCCTCGAAGTGCGCGAGCTCCGGCGGCAGCTGGCACGGAACGGCGGCCGCCCGCAGGGCCGCCTCGTGCACGTGCAGTTCCCCGACGGACCCGGCCTGCACGATGGCACCGGCCCGCACCTGCCCGCCCACCCTGTTCCACGTCTCTTCGGCCACCCGCCAACTCTAAGGCGTGTCCACGGGATCTACGGGATCTACGGGATCCCATCGGATTCTCACCCGCAGCAGCGGTCGGGACGATTGACGGCCCCTCATCACAGGTCTATACCAGTGAGGGCCTGGCGACGGTCCCACCCGCCGCCGAGCGCCGCCGGCCCGGTGCGCCGCCCCCACACTCGGCGCGGACGGGCCGTACTCCGCCGTTTCCTGGAGAGGTCGATCCCGATGGAACGCGCACTTCCCCCACACGCACAACCACAGCCACAACCCTCCCGCCGAGCGCCCCGCCGGCGGACCGCCGCCGCGGTGGCCGGGGTGCTCGGGCTGGTGGCCGGCGGGCTCGTGGCGGTCGCCGCCGCGAACGCGACGCCCCCCGCGGCCGCCGCGAGCGCCCTCGGCGGCGGCATCGGCAGCAACTGGTACGCCTCCGCGCCGTACCTGATGCCCGAGGACAACAGCCCGCCGGACGTCTCGACGGTGATGGACGCCACCGGCCAGAAGGCCTTCCAGCTCGCGTTCATCCTGGACAAGGGCGGCTGCGTCCCGGCCTGGGGCGGGACGTCCCCGATCGACACCGACACCACCATGCCGGCCGTCATCCAGACCATCCGCGCCAAGGGCGGCGACGTCTCGGTCTCGATCGGCGGCTACAACGGCACCAAGCTCGGCCAGACCTGCGGCACGCCGGAGGCGACCGCGGCGGGGTACCAGAAGGTCGTCGACAAGTACCAGGTGAAGGCGCTCGACTTCGACCTGGAGGAGCCGGAGTACGAGAACACGGCCGCGATCCGCAACGAGATCGGCGCGGCCCGCATCCTCCAGCGCGCCAACCCGGGGCTGTACGTCTCGGTCACCACGGCCGGCACCGCCGCGGGCACCGGCTGGTTCGGCCAGCAGATGCTCAACGAGGCCAAGGCGCAGGGCTTCACGCCCGACAACTTCTCGATCATGCCGTTCGACGGCGGGTTCAACGGCGCGGCGGCGCAGACCTCCGCGCTGGTGAACTTCAACCAGCTCCTGCGCACCACCTTCGGCTGGTCGGAGGCGGACGCCTACGCCCATGAGGGCGTGTCGCAGATGAACGGCCGCACCGACGTCGCCGAGTACTTCCGGCAGGCGGACTTCCAGACGGTGCTGGACTTCGCGCTGGCGCACAAAATGGCCCGCTACACCTACTGGTCGGTCAACCGGGACCGGCAGTGCCCGGGCACGGTCGACCCGGGGCTGTCCGGCTCCTGCTCCAGCGTGGTGCAGAACGACTGGGACTTCACCAAGTTCACGGTGCGGTTCGCCGGGGCGACCCCGCCCACCACCCCGCCGACCACCCCGCCGACGACCCCGCCCAGCACACCGCCGACGAGCCCGGGCACCTGCGTGGACCCGCCGTGGGACGCGGCCACGGTGTACGTCGGCGGCGCCAAGGTGTCGTACCAGGGCCACAAGTACCACGCCAAGTGGTGGACCCTGAACGAGAATCCGACCGCGAGCGGCCAGTGGGGCGTCTGGGCGGACGACGGCCCCTGCTGAACCGCGGCGCCCCCAACCCCCGGGGCCCCCTGCCGTGTTCCCGCACCGGGCGGGAACACGGCGGGAACCCGGCAGGGCCCGCGGCCGTCAGTCCGCGAGGCGCTCGCGCAGCTCGGCGAGGATCGCCGCCGCCTCCTCCAGCCCGTGCGCCCGGCACCGGTCGACGGCGACGGTGAGCCGCTCGCGGGCCGCCGCGCCGCGGTCGAGGTCGGTGCCCTCGATCACCGCGGCCAGCCGGACGGCCTCGGCGCGCGGGGTCTCGGCCTGCTCGCCGCCCACCTCGTAGGCGGTGATCGCCCGCTCGGCCTCGGCCAGTGCCTCCTCGAAGTCGCCCGCCACCGCGAGGACCCGGGCCCGCTCGTAGTGCACGGCGGCGCGCGGGTACCACGTCTCCGCCCCCGGCTCCTCGCGCTCCAGCCGCTCGCGCACGGCGTCCGCCTCGGCCAGCCGGGCGAGCGCCGACTCGACGCCGGCCGGGCCCTCCTTCTGCGCGGTGAGCCGGGCGAACTGCCGCAGCATCGCGGACACCGGACCGGCCTGCGGCCACTGCTCGTGGGCGGCCAGCGCCCGGGCGCGGGCGGCGTGCGCGGCCTCCCAGCGGTCGGCGTGGACCAGCGCGACGGTCGCCTCCGCCGCGACCATGGTGCGCAGGTGGAGGTCCTCGGTCCAGCCCTCCAGGACGGCGGCGAGCCGCAGGTACTCCTCGGCGGCGTCGCGGTCCTCGTCCAGCGTGAACAGGCCCCGGGCGAGGTCGAGCCGGGCCTGCGCGACCAGCCGCTCGCCCAGGCCGCCGGCGGCCGCGTCGGCCAGCACGGACTCCAGGACGGCCACCGCGTCGGCGGTCCGGTCGGCCTCGGTCAGCAGGTCGGCGAGCTGCAGCCTGGTCCGGGCCGCCTCCTCGGCGACCTCCGGCCCCTTGCGGTCGAACCGGGAGGCGGCCTCGGAGAGCGCCCGGATCGCGGCGCCGGTGTCCCCGACGTGGGCGCTGGCGTGTCCGGCCATCAGGTAGGTGGCGGCGAACGGGTACGACTCGTCGGCCCAGCGCGCGGCCGCCGCGAGGGCGCGGTGCAGCACCTCGACGGCCTCGGCCTGCTCGCCGTTCTGCAGCAGCGCCTGCCCCAGCAGGCCGTACGCCCGCGGGGTGTGCCAGGGCTGCCCGGCCTGCTCCAACTCGGCGATGGCGACCCGCAGTTCCTCCGCCGCCTCGACGGTCCGGCCCTGCCGGGCGGCGGCGTCGGCGGCGTACTGGCGGGCCACCGCCAGCCGCCGGACGGAGCCGCGGGCGGCGGCCGCCTCGCGGTAGGCGGTGACGGCGGCGGCGAAGCGCGCGGCCCGCTCGGCGGGCGGCTGCTCCGGCGGCTCGGGCAGCGCGCGGACCAGCTCCTGGTGGGCGGCGTAGGCGCGGCACTGGAGGACGATCAGGTAGTCGTCGTCGGTGATGCCCGGCGCGCCGCCCTCGACCGCGGCCAGCTCCTCGGCCCGGGCCAGCGCGGCGTCCAGGGCCGCCCAGTCGATGGCCGGCTCGGGGAGCGTCACCGGCTCACCGGCCTCGTCGACCTCCTCGCCCTCCTCGTCCTCCCGGACGAGTTCGGCGACCAGCGCCCTGGTCCGGGCCGCCAGCGCCGGGCCGAGCAGCCCCTCCCGCCGGTACAGCCCGCCGGCGGCCAGCAGCTCGGCGGCGCCCTGCTCCCAGTCACCGCGCTCCAGCGCCGCGTGCGCGCGCCGCTCGGCGAGCTCGGCCCGCAGCCGGCCGAGCGGCCCGGCGTCCGTGCCCAGCAGCCCTTCGGCATCGCCTTCCGCGACGGCGGTGAACCGCTCGTCGATCCGGGTCCAGAGCCGGTCCGCGTCCGGGTGGCCGACCAGCTGCAGCTCGCGGGCGCGCAGCAGCAGGGCGGTGAAGTCCTCCGGCTCCGGCTCGACCTCGCGGGCCGGCACCGCCGGGACGACCGGGACGGCCGCCAGCTCCGGCGCGGCCGCGGCCCGCACCCCGAGGGCGAGCGGCTCGGCCAGCAGCGGACGGCGGGCGAGCCGCTCGCGGCGGCGGCCGCTCACCGTGTCGGTGCCGTTGCGGGTGTCGAAGCGGGCGGCGAGCGCGTCCGCCTCGGTGCGCAGGTGGGCGAGCAGGGTGTCGACGGTCCAGCTCGCGCCGGGCGGGCCGCTGACGGTGAGCTCGCCGTGCCCGGCCCGGGCGAGGGCGGCGATCAGCACCTCGACGCCGGTGAGGAAGTCGAGCCGGCTGACCGGGTCGCCGGTGACGCCGAACAGGTCGCGGTTCTCGGCGAGGAGCTCCAGGCCGCGCGGCTCGTTGCCGGACAGCGCGCAGAACTCGATGTGCAGGCCCACCGAGCGGGCCAGCCCGCTCTTGCCGCGGGCGAAGCGGTAGCCGACCAGGTGGCTGGAGCGGGCCTCGTCCAGCCGGCCCTGGCGCAGCAGCGGCAGCAGTGCCTGGGCGTGGCTGACGTAGGGCTCCTCGGCGCAGGTGGCCTCGCCGCCGAGCACCGGCCGCCAGACGTCCAGCGCGGTCGCGTCGTCCCCCTGGCGCAGGTGGTGGACGGCGCGGGCGCGGATCTCGCAGGCGTGGCAGTCGCTCAGCTCGGTGCGCGGCCGCCCGGCCCACAGCTCGTAGGCGTCCTGGACGTCCTCGCCGAGGTGCGCGGCGAGGTGGAAGCGCTGGGCGTAGTACGGCTGGAGGCCGTGCCCGGCGGCGCGGTAGCGGCCGCGCATCTCCTCGTGCCAGCGGCGGATCGCGGCGAGCGGCACGTCGGGGGTGCCGAGCAGCGAGGTGGCGACCCACTTGAAGCGCCAGAACACCTGCTGGCGCGCCCAGTCGCCGAAGCCCTCCTGGTCGGTGTCCCAGAGCTTGAGGACGCGGGCGAAGACGACCGGGGACTTGCTCCGCTCGCCGTCGTACTCGTAGGCCTCCATCAGTTCGAGCAGGGCCATGGCGCGGACCGCGGTGTCGTCGAACTGCTCGGCGGCGTCGACGAGTTCCTCGGCGGTGACGGTCCGCTGCCGGCCGTAGGGGCGGTCGTCGTTCTCGCGCAGGGCGGTCATCACCGCCTCGATGCTGTTCAGCATCACGCCTCCTTCGCGCCGGTGCCGCCGGGCCCGCCGGCGGCGGCCTCGTGGCCGAGCATCGCGTGGTCGAGCAGGCTGATGAAGGAGCGGTTGAGCAGCGCGCTCTCGCTGGAGGTGAGCGGCCGGCGGGTGAGCAGCACGGCCTGCCCGTAGAGCGTCTCGACGGCGGTGACGGCGAGTTCGCGGTCGCCGATCGTGGCCGCCCGCCGCACCAGCGGGTTGAGGTGGTTGAGGACGAGCTGGGCGCGCGGCACCTCGGCGCGCAGCGAGCCGAGGATGTCGGCCCACAGCCCGTCGGCCTCGTCGGCGAGTTGGGCGCGGGTGCGCTCGTGCCGGGCCTCCCGGTTGTCGAGCAGCAGGGCGGGCGCGCTGGTCGGGTGGAAGCTGCGCAGCGCGACGTCGCAGTCGAAGCGGCCGACCACCTCGCGGGCGGTGGCGAGGAAGGCCGAGGCGGCGAGTTCGGCGGCCGGGTCGACGGTGTCGAGGTGCGCGGTGACGGTGCTCGGGTCGAGGTCGGCGACGGAGGTGCCGGGCCGGATCTCGGGCAGCCGGTGCACGAGGTCGCGGTCGTAGGTGTAGCCGCCGTTGACGACGCCGAGGCCGGCGGCGCCGGCGATCGGGGCGACCTGGCGGAACTCCTCGACGGTACGGGTGACCAGCACCACCGGGTGGGTGCGGGCGAACTCGTCCAGGGTGACATTGCCGTCGGTGGTCTCGAACGGCAGCCAGGGCAGCAGCATCCGCAGCAACTCGTCGTCGTAGCGGGCGAGTTCCTTGACGGCCAGGTGGTGCACCGAGATGAACCGGTGGAGCAGCGCCGGGTCGCTGGCGGACAGTCCGGTGAGCCAGTCCCGGATCCGGGCGCCGAGCGCGTCGCGGACGGCGGCGAGCGTCTCGTCGGCGTACAGGCCCTCGCGGCTGGCGGTGGGGCGCAGGCCGTCGGTGTCGACCACGCAGCGGACGAAGAACGCCCAGTCGGGCAGGAGTTCGTCGGCGTGGTCGGAGAGCAGCATGCCCTTGAGGTGCACCCGGTGGCCGGCCCGGCGGGAGGGCGGGACGGCGTCCGGCAGCACGTAGGCGACGCCGCGCAGGCCGACCAGCGGCAGGTCCAGCTCGATGGTGTCGAGCGGGGTGAAGTCGAAGGTCGAGCGGCAGTAGGCGGCCAGCGCCTCGCGGCGGGCCAGCGGGGAGCCGTGCTGCGCGGCCCACGGCGGGGTGTGGTTGACGCGGGTGGCGTCGCCGCGGCCGTCGATCACGGTGACCTCGTGGCGCAGCAGGCTGCCGAAGTCCCGGGCGAGGGTCAGCACCCGGTCGGCGCGGGTCCACTCGGCGGCGTCGGAGCGGGGCGTGAGGCGCACGGTGGTGCCGGGCTCGGGCTTGGCGTCGGCGGGCAGGGTGCGGATGGTGTAGCGGCCGTCGGAGCTGCCGCGCCATTCGATGACGGGGGCGTCGGGGGTGGCGGCGGAGCGGGTGACGACGGTGATCTCGTCGGCGACGACGAAGCAGGCGAGCAGGCCGATGCCGAACTGGCCGATGAAGTCGCCGCGGGCGCGGGCGAGCCCGTCACCGTCGAGGTGGCCCTCGGCGTCCCGCTTGGAGCTGCGGCCGATGGTGGCCAGGAAGGTGTGGACGTCCTGCTCGGTGAGGCCGATGCCGGTGTCGGTGACGGTGAGGTCGCGGTCGGCGCGGACGGTGATGGCGGCGGGCGCGGCCGGGTCGAGGGCCTGCCGGGCGGAGATCGCGTCGACCGCGTTCTGCAGGAGTTCGCGCAGGTAGACGCGGGGGCTGGAGTAGAGGTGGTGGGAGAGCAGGTCGACCAGGCCGCGCAGGTCGACCTGGAAGGTGTGCGCGCTCGTCGGGTTCTCGGATGGGGACACCGGTGGCTCTTTCGATCGCAAGGAGTGTGTCGGGCTTCGGCGGCCGCGGGGCGGGACGGCCCGGGCGGCCGGTTGTGTGCTCGGCAGGCGTCGCGCGCGCTCGGCGCGCTCGGCTCAGCGCGGGGCGCAGCGGTCGCGGTGCGCCTGGAAGTTCTCGGCCTCGTCGCCGCCCAGGTAGGACCAGGGCCACCTGGTGACGCCGTCGCCGAGGACGGCGAACACCGCGTGGGCGAGTTCGCGCTCGTCGGCGAGCGAGAGGACCATCGCGAAGGTGTTGTGGGTGGTCCGCCAGTCGCGCTGGGGCCGGTAGGCCGGGTGCAGCACGGAGCGCAGGACCGCCTCGCGCAGCGAGGAGCGCACGGCGGGGCCGGTCAGGTAGGCGTGGTCCTCGCCGTCGGGCAGGTCGAGCCAGTGCTCCAGGTGGGCGAGGGCGACCAGTTCGCCGAGCGGGCTGCCCTCGGGGGCGCCGAGCGTCGCCGCGCGGGCGAAGGCGTGCATCTCCTCGTGGGAGCCGCCCCACTTGGCGCAGAGCTGCTGGAGCCGCTGCTGGTGGGAGGCCAGGTGCCCGGGGTCGCGGCGCAGCGCGGCCTCGAAGCGGGTGGTGGCGACGGTGCGGCCGAGCGAGGCGCCGCGCGCGGTGATCTGCAGGAAGTACCAGGGGGCGAGCCGGCCGGGCTCGCGCTCGGCCGCCTCCAGCAGCTGCTCCTCGGCGGTCTCCAGCCGCTCACCGAACAGCCGCCACTGGTCCTCGGTGACGTCCTGCGCGCGGGAGGCGGTGCGGGCCTCCCAGCCCCAGGCGAGGTGCCGGGCGCCGGAGAGCAGCAGCGCGAGGGTGTCCTCGGGCCGTTCGGCGACGACCTTGGCCAGCCACTCCTCGCTGCCCTCGACGTCGGAGACCCGGTGCAGCAGCCAGGCCAGCTCGGCCTGGTCGGGGACGGCGGCGAGGGCGGGGCCGAGCGCGGCCCAGTCGCCGGCCCCGGCGAGGAGGCACAGCCGGCGCAGCTCCTCGTCCCCGTGCGCGGGGTCGAGCGCGGGAGGCAGGGCGCGCGGAGCCTTCCGCCCGGTCAGGCGGCGGAAAATGGACATGGTGCGGCCCCCCTGAGACCTCGTCGACCGGCACGGCCGTCGGCATCGTTCGTATGGCCTCACAGCGGCCAATCGGATGATGCACTGCATATCACGTGCCACCGACGTCCTGCCGACCAGCCCGGTTCCGGGAGCCCCCCGCCGGGGGTCACGGCGGGCCCCCGCCCGGGGCCGGGACGCGGCGGACCCGGCCCCGCCGCCGTACGGCCGGGCCGGGTCCTCGCCGTGCGGCGACGCGGGGTCAGACCCGGTCGGCGGCGATCAGCAGGTACTGGAAGGAGCCGTCCTTGTAGGAGTTGATGAACGCCTCCTCGATGCCGGTCACCAGGGACGGCACGGTGGCCCGCAGCTCCCAGTACGGGAGGGTCGCGGCGGTCAGGTCGACGACGGCGTTCGGGACGAGGCGGTTGTCGGCCATCGCGCGCAGGTACTCGCGGCGGGAGTGGATGTTGCACTCGAAGTGGGCGTTGATCTGCGAGACCCACTTCGACGGCTGGCCGTAGATCGGGTTCCAGCAGCCGGTGATGGTCACGTACCGGCCGCCGACCGACAGGATCCGGGAGTGCTCGGCGAACAGGTCGTGCAGGTCGACGTACATGCTGGACTCGTTGTTCCAGGAGCCCCGAACGGTGCCGGTGCCGAACGGCATGTCGAGCATGTTGCGGACCTGGGCGTGCACCGAGTCGTCGATGCCGAGCTCCTTGGCCCGCCGGTTGCCGAACTCGGCCTGCTTGGCCGACAGGGTCACGCCCTCGACCTTGCAGCCGAAGCGCTGGTGGGCCATCACCATCGATCCGCCGCGCCCGCAGCCCGCGTCGACCAGGGTGTGCTCGGGACGGATGTCGCCGAGGCTGTCGAGCAGGACGTCGGTCTGCGCGGACTCCAGCCGGTGCAGTTCCGTGACGAGCTTCTTCTCGCGCTCGCTGTCGTCCGGGGCGCCGAGGGCCGCCTGGTCGACCTCGCCGATGCCGTAGTGGTGGTGGTACAGGCCGTCCACATCGCCGAGGCGCAGGTTCACCGGCCGGGCCTCATGGTCCCAGTAGCGGGCGATGTCGCCCTGGTAGGGAGTGGCCGGCCCGGGGACGGCGGTGCGGTTCACGGGGGTGGTGTCGGTGACGGACACGGTTCAGCTCCTTGGTTACCAGAAATCGGGCAGGCTGTAGCGGTAGGTATTGGTCTGGTGCCAGTAGTGGTTGCCGTCGACCCACGCGGCGACCCCGCGCAGGAAGCGAACCACCACCGGGACGGGCGTGGCGGCGGCCAGCGCGGCCGCCTCCGCCTCGAAGGCGTGCATCAGTTCGTTGTGCACCTCGACGGCCTTCAGGTAGCCCTCGCGGTCGTCGACGCCCTCGCGCTCGGAGATCACCACCGGCAGGTTGAGGTGGCGGCCCGGGCTCGCCAGCTCCTTGGTGTACGAGTAGAGGTCGTTGACGATCGTGGTGGCGTTGGAGGCGAGCGCGATGACCCGCTGCATGGCCGGACGGGCGTGCAGGTCGGCGGGGAGCTCGTAGCCGCCGACGGTGTCCGTGATGGTCGGGCAGGGGCGGAAGTTGTTGAACTGCCGCATCGACAGGTACTCCCACACCTCCGGGACGTGGTCCTCCTGGTCCCAGGCGGCCTCGGCGAGGTACCCGAGGTGCAGGCGCGCCATGTCGTGCCGGAACCGGTCCGCCTGGGAGGCGGTGGCGGCCCGGGCGAAGTGCTCCATCGCCGAGCGGTAGGCCCGCCGGGGCGCGTCGGAGCCCAGCGACTCCTGCCAACCCCCTTGGTACTCCACGGTGGTGTGCACCGGGTCGAGGGCGGTGTGGGCGAGCAGCAGCCGGCTGCCGAGGCCGACCGGCGAGCCGCCGAGGTCCTCGCAGTAGCAGTCGTCGACGGCGTTCTCGGCGACCATCAGCCGGGTGGCGAGCATGACGTGGTCGACGCTCGGGGCGTCCGGGTGGCAGGCGACCATGTAGCGGCTCACCGAGAAGCCGTCGAACTGGTCCTCCCAGTCCGGCGGGTAGAGCTCGATCTCCTCGGCCCACAGCTTGATCCGGCGGTTCACCTCCGCCACCCGCCCGGCGTCCGGCTCGGCCACGGGGTGGAAGTAGAGGCCGGGGACCGGGTCTCCCGACTCGGGCTTCCCCGACGGCAGTTCGACCGCCGCCGCGGCCGGGGCGTCGAGTGCCTGACGGGGCGCCAGGTTCAATCCCGCCGTGCCGATCCCGTTCGGCCCGCGGAGGAGCTGTTCCAGGGCCGTCCCGCTCATGACCGCACCCCCGCGCGCCGGACCGGGTGCGGGTGCTGCTGCGACGCCTGCGGTGTCTCGCCGCTCGTGGCCACGGGCATGGGAGAACCTTCCTCTCCGAAGGGGGACACGCCATGACGGGTCGTCGGCCGTCGCCTCCGCCCCGGTACGAGGGGATCTCCGCGCGCTGCGGCGGCCCCGTCTCGCTTGCTGCCCAACCGTAGGCGGGGCGGAACGATCTGAGCCGCTTCCCATGATCCTGTGCACTCGAAAGGGTGAACGTTCACATCAGTCGCGTTTGAAATGGCGTATCTGATGATCGGCTCGGACCGGCACCAACGGCGGAGCGGCCCCGCCGGGGTGGCGGGGCCGCTCAGGGGCAGGTCAGAGGCAGGTCAGGGGCAGGTCAGGCGCAGTGCGAGGACCGTTCGAGGGGCAGTTCGATGGCCGTTCGAGGCCGTTCGGGGGCCGCTCTACATCCAGCTGGCCGCCCAGTGGTGCACGGCGTAGGCGCCGGGGAACTCCTCACCCGCCCGGTGCGGCTCGGTGAAGTGGTACGGATAGAACAGGTCTCTCGAGAAGACCGTGAGCGGCGGCCGGCCGTCCTGCTCCTCCTGGCGCGCGAACACCGCGGTGGCCATCCCCGGACCGGTCTTCAGCGCCGCGTTGGCGTCGGCGAACTCCTTCATCCTGACCGGGAGTTCCTGGACGCAGGCGGCCATGAACGGGTGGCCGGGGACGGCCCCCATGATGCCGGTCGAGATGTGGACGCCGTCCTCGCTGGCGGCGAAGGCGTCCTCGTCCGTCAGGAGTCCGTCCAGCGGCCGCAGGCACTCGAAGTCGGTGTCGAGGTAGATGCCGCCGCACCGCAGCAGGATCTCGAACCGCGCCACGTCGGACTTCTCCGACCAGCTCTCCAGCTCCAGGAAGGCATCACCGTTGGTGAGGAAGCCGGAGCGGGCGGGGTCGAGGTCGTCCTCGGTCCAGAGCCGGTACTCCCAGTCGGGGTGGTGGCGGCGCCACGTGCGGGAGTAGGCACGGAACCTCTCCGGCATCGGACCGCCCAGCCATACTTGATGGAAGACCCGTGGTATCAGCACGCCGTCATCCTTTCTCTCCCTGGTGGAGTGTTCGTCCGGTGGTGGAACGGCCGGGTCCGGTGGTGGAACGGCTGCTCCGTGGTGCGGTCGGCCCGGCGGTAACCCGCCCCTCACGTTCCCGAGCTGGAGTAGTGGGCGGACTGCGCCCGCCAGAGCCGGTGGGCGAGCCACAGCAGCAGCGGCCCGGCGCCCGGCGCGGCGCAGGCCGCCCAGAGGGGGACGTGGAGGTCGCCGGCCCGGCCGAGCAGCACGCCCGCCGGCAGGTAGGCCACGAACGCGACGGGCACGAGGAAGGTGAGCACGAAGCGGGCCGGTCCGGGGAAGACCTTGAGCGGGTAGCCGCCGAAGCTGTTCATGACGCTGTCGACCAGCACGCGCAGCGAGCGGTTGGACAGCGTGCGGAAGCACATCGCGCTGATGCCGATCTGGAAGGCGCCCTCGACCATCGCGCCGCCCACCAGGGCCAGCACGAGGTAGAGCACGCCGGCCGCCGAGTGCGGAACGCCGAGCTGCCAGGCCGCGCCGGTGAGGATGACGAGCCCGGTCACCAGATCGCCGAACACCGGCAGGTGGATCCCGCGGGCCAGCAGCTGCGGCAGGACACCCGTGGGGCGCACCAGGTAGCGGTCGAACTCGCCGGTCTGGATGGTGACGTCGAGGAAGTAGAGCTGGTTGCCCGGGACCACCCAGAGGCCGTGCGAGGTCAGGCGCATGCCGTACAGCAGGCAGATCTCCGTCATGGACCAGCCGCCGACCGCGCCGAAGCGGGTGGCGACGACCCAGATGAAGGCGAGCCCCACCCCCTGGAAGGCGGCGCCGCCCGCGAGGCCGAACAGCAGGTTCCCGCGGTACTGGAGCTGGGACTTCACGGCCGCGCGCATGAGCAGCCCGTACGCGTACAGGCGCGGGACCGGCCGGGCGGCGGATCCGGCCCCGGGGCCGGCGGGGACCGTCACGGTCAGCCTCCCTGCACGACGACACGGCGCAGCGCCCTGGACCACACGAGTCTCAGCAGCAGCCACAGCGCCACGGCCCAGCCGCACTGGACGGCCAGGGCCTCCAGGACGGCTCGGGCTCCGCTCAGCTGGCCGAGGTAGAGGGCGGTGGGGACGTAGACCATGGTCTGGAAGGGCAGCAGGCGGGTCACGTCGGCGAGCCACTCGGGCATGAACCACAGCGGGACCAGCGCCCCGGAGAAGAAGTGCGCCGCCATCAGGTAGACGGAGTAGAAGCCGTCGAGCTCCAGGGTCCAGAACGAGATCATGCTGACGGTCACGCCCAGCAGGAGGGCGCTGGCGTAGGCGGGGACCAGACTGGCGGCGTAGGCGAGCAGCGCCGGGACGGACGCGGGGGCCTGCGCGCCGCCCGCCAGCACCGAGAACACCAGCGCGCAGCCGGCGAACGGGAGCATGGCGAGCGTGCCGCCGGCCCTGGCGGCGACCATCTGGGCGGTGAAGCGCACGGGGCGGGCGAGGTCCAGGGCGACGGCGCCCTCCCGGATGCGCAGCTGGATCGTCGCCAGCGTCCGCGCGTCGGAGTTGGCGAGCCAGGCCTGCACCGAGGCGAGGGAGACGTAGGCGATCTGGGTGGCGAGGGTGATCTCGCGTCCCGGGCCGGCGCCGGCGCTTCCCGAGCCGGGGTAGACCGCGGTCCACACCAGCCGGAGCAGGTAGATCTGCAGCAGCAGGCCCACCATGCCGAACAGGAAGTCGGTGCGGTACACCCGCTGGGTACGGGCCTGGACGCGGGCCAGGGCGGCGTACGCGGCCATCCGCCGGCCGGGGCCGAGCCGGGCCGTGGCCGCCGTCACGCGGCCCCGCTCTCGGAGTAGATCCGGTGGATGACGCCTTCGAGGTCCGGCTCGATGATCGAGAGGTCGGTGACGGTGTGCCGGGCCAGGACGGCGGCGACGATCTCCGGGGTCCGGGCGTCCTCGGGGGCGAAGCGCAGCGAGACGCTCCCGGGCCCGGCGCTCCCGGGCCCGGCGCCGCCCCGCACGCACTCGACGCCGGGCAGGTCGACGCCCTGCCACGGGGAGCCGTCGGCGAGCTGGACGACCAGCTGCCGGTGCGGCGCGTACCGCGACTTGAGCTTCTCGACGTCGCCGTCGTAGAGGACCCGGCCGCTGTCGATGAGCACGATGCGGCTGCACAGCCGCTCGACGTCGTCGAGGTCGTGGGTGGTCAGTACGACGGTGGTGCCCTGCGCGCGGTTCTGGACGGCGATGAACTCGCGCATCCGCTCCCTGGCCACCACGTCCAGCCCGACGGTGGGCTCGTCGAGGAAGAGGACGCGCGGCTCGGACAGCATGGCGGCGGCCAGGTCCCCGCGCATCCGCTGCCCGAGGGAGAGCTGCCGCACCGGCGTGTCCAGGAAGGCGCCCAGCATCAGCACCTCGGTGAAGTGGGCGATGGAGCGCCGGTACCGGGCGCGCTCCACCCCGTAGAGCCGGCCCATCGTCTCCAGGGAGTCCCGGAGCGGAAGGTCCCACCACAGCTGGCTGCGCTGGCCGAAGACGACGCCGATGTTGCGGGCGTTGCGCTCGCGCTCCTTCCAGGGCACGACCCCGGCGACCTCCACGTGGCCCGCGGTGGGCCGCAGGATCCCGGCGAGCATCTTGACGGTGGTCGACTTGCCGGCGCCGTTGGGCCCCAGGTACCCGACCAGTTCCCCTTCGCCGACCGAGAAGTCGATCCCGTCGACGGCGCGCTTGCTCACGTACTGGCGGGTGAACAGGGTGCGCAGTGCGCCGAGCGGCCCGTCGATCCGCTTGGGCCTGCGGAACTCCTTGACCAGGCCCGCCACTTCGATCAGCGACACACGACAACCTTCCCTTTGGCAAGTTGACCGAAGACCCGGTGGAGATCCCACCGTGCGGCATGTTTGATTGTCCATCTACAAAAACGCGGACGAGACCCAGGTGAGCGGCGGACAATCAGGTTTGGCCACGGACAAGGCAGGGGGCAGGGAGTGGGGAGCGCCGGACGCCCGCAGGGGCGGCTCAAAGGGGAGACCGAACAGGCCGACGCCCTGGCCCGGTTCGTGCGGGAGGTGACCTCCGGGCTCACCGTCCGCGAACTCGCTCAGCGGTACCCGGCCGGCAAGACCAGTTGGAGCGAGTACCGCTCCGCGGAGAAGGACATCCCCTGGCACCTGCTCCAGCAACTGGTCCACGACCGCCTGGAGGAACCCCGGGCCCGGGCGGCCCTCCTGGCGCGCGCCGGCCAGCTCCACGAACAGGCCGCCCGGGCGGCCCGGGGCCTGCGCTCACCCGCGGCGGGCCGCTCGGCCGCCCAGCAGGCGCTGGACCGGGCGCGGCACGCGCAGCGGCTGGCCGAGGCGGACGCGGCGGAGTCGGCGGAACTGATCCACGTCCTGGTGGCGATCGTGGCCGAGCTGCGGGGCGAGCTGGGCGCCGGCCCCGGGGGCGGGGCGGGCCCCGGGGCACCGGTGCCGGACGGCGCCGGCGCGCAGGAGCCGCGGCGGGCCCGGCTGCGGGAGGCGACGCACTGCCTCGCCGAGGTGCGGCGCATCAGGCAGCCGGAGCCCGCGGCGCCCGCCGTCCGCCCCGAGCCCGCCGGTGCCCGGCGGCGCCGGACCGTCGGGACGGGCACGGCGGCCGCCCTGGCCGGCCTGCTGCTGGTGGCCGGAGTGCTGGTGGGCCTCAACCTGCGGCCGGCACCCGCCCCCCGCCAGTGTCTCGCCCTCTCCCGCGACGGCGGCCTCCCGCAGGCCGTCCTGCTGCCGTACCCGTGCGAGGAACCCCCGGACCACCGGTGGAGCGACGGTCCGGACCGCTGAGGCGGGTGGGGCCGCTCAGCGGTGCTCCGGGTTCTCGAAGTCGAAGCGGCACCCGGCGTCCCACTCGGAGCGCTGGTTGCCGTAGGCCGGGATCCCGCCCGCGTCCTTGATCATCCGCGCGAAGTGCAGCAGGTTCCAGGTCATGAAGGTCGCGTTGCGGTTGGTGAAGTCGTTCTCCGGCCCGCCCGACCCCGCATCCAGGTACGACGGCCCCGGCCCCGCCTCCCCCACCCACCCCGCGTCCGCCTGCGGCGGGACGGCGTACCCGAGGTGCTGGAGGCTGTAGAGCACGTTCATCGCGCAGTGCTTGGCGCCGTCCTCGTTCCCGGTGACCAGACAGCCGCCGACCCGGCCGTAGTACGCGTACTGCCCCCGCTCGTTGAGGATCGACGAGCAGGCGTACAGCCGCTCGATCACCTTCTTCGTCACCGAGGAGTTGTCCCCCAGCCAGACCGGCCCGGCGAGGACCAGGATGTCGGCCGCCATCACCCGGCTGTAGAGCACGGGCCACTCGTCCGTCTCCCACCCGTGCTCGGTCATGTCCGGCCAGACCCCGGTGGCGATGTCGTGGTCCACCGCGCGGACCACGTCGACCCGCACGCCCTGCCGTTCCATGATCGCGGTGCTCACCTCGACCAGCCCCTGGGTGTGGCTGCGTTCGGGCGACCGCTTGAGCGTGCAGTTGATCACCAGGGCACTCAGGTCGGCGTACCGGGCAGGGGGCGAGGAGGACATCGGCGGCCTTTCGCGTCTCGGCTGGTCACCCACCAGTCCACCCCGACCGCGCGCGCCCCCGCGCGCCGGACTCGGCCGGCCGGGCGCTACCCCTCCCCGTCCGGCTGCTCCACCGGCGCCAGCACCGGCGTCACCAGCATCTCCCCGGCCAGCGCGGTGCTCGCGGTGACGGCGGCGAGCGTCGCGTCGTACATCGGCCGGATGTTGCGCTGGTGCCAGAGCGTCTGCGTGGTCGCCCAGGCGGCGTCCCGGGCCCGGGCGATCGAGAAGCTGGCGACGATGTGCTTCAGCGGCTCGGCCTGCTCGGTGGCGACCTTGATGATCTGCGCCTCGAACGACGCCCGCACCTGCGCCTCCACCTGCGCGAGCAGCTCGTTCACCTTGAGGTAGTCGGCGTGCACCGGCGGCGTGTCGGGCGTGGTCCGCCGCTCGATGCAGGTCTCGACGACGGCGAGCGCCAGGTCGTGGTTGATGTGCGCGTTCATCCCCGCGAACGCGAACTGGACCGGCCACACCTTCCGGTGTCCGCGCGCGTCGAACAGCGGCTTCCACGCCTCGTTCACCGCCCGCCCCGCCTCGCCGGCCTCGACCGCGTCGAAGTACAGGTTCGCGAACACCACGTCGAGCCGCTCGGTGAACACCTGGTCCTGGAAGTACCCGGCCGTGAGCCGCTCCCCCACCAGCTCCGTGACCTTCAGGTACATCCGGTTGAAGCACGCGACCCCGTCCCGCGGATCCAGCCGCGCCTCGATCGCCCGCATCCGCCCGATGACCTCGTCGACACTCTGCGCGGGCTTGGCGGCTGACTGCGTCATGGGGTGTTCCCTTCCCTCGGCGTGCTCCGGCTGCCACCTATACACACCGCCGCCGCCCCGGGTCCGCCGAACCGGGGAACGCCCCACCCCCATCACCCGAACCGGTGAGTCCGCGGGAGAACCGCCGCCAGGCGCGGGCCGTGCGATTCGTCGCGACGACACGCGCCCGTGACTCCCTCGGCATCTCCTGGCACGGCGATCCCAGCCGGTTCCTGCCCCGAAAGGAGATGCGGCAAGGCGTTTCCGTGAACTGTTCTCCGACGAGGAGGCCGAGCGGGCCGAACGCCGGCCCGCCGATGGGCAACTCCGGTGCGGGGCGGTCTCCTTCCGGGGGTGTACGGGAGTACCTCCGCAGGCCGAGGGGCGGGTCGTCAGTCAGAGCGACGATCCGGTGGCGGGCAGCGGCAAGGCTGGGGGCCGGGGCGGACGCGGTCCGCCCGGATCCGGGGAGGAAACCATGAAACGTCGTCTTGCCCTCGTCGCGGCCGCCGCGGCCTGTGTCGTCCTGGCCGCGCCGGTGGCTCCCGCGGTCGCGGCGGCGGATCCGCCGGCCGGCGACGCTCCGGCCGCGGCGGCGGAGCAGCGGGGTGGCGTCGACGGGCGGCGGCAGCAGGCGCTGACCGCGCTGACCGCGGCCGGGGCCTCCTCCGCGATCGCCGAGGTGCGCGACCGGGGCGGGGTGTGGCGCGGCGGCTCGGGTGTGGCCGACCTGGCCACCGGGGCGCCCGTGCGCACCGACGGGCGGTTCCGGGCCGGCAGTGTGACCAAGACGCTCGTCGCGACCACCGTGCTCCAGTTGGTCGGCGAGCGGCGGCTCGGCCTGGACGACCCGCTGGCCCGGCACCTTCCGGGTCTGGTGCCGGGGGCCGAGCACATCACGGTGCGGCAGTTGCTGAACCACACCTCGGGGCTGTGGGATCCGACCAACGAACTCGGCGGGATCTTCCCCGATCTGTTCGAACCGGCGGTGTTCCGCGCCTGGATCGCCGACGGCGGGCTCCGGCGGACCGTCACCGCCCGCCAGTTGGTGGCCGCCTCGGCCGCCCACGCCCCGGACTTCCCGCCCGGTTCGGCGTGGAACTACTCCAACACCAACTACGCGCTGCTCGGTCTGCTGATCGAGCGGACCACCGGCCACGAGTACGGTGAGGAGGTCACCCGGCGGATCCTGCGCCCGCTCGGGATGTCCCACAGCCTCTTCCCCGGCACCGCGCCCGGGATCCCGGGCCCGCACGCCCACGGGTACTGGACGGTGGTCGACGAGACGGGGCCGGGCAGCCGCACGGACGTCGACGTCACCGAGCAGAACCCCTCCTGGGCCGGCGCGGCGGGGTCGCTGATCTCCACCACGGAGGATCTCAACCGCTTCCAGCGGGCGCTGTTGAAGGGGGAGTTGCTGCCGCCGCGGCTGATGCGGGAGATGACGTCCACCGTCCAGACCGACCCGGCCGGGCACCAGCTGGACTACGGCCTCGGCCTGGCCCGGTACCAGCTCTCGTGCGGACCGGTGCTCGGACACAACGGCGGCATCTTCGGCTACGACACCCAGCTCTGGGGCACCGCCGACCGCCAGGTCGCGCTCTCGTACACGGGCCGCGGGGACCGGGAGCAGGAGGCGGCGCAGCAGGTGGCCATGATGGGGTTCCTGGAGACGGTGTTCTGCGCGGGCCGCTGAGGACGTCGCCGCCCGCGGCGGCCCGGCGTGGTCGGTGCGGGTGCGGACGGTGTGCCCACCGGCCGGTGGACGTCAGCCGCCCGCTTCGTCCGCCGCGGCGACCAGCCCCCTGACCGTCGCGGTCAGGATGCGGGCCAGCCGGGGCTCGACCTCGACGACGGCGTGGGCGAGGCGGGGGTCGCCGCGGTAGAGGGCGGCGACCTCCGGGCCCGGGTTGGCGATCTGCCACAGGGCGCCGGCGAGGGAGACGGCGGTGGCGACGAGGTCGGTGGCGTCCTCGTCGGCCAGGGCGGGCAGCTGGGCGCGGACGGCCGCCGTGATCGGCGCGCGGGCGGCGAGGGTGGCCAGCTTGAATTCGCGCACCGCGTCGAGCGAGACGTTGCGTTCGAGGTTGAGCGGCGCGTGGGCGAGCAGGTCGCAGAACGTGCCGCGGGCGGCGAGGGTGGCGGCGAACTCCCGGGCCACGGCGGCCGGGCCCGGGTCCGCCGCCTCGCGCAGCCGTGCGGTCAGCGCGGCGGACCACTCGGCCCAGCCCTCCGCGGTCAGCCGCAGGAAGATCTCCTCGCGGGTCTCGAAGTAGCGCAGCAGCGCCGACTTGTGCATGCCGACCGCGGCGGCGATGTCCGTCAGGGTGATGTCCCTGATGCCGCGCTCCCGCCCGAGCGACCGGGCCGCCTCCAGGATCGCGGCCTCGCGGCGGCGCTTGGCCTCGGGCGAGCGGGCGCGCTGGAACTCCGTTTCCTCCACCCGGACAGCGTAGCGCAACATCGTTGCACTATTAGCGCAACAGTGTTTCACTAACGGCATGGACACCACGGAACAGACCTGGTTCATCACCGGCACGTCCCGCGGCTTCGGCCGCACCCTCACCCGCGCGGCCCTCCGGGCCGGCGACCGGGTGGCGGCGACCGCCCGCCGGCCCGAGCAACTGGCCGACCTCGTCGAGGAGTTCGGCGACCGGATCCTCCCCCTCGCGCTCGACGTCACCGACCCGGCGGCCGCCCGGGCCGCGCTCGACGGGGCGCACGCCCGCTTCGGCCGGATCGACGTACTGGTGAACAACGCCGGCTACGCCAACGTCTCGCCGATCGAGACCACCGAGGACGCCGACTTCCGCACGCAGTTCGAGACCAACTTCTGGGGCGTCTACCACGTCACCAAGGCCGCGATCCCGCTGCTGCGCGCACAGCAGGGCGGGCTGGTGATGCAGTTCTCCTCGGTCGGCGGCCGGGTCGGCGGCTCCCCGGGGCTCGCCTCGTACCAGGCGGCGAAGTTCGCCATCGACGGGTTCAGCCGGGTGCTGCGCGCCGAGACCGCCCCCTTCGGCGTGAAGGTGCTGGTGGTCGAGCCGAGCGGGTTCCGCACCGACTGGGCCGGCTCGTCGATGACCGTCCACGACGTCCCGGCGGCGTACGCCGGGACGGTCGGCGCCATGAACACGCGGATGCGGCAGAGCGGCGCCGGCGCCGCCGGCGACCCCGTGCGCGCCGCCGAGATCCTCGTGCGGGTGGCCAAGCGGCGCGACGTCCCCGAGCACCTGCCGATCGGGGCCTACGCGGCCGAGGCCTCCATCGCCCAGGGCCGCCGGCTCCTCGCCGAGGACACCAGGTGGCGCGAGGTCGCCCGCTCGGCCGACTTCGCCGAGGCCTACCCCGTGCCCTTCCCGGCCGACGCGGCGTCCTGACCGGTCCGCGCCCCTCCCTCCCCGTGGACCGAAAGCCGAACGGCCGTCGCCGGGAGGGACCGCAACGGCCACCGGCCGGTGACGGCAGCGGCCCCGGGCCGGGGAGCTGTCGTTCGCTCCCCGGCCCGGGGCCGGTGGTTCCCGCAGAGCGGCGGCTACGGCTTCGTGGCGACGGAGACGTAGTCGACGCGCATCGGGTGGCCTGGTTCGGTGGCCGGGGTGACGGCGCCGCCGAAGGCGGTCGGCAGGTTGCCGCCGACGGCGACGTTGAGGATCAGGAACAGGCCGTGGTCGACGGCCCGGTCCCAGGTCGCGCGGTCCATCTGCGCGGCGCGGACCCGGTGGTGCTCCCGGCCGTCGAGGTACCAGCGGACCTCCTCGGCGCCCGGCCTCAGGTCGACCTCGACCGCGTAGCGGTGGAAGCCGGTGCGGCACTCCGCGCCACAGGGCCGGTCGCCGGAGCCGAGGCCCCGGGGCTCCTGGCAGGGGCCGCCGTCGAGGACGCCGCAGTGCATCGTGCCGAACACCGCGTCCCGGCCGTTGACCTGCTCCATGATGTCCAGCTCACCGATGGCCGGCCAGCCGGTGTAGCCGTTGCGCAGCCCACCGCCGAGGGTCCAGAAGGCGGGCCAGTAGCCGGCGGCGGCCGGGCCGGTCACGTCGGGCAGGGCGATCCCGGCCTCGATCCGCAGCACACCGCCGGGCGGCGGGGCGAAGTCGGCGCGGCGGGACTCGATCCGCCCGGACGACCACTGGCCGTTCACGTCCCGGGTGGGCACGATCTCCAGCGCGCCCCGGCCGTCGAGCCGGACGTTCGCGGTCGAGTCGGTCATGGTCTCGACCTCGCCCGTCCCCCACTGCGGGGCCGGGCAGCCCGGGTAGCAGGTGCCCAGGTCGTACTGCCAGTCGGCCTCGGACGGGCGGCTGCCGGCCGGGCCGTCGAAGTCGTCGCGCAGCAGCTGCGTCCAGCCGTCCACCGTGACCGGCGGCGAACCGGCGGACGGGGCCGACAGGCCGGACGGACCGGACGCGGCGGACGCGGCCTTGGGCGGCAGGGCGCCGGAGTCCGTCAACAGCCGCTCCAGACGCGGCGTGAGGACGACGGCGGCGACGTTGGTCAGGTGCGCGTCGTCGCGGTAGAGCAGGATGCGCTCCAGCACCGCCGGGCAACTGCGGCCGCTGCCGGGGCAGATGACGTCGTTCACCGACACCGCGCGCACGCCCGGCATCCGACCGGCCGCGATCTCCTCGGCGAGCGGGTCCGCCCACAGCGCCTTGTCGCGCGGGAACTCGCAGGCCGCCGGGTCGTCGGTGTGGCCCGACACGCAGGCCGGCACGTCCGTCCCGGGGATCGGGGTGTCACGCAGGTAGACGATCGGGACGCCGAGCTCGCGCACCGGGGCGAGGGTCTTCTCCCAGCCCTGGAGCAGCAGTTCACGGTCGTCGGTGTACCGGTTGAGCGTGGAGACGACGACCAGGCGGGGCTTGGGGCCCTCCGTCAGCCGGGTCAGCGCGTTCGCCCGCCAGGTGTCGCACTCGCGGTAGGTGCGCCCCAACTGCGGGTTGACCACCGTCAGTTCCGGGAGCGGGCAGCCCTGCTTGACCAACTCCTCCAGCTCCCAGCGCCGTTCGGCGGCGATCGCGAGCAGCGCCGAGAACCACTGGCCGGCGTGCGAGTCGCCGAGCAGCACGATCCGGTCCGGGCTGCCGACCACGCCGAAGCGGCAGTCGGGGCTGGTGGTGGCGGTCGGGGCGACCTCGCACTCACCGTCCGGCGGGAAGTCCTTGCGGGCCTGGACGGCGTCCGGCACCACCGCCGGCCCCGTCGCCGCCGCCGCGGTGCGCACCAGCAGCGAGGTGCCCTCCGACGCCCCGGGCGGCAGGCCCCGCAGATCGACCGGCGCCGCCGGACCGAGCAGCCGCAGCGTGCCGGAGCCGACGACCAGCGCCAGCACCACCGGGATGACCACCGAGGCGAGCCCCAACGACAGGCCACGGCGCGGGAGTTCGGAGACGGTGCGACTGTGCCGCAGCGGCTGCTCGACCCACCGCATCACGGCGAAGGCGGGCAGCGCGGCAGCGGCGGTGAGCGCCACCTTCACCGGCCAGTCCAGCGGGCCGAACTTCGCGCCGACGAGGACGAGCACCGGCCAGTGCCACAGGTACAGGTTGTACGAGAGCCGGCCGATCGCCCGCGGCACGCGCAGGCCGAGCACCCGGTCCACCCCGAGGCCGGAGCGGCCGGACGCGGCGGCCCCGTCCCGCCCGGGCGTGCCGGCCAGGATGACGGCGGCCGTGCCCAGGGTCGGGACGAGCGCCGCCCAGCCCGGGTACGGGGTCGTGCTGTCGTACGCCAGCACGCAGCCCACGACGGCCACCGCCCCGCCCCAGCCGACCAGCACGCGCGGCAGCCGCGGTCCGCTCAGCAGGTGCCAGGGCATTAGGGCGAGCAGCGCGCCGACCCCGAACTGCCACACCCGGGAGGGCGTCCCGAGGTAGGCCAGCGAGACGGAGTCGTGCGTCCAGCGCAGCGAGAGCGCGAAGGAGCCGGCGGTCAGCACGGCGGCGAGCCCGGCCGCGACCGGCCGCACCGCCCGCCCGCGCCCGTCCGCCCGGCCGCGCCGCACCACCCGCAGCACCAGGTAGGCGGTGAGCGCCAGCAGCGGGCCCCAGACCAGGTAGAACTGCTCCTCGACGGCCAGCGACCAGAAGTGCAGCAGCGGGCTCTCGTCCCGCCCGGCCGCCAGGTAGTCGGTCTGCTGGGCGACGAAGCGCCAGTTGCCGACCGAGAACGCCGCCGCGAGCACGTCGTACTCCAGGTCGGCGCGCCGCAGCGGCACGGTCAGCCAGGCGCCGAACAGCGCCACCGCGCCGAGCACGATGGCCGCCGAGGGCAGCAGCCGGCGGGCCCGGCGGGAGAAGAACTCGCCGAGCCGGATCCGGCCGGTCGTGGTGGCCTCGCGCAGCAGCAGGCCGGTGATCAGGTAGCCGGAGATGACGAGGAAGACGTCCACGCCGACGAACCCGCCGGCCAGGCCGGGGACGGCGGCGTGAAACGCGAGGACGGCGAGGACGGCGACCGCGCGCAGGCCCTCGATGTCGGGACGGAAGCCGGCCGAGCGGGGCGCCGGGCCCGGGGCATCGGAACCCCGGGAGACGGCGCCGGCCCGCCGGCCGGGGATGGTGAAGGCGTCCGGGCGCAGCTCGGGGACGGCCCGGCCGGCCCCTGGCGGCGACGGTATCGGTGACGGTGGCGGTATCGGTGACGATATCGGTGACGGTACGGGTGACGACGACATGGAAGGCGACGACCTTTCAACCCAGCCAGGGCAGCATCGGGCGGACCCAGCCGGAGGCGAGCAGAGCGGTGAGCACGAGCGTGGCGGTGGCGGCCAGCCCCTCGGGCCAGCGGCGGGGCAGCATGCCGAGCCGGGGCGCCTTCGGCCCGGCGGCGGCCTCGCCGCGGGAGCTGCCGCGGACCTCGCCGAGGAGGTCGCGGATCAGCGGCAGGCCGATCTGCGCCTGCACCGCGAGGTAGAGCCCGAGGCCCCAGTTGGGCGCCCAGCCGTACTCGGCGACGGCCAGGCCGAGGCCGAGGGCGCCGGCGCCGAGCGAGGCGCAGAGCCAGGCCAGCGAGAGCAGCACCACCTTGCGGGCCATCCCGCCGGACCGGGCCTTGCCGCGCGCGGCGGGGGCGTCCCCACCGGCGGAACCGGCCGCACCGGCCGCACCGGTCGGCACCCAGGCGGCGCTGCGCCCGCGCAGCGTGTGCCAGAACGCGACACCGGCGGCGACGCCCATCAGCACGTTGGAGCGGACCACCTCGATCCGCCAGCGGGTCCGGCTGACCCGGGGCAGCAGCACGTGCCAGAGCCAGAGCGGCGCGAGCATCGGCAGCATGTGCCAGGGCCGGATCTGGTCCGGGTAGAAGAACATCATCACCAGCGGCGGCAGCGGCGCGACGAAGATGTTCACGGCGGCGGCCAGGTAGCCGACGATGCCCTCGTAGAAGCAGAGCCGCATCCGCCAGGGCGCGCCGATCCGCTTGAGCTCGGGCGAGCCGAGCAGGTGCAGGTTGCCCATCGCCCAGCGGTACTGCTGGTTGACGTACGAGGCGAGGTTGTCCGGCGAGGTGCCCTTGGCCACCAGCACCGGGACGTACAGCGTGCGGTAGCCCTCGGCGTACAGGCCGAGGCCGGTGAAGAGGTCCTCGCTGTGGTCGAGCCGGGCGAAGCCGCCGGCCTCGTCGATCGCCACACGCCGGTAGACGGCGTTGCTGCCGCAGCAGATGGCGGCGTCGCTGGCGTCGCGGGAGGGCTGGATCCAGCGGAAGAACCACTCCTGCGCGGCACCGGCGGCGCGCTCGATCCAGCTCATCGACTCGTCGGTGTCGAAGCACTGCGGGCTCTGCACGATGCCGATCCGCGAGTCCGCGAAGTACGGGACCAGGTGGCGCAGGAAGTCCGCCCGGGGCGCGAAGTCGGCATCGAGGATGGCGATCAGCTCGCCACTGCTCAAGGTGAGCGCGTGGTTGAGGTTCCCGGCCTTCTTGAGGTGCCCCCGGTCGGGCCGCACCACGTAGCGGTACCCGTGCGCGGCCGCCAGGTCGGCGACCTCGGACCGGTCCGCGTCGTCGAGCACCCAGACCGTCAGCGCGCCCGGCCAGTCCACCCGGGCGACCGCCCGGTAGGCGTTCTCCAGGACGTCCAGCGGCTCCCCGCAGGTCGGCAGGTACAGGTCGACGGTCGGCAGCTCCTCCGGCGCCCACGCGTGCACCAGCACCTCGTGGGACTGCCGGGTGAGCCGCCGCTGGCGCAGGCTGTTGACGGACGACAGCCCCAGCGCGATGACATTGAGCGCGAGCACCGCGAGGAACACCCAGAGCGCCGGCGTCCGCAACGCGAAGGTGAACATCGTCCCGGCCGTGAACACGAACGCCGCCGAACTGGCGACGAGCACCCACCGCCGTTGCGGGCCGAAGTACCAGTAGAGCTCCTGATCATCCGGCGGCTGCGGCAGATGAGCAGGAGAATCGGAAGAGAAGGAAGACAAAGCGGAAACAGGAGATACCTGTTGGACAGTCATATGGCCCCCACAGCCGTGTTTCTGACAGCTCCAATGGCCACAGTACCCCATTGGTATAGACCATTACCCCACTCATCCGGGACCCGGACGCCACCTCCGCGCCACCTCCCCCACCCCCACGAAGCAGCAGGTCACACGGACGTGAACGTTCCTCCAACAACCCTGCCCACCGAGCCCTCGCACCAGGCGCTCACCACACGTCGTCGAATGCCGCCCGCGGCACGCAGCACGCCTGCCCGGCATCAGCTCCAGCTCCAGGCCTAGCCGCAACCCACAAGCCAGATCCGTCAGACCATTCCATTAATCTGATCATCATGGGGATTGAGGATCTGACGCGAGCGGGCGTGCAAGCTGCGGTTCAGGAGCACGACCTGCTCGGCCCTGCTGACTTTCGTGCCCAGTACGGCCAGGACGCGGAGTCCGGCCATTGGTTGATACTGGACGGTAGGCACTACGACGCTCGAGCCACTGCCACCCTGGGGCACCAGTACTCCTCGGGCGCGGCGGCGGGGACGGGCACGTTCCACGGTGACGAGAACACCCTGGTGCGGCAGCTCCGCGCTCTGGGCTTCACGGTCGAGGAGAGCGCACCGGCGACGGAGCCGCCCGGAACGTCCGAAGCCCCACAACTGGTCCTTCAGCCGCGAGGCACACGGGATGGCGGACCGCAGAATTTCGCCAAGTCAGTACGGCGGGGAGTCCGAGTATCGGAGCTTCGGAAGGCCATCGGCCCAGGTGCCGATGTACTCGACGGGCTCTACCCGGACGGGATCGCGCGGTTGTGGGGCTCGACGCCGACCACCCAGTCCAACAACGAGAAGGCCCGGGCGCTAAGGGACCGCCGTGTCGGGGACGACATTCTCTTCTACACCGGCAACAGCTTCATCGCACGCGCGAGGGTGCTCCGACTCATCAACAGCCAGGAGATCGCCCAGGAGGTCTGGGGGGCCGATGAGTCCGGCGCGACGTGGGAACACATCATGGCCCTGGGTGATGTCGAGGAGTTCGCCGAACCAGTACCGGCTGCGGACGTACTGGACGAGCTGAGCGTCCCCCGGCCGCTCCGTTCGCTCACGGTCCGATCCGCCCAGGACTACGCCCGCGTCGCCGGCCTGCTACCCCCCGGTCAGAACCCACGGCCCGCATACGGTTCCCCGCCCGGCCACCGTCGGGACAGGGCGATCGGCCGAGCCGAAGTGCTGGGCCGGATCACGGCTCTGAGGACCCGCCATGACCTGACGGGGACGCCGAGCCGCCACGAAGCCCTCGCCGTGCTCTGGGTGATCGGCCGTATCGCCGCGAGCGAGCCGCGCCTCGCACCGTGGTCGCTTTTCCGTGACGAGGTCGGAGCCCTTCTGGCCGAGTTCGGCCTCCCGGAGTCCCCGGTGACTCCGGAGTACGCGTTCTGGCATCTCCGGGGCAGCGGCCTCTGGGAGATCCACGGCATCCCCGAGAACCTCACCTCCATGCCGCAGCCGGGCGACTTCAACACCGCTCAGCCCGTAGCGGGTCTGCCGTTCGAGGTCGCCCGAATCCTCCAGGAACCGGAGACCCGTCTCCGCGCGCTGGTCGAGTTGCGCAGCAAATATCTTCCCGACATCGACCTGCAGGCCCTGCTCGGCCGGCTCGGCCTGAGCGGATACCTGACTGCCGAGGGCCTCGACGAGGAACCGGTGTCGAAGCCCGGGCGGAAGTCCCGTGAGGCGAAGCGCGCGACCGGTCCCGCCGGGCGGCGAACTTCCACCTCCTCAAGTGTCGTGCGGGATGCAGCACTTGCCGCGGCGGTCAAGGAAATTCACGATCACAGGTGCCAGGTCTGCGGAACACGCCTCGCATACAAGCGGAATCCCTACAGCGAAGCAGCCCACATTCGCGGGCTGGGAACGCCTCACGACGGTCCGGACGAGTTGCACAACCTCCTGTGCCTGTGCCCCAACCACCACGTGCTCTTCGACGGCCTGGAGATCTATGTCGACGGCGACGACATCGTGCAGGAGACTCGAGGTGGCAAGTCGCTGGGCCGGCTCCGTCGCCACCCCGATCACCCGATCGACGAGAAGTACCTTCAGTACCACCGGACTTTGTGCGAGTTCAACAGCTGAGCCCCGAGGCTGGAAACGCAGTCGTGGTCCCGTCTCCCCGTGAACGCCGGTGGGGCGGCAACCGGAGTCCGGTTGCCGCCCCACTGGCGTTGTGCGTTCCGCGGATCAGACCGCCGGGACGGGGTACGTCGGGTACTCGACGCCCGAGACGTGCTGGACGACCCGGATGACCTGGCAGGAGTAGCCGAATTCGTTGTCGTACCACAGGTAGAGGATGGCGTTGTCGCCCTCGACCTTGGTGGCGCCGGCGTCGACGATGGACGCGTGGCGCGAGCCGATGAAGTCGTTCGACACCGCGTCGGGGGCGGTGGTGAAGTCGATCTGGCGCTTCAGCGACGAGGTCAGCGACACGTTGCGGAGGTAGTCGAGGACCTCCTCGCGGTTGGTCTCACGGGCCAGCTGGAGGTTCAGGATGGCGATCGAGACGTCCGGCACGGGCACGCGGATCGAGCTGCCGGTGATCTTCGCCTTGAGGTCCGGCAGGGCCTTGGCGACGGCCGAGGCGGCACCGGTCTCGGTGATCACCATGTTCAGCGGTGCCGAGCGGCCGCGGCGGTCGGCCTTGTGGTAGTTGTCCAGCAGGTTCTGGTCATTGGTGAACGAGTGGACGGTCTCCACGTGGCCGCGCAGCACACCGTACTCGTCCTCCATCGCCTTCAGCGGCGGGACGATCGCGTTGGTGGTGCAGGAGGCGCAGGAGATGATCTGCTCGTCCGGCTTGATGGTGTCGTGGTTGACACCGTGCACGATGTTGGGCACGTCGCCCTTGCCCGGGGCCGTCAGGACGACCTTCTCGATGCCCGGGCGGAGGTGCCCGGAGAGGCCCTCGCGGTCCCGCCACTTGCCGGTGTTGTCGATCAGGATGGCATCCCGGATGCCGTACGCCGTGTAGTCGACCTCGGACGGGTCGTTGGCGTAGATCACCTTGATCTCGGTGCCGTTGGCGACGATCGTGTTGTTCGCCTCGTCGACGGTGATCGTGCCCTGGAACTGCCCGTGAATGGAGTCGCGACGCAGCAGCGAGGCACGCTTCACGATGTCCTGGTCACCGCCCCCACGGACGACGATGGCACGCAGGCGCAGGCCGTTGCCGGAGCCGGCCTTCTCGATCAGCAGACGGGCGACCAGGCGGCCGATGCGGCCGAAGCCGTAGAGGACGACGTCACGCGGCGACTCGCGGCGCTCGATCTTGTTGGCACCCGTGGCGCCGGCGACGGCCTCGGCGGTGAACTGCTCCACCGAGAGGCCGCGGCTGTCGGCGCGGTAGGTGGCGGCGAGCATGCCGAGGTCGATCTGGGAAGGGCCGAGATCCAGGGTGGTCAGCGCCTGCAGGAAGGGCAGCGTCTCGGTGACCGAGAGCTCCTCCCCGGCGATCTGGCGGGCGAACCGGTGGGTCTTCAGGATGCTGACCACCGACTTGTTCACCAGGGAACGGCTGTACAGCAGGACAGTGACGTCCCGCTCCCGGTGCAGTCGGCCGATGATCGGGATCATCGACTCCGCGATCTCCTCGCGGTTCTTCCAGTCCGTGAACACGTCGTCGTTGACAGTCACAAGTCCATCTTTCGAGCTAGGAGGGTGTTCACATGCTAACTGGGCCCCACCCTGCTCACCGAAACGGTTCTGCCCTCTCCCGCATGACAAGAATCACATATGATCCCGTCCATGCACCTTGCAGACCAAGGTGCGACAACGCAAATAGGCCCCCATCCGAAAGGATGGGGGCCTATTTGTGAATGATTGTTCGGCGGCGTCCTACTCTCCCACAGGGTCCCCCCTGCAGTACCATCGGCGCTGTAAGGCTTAGCTTCCGGGTTCGGAATGTAACCGGGCGTTTCCCTCACGCTATGACCACCGAAACACTATGAAACTGTCAACCGCACCCACACCGTGACCAGACGTGTGGGGGTCGTTGTTTCAGAACAACACAGTGGACGCGAGCAACTGAGGACAAGCCCTCGGCCTATTAGTACCGGTCAACTCCACCCCTCACAGGGCTTCCATATCCGGCCTATCAACCCAGTCGTCTACTGGGAGCCTTACCCTCTCAAGGAGGTGGGAGTGCTCATCTCGAAGCAGGCTTCCCGCTTAGATGCTTTCAGCGGTTATCCCTCCCGAACGTAGCCAACCAGCCATGCCCTTGGCAGAACAACTGGCACACCAGAGGTTCGTCCGTCCCGGTCCTCTCGTACTAGGGACAGCCCTTCTCAACACTCCTACGCGCACAGCGGATAGGGACCGAACTGTCTCACGACGTTCTAAACCCAGCTCGCGTACCGCTTTAATGGGCGAACAGCCCAACCCTTGGGACCTACTCCAGCCCCAGGATGCGACGAGCCGACATCGAGGTGCCAAACCATCCCGTCGATATGGACTCTTGGGGAAGATCAGCCTGTTATCCCCGGGGTACCTTTTATCCGTTGAGCGACGGCGCTTCCACAAGCCACCGCCGGATCACTAGTCCCTACTTTCGTACCTGCTCGACCCGTCAGTCTCACAGTCAAGCTCCCTTGTGCACTTACACTCAACACCTGATTGCCAACCAGGCTGAGGGAACCTTTGGGCGCCTCCGTTACTCTTTAGGAGGCAACCGCCCCAGTTAAACTACCCACCAGACACTGTCCCTGATCCGGATCACGGACCCAGGTTAGACATCCAGCACGACCAGAGTGGTATTTCAACGACGACTCCACCATGACTGGCGTCACGGCTTCAAAGTCTCCCACCTATCCTACACAAGCCGAACCGAACACCAATATCAAGCTATAGTAAAGGTCCCGGGGTCTTTCCGTCCTGCTGCGCGAAACGAGCATCTTTACTCGTAATGCAATTTCACCGGGCCTATGGTTGAGACAGTCGAGAAGTCGTTACGCCATTCGTGCAGGTCGGAACTTACCCGACAAGGAATTTCGCTACCTTAGGATGGTTATAGTTACCACCGCCGTTTACTGGCGCTTAAGTTCTCAGCTTCGCCCCACCGAAATGGAGCTAACCGGTCCCCTTAACGTTCCAGCACCGGGCAGGCGTCAGTCCGTATACATCGCCTTACGGCTTCGCACGGACCTGTGTTTTTAGTAAACAGTCGCTTCTCGCTGGTCTCTGCGGCCACCCCCAGCTCGGAGTGCAAGACTCGTCACCAGGAATGGCCCCCCTTCTCCCGAAGTTACGGGGGCATTTTGCCGAGTTCCTTAACCATAGTTCACCCGAACGCCTCGGTATTCTCTACCTGACCACCTGAGTCGGTTTGGGGTACGGGCCGCCATGAAACTCGCTAGAGGCTTTTCTCGACAGCATAGGATCATCCACTTCACCACAATCGGCTCGGCATCAGGTCTCAGCCTTAATGTGAGGCGGATTTGCCTACCTCACGGCCTACACCCTTACCCCGGGACAACCACCGCCCGGGCTGGACTACCTTCCTGCGTCACCCCATCGCTCACCTAATACGAGGTTGGATCGCCGGCTCCACCACGTCCCTTTGTCCGAAGACTCCGGGCCGGTTTCACGGGCTTAGCATCACTCGGTTCAGCGTTGGCGCTTCAAAGCGGGTACGGGAATATCAACCCGTTGTCCATCGACTACGCCTGTCGGCCTCGCCTTAGGTCCCGACTTACCCTGGGCAGATCAGCTTGACCCAGGAACCCTTGGTCAATCGGCGCAAGAGTTTCCCACTCTTGTATCGCTACTCATGCCTGCATTCTCACTCGTATACCGTCCACGACTGGTTTCCACCGCCGCTTCACCCGGCACACGACGCTCCCCTACCCATCACAGCAGGCGTTGGCCCTTCATGCTGCAATGACACGACTTCGGTGATGTGCTTGAGCCCCGCTACATTGTCGGCGCGGAATCACTTGACCAGTGAGCTATTACGCACTCTTTCAAGGGTGGCTGCTTCTAAGCCAACCTCCTGGTTGTCTCTGCGACTCCACATCCTTTCCCACTTAGCACACGCTTAGGGACCTTAGTCGGTGTTCTGGGCTGTTTCCCTCTCGACCATGGAGCTTATCCCCCACAGTCTCACTGCCACGCTCTCACTTACCGGCATTCGGAGTTTGGCTAAGGTCAGTAACCCGGTGAGGCCCATCGCCTATCCAGTGCTCTACCTCCGGCAAGAAACACGTGACGCTGCACCTAAATGCATTTCGGGGAGAACCAGCTATCACGGAGTTTGATTGGCCTTTCACCCCTAACCACAGGTCATCCCCCAGGTTTTCAACCCTGGTGGGTTCGGTCCTCCACGAAGTCTTACCTCCGCTTCAACCTGCCCATGGCTAGATCACTCCGCTTCGGGTCTTGGGCATGCAACTCAAACGCCCTATTCGGACTCGCTTTCGCTACGGCTACCCCACACGGGTTAACCTCGCTACACACCGCAAACTCGCAGGCTCATTCTTCAAAAGGCACGCAGTCACGGCCATGGTCCGAAGACCACAACGACGCTCCCACGGCTTGTAGGCACACGGTTTCAGGTACTATTTCACTCCGCTCCCGCGGTACTTTTCACCATTCCCTCACGGTACTATCCGCTATCGGTCACCAGGGAATATTTAGGCTTAGCGGGTGGTCCCGCCAGATTCACACGGGATTTCTCGGCCCCGTGCTACTTGGGAGTTCTTCAAACGAGCCGTACAGATTTCGCCTACGGGGGTCTTACCCTCTACGCCGGACCTTTCGCATGTCCTTCGACTATCCATACGGTTTCTGACTCGCCGACCGGCCGGCAGACCGATCAAGAAAAATCCCACGACCCCATCAGCGCAACCCCTGCCGGGTCTCACACGCTCATGGTTTAGCCTCATCCGGTTTCGCTCGCCACTACTCCCGGAATCACGGTTGTTTTCTCTTCCTGCGGGTACTGAGATGTTTCACTTCCCCGCGTTCCCTCCACATACCCTATGTGTTCAGGTATGGGTGACAGCCCATGACGACTGCCGGGTTTCCCCATTCGGAAACCCCCGGATCAAAGCCTGGTTGACGGCTCCCCGGGGACTATCGTGGCCTCCCACGTCCTTCATCGGTTCCTGGTGCCAAGGCATCCACCGTGCGCCCTTAAAAACTTGGCCACAGATGCTCGCGTCCACTGTGCAGTTCTCAAACAACGACCAGACACCCACCTCAACAAGCATGGGACCGGCATCACTGAGGTACGTTTCCGTTCCCTCAGGACCCAACAACGTGCCCGACACAGTCAATCCCAGAAGCGTTCCACGCCGAAGCAGTACTACCTTCTGATCTCTTCCTGTGCCGAATAGTCAACGTTCCACCCATGAGCAACCGTGCAGGACATTCGCCTGCAAGCGGCGTATTGCTCCTTAGAAAGGAGGTGATCCAGCCGCACCTTCCGGTACGGCTACCTTGTTACGACTTCGTCCCAATCGCTGGTCCCACCTTCGACGGCTCCTCCCCTTACGGGTTAGGCCACCGGCTTCGGGTGTTACCGACTTTCGTGACGTGACGGGCGGTGTGTACAAGACCGGGAACGTATTCACCGCAGCATGCTGATCTGCGATTACTAGCAACTCCAACTTCATGGGGTCGAGTTGCAGACCCCAATCCGAACTGAGGCCGGCTTTTGGGATTCGCTCCGCCTCACGGCATCGCAGCCCTTTGTACCGACCATTGTAGCACGTGTGCAGCCCAAGACATAAGGGGCATGATGATTTGACGTCGTCCCCACCTTCCTCCGAGTTGACCCCGGCAGTCTCCTGTGAGTCCCCATCACCCCGAAAGGCATGCTGGCAACACAGAACAAGGGTTGCGCTCGTTGCGGGACTTAACCCAACATCTCACGACACGAGCTGACGACAACCATGCACCACCTGTATACCGACCACAAGGGGGCGACTATCTCTAGCCGTTTCCGGTATATGTCAAGCCTTGGTAAGGTTCTTCGCGTTGCGTCGAATTAAGCCACATGCTCCGCTGCTTGTGCGGGCCCCCGTCAATTCCTTTGAGTTTTAGCCTTGCGGCCGTACTCCCCAGGCGGGGAACTTAATGCGTTAGCTGCGGCACCGACGACGTGGAATGTCGCCAACACCTAGTTCCCAACGTTTACGGCGTGGACTACCAGGGTATCTAATCCTGTTCGCTCCCCACGCTTTCGCTCCTCAGCGTCAGTAATGGCCCAGAGATCCGCCTTCGCCACCGGTGTTCCTCCTGATATCTGCGCATTTCACCGCTACACCAGGAATTCCGATCTCCCCTACCACACTCTAGCCTGCCCGTATCGAATGCAGACCCGGGGTTAAGCCCCGGGCTTTCACATCCGACGCGACAGGCCGCCTACGAGCTCTTTACGCCCAATAATTCCGGACAACGCTCGCACCCTACGTATTACCGCGGCTGCTGGCACGTAGTTAGCCGGTGCTTCTTCTGCAGGTACCGTCACTTGCGCTTCTTCCCTGCTGAAAGAGGTTTACAACCCGAAGGCCGTCATCCCTCACGCGGCGTCGCTGCATCAGGCTTTCGCCCATTGTGCAATATTCCCCACTGCTGCCTCCCGTAGGAGTCTGGGCCGTGTCTCAGTCCCAGTGTGGCCGGTCGCCCTCTCAGGCCGGCTACCCGTCGTCGCCTTGGTAGGCCATTACCCCACCAACAAGCTGATAGGCCGCGGGCTCATCCTGCACCGCCGGAGCTTTACACCCAGGACCATGCGGTCCCAGGTCATATCCGGTATTAGACCCCGTTTCCAGGGCTTGTCCCAGAGTGCAGGGCAGATTGCCCACGTGTTACTCACCCGTTCGCCACTGATCCACCCCGAAGGGCTTCACCGTTCGACTTGCATGTGTTAAGCACGCCGCCAGCGTTCGTCCTGAGCCAGGATCAAACTCTCCGTGAATGATTACCCGTAATCGGGCTCACACCCGCGTTGAGCGGCACGGCAACCACCGGAATTAGGTGATCCCGCGCACTGCGTCCTCGCTAGTGTTATTTCAAAAGGAATCTCCAACCCCGAAACAAGTCCGAGGCCGGGGATGTCAACATATCTGGCGTTGACTTTTGGCACGCTGTTGAGTTCTCAAGGAACGGACGCTTCCATCAGGCGGCTTTCACACCGGCCCTCCGGGCGCTTCGTTCTTTCGTGTTTCCAGCTTACCAGATGTTTTCCGCTCCGTTTTCCGGCGCTTCCTTCATCCAACTCGCTGGCGTCTTCTGCGGCTTGACGCCCCGTCCGACGTTTCAAACTCTAGCCGATCCCCGCTCCGAAAAGCGAATCCGGCCGCAATCCCCAGAAATGCACACGCCGAATAAACCCCATGCCGGGGAGGCGTTGGTATTTCCAGAGGATTGGCCGCTCCGGGACCGTCCGCGCCAATGCGTGTCCGGTGCTCCCTGCCGAGCGACTAGGGAACACTACCCCTCCCCCGCAGCAGGGGCAAGTCTCGGCTGGTCACAGCTCTCCCCGCCCCGGCCGCGGAGAGGGGAGCGGGGCCGGCACCCCCGTCCTGCGGTCGCGCCAGAGCACCACCAGCACGCCTCCGACGCCCACGAAGAGTGCGGCCGCAGCTCCGGCCACGGGGAGCAGCGGACTCGCGCCGGTGCCGGACACGGCCTCCGCGCCGGCCGGGTGGCCCGACGGTCCGGTCGGCGCCGAGACGCGGGCGACCCTCGGCGCGTCCGGGACCGGTTCCGGGAGCGTGCCGCAACCGCCGATGCCCGTCATCACCAGTACCGCGCCCCCTGCGGCGCACTTGGTCCGCATACGTGTTCGTTCCACGGTCCCCCACTCCCATCGCCGACGGACACCCTCACCCCGCCTGACCAAGCGTTCCCAGCACAGTGGGAGAACCGGACCCTCCGCACCCGGATTGCCCGATATTCACTTGTGCGTGTGACCCGCACCCCTCACAGAATCCCCACCCAGTTCGAGCCCTGCGCACAGAGAGCAGAACGGAGCGAGGGGCTGGCTCGCTACGCGTGGCCTCCGGACACGTCATCGCGGCCCGAAAACTGGTTCAGGCATCCGTACCGAGGGCGCTCGCCAACCGTCCGCGCAGGCGGACCGCGGCCGGGTCGGTGAACTCGGTGAGCAGTGCCAGCGCCTCGCGCCGGTGCCGCCGGGCGGCGTCCGGTTCCTCGTTGCTCTCCAATGCGGCGGCGAGGTGGCAGCGGGCCGTGGCCTCCTGCCACCGGTCGCCCAGATCCCGGTGCACGGCGACGGCTCGACGGTGGAACCCGCTCGCTTCCTGGGCCCGGCCGAGGTCGAGGTAGGCGCGGCCGGCACCGTCCCAGGCGAGCGCTTCGCGGCTGCGGTCGCCCAGACCGCGCTGCAGGACGGCGGCCCGGTGGTAGGAGACGAGGGCGTCGACGGATCGGCCGGCGGCGCGCTGGGTGTGCCCGAGTTGCGTCAGCCAGTGTCCCTCCGCGACGGCGCTGTCGAGGTCCAGTGCGAGGTCGACCGCTCGCTGGGCGCTGTCCAGTGCCTCGGTCACCAGCCCGGCTTCGAGCTGGATCAGGCTGAGGATGCGCAGCGCGTTCCCCTCGGCCCAGTGGTCGGCCCGCTCCCGGAAGGTCTCCAGACCGGACCGGACCAGGCGCTCGGCCTCGGGGAGTCGGCCGAGCGCGGCTTCAGCATCGGCGAGGTTGACCGCCGTGCGTGGCTCCCAGTAGGTGTCCCCCAGCTCCCTGAACAGAGCCCCGGCCCGTTCGAACGCTTCCCGTGCGTCCGTGAGCCGGCGTCGGCGCAGCCACAGCAGCCCGAGCCCGTTGAGCGTCATGGCCTCCCCCGCCGGATCGTCGAGCTCGCGCCGGATGAGCAGGGCCGCCCGGTACTGGTCGACCGCCCGGTCGAGCCGGCCGGACTGCGTGTACGCCATGCCCAGGCTCTCGTGCAGCTCCGCCTGCGCGTGCCGGTCCCCGTCACGCCGGGCGGCGTCAAGTCCGAGCTGCGAGGTCTCGAACCAGTCCTGGAAGGGATTGCGCACCATGTAGAAGGCGCGGAGGACGACCGCCAGCCGGTGGACGTGCGCGTCCAGGCCCAGGGCGGCCGCGGTCCGCACCGCGGCCGCGAGGTTCTCCCGTTCCGTCTCGAACCACTGCATCGCGGTGGCTTCGTCACCGAAGATCGTCGGCTCCACGCCCGGTTCGAGGGGGGCCAGCGGCACTCGGGGCTCGTGGGGAGCGGTGCGGGCCTGTGCCGCGTCCGCCGTGTGCAGGTACCAGGCGAGTATCCGCCGGACGGCGTGCTCGCTCTCCTGCGGCTCCTGCTCACCGCGCGCCTGGTCCACGGCGTAGGCGCGCAGCAGGTCGTGGAATCTGAAGCGGTCCGCGGCGGTCTGTTCGACCATGTGGGTCGCGACGAGCCCGTCCAGCAGACGGCGTGCCGGCCTGGCCCCGGTCGCGACGAGGGCGGCGGCGGCCGCGGTGCTGAATTCCCCGGTGGGGTGGAGGCCGAGCATGCGGAACAGCCGTGCGGCGTCGGCCGGCAGGGCGCGGTAGGACCAGGCGAAGACGGACCGGACGGCGTCGGACTCCTCCTCGTCCTCGCTGGAGAGCGCGTCCCAGAGGCTGGATTCGTCCCGCAGGTCATGGATCAGATCGTTCAGGAGCATCCGCGGCCGGCCGGCGGCGCGTTCGGCCGCGATGCGCAGGGCCAGTGGCAGGCGCGCGCAGAGCCGGGCCAGCTGCACGAGCTCGGCGGGGTCGTCCTCGCTACGGTAGTCGGAGGTCACCGCGCGCAGGAGCTCGACGGCGTCGTGCTCCGCGAGCACCTCCAGGGTCAGGTGCCGAGCGCCCTCCCGCACGCCGAGGCCGGACAGGCGGTGCCGGCTGGTCACCACCACCAGACAGCCGGCGGCACCGGGCAGCAGCGGGCGGACCTGGGCCGCACGTGAGGCGTTGTCGAGCACGAGCAGCATCCGCCGGCCGGCCACCAGCGAGCGGTAGGTCGTGGCCAGCGCTTCGAGGTCGGTGGGAATCGCCGCGGCGGGCACGTCGAGGGCGCGCAGGAAGCGTTCGAGCACCTGAGCGGGGGCGGTGGGCTCCTGCGGGTCGTAGCCGTGCAGGTTCGCGTACAGCTGGCCGTCGGGGAAGTGCTCGCGGACGGCGTGCGCCCAGTGCAGGGCGAGGGAGGTCTTGCCGACACCCGCCGTGCCGGTGAGCACCAGGATCTGCGGCCCGCGCGGGTGCTCGGCCAGCAGGTGGTCCATGGCCCGTTGTTCCCCCGACCGGTTGACGAAGCCGCGAACGTCCGTCGGCAACTGCCGTGGGACGGCTTTGCCGTGCCGGGCGGGTGGCGGTGCGGCGTGGATGTGCACGGGTCCCTGGATGTCCCGGGCCTGCACGACGTTGCCGGCGGAACCGGACATGGACGAGTTGGTGCGGTCCGGTGGCCCCTCAGGTGTCTCCTGCACGACGGCTCAGCGCTCCGCCCGCACCCCGGCCGACCGCAGTCCGGCCCGCCGCAGTCCCTCCGCCTCGCGGGCCATGAAGTCGGCGATGTCCTCGCCCTGGCCGTACAGACCGGCGATGAAGTCCGCGACCCGTTCCCGCACCGGGCCGCCCGTGTAGCGGGTCGCCCCGTCGAGGATGCCGGCCGCGTCGTACGCGATGTCGTAGACGGTGTCCGGGCCCAGGGTGATGAGCTCCGGAAGCGGCCCGTCCTGCTCGTACGGTGCGACCGGGCCGGGGCCGACGACCCGGATCAGTTCGCCGCACTCGGCCCGCAGCCGCAGCAGGTGCAGCTCCCAGACGAGATAGGGGGTCACCGGGTACTCGACGACGCGTACGCGCAGCATGCGGGTGTCGTGTTCGGCGGCCGTGCGGGCGAGTTGGAGCAGCTCGTCGCGCCTGGCGTCGATCAGCCGGAGGGATCGCGCCCAGTCCCCCTCGGTGCAGGCGCGCCAGCTGGGGTCCTCGGGCTCCTGGAAGTCCTGGCGGCGTTCGAGCTTCCACGAGTCGTAGCCGTCGACCGCGAAGTCCCGTCGGCGGAAGTCCGCCCGGTACTCGTCGAGGGGCAGCCGGTCGCCCGGCAGGTCGCCGAGGAGGTCAGGCATCCGGGAGATCCGCCTTCGCGGAGAGGAGGGTGGCGCGGGGAATGACCACCAGGCGCTCGTTCTCGCCGATCGTGACGTCGTGCGGGAGTCCGGCCCGGTACGCGGCGGTCAGGTCGCGGCCGATGACGGCGATGTCGCCGTTGTCGAGTTCCCAGATGTCGGGGCAGCCGTCCCGGCCTCCGGTGGTGCCCAGCTCCGCCGGCGGACTGCCGAGGCGTCGTGTCATGACGGCGTCGGGGTCGGCGTCCCACGGCTGGCTCATCATGGCCCCAGGCGGTCGAGTGAGTAGTCGACTGCTCACCGTACGGAACCGGCCGACTCGTCGTCAACCACTTCCGGTCGGCGTGCTACCTCCAGGCGGCGTTGAATCGCGTGCGGCGGGACCGGGCCCGATTGCCTTGCGGTCGAGCCGAGTTGGGGGAATGGGTTCGGGGTTCGGTCCGGTCAGGTGCGGCCGGGGGTTCACTTGAGCAACGGGTGGACGTCCGGCCAGGGGTAGCCCAGTCGCTCGGCGAGCTCGGGCGAACCTCCCCAGACCTCGGCAGCGGCTCGGGGATCGCCTGCGATGAGCTGTGCTTCGAGGCGCTCGGCCTGCTCCGACGGCTCTTCCGCGGTGATCGGGAGGATCATCCCGAACTGGAGCTGGTCGTCCTCGGCCCGGCCGCGGGGGTGTCTCAGGACGACGTCGATCCGATCGGGCTCAGTGCGGGAGGACCCGACGCCCTCCACCTCGCAGTCCCACCTGACGAGCCAGTCCTCCTGGCGCCTCAATGCCGCCTCCAGCAGCCGGGCGGCCACCCCGCCCGTCCACTCCCAACTGCGGTCCGCTCCGGCTCGCAGGACCTCGGCCTCGTACTGGCCCACGGCGAACCGAAGCTCCGGCAGATCCAGGTCCTGCCGGGCCGGGTCGCGCCAGCCGGCCCAGACGACGTGCTCGCCGTCACGCCTGACCGTCAGGTACAGGGCGCCGCAGCACTTCTCGTAGCCGCACCCGGACCACGCGATCCGAACCTCGTGGGGTGTCATGGTGGCGTGCAGCGGCCCGTCGTCGCCGAACAGGTAGCGGGGGCCCACGCCCGCGTACCCGGGTCCGATTCCGTCGAACCTCTCGGGCACGTCAGCCAGGAAGTCCCGGCCGTTGACGACGGGGCGGACCCCGATACCGCCCTCGCCGGGCGGTGGACAGTCGATGTGCAGGGTGAGGTGGTCCGGTTGTCCTGTGGTCACCGGCCCATCGTTGCGGCGCCGGGCGGAGCTGTCAGCTGGATTTCGGTGGCCCGCCGCCGCGGTGGGTCCGGTGCGGGCGGCGGCGTGGGCGGCGGTGTGGTCGTCGAACCGGGAGATCCGCAGGGTCGCGATGACGCCGAGGAAGACGGTGGCGAAGGCGAGCGCGAGCAGGACCGCGAGGGCGGCGCCGACCAGGAGGCCGGCGCCGTCGAGCCTCATCGGCCGGCCCCGGCGATCTGGTGGCCGAGGCGGATGTCGAGGTCCACGGCCGTCGCCGCGCTGACGAGGGGAATCACTCCTCCCACGGCCGGTCGCCCCTCTCGCGGAGGAGGTGGAGGAGGTTGAGGAGGGTAGCGAGGGAGGTGTCGCCGAAGGCGATGAGGAGGCGGCCGTCGATGGTGACGCCGTTGACGTGGGCGGATCCCCACTGGATGCCGAAGGGCTTGCCTCGCTCGTGGAGGTCGCGGAGGAGAGCGGTGACCTCGGGCTCGGTGTAGGTGCGCAGGTACGTGTCGTGGGGGGTGAAGGGGGCGTTCACGCGGCGGCGTCCAGCTCGAACCAGGTGACCTTGCCGGTCTTGACGGGGTCGACACCGAAACGGTGGGTGAGGGCGCGCACGAGGTGAAGTCCGCGCCCGGAGAGCGCGTAGGGGTCGGCGCTCGGTCGGGACTCGGGCAGGTTGGGGCAGTCGTCGCAGACCGAGACGCGGAGCACGGCGGGCCGGAGGGAGACCAGGACGGGCGGCGCGAGGGAGCCCGCGTGCTGCCAGGCGTTGATGTAGAGCTCGTGGAACGCGAGTTCAGCGTCGTCGATGATGTCCGGCGCCCAGCCGGCGGAGAGGAGCATCGCGCGGAGTTCGGCGCGGGCGATGGAGCAGTCGGGCGGGGTGAAGGCACGCATGAGGGAACCTCCGGATGGGGTTTGTGCGGTGGGGTTCGTCGTCGAGAGGTCGACGGACACGTCGCCGTGAGCCAGGCCAGGACGGGGCTGGTGGATGCCACGCGTGGCTGCTCTGCGGTGCGAGAGGGCAGCAGGCGCCTGCTGCCCTTGAAGACAGGCATTACTGACGATCCATCGGATCGACCTGAGATTGACCATAGCGCATCCTGGCTTAAGGTTAATCCAGATCGACGAAGGTTCCCCCATAGGTGGGATGTCCGCTCGGAATGGCCCCTGCCGCACGCGACACGGCACACTGACGTCGGCACCATCAGAGAGGACTCCATGGCCAATCGCCAGAACCCAACCCTTCGTCAGCGCCGCCTCGGAGCCGAGCTGCGAAGGATTCGAGAGCAGGCCGGCCTCGGCGGCAACCAGCTCGCCGGCCTCCTCGGGGTGACCCCGGCCATGGTGACGCAGATGGAGAACGGGAAGTCCGCAGTCAGCGAGGATCGCCTGCATGCGATCACGGCAGCTTGTATGTGTGTCAACGAGCCCCTGATCGAAGCACTCGCCAGCATGACCGGCGAACGCGGGACCGGCTGGTGGGAAGAGCATCGGCAGGAACTCCCAAGGATCCCGATCGAAGTCGCAGAGATCGAGGGCCACGCGAAGAAGATCACCACCTTCACCGTCACCTTGATCCCGGGGCTACTGCAGACGGTGTCCTACGCCACGGCCGTGTTCGCGAAGGGCTACCCGCCACTCCCCAAACACGAGGTCGATCTCAGGGTGAACTTTCGCCGACGGAGGCAGCAGATCGTCCGGTCCGGCGAAATGCCATACTTGGGGATCATCCATGAGGCGGCGCTTCACATCCAGTACGGCGGCCCCATAGTGCTCCGCGAACAGCTTGAGTCTCTCGTTCGAGACTCCGAGCTTCCCGGAATCAGTGTTCGGATCGTGCCGTTCGAGACCGCGAACTTCCCTGGCCCCAGCGAGAACCTGACCTACGCGGTGGGACCAGTGCCGGAACTGGATACAGTCCAGGCCGACTCGTCGCACGGTTCCCATATCTTTGATGTTCCCGCCCAGTTGGAGCAATATCGCGGGATCCTTGAGCGCGTCGAATCAGTCGCCCTTGCAGAGGGCGAGTCGCGAGACCGCATCCGCTCCACCATCAAGGAAATGACCGCCAGATATGAATAACTTCGATTGGCAGAAGTCAAGTTACTGCGCAGCAAACAACAACTGCATCGAGGTTCGCACGGTCAACGGGCTGATCGAACTCCGTGAATCCGACGACGGCGACGTCGTCGTCCGCACCACAGCCGCCGGGTTCGCCGCGCTCCTCCACCACACCAAGGCCGGCGAGTTCGACCACCACGCCAGCTGACACGATCGTGGCCCTCGCTCCGCCGAGCGAGGGCCGCCTCAAAGCACAGCAGCCCTTCGATCCCAGATCCAACCCGGTCCTCCGAAGAGGAAATGGATCACACATGGCCAGCCAGGGGTCCCACCCCACCCCTGGCTGGCCCGCGCGACCGTTCAGAAGGTCACGACATCGCTGCGCGAAGATGGGCTGATTCGGACTGAGACCGCGATGGGGAGCTTCGTAACGGACCGTACGAAGCAGCCCCGCCCAGGCGAACCCGGACGGGACCATTACAGGGCTCTGCTCAGCGAGGGATGGGGACGACGAACCCCCGCGTCGGACCGGCCTGGCCTGCCTGACGGGACCGGCCCCGGACCACCGTCAGCACGTCGTCGGTGATGTCCCGCCGGGTGCTGGGGTCGGCGCTGTCGTACACCCGCCATTGCCCGTCCGGATCGCCCAGGTCTTCGGGGGACACGATGCCCTGAATACCCAGGCGTCGAAGCGAGTTGGCTACCTGCTGGGCTTCGTCTTCGTCCATGTTTCCCGCCCTCTCCGTGTGGGTGGGTTCAGGTTAGTGGGCTTCGCCACCTTCGCCGCCGCCCCCGCCGCCACCACCGCCGGAGCAGTGCGACGCGCACCCGCCGGGGTTGATGGGCCCGCAGCCGCCGGGGATCGGGGTGTGGGAGCAGTTGGCGGCCACAGCGACCAGGGCGCGGGTCGGACCGGTCCACAGCTCGTGGTCGGGGATATAACCGGCCTCTTCGATGAGAGCGACGGTCCGGGCGAGGGCGTCCGGGTCGTGGCGCGTCGGGTCGGGGCGCTCGGGGTAGTGGTGCACGAACCCCCCGAGCCGCTCGCACACTCCGGCGTAGGGACGGGTGTGGAGGATGAGGGCGTGCCAGCCCTCGTCCACGACGTTGGACGGGGTGATCCGCACGGTGGGGAACCTGCGGGCGGTGACGACGAACTTCAGCGCCTCGGTCACGATGCGCTCGGCCGTGCCGACCACCATGCCGGGGTTGTTGTCCACCACCGTGGCGGTGACGCCCCCGAACGCTTCGGGGGTCAGGAGGGTGCGGACGTCATGCATGCGTGCTCCCTGGTCCTGTCGAGTCCGGCCCACAGGCGTGGACCGGGATTTGTGCGGCCCGTCGGTCCAACCGACGGGAGTCTGTTGTCCGGTCTCAGGTCGGCGGCCTGGCCGGCTGGAACGGGCGTCGCGCGGCGGTCGGCGGGCGATCGGGGCGGCGCTGCTCGTACTGGTTCTCAACCGGCTTCGGCCCGGAGCACTTCAGCGCCCAGACCACGGACTTGCCGCCGACCCGGCTGCGGAACAAGACCACGGTGGAGGTGACGGTCCCCGTAGTCGGGTCGCCGTGCCGCCGCCGTCCGAGGAACACGCCCTCCCGCCCGTCGGTGTGCCGGTAGACCTCTTGCAGCCGCGGGAGCTTCAGGTCTTCGACGCAACCGCCCGCGGTCTTGAGTACGCACCCACATCCGATGCTGTCGGCCAGGGTCGGCGCTACCCCGATCACCGGGGGCTCGAAGGGTGTCATGCCGACTCCGTCAAGATCTGTGTGATGGTGCGGGGAGGGAACACAGCGCCGTCGATCGCCCGTACAAGAGCCGCTTGGTCGGGCGGCGCCGGGACCGTCTCCGCCACGGGACATGGCCACATCTGGGCGTCCCGGCCAGGCTCCCGAAGGACCAGCCCCGGGCCGGCAGGGGGTGCCCGACCGGCGTCAGTGTCACGTGACGTGCCGATCGAACTTCCCAGCACCGTGGGAGATGCTGGGCGTTGGAGCCCGTCCCGAACGCTGGTTGCCATGACACGCGTCCGGGACGGGGGTCTTGGGGGTACTACTTGAGCCGCTCCCGTACGGCCTGAATGATCCGGCGCCGGGCAGGGCTGACCAGCAGCACCGGCCATGACCACTGGAGTGCGCCGCACCACAGGACCACAACCGCCGTCCTGGGGTCGCGTCCGAGCAGCTTCAACCAGCGCCCGGTGACCGCCCAGCGGCCGTACGGGTTCACGCGGCCCGCCTCCGCCCGCACACCTGGACGGGCAGCTCCCCCGGGTGCGTCCGCAGGTAGTCCAGCGGCAGCAGGATGCCGAAGGCGCCGCACCCGCACTTCCACTCACCGACGTCGGTGACGGGGTCCGGCCCGGGCGAAGCCGAGTCGATCTGTCTACCGCATGGGCACCGACCAGACTCCGAAGTGTCCGGCTTGGGGGTCGGGTTGCGCTTCGCCATTGCCGCTCCTCTGGGTCCACGGAGGGCTTGATGGTGTCCTGGAAGGTCGAACCATTGCGACGCCATGCGGGCGTCTCTCCGGCGTCTTGGCAAGGCGTCATTTCGGTGACGTTCAGCGGAGACCAGCCCTATCGTGGAGTGCATGACGACGCCGAACGAAACCCTGCGGGCCGTCCGCCTTGGCCTTCGTCTCAGCCAAGACGAGTTTGCGCAGCGCCTGAGGGCAGTCAGGAGATGTCCGGGCGCCCCGCCCGGTGTACGTTCGGGCCCTTGAGGCAGTCACCAAGCTTTCCGTGGACCGCCTCGGCTTCGAATCACCGCAGCTGTCACTAAGGGTCAGCGTGGACGGTACGGGAGGCCATGACGTGACCAGCGATGAAGCGGGCATTCCTGTGCAGGCGACGCCCGCCGCTACAGGTGCGGACTACTCGGGGGTATGGATCAGCCACTACGAGTTCTTCAGTAGCAGCCGGGAGAATACGTTCACCGGCCTGCATCACGTCGTGCTGTCCCAGAGCGGAAATCGGATCACTGGCCGCTCCCTTCCCGGGGCGTCGTCCAACCCTGACTCACCGCTGTCGTTCGATCTCACTGTCGATCGAAACATCGTGACGGGCTCGTGGGTGGAACAGACCGCACAGGACGGCTACTACCAGGGGGCGCGGTACCACGGCGCCATTCAGTTGCTGGTCGACCCGACCGGGCGCCGCATGGCTGGTAAATGGGTGGGCTTCGGCAAGGAATTCGACGTCAACACCGGCCCCTGGGAACTTCGGCTGCTGGACAAGTCCACGGCTGATGAGGTCCTGAGCCGCTACAGCGTTCCGCCGGAGGCGTAGCTCGTCCGACTACACAGAAGAACCCCGGCGGGAGTCCGCTGGGGTCTTTCTGCTGCTTGGGGCACGCTGTGGGCCGGCCCTCGCTCCGCCGAGCGAGGGCCGGCCCACAGCACGGCAGTGACAACGAGGGGCCGAGGCCGTCCAGTTCGGTCGGGCGGTGGCCGGTTGCTGACAGGGTGGGTGGCTTTCCCCGTTCGCGGGGGGCTGTCACAATTCGATCAGAGCGATGTGACATGTCACATGTGCTCCCGGTGTCCGCCGGGGGCACCGAATGAGGAGGAAACCCTTGAAACGCTTTGCTGCCGTTCTCGCCGGCACCGCCGCCCTGGCGGCGCTGACCGGAGTCCAGTCCGCCTCCGCCAACCCCGTGGGCGTCACGGTGTGCGGTACCCCCGGCGCGCCGAACATCGTCACGGTCAGGGCCTGTATCAACGTCAACGGAAACCACGTCTACGCGTTCGGGCGTGCCAATCCGAGCAGCCCGACCTGGCAGGAGCAGCAGGTCTCCTTCCGGCTGAGCAGCATCGGCATCACCAACCCGGCGCTCGGCACCGTCTACCCGACCGTCCTGATCTCGAACGTCGGGCCGGCGCCCGAGATCGGCAGCGTCACCGGCACCGTGCCCTGCGGCTCCACGGTGACCGCCGAGTTCAGCGTGACCCAGCCCGGCTGGTGGGAGTCCACCTCGACCGTCTCGACCGTCGTGAACTGCTGACCTCGCCCGACCGGCACCGGGCCCGCCCCTCGCTCCACCGAGCGAGGGGCGGTCTCCGTGTCCGCCCCGCTCAGAGGCGGCGGAACATCACGTGCTGGCCGACGTAGCCGTGGTCGGGGTGGTCGAAGACGCCCGGGACGGTGCCGATCACCTCGAAGCCGAGGGACTTCCAGAGGTGGACGGCGGGCTCGTTGGTTTCGACGACGGCGTTGAACTGGATGCCGCGGAAGCCCTGCTCGCGGTGCCACTGGACGACGTACTCGCCGAGGGCGCGGCCGACGCCGCGGCCCCGGTGGGCCGGGTCGACCAGGAAGGCGGCCGTGCCGATGTGGGCGCCGCGGCCCGGCTTGTTGGGGCCCATCTTCGCCGAGCCGACGATCCGGCCGTCCAGCACGGCCACCACCGTGCGGCCCGGCGGTTGCTCCATCCACCAGGGCTTCGCCTCGTCGAGGGTCTGCCGCTCGGGGAAGGCGTACGTCCGGCCCTCGGCCATGATCGCGCTGTAGAAGGGGTAGATGCTCGGCCAGTCCTCGTCGGAGGCGATGCGGATCTCCATTCGGGACAGGGTACGCACGAGGCCCCGGAGTGGGTACGCGTTTTTGTCGCGCTGTCGCGGCACCGCACTCAGCGGAGCCCCGACCCTTCCCCTGGCCCCTCCCCCGGGCGCGCCAGCAGGTCCGCCGCCGTGTCGGCGATCAGCTCGGGCGCCTGCCCGACGAACAGGGTGGCGCCCCGCTCGTCCGGTTCGAGCGGTTCCAGGGTGGCCAGCTGCGAGGTGAGCAGCGACTGCGGCATGAAGTGGCCCGCGCGGCGGCCGATCCGCTCGGCCAGCAGGTCGTGGCCGGCCGTCAGGTGCAGGAAGACGGCGTCGGGGCAGGCCGCCCGCAGGATGTCGCGGTAGCGGCGCTTCAGCGCGGAGCAGGCGACCACGCAGCCGGCGCCCTCCGCCTCGCGCTCGTGCAGCCAGCGGCCGACCGACTCCAGCCAGGGCCGGCGCACCGCGTCGTCGAGCGGCCGGCCTGCCGCCATCCGGGCGATGTCGGCCGGACGGTGGAAGTCGTCCGCGTCCGCGAAGGGGGCGTCCAGCCGTTCGGCGAGCAGGCGGGCCACCGTGGTCTTGCCGGTGCCGGAGACCCCGATGACCACGACGCACGGGGCCCGCCGCCCGCTGCCGGGGTCCGTCGAGCTGTCGGGGCCTGTCGAGCTGCCGTCCTCCATCGCCGCGCGCCTACGGGTACCGCGGGGCCGGTCCCTCCGAGCCGGCCGGATACTCCTCCAGCGGCACGAGGTCCCGCTCCCAGGCGGAGAGCACCGGTTCGAGGACCCGCCACGCCTCCTCGGACTCGTCGCCGCGGATCGACAGCGCCGGATCGCCGGTCAGGACGTCCAGCAGCAGCCGACCGTAGGCGGGCAGCTCCGCGGGGTCCATCCGCGCGGTCAGCGAGAGCGGGGCCAGTTCCTGGGCCCGGGCGCCGACGCCGGTGAGGTCGAGGGCCAGCCCCTCCGGTTCGAGCTCGAAGCGCAGCACGTTGGGCCGGGCCTTGCCGCCCTGGCCGAACGGCAGGTGGGGCACCGGGCGGAAGCGCACCGCGACCTCCTTGCGATCCACCCCGAGGGCCTTGCCGCTGCGCAGGCGGAACCTCGTCCCGGCCCAGCGCCAGCCCTCCAACTCCAGTTCCACCTCGGCAAAGGTCTCCGTCCGGCGCCGCGGGTCGACGCCCTCCTCGTCGGCGTACGCGGGGACGGCGCGGTCGCCGATCCTCCCCGGCAGGTAGCGGGCGCGGCGGGTGCGGTGCAGCACGTCGTTCTCGGTCAGCGGCCGCACGGACCGCAGGACGTCCACCTTGCGGTTGCGCAGGTCGCGCTCGCCGAGGGAGATCGGCGGCTCCATGGCGACCAGGCAGAGCAGTTGCAGCAGGTGGTTCTGGATCATGTCCTTGAGCGCGCCGACGTGGTCGTAGTAGCCGGCCCGGCCCTCCAGCGCGAGGGTCTCGTCCCAGACGATGTCGATCTCGGCGATGTGGGTGCTGTTCCAGATCGGCTCCAGCACCCGGTTGGCCAGCCGGCTGCCGAGGACGTTCTGGACGGTCGTCATGGCGAGGAAGTGGTCGACCCGGAACACCGCCTGCTCCGGCACCAGGTCGGCGATCAGCCGGTTCAGCTCCTGGGCGCTGGCGAGGTCCTCGCCGAACGGCTTCTCCAGCACGATCCGGCTGCCCGCCGGCAGGGCGGCCCGGTGCAGGGCGGAGACCACGGCGGGGAACAGCGCCGGGGGCAGCGCCAGGTAGACGGCGACCGGTCCGTCCCCGGCGACGACGGCGGCGACGTCGGCGGGGTCGGTGACGTCGGCCCGCAGGTACCGGGCCGAGGCCGTGACCTGCGCCCTGGCATCGGCGGGGCAGCCCTCGGCGTGGCGGTCGAGCTGCTCGGCGGCCCACGCCCGGTACCGCTCGGTGGACCAGTCCTCCCGGCTCGCGCCGGTCAGGCTCAGCCGCTCGCCGAGGTGCCCGCCCGCCCGCAGCTCGGCCAGCGCCGGCAGCAGGAAGCGCGCGGTGAGGTCGCCCGTGGCGCCGAAGACGGCGAGCCGCTCGATCACCGCCGCACCCCCGCCCGCGCCCGCGCCAGGTTCACTCCGCTGGCGGCGATCCCGATGTGGCTGAACGCCTGGGGGAAGTTGCCCATGAACTCTCCTGTGGACGGGTCGATCTGCTCCGACATCAGCCCCAGCGGGCTCGCCCGGGAGCACAGCGAGGCGTACAGCTCCTCGGCCTCCTCCGTCCGGCCCTGGCCGATGAGGTTGTCGACCAGCCAGAAGCTGCACAACACGAACGCGCCCTCGTCGCCGGCCAGGCCGTCGGGCGACTCCTCGTGCAGGTAGCGGTAGAGCAGCCCGCCCCCGGCGGACAGCCGCTCGGCGACGGCCGCGGCGGTCGCCACCATCCGCGGGTGGTCGATCGGCACCACGTGGCGCAGCGGGAGCGCGAGCAGGCTGGCGTCCAGGACGCCGCCGCCGTCCAGGTGGGCGCTGAGGGTGTTGGCGCGCTCGTCCCAGGACTGCTCCAGGATGAGCCGGCGCAGGTGGTCGGCCGAGGCGCGCCACCGGGCGGTCCTGATCGGCAGGCCGAGCCGCTCGCCGATCTGCGCGGCCCGGTCCAGGGCGACCTGGCAGAGCCCGGCGGAGTAGGTGAAGACCCGGCCCTCGCTGCGCACCTCCCAGATGCCCTGGTCGGGCTCGCGCCAGGCCTCCTCGGCGGCGTCGGCGAGGGTGGCCAGGCCGGCCCACAGGGCGGGCTGGATCTCGCCGCCGGCGCGCACCCACTGGTCGGCGCAGTCCAGGATCTCGCCGTAGACGTCGTGCTGGCGCTGGTCGGCCGCGCCGTTGCCCCAGCGCACGGGGGCGGAGCGCTGGTAGCCCTCCAGTTCGCCGTCCTCCGTCTCGTCCGGCACGGGGCCGCCGCGCAGGTCGTACATGATGCGGGGCCGGCCGCTGTCCTCGAAGGCGTCGAGCACCCAGCCGAGGAAGGCGTCGGCCTCGCCGCGGAAGCCGATGCGGCGCAGCGCGAAGACGGCGAACGCGGCGTCGCGGATCCAGGTGTAGCGGTAGTCCCAGTTGCGGATGCCGCCGATCGGTGCGGGCAGCGAGGAGGTGGGCGCCGCGACCAGGGAGCCGTTGGCCCAGTCGTCGCACAGCTTCAGGGTGATGGCGGCGCGCCTGACCAGGGGTTCCTGGGGGCCGCCGTAGTCGAAGTGGCGCATCCAGCGCCGCCAGGCGACGGCGGTGCCGGTCAGCATGGCTTCGGTGTCGACCCGGTGGTGGCGGTGGACGCGGCCCCAGGAGAGCACCAGGTCGAGCCGGTCGCCCTGGCGCAGGTCGTGGGTGGTGTGCAGGCCGTCGAGGGGGCGGTTGGAGCGCAGGTGCAGCCGCAGGCCCGGGCGCCGGGACGGGAGCACCTCCAGTCCGCTGAACAGCGCCCGGGTGCGGGCGCCGCCGCGCGGCTCCAGTTCCGCCCGCAGGCGGACGTGCCCGTCCAGCACCACGGCGGAGCGCACGAGTTCGGAGCGGTCGGCGGGGGCGCTGTCGGTGAGGTCGGCGCCGGAGCGCAGCGCCAGCGCGTCGGTGACGCGCACCAGGCCGGTGCGCGAGCGCAGTTCGGTGACCAGGACGCCGGTGTCCGGCTCGTAGCGCTGCCGGGCCTCGACGAGGTCCTCCGGCGCGAGGGTGAAGTGCCCGCCCCGGGTGTGGTCGAGCAGGGCGCAGAAGAGGGGTTCGGCGTCGAACCGGGGCAGGCAGAGCCAGGGGATGGAGCCGTCCAGGCCGACCAGGGCGGCGGTGGTGCCGTCCCCGATGAGGCCGAGGTCCTCCAGTGGCAGGTAGCCCTGCCGCCGCAGGACCGGCCGGAAGGGGGGATCGGGGTCGTGCATGCCGCCTCGCTTCCGCAGTGCCGAGGGGAGGGGGGACGGGGGGACGGGGGGACGGGGGGACGGGGGACGTCCTGCGGCCGGGAGGCGATCAGCACCGCCTCGTGGCCGGGCGTGCGGGCCGGCCGCCCGGGCTGCTCCTCCCACCGTCGCCGCAACCGTGCCCGAGCGCGACCCGGCCGCCGCGGCGGCGGTGCGTTCCGGTGAAATCCGCGGGCCGCCCGGGGCCGCCGTTCCCTCGCCGGTCGGGGCCGTGGGGCCGCCTGCTAGCGTCGGAGCGCTTTCAGCGGACGACGGACGACGGAGGGTGCTGTGGAGGACACTGGCGCGGTGCGGGCCTACATCGGGTCGTTCACCTCGGCGGGCGGGCGCGGGATCGTCGTGGCGGCGGTGGACCCGGACACGGGGGAGCTGACCGAGACCGGCGCCGTCGACGCCGCGCCGAACCCGTCCTACCTCGCCCTCGGCCAGGCGGAGGGCGGCCCGGTGCTCTACGCCGTCTCGGAGACGCTGCCGGGGGCGGTCGCCGCCTACGACCTCTCCGGTCCGCTGCCCCGTCCGCTCGGCGCGCCCGTGCCGGTGCGCGGCGACGAGCCCACCCACCTCTCCCTCGCCCAGGGCCACCTGCTGACCGCCAACTACGGCTCGGGCAGCGTCACCGTGCTGCCGCTCGCCGCCGACGGCGTCCCGCAGGCCCCGAGCGGCGTGCTGCGCAGCGAGGGCGGCGGGCCGCACCCGGAGCGCCAACTCGCCCCGCACGCCCACCAGGTGCTTCCCGACCCGTCCGGCCGCTGGGTGCTCGGCGTCGACCTCGGCACCGACGCGGTGCGGATCTGCGTCCTGGACCCGGCGACCGGTGGGCTGACCCTGCACGGGCAGACCGCGCTGCCGCCCGGCACCGGCCCTCGGCACCTCGCCTTCCACCCCTCCGGGCGCCACGCGTACGTGCTCGGCGAGCTGCGCCCGACCGTGACCGTGTGCCGGTGGGACGCGGCGACCGGGGTGCTCGAACCGGTCGGCGAGGCGCCGCTGTTCGCCGACGGCCCCGAGGGCCTGCTCCTCCCCTCGGCGCCGGTGGTCTCCCCCGACGGCCGGTACCTGTGGGTGGCGGTGCGCGGCGCCGACACCGTCGCCGTGCTCGCGCTCGACCCGGACGGCGAGCGGGTGCGGGCGGTGGGATCGGTGCCGTGCGGCGGCGAGTGGCCGCGCGACCTGGTCCTCGACCCCTCGGGCCGCCGCCTCTACGCGGCGAACGAGCGCTCGGGGGACGTCACCTGGTTCGACGTCGACGGCGCGACGGGCCTGCCCCGCCGGGCGGGCTCGCTGGCCGTCCCGGCGGCGTCCACCGTCCTCTTCGGCTGACGGCCCGGCCCGTCGGACGTCAGGCGTCGGACGTCGGGAGCTCCGGACGCCGGACGCCGGGAGCGCCGGCGCTCCCCGTCCGCCGCGGAGGTCCGCGGGCAGGGCCTCAGGGCGTGCCCGCCTCCTCCGCCGGCGCCAGGGCGCCGAGCAGCCGCAGGCGGGGGACCGCCAGGCGGTGGTTCACCGCGACCGCCGTCGCGCCGTCGGCGTGCCGCCAGCGCAGCAGGGCGGCGCGGTCCTCGACCGAACCCGCCGACACCTCGGGCGCCCCGGCCGCCGGGAGCCGGCCGCTGATCTTGATGTCCAGGCCGAACTGCTCCGTCCAGAAGTACGGGTCGGGCCGGTAGGGCCGGGCCGCCTCGCCGTGCAGCAGGGCGGCCGCGGCGGCCCGGCCCTGCTCCACGGCGTTGGTCCAGTGCGGGGTCCGGCGGGTGCGGCCGTCGGGGGTGCGGCGGGCCACCACGTCCCCCGCGGCCACGATCCCCGGGGCCACCAGGCAGCGCCCGTCGGCCACCACGCCGCCGTCCAGCGGCAGGCCGGAGCCGACGAGCCACTCGACGTTGGGCAGGTCGCCGACCGCCGTGACGACCACATCGGCCTGCACGGTCTCCCCCGCCTCCCCGGTCTCCCGCCCGAGGCGCACGGCGTGCGGGCCGAGCGGGGTGACGCCCTCGGGCGCGAGCCGGAAGGCCACGCCCCGCTCGCGCGCGGCGGCGACCACGAAGGCGGCGAGCCAGTCGCCCAGCAGGCGGGCGAGCGGCGGATCGCGGTCGATCACGGTGACGTCGAGTCCGAGGCCGCGGCAGGTCGAGGCGAGCTCCATGCCGAGGAACCCGGCCCCCACCACGGCGACGCTGCGCGCCCCGGCCAGCCGCGCGGTCAGCAGCTCGACGTCGTCCAGGGTGCGCACGACCAGCTCCCCCGCGCCACCGAGCCGGCGGGCGCGGGCGCCGCTGGCGATGACCAGGCCGTCGTACGGGACCTGCGCGCCGTCGGCGAGGGTCACGACCCGGCGCGCGGGGTCCAGCGAGTCCGCCCGGGCGCCGGTGCGCAGCTCGACGCCCTCCCCGGGCTCCGGCAGCAGCACCGCGTCCCGCAGCGCGTCGCCCGAGCGCAGTCCCTTGGACAGCGGCACCCGGGAGTAGGGAGGATGGGCCTCCTCCGACAGCAGGACGAGGGAGCCGTCGAAGCCCTCGGCCCGCAGGCTCCCGGCGGCGGTGAGGGCGGCGATCGACCCGCCGACGACGACGATCCGCCTCATCGCGCGACCTCCGCGGTGCGCCCGGTGTCCGGCGTCAGACCAACTGCGACCACAGCGCACGCTCCTCGTCATTCAGGGGGACGGGGGGGAGCAGCCGTTCCGGATGTCCCGGCGGCGGGCCCGTGAGGGCGGGCTCCGAATACTCCTCGGCAGGGGGGAGGAGTACCACTCCGAGTCCCATGGACCCCCAGCAGACCGCGAGCGCGGACCAGCCCGGTGCAGCACGCATGATTCTTCGCCCGACGCCCGACCAGAATGTCCCGTGCATCACTTTTCCTCCGCCTTCGCTGCTTCCCCCCGCCGTCCGCGGCACCCTGGCGCACCGCTCTTAAGCTCGCATTAAACGACCGGTCGCCCGGTCAGCCCGGTCGCGTCGCGGCCGGAGCCCGCCGCCGGCCGCGAACCCCGCCGGCGGCGGTCGCGATGTGCGCGCACCGTGGCCGGGGCGTGAAGGCATAAGGCGCCGACAAACTTTATGCGGACGCAGGGTTCGTGAGCGAAGGAAACAGCGCGGAGAATACCGGGAACGCGATCCGTGAAGTCGGTATGAATGAGCGGAATCGTAAATTCCGTGTGACTCCTGCCGAAGAGCCGTTCCGGAGCCGCCGGGCGAACTAGAATGCGGAACACCGCCCTTCGGTCAGCCCGGCGCCCAGCGCAATTCCGGACATGTCCGCCGAAACAGAGGAGACCGGAAGTCGTGTCGGCAACAGTGAGCTCCCCTGTCTGCGCCCGGCAGCCGTCCACCACCCACTCCCCCGCCTTCCGGGCGCTCGTCGCCGGCCTCGACGCGCTCGCCGACGGCTCCGGCTCCGCCGCCGAGCTGCGGGGCGACCCCGGCTCCGGGAAGACCTGGCTGCTGTCCGCGCTCGCCGACGAGGCCCGGCGCCGGGGCATCAGGGTGCTCCGGGGCTGCGCGACCGAGTACCAGTCCGCCAGTCCGTACCACCTCGTCGCGGACGCCTTCGCCAACCCGCTGGGCGACCGGTCGGGGGCGCCGTCCGCGGCCGACCCCGCCGCCCTGGTCCGCACCCTCGCCCACGGGCCGTTCAACGGCCCGGACATCGCCGCCGCCCCCCGGACCGACCGGGGCTGCGAGTTCCTGCGGGCGGTGAACGGCCTGCTGCGCGACTGGTCCCAGGACGGCCTGCTGCTGATCATGGACAACGTGCACTGGGCGGACCCCGACTCCCTGAAGGTCCTCGACTACCTCCTGCGCCAGCGCATCACCATCCCGCTGTACCTGGTGGTCGCCCAGCGCCCCCGGCAGGCCGCGCCCCGGCTGCGCGGCACGCTCGCCCAGGGGGTGGAGCAGCGGACCGTCCGACGGATCGAGCTCGCCCCGCTGACCCTGCGGCAGTCCGCCGCCCTGGTCGGCATGGAGCCGGACGCCCCGCTGCTGCGCCGCCTGCACCGGGAGAGCGACGGGGTCCCGCTCTACCTCGGCGCGCTCGCCCGGGTCGCGGCCCGGGCGGGCCTCACCGCGCAGTCCGCGCCCGACGGGCCCATCCCGGTGAAGGCCGTGCCCGAGGAGCTGGCCGCCCGGCTGCTCAGCGAGACCGGCGCCCTGGCCCCCGACGAGCTGCTCGTCCTCCAGGCCTGCGCGGTCGTCGGCAGCCCGGTCGACAGCCGGGTGGTCTCCCAGGTGGCCGGCCTCGACGACCAGCGGACCTGCGAGATCCTCGACACGCTGAACGCCCGGGACCTGCTGCGCGCCACGGACGAGGACGCGCCGAGCCTGGTCTTCCGCCACCCCCTGCTCCGGCGCGCGGTGTACGACGACCTCGCCCCCTGCTCCCGGATCAAGGCCCACCGCCGGGCCGCCGGCGCGCGGGCCGTCCTCGGCGCCCCGGACCACGAGGTGGCCCGGGACGTCGAGCGCTTCGCCTCGCAGCCGCTGCCGGAGCAGGCCGCGCTCCTGCACCGCGCCGCGCACCAGGTGCTGGCCACCGACCCGGCGACCGCCGTCCGCTGGCTGCGGCTCGCCCTGCAGGGCCTGCCGACCGGCCCCGAGCGCGGCCAGGTGCTGCTGACCCTGGCCACCGCGCTGGCCTCGACGGGCGCACTGGCCGAGAGCGACGAGATCCTCCTCGAACTGCTGGACGCGGAGCGCGCCGCCCCGGCCGGCCTGCGCAGCGCCGCCGTCGGACTCGGCGCCCGGATCAGGGCGGCCCTCGGCCACTACGTGGAGGCCCGCTCCGTCCTCGCCGCCGGGACGGACGCCGACCCGCTGCGGGCGTCGGACGGCGACGGCGGGGAGCACGTCGCCGTCCTGCTGCTCCAGGGGTTCATCGACCTGCTCGCCGGGCGGCCGCCGGCCCGCGAGGAGGTCGACGAGGCGCTGCGGCTGGCCCCGCGGACGGCCGACCCGGCGAACCTGGCCGGCGCGTACGCGATGGACGCCCTGCACGCGGCGCTGACCGGCGACGCCTCCCGGGCCGCCGCCGCGGCCGACCTCGCCGCCGCGGCCGTCGACCGGCTGGGCGCCAACGCCGGGGGCCACCCCGAGTACCTGGCCGCCGTCGGCTGGAGCGAACTGCTCCTCGGCCGCCCGGCCTCCGCCGAGCGGCACCTGGCCCGCGGCGAGGCCGCCCTGCGGGCCACCGGCCAGGGCTACCTGCGGCCGGTCTTCCTGCTCGGCCTGACCTTCGGCCGGATCGGGCTCGCCCGGCTCGACGAGGCCCGCGACACCGCGGCCGCCGCCGAGGCCGCCGTCACCGAGTCGGGCCTGGAGTGCGGCCTGGCCAAGACCGTCGCCTCGGTCAGCGGCGTGCTGGGCGCCCTGACGCACCGGCCCGGCGGCCCGGCCGCCCCGCTCGTCTCGCAGAACGGCCACTGGAGCACCCTGGCCCGCCTCTGGCTCGCCGAGGCGGCCCAGCTCGCCGGCGACCACCAGCTCGGCCTGAACCTGCTCAGCCCGGTCGCGACCGACCCCGCGCTGCCCCAGCTGCCGCCGCCGGTCCGCCCCCGCGCCCACGAACTGCTCGCCGGCGCCTCGGCGTTCCGCGGGCAGCCGGCCGCCGTCTGGGCCCTGCAGGCCGCCACCGCGGCCGCGGCCGGACCGGCCCACGACCGGGCGTTCGCGCTCGCCGCCGAGGCCCACCTGGCGCGGCAGAACGGCGCGTCCGGACGGGCCGCCGCCCTCTACGAGGAGGCGGCCGGCCTGCTGGAGCCGACCGAGGCCCTCTGGGCCCGGGCCTGGACCCTGGCGAACGCCGCCACCTGCCTGGCGGAGTCGGACGGGGCCTGGCGGGCCGAGCCGCTGCGGGCGAGAGCCGAGGCGATCACCGGTCGCGCGGTCGTCCCGGAGCCGGTCGCCGTGCCGCGGATCCTCGGTGCGCCGCTGTCCCACCGGCCGGGCGGGGAGCCGGCCCGCCAGGCCGGCAGCGGGGCGGCGCTGTCGGTGCTGACCGACCGGGAGCGCGAGGTCGCGACGATCGCCGGCGCCGGGCTGCGCAGCCGGGAGGTCGCGGAGCGGCTGCACCTGAGCCCGCGGACGGTCGACGTCCACCTGAACCGGATCTACCGCAAGCTCAACATCACCTCGCGCAGCGCGCTGGTGCGCCTGATGGCGGAGCGGAGCTGACCCGACCGTCGTCGGGGGGCGGGGCGACGACCCGGTCGCGCCCCGCCCCCGGCGTGCGCCCGTCCCCGTCCGGGCACCCTCTCCGGATTGTCATGACCATCCGTCAGATCGGCCGTTAAGGCCCGATTTAGAACCGGCGGCCAGAGTGCGGCAACGGACTGTCGGCACCGTCGGGACGACTCTGCCGAGGCCGTTCTCACGAACCGGTCATGCGCACGAGGAGACGGAACCTTGCAGACCCCGAACGATCAGGTCGCCCTCACCCACGCGAGCGCGCGGGCCGCCGGCCGCGGCCCGCGCACCGCGCCGCGGCCCGCGGCGCTGCTCTCCGCCGCCGTGCTGCTGATCGGCCCCGCCGCGGCGGCCTGCGGCTCGGAGGCGGGCACCGACTCCGGCTCCGGCCCCGCCGTCGCGGGCGGCACCCTCAGGTACGCCGTCGAGACCGAGCCGTCCTGCATCGACCCGCAGGTGAGCCCGCTGGACGTGGCCGCCCTGATCGACCGCAACATCTTCGACTCCCTGGTCGAGCTGGCCCCGGACGGCACCATCAAGCCCTGGCTGGCCGAGCGTTGGGAGATCTCCGACGACCGCACGGCGTACACCTTCCACCTCAGATCCGGGGTCACCTTCCACGACGGCACGGTGCTGGACGCCGCCGCCGTCAAGGCCACCCTCGACCACGCCGTCGACCCGAAGACCAAGTCGCAGTACGCGGTCGGCCTCATCGGCCCCTACGCGGGGTCGGACGTCGTCGACCCCTCGACCGTGCGGGTGCGCCTGTCCCGCCCGTACACGCCGATCCTCCAGGCGCTCAGCACCGCCTACCTGGGCATCCAGTCCCCGGAGTCGCTCAAGCGGGACAACACCGAGGTGTGCGGCAGCCCGGTCGGCTCGGGCCCGTTCAGCTTCGCGGGCTGGACGAAGAAGCAGCGCATCGACCTCACCCGCAACGACAAGTACGCCTGGGGGCCGTCCTCCGCGAAGCACACCGGCGCGGCCTACCTGGACGCCATCAGCATCCAGTTCATCCAGGAGGACTCCGTCCGCGTCGGCTCGCTGACCAGCGGCCAGCTCGACGCCGTCGGCGGGATCTCGCCCTCCCGGGTCGCCGCGCTGAAGGCCAACAACAAGCTCCAGTACCTCAAGGCCGAGGCGCCCGGCGGCGTCTACGCCGTGCACCTCAACAGCAACCGCGGGCCGCTCGCCGACCAGCGGGTGCGCACCGCCCTGCAGCGCTCGATCAACCTGGACCAGCTCGTCTCCAGCGTCTACTTCGACCAGTACAGCCGCGCCTGGAGCCCGCTCAGCCCGACCACCCCCGGCTACGCCAAGGCCCTGGAGAACACCTGGCGCCACGACCCGCAGCTGGCCGACCGGCTGCTGGACGAGGCCGGCTGGAACGCCAAGGACGCAGACGGCTACCGGGTGAAGGACGGCAAGCGGCTGACCCTGGCCTGGCCGTTCGGCGCGCAGCTGCTGCGCGAGCAGCGCGACACCCTCGCCCAGGGCATCACCGCCGACGCCAAGAAGGTCGGCATCGAGATCAACCGGGAGGGCCTGGACACCGGCAGCTACACCAAGCGCGTGATGGCCGCCGACGCCGACCTCTGGGACGCGAGCACCGTCCGCGCCGAGCCCGACATCCTGCGCACCCTCTTCGACTCCGAGCAGCTGCCGGCCAAGGGCGGCATGAACGTCCTGAAGGTGAACGACCCGCAGCTCGACGAGTGGCTGCGGCACGCCGCCGGCTCGCCGTTCGGGGACGCCCGCGACGCCGAGTACGTCCAGGTGCAGAAGTACGCCGTCGAGCAGGGCCTGGTGATCCCGGTGTACACCCCCAGCTACCTGCTCGGGGCCTCGAAGAGCCTGCACGGTCTGAGCTTCGAGCCCACCGGCTACCCGCTGTTCTACGACGTGTCGAAGGGCAAGGGCGCGTGACAGGCACCCTCCGGTGGCTGGCGCGCCGGCTGGCGCTGTCGGTCCTGGTGCTGCTGGGCGCCGCCACCGTCTCGTTCGGCGCCCTCCAGCTGGCACCCGGCGATCCGGTCCAGATCGTCCTGGGGGGAACGGCCGCCACCCCGGCGGCCGTCGCCCAGGTCCGGGCCGATCTCGGCCTGGACGACCCGCTGGCCGTGCGGTACGGCGACTTCCTCGGCCACCTGGTGCGCGGGGACCTCGGCCACTCCTTCCAGCTCAACGCCGACGTCTCCGACGTGATCCTCGACCAGCTCTGGCCGACGGCGCAGCTGGCGCTGGCCGGCTTCGCGATCGCCCTGGGCCTGGCGCTGGCGCTGGCCCTGTCGACGGCGGGGCGGCGCCCGCGGCTGCGGTTCCTCTCCTCCACCGTCGAGCTGGTGCTCAGCTCCAGCCCGAGCTTCTGGATCGGGGTGCTGCTGCTGACGGTCTTCTCCTTCCAGTGGCAGCTGTTCCCCGCGACCGGCGGCGACGGGCCCGACGGCCTGGTGCTCCCCGCGGTCACGCTGGCGGTCGGCATGGTCGGGCCGTTCACCCAGGTGCTGCGCGAGGGCATGGAGGGCGTGCTGCGCGAGCCGTTCGCGCTCAGCGCGCTGGCCCGGGGCACCGACCGGTCGGCGGTCCTGACCCGGCACGCGCTGCGGCACGCGCTGATCCCGCTGGTGACGCTCTCCGGGTGGGCCGTCGGCACGCTGCTCAGCGGCGCGGTGGTGATCGAGACCGTGTTCACCCGGCAGGGGCTCGGCCGGGTGATGGCCTCGGCCATCTCCGGCCGGGACCTCCCCGTGGTGACCGGGGTGGTCGTCGTCTCGGCCGTCGCCTTCGTCCTGATCAACCTCGTCGTCGACTGGCTCTACCAGGTCGTCGACCCCCGACTGAAAGAGGCACACCTGTGACCGCCCGCATCCTCCACGCGGACCTGGTGCTCCCCGACCCCGCCGACCAGGGCATCGCCGACGGCGCGGTCCTGGTGCTCGACGGCCGGATCGAACTCGTCGGGACGTACGGCGAGGTGCACCGCCGGACCGCTCCGCAGACGCCCGTGCACCACTTCCCCGGGGCGACGATCCTGCCCGGGCTGATCGACTGCCACGTCCACCTGTCGATGAGCGGCGAGGGCGACGCGGTCGCCACCCTGGACGCCTCCGACGACCGGAGCCTGCTGCTGGCCATGGCCGGACGCGCCCAGGAACTGCTGAACGCCGGGGTGACCACGGTGCGCGACCTCGGCGACCGGGGCGGCCTCGCGTTCGCCCTGCGCGACGCGATCGCCGCCGGGCGGCTGCCGGGCCCGCGCATCCTGGCCGCCGGCGCGCCCGTCACCGTCACCGGCGGCCACTGCTGGTACCTCGGCGGCCAGGCCGACGGGGTGGACGAGATCCGGGCGGTGGTGCGGCGCAACGTGCAGAACGGCGCGGACGTCATCAAGGTGATGGCGACCGGCGGCGGCCTCACCCCGGACGGACCGGCGCCGTGGGTGGCGCAGTACACCGACGAGGAGGTCCGGGCGGCCGTCGAGGAGGCGCGCCGGTTCGGGCGCCCGGTCGCCGCCCACGTGCACGGCTCGGACGGGGTCCGGATCGCGCTGGAGGCCGGGGTCGACACCCTGGAGCACTGCACGTTCATCCCGCCGCCGGGCAGCGCCCGCGGGCCGGACGACGCCGCCGCCGAGCTGATCAAGAAGATCGCGGCCGAGGGGGCGTCGGTCTGTCCGACCTTCAGCGCGGTGCTCGGCGAGACCATCAAGCGCATCGGCGAGAGCGGCGTGCGGCCCTGGCTCGACCTGGTCCGCCACCAGCACGAGCAGGGCGTCCGGCTGCTGGCCGGGACCGACGCGGGCATCCCCGGCTCGGGCTTCGGCCAGTACGTCGACGGTCTGGAGTGGTTCGCCCGGGCCGGCCTGGACAACGGCGCCATCCTGACCGCCGCGACCTCGGCGGCCGCCGACGCCCTGGGCATCGGCCACCGCACCGGCCGGCTGCGCAGCGGCCTGGAGGCCGACCTGCTGGTCGTCGACGGGGACCCGCGCACCGAGCTGGCCGCGCTGCGCCGCGCCCTGCTGGTCCTCGCCCGGGGGCGGGCGTTGCGGCCCCGCGGCGAGTTCGGCGGCCTGCGGTGAGCGCGCTCTCCGCCCTCCGGCCCGCCGGGCCCGCCCGCGCCGCCCTGCGCCGCCGGCCGCGCGCGGTCGCCCTCGCCTGGGCCGTGCTGGCCCTGCTGGCGGTGGCCGCGCTCTGGCCCGGCCTGCTGGCCCATCAGGCCCCGGACGCGGTCAGCCCGCTGGAGGCGCTGGAGGGACCGAGCGGCCGGCACCTGCTCGGCACCGACCAGCTCGGCCAGGACCTCTACAGCCGGATCGTCCACGGCGCCCGGTCCTCGCTGGCCATCGGCCTGGGCGCCACCGGCCTCGCGCTCGTCGCCGGCACCCTGCTGGGCGTGCTCGCCGCCGCCGGCGGCCGGGTCCTCGACGAGGCGATCATGCGGGTGACCGACATCCTGCTGGCCTTCCCCGGCCTTCTGCTGGCCCTGCTGGTGGTGGCGATGCTCGGCCCGGGCACCGGGAACGCCGTCCTGGCGATCGGCTGCTCGCTGACCCCCGGCTTCACCCGGCTCGCCCGCGGCCAGGCGCTGGTCATCCGCGACTCCGGCTACGTCCAGGCGGCCACCGTGCTGGGCCGCCGCCGCGGCTGGATCTACCTGCGCCACCTGCTGCCCAACGCCGTCCCGCCGCTGCTGGTGTTCGCCACCGTCGGCGTCGGCAGCGCGATCATCGCGGGCTCCTCGCTGAGCTTCCTCGGCCTCGGGCCGAAGCCGCCCACCCCCGAGTGGGGCGCGATGCTCGCGCAGAGCCGGGACCTCCTGGACCTCGCCTGGGAGCCGGCGGTCCTGCCGGGCGTGGCCGTCACCGTCACGGTCCTCACCATCAACGTCGTCGGCCGCGACCTGCGCCGCCGTTTCGAAGGGCGGAACCCCGGTGCCCGAGACTGACACCCCCGTCCCGCTGCTCACCGTCGAGGGGCTCCGGGTCACCTTCCCCGCGCCCGGGGGCCCGGTCACGGCGGTCCACGACATCGGCTTCACCCTCGCCGCGGGCGAGTGCCTGGCGATCGTCGGGGAGTCGGGCTCGGGCAAGACCGTCACCGCCCGCTCGCTGCTCGGCCTGGCCGGGCCGACCGCCACCGTCACCGCGGAGCGGCTGGAGCTGGCCGGCACCGACCTGCGGGCGCTGTCCGAGCGCGCGTGGCAGGGCGTGCGCGGCGGGCGGATCGGACTGGTGCTCCAGGACGCGCTGGTCTCGCTCGACCCGCTGCGGCGGGTCGGCCACGAGGTCGCCGAGGCGCTGCGCAACCACCGGCCCGGGCCGCGCCGCGCGCGCTGGGACAGCGCGGTGGCCCTGCTGGAGGACGTCGGGCTGCCCGAGGCCCCGCGGCGGGCCCGGCAGTACTCCCACCAGCTGTCCGGCGGCCAGCGCCAGCGGGCGCTGATCGCCTCGGCCCTGGCGGCCGGACCGGAGGTGCTGATCGCCGACGAGCCGACCACCGCGCTGGACGTCACCGTGCAGGCGCGCATCCTGGACCTGCTGGCCGCCCGGAAGCGGGCCGGCACCGCGGTGCTGCTGATCAGCCACGACCTCGCGGTGGTGGCCCGGCTGGCGGACCGGGTGGCGGTGGTCCACGCCGGGCGGGTCGTCGAGCAGGGCCCCACCGGCGAGGTGCTGCGCTCCCCCGCCCACCCGTACACCCGGCGGCTGCTGGCGGCCGTGCCCACCGCCGGCACCCGGGGCCACCGGCTCGCCGGGCCCGCGCGGCCGGAGGACGCCGCCGCGCCGGGGACCGGCGGCGGGCTCGGGCCGACGGACGCGGCGGACGGCTGCCACTACGCCCCGCTGTGCCCGGTCGCGGCCGACGGGTGCCGGGCCGAGCGGCCCGCGCCGGTCGGGGTCGGCCCCGGGCACACCGCCCGCTGCCTGCGCGTCGACGCCCCCTGGAAGCCGTCGCCGGCCGTCCACCGGGCCCCGGCCGCGGCGGCCGGCGCCCCGGTCCTGGAGGTGTCCGGCCTCGTCAAGGCCTTCCGGACGACCGGCCGCGGCCGGCACACCGCCGTACGGGACGTCTCGTTCGTGCTGCACGAGGGCGAGACCCTCGGCGTGGTCGGCGAGTCGGGCTCCGGCAAGACCACGGTCGCCCGGATCGCCATGGGCCTGCTGGACCCGGACGCGGGCGCGGTGCGGCTGCTCGGCGAGCCGTGGTCCGGCCGCCCGGAGGCCGCGCGCCGGGAGCGGCGGCGCTGGATCCAGCTCGTCCAGCAGGATCCGCTGGGCTCCTTCGACCCGCGCTGGACGGTGCGGCGGATCGTCGGGGAGGCCCTGCCGGCCCAGGACCGCCGCCGGCGCACCGCCGAGCTGCTGGACCTGGTGGGGCTGGAGCAGGCCCTGCTGGAGCGCCGTCCGCCGGAGCTGTCCGGCGGTCAGCGCCAGCGGGTGGCGATCGCCCGCGCGCTGGCGCCCGGCCCGAGGATCCTGGTCTGCGACGAGCCGGTGTCGGCGCTGGACGTGTCGGTCCAGGCCCAGATCCTGGACCTCTTCGGCGACCTCCAGGAGCGCCTGGGGCTGTCGCTGCTCTTCATCTCGCACGACCTCGGCGTGGTCAACCACCTGAGCGACCGGGTGCTGGTGATGCGTGACGGCGAGGTGGTGGAGAGCGGCCCGGCCGACGAGGTCCTCCACCGGCCCTCGCACGCCTACACCCGGTCGCTGCTCGCCGCGCTGCCCAGGGCGGAGGACGCCTGGAACCCTCCGACGGCCTCCCCCGCCCCCACGACCCCCACCTCCGACGGCCCCCGGGCCGCCGGCGTCCCCTCCCACCCGATGAACGGAACCTCCCTTGTCTGACGCCTCCTTCAAGCTGTCCGTCCTCGACATCACCCCGGTGCCGACCGGCTCGACCCCCGCGGACGCGATCCGCAACTCCGTCGACCTGGCGAAGCACGCCGACCGCCTGGGCTACCACCGCTACTGGGTCGCCGAGCACCACAACACCACCGGCGAGGCGAGCTCCGCCCCCGCCGTGCTGGTCGGGCAGATCGCGGCCGCCACCAGCTCGATCCGGGTCGGGGCCGGCGGGGTCATGCTGCCCAACCACTCCTCCCTGGTGGTCGCCGAGCAGTTCGGCGTCCTGGAGGCCCTGCACCCGGGCCGGATCGACCTCGGCATCGGCCGCGCCCCCGTCGACCCGCTCACCGCGCAGGCGCTGGAGCGCCCCGCCGGGGCGCAGAGCGGCTCGCTGTTCCCCCGCCAGCTCGCCGACCTGATCGGCTACTTCGACGCCGAGAGCGGTGCGAACCCGGTCACCGCGGTGCCCGCCTCGGCGGCCAACCACCCGCCGCTGTGGATCCTCGGCAGCAGCCCGTCCAGCGCCCAGCTCGCCGCCGCCCTGGGCCTGCCGTACGCCTTCGCCAACCACCTCAACGGCGACGCGTGCATCCCCTCGCTGGAGCTGTACCGCCGGCAGTTCAAGCCCTCCGCCGTGCTGGAGCGCCCGTACGCGATCGTCACCGCCATGATGGTGGCCGCCGACACCGACGCCGAGGCCGAGCGGCTCTGGGGCACCCTCGGGCTGGCCGCGATCAAGATGCGCAAGGGCTACCTCGGCCCCTACTCCAGCCCGGAGGAGGCCGCCGCGTACCCGTACACGCCGCTGGAGCGCGAGTTCCTCGCCTCCCGGCTGGCCCGCCACCTGGTCGGCGGCCCGGAGGCGGTGCGCCGCAAGACGGAGGACTTCGTCGCCCGCACCGGCGCCGACGAGCTGATGGCGTTCAGCCTGGTCCACGACCACACCGCCCGGGTGCGCTCGCACGCGGTGCTCGCCGAGGCCTTCGGCCTCGCGGGGGCCGCCCGGCCGGCCCTCACGCACGCGGGCTGACCAGGCCGATCCCGGCCGGGCGCAGCAGCGGATGCTAAGCCCGGCTTTAGCGGCGGGGCCGAATCTGATCAGGGGAGCGGGCGACGGCATGCGATGCCCTCGTGCCATCGCCCGCTCTCCCCTTCGGCCACGACGCTCGGGAGAGGAACGGACAGTGAACGTCATCGGGGAAACGGCGGTGCCGAGGTGACGGGCACCCACGTCCCGCGGCAGCGGCGGCACACGCTGTACTTCCTGGAGGAGATCCGCCCCTTCTCCCCGGTGTTCCTCGACACCGAGGTGGACATGGCCCGGGTCCTGGACCACCGCGCGGAGCGGACCGGGCGGCGCCACTCCGTGATCGGCTACGTGCTGCACACCGCCGCCCGGGTGCTGGTGCGCCATCCGCAGGCGAACGTCGCGGTGCGCGGCGGCGTGCTGCCGAAGGTCGCGCCGAGCCCCGGGGCGCACGCCAAGATCGCCCTGGACAAGACCTGGGGCGGGCAGCGGGTGGTGCTCTCCGCGGTGCTGCCGGACCTCGACCGGGCGGACCTCGACGAGATCCAGGACAAGCTGGAGCACTACCGGGACTCCGACCCCGAGCAGCTGCCCCAGTACGCCGGCCTGCCGCTGCTGCACAAGCTGCCCCGCCCGATCGCGCAGAGCGCCTTCCGGCGGGTGGTGCGCCCGCTGGGCAACCGGGCCCGGCGGATGGGCACCTTCTCGGTGACCTCCCTCGGCCACCGGGCCGTGGACGGCTTCCACTCGGTGGGCGGCACCCCGGTCACCCTCGGCGTGGGCCGGATCACCGACCGCCCGGTGGTGCGCGACGGCGCCGTGGCGATCGCGCCGACCATGCGGCTGAGCCTCGCCTTCGACCACCGGATCCTCGACGGCGCCGAGGCCGCCGACCTCCTCACCGAGGTCAAGGAGGGCCTGGAGTCCTTCGGGGCCGGGGCCCGGCCCGGGGGTGCCGGATGAACGACGTCACCGAGCTCAAGCAGTTCGTCGTGGTGCACGCCAAGGCGCAGAACATCCCCGCCGAGCGCTACGAGCGGGTGCTGGAGCGGATCACCTCCGACGGGGACGGTCCGGGCTCCTGGGTGCACGAGTGGTCGCGCGACGGCGACGAGCTGGAGCTGGCGGGCAGGCTGCCCGAGGCGATCCGCAGCCACGCGATGGCCCGCTTCCCCTACGTCGACGGACCGGCCCGGCAGCGCGCCCTGGACCGCTGCGTCGAGCTGTTCGAACGCTGGCGGCGCACCCAGAGCGGCATCGAGCGGATCGACGTGGACCTGCCCGGCGGCCGGGTCGGCTGCTGGGCCGCCGGCCTGTCCGCCACCGCGCCGCGACCGCTGCTGCTGGTGAGCGGGGGGATCGTCAGCATCAAGGAGCAGTGGGCCCCGCTGCTGGCCCTGGCCGACCGGCTGGGCATGGCGATGGTGGTCACCGAGATGCCCGGCGCCGGTGAGAACACCGTGCGCTACGACGCCGAGAGCTGGCGGATCCTGCCCGCGCTGCTGGACGCCCTCGCGGACCGCGCCCGGGTCGAGGAGACCTACGCCGTGGCGCTGAGCTTCAGCGGCCACCTGGCGCTGCGCGCGGCCGGCAGCGACCCGCGGCTGCGCGGGCTGGTGCTGGCGGGAGCGCCGGTGCACGACTTCTTCACGGACGCCGACTGGCAGCGCGCGCTGCCCCGGGTGACCGTGGACACGCTCGTCCATCTGACCGGGGTGCCGGCCGGGGACCTGGGCACCGAACTGGCGGGCTGGGCGCTGAAGGACGAGGAACTCGCCGCGCTGGACGTGCCGGTGGCGTGCACGGTGAGCCTGCGCGACGAGATCATCCCGGCCGGCGACGTCGAGCGGCTGAAGGCCGGCCTGCGCTCGCTGCGGTTGCACACCTACGACGACGTCCACGCCTCGCCCCGGTACGTCGGCGAGACCCGGCTGTGGAACGTGCGGTCGGTGCTGCGGATGCGGGGCGGCTACGGGGTGGCGCACGCGCTCCTCGACGTCCTGCTGTTCCTGCTGGGCGCCCGCCGGCGGATCCTCGGCCCGCCGCGCTGAGGCCGACCGGCCCACGAACCGTCAGAGAAACCAGAGGAGTTCAACCATGAGTCGTACGGTCGTCATCGCCGGCGGGGGCCCCACCGGCCTGATGCTGGCCTGTGAGCTGCGCCTGGCCGGGGTGGAGGTCGTCGTCCTCGACAAGCTCCCCGAGGCGCCGCGGTGGTCGCGGGCCCAGACGTTCCAGGCCCGGTCGCTGGAGAGCTTCCGGCAGCGCGGTCTGGACTGGTTCGACGACTACGGCCAGGCCCGCACCTACAACTTCGGCCTGCTGGAGCTGAAGGACATCATCGCCCCGGAACTGGTCGCCAAGCGCGTCCCGCAGCGGGACGTCGAGCAGCGCCTGGAGGAGCACGCGATCGAGCTCGGCGCGGACGTGCGCCGGGTGCACGAGGTGGTCGGCCTGGTCCAGGACGAGGACGGGGTCACCGTCGAGGTGCGCACCGCCGCGCAGGAGTACCGGCTGCGGGGCGCCTACCTGGTGGGCTGCGACGGGGGTTCCAGCACCGTGCGCAAGCTCGCCGGGATCGCGTTCCCGGGCACCTCCTCCAGCGTCAACGGGATCACCGGGGACGTCGAGCTGATCAATCCGGACAAGACCGCCTACGGGCCGCGGCTCACCCAGGGCGGGGTGTACGCGCAGATCCCGATGGAGCCGGGTGTGCACCGGCTCACCACGATGGAGTTCGACGTCGTCCCGCCGTCCCGCGACCTGCCGCTCACCACCGAGGAGTTCGCGGCCGCGGTGAAGCGGGTGATGGGCATCGACGTGCAGCTCGGCGAGCGGCACCTGCTGTCCCGGTTCGGCAGTGCGACCCGCCTTGCGGAGCGCTACCGGGCGGGCCGGGTGTTCCTGGCGGGGGACGCCGCGCACATCCACCTGCCGTTCGGCGGGCAGGGGCTGAACACCGGGGTGCAGGACGCGATCAACCTGGGCTGGAAGCTCGCGGCGGCCGTCCAGGGGTGGGCCCCGCCCGGCCTGCTGGACTCCTACCACGAGGAGCGGCACCCGGTCGGCGCCCGGCTGACCCTCAACACCCGGGCCCAGGAGGCCCTGCTGCACCCGCTGAACGAGGTGCAGCCGCTGCGGGACCTGTTCACCGACCTCCTGCAGTTCGAGGAGGTCCGCGACTACCTGGTGGACGTGCTGACGGCGCTCGGCATCCGCTACCCGGCGCCGGGCGGCGAGGAGGAGCGGGCGCGGGCGCACCCGCTGCTCGGCCGCCGGGTGCCGCTGGTGGACCTGGAGACCCCGGACGGCCCGTCGAACGTCGCGCTGACCCTGCACGCCGCGCGCGGCGTGGTCCTGGACACCTCCGGCCGGGGTCTGGCCGCCGCGGCCGCCGCGCCGTGGGCGGAGCGGGTCGACGTGGTCGTCGCGCGGCCGGCCGAGGGGCTTGCGCAGGGCGTGCTGCTGGTGCGGCCCGACGGGTACGCGGCGTTCGTGGACCCGGACGGTACGGACGGCCCCGGCCTGCGCGGGGCGCTCGGGCACTGGTTCGGCGAGGGCCGTCCGCAGCCGGCGGTCAGGGCCTGATCAGCGGCATCAGCACATCGTCGACCAGGGAGAGGACGTACTCCTCGGGGATCGGCACACCGCCGGTGACGACCCGTCCGATGAGCATCGAGGGGCCGAGGCCCACGATCATCGGGGTGACCGCCTCGGCCCGTACGCTCCCCTGGTCGACGCCGCGCTCCAGCGCCTGCAGCAGCATCTCCCGGCACGGCTGGATGACGCAGTCGCGCACCGTGCGGGCGCAGCCGCCCTCGACGTCGGCCGCCGCCTCCGGAAGGACGGCGCCATGGGCCGAGTTGAGGGCGGTCTGCATACAGCGCAGCAGCATCAGGACGTCGTCCCGGACGTTGCCCTCGGCGGGCAGCTCGCCGGGGATCGGCAGCACGTTGCGCAGCGCGTCCAGGACCAGCGTCTCCTTGCTCGACCAACGCCGGTAGAGGCCGGCCTTGCCGGTGCGGGCGCGGTTGGCGACACCGTCCATGGAGAGCTTGCCGTAGCCGACGTGCCGCAGCTCCTCGAAGACCGCGTCGAAGATCGCCTTCTCCAGCACGGCACCCCGGCGCCGGGTCTCGACCGCCCCCGACTCCTTTGCGGTGTCCGGCCGTTGGACGTCGCGGTCAACTACTGCGCCCATTACTCCTCCTGAGTCGGGGTCAGCCGGGGACTCCCATTGCGGAGCCCACCCGGCGCCCCTATAGTGAACATCATTGTTCCTTATCTGGTCCATCGATGTCCCCTGACATCATCACTCCGTGGAGACACCCATGTCGACCTCGTCGACCTCCCCAGCCACGACCTCCGGAACCCCAGTCACCGCGAGCGTCGGCGAGGCCAAGCGCGGCGGGACGATCGCCCTCCTGGTCATCCTGGCCTGCCAGCTGATGGTCATCGTCGACGCGACGATCGTGAACGTGGCCCTGCCGTCGCTGCAGAAGAGCCTGCACTTCTCGAACACCAACCTGGCGTGGGTCATCAACGCCTACACCCTCGCCTTCGGCGGCCTGCTGCTGCTCGGCGGCCGCGCCGGTGACATCCTGGGACGCCGCCGGGTCTTCGTCGCCGGCATCGCGGTCTTCACCGCCGCCTCGCTGGGCGCCGGCCTCGCCACCAACGAGACCGTGCTGATCATCGCCCGCGCCGTGCAGGGCGTCGGCGCCGCGATCGCCGCCCCCAGCACGCTGGCCCTGATCGTCACCAACTTCCAGGACGCCGCGCGCACCAAGGCCATCAGCGTCTACTCCACCGTCTCCGGCGCGGGTGCGGCGATCGGCCTGATCCTCGGCGGCGTGCTGACCGACTGGGTGTCCTGGCGCTGGGTGTTCTTCGTCAACATCCCGGTGGGCCTGGCGATCATCGTGCTCGCCCCGCGCTACATCAAGGAGCCCCCGCGCAACGCCGGCCGCTTCGACCTGCCCGGCGCCGTCACCGCCACCGGCGGCCTGGTCTCGCTGGTCTACGCCTTCATCCGGGTCTCCTCCGACGGCTGGAGCGACGGCGCCGCGCTCGCCCTCTTCGCCGCCGCGGTCGTCCTGCTGGTCGCCTTCGTCCTCGTCGAGCTGCGCACCGAGCAGTCGCTGCTGCCGCTGAAGCTGCTCAACGTCCGCAACCGGACCGCGGGTTACGGCAACATGCTGCTGCTCTCCGCCGCCATGTTCGGCATGTTCTACTTCCTCACCCTGTTCCTCCAGGACGTCCTGGACTTCAGCCCGCTGCAGACCGGCTTCGCCTTCCTGCCGCTGGCGCTCGGCCTCTTCTCGACCGCCCGCTTCGTCCCGAAGCTGCTGCCGAAGTTCGGCCCCAAGCCGCTCATGCTGACCGGCAACCTGATGATCACCGCCGGCATCGTCTGGAGCTTCCAGATCGACGAGGGCAGCAGCTACCTCGCCGGCCTGTTCGGTCCGCTGCTGCTCTTCGGCGTCGGCGCCGGCCTGAGCTTCGTCCCGCTGAACGTCACCATCCTGGCCGGCGTCCCGCCGCAGGACTCGGGTGCGGCCGCGGGCCTGCTCCAGTCGATGCAGCAGATCGGCGGCGCGCTCGGCATCGCCATCCTGATCACCGTCTTCGGTGACGCCACCCGCCAGGCCGCCCAGGACGCCGGCGCCGAGGCCGTGGCCAAGGCCGACCACATCCTCTCCGAGGGCATCTCCAGCGCCCTCGCCGTCGGCACCGCGTTCAGCGCGGCCGCCGCGCTGGTCACCCTGCTGGTCATCAGGACCGCCAAGCCCGCCGCCGCCAAGCCCGGCGCCGCCGCCCCGCTCGCCTCCGTCAAGAGCTGACGGAGCGTCAATAACGTACCGCCGCAACCGAAGCAGGCCGAGCCTTCCCCTTCCCCGGGGAGGGCTCGGCCACCTCCGGTTGCGGCGGTCCCTGCTTAAGGGCTCATTAAGCCCTCGCGACCAGGATCGTCACGACCGTAGAAGCCTGTGTCGAATCGAGGAACCCAGCATGAGCCAGCCGGTCCTGATCGCGGGAGGCGGCCCCACCGGCCTGCTGCTCGCCGCCGAATTGGCGCTCGCCGGCGTCGAGGCGATCGTCCTGGAGAAGAGCACCGAACGCCTCGAGGCGTCCGCCGGCATGGCCCTGCACGGCCGTTCCCTGGAGATCCTCGAACAGCGCGGCGTCCGCGACCGGATCCGCGCGGAGTCCATCTTCACCTGGCCCCGCACCCCCTTCGCCTTCATCTGGCTCGACGTCGACGCGGTCGACCCGCGCGAGCACACCTTCGCCCACCCCCAGTGGCGCACCGAGCGGCTGCTGGAGGAGCGCGCCCGCGAGCTCGGCGCCGACATCCGCCTCGGCCACGAGGTCGTCGGCTTCACCCAGGACGCCGACGGCGTGCGCGTACGGGTGCGGACCCCGCAGGGCGAGCAGGAGCTCACCGGCTCCTACCTGGTCGGCGCCGACGGCCCGTCCAGCACCGTGCGGGAGCTCGCCGGCATCGGCTTCTCCGGCGACGGCAAGACCTACCGCGGCGTGCTGGGCGACGTCGAACCGGCCTCCGACTCCCACGAGGCCTTCAGCGGCGGCCTGACCGAGGAGGGCGTCTTCGGCGCCCTGCCGCTGCGGCCCGACGTGCTGCGCCTGATGACCATCGAGTTCGGCGTCGAACCGCCCGGCGACGACGTCCCGGTCACCGAGGACGAACTGCGCGAGGCCGTCGAGCGGGTCACCGGCAAGGCCCCCGACATCCGCCGCACCGAATTCCTCGCCCGCTTCGGCGGCCGCACCCGGCTCGCCGACCGCTACCGCGAGGGCCGGGTGCTGCTGGCCGGCGACGCCGCCCACGTGCTGTTCATCTCCGGCACCCAGGGGCTGAACACCGGCCTCCACGACGCCGTCAACCTCGGCTGGAAGCTCGCCGCCGAGATCAACGGCTGGGCCCCCGCCGGACTGCTCGACAGCTACGAGGCCGAGCGCCGCCCGGTCGGCGAGCAGGTCACCCGCCACGCCCGCGCCCAGATGGCGCTGATGCACCCGCTGCACCGCGCCGCCCCGCTGCGCACCATGTTCGAGGAGATCGCCGGGATCCCCGCGGTCAACGAGTACCTGCTGAAGCTGCCGACCGCCACCGGGTACCCGCTGCCCCGCCCGGACGGCGAGGAGCGCGCCCCGCACCCGCTGCTCGGCCGGCCCGTGCCCGGCGCCGCGCTGACCGGCTCCGGCCACGCCACCCTCGCCGAACCGCTGCGCGGCGGCCGCGGGGTCCTGCTGGACCTCTCGGGCGGCGCCGCGGACCTGTCGGCGGCCGCCGGGTGGAGCGCCCGGGTCGACCTGGTCACCGCCGACACGGCCGAGGGGATCGACGCCCCGGCCCTGCTGATCCGCCCCGACGGCCACGTCGCCTGGGTGGACGCCCCCGAGGGCGACCCGGCGGGCCTGCGCCACGCCCTGGGCCTCTGGTTCGGCGCGGGCGCCTGACGAGACCCCCTGACGAGAACCCCCCTGACGAGACCCCCTGCCGGGGCGCCGGCGGGCGCTCCGGCAGGGCCGCTTTAGGCCTCGGCAAGGTGACCGTTAGCCGCTGCGCCGAGCCTGGGCACGACATCCTGCCGGCCCCCGGGCGGCGAGACACCACCTGAAGGAGTTCGACCATGACGGTCGTCGACGGCACCGGCGGACCCGCCGTGCAGGCACCCGCCACCCCGGAGGAGCGGGCCCGCCACTGGAGCCTGTACCAGCCGTGGCTCAAGGACCCGGTCGAGTACTGGGACGAGCTGCGCGAGCTCGGCCCGGTCGTCCGCTCCGAGGAGGGCGGCGGGTTCTGGATCCTGACCCGCTACGAGGACATCGAGTGGGCCGCCCGCACCCCGGAGATCTTCTCCAGCGCCGAACTGGTCATCCCGCACCGCCAGCTCTTCCCCGAGAAGCAGATCCCCATCCAGCTCGACGGCGAAGAGCACCGCCAGTGGCGCCGGACGCTGTCCAACCTGTTCGACCCCCGGGTGGTGAACCACTTCACCCCGCAGCTGCGCCAGGCCGCCGCCGACGCGGTCGAGCCGCTCGTCGCCAAGGGCCACAGCGAGTTCGTCCAGGACTTCGCCACCGTCCTGCCGGCCGAGGCGTTCCTGATCAACTTCGGCATCGGCCGCGAGCACCTCCAGCCGCTGCTCGACCACAAGCACTGGCTGCGCCACGTGGGCATCCCGAACGCGCGCACCGACGAGGACCTGCGCAAGGCCAACCAGCCGCTGTGGCAGTTCTTCAGCGACGCCGTCGACCGCCGCCGCGCGGAGGGCACCGAGGGCCGCGAGGACGTCATCAGCAAGCTGCTGGAGGCCGAGTACGACGGCCGCCGGCCCACCCAGGACGAGATGGTCAACGCCCTGTTCGTGTCCATGCTCGCCAGCCTGGACACCACCACCTCGGCGCTCGGCCTGATCTTCCTCTACCTGGCCGAGCACCCCGAGGTCCAGGACGTCATCCGCACCAACCCCGAGCGCATCCCCACCATCGTCGAGGAGCTGCTGCGCCACTCCCCGGTCTCCTCGACCGGCCGGCTGGTCACCCAGGACGTCGAGCGGCACGGCGTGACCCTGCGCAAGGGCGACCGGGTGCTGCTCTCCTGGGGCCTGTCCGGGCTCGACCCGCAGGTCTTCAAGTGCCCGCACCAGGTCGACTTCGAGCGCGAGTCCACCCGTCAGCTGGCCTTCGGCATCGGACCGCACCGCTGCCTCGGCATGCACGTCGCGCGGCGCATCCTCCAGATCGCCCTGGAGGAGTGGCACACCCGCATCCCCAGCTACCGCCTCACCCCGGGCACCACGCCGGTGCACCACTACTCGCCGGCCCGCGGCGTCCACAACCTCGACCTCACGTTCGGGTGAGCCGCCCGGCCGCCGACGTTCCGGAACGGAGCCACCAGATGAGGATCAGCATCGACCGCGAGCGCTGCCAGGGGCACTCGATGTGCGTCGTCCTGGCGCCCGACGTCTACCGCGTCACCGACGAGGGCTACAACGAGCAGGGCGACTTCGACGTCGCCCCCGGGCAGGAGGACCTGGCCCGGCGCGGCGCCGGCGCCTGTCCCGAGCGCGCCATCACCGTGGCCTGAGGCGTGTCCAAGGGCGTGACGACGGAACGGCGGTGGGGTGCCCCCGATCGGGGCACCCCACCGCCGTTCCGTCGTCCGCCGCTCCGGGCGGCGGGTCAGCTCGCGCGCGCCAGGTCCAGCCGGCCGTCGTCCAGCAGGATGGAGCGCTGCAGGTCGCGCAGCACCCGGCCGGGCTCGATGCCCAGCTCGTCGTTGAGGGTCTCCCGGGCGTTGGCGTAGGCCCGCAGCGCGTCGCTCTGCCGCTCCGAGCGGTACAGGGCCAGCATCAGCTGCCGGTGGAACGCCTCGCGCAGCGGGTGCTCCGCCGTCAGGCTGTACAGCTCGCTGACGAGTTCGCGGTGGCTGCCGAGCGCCAGGTCCGCGTCCATCCGCATCTCGATGCACTCCAGCCGCGCCTCCTCCGCCCAGGCGGCGAAGGAGTTGACGATCGGGCCGAGCCGCAGCTCGCTGAGGACCGGGCTGCGCCACAGCGCCAGCGCCCCGTCCAGCACGGCCGAGGCCTCCTCGTAGCGGTCGCGCTTCATGGCCGCCCGGCCCCGGGTCATCAGCTGCTGGAACTCGTGCACGTCCAGCGTGTCGTGGCCGAGCCTCAGCAGGTAGCCGGGCGAGCGGGTGGCGATCGGGTTCTCCGTCCGGCCGGGCCGGTCGAGGAACTTGCGCAGCTGCGAGATGTAGACGTGCAGCGCGGCGGTCGCCCGCCGCGGTGGGGTGTCGCCCCAGAGCTCGGCGGTGAACTGGGAGACCGTCACCACCTGGCCGGCGCGGATCAGCAGGACCGCCAGCAGCGTCTCCATCTTCCGCGCGCTGACGACGGAGACGGCCTCGCCGTCGCACACCCGCAGACCACCCATGATTTCGTACCGCATCGAAGACTCCCCGTTCTCCGTCGAACCAACTGAACTCGTCCCCCGTGCGCGGCTCAGCGCGACAGGGTCTGGAACTGCCCGTCGTGGTACAGCAGCGGACGGCCGTCCTCGCGGTACTCGGTGTGCTTCGGCCCGGCGATCACCAGGGTGTGGTCACCGGTCGACACCCGGTCGACCACCTCGCACACCAGGAGGGCGAGCACGCCGTCGAGCACCGGGACGCCGTACGGTCCCGGCCGCCACGCGGTGGGCGCCGCGAAGCGGTCGATCCCGCTCCGGGCGAAGGTGGCGGCCAGTTCCTGCTGCTCCTCGGTGAGCAGGTGCACCGCCACGTGGTCGGCCACCGCGAAGGCGGGCCAGGACGAGGCGGTACAGCTGAGTCCGAAGGAGAGCAGCGGTGGATCCGCGGACAGGGACACCACCGAGGTCGCCGTGAAACCGGCCGGGCTCTCACCACGGCTGGTGACCACGGCGACCCCGCTCGCGTGGTGACGGAAGACGCGGCGGAAGACATCACCGCTCACAGGTGCAGACATCATCGTTTCCCCCGATTCGCATGGACTGCAGACACAACGAGCCCTGCCGTTCCCGGCAGGGCTTCGTTGCCTCTGGGTCCAGCTTCGCGCAGTCGAGGTGTTCGAACATCTGCGAAACTACTTACATACGTATGTGATCCGCGTAACGCGGCTGATCTGCGGGAACGTCAGCCGGCGGCGATCTCCTCACGCAGGTACACGACCAGATCGGCCGGCGTCGGGTGCTCCATCACCACCACCGGGGGCAGCTCCAGCGCCGTCTCCTCGCAGAGCCGGTTGCGCAGTTCGAGCGCCGTGAACGAGGAGAACCCGGCGTCGACGAAGGGCAGTTCGGCGTCCAGCGCGGCCGGGTCGCCGTGCCCCAGCACCTCCGCCGACAGGCCGCGCACCAGCTCCGCCAGCACCTCCTCCTGGGCGGCCGGGTCCAGCCCGGCCAGCCGCTCGCGCAGGCCCCCGGCCGCCGGCCCGCCGACCGGGGCCGCCGCCTTCAGCGGCTCACCGGCCTCCGGCAGCGCCCGCAGCACCGGGTCGGGACCCGACGCCGGCAGCGCGGCCCAGTCGAGGTCCAGCACCACCTGCGCGGCCACCGCGCCCCGGGGGTCGATCCGGCCCAGCACCGGCGCGGGAGCCGTCACCCGCAGCCCCGCCGGGGCCTCGTCCTCCTCGCCCGGCCACGGACCCCTGACCACCGAGGCCGCGGGCAGCCCGGCGGCCCGGCGCCGCAGCACCAGCGCCTCCCCGTACGCCGCACCGGCCGCCTCACCGGCGGTGCCCGGCTCGCCGAGCAGGCCGACCGTCCCGGCGAGGAGCAGGAAGACCTCCAGGTCCAGCCCCGCCGTCGCCTCCTCCAGGGCGCGCAGCCCGGCCACCGAGCGGCTGAGCCGGGCCAGCCGGCCCTTCCGGTTGCCCGGGTCGGCCTCGCGCCGGCCGCCACCCGCGTACACCACCGCCGTGACCGGGAGGTCCCGCGGCGCCTCGGCCAGCAGCGCGGTCAGCGCGCCCGCCTCGGAGAAGTCGCCCGAGCCGACCGTCACCCGGACGTCCGCCCCGGCCAGCTCCGCCAGCAGCTCCGCTCCCGGGTCGGCCGTCAGCAGCAGCCCGCGTGCGCCCAGACCCGCCAGCCAGCGGACCACCGGGCCCGGCCGCTCGCCGACGACCAGCACGGTGCCGCCCGGCCGCCACGCCGACGCACCGGCCTCGTCCGCCCCCGGCGCCCGGACCAGCCGCCGGGCGAAGGTGCCGTCCGGACGGACCGCCAGCTGGTCCTCGTCGCCGAAGCCCCCGGCCAGGATCCGGGCGAGCCTGCGCTCCCCCGCGCCGTCCGGCACCCCGGCCACGTCGATCTGACCGCCCGCGCGCAGGTGCGGCTCCGCGTACGCCGACACCAGCGCACCGCGCACCAGCGCCTGCTCCGGATCCGGCGCCTCGCCCGCCACGGACACCGCGCCCGAGGTCACGCACCACAGCGGCACGTCGAGCGCCATCTCGGTCATCCGGTGCTCCAGCATCAGGGCGGTCAGCACCCCGCCCGGCAGGGTCGCCTCCCACGGGTGCGCCGCGGTGTCGAGGGCGAGCAGCGACAGCACGCCCGCGATCTGCGCGCCCTCCCGCCCGACCGCGGACACCAGCTTCTCCAGCATCGCCTCGGGCTGGTCGTCGGCCCGGCCCAGCACCACCCGCACCGTCCGGCCGCCGCCGGCGCCCAGCACCCGCTCCGCGGCCGCCGCCCACGGGTGGTCGGCGCCGGACTCCGGCAGGACCAGCAGCCAGTCGCCCGACGGCTGCGGCGAGCCGCTCTCGGCGACCGGCTGCCAGCCGGCCCGGTAGCACCAGCCGGCGCTGCGCCGCCGGCCGGACAGCGCCGGCAGCAGCCGGTCGAGCGCGTCCCGCCCCGCCGCGTCCAGCCCCAGCGCCGCCGCGAGGCCCGTGACGTCCCCGCCGTCGACCAGGCTCCAGAAGCCCTCGTCCTGCGCCGCCGCGGACCGCGCCCGCCGCCGGGGCGCCTCCAGCCAGTAGCGCCGGTGCTGGAACGCGTACGTCGGCAGCTCGGCGCTCAGGTCGCGCGCCGTCCGCGGCGCCCCGGCCCGCCAGTCCACCGCGCCGCCCCGCACCCACACCTGGGCCAGGGCGCCCTGCACCGCCGCCGGCTCCGGGCGGTCGGCGCGCAGCAGCGGCGCCAGCAGGGCCGGCTCGGCCGCCAGTCCGTCCCGGGCCAGCGCGGTCAGCACGGCGTCCGGCCCCAGCTCCAGGAAGGCCCGCACCCCCTGCTCCTCCAGGAAGCGCACGCCGTCCAGGAACCGCACGGTGCCGCGGATCTGCCGCGCCCAGTAGTCCGGCGAGCGCAACTGCTCCGAGGTGGCCGCGACCCCGGTGAGGTTGGAGACCACCGGAATGGCCGGCTCGTGGAACTCCAGCCCCGCGACGGCCTCGCGGAACTCGTCCAGGATCCCGTCCATGTGCGCCGAGTGGAACGCGTGGCTGACCTTCAGCCGCTTGGTGCGGTGCCCCGAGGCCCGCCACGCGCCGGCCACCTCGGCCACCGCCGCGGCGTCACCGGAGATCACCGTCGCGTTCGGGCCGTTGACCGCGGCGACGGCGACCACCTCCTCGAAGCCGGCCAGCAGGGCCAGGGTCTCCTCCTCGGAGGCCTGCAGCGCCACCATCGAACCGTCGCCGCGGGCCGACCGCATCAGCCGCCCGCGCGCCGCCACCAGCACGGCCGCGTCGTCCAGCGACAGCACCCCGGCGACGTGCGCCGCCACCACCTCGCCGACCGAGTGGCCGAGCAGGTAGTCCGGCGTGACGCCCCGGTGCTCCAGCAGCCGGAACAGGGCCACCTCGATGGCGAACAGCGCGGCCTGGGTGTAGTCGGTGCGGTCCAGCAGCGCCGCCTCGGGCGAGCGCGGCGCGGCGAACAGCACCTCGAACAGCGGACGCTCCAGCCGCCGGTCCAGCCGCTCCGCGACCTCCTCCAGCGCCCGGGCGAACACGGGCTCCTCGGCGTGCAGCCGGCGGCCCATCCCGAGCCGCTGGCTGCCCTGCCCGGTGAACAGGAAGGCCGTCGCGCCGTCCGGGCGGCCGTGGCCGCGTCCGGTGACGACGCCCGGGCCCGAGCCGTCCCGGGCCAGCGCCCGCAGCCCGCTCAGCCGCTGGGCGCGGTCCCCCGCGACGACCACCGCACGGTGGTCGAACCCGGCCCGGCCCGCCAGCGCCCGGGCGATCTCGGCCTCGGTCACGTCCTCCCGCTCGGCGGTGAACTCCGCCAGCCGCTCGGCCTGCTCGCGCAGGGCCGCCTCGGTGCGGGCCGACAGCGGCCAGGCGGGGGCGGAGAGCACCGAGGCCGGTTCGGCGGCCGTGGCCGCCGGCGGGGCGGGGGCCTCCTCGACGATCACGTGGGCGTTGGTGCCGCTGATCCCGAACGAGGACACCCCCGCCCGGCGCGGCCGTCCGCCGTCCTCCCACGACCGCGCCTCGGTCAGCAGCTCCACCGCACCCGCCGCCCAGTCCACCTGCGCGGACGGCGCGTCGATGTGCAGGCTCCTCGGCAGCGTCCGGTGGCGCATCGCCATCACCATCTTGATGACGCCCGCCGCACCGGCCGCCGCCTGGCTGTGGCCGATGTTCGACTTGATCGACCCCAGCCGCAGCGGACGGTCCGCCGGCCGGCCCTGCCCGTAGGTGGCCAGCAGCGCCTGCGCCTCGATCGGGTCGCCCAGCGTCGTGCCGGTGCCGTGCGCCTCGACCGCGTCCACCTCACCGGCCTCCAGACCCGCGTCCGCGAGCGCCTGGCGGATCACCCGGACCTGGGACGGCCCGTTCGGCGCGGTCAGGCCGTTGGAGGCGCCGTCCTGGTTCACCGCGCTGCCGCGGATCACCGCGAGCACCGGGTGGCCGTTGCGCTGCGCGTCCGACAGCCGCTCCAGCAGGAGCAGCCCCGCCCCCTCCGAGAAGCCGGTGCCGTCCGCCGCGTCCGCGAAGGAGCGGCACCGGCCGTCCGGGGAGAGCCCGCGCTGACGACTGAACTCCACGAAGAGCCCCGGCGTGGACATCACCGCCACACCGCCCGCCAGCGCCAGGTCCGACTCGCCCTGCCGCAGCGAGCGGCTCGCCAGGTGCATCGCCACCAGCGACGAGGAGCAGGCGGTGTCCACGCTCACCGCCGGCCCCTCCAGGCCGAAGGTGTAGGAGACCCGCCCGGAGGCGACACTGCCGGCGCTGCCGTTGCCGAGGAATGCCTCGTACTCCTGCGGGGCCTGCTCGAAACGCCCCGCGTAGTCGCTGTACATGACGCCCGCGAAGACGCCGGTCCGGCTGCCGCGCAGACTCGCCGGGTCGACACCCGCCCGTTCGAAGGCCTCCCAGGCGGTCTCCAGCAGCAACCGCTGCTGCGGGTCGGTCGCCATCGCCTCCCGCGGGCTGATCCCGAAGAAGGCCGGGTCGAACCCGCCCGCGTCGTGCAGGAACCCGCCCCGGCGGGTGTACGACGTGCCGGCCCGCTCCGGGTCCGCGTCGTACAGCGCCTCCAGGTCCCAGCCGCGGTCCACCGGGAAGCCCGCCACCGCGTCGACGCCGTCGTCGACCAGCCGCCAGAGCTCCTCCGGGGAACGGACCCCGCCCGGGAACCGGCAGGCCATGCCGATGATCGCGATCGGCTCCTGCCGGCCGGACTCCAGCTCGACCAGCCGCTGACGGGTCTTCTGCAGATCGGCCGTCACCCACTTGAGGTACTCGACCAGCTTCTCTTCCTTGCTGTCTGACATCGTGCAACGCCCTCCGGGCAACGTCCAACAGGTCTGCGTCCAACGGATCCGCGTCCAACGGCGGTCCGCTCCGACGGGCCCGCTCGCGGCGGGCCCGCGTGCGGTCCGATCAGCTGCCGGACCGTCCGAGCTGGGTGTCGATGAAGGCGAAGATCTCGTCGGTCGAGGCGTCCCGGAGCCGGTCGTCGGCCTCGTTCCCCTCGGGCGCGCTCCGACCCGGTGCCTCGTTCCACTTCAGCAGGACGTTCTGAAGCCGCGCTGTAATCGCCCCGCGCAGCCCCGGCTCCGACGGCACCGCCGCCAGGCTCGCCTCCAGCCGCTCCAGCTCCGCCATCGCCACCGACACCGCCAGCTCGGCCGGATCCGCCGGATCCGGGGCGATCGAGTCCCGGACGAACGCGGCGAGCGCCACCGGGGTCGGGTAGTCGAACACCAGGGTCGCCGGCAGCCGCAGACCGGTGGCCGCGTTCAACCGGTTGCGCAACTCGACCGCCGTGAGCGAGTCGAAGCCGAGCTCCTTGAACGCCCGGTCCGCGTCGACGCCGTCCGCCTCCGCGTGCCCCAGCACGGCGGCCACCAGCCCCCGCACCAGGTCCAGCACCAGCGCCGTCTGCCCCGCCGCGTCCAGCTCCGCCAGGCCCGCGAGCCCCACGGCCCCGGACTGCGCCGCACCCCGGCGGCGCACCCGCACCAGCCCGCTCAGCAGCGCGGGCAGCGAGCCCCCGGCCGCCCGGGCGTGCAGGGCCGGCAGGCTCAGCTCCACCGCCACCACCGACGGCCACTCCCCCGCCACCGACCGGTCGAGCGACCGGTCGAACAGCTCCAGGCCCAGCTCGGCCGAGAGCGGCAGCAGCCCGCCGCGCTCCACCCGGGCCAGGTTCGCGGCGTCCAGGTGACCCGTCATCCCGCTGTCCTGCGCCCACAGGCCCCAGGCCACGGAGGTCGCGGCCAGCCCGCGGGCCCGGCGGTGCTGGGCCAGCGCGTCGAGGAACGCGTTGGCCGCCGCGTAGTTCGCCTGCCCGGCGCTGCCGCTCACCCCCGCGAAGGAGGAGAACAGCACGAAGGCGGCGAGGTCCAGGCCGTCCGTCAGCTCGTGCAGGTGCTGCGCCGCATCGGCCTTCGGGCCCCACACGGTCTCGAACCGCTCCGGGGTGAGCGCGTCGAACACCCCGTCGTCCAGCACACCCGCCGCGTGCACCACGGCGGTCAGCGGGTGCTCGGCCGGCACCGACGCCAGGATCCCGGCCAGCACGCCGCGGTCGGCGACGTCGCCCGCGACCAGCTCCACCGAGGCGCCCAGGGCGGTCAGCTCCGCCAGCAGCCCCTCGGCACCCTCGGCCGTCCGCCCGCTCCGGCTGACCAGCAGCAGCCGCCCGACGCCGTGCCGCTGCACCAGGTGCCGGGCGACCAGGGCGCCCAGCGTCCCGGTCGCGCCCGTCACCAGCACGGTGCCCTCGGGATCGAGCCCGGCACCCGCGGGAACCGCCGGCGCGCCCGGCTGCGGCACCACGGCCGCCAGCCTCGGCACGTACGCCCGACCCTCCCGCAGCGCGAGCTGCGCCTCCCCGGTCGCCAGGGCCGCCGGGACGGCCTCCCGGCTCGCCGGGCAGCCGTCCACGTCGAGCAGCACGATCCGGTCCGGGTGCTCGGACTGCACCGACCGCAGCATGCCCCACAGCGGCGCGTGCGCGAGGTCCGGCACGTCCTCCGTCGCCCCGGCGGCGACCGCCCGGCGCGTCACCACGACCAGCCGCGAGCCGGTCAGCGACCGGTCCCCCAGCCACTCCTGCACCAGGGCCAGCAGCTCGTACGTCGCCGCTCGGGCGCCGTCGAAGCCGGACTCCTGCTTCTCCGACATCCGGGTGAGGAACACCGTGTCCGGGGCCGGGGCACCGGACGCCAGGGCCGCCCGCAGCTCGGCGAGGCTCGCGAACGACGGGACCGCGCCCAGCGCCTCGCCGAGGGCGAGGGGGTCCTCCCCCAGGACCGCCCGGAGGCCGGACACCGCGTTCCCGTCGGCCCGGGCGGGCACCCAGTCCACCGCGTACAGCGGACGGGCGCCCGGGTTCAGGGCGGCGAGCTGGTCCGGGGTGATCGCGCGGACGGTGAGCGTGTCGACGCTGATGACGGGGGTGCCGGCGGGGTCGGTGGCGGTGAGGGCGTAGGTGGTGTCGCCCGTGGACCGCCAGTGCGCGCGCAGGGTGGTCACACCGCTGGTGTGCAGGGTGACGCCGCTCCAGGCGAAGGGGAGCACGACCTGGTTGTCCGTCTGTCCCACCAGGAGGGTGTGCAGGGCGGCGTCGAGCAGGGCGGGGTGGAGGCCGAAGCCGCCGGTGTCGGTGCTGTCCTGCGGAAGCGCGATCTCCGCGAACAGGTCGTTGTCCTGGCGCCAGGCGGTGTGGAGGCCCTGGAACAGCGGGCCGTACTCGTAGCCGCGCCCGGCGAGCCCGTCGTAGAAGCCGTCGAGGTCGATCCGCTCGGCGCCCGAGGGCGGCCAGACGGCGTGCGCCGCTGCGGGCTCGGTGACGTCCGGGGTCAGTCGGCCGCCGGCGTGGCGGGTCCAGGCACCTTCGCCGTTCTCCGGGCGGGAGTGCACGGTCAGGGCGTAGCCGTCGTTGTCGTCGGGGGTGAGGGTGATCTGGAGGTGGACGCTTTCGCCGTCGGGGATGGTGAGGGGTGCGTGGAGGGTGAGGTCTTCGAGGTGTCCGGCGCCGAGGTGGTCGCCGGCCGCGATGGCGAGGTCGACGAACGCGGTGCCCGGGAGGAGGACGCTGCCCAGGACGGCGTGTTCGGCGAGCCAGGGCTGCGCGGCGTGGGAGAGGCGTCCGGTGAACACCGCGCCTCCCTCGCCCGCGAGGTCGACGGCGGCCGCGAGCAGAGCGTGCGAGGTGATGCTCTGCCCCAACCCCGACGCGTCACCCACGAGAGCCGGTGCCTCCAGCCAGTAGCGCTCGCGCTGGAAGGCGTAGGTCGGCAGGTCGACGGTGCGGCCTGCGGCGAGGGCGGGGATTTGGTTCCAGGTGACCGGGGCTCCGGCCACCCAGGCCTGGGCGAGGGAGTCCGTCAGGCGCGGCCAGCCGCCGTCCTGACGCCGCAGCGTCCCGATCACCGTCGCGCGCTCGCCCGAGGCTTCGACACTCTCCTGCACGCCGACCACCAGCACCGGATGCGCGCTCGACTCGACGAACAGCCGGAAGCCGTCCGCCAGCAGCAGCCGCGTGACCTCCTCGAAACGCACCGTCTGGCGCAGGTTGCGGTACCAGTAGCCGGCGTCCAGCAGCGCGGTGTCGATCCGCCCGCCGGTCACCGTCGAGTAGAACGCCACCTCGCCCGAGCGCGGCGCCACCGGCGCCAGCAGCTCGGCGAGCTCGTCCTCGATCAGCTCCACCTGCGCCGAGTGCGAGGCGTAGTCCACCGGGATCCGGCGTACCCGCACCCCGTCCGCCTCCGCGGCGGCGAAGAACGCGTCCAGTGCGCCCACCTCGCCCGCGACCACGGTCGACGCGGCGCCGTTGACCGCCGCGACACTCACACCCGACACGCCGGCCAAGCGCTCGCGCACCAACTCCGCGCCCAGCGGAACCGACACCATCCCGCCCGTCCCGGCCAGCCGCGTCAACGCCCGCGAGCGCAACGCCACCACCCGCGCACCATCCGCCAGCGACAGACCACCCGCCACGCAGGCAGCCGCGATCTCCCCCTGCGAGTGCCCCACGACGGCATCCGGCACAACGCCCAGCGAGCGCCACACCTCCGCCAGGGACACCATCACCGCCCACAACACCGGCTGGACCACATCCACCCGCTCCAACGACGGCGTGCCTTCCACACCCCGCAGCACATCGACCAGCGACCAGTCCACGAACTCCGACAACGCCCGCCCGCACTCGCCGATCCGCGCCGCGAACACCTCGGAGGAGTCCAACAACTCCACCGCCATGCCCACCCACTGCGAACCCTGCCCCGGGAACACGAACACCGTCCGCCCACCCGCAACAGCCCGACCACGCACCACATTCGGCGCCTCAACACCCTCCGCGAGCGCGGCCAACGCGGCCGACCCGCCCAACACCACCGCACGGTCCTCGAACACCGCCCGCGACGACACCAACGACACACCGATGTCGACGGGAGACAGGCCGTCCACGACCGTCAGCAACCGCGCCGCCTGACCCTCCAGGGCCCGCGCGCCACGACCCGACAACACCCACGGCACCACACCCGGCACGGCCGGGGCGTCGACGGTCGGAGCCTCCTCGGCCACGGGGGCCTGCTCCAGGATCACGTGCGCGTTCGTCCCACTGATACCGAACGACGAGACGGCACTTCGGCGCGGACGCCCGGCGTCGTCCCACTCACGCGTGTCCGTGAGCAGTTCGACCGCGCCCGAGTCCCACTCCACGTGCGGGCTGGGCTCCGTGACGTGCAGGGTGCGGGGCATGACGCCGTTGCGCATGGCCATCACCATCTTGATGATGCCCGCGACACCGGCGGCGGCCAGTGTGTGGCCGATGTTCGACTTGATCGAGCCCAGCCACAGCGGCTGGTCCGTCTCGTGTCCCTGGCCGTAGGTGGCGAGGAGCGCCTGCGCCTCGATCGGGTCACCCAGGCGGGTACCGGTTCCGTGCGCCTCGACCACGTCCACGTCGGACGTGGTGAGGCCGGCGTTCGCGAGCGCCTGACGGATCACCCGCTCCTGCGACGGACCGTTCGGCGCGGCCAGGCCGTTGGACGCGCCGTCCTGGTTCACCGCACTGCCACGGACCACCGCGAGCACCGGGTGACCGTTGCGCCGCGCGTCCGACAGCCGCTCGACGAGCACGATGCCGACGCCCTCGCCCCAACCCGTCCCGTCCGCCGAGGCCGAGAAGGCCTTGCAGCGGCCGTCCGTGGAGAGCGCACGCTGACGGCTGAACTCGATGAAGCTGGTCGGACCGGAGTTGATGGTGGCGCCACCGACGACGGCGAGGTCGCACTCGCCCTGGCGCAGCGACTGCGCCGCCAGGTGCAGGGCGACCAGCGAGGACGAGCACGCCGTGTCCACCGTCACCGCCGGGCCTTCGAGCCCGAAGGTGTAGGCGATACGGCCGGACGCCACGCTGGTGGTCGTACCGGTGGACAGGTAGCCCTCGAACTCGCCCGGGATCCGGCCCAGCCGGGAGGCGTAGTCCCCGGAGATCACGCCGGCGAACACGCCGGTGTCCGAACCCCGCAGACTCGCCGGGTCGATCCCCGCCCGCTCGAAGGCCTCCCACGCCGTCTCCAGCAGCAGACGCTGCTGCGGGTCGGTCGCCACCGCCTCACGCGGACTCATCCCGAAGAACTCCGGATCGAACCGGTCCGCCTCGTAGAGGAAACCGCCCTCACGTGTGTACGACGTCCCCGCGTGGGTGGGATCCGGGTTGTACAGCTTCTCCAGGTCCCAGCCACGGTCGGTCGGGAAGCCGGAGATCGCGTCGACACCTTCGGAGACCAGGTTCCACAGCCCCTCGGGCGAGTCCACGCCGCCCGGGAACCGGCAGGCCATCCCGACGATCACCACCGGGTCCTCGGCCCCGTCCGAACGGGACGGCACCGCCGCCACGACCGCACCCGACCGCTCGACACCGGACGCCTCCGTCAGCAGGAAGCCCGCCAGCAGCGAGGACGACGGGTAGTCGAACACCAGCGTCGCCGGCAACCGCAGACCCGTCACCCCCTGAAGACGGTTCCGCAGATCCACCGCCATCAACGAGTCGAAACCCAGCTCCTTGAACGCCCGCTCCGGATCAACAGCCTCCGCCCCCGAGTACCCCAGCACACCCGCGACCGCCGACCGCACCGTCTCCAGCACGACATGACGACGCTCCGCCTCACCCAGACCCACCAGCCGATCCGCGAACGAACCCCCACCCGAGGATCCACCACCAGCCACCGCCCGACGACGACGCACCGGCGCCAGACCACGAAGAACCAGAGCACTGGCCTCGTCGATCGTGCTCAGGTCGAGGCGAACCGGCACCACCGACGAGCGCCCGCCCGCCACCGCGACATCGAAGAGGCCCAAACCCTGCTCCACCGTCAGCGGCGTGATGCCGGAGCGGGCGATGCGGGCGAGGTCGGCCTGGGACAGTTCGTCGGCCATACCGCTGCTGTCGCCGCCCCAGAGGCCCCAGGCGAGGGAGGTGGCGGGGAGGTGGTGAGCACGGCGGTGGTCGGCGAGGGCGTCGAGGTAGGCGTTCGCGGCGGCGTAGTTCGCCTGGCCGGCGTTGCCCAGCACACCCGCGATCGAGGAGAAGACGACGAACGCGGACAGGTCCAGGTGCTCGGTGAGTTCGTGCAGGTTCCAGGCGGCGTCGACCTTGGGCCGCAGGACGTCTGCCAGCCGCTCGGGCGTGAGCCCTTCGATCAACGTGTCGGCGAGGACGCCGGCGGTGTGGATGACGGCGGTGAGTGGGTGGTCGGCCGGGACGGCGGCCAGCAGGTCGGCCGTCGCGTCGTGGTCGGCCAGGTCGCAGGCGGCGAAGGTGATGTCGGCGCCCAGGGCGGTGAGTTCGGCCGCGAGGTCGGCGGCGCCGAGGGCGTCGGCTCCACGGCGGCTGACCAGCAGCAGGTGCTTGGCCCCGTACGCGGTGACGAGGTGACGGGCGAAGAGACCGCCGAGCGTGCCGGTGGCACCGGTGATCAGGACGGTGCCGTCCGGGTCGAGGGCGGCCGGCACGGTGAGGACGACCTTGCCGACGTGGCGGGCCTGTCCGAGGAAGCGGAAGGCCTCCGGCGAGCGGCGGACGTCCCACTCGGTGACGGGAAGCGGACGCAGCGCGCCGCTCTCGAACAGCGCCACCAGTTCGCGCAGCATCTGCTGGATGCGCGCGTTCCCGGCCTCCATCAGGTCGAAGGCCTGATAGGCGACGCCCGTGTGGTCGGCCGCGACGACCTCCGGATCCCGGATGTCGGTCTTGCCCATCTCCAGGAACCGCCCGCCGCGCGGCAGCAGCCGCAGCGAGGCGTCGACGAACTCCCGGGCCAGGGAGTCCAGGACGATGTCGACGCCGCGACCGTCGGTGGCAGCGAGGATGCGCTCCTCGAACTCCAGCGTGCGGGAGTCGGCCAGCCGGTCATCGGAGAAGCCCAGTGACCGCAGCGTGTCCCACTTGCCGAGGCTCGCCGTGCCGAACACCTCGACCCCGAGGTGCCGCGCCAGCTGCACGGCGGCCATGCCGACACCACCGGCGGCGGCGTGCACCAGCAGGGTCTCCCCCGCCTCGGCCGCGGCCAGGTCGCGCAGCGCGTAGTACGCCGTCAGGAACACGATCGGGGTCGCCGTCGCCTGGGCGTACGACCAGCCCTCCGGGATCGGCGTCACCAGCAGGCGGTCCGTCACCGAGACCGGTCCCACGCCGCCCGAGAGCAGGCCCATGACACGGTCACCCGGCTTCAGGTCGGTCACGTCGGGCGCGACCTCCAGCACCACGCCGGCGCCCTCGCTGCCGATCCGCGCCTCGCCCGGGTACATCCCCAGCGCGATCAACACATCACGGAAGTTGAGCCCCGCCGCGCGCACGGACAGCCTGATCTGTCCGGCCTCCAACGGCTGGGCGGCCTCCGGGTTCGCGACGAGGGCCAGGCCGTCCAGCGTCCCCGCGCTCGCGACGTCGATGCGCCACACCGGGGTGTCCTGCGGCGGCGCCAGGAAGGCGGTGTCGCTGGTGACGGGGGTGAGGTGGGGGGTGTGGGGGGTGTTGTCGCGGTGGGCGGTCTGGGGGTGTCCGCTGCTGAGGGTGTCGGTGGTGAGGGGGTGGTGGTCCAGGTCGAGGAGTGAGATTCGCTGGGGGTGTTCGGTCTGGGCGGTGCGGGCGAGGCCCCAGACGGCGGCGCCGGTGAGGTCCGGTGCCGGGTCGGTGGGGTGGGTGGTGACGGCGTGGCGGGTGACGAGGGTCAGGTGTCCGTCGGTGTGGTCGGGGTGGGCGAGCCAGGCCTGGAGGGTGGCAAGGGTGCGGGTCAGCACCTCGTGGGTGTGGGCAGGGTCGGTGGTGGTGGAGGGTTCGATGGTGAGGACAACGTGGGCGTGCGGGGGCACGGTGTCGAGGTCAGTGTGAAGGGGTGCGTCGAGGCCGAATGTCTCGCTGCCAAGGACGACCGGGTGGTCGGTGGTGTCCGCCCGGGATGCGGGGACCGGGGTCCAGGTGAGCTGGTAGAGGTCGTTGGTGGTGGGGGTGGTGAGGTGGGCGGTGGTCGTGGGCAGGAGGGTCAGGGCGTCGATGGTGACGACGGGGGTGCCGGCGGGGTCGGTGGCGGTGAGGGCGTAGGTGTTCTCGCCGGTGGCCTGCCAGTGGACGCGCAGGGCGGTGGCGCCGGTCGCGTGCAGGGTGACACCGCTCCACGCGAACGGCAGCAGGACGGGCGGCTTGGCTCCGCCCTGCGCGGAGGCGGGGTCCTCCTCGGTGAAGAGGAGGGTGTGCAGGGCGGCGTCGAGCAGGGCCGGGTGAAGACCGAAGGCAGCGGTGTCGGTGTCGTCCTGCGGAAGGGTGATCTCCGCGAACAGGTCGCCGTCCTGGCGCCAGGCGGTGTGGAGGCCCTGGAAGAGCGGGCCGTAGGCGTAGCCGCGGTCGGCGAGGCGGTCGTAGAGGCCGTCCAGGTCGATCCGCTCGGCACCGGCCGGAGGCCAGACAGCGTGCGCCGCTGCGGGCTCGGTGACGTCCGAGGTCAGACGGCCACTGGCGTGGCGGGTCCAGAGGCCTTCGCCGTTCTCGGCGCGGGAGTGGACCGCGAGCGTGAAGCCGTCGTTGTCGTCGGGGGTGAGGGTGATCTGGAGGTGGACGCCCTCTCCGACGGTCAGCGGTGCGTGGAGGGTGAGGTCTTCGAGGTGTCCGGCGCCGAGGTGGTCGCCGGCCGCGATGGCGAGGTCGACGAACGCCGTGCCCGGCAGGAGGACGCTGCCCAGGACGGTGTGGTCGGCGAGCCAGGGCTGCGCGGTGAGGGAGAGACGTCCGGTGAAGACGGCGCCGCCGTCACCGGCGAGATCGACGGTCGCGCCCAGCAGCTCGTGACCGGCCACACGCAGGCCGAGGCCGGAGGCGTCGCCGGTGACGGCGGGTGCCTCCAGCCAGTAGCGGTCGCGCTGGAAGGCGTACGTCGGCAGCTCAACCGTGCGGCCGCCGACAAGAGTTGAGACCTTCTCCCAGGTGATGGGGGTGCCGGTGGTCCAGAGATGGGCGAGGGCGGTGAGGAAGGTCTCGTCCTCGGCCTTGTCCTTGCGCAGGGCCGCGACCGCGACCGTGTCGGTCTCCGCGAGGGTGGTGCGGGTCAGTGCGGTAAGGACGGGGTCGGGGCCCAGTTCCAGGAACGCGGTGATGCCCTGGTCGGCGTGGAGGTGCTGGACGCCCTGGTGGAAGCGGACCGTGCCGCGGATGTGTGCGGCCCAGTAGGCGGGCGACGTCAGTTGCTCGGTGGTGGCGAGGGTTCCGGTGACGTTGGAGAGCACCGGGATCGTGGGCGCGTTGAACGTCAGCCCGGCGATCTCCTGGGTGAACTCCTCCAGGACGCTGTCCATGTGGGGCGAGTGGAAGGCGTGGGAGACACTCAGGCGGCGGGTGCGTCGGCCCAGGCCGTGGAAGTGTGCGGCGATCTCCTCGGCGAGGGTGGCGTCTCCGGAGATGACGATGGAGGTGGGGCCGTTGACGGCGGCGATGGACACCGCGTCCTTGAGGAGCGGCAGGACCTCGTCCTCGGTGGCCTCCACGGCGATCATCGCGCCATCCGCACGCGCGGCCTGCATCAGCCGGCCCCGCGCGGTCACCAGACGCGCCGCATCGCTCAGCGAGAGCACCCCGGCGACGTGGGCGGCCGTGACCTCGCCGATCGAGTGCCCGCCGACCACGTGTGGCACCACGCCATGCGCCTCCGCGAGACGGAACAGGGCGGTCTCGACGGCGAACAGCGCCGCCTGCGTGTAGAGGGTCTGGTTCAGGTCGGCGTCATCGGCGAACAGCACGTCCTTCAACGGCCGGGGCAGGAAAGCGTCCAACGCGGCGCTCGCCTCGTCGAACGCCGCCCGGAAGACGGGCTGGGTTTCGTACAGCTCCGCACCCATGCGCGCACGCTGCGAGCCCTGGCCGGTGAAGAGCACGGCAAGACGGCCACCCGCGACAGCGCGGCCCCGCACCACACCCGGAGCCTCCGCGCCCTCGGCGAGCGCGGCGAGCGCGGCGAGCGCGGCCGACCCGCCCAGCACCACCGCACGGTCCTCGAACACCGCCCGCGACGACACCAACGACACACCGACATCAGCGGGAGACAAGCCGTCCACAGCCGTCAGCAACCGCGCCGCCTGACCCTCCACAGCCCGCGCACCACGACCCGACAGCACCCACGGCACCACACCCGGCACCGGCAGAACGTCCGCGCCCGGAGCCTCCTCGACAACCGGCGCCTGCTCAAGGATCACGTGCGCGTTCGTCCCGCTCACGCCGAACGACGACACACCCGCCCGGCGCGGGCGCCCGGCGTCGTGCCAGTCCTGGGCCTCGGTGAGCAGTTCGACGCTCCCGGCCTCCCACTCGACGTGCGGGGAGGCCTCGTCGGCGTGAAGGGTCTGCGGCAGCACACCGTGCCGCATCGCCATCACCATCTTGATGATGCCCGCGACGCCGGCCGCCGCCTGCGTGTGGCCGATGTTCGACTTGATCGAGCCGAGCCGGAGCGGCTGGTCCGCCGGACGGTCCTGCCCGTAGGTGGCCAGCAGGGCCTGCGCCTCGATCGGGTCACCCAACCGCGTCCCGGTCCCGTGCGCCTCGACCACGTCCACGTCCGCCGTGGTGAGACGGGCGTTCGCCAGTGCCTGCCGGATGACGCGTTCCTGCGACGGACCGTTCGGCGCGGTCAGGCCGTTCGACGCACCGTCCTGGTTCACCGCACTGCCGCGCACCACCGCCAGCACCGGGTGCCCCAGCCGCTGCGCGTCCGACAGCCGCTCGACGAGCAGCACACCGACGCCCTCGGCGAACCCCGTACCGTCGGCGTCGGCCGAGAAGGAGCGGCAGCGGCCGTCCACCGACAGGCCGCGCTGACGGCTGAACTCGGTGAACAGGGTCGGCGCGGCCATCACGGTGACGCCGCCGGCCAGGGCCATGCCGCACTCGCCACGGCGCAGCGCCTGCACGGCCAGGTGCAGGGCGACCAGCGAGGACGAGCACGCCGTGTCCACCGTCACCGCCGGGCCCTCCAGCCCGAACGTGTAGGCGATGCGGCCGGAGGCGATGCTCGTCGTGCTGCCGGTCAGCAGGTAGCCCTCGTACTCGTCCGGGACCTCGTCCGCCCGCGACGCGTAGTCCTGGGCGATGACGCCGACGAAGACGCCGGTGTCACTGCCCCGAACGGCGGCGGGGTCGATGCCGGCCCGCTCGAAGACCTCCCACGAGGTCTCCAGCAGCAGGCGCTGCTGCGGATCGGCGGTCGCCGCCTCGCGCGGGCTGATGCCGAAGAACTCGGCGTCGAAGTCACCGGCCCGCTCCAGGAAACCGCCCCTGCGGGTGTACGACGTCCCGGGGGTCTGCGGGTCCGGGTCGAAGAGCTTCTCCAGGTCCCAGCCCCGGTCGGTGGGGAAGTCGGAGATCGCGTCGGCGCCCTCGGCCACCAGCCGCCACAGCTGTTCGGGCGACTCGACGTCCCCCGGGTAGCGGCAGCTCATCCCGACGATCGCGATCGGCTCCTGATCCTTCGCCTCCAGGTCGCGGAGGCGCCGGTTGGCCTGGCGCAGGTCCGCGGTGGCGCGCTTGAGATAGTCGCGGAGCTTTTCTTCATTCGTCGCCATCAGAAGTTTCCGATCTCATTGTCGAGTGCATCGAAGAGCTCGTCGTCGGTGGCCGAGTCCAGGTCGTCGTCCTCCGCGGTGTCCGCGTCGGAGGTCTCGGACCACTTCCACAGCAGGGCCTGGAGCCTGGTGACGATCCTCGTCTGGGCGTCGTCGTCACCTGCGATGGAGCCGAGGGCGGCGTCGATCCCGTCCAACTGGGCGATCACGCTCCGGGAGAGGTCCGCCGCCTCGGGGGCGAGGGCGTCCAGCAGGTGGTCGGCGAGCGCGCCGGGGGTCGGGTGGTCGAAGACCAGCGTCGCGGACAGCTTCAGACCGGTGGCCGATCCGAGGCGGTTGCGGAGCTCCACCGCGGTCAGTGAGTCGAAGCCGAGCTCCTTGAACGCCCGCTCCTCGTCCAGCCGGCCGGCGTCGGTGTGGCCGAGCACGGCGGCGGCCTGCGCCCTGACCAGGCCGAGCACGGTCTTGCGCTGCTCCTCGCCCGACAGCCCGGCCAGGGTGTCCTTGAACGGGACGCCGGTCGCGCCGGCGGCCCGGGCCGTGCTGACGCTGCGCCGGGTGGCGGTGGTGTGGACCAGGCTCCGCAGGACGTCCGGGACGTCCTCCGGTGCCGTGGTGGCGCGCATCGCCGCCACGTCGATCCGGATCGGGACGACGACCGGCTCGACCGACCCCCGGGCCGCGTCGAACAGCGCCATGCCCTGCTCGGAGGTGATGGCGTGCACGCCCGTGCGCTTCATCCGGGCCAGGTCGGCCTCGCCCATGTGGGCCGTCATGCTGCTCGTCTGCGCCCACAGGCCCCAGGCCAGCGAGTGCGCCGGCAGTCCGAGGGTCCGGCGGTGCCGGGCCAGCGCGTCCAGGTAGGCGTTGGCGGCGGCGTAGTTGGCCTGCCCGGCCGTCCCGAGCGTGCCCGCCGCGGAGGAGAACAGGACGAACGCCGACAGATCCAGCTCCTTGGTGAGCTCGTGGAGGTTCCACGCCGCGTCCACCTTGGGCCGGAGCACGGTCTCCAGGTCCTTCGGGGTCAGGGCGTCGAGGACGCCGTCCGCGAGGACGCCCGCCGTGTGGACGACGGCGGTGAGGGGGTGCTCGACGGGAACACCGGCCAGCAGCCCGGCAACCGCCTCGCGGTCCGCGACGTCACAGGCCGCGACCTCGACCTCGGCCCCCAACTCCTCCAGTTCGGCGACCAGTTCGGCAGCCCCGTGCGCCCCGAGGCCGCTCCGGCTGGTCAGCAGCAGGCGCCGGACACCGTGGTCGGTCACCAGGTGGCGGGCCACCAGGCCGCCGAGCACGCCGGTCGCCCCGGTGATCAGGACCGTCCCCTCGGGCGGCACCGGCTGCGGGAGGACGAGCACCAGCTTGCCGATGTGCCGGGCCTGGCTGAAGTACCGGATGGCGTCGGGCGCCTGCCGGACGTCCCACGTGGTCACCGGCAGCGGCCGGAGGACGCCGCTCTCGAACAGCTCCCGCAGCTCGCGCAGCATCTGCTGCACCCGCTCCGGTCCGGCGTCGAGCAGGTCGTAGACCCGGTAGGCCACACCGTCGTACTGCTCGGCGATCCGCGCGGGGTCGCGCTTGTCGACCTTGCCCATCTCCAGGAAGCGCCCGCCCCTGCGCTGGAGCCGCAGCGAGGCGTCGACGTACTCGTGCGCAAGGGAGTTGAGAACGACGTCCACCCCCCGGTCGCCGAGGACCGAACGGAACTCCTCCTCGAAGTCCAGGCTGCGCGAGGACGCGATGTGGTCGTCGGGGATCCCCGCCTCGCGGAGCGTCCCCCACTTGCCCCGGCTCGCCGTCGCGAAGACCTCCAGCCCCCAGTGGCGGGCCAGTTCGAGCGTCGCCAGGCCCACGCCGCCGGTCGCGGCGTGCAGCAGCAGAGACTCGCCGCGCTGGACGTCGGCCAGGTCCACCAGGCCGTAGTACGCGGTCAGGTAGACCACCGGCGCGGCGGCGGCCTGCGCGAACGACCAGCCGGTCGGCATGTGCGTGATCCAGCGGTGGTCGGTCACCGCGACGGGCCCGAGCACGGTGCTCAGCAGGCCCATGACCCGGTCACCCGGCGCGAACCCGGTGACGTCCGGCGCGACCTCCGTGACCACACCCGCGACCTCGCCGGCCTTCGCCCGGCCGTCGTCGGGCACCATGCCCAGCGCGACCAGGACGTCCCGGAAGTTCAGGCCCGCCGCGCGCACCGAGATCCGCACCTGCCCCGGACGCAGCGGACTCAGCGCCTCCGGGAAGGAGTTGAGCGAGATGCTGTCGAGCGAACCCCTGACCTCCATGTCGAGGCTCCACGGCTCCGGCCCCTCGGGCACGGCCAGGATTCCCTGGTCGGTGACGGGGGTGAGGTGGGGGGTGTGGGGGGTGTTGTCGCGGTGGGCGGTTTGGGGGTGTCCGCTGCTGAGGGTGTCGGTGGTGAGGGGGTGGTGGTCGAGGTCGATGAGGGTGATGCGGTGGGGGTGTTCGGTCTGGGCGGTGCGGGCGAGGCCCCAGATGGCGGCGGCGGTGAGGTCGGGGGCGGGGTCGGCGGGGTGGGTCGTGACCGCGTGGCGGGTGACGAGGGTCAGGTGTCCGTCGGTGTGGTCGGGGTGGGTGAGCCAGGTCTGGAGGGTGGTGAGGGTGCGGGTCAGCACCTCGTGGGTGTGGGCGGGGTCGGTGGTGGTGGAGGGTTCGACGGTGAGGACGACGTGGGCGTGCGGGGGCACGGTGTCGAGGTCGGTGTGAAGGGGTGCGTCGAGGCCGAACGTCTCGCTGCCGAGGACGACCGGGTGGTCGGTGGTGTCCGTCCGGGATGCGGGGGCGGGGGTCCAGGTGAGCTGGTAGAGGTCGTTGGTGGTGGGAGTGGTGGCGAGTTGGTCCGGGGTGATCGCGCGGACGGTGAGCGTGTCGATGGTGATGACGGGGGTGCCGGCGGGGTCGGTGGCGGTGAGGGCGTAGGTGTTGTCGCCGGTGGCCTGCCAGTGGACGCGTAGGGCGGTGGCGCCGGTGGCGTGCAGGGTGACACCGCTCCAGGCGAACGGCAGCACCACACGGTCCTCGGCCTGCTCGACCAGCAGCGTGTGGAGGGCGGCGTCCAGCAGCGCCGGGTGGAGACCGAAGCCACTGGTGTCGGTGTCGTCCTGCGGAAGCGCGATCTCCGCGAACAGGTCGCCGTCCTGGCGCCAGGCGGTGTGGAGGCCCTGGAACAGCGGGCCGTACTCGTAGCCGCGCCCGGCGAGCCCGTCGTAGAGGCCGTCCAGGTCGATCCGCTTCGCGCCCGATGGGGGCCAAACGCCCCCGATGGCAACGGGGTTGGCGGCCTCCGAGGTCAGGCGGCCACTGGCGTGGCGGGTCCAGATGCCCTCGGCGTTCTCCGGGCGGGAGTGGACCGCGAGTGCGAAGCCCTCGTTGTCGTCCGGGCTCACCGTCACCTGGAGGTGGACGCCCTCCCCCTCGGCGATGGTCAGCGGTGCGTGGAGGGTGAGGTCTTCGAGGTGTCCGGCGCCGAGGTGGTCGCCGGCGGCGATGGCGAGGTCGACGAACGCCGTGCCGGGGAGGAGGACGCTGCCCAGGACGGCGTGTTCGGCGAGCCAGGGCTGCGCGGTACGGGAGAGGCGTCCGGTGAACACCGCGCCTCCCTCGCCCGCGAGGTCGACGGTCGCACCCAGCAGCTCGTGACTTGCCACACGCAGGCCAAGGCCCGAAGCGTCGCCGGTGACGGCGGGCGCTTCCAGCCAGTAGCGGTCGCGCTGGAAGGCGTAGGTCGGCAGGTCCACGGTGCGGCCTGCGGCGAGGGCGGGGATCTGGTTCCAGGTGACCGGGGCTCCGGCCACCCAGGCCTGGGCGAGGGAGTCCGTCAGGCGCGGCCAGCCGCCGTCCTGACGCCGCAGCGTGCCGACCACCGTCGCGCGCTCGCCCGAGGCTTCGACACTCTCCTGCACGCCGACCACCAGCACCGGATGCGCGCTCGACTCGACGAACAGCCGGAAGCCGTCCGCCAGCAACAGCCGCGTGACCTCCTCGAACCGGACCGTCTGCCGCAGGTTGCGGTACCAGTAGCCCGCGTCCAGCAGCGCCGTGTCGATCCGCCCGCCGGTCACCGTCGAGTAGAACGCCACCTCGCCCGAACGCGGCACCACCGGCGCCAGCAGCTCGGCGAGCTCGTCCTCGATCAGCTCCACCTGCGCCGAGTGCGAGGCGTAGTCCACCGGGATCCGGCGCACCCGCACCCCGTCCGCCTCCGCGGCGGCGAAGAACGCGTCCAGCGCGCCCACCTCGCCCGCGACCACGGTCGACGCGGCGCCGTTGACCGCCGCAACGCTCACACCCGACACGCCGGCCAAGCGCTCACGCACCGCCTCCGCGCCCAGCGGAACCGACACCATCCCGCCCGTGCCGGCCAGCCGCGTCAACGCCCGCGAGCGCAACGCCACCACCCGCGCACCATCCGCCAGCGACAGACCACCCGCCACGCAGGCAGCCGCGATCTCCCCCTGCGAATGGCCCACGACGGCATCCGGCACAACGCCCAGCGAGCGCCACACCTCCGCCAGGGACACCATCACCGCCCACAACACCGGCTGGACCACATCCACCCGCTCCAACGACGGCGACCCCTCCACCCCCCGCAGCACATCGACCAGCGACCAGTCCACGAACGGCGACAGCGCCCGCCCGCACTCCCCGATCCGCGCCGCGAACACCTCGGAGGAGTCCAGCAACTCCACCGCCATACCCACCCACTGCGAACCCTGCCCCGGGAACACGAACACCGTCCGCCCACCCGCAACAGCCCGACCACGCACCACATTCGGCGCCTCAACACCCTCCGCGAGCGCGGCCAACGCGGCCGACCCGCCCAACACCACCGCACGGTCCTCGAACACCGCCCGCGACGACACCAGCGACACACCGATGTCGGCCGGCGACAGGCCGTCCACCGCCGCCAGCAACCGCGCCGCCTGCCCCTCGACGGCTTTGGCACCACGACCCGACAGCACCCACGGCACCACACCCGAGACCTCAGGGGTCCCGGCCTCGGCCGCGTCCGTCCGGTCGTCCTGCGGCGCGAGCGGCTGCTCCAGGATCACGTGGGCGTTGGTTCCGCTCAGACCGAAGGAGGAGACGGCGCTGCGGCGCGGACGCCCGGCATCCTGCCACGCGCGGGCCTGGCTGAGCAGTTCGACGCTGCCCGTCTCCCACTCCACGTGCGGCGACGCCTCGTCGGCGTGGAGGGTCTGCGGCAGCACCCCGTGCCGCATCGCCATCACCATCTTGATGATGCCCGCGACGCCGGCGGCGGCCTGCGTGTGGCCGATGTTCGACTTGATCGAGCCCAGCCAGAGCGGCTGGTCGGCGTCACGTCCCTGCCCGTACGTGGCCAGCAGCGCCTGCGCCTCGATCGGGTCACCCAACCGCGTACCCGTCCCGTGCGCCTCGACCACGTCCACGTCCGCCGTGGTGAGCCGGGCATTCGCGAGCGCCTGACGGATCACCCGCTCCTGCGACGGACCGTTCGGCGCCGTCAGACCGTTCGACGCGCCGTCCTGGTTCACCGCACTGCCACGTACCACCGCCAGCACCGGGTGACCGTTGCGCCGCGCGTCCGACAGCCGCTCCAGCAGGACCAGGCCGGCGCCCTCGCCCCACGCGGTGCCGTCGGCGTCCGCCGAGAAGGGCTTGCAGCGGCCGTCGGGCGCCAGACCGCGCTGGTGGCTGAACTCCACAAAGGTGGTCGGCGTCGACATCAGCGCGACACCACCGGCGAGCGCCATGCTGCACTCGCCCTGGCGCAGGGCCTGGGCCGCCAGGTGCAGCGCGACCAGCGAGGACGAGCACGCCGTGTCCACCGAGACGGCCGGGCCCTCCAACCCGAACGTGTAGGCCACGCGGCCGGAGGCGACGCTCCCGGCGGTGCCCGTGGCGAAGAACCCGTCGAAGCCTTCCGAGGCCTGCTGCATGCGCGAGCCGTAGTCGTTGTACATCACGCCGGCGAACACGCCGGTGTCCGAACCCCGCAGACTCGCCGGGTCGATCCCCGCCCGCTCGAAGGCCTCCCACGCCGTCTCCAACAGCAGACGCTGCTGCGGATCCGTCGCCACCGCCTCACGCGGACTCATCCCGAAGAACTCCGGATCGAACCGGTCCCCCTCGTACAGGAACCCGCCCCCACGCGTGTACGAGGTTCCGGGAGTGTCCGGGTCTGGGCTGTAGAGCCTCTCCAGGTCCCAGCCGCGGTCGGTCGGGAAGCCGGAGATCGCGTCGACACCCTCGGAGACCAGGTTCCACAGCCCCTCGGGCGAGTCCACGCCGCCGGGGAACCGGCAGGCCATCCCGACGATCACCACCGGGTCCTCGGCCCCGTCCGACCGCGACGGCACCACAGCCGCCCGTTCGGCCACGGGCACCGAACCACCCGCCTCCGCCAGGAGGAAGCCCGTCAGCACGGACGAGGACGGGTAGTCGAACACCAGCGTCGCCGGCAACCGCAGACCCGTCACCCCCTGAAGACGGTTCCGCAGATCCACCGCCATCAACGAGTCGAAACCCAACTCCTTGAACGCCCGCTCGGGATCGACAGCCTCCGCCCCCGAGTACCCCAGGACACCCGCGACCGCCGACCGCACCATCTCCAGCACGACATGACGACGCTCCGCCTCACCCAGACCCACCAGCCGATCCGCGAACGAACCCCCACCCGCAGACCCACCACCGGCCACCGCCCGACGACGGCGCACCGGCGCCAGACCACGAAGAACCAGAGCACTGGCCTCGTCGATCGTGCTCAGGTCGAGGCGCACCGGCACCACCGACGAGCGCCCACCCGCCACCGCGACATCGAAGAGGCCCAGGCCCTGCTCCACCGTCAACGGCGCAATACCGGAACGGGCGATGCGGGCAAGGTCGGCCTGCGACAACTCCTCCGCCATGCCACTGCCGGCCCCACCCCAGAGGCCCCAAGCCAAGGAGGTCGCCGCGAGGTTGTCAGCACGGCGACGGATCGCGAGCGCATCGAGGTAGGCGTTCGCGGCGGCGTAGTTGGCTTGGCCGGCGTTGCCGATGATGCCGGTGATGGAGGAGAAGAGGACGAAGGCGGAGAGGTCCAGGTGCTCGGTGAGCTCGTGCAGGTTCCAGGCGGCGTCGACCTTGGGGCGCAGGACGTCCGCCAGCCGCTCGGGCGTGAGTCCTTCGATCAGTGTGTCGGCGAGGACGCCGGCGGTGTGGATGACGGCGGTGAGTGGGTGGTCGGCCGGGACGGCGGCGAGGAGCGCGGCGGTCGCGTCGTGGTCGGCCAGGTCGCAGGCGGCGAAGGTGATGTCGGCGCCGAGGGCGGTGAGTTCGGCCGCGAGGTCGGCGGCGCCGGGGGCGTCCCCGCCACGACGGCTGACGAGGAGCAGGTGCTTGGCCCCGTACGCGGTGACGAGGTGACGGGCGAAGAGGCCGCCGAGAGTGCCGGTGGCACCGGTGATCAGGACGGTGTCGTCCGGGTTTAGGGCGGTGCTGGTGGTGCCGTCGTTGGTGGCGGGGGTGAGGTGGGGGGTGTGGGGGGTGTTGTTGCGGTGGGCGGTTTGGGGGTGTCCGCTGCCCAGGGCCTCGGTGGTGAGGGGGTGGTGGTCGAGGTCGATGAGGGTGATGCGGTGGGGGTGTTCGGTCTGGGCGGTGCGGGCGAGGCCCCAGATGGCGGCGGCGGTGAGGTCGGGGGCGGGGTCGGCGGGGTGGGTGGTGACCGCGTGGCGGGTGACGAGGGTCAGGTGTCCGTCGGTGTGGTCGGGGTGGGCGAGCCAGGCCTGGAGGGTGGCGAGGGTCCGGGTCAGCACCTCGTGGGTGTGCGCCGGGCCGGTCACGGTGGACGGCTCGACGGTGAGCAGGACGTGCGCGTGCGCGGGCACCGTGTCCAACTCGGCGTGAACCGGCGCGTCCAGACCGAACGTCTCACTGCCGAGGACGACCGGGTGGTCGGCGGCGGGCTCGACGCTCTTGCCGGTGGGGGTCCAGGTGAGTTGGTAGAGGTCGTTGGGCGTGGTCGCGAGCTGGTCCGGGGTGATCTCCCGGACGGTCAGCGCCTCGACACCGATCACGGGGGTGCCAGCGGGGTCGGTGGCGGTGAGGGCGTAGGTGTTCTCACCCGTCGCCTGCCAGCGCACACGCAGCGCGGTCGCGCCGGTGGCGTGCAGGGTGACGCCGCTCCAGGCGAAAGGCAGAACCACCTGGTTGTCCGCCTGCTCCACCAGGAGGGTGTGGAGGGCGGCGTCCAGCAGCGCCGGGTGGAGGCCGAAGCCGCTGGTGTCGGTGTCGTCCTGCGGAAGGGTGATCTCCGCGAACAGATCGCCGTCCTGGCGCCAGGCGGTGTGGAGGCCCTGGAACAGCGGGCCGTAGGCGTAGCCGCGCCCGGCGAGCCCGTCGTAGAGGCCGTCCAGGTCTATAAGCTCCGCGCCGACCGGAGGCCAGGCACCCTCGATGGCAACGGGGTTGGCGGTCTCCGAGGTCAGAAGACCGGTCGCATGAAGAACCCAGACACCCTCACCGTCCTCCGAACGGGAATGCACCGTGAGCGAGAAGCCCTGGTTCTCGTCCGGGCTCACCGTCACCTGGAGGTGGACACCCTCGCCCTCGGAGATGGTCAACGGCGCGTGGAGGGTGAGGTCTTCGAGGTGTCCGGCGCCGAGGTGGTCGCCGGCCGCGATGGCGAGGTCGACGAACGCCGTGCCCGGCAGGAGGACGCTGCCCAGGACGGCGTGTTCAGCGAGCCAGGGCTGCGCGGCGTGGGAGAGGCGTCCGGTGAACACCGCGCCGCCCTCGCCCGCGAGGTCGACGGCGGCCGCGAGCAGAGCGTGCGAGGTGATGCTCTGCCCCAACCCCGACGCATCTCCGGTCGGGGCAGGCGCGTCGAGCCAGTAGCGACTGCGCTGGAAGGCATACGTCGGCAGATCGACAAGACGGCCGCCCGACAGCGCGGGGGTCTGCTGCCACGCCACCGGGGTGCCGGTGGTCCAGAGGTGGGCGAGGGCGGTGAGGAAGGTCTCGTCCTCGGCCTTGTCCTTGCGCAGTGCGGCGACGGCAACCGCGTCGGTGTCGGTGAGGGTGGTGCGGGTGAGGGCGGTGAGGACGGGGTCGGGGCCGAGTTCGAGGTAGGCGGTGATGCCCTGTTCGGTGTGGAGGTGCTGGATGCCCTGGTGGAAGCGGACGGTCGCGCGGATGTGCCCGGCCCAGTAGGCGGGTGAGGTCAGCTCCTCGGTGGTGGCGAGGGTTCCGGTGACGTTGGAGAGCACGGGGATCGTGGGCGCGTTGAACGTCAGCCCGTCGATCTCCCGGGTGAACTCCTCCAGGACGCTGTCCATGTGGGGGGAGTGGAAGGCGTGGGAGACACTCAGGCGGCGGGTGCGTCGGCCCAGGCCGTGGAAGTGTGCGGCGATCTCCTCGGCGAGGGTGGCGTCACCGGAGATGACGATGGAGGTGGGGCCGTTGACGGCGGCGATGGACACCGCGTCCTTGAGGAGCGGCAGGACCTCGTCCTCCGTCGCCTCCACGGCGATCATCGCACCGTCACTGCGCGCGGCCTGCATCAGCCGGCCCCGCGCGGTCACCAGACGCGCCGCATCGCTCAGGGACAGGACCCCGGCGACGTGGGCGGCGGTGACCTCGCCGATCGAGTGCCCGCCGACGACCTGCGGCACCACACCATGCGCCTCCGCGAGACGGAACAGGGCGGTCTCGACGGCGAACAGCGACGCCTGCGTGTAGAGGGTCTGGTTCAGGTCGGCGTCATCGGCGAACAGCACGTCCTTCAACGGCCGGGGCAGGTGGGCGTCCAACGCGGCGCTCGCCTCGTCGAACGCCGCCCGGAACACCGGCTGCGTCTCGTACAGCTCCGCACCCATGCGCGCGCGCTGCGATCCCTGCCCGGTGAAGAGCACCGCGAGACGGCCACCCGCCACCGCACGACCCCGCACCACACCCGGAGCCTCCGCGCCCCCGGCCAGCGCCGCCAGCGCGGCCGACCCGCCCAGCACCACCGCACGGTCCTCGAACACCGCCCGCGACGACACCAGCGAGGCACCCACGTCCGACGCCGGCAGCCCGTCCACGGCCGCCAGCAACCGCGCCGCCTGCCCCTCCACAGCCCGCGCACCACGACCCGACAGCACCCACGGCACCACACCCGGCACCGCCGGGGCGTCGACAGTCGGAGCAACCTCGGCCACGGGCGCCTGCTCCAGGATCACGTGCGCATTCGTCCCACTGATACCGAACGACGACACCGCGCCACGACGCGGACGGCCCGCGTCCTCCCACACCCGTGCCTGGCTGAGCAGCTCGACCGCACCGCTCTCCCACTCCACATACGGCGACGCCTCGTCCGCGTGCAGCGTGCGCGGCAGCACACCGTGCCGCATCGCCATCACCATCTTGATCACACCCGCGACACCCGCCGCCGCCTGCGTGTGCCCGATGTTCGACTTGACCGACCCCAACCACAACGGCCGGTCCGCCTCACGCCCCTGCCCATAGGTGGCCAGCAGCGCCTGCGCCTCGATCGGGTCACCCAACCGCGTCCCCGTCCCGTGCGCCTCGACCACGTCCACATCCGCCGCCGACAGACCGGCGCTCGCCAGCGCCTGGCGGATCACCCGCTCCTGCGACGGACCGTTCGGCGCCGTCATCTGGCTGCTCTTGCCGTCCTGGTTCACCGCCGAACCGCGGACCACCGCCAGCACCGGGTGGCCGAGCCGCTGCGCGTCCGAGAGCCGCTCGACGAGCAGCACGCCGACGCCCTCGCTCAGCGCGGTGCCGTCGGCACCGGCGCCGAAGGCCTTGCAGCGGCCGTCGGGTGCGAGGCCGCGCTGGCGGCTGAACTCCAGGAGGGCATTGGGCGAGGCCATCACGGTGGCGCCGCCGACGACGGCGAGGTTGCACTCGCCCTGCCGCAGCGACTGCGCCGCCAGGTGCAGGGCGACCAGCGAGGACGAGCACGCCGTGTCCACCGTGACCGCGGGGCCCTCCAGCCCGAACGTGTAGGCCACCCGGCCGGAGGCGACGCTGCCGGCGCTGCCACTGACGACGTAGCCTTCGAGGCCGTCGGGCATACGGGTCATGCGGGAGCTGTAGTCGTTGTACATGACGCCCGCGAAAACGCCGGTGCGGCTGCCGCGCACGGTGGCGGGGTCGATGCCGGCCCGCTCGAACGCCTCCCAGGCGGTCTCCAGGAGCAGGCGCTGCTGCGGATCGGTCGCGAGCGACTCACGCGGGCTGATGCCGAAGAAGTCGGCGTCGAACAGATCGGCGTCGTGCAGGAATCCGCTGCCGCGCGAGTACACCGTGCCCTGCTGGTCCGGGTCGGGGTGGTAGAGGGCGTCGAGATCCCATCCGCGATTTTCCGGAAACGCGGAAATGGCATCGGTTTCACCGATCACCGCGTCCCACAATTCCTCGGGTGAGCGAACATCTCCGGGGTATCGGCAGGCCATACCCACGATCGCGATCGGCTGCTGATTCTCGTTCTCCAATTGCTGGACACGTTGCCGTGTCACATGGAGATCCGCAGTGACCCGCTTGAGATAGTCGCGGAGCTTGTCCTCGTTCGACGACATGCGTTATCCACCCTCTCCTCGCGGGGCCGTCACCTTCGATTCGTGGGGCCGGCGCCCGGCCGTACGCCACACGTTTCAGCAAACTCGCCGACCCGACTAACGGGGCCCTTTGCCGCCCCTAAAGCGGGCCGCCCCCCGGACTGAGCAGCCGATACAAGGCCAAGCAGTGGGTTAGAGCGGCTTTAGCGGTGGTTCCGAGCATGGCCAGGAGTTCCACAGGCTGCTCGTCGGCCTTCATCCCAGGCTCGATTCACTCGGAAAGGACCAGGATGGACACCCCTGACGTCCGCATCCTGTCGGTAGGAACAGCGCTCCCGGGCCCTGCTCTGGACAACGCCGCCCTCGCCCGCCGGTTCCAGATGGACGCATTGTGGGAGCAATGGATCGACGCGTTCGTCGGCACCGACACGCGTCATCTGGCCGTCGACCTGGAGAGCGGCGAGATCCGCTCCTCGCTCGCCGAGCTGGGCGAGACCGCCGCCCGGCGCGCGCTGGAGTCCGCCGGCCTCGGCCCGGGCGACATCACGGGCATCGTGCTGGGCACGGCGACGCCCGACCAGCTGATGCCCGCGACCGTCAACCTGATCGCCGACCGCCTCGGGATCAACGACGTCCCGACCTACCAGCTCCAGTCCGGCTGCTCCGGCGCCGTCCAGGCGCTGGAGGTCGGCCGGCAGATGCTGCTGACCGGGGAGCACCGGAACGTGCTGGTCCTCGGCGGCGACGTCTGTGCCAAGCACCTGGACGTCACGCTGGACCTCCGCACGCTCCACCCCTCCGAGCTGGTCAACGTCGTGCTGTTCGGGGACGGCGCCGGCGCGGCCGTCCTCACCACCGACCCGGTGCCCGGCACCGCGTCGATCCGGCGCATCTACACCCGGCTCACCGGCCTGAACCGGCCGCCCGGCCAGAGCGTCGAGTGGTTCGGCCGCACCGACCGCCACTCGGACAAGCAGGCCGTCAACGAGGACTACAAGGCGATCGAGGAGTCCGTGCCGACGATGTCGGCCGAGATCGCCAAGGAGATCCTGGAGGACCTCGGCTGGCAGGACACCGACGTCGACTACCTGCTGCCGCCGCAGCTGTCCGGCAAGATGACCGCCCGGATCGTGGCGGAGCTGGGCATGCCGGGCGCCGAGGAGATCACCTGCGTCCGTGAGACCGCCAACACCGGCAACGCGGTGCCGTTCCTCCAACTGGAGCGGGCGCTGCCGCAGATGACCGACGGCGACCGCGCGCTGTGCGTGGCCGTCGAGTCGAGCAAGTGGATCAAGGCCGGCTTCGCGCTGGAGAAGGTCTGATCCGCCATGTCGCAGCCGACCGCCTCCCACCCCGTCCAGGCGCCCGCCGCCGACAGCACCGCCGCTGCGGACACCGCCCCCGAGAGCACCGACCAACAGGGCACCGACCGACAGTCGGACCCGATGGACCGGTTCCGGACCTTGCAGCGCGCCGGCCGGCTGGCCGAGGACTATCCGCTGGTCCGGGAGCTGCTCACCGACCTGTCGGACGCCGACCTCCTGCGCGCCGGCAACCACCTGGCCCGGCTCGCCCCCGACGAGGTGCGCCAGGCCCACCCGGGTGTCCCCGCCCTCCGCGTCGCCGTCACCGGGCACGGCACGCTGTCCGCCCTGGTGCCGCCGCTGACCGCCGAACTGGCCCGGCACGGCGTCCTGCTGGACGCGGCCGTGTCGGACTTCGACAGCTACGTGTTCGACCTGACCGACCCCGGCAGCGACCTGTACGCGGCCGAGCCCGACCTCGCCCTGTGCGTCCTCGACCCGAGGATCGTCCTCGACGAGCTGCCGACCCCCTGGGGCCCGGCGGACGTCGAGCGGGTGCTCGCCGAGAAGACCGGGCTGATCGAGCGGCTGGCCGAGCGCTTCACCGCCACCGGACGCGGCACCCTCGTCCTCAACACCCTGCCGCTGCCCCGCGCCCTGACCGCCCAGCTCGTCGACCACCGCTCCCGCGCCCTGGCCGGGGCGCTGTGGCGCGAGGCGAACGCCCGCCTGCTGCGCCTCGGCGCGAGCCGGCCGGGGGTCGTGGTGGTGGACCTGGACCCGCTGGTGGCCGAGGGCATCGCCGTCGCCGACCCGCGGCTGAGCCTCTACACCAAGGCGCACCTCTCCTCGCCCCTGCTCGCCCGCTACGCCCGCGAGATCGGGCACCTGGCCCGCGCGCTGGTCGGACGCACCAAGAAGGCCCTGGTCCTCGACCTGGACGAGACGGTCTGGGGCGGGATCCTCGGCGAGGACGGCTTCGACGGCATCGAGGTCGCGGAGACCTACCGGGGCGAGGCGTTCCGGGCCTTCCAGAAGGCCGTCCGGCAGGTCACCTCGCAGGGCGTCCTGCTGGCCGCCGTCAGCAAGAACGACCTCGACCCGGTCCGCGAGGTCCTCGCCGCCCACCCGCAGATGGTGCTGCGCGAGGGCGACTTCGTGCGGGTCGTCGCCAACTGGCGCCCCAAGCACGAGAACCTCGGGGAGCTGGCCGCCGACCTCAACCTCGGCGTCGACTCCTTCGTCTTCGCGGACGACAGCCCGTACGAGTGCGGGCTGGTGCGGCGCGAGCTGCCGGGCGTCGCCGTCGTCCGGCTGGACACCGAGCCGGCCCTGCACATCGAGAAGCTGCTGCGCGACGGCTGGTTCGACGTCCTGGAGCTGACCGCCGAGGACCGCTCCCGGGCCACCACCTACCGGGAGGAACTGGAGCGCAAGGACTTCCTGGACACCTTCGACTCGCTGGACGACTACCTGCGCGAGCTCGACGTGACCGTCCGCTTCGCCGCCGCCGAGGAGCGGGACGTCCCCCGGCTGGCGCAGATCACCCAGCGGACCAACCAGTTCAACCTCACCACCGAGCGGCTCCAGCAGTCCGACGTCCGGGCCCTGCGCGCCGACCCCGCCGCGCTCGTCCTGACCGTGCACTCCCGCGACCGCTTCGGCGAGAACGGCCTGGTCGGGGCGGTCCTCGCCCGGCGGGAGGGCGGCACGGCGACGATCGACAACTTCCTGCTCAGCTGCCGGGTGTTCTCCCGGGGCATCGAGCAGGCCTGCCTGAGCGCCCTGCTCCGGCACTTCAGGGCCACCGGGGCCATGGAGGTCCTCGGCACCTACCGGCGCACCGCCAAGAACGGCAAGGTGCGCGGCCTCTACCCGCTCGTGGGCTTCACCGAGGTCTCGGACGACGGCACCACCGCGGTGTTCCGCCACGACCTCGCCGAGATCCCGGCGCCGCCGCCGCACGTCCTGCTGGACGCCGAGATCCCCGGCCGGCCCGGCCCGTCCGGGCACTCCTCCGACCACCCGGCAGACCTTCCGTCCGACCACCCGTCCGACCTTCCGTCCGGCCGCCTCGACGGCGCCGGAGCCCCTCATGGAGACCCCTCTTGAACACCCTCGACGACTTCGTGACCCTCCTCCAGGACGAGCTCGGCCTCGACGTGACGACGGAGAACGTCGGGCTGCCCTTCGACCGGGTACCGGGCTGGGACTCGGTGCACATGCTGTCCCTGGTGGTCCTCCTGGAGCGCGAGACCGCACGCCGCATCTCGCTGCCCGACCTCCTGGAGGCCCCCAGCCTGCAGCGGGTCTTCGACCTGGTGACGCTGCCGTGAGCACCCCGCTCCCGCTGCGCTCGCGCTACCTGGCCCGGGAACCCGCCCGGCACGCCCGGATCCGTCTCCTCTGCTTCCACCACGCGGGCGGCGGCGCCTCCGCGTACGCCGGCTGGCACCAGGGGCTCGGCGACGACGTCGCGGTGGTGCCGGTCCAGCTCCCGGGCCGGGAGACCCGCAACAGCGAACCGCGGTTCCGGACGATGGAACCGCTGATCGACGAGCTCGTCGCGGAGCTCGACGGCGTCCTCGACCAGCCGTTCGCCCTCTACGGGCACAGCATGGGCGCGCTGGTCGCGTACAACCTCGCCCGGCGGCTCCACCGGACCGGCGGCCCGCTCCCGGAGGTCCTGCTCGTCGGCGCCTACCCCGCACCGCACCGCCCGCCGGCGCTCGGCGAGCTGCCGGACCTGCCCGACGACGAGCTCACCCGGGTCCTGCTCGACCTGGGCGGCATGTCCGAGAGCATCCTCGCCTACCCGGAGTGGCTCACCGCGGCGCTCGACACGGTCCGCGACGACCTGCGGGTCTGCCGCAGCCACGACCGCGGCTTCCTGCCCCGCCTCCCGTTCCCGATCGAGGTCTTCACCGGGCGCTCCGACCCGCTGATGCAGGGCGCGGAGCCGGAACGCTGGCTCGACCACACGCGGGCCGGCTTCCGGGTCCACCGGCTCCCCGGCGGCCACTTCTTCACCCGCCAGTCCACCGGGGAGCTCCTGGCCCTCCTGCGAGGGAGTCTCGGCGACGCCCTGGCCCCCGCCCGGAGGTCGACGGCCTCCTGATCACCCGATCGCCCCGACAGCGCGCGGGCCGGCCACGGAGAGCCGGCCCGCGCCGACGTCGGCGGACGCGTCCGACGACCGCGCACGGGGCCCACGCACAACGACCCGGGCACCACGACCCCGGACGTGACGACCCCGGGCGCGCCGCCCCCGGACGTGACGACCCGCCGACGAGGAACGAGCGCCGACGCCGACGGGCGCTGATGACGACGAGAGGTAAGCAGCACCATGAGCACTGACCGCACCCCGACCGGCACCGCGTCGACGGCGCCGCAGACCACCGAGGCCATCGCCGTCATTGGCCTGGCCTGCCGGCTCCCCGGCGCCGCCGACCCCGACGCCTTCTGGCAGCTGCTGCGCACCGGCGAGCACGCCGTCACGGAGACCCCCGCCGGGCGCTGGGACGCGGACGCGCTCTACCACCCCGACCGTGACGCCCCGGGAAAGGCCGTCACCACGCTCGGCGCCTACCTCGACCGGGTCGACGGCTTCGACGCGGACTTCTTCGGCATCTCGCCCAAGGAGGCCGTCGCCATGGACCCGCAGCAGCGGCTCATGCTGGAACTGGGCTGGGAGGCCCTGGAGAACGCGCGCATCGCGCCCGACGGCATCGCCGGCACCCGCACCGGCGTCTTCGTCGGCGCCATCATGGACGACTACGCCACCCTGCTCCGGCAGCACGAGGGCGCGTCCGGCATCACCCGGCACTCCCTCACCGGCGTCGAGCGCGGCATCATCGCCAACCGCCTCTCCTACCTCCTCGGCGTCCACGGCCCCAGCCTGGTCGTCGACTCCGCGCAGTCCTCGGCGCTCGTCGCCGTGCACCTGGCCTGCGAGAGCCTGCGCAAGGGCGAGTCCACGCTCGCCATCGCCGGCGGCGTCAACCTCAACCTGATCCCCGAAAGCACCGTCGCCGTCACCAAGTTCGGCGGCCTCTCCCCCGACGGCCGCTGCTACACCTTCGACGCGCGGGCCAACGGCTACGTGCGCGGCGAGGGCGGCGGCGCCGTCGTCCTCAAGCCGCTCTCCCGCGCGCTCGCCGACGGCGACCGCATCCACTGCGTCATCCAGGGCGGCGCCGTCAACAACGACGGCACCACGCCCGGCCTGACCGTCCCGAGCGCCCGCGCCCAGGAGCAGGTCATCCGGCTCGCCCACGAGCAGGCCGGCATCCGCCCCGAGACCGTCCAGTACGTCGAGCTGCACGGCACCGGCACCAGGATCGGCGACCCGCTGGAGGCACGCGCCCTCGGCGCCGCCCTCGGATCCGCCCGCGAGGCGGACCGGCCGCTGCGGGTCGGCTCCGCCAAGACGAACGTCGGCCACCTGGAGGGCGCGGCGGGCATCGTCGGCCTGATCAAGACGGTCCTGAGCATCGGCCACCGCGAGCTGCCCGCCAGCCTGAACTACGAGAGCCCCAACCCGGACATCCCGCTGGACGAGTTGCGGCTGACGGTCCAGCAGGAGCTCTCCGGCTGGCCCGAGCCCGAGCAGCGGCTGGTCGCCGGTGTCAGCTCGTTCGGCATGGGCGGGACGAACTGCCACGTGGTGCTGGCGGAGGCGCCGGCTGTCGAGGAGGCTCCGGCGGTGGCGGTGCCGGGTGTGGTGCCGTGGGTGCTGTCGGGGCGTGGCGCGCGGGCTGTGGAGGGTCAGGCGGCGCGGCTGTTGACGGCCGTGGACGGGCTGCCGGCGTCGGACGTGGGTGCCTCGCTGGTGTCGTCGCGGGCGGTGTTCGAGGACCGTGCGGTGGTGCTGGGCGGGTCGGCCGCGCTGGCGGCGCTGGCCGGGGGCGCGGAGGCTCCGGGTGTGGTGCGGGGTCGTGCGGTGGCGGGTGGCCGTCTCGCGGTGCTGTTCACCGGGCAGGGATCGCAGCGCGCGCGGATGGGCGCGGAGTTGTACGAGACGCAGCCGGTGTTCCGGGCGGCGTTCGACGAGGCGAGCGCCGCGTTGGACGCCTTCCTGCCGCGAGCATTGAAGGACGTGCTGTTCACCGATGACGCCGACCTGAACCAGACCCTCTACACGCAGGCGTCGCTGTTCGCCGTCGAAACGGCCCTGTTCCACCTCGCGAAGGCCCACGGTGTGAAGCCGCACGTGGTCGGCGGGCACTCGATCGGCGAGGTCACCGCCGCCCACGTCGCCGGTGTGCTCTCGCTGAGCGATGCGGCGCGTCTGGTGACCGCGCGGGGCCGGCTGATGCAGGCCGCGCGTGCGGATGGCGCGATGATCGCCGTAGAGGCCACCGAGGACGAGGTCCTGCCACTCCTCAAGGACGCGGTGTCCATCGCCGCCGTCAACGGCCCCACCTCCATCGTCATCTCCGGAGACACCACCCTCGCCGAGGAGATCGCCGCACACTTCCACGGCCTGGGCCGACGCACCCGCCGCCTCAGCGTCTCCCACGCCTTCCACTCCCCCCACATGGACAGCGTCCTGGAGGAGTTCACCCGGGAGATCGACGGGCTGACGTTCAACGCGCCCACGATCCCCGTGCTCTCCAACGTCACCGGAACCCTCGCCACCACCGAGGAGCTGACCTCACCCGCCTACTGGGCCGGACACATCCGCGCCACCGTCCGCTTCCACCAGGGCATCCAGCACCTCCACACCGAACAGGACATCACCGCCTACCTCGAACTCGGCCCTGACCCCGTCCTCACCGCACTGACCCGCACCACACTCACCGACACGCCTGTAGTTGCGGTCGCCGCACTGCGCAAGGACAAGGCCGAGGACGAGACGTTCCTCGCGGCGCTCGCCCATCTCTGGACCACCGGCATCCCGGTCGCATGGGACCAGGTCCCGACCCTCGCCGCAGGCCGCACCATCGACCTGCCCACCTACGCCTTCCAGCGCGAGCGCTACTGGCCTGACCTCAAGAACCGTGTGACGCAGCCGATTCCGGCGACGTTCCTGCCCAGCGAGGAGGACGCCCCCGAGACGACCGAACCGGCGGACACGTTCGCAAGCCGCCTCACACAACTCCCGGCCGCCGAACAGGAGCAAACGCTCCTCGAACTCGTCCGCACCAACGTGGCGATCGTGCTCGGACACGTCACGTCGGAGACCGTCGACGGCACCCGCCCCTTCACCGCCCTCGGCTTCGACTCACTCGGAGCCGTCGAGTTCCGCAACAGGCTCGTCTCCGCGACCGGCCTTTCGATTCCCACCACCCTGACCTTCGCGCACCCCACGCCGAACGCGGTGGCCGCCTACCTCCTGGCCGAGATCTCCGGTGCCCGGCAGTCGACAGCCGCCGAGGTCCCGACCGGCCCGGTCGCGGCGGACGAGCCCCTCGCCATCGTCGGCATGGCCTGCCGCTTCCCCGGTGACGTGGCCTCCCCCGAGGACCTGTGGAAGCTGGTGGCCGACGGCACCGACGCCATCTCCGGTTTCCCCACCAACCGGGGCTGGGACACGGACGCCCTCTACGACCCCGATCCCCAGCGCATCGGCACCACCTACGCCCGCCACGGCGGGTTCCTCCACGACGCCGACCTGTTCGACGCCGAGTTCTTCGGCATCAGCCCCCGCGAAGCAACCGCCAGCGACCCTCAGCAACGTCTGCTCCTGGAAACCACCTGGGAGGCCTTCGAGCGGGCCGGCATCGACCCCGCCACCGTGCGCGGCAGCCGCACCGGCGTCTTCGTCGGCGCCACGTCCCTCGACTACGGCCCGCCCCTGCACCAGGCCCCCGAAGGTCTCAGCGGCTTCCTGCTGACCGGCAGCACGACGAGCATCGCATCCGGCCGCATCGCCTACACGTTCGGGCTGGAGGGCCCGGCGGTGACGGTGGACACGGCGTGCTCGTCCTCGCTGGTCGCCCTGCACCTGGCGGCGCAGTCGCTGCGCCAGGGCGAGTGCACCCTCGCCGTGGCCGGTGGCGTCACCGTGATGTCGAGCCCCGGGATGTTCCTGGAGTTCAGCCGCCAGCGCGGCCTGTCGGCGGACGGCCGCTGCAAGGCGTTCTCGGCCGACGCCGACGGCACCGGCTGGGGTGAGGGCGTCGGCGTGCTGCTCGTCGAACGGCTGTCGGACGCGCAGCGGCTCGGCCACCCCGTGCTCGCGGTCTTCCGGGGCTCCGCCGTCAACCAGGACGGCGCGTCCAACGGCCTCACCGCGCCCAACGGCCTCGCCCAGGAGCGCATGATCCGCCAGGCGCTGGCGAACGCCCGCCTGTCACCGGCGGACGTGGACGTGGTCGAGGCGCACGGGACGGGGACGCGGCTGGGTGACCCGATCGAGGCGCAGGCGCTGCTGGCCACCTACGGTCAGGACCGGCCGGCCGACCAGCCGTTGTGGCTGGGGTCGGTCAAGTCGAACATCGGGCACACGCAGGCGGCGGCGGGTGTCGCGGGTGTGATCAAGATGGTGATGGCGATGCGGCACGGGGTGCTGCCGCGCACGCTGCACGCGGACGAGGCGTCGCCGTATGTGGAGTGGGAGAGCGGTGCCGTCGAGCTGCTCAGCCAGGCACGGGTGTGGGAGGACGCGGGCCGTCCGCGTCGTGGCGCGGTCTCGTCGTTCGGTATCAGTGGGACGAATGCGCACGTGATTCTGGAGCAGGCGCCGGTTGTCGAGGAGACTCCGGGCGCGGACGTTCTGCCGGTGCCGGGTGTGGTGCCGTGGGTGCTGTCGGGTCGTGGTGCGCGGGCCCTGGAGGGTCAGGCGGCGCGGCTGCTGGCGGCCGTGGACGGGCTGTCGCCGGCGGATGTGGGCGCTTCGTTGGTGTCGTCGCGGGCGGTGTTCGAGGACCGTGCGGTCGTTTTCGGCGGGTCGGCCGCGTTGGCCGCGCTCGCCGAGGGCGCGGAGGCTCCGGGTGTGGTGCGGGGTCGGGCGGTGGAGGGTGGCCGTCTCGCGGTGCTGTTCACCGGGCAGGGTTCGCAGCGTGCGCGCATGGGTGCGGAGCTGTACGAGACGCAGCCGGTGTTCCGGGCGGCGTTCGACGAGGCGAGCGCCGCGTTGGACGCCCACCTGCCCCGGCCGTTGAAGGACGTGCTGTTCGCCGATGACGCCGACCTGAACCAGACCCTCTACACGCAGGCGTCGCTGTTCGCCGTCGAGACCGCGCTGTTCCGTCTCGCGGAGGCGCATGGTGTGGTGCCGCAGGTCGTCGGCGGGCACTCGATCGGCGAGGTCACGGCCGCCCACGTCGCCGGGGTCCTGTCCCTGAGCGATGCGGCGCGTCTGGTGACCGCGCGGGGCCGGCTGATGCAGGCCGCCCGTGCGGATGGCGCGATGATCGCCGTGGAGGCGACGGAGGACGAGGTCCTGCCGCTCCTTGAGGACGCGGTGTCGATCGCGGCCGTCAACGGCCCCACCTCCGTCGTCATCTCCGGTGACGCCACCCTCACCGAGGAGATCGCCGCACACTTCCGCGGCCAGGGCCGACGTACCCGCCGTCTCAGCGTCTCCCACGCCTTCCACTCCCCCCACATGGACAGCGTCCTGGAGGAGTTCACGAGCGAGATCGCCGCGTTGACGTTCAACGCGCCCACGATCCCCGTGCTCTCCAACGTCACCGGAACCCTCGCCACCACCGAGGAGCTGACCTCACCCGCCTACTGGGCCGGACACATCCGCGCCACCGTCCGCTTCCACCAGGGCATCCAGCACCTCCACACCGAACAGGACACCACCGCCTACCTCGAACTCGGCCCCGACCCCATCCTTACCGCACTGACCCGCACCACCCTCACCGACACCGACGCGGTTGCCGTCGCCGCACTGCGCAAAGACAAGGCCGAGGACGAGACGTTCCTCGCGGCGCTCGCCCACCTCTGGACCACCGGCATCCCGGTCGCGTGGCAGCAGACCCCCACCCTGGCCGCAGGCCGCACCGTCGACCTGCCCACCTACGCCTTCCAGCGCGAGCGCTACTGGCTGGAGGCACCGGCTCTCGTGGGTGACGCGTCGGGGCTCGGTCTGCGTGTGGCGGATCACGAGCTGCTGGGCGCGACCGTCGACCTCGCCGGTGAGGGCGGCGCGGTGTTCACCGGACGCCTCTCCCACGCCGCGCAGCCCTGGCTCACCGGCCACACCGTCCTGGGCAGCGTCCTCCTCCCGGGGACCGCGTTCGTCGACCTCGCCATCGCCGCCGGCGACCACCTGGGCGCCGGACACCTCGAAGACCTCACCCTCCACGCACCCCTCACCATCCCCGACGGCGAAAGCGTCCACCTCCAGATCACCCTCACCCCCGACGACAACGACGGCTACGCCCTGACCGTGCACTCCCGCCCGGAAAGCGGTAGCCCGGGGTGGACCCAGCACGCCAGTGGCCGACTCACCTCCGAGGAGGTCAACCCCGTTGCCATCGAGGGTGTTTGGCCTCCAATCGGCGCGGATCCTATAGATCTGGACGGCCTCTACAACCGTCTCGCCGACCGCGGCTACGCCTACGGCCCGCTCTTCCAGGGCCTCCACACCGCCTGGCGCCAGGACGGCGACCTGTTCGCGGAGATCACCCTCCCCCAGGACGACACCGACACCGCCGCCTTCGGCCTCCACCCGGCCCTGCTCGACGCCGCCCTGCACACCCTCCTGGTGGAACAGGCGGACAACCAGGTCGTGCTGCCGTTCGCCTGGAGCGGCGTCACCCTCCACGCCACCGGCGCCACCGCCCTACGCGTCCACTGGCAGGCCACCGGCGAGAACACCTACACCCTCACCGCCACCGACCCCGCCGGCACCCCCGTCATCACCATCGACGCCCTGACCCTCCTGCCCACGGCCACCATCCCCACCACCGACGACCTCTACCAGCTCACCTGGGCCCCGGCCGGTAAGGGTGTCGAGCCCGCCGCCGACCACCCGGTCGTCCTCGGCAGTGAGACGTTCGGCCTCGACGCACCGGTTCACGCCGAACTGGACACCGTGCCCCCGCACGCCCACGTCGTCCTCACCGTCGAGCCGTCCACCGTGACCGGCCCGGCGCACACCCACGAGGTGCTGACCCGGACCCTCGCCACTCTTCAGGCCTGGCTCGCCCACCCCGACCACACCGACGGACACCTGACCCTCGTCACCCGCCACGCGGTGACGACCCACCCCACCGACCCGGCACCGGACCTCACCGCCGCCGCGATCTGGGGCCTCGCCCGCACGGCGCAGACCGAACACCCCCAGCGGATCTCGCTCCTGGACCTCGACCACCACCCCCTCACCGCCGAGGCCCTGGGCAGCGGACACCCCCAGACCGCCCACCGCGACGGCACGCCCCACACCCCCCACCTCACCCCCGTCACCAACGACGGCACCACCAGCATCGCCCTCGACCCGGACGGCACCGTCCTGATCACCGGTGCCACCGGAACCCTCGGCGGCCTCTTCGCCCGCCACCTCGTCACCGCGTACGGGTCCAAGCACCTGCTCCTCGTCAGCCGCCGCGGAGCCGATGCCCCCGGCGCTGCCGACCTCGCGGCCGAACTCACCGCCCTGGGCGCCGACATCACCTTCGCGGCCTGCGACCTGGCCGACCGGGAGGCGACGGCCGACCTGCTGGCCGCCGTCCCGGCCGACCACCCACTCACCGCCGTCATCCACACCGCCGGCGTCCTCGCCGACACGCTGATCGAAGGACTCACGCCCGAACGGCTGGCAGACGTCCTGCGCCCCAAGGTCGACGCCGCCTGGAACCTGCACGAGCTCACCGAGCACCTGGACCTCTCCGCCTTCGTCGTCTTCTCCTCCATCACCGGCATCATCGGCAACGCCGGCCAAGCCAACTACGCCGCCGCCAACACCTACCTCGACGCCCTCGCCCACCACCGCGACACCCACCACCTCCCCGCCACCTCCCTCGCCTGGGGCCTCTGGGGCGCCGAGAGCGGCGGTATGGCAAGCGGCCTCAGCGAGGCGGACCTCGCACGCTGGGACCGCAACGGCCTGCCGGCGCTGACCACGCGGCAGGGCCTGGACCTGTTCGACGCCGCTCTCCTCAGCGGCCGTCCGGCACTGGTGCCGGCCCGGGTCAACGTCCCCGCGCTCGAAGACCTCCAAGCGGCCGGGCTGCTTCCCGATCTCTACAGCCGTCTCGTGAGCAACCGCCCCAAGCGGGCCGTCGCCCGCGCCCGGCGTTCCACCGCCGATTCCGGCTCGTCCTGGGAACTGGAGATGACGGGTCTCGGTGAGGCCGAACGTCTCCGCCGACTCTCGGAGTTGGTCCGCTCGACGGCAGCCGTTGTGCTCGGTCACGCGGAGACCGCAGGCATCGACACGAGCCGCGCGTTCAAGGAACTCGGCTTCGACTCCCTGACGGGTGTCGAGTTCCGCAACCGTCTCAAGGCGGTCACCGGCCTGCGCCTGCCCACGACCATCGCCTTCGACTACCCGACACCGGACGCGGTGGCCGCCTACCTGCTGGCCGAGATCTCCGGCGCCCAGCAGTCCACGGCCGTCGAGGTGGCAACCGTCCCGGCCGCTGCGGCGGACGAGCCCCTCGCCATCGTCGGCATGGCCTGCCGTTACCCCGGTGACGTGGCCTCCCCCGAGGACCTGTGGAAGCTGGTGGCCGACGGCGCCGACGCCATCTCCGCCTTCCCGACCAACCGGGGCTGGAACACCGACACCCTCTACGACCCCGATCCCCAACGCATCGGCACCTCGTACACCCGCCACGGCGGGTTCCTCCACGACGCCGACCTGTTCGACGCCGAGTTCTTCGGCATCAGCCCCCGCGAAGCGACCGCCAGCGACCCGCAGCAGCGCTTGCTGCTGGAGACCGCCTGGGAGGCGTTCGAGCGGGCCGGCATCGACCCCGCCACCGTGCGCGGCTCCCGGGGCGGTGTCTTCGCGGGCGTCATGTACAACGACTACAGCTCACGCCTGCCGAAGGCCCCCGAGAACTTCGAGGGCTTCCTGTTGACGGGCAACGCGTCCAGCGTCATCTCCGGCCGACTCGCCTACACGTTCGGGTTGGAGGGCCCGGCGGTGACGGTGGACACGGCGTGCTCGTCCTCGCTGGTCGCGCTGCACCTGGCGGCGCAGTCCCTGCGTCAGGGCGAGTGCAGTCTCGCCGTCGTCGGTGGCGTGACGGTGATGTCGACCCCGACCACCTTCGTGGAGTTCAGCCGCCAGCGCGGCCTTTCGGCGGACGGCCGCTGCAAGGCCTTCTCGGCCGACGCCGACGGCACCGGCTGGGGCGAGGGCGTCGGCGTACTGCTCGTCGAACGGCTCTCCGATGCGCGGCGCAACGGTCACCCGGTGCTGGCGGTGGTGCGCGGCTCGGCGGTGAACCAGGACGGCGCGTCGAATGGTCTGACGGCGCCGAACGGTCCGTCGCAGGAGCGGGTGATCCGTCAGGCGCTCGCGAACGCCGGCCTCACCACGTCCGACGTGGACGTGGTCGAGGCGCACGGGACGGGGACGCGGCTGGGTGACCCGATCGAGGCGCAGGCCCTGCTGGCCACCTACGGGCAGGGGCGCGGGGCGGACGAGCCGCTGTGGCTCGGCTCGATCAAGTCGAACATCGGCCACACGCAGGCGGCGGCTGGCGTCGCGGGCATCATCAAGATGGTGATGGCCATGCGCAACGGCGTGCTGCCGCAGACCCTGCACGCCAACGACGCTTCGCCGTACGTGGAATGGGACTCGGGCTCCGTCGAACTGCTCACCGAGGCCCGCACGTGGCAGGACACCGGACGCCCGCGCCGGAGCGCCGTCTCCTCCTTCGGTATCAGTGGGACGAACGCGCACGTGATCCTGGAGCAGGCCCCCGTGGCCGAGGTTGCTCCGGCGGTGGCGGTGCCGGGTGTGGTGCCGTGGGTGCTGTCGGCCCGTGGCGCGCGGGCCCTGGAGGGCCAGGCGGCGCGGCTGTTGACGGCCGTGGACGGGCTGCCGGCGTCGGACGTGGGTGCCTCGCTGGTGTCGTCGCGGGCGGTGTTCGAGGACCGTGCGGTGGTGCTGGGCGGGTCGGCCGCGCTGGCGGCGCTCGCCGAGGGCGCCGAGGCGCCGGGTGTGGTGCGGGGGCGCGCTGTCGCGGGTGGCCGTCTCGCGGTGCTGTTCACCGGGCAGGGTTCGCAGCGCGCCCGCATGGGTGCGGAGCTGTACGAAACCCAGCCGGTGTTCCGGGCGGCGTTCGACGACGCGAGCGCCGCGTTGGACGCCCACCTGCCCCGGCCGTTGAAGGACGTGCTGTTCACCGATGACGCCGACCTGAACCAGACCCTCTACACACAGGCGGCGCTGTTCGCCGTCGAAACCGCGCTGTTCCGTCTCGCCGAGGCGCATGGCGTGGTCCCGCAGGTCGTCGGCGGGCACTCAATCGGCGAGGTCACGGCCGCCCACGTCGCCGGCGTCCTGTCCCTGAGCGACGCGGCATGCCTGGTGACCGCACGCGGCCGGCTGATGCAGGCCGCCCGTGCGGATGGCGCGATGATCGCCGTGGAGGCCACCGAGGACGAGGTCCTGCCGCTCCTTGAGGACGCGGTGTCGATCGCGGCCGTCAACGGCCCCACCTCCGTCGTCATCTCGGGAGACACCACCCTCGCCGAGGAGATCGCCGCACACTTCAGTGGCCAGGGCCGACGTACCCGCCGTCTCAGCGTCTCCCACGCCTTCCACTCCCCCCACATGGACAGCGTCCTGGAGGAGTTCACGAGCGAGATCACCGCGTTGACGTTCAACGCGCCCACGATCCCCGTGCTCTCCAACGTCACCGGAACCCTCGCCACCACCGAGGAGCTGACGTCGCCCGCCTACTGGGCCGGGCACATCCGCGCGACCGTCCGCTTCCACCAGGGCGTCCAGCACCTCCACACCGAACAGGGCATCACCGCCTACCTCGAACTCGGCCCTGACCCCGTCCTCACCGCACTGACCCGCACCACCCTCACCGACACCGACGCGGTTGCCGTCGCCGCACTGCGCAAGGACAAGGCCGAGGACGAGACGTTCCTCGCGGCGCTCGCCCACCTCTGGACCACCGGCATCCCGGTCGCATGGGACCAGGTCCCCGCCCTCACCGCAGGCCGCACCGTCGACCTGCCGACCTACGCCTTCCAGCGCGAGCGCTACTGGCTGGAGGCACCGGCTCTCGTGGGTGACGCGTCGGGGCTGGGGCAGAGCATCACCTCGCACGCTCTGCTCGCGGCCGCCGTCGACCTCGCGGGCGAGGGCGGCGCGGTGTTCACCGGACGCCTCTCCCACGCCGCGCAGCCCTGGCTCGCCGAACACGCCGTCCTGGGCAGCGTCCTCCTCCCGGGCACCGCGTTCGTCGACCTCGCCATCGCCGCCGGCGACCACCTCGGCGCCGGACACCTCGAAGACCTCACCCTCCACGCACCCCTCACCATCCCCGACGGCGAAAACGTCCACCTCCAGATCACCCTCACCCCCGACGACAACGACGGCTACGCCCTGACCGCGCACTCCCGCCCGGAGAACGGCGAAGGCGTCTGGACCCGCCACGCCGGCGGCAGACTGACCACAGAGACCGCCAACCCCGTTGCCATCGAGGGTGCTTGGCCTCCGGTCGGTGCGGAGCGGATCGACCTGGACGGCCTCTACGACGGGCTCGCCGGGCGCGGCTACGAGTACGGCCCCCTGTTCCAAGGCCTCCACACCGCCTGGCGCCAGGACGGTGACCTGTTCGCGGAGATCACCCTCCCCCAGGACGACACCGACACCGCCGCCTTCGGCCTCCACCCGGCGCTGCTGGACGCCGCCCTGCACACCCTCCTGGTGGAACAGGCGGACAACCAGGTCGTGCTGCCGTTCGCCTGGAGCGGCGTGACCCTCCACGCCACCGGCGCCACCGCCCTACGCGTCCACTGGCAGGCCACCGGCGAGAACACCTACACCCTCACCGCCACCGACCCCGCCGGCACCCCCGTCGTCACCATCGACACGCTCACCGTCCGCGCGATCACCCCGGACCAGCTCGCCACCACGCCCAACGACCTCTACCAACTCACCTGGACCCCCACCGGTAAGGGCGTCGAGCCCGCCACCGACCACCCGGTCGTCCTCGGCAGCGAGACCTTCGGCCTCGACGCACCCCTTCACGCCGAGCTGGACACGGTGCCCGCGCACGCGCACGTCCTGCTCACCGTCGAACCCTCCACCGTCACCGGCCCGGCGCACACCCACGAGGTGCTGACCCGGACCCTCGCCACCCTCCAGGCCTGGCTCACCCACCCCGACCACACCGACGGACACCTGACCCTCGTCACCCGCCACGCGGTCACCACCCACCCCGCCGACCCCACCCCCGACCTCACCGCCGCCGCCATCTGGGGCCTCGCCCGCACCGCCCAGACCGAACACCCCCAACGGATCTCACTCCTCGACCTCGACCACCACCCCCTCACCACCGAGGCCCTGGGCAGCGGACACCCCCAGACCGCCCACCGCAACAACACCCCCCACACCCCCCACCTCACCCCCGTCACCGACCACAACACCACCGCCACCACCGCCCTCGACCCGGACGGCACCGTCCTCGTCACCGGCGCCACCGGCACGCTCGGCACCCTCTTCGCCCGCCACCTCGTCACCGCGTACGGGTCCAAGCACCTGCTCCTCGTCAGCCGCCGCGGAGCCGACGCCCCCGGCGCCGCCGACCTCGCGGCCGAACTCACCGCCCTCGGCGCCGACATCACCTTCGCCGCTTGCGACCTGGCCGACCACGACGCGACGGCCGACCTGCTCGCCACCATCCCGGCCGACCACCCACTCACCGCCGTCATCCACACCGCCGGCGTCCTCGCCGACACCCTCCTCACCACCCTCACCCCCGAACGCCTCTCCGACGTCCTGCGCCCCAAGGTCGACGCCGCCTGGAACCTCCACCACCTCACCCAACACCTCGACCTCTCCGCCTTCGTCCTCTTCTCCTCCATCACCGGCATCATCGGCAACGCGGGCCAAGCCAACTACGCCGCCGCCAACACCTACCTCGACGCCCTCGCCCACCACCGCCACACCCACCACCTCCCCGCCACCTCCCTCGCCTGGGGCCTCTGGGGCGGCGACAGCAGCGGCATGGCCGACGAACTCTCCCCCGCCGACCTCGCCCGCATCGCCCGCTCCGGCATCGCCCCCCTCACCGCCCACCAAGGGCTCCGCCTCTTCGACACCGCCCTCAGCACCACTCACCCCGCCCTCGCCCCCGTCCACCTCGACCTCACCGGCCTGGACGACAACGCCTCGCCCGTCCTGCACCACCTCGCACCCCCGGCCCGGCGCCGTCGGGCGGTTCCGAGGAGTGGTTCGACGGGCGGCACGGGCACGGGCGGGACGACCCTCGCCGCCCGGCTCGCCGGCCTCGGCGAGGCGGAGCAGCGGCGGATCGTCCTCGACCTCGTGGGGCAGTGCGTGGGCACGGTGCTGGGGCACTCGGGCGGAACCGGCCTGGACCTCGATCGCGGCTTCCTCGACATGGGCTTCGACTCACTCACCGCGGTCGAACTGCGCAACCTGCTCGCCAACACCACCGGCCTGCGGCTGGGGCCGACGCTGGTGTTCGACCACCCGACCCCCGCCGCCCTGGCGTCCTACCTGCTGGCGCAGGCGGTGCCGGATCCGGCCGACGCGCTGCTCGCGGAACTCGACCGCTTCGAGGCGGCCTTCGCGCAGAAGCAGTCCGCGGACGAGGTCCGCTCGGGGCTGTCCGCGCGGCTCCAGGCGCTGCTCGCCGCGCTGAACGACACCGAAGCGGGGGACGACGTCCTCGACCAGATCGGCAGCGCGTCCGACGACGAGATCTTCGCCTTCATCGACAACGAACTCGGCGCCGGCTGACCGACCCGCCCACCGGGTGCCGGGCGGGGCCTCCCCCGCCCGGCACCCGGTGCACATCACAGAAGAGAGGCCATCAGATGGCAGAACTGACGATCGACAGCAGCCTCTGGCTCAGGCCCCTGCGGCCGGCGCCGGACACCGCGAAGGTCCAACTCCTGTGCTTCCCGCACGCCGGGGGGTCGGCCGGCTTCTTCCGGCCGCTGGCGAGCCGTTTCCCCGCCGACGTCGACGTGCGGGGCGTGCAGTACCCGGGGCGCCAGGACCGCCGGGCCGAACCGGCGTTGGAGGACATCAACCTGCTGGCGGACCGGATCCACGAGGCCTTCCGGCCGCCGGACGGGCTGCCCTACGCCTTCTTCGGGCACAGCCTGGGGGCGGTCGTGGCCTTCGAAGTGGCACGGAGGCTGGAGCGCGACGGCGACCGGACCCCGGCGGTCCTCTTCACCTCCGCCCGCCGGGCACCCTCCCGAAGCGGCGGCGAGCAGGTCCACCTGCTCGACGACGACCAGGTCGTGGCCGAGATCCAGGCCCTCAGCGGCACGTCCGCCGACCTCCTCCTGGACGACGAACTGGTCCGCATGGTCCTCCCCGCCATCCGCAGCGACTACCGCGCCATCGAGACCTACCGCCTCGCACCCGACGCAACGCCGCTCCGCACCCCGATCGTCGCCCTGATCGGCGGCTCCGACCCCCGCGTCGACATCGACGAGACCGCCGCCTGGAGCGAGCACACCACCGCCGACTTCGACCTCCACGTCTTCCCGGGCGGCCACTTCTACCTCTCGGACCAGCCGACCGAAACCGCCGTCGCCACCACCGTCACCACCCACCTCCAACCCCACCTCCGAGCGGCAATCCGCAGTGGGCGATGACGTTCCCGGCGACGGGCCCGACTAAGGTCGAATCCCTGACACGGCTTCACATTCGAACCACCACCGCCGGTTGACGATCGACCGACGCCCGGAGCGCCGGCCGCCGAGCGGCCCGACGAAAGACGAAAGGCGTGAACGCTCATGCCCATCGGACTCGCCCTCCCCCAGTACGGTGCCTTCGCCGACCCCGCCCTGACCGCCCGGGTCGCCGCCGAGGCCGAGGCCATCGGCTACGACCACCTCTGGACGGGCGACCGCATCCTCGTCCCCAACGACCCGCGGAGCCGCTACCCCGGCGGGGACGGCAGGACCCCGGCCGAATACCGTGCCTTCCTCGACCCGCTGACCCTGCTGACGGTGGCCGCCGGCGCCACCACCCGGGCGCGGCTGGGAACCAGCACGCTCAACGCCCTGTGGCAGCCGCCCGCGCTGCTCGCCCGCACCCTGACCACCATCGACCAGCTCAGCGGCGGCCGGCTGGACGTCGGCATCGGGCTCGGCTGGTCCAGGGACGAGTACCAGGCGGTCGGCGTCCCCTGGGAGGGCAAGGCGGCCCGGCTGGAGGAGACCCTGGACGTGCTGGAGGCGGTCTGGGCGGGCGGCGAGGACGTCCGGCACGCCGGCGCGCTGTGGACCGTCCCGCCGTCGACGGTGCTCTCCCTCCCGGTCCAGCGGCCGCGCCCGCCCGTCCTGCTCGGCGGGTTCGGCCCGGCCGCGCTGGAGCGGGTCGGACGCCGCTCCGACGGCTGGATCGGCGTCGGCCTGCCGGTGCCCGCGCTGCGGGGGATCCGGGAGCTTCTCCACAACGCCGCCCGCGCCGCCGGCCGGGACCCGCTGGCCCTGCGCCTGATCCTGCGGGCCAACCCGGTGATCACCGCCGCGCCCGCTCCCGCCGAGCAGGTCCCGCAGCGCGGCACGATCGGACAGATCACCGACTACTTCGCCGCCGCCATACGGGAGTTCGGCGCCGAACCACTGCTCGACCTGCACCATGCCGCACACTCGGCGGACGAGTTCCTGGCCCTCGCCCGGGAGTTCCACGACGCCTTGGCCGCGTGACCCTCCCCCGGCGGTCGCCCCCGGTCCCGTCCCCGGCCCAGGCCTCGCCCCCGTCCCAGGCCCCGTTCCAGGGCGGCGCGACGGCGCGCGCAGTCGACAGCCGGTCTGCCTTCGGCTCGCCCTTCGGGTCCGGGTCGATGCGCTCGACCATGCCGCGGACCTCCAGGTAGCGGTGGGGCCGGTCGGCAGGCTTCGCGTTCGGGGCAGACCAGCTCGGCGATCCCGTCCGGGCGGACCAGGACGAGCGCGGCACGCCCGCGGCCCCGGTCGGGCCCGGGCACCAGGAAGGCGGACTCCATCGAGACGCCCCGGTAGCGGTGGGCCACCGGGCTCCCCGCCCGGCGGGTGCATTCCAGCAGCAGCAGCGGATCGAGCAGCTCAGGCCGCGTCCGGTGGTCGTCGAAGTAGCCGTGCCCACGCGGGAGCTGGGCCGCCACGGCGAAACGGCCGTCGGGAAGCTCGGCATGGTCGGTGGCGAAGACCTCGGCGACGATCCGGCGGTGGACCGGCGAGCGCTCGACGGTCCGGTCGAGAACCAGGCTGCGGCCCGGGCCGGGACCCGGGTCCCGGCCCGGGCCGCAGCCTCGGTCCCGCCTGTTCGGCGTGCGTCCGCGCCCTCAGTGAGGAGGGGTGGGGAGATTGTTGAGCTGCAGGAGGTTCCAGTTCTGGTTCGCCCTGTTCCACGCCTCGTCGGTGGTGATGCAGTCCCACTGCTGCAAGCGCGCCTGCTCGCCGGGCGTGCCGGACGGCGCCTCCGCGTCCAGGCACCTGCCGGTGGCCCGGTTCTTCAGGACCATGACCGTGGGGAAGCACAGACAGGTGTGCCCCACCCAGGCGGTGGTCCACTCGGCCGGCGCGTAGCCGGCGTCGCAGTACGGGTACTGGAGGATGCCGGTGCCGTTGCTGTAGGTCCCCGAACGCCAGTCGAGCATGAGGCACTGGCCGGAGTGCCGGGCCTTGATCCGGAAGTACCCGTTCCCGCTGTCCAGCAGCTCGAACTCCTGGGAGGCGCTGGCGTTGTTCGGCCACAGGAAGACGCCGGTGTACGAGGCGGTCGACGCCCACATGACGTCGGCGCGCAGCCCGGTCCGGACGTTCACGAGCTCGTAGCGGGTCGGTTCCGCCGCCTGGGCGGGCGTGGCGCCGAGTGCCGCGAAGACCGTGAACGCCAGGGCCGCCACCAGGGCCGCCGGAGTGAGTCGGGAACGTCCGCGCCCGGCCGGCGCCGGCGGTGCGGCCGATGCCGTGGTCGCGCCGGGACGGTCGGGCCGTCGGGGAAGGGGGATCCGCATGGTGTTCTCCTCCGTGGGTTTCGGGAGACCGGCGTCCGGTTCACCGCCGCTTCGCCGCTTCGCCGGTTCGCGACCTCGTCCCGGGCCGGCCCGGACGCCCCCACCCTGGCGCCGCGGCCTGTGCACCGACCTTGCGGCCGCCTTGCGGGCCAGCCAGCATGGGGCAGTGGGGACGTTTCGCATGCGCTGCTGATCACATGGGGGGTACATGTGGACTTCCGGCTGTTGGGCGAGATCGAGGTGCGGTCGGCGGGCCGGCTGCTCGACGTGGGAACGCCCCGGCAGCAGGTGGTCCTGGCCGCGCTGGTCGTCGACGCCCGAAGACCGATCCCGATCGAGGCGCTCATCGACCGGGTCTGGGGCCACAACCCGCCCGCCAACCCCCGGCCCGTCCTGTACGCGCACCTGAGCAGGATCCGGGGGCTGCTGAGACAGACGGCCGCCCCCGGGGGCGGGACGGCGGCGCGGATAGAGCGCCGGCACGCCGGCTACGTGCTGGACATCGACCCCGAACTGGTGGACCTCCACCGGTTTCGTCGACTGGTCGAGCAGGGCGGCGACCGGCAGCGTGACGACGACGAGGCCCGGGCCGCGACGCTCGCCGAGGCCCTGGCGCTCTGGCGGGGGGAGCCCCTGGCCGGCCTCTCGGGCGAATGGGCCGCGCAGGTCCGGGCGAGCTGGCATCAGCGGCGGTTGGACGCGGTGGTGCGGTGGGCACAGGCGGAGTTCCGGCTCGGCCGTCCCACCGCGGTGATCTCCGCGGTGCCCGATCTCACCGCCGAGTACCCGCTGGCCGAGCCCCTGGAATGCGTGCTGATCCAGGCGCTGCACGCGGCCGGGCGGGGCGCGGAGGCCCTGGACCGCTACGGCGTCGTGCGCCGACGGCTGGCCGAGGAACTGGGCGTGGGCCCCGGCAAGGAGCTCCAGACCCTGTACCAGACCGTCCTGATCGAAGATCCGCCCCCGCCGGGAGAGGCCCGCGCAGCCCTGCGCGCCGCCGGACCGGCTCCCCTCCGACCGCGGACCGCGGCCCCGCCCCCCGCCGCGCCCCGCCCCGTGTCCACGGTGACACCGCCACCGCCCGAGCCACCGCGCGAGCCGCCGCCCGGGCACGTCGACCGGCAGCGGGTGAGGACGGCCCACCGACGCGCTCTGCTGGCCGTCCTGGTCGCGGTGGTCCTGCCCGCGGCGACGGTGTCGGCGCACGTCCTTCGGCGCAACGAGTGCCACCGGGACGAGAGCGACGGCCGGCCGACGGCGTCCGTCGACCGCGCACGGAAGCTCTTCGCCGCCGCCGAGGCACTCGACCGGGCGGGAAGGGCGGGTGACGCACGGGCGACCGTCGTGGACGCGGTGCGCCTGTGGGAGGAACTCATCGGACTGGACCCCGACCGCAACGCGCCACCCCTCGCCCCCGCCGTCCTACGCGCGCTGGACCGGGCCGGCGTGGACTTCAGCGTCTCCCGGCCCGCACTCCTCGGCTGGCTCGGCAACCCGCTCCACACCCCCTATCCGGCGATCTCCCAGGCGATCCTGCTACGGGGCTGGCGCTTCACGGCGCCGGTCTTCCTCGACGCCGTCGTCTGGAACTACGAGCACACACCCGAGACCCCCTCCCCCCGCACCCTCGCCGACGTCCACCCCGACATCCTGAAGGCAGCCGTCCTGGAGAACACGCGCACCCGCCACGGCACCCGGCCGACGGAGTTCGACCAACTCCTCAAGCCCTGACCCCGACCCGCCCGCCGGCGCACGGGGCCCGCCGCGTCCGTCGGCCGCGCTCCCGGATCACCCTCGGCACCGGCTGGGACGACAGCCCCGCCCGGTGCGGGACCGTCAGGCGGTGGCCTGCCCGGCGCCGGGACGCTGGCTCTTCGCGTCGACGACGGCCCGGGCGAGGATGCTCGTGCGCTCCACGACGGTGCCGGGCTTGATGCCGTTGACCTCCCGGACCTGCACGCCACGGCTGCCGAGGTACTGGTGGCTCTCCCGGTCGAAGATCCACTCCGACCGCTCGCCGGTCTGCGGGTCGAGCCGCGCCAGCGCGATTCCGTCGCGGTCGGAGGCGTCCTGCGCGTGCTCGACCACGACGACGCCCGGGATCTTTCCGGCGGCCTCGTAGAGCGCGGCGGCGAGGCCCGAGGGGACGAGCTGCTCGCGGATCATGGAGCCGATCTCGTTGAACGCCTGCTGGTCGCGGTCCCGGCTGCCGCTCACCGTCGCGTAGACGGACGTCAGCAACGCGTCGGGGTCGGCGGGCTGGGCCGCGAGCCACTGGTAGGACAGCTGCTTGCGGGGCTCGTTGTTGTCCAGCGGGATGCCGCCCTTCTCCTGGTAGCCCGGCTCGTCCAGCCAGCCCCTGGTGCCGTCGGGGGACTTCCACACCTCGCGCTCGTGCAGCGGCTGCACCCAGGTGGCCGACTCCCCGGTGTCCGCGTTGTAGCTGCCGGCCATGAAGGAGACCCGGCTCTTGATGTAGATGTACTGGCCCGGTCCGGGCTGGGGCGTGGTGCGCGCCGTCGCGGCGGCGGCGATCTCGTGGACCGTCGAGGCGAGTTGGACGGTGCTCCCCTCCTCGATCTGCACCACGGGCGCCTTGACCAGCCGCGGGGCGGCCACCGTGGTGGTGCCGGCCGGGCTGCCCAGGGAGACGACCACGGCAAGGGCCGCGGCCGCCGCGACGGGCGCCGCGACGAGGGCGGCGCGGCGCAGCGGGCGCCGCACCGGAGAGGGCGCGGGGGCGGGGGCGGGGTCGGACTGGTGGATCTCGTTCATCAGGAACTCCTCGAGCAGGTCCTGGCGGTCGGCCGCCAGGCGGGGGTCGGCCGGCGCCGGCAGCAGACGGGCCAGTTCCGCGTGGTCGAGCGGTTCGGTGCGCCGCCGCGAGTTGCGGATCATCGGTGCGTCTCCTTGTACGGCCGGGCCGCGGTGCCGCGGCTGCCCTGTAGTTGTCCGGGGTTCGGGAGGGGTTCCGTGGTGTTCTTCGCGGCGCGCAGTTCCTCGGCCGCGAGTTTGCGCAGTCGGGTGCGGGCGCGGGACAGGCGCGAGCGCACGGTGCCGACGGGTGTGCCGAGGGTGGCCGCCGCTTCCGCGTAGCCGAGCCCTGACCAGACGCAGAGGGCGAAGACCTCGCGTTCCGAGCGCCGCAGACGCCCCAGGGCCTTGCGGGCGGCCGCGAGTTCCTCGGAGTCGGCCATGCGGCCGACGAGTTCGTCGGCGAAGTCGGGGACCGGGTCGGCCGCGGGGATGCGGGCCATCGCCACGTGGTGGCGGCGGGCGGCACGCGTCGTGTTGCGCAGCACGTTGACGGCGATGCCCATGAGCCAGGGGCGTGGGCTGTCGCCCTCGTCGCGGAGCTTCCCGCGCAGGCGCCAGGCCTCGAGGAAGGTCAGCGAGACCACGTCCTCGGCCAGGGCCCAGTCCCCGGTCACGCGTACGGCGTGGCGGTACACCAGGGAGGAGTGGTCCCGGAAGAGATCGCGGAACGCTTCGGGATCCCCGGCCCGCAGCCGGGAGTGTGGATGGTTCACCTCATGCCTTGTCCGAGCAGGAGGACCGGTTCCCGTGACGCAGGTCACCGGCCGCCCCCGACGAGGGCGCGTGGGGGCCGGACCGGAACGCGGCAAAGCGCCCACGGGCCGCCACCGTGTGTGGAAGACTCGTACCAGACTGTGACGCCCCCGCGGGATTCTCCGTACAGACCGGAGCGCCCGGGCCGCCGGGGCCGACCGGGCCACGCCGAAACTCCTGACCTCCTGCTCCCGTCCACCGGATCCACCCTCGTCGGTCACCGGATTCCGAAGGAACGTCGATGAGTTCATTCCTCTCCAGCCGGGGCCTGCGGGCCTGGGCCGTCGTCGCCGCCGCGGTCGTCGCCCTGCTGACGCCCTCCGCGTTGCCCGCGTACGCGGACCCGCCGGTTCCGCAAGGTCCGCCCAGCCTGACGGACGGCCACGGCCTGACCCAGGTCGGCTCGGTCGGCACCGCCACCGACTTCACGATCACCGTGACCACCACCGCCGTCGCCAAGCAGCACCCCGTCAGGATCATCCTGCCGCCCGGCTACTGGGACGACCCGACCAGGCGCTACCCGGTGCTCTACTTCCTGCACGGTTCACCGGACAGCCCCGTCAACCAGAACTACCCGGCCCTGCGCGGTTCCACGTCGATGATCACGGTGATCCCGGACGGCGGGCCGCGGGGCTGGTACTCCAACTGGCGGGACCAGAACACCGCGGCCGGCGCCCAGAAGTGGGAGACCTTCCACCTCGGCCAGGTGATCCCCTTCATCGACGACAACCTGCGCACCGTCGCGGCCAAGCGCGGCCGTGCCGTCGCGGGGATCTCGATGGGCGGCTTCGGCGCGATGCGCTACGCCCAGCGGCACCCCGAACTGTTCACCGAAGTCGCCTCGCTGTCCGGAGGCCTCGATCTGTCGGCGGCCTCGATGGACCTGCGGCTGGCCGTCGTCGCCAGCCTCACCAATGCCCCGGGCGGATTCTGCGGCGCCTCCTCGTCCACCGGCGGTGACTGCACCGGCAGTTACACACCCGCCGTGTCCAGCGACGCCCTGTTCGGCTCCCCCTACCCGGTGTTCGACCTCGACCGGCTGTGGAACGAGGCCGACCCCGCCGCCCACATGAGCCGACTGGCGGGCATCGGCATCTCGATCTACACCGGCAGCGGGGCCGGCAATCCGCTCGCGCTGGAGTTCTGGATCGAGGGCGCCAACAAGCACGCCCGGGACAGCCTCGACGCCCTCCACCTGCCGTACCACTACGTCGGTTACGGCGACGGCGCCGGCTGGGGCACCCACTGCAACGGCGACCACAACGCCGGCTGCTGGGCCCAGGACCTCGTGGACTGGATCCCCCGTCTGGAGCGGGCCTTCGCCGCCTCCCTCGGCTCCGCCTGAACCGCCCGGACGCCCGGACCGTGCACCCGTTGGGGAGTTCACGGTCCGGGCGCACCCTGCGGGACCGCTGCCGGGCCTCGCCCGCTCACCCCCGCGAGGACTCCCCGGCGGGGCTCGTCGGCGGCCGGGCGAAGTGCTGCTGCAGCCGGGCATGGCGGAACTGGTAGACCGCGCCGACCTTGCGCAGCACGCCCCGCCGGTGGGCGTCCTCCAGGAAGTCCATCGCCGCGCGGGGCAGCCGCCCCGTCAACGGCAGCCAGAGACGCGCGAAGACCGTCCACTGGCCCCACGCGCTCAGGCTCAGCATCGCGCCGAGCCCGGCCCCGAAGGCCGTGAGCAGCCCGAACCTGAGCCCGGCCGGGATGCTCCAGCCGAGCCGGATGCCCCACAGGTACCCGTCGAACAGCGCGACCGCGGGCCAGCCGGCGACCCCGATCGCGACCCCGAACAGCGGGGCGAACATCAACCACTGCAGGAGCACGGTCCTGCGGTTGCGGCCCAGCAGCTCACGGGGGCCCGGCGCCGATTCGATGGCGATCGGCGCCTCGCACCAGGCCATCACGGCGCAGACGGGCGCGGCCGCGACGGCGAACATGCCCGCGTAGATCACCCCGTCGACCAGCCCGACCCGGAGCGCGAGCGGATCGTCCCACAGGAGCTTGCGGACGATCCCCTGCAGCAGGCCGATCCCGAGCCCGCCCGCCAGCCCGCCGACGACCCCGAGCCCGGCGCGCGCCAGGATCTCGCGTCCGGACCTCGCCCTCGCCCGCCCCGCACCGCGGCCCAGGCGGATCCGCACGCGCGACGGCTCCAGGGCCCCGCCCCTGAACGCGAAGCCGATCCCGTGCGCGAGGCCGAACGCCACGGCCGTGGGAACGGCGTTGATCAGGACGTCGGCCGCCCCCATGAGGATCCCGTGCACCAGCCGGGGCCCGAGACCGGTGCCGGGCCCCGCGTAACCAAGGGCGGCCCCGACCCCGTCCACGGGGCCGACCAGGATCCCGACGCACACCCCGCAGACCAGCCCGGTCACCACCATGCGCGGTCCGAGCCGGACGGCCGTGCCCAGCTCCCACCACGCGAGATCGGGTTCGCCGCGCCGCTCCAGGTGCCGTGCGAGGAAGCCCAGCCACCGGGACACCCGCTCCGGGTCCGTCCGCCGGCCCTCCCACGGCGCCTCCCGCGACTCCTTCCGGCCGACCGGGGGCGGCGGCAGGGGTTCCCTGCGGTAGACGGACGGCACCAGGGAATCCAGCAGATGGCCCTCCACGGCCCCGGCGTCGGGGAAGCGGCCGCGGTCGGCGAGCTCCCCCGGCTCCCCGCCCGGGTATCCCGCCGGGTCCCCGTCCGGACGGGCGCCCCGGGGCGGACGCGCGTAGGCGGTGCGGCACAGCCACAGCATCAGCGGCACCGTCAACACCTCGGCCGCGGGGCCGGACGGGTCCGCGCGCAGCGCCTCCGCGAGCGGGCGCCAGCGCTCCCGGTGCTGCGGTGTGGCCACCCTGAGCAGGTACTGCGCGGCCTCCTCGGCGGTCAGCGGGTCGGCCTGGACGACGGCGGCCTTCCGCAGCACGGAGGAGTCGCGCACCGCCGCCCGGTAGTCGTCGGTCCGGCACGTCAGGATCAGCGGGACGCCCTCCGCGAGGGCGTCATTGAGCGCGTCCAGGGCGTCCGGCCGCTCGGCGGCCGGCAGTTCGTCGAGCCCATCGAGCACCGGCAGGATGCGCTTGCGGCCGATGAGTTCGCGAACCGTCCCGCGCTCCAGGTAGGGGTACCCGCGCAGCAGTTGCCGTTCCAGCCACCCGGCCAGGTGCTCCTCGGCCGGCCGCCAGGAGGCGAGCGACAGCAGGACCGGCACCGGGTCGCCCGCGTCCATCCGCAGCAGCAGCTCGATCACCAGCAGGACGGCCAGGCTGGTCTTGCCGCTGCCCGGGCCGCCCAGGACCACCAGCCTGCGGCGTTCCGGGTGCGAGAGCTCCGCGGCGAAGGATGCCAGATCGGCGCTGCTCGCCCCGCCGGGGTGCTCGGTCCGCTCGGCGTGGTCCGCGACCTCCCCGCCGCTCGTCGCCCGCCACCGCACCGGGATCGGCTCCGGCCCCAGCAGGTCGCGCGAGGCGGCCTCCCGCGCCCACTGCTTCAGCACCTCCCGTCCCAACTGCTGCGCCCCCAGCTCCACCGGATCGGGAACGGGAACGGTGAAGTAGTTGTTCTGGACGCTGTGGTCGCCACGGAGCAGCGCGACCGGTCCGTTGAAGACGACGGGCCCGCCGCGCTCCGGGGCCGGGTCGGTCACGAGGGGCCGAAGTGGTTGTCCTGCCGGGAGTGGTCTCCGATCAGGAGCGCGGTGGGTCCGTTGAAGGTGTTCCCGCTCACCGCCTCCCCGCTCACCGCCTCCCCGCCGCGGCCCGCACCGGCGGCCCGCGCGCCCGCCGCGACCGCCTCCACGGCCAGCCGCAGCGCCGCGGCGAACTCGGCGTCGCGCGCGGCCGCCTGCTCCAGGGCCAGCTCCAGCTGCTCCCGGGTGCGCACGGTCGGCCCCGCCAGGCCGGAACCGGCCTCCTCCCTCATCCGCTCCAGGGCCGGCTCGTCGGACCCCAGCCGGGCGACCACCACCTCGTGCAGGTGGTCCATCCCGGCGTCCAACGCCTGATCGACCTCGGCATCCACCCGGCCCGCCACCCGCCGTGCCTTGCCCACCGCCCACGCGAAGAGATAGCCGACCGCCAGCTCCACACCCACCATGCCCGCTCCCCTGCAGGACGTGTTCGCCAGTGGACCGACCCTAGCCCCGCGGCACCCGCCGCGTGACACGAATCCCGAACCCCTCCCCCGTACGAGCGAACCCGCCCGCCGACCAGAGGCCGAAGGCCAGGGCGAGAGCGGCCGGACGGGAGTGGGTCGGGACAGGAACTCCGGATCACGCTCAGCAGTTGGGGATCGTCCCCGAACCGACCTTGACGTTGCCGGAGTAGATCCAGCCCTTCTGCCAGTCGGTGGCGTCCGGGTCGACGTAGTACCAGGTGTTGCCCGAATCGGGGTTGCGGTACTTACACACGGCCCACAGTTGCGTGGGCACGTCCATGTTGCTCCACCCGATGAAGTCGCAGCCCGCAGCCGGCCCGTACCTCAGTCGGATCGATTTGGTGGTCACGATGCTCACGCCGGTGGTCCCGCGGCTGGGGCTCCAGTTGCAGTTCACGGCCGCGGGAGCCTGGGGGGTGGACATGGTGTCCGTCTGAGCGGCTGCCGACGCCGACGGCATCATCGCGAAGGCTGTCGCGGTCGCGGCGACGGCCACTGCGAGTCCTTTGAACAGGTGCACGTGCTCCTCCTTCACAGTCCTGCCGAGCGTCCGCGGAGCAGGACAGAACGGATGTCGTCCACACGTCGCGGATCGACAGTCGTGGTGCGGGATCAGCTCGCTGCGTGGAGAGTGATGCATCGACGCAGCGGCCTGTGCCGTGGCGACCGTTCGGCCGGCCGGACACCACACAGGCTGCTGACCATCGACAGGTGAAGCAATGAGAGCCCGCCGTCCCGGACAGCGCGCCGACTGTCCGGGCCGGTCAGCGCCCTGTCCGGACTGCGTCCCGGACAGAGCCGCCGCAGAGAGTGCCGGATCCACTGCGGTGGCCGAACTCGGAAGCGGCGGCGCCCTGCTGGTCCTCGGTGGCGCGTGGTTCATCGTCAGCAGGCGGATGCGCCTGAACGACTGACGCCGAGTGACACCGGAGGGGGTGTCGCGGCAGCCGGCCACGACACCCCCTCCGTGCTCGCGCTACTCCTGGAGTTCCGCGATCAGCGGGCTCCAGTCGATGCTGTCGCCGGGCGCCGGCTCCTGCGGGTAGTGCGGGCTGACGATCCGCGGCAGGTCGCGCAGCGCGCGTTCGCGGACGGGCTCGCTGATGCGCAGGATGCGGCACGCCATGTCGATGAGGAGGTCGAACATGCCCTCCTCGTCGAGGGTGTCGCCGGCCATCAGGACGTGAACGGCGGCGCCGTCGGCGAGCGACATCAGGATGAGACTGACCCGCTCGACGGGCACGGCGGGGCTGAAGTCGCCGGTCTCCACGCCCGCGGCGACGGCCGCGTCGAAGGGGGTCCCCCAGCGCTGGTAGACGTCCTGGGCATAGGTCCGCAGGGTGGCGTCGCGGTTGGCGGCGGACCAGAACTCGATCCAGAACGACCAGCGTTTCTGGAAGGGCGCCCATCCGGCGACCTGGAACCGAAGGAGCGCGAAGAGCCGGCGTACCGGGTCGGGCTCGCGCTCCGAGACCGAGTGCCAGGTGGCCAGGGTCAGTGCCAGCATCGAACTGATCGTTTCGCTGATCAGTTCCTCCCGGCGCCGGAAGTAGTGCTGGACCATTCCGAGGGAAACGCCCGCCTCCTGGGCGATGTCCTTGAGCCGCGCGCCGTCGACCCCGTTACGGCAGATCACTTCGCTGGCCGCGCTGATGAGTTGGAGTCTTCGCCACGCCATCAGGTCTCCGTCGGCGGTGGCGGTGCCGGCGCGTACGGAGCTGCTTGGGCCCTCGCCGTGCGGGCTCTGTGGAGCCATCTGTGTCTACCTTCCCCGATCTCGCTAGTTGGCTGGAGGGTATTGCCAACCCGAACTTGATGGCAATAATAAGCGCTTATTGCCACTTCGAGGGAGGACCCGACGTGCACTTCCCATCGCGACGCATGGGTGCGGCGGCGGCTGGCGCCATCGCGTTCACCATGATCTCCGCAGGATGTTCCTCCGGCTCCGGCAGCTCCGGGAGCTCGGCCAAGGAGCTGACCTTCACCTCGTACGGAAGTGGGTACCAGGAGGCCCAGGCCAAGGCGTGGCTGACGCCCTGGGCCAAGGAGGCCGGCGTCAAGGCCGTCCAGGACCAGCCGACCGACTACGCCAAGATCAAGACGATGGTCGAGTCCAAGCGCGTCGCCTGGGACGTCGTGGACACCGAGCCGTTCTTCCCGGTCGGGACGTGCGACAAGTACGCCGAGAAGCTCGACTTCGACAAGATCGACAAGTCGAAGTTCCCGAAGGGCACGGTCACCGACTGCGCCGTGCCGGACGCGATGTACTCGCTGGTCCTGGTCTACAACCCGAAGAAGTACCCGGACGCGAAGCCCTCGTCGATCAAGGACTTCTTCGACACCACCGCCTTCCCGGGCAAGCGGCTCGCCCCCGGGTTCGCCACCGGCGGCGCGATCGAGGCGGCCCTCCTCGGTGACGGCGTCGCCCCGGCGTCGCTGTACCCGCTCGACTACGACCGGGCCTTCAGGAAGCTCGACACGCTCGGCAAGAACCTGGGCTTCTGGGAGACGTCGGCGCAGAGCCAGCAGGCACTGGAGTCGCAGCAGGCCGACATGGCGCTGGTCTGGTCCGGGCGTGCCTACATGGCCGCCAAGAACGGCTCCGCCTACACGCCCGTGTGGCAGGACAACATGCTCGCCTACGCCGTCCTGATGGTGCCCAAGGGCGCCCCGCACAAGGACCTCGCGATGGACTTCATCGCGTACGCCACCGGCGCGAAGGGCCAGGCGGCGTTCGCCGAGGACCAGCCGTACGCGGCGGTCAACTCGGACGCCAGGCCCGAGCTGGACGCGCTCGCCGAGGAGTGGAACACCGCGCGCGACGACATCCAGCAGAAGGGCTTCTACCAGGACGTGACCTGGTGGGCCGAGAACCAGGACACGGCCACCAAGCGCTGGACCGACTGGGCGACGGGCTGAGCACCATGACCGATCTCCTGAGCGGTACCCCCGCCGCGCGGGACCAGGACCCGGTGCCGACGCGCAAGGAACGCCCCGCCCGGGGCCGGGGCGTCCGGGCCCTGGGCGGGCGGAGCAGGACGCTGCTCCTGCTGGCGCCGGCCGTGCTGATGCTGCTGGTGTTCTTCGCCTATCCGCTGGCGGACATCGTGTGGCGGGCGTTCACGGATCCGGAGCCGGGGTTCGGCAACTTCTCCGAGCTGCTGGCCGACCCGACCACCGGCCGGGTGGTGGGACGTACGTTGCTCACCTCGCTGGTGGTGGCGGCGGCCACGCTGCTGCTGGCCTACCCGTACGCGTACCTGATGACGGTGACGGGCCCGCGGGCACGGGCGGTGCTGATGGCCCTGGTGCTGCTGCCGTTCTGGACCAGCCTCATGGCGCGCAACTTCGCCTGGATCGTCCTCCTCCAGGACGGCGGGCCGCTCGGGTGGCTCGGATCGCTGTTCGGGCGCGGCGGACAGGGGCTGCTCGGCACCGCGCCGGGCGTCGCCATCGGCATGGTGCAGGTGCTGCTGCCGTACATGGTGCTGCCGCTGTACAGCGTGATGAGCGGGATCGACCGCCGGCTGATGAGCGCGGCGTCGGGGCTCGGCGCGGGGCGGTTCACCTGCTTCCGGCGGGTGTACCTGCCGCTGTCGATGCCCGGGGTGATCTCCGGGACGACGCTGGTGTTCGTGCTGGCGCTCGGCTTCTACGTCACGCCGAAGCTCCTCGGTTCGCCGAAGGAGTCGATGGTGGCGCAGGTCATCGGCACCAAGGTCGAGAAGCTGCTCGACTTCGGGGGTGCGGGCGCGTTCTCCGTGATCCTGCTCGCGCTGACCGGCCTGCTGCTTCTGCTGGTGTCCAGGGTGAGCCGTGTGGGCTCGACGCTGGGCCTGTCCGGGAAGGAGGGCTGACCCGTGGAGAACCAACTGTTCCGTGGCGGTATCGGGCTGCGGCTGTGGGCGGCGCTGGTGGGCGCGATCCTGGTCGCGCCGACGCTCGTCGTCATCCCGCTCTCGTTCACCGGCAAGCGCAGCTTCAAGTTCCCGCCGGAGGGCTGGTCCCTCCAGTGGTACAAGAATTTCTTCACCAGCCCCACCTGGCGCGACTCGCTGCTGACCTCGCTCCAGATCGCGGTGGCCGTCGCCGTGCTGGCCACCGTGCTCGGCACCCTGGCGGCGCTGGCCCTGGACCGTGGCCGAGTGCCCGGAAAGGGCCTGTTGCAGGGGCTGTTGATGGCGCCGATGGTGGTGCCGCAGATCGTGGCGGCCATCGCCGTGTACTCGGCCTTCCTCAACTGGGGCCTGGCCGGCACGACCCTGGGATTCGTGGTCGCGCACACCGCGCTGGCCGTGCCCTTCGTGGTCGTCGCCGTCTCGACCAGCCTGCGCGGCTACGACCGGGGTCTGGACCGGGCCGCCGCCATGCTGGGCGCCGGACCGCTGACGACCTTCCGCCGGGTCACCGCGCCACTCATCCTGCCGGGCGTGCTCTCCGGGGCCGTCTTCGCCTTCGTCACATCACTGGACGAGGTCGTGATCGCCTTCTACCTGCAGAGCCCGACCCTGCACACCCTCCCGGTGACGATGTTCAGCAGCGTCACCGTGGAGACCGATCCGACGATCGCCGCCGCGTCGAGCATCGTGCTCGTCGCCACGACCGCGCTGATCCTGCTGCCGCAGCTGCTGCGGCGCACCGGGCGCGAGGGGAAACGCTGACATGGCCGACACCGCCGGCACGACCGCCACTTCGTCCGACGCCCCAGCCACCACCGCGGCTGCCGGGGCCACCCTGTCCGGCGCGGGCTCCCCGTCCCGCACCGGCGCCCCCGTCCGGCTGCGCGGGCTCACCAAGCGGTACGCGGGCCGCGCCGCCGTCGACGGGGTCTCGCTGGACATCGAACTCGGCGAGTTCATGACCTTCCTCGGCCCGTCCGGCTCCGGGAAGACCACGACCCTCAACATGATCGCCGGCTTCACCAAGGCCACCGAGGGGGCCATCACGGTCGACGGCACCGACGTTGCCGACCTCCCGCCGCACCGGCGTGACCTCGGCATGGTCTTCCAGCACTACGCGCTGTTCCCGCACATGACGGTGGCGAAGAACATCGCCTTCCCGCTGGAGCAGCGCAAGGTGACCAAGCCGGAGATCGCCCGACGGGTCGCCGAGGCCCTGCGCATGGTGCAGTTGGAGGAGATGGCCGACCGGCTGCCGAGCCGGCTGTCCGGCGGGCAGCAACAGCGGGTCGCGCTCGCCCGGGCCATCGTCTTCAACCCGCGCGTGCTGCTGATGGACGAGCCGCTCGGCGCGCTCGACAAGAAGCTGCGCGAGCAGCTCCAGGGCGAGATCGCCCGGATGCACCGCGAGTTGGGCATCACCTTCGTGTTCGTCACCCACGACCAGGAGGAGGCGCTCGCCCTCTCCGACCGGATCGCCGTCTTCAACGAGGGCCGTATCGAACAGGTGGGCACCCCCGAGGAGTTGTACGAGCGACCCGCGACGCTGTTCGTGGCCCGGTTCCTCGGCGAGTCCAACGTGTTCACCGGGCGGCTCACCGGACCGGGGCGGCTCACGGGCGACGGATACGAGCTGGCGGTACCCGAGGCCGGTGCCGGTGCGGCCGCCTCGGAGGAGGTCGCGCTGATCGTCCGGCCCGAACGGATGCGGCTGCTCGCGACCGAGGACTTCGCGCCCTTCGGCCACAACACCCTGGCCGGTACCGTCGCGGAGGTCGTCTACTTCGGCGCGCACCGCCGCGTCACCGTCGACCTGGCCTGCGGAACGCGCGTCCAACTGCGGGAGCCGGCCGGGCAGGAGGGCCCCGCCCGGCCCGGCACGCCCGCCCAGGTCGTCTGGCCCGCGGAGCACGCGGCCCTGGTGCCGGCCACGGCGAGCCCGTCGTCCCGACCCTCGTCGTCGCTCCCGTCGTAGCTCCTGTTCCTGCGGACCCGTTCCCCACAGGCCCTTCCCCGTAGATCCCTTCCCCACAGACCCCGTTCCGCGTGGATCCCGTTCCCCGTAGATCCCCGTACGCAAGGAGTCGGTTATGAGCAAGGACCACCCCACCGTCCCCGGCCGGGTGCCGCCCAGTGTCGTCGCGCTCGCCGAGGTACCGGTGACACCCGCCGCCGAGGCCGTGACCAAGGTGCGGATCGCCCGGACCATCACCAAGGGGCGCAACGGCTCCAACCTGATGCTGGGCGCCGCCTGGATGGACCCGGGGGAGCGCACCAACGTCTGGTCGTCACGCGGCCAGGACGACACCGCCGAGGGCGACCACTGGTACGGCCCGGTCGAGGAGACGTACTTCATCATCCGCGGGCGGCTCCGCCTCACCTGGGACGAGGGCCACTTCGACCTCGGCCCCGACGACAGCGTCTACCTCGCGCCGGGCTGGACGTACCACCTGGAGAACACCGGCGACGAACCCGCCTTCTTCACCTACTCGATGACGCCCTCGCAGGAGTAGACCGTGAGTGACACCGTGCACGTGTTCTGGGACGCCCGCGTCCTGGAGAACGACACCGGCGCGGGGTTCTGGGAGGCCGCCCCGTCCGCGCTGCTCGCCGAACCCGAGCTGCACCCCGAGAGCGCCCCCCGCATCCGCAACATGAAGTCCGTCCTGGAGCGCGGACCGGTCGCCGACCGGATCGTCTGGCACCCGGGGCGGCTCGCCACCGAGGCCGAACTGACCACCGTGCACACGCCGTCGTACGTCGAGCGGGTGCGCGAGGTCTGCGCCACCGGCGGCGGCGACCGGACGTGGCTGACGTCCACCACCACCGTCACCGGCGGCTCGTGGGAGCCCCTGCTCGCCGCCGCCGGCACCTGCCTCGCCGCCACCGACGCCGTCCTCGACGGCACCTGCGACCTCGCGTACGCGCTGGTCCGCCCACCGGGACACCACGCGCAGCCGTCCCAGGCCGACGGCTACTGCGTGTTCGGGCACGCCGCGCTCGCCGCCCAGCGGGCCCGGGACCGGGGCGTCGAACGGGTCGCCGTCGTCGACTGGGACGTCCACCACGGCAACGGCACCCAGGAGTGCTTCTACGACCGCCCGGACGTCCTCACCCTCTCCCTCCACATGGCGCACGGCTCCTGGGGCGCGACCCACCCGCAGACCGGCGCCCCCGACGAACTGGGCCGGGGCGCCGGGCTCGGCCACAACGTCAACATCGAACTGCCGGTCGGCGCCGGCGACCGCGCCTACGCCGACGCGATCGAGCGGATCGTGGCGCCGGTGCTCCGGCAGTACCGACCGGAGCTGATCATCGCCGCCTCCGGCCAGGACGCCGCGACCTTCGACGCCAACGGGCAGCACAACGTGACCATGGCGGGCTTCCACCGGATCGGCGGTCTGCTCGGCGAACTCGGCCGGGAGCTGACCGGCGGACGGCTCGTCCTCACCCAGGAGGGCGGCTACGCGCGCAGCTACGCCGCGTACTGCCTGCACGCCACCATCGAGGGACTGCTCGGCCGGGAGCCCTCGCTCGCCGACCCGATCGCCTACGTCCCCGACGACCTCACCCGGGGCGACGCGGCGATCGAGCGGGTCCGCGCCGCCCTCGCCCCCCACTGGGACCTCTGAGGGACCTCGGGGACCTCCGGACGGGCCCGCCCGCGGCCCGCGCCCCCACCCACAGCCGACCGACCCCGCAGAAACGACAGGACAGGTGCCACCATGGAACTCCCCTTCACCCTGCCCACGTACGACGACCGGCTGCGCCGCGTCCGCGCCCGGATGACCGCTCAGGGCCTCGACGGCCTCCTCGTCAGCATGCCGGACGTCGTCCACTGGCTGACCGGCGTCAGCTCCGTGGGCTACCTGTGGCCGCAGGCCCTGCTCATCGACGCGGGCGACGGCGAGCCGGAGTACATCACGCGCACCACCGAGGAGCCCGGCGTCCACATGCTGTCGTGGCTGCGCTCCCCGCGCGTCTACGACATCGCCACGCAGGACGCGATCGAGGTCATGGCGGACAGCGTGCGCAAGCACGGCCTCGACAAGGCGACGGTCGGCATCGAACTGGGCGCGTTCACGCTGCTGCCCGGCAACTGGGACCGGCTCCGCGCCCTGCTCCCCGACGTCCGGTGGGTCGACGCCACGAACCTCGTCCCGGAGGAGCGGCTGATCAAGTCGCCCGCGGAGATCGCCTACCAGACGCAGGCCGCCGAGATGGCCGACTACGCGATGGAGCAGGTGTTCGCCGCCGTCCGCCCCGGCGTCTCGGAGACGGAGCTCGCGGGCATCGCGAGCCGGGCACTCGGCGAGGCGGGCAGCGAGTACGCCGCGATCCCGCCGATGGTGGTGTCCGGGGAGCGCAGCGCGATGGTGCACGGGATGGCGTCGCGGCGGACGCTGTCGCGCGGCGACGTGGTGTGCATCGAGTTCGCCGGCGTCGTGCACCGCTACCACGCGGTGCTGATGCGCACGGCGGTCGTCGGGCAGCCGACGCCCCGGGTACAGGAGGTCGCCGACTGCGTCGAACGCGCCACCGAGGCCGCCATCGCCGCCTCCGGCCCGGGGGCGCCCGCACCGGCCCCGGACGACGCCTGCAACGCGATCCTCGGCGAGCTGGACCTCGTCCGCCGCCGCTGCCACCGCATCGGCTACAGCCTCGGCGTCGCCTACCCGCCCGGCTGGCTGGAGCCGATGACGCTGGTCGAGGGCGACGACCACATCCTGGCACCGGGCATGTCCTTCACCATCGAACCCAATCTGCACCTGCCCGACGAGGGCTTCGGGATCAAGATGGGCGACACCGTGCTGTGCACCGAGACCGGCGCGCGGAGCCTGTCGAAGCTGCCTCACACGCTGTACGTCGCCGACTGATCCGGCCGCCGGTCCCCTCTCCCAGCCCCACGAGTCCGGGCGGGGTGCCGGAGCGCCCGACGCCCGACACCCCGCCCGGCCGCGCCCCCTCACCGCCCCTCGCCACCCTTCACCATCCCCAGGTACCCATCGACCGCTCCCGATCGGAGACATCCCCATGAGCGCCCCGTACGCCGACGCCCTCGCCGGGGCCAAGCCCCTGAGCCACTGGCTCGACAGCCCGGACGCCCCCGCGCCCAGCCCCCGGCTCACCGGGGACACCACCTGCGATCTCGCGGTGGTGGGCGGCGGCTTCAGCGGGCTGTGGACCGCGCTGCTCGCCAAGGAGCGCGATCCCTCGCTGGACGTCGTCCTGGTCGAGGCCCGGTCGGCCGGCTGGGCCGCGTCCGGCCGCAACGGCGGCTTCGTCTCCTCCAGCCTCACCCACGGCCTCGGCAACGGCGCCGAGCGCTGGCCGGACGAGCTGGCCGAGTTGGAGCGGATGGGCCTGGAGAACCTGGACGAGATCGAGGACACGCTGCGCCGCCACGGCATCGACTGCGGGTTCCGCCGCGACGGCAAGCTGTGGGCGGCGACCGAGCCGCACCAGGTGGACGAGATCCGCGCCATGTGCGACCTGGCCGCCGCGAACGGCCGGAAGATCGACTTCCTGACGGGCGACGAGATCCGCGCCCAGGTCCTCTCGCCGACCTTCCTCGCGGGCGCCTACGACAGCGAGGGGTACGCCCTCACCGACCCGGCCCGACTGGTCTGGGGGCTGCGCGAGGCCTGCCTGCGCCTCGGCGTGCGCATCCACGAGAACACGCCCGTGGTGGGGATGCGCGAAGCCTCGAACAGCGTGCTGCTCGCCACCCCGCACGGCCGGCTCGGCGCCCGCCGGGTGGCGCTCGCCACGAACGTGTTCCCGTCCCTGCTGCGGCGGCTGCGCCTGTACACGGTGCCCGTCTACGACTACGTCCTCACCACCGAGCCGCTGACCGCCGACCAACTCGCCTCCCTCGGCTGGAAGGGGCGGCAGGGCATGTCGGACATGGGCAACCAGTTCCACTACTACCGCCTCACCGACGACAACCGGATCCTCTGGGGCGGCTACGACGCGATCTACTACTACGGCAGCGGGCTGCGCGACGACCTCGACCAGCGTCCGGAGACGTTCGCCACCCTCGCGGAGCACTTCTTCACGACGTTCCCGCAGCTGGCGGGCGTGCGGTTCAGCCACGCCTGGGGCGGCGCGATCGACACCTGCACCCGCTTCACGGCGTTCTACGGAAAGGCGATGAGCGGGCGGGTGGCGTACGCGCTCGGCTACACCGGCCTCGGGGTGGCGGCCAGCCGGTTCGGGGCCCAGGTGATGCTCGACCTGCTGTCCGGACGGGAGAGCGCGCGCACCCGGCTGGAGATGGTGCGCAGCAAGCCCCTGCCGTTCCCGCCGGAGCCCGTGCGCTACGTCGGCGTCGAACTGACCCGCCGCGCCCTGGACCGGGCCGACCACAACGGCGGTCACCGCAACCTGTGGCTGCGCACGCTGGACCGGTGCGGGCTGGGCTTCGACTCCTAGAGCGGACGATCTCACACCGACCGCCCCGGGCGCGGTTCTCGGCGCCCGCGGCCTCAGCCCACCACGTCGCACCGCGGGTCCAGTGGCAGGTCGGGGCGGCAGTCGACCCGCGGTTTGCCGCACAGGTCCCTCCGCCGGCTACGGCGCGAAGGGGCCCGGGGCGGCGAAGGCGTGGGTGGCGAAGCGCCGGGCGATGTGCTGGTGGGTGGCGGCGTCCGGGTGGAGCTGGTCGGGCAGCGGGAGGGCGGTGGCGTCGGCCTCGCCGTAGAGGTTGCGGCCGTCGAGGTAGTGGAGGTTCGGGTCGTCGGCGGCGCGCTGGTCGACGATGCGGGCCAGCTCGTCGCGGATGACGCCCAGCGTCAGCTTGCCGCTCGCGCGGTCCGCGGGGTCGCCCGTCGCGCGGACCAGGACGCGCCCGGCGCCGAGGGCGGCGAGGTCGAGCGTGCTGGGGCCGGGGGTGTCCTCGACGATGGGGCACAGGATGGGCGAGACGACCAGCAGCGGGGTGCCGGGGTGGCCTTCGCGGATGGTGTCGAGGAAGCCGTGGACGGCGGGGGTGAAGGCGCGCAGGCGCATCAGGTCGTGGTTGACCAGGTTGATGCCGATCTTGATGCTGATCAGGTCGGCCGGGGTGTCCCGCAGGGTGCGGGCGGTGAAGGGGTCGAGCAGGGCGCTGCCACCGAGCCCCAGGTTGATCAGCTCCACGTCGCCGAGTGCGGCGGCGACGGCGGGCCAGGTGGTGGTGGGGCTCGCGGCGTCCGAGCCGTGGCTGATGGAACTCCCGTGGTGCAACCAGACCTTGCGGCCCCGGTCCGGCGCGGGCTCGACGGGGGCGTCGGTCCGCAGCGCGACGAGTTCGGTGGTCTCGTTGTACGGCAGCCAGATCTCGACGTCCTTGAGCCGGTCGGGCAGGCCGTCGAAGCGGAGGGTGCCGGCGGGGCCGGGGCGGCGCTCGGCGGTCCTGGTGGCGATGTCGACGGTCAGCGTGTCGCCGCCGGCCACGCTCCCCTGACCGGTCAGACGGCCGTCGACGAGCAGGTCGTAGACGCCGTCCGGGCGCGCCGGAACGCCCGCGTAGACGGTCTTGGTAGGGACGGTGTCCAGTTCGAGGGCGGTGGCCCGGGTGCGGAAGACCAGCCGCACACCGGCGGGCTGGGACTCCGCCCTGGCCAGTTGCGGGTCGCTGAACTGGGCGCGGGCCCAGCCGGGCAGCCGGTGCGGCAGCAGGCCGCGCTCGGTCCGCTCCACGTCGAGGGCCCCGCGCAGGAGGTCGGCGGTGATGGGCGTGGTGATCCAGGTGCGCGGATCGTGCATGGTGTCGGCCTGCCCGTCGGGGTCGGGCTAGACATCTAGACGTCTAGCTCTTTCGCTGATGCTATCCCTCGCCGAACGGCTTCCGGATGAACGGCGGGAGAACTTCACGGAGCCCGAACCGGAGAATCGGTCGCCGGCGCCGGATCCGTAGGATTCGCCACGTGCCGACACCACGAAACACCGGTCCGCTGTACCTCCGGTTCGCCCACGACCTCCAGGAACGCATCGACACCGGCCAGTACCCGCCGGGCTCGCGGCTGCCGAGCGAACCGGAGCTGTCCGCGCACTTCGGCGCCAACCGGTTGACCGTCCGTCAGGCGATCTCCGAGCTCGAACGGGCGGGCGCGGTCGAGATCCGGCGCGGGGTCGGCACTTTCGTGCGCCGGCCGGTGGTGCGGGCCACGATCGACGTCGATCCGAACAGCGCCCGCCTCGACGTCGACGGGAGAAGCACGCCCCTGCCGGTGCACGGCCTGAAGGGCGCGGAGGAGCGGACCGTGGAGGTGGCGGTCGGCCCTGACGCGGCGTCCGACCGGCAGGCCGCCGAGCACCTGCGGCTGCCCACGAGCGCGCTGACCCGCGTCGACACCCTGATCACGGCCTCCGGCCGGCCCTGGGCCGTGAGCGGCTACTGGGTGGCCACCCGACTGCTGCCCGCGGGCTTCACGGAATCGAGGGAGTCCCGCAACACGACGGTGGCCGTGGCCGAGGCGATAGGCATCGACCTCGCGTACGACTGGCGCTCGTTCAGCGCGATCGCCGCCGACATCGCCGACGCACGGCGGCTCGGCATCGGGGCCGGCACCCCACTGCTCGTGCGCGAGGGGGTCAACTGCGCACCGGACGGGCGGCCCGTGCTCTACGTGCGCCGACGGATCCACGGCGAGAACGCCAGCTACGTGCTGCGCTACCGCACGTGGCGCCGGACGGACCAGGAGCCGGGCGGCACGGACACCGGGGACTGAGCCGCCCGCTCGATCGGCGCCGCGGAACTCCACCGGCCGGCACCCCGGGCGAGACCGCGGCCAGGCACCGCCTGAACGGGTCGACGACGTTCAAGCGGCACCCGGCCGCGCGTGGCGCGCGTCACGGTGGCACCGTACCCGCCGGGCCGGTCCGGGTGGCCCGGCGGGTGCCTCAGCCGATTCCGGCGTCCCGCAGCGCGGCTTCGACGGCCGCGGCGGTGCGCTGCTGGCCGACCGCGTTCGGGTGGAACGGCGCGAAGGAGCCGGCGGGGACGAGCGGCTCGACCCAGCGGGTGGCCGCGCTCTGACACGCGTCGTGCCCGATGCTCGGGGTGTAGGTGTCGACGTAGGTGGCGCCGTTGCCCTCGGCCACCCTCCGCAGCATGGAGTTGAGGGCCCGTTCGACGTTGTCGAGGTAGGCCGTGTCCTTGGTGGTGAGGGTCAGCCGCGGCCGGCAGTTGCCGCTCCGCGGCAGGATGTCCGGGTAGCCGACGACGAAGACCTTCGCCTGCGGCGCGAGCCGGTGGATCCGCTGGACGGCCCCGGCGATGTTCACCTCGTCCGCGGCGATGGCGTCGGTGAAGGTCGACTTGTAGTAGTCGGCGCACGGCGAGCCGATGTCGAAGACGTGGAGCGCGTCAATGGCCTCGCAGCCCCGGACGGCGGTGCTGAAGGTGTTGTTGTCGTTGCCCCCTATGCCCAAGGTGACCACCGCCGTCGACGGGGTCAGGGCGTCGAACTGCGGCGGCGAGTCCGCCGACTGGGCGGCCGCCAGGTCACCGACCTCCGCGCCGGAACAGCTGACGTCGGCGAGCTGGAGCCCGAGGCTCCGGGCCACGACGTGCGGGTAGTTGTCGGTGTCCTGATTGCAGGCCGACGGCGTGCCGGGGACGCGTTCGGTCAGGGTGCCGACGGCGGTGTAGGAGTCACCCAGGGCGACATAGGCGCCTTCGGCCGCGGACGCCTGAGCCGGGACGGCCATGGCCGTCGGCGCGGCGAGCGCGAGGCAGGCCGCGGCGAAGACGAGGAAGAGGGAGGCTTCCCGCCCCGCGGTCGGCGTCGGACAGGCGCGTCCCGGTGAACGCCGGGTGTCTTTTTGGACGCGCATGCGACGTAATCCGTCACGTTCCAGCCATCCGCGGGCGCCGGTCCCAGCTGCGCCCTTTCCCCCTTTCGTAGCGCTGCGGCTGCGGGATGAAACGGCCCTGACCAGCGATGATGCAGGATTCCTTCATTGACGGCCGTCAGGGTGCTCGTTACCGTCGGCACCATGAAGCACCAAGCCCCCGCGGGCACCGTCGACGAGCTGGACCAGCGCATCATCGCCGCGCTCCAGCTCAACGGTCGTGCCCCGTGGAGCGCGGTGGCACGCTGGGTGGACACCAGTGAGACGACCGCCCAGCGGCGTTACCGCTCCCTGTGCGAGCGGGGCCTGCTGCGGGTCGTCGGCACCATGGAGCTGGACCGGACGCGGGAGGGATCCTCCATGCTCGTCCGGGTCCAGGCCAAACCGGGCCAGGGCCTGGCCGTCGCGGACCGGCTCACCGCGAGTCCGGACGTCCGCTTCGTGGCCGTGGTCACCGGCGCCGCCGATCTGATCGTCGACTTCGTTGCCCGCGACAACGCGGAGATGATGCGGATGCTCTTCACCGACCTGCCCGCGGCCGAACTCATCACCAGCACCGAGGCCGTACCGGTCATCCGCGCCTTCACCTCGGCGTCGATGTGGGACACCGGGCTGCTGCCCGCCGAAGCGGCGGCCGACCTGCGGCCCTCCTCCCTGGCGTCGTCGTGCGACCGCGCCGACTGGGACGTGACGCCACAAGCGCTCACCTCCCTGGAGCACGAGCTCATCACGGCGTTCAAGGAGGACGGCCGCACCCCGGTCAGCGCGCTGGCCCGGCAACTCGGGCACACCGAGTCCAGTGTCGCGCGGGCCATGGAGCGGCTCATCGCCCGCGGCGTGCTGCAGTTCCGCACCCTGGTCGATCCGTCGCTGCTCGGGTTCGACGCGGAGTTCATGGTCTGGCTCTCGATCGAGCCCGACCGGCTCGACGCGGCGGGACGGCAGCTCGCGCGGCATCCGGGAACCAAGTTCCTGGGCGCGGCGACCGGGCGCTTCAACCTCGTCGGGCACCTGGTGCTGCCCCGCCGCACCGATCTCTTCCGCTACACCAGCGACGTCATCGGCAGGCTGCCCGGGCTGATCGCCTCGGACGTGACCCTGCACCTGGTCACCATGAAGTACTCCTGGCACCGGATGGTCCGCCCCGCCTGAGCGGGCTCCCGACCACCGCGCCGCGTCGGCTCCCTCCGTCGCACACCCCCTCCCCGCACCTTCCCCGACCCTCGTGGAGTCACCATGCCCACAGACGACTCCGGCCTGCCCGCAGAGAGCTGGCGCTGGACCGAACAGACCTGGCGCGGACACGTGGACGCCCTGCGCGCCGGACGGCGGCTGGTCCCCGACCGCTGGCCCGGCGACGCCCGGGTCGCGGTCGCGCTGTCCTTCGACTCGGACCACGAGACGATCCCGCTGCGCGACGGCGAGACCAGTCCCGGCCGGCTCGCGCAGGGCGAGTACGGGGCCCGCGTCGGCGCGGCCCGGATCCTGGACCTGCTCGCCCGCCACCGCGTCCCCGCCACGTTCTTCATGCCGGCCGTCTCCGCTCTGATCCACCCCGAGGAGGCGCGCGCGTACACGGCGGACGGACACGAACTGGCCGTCCACGGCTGGATCCACGAGCGGAACACGCTGCTGGGACGCGACGACGAGAAGGAGCTGACCGCCCGCGCCCTGGACACCCTGGAGACCCTGACCGGCCGGCGGCCGGTGGGAATCCGCACGCCGTCCTGGGACTTCTCGGACTCCACCCTCGACATCATGCTCGAACTCGGCTTCGCCTACGACTCCTCGCTGATGGCCGACGACGAGCCGTACGAGATCGTCGCCACCGGCCGCCCCACCGGCCTGGTCGAGATCCCCGTGGACTGGATCCGGGACGACGCCCCCTACTTCACGATGGACCGCTACGGCTCCGTCCGCCCGCACAGCCGTCCGCGCGACGTCCTGGAGATCTGGGCCGACGAGTTCGACGCCGCCTACCGCGACGGCGGGGTCTTCCAGCTCACCCTGCACCCGCACGTCATCGGCCACCGCTCACGCCTGGTGGCGCTGAGCGGACTCCTCGACCACATCGCCGCCCACCCCGGCGTCTGGTTCGCCACGCACGCCCAACTCGCCGACTCGGCCCGCGCCGTCCTGGCCGGCCCGACGACCTCCCGTTCCGTCCCCCACGCCCCGGAGCACACGCCATGACCACAGGATCCGCCGCCCCCGCCGGTCCGCTGTCCAAGGACGGCGGCTCCCCCGCCCCCGGCAGACTGAACCGCGCCCAGCGCAAAGCCATCGTCGCCGGAACCATCGGCAACACCGTCGAGTGGGTCGACTGGGCCCTGTACTCCATCTTCGCCAAGGTCATCGCCGACGAGTTCTTCCCGAAGGGCGACGGAGCGGTGGCCCTGCTGTCCACGCTCGCCGTGTTCGCCGTCGGCTTCGTGATGCGCCCGGTCGGCGCGGCCGTACTCGGCGCCTACGCCGACCGCCGCGGCCGCAAGAAGGGTATGACGCTCACCGTCGCCCTGATGGCAGGGGCCGGGTTCGTCATCGCGGTGACCCCGAGCTACGAATCCATCGGCGTCTTCTCGCCGCTCGTCCTGCTCGTCGCCCGGCTCGTGCAGGGCTTCTCCGCGGGCGGCGAGTTCGGTTCCTCCTCCGCCTTCCTCGTGGAGTCGGCCGCCCGGGGCAGGCGCGCGTTCGCCGGCTCCTGGCAGCAGGTGTCGGTCGCGGGCGGCGTCCTCATCGCCTCGCTCCTGGGCACCCTCACCACCTCGGTGCTCAGCGACGACGCCGTGCACTCCTGGGGCTGGCGCGCCGCGTTCGTCTTCGGCGGCCTGCTCGGCCTGGTCGGCCTGTGGCTGCGGGTCACCGTGGAGGACACCGAGTCCTTCACCGAGGCCCAGGGCGCGGGCCGGACCCGTACCAACCCCGTCAAGGCCATGCTCGTCGAGCACCCCGCGGCGACCCTGCGCGTCGTCGGCATGACGATCGCGGGCACCCTGACCTACTACATCTGGGTCAACTACCTTCCCACGTACGCGAACCTGACCACCGGCATCGCGCTGAAGACCGCCCTGCTGTCGCAGACGCTGTGCCTCGTGGTCTTCGTCGTCGCCCTGCCGTTCGTGGGGCTGCTCTCGGACCGGATCGGCCGCAAGCCGACCATGGCAGGCTTCGCCGCCGGTTTCGTCGTCCTGGCCTGGCCCCTGCTGCACCTGCTCGACGGCGGCTTCCTCAGTCTGTTCCTGGTCCAGCTCACCGGCATGCTGCTGATCCTCGGCTACTCCGCCAACTGCGCGGTCGTCATGGCCGAGCAGTTCCCGGCCGAGGTCCGCGCCACCGGCATCGCCCTGCCGTACGCCCTGGCGGTGGCGGTCTTCGGCGGCACGGCGCCCTACCTCACCACCTGGCTGCACGACAGCGGCCGCAGCGACCTGCTGTGGATCTACGTCTCCGCCGCGGCGCTGATCTCCCTCCTCGTCTACCTCACCATGCCGGAGACCAAGGACAAGGAGTTCCACTGATGGCGCACGTGATCGTCACCGGCGCCGCGGGCGGAATCGGCGGAGCAATCGCCGAGGAGTTCGCCGCGCAGGGGGCGCTGCTCACCCTCACCGACCGCGACCCCGAGGCCGTTGAGCGGGCCGCGGCACGGTTGGGCGGTGACACCGCGGCGCACGCCGCGGACCTGGCCGACCCGGACGCCCCGGCCGGCCTGGTCGAGCGGGCCTGGGCGGAGCGCGGCCCCGTCGACGTCCTGGTCAACGCGGCCGGTGTCTACCCGTCCATCGACATGGCGGACCTCGACGCCCGCACCTGGGACCGGCTGTTCGCCGTCAATCTGCGTGCCCCCGTGCTGACCACGGCCGCGTTCGCCCGGCTCGCCATGGCGGCCGGGCGGCCCGGCACGGTCGTCAACATCTCCTCCGGTTCCGCACTGCGGTCCCGGCCCGGCGGCGGCCCCTACGCGAGTTCCAAGGCCGCCCTGGAGATGGCCACCCGCGCCGCCGCCCTGGAACTGGGCGAGCACGGCATCCGGGTGAACGCCGTCAGCCCCGGCTTCGTCCTGGTCGCCGGCGACTGCAACCCCGTCTCCGCCGAGTACGCCGCGGCCATCGGCGCCAACCCGCTGGGCCGCCCCGGCAGCCCGCGCGACATCGCCCGCGCCGTCGTCTGGATCGCGGGCCGCGACGCCTCGTGGATCACCGGCGAGGTGCTGCGGGTGGACGGCGGATCCAGTGCGGGCGCACTGCACCTGCCCCGCATCTGGCAGCCCGGCGACACCCGCGCCACCCCGCCGCCCGCGACACCGGCCACCCTCACGGAAGGACCCACCTCATGACCGGCACCTCCCCGCAACGGGCCGCCTACGCCGTCGTCGGCGGCGGAGCGATCGGCGGCACGCTCGCCTTCGCCCTCGCGCGGGCCGGCCACCCCGTCACCGTCGTCGACACCGACCCGGCACACGTGGCGGCGATCCGCGCCGACGGGCTCGTCGTCGCCCGTGGCGCCACCCGCACCAGCGTGCCGGTCGCCGCCACCACGCCGGAGGAGTTCGACGGCACCCTGGGACGGGTCCTGCTGGCGGTGAAGGCCCAGGCCACGGCGGCCGCGGCGGCCTGGATCGCGCCCCGCCTGGCCCCGGACGGCTGTGTGGTCTCCCTCCAGAACGGCTTCAACGAGAAGCTCATCGCCCGCCACGTGGGCGCCGAGCGCACCGTCGCCGCGTTCGTCAACATCTTCGCCGACGTCATCGAACCGGGCGTCATCCTGGACGGCGGAGCCGGCGCCCTCGTCATCGGTGAGCCCGACGGCGGCCCGGTCGGTGCCCGCGTCCGCTCCATCGTGTCCGACCTGCGGAGCTGGGGTCCGGCGGTGGCCAGCGACAACGTCGAGGGCTATCTGTGGGCCAAGGCCGGCTTCGGCGCGATGCTCGCCGCCACCGCCCTCGCCGACGCCCCCATGGCCGGCCTCATCGACCGGCACCGGGCCGCCATGACCGGACTGGCCAGGGAGATCTTCGCCGTGTCCGACCGCCTCGGCGTCACCCTGGAGGCGTTCGACGCCTTCGACCCCCACCCCCTGCGGCCGGGGACGGACCCGGCGGAACGCGACGCCGCCTTCGACCGCCTCACGGCGTGGCTGCGTACGCAGCCGAAGGACCGCAGCGGCATCTGGCGCGACCTCGCCGTACGCCATCGGCCCGTCGAGGTCACCACCCACTACACCGACGTCTTCGAGCACGCCGCCCGCGAGGGGCTGCCCACCGCCCTACTGCGCACCGTCATCGACGGTCTGCTCGAACTGGAGGGCTCACCGCACCGGATGTCGGAGTCGCGCCTGGAGGAGCTGGACCGCCTCGCCGAGCCCGCGGTACCCGGGCACCTGCCGGAGGCGGCGCAGGCCGAGGCGGTACGGGGCTGGCTCCACGAGCATCGCGAGGAGATGATCGCCGACCTCGCCGCGTACACCTCCCGGGGCAGCGCCAGCGACGACCCGGACGAACTCGACGCCTGTCTCGGCTGGCTGCGGGACTGGCTCGACCGGCGCCTGGGCACACCGCAGGCCGAGGAGATCCTTCCCCGCGCGAGCGCCGGGGACATCCTCGTCCGCCGCTACCCGGCCCGTGACGCGACCACCGAGGACACCCGGCCGGTCCTGCTCCTCGGCCACTACGACACCGTCTGGCCGACCGGCACCCTCGACACCTGGTCCTTCCGACGGGACGGCGACCACATCAGCGGGCCGGGCGTCTTCGACATGAAGGCCGGTCTGGTCCAGGCGGTGTGGGCGCTGCGCGCCCTCGACGCCCTGAACCTGCCCCGCCCGGCCTGCACCCTGATGCTGAACGGCGACGAGGAGACCGGCAGCCTCGGCTCCCACGAGGCCGTCGTCGCCGAATCCCGCGGCAGCCGGCTCGCCATGGTCTTCGAGGCAGCCGCCGACGGCGCGATCAAGACCGCCCGCAAGGGCGTGGGCCTGTTCACCGTCACGGTCACCGGCGAGGAGGCCCACGCCGGGCTCGATCCGACCGCCGGGGCGAGCGCGGTGGACGAACTGGCCCACCAGATCCTGCGCCTGGCCGAACTGCGCGACGCAGATGCCGGAACCTCCCTCAACGTGGGCGTGGTGGAGGGGGGCACCCGCAGCAACGTCACCGCAGGACGAGCCGTCGGCCACATCGACGTGCGCGTCGCCTCCGCGGCCGAGCAGCACCGCGTCACCGAGGCCCTCGCCAGACTGCGTCCGGTGGGACCGCGGACACGCGTGGAGGTCGGCGGGGACTGGAACCGCCCCGTCTTCGAGCGGACCGAACACGTCGCCGCGTACGCCGAACTGGCCCGCCGGTGCGCGGCACTGCTCGGGGAGGACCTGTGCGAGACGTCCGTCGGAGGGGCCAGCGACGGGAACTTCGTGGTGGCCGCGGGAACCCCCGTCCTGGACGGCATCGGCGCAGTGGGCTCGGGCGCCCACGCCCGCTCGGAGCACACCTCGGTGTCCGGCATGGTCGCACGCTCCGCGCTGGCCGCCACGGTGCTGGCCTCGCTGGCCGGATGACCCCCAGGCACCGTTCCGTCCGGCACGGATGAGCGAAGGGCCCCGACTCCGATACCGGAGTCGGGGCCCAGACGTCACAGCCACCGGCACAGCCGGCGGTAGTCGAATACCTGCCGACAGCCCAGCCCGGCGAACAACGCCCCCGCCGGCAACAGGTTGTACGGTGACCCGCGCCGGCACCAGCCGGACCCGCTGCTGCACCGCCTTCGTCTCGGCCAGCACCTCATCGACCATCTCGAACGGCACGATCCGGGTCAACTCGCCGATATGGCCTGGCGCGAACGCCCCGGCTGCTACGCCGACGGTCCGCGGTGTGGAAGCCTGCTACGGCAGCTCCACTGCTCTGCCCACCGGCCTTGGCACCCTGGCCCCGCGTCCAACTGAACGGCGTCGGGACTAGACCGCGGGGACCATCCCGAGCAGCTCGCTCAGGCGGCGGACCGTGGCGGGCGACTCGCGGTGCAGGCCGGCGACGTCGAGGCCCTCGTCTCCCAGGATCATCAGCAGCGCCTGCTCCCCGATCGCCAGCACCACGACGTAGCCGCTGTTGCAGCGGGTGACCACGTCGCGCAGGCCGCCCACGCCGACCTCGGCCGCGGTGCGCCGGCCGAGGCCGAGCATGGCGGCCGACAGGGCGGCGGCCGACTCGGGGTGGACGGCGGCCGTGTCGGCGGCCACCAACAGGCCGTCGGTGGTGGAGATGACACTCTCCGAGATGCCCATGACCCGGTCGCGGAGGGACTTCAACTCGTCGACCAGCACGGCGGTCGGTGTCTGGCTGCTCATGGTGCGCTCTTCTCGCTCTGCTCGGTCGTCTCGGTGCGCGCGGTGTGCTCGGCGCGGTGTGCGTTCGGTGGACCGTCGGAAGCGGCCGCCGCTCCCTCGGATCGGGCGGGCGGGCCGCCGGGGCCGCCCGGACCACCCGCGCCGCGTCCGCTGCGGACGCGGCGCGGCAGCGGCCCGGTGCCGGCCGGCGGCGGTTCGCTCGTCGGCATGCGCGGGGCCACGCTCGGTGCCAGGGGGGCCGGGTGCGCCGGCTCCCGGTGGAGCAGGTGCCGGGCGTCCATCCGTACGAGGTCGAGGAGCACCGCGAACACACCGCGTCCCAGGGCGAAGCCGAGGTCGCGCGCGGTGCGGCGGCCGGTGGCGGCGGCCAGGATCTCCCGGTAGCGGACCGGGATCCGCAGCGCACCGGACTCGGCCCGGGCGGCAGGACGGATCCGGATGCGGGCCAGTTCGCCGGGCGGTCCCCAGAGGCGGGCCAGCAGGGCCGTCCGCCGGGCGGTCTCCTCGAAGAGCCGCTCCGGCTCGATGCCCGGGCGCAGCGCGATCCTGGCGGGCGGCGCCGCCTCGACCGTCTCCCAACTGCCGGGCGGGCTCAGCACCAGGGCGAAGGCCCCGTCGAAGGCGGCGGCGGCGCAGACGGCTTCGAGCTCGGCGGCGCCGATCGACCCCTGAGCCACCAGGGCCGCGCCGAGGTCGCCGCCCCAGGTCGGAGGAGCGTCGGCCCGCCGGCCGGCGGACGCGGCCGTCTCGGCGGACGCCCACTCCTCCTCGCCGACGCGCCGGGACTTCAGCAGCAGGGTCTCGGCGGTCGGGGCCCCGGGGGTCTCGATCGCGGCGACCAGACCCTGCTCCAGGTGGATCGTGCCGCCCGGTGCGCTGGAGACGGTGACCGATCCGGTGAACTCCGTCCGGCGCAGCGCGAGCAGCAGCGCGGGCACGTTGCGCGCCGTGGGCGGAGCCGGCGTCGTGGGAGCTGCGGGCACGGCGGGCGGCGCCGTGTCGTGGGACGGGTCGGTCATGCCAGCAAGTCCTGTGCGTGGTCGGCGGTCTGGCGGACGGCCAGCGCCAGGTTGGTCCGTTCCCGGTCCAGCACGGTGGCCAGCAGCAGGGGGTCGCCCTTCCGGGACACCACCTGGACGACCTGGTGATGGCGGGTGCTGGTGACCACCAGGCTCTCCAACTCGCTCTCCGCCCCTGCCTCGTACAGCCGCTCGCCGATCAGGTTGGTCAGCTCGGCGAGTTCGGCCCCGGTCCCGAGCAGCCGGTGGTCCCCGGCGGACCGGTAGCTGAGACCTGTGACGGCGTCGACGAGCGCGGCACCGACCACTCCGGGGGAGCCGAGCACATCGGAGAGGGAAGCTTCGAGTGCGCCCACCAGTACCCCTTCACGTTCTGAACCCCGGCAGCGTACTTTATTCCATCATTTTCACGAGGTGACCACAACCGGTGGCTTCTTGCTACTTTGTTCCCGCACACGGGAGTTCTGCCCGGAAGTCACGCAAAGGACGAACAGCGCATGAACATTGACGACGCACTCAAGGACGCGATGGCCATCGAGGGGGCCATCGGAGTGGCCGTGGCCGACTACGAGAGCGGTATGTCACTCGGGCTCCTCGGCGGGGGGCAGCAGCTCGACCTGGAGATTGCGGCCGCCGCCAACACCGAGGTCGTTCGTGCGAAGATACGCGCCCTGGCCGCGCTGTCGATCGACGATGTCATCGAGGACATCCTGATCACCCTCGGCACCCAGTACCACCTGATCCGCCCGCTGACCCGCAGTAACGGCTCGCTCTTCCTCTACCTGGCGCTGGACCGCTCGCGCGCCAACCTTGCGCTCGCCCGGCACAGTCTCAAGCGCATCGAGGCCGCTCTCGACGTCTAGCCGAGGCCGGCCCGGCGGCCCGGGTGTCCACCTCCCGCCCGGAAGGCCCGCGCAGGCCGCGCGTCACGCATGGAATTCCGGGCGGAGCGAATGCGGGGCGTGATGAACCGACTACGGAGATCCGTCCGTGGGGATCGGGCCCCCGAATATCGCGGGCGTACGCCAACCACGGAAATGCGTGACTTTCCGATGACTGGGCGTCATAGCCGTCGTCCTCGGCCTGCGCGTCCTTCGAGACGCGTCCTTCGAAGTCCGTCAGGTTCTCAAGAGGCCCCTTGATCGCGAACCGCAGTTTGCGGGAGGCGCAGGTGTGCCGGCCCATGACACCGCGCCGGCCGCGGGCATCCTGCTTCTGTGCCGCCGTGCGCACCGGGCGCCGGTGGTGGTGCCGGTAGTGGTACCGGTGAGGGCGGCCGGCACGCCGGGGACGGTGCGCCGACGCCGTTCCGGTTGCCCGACCTGTCTTTCTCCAGGGAGGTCAGTGGCGTTCGGTGACTGGCACCACCCGCAGCGCGGGCGAGGCGAGGATGTCCTTCTCGCAGAAGCGCGAGGTCACCCATCGACCGGTGGAGAAGAGTGACGTCTGGTCGGCGTGGTGCGGGGACGTGGGGTCGGCGGACTGGGAGTAGGCGAGCAGGGTCTTCGCGACGGGGCACCGGGTGCCGTCCCAGCCGACGGCCTGGAGGTAGCTGGTACCGGACTCGACGTCGCTGTAGCCGCCGGCTCCCGGGTTCCACAGCGCGTCGATGACGTTCCAGAGTCCGAGTTCCGACGTGCCGCCGGGGATCGGGATCTGGGTGCCGTCCCGGACGACGAACTGAGCCTCGCCCCATCGGGCGTCCGGCGGCAGGCCGGCGGCGCGCAGTTCGGCGACGGCGTGCCCCAACGCACTCCGGAGGGCCGGCGACGCGGCGTTCAGGTCGCGCGGGGTGTGGAGCGGGTCGGTGGGAGAGAAGGGCACCTTCCAGAGGTCGTCGGGTGTGGTGGCGGCGGTGAGCCCGCGCCAGAAGCGGTCGAAGAGCGGCGCGCCGCGGCTGTCCGTGTTCGTGGTCCGGTCCCACCCCGCGAGTACCCGGCAGGCCTCGGCGATGTCGGCCTCCCCGTCCTCGCCCCCTGCGTCCGGGGCCTGCACCGGTGTGGCGCATGCCGCCTTCAGTCCGCGGGCGGCGAGGTCGCCCGCGAGCGAACGGTCGGCGAACTGGTGGCGCTCAAGGTCCGCGATGCCAAGACGGCCCCGGGCGGCCAAGGCGGAGACGTCGTGGAGCGCGCCGCGGGTACGCAGGGAGAGCGGTGTGCCGACGCTGCCGAAGACCCGCTCGTACCCGGTGAGCGGGTGGTCGGCGTTGGTGAGCCAGGCGCTGCCGTTGGAGTTCTCGACGTAGGGGGCGTCCCTGAGCGTGGGCAGGGCGTCGGGGCCGAAGATACCGGGCTGGAGCGCGTGCGGGTCCGTACCGAGGGCGCAGTGCGAACGTGAACCGTCGAGGACGGCGAGCCCCGTGGCTGGGTAGGTGGCCGCTCCCAGCGGGGTGGAGCAGCGCCGTGCGAGGTCGTCGGTGATGCGCGGGAGGACCTGCGACTGGGTGAAGAGCGTGTGTCCGGCCGCGTCGGCCGCGATGGTGTCGGCCCAGGGAAGTCCCTGGGTGCGGCTCAGTGCGCTCAGGACCTCGTCGGTGCTGTGGGCCCGGGAGAGCGCGAGTGAGGTGTCGGAGCCGCGGAGGTTGGCGGCGTTGGGGTCGGTGAGGGCGTAGGCGGTGGTGGCGGTCCAGGGCAGTGGGCCGGTGGTGTCGAGGGTGGTGAGGACGGGGCCGTAGCGGGTCCACCACTGCGTGCGGGTGACGGGAGGACTGTCCTTGACGGGGACGGTGACGGCGCGCGGGGTCATCCGTTCCGGGCGGCCGTCCACGAGGTAGACGGTGGGGTCGGCGGGGTCCAGCGTCAGTTCGTAGAGGTTCATCGGGACACCGGTGGCGACGGTGTGGCTCCAGGCGATGTGGGTGTTGTGCCCGATCGACACGGTCGCGGTGCCGAGCAGGGAGGCGCCCATGACGTTCAGCTCGCCCGGGATGGTCTGCTGCGACTGCCAGAAGCGCCGCGCTCCGTGCCAGGGGAAGTGGGGGTTGCCGAGCAGCAGCCCGCGGCCGTTGCCGGTCGTCGAGCCGTGGAAGGCCACGGCGTTGGAGCCCGGGTGCGCCGACCGGCCGGCCGGTGGCTCGTGGGCCGACTCCCCGGTCGCGGGACTCGCGGGTGCGAGGACCCGGGCGGGTTCCGCCTCGTCGAGGACCGGCGCGGAACCGGGGGTCGGCGGCTCGGCGGCGGTGATGCCGTCGATCCCGCGGCCCTCGCCGAGGAGAACCATGAGGGAGTGGTCGAGCGCCGAGACGTCGACGTCGGTCACCGGCCTCACCCAGTCCGCGCCGGCACAGGCGGGGTCGGTGATCCGGTTGCGGCCGATCCACGCGTTGTACCCCGCCGCCCAGCCGCGGCCCAACTCGGTGACAGCACGGCTGGGGCCGGCGGGAGCAGGGGTGGCGCGCAGCCGCTCGACGGTGCCGGCGTCGCGCACCCCGCGGAAGTACAGGTCACTGGCGAGGTTGCTGGTGGCGAACGAGCCCTGCGGATCGGGTGCGGGATCCGGCCCGAACCAGCGCGAACGCTCGCCCCGCACGGTGAGGAACGCGTCGGCCAGGTCGCAGACGCTGTCCCGGGCCTGTGCCCAACCACTGCCGAAGCCCAGCCCGGCGTAGTCACGGGCCACGATGTGCGGGATCCCGTACTCCGTGTACCGGATGACCGCCGACAGTCCCCTCCCACCGGACACCGCCGCCGCGGCCCCGTCCACCGGACACGCCGCCACGAGGAACGGGAGGACCGCGCAGAGAACAGCGACACCGAAACGCCCGGTGCGGCAACGAAAGGTCGGTGCGGTACTCAACGCGGCTCCCGGCTCGGCGACGGAGGGCCGTGGCCACAGCGCGGCACGCGTCGGCCACAACGCCCGTCCATGAGACCGGACCGGACGACAGCGACCCCGCATTCGTCCCCTCGACGGCGCGCCGGTTTCCCGTCAGGGCGGTGCCGTGCCGGCTTCCGCGCACCCGCCGCCGCCATGGATGTCCTGGCCAACGTGCACCAGGCGGTTGATGCGGCTGTGGCCGCCACACGGTCTGCGCGGCGGCCCGACTCTCCCTGAGCCGGTGGTGCCGCCTCGACGGTGCGCATCCGGAGCGCGGTTCCGTCGTTAACCAGGCCGTGGCCCCGGGTGGTTACCCGGGGCGCGGTCTGCGCGGGCACCGGCTTTCGCCGGGGGCTGTGCGAGGAAGGAGCGCGATGAGCATGCCGACGGGTGAGGGGCGCCAGGCTGTGGGCAGCGGTGCGCACACGGTGGGCAAGCGGATGGCGGTGCTGGGTACGGCGGTTGGGGCCGCGTTGGTCCCGGCCGGCGCCGCGCACGCCAACATCGTCGGCGTGGGCAACGCCGTGTTCGGCAACTCCTGTGCGAACCACGGCGGCGCGCAGGCCACCGGGGGCACCGTCTCCGACAGCGGGACGGCGAGCGGCAACCAGCTCGGCCTGCCGCTGCACCTGCCCCGCAACCATTGCGGGAGCAGCGGGATCGTCTGCACGGCCGTGTTCATGTCCAGCGTCTGATCCGGCAGGCCCGAGGTTGTGCGAGGCGGGTGGTGTCGTGGCCGGGCCCGGGGTGGCGGGTGTGTCGCTGGAGGACGCGGCGGTAGGGGAGTTGGCGACTCTGAGCGGGCACGCGGTGCCGTTGCTGCGGGAGTGGGTGGCCGAGTGTCCGCGGCTGGGCGTGGCGCGGGCCATGCTGGCGCTGGCGACCGGCGCAGGCCTGAGCGACGAGGCGTTGCGGGAGGAGTTGGTGGTCGCCTACCGGGACGCGCGGGCGGCCGACGCCCGGTCGGCAAGTCTGGTGTACGGGGTCTTCCTGTACACCCACCGGCAGTTCCGGCTGACGGCCGATCACCTGGTGGCGCATTTCACGCGCTGGCCCGGGGACGAGGTGGCCGCCCTGCTGCTGGACGCCTTCCACGCCTGCGGGGACGCCGGCTACCGGACACACGGCGATGCGCTGGCCGAGCGGCAGTACGCCCTGGCCGGTGCGGACAGCTGGGCGTGGACGGGCAGGCTGGCGTGGACGCGGGCGGAGCAGGGCCGCGCCGAGGAGGCCCTCGAACTGGCCGAGCAGGCCCTGGCCCGGTGTCCGCGCGCCGGACTGGCCGCTCACGCCCGCGCGCACGCCGAGCACGAGTTGGGAGCCGGTCCCGCGTCCACCGCGTTCCTCGACCGGTGGCTGGCAGCGGATCCGCAGGCGATACAGGTCAAGCACCTGAACTGGCACGCCGCCCTGCAATCGCTGGCCTGCGGGGACTTCACGGACGCGCGCCGCCGGGCCGACGAGGTCCTGGGCCGCGCGGACGTGGGGATGCGGTCCGCGACGAACTGGCGTCTGCTGCTGGCCGGGCAGCAACCCGCCGGCCGCTGCGACCTCGGCCACGTACGGGGCCTGCTGGCCGGACCGGGCGCAATGGCGGAGGTCTTCCACACGTTCAACCTGGCCCTGGCCCTGGCCGTCGAGTCGGCCACCGACGACCTCGAGGCCCTGGCCCGTCGGGCCGCCGGCGACGAGCGCCCCGACTACAGCGACGTCCTCGCCCCGGTCGTCCAGGCCCTCTCCCACGTGACCGCGGGCCGCCCACAGGCGGCCGTCGACCTGCTGACCCGCCTGGGAGCACAGGTGGAGCGGATCGGCGGTGTACGGGTGGAACGCGAGATCGTCCAGGACACCCTGGCCCGCGCCCTGATCGACACCGGCGAACACGCCCGCGCCGCCGCCCTGCTGCACGAGCGCGTCACCACCCGCCGCCACCACACCTACGAGGACCTCCTCCTCACCCCCGCAGCCTCTCCGGGAGATCCGCCATGGCCGTGCCCCAGCTGATCGTCGTCTCGCCGCGCGGCAGCGGCACACCGCTGCTGGCCCGGATCACCGCCGCACTCGGCTACACCCCCTACGGCACGATGAGCGGCACCCAGCCCGACAGCGGTGACCGGCCCGGCCCCGGCGAGGCCTCCCGCCTGCTCCGAGCCGCCTACGGCCAGGAGAAGGCCGGACGGCTGCTGCGCGGGCAGTACGACAACCGGACCGAGCTGGAGGCCGCCTTCCAGCCGGCGGTGACCGCCCTGTGGCGGGTGTGGTGGACTCGCCTGGGCCAACCGGTCACCGCCGCCTCACCCGTCGACCCCGTCCTCGAAGACCGTCTGTCCCGCATCCCCGACAGCGAACTGCCCCGCCTGCTGCCGGGCCGCGGCTGCTGGTACGTCAACAGCCTGGACCTGGAACGGGCCGACGCCGGCTTCCTGCGCGCCTGGCACGCCACCGCACGACCGCCGATCGTCTACCACCACCGCGACGTACGCGACCGGATCATCGAGCAGATCCGCCTGCTCTCCCGGCCCGCCGGCCGCGTCGGCTCCCTGCCCGACCACCTCGTCTACCGCGACATCGTCAGCGCCCTGCCCACCATGGACGCCAGGATCACCCTCGCCCTCACCGATCCCGCCTTTCCCGGCATGCGCGAGGCCCGCCGCTGCCAGTGGCTGCTGCGCCATCCCGCCGTCTTCGTGCTCACCCACGAAGAACTCACCGGCCCCGCCCACGGCGGCACCGCCGAAGCCCGGGACCGCGCCCTGCACCGACTGCTCGCCGCCGTCGGCCACCCCGCCCCGGGCGCGGCCCTCGCCGCACTGCCCGAGCCCGAGAGCGACGAACTCCCCGTCGGCGCCTGGCGCACGCACTTCAGTCCCGAGCACGAACGCCTCCTCCGGCAGCATCACGGCGGCCTCCTGCCTCCCCACCCCGACGAAGCCGTTCACACCCTCGGCCCTCGGCGCACCGACGCCCCGGCGCCCTCGCACCCCGCGTCCCGGTGAACCCGTACCCGTCCCGCCGGTCCGACCGGCGGGACGGAGCGCGTCGCCGTTCAGGCCTTCGTGTCACCTGCCTGCTGGAAGCGTTCCAGGACGAGCTCGACCAGTTCGGGCGCGTCGCCCAATGGCTGGGAGACGCCGACCACGCCGGCCGCGGTCGAGGCCTCGACGGTCACTCGGAACAGCAGTCCAGCGGCGAAGCAGTAGGACGCGACCGCGATCCGGCGGGCCCCTGCACTGCGCAGTGCTTCCACCGCCTCGCCGGGGGTCGGCGCGGTGGTCGACGCGAAAGCGGCCCGGCACGGCAGGCCGAGGGCCGTGCCCAGCGCGGACGCCATGGCGGTCACCGCCGAACACGCGGCGACGTCGACGCTGCCCGCCGCCGCCAGCACCACCGCGTCGAACGCAACGTCCAGCTCCGCGAGGCGGCGCCGCAGCGCCGCGACCAACCGCCCGTCGGGCACGCCGGTGGGACCGCCCACCACCGGTGTCACGATCGGCGCCCGGGCCGGCGGGTCGGACAGCGCCTTGGGCAGGTCCACCCGGGCGTGAAAGGCGGAGGTCAGCAGCAGGGGCACCACGACCACCCGCTCGTGCCCGGCCCCGGCGAGCGTGCCCAGCGCTTGACGGGCCGTGGGGCCGCAGTGCCGGAGGAACGCGACCTCGACCCGGCCTCCCAGGGAGGACCCGACCGCGCGGGCGAGCGCCCGGGTGGATTCCTGCGCCTCGGGGGCGAGGCTGCCGTGCGCCAGCAGGAGCAGTGCGCTCGGAGCCGCCGGCCCGGCGACCGGTCGGAGCGTTTCGATCGCTTCGGTCACTGTCGTACCACCCTCGTCATGCGGAGCGATTGCACGGAAGTGACGATCAAGTTACCGTCAGTGACATGCCTTTGGGGCGGCGCCACGCAGAGCAAAGCCGCTTGCACCAGCCGTTGGGAACGGACCAAGCCGCACCTCCTGCCGGCCGGAGTGCTCGCCCAGTCCGGCGGCTTCTTCCTGCACCTCGCCCTCGGCACCGAGGGCCGGTCCTCGCCCAGCCCCTCCGACCGGGCCTCCGTTCCCGCGCAAGCCGGACAACCGCTTTGCGTCCTTCAGCCACGATGAACGCACCGCCCCCTCAGTCACGCGGCGCGAAGGCGCCGAGGAGAATCCGTTCGACCAGCTCTTCGTGGCCGATGCCCATGGCCGCGGCCATCAGGGGGAGGGTGGCCGTGCGGCGCACCGCGCGGACGACGGCGTCCTCGGCGTCGGCGGCGGCGATCACCGTGGGCACGCCGGCCATCGCCGCGATCCAGGCGGCGCAGAGTTTGGCGGACATCCCGCCGGTGCCGGGGCCCGCCCCGGAGGCGCCCGCGAGCTTCTCGATCTCCGATGTCAGCAGCGGGACTTCGGGGATCCGCCGGGCGCCCGCGTCGCGGTGCGGGTCGCTCTCGTAGAGTCCGGGCACGTCGGTGAGCAGCACCAGCCGTTCCGCGCCCAGGGCGGCGGCGACCAGGGCCGCCAGGACGTCGTTGTTGCGCACCATGACGGCGTCGTTCTCGTTGACGACGGGCACCAGCCCGGCGTGCAGGGCGCCCTCCAGGACGGCCAGGGCGCCGTCCCGGTGTTCGGGGCCGGTGAGGTCCGGCGGGGTCAGCAGGACCTGCGCCGCCGTCAGACCGCGGTCCGCGAGGCCCTGCCGGAAGGCCTCGAAGAGGATTCCCTGGCCGACGGCGGCGGCCAGTTGGCGGGCCGGCCCCGTCTGCCGGGTGGCGGCGTCGAGCCGCGCGTCGCCGAGGGCGATGGCCCCGGAGGCGATCAGCACCGGCTGTCCGCCGTCCGCGCGCAGCCGCACCACGGCGTCGGCGAGGGCGGCGGGACCGGCCGGGTCGACGCGGCCGGCGCGGACCAGTGACGACGTGCCGATCTTGATGACGACACGTTCCGAACGGGTGGCTGGTGACATGGGTCTCCCCCTGCTGCGGTTTCCGTTCCTTCGGGTGGGCGCGGGAGCGGCCGGACGCTACCGGACGGCGGCCGGGGCGACCGTGCGCAGCCAGCCCGCGGGGGCGGGAGCCTGCCCGGTGTGGATGGCGGTGAGGGCGTCGCGCAGCCGGAGCGTCACGGGTCCGGCGGAGCCGGTTCCGACCCGCCAGGTGTCGTCGCCGTCGCAGACGGCGCCGACGGGTGTGACGACGGCCGCGGTGCCGGTGGCGAAGGCCTCGGTGAGCGTTCCGTCCAGGCTCAGGTCGCGCCACTGCTCGATCGAGACCGGTTCCTCGCGGACCTTGGTGCCGTGCTGTGCGGCGAGGGCCAGCAGCGAGTCCCGGGTGATCCCCGGCAGCAGGTTGCCGGCCGCGGGCGGGGTGACGAGTTCGGCCGCGTCCCCGGTGCCGAGCACGAAGAGGAGGTTCATCGCGCCGAGTTCCTCGACCCAGCGGCGTTCCACCGGGTCCAGCCAGACCACCTGCTGGCAGCCGGCCGCGGCGGCGACCACCCGCCGTCCTGCCGCCAGTGCGCGAGGACCATGTGCCGGGTGAAGAGTTCGCCGAACCGCGCCCGGGAGGGCACCGGTCCGATTGCGGAGTCTTTCATGCGGAAATTCCCCCGAATTGGAAAATCGTTCAGACCAGCGCGGTGAAGAAGAAGGTCTCGCGTCGGGAGAACGTTCCCCGCTCCGTCACCCTGAAGAAATCGGCGAAGCGCAGCGAGGCCCGCGATCCGTCGCGCAGCACGCCTTCGAAGACGCCGTGGACCGCCACGTCCCGCCCGTCGCGGATGAGCTTCGCGAGGGAGTGCCGGCCGCTCGCGATGACCCGTTCGTCGCGGTAGAACCGCTCCAGCTCCGAGTGTCCGGTGAGCTTGGGGTATCCGGGCCGGTGGTACTCCGCGCCGGGCTCGAAGAGCCGGAGCAGGCCGCCGATGTCGCCCTCGTCCACCAGCCGGTAGTAGCGACGGACCGCGTCGGCCGGGCCGAGATCGACCGTGTCCGTATCAGGATTCTGCGACATTCCACCCCTTGAGTGCATTCGAGCGGTCAAGAGCGCCATCGCCGTCGCGCAGTTCGGACTGGCGGCCGGGTCGCCATCTGCCGTTCCGCACCGTGATGTCGTCTGCGATCTAACCAAGGGGGTCGGGAAGTTGTCGAAGGTTCCGGGCAAAGTCCTGACTAAAGTAGGGGTCTACTGCTTGCCAAGGTGCGATGTGCCGTGCCCGGTCCCGCGCGTACGTTCAGCGTGACGGGAAAAGCTCGAGAGGCCGGGAGCAGCAATCATGATCACCCTGCAGGGGCTGACCAAGCGGTACGGGGACCACACCGCGGTGGCCGACCTGTCCCTGACGATCCCCGGCGGCCGGGTCACCGGCTTCCTCGGCCCCAATGGCGCGGGCAAGTCCACCACCATGCGGATGATCATGGGCTTGGACCGCCCCTCGGCCGGGAGCGCCCTCGTCAACGGGAAGGCCTACGGCGAACTCCGCCACCCGCTGAGGGAGATCGGCGCGCTGCTCGACGCCAAGGCCCTCCACCCGGGCCGCAGCGCCCGCTCGCACCTGAAGGCGCTCGCCCTCAGCAACGGCATCCCGGTGCGCCGGGTCGACGAGGTGCTCGACACCGTCGGGCTGTCCGCGGTCGCCGGGCGCCGGGCCGGCTCGTTCTCGCTCGGCATGAGCCAGCGGCTGGGCATCGCCGGCGCGCTGCTCGGCGACCCCGCGATCGTCATGTTCGACGAACCCGTCAACGGCCTCGACCCGGACGGCGTGCGCTGGATCCGCGGGCTGATGCGCGGACTCGCCGAGGAGGGTCGCACGGTCTTCGTCTCCAGCCACCTGATGAGCGAGATGCAGCTGACCGCCGACCAGCTGATCATCATCGGCAAGGGCCGGCTGATCAGGGAGACCTCGGTCCAGCAGCTCATCGGGAGCAGCTCGCTCAACGCCGTCCGGGCCCGGGGCCCGGAGACCGAGAGCCTCCGCCGGCTGCAGGCCCGCCTGACCGAGTGGCAGGTCCCGGTCCGCTGGGAGAGCGCCAACGAGTTGTTCATCTCGGGCCTGACCGTCGACAAGGTCTCCGACCTGGCCTACGAGCTGGGCGTCCGGCTGCACGAGGTGCGCACCGTCGAGGCCTCGCTCGAACAGGCCTACATGGAGCTGACGGCGGACAGCGTCGAGTACGGATCACCCGCGTCGCGCCCGGCGCGCGCGGTCTACGGAGAATGAGCTCGGACATGAACACACCGCTCGTGCACCTCGCCGTCGCCGGGCCCGACTACGGAGTCGGCGTCTACCGGGACGTCACCGAATGGGCCGACTCCACCCCCACCTGGATGCAGACGCTGGGCGAAGTCGTCACCGAGGGCGGCATCGTCCTCTTCGCCGCCCTGCTTGTCCTGCGGTGGTGGCTCTCCCGGGGGCGGGACGACCGCTCCATGGCGCTGGCCCTGCTCTCCCCGATCGCCGTCGCCGCCGTCTACCTGCTGAGCGAGGTCACCAAGATCTGGCTCCACGAGGAACGGCCGTGCCGGGACGTCCCCGGCGTGCGCACCATCGCCGAGTGCCCGGAACCGGGCGACTGGTCGTTCCCGAGCAACCACTCGGTCATCGCCGCCGCCTGCGCCGCGGCACTGGTCGTGTCCTGGCGGCTGGTCGGCCTGCTGCTGCTGCCGGTCGCGGCGCTGGTCGCCTTCTCCCGGGTCTACGTCGGCGTCCACTACCTCCACGACGTCGCGGCCGGCTACCTGCTCGGCGCCCTGTTGACCCCGCTGCTGCTGCTCGCCCTGATGGTCCCGGGCACCCGGGCCGTCACCGCGCTGCGGCAACAGAAGACGCTCGCGCTGCTGCTGGGGTCCTCCCCACAGCCCGCCGGACCAGCCCTGCGGCCCGTGCCCTCCGCCCCGACGTACCACCGGACAGGAAACCAGTAGTCATGACGACACCAGCCCAGCCGGCAGTGGCCGGACGACAGAAGCGGGCCTCCGGCGGCAGGTTGCCTGGAGCGGTGGCAGCCGAATGGTCCAAGCTGTGGTCGGTCAGGTCCACCTGGTGGTGCCTGATCGGCGGGGTCGCGCTGATGGCGCTCACCGCCCCGATCATCGGGTCCACCATGGCCAACAACAGGAAGAACGGCGGGGGCATCGCGGTCAGCGAGGTCGCGGTCGCCACCGTGTACGTCGCGCAGTTCGCGCTCATCGCGCTCTCCATGCTGGTGATCACCTCCGAGTACACCTCCGGCAGCATGCGCACCACGCTCCAGGCCGTTCCGCGCCGGGGTTCGCTGCTCCTGGCCAAGAGCCTGGTGGCCGGCACGATCAGCCTGCTCGGCGGCACCGTGCTGGGGCTCGTCGGCGCCGGTGCGAGCGCCGCCACGATGGACGACAAGGCAGTCGTCGACGGCGCTCAGATCGTCGGCACCTCGCTGCGGATGGGCGTCTACCTGGCGCTGCTCAGCGCGCTCACCATCGGGGTGGCCGTGGCGGTGCGCAGCGCGGCCGGGACGCTGACCATCGTCTTCGTCGGCCTGACCGTACTCCCGGTGATCTTCCAGGCCTCCGACATGGGGGCGCTGGTGTCCATCGCGGAGCGGATGCCGAACTCGGCCGGCACGGTCTTCATGAACGCCGAGAGCTCACCGTACGGTGCCGGAGCGGGTCTGCTGTTCCTGGTGCTGTGGGCGGTGCTGGTCCTCCTGGTCGGCCAGCAGGTGCTCACCAAGCGCGACGCCTGAGCCCGGCCCCCCGAGTTGGGCCGGCTACCGGAGCCGGTCCAAGAGGACGCCGCACACCGGGACCCCCGTCCGGTGCGCGGCGTCCTTCGCGCACGAAGGCGACCGGAACCACCGCGCGGTCGGATGGCTCGATCCGCACCGCGCCCGGAGAGGAGCTGGCTAGTCTGACTGACGTGACGTCCACGATCACCGGGTTGGCCCGGTTCGCCGGCGGGATCCCGCCCTCGGACCGGCCGCCCCGGCCCAGGCACTGGCCCCTGATCGCGCTGATGATCTGGACGACCCTCAACTTCCCGGCCCTGCTGCTCGTCCCCGGGGACTCCTCCGCGCAGGAGCGGCAGTGGCAACTCGCCGCGGGCGCCGCGGTGCTGGCCGCCGCCGTGGCCCTGCAGCGGTCGCTCCCGCTGATCTCCTTCGTCCTGTGCGCGGCCCTCTGGTGGACCGTCGGCCTGCTGCACAACGACGTCGGCTCGATCGTCGTCTCGCCCTACCTGCCCGCGGTGTTCGTCATGAGCTTCCTCGTGGGCAAGAACGTGTCCGACTCGCACACGGTGCACTACGCGGCGGGGCTGGTGGCGCTCGCCGGAACGACCGCCACGGCCTTCGCGGGCCTGACCCTGCCGATGTGGTTCGTCCTGGTGACGGCGCTGATCTTCGCCTGCCTGCTGCCGTGGCTGGCCGGCCGGTACTCCCGGCAGCGCAACGAGCTGCAGCACGCGGGCTGGGAGCACGCCCGGCAGTTGGAGCTCCAGCAGCGGATCAGCGTCGAGCAGGCCCGGCTGCGCGAGCGCACCCGGATCGCCGAGGACATGCACGACTCGCTGGGCCACGAGCTCAGCCTGATCGCCCTGCGGGCCGGCGCCATGCAGATCGCCCCGGACCTCGACGCGAAGTTCCGCGACGACGCGGGCGAGCTGCGCGCCAACGCGGCCGACGCGCTGGAGCGGCTGCGGGAGATCATCGGCGTGCTGCGCGACGACGACGCGCCTCCCCGGATGGAGCCGTCGAACGCCGATCTGGACGACCTCGTGGAACGGGCCCGTGCCTCGGGCCTGTCCGTCACGCTGGAGCGCGCCGGCGAGGTCCGCGCCGTCTCCGACATGACCGAGAAGGCCCTGTACCGGGTGGTGCAGGAGTCGCTGACCAACGCCATGAAGCACGCCCCGAAGAGCGCGGCCGAGGTCCGCCTCGACCACATCGCCACGGACGTCACGGTGACGGTGCGCAACGGCCCTCCGCCCGAAGCGCCCGCCGCCCGCCCGCAGGGCCGGCGCGGCCTGGTCGGCCTGGAGGAGCGCACCCGGCTCGCGGGAGGCGCCTTCCGCGCCGGCCCGCTGCCCGACGGCGGCTTCGAGGTGACGGCCCGGCTGCCCCGCGTCTCCTCCGCCATCAGGACGGCGGACAGCTCGCCGGCGTACCGGCACCACGCGGAGTCGACCGACGGCAGCCTCGCGCACGCCACCACCCGGCTGCGGCGGCGCTTCATCACCGCGGTCGCGGTGCCGATGGGGCTGTTCGCCTGCCTCGCGGTCGGGGTGCTCGGGTACTACGCGTACCTGTCGACCGCCTCGGCCCTGGCGCCCCGGTACTACGACCAGCTGACCGTCGGCGACAGCACCGCGAAGGTCGAACAGCTGCTTCCGGACACCGAGATGACCGACCCTCCCGAGGAGATGCTGCCCGAACCCGCGGGAGCCACCTGCCGCTACTACCGGGCCAGCGAGGCCCTGTTCGTCCGGGTCGACGTCTACCGGCTCTGCTTCGCCGACGGACGGCTGGCGACGAAGGATGTCATCACCGCGGACTCCCGCGCTCCCGTCGACCACGACTGACCGGGAGGACGCGGATGGCACCGCCCGGGAACCCGGCCCCCGACCGAAGGCCCCGCCACGACCCCCGCGCCCGCCTGCCCTCGAAGACCTCCGGACCACCTGACGGTCTCCGGGAGCGTCATGCCCCATCCACCCACCGCACCAAGGAGCAAGACCATCGCTGCCATCCGACTCATCCTGGCCGACGACGAGGCGATGATCCGCGCCGGCGTCCGGGCCATCCTCTCCAGCGACCCGGAGATCGAAGTCGTCGCCGAGGCCTCGAACGGCTCCGAAGCCATCGACCTGACCGTCCAGCACCGGCCGGACGTCGTACTGATGGACATCCGCATGCCGGTGATGGACGGCCTCGCCGCGACGACGGAGATCAAGCGCCAGGTCCCGGAAACCTCGGTGCTCGTCCTGACCACCTTCTCCGAGGACGAGTACGTCGCCCGCGCCCTCGGCGGCGGAGCCAGCGGCTTCATGCTGAAGGCCGGCGACCCGCGCGAACTCCTGACCGGAGTGCACGCGGCAGCCCGGGGCGCCGCCTACCTGTCCGCCAGGGTCGCCACCCGCATCATCGCGGAACTCAACCGCGGCTCCGCCGGCCAACGGATGGCCCGCAGCGCCTCCTCCCGGGAACGGGTCGAGAGCCTCACCGAACGCGAGCGCCAAGTACTCACCCTCGTCGGCCAAGGCATGTCGAACGCCGAGATCGCCAAACGCCTGCACGTGGTGGAGGGCACCGTGAAGAGCTACGTCAGCGCCATCCTCACCGCCCTCGGAGTACGCAACCGCGTCCAGGCCGCGATCATCGCCTACGAGATCGGCCTGGAGGAATAACCCCCGCCCCCGCACGCACATACCCGGAAACCGGCCGGCCGGTGGCCACCATCCCCACCGGCCGCGCCCCACCCACCCGAACCGGCGCGCACCGACGCCCCCACCGAGGACCGGCCCATGCGGCCCGGTGACCACCGGCTGCCCCGGAAACAGGAAGAGCCGGCACCTGGTCTCCCAAGCACCGGCTCCCACAACCGACTTCACAGTCGGAACGACAGGATTCGAACCTGCGACCCCTTGCCGCCACAGCGGCAGCCGAGGCCTCAAGACCTCGGCTTTTTGTTGCCCAACTACACTGAAAACAAGGGAAGTCGACACTCGCCATGAAGATCAACAGTCGACAGACCTTGAACCCGCTCGATGCCCAGTCGGGTTCAAGTTCGTACATGGATGCCCGTAATTGCCCACGCGCGCCCATGGGCGCTCACCAGGCGTGGTCCCAAAACTGGTCCCCAGGGCCCCGGAGCGGCCTTGGTCACCGTGAGTAGCGGAAATCTGTCGACCTAACCATCGGCTGCCGGCCGCAGGTGGCATCACACCCAGCCTTGGGTGGCGCTATCGCCGTCGTCGCAGGTCTCGGTGACGTGGGTCAGGAACCCCTTCCGCCGGGTCTCGCCGCAGCGCGCGAGACGGGCCGTCAGGTCGCAGGCAGGTGGGCATCCTCGCCGGTCCCCTCGTTCCGTTCCTTGGGCCGGGAGGGGCGCGCGGATCGGGGCGGCGTGGCGGTTGCGTCCGTCCAGGTGGCCTCCGGTGCCGCCGTCGCCTCTTCGTTCGTGTGCGGGAATAGGTTGCTGGGCGACCCACTGGCCCGTTTCCGGAGGACACCGATGGCCATCCCCGCCCTGGACCACTCGACGACCCGCTACTCCCTCCCCCACGCCTACTGGATGGCCCAGGCCGCCGGACTGGCCACGCTGGACCGGGCCGGCATCGAGGACAAGGCCCACGCATGGGGCTTCGACGAGGTACGCCACTTCGAGTCGACGCACCGAATGCCGTTCCTGATCGAGGACACCCAGGCCTACACCATGGCCAGCGACCGCATGATCGTCACCGGCTTCCGGGGCACCGAGGTCCTGAAGATCTACGACTGGCTCACCGACGTCAGCACCCCGCCCGTCCCCGGACCGGCGGACAGGGGCTTCGTCCACTACGGCTTCCACCAGGCCCTGCAGTCCGTCTACCCCGACATCCGCGACACCATCCAGGAACTGCGCACCGACGGGCAGAGCGTCTGGTTCACCGGCCACAGCCTCGGCGGCGCCCTCGCCATGCTGGCCGGCGCCCGCTGGTACTTCGAGGAGCCCCGCCAACTCCCCGACGGCGTCTACACCTTCGGCCAGCCCCGCACCTGTGAACGCCTTCTCTCCGGCGCCTACAACGCGGCCTTCAGGAACCGCTGCTACCGATTCGTCAACAACAACGACATCGTCCCCCAGCTCCCGCCCGAGCCGGCCTTCACCCACGTCGACGCGCTGCGCTACTTCGACGCCGACGGGAAGCTCCACGAGGCCATGCCGCTCCTCACCGGGCTGAAGGACCGGGCCAAGGGCTACCGCCAGGACATGTTCGCCCCCGAGACCGACGGCATCAGGGACCACCACCTGCCCAACTACCTCGCCGCGTTCGAGAAGAACCTCGCCAAGGCGGGCTGACCGCAGGACACCCCGACTCCGGGACCGCTCCGCGGCGCCCGGGCCGGGCCGGGTGGGCCCGCGAGGCACACCCGGCATCCGGTCCGGAAACGTCGAACGTGTCACCGCTGGTCGTGCGGGTTCTCGTGGCTGGGCCTGCGGCATCTGACTGCTGGGCTTCAGCCGGCGCCGCTCTCGCGCCGGGGAGCAGGCGACAGGCAAGGCGCTTCGGCCAGATGAACCGCCGTCCGGCGCCCGGTTCCCCGCCGCCTCGCCCCGTGGATACCGCGCATCGCGCAGCCATCGGGGCGTTGTCACCCGCTCGGCGCCACACCTTCGAAAGTCGACGCTCAGGGCGGTCCCCGGCGAGCACGGCTCAAGGGAGGCCCGCTGCTGCTCGGCAGCGAAGTCCACGCCAGGACATTGTTCGGGTCCTCCGGAGCGCACCGCGTGCAACAAAACAGGGCGAAGATCCCGAATCGGACGGGCTCTCGGTCTGTACCGGGCGGGTGTTCGTCCCGCAATACCGGGCCGGACGCGGGCCGCAGGGCGGCCCGCGTCGCTCAGTGTGATGCTCGGCACCTCTTCGGGGTCGCCGGGGGGAGGAGGCCCGGGAGGCGCGTGGTTCAGCTCGCGCCGTGCTGCCCGGGGGCGTTGGCGATGGCGATGAGACCGTCGATCCGGTCCGCCACATCGCCTCCGCCTCCGCCTTCACCACCGTCCCCGTCCCCGTCCCCGTCGCCCAGTGCGGCCAGCATGCCGAGGCGGCCGATGGGGAAGGACTCCAGCATCTTGGAGAAGTCGACGCCCTCGGGCATGACCGACGCGGCAGCGTCCGCACTGCCCAGCATCTGGTCGAGCGTGGTCTGGAGGACCGGACCGGCGACGGGGTGCCGCAGGGCCTCGCCGAGGGTCGACGTCCGCGACAGCGGCAGGACGAGCCGGTCGCCGGCGACCTCGACGGTGGTGGTCGAGCGGATGTCGCGGCTGGAGGCGGCGACGTCGACGGCGTAGGCGCCGCCCTCCACGACCCAGCGGTCCGCGCGGATGTCCCAGTACGCGAGGTCCTCGCGGCGCACCGTCAGGGCGATCTCGCGCGCCTCGCCCGGCGCGAGGTTCACCGAGGCGAACGCCTTCAGCTCCCGTACCGGACGCTGCACGCCGCCGCCGGGCAGCGCGGTGTAGACCTGCACGACCTCGCGGCCCTCCCGGTCGCCGGTGTTGGTGACCGTCACCGTCACGTCGATGTCGCCCGCGGCGTTGACCGCGGCGGAGGCGGCCCCGTACGCGAAGGTGGTGTACGACAGGCCGTGGCCGAACGGGAACGCCACCGCCATCCGGCGCGCGTCGTACCAGCGGTACCCGACGAACAGGCCCTCGCCGTACCGCACGTGCGAGAACTCACCGGGGAAGTCCAGGAACGCGGGGGTGTCCTCCAGCCGGAGCGGGATCGTCTCGGTGAGCTTGCCCGACGGGTTGACCTCGCCGAACAGCACGTCGGCGGTCGCGCCGCCGCCGGCCTGGCCCAGCAGCCAGCCTTCGAGGATCGCCGGCACCCGGTCGGCGAACGGCAGCGCCACGACGCCGCCGTTGGAGAGGACGACCACCGTGTCCGGGTTGGCGTCGAGCACGGCGTCGAGCAGTTCGGTCTGAACGGCGGGAAGGTCGATGTCCTCGCGGTCGTACCCCTCGGACTCCAGCCGCGCCGGAAGCCCCAGGAAGAGGACGACGACGTCGGCGCCGGCCGCCGTGGCCACCGCCTCCTCGCGCAGCGCCGCGGCCTCGGCGTCCGTCGTCCCGCGCGCGCTCGCGAAGCCCCGGGCGTGGAGCACGGTGCCGGTGGAGAGCGCGCGGATCTCGTCGAGCGCGTTGTCCAGGCGGGTCGGATTGATCAGCGACGAGCCGGCGCCCTGGTAGCGCGGCTTCCCGGCGAACTCGCCGATGACGGCGATGCGGGTGTCCCTGGCCAGCGGCAGCAGCGCTCCGTCGTTCTTGAGCAGCACGATCGAGCGGCCGCCCGCCTCGCGGGCCAGGGCGTGGTGCGCGTCGACGTCGAGCGGTCCCTCGACGGCGCCCGCGCCCGCCCGCGCCTTGCGGACGAGGTCGAGGACGCGTCCCGCGGCGGTGTCGACCACGCTCTCGTCGAGCGTCCCGTCCTCGACCGCGGCGACGATCAGGGCGTCCGTCACGCCGTTCGACGAGGGCATTTCGAGATCCAGGCCCGCCGCGACGGCCTTGACGCGGTCATTGACCGCACCCCAGTCCGACACCACCAGGCCCCGGAAGCCCCACTCGTCGCGCAGCACGCTGGTGAGCAGCCAGGGGTCCTCGGAGGCGTACACGCCGTTGATGCGGTTGTACGAGCACATCACCGTCCACGGCTGCGCGTCCTGGACCACGCGCTGAAAGCCGCGCAGGTAGATCTCGCGCAGCGGGCGCGGGTCGACGTCGCTCGACGCGCGCAGCCGGTCGTCCTCCTGGTTGTTGGCAGCGTAGTGCTTGAGCGAGGTCCCCACCCCCTTGGACTGGATGCCCTTGACCAGCGCGGCTCCGAGCACGCCCGAGACGACCGGGTCCTCGGAGAGGTACTCGAAGTTGCGGCCGCACAGCGGCGAGCGCTTGATGTTGATGCCGGGGCCGAGCAGCACCGCGACGTCCTCGATCGACGCCTCGGTGCCGAGCGCCTCGCCGACCCGGCGGGCGAGGTCGGCGTCCCAGGAGGATCCGAGGCCGACGGCGGGCGGGAAGCAGGTGGCCGGGACGCTCCCGCCGAGACCGAGGTGGTCGCCCCCCTCCTGCTGCTTGCGCAGGCCGTGCGGGCCGTCGGTGAGCATGATCGAGGGTATGCCGTGGCGCTCGACGGCCTTGGTGCGCCAGAAGCTCGCGCCGCTGGTCAGCGAGGCCTTCTCGGTCAGGGTGAGATCGCGGACCGGGTCGGGCCGTCCGGCCGCGGGGGTGGTGGTGGCGGTCATGGATTCCGCTTCCGTTCTCTGGAGGGTTGTCGTGGTTCCGTCCGGTACCGGCTCAGCGGACGGATCGGATGAACTGGTTCGCGATGGCGCCGACGATGGCGATGACGGCGCCGCCGAGGAACAGCGCGGGGTAGTTGCTCGACCCGCCGCCGATCATCAGGAACAGCGGCGCGGTGACCGGCACCAGCGTCTGCGGCAGCACGTTCGCGAGGTGCAGCACGGCCATGTCCTTGGCCACGTCCGTGCGGGAGGGCAGCACCTCCGCGACCAGCGCCTGGTCGACCGACAGATAGGCGCCCATCGCGAAGCCGGCGATCACCGAGGAGGCGACGAAGGTCGCGAAGTTCGGTGCGAAGCCGGCGACGATGTGGGCGACCGAGAGGACGACCGCGGAGACCAGCACGAAGATCTTCCGGCGGCCCAGGCGGTCGGAGATCCGCCCGAAGACGATGCTGGTGGGGATCGCCGTGACCGCGTTGATGACCGTGAGGAGCAGCACCGCGGGGCCGACGTTGTCCTCGGTGTAGCCGAACCGGTCGAGCAGGAAGAACAGCTGGTAGTTCGCCAGCGTCATGTTGCCGAACATGACCATCAGCCGGGAGATCCAGGCCAGCGCGAAGTCGGGGGCTTCGCGCGGACTCGTCCAGAACGCCTTGAGCAGGGTCAGCAGGCTGAACGGCGGCAGGTCCTCGCGCTTGGCCCGGCGATCCTTCAGGACGCGCAGGAACACCGTGACGAAGACCAGCATGAACAGCCCGGGGATCAGCATGGCGGCCGTCAGATTGGGCAGGAACAGCTGCGCGAGGAGGGCGCCGCCGACCCCGGCGAGCACCTGGGTGATGCCCATCAGCCCGGAGACGCGGCCGAGTTGACGCTTCGGCACCTGGTCGGGGATGACCGGGTTGAGGCCGGCGATCAGGGCGTTGAAGGTCAGCTGCGTCAGCGCCCAGGCGAGCACGAGCAGCGGGATGCTGTCGGCCGAGGCGAGGAGCAGCAGGCTGGCGGCGCCGGTGACCATGCCGGAGGCGATCCAGGGCTTGCGCATCCCGAACCGGCTGGTGGTGCGGTCGCTCAGCACTCCGAACACGTTCTGCGCGACGAGGGCGACGAACGCGCCGACGCCGAGCACGAGCGAGAGGCCGGCCGCCTTCCCGTCGGGATCGATCTGGTTCACCCGCAGCGCCAGGGTGATGCCGGTCGCGGGCAGCAGGGCGGTCCACACGCCGAGGAACGCGAGGAACAGCGAGGCCTGGAATCCCGCCGAGACGAGCTTTCCGGGGTGGTGCTCGCGCTCCGCGCCGGACGCTTCGGCGGCGGTGGCGGGGCCGGCGGCTGCGCCGGCCGGTACGTCCACCGGAGCGACGGATCTCTCGTTGTCCATGGCGGTGCGACCTTTCTCCTGCTTTGCCCTCATCGGCCCGAGGGCGTCCGGTATATATACCGAGCACTCGGTAGGTAGCACAATGGTCGCGGCACTACGATTCGGATATGACGGATGTCGCACCCACCGCTCGCCCGAGGACCCGCGCACCGCGCACCTCGCCGGAACGCCGCCGCGCCCAGATCGTCGAGGCGGCCATCGCCGTCTTCGGCCAGCAGGGCTACCGGCAGGGCTCCCTCAAGGCCGTCGCCGACGAGGTCGGCCTGACCATCCAGGGCCTGCTGCACTACTTCCCCACCAAGGAGCAGCTCCTCCTGACGACCCTGGAGCAGCGCAACGCGCTCACCCAGGCCAAGCTCGACGAGGCGATCGCGGCGGAGGGCACGCTCGGGGCCTGCCGCTTCGTGCTGGAGCGCAACCGCGATGACCCCGGCTTCATGCGGCTCTTCGTGACCCTGGCCGCGGAGGCGACCGATCCGGAGCATCCGGCCCACGAGCACTTCCTCCGCCGCTACGAGGACATGCACGCCCACTTCGCCGAACAGCTGCGCTCGGAGGTGGAGCGGGGCCGGATCGCCGCCGGCGTCGACCCCGGGGCCGCCGCCACGGCGCTGATCGCCCTGATGGACGGCCTGCAGCTCCAGGTGCTCCACCGGCCCGCGATGGACCTGATCGACGCTTTCGAGCAGGCCACCCGGCACCTTCGGGCGGAGCCGTAGCGCGATCCCTGTCCGACCTGCTATATCTACCGAGCAGTCGGTAGATATAGGAGGCCCGTCATGGGAACTGTCGCGGAACGGCCGAACATCCTCTGGATCGTCTCGGAGGACTGCCCGCCCTGGTTCGGCTGCTACGGCGACGCGCACGCCGTGACGCCGGCCATCGACGCCCTCGCCTCGCGCGGGGTGCTCTACGAGCGCGCCTACTCCCCGGCCCCGGTGTGCGCGCCGTCGCGCTTCGCCCTGCTCACCGGAATCGCGCCCGAGAGCCACTCGCCCGCCGACCGGATGCGCGCCGTCGCCGCCCGCCCGGACTGGATGGCGACCTACCCCGAGCTCTTCCGCGACGCCGGGTACTACTGCACCAACAACGCGAAGACCGACTACAACCTCGACGTGGACGCGAACGCGATCTGGGACGAGTCCTCCCGGACGGCGCACTGGCGAAACCGGCCCGCCGGAGCACCGTTCCTCGCCGTGTTCAACTACGACCCGACGCACGAGTCGTCGGTCTTCGACGAGAACTCCCCGCTCGCGCGCGCGATCGGATCGTCCGCGGTGTTCGGCGAGCCGCTGACGCCCGCCGTCCCGCTCGAAGCGATCCGCCTGCCCCGCTACCTGCCGGACACCCCCGAGGTGCGGTCGGACTTCTCCCGCTACTACAGCGCTGTCGCCCGGCTGGACGCGTTCGTCGCCGGCCTGCTCGGCCAACTGGCCGAGGACGGCCTCGCCGAGGACACCGTCGTGCTCCTCACCTCCGACCACGGCGGCGTCACCCCGAGGAGCAAGCGGTACCTCTACGACGAGGGCCTGCACGTGCCGCTGCTGGTGTCCGCCCCGCCCCGGCTCGCCGAGCGGCCGGCACCCGCCGGATCGCGGCACCCCGACCCGGTCTCGACGCTGTCCGTCGCCCCGACCCTGCTCGCCCTCGCCGGCCTCCCCGTCCCCCCGCAGATGGCGCAGCGGCCACTGACCGAGCCGACCGGGCCCGCGCTCGCGTTCGGCGAGCGCGGCCGGATGGACGAGCGCTTCAGCCTGGTGCGCACCGTCCGCAGCCGCCGCTTCCGCTACCTGCGCAACTACACGCCGCACCGCCCGGTGATCCAGCACCAGGCCTTCGCCTGGAACGCGGCCGGCTTCCGCTCCTGGGAGGCGGAGCACACCGCCGGGCGGCTGACCCCCGAGCAGGAGCGGTGGTGGCTGCCCGCCGAGCCGGTCGAGCTGTACGACGTGGACGCCGACCCGGACGAGGTCGAGAACCTGGCCGGGCGCCCCGAGTTCGCCGAGGTCGAGGCCCAGCTGCGGCAGGCGCTGCGCGAGCACATCCTCGCCGGCCACGACAACGGCTTCCTGCCCGAGGACTCGCCGCTCCTCGGCTGGGACGCGAGCCGGGCCCCCGGCGCCTACCCCCTGGAGCGGATCCTCGACCTCGCCGACCGCGGGCTGGAGCGCGACAGCTCCGTACTCCCGGACCTGCTGACCGCCCTCGGCGACGACGACGCGACCGTGCGCCGCTGGGCCGCCATCGGCATCCTCCGGCTCACCCCCGGTGTCCCCGACGCGGCGGCCCCGCTCCGCACCGCCCTCGCCGACCCCGAGCCGTCCGTCGTCGTTCCCGCCGCGGAGGCCCTCGCCCGACTGACCGGCGACGAAGCCGCCTACCAGGCCCTCGCCCGTGTGGCGGCGTCGGAGGGCACCCCGTGGGCCCGCCTGGAGGCGGTCAACGCGCTCACCTACCTCGACCTCGACCGGGTGCGCCCGTACCGGGAGGTCGTCGACGCGGCCGCGACCTCGGGCGGCGAGTACCTCAGCAGCGCCGGGCGCTACCTGCGGCTGCTGCTCGACGACGAGTACACGCCGGACGCCGCCGTGTTCGACCCCGCACCGCTCCTGGCCGCGTTCAAGCGCTGATCGCCCCTTCCGGGCCGCGACCGTGCCCGAGCCGTCGACCCGGCTCGGGCACGGTCGCGGCCCACACCCCCCGCAAGGAAGCACCATGGACCGACCCGAGCACCGCACCGGCTGCTGCGCCCCCCAGCGCGCCACCGGGCCCGCCGTCCCCCCGCTCCTGTCCGGGCACCCGAGGCCGGCGGGGCCGTCCGCGCACACCGTCCCGCAGGCGCACATCCCCGCGCAGACCTTCCGGATGGGCGACGCCCACGGCGACGGCGCACCGGCCGACGGCGAGACCCCCGTCCACCCGGTGTCGCTCACCGCCTTCGACATCGACACGACCAGCGTCACCAACGCCGACTGGGCGAAGTTCGCGGCCGCGACCGGGTACCGCACCGAAGCGGAGACCTTCGGCTTCTCCGCCGTCTTCCACCTCGCACTCGCCGCCGACCCCCGCGACATCCTCGGGCAGCCGCCGCAGACCCCGTGGTGGCGCGGTGTCCGGGGCGCGGACTGGCGCCACCCGGGCGGCCCGAGATCGTCAATCGAGGGGCTGGACGAGCACCCCGTGGTCCACATCTCCTGGAACGACGCCCAGGCCTACTGCGCCTGGGCCGGCCGCGCCCTGCCCACCGAAGCCCAGTGGGAGGCGGCCTCGCGCGGCGGACTCGACGGCAGGCGCTACCCCTGGGGCGACGACCTCGGCGCGCAGGAGGGCGAACGCACGGGCTGGCGGCTGAACATCTGGCAGGGCGCCTTCCCCGCGGAGAACACGATGGACGACGGCTTCCTCACCACGGCACCCGTGCGCACGTATTCCCCCAACGCCTACGGACTCTGGCAGACCGTCGGCAACGTCTGGGAATGGTGCGCCGACGCGTGGGCCGTGGACACCTACACCCGGGACCTCGCGGCGGGGACCGTGCACGATCCCACCGGCCCGGCCGGCCCGGCGCCCCATGCGCCGAGGGTCATGCGAGGCGGGTCCTTCCTCTGCCACGACAGCTACTGCAACCGCTACCGCAACGCGGCCCGAACCTCGAACACCCCCGATTCGTCCATGGCCAACGCCGGTTTCCGCACGGTCTCCCCATGAACGAACGCATACGGACCCTGCGGCTGTGGTTCGCGCCGCAGGGCATCCACGACGAGGGGGACACCCCCGACTACCGGTTCTCGCTGGCCAATGAGCGCACCTTCCTCGCCTGGATCCGGACGGCGCTGGCGCTGATCGGCGGCGGGTTCGCCGTCGACCAGTTCCTGCCGGAGCTGGCCCGGGGCGTCCGCGCCGGACTGGCGCTCGCGCTCCTGGCCGCCGGGGTGCTGTGCGCACTGCGGGCGGTCAACCACTGGGTGCGGTGCGAACGGGCGATGCGGCTCGGGAAGGACCTTCCGGTCTCGCGGTTCCCGACGGTGCTCGGCCTGGGCGTGGCGACCGTGGCCGTGACGATGGTGGTGGTGGTCCTCTTCGGCTGGGAGGGTCCGTGACGACGGTGGGACGGGACCCCGGACTCCAGCCCGAGCGCACCCGGCTGGCCTGGCGGCGAACGACGCTCTCGTACACGGTGGCGGCGCTGCTGGCGGTCAAACAGGTCCCGCTGCCGGTGGTTTCGCTGATCGCCCTCACCTGGCTGGGCTTCCTGCGCACGGCTCATCGACGCGTGCTCGGGATGGGGGCGTCGCAGCCGCGTCCACTGTCCCTGCGCGGCGCGCTGACGGCAGCGGCGTGCACGATCGCGCTCGCGGTGCTCGCGGCGAGCATGGTGCTCCACCCGGCCGACGGCTGAGGCGGCGGCGGGGCCTCTCCGGCGCCGTGAGGAGGAGCGCAAGCACTCCGGCGAGGTCGCGGACGCGATCGCCGATCCGAACCTCCAACCGCGCCGGACGGGCCCTTCACCACCTCGACGACCCTGACCTCACGAAGGCCGTGCTCGCCGTGGCCGCCACCGAGGCCGCCGCCGCCGAGAGCGCCGAGCTCGGTGCCCTGACCGGTCGCGCCCAACAGGCCGTCCTCCTCAACCCGGAGGACGCCTCCCCCGCCCAGGTCGCCGCCGCCGACCGCCTCCTGGAACAGGACCCGTTCGGGCCGGCGGAGCTCTACTCCGCCGTCGACCCCACCGCGGCCGCCGTTGCCGCGGCGCACTGGCTCGCCGCCGCGGCCGAGGTCACCGCCGAGGCCTCCGGACACGGCCCCGCCCAGGTCATCCTGGAAACCGACAACATCGAAGCCCTCCCCCTGATCGACCTCACCCGCCAGCACCTAAGCGCGTTCGTCACCGCCCAACTGCGCCGGGGCCGCGGCCAGGTCACCGTCTACCGAATCCCCTCTCCAGCGCCCTGTCCAGCGCCGTCCACTACGGCCGACTGGCCCGCAACCCCGCCAAACCCCCACATCATGATCGCCGCCGACATCCCCGTCGCCGTCGCGTCCAAGACCCTGCGCCACTCCACCCTCGCCACCACCATCAACCTCTACGGCCACCTCCTCAAGGACTCCGCCGACCAGGCCGTCCAGGCGCTCGCCTCCGCCCTCGACCGGGCCCAGACACGCCAGATCCGAGCCGTCCCCCGTGGCGACGACGACCTGCCGCTGGCCGCGTAGCAAGTTGGCCCCGGCCGGAGCCCCTCGCCGGTCCGGTGAAGCCGCACCGGATCGGCATCCAGGAGGCGAGGAGTCTCCATGCATGTCGGACCTGAACCCCGCCCCCACCGCATAGGCCAACCGTGAGCCGGGGAATTCCCACCACTCTGTCCGGGTCCGCCCGTATCCTCCCCGTGCAGCCGGCACGTAGATCGCTTGACCGGCGGACTCCGGCACGGAGGGATCCCCGTGATAGACGTCAACAACTACGAACTGGCATGGCCCGCCGACCTCTTCGCCGCCGAGGGCAACCACATCGCGGCGTCCGGGCGACGGGACTGGACGTCCAGGGCGCAGCGGCTGCTCACCGAGGCGTTCCAGAGCGGAAGCGCCTGCTCGGACTTCGACGACCTGCCTGCCGAGGTACCCAGGAGCGACGACCCCTGGGGCCAGCCGGACCCCGGCGCGTGGGGACGGGCTTCGCTCGTGGTTCCGTGAGCTGGTCGACCGGGCGTCCGAGATCCGGCAGTTCACCGAGCCACGCCCCTACGGGCCACAGCGCAAGGCGGCCACCAGCACCGTTCCTGCCGCGCGCCCGGTCGCGGTGCGGCTCGAGTTCGCCCGGCTGGTCACGGAGTTGGTGGGCAAGGGCTATTTGGTCGAGCACTTCGGCGAGGAGTGCGTTGATGTGGACGAGGTGCTGCCCGATCCTGCCGAGGTGATGGCGAGGTAGGCCAGGCGCAGCAGCACGACAGACCATGATGCCGCTGGTGCCCTGTGCGGGTGAGGACACCGGGCGAGCGCCGGGGACAGTCGGAGATCACGATCAAGTCCGTGACCTGGACGGATGATCTATCGGCACCTGCAGGCTGGACCTCGGGCAGGGGCGTCGGGCGGGGCTGTCAGGGCGCCGGGCTCTCCGCGCCCTCGACGTCGGCGAGCAGTTTGCGCAGGAGCCCGTCCAGGGTGACCCGTTCCTCGCCCGAGAGGGCGGAGAGCAGCGCGGTCTCGTTGGCCGCGTGGTCGGTGAAGGCGGCGTCCACGAGGGCGCGTCCGGCCGCGGTGAGGGCGATGCGGACGCTGCGCCGGTCCGCCGGGTCGGTGCTGCGTTCCACCAGGCCCGCCGATTCCAGCCGGTCGATCCGGCTGGTCATGCCGGCCCGCGACATCAGCAGCAGCGCGGCGAGTTCGGAGGGCATCAGTTCGTACGGCGCGCCGGAGCGGCGCAGGGTGGCGAGAACGTCGAACTCGCCGCGCTGGAGGCCGTGTTGCTTGAAAACCTCTTCGACAGCCCGGCCCGCGAGCAGTGCGAAGCGGCCGAGGCGGCCGACGGTGCCGACCGCCGCCAGGTCGAGGTCCGGGCGCTCCCGGCTCCACTGGTCGAGCATGACGTCCACGTGATCCATGGGGGCATGTTATTCGATGGGAGATAGTTAGACGTAGTACTATCAGTCATCGAACTATCGGAACGCTCGCTGTGGGGAGAGGCCAATGACGTTGATCGGACCGGAAGCCGTGGTGGTGCGGGGCGACGAAGCCGAGACCGTCGGAATGCTCGGCGGCAAGGGGCGGCTGCTGGCGGACTCCAGCGCCACCGGCGGCGCCGTGAGCACCCTGCGCGTCACGCTGGGGCGCGGCAAGGACGGCGCCACTCCGCACTACCACGGGGGCTCCTCTGAGCTGTTCTTCGTCGTCGACGGCTCGGCCCAGGTGCTGGTCGGGAACGAGGTGGTCACCGCCCAGAGCGGCGACCTCGTGGTGGTGCCGCCCCATCTGCCGCATGCCTTCGCGGCGGCGCCGGACTCCGGGGCGGACCTGCTGATCGTGATCACCCCCGGGGTGGAGCGCTTCGACTACTTCCGCCTGCTGGAGCGGATCCGCGCGGGCGAGGCGACGGTCGAGGAACTGCTCGCCAAGCAGGACCTCTTCGACAACCACTTCCTGGAGTCGCCGAGTTGGCGCGACGCCCGGGAGGAAGCCGCCCGGTCCGAGCCGTAGACCGCCCGGCACCGAGCTCAGCCCGACACCAGGGAAGGAACCCCGTGACCGACAGCCGCACCATCACCAACCCGCCCGGCCTGCACGACCCGACGCCGTTCGGCTACAGCCACGCCGCCTCCGCGCCCGGCGAACCGGTGTTCATCGGCGGCCAGTACGCCTCCGACGCCAGCGGTCAGGTCGTGCCCGGCGACTTCGCCGCCCAGGCGGAGCTCGCCCTCGCCAACCTGCGCACCGCGCTCGCCGGGGTCGGCCTCGGCTTCGAGCACGTGGTCCGGCTCGGCTCGTACATCGTCGACCACGACCCGGAGAAGCTGGCCGTCCTCGGCAAGGCCCTGGCCGGGGCCTGGGGCGACCGGCTGCCCGCGCAGACGCTCAGCGGGGTCGCCTCGCTCGCCCTGCCGGGGATGCTCTTCGAGATCGACGCGGTCGCCGTCCGGCCGACGGCGGGGGCAGCGGGCTGACCCACCCACGCGCAGGGGTCCCACCGGTCGGTGGGACCCGTCGCCGTACCGCCGCCGTTCGAGCCGGCGCGGACCGCTCACATGGCCCGGGTCTCCGCGCACAGCCGTCGTTCCACGGTGTCGGGGCCATCGCTGAGGAACAGCACCCGCAGGAACATGCAGGCCTGGCTGAACCGGGGCACCGACATGCCCGGCGATACGGGCGCGCCGGGCGGCGGCGGCTGGCAGGCTATGGGAACCGTGGCGGCCGGTGTCGTCTCCGGCAGCCAGGTCCGGTCCGCCGACTTCGACGGCGACGGCAAGGCCGACTACATCGTGATCGACGACGAGCACTCGGTGAAGGCCTAGAACCGGCTGTTCACCAAGGTCAAGGAAGTCATCGCGGCCACCGGCGTCCTCAAGGGCAAGCACCGCCGGGCCCTGGACTCCACAGTGCTGGACGACGCGGTCGCCACCCAGGACACCGTCACCCAGCTCGTCGCCGCGATCCGCCGGGTCATCCGGGACGCGCCCGGCGGCGAGAAGACCGCCACCGCCTGGTGCACCGTGCACGACTACACCGACCCCGGCAAGCCCCGCATCGCCTGGAACGACGAACAGGCCCGCGCCGCACTCGTGGACGCCCTGGTCACCGACGCGCTCAACCTGCTCGGCCGCCTGCCCGAGCGGCAGCTGGACGAGAAGGCCGCGGACGCGGTCGGGCTGCCGGCCCTGGTCGCCGGCCAGGACGTCGAGGTCGCCGACGACTCTGACGGGCGCGACGGGCGCTGGCGCATCGCCCGCGGCACCGCCCACGACCGGATGGTCTCCACCGTCGCCCCGCAGGCCCGCCACATCCACAAGAACCGGACCCGCCACCAGGACGGCTTCCGCGCCCATGGCGCCTTCGAACCCGAGACCGGCCTGCTCACCGAGGTCGAACTCACCGCCGGAAGCGGAAAGGAGAACCACGAGGCAGCCGTGGCCGAGGTCCTCCTCGCAGACGAGAGCGAGGACCTGACCGTCCTCGGCGACACCGCCTACGGCACCGGCGACCTGCGCGAAGCCCTCGAAACCGCCGGCCGCACCAAGGCCCTCGGCCGGCCCGACCCGACAGGCGCCCGCACCGCCCAGTTCAAGAAGCTCTGCCACCACTGCCCCCTGCAAGAGCAGTGCACCCGCTCCAAGACCGGCCGCACCTTCCAGGTCCACTCCCACTACGACCGCCTCAAAGCCGCCCGCCGGCAGGCCGCCGACCCGAACTGGAAAGCCGAATACAGGCGTTGGCGCCCGCCCGTCGAACGCGCCATGGCCTGGCTCACCGCCCGGGGCAACCGCGAAGCCCCCTACCGAGGCGTCCTGAAGAACAACACCTGGCTCCACAACCGCGCCGCAGCCCTCAACCTCCGCCGACTGATCAACCTCGGCCTCACCCACACCGACCACACCTGGCCCCTCGCCCCCACCACCACATAGCACAGGAGGGGCCGTCCCCAACCGGGACAGCCCCTCCAACAGCAAGATCTTCAAGAGCCTTCTAGATCAACCAGGACGGCCGGGGCGCGTGGATCCCGTACGGGCAGATCGCGGCGGGCATGGCACCCGCGGCGAACGTGCGGTTCGCCGACTGGGACGGCGCCGGCAAAGCCGACTACATCGTGACCGCATCGCCGCCGGCACGGCCCCGGCGAACCGGGTCCGGATCTGACCCCAGCCCAGTACCACGGCGGCCCCGGCACGGCATCGCCCGTGCCGGGGCCGCCTCGTGCGGGCTGACCCCGCGGGTGCGGGGAGGACCTGCGGGGTCGTCGACAGGTTCGACGTAGTGCAGATCGACGAAGGCAAGCGCATCGAACCGGCGACTCCTTCGCCTCGCGAACGGGAGCCACTCGGGCAAGGCGAGTGGGAGCCGTGTTGCTCCGTTCGTAAAGCGGGTGGTGTGACTGTCAGGCCGTGATCGGCATCGAGGGACCGGAACCGCCTCGTTCGACCCGCTGCCCCCCTCGCCACCGACCCCCACCACGGCACCTGGACCTTCGCCGTCGACAGCCACACCGCCATCGACGGCAGGCGCCACACCATCCCCCGTGGCGGCTACGTCAAGAGGAAGGCCGCGAAGAAGGCCCTGCACCGATACCTCGACGGCGAGCGCACCGGCATCGCCCGCGACCCCGACCAGAGCGTCGCCGACTACCTCGACGACTGGTTCCACGCCAAACAGACCGAGCTGAAGCCCACCACCGCCTCCCACTACCGCAGGTACGTCTACGACGACCTCATCCCCGCCTTCCGTAGCATCCGCCTCGATGACTTCCGCAGGCCCCACATCCGCGCCTTCGCCGACCGCCGGCTCGCCCACGGCCGCGGCAAGGTCACCGTCCACCGCATGCTGTGCACGCTCTCCAGCGCGCTCGGCGACGCGGTCCGGGCCGGCCGCCTACGCCACAACGTCGGCCGCCCCCTGGTCATCCGCCGACCCCGCCGCGCCGACCGAGTCGAGTGGACCGTCGACCACGCGGCCACCTTCCTGCGCCACGCCCACGGCGCAGACCCCCTGATCGCCGACCTCACCGGACTCCTCATCGGCTCCGGCATCCGCAAAGGCGAGGCCCTCGCCCTCCACGAAGACGACGCCTACCTCGACAAGCGCTTCATGTACATCCGCTGGACTCTCTCAGCCATCGACAACAACGAACTCGTCCTCACCGAACCCAAGACCCGCTCCAGCCGCAGCTGGGTCGCCCTACCCGACCGCGCCACCGCAGCGATCGCCCACCGCCTCGCCCCCAACACCTTCCGCGGCCCCAACCCCACCCCCGGACACGGCCTGGTCTTCCACCGCCACGGCCGCCCGCTCCACCCCTCCTACATCCTGCGCCGCTTCCACCGCCTCTGCCGCGAAGCCGGTGTCCCCATCATCGGCGTCCGCGACCTGCGCCACCTGGCCTGCGCCCTGGCCGTGGACGAGCACGTGCCGCTGCCGATCGTCTCCAAGACGCTGCGGCACTCCACCTTCTCGACCACGGTCGACGTCTACCACTACCTGACCATCCAGGCCGTCCGCGAAGCCGTCGACGCCATCAACCACGCCCTCGACAACGCCGACCACACCGCCCTGTACGGCCACCACGCCACCCGAATCCCCCGCAGCCCCCACACACCGCGGCTGACCACCCGCCAGGCGCAAAAGGCGACACAGCGTCGCCAAAAGTCGACCAAACCGACCCGTCGGGACCACACTGCGACCACCGGATGACGGAACAACAGAAAGGCCGCCCCCACCATTTGGTGGAAACGGCCTCCGACCTGCGAAAACGCTGGTCGGGACGACAGGATTTGAACCTGCGACCCCTTGACCCCCAGTTTAGTAGGGATATCCTATTACCCCTCAAAATGCGTCCACGCGCACGTCGTGCGCGTGCAGACGAGCATGTTTCGCGCACCTCGCGCGGCGGCGCGAATGACGTGTGGTCCCCAGCTGGTCCCCAGGTCAGGGGCTTGACGGAGGGTCCGGGTGGCATTCATGTCTCCAGGGTAGCGCTACTCCGGCCGTCAATCCAGTGATTCGGGCAGATCGCTTAAAGGGCCACCGGACAGAAGCCAAGGAGCGCCGGGAGAAATCAATCCGGCCCAGGCCGAACGCCAGCCATAGAATGGTCACCAGAAATCCCACTCTCGCCAATTCCGTGTGGCCTCGCAGGAATTCCCGACGCCCACCATTGCTCACTCCGAAGACCGGTCCGAGGCTCGGCGCCGCGCACCGCGCGTTCTCCGGGTTGTACGAACCCAACAACCCACGGCCGACCGGCAGACCGCCTCCTCCCGGGCCGTGGCCACTCCTCGCGGCACCGAACCGGTGCGGGCCGATCCTGCGCGATCAAGCTGCCCTACCCACCATCCGCACACCGTGATCACCCTCACGGCGTGTCGCCAGCGCGTGTCCCGGCCAGTCGATCTTGCCCGTGCTCCACGCCCCGCCCCGCACGCTCTGCCGCCACACCCACCACTCCCGCAACTCTGGACACACCACCACCGCTTGATTCGAGGAGGAGCCCATGGCACAGCGTCCCAAGCGCGGTCGGGTGTACCGCAGGTGCGGGTGCACGGACGGCACCAGCGGGAAGCAGCTGGGTTCGTGGTGTCCGCGGCTGGCCGCCGACCTCGCGCACGGGCGGTGGACGTACGCGGTGGACCTGGCGCCGGAGGACGGCAGGCGCCGGACCCGGCGGCGCGGCGGGTTCACGAGCCGGGCGGAGGCGGCCCGAGAGATGGCGCGGGTGCTGGATGCCGAGTACCGGGGTGTGTACGAGGACCGGACGCTGCGGGTCGGGCTGTTCCTGTACGAGTGGCTGGAGGCGAAGCGGCCGGCGCTGGCCCCCAACACCTGGACGGGCTACCAGGCGTGCATCGAGCGTGACCTGGTTCCCGCGTTCGGCGGCATGCTGCTCGTCGACTTGCGTCCCAAGCACATCGACGCCTGGGTGAGCACGCAGCTCGCGTCAGGCCGCGGGCGCACCACCGTCCACCACGCAGTGGCCATGCTGCGCAACGCCCTGAACCACGCGGTGCGCTCCTGGCGGCTGCGCTACAACCCGGCCAAGCACTCCGTACCCGCCAAGCCCCGCGCCGCCGTACGCGTCTGCTGGACCCCCGACCAAGCCGCCGCGTTCCTGCGGCACAACACCGAGCACTACGCCGACCGGCTCACCGACCTGTTCGAGGTCATGCTCGGCACCGGCATGCGCCGCGGCGAGATCCTCGCCCTGCACTGGTCCGACGTCCACCTCATGGACCGGCAGCTCTACGTCCGCTGGACCCTGACCGCCGTGAACAACGGGAAGATCCACCTCAGCGAGCCCAAAACCGAAGCCAGCCGCGCCTGGATCAGCCTCTCCCCCAGAGTCATGGCCGCCCTCCACCGCCAGGCCGCCCTCCAGATGGCCGCCCATCCCCACGGCCGGCTGGAGGGCCTGGTCTTCGCCCGCCCGGACGGTGACCCACTGCGCCCCCAGTGGGTCCTCGACCAGCTCCGCGAACGCACCGCTGAACTCGACCTCCCCAAGATCGGCCTGCACGACCTGCGCCACACCGCCGCCAGCATCATGATCGCCGCCGGCATCCCGCTCGCCGTCGTCTCCAAGACCCTGCGCCACTCCAACCTCGCCATCACCGTCGATCTCTACGGCCACCTCCTTAAGGACTCCGCCGACGACGCTGTCGTTGCCCTGGCCGCTGCGCTGGACCGCGCTGATGCCGGGTTTGAGCGGACCCCTCGGGGCCTGTGCCGCGCTGCGTAGGTCGGCTGTGCCTCAGCGGTTGGCGGTGCGGGCCCGCTTATTGCAATCCTCGACCGCCCCGAAAGGCAACCGCCACGACTCGCCGCCGCTGTTCTGAACGGTGTCCTCGGGGTTGCGATCCTCGGCCGCCCCGGAGGACGACCGCCACCGCGTCGGTCGTTGTCGACAGCTGGCGCCAGTCGGTGTTGCGATCCTCGGCCGCCCGGGAGGGCGACCGCTACCGAGGATGACCAGCAGGAGCGGCCACCACTTGCGGAAGTTGTGATCCTCGGCCGCCCCGGAGAGCGACCGCCACGTAGCCGGAAGACGCCTCCGCCATCGTGATTAGCAGGTTGCGATCCTCGGCCGCCCCGGAGGGCGACCGCCACGGCGTCATGGAACCGACGATGGCGGGCGGTGCAGATGTTGCGGTCCTCGGCCGCCCCGGAGAGCGACCGCCACGTCGCTCCGGCGCGCCCCGCCCGGGCGGCGGGGGTACGATCCTCGGCCGCCGCGGAAGGCGACCGCCACCAGCTCTCGGCCCTGTAGACCGCGTGGGGCCCCGTCGTTGCGATCCTCGGCCGCCCCGGAGGGCGACCGCCACACCGGGTCGGCGTACGGGTCGATGTCGGGCGCGAGGTTGCGATCCTCGGCCGCCCCGGAGGGCGACCACCACGTCGGCGCGAGCTGCCGCATGGTGGTTCCTGTTCTTGTTGCGATCCTGGGCCGCCGCGGAGGGCAACCGCGCCAGCGCGGCCAGCACCCGCATCTCAACCGCTTGGTTACGATCCTCGGCCGCCCGGAAGGGCGGCCGCTATCACACAGTCGGTGTGCTGACTCGCGGTGCCGAATGGTTGCAATACTCGATCGCCTCGGAGGGCGACTGCCACCGTCACCGCAGAGAGCCGGTCGATCAGCGTGTCGTCGTTGCGATCCTCGGCCACCCAGGGAGGCGACCACCACAGGGCGGGTGCGCCGGTGTAGAGCGGCAGCGTGCTGTTGCGATCCTCGGCCACCCCCGGAGGACGACGGCCAAGAGCCCGAACCTGCCGGTGTTGGTTCGCTGGTTGCTGCGATCCTCGGCGCCCCGAGAGGGCAATGGCTTGGCCGTGGCCCGAACGCGGTCCACTATTGAATTCTCAAGTTACGAGGTAGCTGCCTGGGGCCCCGTGGGGGCTGGCTAGTCCACCAGTGCGGTAAGGCTGACTCCTTCCGGGACGTGTGTGTCGATGGTGACCTTGTAATCGGAATACGAGCGGGCTGCGGTGTGGCCGAGCGGGGTGACCTGCACGCGGTCGAGGAGCTTGTGGGCGGGGATCTGGCCGTAGGCGTCGGAGTGGCTGAAGACCCAGAGCCCTCGGAGGGCCATGGAGGCGCGAGCGGCTGCGCGGTCGTGTTCGAGCATCATCTCGAAGGCTTGCCAGAGGGCTTGGAGGTCGTCGCTGGTGACACCAGTCTTGGCCGCGAGCGGGGCCGAGAAGTGGCCGGCGCCCCTGTAGAGGCCGTAGGGGACGATGTTCTTGGTGCCCATCTCGGTCTGCTTTGTGGCCAGGTCCTCAACTCGGGTCGGGGTGACGCGGGTGATGGGTACTTCGATCGTGGTGACAGGGTCGATGGACCTGCTGAATGTGAGCTGCAGGGGTCCCTGGACGCGGCCGGCGGTCCGGTCGCGGTTCTTGCCGGTGGTCATAACCGCGCCCATCATGCGGACGTCGTAGAACGTCTGGCACATCCAGTCGCGGGCTTCGGACTCGTTGACCGCGTTGCCGGTGTCATAAGCGCGCTCGTGCTGGGCGTTGAGGGCGACGCCTGCTTCCACGTAGATGTCGTAGCCGGGGCGGCCGGCGTTCAGGAGGGCGACGGTGTTGCGGATCTTCCGCTTGAGGGCGACGTCGGTGACGTAGCCCTGCATGGTGATGGGGTCGGTGCGGGGGGCGCCGCCGTTGTCGGGGTCCCCGTTGGGGTTGCCGTCGACGATGTCGAAGAGGAACACGAAGTCGTGCTTGCGCGCGGGGTCGAGGTGGGCGGGGATGGTCATGGCGTGTTCTCGCTTTCCGGTCGGTGGGGTGGTCAGGCGGTTTCGGCGTCGGCCTGGGCGGTTTCGATGAGGTCCGAGACGTCGAAGAGCGCGCCGGCCTCGACGGGCTGGGGCTCTGCCGTCTCTGCCGCCTTCTCCTTGGCGGCCTTGTGGGCGAGTGCGGCGGTGATGTCGGCGGCGCGCTGGTGCTCGTAGCCGAGGACGAAGCGGCCCTGCTCGGGGACGGTGAGCAGCAGGGGGACGTCGTTGAGGTGGTGGTAGATGTCGCGCATTCGGGCTTCGAGGGCGTTGGCGGTGGGTTGCTTGTTGTGGCGGCGGATGATGCGGAGGTGGTTTTCGGCGCCGGCGCGGAGGTTGGCGAAGACGGTGGCGGGGCTGCTCATGGCGGTGCCGAAGTATTTGTCGGTGATGGTGGCGTTGACTTTGCGTCCGGCTTCTTTTGCGGCGCGGCGTTGGACGGCAGCGAGGGTGGCGAAGAGGCGGCCGCACATGTAGGCGGGGTCGTTGGCGGTGGGGTCGAGGCCGGGCATGCCGTGCTCCTGGGTGTGGTGGCGGGTGAGGGCGAGGCGGAGGAGGGCGGTGCGGGGGCCGTCGATGCGGCGGTCGGCGCGGATGCGGGCGAGGAGTCGGGGGAGCATCCAGGCGGGGGGTGGTGTGCCGCGGAGGGCGCTGTGGAGGAGGGCTTCGTCGAGGCCTTCGGGGATGGTCTTGGGGTGGTACTTCTTCTCGGTCTTGACCCATCGGGCGCAGGCGAGGGTGAGTCGCCACAGTGGGTAGACCTGGTAGCGCGGGTCGCTGTCCGGGTCTAGGGGGTCCTGGGTGGTGTGGGGTGACCAGGGGTCGAGGTACTGGTGGTCGCGGAACCAGCGGCCGAGGCAGTCCTCGATGACCGGCAGGGGGACGTCGATCCAGTTTCGTACGACGCCGCGTGAGGCGTTCGCGCCGAGGGTGGCGGAGTAGAACTTGTTGACGTCGGCGGAGTATTCGGTGGTCCCGGTGCCCGGTTTGAAGATCTTCCCGATGAGGTTGGCGACGTCCTCGGGTTGCGGGTCGTCCAGGTTGCCGAAGTGGTTGCGCTTGACGGGTTCGCGGGTCCACCAGACCGTCACCGCGGTGTCGGCGCGTCTGCGGTGTTTCGGGTCAGCGAGGAGTTCGCCGAGTGAGGTGGTGGCGGCCGTCCCGCACGTCTCGCACAGCGGGGTGGCGGCGAGTCCGGCAGTGATACCGGCGCGGCCTTGTGCAGCGGTGTTGACGCTGACGAGCTGGGTGCTCTTGGCCTGCTTGGCGGGGATGGCGCCCATGGCGATCGAGACCGGCACGGTGGCGAGCAGCGGGCGTTGGTGTCCGCAGACGAGGCACAGGCCGGTATTGCCGGCTCCTTTGGTGTCGCTGACCTTGTCCGCCCAGAACTGCCGTGCGCTCGCCTGCTGGTGCGCCCACTGTCCGTCGACGCTGATGGCAACCAGGTCGCCGGCGGCCATGTCCTCCGGAGCCTTCGTGACGGTGTCGAGGAAGCGGACGACGGCCTGCGCGGTGGGGTCGCCGGGGTTGGCTGCCGCCCACTGCCGGGCGAGTTCGGCGAAGGCCGTGCGGCACTTCGCGGCCCGGACGGCGTCCTTCTCCTTGACTTCCCCAGTCCTGGGGTCGGCCTTCGGTACGCCGAAGACGTACTGGGCGTTGTCGGCGAGCAGGCAGGGTGCGATGGCTACCGTGCGGGTGGAGGTCGGCACGTCCAGGCGCAGCGCGGGCTGGCCCTTGGGTACGCGCAGGTCCTGGATCTGCGTGTGGTCGCCGTCGAGGAGCACGGCCCATTTGATCGTCGCGGGTTTCGTGTAGGACTGTTCCTGGTGGGCGACGCGTTCGGTGAGGCGTTGCAGCAGCATGGTCAGGCTCCGGTTCGCCAGGAGCCGGCGGGCATGTGGACTTCGTCGTCGCCCAGGGGGTGTCGCGGAACGTGGAGCACGCCGTTGTCCAGGCTGGCGCGGAACCAGTGGTAGGTCTCCTGGCCGCGGTCGCCGTACCTGATCGAGTGCAGCATCACGCCGAGTTCCTCGGTGCGTTCGATAGGGCCGGCCTTCGAGCCGTTGGGGCTGTCGGGCCATGCTCCGCGCGGGCCAAAACTCGCGGAGAACTCGCGGCATCCGAGGAAGGGCTGTGAGAAGCATCCGCCGCGTTCGGTGCGGCGGCGCAGCTGCTCGCGGTATTTGGCGGCCGGTGCCTTGGCGTTGCGGGTCGGGACGATCTGGGTGTTCACGCGGTAGGCGACGTCGCGCAGCGCGACGGTGTTGCGCTGGTCGCGGTCGTGCTCGACGTCGTAGCGCTCCCTGTGGTCCGTGCGCAGGGCTTTGATGCGTGGTGCGGTGATGACGGACTTGACCTCGTTGCGTCGGATGCTGATCCATTCGATCGGGGTGAGGACCTCGATCGAATGGATGACGTAGGTCATTTCCGGTTTCCAGAAGATGGCGCTGAGTGCTCCGACGGCCGCGGAGGGCGTCATGACGGGGTAGCTGACCCGTTCGACTTTCAGTTCGGGTCGCGTGAAGCAGGCCAGTGGTCCCCACAGTTCGACGGTCACCGGCGGCTCCGGCCAGCGCGTCTGGGCATGGCTCGGCAAGGTAATCACCCCCTCCAGGGCAATGTGACGATGTGTCAGGCATGGACCGTAGCATCACGAGCACTCCTGTGAAGCTGTTTACCGGGAGGGCTTGACAGCCTCAACGGTGCCGTGTTTACGACGACCCTTGCCGTTGCCGAATGTGTATCAGAGGTCACTGACAATGACGCCCCCGCCGGCAGGCCGGCGGGGGCGCGAACGTGCGGACAGACACCAGCACGCCTGTGTTTCGATCCTCGCCGCCCCCTCGCGGGAAGGCGGCGCCACGCTGGGGAGCCTACCCAACCCGCACCCTCCGGCCGGGATCTGCCCGCCGGTCCGCCGCACGCTGAGGACCGGGAAGGAGCCTGAAACATCCGCGCACGTGGGCAATGGCTCTCTCCTGCAGGCCAGTTGTCGCGGGCGGCAGCCGGCCGAACTACCGCTACCGGCTGGGCGGCTCGATTCCACGCTGTGGGTGGTAGGGGCCTACCCACTCGAGGAGGTCGTCGACGATGAGCTTCGCGTGGCCGGCTTCCAGCGCCGCGTCCGCCTCGGCCCTGGGGATGCCGGCGATGTGGGGCTGCAGGACGCGCTGGGTCTCGGGCCCGCAGGGCTGACCCGTGCGGAGCATGTCGATGGCGGCACGGGCCGCAGCCTGGTCCTCGGGCTTCAGGTCGGGCCGGACATGGACGACGCTCGCCGTGCTCTCGCCGATCATGACGAACTGCTCCGCAACGGCGGGGAAGTCGAGTTCCCGGCGCAGCGCCTCGATCGGGTCCCCGAGGTTGGCGAGGCCCTGGAGCCGGTAGCGCGTCCTGGAGTAGCGGGCGAGTGCGGCGAGGTCGTCCGGGTCAGCCTTGCCGGAGCCGTCGCCGAAGCGGTTGGCGGCGATGCCGAGGGAGAGCATGTACGACGGGTCCGGGATCCGTCCGCTGTCGTGGGCTTTGAAGACGACGACCGTTCCGCGGTGCAGGTGGCCTTCGCGGTTGCAGCGGCCGGCCGCTTGCTGGAGGTTCTCCGGTGGGGCCCAGGCGCGGAAGACGATCGGGAAGTCGAGGTCGACGCCGGCCTCGATCAGCGACGTGGACACGACCCGGACACACTGCCCGGCTGCCAGGAGCGTGCGGATCTCCTCGATCGTCTCCCGGCGGTGTCCCGAGGTCATGCGGGTGGACAGGTGCAGGGCACCCGCGGGAAGTTGTTGGTGGACGGTGTTGGCGTCGCGGGTGGTGGAGACGATCATCAGCGTCTGCTCGTGCCGGGAGGCTTCGCTGGCCATGGCGGCCAGTGTGGTGTCCTCGCGCCACTCGTAACGGACGCGTTCGAGGGCCGAGAAGAGCGGCGCCGGGTCGGGGATGACGTGCCGGTGCCCGGTGCCGTCGATGCTGCTGAACTCGGGCTGGGTCGCGGACGACAACAGCACCGTCGTACCGAACCGCTCGGTCAGACCCCGCAGCGCCGACAGGATGGGAACCAGCAGCCGGTCCGGCAGCGCCTGGACCTCGTCCAGGACGATCACCGCACCAGCGAGACGGTGGAGCTTGCGCATCCTCGACGGCGAACGACTGAAGAGCGACTCGAACAGCTGCACCGTGGTCGTGATCACGAACGGCGCGTCCCAGTTCTCCGCCGCCAACCGAGCCCACCCCGCACGCTCGAGATCGACAGAGGAATGGTGTTCGAGGACGTCCCGCTCGCCGAGCATCTTCCGGTAGACGGAGGCATTCTGCTCGGTGATGCTGATGAACGGCACCGCGACGATAATCCGCCGCTGCCCGTTGCGCACGGCGTGGTGCAGCCCGAATCCAGCCCCAGCGAGTGTCTTTCCCCCACCGGTCGGCACGTGCAGCCGGTAGATCCCCGGTTCACCGTCCGCCGCGGCCACAGCCTGCTCGTAGATGCTCGTTCGGATCCCGTCGATCCGCGACGGGATCCGGCCGGCGAGCATGGCCTTCCGGGCCTCCTCGAACCGCTCGCCCAGAGCGGCCATGTCCGCGTCCGGGCGCACATATGGAACCCGGCCCAGGCGGTGAGCGCGGGTGTCCAGGCGATCGGCGTCGATGACGCAGCTGAACAGCATCCGGACCGTCAGGTCGACATCAGCAAGGCCGCTGTCACCATCAGGGTCGGACAGCCACCGCGGCACCGCGATCCCCGCAGACTCAATCTCGGGAACCTCCGCCGCGACCCGGCGAATCGCCTCGTCCACAACACCGGGCCGCGCGCGCAACTCCCTCAGCAGAGCACGCATCTCACCCCAGGACCGCAAACCCCCGTGATGGCCCTCCACCACCCCGGCAAGAGGCCCCGGCAAACACTGCGCCGCAAGACGGACCCCTGCCCTCTTGTGGTCGATCCCGACCGTCCCACCGGTACCGGCAACCTCCACCAACCGGTCCTGCCACGCACACCCGCCCTTCCCCACATCGTGGACCAACGCCAGATACTCAGCCGCGGCAGCCATACCGAACACCGCACCGAACCGAGCAGCCAGTTCAGCCGATCCACGAAGATGATCACCCAGCAGATGCCACCGGCCTGCACCATTGGGCGAGTGGGCATAGAGAGGCTCGTCACGCATGACCCACAAGGCTATCCATCCGCCATGACAACGAGTTACGACTGCGATCGGGCCCGTACCAGATCGCTATACAAGCCCAACCAGCCAAACCAGAGGGGAATGACAATCCTCGTGGCGGCCACCGGTGACGCGTTCGCCCCGGAGAGAGACCGCCACACACCGTCACTGGCTCCGACGTCGTCTCCGCCCCAGCGTTGCAGCCCTCGGTCGCCCCAGAAGGCGAACGCCACGACGGCCTGCAAAGAGCGCACGTTCCTGCACACAAGTTGCGATCCTCGGCCGCCCCGAAGGGCGACCGCCACCATGCCTGTCCAACACCGCTCCCGCAAGCGTTGGAGGTTTCGATCCTCGGTCGCCCCGGAGGACGACCGCCACCTCCTCGCTGAACTCGTGCTCGACACCGTCCTCGGTGTTGCGATCCTCGGCCGCTCCAGAGGGCGACCGCCACGCCCGTACTCGCGTTCCTCACCGGAGGCGCCCTGTGTTGCGATCCTCGGTCGTCCCGGAAGGTGACCGCCACCTCCTCGAACGAGATGACACCCGTGTTGACTGTCTGGTTGCGATCCTCGGTCGTCCCGGAGGGCAACCGCCACGACGCCGGTGCCCGACAGGAGGGAGCCGATACCCTCGTTGCGATCCTCGGTCCTCCCGGAGGGCGACCGCCACGACCGTGGACGACGTTGCCCGGCTGCGACACGTCACAGTTGCGATCCTCGGCCGCCCCGGAGGGCGACCGCCACCTGGGCGATCTCGTCGTTCAGCGGCACGGTGCCGCGGTTGCGATCCTCGGTCGTCCTGAAGGGCGACCGCCACGTGCCACCCGGCGCGGAGTCAGACTGCGGCTTCCAGGTTGCGATCCTCGGCCGCCCCAAAGGGCCACCGCCACCCAATCCGGACCCTGATGACCCGCTCCACCAAGACGATGTCGTGACCTTCGCTCGCCCCGAAGAGCGACCGCCCCGTCTCCCAGCCGGGCTTGGGGGAGAAGTCGCAGTTGTTGCGATCCTCGGTCGTCCTAGAGGGCGACCGCCGCGGACGGCTTCCCCGACCCCTGCCCGCACCGGTGAAGTTGCGACCCTCGGCCGCCCCGAAGGGCGGGCGCCACGTCACGCCGTTGATCCTCTTCACCGCTGGCACGGGGTTGCGATCCTCGGTCATCCCGGAGGGCGACCGCCACCCGTGGGCGGCTGGTACGGCCACAGCCAGGTGCCGGAGTTGCGATCCTCGATCGTCCCAGAGAACGACCGCCACTCGTCGTCGCCGCCGTGTTCCAGCACACCCGGGAAGTTGCGATCCTCGGCCGTCCCGGTGGACGACCGCCGCTCCGAAGGCCTCGACCCACTCCTCTCACGTCCCCTTGTTGCGATCCTCGGACGCCGTAGGGTGGCGGCCGCCTCGGCGATCCTGTCCGGCGGGCGCTGGTTCCAGGAGTGGTTGCAATCCTCGGTCCCCCCGGAAGGCGACCGCCACGGGCGCGGAGGCCGGCAGACGCTCGGCGTCGTGGAGTTGCCAATCCTCGGCCGCCCCAGAGGGCAACCGCCACCCCGACTACGTCCCCGGAGAACACCGTGACCAGCCGTTGCGATCCTCGGCTACCCCGAAGGACGACCACCATTGTGCAATACCTCGGCCAGCTTCCACTAACCGGTCTGGTTGTGATTCTCAGCCGCTCAGGAGAGCGATCGCCACGGCTACGACATGCCCGTCGCCGGCGCGGAGCCAGGGTTGGATTCTCGATCACCCCGGAGGGCGACCGCCACTCGTTGTCGCCCAGCTTCACCGCGACGTACATGTGCTCGTTGCGATTCTCGGTCGCCCCGGAGGGGAAGCGCCACTCGGCTGTTTCCCCAGTTATCCGACCAGTCCCCGACGTTGAGATCCTCGCTCGCCCCGAAGGGCGACCGCCACCTGTTGCCGCCCTTGGTGTAGATGGTGTCCGCGTCGTTGCGATCCTCGGACGCCCCGAAGGACGACCGCCACCAGCCAGGTGGCGTATCGACATGTCGCCGCTGTTGATGTTGCGATCCTCGATTGTCCCGATGGATGACCGCCACTCTGGGCGAACTGGTTGAGTAAGCCGCCGAGTGAGGTGTTGCGATCCTCGATCGTCCCGGAGGGCGACCGCCGCGGCAGGGTCATAGTCGGGAGTCTTCACAATCATTGTGTGCGATCCTCGGCCGCCCCGGAGGACGACCGCCGCTTGGCCATCTCCCCTGAATCCACCGGGTACGGCGGGTTTCGATCCTCGCTCGCCCCGGAAGGCGAGCGCCACGCGACGCTGCTGTCGCTCGCCGTGGCCTGTGCCGAAGAGTTGCGATCCTCACTCGCCCCGGAGGGCGAGCGCCACGTGTACTCCCCCCACCGCATGCCGGTCTCGTCGGCATTACGATCCTCGGTCGTCCCGAAGGGCGACCGCCGCCATCGCGGCCTCCCTACGGCTTCCTGGCGATCACAGCGTTGCGATCCTCGGTCGCCCCGAAAGGCTACCGCCACCGGATGCCCTTGCCCATCTTGCGGCCGGTGGACTGGTTGCGATCCTCGGCCGCCCCGGAAGGCGACCGCCACAACATGGCGGGCATGTCCGCAGCTCAGGCCGCCAAATTGCGATCCTCGGTCGTCCCAGAAGACGACCGCCACCTGGATCACCACTGGGGGTGGGGCCGACGTAGGTTCCGTTGCGATCCTCGGTCGTCCCGGAGGGCGACCTCCACCGCGCCGTGTTGCACGAGACGGCGACGATCACGCTGTGGCGATCGTCGGTCGTCCCGGAGGGTGACCGCCACGGCGGTGTTGCGATCCTCGGTCGTCCCGGAGGGCGACCGCCACTCTGTCCGGCGCGGTCGGCGGTCTGAACGACGTGCTTCTTTCGATCCTCGGCCGCCTCAGAGGCAACCGCCACCCAGTTGTTTGTCTCGTTGAGCACCATGTTGCGATCCTCGGTCGCCCGAAGAGACGACCGCTACCGGCGTGTCTCCGAGCTGCGGGAGGCCCGCATCGAGCTGATCCTCGGCCGCCCCAGAGGGCGAGCGCCACAGCTCGCCTCCGCGCCCTCGAAGTCCATGAGATTGTCGTTGCGCTCCTCGCTCGCCCCCGAGGGCGAGCGCCACTCCTACGGGATGGCCATGGCCTACATCACCGGCCCGTTGCAATCCTCGCTCGCCCCGGAGGGCGAACACCACCGGACCAGTCCCAGCGAACGGGCCGGCGTACGCGCGGTTACGATCCTCGCCCGCCCCGGAGGGCGAGCGCCACATAGACGCGAGCGTGGCGCCGGCGCCCGGAGCGACGTTGCGATCCTCGGCCGCCCTGGAGGGCGAACGCCACTGGTCAGGGTGCTGTCTACCTACGGTGCGGGGGCGGGGTTGCGATCCTCGGCCGCCCCGGAGGGTGACCGCCACGCGACGACGTGAGCCATCTCGTCGAAGCCCATGATGTTGCGATCCTCGCTCGCCCCGGAGAGCGAACGCCACGGCGGTCTCGGCCACGCTGTACTTGCGGCCTTTGGCGTTGCGATCCTCGCTCGCCCCGGAGGGCGAACGCCACCCCGCGCCGAGGCGGCCCGGGACCTGGAGGACCTGTTACGATCCTCGGCCGCCCCGAAGGGCGACCGCCACTCTCCGACCTGACTGCCGACCTGGTGGTCTTCACGACGTTGCGATCCTCGGCCGCACCGGAGGGCGACCGCCACCAACCACGCCGCTCCGGGTAAAAGTGCCACCCCAAGTGTTGCAATCCTCGCTCGTCCCAGAGATCGACCGTCACCGTGAACACCTCGGGTGCGGCGCCGTCGCCGCGCTTGTTGCGATCCTCGGCCGCCCAGAGGGCGACTGCCATCGGTAGCGGATGCGCCGTCCGCCGGTGACGACGTCGTTGCGATCCTTGGTCGCCCCGAAAAACGACCGCCACGGCCTCGCCCGCGCGGTGCGAATCCGCGTCATCAGGTTGCGATCCTCGGCCGCCCCGGAGGGCGACCGCCACCCGGTGCCGGAGACCTGGAGGAAGCTGGGTCCCTGGTTGCAATCCTCAGTCGTCCCGAAGGGCGACCGCCACGCCGAGCTGCTGGATCAGGCGGAGCTCGCACTCGCAGTTGCGATCCTCGGTCATCCCGAAGGGCGACCGCCACCTGCGGTACGGCCGGCCGGCCCGCGTAGCGGAGTTACGATCCTCGGCCGCCCCGAAGGGCGACCGCCACCGGTGCTTCCTTAGGTACCTCGGGCAGGCTGTCGAGGTTTCGATCCTCGGCCGCACCGGAGAGCGACCGCCACGAGGCCCATGTCGCTAACAAGCAGCACGCCTTCGAGTTGCGATCCTCGGCCGCCGCAGAGGGCGACCGCCACACGGCTGCCGCGTGCTGCCCGCCCTGATCGATGACGGGTTGCGATCCTTGGTCGCCCCGAGGGGCGACCACCGCCCCGATGGTGCCTCGTGCGGGGGCAGACGTAGTGGTGCGATCCTCGGCCGCCCCCGAGGGCGATCACCACGGGCGTCCACGTCCCAGTCGTGGTCGATGCGGAAGTCGTTGCGATCCTCGGTCGTCCCGGAGGGCGACCGCCACGGTGACTGAGCAGCGCGAACTTAGTTTCTGATTCGAGACGTTGGGGCGCTCCGATGACGCTGATGCATCGGAATCGGAATCGGACAATTTGCTTCGACGCGGTCCGCTTGTCACGTGCACACTCCGGGTTCCGAACCATGCCTCCATAGCAAGCCTGGCAGCAGTAGGGTCCCGCTCATGGGACGTCTGATCAGTATGGAGGAGTCAAGCAGCGGTGTGAGGCCCCTGTGGGCGCACAGCCGGAACCTATCAGGCCGACGCCACACCATAGTGGACCACCTGCGCGGATCAGCCTGCCTGACAGGGCAGTTCGGCGTCGCCCTCGGCCCGGCAGTCGCCCATCGACGAGGTCCACCCTCACGAAGCTCTGCTCGGCATGCTCGCCCTGCTGCACGGCGACGGGGTGTCGGGGCGGCGGTGGGTGGGTGACCACCTGGACTAGAGAGTCTTCCGGACCTCTACGGCTTCGCCGCGGCGCAAGATGAAGGCCGGGTCGGTGTCAGCGGGGTGGCCCCCCATCGGGCAGAGACGGAGTCCAGTGTCCGTGATCGTCCTGACTACCTGGACCGTGAGCGCGTCTCCGAGGCGGCCGCTTGCGTTCACGACCCCGGGAAGGGCGATCGTTACGAATCGACCCGAGTTCTCGACGTCTACGTATCTTGCCAGCTTGCCGAAGACGCGGTTGTCCATGCTCAACGCCTCCGCAACTTCCTGGGCGGCCAGTTCGGCCTTGAGCATCTCCAGGACGATCGGCCGGCTGAACGCGTTCCGAGCCCGCCGTGCGATCTCGTTGGCGCTGGTGCCATCGAGGAAGTCCTTCGCCATGGCTCGGGCAACGTCTCGGTTGGCCTGCGCGAGCCTCCTCAGCGCGGCAGTGGTCCTGTCTGGCATGTTGGGTCCCCCTACTAGCTATCCAAAGGAGCCAGCTGATAAGGATTTTGATCGGTCACCTGATCAATGTATTGACCAGCGTAGTGCCGGTGGCCTGCAAGGATGCTTTCGTGCATTGGGCTGCGTCATCGCCAGCGCATGCACTAAAACTTGAGAGTTTCCGACATGACTTCAGGCTTGTCGCTAACGTAGTGGCTATCGTCCACTGCGGTCGTTTGATCGGGAGTGGATCGGGGCGACCCGCGATGGGCCGCCCCGTGCCCGCTGGGTAGGCGGAGGCCGAGGTCACCAGTGGTAGTGGGCCGTAATGGTTGCCAGGGCAGCGGCAAACTGCGCCAGGCGGACCAGGTACACCAACCCCTGGTTGCCTCGGTCGGGCCACGGTGGCGTTCGTAGCTTCCTGATCACGGAAGTCATGATCCCCTTGAACTTGGCCATGCTTCTCACCCCCTCTCGTCCTCGTGAATGCGCCAACGGGAGGGTGAGGTGACGGGCCGTCACCGCATTTGCGAGGCTAGGGTGAGCTGCGTTCGCGCGTTGCCAATTTGATGAAACCTGTGGATACCCGGTAGCCCTTATGGGACCCTGTGCTGTCGTGCCCCGTCGGGCTCGCTCTTCGATTGGAAGGCCGCCGCTGCTAGCCTCCGCATCGTGAAACCGGGGGGCAGTTCGTAGTTGCAGCCGTGGCAAAAACTGACCGTCGGCTGTGGCGCAGCGTGACTGATCTCGCCAGAAAGCGAACCGGCGACTACCGCCGACTACGAGAGAAGGGGATCAACCTGCACGACCTGCGCCACGCCGCCGCTGGCGTCCCCCTCGCCGTCATCTCCGAGACCCTGCGCCACTCCAACCTCGCCATCACCGCTGACCTTTACGGCCACTTCCTCAAGGAATCCACCGACGAAGCCAGCCTCGCCCTCGCCAAAGCGCTTGACCACGCGGACACCCTCCACCCAGACGCCACCACTACGCTCATCCCGAACACTTGCCCGTTCAGCTCCGCCTCGACCTGCGGCACCAGCTCCTGCCGATGAGTCAGGGGCGCCGACTACGGCAGCTGCTACGCCGGCGACCACCACACCCTCCGCCTCCGGGACTACCTCTCCTCGGGCGGAGGGACGTCCAGCGGGGCGAGTTGCTCGGCGAACAGAAGTACCGCAGCCTGAGACACCACGGAGCCCCGCCGAACGGAGAGTTCGGCAGGGGCTCCGAGCCAGTCAGGAGAATCCCGACCCTAACGACATCGTGCGTGATTACCCGTGGCCTGCATGGTGTCGGCTCGTTGGACCGTTTGTGGTGGGGATGGCAGCGCGTGCATTGTTCGCCCTTCGAGGTTGAGGCACCAGGAGACTGGCCAGCGGCGGACGTTGCGATCCTCAGCCGCCTCGGAGAGCGACCGCCACCCCCAGCACGGACGCGTGCGGGTCGACCAGTCCTGGAAGTTGCGATCCTCGCTCGCCCCGGAGGGCGAGCGCCACAACCCAGCCCTCGCCCAGCGTTTCCTCGGCAAGATGTTGCGATCCTCGGCCACCCTTGAAAACAACCGCCACCCCCAGCCGAGGCGGTCGCGGCCGGCGACGACGAAGTTGCGATCCTCGGCCGCCCGGAGGGCGAACGCCTCCGACGTGTATTGCGCCCCGTGATCGGAGTGGAACACCACGCCGCGCACGTCGCCGCCCCGGGCGGCGACTGCGGCTTGGACGGCGTCGACGACCAGATCGGCACGCATGTGCTCCGCGAACGACCAGCCCACGACCCGCCGGGAATGCAGGTCGACCACCGTGGCCAGGTACATCCAGTCCCCGCCGACCGGCAGGTACGTGATGTCCCCGCACCAGCGCAGGTCCAGTGCCGAGGCGGTGAAGTCGCGCCCGACCAGGTCCGGGGTGAGCGGCACGCTCCGGTCCGCGACCGTCGTGCGCACGCTTCGCCGCAGGTGCCGACCCGCGATCCCGCGCTCGCGCATCAGCCGGGCGACGTGGAGCAGCGCGCCCGCGACGCCGCAAGGGTTCCGCCGGGAGGCGCAGGCCGTCGCGCGACTCGACCATGCAGGCCTCGCCACCGTCTACGACCTCGGCGAGGAGAACGGCACCCGCTTTCTCGTCATGTACTACGTGATCGGGCCCCGCTCGACGACCGGATCGCCGAGGAGGGCCCGCTCTCCATCGAGGAGACCGCGTCGGTCGGCGTCCAGATCGCCTCCATCCTGGGCTCGGTGCACGCTCGCGAGGTCGTGCACCGCGACCTCAAGGGCAGCAACGTCGTGATCCGCACGGACGGCGTGGTCAAGGTCCTGGACTTCGGCGTCGCCGCCTTCCTCGACCCGGACACCACAGGCCTCACCACGACCGGTGAGCGCCCCGGCAGCCTGGAGTGCATGGCACCGGAACAGGTGCAGGGCAAGCCGGTCGACCCCCGCACCGATCTGTACGCACTGGGCTGTCTGCTGTACGCGATGCTGACGGGCGAACCGGTCTTCGCGCACGAGTCCGAACTGATGCTGCCCGGCATGATCCTTGAGCAGCCGCCCGTACCGCCCGGAAGGCTCCGCGCAGGCATCTCCTCCGAACTGGAGGACCTGGTGCTCCAGTTGCTGGCCAAGGACCCCGACGAGCGCCCCGCCCACGCCGGCGAGGTGTGGCGGCGTCTCGCCGTGTGGCTACCCGAGCGCCGTACCCCCGAACAGGCACTCGTCCCGTGGGCCGAAGTGGACCCCCTGCGGCCTTCACCCACCCGATGGGGCCCGAAGCCCGGCCTGTGCGGGCATGGGCAACATCGGGGCGGAACAGCCGCCCCGGGCGGACGGGGGCAACGCCAGGGCGGCACTGCCAGCCGTCGCGCTGACCCGTGCGCCTGACCGACCACAACGCGACGTACGTCCCCAAACCCGCCATGGTGCATCTGTGAACAAAGTCAATGGTCATGTACGCTGGCCGATGCAGTTCGGAGGAAGGGTGGCTTGATCACACACCCATGACCGAGGGGAAAGTCCTCCCTCCACCAGAAATGCCCTGGGAGTGTAGATGTCCACGTCGCGCGCCGTACCGGTGACCTTGGCCGAAATCGCCCGCCTTGCGGGTGTGGGACGAGCCGCGGTGAGCAACTGGCGGCGGCGGCATCCGTCCTTCCCTGAGCGGATCGCCGGCACCGACACCAACCCTCAGTTCTCCTTGACCGACATCAAGGGCTGGCTGCGCGACAACAAGAAGTTGAAGAAGTCCGCCGAGAGGGAATGGCTCTGGCCCGGTTTCGAGGCGCTCGGCGGGCGCGACGAGACCGGGGCCGCGATCGCCGAGGTAGGACGGCTCCTCTCCGGGCGGGCGAGCGACGAAGGCGAGGAGATCCGTGCCGACACACGGGCGCTGATCGAACGGGCCGTGGATCTCGGACAGCGTGAAGGGGGCACAGAAACGTTCGCGTTTCTGCTGCGCCGTTGGCTCGACGTCCATGTGCGCCAGATCGCCACGACCCCGGAACCGCTGGCATCCCTCATGGCACAACTCGCCCTCAGGGCTGCCAACGACGTGACGGGCGACAGCCCGGACAGCTCCGGCGGCACAACGGTCATGGACCCTGCTTGCGGCCCCGGGCATCTCCTCCTGGCCGCGGCCGACGCCGTGAGGGCGTCCGGCGCCGGGGCACTCACGCTGCTCGGCAGCGACCGGGACGCCGTCCTCGCTTCGCTGGCGGACTCCCGCATGGCCCTCGCCGAGAACGAGGGCCACGGGGAGAAAGAGTGGGCGCAGGTCTCCGTACGGGCTGCTGACTCCCTACGCGACGACCCGTTCTCCGGCACGCCCGCCGACATCGTCCTGTGCAACCCGCCCTTCAACGAACGGGACTGGGGATACGAGGAGTTGGCCACCGACGCCCGCTGGAGCCACGGCCTTCCCCCGCGCACCGAGCCCGAACTCGCCTGGGTCCAGCACTGCCTGGCCCAGCTGCGGCCCGGCGGCGCCGCGGTACTGCTGCTGCCGCCCGCCGTCGCGGCCAGGAAAGCCGGCCGCCGCATCCGCGGCTCGCTGCTGCGCACCGGGCAACTGCGGGCCGTCGTCGCGTTGCCGCCGGGCTGCGCCGCACCGCACAGCGTCTCCCTGCACCTGTGGGTGCTGCGGATGCCCGTCCACGGGGAAGGCACACCGGTGGGCGATCGGCTGCTGGTCGCCGACGCGGCCTCGCGCTTCCCCCGGGACCCGGAGGAGAAGTGGACCCCCGACTGGGCAGCGATCAGCGCTTTCGTGCGCGAGGCCGTCGAAGAGGCGGACTCCCCACAGGCCCCTGCCTACGTACGACAGGTGCCCGTCATCGAACTCCTCAACGACGAGGTCGACCTCACCCCTGGACGCCACATTGCCCCGCCCCCGGCAGACACGGCACTCCGACTGACCGAATCCTGGCGGGAGTTCACCGGGCTCACCGCGAACGTGAACAAGTCGGCCAGGCTGCTCGCGGCGCTCGACCTCGCCACGGCCGAGGCGGACACACCGACGGCAACCACAGTCGCCGAGCTCGCCCGGGCCGGGGCGCTCACCCTGCGCGGCGGCCAGCAGCCGCCGGAGGAATCGATCCACGCCGGCCCGCCGTCCGACGACGGCATCCCCCTCCTCACCGTCCCCGATCTTCTGGTGGACGGCGAACCCCGCAGCTGGCTCGCTCCCGGCACCGCGGCGGCCGGCGAGGCCGTCATCGCCGAACCCGGGGACATCGTGGTGGTGGGCGTCGCCCGTGCCTTCTCCGCCTGGGTCCACGAGGGGCCACCGACCGCCCTCGGCCCCCAACTGCATGCCGTGCGAGTACAGCCCGAACAGCTCGACGCCTGGTTCCTCGCCGGTTCGCTGCGGGCTCCCGCCAATGCCCGGCAGGCCGGCACCCACACCACGAGCTCCTCCCGCATCGACGTCCGCCGTCTCCAGATCCGCCAGATCCCCCTCGGAGAACAGCGGCGCTACGGAGAGGCGTTCCGCGAACTCACCGCCTTCGAACGGCTGTTGCGTCGCGCAGCCGACCTCGGCACGAGCCTCGTCCGCGACCTCGGCGACGAGCTGGCGGCGGGACGGCTGGCCAACCAGGCGTAGCACATCGGCTCGCCCACACCAGTCGGCGTCACGCCTCCCTTCGCCTGGGCTCGGCCAGGCGGGCCGTGAGCTGGGCGTCGACCGCGCGGCGTACGGCCTCGACACGAGCCGCGAGTTCCGGTGGCAGGCCAGCGGCGGTGCGGCCCGCCGTGTCGACCGCCGCGATGACCGCCTTCAGTTCCCCGAAGGCGAGTCGACACTCAGCCATGCGCAGCCGAATCAGCGCGCGATCGGCCCGCTCGGCCGGGCCCTCCCCATGAATGAGACCGTCGTCGACGGCCTGGTAGAGGCGGGCCGCAGCGCCGAAATTGCCGGAGAGGCGGAATCCGTCCGCAGCCCCCTGCCACACGCGGCGCACCAGAGGCCGCCGCTCACCCCACTCCTCGCGGACCCGTTCTGTCAGACCGTGCAGCCGGTCGATCGCGCCGCCCGGCTCGCCGGTCGCGATCTCCGATTCGGCCTGCGCGCAGAGCTGTTCCACGACGCGGGCGTCCAGCCACTCATCTGCCGGTGCGGACGCGACAGGCGGCGTGAGAGCGACCGGGCGCGGACGAGCAGCCCGGTCCCGCGGCCGACGCATGGGGGCGGTGGGGTCGGGGTGGGTGCGGGGCCGGGGCTCGGGATCGCCAACCCCCGGGGCGAACAGGTCGAGGACTTCCAGGACCTCGTCAACGGCCGGGCGCTGCTCGGGCTTCTTGGCGAGCATGCGCAGCACCAGATCGTCGATCGGCTCCGGGATGCCCGCGGCGTACGTGCTCGGTGGCAGCGGCTCCTCGTGGAGGTGTTTGTCGGTCAGGCCGGACTCCGCGCCGAGCGGGAACGGGGGCCGCCCGGTGAGGAGTTCGTAGAAGATGCAGCCGAAGCAGTAGACATCCGTTCGCGTGGTGGGCTCGCGTTCCAGGAGTTGCTCCGGTGCCAGATAGCCGCGGGTGCCAAGTGTCGAACCGTGTGCCGTGTAACGGGTGGCGCCAGCGTGCAACGGCTTGGCGATGCCAAAGTCGATGAGGACGGCCCACCCCTCTTCATCGATCATGATGTTCGCGGGCTTGAGGTCTCGGTGCACGACCGGGAGCGTGTGTGCACAGGCCAATGCCCCTGCCACCTGAATCGCGACGGCGACCGCCGTGGCCAGAGGCAGCGGGCTGTGCTCGTCGAGGAAGGTCCGTACACTCACTCCGGTCACCAGGCGCATGGCGATGTAGGGGACACCCCGGTGCGATCCGCTCCCGTACAGTTCGGTGATGCCCGGGTGGTCGAGCGTGCCCAGGAGGTTGGCCTCGCGCCGGAACCGGGCGTTCCTGACAACGAGTTCGGCCTCACGCTCATACGGGTCGAGGCAGTACAGGGCCTCGGAGTCGTGGCGCAGGAACTTCACCGCCACCTCCCGCCCCCCGGACACCTCTCGGGCCCGCCAGACCTGGGCCATCCCTCCCTTGCCCAGAGAGTCCTTCAACTCGTAGCGCCCGTCGACCAGATCACCCACGCCGGGCTTGTACGTATCCGCGTCCACCACCGTGCCCCTTCGCACTGCGCATATGACTCACCAGCGTAGCGTGAAAGACTCTAGACGCGAGCCGTCCATGGACTCAGTTCACAATCTTGTGCCATGCTCGAGTGGTGCCCGGATGTCCCCGGACTCCCGTTGCTCTGGGCACCACTCCTGCCCACACCGCCTGCCACGGGGGTCACCATGCAGAACCCACCCGGCGTCATCGGCCACGACTGGTTGATCAGGGCGAGCCCCCGGATGGCCCGACCCGACGACGCGGCCTGTCCCACCCACCGACGCACCGCGATGCGGCCCCTGCTCGTCGCCGATCCGGCCGTGCCGTTCCGGCGGCCACCCCGCGAGGGGTTCGGGTTCGGCCCGCTCTTCACCGCCCTCGACCTACTGGAACACGACGGGTGGTCCGTGGAGCGGGTGCGCGAGGAACTCCGGGGCACCCGCGGTCCCTTCCGGGGATGGGGCGCCCCAGTCCACCCCGCCCACCTGGCCTGGACCGCCCACGCCCTGGAGCGCTACGTGGCCGCCCGTACCCGCGAACAGGCAGCCGCCGTCGAGGCCGGGCTGCCTCCGACCAAGCCGGTGAAGCAGCCATGGACGTGGCGGACTTACCGCACGGACGCTCCCGACGCCCGTGGCGCCCGGCAGTACGAGCACACCCTCTGGGGCCGCATGTACGCCTCCTCCGACGGAAGGGTGCGCGACCTGTGGCTGCCTTCCATGGGCCGGGCCAAGACCGGCCGCCCCGACGCGGAACTCGGGGCCGTGGCGCAGGTGATGGCCTTCGGCGCGCCCACGCCTCGCCGCAAACAACGCGCCCAGCCCCCGCCCACCGCGACCGAGAGCACCTGCCTGCCCGAATTGGTCCGTGTCTTCGACGTCGGGTGCGCCGACGGGTCCGTGGAGGAGCTGCTCTCCGAAGGCCCCGACGAGGCGAGACAGCGGTTCAGGACCGACGCTGCGCCTGCCTTCGTCACGGCTGCCACCGAACCCGGCGTGCGGCCCGGGGAGAGCTGTGTCGACTGCAAGGCCATCGCCGGCTGCACGGATCTGAAGCGCACCCCGCGGCTGTGGGGCGGGCGCCCTCCGGCTCTCGCACGCGAACGCCGCTCCGTCTCCGTCTGGGACCTGCGGCTGCACGCCGAGTGCCCCGCCCAGTACCACCTTGTGCGACGACTGCACCTCAACGACCTCTCGGCCGAGGACCGGGGGGCACGGCGCGGTAGAGCCGTCGACGCCTGGCTCGACGCAGAGCACGCCGAACGCCCGGTGCGCGGCTGCCGGGACCGCGAGATCCCCGAGCCGACGGCGGTACGGGCCAGGGCCGGACTCGACGACACCTCCGCACGCGAGGCTGCCGGGATGCTCGCGGAACATCGACTGCTGTGCCCCCTCAACGGACTTGACGCCGACGAGCAGGTGCTCGTACAGCATCGGGTCACGGCCTACGTGCCAGAACTCGACATCGTCGTCCTCGCTGTACCCGACCTGGTGTACACCCACCGCGGCCGGTGGATCTGGCGCGAGACCAAGACGTCGGCCCGGCCGCTGTGGGAACGCGATTCCCTGCTCCGCACCTATCCCCAACTCGCCCTCGGTGTCCTGCTGTTCCACGCGGGTGCGCTCGGCGACGACCCGCGCCGCACCTGGGTCGAACTGGAGCATCTGCGTGAGGTCCGTGGGGAGAGTCGACTCGAACCCATCGACCCCGGCCGCGCCGAGATCGTCGACGAAGCCCGGGCCGTCATCGCCGAACTCGCCCAGCCACTCCTGGACGACACCACCTACGAACCGAGGAGCGGACGCCACTGCCACGGTTGTCAGGCCCGGACGTGGTGTCGGCCCGGCACCGCCTACGTCATTGACCATCCGCGCCCGTCGAACCCCGACACGCAGACCTCGCCGCGAGGAGACGCCCCGCCCCATGCCTGACCAACAGCTCGTACCGGACTGGCTGTCCAACCCCGATGTCGTCCTTCTGCGGGACGTGGCCACCGCCGTCCTGCACCTGGCGGCCGTCGACCGCCTTGACTCCTTCACTCTGCCCTACCCGGCCGGCGCGCAGCGGGCCCTGGATGCCCTGGTGCTCCAGTGCCTGCGCAGCGGCGCCAAGCCCCCGGCCGGGGTGCCCGAGATGATGCGCTGGGCCCGCGCCCGTCCCTTGGGCAGTTGGCCCCTCGACCGGCTGCCCGCGGACCTGTTCGACACCGCAGACCGGATGATCGACGAGGATTCCGGAGAGCCCACGCAGCTCTGCCACGAGCTCGCCGTGCGGGGACATGGGGACAGCACCGGACGGCAGTACGACCGCCTGGTGATCCATGAGGCCCTGCGCGCCTGCCGGGCCGTGTCGTCACCCGAGTCGTACACGGCCTTCCGTCGTCTCCTGGTGAATCGGCCCGTCCTCACCGAAGCGGACTGGGCCGAGATGAGCACCGACCTCTTCCTCGACCCCGTGCGCTTTCTCATCGAGGAGATCTACGCCCCCGTCCCCCTCGGATTCCGCCGGAACGGCGCGTACCTGTGCTGTCATCGCTGCCTGACCCTGCTCCATCCGGTGTCCGACACCGAGTGGTGGTGCGAGCGCGACCAGTGCCGGCACCAAGGTCCCCCGCCGCACGGCCGGGAACTCGTCGCGTCGGAGGTGGGCGAGCTGCGTCAACTGCGGAAACCTCTGAGGCAGTTCGTCACCGGGCCCGGACGCGCCGAGGTCTCCCTGGAGGACGAGCTACGCGCCTTGGGTCTCACGGTCGAGATGTGGCCCGGCTTCGACGCGTACGACCTTCGCATCACCTTCCCCGACGGTCACGTGTGGGCCGTCGACGTCAAGGATTGGGCTCACCCCGCCTTCCTCGGACGCGCCGCCACGGCCGTCCGCCCCGAGCCTCCGTACGACGAAGCCTGTTGGGTGGTGCCCGCATTCCGGGTGCGCGCCCGCCGCGACTACCTGGCCATGTATGCCAAGGAGCGGGGCCCGGGGGCTTGCGGTCTGCGGCTGCTGACGGACGACCAGCTGAAACGGACCGCGCGGCTGCGGCTGTCCGGCGAACGCGGGCCGGACACGTCCATCGCGCCCCTGCACACCGTGCCTCCGGCAAGGGAGCACGACGGGGCCCGCACAGCGTCGTCCCGGTCCGGAAACCAGACGGCGGCGACCGGCGGCGCCGGGAAGCAGGGAGCAGACCATGCGTGACCGCAGCAGCTGGTACCAGCCGGTCGTCGCCGCACTGAAGCCTTGGCCCGAAGAACACGCCGGGACCCGGCCCGCTCTGCTCTGCCAGGTCGAGCTCGCCCTGCGACTGATGGAGACCGTGGCGCCCGGTCACGCTGCCGACGGGGCGTGGACGCTCCTCGGCGGCTACGGTCTCGCCTTCGCGCGGGCCTCGAAGCTCCCCACTGGCACCACCGAACAGGTCGCGCTGACCGCGGCCCGACACCTGCTTTGGCCCATGCGCCGCGGCCGGATGTGGCGGCAGAGTCTGGACGCCTACCTGGAGCTGCCCGAACGGCTGCGCGCGTACCGCGTCCCGGCGGCCGGGGAGCCCGCCCATCGGGTCCCCCTCAAGGTGGCGGCCGACCGCTTCACCACCTACGACGACGCGCTCGCGAACCTCCCCGGCTTCGCCACGAAGGGGCTTCCCCCAGCGGAGGCGGGCGAACACCGCTTCATGGACCGCCGTCACCGACGCACTTCCGTCACCGTCCCCGCCGATCTCGTGCGGCCCCCCCTCCCCGGCCACCCCCTCACCGCCGAACACCCGGCCACAGCAGGCCCCCTCGACGTACCGCTCGACGAGCTCGCCGACGTCGCACGGTGGATGGACGCGGAGGAGCAGCGACGGGGGCTCAAGGCGGGGAACTGGGAGCAGCGTCTCGCCCAGCTCGATCTCGACACCCGTACCCCGGACGGGAGAGCCTTCGAGTCGGCGTCCGCGCTACCGCTCGACCGGCTCACCCACCTCGTCGGTATGGTCGGCGCCGGCAAGTCGAGCTTGATGACCCTGCTCGCCGTCTGGGCGTACCACAACGGCCTGCGCATCACTCTCATCGTCGGCGATGTGGCCGAACAGCTGACACTGACCGAGCTGTTCCGCACGCTCGGCCTGAGCGCCGCCCCGGTGCAGGGGGTCACGACGCGGCCCCAGCACACCCAGCGGCTGCACCGCAGACTCGCCGCACGGGGAGAACACTCCCTGCTGGCTCACACCGGACCCGTCTTCGCCCACCTCAGCACCGCCTGCCCGCTGGATGCCCTGCGCGCACTCGACACGTCCGAGCCGCTGCGCTACACCGACGCGCCGTGCGGTGCCCTTCACCCCGCTCGGCGCCAGGAGACCGCCGAGGAGCCCGCGGCCGAGCGGGCGGTACGCGAGCTCGAACGAGCCCGAGGCTCCGTCGACAGGGAGGGCGCCACGGACGACACCGAGGCCGACGACGAGGACCTGGGCACCCCGCACGCCTGCCCGCTGTGGAGCGTCTGCCCCCGACACTCCGCCGCGCGTGACCTCGTGGACGCGCTGATCTGGGTGGCCAACCCGGCCAGTCTCGTCCAGACCGCGGTTCCGCGTCAGCTCAACGCCGAGCGCCTGCGCTATCTGGAGCTGGCCTGCCTGCGCAGCGACATCGTCGTCGTCGACGAGGCCGACCGCGTACAGATGCAGCTCGACCAGATGTTCGCCCCGTCGGCCACCCTCGTCACCACCGGTGTCTCCGACTCCTGGCTCGACCAGTTGCAGACCCACGAGATCGCCGAACTCGCCCGGCAGGGACGGCTGCAGCTCTCCGACCAGGACGTGGAACGGTGGTCCGCCGCCCTGGACGTCGTCGGTTCCGCCGCGGACCGGCTGTACGCCATGCTCATCGACGACGGAGCGATGCGGGACTGGGCGCAGATCGACTACTTCAGTGCGTGGACGCTCCAGGAGAAGCTGCTGCACGCCTGGTACCCGCTGACGCGAGGCCAGGCCGCCGGGCGACCGGACAGCACGAGCGAAGGGGACGTCGAGGACGAGAGCGCACTCTACGAGGATGAGGAAGGGCTCGGGGCCGATGGCGACTCCCCTGTCCCCGACGCTCCCTGGGCGCAGCGACGCACGGAGATCACCGGGTTCTTCGACACGTTCCGCGACGATCCGCTCGGCGGACGCGGCCCCTATGGAACCCCCACCGACGAGCTCACTGCCCTCGCCCACGACGTCCTGCACACCCTCGACGAGAAACAGACACGGCGCCGTGTCCGCGCGCTCCTCGACTCCTTCCTCGTCGGAGCGCCGGGCCCGGAACAGCGCCCCGTGCCCGCCGCCGAGCGAGGCAAGAAGCCTGCCCCCGAGGACGTACCACTCACCACGGAGTGGCGGGAACTCAACGCACGGCGGCTGGAGTTCACCCTCGTCCTCGCCGCCCTGCACCAACGCCTGGACCGGGTGACGTTCTTGTGGCCCCAGGTGGAGGCAGCGCTACGGCTGGACTCCGCGGCCCATGAACTGACCCGCCGCCCGCCCCTCGACTACGCGCCACTGCTGCCCGAAGCGCCCATGGGCAACGTCCTGGGCTTCCAGTACCTGGTGAACGAACGGGCCGCCGCCCGCGACAAGGACGGGCACCGCACCGGCACCCTGCGCTTCTTCCGTTGCGCGGGCGTGGGCCGGGAACTGCTCCTGGGTCTTCCCCAGCTCGGCGCCGACCCAGGCCTCGGCAAGGCAGGCCCACACGTGCTGCTGATGTCGGGCACCAGTTGGGCCGGCACCTCTACCCGGGCCCATGTCCTCGCCCCCGTCCGTGCCGTACTGAAACCGCAGCGCAAGGCTCTCGCCGCCATCCGGGAGACCGTGTTCCGCACCGAGTTCCTCTACGACGCCGCAGGACAGCCGATCCGGCTCTCCGGCCAGGACCCCGACCAGCGCGAGGGTGTCCTGCGCCTGATGATCGACCGGCTCGCCCGGTCACGGAGCGACGGCAACTCCTCCCCGCTCCAGAGCGAACTCGCCCGAATCCCCGACCAGCGCCGCAAGCGGGCTCTGCTTCTGGTGGGCAGCTATACGGAAGCCAAGGTGGCCGCCACAGCCCTGAACGAGATCCCGCGCTGGCATGGCCGGGTACGCGTTCTGGTCGCCGACGACGCCGAACTGGAGGCCGCCGTCGACGGGGCGGCGCCGACGGGGAACCAGGTGCCGGGCACGGGATCAGGTGCGGGAGCGGTCCGGCGTGGGGACCTCGCGTCCTTCGCCGACGACCCGGACGCCGAACTGCTCGTGGCGCCCCTCCTCGCCGTGGAACGAGGACACAACATCCTCACCGCCCCCCAACGGCCCGGCGAGGAGAAGGTGGCGGCGTTCGGAACGGTGTTCTTCCTGGTCCGTCCGCACCCCCGCCCTGACGACCTCTCCCTGGCGGTCTTCGCCATCAACGACTGGGCGACGCGGTTCGTACGCGGTCAGCTGAAGCTGCCGGGCGAAGGGACGTTCAGCGACATGGTCACCCAGGCCGGGGACCTGAACGCGGCAGGCAGTGCTTTCAGGACCACCGCACGCGGCGTGTGGCGGCACGTACTGTCACGGCCCTACATCTACTCCTCGCTCTCCGATGACGAGAAGAAGTCCTTCGTCTGGGACCAACTCGTCACCATCTGGCAGGTCATCGGGCGCCTCGTCCGCGGTGGCGTACCCGCCCGCGTCGTGTTCGTGGACGCGGCCTTCGCACCGCGACTCGCCGCAGCCCAGGCCCCCTTCACCGGCCAGGGCCGGCGTCCACGCCGCGCAGGCGACCCCGGGCTGCTGGTCAGGCTACGGGATGTTCTGGCGCCGTACTTCGCGCACACCGACACGGACACTGGCACCGTCGGGTACGGCGCGCGCACCGATCCCGCCGACGCCGCACTCGTCAAGCTGCTCTACCGCCCGCTGTACGAAGCACTGTGCGCCATGGGGACATCACCCGGCCCACGATCGGTCGACTGAAGCACGTCAACCACTGCCCTGGGCAGCACTGTTAGCGGCCAACCGCACCCGCCACGTACGGACATCGCAGGGAGAAGCTACATGTACAAGAACATCCGCCGATCCGCGTACCACCTGGCCGAGGAGGGCACCCCCTGGACTGAGGACTTCCACGCACTCCCTTTCCCCGAACACTGGCACGCCGGACTCCTCGAACTGCACAACCACGGGCGGGACGAGGAGAAGCGGCAGCCGACGCTGCCCACCCGCCGACTCGACGGTGTGCTCCAGACCCTCGCCCCCGACGTGATCGTCCGCCCCCGGCCGCGGATCCCCGTGGAACCGGGGCCGCAGGTCGCCGAGGACTTCTGGATGTATGTACCGGCCTCGGCGCCCGACCCCCTCCCGGGCCGTTCCCTGCAGCAACTCCTCGACGCCTGGCTGCGTACCCTCGGGCCCAGGGACTCCGCGCAGGATCCCCGGTTCCGCTCGCTGTTGCTCGCGAGCAGCACCGAGCTGAAGCAGAACCTGCCCAAGTGGCAGCCGGTCGGCGGCGTCGAACTCCTCACCACCCCGACCACCCGGGGCGGCACTGCCGCCCCGGAACCGCGCCAGTTCCAACTCGCCACCGACGCCCTGGCACGCCGCATCCTGACCCTCGACCCCTTCCCGTTCGAGGGTGGGGAGCTGCGGTTCCGGGCACTGCCCCGCGGACCTCGCGACCAAGGCGCGGAACTCATGTCGCAGCCCCTGTGCCGGACCGTCAAACGCAGGGAGTGGTGGTTCTCCGTCCTCCTGAACATCTCCCTGCACACCACGCCGTTCGACCCCAGGCCGCGTCTCCACCTGCACTGGGGTGTACGCCGCTGGGCGACCCACCCTCGGACCACCACCAAACGCCTCAACCTGCCCTACCGAGAGGCCACTACCGTCTACCTGCGACCCACCATCCCCTGGCTGCCCGGCGCACCGGCCACCGAACGCTACGCACTGGCACGCCTGCGCCGCGACCGCGCCGCCGACACCTTCGTCTGGTCGGAGAACGACACCGCCGGCATCCTGCGCGGACTCAGCCTCGCCGGCAACTTCCCCGACCCCGAACAGCTGCTCACCGAACCGGTCTCCTGGATCGGCGAGGGCCGCGGCGTCCGCGCCGCCGTGGTCCACAGCACCAGGATGGGCAAGCACGAGATCGGCAGCGGCTTCATGCCCAACCAGCGAGCCCAGCTCACCGAATGGGCCGAGCAGGCCCTTCCTGAAACAGTGGCCCGGGTACCCGACCTCACGCGCGGACGCGGCAAGGGCATCGGCGCGCCGGAGAACCGGCGGCCCAAGCCCAGGACAGACGAGGCCAAGAAGGCCGAGCTGCTGCGTGAGACCCAGGCACGGCGCGTTGCACTCGCGGCGCAGGCCCGGATCGCCTCCCACGGACCGGAGCAGGCCGGCCCGCCCGTGGTGGAGACCCGGCTGCTGTGGCAGTCGCCCGAGGTACGCGGCGAGGCAGTGGAACAGTTCGCCAAGGCCTTGGGCCTCGACGGCGACGGCGGCGCCAGTGCCGCCCACGTCACGGACCGGGACTTCGACGAGGCCACGCCCGGAGCACCGGTGGTCCTGGAGTGGCGGACGGCCGAGGTCACACTCCGGCTGCGCTGCCTGCCCCTCGCCGACGGACTGGGCGACCGACTCGTGCCCGACCCGGCAGTCAAGGGCAAAGGCGCGGCGCTCGCGACTGCCGTCGCCGAACGGCGCCGTGCCCTGCGCGCCTGGCTCCGCGCGGACGGCGCGGACCCCTCCCGCCCCGAACTCGCCCTCGTGGAAGTCGCACACCGCAGTACATTCCGCCCGGCATCGACGGACCCCAAGTTCGCCATCCGCCTCGGGTGCGCCGACGCAGGCCTGCTGACTCAGTTCGTTGTCACCCCGTCCACCGATCGGCAGATCGACAATGCGGAAAGCCTCGACCACCGCACGTACAGCTCGTGGCTCGACGGACTGCGCCAGCTCGGTGTCCGCGTCCTGCCCCAGCACACCCTCGGTGACGATCTTCCGGACTCGCTGCAATACGCGGCGGTGTGGATGGTGAAACGTCGTAAGGACGGCCCGACCCGCTTGCCCAAACACATGCCTGTGGCCGTCCTCGTCACCCCGCTCCCGGCCGGGGAAGGCCTTGCAGCCGTACGCGGCTGGGACGACACCGCAGGGGAATGGGTACCCTACCCTCAGTTCCTCCTCGGTCTGGTGAAACAGGCGGAGATCGGCCCCGAAGCGTTCACGGAACCTGAGACTTCAGACGATGACGCACGCCCCGATGCCCCTCGGGTCACCGGCAAGCAGTGGCGCAGTAACCTCGCCCAACAGCGCAGGGAGACCGCGGCATTCCTCCAACGCGTGCTGCACTCCCTCCGAGGGCAGCCCACCGCACTGATCACCCATGCTCAGAACAGCCGACTGCACTGGCCATGGCTCCAGGACGGCCAGACCGAACGTGACCTGATCAAGCCCGGCCACGCCCCGGCAGGCCGACTGGACGACGAACTCCGCCTCGTCCGCGTGCGCGGGTGCGGCGGTCGCGAGAGCGCCCAGTGGTGGGGCCTGGCCGATCCGGGCAAGCCCCACGGGCAGCCGGCCGGCTTCTGGGCACAGAATCCCCAGCAGCGGTACGGGGACAGGGCTTCGTCGCGCGAGCGGGTCTTCTACAGCACCACCGAACGCCCCGGAACCCATGCGATCTCCCCCGCACTCGACCGCCTCGCCACCCGGGTCAACGCGGCAGGCAACCTCACCTCGCAGGCGGGCACCAGTGCCTGGAACCCGACGCTGGTAGAGATCGCGGTACTGGGCTGCCACGAGGACGACGACTCCGCGGCCCCCGTACTGGAAAAGTTCGACGACCCCGAGGCGCTGGCCCTCGCCATGCACCAGCTCCGCCAGGCCCCGGATTACGCCGCCGCCCTGTCTCTCCCCCTTCCCCTCCACCTCGCGGGGCTGGCCCAGGCATACGTCCTCCCGACACTCGCCGACGGCGACCGGACTTCGAACGAGGAGTCGGACACACCCGCCGGAGACGAGATCGGGGAGGACCCAGACCTCGCCGACGCGGCCGGACTATCCACGACGCCGGACGACGAGGCCGAGACGGCCCACGGCTGACGAGGGGATCGACAACTACGCAGTGCCTGACGATGGAGGACACCGTATCCACGAGACCTGTGTTCTGACTGGGCGTGTCGCCGTGTTGACAGGGTTCAGGTTCCGCACCCGGTCGGGGTGGTTTCACTGGTGAGGCGGCGGGTCATGAGGCCGATCATCGCGACATGGATCACGGCTTCCGAGCGGGCGGGTAGGGCTTCGTAGTGGTTGATCCGAGTCCCGGTCCCGCGCAGTTCCGCGGTCACCCTGGGCGAGCCGTAGGCGCCACCGGAATCGGCGTGGATCTGGCGGATCCGTTCGGCCAGGACCTCGTCCTGGTACCTGCGGACGGCTCTGGCATCAGCACCGCTGAGCCACTTGTAGTAGCTGGAGCGGTTGACGTCCAGGACCTGGCACAGCCGCTTCACCTCGTAGGTGTCCCTGTGGTCGTGGACGAACTGGAAGCGGCTCACCAGTTCGTCTCGCCGGCGAAATACTTGGCCGCCCTGCGCAGGATGTCCCGCTCGGTGGCCAGCTTCCGCTCGTTGGCCTCGAGCTCGGCCACACGGGCCTCCAACTGCCAGATCGGCGGCCACGGCCGACTGTCCTGCCAGGGCCGCCGCCTTCCCGCCCGACCTGGGGACGGTGGGGACGACGCCGCGGCGTTCGCGGTCCCGCAGCACCCACTCACGCATCGTCGCCCTGTTGATGCCCAGGTCAGCGGCAATGTCCTTGTACGTCGCTCCGAGCGTGGACTCGTACAGGGCCACGGTATCGGCCCTGAACTCGTCCGAGTAGTCCTTCATCGCTATCGGCGGTATTCTCGCTTCCTCCGGATCAAGCAGATCCAGTATCAGCGTGTCCTCCCATCAGGGCGAAGGCCCGAGCCGCGGAAGCGTTCGCTGTCGCACAGGCTGCTCGATCACAAGCACAACCGTGCAGTGCTGGGCGGAGATCGCCAATGCGCGATTGCTGGCGCGAGAAGTGAAGGTAGACAACCTCGCGTGGCGCTGCAACGGGCGACCCATTTCAGACTGGGCAATATTAATATCGGATCGTTGACCGTCGGAGTCTGCCTCGCCCACTCCTTTTCATTCCCACACTGGTGATGGTGGCGTCATAGCCGCCAACGGCTGCTTGTTCGATGGCTCGACCAGATCGAGGCGTGGCTCCAGATGGGCTCGGGCCCGTGCGGAACGCCGACGCCTGGCGGCGCCGTACCAACGCCGACAACGCAGCGTAACGGGAGATCGGCCAGAGCACGCCTTCGTAGGCGACATCAACTACCGAGGGTGACAGGGCGCCAGCGTTGACCTGCCAGGAACCGCGCCGCGCTGCACGAGGCGCAGCCATCAAGTCCAGGTGCGGGTGCTCACCGGAAGTCGCAGGTCAGGCCACAAATTGCGTGTTGGTGATCGCATGGTGGTCGCAGTCGGCCATCCAGGCGTGAAATCTGTAGCCTCGCGGGCTGATTGAGAAAGTCAGGGCCGCAGGAGGCAGGAGAACGTGGTGCGTAGTTCGGGGCGGCGGCGGGGTCGGGTCTACCGTCGGTGCGGATGCCGCGACGCGGCTCGGCGTCAGCTCGGCGCCGGATGCCCGCGCCTGGTCGAGGAGGGGCACGGCACGTGGACCTTCGCCGTCGACATCCCCTCGCTCAGCGGTCGCAGGCGCACGGTACGCCGCGGCGGTTTCGAGGACGACTTCGCCGCCGAGAGCGCGCTGCGCCGCTTCCTCGAAGGCCGCCAACTAGGCTTCGACGCCGACCCGCACGAGACGGTGGCCGCCTACCTCACCAAGTGGCTGAAGTCGATGGAGTTCCTGCTCAAGCCAACCACCTACGCCCGCTACCGCAGCTACGTGCTCTGCGAGTTGATCCCCGTGTTCGGCAAGCTGCGCCTGGAGGAGCTCGCCCACGATCACATCGCCGCCTACGCGCACGAGCAGCTCGAGTCCGGCCGCGGCCGCCAGGCCGTCTACCACTGCCTGGCCACGCTCTCCAGCGCCCTGGGGACCGCCGTCCGCACCCACCGGCTCCCCTTCAACGCGGCCCAGCCCCTGCCCATGCGCCGGCCCCGCGCCGACGAGCGCGTGCCCTGGAGCGCCGAGCAGGCCGTCACCTTCCTCGCCCACTGCCGCGACGTCGACCCCGCCTTCGCCGACCTCTTCGAGGCCATCATCGGAACCGGCCTGCGCAAGGGCGAGGCACTCGGGCTTCAACGCCAGTGCGTCCGGATCGAGGACCGCGTCATGTACATCCGCCACACCCTCTCCGCCATCGACAACCACGAACTCGTCCTGACCGCACCGAAGACGAAGAAGAGCCGCAACTGGGTGCCCCTGTCGGAGCGCGTCGCCGCCGCCCTCCAGCGCGCCATGGCCAGGAACACCTCCGCCGACAACGACCACGTCTTCCAGGGCACGGACGGCAGGCCCCTCCACCCGGCCGCGGTCCGCCGGCGCTTCCACGAGCTGCGCGAGCAGACCGACCTGCCCCACGTGACCATCCACGACCTGCGGCACCTTGCCGCGACCCTCGCCTTGGAGGGCAACGTCTCCATGGCGGTTATCTCCAAGACTCTGCGGCACTCTACGCTCTCGACCACTGCGAACATCTACAGCCACCTGACCTGGGAAGTGGCGATGGCCGCGGTCCACACCATCGAAGCCAGGCTCTGCCTCGTCGAAGCCCGCGCGCGCGGCGTTGACGTCCTCGGCCTCATCGGCCCGGCACCGAACCCGCTCTTCAGCCACGCCGCCTGACGGCACTACAGCCACGTCCCATGCCAGGGGTACGCAGAACACCGGGCAGCCGGTCTGCAGCTGACGTCCACTCAAGCAACCGCCCACAAACGGATGCCGCGGGTCTCACAGGCATGCCCGCCCACAGGAAAATCAACGTCACTCCGACGCCGAACCGCGTCCGAACGGCCTGTCAGCTGCGCTCAACTCGCCAGCGAAGGACGAGCCAGCCACCCTGAGATGCCCCCGAGTGCAGGTTGTGCCCTCCGGCCGCGACGTGAACGAGCGTTCACGACCACACTGCGACCACCAACCACGAAGGCCGTCTCCGCCATCCGGCGGAAACGGCCTCTGACCTGCAGTGATGCAAGTCGGGACGACAGGATTTGAACCTGCGACCCCTTGACCCCCAGTTCAACTATTGTCGGCAGCCGAGACCTCAAGGTCTTAGCTTCTTTGTTGCTCAACTATCCCGAGGCGCACGTGAGTTGGAGACTCTCAGTGGAAGTGGCGCCACAGACTTCTGACGGTGGCTCAGTGTTTACTTTGCGCACAAGCGCCCGTTTTCGCCCATCAGCGTTCATGAGCGCTCATCGGGCGTGGTCCCAAAATGGTCCCCAAGCTGACCACCCCGCCGCGGCTACTGCCGGTGACCGAGATCTGTCGACCCTTCAGCAAGCACCACCGTGCGATCCCGACATTCGCTGCGCCGACGGCTCCGGCCAGCTCGCGGGGCCGGCTCCTGCGAGCGGATCACGGTCGCTTACCCAGTGGCTACGGATGGTGATCTTCCGGGCGGTGTGTCGCCTTGGGCGTGTCTTCGCCGTCTGGTTCTGAGTGCTTCGTGCACCGCCCCGCACGCTCTGCCGCCACACCCGACACGGCAGCCACTCTTGCCCCAGGGGCACCACTCAGCCCGGGAGAAGGGAAGCTCATGGGACAGCGTGCGCAGCGTGGTCGGGTGTACCGGCGGTGTGGTTGTTCGGACGGGCACGGGAGGCAGTTGGGTTCGTGGTGTGTGCGGTTGTTGGAGGAGGCGGGTCACGGGTCGTGGACGTACTGCGTCGACCTGGCCCCCGAGGACGGGCAGCGAAAGACCCGCCGGCGCGGTGGGTTCGCCACTCGCGCCGAGGCGGCCCGCGAGATGAGGGCGGTGCTGGACGGTGAGCTGCGCGGGGTCTACGAGAACCGCCGCACCACCGTCGCGAGCTACCTGCGGGAGTGGCTGGCCACGAGGAAGCCGCACCTCGCGCCGAACACGTACGCCGGCTACGCCGCGTGCGTCGAGCGGGACCTCATCCCCGCTTTCGGCCTCCTCCGGCTCCTCGACCTGCGCCCGGAGCACGTCGACGCCTGGGTCTCCGCCCAGCTGGAGGCCAATCGCGGGCGCGTCACCGTCTACCGGGCCGTGTCCACGCTGCGCAACGCGCTGAACGCCGCCGTGCGCTCCTGGCGCCTGCGCTACAACCCGGCCAAGCACTCCGTGCCGCCCAAGCCCCGCGCAGCCGAGCGCACCTGCTGGACCCCCGAGCAGGCAGCCACCTTCCTGCAGCACGGCGCCGAGCAGTACGCGGACCAGCTGACCGACCTGTTCGAGGTCATGCTCGGCACCGGCATGCGCCGCGGCGAGATCCTCGCCCTGCACTGGTCCGACGTCCACCTCATGGACCGCAAGCTCTACGTCCGCTGGACCCTGGCCGCCATCGACAACGGGAAGATCCACCTCCGCGAGCCCAAGACCGAGGCCAGCCGCGCCTGGATCAGCCTCTCCCCCAGGGTCATCGCCGCCCTCCATCGCCAGGCCGCGATCCAGATGGCCGCCCACCCCGACGCCCGGCTCGAGGGCCTGGTCTTCGCCCGCCCGGGCGGAACGCCGCTGCGGCCCCAGTGGGTCCTCGACCAGCTCCGAAAGCGCACCGCCGAAGTCGACCTCCCGAAGATCGGGCTGCACGACCTGCGCCACACCGCGGCCAGCATCATGATCGCCGAGAACATCCCTCTCGCGATCGTGTCCAAGACCCTGCGGCACTCCACCCTCGCCACCACGATCAACCTCTACGGCCACCTCTTCAAGGACTCCGCCGACCAGGCCGTCCAGGCGCTCGCCTCCGCCCTCGACCGGGCCCAGGCATGCCAGCTCCGGGCCGTCCCCCGTGACGACGACGACCTGCCGCTGGCGGCGTAGCAGCAGCCGCGACCGGAACCCCTCACCAGTCTGACGAGGCTGCACCTGAACGCCGTCCCGGGGAGGGCGGCCGTCAGGCCTTGCGGCTGGCTGCTCGCTCGCAGGACGGCCCAGCAGAGGCCGGACCCACGAGGAAATTCGGATGGCCAGTTCGGGGTCGCAGGTATTCTCCGTTACGGCGACCGGCACCCATCCAGCCGGTCGACCCTCTGGCCGACTTCATCAGCCAGCAGGCACGGAAGGACCTCAGTGATAGACCTCAGCAACTACGAGCTGGCCTGGCCGGTCGACCTCTTCGTCAGCGAGGCCAACCACCTCACCGCCACCGACCACAACAGCTGGGTGTCCAGGGCCGAGTGGCTACTCACTGAAGCGTTCCAGGGGGCCAGTGCCTGCTCGGACTTTCAGGATCTTCCTGCCACAGCTCCCCACAGCAGCTACTGGAGCCCCCGTTCCGATCCCCCGCCATGGGAGCAGGCTCCAGTGGTGACGCAGGAGACCTGGTTTCGTGAGCTGGCCGGCAGAGCGAAGGAGGTCCGGCATGTCACGGAGCCGCGTCCGTACTGGCCACAGCGCCAAGGGAAGGCTGCCCCGAACGCATCGGCAGGCTCATATTCCGTAGCTCATGCATTCGCCCGGCTGATCGGGGAGATGCACCGCAACGGCTATCTCGCGGAGCACTTCGGGCAGGAGTGCGTCGACGTCTATGCGGACCTGCCGGATGCCGCCGAGGTGCTGGAGCGCCGACTGGGCATACCTCTGCTCTGGCCCCTTACCCCTGGGGAGTGGGACGAGGACACGTTCCTAGGACTGGTAGAGGTCTTCCATGACCTGGTCTCACGTCCGCGTGATTGCTGGTACCACTCCTACAGCCAGTGTGGTTGGCATCACCGGGAGTTCCATGCAGGTCCTGCTCGGACGTTGTACAGGTGGCAGGTGAACCGCCTGCTCGCGAGTGCCGGCGTTCAGTACCGCCTCGCCGACGAGGGCGAGGACCAGGGCCGGCTCGTCGCGGTCACCGATGACGCCCGCGCCGACCTCGTCCACCGTGCCCTCGCCGTCGCCGACCCCGACATCAAGCAGCGCACTACGCACGCCATCGCCCTCTACCGCGGCCGTGGCGCGTCCATCGAGGAGAAACGCTCCGCGATCATCGTCCTGGCAGGGGTCCTCGAGGAGCGACGTGACCTGATCCGTGCCGAGCTCGGAAAGCCCGATGACGGTGCGCTGTTCCAGATCGCCAACCGGTTCGAGATCCGCCACCGTGATGCCTCTCAGCAGGAGGACTACGACCCGGCGTTCCTCGACTGGATCTTCTGGTGGTACCTGGCCACCGTGGAACTCACCACGACGATCGCCCTGCGGCAGCGGGTGGGTGAGTAGGTCGCCGGGTAAGGCAGCGTTTGACCTCGGGTCTTACTGCGCCGTTGCGGGGCGAACCCGCCGCGCGAGCGGCCAGGGCCCTCGCCCCCACCACGACCTCCACCAGGTGGGGCGACAAGGCTCTGCCGGGACGTCCCGTCCCGGTGTTCTCCCAGTCCGGCCCCATTGGGAGGCCAGGATCGGCGGCTGGTCGGTGCAGGCGCCGGCCGCGTGCTGGTAGGCCCGAACGATCGTGGAGTCCACGGAGGTGTCCCAGTCGATCCCGCCGCTCGTGTCCACTGCGGCGGACGCCCGCGACGAGCAGGACGTGGCAAGCGATCGAAGTCCTGCGGGCTAGGGGGTTGCGGGTTCCGAGGAAGCGGAAGCCTCAACCCCGCCAGAGCCGCCTCCCGAACTGACCGTCGGGACGCCCGGGGACAGGCCGTTCTGAGCACGGATCACCTCCGCTTGCGCGCGGATCACCTCCGCCTGGGCAGTCATGACGTCCGCGCCGGCTCTGCCCTTTGCTGTGACCAGCTTGGCGTAGGCCCCGACGATGATGGCGATCACATAGCCCACAACACCGGTGAGGCCGATCACGGCAGTAACGACGGGCCCTGCGTCACCGGGACCGAGCTGACCGTGGGTATTCCAACGCTCGATCAATACCGCGATGCTGAACCAGGCGAGAGCTGTGCAGAGCCCTGCCGAGAAGATGATCAAACCGATCAGGGCGACTCGCGGGCCGCGGCGGAGGTCCCGCTCGTAGCGCTGGCGGGCAGCATCGGGCCGGAGCCGAAGGACCATCCTCTCGTGCCGGTCCGGCTTACGCCCACCCAATGGCTTGTTGAGGGCCCTTCGGGCTTCCACATGGTCAGCGAATCCGGACACGGCAGCAGCCGCTCCTCCGCCCATGACCAAGACCGCAACCTGCAGCACCCAAGAACTAACGCGCATGCCGTCGATCAAAGCAGTCCCGTGCTTGGACTGTCGGGCAAACTGCCTGACCCGACGGCGGCGGCTGCCGTTCAGCGAAGGCGCGGTGTGCTGGTGTTGCTGAACCTGCTACGGGCACGGTTGAACCGGCTTCCACTGCCCGACCGGGCGCTGGCCTGGTGCTGGTCGGCGGGCTCGACGCGGCGGTTCGGCGTGGGCCGGGCAGTGCGGGTGGGCATCCACCGCGCTGCGGTAGCTGGTCACGGTGAGTCTGTCGCTCGGCCTGTCGGCCAGCTGCTGGCGGTGGGCGCGGAACTCAGCGACCTCGCCCAGTGGCCGGCAGTGGCGGAGCAGCTGAGCACGCTGCTGCGACACGATCCCGGATCCCAGGGCTACCGCAGGGCCCTCCTCCTGGTTCCTCTGATCGGCGGCAGACCGGTCCGGCTCCTGGCACATCAGCTCCAGAGCACGCTCTGGCCGGGTACCGATCTCTTCGACACCTGGGACACGACACTTCCCACAGCACACCCGACCCCCCTCGCCGATGCGGTCATCGACGCCCACCAGGCGCTGCAATGTCTCTCAGGGCTGGCGCACCTCGCGACCCTGTGGGACGCCGACCCTCGGCATCAGAACGTCGCCGACCAAGCGATGGGGCAGTTCCAGCAGGCGCACCACTCGATCATGGCGCTACGGCCCGGGGATCCGGTCATCGGTGAGGTCGTGGACTTTCTCGCAGCCCTCGCGCGCCGGGTGGGAAGCGAGCATGCCGATGGCGCCCGTTGCCGAGATACTGGAGTACCGACCCTTGCGGCTTCCATCGCCGAAGGCGGCACAGGCCGGCCGACAGACGACTTCCTGCAGCTGAACGGCCTGATCACGATCGCCCTTCAGTGGGACCTCGACCCCGGCCGTGCCGCTCAGCTCCTCGCCCGAGTCAACGGCTGAATCCCGTCGCCGGTCGGGCGCTCCTGCCGACGGCTCTTCTGCCTGCGCTCCGGAATAACTTGCAGCGCATATTCGCTGAAGCGCATACTGTCGACGTGGCATGGGAAGTCTCACTGGAGAGCGAGGTCGAGGAATGGCTCCTGGACCTCGCACAGCAGCATCCGCAGACCGCCGACGAGGTCGCGGCAGCCATCGACAAGCTGGAGCAGGACGGCCCGACCCTCGGCCGGCCCCTGGTGGACCGCATCCACAGCTCCAAGCACCACAACATGAAGGAGCTCCGCCCGCGGACCACCGGACCCGACGAGATCCGGATCCTGTTCGCCTTCGACCCCGAACGCCAAGCCATCGTCCTGGTAGCGGGAGACAAGGCCGGAGCATGGAAGCAGTGGTACGAGATCAACATCCCCATCGCCGACGAACGATTCAGCAGGCATCTGAAGGCCATCGAGGAGGGCAAGCCATGAAGTCCTGGAAGGACGTACGACCCGGTGTCGTCACCGACCCGCAGCGCGTGTCCGCACACCGGGAGAAGCTCGATGCCGAGGTGCGGGCCTACCGCCTCGCCGAGATCCGCCGCGAACAGGACCTCACCCAGGCCGAGGTCGCCGAAATCATCGGCATCACCCAGCCCAACGTCTCCCGACTCGAGAGCGGCGCGCTCGACACCGCAGCACTCTCCACGATCCGCGCCTACGTCGAAGCCCTCGGCGGCCAGCTCCGCATGGTCGCCGACTTCGGCGACCGCACCCTCACCATCGGCTGACACTCCAGCCCAACCACTCGCACCGTACCCGCGCGCTACGCGCCTGCTTCAGCTATCAGCTTGCGCGGAGCTGGACTCGGCGGCCCTGCCCTTGCCGATAGCCTCATCCGCCCTGGTGGGAGCCGGTGAGCGATGATTCACCGGATGCCGACCGCGTTGCCGAGTCGGCGCTCTGGCGAGACTGGCGATTACCCCGGCATGATGATCAGCCGTGCTGCTGCGACTGGCCTATCTGGGTGTGACGAACGCGTTCTCGATTCTGCGGCTGCTGCCGATGAGCGACCGCGACAAGGGCGTGGAGACCCTCGCACTGCGCCATCAGATCGCAGTGCTGGAGCGGCAGCTGAGCGGACAGCGCGTACGGTTCGAAGCGAGCGACCGGGCCTTTCTGGCAGCTCTGCTGCACCGGATGCCGACGCACGCGCTGCACCGGATGCGCTTGCTGATACGGCCGGACACCGTTCTTCGATGGCACCGCGACCTGATCGCCCGCCGCCACGCCACTCGCTCCCGGCCCAAGCGCGGCGGCCGACCGCGCACCGTGCGCTCCGTCCGAGCCCTGGTCCTTCGCCTGGCCAAGGAAAATCCGGCTTGGGGGTACCGGCGCCTGCATGGGGAGCTTCTCGTCCTCGGTGTGAAGGTGGCCGCCTCCACGGTCTGGGAGATCCTCAAGGAAGCCGGTATCCCGCCATCGCCCGAGCGAACCTCCACCAGCTGGGCGGACTTCCTGCGCTCCCAGGCCGACGCACTCCTCGCGTGCGACTTCTTCGAGACGATCACCTTGTCCGGGGCCCGCCTGTACGTACTCGCGGTGATCGAGCACGTGAAGTTCCACCCTGCGCTCGGACACTCTCTGTCTACGCCGCGAGGATGTGACCTTGCTGGTGTCGCTGGCGGATCTCGACCGGGGTGAGGTAGCCCCACTGGGGGTGCCTGCGTAGACGCCTGCGGTTATAGAAAGTCTCGATGAATGCGAAGATCTCCGTGCGGGCGGTGGCGCGGTCCGGCCAGATCCGCGTGCCGATCTCCTCCTTCAGTACGGCGAAGAAGCTCTCGGCAGCGGCGTTATCGTAGCAGGAGCCGACTCGCCCCATCGACTGCCGCATTTCCAACTTGCCTATCTCGCTGCGGAATTCACTCGACGTGTATTCACCGGGTTCAAGGGGTCGTTGCAACACCGCTGGTTTGGAGCGAGAGTAGCTGATCGTCGAGAGCCTCCGCGGGTGTTCTCCAGCCGAGTGTCTTCCGTGGCCGGGTGTTGAGCGCGCCGGCGACGGCTGCGAGGTCGCGGGCGGTCCAGCGGGCCAGGTCTATGCAGGTCGCCAGGTAGAGCCAGCCCTCCTCGGTCGGCAGGAAGGTCATGTCGCCGACGAGCCGCATCCCCGGCCGGGGCGCGCTGAAGTCGCGCCCGATCAGGTCGGGGACATGCACCGGCTTGCGGGCCTGACGGGTCAGACCATGGCGTCGGCGGCGGGTGACGCCCGCGATCCCACGCTCGCGCATGATCCGCTCGACCCTCTTCCGGTTGACCGCCCGGCCCTGGCCGCGAAGCTCCGCATGCACGCGCGGGACGCCGTAGGCGCCCCGGGAAGCCAGGTAAATCACGGTGATCTCGGCGGCGAGCAGGTCCTCCGCCCGCTCGCGGTCACGGCGGGCCTGCTCGCCGGCCCGCCAGTCGTAGAACGAGGAACGGGCGATGCCCAGAACCCGGCAGATCCGCTTGACGCCCCAGGCGCCGTGATGGTCCTCAACGAAGCGGAAGCGGATCACCGATTCGTCTCGGCCGCGAAATAGGCGGCCACCTTGCGCAGGATCTCGATCGTCTTCTGCTGCTCGACGGCCTGTCGCCGCAGCCGGGTGGGCTCCTCGCGCTCCGCGCTGGTCAGTTCCCCGGGCCGGCCCTCGCCCCGGTCGGTGCGGTCCTGCTTGACCCAGCCCCGCAGCCCTTCCGGGCTGACCCCCAGCGCCCTGGCGATCTCGGTGACGTTCCGATGTGGTGACGAGCGCACCAGCGCGACCGCGTCGCGCTTGAACTCCGCCGTATACCGCTTACTCATGTTGCTGTTGGTTCCCACCTGAAACTGCTTCCTCCGGGCTCACACGTCCCAGTGTCCAGGTGTCCGAGCCGAAGGTGGAACTTCAACCCGCTTCGAGGCCTCCGTCGAGGACGAGGTAGGTTGCGCGCCAGCTGAGGGGCTCGTGATCGTTTCCGAATGTGGTTCGAGAGCGGCGCACACGCTCGTCAGGATGGGATGTCGGCCTGAACGTCGACACGCGGTGTCTGGGCAACGGTCTGCTCCGGCAGGCAACCGGCACGCTCGACGCCCTCCACACCGGCCAGCTGGCGGCGCGCGTCCAGTAATAGATGTTCAAGCAGGCTCACTCTGGCCGCGAGAAGGGCAGCCGTGGATGGTCGGCTTGGGCCGGCACTGTTCGCGGCGCTCTTGGGGTGGCCGGCTCGCAGCGCGATGATGGCGCTGGCCAGGTCGTCCTGGCTCCGCAGGTAGCGTGTGGATACCCCGGAGCGCCGCGAGACCTCTGCGAACGTGACTGCCGCGCCTGAAATGACAGCCTCGGCCAAGCCCCGCTCGGCTGCGGACCGCTTGGCCTGTGTCTTGCTACGGCTTGCCCTCCGAAGGGCGGCGTCCTGCCGCTGACGTCCACTCTCCGGCACCAGGCGTCCCTTCCAGTTGCCTACTCGTGGGCGCACCCACAAACCTTCATGCGCGGCGCCGGAAATCGACGACGTTGGAAACTGGTTCGGAGGCCAATCCCCGCTTGGCCTCAGCCTTGACGGGAGCCGGGCGCTGGCCGTCCACGACTTCCTGCATCAGGTCCTTGGACCAACCGCCCGTGAGCGCCGAGAACAGCTCAGCAGAGGGCCGTTCATCCATGCCACGTTCTGTCATAACCGCGAGCAGGCGTGGTCGTTCCGGTTCCAATTCGTCCCAGGCGGGCTCCTGTACCCGCCAGGTCACATGGGTCACGGGGTCGCGGCGGGCGGAGAGCTGCTTGAACAGGCCGGTGGCCCGCGCTTCATCGAGGAGCTGGTTGTGCCGTCCATGCATGATCAGCGACGACAGCGACATCTGCCACCGACGCTTGAGCGGCATGAGGGTCGCCAACGTAACCGTTGTCGGCCACTCCATCTCCAGTGCCGCGGCGGGGAAGAGAAAGGCGTTCGCGAAGCGGTTCGCCTCGTCCTCGGCCGCTTCAGGCAGCGCGCCATGATGCATGACCAGATGCCCCAGCTCGTGGGCAATGGACCAGCGAGTCCGCTCCCAGGAGTTAACCGGGCGCGCGACGATCAGCGGCTCGTCATGAAAGTCACCTGTCCATACCGAAAAGGCATCATGCTTCGCGTCGGGCATGCCGATATCGGCTACAACGATGGGCACGCCGGCCCGCTCGACCGCGTGCGTCACATGAGGGATCGGCTCTCCCTCTTCCAGGTCGAGAGCCAGTCGGGTCAGGGCAGCAGCGTCTTCGGGCGTCGTACCCGCCAGCAGGTTCTTAGGGAGCCGCAGCGGCGGATGAGTGGCATGTTGGGACAGCACCTGCCAGAGTTCCTGGACCATCTCCGCGAACGTCGTCAAAGCATCGATCTCAGCGATCTTGATGCTCTTCTTCGCCCGCAAGAGAAGCGAGCCTCGATGCACCGGAAGCCCTGCGGGAGGCGAGGTGAAGAACTCCTGGGGGAAGCGCAACCGGAGAGCGAGCGCTCGAACCCGTAGCACGGGCATACGGGTGCTGGCCGAACGCTCAAGGGCCGTCCAGGCTGAAGGCGTCAGCCCGAGCATCTCGGCCAACGGCTTGATTGGACTGCTGCGGATCGTCCTCGCTTGACGGACCCGGTGTCCATAGACCAGCACCGTGTCAGCCACAGCAGTCCACCTCTCCATTTCTCCCTGGCGCCGTTAGGCTCCGGTACCCGTCTCCCCTGCTTCCTCCGCCACTGGGGCGACCTTGCCGACGAGGTCCTCGAAGTCGTCGTGCACGGCCTGGCCGACCACGCGAAGGCCGGTCCTCTCGGCGAGGGCCACAGCAGGGATGCGCACAGCGGCCAACGCATTCGCCGCGTCCAGCTTCTTCACGCTGTCCACTACGAGAGCGGTGAACTCGCTCAGCAGCCCGTCCACACCGAGCGACCAAACCACCAAAGGCCAGGTGCCCTCCGGTAGAAGATCCACGCCGATCGGCGTATCGAACAATAGTTCCTGAGTGGCATGCCTGGGAACCTCGACCTCCGCCCGAACGGCGGCTCGCGCCGCCGGCAGGGCGCGGACCTTTCGGAGCGGAAGCTCCAGGCCCGAGCCACGCTCGACCAGCCGCACGCCTCGGTTGTGGACCGCCCGAACGCTCAGGGAGAGCCCGTCCATGGACGAAGCCGCGAGGAGGAACCGGTCCCGGAAGTCCATGCCCACAACACTGCCGGCCACGGCGTCGGGCTCTGGGCGCTTCGAGCGCTCGGTGATCATAGCCTCGGCCAGAACGTCCTCGGCCACTGTTCGCGCCCGCCCGAGGGCCACCAGGTTGCGCTCCACGTAGGCGTCCAGCCACGACTGTGGGTTCATGCCGAAAATTTCTCGCACCAACCCACATCACGTCAAGCCAACTTCCGTAAAAGTAGCAGGACTTGGCAACACTGTTCCCATAGGATCAGCGTACTCAGCTGGGGCTATTCCACTCGGAAAACTCGCCCAATGCCCCCGAACGAGCGACCCGCGCCAGGGAAGGCGGTGGCCAAGGACGGCCCACAGCAGGTATAGAGCTGCCCGGGGTGCCCGAACCCCGACTCACGGGATCGACCGTCGCCCTGTTCAAGATGGAGCCCGGGCAAGCCCTCGGCCCGGGCGCACGTCGAGCCGCCGCACTGGCCGTGCACGCCGCCACCGCGGACCCCGACGTGACGGGAAGACCCGCAGCTGCGCACGCTGTGCGGCCCGGAACTCCGCAGGATGGAGCAGTCGCACTACCGCCCGCTGCCGGCCGGGTGAACCTTGCTACCCGGCCCCGCTGGCGACCAGCGGTGCTACGAGTGCGAGCGGGTCCTACGGGCCCTGTGGCACCGCGCGCCGACGGAGACGGCGCGGTCGGCTGGATCTCCCCGGCCGCAGTCACCCTTTGCGGGCGCCAGGGACGTGCTAGCGGGCCCGGCACACGGTCGAGTCCACCGAGGCGGTCCAGCCGATGTCGTCCTCGGCGTCCGCCGCGGTGAGCACGGCGGCGAAGATCCGCTGCCACCTGCCGTCGACCGCCCACCGCAGCAGCCGCTTGTGCGCGGTCTGGAACGATCTGAGTTCCTCCGGCAGGTCCCACCAGGGCGCGCACATGCGGTACTTCCACGCGATCGCTTCAAGCGTGCGGCGGTGGTCCGCCCACCGCCGCCCACGGACAGGCTCGGCCGGCATCAACGGCTCGATCCGGTCCCACATCGCGTCACTGATCACCAACCGGACAGACACATCCGATCAACTGCTCAGTAGATCAAAGAGACACGCCTTAGGTCGGCCCTCTTCTTCCCGCCGTGGAGGCAGTTGCACGGGAGGCGGCGCTCGTCGCCGCCTTCCCCTGGGCCGCACCGCGGTCTGCCCGGACTCCAAGGCGGACCTCCGCCCTACGCGGAGCGGAACGCCGCTGCCCCCGTTGGTCTTAGCGGACCCAACCGGGGCAGCGACACCGTTCGAACAGTACCGCCCGGACGGCTGATGGTCAGCTGCCGCGTGTGCCTTTGGTCGAGTCGCAGCGCCAGCATCCCCTCTATCGAGCGCGCGAGTGCACGCGTGCACGCTCGCATGTAGAGACGCGGCGGGCATTAAAAGACATTAACCCCAAGGGAGGTGAGATGAATCACCTTGGCGATCACTGTTTGCAGTTGGTGCGGCCGTTCCGCTTACTTTCATGATGGTCAGTCAGAGCCTTTGGCGTGTGCTTTTGGTCGAGTCGCAGCCGATGGCTTTGCGGTCATGTGCCCCTCTGTGCGAAGGAATTGATCATGCCAAGGACCTTGCGCGCCCGCATTCCCTCCGTTCGTGTCAAGCGGAACGAGCTGGCTGAGCCGCTGCTGCGTCGTCAGCGCGCCGCGGGCGCCACCCGCGGCACCGCCGAGACAGCGATCGCCTCGGGAACAGCTCTCGCCCTTACCGGGGTTTCCGTGGCCTGCCACTGGACTCCCGAGCAGCTCGCCCTGGTACTCACCGCGGCGGCCAGCTGCATCACGCCGGCACTGCTGCGCAACCGGATCTGACGTGGCGGCCGACGATACCGTCGGCCGGGCCGGGGCGGTCGGGGAAGCATCCGGCCGCCCTTCCACCGCCGATGGCACTGGGGCCTTCGAGGCATTCGCCCGGCAGGCTCAACTGACGGGCCGTTCCTACGTCCGCAGGCGCAGCCCTGACCTCGATCCTTCAGACATCGACGACATTGTCCAGGGTGCCCTGGTGAAGGTGTGGGGGCGTTGGGACCGGCTCCCGGGTCCGGATGATGAGCGCACAGCGATGCCGTACTTCTTCGCGGTCCTGCGGACAACGATCACGGACCACTTCCGTGCACTCTCGCGGCAGCAGGCGACGGTCGCACGCTCCGATCCGACGTACACGGAAGCCAAGCCGGATCACCGCCTGGACGCGCTCGAGTTCGAGATGACAGTGAAGGACGTCCTGGACACAGTCGATCCCCATCTCAGGAAAGCCATCCTGGACCTGTTGGGCGAGAGCCTCGATGTTCCCGCCGCGCACAGTGCCGGGGACTGGAACAAGGGGCCTGTCACGGCCCGTCAGCGGCGCGACGATCTTCTCCGAAGGTTCCAAAGCGAGTTACGGCCGGTGTTCGAGCAGGCCGGCCTGGTAGGTCTCCCAGATGACCGGCCCTCGAGGCCCGCGTTTGACGTCAAAGCCGCACTCCACGCTAACTGCTCGACCTGTCGGCCGGAGATCGCTTCACGGCTCGTTGCGGCTGAGGCCGAGTCCGCACACGAGGCGCGCCAGCGAGAGTGGCTGGAGCGCGAGATCGACCGGCTCCCCGCACGGGAGCAGCAGGTCGCCCGGTTGGCGGCGTCCGGCGCTACGCCGGCGCAGATCGCAGAGCGACTCGGCATCTCGGCAAACAATGCGAGGGTGACCCTGTGTCACGCCCGAAAGAAGCTGCAGGCCAAACTCAACGTGACTCCCAAGCGGCTTGGTCTGCTCCTCAAGCGCCCCCCACTGCGCCATGCCGACATTTATGTCAGCTGTTCCTCTTGTTGAGCCGCGCCAGCCTCCGCTTGGGCGGCCCCACATGACGACCCAGAATTTCTCGGTCCAGCAGGCCAGGCCGTTTCCTGCTGATCATCTGCTCGTTGGTTGATGTGTCTCGTTGACTGATGCGCAGTGGGCGCGGACAGAGCCGTTGCTGCCGGACCGGACGCCGAGGAAGGGCGGGCGATGGCGTGATCACCGGCAGGTGATCGGTGCGATCTCGTGGAAGTACCGCACGGGCGCTCCGTGGATGGCGCTGCCCTTGGAGTTCGGGTCGTGGAAGGGCGTCCACAACCGGCTGCGGACGTGGGCTCCGGACGGGACCTGGGAGCGGATGTTCACCGCGCTGCTGGCCCAGACGGATGTTGAGGGCGACCTGGACTGGGTCGTGGCTGTCGATTCGACGATCGTGCGGGCGCACCAGCACGTGGCCGGGGCCCGTCAAAAGGGGCCCCGGCCGACGAGTCGCACGACCATGCCCTCGGACGCTCCCGCGGCGGGCTGACCATGAGGACCCACCTCGCCGCCGACGGCCGCTGCCGGCTATCGGCGTTCGTCCTCACGCCCGGCCAGGCCGGCGACGCCCCCGCGTTCGAGCACGTCATGGGCGCCATCCGCGTCCCACGCTCTGCCGACCGCCCGCGCACGTGCCCGGACGCGGTGCTCGCGGATAGGACACCCCATGAAGCTATAGGGTCAAGCAGCTGCGGCGAGCGGCGAGGGCTTCGGCGGGGTGAACGCGATCGCCTCGATGCAGATGGCAGCGGGTTCCCGGGCGGGAGACCCTGTTCCTTTCATTGCACGGCACCTATTTGACCATCTACAGAGAGTGATCAAAGTGGCGAGCCCGAGGGACCTACCGGCTCGATCGGGTCACCCGGGGCGGCCCTGTGACCTCCCGGTGCAGTCGTTCTCGGGTTGTGGGGCAGCTCATGGGTGTACCGCTGCCGCTGGAGATTGCCCCGATCCGCTCGGCCACCCGTTCACCCTGCGCCGCCGGCTTGGGACGGGGCCGAGCACCGGCTCGGAAGCTCTCGCCGGCGGTCTATCTCCAACCGGGAGCAGCACGGTGAGGCCGGGGCGCCCCGTAGCCGGCCCAACCGCTCTGAGCGGCTCAGGGATCGTTCAGCGGCGGAAGCCGCGGTGCGGGTCGCGGGTCTTCACGTTCCCGAACGGGTTGAACCAGGCTGCCGCGCGTAGGTCGCCCATACCGATCTGCTGGTTGGTTTCGCCGTCCGGGTCCTCAATGCCGTCGAAGCGGGCGTTGTAGAGCATGAGGACGTCGGTGTCCTGGAAGAACATGTCCGTGCAGGCGTCGAAGTCGTAGTCGTCGCGGTGGACCGGCAGCGCGGTGTGGTCGGGATCGTCCGTTTCACCGAGTTCGTCGTGCAGGTCGCGGGCGTCGTCGAGGGCGAAGTGGAGGGCGAGTTCTTCGGCGGTGCAGGTCGGCTGCGGCCACCGGCCGTGTTCGAGGTCGTCGGCGAGGTCGTCGGCGGCGCGGGCGAACCGGCGGCGCCACTGGAGGTCCGCGGCGAACGTCAGCTTCGGCATCCGCGCGAACACGCCCCAGTTACCCTCGTGCTCGCCTTCCACCAGGCGCTCGTCGCCGAGTTCCGCGGCGTCGTCGTACGCCTCGTCGGCGAGGACCGTGAGCGCGGCGTGGAGCAGGTCCGCGGTGCGGGGGGTCAGCTGCCACAGGCAGCTCTCGTCCTCGCACTCAGGGTCATCGCAGTGGAGCGGCTCCGACGCGAACAGCGCGACGAAGTCCACGCGCTCCTCGGTCGAGTCACTGTCGCCGGGCTGTTCCGATGCCCGGTGCAGCCAGCCCTTGCCGAAGTCCTCCACGACGGGCTCCCGGCTCCATTGGGCCACTTCGTGGCACTCGTCCGACCGCAGCCGGCGCGCCTTGCCGAGGTCGAGGAGGCTGTCGGCGCCTTCGACCTCGGATCCGGAGTCGGCGAGCCACATCACCGCTCCGACCACGTCGTGCGGGTCGTCCTCGTCCAGTTCCTCGGCCGGCAGCGGACTCCAGCCTCGGTCGGTGGCGGCGTCCAGCAGGGCCTTCCGGTCGTGGACGTGGAATTCCCGCAACACGGCGAGACGGACGACCGGGCCGGCGAGATCGCGCAGCCGGGCGTCGTGGGGTGTCCGGACGGCCCGGCCGTCGGTTCCTTCCTCCTCCGCGCCGTCCAGGTCGACTTCCGGGTCGTCGAAGGGCCCCCTGTCGCCGAAGCCGTCCGAGTGTCCGGACCAGGTGAAGAGTGATCCTGCGGCGGCCGGCCAGGTTCCGGCGAGCGTGTGGACCACCGCCTGCCGGAGGGAGGCTGCGGGCGCATCAGGAAGCTGTCGGCACAGGTGCTCGACGTGTTCCTCCGAGGCGTCGGACTTTGAACGCAGAGCGCGGAGCAGTTCGGCCGCCCGTTGGGCGAGTTCGGGCTCTCGGCAGGTGAGGACGGCCTGGAGCGAGTCCGGTCCGTCCTGGTGGCCGACGAGCGCCAGGACGCGGCTCTTGCTGGCCGTGTGCTCGCAGAAGAAGTCGCGGGGCACGGCGGTGGGATGGTGCAGAGGCATGCGGAGGACTCCAGAGGAAGGGGATGGCCAGGTGCTGCCGCACAGGCGTGGAGTTCCGCTGGTGGACGCGCTGCTGACGTGTCCCCGGACGGGTGACGAAGGTGTCGACCGTGGCTGGCTCCGCCGATGCTGTCGGCGGCCCGGACCCGAGCTGCCGATCACCGTACCCGACGGCAGCACTCGTGTCCGCCTCGAAAGCCGGATACGTCTCGAACTCGGAAACCTGGCTGGCCGCCAGCGGCTCAGCAGGCTGTCCTGTCGAGCCGCACGGACGCCTCCGCTGTCCAGGTCGCCGCCGCTTACCGGTCGCGGGCCGAGCGACGCGCCGAGAGCGAGCGGCGATCTGGAAGCGGTCCACCGGTGGACGACTCCAAAGGCTTGATCAGGTGTCGGACGTACGCACTCCGCAGTCATGGCATGCTGGGGCGGCCGGCTGCCTCTGGGCCCGGTCGACGTGCCGCAGACGATCCGCCTCCACTCCCGGCGTACTCAGCTCCTCACAACCCCGCCGGGTGGCAACGGCCGGCCTTCCGGCCGGAGCCACAGGGACACGCGGCGTTCTTCGGGACCGCACGCCCCGGCCCCGTGGGCCTGGCCTTGGGAGCCGTACGGCCAGTCGTCTGCGCCATGCCGTCCGCCCGCCAGCGAGCAAGCGCCACCGGAAGGCGGTCACCTTGCTCGAGCAGCCACTGTGCCGCCGCCCGGCCGGATTCATCGGGGAAGGTCTCCGCTGCCTTGTGCAGCCCATCGTCGGTGAGGAACGCCGCCGCGATGGTGGCGTACGAGGGCCCCTGGAAGGTCTTCATCCCACTCAGGCGGAAGACGTTGCGGGCGTATCCCGCCCCCGCCATCACGGCCGCGCCGGTGACCGTCGCACCGGGGTCGTCCTCGCCTGGCGGCGTACTGGTGGCGTTGAAACGGTCCACCAGGGTCTTCTCGCCGGGAGAGAGCTCGATGTGCGTCTCCGCCGTCAGCAACTCCTCGTAGCGGTCGTGCAGTTCACTGCGGTCGGAGTAGGTGAACCTGTCGACGGCGGAGGTGTGGGAGAAGTGCACGACGTGCATGTCGTCCTGCAGTCCGGAGGACTTGATCTCCACCGCATCCGTACCGGCGTAGCCGGCCGCGAGCACGCTGGCCGGTCGGCGCTGCCCTCGGCGGCCGTCGTCGCCCAGGCGCGCGCCCGGAGACGACAGGAACGGACAGATCTGTGCCGCGTAGACACCACAGATCTCGTGCACCGGGGCCTCGCCGCTCCAGATGGCGTCGACGCTACCTCCTTCCGGCATATTCATAGCGAACTGCCACCGTGCCTCGTCGCGGAACGGCAAACCGCAGACCGCGCACCAGTCGAAGGTTGCGAGAACCAGTTTGCGGTCCTCGTCGATGGAGCCGAAGTCGACGCCGTCGGTACCGCGGTCTACCGTCGCGATCACCGGATACCCACGAGGGTCACGACTGAGATGCCCCAGACGCTGAGGGATGGTGATGTCTCCGGGCTTCACGGCCGCTCCTAGATGATCTTCGCTGCACCTCGCAATGAGCATATGGGCGATCTATGACAAGCACCCGGGAAACCAAGGACCACACCCACCGGCGAGATCCGTCGCATCAGTGGCGCCCACCTGGAGCAGCAACCAGCCGGCGCCCGCGAGCACTCGTCGTCTGGCGGCCTCGAAGTGATCCCAGGCTCAGCACCTCGCTGCGGCTACTACCAGCGGCGCGGGCGGTCAGGGCGTGTCGCGACGGTGTAGGGCCCGGACCTTGTTCTGCAGGTCGCCGACGATTCTGCGCCACTTCCCGGATCCGCGCCCCGACCAGTGGAGCTCGCCGATCGGGTGCCAGTCGGCGAGCACGGCCAACTCTGCGGCGAGCGTCTCAAGGTCGGTGTGGTGGCCAGTCCCTTGCCGGTCGAGATCCTGGGCGAGGTTGTGCAGGCGATGTGCCGCGCGATAGTAGGAGAGCTGGGTCTCGGTGAGCCTGCGGACGGCGTAGCCGCCGCACTTGCTGCACCAATGGTTGCGGAGGTCGTCGCGGCCGAGGAGATCTGCGGGGGTCAGGAGATCGTCGTCAGCCGCGACGCCTCGGTCATTGGAGTGCCGGCACATGGGCGAGTGGCCCTTGCCCTGGTCCTGCGGATTGGCGTTCGTGGTGTAGATCTGGACGTCTGTGAGGACACCGAGCGGGATGTCGCTTCCCCTTCGCCACCAGTCGCCGGTCGGGGACTTGAACGGTTTGAGGTCGAGGGCTTTCTCCGCGAGCAGGCCGTGCCAGACCTCCCAGGGCACCGCCCGGCCGCGGCCGTCGCGGTCGTGGCCGCCGTCCAGGGTGCGCAGGTCGTGCACGCCGCGGGCGATGGCGAGGAGCCGCAGGTTGCGTTCGCGGTCCCGGTCGTCGAAGGCGAGCCAGGCAGCCAGCGGTCCGCCGTCCTCCAGGCCGAGTTCAGCGCCGAAACGCGGGTCGTCGGCGTCCAGGGCGGGTTGGGGCCACAGGGACGTGCCTGTCTCGGGCCGGGTTCCGATGCGCTCGGCCCAGGGCTTGATCAGGCTGGCCGGAAGGTCGGATGCGCCGGCGACGATCACGCCCTGCCAGCCGTCGGCCAGACGCTTCTCGATCACGGTCAGCGGCAGGACTTCGGCGCCGCCGCTGGTCGAGAAGACGATGAACAGCGGGTCGGCGTCGGGTGCGAAGGTTCGAAGGGCACGCAGGTGCTCTAGGGAGACCGGCCGACGTTCGAGGACCGGGGTGTCGTCGAACACCCCGGGCTGGAGATGGCTCGTGGGACTGTGCGCGTCGCCGTTCGGGGGCTCGGTGTCGTCGGCGAGGGGTTCGCAGGCGAGCGGCCAGGATGTGGCGAGGAGTCGTTCCGCGACGAGTGCGGGGACGTGGAGAGTGAGGGTCCGGCGGCCCCAGTCGGCCTCGGTGAGATGGGTGACCAGGACGCCGAGCGTCCACGAGTCGAGGCCGTGGAGGAAGCCTTGCTCGGGTCGATGCGGGGTCTTCTCCTTGATCTCCGGCAGCGTCACCTTCACCATCTGCGTGGGTACGGGGTCCGCCGCGGCGACGGCAGCGCGCGCGTGCTCCGCCCAGGAGGCGACGAGCAGTTCGGCGGCCTCGCGGGCCTGGTCATACCCCTTGCGGTTGCTCCGGATTCCACGCATGAGGCTCGCCACGGCATTGGACGGCCGAGTGGAACCGTTCCTGCTGTGGGAGGCGTCGTGCTGCCAGCCGTGCCAGAGCGCCGTGAGGCCCTTGCCGATGTCGCCGCTCTTGCCGAGCGCACCGAACGCCGGATCGCTCACCGGCAGGTCGGGTTCGCTCATGCCGGCCGCGGCCGCGCCGGCGAGGATCCCTGTCGGGTCAACGAACAGCGCCGCCTGGCCCCGGAGTTCCTTCAGGTGGTGCTTCTTCACCGTCAGCTTCGGCTTCACCCAGTCCGCGAGCCAGGGGAACATCGCCGCGGTGCTCTCGGCCTGGTGCAGGCTCTGGGCGGCGGAGCGCCACAGGCCGAAGACGCGGTCCCGCAGCCACCTGGCGTCCTGTTGGGCATCCTCGTCAAAGGCTTCGTCGTCCTCGTCGTCCGCCTCATGCGCGGTCACCGAGCGAAGGAGATCGGCTGCGTCTTGAAGTTCCTCACCGTCCCAGTCGATGTCCTCGTCCGGCCCTGCGTAGCACTGCAGTTGGAACAGCAATCCGACCCCGCCGAGCGCCCGCAGGAAAACACCCAGCCCACTCCCCGGCCTCGTCCACGGCCCCCAGGACCAGCACTGGGCGCACAGCCGTCCGACCGTCGCGGCGTCCAGCGGGACCCGCACTGTCGTGACCGCCGAGGTCCGGAGCTGGGAGCAGTCCGTCGTGGTGTGCTGCTTGGCGTTCTTGCTCTTGGCCGAGTGAACCGTGACGAGCGTGCCCTCGAAGGGGCCGAGCGGGACATCGGCGGTCAGTGAGCTGTCGAGCACGTAACTCCCCTATCGGTCTCGGCTTGTGAGCCTAGCCGGGGACGCCGACAGCCAGGTCCGGAAGTAGCAGCCAGGTGGCCACAGATGTCGCCTGGCGGGTGCTCCGGGTCGGTAGAGCGGGGCTCGGCGGCGCGATCCGGTGCCGCCGCCAACGGCGGGTGCCGACGCAAGGCTCGGCCATTCCGATGTCGGCTCCGACCGATGACGTGGTCAGTCCCACAGGGTCACCGGGCCCACCTGCGTGTCCTACCGGATGAGCAGTGCCGCTCGAAGCCCGGGTTCGCGGAGGTGGGTGAGGAGCTCGGGGTCGTCGAAGAGGATCTCGGCGGCGGGGTCGAGGGCTTGGTGCAGCATGGCCTGGACGACGTCGGCTATCGGCTGTTCGTTGACGACCGCGGCCCAGTGGGCGGCGTCGTCGTGGTCGCCCCGGCCCGTGGCGTCGGCCCACTGGGCGACGCAGGCCTTGGTGACGTGGAATGCGTTCACCCTGCCTTTGGCCAGCAGGCCGCGGTTGAGGTCGAACAGCTTGATGGTGGCCTCGCCTCTGGGGGTGAGCGGGTGGTACTGGCCGACCGTCAGGACCAGGCGCGGGTGTGGTGTCGGGTCCTCGGCCGTGGGGTCGATGAGCAGCGGCTTCCCGCCGTCGTCGAGGGGGAAAGCGGCGCCCTTGAGGTGGCTGTTGCATAGCGAGCAGGCGAGGACGTGGTTGGTCCAGTCGAAGGCGCGCATCGGGTGCCGGTCGATCGGCTCGAAGTGGTCGATGTCGGTGCCCTGGTTGTCCCCGCAGTACATGCACCGCTCTCGACCGGCCGCCATGTCCGCGAGGAGGTCCCGAAGCGGCGCGTGCACGTTCCGTCGCACCGTGGTGTGCTTCCAGAGCTCTCGCGCCCGGGCCTCGGGCTTCTCGGCGAGCACGATGTCGCAGGTGCATTCGGCCATGCGGGAGCGCGGTGGCTCCGTCAGGGGGAGCCGGTGGATCCGGATCACGCGACGTGCCCAGTCAGGGCGTGCAGGTGGGCGGCGACCTCATCCACCCGGGCGGCCGGCGAGCTGGTCAGGGTGCGCTTCAGCTGGCGGTAGCGCTCCCGCTCCTCCTCGCCGGCCACGCCGGCCACAATCTTCATCTCCAGCGCGACCAGGAGCGCCCGGGCCTCGTCCGCGCGCTGCGAGTACGGGGTGTCGAGACCGAAGAGCTCGGACAGCACCGCGTCGTCGCCGCTACCGAACACCACCCGGTCATACAGGTCCGTCCCGACGACCTCAGGGGCTTCGTCGACATCGGGTCCGGGCAGGCGGATCAGCCCGGCAGGGTCGGCCGCCTGGCAGATGTAGGGGCTGTGGGTGGTGACGAGGAACTGCACCAGTGGGAAGTGCTGCTTGAGCCAGCCCCCGATGCGCTTCTGCCAGGACACGTGCAGGTGCGCGTCGATCTCGTCGATGATCACGACACCGGGGACGGTCACGACGGGGTGGCCGCTGTCGCGGTCGACGCGCAGGGCGCCGTAGGTGTCGTGGAGCTGCTTGAGTATGTCGACCACGAGCGCGGCCACCGTCCGGTAGCCGTCGCTCATCTCCCACAGGGGGAAGGAGCGGCCGCCGTGCGCGACCCACAGGCCGTCGGAGTCCACGTTCCCGATGGTGTAGTCGTCGGGCAGGAGCTCGTCACCGAGGATCTCCAGGGCGATGAGCTTCAGCTCGGCCGCCCCTGGGCGGTTCTCCAGGGACCGCAGGTGCTGCTCGATCAGCCAGCTGACGCCCTCGGCCAGCGAGGCGTCCTCGTGGAAGAGGCTGGTCAACCGGGCCACGGCGCCCGACCCGGCCATGCGCCGCTGGACCTCCCCCGAACCACCGACGAGCCGGCGGAACGGGCCGTAGCCCGCGCAGAACCAGCCCACCGGGTTGTCCGCCCACGGCCCTCGCTGGGCAGCGGTCGGCGCTCTCTTGTAGCCCACAGGGGTCAGGGCCGGCTGTGCATGCCGACCGGTGGCGACGGCAGTATCCGGCGCGCTCCACCGCAGGCCCGCCCAGAACACGCCGGCCGGGGGCCGTCCCGTGGTGGTGAACTTGTCCTCGGCCGGGTCCGGCTGAAGGCAGACCTCCGCGAACGCCTCCGACCGCTCGTCGCTGATCCACGAGTCGAAACCGGTCACCAGCCCGCGCGCCGCGCTCGGACCACTGACCGCCAGCGCGACGGCGCGCAGCAGGGTCGACTTCCCGGAGCCGTTGCGGCCGGCCAGCACCGTCCATCCGGCGTAGGAGCCGTCGGGCCGGGTCAGGTCGAGGTCCACCTCACGGGCGCCGCGGAAGCCGCGTACGTTCCGCACCCGCACGTTCTTGAGGTACATGCCCCGTCCTCCAGCCCTTTTCCTCCGTCGCACGTCCCGGTCATGGGCCGCTGCGTCGACTCTATCCGTGCCTGCGTCGGCGGAGGTCTTCCATTCCGCCGCCCTCGCGCAGGTCGGCGTACCCGCGCTGATCGTGGGTCCCGCCCCGATCAGCCTGGGCAGGATGCCGGCCGCCCCCAGGGTGCGCCCACGCCGCCATCGGGCTGACTTCGGCAGGAGAACGCGGTGTGCGGGCGTGTCCGCCGGACGCGGGGCGCCCCGGAACGGACCATGTTCGCAAACCGGGCTGGTTCGCATTCGCACAATAGGTGGCGATCCGAGTCACGGACAACGACATCCGTGTGGCGAACAGCTCGACCAGAGGCGCACGGACCACAGCTGGCGCCGTGATCGACGGGAAGGCGACGATGAGCGATGCTTCGCCCGACAGCGCGGGCATGCCGCAGGGATGCGGTGAACTGGGGCGGATTCTGGGGTTGGACGGCCCCGTGTCCGAAGGCGTGTGGGCGGCCGCGCTGGCGGACGAGGGCTACGCCCGTGCCCTGCTGACCTGCCAAGACCCCACCCGGCTCCAGCATCTCCTCAGATACCCCCCACGCGCCATCACGGGCGGCGGCCTGTCGGCGGCGGCGCTGATCGCGCACGGCGCGAAGGCGCTGGCCCGCTGGAGCCGCGCCGGGTTCGTGGAAGTGGACGAGGAAACCCGGCTCCGCCGGCTCGCCGTCTGCGGGCACTGCCCCTATCTGCGGCCCGGCCCCCAGGGCAAGGGCACCGCGCTGCTCCAGACGGTGGCCGGCATTGGACTCCGGGACAAGTCCGTGTGCGGTCTGTGCGGGTGCCTGCTGGCGCGCAAGTCACGCCTCCCCTCGGAGAGCTGCCCCGCACCACACCCGACCGAGCCCGGTCTCACCCGCTGGGGCGAGCCGACTCCCGTCGTCGCTCAGGCTCCCCCACAGACCCCAGTGCGGGAAGAGACAAAGAAGGGCAAGCGGGCGGCCCCCGATTCCTGACGGGCCGCAGGGCCGGACCCTCAACGCCCCTGTCGGGTCATGTCGGTGAGATGAGTGATCGCCTGACGCCAGGTGCCCGCGTGCACGGGCAGCGTGCGCAGCGACGCCGCGAGCGTGTCCACCGCCTCAGTGGTGGTCGGACGGGCGATCCAGTTCGTGATCTGGGCCAGGAGCCGGCTCCGCGACAGCGGGCCCGGCCGTTCGAGCGTCTGCGTCACGACACCGGCGACCGGGGACTCCAGGGACGCGCCGTCAGGAGAACGGGACAGCAGCACCAGCCCGCCGTGGGAGTCGGGGCGCATGGTACTGAACGGCTCCGGGCACACCCGCCAACCGGCATGCTCCAGCCGGGTTCCGTGGGTGACCAGATCGGTCACCCAGTTGCGGGGGAACAGGAGGGCCTCGCCATCCTCGTGGACCGCGGCTCCGGCCAACAGCCTCAGTACGTTCGGCCCGGATGGCGCGTAGCCCGCCAGGACGACCTCCAGGGCCGTGCGCAGGGCGTTCGCGCTGCGGGCCCGCGCGAGGAGCTCGCCGCCGCGGAAGAGCAGGAACATGGAGCCGGGCCGCTCCACCGTCAGCGTCACGGGGGTGTACCCGGAATCGTCCCCGTCGCCCGTCACGACCCGGACCGCCTCCAGCGCCTCGGTGCCGCGGACGGCGATCCCTACCCTGCGTCCGCCGGCCCGCGCGGTCACCAGCGTGTCCACGGGCTTCGCGGCGACGTTCACCGAACACGTGGTGGGCGCCTCCACCACCGTGGCATCGGGATCGGCACCGCTGAGCTCGATGAACGCGGCACTGACCTCGATGAACCCCAACCGGCTCTGCGCCGGGCGGCCCGGGGCGCACAGCAGTGCCGACGGCGTGCCGGCCTTCGCTGCCGCACGGCCCACTTCACCCAGCCGCGCCCGCGTCCGGCGGTCGGGTGGGGTGCCCAGGACGGTCTCGTACCCGTCTTCGACCAGCAGGACACTCGCGTCCAGAGCGCGCAGCACCGCGGTATTCGCCGTCAGGTCGGCGGACAGCTGGGTGCAGAACCCGCAGGACTTCGACGTGGCCACCGTCAGGACCGGGCGCTGGACGTTTCCCTCGCCCGCGCGGACCCGCAGGTCGTCAAGGCCGTTGCCACTGGCGGGCGCGCCGTCATCGCCTGCGACGAGACCGGCCGCCCGCCAGTCGTCGAGACAGTGGGCGTACTGCTCCCGGTGCCCGACAGTCGGCGGGCGGCCGGAGAGGTACCCCAGGGCAGTGGGGCTGACGAACGCCGCGATGGGCCGTGCCGTGTCCAGCAGGACCCCGCCCTCGCCCAGATCAGCCGCCACCACCCCGCGGGGGAACCTCACTTCACGCACGTGTTCTTCTCAAGGTCACAGTGGAGACCCGTACAACACTGGTTGTCGCGGTCGCACGGCTCGTTGATGCCGTGACAGGCCGACGGCGCGATGTGCAGCTCGGTGAAGATCGTCTCGATCTCCGTAACGGTTTCGCTGTCCACGGGACGAACGCCCGTAACTACGGTGTATGTGTCCATGTACCCAAGCTAGAACCGCGGAACAGGGGCCGCAAACGCTCCGCCCGCCCACAGGGACAGTCACAGAGAGCGCCTCAGGCAAGCAGGAATACCGGTTGCTGCCGTCCGGGACAGCCCCGGTAGAAGACCGCTTCCCTGGGCGGGATCGATGTGTACATGTTGGAGCAACCCGGCCATCCCCTGGCCACCCACTCTCGCCGCTTCACAAGAGTGCCCCTGTCGACAAAGCCGCTGCGCCGCCCCGGGCCGTCGGGCTGGACAGTCCGCGCACGAACATCCTCACCGGATATACCCGAGGCCCCAGCCTCGCCACCAAACTCCAGTCACTCGGACAATGTCGCCGCCTACGGCGCCCCCGGGCGCAGCTACTCGCCGCCGCCGCTGGCAGCAATGGGGAGGCGCCGGGGATCAAGACGGAGGGCGCCAGTAGACGCGTCAGCCCGGAGTCTCCAACATACATACCGCCGCGGCCGCCTTTGCGACCCGGTCGGTTGCGCCGCCGCTCTGAGACTCCCCCGGGATGCGGGAGAAGCTGACAGTGGTTCAGGTGGGGACATGGAAGGAAGCCTCACGATGGCCCACTCGAATTGCGTGAGCGTGCGGTGGCGATGTACCGGTCCGCCGACCCGAAGCCGGTGATCTGTCAGCTGGCCCGGGACCCGCACCATGAGGCCCTGCGCAACTGGATCCGGCAGCTGGTGCGAGCTGGAGTTGAGGCGTCCATGGGCTCCGTCGGGACTCCTACGACAACGCTCTGACGGAGAGCCTCTGGAGCTGCTCAAGTCCGAGTGCGTGCGGGGCCGCACATTCGCCGCCTGAGCCGAGGCGAACCAACTGCTGTTTGTGTATATCGAATGATTCTACAACATCACCCACATCCAGCAGCGTCTCGGCTGGCTCAGCCCCATCGAGTACGAGGAAGAAGTACTACGCCGAACAGGCAGCCACCGAACGAACGAACCCGAACACCAACCAACCCGCCCTGACCTGCTGATCAGCACTTCCCAGCCATTGGGGGAGCCTCACTCAGCCTTGATGAGTCACCGTGGGCAGCGCGAGCCGAACCGGCCATCCCAGCGATCGGGGCTTTCGTCCGCAGCACCCTGCCGCAGTCCGGTTCGAACCACTCGCAGAGTCGCTCCGTGCGCAGGATTGAGCCCCTCATGGGCTGAGGTGCTGTTAGTCGACCGGATGTCGTTGTGCTGCGCTCGATCACTGGGGCGGGACTCGTTCGAGAGGCGCTGATGACAGGGCCACCCCATTGCCAGCGTGCGACCGGAAGTTTCTCGGCAGATTTTTGAGAGCGCGATAGGTCACCCGAATGGAGTACATCCATGCGGGTGATGTGCACAGTCAAGGCAAGCTCGATATTTCGCCCACGATGAGTGGCTCGCCAGGGTTGCCCGTAGCGTCCCGGCCACGCCGGTCAGCGCGCCCTGTTTCCGGCGGCGTGATATAGCTGACGTACGTGCCAGTTCGACTCTCGCGCCGCCTTCTCCTGGAGGCTGCGAGAGATGGTGAGGTGTCACTTGTCTACCGGCCTTCGAATCCTCCAGTGGGTGGTCGCCACGCTATTGACCGCCTGCTGTTTCGCATCGAACGCAGTTCATCCAGTCTCTGCCTTCACCTCAAATCCAGAAAAGGTGACAGCAGCGGATCATCCTTGGTTCGTCACTCTTAAGTTTAAATATTTTGATATCAACCAAGGCAGGAATGTGACGCGCTCCTGCAGCGGGGCATTCACGTCAGTCACTCGCATCACCACGGCCGGGCACTGCATCAGGGAACCTGGAACGAAAGATGTCGTATTCAAAGATGCCGTGGAAATCTATCTCGGAGCACCCAAGGATAAACTGGCTCCACAGAAGGTGCTCATCCCTGGGCAACTGAAAGCAGAGTTCGTTGCCAATACTTACGATATTGCGGTGATTATTGTTCCAGTAGATCTATTTGCAGGTCTCAAGGACATTCTTCCCGTGGCGAACGCGCAAGACCAAAACCTTCCTGACGCGCGCTTGTACGGGAGCGGCAGGATCGCCCAAAATCAGCCGCCGGCGGACGAGCTGTACAGAATCGCGGTGAAAACGACACCTTATGTTGGCGCTAGCCCGCCCAACATTTACGGGGATCTTGTTGATGCGTCAGGGCTGGCAGCGAATCCGAATGGGGCAGCGTGCGAGGGGGATTCGGGTGGACCCTTGGTCGCAGGCGGGGAGTTGCATGGGGTGATCTCCGAAGGGTACCCAGAGTGTGATTCTCAAGCTGGTGATACAACGATCGTCGAAATGGCCGCCAATGCCCGGGCAGCTCTCACTCAGAATTAGAACGGCCTATAGTTGCAGGGTGGGTGAATTTGCGCGTTCAACATTACCTCTCTCTTCTTATGGAGTTGGAAGGAGCCTGGATGCCGTACATCGAAGAACCACTAGCCGTGGCAGAACACAGCGCTGCGGAGGCTCACCGGGATGCCGCCGGCGCGCTCCGGGGTTGGCGGCTCTGACATGACGCTGACGGTTCAGGAACTCAAGGAGAAGATCCGCACCTCCACGGAGAGATTCGTTCTGCGGGGTGCTGAGTGGGGCCTGCCCCAGGCCGAGGAGCTGTTCACGGGTCATCTGCCGGACGGTACGCTCACCGTGGAGAGTCCATCGCTGGAGGTGGATCTCCTGAAAGTCTCCGGAGAGGCGTTACTCTTCGACGCTCACGCGCGAGTCGACCAGGGGCCCTTTCCGGTAGTGGTGGAGTTCCAGTCGGATCCGGACGGAAATCTTATCATCGGAGTCCGTATTGATGTCGCCCTGGCCGACTGGAAGATTCCGGTCGGCCACATCGACGCATGCCCAGACGATCTGCAGCGGATCGGCGACATCCTTCACCTGGTTCTCGGAGTGGTGCCCGCGCGGGACGGCAGTCCGGTGTGTGCGACGGGGCTGGGCCTGACACTGAAGGGCCTGGCCACGAAGGCTGGTGGCAAGCCCTACGTATGGGGGATGCAGTCGCCTGTGGGGCGACTCTGGACACTGCAGGGGGCCTTTGACCCGATTGTCCTGTCGTCGCTGGATGACCTGAGTGGGCTGGGTGCGTGGGCTGGGAAGAAGCAGGGGGACTTCACTTTGCCCACGGACATCCAGAGCGACAGCATGCAGTTCACCGAGGCCGCCGTAGAGCTGAGCCACCCCGCCGGGAGCGGGGCATCGCACCTGTTGTCCGTCACCGCACGAATCGACCTGGGCACGGGTGCCTCGTGGGATATCGTCCCGGATACGCTGAAGATGTCCGGGCTGTGGGCGGCCTTCCGAATCCTCCCGGCGCCTTCTCCTCTGGAGACCACCGTGGGTGGCACGCTGCTGTTGGGCGACGACATGCCGATCGCGGTCCAGGTCGTGATCCCGCAGCTGCTGATCCAGGGCCACCTCGGTAGGAAAGTGCCCCTGCAGTCACTGGTGAAGAAGTACCTGACCGACAGCGGTCTGCCCGGACTGGACACGCTATCCATGACGGACTTGCTCGTTGAAGCAAGCGCTAAGACGCCCTATTGGATCGAGCTCCTCGCGGTGGTCGAAGGATCACTGACGGCCGGTCCCGCAACGCTTCGAAACCTGCGGCTGCAGATCAAGACGGGCGCCGGAGTGGAGACCACTGCGGAACTGGGCGCGACGTGGACACTTCTGAGCGGCGGAACCGTTGAGATGCACGCCCGACGGGAAGAGTCTGGGTGGTCTTTCACCGGCCAAGCGGTGCACGTACGGCCCGGTGACCTCTTCCACGAGTTCGGCGCGGATGCCCCGCCGCTCCTCAAAGACCTGACGCTGGACAGACTGGGCGTGGCGTTCAGCATGGATTCCTCCCAGGGCAAGAAGGTCTTGCTGGAGGCCCAGACAAGCATGCTATTGGGGCAGGTTGACGCGCAGCTGACGGTCACAGCCACGATGACCCAACAGAGTGGTGGCAGGTATAAGCGGGAGTTCGCCGGTCAGCTGGTGCTCCAGGTGCCGCAGGACACCAGTGAGCCGCGCCAGCTCACGTTCGGGTTGTCGGGCGACGTGGAAAAGGGGGAGTTCACCGCGTCCTGCACGGACACGCACGGGGTGACGCTGTCGGAGCTGGTGACGCTGATCGGCGTGGACAAGACGTCCGGCGTCAGCGAGTGGCTGAACGGGGCCGCCACCATCAAGGCCATCGACCTAGGTTACTCCACCAGCGCCAGGTCCCTTGTGTTCCACATCGCCGGCGCGGACCATGCCCCGTCGCTGACGCTGGTGTCGGTCTCCCCCAAGGAAGGGGAGCGTCTGTGGGTGCTGCGCGCGGGGATCTCCGTCGACGTGGGCCTGGCGCAGGTCCCGCTGCTTGAGGGCGCGATCCCGAAGGACCGGGACCTGCGGCTGATGGGCCTGAGCGTGCTGTACGCGCCCCGGGCGTACAAGGCTGCCGAGCTGAAGCAGCTGAACACCGCTCTCGACGCAGTCAGCAAGGTGATCGTCGGCTCAGGGAAGACCGGGCTGCCGCGGCTGCCGGACGACCAGCTTGCGAAGGGCACCGCGTTCGGGGTGGACGTGCTGCTTCCCGGCACCAACACGCCGCTGTCGGTCGCCGTGCGCCCCGCCACGAGCGGGAAGGACAAGCAAGCCCTGCCTGAGGGCGACGGCACGACAGAGGCCGAGCCGGAGGCGTGGGCTCTGGCTCCAGCAGCGGGCGACGGTGCCGGGATGTCGGGGCCGTTGGTGGCGTGGGTGGACGTCCACAAGGCGCTCGGGCCGCTGCGGCTGGAGCGGGTGGGGGTGAGTTTCGCCGACAACACGGTGTGGGTGCTGTTCGAGGCGGCTCTGGGCATGGCGGGCCTCACCCTGGGGGTCCAGGGGCTGGGCATCGGCGTCCCGATCAAGGAACCGGACAAGATCACGCCGCGGCTGGACGGATTGAGCCTGGCCTACGACCGGCCTCCGTTGCTGATCGCGGGCGCGCTCGTCAACCGGCCTGCGGACGAGAAGTACGCACTGCTGATCCAGGGCGCGGTGGTGGTGTCGGTGAAGTCGTTCGGCCTGACCGCACTCGGTGCCTACGCCCGTCCGAAGGGCAGCAACGAGCCGGCGATGTTCGTGTTCGGGAAGGCGACCGGGCAATTCGGCGGGCCGCCGCCGGTCAAACTGACCGCGCTGATGGCCGGGTTCGGCTACAACACCTCGGTGCGGGTACCTGAGGCAGACAAGGTCCTGGACTTCCCATTTCTCAAGGGCATGACGGGTACGGATCCGCTCAAGGTGCTTGAGACGTTGATGGGCGGGACGGATGCCTGGGTGCGGCCCACGGTGGGGCAGCTGTGGTTCGCCGCGGGGCTGGGGTTCCAACTGTTCGAGTTCATCGACTGCCAGGCGCTGCTGATGCTGGAGGTCGGCGACGACTTCGCCGTCTCCCTGCTCGGCACGGCCGACGCCGCCTTCCCCAAGGGGGCGGGGCTGACGAAGTACGCGCGGGCGGTGCTCGGCATGTCCGTCGCCTACCGGGGCAGCGAGCAGATCCTCAAGGCGACCGCGCAGCTCGCGCCCGGCTCATTCGTCATCGACGAGCAGTGCGTGCTGACCGGCGGGTTCGCGTTCTACCTCTGGTTCGACGACGCCCACCACGGCGACTTCGTCGTCACCCTCGGCGGCTACCACCCCCGCTACGAGGAGAACCTGCCAGCGCACTATCCGAAGGTGCCGCGACTCGGGTTCAACTGGCCGATCCTGCCCGGGCTGACGATGAGCGGGCGTGCCTACTTCGCGCTCACCCCCGGGGCGATCATGGCCGGCGGCAGGCTGGAGGTGCACTACCGCTCCGGCGACCTGCACGCCTGGCTCGTCGCAGACGCCCACATGCTGATCGAGTTCGCACCGTTCAGCTTCGAGGCGGGTTTCGAGATCAGCATCGGTGTCTCGTTCGTCCTGGACCTGTGGCTGGTGCGGGAGACGATCAGGGTCGAGGTCGGCGCCACCCTGGAACTGTGGGGGCCGCCGACCGCCGGGTACGTCACCGTGCACCTGTGGTTCATCGACTTCACCATCGACTTCGGCGACAAACGCAAGATCTCCGACCGGGCAGCAACCTGGGAGGAGGTCCTGAACCAGCTCCCGCCGCGCGAGCAGGCCGTCAAACTGTCCATCACCGACGGCCTCCTCCCCGCGCCCGCCAGCCCCGGCACGGACGACGGGCAGCCGGCGTGGGTCGTTGCACCGGGGGCGTTCTCCTTCACCGTCCGCACCGTCGTCCCCTCAACCAGGGTCAACCTCACCAAGGAGGAGGGGGGTCCCTACGAGGTCGACGGGGCAAAGGAGGTGAACATCCGGCTGCGCCGCAAGGACGGCGAGGGCCTGCAGTCCGTTCTCACCCTCACCCTGACGCGGACGGTCCAGGGCCAAAAGGTCGTCCAGGACCTGGCCGACTGGCGCCCCTCGAACGACAAGGTGGTGGGCGATCTGCCCGCCGCACTGTGGGGCCGCTACCAGGGAGATCTGAGCCCCTACAGCGACCGCCAGGTGCCCGACCAGCTCACCGGGATCAACTTGCGGCTGCCCCTGCCGCACGAGGGGACCTCGCCGGGGAAGGTCCTGGCCGGCACCCTCGCGTTCGACGACCGGTTCCCGGACGGGCCACTGCCTCTCAAAGCCCCACTTCACGGCACCACAACAGCCACCAGTTCTTCGATGGCCCAGGCCCGGCCCGGCGACACGGCCCGCCAGACCACCGAGTCGGACCTTCCGGACGGGGCCGCCACGCCCGACGCGAGCGCAGCCGGACAGGCGGCGGCCCAGGAGGAGGTGACCGAGGCGGGCGCCGGCGTCGCCGTGACGGCCGGGCAGGAAGACCCGGTGAAGTGGGCGCGGCGGCGCCTGTTCGAGGCGATGGCTTACCTGGGGGTGAGCCCCGGCTTCAACGAGGATCTCGACCCGCTCGACCCGCTGGTCTTCGGCGACGACACCGTCGAACGCGATCATCGGGACCTCGACACCGAACCCGCACAGCCCGGGCCGCGCCTGTACGCGATGAGTCTCAAGGGCTCGGTCACACCCATCGACATGGAGTCACTGGCGCTCAGTGCCTCCTTCCAACTTGGTGAATCGGCACTGGAATGGGCCTACCTCGCGGTGGACCCGGAAGGAAGCCGGATCTGCAGTCTGTCGGTAGGTGGTGCGAGCGGTCAGCGATTTGAGGTGGCGGACATCGCCAACAACCCACCCGATGGTGCAGATCCGTGGAATCTGCACGAGGACGTCTGGGTCAACTCGCAGTCACGAGGCTCAGCGATGGCTCCCGGGGGGGAGATACACGTACTTCGTCTTCGAGCAGTCGAAGCAACTGATCGTGATCACGCTGGATGACAAGAAGGGGGCCACGCTGCAGTCCGCAGGGACACAGGCCAAGCCCGGGGACGTGGCGGTGCCCGCCTCCTGGAGTTGTTCGGATGACCGTATCTACATGTCGGCTCCGGAGAAGAACCAGATCTACGTATGGAAGGACACCCTCACGACGAACCCTCAAGTGGACAGCCGTTGGGATGCCGGTCCCCGTCCGACACGGTTGGCCGTGGACCCACGCGGGCGTTGGGTGTACGCGATCAACGACGGTTGCGCCACGGTGACCGTGGTGAGGGCGGACACGGGAGGTTTCGTGACCAAGCTTCCGGTGGGCACCGATTCGAACCTGATCGCAGTCTCTTCGTGCGGCACGCGGCTGTGCGTGGCAAGCCCGGTCAGCGGCACTGTCTCGGTGTTCGACACGGATTCGCAGCAGATTGTCGAGGTCGCGGATCCGGTATGGGTTGGGGCCAAGCCCTCGGCGCTGGCTCTGTCTCCCGACGGAGGGCGGCTGTTCGTCGCGCTCGATGGCAGCAAACATCTTGTGGTTGTGGACACGGCGGGGCCGGAGCCGATCGTCCTGCCGGAAACGATCCCCCTGGGCGACGGCGTGAACGGCGCCGGGTCCGGCCCGGAGCTCCCGGAAGTGCCGGTCGCGCTGGTCGTGACCAAGCCCTCACATAGTCCTCAGAAGAAGGGCAACGCCCAGTGATCGCCCCCGAGTACGTGACCGATCCCGACCCGAACCTCACCGTCCAGTTCGTCGACTTCCTCGTACCCGAACTGGCCGCCGGCACCTACACCCTCACCGCCTCCCAGACCCTCACCAAGGACGGCAAGGACGCCGACGAGAAGAAGTACCTCCCCACAGCGGACGCACCGGTCACGCAGCAGGTGGAGGTACGTGCCCCGAGATTCGGTGTGCAGCCGGACTGGGTCCACGGCTTCTACCCGCCCGAAGGGTCGACGGGCCTGTACTCGACCGTGCTGCCGCACGTCACCCTGACCCGGCCGACCCTGCCGTGGGAGCGCGACATCGAGTCCACCGGGGTGGACAAGCCTGAGAACAGACTGCCGTGGATGGCCCTGCTGCTGTTCGCTGAAGGGGAACTGGCGGAGGATCCGCACTGCTTCGGCACCACCGAGCAGCGCACCGCCACCGAGATCACCGCCGGGAAGAACGGCAGCCGCCACCCCGATGACAAGGCCGATGTCACCCTGCCCTCGTACGACCTGACGGCGGACCCGGTCCGGGACGAGAAGGAGGTGTGCCGCACCGTCCTGGTGGACGCCGGCGTCTTCCACGCCCTGGCCCCCGACCGCCAGGAGCTGCAATATCTCACGCACCTGCGACGGGTCAACGAGCAGCACCAGCGCGCGTTCACCTCGGCGGATGAGATCGTGATCGGTGACTACGCGGTCATGGTTGCGGCCAGGCTGCCGCGGGCGGCCGGGGGCCGCTACGTGGCGCACCTGGTGTCGCTGGAGGGCTGGCTGGACCGGCTTCCTAGCGGCGATACCGACTACCAGGGGCCGGCGGAGAAACTGCGGCTGGTGTCGTTGTGGTCCTCCGCCTTCGAGACCCTCCCCGATCATTCTCCGGGGTTCGCCGCGCTGACGGAGAACTTCCTTCCGCCCTGGGGCTCCGACGGGCACGAGCTGTTGCTGGCCGTCCCCTCGAACGGGCGGCGCGCGGTGGGCGCCGAGCAGAAGGAGGTCCTCGCCCGGCTGGAGGAGGGCTACCTGCCCCTGGCGTGCCGGACCGAGTGGGGGCGCATGACCTTCGGCTGGTACCGGGGACCGTTCACGCCCGTGCCCGCCGAGCTGCGACCGAACGAGGAACGGCGGCGGTGTGCGGCGCAGGCCCTGATCCATCTGGCGCGCTACGGCATCTTCGACGTCTCTCTCGCGGTCGCGTTCACCGCGGGGCGGGGTGTGGCGCTGGCCGACCGCGACGTCTGCGCGGCGCTGCTGCGGCTGAGGGAGAAAGCGCACGACGAAGCACGCCCGCACCTTGAGCTGCCGGCGTCCTCGGACGGTTTCGCTGTCGGCGGCCCCCTTGACGGCGGGGCGGGAACGGCCGGGCGTGGTGGCACTCGCGCTCGGCTGGAGAAGCTGATCACCGCCGGTGGCCCCGCTCTTGCCCAGGCCTGGGCCGCTCCCGTCTCCCCGACAGCCGGCGACGGTGGCACCGTCGCCCCGGCGACCCCGGTGGTGTCCCGGCCAGCCCTGGCGCCCCGGCTCCCGGTGACCGCGCAGATCACCCGGCAGCACCTGCTCGCCGATCCGGGACTGCGCGATCGTCTTCGGGCGGCCCTGTCGGGGCTGACCGGCGCAACCGACCCCGCCACGGCCAACACCCTGGGCCCCCGTATCCGGGACAGTGCCGGCGGGCGTGGAACGGATGGCGAGCCCGTCAAGCCGGACGAGGACTACGCGCTGGTGCGCAGGTGGCTGACCGGGCTGCGCCGCCTGGAAGGGGTGCCGTTCCCGCATCTGGTGCCCGACGCGAGGATGCTGCCGCCGGAAAGCGTGCGGTTCTTCCACCTGGACCAGGACTGGATTACCACCGCGGTGGAAGGCGCCCTCAGCGTCGGTCTCTCCCGCGACTTCGACCTGGTGGCGGACCACACCTTCTTCGAGGACCTTCTGACCCCGCCCGGCGTGATGACCGGGCTGCTGATCCGCTCACAACTGGTGACCGGCTGGCCCGCCCTGGAGGTACGCCCCTACTCAGCAGCGCAGGAGGACAAGAACACGGCCACGCTGCCGGTCGTCCGGCGTGAGGCTCTGGCGCGGGACGTGCTCCTGGTCCTCATCGACGGCGTTCCCGGCCGCGTGGAACTCGCCGAACCCGCCCAGGGCCTCCACTTCGGCATCGACGAGCCCTCCGGCGGCAGTACCGACGAGCCCTTGGACGACGGCATCATCCGCCTGCGGCGTCTCAACAGCCCGCTCGGCCAGGAGAGCAAATACCAGTACCCCGACACCCCGGGGCTGCGCCCCCTGTTGAGGCCCGCACCCGCGGCCGGCCCGGACAACGTCCTGAAGGTCGCCGAGATGGCCAAGGGCATGAGGGCCGCTCTCCTCAAGCACGGGCTCGTCGACCCCCACGACACCGGCACCGACACGCTCACCCCGAGCGAGTTCGCCCTCCAGATGATCAATGCGGCCCAGCGCCGGACGTTCAGCGCCCTCCCCCGCCCGGCAACCTCACGCAAAGGCCAACCCACATGACCGACAACGACTCCTTGCTGATCGTCCCGGTGGACGTGGACGCCCTGGCCGTCACCGACGCCGTCCGCCGACGCGGTGGCAAGGACAACGGGTTCCGCCGCTGGGCGCCCGAGTACAAGCTCCTCCACTACAACGCCACCCCCGAACCCCAACCGTTCTCCAACGACCGCGCCTGGAACGCCAAAGACAGCACCCAGTACCTGGACAACGGCGTCGTGGTGCGCTGGCAGGTCCCCGCGGGCCTGCGCCACGGCCGCCCTCGTACCCAAGGCGGCCGTACCGAGTTCCCCCTCGTGCCCAACCGGTGGCTCGTGGTTCGCCGTATCGGCTCCGACCACGCCAAGGCCGCGGCGTGGGTGGTGGAGAGCGACTACCTCGACTCCCACACCGGCGCCTCCCCGTTCGTACACCCCGTCAAACCCGGCATCACCGAGCCGGACAAGACGCCCTACCGGTCTACCGTGACCACCACCCGGATCGGCCAGGCGACGGACATCGGCCCGGGCGGACACGCCTGGAGCGAACCGGCCGACGACAACCGCAAAGAGCTGTTCCTCACTGCGGTCGGCCCTGGCCTGATGACCTTCCACGTCTTCGAGCCCTACCACCGCAACGTGTTCTCCCTGTACGACCCCCTCACCGGCATCGACACCGCCACCGTCGACTACCAGGTCATCGGCTGGTACTCCGACCCCGCCCAGGAGGAACTCACCCGCCTGCTGCACCTCAACGCGGGGAAGGAGACGGTGCCGGAGGTCCTCGCCGGCCTCGGATGGAGCGTCACCGGCACACCCGCCGGCTGGACTCCCGCGTCCACCCTGTACTGCGGGCGGATCGCCGCCGTCGGCTGGGACCGCAACGCCTATCAGCCGCCCGACTCCGACTTCCCCAAGAAGGAACTCATCACCATCAAGGTCGGGTCCAGCGCGGACGAGGCCGCCGCCGCCACACCCGGTCTCGCCGAGGCTGGGGACGACGCGGCCTGGCTCCTACACATGTTCGCCGCCGGACACCTCGACACCCTCGACGGCCCGGACGGCGACATCCTCGCAGCCCAGGACACCCATCGCAGCTGGTTCGAACAGCGCCCCGGCGGCACCGTGTGGCGCCTGGTGCCCACCAAGGCCACCAGCGGCAACGCCCCCCGCCGCACTGACGAGGTCACCTGGTCCGCGGCCCCCCTGAAGGCGGAGACCCTCCTGGCCGACCTCAACACCAAGCAGAGCACCCTCGACGAGGCCGAGCGTGAACTGCGTGCCCTGCAGCAGCGCCTGTACACACTGTGGTGGATGTACGGGCGTCCCTTGCTGCCGCCCCAGTACACCCGGGACCAGTTCTACCGGGAGATCACCGAGGCCGGTGACGGAAAGAACGGCGCCGTGGAGTGCGCGCACCTAGCCGAGGAGGTCGCCCGCCGGCAGCAGCAGGTGAACGACCTCACCGGTCAGGTGAAGGCGGCGGCCGACGCGATCACTCAGCAGTACTCCGCATCGCCGGAGGGCTGGGAGCTGCGCAGTGAGGCGCTGCCATCGTTCTGGCAGGTCACCGATCCCACGGTCGTCCTCGGCCAGACCCGGGGCGGGACGGCACATGCCGCGCTCACCGCCTCGGAACTGCTTCTGTGTCGCACCCGGGAGCAGATCCCCGACCGCCCCCTCCCTGACGAGTTCAAGGCGCTCCACCTGGACAACCTGCCGGCCCTGGTGCCTGACCTCCTCGCCGAGTTCGTCCGTGCCCTCAACGGCACCGCTGACGGCGGGCAGGCCCCGGAGGGCCTCGCGTTCCCGTCGTGGCGGCAGCCGTGGAAGCCCCTGCTGTACCAGTGGAAGATCCGCTACTGGCACGTCCCCCACACCGACAAGAAGACCAAGACGACGAACTGGGAGCTGGACGACGACGCCCACTACCAGTGGACGAGCGGGCAACCCGACCCCGACCTGGAGCGGGGCGACATCATCGGCCGCCGTTTCCTCGTTCCCCTGGCCCAGCACAAGCTCGCCGCCCGCGCCCGCCAGTACGCCTCGGACACACGCGCCGACGAGAACGGCCGGAGCCTGGCCGCCGCATTCACCGCATTCGCCGATGCCGTCGCCCAGGCGGACGTGCTCTCCCAGAAGACTGACGGTCTCACCGACGCGCTCGCCTGCCGCGACAAGGCCCCCAACCTCTCCCCGCCCGGCCGCATCGGCGAACTCGTCGGCGACGCCTTCGACCACCTGCCCAACGCCGGCCCCCTGCCCATGCCCTTCGAGGGATGGCAGCCCTCCGGATTCACCCAGATCCGCGCCGGCCAGTTCATGATCGCCGCGCTCAGCATCGTCGACGAGTTCGGTCAGAGCCTTGACGTCGTGCTCGAAAAGGACAGCAACCAGCTCAGGCCGATCACCGCCAGCAGCCTCAGAGCGAACGGCAGGTTCGTCGAAGACACCAACCAAGACCGATTCGTCCAGCTCCCGCCCCGCCTCCTGCAGCCCGCCCGGGTGCGCTTCGACTTCGTCAACCAGAAGGACAAGAAACAGGACGTCGACCTCACCGCGGGCACCACCCCCGTGGGCGCATGGATCGTCCCCAACTACGTCGACCAGGCACTGCTGTGCTACGCCGCCAACGGCGAGCCGCTCGGCGAGGTATGCCTGCGACTCGACTCGGTCGACGACAAGCCCGTCCAACAGGTCGTGGCATGGGCACCACTGCCCGATTCAGCCGTCCACACCCTCGGCGACCTTCAGCCGGACCAACCCGTCCTCCACGGGTTCGTCCAGGAGCTCGCCACCAAGGGAACCGACGCCTTCATGGACCTGCTGAAGACCATCGCGCATGTCCTGCACGGCATCGACCCCGGCAACCCCTACGGCGACGACGTCCTCGGGACCCTCCTCGGCCGGCCCCTCGCCCTGGCCCGCACCCGCCTCGGCATCGAACTCGAAGGCCCCCCCGTCTCCGACCCGGGCTGGGAACACGCTCTGGACTGGCAGGCCCTCACCCAGTGGCGCCAGCGCGTCAAGGACAACCACGGCCGGCCTCCCGTCGAAATGGCCCACCTCGACTACCACTGGCCGGTCTGCCTGGGCAACGCCGGACAACTCGGCGACGGCCTGATCGGCTACTTCACCGAACCCAACCAGACCGCCGACGACACCGACCAGGCCTTCACCGACTACGGCACCTTCTACGCCGTCGCCACTGACTTCACCGGCGGCCCGTCAAGCGGCTACGTCGAGCAGGTCTCCGCCGACAACCGGCACCGGCTGCCCGCGGACTCCACCACCCACACCTACCTCACCGTCCTGTTCGACCCCCAGGCCGCCGTCCACGCCACCACCGACCTGCTGCCCGTCACCCCCCTGCAACTGCCCTCACGCTTCACCCGCGCCGCCCTGGCCGCCATGCAGACCGCCCTGCGCCTGAGCCCCGTACTCACCGCACCCCGAACCATCCCCGACCCCACCAAGAAGCAGGACAAGACCGTCTTCATCGACGCGCTCGCCCTGCCCCACCCCACCGCCGCCCAGGGCACCTGGGACTGGTCCGAACTCCAGAGCACCGAAGACAACGGCAAACCGGTGTGGCACCACGAACCGCTGGTGCAGATCGACCAGACAGCCCGCCTGGACGAGGACCACCCCACCGTGCGCACCGGATACCTCCGCCTCACCGGCGGATTCCTCGACTGAGTACCCACCCACAGAGCACCGGAGGACACCGACATGGCGGACAACAACGAGCCGCTGCTCGACTACGCCATCATCAGCGACCCCTTCCCCCTCTACGCCAAGGCCGACAACAGCACCCCGCCCTCCACCCTCCAGATCGTGGTCTCCAACGGCGGAACCAAGACCGTCTACTGCAGTAGCATCCTCATCTCCTTCCCCATCGGCGACCTCGCCCAGAGCCTCCTCGAGGTCAAATCCGGTGACGCCAGTGCCACGAACTGGACCATCCAGGCCATCGACAAGAACACCGAAGCCGCCCTTCCCGACGGTGACTACGCCACCTTCAAGGCCACTCGCCCCGACGGAAAAGACAAAGGTCCGGTCACAAGCTCTGGAGCCGCCTTCATCTTCCGCAACATGAAGATCAATAACCAAACCGGAACATCTCACGTTCAGATCAGAGAATTCACCAGCACCGACCAGGGGAGCTGGCCGGATAATCCGCGCTTCACCACCCTCCCCCTCGCCAAATTCCCCAGCCCTGACATTCCCCCCGAGCCCGTCCAGGACTTCCACGCGGAATCTGCAGACCAGAAACAAATGGGCCAGGAAGTGGGGTTCGGGGACAAAATCGTCCTCAGATGGCGCGGCCCGAAACTCGAATACAAGATCATCCACGGCCCTGGAGCGAAAGAGGACGCCAAGGTCAACACGGACGACAAAGAGCAGGGTGACGGACGGTTCGACTTCACCTGGAAGGGTGAGATCTACCGCGACACCACGTTCCAGCTCCAGTACGTGATCGCAGACACCACCCACACCCAGACCACCACCGTCAACGTCCGCGACCCCCGGCTCACCGGGCTGACCGTGAAGGGCAACGTTCTGGTCGACCAGGCGAAACTCGAAGTCATCCAGGATGGAAAGATGATCACACTGGATAAGGGCGCCATCTCTTCCGATGGCAAGATCACCAGCAGTGAAGCCGTCTCCGGGGCCAGTCTGTCTGCCGGAACCGGCCCCGTCACCGCCGGGATCCTGACCATCCAAAAGGACGGGGACAGCAAAACTATCGTCACCGCTGATGACATCACAACTCCCACCCTGAGGACACAAAAAGTGGACATGAAGAATTAGTAAGCCAGTCCGACATCGAAAACAGCGCCACTACAGCGCCTTCCCAGCAGCCAATTCTGTCAAACAGCCCAGAATATCGGGAACCGACGCCCCCGGGTGTCTATATACAACGCCCCCCGACCAGCGACCAGCGACCAGCGACCAGCGACCAGCGACCAGCGACCAGCGACCAGCGACCAGCGACCAGCGACCAGCGACCATAAAGCCTACCCGCCGCCCCTGTGGCGCCAAATATCCCGGGTTCCCGCCCTGGGCTCTCGAGAAGGGAATCGATCGACATGACTGAAGCCGACAACGCGGAAATCGTGATCGGAGACTGGACCATCAGCGAGGACAGCAATGGCAACCTGACCTTCCGTAACGAAAGCGGGAAGAGCTTGGCCATTACCCCCCAAGGAGGGCTCGAAGGAAACCTCGAAAATCTGGTGAAATACGACGACAGAGTCCAAATCTACAACCACAACAACTGGGGAAAGCATGCACTAGGGTGGGGCAAGGCGGGAGACACCAGCCACGATGACGACTGGGACACCTGGGCGTACTGGCTCACACCCGGCAATCACAGGAAAGAAACCTCGTACAGTATCGAGAAAAGCTGAGGACCTTTTCGGCAGGTAGGGGGAAATCGGCGGATTAGTGATTCAGCCTTACGTCCATGGTGCACAGGGGCGACAGATCAGCGGGAATATCAGGAGCATCGGCCATCTGGTCATCGCGTGACTGACTTCCGGCAGCACAGGTCAGGTGCGGGCTGCGGCCACCGTGTCCGTATAGAGCTCGGACCAATACAGCGGGCGCCGCGACGTTGTCGCACGTGGCTTTCCGGAAGCCCTGCCGCCAATCCGCTGACGATCTGGGTGACGTGCAGGAGAGCCTAGCGCTCTCCTGCACGTCGAGGTGCTGCAATTCCCCACTCAGGCCCTCGGGGCAGAGCCCTCCCAAACCCTGGCCTGCCCTTCCTGATGGCCCTTGCCGATGAAAGGTTATGGCCATCATCGGAGCAAAGGCATGCGACGCGGGGAACTCGTGCGCTGCATGCATCTCGCTCGGACGGCTGGATTTGCACCGAAGGAACAGTGGGTAGCGATAAGTGCAGCCAATCGGCACAATCCAACAGAAAGCGTGTGAATCATGGCTCCCTTCTCATGGCCAATCAGGTCGCCTCCGGCAACCTTCCGTATCTCGGGAAAACCTCAATCTGGCGCCGGGACCGCTTCTTTGCCGGCGCCTACGGCACTAGTACCAACGCCGTTCAGTTAGGGCCCGCAGAGCATTAACCCGTAGCTTCCGGGTTTTGAGTTCGTTGATGTGGTAAGGGCACTCCGAGTGAGCAACAAGCCATGCTGGCAGCGAAGTTCGAGACGATCCTGCCGCATCTGGATGAGCGGCAGCGCCGTCTGTTGTTGGGCGCAGAGGCGAGGTCGATCGGTCACGGCGGGATCAGGCTGGTCGCCCGGGCCGCCGGAGTCCGTGAGGCGACGGTGTCGTTGGGGGTGGGCGAGCTGGATTCCGGCGATCCGCCGCTGGGCCGGGCGAGGCGGCCGGGCGGTGGCCGCAAGCGGGTCGCCGACCTGGATCCCGGCCTGCGGGACGCGATGCTGGCATTGGTGGAGCCGAACGAGCGTGGGGATCCGATGTCGCCACTGCGGTGGACCTGCAAGTCGACCCGTGCCCTGGCGGTCGAGTTGACCGCCAGGGGACATCGCGTCTCGGCCGACACGGTCGGCGACCTGCTGCGCGAGGAGGGCTTCAGCCCGCAGGCCAACGCCAAGACCATCGAGGGCCGGCAACACCCGGACCGCGACGCCCAGTTCAACTACATCAACGAGCAGGCCAAGGCACACCAGGCCGGCGGCGATCCGGTGATCAGCGTGGACACGAAGAAAAAGGAACTCGTCGGCCCCTACAAGAATGGCGGCCGCGAGTGGGAACGCGCCGGCCAGCCGGTCGAGGTGTCCACCCACGACTTCCCGGACCAGCAACTCGGCAAGGCGATCCCTTACGGCGTCTACGACTTGGCCGCCAACACCGGATGGGTCAGCGTCGGCACCGACCACGACACCGCCGCGTTCGCGGTCGAGTCGATCCGCCGCTGGTGGAAGAGCCGCGGCAGCCTCGACTACCTGGCCGCGTCCCGGCTGCTGATCACCGCCGACGCCGGCGGCTCCAACGGCTACCGCACCCCGCCTGGAAGACGGAACTCGCCGCCCTGGCCCTGGAAACCGGCCTGGAGATCACCGTGTGTCACTTTCCGCCCGCTACTTCGAAGTGGAACAAGGTCGAACATCGGCTGTTCTCGCACATCACGATGAACTGGCGCGGCAGGCCGCTGACCAGCCACGAAGTGGTCGTGAATAGCATCGCCGCGACCACCACCCGCACCGGCCTGACCGTCCACGCCGAACTCGACACCGGCGCCTACCCCACCGGCATGACCGTCGGCGACCGACAGATGGACGCCCTGCCGCTGGACTGGCACACCTGGCACGGTGACTGGAACTACACGCTGCGGCCCGAGTCCTACGCCGAGATCAACGAAGCCCCGGACCCCTTCGACCAGCCCAGCCCCGACCTTGCCTGGCTCCGGCACCCAGCGCTCACCGGGCTCACCGCAGCCGAGTGGGACACCCTGATCACCCGGCTCCTGTCCCTCCATGACGCCCAGCGCGAGGGCCAGCTCGACCTGCGGCGCGGCTGCCGGCCCTGTATCAAGGGCGATGGCACCACCGGCCGCTGCCCGGTCCTCACCCTCGCCGACCGTCTCCTGGCCGTCCTGCTCCACCAGCGACACGGCCTCCCGCAAGTCGCCGTCGCCCGGCTCTTCCAGGTCACGCCCGAAACCGTCAACCGGCGCATCCGCGACGTCCGCCAGCTCCTCCAGACTACCGGGCACACGATCGACCCCACGGGACCCCGGCTTGCCGACCTGGACGCCCTCCACGACCTCGCCGCAGCTCAGGGCATCGCCCTCCTCGCAAAGATCAAAACAGCGAGTTAATGCTCTGCAGGCCCTAGGGCCCGTATCTGGTTGTGATCAATTTGGGTGATTCGCCTGCGTGGGCAGGTCCTGATCCGGTAGACCATGCTGCGTGACGCGAGCGCAACTGTCGGATGCGGAGTGGGAGTTCATCGGGCCGTACTTGCCGATCGGCGAGTACGGCCCGTACCCGGAGCGGCTGCGGCAGCAGTTCGAGGGTGTGATCTGGCGCTTCAGGACGAGCGCGCAGTGGCGGGAGATGCCGCAGGAGTTCGGTGCCTGGTCGACCGTCTCGAACCGCTTCCGTCAGTGGCGTGACGCCGGCGTCTTCGAGGCGCTGCTGGAAGGTGTGATCGCCGAGGCCGCGAAGCGCGGTGAGGTGGACTTGTCCCTGGTCGGCGTGGATTCCACGACTGTCCGAGCCCACCACGATGCCGCTGGGATGCACCTCGACCCCGACACGCTGACCGCCCTGGGGAAGGCCGCCGACGAAGCGGAGAACGCCCGGCAAAAGGGGGCGGCCCGGAAGGACAGGCCGGGCAGGATGCCGTCGACGACGCAGAACGGGAAGAACGGCGACGCATCCGACGGCGGCGCAGACTCCGCCTGAAGGAAGCCCTGCTCGGACGCTCCAGGGGCGGGCAGACCAGCAAGGTCCACGTCGCAGGTGATCGCAAGTGCCGTCCGTTGGCATTCGTCCTGACCGAGGGGCAGGCGGCCGACAGTCCGCAGTTCATCCCCGTGCTGAAGAAGGTCCGTGTCCGTGGGCCCGTCGGCCGCCCCCGCACCCGACCCGACGCGGTCGCCGGGGACAAGGCCTACTCGTCCCGCGGCAACCGCGCCCACCTGCGTGGCCGCCGTATCAAGGCCGTCATCCCGGAGAAGCGGGACCAGGTCGCCCACCGGAAGAAGAAGGGCAGCAGGGGCGGGCGGCCCGTCGGCCACGACGCCGAGCTCTACAAAGAGCGCAACACCGTCGAGCGCCTGATCAACAAGCTGAAGGCCTGGCGAGGCATCGCCACCCGCTGCGACAAAACCCCTGCGAGCTACCTCGCCGGCCTCCACCGTCGCGGCGCGATGATCTGGATCAAGGACCTCACCAGCACCATCCATTGATCACAACCAAATACGCGCCCTAAATCACCGGTATTGCGTCTAGACCAGTGAGCGGCGCCCGGAACGTCACTCGGACGGTTCCGAGTGCGCTGTCGGCTCAGCGGGTAATCATGCATGCAGCCATATGGCAAAACTAGTAGAAAGCGTGCAATTCATGGCAAAGAAGCTACTGCCCGGGAACAACTGGGCTGTCGGAGTCCAAAAGGTCCACGTCGGCGACAAGTTCGCGCCCGACTCTCCGACGCTGGTAGACGAGTCAAGCAAAGGGGTCGAGGGGGTCGAGCTGCTCATCGAGCTCAGTAACGACCTGGCCGTCTTCGATGACGGAAGTCGGCGGTTCATCGCCGTGACGGATAGCCAGGGGAAGATCCCGATGCACGTCATCCAGGTCATCGGGACCGAATCCCAGGACGACCCGCACAAGGGCTACTTCATGCTGACGGCGGCCATGCTGGCCAAGCCGCAGATCGAGGGCGTCACAGGGAGCTTCCACATCGATCAGCCCTGAGCCCAGGGCGGATCCGGCGCCGCCGCGACACACAGCAGCCTCGGCTCCCTGCTGCATCGCGGCGGCCGCTTGGTCTTCGGCTTCGCACTCATGCTCGCCAAATGCATGGCTTGCAGATGGTTGATGCCCTCCTTTGGGCGGGATTGCAGGGGCGGCGACGCCTGGACCAGCCGAGGTGGTCGACAAGCGAGCGGACGACGGGTCAGGGCAGGGAACCGTTCAAGTGGGCCTATCCGATGGCGGAGCCGTCGCGGTTCTGGCCCGGCACATGGCTGCGGCAAGTGTCTGCACGGACCTGAGTAAACTCCGGAGGCAATAGGGTTGGCCACCGCCGTGGTTGGCTCAGGCCCCGGTGACGGTGGCATGGTCGTTGAACACCACGCCAGCGACCTGTCCGAAGCTGTGCTCGACGTAGGCCAGGATGGGGCACAGCAGAGCGACGGACACGACGGCAGTCCTGTAGGTACGGATTCGTGACCCGCTACAGCATCGACCCCGACCGGCAAGGGCGACCTCGCCACCCAAGTGGCCTCCCTCACTGCCGGGGCCGATACCTCCCTCATCCTGGGCCTGGCCCGCGCGCTCAGCCACCTGTCCGACGCCGCCTGGCGCACCTACACCCACCCCGCCAGCGCCGCTGGCTCCCTGGAACCCAACTCCGAGGGCTGGCGTAGCGAACAGGAACGCGGACGCTTCACCGAGGTCCCTGACGCGATCGCCAAGCCGAACCTGCCCAGCGGCGGCTCGATGCTCGTCTCCCACAGCCGCCTGCTCGAAACCCCGACCTCACCAAGGTCGTCCTCGCCGAGGCCGCCACCGAGCTCGCCGCCGTCGAGAACGCCGAGTTCGGCGACCTGGCCGGCCGCGCGCAGCAGGCCGTCCTGCTCAGCCGTGAGGATGCCTCCCCCGTCCAGGTCGCAGCCGCCGACCGACTCCTGGAACAGGACCCCTTCGGCCGGGCCGAGCTGTTCTCCGCGATCGACCCCACCGCGGCCGCCGTCGCCGCGGCGCACTGGCTCGTCGCCGCGGCCGAGGTCATCGCCGACGTCTCCGGACACGACGCCGTCGACGTCGTCCAGGAGGCCGACAACATCGAGGCCCTCCTCCCATGAAACCCCGACCCTCGTCCTCGGACTCATCGACGCCGGCGCCACGCCACACGAAGCCGTCACTGGCCTCGTGCGCCACGCCCTGCGCATCACCGACGGCCTCCTGTCCGACCCCAATGCCCTGCGCGAGCAGCTCGACGACCTGGAGAAGACCCTCGCCGACTACGGCGACGACGCGCCCGACCTCGCCGACGTCGAACTGCGCCTGACCCCACTCGACCCCCAACGGCCGGCCCGCGACCTCCTCGAAGACCTCCTCACCGGCATCCACGCCTGCTGGCTCCTCCACACCGAGTACGACGAACTCGACGACGAAGACCTCGGCGACGCCGAGGACTGGGACGACGAACAGGCCGAACAGCACCAGCGGCGCAGTCGCGAGCGCTTCGCCCAGCTCGTCCGCGAAGCCGCCGCCCACCGCGACCGGCTCATCTGACGACTCCAGTAACGCTATGTGACCAATCTGCGGATGGAGGGGCGCTCGAAGGCCGCACCACACACCCGCCAGGTCAGCCAATCTCAATATCCTGAACATGGCCATCCGTCAAGCGCCTGCAATGCGGGTGCAACCCGCGTAGCCTCTGGGTCACAATCCCAGGCTGGTTACACACGGTAGCGAATCTGGGCGTCCGCACTCCCTTCCGCAGGCAGCCGAACAGCCGAGAAAGGCCAAGCCGAAGCCTCCCGCACGACCGGCGCGGGTTCTCACCGCGAGCCGCAGGTCAGAGGCCTGATTCGGCATTGGTGATCGCATAGTGGTCGCAGACGGCCCTCCCGCCCGTTGCACCGGTAGCCTCCGCGAGCCGATCAAGGATCAACCGCCGTAGGAGGCTGGGGAAGTGCGCAAGTCAGGACGGCCAGGCCGGGTCTACCGCCGCTGCGGGTGCCGAGACGCCGACCGGCGCCAGCTCGGCGCAGCGTGTCCGCGCCTGGCCGAGGAGGGGCACGGTACGTGGACGTTCGCCGTCGACATTCCCTCGCTCAGCGGTCGCCGGCGCACGATACGTCGCGGCGGGTTCGAGGACGACTTCGCCGCCGAGAGCGCGCTGCGGCGTCTCCTCGAAGGCCGGAAGCTGGGCTTCGACGCAGACCCGCACGAGACGGTCGCCGTCTACCTCACCAAGTGGCTCAAGGGCATGGAGTTCCTGCTCAAGCCCACCACCTACGCCCGCTACCGCACCTACGTGCTCTGCGAGTTGATACCCGTCTTCGGCAAGCTGCGCCTGGAGGAGCTCGCCCACGACCACATCTCCGCCTACGCCCACGAGCAGCTCGAAGCCGGCCGCGGACGCCAGGCGGTCTACCACTGCCTCGCCACCCTCTCCAGCGCCCTCGGCACGGCCGTGCGCACCCACCGCCTGCCCTTCAACGCCGCCCAGCCCCTGCCCATGCGCAGGCCCCGCCCCGACGAACGCGTCCCCTGGACCGCGGAGCAGGCCGTCGCCTTCCTCTCCCACTGCCGCAACGTCGACCCCGCCTTCGCCGACCTCTTCGAGGTCATCATCGGCACCGGCCTGCGCAAGGGCGAGGCACTCGGCCTCCAGCGCCCGTGCGTACGGCTCGACGACCGCGTCATGTACATCCGCCACACCCTGTCCGCGGTCGACAACCACGAACTCGTCCTGACCGCGCCGAAGACCAGGAAGAGCCGCAACTGGGTGCCCCTGTCCGAGCGTGTCGCCGCCGCCCTTCAGCGCGCCATGGACCGGAGCACCGCCAGCATCAACGGCCATGTCTTCCAGGGCCCCGACGGCCAGCCCCTCCACCCGGCCGCCGTCCGCCGGCGCTTCCACGAGCTGCGCGAGCAGGCTGGCCTGCCCCACGTCACCATCCACGACCTGCGCCACCTCGCCGCCACCCTCGCCCTGGAGGGCAACGTCTCCATGGCCGTCATCTCCAAGACCCTGCGGCACTCCACGCTGTCGACCACCGCGAACATCTACAGCCACCTGACCTGGGACGTCGCCAGAGCCGCCGTGAACACCATCGAGGCAAGGCTCCACCTCGTCGAAGCCCGCACCCGGCACGACCCGGACGCCCCCGCCCACGACGTCGGCCTGCCGAACCCGCTGTTCAGCCACGCGGCCTGACGGCCCCACCGCTGCGGGCGGCCCGGCGCTCCTGGCCGCTCCGGCCACCAGGGCCGACAAGCAGCCGGGATTCCCGGCTCAGAGCTGACACCCGATAAACGTGCGGCCCGTCGAAGCAGATGACGCCGCAGGTTCTGTCGGCATGCCTATTTCCCGCGATTCCTGGCCCATTTCCGCGCCGAAGAGGCGACCGGTCCGCGATCGACGGCACGCGGGTTCCCGGATGAATGAACAGATGCCCCGTCACGACCAGGCCGGAGGGGCCAGGCCTGCGGAAACGTGCTCAGCGAGGCGATGTGAACGGGCGTTCACGACCACATTGCGACCACCAAAGGAAAAAGCCACTCCTATCGCTTTGATAGAAGTGACTTCCGACCTGCAGAAATGCTGGTCGGGACGACAGGATTTGAACCTGCGACCCCTTGACCCCCAGTCAAGTGCGCTACCAAGCTGCGCCACGTCCCGTGGTCTCGTGGCCCTGGGCGGAGCCTGGGGGGCTCTGCTTCGGGTTTCTCGACCTTGTCGGCCGGTTGTCCCGGCGACGAGGAAAACAATACAGCACGTCGGGGGGTGCTCGCTGCAGGGTTGTGGGGGTGGGGGTCAGGGGGTGGGGTGGCGGGCGTCGTAGCGGAGGAAGGCGGGGCGGCGGGCGGCGAGGAGGAGGATGGCGGCGACGCAGGCGAGGCCTCCGGTGACGACGGAGACGGTCGGGTTGGTGAGGGAGGCGACGGCGCCGGACTCGAAGTCGCCGAGGCGGGGGCCGCCGGCGACGATCACGATGAAGACGCCCTGGAGGCGGCCGCGCATCTCGTCCGGGGCGGCGACCTGCATCATCGTGTTGCGGAAGATCATGCTGATGGTGTCGGCGCAGCCGGCGGCGGCGAGCAGGAGGAGGCCGAGCCAGAGGTTGCGGACCAGGCCGAAGGCGGCGATGGCGAGGCCCCAGGCGATCACGGCGGCCAGGACGGCGGCGCCCTGGCGGTGGATGCGGCCGACCCAGCCGGAGAAGAGGGCGCCGGCCAGGGCGCCGACGGCGGGGGCGGCGGCGAGCAGGCCGACGGTGCGGGCGTCGCCGCCGTAGAAGGTGACGGCGAGGGCCGGGAAGAGGGCGCGCGGCATGCCGAAGATCATGGCGGCCAGGTCGGCGAGGAAGCTGGTGCGGAGGTTGGGCTGCTCGCGCAGGAAGCGGAGGCCGTCGAGGACGGAGGCCCGGCCCTTGCGCTCGCCGAGCGGGCGCATGGTGGGCAGGCGCCACATCGCGTAGAGGGTGGCGCCGAAGGCGACGGTGTCGACGAGGTAGGCGGCCTGGACGCCGTAGGCGCCGATGAGGACGCCGCCGAGCATGGGGCCGACGGTGAGGCCGAGGTTCATGCTGACGGTGTTGAGGGCGTTGGCGGCGGGGAGTTGGTGAGCGGGGACGAGGCGCGGGATCATCGCCGAGCGGGCGGGGGAGGCGAGCGCGAAGAAGGCGGCCTGGAGGGCGACGGCGGCGTAGAGGATCGCGACGAGGCCGAGGCCGGCGAGCGCCTGGGCGGCCAGGACGGCGGAGACGGCGGCGAGGCCGGCCGCGCCTATCAGGCCGAGGCGGCGGCGGTCGGCGGTGTCGGCGATGGCGCCGCCGTAGAGGCCGAAGGCGACCAGCGGGACGAGGGAGAAGAGGCCGACCAGGCCGGTGGCGAAGGTGGAGCCGGTCAGGTCGTAGACCTGGACGGAGACGGCGACGGCCGTCATCTGCTGGCCGACCGAGGAGACGGACTGGCCGAACCAGACCCGGCGGTAGTCGGCGTGGTCGCGCAGCGGGCTCAGGTCGGCGAAGGCGCCGCGGGCGAGCCGCCGGTACCGGGCCGAGGAGGAGGGAGGGGGGAGAGAGGAGGAAGGGGAGGAGGCGGCGGGGAGGGCGTCGGAGGGGGCGGGCGGTGAGTCCCCGTCGGCTGCGGAATTGGCAGGATGATTGGTCGACACAGTCCCCCATCGTCGCCCCGCCCGCCCGCGCCGACGACACCGGGGTGGGGTGGCCACGGTGGCGCGCCCGGCCGGCGCGCCCGGCGTCAGCGCGGGCCGACGTTCTCCAGGATCCGGTCCAGGAGCGTAGCGAGCTGGGCGACCTCCTGGTCGCTGAGGCCCTCGAGCATGTCCTGCTGGCTGCGGACCGCGACGGAGGAGATCCGGTTGTACAACTCCTCGCCGCCGGGCGCGATCTCCACGGTCGCCGCCCGGCGGTCGGCGCCGGTGCGCTTGCGGACGACCAGGCCGCGCCGCTCCATCGACTCCAGGTGACGGGAGAGCGTCGGGCCCTCGATGCTCAGGTACTGGGCGAGCACGCGCTGGATCATCGGACCCTCCAGCTTCAGGGCGGCGAGCACCGTCCAGGCCGCGAAGGTCGCGCCGGACTCGGCGAGTCGCTCCTCGAAGAACGCCCGGCAGGACTTCGCGGTCAGGTGCAGCTTCGGCGCGACGCTGCTCCGCAGCCACATCGGGCCGGCGTCCGCCTCGGCGGCGACCTGTTCTGCGCTCGGCCGGCCGGGCATCCGAATCTCCTATCGTCACGAAACCCCCGCGTGCAGCGTATCGCCGCCCGGTGTCGTGACCAGCCCCGGGCAACGGCAGGAAGCGGGGGGGTCGAATCAGAGCGGGACGACGCGGAACACCGGGATGTCGCGCGCGGCCCGCTCGAAGCTCTCCGGGCGCTTGTCCGGCACCACCCCGTTCTTCACGAAGATGCCCGCGCCCATCGGGACCTGGGTCGGGAACTGTCGGACGATCGGCCCGCGCTCGTGCGGCGGCACCTCCACCAACTGGACCCGCTGCGCCTTGCGTCCGCGGAGCAGCACCCCCTCCCCCGCCGCCCGGACGTTCTTCACCCAGTCCGACCCGGGGAACGCCTGCAGGATGTACAGCGCGCCGTCGACCTTCACCGGGGCGACCGGATTGGTGTACTCCCGGCCGGACTTGCGGCCCTTGACCTTCAGCAGTCGCATCGGGCCGACCGGCAGGCCGACCCCGTGGAAGACCTCCAGCATCTTGTTGCCGAACCTCTGGAACCCGGTGACCCGGACGCGGGCGGTGGTGGTGGACATGAGCGGCGCTCCTCCCTGGGGAACACTAGAACATAGATAGCTTGCTACTTAGTTAGAGTGGCAGGCTCCCCCGGGGCTGTCAACGAAAACCCCCGCCGGTACCGGAAGGTACCGACGGGGGTGGTGTCGCGGGTGTGGCGCGTAACGCCCGGTGGCCCGTGGCCGGTCGGCCGGCCGGCCGGCCCGTGCTACCGGGTGAGGACCTGCTTCTCGCCCGCCTCCACCGCGAAGTCCAGCCGGTTGCCGGGCGGCGGGAACGGGCAGATGAAGTGGTCCGCGAAGGCGCACGGCGGCAGGTAGGCGCGGTTCAGGTCCAGCACCGTCCGGCCGTCGGCGTCCGGCGCGGGCAGCGTGATGAAGCGGAACCGGTAGGTGTCCCGGCCGCTGGTGGCGTCGGCGATCACGCCGCTCAGGCCGGTGGCCGAGCCGCTGACCGTCAGCGTGCGGTGCTCGCCGGCGACGGTGAACTCGATCCGCCCGGTGACGGCCAGCGGGCGCTCCTTGCCGTCGGCGTTCGGGACGACGACCGACTGCGCCTGCTCGTCCTCGAACGGGGTGAAGACCGCGGGGACGGCCCACTCCGGCGCGTAGGGATAGGCGGAGATCCCGGCGAACGCGGCCCGCCGGGGCGACTCCGGGTCGAGAACCCGCAGCGCCAGCTCACCCTCGCGCTCGATCGGCACCAGCAGCACCTCGCCCAGCGAGGCGGTGTCCGCCGCCGGGTCGGTGTCCGGACGCAGCAGCACCTCACCGTCGACGGGAGCGGCCGAGCCCGCGACGGCGAGGCCGTCGGACGCCGCCGCGCGGACCCGGACGCCCTCCGCGTCGGCCCACCAGACCCCGGGCAGACCGGGGATCTCCGTGGGCCCGGGCTCCAGCCAGTACGTGCCGGTGAGCGCCAGCTGACCGTGCGGGGCGCTGACCGTCGCAGCCCGCCGATCGCTCCAGTGCTTCCATTCCTCCGCGGCCGTCGCCGTCATCGGCTCGCCCTCCCACAGTGCTCCAGGGCCCGCCGGGCGGGCCGTCCGTACTCCGTCACTCCATCGAACATCCGACACCCGGCCCGGGCATCCCCCGCGCCGGATCATGTCGTACGACCGTCACACCGCTCAACGCTCCGGTCACACCGCTCGATGTCTCAGTCATACCGCGCAACACACCGGTCACACCCGTTCCACCATCCGCCCCTCAGCCCTTGATCCGGCGGAACAGGCCTTCCTGCACCACCGAGACCACCAGCTGACCGCTGCGGTCGAAGATCTCCCCGCGCGCCAGGCCCCGGGCGCCGTGGGCGATCGGGGACTCCTGCTGGTAGAGCAGCCAGTCGTCGGCCCGGAACGGCCGGTGGAACCACATCGCGTGGTCGAGCGAGGCCATGTCGAAGTGGCGGGTGCCCCAGAGCGGCTCCACGGGGGCGCGGACGGCGTCCAGCAGGGTCATGTCGCTCGCGTAGGTGAGCGCGCAGACGTGGATCAGCGGGTCGTCGGGCAGCGCGCCGTTGGTCCGTAGCCAGACGCCGCTGCGCGCCTCGACTCCGTCGAGCTCCTCGGTGCTCCAGCGCAGCCGGTCGACGTAGCGGATGTCGAAGGGCTGGCGCCGGCTGATGAACGGGGGCAGCTCGCCGAGCCGGGAGCCGACCTCGTCCAGCGCGCTGGGCAGCGTCTCGGGGGCCGGCACCGCGGGCATCGGGAACTGGTGCTCGATGCTGTCCGGCTCCGGGGCGTGGAAGTCGGCGGTCAGCGCGAAGATCGACCGACCGCCCTGGATCGCCAGCACCCGGCGGGTGGTGAACGAACGGCCGTCGCGCAGCCGGTCCACCTGGTAGACGATCGGCACACCCGGCACGCCGGGGCGCAGGAAGTAGGCGTGCAGCGAGTGGACCGGCCGGTCACCGTCCACGGTGCGCCCCGCCGCGACCAGCGCCTGACCGGCGACCTGCCCGCCGAACGTGCGCTGCAGCGCCTCCTCGGGGCTGCGCCCGCGGAAGATGTTCAGCTCGATCTGCTCGAGGTCCAGCAGCGCGACGAGATCGTCGACCGGGGTACCCATGGAACACGTCCTCTCCGGGCCGCCGCCCGGCCGGAGGTCTTCCGCCCGGCTGCCGCAACCCGTTCTCTCGAATTCTCCAGCTCAATCGAATTCCTCAGCGAGCCGGGGCATTCCCCGCCGGGGGGCCACAGGCGCCGATTCACTCGAACGAGGTCGAACACGGAGCGCCGAAGCGCACCGCACACCGGCAAGTGCACGGCAGGGCGCGTTCAGAGCCCCGACTGCCGCACGGTGATGTTGAGCCGCCCGGTCAGCCCCAGCGCCGGGTCCGCCGTCCCCGGCAGGGTCCGGGTCACGCCGTGGTACGCGAACCGGGCCGGACCGCCGAACACCAAAAGGTCCCCGCTGCGCAGTTCCAGATCGGTCCACGGCCTGGTCCTGGTCTCGGTGTTGCCGAGCCGGAAGACGCAGGAGTCGCCGAGCGACAGCGAGACCACCGGGGCGTCCGTCCGCTCGTCGCGGTCCTGGTGCAGGCCCATCCGCGCGCCGTGCGGGTAGTGGTTGACGATCGCGATGTCCGGCGCGTAGCCGGCCGCGCCCGCGACCTCGCCGGCGGCCGCACCGTACGCCTCGGCCACCGCCCGCCGGGCGAGCCCGCCGAGTTCGGGCGGGAACGGCTTGACCGGCGCGCCGTCCTCGGCGGTGCGGGAGTAGCCGTAGGGGTACCAGTGCCACCCCAGGCCGACCATCCGTACGGACATCAGCCCGCCGGTGGGCATCCGGACGGCGTGCATCCCGGCAGGCGGGCGGGCCCACGCGCGACAGGCGGCGACCAGCCGCAGCTGCGCCGCCGGGTCCAGCCAGCCCGGGAGCAGCACGGCGCCGGGCGCCGGCTCCGAGCGCCCGCGCCCGGGGGCGGCGTCGTGGGAGCCGCCGAACAACTCGCCCTGGGTCACTCCCCCATCCTCGCGCACCCCTCCGACAGCGGCCCCGGGCCCGACCCGACAACAACCCGGGGCCCGATAACCGCCGATCGTCCGGCAACCGCCGACGGTCCGGCAACCGCCCGGGCCCGACGACCGCCCCGGCCCCGGAGCGGCCCGCACGCCGACGGCCGCCTCCCCGCGGTGCGGCGGGAAGGCGGCCGATGAACCGGTCGGATCAGACGGCGAGGGTCTGGCCCGGGAAGATCAGGTTCGGGTTGGCACCGATGACCTTGGCGTTCTGGTTGTACAGGTCGTGCCAGTCGACGCCCTGCGCGGCGGCGATGGTGCTCAGGGTGTCGCCGGCCTTGACGGTGTAGGAGCCGTTGGCCTGCTTGGCGTCCTTCGCGGCCCAGCCCTTGCCCGACGGCGCGGCGTTGTCGGCCTTCGGCGCGGCGGCGGCCTTCGGGGCGACGGCAGCCTTCGGGGCGGCGACGGCCTTGGGGGCCTCCGCGGCCTTCGGGGCGGCCTTCGGAGCCTCGGCGGCCTTCGGCGCGGCCGGCTTCGGGGTGGCGGCCGGGGCGGCCGGCTTCGCGGCGGGGGCGGTGGTCGCCGACGCGGAGGTGTCGACCGCGGCCGGGGCGCCGCCCTTGGTCAGACCGGCCTTGACGGAGCAGACGGGCCAGGCGCCCGGGCCCTGCGAGGCGAGGACCTTCTCGGCGACCGAGATCTGCTGCGCCTTGGTGGCCAGGTTGGCCTGCGGGGCGTAGGCGGTGCCGCCGAAGGCGGCCCAGGTGCTGGAGGTGAACTGCAGACCGCCGTAGAAACCGTTGCCGGTGTTGATGGCCCAGTTGCCGCCGCTCTCGCACTGGGCGACGGCGTCCCAGGTCGAGACGGAGGCGGCGGAGGCCGAGGTGGCCGTGACGAGGCCGGCCACCGGCAGGGCCGCGACAGCGGCGCCCGCCACGACAGCCATCCGGACGCGGTTGCGCTTGGTGGCGGCGGTGGTGGCAGCGGCGGTCTCGTTACGGAAGGTCATGGGGTTCCTCTCGACAGCCCCGGGCGGGCATGCGGAACCAAGCCCTGGAAGAGGACTGGAATCGCTCGCCGCGTCCGTCGGGCGGCCGGAGACGTGTCGGACGTCCCGCGCCGCCCCTGGCCACCCGCCACGCACCGGCGACCTGTTCGAGCGGTCGCATCGGCGGGCACGGCCGGCACCGGCGAACCGGCGGGCTGTGCGTCGGGGGTGAACCCGGGTGGTGCTCGTTGCACCGCCAAAGAAGCTACGAGTCGGCTGCCGGGGAGCCAAACACATTCGCGTCTGCCCAGCTCAGCAGGGCATTACCGACGGTAACCTCCTGGCATTCATGCCCTAAATGTCCGTTTTAGGCCTCCTTTCCTAGATCAAACATCCACGGGCCGTGGCTCACCTCACACTTCCATTTCGGCAGTCCCGCCACCGAGATCGACACATTGCGATGCCACCGGCACCCTCCGCGATCGAATCCGAGGCAATTCCCGTCACCCCGGCCCCCCACCCGTGACCCCTGCCACAAGGGCCCGTTGGAAAGGGCGGCCGGGCAGCACCCGCCGCCGGCTCGAACAGACCCGGCCCTTTGCCCACCCCTTTCGACCCCCGACACCGCACCGAGGAGACACCCAGTGCCGCGCATGCTCGACGTCAGCGACGAGGTCCGTTCCGAGATCGGCGACGACGAGGCCGACCGCCTGCTCGGCGGCGCCCACGCGCCCGACAGCTACGAGTGCACCTCCTGCCGCACCCCCGGCGACGCGTTCCAGGAGCCCACCAGCACCGTGCTGTTCGTCGGCGAGGAGACGGCGGTGCTGGCCTTCGCGCACGCCCGCTGCATCCCCTCCCAGGTGGTCCCGGTCTCCGAGGAGCAGCTGGCCGGCGCCGTCCGCAGCATCAGCCAGTCCCAGGACGCCCCGGCGGCCGGACCGGACGCCGCCGCCACCCACCCGCAGCCTCCGGTGCCGGCCCCCGTCCCTGCCCCCGCACCGGCGCCGGACGCTGCCTCCGCCCCGGCCGCCGCTCGGCCCGGCGCGCCCGGCCAGGCCGCGATTCTCGGCATCACCTGCGGGCTGGTCCTGCACGGCGACGCCGGCCACGCCTCCCTGGTCGTCGAGCCGACCGGGCCGGTCGGCCGACCGGGCAACACCACCGGCGAGGACGAGTTCCTCGACCTGCTCCAGGACGCGGGCTTCCAGCCGGTCACCGACCTCGACAAGACGCCGGACCAACTGCCCGGCTGGTCCGTGCTGGTCGCGATGGGCAAGCTGCACGCGATCCTCCAGCCCGCGGCGGCCGGGGGCAGCACCGGCTGGTGGCAGGCCCACCAGCCGCTCCAGGTGACCGACGCCTGGCGGTTCGCCGCCAACCAGCTCGGCGAGGTCACCATGTACGCCGTCCCGGCCGGGACGGTGGGCCGGCAGCCGCGCGAGGACCTGCTGCGCCAGGCGCTGGAGCGGGCGGTGGCGCTGGGCCAGGTGGTCGCCGCCTCCCTCCCGCTCGCCGGCACCTGAGCCGCGAGCCGGCCGGCCGCGAGCCCCACCTCCGCCGCGGGGCCGCCTTCCGGCCGGCCCCGCGGCCACGGCCGTGCCCGCCCTCGCCCCCGCACCCGCATCCCCCGGGCGCCCTCACTCGTTGGGCCCTGCGTGTACAGCTACGACGGCCCCGCCTCCTCCCGGCGGTCCACCACCGCCTCCCGCGCGATCCCGGGCATGCGCCCCTCGTACGACGCGGAGCACCCGCACTCGGCGACGCCGATCTACGACGAGCTGTACTCCGAGTACCGCCGGCTCTTCCGCGCGCTGCCGGGCGACCGCTCCGGCGAGGAGGAGCTGACGTTCACCGGCTTCGCCGTCCGGGACACCGCCCCGGCGCGCACCGACCCGCGCGCCGACCCCCGCCCGTACCCGCCGCAGCACCAGTCCTTCCACACCTACGCGGGCCAGGCGATCGGCATCCCGCAGTTCATGCCCAGCCGGCCGGGCGGCCCCGACCGCTCCGGGCAGCCGGACCAGCCCTTCGCGCACACCGGCGGCGCCGCCCACCCGGGACACCCGAGCCACTCGAGCCACCCGCACGACCACGGCCCCGCCCACGCGAGCCACACCGCCGGCCACCCGGCGAGCCCGTACACGACCGGCTTCCAGGCCACCCCCGCCCCCGGCCGGCCGCCGGGTGGCCAGGCTGGGCCCCAGCCGGGCGCCCCGGCGGGCACCGGCCAGGGCTGGGTCGCCGCCGGCTACCTCGGCCCCGTCCCGCCGCCGGTGGCCGCACCGGTCCCCGCGCCGGCCCCGGTGACGGTTCCGGTCCCCGCGCCCGCCCCGGCCGTGGGCGCCGCCCTCGGCCCCGGCGGCCGGGGCACGAACAGCGGCGGCCGGCACCGCAGCCTGCTCTCGCTCCCCCCGGGGCGCAGCGGCGACCACCGCTGACCCCGCCCCCACAACGCGGAAGGGCCCCGCCGCCCGGTCCCGAGACCGGCCGACGGGGCCCTTCCGCACCGTCCACCTCTGGCTCCTGCGCCCTACTTCTTCTTGCGCTTCTCCCGCACGCGCACCGAGATCGAGATCGGCGTGCCGACGAAGCCGAACTCCTCGCGCAGCCGGCGCTCGATGAACCGGCGGTAGCCCGCCTCCAGGAAGCCCGAGGCGAACAGGACGAATCGCGGCGGACGGATGCCCGCCTGGGTGCCGAACAGGATGCGCGGCTGCTTGCCGCCCCGGATCGGGTGCGGGTGAGCGGCCACCAGCTCGCCCAGGAAGGCGTTCAGCCGGGCGGTCGTGATGCGGGTCTCCCAGCCCTCCAGCGCGGTCTCGATCGCCGGGACGAGCTTCTCCATGTGCCGGCCGGTCTTCGCCGAGACGTTGACCCGGGGGGCCCACTGCACCTGGACGAGGTCGCGCTCGATCTCGCGCTCCAGGTAGAAGCGGCGCTCCTCGTCGAGCTGGTCCCACTTGTTGTAGGCGATGACGACGGCGCGCCCGGACTCGACGGCCATCGAGATGATCCGGGTGTCCTGCTCGGCGAGGGTCTCGCTGGCGTCCACCAGGACGACCGCGACCTCGGCCTTGTCCAGCGCGGCGGTGGTGCGCAGCGAGGCGTAGAAGTCGGCGCCGGCGGTCAGGTGGACCCGGCGGCGGATGCCGGCGGTGTCGACGAACTTCCAGGTCTTGCCGCCGAGCTCGATCATCTCGTCGACCGGGTCACGGGTGGTGCCGGCCAGCTCGTTGACGACCACCCGCTCCTCGCCGGCGACCTTGTTGAGCAGGCTGGACTTGCCGACGTTCGGCCGGCCGATCAGCGCGATGCGGCGCGGGCCGCCGGGGGCGGCGTCGCCGAAGGTCTGCGGCGGGGCCTCGGGCAGCGCGGCCATCACGGCGTCGAGCAGGTCGCCGGAGCCGCGGCCGTGCAGGGCGGAGACGGGGTAGGGCTCGCCGAGGCCGAGCGACCAGAGGTAGGCGGCCTCGGCCTCGGTGGACGGGCCGTCGACCTTGTTGGCGCAGAGCACGGTCGGCTTGCCGGCCCGGCGGATGATCTTGATCAGGGCCTCGTCGGTGTCGGTGGCACCGACGGTGGCGTCGACGACGAACAGGACCGCGTCGGCCTGCTCGATGCCCAGCTCGGCCTGGGCGGCGACCATGGCGTCGATGCCGAGGACGTCGATCTCCCAGCCGCCGGTGTCGACGACCTTGAAGCGGCGGCCGTTCCAGGTGGCCTCGTAGGTGACGCGGTCGCGGGTGACGCCCGGCTTGTCCTCGACGACGGCCTCGCGGCGGCCGATGATGCGGTTCACCAGGGTCGACTTGCCGACGTTCGGGCGGCCGACGACGGCCAGCACCGGCAGCGGGGCGTGGCTGCCGTCGCCGAGGCCGTCGACGTCGTCGAGGTCGAAGCCCTCCTCGGCGGCGAGCGCCATGAACTCGGCGTACTCGGAGGCGTCCAGCTCGCCGTGGCCGGCGGTGGAGTGCTCTGCGGTCATGTTCGTACTGTCCGTTTCCCGGCCCGGCCCTTCCCAGGGGCGTGCCGTGCGTACCTGCCCCTCCGGGGCAGCGCGAATGGTTCCGGGTGCCACCATGGCACCCCGTTCATCGGATGATCGGCCGGCTGACGGTTCTCAGGCGTCCTCGGCCGTTCTCAGTGGCCTCAGCCGTCCCCGTTCCGTCCTCAGGCGGCCGAGAGCGCGGCCCCCGCCCGCTCAGCCACCAGCGTGGTGATCCGGTCGATCACCTGCTCCAGACTGAGCGCGCTGGTGTCCACCAGGACCGCGTCCGCGGCCTGGGTCAGCGGGGCGGTCGCCCGCGAGGAGTCCGCCGCGTCCCGGCGCGCGAGGTCGGCGGCCATCGCGACGATGGTCGCCTCGTCCACGCCCTTGGCCCGCAGCTCGGCGGCCCGGCGCTCGGCGCGGGCCGCCTCCGAGGCGGTCAGGAAGATCTTGACGGTGGCGTCCGGGAACACCACACTCCCCATGTCCCGGCCCTCGGCGACGATGCCGCGCTCGGCGACCCGGGCGCAGCCGCGCTGCAGCTCGACCAGCCGGACCCGCACCGCCGGCACCGCGGCGACCGCGCTGACGTGGGCGGTCACCTCGGGGCCGCGGATCGGGGCGGCGACGTCCCGGCCGTCGACGGTGATGGTCGGGCCGTCCGCGTCCGTGCCGGACACGATGACCGGCTTGCCGCACGCGACGGCCACCGCCTCCGGGTCGTTCACGTCGACGTCGTTGGCCAGCATCCACCAGGTCATCGCCCGGTACATGGCACCGGTGTCCAGGAAGCTCAGGCCCAGCCGGGCGGCGACCGCCCGGGAGACGGTCGACTTGCCGGAGCCGGAGGGTCCGTCGATGGCGACGACGACCGGGGCGTGCGCTCGGTCGGCAGTGTCCACGGCGCGAACCTCTCTCTGATCTCTGAGCATGGCAACCCGAACTGCGGGGAAGCCGGGGATGGTCCCTCCAAGGTTAATGGACCGCCGACCCGCCCGGCCCCGCCGGTAACCGGCCGGCTGCATCCTCACCGGACCCACCCCTCTCGCGGGAGCGCCCTGAAGCACTGAGAGCACCGCGACGCACTGAGATCACCGTGAAGCACTGCGAGCACCGCTAGGACAGCGAGCACCCTGCCGACACCGTGCCGACACCGCCACGAAAGCGAGCATCGCCAGAACCACGAGCACCGCTAGAACAGCGCGCACACCACCAGACCCGAGAACTCAGTCCCGGACGCTCCACCCGCTCGCCCGCAGCGCCGCCGTCAGCGACCGCACCGCCGTCGGCGCCACCGACAGCTGGACGAAGCCCACCTGCTGCCCGGTGGAGTGCTCGATGACGACGTCCTCGATGTTCACGCCCGCCGCGCCGACCTCACCGAACAGCCGGCCCAGCTCGCCGGGCTGGTCCCCGAGGACCACGGCGACCGTCTCGTACCCGGTGGGCGGGGCGCCGTGCTTGCCGGGGATCCGGGCCTGGCCGGTGTTCCCGCGCCGCATGACCGCCTCGATGCCCGCCACGCCGCCCCGCCGCTCGGCCTCCTCGGCGGCCTGCAGGGCGCGCAGCGCGGCGACGGTCTCGCCGAGGTCGGTGGCCACCTCCTCCAGCACGTCGGCGACCGCGCCGGCGTTGGCGGAGAGGATGTCGACCCACATCGCGGGGTTGGAGGCGGCGATCCGGGTCACGTCCCGCACGCCCTGGCCGGAGAGCCTTATGGCGGTCTCGTCGGCGTTCTCCAGCCGGGCGGCGACCAGCGAGGAGACCAGTTGGGGCGCGTGCGAGACCAGGGCGACGGCACGGTCGTGTGCCGCGGCGTCCATGACGATCGGCACGGCACCGCAGAGCGCGACCAGTTCCAGGACGGCGTTCAGCGTCTCGGTGTCGGTGTCGGTGGTGGGGGTGAGCACCCACGGCCGGCCCTCGAAGAGGTCCGCACGCGCGGCCAGCGGGCCGGACCGCTCCCGCCCGGCCATCGGGTGGCTGCCGATGTAGTGGGTGGTGTCGCAGCCGAGCGCGGCGACCTCGGCACGCGGGCCGGCCTTCACGCTGGCGACGTCGGTGTAGCAGCGGGCCAGGCCGCGACGCTGGCAGTCGGCGAGCACCTTGCCGACCAGCGCGGGCGGCACGGCGATGATCGCGAGGTCGACCGGCCCGTCCGCGGGCTCGGTGGTCCCGGCCCCCAGCGAGGCGGCGGTGCGGGCGGCGTCCGGGTCCGCGTCCTCCAGATGGACGGTCAGGCCCCGTCCGGTGAGGGCGAGCGCGGCGGAGGTGCCGATGAGTCCGGTACCGACGACGGCGGCTGTGCGCATGGCGGGGTGGATCTCCTCACGGAACTGCGCGGAACGCGGCGACTGCGGGGCGTGGAACGGGTCGCCCCCATCCTCCCCCATCCCCGCCACCGCCCGTGCCGCAACCGCACCAACGCCCCCGGCCGTCCCCCCTCACGCGGCCCGCGCCACCGGGCGCCCGCCGCGCCGCCCGCACGCCGCGCACGGTGGAAAACCGGCGACGCGGGCGACGCCGCACGGCAGGATGGGCCGCCGACGGTACGCGACGAAGGGGTTGGCCGGGTGAACGATCGACACAGCAGCGACCAGCATCGACCGCACGACGACGACAACACCAACAACACCGACAGCACCGCCGTCCCCGCCGTCCCCTCGGTGCTGGACTCCGTGGTCGTCCACGCCGTCGGCGCGGTCTGCCGCCGCCGGGCCCGGGCGGCCCTGCCTCCGGGCGGACGGCTGCGGCTGACCGGCCTGCCCGAGGGGTTCGACGAACGCTCGCTGCGCGCCCGGGTCCTCGCCGGCCCGGCCGGCACCGCCGTCACCGAGGCCCGACTGGAGGCCGTCGCCGAACTCCGCGAACCCTCCGAACTGCCCGAGCTGCACCACCGGTTGGAAGCCGCCGACGAACACGGCGCGGCCCTGCGGGAGCAGCGCCGACAGGTCCTCGCCGCCATCGCCGAGACCACCGCGCTGCGCGCCGTCCCGCCGCCCCGCCGCCGCGACGAACCACTGCGCCGCACACCCGCCGACGCCTGGCTGGAGCTGGCCGAGTTCGTCGACGAGCGCCTCACCGCCCTCCAGGAGCGCGCCGGACGGCTCGACCGCGAGATCGAACTCGCCGACCACGAGATCCAGGTGCTCGTCGAGCAGGTCGCCCGGCTGTCCCCCGACGAGTGGCACGAGCCCGTCGAGACCACGACGACCGCCCTGCTCACCCTCACCACCGCCGCTCCCGAGGACGCCCCCGCCGAGTTGGGCACCGAGCTGGACATCGAACTGGAGTACACCGTCCAGGCCGCCCGCTGGGTGCCCTCCTACCGGCTCTCCTACCGCCAGGGCGCCGACACCGGCCACCTCCTGCTGCGCGCCTCGGTCGCCCAGCAGACCGGCGAGGACTGGACCGGCGTCCGCCTCGCCCTCTCCACCGCCGACCTCGACCGCCGCACCGACCTGCCCAAGCTGCGCTCGCTGCGGATCGGCCGCAGCCAGCCGGCCCCGCCGCCCTCCGGCTGGCGCGAGCCCCCGGCCGGCCTGGCCGACCTGTTCACCGGCTACGACGCGGCGGGTCCCCGCCCGCTGCCGCTGCGACCCGTGGCCGCCGGAGCCGCCGGAGCCGCCGGCGGCGCGTTCGCCGCCGAGCCCCGGCTCTCCGCCCGCGCCCGGGCCCGCACCGGCGGCCTGCGCTCCGCCGACGAGCCGACTGAATCGATCGAGCCGGGCGGGCCAGGCGGCCCGGGCGGCCCGTACGGGCAGGCCGAGCCGGTCGCCTTCGCCGCCTACGGCGCGCCCCCGCCCGCCCCCGGCGGCGCCGCCCGGGGCCTCGACACTGCGGCCTTCGCCGAGCTCGACGCCCCCGCCCCGCTCACGCCCCCGCCCGGCCCGCCGGTCCCGGACGAACAGCTGCTCGACTACCCCGCGCTGGAACTCTCCGCCCCGGACGCCCCCGCCGACCGGCGCGGCACCCTGCACCCCCCGGCCGCGCAGCGCGCTACCGGCCGCCCGGCCCCCGGACTGCCGCACCTCCCGCTGCCGCACCACGCCGTGCCGCCGCGCGTCTCGGCCGGCTCCTTCGACCACCGCTTCGACGCCGCCGCGCCCGCCGACCTCCCCTCCGACGCCACCTGGCACACCGTCACCATCGGCGAGATCCCGGTACGCGTGAGCCCCGAGTACGTCACCGTGCCCGCGGTCGAGGAGCGGGTCTACGCCACCCTGGTGATCGCCAACGGCACCGCGCAGGCCGTGCTCGCCGGACCAGTCGAGGTGAGCGTCGACGACCGGTTCCTGCTCACCGCCGCCCTGCCCACCCTCGCCCCCGGCGGTGTGCGCCGACTGGGCATCGGTGTCGCCGAGTCGGTCGAGGTGACGCGCCGTACCGAGCTGCGCGAGTCCACCGCGGGCATGCTGAACAGCAGCACCGTGCTCGACCACCGGGTGCACGTCGAACTGGCCAACCGGCTCGGCCGCCCGGTCACCGTCGAGGTCCGCGAACGGGTGCCGGTCAGCTCCGACGCCGACATCCGGATCGAGGAACGCCCCGGCTGGCACGCGCCCGACGAACCGTCCACCGAGTGTCCGCCCAGCACCCGGCTCCGGCGGGTCGAGCTGCCACCGGGCGGCCGGGCCGAGCTGGACGCCGGCTACCAGATCAGGATCCCGGCCGGAAAGGCCATCGTCGGCGGAAACCGGAGGAACTGAACGTGACCGTCACCCCCCTCCCCGTCCCCCCGGGGCCCGCGACGCCGCTGCCCGTCACCGCCGTCACCTGTCTGGAGGACCGCGCCCAGGTCGAACGCACCGCCACCGCCGAGCTGGCCGCCGGCGTCCAGCGGCTGCGGCTGGGCCCGCTCACCGCGCTCGCCGTCGACCGCACCCTGCGCGCCGAGTCCGGCACCGCGGGCGTGCGCGTCCTGGACGCCCGGATCACCCGCCTCTGGACACCGCGCGCCCCGCTGCCGCCCGGCCCGGAGGACTCCGAGCTGCGCCACCGGCTGCACGCGCTGAACGAGCGCCGCCGCGCCGAGGAGCAGCTCGCCGACCGGCTGGAGGCCCGGCTGGCGCTGCTCGCCCAGCTCTCCGCCGACCTGCTGCGCGAGGTCGGCGAGGGCGCCGGCGTCGGCGAGGTCGAACGCGTCCGCTGGCACCGCGAGCTGGACCGGGTCGACGCCGGGCGCGAGCGTGCCGGCGAGGAGCTGCGCGCCGCCCGCTCCCGGCTGCGCGCACTGGAGCGGGAGCGCACCGCGGCGTTCTCCGCCGCAGCGGAGGCCGAGGAGCAGCCCGCCGAACTGGTCGCCCACCTCGACCTGACCGTCGACGCCCGGGAGGCCGGGCCCGCCCGGCTGACCGTGCACCACCTGGTGCCCTGCGCCCTGTGGCGGCCGTCCTACCGGGCCACGCTGGCCGAGGGCGTGCTGCGCCTGGACTCCGAGGCGGTGGTCTGGCAGCGCACCGGCGAGCCGTGGACCGGCGCCGAGCTCACCTTCTCCACCGCCCGCTCCGCGCTCGCCACCGAGCCGCCCGCGCTCGCCGAGGACGTGCTGACGCTGCGCGAGCGCACCGCCGAGGAACGGCGCACCGTCGAGGTGGAGCTGCGCGAGGAGACCATCTCCGAACTCCGCCCGGACGGCGTGCTGCCGGGTGTGGACGACGGCGGCGAGGTGCGGGTGCTGACCGCCCCGGCGCCGGCCACCGTGCCCTCCGACGGGCGGGCGCACCGGATCCCGCTGGGCTCCTCCGAAGGACCGGCGCACAGCGAGTACGCCTGCGCGCCGGAGCTGTCGCCGCTGGTCACCCAGGTGGTCCGGTTCCGCAACACGGCCGGGCACCCGCTGCTCGCCGGGCCGGTCGAGCTGGTCCGCGGCAGCGGCTTCACCGGCCGCGGACGGCTGCCGTTCACGGCGCCGGGCGCCGACGTCGAGCTGTCCTTCGGCAGCTCGGACGGCTACCGGGTGGTGCGCGAGACCGACGAGCGCCGTTCGACGGCCGCTCTGAGCCAGCGGTCGGTGACCACCCGCACGGTGCGGCTGCACCTGTCGCGGTTCTCCGGACCGGAGGAGCGGGACGAGCAGCTGGTCGCGGTGCGCGAGCGGGTGCCGGTCTCCGAGGTGTCGGCGGTGGAGGTGCGGCTGCGCAAGGAGGAGTGCTCGCCCGCGCCGGACGCCTTCGACGCGGAGGGCATCGTCCGCTGGGACGTCCCGCTCGGCCCGGGCGCCCGCCGCACGCTCACCCTGGTGTACGAGATCTCCGCCTCCGGGAAGGTCGCGGGCCTCTGAGCACCGGTCGGGCCCGGGCGTGCGAACCGCCGCCCGGGCGACCGCCCGGGCCCGGCCGGAGCGGGTACAACAGGAGCATGATCCTGCACCTCGCCCCCCTGGACGACTGGCTGGCCGACCCGGGCCGGCCGTACGCGACCGCCTCGCTGCTCACCGACGGGTTCATCCACTGCTCGGCGGACGAGCCGACCGCGCTCGCCGTGGCCAACGCCTTCTTCGCCGACGCCCGCGAACCGCTGATGGTGCTGCTGATCGAGGAGTCGCTGGTGGAACCGATGGTCAAGTGGGAGGCCCCGCACGGCGCACCGCCGCCCGGGGCCACCCCCGGTGTGCTGTTCCCGCACATCTACGGCCGGCTGAACCGCACGGCGGTGGTCGGCCTGGAGAAGGTCGAGCGCGGCCCGGACGGCCGCTGGGCGGCGCTCTCCCCCTGGAGCTGACGCCCGGCACACCGGCCCGGCGGCACCCAGGGTGTCGGACACGCCACCGGCGGCACCCAGGGCGTGTCGGACACGCCCTACAGCCAGCCCCGCTCCCGGGCCGCCATGCCCGCCTGGAAGCGGGTGGTGGCGCCGAGCTCGCGCATCAGCGACTGGAGGCGTCGCTGGGTGGTCCGGGCGCTCCAGCCGAGCGAGCGGGCGATCGACTCGTCGGTGAGGCCGGCCGCCAGCAGCCCGAGCAGCTTGCGGTGGTCGGCCTCCGGCTCCAGCACCCCGTCCGCCGCGCCGATCGCGGCCTGCAGCTGGACGGCGCGCTCCCACTCGGCCTCGAACAGCGTGTCCAGCGCCTGGAGCAGCGCCGAGGGGTGGATGACGTAGGCGGCGTCGAGGACGCTGTCGCCGACGCTGATCGGGATGATCGCCATCCGGTCGTCCGACATGACCATCTTCATGGGGAGCACCGGCCGGACCCGGGCCTCCTCGCCGTCGGCGACCCCGACCAGGATGTTCTTCTCCAGCCGGCCCGGCCAGGCCACCGCCTCCCGGTCGTAGACGGTCCGGAACCGCACGCCCTCCTTCAGCCGCCGGCGCTGGAGCGGGATGTTGGCCACCGGGTCCTGGATGTAGGGCGGGCAGTCGAAGCCGCGGATCTGGTACTGGCTGGTCCCGGTGATGTGCTCCAGCCGCTGGGCGATCGCCTCGCCGCCGGTCAGCACCTCGACCGAGTGCGCCGGGTCGGTGTAGCGCGAGGCCTCCCGGAAGGCGTCCATCAGCCGGTGCATCTCGGCCCGGGCGTGCCGCAGCTCGGATTCCCGGTGGCCGATCAGCGTGCCGATGGCGACGTCCGGGGCGACCGGCAGGAACCGCTGCCGGTCCACCGGGGCCCGGGTGGCCATGCCCTGCTGGGCGAGCCGGTCCAGGGCCCGCAGGCTCTGCTGGACGGTCAGGTCGCAGAGCGCGGCGAGGTCCTCGGCCGTCGACTGCGGGTTGGCCACCAGCGCCGCGTAGACCCGCCCGTCCGGTCCGGCCAGTCCCAGAGCGCTGAGTGGTGCATCGGACACGGCGTCGCTCCCCGTTCGCCTCTCGCCCCGCGCCGGGTGGCGCAGTCCCGCCACCGGGCGGGTCGTGGTCAGGTGGCAATCCTCGGCCACGGATCATCGGGCTGACAAGGTGATCACCGCCGATGCGGCCCGCTTCACAGCGGGATCCGCCGAACGACGCAGGGCCTCCCCGCCGAACGACGGGGAGGCCCTGCGGGGCGGCTGTTACAGCCCGACCTCGCGCATCAGCTGGCCGACCTCGGGGTTGGTCAGCCGGCGCAGCCAGCCGGACTTCTGGTCGCCGAGCGCGATCGGACCGAAGTGGGTGCGCACCAGCTTCTCGACCGGGAAGCCCGCCTCCGCCAGCATCCGGCGGACGATGTGCTTGCGGCCCTCGTGCAGGGTCACCTCGACCAGGTAGTTCTTGCCGACGTTCGAGACGACCTTGAAGCTGTCGGCGCGGGCGTAGCCGTCCTCCAGCTCGATGCCCTTGGCGAGCTGCTTGCCCAGGTCGCGCGGGATCGGCCCCTGGATGGCGGCCAGGTAGGTCTTGGTCACGCCGTACCGGGGGTGGGTGAGGCGGTGGGCCAGCTCGCCGTGGTTGGTGAGCAGGATGATGCCCTCGGTCTCGGTGTCCAGGCGGCCGACGTGGAAGAGCCGGGTCTCGCGGTTGGTCACGTAGTCGCCGAGGCACTGGCGGCCGTCCGGGTCCTCCATGGTGGAGACCACGCCGGCCGGCTTGTTCAGCGCGAAGAACAGGTAGGACTGGGTGGCGACGGTCAGGCCGTCCACCTTGATCTCGTCCTTCTGCGGGTCGACCCGCTTGCCCTGCTCGGTGACCCGCTTGCCGTTGACCTCGACCCGGCCCTGCTCGATCAGCTCCTCGCAGGCGCGGCGGCTGCCGATGCCGGCCCGGGCCAGCACCTTCTGCAGCCGCTCGCCCTCGGGCTCGCCGAAGGTCTTCGGCAGCTTCACGGCCGGCTTGTCGTGCCGGGCCAGCACCGCGTCCTCGATCCGGGCCTGCAGCTCGCGCGAACGCTGCGGCTGGCGGCGCGGGTCGCCCGGGGCGCCCTGGCCCTCGCGGCGCGGCCGCGGGGCCGGGCCGGGCCGGCGCCCGGCGAAGCCGCCGCGGGCCGGGGTGGCGTTGGGGCCGCCGCCGTACTCGGGGCGGTCGTACCTGCGCTCCTCGGGCCGCAGCGGGCGGTCCGGGTAGCGCCGGTCGTCGCGGCGGTCGTCCCGACGGCTGTCGCGCCGGTCGTCGCGGCCGTACGAGCCCGAGCCACCACGGGGGGCCGAGCCGCCACGCCGGTCGTCGCGGCCGTACGAGCCCGAGCCGCCACGCGGAGCCGAGCCGCCGTACGAGCCCGAGCCCGAGCCACCACGCGGGGCCGAGCCGCCCCGGCCGCCGCCGGACCCGCCGGACCCGCCGCCGTACGAACCCCCGCGCCCTCCGGAGCCGCCGCGGTCCGAGCCGCCCCCGTAGGAGCCGCCCCGGCCGCCCCCGCCCTGTCCGCCGCGACCGCTGCCGCCGCCGCTGCTGTTCCTGCCGTTGCCACTGCTACGCATCAAAGTGTCCGTACGTCGTTACCGTCTGGGCTGTGCGGTCGTTTCGGCCGACCTCACCGCCCCCTACCGATCAGGCGCAGCCCGACCGGCCTCGCCACTGCCGTCCGCGGCCTCAGCGGCAGCGGCGGCGACCGCCTCCGCGATCATCGTGCCCTCCAGGGACTCCGCTTCCACGTCGTCGACCTCGGGCAGGAAGGGAGCGAGCTCCGGCAGCTCGTCCAGGCCGCGGAGCCCCATCCGTTCCAGGAAGTAGTTCGTCGTCCGATACAGGATCGCACCTGTTTCGGGCTCGGATCCGGCCTCTTCCACCAGTCCTCGCTGTACCAGGGTACGCATCACGCCGTCACAGTTCACACCGCGGACGGCCGAGACCCGCGATCTGGACACCGGCTGCCGGTAGGCGACCACCGCCAGGGTCTCCAGCGCCGCCTGGGTCAGCCGGGCCTGCTGGCCGTCCAGGACGAAGCGGTCGACGGCCGGCGCGCAGGCGGCGCGGCTGTAGAACCGCCAGCCGCCGGCGACCAGTCGCAGGTCGAAACCCCGCCCCTGGGCGGTGTACTCGGCGGACAGCTCGCGCAGCGCCGCGGCCACCTCCGCGCACGGCCGCTCCAGCACCGACGCCAGGTGGGCCTCGGCGGCCGGCTCGTCGACGACCATCAGGATCGCCTCCAGCTCGGCCCGCAGCCCGGGACCGCCGTCCGCCTCCGGCACCGGCTCCGCGACCGGCTGCGGCTCCGCGACCGGCACCGCCTCCGGCACCACGACCGCCTCCGGCACCGTCTCCGGCACCGCGACCGCCCCCGGCACCGCCCCCGGCTCCGCCTCGCCCAGCACGCCGGGCACCGGCTCCAGCCACTCCCCGGCGCGCGGCTGCCCCGGCAGCCCGAGCGTCCGCCGGGCCGGCCGTCCGCCGCCCGCGCCGCCGTTCCCGGCCGTCATCGCCCGTCCTCCTCGCCCTTCGCCGCCCGCGCCGCGGCCTCGCCCGCCGGCCGGTCGAACTCGTCCGTCACCTCGACCGCGCCCCGGTCCGCCTGCGCCACCCACCGCACCACCAGCTCGCCGAGCGCGTCCGGCTGCTCGAAGGCGAGCGCCCGCTCCCGGTACAGCTCCAGCAGCGCCAGGAACCGGGCGACCACCACCATGGTGTCCGGGGCGTCGGCCACCAGCCGCTGGAAGGTCGCCTCGCCCAGCTCGGTCAGCAGCCCGGCCACCAGGCCCGCCTGCTCGCGCACGCTGACCGGCGGAGTGTGGATGTGGTCGACGTAGACGACCGGCTCGGGCTTCGGCGCCATCGCCCGGGCGGCGAGCTGCGCCAGGCGCTCGGCGCCGACGCTGATCACGACCTCGGGCAGCAGTTCGGCGTGCCGCGGCTCCAGGCCGACGGTGCGCGGCCGCCGCAGCAGTTCGGTGGCCCAGCGCTCGCCGAACAGCGCCGCCGCCCGCTTGTAGGCCCGGTACTGGAGCAGCCGGGCGAAGAGCAGGTCGCGCGCCTCCAGCAGGGCGAGGTCCTCCTCGTCCTCGACCTCGGCGGCGGGCAGCAGCCGGGCCGCCTTGAGGTCGAGGAGGGTGGCGGCGACGACCAGGAACTCGGTCGCCGCGTCGAGGTCCCAGTCCGGCCCCATCGCGCGGATGTACGCCATGAACTCGTCGGTGACCGTCGCCAGCGCGATCTCGGTGACGTCCATCCGATGTTTGGCGATCAGGCTCAGCAGCAGGTCGAACGGGCCCTCGAAATTGTCCAGCCGGACCCGGAAGCCGCCCTGCGGCCCGCCCTGCGGCGCATCCGGCCCGGCCGCTCCAGCGGCGGTCCGGTCGACGACGGGGCTCTCGGGCGTACTCGGCATGACGGTCCATCTTCGCCCGCCCGCGCCGCCCGCCCCGCACCGGGGCCCATCGACACGCCGGGCCACCCCGGCCCGATCCACCGCGGCGCACCGCGCACGCCGCACCGCGCCGCACCGAACGACCCCGGACCCCCCGCGGCCCCGGAGTGCCTGCTCAGCGCCCGCGCAGCCGCCGCACCAGGATGCTCGCCTCGCCGCGCTGCTCCAGGTCCGCCAGCACCACCGCGATGGCCTCCCGGACGATCCGGCCGCGGTCCACCGCCAGGCCGTGCTCACCGCGGAGCACCAGCCGGGCGTGCTCGAGGTCCATCAGCTCCTCGGCGGACACGTACACGGTGATCTTCTCGTCGTGCCGCTCGCGCCCGCTCGGGCGGCGCGGGGCACGGCCCCGCGGACGGGGCCGCCCGGCACCCGTCTGGTCCTCGGCCGCACCGGCGTGCTGACGCGGCGCCGGGGCCGTGGCGCGGCCGCCCTGGGCGGCCTTGGCGGCGGCCGTCGTGGCGCCGCCCGGCTGTGCGGGGGCGGGCACGGTGGCCGCTCCCGGTACGCCGGGAGCGCGGCGCGGCACGCGCCCGGCCCCGGCCTGGTCCCCGCCCGCCCCGGCGCCGCCCTCGGTGTGCTCCGGGCCCTCGCCGCCGGCGGCGGAGCCGGTGGCGCCGGCGCCGTCGACGCCCCCGGCGCCGTCCGCGTCACCGACGCCGTTGACCGCCCGCGCGGTCTCCGGTCTGGGCGCCTCGGCGGCCGAACGCGACGCGAGGGACGGCGACAGCGCCATCCCACCGGTGGTTCGGAACAGCTCGTCGGCACCCGGGAGACTCACTCGGCGGGGCGGCACCGGTCGAGCACCTCCCTGGCGAGCTGGCGGTAGGCGGCGGCACCGACCGAGTTGGTCGCGTACGTCGTGATCGGTTCGCCGGCGACGGTCGTCTCCGGGAAGCGCACGGTCCGCCCGATGACGGTGTGGAAGACGTGGTCGCCGAACGCCTCGACGACCCGCGCCAGCACCTCGCGGCTGTGCACGGTGCGCGAGTCGTACATGGTGGCGAGGATGCCGTCCAGCCGCAGCTCGGGGTTGAGCCGCTCGCAGACCTTCTCGATGGTCTCGGTGAGCAGCGCGACGCCGCGCAGCGCGAAGAACTCGCACTCCAGCGGGACGATGACGCTGTGAGCGGCCGTCAGCGCGTTGACCGTCAGCAGGCCCAGCGAGGGCTGGCAGTCGATGATGACGTAGTCGTAGTCGGGCAGCAGCGGCTTCAGGGCGCGCGCCAGCGCGGACTCCCGGGCCACCTCGCTGACCAACTGCACCTCGGCGGCGGAGAGGTCGATGTTGGACGGCAGCAGGTCCATGCCCGGCACGGCCGTCTTCAGCAGTACCTCGTCGGCCGTCAGCCCGCGCTCCATCAGCAGGTTGTAGACGGTGACGTCGAGTTCCATCGGGTTGACGCCGAGGCCGACGGAGAGGGCGCCCTGCGGGTCGAAGTCGACGAGCAGCACGCGGCGGCCGTACTCGGCGAGCGCCGCGCCCAGGTTGATGGTCGACGTGGTCTTGCCGACGCCGCCCTTCTGGTTGCACATCGCGATGATCTGCGCGGGGCCGTGCTCGGCCACCGGCGCGGGGATCGGGAAGTAGGGCTGGGGGCGACCGGTCGGGCCGATCCGCTCGCGGCGCTGGCGGGCGGCGTCGGGGGCGAGCGTGGCCGCGTACTCCGGGTCCGGCTCGTACTCGGCGTCGGGGTCGTCGTAGGCGCCGTAGGCGAACTCGCCGTAGGCCAGGCCGTGGGCCGGCAGTTCGGCGTCGTAGTCGGTCACCGTGGTCACCTGTGCTGTGTTCTGGCGTGCTTCGAAAGTACGGAGAGCGACCGAGCCGACCTCGGCCGAGCCCACGGAGGGCTGCCTGGCCCCGGACTCCTCACTCGGCTGGCCGGCGGTGTGCGCCGCCAGTCCTGGCTGACCACCCCCGGGAGCAAATGTCGACTCATTCACAAGTCGTCTTACCTCCTTGGGCATCCAGGACTCTATGTCGATTCGTCAGCGTGGCAGCATGCCGACGGTTTGCGACTCTAGGCCGTTCAAGGCGTTCGCAGCAACACAATCCACGGTAGTGGGCAGGATGTGTCGACGATCGGGCGGCCCTCTGTCAAGGGACGCGAGGGCCCGTGACTCCGGGGTTCCCGGGGTCGGGTGACACGACCGACGGAAATTGACGACAGAGCGACCCGCCCCCGCCACTCCCGATGTCACCACCGGATTCACCCCTCGTTCACACGACGGCCCCGGCCCCCCGGTGACCCCCCGTGCACGGGCACGGCGAAGCCCCCGGCCCGGAGAGCACCGGGCCGGGGGCAACACACGTCACACTCAGGCGAGGACGGACTCCAGGGTCACCGACTCCAGGCCGAAGGCCTCGGCGACGGCGGCGAAGGTGATCTGGCCCTCGTGCACGTTCAGACCCTTGGCCAGCGCGGCGTCGCGGCGCAGCGCCTCCTTCCAACCGCGGTTGGCCAGCTCGACGACGTACGGCAGCGTCGCGTTGGTCAGCGCGTAGGTGGAGGTGTTCGGGACGGCGCCCGGCATGTTGGCCACGCAGTAGAACACCGAGTTGTGGACCTGGAAGGTCGGGTCGGCGTGCGTGGTGGCGTGCGAGTCCTCGAAGCAGCCGCCCTGGTCGATGGCGATGTCGACGAGCACCGAGCCCGGCTTCATGCGGGAGACCAGCTCGTTGGTGACGAGCTTCGGGGCCTTGGCGCCCGGGATCAGCACGGCGCCGATGACCAGGTCGGCCTCGACGACGGCCTTCTCCAGCTCGAAGGCGTTGGACATGATGGCCTTGATCTTCGTGCCGAAGATCTTGTCGGCCTCGCGCAGCTTGTTGATGTCGCGGTCCAGCAGGGTCACGTCGTAGCCCATGCCGATGGCGATGGTGGCCGCGTGCCAGCCGGAGACGCCACCGCCGATGACGACGGCCTTGGCCGGGTGGGTGCCGGGCACGCCGCCGGGCAGGGTGCCGCGGCCGCCGGCCGGACGCATCAGGTGGTACGAGCCGACCTGCGGGGCCAGGCGGCCCGCGACCTCGGACATCGGGGCGAGCAGCGGCAGGCCGCCGTTGGCGAGCTGCACGGTCTCGTACGCGATGGCGGTGGTGCCGGAGGCGAGCAGCGCGTCGGTGCCGGGCCGGTCGGCCGCCAGGTGGAGGTAGGTGAAGAGCGTCTGGCCCTTGCGCAGGCGGTGGTACTCCTCCGCGATGGGCTCCTTGACCTTCAGCACCAGGTCGGCGGTGGCCCACACCTCGTCGGCGGTGGGGAGGATGGTGGCACCCGCGGCCACGTACTCCTCGTTCGGGATCGAGGAGCCGACACCGGCGTTGTCCTCGATGTAGACCTCGTGTCCGTTGCGGACCAGCTCATGCACACCGGCAGGCGTGATGGCCACGCGGTACTCGTGGTTCTTGACCTCGCGGGGGATGCCGACCTTCACGGCTAAACACGTCCTCTTGCCATGGGGGTCCCTACCGGAGAAGACCGGCGGGCGACGCGCACGGGGGAAGCCTCCGGACGACACCGGGGCACGGATTGCTGCGCGCTGAGTCGAGTGTAATGAAGCCCAGGCGGCCTGTCAGCCTTCCAATGTGAATAAATCTGCCGGATGCATTGGCAAGTTCGTAGGCTTCCCTCGCGATCTTCCTGCCAAAGCAGCACCGACCGGGCACCTTCGACAATACTCCCGAACCGCCCGCTACCACCCTGCGGAGACGCGTTCGCGCAGCTCCGCGAGGGCGGTGGCGACGGCCTCCCGGCCGTGCTCGTCGCCGAGCCTGCGCAGCACCGCGAGGGACGCCCGGTACTCCCGCTCGGCCTCCTCGAACCGGCGCTGGGCGGTGTGCGCCTCGGCGACCCTGGCCAGCAGCCGGGCCTCGGCGGCGTGGTCCCCCATCGACTGCCGCAGGCCCAGCGCCCGGCCGTACCAGTCGGCGGCGCGCACCGCGTCGCCGAGCGCCCGGTGGCAGCCCGCCGCGCCCTCCAGCGCCCGGGCACAGAGCGCCTCGTCGTCGGCGCTCCTGGCGTGCTCCAGGGCGGCCCGGTAGTGGCCGGAGGCCTGCTCCCAGCGGCCCGCGGCGGCCTGCAGGTCCCCCAGGTTGAGCAGCGCGGCGGAGGCCCGGCGCGGACGGCCGTGCCGCTCGGCCACCGTCAGCACCAGCTCGTGCAGCCGGTAGAGGTCGGCCGGGGCGGCGGCGCCGGTCAGCGGCAGCGCCCGGAGCAGGGCGGTGACCAGCCGGCCGGCCGAGCCGTCGAGGTCGCCCTGGCCGATCGCGTCGGCGACCGCGCCGAGCAGCGGGTCGCGCTCACCGAGCAGCCACTGCCGGGCGTGCGCGGCGGACGTCAGCCGCAGCGGGCCGGGCAGCGGGTCGGGGCCCGGGCCTCCGGCGGGGTCCAGCAGCGCCCGGGCCGACTCGGTGAGCCGCACCATCCGCTCCAGCAGCCGGGCCCGGGCCAGCTCGACCTCGGCGGGACGGTCCTCCCGCTCGCGCAGCCGGACCAGCCGGGGGTGCAGCCGGCCCGGGACGCGGTAGCGGGCGGTGCCGTCCGCGGCCGGCGGCTCCTCGGTGAGCAGCTCCCGCTCGGCGAGCGCGGCCAGCGTCCCGGCGGCCTCCGGGGCCGGGCAGCCGACCAGCGCGGAGGCGGTGCGCAGGTCCGCGCACTGGGCGGGGGCCAGGGTGAGTGCGCGCAGCATCCTCGCCTGCGCGGCGGGCAGGCCCGCGTAGGCGAGGGTGAAGGCGCCCACCAGCGGGTCGTTGTCCGGCACCGGGACGGGTTCGACGGGCTCCGGTGCGGGCCGCACCCAGGCGGCCGGGTCGCGGACCGGCTCGGCCGGGGGCGTCGCGACGGGCCCCGGCGCTGCGGGCCCCGGCTCGGCGGGCTTCGGCTCCGCCCCGCTCCCCTTCTTCCTCCTGCCCTGCGCGGGCTTCTCGGGCTTCGCGGCCTTCGCCTCCCCGGCGGACTTCCCGGCCTGCGCCTCCCCCGCGGCCCCGGCCCCCGGCGCGGAGGCCTCGCCGACGGCCCGCACCAGCTCCTTCGCCGCCTCCGTCACCGCCAGCTCCGGATTGCCGCGCAGCCGCCCGGCCATCAGTCGCAGGGCCGCCGGCTGGGACCCGCAGGCCTCCGCCAGGTCGGCCCCGCCGACCGGGTCGCAGCCGATCCGCGTCCCGCCGACCAGGTCGCCGAGCAGTTCGGCGGCCGCCGGGCGGTCGAGCCCGCCGAGGATCACCGGGTCGATGCCCTCGATCCCGGTGAGCGGTCCGGCCGTGGTGGCCAGCACCAGGCAGCCCGGCTCGTCCGCGAGCAGCGGCCACAGCTGACCGGCGTCCCGGACGTCGTCCAGCAGCACCAGGACGCGCCGCCCGGCCAGCGCCCCGCGCAGCGCGACGCAGGCCGGGTCGTCCCGGCCGTCCTCGACGGCACCGGGCAGCGGGACGCCGGCGGTGTCCGCGTCGAGCTGCTCCAGCAGCCGGCGGGCGACCCGCGCGGGCGGCACCCGGCCGCCGTCGGGGGCCGACAGCCGGGCGAAGAGCACCCCGTCGGGGTACTGGGCGGCGACCGTGACGGCGAACCGCACGGCCAGCGCGGTCCGGCCCGAGCCGGGCCGGCCGGCCAGCACCAGGACGGGGCTGCGGCCCTCCGCCGGACGCGCGGCGGCGGCGCGCAGCGCGGCCAGCTCGGTGCGCCGGCCGACGAACAGGGCGGGGCCGCCGGGCAGCCGGTCCAACCCGGGAACGCGCTCGGCGGGCGCGCCGGGCCCGGCCTCCATCGTCACGGTCTTCCTCGCCACCCGTGCCACTCCCGACGTCGCCAGCGCTCACCGGAGGCGGCCCGCAGCGGACGCCCCGTCTGCGAAGCGTAGTTCGACCGTCCGCTCCGGCCGAGGTGACATCCGGTCGTACGAACCGGCAAATCACCCCGCCGGCCGAAGCCCCACCCGCGAACAAGCAGAACCGGCCCGCCCCTCCGCCCGCCCCGGCACGATGCGAGCGAGCCGAAGGGGCACGCCGAGCCCGGTTAGAACGCCCGGGCGGGCCAGGGGGAATCCGCCGGGCGCAGGGCGTCCAGGCCGCCCGGCCCGTGCAGGGCCGCGTAGACCGCCAGGGTGCCGGTGATCAGGGTGGGGTTGTGCAGCTTCCCGGCGTGGATCAGCCGGACCAGCTCCTCCACCGGCACCCGGGCGGACTCCAGCTCCAGCTCCTCCCCGTGCGCCTCGTAGCGCCGCCCCTCCGCCTCGGCGAGGTCGGTGGCGAGGAAGAGCCGCAGCGCCTCGTCCGTCCCGCCGGGCGAGGTGTAGAAGTCGACCAGCACCCGCCAGGTGTCCGCCTTGCAGTGCGCCTCCTCGTACAGCTCGCGCTGGGCGGCGTGCAGCGGGTTCTCGCCGGGCACGTCGAGCAGACCGGCCGGCAGCTCCCAGAGGCGCTGGCGCACGGGGTGGCGGTACTGCCGCAGGATCAGCACCCGCCGCTGGTCGTCCAGGGCGAGGACGGAGACCGAGCCGGGGTGGGTCTGGTAGTCGCGGCGGGCCCAGCTGCCGTCGGGCATCCGGACCTCCTCGCTGCGCACGCCGGTGACCCGGCCCTGGAACGGCGTGGTGCTCCCCCGGACCTCCCACTCCTCGGCCCGGTCGGCGACATCGGCGGTGCTGCGGTCGTCCATCACGTCTCCCCTTTTCGTCAGTGCGACACAATCTAACGCCGGACGGCGGCCCCGCAGGAATCGCGGGGCCGCCGTCCGAGGGAACGCGGATGACCTACTCGGCGTCGGCCGGGGCCGTCTTGATCACGATCGCGGCCTTCACCAGACCCGCGAAGAGCGGGTGCGGGCGGGTCGGCCGGGACTTCAGCTCCGGGTGGGCCTGGGTGGCCACCAGGTAGGGGTGCACCTCGCGCGGGTACTCGACGTACTCGACCAGGTCGCCCTTCGGGGAGAGGCCCGAGAAGACCAGACCGGTCTTCTCCAGGTCGGCCCGGTAGGCGTTGTTGACCTCGTAGCGGTGGCGGTGGCGCTCCTCGACGTACTGCTCGCCGTCGTAGACCTCGCGGACGATCGAGCCCTCGGCGAGCTTGGCCGGGTACAGGCCCAGGCGCATGGTGCCGCCCAGGTCGCCCTTGCCGTCGACGATGGCCAGCTGCTCGGCCATGGTGGAGACCACCGGGTGCTTGGCGGCGGCGTCGAACTCGGTGGAGTTGGCCTCGGGCAGGCCGGCCAGGTTGCGGGCGGCCTCGATGACGACGCACTGCAGGCCCAGGCAGAGGCCCAGCAGCGGGACCTTGTTCTCGCGGGCGAAGGTGATCGCGCCGACCTTGCCGTTGACGCCGCGGTCGCCGAAGCCGCCGGGGATGCAGATCGCGTCCACGTCGCCGAGCTGCTCGCGGGCGCCCTCGGGGGTCTCGCAGTCGTCCGAGGTGACCCACTTGATCTCGACCCGGGCGTTGTTGGCGAAGCCGCCGGCGCGCAGCGCCTCGGTCACCGACAGGTAGGCGTCCGGCAGGTCGATGTACTTGCCGACCAGCGCGACCTTGACGATGTGCTGCGGCTCGTGGACACGGCGCAGCAGGTCGTCCCAGGTGGTCCAGTCCACGTCGCGGAACGGCAGGTCCAGGCGGCGGACGACGTAGGCGTCCAGGCCCTCGCCGTGCAGCACCTTGGGGATGTCGTAGATCGACTTGGCGTCGATCGCGGCGACCACGGCCTCCTCGTCGACGTCGCACATCAGCGAGATCTTGCGCTTGATGGCCTGCGGGACCTCCCGGTCGGCGCGCAGCACGATGGCGTCGGGCTGGATGCCGATGTTGCGCAGCGCGGCGACGGAGTGCTGGGTGGGCTTGGTCTTCAGCTCGCCCGAGGGGCCGATGTAGGGGAGCAGGGAGACGTGCACGAAGAACACGTTGTCCCGGCCGACCTCGTGGCGGACCTGGCGGACGGCCTCCAGGAACGGCAGCGACTCGATGTCGCCGACGGTCCCGCCGACCTCGGTGATCACCACGTCGACGTCCTCGGTCGCCATCCGGCGGATCCGGGACTTGATCTCGTTGGTGATGTGCGGGATGACCTGGACGGTGTCGCCCAGGTACTCGCCGCGGCGCTCCTTGGCGATGACGGTCGAGTACACCTGGCCGGTGGTGACGTTCGCCGAGCCGTGCAGGTTGGTGTCCAGGAACCGCTCGTAGTGGCCGATGTCGAGGTCGGTCTCGGCGCCGTCGTCGGTGACGAAGACCTCACCGTGCTGGAACGGGTTCATGGTGCCCGGGTCCACGTTGAGGTACGGGTCGAGCTTCTGCATCGTGACGCGCAGGCCGCGGGCCTTGAGCAGGGCGCCGAGGCTGGAGGCGGTGAGGCCCTTGCCGAGCGACGAGGCGACACCCCCGGTGACGAAGAGGTGCTTGGTCGTCACGGCGCGGCCGTTCGATGCCTTGCCGGAATGGGGCTGTGCCAAGAGGGGGCTCCCGTGGGTCGCGAGTCGAAGATGACGTGGTGGGAGGCTCGCGGCTGCCGTCCCGACGAACGAGGGGCGGTGCGGGGCACAGCGCCCTGAGAGTCGTCGGTTCGGCCGGTCCGGGGCGTTTGATCCCACCGGTCCACGGGATACCAGGGTAACAGTGACCCGGCTCGGACGCGTTCCGGGCCGCCCCCGCGCGGCGTCGCAGGCCCGGATTCCCGGGCGGGATCCGCCGGGGCGCTCCCGGGGCGTACGCCGGGCGCGCCGCCGGCGCACCACCCGGCGCAGATGTCACACGCGTCGCACCACCGGCCCGAGCGGGCCACCTCACGGCGCTCCGGACCGGCTCGGCCGGGCCATCGCGGATCCCCACTTCGTGCCATCCGGAGCTGATCCTTCCGAGCCATCCTGACGACGGCCCCCGCGATGCGCGGTATTTCCGCCGAAATGCGGCGCCACCTCGCGCTGCGCCCGCGTGCTTCGCCCCTTTCGTCCGTCGTAAGCTGCTCGGACGCATCGCCGACAACACGAGCCGCGGAGGGCGTGGGAGGGTCAGGAACCTCTCGGTCCCCGATGCGCGACCGGACCTCCCCGTGATTTCCCGCTCCCCCCACCCACCCAGAGGCTCGACCGAGCCCTCGCGGACACTCCAGCAAGGCCCGCCACCACCCCGCGGAGGGCCGGACGTCCTGGGGTGGCACCGGTCCCGCCGTACCCGCCGGCTCCCCCTCGGATCGCCGATGCGTCGTGACCACATTGCGAACTGGAGATCACGTGGCCGGCCGTATCGAGGACTACGCACTCATCGGGGACATGCAGACCGCCGCCCTCGTCAGCAGGGACGGCGCAGTGGACTGGCTCTGCCTGCCCCGATTCGACTCGCCGGCGGTCTTCGCCGGACTGCTCGGCACCGATGAACACGGCTTCTGGCGCATCGGTCCCGCCGAGGCGGCGGCCGTCGACCTGCCCGCGCCCGTCGCCGAGCCCGTCCCCGCCGCCCCGGCCGCCGGGCGGCTCCCGCTCACCGACACCGGCGACCTGCGGATCCCGCCCACCGCCGCCGCCCCCGCCGTGCCCGCCGACCGCCGCCGCTACCGGGGCGACTCGCTGATCCTGGAACAGGAGTGGGACGTCCGGGGCGGCACCGTCCGGGTGATCGACTTCATGCCGCCCCGCCCGCTCGCCGGCAAGGACGCCGTCCCGCAGGTGATCCGGATCGTCGAGGGCGTGGCGGGCACCGTGCGGATGCGCTCCGCGCTGCGGATGCGGTTCAGCTACGGCCGGGTCGTCCCCTGGGTGCACCGGGTCGAGCAGCCCGACGGCGGCCACCGCACCGTCGCCGTGGCCGGCCCCGACTCGGTCTGGCTGGACGGCGAGGCCGACACCTACGGCCGCAACCTCACCACCTACGCCGACTTCACCGTCGCGGCCGGCGAGCGGATCGCCTTCGCGCTCACCTGGCAAGCCTCCCACCTGGAGCCGCCGAAGGCCCCGGACGCCGAGGAACTGCTCGACGCCACCGCCGATTTCTGGCACGAGTGGGTCGGCCAGTGCACGTACCAGGGCCCCTACCGGGACGCCGTGGTCCGCTCCCTGATCACCCTCAAGGGCCTCACCTACGCCCCCACCGGCGGCATCGTCGCCGCCCCCACCACCTCGCTGCCCGAGGACATCGGCGGCGAGCGCAACTGGGACTACCGCTACACCTGGCTGCGCGACGCCGCGATCACCCTCTCCTCGCTGCTGCGCACCGGCTACCGCGACGAGGCCAAGGCCTGGCGCGAGTGGCTGCTGCGCGCGGTCGCCGGCGACCCGGAGAACCTGCAGATCATGTACGGCATCGCCGGCGAGCGCGAGCTCACCGAGTCCTCGCTGGACTGGCTGCCCGGCTACGAGGGCTCCCAGCCGGTGCGGGTCGGCAACGGCGCGGCCGGCCAGCTCCAGCTGGACGTCTACGGCGAGGTCGTCGAGGCGCTGCACCTGGCCCACATGACCGGCCTGGTCCGCAACGACCACGCCCACCACCTCCAGCTGCGGCTCATCGAGTACCTGGAGGAGCACTGGCAGGAGCCGGACGAGGGCATCTGGGAGGTGCGCGGCCCGCGCCGGCACTTCGTCCACTCCAAGGTGATGGCCTGGGTGGCCGTCGACCGCACCATCAAGCTGCTGGAGCAGACCCCCGAGGACGCGCCGCCCGGCGGCCACCTGGAGCGCTGGCGCGAACTGCGCGAGACCATCCACCGGGACGTCTGCGAGCGGGGCTACGACCCGGGCCGCAACACCTTCACCCAGTACTACGGCGGCAAGGAACTGGACGCCTCGCTGCTGCTCATCCCCCAGGTCGGCTTCCTGCCCCCGGACGACAAGCGCGTCATCGGCACCATCGAGGCGATCCAGCGCGAACTCGCCACCGAGGACGGCTTCGTACTGCGCTACCCGACCCACGACGAATCCGGCAACAACGTCGACGGCCTCTCCGGCCACGAGGGCGCCTTCCTCGCCTGCTCGTTCTGGCTGGCCGACGACCTCGCCATGATCGGCCGGGTGCAGGAGGCACGCGAGCTGTTCGACCGGCTGCTGTCGCTGCGCAACGACCTCGGCCTGCTCGCCGAGGAGTGGGACCCCCGGCTCAAGCGCCAGGTCGGCAACTTCCCGCAGGCCTTCAGCCACGTCCCGCTGATCGACACCGCCCTGCGGCTGACCGCCTGCGGCGGCGCCTACCTCTCCGCCCAGCCGGACGGCCTGGCCGCCGACCGGGCCGGCGAGCAGGCCACCGTCTGACCGGTGCCCGGCGGCGAACAGGGCGAGGGCCCGCACCGGTCGGTGCGGGCCCTCGCCCTCGTACGCGCTCCCGGCGGAACTCCGATCAGCTCACCGGACGGGTGGCGGATCGGAGCACCGCACGGCCCCCGTGGCGCGCCGGGTCAGTTCCAGACCATGCCCTTGAAGTAGCCACCGGTGCCGCGCTCGTAGTAGTGGTCGCCGTAGAGGCCGCCCACGCACATGCTCTTCGTCTCGGTCGGGTTGGTGGGGAAGGAGCCGACCATCACGCTCGTGTCGGAGTCCCACAGCTCCGCCCGGCCCCAGTACGCCAGCGCCTTGTGGGTGCCCGAGAAACAGACCTGGTGGTTGCTGTTGGCCGCGACCATGCCGGAGTAGCAGATGCCGCCCCAGCTCTCGCAGGTCGAGTTGGCCGCGCTCGCCGAGGAGGCGTTGAACAGCCCGAACGCCGCCACCGCGGCGGTGGCCGCGACCACCTTGACGATCCTCTTCTTCAGCATGCTTCGACTCCGTTCGCTCGATGTCCTGTTGTGCTCCGCCGGTCTGCACCGCCCGGACACGACTTCGAGATTAGGAAGCGGGCGCCCCTCCGGATGTGCGCTCCGTGCGGGGATCCTCGACGTTCGGCGCGAGGGCCCCGGCGAGGCTCAGCCCCCGGAACTCGGTGGGGGTGAGCCCGTAGGCCTGACGGAAGGTCCGGCTGAAGACGGTCGCGCTGCTGAACCCCCAGCGGTCGGCTATCGACTGCACCGGGTACGCCTGGAGCCGGGTGCTGGCGAGGTCCTCGCGACAGCGCTCCAGCCGGCGGCGGCGGATCCAGGCGTGGACGGTCTCCGGCTGCGAGTCGTGGGAGCGGAACAGCTGGTGGAGGCTGCGCAGCGAGATGTTGTGCCGCGCGGCGACGGCGCCCGGGGTCAGCTGCGGATCGCCGAGGTTGTCCTCGATGAAGGCGCGGATGCGCTCCAGCAGCACCCGCGCGCGGACCTCGGCCGGCAGCTGCCCCGCGTCGTCGAGCCGCTGGGCGAGCAGGGCTCCGGCGAGTTCCACCGCGACCGTGCCCAGCCTGCGCAGCTCCGCCGCCTCGCAGCTGTCGCCGTGGGCCTCCAGGCCGTCGAGGAAGCTCGTCAGCACGGCCGCGACCCCGTGTCCGCCGGTGAGCCGCCCGGCCAGCAGCCGCTCCAGGCGCCGGCCGGGCAGCGGGAGCAGGGTGCGCGGGAACTGCAGCATCGTCAGCCGGACCGGGCCGGGTCCGGGCAGGATCCGGGTGTCGGACGGGCGCGAAGTGTCCCAGAGGACGAACTCACCGGCCCCGATGCGGTTCTCGTTTCCCGACTGGGACAGCACCGCGGCGCCCCCGCGGATCAGCGCCAGCTGGTACTGCTCCGGGTCGCCGCGCCGGATCAGGGCCGGGGTCCGCCGCGACCGCAGCGGCGAGAAGGTGAACCGGGCCATCCCCAGCGGCCCCAGGTCCAGCGTCTCGGCCTCGGCGCGGAACTCGGCGGACGGTTCCGGGCTCATCACCGTCGGCATCACCGTCTGCGTGACCGTGTCGTTGAACCAATCGAACCGTTCGCTCGGCCGCACGGTTTTTGGCAGCAGAGAAATCCACATACCGCTTTCCCCCCGAAAAGTGGACGACAGGGACTCCCGTCCCATGCGGAACACCGGTTCCGCCGGGGGGCATCGTGCCACCGAAGAGCGCTCTCGCGGGGGAGGCCGACGTGGCGTGTTCCTGCCGTGTCGGCGCCGGCCCGGCGGGTCCTACCGGTTGCGCTGCACCAGTTCGTCGTAGGTGCTGAGCACCTGGGCGACGGTGGCGGCCTCGTCCGGCCAGGTCCCGGCCTGCTGCCGGCCGGCCGCCACCAGGCGCTCGCGGGCCGCCGGGTCGGCCAGCAGCCCGCGCACCGCCCGGCCGATCGCCGCCGCGTCCCCGGGCGGGACCAGCACGGCGGCGTCGCCGACCAGCTCGGGGATGCCGCCGACGGCCGTGGCGACCACCGGCACGCCCGCCCGCATCGCCTCCTGGACCACCAGCGAACGGGCCTCCCAGCGGCTGGTGAGCACCAGCACGTCGGCGGCGGCCAGCAGGTCGGGCACATCGGTGCGGTAGCCGAGCAGCCGCACCGGCAGCTTCTCGGCGGCCACCCGCTCGCGCAGCGCGGCGGCCTCCGGGCCGTCCCCGGCGAGCAGCAGCAGCGGCTGCGGGTCCGCCGCGGACAGCTCCCGGCTCGCGTCCAGCAGCAGCCCGAACGCCTTCTGCGGGACGAGCCGGCCGACCGCCAGGACCAGCGGGCGGTCCGGCCCCTCGCCGAGCACGGCGGCCCGGGCCCGGGCCCGCTCCAGTCGGCCCTCGGGCATCGGCGGGGCGGCGACCGGGCCGAGCCGGGCGTCGGTGGCGCCGAGCTCCCGGGCCCGGGCCACCAGGTCCGAGGAGGCGCCGAGGACGAGGTCGGCGGCGCGCGCCACCCGGCGCTCCATCAGCCGCTGGAGGCGGCGCTCCATGCCGGTGGCGAGCAGCGCGTGGTGCGCGGTGACCACCAGCGGCGTCTCCGGGCGCAGCCCCGGGAAGCGGCCGGCGGTGCGCAGTGCGAGGTCGGACAGCAGCGCCGCGCGCAGGCCGTGGGCGTGCACCACGTCGGCGCCGGTGAAGGCGCGGCGCAGCTCGCCGATGGCGGTGGCGTCGCTGCGGGCGCCGGCGGTCGGGGTGATGTCGACCAGGTGGAACCGGGCGCCGGTGCGGGAGAAGCCGAACCGCGCGTCCGCGCCGGCGGGAGCGCACACCGTGACGGTCACCCCGTGTGCGACCAGACCCTGGGCCAGGGAGCGCACGTGCGCGCCGATGCCGCCCGTAGTGGCGGCCAGGACGAGCACCACGTGCAGTTGCCCCGGTTCGGGGGTGGCCGCGGCGGCCCGGGCGGCGGAATGGTCCACGTCGTCTCGCATCCGACTCGATCAACTACGCGCGCCCCGGACGGGGATTTCCCGCCGGCGGCACTCGGGACAGGTAGGCCAGTGTCCAGCGGCCACCATGCCAGGTCGGCGGCCCTCTTGGACAGTCGGCGCCCCCGGCGGGGCGCGTCGTCACCGGTCCGCGAGGGCCGCCCGAGCGGACCGGGGCGTGTCTGACAATTCCCGCCGGGCGGGCGACGCGAATGGTCGGACAAGCCCTAACGGCGGCGGGGGGCGCGGGCCGCGGCGAGCAGCTCCTCGGCGTGCGCCCGGCCGAGTTCGGAGTCCTCCAGGCCGGCCAGCATCCGGGAGAGTTCGCGCACCCGCTCCTCGTCGTTCAGCACCTTGACACCACTGCGGGTCACGGTGCCGTCGTTGGTCTTCTCGACCACCAGGTGACGGTCGGCGAAGGCCGCCACCTGCGGCAGGTGGGTGACCACGACGACCTGGGCGCTCTCGGCCAGCTTGGCGAGCCGGCGGCCGATCTCGACCGCCGCCTTGCCGCCGACGCCCGCGTCCACCTCGTCGAACAGGTAGGTGGGAACGGGGTCGGCGCCGGCGAAGACCACCTCGACGGCGAGCATCACCCGCGACAGCTCGCCGCCCGAGGCGCCCTTGGCGATCGGCCGGGGCTGGGCTCCGGGGTGCGGGGCGAGCAGCACCTCGACCTCGTCCACGCCGTGCGGGCCGTAGGCGACGGTCCGGCCCTCGACCTCGATCCCGGACAGGTCGTCGAGCCGGCTGATCGAGAAGGTCACCCGGGCGTGCGGCATGGCCAGCTCGGCGAGTTCGGCGGAGACGGCGTCCGCGAAGCGCCCGGCGGCGCCCTGCCGGGCGGCCGACACCTCGGCCGCGAGGTCGGCCAACTCGGCGCGCAGCGTGGTCTCCTGGGCGCCGAGCTCGTCGATCCGGTCGTCGTCGCCGTCGAGTTCGGCGAGCCTCGCGGCGCCGGCCTCGGCCCAGGCGATCACCTCGGCCAGGGTGTTCTCCGGGCCGCCGTACTTGCGCAGCAGTTGGGCCAGGACGGACCGGCGGTCCTCGACGGCGGCGAGCCGGACCGGGTCGGCGTCCAGGTCGTCGGCGTAGCCGGCCAGGTCGCCGGCGACGTCGGCGAGCAGGTAGCCGACCTCGTTCAGCCGGTCGGCGAGGGCGGCGAGCCGCTCGTCGTGGTGGCGCACCGCGTCCACCGCGCGGCGGGCCTGGGCGAGCAGGGTGCCCGCGTCCAGCGCCTCCGGGTCGGCCGGGTCGCCGGCCAGCGCGGCGTGCGCCAGGGTGGCGGCGGAGGAGAGCGCGTCGGCGTGGCCGAGCCGCTCGGCCTCGGCGGACAGCTCCTCGTCCTCGCCGGCCACCGGTTCGGCGGCGGCGACCTCGTCGAGGCCGAAGCGCAGCAGGTCGGCCTCCTGGGCGCGCTCGCGGGCCCGGGTGGTCAGCTCCTCCAGGGTGGCGGAGACCTCGCGCAGCCGCCGGTAGACCTCGCGGTAGCGGGCCAGCGGCTCGGCGAGGGACTCGCCCGCGTACCGGTCGAGGGCGCCGCGCTGGCGGGCCGGTCGCAGCAGCCGCTGCTGGTCGGTCTGGCCGTGCACGGCGATGAGGTCCTCGCCGAGTTCGGCGAGCAGGCCGACCGGGACGGACCGGCCGCCGACGTGGGCGCGCGAGCGCCCCTCGGCGGAGACGGTCCGGCTGATCAGCAGCGCGCCGTCGTCCAGCTCGGCGCCGGCCTCCACGGCCCGGGCGGCCGCCGGGGAGCCGGCGGGCAGTTCGAGGCGGCCCTCGACGACCGCGCGGGCGCTGCCGTTGCGCACCAGGCCCGGATCGGCGCGGCCGCCGAGCAGCAGGCCGAGGCTGGTCACCACCATGGTCTTGCCGGCGCCGGTCTCGCCGGTCACGGCGGTGAAGCCGGGGGCGAGCTCCACAACCGCGTCGTCGATGACCCCAAGATCCCGTATCCGCATCTCGTCCAACACGGAGACGACCTTACGAGGTTCCGCCCCCGCCGCGCGACGAGCGACAACGCCGCGCGGCAACTCCGCGCCTCGAAGTTCATCCGTTCCGGGAGTCCTCGACCGCCGTTCCCGGCCCGGCGACGGGGCCCGCGGCGGGTCCGGCGACAGGTCCCGCGACAGGTCCCGCGACAGGTCCCGCGACCGGGACGGTGCACCAGGGCAGGAAGAACTGCGCGAGCGGACCGATGGCCAGCGCGTACGCGACGGTGCCGACGCCGACCGTGCCGCCGAGCAGGACGCCCGCGGCCAGCACGGTCAGCTCGATGCCGGTGCGGATCAGCCGCAGCGAGCGGCCGGTGCGCCGGTGCAGGCCGGTCATCAGGCCGTCGCGCGGCCCCGGGCCGAGCCGGGCGCCGATGTAGAGGCCGGTGGCCAGGCCGTTGAGGACGATCGCGCCCACCATCAGCGCGATCCGCACCGGCAGCGGGCCCGGCGCGCCGACGAGGCGCAGGGTGGCGTCCATCGCGGCGCCGATCACCAGCACGTTGGCGACGGTGCCGACGCCCGGCAGCTGGCGCAGCGGTATCCACAGCAGCAGCACCAGCGCGCCGCAGATCGTCACCCACGCGCCCACCGAGAGGCCGAAGGTGCCCTGGAGGCCCTGGTGGAAGACGTCCCAGGGGTCCAGGCCGAGTCCGGAGCGGAGCATCAGGCCCATGCTCGCCCCGTACAGCGCGAGGCCGGCGAACAGCTGCGGCACCCGGCGGCCCAGTGCGTGGGTGTCGCCCAGCACGCGGACGGCGAGGCCCGGCCGCCCGGGGTCGGCGGTGGACTGGGACGGGGACTGGGACGGGGACGGGCGGGTGCTCGCGGTGGTGGCCATGGATTCTCCGGGCAGGTGGTGCTGCACCGCCGCGACACCCGGTCCCGGCGGTGGCGGCCTCGACGGCCGCCCTGTCATGATGGCCAGGCCAATACGGCTCTTGACAGGGCCAATCCCCAGCAAGTGGACTGATGAGCCATGGCCGACTGGCAGACCACCGTGACCTCCCCGGCGCTCGCCCGGCTGCTCGCCACCGCGCGGCTGCCCGAGCCGCCCGGCGCCGCCCGCCGCCCCGCCTACCGCACGCTGGCCGCCCAGGTCCGGCTGCTGATCTCCGAGGGGCGGCTGCCCGTCGGCGCCCGGCTGCCCGCCGAGCGCGAGCTCGCCCTCGCCCTGCGGCTCAGCCGCACCACGGTGGCCACCGCGTACGAGGCCCTGCGGGCGGAGGGGTACCTGCGCAGCCGGCGCGGCGCCGGCAGCTGGACGGCCCTGCCCGAGGGCTCGGCCCCGCCCAGCGACGCCCTGCACCCGGTGCCGCCGGACGAGCAGGGCCGCACCCTGGACCTCGGCGTCGCCGCGCTGCCCGCCCCGCAGCCCTTCCTCTCCGCGGCCGCCGCCCGCGCCGTCGAGCAGCTGCCCGCGTACGCCGCCGGACACGGCCACTACCCCACCGGCGTCCCGGTGCTGCGCGAGGCGGTGGCCCACCGCTTCACCGAGCGCGGGCTGCCGACCACTCCCGACCAGATCCTGATCACCATCGGCGCGATGGGCGCCCTGCACCTGGTGCGGCAGGCCCTGCTCGGCCGCGGCGACCGGGTCGCCGTCGAGGCGCCCAGCTACGCGCACACCCTCCAGGCGATGCGGCTCGCCGAAACCCGCCTGGTCCCCGTCCCGCTCACCCCCGCGTTCCGGTGGGACCTCACCGAGTGGCGGCGGGTGCTGACCGGGGCCGCGCCGAAGGCCGCCTATGTGATCCCCGACTTCCACAACCCCACCGGCGCCCTGATCGACGAGGAGCAGCGGCGCGAGCTGCTCGCCGCCGCCCGCTCCGCCGGGACCGTCGTGCTGGCCGACGAGACCACCGCCGAACTCGGCTGGGGCCTGCCGGAGGGCGTCACCCCGCCCCGCCCGACGGCCGCCCTGGACCGCGCCGCCCAGGTGGTCACCATCGGCTCGGCCGGCAAGCTGCTCTGGGGCGGCCTGCGGATCGGCTGGGTGCGCGCCGCGCCCGCCCTGGTCCGCCGCCTGGCCACCGCCCGGGTCTACAGCGACGTCGGCGCGCCCGTCCTGGACCAGCTGATCGCCGCCGAGCTGCTGACCGAGGATCTGCCCGCCGTCCGCGCCCACCAGCTGACCCGGCTTCGGGACACCGCCGAGGCGCTGACGGCCGCCCTGCGCGAGCGGCTGCCGCACTGGCGGTTCACCGTGCCGCCGGGCGGGCTGTCCTTCTGGGTCGCCACCGGCGGGGTGTCCGGCGCGGCCCTGGCCCGGGCCGGCGAACGCGCCGGGGTCCGGATCGCGGCCGGCAACCGGTTCGGCTCCGACGGCGCCTTCGAGCACCACCTCCGGATCCCGCTCACGGTGGCCGCCCCGGCCGTGCCGGACGCCGTCCGCCGGCTGGCCGAGGTCGCCGCCCGCGCCGAGGAGGAGGGGCGCTGGCAGGGCTCCGACGACACCCAGCCGCTCGCGGTCTGACGGCCCGCCGGAGCGGCGGACCGTCGGACCGCGTCGCTCAGTGGGTGTCGGCCCGGCCGCGCCACCCGGTCACCGGCAGGCCGAACTTCGCCACCAGCCGGTCGGTGAACGGCGCCCGGTGCAGCCGGGCCAGGCGCACCGGCGTCTGCCCCCGGCGCACCTCCACCCGCGCCCCGGCCGGCAGTTCCACCGAACGCCGGCCGTCGCACCACAGCACCCCGTGCGGGGTCTTCGGCTGCACCTCGACCGCCAGCACCGAGTCCGGCGAGGTCACCAGCGGACGGGCGAACAGCGCGTGCGCGCTGATCGGCACCATCAGCAGTGCCTCCACCTCCGGCCAGACCACCGGCCCGCCGCCGGAGAACGCGTACGCGGTCGACCCGGTCGGCGTCGCGCACACCACCCCGTCGCAGCCGAAGTTGGAGACCGGGCGGCCGTCCACCTCGGTCACCACCTCCAGCATCCGCTCCCGGGAGGCCTTCTCGATCGAGGCCTCGTTCAGCGCCCAGTCGTGGTGCACCACGTCGCCGTTGGTGCGGACGATCACATCGAGGGTCATCCGCTCCTCGACCTCGTAGTCGGCGTCGACCACCCGCTCGACCACCACCGCCAGGTCGTCCCGCTCCGCCTCCGCCAGGAAGCCGACCCGGCCCAGGTTGATGCCGAGCATCGGCAGGCCGTGCTCGCGGGCCAGCTCGGCCCCGCGCAGCAGCGTCCCGTCCCCGCCCGCGACCAGGATCAGCTCACAGCCGTCCGCCGCGCCCGGTCCCCCGGCCACCGTCTCCACCCCGTCCGGCAGGTCCAGATCGACGGCCTCGGCGGCCAGCAGTCTGATCCGGATCCCCGCCTTGAGCAGGCCGTGCACCAGTCCCTCGACACTGCGCAGGGCCGCCTCCCGGCCCGTGTGCGCGATCAGGAAGACCGTACGTTCATCACTCATGCCCGCTGCCCTCTCCCTACGCCGGCCGGGTCCCCGTCGGCCCGGTACGGCCGCGCCACCCAGCATGACGGACCGGACGTCCGCAGAGCACCCTATCGGGGGCCTTCGGCGACGGCCCGGTCCGCCTCCGCGGGGTCCAGCGGGGGCGCGTCCCGGCGCATCCAGAGGAAGTACTCGACATTTCCGGACGGGCCGGGCAGGGGGCTCGCGGTGACCGCCCGCACGCCCAGTCCGAGCTCCCACGCCTGCCCCGCCACCTGGCGCACCATCTCGGCGCGCAGCTGCGGGCTGCGCACCACCCCGCCGCTGCCCAGCCGCTCCTTGCCGATCTCGAACTGCGGCTTGACCATCAGCACCAGGTCCGCGTCCTCGGTGGCGCAGCCGGCCAGCGCGGGCAGCACCAGGCCCAGCGAGATGAACGACAGGTCACCGACCACCAGGTCGACCCTGCTGCCGCCGATCATGTCCGGGGTCAGCTCGCGGACGTTGGTGCGGTCCATCACGGTGACCCGCTCGTCGCTCTGCAGCGACCAGGCCAGCTGCCCGTAGCCGACGTCCACCGCCAGCACGTGCGCCGCCCCGGCGCGCAGCAGCACATCGGTGAACCCGCCGGTGGACGCGCCCGCGTCCAGCGCCCGGCGGCCCTCGACGACCAGGCCCTGCGGGACGAACGCCGCGAACGCCCCGGCCAGCTTGTGGCCGCCGCGCGAGACGTAGTCGGGGTCGTTGTCGTCCTTGGCCACCACGACCGCCGCCGAGGTCTCCACCTGGGTGGCCGGCTTGGTCGCGGTGGTCCCGCCGACGGTCACCCGGCCGGCCGCGATCAGCTCGGAGGCGTGCTCCCGCGACCGGGCCAGCTTGCGGCGGACCAGCTCCGCGTCGAGTCGGCGTCGTGCCACTGCCACTGGTGTTTCAGCTCCTACGGGTGGTTCTCGTTCGGCCGGTCAGTCCCGGTCGAGGGCGGCCAGCGTGTCGGCCAGCCGCTGATGGACATCTTCGTACACGGCGACGTGCGCATCGGTCGGCACCCCGTCCAGCGCCTCCAGCCGGGCCAGGCCGGCGTCCACGGCCGGGTGGCCGGTCGGGCTCAGCTCGACGCCGAGCGGCAGCGGCTCCCCGCTGCCGGGCAGGGGCACGGGGGCCGGGGCGGGGGCCCCGGCCGGGATCTCCGGTTCAGGCATCGGGCTTCTTCGTGGTGGTGGTCCGGCGGACGGTGGTCTTCCGGGTCGCGGTCCGCTTGGCGGGCGGCTGCTCCTGCCCCGCCTCGGCGGTCTTCCCGGCGGTCGCGGTCTTCTTGACGGCCGTCTTCTTCACCGCGGTCTTCTTGGCGGCCGTCTTCTTGGCGGCGGTCTTCTTCGCCGTCGTGGCCTTCTTCGCCGCCGCGGTCTTCTTCACCGTCGCGGTCTTCTTCGCCGTCGTCGCCTTCTTCGCGGCGGACTTCTCGGCTACCGCCCGCACCGCCGGGGCCGCCGCCTGCGGCGCCCACGCGACGGGGCCCGCCGCCGGTGGCACCGGAGGGTCGACCTCCACCGGCGCGTCCACCGCTATCCGCTCGGCCTCCGCCGGACCCGCCGTCTCCCGCTCCCAGCCGTCCTCGAACAGCCCGCCGGCCCGGGGCGCGGGCGCGGCCGGCGCTGAGCCGTCCCGCCCCGCCGCGTCGTCCTCCTCGACCTCGCGCAGCTTGTTCTCCAGGTAGGCCAGCACCACCCCCACCTTGGTCACCTGGTCGCCGACCCGCTCGAAGGCCTTCTCGACCTCGCCGCGCGCCACCCCCACCGCGAGGTCCACCCCGGCCCGGCCGGCGGTCACCGCCTCCTCGGCCAGCGTCTGGAGCGACTTCGCCGACGGCGGGAACTGCCCGCCCAGCCGGCGCTCCACCTCGGCGACGTCGATCCCGCCCTTCTCCAGCAGACCGGCCGCCGTCCCGACGACCCGCTTGCCGGCCTCCTCCACCAGTACGGCCGCGGCCACCACCGCTCCTCGCACCGTCCTCGGCAGCATCCGGGTGCCTCCCATTCGCCTGCGCCCATTCGCCTGCGCGCATCGCTCCGTCACGTCGACGCCCGGACGAATCCGGGCATCCCACAGACGACGCTACCGCCAAACACGCCCTGCGGTACCGTGGCCCGGCAGTCACCCGCCGCCGGGCCCGGCCCACCGCCGGGGCGCCGCGGCCCGCCGAAGGAGGGGATCAGCCGCCATGGCCGACGCCGAGGAGTGCCGCGAGGCGCTGGAGCAGCTCAGCCGCAACCTCGCCAAGGCCACCGGCGACGTCCGCAAGGCCGCCGAGCTGGACCGCTCGCTGAGCTGCCGGATCACCGACCTCGACCTCACCTTCACCGGGCGGCTGCGCGAGGGCAGCATCCAGGACCTCCGGGAGGCCCCCGGCGGCCCCGCCGGGAAGGCCGACATCCGGCTCACCATGAGCAGCGACGACCTGGTCGCCCTGGTCGGCGGACGGCTCAACTTCGCCGCCGCCTGGGCGACCGGCCGGGTCAGGCTGGAGGCCGGCTTCCGCGACCTGCTGCGGCTGCGCACCCTGCTCTGACCCGGCCGGACACCAGGCCTCAGAACCCCAGCTCGGCCAGTGCCTTCCGGCCGTCGACCGGCTCGCCGTCCGCGTCCAGCGCCGTCCACGCCGCCGCGCACAGCGCGCGCAGCCCGTCCCAGCGGTCCGCCCCGACGCCCTCCAGCCGCAGCACTCCGTCCTGCGCCACCGCGGCGAACCCGCCGCAGGAGAAGCCGCCGCCCGCCCGGGCCGAGACCGGCGCGTGCCCGGTCAGCAGCCCCCGCAGGTCCGCCGCCAGATAGGTCGGCCGGTGCTCGGCCGGGGCCGCCAGCAGCTCCGCCGGGGTCGTCACCCCGGTGAAGACCAGCAGGCTGTCCACCCCGCCGTTGAACGCGCCCTCGATGTCGGTGTCCAGCCGGTCGCCGACCACCAGCGGCCGCTTCGCGCCGGTCCGCAGCACCGTCTCCCGGTGCATCGGCGGCAGCGGCTTGCCCGCCACCTCCGGCTCCACCCCGGTCGCCGCCCGCACGGCCGCCACCAGCATCCCGTTGCCCGGCGCGATCCCGCGCGCGGTCGGCACCGTCACATCGGTGTTGGACGCCACCCACGGCAGCCCGGACTGCACCGCGTACGAGGCCTCCGCCAGGTGCGTCCAGCCCACCGAGGCGTCGAAGCCCTGCACCACCGCCAGCGGCTCCTCGGCCAGCGTCCGCACCGCGACCAGGCCGCGCTCGGCCAGCGCCTCCTCCAGCCCCAGGCCGCCCACCACCAGCACCTTCGCGCCGGCCGGCAGCTTGTCGGAGAGCACCCGGGCCGCCGCCTGCGCGGAGTTGATCACATCCGCCGGCTCGGCCGGCACGCCCAGCTCGCTCAGGTGCGCGGCCACCACCCGGGGCGGGCGGGAGGCGTTGTTGGTCACGTACGCCAGCCGCATCCCGGCCGCGCGGGCCGCCGCCAGCGCGTCCACGGCGTGCTCGATCGCGTTCGGTCCGGCGTACACCACGCCGTCGAGGTCCAGCAGCGCCGTGTCGTACGCCTCGGTCAGCGGCAGCTCGCTGCCGCCCGGGGCGGTCCGTCGCACGGTGGTGGCCGTCTCGGTCATGCCTGCTCTACCTCACTCATCGCGTCAGTCGTGCTCATCGGTGCTCGTCGACGCCGTCGGCGCCGCGGGCACCGGCCGTCCGGCCTCAGCCGTCCTGCCGGTCCCGCTCACCCGTCGGCTCCGGGCCCGCCGTGGTTCCCGGCTCCCGTTCAAAAGCCCGGTCCTCCGGCGGCCGTGCCCGCTCCCGGGCCCGCCGCGGCGGGTCCTCCGCCCCGGCCGGCGGCTCCAGGTACCCCGGCGCACCCGGCAGCAGCGGGCCGAACGCCCCGGCCCGGGCCGCCAGCGTCGCCCGGGTCTGCCGCAGCGCGGCCCGGTAGTGGTCGGCGTCCGGCCGCATCGCCACGGCCAGCGCCAGGTGCTCGGCGGAGGTCTCGAAGTCCCCCAGCCGCGCCGCCGCCACACCCCACCCGAACTGAGCGTAGTCGTCCGACGGATCCGCCAGCGCCACGGCCCGGAAGTTCTCCAGCGCCGCCGCGTACGAGCCCGCGTCGAACTGCGCCCGGGCGAGCGCCTCCCGGATGCTGCGCGAGGCCGGCTCCGCCGCGGCCGCCCGCGCCAGCAGCTGCTCGGCCGCCGCCGGGTTGCCCTGGGCGAGCAGCTGCGCCCCCCGGCGGAACCACTCGTAGACGTCCCCCACCGGCTCCCCGGACCTCCGCTGCTCCGGCACACCGCCCTCACCGGCGCCGTCACCTGCAACGTCGTCCACCCGCTCGTCGCCCTCGGCCACGCCGTACCTCGCCCTCGGTCACGACACCCGCCCGCCGAATCTGCACGGGTGTTCCGATCTCTGAACAACGCGTACCCGGTTACGATGCCCAGAATGAGCACACCCAGTGCAGAAAGCGGAGTGGAGTCTCCGCACGGCGGCCCCGGCAATCCCGGGCACGTCGCCACCGCAGGTCTGTCCCTGTCCCCCTTCCGCGGCCTGAGATACGTCCCCGACCGGGTCGGCGCCCTCGCCGCCGTCACCTCGCCGCCGTACGACGTCGTCGACCCCGGACGCCGGCTCGACCTGGAGACCGCCGACCCGCACAACGTCGTCCGGCTGATCCTGCCCCGCCCCGAGCCGGAGGACACCGGCGACCGCCCCGACCGCGACACCCGCTACCGGCACGCCGCCCGGCTGCTGCGCGAGTGGCAGCGCGAGGGCGTCCTGGCCGCCGACCCCGTCCCGGCCCTGTACGTCTACGAGCAGCGCGTGCCCGCCGCCGGCGACACCCCCGAGGTGCTGCAGCGCGGGCTCATCGGCGCCCTCGCGGTCAGCGGCAGCGAGGCCGGCGTGGTCCTCCCCCACGAGGACGTGATGCCCCGGCCGGTCGCCGACCGGGTCGGCCTGATGCGCACCACCCGGGCCAACCTCGAACCGCTGCTGCTCACCTACCGCGGCGGCGGCGGGGCGTCCGACGTGGTCGAACGCGCGGTGCTCGGCGAACCGCTGCTCACCACGACCACCTCCGACGGCACCCACCACCGCCTGTGGGCGGTCACCGACCCGGCCGAGATCTCCACGGTCGGCCGCGACCTGGCCACCTGCCGGGCCTTGATCGCCGACGGCCACCACCGCTGGGAGATGTACCTGCGCCTCCAGCGCGAGCACCGCCACCTGCCGCGCAGCCCGTGGGACCGCGGCCTGGTCCTGCTGGTCGACACCGCCCGCTACCCGCTGCGGGTGCGGGCCATCCACCGGGTGCTCTACCGCCTGCCGGTCGCCGAGGCCCTGCAGCGGCTCGGCGACCAGTGGCGGGTCAAGGAGGTCCCCGGCCCGCTGGAGACCGCCCTGCAGGCCCTCGCCGAGCAGAAGCGGCACGGCGGCAGCGGCTTCCTGCTGACCGGCGGGGACGGCGTCTACCGGCTCGTCGGGGACCCCGACGAGACCCTGCTCGACGCCACCGTGCCGCACGACAAGCCCGAGGAGTGGCGCCACCTGGACGCCACCGTGCTGCACGCCGCCCTGCTCGACCACACCTGGCGGATCCCCGACGGCCCCGACGACATCGGCTACCTGCACACGGCGGTCGCCGCCGAGCGCGAGGCCGCCCGCACCGGCGGGACGGCCGTCCTGCTGCACCCGGTGCGGGAGAGCGTGGTCCGCCGGCTCGCCGAGCAGGGCGTCACCATGCCGCGCAAGTCCACCTCCTTCGGCCCGAAGCCGGCCACCGGACTGGTGCTGCGCAACCTCGAACTCGGCTGACCCGGCCGACACGCAGTGAGGCCCTGCCGCACTCCGGGATCTCCCGGGGCGCGGCAGGGCCTCACTCGTCGTCAGGTTCTACGCCTACTTGTCGGACTCCCCGGCCTTGGCGGCCTTGTCGGCCTCCTCGGCCCGCTCCGCGTCGGAGGCGCGCTCGGGGACCACGCCGTCGAAGTCGTCGTCGATCTCGAGGTCGTCCTCGTCGTAGTACTCCTCGACGTCCTCCTCGTCCTCGAAGATGACCTTCTCGTCCGAGGCCTCGGCGCCCTTGCGGCGGGCCGGCTCGGAGGCGGCCTGCTCGGCCTCCTCCTCGGCGAGCTCCGGGTCGAGGGCGTCCACGAACTCCACACCGTCGATCTCGGCGAGGCGCTCGGCGGCGTTGGTGGAGCCGTCGGTGTCCGCGTCGGCGGCCTTGGCGAACCAGTCGCGGGCCTCCTCGCCACGGCCGGCCGCGATCAGCGCCTCGGCGTACGCGTACCGCAGGCGCGCGGTCCACGGGTGCACGGCGGGCGAGGCCAGCTCGGGGCTCTGCAGGGTGACGACGGCCGCGTCGAACTGCTCCATGTCGGCGCGCGCACCGGCCGCGACCAGGCGCATCTCGACCTGGCCCGCCTTGTCCAGCTGCTTGACCTCGGGCTCGCCGGCCATCGCCAGCGCCCGCTCCGGGCGGCCGAGGCCGCGCTCGCAGTCGGCCATGACCGGCCACAGGTCCACCCGGCCGGTCATCCGGCGGGCGGCGCGGAACTCGGTCAGCGCCTCGGAGTAGCGCTGGGTCACGTACGAGGCGAAGCCGGCCGCCTCACGGACGGCGGCGACACGGGAGGCCAGCCGCAGCGCGACGCGCGAGTACTGGTAGGCCTCCTCCGGCTCGCTGTCGAGCAGGCGGGCGACCATCACCAGGTTGCGGGCGACGTCGTCGGCGAGCGTCTTGGGCAGGCTCTTGAGCTCCTGGCGCACGTCCGCGTCGATCTCGAAGCCGGTGACGTCCTCCGGGATCGGCAGGCGCTTGACCGGCTCGTAGTTGCCCCGGCGGTCGTCCTGGTCCCGGCCGTCGCGGAAGCCGCCGCGGTCGCCGCCACGGTCACCCCGGTCGTCACGGCGGAAGCCACCGCGGTCGCCACCGCGCTCGTCGCGCCCGCCACGGTAACCACCGCGGTCGCCGCCGCCCTGGTAACCACCCGAGGGGCGGTCGTCACGGCGGAAACCACCGCGGTCGCCACCACGGTCGTCACGGTCGCGGAACGGGCGGTCCTCACGACGCGGACGGTCGTCACGGTCATCGCGACGGAACCCACCCGGGCGGTCGTCACGGCGGAAGCCACCGCCGCCGGACGGACGGTCATCGCGGCGGAAACCACCGCGGTCGCCGCCACGGTCGTCACGGCCGCCACGGTCGTAACCACCGGAGGGGCGGTCGTCCCGACGGAACCCGCCCGAGGGGCGGTCGTCACGGCGGAAACCGCCGCCGGAGGGGCGGTCGTCGCGACGGAAACCGCCACGGTCGCCACCGCCCTGGTAACCACCCGACGGGCGGTCGTCGCGGCGGAAGCCACCGCCGCCGGACGGACGGTCATCGCGGCGGAAACCACCGCGGTCGCCACCACGGTCGTCACGGCCGCCACGGTCGTAACCACCGGACGGGCGGTCGTCGCGACGGAAACCGCCACGGTCGCCACCGCCCTGGTAACCACCCGACGGGCGGTCGTCACGACGGAAGCCACCGCCGCCGGACGGACGGTCGTCACGACGCGGGCGGTCGTCACGGTCGTCCCGACGGAACCCGCCCGAGGGGCGGTCGTCACGGCGGAAACCGCCGCCGGAGGGGCGGTCGTCGCGACGGAAACCGCCACGGTCGCCACCGCCCTGGTAACCACCCGACGGGCGGTCGTCGCGGCGGAAGCCACCGCCGCCGGACGGACGGTCATCGCGGCGGAAACCACCGCGGTCGCCACCACGGTCGTCACGGCCGCCACGGTCGTAACCACCGGACGGGCGGTCGTCGCGACGGAAACCGCCACGGTCGCCACCGCCCTGGTAACCACCCGACGGGCGGTCGTCACGACGGAAACCACCGCGGTCGCCACCACGGTCGTCGCGGTCCCGACCGTAACCACCGGACGGGCGGTCGTCGCGGCGCGGACCGCCACGGTCATCGCGACGGTCGTCGCGGCGGTCGTCGCGGCGCGGACCACGGTCGTTCGACCAGCCCCCGCGAGACCGGGGCTCGTAGCCGCGGCCGTCGTCCGATCGACGCTCGGGGCGGTCCTGAGGCTGGTTCGCCATCGTGGTGACTCCTTCTGCTGCTTCATCTCCACCGCGGACCGGGCAGTACCACTGCCCTCACGCGGTTCGGCGCCGGCCTTATGACCGTGCACCGTCTCCATTGTCCGGCATCCGGGGACACCCCGCGTCTGGGCGGAAGTCCCGTTCTGCCGGTCGTGCACACCTGCGCACATACGCAAAAAAGCCGCGGCCCCCAGCGAATCGCTGGGGGCCGCGGCTTTGAATAATTGTTCGGCGGCGTCCTACTCTCCCACAGGGTCCCCCCTGCAGTACCATCGGCGCTGTGAGGCTTAGCTTCCGGGTTCGGAATGTAACCGGGCGTTTCCCTCACGCTATGACCACCGAAACCCTATCGGGTATTCAGCGAAACACACTTTTTAATTGATAAGTGTTTCTTGTTCGCCGGCGATAGCTGTTCGCTACCCGGGAACCACACAGTGAACGCGAGCGTCTGAGGACAAGCCCTCGGCCTATTAGTACCGGTCAACTCCACCCCTCACAGGGCTTCCATATCCGGCCTATCAACCCAGTCGTCTACTGGGAGCCTTACCCTCTCAAGGAGGTGGGAGTGCTCATCTCGAAGCAGGCTTCCCGCTTAGATGCTTTCAGCGGTTATCCCTCCCGAACGTAGCCAACCAGCCATGCCCTTGGCAGAACAACTGGCACACCAGAGGTTCGTCCGTCCCGGTCCTCTCGTACTAGGGACAGCCCTTCTCAACACTCCTACGCGCACAGCGGATAGGGACCGAACTGTCTCACGACGTTCTAAACCCAGCTCGCGTACCGCTTTAATGGGCGAACAGCCCAACCCTTGGGACCTACTCCAGCCCCAGGATGCGACGAGCCGACATCGAGGTGCCAAACCATCCCGTCGATATGGACTCTTGGGGAAGATCAGCCTGTTATCCCCGGGGTACCTTTTATCCGTTGAGCGACGGCGCTTCCACAAGCCACCGCCGGATCACTAGTCCCTACTTTCGTACCTGCTCGACCCGTCAGTCTCACAGTCAAGCTCCCTTGTGCACTTACACTCAACACCTGATTGCCAACCAGGCTGAGGGAACCTTTGGGCGCCTCCGTTACTCTTTAGGAGGCAACCGCCCCAGTTAAACTACCCACCAGACACTGTCCCTGATCCGGATCACGGACCCAGGTTAGACATCCAGCACGACCAGAGTGGTATTTCAACGACGACTCCACCATGACTGGCGTCACGGCTTCAAAGTCTCCCACCTATCCTACACAAGCCGAACCGAACACCAATATCAAGCTATAGTAAAGGTCCCGGGGTCTTTCCGTCCTGCTGCGCGAAACGAGCATCTTTACTCGTAATGCAATTTCACCGGGCCTATGGTTGAGACAGTCGAGAAGTCGTTACGCCATTCGTGCAGGTCGGAACTTACCCGACAAGGAATTTCGCTACCTTAGGATGGTTATAGTTACCACCGCCGTTTACTGGCGCTTAAGTTCTCAGCTTCGCCCCACCGAAATGGAGCTAACCGGTCCCCTTAACGTTCCAGCACCGGGCAGGCGTCAGTCCGTATACATCGCCTTACGGCTTCGCACGGACCTGTGTTTTTAGTAAACAGTCGCTTCTCGCTGGTCTCTGCGGCCACCCCCAGCTCGGAGTGCAAGACTCGTCACCAGGAATGGCCCCCCTTCTCCCGAAGTTACGGGGGCATTTTGCCGAGTTCCTTAACCATAGTTCACCCGAACGCCTCGGTATTCTCTACCTGACCACCTGAGTCGGTTTGGGGTACGGGCCGCCATGAAACTCGCTAGAGGCTTTTCTCGACAGCATAGGATCATCCACTTCACCACAATCGGCTCGGCATCAGGTCTCAGACTATGTGTTGCGCGGATTTGCCTACGCAACGTCCTACACCCTTACCCCGGGACAACCACCGCCCGGGCTGGACTACCTTCCTGCGTCACCCCATCGCTCACCTAATACGAGGTTGGATCGCCGGCTCCACCACGTCCCTTTGTCCGAAGACTCCAGGTCGGTTTCACGGGCTTAGCATCACTCGGTTCAGCGTTGGCGCTTCAAAGCGGGTACGGGAATATCAACCCGTTGTCCATCGACTACGCCTGTCGGCCTCGCCTTAGGTCCCGACTTACCCTGGGCAGATCAGCTTGACCCAGGAACCCTTGGTCAATCGGCGCAAGAGTTTCCCACTCTTGTATCGCTACTCATGCCTGCATTCTCACTCGTATACCGTCCACGACTGGTTTCCACCGCCGCTTCACCCGGCACACGACGCTCCCCTACCCATCACAGCAGGCGTTGGCCCTTCATGCTGCAATGACACGACTTCGGTGATGTGCTTGAGCCCCGCTACATTGTCGGCGCGGAATCACTTGACCAGTGAGCTATTACGCACTCTTTCAAGGGTGGCTGCTTCTAAGCCAACCTCCTGGTTGTCTCTGCGACTCCACATCCTTTCCCACTTAGCACACGCTTAGGGACCTTAGTCGGTGTTCTGGGCTGTTTCCCTCTCGACCATGGAGCTTATCCCCCACAGTCTCACTGCCACGCTCTCACTTACCGGCATTCGGAGTTTGGCTAAGGTCAGTAACCCGGTGAGGCCCATCGCCTATCCAGTGCTCTACCTCCGGCAAGAAACACGTGACGCTGCACCTAAATGCATTTCGGGGAGAACCAGCTATCACGGAGTTTGATTGGCCTTTCACCCCTAACCACAGGTCATCCCCCAGGTTTTCAACCCTGGTGGGTTCGGTCCTCCACGAAGTCTTACCTCCGCTTCAACCTGCCCATGGCTAGATCACTCCGCTTCGGGTCTTGGGCATGCAACTCAAACGCCCTATTCGGACTCGCTTTCGCTACGGCTACCCCACACGGGTTAACCTCGCTACACACCGCAAACTCGCAGGCTCATTCTTCAAAAGGCACGCAGTCACGGCCATGGTCCGAAGACCACAACGACGCTCCCACGGCTTGTAGGCACACGGTTTCAGGTACTATTTCACTCCGCTCCCGCGGTACTTTTCACCATTCCCTCACGGTACTATCCGCTATCGGTCACCAGGGAATATTTAGGCTTAGCGGGTGGTCCCGCCAGATTCACACGGGATTTCTCGGCCCCGTGCTACTTGGGAGTTCTTCAAACGAGCCGTACAGATTTCGCCTACGGGGGTCTTACCCTCTACGCCGGACCTTTCGCATGTCCTTCGACTATCCATACGGTTTCTGACTCGCCGACCGGCCGGCAGACCGATCAAGAAAAATCCCACGACCCCATCAGCGCAACCCCTGCCGGGTCTCACACGCTCATGGTTTAGCCTCATCCGGTTTCGCTCGCCACTACTCCCGGAATCACGGTTGTTTTCTCTTCCTGCGGGTACTGAGATGTTTCACTTCCCCGCGTTCCCTCCACATACCCTATGTGTTCAGGTATGGGTGACAGCCCATGACGACTGCCGGGTTTCCCCATTCGGAAACCCCCGGATCAAAGCCTGGTTGACGGCTCCCCGGGGACTATCGTGGCCTCCCACGTCCTTCATCGGTTCCTGGTGCCAAGGCATCCACCGTGCGCCCTTAAAAACTTGGCCACAGATGCTCGCGTCCACTGTGCAGTTCTCAAACAACGACCAGACACCCACCTGACAAAGCATGGGACCGGCATCACTGAGGTACGTCTCCGTTCCCTCAGGACCCAACAACGTGCCCGACACACCAGACAGCGAACTGTTTTCCACGCCGAAGCAGTACTAACAGGACCCAAGCCCAGTGTGCCGAATAGTCAACGTTCCACCCATGAGCAACCGTGCAGGACATTCGCCTGCAAGCGGCATATTGCTCCTTAGAAAGGAGGTGATCCAGCCGCACCTTCCGGTACGGCTACCTTGTTACGACTTCGTCCCAATCGCTGGTCCCACCTTCGACGGCTCCTCCCCTTACGGGTTAGGCCACCGGCTTCGGGTGTTACCGACTTTCGTGACGTGACGGGCGGTGTGTACAAGGCCCGGGAACGTATTCACCGCAGCATGCTGATCTGCGATTACTAGCAACTCCAACTTCATGGGGTCGAGTTGCAGACCCCAATCCGAACTGAGGCCGGCTTTTTGGGATTCGCTCCGCCTCACGGCATCGCAGCCCTTTGTACCGACCATTGTAGCACGTGTGCAGCCCAAGACATAAGGGGCATGATGATTTGACGTCGTCCCCACCTTCCTCCGAGTTGACCCCGGCAGTCTCCTGTGAGTCCCCATCACCCCGAAAGGCATGCTGGCAACACAGAACAAGGGTTGCGCTCGTTGCGGGACTTAACCCAACATCTCACGACACGAGCTGACGACAACCATGCACCACCTGTATACCGACCACAAGGGGGCGACTATCTCTAGCCGTTTCCGGTATATGTCAAGCCTTGGTAAGGTTCTTCGCGTTGCGTCGAATTAAGCCACATGCTCCGCTGCTTGTGCGGGTCCCCGTCAATTCCTTTGAGTTTTAGCCTTGCGGCCGTACTCCCCAGGCGGGGAACTTAATGCGTTAGCTGCGGCACCGACGACGTGGAATGTCGCCAACACCTAGTTCCCAACGTTTACGGCGTGGACTACCAGGGTATCTAATCCTGTTCGCTCCCCACGCTTTCGCTCCTCAGCGTCAGTAATGGCCCAGAGATCCGCCTTCGCCACCGGTGTTCCTCCTGATATCTGCGCATTTCACCGCTACACCAGGAATTCCGATCTCCCCTACCACACTCTAGCCTGCCCGTATCGAATGCAGACCCGGGGTTAAGCCCCGGGCTTTCACATCCGACGCGACAGGCCGCCTACGAGCTCTTTACGCCCAATAATTCCGGACAACGCTCGCACCCTACGTATTACCGCGGCTGCTGGCACGTAGTTAGCCGGTGCTTCTTCTGCAGGTACCGTCACTTGCGCTTCTTCCCTGCTGAAAGAGGTTTACAACCCGAAGGCCGTCATCCCTCACGCGGCGTCGCTGCATCAGGCTTTCGCCCATTGTGCAATATTCCCCACTGCTGCCTCCCGTAGGAGTCTGGGCCGTGTCTCAGTCCCAGTGTGGCCGGTCGCCCTCTCAGGCCGGCTACCCGTCGTCGCCTTGGTAGGCCATTACCCCACCAACAAGCTGATAGGCCGCGGGCTCATCCTGCACCGCCGGAGCTTTACACCCAGGACCATGCGGTCCCAGGTCATATCCGGTATTAGACCCCGTTTCCAGGGCTTGTCCCAGAGTGCAGGGCAGATTGCCCACGTGTTACTCACCCGTTCGCCACTGATCCACCCCGAAGGGCTTCACCGTTCGACTTGCATGTGTTAAGCACGCCGCCAGCGTTCGTCCTGAGCCAGGATCAAACTCTCCGTGAATGATTACCCGTAATCGGGTTCACACCCGCGTTGAGCGGCACGGCAACCACCGGAATTAGGCGGTCCCGCGCACTGCGTCCTCGCTAGTGTTATTTCAAAAGGAATCTCCAACCCCAGAGAATCTGAGGCCGGGGATGTCAACATATCTGGCGTTGACTTTTGGCACGCTGTTGAGTTCTCAAGGAACGGACGCTTCCATCAGGCGGCTTTCACACCGGCCCTCCGGGCGCTTCGTTCTTTCGTGTTTCCAGCTTATCAGATGTTTTCCGCTCCGTTTTCCGGAGTTTCATTCATCGGACTTTCCCGAACTGGTCGGGGCCACTTTTCTGCGACGCCCTCCACATTAGCGCATTCCGAGTGTCACTCGAAATTCATGCTCTGAGCGTGACGCGCTGAGTGGGTGGCCGCTTCAGCGACTCGTTCAACACTAGGCCACCTGGAGGACATCGTCAAACATCAGGGGCGGGATCCGGCTGGATCCCGCCCCTGAGGGTCGAAGCCGCAGGTCAGCGGCATCGTGTTTCGGCCATGGCGGCCAGTTCGATCACTTGGCCAGTTCGGCTGCGGCCAGGTTGCGCTTGCCGCGGCGCAGGACCAGCCAGCGCCCGTGCAGCAGGTCGGCCTCGGCCGGCACCGCCTCCTCGTCCGTCACCTTGACGTTGTTGAGGTAGGCACCGCCCTCCTTGATCGTCCGGCGGGCGGCCGAACGGCTCGGGGAGAGACCGACGGCGACCAGCAGGTCGACGACCGACTGCAGCTCGGTGATCGCGGCCTTCGGGACCTCGGCGAGCGCGGCGGCCAGGGTGGGGGCCTCCAGCTCGGCGAGGTCGCCCTGGCCGAACAGCGCCTTGGAGGCGGCGACCGCGCGCTCGTACTGATCGGCGCCGTGCACCAGGGTGGTCAGTTCCTCGGCGAGGGCGCGCTGGGCGAGGCGGGCGGCCGGGCGCTCGGTGGTCTCGCGCTCCAGCTCCTCGATCTCCTCCTTCGAGCGGAAGCTGAAGATCCGCAGGAAGTTGGGGACGTCCCGGTCGTCCGCGTTCAGCCAGAACTGGTAGAAGGCGTACGGGGTGGTCAGCTCGGGGTCGAGCCAGACCGTGCCGGACTCCGTCTTGCCGAACTTGGTGCCGTCGGCCTTGACGATCAGCGGCGTGGCCAGCGCGTGCACCGACTTGCCGTCGGCCTTGCGGATGAGGTCCGTGCCGGCGGTGAGGTTGCCCCACTGGTCGCTGCCGCCGGTCTGCAGGGTGCATCCGTAGCGGCGGTTCAGCTCCAGGTAGTCCATGCCCTGGAGGATCTGGTAGCTGAACTCGGTGTAGCTGATGCCCGCGTCGGAGTTGAGCCGCCGGGCGACGGCCTCCTTGGCGATCATGTTGTTGACCCGGAAGTACTTGCCGACGTCGCGCAGCAGGCTGATCGCGGACATCCCGGAGGTCCAGTCCAGGTTGTTGACCATGCGCGCCGCGTACGGGCCCTCGAAGTCGAGGAACCGCGAGATCTGCCCGCGCAGCCGCTCCACCCAGCCGGCCACCGTCTCGGGGTCGTTGAGCACGCGCTCGGCGGTGGGCTTCGGGTCGCCGATCAGACCGGTGGCACCGCCGACCAGGCCGAGCGGGAGGTTCCCCGCCTGCTGGATGCGGCGCATGGTGAGGATCTGGACCAGGTTGCCGAGGTGCAGGCTGGGGGCCGTCGGGTCGAAGCCGCAATAGAACGTGACCGGGCCGTCCGCGAACGCCTTGCGCAGTGCGTCCTCGTCGGTGGACAGGGCGATCAGCCCACGCCACCGCAGCTCGTCGACGATGTCCGTCACGGTCACGCTTCTCCTTCGGTCGGGCGTCCCGCCCGGTGCGGGCCCGGTTCGGCCGGGCCCGGGTGCGGGACGACTCCAGCGTTGTAGAGCCTACGCGGTCCCGGCCAGCGAGTTTTCGCCACAGTGGCGTGCACGCGCCGCGCCGACCGGGTTCCGACGTGGTCATGCCCCTGGGTGACACCGGAAATTCCGTTGTTCGACGACGGGGAGCCCCTTCACAGTGGTCCCACCGCCGCGCGGCGGCAGTGACGTGGGTCAAGGACGGTCGTGCCGCCGTGGCACGCCCGCGGAAGGGTGGCCGGGGTGCGCAGCACGTTGGTTCTGAACGCAAGCTACGAGCCGCTGACGACGGTGTCGCTCCAGCGCGCCGTGGTCCTGGTGCTCCAGGACAAGGCCGTGGTGGAGCAGGCGCACCCGCTGCGCACCATGCGCGGAACGGGGGTGACCGTACCGGTGCCGCGGGTGATCAGGCTCCAGCGGTACGTACGGGTGCCGTTCCGACAACAGGCGCCGTGGTCGCGCCGGGGGGTGCTCGTGCGCGACCAGCACCTGTGCGCCTACTGCGGGCGGCGGGCCAGCACGGTGGACCACCTGCAGCCCAAGTCGCGCGGGGGCGGGGACACCTGGCTCAACACGGTGGCCGCCTGCGCGGAGGACAACCAGCGCAAGGCCGACCGGACGCCGGAGCAGGCGGGGATGAAGCTGCTCCGCAAACCGTTCGTGCCGACGCCGCAGGCGACGCTGATGATGGCGCTGGGGCTGCGCGGTTCGGACGTCCGGGAGCTGGCCGACTGGCTGCCGGCCCAGGCCCTCGCCGCCCCCGCGCCGTCCGCCGCCTGAGCCCGGCCGCCGCTTGAGGCGGCCCATGAACCGGGGGGAGCAGGGGGGAACCGGGGGAAGCCCGGCCGGGGACCGACGGGGGAGGTCGGTCCCCGGCCGGGCGCGGGCTCACTCCTTCGCCCGGAAGCCCGTCGCGGTGCCGAAGTTGGCCGAGTGCTCGGGGACGGCGACGACCCGGCCGCCGCCGATCAGGACGCGGCCGGCCACCAGGAGTGAGCCGGTGCCGGGCGGGAAGCTGCCGCCGGCCTTCTCCTGCCCGCCGTCCAGGGCGAAGCGGCTGAGGTGGGCCGGCTGGTCGAGGCGCTCGTCGACGGCGAGCACCAGCGCTCCGCCGTCCACGCCGACGGCCCGGGCGGCGCCCTTCTCGCGGGCGGTGGTCCGCCAGCGCTGCTTGCCGGTGTCGAGGTCGTAGCCGACCACCGCGACCGGCCCGCCGGCCCCGTTCGCCGAGGCGGCGGAAGCGGCGGTGGTGGCGGTGGTGACCATCGTGCGGTCGTGGAAGAAGACGCCGGGGGTGGCCGAGAACGTCCCGTGGGCGACGTCCAGCCGGCCCTCGCCGTCGGCGACCGGGATCTCGGCGGCGGGGTCGCCGGCCGGGCCCCAGGCGAACACCCGGTCGTCCTCGGGCTTCTCGCCGGTGGTGAGGACGACGGGCGGTTCGGCGGAGAGCACGGTCGCCGTCTTCGGCCGGTTGTTCAGGCCGCGCCACCAGGAGACCTTGCCGTCGGCGGTGTTCAGCGCGACGGCCTGGTCGACGGGGGCGGAGTCGGCGCAGCTGCTGGTGACCAGGACGGTCGCGCCGGAGACGCCGCCGGAGAGGGAGCAGAACTTCCCCTGCCCGGTGTACTGCCAGACGTCCGCGCCGTCGGCGGACTGCCAGGCGACGGCGTGGCTGTCGCCGACCGCGATCACCTTGTCGTCGGTGACGCCGACGCGCGCGCCGTAGGCGCCCTTGGCCTCGGTGAGCGGCTTGGTCCACGCCGTCCGGCCGTCCTTGGTGTCGACGGCGGCGACCAGCGCGCACGGGCTCTTCGGGTCGGCCTGCGGCCGGAACAGCACGGCGCCGAGGCCGGACGGGCTGACGCTCGGCGACAGGCCGCACGGGACGGCTCCGGCGGCGGGCGGCTCCACCGCCCAGACCGGCCGGCCGTCCGTCAGTCCGTACGCGCGCACGCCGGTGGCGTCGGCGCGCACCACCGCGCCGTCGAGCAGCCAGCTGCCGACGAGCGTGTCGTCGCCACCGGGCCGGCCGGCGTCCGCCTGGGCGGCCCAGGTGCGGGTGTGGGCGGCGGTGAAGCCGGGCTCGCCGCCGGCGGAGACGCTGCCGCCGCCCTCGGCGCCCACCACCAGGCCGGCCGCGATCAGGACGCCCAGCGCGGCGACGCCGGCGACGCTGCGCACCAGCAGGGCGCGCCGTCCGGGGCTGTACACGGTGGTGGCGGCGTCCGCGGCGGCGCGGGCCTTGGCGCCGCGGCCGGCCCGCCGGGAGGGGGGCGGGGCGGCGGCCGGAGCGGGTTCCGGCTCCGGTTCGGGCTCGGCCCCGGGTTCGGGCTCCAGGTGCACGTAGCCGTCGGCGGTGTACTCGGCGCCGGCGGGCACGTACAGCTCCTCCCCCGCCGGCTGCTGCGGGACGACGACGTACGGCGCGTACTGCTCCTGCTGGTGCTGGTGCTGTCCGTCGTAGGGGTAGGGGTACGCGTCCGGGACGTAGGCGTCGGGCTGCTGCTGGACCTGGCCGTAGGGGTGGTACGGGTCGTACGGGAGGTAGGGGACGTCCGGTCCCGGTCCCTGCTCCCCCGGCCAGGTCGCCTGCTGCGGGTACCACGGCTGCGGGTGGCCGTCACCGAGGGGGTCCTGTGCCATCCGTTCCGCCCTCCCGGCCGCCTGCACTGCGGCAGTCAGCATCTCACGGGCCCGCGGCGAGCCGGAGGGGACGGTTCCGCCGGAGCGGCTAGCCGGCGGACTCGGCGGCCAGCGCGGCGTCGATCCGGGCGGCGAGGGCGAGGTCGAGGGCGGTGAGGCCCCCGGCGCTGTGGGTGGAGAGGGCGAAGCGCAGGGTGCGCCAGCGGATGTCGATGTCGGGGTGGTGGTCCATCGCCTCGGCGGCCCCGGCGACGGCGACGACGACCCTGATCCCGGCGGGGAAGTCCGGGGCGTCGGCGGTCCGCACGACGGTCTCGCCCTCGCGTGTCCAGTGCGGCAGGCCGGCCAGTCCGGCGGTGATCTCGTCCTCGGTCAGCCGTTCGCGGCTCATCGGCCCACTCCTGTCACCGGTCGCTGTCGGGTCACGGGCAACGTGCCCGCACAGGACCCTATAGACGCCGGGGCGTCGGAGTTCGGCGACACCTCGGAGCGCGGCCTCAGTCGGTGAGCAGCTTGGCGACGGCGGCCAGGCCGACGACGACGATGACCGCGCGCAGCGCCTGCGGCGGCAGCCTGCGGCCGACCCTGGCGCCGACCAGCCCGCCGACCAGCGAGCCGACCGCGATGAGGCCCGCGGCGGCCCAGTTCACCGTCGAGGTGAAGAGGAAGAAGAGGGCGGCGACGCCGTTGACGATCATCGCGAGGGCGTTCTTCACCCCGTTGATCCGCTGCAGGTCCTCCTGGAGCAGCATGCCCATCAGGGCGAGCAGCAGGACGCCCTGGGCGGCGCCGAAGTAGCCGCCGTAGATGCCGGTGAGGAAGATCCCGACGAGCAGCAGCACCCCGCCGTGCGGGTCGCCGTCGGGACGGCGGCGGGCGGCGACGGCCTTGGCGACCCGGGGTTGCAGCACCACCAGGACGAGGGCCAGCAGGATCAGCACCGGGACGATGGCGTCGAAGGCGGCGCTGGGCAGTTCGATCAGCAGGTAGGCGCCGAGGACGCCGCCGAGCAGCGAGGCGGTGCCGAAGCGGACGAGCCGGGCGCGCTGGCCGGCCAGTTCGCGGCGGTAGCCGATCACGCCGCTGAGCGAGCCGGGCACCAGGCCGAAGGAGTTGGAGACGTTGGCGGTCACCGGCGGGAGGCCGACGGCGAGCAGCACCGGGAAGGTGATGAGGGTGCCGGAGCCGACGATCACATTGATCATTCCGGCGCCGACGCCTGCCGCCAGCACGGCGACCGCCTCCCAGACCGTCATGAGCCACCTCCCGTGGGGGTCCTGTCGCGGTGATCATGCCGGACGGACCGGCGGGGGTTCCAGAGGCGCCCGGCATTCGGGACGTACGCCACAGTCCCGGCCGGTACGCCCGAGGGCCCGCCCCCGTGCGGTACGGGGGCGGGCCCTCGGCGGAGCGAAGAGCGGAGGACGGTCACTCCGGGTCGATCTTGCGGTACTCGCGGAGCGGGTCGATCCGGGGCCGCGCGGACCCCTTGGTGTCGGTGTCCAGCGGGCGCGGGCCGGCGGCCGGGTCGATCGGGACCTGGCTGGAGGCCGGCGGGGCCGCCGGGGCGGCGCTGGGGGCGGCCACCGCGCCGCCGTTGGCACCGCCGCCGTTGCCGGTCAGACCGGTGAACGCGCCGCCGAGGCCCTTGAGCGCGTCGCCGACCTCGCTGGGGATGATCCACAGCTTGTTGGCGTCGCCCTTGGCCAGCTCGGGCAGGGTCTGGAGGTACTGGTAGGCGAGCAGCTTCTGGTCGGCGTCGCCCTCGTGGATCGCCTCGAAGACGGTCCGGATGGCGGCGGCCTCACCGTCGGCGCGCAGCACCGCGGCCTGGGCCTCGCCCTCGGCCTTGAGGACCTCGGCCTGCTTCTCGCCCTCGGCGCGCAGGATCTGCGACTGCCGGTTGCCCTCGGCGGTGAGGATCGCGGCGCGCTTGTCCCGCTCGGCGCGCATCTGCTTCTCCATCGAATCCTGGATGGAGGTCGGCGGCTCGATCGCCTTCAGCTCGACGCGGTTGACCCGGATGCCCCACTTGCCGGTGGCCTCGTCGAGCACCCCGCGCAGACCGGCGTTGATCACCTCGCGCGAGGTGAGGGTGGATTCGAGGTCCATCGAGCCGATGATGTTGCGCAGCGTGGTGACGGTGAGCTGCTCGATCGCCTGGATGTAGCTGGCGACCTCGTAGGTGGCCGCCCGGGGGTCGGTGACCTGGTAGTAGATCACCGTGTCGATGTTGACCACCAGGTTGTCCTGGGTGATCACCGGCTGCGGCGGGAAGGGCACGACCTGCTCGCGCAGGTCGATCCGGTTGCGGACGCGGTCGATGAACGGGACGACGATGTTCAGGCCGGCGTTGAGCGTCCGGGTGTAGCGGCCGAAGCGCTCCACGATCGCGGCGCTGGCCTGCGGGATGACCTGAATCGTCTTGATCAGCGCGATGAAGGCCACCACGACCAGGACGACCAGGACGATAAGGACGGGTTCCACGGACTCTCCCCTAGACGACCAGGGCGGTCGCGCCCTGGATTTCGACGACGTCGACCTGCTCCCCCGGCTGGTACACCTGCTCGGGATGGAGCGCGCGGGCCGACCAGATCTCGCCGTTGAGCTTGATCCGGCCGCCCTGGGCGTCGACTCTTTCCGCAACGACCGCGGTGGCGCCCTTGAGCGCCTCGATGCCCATCTTGATCTGCGGGCCCTTCCGCAGCGCCCGGTAGGCGATCGGGCGGACGACGACCAGTTGCGCGACCGAGGCCGCGACGAAGGTCAGGACCTGCCAGACCGGGTCGGCGCCCAGTCCGGCGACGCCGGCCGCGACGAGCGCGCCGACGGCGAACATGGCGAACTCCGGCATTGCCGTGATCACCAACGGTATGCCGAGGCCGACGGCGGCCAGAAGCCACCAGATCCAGCTGTCCACGTGTCCATCCTAGGGAGGGAAGGGCCTTCGAGGCGGTCAGTTCCCGCAGGTGGAGGGGCGGAAACCGGTCGCGCGTACGACCGGTTCCGGTTCGACCGGGTTCAGCGGAGGTTCAGTGGACTCCGCACGGCCCCGCGAGAGGTCCGCGAGAGGTCCGCGCGGGGTCCACCCGGGGTCAGCCGAGCGGCAGGCCCTGGGCGGACCAGCGGTCGCCGTGGCGCTCCAGGGTCAGCGGCAGGCCGAAGCACTTGGAGAGGTTGCGTGCCGTCAGCTCGGTGTCGATCGGTCCGGCGGCGAGCACCTTGCCCTGGCGGATCATCAGGACGTGGGTGAAACCGGGGGCGATCTCCTCGACGTGGTGGGTGACCATGGCCATGGCCGGCGCGAACTCGTCCTGGGCCAGGGCGCCGAGGCGGCGGACGAGGTCCTCGCGGCCGCCGAGGTCGAGGCCGGCGGCGGGCTCGTCGAGCAGCAGCAGCTCGGGGTCGGTCATCAGCGCGCGGGCGATCAGGGTGCGCTTGCGCTCGCCCTCGGAGAGGGTGCCGAACCGGCGGTCGGTCAGGCCGGCCATGCCGAGGCGGTCGAGCAGGGCGAGCGCGCGGGACTCGTCAAACTGCTCGTAGGTCTCCTGCCAGGTGACGGTCATGCCGTAGGCGGCGGTGAGCACCGTCTGCAGCACGGTCTGCTCGGCCGGCAGCTTGTCGAACATCGCGGCGCCGGCCAGGCCGATCCGCGAGCGCAGCTCGAAGACGTCGACCTCGCCGAGCTTCTCGCCGAGGACGGTGACCTTGCCGGCGGTCGGGAAGAGGTACGAGGAGGCGATCTGCAGCAGGGTGGTCTTGCCGGCGCCGTTCGGGCCGAGGATGACCCAGCGCTCTCCCTCGGAGATGGACCACGAGACCTGGTCGACCAGCGCGCGCCCCTCCCGGACCACGGAAACGTCCACCAGCTCCAGCACGTCGCTCATGCCTATGCCTTCCCCAAAAACAGATATCTCGGCCGTCGGTGCGGGCGGGCGGCCTACTCCGGCGGCCGGTGGGCACGGAGTGGGTGCGCCGCACACGCATGGGCAAACCTACGCCACGCGGATGGCCGCCGATTCCGTAGGCTGGCCGGATGCTCGTCACTCCTGCCGACAATCCGTACGAAGAGCCCCGTTCGGGGCGGCTGACCGCCTGGGGCAACGCCCTGCTGGCCGGTCTGGTGCCGCCCGACAACGCCGCCGCGGCGGTGCTGGGGGCCGACGAGAGCCACCGGGTGGCCGGTCTGCCCGGGGACGCTCCGGACGAGCGGCACGGGCTCACCTGGGCACTGGGGCGGCTGCGGGTGCTGGGCGTGAAGGGGCTGCGACTGGCGCTGCCGACGGCCGGGCACCCGCTGGGCCTGACCGGGCCGGCGCCGTTCAACGCGCGGGCGCTGGGGGCCGGCGAGGCGGTGCTGGCGGTCGGGGTGCCGCTGGGGCTGGTGCCCGAGGTGGAGGTGTTCGGCCCGCCAGGGGACCGGTCGGCGACGGTGCTGTGGCGCTGCGCCGAGGTGAACGACGCGCCGCCGGCGGACGTGCCCTCGCTGCACGAGGCGGAGTTCGAGCTCGCGGACGGGCTGCGCCGGGCGACCGTGCTGCTGACCCGGTTGGACGTGGCCGGGGCGGGGCCCGAGTCGCTGCGGGCGCTGGAGGCGTACCGGCGGCGCGGGCACGACGAGCTGCTGGCGCCGGGGTACCCGCCGCGCGCGGTGCGGGTGCTGGAGTCGGCACGCCAGGTGGCGGCGCTGCTGTCGATCGCCTCGGGCGGTCACGGCGCGGCGGTGAGCGCCTCGGAGATCGCGGCCCGGCAGGAGGCGCTGGCGCCGCTGTGGCGCACGGCCCGACGGGCCCAGGTGGCGGCGTACAACGCGCTGGTGGACGAGCGGGACGAGCGCGACGGGCGCGACGGGCGCTAGCGGGTCTCGCCGTGCCGCACGGCCCAGAGCGCGGCCTGGGTGCGGTCGGCGAGGTCCAGCTTCATGAGGATGTTGGAGACGTGCGTCTTCACCGTCTTCTCGGACAGGTGGAGGCTGCGGGCGATCTCCCGGTTGGACCGGCCGTCGGAGATGTGGCCGAGCACCTCGCGCTCGCGCTCGGTGAGGGTGCCGCCGCGGCCCTGCGGGGGGCGCGGGCCGTCGTCGGCGAGCAGCGCCTCGGCGAGTTCCGGCTGGAGCAGCACGTGGCCGGCGTGGACCGAGCGGATCGCTCCGGCCAGCGCCTCCGGGTCGACGTCCTTGTAGACGTACCCGGCGGCGCCGGCCCGCAGCGCGGGGACCATGGTGCGGTGCTCGGTGAAGCTGGTGACGATCAGGATCCGGGCCCGGCTGCCCTCCTCCTTGAGCGTGCGCAGCGCCTCGATGCCGTCGACGCCGGGCATCTTGAGGTCCATCAGCACGACGTCGGGGTCGAGGGCGCGGGCCCGGTCGACGCCCTCGGCGCCGTCGGCGGCCTCGCCGACCACCTCGATGTCGTCCTGCACCTCCAGGAAGGTGCGCAGGCCGCGGCGGACCACCTGGTGGTCGTCGACCAGCAGGACGCGGATCGCGGACGCGGTGTCAGGCACCGGGGACCTCCATTTCGACGACCGTGCCCTTTCCGGGGGCGGAGTCCAGGGTGAGCCGGCCGCCGACGGCGGCGGCGCGGTCGCGCATCGAGGCCAGGCCGAGGTGGCGGCCGGCCCGGCGGACCGACTCGGGGTCGAAGCCCCGGCCGTTGTCGCTGATCCGCAGCAGGGCGCCGCGGTCGGGCGTGCCGGCCAGGGTGACGGTGACCCGGCGGGCGCCGGAGTGGCGCAGCGCGTTGTGCAGGGCCTCCTGGGCGACCCGCAGCAGGGCGGCCTCCTGGGCCTGCGGCAGGACGCGGACCCGGTCGGCGGCGAAGGCGATGTCGGCGGCGTGGGCGCGGTCGAGGACCTGCACCTGGGAGGCGAGGGTGGCGCTCAGGCCGTCCTCCTCCAGGGCGGCGGGGCGCAGCTCGACGACGACGGCGCGCAGCTCGTCGGCGGCCTCGGCGGCGAGCCGGGCGACCTCGGCGAGCTCCTCGCGGGCGCGGGCCGGGTCGCGGTCGACGAGCTTGGCGGCGGCCTTGGCGGTGAGGCGCAGCGAGAAGAGCTTCTGCGCGACGGCGTCGTGCAGGTCGTGGGCGATCCGGGCGCGTTCCCCGGCCAGGGTGAGTTCGCGGCTGCGCTCGTAGAGGCGGGCGTTGGACAGGGCGAGCGCGGCGTGGGCGGCGAGTATCCGCAGGAGTTCCTCGTCGTGGTCGGTGAAGCCGCCGCCGCCCTGCTTGTTGGCGAGGTAGATGACGCCGATGACGGCGGGTTCGTCCTCGGCGGGGTCGGGGTCGACGATCGGCATGCCGAGGAAGGCACCCAGCTCGGGGTGGGCGTCGGGCCAGCCGCCGAAGGCGCGGGCGGTGCGGACGTCGTCGAGCCGGACGGCGCCGGTCTCGTGGAACATCTCGGCGAGCACGCCGTGCTGGCGGGGCAGCGGGCCGATGGCCTTCCACTGTTCGTCGGTGACGCCGTCGACGACGAACTGGGCGAAGCCGCCGTGGTCGTCGGGCACGCCGAGGGCGGCGTACTCGGCGCCGAGCAGGCGGCGGGCGGAGGCGGTGATCCGGCGCAGGACCTCGCGGACCTCCAGGTGGCGGCTCATCGCGAGCAGGGCCTGGCTGACGGCCTCGATGCCGGCGAGGCAGGGTTCGCAGGCGGGCAGGGTGGCGGCGGGCGGCGGGCCGACCGGGATCCGGTCGGCGGACAGCGCTCCGGCGTGCCGGTGGTCGCTTGGCACGGTGGGCATGACGCCAACCTACCGCTGTGCGCGGGGCCCGCGCGTCCGTCGCCGGGCCGGGCGGGCCCCGGGTCTGCGGACCTAGGTCACCTCGGTCTGCCGCGCCCGGGGAACGCCGCGGGGGCGGCCCTCCCCGGGTGGGGTGGGCCGCCCCCGCGGGCGGACGGCGGGCGGTCAGCCCTTCTGCATGACCTCGGGCTCGTGGCGGCGCTGGAGGCGGGTCACGACGATGCCGATGACGACCGACATCAGGATCAGGATCCCGGCGTCGAACCAGAACTGGCCGGCGTTGTGGCCCCAGATCGCGTCGTACTCGGGGTTCTGGAAGTCCTTGTTCCAGGGGCCGAGCAGGTGCGAGAGGTCCAGCGTGGTGGCGACCATGCCGGTGCCCCAGCGGGCCGGCATCAGCCAGGCGAACTGTTCCAGGCCGGGCTTGGAGAAGACCTGGAAGAGGCAGCCGGTGAAAACGACCTGGATGATCGCGAACATGACCAGCAGCGGCATGGTCTTCTCGGCGGTCTTGACCAGCGCGGAGATCGCCAGGCCGAACATCATCGAGGCGAAGCTGAGCAGGATCAGGCCGAGGCTCATCTCCAGGATCGGCAGGCTCTTGATCACCAGGCCGTCCGAGGGGAGCTTGCGCGGCAGGAAGCCGACGGCGGAGATGATCGCGCCCTGGATCACGCTGAAGAAGCCCAGCACGATGATCTTGGACATCATGTACGCCGAGCGGGACAGCCCGGTGGCCCGTTCCCGCTCGTAGATCGCCCGTTCCTTGATCAACTCGCGGACGGAGTTGGCCGCCCCGGAGAAGCAGGCGCCGATCGCCAGGATCAGCATGATCGTCGCGGCGCCGCTGTTCAGGCCGAGCTGCGTCTTGGGGTTGCGGGCCAGGCCGGCCTCGTTCGGGATCAGCACGCTGACCGCGCCGAGCACCGCCGGCAGCAGGATCGACAGCGCCAGGAAGCCCCGGTCGGAGGCGAGCACCGAGACGTAGCGGCGGATCAGCGTCCACAGCTGCGAGCCCCAGCTCTGCGGCTTCGGCGGGCGGACGGCCTCCTGGACGATCTGCGCGGACTGCACCGGCTGCACGGCGCCGGAGTCGACGTCGGCCGAGTACTGCTGGTAGTGCACCGAGCCGCGGTAGCGGCCGGCCCAGTCGTGGTCCGGGTAGTTCTCGAAGGCCTGGAAGATGTCGGCCCAGGTCTCGTACCCGAAGAAGTGCAGGGCCTCGTCCGGCGGGCCGAAGTACGCCACCGCCCCGCCCGGCGCCATCACCAGCAGCCGGTCGCAGAGCGCGAGTTCGGCCACCGAGTGGGTGACGACCAGGATGGTGCGGCCGTCGTCGGCGAGGCCGCGCAGCATCTGCATGACCTCGCGGTCCATGCCCGGGTCGAGGCCCGAGGTGGGCTCGTCCAGGAAGATCAGCGAGGGCTTGGTGAGCAGCTCCAGGGCGACCGAGACGCGCTTCTGCTGGCCGCCGGAGAGCGCGGTGATCCGGTTGTCGGCGCGCTTGTCCAGGCGCAGCTCGTAGAGCACCTCGTCGATCCGCGCCTCGCGCTCGCGCGGCTCGGTGTCGCCGGGGAAGCGCAGCCGGGCGGCGTACTTGAGGCCGGTGCGGACGGTCAGTTCCTTGTGCAGGATCTCCGACTGCGGCACCAGGCCGATGCGCGAGCGCAGCTCGGCGAACTGCTTGTAGAGGTTGCGGCCGTCGTAGAGGACGTCGCCGCGGTCGGCCGGGCGGTAGCCGGTGAGGGCGCGCAGCAGGGTCGACTTGCCGGAGCCGGACGGGCCGATGACCGCGACCAGGGACTTCTCCGGGACGCCGAAGCTGACGTCGTCGAGCAGGATCTTCTTGGCGCCCTTGTGCTCGACCTCGACGGTCAGGTGGCGGGCGGAGAAGGAGACCGCGCCGGTGTCGACGAACTCCTGCAGCTGGTCGCCGACCAGCACGAAGCCGGAGTGGCCGACGGTCAGCCGGTCCTGTGGGCCGATCAGCTGGCGCTCGACGCGCCGGCCGTTGAGGAAGATGCCGTTGTGGCTGCCGAGGTCGACGATCTCGTAGCGGCCGTCCGGCAGCTGGCGCAGCTCGGCGTGGTGGCGGGAGACCTGGAGGTCGGAGACCACGATGTCGTTGTCGAGCGCGCGGCCGATCCGGATGGTCTTCATGCCGGCGGTCAGGTTGCGGATGATCGTCGGCTGCGGCCCCCCGTCGTGGGCGGCGGGCGTCGGCTGCGGGAAGCCCTGCTGCTGCGGGAACGGCTGCGGCTGCGCGTGCTGCGGCTGGACGTGCGGCTGCGGCGCGTGCGGCTGCGGCTGCGGCGCGTGCTGCTGGGGCTGCGGCCACTGCTGCTGGTGCGGCTGCTGGGCCTGCGGAGCCTGCCACTGCTGCGCCGGCGGGGCGGCGTGCGGCTGCGGGGCGGGACTGCGGCTGGTGGCCGCCTCGTGCCAGGCCGGGGCCTGGGCGGGCTGGGCGGCCGGCGCGGAGAAGGCGAGCCGGGGGCCGTTCTCGGCGTTGCCGAGGTTGACCACGGCCCCCGGGAACAGCTGCGCCTGCAGGGTGCGGGCGCCGCCGGTGTAGGTGCCGTTGGTGCTCCCGTGGTCGTCCAGCTGCCAACCCGCCCCGTTGAACGAGATGGTGGCGTGCTGCCAGGAGACCCGCGCGTCCTCGAACTGGAAGTCCGCCTGCGGATTGCGACCGATGGTGTAGGACCGCCCGGGTTCCAGGACCCGTTGCTGTCCGTTGATCTCGATGACGAGTTGCGGCACTGCTCGTCTGCCCCGCTCTCTCGGTTCCCCCGATGGTGCGCCCCGGTCAGGTGGGGGCGAAATGATCGTGAATCTGACGGGGGAATCATTCCAGCCCGCCGGGCACCGGTGAAAGCCGCCCCCGCGGACTGTGACCGGGCGGCAACGATTCGCGGACCCCCCTTGGACGACCGGCTCCGGCGCAGGTCCGCGCGCCGGTCCGGCTTGCCGTCCACGACCCGGACGGGTGCCGTCGCGGCGGCGGGCTGCGGGTAGCGTGGGAGGCACCATGAACGCATCGCCCTTGGCCGCCGAGCCGCTCCCCGCCCCGCAGCCCCGGACCGAGGACGGGCGCACCCTGCTCGTCAAGGTGTTCGGCAAGGACCGCCCCGGGATCACCGCCGGGCTCTTCGCCACCCTGGCCGGGTACGGCGTCGAGGTCGTCGACATCGAGCAGGTGGTCACCCGTGGCCGGATAACGCTGTGCGTCCTGGTCAGCGCTCCCCAGGCGCCGGGCGCCGAGGGCGGCCTGCGGGCCGTGGTGCACCGCTGGGCCGAGGACCAGAAGCTCCAGGCCGAGATCCTCTCCGGCATCGGCGACAACCGGCCGCGCCGCGAGGGCCGCTCGCACGTCACTGTCCTCGGCCACCCGCTGACCGCCGCCGCCGTCGCCGCGCTCACCTCCCGGGTCACCGAGTCCGGCGGCAACATCGACCGCGTCTTCCGGCTCGCCAAGTACCCGGTGACCGCCGTCGAGCTGGCCGTCTCGGGTGTGGCGACCGACCGGCTGCGCGCCGAGCTGGCGCAGGAGGCGGCCACCCAGCGGGTGGACGTCGCGGTGGTGGCGGCCGGGCTGGAGCGGCGGGCCAAGCGGCTGGTCGTCATGGACGTCGACTCCACGCTGATCCAGGACGAGGTGATCGAGCTGTTCGCCGCCCACGCGGGCTGCGAGGCGGAGGTCGCCGAGGTGACGGCGGCGGCGATGCGCGGCGAGCTGGACTTCGCCGAGTCGCTGCACGCCCGGGTGGCGCTGCTGGCCGGGCTGGACGCCGCGGTGACCGAGAAGGTGCGCGCGGAGGTCCGGCTCACCCCGGGCGCGCGGACCCTGATCCGCACGCTGCAGAAGCTGGGCTTCCAGGTGGCGGTGGTGTCCGGCGGGTTCACCCAGGTCACCGACCACCTGGTGGAGCAGTTGGGGCTGGACTTCGCGGCGGCGAACACCCTGGAGGTGGTGGACGGGAAGTTCACCGGCCGGGTGGTCGGCGAGATCGTCGACCGGGCGGGCAAGGCGCGCTGGCTGACCCGGTTCGCCGAGCAGGCCAAGGTGCCGCTGGAGCAGACGGTGGCGATCGGCGACGGCGCCAACGACCTGGACATGCTGAACGCGGCCGGGCTGGGCGTGGCGTTCAACGCGAAGCCGGTGGTGCGGCAGGCGGCGGACACCGCGGTGAACGTCCCGTTCCTGGACACCGTGCTGTACCTGCTGGGGATCACCCGCGAGGAGGTCGAGGCGGCCGACGTCCTCGACGGTCCGGCGGACGGCGGCCCGGCGGCCGGCTGACCCGACCCGTACGGCGACGCCGAGGGGCGCGCGGACTCGGTCCGCGCGCCCCTCGGTCGTCCGCGTTCAGTCCTGCGGCGTGAAGTACGAGACCAGCGCGGCCACGCCCGGCTCGACGTCCTTCCAGGAGCCGGAGAAGCTGAGCACCGCGATGGCGGCGGTCGGGAAGCCGCCGAGCCGCAGCCGCTCCAGCGCCTCCCGGTCGCCCTCGTCGCCGGCCAGCACCTGGGTCAGGCCGAGCACCCCGGGGTTGTGGCCGACCAGGACCAGGTCGGCGTACTCCTCCGGGGTCTCCTGGAGGACGGTGATGATCTTGCCGGGGGTGGCCTCGTAGACCCGGTTCTCGTAGACGGTCCGGCGCGAGCGCTTCGGCAGCTCGTGCGCGGCGAGCTTCCACGTCTCCCGGGTGCGCAGGGCGTCGGAGCAGAGCACGTAGTCGGGGTTGATCCCGGAGTCGGTGAGCCAGCGTCCGGCCTCCGGGGCCTGGTGGCGGCCCCGGTCGGCCAGCGGCCGCTCGTGGTCGTCGACGCCGTTGGGCCAGTCGGCCTTGGCATGGCGGAGAACGATGATCCTGCGGGGCGTGTCGGCGCTCATACCCAGCAAGCTTGGCAGAAAAGCCGGCCGGGAGCGCGATGCCGCCCGATGCCGCCACCCGGCGGGGCGGGCGGTGCCATCATGCGCGGTTCACCGGGAGGTCGCCCGGCCGTCAGCCCAGGTTCTGGGCGACGGTCGCGACGATGATCAGCAGGACGACGATGCCGCCGATGGCCGCGGCGATCTGGCCGAGCTTCTTGTGGCCGTCGGTGGGGTTCGGTTCGAGAACGGGCATGCCCGGATTCTCCCACCCCGGACACGCCCGTCCACCACCGGCCCCGTCAGGCCGCGGCCACCGCCCCCGCCGGGACGGCCTCGTCCTCGATGTGCCGGGCCCGGGCCGCCCGCAGGCCGAACAGGATCTGCGGCACCAGCAGCACCGCCAGGAAGCCGAGCGGCAGGTACCACTCACCGGTCGCCTCGTAGAGCCGGCCGATCAGGATCGGGCCGGGGATCGAGATCAGGTAGCCGACGCCCTGGGCGAAGGCCGACAGCTGGGCCACCCCGCCGGCCGTCCGGGCGCGCAGGCCGATCATCGTGAGCACCAGCGGGAAGGCGCAGTTGGACAGGCCCACCAGGACCGCCCACAGCCACGGCGCGCCGGCCGGGGCGAACGCCAGGCCGAGGTAGCCGACGATGCCGAAGGAGGCCAGGACCACCACGAACAGCCGCTGGTCGCCGCGGCGGGCGGCCAGGTTGGGCAGCACGAAGGAGACCGGCACGCCGATCACCATGGTCACCGCCAGCAGCACGCCGGAGGTGCCCTCGGAGATGCCGGAGTCCTGGAAGATCTTCGGCAGCCAGCCCATCACCACGTACGCGCCGGTGGCCTGGCAGCCGAAGAAGCAGGCCAGCGCCCAGGCGGTGCGGCTGCGGGTGATCGGCAGCCGCGCCCCGGCGGCCGCGCCGCCCGACGGCCCGCCGGAGCCCCGCCGGGCGAGCAGCACCGGGATCCAGAGCAGCAGGGCGAGGGCGCCGAGCGCGGCCCACACCCCGAGGCCGATCCGCCAGTCGCCGCCGAGCGCGCTGGTCAGCGGGACGGCCACGGCCGCGGCCAGCGCGGTGCCGCCCGACAGCGCCATCGAGTACAGGCCGATCATCGGCCCGACCTTCTCCGGGAAGTAGCGCTTGATCACCACCGGGATCAGCACGTTGGCGACCGCGACACCGGCCAGCGCCAGCGCGGTCAGCAGCAGGAAGACGGCCGTGTTGCCGGCGAACGACCGGGCCAGCACGCCCGCGGTGATCGCGCCCATGCCGGCGGTGACCACCGCGATCGGGCCGAGCCGGCGGGCCAGTCCGGGCGCGGCGAAGCCGAACAGGGCGAAGCAGAGCGAGGGGACGGCGGTGAGCAGGCCGGCCACCGTCGGGCTCATCCCGAGGTCCTCGCGGACCTGGTCGAGCAGCGGGCCGAGGCTGGTGACCACGGGGCGGAGGTTGAACGCGGCGGCGGCGATCGCGAGGGCGAACAGCCAGCCGAGGGAGCTGCGGCCGGTCGGGGAGGAGCGCTCGGCCGGCGGCCGGGAGGCGGCCCGGGAGGGCTCGATGAGGGGGGCTTCGGTGCCTGCTGCGGACGACATGCGCGCCATCATAGAATGATGGGATGAATTAGCGCATCCTCGAATTGGCATGATGGCCCGACCCACCCGACCCAAGGAGTCCCCCGTGGCGCTGTCCTCGCCGAGGCGCACCCCGCTGTCCGACCAGGTGATCGCCCAGCTGCGCGCCCAGATCACCTCCGGAGAGTGGGCGGTCGGCTCGCGCATCCCCACCGAGGCCGCCCTCGTCGAACAGCTCGGTGTGGCCAGGAACACGGTGCGCGAGGCCGTCCGCGCGCTCGCCCACAACGGACTGCTGGACATCCGCCAGGGCTCCGGCACCTATGTCCTCGCCACCAGCGAACTGGCCGGCGTGATGCACCGCCGCTTCGCCGACGCCGACCGCGCCCAGGTCACCGAACTGCGGGTCACCCTGGAGACCTCCGCCGCCGGTTTCGCCGCCACCCGCCGCACCGACCGCGACCTCGCCCTCATCGACGCCGCCCTGGCCCGCCGCGAGGACGCCTGGCGCGCGGGGGACGCCGAGGACTTCGTCCAGGCCGACGCCGCCTTCCACCAGGCCGTCGTCGCCGCCGCCCACAACGACGTGCTCGCCGTCCTCTACGCCGATCTCGGCGAGGTGACCCGTGCCCAACTGCGCCACCGGGTCGGCCCCGAGCTCATCGCCGAGCGCTACCTCGGCCACGACAGGATCGTCGACGCCATCCGGGCCCGCGACCCCGAGCGCGCCTCCCACGAGGCCGCCCGCGCCATCGGCGCGTGCAGCGACCCCGTCGCCTGACCCCGCCGTCCGGCCCCTTCTGCCCGGCCCCGCGCCCCGCCCCCGGGAGATGACCTTGCTCCTTGCCGGGGGCGGGATTTGGCGTGCTAACGTCCCGGGGAAATTTCGCGGACGGCCGCACTCCGGTCGCATGTGGACACAACGGGGAGAACTGATGGCGGATCCGGACCTGAAACTGGGCCAGGGACCGGGCGGTGGGACGCCGACGAAGGTGTCGACGCCGGCCCTCGACAAGGCGGCGACCTCCCTGGACGGCATCGCCAACGACAGCACCGCGGCCGGCAAGGCGGCCGACGAGTCGACCGAGGCCGCGGCCACGAAGCTGAGCGGCTGGGACACCGCGTCGGCGCTGCGCGGTGCGGTCAAGGAGTGGCACGAGCAGGTCTCGCAGCTCAACGGCCGCCTCAACCAGGAGGCTGGGATGATGCGGCAGACCCACACCAACTACCTGAGCGTCGAGCAAGGCATCGCCACGTCGTTCACCCCCGGGAAGGGCTGACCATGAGCCTGCTCGGTTTCGAGGACGTCATGAAGGCCGACCCGTCCGCGATGGCCAAGGCCGCCGCCGACTGGACGGCGATGGCCGGCAAGTACCAGCAGATCCAGCACCGGCTGGAGACCGAGGTGCTCGCGTTCACCGGCAACCAGGGCCTGTGGATGGGCTCCACCGCCTCCGCCGCCAACCAGCACGTGAGCGTCACCCGCCAGCAGAGCATCGACGCGCAGACCGAGGCCAAGGCGGTCGCCTCGATCATCACCGACGCCAAGAGCGACTTCGAGTCGGCGCAGAAGAAGCTGAAGCAGGCCGTCGCCGACGCCCAGGCCGACGGCATGAAGGTGACCGGCACCGGCGCCGTGATGTTCGACGTCGGCGCGCTCGACCCGGCCACCAAGCAGGAGTACCGCCACGACCGGGACTACCAGCAGGAGCGCGGCGAGGCCGCCGGCCAGTGGGCGCAGAAGATCAAGACCTACGTGGAGGAGGCGACCGCCGCCGACCAGCGGGCCGCCCTCCAGCTGCGCCGCGCCGCCAAGGTCGGCGACCTCTCGAACGAGTTCAACGGCCGGGCCGTCGGCGGCGGCGACGAGGCGGACGGCCGGCGGGCCGCCGAACTCGCCGCCCGGCTCAAGGAGGGCAAGACCCTCACCCCGGAGGAGTTCGCCGAGCTCAACAACCTGATGAAGGCCAACTCCGGCAGCCCGGTCTACGGCCAGACCCTGCTCAACGCGCTCGGCCCCGAGGGCACCCTGCTGCTCGCCGACGAGCTGGAGGTCCGGCTCAACGACCGCGACGGCAAGAACAAGGGCGAGTACGGCGAGCTGCAGACCAACCTCGCCAACACCATCGCCGGCGCCACCCGGGACACCAACGGCAAGTTCTACCAGGACTTCCGCAAGGGCCTGCAGGAAGCCGGCGTCAAGAACGTCAACGAGCGCCACTTCGGCGGCGGCGCCGAGCCGATCTACGGCTACCAGACCCTCACCACCCTGCTCCAGCACGGCAACGCCGGGTACGGCTCGCAGTTCCTGAACGACCTCGGCACCGACATCCTCGGCGCCGAGCGCGACAAGAACCGCTGGGCCTCGCACCAGTTCAACGGCCCGCGCCCGGACCTGGAGTACGACCCCGTGAACGGCGTGCTCAAGCTGATGGGCCAGAACCCGGACGCCGCCACCATGTTCCTCGACCCCAAGGCCCCCGGCGCCGACGACCGCCTCAAGTACCTGCTGCGCGACCGCGAGTGGCCCACCTCGTACGTCAACACCCTGTACGGCCCGCCGATGGTCGACAAGACCACCCACCAGGACGGCCTCGCCGCCGCCCTGGAGGCCGCCGCCACCGGCAACGTCCCCGGCCAGGGCACCCACAACGGCGGCCCGCACACCCCGGCCCAGGCCCGGGTCATGGAGGGCGTGATCTCGGCCCTGGACGGCGGGGGCAAGGGCAGCGAGATCCACGACGACCTGAAGATGCCGCTGGCCAACGCGCTGTCGGACTACGTCGACGACACGCACAAGATCCTCAGCGACCACGTCAGCAGCGGCAGCGGCGGCGTCCGGGAGGAGAACGGCGAGGGCCACCTCGACGGCGGCGCCGACAGCCTCGTCCGCGTGCTGCGCGGCGTCTCGGACGAGCCCGAGGCCTACGCGCTGCTCTACGGCGCCGAACGGGCCAAGGCCGCCGAGATCATCGGCGGACTGCCGGCCGACCCCCGCGCGGAGCGCGACGTGGTCGACCTCCCGGCCCAGCGCGTCGGCACCGCGCTCGGCGCCTACGACGCCATCCGCTCGGACGTCATCCTCGACAACAAGGACGACCGGATGGAGTGGGCCGACAAGACCAGCTCGTTCGCCTCCTCGATGAACGGCACCGTGACCGGCTTCATCCCGGAGGTCGGCGACATCGCGGGAACGCTCGTCGACATGGGCATCGAGCAGTGGGCGGACGACGTCAAGAAGGACGCCCAGGACGCCGGCAACAAGAGCTCCTCCGACCACCACTTCGCCGCTCTGAACCAGAGCAAGGAGATGGCCCTCGGCTGGGGCCGCGCCAACGGCTACACGACGGACGCCCGGGCCGACCTCGTCTACTCCAACATCGAGAACGGCCACACCAACGGCCACGCGAACGCGATGAGCGCCCTCGGACGGAACGGCCAGCAGTGAGACTCTCCCGACGCGCCTGGGCGACCGTCGCCGGAGCGCTCGTCCTGGTCCTCGCCGCGGGCGGCTTCGCCACCTGGCGGTACACCAACCTGTTCCTCCCGGACCGGCTCTGCGACGGCGCCATTGCCGCCGAGGACGCCGAACGGGTCCTCGGCAGCGGCAAGATCGTGGTCGCCGACAGCGACGTGTCGACCGACCGCGACGACCCGGACGCCTACTGCGCGATCAGCCTCGAGCGCGGCGGCACGTACGTCGCCGAGATCCACCTGCGCACCAAGAAGGCCGAGCTCTTCGAGCCTTCCCTGCAGGCCGATCCGGCGATGTCCCAGTCGGACCGCGGGCCGGTCGGCGCGTTCGGCAACGCCCGCGGCTGGCTGCTGATGGCGCCGGGCTGCCGACTCGCCGACCTGGACACGAACCACTACCCGAAGCGGGACGCCGACGCGGTCGCCGTGGACGTGGTCCGCGCCAAGGAGCCCGACCCCTACCGCTTCGTCCGCGCGGACACGACCGCGTCGCCCGAGGCGCGGCAGGATCTGGCCGGGCTGGCCGCCGACTTCGCGGCAGCGGTCGCCCGCCGCTCCGGCTGCGGATCGGCGGAGGTCCCCGACGTCCACCTGACCACCGGCGAACAGATCGCGCAGCCCGTCGACGAAGGACAGCTCTGCAAGCTTGCGGGTGCCACCGCCGCCAACAAGCTCCGGCCCGGCGCCCGCCAGGACATCAGCAGTCCCTCGGCGCCGGTCCAGACCTGCTGGATCTACGACAACGACCGGTCGACACCGCTCTATCGGTTCACCGGCACTCTCGATGCCCGCTATCCGAATTTCGCCATGCTCGGCACCGGCAGCGATCCGCTGGGCCCCTTGCCGACCGGCTGGCGGGGAACCGGCAAGGACAACCGCGTGGTCGCTCCGTGCGGCCCCGGCAGTCTCGTGCTCGAGGTCTTCCGGTCCTCGAGCGACGACCGGGAGGTTCCGGCCGTCGACACCCCCGCCTTCCGCACCTGGGCCAACGCCATGGCCACCAAGTACGGCTGCAAGCCGGTCGCCCCGCAGTAGCCCCGCGCGAGAACGCCGCTGCCCGGCCCCCTCCTCCTCGGAAGGGGTGCCGGGCAGCGGCGTGTGCGGGAGGCGTCAGGCGCCGATGGCGTGCAGGCCGCCGTCGACGTGGACGATCTCGCCGGTGGTCTTCGGGAACCAGTCCGACAGCAGGGCGACGACGCCACGGCCGGCCGGCTCCGGGTCGCTCAGGTCCCACTTCAGCGGGGAGCGGGTGTCCCAGGTGGCGGCCAGGTCGGGGAAGCCCGGGATGGACTTGGCGGCCATCGAGCCGATCGGGCCGGCCGAGACCAGGTTGCAGCGGATGTTCCGCTCGCCCAGGTAGCGCGCCAGGTAGCGGTTGGTCGACTCCAGGGCGGCCTTCGCCGGGCCCATCCAGTCGTACTGCGGCCAGGCGTACTGGGCGTCGAAGGTGAGGCCGACGACCGCGCCGCCGTCCTGCATCAGCGGCAGCAGCGCCGTGGTGAGCGACTTCAGCGAGTACGCCGAGACGTGCATGGCGGTGGCCACGGACTCCCACGGCGTGTTCAGGAAGTTGCCGCCCAGCGCGTCCTGCGGGGCGAAGCCGATCGAGTGGACGATGCCGTCCAGGCTCGGCAGGTGCTCGCGCACCTGGTCGGCGATGCCGGCCAGCTGCTCCTCGCTGGAGACGTCCAGCTCCAGGACCTTGACCGGGTTCGGCAGCTTCCTGGCGATGCGCTCGGTCAGGCTCGGCCGCGGGAAGGCGGTCAGGATGACCTCGGCGCCCTGCTCCTGGGCCAGCTTGGCGGTGTGGAAGGCGATGGAGGACTCCATCAGCACACCGGTGATCAGGATGCGCTTGCCCTCAAGGATTCCGCTCATGTCTCAGTGACCCATGCCCAATCCGCCGTCGACGGGAATGACGGCTCCGGTGATGTACGCGGCCTCGTCCGAACCGAGGAACCGCACGGTGGAAGCGACCTCGGCGGGCGCCGCGTAACGGCCCAGGGGCACGCCGGCGACGATCTCCGCGCGGCGCTCGTCGCTGAGCACCGCGGTCATGTCGGTGTCCACGAAGCCGGGGGCGACCACGTTGACGGTGATGTTGCGCGGGCCCAGCTCGCGGGCCAGCGAACGGGCGAAGCCGACCAGGCCGGCCTTGGACGCGGCGTAGTTGGCCTGGCCCGGGGAGCCGGAGAGGCCGACGACCGAGGAGATCAGCACGATCCGGCCCTTGCGGGCGCGCATCATCAGCTTGGAGGCGCGCTTCACCACGCGGAAGGTGCCGGTGAGGTTGGTGTCCAGGACGGACGTGAAGGCCTCCTCCGACATCCGCAGCAGCAGGGTGTCGTTGGTGATGCCGGCATTGGCGACCAGCACCTCGACCGCGCCGCCGTGCGCGGCCTCGATCTCGGTCAGCGCGGCGTCCACCTGGGCACTGTCGGTGATGTCGCAGCGCACCGCGAGCACGTCGTACTTGGCCAGCTGCTCGGGGACCTCACCCGACCGGCTGGTGATGGCGACCTTGTCGCCCGCCTCGGCGAAGGCCAGGGCGATCGCGAGGCCGATGCCCCGGTTGCCTCCGGTGACGAGAACCGAGCGGCTCAACGATCCACCTCTCTCCGTTGTGTGCGCACGCCGTGATGCCCGCGTACCACTCCGTGATGTCCGCGTACGTCGTAACGAGGTACGCGGTGTGACGCTATCGGTCGTTCCGGCGCGGCGGCGAATCGAGCTCCCACAGCGCCGCACCGGCGGAACTGTCGGTACCCGACAATCCGTGTCCGGCCGGATTTCCCGCGATTCGCCCACCGCCCCGCGCCGGATTGTCGTGTCCACTGAGCGGCCCGTCCGGGAACCCGGCGGCGGGGCACGCCCGTTGTGCCCCCAGGTGCGGCACGACGCCGGGGCCGCCGCACCGGGGCCGACGACGGCCCTCGACCGGACAGCGGCCCCGGTGACGAGCGGAGGCGGAGCGCGGAATGAGCGAGGCACGGGCCGGGACCACCCACCGGCGCGGACGACTGGCGGCCCTGGCCGCGCTGGCGGTCGGCGCGGGAGCGGTCGCCTGGGCGCTGCGCGACCTCCCGGCGGCGTTCGGCCGCCGGCCGGACGGCGAGCGCGAGGAACGGCTGCGCAACTCCCCCCAGTACCGCGACGGCGTCTTCCACAACGCGCCCTCCGAGCTGGCCCGGGCGGCCGCGCCGTCCGGCATCGACCCGCAGACGGTGCGCCGGGTGCTGTTCCAGCGCGACGGCCGCACCCCGAGCCGCGCGGTGCCCGTCGTCGGCCCGGCCGACGGCGCGGGCCCGGCCGCCGAGGGCGTGGCGGTCACCTGGTACGGGCACGCCTCGGCGCTGGTCGAGATCGAGGGCTCGCGGGTGCTGCTCGACCCGATCTGGAGCGAGCGCTGCTCCCCCGCCGCGCAGGTCGGCCCGCGCCGGCTGCACCCGGTGCCGGTGGAGCTGGAGGAGCTGCCGCAGCTGGACGCGGTGCTCATCTCGCACGACCACTACGACCACCTGGACATGGCGACCGTCCGGCGGCTGGTGCGCAGCCAGTCCGCGCCGTTCGCGGTGCCGCTCGGCATCGGCGCCCACCTGCGCCGCTGGGGCGTGCCCGAGCACCGGATCATCGAGCTGGACTGGGACGAGACCTGCACGCTCGGCGACCTGGCGCTCACCCTGACCGCCGCCCACCACTTCTCCGGCCGCGGCCTGACCCGCAACACCACGCTGTGGGGCTCCTGGGTGGTCGCCGGGCCGAGCCGCAAGGTCTACTACACCGGCGACTCCGGCTACTTCGAGGGCTACGCGCGGATCGGCGCCGAGCACGGCCCGTTCGACGCCGCGCTCGTCCAGGTCGGCGCCTACGACCCGGCCTGGGCGGACATCCACATGACGCCCGAGGACGCCGTCCTCGCCCACCGGGAGCTGAACGCCGAGCTGCTGCTCCCGGTGCACTGGTGCACCTTCAACCTGGGCCTGCACCCGTGGGCCGAGCCGGTCGAGCGGCTGCTGGTGGCGGCGAAGGAGCACAGCGTGCGGCTGGCGGTCCCGCGCCCCGGTGAACGGGTGGACGTCGACAACCCGCCGGAGCTGGACGGCTGGTGGGAGGGCGTCGGCTGAGGCGTGTCCGACCGGGCCGGCCGCCGCACCGGAAATGCGCTGGCCGAAACCCCTTTGACGGGCAATGATGCGGTGCGGGCTCCCCTTTTGTGCGCAGGAGGGCGCCCGCACCCGCCGTCCGCCCGACCAGGGAGCCCGATTGCCTCCGCTGCCCCCGACCAGCACGCCCCCGTCCCGCGCCGTCGACCCGCTCTTCCTCGGCCTCCCGCTGCGCGCCCTCGCCGACGCCGCCCTCGCCCGGGCCCGCGAACTCGGCGCCGCGCACGCCGACTTCCGCCTGGAGCGGGTCCGCAGCGCCTCCTGGCGGCTGCGCGACGCCCGCCCGGCCGGCACCTCCGACAGCGTGCAGCTCGGCTTCGCCGTCCGGGTGCTGCTGGACGGCGCCTGGGGCTTCGCGTCCGGGGTGGACCTCACCCCCGACGCGGCGGCCCGGGTGGCCGAGCAGGCCGTCGCGGTGGCCCGGCTCTCCGGCGGGATCAGCCGCACCGCGGGGTCGACGGACCGGGTCGAGCTGGCCGACGAGCCGGTGCACCGGGACGCCACCTGGGTCTCCGCGTACCAGGTGAACCCCTTCGAGGTGCCGGACGCCGAGAAGACGGCGCTGCTCGCCGGGTGGAGCGCGCGCCTGCTGGCCGCCGAGGGCGTCTCGCACGTCCAGGCGACCCTGCTGACCGTCCAGGAGAACAAGTTCTACGCGGACACCGCCGGCACCGTCACCACCCAGCAGCGGATCCGGCTGCACCCGGTCCTGGAGGCCACCTCGGTGGACGGGCGCACCGGCGCCTTCGACTCGATGCGCACCCTGGCCCCGCCGGTCGGGCGCGGCTGGGAGTACGTGACGGGCACCGGCTGGGACTGGGACGCCGAGCTCGCCGGGCTGCCCGTCCTGCTAGCCGAGAAGATGCGGGCGCCGAGCGTCGAGCCGGGCCGCTACGACCTGGTGATCGACCCGTCCAACCTCTGGCTGACCATCCACGAGTCGATCGGCCACGCCACCGAGCTGGACCGCGCCCTCGGCTACGAGGCCGCCTACGCGGGCACCTCCTTCGCCACCTTCGACCGGCTCGGCTCGCTGAAGTACGGCTCCGAGCTGATGCACGTCACCGGCGACCGCACCACCGAGCACGGCCTGTCCACCGTCGGCTACGACGACGAGGGGGTGGCCGCGCAGTCCTGGGACCTCGTCAAGGACGGCGTGCTGGTCGGCTACCAGCTCGACCGCGCCATGGCGAGGCTCAAGGGCTTCGAGCGCTCCAACGGCTGCGCCTTCGCCGACTCCCCCGCGCACGTCCCGGTGCAGCGAATGGCCAACGTCTCGCTCCGGCCGGCCGAGGGCGGCCCGTCCACCGAGGGCCTGTTCGCGGGCGTCGAGAACGGCCTCTACATCGTCGGCGACCGTTCGTGGTCCATCGATCAGCAGCGGTACAACTTCCAGTTCACCGGGCAGCGCGCCTACGCCATCCGCAACGGCGAACTCGCGGGCCAGGTCAAGGACTTCGCCTACCAGGCCACCACCACCGACTTCTGGGGCTCGATGGCGGCCGTCGGCGGCCCGCAGACCTATGTGCTGGGCGGCGCCTTCAACTGCGGCAAGGCGCAGCCCGGCCAGGTCGCCGCGGTCAGCCACGGCTGCCCCTCCGCGCTGTTCCGCAACGTCAACGTGCTCAACACCCAGCAGGAGGCGGGCCACTGATGACCGCGACGACGCAGCCCCACGAACTCGTCGAGCTGGCGCTCGGCCTCTCCCGCGCCGACGGCTGCGTGGTGATCGCCGACGAGGAGTCCACCGCCAACCTGCGGTGGGCCGGCAACGCGCTCACCACCAACGGCGTCACCCGGGGCCGGCGGCTCACCGTGATCGCCACGGTGGCCGGTGCCGAGGGCACCGCCTCCGGCGTGGTCTCCCGCGAGGCCGCCGGGCCGGACGACGTGGCCGACCTGGTCCGGGCCGCCGAGGAGGCCGCCCGCGCCGCCGGCCCGGCCGAGGACGCGCAGCCGCTGGTCACCGCCACCGAGCAGCAGAACTCGCCGGACTTCACCCGGCCGCCCGCGGAGACCTCGATCGAGGTGTTCGCGGAGTTCGGACCGGCCCTCGGCCGGGCCTTCGCCCGCGCCGCCGAGCAGGGCGAGCTGCTGTACGGCTTCGCCCGGCACGAGATGGTCACCAGCTACCTGGGCACCTCCACCGGCCTGCGGCTGCGCCACGACCAGCCGACCGGCACGTTCGAGCTGAACGCCAAGACCGCCGACCTGTCCGGCTCCGCCTGGACCGGCGCCGCCACCCGGGACTTCTCCGACGTGGACGTCACCGCCCTGCACGCCGAGGCGACCCGCCGGCTCGGCTGGGGCGCGCGCCGGATCGACCTGCCGGCCGGCCGGTACGAGACGCTGCTGCCGCCGTCCGCCGTCGCCGACCTCATGGTGTACCTGAACTGGTCGGCCGGCGGCCGGGACGCCTTCGAGGGCCGGACGGTCTTCTCCAAAAAGGGAGGGGGCACCCGGATCGGCGAGAAGCTGGCCGGGCTGCCGCTGACGCTGCGCTCCGACCCGCACGAGCCGGGCCTGGAGGCCGCGCCGTTCGTGCTGGCGCACGCCAGCGAGGACGAGGCGTCGGTGTTCGACAACGGCCTGCCGCTGACCGCCACCGACTGGATCCGGGACGGCGAGCTGGCCGCCCTGGTCACCAGCCGCCACGCGGCCGCGCTGGGCGGGCTGCCGCTGCGCCCGGCGGTCGACAACCTCGTCCTGGAGGGCTCCGGCCAGGAGGCCGCGCCGACCCTGGAGGAGATGATCGCCCGCACCGAGCGCGGCCTGCTGCTCACCTGCCTCTGGTACATCCGCGAGGTGGACCCGGCGACCCTGCTGCTGACCGGCCTCACCCGGGACGGCGTCTACCTGGTGGAGAACGGCGAGGTGGTCGGGGCGGTCAACAACTTCCGCTTCAACGAGTCGCCGGTGGAGATGCTCGGCCGGATCACCGAGGTCGGCCGCACCGAGCGCTGCCTGCCCCGCGAGTGGGGCGACTGGTTCACCCGGACGGCGATGCCGCCGGTCCGGGTTTCGGGATTCAACATGAGCTCGGTCAGCCAGGCCTCGTAGCCGGGGCCCGGCCGACCGGAGGAGGATCGGCCTGATGGACGAGAAACGCACGGTGAAGACCAGCAAGATGCTGTCGCGCATCCTGCGGCACGACCCCGGCCGGGTCGGGATCACCCTGGATCCGGCCGGCTGGGTCCGGGTGGACACGCTGCTCGGCGCGCTGGCCGCCCGGGGCAACCGGCTGACCAGGGCCGAGCTGGACCACGTGGTGGAGACCAACAACAAGCGCCGCTTCGCCTACTCGCCGGACGGCCTCTCGATCCGGGCCAGCCAGGGCCACACGGTGGCGGTCGACCTCGGGCTGGCCGCCACCGAGCCCCCGCCGGTGCTGTTCCACGGCACGGCGAGCCGGAGCCTGCCGGCGATCCTTCGCGAGGGCCTGCGCCCGATGGCCCGGCAGGACGTCCACCTGTCGGCGGACACCGGGACCGCGACCCGGGTGGGCGCCCGGCACGGCCGGCCGGTGGTGCTCCTGGTGGACGCGGCCGCGATGGCGGCGGCGGGCCATGAGTTCCGGGTGAGCGCCAACGGGGTCTGGCTGACGGACGTGGTGCCGCCGGAGTACCTCTCGCAGGGCCGATAGGGGCATCTCCGCGGACCCGGTCTCGTCCGCGGACCCCTCCCGGCGTACCGTGAGATGGCCGCGCGGCGAGGCGCGCGGGCGCGCGGACAAGGGCGGTTTGGGACATGGGCAAGAGCGCCGAGGGCGAGCAGGTCTACCGGATCACGGGGGCCCGCAGCAGCCTCAGCGAGGACGTCCGGGGGCGGCAGCGCCGGTACGTCGCCTCGATGCTGCTGCGCACGGTCTGCGTGCTGCTCGCGGTGGTGCTGTGGGACGTCCAGCGGTGGCTGGCGTTCGCGGCGCTGGCGGGCGGGGTGCTGCTGCCGTACTTCGCGGTGCTGCTCGCCAACGCGGGCCGGGAGCGCGCCCCGGGCCTGCCGTCCACCTTCGACGTGCCGCCGACCACGCAGCTGATGCTGGGTCCCGGCGGCGCCGGTGCGCGCGGTGCGGATGTGACGCAGGGTACTGATGGGGCCGGGCGTGTGCCCACCGATTCTTCACAGGACCGGAGCTGACCGTCCGTTTTGAGCCACAATCCACCGGTTGCCTGGCTGGAAAGCTCAAAAGAAGCTCAGATTAATCATGCAAGACCTCCCCATACCCGCCTCGGGCCGTGACATACTGCGTACGCGCTCCGCATCCCCCGTCGGAGCGACGGACCGACGCCGGGCGGCTCCCCCCGTGGCTGCCCGGCGTCGCCCCCTTCCCCCCCTTTTTTGGGCTCGGCTCGCCTCCGGGCCGCTCCGGTCCGGCGCCGACGGTCGGCGCTCCAATGCCGCTCCTTCGTCGCGGCCTCCTCGCTTCTCCCCCTTTTTTGGGCTCGGCTCGCCTCCGGGCCGCTCACGTCCGGTGCCGACGGTCGGCGCTCCAACGCCGCGACTTCGTCACGGCGTCCTCGCTTCTCCCTTTCGGCACCGGCGCGGCCCTTCGGCTCGCTCGCACGTGCTCCGGCTCCCCCGGTGTCGGGCTCGGTGCTCGGGCGCGGGCTCTCGCGCGGTGCTCATCGGGGCGCGTGACAGACTGGCGGTGACCGCTCCCCCGCCGACCGCCCGAGGACGACCGCCGATGCTGCTCCCCGACACCCCCCAGCCGCAGACGCCGATCTGCTCCGCCAAGGGCTGCCGCGCGGACGCCGTCTGGGTGCTGGTCTGGAACAACCCCAAGCTGCACACCCCCGACCGCCGCAAGACCTGGCTGGCCTGCGACGAGCACCGGGAGCACCTCTCCCAGTTCCTCGGTGTGCGCGGCTTCCTCAAGGAGGTCGTCGGCTTCACCGAGTGGACCCCCGAGGAGGGCTGAGCCTCAGCCCCCGATGGCCGACATCGGGCGGGCGGGCTGGTGGAACTCCGGGTCGTCGATGCCGGCGCCGGCCTTCTTGCCCCACATCGCGGCGCGCCACAGCGCGGCCAGCTCGGCGTCGTCCGCGCCGGAGCGCAGGGCGGTGCGCAGATCGGTCTCACCGGTGGCGAAGAGGCAGTTGCGGACCTGACCGTCGGCGGTGAGCCGGGTGCGGTCGCAGGCGCGGCAGAACGGACGGGTCACCGAGGCGATCACGCCCACCCGGCCCGGTCCGCCGTCCACCACCCAGCGTTCGGCGGGGGCCGCGCCGCGGGCGGCGGAGTGCTCGGGGGTGAGGGCGAACCGGGCGGACAGCCGCTCCAGGATCTCCTCGGCGGTGATCATCGCGGAGCGGTCCCAGCCGTGCTGGGCGTCCAGCGGCATCTGCTCGATGAACCGCAGTTCGTAGCCGCGCTCCAGGCACCAGGCGAGCAGTTCGGGCGCCTCGTGCTCGTTGACGCCCCGCATCAGCACCGCGTTGAGCTTGACCGGCACGAGCCCGGCGGCCTCGGCGGCGGCCAGGCCGGCCAGCACGTCGTGGTGGCGGCGGCGCCGGGTGAGGGTGTGGAAGGTGTCCTCGTCGAGGGTGTCGAGCGAGACGTTGACCCGGTCCAGGCCGGCCGAGCGCAGCGCCGCGGCGGTGCGGGCGAGGCCGATGCCGTTGGTGGTGAGCGAGAGTTCGGGGCGCGGGTCGAGGGCGGCGCAGGCCTCCACGATGCCGACCAGTCCGGGGCGCAGCAGCGGCTCTCCGCCGGTGAAGCGGACCTCCTGGACGCCGAGGTCGCGCACCGCGAGGGTCACCAGCCGGACGATCTCCTCGTCGGTGAGCAGCTCGGGCTTGGCCAGCCACCGCAGGCCCTCCTCCGGCATGCAGTAGGTGCAGCGCAGATTGCACCGGTCGGTGAGGGAGACCCGCAGGTCGACGGCGCGGCGGCCGAAGGTGTCGAGCAGCACGGCGGTCCCTTCCCGAGTGAGGTGCCGCCGACGGCGGCCGGCCCGGCCACCGTCACGGCGGGCCGGGCCAGCTTAGTCATCGTCCGCCGGTCAGTGGGCGCCCAGCCCGGTGAGTGAGCGGACCTCCAGTTCAGCGTACTTCGCCGGGTCGGCCGCGCGGCGGGAGAGCAGGGTGCCGATCCAGCCGGCCAGGAAGCCGACCGGGATGGAGACCAGGCCGGGGTTCTCCAGCGGGAACCAGTGGAAGTCGGAGTGCGGGAAGAGCGAGTTCTTCGCGCCGGAGACGACCGGGGAGAACAGCACCAGCACCACCGAGGAGACCAGCCCGGCGTAGACGGAGCTGACCGCGCCGGCGGTGGTGAAGCGCTTCCAGAACAGCGAGTACAGCAGGGTGGGCAGGTTCGCCGAGGCGGCCACCGCGAAGGCCAGGGCGACCAGCGCGGCGGTGTTGAGCTTGTCGGCGAACAGGCTGAGCACGATCGCCACCGCGCCGATCCCGGCGGCGGCCCACTTGGCGACGTGCACCTCCTCGCGCTCGGAGACCTTGCCGCGCCGGATGACGTTGGCGTAGAGGTCATGGGCGAAGGAGGCCGAGGAGGCCAGGGTGAGCCCGGCGACGACGGCGAGGATGGTGGCGAAGGCGACCGCGGAGATCACCGCGAGCAGCACCGCCCCGCCGGTGGTGCCGGCGCCGCCGCCGAGCTGCTCGGCGAGCTGCGGGGCGGCGGTGTTGCCCGACTGGTTGGCCGCCTTGATCGCCTTGGGGCCCACCAGCGCGGCGGCGCCGAAGCCGAGCGCGAGGGTCATCAGGTAGAAGCCGCCGATGATCCCGATCGCCCAGAGCACCGACTTCCGGGCGGCCTTGGCGGTGGGCACGGTGTAGAAGCGGACCAGGATGTGCGGCAGGCCGGCGGTGCCGAGCACCAGGGCGAGGCCGAGGCTGAGGAAGTCGAGCTTGCTGGTGCCGGTGGCGCCGTACTTCAGTCCCGGTTCGAGGAAGGCGTCGGCCTTGCCGCTGGCGTCGGCGGCGGCGCCGAGCAGGGCGGAGAGGTTGAAGTGGTACTTGGCCAGCACCAGCACGGTCATCAGCGCGGTGCCGGCGATCAGCAGCACCGCCTTGACGATCTGCACCCAGGTGGTGCCCTTCATCCCCCCTATGGCGACGTAGAGGACCATCAGCGCGCCGACCGCGACGATGGTCCACCGCTTGGCGGAGTCTCCGCTGACCCCGAGGAGCAGGGCGACCAGGCTGCCGGCGCCGACCATCTGGGCCAGCAGGTAGAAGATCGACACCACGATGGTGGAGATGCCGGCGGCGGTGCGCACCGGGCGCTGGCGCATCCGGAAGGCCAGCACGTCGGCCATCGTGTAGCGGCCGGAGTTGCGCAGCGGTTCGGCGACCAGCAGCAGTGCGACCAGCCAGGCGACCAGGAAGCCGATGGAGTAGAGGAAGCCGTCGTAGCCGAACAGCGCGATGGCGCCGGCGATGCCGAGGAAGGACGCGGCGGACATGTAGTCGCCGGAGATCGCGAGGCCGTTCTGGAAGCCGGAGAAGGCGCGGCCGCCGGCGTAGAAGTCGGCGGCGTCCTTGGTCTGCCGGCCGGCCCAGACGGTGATGCCGAGGGTGGCGAGCACGAAGATCCCGAACAGGGTCATCGTGAGACCGCGGTGGTCGGTGGCGGAGCTGGCGAGCAGGTTCATTCGGCGGCCTCCCGGGGGGCGTGGACGACCGCACCGCGCGCCTCGCGGATCGCGGCCGCGCTCGGGTCGATCCTCCGGTCGGCGTAGCGCGCGTACCAGGCGGCGATCGCGAAGGTGGTGACGAACTGCGCCAGCCCGAGCACGAGGGCGACGTTGACGTGCCCGGCGACCTTGGCGGCCATCAGGGCGGGGGCGTAGCCGGAGAGCAGTACGTAGAGCAGGTACCAGAGCACGAAACCGATGGTGACCGGGAACGCGAAGTTCCGGAACGAGCGGCGAAGGGTGCGGAACTCCGCACTCTCCTCGATGAGTTGGGTTTCGCTGGGGGTGGTGGTGATCGGCGGCGATTCCACTCTGACTCCTCACTCCTTCGGCGTAGCGGTCGCATCAGTGGAAACGATCGAACGTGAGCGAAGTCACAACTCCGATGCGCGCCGCGCCATGCTAGGAGGGTCGCGCTTCACCCGGAAGAGTTTGACCGTGATCAGCCAAACATTCACTCTTCCGCCGTAACCGACTGATCGAAAACCACCCATCCGGGCATACCTAAGGGGTGGCCCGGCGAACCGGACCACCCCCGGTGGAGCGTCAACAGCGGTACGTCAGAAAGCGATCCGCACCTTCAGGGCCGAACGGTCGTCCATCGCCCGGTAGCCGTCCGGGACGCCGTCGAGGTCCACCGTGCGGTCGAAGACCAGGCCCGGCTCGATGGCGCCGGACAGGACGTCCGGCAGCAGCTCGGGGATGTAGGCGCGGGCCGGCGCGACGCCGCCGTTGAGCGACACGTTCCGGCCGAACATCTGACCGATGTCGACGCCCGCGCTGCCGCCGTGCGGCACCCCCACGTAGCCGACGGCGCCGCCGTCCCGGGCGATCGACACGGCGGTGCGCATCGACTCCTCGGTGCCGACCGCCTCCAGCACGGCGTGCGCGCCCTGCCCGCCGGTCAGCTCCCGGACCGCCTCGGTCGCCGCCTCGCCGCGCTCGGCGACCACGTCGGTCGCGCCGAACCGGCGGGCCAGGTCGGTACGGGCGGTGTGCCGGCCCAGCGCGATGATCCGCCCGGCGCCCAGCCGGTGCGCGGCCAGCACCCCGCACAGGCCCACCGCGCCGTCGCCGACCACCGCCACCGTGGCGCCCGGCCGCACCCGCGCCGAGACCGCCGCGTGGTGCCCGGTCGCCATCACGTCGGACAGCGCCAGCAGCCCCGGCAGCAGCTTCTCGTCGCCCAGCGCCTCCTTGGGCAGCTTCACGAGCGTGCCGTCCGCGTACGGGACGCGCACCGCCTCGCCCTGCCCGCCGTCCGAGCCGACCTGCCCCCAGAAGCCGCCGTGCGGGCAGGAGGTCTGCAGGCCCTCGCGACAGAAGTCACACGTCCCGTCCGACCAGACGAACGGCGCCACCACCAGGTCACCCGGCGTGAAGCCGCGCACCTCGGCGCCGGCCTCCTCCACCACGCCGAGGAACTCGTGCCCGATCCGCTGCCCGGCCGCCCGCGAGGCGACGCCGCGGTACGCCCACAGGTCGCTGCCGCAGATGCAGGCGTTCACCACCCGCACCACCGCATCGGTCGGTTGCCGCACGACCGGGTCCGGAACCTCCTCGACCCGGATGTCCTGGGGACCGTGGATGACCGTGGCACGCATGAGGGTTCGTCCTTCGCAGAGGTGCCCGCCGGGGTACCGCGGGCGACCGGAAAACAATCGACCAGGTGTACGACGACTGCACCGTCCACTCTATTCCGGCACGTCCCGGCCGACCTTCCGGACGACCCCCGCCCACGGCGAAGCGCCGTGGGCGGTCACCGGCGGGCCTTATTCTGTTGGACCATGTACGCGATCCAGCCCGAGACCCCCGGCGCAGCGCCGCGGACCGCTCCCGTCCCGGCCCAGCGCTCCGCCGCCCCCGCCGGCGGTTTCGCGGTGGTGGACGTCGAGACCACCGGCCTCGGCCGCACGGACCGCGTCATCTCGGCGGGCGTCTACCGGCTGACCGAGGACGGCGACGTCGTCGACCACTGGTACACCCTGGTCAACCCGGAGCGCGATCCCGGCCCGGTCTGGATCCACGGCCTCACCGACGACCTGCTGGCCGGCGCGCCCACCTTCCCGCAGATCGCCGACGAGTTCGCCGAGCGGCTGCGCGGCCGGGTGCTGGTCGCCCACAACGCGCTCTTCGACTGGAACATGATCTCCCGCGAGTTCTCCCGGGCCGGCCTGCACGCCCCGGTCGAGCAGCGCCTGTGCACCATGGTGCTGGCCCGCGACCTGCGGCTGCCGCTGCCCAACGGCAAGCTGTCCTCGCTGGCCGCGTACTTCGGCGTCCACCAGCGCCAGGCGCACAACGCGCTGGACGACGCCCGGGTGCTCGCCGAGGCGTTCCGCCCCAGCCTGGCGCTGGCCCGCTCGGGGGGCGTCCCGCTCCCGCTCCAGTCCTGCGTGGCCGTCACCGACCTCGGCGACGACGCGCCCGCCTCCCCCTCCCGCGCCTCCTGGACCGGCGCCGCGTACCGGCAGGCCAAGAAGCGCCCGCCGTGCCCGTACCCGAACCCCGGGCGCTGGGAGGACGGCAAGCCGCTGGTCCAGGGCATGCGGGTGGCGTTCACCGGTGACACCGCCACCGAGCGCGAGCTGCTGGAGGACCGCGCCGTCGAGGCCGGCCTGCACATCGCCACCTCGGTGAGCCGGCTCACCAGCCTGCTGGTCACCAACGAGCCGGACAGCTGGAGCGGCAAGGCCCGCAGGGCCCGCGAGGTCGGAACCCCGGTGGTCGGCGAGGACGCCTTCCTCCAACTGCTGCGCGAGGTCGCCCCGCACCCCGGTGCGTGAGCCGGTTGTGGGCAAGGCGTACCGTGCCCATGTGTACCGTTTTCTGCTCTCCCGGCGCTGGCTGATCACCCTGCTGATCGCCCTGCTGCTGATCCCCGCGACCATCCGGCTGGGGTTCTGGCAGCTGCACCGCCACGAGGCGCGGGTGGACCGCAACGAGCTGATCGCCCAGGCCCTCACCGCCGAGCCGGTGCCGTACGACACCCTGTCGGCCGCACCCGGGTTCGCCGTGCCCAAGGACCTCACCTGGCGCCCCGTGACGGCCACCGGACAGTACGACCCGGCGCACGAGTTCGTGGTCCGCAAGCGGACCGACTCCAGCGGCGACAAGATCGGCTACTTCGTGGTCACCCCGCTGGTGCTGGCCGACGGCAGGGGGACCGTCCTGGTCAACCGCGGCTGGGTGCCCTCCGCCGCCTCCGCCGCCGAGTACCCGGCCGTCCCGGCCGCACCGGCCGGCCAGGTCACCCTGGCCGGCCGGCTGCGCGCGGACGAGGCGGCCTCCGGCAGCATCAAGGACCGGGCCGGCCTGCCGGAGCGGCAGTTCACCCTGATCAGCAGCACCCAGCAGGCCAAGGAGAGCGGCGCCGCCCTGCTCGGCGGCTACCTGGAGCTCACCGCCACCGAGCCGGCGGCCCCGGCCGACCAGCCCGAGCTGCTGCCCGAACCCAACCACTCCGACATCGGCCCGCACATGGCGTACGCGATCCAGTGGTGGCTGTTCACCGCGATGATCCCGGTCGGGTTCGCGGTGATGGCGCGCCGGGAGGCCAAGGACCGCCGCAAGGAGGCCGCCGAGGCCGAGGGCCCGGCGGTCGCCGTCCCCGCCTGAGCCGTCCCCGCCCGCCCCTGAGCCGCCCGCGCCCGAGCCGAAGCGCCGCAGGAACCGTCAGAGCACGTCGTCCAGCTCGCGCAGCAGCCGGGCCTTGGCCCGGGCCCCGACCACCGACTTCACCGGCTCGCCGCCGCGGAACACCATCAGCGTCGGCATCGACAGCACCCCGTACGCCGCCTGGGTCTGCGGATTGTGGTCGACGTCCAGGCTGACCACGGTCAGCCGGTGCGCCTCCTCCCGGGCGATGTCCGCCAGCACCGGCACCATCTGGCGGCACGGCGGGCACCAGTCCGCCGTGAAGTCCACCAGCACCGGCCCCTCGGCCGCCAGCACCTCGGCGGCGAAGGTCTCGTCCGTCACCGTCGCCACCCCTGTGATCTGCACCATGGCCTACCTCGTCTCCCATTCGTCCCGGTCGGGGGCCGCCGGTGCGGCCCATTCACACTGCGGCGGCTCCGAGGCCCCGGCGGCGAGCGCGTCGCGCTCCCGCTCGGCCCGGGCGTACTGCTCGGACACCTGAGTACGGACCTCCTCGAGCCGGGCGATGCACTCGTCCAGCTCGGACAGCTTCTTGCGGTAGACCTCCAGCGAGGCCGGGCAGGAGTCGCCGTGCGGGTGCCCCGCCTGCAGGCACTCGACGAACGGCCTGGTGTCCTCCAGCCCGAAGCCGAAGTCCTGGAGGGTGCGGATCTGGCGCAGCAGCCGCAGGTCCTCCTCGCCGTACGCGCGGTAGCCGTTGCCGGCCCGCCGGGCGGGGAGCAGTCCGAGCTCCTCGTAGTACCGCAGTGCCCGGGTGGTCGTCCCCGCCCGCTTCGCCAGTTCACCGATCCGCATGTCCGGACCCTGCCCTTCCGGCCGCTGTTCGAACGCCGCCGGGAACGACGGTAGACCTTGACGCGGGCGTCAACGCCAGCGCCGGCCGCGCCCGGCGGCGCGCCGTGCGGGGCGACCCGGCAGGATGGCTCCCATGGATCTTGGACTGCAGAACAAGGTGTACCTGGTCACCGGCGCCACCCGGGGCCTGGGCCTGGCCACCGCCCGCGAACTCGCCGCCGACGGCGCCCGGGTACTGGTCACCGGCCGGCGTCAGGAGAGCGTCGACGCGGCCGTCGCCGAGCTGGCCGCCCTCGGCGGCGGACCGGGGGCGGTGCACGGGCTGGCGGCCGACAACGCCGACCCGGCGACCGCCGAGCGGCTGGTCGCGGCGGCCGTCGAGCGCTTCGGCCGGCTGGACGGCGTGCTGATCAGCGTCGGCGGACCGCAGGCCGGCCCGGTCGCCACCGCCCCCGAGGAGGCCTGGCGGGACGCCTTCGAGTCGGTCTTCCTCGGCGCCCTGCGGATCGCCCGCGCCGCCGCCGCGACGCTCGGCGAGGGCGGCGTGATCGGCTTCGTGCTCTCCGGCTCCGTCCGCCAGCCCATCGCGGGCCTCGGCATCTCCAACGGCCTGCGCCCCGGCCTGGCGATGGCCGCCAAGTCGCTCGCCGACGAACTCGGCCCGCGCGGCATCCGGGTGGTCGGCCTGCTGCCGGCCCGCATCGACACCGACCGGGTGCGCGAACTCGACGCCCTCGGCGGCGACGCCGAGGCCGCCCGGGTCCGGCACAGCGCCGACATCCCGCTCGGCCGCTACGGCACCCCCGAGGAGTTCGGCAAGGTCGCCGCCTTCCTGCTCTCCCCCGCCGCCTCCTACCTGACCGGGGTCATGGTCCCCGTGGACGGCGGCGCGCTGCGCGGGCTCTGAGCGCCACCGGGCGCGTCAGACCACGCGCGGCTGCCCGCCGCGGCGGCGGTGGCGCCGCCCGGTGACCTCCGGCCGGGCCGCGACCACCCGGATCCGCAGGTCGGCGGGCAGGTCCGGCAGGTCCAGGCTGGCCCGCGCCCCGGTGCGCGGGCCGGTCTCGAAGTGCTCGGCGAGCGCGGCCGGGTCACCGCCCGGGGTCATCCGGACCGCCGCCCGCAACCGCGGCTGCCGCGGCCCGCGGACCAGCCGGACGCCCACCCGTTCGACCTCCGGCAGCGCGACCGCGGCGGTCTCCACCGCCTCCTCCAGCGCCCTGCTCCGCAGCCGCAGCCGCAGGCCCGGCGCGCCCGGCGTCGGCAGCACGACGGTCGTCGGACCGCTGCGGCGCAGCTGGGCCACCAGCCACCAGGCGGTGCCCGCGACCACCACGACCAGCCCGGCGATCACCACCGGCCACCACCACGACTCGCCCGCCCAGCGGGAGCGCGAGCGCGCGCTCAGCACCGGCTGGTCGGGCGAGGTGAGCGGCCACCAGGACGGCGGGTCGACGCCGAGGTGCCCGTACAGGTCGAGCCCGCCGGCCAGCACCAGCACCCCGGCCGCCAGCAGCACCAGCCCGACCACCCCCAGCAGCAGCCGGTTGACGGTGCCCCGGCTCACTCGGCGCCCCCGCCCGGCGCCGTCCCGCTGTCCCGGGCGGTGTCCCGCTCCGCGTCCCGCCCGGCGTCCTGCTCCACGTCCCGCCCGGCGTCCTGCTCCACGTCCCGCCCGGCGTCCTGCTCCACGTCCTGCTCGGTGTCCTGCTCGGTGTCCTCGACCGGCTTCGCGCGCCGGCGCCGGCCCGCCGTCCGGACCTCCAGGCGCAGCGGCCGGGCCAGGGTGACCGCCGCCAGTTCCTCGCGCAGCCGGCGCTGCACCGAGGCCGGGTCGGCCGGGCCGGCGAGCGCGATCCGCACCCGGCGCCGGTTGACCCGCACCCGCAGGTGCTCGACGCCCGGCAGCCCGGCGGCCCGGTCGGCCAGCAGGGCCGCCACCCCGGAGCGGTCGACGGCCGCGGCGGTGCCGCCGTACGGGCGCAGCGGCAGCCAGCGGCCGAGGCCGGGCGCGAGGGCCAGCCGGAGCAGCACGCCGCCGAGCAGCACGCCCGCGCCTGCGCCGAGCAGCACGGCCGGGTCGTCCAGGTGCCGGGTGGCCAGCTCGTCCGCCAGGTCCGCCCGCCACTGCCGGGCCGGGTGCCCCGTCCGCACGGCGATCACGTCGTACAGCAGCGCCCCGGCGACCACCAGCAGCGCGGTGGCCACCACCGCCGCCGCCGCGGTGCGCGGGGCCCGCGGCCGCCGCACCTTCGCCGGGGCGGGCCCCGAGGCCTGCTCCGCCACGCCTGCGGCTCGCGGCGGGGCGTTCACCGGGAGGTCTCCGGGAGCAGGTGCTCGATCACCACGACGACCTCGGCCACCCGGGTGCCGGTCAGGGCGCGGGTGTCGCGGGTGACGCGGTCGCGGACGGCGCGGGCGAGGGCGGCGAGGTCGGCGGGGAAGGGGAGGTCGACCGAGACCCGGACGGTGACCGGGGCGCCCGGGGTGGCGGGGCCGGTGACCGAGACCTTCGGCGGGCCGCCGCGCGCGGTGCGGTCGCGCCAGGCGTCGGCGAGTGCGTCGCGGGCGGCGCGGGCGGCGATCCGGGCGTAGACGCGGTCGGCCATCCGCAGCCGGCCGCGGGCACCGGGCTCCCGGTGGGCGGGTACCGGGGCGAGGGCCGCCATCAGCGGCGCCGGTCGCGGTTGCGCAGCAGGTCGCCCAGCTCACCGGGGTCGATGTCGCCCTCCAGCAGGCGGCCGACCACGAATCCGGCCGCCCCGAGCACCGCCACCAGCAGGAACGCCGCGAAGCCGCCGAAGTATCCGGCGAAGCCGAGCGCCATTCCCACCACCAGGCCGACGATGGCCAGGTTCATCCGCTTCCACCTCGTCTTCCGCCACCAACCACGTCATGGGCTACTTCAGCTTGGGCCGCTGCCCGGAGGAGGGCACCTCCTCTTCCTCCTCCTCGACGTCGGGCTCGTCGGGCAGGTGGACGTCGTTGACGGCGATGTTGACCTCGACGACTTCCAGCCCGGTCATCCGCTCGACCGCGTCGATGATGTTCTCCCGCACCTGGCGGGCGAGTTCGGGGATGACGACGCCGTACTCGACGACCAGCGCGATGTCGATGGCGGTCTGCTTCTCCCCCACCTCGGCCTTGATGCCGCGCCCGACGCTGCCGCGCCCGCCGGGGACCCGGTCCCGCATCGCGCCGAAGGTGCGGGCGAAGCCGGAGCCGAGGGCGTGGATGCCGCTGATCTCGCGCGCGGCCATCCCGGCGATCTTCTCGACCACGCCGATGGCCAGCGCGGTGCGGCCGCGCTCGCCGACCCCACGGGCGGCCTCCGAGCTCGCCGGCGAGGCGGTGGCGGAGGAGGCGGTGGCGGGGGTGGGGGCACCGTGCGGGGCGTTCTTGTGCAGGGTGGCGGGCGTCGGAGTGTCAGGCATGGCTCATCTCCCGTCGTGCGGCTCCAGCTATATCGCAAATCGCTCCAACTCTGGCATTTCGCCACGAATCCCGCCCCCGGAGCAGCCGGAAGGCCCGAACGCCGGAAAGGCCCGGCCCGGTGGGTGCGCCCCACCGGGCCGGGCCTTCCGGCGCGGTTGCGGTCGGTCAGTCGCCGATGCCGGCCAGGTCGCGCAGCCGGCGGGCCTGCGCCGCCCGTTCGGCCGAACGCTGCTCGTCGTAGGTGCGGTCGGCCGCGCCCCGGAGCAGGGCCTTGGTCTCGATGACCGCGTTGCGCGGGGCGGCCAGCAGGGCGGCGGCGAGGTCGCGGGCGGCGGCGTCCAGTTCGGCGGCCGGGACGGCGAGGTTGGCCAGGCCGGTCGCGGTGGCCTCCGCCGCGCCGACCCAGCGGCCGGTGGCGCAGATCTCCAGTGCCCGGGCGTAGCCGACGAGTTCGGTCAGCGGCTTGGTGCCGGCGAGGTCGGGGACGAGGCCGAGCGAGGTCTCCTTCATGGAGAACTGGACGTCCTCGGCGACCACCCGCAGGTCACAGCCGAGGGCGAGCTGGAAGCCGGCGCCGACGGCGTGCCCCTGGACGGCGGCCACGGTGACGACGTCGGGGCGGCGCCACCAGGTGAAGGCCTCCTGGTAGCCGGCGATGGTCTCGTCGAGCTCCTTGTCCCCGGCGGCGGCCAGCTGGAGGAAGCTGGGCTCCCCGGGGATGCCCTCGGGGGTGAACATCGCGCGGTCGAGGCCGGCGGAGAAGGAGACGCCCTCGGCGCGGAGCAGTACCACCCGGACGGTCCCGGGCAGCTCGCGGCCGATGGCGGTGAGGGCGCGCCACAGGGCGGGTGACTGGGCATTGCGCCGCTTGGGCTGACAGAGGGTGACGACGGCGAGTTCACCGTCGATCTCCAGGCGGACGCCGTCCTGCTCCCGGTGCGGGGTCTGCGGATCGGTGGCGGGAGCGGTCATGCGGGGACCTCCGGTGGCGAGGGTGCTTGGCTACCGGAGAGTAACAAAACTGGCGGCGCGACGGCAGGGGGCGGTCGGCGGGCAGCTCCCGACGACGGGCGGCCCGGCCGGCGCGCGGCCGCGGCATGACGATCGGCGGCCGGTTCGCTCTGGCCGGGGGCGGACGATCAACGGTCGTCTCCCCAGTCGGCGCCCTGCCGCCGAGTCATCCGTCCGATGAATTGACGAAGCGTCAGGAACCAGCTCCAGCAGGAGCTTTGTTCTTGCCCCGCGTGGCACCGCCGCGGCCCCGGAGAATCACCCCGGACTCGCTCAGCATGCGGTGCACGAAGCCGTAGGAGCGACCGGTCTCCTCCGCGAGGGCGCGAATGCTCGCCCCGGAGTCGTACTTCCTCTTGAGATCGGCCGCGAGCTTCTCACGCGCGGCACCGGTCACCCGGCTGCCCTTTTTCAGAGTCTCGGCCACCCGTGCCTCCTCGTAGCGTTGCTCGGTCAGATTCCCATGATCACCCATCCACCGCGTCCTGGCCACCCATTCGACAAGGTCCATGTCCGCAACGGGCGGTCCTGCGGTAGTGATCCGAGCGCACAAGGGCGCTCACGCTGAGTGCACGCCCCCGGGGGCGTGCCGCCGTTCGATGCGAAAGGGCTGATCAGCAGCGTGGCCCCGACCACGATCGAGTGGCGGTCCGACGGAAGCTCCTCAAACGGAATGCAGGACCCCTTCATTCCCGGACACGCCGAAAGGACTAGTTTTTCTGGCCCAAAAAGGGGAGGACTCATCGACGCCCGGCCGGACCGGAAGACGAAGGCCCGGTCGTCCGAACGGACGACCGGGCCCCGAGAAGCCGGGATCAGGCCAGCGTGACCAGGTCGGCGTAGGCCGGGCTCCAGAGGTCCTCCACGCCGTCCGGCAGCAGGATGATCCGCTCCGGCTGGAGCGCGTCGACCGCGCCCTCGTCGTGGGTGACCAGCACGACCGCACCGGAGAACTCGTGCAGCGCGCCGAGGATCTCCTCGCGGCTGGCCGGGTCCAGGTTGTTGGTCGGCTCGTCCAGCAGCAGCACGTTGGCGCTGGAGACCACCAGGGTGGCCAGCGCGAGCCGGGTCTTCTCGCCGCCGGAGAGCACCCCGGCCGGCTTGTCGACGTCGTCGCCGGAGAACAGGAACGAGCCGAGGATCTTGCGGATCTGCACCAGGTCGGTGTCCGGCGCCGCCGTGCGCATGTTCTCCAGGACGCTGCGCTCGGGGTCCAGGGTCTCGTGCTCCTGGGCGTAGTAGCCGATCTTCAGGCCGTGGCCCGGGATCACCTCGCCGGTGTCCGGCTTCTCCACCCCGGCGAGCATCCGCAGCAGAGTGGTCTTGCCGGCGCCGTTGAAGCCCAGCACGACGACCCGGGAACCCCGGTCGATGGCCAGGTCGACGTCGGTGAAGATCTCCAGCGAGCCGTAGGACTTGGACAGCCCGCTGGCGGTCAGCGGGGTCTTGCCGCACGGGGCCGGGTCCGGGAAGCGCAGCTTGGCGACCTTGTCGTTCATCCGGACCTGCTCCAGGCCGGAGAGCAGCTTGTCGGCGCGGCGGGCCATGTTCTGCGCGGCGACGGTCTTGGTGGCCTTGGCGCGCATCTTGTCGGCCTGCGCGTTCAGCGTCGCGGCCTTCTTCTCGGCGTTGGCCCGCTCACGCTTGCGGCGCTTCTCGTCGTCCTCGCGCTGCTGCTGGTACTGCTTCCAGCCCATGTTGTAGACGTCGATCGCGGAGCGGTTGGCGTCCAGGTAGAAGACCTTGTTGACGACCGTCTCGACCAGGTCGACATCGTGCGAGATGACGATGAAGCCGCCCTTGTAGGTCTTCAGGAAGTCCCGCAGCCAGACGATCGAGTCGGCGTCGAGGTGGTTGGTGGGCTCGTCGAGGAGCAGCACGTCCGAGTCGGAGAACAGGATCCGGGCCAGTTCGACGCGGCGGCGCTGACCACCGGAGAGGGTGTGCAGCTGCTGGTTGAGGATGCGGTCCGGCAGGCCCAGCGCGGCGGCGATGGTGGCGGCCTCGGCCTCGGCGGCGTACCCGCCCTTGGTGAGGAACTCGGTCTCCAGGCGCGCGTACTTCTTCATCGCGTTCTCGCGGGTGGCGCCCTTGCCGTTCGCCATCCGCTCCTCGTTCTCGCGCATCTTGCGCAGCACGCTGTCCAGACCGCGGGCGGACAGGATGCGGTCCTTGGCGAGGACGTCGAGGTCGCCGGTGCGCGGGTCCTGCGGCAGGTAGCCGACCTCGCCCGAGCGGGTCACGGTGCCCGCCGCCGGGATGCCCTCGCCGGCCAGCACCTTGGTGAGCGTGGTCTTACCGGCGCCGTTGCGCCCGACCAGGCCGATCCGGTCGCCCGGGGCGACCTTGAAGCTCGCGGACTCGATCAGGATCCGGGCACCGGCACGCAGTTCGAGACCGTTGGCGGAAATCATGGCTGGGGACTACTCCTGGGACGTGGGCGGGCGACCGGACGGGGTTCGGGCCGGGAGGCGGGAAAGGGCGTCGTCGACGGGGATCGGCGGACCGCGCGGGGCGGCGCCGTTCGCCTGTCAATGCCCGGAGAGAACAGCCATGACGGCAAGTCTACCGGGCCGCGCCCGCGGCCCCGCAGAATCACCCGTCCGGAGCACTACGGCCGCTGCGGACCCTCCTCGCCGCAGCCGCCGGCCGGGCGGACGGCGGCGAACGGCTCGGCCGGGCTGCCGCAGGCCGCCTCGGGCGCCGCCGCCCAGGTGTCGAAGACCCGGGGGGCGACGATCGGCCCGTCCGAGATCAGCACCCGGCGCCCGTCCAGCGCCTTCATCTCGACGCCCGGGCCGGCGTTCAGCTGCCAGCCGGTGCTGTCCAGCCGGTAGCCGGAGATCCCGCCGGAGACCTGCTGCCCGCTGCCGTTGACGCAGCTGCGCGGCACCAGCACCGCGTGGTCGGTGGCCACCGTGCGCTCCGGGTCGTAGACGCAGCTGCCGGGCGGCTTGGAGTTGTAGCGCAGGTCACCGTCGGCGTCGCGGAACCCCATCGTCAGCTCCGGTGTGACCACCGCCACCCAGGGCGCGGGCTCCCCGACGGTGCGCAGCGAGGCCGCGGCCCGCTCGGTGGCCAGCTGCTTGCGCTGCTCCTCGGTCCGCTTGTCGGCCCCCGGCTCGCCCGCGCCGCGCAGCCAGTCGGCCAGGCCGGGCACCGCGCGGTGCCAGCGCACCTGCTGGTCGCCGGGCCGCACCGAGGTGACCAGGCCGTCGTCCCAGACCACCACGGCGTTCTCCCCCGCCATCGCCAGGTACAGCGCCGTGGCGCCCTCCCGGTGGTAGGACCAGGCGTGCTCGCCGGTGGCCCGGTGGTACGCCTCCAGGCCCGGCCCCACCCGCAGGTCCAGCGCGGCCGCGTCCAGCGCGGCCGTGGGGTCCGCGCTCGCGTCCGCGGTGCTCCTCGCGGCCACCCGGTCGCCGAACGGGACCGGCTTGTTGGCGTGCGCGGCGGCGCCCGCCACAAGGACCAGCAGCACCGCCAGGGCAGGCAGGATCGATCGGGGGCTGAGGGCGCGCGACTTCCAGGACACGGGCGGAGCGTACCTTTCGGTGCCCGCGCGAGTCAGCCGGACTTTCCCGTACGGCCGAACGGCCGAACCCCGCCGGCCGGTTCCCGGAGCCCCGCGCGGGCCCGCCCGGCGACCTGCGCCGTCGGGCCCCGGAACGGCCGTACGGGCCCTGGCACGGGGCGCGGCGGTAGGGCGCCCGGGCCCGCGAGGACCGTTACCGAGGTGATACACGGCACACGCGGACGGCGTTCGAATATCGCCCACTTTAGGGTGACATTCGGCTTTCCTCGCCCGGTCGGACCTACTGTCGGCAAGGGTACTGCCACGCTGCGTGGCCCTCCCGCTCCGCCCAGCCCTGCTCCGCCCAGCCCGTGGCACCGTCCCGGGGCGCCGTCCGAGGAGACCCCATGCGATTCGGCCGTCTGGCGCTGGCCGCCTCCACTCTGCTGCTGCTCACCACCGCCGGCGTCCCCGCCGGGACACCGCTGGGCCAGACCGAGCGGCACTCGCTCTCCTCCGACGCGATCGCGCCGCGCGGCGCCGCCCCGCGCCCGCCGGTCCAGCGCCCGGCGCACGAGCCGCCGTTCGGGGCCTTCGTCGGCTCCTGGGACAACTACATCCCGCAGATCGGCCGGTACGCCCAGTGGCTGGGCGACGCCAACCTCCAGGTCGGCCACACCTATCTGGCGGGCAACGGCTGGGCGGACATCGAGGGCGAGCCGATGGTGCTCGCCATGTGGTCGCAGTGGCGGCTGGCCGAGCCGTCCCGGATGCTCGTGCTCGGCGTGCCGATGCTGGCGCCGAGCGAGGCGAGCGTGCCGGACGGCGAGGTGGCCCGGCTGCTCGGCCAGGGCGCCCGCGGCGACTTCGACCGGCACTTCCTCACGCTGGCCCGCCGGCTGGTCGCGCTCGGCGGCGCGGACACCGTGCTCACCCTCGGCTGGGAGATGAACGGCGTCACCTACACCCACCGCTGCAAGCCCGACCCGGCCGCCTGGAAGACCTACTGGCGGCGGATCGTCACGGTGATGCGCTCGGTGCCCGGGCAGCGGTTCCGCTTCGACTTCGCGCCCAACCGGGGACTGGACGCGATCCCGTGGACCAAGTGCTACCCGGGCGACGACGTGGTCGACATCATCGGCATGGACAACTACGACCAGCCGGCCGGCGGCACCTTCGACGACTACGTGCGCGAGCCGTACGGGCTGCAGGACCAGGTCGAGTTCGCGGCCAAGCGCGGCAAGCCGGTCTCGTACCCGGAGTGGGGGCTGTTCCGCAACGGCGACAACCCGGAGTTCGTGCAGCGGATGGTGGAGTGGATCCGCACCCACGACACCGCGTACCAGACCGTCACCGACTACTGTCCGCACGGCTTCTGGCAGTGCGACCGCAACCCGCGCTCCAGCAGCCGGTTCCGGCAGCTGATGACCGGCTCCCCGGGGGCCCCGGAGCCCGCCGGGCCGGCGGCGCCGCCGGCCCCCGGCCTCCCGGGCGGGCCGGCGGTCCCCGCACCGCCGGCCGCGCCCACGGCCCCGACCGCCCCCGTCCCACCGACCGCCCCGGCGCCGCCCGGGCCGCGGTAGGGCGTGTCTGACCATTCGCGTCGGATCAGCGGGCGGCGTCAGGGTGCGTGCATCGCAAGGCGGAGGTGGGGGCACCCCCGGCCGCCAGGCTGGGGGCGGAGTCCATGCGGTGGGGGCACCTCCCGGCCGCCAGGCTGGGGGCCATCGGCGACCGACGACAACGCGGCGTGGGGGTACCTCCCGGCCGAAGGCTGGGGGCGTGCGTGCCCTGACACCGCCCGCCCGGCGGGAATGGTCAGACACGCCACAGGCGTGTCAGCTGCGGCGGCGGGCCGCCAACGCCTCCTTGAGGCGCGGTGCGCGGGTGCCGAGCAGCCGCACCGCCGCCCGCCGGGCGCGCACCGCGCCGCCGCGGGCGGCGGCCGCCGGGGCCGCGCCGCGCGGGCCGAACAGCAGCCGCTGGTTGGGCAGCTGGTCCGGCCGCCAGCGCTGCTTGTACGGCTCCTGGCCGCGCAGCAGGCTTATCACCGGGATCCCGGCGCCCAGCGTCTCGTCCAGCGCCGCGCCGAACAGCAGGCCCGCGATGTCCAGCCGCTCCCGCAGCGCCGGATGCGCGCCGTACAGGTAGAGGCCGCTGAAGGAGGGGCAGAGCAGCACCAGGTCGACCGCCACCAGCTCGCCGTCCAGCCAGAACTGGTGGACGGCCGCGCGGCCGGTGGCGACCAGCCCGGCGGTGGACTCGGAGAGGTGCCGGGCGAACCGCTCGCTGCGGTGCTCGGGGGTGACGCCGCGCTCCTGCCATTGGAGGAAGTGCAGCCGCAGCAGCCCGTCCAGCGCCTGGGGCACCTCCTCCGGCCCGGTCGCGCGCACCTCCACGCCCGACTCGGCGATCTTGCGCAGCTTGACCCGGCTGCGCTGGGCGGTCCTGCCGGGCACCCGCTTGAGCAGCTGGTCCATCGGGGCGGCCGGCAGGTACTGGCAGAGCGAGTCGCCGAACCGGGACCGCCGGCCGCGCCACTTCTCGAACACCCGCTGGACGGCGGCCTCCGGGCGGACCTCGCGCAGCTCCAGGCTGTGCCAGGGGCGGGTGAGCGGGAGGGCGTCGGCGAACTCGGCGGCGGCGCGGTCGGCGCAGTCGTCGTCGAGCAGGACGTCGGTGAAGTCGATCAGCCCGGCGCCGAGGCCGGTCAGACCGCCGAGCGGGCCGCCGCGCCGGCGGAACGCGCCCGCGCCGACCAGCCGGCCCTCCCGGCGCACCAGCACCACCAGCAGGGCGCCGGGGGTGCCGTACTGGCGCCACCAGGAGCGCTGCCAGGCGGCGGCCTGGAAGAAGGTGGCCGTCCGGCAGCGGGCGACCAGGTCGTCCCACTCCTCGGCCAGGGTGTCGAGGGCGTCGTCCTCACGGCGCAGCTCGGTGGTCCAGTGGGGGGCGCGGGCCTGGGCGGGGAGGCCGGCCGCGGGGGCGGCGGCCTCGGTGCTCATCGTCCGCTCCCGGCGGCCGCCCCGGCCCCGACGGGCTCGGACGCGGCGGGCTCGGCGGGCTCGGGCTCGGGCTCGGCGGCGGGGCCGGGGACCGGTTCGGCGGCGCGTGGACGCGGGGCGGTCGCGGCGGGCGGGGCGGACGGGGCCGACTCGGCGGACGCGGTGCTCCGGCGGCGGGTCATCAGCACCAGCGCGCCGATCAGCACCCCGGCCGCGCCGCCGACCGCGACGTCCAGCCGGCCGGAGGGCGTGGTCGGCTTCTCCGGCTCGGCGGCGGCGGCCAGCGGAACCAGCCGCACCCCGGTCTCCTTGGTGTTGGTGTTGGCGAAGGCGACCAGCGAGCGGGCCACCGCGTCGGCCGCCCGGACGGCCTCCTGCGGCCGGGGGCCGGTGCCGGTGATCTCGATCATCGGCGCGTCCGGCGAGGTGGTGCCCCGCACCAGGGCCGTCAGCTCGCCCAGGCCGTGCCCGGTCTCGGCGGCGGCCGCCGCGAGCACCTGCGGCTGTCCGGCCAGCCGCCCGTACGCCTGGGCGAAGTTGACCGCGGTGCCGGTCTCGCCCTGGGTCTCGGGCACCACGATCACATAGGAGTTGGCGGCGTACGAGGGATGGGCGACGACGGCGTACCCGGCTCCGGCGGCGGCGCCCAGCGGCGCCGCGAGGACCAGCGGCCACCAGCGGCCGACCAGCCGGCGGACACTACTGCGCGGTTCGGTCATGGAGGACTCCTTGGCTGTGCGGGCCGCCCGGCCGGGGGCCCGGCGGCGGTGCTGTCGGCTCAGGCCCGGGCCAGCCGGTCGTAGAGGGCGCCGAGGTCGGCGGCCACCCGGACGATGTCGTAGTGGCCGACCGCGGGGGGCCGGGGCAGCGGGTCGGTGGTGTGGTCGTCGAGGTCGAGCAGCTCGCGCAGCGCGGCCGTGTAGGCGGCGGCCTCGGAGGGGATCCGGCGGGCCTGCGGGGCGGCGCCGGGAGGCAGTTCGTCCAGCGCCGGGCAGGCGCTGTGGCGCACCGGCAGGCCGGCCGCGAGCCCCTCCAGCACGCCGAGGCCGAAGGTCTCCTCGGTGGACGGCGCGGCGAGCACGTCCAGGGCGGTGAGCAGGTCGGGCACGTCGTCGCGCTCGCCGGCGAGCACCAGCCGGTCGCGGACGCCGAGGCCGGCGGCCAGCCGCTCCAGGGCGGGCCGCTCGGGGCCCTCGCCGACCAGCACCAGGCGGGCTGCGGCGTCCAGCCCGGCCAGCGCCTCCAGCAGGACGTGGAAGCGCTTGCCCGGGACCAGCCGGCCGATCCCGCCGATCACCCGGCTCCCGGGCGGCAGGCCGAGTTCGGCGCGCACCCGGGCGCGGGTGGCGGCCCGGTCGGCGGGCGGGTGGCGGTAGCGGGCGGCGTCGATGCCGTTCGGGATCAGCTCGACCCGGGCCGGCGGCACGCCCCAGGCGTGCAGGGTCTGGGCGACCTGCCGGGACACCGCGACGGTGGTGCTGCCGAGGCGTTCGGCCGCCAGGTAGAGGCCCTTGACGCCGCGGGTGACCGGGCGGCCCTCGATCACCCCGGGGTGCAGCGAGTGCTCGGTGGCGACCACCGCCCGCACCCCGGCCAGCCGGGCGGCGGTCCGGCCGTACAGCCCGGCCCGGTAGAGGTGGGTGTGCACCAGGTCGTAGCGCCCGGCCCGGACCTGGCGGGCCAGCCGGGGCAGCGCGCCGACGTCCCGGTTGCCGCGCATGCCGAGGTGGTGCACGGTGACGCCCTCGGCGCGCAGCCCGGCGGCCACCGCACCGGGGTTGGTCAGCGCCAGCACCTCGCAGTGCTGGTGGGCCGGCAGATGGCGGAGCAGCAGCTGGAGCTGGCGCTCCGCCCCGCCGGAGGCCAGCCCGGTGACGATGTGCAGGATCCTCACGACGGCACCCTTCGGGAGCCGTTCCGGCGCGCCGCGAGGCGCTGGCGGCGGAGTTCGGCGACGGTGTCGCGCAGGCGGTGGCGGCCGCGCTTGGCGCGCAGGCGCCAGGCGCCGTCGCGGTCGCCGACGTAGCAGCGCGGCAGCGCGTAGCGGCCGGTGAGCGGGGAGTGCGCGATCGCGACGGCATAGTCGTAGCCGGCGTCCCGGACGGCCAGGGTGGCGGCCAGGTCGACCGCGCCGTACGGGTAGCAGAAGCCGGTGACCGGGCCGCCGACCACCTCCTCCAGGACCCGCCGGCTCTCCCGGGTCTGCGCGGCGAGCACCTCGGCGGGCAGACCGGTCAGCGCCTGGTGGCCGAGGCCGTGCGAGCCGATCTCCCAGCCCGCGGCGGCGAGGTCGGTGACCTCCTGCACGGTGAGCAGGGTCTTGCGGGGCCCCTCGGTGTCCCAGTCGTTGGCGCGGCCGAGCAGGTCGGCGACCACGTAGGCGGTGGCGGTGAAGCCGTAGGCCTGAAGGATCGGCACGGCGTGGCGGGCGAAGTCGGCGTAGCCGTCGTCGAAGGTGAGGCCGACCAGCTTGTCGGCCCGCCCGGCCGCCCGGGCCCGCATCAGCTCCCGCACCGAGACCCCGCGCCGCCCGCGCCGGTGCAGCCAGGCGATCTGCTCGGCGAACCGCTCGGGGCTGACGGTCAGCTGGTACGGGTCCTCCTTCTCGACGGCCACCGAGTGGTACATCAGGATCCACGGCGAGGTGGTCTCGGCGAGCGGCGCCTCGGGGAGCGGACGCCGGCTCCTGGGCAGTTGCGCCGCGGGTCTGCGGACGCCGGAGGGCGGTGCCCCGGTCCGTGGCGCGTCGGTGCGCGGCAGGTCGGTGCGCCGGGCGCCGGCCGCCGGTGCGGCGGGGTGGCGTACGCCCGACGGGACCGACCGGACTGATCCCCGTTCAGCATCCATGGGGAGGCTTCCCTTCATCGGCGACAGGAGACGGGCCGGGGACCGGCCCCAGGACCCGGAGGGCGGCCCGGACCGGGCCGCGCACCTCGTGGGCGCCGAGGCCGGTGCCCAGGGCGGCGAAGGCCAGCGCGACGGTGAGACCGCCGAGCGCGGTGGAGAGCAGGGGGTCGGCGGCGAGGCCGGCGGCGGGGGTGCCGAGCGCGGCGGCGCCGGCGGCGGTGGCCAGCAGCCGGGCGTGGCCGCCGAGGACCCGCCGCAGCCGCAGCGGGATGCCGCGCAGGACCAGGCCGTGCAGCAGCAGCGCCGCGGTGGTGGTGATGCCGGCCGCGTTGCCCGCGGCCAGGCCGAGGGCGCCGAACCGGGGGGTGGCGAGCAGGCCGACGGTGACGGTGACGACCAGGCCGAACGCCATGGCGGCGGCCGGGTACCAGTCGAGCAGCCGGCGGCCGCCGTCCTCGGGGCTGGGGTCTCCGGCCCGGCGGACCACCGGGCGCAGCGAGAAGTAGGGGCGGATCATCACGCCGATCAGCGCCTGGGCGAGCAGTCCGAAGCTGTAGACCCGGATGACGGCGGCGGTGGCGGCGGTGTCCCGGGGGCCGAAGGCGCCGCGTTCGAAGAGCAGCGCCACCACCGACGGGGCGCAGGCCATCAGGAAGGCGGTGCCGAGCAGGACGACGGCGGCCGCCTGGCCGAGGTCCTTCTCCACCCGGTCGCGGGCGGCGGTGACGTCCCCGGCGGCGAGCGCCCGGGCGACCAGCGGGAAAGTGACGGTGCAGATCAGGATCCCGGCCGTCATGGCGAGTTGGGAGACCTTGGCCGCGTAGTTGAGGTGCGAGATGGTGCCGGGCGGCAGTGCCGAGCCGAGGAACCGTTCGATGAAGACCTGGGCCTGGCGGGTCAGGGTGAACACACCGACCGGGAGCAGGGCGAGCGGGATCAGCACCAGGGCGTTGCGCGAGCGGCGGGCCCGGTCGCGGCGGCCGCTGCCGGACCGCAGCCGGCGCAGGAACGGGCCGACCAGCAGGCCGGCCATCAGCAGGCTGCCGAAGACCACGCCGATCGCGGCGGCGCGCACCCCCCACAGGGCGTGGCAGGTGAGCAGCACGCCGAGGATGCCGAGGTTGTAGGCGACGTAGATGCCGGCCGGGGCGGTGAACCGGTGGTGGGCGCGCAGCGCGGCGGCGAGGTAGCCGGCCACCCCGAACGGCAGCACGGTGATCGCGGTGATCCGGGTGCAGGTGACGGCGAGCCCGGGGTCGGCCAGGCCGGGGGCGAGCAGGTCGACGAGCCGGGGGGCGCCGAGCGCGGCGCCCAGCGAGAGGGTGGAGAGGGCGAGCAGCAGCCAGGGCAGGGTGGCGCGGACCAGCTGGCGGACCGGGTCGGGGCCGTCGGGACGCTCCTCGCGGAGCACCAGGGCGAGCGCGAAGGCGGGCACCATGAGGAAGGACATGGCGTCCTCGATGAGCAGCGGTGCGGCGGTCTCGGGGACGGTCCAGGCGACCAGGAAGGCGTCGGTGCCCTGGTTGGCGCCGAAGTAGCGGGCGAGCAGGAGGTCGCGGAGCAGGCCGAGGGCGGAGCCGGCGGCGCTGAGCACGGCGGTGACGCCGAAGGCCCTGGCGAGGAAGCCGCGGCGCGGGCCGGCGGCGGGCCCGGTGGCGGCCGGCGCCTGCCGGGGCCCGGGCAGCGCGGGGGAATCGAGGGTGGTGGGCCGGTCCGTGGTCATGCGCCGGCCTCAAGGGTCGCCCGGTCGCCTCCGGGGCGGGCCGGGCGGCCCGCGTGGGCGGCGAGGCCGAGGACGATCGAGGTCAGCACGGTGGTGGTGCCGCCGATGTCGGCGTAGAGGAAGTCCACCAGGACCCAGGTGAGCAGGGCGAGGGCGGCGAGGCCGGGGCCGCGGGCGGAGCGCAGGCAGCCGAGCAGCAGTCCGAGGAAGAGCATCCCGTAGGCCGCGATGCCGATGAGGCCCTGCTCGCTGAGCACCAGGAAGTACATGTTGTGCGGGGAGAGCAGCGGTTCGCGCTGGAAGCCGATGGTGGCGTCGGCGGCGTCGCTTCCGGAGGAGAGCCGCAGCGGGGCGTGGCTGTCGCGCAACTGCTGGAAGGCCTTGGGGCCGGCGCCGGAGACGGGGTGGTCCTGCCAGATCCGCCCGGCGGTGGCCCACAGGTCGTAGCGGTCGGAGACCGACTGGTCGGGGGCCTCGGAGACGGAGCCGATCGAGCTGAGCCGGGCGGTGACGCCGGAGCCGCCGAGGCCGAGGCCGCCGACCAGGACGACGGCGGCGGCCGTGCCGAGGACGGCGGAGCGGACGGCGAGCCGGGCGTCGGCGCGCAGCAGCAGCACGGTGGCGGCCGCGGCGGTGGCGATCCAGCTGCCGCGGCTGAAGGAGACGGCGAGCGGGAAGGCGAGGAAGGCGGCGACCGCGAACAGGGAGCGGCGCAGCCGGGCGTCGCCCCCGGGCCCTCGCTCGGCCACCGCGAGCGCCAGTGCGGCGAGCAGGCCGTAGCTGACGACGCTGGACATCGCCATGATGTCGAGGGCGCCGAAGGTGCCGACGGCGCGGATCGGGCGGCCGGTGTAGGAGGCGCCGGTGCCGGTGAGGAACTGGTGGGCGCCGACCACGCCCTGGATCAGCGCGGCGATCACGAAGGAGCCGAGGACCAGCCGCTGGTCGGTGCGGTCGCGCAGGGCGCAGAGCACCGCGGCCGGGACGAGCACGAAGACCTGGGTGAGCCGGACGAAGCCGGTCAGGCTGGTCGCCGGGTCGATGGAGCCGATGGTGGCGACGGCGGCGGCGAGCACGATCGCGCCGAACCGGAGGGCGTCCGTGCGGCCGATCGCCGGGGTGCGCCCGCGCAGCAGGTTCACGGCGGTGAGCGCGACCAGGGCGAGCGAGGCGAGGTCGGCTGCGGTGACGTGGACGGCGGCGGCGACGTCCTTCTCCCCGGTGGGCACGCAGACCAGCAGCACGGTGGCGGCGGCGAGCAGGCTGGGGCGTTCGCGGACGACGCCCCCCGCGCGCCGTAACAGCCTGGCGGGGCGCGGGGGTGCGGCGAGGGTCAGGGCCACGGCGTTGATCAGCTCCCGTCCGGGTGGAGCATGAGGGCCGCGGTGCGGCACAGGATCTTGACGTCCTGCCAGAGGCTCCAGCTCTCGATGTAGCGGTTGTCGAAGCGGGCCCGGTCCTCGATCGAGGTGTCCCCGCGCAGGCCGTTGACCTGGGCGAGGCCGGTGAGGCCGACCGGGACGCGGTGGCGGTCCGCGTACTCGGGGTAGGCCTGGCTGAACCGCATGACGAAGTAGGGGCGTTCGGGGCGCGGGCCGACCAGGCTCATGTCGCCGCGCAGCACGTTCCACAGCTGCGGGAGCTCGTCGAGGGAGCTGCGGCGCATCAGCCGGCCGACGGCGCCCATCCGGTGGTCCTGGGAGATGTTCCAGCGGGTGGCGGACTCGTGCTCGTTGCTCGGCCGCAGGGTGCGGAACTTGAGGACGGTGAAGACCCGGCCGTCGAGCCCGGTGCGCTGCTGGCGGAAGAGGACGCCGGGGCCGGTGTCGAAGCGGACGGCGAGCGCGCACAGGACGAGGACGGGCGCGAGCAGGAGCAGGCCGATCGCGGCCGCGGTCACGTCCAGGGTCCGCTTGGCGGCCCAGCCGGGGCGGCGCGTCGCGGCGCGGCCGACCCGCAGGCAGGGGAAGCCCCAGAGGTGGTCGGCGCCGGCCAGCCGGCCGGCGGTGAGCGAGCCGTACTCGCGCAGCGCGGGGACCAGCCAGACCTGGCAGCCGAGCCGGGCGGCGTCGCGCAGGGCGGCGGCGGTCTCGGCCTCGTCGGCGGCGCCGGCGGTGGCGACCACGTGGTGGACGCGGTGGCGGCGGATCTCGCGTTCCAGGACCTCGCGGCCGCCGAGCACGGGCAGGTCGGTGTCGCCGGCGAGCAGCGGCGGGTCGGCGTCGAGGAAGCCGACCGGGCGCATCCCGTACTCGCCGCGCTCGTTGAGGGCGGCGGCGACCCGGCGGCCGATCCGGCCGGCGCCGAGCACCAGGACGGGGCTGGGGCGGCTGCGGCGGATCCGGCGCACCACGTGGTAGAGGACGGCGCGGCCGCAGACGGCGAGCACCAGTTGGGTGCCGAGCAGGACGGTGAGCCGGGCCGGGGTGGCGGGGCCGGAGTCGGGCCAGCGGTCCTCCAGGCAGCCGGCCAGGCTGATGGCGAAGGCGGCGGCGACCAGGGCCCGTGCGGTGAGGGCGGGCAGTTCGTCGAGCACGGAGAGGGTGAGCCGGGTGCGGTAGAGGCCGCCCGCCAGGTTGAGCAGGATCAGCAGGGGCAGCAGGGCGGCGACGCCGAGCAGCGGCGCGACCCGGACGGCGGGGTCGAGGACGCGGTTGGCGGTCCCGGTGGCGGTGCACAGGGCGAGCGCGTCGACGGCGAGCAGGGCGGCGGGCAGCGCGAGCCGGGAGCGGACCGGGCGGCGGCGCCGACGGGCCGGCGGGGCGCTGCGGGCCTGGGCGGAACGCGGCGGTCGGTCCAGCAGCCCGGTGCCGGGGCGGCGCGGGCCGGACAGGGGCCGACCGGGACGTGGCACGCTGTCGTGGTCAATGGTCATCGGCGGACGAACTCCCCTGCTGTGTGCCCGGGGTGACGGCGGTCCGGCACCGGTTGGCCCGGGGCGGCCGTCCCGGCCCGGTGAGCGCGGTCCTGACAGCACCTGCCACCGCTGGCGGCTTTCGGTTTTCTCGCGATTTCCCCGAGTGAAATCGAAACGAAGCAGGCAGAATCAGACGTTACCGAAAACCGGCTTGAATGCTGGAAGTTGACTTGCCGTTTCATTCCAGCCGCCCATTAATAGGTATTTCCGATTTGGCCTCTCACCCACAACCGGCGGAGGGTGCGAATACGGCAGCGCCAAAGCGGCGGGGCATTCACGGCATGTGAAACGATCAGATCCACTGCGGGACACGGGCGCGGCGCCGTCCGGGCGCCGGTCCGGCACCCAGCAGGTCGCGGTAGAGCGCGTCGACCTGTTCGACCACCGATCGAACGTCATGGCGGGCCGCGGCGTGCTCACGCAGCCGGGCGCCGCGCCGCTCGCACTCGATCGGATCGGACAGCGCTTCCGCCATTCGGGTGATGAGCGCGGACACGTCCTCGGCGGGCACCAGGGCGCCGGCGCGCTCGGACGGCGGCAGGCTCTCGCGGGCCCCGGGCACGTCGCTCAGCAGCACCGGCCGGCCGGAGGCCATCGCCTCCAGCGGTGCCAGCGCCATGCCCTCCCAGCGCGAGGGCAGCACCACCAGGTCGGCCGCGGCCAGCCAGGGCCGCGGGTCCGCGACGTCCCCGACCAGCCGGACCCGGGACGGCTCGGCGCCCTCCCGGACCATGGCGGCCAGCCGGGCCTCCTCCGGGCCGCCGCCGACCAGCGCCAGCCGGGCCCCCGGCACCCGGCGCCGCACCTCGGGCCAGGCGGTGAGCAGCACGTCCTGCCCCTTCTGGCGGCAGAGCCGGCCCACGCAGACCGCGAGCGGGGCGGCCGGCTCCAGGCCGAGCGCGATCCGGGCGGCCCGGCGGTCGGCGGGCGCGTAGTGGCGCACGTCCACGCCGTTGGGCACCACCGCCCAGTGCGCGTGCAGGCCGGCCGTGACACCGTCGGTCCGCTCCTGGACGGAGACGCAGAGCAGCCGGTGCGCCCAGCGGGTCGCGTACCGCTCCCAGCGCAGGGTGGCCCCGGCGAGCGCGCCGTCCACGGCGGCGAAGGACCAGGCGTGCGGCTGGAAGACGGTCGGCACCGCGCCGCGCACGGCCAGCCGGCCGGCCAGTCCGGCCTTGGCGCTGTGCAGGTGGAGCACGTCGGGCCCGGCGGCCCGGACGATCCGGCGCAGCCGCCAGACCTCGGCGGCGGTGGCGGGGCCGGGCGAGCGCCGGGCCGGCCACTCCCGGACCAGCGCGCCGACCGCCGCGGCCTCCCCGGCGAGCCGGCCGCCGGGCGGGCAGGCGACCAGCACCCGGTGGCCGGCCTCGCGCTGACCGCGGACCAGGTCGACCACGACGCGGGCCACGCCGCCGTCGACGGGCTGCGAAATGTGAAGGATCGTCATATGCACGGCGGCGAGCCTAGGGTGGCCGCACCGCGCCCGTCGGTCCTCGTCACCCGCAGGTGGCGAGGCGTCCACCCGTACGGCGCGCGGCTCGTACGGGTGGACGAACTCGTCGAATTCCTGGACGAGTTGAGGGGGAGGTCCGGAAATCCGGGACCCACCGCGCCGCGGTGGGGCTCAGCGGACCTCGTCCGCCAGGTTGGCGAGCACCTGGTCGTGGATCCGGTTCAGGCCCTTGGGCGCGAAGGTCCGCTCGAAGAAGCCGCCGATGCCGCTCGCGCCCTGCCAGGTGGCCGTGACGGTGACCTTCGAGCGGCCCTCGCCGGCCGCCGCGACGGTCCAGGTGATCACCATGCTGGAGTTGGCGTCCTTCTCCACCAGCTGGTCCGGGCGCGGGGCCGAGACGGTGAACAGGCAGTCGCGGATCCGCTTCTCGGTGGCCTGCAGCTTCCAGTGCACCTGGGTGCCGGCGCCGGCGCCGCCGACCCGGACCGCGTACTCGCTGTACTGCGCGGGCAGCAGCTTGGGGCGGGTCACCTGGTAGTCGGCCAGGGCCTCGTACACCCGCTCGGCGGCCGCGTCGTAGACCCGCTCGGTGGTGGCCTGCACCTGTCCCATGGTCCTGCTCTCCTCGTACGGTCGTCCGGCGCCGGGTGGTCGTCCGGGTGGTACCGGCAAGCCAATCACAGGGGGCCCCGGCCGGCGGGCGGCGCCCTCCCCGGCGGCGCCCTCCCGGCGTGGTCCGAACGAGAGGGCCTAAGGTGGCGGGTGTGCTCGAACAGGTGACAGCAGTGCGCTACGTCGACCCGCTGCGGGCCGGCGGTTCCGTCCCCGGCGTGGTGGAGACCGACGACCTGGGCACCTACGTGGTGAAGTTCGCCGGCGCCGCCCAGGGGCGCAAAGCGCTGGTGGCGGAGGTGATCGTCGGCGAACTGGCGCGGCGGCTCGGCCTGCCGGTGCCCGAGCTGCGGCTGGTCGACTTCGACCCGGCGGTCGCCGACGGCGAGCCGGACCCCGAGATCCAGGACATCCTGCGGGCCAGCCGCGGCCTCAACCTCGGCATGGACCTGCTGCCCGGCGCCCGCGACTTCCGGCCCGGCATGATCGAGGTCGACCCGGTCGAGGCCGGCCGGGTGGTCTGGCTGGACGCGCTCACCGGGAACGTCGACCGGACGGTGCACAACCCCAACCTCATGGTCTGGCACCGCGAGCTCTGGCTGATCGACAACGGCGCCGCGCTGGTCTTCCATCACCGCTGGTCGGCCGCCGAGGCGTCGGTCGGCAAGCGGTACGACCTCAGCGCCCACGCCCTCGGCGGGTACCGGCCGGACGTCCGGCTGGCCGACGAGGAGCTCGGGCCGCTGGTCACCGTCGGGCTGCTGGAGGAGGTGCTGGCGCTGGTGCCGGACGCCTGGCTGGCCGGCGAGCCGGGGTTCGGCTCGGTCGGGGAGCTGCGCCGGGCCTATGTGAACCACCTGGCGGCGCGGGCGGTGCTGTCCGCCGAGTGGCTGCCGGAGGGGTTCTCCACCCCCGAGCAGCTGCGCGAGGCGGAGCGGCGGCAGGCGGCGCGGACCAGGGCGGGCCGGCCGGCCTGGCTGCGGGAGGTGCCGGACCTGCACGGCAAGCCGTCGGTGGAGACGGTCTGGGAGCAGCACTTCGACTGAGCCGTCCGGGCGAACGGGGGGTCGGGCGCGCGAGCGGCCGCGGGCACGCGAACGGGGGCGGGACCCGAAGTCCCGCCCCCGTTCACCGCTCAGGGTGTGTCAGCCGGTCGGCCGTGGCTCAGCGCCACCACTGGGCCGCCTTCTCGGCGTTGATGATGCCCGCGCCGTAGAAGCCGTTGTCGTCCGCGCCGCCCTCGCAGGTGGCGGTCCACTCGCCGGCGCCGCCCGGGTTGTACGGGGCCGACGGGCAGGCGTGCGACTCGGCTTGGTTGGTCAGCAGCTCGGTCAGCTCGTCCGCGTTGGCCCACGGGTGGGTGCTGGCGAGCAGGGCGAGCACGCCGGCGGCGTGCGGCGAGGCCATCGAGGTGCCCTGCATGTAGCCGTACTTGCCGCCCGGGATGGTGGACAGCACGCGGCCGTTCTGGTCCGGGGTGTTCGGGATCTGGTAGCGGCGGTCGCCACCGGGGGCCGCCACGGTGACCTTGCCCTTGCCGTAGCTGGAGTAGTACGACTTCTCGCCGTTGACGCCCACCGAGGAGACCGCGACCACGCCGTCCAGCTCGGTCGGCAGGTTCAGGCAGTCCTGGGTGATCGGGCGCTCGCCGGGGGTGGTGTCGTCGGGGCTGGCGACGTCCTTGGTCTTGTGGGCGAGGTCGATGTTCTCGTTGCCGGCCGCGGCCACGTTGAGGACGCCCTTGCGCTGCGAGAACTCGACGGCGCGGCGGACGGCGGTGGTGATCGCCGCCTGGTCGGCGTCGTTCTGGCAGTTGAACATCCACGGGTCGACGAAGTAGCTGTTGTTCGTGACCTTGAACTTGTGCTCACCGGCCCAGACGAAGCCGCAGATGGCGTACTCCGGGTAGATGAAGCCGCCGTCGTCGACGACCTTCACCGCGGCGAGCTTGACGTTCGGGGCGATGCCCTCGATGCCCTTGCCGTTCTTGGCGGCGGCGATGGTGCCGGCCACGTGGGTGCCGTGGTCGCCGTCGACGCCCGGCTGCCAGGCCTCCCAGGCGGTGTTCGGCTTGCCGCCGTCGATGCAGGAGACCGACTGCGAGGCGTCGACGTTGGCGGCGAGGTCCTCGTGGGTGCCGTCGATGCCGGAGTCCAGCACGCCGACGGTGACCTTGTTGCTGCCCAGGGACAGCTTGTGGGCCTTGTCCACGCCGATCTGGCGCATGTCCCACTGGTTGGCCCAGAGGGGCTCCTCGCCCGCGGCGGCGGCACCGGTCGGAGCGGCGGCGACCTCGGCCACGCGGTCCTCGGAGGCCGTGATGCCCTTGGTGCGGCTGGCACCGACCGACTCGACGCCCTTGGCCTGCCGCAGCTTGGCGGCGAACTGGGTGTCGGTCGAGCGGGCGATCACCACGCCGATCTGCTCGTAGGAGTACACCACGGTGCCGCCGAGGGACGTGATCGCCTTCTCGACCTTCTGCACCTGGCCGTGGTTGGCCTTGGTGTTGACGACGTAGCTGAGCAGCGGACCGGTCGTCGACTGCGACCCGGAGGCGGCGGCGACGGCGGTGCCGGACGGCAGCGCGAGGGCGCCGGCGGTGGCGAGGACGAGGCCCACCGCCGCATACCGGGTCCGGCTGATCCGAGGAACACTCATAGGGGTTGGCCCTCCCGAGTCGTCATGCAGCAGCTGCGGTTGGCAGGTGCACTTGGAATGATCGGGACGTTAGTGAACAAGTGTTGCAATCCGCAAGAGGTAGTCATCTAATCGCCACAAGTTGGTCACCCACGGACGGTATGACTCCGCTTCTGCTGGGCAGGGCCGGGTGACCGGGCGGCCGCGGGGGCACACGCGCCGGGAGCCACACCCTAGTCAGCCGGGCCGACGCTGGAACAGGCGTCCGGGGCGGCCGGAACCGGCCAGTGGCGGATAGCCGCCAAGCCGGGGCGGCGGACGGTCAGAGCGCGTACAGTCGGCGCGCGTTGTCCGCCGCCACCCGGCGGGCGAGGCGCTCGGCGTCGGCCGCGGTGCACGCGCCGTCGGCGCGCCAGCCGTCCAGCAGGGCGCCGAGGCCGTGCCGGAACTGGGCCGCGCCGACCAGGTACAGCTCGGGCAGGCCGTAGGCGTCGGTGGAGAACAGCAGCTTGCCGAACGGCGCCAGCTCCAGCATCTCCCCGAGCACCGCCGCCGCCCGGGGGCCGACGTAGGACGTGGTCAGGCCGAGGTCGGTGTACACCAGCGGGAAGGCCTGGGCCAGCCAGGCGGCCTGCCGGTGGTACGGGTAGCCGTGCAGCAGCACCAGCGGGACGCCGCTCGGCTCGGCGGCGCGCACGAAGTCGGCGAGCAGCGACGGGTCGGCGCGGTGCAGGGTGACGTCCGGGTCGCCGAAACCGGTGTGCAGCTGGAGCGGCAGGCGCAGCGCGGCGCAGACCTCCAGGGCGGCCCACAGCAGTTCGTGCAGCAGCACCGGGTCGGCGAGCCGGCCGCCCCCGGCGCGCTGCCACCCGGCGGCGGCCGCCGCGACCGCAGCCGGGGCGGGGCGCTCGGCGGGCACCGCCAGGCCGCTGCGGTAGGCCACCACCGACTTCACCGCGACGGCGCCGGCCGCCGCCTGGGCCAGCGCCGCGCGGACGGCCCCGGCCCAGGCGCCGGGCGGGGCGGCGACGGCCTCGGCGACCGGCTCCAGCCGGACCACCTCGCGCACCCGGGCGCCGGCCGCCTCGGCCAACTCGCCGAGCGGCAGCAGCGGGTGGCCGGCGGCGGCGGTCAGCCCGGTGTCCACCAGGCAGGTGTCCAGGCCCGCGGCGCCCAGCAGCCGACGGGTCGCCTCCGGGGCGCCGAGCTCGCGCCGCCGGGCGAGGTACTCCTCGGCCGGCGCGTGCGCGGGAAGCCCGAGCGCGGGCGGGCACCAGCGGAGTACAGCGAGGCCGAGCGCGCTGTCGAACGGCGAGGTGCCGGGCGCGGGCGGGCGGTCGGACTCGGTGAGCAGCCCCGCCAGGGCGTCGTCCGCGAGTTCGGCCGTCAGCACGCTGTGGCAGTGGTGGTCGACCAGTGCGGGGACGTCCAACGGGGGCACGGTCAGTACCGCCAGCGGGTGGCGGCGGCCAGGTCCTCGGGGGTCGCGTCGGCGTACTGCTCGTTCTCGGCCTGCCGGACGGCGAGCACGGCCCCGTACAGCGGTTCGCCGAGCGCCTCGCGCAGCAGGGCGGAGCGGCGGTACGCGGCGAGCGCCTCGGCCGGCCCCGAGGGCAGCCGGGGGACGGCGCCGGGCGCGGCGTGTGCCGGGTCGCCGGTGAACTCCGGCGGCAGGGCGAGCCGTTGGTCCAGCCCGGCGAGGCCGGCGGCGAGCACCCCGCCGACCGCCAGGTAGGGGTTGGCGGTGGCGTCGAAGCACTTGACCTCGGCGTTGGCGGCCGAGGCGCGCTCGCCGGTGGAGCCGGTCACCAGGCGCAGCGCGGCCTCCCGGTTCTCCAGGCCCCAGCACTGGTAGGCGCCGGCCCAGTGCTGGGGCACCAGCCGCAGGTAGCCGGCCGGGCTGGAGCAGCCGAGCACCAGCAGCTCCGGCAGCGCGCCGAGCACCCCGGCGAGGAAGCCCTCGGCCTCGGCGGTGAGGCCGTGCGGGCCCGGGCCGCCGTGGGCGAGGTTGTGGCCGTCCCGCCAGAGGCTCAGATGGAGGTGGCCGCCGTTGCCGACCCCGCCGGCCTCGACCGCCGGGGCGAAGGAGACCCGCAGGCCGTGCCGGGCGGAGACGGCGCGGACGGTGTGCCGGATCAACACCGAGGTGTCGGCGGCCTCGACCGGGCCCTCGGGGGCGACCGAGACCTCGAACTGGCCGGCCGCGTACTCGGGGTGGATCTGGAGCACGGTCAGGCCCTGCTCGCCGAGGGCGCGGAGCACGTCGCGCAGGTAGTCGGAGAGCTCGGTGAGCCGCTGCATGCCGTAGGCCGGGCCGGCCGTCGGGTAGCGGGGCTCCTCCTGGGGCGGGCCGGCCAGGGCGACCACCCACTCGATCTCGATGCCGGCCTTCAGCGCCAGCCCGCGCGCGGCGGCGGCCGCGACCGTCCGGCGGGCGAAGAGCCGCTGGCAGCCCGGGTGCGGGGCGCCGCCCTGGGTGTAGCGGTCCCCCGGCGCCCAGGCCCAACCCGGCTGGGCGGCGAGCGGGACGATCCGCTCGACGTCGGGGTAGAGCCGCAGGTCCCCGGTGGGGCCGCCGATCAGCGGGCTGGTGACGATGGTGTCGTCGGCGAGGAAGACGTCGAAGCAGGGGGCCGTGCCGACGCCCCACTGGGCGGCGTGCACCAGGCCGCCGAGCGGCACCGCCTTGACGCGGGCGATGCCGGCGTTGTCCACCCAGGTGACGGCGACCGCCTCGACCCCGGCGGTCCGCAGCCGGTCGACCGCCACCTGGGCGCGCTCCCCGCGCTCGGCCCGGTCGATCCGGGGCGGCGGCACGGCGCCGCCGTCCGGCCCGGCTGCGGACTCGGCGGACGGCTCGGGGCGGCCCTCGGCGACGGTTCCGGTGCTCATGGCTTCATGCTGCCCCGGGCCGCGGGGGCGCGTAACTCCCCTATCGGGTGGTCCGAACGGACGTCCGTCCACCGCCGTCCCCCGCACGGGTGATCGCCCTTCCGTGAGCAGCGGAAAATCAGCACCCCGCCCCCCTTCCTACCGGCGAGTAGCTTCGCTACAGTGTCGGCACGCACCACCGTCGGGCTTCGGGAGCCGCACCGACGGGGGCGCCGTCCGCCGTGCGGGACTCGCGCGGAGCGGGCGGCGTGTGGCGGTGCGTTCGTTCACCGGCGGGCGCCGCGGACCGCGGCCGCAGCCGGGGCTTCTCTCCTCTGTGTTCAGAGTGCGTTCAGAGCCGCTTCCCACATCGAGCGCCTGAGTACCACGGCACACCCCCAGCATGGCCGGAGCGGACCGGCGGCTGCGCGGTGGCCGCGGCCGTCATCCCCCCGCCCCCGCGCGCGGACCCTCCTCCGGGGGCGCGCCCTCCGGAGCGCGCGCGGGCCTTCCATGACAAGGAGTCAGGACAGATGGAGCGTCCCTTCCCCACGGTGGCCGTGGTCGGCCTCGGCACGATGGGTGCCGGCGTCGCGGTCGCGGTGGCCAGGACCGGCCGCCGGGTGATCGGCATCGAGGCCGACGCGGCCTCGGCCGCCCGGGCGCTGGCCCGGATCGAGACGGCGACCGCGCGCGCGGTGGCCCGTGAACGGCTCAGCGCCGAGGAGCGGACCGGGCTGCTCACCCGGATCGCCGTCGGCCACGCGCTGGAGGCCGCCGCCGAGGCCGACCTGGTGATCGAGGAGGTCCCCGAGCAGTTGGAGCTGAAGCGGGAGGTCTTCGCCGAGCTGGACCGGATCTGCCCGGCCGGCACGGTGCTGGCCACCGGCACCACCGCGCTGTCGGTGACCCGGATCGCCGCCGCCACCACCCGCCCGGACCGGGTCCTCGGCCTGCACTTCTTCAACCCCGTGCACACCATGAAGCTGGTCGAGGTGGTGCGCACCGTGCTCACCGCCCCGCAGGTGGCCGAGGACGCCGCGGCCTTCGCCCGGGACCTCGGCAAGGAGCCGGTGGCGGCCGGCGACCGGGCCGGCTTCGTGGTCAACGGCCTGCTCTTCGCGTACCTCAACCAGGCCGCCGCGATGTACGAGTCCAAGTACGCCACCCGGGAGGACATCGACGCCGCGATGCGGCTCGGCTGCGGCCTGCCGATGGGCCCGCTGGCGCTGCTCGACCTGATCGGCGTGGACACCGCCCGGACCGTCCTGGAGGCGATGTACGAGCAGTCGAAGGACCGGCTGCACGCGCCGGCGCCGATCCTCGGCCAGCTGGTCGCGGCCGGGCTGCTGGGCCGCAAGACCGGCCGCGGCTTCTACACCTACGAGGCGCCCGGCTCCTCCAGGGCGGTCGACGCCGCCACCGGCCCGGCCGCCGCGAAGGCCCCCGGCCGCGAGGTGCGCGGCATCGGCGTCTGCGGCTCGGGCACCATGGCCACCGGCATCGCCGAGGTGTTCGCCAAGGCCGGCCACCCGGTGCTGCTGGCCGCCCGCAGCCAGGAGAAGGCGGAGCGGGCCAAGGCGCGGCTGGCGAAGTCGCTGGAGCGCTCGGTGGCCAGGGGCCGGCTGACCGGGGAGCAGCGGGACGCCGCGCTGGGGCTGGTCACGCCGGTCGGACGGTACGACGCACTGGCCGAGGTGGACCTGGTGGTCGAGGCGGTCGCCGAGGACCTCGCGGTCAAGCGCGAGCTGTTCGCCGCCCTGGACGCGATCGTCAAGCCGGGCGCGGTGCTGGCCACCACCACCTCCTCGCTGCCGGTGATCAGCTGCGCCTCGGCGACCTCGCGGCCGCAGGACGTGATCGGCATGCACTTCTTCAACCCGGCGCCGGCGATGCGGCTGGTGGAGGTGGTCTCCACGGTGCTGACCGCGCCGGACGTCACCGCGACCGTGCTGGAGCTGTGCGCGAAGGTCCGCAAGCACCCGGTGGAGTGCGGGGACCGGGCCGGGTTCATCGTCAACGCGCTGCTCTTCCCCTACCTGAACGACGCGGTGCGGATGCTCCAGGAGCACTACGCGACGGTGGACGACATCGACACCGCGATGAAGCTCGGCTGCGGGTACCCGATGGGCCCGTTCGAGCTGCTGGACGTGGTCGGCCTGGACGTCTCGCTGACCATCGAGCAGGTGCTGCACCAGGAGTTCCGCGAGCCGGGCCTGGCCGCCGCGCCGCTGCTGGAGCACCTGGTGGCGGCCGGCTGCCTGGGCCGCAAGACCGGCCGCGGCTTCCGCGACCACGCGCGCCGATGACCACCCCGCCGCCCTCCGGGGGCCGGCCCGGCCGCCCGCCGTTCCGCCCCGAGCGGGCCGGCTGGGGGCCGGGCGCGGTCTCGGCGCACTGGCCCCGGCCCGCGGTGAGCGGCCCGGTGGCCCCGGTACACCGGGGAAGGCCCCCGGGCGCGGCCCCGGGGGCGTGTAGCGTTCCGGGCATGGATCGGGTTCAGTCAGTCTCCCCGCAGCAATCCGCCCCGGCACGCGACGGCCGCACGGCCGGGACCGGCCAGGACGGGGCCCCGGGCGGCCGCCGGGCGGCGGCGCAGCGCCAGCAGATGCGCCAGGATCTGGCCACCGCCGCCATGGAGCTGTTCGCCTCGCAGGGCTACGAGGAGACCACGGTCGACCAGATCGCGGCGGCGGCCGGGGTGGCCCGGCGGACCTTCTTCCGGTACTTCCGGTCCAAGGAGGAGGCGATCTTCCCGGACCACGACGACACCCTGGTCCGGGTGGCCGACCTGCTGGCCAGCGCCGAGCCTGAGGAGCACCCGCTGGACGTGGTCTGCCGGGGCATCAAGGAGGTGCTGCGGATGTACGCCTCCACGCCCGGGGTCTCGGTGGCGCGGTACCAGTTGATCCGTCAGGTGCCGACGCTGCGCGAGCGGGAGATCGCCGTGGTGGCCCGCTACGAGCGGCTGTTCACCCGCTACCTGCTGGGCCGCTTCGACACCGCCGGGGAGATCCCCTCGGGCTGGCAGCGCGGCGGCGAGGACGACTCGATGCTGGCCGAGGTGTCGGCGGCGGCCGTGGTCGCGGCCCACAACCACGTGCTGCGGCGCTGGCTGCGGGCGGGCGGGCGGGGCGACGTCGAGGCGCAGCTGGACCACTCCTTCGAGGTGATCCGGCGGACCTTCTGGGCGTCCAGCGCTCCGGGGGCCCGGCGGCGCGGTGCGGTGGTGGCACCCGGTGCCAGTGTGACGGAGGAGGAGGCCGCGACGACCGGCGCACCGAGTGCCACTTCCGGAGGTGAGGTGCTCATCACAGTCGCCCGGACGGACGCTCCGCTGGACGTCGTGGTGGATGCCGTCCGGGCCGCCCTGGAGGGCGTCAGACAGGCCTGATCACCGGCGTTTTCGCAGGTGGAAGCAGCCTTGAGGGCCCGTGTCGAGATATCGGCACGGGCCCTTTTCGCGCCCTGCGCAGAGCCCTCGAAGGGGTTCCCGGGCCGTCGGAATTGCTGGCACGCCGTGTCTTTACGAGTGGCACAGGGTGCCACTACCTTGTTACCCACCAGTCGCGGCGCCGCGGCTCCCCACCTCGGCGCGCCGTCGTACCGGCGCTCCCCCAACCCCGGGAGCGACCCACCGCGGGACCAGGCCCACCAGCCACTCGGCCCACCAGCCACCACCCACCACCCCGTTCAGCGAAGCCGGTGTCCGCTCCCGGCTCCCCCAGACGCCCTGTGCCCTCACACAGGTACGCCTTCGGAGGCAGCCATGAAGGAAATCCTCGACGCGATCCTCAGCCCCGACAGCACGGCGGCGGACTTCGCCCACGTGAAGCTGCCGGAGTCCTACCGGGCGGTGACGCTCCACAAGGACGAGGAGCAGATGTTCGCCGGGCTCGACAGCCGCGACAAGGACCCCCGCACGTCCCTCCACCTCGACGAGGTCGCGGTGCCCGAACTGGGCCCGGGTGAGGCCCTGGTCGCCGTGATGGCGAGCGCCGTGAACTACAACACCGTGTGGAGCTCGATCTTCGAGCCGGTCTCCACCTTCGGCTTCCTGGAGCGCTACGGCCGGCTCTCGCCGCTCGCCAAGCGCCACGACCTGCCGTACCACGTCGTCGGCTCCGACCTCGCCGGCGTGGTGCTGCGCACCGGCGCCGGGGTCAACGCCTGGAAGCCGGGCGACGAGGTGGTCGCGCACTGCCTGTCCGTCGAGCTGGAGTCCTCCGACGGCCACAACGACACGATGATGGACCCGGAGCAGCGGATCTGGGGCTTCGAGACCAACTTCGGCGGCCTCGCCCAGCTGGCCCTGGTGAAGACCAACCAGCTGATGCCCAAGCCCGCCCACCTGACCTGGGAGGAGGCCGCCTCCCCCGGCCTGGTCAACTCCACCGCCTACCGCCAGCTGGTCTCGCGCAACGGCGCCGGCATGAAGCAGGGCGACAACGTGCTGATCTGGGGCGCCAGCGGCGGCCTCGGCTCCTACGCCACCCAGTACGCGCTGGCCGGCGGCGCCACCCCGATCTGCGTGGTCTCCAGCCCGCAGAAGGCCGACATCTGCCGGGCGATGGGCGCCGAGGCGATCATCGACCGCTCCGCCGAGGGCTACCGGTTCTGGAAGGACGAGCAGACCCAGGACCCGCGCGAGTGGAAGCGGCTCGGCGGGCGGATCCGCGAGCTGACCGGCGGCGAGGACGTCGACATCGTCTTCGAGCACCCCGGCCGGGAGACCTTCGGCGCGAGCGTCTACGTCACCCGCAAGGGCGGCACCGTCGTCACCTGCGCCTCCACCTCCGGGTTCATGCACCAGTACGACAACCGGTACCTGTGGATGTCGCTCAAGCGGATCGTCGGCTCGCACTTCGCCAACTACCGCGAGGCCTGGGAGGCCAACCGCCTGGTGGCCAAGGGAAAGATCCACCCGACCGTCTCCAAGGTGTACCCGCTGGAGCAGACCGGCCAGGCCGCGCTGGACGTGCACCACAACAAGCACCAGGGCAAGGTCGGCGTGCTGTGCCTGGCCCCCGAGGAGGGCCTGGGCGTGCGCGACGCCGAACTGCGCGCCAGGCACCTGCCGGCGATCAACCTCTTCCGCGAGCTCGACGAGCGGACCATCCGGCGCGGCAGGGACAACTGACATGGCCGACCGCGACCGCCCCTGGCTGATGCGCACCTACGCCGGGCACTCCACGGCCCAGGACTCCAACGCGCTGTACCGGCGGAACCTGGCCAAGGGCCAGACCGGCCTCTCGGTGGCGTTCGACCTGCCGACCCAGACCGGCTACGACTCCGACCACGTGCTCGCCCGCGGCGAGGTCGGCCGGGTCGGCGTGCCGGTCGGCCACGTCGGCGACATGCGGACCCTGTTCGACGGCATCCCGCTCGAACAGACCAACACCTCCATGACCATCAACGCCACCGCGATGTGGCTGCTGGCGCTCTACCAGGTGGTCGCCGAGGAGCAGGGCGCCGACATCGCCAGGCTCACCGGCACCACCCAGAACGACATCGTCAAGGAGTACCTGTCGCGCGGGACGCACGTCTTCCCGCCCGGCCCCTCGGTGCGCCTGATCACCGACATGATCGCCTACACGGTCGGGAACATCCCGAAGTGGAACCCGATCAACATCTGCAGCTACCACCTCCAGGAGGCCGGGGCCACCCCGGTCCAGGAGATCGCCTACGCGATGTGCACGGCGATCGAGGTGCTGGACGCCGTCCGCGACTCCGGCCAGGTGCCGGCCGAGCGGATGGGCGAGGTGGTCGCCCGGATCTCCTTCTTCGTCAACGCCGGTGTGCGGTTCGTCGAGGAGATGTGCAAGATGCGGGCCTTCGGCCGGCTCTGGGAGAAGGTCACCCGCGAGCGGTACGGCATCGAGGACCCCAAGCAGCGCCGGTTCCGCTACGGCGTCCAGGTCAACTCGCTCGGCCTGACCGAGGCGCAGCCGGAGAACAACGTCCAGCGGATCGTGCTGGAGATGCTCGCCGTCACCCTCTCCAAGGACGCCCGCGCCCGCGCCGTCCAGCTGCCCGCGTGGAACGAGGCGCTCGGCCTGCCCCGCCCGTGGGACCAGCAGTGGTCGCTGCGGATCCAGCAGGTGCTCGCCTACGAGTCCGACCTGTTGGAGTACGGGGACCTCTTCAACGGCTCCGAGGTGGTGGAGGCCAAGACCGCCGCGCTGCTGGCCGGCGCCGAGGCCGAGATCGCCAAGGTGCTGGAGATGGGCGGGGTCATCCCGGCCGTCGAGTCCGGCTACCTGAAGTCCAACCTGGTCGCCGCGCACGCGGCCCGGCGGGCCCGGATCGAGTCCGGCGAGGACAGGATCATCGGGGTGAACTGCTTCGACACCACCGAGGAGAGCCCGCTCACGGCCGACCTCGACACCGCGATCATGGTCGTCGACCCGGCCTCCGAGCAGTCGGTGCTGACCGCCCTGGAGGCCTGGCGCGGGCAGCGCGACGAGGTCGCCGCGCTGCGTGCGCTGGAGGAGCTCAAGACCGTCGCCGCCACCGCCGAGAACCTCGTGCCGGCCACCCTGGCCTGCGCCCGAGCCGGGGTCACCACCGGCGAGTGGGCCTTCGCCCTGCGCGAGGTGTTCGGCGAGTACCGCGCGCCCACCGGCGTCGGCGGCGCCCCGGTCGCGGTCGCGGCCGAGCCCGGCGGCGAGCTGGCCGCGGTGCGCGAGGCCGTCGCCGCGACCGCCGCCGAGCTGGGCTGCGGCAAGCTGCGCCTGCTGGTCGGCAAGCCCGGCCTGGACGGGCACTCCAACGGGGCCGAGCAGATCGCCGTGCGGGCCCGCGACGCCGGGTTCGAGGTGGTCTACCAGGGGATCCGGCTCACCCCCGAGCAGATCGTCGCGGCCGCCGTCGCCGAGGACGTCCACTGCGTGGGCCTGTCGATCCTCTCCGGCGCCCACTCGGAGCTGGTCCCCGACGTGCTGCACCGGCTGCGCCGGGCCGGGGTGGAGGATGTCCCGGTGATCGTGGGTGGCATCATCCCGGCTGCGGACGGCGAGGCCCTCAGGGCCGCCGGCGTCGCCGCCGTGTTCACCCCGAAGGACTTCGGCATCACGACCATCATCGGCCGGATCGTGGACGAGATCCGGCTGGCCAACAGGCTCCAGCCGTGGACGCCCGCCCCGGCCACGACGACCAGCTGACCCCGGAAGGAACCACCCCGCATGTCCAACGTCAACCGCCTGCGCCCGCGCCGCTCCTGCCTCGCCGTGCCCGGCAGCAACCCGCGCTTCCTGGAGAAGGCCCAGGGCCTGCCCGCCGACCAGGTCTTCCTCGACCTGGAGGACGCCTGCGCCCCGCTGGTCAAGGAGAGCGCCCGGCACTCCATCGTCGACGCCCTGAACAACGGCGACTGGAGCGGCAAGACCCGCGTCGTGCGGGTCAACGACTGGACCACCCACTGGACCTACCGCGACGTGATCACCGTCGTCGAGGGCGCCGGCCCGAACCTCGACTGCATCATGCTGCCCAAGGTCCAGGACGCCGAGCAGGTCAAGGCGCTCGACCTGCTGCTCACCCAGATCGAGAAGACCATGGGCTTCGAGGTCGGCCGGATCGGCATCGAGGCGCAGATCGAGAACGCCAAGGGCCTGATCAACGTCGACGCCATCGCCCAGGCCTCGCCCCGGCTGGAGACCATCGTCTTCGGCCCGGCCGACTTCATGGCCTCGATCAACATGAAGTCCCTGGTGGTCGGCGAGCAGCCGCCCGGCTACCCGGCCGACGCCTACCACTACATCCTGATGCGCATCCTGATGGCCGCCCGCGCCCACGACCTCCAGGCGATCGACGGCCCCTACCTGCAGATCCGCAACCAGGAGGGCTACCGCGAGGTGGCCGGCCGCGCCGCCGCGCTGGGCTTCGACGGCAAGTGGGTGCTGCACCCGGACCAGGTCGCCACCGCCAACGAGATCTTCTCGCCCTCCCAGGAGGACTACGACCACGCCGAGCTGATCCTCGACGCCTACGACTGGTGCACCTCCGAGGCGGGCGGCTTCAAGGGCTCGGCGATGCTCGGCGACGAGATGATCGACGAGGCCAGCCGCAAGATGGCGCTGGTGGTCTCCGGCAAGGGCCGCGCCGCCGGTCTGAAGCGCACCTCCGAGTTCGAGCCCCCGCAGGCCTGAGAACGCCGACCCCCAGGAGTACTGAGACATGCAGTTCGGACGCACCTACGAGGAGTTCGAGGTCGGCGCGGTGTACAAGCACTGGCCCGGCAAGACGGTCACCGAGTACGACGACCACCTCTTCTGCCTCCTCACCATGAACCATCACCCGCTCCACCTGGACACCAACTACGCGGAGCGGACCACCGACTTCGGCCGCAACGTGGTGGTGGGCAACTACGTCTACTCGCTGCTGCTGGGCATGTCCGTCCCGGACGTCTCCGGCAAGGCGATCGCCAACCTGGAGGTCGAGTCGCTGCGGCACGTCGCGCCGACCTTCCACGGCGACACGATCTACGGCGAGACCACCGTGCTCGACAAGTGGCCGTCCAAGTCCAAGGACGACCGCGGCATCGTGTACGTCGAGACCAAGGGCTACAAGCAGGACGGCACGGTCGTCTGCCTCTTCCGCCGCAAGGTGATGGTGCCGACCGCGACGTACACCGAGGCACGCGGCGGGGAGCAGCCCGGCCGCCCCACCCCCCTCGGCTGAGCCCGGCCCCCCCGGAGCCCCAGAGCCCCAGAGCCCCGGACGGGCCGGCCGCCGTCATCGGCCGCAGCCCGACCCGGTTCACGGGGGCTCCGCGCAAGCCACGCCCGCGGAGCCCCCGTCCACCCCCCTCCTCTTCTTTCTCCTCTTCTTTCCCTCAGGCATGACAGGAGCCGCACGATGGGACGCCTCGCACAGACCGACGGCCTCACCGAGATCCAGCGGGACATCCTCGCCACCGTGCGCGAGTTCGTCGACAAGGAGATCATCCCGGTCGCGACCGAGCTGGAGCACAAGGACGAGTACCCGGCCGCGATCGTCGAGGGCATGAAGCAGCTCGGCCTCTTCGGCCTGACCATCCCCGAGGAGTACGGCGGCCTCGGCGAGTCGCTGCTGACCTACGCCCTGGTGGTGGAGGAGATCGCCCGCGGCTGGATGTCCGTCTCCGGCATCGTCAACACCCACTTCATCGTCGCGCACATGATCAACGCGCACGGCACCCAGGAGCAGAAGGACCACTTCCTGCCGAGGATGGCGGCCGGCGAGATCCGCGGCGCCTTCTCGATGTCCGAGCCGGGCCTCGGCTCCGACGTCGCCGCGATCAGCACCAAGGGCGTCCGGGACGGCGATTTCTACGTCCTCAACGGCCAGAAGATGTGGCTGACCAACGGCGGCACCTCCACCCTGGTCGCGGTGCTGTGCAAGACCGACGAGGGCGGCTCCACCCCCTACAAGAACATGACCACCTTCCTGGTCGAGAAGACCCCGGGCTTCGGGCCGAACCCGACCGTCCCCGGCCTCACCGTGCCCGGCAAGATCGAGAAGATGGGCTACAAGGGCGTCGACACCACCGAGCTGGTCCTCCAGGACGTCCGCGTCCCGGCGGACCGGGTCCTCGGCGGCGTCCCCGGCCGCGGCTTCTACCAGATGATGGACGGCGTCGAGGTCGGCCGCGTCAACGTGGCCGCGCGCGGCTGCGGCGTCGCCCGCCGGGCCTTCGAGCTGGGCATCGCCTACGCCCAGCAGCGCACCACCTTCGGCAAGCGGATCGCCGAGCACCAGGCGATCCAGTTCAAGCTCGCCGAGATGGCCACCAAGGTCGAGGCCGCCCACCAGATGATGGTCATGGCCGCCCGCAAGAAGGACGGCGGCGAGCGCAACGACCTGGAGGCGGGCATGGCCAAGTACCTCGCCTCCGAGTACTGCAAGGAGGTCGTCGAGGACTCCTTCCGGATCCACGGCGGCTACGGCTTCTCCAAGGAGTACGAGATCGAGCGGCTCTACCGGGAGGCCCCGATGCTGCTGATCGGTGAAGGTACTGCGGAGATCCAGAAGATGATCGTCGGGCGCCGGCTGCTGGAGGAGTACCGCATCGCGCAGTGATCCGCGGGCCACACAAGCCGCCGGTCGACGGGCGTGCGGGCCCGTCCCGGCACCGTGCCGTGCTCCGAGGCGTCGGCCCGGTCCGCCCCGGGTCCGGCACGGCCCACCGAAGCGGCCGTAGGGCGTACCGCTGCTGTCACGCGCCCTGCGGCCGCTTCGGCATCCCCTCGGCATCCCCTCGTGCCGCCCTCGCCCTGCCCTCGGCGGGAGGCCCCGAACGGCCGTACGGGCACCGTTGAGACATGAGTCACCAGCTTCGCCCGGTCCCTTGGGAACCGGAGCGGGGCGAGCTACGGTCGTACGGAAGGGGCGCGACCGCGCCTCCGGCAGGTCACATGACGAGCAGGCGGGTTGCCCACCCACCGTCTGCTCCCGATAGCATCCACCGGGACAGCAGACGTCCCCCTCTTACCCGATCCCGCGGTGGCCCCCGTCCAGCGGCCATGATCCCCCGCGACAAAGGTCTTCGATGCCCATCAGCCCGTCCCCTCACACCTCCGTCACGGACCGCGATGCCCTCGCAGCCACGACGGCCGGTCGGCGACCCCGCGTGACCATCGCGCGCGGAGCCACCCCCTGGTTCGTCCCCACCCTCGCCACGGCCGCCGTGACCACCGCCCTCACCCGGCGCAGTGGCAAGTGGGCCCTGGCCGCGGTACCCGCCTGTGCGCTCGGCGCCGGCATGCTGTGGTTCTTCCGCGACCCCGAGCGTGAGATCGGCACGGGCAGAGTGATCTCCCCCGCCGACGGCGTGGTCCAGAGCATCGACGCGTGGCCGGACGGCCGGACCCGCGTGGCGGTCTTCATGAGCCCGCTCAACGTCCACGTCAACCGGGCCCCGCTGCCCGGCACCGTGACCTCCGTCGAGCACGTGCCCGGTGGCTTCGTGCCCGCGTTCAACAAGGACAGCGACCAGAACGAGCGGGTCGTCTGGCACTTCGACACCGAGCTCGGCGACATCGAGATGGTCCAGATCGCGGGCGCCGTGGCGCGCCGCATCGTGCCGTACGTGGACGCCGGTACCAAGGTCGAGCAGGGCGAGCGGATCGGTCTGATCCGGTTCGGGTCCCGGGTCGACACCTACCTGCCGGCCGGCGTCGAGGTCGGCGTCGAGGTCGGCCAGAAGACCACCGCCGGGGTGACGCGCCTTGACCGTGACTGATCCTGAGACGATCGTCGGCCTGGAGGACGAGGAGACGGTCCTGCGCCGCCGCCGCTGGGCCCGCGACCGCGAGCTGCGCGCGCCGCGCTCGCCGCAGCACCTGTCCACCGCCGACTTCCTGACCCTGGGGAACGCCGTCTGCGGCTTCCTGGCGATCTACTCGATCACCACCGGGGTGCTCGTCCCGCACATCACCAACCCCGACGCCGCGCCGGACAAGCACAGCGCCGCCACCGCGGTGACGCTGCTGCTGATCGGCTCGATGTGCGACCTGTTCGACGGGCTGGTGGCACGCAAGCTGCGCTCCTCCGCGCTCGGGGCCGAACTCGACAACCTGGCCGACCTGATCAGCTTCGGCATCGCGCCGGCCTACTTCGTCGCGGTCTGGGGCATGGTCTCGCCCGGCTCCAACAGCCGGCTGTCGGCCCTGATCGCGCTGACCGTGCTGCTCGCGGTGGTCCTGCGGCTCGCCCGCTTCTCCGCCGTGAAGGTGCGCCCCGGGGTGTTCCAGGGCATGCCCTGCCCGATGGGCGCCATGACGGTGATTGCCATCGTGCTGCTCGACCCGCCGTTCCTGCCGGGTCTGCTCGCCATCTTCGGCGCGGCGTACCTGATGGTCAGCCGGATCGAGTACCCCAAGCCGCAGGGCCTGCTGGCCACCGCGACGCTCTGCTGGATCGTCGTCTCGATCGGCTGCCTGGCGGCCTGGGCGACCGGTCTGCCGGGCGGCGACAACCTGCTGCACATCGGCGCGTTCGCGCAGATCGCGCTCGCCGCGATGGCGCCGCTGCTGGTCATCCGCCGCAAGGTGGGCCAGAAGGTCGGCGACGTCCGGGCCCGCCGCGCGGAGTCGCGGGTCGGCTGACGTTCCCCCTCGGGCATGCGCAAGGGCCCGGTTCCCCTCGGGGAGCCGGGCCCTTGCGCATGTGGGCGCCCGCGGCGCGGGCGCCGGTGTCGGCTACGCGCCGCCGCGGTGGACGCTGAACGCCGAGCGGCGGGCCGCGCGGGCCACGCCCGGGTCCGGGTGCACGCCGGAGACGGCGGTCAGCACCGAGGCCGCCCGCGGGTGCCCGGACTGCCGGGCCCGGGCGAACAGCCGCACCGGGTCACCGGCCGAGGCGCCCTCGACGTGGCCGACGAGCAGGTCCGTCTCGCCGTGGTCGAGCACGGCCGCGGCGGTGTCCACCCAGAGCCAGGCGGCGTCCTCCGCGCCCAGCACGTCGGCCGGGGAGACCCCCTCGTCCGAGCGCTCGGCCAGCCAGAGCAGCGCGTAGGGGCGCAGCACCGGCTCGTCGACGGCGGCCCGGACGGCCTGCTCGGCGGTCACGCCGGCCACCCGCAGCGCCTCGAAGGCCAGGCCGCGCACCAGGGCGTCCTCGCCCTGCGCGGCCTCCAGCAGCTCGGCCACCGCCCGGTCGGCCGGGCGGGCGGCCAGCCAGGCCCGGTACTCGGCGCGGGCCGGGCCGGGCGAGTAGTCGGCGCAGGCGCTCAGCAGCTCCAGCGCGCTCTGCTCGATGTGGCCGGCGGCGGTCTGCGCGACGGTGCAGATCTCCTCCAGCTTGGCCCGCACCGCCCAGTGCCCGAGCGGGGAGAGCTCGGCCGCGTTGTCCCGGCGGACCAGCGCGCCGACGGCGGCCAGGCCGTCCAGCATCCAGTCCAGGACGGCGGCGACGTCGGCGGGCGAGGCCGGGGTGTCGATCTGCGGCTCGCGGCAGGTGCCGCGGACGGCCGAGACGGCGGAGGCCGCGTGCGGGACGGGCGAGAGGCCGAAGGTGCCCTCGCCGCCGCCGACCCGGCGCTCGTCCAGGCCGCGCCGGAGCAGTTCGAGCAGCTCGACGTCGGCCACCGGGCCGTCCACCAGGTGGAGGAAGGACAGCAGCTGCGGGGCCTGGTCGACGGCCTGCCCGGCGAGCACCGCGAAGACGCCGCGCAGGGCGGCGGGCGGGACCGGGGCGAGCAGCGTCCAGGCGTCGAACAGCGCCGACCAGCCGCGGACCACCGCCTCGTCGTCGTGCTCCCAGGCATGCAGGCGCCAGCCGGGGCCGGCGCCGCCGTCCCGGGCCTCGACCAGGCCGACCAGCAGGGCCTGGCCCCACGACTTGGCCGCGGCGCCCACCGTCATGGCGAGGGCGAGGCCGGCGGCGCGGGCGTCGTCGGGCAGCAGCTCGCCGCGCTTGTCGACCTCGTCGAGCTCACCGGCCCAGCGGGCGATCCGGACGGCGTCGACCAGCATGCGGCGGGCCAGCGGGGCGAGCTCGGCGGGAGCGGGGAAGCCCTCCGGCACGGGGACCCGGCCACGGCCGGGTGCGGGGGCGGGGCCTCGTCGGCGGGGTACGCCCGGGGCCCCCGGCCTGGCGCCTGCGGAGCGGTGGGCCGTTCCGGGGAGACGGGTCACCGTCGCACCGGTACCGATCGTCGGCGGGAGCGGGGCATCACGGTCGCGCGGATTCCGAGACGTCACGTCGAGCAGTCTTCCCCTTGCACCGGCCATCTGTCACATCCGGTTGTCCGCGCGGGGCCGGAGGGGGGCGCGGGGGCTCGACAAGATCGGGCAACAGAGGCCAAACCGACTGGCTTGATCTCTATGGCGGGTCCATGCCAGACGGAACCGGTGCGCCGCGGAATTCCGCGCGAGGGGGGGCTGCAAGCCGATCAGCAGAACGGCGTGAGCCAGCGGCGCAGGGTCTCGGCGTAGCGGTCCGGAGCGGTGTTCCACAGGGCCGCGTGGTCCCCGCCGGGGAAGGCCTGGAGGTTGACCACGTCCGGGCGGCGGTGGGCGAGGCGCCGGGCGGCGGCGAACGGGGCCACCGGGTCGTCGGGGCCGTGCAGCACCAGGGTGGGCACCCGCAGGTCGGTGCCGTCGGCGAGGCGGGCGAAGTCGGCCAGATCCACGCCGGTGCGGCCCTCGGCGGCGAGCGCGCCGAGTTCGGCGGCCGCACCCCGGTAGCCGGACCGGGCGGCGTCCCGGCGGGCGGTGGCCGGCCAGTCCAGCACCGGCGAGTCCAGGACCAGGCTGCTGATCGAGGGGGCGAGGTCCGAGCGGGCGGCGGTGTGCAGGGCGATCGTGGCGCCGAGCGACCAGCCGTAGAGGACGACCCGGCCCGCGCCGGCCTCCAGGGCGGTGCGCACCGCGGCCTCGACGTCCCGCCACTCCGTCTCGCCGAAGTGGCCGAGGCCGTCCGGGGAGGCGGGCGCGCCGGCGTCGCCGCGGTAGGTGACGGCGAGCGCGGGCAGGCCGAGGCGCTGCAGCTCGGGGAGGACGGGCAGGCTCTGCGCGCGGTCGGCGTCGGGGCCGTGGACCAGGACCACCCAGGTGCCGCGCTTGCCGTCCAGCCGCCAGGCGGGCATCGCGCCCAGCTCGCCCTCGACGGCGGTCTCGGCGAACGGCAGGCCGAGCGCCGAGGCCGGGTCGCCGAGGTACACGCGGGGGGTGAAGCGGACTTCGGTGCCGGGGGCGAGGGTGCCGCGCTCGGCGCGGACCAGGCGGCGGGTGACGCCCTTGTCGTCGCGGTGCAGGACCTCCTCGACCACCGCGTGGCCGTCCTCGCCCCACTCGACGGCCCAGCGGCCGGGGCGCTCGCTCACCGGGGTGCGGGTGAAGGTGACCCGCCCCGCGCCGAGGCTCCGGACGAGGACCGGGCCGCTCCGGTCGCGGGCGGCCCCGGCCGAACGGACCATCCGCTCGGACGCCTTGCGGCCAACCACCAGGACGGCGGCCCCGGTGCCGACGGCGGCGGCCGCCACGGTGGCCGCGATTCCCCAACGCATACTCGCTCCCCGATGCTCGGTGTCTGGCTGCTCGGTGTCTGGCCTGCCCGGTGTCCGGACCCACCCCTCAGTCCACTCGCGCGGGCGGGGGGAAGCCAGTAGGACACGGCCGTACGGGTTGTTCCGGGAGGAACGTCACACCGGGCGGGACGGGCGGCGCGGCGTGTGACCAACGCCCTCCACGACCTCGGTTGACTCCCGGTTCGGGCCCGTGATGGGATCCTTCAGCCAATACGGAGGCATGCAGAGGAAGCCGGTGCGAGTCCGGCGCGGTCCCGCCACTGTCACCGGGGAGCACGACCGGAACACGCCACGGCGAGCCGTCAGAAGCCGCTGGAAGGCCCGGACCGTGCGTTCGACCCGGAAGCCAGGAGACTCTCGCCGCCGGTTCGTCGATCCAGGGCGCGGACCCTGAGTGAGGACACGCACGCGATGCTGCGCCCTGCCGTGCGCCCGCTGAGCCGGGCCGTCGCCTTCGGCGCGGGTGCCGTCGCCGGCTACCTGGCCGACGCCCGGTTCGGCGACCCGCGCCGCGGCCACCCGGTGGCCGGCTTCGGCTCCGCCGCCGGCCGGCTGGAGCGCCTGCTGTGGCGCGACCACCGCGCCGCCGGCGCCGCCTTCACCGCCCTGGCCGTGGGCACCGTCGCGGCCGGCGCGCTGACCGCCGACCGGCTGCTGGCCCGCCGTCCGCTCGGCCGGGCCGCCCTCGCCGCCGCCGCGACCTGGACGGTGCTCGGCGGCGCCTCGCTGACCCGGGAGGCCCGCACCATCGGCCGTTCCCTCGCGGCGGGCGACCTGACGGCGGCCCGGGAGCGGCTGCCGCACCTGTGCGGGCGCGACCCGAGCGCGCTGGACGAGCGGCAGCTCGCCCGCGCCGTCGTCGAGTCGGTGGCCGAGAACACCGCCGACGCCGTGGTCAACGCCCTGGTGTGGGGCGCTCTCGCGGGCACGCCCGGCCTGCTGGCGTTCCGCGCGGTGAACACCCTGGACGCGATGGTCGGTCACCGCTCGCCCCGCTACGCCCGGTTCGGCTGGGCCTCGGCGCGGCTGGACGACGTGGCGGGCTGGCCGGGCGCGCGGCTGACCGCGCTGCTGACGGTCGCCGCCGCCCCCGAGCCGCGCACCGCCTGGCGGGTCTGGCGCCGCGACGGCTCGGCGCACCCCAGCCCGAACGCCGGCCAGGCCGAGTCGGCCTTCGCGGGCGCGGTGGGCGTGCGGCTCGGCGGCACGCTGCGGTACGGCGAGCGCATGGAGCACCGCCCCGTGCTGGGCGGGGAACTGCGCCCCGTCGGGGTGGACGACATCGAACGGGCCTGTGTGCTCTCCCGGCGGGTGAGCGCGCTGGCCCTGGGTACGACCGTCGCCGGGCATCTGCTGCTCCGGGCGGCGCCGATCAGGAAGCGGAGGGGTGGGGCATGAGCAAGGCGCTACTGGTCGCCGGGACGACCTCGGACGCCGGCAAGAGCGTGGTCACCGCGGGCATCTGCCGCTGGCTGGCCCGGCAGGGTGTCGCGGTCGCGCCGTTCAAGGCGCAGAACATGTCGCTGAACTCCTTCGTCACCGCGGACGGCGCCGAGATCGGCCGCGCGCAGGCGATGCAGGCGCAGGCGGCCCGGGTGGAGCCGGAGGCGGCGATGAACCCGGTGCTGCTCAAGCCCGGCGGGGACGGCCGCAGCCAGGTGGTGCTGCTGGGCCGTCCGGTCGCCGAGGTCGGCGCGCTGGACTACCGGGAGCGCAAGCCGCTGCTGCTGGAGCGCGCCCTGGAGTGCCTGGCGGACCTGCGCCGCCGCTTCGACGTGGTGGTCTGCGAGGGCGCGGGATCGCCCGCCGAGATCAACCTGCGCGACCGCGACATCGCCAACATGGGCCTGGCCACCGCCGCCGGGCTGCCGGTCGTGGTCGTCGGGGACATCGACCGCGGCGGCGTCTTCGCGGCGATGTACGGGACGCTGGCGCTGCTGTCGGCGCAGGACCAGCGGCATGTGGCGGGCTGGTTCGTCAACAAGTTCCGCGGCGACGCGCGGCTGCTCGCGCCGGGCCTGGACATGCTGCGCGACCTGACCGGCCGCCCGGTGCTCGGCACCCTGCCGATGCTGCCGGACCTGTGGCTGGACGCCGAGGACTCGCTCGACCTGTCCACCGTCGTCGACCGGACCGCCGCGCGCGGCCCGCTCGGCGCGGACGTGCTGCGGGTGGCCGTGCTGCGCTTCCCCCGGCTGTCCAACTTCACCGACCTGGACGCGCTCGTCCAGGAGCCCGGCGTCCTGGTCCGCTGGGCCACCCGGCCCGAGGAGCTGGCCGACGCCGACCTCGTCGTGCTGCCCGGCACCCGGGCCACCGTCGCGGACCTCGCCTGGCTGCGCGAGCGCGGCCTGGAGCCGGCGCTGAAGGCGCGGGCGGCGGCCGGGCGCCCGCTGCTCGGCGTCTGCGGCGGCTACCAGATGCTGGCGCACTCGATCGTGGACGAGGTCGAGTCGAAGGCGGGCGCGGTGGACGGCCTCGGGCTGCTGCCGACCCGGGTGCGGTTCGGCGCCGGGAAGGTGCTCGCCCGGCCGGTCGGCGAGGCCTTCGGGGAGCGGGTCGAGGGGTACGAGATCCACCACGGCGTCGTCACCGTCGAGGGCGGGGAACCGTTCCTGGACGGCTGCCGGGTGGGCCAGGTGTGGGGGACGACCTGGCACGGCGCGCTGGAGAACGACGGCTTCCGGCGCGCGCTGCTGCGTGAGGTCGCGGCGGCCGCCGGCCGGGCGTTCGTGCCCGCGCCGGACACCTCGTTCGCCGCCGCGCGGGAGGCCCGGCTGGACCGGCTGGGCGAGCTGATCGAGGAACACGCGGACACCGACGCGTTGTGGAAGCTGATCGAGGGCGGGGTGCCGGCGGCCGGATCGCTGCCGACCCTGGCGCCCGGGGCCCCTGGGGAGCATGCATGAGTGACGTCCGTTACCCGTTCACCGCCGTCGTCGGCATGGCCGACCTGCGGCTCGGCCTGCTGCTGAACGCCGTCTCCCCGGCGGTCGGCGGGGTGCTGGTGCGCGGTGAGAAGGGCACCGCCAAGTCGACCATGGTGCGCGCGCTGGCCGGGCTGCTGCCGTCCATCGCGACCGTCGACGGCTGCCGCTTCGCCTGCGACCCGGCCGCGCCGGACCCGCAGTGCCCCGACGGCGCGCACGCCGGCGCCCCGGCCTCCGAGCGCCCGGCCCGGCTGGTCGAGCTGCCGGTCGGCGTCTCCGAGGACCGGATCGTCGGCTCGCTGGACCTGGAGCGGGCGCTCGCCGAGGGCGTCAAGGCCTACGAGCCCGGCCTGCTCGCCCGGGCGCACCGCGGCGTGCTCTACATCGACGAGGTGAACCTGCTGCAGGACCACGTGGTGGACCTGCTGCTGGACGCCGCCGCGATGGGCCGCTCCTACGTCGAGCGCGAGGGCGTGTCGGTGCGGCACGCGGCGCGCTTCCTGCTCGTCGGCACGATGAACCCGGAGGAGGGCGAGCTGCGCCCGCAGCTGCTCGACCGGTTCGGCCTGACGGTGGAGATCGCCGCGACCCGGGAGCCCGCGGAGCGCGCCGAGGTGGTGCGCCGCCGGCTCGGCTACGACGCCGACCCGGCCGCGTTCGCCGCCCGTTTCGCCGCGGACGAGCGGGCGCTGGCGGCACGGATCACCGCCGCGCGCGAGCTGCTGGCGAAGGTGGAGCTGACCGACACGGCGCTGCGCCAGATCACCGCCGTCTGCGCGGCGTTCGAGGTGGACGGGCTGCGCGCGGACATCGTGATGGCGCGCACCGCCGTCGCGCTGGCCGCCTGGGCCGGGCGCACCGAGGTGCTGGCGGAGGACGTCCGCAAGGCCGCCCAGCTGGCGCTGCCGCACCGCCGCCGGCGCAACCCGTTCGACGCGCCGGGGCTGGACGAGGAGCAGCTGGACCGGGTGCTGGAGGAGCACGCCCAGTCGGAGCCCGAGCCGGAGCCGCAGCCCGAGCCCGCGACGGCCGAGGGGTCCCAGGACGACCCGGAGCCGGACCCGGACGGCGGCCCGGACGGGCCGGACGGCGGCGGTCCGCAGGACGGCGGCCCCGACGGCGGCGGGGGCGGCGGCGCGCCGGAGCCCTCCGGTCCGGACGGTCCGCCGCTGGAGGCGGACCCGGCCGCCGGGGAGGACGCCGCCCCGCAGCCCGTCCCGGCCCAGCACCCCTCCCCCGCGCGGGAGTCGGCGCCGGTCGCGGCCGGCGACCCGTACCGCACCCGGCTGTTCGCGGTGAACGGCACCGGGCGCGGCGCCCAGGGCCGCCGCTCCCCCGCCGAGACCGACGGCGGCCACACCGTCCGGGCCCGCCGCCCGCGGGGCCGGCTGGCCCGGCTGCACCTGAGCGCCACACTGCGCGCCGCCGCACCGCACCAGGTGGCGCGCGGGCGCTCCTCGCGCGCGCTGGTGCTGCACAAGGACGACTTCCGCGAGCAGGTGCGCCAGGGGCGGGAGTCCAACCTGGTGCTGTTCGTCGTGGACGCCTCCGGTTCGATGGCGGCCCGGCAGCGGATGACCGCCGTCAAGGGCGCGGTGCTGTCGCTGTTGATGGACGCCTACCAGCGCCGCGACAAGATCGGCATGATCACCTTCCGGGGCGCCTCGGCCGAGCTGGCACTGCCGCCCACCTCCTCGGTGGAGGTCGGCGCGGCCCGCCTGGAGTCGCTGCCCACCGGCGGGCGCACCCCGCTGGCCGCCGGCCTGCTGCGGGCCCACGAGGTGCTGCGGGTCGAGCGGCTGCGCGACCCGGACCGCCGCCCGCTGCTGGTCGTGGTGACCGACGGCCGGGCCACCGGCGGCGGCCGGGACGCCGTCGCGCGGTCGCACCGGGCGGCCGGGCTGCTGGCCGCGCAGGGCGTGGCGAGCGTGGTGCTGGACTGCGAGTGCGGCCCGGTCCGGCTCGGCCTGGCCGGCGCCCTGGCGGCCCGGCTGCGCGCCACCGCCGTGACCCTGGACGAGCTGCGCGCCGACGGCGTCGCCTCGCTCGTCCGCGAGAACCGACCGATGTCCCCCGCGATGCGAAAGGCGGCCTGAGCCGATATGCCCAAGGGTGTCCCCGAGAGCGTCCCCGAGGACGGCCTGACGACCCGTCAGCGCCGTACCCTGCCGATCACCGCCGTGCACACCGGCCCCGGCAAGGGCAAGTCCACCGCCGCGTTCGGCATGGCGCTGCGCGCCTGGAACCAGGGCTGGTCGGTCGGGGTGTTCCAGTTCGTGAAGTCCGCCAAGTGGAAGGTCGGCGAGGAGAACGCGCTGCGGGTGCTCGGCGCCTCCGGCGAGGGCGGCACCGTCGAGTGGCACAAGATGGGCTCCGGCTGGTCCTGGATCCAGCGCACCGGCGCGATGGAGCTGGACAGCGAGGCGGCGGCCAAGGAGGGCTGGGAGCAGGTCAAGCGCGATCTGGCCGCCGAGACCTACCGCTTCTACGTGCTGGACGAGTTCACCTACCCGATGCACTGGGGCTGGATCGACCCGGCGGAGGTGGTGGCCGTGCTGAAGGACCGCCCGGGCAGCCAGCACGTCGTCATCACCGGCCGGTACGCACCGGAGGCGCTGACCGACTTCGCCGACCTGGTCACCGAGATGACCAAGGTCAAGCACCCGATGGACGCCGGCCGCAAGGGCCAGCGCGGCATCGAGTGGTAGCGGTCCGGACCTACGGAGCCTGAGCACGTGAACATCCCCCGTCTCGTCGTCGCGGCGCCCTCCTCGGGCGCCGGGAAGACCACCGTCGCCACCGGCCTGATCGCCGCGCTCACCGCGCGCGGGCTGGCCGTCTCCCCGCACAAGGTCGGCCCGGACTACATCGACCCGGGCTACCACGGACTGGCCGCCGGGCGGCCCGGCCGCAACCTGGACGCGTTCATGTGCGGGCCGGAGCGGATCGCCCCGCTCTTCCTGCACGGCGCGGCCGGGGCGGACGTGGCGGTGGTCGAGGGCGTGATGGGCCTGTTCGACGGCGCCTCCGGGCGCGGCGAGCTGGCGTCCACCGCGCACGTGGCCAAGCTGCTGCGGGCGCCGGTGGTGCTGGTGGTGGACGCCTCCTCGCAGTCCCGGTCGGTGGCCGCGCTGGTGCACGGCTTCGCCTCCTGGGACCCGGAGGTGCGGCTGGCCGGGGTGATCCTCAACCGGGTCGCCTCCGACCGGCACGAGCAGCTGCTGCGCGAGGCCCTGGAGGAGGGCTCGGGGGTGCCGGTGCTGGGCGCGGTGCGGCGCTCGGCGGCGGTCGCCACGCCGTCCCGGCACCTGGGGCTGATCCCGGCCGTGGAGCGCTCGGCGGAGGCGCTGCGGGCGGTGGCGGACATGGGCGAGCTGGTCGCCGGCTCGGTGGACCTGGACGCGGTGCTGGCGCTGGCCCGGACGGCGCCGCCGCTGGCCGGCGTCGAGCCGTGGGACCCGGCGGCGGAGGTGGCGGTGCCTGTGGCGGGCGTACCTGTTGCAGGCGTGCCTGTTGCGGGCGTGCCGCGGATCGCGGTGGCCGGGGGCGCGGCGTTCTCCTTCTCGTACGCGGAGAACGCCGAACTGCTGACGGCGGCCGGCGCCGAGGTGGTGCCGTTCGACCCGCTGCACGCCGACGCCCTGCCGGAGGGTACGGCGGGCCTGGTGATCGGCGGCGGGTTCCCCGAGCTGTACGTCCGGGAACTCAGTGCGAACGGTCAACTGCGGTCCGCGATCGCCGCGTTCGCGGCCGCGGGCGGCCCGGTCTCCGCCGAGTGCGCCGGACTGCTCTACCTCGGCCGCGAGTTGGACGGCCTGCCGATGTGCGGGGTGCTGGACACCTCGGCCCGGATGACCGAGCGGCTGACCCTCGGGTACCGGGAGGCGGTCGCCCTGCACGACTCGCCGCTCGCACCGACCGGGGCCAGGCTGCGCGGGCACGAGTTCCACCGGACGGTCTGCGAGCCGGGCGCCGGCGAACGGCCCGCCTGGGGCTGGAGGTTGCCGACCGGTCCGCGCACCGAGGGATTCGCGGGCGCGGCCGGGGCGGAGAATGTTCACGCTTCGTATCTGCACCTGCACTGGGCGGGATACCCGCAGCTCGCCGCCTCCTTCACGGCGGCCGCGGCGGCGCACCGGGCGGGCTGAGCGGCACCCGACGGAAACCGACAGGCCTTCGGGTCTGGTGCTGCGGCCGTGCGGGGCGTCAAAATAGGGACAGAAAGCCGCATATCGCCCCCTTTGCCACCGGCGCCGGCCCAAGCCGACCATCCCTCGACAAACCGGGCGACAGTCGGCGACCGCCCACTCGGCGGGGCGCCGAGCACGCCTCCATGGCGCCGCAGACGCCCCGGCGGGGCGAGCAGGCTCGAAGGAGCCGTCACCATGCGTCACACATTAACCCCGCTGCGTCCCCAGCTCGTCCCCGGCCTCCCCACCACCCACCACCCGTACGCCTGCCCGGTGCCGATGTCACCGGACGCCCTCCAGGCGCTCCACGGCGAGTACCTGAAGCTCATCGAGACCCGCCGACTGCCGAAGCACATCACCTTCGGCCAGTACTACTACGTCTGGCTCTCCCGGGTGCGCGGTGAGAACGTCATCGGCCTCGACGACGGCGCCACCCGCCCCGGTCCCAGCACCGACGCCCAGCTGATCACCCGTCCGAGCAAGCAGCTCAAGGGCGTGGTCCGCACCATGGTGCTGCTGGTGGACTTCCCCGACCACCCGCACGACCCCGCGAACACCCCCGCACACTTCGAAGACCTGCTGTTCAGCTCCGGCACCTTCGCCACCGGCTCGCTGCGCGACTACTACCGGCAGGTCAGCGGCTTCGACGCGACCGACCCGAGCGCCGGCGGCATCGACCCCCAGGGCGAGGTGCACGGCTGGTTCACGCTGCCGCACCCGATCTCCTTCTACGCCGACAACCAGTCCGGCCAGGGCACCGCGCCCAGGAACGAGCAGGGCATGGCCGCCGACGCGATCGCCCTCGCGCTCAAGAACGGCGTCAAGTTCACCAAGGACTTCGACGCCCTCGGCACGGGCGACATCACCGCCCTGTTCGTCGTCCACGCGGACAGCGGAGCCGAGGCGATCCAGGACCCGGCCAAGGTCCAGGGCGCCCTGTGGAGCGCCAAGTGGCTCAACGACGCCCCCACCCCGGTCGCCCCCGGCCTGGCCGTGCAGACCTTCCTGACCGTCCCCGAGGACTGCAAGGTGGGCGTCTGCTGCCACGAGTGGGGCCACCTGGCCTGCGGCTACCCCGACCTCTACGACACCGGCGACGTCGAGTTCACCAAGTCCAACGGCCTCGGCAACTACTGCCTGATGGCGGCCGGCTCCTGGGGCAACAACGGCGTCACCCCGGTGTATCTGGACGGCATGCTGCGGATGTTCCAGGGCTGGAGCGCCCCGCAGGCCGTCACCAGCACCACCAAGGACATCACCCTGAGCCCCGTCTCCGACGGCGGCGACATCCTGTTCGTCCGCAGCCCCCGGATGACGCCCACCCAGTACATCATCGTCGAGTACCGGCGCCAGAGCGGGCAGGACAAGTTCCTCCCGGACCAGGGCATCGCCGCGTACGTCGTGGACGAGAGCATCGACAACGTCAACGACGAGAAGCACCTCGCCATCGAGCTGATGCAGGCCGACGGCCGGCGCGACCTGGCGAAGATCTTCGGCCAGGGCAACCGCGGTGACGACACCGACCTCTACCCGGCGCTCGGCAACACCAGCATCGGCGAGCACACCCGGCCCGCGCTGGACGAGCCCGACGGCACCTGGAGCGGCATCACCCTCGACGTCGCCGGCACGCCCGGGGCGGACCGGATGGAGGTGAGCGTGACCATCGAGTGACCCGGCCGACCCTGGACAACCCCTCCAGGACGGCCGGATGACCGATGGTCAGATGATCGTCCACACCGGGGGCTCCCGCTCCGGGAAGTCCGGATCCCCGGTCGGCCCTCGGGGTGGACACGCTGATCGCCGCCCTGCCCGCCGCGCTGCGCGGCTCCGGCGGTGGCTCCGGCGCAGCCGCGCCCGGCGCGGATGGTGAGGCCGGACCGGGCAGCGGCGGCGATTTCGGCGTGCCCGGCGCAGGCCGCGTGCTCGGGCGCCGAGGGCCCCGGTCGCCTCAGGCCCGGGCCTCCGCCAGGCCGAACCGCACACCGGTCAGCTCCTCCGAGAGCTCCCAGAGCCGGCGGGCGGCCTCGGCGTCGGCCGCCGAGGGCGCGAGCCGGACCCGGGTCGGCGCGCCGCGCAGTTCGCCCCGGCCGTCCGGGCCGATGAACTCCCCGCCGCGCACGGACGGGTCGGTCGCCGCGTACAGCTGCGGCAGCGCGCCGTCCGCCGGGCGCTGGGCGAGCGGCCGCAGCAGCCGTCCGAAGAGCAGCCGGGTGAGGCCGGTCGGCCCGTTGGTCTGCAGACCGGTGGCGGTGTAGCCGGGGTGGGCGAGCAGGCTGCGCACCGGACTGCCGGACGCGGTCAGCCGCCGGTGGAGTTCGCGGCCGAAGAGCGCGTTGGCGAGCTTCGACTGGTCGTAGAAGCCCATCGGCGTGTAGTCGCGCGCTCCGGTGAGGTCGTCGAAGCGGATCCGCCCCTTGCGGTGGTTGAGCGAGCTGACGGTCACCACGCGCGGGTCGCGGCCGGCGGCGAGGGCGTCGAGCAGCAGGCCGGTGAGGGCGAAGTGGCCGAGGTGGTTGACGGCGAACTGCAGCTCGTGGCCCTGCGGGCTGAGCGCGCGGGGCGGGGCGAACACACCCGCGTTGTTGACGAGGACGTCCAGCCGGGGGTGGTCGGCGCGCAGCCGGTCGGCGAAGGTCCACACGGTGTCGAGGTCGGCCAGGTCGAGGCGGCGGACTTCGAGGCGGTCGGGCACGCCGGGGTCCGGCAGGGCGGCGGCGATCCGGGCGGCGGCCGCGCGCCCCCGCTCCTCGTCCCGGACGGCGAGGACCACCCGCCCGCCCCGCTCGGCCAGCACCCGGGCGGTGGCCAGGCCCAGCCCGCTGCTCGCTCCGGTGACGACGAACACCCGCCCGTGCTGGTCCGCAGGGCCGCCTGTTGGCTCCAAAGGCTTCATATGGCAGATGCTGCCGCTCGTGTCACTCGGTGTCAAGGCGCTACTGGATGACACTGTCGGCATGGCGTTACCATCGTCGGGTGACCTCCCGACCCGCCGTCAGCCTCGCCCAGCGCAAGCGCCAACTCGTCGTGGACGAGCTGACCGAAGCCGCCTTCCGGCTGCTCACCACCCAGGGGTTCGACGCCGTCACGGTGGACGAGATCGCGGCCGACGCCGGGGTGTCCAAGCGGACGTTCTTCCGCTACTTCGCGTCCAAGGAGGACGTGATCGTCCGCTTCCTGGCCGACCTGGGCAGCGGCATCAGCGCCGAACTGGCCGCCCGTCCCGCCGCGGAGCCGCCCTCGGCCGCCCTGCGGCACGCCGTCTCGGTCCCCCTGACCGCCTGCGGCGAGCACGGCGACCGGGCGCTGCGCGCCGTCCAGCTGATCCTGCGCACCCCGGCCCTGCACGCCCGTTTCCTGGAGCGGCAGGCCGAATGGCGCGCGGAACTGTCGGCCGAACTGGCCCGCCGGCTGGACCTCGACCCCGCCGCCGTCCTCTACCCCCGGCTCGCCGCCGGGATGGCGCTCACCGCCTTCGGCGCCGTCCTGGAGCGCTGGAGCGACAGCGACGGCGCCATCGACCCGGCCGCCCTGACCGCCGAGGCCTTCGCCGTCCTCGCCCCGGCCCTGGACGCACCCGCCCGCTGAGCGGGGGCGCTCAGCCGTCCAGGAGGGCGGCGAGGTAGCGGGTGACCTCGGCGCCGAGTTCGGCCGGCCCGGGGACGCGGCCGGCGCCGCTGCCGGCGGTGACGTTGAAGAGCACGCCGTCCGCCCAGCGGACCAGTCGGCGGGCGTCCGCCTCGGGGGTGCGGGAATCGCACTGGGTGAGCAGGGTGACCGCGAGGCCGAGGAAGCCCGCGCCCAGGCGGTCGTAGACGACGCGCAGTTCGGGGCGCCGAGTGGCTTCGAGGGCCAGCTCGAAGCGGGCCACGGTGAGCGTGCGGCCGACGGTGAGCGCCTGGTGGACGGCGTCGGCGGCGAGCTGGGCGAGCAGCTCCCGGGCGTGCTCCGCCGTGGGCGCGCGCACCGGCGCCGCGTACGCCGGTGACTCCAGTTCCGCGATCCGGGTGATCGCCAGCTCCAGCAGCGCCGCCCGGGTGCGGGCGAGGTTGGAGGTCGAGCCGGCGGGCAGGCCGGCCGCCTCGTCGACGGCGCGGTGCGTGAGCCCGCGCAGACCGCGCTCGGCGATCAGCGCGACGGCGGCGTCGGCGATCAGAGTCTGGCGCTGGGGGCCGGCGGGCGCGGCACTACTGGTCATGGGTCCGATCATCGTCGCTCCCCCCGGCCCCCGCCCAATTCTCACTACACCTGTAGTACGGTCGGCTCGTGCGAACGGAACTACAGATGTAGTTTCCGCGTCCGAGAGGAGCCCCATGGACCGCCCAGACCCTCAGGAGCCGTCACCGCGCGCCGTCGTCATCGGCGGCGGGATCGGCGGCCTCGCCGCCGCACTCGCCCTGCACCGCCGGGGCGTCCCGGTCACCGTCCACGAACGCGCCGCCTCGCTGGAACCCGTCGGCGCCGGCCTCGCGCTCGCCCCCAACGCCCTGCGCGCCCTCGACCGGCTCGGCATCGGCGACCGCCTGCGCGCCCTCGCCCTCCCTCACCCCGCCGTCGGTATCCGCCGCCCCTCCGGCCGCTGGCTCGCCCGCACCGGCACCGACGCCGTCGAGGCCCATTTCGGCGACAAGCTGATCGCCGTCGCCCGCGCCGACGTCATCGACGCCCTCGTCGACGCGCTGCCCGCCGGCACCGTCCGCACCGGCTCCCGGGCCGAACTCGTCGACCCCGGCGAGCCCGGCGACGCCCGCACCCCCGCGGTCGTCCGTACCCCCGACGGCGAGCAGGCCGCCGCCCTGGTCGTCGGCGCCGACGGCATCCGCTCCGCCACCCGCGGCCTGCTCTTCCCCCACCACCCCGGCCCGCGCTACTCCGGGTTCACCACCTGGCGATCCCTGGTCGCCCGTCCGCCCCGCCCGCCGTTCGCCGTCGGCGAGGTCTGGGGCCACGGTCGGCTCGCCGGCATCGTGCCGCTCGCCGACGGCCGGGTGTACGTCTACGGCGCCGCCCTCGCCCCGGCCGGCGCCCGCGCCGCCGACGGCGACGAACGCGCCGAACTCCTGCGCCGCTACGGCGGCTGGTGCGCGCCCGTCCCCGAGCTGTTCGCCACCACCGACCCGGCCGCGGTGCTGCGCCATGACGTCTGGGAGCTGGCCGACCCGCTCCCCGCCTACCACCGCGGCCGGGTGGCGCTGCTCGGCGACGCCGCCCACGCCATGTGCCCCTTCCAGGGCCAGGGCGCCTGCCAGGCCATTGAGGACGCGGTCGTCCTGGCCGCCGGCATCCGCCCCGACGCCGACCCGGCCGCCGCCCTCCCCGCCTACACCGCCGCCCGCCTCCCCCGCGCCACCGCCGTCGTCGACGGCTCGCGCGCCGTCGGCGCGCTGGTCGCCCTCCGCTCCCCTCTCACGGTCCTCGCCCGCGACCTCGCCCTCACCGCCGCCGGTCTCCTCCCCGACCGCCTCCTCCTGGGCCGCGCCGCTGCCACCTACGACTGGCACCCGCCGCGGCTCACCGGCTGACCGTCGCCGCGACATGCGACGGGGGCGGCTCCGGCCGGTGGCGGAGCCGCCCCCCTGTCGGCGCGGTCAGAGGCGGCGGCGGGCCAGCCAGAAGGTGGCGCCGCCGCCGACCGCGAGCACGGTGAGACCGGCCGCCAGGGCCGCGGTGAGCGACGCGGAGGACCCGGTCTCGGCCAGCTCGACCGTGGCCGGGGCCGCCGCGACGGGGGCGGAGGACGCGGACGGGGCGGCCGGGGCCGGGGCCGGGGCGGGGGCCTCACTCGGGGCAGCGGACGCGGCCGGGACGACGGGAGCGGCGGGAGCGGCGACGGGCGCCGCGGCCGCGGGCGCCGGGGCCTTCCCGGCCGAGGCCTCCTTCCCCGCAGAGGCCTCCTTGACGACGGACGCGCCCTTGGCGGCGGGCGCCTCCTGCGCGGCCGGCTTGGCCTTGGGCACCGAGGCGCCGGGCGCGACGATCTGCACGGTGGCACCCTGGCCGCCCATCGACGTCCCCGAGAACGGCCGGGTCGGGCTCTCGTTGACGAAGAGGACGGGGGTCACGTCGACCGACCCGAGCGGGGTGGCGGCGTCGTACGACACCCGGACCCGCAGGGTGGTCGTCGACTTGGCGCGGATGCTGGAGTCGCGGTCCTCCAGGTAGACGCCGGGGCTGTCCTCGCCGAAGGTGCCGCGCACCTGCTTCAGCGCGGTCCAGGTGCCGTTCGCCCTGCGGACCTCGACCGTGGCGTGCGCGCCGGCGAACAGGACGTCGGAGACGTTGATGTAGCGCGAGGGCGTCGGGTTCTTCAGGACGACGTCGAACTCGATGGGCGGGCCGCCCGCGACCGCGGTGGCCGGGAGGTGGGACGGCGAGGACGAGAGGCCGGCGACCTTGATCGTGTCGGTCTCCTGGGTCACCGCGGCGCCGTGGGCACCGACGGCCACCGACGACTCGAAGGTCATCGACTGGATCCCCCCGTTGCCGGCCCCCTCGTGCGGCCCGCCCAGCGGCACGCCGATCCGCAGCTGCACCGTCACGCTGCCGTGCGCCGGGATCTCCAGGGAGTAGGGCACCTGGCCCCGGTGGGCGAGGTCGTTCCCCTCGCCGTCGGCCCACAGCGGAACGGGCTTCCACGCGCCGTCGGCCGGGTCACGGTAGTCGAGGACGATGGCGTTGTTGCGCGGCAGGCCCTCGCCGGTGACGGCCTTCAGGAAGAGGTGGTAGCCGGCCCCCTGGGAGCCGGTGTTGGTGACGGTCTCGGTGAACTCGACCGGCTGCCCGGCGAGTCCGATCACAGCCGGGGCATTGACCTTGAGCTTCGCCCCGGGCACCCCGCTGTCGTCCGCGAGGGCCGCGGGCGCCGACAGCAGGACGGTCCCGCCCGCCAGCACCGTCGCGAGGACGGTGGCGGCGGCCCGTGAGACCGTGCGGTGCGAGCGGTCCCGACGGTTCGCGACGTTGACAAGCATGGGAATTCCCCCCCGATTCCGCTGCGGGCAGGCGTCAGCAGCAGAATGATGATCCGAATGAATTTTCCACAAGCGGACGGACCTGGGCCGACCGCTCGGGAGTGAAAGCGCGCCGGGCCGAGAACCCCTCCTCGGCCAGTGCGCCCAAGGCGTCTTCGCGCCTCATGGTCATTCAGACACGCGACCGGGCAGGACGGTTGCACACGGACGAACGAATCTTTTCGGAGTTCCGGCGAAGCATCGAGCACCCTCTCTCCGGAGCCGACCGAAAGGGTGGTTCGCCACCGAACTCCACACCGCCGGCCGGGTCACTCGGCGGGCGCCGGTCCGTCCTCGGGAGCGGCCGGGGCCGGTGGGAGGGTGAGGGTGGCGAGGGCGCCGCCGTCCGGGTGGTTGGTGAAGGTGAGGGTGGCGCCGATGACGCGGGAGTGGCCCTGGGCGATGGTGAGGCCGAGGCCGTGGCCCTTGCCGCGTTCGCGCACGCTGGTGCGGAAGCGCTGGGGGCCGTCGCGCAGGAGTTCGTCGGGGAAGCCGGGGCCGTGGTCGCGGACGGTGATCCGGCGGCCGTCGACGCGCAGGTGGATGGTGCCGCCGCCGTGGCGGTCGGCGTTCAGGAGCAGGTTGCCGAGGATCCGGTCGAGCCGGCGCAGATCGGTGCGCACGGACGTGTCGGCCGCCACCTCCGTCGCCACCTCGACCGCCACCTCCAGGCCGGTCAGCGTGACCGTGCGGCGCACCGCCCGTTCCAGCGGCACCGCCGAGAGGTCGGGCAGTTCGGCGTCGGCGTCCAGCCGGGAGACCTCCAGGAGGTCCTCGACCAGCCCGCGCAGCGCCTGCACCCGGTTCTGCACCAGCTGGGTGGGCCGCCCCGGGGGCAGCAGTTCGGCGGCCGTGACCAGCCCGGTCAGCGGGGTGCGCAGCTCGTGGGCGACATCGGCGGTGAACCGCTGCTCGTCCTCCAGCCGCCGGTGCAGCTCCCGGGACATCAGGTCGACCGCGGCCGCGAGGTCGGCGACCTCGTCCTGGCCGTCGACGAGTTCGCCGATCCGGGTGTCGGTGCGCCCGGAGGCGATGCCCCGGGCCGCCGTCGCAGCCGTCCGCAGCCGGCGGCTGATCCGGTCCGCGACCAGCACCCCGACCAGCACGGTGGTGAAGACCGAGGCGGTGACGGTGATCAGGATGATCCGGTCCAGGTCGGCGATCGCCTGCCGGTCCTGGGCGAAGTCGATCCGGACGGAGAGCACCCCGTCGCGAACGGCGCCCGCCGCCCACATCGACTCGCCCTCGGGCCCCTGCGCGAGCAGCGACCCGCGGTGCCCCTCGGTCGCGAGGGCGCGCAGCCGCCCGGGCAGCGCCGGGTCGTCCACGGCGGCATGGCGGCCGCCGGCCGTGACGTCCCCGTCGCGGCTGTAGCCGCCGAGCGCCGCGTCCAGCGCGGTGAGCGCGGAGCCGCGCGCCTGGTCGACGTGCTGACGGACCATCGCCTGGTGGACGAGCAGGCCGACGGCCACCGCGACCAGGACGGAGATGGCGGCGACGGCGGTGGCGATCTGGCGGCGCAGGGTCATTCGGAACGCCGCAGCTTGTAGCCGAAGCCGCGGACGGTCTCGATCCGCCCGCCGCCGATCTTGGCGCGCAGCCGCTGCACGTGGACGTCGACCACGCGGGTGTCGGCGCCCCACTCGTAGTCCCAGACCCGCTCCAGCAGGACGGCGCGCTCCAGCACGATGCCGGGCGCGGCGGTGAACTCCAGGAGCAGGCGCAGTTCGGTGGGGGTGAGCGGGACGAGCCGGCCGTGCACGCGGACCTCCATGGAGTCGGTGTCCACCTCCAGGCCGTCGAAGCTGCGCACGGGCGTGCGGGGTTCGGGGGCCACCGGCTCAGGGGCGGCGGGTTCGAAGGCGGGCACAGGCACAGGCACGGGAGCGGCAGCGGGAGCGGCCGGGACGATCCGGATGCGGCGCAGCACGGTGCGGATCCGGGCGACCAGCACCGCGCTCTCGAACGGCTTGACGACGTAGTCGTCGGCGCCCGCCTCCAGGCCGGACACCACGTCGACCGGATCGGTGCGCGCCGACATCATCAGGATCGGCAGCTGGCTCTCCTCGCGGATCCGCCGACACAGGCCGACGCCGTCGAGCAGCGGCAGCATCACGTCGAGCAGCACCAGGTCGGGCCGCTCGGCGTGGAACATCTCCAGCCCCTCCAGGCCGTCGGCGGCCGTGGACACCGGGAAGCCGTAGCGTTCCAGGGCCATCCGGGTGGCCTCCCGGATCACCTCGTCGTCCTCGACGATGAGGATGCGGGGGTGGCCGGCTGACGGGTGGTTCATGGCGTGGTCTCCGAGCGGGCGGGCGGCCGAGCGGTGGGCGCGGCTGCGGGCGTGGCCGGGCGGATCGAGTAGGACTGCGGTACGGACGCGCCGGCTCCGGCACTCGGGGCGGGGGCCGTGGGCTGCCGGACGGAGGGGGCGACCGGCCGAGCGGTGGGCGTCGGGACGGGCTCGGCGATCACATTCCTGTCGGAGCCGAACGACCACAGACGCAAGCCGTCCGGGGCCGGCCCGATGCCCTCGACCTTCTGCTCGGCCAGGATGAGCCGCACGCCGTCCCACCTGTAGCGGCGGCTGGTCCGGGACTGGATGGTGGTGGGCTCGTACAGCCACAGGTCGGTACCGACCGTCTCGGCGCCGAACCGTTTCAGCAGCTGCGCCCTCAGGACGGACAGGAGCTGGTCGCCCGACGCCGTGTAGACGTGCAGCACGTCCCCGTCGGCGAGGCCGACGACGACCAGCAGCTCCGGCCGACCGTCGCCCGTGAGGTCGCGGTACTCGGCGGTACGGACCTCGCAACCTGTGCACGGGTCGAGGGCCCGCCGCTCCTCCGGAGTCACCTCGGGGTCCTTGGCCAGCAGGGTGCGGATGTCCACCGCGGTGACGTCCTGCCCCGCGACGCTCACCTCCGGAACCGGCTGCGGCGCCGGATCCACGAGATGGATCGACATGGACTCCGGTGACGGCGCGGCGGTCCGGTCCGGCCAGAGCGGCAGGCGGGCGGGCGGGGGCGTGACGGCCGCCGCCGCGCCGTGGTCGCGCAGCTCACCGGGAGCGGCGCAGCCGACCGTGAGGGCGAGCAGGGCGCCGGCGAGGAGGGTCAGGAAGAAGTGTGGGCGACGGGCGATGGTGCTCATCCTCCGGTGACCCTCCTGGTCTGCGCTGGTTCGTGTCCGGTGATAGGTCGTCGGAACGGCGCCCGCCGGTTCCCCGGCGGGCGCCGTCCGGCAGGGTAGCCGGAGCCCGATCAGCCGGCGGAGGCGGCCGGTTCGGCCAGGTCCGCCAGGACGATGATGTTGTCCGTCCAGTGCCCGTCGGCCCCGATCCGGCCGCCGCAGGTGATCAGGCGCAGCTCGGGCGCCGCCGTGTCGCCGTACACCGTGTCGGTGGGGAAGGCGTCCTTGGCGGCCTGGACCAGCTCGCGGACCTTGAAGTCCACCGTGCTGCCGTCCTCCCGCCGTACCTGGATCCGGTCACCCGGCCGCAGCTTCGGCAGTCCCCGGAAGACCGCCGGGCCGTGCGCGGTGTCGTAGTGCCCGATCAGGACGGCGGGCCCGGTCTCCCCCGGGGTCGGCCCGTTGCGGTACCAGCCGACCTCGCCGGCCCGTTCGGCCGACGGCACCTCGACGGTTCCGTCGGCGTTCAGGCCGAGGCCGGTCACCGGGGCGTCGACGCCGGCCGCCGGGACGAGCAGGCGGGTCGGCGGCGAGGCCGCGAACGGGATCGGCGCGGCGGTTGCCGTGGCGGTGGCGGCCGGGGCTGCCGCGCCGATGGCGGACGGGGTCGCCGCCGGGGCGGCCGAAGCGGTCTCCACCGCTGCCTGCCGGGCCGAGGTCTCCACCTGGACCACCGGGGGCTCCCGCTGGTCCGAGAGCGCCACCGTCGTGCCGAGCACCAGGCAGAGCAGCCCGGCCGCCCCGAAGACGCTCCGGTTCAGCCGGCCCGGCCATGACCCCCCGTGCCGGGCGCGCCCCCCGTGGCGACGCCCGTCCGGGCGGCCGTTGTCAGCCTCGCGCACCGGAGCGGCGGCGCAGCACGGCGAAGCCGAGCGCCCCGGCGCCGACGGCCGCGACGACGCTGCCGCCGATCAGCTGGAGGCCGGACGCGTCGCCCGCGGCGGACCCGTCACCGGCCTGCGCGGCGCCCTTCGGCACCGAACGGACCTGCGGCTGACCGGCCCCGCTGCCGGCCTTGCCCGCCGCGCCATTGCCCGCCGCCTTGGACGCCGGAGTCTTGGTCCAGGTGTTCGGCTCCTTCCCGGGCACCAGGATCACGGTTGCCCCTTCCGGGCCCTCCTGCATGCTGTAGCTGATCCCCCAGATCACGTCCGGCCCCTGCAAGGTGTAGGTGTTCCCCGCGCCCTGGATCACGGTCACGGTCACGGGGAGCTTGGCCACCGGGCTCGGGGTCACGGTGGGCGTGGTCCCCGCGCTCGGGGTCACGGTGGGCGTGGTCCCCGTGCTCGGGGTCGCCGTCGGCGTGGTCCCCGTGCTCGGGGTCGCCGTCGGCGTGGCCCCCGTGCTCGGGGTCGCCGTCAGCGTCGGGGTCACGGTCGGCGTGGCCACCGGGGTCGGGGCGGCGGTCGCGCCGCCCTCGGCCCAGGCCTGCCCGCCGGTGACGGCGGTCAGCAGCGCTGCGCCGGTCAGGGCGCAGACGGCCGACAGCCGCACGACGGCGCGGTTCCTGGTCGTACGCGTAGCCATACGAACTCCATTCATCCTCGGCGACGCGCTCCCCGGCCCGGTGTGGCCGGCGCGTCGAGAGTGACGGTAGGAAGCCCGTGTCGCGGTCCCCGGCCGTTCGTGTCACAACGGTTCATCGGCTGCGTAACAACCTCGGGCCCGCGCGCTCAGCGGCGGATGAACCGGTCGATCCGGTCGGCGTGCCCGTCCAGCGGGCCCGGCCTCTCCGGCGCGAAGGGCGTCCGGCTGCGCAGCCCGCGGTAGCCGATGACGAGCGCCTCGCCGAGGAAGCCGACGCCGATGGAGAGGTTGACCGGCCGGGCGGCCTCGTGCATGCCGAGCCTGCGGGCGAGCAGGCCGTAGAGCGCCGAGGCCAGGAAGGCCGCGACGACGACGAGGAAGGTCCGCCCGGTGTAGCGCTGGTACAGCACGCCGTCGCGGGCGAACACCGCGACCGTGGCGCCGCGCAGCGCGCCGAGGCCGAGGCCGATCAGGCAGCCGCCGACCACCCAGCCGACGTCGGCGCCGTTCAGCTCCTCGACCTCCAGCACCGACCAGACGCCGAGGGCGGTGAGCACCACCGGCGGGCCGAACAGGTCGCGGACGTTGACCGGTTCCCCGATCAGGCGTTTGACGACGACGGCCACCGCCGCCACCACGACGATCGTCACGAGCAGCCATGTGTCCACGGCCCGCACCCCCCTTGCGCTCCCGGGCCACCTGCCGCCCGGATGTCCGGCGGCCCAATTTAGCTCGACCGTGCTATAACAACAACATGCCTAAGGTCGTCATCCCCGAAACCCGCCGCCAGGACGTGGCGCGGGCCGTCCTGCGCATCGTCGGCCGGGACGGACTGGAACACGCCTCGCTGCGCAACATCGCCGACGAGGCGGGCCTGGCGATCGGCTCGGTGCGCCACTACTTCGACAGCCGGACCGAGGTCGTGATCTTCGCGATGGAGGAGCTGTGCGCGCGGATCGGCGAGCGCGTGAACGGCCACGCCGAGCGCCTGCTGAACCCGGCCGCGCCGACCGCCCGGCTCGACCGGCGCGCCGCCGTCGAGGCCCTGCTGGCGGAGCTGCTCCCGCTGGACGCCGTCCGCCGCGAGGAGGCGGTGCTCTGGCTGGCGTTCACCACCGCCGCCCGCACCCACCCCGAACTGCGGCCCGGCGCGGCCCTGTTGCACGAGTCGACGCGCCGGCTGATCGCCCGCGTCCTGGAGGAGGCCCGGCGCGCCGGCGGGGTCCCGGCCGACCTCGACCTCGGGCTGGAGACGGAGCGGCTGGCCGCCCTGCTGGACGGCCTCGCCCTCGGCATGGTCCTCCATCCGGACGGCGTCGCCCCGAAGAACGCCCTGCTGATCCTCCGCCGCCACCTGCGCGATCTGGCCGAACGGCCGGGCGACCGCCCCGGGTCCTAGGCCATTGGTCCACCGCGAGCCGAACCGCAGCCGGAGGCCCGGCCGCCGCTTGATCCGTACGGTGGCGGTATGAGCGTCGACCTGGACAAGTACTTCGCACGGATCGGGTGGGACGGCGAGCGGGCGCCCACCCTGGCCACGCTCCGGTCACTGCAGCACGCGCACGTGCTGGCCGTCCCGTTCGAGAACATCGACGTCGTGGTCGGCACCGTGCCGTCGCTGGAGGTCGCCGATCTGGAGGCCAAGATCGTCACCGGCTCGCGCGGCGGGTACTGCTTCGAGCACAACACGCTGTTCGCCGCCGTCCTGGAGCAGTTGGGCTACGAGGTCGCCCGCCACACCGGCCGGGTGCGGGCCGGCGCCCGCCCCGGGGAGATCCGGCCGCGCACCCACCTGGTGCTGGCCGTCCGGGTGCCCGGGGCGACCGGGGCGCGCCACCTCGCCGACGTCGGGTTCGGCTCGCGCGACGCGTTGCTGGAGCCGCTGCCGATGGTCCCCGGCCTGGTCCGCGAGGGCCGGGGCCGCCGGCACCGGCTGGTCCTGGAGGAGGCGGACGGCCCCGTGCCGGTGTGGGTGCTCCAGATCCGGTCGGGCGACGCGTGGCGGGACCTGGTGTCGTTCACCCTGGACCCGGCGCCGCCGCCCGACATCGACCTCGCCAACTGGTACGTGGCCACCCACCCGCGCTCGCCGTTCCGCCGCCTCTTCGCGCAGCGGACCCTCGCCGACGGCCACCTGTCCCTGGACGGCACCACGCTCACCCGCACCGCGGGCGACGGCACCGCGACGGTGGAGGAGCTCGACGGCGAGCGGGGCGTCCGGGAGGTCCTGGAGTCCGAGTTCGGCATCGCCCCGCCGCCGGGCGTCCGACCCCGGCGTTAGCCACTCGGTGCGGTAGGCGTGAGCTACTCGGTGCGGTAGGCGTCGACGACGGTCTGGTCGAGCGTGTTGCCGTCGGTGTCGGTCAGTTCCGCGCGCAGCGAGACACCGCCTCCCGCCGGCGGGTTCTGGACGGTGACGGCGCCGGACTCGACCGGGAGCCGGGTCCACGAGGCGCCGCCGTCGGTGGACGCCGAGACCGTCAGCGCGCGGACGCGCCCGTCCGCGGCGGCGCCCTGCACGGTGACCGGCACCCGGACCGGGCTCCCGGCCGCCGCCGTGCCGGCCGGGCTCAGCTCGGGCGAGAACCGCACGACGCTCACCGGCACCGGGGCCGGGCCGCCCGTCGCGGCCGAGGCGAAGGTCCAGGACGCGTTGACGCGGGTGGTCGCGCCGGTCGCGGCCTTGCGGGTGACCGTGGCGGCCAGGCGGTACGAGGCCTTCGCCGCGGGCACGGTGAACGCCGCGCGGCCGGCCGCGCTCTCCGCGCCGGACCGGGTGCCGACCAGCACGCCGTCACGGTAGAGCGCGGTGTAGGCCGTGTCGAAGGACGGCGCCGACGGCACGTGGCCGTCTCCGTCGGCGAGCAGCGGGAGGTGCGTGGTGATCGTGTCGCCGTCGCGTTCGACGCCGGGGCGGTCGGTGAGCGCGGGGCCGAAGACCGGGCCGTCGAAGGTGTGCGTGGTCGTGGCCCCGGCCCGCAGGGCGATGCGGTCGGCGAAGTAGCGGTTCGTCCGCACGCCTTCCGCGCCGGGGGCCGCGAAGGAGACGTCCCAGGTACCGCGCCCGGGCGTGACGAGGACGGTGGCGGTGCCGGGCACGGGCATGCTCTGCACGAGACCGATCGTCGGTCCGGCGCCCTGGCCGGGGCTCGGCGCCAGGTCCATGGTCGCCGTCCCCCCGGCGCCCGGCCGGGCCGCGCCGCGGATCCGCAGGGTGGCCAGCTCCGGCGCGGTGTAGTGGTGGGCGAGCCCGGTCAGCGCGCGGGTGCCGGCGAAGGTCTGGCCGAGCGCGTAGGCGGCGGTGTCGCTCGTCCAGTACGTGTCGTACCACTGCCGCACCGACCCGGCCTCGCTCTCCGGCCCGAGGTGGGCCACGCGCAGAGGGCTCGGCGTCAGCTTCACCACGCTGGCCATCCGGGTGGTGCCCTGGTGGGTGACCTCCAGGAACATCCCGCCCTGGAGGAAGCGCGCGGAGCCGTCGGCGGGGCGGACGTCGACCGGGGCGGTGGTGCGCGCGTCGACGGTGACGGTGGTGTCGTGGTCGAGGTCGAGGCGGGGCTGGACGATCCAGTCGGTGCCGTCCGCCGACGTCCTCGTGAACAGGCTGCTCTCCAGCAGGTAGCGGCCCTTGGGCAGCCGCACGGTCGTGGTGCCGGAGGCGTCGTACGGGTGCACCAGCTCGTCGGCGCCGGCGCCGGAGATCCCGGTGACGGTGGTGGAGTACCGCTCCGGCGCCTGGCCGGCGCGGTCGAGGTGCCGGATGGTGAGGGTGTACGTCTCGGCCTCGGCGGCGAAGGCCGCGCCGCCCCAGGCAGGCGTCAGGCCGCCCACCAGCGTGACGGCGACGGCCAGGGACCGGAGGGCGTTGCGGCGGGATACAGGAGTAGTGCGCATACCCTGACCTGCCCGCACGGCCGCCGGAGTTCCTGTGATCCGGACCACGCCCGGGCGGGCGGCCGGACGCCCGGTCGGCGCGGGCGGCGTCGACGGCGCCGGGGTCCGCTATCCGGCGTCCGGCCGGGGGGCGGTCAGCCCGGCGGTCAGGAACGCGACCACGGTGGCCCGTTCGGGGAACGACGGCTCGACGACGGAGGCCGCGTCGGCGGCCAGCGGTCGCCCGTAGGCCTCCAGCAGCGTGGTGAACGCCAGCCGCCAGCGGTCGGTGATCTCGTGGACGGTCAGCTCGGGCAGCGCCCGGCCGAGGACGACCTCGAACGGGGCGGTGCCCGCCCAGGGGGACCCGCTGAGCGGCCGGTCGGCGGCGAGCATGGTCTGGGCGAGCAGCCGGCACAGCATCCGGCCGCGCTCGGTGCGCACCAGCTCGTCGAACGGTTCGACGACGGCCGTGACGAGCGTCCGCACCTGCGCGGGCCCGGTGGCCTCGGGGTGGAGGGTGGCCGCTTCCAGCCGGTCCTGCCAGAGCGGGAGCAGCTCACGCCCGAGCAGCGACGTGACCAGACCCTCCCGGGAGCCGAAGTGGTAGTGCACCGCCCCGGGGTTGAGGCCCGCCTCGGCGTTGATCGCCCGCACCGAGACCTGGCCCACGCCGCGCTGGAGGAAGAGCCGCTCGGCGGCCGCGAGCAGCCGGTCCCGGGTCGACGCGGGGTCCGGGGGCGGGGCGGGGTTCTGGGCCTGGGCGGTTCCATCCGGCATGTCGCCATTGCACCACAGGAACCCGCGTTACCATCCAATCAGTGATTGAATTGCGATTGGCCGATGTCCGGAGACGGGCATCCCGCCAGTCCCGTGCGCCCGCGCGCACGTGATCGAGAGGCTCGCACCATGGGTATCCACGTCGTCACCGGCTCCGCTTCGGGCATGGGCGCCGCCAGCGCCTCCGTCCTCCGGGAGGCCGGGCACACCGTCATCGGCGTCGATCTCCACGACGCCGACATCACCGCCGACCTGGGCACCGCCGAAGGCCGCCGGGCCGCCGTCCAGGGGATCCTGGACGCCTCCGGCGGGCAGGTGGACGGCGTGGCCGCGGTGGCCGGGGTCGGCCCCGCGATGAAGGACGCCGCCGCCGTGGCCTCCATCAACTACTTCGGCCCGGTCGCCCTGCTGGAGGGGCTGCGCCCGGCGCTCGCCCGCTCGTCGGCCGGCCGCGCCGTGGTGATCGGCTCCAACTCCTCGACGACCGTCCCGATGATCGACGACGCGCTGGTCGGCCTGCTGCTCGCGGGCGACGAGGACGCGGCCCGCGAGCACGCCCGCGCGGCCCAGGCGGCGGTCCCCGCCGAGGTGGGCCAGGCGGCGCCGAGCATCTCCGCCTACGCGAGCTCCAAGTTCGCGCTGGCCCGCTGGGTGCGCCGGACGGCGGTCACGCCCCCGTGGGCCCGCGAGGGCGTCCTGCTCAACGTCATCGCCCCCGGCGCGGTGCTCACCCCGCTGATGCTCGGGTCGACCGGCGTGGGCGAGGAGCCGGACCCCGACGCTTTCCCGACCCCGATGCCGCTGGGCGTCTTCGGCCGGCCCGAGGACATCGCCTACTGGGTGCACCAGTTCCTGCGGCCGGAAGCCCGTTTCACCACCGGGGCCACCCTGTTCGTCGACGGCGGCACCGACGCCGCGATGCGCCCGGACGCCCAGCCCACCGCGTTCACCCTCTGAGACGGCGGGCCCGCCGGGCCGGGACGGCTCCCGGCCCGGCGCGGCGCTACCGGCCCGCCCGGCGCGGGCCGGCGGACCGGCGGCCGCCGAGGTCGCGGCCGAGGTCGAGCAGGCTCAGGCCGAACATCAGCACACCCAGCGGCACGTGCGGCGCCGGCAGGTGCGCGACGCCCAGCACCACCTGGACGGAGGCGAGCGCGAGGAAGCCGGTGGCGTGGAGGACCGGCCGGACCGGGCCGCCGCCGGGCCGCCAGGCCAGGACCGCGGCCAGCAGGTAGAGCATCGAGGCGCCGTACATCACCCGGGCGCCGACGCTGTGCAGCGTCTCGCCGTAGGCGGTGGAGAGCAGCAGGCCGGCGGTGGTCGCCTGGAAGAGGATCGCCAGGGTCTGCAGGGCGACCGCGACCTGCGGGAACGTGAAGCTGCGGCGCTCGACGGCGTTGCTCGGGATGGCCATGGTGCGGTCCCTCTTCCTGCCTCGCGGCGGTGGATCGGTAGTGTCCCGGTGATTCGACGACGCAGGCCCGCGAAGTGTGAGGCGGGTGGGCACGAACGGGGGCGACCGGCATGGGGACCGAGGACGGGCATTCCGAACGGCCGGGGGACGCGGACGTCGGCGAGCGGCTCCCGGCCGTCGGCGAGCGGCTCCCGGACGCAGCCGTCGGCGAGTGGCGCCACCTGGTCAACCTCGCCTACCGGATGCTCGGTTCACCGGCCGAGGCCGAGGACGCCGTGCAGGAGGCGTACGCCCGCTGGTACGCGATGGCGCCGGCGCGGCGGCGGGCGGTCGAGGCGCCCGGCGCCTGGCTGACGACGGTGGTCAGCCGCGTCTGCCTGGACGTGCTCGGCTCGGCGCGGGTCCGGCGCGAGCGCTACGTCGGCGAGTGGCTGCCCGAGCCGCTGCCCGACCGCGCCGAGTGGCTCGGCGGCACCGGCGACCGGTCCACCGATTCCGCCGATCCCGCCGATCCCGCCGATCCCGCCGACCGGATCACCCTGGACGAGTCGGTGAGCATGGCCTTCCTGGTCGTCCTGGAGTCGATGACACCGGCCGAGCGCGTGGTGTTCGTGCTGCACGACGTCTTCCGGTACCCCTTCCCCGAGATCGCCGCGATCGTCGACCGGACCCCCGCGGCCTGCCGCCAACTGGCCTCCGCCGGCCGCCGACGGCTCCGCGCCGCGCGGGTCCCGTCGGCCGGGCAGCCCCGACAGGCCGAGGTGGTGCGGCAGTTCAGGCGGGCGTGGGAGGCCGGGGACATCGAGGCGCTGGTCGCCCTGCTCGACCCCGCCGCCACGATGGTCGCCGACGGCGGCGGCCTGGTCGGCGCCGCGCTCCGCCCGGTCGAGGGCGGCGCGCGCATCGCCCGCTACCTCGTCCTCCTGGCCGAGAAGGCGCCGGGGCTCACCCTCCTGGAGCGCACCGTCAACGGCCTCCCCGGCCTGGTCGCCCAACGCGACGGCGTCACCGCGACGGTGGCCGCCCTCGACCTCGCCGACGGCCGGATCACCCGCATCTGGGCCGTCCGCAACCCCGAGAAGCTGACCCGCTGGACGGCGGGCGGCGACGCGGCCCGACGCCCCGACATCCCGACGCCTGTCGGGAACTCCCCTGCGCGGCCCATCCGTTGATCCGTTCGGCGGGGGACGGGCGATTCGGACCTTGGAGGTCGGTATGGCTCGGCGGAAGGCGCTTCGGCGCGGGTTCGGTGCGGTGGCGGTGGCCGCCGCGGTGACGACGGGCACGGTGACGTCGGCCGCGGCGGCCGGCGCCCAGGGAGGGCACGGCGACGGCGTCCACGGGGCGACCAGGGCCGCGATGGCGGAGCTCGTCCGGGCCGAGGGCCTGCCCGGGACGATAGCCGGCGTCCGCGAGGACGGCGGCAGTTGGTCGGCGGCCGTCGGGGCGGCCGACACCACGACCGGGCAGCCCCGGTCCCCCCGGGAGCGGTTCCGGATCGGGAGTCTGACGAAGACCTTCACCGCGACCGTGGTGCTCCAACTCCGGGCCGAGGGGCGGCTCTCCCTGGACGACTCGGTGGAGAAGTGGCTGCCGGGCGTGGTGCAGGGCAACGGGAACGACGGTTCGGCGATCACGATCCGGCAGCTGCTGGGACACACCAGCGGACTGTTCTCCTACGAGGAGGATCCGGCGATGATCCAGCGGCTGGCGAGTCCGGACTTCCTGGTCCACCGCTACGACACGTACCGGCCCGAGGACCTGGTGCGGACGGCGGTCTCCCACCCGCCGCTGTTCGCGCCGGGAACGTCCCGCTCGTACTCCAACACCAACTTCGTGCTGGCCGGGATGATCATCGCCAAGGTGACCGGGCACCCGTACGGCGAGGCGATCGAGCGGCGGATCATCCGGCCGCTCGGCCTCTCCGCCACGACCCTGCCCGGCACCGCCGCCGACCTGCCCCGGCCGCACGCGCTCGGCTACTCCAAGCTGTTCGGCGGCTCCGCGACGCCGCTGGAGACCACCGAGCTCAACCCCTCGTGGGGCGGGGCGGCCGGGGAGATGATCTCCACGACCGCCGACCTGACCCGCTTCTACTCCGCCCTGATGCGCGGACAGCTGCTGCCGCGGGCCGAGTTGGACGAGATGGTCCCCGCCGCCGGCGGCCCCGGGCTGGGCATCGGCAGCGTGAAGCTCAGCTGCGGGGTCACCCTCTGGGGCCACACGGGCGGCATCCACGGCTCGTCGACGGTGGCGCTGACCACGCGCGACGGGCGGCACGCGGCGGCGTTCAACACCAACGCCGACTGGGCCGAGGGCGAGCGCGCCCTCGCGGAGGCCGAGTTCTGCCGCTGAGTCCTGGCGCTCAGTTCGGTCCGGCCGCCTGCTCGTAGAGCGCCACCAGCACACCGTGCACCGGCTCGCCCTCCGGGGCCTCGGCGGCCTCGTCCACCAGGGCCTGGAGGGCGGCGCCGAGGCGGGCGGCCTGGTCGGCGGTCAGCCGGAGGTGCCGCAGCACCAGCAGCGGGTCCTGCGGCGCCTTGACGCACTCCTCGGCCACCGCCCCGAGCAGGGCGGTGGTCGGGCCGGCGTCCCGTCCGGCCACCGTGATCCGCCGGGCGGTGCGCCGGTAGAGGTGCTCGCTGCCGCCGCGCACCTTCCGGGTCTCCACGATGCGGACGACGCCGGCGTCCTGCAGCACCTTGAGGTGGTGGGCCACCGTGCTCTTCCGGCTGTCCAGCGCCGCCGCCAGCCGGCCGGCCGTGGCGGGCTGCCCGCCGAGCGCCAGCAGCAGCCGCTGGCGCAGCGGGTGGGAGAGCGCCTTGAACTGCTGCGGGCTCTCGACGGTGAGTTCCTGGTCCTGGTCCTGGGCCTGATCCTGGGTCTGATCCTGGGTCTGATCCTCCATGCGTAAAGCGTCCAATTTTCTTGACGCTTTCGCAAGCCGCGTGCTCCACTGACCCCTACCTGATCGACCACCAGCAGCAGGGGACGGCACATGACGCAGCTCCAGTCGGCCGAGATCACCGGGATCGTCACCGAGGCCGGTCGGCTCGCGACCGAGCTGTACGTCTTCCCCGAGATCGGCGCCCGGATCGCCGCCCGCCTCGACGAGGCACACGCCCAGGGCCGCTACCGGCAGGCCGAGGACGCCCGGACGCTCGGCCGGCTGGTCACCGAGGACCTCCAGTCCGTCAACGGCGACCGCCACCTGCGACTGAAGTTCCACCCGGAGCCGATCCCGGCGGAGCAGGAGGACGGCGCCCTCCTCGCCGAACTGACGCGATCCGCCGACCTCTCGCTCGGCGGCGTGCCCCGGATCGAGCGCCTGGCGGGCGGCGTCGCCCTGCTGAAGCTCGCGCCGATCCTCTTCCCGCTCGACATGGCCGGCGAGGCGCTGAACGCCGCGCTCACCCTGGTCGCCCGGGCCGAGGCGCTGATCCTGGACCTGCGCGAGTGCGTCGGCGGCCACCCGTACACGACCGCCCACATCGGCGGCCACCTCTTCGACGAACCGACGCACCTCAGCTCCCTCTACGACCGCGAGACGGACGCCGAGCAGCAGTTCTGGACCCCGGCGATGGCGCCCGGCCCGCGCTTCGGCGGCAGCAAGCCGCTCTACGTGCTGATCAGCAAGGCCACCTTCTCGGGCGGCGAGGCACTCGCGTACGACCTCCAGCAGCGCGGCCGCGCCGTGGTGGTCGGCGAGGCGTCCGGCGGCGGCGCCAACCCGCGCCGGGGCTTCACGCTCCACCCCCACCTGGAGGCCACCATCCCGACCGCCCGCTCGATCAACCCGGTGTCGGGCGCCAACTGGGAGGGCACCGGCGTGATCCCGGACACCGCGACGGACCCGGCCCGCGCCCACGAGACGGCCCACCGCGCGGCCCTGGCCGAGGTGGCCCGGCGCGGCGGCGACACCCCGTCGGCGTCGGCCGAGGAGGCCCGCCGGATCCTGCACGGCGCGACGGAGGACGGCCCGGCGGGGGCGGACGCCCGGCTCTGACGCGCCTGTCCGACGGCAAGCCGTCGGCCGACACGTCCCAGACCCAGAACGTCGACGCGCAGGACATCCCCGGAGCCCGGAACCGCTCGGTTCCGGGCCCCGGGCGCGCCGGACTCACACGGCCGGCCCCGTAAGTCTCCGAATCGGGAGCGGAGGGCACTTCTCGGGCACACGCGTCAGCAGTACCAGCTCCTCCGGCGGGCGGGCCCCTCGCTGGATCGCGTGCACGTATTGGTCCGCCTGCGAGAGACCGAGCATGGGTGCGTTGCGACGCAGATGGCGCATCGCGGGGATGCGGCCACTCTTCCGGAACTGCAAGCGTGTGGTTTCAAGCAGAACGTCCGGCAGCGGAACCCCCTTGTACTGCGCGAGGAACATGGTCTGCCACTCGCTGGTCCGGAGGGTCTCCCCGGGGATCACGTAGATGCTTCCGTCATCCCCGTCGACGAGGTACGGGCAACAGCCCACCAAGAAGTCCTCAAGCGCATGGTTCAGCTTGTACCTGGCCGAGTTCCAGCCCACCAACCATCCGACAGGGGTCTCGCTCACCCCGAGAATCGCCAGCTCAGGTCCCTCGCCACGGTCCTCGGCCAGCCGAGATGCAATGAGATCGATAGCCCTGGCTTTGGAGATCTTCACTCCGGACTCCCAACTTCCCTCCGAAACGCCCGTGGAGAAACTTCTCAGAGCCTCCAGAAGTGCCGACTCGGCGACGGCCTGCGCCAGGTGGCGCAGGCCGTCGCCCGGAGCGTGCTGTGGCTATTCGGCGGGGGTGCCGCGGAGGAGGAGGGGGAGGTGGGCGCCGCGGGCGAGGGCAGCGAGGGCGTGGGTGATGCGGTGGTGCTGTTCGGGGGGCATGGCGTCGGGGAGTTGGGTGGCGTGGAGCCAGTGGACGGCGGTGATGGTGTGCGGGGGGCGGTGGCGGGCGACGATGCTTTCCTGGGCGGGGGTGAGGCGGCCGCCCCAGTAGACGAAGTTGACGCCTTCGGGGAGGTGCTTGGCGTCGATGTAGTCGGTGGCGAGGATGTGTCGGAGGGGGAGGACGAGGCCGGTGTCGGTTTCGGTGTGGCGGCGGGCGGCGAGGTGGGGGAGTTCGTTGGCTTCGGCGCTGCCGCCGGGGAGCATGAGGCCGGATCGGTAGGCGGTGCCGACGAGGAGGATGGCGTCGTCGCGGTTGAGGATGAGGGCCTGGTGGCCGAGTCGGCGGCGGGGCGGGTTGGTGAGGGTGGTGGGGAGGTGATGAGTTGCGGGCCGAGGGGCCCGTCGTGGATCGGCCAGCAGACGAGTGCGGCGGCGAGGGTGCTGAGGGCGGGGACGCCGAGGGCGGTGGCGACCAGCTTGCGGGGGCGGTTCACGCCACGTCGGCGGTGCGGGGCCGGCTGGGGTGCTGGACGGTGAGGAAGCGGGGCGTGGTGAGGGCCTGGATGTGCTCGGGCTTGGTGGTCCACTCGCAGCCGCCGCGCTCGTGACGGAGGTAGGCGAGCCCGGCGAGGGTGTCCATGTAGACGCCTTCGACGGGGTTTCCGGCGAAGTCCCGGTGCCCGAGGTCGCGGACGACCTCGCCGACGACGGGGGTGTGGACGGGCATGCGGGGGCGGCTGGGCATGGGGGCTCCTGGTTGCGCTGTGCATAGGGATCACTACGACCCGTGTCCATGGCGAGGTGATCGCGGCTACGATTGGAAGCCGAGGAAATGGCGAATCTGTCCTGGGTTCAGTTGGAGCCACCATGAACGAGCGCAAACTCGATCCGGCATCATCCCCGTTTCCCCCATCGGCGTTCAAATTCGCAGGTTAAACAAGGCGAGAGGTCTCACACAGCCTCAGCTCGGCGAGATCACCAGGTTCTCGGCGTCCTACATCTCGCGAATTGAACGAGGGGTAGAACCTCCGAGCCGACGTCTGGCACAGGAAGTCGACCGTGCGCTCGACACCGGGGGCACCATCGAGCTGATGCTCGACCAACTTGAGCATGTTGTCCTCAAGGAAGGGCTCCCGGAGTACGTCGTACAGGAAGCCAAAGCGGTAACCATCCGCCTGTTCCACCTGGGCCTGATCACCGGTCTGCTACAGACGCAGGAGTATGCCGCGGCATACGAGTTGGCCTCGGTCAGGCGCGGTGCAGCTACTTCGCAGCAAGCAGAGGCACGCGTGAAGTTCCTGTTGAACCGCCAAGCCACACTGAAGCGGACACCTCCCCCTTTCATCCAGGCTGTGCTTGACGAGTGGAACCTACGACGACCGATCGGTGGCCGAGCTGTCATGATCAGGCAGCTTCAGTTTCTGGAGGAGCTGGCTCAACAACCCAACGTGACCCTCCAGGTGGCCCCGCTCCATCTTGGGGAGGACAGACCCTTCGTTCATCCGGTGAACCTGCTGACCATGACGAACGGCAAGATGCTGGGTTACACGGAGAGCCACAAAACAGGCTTCCTGGAGCGTGACGCCCAGATACTGTCAGCCTGGGCCAGGGACTACGATCGACTGCAGGTCGAATCCCTGTCCCGAGCCGGCTCACTGGAGCTGATCAGAGCAGTACGGAAGGAATTTGAGAGCCATGCAGCACCTTGACCTCGCCAGCGCTCGGTGGCGCAAGAGCACGTACAGCGGCCAGGGCGGTGAGTGCATGGAAATTACTGCCGACTTCCCGGGCATCGTCCCCGTCCGCGATTCCAAAGACCCCCAGGGGCCTGCCCTCGTCTTCCCCACCTCCGCCTGGCGATCCTTCGTCACCGCCGTCCAGGCCGGCGAGTTCGGCATCATCTGAACCGGACCTCGTGTCAGACAGCGCCGGTCCGCCGGGCGAACTCGCGGACTCCGGGAAGTACCGCCGGGGCGTAGAGGAGGTCAGCGGTGAGCGCCCTCAGCGCCGGTCGGCGCAGTTCCTCCGGCGCCACGTGCTCGACGAACCGCAGTGCGGCGAAGGTCCGACGGTGGTCGCCCAGGCGATGCCACATTCGCGCGCTGTCCGTACCGAACCGCGCACGCCGCTCGGCAGAGGGCAGTTGTTGCGGAGCAATGCCAGTGGCGTGTGGAACGCCCTGGTCGGGCGTGCCCAGCGCGTTGTGGACCCCGATCCAGTAGAGGGCAACCTGCGATTCGGTGGCGTCCACAGTGAACAGCCGCCCCTGCGGGGCACGGCGGTCTGCGGCAAGGCGAGCCGTCGCGCTCTCCGCGCCGGCCATCAGGTCGAGGGCGTCACTACGACGCTGTCCGCAGGCCGCCGTGTATGCGGCCGTCAGCAGGAGCGTCGCGCCCACGGCCTGCGACTCGGCCGTTCGGTCACCCGCAAGAGAATCGGCGCTACGACGCAGAAGGTCCACCGCAGCGGCCGGCCGACCGGCACGCCGCATCGTGATCGCCAGGACGCGCGCCGCCTCACTGCGGATCACCGGATCGCCACTTGCCTGGGCCGCCGCCAGGGCCCGATCAGCGGTGGCCCAGGCGACATCCGCATGGGACTTGACCGCCAACTCGGTGGCCAGGACCCAGGCACGCGCGACATACCCGTGTGCCTCTTCGCGAGCCCGGCCGATCAGGGAGTCCCGGGTGGCCTCCGTAGCCCCCAGCAAGTTCGGAAGCACTGCGCCGAGAGCCTGGTAGCGCGCGGCGGTGAAATGGTCACGCGCCTCATGGAGCAGAACCTCCAGTTGTCGACCCGCGACAGGCTCAGTGTCCTTCGGCTCGTAGAGTGCGCCGAGAATCCGCGTGGCCGGATCCTGCTGAGCCGCACCGGCAGGTGACGGAAGCATCGAGACCCCAGCAGCAGCCACGCCTGCCGCGAGCAGCTCTCTGCGGAGCATCGCACCCTCCTGACCGAGCGTCACATCGGATTCCAGCGTATCCGGTCGTTCCAGTCCGACGGCGCTTGGCAAGAGATCGAGGGCCTCGGCCATGAGTGCGAGCGTTCGCTCGGCAGGGCGTAGCAGGCCGGCCTCGACACGGCTGATCGCCGACGCCGAGTACCCACATCTCCGGCCCAGCTGCACCTGAGTCATTCGATGCGCCGCACGAGCGGCCCTGATGACCGTCCCGAGCCGGCGAGGCTCCAACGTCGACAACGTCGCGACCTCCAACTACGTGAGCTGGTTCGGTCGGTCACGCTACTGGCCGACCGAGGCCCCAGGGGAGGGCGCGCATGGCGTATGCGTGGCACGCACAGGGCTTGCGCAGCGCACCCGGAATCCCCCGGTCGGACCAGCAGCCGGGTTGTCTGGTGGTGCCCGGCCGGCGCACTCCCTGCATCACCTCAACCCGAGGAGATCCCCATGAGCTCGGTTCTGCTCGCCAGGCCCGTTTCCCGGACCCAGCCCACCGCGAAGCCCGAGACCGATACTCTTCGTGACAGGGAGCGTGAGGCGAGCGCCCGCACCTGCCCGGTGTGCGGGTCGACGTCCACGTTCCAGACGATGGACGGCCGGTGGGGCTGCACCCAGTGCGGCTCGACCTGGTCCTGAGAGCCGCGAGGACGCCATGGCTGTTTGTGCCGAGTGCCGCACCACTCCGGCGGTGATCGAGGATCTCGACGTGCAGCCGCCGAAACCATGGTGTCTCGACTGCGCGACCGCCCTGGTGCGCGCCGGCGACCCCGTGATGGCGTACCGCCCGCTCGATGAAGAGGACGCCTACCGGCGCGTGCTGGCGGGCGGCAGCACCCAGGCGCTGCCGTTCCGCTGAACGGCAGCGCCATCGCCCGTCCTCCGCGGCCCCCGACCGGACTTGCCGGTCGGGGGCCGGCTGCTCACTCCGCCTTCCAGCCGTGGGCGTACGCGATGTGCAGGGTGCCCGGGCCGGTCCTCCGCCGCTGCGGGCGGCCGAACCTGGGGCCGTCGTCGTCCAGCGTGACGCAGTCGTGCGAGCCCGGGTACTCCAGGGCGCGGGCCGGGCCGTCCGTCACCAGGGAGTGCACCAGCGAGCCGGTGGTCCGGAGCGCCTCGGCGCTGCCGGTCAGGAAGAGCGTCTCCGCCGCGAATCCGAACCGCAGCTCGTCGCGCCAGCCCGCGTGGTGCCTCGGCTCGTGGTCGAGTTCCTCGTACTTCCGAAAGTCGGTCTCCGGGATCTCCGCGGTGTGCGGCCTCCCCGCGCCCAACCGCCCCCGCACCGCCTTCCACCGCGACGGGGGGAACCCCAGGCTGTGCTGCACCAGCACCAGGTCCAACGCCACCGGCGACCGCCGCCACTCGCCGATCCCCTTCGGCCCCTCGCGCCCCGCCTTCAGCGGCAGGTACACCAGCGACCGTCGCGACCGCGCGGCCAGCCCCACCGCCGCCGCCAGGCTCTCCGCCGCCGTCCGGTCCACGTACATGTCCAGCGACCAGCCGTGGTCGTACAGCACGGCGCGCCCCGACCGGGAGCCCGCCTTCACCACCCGGTACTCCTCGCCACCGTGCCGGACCCGGTGGACTGTGGTGCTCAACTTCACCGGACAGTCGTATCCCATCCGTACGCGCCCTGTCCCCCGCGTTTCCGACCACCTACCGTGGACCGGGAGTCCACGGAAGGAGTCCGCGACGATGTCCGGTACCCACTGGCGCAGGAGCACCTACAGCAGCAACGGCGGTCAGTGCCTCGAAGTCGCCGACGGCCACCCCGGCGTCGTCCCCGTCCGCGACTCCAAGGACCCGGCCGGTCCCGCCCTGCTCTTCCCCGCCGACGCCTGGCGCGCCTTCGTCACCGCCGTCAAGGCCGACGAGTTCGACCTCCTCTAATCGGAGGCGGTCCGCGCGGCTCCTGTGCTGTACTTCGCACGCCCCGTTCGCCCGCGCCCCAGGAGCCGACCGCCCGATGAGCGCCACCTGTCCGCAGTGCTCCGCCTCGGACCAGTCCGTCGCCGTCCCGCACGCCCTCGCGCCCGCCGCCCGGCCGCCGCTCGACGAGGTGGCCCGCGTCCAGCTCCTCCCGCCGCCCGCACCGCAGCCGGGCCGGCTCCGGCTGAACGGCGGCACGATCACCTGCTACGCGCTCGCCGGCGTCTTCACCCTGCTCGCCGTCCTCTCCCTGCTCGGCAACCGTGACGCCGAGCAGCTCGACGGCGCAGAGCCCGCCTACGTGGCCGGCTACCTCATCGGCCCGTTCCTGATCCCCTTCCTGCTCCTCCTCATAGCGGTGGTCCTGCACGCCGTCTCCCGCAAGGGCCAGCGCCGCCGCTTCACCGAGACCCTCCCCGCTCAGCAAGCCCTTTGGCAGCGCCACCACTTCGTCTGGCAGGCCGCCTGGCTCTGCCACCGCTGCCGGGTCGCCTTCTTCCCTCCGGCCGTGCTGCGCCCCGACGTCGCCGCCTCCCCGCCGATCCCGCTCGACCAGTTCCCGCTCTGGGTGACGACCGCCTCCGACCGGACCTACGGCTCCCCGACACCTCCCGTCGCGCCGACCTGACCCGCAGGGCCCGTTCCTGCTTCCATGGGCGGATGCCCGAGACACCCGTGCCGCTCCTCCCGCCGCCCGCCGAGGTGCTCGGCGTCCGCCGCATCCGGCTCGTCGAAGTGCCCGCCCCCCGCCTGACCGCCGAGGAGCGGCGGGAACGGGACCGCGCCTGGGCGGAGATGGTCCTGGCCAATCCCACGCTCTTCGACGGCCCGGTGGTCGCGTGCGCGGGCACCTCGTGGCCGCGCCCCGGCGAGCTCCACGTGTTCTGGTTCCACATGACGTACCGCCACTACGCGCTCCGCCGCGTCACCAGCTCCACCGCCCCCACCGCCTCCCTCTCGGTCAGCGTCCTCCAACCGACCGACGACGGCCGCCTGCTCGTCGGCCGGATGTCCCCCTCCACGGCCGCGCCCGGACGCTGGCAACCGCCCGGCGGCGGCGTCGAACCCCCGCCCGACGGCGAGCGCCTCGACCTCGCCGCCCTGCGCCGCAACGCCGTCCGGGAGCTGGCCGAGGAGACCGGAGTGGCCGCCACCCCGGGCGAGTTGGCGCTCTGGGCGGTCACCCGGGGCCGGTACGGCAGCGTCGGCGTGCTCTTCCTCGCCCCGCCGCTGCCCGAGCCGGTGCTGCGCGAGCGCTTCGGTGCCCTCGCGCCGCCCGAACGGGAACTGGTCGAGCTGGCCTTCGTCCGCTCCCCCGCCGACCTGCCGGGCCTGCCCGGCCCGCACGCCGACTACCTGTCCCCCGTCCTCCACCGCTTCGCCCGCCTCCGGCCGTAGGGGTCCGGCGGGTGCCGGAGGCGGGCAGAATGGGGGCATGGAGCACGGCACGCTGCCCGCCCAAGTCCCTTGGCACGAAACAGACTCGGGGGCCTTTCCCCATGCCGCCCGGGTCGGCGGGCGGTGGTGGGTCCTGCGGCTCAACGGCTTCCCCGACCATCCGCTCTACACCCTGTTCATCGACGGCGAGGTCCGCTGCGACCTGGAGGAAGCCCCGGCCACCTGGCGGCTGTCGGGCCGGGGCGCGCGCCCCGTCCTGGGCGCACCGGAGCGTACGGAGGTGCTCCGTCTCATGGCCGGCCTCGGCCCGTACGGCGCCGAGGCCGGCACCCCGTGCACGGGCGACTGGTGCACCTGCGCCGCCCTCACGGACGAGTACGCCGCCCGGCTCACCGGCGCTCCACCGCCCTGAACGGTCCGCCGGCCGGGACGGCATCGCCTACGGTGGGACGGTCACCGAGCGAGGAGTTGGCGATGCGTCACGTCGAAGGGGCGCCGGACCCGGCCCGGCTCGCCGCCCACGGGGCCGTGGCGGGCCGGCTGTCGCTGCTGAGCGACCGGCGGCTCGGGGAGGTCGTGGCGTCCGCTCCCCGGCTCGGGTCCGGCATCGGGGGGACGTCGGCGGCCCTGGAGGTCGACGGGACGCGGGTGTTCGTCAAGAAGGTGCCGCTGACGGACCTCGAACTCCGGCCGGAGCACGTCCGCTCCACGGCGAACCTCTTCGGCCTGCCCGTCTTCTACCAGTACGGGATCGGCTCGGCCGGGTTCGGCGCCTGGCGGGAGCTGGCCGTCCACACCATGACCACCCACTGGGTCCTGGACGGGGCGTACGACGGCTTCCCGCTGATGTACCACTGGCGCGTCCTGCCCGACACCGCACCCGAGGGCTTCACGGACTTCCTCGGCGGCGTCGACGGCGCCGTCGCCCACTGGGAGGGCTCCCCCGCCGTACGCGCGCGGCTGGAGGCCATCGGCCGGGCCGCGCACAGTCTGGTGCTCTTCCTGGAGCACGTGCCGCAGACGCTCGCCGCCCACCTGGACCGGGACGCGGCCCCGTACGGGTGGGCGGAGGAGGCCGTGGCGCGGGGCGCGGCGTTCATGCGCTCGCGCGGGCTCGTGCACTTCGACGCCCACTTCGACAACCTCCTCACGGACGGCTCGCGGATCTACTTCGCGGACTTCGGGCTCGCCCTGAGCGAGGACTTCGAACTCTCGCCGGAGGAACGGCGGTTCCTCGCCCACCACCGGGCCTACGACCGCGACTACACCGCGGCCCACCTGCTCCGCCACCACCTCCTCAGCCGCTACCGGGGCGACACGGGGGCGGCCGCCTTCCTGGAGCAGTGGCTCGCGGGCCGGCGGCCCGACGGCGTCCCCCCGGAGGTCGCGGCCGTCGTCGACCGGCACGCCCGGACCGCCGTCGTCCTGGACGGCTTCCAGCGCCGGCTCCTCACCGAGAGCAAGCTGACGCCGTACCCGGCCGCCGAACTCGACCGCGTCACGGCGGGAACGGCAGGAACGGCAGGAACGACGAGCGCGGAGTAGGAAGTCGGCCCCGCCGACTTCCTACTCCGCCCCCCGGGCTACGAGCGCGTGGCCGGACGCCCGCACAGGGCGTCGTCGACGAGCCTGCTCATGGCCTGCTCCACGCGCAGGACGTCGTCCTCGGAGGGGGCGTGGACGCCCGACAACGAGACCGTGACGCTGCGCCGGCCGTCGGCGGTGACGGCGGAGGCGGTGATCCAGCCCGCGTCGCCGCCCTCGTGGCCCCAGTACCTCCCGCCGCAGGAGAGCGGGCGCGAGAAGAGCCCCAGACCGTCCCGGGCGCGCGGCATGAGCTTCCTGAACTCCTTGCTCACCGGGACGGTCCTCTTCATCTGCGCCAGCTGCGCCGGCGGCAGGAGCCGGCCGCCGAGCAGGGCGCCGAAGAACCGGTCGAGGTCGGCGGTGGTGGAGACGAGGCCGGCCTCCCCGTTGGTGCCCGGGCCGACCTGCTCGGTGACGTCCACCGCCGGCTCGCCGGCCTTGAAGCTCTGGTAGGTCCGCGCGTGCGGCCGGGGCAGCGTGGGGGACGTCCCCGGCCAGAAGGTGTGGTCGAGGCCGAGCGGCCGGACGATCCGGTCCCGGACCTCCGCGTGCCAGGGCTGCCCGGTGACCCGCTCGATGATCATGCCGAGCAGCACGTAGCCGGTGTTGCCGTAGCTCCAGTGCTCACCGGGACGGAAGTCCGGGCGGTGGCCCATCGCCCGGGCGACGGTCTGCTCGGGCGTGTAGCTGTCGTACCGGTGCTGCCGGAAGTCGTCCGCCGAGATGTAGTCCGGGTAGTCGTCGTGGAGGCCGCCGGTGTGCTGGAGCAGGTGGCGGACGGTGATCGCGCCGCCGTCGTTGCCGTTCCCGGACACCACGCCGGGCAGCCACCGCTCGACCGAATCGTCCAGCGAGAGCCTGCCGTCGCCGACGAGTTGCAGGACCACGGTGGCCACGAAGGACTTGGTGACGCTGGCGATCCGGAAGTGGCCGTCCGCGGAGACCGGCCGCGGGTCCGTCAGGTCGGCGACGCCGCTGACGGCGGTCACGTTCCCGCCGTCGGAGGTGGCCAGGCGGGCCTGCACGCCCGTCACGCCGAGGGCGGTGATCGCGTCGGCGTCGCGTTGGAGGCGTGCCTGCGGCCGCTCGGCGGCCGTCGCGCCGGGCACGGTGGTGGAGAGGGTCGCGGTCACGATGGCGGCCAGGGCCAGGCTCCGCGTGAGGGATCGGATCGTCATGGTCGTCGACCGTAGGTCCGGCCGGGGTGCACAGGCGCTACCGCCCACGGGCGGGAAAAGAGGGTGGCGGGCTGTAGTGCCGGGCCGTTCGCGATGGCTCAGACTTGCCCGAATGAACCATCATGGGCCGGGTCGGCTTTCGGCGTTGTGGCGCGCGCTGGGCTATCTCCTGGGAAGCCTGGCGACCGCCGCGGTCGCCCTGGCCGCGCTGCCCGTCCTCGTCGTCGTGCCGAGGACGGCGCGCGCGTGGGCGTCCTGGCACCGTCGCCGCGCCGAGCGGCTGCTGCGCGAGCCGGGTTCGGGGCCCGTCCGGGTCGGCGCGTGGCGGGTGCTCGGGTGGCTCGGCGCCTGCGTCGTGAGCGGGCCCGCGTTCGGGCTGGTCGCGGTGCTGTGCGCGGGCAACGCGGTGACCACGGCCGTCACGGTGCCGCTCTGGTGGGCGCTGCCCGCCGGTACCCGCGCGGGCGGCTTCGGCGCCGGGGTCCCGCTGACCGGGTGGGGCACGGCGCTGACCCTGGGGACCGCGCAGTTCCTCGCCTTCGCGGCCCTGACCGTCTGGCTGGTCCCCCTGCTGGCACGCCTGCACGCCCGGACCTGTGTGGCGCTGCTGTCCCCCTCGGCCGCCGCGCGACTGGCGCGGCGGGTGGAGACGCTGACCGAGAGCCGGGCCGGAGCCATGAACGCGCACGGCCTGGAACTGCGCCGGATCGAACGCGACCTGCACGACGGCACCCAGGCCCGGCTGGTGGCCATCGCGATGCGGCTGGGCCTGGCCCGTCAGGTGCAGGGCGAGGACCCGGTGATGCTGGCCAGGCTCCTGGAGGAGGCGCACGAGAGCACCGAGGAGGCCATGGCGGAACTGCGGGCGGTGATCCGGACGATCTATCCGCCGATCCTCGCCGACCGCGGCCTCACCGGGGCGCTGACCGCCCTGGGGGCCCGGTCCGCGATCGACACCACCCTCGACATCGGCGGCCTCGGCACGATCCCCGCCGCGGTCGAGACGGTGGCGTACTTCACGGTCTCCGAGGCGCTCACCAACGCCGCCAAGCACAGCCGGGCCACCCGGACCACCGTCCGGGTGGCCCGCGACGGCGACCGGCTGTCGATCGGGGTCGCCGACGACGGAGTCGGCGGCGCGGACGAGGCGCTGGGCACCGGAATCGCCGGAATCCGCCAGCGCGTCCTGGCGCTCGACGGCACCGTCCACCTCCACAGCCCCGGCGGCGGCCCGACCACGATCACCGTGAGCCTGCCGTGCGGGTCGTGATCGCCGAGGACAACGTCCTGCTCTCCAGCGGGCTGGAACTCCTGCTGACCGCCGCCGGCTTCCACGTCGCCGCGATCGCCGAGGACGCCCCCGGCTTCGTCGACGCCGTCGCCGAACACCGCCCGGACGTCACCATCGTCGACGTCCGGCTGCCGCCGTCCTTCCGCGACGAGGGCATCCACGCCGCCATCCACGTCCGCCGCCTCCACCCCGGCCTGCCCGTGCTCGTCCTCTCCCAGTACGTCGAGCAGCAGTACGCCGGCGAGCTGGTCTCCGACGGCCGCGGCGGCGTCGGCTACCTGCTCAAGGACCGGGTGAGCCGGGTGAGCGAGTTCATCGACGCGCTGCGGCGGGTCGCCGCCGGCGGCACCGTCATGGACCCCGAGGTGATCGGCCAGCTCCTCACCCGCCCCGCCCACGACCCGATCGCCGCCCTCACCCCGCGCGAACGCGAAGTCCTGTCCCTGATGGCGGAGGGGAAGGACAACGCGACGCTCGCGGCCCGGCTCGTCATCACCGAGAACGCCGTCCACAAGCACATCGGCAACATCTTCGCCAAGCTCGGCCTCTCCCCCGCCGACAGCGGCCACCGGCGCGTCCTCGCCGTCCTCACCTACCTCAGCCGTCGCTGACGCGGTGGGGCGCAGCGGCGGCGAGGGAGGGGAAAATGGCGGGCCGGGCGGCTCGGACGAGGGCAGAATCGGCCCCATGGTGGACATGGAGGCGTTCCGGGACGCGGTCACGGACTGGGCGGCGGGTGGTCCCGGCGGGGCGGCGGGGGAGCTCGCCGGGCGGCTGGGGGTGCGGACGGCGGTGCTGGTGGAGGGGCCGAGCGACCTCGCGGCCGTCGAGACGCTGGCCGCGCGCCGGGGCCGGGACCTGGCCGCCGAGGGGGTGTGCGTCGTCTCGATGGGCGGGGCGATGAACGTCGCCCGCTATGCGGGCCTGCTCGGGCCGCCCGGACTGGGGCTGCGGCTGGCCGGGCTCTGCGACGAGAACGAACAGGGCTTCTACCAGCGGGGGTTGGAGCGGGCGGGTGCGCCGGGCGAGGGCTTCTTCGTGTGCGTGTCGGACCTCGAGGAGGAGCTGATCCGCGCGTTGGGCGTGGCGGGGGTGGAGGAGATCGTCGAGGCCGAGGGCGACCTGCCCGCCTGGCAGACCTTCGTCCGGCAGCCCGCACACCAGGGCGGGGTGCCGGAGCGGCAGTTGCGGCGGTTCCTGGGGACGAAGAAGGGGCGGAAGATCCGTTACGGGCATCTGCTGGTCGGGGCGCTGGACGCCGGGCGGGAGCCGGCGCCGCTGCGCGAGCTGCTCGCGGCGCTGTGAGCCGGGCGGCGGCGCGGGTCAGAACTCGACGGCGTCCAGGTGGTAGGTGGTGTCGACCGCGAAGCCGCCCGCGTCGGCCTTGATGGAGAGCACGTACTGGCCGGGGGCCAGCGGGTCGAGGGCGCACCACAGGCCCCAGGCGACGCGCGGGATGCCGGTGGCCAGGAAGCGCTTGGAGGCGAACTCGTGCACCTTCAGGGGGACGCCGTTGAGGGTCGCCTCGGCCGCGGAGGCCTCGACGCGCCACGGTGCGGAGGAGAGGCCGAGGGCGATGCGCTGGGTGTTGAAGACCGGGAAGAAGACCGGCTTCCCGGCGGCGATCGGGCAGCGGCGCACGACGCGGCCGCCGTAGGTGCCGGCGAGGAACCAGACGTCGGAGGGCTGCCGCCAGCCGGCGAACTCGCCGGTGGTGTCGGCGACCGGGCTGCGCTCCATCGGGGCGGACAGCGCCCACTTCCACCAGCGTGCCGCGAGCGCCGCGCCCCGGCGGGGGTCCACGGTGTCGGCACCGGTCTCGGGGGAGGCCGCCTCGCCCACGTCAGCTCCTTCGGGTCCATCCGCGCACCGCACATCGGCCCGCGCAGCGACCCTATCCGGTGGCGGCCGGGCCCTCCCGCGCGGGAGGCCCCGGGGTCCCGGGCCTCCAGGCGGCGGACGGTGAGCTCGTCCCGGTCGGCCACGCCGTCCCGGCGGACGACCGCGGCGGCGCCCTACGACTCGTCGTAGGGGTTGGCTCAGCGGCTGTAGTTCTTGAGGACCTCGGTGTCCAGGACGACGCCCAGGCCGGGAAGTTCCACCCGCTCCCCGTAGTCGTAGCTCCGGATCTCGCGGTAGCGGCCCTTGACCGGCTCGCTGTGGACGGTCACGGTGTCGCTGTCGCGGTCGACCAGCAGGTAGCCGGGGATACCGCTCTCCGCGTACGCCCGGGGCTTCTTGACGCGGTCGCGTTCGTCGGCCCGCCGGTCGAACGACGTGACCTCGGCGACCAGCAGGACGCCGCCCGCGTCGGCCCACTCGCCCTGGCCCGCGAAGTACTCCGCCGGCGCGAGGGTGCCGTCCGGGCGCGCGTCGCCGTTCTCGTAGGACGGGATGCGCAGCCCTTGTTCGGCGAAGAGCCAGAGGTCGGGGCGCTGCTGCAGGCAGATCCGCTGAAGCCACGCAATGATCTGACCGTGGTCGCCGTCGGGCACGGGCTTGACTCCGATTTCACCGTCGATGAACTCGAGCGCGATGTCTTGGAGCGCTGCGGCCTCGGCGATGGACTCGAACGCCTCAAGGCTCATTTGCGGCCGGTCATGGGTGATCACGGCTTCTCCCTCTCTGCAGGCTCCTTCGAGGTACAGCAGCCACCGTACGCCAGCAGGCGATCAGCCGGTGGCGCGGACGTAGATGTCGGCGGCGCCGGGGAGGCCGACGGGGTCGGGGGCGACGTAGATGCGGCGGGCGCGGGTGGGGGTGACGGCGGGGTTGACGGTGGGGGTGGGGTCGGCGGTGGGGGTCGGGGTGGGCGAGGGGGTGTCCTCGGGGGCGGGGGTGGGGTCGGCGACCGGGGCGACGTGTTCGGCGGGTTCCGAGGGGGTGGGCTCGGGCTCCGCGGTGGGGGCGGGGGTCTCGTCGGGGAGGGCGGAGGGGGACGGCGTCGACGTCGGCGACGGGGAGGCGGACGGGGAGGCGGACGGGGACGGCGAGGCGGACGGGTCGGGCACGCCGACCTCGTGCGCCTGGGCCGGTTCGTCGCCGCCGAGGGCCTCGGCGAGGTCGGCGGGCAGCGGGGCGAGGGCCCCGGGGGCGGCCAGGTCGTAGGTGCGCAGGAAGTCGCCGATGCCGACCTCGCGCCCGCCGGCCAGCCGGTAGTGCAGGTAGGCGACGGGCAGGCCGTCCGGGGTGCGCGTGTAGACGGCGCCGACCGGGACGTAGTAGCGGCCCGCGCCCGGGTGCTGGGAGGGGTGGAGGCCGGCCAGCAGTTCGGCCCGGTCGCGGTCGGTCTCGACGGCGCCGCGGCCGACGGTGAGGGCGTTGACGCCCCGGACGGCCAGGGCGGCCAGCACCGACACGAAGACCACCAGCCCGATCGCGACGGTGCGGCGCAGCACGGGTCTGCCGTGCAGCGCCGGCCACGAGTCGCTGGGCACGCGTTCCGGCGACAGCCCTCGATCGGGCCCTCGTTGCCTCACTGTTCCTGCTCCCCCGGTCAGTCGTCGTGGCGGCCCGGCGCTGAGCGGCCACTCATAGTGCTCGACGTGGACCCTACGCTCCGAGTTCCGCGCGGGACCACCCGGCCCGGCCGGCCCCGTCCGCCCGGCCGCCGCGCCGGTCCCGTCAGCCCAGGTACGCCGGGGCGACCGCCGCGTCGAGCAGCCGCCGGGCGGAGCCGGTGCCGTCGGCGGGGACGGTCCACAGGTCGGCGCCGAAGTCGCCGGGCATGGCGTACAGCAGGGTGTGGTCGTCGGACCAGACGGCCTGGTCGTCGATGCTGCGCTGTTCGGCGGTGGGGGTCTCGGTCATGGTGGCGAGGTCCAGGACGTACAGGCGCCAGGGGGCGTCCTCGGAGGCGCCGGGCATGCGCTTCTTGTAGGCGAGCCGGGTGCCGTCCGGGGAGAGCGAGGGGCACTCGACGTTCTGGTGGAGGGTGGTGAGGGTGCGGGCGCCGAGGTCGCCGCGGACCAGGTAGGTCTGGCCGCCGGTGGCGGCGGTGGCGTAGAAGGCGTTGTCGTCGACGAAGGTCACGCCCCAGATGTTGACGTCGGGCGAGCGGTACGGCCTGCCGTCCTTGATCACGTCGAACTCCTCCAGGTTCTCCCGGAGGTTCCAGTCCCGGACGTCGACGATCGAGGTGCGGGTGGAGAAGTCGGTGCCCGCGTAGGAGTCGCCGCTGACGAAGACGGTCCAGGCGGCGAGGTGGCCGGAGGGCGAGACCCGGGAGCGGGTGGGGACGCCGGCGGCCGGGAAGGAGCGCAGTTCGCGCAGGTGGTCGTCGAGGACGACGGCCCGGTAGGTGTCCTGGAGGGCGCCGCGGTCGGCCCGCAGGCAGATGCCGGTGCCGGCGGCGGCGTAGAAGCGCAGGCACTGGACGCCGGAGGAGGTGCGCGGGCCGTCGGGGTGGTCGGCGGGGACGGTGGCGATCTCGTCGCGGTGCGGACCCCAGGCCATGTTGCGAAAGAGCAGCTGCCGGGCGGCGGGGGCCTCGAGGGTGACCTCGCCGGGGGTCACGACGGGGCCGCCGGCCTGGACGCGGTCGCGTTCGGCGGAGCGGTCGGCGGCCCACAGCACGGCGCCGGTGCCGACCGCGCCGAGCAGGACGACGGCGACCAGCAGGATCAGCAGCCGGGTGCGGTCGCGGAGGGGGGCGGTGGTCACTGGGGCACCTCGGGGTCGGAGGGGTCGACAACGGCGGGCTCGCGCAGGACGAACGCCGCCCCGGTGACGCAGCCGGCCAGCGCCAGCGCCGACCAGGTCAGCGCGGTGGTGCCGCCGACGGCGCTCCACAGCGCGCCGAACGCCAGCGAGCAGGCGAACCGGGCGAGCGCCTGCCCGGTGCCGACCAGGGCGAGTCCGGCGCCGCGCTGTCCGGCGGGGACGGTGTCGGCCGCGGCGGCGGCGAGCACGCCGTCGGTGGCGGCGTAGAAGGCGCCGTGCAGCACCAGCACGCAGACCACCACCGGCAGCCCGTCGAACGGGGAGAGCAGCAGCCCGTAGGCGAGCAGCAGGACGCCGTGGCCGGCCAGGAACAGCCGGCGGCGGCCGATCCGGTCGGCGAGCGCGCCGAGCGGGACGGCGAGCAGCAGGAAGGCGCCGGCGGTGCCGAGCGGGAGCAGCGGGAAGTACTCGGTGGCGAGGCCGAGCCGGCGCTGTACGAGCAGGTAGAGGAAGGAGTCGCTGACGGTGGTGAGGCCGAGCAGCACGGCGCACACGGTGAGCCGGCGCAGCCCGGGGATGCGCAGCAGCGCGAGTCCGTCCCGCAGCCGGGGGTGCGCGGTCGACGGGTCGTCGGCTTGGAGGCGGTTCGGCACGAAGAGCAGCAGGACGAGCACGCCGAGCACCGCGACGCACGCGCTGACCGCGAACACCGCGTGGTAGCCCTGCTGTTGGCCGCCGTCGGCGAGCAGCGGGCCGCCGGCCGTCCGCAGCACCAGGAAGGCGGTGAGCGGTCCGAGCAGCGCGCCGGCCGTGTCCATCGCCCGGTGGACGCCGAACGCCCGTCCGCGGTGGGCGGGTTCGGTGGCGAGCGAGATCATCGCGTCGCGCGGGGCGGTGCGCAGGCCCTTGCCGGTGCGGTCGACGGCGAGCACGGCGCCGATCAGCGGCACGGTGTGGGCGAGCAGCAGCAGCGGCTTGCAGAGCGCCGACAGGCCGTAGCCGACGGCGGCGACGGCCTTGTGCCGGGGGGCGCCGTCGCGCCCGCGCCGGTCGGCGAGGTGGCCGCCGGCCAGTCGGACGACGGCGCTGAAGCCGTTCTGGATGCCGTCGAGCAGGCCGAAGCCGAGCGGGGACAGGCCGAGGCCGGTGAGCAGGTAGAGCGGCAGGACGGCGCTGACCATCTCGGAGGAGATGTCGGTGACCAGGCTGACCACGCCCAGGACCAGCACGGTGCCGGGGACGGCCGCCCGCGCTGCCCGGCCGGTGGCGCCGTCGGCGGCCTCCCGCCGCCCCGGCCGGGTGGCGGCCGGGGCGGCGGGGGCCTTGGAGCTGCGGGAGTCCGCGACGTACACGGGCGTCAGTTCCAGATGCCGGTGATGGTGGCGGCGGTGGCGGCGTTGCCCGCGTGGGTGGTCAGGCCCGCGAGGTCCTCCAGCGTGCGCAGCACGTTGTAGTGGTTGTAGGTGGTGGCGGTGGTGGCGCCCGGGGTGACGTGGGCGCCGTAGAAGACGGTGGGGATGCGGTTGCCGGACAGCTTGTTGTCCTCGTCGAAGGTCATGACGAGGATGCTGTTGTTGTTCTTGGCCCAGGCGGCGTAGGCGCCGAGCTTGTTCTGGATCCAGGTGTCACCGGTGCCGACCGAGCAGTCGTGCATGTCGTTGCAGAGGTCCGGGACGACGAAGGAGACCTTCGGCAGGTTCGCGAAGTTCGTCGGGAACTGCGTCATGGTGAACGCGGTGTTGGTCGGCACGTTGCCGAAGCCGAACCACGGGTTGTGCTTCTGCGCGTACTTGCCGCTGGAACAGGTGGTCGAACCCTGGCTCGGCAGGCCCTCGTTGTAGCTGCCCCAGGTCTGGCCGGCGGCGATCAGCTCGGAGGCGAGGTTCGGCTGGTTGATGGAGCCGACCGGCACGCAACTGTCGTCGGTGCGGCCCTGGTTGGAGCCGGAGAACAGCTGGTAGTAGTTGGGCTCGCTGGGGTGGGTGAGCCCGAACGACTGGGTGAGGGTGGCGCCGCCGGCCTTCAGGGTGTTGTTGATGTACGGCGCGCTGGAGCTGCCGATCACCTGGGTGTAGGCGTGGTTCTCCATGACGACGACGACCACGTGGTCCGGGGTCGGCAGCCCGGCGGCCTGCGCGGTGGTGCCGGTGGCGGCCCAGAGGCCGAGCGAGCCGGCGACCAGGCCGAGGCCGGCGGCGGAGGCGGTGAGGGAACGGCGGCGGGGGCGGCGCGGGGCGGCGCCCCCGGTGGCGGGGGTCGTGGCGCTCATGTCAACAGTCTCCGGGGTTTCGGGCATGGTGTCCTCCGTGCGTCGGGGGCGGCCGGGCCGGGGAGGTGGCCCGGCCGCGCGGGAACTGCCGGGTGGGAGAGGACCGCCGAGCGGGGCACCGGCGGTTTCGGAGCGCCGCAAACAATAGGAGCGGCGCGGTGGCGCGGGCCCCGGCGGCCACATGACGAAAAGGCGAACAGCGATCGCTGGCCGAGGATCGCCCTCCGGCGTACGTCACGACCTTCGCGATTGACCCGTCCGTCACGGGCGTGGTGGGATTTCGGCGGCCCCCGGCGCCCGGTACCCGCCTGACCTGGGCGTTCCGGCCGACGGGCAGTGGCGGGTTTCGGCCGCTCCGAGCGGGCCGGCCGGGGCCGGTCGGCGCACGGCCCTCGGGCAGGTGTCGGGCGGGTGACGTGGAGAAATGGGACGTGGGCAGGGCGTGAGCGCGGCGTGAGGGGTCCGGACGGGAACGGTTCGCGGCACATCGGTTCCGGCGCGTTGGCCGATTCGGGTGACGGCGGGAGCGGCGACGGGGGCGACGACGGGGCCGGCGGCGGCGCGCGTCCGCTCGTCGTCGGGGTGGGCGTGCGCGGCTCGGCGACGGAGGCGGAGCTGCTGGAGCTGATCCGGCGGACGCTGGCCGCGGCCGGGCTGCCGTCCGGTGCCGTCGGCGCCCTCGCCACCCTCGCCGGCAAGGGCGGCCACCCCGCCGTCCGCGCGGCCGCGGCGGCCCTCGGCGTGCCGGTGGCCGAGTACCCGGCCGGGGCACTGGCCGCGGTCCCCGTGCCGAACCCGTCCGGCGTCGTCGGCGCCGCGGTCGGCACGGCCGGCGTGGCCGAGGCCGCGGCGCTGGCGGGAGCCGGCGGCGGGCGCGCCGAGCTCGTGGTCCCCAAACGGAAGTCGGCGGCCGCGACGGTGGCCGTCGCCCGTGCGCCCCGCCGTCCGCACGACCGACCGACCGAACCCAGGAGAGCAGCCGTGAGCCCCCACTCCCCCGTCGAGCAGTTCCCCGCCGGGCCCGACCTGCGCCACCACGGGGACGCCGAGGTGCGCGCCGACGGCGCCGGCCTGGTCGACCTCGCCGTCAACGTCCGCACCGGCACGCCCCCGGTGTGGCTGCGCGAACGCCTCGCCGCCACCCTCGCCGACCTCGCCGCCTACCCCGACGGCGCCGCCGCCCGGGCCGCGGTCGCCGGACGGCACGGCCGGCCGGTGGACGAGGTGCTCCTCACCTCGGGCGCCGCGGAGGCCTTCGTGCTGCTCGCCCGCGCACTGACGTCACGTCACATCGTGGTCGTGCACCCGCAGTTCACCGAACCGGAGGCCGCGCTGCGGGACGCCGGGCACCCGGTCCGGCGGGTCCTGCTCACCCCCGGGGAGGGCTTCCGGCTGACCGAGGGATCCGTGCCGGAGGAGGCCGACCTGGTCGTGCTCGGCAACCCCACCAACCCCACCTCCGTCCTCCACCCGGCCGCCGCCGTCGCCGCCCTGGCCCGGCCCGGCCGCACCCTGGTGATCGACGAGGCGTTCATGGACACCGTGCCCGGCGAGCGCGAGTCCCTGGCCGCCGTCAGGGACCTGCCCGGCCGGGTCGTCGTGCTGCGCAGCCTCACCAAGACCTGGGGGCTGGCCGGCCTGCGGATCGGCTACGTGCTCGGCCCGGCGCCGCTGATCGCCGCCCTGGCCGCGGCCCAGCCGCTCTGGCCGGTCTCCACCCCGGCGCTGGTCGCCGCCGAGGCCTGCTCCACCCCGGCCGCGCTCGCCGAGGCGGACTTGGCCGCGCACGAACTCGCCGTCCGGCGCGAGCACGTGGTGAAGGGCCTGGCGGCGTTCCCGGCCGTCCGGGTGCACGGCGAGCCCGCCGCCTCCTTCCTGCTGCTCGAACTCCCCGGCGCCGACGCCGTCCGCGCCCGGCTGCGCACCCTCGGCTTCGCCGTCCGCCGGGGCGACACCTTCCCCGGCCTCGGCCCGGACTGGCTGCGGGTGGCCGTACGGGACGAGGCCACCACGGACCGCTTCCTGGCCGCCCTGGCGGAGGCGCTCGCCGGCTGACGGCCCCCGGCTACTCGCAGATCCCCGGCTGCGCGGCCGGTTCGAGCAGCACCGGGTCGGCGAGGTAGCCGGGGGCGTCGAAGCGGAGCCGGTCGACGGCGGTGAGGGTCGCCCAGCCGGGCAGGACGGGAGGCCCCCAGCCGGCGCCCTGCGCGCCGGGCAGACCGGGCGGCAGGACCGGCGGCCGCCCGGTCTGCCAGGAGCGCCCGGCGAAGCGCAGGTGGCTGGTCTCGCAACGGGTGTTCCAGTCGAACGCGTAGGGAACGCCCACGGCGGCGGCCGGGCCGGGGTCCGCCGGGGTCGTACCGGGCGTCACCTCACGGTGCGGCGGCGGCAGGGTGGCGGTACCCGCCGTCGTCACCGCCGTCGCCGTCGCCAACCCGGGCACCGACCCGGGCGCCACCCCCGTCGCCGTGCGCCTGACCGTGACGGGGGCCGGCCGGCCGTCGTCGGCCCCCGAGGTCACCAGCACCACGGCCAGTGCCGTCCCGGCGGCCGCCACCACCGCCCAGCGGGCCGCCCAGGCCAACCGGCCGTCCGACCGCCCCTTCTCCCCGCCACCGAACTCCCCGTCCGCGCGCATCCCGGTCCCCTCCTCGGAGTCTCGTCCTGGTGGCGATGGGACCCCCGGGAGCGGCAAGCGGTTCCCCGCGCGTCAGGCGTGCAGCACCACCGGGTCGCCGACCGCCACCCGGCCCGGGGTCAGCACCCGGGCGTACACGCCGACGCAGGGCAGCGCGGGCATGCCCGGCAGCGGCACGAGCCGGTTGCGCTCCGCGAGCACCCGCAGCGCCGCCGCCGAGCGCGGCAGCCGGGGACCGTGCGCAAGGGTGGGGACGGCGCAGCGCGGCGTCGCGGTGACGACGTGCAGGCGCAGCTCCGCCCCGATCGCCAACTCGCCCTCCACCCAGCCGTTCTCGACGAAGCCGGGGGCGGCGTCGAGGGTCCGGACCAGCACGTTCGGGCGGTACCGCTCGGCCTCGGCGCCGTCCGCCGCGGCGAGGGCGGCCGTGGTGAGCAGATGGAGCGGGGCGAAGTCGAAGAAGGTGCCGGGCGGCGCGCCGCGCCCCAGCTCGCTGACGGTGAACCCGACCTCGGCGTGCGGGCCGTGCGCCAGGACCTCCTCCGGGACGGACCGCTCGACGCTCGCGCCCCGCGGCGGCTCGCCGACCAGCCGGACCTTGCGCCCCAGCCGCTCCGACAGCCCGCCCTCGTCGACGGCGGCGCCGTCCGGGCCGGTGAGCACCACCCCGCCGCCGGGCGCCGTCGCGGCGGCGAACCCGAGCACGCCCGCCCACAGGCGCGGATGCTTGGCGCTCACCACCCGCCCGGTGCCGACGTCCAGCAGCGCGTACGCGCGGTCGCCGCGGATGCCGCGCTCCGTCACGGACGCCTCGCGGAGCTCCTCGCCGAGCATCGACTTCACGGGGTAGCGCCGCAGCCGCTCGACCGTGCCGACCTTCACGCCCCGAGCCCCGGCTCCGCGCACGCCCACGCCCGCAGGACGGCGAAGTCCTCCGCCCGCAGGCCGATCCTGGGGTCGATCCGGAAGGTGGCCGCCGGTCCGGGGTGGTGGGCCGCTATCCACTCGGTGTCCTGCGGCCCCAGCTCGTCGTCCACCCAGACGAACGGCCGCCCGGCCGCCCAGTCGACCAGCACCCGGGTCTTCCAGTGCAGGCCGTCGGGTTCGTCCTGGTGCATCCGCGGCCAGCGGACGTACGGGAGTTCGGGCAGGCCGACGAGCGGGGCGATCCAGGTGTTGGCCTCCTCCTGCCAGGTCGTCGCCCAGACCAGCTCGAAGGGCAGGCCCAGCAGTTCCGGCCCGTGGTCGGGGTTGAGCCAGAGCCGGAGCGGCTCCGCCTCCTCGGGCGGCCGGCCGGGGAACCGGTTCAGCCAGAAGTCCGGCCGGATGTGGTGCGTCCGGTAGCCGGGCGGCTGTTCCTGCGGCACGGCGGCGTACGGGTTCAGCGGGCCGTCGACGTCGAGGAGGAGCAACGGGAGTGCGGTCATGGGGGCGATCGTCCCGCGCGGCGGGGGCGTTGACCATCCCTTTTGGGCGCCGCGGTCTGCGACAGGATCGGGATGTTTCCCGGACCGGACCGTGAACGATCCCGTCGTACGGTCGTGGGGCGCCGGTGAACGACACCGGCGGTCAGGACTCCGGGGGAATCCGCATGCGTTCGCGCCGTCTCGCTCTCACCGCCTTCGCCGTCGTGGCGCTCGCCGTCACCGCCACCGCGTGCGGGCCGGAGAACAGCGACACCGCGTCCTCGGGGTCGAGTCCCGCCACGACCACCGCGCCGACCTCGGCCGCCGCGCCCGCGGCCGCCCCGACCTCGGCCGCCGCGGCGAAGGCGTCCGCCACCACCAAGCCCTCCAGCTCCGCGCCGAGCGCCGCACCCGCGGGCACCTGCGGCGCCAAGGACCTCGTGTTCACCGCCAAGGCGGAGTCCCAGGCCGGCGGCTACATCCTGATCGCCGCCAAGGCCAAGCCCGGCGTCACCTGCACGCTCCCGCCCCGGCCTCCCGTCATCGCCTTCGGCTCGCGCGGCATCGAGGCCTCCAAGGCCGAGCAGGGCGCCGGCCAGCCGATCAAGCTCAGCGGCTCGGACACCGCCTACGCGGGCGTCATGACGAAGACCACCAAGGACAACCAGGCCGTCGAGTTCAACGACGTCATCGTGGGCATCGGCACCCCGGACCCCGACCCGGTCAGCCTGCCGATCGGCCCGACCCCCGTCGACAAGCCGATCGTCACCAACTGGCACAGCCGGCCGGAGAACGCCGTGCCCGTCCACTGAGACAACCGCTGGTCGGCCGGCCCGCTCCTCTGCTTGGATCCGGGCCATGACCAGTGACACAGGCCTGCCGGACGGCTACGAGATCTCCACCGACCCCGCGCGCCTCGACGCCGCGCTGATCCACCAGTGGCTGTCCCTGGACGCCTACTGGGCGCTCGGCCGCAGCCGCGAGAAGCAGGACCGGGCGATCGCCGGATCGCTCAACTTCGGCCTCTACGAGCAGGCTTCGGGCCGGCAGGTCGGCTACGCGCGGGTGGTCACCGACCACGCCACCTTCGCCTGGCTGTGCGACGTCTACATCGCCCCCGCCGCCCGCGGCCGGGGCCTGGGCACCGCCCTGGCCGCCGGCGTCCGCGACGAGCTCGCCGAGCACGGCCTGCGCCGTCTGCTGCTCGCCACGGCCGACGCCCACGGCGTCTACGCGAAGGTGGGCTTCCAGCCGGTGGCGAAGCCGGAGAAGTGGATGGTCCTGGGCGAGCAGTAGCCCCGGCCTGGGCCCGGCGCCGGCCGACCCCTCACTCCGGCCGGCGCCACAGCCCGCGGGCGGCCAGCACCGGCAGCACGCCCTCGCCGAACCAGTACGCCTCCTCCAGGTGCGGCATCCCGCTGAGCACGAACTCGTCGATCCCCAGCTCGTGGTACTCGGTGACGAGGTCGGCCACCTCCCGGTGGCTGCCCACCAGCGCCGTCCCGGCCCCGCCGCGCAGCAGGCCGATGCCCGCCCACAGCCCGGGGTACACCTCCAGCCGCTCCGCCGAGCCGGCGTGCAGCGCGAGCATCCGGCGCTGGCCCACCGACTCGCTGCGGGCCAGTGCCCGCTGGGTCTCCCGGACGCGCTGCGGGTCCATCGCGGCCAGCAGCCGCTCCGTCTCCGCCCAGGCCTGCGCCGAGGTGTCCCGGGTGATCACGTGCAGCCGGATCCCGAACCGCACCACCCGCCCCTCCCGCGCGGCGAGTTCGCGGATCCAGGAGATCTTCTCCCGCACCTGCGCGGGCGGTTCGCCCCAGGTGAGGTACACGTCCGCGTACCGGGCGGCGACCTCGCCCGCCGCCGGGGACGAACCGCCGAAGTACACCGGCGGCGCCGGCTCCGGCAGCCGGTTCAACTCCGCCCGCTCGACCCGCAGATGGGGACCGTTGTGGTCCACCGTCTCGCCCGCCCAGAGCCGCCGCACGACGGACAGGAACTCGCCGGTGCGGGCGTAGCGCGCGTCCTTGTCGAGGAAGTCCCCGTACGCACGCTGCTCCGCCGACTCGCCGCCGGTCACCACGTTGAGCAACAGCCGCCCGCCGGCGTGCCGTTGGTAGGTCGCCGCCATCTGCGCCGCCAGCGTCGGCGAGATCTGCCCGGGCCGGAACGCCACCAGGTACTTGAGCCGCTCGGTCGCCTGGGTGAGCATCGCCGTCGTCAGCCAGGCGTCCTCGCACCAGGCCCCGGTCGGCGTCAGCGCCCCCTCGAACCCCAACTGCTCGGCGCTGCGGGCGATCTGCCCCAGGTACCCGAGGGACGGCGGCCGGTCGCCCCCGGCCGCACCGGGCGTCGACCCGTGCCCGCCGCCGACGACGTGCCGGCTGTCACCGTTGGTGGGCAGGAACCAGTGGAACGTCAGGGTCATGAACACACACTCCGTGGAAGAGCCGCCTGCGGGAAGGGGGGTGAGCCGCTCACCGGCGACAGGCGGCCGACCACACCCGCGCGAAATCCACGTGCAGGCGTCGCACGAGGCATCCGGAGGCAGCGGCGGAGGCGGTCATACGCGCGATTATCCGTCCCCGGCCAGGACCGATCAAGAGCGCCGCCCGACGCCGGAAACGCCCGCAGGGCCTCCCCGGTGAGGTGGGGAGGCCCTGCGGGCGTGCGTGGTGCTACCGGTGGTGGACCGGGATCAGACCAGGCCGGCCTTCTCCAGGGCGGCGCAGCAGGTGTTGATCATCAGCCGGGTGACGACGTAGGGGTCGACGTTGGCGTTCGGGCGGCGGTCCTCGATGTAGCCCTTCTGCTCCACCTCGACCTGCCACGGGATGCGGACCGAGGCGCCGCGGTTGGAGACGCCGTAGGAGTAGACGTTCCACGGGGCGGTCTCGTGCTTGCCGGTCAGGCGGGACTCGATGTCGGCGCCGTACTGGGTGACGTGCTCCAGGACCTTCTCCTGGGAGGTGCCGAGCGACTCGCAGGCGGTGATGATCGCGTCGTAGTTCTCGCGCATCGCCTTGGTGGAGAAGTTGGTGTGCGCGCCGGCGCCGTTCCAGTCGCCGCGGACGGGCTTCGGGTCGAGGGTGGCGTCGATGCCGAACTCCTCGGCGGTGCGGTAGAGCAGGTAGCGGGCGATCCACATGTCGTCGGAGACGGTCAGGGCGTCGACCGGGCCGATCTGGAACTCCCACTGGCCGGGCATGACCTCGGCGTTGATGCCGCAGATGGCCAGGCCGGCGTCGATGCAGCGGTCGAGGTGCAGCTCGACGATCTCGCGGCCGAAGACCTCCTCGGCGCCGATACCGCAGTAGTAGCCGCCCTGCGGGGCCGGGTAGCCGCCCTCGGGGAAGCCGAGCGGGCGGGAACCCTTGAAGAAGGTGTACTCCTGCTCGATGCCGAAGATCGACTCCTGCGCCTCGTACTGCTCGGCGACGGCGCGCAGCAGGGCGCGGGTGTTGGACTCGTGCGGGGTGCCGTCGGTCTCGTGGACCTCGCACAGGACGAGGATGTGGTCGCCGCCGCGGATCGGGTCCGGGGTGACGCGCACCGGCGTCAGCACGCGGTCCGAGGCGTGGCCCTCGGCCTGGCTGGTCGAGGAGCCGTCGAAGCCCCAGGTGGGGATCTTGTCCGCGTTCGGCAGGACACGAGTCTTGGAGCGGAGCTTGGCGGTCGGCTTGGTGCCGTCGATCCAGATGTACTCGGCCTTGATTGCCACGGCGGTGTACCTCGCAAACTGAGTGGTGGGTGCCCGCGTAGCGTTGCAAGCCGCCGTTTCCCGGTTGTTCCTCTCGTGTAACGCCCATGTGAACCAACCGTCCGCACTGGCACGGTTACGGTGCGGGAGTGCCGCGGGTGGCACTCCCGCATCCATGGGGGCCGGGGGCCGGGGGCCCGGGGTCAGGACCGGCGGGCGTGCGCGGGGGCGGCGGCCCGGCGGCGGCGGGTGGCCCACAGCGCGCAGGCGCCTCCGGCGACCAGGGCGGCGGCGCCGGCGGCGAGCGGGGCCGTCGCGTCGTTGCCGCCGGTGGAGGCGAGGGCGTCGGGCGCGGCGGTGGGGGCGGCGGGGGACGCGGTCCGGCGGGCGGTGGCCGGGGCCGGGGCGGCGGCGGACGGGACGGCGGCGGACGGGGTGGTGTCCGCGACGGGCTGGGCGGTCGGGGTCCCCGTGACGGCGGCCGCGGGACCGGCCGACGGCGTCACGGTGGCCGTCGGGGTGGCCGCCGGAGCGGCCGGGACGGGCTTCTCGCAGCTCACCGAGGCCACCGTGACGGTACCGGTGACCTTGGCGACGTTGAGGTTCAGCGGGTCCACCGCCACCTGGACCTCCAGCGCGGAGGCGGCGGCCGTCGTCGAGGTGGTGGTCTTCTTGGAGAACTCCACCGACACGCTGCCCACCAGCGGCACGTCCACCTTGGTCGGCCCGTACAGGCCGAGCGTGACCGGCTTGCCGAGGACGGTGAGCCTTGCGGGCGCGACCACGTCGGCGGTGGGCTGCCCGTCGACGGGGCAGGTGGCGGTGGCGCTGAGCGCCTCCAGGCCGAGCAGGGTGGTCGCGGGCAGGCCGGGGGCGTGCACGTCGGCGTCGGCGAGGGTGACGGAGGCGGTGGCGCCCTTGGCGTCGACCTTGGTGACCGACTTGCCGACGTCCGCCTTGACCAGGGTGACCGGACCGGACTGGTCGACGCCGTCGACCCTGGCGGTGAGGACGGTGCCCTCGCGCTGCGCCGGGGACTCGACCTTGTTCAGCGAGACGTTCACCGGGACGTCCACGGCGTTGTTCAACAGCCGTACGTCCAGGTCGAGTTCGGCGGTGACGGCGCGCGCCTTGCCCGGCGAGGGCGTCGGGGCGGGCGTCGGAGAGGCGGCGGGCGCGGGCTCGGCGGCCCCGGCGGGCGGCGCGGTGAGAACGGTGAGAACGGTGCAGGCCAGGGCGACAGCGGCTGCGGAAACGATTCGTCGAGAAGACATGGCGGTACCCCCACGGCTGAATGGATGAGCCGCCAGTCTTCTCAAACGATCCGTCACATGAGTCGCACAGAGCGTCATTTCACCCGTTGGGGTGAAGTTGACGCTCCACGCTGACGCACGTCTGCTACGGCAGGCCGCCTACGGCAGCCGCCAGTCCACCGGCTGCGCCCCCTGCCGCACCAGCAGCTCGTTGGCCCGGCTGAACGGGCGCGAGCCGAAGAAGCCCCCGCTCGCCGAGTACGGGCTCGGGTGCGCCGACTCGATCGCCGGGATCTCGCCCAGCAGCGGCCGCAGATTGCGCGCGTCCCGGCCCCAGAGGATCGCCACCAGCGGGCCGCCGCGCGCCGTCAGGGCCCGGATCGCCTGCTCGGTGACCTCCTCCCAGCCCTTGCCGCGGTGCGCGGCGGGCTTGCGCGGGGCGGTGGTCAGGGCGCGGTTCAGCAGCAGCACGCCCTGCTGCGTCCACGGGGTGAGGTCGCCGTTGGACGGCTGCGGGAGGCCGAGGTCGCTGCCGTACTCCTGGAAGATGTTGACCAGGCTGGCCGGGATCGGCCGGACCTCGGCCCCCACCGAGAAGCTCAGACCGACCGCGTGGCCGGGGGTCGGGTACGGATCCTGGCCGACGATCAGCACCCGCACCTCGGCGAACGGCTGCTGGAAGGCGCGCAGCACGTTCGGGCCGGAGGGCAGATAGGTGCGGCCGGCGGCCAGTTCGGCGCGGAGGAAGTCACCCATCGCGGCGACCCGCCCGGCCACCGGCTCCAGCGCGGTGGCCCATCCGGGCTCGACGATCTCGTTCAGTGGACGCGGTGCCATGGGCGTAACCCTATCGGCCTACACCGACAGCCCGTTCACCGAGATGATCACACCGGAAGCACGCCCGCGGGCGCTCACGCCACCGGGCGCCCGCGCAGCACCACCAGCCGCGGATCGGCCAGCACCCGGACGTCGGCGCGCGGGTCGTGCGCGTACACCACGAAGTCCGCCGGCGCTCCCTCCTCCAGGCCGGGACGCCCCAGCCAGGCGCGCGCCCCCCAGCTGGCCGCCGACAGCGCCTCGGCGGGGGTGAGCCCGGCCTTCACCAGCTCGGCGACCTCCTCCGCGACCAGGCCGTGGGCCAGCGAGCCGCCCGCGTCCGTCCCGACGTAGACCGGGATGCCCGCGTCGTGCGCGGCGCCGACCGTGGCGTAGCGGCGCTCGTGCAGCCGGCGCATGTGGGCCGACCAGGCCGGGAACTTGCCCTCCCCGCCGGCCGCCAGCTGCGGGAAGGTGGCGATGTTGACGAGGGTCGGCACGATCGCGACCCCGCGCTCGGCGAAGACCGGGATCAGCTCCTCGGTCAGACCGGTGGCGTGCTCCACGCAGTCGATCCCGGCGGCCAGCAGGTCCGGCAGCGACTCGGCGGCGAAGCAGTGCGCGGTGACCCGCGCGCCCTCCTCGTGCGCCGCCGCGATCGCCTCGGCCAGCGCGTCGCCCGGCCAGCAGGCGGCGAGGTCGCCGCGCTCGCGGTCGATCCAGTCGCCGACCAGCTTGACCCAGCCGTCGCCGCGCCGGGCCTCGGCGCGCACGTAGGCGGCGAGGTCGCCGGGCTCGATCTCGTGCGCGTAGTTGCGGATGTAGCGGCGGGTGCGGGCGATGTGCCGGCCGGCCCGGACGATCCGGGGCAGGTCCTCGCGGTCGTCGATCCAGCGGGTGTCGGCGGCGGAGCCGGCGTCGCGGATCAGCAGGGTGCCGGCGTCGCGGTCGGTGAGCGCCTGCTTCTCGCTGGTGGCCGCGTCGACGGCGCCGTGCGCGTCCAGGCCGACGTGGCAGTGCGCGTCCACCAGGCCGGGCAGCACCCAGCCCGCCACCGTCCGGACGTCCGGGGCGGCGGCGCCGACGGCGGCCGGACGGGAGAAGGTCACCCGGCCGTCCACCACCCAGAGTTCGTCCCGGACGTCCTCCGGACCGACCAGCACCCGACCCCGGACGTGCAGCACCGCGCCATCGCTCATGGCCGCACTCTACCGACGGCGCCGTTCCCTGTAAGCAGCGAACATGGGGCAGACTCGTTCCCTGCCGGCACCCTTCCTCCCCCTCGAAAGGCCCAGAGACCGTGAGCCCCTTCCTCGACCTGCCCCCGCTCAGCGCCGCCGACTTCGCGGCGATCGAGGACAAGGTCGCCGCGCTGCTGCACACCACCGCCGACGTCATCGTCACCCAGGGCGAGGCGCTGCTGCCGCTGGAGGCCGCCATCCGCGGCGCCGCGCACCCGGGCTCGACCGCGCTCAACATCGTCACCGGCCCGTACGGCCAGACCTTCGGCAACTGGCTGCGCGACTGCGGCGCCGAGGTCGTCGACCTCGCCGTGCCGTTCGACAGCGCGGTGAGCGCCGAGCAGGTCGCCGAGGCCCTGGCGGCCGGGCCGGCCATCGACTTCGTCTCGCTGGTGCACGCCGAGGCCGCCACCGGCAACACCAACCCGGTCGCCGAGATCGCCGCCGTGGTGCGCGAGCACGGCGCGCTGCTGATGGTGGACGCGGTCGCCTCGGTGGCCGCCGAGCCGCTGCTGACCGACGCCTGGGGCGTCGACCTGTGCGTGATCGGCGGACAGAAGGCGATGGGCGGGCCGGCCGGCGTCTCGGCCGTCTCGGTCTCCGCGCGGGCCTGGGAGCGGATCACCGCCAACCCGGCCGCCCCGCGCCGCTCCTACCTCTCGCTGCTGGACTGGAAGGAGCGCTGGACGGACGCCGGGCGCGCCGTCCTGCCGCACGCGCCCGCGCAGCTGGAGATGCTCGCGCTCGGCGCCTGCCTGGACCGGATCGCGGCGGACGGCCTGCCCGCCGTCATCGCCCGCCACCGGGCGGCCGCGAGCGCCCTGCGCGCGGGCGTCCGCACGCTCGGCACGCTCACCCCGTTCGTCCCGGACGACGCGCACGCCGCGCCGGTCGCCACCACCCTGCGCACCGCGGCCGGCCTGGACGCCACCGCCCTCGCCGCCGAGCTGCGCCGCCTCGACCCGTCGCTCCCGGTCCAGGCCGGCGGCGGCGCCCTGGCCGCCGAGATGCTGCGGGTCAACCACTACGGTCCCGCCGCCACCCTCGGCACCGTCCGCGCCACCCTCACCGCCCTCGCCACCGCGACCGGCGCCGACGCCGCCCCCGCCCTCACCGCGGCCGGCCAGGCCTGGGACGCCACCGTCTGACGCCCCCGGCAAGGCCCGCCGATCGGCCCCGTCCGCCCCGTCCGCCGCAGCGGCCGGGGCGGTCCGCGTTCCGGCGCTCGCTCCCCGGGACCGCCCCGGCACTGTTCCCGAGCCGTTCACGCGCTCGGCACCCGGTGCTCACCATGGCCCGGCAGGGTCCTGTGCGACGGAGAAGTTGGCTATACAACTTCGACCCCCGGGCCGCCGAGGAGACGACCATGACCACCGAGCTGCCGCCGTACTGGCTGCGCGACAACTGCCCCTGCGCCGAATGCCGCGACCCGCGCAACGGGCAGAAGCTGTTCCAGATCACCGACCTGCCGGACGACCTCGCGATCGCCGCGCAGGCCGAGCTGGAGGGGCACCTGGAGGTGCTCTGGTCGGACGGGCACCGCTCCCGGTACCCGTCCGGGGTGCCGGCGCGGGAGGCGGACGGCGACGGGCGGACGGAGGCGGACAAGCGGCTCTGGGAGGCCGCCGACTTCGCGGGCGGCCTCCCGGAGGCGCGGTGGGAGGCCTACCTGGCCGACCCGGCCGAGCAGGCGGCCGTGCTGGCCGCCGTGCGCCGCTCCGGCTTCGCCGTGCTGCGCGGGGTGCCGGTGCGCGAGCGGCAGGTGCTGGCGGTCGCGGAGACCTTCGGGCACGTGCGGGTCACCAACTACGGCGAGCTGTTCGACGTCCGGGTCGAGCCGGACCCGAACAACCTGGCGTTCACCAGCGCCGCGATCACCCCGCACACCGACAACCCGTACCGCGACCCGGTCCCGACCCTCCAACTGCTGCACTGCCTGGAGAACTCGGCGACCGGCGGGGACTCCGGCCTGGTGGACGGCTTCCGGGCCGCGGCACTGCTGCGCGCTCAGGCGCCCGAGCACTTCGCGGTGCTGACCCGCACGCCCGTGCCGTTCGTCTTCCGCGACCGCGGCACCGAACTGCGCGCCGACCGGCCGCTGATCGACGTGGACCCGCTGGGCCGGATCCGCGAGGTGCGGTTCAACAACCGCTCGATCGCCACCCTGCGCGGCCCGGCGGCGGAGCTGGAGGCGTTCTACGCCGCCTACCGCGCGTTCGCCGCGATCACCCTGCGTCCGGAGCTCCAACTGGAGTTCCGGCTCGACCCGGGCGACTGCCTGATCTTCGACAACGTCCGGCTGATGCACGCCCGGACGGCGTTCGCGCAGGACGGCCGCCGCCATCTCCAGGGCTGCTACGCGGACCTGGACTCGCTGGGCTCCACCCTGGCCGTGCTGCACCGCCGTTCGGCCGCGCTGGACGAGCTGGCCGCGCTGTTCGCCGGCGAGGGCGCCGGGGAGTACCTGGGCGAGGCGGTCACCATGGCCGAGCACATGCTGCAGGCCGGCGCGCTGGCCGAGGCGGCCGGGGCGGCCCCGCACCTGGTCGCGGCGGCCCTGCTGCACGACGTCGGCCACTTCTTCGACCAGCACGGCCACGGATCCCTGCACGGACGGGATCTGATGGAAGGTCAGGACAACCGGCACAGCGACACCGGGGCCGCCTGGCTGGCCCGCTGGTTCGGCCCGGAGGTCACCGGGCCCATCCGGCTGCACGTGGCGGCCAAGCGCTACCTGTGCGCGGTCGAGCCGGACTACCGGGCGCGGCTGTCCGAGGCCTCCGAGTACACCCTCCAGGTGCAGGGCGGCCCGATGTCCGGGCAGGACGCCGCCGCCTTCGCCGCCCACCCGGGCGCCGAGGACGCGGTGGCGGTGCGCCGCTGGGACGATCAGGCCAAGGAGGCGGGTGCGAAGACCCCGGACTTCGACCACTTCCGGCCGCTGCTGGCCTCGTTGATGCGCTGACGACGCCCCGGCGCGTGGGCGGCCCGCAGGCCGGGCCGCCCCGCCGCCACCGTCAGTCCAGGTCCCGGGCGTGCCGCGAAAGCGCGGACGTGGCCAGCGAGTTGTGCACGCTGAACGCCACCGTGCCGGGCAGGTAGCGGTCCTGGGACCACTCCACCGGCGTCCCGGTCGGGTCGGTCGTCCGGCGCCGCTCGCGCAGCAGCGGGCCGCCGCGACGGCAGCCGAGCAGCCGGGCGTCGTCCCCGTTGGCGGCGACGATGTCGATCGTGTGGTCGGCGTCGGTGAACAGGATGCCGTGCTCGCGCAGGACTTCGGTGTGCGAGACGACGTCCGGCGGCAGCTCGGCGACGATCTCGCCGACCCGGGGCGGGTAGACGGTCCGCTCGACCATCACCGGCGTCCCGGAGAGCGTGCGCAGCCGGACCATGACGTAGACCTCGTCGCCCTCCTCGAGGCGCAGCTGCTCGCGCTCGGCGGCGTCGGCCGGGCGGCGCACCATCGAGTCGAGTATGCCGCCGGGCTCCTCCCCCATCGAGTACGCCCAGCGCGTGAAGCTGAGCAGCTCGGAGAAGCTCTGCACCCGGGCCGTTCCGAGCACCACCCGGCGGGTGCCCCGGCGCGAGGTGACCAGGCCGTCCGAGCGCAGCACGGCGAGCGCCTGGCGGACGGTCCCGCGCGAGACGCCGTACTGCTCGGCGAGCGCGCCCTCGGCGGGCAGCCGTCCGGCCTCGCCGAACGCGCCGGTGGTGATCGCCTCCCGCAGGTCGGCGGCGACCTTGCGGTAGAGCGAACCGGATCCGCGCTCGGTTCCCGAAGCGCCGGCCGACGCATCGGCCGAACGGGCCTCCGGGCGCCCCGACTCCAGTGCCACGTCAGTCAATGTCCCTCCTGGGCGGTGTCCCGCGCAGCCCTTCCGACGCCGGACAGCCCGACCATATCCCGCTGCGCTCCCGAAGCATCGCACCCGGCGAACACTCCGCCGATGGCCTGATTCGACCGTTCCCGCAGCCGCCCCCGGGACTGGGCCATCCGTTCACCTTCCCGTCACCGGGTTCCGGCGTACTTACCCACGTCAGCGAAGTTGGCTAGTCAACTCGGACGACGTCGATCGGCCGCGCACCCGGCCGGCCCGCCGCCCTTCGCGAGACGCAGGCCCGCGGAACCCCCCGCGAACGCCCCTCGCAGTACGCCCCCTTAACAGGAGACTTCCCCGTGACCGTGCACCGTGCCCGCGCCGCCGCCTTCGCGGCCGTCCTGACCGCCGCCGCGCTCTCCCTCACCGCCTGCGGCTCCGCCGGGTCGAGCGCCAAGTCCGGCGACGCCGCCAAGGCCGGCGCCAAGGACGCCAAGGAGGCCACCTCCGCCGCCGACTTCGGCGGCATGGACGGCCTGGTCGCCGCCGCCAAGAAGGAGGGCAAGCTGCACGTCATCACGCTGCCCCGGGACTGGGCGAACTACGGCAAGATCATCGACTCGTTCAAGGCCAAGTACGGCATCGAGGTCGAGGAGGAGAACCCGGACGGCTCCAGCCAGGACGAGATCAACGCGATCAACTCCCGCAAGGGCCAGGACCGCGCCCCCGACGTGGTCGACCTGGGCAGCGCCTTCGCCCTCCAGGCGGTCAAGGACGGCATCCTCGCCCCCTACAAGGTGGCCACCTTCGACAAGGTGCCGGACACCATGAAGGACGCCAACGGCGCCGCCGTCAACGACTACGGCGGCTACGTCTCGATCGGCTGCGACGCCAAGAAGATCGCCAACTGCCCGAAGACCTTCGCCGACCTGCTCAAGCCCGAGTACAAGGGCCAGGTCGCCCTCAACGGCAACCCGACCAAGTCCGGCTCCGCCTTCGGCGGCGTCTACGCGGCCGCGCTCGCCAACGGCGGTTCGCTGGACAACATCCAGCCCGGCATCGACTTCTTCGGCAAGCTGAAGCAGTCCGGCAACTTCAACCCGGTCGAGTCCACCCCGGCCACCATCGAGAAGGGCGAGACCCCGATCTCGATCGACTGGTCCTACCTGAACGCCGGCTACACCGACGAGTTCAAGGGCAAGGGCATCGACTGGCAGGTCTCCATCCCGGTCGACGGCTCCTACGCCCAGTTCTACAACCAGGCCGTCAACAAGTGGGCCCCGCACCCGGCGGTCGCCCGCCTGTGGCAGGAGTACCTGTTCAGCGCCGAGGGCCAGAACCTCTTCCTCGGCGGCTACGCCACCCCGTCCACCTTCGAGGCGCTGAAGAAGGACGGCACCCTGGACGCCACCGCCGCCGCCAAGCTGCCGACCGTCGAGAAGCCCTTCACCACCTTCCCGACCGTGGACCAGATCAACGCGGCCAAGAAGGTCGTCACCGAGAACTGGACCAAGGCCATCGCAGGCTGACGGACCGTCAGCACTCATCGAACGGGCTGAAGAAGCACTCATGACCACGGCTCCCACCCCGGTGCCGACCACCCCCGCCGCCACCGTTCCCGGTGGCGGCGCGGGGGCGTCCGCCACCGCCACGACCACCACCCCCACTCCCCGGCGACGGCCCCTGGCCCGCCTCGGCGGCGCCTCCTGGCTCGCCACCCTCCCGCTGCTGCTGTTCTTCCTGATCGGCTTCGGTCTGCCCACCGTCGCCATCGTGATCGGCGCGTTCACCTCGTCCAGCGACGCGGAGAGCGGCGCCGGGCAGTTCACCTTCGACAACCTGACGGCCTCCGTCCAGGGCGGCTACCTGACCGCCATGCTGAGCAGCCTCAAGCTCTCCGCGCTGACCGCGCTGCTCGCCACCCTGATCGGCCTGCCGCTCGCCCAGGCGGTCGTCACCTCCCGGCGCGGCTGGCTGCGCCAGGCGGTGCTCACCGCCTCCGGCGTGCTCGCCAACTTCGGCGGCCTGCCGCTCGCCTTCGCGTTCGTCGCCACCCTCGGCAACGCCGGTGAGATCACCAAGCTGCTGCACCTCACCGACCACGGCTGGTCGCTGTACTCGTTCACCGGCCTGACCGTCGTCTACCTGTACTTCCTCGTCCCGCTGATGGTGCTCACCATCACCCCGGCCCTGGACGGCCTGCGCACCCAGTGGCGCGAGGCGGCGCAGAACAACCGCGCCACCACCGTCCAGTACTGGCGCCACGTGGCCCTGCCGATCCTGCTGCCCTCGCTGCTCGGCGGCTTCGTGCTGCTCTTCGGCAGCGCCTTCGCCGCCTACGCGACCGCCGCCGCCATGGTCGGCGCGACCGTCCCGCTGGTCAGCCGCTCGATCGCGGACGCGCTCTCCGGCAACGTGCTGGTCGGCCAGGGCAACCTCGCCCTCGCCCTCAGCCTCAACATGATCGTCGTGGCCGTCCTGGTGATGGCCGTGTACCTCCCCCTCCAGCGCCGGAGCGCCCGATGGCTCAGCTGACCACCCCCGCCCCCGCTCCCGCCGGGCGCCGGACCGTGCGCTGGTGGCGCGGCGCCGTCCTGCTGCTCGCCGGCGTGTACTTCGTCGTCCCGCTCGCGGCCTCCTTCTGGTTCTCCATCGACGACCCGCAGGGCATCTCCTTCGAGGCCTACACCGGGCTGCTCTCCGCCCCCGGCTTCCTGGACAGCCTCTGGCTGACCCTCGGCCTCGCCGTCGTCACCGTCCTGGTGCTGCTGCTCCTGCTCGTCCCGGCGCTGATCGCCGTCCGGCTCGGCTCGCCGAAGCTGCGCCCGGTCATCGACGTGCTCTGCACCCTGCCGCTGGTCGTCCCGCCGGTCGCCCTGACCGCCGGCCTGATCGGCGTGCTGCGCTGGGGCCCCGACTACCTGATGGACACCCCGTTCTTCCAGACCTTCGTGTTCGTCCAGGACCCGGACTTCCCGCTGGTGCTGGTCATCGCCTACGTGCTGATGGCCCTGCCGCTCGCCTACCGCGCCCTGGACGCCGGCCTGCGCTCGGTGGACGTGCGCACCCTGGTCGAGGCCGCCCGCAACTGCGGCGCGAGCTGGCCGCGCGCGGTGTTCACCGTCGTCCTGCCCAACCTGCGCGGGGCCCTGCTGAACGCCTCCTTCCTCACCCTGGCCCTGGTGCTCGGCGAGTTCACCGCCGCCTCGATCCTCGGCTTCCAGCCCTTCCCGGTCTGGATCTACTCGGTCGGCAACAGCCAGGCCCACATGTCGGTCGCGGTCTCCATCCTGAGCCTGCTGCTCACCTGGCTGCTGCTGCTCCTGCTGGCCACCGTCGGCCGCGAGCGCCGCCACAAGCCCGCCACCTCCTGAACCCCCGGAGTCACCCATCATGACCACGGCCACCGCCCCCGTCACCGGCGTCCCCCTCGCCCCCGGCAGCGCGACCGTCGAATTCCGCTCGCTGCGCCGCGCGTTCGGCGCCACCACCGCGCTGGACGGCCTCGACCTCACCGTCCACCCGGGCGAGCTGCTCGCCCTGCTCGGCCCCTCCGGCTGCGGCAAGACCACCGCGCTGCGCATCCTGGCCGGCTTCGAGCAGCACGACTCGGGCCAGGTCCTGGTCGACGGCCAGGACATCACCGCGATCCCCGCCCACAAGCGCGACGCGGGCATGGTGTTCCAGTCGTACAGCCTCTTCCCGCACCTGACCGCCGCCGACAACGTCGCCTTCGGCCTGCGGATGCGCGGCACCGGCAAGGCCGAGCGCCTCAAGCGCGCCCAGGAGCTGCTGGAGCTCGTCGGCCTGCCGCAGCACGCCGGCCGCTACCCGCACCAGATGTCCGGCGGCCAGCAGCAGCGCATCGCGCTCGCCCGCGCGCTCGCCCTTCAGCCGCGGGTGCTGCTGCTCGACGAGCCGCTGTCCGCGCTGGACGCCAAGGTGCGGCTGTCGCTGCGCGAGGAGATCCGCCGCCTCCAGCAGGAGCTGGGGATCACCACCCTGTTCGTCACCCACGACCAGGAGGAGGCGCTGTCGATGGCCGACCGGGTCGCCGTCCTGCGCGCCGGCCGCCTGGAGCAGTGCGCCACGCCCTCCGAGCTGTACGCCCGGCCGGCCACCGCGTTCGTCGCCGAGTTCGTCGGCACCATGAGCCGCATCCCCTGCGAGCGCTCCGGCGACGGCGTCGAGGTCCTCGGCCGCCGCCACGCCGTGGACGGCGCCCTGCCCGCCGACGGCGAACTGCACGTGCTCGTCCGCCCGGAGAACGTCCGGCTGAGCCCCGACGAGCAGGGGGCCGCCCTGGTGGTCTCGGCGTCCTTCCTGGGCGCCGTGACCCGCCTCACCGTCCGCCTGAACGACGGCACCGAGGTCAAGTCCGACCTGCCCACCGAGGCCGCCGCCGCCCTGCCGATCGGCTCGCGCGCCGCCCTGACCCTCCCGGAACGGCCGGTCCTGGTCGACCGTCGTACGGTCTGATCCGTCCTGTTGAACCGCCGCGAAGGTACCGCCATGCCTCACACTCCCCCACCCGCCGCCGTCCTCTTCGACATGGACGGCACCCTCGTCGACACCGAGCAGCTCTGGTGGCAGGCCGCCGCCGAACTCGCCGACGAACTGCACCACTGCCTCACCGACGCCGACGCCCCCGAGGTCCTCGGCCAGGCGATCGAGCACACCGCCGCCCACCTCCACCGGGTCAGCGGCACCGCGCTGAGCGAGTCCGAACTCGCCACCCGCCTCGGCGACTCCTTCGCCGGCAAGGTGGCGGCGCAGACCGTCCCCCGCCCCGGCGCCCTCGCCCTGCTCGCCTCCCTCCGGGACGCCCGGGTGCCCACCGCCCTCGTCTCGGCCTCCCCCCGCCGGGTCGTCGACATGGTGCTGGGCTCCATCGGCCGCGACTGGTTCGCCGTCACCCTCGCCGCCGAGGACACCCCGCGCACCAAGCCCGCCCCGGACCCCTATCTGGCCGCCGCCTCCCTGCTCGGCCTGGACCCGGCCACCTGCGTGGCCGTCGAGGACACCCCGACCGGCGTCGCCTCCGCCACCGCCGCCGGCTGCGCGGTGCTCGCCGTCCCCTCCAGCGACGTCCCGATCCCGGGCAGCTCCCGGGTCACCCTGCTGGACAGCCTGGAGCACGCGGACCTGGCCCTCCTCGGGAAGCTCACCGCCGCCCCCGGGGTTTGACCCCCCATGCCCTACGTACTCCTCGCCCTCGCGATCATCAGCGAAGTCTGCGCCACCAGCTGCCTCAAACTGACCGAGGGCTTCAGCCGGCTCTGGCCGAGCGTGGGCGTGGCCATCGGCTACGTGCTCTCGTTCGTCCTGCTCGGCCGCGCCCTGAAGCACATCCCGGTCTCCGTCGCCTACGCCGTCTGGTCCGGCGCCGGCACGGCGGCCGTGGCCGGCATCGGCGTGGTCGCCTTCGGCGAGTCCCTGGGCCGGCTGCAGTGGCTCGGCATAGCCCTGGTGATCGTCGGCGTCGTCGTCCTCAACCTGAAGAGCAGCCACTGAGCGCCCGTCCGGGCCCGTCCCGCTTCCCGGCGGGCCCACGTCCTGACACATCGTCAGTTCTCCTCCGGTCAACCGGTGACGAGACGACGTTCTGCGCGAAGGACAGGCTCCACCCCAACGGGTGGCGGCTCGGATTCGTGGTCGTCGTGCGACCTTCAGGCGCGGGGGCCGAGGAAGAGGCCGCCGGTGGCGTCGATGATCTGGCCGGTGATCCAGCGGGCGGCGTCGGAGGCGAGGAAGGCGACGATGTCGGCGACGTCCTCCGGGGCGCCCAGGCGGCCGAGGGCGGTCGAGCGGGTGATCGACTCGACCAGGCCCGGGGCTGCGAAGGCCGGGGCGTTGGTCGGTGTGCGGGTGGCGCCGGGGGCGACCGCGTTGACCGTGATGGCGCGGGTGCCCAGGTCGTTGGCCAGGGTCAGGGTCATCGTCTCGACCGCGCCCTTGGTCATCGCGAAGGAGGTCTGGGCGGGGTTGGCCATCCGGGTCGCCACGGAGGAGATGGTGACGATGCGGCCGCCGTCGGGGAGCAGGGGAAGCGCGCGCTGGACGGTGAAGTACGGGGCCCGCACGTTCACCGCGAAGAGGTGGTCGAACTCCTCCCGGGTCGTGACGCCGAGCGGGCCGGCGGGTGGGGCGGCCGCGTTGTTGACGAGGATGTCGAGCGGCCGCCCGGCCAGCGCCGCTTCCACTCCGGCGAAGAGTGTGTCGACGTCTTCGTCCGCACCCAGCTCCGCACGCACGGCGTACGCGGTCCCGCCGGCTCGTTCGATCGTCTCCACCGTCGCCGCCGCGCCGGCCTCGTCCGTGCCGTAGTGCACGATGACCGCCGCTCCGTCGGCCGCCAGCCGGATCGCGATCGCCCGGCCGATGCCGCGTGACGCCCCGGTCACCAGAGCCGTCTTCATTCCCATCACCCCAGACTTGGTAGTGACTACCATTCAGGTAGGGTCTACCACATGACCGATCAGCCCTCAACACTCCGAGCCCGACGCCGAGCCGAGACGCAACGCCTGATCCAGGCCCACGCGGTACGGCTGTTCACCGAGCGCGGCTACGACGCGACGGCCGTGACCGACGTCGCGGGGGCGGCGGGGGTGTCGCCGATGACGGTCTACCGGCACTTCCCGACCAAGGAGGACCTGGTGCTGGCCGACCAGCACGCCCGGCTGGTCGCCGAGCGGATCGCCGCGTCCCCCGCCGAGCAGCCCCTGGTCCGCCGCATCGGCCGCGCGCTCGTCGACGCCGCCACGGAGTTGACCGGTGACGGGGACGAGCTGACGGCGGGCGGCCGGTTCCTGCTCGCCCGCCTCCGACTGATGATCACCACGCCGGCCCTGCGGGCCAAGCACCTCGACAACCAGTACGCCCTCCAGCAGGCGATCGTCACCGCCCTCGGGGACGGCAACGACACCTTCCGCACCCAGGCCGCCACCGGCGCCTGCCTGGCCGCCCTGCACACGGCCCTGGTCCGCTGGGCCGAGGGCGACGGACGGACGCCGCTCCCCGGGCTGATCGCCGAGGCGTTCGCGGCCGCCTTCGGCGACCAGGGCCCCTGAGTCAGCCGGCCGGGAAGCCGCGCCGCCGGAGGGCGTAGGCGGCGGTGAGGGCGACGGCGCGGTCCTCGTCGTGGGTCAGGGCGGTCAGGGCGCGGGTCGCCGTGGGGCCCGGGATGTCCACGAGGGCCTGGGTCAGGCGGCGACGGGAAGGCGCTTCCAAGGTGTCCGGGGTGCCCGGGGTGCCCGGGGTGCCCGGGGTGAGGCGCTCGACGAGGGCGGCGGCGATCCGGTCCGCCGACGCCGCGTCGGTCGCCAGGGCGCCCAGGGCTTCGGCCGCGTCGACGTCGTTCGTTCCCTCGACGATCAGGCCGATGAGCGGCGGGACCGCGTCGGCCGCTCCCCGCACCCCGAGGGCCAGCACCGCACGGCCGCGGACCACCGGGTCGGGGTGGGCGAGGGCCTCCCGCAGCACGGCGGTCGCCCCGGCGTCGCGCAGCTCGGCGAGGGCCTGGACGGCACGCTTGCGCACCTTGGCCGAGGGCGAGCCGAGGCCCTTCGCCAGCAGGGCCGACGCCTCCTGCCCCGAGTGCGCCAGGGCCCAGCGGAGCGCTCCGGCGACGTTGGGGTCCGACTCGCCCAGCACGGCCTCGACCAGCGCCTCCACCGGCGCCGGGGCGTCCTCGGTCGCGGACAGGGCCGCCCGGTGGCGCGTCCTCGCGCTCGTCGACCCCAGCGCCTGGAGCAGCGCGACGGTCCGCAGGACGTCCTCCCAGCCCGCGGGTTCCGCGGCCCCGATCCGGCGCAGCCGCGTGAGCAGTTCCGTCTCCGCCGCGATGCGCTCCCGCGTCCCGCGAATGAGGTCGTCGACGAGTTCGGCGGGCGCGAAGCCGGGGTCGTCGAGCGCCCGCCCGACGTCGCGCAGCGACAGCCCCAGGGACCGCAGGCTCTCGATGTGGAAGATCCGCCGGACGTCCCCGTCCGTGTACTCCCGGTAGCCGGCGTCGGTCCGCCCCGTCGGCCGCACCAGGCCGAGCGACTCGTAGTGCCGGAGCATGCGGGCACTGACCCCGGAGCGTCGCGCGACCTCGCCGATCAACACGGCCTACCCGCCTTCCCCGCCGGCCCCGCCCAGGGCCACGACGCGTTTCGCCTCCTCGATCGCGAACTCGAAGCCGGCGTCCGGGTCGCGCCACAGCCGTTCGGTCGCGAGCGCGTGCGCCCGCACCCGGGGGTCCGGAGCCCCGGCGGCCGCGTCCAGGGCCGGCCGCGTCGTCTCCCCGAGCGCGATCAGCGCCCGGCTGAGGCTCAGTTGCGTCTCCCGCTCGCCGCGGCCGAGCTGTTTCGCCAACTCTACGGCCAGCCCGGGCCGCTCACCTGTGGGCGCGAGGACGACCGCCGCCCGCCAGGCGGTCCGGGCCACCTCGTCGTCGGCGTCGGCCAGCAGCGCCGGTGTGATCGCGGGCCAGGCCCGCCGGTCCCCGATCTTGGAGAGCGTGTGCAGGGCCTGGCTCCGGGCCTGGGCGCGCTCCGAGCCGACTTCGCCGACGAGCGCCGGGACCGTCGCCGACGGCGCGTGGCGGGTGAGCGCCCAGGTCAGCATCTCCCGCACGGAGAACTCGGGTTCGATCGCACAGCGCTCGACGAGCTTGCCGACGAACCTCGGGTCCGGCGTGGTGCCGACCGCCAGCGCGGTCTGCAGCCGGACCGAGGCGTCGGCGTGCTCCAGCCCGCGGAGCGCTCGCGTCATGGTCGTTTCCTTCTGCGGCACGGTCATCGGGACCACCTCCTCGGCCGCAGTCAAGACCTTGCCACCGTGTCAAGGTCAAGCGGTGGCGTCGGCGGCCACCCGGAAGCCGATGTTCCCGGCCGAGCTGTCGGGCGTGTTGGAGCTGCGCGCTGCCACCCGGTAGCGGTGGCAGTACGAGGCGTGGCACATGTGGGAGCCGCCGCGCATCACCCGCGCCGCGCCCTGCGGCGGGCCGGGCGGGTCCTGGCGCGGGCCGGTGCGGTGGAAGTCCGCGCTGAACCAGTCCGCGCACCACTCCCAGACGTTGCCGACGGTGTTGTACAGGCCGAAGCCGTTCGGCCGGAAGGCGGTCACCGGGGCCGTCCCCCGGTGGCCGTCCGCCGCCGTGTTCAGGGTGGGGAAGACGCCCCGCCAGATGTTGCACGCGTACCGCCCGCCCGGGGTGAGTTCGTCGCCCCACGGGTAGCGCGCCTGCTCCAGGCCGCCCCGGGCGGCGTACTCCCACTCGGCCTCGGTGGGCAGCCGGGTGCCCGACCAGGCGCAGTACGCCTGCGCGTCGTGCCACGAGACGTGCACGACGGGGTGGTTCTGACGGGTGGTGACCGAGGAGCCCGGCCCCTCGGGCGCCCGCCAGCTCGCCCCGGCGACCGCCCGCCACCACGGCACGGCGGCCACCTGCGGGGACGCGGCGGCCAGCCGCTCCGGCAGGAAGCCCTCGAAGACGTAGGAGAAGCCGAAGGTCTCGGCCTCGGTGCGGTGGCCGGTGGCCTTGACGAAGGTCGCGAAGGCGGCGTTGGTCACCGTGGTCGGCGCGATCCGGAACGGGCTCAACCCGACCTCGCGCACCGGCCCTTCGCCGTCGGCCGGGTAGCCCTCCCGGTCGTCCGTGCCCATCAGGAATCGTCCGCCGGGCAGGCCGGTGAGCTGCCGCGCGACCCGCGGGACGGCCCTGGGGGCGGTCCCCGGGGCCGCGAGCGTGAGGGCGACGGGCGCGGCCGGCCCGTCGCCGTCGCGGCCGGGGGTGCAGCAGGGCTTGGTGGTGGACACGGTGGTTCCTCGTTCGGGTCGGGGTCCGGGGGCGGCGGCCGGCCGCCGCCCCCGGACCGCTGGGGAAGGGTCAGGCGGCCCGGTCGGCGGCCAGCTGCGCCGCCAACGCCGGGATGCCGAGCGCCTGTTCCTGCTGCGGGGTGGCCTGGTACAGCAGGTTGCTCAGCTGGTAGGGGTCGGCCGCGAGGTCGTAGTACTCGCGGAACTTCACCTCGCCCGTGCCGGACACCGTGCCGTTCGCGTCGGTGTGCAGCACGTAGTACTCGGTGTACTGCTGGTCGGCGGCCACGTAGGAGGACCAGGTGGGCGGACCGCCCGCCGCCGTGCCCTGCTTCCACCACTCCACCAGCAGGTGGTCGCGGTCGGCGGCGGTGAGCAGCGAGTGGCCGTCCTGCGGGGTGTCGGGCGTGATGCCGGCGGCGTCGAGGATGGTCGGGGCGACGTCGATGTTGGCGACGATCCGGTGGTCGGTGGTGCCCGCGCCGAGGCCGCCGGCCGGCCAGGACAGGTAGAACGGCACCTCGTGCGCCGGGGAGTAGGGCACGGACTTCTTGAGCCAGCCGTGGTCGGCCCAGGTGTAGCCGTTGTCGCCGAGGTAGATGACCAGGGTGTTCTCCAACTGGCCGAGCGCCACCAGCTTGTCGTGGATCGCCTGCACGGCGTCGTCGACGGAGAGCAGGGTGCGCAGCTGGCGGGTGCGCACGGCCTGGGCGTCGGCGAGGGTGGCGGTGGCGTTCTGGATGTAGCCGGGCTTGTCGCTGCGGTCGGCCTCGGGCACCGAGGGGCGCCCGTTCCACGGCGGGACGACGGTGTCCGCGTACTTGGGGGCGGGCACGTTGGGCTCGTGCGAGGCGTACGGGGTGACGTAGGCGAACCAGGGGCGGGGGTCGGTGGCGGCCTTGTCGAGGAAGGCCAGGGTGCGGTTCTTGATGATGTTGGTGGTGTAGCCGGTGAGGGTCTGGACGTCGCCGTTGATGTTCCAGGTGGCGTTGTTGTAGGCGGGCTGGAGCAGCGCCCACTCCTCGAAGTGCGGCGGGTTGTCCGCCACCGCCCAGGAGTTGAGGTACTTGCCGAACTGGCCGGTGCGGTAGCCGGCCTGCGACAGGTAGCGCTGGACGGTGGTGTGCTGATCGAGGCTGTGCGAGGCGCCGTTGTTGCGCACGCCGTGGTGGTGGGCGTAGCGGCCGGAGAACACCGAGGACCGCGAGGGCGCGCAGAGCGGCGTGGTGACGTGGCCTCGGGTGAAGCGGACGCCGTGGCCGGCGATCCAGTCCACGATCTGCGGGGTGGCCCACTCGGTCTGCTTGGGCTGGTCGTCGGTGACGATCAGCAGGATGTTGGGCCGGGTGGCGCCGGTCCCGGCCGCGGCCGCGGGGCGCGCGGCCGCGAGCTGGAGCGCCGCCGGGGCGGCGGCGGTGGCCGCCGCGGCCGCGGCGCCGGCGAGGAAGCCGCGCCGGCCGACCCGGGGCGAACCGTTCGTTTCCGAATCGCCGATCTCGCTCATGAATTTCCCTCCATGCTTTTCGGTGATTCCGGGCGCGGCGGCCCCGGGAAATACCGGGGGCGGCGCCGGAACCATTCACGGGGAAGCGGTCCACCCGGCCCGCACGACGGCCGCGCCCGCCTCCCGGACGGCGTTCACGGCGTGGCGGTCCACCGGGGATCCGCGGCGAAGAACGAGGGGCACCTCACCGACCTGCACGAACGGTGCGGGGGCGAGCCACCCCGGGAAGGTCCGGCGTACTGCGGCGGCCCCCGCCCACCCGTCCGGGGGCCCGCCGCCGAGTCACGCCGGAGCGGCCGTACAGAGGGCGCTCGCGAGCCGTCCGAAATCGACGTGCCGGCGAGCAGCCAGGAACTCTCCAGCTGCCATGCGTGCGACTGTAGGAGTTCCCGGCGAACGCTGGCAATACCCGGGCGCTTTTGTTTCCGCGTCATGTCGGATATCCGGCCGCAGGTTTCCGCTCGTCAACAAGCGGGCCCCGTGCCTATCCTTCGGGCGTGATCATTCCAACCGAAGCGATACGGCTCGTCATCTTCGACTGCGACGGCGTCCTGGTGGACAGCGAGCGGATCGCGGCCCGCGTCCAGATCGCGCTCGGCGCCGAACTCGGCTGGCCGCTGACCGAGGAGGAGGTGGTCGAGCGCTTCATCGGCCGCTCGATGGCCTCGATCGACGGGCAGGTCGCCGCCCGGCTCGGCCGGGCGAGCGCCGACCGGTGGTGGGCGGAGTTCGTGCGGCGCCACGAGGTGGAGGTGGACGCGGGACTGGAGCCCGTCGACGGCCTGCCCGAGGCGCTCGCCGCGATCGCCCTGCCGACCTGCGTCGCGTCCAGCGGCTCGCACGAGAAGATGGCGCACACCCTGGGCCGCACGGGCCTGTTCGACCGCTTCGCCGGGCGCATCTTCAGCGCCACCGAGGTCGCCCGCGGCAAGCCCGAGCCCGACCTCTTCCTGCACGCGGCCCGGCGGATGGGCGTGCCGCCGTCCGCGTGCGCCGTCGTCGAGGACAGCGCGCCCGGCGTGCAGGCCGCGCGCGCCGCCGGTATGCGTGCGTTCGGCTACGCCGGAGGCCTGACCCCCGCCGCCCGCCTGGCCGGGCCCGGCACGGTCGTCTTCGAGGACATGCGTGAACTCCCGGCGCTGCTCGCCGCGCACGGAGCCGCCCGCTGAACCCTCGGCCGCAACCACGCGCGCCTCACGCCACGTCGGCGTACAGCTCCTCGATCAGCCGGGTGACGGCCTGCGGTTCGCGCAGCGTCGGGTAGTGGTCGGAGGCGGTGAGCCGCACCAGCCGGCAGCCGGGGATCCGGGCCGCCGTCCGCTCGTTGAACTCCACGACCACCGGCCGGTCCAGCTCCCCCAGGGCCAGCACGGTGGGCGCGGTGATCCCGCCCAGCCGGTCGAAGGCGGCGGGTTCGCCCCGCACGTACCCGACGTTGGCGAACCAGGCCGGCAGCACGGCCCTGAGGTGCGCGGCGGCGACCGGATCGGCCTCGGGGGTGCCGCCGCCGGCCTTCCCCCAGAGGCTCAGCCCGAGCCGGACGATGCCCTCCCGGTCGCCGGCCTCGGCCAACCGCCCCATCTCCCGGGACAGTTCGGCGCCGGTGAGGTCGTGGCCGCTCACGGCGGGGACGAGCAGGGCGAGGCCCGCCACCCGCTCCGGGGCCGTCAGGGCCAGGTCGATCGAGACGGCCCCGCCGTTGCTGTTGCCCACCAGCACCGCCCGCTCCAGCCCGAAGCGGTCGAGCACCGCCAGGAGGTCCCGGAGCTGGGAGTACGGGGCGGTGGGCGCGGGCGAGCGGCCGTAGCCGCGGCAGTCGTAGCGGATCACCCGGTGCCGCGCGGCGAGCGCGGGCAGGACCGGGTCCCAGATCGTGGAGTCCCCGACGCCCGGATGGACCAGGACCAGCGGCAGCCCCTCCCCGCCCGTGTCCTCCGCCCAGAGCTCGCCGCCGGCGACGGTCACCATGGTCTCCATGGCCCCAGTCTGGCGGGCCGGGGACGCGGCGCAACCGCGCGAACGCGCAGGCCCACCCGTTCACAGGAGCCCGGCCCCGGGGACGCCGGCGACGGGGCGGATCCCGGTGGCCCGCCCCGCCGCCGGCCCCCGGCTCAGCCCGCCAGCAGCGCGGGCAGCCCGGCGACGGACGCCAGCACGTGGGTCGCGCCGTCGGCCCGCAGGCGCTCCTCGCCGTGGGCGCCGGTGAGGACGCCGGCGACGACGCAGGCCCCGGCGCGCGAGCCGGTCAGCATGTCGTAGCCGGTGTCGCCGGCCACCGCGACCTGGCGGACGGCGTCCGTCCCGGTGCGCAGCAGCGCGGTGAGCGCGAGGTCCGGGTACGGACGGCCGCGGCCGGCCTCGGCGGGGCAGAGGGTGAGGTCGGCGATCGACTCCCAGCCGAGGGCGGTGAGGATGCGGTCCTGGGTGGCCCGCGAGAAGCCGGTGGTGAGGACCACCTTGCGGCCCTGGCCGCGGAGTTCGGCGATGGCCTCGGCCGCGCCGGGCAGCGCCTCGCAGTGACCGGCGTCGACGAGGTCGTGGTAGGCGGCCTCGAAGGCGGTGTTGGCGCGCCGGGCCTTCTCCTCCTCGCCGAACAGGTGGCGGAAGACGGAGATCTTGGACTCGCCCATGGTGGCGCGGACGTGGTCGAGCATGCGGGCGTGCTCGGGGCTGCCGGCCTCGACGCCGAGCGAGCCGGCGGCGGCCTGGAAGGCGCGCTCGACCAGGCCGTCGTCGGCCACGGTGGTGCCGGCCATGTCCAGGACGACCAGGCGGATGTCGTACGACATGATGTTCAGTTCCTCCGACGGGCTTACAGGTTGGCGAGATTCGCCGTGGTCTCGGCGATGGCGGGCGAGCAGGTCATGCCGCGGCCGCCGGGGCCGGTGACCAGCCAGACGCCGTCGCGCACGCGCTCGCGGTGGACGACCCGGGTGGTGTCGACGCACTGCGCGTACACGCCGGCCCAGCGGCGGCGGATCCGCGGCAGCGGGCGGCCGAGCAGGTCCTCGACCACGCCCGCCAGGTGGTCGTACGGGCCCTCGACCACGTCGAAGCCGAAGGGCTGGTCGTACTCGTGGGTGTCGCCGATGGTGAGGCCGCCGTCCAGGCGCTGGACCATCAGCAGCTGCATCTTGTGCTCGGCGGCGACCGGCGGCTGCGGCTGGACCTCGCGCAGGCGGTCCAGGGCGGTCCCGGCGAAGGCCGGGTAGTAGCGGAAGGAGTCGCCGTCGGCGACCGAGGTGGTCAGCGGCTCGCCCAGCGGGTCGGTCTGCATCATCTGCAGCCGCACCTTGCGCACCGGCAGCTCGGGCGCCAGCTCGCGGACCAGGCCGCCCAGCCAGGCGCCGGTGCACAGGACGACCAGGTCGCCGGTGTGGACGTCGCCGTGGTCGTCGCGGACGGCGTTCTCGCCGACGACGTCGCGGACCTCGCGGCCGGGCAGGAAGGTGTAGCGGCCGGTGGCGGCCAGCGCGGCGCGCAGCGCGGGCTGGGCGACGCGCGGCTCGACGGCGGCGTCCCGCTCGCAGTGCAGGGCGCCGAGCAGCTTGCCGCGCAGGGCCGGGTTGAGGGCCCGGGTCTGCTCCGGGTCGAGCAGCCGGTAGCCGCGCAGCTCGGCGTCGGGCAGGGTCAGCGCCTGTTCGGCGACCGCGAGCTCGGCCTCGGTGCGGATCGCGGTGAGCGATCCGTTGGCACGGAAGCCGAGGCCGGGCACCTGCCCGCCGATCCGCTCCCACAGCTCGCGGGCCCGCACCGCGGTGTCCAGCTCCTCGCCCCGGGCCCGGCCGCTGACCCAGACCAGGCCGAAGTTGCGCACCGAGGCGCCGCGCGCCTCGGCCTCGCGCTCCAGGTGGACGACCTCGTGACCGCGCTCGACGGCCTGCCAGGCGTGCATGGTGCCGAGCACGCCCGCTCCTACGACGATGACTCTCATGCGGCCAGGCTGATGCCGCGAGGTGTCCGAGGGGCGTCCGAGCGACGGCCCACAGATGAACCGGCCGATAAGTTGTACAGACAACCTGGCGGCCAGTCCGCCGACCGGCCCGCGGCTCAGCGCCGCACGGCCGCCCGCAGGTAGTGCCGCCGGCCGAACTTCGGCTCGTCCACCGCCGTCAGCTCCTCCACCTGGAACCGGTACAGCGCCGCCGCCCCGCCCCCGGTCAGGAACTGCCGCCGGACCTCGTCGTCCTGCGCGAAGGCGGGGTAGCGCCCCTGGTAGGCGGCCAGCGCCGCCTGCGCCTGGCGCCCCCACGCCTCGCCCGCGCTGCCGGTCAGCTGCAGGCCGCGCAACTGCTCGCCGAAGACCGGCGGCGGCAGGAAGACCGTGGCCGCCGCCCGGGCCTCCTCGGCCAGGTGGTGGCTGTGCCGGGTGGCGCGCTCACTGACGAAGTAGAGGACGAGGTCGTCGTCGTAGGCGAAGAAGGCGAGGTTGGCGTGCGGGCCGTGCTCGTGGCCGGCGGTCGCGAGGGTGAGCACCATCGCCTCGGCCAGCAGCCCCTCGACGCCCTTGCCGAGCTCCTCGGCCGGCCAGTCCCCCTGGGTGATGTCGAGTCGGTACGGCATGGGCAGCACTTCCCTCCACTGGCACGCCCGGCGCGCGCGGCGCCCTGGCACGACTGAGCCGGGCGGGTGCTCCCCTCGGGGGCAGCCGCGCCCGGCTCACATGCTCTCCCCGCCACCCCGGCCACACAAGGGTCGGGACGGCGTCCGGCCTGCTCGTCGTCGAGCCCGTCAGTCCCGCCGGGCGCCGACCGGCCGACCGGACCGCGCCGCCGGCGCCTGCGGACCCGCGCCGAGCAGCGGCCGCAGCGGACCGGTCCGCGCCCGCTCCACCGCCGGCCCCGCCGCGCCGGCCGCCAGCGCGAGCGGGACGGCCAGCAGGAGGCCGACCAGCGCGCCGGCCAGCACGTCGTGCGGGTAGTGCACCCCGACCCAGACCCGGGATGCGCCCATCAGCACGGCGGCCACCGCGGCGAGCGCGCCGATCCGCCGGTCGGCGAACCAGAGCGCGGCGGCGGCCGCGACGGCGATCACGGTGTGGTTGCTCGGGAAGGACCAGTCACCGGCGCCCGGGCAGGCCTCCAGGGTGTCGCGCACGTGCAGCTGGGCGCACGGCCGGACCTCCTCCACCAGGCTCTTGAACCCGGAGTTCACCGCGTAGGCGACGAGCACGATCAGCGGCGAGGCCAGCACCCGGGCCATCACCGCCGGCCCGCCTTCGCGCGCCCGCCACCAGGCGGCCAGCATCAGCAGCGCGAACAGGCCGAGGCCGAGCAGCGACCACACCTCGACGATCTGGTTGAACCAGTGCGGCGCGGCGTCCGCCCAGTCGACCACCCGGCGGTAGAGGCCGCCGTCGATGCCGCTGCCGTCGTACGCGGCCAGCTCGCTGGACGCCGTCACCGGAGGTCACCGCCGTGACGGCGGACCTGCTGGGCGCGGAACACTTCGAGAACAATCGGGAGCATGGAGACAACTACTACCAGAACAAGGGTGAGCGACAGGTAACGGTCGATATCGGTCACAAATGGACCGAATACGGACCCGGCGAGCACACCGAGCGCACCGAGCACACCCGGGGCGGCGGGCACCGGTGCGGCGAAGGACTGGACCATGACCGGCGGACCTCCCGTACGTTGGTGGGCGGCACCGCAGGGCGCACCCGACTGTCTACAATCGCGTAGACGGTCTACACGACTGTAGACGATACCTGGAGGAACCCCCGCCATGTCCGACGTACCGTCCGCCCGCCGGCCCGCCGGGGAGCTGGAGGCCGAGGTGCTCGCCGCCCTCTGGGCCGCGGACCGGCCGCTGACGCCGCAGGACATCCAGGGCGCCCTCGGCGACGGCCTGGCCCGGACCACCGTCGCGACGATCCTCGCCCGGCTGCACGACAAGGGGACGGTGCACCGCACCCGCTCCGGGCGCGGCTACGCCTACACCCCGGCCGTCGCCGACCCCGCCGGACTGGCCGCCCGCCGGATGCACGCCGAGCTGGGCCGCGAGTCCGACCGCTCGACCGTGCTCGCCCGGTTCGTCTCCGACCTCTCGGCGGAGGACGAGCGCCTGCTGCGCGACCTGCTGGGCGACGAGGACCCCGCCCGGTGATCGTCGCGGTCTGGGCCCCCCTGCTGCTGCCCTTCCTCGCCGTGCTGCCCGCCCGCCGGCTCGCCGAGGCGCTGCCGCCGCGCGCCGCCGTCTGGACGCTGGCCGCCACCGCGACCGTGCTGGCCGGCGGCACGCTCTGCTCGCTGGGCCTGCTCACCGCGGCCGGGCTGCTCCGGCTCCCGCCGGTCGCCGCCCTCGGCCACCTCTCGCCGCACTGGCTCGCCGCCGGGACACCGGGCACCCCGGTGGCGGCGGCCGGGCCGGCCGCGCTGGCGCTCGCCGTCCTCACGGCCCTCGCGCTGCGCACCGCGCGCCGCCACCGACGCGACCTGGGCACCGCCCGCACCGCCGTCGAGGCCACCCTCGAAGCCACCGTCGAAGCCCCGGCCCGGGCGTCCGAACGTCCACCCGGCCGCCCGCACGACCAGCATCCGGACACGCGCCCCCCGCGCGCACCCATGCGCCGGGCGCGCACCCCGTGGACCCAGCGCGCCAAGCAGCTGCTCACCACTCCGCCCGCCACCGAACTCGCCGTCCTGCCCGACGAGCACGCCGACGCCTTCGCCCTGCCCGGCCGCCTCCGCCGCCCCGGCCGCCCCGTCGAACCGGGCCGGATCGTGGTCACCGCCGGCATGCTGCGCGCCCTGGACGCCCCCGAGCGCGCGGCGCTGCTCGCCCACGAGCGCGCCCACCTGACCGCCCGCCACCACCTCTTCCTCGCCCTCGCCGCCCACGCGGCCGTCGCCCACCCGGCCCTGCGGGCCCTGCGCGCGCCGCTCGGCTACCACCTCGAACGCTGGGCCGACGAGTCCGCGGCCGCCCGGGTCGGCGACCGCGCGGTGACCGCCCGCGCGGTGGGCCGGGCCGCCCTCGCCGCCGGCCGGTCCCCTGGCCGGGCCGGCCCCGGCACGCCCCGGCCGCCCACGGCGGACCGGTCCCCCGCCGGGTCGCCGCCCTGCTCCACCCGCGCCCCGCCGGGACGGTCGCCGCCCGCCGGACCGCCGCCCTGGCCCTGGCCGGCTGCCTCGCCCTCACCGCCGCGACCAGCCTCGATGCCACCGCCGACCTCCACCACAGCGTCGAGGCCGCCCAGCAGCAACCCGGCGCCCGATAGGGCGTCACGGGGCACCGGCCGCCGCCATTCATTGGCATGATCACTCTCGTACCGCCTGGTATTCCGAGTTGGCAGACCCCATCCCCAGGAACCGGTAGCGCCCGTACTCTTTCGTCAGCGCGTCGGCCCCGGCGCGCCCTCGAACGGCGGCGAGGAGCGACACGAGTGCGGCAGCCAGGACGGCAGACCCGACGGCCCGAACGCCGAATCCCGCAGAGCGCGGCCGAACTGGCCAGGGTCCACGAACGCGCCCTCGCCGAGGCCGCCGCCCGCAGCGCCGCCCGGGACTCCGCCGCCCCCGACGACCCGCCCTTCCTGCAGCCCCGCCCCGAGATCGGCGACTCCTGGGAGCGCCTGCGCCGCCTCGGCCTCGATCCGGACGCCGGCGCCGCCGCCGTCCACCTCGGCCCCGCCGAGATCGAGCACCGCCGCCGGGCCAGCGGCCTCGACCCGCTGCTCCCCATCCTCCGCGGCACCCTGGTCGAGCAGGGCGAGCAGCCCCCGCTGATCCTCGCGATCGCCGACGCCGACGGCCACATCCTCTGGCAGGAGGGCGAACGCGGCCTGCGCCGCAGCGCCGACCGGATCGGCTTCTTCACCGGCGCCCGCTGGGTGGAGGAGCGCGTCGGCACCAACGGCATAGCCGCCGCGCTGCGCGCCCAGCGCCCGATGCAGGTCCACTCCGCCGAGCACTACCTGCGCAGCCACCACTCCTGGACCTGCGTCGCCGCCCCCGTGCACGACCCCGGCACCGGCCGGCTGATCGGCGCGATCAACCTCAGCGGCCCGGCCCACTCCGTCCGCCCGTACCTGCTCCAGCTGACCGCCACCGCCGCCAAGCTCGCCGAGACCGAACTGCGCGCCCGCCGCCTCGAATCCCTGCACCACCTGCGCACCCTGGCCGCCCCGATGCTGGCCCGGGTGAACGGGCCCGCCCTGGTCGTGGACGCGGCCGGCTGGACGGCGGCCGCGGCAGGGCTGCCGCCCCCGGCCCGGCTGCGGCTGCCCGCCGAGGGCTGGGGCTCGACCGCCGTGCACTGGCTGCCCAGTCTGGGCGAGTGCGCGATCGAGCCGCTCGCCGACGGCTGGCTGGTCCGGCCGGTCCGGCCGCAGGACGCCGTCCCGGCCGTCCCCGGCGGTTCCGACGGCCCGGGCGCCGACACCGCCGGCCCCGGCGCCGGCCTGCTCGCCGAACAGGCCGAGGGCGCCCGGCTGCGGCTCGACCTGCACCGCGCGGGCAGCCCCGAGCTGTCGGTGCGCGGCGCGGCCGGCAGCTGGTCGCACGCGCTCAGCCCGCGCCACGCCGAACTGCTGCTCCTGCTCGCCACCGAGCGCAACGGCCTCAGCGCGGCGCAGCTGGCCGACGCCCTGTTCGGGGACCCGGCCCGGACGGTGACGGTGCGGGCCGAACTGTCCCGGCTGCGCCGCTACCTGGGCGGCCTGCTGGCCCACCGGCCGTATCGTTTCGCCGAATCGGTGCTGGTCACCGTGGCCGGCCCGGAGGACCCGTACGACCTGCTGCCGACCTCCTCGGCGCCGGCCGTGCGCAGGCTCCGCGCGGGGCTGGTCGGCGGAACGGTCCGGCTGCCCGGCACCCCGCCGTTACCGGGCCCGCGCCCCCGGCCCGGCCGCCTCCCCCTGCCGCCCCCGTAGCTCCCGGGCGCGCGGCACCGGGCCACCGTCCCCGGATTCAGCGCCCGCCGGCCAGCAGCTTCGACAACTCGTCGTCGGTCGGCCCGTGGGAGCGCTCGGCCGTCTCCGAGACGAGCGCGTACGTCCGCTCCAGCCAGTCCTGGACCTTGGGCTTGGAGGCCTCCAGCAGGGCGCTGCCGTGCGGGGACTCGAGCGCCAGGTGCAACGTCGAGCCGTGGCACGGGCAGTACGCCGGCCACAGCTTGACGTCGCCCTGGCCGCTCAACGAGCGGAGGCCGTCGCGCAGCAGTTCACGCGAGAACACCCAGTCGGCCTCGTCCGGCCGCCCCAGGTGGAACGTCAGCAGCACCTCGTACGGGCGCGCGGCGTCGAACCGGAACCGCGTACGGACCTCCCCGACCACCTCCTCGCCCAGCGAGATCCGCAGGGTCAGCACCTCCTCCACCGCCGCCGGAGCGGCGGTGGAGCCTGCCTCATCGCCGCCCGTGGGGGTAGCGGCGAGGGGGGCACTGGAAGGTGCTGGCAGCGGGTCGGGCGGCATGACGGTCTCTCCGGGACGGCGTGGGATGTCCACCAGCGTGCTTCACCGCGCGAGGGGCGGGCAAGGGTTGCAAAGAGGTTGCAATAATCCCCGCACCGACCGAGGATCCCTTACCGGCCTTGTCAGACGGACCGTCAACTTCCGCTGGTCAAAGGGTTGTCCACGGATTGGATCAATTCCGTCCGACCACTGGCCACCGCCCGGGTGCCCGCTGCTACGCTCGTCCCCCTGCCGGCGCACGCCCGCGCGCGCGTCCGGTCGGACTCCGCACGCGCGCCCCCGCAACCACCAGGCCGGACCGCGCCCGAACGACCCCCGGACGACGTTTCCGACCGGACCGGACCAGCCGGTACCGCTTCGGACCCGATCGGACCGGATTCGACGGGACCGGACCGAACACGCCGACCGCACCGGGCGACCGGCGGCCGTCCGCCCGGTCCGACGGCACCGGCACCGCCGCCGGCACGTGGGAGAATGCCACGACCGCAACGGCGACTTCAGGGGAGGGAGGGTCAGATGACTCTGTCCGACGACACCGGTCAGGACGCACCGTACGCGCACGACCGGTACCGCACGCGAAACGGGCGACACGGCCGTCCCGGGCCGTTCGGCGGCCGCCTGCGGCTGCCCACCCTGCGGTTCTCCGGCGCCGCGATGGCGATGTCGACCGTCGTGGGCATCAGCATCGCCACCACCTTCCTGCTCAACGAGCAGCAGGGCGTGGGTCGCCGGGCCGGGACCGCCCGGGTCGGCTCCAGCGGGCCGCCCACCCCGGCCACCTCCCCCGACGCCGGCTCCGCCACCGGCACCGGCACGACCTCCGGCACCGGGACCGCGGCCGGCCCGGACACCTCAGGCCCGGACACCAAGGCGGGCCGTCGCCCGGCCGGCCCCGCCTCGTCCGGCACCCGCGCCCCCGACGCCGTGCCGGCTCAGCGCACCTCCTCCCCGCCCGTCCCCCGCACCGGCGGCGCGCCGTCCACCGCGCCGCTCGCCGAGGGCCCGGCCTCCCGACACGGCGTCACCGGCGGCCCCGCCACGGAGCAGTCCGGCGCCACCGGCGCCCCGGAGACCCTGGCCGGCGGCCGCCCGGAGCACCCGCAGTCCGCCGACGAGCAGTTCGCCCCCGCCGGCACCGGCGCGCAGACCGCCCGCCGGCCCGCCGAGGACCCGTCACCGTCCGGTGCCTCCCCCTCGCCGTCCCCCTCCGTGCCCGCGCCCTCGCCGACCACGCCCCGCCCGTTCGTGCCCGCCCCCGACACCCCGGGCGTCCCCGTTCCGTCCCCGCGCGACTGGACCGGCGGCACCCTCGGCACGACCGACGACGACGGCGCGGACGACACCGGTTCGAACCGCCCGGGTGCCACCGCGGACGAGGCCGACGACCAGGCGCTCGGCGGCACGGCCCTGGTCCAGTCGCTCGGCCGCGACGGCACCCGGCACGTCCTCGCGCTGACCGTCACCGAACCGCTCACCGCGCTGCAGGCCGAGTTCCGCCTCGCCCCCGGCGCGGCGGTCCCCGGCTCCGGTACCGCCTGGACGGACCTCGCCGGCGCCGTGGTCACCACCCATCAGGAGCGCGGCGCGGCGGTCTACCGCTTCAGCACCCCGCCCGGAACGGACGTCCGCCCCGGCCGCTACACCTTCACCGTGCGCGGCACCCGTCCCGCCGGGCACGCCACCCGCCCGGCGGCCGCCGCCCCGCCCCGGGCCGCGGTCCGGCGGGGGACGCCCGAGTCCTGGAGCGCCGGCGCCTTCGGCATCGCCCGGCCGCGCGCCGTCTCCACCCTCGGCGGCTTCGCCACGCCGGCACCGCGCGCCGCCGCCCCGGCCGGCTGACCGCCGGTCCGACAACCCGACAGGTCAGCGCCCCGTTCGGGCTCATCCGGCCGGGCTCGTTCGTTACTGTGGTCGCCAGCCGGCACAGCCGCCCCACCGCCGGGGCCGGCGCCGCACCACCGCATCCCAGGAGGAGTTCGTGTCCACGGTCCTGACCCAAGGCGGCAACGCCCCGCTGACCGCCGCGCGGGTGACCGTCGAGGTCACCGCACCCAAGGCGCTGGACGTTTCGGGCCTGCTGCTGACGGACGCCGGAAAGGTCCGCTCGGACGACGACTTCGTCTTCTACAACGCCCCGAACGGCCCCGGCGTGACCCACCGCCCGGCCGCCGCCGGGACGCCGGACGCGATCATCGTCGACACCGCCGCCGTCCCGGCCGGGATCACCAAGATCGTGGTGACCGCGAGCCCCGACGAGGCCGGCGCCACCTTCGCGGGCATCGAGCCGACCGCGACCGTCCGGGACGCCGCCACCGGCGAGGTGCTGGTCACCTTCACCCCGCCGCCGCTCAGCCGGGAGACCGCGCTGATCGTGGTCGAGGTCTACCAGCGCAACGGCGCCTGGAAGGTCCGCGCGGTCGGCCAGGGCTACGCGAACGGCCTGGCCGGCATCGCCACCGACTTCGGCGTCAGCGTCGACGACCAGCCGGCCGCCGCCCCGGCCCCCGCCGCCGCACCCGTCGCACCGCCGGCACCCCCGGCGGCCCCGGCGCCCCCGGCCCCGGTCGACCCCCGGCTCGCCATGGCCGCCGCCCCGCCGATGCCGCAGGCCGCGCCCCCGATGCCCCCCGCTCCCCCGGCCCCGCCGGCCGCCGCCGCCCCGTCCTTCACCAAGGTCACCCTGGACAAGGGCCGGGTCAGCCTCACCAAGGGCGGCTCGGTCTCCCTGGAGAAGAACGGCAAGCCGTTCCTGTCCGCCGTCCGGATGGGCCTCGGCTGGGAGCCCGCCGGCCGCGGCCGCAACATCGACCTCGACGCCTCCTGCCTCGCCTTCGACGCCAAGCGCGAGAAGCTGGACACCGCCTGGTTCATGAAGCTGGGCATCTTCAACGGCGCGATCGCCCACTCCGGCGACAACCTGACCGGCGAGGGCGGCGGCGACGACGAGTCGATCACCGTCCACCTCGACGGCCTGCCGGCGGAGGTCTGCGGGCTGGTCTTCGTGGTGAACTCCTTCTCCGGCCAGAAGTTCACCGAGGTCAAGAACGCCTACTGCCGCCTGGTGGACCCCGCCACCAACCAGGAGCTGGTCCGCTTCGACCTCACCCACTCCGAGCCGCACACCGGCGTGGTGATGTGCAAGCTGATCCGCCAGTACTCCGGCGAATGGGTGATGACCGCGATCGGCGAGTACGTCGACGCCAAGACCGCCCGCGCCATGGTCAAGCCCGCCGCCGCGATGCTCTGACCCCAGCCCCTTCGGCGCCCCTGGCACTTTGCCAGGGGCGCCGCCCTTCTCCTCACTCCTCGATCGCACCGCCGGCCCGCCGCAGGTGCTGGCGGAAGCTGTACCCCGGGTCGGCGGCGCGGCGCTCCAGGTACGCGTCGAACGCGGTCTGCCGGCGCAGCGTGTCGCCCGAGCGGATCCGCTCCGCCTGCGCGCGCTCGGTGCGGGCGAGGCCGGCCGCCGTCTCCAGCACCTCGTCCAGCCGGGCCCCGGGCACGAACAGCACGCCGTCGGCGTCCGCGAACACCACGTCCTCGACGCCCACCAGGTGCGGCCCGAACCGGGCGCTGACCAGCGCCTCCGGCTCCCGCACGTCCAGCCGCAGCGGCCCGAGCGGCAGACTGCCGTAGCTGAACACCGGCAGCCCGATCTCCACCAGCTCCGGGGTGTCCCGGTGCAGCCCCCACACCACCACCCCGGCGGCCCCGGCGGCCCGCGCCTCCAGCACGGCGAGGTCCCCGACGCACGCCTCGTCGGTCCGCCCGCCGTTGTCGATCACCACCACGTCCCCCGGCTCGGCCGCCCCGTACGCCTCCAGGAAGACATCCACGCTCCCGTAGTGCCGCACCGGCAGCACCCGCCCGGCGACCCGGCCCCCCGGCACCACCGCCGCCACCCCGGCCGGCGCCGCCCGCACCTCCGCCCCCACCCGCACGCACGCGTCCGCCACCAAGGGCGTCGACAACTCCGCGAACCGCCGCACCACCATGCCAACTCCTCCCGGCCACCCCCGAGTTCACCACCTCCCCGACCCTACTCCGGACCCCCTTCACCCCATCGGGTGAAAACCCGCACATGCGGCAAGGTCCCACCACCCCTGCGACTTAGCGGCCCCTCCACCGGCACCGACCGGTCGCCTACGGTGGGGTCCCCCGACGACCGGAGGTCCCCCCATGCCGGAAGAACAGCCGCCGCCGAACTACCGCAGCTACACCTGGGAGGACGAGGCCACCGGCGCCCAGTGCCTCGCCTTCTACCCGGACGACGACGAAGCCGACGACGACCGCAAGGCGCAGCTGCGCGCCATGGCCCGCCGGGCCTTCCCGGACCTCGACCTGTCGGCCGACCCGCCGGCGGAACGCGCCAGGCCCACCCTGCGCCTGATCCGCGGAGACGCCTCCTGAACACACCCGCCGGCCCCGCGTTGCCGCTCGATCCGCCGTTCCCGCAGCCCAGCAGTCCAAGGCGCCCCCTCCGCCGACGCGGAGGGGGCGCCACAGCAATCGGCCCGACCCGGCGCAACGTGTTGCCCGCGTGGATCCGCTCCGCCTGCGCGCGCGGACGATGCCGGCCCCACGGCGCCCACCGCCTCACACCATCGGGTGAAAAGCCCCCGCGCACGGCATAACCCCGATCGACCCGGCACTAGCGTGACGCCCACCTGAAGGAGGGGCATCATGAGTGCTGTGGCGCATGAGAAACCGATCACGGACTCCCCGTCGCAGGAGGACATCCTGCTGGAGGGTTTCCTGAGCCTGCACTCCCCCGAAGGCTTCCGGGCCGAGCTCATCGAGGGAGAGATCATCGTGGCACCACCGCCGGACGGCGATCACGAGGACTACATCGACCTGCTGATCGACCAGGTGAAGGCGATGTCCAAGGTCCACATGCAAGTGTCGGGCGGCAAGGGCCTCCGACTCGTGAGCGGTGGCCTCTGCCCGAAGAACCATGTCATCCCGGACGCCACGTTCGCTCCGAAGGAGTTGCGTCTCTTCCGCGGCGCCCCGTCGTGGATGGAGCCGGACGGTGTGGCGATGGTGGCGGAGGTGACCTCCAGCAAGCCCGACCAGGACCGCATCACCAAACGCCACTGCTACGCGCGCGCCAAGATCCCCCTCTACCTGCTCATCGATCGCGACCGATCGCAGGTCAGCCTCTTCAGCAACCCCCACCGTGAGGAATACACCGAGGTGCACATCGCGGCGTTCGGTGAGCCACTGCCCCTTCCTGCGCCCTTCGATTTCGAGCTGGACACCAAGGAGTTCCTCTAGAACTCGAAACGCACGACGGCCCGCGCCCTCCGGGTGGAGGGCGCGGGCCGTCGGGTGCGCGTACGCGTCAGCCGCGGGTGGCCATCGCGCGCAGGAAGAAGGTGAGGTTGGCCGGGCGCTCGGCGAGGCGGCGCATGAAGTAGCCGTACCACTCCTGGCCGTACGGGAGGTACACCCGCATGGTGTTGCCCTCGCCGGCGAGGCGCAGCTGCTCCTCGGGGCGGATGCCGTAGAGCATCTGGTACTCGAAGGAGTCGCGGTCGCGGTTGTTCCACTGGGCCAGCTGGCCGGCGATCTTGATCATGTTGGGGTCGTGCGAGGCGATCATCGGGTAGCCCTCGCCGGCCATCAGGACCTTGAGCGCGCGGACGTACGCGAGGTCGACCTCGTGCTTGCCCTGGAAGGCGACCGACTCGGGCTCCTTGTAGGCGCCCTTGCACAGGCGCACGCGCGAGCCGGCGCCGGAGAACTCACGGCAGTCGGCCTCGGTGCGGCGCAGGTAGGCCTGGAGGACGACGCCCAGCCAGGGGAAGTCCTCGCGCAGCTCGCGGGCGATGGCGAGGGTGGAGTCGGTGGTGGTGTGGTCCTCCATGTCGAGGGTCACCGTGGTGCCGGCGTCGGCGGCGGCCGCGCAGATGCGGCGGGCGTTCTCCAGCGCGATCTTCTCGCCGTCCACCGGGAGGAACTGGCCGACGGCCGAGAGCTTGACCGAGACCTCGGCGCCGGCGGCCAGGCCGGTCTCCTTGAGCGCCTTGAGCAGGTACTCGTAGGCCTCGGCGGTGCCGGCGGCCTGGGCGGCGTCCTGGGTGTCCTCGCCGAGGTGGTCCAGGGTGACCTTGCGGCCGGTGGCGACCAGGTCGTCGCAGGCGGTGACGGCGTCGTCGAGGGCCTCGCCGGCGACGAACCGCTCGACTATCGCGTGGGTCGGCGGGAACTTCTCGACGACGGTGCGGACCTGGGAGGACCGGGAGGCCGCGAGGAGGGCGGAACGGAGCATCGTGACTCCTGGAGCTGGTGTTTCCAAGGGTGGCAGAAGTGACGGGCGGCGGGCGGGTGGTCAGCCCGCCGCCCGTGGGACGCGCCGGCTGCGGGACCGGGGCGTCGGGGGACTACGTCGTCCGGGGCACTCAGCCCATGTGCGGGTAGCGGTAGTCCGTCGGCGGGACGAAGGTCTCCTTGACCGAGCGGGTCGAGGTCCACCGCGCCAGGTTCTGCTTGGCCCCGGCCTTGTCGTTGGTGCCCGAGGCGCGGGCGCCGCCGAACGGCTGCTGGCCGACGACCGCGCCGGTCGGCTTGTCGTTGATGTAGAAGTTGCCGGCCGCGTTGCGCAGCTTGAGCATCGCGTGCTGGACGGCCTCGCGGTCCTGGGAGATGATCGCGCCGGTCAGGCCGTAGGCCGACACCGACTCCATCTGCGTCAGCATCTCGTCGTACTTCTCGTCCTCGTAGACGTGCACGGCCAGGACCGGACCGAAGTACTCGTCGCGGAAGTACTCGCTCGCCGGGTCCTCGCAGACCAGGACGGTCGGGCGGACGAAGTAGCCGACCGAGTCGTCGTAGCTGCCGCCGGCCAGGACCTCGACCCGCGGGTCGGCCTGGGCGCGGTCGATGGCGGCCTTGTTCTTGGCGAAGGCGCGGTCGTCGATGACGGCCGACATGAAGTTCGACAGGTCGGTGACGTCGCCCATGGTGAGGCCCTCGACCTCGTCGCGGAACTCGTCCTTCAGCTCGGCCCAGATCGAGGCCGGGACGTAGGCGCGGGACAGGGCGGAACACTTCTGGCCCTGGAACTCGAAGGCGCCGCGGGTCATGGCGGTCTTCAGCACGGCCTTGTCGGCGGACGGGTGGGCGACCAGGAAGTCCTTGCCGCCGGTCTCGCCGACGATCCGCGGGTAGGTGCGGTAGCCGGAGATGTTGCTGCCGACCTCGCGCCACAGGTGCTGGAAGGTGGCGGTGGAGCCGGTGAAGTGGATGCCGGCCAGCGCCGGGTGCTTCAGCGCGACGGCGGAGACGTCCAGGCCGTCACCGGTCACCATGTTGATGACGCCCTTGGGCAGGCCGGCCGCCTCCAGCAGCTGCATCAGCAGGTGCGCGGAGAACTGCTGGGTCGGCGAGGGCTTCCACAGCACCACGTTGCCCATCAGCGCCGGGGCGGTCGGCAGGTTGCCGGCGATGGCGGTGAAGTTGAACGGGGTGATCGCGTAGACGAAGCCCTCCAGCGGGCGGTGGTCGCTGCGGTTCCACACGCCGTCCGAGGAGATCGGCTGCTCGGCCATGATCTGGCGGGCGAAGTGCACGTTGAAGCGCAGGAAGTCGACCAGCTCGCAGGGGGTGTCGATCTCGGCCTGCTGCGCGGTCTTGGACTGGCCGAGCATGGTGGCGGCGGCCAGGGTCTCGCGCCAGGGGCCGGCCAGCAGGTCGGCGGCGCGCAGGAAGATCGCGGCGCGGGAGTCGAAGGAGAGCGCCTGCCAGGCCGGGGCCGCGGCCAGGGCAGTGTCGATGGCCTCCTGCGCGTCCGCCTGGGTGGCGTTGCGCAGGGTGCCGAGCCTCGCCGCGTGGTTGTGCGGCTGGACGACGTGGAACTCGGTGCCGCCGCCCATCCGGCGCTCACCGTTGATCGTCATGGTCAGCTGGACCGGCTCCTGGCCGCCCAGCTCCTTCAGCTTGGCCTCCAGACGGGCCCGTTCCGGGCTGCCCGGGGCGTAGCTGCGGACCGGCTCGTTCACCGGCGCGGGGACCTGGGTCACAGCGTCCATGAGCGCACGCTCTCCTTCGTTGTGTGCGGGGGGATGCCGGCGCGGGTCGCACGCCGGCCACATGACGAACGCTATTCCTGTACCGGGGCCCGCTTGATTGGCCGGACGGCTAAAATCATCCGGACGGCGTTGTCCGCCCGGATGAAGAATTCGCGGACCAGCCCTCCGGACGCCCCCGAGGAGGCCCGTATGACCACCCCCGGCCTCCCGCTCCGGCAGCTGCTGATGTCCCTGGGCGAGCCGCTCGTCGAGCTCCAGGCCGCGCCGAACGGGCTGGACGTCCCGGTCCGCGACGTCGCCATCCTCGACCCCGAGGACCCGCCCACCGCCGCCCCCGGCGAACTCGTGCTCGCCATCGGCGCCCGCGGCCGGGCCGCGCTCCCGGCGCTGCGCGCCGCCGGCCGGGCCGGGGCCGCCGCGGTGGCCGTCAAGCTGGACGCGCCCGGGCAGGCCGACGCGCTGCGCGAGGCGGCCACCGAGGCGGGCGTGGCGCTGCTCTCGGTGCGCCGCGAGACCCGCTGGGAGCACCTCGACTCGCTCGCCCGCGCGATCATCGCCGGGCCGGACGCGCCGGACACCCCCGGCGCCGCCGAGCACAACGCCGGCGACCTGTTCTCGCTCGCCCAGACCGTCGCCGTCCTCACCAACGGCATCGTGTCGATCGAGGACACCTCCAGCCGGGTGCTCGCCTACTCCCGCTCCTCCGACTCCGACGAGGTCGACGACCTGCGCCGGCTCTCCATCCTCGGCTGGCAGGGCCCCGAGCCCTACCTGTCCAAGCTCCGCGAGTGGGGCGTCTTCCAGCACCTGCGCAGCTCCGACACCGCCATCGCGGTCGACCCGCACCCGGAGCTGGGCCTGCGCCGCCGGCTGGCGATCGGCATCCGGACCGGCGCGCAGCCGCTCGGCACCATCTGGGTGCAGGAGGGCTCCCAGCCGCTCGCGCCGCTCGCCGAGCAGGCGCTGGTCGGCGCGGCCCGGGTCGCCGCGGCGCAGCTGGTGCGCCGGCGCCGGGAGCTGTCCGCGGACGTGCGGCTGACCCAGACCCTGCTCACCGGCCTGCTGGAGGGCTCCACCGGCCCGCAGTCGCTCGCCACCCACCTCGGCCTGGACCTGCGCCGCCCAGCCACCGTGCTGGCGTACAGCGCGGGCACCACCGAGCAGCTGAACCGGGCCGAGGTGACCGGCCTCATCTCGGTGCACACCGCGGCCCGGCACCGCGCCGCGCTGCTCGCGCCGATCGAGTCCCGGGTCTACGTGCTGCTGCCCGAGCTGCCCGCCAACCTGCCGATGGCCACCGTGCGCGGCTGGGCGCAGGAGGTGGTCGAGGCGGCCCGCGACCACCTGGGCGTCCCGCTGCGCGCGGCGATCGGCTCGACGGTGGACGGCCTCGCCCGGGTCCCCGAGTCGCGCGCCCAGGCGGACCGGATCCTGGACGCGATGGGACGCGGCGGGGTGGACCTGGAGGTCGCGGCGCTGATCGACGTCCAGGCGGAGGTGCTGGTCAGCGAGATGCTGGCGCTGCTCCAGGAGCGCGGCGGCCTGCGCGACCCGCGGCTCACCGCGCTCGCCGAGTACGACCGCCGGCACGGCACCCGGCTCGCCGAGTCGGTGCTGGCCTGGCTGGACGCGCTCGGCGAGGTCCGGGTCGCGGCGGACGCCCTGCACATCCACCCGAACACCCTGCGCTACCGGGTCCGCCGGGCCGAGCAGCTGACCGGCATCGACCTGGCCCAGCCCCAGCAGCGGCTGCTCGCCATGCTCCAGCTGCGGCTGCCGGCCGACTCCTGAGGACGCGACAGGGGCCCGCTGCGAGGAGCGGGCCCCTGTCACTCACCTGCGCTCAGCTCACTGGCCGTAGCCCTGGCCGCGCTTGTGCTCGTTCAGGCGGTGCCACGGGCCGGTGATGGCCAGCTGGATGCCCGGGGTCTGGATGTTGGCGAACAGGGTCTTGCCGTCGTCCGAGAAGGTGACGCCGGTGAACTCGCTGAACTCGGGCTTCTCGGCGGTGCCGATGTTCAGCTCGTTGCGGGCGATCGCGTAGGTCAGGCCGTCCTCGGTGGCGCCGAACAGGTGCGAGACGCCCTCGCCGTCCTCGGCGATCACGATGCCGCCGTAGGGCGAGACGGTGATGTTGTCCGGGCCGTCGTAGTTGTCGTGGTCGCCCCAGACGTCGGTGTTGACGCCCAGCAGGACCTTCAGGGTGATGGTGCGGCGGGTCGGGTTGTAGAACCAGACCTGGCCGTCGTGCTGCAGCGGGCTCTCCGAGCGGGCGAAGCTGGAGACGAAGTAGAAGCCGCCGTCACCCCACCACATGCCCTCCAGCTTGCGGGCGCGGGTGACCTCGCCGTCCTTGAACTGCTTGCGGACGGAGACGGTCCGCGCGTCGCGGTCCTGGACCTTGACCCAGTCCACGCCGTAGGTGGTGCCGACCGTGGTGGCGCGCGACAGGTCGTCGATGAACTTGCCCTGGGCGTCGAAGACCTTGAAGGCCTCCAGCACACCGGCGTCGGCGGCCAGCTTGCGCAGCTTGTAGCGGCCGTGCTTGAAGCCGGCCTCCGGGGTCCAGCGGAACAGCAGGCCGTTCGGGTTGGAGGCGTCCTCGGTCAGGTAGACGTGGCCGCGCTTCGGGTCGACGACGACGGCCTCGTGGGCGAAGCGGCCGAACGCCTTCACCGGCTGCGGGTCGCGGTTGTAGTCGTCGTCGAACGGGTCGACCTCGAAGATGTAGCCGTGGTCCTTGGTGAAGCCGTTCTTGCCGGCCTTGTCCTCGGTCTCCTCGCCGGACAGCCAGGTGCCCCACGGGGTGACGCCGCCCGCGCAGTTGGTGGCGGTGCCGGCGATGCCGACCCACTGCTCGACCTTGCCGTTGGCCTTGGCGTGCACGATGGTGCAGCCGCCGGCCGCGCCCGGGTCGTAGACGTGGCCCTCGGTCAGCGGGACCGGGTTCGGCCAGTTGGCGCGGGCGCCGCCCAGCTCGTGGTTGACGACCAGCAGGTTGCCGCCGCGCTCGTCCTCGAACGCCGAGGTGCCGTCGTGGTTGCTCGGGGTGAACTCGCCGGTGCGCAGCTTGGTGACGCCGGCGCGGTTCACGACCTTGTACTTGAAGCCCTTGGGCAGGGCCAGCAGGCCCTCCGGGTCGGCGACCAGCGGGCCGTAGCCGACGGCGACGCGCTCGGCCTCGGCGGCCGCGGCGACCGGCACCTCGCCACCGGCCGGGGCGGCGATCGCGCCCGGCGCGCTGGCCAGGGCCTCGGCGCTGCCGGCGATCAGAACGCCGGCCCCGACGATGGTGGAACGGTTGACGAAGTCCCGGCGGGACAGCGACATGGCAGTCACTCCTGAGGGGTGGGCCGCCGACCGGGGAGGTCCCCGGTGCGTGGCGTGCGAGGTGTCGAGGCTGGTCGCCGACGCCCAGCAGACTCGGCCCGCCCGGTGAACGCCCGGTGAAGCGCACGCCTCGCCGGAGTGGTCATTTGCCGACCTTATGCGAACCCATGACTCAACGTTTGCCCTGTCACCACAGGTCACACCGTGAGTCGGGCGGGCGTCACCCGCCGTTCGGCCTTTGACGGCCCGTCGGCTCACCGTCCGACCCGCGCCGCCCGCCACTGCTCCCAGGCCGCCAGCCACAGTTGCTCGCCCATCCGGTGCTCGCCCCGCTCGCCGCGCTCCCCCCACCTGACCTGCCGCCAGGCGCGCTGCGCCGGCACGCTCGCCACCTCGCTGGCGAACACCGCGTACCGGATCGACTCCTCCACCGCGGCCTCGCCCTCCGGCGTGCCCACCACCCAGTGCGTCACCTGGGAGAGCCGGCCGAGCTGTTCGACCATCGTGGCCACCGCCTCGGCCGCCTCCGCCCGGGTCTCCGAGGCCAGCCGCATCTGCTGGCGCACCGCGGCCTCCCAGCGCAGCGCGCCGGCCTCCGCGCGCGCCCCCCGGAGCAGCCGGGGCGGGCGCCCGGAGCGCAGCCGCGCCTCCAGGGCGGCGGCCTCGCTGATGCCGTGCGCGATCACCGCCCGGTGCGCCTCCAGCCCGCTGACCGGGGAGAGCTCGCGCTGCTCCACCGGCAGGTTCCGGCCGCGGCGGACGGCCAGCTCGCGCAGCAGCGCGGTGCGGCCGCTCAGGTAGCGCTCGTGGTCCCCGATCCGCGCCAGCTCGATGCCGCCCGGCGGCACGCCCCGCCCGCAGACCGTGACGGTCAGCCCGTCCACCCGGAACCGGCCCGCCCAGACCGGTTCCACCCCGCCCATCGGGCAACAGCCCGGCAGCGCCGCGCCGGACCACAGGCCGCGCCGGTCCTCGTGCACCTCGACGGCCCGCGACTCGCCGTCGACGGTGATCCACTCGCGCAGGGCCCGGACCCGGCCGGGGGTGTCCCCCTCGTCCACGCCGAGCTGCTCGTAGACCCGGTCGCGCTCGTCCTCGACGACGTCCTCCAGCTCGGGCAGCGGCTCGTCGCGGTCGGCGCCCGGCCGGTGGGTGCGCACGGTGACGTACGGGCCGTCCGGCGAGGTCCAGTCGCCGAAGCCGACCTCGATCCAGCCGGGCGCGGTCCACGGCCCGGTGCGCCCGGCCCGCTCCGCCTCCGGTCCCGCGCCGCCCGGCACCCCGGGAGCCCCCGCGGCGGCGCCGTCCGTCCCGTAGGCGACCAGCGCGCCGCCGGCCGGCCCCGGCACGGACGCGACGCCGTACACCGGGAAGTCGGCCGCGACGAGGGTGCGGCGGGCGAACTCCTCCTGCACGGCGAGGAACTCCTCCAGGTCGCCGACCGGGCACCCGTCCGGGTACCTGCCCGGGGACCCGTCCGGGTGGCCGTCCGGGTGGCCGTCCAGGGGCTCCCCCGGGCGGTGGTTCGGGCACTCGTCCGGGCCTCCGCCCGGGCGGTCGCACGGGTCCACCGTCCCCGCACCGTCCCCGTACCGGCCGTCCCGGCCCCCTCCGCTCGCCCGCGTCATCCCGCGCCGCACCCCCTGTCCTCGCCGCCCTCACCGGGCCGTCGGCACCGTGCCGTCGACACCCGGGCAACGATACGTGGCCCGACCTGCCGGGTCATCAGGCCCTTTGTCCGCCGGGCGGATCGGCCGTCCCACCGGACGGCCGCGTCCGGGGAGCCGCTGTCGGTCCCCGTCCCTACGCTGGCGGGCATGACAGCAACCACGCCCGTCCCGGCCCGGCTCAGCGTCGTCACGCTCGGTGTGAGCGACCTCGACCGCAGCGCCCGCTTCTACGAGGCGCTCGGCTGGCACCGCTCCGCCGCCTCCAGCCCGGACATCGTCTGGTTCCGCACCGCGGACTCGGTGCTCGGCCTCTACCCCCACGAGGAGCTGGCCGCCGAGGCGGGCGTACCGTCCGTCGGCGAACCGGCGTTCCGGGGCGTCACCCTCGCCGTGAACCTGGAGTCCCCGGCCCTGGTGGACACCACCCTGGAGACGGCGGTGGCGGCCGGCGCCGTCGTGGTCAAGCCGCCGACGGCGACCGGCTGGGGCGGTTACTCCGGGTACTTCGAGGACCCGGACGGCCACCTCTGGGAGCTGGCCCACAACCCCTTCTTCGCCTTCACCGAGGACGGCTCGCTCGACCTGCCCCGCTGACCGGGGCGCCGCCGCTCACCCCTTGGAGCGCGCCTTGAACGCGGCCTTGCGGGCCTCCTTGGCCACCGCCCGGTCCGGGTGCAGCTCGCCGACCGCCTCCAGCACATCCGCCGTGTACGGGTGCTCGACCCGCCACAGGTCGCCGAAGTAGCCGCCCGGCTCGTCGGTCACCGGCAGCTCGGCGACCAGGTCGCGCAGCTGGTCCGGATCGCCGCCAGTGTCCAGCAGCTGGGCCGCGAAGGCGTCCACGACCGTCCACAGCGCCATCGCCCGGTCCGGCGCCGGCACGTCCGCCACGCCGAGCGAGACCAGCCAGGCCCGCGCGCCGCCGCCCAGCTCCGGATCGTCCAGCACCTCCCGGACGGCCGGCTCGGCGGGCGCGCCGAGCAGGGTCAGCGCCGAGTGGCAGAGCAGCCGCCGCATCGGGGCGTACGCGTCGATGCCGCGCGCCGCCGCGAGCAGCTCGCGCGCCGCCGCCACCGGCTCCCGGCCGGCCACCCAGACCTTCAGCTCCTCCTCGGGCAGCACGTTCGCGGCCTCGCTGACCCCGCGGAGCAGCTCGGCGGCGTCGCCCCGGGCCAGGTCCCCGACCAGCGGCGCGTCGTAGCCGTCCTCCAGCAGCCACTGCCGGATCCCGTACTGGCCCAGCGGGGTGAGCCGGACCAGCCCGAACCGCGCGGACTCCGCCTCGTCCAGCTCCGCCGACTCCGCCTGGGCCGCAGGCTCGACCGCCCCTTCCTCCTCCTCGTCGAAGAGCTCCGGGTCGATCGGCCGGTACTCCAGCAGGCCCAGCTCGGCGAGGTCGGCGAGCATCGGGTCCAGGGCGACCATCACATCGGTGATGTCGCCGAGCAGCTCGTCGCTCGGCTCCTCGCCCTCCGGGACCACCAGCAGCGCCGCCAGCACGCCCAGCGGCACCGTCTCACGGCCCGGCTCGGCGAAGGCGGTGGTCTCGTACAGCACCTGGAGGGCCTCGTCGAGCAGCTCGGCGGCCTCGTCGCGGGCCTCCTCGACCTCGTTCAGGCCGTCCTCGTCCTCTTCCTCCGCCTGCTCCCCGTCCTCCGTCTCCAGCTCCTGGGAGTCCGCCTCCACCGCCAGCTCGCGGACGATCCCGGCGGCCGTCAGCCACAGTTCCAGGACGGTGTCGGCGTCGCCCGCCTCGGCCGGCTCCAGGTCCGGGCCGGGGACCGCGACGTGCTCGCCGGCCACCGTGGTGCCGATCTCGACCAGGTCCAGGTCACAGGCCAGCGACCAGGCGCGCATCGCCTCGACCACCGCCTCCTCCGGCGCGTCCCCCTCCTCGGGGGCCAGGCCGAGCTGCCGGGCGGCCGGGGCCCGGTCCGGGCCGGTGAGGTCGCCGAACTCGTCCACCGCGCGGTGCGGCGCCGCCCAGCGGGCCAGCTCCAGCGCCCACCCGAACATCGGGACGGCCTTCGCCAGCTCGGCCAGCTCCGGCTCGGACGGCAGCGTGACCGGCGGGACCAGCACCGCCGCGTCGTCCAGGTCGTCGTCGTCCAGCCCGTGCGCGGCGAACGCCCCGTACAGATCCTGCAGCTCCAGGTCGGCGGGCAGCACCGCGCCCTCGCCCGGCGCACCCGCCGCCGGGGTGTCGGCGTTCCTACGACGTCGTGCGGCCATCGTTGCGCGTTCTCCCTACGCCGAGCGGTCAGCCGGGCCGGGGCCCGCGGAGATCACCTCCGCGTCACCGGTCCACCACCTCAGCGTATAGGCCGGGCACGCCCGATGCCCGGCCTCCAGGGGCGCGCGCCGCAACCGTGCGCCCACCCCTTATCCTTCGAAGTCGGTACCGCGCACAACCCCGCGCGCGCCGACGGGCAACGTAGCCCCCCTTCAGCTCACCTGCCCCACCAGGGAGCCCGCACCGAGGCCACCACCACAGCGCCGCCAGGACGGGCGCGCCGGCACACCCCGCCGACCCGGGTGGTGCCCGGCCACAGGAGACCCCTGCCATGGCGGACCTCTCCCCCGCCGGCTCCGGCCTGCGCACCGCGCAGTTCGACGGACGCCGACTGTCGGAGGCCCTGCTTCCCCTGGAGCTCGCGCCACGCGCCCAGCTCCAGCTCTCCGCGATCAGCCGCTGGAACGCGCTGCGCGGAGTACGCGTCGGCCTCGTCGCCGCCGCCCTGCTCCTCATGCTGATCGGCGCCAACCTGGCCACGCCGATCTACTCGCTCCTCCAGCAGCGGCTGCACCTCACCGCGCTGGACACCACGATCCTGTTCGCGATCTACGTGTTCGCGCTGGTCCCGGTGCTGGCCGTGGTCGGCCACTGGTCCGACCACCTCGGCCGACGCGCCCTGATCCTGCCCGCCGTCGCGCTGTCCGCCGTCGGCGACGTCGTGTTCGCGACCTCCGGCAGCTTCTGGCAGCTCGCCGCCGGGCGGGCCGTCCAGGGCATCGCCGTCGGCCTGTCCACCGGCGCCGCCGGGGCCGCCCTCGGCGACCTGCTGCCCGACCGCCCGACGCTCGCCGCCAAGATCACCCTGGCCTGTTCCGCCGGCGGCGTCGCGCTCGGCCCGGTGGTCGGCGCCCTGCTGGCCGACGGTTCCGACCCGCTGCTCACGCCCTTCCTGCTGCACGCGATCGCCCTGGTGGCACTCTGCATGCCACTGGCTCTCCTCCACCCCCGGATGCCCGGCCGCAACCGCCCACCGGCCACCCCGCCCCGGATCACCACCCCGGCCCACCTGCGCCCCCAGCGCCTGCGGCTGCCGCGCACCGGCCGTCGTGAGTTCCTGCTCGCCGCCGCGGCCGGATTCATCTCCTACGCGGTGTTCGGCGTCTACCTCAGCCTGGCCCCGGCCTTCGCCGCCAAGCTGCTGCACACCGACTCCAAGCTGATCGGCGCCGTCGTGGCCGCCCTGCTCCTCGGCTCCTCGGCCGTCGCCCAGCTGCTCGTCCCGCCCACCGCCGACCGCGTGGTCATCGCCCTCGGCATGGCCGGCCTGGCCACCGGCCTGGGCCTGGTGGTCGGCGCCCAGTACACCGGCACCCCGGCGCTGCTCTTCATCGGCAGCGTCCTCGGCGGCGCCTGCCAGGGCATCGCCTTCCGCTCCCTGTTCACCACCGCCGTCGCGGCGATGAACCCCGAACGGAGGGGCTCCGAGCTGAGCTCCCTGTGGATCATCATCTACCTCGGCTCCTCCCTCCCCATCGTCGCCGTAGGCGCCCTCGTCCAGGTATATGGCCTCCTCCCCGCCACCAGCGGCTTCACCCTCCTGGCCGCCCTCCTCTGCGCCACCCTGGCCCTCGCCGTCGCCAAGCGCCCCCGAACCGCCTGACCCCCCACGCACAGACGCCGCCGCCCCGGAACGAACCTCGTTCCGGGGCGGCGGCGTCTCATCCCCAGGGCTTCCAGGCATCCGTCCTGATCTCGACATCGAACGGCTCCGGCAACCGAACGCCCTCCCCGAACTTCCACTCACCCAGGGCTTGGTACGTAGCCTCAGCCTTGTTCGGCTCGCCGAACAAGGTGACGCCCGACTGCCGCGGGTCCCGGTCCACCAACAGGTAGTACGGCACTCCGCTCCGCGCGTATCCACTCCACCTGGTGGGCTTGACCTGCCGCCCGAACATGGGGCGACGATCATGGCAGGCGGTGGATACGTCGGCCCACGCCCGTAGTCTGCGCCAGGCCGTAACCCCGGAGCAGCCCATGGCTCGGCGGGGACGTCGCGCCAGGCGACACCGGTCCGCAGGACGAAGATGATGCCGGCGAACGCCATCCGGTCGGAAACCCGAAGCCGCCCAGGGTATCGGCGACAGCGCTCGGGAGCGGGCGGCAGCAGCGGGGCCAACCGCTCCCACAAGTCGTCCGGAACAAGATCGGTGCGCACCGGGGCACCCTGCCGAACAAGATCACCGGGCGCAGGAGCCGGTCTCGATCCGTTGCGAGGCGATCGGTTATGCCTTGGTGACCGCGGGCGGGTTCCAGGTCCCGTCGAGGGCTTCGGGCTTCGGTGCGTAGAGGCGCATCGTGATGCCGAGCGGGCCGGAGGGGGCGGGCAGCCAGTTGTTCAGCCGGTCCGGGCCGGGGTTGTGCTGGGAGATGTAGATGGTGAGCGATCCGTCCTGCGTGTCGTAGTCCAGGGTGTCACGGTCGCCGAGGGCGAAGCGGTCGAGTTCGTTCGCGACCTGGTAGCCCTCGCCGTCGTACACGGTGACCGACCAGAAGGCGCCGGCGGGCGGCATCGCGTCGGCCTCGAACCGCAGGAGGTAGTCGTTGTCGCCGTTGACGGGCTCGCTGTCGGCGTCGGTGGCCAGGACAGGGTAGACGGCGTCCTCGGGAGGGTTGGCACCGAGGCCGCCGGCGGCGACCACTGCGCGCTTGAAGTAGCTGTTGCCGTAGGCGCCCATGGTGTCGAGAGAAGTCCGCCAGCCGTTGGCCGCGGTTCCGAAGCTGGCCATCGACCCGAGGATCTGGGCGAGGGCTTCCTGCGCGCCGGCGTCGATCTCGGCGAGCTCGGCCTCGGTGAAGCGGCCGGGGTCGAACTCCTGGCCCGCCACGATGCCCAGGTTCGCGATCCGGGCCAGGACGGAGAAGTCCGCAGCGTGCGGCGGGTTGGCCGCCAGCGTCTGGGCGGCCCACGTGAAGAAATCGACCGCGCTGAGGTTGTTGACCAGGGCGAGTGTGTCGGCCTCCACGTCGATCTGATCGTCGAGCTCGTACTCGCGCGGCGGAACCGCGTTCAGCGTGTAGCCGTCCTGGACCTTGTGGACGGCGGTGTAGTCGGCCGGGCCGTTGGTCTGCGTGCGGCCGATGATCCACACGTAGGGGGTCGGTGCCCGCAGCACCGTCACCCCGGCCCGCGGAGTGCCGTCATAGTCGGGGCCGACGATGAGGTAGTCCTGGTCGCCGGTCCCGGTGGTGCGCTTGCCGATGGTGGCGAACACGTCGGTCCACATGTCCATCAGCGGGAGCATGAAGTACCGGTCTGCGGTGTCACTCACGTGCAGTTCCACCGTGCCGGCGGTCAGGTCCAGCCAGGCGTTGGAGTACAGCGTGTCGAAGTTCGGCCGCACCACGGCCCGGAACTCCGCCGAAGGGAACTCGCGCAGGTGTTGGAACTCGTTCGGCGCGCCGTAGCCCGGCTTCTCCGTCGCCAGGGGAGAGGTGCCCTGTCGGCGGGTGACGTCCATCATCACCAGCGGGTAGAGGTAGGTGTACGCCTCGCGGGCCAAGGTCCGTGGATCAGCCGACAGCATGCTCATGCCTCAACGCCTCCAAAGCGTGACGACCCCCTAGCTGAGAGCCACGAACAGTCTGTCGTTGGACGATCCGCGGCGCCAGAGCGCCTCGCAAGCCAGCTGCTGCTGAACCGTCGGAGTGCCTGCGGAAGTCATTCTGAAACGGTCAGCAAGGAGCGGTTTGCGCAGCAGCCGGCTGACGTTCGGCCTGTCCGTCAGACATGGAAACCGACGGCTATGGTGGGCACCATGCAGCACCGTGTCCGCGCCGTCCTCGTCACTCCGAACGACACCATGCTGCTGATCAAGCGCATCCGCCCCGGCATCGCACCGTACTGGGTGATCGTCGGCGGAAAGGTCGAGCCGACCGACGCCAGCCCCGAGGACGCCCTGTCGCGCGAGGTCCGCGAGGAGGTCGCCGGCGAAGCCCGGATCGTCGGCCTCCTCCACAGCATCGAGACCGACGACGAGCGCCAGGACTTCTACCTCGCCACCATCGAGAAGTGGGACTTCGAGAACCGCAGCGGTCCCGAGTTCAGCCAGGAAGGCCGGGGCGAGTACCTCCTGGAGGAGATCCCCCTGACCACCGAGGCGCTCGACGCGCTCAACCTCCTGCCGCAGGAGATCGCCACGGTCCTCTGCGAGGCCGTCGCACGCGGGGACCTCGCCACTGCCAGGTAGTCACGGACACCTCCGCTACGCCTACGTCCCCCCGACCAGCACAAACACCGCCGCCCCGAAACCTCCGTTTCGGAGCGGCGGCCAGCTGATGGCATCGTCAGCTTCTACGGATGGCACCCTCGGGCCACACGACCGTCACAGGTAGCTGGGCGGCACGGGCCGCGGCGACAGTGTCAGCGGTTCCCCCACGCCCACTGCCGGGCCTGCCGTCCCACACGGCGAACAAGTGGTCAGCACGGCGCAGCAACTCGTTGTTGGCGGCTTCGTACGCCTCGCGGTTGGCCTCGGTGAACGGCATGACGACAACCTCGGCGGCGGCCTGGTGAAGACGGTCGAACTCGGCTGCGTACGCCGGCTTGACCTTGGTCTCACGGTAATCGGCCGACGGGACTACGGCGATCAGTCGGCCTCCGAGCGAGAGCACCGCGTCAGCGAAGATCGAGCCCGCACCCTTGGCGATGCACGAGACACCGGTGAGGCCGTGCTCGGCATGGTCGGCGAGTAGCTGATCCAGCGCTTCGCGGACCAGGATGACACTCTCTTCGGTGAGGTCCATGTGCCCGGTCACCGCGATCACGGTCATGCCGCTCCCCCTTTGAGTCAGTTCGCCAGTAGCTCGCGGGACGGTAGCGGGAGTCGCCGAGCCGGGGAGAGCCTTGGACCCTATCAGGTAGTCACGAACGGCTCACGCTGCGTCAAATGGCGTGGTACGTTCCGTGCTCAAAGAGAAAATTGCGACCCCGGCGGTGCTACCAACACCCCGGGGTCCGGCAACAGGAGCTGACACTCCAATGCGTATCCATCGTAGCGCCCACGTGCGCAACTTCACCGTCCTTCCCAACTCCGTGTTGCAGAAACGGCAGTTGAGCTACACCGCCCGCGGCCTGCTCGCGGATCTGCTCTCCCGGCCCGATGGGTGGCGGGAGGACGGGCGGCACATGGCCGACACCAGTCCGCAGGGGCGTGGGGCCGTTCGCAAGGCTTTGAAGGAGCTCACCGACGCCGGCTACTACCGGGTCGAGAAGGTCCGGCTGCCCGACGGGACCCTCCGCAGTGAGGCGCACGTCTACGACACCCCGCAGCTCGCGCGGCCGGGTGTCATCCGTCCGGCGTCCGGTGGGCCGCCGACCGGAAGCGCTGGCAGTCCTGTTGTAAAGGACCGGGGCCAAGAACCCACCCTCCCCCCGGAGTCGGCCGACGAAGACGAGCGGGAGGCGGTGGACACCCTGTTCCGCGCGATCCGGGCCGAGCCCCGGTTGCGGCTGGGTGAGGCCGAGGCGCGGGAACTGGCGCCGCTGGTGGGGCGGTGGTTGGCGCGCGGCTGCACTGCGGCCGACCTCGCGCACGCCCTGTTGCCGGGTCTGCCGGCTCCGATCCACTCGGCGGCGGCCGTGCTCCGCTACCGGCTGGAGCGCAAGATGCCTCCCTCCCGGCCGGCGGAAGGGACCCCGAAGACCAGCTACTCCGAGTGCGCCAAGTGCCACGATCCGGTGCCCGCACCGGGGATCTGCCGGGCCTGCGCGGGCCTCGGCGGGCAGCCCGAGGCGGTCGGGGGCGGCGCTTCCGTGACGGCCAGAGGTGTCGCACGCGCACGTGCCGCCCTGCTGGGAGCGAGGGCGCCGTATGTCGAGATCGTTCCCTCGGTGGCGACCTACGGGTGAGCGGTGCACAGGGGCGCCGCAGCTGAGGAGGGAGCAGCCGTGCAGGAGCTTGTGCAGCGGGCCGTCGACGAAATGGTGGAGTCGGGCGAGGAGTTGGGTATCCAGGTCGCGGTGTACCGGCACGGGGAGCTGGTGGTGGACGCCGTGGCGGGGGTCGCCGATCCGGACAGCGGGCGTCCGGTCGCCTCGGACGTCCCGTTCTACAGCGCCTCCACCGGCAAGGGGGTGACCGCGACGGTGGTGCACGTGCTCGCGGAGCGCGGGGTCCTCGACTACGACCAGGCGATCGTGGAGCTCTGGCCCGAGTTCGGGGCGCACGGCAAGCACAAGGCGACCGTCCGCCACGCGCTGACCCACTCGGTCGGCGTCCCGGCGGTGCCGGCCGACCTCACGGTGCGGGACCTCGCCGACTGGGACGGGATGTGTGCGCTGATCGCCGACTCCGAGCCCTGGTGGGAGCCCGGGACCAGGACCGGCTACCACGCGATGACCTGGGGCTTCGTCATGGGCGAGATCGTGCGCCGGGCCACCGGCAAGCCGATCTCACAGGTGCTCAGGCAGGAGGTGGCGGTGCCGCTGGGCATCGCCGACGAGCTGTTCTTCGGTGTCCCGGAGTCCGAGCTCGGGCGGCTCGCCCGGCTCGAGGAGGCGCCCGGTACCGCCGCGATCATGGCGGCGATGCCCGCCGACCTGCCGTTGTTCAGGGCCACGCCGCCCGCCGTGACCCCCGGCGCCGCGTACGGCAACGACCCCGTGGTGCTCACCTCGGACATTCCCTCGGGTGGCACGATGTCCGCCCGCGCGGTGGCCAGGATGTACGCCGCGCTGCTCGGTGAGGTGGACGGCGTCCGGCTGGTACCGGAGGAGCGGCTGCGCGAGATCACGACACTGGCCACGGCCGACGTCGACCAAATGATCGGCTTCCCGGTGCCGCGCGCACTGGGCTGGAACCTCGGCCGGCCCGGGGCCGACCTGCGGGCGACCCGGAGCACCTTCGGCATGCCCGGCATGGGCGGCAGCGCGGCGTACGCCGACACCGCGACCGGGATCTCCTTCGCGCTGACCAAGAACCGGTTCTTCCCCGGTCCCTCCACCGCGGTCGACCGGATCGGTGCGCTGGTCGCGAAGGCCGCCGCCGCCCACTGAAACGCGCGGCCCCTTCCCCGGAAACCCGGAAGGAAGGGGCCGCGCGGCAGCGGGTCGACGATCGACAGGCCTCAGACGTTGAAGCCGAGGGCGCGGAGCTGCTCGCGGCCGTCGTCGGTGATCTTGTCGGGGCCCCACGGCGGCATCCAGACCCAGTTGATGCGCAGGTCCTGGACGAGGCCGTCGGTGACGGTCTTCGCCTGGTCCTCGATCACGTCGGTCAGCGGGCAGGCCGCCGAGGTGAGGGTCATGTCGATGGTGGCCACGTCGGACTCGTCGATGTGGACGCCGTAGATCAGGCCGAGGTTGACGACGTCGATGCCCAGTTCGGGGTCGACGACGTCCATCAGGGCCTCGGTCAGGTCCTCGACGGAGACGGTGCCGGCGCTGGTGCCGACCGGGCCGGTCGCGGTCTCCTCCGCAGGGGAGGTGGTTTCGTCGCTCATGGTGGGTTGTCCTCCTCTGCGGTGTCAGTCGGTGACGGCGGGGTGCTCGGCGAGGGCCTTGGCGGTGGCGTCCTTCCAGGCCATCCAGCTGAGCAGGGCGCACTTGACCCGGGCCGGGTACTTGGAGACGCCGGCGAACGCGACGGCGTCCTCCAGCACCTCCTCGTCGCCCTCGCCCTGGCCCTTGCTCTGCATCAGCTCCAGGAAGGCCTCCTGGACCGCCTGCGCCTCGCCCACGGTCTTGCCGACCACCAGGTCGTTCAGCACCGAGGCGCTGGCCTGGCTGATCGAACAGCCCTGGGACTCGTACGAGACGTCGGCGACGGTGCCGCCGTCGAGCTTCACCCGCAGGGTGATCTCGTCGCCGCAGGTCGGGTTGACGTGGTGCACCTCGGCGTCACCGTCGCGCAGCCCCTTGCCGTGCGGGTTGCGGTAGTGGTCCAGGATGATGTCCTGGTACATCGAGTCGAGCTTCATGGTCGCGTGCCCTGTCCCGTCAGCCGAAGAAGTTCCGGACGTGGTGCAGGCCGTCGATCAGCGCGTCGACCTCGCCCGGCGTCGAGTACAGGTAGAACGACGCCCGCGTGGTCGCCGGAATTCCGTACCGCAGGCAGACCGGCCGCGCGCAGTGGTGGCCGACGCGCACCGCGATGCCCTGCTCGTCGAGCACCTGGCCCACGTCGTGCGGGTGGATGTCGCCCAGCGTGAACGAGATCGCCGCGCCGCGGTCGACGGCATTGCGCGGGCCGATGATCCGCAGGTCCGGGACCTCCAGCAGCCGCTCCACCGCGTACGCGGTGATGGCGTGCTCGTGGGCGGCGATCCGCTCCATGCCGATGCCGGACAGGTAGTCGATGGCCGCGCCCAGCCCGACCGCCTGGGCGATCGGCGGGGTGCCGGCCTCGAACTTGTGCGGCGCCGGGGCGTAGGTGGACGAGCCCATGGTGACGGTCTCGATCATCTCGCCGCCGCCGAGGAACGGCGGGAGGTCCTCCAGCAGCTCCTGGCGGCCCCAGAGCACGCCGATGCCGGTCGGGGCCAGCATCTTGTGGCCGGTGAAGGCGACGAAGTCGGCCTCCAGCGCCTGCACGTCCAGCACCATGTGCGGCGCGGCCTGCGAGGCGTCGATCACGACCAGCGCGCCGACGTCCTGCGCCTTGCGCACGATGGCCTCGACCGGGTTGACCGTGCCGAGCAGGTTGGAGACCAGGGTGAAGGAGACCACCTTGGTCTTCTCGGTGATCAGCTCGTCGATGTTGGAGAGGTCGAGCCGGCCCTCGTCGGTCAGCCCGAACCACTTCAGCTTCGCGCCGGTGCGCTGCGAGAGCAGCTGCCACGGCACGATGTTGGAGTGGTGCTCCATCTCCGTGATGACGATCTCGGACTCGGCGTCCACCCGGTAGGGCTCGTCCGCCCAGGTCAGCATGTTGGCGACCAGGTTGAGCGACTCGGAGGCGTTCTTGGTGAAGACCACCTCGTCGCGGCTCGGCGCGTTGATGAACGCCGCGACCTTGTCGCGGGCGCCCTCGTACAGCGCCGTGGCCTCCTCGGCGAGCACGTGCACGCCGCGGTGGACGTTGGCGTTGTGCCGCTCGTAGTAGGCGTTCAGCGCGTCGAGCACCTGGCGGGGCTTCTGCGAGGTGGCCGCGTTGTCCAGGTAGACGAGCTGCTTGTCGTCGTGCAGCAGCCGCTGCAGGACCGGGAAGTCCTTGCGGATCGCGTCGGTGTCGAGCAGTCCCGACAGGACCGCCGACTCGTGCGTACGGGTCACTCGGACGCGCCACCCTTCACGTAGGCCTCGTAGCCCTCCTCCTCCAGCTTGTCGGCCAGCTCGGCACCGCCGGACTCGACGATGCGGCCGCCCGCGAAGACGTGGACCTGGTCGGGCTTGATGTACCGCAGGATGCGGGTGTAGTGGGTGACCAGCAGGGTCCCCACCTCACCGGTCGAACGGACCCGGTTGATGCCCTCGGAGACGACCCGCAGCGCGTCGACGTCCAGGCCGGAGTCGGTCTCGTCGAGGATCGCGATCCGCGGCTTGAGCAGCTCCAGCTGGAGGATCTCGTGGCGCTTCTTCTCGCCGCCGGAGAAGCCCTCGTTGACGTTGCGCTCGGCGAAGGCCGGGTCCATCTGGAGGGCGGCCATCGCCTCCTTGACCTCCTTCACCCAGGTCCGCAGCTTGGGGGCCTCGCCGCGGACGGCGGTGGCGGCGGTGCGCAGGAAGTTGGAGACCGAGACGCCGGGGACCTCGACCGGGTACTGCATGGCCAGGAAGACGCCGGCCCGGGCGCGCTCGTCGACGGACATCTCCAGGACGTCCTCGCCGTCCAGCAGGACGGAGCCGCCGGTGACGGTGTACTTGGGGTGGCCGGCCAGCGAGTAGGCCAGGGTGGACTTGCCGGAGCCGTTCGGGCCCATGATGGCGTGGGTCTCGCCCTGCTTCACGGTCAGGTCGACGCCCTTCAGGATCTCCCGGGGGCCGTTCTCGGCCTCGACGGAGACGTGCAGGTCGCGGATTTCAAGGGTAGCCATGTGTACTCAGGACTCCTGGTTGACGGAGACGAGCACATCGTCCCCTTCGATCTTTACGGGGTAGACAGCGACCGGCCTGGTGGCGGGCAGACCGGAGGGCTTGCCGGAGCGCAGGTCGAAGCTGGAGCCGTGCAGCCAGCACTCGATCATGCAGTCCTCGACCTCGCCCTCGGAGAGCGAGACGTTCGCGTGCGAGCAGATGTCGTTGATCGCGAACACCCCCTCGTCGGTGCGCACGACGGCCACCGGGACGCCGTTGAGGTCGACGCGCTTGGGCACGTCCTCGGCCAGTTCGCTCAGCGCGCAGGCGCGAAGGAAGCTCATCGGCGTCAGACCGCCGCTTCCAGCTCGGCCTCGATCTTCGCCATGAGGTGGTCCTGGATCTCGGCGACGCCGATCTGCTGGACGAGCTCGGCGAAGAAGCCGCGCACCACCAGGCGGCGGGCCTCGTCGGCCGGGATGCCGCGGGCCTGCAGGTAGAAGAGCTGCTCGTCGTCGAAGCGGCCGGTGGCGGAGGCGTGGCCGGCGCCGACGATCTCGCCGGTCTCGATCTCCAGGTTGGGGATGGAGTCGACCCGGGCGCCGTCGGTGAGCACCAGGTTGCGGTTGTGCTCGTAGGTGTCGGTGCCCTCGGCGGCGGCGCGGATCAGCACGTCGCCGACCCACACGGCGTGCGCGTCCTGGCCCTGCAGCGCGCCCTTGTAGACGACGTTGGAGCGGCAGTGCGGGGTGTCGTGGTCGATGACCAGCCGGTGCTCCAGGTGCTGGCCGGCGTCGGCGAAGTAGAGGCCGAACAGCTCGGCCTCGCCGCCGGGGGCCGCGTAGCCCACCCGCGGGTGGAGGCGGACCAGGTCGCCGCCGAAGGTGACGACGACGGACTTCAGCGAGGCGTCGCGGCCGATCAGCGCGGTCTGCTGGGCCACGTGCACCGCGTCGCGGTCCCAGTCCTGGACGGAGACGAAGGTGAGCTTGGCGCCGTCGCCGAGCAGCAGCTCGACGTTGGCGGCCCGGGTCCCGGTGCCGGTGTGGCCCAGCACCACGACGGCCTCGGCGAACGGCTTGACGTCGATGACCACGTGGGCGAAGCGGGTGCCGCCCTCGCCGTGCACGTCGATCCGCACCGGCTCGGTGAGCACCGTCTCCTTGGGGACGGTGACCACGAGCGCCTGCTCGAAGGCGCTGAACGCCTGCGCGGCGACCCGGTCGACCGGCTTGCCGGCCTTGCCGAGGCGGGTGTCGTCACGGCCGACGGTCTCGGCGGTCACGCCCTCGGGCAGGTTCAGCTCGACCTTGTCGGTGCCCTCGGCGGCCTTCGCGGCCGCGGCGGCGGTGCCGTCGTGCAGGCCGCCGAGGCGGTGCAGCGGGGTGAAGCGCCAGTCCTCCTCGCGGCCGGTGGGCACCGGGAAGTCCGCGACGTCGTAGGACGGCTCGACCGTGACGCGGGCGTCGATCGGCTGCCGGACGCTGTCCCGGCCGGTGCCGGGGCCGGCCAGCTGGGCGCCGGCGCCGGCGGTGCCGACCTCGATCGAACCGGCGGTGGTGGAGCCGGTGGTGTTCGCAGCGGCGTTCAAAGGCGTGTCAGCCATGGCTGTTCGTTGTGCTCTCTTCCTCAAAAAATGTCGATGGACGGCGGGCGGCCGGCGGGTCAGCCGACGGAGCCCTCCATCTGCAGCTCGATCAGCCGGTTCAGCTCCAGCGCGTACTCCATCGGCAGCTCGCGCGCGATCGGCTCCACGAAGCCGCGGACGATCATCGCCATGGCCTCGAACTCGGTCATGCCGCGGCTCATCAGGTAGAAGAGCTGGTCCTCGCTGACCTTGGAGACGGTGGCCTCGTGGCCCATGGACACGTCGTCCTCGCGGACGTCCACGTACGGGTAGGTGTCCGAGCGCGAGATCGTGTCGACCAGCAGCGCGTCGCAGAGCACGTTGGACTTGGCGCCCTTGGAGCCCTCGCCGATCTCGATCAGACCGCGGTAGGAGGTGCGGCCGCCGCCCCGGGCCACCGACTTGGAGACGATGTTGGAGGAGGTGTTCGGCGCCATGTGGACCATCTTGGCGCCGGCGTCCTGGTGCTGGCCCTCACCGGCGAAGGCGATGGACAGGGTCTCGCCCTTGGCGTGCTCGCCCATCAGGTAGACGGCCGGGTACTTCATGGTGACCTTGGAGCCGATGTTGCCGTCGATCCACTCCATGGTCGCGCCCTCGTACGCCACGGCGCGCTTGGTGACCAGGTTGTAGACGTTGTTCGACCAGTTCTGGATCGTCGTGTAGCGGCAGCGGCCGCCCTTCTTGACGATGATCTCCACGACCGCCGAGTGCAGCGAGTCGGAGGAGTAGATCGGCGCGGTGCAGCCCTCGACGTAGTGGACGTAGGCGTCCTCGTCGACGATGATCAGCGTCCGCTCGAACTGGCCCATGTTCTCGGTGTTGATCCGGAAGTAGGCCTGCAGCGGGATGTCGACGCGCACGCCCTTCGGCACGTAGATGAAGGAGCCGCCGGACCAGACCGCCGTGTTCAGCGCGGCGAACTTGTTGTCGCCGGCCGGGATGACGGTGCCGAAGTACTCCTTGAACAGCTCCGGGTGCTCGCGCAGCGCGGTGTCGGTGTCCAGGAAGATGACGCCCTGCTCCTCCAGGTCCTCGCGGATCTGGTGGTAGACGACCTCGGACTCGTACTGGGCGGCGACACCGGCGACCAGGCGCTGCTTCTCCGCCTCCGGGATGCCGAGCTTGTCGTACGTCGCCTTGATGTCCGCCGGCAGGTCCTCCCAGGACTCGGCCTGCTTCTCGGTGGAGCGGACGAAGTACTTGATGTTGTCGAAGTCGATGCCGGACAGGTCGGAGCCCCAGGTCGGCATGGGCTTCTTCCCGAACAGCTTGAGGCCCTTGAGACGCAGGTTCAGCATCCACTCGGACTCGTTCTTCTTGGCCGAGATGTCGCGGACGACGTCCTCGTTCAGTCCGCGCTTGGCGGCGGCGCCGGCCACGTCCGAGTCGGCCCAGCCGTACTCGTAAGTGCCCAGGCCTTCGAGCTCGGGGTGCGAAACGGTGTCAGTCATGCGGGCTTCCTATCGCGAGGACGCTGAATCTTCGGTGGACGTGCCGGCAGTCGGCGCGGCACCGGTGTCCCGGCCCGCGGCGGTGCGCAGGGCGGGCGACGATGCGGCACCGGGTGCCGGCACATAGGTGGTGCAGACCCCGTCGCCGTGGGCGATGGTGGCCAGCCGTTGCACATGGGTGCCCAGCAGCTGGGAGAAGACCTCGGTCTCCGCCTCGCACAGCTGCGGGAACTGCTCGGCGATGTGCGCGACCGGGCAGTGGTGCTGGCAGAGCTGGGCGCCCGCCGGGGCCTTCGCCGCGGCCGACGGGACCCTCCGCACCGTGGCAGCGTACCCGTCGGCACTCAGCGCCTGGGCGAGTGCCTCGGTGCGCTCCCCCGCCCCGGCGGAGCGCAGCGCCTCCAGGTACCGCTCGGCCTGGCGGCCGAACCGGGCCCGGGCGAAGGCGGCGACCGCCTCCTCCCCGGCCTTGCCGCCGCCCACCGACGCGGAGATCCAGCGCAGGGCGTCGGCCGCGAGCTGGTCGTACTCCTGGTAGAAGGCGTCGCGGCCGCCGTCGGTGAGGGCGAAGACCTTGGCCGGACGGCCCCGGCCGCGGCTGCCGTAGACCCGCTGCTCGCGGGACTCGACCAGGCCGGCGGCGGCTAGCCCGTCCAGGTGACGGCGCACGGCCGCGGCGGTGAGGCCGAGGCGGCTCGCCAGGTCGGCGGCGGAGGACGGACCGTGGTCCAGGATGGAGCGGGCGACCCGGTCGCGGGTGGCGTGGTGGCCGTCCAGCAGCACCTCGGCCGCGGTCGCGGGCACGGCGCAGCCGGGGGCCGACTCGGCCTCCTGCTCCACGGAGTGCTCGCGCATGTTTTTCACAACACCAGTGTTGCGTAATTACTTCCGACAGGACAAGCCGTGATGCAGGCCTCACTCGTGGCATCTGTCACGCAGGTAAGCCTTACCTGACCAGCGGATGAAGTGATCAAGCCCAGTGTGCAAACGGCCTGTTGGGGCCTCTTAGACTCACCCGTATGCAATCCGAACCCGCGGTCCAGATCACCGGGCTGGTCAAGCGCTACGGGGACAGGCCCGCGGTGGACGGTCTCGACCTCTGCATCGCGCGCGGCGCCGTCACCGCCGTTCTCGGCCCCAACGGCGCCGGCAAGACCACCACCATCGAGACCTGCGAGGGCTACCGCCGCCCCGACGCCGGCACCGTGCGCGTCCTCGGCCTCGACCCGGTCGCCCAGGGCGCCGAGCTGCGCCCCCGGATCGGCGTGATGCTGCAGTCCGGCGGCGTCTACGCGGGCGCCCGCGCCGTCGAGATGCTCCGGCACACCGCCAGGCTGCACGCCCACCCGCTGGACGTCGACGCGCTGGTCGAGCGACTCGGCCTCGGCTCCTGCGGCCGCACCACCTACCGCCGGCTCTCCGGCGGCCAGCAGCAGCGGCTCGCCCTCGCGATGGCCGTGGTCGGCCGCCCCGAGCTGGTCTTCCTGGACGAGCCCACCGCCGGCCTCGACCCGCAGGCCCGCCGCGCCACCTGGGAGCTGGTCCGCGACCTGCGCCGGGACGGCGTCACCGTGGTGATCACCACCCACCACATGGAGGAGGCCGAGCAGCTCGCCGACCGGGTCGCCGTCGTCGACCGCGGCAAGGTGATCGCCGAGGGCACCCCTGACGGGCTCTGCCGCGACGGCGCCGAGTCCACCGTGCGCTTCGACGGCCCGCCCGGGCTGGACCTCGCCACCCTGCTCAAGGAACTGCCCGAGGGCGCCACCGCCGCCGAGACCACCCCCGGCAGCTACCGGGTGGAGGCGCCGGTCGACCCGCAGCTGCTGGCCACCGTCACCGCCTGGTGCGCGGCCGGCGGGGTCCTGCCCGAACGGCTCGCGGTGCAGCGCCGCAGCCTCGAAGACGTCTTCCTCGACCTGACCGGACGGGACCTGCGTTCATGACCACCACCGACTACGCCGACTACGCGCCGAAGCCCGGTGCCGCGCCGGTCGGCCGGATGCTGCTCGCCCAGACCGCGTTCGAGACCCGGATGCTGCTGCGCAACGGGGAGCAGCTGCTGCTCACCGTGGTCATCCCGACGGTGCTGCTGGTGCTCTTCTCCGCCGTGGACATCGTCGCCGTCGAGGGGCCCGGCAAGCGGGTGGACTTCCTCGCCCCGGGGCTGCTCGCGCTCGCGGTGATGTCCACCGCGTTCACCGGCCAGGCCATCGCCACCGGGTTCGAGCGCCGCTACGGCGTGCTGAAGCGGCTGGGCGCCAGCCCGCTCCCCCGCTGGGCGCTGCTGACCGCGAAGACCGGGTGCGTGCTGGTCACCGAGGCGCTCCAGGTGGCACTGCTGTCGGTGATCGCGCTGGCCCTCGGCTGGTCCCCGCAGGGCAACCCGCTGGCCGTCGTCGCGCTGCTGGTGCTCGGCACGGCCGCGTTCTCCGGGCTCGGGCTGCTGATGGCCGGCACGCTGCGCGCGGAGGCGACGCTGGCCGCCGCCAACCTGGTGTTCGTCCTGCTGCTGCTGGCCGGCGGGGTGGTCGTGCCGCTGAGCAGGTTCCCCTCCGCCGTGCAGTCGGCGCTGGAACTGCTGCCGATCGCCGCCCTCTCGGACGGCCTGCGCGCCGTGCTGCAGAACGGCTCCGGGACGCCCTGGGCCGACCTCGCTGTCCTGGCCCTCTGGGCGGTCGCGGGGCTCGCGGCCGCCGCGCGGTTCTTCCGCTGGGAGTAGCGGCCGGACCGCACCCGGCACGACGGCCCCCGGCTCATCCAGTGAGCCGGGGGCCGTCGTCGCTGTCCGGTGCTCCGGGTCAGCCCTCGGTGCCGTCGCCGCGGCGGCGGCGGGCGAGCAGCAGGAGCGCGCCGCCGAGCAGCACCACGCCGCCGCCGACGGCCGCGATGACCGGGGTGGCGTCGCTGCTACCGGTCTGCGCCAGCGCCGGGGCGACCGGGGTGGACGTCGCGGTCGGGGTCGGCGTCACCGTCCGGCTGGGGGTGGGCGTCACCGTCCGGGTCGGCGTGGGCGTCGGGGTGGGCGTCGGCGTCGGCGTCACCGTGCGGGTGGGCGTCGGGGTGGGCGTCGGCGTCGGCGTGGGGGTGGGAGTCGGCGTGGGGGTCGGCGTCGGCGTCGGCGTGGGAGTCGGCGTCGGGGTCGCGCAGACCGGGATCGTCTTGGTCTCGGTCTTGTTCCAGTCGCTGTTCTTCGGGTCCTCGGTGGTGGTCACCACGAGGGTGGCGCCGACCGGCGCGCTGTGCGCCGCCACCGGGAAGGTCTGGTGGAACTCCTTGCCGAACTCCTTCTGGTCGAGCACCTTCACGCCGTCGATGCTCAGGCTGACGGCGTTCTTGATGCCCGTCTCGGTGCTGTAGTTGGTGAGGTCGACCACGATGTTGTCGCAGGTGACCTGCCAGGTCGGCACGTGCGCCGAGGCGCTGGTCGCCAGCACCACGGGCAGCAGGGCGGCGGCCGCCGCCGTCCCCACGATCGCCGCGCCGCTTGTGATCACTGTCTGCCGCCGCTGTCGAGCCATCTCGTTGTCCCCTCCGAACGGTCTGGTGCAGCAGGCGTGTTGAGTGGAACAGCGGTGGCCCGCTACGACTGTCCGGGGGACTCTACCGGCACTCCCGCACCCCTCCACACCCCGCTGCGCGGCCGGATTTCCTCTTCCCGTCCGCATCCGCGTGTGCATCGGCAGCCCATCACACCCGCTGCCTCGGACGACACCGCTTCGGCCAACGTGGAATGAACTCTGTCACAGTGGCCGAAAAGAGCGGCCCCCGGCGATCGTTGACGATCACCGGGGGCGCTCGATCGGGCAATCCGGATCACTCCGGAACCGGCCCGCGGCGGACTCAGGCCTGGCCGGCCGCCTTGCGCCGACGCGCGGCCACGACCAGCGCGCCACCGGCGGCGATGACCACCGCGCCGCCGATCGCCAGCGGCACGACCGGGCCGGAGCCGGTGTGGGCGAGACCGCCCCCGGCGTCGGCCCCGGCCGACGGGCTCGCCGAGGCGCCCGGCGCGGCCGCCGCCCCGGAGGCCGACGGGCTCGCCGAGGCGCCCGCGGACGGCTTGGCGGTGCCCGACGCGGACGGGCTGCCCGAACCGTCCGGCGTCACGGACGGACCGGGGGTGCCCGGGGTGGCCGGCGTGCTCGGCGTGCCGGTGGCGCCCGGCGTGCTCGGGGTGGTGGTGGCGGACGGCGTACCGGTCGGCACCACCGGCGGCGTGGTGGCCGGGTTGGTCGGCGGCGTGGTCGGCGGCACGACGACCGGCAGGCAGCCGGTGAACGGGTAGTGGTGCGTCTCCGCACCGCCCTTGCCGGTCAGCGACTTGACGATGACCGAGCCGTTCACCGGGGCGGCCGAGCCGAGGTCGAAGGCGGCGTTCGGCGCCAGCACGGTGCCGGACCAGGCGGCCGAGCTGCTCTTGACCACCTTGGTGGCGGTCGGGAAGTTCCAGAGCAGCTTGGAGCGGACGGCGCCGCCGTGCGCGCTCTGCAGCTTGTCGTCCAGGAGGTAGGCCTGCTTGCCCTCGTCCCACAGGTGGAAGCCGGTGGTCTTCGCGGCGGCCTGGTCGTACGAGTCGCCGGTCACGGTGACCACGGTGACCGCGCCGGCCGGCACCTTCACGAAGATGTCGGTGGCGCCCTGGAGGGTGGCGGCGGAGACCGTGAAGCTGTTGAACTTCGCGTCGCCGCTGGTGAGGTAGAGCTTCGAGCCCTGCGGCTCGACCTTGGCGCCGGCGGTCTGCGGCAGCCCCGCCAGCGAGGTGGCGACGGCGCGCGCCCGGGCGAACTCGGCGGCGAAGTCGATCGGCGACCTGCCCTGGCCGACGGCCCCCTGGTGGGCCTGGATCACGGCGGCGTCGGGCTTCGAGCCGTAGACGCCGTTGCCCTTCATCACCTGGGTGTTGCCGCCGGTCAGCTTGCCGGCGACGACCAGGGCGTTGCCGCCGGGCAGCGCCTTGACCTGGTCCGCGGTCAGTTCCTGGCCGACCGAGAAGCCGCCGGTGAAGTCGGCATTGCCGCCGACCGCCACCGCACCCTCGGCGTCCGGCGTGTGGGTGTCGTCGCCCTCGACGAACTCACCGTAGAGGTTGGCGACCCCGAGGCCCAGGCACTGGTTCGGGTCGGCGGCGTGGGCGGCGGCCGGGGCGACGAGCCCGGCCAGAACGAGAGATCCACCGAGCGCGAGCGCTGCGGCGGGAACGGATATGCGCATGTGCAGGTTCTCCGCTTACGTGCGGGGGTGGGAGGGGTCCACCTGAAAAAGGTATGGACCAAACCGCACTCTTTCGGCCAAACGGGTGATTGGTCAAGACCAATGCCCGCGTTGCCCGAACAGTCCTTTTTGCTCCGTCTTTACGGTCGACGGGTTTGCCGCTATGTCGACACGGGAAAGCTCCGCCGTTCGGGTGTGTCGGCACCTCCCGCCCCGCCCCAAGATCGGCTGTAAGGCCGCATACCATGGACGCCGTGCCTAACACCACCCCCTTCTCCCTGCTCGCCGAGCGCTGGCAGCCCTCCGCCGCCATGGTCAAGCGCGCCGCGTTCGCCGCGCTGGTGATGAGCGTGGTGATCGTCGTGACCGGCGGCGCCGTCCGGCTCACCGCCTCCGGCCTCGGCTGCACCACCTGGCCGCGCTGCACCGACGAGAGCCTCACCCCGACCGCCGAGATGGGCTTCCACGGCGTCGTCGAGTTCACCAACCGGATGCTCACCTACGTGCTGAGCGCCGCCGTCGGCTGGGCGATCCTCGCCGCGCGCTGCTCCCGGCCCTGGCGGCGCGGCCTGACCAAGCTCGGCTGGGCCCAGTTCTGGCTGGTGATGAGCAACGCCGTGCTCGGCGGCATCACCGTGCTGACCGGCCTCAACCCCTACACCGTGGCCCTGCACCTGATCGCCGCGATGGGCCTGGTCTGGGTCGCGACGCTGACGTGGGAGCGGAGCAAGGAGGGCGACGGCCCGGCCCGCCCGCTGGTGGCCGAGCCCATCAAGCGGCTCAGCTACGCCCTGGTCGTCGCGATCGGCCTGCTGGTGGCCGCCGGCACCCTGGTCACCGGCGCGGGCCACCACCCCGGCACGCCCAAGGACAACAAGATGGTCCCGCGCATCCCGCTGGACTACGACCGCCTCGCCCAGGCCCACGCCGACCTGGCCTTCGTCTCGATCGGCCTCTCGATCGCGGTGATCTTCGTGTTCGCCGCCGTCAAGGCCCCGCCGGCCGCCAAGGCCCGGGCCCGCGAACTGCTGATCGGCCTGCTGCTCCAGGCCGTGATCGGCTTCGCCCAGTACTTCACCGACGTCCCCGAGATCCTGGTCGGCCTGCACATGCTCGGCGCCACCCTGATCTGGATCGCCGCCCTGCGCATCCCCCTCGCCCTCCGCACCCGCGAGGGCGCCCCCGCCGACACCCCGGCCCCGGCCCGCGCCCCCGAACCCGCGGCCGCCTGACGGCCCCGGCCAGACACCTCGAAGGGCCCCGGTCGTCTCTCGCGACCGGGGCCCTTCGCCGTGCGCGCCGGGGTCAGCCGCCGAGCTGGATGCCGGCCATGCGCTTCCACTCGTAGGCGCCGGTCCTGACCTTCAGGCCCAGCTCGCCCTCGAAGTCGGCGTGCAGCGTGATGCCGGCCAGTTCGGCGGCGCGCTGGCCGACCGCGTAGCTGGGCGCGACCTGGTCGCCCCAGGTGCCGTCGGCGCCGACCACCACGATCCGGGTGCCGACCGCGCCGACGTACTGGACGACGCCGTCGGCACTGCCGCCGTGCTGGGCGGCGAAGGCGGTCAGGTTCTTGGCGATGCGCTTGGCGCGGCGCTCGGCGCGGGCGTCCGGGGCGGCGGGGGTGGCGGTCTCTGCGCTGCTCATGCCCGCATGCTACCCAGCGGTAGGGGTACTGGCGACGGGAGCGCCGTGTGCACCGGGCCACATACTGAAGGGGTGACCTTCGACGGCTGGCCCGCCGAGGCGCTCGACTTCTACGAGCACCTCGAGGCCGACAACTCCAAGACCTTCTGGCAGTCCCACAAGGGCCAGTACGAGCACGCCGTACGGGAGCCCATGGAGCGCCTGCTGGCCGAGCTGGAACCCGAGTTCGGGCCGGGCAAGATCTTCCGCCCGCACCGCGACGTCCGGTTCAGCGCCGACAAGTCCCCGTACAAGACCCACATCGGCGCCCATCTGACGGCCGGCGGCTACATCCAGCTCTCCGCCGACGGCCTGGCCTGCGGCAACGGGCTGTACCAGCTCGCCGCCGACCAGCTGGAGCGCTACCGCGCCGCGGTCGCCGAGGACGTCTCCGGCGCGGAGCTGGAGCGGGTGGTGACCCGGGTCCGCGCGGCGGGCCCCGAGGTGGTCGGCCGGGACTCGCTGAAGTCCGCGCCGCGCGGCTACGCCAAGGACCACCCGCGGATCGCGCTGCTCCGCCACAAGGGACTGATCGCCTGGCAGGAGTGGGCGCCCGAGCCCTGGCTGGGCACCCGGACCGCCTACCGGCGGATCACCGGCTTCCTGCACGCCTCGCAGCCGCTCAAGGACTGGCTGGACGGCCACGTCGGCCCGTCCGGGCTCCCCACCCGGTAGCCGGGCCGCACAAACGGGAAGGCCCCGGTCGCATCGACCGGGGCCTTCTCGGCAGTCATCGCCTCACTTCACGAACGGGTCCACCGCGATCACCACGAACAGCAGCGTCAGGTAGGTGATCGACCAGTGGAACAGCCGCATCTCCTTGAGCTTGGCGCCCACCACGCCGGCCTTGGCCCGCCCGTACAGCGCGTGCGCCTCCTTGAGCCAGGCCGCGCCGAGCAGCACCGCCGCCACCGGGTAGAGCCAGCTGGTGTCGGCCAGCGGCCACAGCAGCAGCGAGACCGCCACCATCACCCAGGAGTAGGCGACGATCTGCTTGGCGACCGCCAGGTTGCCCTTGACCACCGGCAGCATCGGCACGCCGGCCCGGGCGTAGTCCTCGCGGACCTTCATCGACAGCGGCCAGTAGTGCGGCGGCGTCCAGAAGAAGATCACCAGGAACAGCACCAGCGCCGACCAGGAGACCGAGTTGGTGACGGCCGCCCAGCCGACGAAGACCGGCATGCAGCCGGCGATCCCGCCCCAGACGATGTTCTGCGCGGTGCGCCGCTTGAGCCCCAGCGTGTAGACGAACACATAGAAGAGCAGGGCGCCGAGCGCCAGCGCCGAGGACAGCCAGTTGACCAGGACGCCCAGCCAGACCGTCGACAGGACGCCGAGCGCGATGCCGAACACCAGCGCCTCGCGCGGCGAGACCATGCCGGTGACGATCGGCCGTCGCTCGGTGCGGGACATCACCGCGTCGATGTCGCGGTCGATGTACATGTTGAGGGCGTTGGCGCCGCCCGCCGAGAGGTACCCGCCGAGGACCACCTTCAGCACCAGCAGCAGGTCCGGCACACCGCGTTCCGCCAGGAACATCACCGGCACCGTGGTGATCAGCAGCAGCTCGATGATCCGCGGTTTGGTCAGTGCGACGAAGGCGCCGACACGGGCCCCGAACGGCCGGTGCGCAGGCGTCGCCCCGGTGACCCCGGCGGGACGGGATTCGACGGCGGTCACTAACACCCCAACTGAAGATGAATCCTCACAGGCGGCCACCGGAACGTTGTCTCCCGAATCGTCCGCTCTGCGCGTACCACGCCACCTTAGACGCTCCATATCTCCCCACCGGCCCCGGGGTGCCCCGGCGAGGCGGAACGCACACCCCCGGGTGAACCCCCACCGGCCCCACCTGGAACGTTGCCGCAGCGGCCCGCTCCGGGGCGCCGTCCCCCGTCCCGCACCCCGGAGAGGCGAACCGGACGGATCCGGGCGAGGGTGGACAAAGGGGCCGGCCGTGCCGACGCACGGTCGTCCACGGACCGACCGGGGAATGACGGCCAACATGCCTGAGTTGTCCCACCACGGAGGGTGAGCCCCGGCCCGGACGGTAGGCTCGCCCACAGAAGCGGGATCTACCCTCCGTGACCGGCACCACCTCAGCGTCCGGCCCCAGCGACGTGGCCGACCCGGTCCCTCACGGGGTCACTCTTCACCATGGAAGGAGCCCTGAGACAGGGTGAGCACGACGCCGAATGCATTCGAGTGGTCGGACCTCGACGAGCGGACCGTCGACACGGCCCGGGTCCTGGCGATGGACGCGGTCCAGAAGGTCGGCAACGGACACCCCGGGACGGCCATGTCGCTGGCCCCGGCCGCCTACCTGATCTTCCAGCGCTTCCTGCGCCACGACCCCACCGACCCGTCCTGGGTCGGCCGTGACCGGTTCGTCCTCTCCCCCGGTCACACCAGCCTGACGCTGTACACCCAGCTCTACTTCTCCGGCTACGGCCTGGAGCTGGACGACCTCAAGGCCTTCCGGGTCGCGGGCAGCCGCACCCCCGGCCACCCCGAGCACGGCCACACCGCCGGCGTCGAGACCACCACCGGCCCGCTCGGCCAGGGCATCGGCAACGCGGTGGGCATGGCCATGGCCGCCCGCTTCGAGCGCGGCCTGTTCGACCCGGACGCCCCGGCCGGCGAGTCGCCGTTCGACCACACCGTCTGGGCCGTCGTCTCCGACGGCGACCTGGAGGAGGGCATCTCCGCCGAGGCCTCCTCGCTGGCCGGCCACCAGAAGCTCGGCAACCTGGTCGCCCTGTACGACGACAACCACATCTCGATCGAGGGCGACACCGAGACGGCCTTCTCCGAGGACGTCCTCAAGCGCTACGAGGCGTACGGCTGGCACGTCCAGCGCGTCACGCCGAAGGCCAACGGCGACATCGACGTCGCCGCGCTCGCCGAGGCGCTGGCCGCCGCGAAGGCCGAGACCTCCCGCCCGTCGATGATCGCGATGCGCACGATCATCGCCTGGCCGGCCCCGGACGCCCAGAACACCGCCAAGGCCCACGGCTCCGCGCTCGGCGCCGCCGAGATCGCCGCCACCAAGAAGGTCCTGGGCTTCGACCCGGAGAAGACCTTCGAGGTCAGCGACCACGTCATCGAGCACGCCCGGCTGGTCGTCAAGCGCGGCAAGGCCGCCCGCGCCGAGTGGCAGCAGTCCCTCGACGCCTGGCGCGCCGCCAACCCGCAGCGCGCCGCCGAGTTCGACCGGATCGAGGCCGGCGAGCTGCCCGACGGCTGGAAGAAGGCCATTCCGGTCTTCGAGGCCGGCAAGGACGTCGCCACCCGCAAGGCCAGCGGCGAGACCCTCAAGGCCCTCGGCGCGGTGATCCCGGAGCTGTGGGGCGGCTCGGCCGACCTCGCCGAGTCCAACCTCACCACCATCGACGAGGACAGCTCCTTCCTCCCCGAGGGCAACCCGCTGAAGACGGCCGGCCCGTACGGCCGCACCATCCACTTCGGCATCCGCGAGCACGCCATGGGCTCCACCATGAACGGCATCGCGCTGCACGGGAAGACCCGCGTCTACGGCGGCACCTTCCTGGTCTTCGCCGACTACATGCGCCCGGCCGTCCGCCTGGCCGCCCTGATGAAGCTGCCGGTCACCTACGTGTGGACGCACGACTCCATCGGCCTCGGCGAGGACGGCCCGACCCACCAGCCGGTCGAGCACCTGGCCTCGCTGCGCGCCATCCCGGGCCTGACCGTGGTCCGCCCGGCCGACGCCAACGAGACGGCCGTCGCCTGGCGCACCGTCATCGAGCGCCAGACCACCCACCCGGGCCCGGTCGGCCTTGCGCTCACCCGCCAGAACGTCCCGACCTTCGACCGCGCGTCCTACGGCAACGCCGAGGACACCGCGAAGGGCGGCTACGTCCTGGCCGAGGCCTCCAGCGGCACCCCGCAGGTGATCCTGCTCGGCACCGGCTCCGAGGTCCAGCTGGCCGTCAAGGCCCGCGAGGTCCTGGAGGCCGAGGGCATCGCCACCCGCGTCGTCTCGCTGCCGTCCTTCGAGTGGTTCCAGGAGCAGGACCAGGCCTACCGCGACAGCGTGCTGCCGCCGTCGGTCAAGGCCCGCGTCTCGGTCGAGGCCGGCATCGCCCAGGGCTGGCGCGAGCTGGTCGGCGACCACGGCCGGATCGTCTCGCTGGACCACTTCGGCGCCTCCGCCGACTACAAGGTGCTCTTCGAGGAGTTCGGCATCACCGCCGAGCGCGTCGTCGCCGAGGCCCACAACGCGCTGCGTTCGCTCGAGGCCGTCAACCGCTAGCGGCACCGGGCCGCGTACCCGCCCGCACAGCGGGTACGCGGCCCTTCGACCACCCCCACACGCACAGAATCCAAGGGACTGAAGCACCATGACTGACGCATTGAAGCGCCTCAGCGACGAAGGCGTGGCGATCTGGCTGGACGACCTCAGCCGCAAGCGGCTGAACACCGGGAACCTCGCCGAGCTGGTGCAGCACAAGCACGTGGTGGGCGTCACCACCAACCCGACCATCTTCCAGAAGGCCATCGGCGGCGGCGACAGCTCCTACGACGGCCAGCTGCGCGACCTCGCCGTCCGCAAGGTCACCACCGACGAGGCCGTCCGCATGATCACCACCTCGGACGTGCGCGACGCCGCCGACGTGCTGCGCCCGGTCTACGACGCGTCCAACGGCCGTGACGGCCGGGTCTCCATCGAGGTGGACCCGCGGCTGGCCCACGAGACCGCCGCCACCGTGGCCGAGGCCAAGCAGCTGTGGTGGCTGGTCGACCGCCCGAACGTCTTCATCAAGATCCCCGCCACCAAGGCCGGCCTGCCCGCGATCGGCGAGGTCATCGGCAAGGGCATCAGCGTCAACGTCACGCTGATCTTCTCGCTGGAGCGCTACAAGGCCGTCATCGACGCCTACCTGACCGGCCTGGAGGCCGCCAAGGCCAAGGGCCTGGACCTCTCCCAGATCGAGTCGGTCGCCTCCTTCTTCGTCTCCCGCGTCGACAGCGAGATCGACAAGCGCCTGGACAAGATCGGCGGCGAGGCCAAGAACCTCCGCTCCAAGGCCGCCCTGGCCAACGCCCGCCTCGCCTACCAGGCCTACGAGGAGGTCTTCGGCAGCGTCGACGGCAAGACCGCCGGCACCGCCCGCTGGCGCTCCCTGGAGGCCGCCGGCGCCAAGCCGCAGCGCCCGCTCTGGGCGTCCACCGGCGTCAAGGACCCGGCCCTGCCGGACACCCTGTACGTCACCGAGCTGGTCGCCCCCGGCACCGTCAACACGATGCCCGAGGCCACCCTGGACGCCACCGACGACCACGGCGTGGTCACCGGCGGCACCATCGTCGCGAACTACGCCGACGCCAAGGCCGTGATGGACGCCATCGCCGCCGCCGGCGTGGACTACGACGACGTGGTCCAGGTGCTGGAGGACGAGGGCGTCGAGAAGTTCGAGCAGTCCTGGAAGGAGCTGCTCGACACCGTCACCGCCTCGCTCGCCGCGCTGTCGGACAAGCACGGCGCCGGCGAGAAGTGACCCCCTGCTCACAGCGCACGAAAGCGGAGCCCATCAAGTGAGCACTGACTTCCCCGAGTTGGCGCCGGATTCGGACGCGGACAATCTCCCGCCGGCGCCTGTCAACCCGCTTCGCGACCCCTCCGACCGGCGGCTCCCGCGCATCGCGGGGCCGTCCGGCCTGGTCATCTTCGGGGTCACCGGTGACCTGTCCCGCAAGAAGCTGATGCCGGCCGTCTACGACCTGGCCAACCGCGGCCTGCTGCCGCCGGGCTTCTCGCTCGTCGGCTTCGCGCGCCGCGAGTGGGACGACGAGGACTTCGCCCAGGAGGTGCACGACGCCGTCAAGGAGCACGCCCGCACCCCCTTCCGCGAGGAGGTCTGGCAGCAGCTCGCCAAGGGCATGCGCTTCGTCCACGGCACCTTCGACGACGACGAGGCCTTCGACAAGCTCCGCGCGACCATCGAGGAGCTGGACAAGGCGCAGGGGACCAGCGGCAACTTCGCCTTCTACCTGTCCGTCCCGCCGAAGTTCTTCCCGACCGTCGTCCAGCAGCTCAAGAAGCACGGTCTGACCGACCCCCCGCAGGGTTCCTGGCGCCGCGCCGTCATCGAGAAGCCGTTCGGCCACGACCTGGAGTCCGCCCAGGAACTGAACCGGATCGTCCACGAGGTCTTCCCCCGGGACGAGGTCTTCCGGATCGACCACTACCTGGGCAAGGAGACCGTCCAGAACATCCTGGCGCTCCGTTTCGCCAACCAGATGTTCGAGCCGATCTGGAACCGGTCGTACGTCGACCACGTGCAGATCACCATGGCCGAGGACATCGGCATCGGCGGCCGGGCCGGATACTACGACGGCATCGGCTCGGCCCGTGACGTCATCCAGAACCACCTGCTGCAGCTGATGGCGCTCACCGCCATCGAGGAGCCGGCGTCCTTCCACCCGAAGGCGCTGGTGGCCGAGAAGCTCAAGGTGCTGAGCGCGGTCAAGCTCCCGGCCGACCTCGGCCTGCACACCGTGCGCGGCCAGTACACGGCCGGCTGGCAGGGCGGCGAGGAGGTCGGCGGCTACCTCGACGAGGACGGCATCGACCCGGAGTCCAAGACCGACACCTACGCGGCCATCAAGCTGGAGATCAACAACCGCCGCTGGGCCGGCGTGCCGTTCTACCTGCGCACCGGCAAGCGGCTGGGCCGCCGGGTCACCGAGATCGCGGTGGTCTTCCAGCGCGCCCCGTACCTGCCGTTCGACTCCTACGCCACCGAGGAGCTGGGGCAGAACGCCCTGGTCATCCGGGTGCAGCCGGACGAGGGCGTCACCGTGCGGTTCGGCTCCAAGGTGCCGGGCACCTCCTTCGAGGTCCGGGACGTCACGATGGACTTCGCCTACGGCGAGTCCTTCACCGAGTCCTCCCCGGAGGCCTACGAGCGGCTCATCCTCGACGTGCTGCTCGGTGACGCCAACCTCTTCCCGCGCCACCAGGAGGTCGAGCTCTCCTGGCAGATCCTCGACCCGATCGAGAAGTACTGGGACGCCCACGGCAAGCCCGCCGAGTACGCGGCCGGCACCTGGGGCCCGGCCGAGGCGGACGAGATGCTCGCACGAGACGGCAGGAGCTGGCGCCGGCCATGAAGATCGACCTCACGGACACCACGTCCGGCAAGATCAACGCAGCACTCATGGCGGCGCGCCGCGCCAGCGGCTCCACCGCCGCCGGCATGGTGCTCACCCTGGTGATCGTGACCGACGAGGGCAGCGCGTACGACGCCCTCAAGGCCGCCAACGACGCCTCCCGCGAGCACCCCTCGCGCACCCTGGCGGTCATCAAGCGCGCCGGGCGCTCGCCCCGGGCCCGCGCCGAGACCCGTCTGGACGCCGAGGTCCTGGTCGGCTCCGACGCCGGCTCCGGGGAGACCGTCGTCCTGCGGATGCACGGCGAACTCGCCGCGCACGCCCAGTCGGTCGTCCTGCCGCTGCTGCTGCCGGACGCCCCGGTGGTGGTCTGGTGGCCGGACAACGCGCCGCTGCACCCGGCGCAGGACCCGCTGGGCGCGCTCGCCCAGCGCCGGATCACCGACGCGGTCACCGCCGAGTCCCCGGTCGGCCAGCTCGCCCAGCGGGCCCAGAGCTACACCCCGGGCGACACCGACCTGGCCTGGACCCGGATCACCGGCTGGCGCTCGATGCTGGCCGCCGCGCTGGACCAGCGGCCGTCGGAGATCACCTCCGCGGTGGTCGAGGGCGAGTCGTACAACCCCAGCGTCGAGCTGCTCGGCCTGTGGCTGCACAACCGCCTGCACGCGCCGGTCGAGCGGGTCGTCACCAACGGCCCGGGCATCACCGCGGTGCACCTGCGCACCAAGGACGGGGACATCACCCTGGACCGCCCGGACGGCCTGATGGGCACGCTCTCGATGCCCGGCTCGCCGGACCGCCAAGTGGCGCTCAAGCGGCGCGAGACCTCGGAGCTGATCGCCGAGGAGCTGCGCCGGCTCGACCCGGACGACATCTACGCGGCGGCCGTGCGCACGCCCGTCGACCGGCTCAAGGAGCCGGACGACGCCGAGCAGGCGGTGGCGACCGCGGTGGCCGCCGAGGCCGCCGCCGAGACGTCCGCGCAGGAGGGCGAGCAGGTCGCCAACCCGGCCCGGGTGACCGCCGACGCGGCCCCCGGCACCGCGAAGAAGACGGCCGGCAAGCGCACCGCCAAGAAGGCGGAGGCATGACGGCGGCCACCCCGCAACTGGTCGTCCACCGGGACAAGGAGCTGATGGCCCAGGCGGCCGCGGCCCGGCTGATCACCCGGATCGTGGACGCCCAGGCCGCCCGCGGCACCGCCTCGGTGGTGCTCACCGGCGGACGCAACGGCAACGCCCTGCTGGCCGCGATCGCCGCCTCCCCGGCGCGCGACGCGGTCGACTGGGCGCGGCTGGACCTCTGGTGGGGCGACGAGCGGTTCCTGCTCTCCGGCGACCCGGAGCGCAACGCCGTGCAGGCCCGCGCCGAACTGCTGGACGCCGTTGCGCTCGACCCGGCGCGGGTGCACGAGATGCCCGCCTCGGACGGCGTCGACGGCTCGGACGTCGACGCCGCGGCCGCCCGCTACGCGCAGGAGCTGGCGAAGGCGGCCGGGCCGGGCGACCGGGCCGGCGTCCCGGCCTTCGACGTGCTGCTGCTCGGTGTCGGCCCGGACACCCATGTCGCCTCGCTCTTCCCGGAGCACCCGGGCGTGCGGGAGACCGAGCTGACGGTGATCGGCGTGCGCGGCGCGCCGAAGCCGCCGCCCACCCGGATCTCGCTCACCCTGCCGGCCATCCGCAACGCCCGCGAGGTCTGGCTGCTGGCGGCCGGCGAGGACAAGGCGGGCGCGGTGGCGGTGGCCCTGTCCGGCCCCGGCGAGCTCCAGGCGCCCGCCTCCGGCGCGCACGGCACCGGTCGCACCCTGTGGCTGCTGGACCGCGCCGCGGCGTCCCAGCTGCCGCCCCAGCTGTACCCACCGGCCTCGGCCTGAGGCCGGGGAACGACGAAGGGCGCCACCCGGTCGGGTGGCGCCCTTCGTCGTTCGCCTGCGGTCAGATCTCGCCCCGGAGCTTGGCCAGCGCCTCGGCGAGGATCGCCTCGCCGTCGGCGTCGGTGCGCCGCTCGCGGACGTAGGCGAGGTGGGTCTTGTACGGCTCGTTGCGGGAGGGCGCGGGCGGGTTGTGCTCGTCCTGGCCGGCCGGGAAGCCGCAGCGCGGACAGTCCCAGGTCTCCGGGATCACCGCTTCGGCCGCGAAGCTCGGCCGGGTCTCGTGCTTGTTCGCGCACCAGAAGGAGATCCGGTTGCGGGGGGCGGATTCGCCGCGCTCCGCCTCACCCATCGGGCCGGCTCCGACCCTGCTGCCACGGATGGCGTTGCCACTTGCCACGGTCTGACTCCCCTGCGTGCTGGTGCGCCGACGCGCGCGACGCGCGTCGGTGGCGAAAGTCGTCCTAGTGTAAGCAGGAGTTAAGCATGCGCCACCACCGGCTCCGCCCCGGACCTTTCCAGGATAAGCCGTGGGGCGACGGGGCGTCAGAGGTATGTCAGCCCTTGTACTTCAGGACCAGGCCGAGCACCAGGAGGCAGGCGAACCAGCCGAGACCGACCACGATCGTGATGCGGTCCAGGTTGCGCTCGGCCACCGCCGAGCCGCCGCCGGTGGACATCGCGCCGCCACCGAACATGTCCGACAGGCCGCCGCCCTTCCCCTTGTGCAGCAGCACCAGGAGGATCATCAGCAGGCTGAAGACGATCAGGGCAATCGAGAACCCGAGAACCACGACGCGACCAACTCTCTCGTATCTTCGGCGAAGGGGCCGGACCACGGCGGGTGGTCCGGCCCCAAAGCCTACGTTGCTGCGGCGGCGTTAGCCTACTGCCTGCTCACGGTACCGCACGATCTTGACGAACTCATCGGCGTCCAGCGAGGCTCCGCCGATCAGGCCGCCGTCGATGTCGGGCTTGGCCATCAGGCCGGCCGCGCTCGACGACTTGACCGAACCGCCGTAGAGCACCCGGACCTTGCCGGCCAGCTCGGCGTCGTACAGCTCGGCGATCCGCGCGCGGATGGCGGCGCAGACCTCCTGGGCGTCCTCGGGGGTCGCCACCTCGCCGGTGCCGATCGCCCAGACCGGCTCGTAGGCGACCACGATCGACTCGGCCTGCGCGGCCGGGACGCCGTCGAGGGCACCGTCGAGCTGGGCCAGGGTGTGCTCGACGTGGGTGCCGGCCTTGCGGATCTCCAGCGGCTCGCCGATGCACAGGATCGGGGTGATCCCGCTGCGGTAGGCGGCCTTCACCTTGGCGTTGACGATCGCCTCGTCCTCGCCGTGGTACTGGCGGCGCTCCGAGTGGCCGATCACCGCGTAGGCGCACTTCAGCTTGGCCAGCATCGGGCCGGAGACCTCGCCGGTGTAGGCACCGCCGTCGTGCTGCGAGATGTCCTGCGAGCCGTACTTGATCTTCAGCTTGTCGCCGTCGACCAGGGTCTGCACCGAGCGGAGGTCGGTGAACGGCACCAGGACGGCCACCTCGACCGCCGCGTAGTCCTTGTCGGCCAGCGCGAAGGCCAGCTTCTGGGTGTGCTGGATGGCCTCGAGGTGGTTGAGGTTCATCTTCCAGTTGCCCGCCATCAGCGGGAGACGCTCAGTCATGCGTGATTCAGCCTTCCAGGGCGGTGAGACCGGGGAGCTGCTTGCCCTCCAGGTACTCCAGGCTCGCGCCACCGCCGGTCGAGATGTGCCCGAACTTCGTCTCGTCGAAGCCCAGGATGCGAACGGCCGCGGCGGAGTCCCCGCCGCCGACCACGGAGAACGCGTCGCTGTCGAGCAGGCCCTGCGCGACGGCCTTGGTGCCGGCGGCGTAGTCCGGGTGCTCGAAGACGCCCATCGGGCCGTTCCAGAACACCGTCTTGGCGTCGGCCAGCTTCGCCGCGAACAGCTCGCAGCTCTCCGGGCCGATGTCCAGGCCCAGCTGGTCGGCCGGGATCGCGTCCACGCCGACGACCGAGAAGGTGGCCGGGGCCTTGGTCTTGAGGTCCGGGAAGCCGGTGGAGACCAGGACGTCGGTCGGCAGGACGAACTCGACGCCCCGCTCCTTCGCCTCCGCCAGGTAGCCCTGGACGGTCGGGATCTGGTCCTCCTGCAGCAGCGAGACGCCGACCTCGTGGCCCTGGGCCTTGAGGAAGGTGTACACCATGCCGCCGCCGATCAGGATCCGGTCGGCCTTCTGCAGCAGGTTCTCGATCACGCCGACCTTGTCGGAGACCTTGGCACCGCCGAGCACCACCACGTACGGGCGCGCGACGTCCTCGGTGAGGCGCTTGAGCACGCCCACCTCGGTGGCGATCAGGTCGCCGACCGCGTGCGGCAGCAGGGCCGGCAGGTCGAACACCGAGGCGTGCTTGCGGTGCACCGCGCCGAAGCCGTCGCCCACGTAGAGGTCGGCCAGCTCGGCCAACTGCCCGGCGAACGCGGTGCGCTCGGCGTCGTCCTTGCTGGTCTCACCCGCGTTGAAGCGCAGGTTCTCGAGCAGCGTGACCTCGCCGTCGGCCAGGGCGGCGACGGTGGCCTTCGCGCTCTCGCCCACGGTGTCGGTCGCGAAGGCGACCGGCTTGCCGAGGAGCTCGCCGAGGCGGGCGGCCACCGGCGCGAGGGAGAACTGCGGATCCGGCGCGCCCTTGGGGCGGCCGAGGTGGGAGGCGACGACGACCTTCGCGCCACGCTCGACGAGCTTGGCGATGGTCGGGGCGACGGCGCGGATCCGGCCGTCGTCGGTGATCGTGCCGTCGGAAAGCGGAACGTTCAGGTCCGCGCGCACGAACACGCGCCTACCGGCGACGTCCAGATCTTCGATGGTCTTCACGGTCTTCGGTCTCCTGGCGAGATGGTGGAGCAGGCGACGACACAACGTTGTGCCGTCAATGGGGAGTTGAGGGTGCGCAGACGGAGGGCCCGGTCGGCTTCGCACATGCCTTCCGGGCCCTCCCCCCTACTTCACGTCAGCTCCCGCTGCGTCAGAGCCCGGCACCGACGAGGGTGGTCAGGTTGACGAGGCGGTTCGAGTAGCCCCACTCGTTGTCGTACCAGCCGAAGATCTTGACCTGGTTGCCCTGGGCCATGGTCAGCAGCGAGTCGAAGATCGTGGAGAACGGCGAGTTCACGATGTCGGAGGAGACGATCGGGTCCTCGGTGTACTGCAGGATGCCCTTGAGGGTGGTCTCGGAGGCCTTCTTGAAGGCCTCGTTGACCTCGGCGACGGTGACGTCGCGCTCCAGGGTGACGACCAGGTCGGTGATCGAACCGGTCGGGACCGGAACGCGCAGCGAGGTGCCGTCCAGCTTGCCCTTGAGCTCCGGCAGGACCAGCGCGGTCGCCTTGGCGGCACCGGTCGAGGTCGGAATGATGTTGAGGGCCGCGGCGCGGGCGCGACGCAGGTCCTTGTGCGGGAAGTCCAGGGTGACCTGGTCGTTGGTGTACGCGTGCACCGTGGTCATCAGACCCTTGACGATGCCGAAGCTCTCGTTCAGCACCTTGGCCAGCGGCGCCACACAGTTGGTGGTGCAGGAGGCGTTGGAGATGACGGTGTGCTTCGCGGCGTCGTACTTCTCGTCGTTGACACCCATGACGATGGTGATGTCCTCGTCGGTGGCGGGCGCCGAGATGATGACCTTCTTGGCGCCGGCCGCGACATGCTTCTTGGCCGCCTCGGCCTTGGTGAAGATGCCGGTCGACTCGATGACGATGTCCGCGCCCAGCTCGCCCCAGGGGAGGTTGGCCGGGTCACGCTCGGCGATGACCTTGAAGGTCTTGCCGTCGACGGTGATGCTGTCGGCGGTGTGCGACACCTCGCCCGGGAAGGTGCCCAGGATCGAGTCGTACTTGAGCAGGTGCGCCAGGGTCTTGGTGTCGGTCAGGTCGTTGACACCGACGATCTCGATGTCCGCGCCCTGGGCCTGAACCGCACGGAAGAAGTTGCGGCCGATGCGGCCGAATCCGTTGATGCCTACCCGGATCGTCACGAACCGATCTCCTCGTTAGGTACGCCGGACGCTATGCCGACGGGGTGGAATTTTGGGATGTCCCCGACCGCCTATGACCCTACCCCTCCGAGGCCGGGTAGAGCACATCAGACGCCCGCGCAACCCCTGGCGTGGCGCGTGTTCACAACAATTCCGGGCCGTCCGGCCTTGCCCTCCCGGGCAGTTGGTCCCGGCCCCGCGCGGGGCCCCGTCAGCACCCCGTCCCACCCTCCGGACACACCTCCGCCGGTGCCCGCGGAGGCGGACACCGGCGGAGGGATCGGCACCGGGAGTGACCGTCGGCGTCAGTTGAGCGCCATCTCGTCGGTGAGGTTGGCCTCGGTGCTCGGCAGGCCGAGCTCGGAGGCGCGCTTGTCGGCCATCGCCAGCAGCCGGCGGATCCGGCCGGCCACCGCGTCCTTGGTCAGCGGCGGGTCGGCGAGCGCCCCCAGCTCCTCCAGCGAGGCCTGCTTGTGCTGCATCCGCAGCTGGCCGGCGGCGGCCAGGTGCTCGGGCACCTCCTCGCCGAGGATCTCCAGCGCGCGCTGCACCCGGGCGCCGGCCGCCACCGCGGCCCGGGCCGAGCGGCGCAGGTTGGCGTCGTCGAAGTTGGCCAGCCGGTTGGCGGTGGCCCGCACCTCGCGGCGCATCCGGCGCTCCTCCCAGGCCAGCACCGACTCGTGCGCGCCGAGCCGGGTGAGCAGCGCGCCGATCGCGTCGCCGTCGCGGATCACCACCCGGTCGACCCCGCGCACCTCGCGGGCCTTGGCCGGGATGCCGAGCCGGCGGGCGGCGCCGACCAGGGCGAGGGCGGCCTCCGAACCGGGGCAGGTGATCTCCAGCGAGGAGGAGCGGCCGGGCTCGGTGAGCGAGCCGTGCGCCAGGAAGGCCCCGCGCCAGGCCGCCTCGGCGTCGCAGGTGGCCCCGGAGACCACGGCCGGGGGCAGGCCGCGGATCGGGCGACCGCGGCCGTCCACGAGGCCGGTCTGGCGCGCGAGCAGCTCGCCGTCCTTGACCACCCGGACCACGTACCGGCTGCCGCGCCGCAGCCCGCCGGGGGCCATCACGACCAGGTCCGAGGAGTGTCCGAAGATCTCCAGCAGGTCCTTGCGCAGACGCCGCGCGGCGGCTCCGGTGTCGAGCTCCGCCTCGATCACGATCCGGCCGCTCACGATGTGCAGCCCGCCCGCGAATCGCAGGATCGCCGACACCTCCGCCTTGCGGCAGCAGGCCCGGGTGACCGGGAGCCGGCTGATTTCGTCCTTCACCGCTGGAGTCATCGCCATGTCCCGATCCTTCCATGTGTCCGGAAAATCCGGTCGTACGCTGCCGCCAAGAGCTCCGGGTCGTGTCGCGGCGTGCCGTCGGTACGGGCGACCCGGCCGAGCACCAGGGCCGCTCCCATCCGCTCGGCGGCCTTTTCCAGTCCGGCCAGGTCCGCCTGGCCGAAGGCGCCGCCGGTGACGGCGCGCTCGTCCACCAGGATCGCATCCACCGCGAGGGCGGGGGCGTGGTCGGCGATGACGTCCAGGTGGCGCTGCGGGGTGAAGCCCTCGGTCTCGCCGGGCTGCGGGGCCAGGTTCAGGGTGAGCAGGCGGCGGGCGCGGGTCTCCACCAGCGCCTTGGCCAGCTCGGGCACCAGCAGGTGCGGCAGCACGCTGGTGAACCAGGAGCCGGGGCCGAGCACCACCCAGTCCGCCTCCCGGACGGCGGTGACCGCCTCCGGCACGGCGGGCGGCTCGTCCGGCAGGAGCCGGACGGACTGCACGGTTCCGGGGGTGACCGCGACATTGGCCTGGCCGCGGACGGCGGCCAGCTCGGCCGGGAAGGCCGGGTCGTGGCCGCGGACGACCGCCTCGATGTCCAGCGGCACCGCCGACATCGGCAGCACCCGGCCCTGCACGTTGAGCAGCCGGCCGACCCAGTCCAGGGCGGCGACCGGGTCGCCGAGCTTCTCCCAGAGCGCGACGATCAGCAGGTTGCCGACGGCGTGGCCGCCCAGCTCGCCGGAGCCGGTGAAGCGCTGCTGGATCACCTCGGACCAGGTGCGGCCCCAGTCGTCGTCGCCGCAGAGCGCGGCGAGCGCCTTGCGCAGGTCGCCGGGGGGCAGCACCCCGAGCTCCTCGCGCAGCCGGCCGCTGGAGCCGCCGTCGTCGGCGACGGTGACCACCGCGGTGAGGTCGGTGGTGAGCCGGCGCAGCGCGGAGAGCGAGGCGGACAGGCCCTGGCCGCCGCCGAGCGCGGTGATCCGCGGGGCCTGGTTGGTCCGGGCGGCATGACTGGCCCGGGGGGCCGGGTGGGGACGGGACGGACCGGTGCGGGCCGCCCCGGAGCGGGGCCGGCCGGTCGCGGTGGACCGGGCCGGGGCCCCACTCCGGTCGGCGGTCTTGTTCTGGAACTGCCGCCCGGGCACGTATCCCGTCACACCTACCTCGCGTTCCTCTTGCCCGCCGCCGGCCTCCGCCGGCGGCCCGGCAGGGTGCGGCGGCTACTCCCGTCCCATGTCACGGTGGACCAGCACCGTTTCCACACCGTCGGCGATGAGACGCTTCGTCAGGCGCTCGGACATCGCGACGCTGCGGTGCTTGCCACCGGTGCAGCCTACGGCAAGGGTCATGTAACGCTTCCCCTCGCGTCGATAGCCCTCGGTGACAATGCGCAGCAGCTCGGCGTAGCCGTTGAGGAACTCGTTGGCCCCGGGCTGCTGGAAGACGTAGTCGGCGACGTCCGCGTCGGTCCCGGTGCGGGCCCGCAGTTCGGGCACCCAGTGCGGGTTGGGCAGGAAGCGGCAGTCCACCACGAGGTCGGCGTCGACCGGCAGGCCGTACTTGAAGCCGAAGGACATCACGGTGGCGCGCAGCTCGGGCTCGTCGTGGTCGGCGAACTGGGCGTCGAGCTTGGCGCGCAGCTGGTGGACGTTGAGGTTGGAGGTGTCGATCACCAGGTCGGCCTCGCCGCGCAGCTCGCGCAGCAGGTCGCGCTCCTGGGCGATGCCGTCGACGATCCGGCCGTCGGCCTGCAGCGGGTGCGGGCGGCGCACGCTCTCGAAGCGGCGGACGAGGGCCTCGTCGGAGGAGTCCAGGAAGACGACGCGCAGCCGCACGCCGCGCTTCTCCAGCTCGTCCAGCGAGGTCAGCAGGTCGTCGAAGAACTGCCGGCCGCGGACGTCCACCACGGCGCCGATCCGGGCGACGTTGCCCTGGGAGCGGGCGCCGAGGTCGACCATGGTCGGGATGAGGGCCGGGGGCAGGTTGTCCACCACGAACCAGCCCAGGTCCTCCAGGCACTTGGCGGCGGTGGAGCGGCCCGCTCCGGACATGCCGGAGATGATCACCAGCTCCGGGGTGTTCTCGCCGCCGGCCTCGGGCCGGGCGGTCCCCCCGTAATCGGACACGGTCACTTCGGTTCCCCGCTCTCGGTGGTTCTGCTGTGGAGAACGCGCGTCGCGCGGGCGTGCTTCCCCGGCTCACTCGGACGAGTGGGTTCGGGGCGCGCCGGCTGACGGGCGGCGTCGGCCGTCATGGCGTCTCCTGGATGGGTGCGGTCTCGGGCGCCGCGGGCGCCGGCTCGTCGGCGCCGTCCTCGATGATCTCGCCCGTGGCGGTGTTCACGGCTGGTGCGGCAGGTGTACGGGACGACAACGCCGCCGCAACGGTCTCCGCCGTCCGCCGGCCGATGCCGGGGACCGCGCAGAGTTCGTCGACGGTGGCCGCCCGGAGCTTCTTCAGCGAGCCGAAGTGCTTGAGCAGCGCCTGACGGCGAGTCTCGCCGAGGCCGGGGACGGAGTCCAGTTCTCCGGCGGTGAGTCGCTTGGAACGCTTGCCGCGCTGGTAGGTGATGGCGAAGCGGTGGGCCTCGTCGCGGACCCGCTGGAGCAGGTAGAGGCCCTCGCTGCTGCGCGGGAGCACGACCGGGTCGTCCTCGCCGGGCAGCCAGACCTCCTCCAGGCGCTTGGCCAGGCCGCAGAGCGCGACGTCGTCGATGCCGAGCTCGTCCAGGGCCCGCCGGGCGGCGGCGACCTGGGGCTGACCGCCGTCGACGACGAGCAGTTGGGGCGGGTAGGCGAAGCGCCTGGGGCGGCCCTCCTCGGTGCGCGGGCCGTCCTCGGGGCGCCGGCCGTCCTCCTCCGGGCCCTCGGCCTCCTCCGGGACGGCCCACTCGCCGGTCTGCTCGCGCTCCTGGAGGTAGCGGCGGAAGCGGCGGCCGACCACCTCGTGCATCGAGCGGACGTCGTCCTGGCCCTCGAAGCCCTTGATCTGGAAGCGGCGGTACTCGCTCTTGCGGGCCAGGCCGTCCTCGAAGACGACCATGGAGGCGACCACGTCCTCGCCTTGGAGGTGGGAGATGTCGAAGCACTCGATGCGCAGCGGGACGCTGTCCAGCTCCAGCGCGTCGGCGATCTCCTGGAGGGCCCGGCTGCGGGTGGTGAGGTCGGAGGCGCGCTTGGTCTTGTGCAGCGAGAGCGCCTGCTGGGCGTTGCGCTGCACGGTGGCCATCAGGTCCTTCTTGTCGCCGCGCTGCGGGATGCGCAGGTCGACCTGGGCGCCGCGCAGGCCGCTCAGCCAGTCGCGGACCGGCTCGACGGGTTCCGGGAGGGCGGGGACGAGCACCTCGCGGGGGACGGACTCGCTGCCGCCGCCGTAGAGCTGCTGGAGGGCGTGCTCGACCAGGCCGGCGGTGTCGACGTCCTCGACCTTGTCGGTGACCCAGCCGCGCTGGCCGCGCACCCGGCCGCCGCGGACGTGGAAGATCTGGACGGCGGCCTCCAGTTCGTCCTCGGCGACGGCCAGCAGATCGGCGTCGGTGGCGTCGGCGAGGACGATGGCGTTCTTCTCCATGGCCCGCTTGAGCGCGCCGATGTCGTCGCGCAGCCGGGCCGCCTTCTCGTACTCCAGGTCGGCGGCGGCCTCCTGCATCTCGGCCTCCAGCCGGCGCAGGTAGTTGCCGGTGCGGCCGGCCATGAAGTCGCAGAAGTCCTCGGCGAGGGCGCGGTGCTCCTCGGGCGAGACCCGGCCGACGCAGGGTGCGGCGCACTTGCCGATGTAGCCGAGCAGGCAGGGGCGGCCGACCTGGCGGGCGCGCTTGAAGACGCCGTTGGAGCAGGTGCGGACGGGGAAGACGCGCAGCAGCAGGTCGACGGTCTCGCGGATCGCCCAGGCGTGGCCGTAGGGGCCGAAGTAGCGCACGCCCTTCTTGTGCGCCCCGCGCATCACCTGGACCCGCGGGTACTCCTCGTTCAGGGTGACGGCGAGTTCCGGATAGCTCTTGTCGTCGCGGTACTTGACGTTGAACCGGGGGTCGAACTCCTTGATCCAGGAGTACTCCAGCTGGAGCGCCTCGACCTCGGTGGCGACGACGGTCCACTCCACCGAGGCGGCGGTGGTGACCATGGTCGCGGTGCGCGGGTGCAGCCCGGCGAGGTCCTGGAAGTAGGAGGAGAGCCGCGGCCGCAGGCTCTTGGCCTTGCCGACGTAGATGACCCGCCCGTGGGCGTCGCGGAACTTGTAGACACCGGGCGAGGTGGGGATCGCACCCGGCGCCGGGCGGTAGGTGGACGGGTCAGCCATGGGTCCACCGTACCGACTCCGGCCGGGGGCGCGTGCGGGAGATCAACTGCTTCAGCGCGGGGTCACCTTGAGGTTGCCGCCCTCGACCGCCACGGTGTACTCGGGCAGCGGGGTCGGGGCCGGGCCGTCCAGCACGGCGCCGTCGGTGATGCCGAACAGGCTGCCGTGACAGGGGCATTGGATCTTCTGGTTCTTGACCTGGTCGACGATGCAGCCGGCGTGGGTGCACTTGGCGCTGAACGCCTTGTACTGGCCCTCGGTGGGCTGGGTGACGACGATCTTCTTCTCGCGGTAGACGGTGCCGCCGCCGACCGGGACGGCGGAGGCGGGGCCGACGTCGACCGGGGTCTTGGCGGCGGAGCCGGAGTCGGAGGAGGACGAGGAGCAGCCGGAGACGGCGAGGGTGCCGCCGGCGGCGAGGACGGCCGCGGCTCCGCAGAGCAGGGTGCGGCGGGTGGGGGCGGCGCCTTCGGGGGCCTCGGACATGTCGTTCACTCCTGGTCGCACGGTGGCCGCGGGCTGCGGGCCGCCCGGAAGTCTATGCGTGCTCACACCGCCCGCCCCCGGGTGTGCCGGGGGCGGGCGGTGTGAGGGCGCCGGCGCTACTTGCGCGCCGCCGTGGCGCGCTTGGCCGGGGCCTTGGCGGCGGTCTTCGCCGTGGCGGTCTTCGCCGTGGCGGTCTTCGCGGCGCGCTTGGCCGGGGCCTTCGCCTTGGCCGGGGTGACCGGCGCGTCGGCGAAGTCGCCGGGCAGGATGTCGCGCAGGAACTTGCCGGTGTGGCTCTCCGGGACGGCGGCGATCTCCTCGGGGGTGCCCTCGGCGACCACGGTGCCGCCGCCGGAGCCGCCCTCGGGGCCCATGTCGACGATCCAGTCGGCGGTCTTGATGACGTCGAGGTTGTGCTCGATGACGATGACCGTGTTGCCCTTGTCCACCAGGCCGGTGAGCACCTTGATCAGCTTGCTGATGTCCTCGAAGTGCAGACCGGTGGTGGGCTCGTCCAGCACGTAGACGGTCCGGCCGGTGGAGCGCTTCTGCAGCTCGGAGGCGAGCTTGACGCGCTGGGCCTCGCCGCCGGAGAGGGTCGGCGCGGACTGGCCGAGCCGGACGTAGCCGAGGCCGACGTCGTTGAGCGTCCGCAGGTGGCGGGCGATCGCCGGGACGGCCTCGAAGAAGCCGAGCGCCTCCTCGATCGGCATGTCCAGCACCTCGGCGATGGACTTGCCCTTGAAGTGGACCTCCAGCGTCTCCCGGTTGTACCGGGCGCCGTGGCAGACCTCGCACGGCACGTAGACGTCCGGCAGGAAGTTCATCTCGATCTTGATGGTGCCGTCGCCGGAGCAGTTCTCGCAGCGGCCGCCCTTGACGTTGAAGGAGAACCGGCCGGGCAGGTAGCCGCGGACCTTGGCCTCCTGGGTCTCCGCGAACAGCCGCCGGACGTGGTCGAACACGCCGGTGTAGGTGGCCGGGTTGGAGCGCGGGGTGCGGCCGATCGGCGACTGGTCGACGTGCACCACCTTGTCCACCAGCTCGGTCCCGGTGATCCGGGTGTGCCGGCCGGGCACCGTGCGGGCGCCGTTCAGCTCCCGGGCGAGGTGGGTGTAGAGGATGTCGTTGACCAGGGTGGACTTGCCCGAGCCGGAGACGCCGGTGATCGCGGTGAAGGTCCCGAGCGGGAAGCCGACCGTGACGTCCTTGAGGTTGTGCTCGCGGGCGCCGTGCACGGTGAGCTGGCGCTTGCGGTCCCGTGCGCGGCGGGCGTCCGGGATCGGGATGGCGCGCTTGCCGGAGAGGTACTGGCCGGTCAGCGACTCCTTGTTGGCGAGCAGCTGCTTCAGCGAGCCGGAGTGCACCACCCTGCCGCCGTGCTCGCCGGCGCCGGGGCCGATGTCGACCACCCAGTCGGCCATCTTGATGGTGTCCTCGTCGTGCTCGACGACGATCAGCGTGTTGCCGATGTCGCGCAGCCGGACGAGGGTCTCGATCAGCCGGTGGTTGTCGCGCTGGTGCAGGCCGATGGACGGCTCGTCCAGCACGTAGAGCACGCCGACCAGGCCGGAGCCGATCTGGGTGGCGAGCCGGATGCGCTGGGCCTCGCCGCCGGAGAGGGTGCCGGCCGCGCGGTCGAGCGAGAGGTAGTCCAGGCCGACGTCGACCAGGAAGCGCAGCCGCTCGTTGACCTCCTTGAGGACGCGCTCGGCGATCTGCTTGTCCCGGGCGTTCAGCTTCATCGCGCCGAGGAAGTCCGAGCAGTCGCTGATCGACATCGAGGAGACGTCGGCGATCGACCGGCCCTCGACGGTGACCGCGAGCACCACCGGCTTGAGCCGGGTGCCCCGGCAGGTCGGGCAGGGCACCTCGCGCATGTAGCCCTCGAAGCGCTCGCGGCTGGAGTCGCTCTCGGCCTCCTGGTGGCGGCGCTGGATGAACGGCACCGCGCCCTCGAAGCCGGTGCTGTAGGAGCGGTCGCGCCCGTAGCGGTTGCGGTAGCGGACCTGCACCTGGTGCTTGTGCCCGTACAGCAGCGCCTTCTTGGCGCGGGCCGGCAGCCCCGCCCAGGGGATGTCGGTGCGGAAGCCCAGCTCGCCGGCGAGGGCGTCGATCAGCCGCTGGAAGTACTCCTTGGTGTGGCCGCCGGACCACGGGTGGATGGCGCCCTCGTCCAGCGAGCGCTCCTCGTCGGGCACCACCAGCTCCGGGTCCACCTCCATCCGGTTGCCGAGGCCGGAGCAGTCCGGGCAGGCGCCGAACGGCGAGTTGAAGGAGAACGAGCGCGGCTCCAGCTCCTCGAACGACACGTCGTCGTAGGGGCAGTAGAGGTGCTCGGAGTACATCCGCTCGCGCTCGGGGTCGTCCTCGGGAAGGTCGACGAAGTCGAGCACGACCATGCCGCCGCTGAGCCGCAGGGCGGTCTCCACCGAGTCGGTCAGGCGGCGCTTGGCGCCCTCCTTGACGGTGAGGCGGTCGATCACCACCTCGACGGTGTGCTTCTCCTGCTTCTTCAGCTTGGGCGGCTCGGCGAGCTGGATCGTCTCGCCGTCCACCCGGGCGCGGGCGTAGCCCTTGGACTGGAGGTCGGCGAAGAGGTCGACGAACTCGCCCTTGCGCTCGCGCACCACCGGGCTGAGCACCTGGAAGCGGGTGCCCTCGGCGAGTTCGAGCACCTTGTCGACGATGGCCTGCGGGGACTGCTTGGCGATCGGGCGGCCGCAGTGCGGGCAGTGCGGCTTGCCGATCCGGGCGAACAGCAGGCGGAGGTAGTCGTAGACCTCGGTGATGGTGCCGACGGTCGACCGCGGGTTGCGGTTGGTGGACTTCTGGTCGATCGAGACGGCCGGGGAGAGGCCCTCGATGAAGTCCACGTCGGGCTTGTCCATCTGGCCGAGGAACTGGCGGGCGTAGGACGACAGCGACTCGACGTAGCGGCGCTGGCCCTCGGCGAAGATGGTGTCGAAGGCGAGCGAGGACTTGCCGGAGCCGGAGAGGCCCGTGAAGACGATGAGGGAGTCGCGGGGCAGGTCGAGCGAGACGTTCTTGAGGTTGTGCTCGCGAGCACCGCGGACGATGAGGCGGTCGGCCACTGCTTCTGGCGCCTTTCTCCGGGGCGAGAGGGCTGGGGAACGAAACTGTGCTTCTTCCAGGATGCGGCAGTCAGCCTACTAGCTCAGGCGTTCGATTAACGACCACGTCCAGCCGGGTCCACCCGAACGAGTGAGGAAGGCCTGCGAAGCCTTGACGTACGGCCCGCAAAAGCCCCTGCTCAGCGCCGGGAAACGGCGGTAGCGTCGTCCGGACGTCACTCCTTCAACGAGCGGAGCCCCGTGCGGGCAACGCACCGTCCCCCACGGAAGGCCGATCCGATGACCGATCCGATCACCGAGCCGATCACCGAGCCGCAGTCCAGCGCCGCCTCCACCGCCGCCTCCGCCACCGCCGCGCGCTACCTCGCGCTGGTCGAGGAGGGCACCCGGCACCTGCTGCACACCGTCGCCGAGCTCGCGCCCGAGGCCGTCGCCGAGCCCTCCGCCCTGCCCGGCTGGACCCGCGGCCACGTCCTGGCCCACCTCGCCCGCAACGCCGACTCCCTGGTCAACCTGCTGGACGGCGCCCGCACCGGCACCGACATCCCGCAGTACCCGAGCGAGGAGGCCCGCGACCGGGGCATCGAGGAGGGCGCGCCCCGCCCGGCGGAGGTCCAGCTCGCCGACCTGCGCGCCAGTGGCGGTCGCTTCGCCGCGGCCGCCGCCCTGCTGCCCGCCGCGGCCTGGGCCGCCGAGGTCCGCCACCGCAGCGGCTACCGCTTCCCGGCCCGCGAGATCCCCTGGAGGCGGCTGATGGAGGTCGAGTACCACCACGTCGACCTGGACGCCGGCTACACCCCGGCGCACTGGCCCGCGGAGTTCGCCTCCGCCGAGTTCCGCCGCCTCGCCGGCAAGCTGTCCGGCGCCGACCTGCCCGCCGTCGAACTGTTCGCCGACGACACCGCCGAGCGCGCCGTGATCGGCACCGGCGCCCCCGCCCTGGCCGTCGAGGGCCCCGTCCGCGCCCTGCTGGCCTGGCTCTCCGGCCGCGCCGACGGCGACGGCCTGCGCCGCACCCCCGACACCCCCCTGCCCACCCTCCCCCCGCTGGGCTGAGCGGCCCGCCAGGCGCGAGGATGACCGTGAACCTGTAGCCCGACAAGGAGCGGACGGATGACGTACCACGGAGCGGTCAAGGTCGGCGGGCCGCCGGACGTGCGCGAGCTGGCGCACCTGATCATCACCAAGGTGGCGGTCGGCCCCTACGACAACAACGCCTACCTGCTGCGCTGCCGCGACACCGACGAGCAGCTGCTGATCGACGCGGCGGCGGACGCGCCGGTGCTGCTGGAGTCGGTCGGCGAGAACCTGGCCACCGTCGTCACCACGCACCGGCACCGCGACCACTGGGGCGCGCTGGCCGAGGTGGTCGCCGCCACCGGCGCGCGCACCGCGGCCGGCGAGCACGACGCGGAGGGCATCGACGTCCCCACCGCGCTGCCGCTCGCGGACGGCGACACCCTCGCGGTGGGCCGCTGCGCGCTGACCGTCCGGCACCTGGTCGGCCACACGCCCGGGGCGATCGTGCTGGTCTACGACGACCCGCAGGGCCACCCGCACGTGTTCACCGGCGACTGCCTGTTCCCCGGCGGGGTCGGCAACACCTGGGGCGACAGGGAGGCCTTCGCGAGCCTCTTCCGGGACGTCAACGAGAAGATCTTCGACGTCCTGCCGGACGAGGCCTGGGTCTACCCCGGCCACGGCAACGACACCACCCTCGGCGCCGAGCGCCCGCAGCTGGCCGAGTGGCGCGAGCGCGGCTGGTAGCGGCCGGACGCGAACGGGGCGGCCCGCGACCACTGCTCGGTCGCGGGCCCGCCCGGTTCGGGAGGGGTGGTGCGTCAGGCGTCCAGCTTCTGCGGCTCGTCCCGCTCGGCCAGGGCCGCCCGCTTGGAGGCCATCAGGCTGGTCACGGTGGTGACGGCGAGGACGACCACGATGAAGCCCAGCGAGAACGGGATGCCGATCTCCGGCACGTGGACGCCCTGCTCGTGCAGCGCGTGCAGCACCAGCTTCACGCCGATGAAGCCGAGGATCACCGACAGGCCGTACGAGAGGTGGACCAGCTTCTTCAGCAGGCCGCCGATCAGGAAGTACAGCTGGCGCAGGCCCATGAGGGCGAAGGCGTTGGCGGTGAAGACGATGTACGGGTCCTGGGTCAGGCCGAAGATCGCCGGGATCGAGTCCAGCGCGAACAGGACGTCGGTGGTGCCGATCGCCAGCATGACGATCAGCATCGGGGTCATCAGCCGGCGGCCGTTCTCCCGGATGAAGAGCTTGGTGCCGTGGTACTTGTCGGTCGACGGGAAGCGCTTCTCGATCGACTTGAGGAGGCGGTTCTCCTCGAACTCCTCGTCCTCCTCGTCGGCCCGCGCCTCCTTGATCAGCTTCCACGCCGTCCAGATCAGGAAGCCGCCGAAGATGAAGAACACCCAGGAGAACTGGGCGACCAGCGCGGCGCCGCCGGCGATGAAGACCGCGCGCAGCACCAGGGCGATGATCACACCGAACATCAGCACGCGCTGCTGGTAGATCCTCGGCACCGCGAACTTGCCCATGATCAGGATGAACACGAAGAGGTTGTCGACGCTGAGCGACTTCTCGGTGATGTAGCCGGCGAAGAACTCACCGGCCGGCGTCGCGCCGGAGTGCCACCAGAGGAAACCGCCGAAGATCGCCGCGAGCACGACCCAGACCGTGGTCCAGATGCCGGCTTCCTTGATCGACACCTCGTGCGGCTTGCGGCCGCCGATGAAGAAATCGGCCACGACCAGGGCCACCAGCACCACGATGGTGCCGACCCAAAGGCTTACGGAAACGTCCACTACTGCTCCTCCGGCAGGTAGGCGAGACAGTCATCGTCACTGCCGGAGGTCTCTTCCGCCCGTCGGGCGCGCACCGGCGCACCCGCGGACCAGCGCCCCGGGGCACCGCGACGGGTGCCCGTGATGACGGGGACGGCTGCGTGGGAATACTCCCCTCCGCTGCCAAGAAGGGTAACAGCATCACCAAGGAAAGGTAAAGAAGGTAAAGACCCGTCAGGACTCCGCTACAGGTGCGGCTCGATGGCCGGCAGCAGGTCCTGGAAGGTCCGCCCCTTGGCCGGGGCGCCGATCGCCTGCATCTCCCAGCCGCCGTTGCCGTCCCGGAACACCTTCGCCATGATCTGGCCGGTGTGCGGGCCGCCGCCGGTCAGCTCGTAGCGGGCCAGCTCCAGCCCGGTCGACTCGTCCACCAGCCGGCAGTGCGCGTTCCGCACCTCGGCGAAGGTCTGCCCGGTGTACGAGCTGACCGTGAACACCACCTGGGTGATCTGCGGCGGCACGTGCACCAGGTCCACCAGGATCGACTCGTCGTCCTCCCCCGCGCCGGACCCGCCCACCAGGTTGTCCCCGGTGTGCCGCACGGAGCCGTCGGAGCTCTCCAGGTGCTGGAAGAACACCACGTCCGACGGGGTCCGCCCGGCGTACAGCAGCGCCGAGGCGTCCAGGTCGATCTGCCGGGTCCGGCTGCCGAACAGGCCCCGCCGGGGCGCCGCCTTCCAGCCCAGGCCCATCCGGACCACGGTGAGGGTCTCCCCCGGCCCCTTCTGCAGGCTGACCCGCTGGCCCTTGGCAAGGTTCACCGACACGGCGCATGTCCTCTCTGCCCGGCCGCGCGGGAACCCCGCGCCGGCTCCACGGTGGACACCCCGTTGCCGTCCCCCGGCTGAGGCCCCCTCTTCCGGCCGCCCGCTCCCGGGCGGCACGCCGCAAGCCAGCCTAGGCCCTGCGGTCGAACGCGCTGCCCGCCCTCTACCCCTTTGTGGCAGGGCTGAGACACCGCCGGGCTTGACCGGAAACCGAACCGGCCACGCCCGGCGGGGAGGCTGCCTCGGAGGCGCCGGGGCCCGCTACGCGATACCGGCCTCGCGCATCTGCCGCAGCTCCTTCTTCAGCTCCTTGACCTCGTCGCGCAGCCGGGCCGCCACCTCGAACTGGAGGTCGACCGCGGCGGCGTGCATCCGCTCGGTCATCGACTGGATCAGCTCGGCCAGCTCGGCCGCCGGCAGCGACTTCGCCGGCTTGCGCTCGGCGCCGAGCGCCGGCACCGGGGCCTTGCCGCCCTTCGCGCCGCCCCCGCCGCGGTAACCCGTGGACAGCAGCTCGCCGGTGTCCACGTCCTCGCGGGCGAGGGTGTCCAGGATGTCGCCGATCTTCTTGCGCAGCGGCTGCGGGTCGATCCCGTGCTTCTTGTTGTACGCCCGCTGCACCTCCCGGCGGCGGTTGGTCTCCTCGATCGCCTTCTCCATCGCCGGGGTGATCCGGTCCGCGTACATGTGGACCTGGCCCGAGACGTTGCGGGCGGCGCGGCCGATGGTCTGGATCAGCGAGGTGCCGGAGCGCAGGAAGCCCTCCTTGTCCGCGTCCAGGATCGCCACCAGGGAGACCTCCGGGAGGTCCAGGCCCTCGCGGAGCAGGTTGATGCCGACCAGCACGTCGTACTCGCCGGCCCGCAGCTCGCGCAGCAGCTCGACGCGGCGCAGCGTGTCGATGTCGCTGTGCAGGTACCGGACCCGGATGTCCAGGCCGAGCATGTAGTCGGTGAGGTCCTCGGCCATCTTCTTGGTGAGCGTGGTGACCAGGACGCGTTCGTCCTTCTCCACCCGCTTGCGGACCTCGTGCACCAGGTCGTCGATCTGGCCCTCGGTCGGCTTGACGATCACCTCGGGGTCGATCAGGCCGGTCGGGCGGATGATCTGCTCGACCTGGCCGTCGCCCCGCGACAGCTCGTACGCGCCCGGGGTCGCCGACAGGTAGACGGTCTGGCCGATCCGCCCCAGGAACTCCTCCCACTTCAGCGGGCGGTTGTCCATCGCCGACGGCAGCCGGAAGCCGTGCTCCACCAGGGTGCGCTTGCGCGAGGCGTCGCCCTCGTACATCGCGCCGATCTGCGGGACGGTGACGTGCGACTCGTCGATCACCAGGAGGAAGTCCTCCGGGAAGTAGTCGAGCAGGGTGTTCGGCGGGGAGCCGGGCTCGCGGCCGTCGAAGTGCATCGAGTAGTTCTCCACGCCGGAGCAGGTGCCGATCTGGCGGAGCATCTCGAGGTCGTAGGTGGTGCGCATGCGCAGCCGCTGGGCCTCCAGCAGCTTGCCCTGCTTCTCCATCCGGGCGAGGGTCTCCTCCAGCTCCTTCTCGATGTCGTTGACCGCGCGCTCCATCCGCTCCGGGCCCGCCACGTAGTGCGTGGCCGGGAAGACGTGGATGGCCTCGTCCTGGCTGATGATCTCGCCGGTGAGCGGGTGCAGCGTGTACAGCGCCTCGATCTCGTCGCCGAACATCTCGATCCGGACGGCCAGTTCCTCGTAGACCGGGAAGATCTCGATGGTGTCGCCGCGCACCCGGAAGGTGCCGCGGGTGAAGGCGAGGTCGTTGCGGGTGTACTGGATGTCGACGAAGCGCCGGAGCAGGACGTCCCGGTCGATCTCCTCGCCGACCTTCAGCTGCACCATCCGGTCCACGTACTCCTGCGGCGTGCCGAGGCCGTAGATGCAGGAGACGGACGCGACCACGACCACGTCCCGGCGGGTGAGCAGCGAGTTGGTCGCCGAGTGGCGCAGCCGCTCGACCTCCTCGTTGATCGAGGAGTCCTTCTCGATGTAGGTGTCCGTCTGCGGGACGTACGCCTCGGGCTGGTAGTAGTCGTAGTACGAGACGAAGTACTCGACCGCGTTGTTCGGCAGCAGTTCGCGGAACTCGTTGGCCAGCTGCGCGGCCAGCGTCTTGTTCGGCGCCATCACCAGGGTGGGCCGCTGCAGCTTCTCGATCATCCAGGCCGTGGTGGCCGACTTGCCGGTACCGGTGGCGCCGAGCAGGACGACGTCCTTCTCCCCGCCCCGGATCCGCCGCTCCAGCTCCGCGATCGCCGCCGGCTGGTCACCGTTGGGCTGGTAGGGACTGACGACCTCGAAGGGCGTCTCTGACCGCTCAATACTCGTGATGGGTCGCACGCCTCCACCGTACGACCCACCACCGACAACCGAGGACCGATCGCTCAGGCCGCGTGAGCCTCGAACCTGATGGCGGGCTCCCCCGCCGGCCCGCCGCCCGGTACTCCTCGGTCTCCCGGTGCTCCGGCGGCACGACCCAGCGGGTGTGGTGGCCGCTGCTCATCGCTCCTCGTGGCCGAAAGCCCGTTCCCCGGTCATGTTCTCCCCTCTCGCGACCCCTGCCGCAGGGAGCAACGCCCGACCGGGGCGCGGGTCACGCCCTCAGCTCCTGGCGCTGTCCCGGGCGAGGGCGACGAGGCGGGAGACGGCGCGGAGGTACTTCTTGCGGTAGCCGCCGCGGAGCATCTCCTCGGGGAAGACCTGGTCGAAGGGGAGGCCGGAGGCGGTGACGGGGAGTTCGCGGTCGTACATCCGGTCGGCGAGGACGACCAGGCGCAGGGCGGTGGACTGGTCGTCGACCCGGTGCACGCCGCGCAGGCAGACGGCGGTGACGTCGTCCAGCAGGGCGCCGTAGCGGCTGGGGTGGACGGCGGCGAGGTGGGCGAGCAGGGCGTCGAAGTCGTCGAGGGAGGCGCCCGGGGTACGGGCGGCGACGGCGTCGACCTCGGCGGCCGGGTAGGGCGGCGGGGCGTCCGGCAGGCCGCGGTGGCGGTAGTCCTGGCCGTCGATCCGCATCGGGCGGAAGTGCGCGGACAGGCCCTGGATCTCGCGGAGGAAGTCGGCGGCGGCGAAGCGGCCCTCGCCGAGCTTCTCGGGCAGGGTGTTGGAGGTGGCGCAGAGCTTGACGCCGTTCTCCACCAGGCGGCCGAGCAGGGTGGAGACCAGGACGGTGTCGCCCGGGTCGTCGAGCTCGAACTCGTCGATGCAGAGCAGCTTGTGCCCGGACAGGGTCTGCACGGCCTGCTGGAAGCCGAGCGCGCCGACCAGGTTGGTCAGCTCGACGAAGGTGCCGAAGGCCTTGGGGCCGGGGGCGGCGTGCCAGAGCGAGGCGAGCAGGTGGGTCTTGCCGACGCCGTAGCCGCCGTCCAGGTAGATGCCGGCCGGGCCGACCGGGGCCGGGGCGCCGCGGCGGAACCAGCTGCGCCTGGGCGCGGAACCGTTTCCGCTGTTGAGCGTGCCGGCGAACTCCTCCAGGACCTGCACGGCCTCGTACTGGCTGGGCTGGGCCTGGTCCGGGATGTACGTCCCGAAGCTCACGTCGGAGAAGCGCGGCGGCGGCACCATCTCGGCGACCAGGCGCTCGGCGGGGACGACGGGGCGCCGGGAGGTGAGGGCGATCGGTGAGCCGGGGGCGCTCGCGGCGGCTATCGGCTCGGTCGCGGTGGCGGGGCGGGAAGCTGCGGGCACGGTGATTAAGGGTACGCCTGGTCCGGCGGGCCCCGGGACGTGCACCCGGTGGAACTCCCGCCCTTGAGGCGAGCGGGCGGGTCACTGCAACACTGGGGGCATGCAACAGCTGATCAGCCCGGTGGCGGAGACCTTCGACGATCCCGGCTCGCTGGAGGCGCTGGCCGCCGTCTACGCGTACCCCGAGCAGGTGAACCAGGGGCGCCCCTGGCTGCGCGCCAACATGGTGGCGGGGCTGGACGGCGGGGCCCGGCTGGCCGGGCTCTCCGAGGGGCTCTCCGGCGACGCCGACAAGCGGATCTTCGGTGTGCTGCGGGCGCTGTCGGACGTGGTGCTGGTGGGTGCCGAGACGGTGCGGGCCGAGGGGTACCGGCCGGCCCGGGCGCGGGCCGACTTCGCCGAGGCGCGCCGGGCGGCCGGGCAGGCGCCGGCGCCCGCGATCGCGATCGTCAGCCGCTCGCTCGGGCTGGACCTCGCGGCGCCGCTGTTCACCGAGCCGCTGGTGCGCACCGTGGTGATCACCACCGAGGACGCGCCGGTGCGCGCCCTGGCGGCGGTGGCCGAGGTGGCCGACGTGATCGCGGTCGGCCGGGGCGCGGTGGACCTGCGGGCCGCGGTCGCGGCGCTGGCCGAGCGGGGCTGGACGCGGTTGCTGACCGAGGGCGGGCCCCGGCTGCTGGGGCAGCTGGCCGCCGAGGACCTGCTGGACGAGCTGTGCCTGTCGCTGGCACCGCTGCTCACGGGCGGCGACGCGCCGCGCATCCTCCATGATGCGCAAATGCCTGACGTGCAGCGGATGCGGCTGGTCTCATTGATAGAGCAGAAAGGATTCCTCTTCACCCGCTACCTGCGTCCGCCCACCCCGTGACCTCCGGAGCGTGATCCCGCTCGCATCTGGGGCCTCCTGCGCGTGGCCCGTGTGCCGGGTGGGGAGCGTGCGGAAAGCTTCCGCCGGGCAGTATGGGATGCGAAGCCGGAGCCCGGGGGCCGGCGACTGGAAGGGACTCACGTGTTCAAGACGGTACTGATGATCGAAAAGGCACTCTCCGACGCGGACGTGGAGCTGGTCACCACGCTGCACAGCGAGGAGAAGGTGTCCTTCGTCGTCCTGATGCAGCCGCGCGGCAAGCAGGACGAGCTGCTGCGGGCGCTGGACGACGTCGCCCTCGGCCACCTCGACAAGGTGGTGCGCGAGCACGACGAGTCCGAGAGCGGGCCGACGGTCGCCACCGAGTCGCTGGAGCACAGCCTGCGCCACCTGCGGCGGGCCGGCGCCGAGGCGGTCGGCGAGCTGGTCGAGGACTCGCCGCTGGAGCGGCTGCGCGCCGTGGTCGAGGAGCACCAGGCCGACGAGGTGGTGGTGCTCACCTCCCCGCACTTCGTGGAGGAGTTCTTCCACCGCGACTGGGCCTCCCAGGCCCGTCACAAGGTGGGCGTCCCGGTGCTGCGACTGTTCGCCAGCGACTCCTGACGAAACCCCGACGTGGTGCAGAATCGTCCTTGCGGTCCGGCCGCGAGGACGATTCGCACGTCGTCCGCCCCTCCCTGATCCCCGCCCGTACGGAGCCCCGCCTTGAACGACGCCGCGCACGACCTGCACGCCCCGCACTTCATCGGCATCGGCGGCGCCGGGATGTCCGGCCTGGCGAAGATCCTCGCGGTGCGCGGGGCCAGCGTCTCCGGCAGCGACGCCAAGGAGTCCGAGACCGTCCGCGCGCTGCGCGCCCTCGGTGCCGGCGTGCACATCGGGCACGCCGCCGAGCACGTGCCGCAGGGCGCGAGCAGCATCGTCGTCTCCAGCGCCATCCGCGCCGACAACCCGGAGCTGGCCGCGGCCCGCGAGCGCGGCATCCCGGTCGTCCACCGCTCCGATGCGCTGGCCGCGCTGATGGGCGGGCGCCGGGCGCTGGCCGTGGCCGGCACCCACGGCAAGACCACCACCACCAGCATGCTCGCCGTCGCCCTCGGCGAGCTGGGCCTGGACCCGTCCTACGCGATCGGCGGCGACCTCGACGCGCCCGGCTCCAACGCCCACCACGGCACCGGCGAGATCTTCGTCGCCGAGGCCGACGAGAGCGACCGCAGCTTCCACAAGTACGCGCCCGAGGTGGCGATCGTGCTCAACGTGGAGCTGGACCACCACGCCAACTACGCCTCGATCGACGAGATCCACGAGTCCTTCGAGACCTTCGTCGGCCGGATCGTGCCCGGCGGCACCCTGGTCGTCTCCGCCGACCACGAGGGCGCCCGCGAGCTGACCGCCCGGGTGGCCGGCCGCACCGACCTGAACGTGGTCACCGTCGGCGCCGCCGAGGACGCCGACCTGCGCGTCCTGTCGGTCGTCCCGCACGGCATGACCAGCGAGGTCACCGTGCTGCTGGACGGTGCCGAGCTGGCCTTCACCGTCTCGGTGCCCGGCCGGCACTACGCCCACAACGCGGTCGCCGCGCTGGCCGCCGGCGTCGCGCTGGGCGTCCCGGCCGCCGACCTCGCCAAGGCGCTCGGCGCCTACACCGGGGTGCGCCGCCGGCTCCAGCTCAAGGGCGAGGCGGGCGGCGTCCAGGTGATCGACTCCTACGCCCACCACCCGACCGAGATGACCGCCGACCTGGAGGCGATCCGGGAGGCCACCACCGGCCGCGTCCTGGTGGTCTTCCAGCCGCACCTGTTCAGCCGCACCCAGCAGCTCGCCGAGGAGATGGGCGCCGCGCTGGCGCTCGCCGACGCCTCGGTGGTGCTCGACATCTACCCGGCCCGCGAGGACCCGATCCCCGGCATCACCAGCGAGCTGATCATCGACGCCGCCCTGCGGGCCGGCGCCGAGGTGACCGCCGAGCACGACTTCGCCGCCGCCCCCGCGGTGCTGGCCGGCCTGGCCCGCCCGGGCGACCTGCTGCTCACCATGGGCGCGGGCGACGTCACCAACCTGGGTGCGGCCATCCTGGAACACTTGGAGAGGGGCCTGGAGCGCCTCACCAGCGTTGCCACCAACGTCTGAGTCCCCGGACGAGTCCCGGACCCGTCGCGACCTGGAGCTGTCATGAGCTACGAGATCGAGAAGACCGACGCCGAGTGGCGCGCCGAGCTCTCCCCCGAGGAGTACCACGTCCTGCGGGAGGCCGGCACCGAGCGCCCGTTCACCGGCGAGTACACCGACACCAAGACGGTCGGCGTCTACGGCTGCCGCGCCTGCGGCGCCGAGCTGTTCAGCTCGGAGACCAAGTTCGACAGCCACTGCGGCTGGCCGTCCTACTACGCGCCGCTGGCCGGGGACCGCGTCCAGTACATCGAGGACACCTCGCTCGGCATGCGCCGGGTCGAGGTCCGCTGCGCCCGCTGCGGCGGCCACCTGGGCCACGTCTTCGAGGGCGAGGGCTACGGCACGCCGACCGACCAGAGGTACTGCATCAACTCGGTCTCGCTCACGCTGAAGCCGGCAAAGTAGCGCGGAGTACGAGCAGGCCCGGGCACCCGAGGGTGTCCGGGCCTGCTCGTGTCATCCGGCGACCGGGGTGAAGCGGACCGGGAGGCGGACCAGGGCGCGGTGGAAGGGGCCGGGGCGCCAGCGCAGGGCGTCGGCGGGCTCGGCGAGTTCGAGGTCGCCGATCCGGCTGGTCAGCTGCTCGATCGCGGTGATCGCGATCAGCAGGGCCGGGTCGCGGGCCGGGCAGGCGTGCGGTCCTGCCGCCCAGGCCAGGTGGGCGGACTCGCCGCTGCGCAGCTCGGCGGTGTCCGCGGTGGCGGCGGGCGGGGCGGCCTGGGAGTTGGCGGCCGCGTAGGAGACCAGGACCAGCGAGCCCGCCGGGATCGCGCGGCCGTGGAGGGTGACGTCGACGCGCGGGTAGTGGGCGGAGAGGTTGGCCAGCGGCGGCTCGTGCCACAGCACCTCGTCGATCGCCTGGTGCGCCGTCATCGCCCCGCCGAACAGCGAACCGGCGTAGCGGGCGTCGGTGAGCAGGCGCAGCAGGGCGTTGCCGATGAGGTTGGTGGTCGGCTCGTTGCCCGCGATCATGGTGAGGGTGATCTGCCGGACCACCTCGTCGTTGTCCAGTCCCGCCGGGTGGGTGAGGAACCACGAGGTCAGGTCGTGCCGGGGGCGCTCGCGGCGCTCGGCGACCATCCCGGTGACCACCTCGACGAGGTCCGTGTACGCGGCCACCGCGTGCCGGGTGGACTCGATCGAGCCGACGATGCCGGCCACCAGCCGCTCGCGGTGCTCCTCGGGCACGCCGAAACCGGTGGTGAGGACGTCGACGGGCAGCCGGCGGGCGTAGTCGGCGATCAGGTCGGCGGAGCCGCTCTCCCCGAAGGCGTCGATCAGCCGGTGGGCGACCTCGGCGACCCGGCGCTGCAACTGGTGCGGCTCCAGCAGCGCCAGGCCGTCGGTGATCACCTGCCGGTAGCGGGCGTGCGTCGCGCCGTCGCTGAACAGCGCGGTCGGCCGGTAGCCGAGCACCGGCAGCAGCGGGGAGTCCGGCGGGACGGTCCGCTGCCAGGCGCGGGAGTCCTTGGAGAAGGTGTCGGTGTCGCGCAGCAGGTCGAGGGCGGCCTGGTAGTCGGTGACCAGCAGGGCCCCGACGCCGGGCGCGATCTCGACCTCGGCGACCGGGCCCTGGCGGCGCAGCTGCCGGTAGACGGCCTGCGGGTCGGCGGCGAAGGCCGGGCCGTGCAGCGCGACCGGCGCGGTCGGGGGGTGCGCGGAGGTGGTGGTCATGGTTGCTCCGGGGCGGCGGGGAGGCCGTGCAGGACGTGCTCGGTGAGCGCGATCAGGGCGTCCAGGCTGGAGCCGCGCTCCCGGGCGTCGCAGAGCACCAGCGGGGTGCTCGGGTGCAGGTCGAGGTGGCTGCGCAGCACCGCGGCCGGGTGGATCGGCGAGTCGGGGAAGCGGTTGACGGCGACCGCGTAGGGCAGCCCCTGCTCCTCGACCATGTCCATGATCTCGAAGGAGTCGGCGAGCCGGCGGGTGTCCGCGAGGACGAGGGCGCCGATGGCGCCGCGCGCGATGTCCTGCCAGAGCGGGAAGAACCGCCGCTGGCCGGGGGTGCCGAACATGTAGAGCACCAGCTCGCCGGGCAGGGTGAGCCGGCCGAAGTCGACCGCCACCGTGGTGGTGGTCTTGCCGGGCAGGCCGGCGACGTCGTCGACGGGGGCCCCGGTCTCGGTCATCGCCTCCTCGGTGTGCAGGGTCGGGATCTCCGAGAGGGTGCGGATGAAGGTGGTCTTGCCGACGCCGAACGGGCCGGCGACCACCAGCTTCATCAGCGTCTGTTCGGGGTCGGGCAGGTAGCCCACCCGGTCCGGCCGCCGCGGACCGGGCGGATTACCGGAGAGTGCGGAGTCCAACGAGGAGCCTCTCGACGAGGGAGCGGTCGGTCTGCTGGGCGCGGGGGATCGGCGCGCGGGCGTGCAGGCAGCCCGCCTCGACCAGGTCGGCCGCGAGGAAGACCGTGGCGCTGACCGGCAGCCGCAGGTGCGCGGCGGCCTCCACCACGGTGAGCGCGCCGGGTCGTAAGAGGTCCCAGAGCCGTCGGTGCTCCGCCTCCAGCTCCGCGAGCGCCGACGGCCGCTCGGCGCCGGTCGCGAACAGCACGGTGAGCCGTTCGAAGCCGTCGCCGCCCGGGCGGGTCCGTCCGCCGGTGGCCAGGTAGGCGGGCACCATCCGCCTGCGGGAGGTGGGGGTCATGACCGCGCGGGGGCGTCCTGCCGCCTGGCCGGGCTCGCCAGTGCCCGGCCCAGGGCGGCGACCTGGACCTGCATCTGGTAGGCGACGTTGCCGAGCTGGGCGTCGGGCGTGGTGAACACCGCGAGCGAGGTGTTCTCGCCGGCCGGGACGACGACGGCGAAGCCCAGGTCGGACTCGACCACGGTCTGCGCCAGCCGGGGCTGCTCGGTGTCGGTGAAAGCGGTGGTGAACGCCCGGGCGGCGGCGTGCACGGTGGCGGTCATCGCGGCGACCCGCTCGGCGCAGGCGCGGGCGAGGCCGTCCGAGGCGGCCTCGACCAGGCCGTCACCGGTGGCGATCACCGCGTGCACGACGCCCGGCAGGTCCAGGAGCGGGGTCAGCACCCAGGCGATGCCGTCGGTGTCGGACGGGCTGGGCGTGGTGCTGGTGGGGCTGGGCGTGCTGCTCACAGCGCGGCTCCTCAGGGGGTCTGGGTGGTGCGGCGGCCGGACGCGTCCGTGGGGCCGACGCCGGTGCGGGCGGCGTCGGGGCGGGGCGGGGCCGCCCGGTCGGCGCCGGTGGGGCCGGTCGCCGCGGGGGACGGGGGGTGGGGGCTGGGGACGGGGCCGGCCGGGGTGTCGGCCGGGGTGTCGGCCTCCGGGGCGGGGTCGGTACGGGTGCCGACGGCCTCGGTTTCGGTTTCGGCATCGGCATCGGCGACGGCGGCGCGGCCGGAGCCGGTGCCCTGCTGGAGCGCCTGCCAGCGGGCGGCGGCCTGCTCGGGCGTCCGCACCGGCCGGGCGGCGGCCTGCTCCGGGGTTCCGGCGGGGGCGGCCTGCGGGGTCGGCGCCAGCGGCCGGCGCCGGCGGCGGCTGGGCAGGCCGGTGCCGTCGTCCGCCGGGTCGGGGCCGTCCGGTACCGCGCGCACCGGCGGGAGGGCGTGCACCGGCGGCGCGTCCGACGGCTCGGGCGCCTCCGGCACGTCGGGCGTGTCCGGCACCGGCGGCACGACGCGGATGGCCGGGACGCCCTCGCGGCCGCGACCGCCCGCCGGGCCGGGGGCGGGCGGCGCGGCGGGCGCCGGTCCGGCGCGCAGCGGCAGCGGGGTGAGCACCGAGAGCGGCTGCTCCTCGTCCACCATGGTCAGCAGCCCGGCCGGGATCCGGACCAGCGCGCGCATGCCCCCGTACGGGGAGGGCTCGACGTGGCAGGTGAAGCCGTACTGCCGGGCCAGCTTGCCGACCACCGCGAACCCGGTCTTCGGCGGGTTGCCCAGCTCGGTGAGGAGCACCTCGGGCGGTCCGGCCAGCAGCCGGCGGGCCCGGCGCAGCTGGTCCTCCTCCATGCCGATGCCGCTGTCGTCGACGATCACCAGCGCGCCCCGGCCGCCCTGCTGGACGGTGACCGGGACGTCCGTCTCCGGGTGCGAGTAGGCGGTGGCGTTGGCGAGCAGCTCGGCGATGGCGATGGCCACCGGCTCGGCGGCCCGGGCGACCACGGCGAGCCGGCCCTCGCGCAGGTGGTTGGCCACCTTGATGCGGGCGTAGCCGGGCACCCGGGAGAGCGCGCCGACCACGACCTCGGCGAGCGGGGAGTCGGTGCGGGCCAGGCCCGGCCAGGCCTCGCAGAGCACGGCGACGGTCTGGATCCGGCGCAGCGCGACCTCGTTGCGGAAGTCCACCTCCAGCAGCCGGGGGTCGTCGTTGTCGTGCTGGAGCTGCTGGACCAGGCTCTGGATCTGGTAGAGCAGGGTCTGGATCTTGGACGTGGCGCCGCGCATCGCGGAGCGGGCGGCGGCGTCGACCCGCTCGCGCTCGTCGGTGACGGCGGCCGCGGCGGCGTCCAGGACGGCCTGCAGGGCCTGCACGGCGTCCGGGCCGACGGCGGCGGCGTCGAGCGGTCCGGCGATCGGGGCGTTGGGGTGGCTCAGGCGCAGGGCGGCGGCGGCCACGCGTTCGGTGGCGAGGTGGCCGATCTCGGCCAGCAGGGCGGCGGTGCGCCCTTCGGCCGCCGCGGCGGCCTGCTCGGCACCGTCGGCGCGCTGCCCGTCCTCGGCCGCCCGCTGCTCCGCCCGCCGGGCGCGGTCCTCGGCGGCCAGCGCGCGATCGGCCGCGGCGCGGGCCTGCTCCGCCGAGCGGTGCGCCTCGTCCCGGGCCTCGTGTGCCTGCTGCTCGGCCCGGCCGGCCCGGCCCTCGGCGACCTCGGCGCGTTCCTCGGCCAGGCGGGTGGAGGCCTCGGCGGCGGCGGCCCCGGCGAGCGCGCGGGAGCGGCCGCGGGCCAGCCGGCCGGCCACGACGAGCGCGGCGAGCGCGATCAGCGCCAGGGCCGGGACCAGCAGCTGCGTCATCGACGTCCTCGGAGTTTCCTTGTACGAAGAACGGACTTGGGGCGGGCGGTGCGAGGCGGTGCGAGAGGACGGGGCGGGCAGCCGGCTCAGGCCACGTCGCCGGCCGCGCGGGAGCGGGGCGCGCGCCGTTCGGCGTCCTCGTCCAGCTCCCGGGCGACCAGGGCCACCTGGCTCATCGCCTCCAGGATGTTCGGCACCCCGGTGCCGTCCAGGTGCCGGTACTCGGCGGCGACGGTGAGCACCAGCCGCTCGGGCAGGCCGAGTTCGGGGTAGCGCCGCTCGGCGATGATCCGGCGGGCGGCGTCCAGGGCGGGCAGGCCGGCCCGGTGCAGGGCGTGCGCGCGCTCGCGGACGTAGCCGAGGTAGGCGATGTGCTCCCGGACCCCGGGCCGGTCGAGCACCGGGCCGTGGCCGGGGACGATGATCTCGGCGCCGGTGGCCAGGATCCGCTCGCAGGCGGCGACGATGTTCTCCAGCGGGCCGGCCCAGTGCGAGGGGTGGTCGCCGGGCTGCGCGGCGGTCGAGCCGAAGATCACGTCACCGGTGAACACCGCGCGCTGGTGCGGGAGGTGGACGATGAGGTCGCCGCCGGTGTGGGCCGAGGGCAGGCCGGTGATCTGCACCGGGTACTCCCCCACCCGCAGCTCCAGCTCGCCGTGGAAGACGGTGTCCGGGTGGACCGGCTCGGTCCGCGACCAGTCGAACTGCCCGAAGTGGCGGCGGAGGTAGCCGCCGAGCGGCGAGTGCGGGTCGCTGCCGGTGACCAGGCCCTGGGTCTGCTGGGGCGTCGGCTCCCAGTGGATGTGCTCCAGCGCCTCGCGGGTGGCGATCACCTCGGCGTCGGGCAGGACGCCCGCGCCCCAGAGGTGGTCGCCGTTGGCGTGGGTGACGACGATCCGGTCGACGGTGACGCCGTCGGCCAGCCGCTTGCGGCTCTCGGCGAGGAACTCGGCGGCGAGCGAGGGGTCGTAGGGCGTGTCGATCCACAGCGCCGTGCGCGGCCCGGCGAGCAGTCCGCAGTTGGCCAGGCCCCAGCCGCGCTTCGGCGGGAGCCAGACGTACAGGTCCTCGGCAATCGCGCTCACGTTCGCACGGTTGATCGTCATGGCCGCGATTATGCCGATGATGTGACGGTAGTGGAGCAAAAGCCTGATGAATCCGGCCACTTCCTGCCCCGGAGACTCCCGGACTGTCCTGTTTGCCCCCGTCCTCGGCGGCCGGATCCTGCCCCCGTGCGCTCACCCTGCGGGCAGGACGCGGCAGACCTCGACGGTCACGTCCACCGTGTCCAGCCCGATCACCCGGCCCTCGACGGCGACGAACCCCTTCTCCCCCGAGCGGAACAGCGCGGCCAGCGGGGACTGCCGCCCGGCGGCCGCCAGCGCCTCCACCGCCATCGCCGAGCCGAACGCGAACACCCCGCAGAGCACCACGCAGGGCGCCTGCCGGGAGGTGCGGGTGACGAACACGAAGCCGTGGTCGCGGACGAGTTCGTCGGCCGCGTTGTACTGCGCCTCGAAGGTCATCCCGCCCCAGCGGGCCCGGGCCGCCTGCGGGTGCTCCAGCCGGAAGTCCGGGAAGCCGGCCGCCAGGACGCCCGCCGAGTAGGCGTTGACGCTCGGCCCGCCGATCGAGAAGGTCGGCATCCGCGGGTCCTGCGCACCGGCGGTGACCAGCTCGATGGTGGCCTTGCGGTTGATCTTCCGCAGCAGGTCGATGAGCTGGGCGATCGCGCGCGCCTCGGCCATCGGCATGAAGAGCACGTTCCGCGGCCCCCGGCTGGTGAGCCGGCAGCCGTCCTTGGCGTAGGCGAACTCGGCGACCTCGATGCTCGGGGTGACGATCTGCACCCGGCCGTACGGCCCGAGCAGCACTCTCAGGAAGCCGTAGCGCAGGAAGAGCCGGGTGCGGGCGATCGAGCGGGCGGCGAGAAAGCCGATCACGGCCGGGACGAACCCGACCAGGATCTGGAGCAGGATCTCCATGGCACCCCCGCGCGAACACTCGGGCACGAACAGTCTGCGCGGAGGTGATGCCCCGTGAGGCGCCGGGAACTCCCTCCCCCGCCTCCCTCCCGGCTGCCACGCCGGGAAACGCCCCGAAATCACCCGTCCGGCGGAACGGCTGTCACGTTCCGTCACCGGATTCGGCCGGGGGCTCAGGCGTCCAGACGCTTGATGAACTTCCGTTCGCTCGCGCAGCGCCGGTAGCCCAGCCAATCGTTGATCGCGAGCATCGGCGCGTTGGTGGCGTCGTTGGAGGTGTAGGCGTACCGCAGTCCGGCGGCCCGGGCGCGGCGCAGCGACTCCCACTTGGCGAGCTTGGCCAGCCCGCACCCGCGGTGCGCCCGGCGGCAGGCGGTGAAAGCCGACCAGTAGCGCTGCGCACCGTCCGTGCTGACGGCGCTGAACGCGGCCGGCACACCGTCGGCCACGGCGACCACGGTCAGCTCCCGGTCCAGATCCGGGCGGTTCCACTCCGCCGCCAGCCACTGCTCGTACTCGGCGGCGTCCATCACGATCTCGCCCGGCTCGTCCAGCGCCGCGTCCGCCTCGATCTCGAAGACCGGGTACGGGTCGGCCGCGAAGTCGCTCGCCGGGCGCAGTCGGACGCCGGCCGGCAGCGGCGGGGCCGGCGGCAGCGGCGCGGTGAGGTCCCGGGCGGCGAAGTGGGCGGTCCGGCCGGCGGTGAAGCCGCGGGCCTCGGCGAAGGCGCACGAGCCGGGTTCGTCGTCCACCCAGCTGTGCAGTTCGACGACGCCGTGTCCGGCCAGGTGCCGCTCGGCGGCGGCCAGCAGGGCGGTGAAGACCCCGCGCCCGCGGTACGCGGGCAGCACGCTGCCGTTGGCGTGGCCGATGCCGACCGTGGTGGTGCCCGTCACCACTCCGCAGCGCACGGTGCCGACCACCCGGCCGTCCAGCTCGGCGACGAAGGTGCGGTAGTGGGCGCCCTTCGCCCGGCGGGCGTTCAGCCAGACGAACATCTCGGGGGTCTGGACCAGGTGCTCGCGCCCGGCCCGGTGGGCCGCCGCGACGGCGTCGGCGTCCTCGGGGCGGAAGTCACGAATCGTCAGAGGTGTCATAGGGATGTCACGGTAGCTCCACAGGGGGCCCGCCCGCCCCCGGTTTTTCCGGTCGGGACCGGCCCCACCTGCGGTGATGCCACGGCCCCGGATCACCGGCCGCTCATTGACGCAACGCCAAGCTCAAGTAATGCTCTGAGATGACCGGGCGAGGCTTGGCAGCCTCACCGCCCGGGGACATGCTCAGCAACACCGCCCGGCGGCCCTGGCGACGACGCCCGCGCCGACCGACGGCCTTCCCACCCGGCCCTCCGAAGGGGGCGCACCGATGACCTCTCCCGCCCTGCACCTGGGCATCACCGCCACCACCGGCAGCACCGGCACCACCGGCACCGCGCGCCGGCTCGGCGTCGGCCTCGGCTGGCGCAGCGAGATCGACACCGTGGTCGAACGGCAGCCCGGCCTGGACTGGGTCGAGGTGGTCGCCGAGAACGTCTGCGCCGGCCACCTCCCGGAGTCCCTGCGGATCCTGCGCGACCGCGGCCTCACCGTGGTCCCGCACGGCGTCGGGCTCGGCCTCGGCGGCGCCGACCGGCCCGACCCGGCCCGCCTCGCCCGGCTCGCCGAGACCGCCGGGGCGCTCGGCTCCCCGCTGGTCACCGAGCACCTGGCGTTCGTCCGGGCCGGCGGCCTGGAGGCCGGCCACCTGCTGCCGGTGCCGCGCTCGCGCGACGCCCTGCGGGTGATCGCCGAGAACGTCCGGATCGCCCAGGACCAGCTGCCGGTGCCGCTCGCCCTGGAGAACATCGCCGCCCAGCTGGCCTGGCCGGACGACGAGCTGACCGAGGGCCAGTTCCTCGCCGAGCTGGTCGAGCGGACCGGCGTGCGGCTGCTGGTCGACGTCGCCAACCTGCACACCAACCGGGTCAACCTCGGCGTCGACCCGGCCGCCGAGCTGGACCGCCTGCCACTGGAGGCGCTCGCCTACGTGCACGTCGCGGGCGGCACCATGGTCGACGGCGTCTGGCACGACACCCACGCCCACCCGGTCACCGAGCCGGTGCTGGAGGTGCTGGCCGAGCTGTGCGCCCGGATCGCCCCGCCCGGGGTGCTGCTGGAGCGCGACGCCGCGTTCCCGCCGCCGGCCGAGCTGGCCGCCGAGCTCGACGCCATCCGGCGGGTGCTGGACGGCGGCGGTGCGCGATGACCGACGCCCTCACCGGTTCCGCCCCCGACACCGACACCGGCCCCGACGCCCACACCGACGCCGCCCGCGCCCGGCTCGCCGCCCGGCAGAGCGCCCTGCTCACCGCCCTGGTGGCCGGCGGCCCGGTGCCGCCCGGCTTCGACCCCGCGCAGGTGCGCGCGCAGGCCGCCGGCCTGGCCGCCAAGCGTCGCGACACCGCCGCCAAGGTCGCCCCGGACCTGCCCCGCCTGCTCGGCACCCGGTACGGCCCGCTGTTCCTCGCCTACGCCCGCAGCCACCCGCAGAGCGGCGGCTACCGCGCCGACGCCCGGGCCTTCGCCGTCTGGGCGCTCGCCGAGGGCGAAGGGCTGGACGCCGCCGCCCGCCGGTCGCTGGGGCAGTGGCTCGATCCGGCCCCGGAACACGCGCCGGGCCCGCTCGCCCGCCTGCGGCGCGCCCTGCGGCCCGGCCGCCGCGACGCCTGAGCGGCGTCCGGCACACACCCTGAGCACCGCCCGACCACGTCTCACCACCCGGGGGAACCGCCCATGTGGCACAACGCCTACTACCTGATCCCCGCCGCCCTGCTGGCCGCCGCCGTGGTCCGGGCCTCGCAGGCCCGGCTGGCCGCGCTGCGCGTCCCCAACCCCAAGGGGCTGCCCGGCCGCGGCATCCCGCTGCTCGACGCCGCCTTCCTGGCCGGCGGCCCCGGCCGGGTCTTCGACACCGCCCTGGTCCGGATGCACCGGGCCGGCCACGTCGTGGTCAGCCGGGCCGGTCTGGTCACCCTGACCACCGACAAGCCGTACGACAAGGTCGAGCGCGAGATCGTCGACGCGATCGGCCCGTCCCGCAGCCGGGACCTCGGCCCGCTGCGGATCGCCGTGATGCGCTCGCCGAGCGTCCAGGCGATCGGCGACACGCTCGCCGACCGGGGCCTGATGCGCAACCCCGCCCGGTTGCGCCGGGCGCGCACGGCGCGCCGGGCCATCTGGTTCGCGCTGCTGCTCACGGCGGTCGTCACCGCCGCCGCCCACCTGCTCGACTCCGACGAGCCCGGCGGGGAGCACCCCGCCCTGTGGATCCCGCCGGTACTGCTCGTCTTCGGCCTGCTCTCCCTGCTGGCGATCCGCCCGCCCCGGGGGCGGATGACCCCGGCCGGGCGCCGCCAGCTCGGGCTGGTGGACGACGGCAAGCCGTGGACGCCCCGCAACGGGGCCCGGAGGGCCGACGCCGCCGTGCTCGGCGCGATCGCGCTCGGCGGCCTGGCCGCCGTCGGCGCCGCCGAGTTCGCCGACGCGGAGCTGCAGCAGGCCCTGCTCGCCACGGCGGCCGCCGACCAGGCGGCCAGGGCGACCGGCTACTCCGCCTCCTCGTCCGCCACCGGCTCGACCGGCTCCACCGGCGGCTCCGGCAGCGGCTGCGGCAGCAGCCCGGCGGTCTGGTGCGGCTCGTCCTCCGACTCCGGTTCCTCCGACTCCGGTTCCTCCGGTTCGAGCTGCGGCGGGAGCAGCGGCTGCGGCGGCTCCTCGTCCTCCGGCTCCAGCTGCTCCTCGGGCTCCTCCGGCTGCGGGTCCTCCTCGTCCTCCAGCTGCGGATCCAGCTGCGGCGGCGGAGGCTGCGGTTCCTGATCACCCGGGACCGATGGACCCGCCGGACGTCACAGTTCGGTATCGCGCTCCGGGAAGACGTTCCGCGTGCGGCGCGGCCGGGACTACAACAACCCCATGTGGTTGCTCTTCCTGCTCCCGGCCTGCGTCGCCGCGGTGCTCTCCTGCATCCGGCTGGTCCGGATGACCGCCGCCGCCGACGCGCTCTCCGGTCAGGAAGGCCAGCGGCCGCCCGAGGCGGTCGGCATCGGGCTGTACGAGACGGCCTACCTGGCCGGCGGTCCGGACCGGGTCGTCGAGCTCGCCCTCGTCCTGATGGCCTCCCGGGGCCGGCTGCACCTCGCCCACACCGGCTGGACCACCATCGTCGACCCGCGCGGGCGCAGCCGGCTGGAACGCGCGGTGGTCGCCACCGTCGGCCCCGAGGGCCAGTGCCGCACCGAGGACCTGCGGGCGGCGATGGCCGCCCACCCGACCGTGCTGGAGATCGGCAGCCGGCTCTCCCTGGCCGGGCTGGCCACCCCGGCCGCCGTCCAGCGGCACACCGTACTGGTGGTCCGGCAGGTCCGGCAGGCGCTGCTGCTGTCGCTGGTGATGCTGGCCGTCGCCCTGGTCGTCGGCGGCCTGGTGGACGGTGACGCGCTGACCCCGCTGGCCTGGTTCTCGCTGCCGCTGGTGCTCACCTCGGGCACCCTGCTGATGGCCCGGATCGACGTCTACCCCTACACCCACTGGGCCTCGCCGGTCGGCCAGGAGGTGCTCCGCGAGGTCCGCCCGCCGCGCCAGCACGGGCTCACCGACGACGACGAGCGCGAACTGCTCACCGCCGTCGCCATGAACGGCCCCGCCGCCCTCCCGGACGCCCGGCTGCGCGCCGCCCTGCGCCGCCCGTGACACGGGAAGGGGCCCCGTCCTCGGACGGGGCCCCTTCCCTGGTGCGTCGCGCGCTCAGACCAGGCCGTTGAGCAGCTCGGCGACCGGCTTGCGGCGGCCGGTGAAGAACGGCACCTCCTCGCGGACGTGCAGCCGGGCCCGGGACGGGCGCAGGTCGCGCATCAGGTCCACGATCCGGTGCAGCTCGTCCGCCTCGAAGGCGAGCAGCCACTCGTAGTCGCCCAGCGCGAACGAGGCGACCGTGTTGGCCCGCACGTCCGGGTAGCCGCGCGCCATCTGGCCGTGCTCGGCGAGCATCGCGCGCCGCTCGGCGTCCGGCAGCAGGTACCACTCGTAGGAGCGGACGAACGGGTAGACGCAGACGTAGTCGCGCGGGCGCTCGTCGGCGAGGAAGGCCGGGATGTGCGACTTGTTGAACTCCGCCGGGCGGTGCAGCGCCATGTTCGACCAGACCGGCTCCAGCAGCCGACCCAGGCCGGTGCGGCGGAAGCGGTTGTACGCCTCCTGGAGGTCGTCGGAGTCCTCGGCGTGCCACCAGACCAGGATGTCGGCGTCGGCGCGCAGACCGGACACGTCGTAGGTGCCGCGCACCGTGACGTCCTTGGCGGCGAGCTGGGCGAACAGCTCGTCGACCTCGGCGGACAGACCGGTGCGGTCCTCCGGCAGGGCGCCCTTGAGCTTGAACACCGACCACATGGTGTAGCGGATGACCTGGTTCAGGTCCCGCGCCTTCTTCTTCGCGGGCTGCTCGGCGGCCTGCTGCTCAACGGTCTCAGTCATGCGCCCATTGTCCTCTCCGTGACGTTCGCCCCGGTCAGCGGGGTCAACACTCTGTCGAGCCCGGCGACGGCCGCCCGGGCGCTCGCGATGCACGCCGGGATGCCGACGCCGTCGTACGCCGCCCCGCACAGCGCCAGCGCGCCCACCCGGTCGGCGGCCGCCCGGATCCGGGCCACCCGGTCCAGGTGGCCGACCGGGTACTGCGGCAGTCCGGCCCGCCAGCGGGTGACGGCGGTGTCGTAGGGGCGGGCGCTCAGACCGATCGCCTCGCCCAGGTCGGCCAGCGAGCGGGCGACCAGCTCCTCGTCGTCCAGCTCCAACGGCTCCTCCTCGTGCAGCCGCCCCAGCGAGGTGCGCAGCACGAAGGCGTCCGGGGCGGAGCGCTCCAGCCAGCCCCACTTGTTGGAGGAGAACGTCGACGCCTTGATCCGGCGGCCGTCCACCGGCGGGACGAGGAATCCGCTGCCGGCCGGGGGCTCGGGCAGGTCGGCGCGGCGGAACGCCAGGGTGACCAGCGCCATCCCGGCGTACTCGACGCCGTCCAGCTCGGTGGCCGCGGCCGGCGCGTCGGCGCGCAGCAGCCGGGCGGCGGCGGGCGCGGGCACGGCCAGCACGACGGCGGCCGCGTCCAGGGTGTCGCCGTCGGCGGTGGTCACCCGCCAGCCGTCGGCGGTGCGGCGCAGCTCGGTCACCCCGGTGCGGGTGCGCAGCTCGACGCCGGCCTCGGCGCAGGCCGCGGCGACCGCCGCCGGCAGGGTGCCGAGGCCGCCGCGCAGGCCCTGGAAGACGGGGGTGCCGGCGGTCTTCGGCCGGTTGGCCAGCTCGTGCACCCCGTCGAGCAGCGATCCGCCGCTGCGGGCGAGCGGCAGCAGCGCGGGCACCGCGGCGCGCAGCGAGATCTCGTCGGCGTGCCCGGCGTAGACGCCGCCCAGCAGCGGCTCCACCAGCCGGTCCACCACCTCGCGGCCGAGCCGCTCGGCGACGTACCGGCCGATCGCGATGTCGTCCGCGACCGGCTCGCCGGCCACCTCGTGCCGGGCCCGCTCCAGCCCCTCGGGGCTCAGCACCCCGCAGTCCGCGAGCGCCGCGAGGTCCCCGGGGACGCCCATGACCTGCCCGCCGGGCAGCGGACGCAGCGCGCCCCGGGTCCAGATCGCGGCCTTGGCGGTGGTCGGCGGCTCCAGCTGCTCCGCGAGCCCGACCGCCCGCGCCAGCTCGACCGCCTCCGGCCGCCGGGCCAGCATCGACTCGGCCCCGAGGTCCACCCGGACCCCGCCGACCTCGCCGCCCCACAGCTTCCCGCCCAGCCGCTCCGACGCCTCCAGCAACGTCACCCGCGCCCGCGCGGGCTCCCCCGCCGCTCCACCGAGCACGGCGGCGGCGGTGAGTCCCGCGATACCGCCGCCGATCACCACGACATGTGCTTGCGCCATGCTCCGCAGTCTCGCAGGTCCTTACACGTTTGCCTCAATCCCCTGCACGCTTCGCCCTCGGGGCGGGGACGAGCGCGTCGAGGTCGATGTCGAGCGGGAACGGCACCGGCCGCTCCAGCCGCTTCCGGAAGATCCCGGCCGCGACGTAGGCGGAGGTCGGCCGGTCGAGTTCGTAGGCGTGCACCACCGGCAGGCCGTCCTCCTCCTCGATCACCCAGTAGTGCGGAATCCCGGCCTCGGCGTACTTCCGCAACTTGACGCACTGGTCACCGACCGCCGAGTCCGGGGAGACGACCTCGACGACAAGCAGGGCTTCGTCCGCCGCGAGCCGCCTGCGGCCGGCCGTGCTCGTGACCACGATGTCCGGCCTGACGAGGTTCCTCCGGTCCAGCGTGACGGCGGCCCCGCACGTGGCGGCCGCCCCGCCCGGCAACCGGCGGCCCAAGGTGGCGGCGAGTGCGCTCACCACCCGGCCGTGCCAGGCCGGCAAGGGCCACAGGAAGAACACCGGGCAGCCGTGCCACAGCTCCGTGCGCGGCGGGGCCTGTGACAGGAGGTCGAGATCCTCGGCGAACCAGCCCTCCAGCCGGGGCGGGTACATCCACTCGGGAAGTTCGTCCACGGGCAGCACGGTAGCGACTCCGTGGTCGGCGCAGAGCCCCGTAGGCTCACACACATGGAGAAGGTGCTGGTGAGTGCGTGTCTGGCCGGGGTTCCGTGTCGGTACGACGGGCGGGCGAAGACGGCGCGGGTGGTTGACGAGCTGGTGGCGCAGGGGCGCGGGGTCGTGGTGTGCCCGGAGGGGGCGGGCGGGCTGCCGACGCCGCGGCCGGCGGCGGAGATCGTGGGCGGGGACGGGGCGGACGTGCTGGACGGGCGGGCGCGGGTGGTGGACGCGACCGGGGCGGACTGCACGGAGGAGTTCGTGGCCGGGGCGCGGGCGGCGCTGGCCGCGGCCGAGGCGGCGGGGGCGCGGCGGGCGCTGCTGATGGCGCGCAGCCCGTCCTGCGGGTGCGGGCAGGTGTACGACGGCACCTTCGGCGGGACGCTGCGGCCCGGGGACGGGGTGACGGCGGCGCTGCTGCGACGGGCGGGGATCGCGGTGGAGGCGGTCTGACGCCTTGTCCGGTCCGCAGCCGAGCCGTGATCAAGCTGCGACGTACCGGGCGGATCCGATCCGGGTCGTTCCCCGTCGAATGGTCCGAGCGTCCCGGAGCAGGGACGTCGGACAGTCGACGCGGGGAGGGCCCGAACGTGGGAAGAGGACGGCGAAGAGCGGGGGCGCTGGCGGCGGTGGCCGTGACCGCCGCGCTGGCGGCGGGGTGCTCGTCGAGCGGTGGCGGTGTCAGGGACAACGCGGCGGCGGCCCCCGCGCAGGCCGCCGCCGGGGAGGCGGCCAAGGGGGACGCCGCGCCGGGCGTGCCGGGCTCGGCCGCCTCGGCGGCGGCGCCCAAGGCCGCGGCGACCGGGGCGGCCGCGGCGGCCCCGGTGGTGGACGCCCGGCAGATCGCCCACTCGGCGCAGCTGACGGTGCGGACGGCGAAGGTGGACGAGGCGCTGGCACGCGCCCGCGCGCTGGCGCTCGCCGCGGACGGCTACGTGGCGAGCGAGACGGCGAGCGGCACCGGCGGGGCTGGCCCCGGCACCGGCACCGGCGGGACCGGGTCGGCCGACGTCGCCCCGGCCAGCGGGCAGATCACGGTGAAGGTGCCGTCGGCGGCCTTCCAGTCGACGCTGGACCAGCTGGCCGGGCTCGGCGAGGTGGTCTCCCGGCGCAGCCAGGCGGAGGACCTGACGCAGCAGGTCGCCGACGTCAACAGCCGGATGCAGAGCCAGCAGGCGAGCGTGGACCGGGTGCGGGCGCTGATGGCGCAGGCGAAGACGCTGGCCGAGGTCGTCAGCCTGGAGAGCGAGCTGAGCCGCCGGGAGGCGGACCTGGAGTCGCTGCAGAAGCAGGTCAAGGAGCTGTCGGCGCGGACCTCGCTGTCCACCATCACCCTGGACGTGCGCCCGAAGCAGGACACCGCCCAGCCCGACGCCCCGGCGCCGAAGAAGAAGGACGACGGCTTCTGGGCGTCGGTCGGCTCGGCGCTGGGCGGCGGCTGGCACGTGCTGTTCGTGATCGTGCGCGGGCTCTTCATGACGGTGGCCGCGCTGCTGCCGTTCCTGCTGGTGGTGGTTCCGGTGGCGGCGGCGGTGTGGGCGGTGCGCCGCCGGTGGCCGCGTGCGGCGCGGGACGCCGGGCGGGACCGGGAGCCGATCCCGGGTTTCGCACCGCCGCCGGCCGAGCACCGCCCGGAGCAGGCCGAGGAGCGACGGACGCCCTGACCGCCGGGCGCGACGGCGGCGGGGATCCGCCGCCGTCGCGGGGCGTCAGCGGGCGCTGGCCTCGTGCACGAAGGCGACCAGGCGGGAGAGCGCGTCCGGGTCCATGCTGGGCAGCACGCCGTGGCCGAGGTTGAAGATGTGGCCGCTGGTGCCAAGCGCCTGGGCGGCGTGCAGCACCTCACGGGCCTTGGTCTCGACGGCCCTGGTCGGCGCGAACAGCACCGCCGGGTCGAGGTTGCCCTGCAGTCCCTTGCCGGGGCCGACCCGCTCGGCGGCGACGTTCAGCGGCACCCGCCAGTCGACGCCGACCACGTCGGCGCCGGCCTGGCCCATGAGGCCGAGCAGCTCGCCGGTGCCGACGCCGAAGTGGATCCGCGGCACGCCGTAGCCGGCGACCGAGTCGAACACCTTGGTGCTGGCCGGCATGACCGAGCGGCGGTAGTCGTCCGGGGCGAGCGAGCCGACCCAGGAGTCGAACAGCTGGACGGCGGAGGCGCCGGCCTCGATCTGGACCTTGAGGAAGGCGGAGGTGATGTCGGCCAGCCGGTCGACCAGGGCGGCCCACAGCTCGGGCTCGCCGTACATCATGGCCTTGGTGTTCTCGTGGTTCTTGGACGGGCCGCCCTCGACCAGGTAGCTGGCCAGCGTGTAGGGGGCGCCGGCGAAGCCGATCAGCGGGGTGGGGCCGAGCTCGTCGACGAGCAGGCCGACGGCCTCGGTGATGTAGGGGACGTCGTGCGGCTCCAGCGGGCGCAGCCGCTTGAGGTCCTCGGCGGTGCGGATCGGGTCGGCGATGACCGGGCCGATGCCGGGCTTGATGTCGACGTCGATGCCGATCGCCTTGAGCGGCACCACGATGTCGCTGAAGAAGATCGCCGCGTCCACCTTGTGCCGGCGCACCGGCTGGAGGGTGATCTCCTTGACCAGCTCGGGCCGCATGCAGGACTCCAGCATGGGGATGCCCTCACGGACCTTCAGGTACTCGGGCAGCGAGCGTCCGGCCTGACGCATGAACCACACCGGGGTGTGCGGCACCGGCTCGTGCCGGCAGGCGCGCAGGAACGCCGAGTCGTGCGCGGCCCCGCGGCGCGCGTCGGGCTGCTGACCGGGGGTCGCACCGGTCGGGGGGACTGCCGGGGTGTCTGCCGTCGTCTCGCTCACGCTCCAAATCTTCGCACGCGGCCCGGGCCTGGCCGTCCCGGTGGTCTCGTGGGTTCCTCCAAGATCTGGCCGGATTGCCGCCCCGGCGCGCCGCGCGGGAAGAAGTTGCGGCGATTACCCGGCTTTTCGACCTAGTCTTCGGGTCATGGCAGCGGTCGGAGGGCACCCCGCACAGGGTGGCGGAGCAGGTGGCGGAACGGGTCGGGAGGCGGCGCCGAGCGAGTTCCGGGCCGCCGTGGAGGCGCTCTCCGAGGCCCGGCTGCGCCCCGAGCTCGTCCTCTCCCCCGCCCCGGCGCCCCGCCGGCTGGCGCCGCACGCCTTCGCGCTGACCGCCGCCGTCGAGGTGGACGGCGAGGAGCTGGCCGACGGCCGGCTGGTGCTGCTGCACGACCCGGCCGGGCAGGAGGCCTGGAACGGGGACTTCCGGGTGGTCACCATGACCCGGGCCGAGCTGGAGCCGGAGATGGCCGGCGACCCGATGATCTCCGAGGTCGGCTGGGCCTGGCTGCTGGACGCGCTGCAGGCGCACGGCGCCGGGTACGCGGAGCCCTCCGGCACGGTGTCGCTGTCCGCCTCGCAGTACTTCGGCGGGCTGGCGGACCGGGCGTCGAGCACCGAGATCGAGATCCGGGCGTCCTGGACGCCGGCCGACGGCCGCTTCGAGCGGCACCTGGCGGCCTGGGGGGACCTGCTCTGCATCAGCGCGGGCCTGCCGCCGGCCTCCCCGGCCCCGCACGGCCCCGCGGACGTCACGTCACTCGGTGGAGTGGTCCCGATGCCCGCGCGGCGACGCCCCCGTTCGCACTGAGGAGTGGCGCGCGCCGGGACGTCACCGGTGGACGCCCCGCCACCCCCAAGGCTGACAGAGTGTGACTTCAGTGCGGCTCTCCGTCAACAAAGCGCTCGGAACTGACCGGTTTGCGCTGGATCTGATCGATTTTGTGCGAATTCCACGCATGTCGCATCAGTCATCTGCGCGATTTGTCCGTATTGTGACTCACTAGATCGTGATCTTTCGCTAAAGCCGGGCACGGATGCTGCCGAAGCAGACTGTGACCCTTTCCGAACGCGGAACACTCCGACCGCCCCCTCGGGGTTCCGTCCGCCACTCCCGCAGGAGGCCTGGTGTCGGTCCTTCTTGAGCACCCCGCAAACGTGGTCGCCTACCGCCCGACCAAGCCCACCGCCATGGTGGTCATCGCCGATCCCCGCGTCCGAAACACCGTCACCCGTCACCTCTGGGCGCTCGGCGTCCGGGACGTGATCGAGGTGTCCTCGATCGCCGAGGCCCGCCCCCGGGTCTCCACCCCGCGCGACATCTGCGTCGCCGACGTCCACCTCCCCGACGGCTCCGGACTCACCATCCTCGCCGAGACCCGCGCCGCCGGCTGGCCCAACGGGCTGGCGCTCTCCGCCGCCGACGACATCGGCGCCGTGCGCAGCGCGCTGGCCGGCGGGGTCAAGGGCTACGTCGTCACCGGCACCCGCACCAACGTGGCCATGCCGGGCCGCCCCGGCCTGCCGCTCGGCGCCGCCGGACTGGCCGGGCGGATGCGCCGGCCCGGGATGCCGGGCATGCCGGGCGCGCACGGAGCCCCGGGCGCTCCCGGGGCGCACGGTGCGCCGGGCGCGCAGCAGGCCGCCTACCGCGAGCTCTCCGGGCGCGAGGTGGAGGTGCTGCGGCTGGTGGCCGAGGGCCAGTCGAACAAGGCGATCGGCGTGGCGATGGGCCTCTCGGCGCTCACCGTGAAGAGCCACCTCGCCCGGATCGCCCGCAAGCTCGGCACCGGCGACCGCGCCGGGATGGTCGCGGTCGCGCTGCGCACCGGCATCATCCACTGAACCCCCGCCGCTGCGGCGGCTCTGGAGGAACGTTTCCTCCGGGGCCGCCGCAGCGCGCTGGGGAGAACCGGGTCACCGCCGCCGGGCGGTGGCGCGGCACCTCCCGCATCGGTCTGACCAGTCCGACAACACTCCCGGTCGCGGGGACCGTCGTACCCTTGGGGAGTGACCGACGCCGTAGCAGCCATCCCAGAAGAAGCAGCCCCGGTCCCACTCCTCGAACCGAAGGAGGGGATCCCTCCGGTCGTGGCGGACGAGCAGGCGCTGGCCGCCACCATCGCCGCCTTCGCGGCGGGAACCGGACCGGTCGCCGTCGATGCCGAGCGGGCCTCCGGCTACCGCTACGGCCAGCGGGCGTACCTCATCCAGCTGCGCCGCGCGGGCGCCGGTACCGCGCTGATCGACCCGATCGCCTGCCCCGACCTCGGCGCACTGGGCGCGGCCCTCGCGGACACCGAATGGGTGGTGCACGCCGCCACCCAGGACCTGCCCTGCCTGGCCGAGGTGGGCATGAGACCCCAGCGACTGTTCGACACCGAGCTGGCCGGGCGGATCGCCGGCTTCGCCCGGGTCGGACTCGGACCGATGACCGAGAGCGTGCTCGGGCTGAGCCTGGCCAAGGAGCACTCCGCGGTCGACTGGTCCACCCGCCCGCTGCCGGAGCCGTGGCTGCGCTACGCCGCTCTGGACGTCGAGGTGCTGGTCGAGCTGCGCGACGCACTCGAACGGGAGCTGGACGCCCAGGGCAAGCTCGACTGGGCCCTGGAGGAGTTCGCGGCGATCGCCGCCGCCCCCCGCCCGGCCCCGCGGACCGACCCCTGGCGCCGCACCTCGCAGCTGCACAAGGTGCGCCGGCGCCGCCAGCTGGCCGTGGTGCGCGAACTGTGGCTGGCCCGCGACCGGATGGCGCAGGAGCGGGACGTCTCGCCCGGCCGGGTGCTGTCGGACGCCGCGATCGTCAACGCCGCGCTGGCCATGCCGCTGAACATCGCCGCGCTGCAGTCCGTCCAGGGCTTCGGGCCGCGGGTGCACCGGCGCCAGCTGGAGCAGTGGCTGGCCGCCGTCCAGCGCGGGCGGGAGGTGCCGGAGAACCAGCTGCCGCCGGCCGCCGCGCCGCACGACGGGCCGCCGCCGCCGCGCGCCTGGGCCGAGAAGGACCCGGTCGCGGCCGCCAGGCTGAGCGGGGCGCGCGCCGCGGTCAGCGAGCTGGCCGAGCGCCACCACCTGCCCGCCGAGAACCTGATCACCCCGGACCTGGTCCGCCGGGTGTCCTGGGAGCCGCCGGCCGACGCCTCGGCGGCGAACGTGGCCGCGGCGCTGCGGCGGCTCGGCGCCCGCCAGTGGCAGGTCGACCATGTCGCTCCGGCGCTGGCCGCCGCCTTCGCCAAGGCGGCCACGACGACGGCGGCGGCGCAGCAGGGCTGAGCGGCGAGTGAGCGGAGAAGGGGATGTCGCCCGGGGAGGGCGGCATCCCCTTCGTCATGCCCCTCGCCCGGGGCCCCATGCGGGAGGCCGGCGGGCGGCCCCGCCCCGGCCCGGGCCGAAGGCCCCCCGCCCCGAGCCGAAGGGGCGCGCCGGTGCCGAAAGGGAGGAGGGAGGGAGCGACGAAGGAGCGAGGGAGCGACGACCGTCGGCGCCGGACAAAAGCGCCCCGGAGGCGAGCGGGCGACCAACACAGTGGCGGGGGACACACCGGGCGATGCGGCCTCCGGGCCTGGGCAGGAAGGTTACCGACGGGTAGCATGGCCGACAGGCGGCGCCGCCCACCTCCCTTCGTGCGAGGGTGAGCGGCAGCCTGCCCACCCCAACCGTTGGTCCCTGGGAGGAGAGCCCCCGTGCCTCGTACCGTGAGGGACGTCGTCTTCGTCGATGGCGTCCGCACCCCGTTCGGCAAGGCCGGCCCGAAGGGCATCTACCACGAGACGCGCGCCGACGACCTGATCGTCAAGTGCATCCGGGAGCTCGTGCGCCGCAACCCGAACCTGCCCGTCGAGCGCATCGACGAGGTCGCCATCGCGGCCACCACGCAGATCGGTGACCAGGGTCTGACCATCGGCCGCACCGCCGCACTGCTGTCCGGCCTGCCGAAGTCCGTCCCCGGTTACGCGATCGACCGCATGTGCGCCGGCGCGCTGACCGCCGTGACCACCACCGCCGGCGGCATCGCCTTCGGCGCGTACGACGTGGTCGTGGCCGGTGGCGTCGAGCACATGGGCCGCCACCCGATGGGCGAGGGCGTCGACCCGAACCCGCGCTTCGTCTCCGAGAAGCTGGTCGACGAGTCCGCCCTGTTCATGGGCATGACCGCGGAGAACCTGCACGACCGGTTCCCGCACCTGACCAAGGAGCGCTGCGACGCCTACGCCGTGCGCTCGCAGGAGAAGGCCGCCAAGGCGTACGCCAACGGCGACATCCAGCCCGACCTGGTGCCGATCTCGATCCGCAACACCAACCCCGAGGTCGGCGAGACCGGCTGGGGCCTGGCCACCGTGGACGAGCCGATGCGCCCGGGCACCACGATGGAGAGCCTGGCGGGGCTCAAGACCCCGTTCCGCCCGCACGGCAACATCACCGCGGGCAACTCGGCCGGTCTCAACGACGGCGCCACCGCCTCGCTGCTGGCCGCCGAGGACGTGGCCGAGGAGCTGGGCCTGCCGGTCAGGATGCGCCTGGTCTCCTACGCCTTCGCGGGCGTCGAGCCCGAGGTGATGGGCATCGGCCCGGTGCCGGCCACCGAGAAGGCGCTGGCCAAGGCCGGTCTGACCATCGACGACATCGGCGCGTTCGAGGTCAACGAGGCCTTCGCCGTCCAGGTGCTGGCGTTCCTGGACCACTACGGCATCGCGGACGACGACGAGCGGGTCAACCCGTACGGCGGCGCGATCGCGTTCGGCCACCCGCTCGCCTCCTCCGGCGTGCGTCTGATGAACCAGCTGGCCCGCCGCTTCGAGCAGCGCCCGGACGTCCGCTACGGCCTCACCACGATGTGCATCGGCTTCGGCATGGGCGGCACGGTCATCTGGGAGAACCCGCACTTCGAGGGTGGTAAGTGAGCATGAGCACCACGACTGAGCTGCTGACCCGCGGCGCCGAGCTCTTCCCCGGCGAGGTCGTCACCACCGCGCACGTGCGCCACCTGGACCTGCCGCTGCAGGCCGGCCGGCTGGCCCTGATCACCCTGGACAACGGCTTCGACCACACCAAGCCGACCACCTTCGGCCCGGGCTCGCTGCTCAAGCTGAACGAGGCGCTGGACCAGGTCGAGGCGGAGGCCGCCGAGGGCGCCATCGTCGGTGCCGCGATCACCGGCAAGCCGTTCGTCTTCGCGGTCGGCGCCGACCTCAAGGGCGTCGAGCTGCTCAAGGAGCACGCGGACGCGCTGGCCATCGGCAAGGGCGGCCACGAGGTCTTCAAGCGGATCGCCGCGCTGCCCGTCCCGACCTTCGCGTTCTACAACGGCGCGGCGATGGGCGGCGGCGTCGAGGTCGGCCTGCACTGCGACTACCGCACGGTGTCGGCGGGCGTCCCGGCGTTCTCGCTGCCGGAGGTCTTCCTGGGCCTGGTCCCCGGCTGGGGCGGCTGCAGCATCCTGCCGAACCTGATCGGCCCGACCAAGGCCGTCAAGGTGATCATCGAGAACTCGATGGCGCAGAACAAGCAGCTCAAGGGCAAGGACGTGTTCGAGCTGGGGATCGCCGACGCGATCTTCGAGCCGGCCGACTTCCTGGAGCAGTCCCTGCTCTGGGCGGCCGAGGTCCTCAAGGGCGACGTGGCCGTCGTGCGCGAGGAGATCGACCGCGGCAAGGCCTGGGACGACGCCGTCGCCTGGGGCCGGCTGGTCGCCGACGCCAAGGTGCACGGGGCGGCCCCGGCCGCGTACCGGGCGCTGGACATCATCGCCCGGGTCAAGACTGCGACGCTCGACAGCGCGGACCTCCAGGCCGGCTTCGACGCCGAGGACGCGGCCCTGGCCGACCTCATCATGGGCGGCGAGCTGCGCAGCGGCATCTACGCCTTCAACCTGGTGCAGCGCCGGGCCAAGCGCCCGGTCGGCGCCCCGGACAAGTCGCTGGCCCGCCCGGTCACCAAGGTCGGCGTCGTCGGCGCCGGTCTGATGGCCTCGCAGCTGGCGCTGCTGTTCGCCCGCCGTCTGGAGGTGCCGGTGGTCCTCACCGACATCGACCAGGAGCGCGTCGACAAGGGCGTCGGCTACGTCCACGCCGAGATCGACAAGCTGCTGGAGAAGGGCCGGATCGGCAAGGACAAGTCCAACCGCCTCAAGGGCCTCGTCTCCGGCTCGCTCGACAAGGCCGCGGCCTTCGGCGACGCGGACTTCGTGATCGAGGCCGTGTTCGAGGAGATGGGCGTCAAGCAGACCGTCTTCGCGGACCTGGAGAACGTGGTCTCGCCGACCTGCGTGCTGGCGACCAACACCTCCTCGCTGTCGGTCACCGAGATGGCCTCGAAGCTGAAGCACCCGGAGCGGGTCGTCGGCTTCCACTTCTTCAACCCGGTCGCGATCCTGCCGCTCCTGGAGATCGTCCGCGGCGAGAAGACCGACGACGCCTCGCTGGCCACCGCCTTCGGCGTCTCGAAGAAGCTGAGGAAGACCTCGGTGCTGGTCAAGGACGCCCCGGCGTTCGTGGTCAACCGGATCCTGACCCGCTTCATGGGCGAGATCCAGGACATCATCGACGAGGGCACCCCGATCGCCACCGTCGAGAAGGGCGTCGAGCCGCTCGGCCTGCCGATGTCCCCGATCGTGCTGCTGGAGCTGGTCGGCCCGGCCATCGCGCTGCACGTCTCGGAGACCCTGCACGGCGCGTTCCCGGAGCGGTTCACCGTCTCCGAGAACCTCGGCAAGGTGGTCAAGGCCGGCAAGCGCGGCTTCTACACCTGGGTGGACGGCAAGCAGGTCCTCGACCCCGAGGTGCTGGAGCTGCTCTCCTTCGGCGACACCGTGCTGACCGAGGAGCAGGTCCTGGGCCGCGCCCTGGAGGCCGTCGCCCAGGAGGTCGGCCTGATGCTGGAGGAGGGTGTCGTCGCCGAGGCGCAGGACATCGACCTCTGCATGATCACCGGCGCCGGCTGGCCCTTCCACCTGGGCGGGATCACCCCGTACCTGGACCGCGAGGGCATCTCGGAGCGGGTGAACGGCAAGCGCTTCCTCGCCCCGGGTGTGGCCTCGGTGCCCGCCTAGCAGGAACGCGGAAGGGCCCCGGTGACCGGATCGGTCACCGGGGCCCTTCCCGTTCGCGCACGGGGCCGTCTCAGCGCTTGAGGCGGTAGACGACGGTGTCGTCGAAGACGCCGACCATCTCGTAGTGGGTCTCCAGCAGGTTCTCGATCTTCGGGATCATGCCGGGCTGGTAGGGCGCGAGGCCGGAGTCGTCGACGACGACCTCGGGCAGGCTCTTGGCGATCTCCTGGTCGAAGGTCTGCCAGGCGTTGGCCATCGAGAACTGCTCGCCGACATTGAGGCTGCCGTCCTTGCCGCCGCTGTAGTTGGTCAGGAAGCCCGCGGTGAGGTAGCGGGTGGCCGGCTTGCGGTCGGCGAGCCAGTACAGCTCCGGGTGCATGCCCCAGACCAGCACGGTGTCCTTGGGGGTGGTCTGCGCGGCGACCGCGGTGGCGACCTCGGTGGTGCGGTCCAGCCGCTCCCCCGGCCAGGCCAGCGCCAGGCCCCAGAAGAAGGTGGCGGCGGCCGTGGTGTACGCCAGCACCGGCTTCCAGCGGACGGCCGAGGTGGCGATCGCCCCGGTGCCCAGCAGCACCAGCGGCGGCATCAGCTGGAGGTAGTAGTGGCCGAAGAAGTGGAAGCCCATGCTGACCGCGACGACCGAGGAGAGCAGCCACATCCACAGGTCGGTGGTGGAGCCGTGCTCCTCGCCGGCGACCGGCAGCGGGCGGTGCCGGTGCTTCAGCCAGAGCCGGCGGCCCACCGGCAGCAGGAAGCCGAGGCCGGCGCCGATCAGGATCGCCGAGTTGCCGAGCGCCCGGCCGAGCATCTGCAGCCAGGCGCCGCCGACCGTGGCGTAGTCGCCGCTGCCGGTGACCACCCAGAACAGGAAGCCCTTGGGCTTGGTGAGGATCACCGCGACCAGGGCTATCGGCAGGGTGAAGCCGAAGCCGATCTTGAGCAGGGCGGGGATCCAGCGCACCCCGCGCCGACGGGCGTCCTGGTAGAGCATCCAGAGCACCGGCAGCAGCACGGCTCCACCGGTCTGCTTGGTCAGTGAGCAGAGCGCCACCGCGATGCCGGCGGCCAGCCAGCGGCGGCGCTCGGCGTAGCGGAAGGCGGCCACCATGGCGGGCAGCATGAAGACCTCGAAGGTCGCCGCCTGGGTGTCCTCCGGGGAGAGCCCGATGGAGACCAGCAGGTAGAGCAGCCCCGCGCCGACCCCGGCCCGGTCGCCCCAGCGGCCGCGGGCGATCGAGGCCAGCAGGATCGCGGTGACCAGGTGGGCGGCCACCGCCAGGGTGCGCAGCGGCCAGAGCGAGGCGGAACCGAAGACGGCGAAGCAGGCCTGGTAGAGCCAGGGCAGCAACGGCGGCTTGCGGTCCACCACGGTGTCGTAGAGCACGCCGCCGTCGGCGAGCATCCGGGCCTGGGTGGCCAGGAAGCCCTCGTCGGGGCTCCAGACCGGGCGGAGGAACGACGGCAGGTGGGTGAGCAGGGCGACCAGGGCCAGCAGCGGCACCAGCCGCGTCCAGTAGCCGGTCCTCAGCCGCTCCCAGCCGTCGGCCGGGGGTACCCCCAAGGGCAGGCGCTCGGCGAGCGCGGTCAGGCGGGATCGGATGGGGGTCGGCACGATGACAACCTACCGGGCGGGATCGGCGCGGGCAGCGCCGGTCCCGCCTTTGGTGCGATTATCGGCCCCGGACCGGTGCGACTGGTACAGGGCTGTCACACAACGGCCCGGGCGAGGCGGCGGGCGGAGGCCCTCAGGCCTCCACGGCCACGTCGAGACGGGAGAGCAGGGCGGTCACCTGACGGGCGATGTCCGGGGCGGTGAGGCCGATCTCGGCGAGGATCTCGGGCCGCGAGGCGTGGTCCAGGAACTCCTGCGGGATGCCGAAGTCACGCAGCGGCAGGTCCACGTCCGCGTCGCGCAGCGCCTGGGCGACCGCCGCGCCGACGCCGCCGACCCGGCCGTTGTCCTCGACCGTGACGACCACCCGGTGCTCGGCGGCCAGGCCCGGCAGCGCCCGGTCGACCGGCTTGACCCAGCGCGGGTCCACCACCGTCGAGCCGATGCCCTGGGCGGCCAGCAGGTCGGCCACCTCCAGGCACATCGGGGCGAGCGCGCCGACCGAGACGATCAGCACATCGGTCCGGCGGCCCTCCTCGGCCTCCGGGTCGGTGCGCAGCAGGTCCATGCCGCCGACCTTGCCGACCGCGGGGACGGCCGGGCCGACCGAGCCCTTGGAGTAGCGGACCACGGTCGGGGCGTCCTCGACCTCGACGGCCTCGCGCAGCTGGGCGCGCAGCTGGTCGGCGTCACGCGGGGCGGCGAGCCGCAGGCCGGGGACGACCTGGAGGATCGACATGTCCCACATGCCGTTGTGCGAGGCGCCGTCGCTGCCGGTGACGCCGGAGCGGTCCAGTACGAAGGTGACGCCCAGCTTGTGCAGGGCGACGTCCATCAGCACCTGGTCGAAGGCGCGGTTGAGGAAGGTCGCGTAGACCGCGAAGACCGGGTGCAGCCCGCCGGTGGCCAGGCCGGCCGCGCTGGTGACGGCGTGCTGCTCGGCGATGCCGACGTCGAAGATGCGGTCCGGGAAGGCCTCCGCGAACGGGGCCAGGCCCACCGGGTGGAGCATCGCGGCGGTGATGCCGACGATGTCCTCGCGCTCGTGGCCGAGCGCGACCATCTCCTCGGCGAAGACCGAGGTCCAGTCCTTGCCGGAGCTCTTGATCGGCAGGCCGGTCTCCGGGTGGATCACGCCGACCGCGTGGAAGCGGTCCTCGTCGTTGTTCTCGGCGGCGTGGTAGCCGCGGCCCTTCTCGGTGAGGCAGTGCACGATCACCGGGCCGCCGAAGCCGCGCGCCTTGGTGAGCGCGGACTCCAGGGCGGTGAGGTCGTGGCCGTCGATCGGGCCGATGTACTTGAGGCCGAGGTCCTCGAACATGCCCTGCGGGGCGATGAAGTCCTTCAGGCCCTTCTTGGCGCCGTGCAGGGTCTCGAAGAGCTGCTGGCCGACGACCGGGGTGCGCTGCAGCGCGTCCTTGCCCCAGGACAGGAAGCGCTCGTAGCCCTGGGTGGTGCGCAGGGTGGCGAGGTGGTTGGCCATGCCGCCGATGGTGGGCGAGTAGGAGCGCTCGTTGTCGTTGACGACGATGACGACCGGGCGGTCCTTGGCGTCGGCGATGTTGTTGAGCGCCTCCCAGGCCATGCCGCCGGTCAGCGCGCCGTCGCCGATCACGGCCACCACGGGGTCGTTCTTCCCGAGCAGCTGGTTGGCCTTGGCCAGGCCGTCGGCGTAGGACAGCACGGTGGAGGCGTGCGAGTTCTCGATCACGTCGTGCTCGGACTCGGCGCGCGACGGGTAGCCGGACAGGCCGCCCTTGGTGCGCAGCCCGGAGAAGTCCTGGCGGCCGGTGAGCAGCTTGTGGACGTAGCTCTGGTGGCCGGTGTCGAAGAGGATGCGGTCGCGCGGGGAGTCGAAGACCCGGTGCAGCGCCATGGTGAGTTCCACCACGCCGAGGTTCGGGCCGAGGTGGCCGCCCGTCTTGGAGACCTCGGTCACCAGGAAGGTCCGGATCTCCTGGGCCAGGGCGGCCAGCTGTCCGGGCGTGAGCCGGTCGAGATCGCGCGGTCCCCGAATGCGGGTCAGCAGGGCCACCCGTTCCTCCTCGTTCAGTGTTCGCGGACCGCGGGGGCCCGACGGGCGTCGCTGCCCGGTATCGACCGGTCGAGTCTAATGTCCGCCTACCGAACACCGGGCGGGGCGTCCGGTACCGACGGCCGGTACGCGCCAGTCACCTCGACGGTCACTCTTTCGAGTGAACGAGGAAAACCGGCGTGTCGGTGGGCCCGGCCGCGGGGCTCGGACGGGCCCCGGCCGGGGGCGGGTGGCGGCGGTCAGGGCCGGGCGACCGCGAGCGCGCTGGAGTCGCCCGCCTCGCTCATCACCAGCGCGAGCGCGCCCAGGACCTCGGCGCGGCCGCCCAGGGTGCCCGGGACCACCGACAGCTGGCGGGCGGCGCTGGGGATCGCGTAGCGGGCCACCGAGTCGCGGATCGGCGCGAGCACCAGCTCGCCGGCGTCGGCGAGGTCCCCGCCGAGGATCACCCGGCGCGGGTTGAGCAGGTTGCACAGGGTGGCCACGCCGGTGCCGATCTGCCGGCCGGCGTCCGCGATCACCCGGCGGCAGCCGAGGTCGCCCTCCTGGGCCAGCTCCACCACCCGGGGCAGGGTGAGCCCGGTGCCGAGGGTGGGGGTGAGCAGGTTCAGGAGGTAGCGGGAGCCGACGAAGGTCTCCAGGCAGCCCCGGTTGCCGCAGCGGCAGACCGGGCCGGCCTCGTCCAGGGTGATGTGGCCGATCTCGCCCGCGGTGCCGCCCGGCCCCCGGTAGATCTGCCCGTTGACCACCAGGCCGGCGCCGACGCCGCTGGCCACCTTGATGTAGGCGAGGTCGTTCAGGCCCCGGCCGGCGCCCCACACCAGCTCACCGAGCGCGCCGAGGTTGGCGTCGTTGTCGACGTGGACCGGCATGCCGAGCCGCTCGGCCAGCTCGCGGCCGGGGGCGATGCCGGTCCAGCCCGGCAGGATCGCGGTGGAGCCCAGCGCGCCGGTCTCCACGTCGATCGGGCCGGGGACGCCCAGACCCACGCCGATCACCTTGTCGGACCGGAAGCCGGCCTTCGCGAGCAGCCGCTCGACCAGGGCCTCGGCCCGCTCGAAGCCCTGCGCGGCGGAGACGTCGACGTCCATCGGGGCGCTCTCCTCGGCGAGCACCCGGTGCGCGAGGTTGCCGACGGCGACCCTCAGATGGGTGTGGCCGAAATCGATCCCGACCACGATGCCCGCGTCCCCGCTGAGCGAGACACTGCGGGCGCGCCGGCCACCGGCGGAGGTGTCGGCCACCACGACGGTGCCGCTCTCCTTCAGTTCCCGGACGATGTTGGACACGGTGGCCGCCGAGAGGCCGGTACCGCGGGCGATCTCGGCCTGGGTCAGCGAGCCGGCCATCCGCACCGCCCGGAGCACCCGCTCCAGGTTGGCCCGGTGCAGCGAGGACTGCGAGCCCGGAGTGTCCGTCGACATGATCCACCCTCCCAAGGGCGCGGGGACCCCTCCGCCGGGCGTCCCCTTTCAAGTCCTGAAGCCTAGGGCCTGGCGGGAGGTGCGGGCGCGGCGGAGGGACGGGGGAGGGACGGTGGACGGGGCCGGGCTCCGTGGAGGGGGCGCGGCGGGTCGCGGGCCAGGTCGGAGGGGCTGTCCGGAGGTTGACATCGGCCCAGGTCGACCCGGGGACGGCCGGGGTCCGGGGTTCCGCCGCCCGTCCGAAAATCGCCCCCCCGTACGATGGTGCCCAATCTCACCCGTCCCGCCGGTCACCGATGTGCACCGAGCCCGGGACGCTTCCAGACATGACGGGGCATCAGATGGCAGGGGATCACCCGATGGCGGGAGCTGGCGAAGCTCCCGGCGACGGTCCGGACAACCGGGGCGTCTCGCTCGGACGCAAGCCGGGCGGCGTCGACCCGGCGGCCGTGGCGGACCAGCAGACACAGCTCGACGGGGCGGCGGTCCCCGGTCAGGCCGCGCCGCCGGCCCCGGCCGCACCGCCCGCCGCACCGCCGGCCCCGCCGGCCGCCGCGGCGGGCGGGTACGCCTACCCGCCCACCGCCCCCGCCTTCCCCGCGCAGGGACCGGCGCCGGCCGCGCCGGTCGGCCCGTACGACCCGGCACCCGGCCAGCCGCAGTTCGGGGCCCCCGCCGCCGGCCAGCCGCCGTACGGCTACCCCGCCCCGCCGCCCGCCGACGGCGGGGCCGGGTACGGCTACCCGCAGCAGGGCGGCTACGGCTACCCCGGCGCCCCGGTGCCCGTCCCGCCCAAGCAGCGCAACCCCGTGATGGTCTGGGGCGGCATCATCGGCGGTGTGCTGGCGATCGCCATCGTCGCCGGGCTGGTCGTGCTGTTCACCGACGACAAGAAGAAGGACGACCCGCCGGCCGCCTCCGGCGGCACCACCGGCGCGGTCACCGGCGGGACCTCGCCGGACGTCAGCAGCAGCACCAGCACGCCGCCGTCGACCAGCGGCGGCACCACCGGCGGCACCGGAACCACGGGCGGCACGGGCGGCGGCGGCAAGGCCGGCGCCTACAACATGGCCTGGGCGGCCGACAAGCCGGCCAGCTCGGTCAGCGGCACCACCCGGCTGCTCGCCATCTGGGGCGCCGAGAAGGTCGCGGTGCGCGCCGACACGACCGGCATCCGCGCCGTCAACACCTCGGACGGCAAGGAGGCCTGGAGCATCCCGGTGCCGGCCGGTGCCAAGGAGTTCTGCACCGCCTCGTACAGCGCCAACTCCAAGCACGTCGCCGCGGTCGCGCTGAACACCGGTGACAGCGACTGCTCCACCATCGCCGCCGTCGACCTCACCACGGGCAAGCTGTCGTGGACCGTCAAGGTCGGGCAGAGCAAGATGAGCGCCCCCACCCTGAGCATCACCGACAAGGTCGTCGGCATCGGCGCCAACACCGCCGCCGCGGTGAACGTCGCCGACGGCTCCGCGGTCTGGGCGTTCCAGCCGCGCGAGAAGGACTGCAGCGTCTACGGCACCGCCGCCGGCGCGCAGATCGTGGTCACCGACCGCTGCTACGGCCTCAACACCACCGTCAAGTCGCAGCTGGTGATCGTCGAGACGGAGACCGGCAAGGTCGCCTCGCCCGCGCCGATCACCCTGTCCGGCAGCATCGAGCGGGTCGACAAGGTGCTCTCCGACCAGCCGCTCGTGCTGTCGATGTCCAGCGGCGCGAACGGCGACTACGTGCTGCCGTTCGACAAGACCAACAAGCCGGGCACCCAGATGCCCGTCAAGGAGCCCGGCTACGACAGCCTGCGGCTCAGCGGCCTGGCCGACGCCTTCACCCAGAGCGTGGTCAGCGGCACCACCCTCTACGTGCAGACCAACCCGACCAAGCCGGCGGTCAACGCCTACGACCTGAACACCGGCAAGCGCCTCTGGTCGACCGACGGCAAGGCCAAGGACGGGATCCGGCTGGTCTCCGGCACCGACAAGGACGGCAAGGTCCGGGCCCTCCTGGACATGGGCTACGGCAACGACGCCAAGCTGGTCACGCTCGCCCCGGCCGACGGCGCGGTGGGCGAGCTCGGCAACCTCACCGTCAACTCGACCTTCAGCATCGGGATGAGCGGCAACGAGTTCGTGCTGAACACGGACGGGGCGCTGTACGGGTTCTCCCGCGGCAGCTTCGACTCCCCCGTGTTCAAGTACGTCAAGAAGTAACGGCGCCGCGGGCGGGGCGGTACGGGCGGACGAGGGCGTTTCCGACGCGCCCCGGGCCCCTGCCGTCCCGCCCGTCCCGTATCCGGGCATATTCCGGCGGACCGGGCGGGCGGGCATGGCAGGATGCCAGACATCAGCCCGACGAAGGAGTCCAGCGAGTGCCCGGCACCAACCTGACCCGCGAGGAGGCCCGCACCCGGGCCGACCTCCTGCACGTGGACGCGTACGACATCGAGCTCGACCTGAGCTCGGCCCGAGAGGGGGGCACGTTCCGGTCCACCACCGTGGTCCGGTTCACCGCCACCACCCCGGGCGCGACCAGCTTCATCGACCTGGTCGCCCCGAGCGTCGAGGAGATCGTCCTCAACGGCGAGCGGCTCGACACCGCCGGCTTCGCCGACAGCCGGATCGCGCTGCCGGGCCTCGCCGCCGAGAACGAGCTGCGCGTCGTCGCCGACTGCGCCTACACCAACACGGGCGAGGGCCTGCACCGGTTCGTCGACCCGGTCGACGGCGAGACCTACCTCTACACCCAGTTCGAGGTGCCGGACGCCCGCCGGGTCTTCGCCAACTTCGAGCAGCCCGACCTCAAGGCCGCGTTCACCTTCACCGTGACCGCGCCGGCCGGCTGGAGCGTGGTCTCCAACTCGCCCACCCCCGAGCCCGAGGGCGAAGGCGACACCCGGGTCTGGCGCTTCGCCCCGACCGGCCGGATCTCCTCGTACATCACCGCGCTCATCGCGGGCCCCTACGTCGGGGTCTTCGACGCCTACGAGAACGGCGAGCAGAAGGTGCCGCTGGGCATCTACTGCCGGCCCTCGCTGCGCGAGTTCCTGGACGCCGAGGCGATCTTCAAGGTCACCAAGCAGGGCTTCGACTACTTCCAGGAGAAGTTCGACTTCCCCTACCCGTTCCCCAAGTACGACCAGCTGTTCGTGCCGGAGTTCAACGCCGGCGCGATGGAGAACGCGGGCGCCGTCACCCTGCGCGACCAGTACGTGTTCCGGTCCAAGGTGACCGACGCCGCGTACGAGGCCCGCGCCGCGACGATCCTGCACGAGCTGGCCCACATGTGGTTCGGCAACCTCGTCACCATGGAGTGGTGGAACGACCTCTGGCTGAACGAGTCGTTCGCCACCTACGCCGAGGCGGTCTGCCAGGCCGAGGCGGCCGACTCGCAGTGGCCCAACTCCTGGACCACCTTCGCCAACCAGATGAAGACCTGGGCGTACCGGCAGGACCAGCTGCCGTCCACCCACCCGATCATGGCCGACATCAACGACCTGGAGGACGTCCAGGTCAACTTCGACGGCATCACCTACGCCAAGGGCGCCTCGGTGCTCAAGCAGCTGGTGGCCTACGTCGGCCAGGACGCCTTCTTCGAGGGCGTGCGCGCCTACTTCAAGCGCCACGCCTGGGGCAACACCCGGCTCGGCGACCTGCTCGGCGCGCTGGAGGAGGCCAGCGGCCGCGACCTCAAGGCCTGGTCCGCCGCCTGGCTGGAGACCGCCGGCATCAACGTGCTGCGGCCCGCGCTGACCCTGAACACCGACGGCGAGATCGAGTCCTTCGCCGTGCTGCAGGACGCCCCGGCGCTCCCGGCCGGCGCCAAGGGCGAGGCCGTGCTGCGCCCGCACCGGATCGCCGTCGGCCTGTACGAGCTGACCGACGGCGCGCTGGTGCGCACCGACCGGATCGAGCTGGACGTCGAGGGCCCGCGCACCGAGGTGCCGCAGCTGGTCGGCCGCCACCGCCCGGCCGTGATCCTGCTGAACGACGACGACCTGTCCTACGCCAAGGTCCGGCTGGACGAGGACTCGCTGGCCGTGGTCACCGAGCACCTCGGCGGCTTCACCGACGCGCTGCCGCGCGCGCTGTGCTGGGCCTCGGCCTGGGACATGACCCGCGACGGCGAGCTGGCCGCCCGCGACTACCTGACGCTCGCCCTCTCCGGCCTGCCGCGCGAGAGCGACATCGGCGTGGTCCAGTCGGTGCAGCGCCAGGTCAAGCTGGCACTGGACGCCTACGCCGACCCGGCCTGGCGCGAGCAGGGCCTGGCCCGCTGGGCCGAGGCCGCCGAGGAGGCGCTGCGCGCCTCCGAGCCGGGCAGCGACCACCAGCTGGCCTGGGCGCGGACGCTGGCCGGCGTCGCCCGGACCGACGGTCAGCTCGGCCTGCTCGCCGGGCTGCTGGACGGCACCGCCGAGATCCCCGGCCTGGCCGTGGACACCGAGCTGCGCTGGACCCTGCTGAACCGGCTCGCCGCGACCGGCCGGGCCGACGAGGCCGGGATCGAGGCCGAGCTGGCCCGCGACAACACCGCGGCCGGCCAGGAGCACGCGGCCAGCTGCCGGGCGGCCCGGCCGACCATCGAGGCCAAGGCCGCAGCCTGGGCGTCCGTGGTGGAGTCGGACGAGCTGACCAACTACGTGCAGGCCTCGGTGATCGGCGGCTTCCAGCAGGCCGACCAGCGCGCGCTGCTCGCGCCGTACGCGGAGAAGTACTTCGCCGCGGTGAAGGGCGTCTGGGAGAGCCGCAGCCACGAGATCTCGCAGCAGATCGTCGTCGGGCTGTACCCGGCGCTGCTGGTCGAGCAGTCCACGCTGGACGCCACCGACGCGTGGCTGGCCTCGGCCGACCCGGCGCCGGCGCTGCGGCGCCAGGTCGTCGAGGCGCGGGCCGGTGTGGAGCGGGCGCTGAAGGCGCAGGCCGCCGACCGGGCCGCCGCGGAGCGCTGACGTTCCCGTCTCCTCCCCCCTCCGGGTTCTCCGCACGGAGGGGAGGACGCCCGAGGGGCGCCGGACCTGGTCCGGCGCCCCTCGGGGTCTGAGCTGGGCTTCGTGGGTGGAGGAAGAAGCGCTACTTCTTCTTGTCCTTGCCGCCGCCGAGCGGCAGCGCGGCCAGGCCGCCGATGATCACGAAGAGCGCGATCGGGAGCAGCACGTACAGACCGAGGGTCTCGGCGACGCTCAGGCCGCTACCCGGGTCGTCGCCGTCGTCCCGGGTGAGGGCCATGGCGGGCGACGACAGCAGCATCATCAGCGTGACCGTTGCGGTGACCGCGCCGGCTCGCAAAGCGTTCCTCTTGTCCACGGTGCCAACTTACCCGTCACTTACGCCGGCGCGCTCGGCGGGGTCGGCCTTTGGAGGACCGCCGCCGGCGGTGCCCGGCCGGGCGGTCACGGAGCGCAGCAGCTCGGCGAGGGTGCGGGCGTCCGGGGCCGCGGCCAGGGCGTCCAGGGTGACCGGCGTCCCCGAGCCGTCGGCGACCGGCAGGCGCCAGTTCGGGTACTGGTCCGAGGTGCCGGGGAGGTTCTGCGGCCGCGGGTCGCCGACCACGTCCGGCAGCCAGACGCCGACCAGCCCGGCCGGGGTGGCGGCCAGGAACCGGTGCAGCGCGACGGCCGACAGCGGCTCGTCGGCGCCCAGCAGGCCCAGCCGGACCAGTTCGGCGTGCCAGTCGGCCAGCTCGGCGGCGGCCTGCGCCTGCTCCTCGCCCAGCGGGCGGGCCAGCAGGCCCAGCCGGTGGCGCAGCTCCACGTGCTCACCGGAGAGCCGGGCGGCGGTGGACGGCAGGTCGTGCGTGGTCAGGGTGGCGAGGCTGCCCGCCCGCCACCGCTCCGGCGCCAGGATCCCGCCCCCGGCCTGCCAGTCCCGCTCGAACCAGAGCACCGAGGTGCCGAGCACCCCGCGCGCCGCCAGCTCCTCGCGGACCCCCGGCTCCACGGTGCCGAGGTCCTCCCCGACCACGGCGGCGCCGGCCCGGTGCACCTCCAGGGCGAGCACGGCGAGCATCGCCTCGGCGTCGTAGCGGACGTACACGCCCTCGGTCGGGGCGTGTCCGGCCGGCACCCACCAGAGCCGGAACAGGCCCATCACGTGGTCGATCCGCAGCGCGCCGGCGTGCCGGGCGGCGGAGCGGATCAGCTCGGCGAAGGGCGCGTAGCCGGCGGCGGCCAGCGCGTCCGGGCGCCAGGGCGGCAGGCCCCAGTCCTGGCCGTGCGCGTTGAAGGCGTCCGGGGGCGCGCCGACCGAGATGCCGGCGGCGAGCGCGTCCTGGAGCGCCCAGGCGTCGGCGCCGTCCGGGTGGACGCCGACCGCGAGGTCGTGCACCAGGCCGACCGGCATCCCGGCGGTGCGGGCGGCCTGCTGGGCGCGGCCGAGCTGGCGGTCGGTCTGCCAGGCCAGCCAGCGGTGCAGGTCGACCCGGTCGGCGAGCTCGGCGGCCTCGTGCCGCACGTGCGGGGAGCCGGGGTGGCGCAGGCCCTTCGGCCAGTGGTGGTGGTCGGCGCCGTGGCGCTCGGCCAGGGCGTTCCACACCGCGTACCGCTCCAGCCACTCGCCCTCGCGGGCCCGGTAGGCGTCGAAGGCGGCGGTGCGGACGGCGCCGTGGCGGGCCGCGTGGCGCCGGTACTCGGTGTGCAGCAGCTCCAGGGCGCGGCGCTTGAGGGCCCAGACCTCGTCGCGGTCGATGAGTCCGTCGTGCTCCAGCACCTCGGAGCGCAGCCGGGCGGCGCGGACCAGCAGCTCGTCCACCTCGGCGCGCGGCCCGCCGGTCAGATAGGCGTACTCGGTGACCTCCTCGACCCGCAGGTGGACCGGGTCGGCGAAGCGGCGGGAGGAGGGGCGGTAGGGGGACGGGTCGGAGGGGACGGCGGGCAGGGCGGCATGCAGCGGGTTGATCTGGAGGAAGCCGGCGCCCAGGGAGCCCGCCCAGGTGGCGAGGTCGGCGAGGTCGGCGAGGTCGCCCATGCCCCAGGAGCGGTCGGAGAGGACGGAGTAGAGCTGGGCGAGGAAGCCCCAGCCGCGGCCGGGGAGGGCGGGCAGGCGCGCGGGGGCGACGATCAGGTGGGCGGTGGCGGCGGTGCGGCCGGGGAGTTCGGCGTGCAGGGTGTGCCGGCCGGGCGGGAGGTCGGCGGGCAGCCAGTGGGCGTGGCCGCGCGGGAGCTCCCAGCGGCCGCCCTGCTCCAGGGCGACGGCGAGCCGGGTGTCGGCGGGGAGGTCGAGCGCGGTGCGGCGGCCGGCCCGGGCCACGACGGTCGGGGGCAGCAGGCGGGCGCGCTGCTCGGCCCGGTGCCGGGCGAGCGCCGCGCGGGCGGCGTCGGGGGCGGCCGCGTCCACGCCGAGCGCGGCGAGGACGGCGACCAGCGTGCGGGCGCCGGCCGGCACGCCCCCGGGGCCGGACCGGGTGTCCACCCCGTGGGCCTGCGCCAGCGCCACCAGCTCGGGCGGGGGCGGCGGCGCGTCCTGCGTCGGCACGTCCGGTCCGTCGGCTCCGTCACGGTCGAGATAAGCGGCCACTCGCGGCTCCTGCGATGTCTCGGCAACGCCCAGTCAGGACAGCCACAGTCCTACCCGGGTGACGGCCCGGTGACCCGGCGCGACACACACCGCCGAAGGGGTGGGAGGTGCGCGAGCGGAGTGGTACGCACGCCGACCGGGCGTACGGAAGGAGTCTTAAGTCCTGGTCAAATCGGACAAAATCGGCATACCCGTCGACGGCGTTGACACCGGGAAACGTAGCTGGTGGGCTGTGCCGCGATGTGGTTCCTGCCTGGCGAGGAGGCTCCTGTGCAAGCCCGAGTGTCCGAGGTGGCCGGGCGGCGGCTCCGCCAGCAGCTGGAACAGAGTCCGGCGCTGCGCGAGGTGCTGTACCACCCGGCGGCCCTCGCGGCACGGCGGGCCACGGCGCGGACGTGCCGTCAACTGGCGCCGCGGACGGCGGACCGGCTGATCGCGGACCTCAAGGGCACCCGACCGCTGCTCCGCTCCGTCCGGACCGAGCGCGCGCTGGCCGACCGCCCCGGGGCGCCGAGCCGGCGCACCCTCCGGATGGCGGCCACCCTGTCGGCGGCGGCCGTGGTCGGCGGGCTGCTGGTGAGCGGCCCGGCCGCGTACGCGCAGGCGCCCGGGTTCACCCCCGGGGCGGACGTGGTGAGCACCGCGAACGGCGCCCCGCAGACCCCGCTCGGCAGTGTGAGCGACCCGCAGGTCTTCCCCCGCCCGCAGGAGCGGACCGTGGCCGGCAAGCCGGTCACCGTGCCGGGCACCGTCACCCTGGTCACCGCGCCGAAGGCGGACCACGGCGCGGTCGCCGCGGTGCACGAGGTCCTCGGCGTCGCCGGGGCGGCCACCGTGAACCCGCTGTCGGAGCCCCCCGCGCCGGTCGCCGGCTCGCTGGTGGTGTACGTCGGCGGCCCCGCCGAGGGCGCGGGCGGCGCGACCGACCGGGTCCTGCGCGAGCTGGCCGTCGCGGCCGGCGGCAAGGACACCGCGGCCCCGGGCACGGCCGGAATGCCGGCCGGCGGCTATGTGCTGGCGGCCGGTCAGCTGCCGGTGGCCGGCGGCGGCAGCTACGGCGCGGTCGTGCTGGCCGGCGCCGACGCGGCCGGCACCTTCTACGCGGCGCAGTCGCTGCGCCAGCTGCTGGCCGCCGTCCCGGCCGAGCAGGGCCAGGCGCCGGGCGCGGCGGGCCTCGGCCTGCCCGGGATCACCCTGCGCGACTGGCCGGCCGGCGCCCCGGTGCGCGGCACCGCCGAGGCGTTCTACGGCACCCCGTGGACCCAGCAGCAGCGGCTGGACCAGCTGGACTTCCTCGGCCGCTCCAAGCAGAACCTCTACCTCTACGCCCCGGGCGACGACCCGTACCGCACGGCCCGCTGGCGGGACGCCTACCCGCAGGCGAAGGCCGACGACCTGCGCGCGCTGGCCGCCCGCGCCGGGCGCAACCACGTCACGCTCGGCTACGCGATCGACCCCGGCCAGTCCTTCTGCTACAGCTCGGGCAAGGACGCGGACGCCCTGGTCGCCAAGCTCGACGGCCTGCGCGGGCTCGGCTTCACCGCGTTCCAGCTGCAGTTCCTGGACGTCTCCTACGACGAGTGGCACTGCTCCGACGACCGGGCCAAGTACGGCACCGGCCCGGCCGCCGCCGCCAAGGCGCAGGCCGAGCTGGCCGCCAAGGTGCAGGACCGGCTGGTCGCGAAGAACCCGGGCCTGGCGCCGCTGTCGGTCGTCCCCACCGAGTACCACCAGCAGGGCGCCACCCCGTACCGGACGGCGCTGGCCGCCGCGCTGCCGCCGGCCGTGCAGGTGGCCTGGAGCGGGGTCGGGGTGATCCCGGAGCGGATCACCGGCTCTCAGCTCGGCGACACCGCGGACCTGTACCGGCACCCGCTGGTCACCATGGACAACTACCCGGTCAACGACGCCACCCCGGACCGGCTCTTCCTGGGCGCCTACACCGGCCGCGACAGCGAGGTGGCCACGCGTTCGGCCGTCATGCTGACCGGCGCGATGCAGCAGCCGGTCGCCTCCCGGATCGCGCTCGCCACGGCCGGGGACTTCGCCTGGAACCCGCGCGACTACAAGCCGGAGGACTCCTGGCAGGCGGCGCTGCGCTCGCTGGCCGGCCCGACCGGCGCGACGGCGACGCCCACCGGGGAGACGCTGCCGGCGGTCACCGCGCTGGCCGGCAACAGCGTCTCCTCGCCGCTGACCAAGCAGGAGTCCGGCTATCTGCTGCCGCTGCTGGACCGGTTCTGGGCGACCGCCGAGCCGACCTCGGGCACCGCGCCCGACCTGGCGAAGCTGATCGAGGCGGCCGCCCCGCTGCGGGCGGCGTTCACGGCGATGGCGGGCGCCCAGCAGGCCCTGGCCGCCGCTCCGGCGACCGCCGAGCTGGCCGCCGAGGCGGCACCCTGGCTGGCACCGCTGCGCGACTACGGACTCGGCGGGCAGGCCGCCCTGGACATGCTGCTGGCGCAGCGCGGCGGGGACGGCGGGGCCGCCTGGAAGGCCCGGGTGGAGCTGAACAAGCTGCGCGAGCAGCTCGGCCAGAGCCCGGCGACGGTCGGCGCGGGCGTGCTCGGCCCGTTCCTGGAGCGGGCGCTGCGGGCCGCCGACACCTGGGCCGGCGTGCAGGGCGGCGGCATCACGCCGACCACCACGATGGGCACCGCGCACGACCACCTGCCGGCGCTGATGGCGGACGGCGTCGCCGACACCTTCTACTGGAGCTCGGCGCCGCCGCAGGCGGGCGACTCGGTCGGCCTGGACCTCGGCGGCGGGCGCCCGGTCGGCAGCGTGACCGTGCTGATGGGCTCCTGGGGCAGCGGTCCGGACGGCCAGAGCGCGCTGGACGACTACATCCGCGAGGGCGTGCTGGAGTATTCCACCGGCGAGGGCGGCTGGAAGAAGCTGGCCCCGGTGAAGAACCAGAAGTCGGTCTCCGCGCCGCTGCCCGCCGGGACGGTCGTCCGGGCGGTCCGGCTGCGGGCCACCGCCGCGCAGAAGACCGCGGTCGCGGTGCGCGAGTTCTCGGTGACCGCGCCGGACGAGCTGCCGGCCAGCGTCTCCGGCGGCCCGGCCGCGCTGCCCGGCTCATCGGCCACCGCGGTGCTGGACGGCAACCCGGACACCGCCTACCGGGCCGCCACCGCGCCGACCGCCTCGGACGAGCCGCTCACCGTCGAGCTGGGCGCCGCCCGGCCGCTGGACCGCCTCACCGTCCTCACCGATCCGGGTGTACGGGCCTCGGCCACCGCCTCGGTACGGCACCCGGACGGCTCCTGGACGGAGATCGGCACCGTACAGCCGGGCTGGAACGAGCTGTCGGCCGGCGGCCTGCCCGCCGACGCGTTCCGGCTGGCCTGGAAGCCGGGCGGGGAGCCGCCCGTGGTCAACCAGGTGATCCCCTGGTACGCGGACGCCCCGGCGGCCCGGCTGAGCCTGGCCGACCCCTCGGTGGACGCGGTGATCGGGGAGGCCGCGCCGGCGCAGGCCCGGGCGCTCGTCGAGGCCGGGCGGCCGGAGGGCGTCACCGGGGAGCTGCGCACCGAGGTGCCGGCGGTCGCCAAGGGGCTGACCGTGGCGCCGGTGACCGGGGTGAGCGTGCCGCGCGGCGGGAAGGTCGGGGTGCCGCTGCTGGTCACCGCCGGGCCGGAGACGCCGTCCGGGACGTACCAGGTGCCGGTGGTGTTCGTGGCCGGGCAGACCACCGTGCGCCAGGTGCTCCAGGTGCACGTGGTGCCGCCGACCGCCGGGCCGGACCTGGCGATCACCGCGCAGGCCACCTCCTCGGCCGACGAGACGGCGGGCTTCCCGGCCTCGGCGGTGGCCGACCAGGACCCGAAGAGCCGCTGGTCCTCGCCGCCGGCCGACGACGCCTGGGTGCAGCTGGAGCTGCCGGAGGCCACCCGGCTGGGCTCGGCGGTGCTGCACTGGCAGGCCGCGTACGCCGCGTCGTACAAGCTCCAGGCCTCGGCGGACGGCCGTTCCTGGACCACCGTCGCGACGGTGGAGAACGGCGCGGGCGGCAACGAGATGGTGCGGTTCGACGCGCCGAACGCGCGGTTCCTGCGGATGCAGGGCGTGGCCCGGGCCACCAAGTACGGCTACTCGCTCTGGGGCATCGAGCTGTACGCCGCCGCCCCGGCGGCCGGCACGGCCGCGCCGCCGGCGCAGCCCCCGGCGACGACGCCCGGCGGGACCCCGGCCGGGACGCCGGGCGGGACTCCGGGCGGGACTCCGGGCGGTGGCCAGCAGTCGGGCGGCCAGGCCGCCGGCCCGGGGCCGAGCACGCCTCCGGCCGTACCGACGCCCTCGGGCACCCCGACCGGCCCGACGCCGAACCCGGGCGGCACCCCGGTGCGCTCGCAGGAGAAGCCCTGACGCAAGCCCCGGACGGCGGGCCGCCGCGCTCCCCGACTACGGGGTGCGCGGCGGCCCATGAGGCGTACCGGGAGATATGACGGGCAAGCCCTTGTGGTACGGAGGTCAGGCGGAGAGCGGCTCTGGCTGCTCGCCGCGGCGGGCGGGGGCGGGGTGGGCGGAGTGGGCGGAGTGCGCCCGGCCGAGCGGCACCGGGTGGGCGGCGTCGGTACGGTCGTGGTGCTCGTACTCGCCCCACTGCGGGGCGCGTAGCTGGTCACCGCCGCCGTACGGCTCCAGGTAGGGCCGCCAGCGCGGATCCTTGATGCCGGTGCCGATGATCCGCCAGGCCAGTCCGGACGGCGGCGCCGGTGGTCGCTTCATGCGCCAGCCGAGTTCGGTGAGGTGGCGGTCGGCCTTGGTGTGGTTGCAGCGGCGGCAGGCCGCCACCACGTTGTCCCACCGGTGCTGGCCTCCCCGGCTGCGCGGGATGACGTGGTCGACGCTGGTGGCGGCGGCCCCGCAGTAGACGCAACGGCCGTGGTCGCGGGCGAACAGCGCCCGGCGGGTGAGCGGGACGGGCCCGCAGAACGGGACCCGGACGAAGCGGGTCAGACGGACGACGGACGGCGCCGGAAGGGCGCTGGTGGCGCTGTGCAGAGTGACACCCGAATCCTCCAGGCTGACCGCCTTGTGGTTGAGGACGAGGATGAGCGCGCGGCGCATCGATACGACGCCGAGTGGCTCGTACGACGCGTTGAGGACCAGGACATGCGGCACGGATGCCTCCTTGGACGCCTGCGGCGCGTGGCTCGCGCCGGGACGAGCGGTTGGATCGCGCAACGGGTGCGTGATCTCCCCCAGTGTCGCCTTACGCCTTCGTGCGGCGCCACCACTCCTGTGTAACGGACCTGACGTGAACTCCGGGTGTGGCTTCTGTCATACCCGGTATGCCCGGAGGAGGAGCGGGTTGCACTCCGGTGCCCCGGCGGGGTACCGCTGCGCCGGTCGGAGCAGTGCGGAAACGGCGCTCGGGGGTGTGGACAGGGCGTTCACACGGATCCGCGCGCCCCCCGGACGGCCGATCGGCGTGTCAGGATGCGTGGCGGGCGGCGGTTAGGGTAGTGCGGACGGTCCGCAGGCCAGGGGCGGCGTGCCTCGCGTCGGCGGGCCGTGCCACGACCCCAGCAGGAAGGTCCCGCACGTGTTCCGGTCCGGTGCCGCCGGCCTCCTCGCCGACGCGTCCGTCGCGACGCCGGCCTCGACGCCCGCCCCGTCCCCGACTCCCACGGCCCCGGAGTTGCCCGACCTGAGAATCCCGACGAGCGCGCAGGAGGTCTCCGACACCACGCGGCAGGCCGCCGGCTGGTTCGACTCGCACTGGCAGGACTGGCTGGCGAGCGGGATACGGATCGTCTTCATCATCGTGCTGGCACTGGTGCTGCGGGCGATGGTGCGCAAGGTGATCACCCAGCTGATCACCCGGATGATCCGCCCGGGCGAGAGCGAGGAGGAGCCGAGCCGCCTGGGCGGGCTGCTGGCCAACACCGGGGTGGTCAACCCCGAGCGGCGCCAGCAGCGCGCGGAGGCGATCGGCTCGGTGCTGCGCAGCGTCGCGTCGTTCACGATCCTGGGCACGGCGGCGCTGATGGTGCTGTCGGCGCTCGGGATGAACCTGGCGCCGCTGCTGGCGAGCGCCGGTGTGGCCGGTGTGGCGATCGGTTTCGGCGCCCGCAACCTGGTCACCGACTTCCTCTCCGGGGTCTTCATGATCATGGAGGACCAGTACGGCGTCGGCGACGAGATCGACACCGGGGTGGCCAGCGGCACGGTGCTGGAGGTCGGCCTGCGGGTGACCAAGCTGCGCGGCGCGGGCGGCGAGATCTGGTACATCCGCAACGGCGAGGTGAAGCGGATCGCCAACATGAGCCAGGGCTGGTCGACCGCCTCGGTGGACGTCCAGGTCGGCTACAAGGAGGACCTGGAGCGGGTCGAGGCGCTGATCGGGGAGACCGCCGAGGCGATGGCCAAGGAGGCGCCGTACGACGAGCTGGTCTGGGCGCCGTTCAAGATCCTCGGCGTGGAGTCGGTGGCGGCGGACTCGGTGGTGCTGCGGATCGAGGCGCGCACCGCCCCCGGCAAGTCGCTGAGCGTGGCACGGGCGCTGCGGCAGCGGGTCAAGCGGGTGCTCGACGAGGCCGGGATCAAGGTCAAGGAGGAGGTCCCGGCCCCCGTCGCGGGCACCGCCACCGGGACCGCCGCCGCCATGGTGCTGACCACGGCCGCCGCGATCCCCGCCCCGGGCACCGACCCGGCCCCGCCGTCCGCCCTGTCCGACCCCTCCTCGGCGGGCTACAAGGCCGCCACGCCGATACCGGCTCCGGTCCGCCCGGCCGACGACACCACCAAGGCGCCCTGAGACCTGTGCGGGCGCTCGGCCGGGGGTTCCGGCCGAGCGCCCGGTTGGTGACGCAGCCGCTGTTGCCCGCACTCCACCGGGCGGACCTGCTTGGCTGTCGAGCCGGGCACAGCTCACCAATCGAGAGGCTTGCGCTCGTAGAAGAGGCCGCCTGTGGGGCCGCCGTCAGGGAGGGTGGCGAGCCAGACCGGTGGTGTCTGCGGCTTCCTCGGGGGTGCGGTCGGTCTCGCCGTAGGCCATGCGGGTGTTCGTCCTGCCCGGGGAGACGGCGTTCACAAGGATGTGGCGATGGCGAGGCCGAGCCCGCGGTTTCCGCCGGAGACGAGGGCGACGCGCGCGGTGGATGGGTCATACGGACAGTCTGGCGAGCAACTGGTCGAGGCGCTGGGCTTTCGGATCCTTCGTGGTCAGGGGGAGTTCGGAGCGGGCTGACCGGGCACGGGCCACGTTGCGCCGAGACGGCGCCTTGGCGATCATCGGGATCGCCGACTCCAGGAGGTGGACGGCCTCCCTACCGGGGCACCGACGGGAGGTTCGTGAGCGTGCCAAGAGCCCGATCACGTGCGCGGAAGCCGAAGCTGATGAGGGTGACGCTCTCTCCGGCACTGAGCGGCGTCCGGCCGTGCGGCGTGAGCGCGCCGTCGAACACGACACAGTCACCCTCGCCGAGATCGCATTCGAGATAGCCGTTGGCGTTGATGAACACCGTGGTGCTCACCGTGGGCGCACCGGTGACGCGAGCGTGCTTGAGGCAGAGAATCAGGTTGGCCTCACCGAAGCCGGACTCGTCGAGGTGGAAGTCGAGGAACTGCCCTTCCTCGTAGCCGATGTAAGCGCCGGTGTGCGGCTGCTCGACCTCCAGGCCGGTGGACCGTGCTACGACTGCGGCGAGATCCACCTGTGCGGCGAACCGATTCGCGGCGTCGCCGACGGCCGCGTTCCACTTGCCGTTGTGGAGGTATCCGTCAGCGGCTACGGCCTTCTCGGCCTCCTCCGCCATGGCGGCGATCAGCTCGACGGGAAATGACTGATCACGCAGGTGGCGCGGGCTTACACGTTGGTGTGCGGTGAGCTCGCGCACAGCGTCCCGGAGAACAGGGAAGTCCCCTGCCCACCGGGCCGGCGCACGGACCGTGGTGCAGGCCTGGAACCATCCGGTCCACCTACAGCTCCACTCGCTCGGTACCTCGCTCAACAGCAGTTCGACCCGGTCGAGTGCGGCCTGTGTGGACTCGACCAACTCGGCGCTCCCCTTGGCGGTCCGCAGCCTGAGGGCCTCTTGCAGAAGAGCCCGGGCCTCCGCGAGGTCACCACGTTCCATCAGGTGCTTGCCGGTGTGCTGGAGTACGAAGTCGACGAGTTCCGGGTGCCGGCTTCGCGCGGTGTTCAACGCGCTGAGGTAGAACGCGTCCGCGGTCTGTACGTCACCGGCGTAGCGGTGCGCGTCCCCGAGGTTGAGCCCGGTGGCGACGACCGCCCGGGTGTTGCCGCCGGCTTCGGCCAGGTCGAGCGACTGCCGGAGGAACGCGCGGGCGTCCTCGTGGTTGCCCAGGCACATCTGGCCGATGCCGATCCACCTGGTGAGGACCCGAGTACGACCGGGGTCGGTCTCCTCGGGCAGGGCGCGCAGTTCCTCGTGGAGGTGCCCGACCGCGCTGGTCAGCTCGTTCCGATCGGTGGGGACCATCCGCAGGTTGTCGTCCTGTGTGATGAGGTGCTGGAGCACGTGACCCTTCCCTCGTTCAGTTCTGCTCAGCCGGTACTACAGCTGGTCGGTCTGGTGACGCAGGTCCACCAGCAGCTCCGCCCCGTGGGGGGAGAAGTGCTGACGCAGGAGTTCGAGTTCGCGCATGAGGTAGCGGACGGCCGGCAGACCCTCGTTGTAGGCGGATCGGAAGCTCGCGCGCTCGTCGGACGTCAGATCGTCGCGATTCAGTTCGGTCTGGCGGAACCGCAACAGTTGGTTGTAGACGCAGGTCGCGTGGAAGGCCCGGTCAATCTCCCAGAACTGGTTGCGGGCCACTCCCTGCGCGGCGCGCCACGCGATTTCGATCTTGGGCGAGGTCTGGGACGAGTATCCGTCGGCGAAGACCTGGTTCTGGAGGATGTGGAAGCTGATCGACTGGTGCGTCCCCTCGTGCAGCAGGTTCTCTGCCAGGAAGAGGGAGGACGGCTGCTCGCTGACGGTGTTCGGCGGGATGTGGTGCCGCGCCTTCTCGGAGAACACGATGACGTACGGGAGCGCCGGGTCGCTGGAGCTGGTCAGCGAGGAGGTGCGGACGCCGGGCTTGAGGCCCACCCACAGGAGCCCACGGACGAATTCGCGCATGCGGGCGAACCCCTCGGGGTGGACCAGCGACAGGCGGTCCAGTGCCCGGGTCAGCGCCTCGCGGCGCTCGTCGGTGTGCTCGATGATCTCGTAGTCCGCCAGGTTGATCTCGTCGGCGATCTCGCCGGGAAGCTCGGCGTCGAACCAGTCGAAGCTCACCCCGGCCACGGACACCTTGTCGCTGCGCAGGGACCGGGCGTGCTCCGCGTAGGGGGTTCCGGACTTGACGATGCGCTCCATCAGGGCGAACGGCAGAGCACTGTCCGCACCTTCCTCACGCAGACGGATCAGATCCTGGCCCTTCCGACCGAGATCGAAGAAGGAGCCGGCGGGGACGCGGGTGGCGATGGTGGTCTTCAATGCGGACTCTCCTTGATCGGTGTGTGTGCGCCGCCGAGCGGCGGGTCGGCTCGGATGATCACGGAGCCGACCCGCCATGCCGGCAACCAACCGGCTTCAATTCGGAACTGCGGTCAGACCTCGGTCTCCACCGGGGCGAAGTCGCCGTCCGGGACCCAGTGGTCCAGCCGGCGGGTCAGGGACTCGACGGACGTCGCCGGGGCGAAGTCGCCGTCCGGGACCGAGTGGTCCAGGCGGCGGGTCAGGTTGGTGACCTGCGGGTCACCGGACTGGGTGGTGGTGTCGCTCACGTGCCTCTCCAATCGGGCTGGCTCTGCTCGCCCGGGAGTGGGCGAGCTGTGGTGCCGGGTGGTGCGGCCCGGCCCGGCGGAAGGCCCTTCCGTCGGGCCGGGAGTTCATGGGCGGCCTGCACCCGGGCGGCAGCTCGGGTCGTTTGGAGACGGTAGGAAACGACGAGGGGCACGGTCGACGAACTTGCTTGAGCTTGCTCGCATTCACCCGAGTGCGTTGATGGCTCCAGTGATGAGCGATCTCGCCTCAGCACCGTAGACAGCGATGCCGGCCAGCTCGGAGAATGCCTGGCCGTATTCGGAAATCTCGGCCGGCTGAGTGATGGTGAGGTGGGCGGAGACGAGCTCGACGTTCACCTGCGCATCGTCGTAGACGGTAAAGGACTCAACCGGCCAGCCGGCGCCTCTGGCCGACCCGAGGGGAATCACCCCAAGACTCACCGACGGGAGGGAGCCGACGGTGATGAGATGGCCGAGCTGACCGACCAGGATGTCCGGAGTACCGATGACGGTCCGCAGCACCCACTCCTCGATCAGGATGGCGAACCGATGGTCTCCCGTGTACAGCACCTTCTGCCGCTCCATTCGCACGGCGACCGCGTCGTCGACATCGCCGGGAGTGCTTCGCAACGAAACGATCGTGCTCAGCACTGCGCGCGTGTAGGCCGCTGTCTGGAGCAGGCCGGGGATGACCCACGACTGGTACATCCGGAATCGCCGCGTGCGCTCGAAGAGGGGGCGTACGGACTCCTGAGCCCGCTTGAGGCCGGCGTGCTCAAGGCGCCGCCACTCAACGTACATTCCCTCGATGTTCCGGACCGTCGCGATGAGGTCCGCCGCCTGATCCGGGACGCCGCAGATGGCCGTCCAGGCGCGTAGGTCCGCCTCCGAGGGCATCACCCGGCCGCTCTGGATCTTGGAGCATTTCGATTCATGCCACCCAGCAGCTTCGGCCAGCGCCCGCGCACTGAGTCCGGAGTCTCGCCGGATATCGCGCAAACGCCGGCCCAGGGACTGCTTGGCTTGCTGAACGCTGGACGACGCGGACACGGTCAGCGCAGCCGGAAGTCCTCGTGCGGGACCGCCCGTGCCCAGACGGCCTCGAATGCGGTGGCGCAGAGCTTCACCGTCCGGTGATCGGTGGCGAGCTCGTCGTCCACGAAGTCGCCGTCACCGCTGAAGTGATGGACCAGGAGAACCTGACCGTCGATCAGCCAGAAGTCGTTGCCCGGGAGCGCCAGGCCGGTCGCCTGCCGCCGGGGAAGCCACCTGACCTGCTCACCGGAGGCGACGTTCCGGAACGTGACCTCGTGCTCGAACCGGATGTACTCGCTCACCGGCTCCGAGACGACCCGCGCGCGCCGCACCTCAACGCCGCGGCTCGTGGTCTCCTCGATGAGCTGCAACCAGGGGCTCCACCACGAGGAGCGGTCGGCAGGGTCGTCGCGCTGTCCGCCGAGCCACCGGAGGAACAGCGGGTCGTCCCGCATGTAGCCGTCGCGCATCTCCAGATGGAGAGCTGAGCGGGTACAGGTCCGCAGCAGATCCTCAAGCGATGGAACTGCTGCCACCGTTCACCTCCGGAAAGAACCTCATCATCCGCCTGGGGAATTCGATCACGGTCTCGTGCCCGGGAATGTCCATCTGCGCCAGACGTTCCGGGTCGAGCACCTTCCAGCCCTGGAGGATGTAGTTGCCCGTCGCATCGTCGAAGTAGACCGTCGGGGACTTGCCTTCGGGGCTGTCAGGATCTTGTCCGAGCTTGTGCAGTGCCACGGTGAGCCTCCTAGCAGGTCGGAGCCGATCGCCTCGAACGATCTTGCCGTGCAAGTCGCCACTCGCACCATGAACTTGCTTGAACTTGCTTGAACTGACCTGTCAGATGGTCGAACTCGCCTTCCTGTACGGCAGGCCCGGATCTTGGACGCGGGTCCGCCCGATGCGCGTCAATCATTTGCTGCCCCTGGTACAGGGCGCCCGGCCGTTGTCGGCCGGGCCGCCCACCCATCGCCGCGATGGAAGGTCGGGCTAGATGGGAGCACTTCCGCGGCTCCGATAGCCGAGCGTGGCACGGGCGCTGCGCCAGCGGGTCGAGGCGGCGCTGGACGAAGCCGGGATCAAGGTCAAGGAGGAACTCCTGGTGCAGACCGGCCGTTACGCGGCCGAAGCGATCGGTGCAGGGATCGATGGCCCGGGTGACGACCAGATCGAGTCCGGCGCGAAGGTCCGGACCCTGCGTCAACGGCGCCTCACCGACGAACCGCCGCTGAAGCACACGGCCTATTTCAGCGAGGTTGCCCTTCTACTGAAGGGCGACCTCGACATCCTCGCCGGCCAGATCCGCAACGCGATCAAGGTGGCGGAGTCCGATCACGTCACCCTGCGGATGGTGCCGCTGGAGGCGGGACGGCGGGGCGTCCTGGCCTCTGGGCTTGTGCTCATGCGGTTCACGGAGCCTGCGGCACAGCACGTATTCCTCGAAGCCGTCGGCGGTATGCTCAACCGCGGTTCGGGGCGGGAAGTGCGCCGGGCGGAGCGCGCGTTCGAGCGCCTGGACCGGCTCGCCCTCTCATCCCAGGCCACCATCGCCGCGTTGCAGAAGAAGCTGGAAGAGATCTCGTGACCACTCCGCACGCCCCGTACGCCCACGCCCCCGAGACCGCCTTCTGGGCGATCTCGCAGTACTCCGCAGACAACAGCGGATCCTGCGTCCGCGTGGCCCACTTCGACAACGGCGATGTCTGGCTCGGCGACGACAAGCACCTCGACCGGCCCCACCTCGCATTCCGTCCGGACGAGTGGGCCGCGTTCGTGAAGTCCATCAAGAACGGCGACCCGAACTTCCCGGCCGCCTGACCTCGTCGCGGGTGAACTTGAGCCCCGCCGCCCGAGCAACTCGGGCGGCGGGGCTTCGTGCTTCGATCACGGAGACCGCCGAGGGACCCGCCTCCGGACGGATACACCCCGACCTTCGGCCTTCTCGCCTGCACAGGAAGTCGGGCCAGCCGACTTCCTGTGCAGGCGAGAAATTCCGTCGCCGCTTCGGCCCAGCCGGAGCGGCGACGGGCGACAGATCCTGTGGTACGGGCTGACTCTTCTTCAGAGCGGCGGCCTCCTCATCCGAGGAGGCCGCCGCACCTGCATTCAGCAGTAGCCGATCCGCCCGGCTGGTTCCGCCCGCCTCACCGTCCGGGTGAGGCGGGCGGAACCAGCCGGGCGAGTGTGAGTCCCGGTCCCGCTTCGGCGGTGAGATCGGGGCCGCGGGCGGCCCGGTAACGAGTCGGCATCCTCCGGTGGAAGGGCCATTGACACCCCGCTGACGGGGCCCGTACGGTCCTGTCCCGAAGCGACTGGAAAGTTTCCTAACAGTTCGCCACGAGCCGCAGGCCGTCCCGAGGAGGAGGATCTTCACGTGACCAGAAGCACCGCCAAGGCCCCCCTCGCCGGCACCCCCAGCCTGCTGCGCGCCATCAACGACCGCGCCGCCCTCGAACTCCTGCTGGAGAACGGACCGCTCTCCCGCACCCAGATCGGCACCCTGACCGGGCTCTCCAAGCCCACCGCCTCCCAGCTGCTGGCCCGCCTGGAGGCGGCCGGACTGGTGCTGCCGGTGGGCACCACGGCCGGTGGCCCGGGCCCCAACGCGCAGCTGTACCAGGTGAACCCGGCCGCCGGCTACGTCGCCGGACTGGACGTCACCAACAGCCACGTCCGGGTCGCGGTCGCCGACATCACCGGCTCCACGCTCGCCGAGCACGTCGTCCCCACCAAGGGCTGGGCCGCCGCCGAGACGGTGCCCCGGGTCGCCGCGGCGGTCGCCGGGGCGGTCCGCGCCGCCGGCCTCGCCGAGGACGGCCTGCACACCGTGGTGATCGGCGTCGGCGGCGCGCCGGACCCGGTCACCGGCAAGCTGCGGTACGCCTCCCACCTGCCCGGCTGGCACGCGCCGCGGCTGGCCGAGGGCCTGGCCGCCGCGATCGGCGCGCCGGTGACGATCGAGAACGACGTGAACCTCGCCGCCGTCGCCGAGCAGTCCTCCGGCGCGGCCCGCGGGTTCGAGGACTTCGTGCTGCTCTGGGCCGGTGAGGGCATCGGCGCGGCGATCGTGATCGCCGGCCGGCTGCACCGCGGCTTCACCGGCGGCGCCGGGGAGGTCGGCTACATGCCGGTGCCCGGCGCGCCGGTGGTCAAGGACGTCCGCCGCCGCAACTCCGGCGGGTTCCAGGAGCTGGTCGGTGCCCCCGCCGTCCGGGCCCTGGCCAAGGAGCACGGGCTCGGCGCCCCGACCGCCGAGGAGTCGGTCGCCAAGGCACTGGCCACCCCGGGCGCGGGCGACGCGTTCCTCGCCGAGCTGGCCGCCCGGCTGGCCGTCGGCCTGGCCGTGATCGTCGCCGTCGTCGACCCCCGGCTCGTGGTGGTCTCCGGCGGGGTGCCGAACGCGGGCGGCGAACGGCTGCGGGCCCTGATCGCCGAGGAACTGGCCCGGATCGCCGCCGCCCGGCCCGAGGTGCGCGGCAGCGCGCTGACCGGCTCGCCCGTCCTGCTCGGCGCGCTGCAACGCGCGCTGACGGCCGCCCGTGAGGCGGTCTTCTCCACCCACTGACGCACCGACCGCGCACCGACCCACCGCACCGCGCTCCCCCGCAGCCCGACGCTCCACCGCACGCCCTGCACCCACCTCTCCCCTACCCCCGAACGCGGGACCCGAGGCAATGACGCCTGCCCGCGCAGCCCCAGGAGGACCTCGAAGTGCACTCCACCACCTCCCACTCCCGCAGAAGCCGCCGGACCATCGCCGCCGTGACCGGCACCGCCGTCCTCGCCCTGCTCGCCACCGCCTGCACCGGCAGCAGCGAAGGCTCCGGCAGCGACGACTCGGCCGGCGGCAAGGACGTCACCATCACCTTCTGGCACGGCTGGAGCCAGGAGTCCGAGGTGAAGGCGATCAACGACAACATCGCCGCCTTCGAGAAGGCCCACCCGCACATCAAGGTGAAGGCCGTGGGCAACGTCGCCGACGACAAGGTCAACCAGTCGCTGCGGGCCGGCGGCGACGACGCCCCCGACGTGGTCTCCTCGTTCACCACCAACAACGTCGGCATGTTCTGCTCCACCAAGGCCTTCATCGACCTCAAGCCGCTGCTGGCCAAGGACCAGATCGACGCCGCCAAGACCTTCCCGGCCGCGATGCTCGACTACACGCAGTTCCAGGGCAACCAGTGCTCGCTGCCGCTGCTCGGCGACGCCTTCGGCCTGTACTACAACAAGAAGGCCTTCGCCGCCGCCGGCATCACCAACCCGCCGAAGACCTTCAGCGAGTTCGCCGCGGCCGCCAAGGCGCTCACCGTCGCCGAGGGCGACAGCTACAAGCAGCTCGGCTTCATGCCGCTCTACCACGGCTACGAGTCGACCACCGAGCACCTCCTCGGCCAGTACGGCCCGACGTACTTCGACGGCTCCGGCAAGTCCACCCTCGCCACCGACCCCAAGGTCACCGCGATGCTGAACTGGCAGAAGGGCCTGGTCGACCAGCTCGGCGGCTACGACAAGCTCGACAAGTACCGCGCCACCTTCGGCGAGGAGTTCAGCGCCAAGAACCCGTTCCACACCGGCCAGGTCGCGATGGCCATCGACGGCGAGTGGCGCACCGCCTCGCTCGCCACCGACAAGCCGGACTTCGACTGGGCCACCGCGCCGTTCCCGGTGCCGGACGACCAGGCCGACACCTACGGCCGCGGCTACCAGACCGGCACCATCGTCGGCATCGCCAGCACCAGCAAGAAGCAGGCCGCCGCCTGGGAGTTCGTCAAGTTCCTGGCCACCGACACCGACGCGGTCGTCTCCTTCGCCAACGCGATCCACAACGTGCCGAGCACCCTCGCCGCGCTGGAGTCGCCGAAGCTGATCGCCGACGAGAACTTCAAGACCTTCGTGAACATCGCGAAGAACGCGCACTCCGGCACCACGCCGTCGGTCGTCAACGGCGGCGGCTACATCGTCTCCCTGCAGAACCTCGGCTACGACTACGAGTCCGGCAAGCAGACCGATCTCGCCGCCGGCCTCGCCGCCACCGCCAAGGAGATCGACGCCGCCATCGCCCAGACCAAGTAGGAATCGGCGCCCCGCGCGTCCGCCCCGTCCACGGAGCTCCCATGTCACTCGCGTCCGCCACCCGCAAGGGGGCCGGAGCGACCGCCCCGGCGGCGCCTCCCGTGCAGCAGCAGCTGCGCCGGAAGCGCCGCCGGGCGGCGGCCCGCAACCTGGCCTTCCTCTCCCCCTGGCTGATCGGCTTCAGCGTCTTCTTCCTGTACCCGCTGATCTCGACGATCTACTTCTCGTTCACCAAGTACAACGGCTTCGGCTCGCCCGTCCTCAACGGCCTGAAGAACTGGGACTACGTCTTCAACGACCTCCCGGCGTTCTGGCAGGGCCTGCGCAACACCCTGTGGCTGGTCGTCATCATGGTGAGCCTGCGGGTGGCGTTCGGCCTCGGCATCGGGCTGCTGATCACCAAGATCAAGAGCGGCGTGGGCTTCTTCCGCACCGCCTTCTACCTGCCCTACCTCGCCCCGCCGGTGGCCGCCACCGTCGCCTTCGCCTTCCTGCTCAACCCCGGCACCGGCCCGGTCAACCACTTCCTCGGCGAGATCGGGCTGCCGCAGCCCGGCTGGTTCGCCGACCCGGACTGGTCCAAGCCCGCGCTCACCCTGCTCGCCATGTGGGGCGTCGGCGACCTGATGGTCATCTTCATGGCGTCCCTGCTGGACGTCCCGAGGGAGCAGTACGAGGCCGCCGAACTCGACGGGGCCGGGCCGTTCCAGCGGTTCCGATACGTCACCCTGCCGAACATCTCGCCGATCATCATGTTCGCGGTGGTCACCGGCGTCATCCAGACCATGCAGTACTACACGCAGGCGATCGTCGCCGGGAAGGTCGCCGGCGGCATCGCCGGCAACTCCGGCCAGCAGTTCGAGCCCGGCTACCCGTCCGGCTCCACCTGGACCTTGCCGCAGATGGTCTACAACCTCGGTTTCCAGCGCTTCAACTACGGAGCGGCGTGCGTCGTCGCCCTGGTGCTGTTCGTCATCTCGATGGCCGTCACCTCGGTGCTGCTGCGCCGCCGGTCCGGCTTCCTGGCCAGCGACGACTAGCGGCAGTGAGGACACGATCATGACTCTCAGCCCGACCCTCCCCGCCGAGGCGCCCGGCCGCCGGCCCGGCCGGGGCGCCGCCCGCGGCCCCGCCACCGCCGCCGCCCGCACCGCCCGCCGCCGCGCGCTGCTCAACTGGGTGGCCGTCCACTCGCTGGCCGTCGCCGCCGGCCTGTTCTTCCTGCTGCCGTTCGTCTTCGCCTTCCTGACCTCGGTGATGTCCGACAACCAGGCGCTCACCACCGACTACTGGCCCACGTCCTGGAACTGGGGCAACTACGGCAAGGTCTGGAACACGCCCGGCTTCCTCACCTGGTGGCGCAACACCCTGCTGTACGCGGGCCTCGGCACCGTGCTGACCATCGTCTCCAGCCTGCCGGTCGCCTACGCGCTCGCCAAGTTCCGCTTCCGCGGCCGCAACCTGGCGCTGATGGCGGTCATCGCGATGATGATGCTGCCGCCGCAGGTCACCGTCATCCCGATGTACCTGTTCTGGGCCAAGCAGATGGGCCTGAGCGGCTCGCTCTGGCCGCTGATCATCCCGATGGCCTTCGGCGACGCCTTCTCGATCTTCCTGCTGCGGCAGTTCCTGATGACCATCCCCAAGGAGTACATCGAGGCGGCCCGGATCGACGGCTGCGGCGACCTGCGCACCCTGCTGCGGGTGGTGCTGCCGATGGCCAAGCCGGCCATCGCCGCCGTCGCGCTGTTCCAGTTCTTCTACTGCTGGAACGACTACTTCGGCCCGCAGATCTACGCCAGCAGCAACCACGACGCCTGGACCCTCTCCTACGGCCTGGAGTCCTTCAAGAGCGCCCACCACACCAACTGGAACCTCACCATGGCCGCCACCCTCCTCGTGATGGCCCCGGTGATCGTCCTCTTCTTCTTCGCACAGAAGGCCTTCATCGAAGGCGTGACACTGACAGGGGTCAAGGGCTGATGTCCGCACTCAAGCTGGCCATCGTTGGCGGCGGTTCGACGTACACCCCGGAGCTGATCGACGGCTTCGCCCGGCTGCGCGACACCCTGCCGATCGGCGAACTCGTCCTGGTCGACCCGGCCGCCGACCGGCTGGAGCTGATCGGCGGGCTGGCCCGGCGGATCTTCGCCAAGCAGGGCCACGGCGCCGTCGTCACCACCACCACCGACGTCGCCGCGGGCGTCGCCGACGCCGACGCGGTGCTGCTGCAGCTGCGGGTCGGCGGGCAGGCGGCCCGCAACCGGGACGAGACCTGGCCGCTGGAGTGCGGCTGCGTCGGCCAGGAGACCACCGGCGCCGGCGGCCTCGCCAAGGCGCTGCGCACCGTCCCGGTGGTGCTCGACATCGCCGAGACGGTCCGGCGCGCCAACCCCGACGCCTGGATCGTCGACTTCACCAACCCGGTCGGCATCGTCACCCGCGCCCTTCAGGACGCCGGCCACAAGGCCGTCGGCCTGTGCAACGTCGCCATCGGCTTCCAGCGGCGCTTCGCCAAGCACCTGGGCGTCGACCCGGAGCTGGTCCGCCTCGACCACGTCGGCCTCAACCACCTCACCTGGGAGCGCGGGGTCACCCTGCTCGACGCCCCCGGCGCGGCCGGCGGCCGCGAGGTGCTGCCCGAACTGCTCTCCGGCTTCGGCAAGGAGATCGCCGAGGACCTGCACCTGCCGCAGCGGGTGATCGAGCGGCTCGGCGTCGTGCCCTCCTACTACCTGCGCTACTTCTACCAGCACGACCTGGTCGTGGAGGAGCTGAAGTCCAAGGGCTCGCGGGCCGCCGAGGTCGCCGAGATCGAGCGGCAGCTGCTGGAGATGTACGCCGACCCGGCCCTCGACACCAAGCCGGAGCTGCTCGCCAAGCGCGGCGGCGCGTTCTACTCCGAGGCCGCGGTGCAGCTCATCGCGGCGCTGCTCGGCACCGGCGGCGGCACCTCCGTGCAGGTGGTCAACACCCGCAACGACGGCGTGCTGCCGTTCCTGCCGGACGACGCCGTGATCGAGGTGCCGGCCGAGGTCGACGCGGCGGGCGTGCGCCCGCTGCCGCAGCGCCCGCTGGAACCGCTGTACGCCGGCCTCGTCGCCGCCGTCACCGCGTACGAGCACCTCGCCCTGGACGCCGCCCTGCACGGCGGCCGCGACCGGGTCTTCGACGCCCTGCTCGCCCACCCGCTGGTCGGCCAGATCGAACTCGCCGACCGGCTGACGGACCGGCTGCTCGCCCACAACCGCGAGCACCTCGCCTGGGCCTGACCGGCCCGGCCTCCGCCCCCGTCCCCGTCCCGGCCGCGGCCGGCCCCCGGTCTCCGGCCCGCACTCCGTGGGGGAGTGCGGGCCGGGTCGCGGGCGGACCGCGCACCCCCGGGTGCGGGCACCGGGCGCAGACACGCCACCCCCGGCCGGGAAAGACCCCCGGCCGGGCCATGTACGACGAGCCGCGGGAACCCCAATGACCCACCAGCCCGAACCGCACCTGCCCGGCATCCTCGCCATCGACGCCGGCAACTCCAAGACCGACGTCGCCCTCATCGGCACCGACGGCTCCGTCCTCGGCTCCGCCCGGGGCGGTGGCTTCCACCCGGCGACCACCGGTGCCGACGCCGCCGTCGCCGGTCTCGCCCCGCTGGTCGAGGAGGCCGCCGCGGCCGCCGGGATCACCGGCTGGACCGGCCCGCTGACCGGCCACGTCAGCGCCTGCCTCGCCAACGCCGATCTGCCGGTCGAGGAGGAGGCGCTGCGCGTCGCCCTGGAGACCCACCCCTGGGGCGCCGGCAACACCGTCGTCAACGACACCTTCGGTCTGCTGCGGGCCGGCACCGACAGCCCGCGCGGCGTCGCCGTCGTCTGCGGCGCCGGCATCAACTGCGTCGGCCTGCTGCCCGACGGCCGCACCGCCCGCTTCCCGGCCCTCGGCAAGCTCACCGGCGACTGGGGCGGCGGCTGGGGCCTGGCCGGCGCCAGCATGTGGCACGCCGTCCGGGCGGAGGACGGGCGCGGCGGGCCGACCGGCCTGGCCGCCGCCATCGCCGAGCACTTCGGCCTGCCCAGCACCGGCGCCGTCGCCGAGGCCGTCCACCTCGGGCACCTGCCGTCCGCCCGGCTGCACGAGATCGTCCGGGTGCTCTTCGCCGTCGCCGGGACCGGGGACGCCACGGCCCTGTCGCTGATCGACCGGCAGGCCGACGAGATCACCCGGCTCGCCGTCGTCGCCCTGCGGCGCCTGGAGCTGCTGGACACGCCCACCCCGCTGGTGCTCGGCGGCGGGGTGCTCGCCTCCCGGCAGCCGCTGCTGCTCGACAACCTGACGGCCCGGCTGACGGCGGCGGCGCCGCTCGCCGAGCCGCGGATCGTGGTCGCCCCGCCGGTCCTCGGCGCGGCGCTGCTCGGGCTGGACCACCTGCGGGCCGGGCCGGACGCCCAGGAGCGGGTCCGCAAGGCCTACGACCCGGCGCGCCCGGTCGCGGCCTGACGCCTCCCCGTCCCCGCCCCCGCCCGGCCCGCACACCCGGCGGGGGCGGTCGTCCGGAACCGGGTCCGCGGATTGCGCGTCCAGGAGGATGTCTCGTCCGGCCCTGTTCCTGGGAGACTCGCCCCATGACCGCGCCCCGCCGCCTCCTCCTCGCCGTGCTGCTCTGTTGCGCCGCCACCACCGGGCTCGCCGCCTGCACCCCGATCGACGAGGACCCGACGCTGGCGATGGCCTCGGACGACATCGAGGACACCGGGGAGTTCGATGACGCCGAGGACCCCTCGGACTTCGCGGACGAGGAGTCCTGGGACGCCCCCGACTCCTTCTCCTCCGACTCCTTCTCCCCCGCCCCCTGCGCCACCCCGCCGGGCCACCGGATCGTCCAGGTCCTCGACGTCACCGACGGCCGCCTGACCGTCCGCCCCGCCTGCACCCCCGACGTCGCCCCCGCCGCCCACTCCCTGGCACCCCACGCCACCGCCACCCTGGTCGACCTCCCCCACGGCGAGCCCGCCAAGGAGGTCCAACTCCCGATTCTCCTCGACCACTTGGACACCTGCCTCACCGGCGGCGACCCCGAGCCCCCGTACGCCTGCTGGGGCAACACCTACGACGTGGTCCTGGACGCCCGCGGCCGGATCACCCGGATCCGGGAGCTGCAGCACCCGTGACCGGGCTCCCGGCGGAGGCGTCGGCAGACCGGGCTTGACCTCAACCGCGGTTGAGGTTGTCGGATGGGGTCCGGCGGTGATCACCGCCGAGGAATGCCGACGTCGGGAAGAGGTACTGGTCATGACGGACGGGCTGCTGGTGGCGGGGGACGTGCCGGTGGAGGTGCGGGAGGCGGTGGCCGGGGTGGTCGCGGCGCTGGAGGACGCGTTCAACCGCAAGGACGCGCAGGCGCTCGGCGCGCAGTTCGGCGAGCGGGCGTCGTGGACCAACGCGGCCGGCACGCGGCTGGACGGGCGGGCGGAGATCACCGAGTTCAGCGGGCCGGCGATGCGGAAGTTCCTCAAGGACGCGTACGCCCGCTACGAGGTGGTGAAGCTGCTGGCGGTCGCGGACGGCGTGGTCGCGGTCAACGTGGCCCAGACGCCCACCGACGCCGAGGGCAGGCCGGTGGAGGGCCCGCACGGCCGGGCGCTCTACGTGGTCGCCCGCCAGGCCGACGGATGGAAGATCGTGGCCGGTCAGAACAACGCGGTCGATGCCCAGTCCGCAGCGTAGGTCCTGACCGGTCCCGGACGGGGGCCGCCTCCCGATCCCGTGATCGTGCCGGGGAGGCGGCCTCCTTCGTCGTCAGGAGACGGGGCGGACGGCGATGGCGTCGATCTCGACGAGCATCCCGGGCAGCGCCAGCGTGGCCACCCCGCTGAGCGTCTGCGCCGGCAGCCGGTCGCCGAAGGCGGCGCGCACGGCGCCGTTGAGGATCTCCAGCTTCGCCAGGTCGTGGTCCTTGACGAACGAGCCGAGCCGCACGACGTTCTCGAAGCCGAGGCCGACCCCGGCCAGCGCCCGGCGGAGGTTCTCCAGGGAGAGCTGGACCTGGGCGGCGAAGTCCGCCACCGCCACCTGGCCGGACGCGTCGGAGGCGTACTGCCCGGCGAGGTAGACCGTCTCGCCGGGGGCGGAGACGGCGTGGCTGTAGCCGAACGGCGTGGGGTCGTGCAGATCGGCGGGATTGGTGATGGTGCGGTTGTCGGTCACGGGGTGGTTCCCTTCCGGTGCGGTGTCCGCTGTCCGGCCGGGACAACGCCGACCGGGTCCGCGATCATCCGGTTCGTGACGGAACATCACCCATTGGCACCCAGGCGGGCGGCGAGGGCGGGCGGCAGCGGGTACGGGCGCTCCGGCGGCAGCAGCCGCTGCGCCTGGGCGGCGCGGCCCTGCTGGAGCAGGCCGGCGATCCGCCGCACCTGCGGGGTGAGGTCGGTGATCCCGGTGATCCACTCCTCGGCGAAGGTGCGGATCAGGGTCCGGCCCACCCCGACCTGGATGCTGTAGTGGTTGAGCGCGGCGCCGCGCAGCGAGCGCTCCGGGTCCCACTGGACGTGCACCTCGGCGCGGGCGACCGAGGCGGGGTCGGCGGTGGTCAGGACGGCCCGCCCCAGCGCCTCCTCCCAGCCCGCCCGGGTGATCCGGACGGCGAGCACGCGCTCCTGGCCGGGCTTGCGGGCCCAGTTGCTGCGGTGCATCAGCCAGCGGAACGAGGGCTTGATCCACGTCATCCGGCCGAAGGAGAACGGCGGGACGAACCGCCCGGCGGCGAGGGCCGCGTCGGCCACCGCGGGGGCGTACGCCTGGTAGACGACGACGGTGGCGGCGTCGTGGTCGGCCCGGATCCCGTACAGGTGCGACATGACAGCGGACTCTGCCAGCGCACCGCCGCCCGGAGCGAGCGGTTTTCGCCGGTACCACCGCGACCTGCGGTTCTCCGGCCCGCACGGCCGCGGGGCGCGTCCTCCCGGTATCGGTTCGGCACGGAGCGGTGCGCGGGCGCCCCTCGATCGCTACCATCGCATTCGCCGCGGCCACCTGTCAGCGGGTGGCCTGGACATTCTGGGGGGCCCATGTCCGAGCTGCTCACCGACATCACCGCGATCGCTCCGTACTTCACGGTCGCCGCGACCGCCTTCGGAACCCAGTTGGCGCAGGAGGCCGCGCAGCGCGTCGCCACGGGGACGACGGACGCGGGCGAGGGATTCTTCCGCCGGCTCTTCGGCCGGCGCTCCGGCGAGGTGGCCGAGGTGCTGGACCGGCACGACCTGCCCGAGGAGCGGGTCGACGGCCTGCTGAACGGCCTCGACGAGACCGGCCGCGCGCGGCTGGCCGCGGCGCTGCAGGCCTGGCTGCACGACCCGGCGGCGGACCGGCTCTCCGCGGAGCGGCTGGTGGAGGCCGTCCACAAGCAGGTCGTCATCAACTCCTACGGCGAGCGGGCGTTCAACGCCGGCCACATCGAGAACTCCACCTTCAACTTCGGCAACTAGCGATGGGCCCCGAGCACCCGGGTGCGGATCAGCGGACCCACATCAACTCGTCCGGCAGGCAGGCGGTCACCGTCGGCCACGCCGACCGCTCCACGTTCACCTTCCTCCGGAACGTCGACCCGCGATCGCTCGCGGCGCTGCTGCCGCTGCTGGTGGCCGTCGGCACCGCCGGGTACGCCGCGCTGTCCTGGCCGGGCGGCCCGCAGAACCAGTACGTCTGGTTCTACGCCGCCCTGGCGGCCGGCTTCGCCCTGTCCGTCCGGTGCGCGATCGCCGGATCGGCGGGGGTGTCGGGGAAGCGGTCGACGGCGGGCCTGCTCCTGCTGGCGTCCTCGCTGGTCCTCTCCGTGCTCGGCCTGGCCGGCCTGGAGAACGTCCGGCGCAACGGCGAGATCCCGGTGGAGATCTCCGTCCGGGGCACCCAGGCGCTGACCGGCTCCGGGACGCAGACCCTCGTGATGCCCGCGCCGGCCACCGGGAAGGCCCGCGACCGGCTCCGGCTCGCGCTGACCCTCACGGACGACGATCCGGCGTCGCCCACCTGCGTCCACAAGACGACCGCGACGCTCACGGCGCTCACGCCGGGGGTCACCCCGGGCGTGCAGCGGGTGCCCGCGGAGTCCGTGGTGGAGTTCGACCTCGGCGGGCAGCGCGGCGAGGTGACCATCGAGATCTCGGTGCAGACCCGGCAGAACTGCGTGCTGCGGGTGGCGAGGGCCGGCGGGACGCTCTTCAACGACTGACCAGGACCATGGGGGGACGTACATGACGGACACGCGACGACGGAGACCGGAACTCCGGGCCGCCACCGCGGCGGTTCTCCTCGCCCTCACCGCCGGGGGGTGCGGGGCGGAACCGGAGTCGTCGATCTTCGCCGACAAGAAGAAGGTCCGGGTCGGGGCGAAGAGCGACCAGCCCGGCACCAGCCGCGAGCGGCACGCCGGCGACTTCGACGGGCTGGACATCGCGGTGGCCAGGGAGTTGCTGGACCGGGTCGGGGCGGAACCCCCGATCTTCAACGGCATCATCTCCAAGAACCGCGCCCCCGCCCTGCGGGACGGGGACGTCGACCTCGTGGTCGCGACCTTCTCGATCACCGAACAGCGGATGCTGCCGGTCAAGGACGGCGGGGAGGGTCTCGACTTCGTCGGCCCGTACGCGTCCACGTCGCAGGGCATGCTGGTGCGGGCGGCCGACCTGGCGCGCTACCGCACCCTGGACGACCTCAACGGCCGGCTCGTGTGCGTCTGGAAGGGCACCACCTCGGCCGACGAGCTGAGGAAGCCCTCCTACTCGGCGATCCGGCTGAGGGAGGAGGACGACGCGGGCTTCTGCGTCAACGCGCTCAAGGCCGGGGAGGTCGACGCGGTCTCCACCGACCAGCTGATCCTCTACGGCTTCATGGAGGCGGAACCGACGCTGGCGGTCGTGCCGGGGATCGCGTTCGGCGCGACCAACGACTACGGCGTCGCCCTCGCGAAGGGCCACCGCAAGGACTGCGAGCGGCTGCGGGACGCGCTGAAGAAGTACGTGGTGAGCAACGAGTGGGACCGCGACGTCAAGAACAACCTGCCGCAACTGCCCCTGGAGCGGCGCAACGAGGCCAGGCCCACCGAGATCGAGATCGACGCCGTGTCCTGCCGCGACCGCCCGGCCAACGCGCCCGTGCAGTGACGCCGCGGCGGAGCGGGACGTCGGACCGGCCGACTTCCCGCTCCGCTCCGGGTCGCGCGGGTCAGGCGAGGCGGCCCTCGCGGGCGAGGGCGCCGAGCCAGTGGGCGGAGGGCTTCGGGGTGCGCTCGAAGGTCTCCGGGTCGACCGCGACCAGGCCGAAGGTCGGCCGGTAGGAGCCCCACTCGTAGTTGTCGAGCAGGCTCCAGTGCAGGTAGCCGCGGACGTCCACGCCGTCGCGCAGGGCGGCGGCGAGGCCGGCCAGGGCCTCCGTGGTGTAGGCGATCCGCTCGGTGTCGTCGGCGGTGGCGATGCCGTTCTCGGTGACCAGCAGGGGCATGTCCGGACCGACCAGCGCGGCGGTGCGGCGGACGGCCTCGCCGAGCGCCTGCGGGTAGTACTCCCAGCCCTTGATGGTGGTACGGACGCCGTCGGCGACCGGGACCGGGCCGTCGACGCCGACCGGCGCGCGGGTGTAGGCCTGTACGCCGATCCAGTCGTCACCGCGGGCGGCCTCGGTGAAGACGTCCTCCCGTCGGCGGGCGAGGGCCGCGACGGTGGCCTCGGCGCCGGGCTCCACGGGGTAGAAGCAGAGGCTGGCGACCGTCCAACCGGTCAGCAGGCGGGGATCGGCCTCGCGCAGCGCGGCGCTCGCCGCGCGGTGGGCCCGCACCAGCGCCTGCGTGATGTCCTCGCCGGGCTCGATCCGGTCGATGTCGCCCTCGGCGGCGCCGCCCTCGGTGACCCGCTGCCTGATGGAGTGCATCCGGGCGAGGATGTTCGGCTCGTTGACGGTGGCCACGTACCGGACGCCGTCGAGCACCTCGGCGGCGGCGGTGGCGGCGTACCGCGCGAACAGCTCGGCCGCGTCGGGGGCGAGCCAGCCGCCGGCCTCGGCGAACCACTGCGGCAGGGTGAAGTGCTGGAGCGTCACCACCGGGGTGAGGCCGCGGGCCAGCGCGCCCTCCACCATGGCCCGGTAGTGGGCCAGCGCGGCCCGCGAGAAGCGCCCGCGCACCGGCTCGATGCGGGCCCACTCGATGCTGAACCGGTAGGCGTTGAAGCCGAGTCCGGCGAGCAGGTCCATGTCCTCGGGCCAGCGGTGGAAGCTGTCGGCGGCGTCGCCGCTCGGCTCGGGGAGGAACGAGCCGGTGCGCTGTTCGAAGGCCCACCAGTCGCTGGTGGTGTTGTTGCCCTCGATCTGGTGGGCGGCGGTCGAGGCTCCGAACAGGAAGCCCTCGGGCAGCGCCTCGTGGCTGGTCATGCGATCACCTCGCGCGGGGTGGTGGGGTGGCCGGAGAGGAACAGCGGGTCCGCCGTGTCGAAGGGCACGTCCTCGCGGGAGGCCTCGACCGCGGCGTCCGAACGGGGCAGGTCGAACGGGAGCGTGCCGGTCATCGGGGTGCGGCCGAACACCGCGTCCAGCACGACCTCGTCGGCCGCGCCGAACTCGCCGACCAGCAGGGCCGCGTGGGGCGCGAACGGGGTCAGCACGGCGGGGCGTTCGAGCAGGACGACGACGGCGGTGGGGACGGTGTCGGCCAGCGCCGTGATCCTGGCGGCCTCGGCGGGCTCGAACTCCAGGGTGCCGGTGTGGAAGTGCCGCTCCAGCATCCCCTCGCGCTTCTCGTACGGCGTGGCGAGGCGGACGACCGCGACATCGGCGTCCTCGGGGCGCTCGACGAGCGTCCCGTAGCGGGCCGCGACCTCGGCGTCCACGCCCTCGACGTAGATCCGCCCGCCGCTCAGCGGCTGCCCGGCGAGGCGGACCAGCGAGCGGGCCTGGACCGTGCGGCCGAGCTCACGGCCGGCCGGGGCGCCGACCAGCGCGGCGGCGGCCTCGACGTCCACGTACGGGTCGTCGAACAGGCCGAGCCGGAACTTGTCGCGCAGGATGCGGCGGACGGACTCGTCGAGGCGGGCCTCGGTGACGGCGCCGGAGCGGACCACGCCGAGGATCAGCTCGGGGTCGGTCTCGCCGCCGAGCTGGTCGGCCCCCGCGTGCAGGGTCATCGCGACCTGCTCGGGCACCGACAGCTCCTCGACGCCCCAGTGCCGCGGCGGCAGGCTGACGAGGCCGGGGATCTCCATCCCGGTGATGGCGTTGAAGTCGGTGCACACCACGCCGTCGAAGCCGTACGTGCCGCGCAGCAGGCCGGTGATGACGTCGTGGTTGAAGTTGGCGCCGACCTCGCCGAGTCCGGAGCCGGACGGGATCGCGTAGGCGGGCATGATCTGCGCGGTGCCGGCCTCGAACGCGGCCGCGAAGGGGCGCAGGTGCTGATCGAGGGCGCCGCCCGGGTAGACCAGGCTCCGGCCGGCCGCGAAGTGCGAGTCCTCGCCCCGGTGCTGCGGGCCGCCGCCGGGGAAGTGCTTGGTCATGCAGGCGACGCTGTCCGGCCCGATCCGCTCGCCCTGGAGGCCGCGGATGTAGGCGGCGATGATCCGGGAGACGCGCTCGGGGTCCTCGCCGAAGGTGCCGCTGATCCGCGCCCAGCGCGGCTCGGTGGCGAGGTCGGCCATCGGGTGGATGGCGACCCGGATGCCGACGGCGCGCAGCTCGCGGCCGATCAGCGCGGTGTACTCCTCGACCAGCTCCGGGTCGTCGGTGGCGCCGAGGCCGATCGGCTCGGGGCCGACCGAGAAGCCGCCGCCCGCGAAGGCGGTGGCGGGGTTGGTGGTGAAGCCGTGCCGGGGGTCGGAGGCGAGGGTGACCGGGATGCCGAGGCGGCTCGCGGCGGCGAGGTCCTGGACGTGGTTGTTCCACTCGGCCATCGTGCGGGCGTCGGGGACGGCCATCATGCCGAAGGCGGTGAGGCCGCGTTCGGTGATGAGGTGGTCGCCGGACGGGAAGGGGCCCTGGTTGCCGGGGAGCATCCGGCCGTGCAGCATCTGCGCGGCCTTCTCCTCCAGGGTCATCCGGGCGAGGAGGTCCTCGACGCGCTCCTCGACGGGCAGCCGCGGGTCCTCGTAGGGCTCCATGGTGCCGTTGTGGTTGAGGTCGCGGAACGGCGTGCCGTCGGTGTGGTGCAGCGGGGTCCTCATGCCGTCACCTCGGCGGTGGTCGCGGCGGCCCTGGCGCGGAAGGCCTCGACGGTCGCGGCGTCCACTCCGCAGTGGGCGAGCAGGCCCTCGGTGCCGCCGTAGCGGGCCTGGACGAGGTCGAGGAAGGCGACCATCGCGCCGGCCGGGGCCTCCAGCAGCGGGCGGGGGACGACGAAGGTGCCCGCCGCGTGGTCGTTCAGGGCGGCGCGGTTGCGCTCGGCCAGGTTCGCCCAGATCTGCGGCAGCGCCGCGGTGGTGCGGGCGTAGTCGGCGACGATCTCCTCGGCGGGGACGCCGAGCAGGTCGAGCAGCAGGGCGGTCAGCCAGCCCGTGCGGTCCTTGCCGGCGGCGCAGTGCACCAGCACGCCGCCGGGACGGGTGGCGGCCTCGACGGCGAGCTTGACCGCCTCGGGGGCGGACTCCGCCATCAGCACGTAGAAGGCGCCGAGGTCCTCGTCGGTGGTCATGTCCTTCATGGCCGCCTCCAGCCTCCGGTCGGTGGGCTGGACGCGGGCGGCGACCACCTCGATGCCGGCGGCCAGGGACTGCGCCCAGTCGGTGTCCTCCGCCTCGATCTCGCCGCGCAGGTCGATGATCGTGCGGATGCCGGCGGCGTTCAGCTGCTCGACGATCGAGGCGTCGTCGGCCGGGTACGGCTGGGCGGAGCGGTGGAGCACGCCGGGGCGGATCCAGCGGCCCTCGGGGTCGGCGAGGGCGGCGGGGTCGCGGAAGTTGACCAGGGTCACGGCGGGGGCCTTTCGGTGCGGGAGAACGGGGGTGGGGATGACGGTGGAGGACGACGATGGAGGCGAGACATCTAGACGTCTAGATGTCTACCTGGCAAGTGGGGCGCCGGGCAAGCGACGGCGAGATGAACTTCCGGACAACCGGGGGCGGAAGCCGCCACCCGGCTCCGTAGGATCTGGCGCGTGGCGACGCACCGAACCGAGACCCCGCTGTACCGCCGGCTGGCCCGGCAGCTCCAGGAGCGCATCGACGCCGGGACGTACCCGGCGGGCTCCCGGCTGCCCAGCGAGCCGGAGCTGAGCGCCGAGTTCGGCGTCAACCGGCTGACCGTCCGACAGGCGGTGGCCGAGCTGGAACGGGCCGCGGTGCTGGAGATCCGCCGGGGCGTGGGGACCTTCGTCCGCCCGCCGGCGGTGCGGGTGTCGATCGCGGTCGACCCGCGCAGCCAGCGGTTCGACCTCGGCAGCGTGCACACCGGGCTGCCGCTCGGAACGGACGCGCCCGAGGCGGCGCAGGACGGCGAGTTCGTGGTGGCCGTGGCGCCGGTGGCCGGCTCCACCGAGGACGACGAGGCGGCCCACCGGCTGGGACGCGCCCCCGAGGAGCTGTCCCGGGTGGACACGGTGATCCGCCTGGGCGGCCGGCCCCGGGTGGTGAGCAGCTACTGGGTGCCGTCCGGGCCGCTGCCGGCCGAGCTGCTGCGGCCGGGCCGCCCCGGCAACATGGTGCTCGACCTGGCCCGGGCGGCCGGGGTGGAGCTGGAGTACGACTGGCGGGCGTTCGGCGCGGTCGGCGCGGACCTCGCCGACGCGGAGCTGCTCGGGGTGCCGCCGGGCACCGCGCTCCTGGTCCGCGAGGGCGTCAGCTGCACGCCGGACGGCACGCCCGCGCTGTACGTGCGGCGGCGGATCGACGGCAGCAGCGCGCGGTTCGTGCTGCACTACCGCGAGCCGGGCGGCGGATCGGGGCCGGTGCGGTAGGCGTTCACCGGACGGCTCCCGCCGGGGCCGGCGCGTCGAACCGCCTCAGCAGCGCCCGGAACGCCTCCGCCCACTCCTGCAGCGAGCGCATCTCGTCCCCGTCGAGGACCCGGCGCCTGGTCATGCCCGCGAGCAGCGCCGCGAGCGCCTGCGGCCGCAGGTCGACGGCCGGGTCCACGCCCAGCCGCTCGGCCGCGATCGCCCCCGCCCGCTGCGAGAACGCGTCGATCATGACCAGCGCGAAGTCGCGCACGCTGCGGATCTCGACGAACGAGCGCCGCAGCGCCCGGCGCCGCGCGGAATGCTCGGCAGGCTCCTCCAACTGCCCGTCGGTGGTGGCGACGGCGTGGCCGAAAGCGCCCCAGAGGTCGAGCTCGGCGGGCGCCGCGGCGAAGGCGTCCAGGACGGCGGCGCCGAAGTCCATGCCGAAGAGCAGCGCCTCCTTGCACTCGTAGTAGCGGAAGAAGGTGCGGTGGGCGACGTCGGCCCGGCGGCAGATCTGGTCCACCGTGGTGCCCTCGAAGCCCTGCTCCTCGAAGAGGTCGAGCCCCGCCGTACGGATGGCCTGCCTGGTCCGCGCCCGCTTGCGGTCGCGCAGCCCGGGCTCCGCCACGGTGTCCGTCCCCTGCCCCTGCATACCTGCTCGCCCCTCGTCAACTGATCTGCCGTGCACGGCCGTAGTCGTACCGAATCACGCGTGGCGCGGCCCGCTCAAGCCGCGCGCCAAGTCGTCGTCAGTTCGTCATGCAAAGTTTGCACAAGTGCCAGTTGGCAGTTGTGCCACTTCCAAAGGCTGTGATCCGGCGGCCACCGGTCCGGCTGCGGCCGCCGGTCTTCCCCCCTCCCCCCATAGCCCCGAACCCTCCGAGGAATCATGAAGCGGCACACGCTCGTCCTGGCGTCCACGGTCTGCACGGCGGCCCTCGCCCTCACCGCCTCCGCCTGCTCGACGTCCGACGACACGGTCTCCGGCGGCGGTGGCGCGGCCACCTCCGCGGCCAAGGACGACGGCCCCGCCGTCGACGGCGGCACCCTGAGAATCGGCCTCGACCGCCCGTTCGCCAAGCTCGACCCGGCCGAGACCGGCCTCACCTCGATGCCGATGATGATCCTGGCCAACGCGCTCTACGACCCGCTGATGGTCAACGGCGACAACGGCGCCGTCCAGCCCTACCTGGCCAAGGCCTTCACCCCGAACGCCGACGCCACCGCCTGGACGCTGGAGCTGCGCGAGGGCGTCACCTTCAGCGACGGCAAGCCGCTCGACGCGCAGGCCGTGATCGACCACATCAACCGGCTCGCCAAGCCCGAGGCCAAGTGCGCCTGCGCCACCGACGCCGCCACCATCGGCGCCATGGCGGTGAACTCCCCGACCTCCGTCGGCTTCACCCTCAAGTCCCCCAACGCCGCCTTCCCCAGCCTGTTCACCCGCTCCCTCGGCTACATCTCGGAGGCGCCCGCCGGCGCCGACACCCCCGCCGTCGGCTCCGGCCCCTACACGGTGGAGAGCGTGCAGCCGGGCGTCTCCGCCACCCTCGTCCGCAACCCCTCCTACTGGGGTGCCAAGGGCCACGCCGACAAGCTCGTCTACAAGGTGCTGCCGGACGTCGACAGCCGCTACCAGTCGCTGCGCTCCGGCGACGCCGACCTCATCTGGACCGAGACCCCCTCCCAGCTCAAGCAGGCCGCCGGCGACGGCCTGCGCGCGGCCACCGGCCCCGGCTCCACCTCCACCGTGCTGTTCAACACCAAGGCCGCCCCCTTCGACGACCCGCGGGTCCGCCGGGCGCTGCAGTACGCGGTGGACCGCTCGGCCGTCGAGAAGGTCGTCTACCTCGACCAGGGCAAGGTCTCGGACGGCCCGATCGGCTCCGCCTCCCCCTACCGGGCCGCCGGCGACACCTCCGGCTACCCCGCGCACGACCCGGCCAAGGCGCGCGCCCTGCTCGCCGAGGCGGGGCACCCCGACCTCTCCTTCGAGTACCTCGTCGACGGCCGCCCCGAGGGCCAGCAGCGGGCCACCGTGCTCCAGCAGATGTTCGCCGAGGTCGGGGTGAAGATGACCATCAAGCCGCTGGACGCGGCGGGCCTGGGCACCGCGATGTTCCAGCGCAAGTTCCAGGTGATGGACTTCATCACCAGCATGTTCGGCGACACCGACACCGCGCTGGCCAGCCTCTACATGCCCGACGCCCCCTACAACTTCACCGGCTGGAACAACCCGAAGGCCGGCCAGGCGATCGCCGCCGGGCGCGCCACCGTCGACCCGGCCCAGCGCGCCCGCTCCTACCAGGAGGCCGCGCAGGAGGTCGTCAACGACGCCCCGATGATCTTCCTGACCGAGAACCGGACCGGCTTCCTGGCCTCCACCAAGATCGGCGGCCTGCCGGACGTCTCCCGGCGGACCGTCATCAACGTCTCCCCGGCCCTGCTGTGGGTGAAGAAGTGACGCCCACCGCACTCCGCACGGCGGGACGCACCGCCGGACGGCTCGGACGGGCCGCCGCGGTGCTCCTGCTGGTCACCGTCGCGGCGCTCTCCCTGCCGCACCTCATGCCCGGCTCCCCCGCCCTCGCCGCGCTCGGCCCCACCGCCACGCCGGAGCAGATCGCCGCGTACGAGGCCAAGCTCGGCCTGGACGAGAACGTGCTCGCCGCCGCCTGGCGCTGGCTCGGCGACGCCCTGCACGGCGACCTCGGCCACTCGCTGTCCACCGGCGTCGCCGTCACCACCGAGCTCGCCGACCGGATCCCGGTCACCCTCGAACTGTTCGTCGCCGCCCAGGTGGTGGCGCTCGGCCTGGCCCTGCCGGTCGCGCTGTGGTCGGCCTGGCGGCCGGGCGGCGCGGTCGACCGGATCGCCACCGCCGGCGCGTTCGTCTGGCTCGCCGTGCCCGGCTTCGTGCTCGGCCTGGTGCTGATCTGGCTCACCGCCGTCCAGCTGCGGATCCTGCCGGCCACCGGCTGGACCCCGTTCACCGAGGACCCGCTGGAGAACCTGCGCCACCTGGTGCTGCCCGCGCTCACCCTCGGCCTCACCGAGGCCGCCGTCTTCACCCGCGCCCTGCGCGGCCAGCTGCTCGACACCCTCGACCAGACCTACATCGCCGCCGCCCGCAGCCGCGGCATGGGCACCACGCGACTGCTGCTGCGCCGGGCGCTGCGGCCCTCCTCGCTGCCGCTGGTCACCATGGTCGGGATCGGCATCGGGACCTCGCTCGGCGGCTCGGTGCTGGTCGAGTCGCTGTTCGCGGTGCCCGGCGTCGGCACCCTGGTCTCCGGGGCGATCAACGGTCGCGACTTCCCGGTGGTGCAGGGGGTGGTGGTGGTCAGCGCCGTCGCCGTGGTGGCGGCCACCTTCGCCGTGGACCTGCTGTACCGCACGATCGACCCGAGGATCGCCGATGAGCGCCGCTGAGACCGTCCCCGCCCCCACCGCCCCCGCACCCACCCCCACCACTACCGCCGCCGCCGCACCGCGCAGGGCGGCGGCGCGCCGCCGCCCGTCCGCCGGGGTGCTGGCCGCCTGCGGCTGGCTGGCCGTCGTCGCGCTCGCCGCCCTGCTGTTCCCGCTGCTGCCCGGCTTCGACCCGCTGCACGGCGACTTCGCCCACCCCGCCGCCGCCCCCGGCCCCGGCCACTGGCTGGGCACCGACGCCGCCGGACGCGACGTCCTGCAGCGGACCGTGGCCGGCGCCCGCGCCTCCTTCACCGTCGCCGGGCTGACCATCGCCGTCGGCCTGCTCGGCGGCGGGGCGCTCGGCGTGGCGGCCGGCTGGTTCCGCGGCCCGGTCGACAAGGTGATCGGATTCGCCGCCGACCTGCTGATGTCCGTCCCCACCCTGATCCTGGTGATGATCGCGGTCTCGCTGCGCGGGCCCAGCCTGACCCTGATCGGCGCGCTGATCGGCCTGTTCACCGTGCCGCACTTCACCCGGGTGGTGCGCGCCGTCGTGCTGTCGCTCAGCGAGCGCGGCTTCGTCCAGGCCGCCCGGATGATCGGCACCTCGCCGCTGCGCATCCTGCGCCGCGAGGTGGTCCCGCACGTCGCGCCGGCCGCGCTCACCTTCGCGTTCACCGCCACCACCGTCGCCATCGTCGCCGAGGGCTCGCTCAGCTTCCTCGGCTTCGGGCTCCGCCCGCCGGAGCCCTCCTGGGGCGGCATCATCGCCGAGGGCCGCACCACGCTCGGCAGCGCCCCGTGGATCTCGCTCGCCCCGGCGGCGGTGCTCTGCCTGACCGTCCTCGCCCTCAACTACCTGGGCGAGCAGCTGCGTTCGAAGGGAGGGCGAGGATGACCCCGCCGGTTCTGGAGGTCCGTTCGCTCGACACCACCCTGCACACCCCCGACGGCCGGACGCTGCACGTGCTGCACGGCATCGACCTCGCCATAGGCGCCGGCGAGTGCCTCGGCGTCGTCGGCGAGTCCGGCTCCGGCAAGTCGGTGCTGGCCCGCACCGTGCTCGGCGTCCACCCGCGCACCACCCGGGCCACCGCCACCGGCTCGGTGCTGCTGAACGGCGAGGACCTGCTCACCGCCACCGCCGCCCGGCGCGCCGAACTGCTCGGCACCGGCGTCGCGATGGTCCACCAGGACCCGATGACCTCGCTCAACCCGGTCGTCCGGATCGCCGACCAGGTCACCGAGGCGCTCACCAACCGCCGCCGGATGCCGCGCCGGGAACGGCTGCGCACCGCCGCCGAACTGCTCGCCGCCGTCGACGTCCCCGACCCGGCCCGGCGCGCCCGCGCCTACCCGCACGAGCTGTCCGGCGGCCTGCGCCAGCGCGTCGGCATCGCCGCCGCACTGGCCGGCTCCCCCGCCCTGCTGCTCGCCGACGAGCCCACCACCGCGCTCGACGTCACCGTCCAGCGCACCGTGCTCGACCTGCTCGACCGGCACCGCGAGACCCGGGGCCTGGCCACCCTGCTGATCACCCATGACATCGGCCTGCTCTACGGCCGCGCCCGGCGGATCGCCGTGATGTACGGCGGACGGGTCGTCGAGACCGGCCCCACCGAGGCCGTCACCGGGACCCCCGCCCACCCGTACACCGCCGCGCTGCTGCGCTCGGTGCCCCGGGTCACCGGGCCGCTGCGCCGCACCCTGCCCGCCGTGGCCGGCTCGCCGCCGGACCTCTCCCGGCCGCAGCCCGGCTGCCCGTTCGCGCCGCGCTGCGAGCGCGCCGAGGCGGTCTGCTCGACGGACGCTCCGCCGCTCCACCGGGCCGGGGCCGGGCACACGGCCGCCTGCCACTTCCCGCTCACCCCGTCGGCCGCGCCCGTGTCCGTGTCCGTGCCGACGGTCGAGGAGAACGCCGCATGACCCGCACCCCGAACGCCCCGTCCGCCCCGTCCGGCGTGGACGCCGCATCCGCCCCGTCCGGCGTGGACGCCGCATCCGCCCCGTCCGGCGCGTCCGCCGTGGACGCCGTGGACACCCCCGTGGTGCTGCGGGCCACCGGACTGTCCGTGGTCCACCGCACCCGTTCCGGCCCGCTGCACGCCGTCAGCGGCGTCGACGTGACCCTGCGCGAACGCCGCACCCTCGCCCTGGTGGGCGAGTCCGGCTCCGGCAAGAGCAGCATCGCCAAGGCCCTGCTGCGGCTGCCCCCACCCACCACCGGCACCGTCACCCTGGACGGCACCGACCTCGCCGGCCTCTCCCCCCGCGCGCTGCGGGCGCTGCGCCCCCGGATGCAGATGGTGTTCCAGGACCCGGTCTCCTCGCTCAACCCGCGCCGCACCGTGCGCGACCTCGTCGCCGAACCGCTGGACGCCCACCCGGACCCGTCGGTCGACCGCGCGGCCGTGGTCGACCAGCAGTTGGAGGCCGTCGGCCTGCCGGTCGCGCTGTTCGGCGACCGGCGCCCCGCCCAGCTCTCCGGCGGCCAGGCCCAGCGGGTCGCCATCGCCCGCGCGCTCGCCGCCGAGCCGCGGGTGCTGATCGCCGACGAGGCCGTCTCCGCCCTCGACGTCTCCGCCCAGGCCACCGTGCTCAACCTGCTGCGCCGGCTCACCGAGGAACGCGGCCTGGCGAGCCTGTTCATCTCGCACGACCTCGGTGTGGTCCGCGCCGTCAGCGACGACGTCGCGGTGCTCCACCTCGGCCGGCTCTGCGAGCAGGGCCCCACCGAGGAGGTGCTCGCCGCGCCCGCCCACCCCTACACCGCCGCCCTGCTGGCCGCCGTCCCCGAGCCCGGCCGCCCGCTCGGCGACACCGGCCTCGTCCCCGCCGACCCGCCCTCCCCGCTCGACCCGCCGTCCGGCTGCCGGTTCCGCACCCGCTGCCCGTTCGCCGACGACCGGTGCGCGAGCGAGGTGCCGCGGCTGCGCGAGGTGGCGCCCGGGCGGACCGTCGCCTGCCACCGGCCGCTGACCTCGTAGCCGCCGTCGGCGCGGCGGGACGGTGGGTCCGCCGACTCCGCCGACCCGGTAGCATGCGCGGCCTGAGCAACCGACAGCCCGACCAGCGCCGGACCACGTCGGCTGACCAGCCAGAACAGCCGATCGGCCGACCGGCGGGCACGCCGGCCGGCCGGACCACACCGACGGACCGGGGCGGGACACGACGACATGACGGTGGCCAACGGAACCGGCGCACCCGACATCCCCAGCGAGCTGGCCCACCACTGCCTGGACCTGCTCACCGACGTCTCCCGCACCGGCCGCCTGCTGCGCCGCGCCGAGCTGGAGCGGCTGCGCGAGCTCGGCGAACGCGGCGCCGAGGCCGGCCACGGCCTGCGCGAACTCGTCGGCTCCTGCCTCGGCGCCACCCGCGCCGCCTGGCAGCACCTCCCCGGCCCCGGCTCCGCCACCGCCGCCGAGCTGCGGCGCACCGGCGACGCCCTGCTCGCCGCCATCCAGGCCGCCCTCGGCGCCCTCGGCGAGGGCCACGAGCGCGCCCAGCGGATGGCCGTGCGCCAGGAGGAGGCCAACCGGCGCGAGCTGGTCAACGACCTGCTGCACGGCCGCTCCGACTTCGGCCGGCTCGCCGAGCGCGCCGAGCGGTTCGGCCTGCGGCTGGCCGCCGGGTACACCGTCGCGGTCGCCGTCGCCACCGAGCCCTACCTGGAGGGCGCGCCCGCCGCGCACCGGGTGCTGCGCGAGCTGACCGGCCGTTACGACGACCGCACCCTGCTGCTGGCCGTCCGCGACGGGCGGCTGGTCTGCATCGCCTCCGACGGCGAGCAGGCCGTCCTCACCGCCTTCACCGACCTCGCCCTGCGGCCCGGCGCCGGGTACCTACCCGCGCAACGGGTGGCGACCGGCCGCCGGCACGCCGGCACCGGCGGCATCGTCCGCAGCTACGAGGAGGCGCTCGGCACGCTGGAGTACGCGCAGCGGCTGGAGCTGCCCGCGCAGCGGCTGCGCGCGGAGGAGCTGCTGGTCTTCCCGGTGCTGATGCGGGACCGGGCCGCCATGGCCGACCTGGTGCGCACCGTGCTCGGCCCGCTCACCGCGGCGCGCGGCGGCGCCCGCCCGCTGCTGGAGACCATCACCGTCCAGGCCGAGGCCGGGTACGTGAACGCCGAGACCGCGCGGAGGCTCGGCCTGAGCGTGCGCGCGCTCGGCTACCGGCTGGAGCGCATCCGCGACCTGACCGGGTACGACCCTGCGGACGCGCTGCACCGCTACACCCTGGAGACCGCCGTGATGGGCGCGCGGCTGCTCGACTGGCCGGACCAGCCGCTCCGGATTTGACGGTTTCATAGCGCGACCGTGCCATATTGAACGTTTCAGCGGGCCCCGCGTTGCTTACGGTTTCCGGATATTTTCAGGTGTCAAAACACCGTCAAGATTGCCGGATCCTGGCAGTGTGCGAACGCTTCCCTCCTGACAGGATCACCACGGCGCCCGGGGGGTCCGGCGCCGGACGGAAAGTCAGGGGGCGCGGGCGGATGCGGGGGGAATTCAAGGCCGCACCGGGCTTTCCGACCCTGGTGGTGACCGCCGAGTACTGGCTACTGGCCCTGCTCAGCGGGCTCGGAGCCGACGTCGTGTCCGGGGGGCACGGCGTCGGCCGCCCCACCGGCACCCGGAGCGGGGGGTGCGGCGCCGATCCCCACATCGACGCCGCCTCCGGGGAGCTGCCCGACGACCTGCCCGGGGATCTGCTCGCTTCCGAACCCTTCCCCCTGGTCGGCCGCGTCTGCACCGTCCTCCCGGGCGGCGCCACCACCGTCTCCGGCTGGGCCGAGACCGCCACCGACGACGGCTCCCCCGCCCTCCTCGCCGTCCGCACCCCGACCGGCGACCCCGCCGTCCCGGCCGGCCGCACCGCTCTCCTCCACGCCCACGACCCGGCCACCGACACCTACCTCATCACCCTCCTCGATCTCGGCGCCCTCTTCAGCTGAGGGCCGTTCGGCCGAAGAGCGGACCATCCGACTTACTCGGCTCGGGCGTGGCCCCGCGTGGCCCGGCGGTAGGTTCGCAGCACCATCCCGTTGCGGCCGAAGCGAGGCACCGCCGTGAGTGCTCACCCCGTCCAGCCCCGCCTGCCGTCGGAGGGCCCGCGAACCATCCGCGAGTTCCGCGGGACCCTCGCCGGCCCCGATCTCGAACGCTTCACCGCCGAGATCGAGGACGTGCCCCTGCACGAGATCCGGGACTACCTCAAGGGCTGGCGGCAGCTGCTGCACCTGCGGACCGTCCCCGAGATCGGGCACGCGTTGCGGACCGCCTTCGACCGGCCGGGCACGCCGGTGGGCGAACTCTTCCCGGAGTGGGAGGAGTTGATCGCCTGACCTGGGCGCCTGACCTCGTGCCGGTCCTCCTCGACGACGCCGTTCGGCCCGCCGCAGCATCCGGCGCGACCCGGAGCCGGGGCGTCGCTGCACCTCCGGGGGCGACGTCTCCGGTAGCGTCGTCGCCCTCCCGGGGGATGACGCGGCACCCGGGATGACGCCCCGGGTCGCGCTCCTGCTCGCCGGGCCCTGAGCGGCCCTGCGTCGCCCCCGCCCCCGCCCCCGCCTCAGCGGCGGGCGGCGGCGAGGAGGGCGGGGACGGTGGGGAGTTTGACGCGGGGGCGGCCGGTGGCCTCGCCGCGGGCGCGTTCGGCGCGGTCGATGGCGCGCAGCTGGCGCAGGCCGAGGGCGTCGGGGCGGCGGGTGCGGACCAGGCGGTCGAAGGACCTGCGGTCGCCGGAGGGCACGGGCAGGGCGCCGGCGACGGCGTCGTCCAGGAGGGCGTGGACGGTCTCCTCGGCGCAGGCGCGGTTGGCGCCGATGCCGCCGGAGGGGCCGCGTTTGGCCCAGCCGACCAGGTAGGTGCCGGGCAGCGGCCGGCCGGTGGCCGGGTCGAGGACGCGTCCGCCGGTGTGCGGGACGGCGCCGGCGGTGTCGTCGAAGGGCAGTCCGGGGACGGGGACGCCGCGGTGGCCGATGGAGCGGACGACCAGCGCGGTGCGCAGCACGTCGCCGGCGGGCGGCAGGTCGTCGGTGCGCGGCAGGTCGCCTGCGCCGGCCAGGCGGACCGCCCCGACCCGGCCGGAGTGCTCGTCGGCGAGGAGTTCGGCGGGCACGGCGTGGAAGCGCAGCACGATCCGCCGGCCGGGCCGGGGCGGGGCGGCACCGTCCACGCGCTCCAGCGGGAGGCCGGCGAGCAGCGCCGTGCCCGACCCCTCGGGGGCCGCGGCCAGGGCGGCGCGGACCTCCGGGTGGTCGTCCACCACGACGTCGACGCCCGGGAGCCGGGTGAGGGCGAGGAACTCGGGCGCGGTCCAGGCGGCGTGCTCGGGCCCGCGCCGGGCGAGCAGGACGACCTCGCGCACCGGGCTGCGGCGCAGCGCGGCGAGCGCGTGGTCGGCGATGTCGGTGGCGGCGAGCCGGTCCGGGTCGGTGAGCAGGATCCGCGCGATGTCGACCGCGACGTTGCCGTTGCCGATCACCACGGCCCGCTCGGCGCCGCCGCCCGGCGCACCGTCGAGGGCGACCGCGTCGGCCGGCACCGTCGGTTCGGCGTTGTACCAGCGGACGAAGGTGATGGCGGGCAGGCTGCCGGGCAGGTCCTCCCCCGGCACGCCGAGCCGGCGGTCGGCGGCGGCCCCGACCGCGTACACCACCGCGTGGTGGTGGGCGGCGAGTTCGGCGTGGCCGAGGTCGGTGCCGACCTCGACGTTGAGGTGGACCCGCAGCCGCGGGTCGTGGAAGACGGAGGCGAAGCTCTCGGCGATCCGCTTGGTCGACTGGTGGTCCGGGGCGACCCCGTGCCGCAGCAGTCCGCCCGCCACCGGCAGCCGGTCGATCATGGTGACCTCGGCGCCGGTGGAGCGCAGCAGCGCCTGCGCGGTGTAGCTCGCGGACGGCCCGGTGCCGACGATGGCGACCCGCAGCGGCCCGGCCCCGAGGTCGAGGCCGGCGGGCAGGCTGCGGGGGAAGACGGGCGCGCCCCAGGCGTGGTCGGCGGGGTGGTCGCGGAACCAGTCGCGGTTGAGCTCGCCGTAGACCGCGTCGGGCCCCGTCAGTCGGTCGACGGGGAAGACGGCGTCGACCGGGCAGGCGTCCGCGCAGGCGCCGCAGTCGATGCAGGCGGCCGGGTCGATGTACAGCATGTCGGTGCGGCCGAAGTCCGGCTCGTCGGGGGTGGGGTGGATGCAGTTGACGGGGCAGACGGACACGCACGAGGCGTCGTTGCAGCAGGTGCGGGTGATCGCGTAGGCCATGGCGGGGGTGGGGTCCTCGCTGCGTGGGGTCCGGGGGCGGGGTCTCGGGGCTGCTCAGAGCATGTGGATGCGCCGGTAGAGCTTGGCCGCCGCGCCGGTGAGCAGGCCGTTCTCGGCGAGGAACGCCATCAGGTGGCGGCTGCTGGTGCGCATCATGGCCCGGCGGTGCTCACTGGCCCGGACCTCGGCGAGCGCCCGTCCGACGTCCAGCCCGGCGGCCTTGTACACGGACGGGTGAACCATGCTGGTGACGATGACGTAGGCGCCGGCCGCGATGCCGAAGGCGGCGTTGCGCCGGCGCAGGGTGCCGGCCCCGCGCAGCCGCTCGCGGATCTCCTGGCGGGCGAACTTCATGTGCCGGGACTCCTCGACCACGTGGATCCGGGACGTCCCTCGGACGATGTCGAGGACGTTCTCGCCGCGCATCCAGTCGCGCTGCATGACGTCCAGCACCTCCTCGGCCACCAGGATTCCGCCGTAGGCGAGTTCGCCGCGGGCGAGGGCCTTGTAGGCGCGCCCGGCCTGGGCGATGACCCGGCTCGGCTTGTACTGGGGGACGCCCATCCTCTCGCAGGCGCGGGCGAACATGATCGAGTGGCGGCACTCGTCGGCGATCTCGGTGAGCGCGAAGCGGAACTCGGCGCTGGCCGGATTGTTGAGGTACTGGTCGCGCAGCACCATCTGCTGCAGGATCATCTCGAACCAGATGCCGGTGGTCATGATCGAGCCGACCTCGTGGCGGGTGAGGGTGACCCGCTGTTCCTCGGTCATCTCCGTCCAGAGCGCGGTGCCGTAGAGGGTGCTCCACTCCGGGTTGAGCCCGTACTGCCCGGGCGGGAGCGGGGCGTCCCAGTCGATCTCGACGGCCGGGTCGTAGGAGAGGGCCGCGGCGGAGTCGAGGAGCCGCTTGGAGACGTCGTCGTCGGCCGCGGTGTGGGTTCGGGCGGGGATGCGTTCCGCCGGGTGAGCCATGGCTGCCTCCGTCAGGTGCGTGGCCTGTGCGGGAGCCCGCAGGCCCGCTTATTGACGGAGATTACAATAAGAGCGAACGCCCGAGAACCCCCCCGTGCGGCGCCTGGTGCGGCGGCGCGTGCGGCGGCTGGTGCCACGCTTCGTGCCACGCTTCGTGCCGCGGCTGGTGCCGCGCTTCGTGCCGCGCGGAACTGGCGGGCTCGGCGGGCCGGGGGATGATGGAGGGGTCGCGGCAGCGAACCCGCCGACGGAGAGGAGCGGACCGGATGGACACGGCGGACGCCCTGCACCGCGGCCGATCCCCCTTCGTCGTCGACGCCATGGGCGCCCTGCTCGACGCGGACGGCCGCATCGTCCGCTGGACCCCGGAGGCCGAACGGCTGCTCGCCCTCGACGCCGCACAGGTCCACGGCCGGCCCGTGCACGATCTGCTCGCCGACCCCGCCGGGTGGCCGGCGATGTCCGAGCTGAGCGCGGAGCAGCGGGCCGAGGGCTGGTCCGGTGAGGCGGTGCTGCGCTCGGGGCGCGGCGAACGGCTCGCGCTGTCCTTCCAGGTGCTGCCGCTGACCGCGCCCGTCGGGGCCGACCCCGTCAAGGCCGACGGCGTCGAGGCCGACGGCGACCCGTCGGGGGCACAACCCACCGGCACCCCGCGGTACTTCGTGCTCGCCGCCCCCACCTCGCTGATCGCCCGCTCGCGCCAGGACCAGGCCTTCACCCGCGAGCTGTTCCTCCAGGACCGGGTCGGCCTGGCCGTCTTCGACGAGCGGCTGCGCCTCGTGCGCACCAACACCCATCTGCTCCCCTACAGCGGCCTGCCGCCGGACCTGCGCGGGCGGCGGCTCGGCGACTTCCTCCAGGCGCGGGACGCCGCCGCCGTCGAGCGCGGGCTGCGGGACGTGCTGCGCACCGGCCGGCCGCTGATCGGCGCCGAGGAGATCGTCCGCACCATCGAGGACCCGGCCGGCGGCGCGGTGATGGCGATCTCGGCGTTCCGGCTGCAGTCGCCGGACGGGCAGGTCATCGGGGTGACCGCGCTGTTCACCGACGTCACCGAGCTGCACCGGTCCGGCGAACGGCTCGCCCTGCTGCACCGGGCCACGGCGGCCGTCGGCGGCTCGCTGTCGGTCACCGGGACGGCGGAGGAGCTGGCCGCCGTCCTCGCCCCGCCGGCCCGGGAGGGCGGGGCGGCGGCCGGGGCGGACGGCGGGGCGGTGCCCGGGCTCGCCGATCTGGCGGTGATCGACGTCGCCGAGGCCGTGTTCACCGGCGGGGAGCCGTCCCCGGGGCGGGACGGCCGGGTGCTGCTGCGCCGCACCGCCGTCGCGGCCACGGGGCCGGCGGCGCCGGAGCCCCCGCCCACCGGCGTGGCCGTGCACGCCGACCCCGGCGAGCAGACCGCGCACACCGACTTCCCCCCGTCGATGACCGTCCCGCTGCGGGCCGGGGGCAGCCTGCTCGGCCGGGTGACCGTCCACCGCGCCCCGCACCGGCCGCCCTACCCGCCGGCCGACCTGGAGCTGCTGCGCGAGATCGCCGACCGTGCGGCCCTCGCGCTGGACAACGCTCGCCGCTACGCGCGCGAGCACCGCGCCGCCGTCGGACTCCAGCGCAGCCTGCTGCCGCCCTCGCAGGCCGAGACCACCGCGGTCTCCACCGCGAGCGTCTACCTGCCCACCGACACGGCGAGCGGGATCGGCGGCGACTGGTTCGACGTGATCCCGCTGTCCTCCGCCCGGGTCGCGCTGGTCGCGGGGGACGTGGTGGGGCACGGGCTGGCCGCGAGCGCGACCATGGGGCGGCTGCGGACGGCCGTCCGGACGCTCGCCGACCTCGACCTGGAGCCGGACGAACTGCTGGTCCACCTCGACGACCTGGTCGCCCAGCTGATGGTGGAGGCCGAACGGCCGGAGGAGGACGAGGACGGCGGTGGCGGTGGCGGTTCCGGCGGTGGCGGTTCCGGCGGCGACGGCCTGGGCCTCGGCCTCGGCGCGGGGGCCGGGGCGACCGCGGCCTCCCGGCCCCCGGTGGGCCACGGCGTGTGGACCGACGGCGGCCACGACGCGCCGGACGACCAGCAGACCGTGCCCTTCGGCGCCACCTGCGTGTACGCGGTGTACGACCCGGTGTCGCGGCGCTGCGCGATGGCGTCGGCCGGCCACCCGCCACCCGCCGTCGCGGCACCGGACGGCCGGGTGACGTACGTGCCGCTGCGGCCGGGACCGCCGCTCGGCGTGAGCGGGCTGCCGTTCGAGGTGACCGAGGTCGAACTGGAGCCCGGCAGCCTGCTCGCGCTCTACACCGACGGGCTGCTCCTCGGCTACGCGGACGACCTGGGGGAGGGGATGGACGAGCTGTCCCACCGGCTCGCCGCCGCGGCCGCCCCGCCGGAGGGCTCCGTCCCGCCGGCCGGCGCGGTGCTGCGGGAACTCGGGCGGGACCTCGTCGCCGACCTCCCGGCCCACCGGCTCACCGACGACGTCACCCTGCTGCTGGCCCGCACCCGGGAGGTGCCGCCCGAGGCCACCGCGGGCTGGACGCTGGACGCGGACCCGGCGGCGGTCGCACAGGTCCGGGAGGCGGCCACCGAGCAGCTGCTGGCCTGGGGGCTGGAGGAGTTGACGTTCACCACCGAACTGGTGCTCAGCGAGCTGGTCACCAACGCGATCCGCTACGCGGGCGGCCCGGTCGGCGTCCGCCTCATCCGCGCCGAACGCCTCACCTGCGAGGTCTCCGACCCCAGCGCCACCCAGCCCCGCATGCGCCGCGCCCGCCTCACCGACGAGGGCGGCCGCGGCCTCTACCTGGTAGCCCAGCTCACCACCCGCTGGGGCAGCCGCTACACCCGCCAGGGCAAGACCATCTGGGCCGAACAGGACCTCCCACCCACCCCCTGACCCACCACGCCGCGGAATATACCGACCGGTCTACATATCTGGAGCAGGAAGTCGGCCCGCCCGACTTCCTGCTCCAACGCGCCGGCCACCCTCCGCACGCAAATATGCAGACCGGTCTACATAGCGCCCGCCAAGACCGCGCACCCGGAGTGGAAAGTCGGCCCGCCCGACTTTCCACGCCACACCCCGCCCACCTCCCCCGCGCGAGAAGGCAAACCGCTCCACACACCGACAGGCAGAAGACACCACCGGAGCAGGAAGTCGGCCCATCCGACTTCCTGCCCCAACGCGCCAACCACCCTCCGCGCGCGAATATGCAGACCGGTCTACATATCCCGCGGGGAGCGCCTCGGACACGCCCTCGATTCGACCAATCCGGCGGAATCGGTGCTCCTCACCGGTGTGATTGGTGCTCTGATCTGCCAACTCACCCCTTGAGGAGAGACATGCGCACTCGCACCGCACTCGCCGCCGGTGTTCTCGTCGGCGCCGCTCTGCTGGCCGGTGGCGGCACCGCCGTCGCCGACTCGTCCGCCTCGGGCGTGGCCGCCAACTCCCCCGGCGTCCTGTCCGGCAACCAGATCCAGATCCCGGTCCACATCCCGGTCAACGTCTGCGGCAACTCGATCAACATCATCGGGCTGCTCAACCCGGCGTTCGGCAACACCTGCATCAACAAGTAGGCCACCCGCTGCGACCGGGCCGCGAGCGGCCCGGCCAGCACACCGACGCGGGCCCGTCCAGCAGGACGGGCCCGCGTCCGCGTGCCGAGCCGGCAGGCCGGCGGGCCGCTCCGGGCCTGCGCCGCCGGAGAGCCGGTCCGGCTCGCCCGGGCCGGCCTGCGGGCCCGGGTGGAGGCCGGACGGGAACCGCCGCGGGTGCTGGACCACCTCGACCGGCTGGACGAGGTGCCGCACACCCGCCGGGCCTTCACCGCGCAGTTCGCCGACCGCTGGAAGCACGATCTGTGCCGCGAACCACGGCTCCATGTCGCCGAGTTCAGAGCCTGAACAAGACGAACTGCCGCGTCAGCGCCGGCTCAGCCCGCGGTCGATCGCCGTGATCAGCTCGCCGTCCGGCGTGTCCCCGTCCAGCGACCAGATCATCGCCCCGCCGAGGCCCTCGCGGCGCACGTACTCCGCCTTGGTGCGCAGCACCGTCGCGTCGTCGTACGTCCACAGCGTGGTGCCGTCGAACAGCCAGGCGTTCCCGTTGCGCGGCCCCCGGTACAGCTTGTACGTGCCGGAGTCGGCGAGCTTCTTCAGCGCCTTGTAGTCCTCGCTGCCGGCCCCCCAGGTCGCCGGGGCGGGACCGGCGGCGGGCTGCCCGAGACCGTCGCCGCCGCCCGTGACGCCCGTCCAGCCCTGGCCGTAGAACGGCATGCCGGTGACCAGCTTGCGCGCCGGGGCGCCGCGCCGCAGCCAGGCGTTGACGGTCTGGTCGACGCTGAAGTCGTTCCGCGCGTACAGCGCGGACTGCTGGCCGGTGGTCTTCTCGCCGGAGACGTGGAAGTCGTAGCCCTGGAGGTTCACGAAGTCGAAGTCCCGCATGATCTTGGAGACTTCGAAGCCCGCGTCGATCTTCGCGGGGGCGGTGGGCACGAACGCGCTGAGCTCGAAGTGCTTGCGGTTCTTGAGCGTGCGACCGTACGCGTCGGCCTGGGTGCGGAACTCGTGGACGAGCTTGGTGAAGTTCTGCTTGTCCTCGGGGCGCACGCCGTTGCCCTCGGCGCCGTCCGAGCCCGGCCACTCCCAGTCGAGGTCGACGCCGTCGAACAGCCCGGCCGCCGCGCCCGCGCCGCCCCGGGCGCCGTCGACGGGCAGGTTGCCCTTGAGATAGAGGTCGATGCAGGAGGAGACCAGCGCCTTGCGGCCGGCCTCGGTGCGCACGGCGTCCGAGAAGTGCGCCGAGCCGCTCCAACCACCCAGCGAGATCATCACCTTGAGGCCGGGGTTCGCGGCCTTGAGCTTGCGCAGCTGGTTGAAGTTGCCGACCAGCGCCTGCCCGTCGGTGTCGGCGACGCCGTCCACCGACTCCGCCGCGCCGACCGGGCGGGTGTAGTCGGCCCACGGGTCGGAGCCGGGGCCGCCCATCTGGCAGGTGCCGGCCGGACCGACGTTGCCGAAGGCGTAGTTGATGTGGCTCAGCTTGCCGGCGGTGCCGCTGGTCTGCAGGTCCTTGACGTGGAAGTTGCGGCCGTAGATGCCCCATTGGATGAAGTAGCCGACCCGCTTGTACGAGGCCGCACCGTGCCGGGAGGAGTCGGCCGCCCCGTCGAAGTCGGCCGCCGCAGCGGCGGGGGCGAGCGGGACCAGCAGCCCCAGGACGGCCGCGGTCGCGGCGCCGAAGGTCAAGCGGGTCGGGAATCTGTGACGCATGGACGAGATCACCCCTTGTGCGGTGGGGGCCGCACGGTCGTGGGAACGGTGGACGGCACAGGGAGTCCGCAGGGTGCGCCCGTACTGGGCGGCGACGACTCAACACGCCACGGCCTGGTCGTGTCAACGGAGTTCGGCAATGGTTTTGCAAAACGGCCTGGCCGGAACAGGACTTGATGATCCGTCATGTCAGCGCGTGTCGCGGGACGGACGGTCCACCACACCCTCGACCGGCCCGTTCAGTCCCCGGCGCCGTCCGCTCGCGGCTGCTCCCGGTCCGGCCACACCTCGATGTGGTCGGCCTCCAGGACCAGCCGCACCCGGTGCGCCAGGCCCAGCGGCTCGGTGAACTCACGCGGCAGCTGGAGCCGCCCGACCCGGTCCAGCACGGCGTACTCCTGGCCCGCGGCGGCGACACCGTCCTCCCCGGCGGCGGCCGGACGGCGCAGCACCTCGGCGGAGGTGCGGCCGTCGCGGATCCGCACCGTGCGGCTGACCTGGTCGGCCACCAGGGCGTCGTGGGTGACGATCAGCACGGTGGTGCCCAGCTCGGTGTTGGCGGTGCGCAGGGCGTCGAAGATCTCCTCCGAGGTGGCGGTGTCCAGCTCGCCGGTGGGCTCGTCGGCAAGCAGCAGCCGCGGTTCGTTGGCCAGCGCGACGGCGATCGCCACCCGCTGCTGCTCGCCGCCGGAGAGCATCGCGGGGGTGCGGTCGGCGGCCTCGGCGATGCCCATGAGGCCGAGGAGCTCCATCGCCCGCTCGGCCCGCCGCCGGCGCGGCACCCCGGCGTAGCCCATCGGCAGCTGCACGTTCTCGCGGGCCGTCAGATAGGGCAGCAGGTTGGCCGCGGTCTGCTGCTGGATCGTCCCGACGGTACGGCGCCGGTAGGCGGTCCGCGCGCGCCCCTTGAGCGTGCCGAGGTCGGTGCCGGCCACCCGGGCGGTGCCGGCGCTGGGGGTGTCCAGGCCGGCCAGGATGGCGAGCAGGGTGGACTTGCCGGAGCCGGAGGCGCCGACCAGGGCGAGCAGTTCACCCTCCCGCACGGTCAGGTCGAGCCCCTGCAGGGCCTGCACCTCGACCCCGTCGCGGGCGCGGGTGCCGGTGCGGAAGATCCGTACCAGGCTCTCGCACGCCACCATGGGCAGCTGCTCGGTCTCAGGTGCGGTCGGTGCGGTCGGTGCGGTCGGTGCGGTCGGTCGGACGGTCACAGGGCCTCCCCCAGTCGTAGCACGGCGCCGAGGCCGCGGCGGCGGGCGATCGCCGCCTCCAGGACGGCGGCCGCCGTCATCAGCACGGCGAGCGCGACGCCGAGCCCCGCCGTGATCGTCCAGTCGATGTGGACGGCGGGCTCGAACGGCCCGCCGGTGATCGCCCCGAGCCGCAGCCCGGGGCCGAGCGCGGCGGGCAGCAGCAGGCCGAGCGCCGTGCCGCCGACCGCCGCCGCCAGCACCAGCGGCACCAGCTGGAGCAGTTGCAGCCCGAGCACCGCGCGGCTGTCGATCCCCAGGGTGCGCAGGTAGGACGTGGTCCGGGCGCGTTCGGCGGCGCTGAGCAGCAGGTCCAGGGCGAACGCGCCGAGCCCGAGCAGCAGGCCGAGCACGGTGGTGACCCGGAAGACCAGGTCCGCCGAGCGGGCCAGCCCGTCCGTGCGCAGCCCGTCGAGCACCGCGGCCCGGTCGCGGAACTCGGCCGGCGGCCCGGCGTTCCCGCCGGGCGTGAGCTGCGGGACGAGGACGCCGCGCACGGCGACCGGGTCCAGTGGCGGCCCGCCGGCGGCCGGGTAGAACAGGACGGCGGACGGCATCCAGTTCTGCGCGGGCAGGCGCTCGGCGGACGGGCCGGTGAACACCAGCAGCGCCCCGGAGCGCCGCCCGTCGCCGAGCACCGGTCCGAGCACCGGGTCGCGCAGCGCCTCCTCGGGCAGGGCTCCGACCACATGGACCAGCGAGTGGTCCATGCCCAGCACGGAGAGGTCGAAGGTGCCGTCGGGGAACCGGGCGGCGAGCGCGGGGTCGGCGAGCGCGGTGAGCACGGGGACCGCGCCGTTGTCACCGGCCGGCCGCACCGGCGCGTCGAGCCCGGAAGCGGCCGACAGGGCGCGGGCCAGCGGGGAGGACGGGTTCGCCGCGCCCAGGGCGGCGGCGTCCAGTCCGACGAGCCGGGCACGCTCGTAGCCGGTGCCGTCGTCCTGCGAGACGAGGTCGCCGGTCGCGCCGGTGACGGTCACCCGGTGCGCCGCGGTGGGTGTCGGCGGCAGTTCCCCGGCGAAGCGCGCCTTCGGCCCGACCAGGGCGGCGGACGCGCCGCCGGTGCGCCAGTCGGCGAGCTGCGTCTGGCCGTCCCCGAGGGTGCGCGGGACGAGGCCGCCGTAGACGCCGTAGCCCATGGCGAGCACCAGGACCAGCAGGGCGAGCGCGGCGGCGCCGCTCTGGGCGCCGGCCCGGGCGAGCGCCACCAGCGGGACCAGGCCGCGCGAGCGGCGTGCCCAACGCGTCGCCGCGAGCAGCAGCGGGGGCAGCAGCCGGACCAGCACCCCCACCACGACCAGCGCCAGGAGGACCGGCGCGAGGGCGAGTTGGGGGTCGATGCCGGTGCCCGCGTAGGCGCCGCGGGCCCGCAGTGCGACCAGTCCGCCGACGGCCAGCAGCACCACCAGGGCCTCCAGGACGAGCCGGCGCGAGCGCGGCACGGGCCGGGCCCGCGCGGTGGAGGCGAGCAGCACCGCGGCCGGGGCGCACCAGACCAGCAGGGCGGCGACCAGGACCGGCACCGGGGAGCCGAGGGCGGCGCCCGGCGGCGCGAGGGCGCGGCCGATCGCCCAGCCGACCCCGGCCCCGGCGCCGACCGCCACCGCGGCCTCCGCCAGCAGCCGGCCGGCGATCCCCCACAGGCCGGCGCCGCGGGAGAGCTGGAGCGCGAAGGCGCCGGCCCGGCGGCGGTTGCCGAGCCGGGCGGCGGTGAAGGCGGTGGCCACCAGCACGGCGAGCAGTCCGGCGAGCGCGAAGCCCTGGAGCTGCTCGGTGCGCCCGCGCTGACCGGCGAAGGCGTCGAGTTCCCCGCTGAGCCGCTCGGTGACGTCGACCAGGTCCACCGGCTGGCCCGCCACCGCGCAGGCGTCGGTCGTGCACAGCTTCTCCAGGGGTGCGGAGCGCATCCTGGCGAGGGCGGCACGGGTGCCGGCCAGACCGGCCGAGGTGGCGGCCGGCCCGGAGCGGTCGACCTCCACCGGCAGCACCCAGGCCGTCGCGAGCGGGGCGCCGCGGTCCGCCGCCAGCTCCATCCCCCGGGCACTGGTCAGCATCCCGCCGTAGAGCATCTGGCCCTCGCGCGTCGTCACGAGCAGGGGAACGGTCAGCAGCGGGGCACGCCGCCAGAGCCCGTCCGCGCCGCGGTCGGTGCGGAAGACCCCGACCACGAGCACCGGACTCACCAGGCCGCCCGCCAGGTCGAACCGCTGGCCCACGGCCACCCCGAAACGGTCCCGGGTGGCCTCGGAGACCGCGACCTCGATCGGGGACCGCTCCGCGCCGACCGGGGACCGCTCCGCGCCGACGCTCGCGCGGGGTTCCTCGGGCTGCGCCGGTGCCCGGCCCTCGACGTACTCGACCGGCCCGTCCCCGGCGGAGGGCTGCGCGTAGACCAGGCTCCACTTCTCCGGCAGCCCGGATTTGCTGGGCGTCTCGGACCCCCACGGGAACGCGGGGCCGGTGGTGACGTCGGCCCGCGGCCGGTCGAACGCGGCGGCCTGCGGGCCGGCGAGGGCCCGCAGCCCGTCGCCGATCCGGTCCAGGTCCCGGTCCAGCGTGCCCTCCTTCGCGGGCGGGAGCCACGACCGCGGGACGGTGTAGCTCGCCGCGGAGACCAGCGGCCGGTCCAGCTGGGCCCGGTCGACCCGGTCGGCCAGGGTCCCGGCCGCCTGCCGGTCGAACCGCGGCGGCCAGCTCAGCGGGATCGCCGTGAGCAGCACGGCGAGCAGCGCGAGCACGGCCGCGACCGGCCAGGCGATCCGCGCCTCGCGCCGGATCAGGCGCAGTGTCAGCATGTGGGGCTCCCCCCGTCGAAGCGTCCGTGCGCGGGTGCGCCCGCCTCCCCGGTCGCCGGCCTCATCCGTCCTCCCCCGCGCGCAGGGCCCGGACCAGGTCGACCCGGGCCAGCAGCCGGGTGAGGACCAGCACGGCGAGGGCGAGCAGTACACCGCCGGCCAGCGCCGTGAGCAGGGCGGCGGGCCGTCCGGGGGCGGCGGCCAGGGCCGGGAAGAGCGGATCCGCGGTGTCGTCCAGCACGGTGAACGCCAGCAGCAGGGCCGCGAGCAGCAGTCCCAGCAGCCCGCCCAGCAGCACCGGCGGCGCGGTCACCGCGATCTGTTCGGCGCGCAGCAGCGCGGTCAGCTCGCCGCGCCGGACGCCCAGCGCGCGCAGCACCGCGAACTCCCGTTGGCGGGCGCGGACCGTGCTCACCGTGTGCAGGGTCAGGGCGGTCACCGCGAACAGCGGTGCGGTGACCAGGACGAGCAGCCAGGCGCAGCGCAGGCCGACCCGGAACGGGTCGTCCGCCAGGGCGGCGGCGGCCTTCAGGACGCTCTCCGGGCGGCCGAACCCACCGCGGCCGTCGATCGCGGCCCAGGTGGCGGCCGGGTCGTCGCTGGCCAGCCACCAGTGGCTGGCGAGGGGTGGGACCCCGCCGCTCGCCGCGCGGCTGTCGGTGAGCGCCCGCAGGTCCAGCACCAGGTGGCCGTTGTGCCTGGTGTAGCCCGGCAGCGCGTCGATCTCGCCGGTGATCCGGACCTTCTGGGCGCTGTGCCCGTCGCGCTCCCAGTCGATCCGGACGGTGTCGCCGACCTTGGCGTCGACGGCGTCGAGCAGCGCGCGGTCGGCGAGCGCGGGCAGGACGGGAAGCACGGGCGCGCCGGTGCCGTCGCCGGACCCGGGCAGCACCGCGAGGACGGCGTCCTCGCCGACCGGTCGCAGGGGGTTCGGCGGCCGGTTGGACCGCATCACCGTGTGCAGCAGGGCGTCCCCTTCGCTCTTCCAGTCACAGGCGTCGGCCCGGTCCTCGATGTCATGGTCGGGCCGGCGCTCGGTGCCGGGGCACTCGATCGCGGCCGGGTCGGCGCGCAGCGCGCTGGAGCGGGCCCAGGCCTGTCCCGGCGGGAGCGCGAGGTCGGTCCGCTGCCCACCCACGACGGCGGTGATCCGCGACACGCGCAGGTCGAGGGTGACGCGCCGGTCCAGCGTGCCGGGGAAGTGGACGCCCAGCCGGCCGAGCGTCAGCCCGCCGGAGCCCCGGTCGCGGCCGGCCAGCGGGACGCTCACCGTGTGCGGACCGCCGTCGGCCGGCAGCGGGGCCTCCACCTGCTCGGACAGCCCTGCGGCGTCGTGGATCCACAGCCGCAGGCTCGGCCCGGGTGCCGGGACGGGCAGGTCGGTGGCCGCCCGGAAGGTCACCTCCAGGGCGCTCGGCTCCCCCGGCAGCGCGATCCCCTGCGCGGGCACGTCGGCCAGCGGGGCCAGCAGCTCCTGGAGCGGACGGTCGGCCTGGTCCCGGCGCAGCGCGGGCAGGTTCGCGGCGGAGGCGCTCGCGGTGTCGAGGCCGACCGTCGACACCAGGGTGCTGCCCACGAACACGGACTGGTCGGCCACCGGGGTGAGCCCCGTCACGCCCGGCAGCGCGGCCAGCCGGGCGCGCAGCTGCGTCTGGGCACCGGGCGCCCCGGCCAGCCGCAGATCGGCGCCGACCGCGAAGAGCGCCCGCTCGCGGTCGCTGTCCGGCAGGGCGCCCAGCACCCCGGCGGCCAGGCTGCTGCAGGCCACCGCCAGCAGCGTCACCAGCACCGGCACCGCCTGGCGGCCGGTGTCGCGGCTCAGCCGCCAGGCGCCCAGCGGCAGGACCAGCCCGCGGGCGCGGCGGGCCGCCCGCTCCAGCAGCCACCCGGCCGCCGGCAGCACCCGCAGCAGCAGGACCGCGCCCGCCACCGCCATGGCCATCGGCGCGAGGACCAGCGTCACATCGGCCCAGGAGTCGAATCCGGCGCTGGTGTCCGTCACCACCACGCCCCGGTAGTGGCGCAGTTGGAGGAAGGCGAGGAGCGCCACGGTGAGCAGCGCCAGGTCCGCGCCGGCCCGTTGCAGGCCCAGCCGGCGCGGACTGCGACGGCGCAGCGCGCGCAGGGCTCCCGGGTCCAGCGCCTGCCGGGCGAGCGGCAGCAGCAGGGCCGCGCCGTGCACCAGGAGCGCGAACGCGGCGGCCCACCAGACGGCCCGGCCGTCGTCCGCGGCCAGGCCGTGCGCCCCGGCGGCGCGCAGCAGGGCGGCGAGCAGCGGCTCGGCCAGCAGCAGCCCGCAGAGCGCCGCCGGTACCGCGGCCACCGCCCACTCACCGGCCGCCGTCGCCAGCAGCCACGGCGTGCCGGCGCCGCGGGTGCGCTGGAGCGCCTGTTCGGCGGCGACCGAGTCGGCCAGCCGGCGGGCCGTCAGCACGAGGACCACGGCGGCGAGCAGGGCGAGCAGGGCGATCGGCACGGCGATCAGGGACTTGGCCGTCAGGGCCGGGACCACCTGGCCGTCGACGGCGGCGGGCAGCAGGCTGCTCACCTGGGTGTCGTCCAGCGCGGGTGCGCCGCCGCGGTAGACGGAGCGGGCGGGGTTCGAGCGGGTGAAGCCGGCCACCCGGTCCCGTAGCGCGGCGAGTTCGGACAGGCTCGACCCGGAGGGGTCGGGCAGGGCCAGCCAGAGGGCCAGCGTGCGGCTGCTGTAGGCGGGGAGCGCGGTCAACTGGCGGCCGTCGACCGGCATCAGGGCGAATCCCGCGCCGAGGCCGCCGCCGAGGCCGGTCCAGAGCGCGGCGGCCTCCGGGTCGGGCCGGTAGACGCCGGTCACGGTGAGCCTGAGCGGCTCGCCGGTGCCGGGGGAGCTGATGACCACGCTGCCCCCGGCGTCCAGGCCGAGCCGGTCGGCGGCGTCCTCGGGGAGGGCGACGCGCAGTTCACCGCCGGCGGCGGGGGCGGCCGGCGCGGCGGGGGCGGCCTGCGCAGCCGGCGCGTCCGGCCAACTTCCGCTGCGCAGACGGGCGTAGCGCCCGATGTCCGGCAGCGCGACCGGGAGCACGGTGAGCGCGGTGTCGCTGGCCCACCGGCGTCCGCCGGGCGGCAGCGGCAGGTCCACGGTGCCGGTGGCGCGCAGGGCGCTCTCGGTGCGGAACGGCGTCCCACCCATCGCCTTGACGAGCGCGGCGTGCACCGCCCGGTCGGCGGCCGGCAGGCCCTGCGCCGACCAGCGCGCGGTCACCTCCACCGACCGTCCGGCGTCGGCGGCGAGCCGCTGGCGCACCCCGGCGGTGGCGGCCGACTGCGCCAGTCCGGCCAGCGCGGCGAGCACCGCCGTGGCCACCAGCACGCTCACGGCCACGGCCGCCAGCACCAGCCCGTGCCGCCCCACCCGGCGCCCGATCCGGCGCCCCGCCTCCGCCAGTGCCATCCACCGCTCCCCTCGCCACCCTCCCCACCGGAGGGGCGCACCGCGCCACGGGGAAGCCCGGAACGCAGGGTTGAGGTTCTACCACAGCGAGCCGCATGTGGTCTGTACCAATTCGGTACGAGGCCGCATCATGCCTGACGGTTCGACAGTTCGGTCGGGTGGCGGGAGGTCAGTGTCCGTCCGGGCCGAATCTCTGCCCGGACGGACGGGCGGACGGACGGCGGGCGGACGTCCGCCGGACTCCCGCGGACAGCCCCGCCCCCGATCCGTCCGGGGCTGTCCGTGGGAGTCCGGTCAGACCCGTTCGCGCATGCAGAGGTTCCACTGGGTGGTGGCGAAGGCCACGCCGCCCGACCAGTAGTTGACGTTCCACGCCGCCTCGCACTCCTCGTACTGCGAGTGCGAGACCACGTGGGAGGACGGCGGAGGCAGCGGCGTGCCGCCCTGATCCGCGTTCGCCTGGGTGGCGGCGGCCAGGGCCAGCAGCGGGGTCAGCACGGCCACGGCGGCGGCCACGGCGGCCGGTCGACGGATTCGCATGGTTGTGGACTCTCCTTCGAGGGTGATCGGCACGTCCCGTAGCTACCGGCGGATCAGGGGAAGGCGGGCACGGTCGGAACGAGGACGGGCTCGGTCGGAACGAGCACAGGCTCGGTCGGGACGAGGACGGGCTCGGTCGGGACGAAGTTCACGTCACCGGGAAAGAAGATCTGCGCGCCGCGCACGAGGGTGGCCGGCGCGCTGAGGCAGAGCTTCAGCTGGGTCAGCGCGAACGGCATGCCGCCGACCCAGTAGTTGACGTTGTACGAGGCCAGGCACTGGTCGCGCCGGGTGAGCTGCAGCTGCGAGGGGCTCGGGGGAAGGATCTCGAACCCGGGGGCGGGCGCCTGCGCGACGTTCACGGGTCCCGGCTGGGTGGCGGGCCCCTGCGCGGCGTGAGCGGTTCCGGCGGCCAGGGCCAGCAGTGGGGCCAGCACGGCCGCGGTGGCCGCCGCGGCGACCGGTCGGCGAAGACTCATGGGAAGAACTCTCCTTCGGGGGAACGGAATCGCCGGCGCCCGGCACCTCCCTTCGGTGGCCGACGCCGTGGATCGAATCCTCGCGGCAGCGGCCGGTACGGCGACATCCCATGTTTCTGGTCCGTTTCCCGGCGCGCCACGCCGACCGTCGTGGCCTCGGCGATCCGCAGTCGTTCGGCTGATGCCGCCGGGCTCCGCAGCACGGCGACTGCGTCACCATCGGCGACTACCGCCCCGACGACGACGCCGTGGGCGCGAAGGCCGTCCGCAGGGCTGTCGGCCGTCACCCGCGACGTGCACAATCAGCCGTATGACGATCACCGCGGGCGGACCACCCACGCGCACCACGCCCGGCGGCCTCGCCCTCGGGTTCCTGACGGGTGGCGTGATCGGGGCCTCGCTGACCGCCTTCTTCGGCGGGTGCGCCGCCGCGAAGGCGCCGATGATCGTCATCGGCCTGGTGCTGCCCGCGGTCTACGGCCTGGTCCTCTACCTGGGCACCCTGCCGCGCCGCGCCCGCGAGAAGGCCGTCGTGCCGCGCACCGCGCTCGCGATGATCGAGAGCCTGGAGGCCGTCGGGGGTGACAGCAGTGACGTACCGGTGCGGTTCGAACTGACCGTCGCGCCCGAGGACGCGCCCGCGTACCGCGTCGAGATCCGGCAGGCCGTCAACCTCGTCGAGCTTCCCGACTACCGGCCGCGCGGGATCGTGGTCGTCGAGTACGAGCCGGACCGGCCGTGGAAGGTGCGGATCGTCAAGCGGCCGACACCGGTGTGGGAGGAGCGGGCGGCCCGCGCCCACCTGGACTCGGCGCCGGGGCCGGCCATGAAGGACGAATCCCCGGAGGGCTGCGCCGGCGCGCTCCTCATCGTTCTCGGCCTGCTGCTCGGCACGGGCGCCGTACTCCTGCTGTTCCGCGCCGATCTGTTCGGTCCCGATACGGGCGACGCCGCCCCGCAGCCGACCGTCACCTCCTCGTCCATCTCCTCGTCCACCTCCTCGTCGTCCACGACCACCGTCACGTCGGCGACCGGCACGGTCACCATCGGTCCGGGCCGGTCGATGCTCGATCGTGACGAACTGCGCGAGGCCGTCGAGTCGTTGACGCAGGACGGCGACCACCGGCAGGCGCTCACCCTCGTCGTGCAGGACCGGCTGCTGACGGTCGTCTTCTCCCCCTCCGGCGTGGGGGCCGCCGGGTTCGACCCGCGTTCGCTGCCCTTCGACCGCGTCGCCGCGCTGGTCGAGGAGGCCAGGACCACCCTGGGCGTCGACTCCCCGCGAAGCTGGCAGCTGACCGCCGACGGCGTCACCGGTTCGCTCACGCTCAGGGTCACCGTCACCGGCGACCGGGGCACGGGGATCCTGGAGGCGGACGGGCAGGGCAAGGTGCTCCGGCGCAACGGCAGTTGACCGGACCGGCGGCGGGAGGAGGGCGCATGGGGTGGCACGAGTCACTGGTGCTGTGGTGTGCGGTGTGGGGCGTGGTGGCGCTGATCGGGTTCGGCAGGTCGCTGGCGGGCGTGACCAAGGCGCAGCGGACCGTCCGGCTCACCGGGCGGATCGAGCGGGTGCGGGCACCCCGGCATGGCGGGTCCCGCAACGGCGGGATATCGGTGGTGGTCTCCTACCGCGACCCGGCCTCCGGGCAGGAGGTCATCGTGACGAACGACGGCGAGCGCGGCGAGATGATCACCGCGGCGTGGGAGGGCCGGGAGATCGGGGTCAGCCACCCGCGGGGCAGACCGCACGCCTACCGGTTCTCCAACGCCCCCGAGCTGCCCACGCGCGGGCTGGGCCTGCCCGGCTTCGCCGTCTTCCTGGTCTACGCCGGGCTGGTGGCCCTGGCCGCGGTCGACCGGGGATGGCCGTGGGCGCTGATCGGCTCCGGCGGGCCGTTGGCGGTCCTCGGCGCCGTCCAACTGCCCGGGGCGGTACGCGCCAGGAACGGCCGTCTCGACCGGCTGGCCGCGATGGAGGCCGTGCCGGGCCGGGTCGTCGCCGTCCTGAAGGACGTCAGCGTCGACCAGGACGACGGCCACACCAGGACCACGATCACCCCGGTCGTCTCGTTCACCACCCGCGCGGGCACCGCCGTCACGGCCCACTGCACGGCGAACCTCCCGAACCCCGCCGCCGCGTACGGCCGTGACGTCACCGTCCACTGCACGGCCGCCGACCCGGCCCACTTCACGGTGGACCGTGCGGCCGCACAGCGCTCGGAGAAGTGGGACGTGACCGTCCACGTCCTGGTGATCGCCGTTCTCGCGGCCACCGCCGTGGCGGGCGTGGTGCTCCTGCGGGTCTGAGGAACGGCACCGCCCCGGGTGGGTCAGCCGGCGAACCCCGGCACCACCAGGCCGGACTCGTACGCGATCACCACCGCGTGGGTCCGGTTCTGCGCGCCGAGCTTGGTCAGGACGTTGCCGACGTGCGTCTTCACCGTCTCCAGGCTCACCACCAGCGACTGCGCGATCTCCGGGTTGGACAGACCGGTGGCCATCAGCCGCAGCACCTCCTCCTCCCGCCCCGTCAGCGCCGCCCTCGGCAGCGCCTCGGCGGAGTCCAGCGGGCGGGCGGCGACCATCCGGCGCAGTGCCGCCGGGAAGAGGATCGCCTCCCCGGCGGCCACCACCCGCACCGCCTCCGCGATCTGCCGGACCGGAAGCCGCTTGAGCACGAAGCCGCTGGCCCCCGCGCCGAGCGCGGCGGTGACGTAGCCGTCGTTCTCGAAGGTGGTGATCACCACGACCTTCGGCGGCTCGGCCGGCTCGGCGGACCCGGCTGCCAGCAACTGCCGGGTGGCCTCGATCCCGTTGAGGCGCGGCATCCGCACGTCCATCAGGACCACGTCCGGCCGCAGCCGCCGCGCCCGCTCGACCGCCTCGACGCCGTCGGCGGCCTCCCCGACCACCGTGATCCCCGGCTGGGCCGCGAGCAGCGTGCGCAGACCGCTGCGGGTCACCTCGTCGTCGTCCGCGATCAGCAGCGCGACGGCGCCGCCGGGGGTCCCGGGCGCGCTCGCCCCGGAGGGAATCACGCCGACACCCGTACCGGCAGCCGGACCGCCAGCCGCCAGTGCCGCGGCCCGTCCGGACCGGCCTCGAACTCGCCGTGCAGCAGCCGCACCCGCTCGGCCAGCCCGGGCAGGCCGTGCCCGGAGGTCGGGAAGGGACCGACACCCGCACCTGGGCCGGTCCGGTTGACCACCCGGAGCTCCAGCGCGTCCGGCGCCGCCACCACCGCGACCTCGATCGGACCGCCCGCCCCGTGCCGCAGGGCGTTGGTCAGCCCCTCCTGAAGGATCCGGTACGCCGCCCGGGACAGCGTCCCCTGCACCTGCGCCAACGCGCCCGACAGCTCCGGCTCCACCACCGCGCCCGCGTGCCGCAGCCGGTCCAGCAGTTCGGGCAGGTCGGCCAGGGTCCGGGTCGGCGCCGTCCCCGGCCCCTCCTCGCGCAGCACGCCCAGCACGTAGTCCAGGTCCTCCAGCGCGGCCCGGGTCGACTCCTCGATGCTGCGCATGGCGGCCCGCGCCGCCGCCGGATCGGCGGAGAGCACCTCGCCCGCCACCGCGGCCTGGATCGTGGCCGCCGTCAGCGTGTGCCCGATCGAGTCGTGCAACTCATGGGCCAGCCGGTTGCGTTCGGCCAGCAGCAGCTCCCGCTCGGCCGCCAGCGCCAGCCGCTCGGCCGCCGACAGCCCCAACAGCCGTGGCGCCGACCAGCGCAGCGCGCCCGTCACCGCCGCGCACACCACCGCCGACAGCAGCAGACAGCCGACCGCCGCCGGCCAGCTCCACCAGCCGCCCGCCAGGTCCACCGACCAGTCGAACAGACTGACCTGCGCCGTGCCGCCGAGCCAGTTCCCCGGCAGCGACAGGCCCAGGAGCAGCAGTAGCCCGCCCGCCAACGCTCCCGTCCACCCCAGTGCCACCTGCAGCAGCAGCCAGACCGGGGTCCGCAGCCGGTCCGCGAGACCGCGCGGACCCGCCGACCGGCCGGCCGCGGGACCCGGCAACGGCACCTTCAGCAGTCGGCGGGCGGAGGCGATCAGCACCCGCCGCGTGGTGCGGGCCAGACCGACCAGGCCGATCAGTACCGCCCAGACCAGCAGGGTCAGCACGGCCCGCACCGCGTACGGGGCGGATCCCTCCACCAGCAGCGGCAGCACGGCGAACGGCAGCAGCAGAAGGCTCGCCAACGCGCCGCAGCAGGCGAACAGCACACCCGTGTACGTGGAGCCGCGCAGCAGCGGCCGGATTCCCCTGATCATGATCGCCAGTATGTCCGGGCAGCTCACCGGCGGCCTCCCCCGATCGAGGGATCAGCCTTTCCCGCCTTCCCGCGATGTGCCCCGAGGGCCCCGGCTCCCATGATCGTGTCGCTACCACTTCTCCCAGCGATTCCCCAGGAGTTGACCCATGCGTGAGCAGTCGAGGCCGAGGCTTCGTTCCCTGGCGGCCGTAGCCGCGGTGGCCGTCGCCGTCATGACGGCGGGCGTCCTCGTGCCGCCCGCCGCATCCGCCGCCGCCCGGCCCGACACCGTCCAGCAGGGCCTGGACGCGCTGGTGCGCGCCGACGGCCTGCCGGCCGCGCTGGCGAGCGTCAAGGACCGTACCGGCCGCACCCGTACCTACACGGCGGGGGTCGGCGACCTGGCCACCGGCGCGAAGGTGCCCGGGGACGGCCAGGTCCGGATCGGCAGCAACACCAAGACGTTCACCGCGGTGGTCGCGCTGCAACTGGTCGGCGAGGGGAGGATCGGCCTCGACGAACCGGTCGACACCTACCTGCCGGGCCTGGTGCGCGGGGACGGGATCGACGGACGGCACATCACCGTCCGCCAGCTCCTCCAGCACACCAGCGGACTGCCCGAGTACGAGGGCGACATCAGTGAATCGGACATCCGGAACCGGTACTTCGAGCCGCGCGACCTCCTGGACATCGCCTTCCGGCACAAGGCCGACTTCGCCCCCGGGGCGAAGTTCGCGTACAGCAGCACGAACTACGTGGTGGTCGGCCTGGTGATCCAGAAGGTCACCGGCCGCCCCCTCGCCGAGGAGATCGGGCGGCGCGTCCTCCAGCCCATCGGGCTGCGGCACACCTCCTTCCCCGCCTCCGGTGACCGGAGCATCCGGGAGCCCCACCCGAAGGGCTACCACCGGGAGTCGGCGGGCGAGCCCCTGCGCGACATCACGGAACTCGACCCCTCCGCGGGATGGGCCGCGGGCCAGATGATCTCCACCAACGCCGACCTCAACCAGTTCTTCACCGCACTCCTCGCCGGCCGCCTCCTCCCGGCCGCCCAACTCGCCCAGATGCGCACCACCGTGCCGATCGGGGACAGCGGCGCCGGCTACGGGCTGGGGCTCATCAGCAGGCCCCTGTCCTGCGGCGGCGTCTACTGGGGCCACGGCGGCGACATCCCGGGCTACGAGACCCGCGGCGGAGTCACCGACGACGGCCGTGCCGCGAATGTCGCGGTGACCAGCGTCCCGGTGGACGAGGCGGCCACGGCACATCTCGAAAGCGTCGTGGACAGCGCCCTCTGCCGCTGAGAACGATGCGGCCGGTCGACCCGACGAACTGTCGGGCCGACCGGCCGCATCCGGTCGCCGGACGGTGATCACGTCCCGGACCCCGAGGCGGCCACCACGGTGGGCTTCCCGTGGCAGGAGCGCCGGATCAGCCGGCCAGGGTGTCCTTCAGCCAGGGGGCGATCAGGGCCATCGCCTCGCCGAAGCGCGAGATGGCGCAGTGGCCGGTGTCCGGGATCAGTTCGACCCGGGTGTCCCGGCGGCCCTCGAACACCGTGGTGTCCTCCAGCGGGACGTGCACGTCCTCGGTGCCGTTGACCACCAGCATCGGCCCGTTGGCGTCCTGGTCCAGCAGCGGGCGCAGGTCGAAAGCCGCGAAGGCCCCGTCGAGCTCGGCCCTGGTCGGCACGGCGTCGAAGCCCAGGGCGTTGCCGACGATGCCGTCCATGCCGAAGGCGAAGCCGCGACCGGGGGCGAAGGCGCGCTCCACCGGGCCGCCGAGCACCACGGAGGCGTCCACCGACCCCGTCAGTCCGGTCCGGGCGGAGTAGTAGCCGCCCATCGAGATGCCGAAGTGGCCGACCTTCCCGTTGCCGGCCGCGCGGGCGTACGCGACCAGGCCGTCGATCACCTCGGCCCCGCTGTCCGGGGTCATCGGCAGGTGGGAGGTCTCGCCGGTGCCGGGGAGGTCGAACAGCAGCAGCCGCGCCGGCAGGGTGAACGCGAGCTGCTCCCACATGCCGTGCAGGTCGGTCTTCCAGGAGTCCACACCGCCGCTGGCCAGCACGACCGGCGCGGCGGTGGGCAGACCGGGGGCGGCCATCAGGTGGACCGGCAGGGTGGCATCGCCGCCGCGGTACGGGACGGTGAGCGTGCGGCGCTCGAACTCCACCGGGAAGTCGGGGGCGGCGAGGACGTACTGCTCGACCTGGCGGGCGAGCGCGGTGCGCTTCGGGTCGTCGGCCAGCGAGGGGAACTTGGCCCAGCCGTACGCCTGTGCGGCCAGGCGGTGGCGCCCGGCCCCGGCGTGCCGGGCGGCGAGGGCGGACCACTCGTACACCCAGCCGCCGGGCCGGTCGGGCCACATCTCGGTGACGGCGGCGCGGACCGCGTCCACCTCGTCGACGGGGAGGCCGAGGGTCATCTGCGGGTAGCGCTCGACGAACAGGTCCCGCGGGTCCAGGGGCCAGGTGAAGGACATGGTGGTGCCTCCTGCTGCGCTTAAAGCCGGAACTCTTGCCTTAGCGACTATGCGCTCGGGCGGCGACTAATGCAAGCGCCCTTGCGTTAGTGTGGTGCCGAGGTGATCGACACATGACCGAAGAAGAGCCGGAGCCGATCCGCCGCCGCCCGGGCGGCCGTGCCGCGCGCGTCCGCCAGGCCGTTCTGGCGGCCGCCACGGAGGTACTGGCCGAGGAGGGCATCGACCGACTCAGCATCGCCGCGGTCGCAGCGCGCGCGGGGGTCAACGAGACCACGGTGTACCGCCGTTGGGGCAGCCGGGAGAAGCTCGTGCTGGACGCCATGCTCACCGGAAGCAACGAGGGCATCCCCGTCCCCGACACCGGAGCCGTCCGCACCGACCTGGCCGCCTTCGCCCGCGCACTGGCCGACTACCTGGCCACCCCGACCGGCCGCTCGGTGGCCCGGGCGGCCGCGCTCAGCTCCGACGACCCCGACCTCGCCGAGGCCTGGCAGACCTTCTGGCAGTCCCGCCTCGACCAGGCCGGCATCATCCTCGGCCGAGCCGTCACACGCGGGGAACTCCCGGCTGACACCGACACGGCCCTGGCCCTGGAACTGCTCTGCGCCCCGCTCCAGACCCGCGCCCTGCTCGGCCACCGCCCGATCGAACCGGACCTGCCGGAACGCCTGGCCGACCTGGTGCTGAACGGCCTGCGGGGACCGGGCTAGCCCTGCGGCCCGCCCGGCGCCAAAGCGTGGCACACGGTGAACATCCGCATACGCACCGTATGCTTCGGCCCAGTCGAACCGCCCGGGTGGAGCGCAGACGCCGCCCCGGACGGGAACCCGCTGTCCGCAAGGAGGAGCGCAATGGCGAAGTTCAAGGCCACGATCACGGCGAAGGCCAAGGACAAGACGGTTGAGCAGATCAAGCGGTACCTGCAGCTCAACGACTACGAGGTCAAGGTGACCGTCGACCCGAATGCCACGGACACCGTGGTGACGGGAGTCGGCCCGGCGCCCCTCAAGAACCCCACGCTCGCCAAGCTCGCCGAGCAGATGGGGGTGTTGCTCCCCAAAACGAGTTCGACGTACGACCTCGTCGTGGTCGGGGGAGGCCCGGCCGGCCTGGCCGCAGCCATCAACGCCCGGAGCCTCTACGGCCTCACCACGCTCATCATCGAGCAGTACGCCCCCGGCGGAACGGCCGCCACGGCGATCAACGAGATCGACAACTATTTCGGGTTCGATGACGGGATCGACGCCGCACTGCTGTGCCACAAGGCCGTCATCCAGGCGAAGAAGTTCGGGGCCGAGTGGCTGCCCAGCTACAGCGCGGCGACCCTCAAGCTCAGCGACGATCCGACGACGACGAAGCACAAGATCACCGCGACCAGCGCCGAAGGCTCCCCGGACGTCACAGTGAGCACCTCGCTGATCCTGATCGCCACCGGCCTCGTCCCGCGCAAGCTGACGCAGCCGACCGCCGCCGCCTTCGAGGACCAGGGCCTCTACTACTACGCCCTGCCCGGGGACGCGGCGGGCGTGACGGCGAAGGACACGATCATGGTCATCGGCGGCGGCGACTCGGCCGGCCGGGCCGCGCTGATGTTCTCCGGCAAGGGCGCCAAGGTCGTCATGCTGATCAAAGACACCTTGACCAAAGACATGCTCGATGAGGTCTCCACCTTGGTCAAAGCCGACAAGAACATCACCGTCGTGGAGAAGACCGAGGCCACCAAGTTCGAGGCCATCAAGGCCCCTTCCCCGGACAACCCGAACGCGAAACTGACGGTGACCGCCAACAACAAGGCGTCGTACAACGTCACCGCCGTCTACGCCCTCATCGGTGCCGACCCTCAGGACAAGTGGGTCGTGGACGCGGGCGTCACCATCATCCGCAAGAAGCCGGACGACCCGGTCGGCCTCGTCGCCACCGGCCTGGACATCTTCTACGACGCCATCAAGAACGGGACGTTCGACAGCAAGAAGCACGCGGACGAGCTCAAGAACCTGACCGACATGGGCACCAACAAACCCGGCGTCTTCGCGGCTGGCGACATCCGCTTCCGCGCCGAACGCCGCATCGCCACCGCCGCAGGAGAGGGCACCGAGGCCGCCCTGTCCATGCACAACTACCTGAAGGCCCACCCCCACGTCCTCGACGTCGAGGCGGGCCGGGCGGCCCCCGCCTACTACCTGGCCTGATCCCCCACCTGACCGGCAAGGATCCGAACAACAGAACGGCCGGTCGATCCGAGGATCGACCGGCCGTTCATCTGTGGCCAACCGACAGTATCCGGTGACGTCGGGCTACGTGTGGGGTTCAGCGGCTCCCTTCCTTGTTGCATGGAGATCGTTTCCCGGGCCTGTGCGGGCACGTGTCTCCGCAGTGTGCGGTGTTCGGCCGGCCAGTCGAGATGGCCCAATCATTCCTTCGTGTTGGTGAGTTCGCGGTTTCGCCGTGTGCGGGTGCGAGTACTACGGTGTGGCCCTGGCCGTCGTGGGGCGGCGCTTGGGGAGGCGTGTCGTGGGGCAGCAGTTGGCACGGGTGCCGCTGGAGGGCGGGGGTTCGGTCCTCGTCGAGGCGGAGGACGGCGCGGCGGGGCCGGTGAAGGCGGGCCGGGTTGGTGACGCGGTGCGGGAGCTTCCGGAGAGTCTGGGGTCGGCGCTGGAGCCGGTGACCGGCCTGGCGCGTACGGTGCTGGCGCGGTTGCGGGAGGCGGGGCCGGACGAGGTGCAGGTGGAGTTCGGGGTCGACCTCTCCGCCGCGGCCGGGGTGGTGATCACGAAGACCGCCGCCAAGTGCCATCTGACGGTGCGCGTGACGTGGCGCAAGGACGAGGCCGACGCCGCTTCGGCCGGCGCTCGCGCGGCCGGCGCTCCCGAGGGCGACGACGAGCCGGAGGCCAGCGTCCGCGCGGCCGGCGACGAGCCGGAGGCCTGACGGGATGACGGCGGGACGGGGGATGGCTGGGGCTGGGGCGGCGGACGGCCTCGCGGCGGCCGTCGCGCAGGTCCGCGACGGGGACGACCTGGTGGTCGGGGCGGGCTTCCTCGTCGCCGAGGACCTGCTGGTGACGTGCGCGCATGTCCTGGAGGACGGCCGCTACGGCCCTGGTTCGGCGGTGACGCTGGTGTTCCCGCGCGCGGACGGCGCCCCGGAGGTCACCGGCCGGGTGCTGGAGGACCCGTGGCGCGACTCGGACGAGCAGGACGTGGCGCTGGTGCGTCTGGACCACCCGGTGGGCATTGGGCCGTTGCCGTTGGGGTCGGCGGCGGGCGCGCGCGGGCACCGGGTGCGCTCCTTCGGATTCCCCCAGCAGGCGCCGCCGGGAGGGCACTTCGGGTTCGCCACGGCGGGCGGAATCCTCCCGGCCACCGACAAGGTCGGTGAGCTGCTGCAGCTCACCGACGCCAACGACCTCACCCAGGGCTTCAGCGGCGGACCGGTGCTGGACGAGACGACCGGTCTGGTGGTGGGAATGCTCACCTCGATCGCACCCCACGACAGCCACAACCGCGGCCAGGAAATCGCCTACGTCACCCCGACGGCCGTCCTGCGCCAGGCATGGTCCGGGCCGGACAGGCCGGACGAGCTGGATGTGTCGCCCTACCGGGCGCTGGAGCCGTTCACGGCCGAGCACGCCCGCTGGTTCCGGGGCCGTGAGGACGCCGTGCGCCAGGTCGTGGCGGGACTCGCGGGCGGACGGCGGGTGGTGCTGCTGCTGGGCCCGTCCGGCTCGGGGAAGTCCTCGCTGGTCCAGGCCGGGGTGCTGCCCGCGCTGGCCGACGGGCGCCTGCCGGGCAGTGACCGCTGGCGCCAGGTTCTCACGCGGCCGGGACCGGACCTGCCGGGCGCCCTGGCGGGGGCGGGCCTGCCCGGGCGTGAGGACGGGGACACCGGGGCGGACGTCACCGTCAGGCAGGCGGACACCGGTGGTACGACCGCTGAATCCCGTGTCTTGCTGGTCGTCGACCAGTTCGAGGAACTCCTCGCCCCCTCCGCCGGCCCCGAGGCCCTGCAGGCACTCGCCCGGATCACCGACGCCATCCGCTCCGACACCCCGCTCAGCGTGGTCCTCGTGATGCGCGACGACTTCTACTCCCGCCTGTCCGCACTCGCCCCCGACCTGCTGGACACCGCACTCAAGGAGAAGGGCGTCCTCAACGTCCCCGCCACCCTGAGCGCCGCGGACCTGGACGCGATCGTCACCGGCCCCGCCCGCGACCTGGACACGGCCTTCGAACCGGGCCTCGCCGAGCAGATCATCACCCACGTCATGGAGCTGAACCCCCGCAGCGACAGCGCCGGCGGCGCGCCCGTCACCGTGCTACCCCTGCTCGAGGTCGCCCTCACCCGGCTGTGGGAACGCCGCCTGAAGTACGACGGCCGCCTCACCCGCGACGCCTACCGCCGCATCGGCGCCGTCACCGGCGCCCTCACCGAGTGGTGCGAGACCGCACTGAGCGAACTCGACCAGGACCAGCGGAAGATCGCCCGCAAGATCCTCACCGCCTTGGTCCGCCCCGCCGACCTGTCCCTGAACATCCCGGCCGCACGCCAGCAGCGCCCGCTCAGTGACCTGCGCGAACTGTCGGCCGCCGCCGATACCTCCGAGGCGCTGAGGGCCGTGGACGAGGTCCTGGCGGTTCTCTCCCGGCACCGCATCGTCACCACCGACCGGCTCCACGAAGGCGCGCGGCCGGAGGACGCGGAGGGGACGGCGGTGGCCGAACTGGTCCACGACGCACTCATCCGCGACTGGGTCACCCTGAGCGACTGGGTCGAGGAGGACGCCCGCTTCCACGACTGGCTCCTGCGCGCCGGCCAACAGCACGCCCGCTGGGAGAAGGGGCGTGACCCCCAGGACCTGCCCAGCGGCACCCTCCTGGCCGAAGGCACCGACCTGGCGAGCCACCACCGACTCCCCAGTCACCTCGATGCCTTCCTGAGAGCCGGACACCAACGCCAACAGGCCGCCGCCCGCCGCAGCCGACGCCTCAACACCGTCTTGGCCATCACCCTCGGCCTCGTGCTGGTTGCCACGGGGATCGCGATCTGGCGGCAGCAGGCAGCCGTGGCCGCCCAGCAGGTCGCGCAGTCCCGGCAGCTCGCAGCCCGGTCCGATTCCCTATTCAATGCCAATCCTGAGCTCGCCGGCCTCCTCGCCGTCAGTGCCTACCGCACCAGCCCCACCGCTGAAGCCGCGGCCAGCCTCAGCTCCGCCGCGAACCACCCCCTGGCCCGCCTCCTCACCGGCCACATCGGCGCCGTGCGGTCGGTGGTGTTCAGCCCTGACGGAAAGACCATCGCCACCGCCAGCTACGACAAGACCGCCCGTCTGTGGGACACGGCCTCGGGCAAACCCCTCACCACCCTCACCGGCCACACCGACGCCGTGTTATCGGTGGTGTTCAGCCCCGACGGAAAGACCATCGCCACCGCCAGCTACGACAAGACCGCCCGTCTGTGGGACACGGCCTCGGGCAAACCCCTCACCACCCTCACCGGCCACACCGACATCGTGCGGTCGGTGGTGTTCAGCCCCGACGGAAAGACCATCGCCACCGCCAGTTCAGACACCACTGCCCGTCTGTGGGACACGGCCTCGGGCAAACCCCTCACCACCCTCACCGGCCACACCGACATCGTGCGGTCGGTGGTGTTCAGCCCCGACGGAAAGACCATCGCCACCGCCAGCTACGACAAGACCGCCCGTCTGTGGGACACGGCCTCGGGCAAACCCCTCACCAACCCCCTCACCGGCCACACCGACATCGTGCGGTCGGTGGTGTTCAGCCCCGACGGGAAAACCATCGCCACCGCCAGCGACGACAAGACCGCCCGTCTGTGGGACACGGCCTCGGGCAAACCCCTCACCAACCCCCTCACCGGCCACACCGGCGCCGTGTGGTCGGTGGTGTTCAGCCGCGACGGAAAGACCATCGTCACCGCCAGTTCAGACACCACCGTCCGTCTGTGGGACACGGCCTCGGGCAAACCCCTCACCACCCTCACCGGCCACACCGGCGCCGTGTGGTCGGTGGTGTTCAGCCCCGACGGAAAGACCATCGCCACCGCCGGCGACGACAGCACCACCCGTCTGTGGGACGCGGCCTCGGGCAAACCCCTCACCACCCTCACCGGCCACACCGGCGCCGTGTGGTCGGTGGTGTTCAGCCCCGACGGAAAGACCATCGCCACCGCCGGCGACGACAAGACCGCCCGTCTGTGGGACGCGGCCTCGGGCAAACCCCTCACCACCCTCACCGGCCACACCGGCGCCGTGTGGTCGGTGGTGTTCAGCCCCGACGGAAAGACCATCGCCACCGCCAGTTCAGACACCACTGCCCGTCTGTGGGACACGGCCTCGGGCAAACCCCTCACCAACCCCCTCACCGGCCACACCGACATCGTGCGGTCGGTGGTGTTCAGCCCCGACGGAAAGACCATCACCACCTCCAGCGACGACAGCACCACCCGTCTGTGGGACGCGGCCTCGGGCAAACCCCTCACCGGCCACACCGACGCCGTGCGGTCGGTGGTGTTCAGCCCCGACGGAAAGACCATCGCCACCGTCGGCGACGACAGCACCACCCGTTTGTGGGACGCGGCCTCGGGCAAACCCCTCACCACCCTCACCGGCCACACCGGCGCCGTGTGGTCGGTGGTGTTCAGCCCCGACGGAAAGACCATCGCCACCGCCAGTTCAGACACCACCACCCGTCTGTGGGACACGGCCTCGGGCAAACCCCTCACCACCCTCACCGGCCACACCGACATCGTGCGGTCGGTGGTGTTCAGCCCCGACGGAAAGACCATCGCCACCGCCGGCGACGACAGCACCGCCCGTCTGTGGGACACGGCCTCGGGCAAACCCCTCACCACCCTCACCGGCCACACCGGCGCCGTGTGGTCGGTGGTGTTCAGCCCCGACGGAAAGACCATCGCCACCGCCAGCGACGACAGCACCGTCCGCTTGTGGCCCCATTTCCCGCTGGACGCCGCGACCGACGCCATCTGCAAGGCTGTTTCACGCGACTTCACCGATGACGAGAAAGCACGATACTTCCCCAACCAGAAGATCGGGCCCGTCTGCCCCGCTGCCCGCCGCCCGCCGCCAAACGCCAGGCCCCAGTGAGGGACAGGATCGCAGGATCGAGCCCGAGCAGCGGGGGGCAGGAGCCGAGGGGGCGGACGGTTCCGGGCGGTCCGGTCCCACCGGGGCCGGGCCTGTGCCCGCCACCGCCCCACCAACCGCTATACCCCGAACAGCCCGGGCACCTGGACGGCCAGGCCGCACAACACCGGACCCTGACCCCACTCCACTCACTCGTCCTGACCAGTAAAAACGTCGAGGGCCCCGCACGAAACCGTGAGGGGCTCTCGACGTATCCGGACAGCAAAGCAGCCGGTCAAGCCGACATACTGTCGGATCGACCGGCCACATTGCGTCGGTTGAACTTTGTGCGCGAGGGGGGAGTTGAACCCCCACGCCCTTTCGGGCACTGGAACCTGAATCCAGCGCGTCTGCCTATTCCGCCACCCGCGCAACTGGGTGATGGGTAAATAGTAGCCCATCCCCAGGGGTGGTCCTAAACAACAGGGAGGGAGCCGTCCTGGAGGGAAGCGAGGAAGGCCTGCCAGGAGGCGGCGGGGAAGAGGAGGACGGGTCCGGAGGGGTCCTTGGAGTCACGCACCGGAACGACGCCGGGGGTAGGCGACGCGAGGGCCACCTCGACGCACTCGCCCCCGTTGTTCCCGCTGTAGCTGCTCTTGCGCCATGCGGCCGCCCTGAGATCGACGCTCGTCATGTCGGTACTCCTCCATCGCATCGGCGATCAGCGCCCGAGAGTCGCTCACCGAGAGTGCATCCCCGCGCAGCAGATCATAGTCACCGCGATGCTCTGCGACGACCGACGGAGCATCGCTGAAGTGCCCGCGATAGAGGCTCTCCGAGTAGAGCCACTCACTTCCATCCGGCATCTCCAGCAGGAACATTGAGGCTCCAGGGCGCCTCGTCGGCACACAGTCGAAGGGGGCCACCTGGATGCTGATGTTGGAGCGCTCGCCGACCTCCAACAGATGTTCCATCTGGCGCCTCATCACGCCCGGGTCGCCCACAACAGTGCGGATCGCGCTCTCGTCCAGCACGGCGATGTGCAGCGGACCGTCAGGCCCGAGCAGTCGCTTCTGCCGACTCATGCGCGCGGTCACACGTTCCCGCAGCAACGCCGGATTGTCCCTGTCGGCGCCGGTCCGAAACATTGCGTGCGCGTAGTCCGCGCACTGCAACAGGCCATTGACTCGCGCGTACTGATACACGCGGATCGCCAGCGCCTCGTCCTCCAGGTCCACGTACTTCTGGAACCAGTCGGGGTGCTCCACGTCGGCCTGCCAGTCGACCCGCTTCCAGAGCAGAAAGAGCATGCCTCCCGTCTGAAGGATCCGATCGCAGGCCATGACGGAGTCCAGAGGCATCGGCCGATGACCGCCCTCGTACCGCGTCACCACGGTGCGGTCACAGTGCAGGAGCTTCCCCAGGGCCTCCTGCGTGAGGCCCGCCTGCTCCCGGGCGAACCGCAACGCCTCCCCGAACAGCTTCGCCGGGCTCGCCGTGGGTCCCGCGTCTGCCTTCCGATGTGACACGTCCGTCACCCCTCTTGTGCAATGGGCCGCTGCACCATGAATCGGTCGTCACGCTACCCGGGGATCCTCGATCATTGACACCGGAACGCAGTTATTCGCTTGCACAGCGTTAACTTCGCGCCCCATTCGCGCGCCTGTTCCACTCCCCCTCTCCCCCGGAGGCCCCGCCATGCCCGTTCTCCGCACCGTGCGCCGGCCGCGCGAGTTCGCCACCCGGCTCGACTCTCGGATCGAATCCACCCCCCTCGCCCGTGCCTTTCTCCGGGCCTATCTCGCGGGGATGGCACGCGGTGAACGGTACGCCGACATCGGCGAGTTGCTGCTCGGCGAACTCTTCGCCAACGCCGTCCAGCACAGCGACGCGCCGCCGGACCGGCTGGTCGAGATCCGGTTCGCCGTCGTCACCGACCGCCTCCGCCTCGAAGTCCACGACGCCGGCACCGGCCACCCCGACCTCCGACCCTCCCGCTCCCCCGAGGATGAACACGGCCGGGGTCTCCTCCTCGTCGACGAACTCGCCGAACGCTGGGGCTGCTGCCCCCGCGCCGGCGGCATCGGCAAGTTCGTCTGGGCCCTGGTCGCCCCCGCCCCCGGATTCACCGACCTCGCCTTCGGCCGGACCCCGAAGCTCATCACGGTCTGACGCTTCCGCTCAGCCGCAATGCCGTTGCTCCGGCAGCTCGGGTCAGCGAGGGGCGAGGAGGCAGAACTCGTTGCCCTCCGGGTCGGCCAGAACCGTCCAGGAGATCGCGGACTGGTCGATACCGGGGTCGGTGGCGCCCAGGGCGCGCAGTCGGGCTTCCTCTGCTGCCAGGTCGTCACCGGGATAGGGGCGGACGTCGAGGTGGACGCGGTTCCACACGCTCTTGGTGTCGGGGGTGCGGAGGAACTCCAGGTAGGGGCCGACGCCTTCGGCGGAGCGCATGGTCGCCTGGTCGTCGGTGACCTCGTGCAGCGTCCAGTCCATCGCCTCGCTCCAGAACCGGGCCATCGCTCGTGGGTCGGTGCAGTCGACCACCACCGCGGCGATCGGCCCGGTGCCCTGGTAGATCGGGCGGGGCTCCAGGACGCAGAACTCGTTGCCCTCCGGATCGGCCATGACCGTCCAGGGAACGTCGCCCTGGCCCACGTCGGCGAGCGTCGCGCCGAGATCCTTCAGACGCGCGACCAACTCCGCCTGATGGGCGGTCGAGGTGGTGGCCAGATCAAGGTGCACCCGGTTCTTCACCGTTTTGGGTTCCGGGCGGGCGACGATGTCGATGCAGACGGCCACGGGGTCGGGGTAGGCGAAGCCCACGGGTTCGAGGTTTGTCACGCCGGGTCCCTCGCTGTCGACACCCCAGCCGAGTGCCTCCGCCCAGAACCGGCCGAGCGCGGAGTCGTCATGGGCCTTCATATTGATCTGCACGAGTCTTGTTGCCATGCGGCAGATCCTAGAGGCGCTCCATCAGGTGCCGGCCATGGTCGGCCTGCTGACGGGTCCGGCCGTCGGCGATGCCGATGGTGCCGTCGGGGAGGCGCTGGACCGAGCGCACGCCGGGGAGCAGGTTCAGCAGCACGCAGGGTGTGCCGATGAGGGCCGCGGCGGCCAGCAGGGTCGTCCGCATCCCGAAGAACTCGGCGGCCGGAGCGGCGACGGCGTACCCGGCGGGCATGGCGATCAGCGAGATCGTCCAGTCCAGCGAGCTGACGCGGGCCAGCATCTCCTCGGGGAAGAGCTGCTGCTGCGTCGTCGCCAGGACCTCGCCGACGAGCGCGGTCATGGCGAAGGCCACGGCCACGCCGAGGGCGACGGCGAAGAGCGGGGCGGGGGGAGCGAGCAGCGCCAACGGCCCGATGCCGAGCAGCGCGGCCGCGTTCGCGGTGACCAACGGGCGGCGCGGCCGGTAGTGCAGCGCGGCCAGTCCGCCGACGATGGAGCCCACCGCGCCGGTGATCACGATCACGCTCCAGGCGGTGGCTCCGCCGTGGCCGCGCTCCATCACGACCGGGCCCAGGACGAAGAAGAACGCGATCGCGAAGTTCCACACGCCCCAGCAGAGCAGGTTGGCCAGGTACCAGCGGCGCCGGGCCACCGCCGTCCAGCCGTCGCGCAGGTCCGCGAAGAAGCGCTGTCGCCCGGACCGCCGCACCGGCCTGCGCAGGTCCATCCGGGCGAGCAGCGCGAAGCTCAGCAGGAAGCTGAGGGAGTTGACGAGGATCGCGGCCCCCGGGGTGGTGACCGCGAGCAGCAGCGCGGCGAGGGCCGGGCCGAGCACCTTGGTGGTGCTGTCGGTGAGGCCGAGCAGGGCGTTCGCCGGTTGCAGCCGCTCAGCGCCGACGATCTCGGGCACGACGGCCCTGGACGCCGGGGTGAAGAAGGCGAAGGCCATGCCGGCGACCGTGTAGGTGACGGCGAACTGCCAGACCGCCGCTTGGTGCAGGAAGATCATCACGGCGAGCAGGCCGTAACAGACCGCCTGGGCAGCGTCGGCCGCCATCAGCACGAGCTTGCGTGACAGCCGGTCGGCCCAGACCCCGCCCACCGGCAGCATCGCCACCTGGCCGACCGCCTGACAGGTCAGCACCGCACCGACGTCCAGGGGGCTGCCGCCCGAGCGCAGGATGGCGAAGACCACGGTCACCGGCATCAGGGCGTTGCCCACCGCGGAGATGCTGCGCGCGGTCCACAGGAGTCGGTAGGGCCGCTCCCGCAGGGTGCTCAACGACTTCGGACATGGCATGGCAACCCTCCTTGCCGAGTGATCGGGTTTCGTGGAACTGCCGGGGGCCCGTGGGGAATCGACCTGCCGAAGCCGTCGGCCGTCATGCCGTTTCGGCGCGCTGACGCAGGTTTCCGGGCAGGGCGCACCGCCGTCCCGCGGGTGCGGCACGGGAGCGGTGGGAAGGACGTCAGGCGGTCATGCGAAATCGCCGCCGGTAGGCTCCGGGCGTCGTGCCGACCCGCTTGCGCAGTGCCCGGTGGAGCGTCTCCACCGAGCCGAGCCCACACGCGCCGGCCACCTGCTCCAAGGACTGGTCGGTGCCCTCCAGGAGGCGGCGGGCCGCCTCCACCCGTACGGCCTCGACGTAGGCGCCCGGAGTGGTCCCGGTCTCCTGGCGGAAGACCCGCGCGAAGTGGCGCTCGCTCAGGCACATCCGTGCCGCCAGAGCGGTGGTGGACAGGTCGTCGCCCAGGTGGTCGACGATGAACATCCGCAGGTCGTCGATGTCCCGGCGGGTCGCGGGCGGGCGACTCAGCGGGACCGAGAACTGGCTCTGGCCACCCTGGCGCTTGAGGTACATGACCAGTTGCCGGGCCACCGCCAGGGCGACCTCCTCGCCCAGGTCCTCGGCGACCAGCGCCAGGGCGAGGTCCATGCCGGAGCTGATCCCGGCACCGGTCCACACGTTGCCGCAGCGCACGAAGATCGGGTCGGGGTCGACGGTGATCTCGGGATGGGCGGCCGCCAACTGCGCCGTGGCCGACCAGTGCGTCGCCACCGTCCTGCCGTCGAGCAGCCCGGTGGCAGCCAGCAGGTGCGCCCCCGTGCACACCGATACGACCCGCCGGGCCGGCGGCGCGACCCGGGCGAGCCACGCCACCACGTCACCGTCCACCCGGGCGACCTCGCCGCCGGGGCCGGCATCGACCGCCCCGGGGACCAGCAGGGTGTCCACCACCCCGTCCACCTCGTCGAAGGACCGGTCCGCGACCAGCCGCAGCCCCGCCGACGTGACCACCTCGCCGCGCTCCCGGGCCGCGAGCTCGACCCGGTAGCCCGCAGCGCCCCCGGTCTCCCGGTTGGTCAGCGCGAAGACCTCGGCCGGACCGGTGACGTCGAGGAGGTCGACATCGGGGAAGACCGCGATGACGACGCGGCGGATGCTGGGCATGCGCCCATCCTGACCCGCTGGATTCGGTGGTGGCAATGACGGCCTGCTGCCACATTCGGACATGGCCGTCCGTCAGGCGCGGCGGTGCCCGCTGCTCCGGACCCGCCGGCGCGGTGTACTCCCGCGGTCGCCCGACTGCCCCAGGAGGCCATGGTGTTCCGTGGCAGGCCGGCGGACCTCGGACGGCTTCCGCGACCGGTGGCCGGGGCCTCACACGGCGGCGGCCGCCTCCAGGGTGGCGCGCCACAGGGGGCTGTCCACGTAGTGGTTGTCGTACAGCTCGGAGGAGTCCTTGATCTCCTGCGGGCTCGCCTCGCCGCGCATCACCCGGCCGAGCAGGCGCAGGTAGTCGAAGCGCGGCATGCCCGGGGTGAAGACGAACAGGACGTCGGCCTCGGAGCCGGGCGCGGCGGCGAAGGCGTGCGGGGTGTGCGGCGGGACGAGCAGGAAGTCGCCGGCGCCGAGCACCTCGACCTTCTGGTCCAGCAGCACCTGGAGCGAGCCGCCGATCACGAAGAACAGCTCGCAGGCCCGGGTGTGGAAGTGGGCCGGGGCGCCGACCGCGCCCTTGGCGAACGTGGAGCGGTAGCTGGTGATCGGGCTGCCGTCGGTGCCGCAGTCGGCGAGCAGGGTCATCACGCTGCTCGGGTCGCTGGTGGTCTCGGCGGTGGCGGCGCGGGTCAGCAGCGGCTTCGGCAGGATGGCGTTCACGGTGGTTCTCCCCCGTCTCGGGCGGTCCCGGCTCCCCTGCCGCGACCTTGTGATGATCACTCTACGGAAGGCACCGACCCGGAACGAGGGGCATTTTCCGAGCAGAATCATGGGTCAATTCCCCTCCGGGAACGCCCGAGGGCCGCACCCCGCGTCGGCGGGGTACGGCCCTCTCAGAAGCGTTGCCGTCAGGCGGCGGCCAGGCGCTCCGCCGCCGCGTCCAGGCGGGCCAGGGTCCGCTCGCGGCCCAGCACCTCCAGCGACTCGAACAGCGGCAGGCCCACCGTGCGGCCGGTGACCGCGACCCGGATCGGCGCCTGGGCCTTGCCCAGCTTCAGCCCGTGCTCGGCGGCCACGGCCTCCAGCTCGGCCTTCAGCGCGGCGGCCTCGAAGGCCTCCAGCGCGGCGAGCTTCTCGCGGGCGGTGCGCAGCAGGGCCAGCGCGACGTCCTTGTTCTTCATCGCCTTCGCCCACGACTGCTCGTCCTGGACCGGCTCGGCCAGGAACAGGAAGTCGACCTGCTCGACGATCTCGCTCAGCACCGCGATCCGGGACTGCGCGAGCGGGGCGAGCTCGGCGTAGGCCTCGGCGTCGAAGGCCTCGGCCGGCCACGGCGCCCGGTCCGCGGCCAGGTACGGCGCGGTCGCGGCGATGAACGCGTCCACCGACAGGGCGCGGATGTACTCGCCGTTGAAGGAGCGCAGCTTCTGCACGTCGAAGAAGGCGGAGGCGGCGTTCACGTCCGACACCCGGAACAGCTGCTCCAGCTCGGCGTACGGGCGGATCTCGACGTCGTCCTTCGGGCCCCAGCCCAGCAGCATCAGGTAGTTCACCATCGCCTCGGGCAGGTAGCCCTCGGTCAGGTAGTCCTCCAGCGCCACCTTGTCGCGGCGCTTGGACAGCTTCTGCCGCTTCTCGTTGACGATCACCGGCAGGTGCGCCCAGACCGGCGGGGTGGCGCCGAGGGCCTCCCACAGCAGCTGCTGCTTCGGGGTGTTCGACAGGTGCTCCTCGCCGCGGATGACCTCCGTGACGCCCTGCTCCAGGTCGTCGACCACGTTGGCCAGCAGGAACACCGGGCTGCCGTCGCCGCGGGCGATCACGAAGTCCTCGATCGCGGAGTTCGGGAAGGCCGGCTCGCCGCGGATGAGGTCCACCACGACGGTGGTGCCCTCGTCCGGGGTGCGGAAGCGCAGCGCGCGGCCCTCGGCGTACTCCAGACCCCGCTCGCGGCAGAAGCCGTCGTAGCCGGTCTGGGCGGAGCCGGAGCGCTCGGCGGCCTGCTCGCGGGTGCAGTCGCAGTAGTAGGCCCGGCCGGCCGCGTACAGCTTCTCGGCGGCGGCGCGGTGGCTGTCGGCGTTGGCGGACTGGAAGTACGGGCCCTCGAAGCCCGGGTCGCCCTCGTGGATGCCGATCGCGGCGAGGGCGCTGATGATGCCGTCGGTCCACTCGGGCTTGTTGCGGGCTGCGTCGGTGTCCTCGATCCGCAGGACGAAGACACCGCCCTGCTGTCGTGCCGTCGCCCAGTTGTACAGCGCCGAGCGGGCACCGCCGACGTGGAACATGCCGGTGGGGCTCGGAGCGAAACGGACGCGGACGGGACGGGCTACCTCGGTCATGAAACCCAAGGGTATCGGGCCGGGGCGGGGTGCCCGGCACGCGCACCCCCGCCCCGGCGCCCGGAGCGACGTGCTACGCGGCGTCCAGCGCGATCGCGTTCTTCGCGCGCTCGACGGACTCCTCGGCCGCCGCGCCCCGCTAGGACACCCCCGCGTCGCGGCCGCGGAACGTCCGCCGGTACTCGCGGGGCGGGATGCCGAGGCGGGTGGTGAAGGGTGGGCGGAGGGAGACGGCGGAGGAGAAGCCGCAGCGGGTGGCGACGGTGTCGACGGGGAGGTCGGTGTCCTCCAGGAGGCGTTGGGCGGTGAGGATGCGCTGGTCGAGGAGCCAGCGCAGCGGGGTGGTGCCGGTGGTGGCGGTGAAGCGGCGGGCGAAGGTGCGTTCGGACATCACGGCGAGGGCGGCCATCCGGCGGACGGTCCAGGGGGTGTCCAGGGCGGCGAGGACCTCGGTGCGGACGCGGGCGAGGGGGTCGTCGGCCTCGGTGGGCTGCGGGACCGGGGAGGGGATGAACTGGGCCTGGCCGCCGGAGCGGAACGGTGCGGTGACCATCGCGCGGGCGATGGCCGCGGCCGCGCGTTCGCCGTGGGCGGCGCGGACCAGGTGCAGGCAGAGGTCGATGCCGGCCGCCACCCCGGCCGAGGTCCACAGCCCGCCCTCGCCGGTGAACAGCACCTCGGGATGGACGTCGACCGCCGGGAAGCGCCGGGCGAGGCGGTCGGTGAAGGCCCAGTGGGTGGTGGCGGGGCGGCCGTCGAGGAGGCCGGCCTCGGCGAGCAGGAAGGCGCCGGCGCACAGCGAGGCGAGGGTGACGCCGCGCTCGTGGGCGGCGCGCAGCGCGGCGAGGACGGCCGGGTCGCCGGGCTCGTCGGGCCGTTCCATGCCGGGCACGACGACCAGGTCGCAGTCGGCGAGCGCGTCCAGCCCGAAGTCCGGGACGCGCTCCAGCCCGCCGCCGAGCCGGACCCGGGCGCCGGCCGGCCCGCAGATCCGCAGCTCGAACGCGGGCAGGCCGGGGCGGCTCTCCCGGTTCGCCCAGACCTCGCCGATCACGGCGTAGTCGAAGGGCCGGACACCGTCGAAGATCACGCACCCCACCGTCCGCATGGACGGGAGCGTAGTGGCAGGATCGTATCGATGGGTGGCTCCACTGCCGCTCACCGCGCGGCCCGGGCCCGCCGCAGCATGGACGCATGACGAACACCAGCGCCCTCGACGCCCCGCTCACCATCGACTCCGACGCCGTCCTGGTCGTCATCGACGTCCAGAAGGGCTTCGAGGACACCGCGTTCTGGGGCCCGCGCGACAACCCCGGGGCCGAGCGGCGGATCGGCGAACTGATCGACGTGTGGCAGGCCACCGGACGGCCGGTCGTGACCGTCCAGCACGCCTCTCCGGCCGGCCCGCTCGCGACGGGCACGCCCGGGTACGAGCTGAAGGACTTCGTCGCGGCGATCACGCCCGACCTGCACATCACCAAGACCGTGAACAGCGCCTTCTACGGCACCCCGGACCTGCACGCCTGGCTCCAGGAGCGGGGTGCCCGACAGGTCGTCATCGTCGGAATCATCACGAATGTGTGCAATGAGACCACGGCGCGGATGGCGGGCAACCTCGGCTACGACGCGGTCTTCCCGCTCGACGCCATGCACGCCTTCGACCTGACCGGCCCGGACGGTGTGACCGTCCCCGCCGCCGAACTCGCCCGCGCCACCGGGACGGTGCTGCACGCGATGCGGTTCGCCAAGGTGGTGACCACCGAGGCGGTGGTCACGGCGGCGAAGACCGGCGAGCCGGCCGCCGTCAGCCGGTCCTGACCCGGCCGGTGCCGACCGCGGGCGCGCCCGCCGGGAAGGTCTCGGCGAGGAAGGCATCCCAGCTGCGGGCGCCCCGGTCGGCGCCGGGCGCGGCCAGGTTGACGCCCTCCCGGTAGCAGCGGCCCACCGCGCCGGGGACGCGCAGCGGCAGCGTCGGGCGGCGCTTTCCGGCGGCCGCCAGGTAGTCGCGGGTCAGGTCGCCGAGCGAGCGCACGGCCGGGCCGGCGAGGTCCGTGACCGGCCCGGCGGGCGCGTCCAGGGCCAGCCCGACCAGGCGCTCGGCGACGTCCCGGGAGTCCACCGGCTCCCAGCGGATGCCGTTGATCGCCGGGACGACGGGCAGCTTGGCCATCGCGGCCACCGTCTTGAGCGTCAGGTCGTGGAACTGGGCGGCGCGCAGCGTGCTGAAGGGGATGCCCGACCCGGCGACGGCCCGCTCGGCGGCGTGCTTGGCCCGGAAGTAGCCGAGCGGCACCAGGTCTGCGGCGATCACCGAGATCTGGACGAGGTGCCGCACCCCGGCCCGGCGGGCGGCGGCGACCAGGGTGCGGGTGGTCGCCTCGTCGTGCTTGGCGTCGCCCGCCAGGTGCAGGACCACCTCGACGCCGGCCAGGGCCGCGTCCACGCCCTCCCCCGTCAGCAGGTCGCCGGCCGCGTACGCGACGCCGTCGGCGGCCGGGCGGGGGTTGCGGGTGAGCACCCGGACGTCCTGACCCGACGCGCGCCGCAGCAGCGGCACGACGTGACGGCCGAGGGTGCCGGTGCCGCCGGTCACCAGGACGGGGGCGCCGGTCGGGTCCGCCGGGCTCGTCGGGTTCATCGGGTTCGTCATGGTCGTCTCTCCTTCGCCGGCCGGAAGCCGGGCCTCCGGTGGAGCCGTTAGGTTTCGTGGTTCCGGAGCTTTGACCGACGGCGACGAAGGAATGTGACACGGGTGGACGAGAAGAATCCGGCGGCCGGATCCGCGGAACTGTTCGAGGCGCACCGCCCGCACCTGCGGGCCGTCGCCTACCGGATGCTCGGCTCGCTCGCCGAGGCCGAGGACGCCGTCCAGGACACCTGGCTGCGCTACGACCGCACGGACACCAGCGAGGTGGAGAACCTCGGCGGCTGGCTGACCACGGTGATCGGGCGGCTCTGCCTCACCCAGCTGCGCTCGCGGGCGCAGCGCCGCGAGGAGTCCTTCGAGTCGCGGACCGAGGCGGGCGGCGACGAGCCGCCGTCGCGGATACCGGACCCGCTGATCGGGCGGGCGGACGCGCCGGACCCGGAGCAGGAGGTGCTGCTCGCCGACTCGGTCGGGCTGGCGCTGATGGTGGTGCTGGAGTCGCTCTCCCCCGCCGAGCGGGTCTCCTTCGTGCTGCACGACCTGTTCGCCGTGCCCTTCGAGGAGATCGCCCCGCTGATCGAGAAGACGGCGGCCGCGACCCGTCAGCTGGCCAGCCGGGCCCGCCGCAAGGTGCAGGGCCGGGCGCCCGCGCCGGACCGGGACCTCGCCCGGCAGCGGGTGGCCGTCGACGCGTTCTTCGCCGCCACCCGCACCGGGGACCTCGACGCACTGCTCGTCGTCCTCGATCCGCAGGTGGTCCTGCGGGCGGACGGCGGCGTCGGCCGGGAGCGGCGTGCGGTGCTGCTCCGGGGCGCCCGGACGGTCGCGGGGCAGGCGGTCATGTTCCGCGGCCTGTCGCCGTACGCGCGCCCGGCGCTGGTCAACGGCGCGGCGGGGGTGGTGGTGATCGGCGCCAACGGCCGGCCGGTGTCCGTGATGTCGTTCACCGTGGTGGACGGCGTGATCGTGGCGATCGACGTGCTCAGCGACCCGGACCGGCTGGCCGCGCTCGACCTGGCGGCGTTCGGGGACTGAGCCGGGGACGCACCGAGGACGCCGCCCCCGCGCACCGGAAGGGTGCGCGGGGGCGGCGGGGCCGGGAGGGCCTCAGCCCTTCTTGGCGATGAAGTCGTACGCGCCGGCCGCGACGTCGTCCAGGTACGGGCCGGCCTGGAACTTCGGGTCGCCGGTGTGCTTGCCGACCGAGACGTTGCTGACCAGCGCCGGCTTGCCGTCCTTCACCGCCAGCCAGCCGCCGCCGCTGGAACCGCCGGTCATGGTGCAGCCGATGGCGAGCATCGGCGGGCGGGCCGGGTCGTACGACAGCCGGGTCGGCTTGCCGCTCTCGCAGCGGTTGAGCTCCATGCCGTCGAACGGCGGGGCCGCCGGATAGCCGTACTCGATGATGCTCAGCTGGTCGCGCGGGGCGTTGAACCAGACCGGCACCGCGCCGCCGACCGCCTCCTCCAGCGACTTGCCGCCGTCGGCGGGCTGCACCCGGATGATCGCGAAGTCGTAGTGGGTGGCCGGGGAACCGCCTTCGCCGCCCTCGGCCTTCCACTGCGGGGAGGTCACCGCCTGGGTGGCGTTCCAGACGCCGTACGGCGCGTACTTGGCCTCATCGGCCTGCTTGCCGCCGCTCAGCGCGCCGGTGCTGTTGAACGCCGGGATGAAGGAGATGTTGCTGTAGTACGCGCCGCCCTTGCCCTGGTGGACGCAGTGGCCGGCGGTCCACACCAGGTTGCTCCGGCCGGGGTGGGCCGGGTCGGCGACCACGGTGGCGGAGCACTGGTAGTGGTTGAGCCCGGCGGCGGCGTCGGCAGCGCTGCCCGGCTTGTCGGCGAACAGCTTCCCGTGCACACCGGGCTTGGTGTACGGGTGCGGCAGGGGCTGGGCGTTGACGGTCCTGGGCAGCGGGTCGTTGCCGTTGTCGGCGGGCTGGGCCGGCGGCTGGGTGGGCTGCGCGGGCTGGACCGGGGCCTGCGACGGCTGCGCGGGCTGGGCCGGCGGCTGGGCCGGCGGGTCCGGGGCCTGCGAGGCCGGCTGCTGCGTGCTGGACGGCTTCGGCGGCGCGGGCGGCGGCGCCGTCGGGTGGCCCGGCTGGGTCGGCTGGCCCGCCGGCGGCTTGCCGGTCGGGGCGGCTGTCGGCGCGGACGGCGCACCGGGCTGGGTCGGCCCACCGGGCTGGGCCGGCGGCTGGGTGGGCTGCGCGGGCTGGGTGGGCTGGGTGGGCGGCGCCGGCGGCGCGATCGGCTCGTCGGGCTTCGCCTTGAGCAGCTTGTCCAGCGTCCAGAAACCCTTGGCGGCGGCCGGGAGGGCGTAGTCCTTCGCCCACTTCTCCCAGTCCTCGAACTTCCACTTCTTCAGATCGTCGAGATTGGCCGGCAACCCGAGGTTCGGCCCCGCGCCGGCCGCCGCGGTCACCGCGGAGTCGGCCGAGCTGTTGTCGGGCCCGCAGGCGGCGGTGGTGAGCAGCGTCAGTGCGAGCGCCGAGGCCCCGAGGGCCGTCCTGGCGGTGCGCACGGCGAGGCCGCGGCCAACATTTCTGTCAGACGATGACATGTACTTCTGTTCCCCCTGTGTGAAAAACACCCGGCGCCGCCGGAGCGGCGCCGGGTACTGCGCGGGGGAGTATTCCACTGCCCGTCAGCGGTGCGCCCACCCGCCCCCGTCAGCGGCCGACCGAGCCGTCCAGCCGCTCGCGGAGGATGTCGGCGTGACCGGCGTGCCGGGCGGTCTCCTCGATCATGTGCACCAGCAGCCAACGCATCGACGGCGCTTCGGCGTTGGGGCGCAGCGAGCGCACTCCGGGACGGTCGAGGCGGTCGGCCGCCGAGGTGATCACCTCATTGGCACGGGCGATCGCCGCCCGGTACGCGGCGACCGACTCCGCCACCGTCTCGTCGCCCGGCGAGGGCGCGTCGTCGTCCCAGGGCTCGACGTCCTCGCCCCGGTAGGCCCAGAGGAACCAGTTGAGTTCGACGGCGGTGAGGTGGCGCACCAGCCAGAGCAGGCTGGTCCCGGAGGCGACGCCGGGCCGCCGGGCGTCCTCGTCCAAGAGCCCCTCGGTCTTGGCGATCACACAGGTGCGCAGGTAGTCCAGGAAGGCGAGCAGCGTGCTGTGCTCGTCGGCGTTGATCCCCGGCGGGCGCAGATCGGCGCGCCCTCCGGTGGCGGTGGCGGTGTCATCGGTCACGCCCGCCAGCGTAGGACCCGCCTCCGGCCCCCGGTCATGCCCGCGCGGGTTCGGCCGAATTCGGCCGTCCCCGATGAACCTGCATCGCCCACGAATTGACGAACAATCACGCAAAGGCCCGGGTGTCCCGCCCCGGACCGGGCCCGGTGGCGGTCCTCCCGCCACCGGCCCCGTCCGGCGTCGGCCCCCGGTTCACCAGCCCTGGGAGTGCAGCCAGTCGGCGAGGTGGCGGGCGCAGTCGTCGACGGTCTCCCGCCAGGTGTGGCCGGCGCCGTCGCCCGCCTCGTCGCTGACGTGCTTGACCAGGCGCACCGGCAGGCCGGCGCGGTGGGCGACGGTGGCGACGGCGTAGCCCTCCATGTCGACGAGGTCGGCGTGCTCGGCGAGGCGGTCGCGGGCGGCGGGGTCGGAGACGAAGAGGTCGCCGGTGGCCAGCACCGGCCCGTCGCCCTTGCCGACGACCAGCGGGGCGCCGTAGGTGCGGCCGGTCAGGGCGAAGAGGGCCGGGGTGTCGATGTCGTGCTGGATCACCTGGGTGACGGTGTGGGTGCCCTCCCAGCCGGGGCGCAGGGCGCCTGCGGTCCCGAGGTTGACGATCTCGGAGGGGTGCGGGCCCCCGGCAAGGACGGTGGCCAGCGCGGCGGCGGCGTTGACCTTGCCGATGCCGGTGAGCAGCACCGGCAGGTGGCCGCCGAGGTGGGCGGCCTCCTCCCGGACGGCGACGACGAGCAGCGGTCGGTCGGCGGAAATCGTTCCCAGAAGACGCATGCCGCCATCGTACGGAGGGCCCGGCCGTCGGACCGGCGTACGAACCGCCCGGGCCGAAATGTGCGGTCGGGTGTGCCGCCGGCGAAAACGGACCCCAACCCTCCGCAACGCCCGGGAACCGCGTAGGGTGCGTGCCGCGTCGACCCGTTCGCCCCCGCTCCGCGCCTCGGGAGCGACCCGGACCGGGGGGACCGGACATCACGCATCACGGTGGGGACGCACAGCTCAAGATCCGCGCAACTCGGGTGTGGCCGCCGGAAGTGACGGCCATACTGCTGGCAACGGCCGGGCCCCGGAGACGGAGGGCGGGCCACTGGGGAGGGGGAGGCTGGTGGCGACACCGGTGCGTATCGAGAGTCCGGGACCGCCCGCGCCGCGGTCCGGCGGCACCAAGGCGGTGGTCCGGCGGACCGGGCCGGTCGCCCGGCTGGGAGAGGCCACCCGGACGGCGCCGGGACGGCTGCGGCTGGCCGGGGCGCTGCTCGCGGTGCTGACCCTCGCGTTCGGCGCGCTGACCGCCGCCCAGCTGAACTCCCGGGCCGGGGCGGCCGAGCGGGTGATCGGCTCCAGCCAGCCGCTCAGCCAGGCCGCCGCCGACATCAACCGCTCGCTGGCCGACGCGGACGCCACCGCGGCGACCGGCTTCCTGCTGGCGGGCGCCGAACCGCGCGCGGTCCGGGAGCGCTACGAGCAGGACCTCAGGACGGCCTCCCAGCTGATCGCCGAGGCGGCCGCCCGCACCACCGCCTCCTCGGGCCTCCAGGAAGTGCTCTCCACGCTCAACCAGAAGGTGCCGGTGTACGCGGGGCTGGTGGAGAGCGCCCGGGCCAACAACCGGCAGGGCTTCCCGCTCGGCGGCGCCTACCAGCGGTACGCCTCCGAGCAGATGCGCACCGAGCTGCTGCCGGCCGCCGCCCGGCTGTCGGCCGCCCAGAACGAGGTGCTGGCCGACGACCTCGCGGACGCCCGGGCCACCCCGTGGGCCGGGTACGCGCTGGGGCTGGTGGCACTGCTGGCGCTGGCCTGGGTGCAGCTGACGCTGTTCCGGCGGACCAGCCGGGTCTTCAACATCGGACTGCTGGCCGCCTCCGCGTCCGTCCTGGCGGCGGTGCTCTGGCTGACCGTGAGCGCGACCGGCGCCGGCTCGGCGCTGGCGCGCGGCGAGCGCGAGGGGGGAGCGCCGCTGCGGGCGCTGAACGCGGCCCGGGTGGACGTGCTGACCGCCCGGCTGGCGGAGAACCTGCACTACGTGTCGCGCGGCTCCAGCTCCACCTATTCCAAGCTCTGGTCGACGACCACCGGCGGGCTGTACAGCACCGGCACCCCCGAGCACGGCGGCACCTCCGGCACCCTGGCGCAGGCCCGTGCGCTGGCACCGGCCGACGCCCTGGCCACGGTCGACCAGGCGCTGCGCGACTACCAGCAGTGGACCGAGCGGCACACCGCGGCGACCGCGCTGGAGAACCAGGGGGACTACCAGGCCGCGCTGGACGCCACCGTGACCGCCAAGGAGGCGGACGCGCCGAGGACGGCCGACGCCGCGTTCAGCGCCGCCGACCGGGAACTGGCCCAGGCCGCCGTGCTGGAGGAGGGCCGGTTCCGGGACGCGGCGCTGGGCGTCGACGAGGACCTGCGCACCGCCGCCGCGGGGGTCGCGGCCCTGGGCCTGGCGGCCGCCGCCGCGGCGCTGGGCGGCCTCGGCCGGCGACTGGCCGAGTACCGGTAGAGGGGGGACGGACGAGATGGGCACGATCACGAACCGGGGACGGGGCCGCGCCACCGCGCTGCGGGCGGCCCGGACGGCGGCCGCGCTGGCGCTGCTGGCCTCCGGCGCGCTGGCGCTCGGCGCGGGCGGGCCGCAGGACGGCGGCGCACCGCCGCAGGTGCCGCTGGCCGCACAGCAGGACCAGCAGGAACAGATAGGACAGTCCGGTCAGGCGGAACCCTGCGACCTCTACAAGAGCGTCCCGCCGAGCACCGAGGACGGCCCGGCCGTCAAGGCCATCAAGGCCCGCCGCAGCCTGGTCGTCGGCATCGACCTGAACAGCTACCGGTGGGGCTCGCGCAACCCCAACACCGGTCAGCTGGAGGGCTTCGACATCGACCTGGCGCGGGCGATCGGCACCGCGATCATGGGCGACCCGGACAAGGTGGTGTTCAAGGCGGTGCCGACCGCCGACCGGATCAAGTACATCAAGGAGGGCCGGGTCGACATCATCGTCCGCACCATGTCGATCACCTGCGAGCGACTGGCGGAGATCGCCTTCTCCCGGCCCTACTTCACCACCAGCCAGCGGGTCCTGGTGCCCAGGACCTCGCCGGCCAGGAGCCTCGACGAGGCGCTGAACGGCACCACCGCGTGCGCGGCGACCGGCTCCTCCGCCCTGGAGGAGCTGAAGACCCGCCCGCTCAAGCAGCTCGTCCCCGTCGAGAACAACCTGGACTGCCTGGTGCTGATGCAGCTGGGCAAGGTCGACGCGACGATGACCGACGACGGCCTGGCGGCCGGCCAGGCGGCCCAGGACCAGACCGTCAAGGTGCTGGACGGCGAGGTGCGGCCGGGCGTGATGGGCGTCGGGATGCTGAAGGACAGCACCGACCTGACCGCCCGGGTGAACCAGGTGATCAACGACTACTACGCCAGGGGCGCCTGGCGCGGCGCGTACGACAGCTGGCTCAAGCCGTACCTGCTGGACGACGCCGACCGGCACTGGCCGGCACCGCGGTGACGACCGGACGGGCGGGGGCGACGGCGGCGGCGCGGGCACGCGTTAGGGTCGGTCCGGCGGCCGCCGGGGCCGGAAGCGGTCCCCGGGGACGCGAAACGGAGCAGATGGCGGGAGCGGAGCAGGTGGAGGAGGGGAGAGAGCGATGGCGGCTTCGGCCGGCCCGGTCCTGAGCCGGGAGGAGGTGGACCGCGCGCTGGCGCGCCTCGGCGCGGAACGCGACGCGGTCGAATCGGCGCTGCTCTCGCTCCAGGACCACCCGGGCCTGCGCCTGCTCGACGGCGCCGACCTGACCGGGCGGACCCAGGAGCGCTGGGCCGTCGTCGGGCAGGGCCTGCCGATGCTCTGGGCGCTGTTCGACCGCTACTCCGAGGCGCTCGCCTCGGCCCGCGCGGTGCGGGCCCGCAAGCCCCGGCCGGGCGGCCCGGAACTCGCCGAGCTGAGCGAGCTGCTGACCGGCGACGCGGTCACCGTGCCCGGCGGCGCGCCGGACGGCCCGCAGCGGCTCGGCGCACCCGCCCGGCTGGTCGAGCGGGTCAGCCTGGACGGGCTGATGGACCGGATGAACGCCTGGTACGCGACCGTCCTGGAGGTGGTCTCGGCGGCCGACGCGGTCTGGACGGCGCTGCCCGCCCGGATCGACCTGCTGATCGCCGAACTGCGCCGGGTGCAGACCCTGGCGGCCTCGCTCGGCGTACGCGTCGGCGGCCATCCGCTCGGCGACGACCTGGACGCGCTGGACGCCGACCTGGGCGGGCTGCGGACCGAGGTGCGCAGCGACCCGCTGGCGCTGTGGCGGCCCGCCCGCGTCCCCGCGCAGCGCGGCACGGTGCCGGACGGCGGCGCGCTGGCCACGCCGTCGGGGGTGGTGGACACCGAGCGCTTCGACCTGGCCGGGCGGGCGCTGGACGGCGTCCGGCTGGAGCTGGAGAACCTGCTGCGGCTGCGCGACGACGCCGAGGAGCGGCTGCAGGGCGTCGGGGACCTGCTGCAGCGGGCCGACGCCACACTCGCCGAGGCCCGCCGGGCGCGCGGCGAGGTGCTGGCGAAGATCGCCGCCACCGAGGTGCCGGCCGTCCCCGGCCCGGCCTCGGCACTGCGCGAACGGATCGTGGTGGCACTGGAGTTGCGGCAGAGCGGGCAGTGGTACCGGCTGGCGCCGCTGCTCGACGCGCTGGAGGACGCGGCCGCCAAGGAGCTGGCCCGGGCCCGGCAGTCGCTGACCGAGGTGACCCAGCCGCTGGCCGTCCGGGCCGAGCTGCGCGGACGCCTGGACGCGTACAAGGCGATGGCGGCCCGGCTGCGGGTCGCCGAGGACCCGGAGGTGGTGGAGCGGTACGAGAAGGCGCGCTGGCTGCTGTGGAGCGCGCCGTGCGACCTGCGGGCGGCGGCGGGCGCGGTGGCCCGCTTCCAGCAGGCGCTGCGCCCGGCACCGGGCGGGCCGGACGACGGGGCCGCAACGGGCCCGGCGGACCTGGTGGACGCGGTGGACGCGGTGGACGCCGCGGACGGGACGCAGCAGGGCGGGGCGTGGGCCGGCGGGGAGCCGGCCGACGGACAGGCTGTCGACGGACGGGTACAGGGGGGCCGAGGGTGATGGGCGAGACGTGCGTGCGGCCGGAGTGCGGCGGCGCCGGGACGATCGACGCGGACGGCTACTGCGACGAGTGCGGGCTCGCGCCGGAGGGCACCTCCTCGGTGCGGACCGCCACCGGGACCGGGTCCACCGGACCGAGCACTACCGGGCCGAGCGCCACCGGACCGGCGTCCGCCCCGGCGGGCGAAGGCGACCCCTGCCCGCGCGACTGCGCCGGGACGGTCGACGCCGACGGCTACTGCGACGAGTGCGGCCTCACCCCGCCCGGGGTGCCGGCCCCGCGCTCGGCGACGAGCGGCTCCCCGACCAGCGGCTCCCGGGCGTACACCTCCACCCTGGAGATCGTGTTCGACCCGGACACCGGCTCGGCCCGCGCCTCGGCCCGCAGCGCCTCGGCCCGCTCGCTGTCCGGCCGCTCCCGCTCGCACCGCTCGACCCGCACCGGCAGCGGCCGCTCGGTCTCGGTGCGCAGCAGCCGCGGCAGCGGCACCGCCAACCGGCACCGCCTCGGCGCCGGTCTGGTGACCGTGCCGACCGTCCCGGCCGCCGACCCGGCGCAGGCGGTGCTGGAGAACCCGGAGGTGCCGGAGCGCAAGCGGTACTGCTCCAAGTGCGACGCCCCGGTGGGCCGGGACCGCAAGGGCACACCGGGCCGCCCGGAGGGCTTCTGCACCAAGTGCGGCACCCCGTACTCCTTCACCCCCAAGCTGCGCCGGGGCGACCTGGTCGGCGGGCAGTACGAGGTGGTCGGCTGCCTGGCGCACGGCGGGCTCGGCTGGATCTACCTGGCGGTGGACCGGCGGGTCAACGACAAGTGGGTGGTGCTCAAGGGCCTGCTGGACACCGGGGACGAGGACGCGCTGGCGGTGGCCGTCGCCGAGCGCCGGTTCCTGGCGGAGGTGGACCACCCGAGCATCGTGCGCATCATCAACTTCGCCGAGCACCCGGACCTGCGGACCGGCGCCACCGACGGCTACATCGTGATGGAGTACGTCGGCGGCAAGTCGCTCAAGGACATCGCCAACGAACGCCGCGCCGCGGACGGCCGGCGCGACCCGCTACCGGTCGAGCAGGCGATCGCGTACGCGCTGGAGGCGCTGCCCGCGCTGGGCTACCTGCACCAGCGCGGCCTGGTCTACTGCGACTTCAAGATCGACAACGCGATCCAGAGCGGCGACACCCTCAAGATCATCGACATGGGCGCCGTCCGCCGCTTCGACGACGACGGCCCGATCTACGGCACCATCGGCTACCAGGCGCCGGAGATCGCCACCGACGGCCCCTCCCCCGCCTCCGACCTCTACACGGTGGCCCGCACCCTCGCCGTCCTCAGCTTCGACTTCCAGGGCTACTCCACCACCTACCGGGACACCCTGCCCGGCCCGGAGTCCGTCCCGGCCTTCGCCGCCTACGAGTCCTACTACCGGCTGCTGGTGCGCGCCACCGACCCCGACCCGGCCCGCCGGTTCGCCTCCGCCGAGGAGATGGCCGACCAGCTCACCGGTGTGCTGCGCGAGGTGCTGGCGCTCCAGGACGGCCGCGCCAGGCCCGCTCCCTCCACCCTGTTCGGTCCCGAACTGCGCGTCGTCGACACCGAGTTGGTGGCACCCACGGTGCGGCCCGGCGAACTGCGGCTGACCGGCGTCGACCCGGCCGCCGCCGCGCTCGCGCTGCCCGTCCCCCGGGTCGACCCGGCCGACCCGAACGCCGGCTTCCTCGCCACCCTGCTGGCCGCCGACCCGCATGAGGCGCTGGCCGCGCTGGACGGCGCCCCCACCGACTCGGTGGAGCGCCGGCTGCGGGCACTGCGCGCGCTGCTCGAACTCGGGCACGGGCGGCAGGCCGCCGAGGCGCTCGCCGCGCTGGAGCAGGACCACCCGGACGACTGGCGGGTCGTCTGGTACCGCGGCCTGGCCTCGCTGGCCGCCGCCGCCGACCCGGACACCGCCGCTCCGAAGGGCGCCGGCCCCGAGGGCGGGGCGGACCCGCGCGCGCAGGCGCTGCGCGCCGCCGCCGAGGCCTTCGACGCCGTCTACGACGCCTTCCCCGGCGAGGCCGCCCCCAAGCTGGCCCTGGCCGTCTGCGCCGAACTCCTCGGCGACGGCGGCGACGCGGCCGAGTTCTACCGGCTGGTGTGGAGCACCGACCAGAGCTACCTGAGCGCCGCCTTCGGGCTGGCCCGGGTCCGGCTCGCCGGGGACGACCGGGCCGGCGCGGTCGCCGCCCTGGAGTCCGTCCCGGCCACCTCCAGCCAGTACACCGCCGCCCGGATCGCCGCCGTCCGGGCCCGGCTGCGCGAGCGGCCCGCCACCGACCCGCTCGGCGCCGACCTCGGCGCGAGCTCCGAGCAGCTGACCGCGCTGCGCCTGGACGACCGCCGCCGCGAGGAACTCGCCGTCGAGGTGCTCGGCGCGGCGCTCGGCTGGGTGACCGCGGGGTCCCCCGGCGGGACCGGCCCCGGCCGGACGACCGGCGAGGTCAGCGTGCTGGGACGGCCCGCGGTGGAACGGGAACTGCGGTTCGCCCTGGAGCAGTCCTACCGGGTACTCGCCCGGTTGGCCGACCGGGCCGATACCAGGATCGAGATGGTGGAACGGGCCAACCGGGCCCGTCCCAGGACGTGGGTGTAACAGATGCCGCAGCAGACCGTGTGCCAGAGCTGTGCCGAGCCGATGGACCCGGAGGACGTCTTCTGCGGCTCCTGCGGGGCGAGCCGGGACGGCCGGCCCGCCCCCGGTGCGATGCCGGCCGGCTGGTCCGCCGCCCGGGCGGCCGCCGACGGCGAGGACCACCCGCCGACCCTGCCCAACACGCCCGCCGTGCCCGCTCAGGGCGGCCAGGGCGGCCAGGGCACGCCGAGCGCGGCCGCGTGCGTGCACTGCGGCCTGCGCCAGGTGACCGCCGACGGCTACTGCGAGGGCTGCGGCGGCGCCCAGCCGCGCCCCCGCGACCACATGGAGAAGGCGCTGGCCGGCGTCGCCGGGGTCAGCGACCGCGGTCTGCGGCACCACCGCAACGAGGACTCCTTCACCGTCGCCGCCACCTCGCTGCCCGGCGGCGAGCCGGTCGTGGTGGCCGTGGTCTGCGACGGCGTCTCCTCCTCCGACCGGCCCGACCAGGCCTCCGAGACCGCCGTCGACGCCGCCTCCGAGTCGCTGCTGAGCTCGCTGGAGGCGGGCACCGCCCCGACCACCGCGATGCGCCGGGCCATCGCCGACGCGGCCGACGCGGTGGCCGCGCTCGCCACCGACGGCACCCGGCCGATCCGGCCCGACGTCAACGCGCCCGCCTGCACCTACGTCAGCGCCATCGCGGCCCACGGCCGGATCACCATCGGCTGGGTCGGCGACACCCGCGCCTACTGGATCCCCGACGACCGGGTCGCCGCCGAGCCGTTCCGGCTCACCCAGGACGACTCCTGGGCCGCCCGGATGGTCGAGGCCGGGCTGATGGGCGAGGCCGAGGCCTACGCGGACCCGCGCGCCCACGCCATCACCGGCTGGCTCGGCGCGGACGCCGAGGAGGTCGTGCCGCACACCCTCGACTTCACCCCGCACGTCCCCGGAGTGCTGCTGGTCTGCACCGACGGGCTGTGGAACTACGCCGAGGCCGCCACCGACCTGGCGTACTACGTCCGGCCGGACGCCCGGACCGAGCCGCTGGCCGCCGCGCAGGCCCTGGTGAAGTTCGCCGTCGCGGCCGGCGGCCACGACAACATCACCGTCGCCGTGCTGCCGATCGACCCGCCCCCGGCGGCCGCGGCCGGCGCGGCGGACGACGAGGAGTACGACCCCACCCTGCCGGACATCCCGGTGATCGGCTCGCCCGCCGCCCCGCTGCCGCCGCTGCCCGCGGTCCCGCCGCCGCCCGCCGTGCCGCCGCGCCCGACCGTGCCCCCGGCCCGCTGACCGGTCCGCCCCGCCGGGGCCCGTGCCCTCCCGGGCGCGGGCCCCACCACGACTCCGCCCCAGCACGCCCCACCCAGCACGCCCCACCACGCTCCGCCCCGTGCCCCGCCCCCTCGCGCGGCCACCCACCTCCGAGCACAGCAGCCCCCGCACCAACCGACCACCCGACGGGAGCCACCGGCCCATGGCAACACTGGCGAAGCCGAACCTGCCCAGGTTCGACGTGGAGATCTTCCAGAACGAGTACCTCCCGGACGGCGCCCGCGAGGTGAACGCCATCGTCACCGTGACCGCGACCGGCGGCGGCACCTCCGGCGGGCGGCCGCTCGGCGTCGCCGACGCCGCGCCGGGCGGCGGCGCCGGACAGTCCGCCGCCGTGGTGATCCTGGTGGACTGCTCCGGCTCGATGGACTACCCGTCGAGCAAGCTGCGCGGCGCCCGCGAGGCCACCGCCGCCGCCATCGACACCATCCGCGACGGCGTCGCCTTCGCCGTGGTCGCCGGCACCCACGAGGCCCGCGAGGTCTTCCCCGGGGACGGCACCCTCGCGGTCGCCTCGGCGGAGACCCGCGGCCGGGCCAAGGAGTCGCTGCGCCGGCTCACCGCGGCCGGCGGCACCTCCATGGGCACCTGGCTGACCAAGGCCGACCAGCTCTTCCTCACCCGCCGCGACATCCCGATCCGGCACGCGATCCTGCTGACCGACGGCAACAACGAGCACGAGACGGCCGCCGAGCTGGAGCGCGCGATCGAGCGGGTCACCGGCCACTTCACCGCCGACTGCCGCGGCGTGGGCACCGACTGGAGGGTCGAGGAGCTGCGCCGGATCTCCTCCGCGCTGCTCGGCACCGTCGACATCGTCCCCGAGCCGTCCGGCCTGGCCGAGGACTTCCGCTCGATGATGGCCGGCGCGATGAGCAAGCAGGTCGCCGACGTCGCGCTGCGGATCTGGACGCCCGCCAACGCGGTGGTCAGGTTCGTCAAGCAGGTCGCCCCCGCGCTGGAGGACCTCACCGACCGCCGGTCCGAGGCCGGGCCGCGGGCCGGCGACTACCCGACCGGCTCGTGGGGCGACGAGAGCCGCGACTACCACGTCTGCGTGGAGGTCCCGGCCGCGTCCGTCGGCAACGAGATGCTGGCCGCCCGGGTGAGCCTGGTCCTGCCGCCGTCGGTCGCCGGGGGGACGCCCGAGGTGCTGTCGCAGGGCCTGGTCAAGGCGGTCTGGACGGACGACCTCGCCTCGTCCACCCGGATCAGCCCGCAGGTCGCCCACTACACGGGCCAGGCGGAGCTCGCCGCGGCCGTCCAGGAGGGCATGGAGGCGCACCGCGCCGGGGACGTCCACCGGGCCACCGCCAAGCTCGGGACCGCCGTCCGGATCGCCCACGCGACCGGGAACGAGGGCACCTTCCGGCTGCTGCAGAAGGTGGTGGACGTGGTGGACCCGAAGGAGGGTACCGTTCGGTTCCGTAAGAACGTGAGCGAGGCCGACTCGATGATCGTCGAGACCCGGTCGACCAAGACCGTCCGTGTGAAGAAGTGACCGCCGAAGCGCCGACCGGGCCGCGAACCGGCCGGGCTCGGCCCCGGCCGCGCTGGAATTGAGGGGGGACCTGATGCCGATCTGCCCGAGGGGCCATGAGTCGCAGGCCGAGGACTGGTGCGACTTCTGCGGATTTCCGATGACACCGCCGCAGCCGCAGCCGCAGCCCGGCGGGTTCCCCGGCGCGCCGGGGAACCCTGGGGCGCACGGCACACCCGGCGCTCCCGGCGCGTCGTACGACCCCACGCTCCCCCCGGGCGCGCTGCCGTCGCCCGGGACGGTCCCGCCGCCGCCCCCGGGGGCCGTGCCACCGCCCCCGCACGCGGCCCCGCAGGGCTTCCCCGACCTCACCGAGGGCCTGGCGGTCTGCCCGATCTGCCGCAGCCCGCAGACCGGGCGGTTCTGCGAGGAGTGCGGGTACGACTACGACCTCTCGGCGCCGCAGCGCGCCCCGCAGGCGTTCCCCGCCGCCCCCGCGCCGCCGCCCGCGCCCGCCCCGCTGAACATCCCGGCGGCGTACGGCGGTGCGCCGCAGGCCCCGGCCGCCCAGCACCCCGGCCCGTACCCGGGCCAGCACGCGGGCCCCTATCCGGGCCAGCACCCGGGCCAGCACCCCGGTGGGTACCTCGGCCAGCACCCGGGCGAGGCCCCGCCGGTGCCGCCGCAGCCCACCGCGCCCGCCGGCTACGGCTACCCGCCGCCGCCCCACGCCCAGCAGGCGCCGGCACCGGCCCCGGTCGAGCCGTCGCCCCCCGGACACCCGGGCCCGCACCCCGAGCAGCCGTACGGCGCGCCGCAGCCGCGCGAGGACTCCGGGCCGGTCTACGCCCAGCCCGGCCCGGCCCGGCGCGGCGACGAGTTCGGCACCTCGTTCCACCTGGCCCCGCCGACACCCCCGCAGGGCCCGCCCGCCGAGCCGGTGCGGACCACCTGGTTCGCGGTGATCGCGGCCGACCGCGACTACTTCACCGCCATGATGACCCGCAGCGGTCCGGAGGCGGCCGGCCTGTTCTTCCCGCCGTACTGCCCCGAGCGGCGGATCCCGCTGACCGGGCGCGGCCAGCTGCGGATCGGCCGGCGCAGCCAGCACCGCGGCACGGTGCCGGAGATCGACCTCTCGGTCGCGCCGGAGGACCCGGGCGCCTCGCACCAGCACGCCCTGCTGGCGGAACAGCCGGACGGCAGCTGGGTGCTGGTCGACCAGGACTCCACCAACGGCACCACGGTCAACGGCGGTGCGGAGCCGGTCGCCCCGCACACCGCGATCCCGCTGAACGACGGCGACCGGATCCACATCGGCGCCTGGACCACGATCACCGTCCACCGCGCCTGACCCCCGGGATCGGCCCGCGCTTCGACACCGTTGTAAAACTGATCATCAAATGATGCTTGGACAACTCCCCATGACGGCCTGCCGCCCCTAGTCTCAGTCGTTATGACTGCTGCAATATCCGCCGACGGAATCCGTCAGCGGTACGGGGACGTGCAGGCCGTCGACGGGGTGTCACTCACCGTCGAAGCCGGCGAATTCTATGGAATCCTCGGGCCGAACGGCGCCGGGAAGACCACCACGCTGGAGATCCTGGAGGGGATCCGCAAGCCCGACGAGGGCCGGATCGAGCTGCTGGGGCTGGCGCCCTGGCCGCGCAATCCCAAGCTGCTGCCGCGCATCGGCGTCCAGTTCCAGGCCTCCGCCTTCTTCAACAAGCTCACGGCGCGGGAGACCATCCGCACCTTCGGCTCCTTCTACGGCGTCGGCCCCAAGCGGGCCGACGCGATGCTGGAACGGGTCGGCCTGACCGAGTCGGCGGGGGTGATGACCGACAAGATGTCCGGCGGCCAGGCCCAGCGCCTCTCGATCGCCTGCGCCCTGGTCCACGGCCCGGAGCTGGTCTTCCTGGACGAGCCCACCACCGGCCTCGACCCGCAGGCCCGCCGCAACCTCTGGGACCTGCTGCGCGACATCAACTCCGAGGGCCGCACCGTCGTGCTCACCACCCACTACCTGGACGAGGCCGAGGTGCTCTGCGACCGCGTCTCGGTGATGGACCGCGGCCGGATCCTGCGGACCGGGGCGCCCGCCGCGCTGGTCCGCGAGATCGACGACACCGTCCGGGTCAGCGTGGAGTCCGGCCTGCTGACGCTCGACACCGCGCGCGAGCTGTTCACCGCCGCCGGGGCGGAGATCACCTCGCTGGAGGACAACGGCGTCTCGCTGTCGCTGTCCACCCGCCTGCCGGGGCCGGTGCTCTCCGTGCTCGCCGAGCAGGGCGCGCTGCGCGGCCTGGAGGTCCGCGGCGCCACCCTGGAGGACGTCTTCCTCCAGCTGACCGGACGGGAGTACCGCGCATGAGCGCCGAGCCCACCACGGCCGCGCCCGCGGCCGCCCCCGCGCCGGGCGGCACGCCCTCGGCGCCCGTCGAGGACGAGCGGGTCTCCGCCTTCGCCAGCCTCTCCCGGGTGATGCTGGTCGCCTTCGTCCGCGACCGCAGCGCGCTGTTCTTCGTGCTGCTCTTCCCGCTGATGTTCCTGCTGCTGCTCGGCACCCTGCTCAAGGGCGCCTCCAGTCCGCACGCCAAGGTGGAACAGGTCGGCGCCGTGCGGGTGCTGGACTCGGTCCAGGGCGAGGCCCGGGCCGGTCTGGAGCAGGTGCTGAGCATCACCAGGGGCGACGACGAGGCCGCCGCGCTGGAGAAGGTCCGCAAGGGCGACCTGGACGCGATGATCAAGGAGGGCCCGGACGGCAGGGTGGTGGTGCGCTACAGCGCCGCCGACCAGGTCCGCTCCGGCTCCGTCCAGGGCATCGTCAACTCCGTGGTCCAGCAGGCCAACCAGGCCGCCAGTGGCAAGCCTGCGGCGTTCGTCCTGGAGAGCAGCCGGGTCGAGGACGAGTCGCTCAAGCCGATCCAGTTCCTCACCCCCGGCCTGCTGGGCTGGGCGGTGGCCACCGGCGCGGTGTTCAGCGCCTCGCTGACCCTGGTCGGCTGGCGGCAGAAGAAGGTGCTGCGGCGGCTGCGGCTCGCCCCGGTGAGCGCCGGGTCGATCATCTCCTCCCGGGTCGCCGTCTCGGTGCTGACCGCGCTCGCCCAGACCGCGGTCTTCCTGGCCGTGGCCACCCTGCCGTTCTTCGGGCTGAAGCTCACCGGCAACTGGTGGCTGGTGATCCCGCTGGTGGTCTGCGCGACCGTCGCCTTCATGTCGATCGGCCTGCTGGCCGGCTCGATCGCCAAGACCGAGGAGGCGGCCAACGGCCTGTCGCAGATCATCGTGCTGCCGATGTCGTTCCTGTCCGGCTCGTTCTTCCCGACCGACGACATGCCCGGCTGGCTCAAGGCGATCTCCGAGGTGCTGCCGCTGAAGCACCTGGTCAGCTCGGCGCAGTCGGTGCTCTCCCGGGGCGGCGGCGTGATGGACGCGCTGCCGACCATGGGCGGACTGCTGCTCTTCGCCGCCGTGATGACCGGCATCTCCTGGAAGCTGTTCCGCTGGGAGGACTGAGCACCCGGCGCCCGCCCGGGGTCGTCACGGGGTCGTCACGGGGTCGTACGCCCACGGACCTGGTTCCCAGGTCCCGGTGTACGGCCCCGCCGCCGTCTGCGACCATGGTCGGGTGAACGAGATCCGGCGTGGCACGCTCAGCGAGGAGACCTTCTTCGAGCAGGTCGGCGGCGAGCCGACCTTCCGGCGACTGGTCCACCGGTTCTACCAGGGCGTCGCGGAGGATGAGTTGCTCCGGCCGATGTACCCGGAGGAGGACCTCGGGCCGGCCGAGGAGCGGTTCGCGCTCTTCCTGATGCAGTACTGGGGCGGCCCGCGCACCTACAGCGAGCAGCGCGGCCACCCGCGGCTGCGGATGCGGCACGTGCCGTTCAAGGTGGACCGGGCGGCGCACGACGCCTGGCTGAAGCACATGCGGGTGGCGCTCGACGAGCTGGCCCTGCCGCAGGACGCCGAGCGACAGCTCTGGGACTACCTCACCTACGCCGCCGCCTCGATGATCAACACCGAGGGCTGACCGGGGCGCCGTCCCCCGCGGCTACCCGACCGGGCTGAGGCCGAGCCCTGCGCCGGGCGCGGCCGCGGTGCGGACCGCCACCGAGCCCGCCGGGGCGGACAGCCGCAGCCAGCCGCCGGCCCGGTGCACGGTCAGCGGGGCCTGCGGGGCCAGGAAGCCGATCACCTGGGCCGCGTGGGCGGCCCGCAGCGGCAGCTCGGGCAGCGCGGTCACCGGGCGGGACCAGATCTCGTCGGCCAGCGCGTCGAGCACCGCGCGGGTCCGGTGGTGCGCCGGGACGGCCTCGCTGCGCTCACGGAACTCCCGCACCGCGGCCGCCACTTCGAGGCGCACCCGGGCGGCGGGCGGGGTGCCCACCGGCCGCCAGCCGGTGCGCGGCGGCAGCAGTCCGGCCCAGGCCGGGCCGGTGACCGGGGAGGGCAGCGCGACGGTGTCCGCCTCCGTGTCCACGCCGTCCAGCAGCTGCCCGGCCGACACGGTCCGGTCGAGCGGCTCGGCGAGGCGGGCCAGGCGCGCGGTGCGCACCGCGAGCGCGCCCGAACCGCCCAGCGGCAGCCGCCCGAAGACGGCCAGCACGCCGCCGCCGTCCGGCCGCGGCACGCCCTGCAGCCGGACCGCCGCCGCCTTGTCGAAGCGCAGCAGGCGGACCAGGAAGGCGGCCAGGTCGGCGGCCTCCCCGGTGTCGGCGAGAGGAAGGGCGGCGGTGCTGTTCAACGCTTCGGCTCACATCCGGGCATCGGGCGTACGAGTACAGGACGGGGACGGGACGGGGACGGGCGCGGTCAGACCGCGACGGCCGGCTCCTCGTCCATGAAGCGGGTCAGGAACTCCCGCTCCACCGGGCTGATCCGACGCGGCCGGCCCTCGGCGAGGTCGTAGGGCACGACCACGGTGGACGCCCGGACGTAGACGGTCTCGGTGCCGTCCGCGGCGGTGTCCTTGATCTCGTACGAGACGGTCAGCGAGGCGCCGCCGATCCTGGTCACCCAGGTCTCGACGGTGACCGGCTCGGGCCGGTGCACCAGCGGGCGCTTGTAGTCGATCTCGTGGCGGGCCACCACCGAACCGCCCGCGAACTCGCCCGCGCCGGCCTCGGCGGCCTGGGTGAACATGAAGTCGATCCGGGCCTCCTCCAGGTAGCGCAGGAAGACCACGTTGTTGACGTGCCCGAAGGCGTCCATGTCGGACCAGCGCAGCGGGCAGGCGTAGATGTGGCGTGCCACGGGTTCTCCTCGACGTCCGGTGCCCGCCGGCGGTGCGTGCCGGTCGGGCCGCGGCCCGGCAGGCCGCCCCCACGGGGGCGGGCGGCCTGCCGGGCCGTCGTCACGACTGGGTGTCAGCCGCGGGTCAGCTTCTTGTAGGTGGCCCGGTGCGGACGGGCCGCGTCCGCACCCAGCCGCTCGATCTTGTTCTTCTCGTACGACTCGAAGTTGCCCTCGAACCAGAACCACTTGCTGTCGCCCTCGTAGGCGAGGATGTGGGTGGCGACCCGGTCCAGGAACCAGCGGTCGTGCGAGATGACCACGGCGCAGCCGGGGAACTCCAGCAGCGCGTTCTCCAGCGAGGAGAGGGTCTCGACGTCGAGGTCGTTGGTGGGCTCGTCGAGGAGCAGCAGGTTGCCGCCCTGCTTCAGGGTGAGCGCCAGGTTGAGGCGGTTGCGCTCACCGCCGGAGAGCACGCCGGCCGGCTTCTGCTGGTCCGGGCCCTTGAAGCCGAACGCGGAGACGTAGGCGCGGGACGGCATCTCGACCTGGCCGACGTTGATCCAGTCCAGACCGTCGGAGACGACCTCCCAGAGGGTCTTCTTCGGGTCGATGTTGGAGCGGCTCTGGTCGACGTAGCTGATCTTGACGGTGTCGCCGACCTTGACCGAGCCGCTGTCCGGGGTCTCCAGGTCCTGGAGCATCTTGAACAGGGTGGTCTTGCCGGCGCCGTTCGGGCCGATGATGCCGACGATGCCGTTGCGCGGCAGGGTGAAGCTGAGGTCGTCGATCAGGACCTTCTCGCCGAAGGCCTTGTTGAGGTTCTCCACCTCGATGACGACGCTGCCCAGGCGCGGGCCCGGCGGGATCTGGATCTCCTCGAAGTCCAGCTTCCGCATCTTGTCGGCCTCGGCGGCCATCTCCTCGTAGCGGGCCAGACGCGCCTTGGACTTGGCCTGGCGGCCCTTGGCGTTGGAGCGGACCCACTCCAGCTCTTCCTTGAGCCGCTTGGCGCGCTTGGCGTCCTTCTGGCCCTCGACCTTGAGACGGGACTGCTTGGTCTCCAGGTAGGTGGAGTAGTTGCCCTCGTACGGGTAGGCGCGGCCGCGGTCGAGCTCCAGGATCCACTGGGCGACGTTGTCCAGGAAGTACCGGTCGTGGGTGACGGCGACGACGGTGCCCTTGTACTTCTCCAGGTGCTGCTCCAGCCAGTTCACCGACTCGGCGTCCAGGTGGTTGGTGGGCTCGTCGAGCAGCAGCAGGTCGGGGGCCTCCAGCAGCAGCTTGCAGAGCGCCACGCGGCGCTTCTCGCCACCGGAGAGCTTGGTGACCGCCCAGTCGCCGGGCGGGCAGCCCAGGGCGTCCATGGCCTGCTCCAGCTGGGCGTCCAGGTCCCAGGCCTCGGCGTGGTCCAGCTCCTCCTGGAGCTTGCCCATCTCGTCGAGCAGCGCGTCCGAGTAGTCGGTCGCCATCAGCTCGGCGATCTCGTTGAAGCGGTCGAGCTTGCCCTTGATCTCCTTGACGCCGTCCTGGACGTTCTCCAGGACCGTCTTGGACTCGTCGAGCGGGGGCTCCTGGAGGAGCATGCCCACGGTGAAGCCGGGCGAGAGGAAGGCGTCGCCGTTGGAGGGCTGCTCCAGACCGGCCATCATCTTCAGCACGGTGGACTTACCGGCACCGTTGGGGCCCACGACGCCGATCTTCGCTCCGGGGAGGAAGCTGAGCGTCACGTCGTCAAGGATGACCTTGTCTCCGTGCGCCTTGCGCACCTTGCGCATCGTGTAGATGTATTCCGCCACGTGAGATCGCTCCGGCGTCGTCGGGAGTAATTCGGCTTGCAGCCTTCCATTGTGCCGCACCCGACCCGGAGCCCCGAACCGCCGGGTGCCCGTCCCCGGGTGCCCCCAGGGGTATCCCGCGCACGACGCGGCCCGGCTCCCCGCACGCGTGGTGCGGGGAGCCGGGCCGGGTGCTGCCGGATCACGCCCTACCGGGTCGTGTCCCGGGTGGTGCCTCAGGCGGCGTTGCCACCGCGGCGGCGGCGCAGCAGGAAGACCGCGGCTCCGCCGGCCACGACCAGACCGCCGGCGACGGCGGCGATGACCGGGGTGGCGTCACTGCCACCGGTCTGGGCCAGGCCACCGGTGGTGCCGGGGGTCGTGCCGGTCGGCGCCGGCTGCGCGGTGGTGGCGGAGGCCGACGGGGTGGCGCTCGGGGTGGCCGGCTTGCTGGTGGTCGGCGCCGCGCTGGTCGGGGCCGGGGTCGACGGCTTGGTGGTCGGGGTGGCCGACGGGCTCGGCGTGGTCACGCTGGTGGTCTTGCAGTCCAGGATGCCCTTGAAGTTCTTGGTGAAGCCGTTCGGGCCGCTCACCGTGATGTCGTAGCCGGTGTCCTCGGCGACCTGGACGACCACGGTCTCGATCTTGCCCGGCTGGACGGTGACGTCCTTGCCCGGCTTCACGGAGACGGTGGCCGCCTCGTCGCCGCCGTTGGAGACGAAGACCTTCACGCCGTTGGCGACGCACTCGACGACCGCGGAGCTGTCGACCAGCGGGCCCTTGCCGGCCTTCCAGGTCGCCTTGGCGGAGTCCTTGACGCCGAGCTTGGTCGAGCCGGCCAGGATCATGGTCTGGCTGTGCTCGGCCGGGGTGTAGCCCTTGCTGAGGAAGACGCGGCCGCTGGGCACGACGGTCTCGGCGGAGGCGTCGACGGCGGCGGTGCCGTCCGGGGTGCCCGCGGGGACGTCCAGGAACAGCTGGGTGTCCTTGGCGACCGGGCCGGCCAGGTCGGTGACCGGCTTGCCGTCCTTGTCGACCAGCTTGACCTTGTCGGCGGAGTCGCCGGTGACGGCGAGCTTCACCTCGTTGGCGCTGGAGTTGATGGTGAACGGGCCGAGCTTGCCGCCAGGCTTGCCGGACACCGAGTCCGGGGTGAGGCTCAGCGAGGGCTTGGGCTCGGCGGCGATGCCCTTGTTCTTCTCGCTGACGAGGTAGTCGCGCAGCTGCTTGGCCTCGGCGTCGACCGGGACGGCGTTCTTGCCGTCGGAGAACTTCCAGATCGCGGCCTGGGTGCCGGCGGCGGCGTCCTCCTTGGTCAGGTCACCCTTGACGCCGGCGTCGGTGGCCAGCTTCTTGAGGTCGGTGACCTGCGGGTAGGAGTTCTCCAGGATCCAGCGGATCTTGGAGGCGTCCTCGGCCTTGGCCGGGCTGCCGAGCGAGCTCGACTTCCAGTCGGACTCCTGGTACTCGATCTTCTTGGTGATGTCGACCGGGTGGTCGATGTCGATGCAGTACGTCTTGATCTCGCCGTCGGGCGTCGTGAGGGTGAAGAGACCGCCCTGGATGGAGTGGCTGCCCTCGATGGCGATCTCCTCGCTCATCAGGGTCGGCTGGATCACCGCCGTGACGGCGCCACCGGAGGCGCCGGCCGCAGCCGCCGCACCGGCCGCGAACACACTCCCGCCCAGCGCAACGCTGGTCGCGAGCATGACAGTAGTGAAACGGGGGAGCGTCCGCCCCTGCCTCTGCAACATCTTGGGATCCCTCCGGGCCGGGCCATGCCGATGGGCAGCCCGCCTTGCTTGCCGCGCCCCCTGTGGCGCTGCTTCACGATGTGAACCAGACGCATCTTATGGAGCGCCAGAGGCCCAGAAACCCCCATGCGAAATCAGGACGATTCCGTATCTGGATCGTTATCAACCACCTCAGTGTCTCCACAAGCTGACGGACAGCCAGAATTTTGGGATCATTCCGCTAACCGGAACGGGATTGCGCGTGCGGGTCGCAACACCCTTCTCGATTCGCATATTTGTCGACAGTGCTACCGCCCGCCGGACACCCCGTCACCCGCTAGGCGCCACCCCCGGTTTCCCCCTCGGCCACCGCGCCGACGCCCGCCCCGGCCGGCCGCCGGCCACGCAGGGCGTCCACGATCCACCCGGGCACCGGCTCGCCGACCGGACCCCCGGCCGCCTCGTCCGGCCCGGCCGCCCCGTCGGCCGCCCGCCCCGGGGGCCCACCCGGAGAGCCGCCCGGGAATCCGCCCGGAGACCCGTTCCGCGCCCCCGGCGCCCAGCTGAACCTCGCCGTGCCCCGGCTCAGATCGTGTCCGACCGATCGGGCGTCGATCTCCACCCGGCTCCGCTTCACCTCCCCCTCCGCCCACTCCCGCACCCGCAGCCTCCCGCTCACCACCACCGGATCCCCTTTCGACAGCGAATCGATCAGGTGGCCCGCCAGCGCCCGCCAGGCCGTCACCGTCACCCATTGCGTCTCACCGTCGACCCAGCCGTCCCGCGCCCGGTCGTAGCGCCGCTCGGTCGACGCCAGCCGGAAGTTCGCGACCGGCACCCCGCCGGGGGTCTGGGTGTAGGTCACCTCGGTGGCGACATTCCCGATCACCGTCACCTGGGTCTCGTTCACAGCACGCTCCGCTCTCTCGGTTGCACCGTACGGAATCGACCGGTGCGCGTTGAGAGTGCGCTTCCCGGAAAATGCGCACCCGGGAGATCGGAAATCCTGTGGACAACTCGGGGCTGTGGAAAACCCATGTCGCCCGCAGGGGTGAATTTCAGCCTTTGTGCGACCATCACACCCATGCTCTGCGGGGCCATGACAAGAATCCTCGGGCCGCCCCGCCGCCCCGGGACACCCCCAGGGGTGGCCCCGGGGACCGTCCGCGCACGTCATCCGACCGAACGAACCCGAATACGGCCCCCCACCCGCGTCGATGCCGGCCTCGGCCGCGGCGCTTTCTCCGTGCCGAATCCATAACGGGTGGGCAGACAGCCCCGTAACGAGTGCACAACGTCCGGCGCGGAACACCTCCAGACCGCTGCACTCACGGCCTTCACCTGCGATTATCGGACCGCTCCACCGAGGCCGACACACCAACGGCGGTGTCGCAACAGCCGGCCGAGGAACGGGACACCCTTATCCTGTCCCCGACAGGGCAAGGACCCGCCGGCCCCCACACCCAACCCTCAGGTACGGGAGCGGACAGCGGGCGCCGCGCGCCCACCGCCCGATCCCGGCAACGGTCACGCCCATCCGGGCGCCGCCCGTCCCGCCCCCATAGCTCAGCGGATAGAGCACCCGCCTTCTAAGCGGTAGGTCGCAGGTTCGAATCCTGCTGGGGGCACCACGCAACACCGCGCCGCGGCCGGCGCCGCGCACTTCGCGCATTTCGCGCCCGGCACCGAGCGCGCATAACCCGTGACCATCCGTGTCATGCACTCTCCGAAAAGACCCGTCCGGGGAATTCCCGGTGCCGGAAACACCCGAACGCCGGCGCGGCGCCCTAGGCCGAAGAAGCGCCCGCGCCGGCGCCCTCGCCCGCCACCCCGCCCGCACGCCCACCCGCGCCGGCGCCCGCCGTCAGCTGCGCCAGGTAGGCGTCCAGCAGCTCCGTCTGCCGCCGCGCCGGGAACTCCGCCGGGGCGAACAGCGCCTGCACGACCAGCCCCAGCACGAAGGCCTGCGCCGCCGCCGCGACCTCGGCCGCCGGCGGCCCGGCCGGCAGCTCGCCGAGCCGCCGCGCGGTCTCGACGCACTCCGTCAGCAGCCCGCGCGCCCGCGCGTACCGCGCCGCGTGCGCCTCGGACAGCTCCGGATCGGCCAGCGCGACGTCCCAGGAGCCCACCCAGATCCGGTTGCCCGCCCGGCCCGGCGCGTCCAGCGGCAGCACGTCCAGCAGCGCCGCCCGCAGCCGCGCCAGCCCCTCGGGCGGCGGCGGTCCCCCGTCGGCCGGCGCGAGCCGCCTCGGCCGGGCCAGCGAGCGCCGGTCCAGCACGTCCAGCGCATGCGCGACCAGCGCCTTCTTGCTGGGGAAGTAGTGCGTCAGCAGCCCGGTGGTGGCGCCCATCTCGGCGGCCACCGCACGCAGCGTGAGCCCCTCGAAACCCCGGGTGGACAGCACCCGCCAGACCGCCTCGGAGACTTCGGTTCGGCGGGCTTCATGATCTCCACGTGCCGGTGTCATGGGGTTATCTTACGTACCAAACGTTTGTTACGAACGATCCGTCGACCTCGCCGCGAAAGGCCCGCCCATGTTCGCCGTCCCCCTCGCCGAGAACGCCGAGCTCCGCCCGCTGGAGCCCTGGCAGGCGCCCGAGTACCTGGAGCACATCGAGCGCGGTCGCGCCCACATCGACGCCTGGATCGGCTGGGCCGGCCTCGCCACCGACCTCGACTCCGCCCGCACCGTCCTGCAGCGCTACGCCGACCGGCAGGCCGCCGACACCGCCCGCCTCTACGGCATCTGGCTGGACGGCACGCTGGTCGGCGGCGTGATGTTCGTGCAGTTCGACGCCAAGAGCGGCACCTGTGAGATCGGCGTCTGGACCGAGCCCGCCGGCCAGGGCCACGGGCTGGTCACCACCGCCGTCCGGCACCTGATCGACTACGCCTTCACCACCCGGGGCATGCACCGGATCGAGTGGCACAACCGGCCGGAGAACAGCCGCAGCCGCGCGATCGCCCAGCGTCTGGGCTTCACGCTGGAGGGCGTCATGCGGGAGAGCTACCTGCACGGCGGCGTCCACCACGACGGCGAGGTCTGGTCGCTGCTCACCCACGAGTGGAAGCCGCAGGGCGCTCCCGCCTCCTGACGGCACGACGGCGGGGCCGGTGGAGTCGTCCACCGGCCCCGCTCCCCCGTTCCCCCCGTTCCCCCGCTCCCCTCCCCGCCCCGCCCCGCCCCCGGTCAGGCCACCAGCGCCTGCTTCTCGCGCACCGGCTCCCCCGTCGCCGCCCGCCCCCGCAGCCGCAGCACGATCAGCAGCGCCAGCGCCATCACCCCGGCCGCCGAGAGGAAGACGGCGTCCACCGCGTCCACGAACCCGGCCACCGCGTGCTCCCGCGCCGCGCCGGTCAGCCGGCCGACCGCGCCCAGCGGCAGCCCCGGCTCGTACCGCGCGAACACCCGGGCCAGCACGGTGCCGAACAGCGCCGCCCCCAGCGCACCGCCCAGCGTCTGGAAGAACCGGATGCCGGCGGTCGCCACGCCCAGCTGCCGCGGCGGGGCGGCGTCCTGGACGACGGTGATGAGGTGGCCGATCAGCTGGCCGAGCCCGACCCCCAGCAGCGCCAGCTCGCCCCGGACCAGCCACAGGGACGTCCCCGGCCCGTTCAGCCCGAGCAGCAGCAGCGCGACCGCGGCGCAGCCGCAGCCGGCGGCCAGCACCGTACGGACCGACCGGCCGCGCGCCGTCAGCCGGCCGACCACCAGGCCGATCGCGGTCATCCCGACCGCCATCGGCAGCAGGTAGAGGCTGGCCGAGGTCGCGGCGACCCCCCGGGCGACCTGCAGGTAGAGCATCACGTACATGATCGCTCCGGCCAGGGCCATGCCGACCAGGCCCTGCACCGCGAAGCCGATCCGCACCTCCGGGATCCGGAACAGCGAGAGCGGCAGCACCGGATCGGCGGCGGTGGCCTGCCGCCACAGGAAGAGGCCGAACGCCAGCAGCGTCGCCGCGGCCAGGCCGAGCAGTTGCGGGGACGTCCAGCCGTACGTCCTGCCGCCCCACTCGGTGACCAGCAGCAGGCCGGTGGCGAAGGCGGCGGCCAGCGCCGCGCCGGGGAAGTCCAGCCCCCGCTGGCCGGCCGCGACGGGCAGTCGCAGCACCAGCGCGGAGCCGACCAGGACGAGCAGGCCGATCGGCAGGTTGACGTAGAAGATCCAGCGCCAGCTGAAGTGGTCCGCGAGCAGCGCGCCGATCAGCGGACCGAGCGCCATGCCGCCGCCGGCGACGATGCCGCCCGCGGCGCCGCCCCCGCCGCCCTTCTCCTCGTCCGGGTCCTTGAGCTGGGCCATCACCACCATGGTCACGCTCATCAGTCCGCCGCCGCCGACGCCCTGGACGGCCCGGAAGGCGATCAACTGCCCCATCGACTGCGCGGCCCCGCAGAGCGCCGAGCCGAGCAGGAAGGCGCCGACCGCGCCGATCAGCACCCGCTTGGCCCCGTACACGTCGCAGAGCTTGCCGTAGAGCGGCAGCAGCGAGGTGGTGGCCAGGGCGAACGCGCTGACCAGCCACGGCATCCGGTCGACGCCGTGGACCGGGTCGAGATCGCGGACGATCGGCACGGTGGCCGCCGACACGATGTTCATGTCGAGCACGGCCAGGACGATCGTGATCAGGCAGAGCAGCATGCCCAGCTTGCGCTGGGGCTCCGTCATCGGAGCCGCGGCCGGCTCGTCGGCGTCCATCGGAAGTCCCCCCGGGGATCGTGGAGTTCGGGCACGAGAACGGCCCGGCGCCGGGCCGGAGCGGCGGCGCGGCACCACGATGGCAGCATTTTTTGACTCGGTCAATTCTTCGGCCGGGTACATCTTTGTCCCTGGTACAGTCTTCCCATGGCGAGGAGTACGACGGGCAACGGGCGCAACGGGGGCGACGGGGCCGAACTGGGCCTGCGGGAGCGGAAGAAGCGGCAGACCGCGCTGCGGATCTGGCAGACCGCCATCGCGCTGTTCGCCGAGCGCGGCTTCGACGAAGTCTCGGTCGCCGAGATCGCCGCCGCCGCCGAGGTCTCCAAGATGACCGTCTTCAACTACTTCGCGACGAAGGAGGACCTCGTCCTCGGCCCGATGGAGCAGCACATCGACGAGCCCGCCCGGGTGGTGCGCGAGAAGGCCCCCGAGGTCCCGGCGGCGGCCGCGCTGCACGCCCAGTACGTCGCCGCGCTCGCCGTTTTCGACCCGGCCACCGGGCTGAGCGACCAGCAGCCGGTGCTCGACGTGGTCCGGCTGGTCTACCGCACCCCGGTGCTGGCGCTGCGGGCGTCCGTCGGGTTCGACACCAGGGCCCGCGCGGAGCTCGCCGCCGAACTGCTCGCCCAGGACCCGGCGGGCGATCCGCTGACCGCCCGGGTGGCCGCCGCCCAGCTCCTGGGCACCCGGCTGGTGCTGACGGAGGAGAACCAGCGCCGGATGCTGGCCGGCGAGCGGGCCGCGGACGTCCTGCCCGAGGCCCTGGCCGCCGCCCACCGGGCCTTCGCGCTGGTCGAACGGGGCCTCGGCGACTACGGCGCCACCCGGCCCTGACCGCCGCCGCCGCGCTCTGGGAGAGTGTCCGCACCCGAACCCTCCCGGAGGTGCCCATGGCCACCCGGCCGCTGCTGACGCGCGAGCGCGCCCCGCTGCCCACCGAGACCGACGGCCTGAACGCCCGGCTCGGCGAGGACGGCGTCGCGGTGCTGGAGTTCGACCGCCCGCACCGGCGCAACGCCGTCACGCTGGCGATCTGGCAGGCGCTGCCCGGCGTGCTGGAGCGGATCGCCGGGGAGCCGGGCGTGCGCGCCCTGCTGGTGACGGGCGCGGGCGGCACCTTCAGCGCCGGCGCGGACATCGACGAACTCGCCGACGTCTACGGCGACCCGGACCGCGCCGACGCCTACCACGCGGTCAACGTCGCCGCCGAGGAGGCGCTGGCGGCCTTCCCGCACCCGACGATCGCCGTGGTGCACGGCGCCTGCGTCGGCGGCGGCTGTCAGCTGGCGCTCGCCTGCGACCTGCGGTTCGTCGCCGAGGACTCCCGGCTCGGCATCACCCCGGCCAAGCTGGGCGTGGTCTACCCGGCGGTGCCGACCCTGCGGCTGGCCCGGCTGGTCGGCCCGGCGCGCGCCAAGTACCTGCTGTTCTCCGGCGAGCTGCTGCCCGGGCCGCGGGCGGCCGCCCTGGGCCTGGCCGAACGGGTCCTGCCGGCCGCCGAACTGGACGCGGGGGCCCTGGAGTTCGCCCGGCTGCTGACCACCCGCTCGCCACAGACCATCGGCGCGGTCAAGGCCGCCCTGGCCGTCCCGCCGGAGCAGGCCGCGGCCGCCCTCGCCCCCTGGGAGCGCCGCTCCCGCGAGGCTCCCGACGTCCGCGAGGGCCTCGCCGCCTTCCTGGAGCGCCGACCGGCCCGGTTCTGAGCCCCGTCCGGGGCCGCTCCCCGGCCGGGCGGCGGGCGGTCAGCGGATCGGCAGCCCGGAGACGGCGCGGGCGATGACCAGCCGCTGGATCTCGCTGGTCCCCTCGAAGATCGAGTAGATCGCGCTGTCCCGGTGCATCCGCTCGACCGGGTACTCCCGGGTGAAGCCGTTGCCGCCGAGGATCTGCATCGCCTGCGCGGTGACCCACTTGGCCGTCTCGCCCGCGTAGAGCTTGGACATCGAGCCCTCGGCGGAGGTGAACGGCTGCTGGGTGGCGGCCATCCAGGAGGCCCGCCAGACCAGCAGCCGGGCCGCGTCGATCCGGGTCCTCATGTCGGCCAGCTGGAAGGCCACGCCCTGGTTGTCGATGATCGGGCGGCCGAACTGCACCCGGGTCCTCGCGTAGTCGAGCGCCACCTCGTACGCAGCCCGGGCGATGCCGATCGCCTGCGCGCCGACGGCCGGCCGGGAGGCCTCGAAGGTGGCCATCGCGGCGTTCCGCCCGCCCTTGCGGACGCCCTCGCGGGCCCGGGCCAGGCGCTCGTCCAGCTTCTCCTTGCCGCCGAGCAGGCAGTGCCCGGGCACCCGGACGGCGTCCAGCACCACCTCGGCGGTGTGCGAGGCGCGGATGCCGTGCTTCTTGAACTTCTGGCCCTGGGTGAGCCCGGGTGTGCCCGGCGGCACCACGAAGGACGCCTGCCCGCGCGCGCCGAGCGCCGGGTCGACGGTCGCGACGACCACGTGGACGGCGGCGATCCCGCCGTTGGTGGCCCAGGTCTTGGTGCCGTTCAGCACCCACTCGCCGGTGGCCTCGTCGTACACGGCCCGGGTGCGCAGCGCGGAGACGTCGGAGCCGGCGTCCGGTTCGGAGGAGCAGAAGGCGGCCACCTTGACGTCGTCCGGGGTGCCGAACATCTGCGGCGCCCAGGTGCCGATCTGCTCGTCGGTGCCGTTGGCGAGCACCGCGACGGCGGCGAGGGTGGTGCCGACGATGGACAGGCCGATGCCGGCGTCGCCCCAGAACAGCTCCTCCATGGCGATCGGGATGCCCACGCCGGAGGGGTCGAAGTACTGCTGGGCGTAGAAGTCGAGCGAGTAGATGCCGAGCCCGGCGGCCTCCTGGATGATCGGCCAGGGGGTCTCCTCGCGCTCGTCCCACTCGGCGGCGGCGGGCCGCATCACGTCGGCGGCGAAGCCGTGCAGCCAGTCGCGGACGGCGAGCTGGTCCGGACCCGGGTCCAGCGAGAAGGTGCTCATGGGTGGTGGCCTCCGAGGAAGGGTGCGACCGGCCGGGGTGTTACCACCGGTAACATCGTCGGAGTCTGCTACTGCTTGGTAACCGGTGTCAACGCCCGCACCCACACGGAACGAGGAACCGCGCATGGATCCAGAGCCCCGCCGGGAACAGCTGCTCAACGCCGCCGACCGGGTCATCCAGCGCGAGGGCCCCGGCGCCAGCATGAACGCCATCGCCGCCGAGGCCGGCATCACCAAGCCGATCCTCTACCGGCACTTCGGCGACCGGAACGGCCTGGTCAGGGCCCTGACCGAGCGCCACACCGGAGGGCTGCTGGCCGCCGTCCGGGCCGCGCTCGCCGAGCCGCTGGAGCGCCGCGACCGGGTCGAACACGTGTTGGACACCTACCTCGCCGGGATCGAGGCCCGCCCGCAGGTCTACCGGCTGCTCACCCACCCCGAGCCGGGCGACCCGAGCGGCGCGGGCAACGCGCTCGCCCCGGCGCTCCAGCAGATCGCCGAGGAGATCACCCGGGCCGTCGCCGACCAGATCGACCTCGGCGCCGACCGCGAGCTGCTCGCCGAGGCCTGGGGCCGGGCCATCACCGGCATGGTGCTGGCGGCCGGCGACTGGTGGCTGGACTCCCGGCCCTGCTCGCGCACCCGGATGGTCCAGGCGCTCGCCGACCTGCTCTGGGGCCGGCTGGCGGCCGCCGCCGACCTGCCGACCGCCGCCCTGCCGGCCGGCCCGGCGCCGGAGCCCGCCGACTGACCGCGGCCGGGCTCCGGGCGCCCGCCCGGGCACCCCGGCCACGGTCACCCTCGAACCGCGCTGACACCGGGCCCGGCGGCACGACCGGTGCCGCCGGGCAACCCCGCCCCGAGCCGAAGGGGCGCGCCGGTGCCGAACGGGAGAAGGGCCAAGCCGCCGACCGTCGGCGCCGGGTCAGAGCGCCCCGGAGGCGAGCGGGCGAGTGACTAGCCCGCGGCGGGCCAGCAGCGGCCCGGTCTCCGGGGCGCGCCCGACCACCGCGCGGAAGGAGTCCAGCGCGTCCCGGGAGTCGCCGCGCGCCAGCAGCTCGCGGCGGAACACCTCGCCGCTCTCCCGCACGCTCCGGCCGTTGCCCTTGAACCACTCCACCGTGTCGGCGTCCAGCACCTCCGACCAGATGTACGCGTAGTAGCCCGCGCTGTACCCGCCCGCGAAGATGTGCCCGAAGTAGGTGGTTCGGTAGCGCGGCGGGACCGCCGCCACCGCCAGCCCGGCCTCGGCCAGCGCCGCCGCCTCGAACTCCCGGGCGTCCGCGACCACCCGGCCCTCCGGCAGGGTGTGCCAGGCCCAGTCCAGCAGCGCCGCCGCCAGGTACTCGACGGTCCGGAAGCCCTGCCCGAAGGACTCCGCCGCCGCCATCCGCTCGACCAGCTCGGCCGGCAGCGGCTCGCCCGTCTCGTGGTGCCGGGCGTAGTTGGCCAGCACCTCCGGCCACACCATCCACATCTCGTTGACCTGCGAGGGGAACTCCACGAAGTCCCGCGGCACCGCCGTGCCCGCGACGTACGGGTGGCGGACGTCCGAGAACAGCCCGTGCAGCGCGTGCCCGAACTCGTGGAACAGCGTGCGGACCTCGTCCCAGGAGAGCAGCACCGGCTCCCCGGGCGCCGGCTTGGCGATGTTCAGGTTGTTGTAGACCACCGGCCGCTGCCCCAGCAGGTCGGACTGGCTGACCAGTTCGTCCATCCAGGCGCCGCCGCGCTTGGACGCCCGGGCGTGGAAGTCGCCGAGGAACAGGCCCAGCGCCGAGCCGTCCGCGTCGAACACCTCGAAGACCCGGGTGTCCGGGTGGTAGCCGACGAGGTCCGGCCGCTCGGTGAAGGTCACCCCGTAGGCCAGGTTGGCGGCGAAGAACACGCCGTCCCGCAGCACCCGCTCCAGCTCGAAGTAGGGGCGCAGCGCCGCCGCGTCCACCTGGTACGAGGCCCGCCGGACCTGCTCCGAGTAGTACGCCCAGTCGTACGCGGCGATCTCCTCGACGCCGTCGGCGGCGGCGAGCTTGGCCAGCTCGGCGGCCTCCCGGCGGGCGTTGGCCACGGCCGGCGGCACCAGCCGGGCGAGCAGCGCGTCCACCGCCTCGACGGTGCCGGCCGTCTCGTCGGCCACCACGTAGGCGGCGTGGGTGTCGTGGCCGAGCAGCCGGGCCCGCTCGGCGCGCAGCGCGGCCATCCGGATCGCCAGCGGGCCGTTGGTGTCGACGGCGCGGTCCAGCGAGGCGGCGAGCAGCCGCTCGCGCACCGAGCGGTCGGTGAGCGAGGCCAGTTCGGTCTGGTTGGAGAAGTTCTTCAGGCTCAGCACGAACGTGTCCGGGCGCCCGAGCGCCCGGCCGTTCTCGGCGGCGGCCGCGATCTCGTCCGCCGAGAGGCCCGCCAGCTGCTCGGCGGAGTCCAGCACCAGCGCCCGGGCCTGCGAGTCGGCCGACACGTTCTGCCGGAACTCCGAGGAGGCGGCGGCGAGTTCGGTGTTGATCGCGCGCAGCCGGTCCTGCTGCTCGGTGCCCAGCCGGGCGCCGGCCCGGACGAAAGCGGTGTGCCGGCGCTCCAGCAGCCGCAGCGTCTGCGGGTCCAGGTCCAGGTCGGCGCGACGGGCATGCAGCTCCTCGATCCGGGCGAACAGCGCGGCGTCCAGGTGGATCGCGTCCCGGTGCGCGGCCAGCCGGGGGCTGATCGCGGCGTCGATCCGGTCGACCTCGGGGGTGGTGTCGGCGGCGGAGTGGTTCTCGAAGACCACCTTGACCCGGTGCAGCAGCCTCCCCGAGCGCTCCAGCGCGACCAGGGTGTTCTCGACCGTCGGCGGCTGCGGGTCGGCGGTGATCGCGGCGATCTCGGCGAGCTGCTCGGCCATCCCGCGCTCGAAGGCGGGCAGGTAGTGCTCCGGCCGGATCTCGGCGAACGGCGGCAGTTCGTAGGCCAGGGTGCTGGGCCTGAAGAACGGGTTCTCGGTCATTTCGCCGACCTTACGCGCTGTCATCGGCGCTGCCTACGGCCCCCACCCGGCAGCCCGGCGCACCCGTCCCGACGCGTGCCGGGACACCGCCCGGGCACCGTCCGGGCCCGCCGCCGGACGCCGCGGCTCCGCTTGTCGTACCCTCCCGCTACCGTCGACACCGGCCGCCCGTACGCCCCCGTACCCCCAACGAACGGCCACGCCAGGACCGCGGTCCGCACAGGAGGAGGAGCCCCCCATGGCACCCCGGATCGCCCTCGCCCCCGATCCGCACGGCCCCGGCGGCCGGCTCCGGCCGCTCGACGACGCGGGCACCCCGCTCGGCCCGCCCGAACCCGTCCCCGACCTCGCCGCCGCCGTCGCCGCCCGGGAGGCCGCCGAACACCCCCGGTGGGTATGGGCCGCCGCCGACTCCGGCTACGCCCCGCTGCTCCCCCGGCTGCCGGACCGGCTCGCCCGCTGCCACGACCTGCGGCTGGTGGAGGCGCTGCTGCTCGCCCACGAGGGACGGTTCGGCGCCCCGCGCTCGCTCGGCGCCGGCTGGGCCCGGCTGCACGGCCTGCCCGTCCCCGCCGACCTGCCCGAGCCCGGCTCCGCCGAGGCCGACGACGGCCAGGACACCCTGTTCGCCCCCGACCGGCTGCAGCTGCCGCCGGGCACTGACCCGCTGGCCGCCGTGGTCGCCGTGCACGCCGAGCAGCAGCGCCGGCTCGCCGCGATCGCCGACCCGGCCGCCCGCGCCCGGTTCCGGCTGCTGACCGCCGCCGAGTCGGCGGGCGCGCTGGCCGCCGCCGAGATGGCCGACGACGGCCTGCCCTGGAGCGTCGACGTCCACGACCGGCTGCTCACCGAGCTGCTCGGCCCGCGCCCCACCGTCCCCGGCACCCAGCCCCGGCTACTCGCCGAACTCGCCGTCGAGCTCCAGCGGGCACTCGGCGGGCGCCCGTTCAACCCGGACTCGCACAGCCAGGTGCTGCGCGCCTTCGCCGACGCCGGCATCCCGCTCGCCTCCACCCGCTCCTGGGAGCTGAAGACGATCGACCACCCGGCGGCCCGGCTGCTGGTCCGCTACAAGGAGCTGTCCCGGATCCACGTCGCGCACGGCTGGGCCTGGCAGGACGCCTGGGCGCGCGGCGGCCGGTTCCGCCCCGAGTACGTGGTCGGCGGCGTGGTCTCCGGCCGCTGGGCCAGCCGGGGCGGCGGGGCGCTGCAGATCCCGCGCATCCTGCGCCGCGCCGTGGTCGCCGACCCGGGCTGGCTGCTGGTGGTCGCCGACGCCGCCCAGCTGGAGCCGCGGGTGCTCGCCGCGCTCTCGCAGGACGCCGGGCTGGCCCGCACCGCCGCCGGCGGCGACCTCTACGAGGCACTGGCCGCCACCGCCTTCCAGGGCGACCGCGACAAGGCCAAGCTGGGCCTGCTCGGCGCCATGTACGGCCAGACCAGCGGCGACATCGGCCCGCTGCTGGCCATCCTGCGCACCCGCTACCCGGCCGCGATGGGCTACGTCGAGGCGGCCGCCCGCACCGGCGAGGACGGCGGCGTGGTCGCCTCCCGGCTGGGCCGCCCGTGCCCGCCGGCCTCGGCGGACTTCCTCGACCTCACCGAGGCGCCCGAGACGGCGGGCGACGCCGGCGGCCGCTCGGCCCGCGCCCGCGGCCGGTTCACCCGCAACTTCGTCATCCAGGCCAGCGCGGCCGACTGGGCCCTCGCCCTGCTGGCCGCGCTGCGCCGCCGGCTCGCCGAACTCCCGGTGGCCACCGCGGCCGACCGCCCGCACCTGGTCTTCTTCCAGCACGACGAGGTGATGGTGCACACCCCCGCCAACCTCGCCGACGCGGTGGCGGCGGCGGTCGAAGCGGCGGCGGACGAGGCCCGCCGGCTGGTCTTCGGCGACACCCCGGTGCGGTTCCCGCTCAGCACCGCCGTGGTGGAGTGCTACGCCGACGCCAAGTGAGCCCTCACAGCTTGCGGAAGCCGCGCGCCTCCTCGGCGGCGGCCACCACCTCGGCCAGCGCCGCCCCGGTCGAGGCGGTCACCGCCGCGGCCACCGCGCCCTCCACGAACGGCGCGTCGACCAGCACCGCGCCGGGCCGCGGCTCGTCCTCCAGCACGGTCACCGCCGTCAGCACCGAACTCCCGAGGTCCGGCAGCACCGCCACGCCCGCCCCGGTGTCCGCCTCGGCCACGGCCCGCGCGATCAGCTCGTAGCTGGTCCCGAGCCCGCCCTCCTCGGTCCCGCCCGCCACCACCACCCGCACCTCGTCCGAGGCGAGCTCCGCCAGCAGCTCCTTCAACCCGCCGGCCAGCGCCGCGCTGTGCGAGACCAGAACAATGCCCACGTGTCCACTCATGCCCCGACCCTAGAACCTGTGCTCCACCCGGGTGAGTCCTCTCCGGCGTGTCGGATTCCGCGCCCCGCACCCCCGTCTGGCGTAGCGTCGGGGCAGCACCGTCTGCCGAGGGGAGCGCGTACGCCGTGAAGAAGCTCATCAACGACCCGGAGACCGTCCTGGAGGACGCGCTGGCCGGGGTGGCCGCCGCCCATCCGGAGCTGGCGGTGGACGTCGCCAACCGGGTGATCACCCGGGCCGTGCGGCCGGCGGGGCCCAAGGTGGCGCTGGTCTCCGGCGGCGGGTCCGGGCACGAGCCGCTGCACGGCGGCTTCGTGGGGCCCGGCATGCTGGACGCGGCCTGCCCCGGCGAGGTGTTCACCTCCCCCGTCCCGGACCAGATGCTGGCGGCCGCCAAGGCCGTGGACTCCGGCGCCGGCGTGGTGTTCGTGGTGAAGAACTACACCGGCGACGTGATGAACTTCGAGCTCGCCGCGGAGCTGGCCGCCGAGGAGGGCCTCGAGGTCCGCACGGTGCTGGTGAACGACGACGTCGCGGTGGAGGACTCGACCTGGACGGCCGGGCGGCGCGGCACCGGCGCGACGGTGCTGGTGGAGAAGATCGCGGGCGCGCTGGCCGAGCGCGGCGCGCCGCTGGACGAGGTGGCCGCCCTCGGCGAGCGGGTGAACGCGGCCTCCCGCTCGTTCGCGATCGCGCTGACCGCGGCGACCGTCCCGGCGGCGGGCAAGCCCGGCTTCGAGCTGGCCGCGGACGAGATCGAGGTGGGCGTCGGCATCCACGGCGAGCCGGGACGGCGCCGGGAGCGGTTGCGCCCGGCCCGCGAGCTGGCCGCCGAGGTGGTCGAGACGATCCTCGCCGACCACCGCCTGACCGCCGGCGACGAGGTGATCGCCCTGGTCAACGGCCTGGGCGGGACGCCGCTGATGGAGCTGTACATCGTCTTCGGCGAGGTCGCCGCCCGGCTGGCCGGGCACGGCATCACGGTGGCCCGCAGCCTGGTCGGCAACTACGTGACCAGCCTGGACATGGCCGGCTTCTCGCTCACCCTCACCAAGGCCGACGGCCCGCTGCTGGAGCTGTGGGACGCCCCGGTGGACACCCCCGCCCTCAAGCGCGCCTGACCGGCGGAACAGGAGCACCCGAGATGGACGTCGACACCCGCCTCGCCGAGGCCTGGGTCCGCGCGATGGCCGCCGCGGTCGAGAAGGAGCACGGGCGGCTCACCGAGCTGGACTCCGCGATCGGCGACGGCGACCACGGCAGCAACCTGCGGCGCGGCTTCACCGCCGTGCTGGCCGCCCTGGACGCGCCGGACGCCCCGGCCCCCGCCGGACCCGGGGCGGTGCTGACCAAGGCCGGCAGCACGCTGATCTCCAAGGTCGGCGGCGCCTCCGGACCGCTCTACGGCAAGGCGTTCCGGGCGATCGGCGGCGCGCTGCCGCAGCCCGGCGAGGCGCCCGCCGACGCGGCCGGGCTCGGCGAGGCACTGGCGGCCGGCCTGCGGGCGGTGCGGGAGCTCGGCAAGGCCGAGCCGGGCGACAAGACCATCGTCGACGCGTGGACGCCCGCGCTGGACGCCTACCGGGCGGCGGTGGCCGCCGGCGGCGGGCTGCCGGAGGCCGCCGCGGCCGCGGCGGAGGGCGCCGAGCGGGGCGCCCTGGACACCGTGCCGCTGCAGGCCCGCAAGGGGCGCGCCTCCTATCTGGGCCCGCGCAGCATCGGCCACCAGGACCCGGGCGCCACCTCCACCGCCCTGCTCTTGCGCGCCCTCGCCGAGGCTGTCGGCCGCCCGCCCGCCTCCGGGGCGCTCTGACCCGGCGCCGGCAGTCGGCGGGAAGGGCGGCTCGGGGCGGGTCTCAGGCCAGGTCCGTGCGGGTGATCAGCAGCAGCAGCGCGTCGTCCCGCAGTTCGCCCCCGGTGTGCGCCAGCAGGTCGGCGTAGACCCGCCCGACCGCCGCCTCCAGCTCCGCCGCGGAGCGGGCCGCGCCCCGCACCAGCGGGCCGACCCGCTCGGCGAGCGGATAGAACACGCCGCTGTGCCGGTGCTTGGCCTCGATCACGCCGTCGGTGCAGAGCACCAGCACGTCGTCGGTGCCGAACGGCTGCTCCCAGGTGCTCGGCTCGCCGCGGGCCAGCCGGCCGAGGCCGAGCGGCACCCACGGGTCGGGCGCGTCCAGGACGTGCACCCGGCCCTCCGGGTCGACCCGGATCGGCGGCACGTGCCCGTACTGGAGCAGCTGGACCACCCCGGGCCGGCGGAACTCGGCGAACAGCGCGGTGGTGAACTCGCCGTCCGGCACGTGCCGCTCGACGCTGGCCTCGATCCGGGCGGCCACCCCGCGCAGCCCGGCCTCGTCGTACGCGGCCTCCCGGAAGGCACCGAGCACCACGGCGGCGGTCTGCACCGCGCCGAGCCCCTTGCCGCGCACGTCGCCCACCGCGACCCGGGTGCCGTACGGGGTCTCCAGGACGGAGTAGAGGTCCCCGCCGATCCTCGACGCGTCGGCGGCGGAGACGTACCGCACGGCGAGGTGCAGCGGTCCGACGACCGGGCCGGGCAGCCGCAGCAGCGCGCGCTGCGCGGCCTCCGCGACGGAGCTGACCGCGGCGTAGGCGGCGGCCCGGCGCATCCGGATCCTGGCGACCCAGGCGGAGAACACCGAGAGCAGCAGGTAGCTGACCATCGCGCCCCACAGGAAGCGGACCTCGTTGAGGTTGTCCACCTGGTCGTAGTGGCTGAGGCCGAAGACGGTGAGCAGACCGATCGAGCAGACGCCGAGCAGTTCGAGCGGGCGCAGGGTGAGCGCGGCGATGCTCGGGACGACGGTCATCAGCGGCGCGAGGTAGCGGTCCTGGCCGGAGTACAGGTCGGCGGCCCCGACCAGCACGATCGCGATCAGCGCGGGGACGGCCCGCCGCCAGAACGGGATGTCGAGCAGGTCGACGGCGAGCAGCGCGTTGCGCCGCCGGGCCGGCGGCTGCCCGACGCCGGTCGGGACGGACGGCGACTGGGCACGGCGGATCGGGAACACATATCGAACATAACGGACGATCAGTACGCCCACCCGCGCACCCCCGGCCCAGCGGCCGCCCGGGCCCGCCGAGCACCCGAATCCGTCCAGGTGGCGAGGCGAATTCCGGCGCAGCGTGTCCGGACGCCTACGCTCTGCTCTCGGAACCCGCACCGGCGGCGCCCGGGAGACACCCGGGCGCGATCCGCAATGCGATCCACACCACACGATCCGTACCCCTACGGAATACCCCTTAGGGGTATGGTGGGACTATAAGCCGGGCCCGGGCGCAGGCGCTCGCGGCCGTACCGACCTTCCGGAGGCCTCCGATGTCCAGCACCATCACCTACTCCATCACCGGCATGAGCTGCGGACACTGCGAGAGTTCGGTCAGCAAGGAGCTCTCCACCCTCGCCGGAGTCACCGGAGTCTCCGCCGACGCCAAGGCCGGCACGGTGACCGTCTCCGCAGCGGCCCCGCTGGACGACGAGCAGGTGCGCGCCGCCGTCGACGAGGCCGGCTACGAGCTGGTCGGCCGCGCCGCCTGAGAGCCCCCGCCGCGCGGCGGGGGCCCGGCGAACCCCGCCCCCGCCGTGCCCTCCCCTAGGAGCTGATCAGCACATGAGCACCTCCACCTCGGGCTCCACCTCCCCGGACACGGCGACCGCCACAACCGGCCAGGAGGGCCCCGCCGCGGTCCGCGAGCGCGTCGAACTGTCGATCGGCGGCATGACCTGCGCCGCCTGCGCCGCCCGGATCGAGAAGAAGCTGAACCGGATGGCCGGCGTCGAGGCCACCGTCAACTACGCCACCGAGAAGGCCCGGGTCGAGTTCGCGCCGGACGTCACCGTGGCCGACCTGATCGCCACCGTGGAGAACACCGGCTACACCGCCGAACTCCCCCCGCCGCCGGTGCCCGCCGGCCCCGCCGAGGCCCCCGCCGCCGACGCCCGCCCGCAGGCGGCCGACCCGCTGCTCGACCGGCTGCTCATCAGCGCCGTGCTCAGCCTCCCGGTGGTCCTCTGGTCGATGGTCCCCACCCTCCAGTTCACCAACTGGCAGTGGCTGGCCTTCGCCCTCACCGGCCCCGTCGTGGTCTACGGCGGCCTGCCCTTCCACCGCGCCGCCTGGACCAACCTCAAGCACGGCGCGGCGACCATGGACACCCTGGTCTCGCTCGGCACCCTGGCCGCCTTCGGCTGGTCCTTCTGGGCCCTCTTCTGGGGCGACGCCGGCATGCCCGGCATGCGGCACGCGTTCTCGTTCTCGGTCGGCGACACCGACGCCTCGTCCATGCTCTACCTGGAGACGGCCTCCGCCGTCACCGTGCTGATCCTGCTCGGCCGCTACCTGGAGGCCCGCTCCAAGCGCCGCGCCGGCGCCGCCCTGCACGCCCTGCTGGACCTCGGCGCCAAGGACGTCGCCGTGCTGCAGGGCGGCCGCGAGGTCCGGCTGCCCGTCGAACACCTCACCGTCGGGACACGGTTCGTGGTCCGCCCCGGCGAGAAGATCGCCACCGACGGCGTGGTGGTCGAGGGCGCCTCGGCCGTCGACGCCTCGATGCTCACCGGCGAGTCCGTGCCCGTCGAGGTCGCCGTCGGCGACACCGTCACCGGCGCCACGGTCAACGCCGGCGGCCGCCTGGTGGTCGAGGCCACCCGGGTCGGCGCCGACACCCGGCTCGCCCGGATGGCCAAGCTCGTCGAGGACGCCCAGAGCGGCAAGGCCGCCGCCCAGCGGCTCGCCGACCGGATCTCCGCCGTCTTCGTCCCCGTGGTGATCCTCATCGCGCTCGGCACCCTGATCACCTGGCTGCTGACCGCCGACAGCGCCACCGAGGCGTTCACCGCCGCCGTCGCCGTACTGATCATCGCCTGCCCGTGCGCCCTGGGCCTGGCCACCCCGACCGCCCTGATGGTCGGCACCGGGCGCGGCGCCCAGCTCGGCATCCTCATCAAGGGCCCCGAGGTACTGGAGAACACCCGCCGCGTCGACACCGTGGTCCTGGACAAGACCGGCACCGTCACCACCGGCCGGATGGCGCTGCACGGGCTGCACACCGCCGAGGGCGTCAGCGAGGAGGAGGCGCTGCGGCTGGCCGGCGCCGTCGAACACGCCTCCGAGCACCCGATCGCCGCCGCCGTCGCCGCCGCGGCCGCCGAGAGACTCGGCGCCCTGCCCGCCGTCTCGGGCTTCGAGAACGTCCCCGGCCTGGGCGTCCGGGGCGTGGTCGAGGGCCGCACGGTGGTCGCCGGCCGGGAGTCCCTGCTCGCCGACCACGGCCTGCCGCTGCCCGCCGCGCTCGCCGAGGCCAAGCGGGCCGCCGAGGCCGCCGGGCGGACCACCGTCGCGGTCGGCTGGGACGGCGAGGCGCGGGCCGTGCTGGAGGTCGCCGACGCGGTCAAGCCCACCAGCGCCGAGGCCATCGCCGAACTGCGCGCCCTCGGCCTGCGCCCGGTGCTGCTCACCGGGGACAACCGACTGGTCGCCCAGGCCGTCGCCGCCGAGGTCGGCATCCCGGCCGAGGACGTGTACGCGGAGGTGCTGCCCGAGGACAAGGTGGCCGCCGTCGAGATCCTCCAGGCGGAGGGCAGGATCGTCGCGATGGTCGGCGACGGCGTCAACGACGCCGCCGCGCTCGCCCAGGCCGACCTCGGCCTCGCCATGGGCACCGGCACCGACGCCGCGATCGAGGCGAGCGACCTCACCCTCGTCCGCGGCGACCTGCGCTCGGCCGCCGACGCCATCCGGCTCTCCCGCAGGACCCTCGGCACCATCAAGGGCAACCTGTTCTGGGCCTTCGGCTACAACGTGGCGGCGATCCCGCTGGCCGCCGCCGGGCTGCTCAACCCGATGATCGCCGGTGCCACGATGGCCTTCTCCTCGGTCTTCGTGCTCACCAACAGCCTCCGGCTGCGCCGCTTCGAGTCCGCCGCCTGACCCGGGCGCCCCGGAAGAACGGCAGGGCCCGTACCGCGCGTGCGGTACGGGCCCTGCGGCGTTCCCTGCCCCCCGGCAGGCGGGCGGGCTCAGCGGCCGAGCAGCTCGCCGCCGTTGCAGTGCAGGATCTCGCCGGTGATGAACCCGGCCTCCGGCGAGGCCAGGAAGTGGACCGCCGCCGCCACCTCGCCGGTCTCCCCGATCCGCCCGAGCAGCGTCCGGGCCGCCCGCCGGGAGACCTCCGCGTCGTCCAGCCGCGGCCCGAAGAACTCGGTGCCCGCCACCGTCCCCGGCGCCACGATGTTGGCGGTGATGCCCGAGGTGCCGAGCTGGGCGGCGAGGAAGTGGTTCCAGGCGTGCAGCGAGGCCTTCGACGCCCCGTACGAGCCGGCCCCGCGCAGGGCGGCGATCGAGCTGATGGTGACCACCCGGCCGGAGCCCGGGGTCAGCCGGTCGCGGATCGACTCGGTGAGCAGCACCACGGTCAGCACGTTGCGCTCGAAGTCCCCGCGCCAGCGGGCCAGCAGGGCGTGCGGCCCGGCACCGATCACGGTCTCCCGGCTGCCCGCGTTGTTCACCAGCACGTCGACCCGCTCCGGCAGCTCGGCCAGCGCGGCCTCCACGGCGTCCGGATCGGCGAGGTCGCAGACCAGCGGGGTCACGTTCGGCCCGAGGGCTGCGGCGGCGTCCTCCAGCACCGCCCGCCGCCGGCCGACGATCACGACCTGTTCGCCCGCCTCGGCGAACCGCCGCGCCACCTCGTACCCGATCCCCGTGCCACCGCCGGTGACAACCACGTTCCTGGTCATCTGCGCACTCCCTCCCCAGCTCCGCCGCCACGCTGCGAGGTGCGGGACGGTCCGTACCGGAATGCCACGATTCCTATCACGCTCGGTTGCCGTGGCTGCGGGGAGGGTGACGTCGCGGCCGCCGCAAGGTGTGGTATGGGGGCGGCACCGCACGCACACGGAGCGTGGCGAGAGGCAGCTCACACCCCCCCGGCGTAACTTCTCACACGCCGATACGTCTTAGGTTGGTAGTGCGGCAGTTTTTTCCGGTGGGCGGAGACGTGGCGAACGGCACAGCGTCGACGCGTGACCACCGCTGCCGCCGACGGGGCTCCGGCGGGCCCCGGGTCGGTCGCCGACGGTTGGCGGCCTTCGCGCACGACGCCGGGGTGTGGCGGGACCAGGGACGCTTTGAGCGGCCGTCCCGGGTCCACAGCCGCCCCCGGAGTCGTGCGCCGGACGTTGCGGGCGCAGAACACGAGGGCCCGGCCGCAGGAGTGCGGCCGGGCCCTCGTGGCACGGTGTCAGGGCGTGCGCATGGCGTCAGTGCGGGTGCACGGCGTCAGCGGGCGTCGATCTCGACGTAGTCGCGGATCGCGGTGCCGGTGTAGATCTGGCGCGGACGGCCGATCCGGCTGGTCGGGTCGTTGATCATCTCGTGCCAGTGGGCGATCCAGCCCGGCAGCCGGCCGAGGGCGAACAGCACGGTGAACATGCTGGTCGGGAAGCCCATGGCGCGGTAGATCAGACCGGTGTAGAAGTCCACGTTCGGGTAGAGCTTGCGCGAGACGAAGAAGTCGTCCTTCAGCGCGTGCTCCTCCAGCTTGAGCGCGATGTCCAGCAGCTCGTCGGACTTGCCGAGCTGGCCCAGCACCTCGTGGGCGAGCAGCTTGACCTGGGCGGCACGCGGGTCGAACGCCTTGTAGACCCGGTGGCCGAAGCCCATCAGCTTGACGCCGGCTTCCTTGTTCTTGACCTTCGTGATGAAGGCGTCGACGTCGCCGCCGTCCTTCTGGATGCTCTCCAGCATCTCCAGCACGGCCTGGTTGGCGCCGCCGTGCAGCGGGCCCCACAGCGCCGAGATGCCCGCCGAGATCGAGGCGAACAGGTTGGCGTGGCTGGAGCCGACCAGGCGCACGGTGGAGGTCGAACAGTTCTGCTCGTGGTCCGCGTGCAGGATCAGCAGCTTGTCCAGCGCGTTGACGATGACCGGGTTGAGCTCGTAGTCCTCGGCCGGGACCGCGAAGGTCATCCGCAGGAAGTTCTCGACGTAGCTCAGGTCGTTGCGCGGGTAGACGAAGGGCTGGCCGATCGCCTTCTTGTACGCGTACGCCGCGATGGTCGGGAGCTTCGCGAGCAGGCGGACCGTCGACAGGTGGCGCTGGGCCGCGTCGAACGGGTTGTGGCTCTCCGGGTAGAACGTCGACAGCGCGCCGACCACCGAGGACAGCATCGCCATCGGGTGCGCGTCCCGCGGGAAGCCCTGGAAGAAGCGCTTGACGTCCTCGTGCAGCAGGGTGTGCTGGGTGATCTCGCGGTTGAACTGCGCGAGCTGCTCGGAGTTCGGCAGCTCGCCGTTGATCAGCAGGTACGCGGTCTCGATGAAGTCACCCTTGCCGGCGAGCTGCTCGATCGGGTAACCGCGGTACCGCAGGATGCCGTTGTCACCGTCCACGAAGGTGATCGCGGACTTGTAGGCGGCGGTGTTGCCGAAGCCGTTGTCCAGGGTGACCAGGCCGGTCTGCGGGAGCAGCTTCGAGATGTCGAAGCCGGCGTTGCCCGCAGTGCTCTCGACGACGGGGTACTCGTACTCGCCGTCCTGGTACCGCAGTACTACCGAGTTGTCGCTCACGTCTTCCTCACCGACGAAATGAATCCTCTTCCAAGGTGCCCTGACTGTCTCTACCATCCCCCATCCGGCGGACAGCCGCGCACCCGGGGTGACCCGAAAGGGCCCGCCCCTACAAAACCTGCCGCCGCCGCCGGTACGAACCGGACAAGATCGGCACCCCACCAGGCTCTGCCGTAAATCTCTTCACGTCAAGAGAACAATAGAGGCAACCATCCCTTGGAGAATCATCCAGACGCAAGCCGGTGATCCAGCGCCGCATGCCTCCGACCTGCACTGACACTGCGGACCGCCTGCCCGATCGCTTTCCGTGACCCCACCAGCACAACGAGTTTTCGGGCCCTGGTCACCGCTGTGTAGAGCAGATTTCGCTGGAGCATCGTCCACGCGGACATGGTGACCGGAATCACCACCACGGGGTACTCGCTCCCCTGCGACCGATGGATCGTCACCGCGTAGGCGTGCGCCAACTCGTCCAGCTCGTCGAAGTCGTAGGGCACCTCCTCGTCCTCGTCCGTCAGCACCGTCAGGCGCTGGTCGTCCACGCTGAGGGCCGTCACCACTCCGACGGTGCCGTTGAAGACCCCGTTCCGCCCCTTGTCGTAGTTGTTGCGGATCTGCGTGACCTTGTCCCCCACCCGGAACGTCCGCCCGCCGAACCGCCGCTCCGCCAGCCCCTCCCGGGCCGGCGTCACCGCCGCCTGCAGCAGGGTGTTGAGGTTGCCCGCCCCGGCCGGGCCGCGGTGCATCGGCGCCAGCACCTGGACGTCCCGCCGGGCGTCGTAGCCGAACTTCTGCGGGATCCGGCGCGCCACCACGTCCACCGTCAGCCCCGCCGCCAGCTCCGCGTCCTCCTCCGCGAACAGGAAGAAGTCCGGCAGGCCCTCGGTCTGCGGCGGCAGCCCCTCGTTGATCCGGTGCGCGTTGGTCACCACCCCCGACTGCTGCGCCTGGCGGAAGATCCTGGTCAGCCGCACCGACGGGATCGGCCCGCCCTCGGCCAGCAGGTCCCGCAGCACCTCGCCCGCCCCCACCGACGGCAGCTGGTCCACGTCCCCCACGAACAGCAGGTGCGCCCCCGGCGCCACCGCCTTGACCAGCTTGTTCGCCAGGATCAGGTCCAGCATCGACGCCTCGTCGACGACCACCAGGTCCGCGTCCAGCGGCCGGTCCCGGTCGTACGCGGCGTCCCCGCCCGGCCGCAGCTCCAGCAGCCGGTGCACCGTCGAGGCCTCCACCCCGGTCAGCTCCGCCAGCCGCTTCGCCGCCCGCCCGGTCGGCGCCGCCAGCACCACCTTGGCCCGCTTCGCCAGCGCCAGCGTGACGATCGACTTCACCGTGAACGACTTGCCGCACCCCGGCCCGCCGGTCAGCACCGCGACCTTCTCGGTCAACGCCAACCGCACCGACTGCTCCTGCTCCGGTGCCAGCTCCGCCCCGGTCCGCCGCGCCAGCCAGCCCAGCGCCGCCGGCCAGTCGACGTCCGCGCACCACGGCATCCGGTCGGTGTCCGCCCTCAGCAGCCGCAGCAACTGGTTGGCCAGCGAGATCTCCGCCCGGTGGAACGGCACCAGGTACACCGCCGTGATCGGCTCACCGCCCTCGCCCGGCACCTGCTCGCGCACCACCCCCTCCACCGCCACCAGCTCCGCCAGGCAGTCGATCACCAGCCCCACGTCCACCTGGAGCAGCTTCACGCCGTCCGCGATCAGCCGCTCCTCCGGCAGGTAGCAGTGCCCCTGGTCGCTGCTCTGCGACAGCGCGTACTGCAGCCCCGCCTTGACCCGCTCCGGGCTGTCGTGCGGGATGCCCACGGCCTGCGCGATCCGGTCCGCGGTGAGGAAGCCGATGCCCCAGACGTCCGACGCCAGCCGGTACGGCTCGTTCTTCACCACCCCGATCGAGCCGTCCTCGTACTGCTTGTAGATCCGTACAGCCAGCGAGGTCGAGACCCCGACCCCCTGCAGGAAGACCATCACCTCCTTGATGGCCTTCTGCTCCTCCCACGCGGCCGCGATCTTCTTCGTCCGCTTCGGACCGAGCCCCGGCACCTCGATCAGCCGGCCGGGCTCGTTCTCGATCACCTCCAGGGTGTCCACCCCGAACCGCTCGACGATCCGCTCCGCGAACCGCGGCCCGATCCCCTTGATCAGCCCCGACCCCAGATACCGCTGGATGCCCTGCACGGTCGCCGGCAGCACCGTCGTGTAGTTCTCCACCACGAACTGCCGCCCGTACTGCGGATGCGAGCCCCACCGCCCGTGCAGCCGCAACGACTCCCCCGGCTGCGCGCCGAGCAGGGCGCCCACCACGGTCAGCAGGTCGTTGCTGCCCCGCCCGGTGTCGACCCGGGCCACCGTGTAGCCGGTCTCCTCGTTGGCGTACGTGATCCGCTCCAGCACGCCCTCGACCTGAGCCAACTGGCGGGGCGCCGCCTCACCCGTCCCGCCTGCGGCGGCGGTCCGCGCCCCTGTCTGCCTGGCCATCGGGCCCCCTTCACCGTGCGGGACGACTTCCGCTACGCACCGTACCGTCCGGGTGCGACACCACGGGCCCGAGTGCCAGGCTGGGAGGACGAGGAGGGGCCGGTTCCGTCGTCCGTCCTCCGTCGTCGAAGGGCAGCACACCATGCTCACCACCGCCTTCCGCCCCGGCTCCCCCAACTGGCTCGACCTCACCAGCCCGGACACCGCCGCCTCGGTCTCCTTCTACACCGGGGTGTTCGACTGGACCTACGCCTCGGCCGGCCCCGAGGCCGGCGGCTACGGCTTCTTCCGGCAGGACGGCCGGACGGTCGCCGCGCTCGGCCCGTTCACCGAAGCCCACGCCCGCCCCGCCTGGACGGTCTACTTCTGCACCCTCGACGCCGACCGCACCACGGCCCTGGTCCGCGACGGCGGCGGCCGGGTCCGCTTCGCCCCGTTCAACGTCTTCACCAGCGGCCGGATGGCCGGCTACACCGACCCCGTCGGCGCCGACTTCGCGGTCTGGCAGCCGCACGACGTCCGCGGCCTGGACACCGTCACCGAGCCCGGCAGCCTCTGCTGGACGGAGTGCTACAGCGTCGACGCCGAGGCGGCCAAGGCCTTCTACCGCACCGTCTTCGCCTGGCAGGAACAGGACGTCCCGATCGGCGAGCTGCTGTACACCGTCCTCACCCCGCCCGGCGGCGGCACCGAGGACGCCCACGGCGGCATCATGCAGCTCGACCCCGAACAGACCGCCGCCGGCACCTCCTCGCACTGGCTCCCCTACTTCGAGGTCCCCGACGTCGACGCCCGCCTCGCCACCGCGGAACGCCTCGGCGCCACCGTGCGGATCCCGGCCACGGACGTCCACGGCGTCGGCCGCCTCGGCCGGCTCGTGGACCCGCAAGGAGCCGTCTTCGCCGTCATCACCAGCCCACCGCCCGGCACATGACGCCGGATCACGCCAGAAGGGCCTTCCAGGGCCTCCTAGAGTGTGATCATGAACGATCTGACCATCCGCCGGGCGACCGGCGACGACCTGCCGGCCATCGTGGCCATGCTCGCCGACGACCCGCTGGGCGCGACCCGCGAGAGCCCTGACGACCTCACCCCGTACCGCGCCGCCTTCGCCCGCATCGACACCGACCCGCACCAGCACCTCGTGGTCGCCGAACGCGCCGGCCGGACGGTCGGCACCCTGCAACTGACCGTGATCCCGGGCCTCTCCCGGAAGGGCTCGACCCGCACCGTCATCGAGGCCGTCCGGATCCACGCCGACGAACGCGGCACCGGCCTGGGCACCGACCTGATCCGGTGGGCGATCGAACGCTCCCGCGAACTCGACGCCGACCTCGTCCAGCTCACCTCCGACGCCACCCGCACCGACGCGCACCGCTTCTACGAGCGCCTCGGCTTCGTCCCCTCCCACCTCGGCTTCAAGCTCGCGCTCTGACCCGTCCGGGAAAAACAAAGAACCCCCGCCGGAATACCGGCGGGGGTTCTTCTCAAAATTTGTTCGGCGGCGTCCTACTCTCCCACAGGGTCCCCCCTGCAGTACCATCGGCGCTGTAAGGCTTAGCTTCCGGGTTCGGAATGTAACCGGGCGTTTCCCTCACGCTATGACCACCGAAACACTATGAAACTGTCAACCGCACCCACACCGTGACCAGACGTGTGGGGGTCGTTGTTTCAGAACAACACAGTGGACGCGAGCAACTGAGGACAAGCCCTCGGCCTATTAGTACCGGTCAACTCCACCCCTCACAGGGCTTCCATATCCGGCCTATCAACCCAGTCGTCTACTGGGAGCCTTACCCTCTCAAGGAGGTGGGAGTGCTCATCTCGAAGCAGGCTTCCCGCTTAGATGCTTTCAGCGGTTATCCCTCCCGAACGTAGCCAACCAGCCATGCCCTTGGCAGAACAACTGGCACACCAGAGGTTCGTCCGTCCCGGTCCTCTCGTACTAGGGACAGCCCTTCTCAACACTCCTACGCGCACAGCGGATAGGGACCGAACTGTCTCACGACGTTCTAAACCCAGCTCGCGTACCGCTTTAATGGGCGAACAGCCCAACCCTTGGGACCTACTCCAGCCCCAGGATGCGACGAGCCGACATCGAGGTGCCAAACCATCCCGTCGATATGGACTCTTGGGGAAGATCAGCCTGTTATCCCCGGGGTACCTTTTATCCGTTGAGCGACGGCGCTTCCACAAGCCACCGCCGGATCACTAGTCCCTACTTTCGTACCTGCTCGACCCGTCAGTCTCACAGTCAAGCTCCCTTGTGCACTTACACTCAACACCTGATTGCCAACCAGGCTGAGGGAACCTTTGGGCGCCTCCGTTACTCTTTAGGAGGCAACCGCCCCAGTTAAACTACCCACCAGACACTGTCCCTGATCCGGATCACGGACCCAGGTTAGACATCCAGCACGACCAGAGTGGTATTTCAACGACGACTCCACCATGACTGGCGTCACGGCTTCAAAGTCTCCCACCTATCCTACACAAGCCGAACCGAACACCAATATCAAGCTATAGTAAAGGTCCCGGGGTCTTTCCGTCCTGCTGCGCGAAACGAGCATCTTTACTCGTAATGCAATTTCACCGGGCCTATGGTTGAGACAGTCGAGAAGTCGTTACGCCATTCGTGCAGGTCGGAACTTACCCGACAAGGAATTTCGCTACCTTAGGATGGTTATAGTTACCACCGCCGTTTACTGGCGCTTAAGTTCTCAGCTTCGCCCCACCGAAATGGAGCTAACCGGTCCCCTTAACGTTCCAGCACCGGGCAGGCGTCAGTCCGTATACATCGCCTTACGGCTTCGCACGGACCTGTGTTTTTAGTAAACAGTCGCTTCTCGCTGGTCTCTGCGGCCACCCCCAGCTCGGAGTGCAAGACTCGTCACCAGGAATGGCCCCCCTTCTCCCGAAGTTACGGGGGCATTTTGCCGAGTTCCTTAACCATAGTTCACCCGAACGCCTCGGTATTCTCTACCTGACCACCTGAGTCGGTTTGGGGTACGGGCCGCCATGAAACTCGCTAGAGGCTTTTCTCGACAGCATAGGATCATCCACTTCACCACAATCGGCTCGGCATCAGGTCTCAGACTATGTGTTGCGCGGATTTGCCTACGCAACGTCCTACACCCTTACCCCGGGACAACCACCGCCCGGGCTGGACTACCTTCCTGCGTCACCCCATCGCTCACCTAATACGAGGTTGGATCGCCGGCTCCACCACGTCCCTTTGTCCGAAGACTCCGGGCCGGTTTCACGGGCTTAGCATCACTCGGTTCAGCGTTGGCGCTTCAAAGCGGGTACGGGAATATCAACCCGTTGTCCATCGACTACGCCTGTCGGCCTCGCCTTAGGTCCCGACTTACCCTGGGCAGATCAGCTTGACCCAGGAACCCTTGGTCAATCGGCGCAAGAGTTTCCCACTCTTGTATCGCTACTCATGCCTGCATTCTCACTCGTATACCGTCCACGACTGGTTTCCACCGCCGCTTCACCCGGCACACGACGCTCCCCTACCCATCACAGCAGGCGTTGGCCCTTCATGCTGCAATGACACGACTTCGGTGATGTGCTTGAGCCCCGCTACATTGTCGGCGCGGAATCACTTGACCAGTGAGCTATTACGCACTCTTTCAAGGGTGGCTGCTTCTAAGCCAACCTCCTGGTTGTCTCTGCGACTCCACATCCTTTCCCACTTAGCACACGCTTAGGGACCTTAGTCGGTGTTCTGGGCTGTTTCCTCTCGACCATGGAGCTTATCCCCCACAGTCTCACTGCCACGCTCTCACTTACCGGCATTCGGAGTTTGGCTAAGGTCAGTAACCCGGTGAGGCCCATCGCCTATCCAGTGCTCTACCTCCGGCAAGAAACACGTGACGCTGCACCTAAATGCATTTCGGGGAGAACCAGCTATCACGGAGTTTGATTGGCCTTTCACCCCTAACCACAGGTCATCCCCCAGGTTTTCAACCCTGGTGGGTTCGGTCCTCCACGAAGTCTTACCTCCGCTTCAACCTGCCCATGGCTAGATCACTCCGCTTCGGGTCTTGGGCATGCAACTCAACCGCCCTATTCGGACTCGCTTTCGCTACGGCTACCCCACACGGGTTAACCTCGCTACACACCGCAAACTCGCAGGCTCATTCTTCAAAAGGCACGCAGTCACGGCCATGGTCCGAAGACCACAACGACGCTCCCACGGCTTGTAGGCACACGGTTTCAGGTACTATTTCACTCCGCTCCCGCGGTACTTTTCACCATTCCCTCACGGTACTATCCGCTATCGGTCACCAGGGAATATTTAGGCTTAGCGGGTGGTCCCGCCAGATTCACACGGGATTTCTCGGCCCCGTGCTACTTGGGAGTTCTTCAAACGAGCCGTACAGATTTCGCCTACGGGGGTCTTACCCTCTACGCCGGACCTTTCGCATGTCCTTCGACTATCCATACGGTTTCTGACTCGCCGACCGGCCGGCAGACCGATCAAGAAAAATCCCACGACCCCATCAGCGCAACCCCTGCCGGGTCTCACACGCTCATGGTTTAGCCTCATCCGGTTTCGCTCGCCACTACTCCCGGAATCACGGTTGTTTTCTCTTCCTGCGGGTACTGAGATGTTTCACTTCCCCGCGTTCCCTCCACATACCCTATGTGTTCAGGTATGGGTGACAGCCCATGACGACTGCCGGGTTTCCCCATTCGGAAACCCCCGGATCAAAGCCTGGTTGACGGCTCCCCGGGGACTATCGTGGCCTCCCACGTCCTTCATCGGTTCCTGGTGCCAAGGCATCCACCGTGCGCCCTTAAAAACTTGGCCACAGATGCTCGCGTCCACTGTGCAGTTCTCAAACAACGACCAGACACCCACCTCACAAAGCATGGGACCGGCATCACTGAGGTACGTTTCCGTTCCCTCAGGACCCAACAACGTGCCCGACACACCAGACAGTGAACTGTTTTCCACGCCGAAGCAGTACTAACAGGACCCAAGCCCAGTGTGCCGAATAGTCAACGTTCCACCCATGAGCAACCGTGCAGGACATTCGCCTGCAAGCGGCATATTGCTCCTTAGAAAGGAGGTGATCCAGCCGCACCTTCCGGTACGGCTACCTTGTTACGACTTCGTCCCAATCGCTGGTCCCACCTTCGACGGCTCCTCCCCTTACGGGTTAGGCCACCGGCTTCGGGTGTTACCGACTTTCGTGACGTGACGGGCGGTGTGTACAAGGCCCGGGAACGTATTCACCGCAGCATGCTGATCTGCGATTACTAGCAACTCCAACTTCATGGGGTCGAGTTGCAGACCCCAATCCGAACTGAGGCCGGCTTTTTGGGATTCGCTCCGCCTCACGGCATCGCAGCCCTTTGTACCGACCATTGTAGCACGTGTGCAGCCCAAGACATAAGGGGCATGATGATTTGACGTCGTCCCCACCTTCCTCCGAGTTGACCCCGGCAGTCTCCTGTGAGTCCCCATCACCCCGAAAGGCATGCTGGCAACACAGAACAAGGGTTGCGCTCGTTGCGGGACTTAACCCAACATCTCACGACACGAGCTGACGACAACCATGCACCACCTGTATACCGACCACAAGGGGGCGACTATCTCTAGCCGTTTCCGGTATATGTCAAGCCTTGGTAAGGTTCTTCGCGTTGCGTCGAATTAAGCCACATGCTCCGCTGCTTGTGCGGTCCCCGTCAATTCCTTTGAGTTTTAGCCTTGCGGCCGTACTCCCCAGGCGGGGAACTTAATGCGTTAGCTGCGGCACCGACGACGTGGAATGTCGCCAACACCTAGTTCCCAACGTTTACGGCGTGGACTACCAGGGTATCTAATCCTGTTCGCTCCCCACGCTTTCGCTCCTCAGCGTCAGTAATGGCCCAGAGATCCGCCTTCGCCACCGGTGTTCCTCCTGATATCTGCGCATTTCACCGCTACACCAGGAATTCCGATCTCCCCTACCACACTCTAGCCTGCCCGTATCGAATGCAGACCCGGGGTTAAGCCCCGGGCTTTCACATCCGACGCGACAGGTCGCCTACGAGCTCTTTACGCCCAATAATTCCGGACAACGCTCGCACCCTACGTATTACCGCGGCTGCTGGCACGTAGTTAGCCGGTGCTTCTTCTGCAGGTACCGTCACTTGCGCTTCTTCCCTGCTGAAAGAGGTTTACAACCCGAAGGCCGTCATCCCTCACGCGGCGTCGCTGCATCAGGCTTTCGCCCATTGTGCAATATTCCCCACTGCTGCCTCCCGTAGGAGTCTGGGCCGTGTCTCAGTCCCAGTGTGGCCGGTCGCCCTCTCAGGCCGGCTACCCGTCGTCGCCTTGGTAGGCCATTACCCCACCAACAAGCTGATAGGCCGCGGGCTCATCCTGCACCGCCGGAGCTTTACACCCAGGACCATGCGGTCCCAGGTCATATCCGGTATTAGACCCCGTTTCCAGGGCTTGTCCCAGAGTGCAGGGCAGATTGCCCACGTGTTACTCACCCGTTCGCCACTGATCCACCCCGAAGGGCTTCACCGTTCGACTTGCATGTGTTAAGCACGCCGCCAGCGTTCGTCCTGAGCCAGGATCAAACTCTCCGTGAATGATTACCCGTAATCGGGTTCACACCCGCGTTGAGCGGCACGGCAACCACCGGAATTAGGCGGCCCCGCGCACTGCGTCCTCGCTAGTGTTATTTCAAAAGGAATCTCCAACCCCGAAACAAGTCCGAGGCCGGGGATGTCAACATATCTGGCGTTGACTTTTGGCACGCTGTTGAGTTCTCAAGGAACGGACGCTTCCATCAGGCGGCTTTCACACCGGCCCTCCGGGCGCTTCGTTCTTTCGTGTTTCCAGCTTATCAGATGTTTTCCGCTCCGTTTTCCGGAGTTTCATTCATCGGACTTCGCTTTCCGCTTGTCCCCGCTCTCTCGCGGCGACTCCGGAACTGTACGGGGACGGGGCCGCCACATGCAAATCGCCCCCGCCCGGTGGTGCGGGCGGGGGCGATCGGCGAGCTGGGACGGTGAGCTCGGGCGAGCTCAGGTGCGCTCAGCGGACCTCGGTGATCTCCGGGCCGCGGGCGAACGGGTCCAGCGCGGCGCTGCCGAAGCGGTTCTCGCCCTCGCCGGCGGCCGCGACGGCGCCACCGCCGTCGGCGACCATCTGCGCGTCCTCGGGGAGCTTCAGCACGATCGGGTCGCGGGGCGCCATCGGGGTCTCACCGCGGACGACGACGGTCTGCCGGAAGACCTGCTCCAGGACCCCACCCACCTCGGGCTGGACGGCGGCCTGGCCGGAGATCACGCCGCGGAGGAACCAGCGCGGGCCGTCGCAGCCGACGAACCGCACCAGCTGCACGCCCTGCGTGCCGTCCGGCAGCTGCACCGGGACCTGGGCGCGGAGGTGCCAGCCCAGCGGGCCCTCCTCCTCCTCGACGATGCCGCCCTGCGCGGTGATGCCGGTGGCGATCTCCTCGCGGACCTCTCCCCAGATGCCCTCGGACTTGGGGGCCGCGAAGGCCTGCAGCTGGATGGCGCTGTTGCCGAGGACCAGGGTGGCGGCCACGATCGCGTCCCCGGCCACCTCCACCCGGAGTTCCATGCCCTCGACACCGGGAACCAGCAGGCCCCCGAGGTCCACACGGCCCTCCTCCGGGTTCTCCAGCTCGGAGTGGTCCCACGGACCGTCCGGACGCGGGGCCGGCGGCAGGCCGACCCGGTCCGTCGGGTCCAGCTCGGTCACGTTCTCGCTCTCGGCGGAACCTTCGACGTCATCGGCCGTCTCGTCGGCGCTGATGGCGTCGTCGGCGAGCTGCTCGACAGCGTCCTCGCTCTTCTGGCGACGACGGAACACGGTCACTGTCCTTCCCGGTCCAAGACCGATGCGAATACCTGCTCGGCTTCCTGCGAGGCCGCGGGCAGCCTAGACCGCAGCGTGGCCGCCGGTCGACCCGAACCCGCCCTCGGCGCGTGCCGACCCCGGCAGCTCCGCCACCTCGTGGAAACGGGCCTTCTCGACCTGCTGGATCACCAGCTGGGCGATCCGGTCCCCTCGGCGGAAGCTGACGCCCTCGCGCGGGTCCAGATTGACGACGATCACCTTGATCTCTCCACGGTACCCGGCATCGACCGTCCCTGGGGCGTTCACCAGAGCAACACCGCAACGAGCTGCGAGACCCGAGCGGGGGTGGACGAACGCGGCGTGGCCGTCGGGCAACGCGATGGCGATGCCGGTGGGAAGGACGGCCCGCTCGCCGGGGGCCAGCTCGGCGTCGACGGTGGTGCGCAGGTCGGCGCCCGCGTCGCCGGGCTGCGCGTACGCGGGCAGCGGCAGCTCGGGGTCGATCCGCCGGATCAGGACGTCGAGGGGTTCGCGGGGGGTGGTGCTCAAGGGTTCACCTCAAAGGCTCGGGCGCGCTTCATCAGGTCGGGGTCGTCGAGGACCTTCTCGATGTCCTCGGGACGACCGTGCTTGGTGAAGTGTTCCAGCTTCACCTGGACGAAGAGCGCCTGCGCGCGCACCGCGACCGGTCCCTCGGGTCCGCCGATCCGCGCCTCGGCGGCGCTGTAGATCTTCCGGCCGTGCACGCCGGTGACCCAGGCCCGCAGGTGCAGGGTGGAGCCGACCGGCACCGGGGAGAGGAAGTCGGTCTCCAGCCGGCCGGTGACGGCGGGGGCGTGCAGCAGCCAGTTGAGCGTGCCCAGGGTCTCGTCCATGGCGGTGGTCAGCAGGCCTCCGTGGGCCAGGCCGGGGCCGCCCTGGTGCTCGGGGCGGACGGTGAACTCGGCGGTGACGTCGAGGCCCTCGCCGGCCACCGCGTCGATCCGCAGGCCGCCGGGGTGCTGCGGGCCGCAGCCGAAGCAGTGCTCGTAGTGGGAGCCGAGCCGGGTGCCGGGGGCGGGGGCCTCGGGGGCGCGCGGCGGGAGGACGGCCTCCGGCGGCGGCGTGGTCGGGGTCGTGGGGGCGGTGGGCGCGGTGGGGGCTGTCGAACCGGTCACGCCGCCCCACCCTACCGAGCGGTAGCCGCGGCCCGGACGGGGGTTGCGTCCCGTCGCCGCCGTCACGGCGCCCACAATGGGGGGCATGTACGACGAACGCCTCACCGTGCCGCGCTCCTGGTGGCTGTTCCCGGTCGTGATCGGCCTCACGTTCGCGCTGATCCTGCTGCGCCTCAGCGCGGTGGGCGCGCTGGTCGGGCTGGTGGTCGGCATCGCCGCCGGCGCCGCCGCGATCAGCAGTTACGGCTCGGCCCGGATCCGGGTGGTCCAGGGCTCCCTGGTGGCCGGCCCGGCCCGGATCCCGGTCGACGCCCTCGGCGCCGCGCAGGCGCTCGGCCCGGCGGACGCCGCCGCCTGGCGCGGGCCCAAGGCCGACCCGCGGGCCTTCATGCTGCTGCGCAGCTACGTGCCGACCGCACTGCGGGTCGAGGTGAGCGACCCGACGGACCCGACGCCGTACCTCTATCTCTCGACCCGCTCGCCGATGAAGCTGGCGGAGGCCCTGGACGAGGCCCGCCGCAACGCCCGGACCTGAGGCCCGGCCGGGGCAGGCCCGGGCGGAGCAGGAGACGACCGAACGGAAAGGGACGGTACCGCCGAGGCGGTACCGTCCCTTCGCGCTTCCGGGAAGCGCTTTCCATCCGACCGTATGACTGGTGCGTCCGTCACGACGGACGCCGGAGCTGCCGTCCGGCCCCGCTGCCCGGGGCCGGAAGGGGCGTCGCACCGGTCTCGCGGACACCGCGAGGCTCGAGTCATGACCGCCCTGGTCCTCAGGCGCCGCAGTCCCGGCAGATCGGGTTGCCGTTCTTCTCGCTGTACAGCTGGCTGCGGTGGTGGACCAGGAAGCAGCTCATGCAGGTGAACTCGTCGGCCTGTCGGGGCAGCACCCGGACGGAGAGCTCCTCGTTCGAGAGGTCCGCGCCGGGGAGCTCCATTCCCTCGGCGGCCTCGAACTCGTCGACGTCGACCGAGCTGCCGCCCTTGTCGTTCCTGCGGGCCTTGAGCTCCTCGATGCTGTCCTCGTTGAGCTCATCGTCGGTCTTGCGTGGGGTGTCGTAGTCGGTAGCCATATTTCGCTCTCCCCCTCCGGGTTGTGCGGTGTGTGCGGTATCTCCAGCGCACGTAACGCATGGGGGGTCGGTCTTGTGCCCGACCCGAGGCGGAGATTTTGCCTTACTTCAAGCCCTGTTACTCAATCGACACTCAGCCAGGGGTCCGTTGGGGTGATCCACTCGGGCGTTCGGGGCCTCACGCAGGGCCATCGCCGCGGCGCGCGAACGACCGAATGCTGGACACGCTCCGTGAGCGAAGGTCCTCGATGCACCCGCCAATTCCCTTGCCCACCAGGGCGGGGAGCCAATCCTCCGGTCCCCGACCGATCGCCGCCCCGCTCACGGACGGCGATCGGAGGAGGAGAGCGAACGATCACCCTCCGACATCATCCGATCTCGGGGAGCGACACGGTGTGAGCTTGGTCACGTTCGTCGCCACCCCGGGCAAACCATGGAAAATCCACCCAAGCCCCTACGCCTGCTTCCGGGCCGCGCGGCGGGCCAGCAGCGCCGCCTGGCGCTCGTCGAACTTGGTCGCCTGCGCGTCCAGCCCGTCGAGGAAGACGCCGAGCTCCTGCTGGGCCCGCAGCCCGTCCGGGCCGAGCCCCTGCAGGTCCATGATCTTGAGGTGGCGCAGCACCGGCTGCAGCACGTCGTCGTGGTGGATGCGCAGGTTGTAGACCCCGCCGAGGGCGATCTGGGCGGCCGCCCGCTCGAAGCCGGGGATGCCGTGGCCGGGCATCCGGAAGTTGGTGACCACCTCGGCGACCGCGCTCATGGCCTGGTCCGGGGCGATCTCCAGGGCGGCCTTCAGCAGGTTCCGGTAGAAGACCATGTGCAGGTTCTCGTCGTTGGCGATCTTCGCGAGGAGCTGGTCGGCCAGCGGGCAGCCGGCGGAGTGGCCGGTGTTGCGGTGCGCGATGCGGGTGGCGAGCTCCTGGAAGGCCACGTAGGCGACCGAGTGCAGCATGCTGTGCGCGTTGTCGGACGTGAAGCCTTCCGACATGTGGGCCATCCGGGCCCGCTCCAGCTCGTTCGGGTCGACGGCCCGGGTGGTGAGCAGGTAGTCGCGGATCGCTATGCCGTGCCGCCCCTCCTCCGCGGTCCAGCGGTGGACCCACTCCCCCCAGGCGCCCTCGCGGCCGAACATGGTCGCGATCTCGTGGTGGTAGCTGGGGAGGTTGTCCTCGGTGAGCAGGTTGACCACGAGCGAGACCCGGCCGAGCGGGGTCACCTTGGAGTGCCCGGACTCCCAGGCCTCGCCGCCCAGCACGCCGTCGAAGTCGCGGCCCCGGCTCCACGGGACGTACTCGTGCGGCATCCACTCCTTGGCGACGGCGAGGTGGCGGTTGAGCTCCTTCTCGACGACCTCCTCCAGGGCCAGGATCAGCCGCGTGTCGGTCCAGGCGCTCGAACCGAGCGAGGTGCTGCGCTGCACGGGGGCGATGGTCACGGGGCTGGCTCCTGGGGGACGGGCACGCGCGGGACGGGCGCGTTGGACGGGTACGCCGGAGTCCGTTCGGACGGCACTTACGGTCGCGTAGGTTACGACACCGTAAGTTGCCCGGGCCGGAAATGACAAGCCGCCCCCGCCAGGCCTTATGTCGTCTTGACGGGCCTGGTGGGGGCGGCTGGGAACGGTCGGCGCACGGAGGTTGCTCACCCGGACGGCGCAACGGCCCCGTCCCGGCCCCGAGAAGGGCTGTGACGGGGCCGTGGAGGCCCTGGGAGGGGCTGCCCGGAGGGACGGCGGGTGCCGGCGCCTCCGGGGCCGTCACCCGCCCGGGATGCGCACCCGCATGGTGAGACCGCCGCCGGCGCGGGGGGTGGCCTCGATGGTGCCGTTGTGGGCCCGGACCACCGAGCGGACGATCGAGAGGCCGAGGCCGACCCCCTTGTCGCTGCGGGTCCGGTCGGCGCCCTTGACCCGGCGGAACGGTTCGAAGATGTGCTCCAGCTCGTAGCCGGGCACCACCGGGCCGGTGTTGGAGACCACCAGCTCGCCGCCGCCGGGCACCGGGGCGGTGGTGATCTCCACCCAGCCGTCCGGGGCGTTGTAGCGGACCGCGTTCTGCAGCAGGTTGAGCGCGATCCGCTCCAGCAGGACGCCGTTGCCGGAGACCGTCGCCGGGTGCAGCGAGGCGCGCAGGTCGACCTCGCGCTTGGCCGCCTCCGCCCTGGTCTGCTCCAGGGCCCGGGTGGCCACCTCGGAGAGCTCCACCGGACGGCGGTCGGTCAGCTCGTTGTCGCTGCGGGCGAGCAGCAGCAGGCCCTCGACGAGCTGCTCGCTGCGCTCGTTGGTGGCCAGCAGGGTCTTGCCGAGCTGCTGGAGGTCGGGCGAGGCCTGCGGGTCGGAGAGCTGGACCTCCAGCAGGGTCCGGTTGATCGCCAGCGGGGTGCGCAGCTCGTGCGAGGCGTTGGCGACGAACCGGCGCTGGGAGTCGAAGGAGCGGTCGAGGCGCTCCAGCATGTCGTCGAAGGTGTCGGCCAGCTCCTTGAGCTCGTCGTCCGGGCCGTCGAGCTCGATCCGCCGGTGCAGGTCGGAGGAGGCCACCTCACGGGCCGTGCGGGTGATCCGGCCGAGCGGGCGCAGCACCCGGCCGGCCATCGCGTAGCCGGCCACGAAGGCGATCACGGCGAGGCAGACCAGCATGGTGAGCGACTTGCGCAGCAGCGTGTTGAGCGCGGTGTCGGACTTCGCGGTGTGGCTGTTGGCCAGGTACTGGTTGAACTGGTCGGTGCTCATCCAGACGCCGTTCACCCGGGCGCCGGTCGGCCCGAAGTCGAAGGGCGGCGGCTGGACGTCGCGCAGGGCCTGCTTGACGAAGACGTACATCAGCAGGAGCAGCACCACGCCGGCCATCAGGAACATCCCGCCGTAGAGCAGGGTGAGCCGGATCCGGATGGTGGGGCGGAACGGCAGCCAGGCGAGCATGCCGTCGCCGGGCACGTAGGTGTCGTGCGAGGAGTGCAGGCGGGGGGCGCGCGGCGGGTGGGCCGGCTTGGGCGGTACGGGCCGGTTGGGCACGGCGCGCCCGCCGGTGGGCGCGCCGGAGGGCCCGCCGGCCGGGGGCGGGGTGGTCATGATGGTCCTCTCGGGGCGTCCGCCGGGGCGGGCGCGGGGTGGGGGCCGGGTTCCGGACGGAGCCGCGGGCTCCGCTCGGAGCCGCGGGGTCCGGTCAGATCCGGTAGCCGGAACCCGGGACGGTGACGATCACCGGCGGGTCGCCGAGCTTGCGGCGCAGCGTCATCACGGTGACGCGCACGACGTTGGTGAACGGGTCGGTGTGCTCGTCCCAGGCCTTCTCCAGCAGCTGCTCGGCGGAGACGACGGCGCCGCCGGCCCGCATCAGCACCTCCAGGACGGCGAACTCCTTGGGCGCGAGCTGGACGGGGCGGCCGTCGCGGATCACCTCGCGGCGGCCGGGGTCGAGCGAGATGCCGGCCCGTTCCAGGACGGGGGGCAGCGGGACGGTCGCGCGGCGGCCCAGGGCGCGCACCCGGGCGACGAGTTCGCTGAAGGCGAACGGCTTCGGAAGGTAGTCGTCCGCCCCGATCTCCAGGCCCTCGACCCGGTCGCTGATGTCGCCGGAGGCGGTCAGCATGATCACCCGGGTGGCCAGGCCCTGGTCGACCACGCTGCGGCAGACGTCGTCGCCGTGGACCAGCGGCAGGTCGCGGTCGAGCACGACCACGTCGTAGTCGTTGACCGCGATGCGCTGGAGCGCGGCCTCCCCGTCGTAGACCACGTCCACCGCCATCGCCTCGCGGCGCAGACCGGTGGCCACTGCCTCGGCGAGCAACTGCTCGTCCTCGACGACGAGAACCCGCACGGTGGTTGTCCCTTCTTCAAGCCGGCCCGGGAAGCGGACGCACGGCTCCGACGCTGCCTCCATCCTGCCTGGTCCTGCGGTAAGGCAGCGATAAGCTGCCCCGGGGGCGGGCCGCCGCGGGCCGGCGCCGGGCGCGGAGGGCCGCCGTTCGTGGCGGGAGCAGTCCGGTTGGACTGTGACGCAGGCAACTTTCTGCCGCCGGGAGGTTTCCCGCCCCCCGGGGCGGGGAGGACATCCGCACACCCGCGATCCGGTTTCTGAGCCGATCGCACCCACCCGCCGTGCGTTCATCCGCGCCGGCCCTGGGGCTGGGGCGTCACCGGGAGCGGCCGAGGGCCGTCTCCGCGCCCGACCGGAGCTCTTCACCGCCCGGATCGGACGCTTCCGCTGGCCACCGTCACCCCGGGGCGGGGAGCGCACGACCGTGCACGTCCGACACAGTAAGGGGGCCCGTATGGACGCCTTCACCGCCGGAATCCTGCAGCGCATCGCCAACGCCGAGCAGGACCTGCACCGCGCGATCGAGGCCGGGGACGAGTTCCTCGCCGAGGTGGAACAGTCCGAGCTGGACGATCTGCGCCGTCTCGCCGCCGAGCACGGCGTGGACACGGTGCTGGAGCGCCACCGCACCGCCGCCGCCTGATCCCCAAGCCCGACCCGTCGCCGGATCTCCGGCACCAGCGGCCCTGTGGGGGCCGTGCGAAACCCAGGCCCTGGCATCCCCCGTATGTCAGGGCTCTTCGTCGCCCGCAAACGGCCCGAGGGCCCGCTTCCCGACCGCACCGGCGGCCGGGGAGCGGGCCCTCCCGCGTTGCTCGGTCCGCCCGGGCGTTCAGGGCGGCCCGGGCGTTCAGTCGGCCCAGGCGTTCAGGGCGGTCAGCCGCTCCTGGAGCGGCTCGTAGACGCCGGGGGCGGCGGCCACGGTGAGCTCGCCGTCCGCGCCCCGCCCGGGGCGGCCACCGACCACGGCACCGGCCTCGGCCGCGATCAGGCAGCCGGCCGCCCGGTCCCAGGGCGCCAGCCCGCGCTCGTAGTAGCCGTCCAGCCGGCCGGCGGCGACGTCGCAGAGGTCCACCGCGGCGGCGCCGCCCCGGCGGATGTCGCGCACCTCGGGCATCAGCCCGAGCACCACCTCGGCCTGCCGGACCCGCACCTCGCGGACGTAGGCGAAGCCGGTGCCGATCAGCGCCTGGCCCCACGGCGGGGCCGGGCGGACGGCGACCGGCCGGCCGTCCCGCCGGGCGCCGCGGCCGAGCACTGCGTGGAACAGCTCACCGCGCGCCGGGGCGTACACGACGCCGACCACCGCGCGCCCGTCCAGCTCGGCGGCCACGCTGACCGCCCAGGAGGGCAGCCCGTACAGGTAGTTGACCGTACCGTCGAGCGGGTCGACGACCCACCGCACCCCGCTGACGCCGGACCGCTCGGCGCCCTCCTCGCCCAGGTAGCCGTCCTCGGGCCGGCGGGCGGTGATCAGCTCCAGGACGAGCTTCTCGGAGGCCAGGTCCATCTCGGTCACCACGTCGACCGGGCTGCTCTTGGTGCCGGCGACCCCCAGGTCGGCGGGCCGGCCCTCCAGCAGCAGGGTGCCGGCCCGGCGGGCGGCGTCCAGGGCGACGTCGAGCAGCTCGTCGAGCAGGGCGGGATCGGGCACGGCGGGGCTGGACACGGGTTCTCCTCCGGAGGCGGAAACGGGTCAGCGCTCGGCGGCGGCCGGGCGGGGGGCGCGCGGGTTGGGGCAGCAGGCCACCGCGCAGACGTCGTGGCCGGGGCCGAGCGCGCCCAGGGCGCAGCGGGTCACCGGCTCGCCGCGCTCGGCGGCGGCCCGCTCCAGCACGAGCTCGCGGACGGCGGCGGTGAACCGGGGGTCGGCGCCGACGGTGGCGGCCCGGGCGACCGGCAGGCCGAGTTCGGCCGCCTTGGCCACCGCCTCGGTGTCCAGGTCGTACACGACCTCCATGTGGTCGGAGACGAAGCCGATCGGGACCATCACCACGGCCGGGGCGCCGTCGGCGTGCTGGGCCTCCAGGTGGTCGCAGATGTCGGGCTCCAGCCAGGGGATGTGCGGGGCGCCGCTGCGGCTCTGGTAGACCAGCTCCCAGGGGCGGTCGGCGACGGCGGTGCGCTCGGCGACGGCGGCGGCGACCAGCCGGGCCACGTCCAGGTGCTGCGCGACGTAGGCGCCGCCGGGGCGGCCGCAGGCCGGGTCGTCGGGGGCGCCGGAGGTCTCGGCCATGGTCTGCGGGATCGAGTGGGTGGTGAACGCCAGCCGGGCGCCGGCCCGGACCTCCTCGGGCAGCCGCTCCAGGGCGGCCGTGGTGGCGTCGATCATCGGCCCGACGAAGCCGGGGTGGTTGTGGAAGTGGCGCAGCTTGTCGACCCGCAGCTCCGGCACGCCCTCGGCGGCCAGCGCGGCCAGCGCGTCGGCGAGGTTCTCCCGGTACTGGCGGCAGCCGGAGTAGCCGGCGTAGGCGCTGGTGGCCAGCACGGCGATCCGGCGGTGCCCGTCGGCGGCGATCTCGCGCAGGGTGTCGACCAGGTAGGGCGCCCAGTTCCGGTTGCCCCAGTACACCGGCAGGTCGAGCCCGTGCCCGGCGAAGTCCTCGCGCAGCGCGGCCAGCAGCGCCCGGTTCTGCCCGTTGATCGGGCTGACGCCGCCGAACAGGAAGTAGTGCTTGCCGACCTCCTGGAGCCGTTCCTTCGGGATGCCCCGGCCGCGGGTCACGTTCTCCAGGAACGGGACGACGTCCTCCGGGGCCTCGGGCCCGCCGAAGGAGAGCAGCAGCAGGGCGTCGTACGGGGCGGCGCCGGTGCGGGAGGTGTTGCGCGCGTCGGACATGGCACCGATCCTGCCACTGTGCACAGGAGGGTCGGGGCCTGGGCCGCGTCCCGTGCCCGGAAAATACCGTTTGCCAAGGTTCGTAAGCTGTCTTTGCCAGCAACGTTCCTTACCCCCCTGCGGAGCCCTCGTGCTGTCCAGCTACCGCCAGATCTTCGCCGCCCCCGGCACCCTGGCCTTCTCGTCCACCGGGTTCATATCCCGGCTGCCGATCTCCATGACGGGGATCGGCATCGTCACGATGCTCTCCCAACTGCGCGGCTCCTTCGGCGTCGCCGGTCTGGTGTCGGCGACGATGGCGGTGTCCGCGGCGATCCTGGGCCCCCAGGTCTCCCGGCAGGTGGACCGGCACGGGCAGCGCCGGGTCGTCCTGCCGGCCACCGCGCTCGCCGTGGCCGCCGCCGTCGGCCTGCTGCTGTGCGCCCGGCTCGAGGCGCCGGACTGGACGCTCTTCGTGTTCGCGGCCGGGATGGGCGTCATGCCGAGCACCGGCGCCATGGTGCGCGCCCGCTGGGCGCACCTGTACCGGGAGGAGGGGCCGAAGCTGCACACCGCCTACTCCTTCGAGGCGGTGGTCGACGAGGCCTGCTTCATCGTCGGCCCGATCCTCTCGGTGACGCTGGCCACCGCGGTGTTCCCGGAGGCGGGCGTGCTGCTCGCCGGCGTCTTCCTGGCGGTGGGCGTGGCCCTGTTCGCCGCCCAGCGCTCCACCGAGCCGCCGGTCCATCCGGCCGCCCGGCACGTCGGCAGCCAGGTGATCCTCAACCGGGGGCTCCAGGTGCTCATCCTGACCTTCGTGGCCACCGGCGCGATCTTCGGCTCGGTCGAGGTGGTCACCGTCGCCTACGCCAAGGCCCAGCACCACGACGCGGCCTCCGGCCTGATCCTGGCGCTCTGGGCGCTCGGCTCCTGCCTGGCCGGCGTGGTCTTCGGCACGCTCAAGCTGACCGGGTCGATGGCGGTCCGCTTCCTCGGCGGCGTGGTGTTCATGGCGGTCAGCATGCTCCCGCTGCTGCTGATCGCCGAGTCGGTGAACGGCGTCGGCGGCCTGGTGGCGGTCGGCGGCGCGCTGCTGATCGCGGGCATCGCCATCTCCCCCACCCTGATCACCGCGATGGCCCTGGTCGAGCGGCTGGTCCCGGCCGCCCAGCTGACCGAGGGCATGACCTGGACGACCACCGGCCTCGCGCTCGGCGTGGCGGCCGGCTCCTCGGCCGGCGGCTGGGTGATCGACGCGGCCGGCGCCGCGGCGGGCTACTGGGTGCCGGTGGCCGCCGGGGTCTTCGGCGTGCTGGCCGCCCTCGCCGGGCTCGGCCGGCTCCGGGCCGGACTGACCGGCGAGGAGAGCGCCCTGCCCCCGGCCGAAACCGTGGACCTCGAACGGTGACCTGACTTACCCTCCTCCCTACCCGCGGCCTACCCGCGGGTAGGGACCGAGGTGAGCCGACGCCGTTCGGCCACGGAGCAGGAGGCGCCGCAATGCCCCAGGCCAGTACCGCGACCCGCACCCGCTGGACCAACTGGGCGGGCAACCAGAGCACCGTGCCCGCCCGGGTGGTCACCCCCGGCACCGCGGAGGAGCTGGCCAAGGAGATCCTGCGGGCCGGCGACCAGGGCCGGATCGTCAAGGCGATCGGTTCCGGCCATTCCTTCACCGCGATCGCCTCCGCCGGGGACGGCGTGCTCGTCCGGCCGCACGCGCTGACCGCCCTGCGCGAGATCGACCGGGAGAACAGCACGGTCACCGTCGAGGCCGGGATGCCGCTGCACCGGCTCAACCGGCTGCTCGCCGCCGCCGGCCTCTCGCTCACCAACATGGGCGACATCGAGGTGCAGACCGTGGCCGGCGCCACCAGCACCGGCACCCACGGCACCGGCCGGGACTCCGGCTCGCTCGCCGCCGGGATCCGCGGCCTGGAGATCGTGCTCGCCGACGGCGGCATCCGGCGCTGCTCCCCCACCGAGGACCCGCGGCTCTTCGAGGCCGCCCGGCTCGGCCTCGGCGCGCTCGGCGTGATCACCGCGCTCACCCTCGCCGTCGAGCCCGCCTTCCTGCTCACCGCGCACGAGCAGCCGATGGGCTTCGACGAGGTGCTGGACCGGCTGGACGACCTCACCGCCGTCAACGAGCACTTCGAGTTCTACTGGTTCCCGCACACCGACCGCTGCTCGACCAAGCGGAACAACCGCAGCCAGGGCCCGGCCGCGCCGCTGCCCCGGTTCAAGGAGTGGCTGGAGGACGACTTCCTCTCCAACACGGTCTGGGAGGGCGCCTGCCGGGTCGGCCGCCGCTTCCCCGGCTCGGTGCCGACCATCGCGTCGCTGGCCAGCCGCGCCTGGTCGGACCGCAGCTACACCGACACCGCGTACAAGGTGTTCACCAGCCCCCGCAAGGTGCGCTTCATCGAGATGGAGTACGCGGTGCCGCGCGCGGCGGCCGGCGAGGTGCTGCGCGAGCTGCGGGCGATGGTCGAGCGGTCGAACTGGCGGATCAGCTTCCCGGTCGAGGTGCGGTTCGCGCCGTCCGACGAGGTCTGGCTCTCCACCGCGCACGGCCGGGACACCGCCTACATCGCCGTCCACCTCTACCGGGGCACCGCCGAGCAGGGGTACTTCACCGCGGTCGAGCGGCTGATGACCGGGCACGGGGGCCGCCCGCACTGGGGCAAGCTGCACACCCGGGACGCCGAGTACCTCGCCGGGGTCTACCCGCGCTTCGCGGACTTCACCGCGCTGCGCGACGAGCTGGACCCGGACCGGCGCTTCGGCAACGACTACCTGCGCCGGGTCCTGGGCGCCTAGCCGGGTCAGCCCTCCGCACCGCCGGGGGCGGCCGGGGCCGCGGGCGGTTCGACGGCGGTGCTCGGGGCCGGGGGCTTCGGGGTCGCGGCGCCGGACGGCTTCGCGGAGGCGGCCCCGTCGCCGGCCGGCGCGGAGGGCTTGGCGGACGCCGAGGGCGCCGAGGGCGCGGACGGCTCGCCGGTGGGGGGCGCGGAGGGCGCCGTGGAGGGCGCGGTGCCCGACCCCGCACCCGAACCCGCCGACGGGGAGGCCGACGGCTCGCCGCCCTCCGTGCCCGGGCGGGCGTCGGGGCTCGGCCGCCCGGAGGCGCCGCCGTCCCGGCCGGCCGACGGCGAGGGCACCGAGGAAGGCCCGGAGGAGGGCGCGTCACCCGGAGGGACGGTCGGTTTCCGGTCGACCCGGCCGCCGATCGAGGTGCCGGTGCCCGACTCGCCCTTGACCGTCGCCGACACCGGCTGCCCGGTCGCCAGCTCGAAGGCGAGGATCGGCACCATCGCGAGGGTGAACACCAGCACCGAGACCGCCGCGAAGGACTTCCAGGTCCACCGGCGGCGCGCCCGGAGCACCTGCGGGGTGTTCCACTGCGCCGGGACCGGCGGGTCCGCCGCGGGGACCGGCTCCGGCGCCTGCCGCAGCCCGTTCGCCAACTGACCCGCCCCGGCCGGCCGGTCCACGGCGCCGCGCAGCTGTTCGCCGGTGCGCTTGAAGAGGTGCTGGAACACCGCACTGCCGGTGGTCGCGCCGATGCTCACCACCGCCGCGCCGAGAATGGTGCCGTACACGCCGAGTTCGGACGCGAGCACCGCCCCCACCACGGTGGCCAGTGCGCTGGCGGCGACCTGAGCCACACTCAGATCAATTCGCCTGCGACCTTCCTCGGCTCCGTCCTGGTCGGGCTTCACCTGCGGCATCAACGTCCCTCGCGTCAGTACGACTGTCCTTCGAACAAGTCACTCCATCTTGCCTAAAAAAGGACACAAGGGTCGAAAATGCGGTTCTCCGCGGAAGATATATGTGAAGATGATCACCGTTCATCGGTCGGTCCTCGGCCATTGGGGTCGCGTGCTCTTGAGATTCCCGTGAATCGCGGGAGACTTGAGCGGCGAGCCGCCCCTTTGGATGCCACGAATGGAGTACTGTTCGTAAAGCCTGAGGCCCGGGTCGACTTGTCGACTGCCCATCAACCGGCAGCTCGACGAAGAGCTGTGGCGCAGGCACGCACGGCGACGCCCGTCCCGGATCGTCGCGTCACTGCTCGTGCGAGGACGGCCGGGACACCCAGGCGCGACGCCGACGGATGGCGTGGCAAAAAGGCAACCGTGCCACAGCGGCGTGAACGGGCGTAAGCCCGACACGCCGGGGAACTCAGCAAGGTTGTGGCCAGTCGCGAGTGGGCAGGCCACACTCAGTACGGGAGCAGCGACGCAGGTGACGTCGGCAGGCACCACCCGGGAGGTAACCGTGCCCGAACTGCGGGTTGTGGCCGTCAGCAACGACGGCACACGGCTGGTGCTCAAGGCTGCCGACAGCACGGAGTACACCCTTCCCATCGATGAGCGGCTGCGCGCCGCCATCCGTGGTGACCGTCCGCGCCTCGGCCAGATCGAGATCGAGGTCGAGAGCCACCTCCGCCCCCGTGACATCCAGGCGCGGATACGAGCCGGTGCCTCCGCCGAGGAGGTCGCGCAGGCGGCCGGCATCTCCGTCGACCGGGTCCGCCGCTTCGAGGGTCCGGTGCTGGCCGAGCGCGCCTTCATGGCCGAGCGGGCCCGCAAGACCGCGATCCGCCGGCACGGCGAGGCCCCCGGCCCCCAGTTGGGCGAGGCCGTGGCCGAGCGGCTGGCGCTGCGCGGCGCGGAGAAGGAGACCGAGCGCTGGGACTCCTGGCGGCGCGACGACGGCACCTGGGAGGTCATCCTCTCCTACCGGGCCGACGGCGAGGGCCGCAGCGCGGCATGGACGTACGACCCGCCCCGGCGGCTGGTCCAGCCGAACGACGACGAGGCCCGTGCGCTGATCGGGGAAACGGTCGAGCGCGAGGAGGAGTCGGTCTTCCCGTTCATCCCGCGGATCGCCCGGCTCCCCCAGGAGCGGCCGCCGCGCCCGATGATCGACCGGCCCTCGGCCGACCGGATCATGTCCGCCCGCGAGGTGCGGGAGTCCCGCGAGGCGACGGCCGAGTCCCGCGACTCGCTGACCAGCCTGCTGGACGTGGTGCCCGCCTTCCGCGGCGACCTCGCGGTCGGCGCCCCGCCGCCGATCGAACCGGTCCCCGCCGAGGTGGCCGAGGAGGCGGAGGAGCCGGCGGCGGCCGCCCCGGCGGTCGGAGCGGGCTCGGCGTACGCGGACATCCTGATGCCGCGCGCGGTCGCGCCGCACCGGGACCGACTGGTCGGCACCACCGACCGGCAGGCCGAGGCGGACGGCGTCCGGCCCGGGCGCCGGGCCACCGTGCCGAGCTGGGACGAGATCGTCTTCGGCAGCCGGCGCAAGAAGCAGGAATAGCAGGACGGACGGGCTTCGGGGGCGGACGGCTGCGGCCGTCCGCCCCTTCGGTGTGCGTGTTCAGCCCGGCTGATCGGTGACGGCGACCGGGCGGGCCCCGTCGCCGGACCACTCGCTCCAGGAGCCCGGGTAGAGGGTGGCCGGCAGGCCGGCCACCGCGAGGGCCAGGATCTGGTGCGCGGCCGTCACCCCGGAACCGCAGTAGACGGCGGTGTCCCGCTCGCCCGCGCCCAGGGCCCGGAAGCGGGCCGCGAGTTCGGCGGCGGGCCGGAAGCGGCCGTCCGGGCCGACATTCCCGGTGGTCGGCGCGGAGCGGGCGCCCGGAATGTGGCCGGCCCGCGGATCGATCGGCTCGGTCTCGCCCCGGTACCGCTCCCCCGCCCGGGCGTCCAGCAGCAGTGCCTCGCGGGCCCAGGCCGCGGCGCCGTCCGCGTCGATCACCGGCAGCTGCCCCGGCACCGGCTCGAAGTCGCCGTCCCCGGTGGGCGGCAGCGCGGTGGTGACCGGAAGTCCGGCCTCCTGCCAGGCGGCGAAACCGCCGTCCAGCACCCGGACGTCCGGGTGGCCGGCCCAGCGCAGCAACCACCAGGCGCGGGCGGCGGCCATCGCGGTGGCACCGTCGTAGACCACCACCGGACGGTCGGCCGTCACGCCGAAGCGGCGCAGCGCGGCGCCGAACTCCTCCGGGTCGGGCAGCGGGTGGCGGCCGCCGCGGCCGGGCGGGCCGGCGGGGGCGGCGAGGTCGGTGTCGAGGGAGACGAAATGGGCGCCGGGCAGGTGGCCGGCGGTGTAGTCCTCGATTCCGGGCGGGCCGCCGAGCTGCCAGCGCACGTCGAGCAGGACCGGCGGGCGCTCGGACGCGAGCTCCTCGCGCAGCCCGGTCACCGACACCAGCGGGGAGTCATCGTGAGTGGTGGTCATGGCGGTCATTCTGGCGCAGGGCGATCGCACCGGTGCTCTTTGTGCGGTCTTTGCCGGACTTTCCGCGCGGCCCGAGGGTTCGATGCGCGCCACGGTGGAACCATCACCCTCACTGCGCCGTTTCGTGCGCCGTCCGCGCTCCTAGGAGACCTGTCATGTCCGCGCTGACACTCCGGCTCGCCCAGGGCACCCCGTGCTGGGTGAGTCTGATGACCGACGACCTGCCCGGTGCCCGGGCGTTCTACGGCCAACTGCTCGGCTGGACGTTCACCGCGGGACCGGCGCAGCTCGGCGCGTACGTACGGGCCCGGCTCGGCGAGGAGCCGGTGGCCGGACTCGGGGTGTCCTCGGTGACCGGCTTCCCGGTGCAGTGGACCACCTACTTCGCGGTGGACAGCGCGGACCGCTCGGCCCAGCTGGTGCGGGAGTGCGGAGGGACGGTCGCGGTCGGCCCATTGCAGGCGGAGCGGGCCGGGCGGCTGGCGATCGCGGCGGACGTCTCGGGGGCGGTCTTCGGGCTCTGGCAGGGCGCGGAGCACCTCGGCCGGGAGGCCGGGCCGGAGCCCGGCGGGCCGGCCTGGGCGGAGCTGCTCACCCCGGACCCGGACGGCGCGGCGGTCTTCTACCGCGCGGTGCTCGGGGTGCCGGTGGCGCAGGCCGAGGGCGGGTCGGCGCTGCTGGTCGGCGGCCGGCCGGTGGCCGGGATCCGGCGCAGGGCCGAGCTGCGCGGCCACCCGCCGCGCTGGCGCACCCACTTCGCCGTCACCGACGCGGAACTGACGGCGCGCCGGGCGGTGGAGCTGGGCGGCCGGGTGCTGGTGGAGCCGCACCCGACGCCGCGCGGCCGCGCGGCCCGGCTGGCCGACCCGCGCGGCGGGCACTTCTCGGTGCTGGAGACGGTCTGAGCCCCGGCCCGCCTCAGGCCTGCTGCTCCTCGAAGGGGAGGACGTCCGGGGAGAGGACGGCGGCGCGGGCGGTGGCGGCGGTGAGGCGCCGGCGGTGGTGGCGGCGGCAGAGCACCTCGTAGCCGACCTCGTCCTCGCGGACCGAGATGTCGCCGATCACCACCTGCGCGCCCTCGACCACCATCACCCCGCCGACGGTGCGGGCGTTGTGGGTGGCCCGGGCGCCGCACCAGCAGAGCGCCTCGACCTGGAGCACCTCGACCCGGTCGGCGAGTTCGATCAGGCGCTGCGAGCCGGGGAAGAGCCGGGTGCGGAAGTCGGTGGTGATGCCGAAGGTGTAGACGTCGATGTCGAGCTCGTCGACGATCCGGGCGAGCTGGTCGATCTGGCCGGGGGTGAAGAACTGGGCCTCGTCGCAGATCAGGTAGTCGACCCGGCCGCCGGCCGAGAGCCGGTGCACCACATGGGCGTGGAAGTCGAAGTCGTCGCCCACCTCGACCGCGTCGGCGCGCAGGCCGAGGCGGCTGGAGATGGTGGCCGCGCCCGCCCGGTCGTTGCGGGTGAGGATGATGCCCTGCCGGCCGCGGGCGGCGTGGTTGTGGTCCATCTGGAGCGCGAGCGTCGACTTCCCGCAGTCCATCGTGCCGGAGAAGAACACCAGTTCAGCCATGGGTGGTGCAAAGGCCTTTCACATCAAGGAAGTTCAGCGGCGGAATTCGAGCAGCGGCACGTACTGCTCGACCGGGGTCATCGAACCGTGCAGGCCGATCATCGCGGACTCGCCGGGCTCGTTGCGGGAGGCGGTGATCGCGATGTCGTCGCGGGCGGCGGCGACCACGTCGCCGATCCGGTGGTAGACCCGGTCGTCCACGGCGGGGCCGAACCAGCCGGCCCCGATCGCCTGGTCGCGGGTGGCCACCCACATCCGGTCGCCGAGCACCTCGCTCCACACCGCGTGGACGTCGGCGGCGGCGCCGGGGACGGCGTAGACGTGGCGGGCCCGGCCCTCGCCGCCGAGCAGGGCGACGCCGGCGCCGAGCTCCCAGTCCTCGTCGAAGTCGATCCGGTCCTCGGGGGCGATGTCGATCATGCCGTGGTCGGCGGTGACGTACATCACCGAGCGCGGGGGCAGCTGCTCGGCGAGCCGGCGGGCCAGCCGGTCGACCGCGTCCAGGGTCATCCGCCAGTCGTCGGAGTCCACGCCGAAGCGGTGGCCCGCGCCGTCCAGTTCGCTCACGTAGGTGTAGACCAGCGCGCGGTCGTGCTCGGCCAGCCAGGCGGCGGCCCGGTCCATCCGCTCCTCGCCGGTGGTGCGGCCGAGGAAGGTGCCGCCGGAGAGCGCCACCCGGGTCAGCGGGGTCTGGGCGAACAGCGGGGAGGAGACCTGGGCGGTGGCCACCCCGGCGGCGTCGACCCGCTCGAAGACGGTCGGGTACGGCTGCCAGGTGCCCGGGTCGGTGTGCGGCTGCCAGCGGAGCTGGTTCATCAGGTGGCCGGCGCCGGGCACCGCCACCGTGTAGCCGGCCAGGCCGTGCAGGCCCGGCGGGGTGCCGGTGCCGACCGAGGCCAGCGAGGTGGCGGTGGTGGACGGGAAACCGGCGGTCAGCGGGCGGCCGGTGCCGCCGAGCGAGCCGGCCGTCAGCGAGGAGAGGAACGGCGCGTACTCGGGGTGGCGCAGCAGCAGTTCCCAGCCGAGGCCGTCGACGAGGAAGACCACCGCGCGGTCGGCGGGCGCCAGCGGCAGGGTCGCCTCGAAGCCGGGGACGCCGAGGCCGGCGGCCACCGAGGGCAGCAGGTCGCAGAGCGAGCCGGTGCCGTACGGGGGCGCGGGCGCGGTGGCGGGGTCGAGGAGCTCGAAGGCGTCGTGGCCGTCGGGGGCGAAGGGCATGGTGGCGGGGGTGGCTTCCTGGCTGGCCGGTGCGGTCCGGGCGGACGGGGCGGCGTCCGGACGGCACGGTTCTTCGATGCGTGGCGGCGGAGCGTGACGGCGGTACGTGTCGGGGAACGGCGGGGCGGGACTGCGGTGCGGGACTGCGGCGCGAGGCGGTGGTGCGAGGCGGTGGTGCGGATCAGACCCGGGGGCCGTCGGTGACGGTCGCCTCGGACAGGGCGCGGGCGAAGAGCAGGGCCTGGGCGACCGTCTCGGGACCGTCGCCGGCCTCGCTGACCCGCAGCGACAGGTCGTCGGCGGTGGCGGAGCCGGTGTAGCCGTGGTCCGCCTCGCAGTTGGGGTCGGAGCAGCCGGCCGGTTCGAGGTCGAGGCGCTGGACGGCGCCCCAGCCGATGGTCAGCACCACCTCGCGGGGCAGGGTGCCCGGGGTGTAGGTCTCCGGGTTGGCGACCATCCGGCTCACCACGACGGAGTTGATCCGGTCCAGGCGGACGCTCTCGGTGGAGGTGGTGGCCAGCGGGACGGCGGGGCCGCCGGCGTCGCCGGTCTGCTCGTCGGTGTGGCTCACCACGAAGCGGGTCGGGGTCAGCACCAGCACGGTGACGTGCCGGCGGACCTCGTTGGCGTCGAAGGTGGTCTCCTGGTGCACCAGGTAGGAGCTGATCGGCTCGGGACCCACCGCGGACTCCACCGCCTCGGACACCAGGGCCGGGTAGTAGCCGCTGCGCTCGATCGCGGAACGCAGGTCCTGCGTGGTGGTGGTACCGGTCTTCGCCATAACTCCATCCTGGCATGGTCCGCCGACGAAGCGGGCGGCGCGGCGCCGAGCTTCGGACAACGGCGCCCGCGGTCCGGACGCAACCAAGGAAGGTTACAGCGTGCTCATGGCGCGCGGGCCCAGATCACTGCGCACCGGCAGGGGTGCGATGCGTACGCGCGCCCCCAGGATCGCCAGTCCGTGCGGGGCCACGACCACCGGTTCGAGATCCACCGAGGCGACCTCCGGAAGGTCGTCGACCAGCCGGGACACCCGCAGCAGCAGTTCCTCCAGGGCGTCGGTGTCGACGGCCTCGGCGCCGCGCCAGCCGAACAGCAGCGGCGCCGCCCGGACCTCGCGGACCAGCGAGGCGACGTCCTGGTCGGTGGCCGGAACCAGCCGGTGGGCGACGTCGCCGAGCAGCTCGGCAGGGGCGCCGGCCAGGCCGAAGGAGAGGATCGCGCCGACCGCCGGGTCGACGGTGGCGCCGATCACGGTGTCCACCCCGCGCGGGGCGAGCCGCTGGACCACCAGTTCGGCCTGGGCGGCGCCGCCGAGCAGGGCGTCCAGCTCCTGATGGGCGCGGCGCAGGCCGGGCTCGCCGGTCAGGTCGAGCCGGACACTGCCGAGGTCGGGACGGTGGCGCAGGTGGGGGGCGGTGGCCTTGAGCGCGACGGGGTAGCCGAGGGCGGCGGCGGCGCGCACCGCGCTCCCCTCGTCGGGCGCGGGCAGGGTCGGCGAGACGTCCACGCCGTAGCGGGCCAGCAGGGCGGCGGTGTCGGCGTCGGGCAGGGTGATCCGGGCGCCGCCGGGCTGGGTGCGGGCGGCCACGGCGGCGCGGGTGGAGAGCGCGGCCTCGACCAGGGCGCGGGCGCCGGCCTCGTCGATCCGGTCGAGTTCGGGGACCCGGGCGGTCTCCTCGGCGGCGGCCATCCGGTGGCGCCAGTCGGCGTAGTGGACGGCGTGGGCGAGGGCGCGCACGGCCCGCTCGGGCGCCGGGTAGGCGGGGATGCCGCCGGGGCGCAGCCGGCCGGGCAGGTCGGTGAGCGCCAGGTGGGCGAGGAGCAGCGGCTTGCCGACGGCGCGGGCGCGCTCGGCGGCGTCGAGCAGGGCGGTGGCGATCTCCGGGTCGTCGGAGCCGAGCTCGGGGTCGTCGGGGCCGGTGAGCCGGCCGCCCATGAACGCATGGGCGGAGGTGCCGATCGGCGGGATGGCGACGGCGATCACCGCGTCCACGCCGGGGTCGCCGAGCGCGGTGTCCAGGGCGATCCGGAAGTTCTCGCCGGTGGCGGCGGTGGTGAGGTCGACGGGGGTGCGCGGGCGCAGGCCGGCGGAGAGGCAGGCGTCGTGGGTGAGCAGGCCGAGGGAGTCGGAGTTGCCGATCACGGCGACCCGGTCGCCGGGCGGCAGCGGCTGGAGGGCGAGCAGTTCGCCGGTGTCGTACAGCTCGGTGATGGTCTCCACCCGGGTGACGCCGGCCTGCTGGAAGAGGGCATCGACGGTGGCGTCCTTGAGGCCGGTGGCGGTGGCGGGGACGGCGTGGCCGGGCGGCAGGCTGCCGGTGTGGCGGGCGCCCTTGACCACGACGACCGGCTTGGCCTGGGCGAGCCGGCGGGCGATCCGGGTGAACTTGCGGGGGTTGCCGAAGGACTCCAGGTAGAGCAGGACGACGTCGGTGGCCGGGTCCTCGGCCCAGTACTGGAGGAAGTCGTTGCCGGAGACGTCGGCGCGGTTGCCGACCGAGGCGAAGGAGGAGATGCCGAGGCCGCGCCGGTGGGCGGCCTCCAGCAGGGCGACGCCGATCGCGCCGGACTGGCAGAAGACGCCGAAGCCGCCGCGCGCGGGCAGGACGGGGGCGAGCGAGGCGTTGAGCGGCCGCTCGGGGTCGGTGGAGATCAGCCCGAAGGCGTTGGGGCCGATCACCCGCATCCCGGCCGCGCGGGCCTGGCGGACCAGGGCGCGCTGGCGGTCGCGGCCCTCGGGGCCGGTCTCGGCGTAGCCGGCGGTGACCACGACCAGGCCCTGGACGCCGTGCGCGCCGCACTCGGCGACCGCTTCGGGGACGGCGGAGGCGGGGACGGCGATCACCGCGAGGTCGACCGGGCCGGGGATGTCCAGGATGGAGCGGTGCACCGGGACGCCGTCCAGTTCGGTGCCGGGCGGCGCGCTGCGGTTGACCGCGTGGACCGGGCGGTCGTCGCCGGCGAAGCCGGTGAGCAGGTCGCGCAGCAGGGCCCGGCCGACGGTCTGCGGGCGGCGGGAGGCGCCGATCACCGCGACCGAGCGCGGGGTGAGCAGCCGCTGGACGGAGCGGGCCTCGGCGCGGTGCTCGCGGGCCCGCATGACGGCGAGCGAGGCGGCGGTGGGTTCGAGGTCGAACTCCAGGTGGACGACGCCGTCGGCGAAGCTGCGGCGCTGGACGTAGCCGGCGTCGGTGAAGACCTTCACCATCTTGCGGTTCTCCGGCAGCACCTCGGCCTGGAAGCGGCGGATGCCGCGCTCCTGGGCGACGGCGGCGATGTGCTCCAGCAGCGCGGAGGCGACGCCGCGGCCCTGGTGGGCGTCCTGGACCAGGAAGGCGACCTCGGCGTCGGTGCCGGTCTCGGAGGGCCGGCCGTCGGGGTCGATCCGGTCGTAGCGGACGGTGGCGATGAAGCGGTCGCGGACCACGACGGCGAGGCCGACCCGGTCGACGAAGTCGTGGTGGGTGAAGCGGCGGACGTCCTTGTCGGAGAGCCGGGGGTAGGGCGCGAAGAAGCGGAAGTACTTGGACTGGTCGGAGACCTGCTCGTAGAACTCGACCAGGCGGCCGGCGTCGGCGGGGGTGATCGGCCGGATCCGGGCCGTGCCGCCGTCGCGCAGGAGGATGTCCGCCTCCCAGTGCTGGGGGTACTCCGGCTCGGATCGCACTACCGCAGAGTCGTCCACGACCGTCAGGTTATCCGGCGGCGAGCCGAATGGCGCCGGGTGTGTGTTCACGGCAGGGTGGGCAGGGTCCCTGAACGGGGATTATTCGCTGTTTATGGCTCTGAAAGAAACAATCACAAGTCCCGAACGCGGCGGCTCGGGGGGGTCGCCTGCGTGCAACACTGGTCTAGACAACACGTCCGTACTCCCCCATCACGGCCGTGACCAGCTTTACCGGAAAGGCACGTTTCATGGCTGAGCGCCGCGTCACCATCGGTTGGGCCGAGGGCCTGCACGCCCGTCCCGCCTCCGTCTTCGTCAAGGCCGTCGCGGCCACCGGCGTGCCGATCACCATCACCAAGCCCGGCGGCAACCCGGTCAACGCCGGCTCCATGCTCGGCCTGCTCGCGCTCGGCGCGCAGGGCGGCGACGAGGTCGTGCTGGCCTCCGACGCCGAGGGCGCCGACCAGGCCCTGGACCGCCTGGCCAAGCTGGTCGCCGAGGGCCTCGACGAGCTGCCCGCCGCGGCCTGAGTCCGCGCCGCACCCGCCCGGAGCCCGGGCCCCGTTGGTCGGGGGGCCCGGGCTCCGGTGTGTCCGCGGCGGGTCAGCCGGCCGCGATGGCCCGCAGGATGTCCAGCCGGGCCGCCCGGCGGGCCGGCCGCAGCCCGGCCACCGCACCCGCGACCAGTCCGGCCACCAGCACCACGGTGAGCTGCAGCGGCGGGACGGCGAAGCTGCCCGTCCCCTCGGTGTCGGCCGCGCGCACCAGCGCCCAGCCCAGGAACGACCCCAGGCCCAGGCCGCCGATCGTGCCGAACATCGCCACCAGCACCGACTCCCAGCGCACCATCGCCCGCAGCTGGCCGCGGGTCTGGCCGACCGCGCGCAGCAGGCCCAGCTCCCTGGTCCGCTCGTGCACCGCCAGGGTCAGCGTGTTGGCGATCCCCAGCAGCGCGATCAGCACCGCGAGCGCCAGCAGCGCGTAGACCACCGAGAGCATGATGTCGACCACCGAGGCCGAGCTCTTCGCGTACTCCGCACGGGTCTGCACGTCCGGTGCTCCGAACGGCTCCGCCGCCTTCTTCACGGCCTCCTTGCCGGCCGACAGCGACACCCCGTCCTTCAGCGCGACCGCCACCAGCGAGTCGGTGTCCTGCCCCTTGTGCGGGGCCCACGCCTCCCGGGTGATCAGGTAGTCGCCGGCCAGCTCGCCGCCCTGGTAGAGCGCCTTGACGGTGAACGACGCCTCGGCGCCGTCGCTGAACCGCACCGGGACGGCGGTGCCCACCTGCCAGCCCTGCTTCTCCGCCTCGCTCCGGGAGACCGCCAGGCCGTCGGTGCCCAACCCGAGCGAGCCGTCCACCCGGCCGAGGTCGACGATGCCGGCCAGCCGGGCCGGATCGGTGACGTCCAGGGTCCGGCCGTGGCCGTCCACCCGGGCCACCCCGCGGCCCAGGCCCACGCTCCCGCTCACCTCGGGCAGCGCGCCGACCGCGTCCGCCAGCTTGGGGCTCAGCCCGCCGCCGCGGAAGCCGCCGGTGGAGACCGCGAGGTCCCCGGCGAAGGTCCTGCTCACCGTGTCGTCCATGGTCGCCTTGATCGACGCGCCGAAGACGGTGAACAGCGAGACCACCGTGACGCCGACCATCAGCGCGCTGGCCGTGGCCGCCGTCCGCTTCGGGTTGCGGGCCGCGTTGCGCTCCGCCAGCACACCCGGCATGCCGCGCAGCCTCGGCAGCGGGGCGCCCAGCAGCCGCACCACGAAGGTCGCGAACACCGGGCCGAGCACCACCACGCCGAGCAGCGTCGTCACCGCCCCGCCCGCGGTCAGCCCGACCGACGGGCCGTCGGTCGCGCCGGTCACCGTGCCGGCCACCCCGGCGGCCACCAGCAGCGCACCGGTGGTCCAGCGGATCCGGCCGGCCCGGCCGTCCGCCGCCACCGCCCGCATCGCGGCCAGCGGAGCCGTCCGGCCCGCCCGCACCGCCGGTGCGACCGCCGAGGCGACCGCCGTGACCGTTCCGACCAGCAGCGGCAGCGCCACCGAGACCGCGCCGATCACCAGGCCGCCGGTCGGCAGGTTGAAACCGATCACCTTGAACAGCGACTTCAGGCCCGCCGCCACCCCGATCCCGCCGAGCAGGCCGGCCAGCGAGGCGGCCACGCCGACCACCACCGCCTCCGCCAGGGTCGCCGCCAGCACCTGGCCGCGCGCCGCGCCCAGCGCCCGCAGCAGCGCGTTCTCCCTGGTCCGCTGGGCCACCACGATGGCGAAGGTGTTGTGGATGGTGAAGGTCGCCACCAGCAGGGCGATGCCCGCGAAGACCAGCAGCAGGGTGGTGAACATGGTCAGGAAGCGGCTGGACACCTGCTGGGTGGCCTCCTCGCTGATCTTCGTCCCGGTCACCGCCTCCAGCCCGGCCGGCAGCTTCGCCGACAGCGCCGTCACCAGCTCCTGCTGGGAGACGCCGCTCTCGGCGCGGAACTGGATCGAGGTGGCCTGGCCCTGCCCCTTCGGCGTCAGATAGCGCTCGGCGTCCTCCAGGGTCAGCCCGGTCCAGGTGTTCTGGCCCATGCCGTCGGCCTTGGCGCCGAAGGTCGCGATGCCGACGATCGTCACCGTCACCGGGTCGGGGGCGCGCAGGACGGTCGTGTCGCCCAGCTTCAGGTCACCGGCCTTGGCCGCGCCCCGGTTGATCACCGCCTCGCCCGGCCGCTGCGGCGCCCGGCCCTCGGCCAGCCGGTACGGGTTGAGCCCGCCGTCCGGCTGCCAGTAGCCGGCCAGCGTGGGCGGACCCTGGCCGCCCACCGCCTTGCCGTTCTTGCCGATCAGCTGCCCGGAGCCCTGGATCGCCGGCTCGGCGGCCGCCACCCCGGACACCTGGCGCAGCTGGTCGGCCAGCGCCAGGTCCACCGGGGCCCGGACGCCGCCGAAGGTGTTCTCGGTGTCCATCACGTCGGCGCTGCGCACCACGGCGTCGGTGCCGCGGTTGGCGTCGGCGAACAAGGTGTCGAAGCTGCCGCGCAGGGTGTCGCCGAGCACCAGCGTGCCGGACAGGAAGGCCACCCCGAGCAGGATCGCGGTGAACGTCCCGGCCAGCCGCCGCTTGTGCGCGGCCAGCGAGCGCAGGCTGATCCGCAGGGTGGCGGTGGTGCTGCTGCTCATGACCGGACGCCTCCCCGGCCGGCCGCGGGGGCGTGGTCGAAGGCCTTCATCCGGTCCAGCACCCCGGCCGGGGTGGGCCGCTCCATGCGGTCCACCAAGCGGCCGTCGGCGAGGAAGAGCACCTCGTCCGCGTAGCCGGCGGCGGTCGGGTCGTGGGTGACCATCACCACCGTCTGGCCCATCTCGTCCACCGCGCGGCGCATCAGCTCCAGCACCTCGGAGCCGGTGCGGGAGTCCAGGTTGCCGGTCGGCTCGTCCGCGAAGACCACCTCGGGGCGGCCGGCCAGCGCCCGGGCCAGCGCGACCCGCTGCTGCTGGCCGCCGGAGAGCTCGCTCGGCCGGTGGTCGAGCCGCTCGCGCAGCCCGACCGCGTCGATCAGGGTCTCCACCCACTGCCGGTCCACCTCGCCGCCGGCCAGGTCGACCGGCAGCGTGATGTTCTCCCGGGCGGTGAGCACCGGCACCAGGTTGAAGGACTGGAAGACGAAGCCGATCCGCTCCCGGCGCAGCAGGGTCAGCCGGCGGTCGCTGAGGTTCTCCAGCTCGGTGTCACCGATCATCGCCGTGCCGGCGGTCAGCCGGTCCAGTCCGGCCGCGCAGTGCAGCAGGGTGGACTTGCCGGAGCCGGACGGCCCCATGATCGCGGTGAGCCGGCCGGCCGGGAAGCCGACGGTCACGTGGTCCAGGGCGCGCACCTCGGTACGGCCCACCCCGTAGACCTTGACCGCCTCGGTGACCCGGGCGGCCATCCGGTCGGTGTCGACCGCATCGAGGACCGGGAAGGCGGTCACTTGGCACCGCCCTGGCCCGGCTTGGTGTCGCCCGGGCCCTGGAGGTGCTCGATCAGGGTGTCCCGGCGGGTGCGGTACTCCTCCTCGCCGATCTCACCGTCGGCGTACCGGCGGGCCAGGCTCGCCAGCGGGCCCTCGGGACCGCCCGGCCAGCCGCCGCGCCAGCCCGGTCCGCCGCCCCACGGGCCGCCCCACTGGCCGGCCCACGGCGGGCCCCACGGTCCGCGCCAGCCCCAGCCGCGGCGGCGCAGCACGGTGAACAGGGTGATCAGGACGAGCAGCCAGAACAGCGGGAAGAGCAGGAACCACGGGCCCGGGCCGCCCCCGTTCCACGGGCCCCAGCCGTCCCGGCAGATCGTCTCGGCGAGCAGCGCGGTGCTCTGCATGTCGGTCAACTCCTCGGTGAGCCCCGCGGGTTCGGACGGGGGCCCGGCGCCGGCCGCGGACTGTTCCCGAGGCCACCACGAGGGTCCCGCCGAGGAGGGGGCCGGCGCGTCCTCCGGGGAGCGGCACCGGGGGTACGACGCAGGGAGTACGGGCCGGGGGTGGCACTGCTCCGGCGGCCCCGCCCCGAGCCGAAGGGGCGCGCCGGAGGCGAGCGGGCGGGTCAGAGCCAGCCGGGGCGGACCAGGCCGGACTCGTAGGCGAGGACGACCAGTTGGGCGCGGTCGCGGACGCCGAGCTTCACCATGGCGCGGCTGACGTGCGTCTTCGCGGTGAGCGGGCTGACCACCAGGCGGCGGGCGATGTCGTCGTTGCTCAGGCCCATCCCGACCAGGGTGAGCACCTCGCGCTCCCGGTCGGTGAGCGCGGCGAGCAGTCGCCCGCTCGCGGCGGGCTCCCGGGAACGGCTGGCGAACTCGTCGACCAGCCGGCGGGTGACGCCCGGGGAGAGCAGCGAGTCGCCGACGGCGGCGACCCGGACGGCCCGCAGCAGGTCGGCCGGTTCGGTGTCCTTGGCCAGGAAGCCGGCCGCGCCCAGCCGCAGCGCCTCGAAGATGTACTCGTCCAGTTCGAAGGTGGTCAGCACGACCACCCGGACGGCGGCCAGCTCGGACCGGGCGCAGATCCGCCGGGTGGCCTCCAGGCCGTCGGTGCCGGGCATCCGGATGTCCATCAGCACGACGTCCGGCCGCAGCTCCTCCGCCAGCCGGACGGCCGCCTCGCCGTCGTCGGCCTCGCCGACCACCTCGATGTCGGGCTGGACGTCGAGCAGTGCCCGGAAGCCCGCCCGCACCAGGACCTGGTCGTCCGCCAGCAGTACTCGGATCATCCCGACCACCCCTTCTCGCTCGCCGCGCCCGACCCCGCCGGGTCGGGCAGCCAGGCCCGCACCCGGAAGCCGGCGCCGCGCGGTCCGGCGGTCAGCTCGCCGGCGAAGGCCGCGGCCCGCTCGCGCATGCCGATCAGGCCGTTGCCGGAGCCGCCGCCGTCGCCGCCGGCGGCCGGGCCCGGGTCGTCCACCCGGAGCAGCAGCCCGTCCGGGGACGACCAGTCCATCAGAACGGTGGCGGTGCGCGCGGCCGAATGGCGGATGACGTTGGTGAGCGCCTCCTGGACGATCCGGAACGCGGCCAGCTCCACCTGGGCGGACAGCGGCCGGGCCGGGCCCGTCGTCCCGACCGTGACGGTGAGCCCGGCGTGGCCGGCCTGGGTGACCAGTTCGGGCAGCCGGGCGAGGCCGGGGGCGGGGGTGCGCGGGGCCTGGCCGTCCGGGCCGCGCAGGGTGCCGAGCACCTGGCGGACCTCGCCCAGCGCCTCCTTGCTGGTCGCCTTGATGACGGTCAGCGCGGCACGGACCTGCTCGGGGTGCTCGTCGATGAGCTCCAGGGCGACCCCGGCCTGGAGGTGGATCACCGAGATCGAGTGGGCCAGGATGTCGTGCAGTTCGCGGGCCATCCGCAGCCGTTCCTCGGCGGCCCGGTTCTCCTCCGCCTGCCGCCGGGCCAGCCGGCGTGCGGCCAGCTGCTCGCCGCGGGTGCGCATGATCTCGGCGCCGGCCAGGACCAGCAGCATCCAGGCCGCCGCCCCGGCCTCCTGCCACCAGTTGGGGCCGGGCCCGGGCGCGCGCTGCCAGTCGTGCGGCAGCAGGTGGGAGCTGGCCAGGTGGACCAGGTAGCCGGCGCCGAGGGAGATCCAGGCCCACCGGCGGCGGCCGCGGGCGAGCGCGCCGTAGACGGCGACGCCGAGGCTGAAGAACACCGGGCCGTAGGGGTAGCCGGCCAGCAGGTAGCCGGTGGTGACGGCGGTGACGGCGGCCACCACCGGGCCGGGGTGGCGGTCGCGCAGCAGCAGCAGGGCCGGGCCGAGCAGCAGCAGGGCGTACCCGCCGGCGTCCAGCGCGGCTCGGTCCGGCTGTTGGTGGGCGGCGGCGGTGGAGCCGACCACCTGGACCAGGGCGACCAGGAGCGCGGACAAGCGCGTCCAGGCCGGCCTGGTCCAGGGCGGTCCGCCGTACGGGTCGTGATCGGTGCTCATGGACAGGGGAGGGTCACCGCCCCGGCGCCGCGGCGGGGCGGCCGGTGCGCGCGGCGCGGGCCTCGGCGGCGAGCCGCCGGCCGCGCTTGGTCATCCCCCAGGGCTTGACCACGGAGAGCACGGTGGCGAACAGGTAGATGGTCAGGGCCACCGAGGGCGCGATGACCAGGACGTGCGGGGCGCGGCCGTCCGGTGGGACGGTGCCGGCGGCGACCTGGCCGGCCGCGTCGTGGATGAAGGCGCGCAGCGCGAAGATCGAGGCCAGGGTGGCGGCCAGGGTGAGCCAGAACTTGATGGCGACCCATCGGTGGCGCAGCAGGCCCCAGGTGGTGCCGAGGGACAGCAGCACGCCGGAGAGCAGTGAGAGCAGGCTGACCGGGATCAGCAGCCAGTCGGCGAAGATCCGCTGGGCCAGGTAGGCGGCGCGCACGGTGTCGGGGTCGTCGGAGAAGCGGCCGGCGATGCCGAGCGCGAGCACCCCCGCGGTCAGGCCGAGCCAGCCGACCGAGCAGGCGACGTGCACGACCAGCCAGACCCGGCGGGCGTGCCGGGGCAGCCGCAGGCGCCCGGCGCGGTCGGCCGGGGGCCCGTCGGGAGCCGTCGGGGCCGCGGGCGGCTCCCCCGCGGCGGGCCCGGACGGGGGCGCGGGGGTGTCGGCGGCGGGCGGACCAGGAGGTGTGGGCATCGGCTGTGCTCCGGAGGGCGAGGGGCGACGCGGGCCACGGGCCGGCGGCCACCGGGGTGGACGGGTGTGCGGCCGCCGGGCCCACGGCTCGGGTGATCCGCGGGATCACTCCCCACTCTGCCCGGTCCGCGGGGGCCGGGCATCGCACCGCGGGAGTAGCCGGCCGTACCACCCGTTGAGTACGAACGGCGGCGGCGTGGCCACGGGTCGGCGGCCGGTCGGTGGCGGGCGGTCGGTGGACGAGCGGTCAGTACGCGATCTCGACGACCGCGCGGCGGGCGTCCGGGTCGCCGAGCGCGCCGAGCAGGTAGTGCGCGAGGTCGGCCCGGGATATCGACCAGGCCCCGGGCAGCCGCCCCCCGGCGGCCGTGCGGTAGCGGCCGCGGGCCCGGCCGCCGGTGAGCCGGGCGGCCCGGACCAGCGTCCAGTCCAGGTCGGTGTCCGCCAGCAGCAGCCGCTCCATCCGCGCCATGTCGGCGTACGGCCGGCGGAGCATCGGGTGCAGCACCCCGGAGGTGAGCGCGCGCCGCACCGGGGCGGCGCTCCAGGGCACCGGGCTCATGCTGGTGGTGGAGACGCACAGCACCCGGGCCACCCCGGCCGCGTGCATGGCCTTGAGGATGTGGCCGGTGCCGGCCGAGTAGACGGTGATGGCGGCCCGGCTGTAGCCGATGCCGAGTGCGGAGACCACCGCGTCCGCGCCCTCGACGGCCCGGGCCACCGCCGCCGGGTCGAGCACGTCGCCCTGCCGGATGGTGGTCGGCCGGGCGTCGACCAGGGCCAGCGGGTCGCGGGCGAAGGCGACGGTGGAGTGCCCGGCCGCGGCGGCCAGCTCCAGGAAGTGGCGGCCGGTGCCGCCGGTCGCGCCGAAGACGACGATGTTCACGGTGCGTTTCCCCCTCGATCGGGTGCGATCAGCGGCGGCGGAGGCCTTCCGGCGCGCGGCCGGCCCGCGCCGCGAACGTACCGCGGGCGGGCCGGCCTCCGCCGGGGGTCATCAGTTGGCCACCTCGACGCGCCGGCCGTAGGTGGCCGGGTCATCCAGATGGGTGACGATGTAGTCGGCGACGTTCGCCCGGGCGACGCGCGAGGCCTTGGGGATGTGACCGCCCACCACCGCCTGGTAGTTGGGCGTGGCCGGGCCGTCGGTGAGCATCGGCACCCGGACGATCGTCCACTCCAGCGGGCTGGCCTCGATCTCGTCCTCCATCCGGCCGAGGTCGAGGTGGATGTTGCGGTAGACCCGGTCCACCACGAACTCGGCGACGAAGCGCTGCATCGCCGGCAGGTGCTTGGTCTCCAGGCCCGCCGAGGACATCGTGACCAGCCGGCGCACCCCGCCCGTCCGGGCGGCCGCGATGACGTTGCGCACGCCCTCGGAGAACACCGTCGTGGTGGTGCGGCTGGTCACGCCCAGCGCCACCACCACGGCGTCCTTGCCCTCCAGCGGGCCGGTCAGCGAGCCGGCGTCGAACACGTCACCGCGCACCTTGGTCAGCCGCTCGTGCTCCAAGGGCAGCTTGGCCGGGTCGCGCAGCAGGGCGGTGACGCCGTGCTTGTTCGCCAGGGCCTTCTCGACCAGCAGCCGACCGGTCCGGCCGGCCCCTCCCACCACGACGATCTCCATGACTTTCCTCCTTGCCGGGGCCGGCGGCAACTGCGCGCCGCCGGCCGTGAGTTGACCTTCTCCTGGGCCGACGGGTCCTACCGTAGGGAAAAGGCGAGCAGAGCGCCGCCCGAGGCGCTCGGGTACTGCGGGTAGTACGCCGCCTGGACGTAGAGCATGCCGTCGGCCACCACCGCGCCGCCGCCGCCGGAGAGCGCCGTGCCGTGCGCCGGGACGCCGTTGACCGTGGCGAAGTCGCGGACCACGTCGTACTGCCAGAGCACCGCGCCGGTGCTCGCCGAGAAGACCCGCATCTTGCCGTCCGCGCCGCCCTCGTAGACCAGGCCGCGGCTGGTGCTCACCGCCGGGGTGAAGGCGCGCCGGCAGAGCTCAGGATCGGCGGCCGCGCCGCCCCACTGGCAGCCGTCGGCCGGGCTCTCGGTCTGCCAGAGGATCGCGCCGGTCGCCGGGTCGAGCGCGTACAGGGTGCCGGGGTCGGCGAACCAGGTGGCGACGTAGAGCCGGGTCCCGTCGAAGCTGGTGCCCCACTGGATGCCCGAGCTGCCGCCCTTGGTGTTGGGGTCGGCGACCACCGCGCGGTCCCACACCTTGGCGCCGGTCAGCGCGTCGTAGACGTGGTAGACGCCGTTCTTCTGGCCGATGCCGACCACCCGGCGGTTGCCGATGCTGAAGACGTTGGCGCCGGCGCCGAAGTCCCAGTCGTGGTCGGTGCCGTCGGCCTTGCCGGGGCAGTAGGCGTCGGCGCCGGCGATGCCGCAGGCGACGGTGAAGGTGTCCGGGAAGACCTCCTGGGCGCGCCAGCGGACGGCGCCGGTGGCGGCGTCCAGGGCGAGCACCGAGTCGGTGTCACCGGCCGCCCCGGTGTAGTTCTGGCCGGTGCCGACGTAGACGGTGCCGCTCTCCCGGTCGATCACCGGCGTGCTCCAGACGGCGACGCCGGAGGGCTCGTAGCGGTTGGCGCCGTTCGGCCAGGTGCCGACCGGCTGCGGTTCCGGGGTGGTCCAGTGCCGCCAGGTGAGCTGCCCGGTGGACGCGTTGACGGCGACGACCGAGCCGCGGAAGGTGCAGCAGGGGTAGGTCAGGTCGAAGGTGGCACCGGACTCCCTGCTGGACACACCGATGTAGACCTGGCCGTTGTGGACCAGCGGCGAGCTGGTGATCTGGGCCTGCGGGTGGGTGTCGAGCTTCAGCGACCAACGCAGCGCGCCGGTCCGGCGGTCGAGCGCGTACAGGTAGCCGCGGTTGTCGCCGAAGTAGACGGTGTCGCCCTCGACGGCCGGGCTGCTGCGCACCGGGTCGGGGTCGGCGGTGGAGTGGGCGCCGGCCACCGGGGCGACGTCGAAGGTCCAACGGGCCGCGCCGGTCCGGGCGTCCAGGGCGTGGAAGGTGCCCTCGGCGCCGCCGACGTACAGGGTGCCGTCCACCACGGCGGGCTGGCTGCCGAGGTAGACACCCGGGACCTTGGGGTGGCCGAAGGCCCACTTGAGATCCAGGTTGCCGACGGTGGCCGGGGTGATCCGCGACTCCTGGCCGTTGAACCGGCTGCCGGCCGGGTCGAACTGCCAGCTGGTCCAGGCGCCGGGGCGCGGGCGCGCCTCGGTGTCCTCGGCGCCGGCGCCGTTGGTGGCGGCGAGCAGGACGAGGGCGGTCAGCAGGGCCACCAGGCCGGTGCCGAATCCGGCCGCCCGGGGCCGTCCGGGTTGGGACACGTGGATCAACTCCTCGATGAGGTCGAGTGGTTCACGTACGGTCCGGGGTGCCGGCCAGGCCGGCGGCGGCCTCCGCGTGGGAGAGCACGGCGGCGCAGTCCAGCTCGCCGAGGCCGGCCTCGGCGGCGGCGACGAGCGTGTCGTGGGTGGCGTCGCAGACGGGGGTGGCGACGCCCAGGCGGCCGGCCTCGGCGGTGGCCAGCCGGAGGTCCTTGCGCATGAGGTCGAGCCGGAACTGCGGCTCGCCGTAGGCCCGGCGGCGCATCACACCGGCCTTGTAGCGCATCACCGGCGAGCTGAAGCCGCTGTCGCTGATCATCGACAGGGCGAGCTCGCGGTCGATGCCGGCCCGCTGGGCCAGCGTCACGGACTCGGCGAGCGCCTGCATCTCGACGCCCATCAGCACGTTGAGCATGACCTTGGCGGTGGCGCCGAGGCCGCTCGGGCCGAGGTGGCGGACCTCCTTGGCGAGCGGCTCCAGCACGGTGCCCAGCCGCTCGAAGGTCTCGGCGGACCCGCCGACCATGAAGCGCAGTTCGCCGTCCTCGGCGTGCCGGCCGTTGCCGATGATGCAGGCGTCGACGGAGCTGCGGCCGCGCCCGGCGACCCGTTCGGCCACCGCGCGGGCGAAGTCCGGGGAGACGGTGCTGGTGTCCATCACGATGCCGTGCGCGGGCAGGGTCTCCAGCACCCCGCCGGCGCCGAACAGCTGCTCCTCGACGGCCGCCTCCGAGGCGAGGCTGAGCAGCACCACGTCCACCCGCGCGGCCAGTTCGGCCGCGGTGGCGGCGACCTGCGCGCCGCGGGCGGCGAACGGGGCGGCGCGCTCGGGGGTGCGATTGTGGACCACGATCCGGTGGCCCCGGTCGAGCAGCCGGGAGGCCATCCCGCCGCCCATCACACCGAGACCGATGACGCCGATCCTGGTCACCGGGGGTATGCCGGGGGTGGCGGCGGGCGGGAGGTCCCGGGAGAGTGCACGCCGCCGGCTGGGTATGTCGGCCATGGAGTCGACCCGCTTCCTGGTGGGCTGGTCGCGCCGGGGATCCCGGCGCTCGGAGTGCGGCGGGGAAGGCCGTGCCAGACACCCCGCCCCACCGCGGCCGGGGTGCCGACTACCCGTCCAGCCTAGCGGGTGAACACTCACTCCGCGATGGCTTCCGACACCCGCTTCGAGCCGTACCGCTACCTGAGGCTCCGTCAATTCCCGTTCCGGGCAGCCCCCTCCCCCACCGCCGGGGGTAACGATGGGGGAGGATGACCCACGGGGACGGGCGCCGCTCCGGACGACCGGCGCGGTCCGGCGACGACCGTCAGCCGGCCGCGGTCTCCGGCCGGCCACCGGCCGCGGAGCCGGGCTGGGCGCCCGGACCACCCTGCTGGCCGGCCTGGCCCGCCGGGGCGCCCTGGCCCTGGTGCTGACCGCCGGGACCACCGGGGCCGCCCTGGCCGCCGGGGCCCTTGCCGCCGGGCGCGCCCATCGGCGCCCGCATCGGCCGCTCCTGGAGGAAGACCACCACCAGGGCGCCGACCAGCGCGATGACCATGCCGCTCAGGTAGACCACGTGCAGCGACTCGGCCAGCGCGGCGGCGACACCGTCGCGCACCGGCGGCGCCTGCGCCCGGACCTTGGCCGGAGCGGTCAGCAGGCCGTCCGCACCGAGCCGCGCCAGGTCGTCGGCCGGCACCTTCTTGGGCAGCCAGTCGCGCAGCTGCGAGTTGAGGATGGCGCCGAAGATGGTGACGCCCATCGCGCCGCCGAGCGAGCGGAAGAAGTTCGCCGCCGCCGTCGCCACGCCCAGCTGCCGCATCTCGACGGAGTTCTGCACCGCCACGATGAGCACCTGGGTGACCAGGCCGAAGCCGATGCCGAAGACCGCCAGGAAGACGCCGGCCGAGACCTGCGAGGAGTCCGCCTTGAGCGTCGACATCAGGTAGAGGCCGACCGCCATGATCAGCAGGCCCACGATCGGGAACAGCTTGTACTTCCCGGTCTTCTCGACGACCTTGCCGGAGAGCGTCAGGCTGGCCACGGTGGCGAGCATCATCGGGACCAGCAGCAGGCCGGACTCGGTGGCGCTGTCCCCGTTGGCGACCTGGAGGAACAGCGGGGTGTAGACGGTCGCCACGAAGAGCGAGACCGAGGTGAGGAAGAGGCCGAGGGTGGCCACCAGGACCACCGGGTCCTTGAACAGCGCCAACGGCACGACCGGCTCACTGGCCCGGTTCTCCTGCCGGACGAAGGCGGCGAGCAGCGCCGCGGCGAGCACCAGCAGGCCGATGATCTGCACCGAGCCCCAGGAGTACTGGTCACCGGCCCAGACCGAGACCAGCAGCACCGAGACGATGGCTCCGCTGAGCAGCGCCGAGCCCAGGTAGTCCAGCTTCTTCTGCTGCTTGTTGACCGGCAGCTTCAGCACCGAGCTGACGATCAGCAGCGCGACCACGCCGATCGGCAGGTTGATGTAGAAGATCCACGGCCAGGACAGGTGGTCCACGAAGGCGCCGCCGACCAGCGGGCCGACCACGCCGGCGAGCACGAAGCAGGACTGCGCGTAGCCCTGCCACTTGCCGCGCTCGCGCGGCGGCACCAGCTCCGCGATGAGGGCCATCGCCAGCGCCATCAGACCGCCCGCACCGAGCCCCTGGAGGGTGCGGAAGCCGATCAGCTGGCCGATGTTGCCGGAGATCCCGGACAGCGCGGAGCCGAGCAGGAAGATCGTGATGGCCGACTGGAACATCAGCTTGCGGCCGTAGAGGTCGCCCAGCTTGCCCCAGAGCGGCGTGGCCGCGGTGGCGGCCAGCATGTAGGCGGTGACGACCCAGGACAGGTGGGTCACGCCGCCGAGGTCACCGGCGATGGTCGGCAGGGCCGTCGCCACGATCGTCTGGTCCAGAGCCGCCAGGAACATGGCGAGCACCAGGGCGGCGAAGATCGTCAAGAAGGTTTTACGTGGCACTTCCGGGGCTGGTGCAGCGTACGGGGCGCTCATTGGGTACTCCTTGAGGAGGCGCTCGCCGGCTCGGGGTCCTTGCTCCGAGCTTGAATTCGTATAGACTATACAATCAAAATTAGCCGTCAAGAGCCAACGTCAAGGGTGGCCACCGGCCACCCGGAGGAGCAGCTGACGATGAGTCAACTCCAGGGAAAGATTGCCCTCGTGACCGGTTCCACCTCGGGCATCGGAGCGGCCGCGGCGGCCGCGCTCGCCGCCGCCGGGGCGCACGTGGTGGTCTCCGGCCGCCGCGCCGAGCTGGGCAACGCCGTCGTGGAACGGATCCGCGAGAAGGGCGGGCAGGCGGAGTTCGTCGCCGCCGACGTCACCGTCGAGGACGACGTCGCCCGTCTGGTGGGTACCACGGTCGAGCGACACGGCCGGCTGGACATCGCCTTCAACAACGCGGGCGGCGGCGGGGCCTTCGGCCCGCTGGACCGGGTCCCGGCCGAGGCCTTCGCCCAGGTGATCGCCGTCAACCTGATCGGCACCTACCACTCGCTCAAGCACGAGATCGCCGTGATGCGGGCGAACGGCGGCGGCAGCATCATCAACAACGCCTCCACCGCCGGCGTCCAGGGCACCGCCTTCGGCCTGGGCGCGTACACCGCGGCCAAGCACGGGGTGGTCGGCCTGACCCGGGCCACCGCGCTGGAGGCCGGCCCGGCCGGGATCCGGGTGAACGCGCTGATCACCGGGCCGGTCGACACCGAGGACTTCCGCCGGCGGGTCGGCGGGCAGCCGGGCGCGCTGGAGCGGGCCGGGGCGGCCACCGCGCTGGGGCGGATCGCCACCGAGGAGGAGGTCGCCAACGCGGTGGTCTTCCTCGGCAGCGACGCGGCGAGCTTCGTCACCGGCTCGCTGTTCGGGCTGGAGGGCGGCATGACGGCCGGCGTCACGGCCGGGACGATGGGACGGCCCGGCGGCGGCGCCCCGGGCCAGGGCGGTCCGGGGGGCGGGCGCCCGGGCGCGAACTGACCGGACACCGTCCACGGGCGGTCCCCGCCGTACCGCCCATTGCCAGCAATCCACCCTCCGAGTACTTTCTCGATATGCTCGTGAAAACCACACGGAACACCGAAGAGTTCATATCCGAAACCGGTGAGTGGATTGCTGGCAACCCGGTCGAGAATTCCATCCTGCTGACCATGCTGGCCGGGGCTAAATTCCGGCCGCCGACCGCCCCGCCGACCCACTGGAGCCGCGTCGTGGACCCCGCGTCCGACGGGGAGCCGGTGGTCGGCGCGGCGGCCTTCACTCCCCCGCACCTGGTCGTGCTCAGCGGCATGCCGCAGGCCGCCGCGGCCGCCCTCGGCGCCGAACTGGGCGCCGGCCCCGACCCGCTGCCCGGCGTGATCGGCTCGGACCCGGCGTCCGCCGCGTTCGCCGGGGCCTGGTCCCGGGCCACCGGCCGCCCGGCCCGGGCGGACCGGCGCGAGCACGTGCTCCGCCTGGACGGTCCGGCCGTGCCGAACGCGCGGCCGGCCCCGTCCGGGCGGTCCCGGGCGGCCCGGGCCGAGGAGTCGGAGCTGCTCACCGACTGGTGCCTGGAGGCCGCGCACGGCGCCCGGCTCAGCCGGGAGATCGCCCGACGGTCGGTCCAGGGCCAGATCGCCGGCGGACTGCTGCGGGTCTGGGAGGACGGCGGGCAGCCCCTCGCCGTGGTCGGCCGGACCGCCGCCGTCGCCGGGGTGGTGCGGTACAACCCGGCGTACTCGCGGCCCGAGGCCCGGCGCGGCGGCTACGTCCGGGCCCTGCTCGCCGAGGCGGTGGCCGAGCTGCGCGCGGACGGGCTGATCGGCCTGGCGGTGGTCGGGGAGGCCAACACGGCCGTCCGGGGACTCTTCGAGTCGCTCGGATTCCGGCGCGTCGGCGGCCTTTCGGAATACCGCTTCGACTGACCCCGGGGATTTCCCGGAAAAACGCCCACCGGCCCGGACCGCAAGCGGTCCGGGCCCTTTTCCGCGGCGTGTGGAAGAACCGGCCCGGCCCCCGGGGGAATTCCGGGGGCCGGGCCGGTTTCCCGCGTCGCTCAGCCCAGCGGGTCGGGGTCCGGCACGGCCTCCAGCAGCGAGAAGGCCGTCCCGGTCGGCACCACCCGGTTCAGCCGGTAGCCGCCGCGCCGGAAGACCTCGGCGAACTGCGCCTCGGTGCGCACCTCACCGCTCATGGTGACCAGCATGACCAGGTCGAAGTTCTTCACGAACCGCGGCACGCCCGCCCGGTGCACCAGCTCGGCCGCGACGAAGCGGGCGCCCGGCGAGGCCTCGCGGCACCGGCGCAGCAGCCGGACCAGCGCCTCGTCCGGCCAGGAGTGCCAGACCTGCTTGGTGACGTAGGCGCCGATCCCGGCCGGGACCCCGGCGAAGAAGTCGACCGGCTGGAACTCCAGCCGGCCCTGCTCGGCCAGCTTGGCGACGTCCGGCTGGGTCCGGGCCTGCTCGATCACGCTCGGCAGGTCGGCCAGCACGCCGCGGCCGACGGCCTCGTAGGCGTTCAGGATCGCGGCCAGGTAGGTGCCCTGCCCGCCGCCGAGGTCGCAGACCGTACCGGCCCGGGCGAAGTCGGGGTACGCGGCGACCAGGGCGTCGGCGAGCGCGTCGGTGAAGTCGGTCATCGCCTGGTTGAAGGTCGCGGCGGCGGCCGGGTTGCGCTGCAGCCAGGGCCACAGGGCGGTGCCGTGCACCTTCTCGAAGCCGGGCCTGCCGGTTTCCAGGCTGTGGTCCAGCGCGCCCCAGGAGGACCAGAGCCACTCGGCGCCGACCATCCGGGCCATCGCGTCCATCGACCCGGGCACGCCGGGGCGGAGCAGCTCGGACAGCTCGGTGTTGGCGAAGACGCCGGGCTCGGTCTCCTCGAAGACGCCGTCCTCGGCGAGCAGCGCGAGCACCTTGGCCAGCGGTCCCGCGGCCACCCCGGCGCGCTCGGCGAGTTCGGCGGCCGGCAGCGGCCCCTCGATGAGCAGCTCGGCGATCCTGAACTCGGCGGCCAGGGCCAGGCAGCGCGGGGTGGAGGGGAACATCAATTCGGAGAGGAACACCGCGCCGGCCGAGGCAGGGGCGGTCTGGGGAACGGCGGTCATGGGGGGAGGCCTCCCTGCGGGGACCGGGCCGGGGGACGGACGGCGCCCCGGGCCCGGGCGGTCAGCGGTCATGGGTGGGCGGGCCGGACGGGCCCGCGCCGGGCGGCCCTGGACGGGCCGGGGCCGCCCGGCGTTCGCACGGGGCCGGGCCTCAGCCCAGCAGGGCGAAGCCGAAGCCGCCGCCCGGGTTGGCCATGAACTTGTTGGTCGGCGGGATCTCGCCGCCGGCGGCGACGCCCACCGCCGGACCGGCCAGCGCGATCCGGCTCGGGGTCGGGACGATCCGGACCTGCCCCGCGGCCAGCTGGCCCCAGTTGTTCCAGCCCCAGCCCTGCACCGAGCCGTCGGCCAGCAGCGCCAGCGCGTGCCCGCCGTTGCCGGGGGCCGCGTCGGTGCCGCCGCCGCCCGCCGCGATCGCCTTGACACCGGTCAGGCCGGGCACCGGGGCCGGCACCGCGCGGTCGACGGTGGTGCCGTCGCCGAGCTGGCCGCCGTCGTTGAGGCCCCAGGCCCAGACGGTGCCGTCGGCCAGCAGCGCCACCGTGTGGTGGTAGGCGCCGACCAGCTGGGAGAGCGCGTGCAGACCCGCGAGCCTCTGCGGGGCGGCGCGGTCGACGGTGGTGCCGTCGCCGAGCTGGCCGCGGTCGTTGAAGCCCCAGACCGAGGCGGTGCCGTCGGCGTGCACGACCAGGCTGTGGCCGCCGCCGGCGCTCATCCGGACGGCCGGCTCCAGGCCCTCGACCACGGCCGGGCGCGGCCGGCAGTCGAAGGAGGCGGTCAGGTAGGAGCGGACGATCCGGCCCTCGCGGGTCGAGCCGGGGCCGTCGCCGAGCTGGCCGCGGTCGTCGCGGCCCCAGGACCAGACGGTGCCGTCGGCCTTGAGTGCCAGGTTGTGGGCGCCGCCGACCGCCAGGTCGACGACGTCCTCCAGGCCCTCGACCCGGACCGGGACGGGCTGCACGCCGAAGTTGGCCTCGCCGAGCGCGCAGAAGAAGCCCGCGCCCCAGGCCCAGACGGTGCCGTCCTCCAGCAGGGCGGCGCTGTGGCCGCCGCCGGCGCCGGCCGTGCGGACCCGGCCGGGCAGGCCGACGGTGCGCACCGGGGCCGCCCGGTTCTCGGTGGAGCCGTCGCCGAGCTGGCCGAAGGCGTTGCGGCCGAAGCCCCAGAGCTCGCCGTCGCCGGTGACGGCCAGCGCGTGGCCGCTGCCGGCCGCGACCCGGACGACGTTCTCCAGGCCCTTGATCTCCTGGGTGGTGCTCCGGCTGACGGTGCCGCCGTCGCCGAGCTGGCCGTTGGTGTTGTCACCCCAACTGCTGATGATGCCTGCCATGGTGATGCGACCTCTCGATCGTCGGGGGGCGGTCAGGCCCAGAACCGGTCGACGGCGTACTGGTCCTCGGGGTAGGTCCAGAACTCGGCGATCAGACCGTCCTGGATGCGCGCCACGTTGACGAAGGGCATCTCCAGGCTCCTGCCCTCACGCTCGTAGCGGGTGAACACGGTGGCGAAGGCGAACGAGTCGCTGGCGCCGATCTCGTGGATCTCCATCCGGATGCGGCCCTGGCAGATCTCGAACATCCGGCCGGCGAAGGCCAGGGCGGACTCGATGCCCTCGTGCGCCCCGGACAGCTCGCTGGTGCCCGGGTAGTAGTGCACGCAGTCCTCGGTCCAGTAGCTGGCCGCCTTCTGCACGTCGCCCACGGTGAACGCGGCGTAGACCGCTTCCATGAGCTTGGCGTTCGGGTGGTCGACGACCTTCATGACTCTCCTCCTGTGGCTGGTGCGGGGCGGGGCTTTGCCCGAAAGGAATATGACGATGCGTCAGACGGCGGCGCGGCGGACGATGTCGACCAGGGTGGCCCGGTCCGGGGCGGGGAACGGCGGCGGCGAGCCCGCGACCGCCTGCTTGACCCGCAGCCGGATCTCCTCGTCCTCGTACAGGCCGGCCGGGTTGTCGAGCGACATCATGGTGCGGACCAGCCGGCGCCAGACCACCTCGTCGGTGGCGGCCGCCTCGGCGACCGTCCCGAAGGTGAGCACGTCCGGCGGCAGCGGCGGCAGCTGCCGGCCGGCCACGGTGGCCCGCCAGAGCCGGGCGCGGCCCGCGTCGTTGCGGACGGCGTCCTCGAACCACGGGCGGAAGGTCCGCCCGGCCAGGCCGGCCGCCAGCGCGGCCTGCTCGGCGTCCGGCTCCGGGTGCTCGCGCACCAGGTCGGCCAGCCCGAGCACGTGCGCGATGGCCAGCGAGACGCCGCGGCCGAACGCGGGGTTGGTGGTGCAGACCGCGTCGGCGACCGGCAGGAAGCCGGGCACCGGCTGCGCGTCCTGGCCGTACAGCTTCAGCGAGTTGTCCAGGCCGCCCATCGCATGCACCGGCGAGATCGGCACGGAGGCCTCCGGCGATTCCCAGGGGGCGAGCAGCGGGGTGGCCCGGACCACCGCGGTGAAGACGTCCTCGGCGCGCATCCGCTTCAGCTCGGCGTCGTCCGGCAGGATGCCGAAGGAGATGGCGAAGGTGTTGTTGTCGCCGAGGAACATCACGCCGGTGTAGTGGTCCCACAGCCCGCCGGCGCCGAAGCCGCGGTTGAGCGGGCCCACCGGACGCGGGCCGAGCGCCCGGTAGTAGCGGGTGTAGTAGGTGATGTCGGCGCTGTGCGCGACCGGTTCGGGCTCGGCCAGGCCGTGCTCGCGCAGCCACTCGTGGCCCTGCGAGCGACGGCCACTGGCGTCGATCACCAGGTCGGCCCCGACGGTGCGGCCGTCCTTGGTGACCACGCCGGTCACCCGGGCCGGGCCGCGGTCGGCCACGGTCAGGCCGCGCACCGTCTCGCCCCGGCGCAGCGAGATGCCGGGCTTGCGCAGCGCCTCCTGGCGCAGGATCAGCTCGAAGGTGGTCCGCCGGCTGCCGAGCATGCGCAGCTCGGCGTCGGCCGGGTGCGGCGTCCGGTCGGCCAGGGTCGGCGGCATGGCCTTGCCCAGCTCGATCTCCCGGACGCCGGCCGCGACCAGCGCGTGGTGGACGGACGGCAGCCGGTCGCGCAGCAGGTTGGTGCCGAGCGAGCCGAACGCGTGCGAGTGGTGCAGCTGCGGCACGGTCGGCCGCTGCCAGTCGCCGTGCGCGTCGTCGACGGTGTCCGGCGCCTCGTTGCCGTCCCGTTCCAGCACCGTGATGTCGTGTCCCAGGTCGGCGAACGCCAGCGCGGCCACCAGGCCGGCGACGCTGCCGCCGATGATCACTGTCCGTGTCATGACCTCACCCCGCGGTGGTAGGAGTGGAAAGGCCCGCCCGCGGGGTGTCCCGCGAGGTCTCGGCCTTGATGTGGAAGCGGATGGACCGGGCGTCGCTGAAGCACTCGCGCATCGGGCGCACCAGGTCCCGGTGCTCCTCGGTCCGCTCCCAGGCGACGAAGTCCTCCAGCGAGCGCCACTCGCTGGTGATCAGCCACTGCTCCGGGTCGGTGGAGGACTGGCAGACCTGGTCGCGCAGGTGTCCGGGGACGCCCCCGGCGACCAGGTGGCGGATCTGCTCGTACGCCGTGAGGAAGTCCTCCCGGCGCTCCTCCTCGACGGTGATCAGGAAGAGCACGCGGCCCTGTGCCGCGCCCTCGTCGACCGGCATGGCGGTCTCCTTCCGGGTCGGTGGGTGGTCGGGGTCAGGCGTGCGCGCGCAGCAGGACGGCGCTGTTGAAGCCGTCGAAGCCGCGGGCGCCGATCAGCGCGGTGCGCACCTCGGCGGCCTGCTCCTCGCGGACGAAGGGCAGGTCGCAGCCGTCCGCCGGACGGGCCGGGCCCGCCGAGGGCGGGATCAGGCCGTAGTCCATGGCGAGCACCGCGGTGGCCGCGTCCAGGGCGCTGCCGCCCTGGTAGAGGCGGCCGGTGAGCGGCTTCTGGGTGGTGACGGCGGCCGGGCCACCCTCGCCGAAGACCGCGCGCAGCGCCTGCGCCTCGGTGCGGTCGTAGCCGGGCACGCCCACCGCGTCGGGGAAGGTCACGTCGACGTCCCCGGGGGTGAGGCCGGCCCGTTCGACCGCGGCGGCGAGCGCCCGGGCGTACTGGCGCACCGAGCCGGTGGCGGTCCGGCCGGCGGCGACGGCGTCCTGGGTGGCGGCCCAGCCGGCGATCTCGGCGCGGATCCGGGCGCCGCGGGCCAGCGCGTGCTCCAGGTCCTCGACGACGAACACCGCGCCGCCCTCGCCGGGCACGTAGCCGCCGGCCCGCTGGTCGAACGGCAGGTAGGCGGCGGCCGGGTCGGTGCCGGTGTACAGCCGGCCGCTGCGCTGCTGGCAGGCGAGCGCGTACGGGCCGAGCGGCGCCTCGGTGCCGCCGGCGAGCACCACGTCGGCGCCCCGGCGGACCAGCCGGGCGGCGTGCGCCAGCGAGTCCAGGCCGCCGGCGCCCTCCGAGACGAGGACGCTGGACGGGCCCTTGGCCTGGTGCCGGATGGCCAGCTGCCCGACCGTCGCGGCGTAGAACCAGGCGATCGACTGGTAGGCGCCGACGGTGCGCGAGGTGTCCGGCTGCCAGAGCCGCTGGAGCTCGCGCTGGCCGAACTGGTTGCCGCCGGAGGAGCTGGCCAGGGCCACCGAGAGCTTGTACGGCTCGACCGTGGACGGGTCCAGCTCGGCCTCGCCGAGGGCCAGTTCGGCCGCCGCGTAGGCGAGGTGGGTCCACCGGTCGGTCTGCACCTGGAGCCGGCGCTCGACGTACCGGTTGACGTCGAAGTCGGGGACCTCCCCGGCCAGCGTGGTCTCGTACGGGCTCGCGTCGAAGAGCGTGACCGGGCCGATCCGGCTCTCGCCGCCGCAGACCGTCTTCCAGTGCGCCTCGCTGCCGATGCCGCTCGGCGCGACCACGCCGATGCCGGTGACGACGGCGCGTCGTGCGCTCATCGGCCCCTCCCCAGCTTGGCGAAGAGCATCGCGGACTGGAAGCCGCCGAAGCCGCTGCCGACCGAGAGCGCCGCCCCCACCGACACCTCGCGCGCGGTGTTGGGCGTGTAGTCGAGGTCGCACTCCGGGTCGCGGTTCTGCCAGTTGGCGGTCGGCGGGACGACCCCGCGCTCGACGGCCAGCGCGCAGGCGGCCATCTCGATCGCGCCGATCGCGCCCAGCGAGTGGCCGACCATCGACTTGATCGAGCTGATCGGCACCCCGTAGGCGGCGTGGCCGAGCGAGCGCTTGAAGGCGCCGGTCTCGTGTCGGTCGTTCTGCCGGGTCCCCGAGCCGTGGGCGCTGATGTAGCCGATGTCCTCGGGGTTGAGCCGGGACTGCCGCAGGGTCTCGGTGATCGCCTCGGACATCTCCAGGCCGTCCGGGCGCAGACCCGTCATGTGGAAGGCGTTGCCGCGGTTGGCGTAGCCGACCACCTCGCAGTAGATCCGGGCGCCGCGTCGGCGGGCGTGCGCCAGCTCCTCCAGGACGAGCACCGCGCAGCCCTCGCCGAGCACGAAGCCGTGCCGGTCCCGGTCGAACGGCCGGGAGGCGTGCTCCGGGTCGTCGTTGTCCGGGGTGGTGGCCTTGATGGCGTCGAAGGAGGCGACGGTGACCGGGGAGATCGGCGAGTCCGAGGCCCCGGTGATCATCACCTCGGCCTCGCCGTCCACCAGCAGCTGGTAGGCGTGGCCGATGGCGTCGATGCCGGAGGTGCAGCCGGTGGAGACGACCACCGCCGGGCCGTGCGCCCCGTGCCGCACCGCCACGTCGGCGGCCAGGCTGCTGGGGATCAGGCCCTGGTAGAGGAACGGGCCGGTGACGTCCGGGTCGACCAGCCAGTTGCGGCCGCAGTCGCTGGCGACGACGAACTCGTCCTCCAGGACGATGGTGCCGCCGACCGCCGAGCCGAGCACCACGCCGGTGGCCTCCCGGGTGCGCTCGTCGAGCTCCAGGCCGGCGTCCAGCACCGCCTCCTGGGAGGCGGCGAGCGCGAACTGCACGTAGCGGTCGGCGCGGCGCAGCTCCAGCGGGGTGAGCCCGGCGGCGGCGCCGTCGAAGTCGGCCTCGGCGGCGATCTGCGAGCGGAACGCCGAGGCGTCGAAGGCGGAGATCCGGCGGGTCGCGGTGCGGCCCGAGGTGATGAGGTCCCAGAAGGTCTCCCGGGTGGTGCCGCCGGGCGCCACCACGCCGATCCCGGTGACCACCACCCGACGGCCGCCCGTGGCGGGGAACGCGGTCATCGCTCCCCCAGCACGATGTGGGCGTCCGCCGTGGTCCCCGGGCCGTCCTCGGTGTCGACGTGGCCGAGCTCGGGGGACGGCGCCAGCGGGCCGAGGTGGAAGACCGCGAAGGCCTCCTCGGAGCCGGTGTTGCGCAGCCGGTGCCGGATCTCCTTGGGGATGACCAGGCCCTGGCCGGCGAACAGCTCGAAGGGCTTGTCGTCGAGGTCGAGGGTCAGCTCGCCGCGGATGAGCAGCAGGAACTCCTCGCTGTACGGGTGGTAGTGCTCGCTGATCCGCTCGCCCGGCTGGAGCCGGGCGATCCCCATGAAGCCGGAGGTCGAGCCGACGGTGCCGGGCGAGAGCACCGCGCGGGTCTCGCCGCCGCGCTTGCGGTTGGCGGGGACGTCGTCGACGGCGATGATGCGGATGTTCCTGGCGGCCACGGCGCTCACTCCTTCTCGGCGGTGCTGCGGTCGACGGTGCTGCGGTCGACCGTGTCGGGCCCGGCGGTGTCGGGGCCGGCGGCGAGGGCCTCGACCTTGGCCTTGATGACCTCCAGCTGCACGGGCGAGTTGGTGTTCAGCCGGTCGGTCATGCCCCGGTCGTCGACCGGGGCGGTGGGCTTCATCGCGAAGTCCTGGATCCAGGTCATCCGGGTGCCGCCCCCGGGCAGCTCCTCGTAGCGCCAGTGGATCTGCATGTAGGCGAACGGGCCGGTCTCCACCCGGTGGGCGTGGACGGTGCGGTCGGCGACGTTGACGGTGCGGTCGCTGACCCAGCTCCAGATCCGGCCCTCCTCGTCCGGGTGCATGGTGAGCCGGAACCGGACGGTCTCGCCGCGCCGCTCGACGATCTCGGCGGAGGCGTACTCGGTGAACAGCTCCGGCCAGCCGGCGACGTCGTTGGTGACGTCCCAGACGAGCTTGAGCGGGGCCTGGACGACGATGCTGTTCTCGGTGTGCCCGGCCATCGTTCAGCCCACCGCCCCGGCGGTCTGAAGCTCGGCGACGATCTGGTCCACGCTGAGGGCGACCGCGCCGTCCGGAACCTTCAGGCCGTAGCGGTCGGCGATCACCGCCTCCAGCTCCAGCACGGCCAGCGAGTCGAGGCCGAGCTCCTCCAGGGGGACGTGCCGGGAGCCCTCGAAGACGTCCGGCGCGGCGCCGGCGCTGGTGATGAGGACGCTCTCGATCTCCTGCGCGGTGACGACGGTGGTCGTCCCGCCGGCCTGGTGGTCGGTCATGGTGCTGCCTCTTTTCTCCGGTGTAGGGACTGCTCCTGGGCCGCACGGCCGGCCGGGGTGAACGGACCCCGGGTCGGCCGGCGCGGCACCGCCGGCGGAGGGCGGGCTCAGCGTCCGCCGGTGCCGGGCTCCCAGGTGTAGAAGCACCGGGCGACCGCGTCCTGCGGCGAACGCCAGGTGGGCAGGTAGGGGGCGATGAACGGGGTGAGCCGTTCGCTGACCCGGCCGAACTCCGGGTGCCGGCGGGCGGCCTCGACCGCCTCCGGGCCGGGGTCGTCGGTCTCCAGCAGGTGGACGTAGGCGTCGCCGAGCAGGTACAGCGAGCGGTGGGTGACGCCGGCGAGCCGGGGCAGTTCGGTCTCGTCCGACTCGCCGAAGACGCGGGCGACGTCGCCCTCCGCGCCGGGCACCATCCGGGCGATGATCAGGGTGCGGTGCATGCGGGCTCCCCTCGGGCTGGTTCGGGTGGGTGTGCTGCTCAGTGCTGCGCGCGCGGTGCCGCGGGCGGCTCAGCGCTGCCGGCGGCTCAGTGCTGCGGGCGGCCGACCGGCTGGACGGCGCCGATGTCGAGCAGGATCCGGGGCACGTTGTCGCCGATCCAGGACTCGACAACCCGGCCGTCGACCACCCGGTGGCACGACATCTCGTGCACGGTGACCGGCTTGCCGGTGGGCGGGATGTCGAACAGCCGCCCCTGGTGGGTGCCGCGGGTGGTGAACCGGGCGTAGACGCGGTCACCGTCGCCGGCCACGTCCTCGACGGTCACGTGGACGTCCGGGAAGGCGTTGCGCCAGAGCAGCACGGCCTGGCGGAAGGAGTCCGGGCCGGGCGGCATCGGGGGCAGGCCGGGGGCGTGCACCACGTAGTCCTCGGCGAAGCGGTCGCCGATGGCGGAGAGGTCGCCGTCGTTGAACGCCCGCTCGGTCAGGTCGCGGATGAGGGCCTTGTTGGCCTCCACCGCACTCTCGATGGACGAGGTCATGACAGTCCTTTGCTCGGCGGACGGCCCGGCCGGCGCGCGGCCGGGGGCGGGTCCGGGGAGGAACGGAGGAGAGGTGCGGGCGCGGGTCAGAGCAGCGAGGCGAGCACGAAGCAGGCCGCGGCGCCGATCGCGCCCATGGTCCGGGTCTCGTGCGCCAGGTGCCAGCGGCGGCGCTTGCCACGCCACGCCGCGTCGCTGTCCCGGTACGGGCTCCAGCGCTCGATCTGGCGCCAGATCGGGCGGTTGACGCCCTCGGAGGCGACCGCGACGGTCGCCATGCCGACGGTGCCGGCCGCGTACAGCACCTTGGCCACCATGCTCTCCGTCCGGACGGCCTTGCTCGCGCCGACGGCGGCGGTGGCGAGGCCGTTCCAGAAGGCGATCGGGTGGAACACGTGCATGTCGATGAGCTGGCAGGTGTTGACGTACCGGTCGTAGGGCAGCGAGTTCAGCATCGGCAGGATCGAGGTCTTCATGATCCACAGCGTGCCGAGCTGAATGCTGGACGACGTCACCAGCCAGACGTCCGAGTTGCTCTTCAAGTCCTTCATATCGATTCCTCGAATCGATCCGGGATTCGCGGGACGCCCGCCGCGACGCTGCGCGGCGGACCGGGGCGGGGTCGCCCGATACGGGAGGAACGGGACCCCGGGGGCCGGGGCATCTCGGCCCCCGGGGCGGCCCCGCGGCCTCATCCTTGCCGCCGGGCGGTCCCAGTGTCAGGAGGCATCCGTCTCCACCGGGCTGGGACGTCGCCCCGGCGCCCACGGACCGCGTCCCGGCCGTTCCGGGCCGTTGGCCCGGCCCGGTCGTTGAACCAACCACCCCTCCTGCGGGCCGTGTTGACGCGCCCACCGGCCGCGCCCTACGGTGCGAGCGGGCACTCACTCACCGATTGCCCGAGGCCCGCGACCACCCCGCCGCGCCGACCGGCCGACGGCCGTCCCAGGAGGTGCCGAGCCGATGACGATCGATGTGCACGGCCACATCACGTCGCCCGAACTCTTCCGCCGCTTCCCCATGCCGCCGAGCCTCTCCGACGTCGACGGCATGGTGGAGCTCAAGGCGGCGGCCGGGATCACCATGTCCCTGGTCGGCAGTCCCGTCGGCGCGGGCACCATGGTGCGCACGCCCGGCCCGGACAACTACCGCCGGCCGCCGGCCGCCCTCGAACGCTTCCACGACTGGCTCGGCGAGCAGGTCCGCGCCCGGCCCGCCGCGCTGCGCGGCTACGTCTACACCAACCCGCTCGGCTCCGACGCCGAACTCGCCGCCGCCGCCAAGCGGTTGGAGCAGGAGGAGTTCGTCGCTCTGATGGTCAACTCCAGCATCGCCGGGCGGTTCCTGGACACTCCGCAGGCCGACGCCTTCTTCGCGATGGCCGCGCAGTACCGCGCCCCGGTGATGCTGCACCCGCCGGCCGAACCGGCCGGGGCCGGGGAGCTGGACGACCTGCGGCTGGTCGAGCAGATCGCCCGGCCGTGCGACGTCACGCTCGGCACGGCGGCGGTGCTGTTCGCCGGGTGGCTGGAGAAGTACCCGGGGCTGCGGATCGTCGCCCCGGTCTGCGGCGGCGGGCTGCCGCTGCTGCTGGAGCGGCTGGAGCTGGCCCGGCGGATGCCGGTCACCTTCGGGCGGCCGGGCGGCGCTCCCGGGGGTCCCCCCGGCGGCGCTCCGGGCGGTGCTCCGGGCGGCCCCGCCGTGCCCCCGCTCGCCGAGGCGCTGCGCCGGGTGTACGTCGACACCGCGACCCCGAGCCTGCGCGCCGTGGCCGCCGCCGTGGACGCCTTCGGGGCCGGCAACGTCATGTTCGGCACCGACTCCCCACCGATGAGCGCACCGCTGGACGCCTCGCTGGCCCGGCTGGACGGCCTCGGCCTGGACGCCGCCACCGTCGCGCGGATCCGGCACGACAACGCCGCCGGGCTGTTCGGCCTGCCCGCCGCGCCCGCCGCGGCCTGATCGCCTCCGACCGACCGTCGGAACACCCGCATCCACCGACACGCGACAGGGAGGTGCTGCCATGACGGCAGCCGCACCGACCCAACCGCCCGGCCCGCCCGGCGGACGCCCGGGCGGCGGACCGCCCCCGGGGACCGGCCGCCCGCCGCAGGGCCCCGGCGGACCACCCCCCGGGGCCGGCGGCCCTCCGCCGGGGATCGGCGGACCGCCCGGCGCCGCCGTCCCGCCCCGGCCGGCGCCCGAACGCGTCCCCGCCGAACGGGAGTTCCTCGGCCGCCGGGTCCTGCTGGTCGGCGGCTACGGCAGCATCGGCGCCGCCGTCGCCGAGGACCTCGCCGCGCAGGGCGCCCGGGTCGCCGTCGCCGGCCGCTCGCTGAAGAAGGCCGAGGAGACCGCCGAACGGCTGGCCCCGCTCGCCGCCCGCGGCGGCACGGTCGCGCCGCACGCCGTGGACGTCGCCGACCGCGCCGACGTCGAGCGGCTGGTGGACGCGGTGGCGGCCGACTGGGGCGGCGTCGACATCCTGGTGAACTGCGCCAGCGCGCTGGTCACGGTCGGCGCCGAGACCATCTCCGAGGAGGACTGGCGCGCCATCGTCGACACCAACCTGCTGGGCGCCTTCTGGCTCTCCCAGTCGGTCGGCCGGGCGATGATCGCGGCCGGCGGCGGCCGGATCGTCCACCTCTCCTCGGTGCGCGGCAAGTTCGGCGCCCGGCGCGGCTTCAGCGCGTACGGCGCCAGCAAGGCCGGGCTGGACCTGCTGGTCAAGCAGCTGGCCGCCGAATGGGGCCGGCACGGGATCGCGGTGAACGCGGTCGCCCCGGGCTTCGTGCGCACCGACTTCGTCCAGGAGAACGCCCGCAACCCCGAGTTCATGCGGACGGTGCTCGGCCGGATCCCGCTGGGCCGCACCGCCGAGCTGCACGAGGTGGCGGACGCCGTCACCTTCCTCGCCTCGCCGCGGGCCGGCTTCATCTCCGGCCAGGTGCTGTACGTGGACGGCGGCGTCACCGCCAGCCAGTGACGCCACCCGCCTCCCGCGCCCGCCCACCCACCGCCGGGCCGAGCCCGGCCCCGAACCGTCAGGAGACCCACCATGAGCACGTGGCACGCGCTGTACTACCCGCTGCTGCCGGGCAGCGAGGACATCGTCAAGGAGCTGTTCCGCAAGAGCGGCCGCCCGGACTTCGACGTCAGGACGCCCGACGGCACCGTGGTCGGCAAGCTCCTCGGCACCCAGGCCTTCGTGGGCCGGGAACTGGCCGTCCGGGTCATCGAGATCGAGGGCCCGCTGCCGCTGGTGGCCGCGCACATGAGCCGGCAGCCCGCGGTCCGCGAGTTCGAGCGGGAGCTGGAGAAGCACCTCGCCGTTCCGCGCGACATGACCAGCCGGGAGGGCGCGCAGGCCTTCTTCCGGCTGGCCTCGATGGAGAACGTGCTCTCCCGCCGCCACGACCGGCCGATCGAGGGTGAGTGAGATGAAGGTCGGAATCGGACTGCCGACCTCGCTGGCCGGCGCGACCGGCGCCGACGTGGTCGCCTGGGCCCGCCTCGCCGAGGAGTCCGGGTTCTCCACGCTCGGCACCATCGACCGCCTGGTGCACACCAGTTGGGAGCCGCTCAGCACACTGGCCGCGGCCGCCGCGGTGACCGGGCGGATCGGCCTGGCGACCAGCATCCTCATCTCGCCGCTGCGCAGCAACACCGCGCTGCTGGCCAAGCAGGCGGCCACCGTGGACCGGCTCTCCGGCGGCCGGCTGACCCTCGGCCTGGCGGTCGGCTCGCGCCAGGACGACTTCGAGGTCGGCCAGGTCGAGAAGGCCGGCCGGGGCGCCCGGACCGGCACCCAGGTGGTCGAGCTGCGCCGGCACTGGGCCGACGCGCAGTCCGGCCGGGAGCCGGCGGTCGGCCCGGCCCCGGTCCGGCCGGACGGACCGGAGCTGATCCTGGGCGGGCACTCGCCGGCCGCGCTGCGGCGGGCCGCCCGGCTGGCCGACGGCTGGATCGGCGGCGGCACCGGACCGGTGATGTTCGCCCAGGGCGCCCAGGCGCTGCGCGAGCAGTGGTCGGCAGAGGGCCGGACGGGGGCGCCGCGGCTGGTGGCGCTGGCGTACTTCGCGCTCGGCGAGGACGCCGGCAAGCACACCGAGGGCTATCTGCGGTCGTACTACCGGGACGCCGGGCCGTTCGTCGACCACATCCTGCGCGGCGCGGCCGACAACCCGGGCAAGCTGCGCGGGCTGGTCGGCAGGTACGCCGAGGCGGGCTGCGACGAGCTGCTGCTGATGCCGTGCGCCGGGGACCTCGGCCAGGTCACGGCGGCGGCCCAGGTCCTGGGGCTCCCGGGCTGAACCGCGGCGGGGTAGCAGGAGGGGCGGACGGCTACCGGCCGTCCGCCCCTCCTGCTACTCGCCCGCTCGCCTCCGGGCGCTCCTGTCCGGCGCCGACGGTCGGCAGGCTCGGGGCGGGGCCGCCCGTGGGCGCAGCCGAAGGCCCGCCGCCCGGTACTGCTCACCGGGCGGCGGGCCGGTCCTCGGGACACCGCCTCAGCGGGCCTTGGTGCGGCTCCTGGCCGGCGCCGCCGGCCGGTCGGCGGGGGCCAGCGTCCGCCAGAGCTGCCGGACGAAGGCCTCGGCCTCGCGCAGCGCCTCCGAGTCGCCCGCCGGGGCGGCGAACACGCCCCCGTACGCAGCCAGGTAGCAGGCGCCGAGCAGGAGTTGGGCCGCCGCCACCGGGTCGGCGTCCCGGCTGACCAGATCGGACCGCTGGGCCCGCCGCAGGTAGTCGGCCAGCAGTTCGGCGGCCCGGTGCGGCCCCGCGTTGTTGGCCCGCATCCACTCGCGGTGGCGGTCGAGCAGCTTGGGCTCGGCGAAGACCGACAGCAGCATCGGCATCGACTCGCGGTAGAACGCGAGCGCCTCCTCGGCCACCTGCTGCAGGGCCGCCCGCACCTCGCCCTCGCTGGTGACCTCCTCCGGCAGCGCCCGCAGCACCGGCAGCAGGCCGGGCAGCCGCTCGGCGAGGACGGCCAGGAAGACGTCCTCCTTGCTGCGGAAGTGCCGGTAGATGGTGCCCTCGGAACAGCCCGCCACCTCGGCGATCTCCTTGGTGGTGCAGCGGGCCAGGCCGAGGTCCCGGATCACCCGCTCGGCGGCGTCGACGATCTGCTCGCGCATACTCATGAAGGCTCCGAGGGGACGGGGCGGCCGGTCCCGGACCGGGCCGCGGCTGCGGAGGGGTACCCGAAGGATAGCGTGCAGGTGAGTACCCGCTCACCGGATTCGGCCGGCAGGCCGGGGGTTTCGACCAGCACACCGGCCCCACCGCCCGCGGAGGGCGGCGGGGCCGGCGGACGAGGCAGCGGCACGGTCAGCGCGGCGGCCCGGCGGGCCCGCCCGGCCCGGGCGGCGGCCCGACCAGCTGCACGCCGAGCGGCTCCAGCGCGCCGAGCAGGCGGGCGAAGTCCGGCGGCCCCTGGAGCGGCGGCGGCAGCTCCAGGCTGGTGGCCGGCTCGCCGGTCCGGAAGAACCACTCCTCGAACCCGGCCGGGGTGCCCAGCACCAGGAAGCGGGTCCCCTCGGTCTCCACCCGGTACTGGTGGGCGATGCCGCGCGGGGCGAAGACCGTCGCGCCCGGTCCGACCTTGTGCTCGTCGTCGCCGATCCGCAGCACCATCTCCCCCTCCTGGACGATGAAGAACTCGTCCTCGCGGGTGTGCAGGTGGACCGGCGAGGCGTAGCCCGCCGGGGACAGCTGCTCGGCGAGCCAGAACTGCCCGTCGGTCTCGGCGCCGGTCGCCTTGAACTTGAGCAGCGCGCCCACGTGCCAGATGGCGCGCCCCTCGTCGGGCTGCTTCACGAACGGTCGGGACGTCACTCGGTTCCTCCTCGGTCGGCCGGCCCGCACCCGGGCCCGGCAGCACAGCGGTACGGAAACTGATCGGTCGTCGACGCGGCGCTCAGGCCGCGCTGCGGACCGGCCCGGTGGCGCGCACGGCGGCCGCCACCTGGTCCGGCCCGGGGGCGAAGGCGTCCTCCAGCTCGGGGCTGAACGGCACCGGCGCGTGCGGCCCGGTGACCATCCGGACCGGCCCGCGCAGCGCCGCGAAGCGGTCCTGCGCGACCTGCGCGGCGATGTCGGTGGCCAGGCTGCAGCGCGGGTGGGCCTCGTCCACCACGACCAGCCGCCCGGTGCGCTCCACGCTGCCGTAGATGGTCGAGGTGTCCAGCGGGGACAGCGTCCGCGGGTCGATCACCTCGATCTGCACGCCCTCGGCGGCGAGTTGCTCGGCGGCGGCGAGCGCGACCGAGACCATCCGGCCGATCGCGACCACGGTGCAGTCCGTCCCGGGCCGGACCACCTTGGCCGAGCCGAACGGGATCGCGTACGGCTCCTCGGGGACGCCGCCGGGCACGAAGTAGAGCATCTTGTGCTCCAGGAACAGCACCGGGTCGTCGTCCACCAGGGCCTGCGCCATCAGCCCCTTGGCGTCGTAGGGGCTGGACGGCGCGACCACCTTGAGGCCGGGCAGGTGGACGAAGAGCGGGTGCAGCGCCTGCGAGTGCTGGGCGCCGCGGCGCAGTCCGGTGCCCCACATCGCGCGCAGCACCAGCGGCACCGAGATCCGGCCGCCGGCCATGTAGCGCAGCTTGGCGGCCTGGTTGGCGATCTGGTCGAAGCAGACGGTGGCGAAGTCGACGAACAGCAGGTCGACCACCGGGCGCAGGCCGGTCGCGGCGGCGCCGACCGCGGCGCCGACGAAGGCGGCCTCGGTGATCGGCATGTCGAGCACGCGGTCCGGGAATTCGAGGTGCAGGCCCTTGGTCGGACCCCAGGCGTTGGTGCTGTCCTCGCCCATGAGGACCACCGAGCGGTCGAAGCGCATCTGCTGGGCCAGCGCCTCGCCGATCGCCTGCTGGTACGTGATGGTGCGCACGTGGATCCCTCCTCCGGGGCGGGTCAGCGGGTGTAGACGTGGTCGAGCAGGCTGCGCGGGTCGGCCGTGAACGGCTCGGCGGCGGCCGCGACGGCCGCCTCGACCAGCGCGGTGGCGTCCCGGTCGATCCGGTCGAGTTCGAAGGCGGCGGGTCCGGCCACGGTGCCGTCGGCGATCCGGGAGCGGAGCAGCAGCAGCGGGTCGGACTCGGTGCGCAGCCGCTCCGGGTCGGCGCCCGGGCGGTAGGACTGGTCGTCCCACAGTTCCATGTGGCCGTGGAAGCGCTCGGCCCGGAACTCCAGCACGGTCGGGCCCTCGCCCGCCCGGGCGCGGCGCACGGCCTCGGCGGTGGCGGCGTGCACGGCGAGCACGTCGTAGCCGTCGACCACCTCGCCGGGGATCCCGAAGCCGGCCGCGCGCTGGGCCATGTCGGTGCCGGAGAAGTGCCGGTCGGCGGGGGTGGCCTGGGCGTAGCCGTTGTTCTCGACGGCGAAGACCACCGGCAGGTCGAGCATCCGGGCCAGCACCAGGCTCTCCAGCACGGCGCCCTGATTGGCGCCGCCGTCGCCGGTGAAGGCCACCGCGACCTGGCCGGTGCGCTGCTGACGGGCCGTCAGTGCAGCGCCGCAGGCGAGCGGCACGCCCCCGCCGGCCAGGCCGTTGGCGCCGAGCATGCCGCGGTCGAAGTCCGCGATGTGCATCGAGCCGCCCTTGCCGCCGCAGATCCCGTCGGGCCGGCCGTGCAGTTCCTTCATCATCGCCTCGACGTCGCAGCCCTTGGCGATCGCGTGGCCGTGGCCGCGGTGGGTGCTGGCGAGGTAGTCGTCCGGGGCGAGGGCCGCGCACACGCCCGCGGCGACGGCCTCCTGCCCGCTGTAGAGGTGGACCGCGCCGGGGAGGTTCTTCGCGAGGCCGTGCAGGCGGTCCTCGAAGGCCCGGATCACGCTCATCGTCCGGTAGATCTCGGCGATCTGATCGAGCGTCAGATCGGTGGTGCGGGATGTGCCCATGGGTCGCCTCCTCGGCTCTCCGGGGGACGCCGGCGGGGCGCCGTACGCCTCGTTCGCCGGTCGTGCTCGTGGCCCGACTCCATGAGGGTAAGCGCTCACTCACATGGGTGCAACCAAGTGACCGAATCCGTCACCGCCCTCTCCCCCACCCGGCTCGCCCACCCTTGCGCCCTGTGCAACGGCGCGCCTAAGGTCTTGTCCCGGGTGGATTGGGATCACGGCATTGAAACGTACGACGGACCGATAGTTCAGGTTTCGCCGTGCCGATTTTCGGACATGCCCGAGGAATTCCACTTCCCCGCGCCAGGAAACGCCCGTGCACAGTGTGGATCAGACGCGAGCGACGGGGGGATCTCAGGAACCATGCTGGACCAGATACTCAAACCCTCCGGCAGGGGCGACCGAAGACCGAGCACCCTGGCCATGGGCGGCGTGGCAGCACTCGCTACGCGCGGTGAACGGAACACCTCCGACCGGATCGCCCGGCTGGTGAGCGTCCTGCTCGGACTCGTCACCGGCCTCGGGGCCGCCCGCCTGCCGCCGTCCCAGCCGCGCCGACCTGCTCCCGCCGCGACCGCCCACGTGGCCGCCGATACGGAGTCCGACTGTCCGGACGCCGCCGCCCGGCTCGACGAACGCCGCCGCCTCCGCCGGGAGTTGCACGACTCACTGGCTCCCCGACTGGCCGCCCTGCACATGCGGATGGAGCTGGCCGGCCTCAACCTGAACGGCGACGCCGAGCAGGCACCGGCCCTGCTGGCGCAGGCCCGGGAGGACGTCAGCACCGCCATCGCCGATGTCCGCCAGGTGATCCGGGACCTCGACCGCCCCGAGCCCCGGACCGTCGAGCCCGCCGGCACGCTGCGCCAGTTCCTGGACCGGCAGGTCCACGCCTTCGAGGAGGCCGGGGCCGGCCGGCTGCGGTTCGTCACGGAGTTGCCGACCGTCCTGGACGATTTCCCGGCCGACGTCCAGACCGAATTGCAGAAAATCTCCGGCGAGGCCGTCGCCAATGTCGCCCGGCACGCGCGGGCATCGGTCTGCCGGATCTCCGCTTCGGTCGGCAGAAATGGTCTCGACCTGTCGATCGAGGACAACGGGATCGGCATTTCCGCGGACGCCGTCCGCGGAATCGGACTTCCGTCGATGTGTGTCCGCACCAAGGAACTCGGCGGTGATTTCTCGGTGGTGGCCCGGACCCCGCACGGCACTGCGGTCCGGATCCGGCTGCCGCACTGGACGCTGCTCGACGGCACCGGCCTCGCCTGATCCCTTCCCGGCCCCCTCCTCCCCTGCCGGGGGCCGTCGCGGATTCCGTGCCCGACCAACCCGCGCCCGCACCCGGCTTCCCGCGCTTCCCTCGCTCCCTCACCCTCTCCTAGGAGCCCCCCATGGACCCGGCCCTGCCCCGAAACCTGCGCATCCTGGTCGTCGACGACCACGAGCTGTTCCGGGCGGGTTTACGCCAACTCCTCGACCGGATCGACTCACTGACGGTGGTCGGCGAGGCGTCCAGCGGGGCGGACGTGCTCTCCGCCGTCGAGCGGCTCGCACCCGACGTCGTCCTGATGGACATCGGCATGCCCGGCACCGACGGCATCGAGGCGACCCGCACCCTGCTGGCCCGCCACCCCCGGGTCGCGGTGGTGATGCTGACCGCCGACGACAACGACGAGTCCATCGTCGCGGCGGTCCGGGCCGGCGCGCGGGGCTACCTGGTCAAGGGCGCCGGCCTGGACGACGTCCGCCGCGCCATCACCGCGGTCAGCCAGGGCGGGGCGCTGTTCGGCCCGGAGGCCGCCGCCCACCTGCTGGCGCAGGTCCGCCGGCCGGCCCCCGAGCGCGAGCCGTTCCCCGACCTCACCCCCCGCGAGATGGCGGTGCTCACCATGCTCGCGGACGGCCGCAACAACGCGTACATCGCCAACGACTTCGGGCTCTCGATGAAGACGGTGCGCAACTACCTCTCCCGGATCTTCAGCAAGCTCCAGGTCGCGGACCGCGCCGAGGCGGCCGTCCGGGCCCGGCGCGCCGGCCTCGGCAGCTGAGCCGCCGGGCCACGGGCCCGGTCAGCCCTCCAGCAGGTGCGCCCACAGTTCCTCCTCGCGCCGGGTCAACGGCGCGGGGTGCGCTCCGGCCCGTTCCGGATGCCAGTGCGGCACCCCCGGCGGGGGCAGCACGTCCTCCGGCTTCCGCGCCCCCGGCAGGGCGGAGGGCGAAGTGAGCGCCCCCATCGCCAGTCCGAGCCAGATCAGTCCGTCCGCCAGGTAGCGGCCGGTCCGCCGCGCCCACCGGCGCAGCAGGAGACGACGGTGGGCGCGGCGCAGGGCGGTTCGCATCGAAGGGCCTCCGACGGGACGGCAGCGGGGGGAAGCGGTGCTACGGCCATCCTGCGGACCGGCCGTCCCACCGTCATGGGTCGGGAATCCCCAACACGCTGGGAACCTTTCCTGCCCCGTCCCCGGTCACGGCGCCGCACCCCGGGGACGGAGGCGCGGCGGTCGGCGCGCGCCCCGCGACCGGTGGCGCGCGCCGGGTCGGCCGGCTAGGCGGCCGGGACGAGCACGATCTTCCCGGTGACGGCCCCGCTCTCCATCGCGCGGTGCGCGTCCGCCGCCCGGTCCAGCGGCACGGTGCGGCCCACCCGCGGGGTGACCTGCCCCTTCTGCAGCAGTTCCAGCACGGTCGCGAGGTCCTGCTGGTACGCGGCCGGGTGGGACTTCTCCAGGCTCCACGCGTTGTAGAACAGGGTCCGCTTCCCGTCCGGGACGAGCTTGGGCAGCACGATGCCGCCCAGGAACCCCTGGGCGCCGGTCAGCAGGTCCCGCCGGTCGGTCCCGCGCAGCGCGGCGTTCTGGCCGAAGCCGACCATCACACCGCCGCGCCGCACCGCCTGGTACGAGCGCAGGAAGTGCCGGCCGCCGACCGGGTCGAAGACCGCGTCCACCGCGCCGCCCGGCAGTGCGCGCACCACCCGCAGGAAGTCCTCGGCCCGGTCGATCGGACGGCCGCCGAGCGCGCGCACCTGCTCGGCCCGGGCGGCGGAGCAGGTGCCGTACACGGTGACCCCGGCGAGCGCGGCCAGCTCCAGGAAGGCGGTGCCGACGCCGCCGGACGCGCTGTGCACCAGCACCGTCCCGCCGCGCCGCACCCCGGCCACCCGGTGCAGCATCTGCTGGGCGATGAAGTAGTTGAGCGCGAGCGCCGAGGCCTCGACCGGGTCGACCCCGTCGGGCAGCGGGACCAGGCGGTTGGCGGCGACGAGCGCGTACTGCGCGTAGCCGCCGCTGCGCACCAGTGCGACGACCCGCCGGCCCGGTTCGGGGGCCCTGGTGCCCGGTCCGACCTGGTCCACCACCCCCACCAGGTCGTACCCGGGGGTGAACGGACGCTTGGGCCCTCCGGGGATGACACCGGCACGGAGCAGAATGTCACCGTAGGAGACGCCGGCGGCGAGCACCTTGACCCGGACCTGACCGACGGCCGGGGCCGGGAGTTCGTCGCTGGACAGCCGCAGGACCTCGGCTCCGCCGAGCCTCGGCACACTCACATGGCGATACCTCATCGTGGCCTCCGCAGTGGAGAGATGTCGTGTGTGGGAGTGGCGCCGGTCCTCCACGGGTCCGGGACGCGGTCCGTACCGGACCGTTCCCTGCTCCCGTATTTTTATATAGACTGAGTGTACAATGAATGTGATAGCACCCGCCTCAGGAGACGTCAACAGCCCATGAGCCCACGCCAGTACCGAGCCGGCCAACGCCAGGTTGCCGCCGAACAGACCCGCACCCGCATTCTGGAGGCGGCCAGCGAGCTGCTCACCGGGGAGAAGGGCCCGGCCTCGTTCAGCATGGACGCCGTCGCCAAGACCGCCGGAGTGGCGCGGATGACCGTCTACTACCAGTTCGACTCGAAGACCGGCCTGCTGGAGGCGCTCTTCGACGACCTGGCCCAGCGCGGCGGAATGGCCAGGATGCCCGCGGCGTTCATGGCGCCCAGCGGCCGGGAGGCGCTCTCCGCCGTCCTCGACGTCCTCACCGGCTTCTACGCCTCCGGCCGGATCGCCCTGCGGCGGCTGCGCGGCCTGGGCATCCTCGACCCGGAGCTCGACACCGCGCTGCAGAGCCGGGGCGAGCGGCGGCGCGGCGGCCTCCAGGTGGTGCTCGGCCGGCTGCTCGCCGACCGCGACGCGCAGGTCGGCGAGGCCGAGCTCGACGAACTGGTGGAGCTGCTCTTCATGCTGACCAGCTTCGAGACCTTCGATCTGCTGGCCGCACCGGACGGCGACAGCGCCGCGGTGGCCCGCCGGATCGAGGAGCTGATTCTCGCCGTTCTCGACCGCCGCCTCGCGGCGGCCTGACGGCCGGGCGCCTCCCGCGCACGCCGGGCCCCGTCACCCGCCCCGCGCGCCCGCGCCCCCACGCACCACCCGCCGACGGCCGACGACCCCCTCCGGTCGCCGTACGACGGCCGGCGGCGCGGCGGCCTTCCTCCCCAGGACACCGCCGCGCCGCCTTCCCTTTTCCTCACGAGCCCATCGGCCCGCTCGGTCGCGACCGGTCCGCCGCGCCTCCCGGCGCCGCGCCCCGTCGCCCTCCCCCGGCCGGGACGGCCCCACCCCGGAGCACCACCAACGGGGGCCGGGGCCGTCACCGCACCGGAGCAGTCAGCCGGCCGGCCTCAGGCCGACTCCGCCTCCGTCTCGTAGGAGGCGGTGCGGCGCGGACGCTGCTTCGGCAGGATCACGCTGGCCGCGATCAGCCAGATCAGACCGCCGAAGCGGGCGATCGGCAGGAAGAACCCGAGGCTGGTGGAGAGCAGCGCCAGGGTGCCGAGCACGCCGATCCCGGCGAGCACCAGACCGGCCCAGGCGAAGCCCTTCGGCCCGAAGCCGAGCAGCAGCATCGGCACCGCCACGCCGGCCAGCATCACGGCGAACGGGACGACGTGCCCCGGGCCGCCGGAGGCGAAGGCGAGGTCCGCCAGCGAACGGGCGAGCGGCGCGTCGCCGAGGTCCCCGGTGCGGGAGGCGGCCCAGACGGTGAGCCCGCACAGCGCCATCGCCGCGGAGGCGAGCACCCCGGAGACCAGGGCGATGCCGGGGCCGGGGGCGACCACGCCGAGCCGGCGCAGCCGCTGGTAGACGATGGCGGCCCAGACCGCGAGCGGGAGCGAGGCACCGAACTGCAGCGTCCCGGAGACCTTCGCGGCGGTCGCGTGGTCCTTGTAGTAGGCGAGCGTGTCGGCCGCCGAGTCGGTGGGCAGCGGGGTCTGCCGGGCCAGCACGATGGACACCACCATCAGTGCCGCGAACGCCACGGCGGGCAGCAGCAAGGGGGGTCCTGACTGCGAACGCCGGGCGGAGGCGGCCGGCACCGCTGAGGTCGTGGTCATGAGGGGTGCTCCAGTCGAGAACGGGTCGTCGGGGCCGGGCGCGGCGTCGCACGGATCCGCACCGACGCCGGTAGTTCCAGATCCAGAATAGTTCACCCGAGGACATCATTGTCCACTGCTATCGTGTTTCCATGACCGAAACTCCCGATCCCGCACCGATCCCGCACACGGGCCCGCAGGGAGCCCAGGTCGCTTTTCTCCTCGCCCAGTTGGGTGAACACGCGACCCAGGCCTTCACCCGGCGGGTCGCCGAGCTGGACCTCACCCCGGCCCAGGCCGGCCTGCTCCGGGCGGTCAGCCTGGCCCCCGGCCAACACCAGCAGGAGCTCGCCCGGCGACTCGGCATGTCCCCCAGCCGCTTCGTGGCCTTCGTCGACGCCATCGAGGCGCGCGGCCTGGTGGAGCGCCGGCGCAACCCCAAGGACCGCCGCTTCCAGGACCTCTACCTCGCGCCCAAGGGCGAGGAGGCGATGCGCGGGCTGGCCGAGGCGGCGCTCGCCCACGAGGAGGCCATCTGCGCGGGCCTCGACCCGCAGGAACGTATCGCCCTGGGCGCGCTGCTGCGCCGGGTCGCCGAGGCCCAGCACCTCACCGCCGGGGTGCATCCCGGCTACCGGCGGCTCGACCCCGGGCGCGGCGGCGCCTGAGCACGCCGAAGCCCCCGGCCGGACGGCCGGGGGCTCGGCGCGGGCGACGGCGGGGCGGGCTCAGCCCTTGACGCAGACCACCTGCTTCAGGTGCGCGACGACCTCCACCAGGTCCCGCTGCTGCTCGATCACCTTCTCGATCGGCTTGTACGCGCCGGGGATCTCGTCCACCACGCCCGCGTCCTTGCGGCACTCCACGCCCTTGGTCTGCTCGGCCAGGTCGTGCATGGTGAAACGCTTCTTCGCCGCGCTGCGGCTCATCTTCCGGCCCGCGCCGTGCGAAGCCGAGTTGAACGACGCCTCGTTGCCCAGCCCGCGGACGATGTACGACCCGGTGCCCATCGACCCCGGGATGATCCCGTAGTCGCCGGACCCGGCCCGGATCGCGCCCTTGCGGGTCACCAGCAGGTCGACGCCGTCGTAGCGCTCCTCCGACACGTAGTTGTGGTGGCAGCTGATCACCTCGTCGAAGCCGACCTTCGCCCGCGGGAACTCGCGCCGGACGACGTCCTGGAACAGCGCCATCATCAGCGCCCGGTTGCGCTTGGCGTACTCCTGCGCCCAGAAGAGGTCCTGCCGGTACGCGGCCATCTGCGGGGTGTCCGCGACGAACACCGCGAGGTCACGGTCGATCAGGCCCTGGTTGTGCGGCAGCGACTGGGCCACGCCCATGTGGTGCTCCGCCAGCTCCTTGCCGATGTTGCGCGAGCCGGAGTGCAGCATCAGCCAGACCGCGCCGGTGTCGTCGACGCAGACCTCGATGAAGTGGTTGCCGCCGCCGAGCGTCGCCAGCTGCTGGGCGGCCCGCTCGCGGCGCCACTTCACCTCGGGCGCGACCGCGTCGAACCGCTGCCAGAAGTCGTCCCAGCCGGCGGCCGGGACGCCGTGCAGCCGGCCCGGCTCGACCGGGTCGGTGTGCAGGCCGCGGCCGACCGGGATGGCCTGCTCGATCCGCGAGCGCAGCCGCGACAGGTCGTCCGGCAGGTCCTTCGCGGTGAGCGAGGTCTTCACCGCGCTCATCCCGCAGCCGATGTCCACGCCGACCGCCGCCGGGCAGACGGCGCCGCGCATCGCGATCACCGAACCCACCGTCGCCCCCTTGCCCAGGTGGACGTCGGGCATCACGGCGAGCCCGTGCAGCCAGGGCAGCGAGCTGATGTTGCGCAGCTGCTGCATCGCCTGGCCCTCGACGGTGGCCGGGTCGGTCCACATCCGGATCGGAACCCGGACGCCGGGTACCTCGGTGTACGACATGGTTCAACGACCTCCAAGGTCGGATGGTTCAAGCCTAGGCGGGGCGTGCGGCCCCGGGGAATGCCGCGCGAAGAGGCCCGGCGCGGCGCGGGGATGTCAGGGGTCGGCCGCGCTCAGGCGGCCAAGGGGCATCGGGAGGACAGTCTCGGGGAGCGCCGCTGGGCTTGCTCGACCCGCATGGTGACCGCCTCCTCTCCGTGTGTGAACCGGGTGCCGGGGGATATCTACCCACGCACCGCGCGGCGTCCGCAAGGGAATTAACGCCGCAACGCCGAGGGGCCCGGCGGAGCGTCGGAACGCTCCACCGGGCCCCCGCGGGCCTGTGGGTCAGGCGCTGATCACGGTCACCTCGCCGATGCCCAGCTCCCGCACCCCGTCCGCGAACGCCGCGGCGTCGCCGACCAGGACGGTCACCAGCCGGTCCGGCGGGAAGGCCTTGACCACGGCCTCGGTGGCGGCGGCGGTCGGCAGCTCGGCCAGCTGCCGGTAGACCTCGGCCTGGAAGTCGTCGGCCAGGTGCTGCTCCACCTGGTCGGCCAGGGTGCCGGCCACCGAGCCCGCCGTCTCGTACTTCAGCGGCGCCACGCCGACCAGGAACTGCACCGCCTCGGCGCGCTCCGCGTCGGTGAGCCCCTCGGCGGCCAGCGTGCGCAGGATGGTCCAGGTGTCGGCCAGCGCCGGGGCGGTGGAGGCGGTGTCCACCGAGCCGCTGATCGCCAGCAGGGAGCGCCCGCTGCCGTCGGCGGCCGAGCGCAGCGGCTGGGCGAAGGCCCGCACGCCGTAGGTGTAGCCCTTCTCCTCGCGCAGCACCCGGTCCAGCCGGGAGGTGAGGGTGCCGCCCAGGCAGTAGGTGCCGAGGATCTGCGCGGCCCAGCTCGGGTCGTGCCGGTCCGGGCCGATCCGGCCGATCAGCAGCTGGGTCTGCACCGAGCCGGGCCGGTCGACGATGATCACCCGGCCGGTGTCGTCGGCGGTCACCGGCGCGTGCGCGCTCGGCTCGGCCGGCGCGCCCTTCCAGGCGCCCAGGGTGGACTCCAGCAGGGCCGGCAGGTCGGTGCCGGTGAGGTCGCCGACCACGACCACGGTGGTGGTCACGGGCCGCACGTGCGCCTCGTAGAACGCCCGGACGGCGGCCCGGTCGATCGTCTTGACCGTCTCGACGGTGCCGGCCCGCGGGCGCGACAGCCGGTCGGCGCCGTCGAACAGCTCGGCGTACAGCGCCTTGGCGGCCCGCCGGGCCGGGTTGGCCTGCTCGTGCACGATCTCGTCCAGCCGGTTGGCGACCAGCCGCTCGATCTCGTCCTCCGGCAGCGCCGGGCTGCCCAGCGCGGCGGCCAGCAGGTCCAGGCCGCGGGCCAGCCGGGAGGCCGGGACCTCCAGCGAGACCCGGATGCACGGGTGGTCCGCGTGCGCGTCCAGGGTCGCGCCGGCCCGCTCCAGCTCGGCCGCGAACTCCTCGGCGGTCAGCGTGTCGGTGCCCTCGCTGAACGCCCGGGCCAGGATCGAGGCGACGCCGTCCACGCCCTCCGGCTCGGCCGCCAGCGGCGCGTCCAGCAGCACGTCGACGGCCACCAGCTGCTGCCCGGGGCGGTGGCAGTGCAGCACCGTGATGCCGTTGCCGAGCGCGGCGCGCTCCGGCGCCGGGAACGCCCACGGGGTGGGGGTGCCGGGCTGGGGCTGGGGGTGGAAGGTCATGGCGGGGACGTACTCGGTGCTCATACGGCGGCGCCCTCCTCGTCGGTCTCGGCGGTGGCAGCGGTGTCGTCGGCGGTGTCCTCGGCCGGGGTCGGCTCGTACACCAGCACCGCCCGGTTCTGCGGGTGCAGCCGCGCCGCGGCGATCTCCCGCACCTCCTCGGCGGTGACGTCGAGGACCTTGGGCAGGGCGTCGTTCAGCAGCTTCGGGTCGCCGAACAGCACGGCGAAGCGGCACAGCTCGTCGGCGCGGCCGGCCACCGTGGTGAGCCGGTCCAGCCACTCGCGCTCGATCTGCGCCTGGGCGCGCTCCAGCTCGGCCGGGGTCGGGCCCTCGGCCGCGAACCGGGCCAGCTCCTCGTCGACGGCCGCCTCGATCTGCTCGACGGTGGCGTCGCCCGAGGTCTTGACGTCCAGCCAGCCCAGGCTCGGCGCGCCGGACAGCCGCAGCAGGCCGAAGCCGGCCGCGACGGCGGTGCGGTCCCGGCGGACCAGCCGGTTGTAGAGCCGGCTCGACTCGCCGCTGCCGAGGATGGTCAGCGCCAGGTCGGCGGCGTCCGCCTCGCGGGTGCCGTCGTGCGGCAGCCGGTAGGCGGCCATCAGCGCGCGGGACGGCACGTCCTCGCGGATCAGCTCGCGCAGCTCCCGGCCGATGGCCTCCGGCAGGCTGCCGTCGCGCGGCGGCTGCTTGCCGTCGTGCGCGGGGATGCTGCCGAAGTACCTCTCCACCCAGGCGATGGTCTGCTCCGGGTCGATGTCGCCGACCACCGAGAGCACCGCGTTGTTCGGCGCGTAGTAGGTGCGGAAGAACGCCCGGGCGTCCTCCAGGGTCGCCGCGTCCAGGTCGGCCATCGAGCCGATCGGGGTGTGGTGGTACGGGTGGCCGTCCGGGAAGGACAGCGCGGTCAGCTTCTCGAACGCGGTGCCGTAGGGCACGTTGTCGTACCGCTGGCGGCGCTCGTTCTTCACCACGTCGCGCTGGTTCTCCATCGACGTCTCGTCGAGGGCCGCCAGCAGCGAGCCCATCCGGTCCGCCTCCAGCCAGAGCGCGAGCTCCAACTGGTGGGCCGGCATGGTCTCGAAGTAGTTGGTGCGCTCGAAGCTGGTGGTGCCGTTGAGCGAGCCGCCGGCGCCCTGCACGAGCTCGAAGTGCCCGTTGTTGGAGACGTTGGCGGATCCCTGGAACATCAGGTGCTCGAACAGGTGGGCCAGCCCGGTGCGGCCCTTCACCTCGTGCCGGGAGCCGACGTCGTACCAGAGGCAGACCGCGGCCACCGGGGTCAGGTGGTCCTCGGAGAGGACGACGCGCAGGCCGTTGGCCAGGCGGTGCTCGGTGATGGCGATGCCTCGCTGGGAGGCGGGGGCCGGGTTGGCCATGCGCTCGGGTCCTTCCCGTCGTCGAAGTCGGGGTTCGTGTGGCGTCCCCCATTGTGGTGCAACGCGCGAACGCCGTGGATGTGTCCGCGCGGACAGGGCGTTCGCCAGGGGCGGAAGAGGGGCGCTGGCCCGGACTGTCGGCGGGAGGGTCCACAATGGGGGCGCCGAGCCCTGTTGACAGAACCGCCGACAGCCCCGGCGACAACCGCGCCGACGAGACGTGGACGAGACGCAAGCGAGACGTAAGGGAGCCCCGCCGCGATGGCCCGCCGCAGTTCGCAGACCCCGCCCCCCGGAGACTTCGAGGAGCGCATCCTCGACGTCGACGTCGTGGACGAGATGCAGGGCTCGTTCCTCGAGTACGCCTACTCGGTGATCTACTCCCGGGCCCTCCCGGACGCCCGGGACGGCCTCAAGCCGGTGCACCGCCGCATCCTGTACCAGGCCAACGAGATGGGCCTGCGCCCGGAGCGCGGCCACGTCAAGTGCGCCCGCCTGGTCGGCGAGGTGATGGGCCGGCTGCACCCGCACGGCGACGCCTCCATCTACGACTCGGTCGTCCGGATGGCCCAGCCGTTCTCGATGCGGCTGCCGCTGATCGACGGCCACGGCAACTTCGGCTCGCTCGGCAACGACGACCCGCCCGCCGCGATGCGCTACACCGAGTCCCGGCTCACCGCCGCCTCGATGGCCATGGTCGAGTCGATCCACGAGGAGACCGTCGACTTCGGGCCCAACTACGACGGCAGCGAGCAGGAGCCGCTCGCGCTCCCGGCCGCCTTCCCCAACCTGCTGGTCAACGGCGCCACCGGCATCGCCGTCGGCATGGCCACCAACATGCCGCCGCACAACCTCTCCGAGGTCGTCGCCGCCGCCCGGCACCTGATCAAGCACCCGAGCGCCGACCTCGACACCCTCATGCGGTTCGTCCCCGGCCCGGACCTGCCCACCGGCGGACGGATCGTCGGCCTCTCCGGCATCCGGGACGCCTACGAGTCCGGCCGCGGCACCTTCAAGATCCGCGCCACCACGAGCATCGAGGCGGTCACCGCCCGCCGCAAGGGCATCGTGGTCACCGAGCTGCCGTACAACGTCGGCCCGGAGAAGGTCATCTCCAAGATCAAGGACCTCGTCAACGCGAAGAAGCTCCAGGGCATCGCGGACGTCAAGGACCTCACCGACCGCGAGCACGGGCTGCGCCTGGTCATCGAGGTCAAGAACGGCTTCGTGCCCGAGGCCCTGCTGGAGCAGCTCTACAAGCTGACGCCGATGGAGGAGACCTTCGGCATCAACAACGTGGCGCTGGTCGACGGCCAGCCGCTCACCCTCGGCCTCAAGGAGCTGCTGGAGGTCTACGTCGACCACCGCTTCCAGGTGGTCCGCCGGCGCAGCGACTTCCGCCGCCGCAAGCGCCAGGAGCGGCTGCACCTGGTCGAGGGCCTGCTGGTCGCGCTGGTCGACATCGACGAGGTCATCGCGATCATCCGGTCGAGCGACAACGCCGCCCAGGCCAAGGAGCGCCTGATCGAGCGCTTCTCGCTGTCCGAGACGCAGACCGCGTACATCCTCGACACCCCGCTGCGCCGGCTCACCCGCTTCGACCGGGTCGAACTCGAGCAGGAGCAGGCCAAGCTGACCTCCGAGATCGCCGACCTGACCGAGATCCTGGAGTCGGACAACAAGCTGCGCAGCGTGGTCTCCGGCGAACTCGGCGCCGTCGCCAAGCAGTTCGGCACCGAGCGGCGCACCGTCCTGCTGGAGGCCGGCGCCGCTCCGGCCGCCTCGCTGACCGTCCCGCTGGAGGTCGCCGACGACCCGTGCCGGGTGCTGCTCTCCTCCACCGGCCTGCTCGCCCGCACCGCCGACGGCGAGCCGTTCGAGCTCTCCGAGAAGCGCGCCAAGCACGACGTGATCGTCTCCGCGGTGCCGACCACCGCCCGCGCCGACGTCGGCGTGGTCACCTCGGCCGGCCGGGTCCTGCGGCTGCCCGTCATCGACCTGCCGGCGCTGCCGCCCACCCCCTCGCCGACGCTGGCCGGCGGCGCCGCCCCCACCGAGTTCCTCCGGCTGGAGGCCGACGAGCGGGTCCTCGCGCTGACCACCCTGGACGAGTCCTCCCCCGGCCTGGCGCTGGGCACCGCGCAGGGCGTCGTCAAGCGAGTGGTCCCCGAATGGCCCGCCAACAAGGACGAGTTCGAGGTGATCGCGCTCAAGGACGGCGACGCGGTGGTCGGCGCGGTCGAGCTGCGCACCGGCGAGGAGGACCTCGTCTTCATCAGCTCCGACGCCCAACTGCTGCGCTACCCCGCCGGACAGGTCCGCCCGCAGGGCCGCCCGGCCGGCGGCATGGCCGGCATCAAGCTCGCGGACGGCGCCCGGGTGCTCTCCTTCACCGCCGTCGACCCGGCCGCCGACGCGGTGGTGGTCTCGGTGGCCGGCGCCTCCGGCACCCTCGCCGGCGAGGCCCAGTCCAGCTGGAAGGTCACGCCCTTCGAACAGTACCCGCGCAAGGGCCGCGCCACCGGCGGCGTCCGCTGCCAGCGCTTCCTGCGCGGCGAGGACGCCCTCGCCTTCGCCTGGGCCGGCCCCGCCCCCGCCCGCGCCACCACCGCCAAGGGCGCCCCGGTCGACCTCCCCGAGCGCGACCCCCGCCGCGACGGCTCCGGCACCCCGGTCACCACCCCCATCGCCACGGTCGCCGGCCCCGCCTGACCCGCCTGACCCGCAGGGCGCCGAACCCCGTTCGGCGCCCTGCGGCATTCCCCCAACCGGAACGCTCCCCCCAACTTCCCTGCATCGCAAGATTGTTCGCCGCCCCTGAGCTAGGTTCGCACCGGAAGGGCCACCCACCACCGACCCCGGAGGGAGACGGACCGTTGCCCGACGACTTCCGGATCGACCTCGCCCGCATGCACACGGTCTCCACCCAACTCGGCGAATGCGGCACCCGCATGAGCGCCGTCGCCAAACGGCTGGAGAACCTGGGCAAGGGCCGGCAGACCGGCACCGCCCGGCTCGACTCGGCCTGCAAGCAGTTCGAGGACGAGTGGCACGGCGGCATCGGCCGGATGGCCAAGCTGGCCACCGGGCTGCGCGACGGCCTCGACCTCACGCTCAAGAGCTACGGGGACCACGAGCAGGGCGTCGCCAAGGGATTCGGCGCCACCTGACCGCGCCGCCGACGGGGGAGGGCAACCACCATGAGCGACCAGAACTGGCCGGGCCTGGGCTTCTGCCCGGCCCCCGGCGATCTCGGCGCGATCGCCCAGCTGTACACCGACGTCGACGCGGTGGCCCGCGAACTGGAGGAGCTCCGCGGCTCCCTCGCCGGCATCGGCACCACCGGCGGCGCCTGGGAGGGGGAGGCCGCCCGCGCGTTCGCGGAGAAACTGGGCGAGCTGCCGAAGTACCTGGACAAGGGCCACCGGTCGATGGCCGCGTGTTCCCTGGCCCTGAAGACCTGGCACACCCAGCTCTCCACCATGATCGCGGCGGGCCGGGGCATGGAGACCGAGGCCGCCGAGCTGCGCCGCCGTCTGGAGTGGCAGGACCAGCAGACCGCCGACCTCGGCCGCTCCCTGGACACCTTCGCCCGGCCGGGTGCCCAGCCCCCGGCCGCCGACGTCCTGGAGCGCACCCAGGCCCGGTTCGAGGCCGCCCGCGAAGCCGCCCTCCGCGGCCACCAGCAGCTCGACGAGGTCATCACCCGCGCCCGCAGACAACTCGACGACCACCGCCGGAAGGCCGAAACCGCCGCCCGCGCCGTCGAGGAGGCCTCACGGAACCACCCGCCGGACCCCAACGTGTTCAAGCGCCTGCTGGACGGCGTGCAGCACGCGTGGCAGAAGTCCGTCGACTTCCTGGTCGACCATGCCGACCTGCTCTCCAAGATCTCGGCCGGCCTGGCGATCGCCGCCCTGGCGATCTCCTGGATCCCGGTGGTCGGCCAGGTCGGCGGAGTCGCCCTGGGTGGCCTCGCGGTGCTCACCAGCGCCGGCGCGCTGATCGGACACGGCGTCGGAAAGTCCCGCGGCAAGGACGTGTCCTGGGCGGACATCGGCCTCGACTCGCTCGGGGTGATCCCGGGCGTCGGCGCGGTCCGGGGCTTCGCCACCGCCGGCCGCACGACCACGAAGGTGCTGGGCTCGGGCGTGGCCAACAAGCTGGTCCGGGCACCGCTGAGGAACTTCGTCGATCCGATCAAGGCGAGCAAGGGCGCCTCCGCGTCCGAGCGGATCAAGGGCGCGGGCGGCAGCCTCTTCGGCATGACCTCCAATCCGCTGACCACCAAGGGCATCGTCGCCGGCCTGACCAAGCTCGGCCATCCGGTGGACCCGCGTCTGGTCACCATTCCGGTCAAGGCCACCGGCCTCGGCTACGGGCTGTACCGCCGACTGACCAGGGACGACGACGGGCCTGCCGCTCCGCCGCCGCCGTACGTCGGCCCCGTGCCGCAACCGGGTCCGCGCCCCTCGCCCACGCCATTCCTCGCCGCGGTCGCCTGACGGAGATCCCATGCCCGAGTACCTCTATGTCACCCTCCCCGTCTCGGGAAGCCAACTGGCCCGCGTGCCCGAGGCCGTCGAAGCGGCGGAACGGGCCAAGGCGCTCTACGGGGTCAACCTGTTGGACGACGAGGTGGCCCGCCAGGTGGTCACCGACCATCTGACGGCCCGCCGGCGCATCGACCTGGAGTGGCACACCGAAGTCGGCGCGATGCTCGTGCTGGGCGGGATCGTGGTGGCGGCCGTGATCGGCAGCTCGCTCTCCTCGCCGGTCCAGCCGAAGCAGGTGGCGATGCTGGTGGCCGCGATCCTGGCGGTTCCCGCCGGCATCGTGGTCTGGGCCGTCGGGGCCGGGAAGGGGGCGAAGAAGCAGCGGGACTCCGTCCACTTCACCACCTACACCGCGCTGCTGGCACGGGCCAGGAGTGCCGGGCTCGACATCCGGATCCCCGACGAGTGGTTCGACGCGTCCGGTCCCGCGCCCACCACCCCGCCGCCGCACGCGCCCTCGCCCCCGCCCTCGACACTGGCACCGGCACCGGCACCGGCACCGGCACCGTGGGAGGCGCCACCGACCACAGCCGCACCGGACACCACGCCACCGCTCCCGTCCGCCACCGGAAGCCTCCTGGTCGTGCCGATGAGCGAGTTCACCGGGAACCCGGCACTCGTGCGCACGGCACGGACCCTGGGTGCAGAGCACCGCATCGACCTCCTGGACGGGCGGGCCGTGCAGGCGATGCTGACCGCACAGCGCCGGGCCGTCCGGCGGTGGAGCGTCTGGGCAACGCTCGCCGTCCTGGCCGTGGTGGCGGCCGGGACCACGGCCAGTATCGGTGCGACGCTCGCCCCCGACTCACCGAACCGCTCCTCGGCGCTCGCGGCGGCCGGCGCCCTGGCCGCGGCCGCCGTCCTCGCCACCGGACCGCTGCTGCTCCTGCTCCGCTCCTGGCGGCGGAGCGGGGTCAAGGCCCAGGCGGCGGCCTACCTGGACCTCCTGGTCGAGGCCCGCCGGCACGGCGTCCTCGTCCCCGCGCCCCCGAGCTGGCTGGACACCCGCAACCGGCTCCGGAAACCGTACTGACCCGCCGGCCACCCGACTCCAAAGGCCCGACCACCGTGACGGACACCCTCCAGATCCGCTTCGTCGTCCCGCCCGCCTTCCACGACATCCCCGTACTCGGCACCGAGGAGCAGGTCGCCGAGCAGCTCTGGGAGGTGGTCTGCGAGGTCCTGGCCTCGGAGGGCGACGACCTGCGCACCGAATGGACGGCCGTGCTCGCCGGGCTGATCCCGCCGATGGCCGAGGCCGGAACCATCTATGCGGGACTCTGCCTGCTGGACGTCGAGGGCCGGACCAGTACCGCCTCGGTCGTCGCCACCCTGGCGCCGCTCGGCGGACTCCACCCCGAACGAGCGGTGGACGGCCTGCGGGACGGGCTCTCCCGGGCCCGGCCGGAGGCCACCGTGACCGAGCTGGCGCTGCCCGCCGGGCGGGCGGTGGCGGTGATCGACGCGGTCTCCACCCCCATCGGCGAGAAGGCCCTGGCCACCTCGGTCATCCAGGTGCACCTACCGCTCCCGAACGAATCCCAGCTGCTCTCGCTGGAGCTGAGCACACCGTGCGCCGAGGACTGGGAACTGTACTCGGAGGTCTTCGCGGGGATCGTCCGAAGCGTCCACCTGGAGTTCGCCGACCTCCCGCTGTCGGACCCGGGGCCGACGGCCGAATCCGCCCCGTCCCCCGAGGCCGAGGCGAGGATCCGGGCCGCCTTCGGCTGAGGAGCAAGGGTAGCCTTACCGGGGTGAGCACCTGTGCGACGCTGTCGCGTGAACTGTCGGAGCCGCTGGCCGCCACCGCCGCGACCGCGAGCACCTGGCTGCTGGTCGAGCAGAACGGCCCGTGGGGTGCGAAGGCGCTCGGCGAGAGCCATCTGGACCCGGTGGTCGGGCGTGCGCTGGATGCCGCGGTGGCCGGGACCGGCGTGCGGGTGGCGCTGATCCGGCGGCCCGGTCGGCATGCGGACTGCCTGCCGACGGCCCGGCACGAGGTGATCGTGGCGCACACCGTCCCGGCGCCCGGCCGCAGCTGGGTGCGCCGGCACGAGGTGACGGACCCGGCGGAGCTCCTCGCCCTCGACTTCGCGGCGCTGGGCGCCGGCGACCACGGCGGCCTCGGCGCGCCGCACGTCGGCGGCCCGATCGCCCTGGTGTGCACCAACGGCCGCCGGGACCGCTGCTGCGCCCTGCTGGGCCGCCCCCTCGCCGCCGACCTGGCCGCCGCCGGGCACAGCGAGGTGTGGGAGGTGACCCACCTGGGCGGCCACCGCTTCTCCCCCACCATGCTGGTGCTGCCGTACGGCTACGCCTACGGCCGGCTGACCGCCGAGTCGGCCAAGGACGTGCTGGCGGCGACGGCGTCCGGCCGCATGGTGCCGGAGTGGTCGCGCGGCTGCTCCGGCTGGGACCGCCCGGGCCAGGCGGCCGACCACGCGGTGCGGCTGGCCACCGGTGAGACCAGGGCCGACGCGCTCACCGTGGCCACGCGGCCGGACGGCGCGGGCCGCTGGCGGGTCGAGGTCCGGCACGAGGACGGCCGGGCCTGGGAGGTCCGGGTGACCGAGGGCGTCAGCGAGCCGGCCCGCCCGGAGAGTTGCGGCAAGGCGGCGGGCACCCCGTCCCGGATGGAGGTCGCCGCCCTCCGGGAGCTGTGACGTGCGACGACCCCCGGCGGGTGCCCGCCGGGGGTCGTTCGTTCCTCGGACGCTCAGACCGCCCCGGCCCCGGTCAGCGCGCGGACCTCCAGCTCGGCGTACCGGTCCGGGTCGGCCGGCTCGGGCGAGGTGAGGGTGCCGATCCAGCCGGCCAGGAAGCCGAGCGGGATGGAGACGATGCCCGGGTTCTCCAGTGGGAACCAGTGGAAGTCCATCCCGGGGAACAGCGCGACCTTGGTGCCGGAGACCACCGGTGAGAAGGTCACCAGCACCACCGCCGGGATCAGCCCGCCGTACACCGACCAGACCGCGCCGCGGGCGGTGAACCGCCGCCAGAACAGGCTGTAGAGCAGCACCGGCAGGTTGGCGGAGGCGGCGACGGCGAAGGCCAGGCCGACCAGGAAGGCGACGTTCAGCTGCTGGGCGAAGAGGCTGAGCACGATCGCCACCGCGCCGATCCCGACCGCCGCGATCCGCGCGACCAGGACCTCGTCGCGCTCGGCGGCCGCCGGAGCGCTGTCCGCCCCGGCCCCGGTCGCGGCCCGGGCGTCCGCCTCGCCGCGCGACCGCCGGGAGGCCGGCACCACGGCCCGCCGGCCGCGCAGGCCCCGGCCGCCCCGGGCACCCCTGCCGCCGCGCGAGCCGCGCGGCCGTCCCCGCCAGGCGCCCGCCCAGATGTCGTGGGCGAACGCCGCCGAGGAGGCCAGGGTGAGCCCGGCGACCACGGCGAGGATGGTGGCGAAGGCGATCGCCGAGATCAGCGCGAACAGCACCACCCCGCCGGTCGAGCCGTTGCCGCCGCCGAGCACCAGGGCGAGCAGCGGGACGGCGGTGTTGCCCGCCGAGTTGGCGTGCCGCACCTCGGCCGAGCCGATCAGCGCGGTGGCGCCGAGGCCCAGCGCGATGGCCATCAGGTAGAAGCCGCCGACCAGCCCGATCGCCCACATCGTCGAACGGCGGGCGGCCCGCGCGGTGGGCACGGTGTAGAAGCGGGACAGGATGTGCGGCAGACCGGCGGTGCCCAGCACCAGGGCCAGGCCCAGACTGAAGAAGTCCAGCCGGCTGGTGAAGCTCTTGCCGTACTTCAGCCCGGGCTCCAGGTAGCGCTGCCCGGCGCCGCTGTGCTGGGCCGCCTGCCGCATCAGCTCGGCGACGTCCCCGTGGAAGCGGACCACCAGCAGCACGGTCAGCACCACCGAGCCGGCGATCAGCAGGAACGCCTTGACGATCTGGATCCAGGTGGTGGCCCGCATGCCGCCGATCGTGACGTAGACGATCATCAGACCGCCCACCGCCACGATGGTCCAGGTCCGGGCCTGGGCGCTGTTGGTGCCGAGCAGCAGCGCGACCAGACTGCCCGCGCCGACCATCTGGGCGACCAGGTAGAACAGCGTGACGACCACGCTGGCGCCACCGGCCGCCGCCCGGACCTTGCGCCGGCGCAGGCGCAGCGCCAGCACGTCGGCCAGGGTGTACCGGCCGGCGTTGCGGACCAGTTCGGCGACCAGCATCAGCACCACCAGCCAGGCGACCAGGAAGCCGATGCTGTAGAGCACGCCGTCGTAGCCGTACAGCGCGATCAGCCCGGCGACGCCGAGGAAGGAGGCGGCCGAGAGGTAGTCGCCGGAGAGCGCGAACCCGTTCTGCAGGGGCGTGAAGTCGCGGCCGCCGGCGTAGAAGTCCTCGGCGGCGCTGCCGCGGCGGCCGGCCCAGAAGGTGATCCCCAGGGTGACCAGGACGACGACGGCGAAGAGCACCACGGCCAGGCCGTGGTGGTCCCCGGCGGGGGCGACGGGGGGCGGGGTGGCGGCCCTCATCGCAGCTGGTCCTGGGTGTCCCAGCGCAGCGACAGGGCGGCCCGGTCGCGCTTGGTGCGGGCGTTGCGGGCGTAGAGCCAGGCCAGCAGGAAGGTGGTGGCGAACTGCAGCAGGCCGAGCAGCCACGCCACGTTCACCGGACCGGCGACCGGACGGCGCATCAGCGCGGGGGCCGCCGCCTGGGCGGCCACGTAGAGCAGGTACCAGGCGAGAAAGACGCCGCTGACCGGGAAGACGAACGTCCGGTAGCTGTGGCGGATCCGTTGGAAGGCCGCGCTCCGCTGGACGGCCCGGTACACCTCGATGCTGCCGTCGACCGCGGGTCCAGGCACCGGCCCTGGTACGGGCCCGGGTTCCGGCGCCCACCAGTCCAGTTGCCCTCCCGGCTCGGGGTTTCTCGTCTGCGGTTGAGGCACGGCTGCTCCTGGGCCGGGGGGTTGTGACGCGAACCATGATGGCGGCGCCCGGACTCCCCAAACCCCCACCGCAGATACGTTCACTCGATGAGGTGATCGATGATCCGACAGACACTCATCCGACTACTGCGGAGACCCGGTGATTCCGTGTCGGAAGGCGTACGCGACCGCTTGCGCCCGGTCCCGCACGCCGGTCTTGGCGAACAGGTTGTTGATGTGGGTCTTCACGGTGGCCGGGCTGACGTACAGCCGCCGGGCGATCTCGGTGTTGGAGAGCCCCTGCGCGATCAGCCCCAGCACCTCGGCCTCCCGCGCGGTCAGCCCGTCCGGCGGCTCCTCCGCCGCCGGTCCCGAGACCGGTCCCGAAGCCGGTCCCGGAGCCGGTCCCGAGGCCGGTCCCGGCGCGGTGGGCGCGTCCCCCGCCAGCCGCTCCAGCAGCCTCAGCTGCACCTGCGGCGAGAGCCCGGCCGCCCCCGACCGGACGTCCGCGATCGCCCGGACGATCTCCTCGGCGCCCGCGTCCTTGGTGAGGTAGCCGCGCGCCCCGGCCCGCAGCGCCGGGAACAGCGAGTCGTCGTCGGCGTAGGTGGTGAGCACCACGACTTCGGTCCCCGGGTACCCGGCGCGGATCCGCCGGGTCGCCTCGACCCCGTCGCAGCGCGGCATCCGCAGGTCCATCAGCACCACGTCCGGCCGGTGCCGGTCGACCAGGGCGACGGCCTCCTCACCGTCCGCCGCCGAGCCGACCACCTCGATCCCGGGCAGCAGCCCGAGCAGCATCACGATCCCCTCGCGGACCACCGTCTGGTCGTCCGCGACCAGCACCCTGGTGACCACCGGTTCCGTCATGCCGGCACCCGCAGCAGCACGCGCCACCCTCCCTCGTGGGGGCCCGCCAACAGGGTGCCGCCGAGCAGTTCCGCGCGTTCGCGCATCCCCAGCAGACCGTACCCGCCGCCACTGGCCGCCAGTCCGCCGGGCGCTTCGGCCCGTCCGGCGCGCTGGTCCCGCACCTCCAGCTCCACCTGTCGCGCCAGATAGCGCAGCTCGACCGTGCAGCGCGCGCCGGGGGCGTGTTTGCGTACGTTGGTGAGCGCCTCCTGCGCCGTGCGCCGGACGGCGAGCCCCGCCTCGGCGGCCAGCGGACGCGGTGTCCCGACCACCCCGAACGCCGCGCGTTCCACCGCGGTCAGCTCCACCAGGTACTCGCCGACCGGGGTGAACTCGCCGCGCAGCGCGGACAGCGCCTGCCGGGTCTCGGCCAGTCCGTCCTGCGCCATCCGCCGCGCGGCCACCACCCGTTCGCGGATCCGCTCCCGGTCGGTGCCGGAGTCCAGCATCAGCCGGGCCGCCTCCAGGTGCACCAGCTGGGCGGAGAGGCTGTGCGCCAGCACGTCGTGGATCTCCCGGGCGATCCTGGCCCGTTCGGCGAGCGCGGCGCTCTGCGCCTCGGCGGCCCGGGCGGCCCGTTCCTGGTCGAGCAGCCGCCGCGCGGTACCGCGCGCCTCGATGTCCAGCCGCAGCAGGTAGCCGAGCAGCAGCAGGCCGCCGACGGTCGCCATGATGCTCAGCCAACTCGCCCAGCTCACCGCGGTGTACGAGCCGAGCGAGGCGCCGGCCACGAGCAGCGCGGGCCCGGGCGGCAGCCGGATCACCGAGGTCACCGCCAGCCCGTACCAGAGCACGTCGGCGAGCAGGTAGGCCTGCCCCCAGTTGGCCAGCCAGGCGGCCGCGAACACCGCGGCGGCCAGCGCGTACGCGGGCCAGGCCCACTGCGCCCAACTGGCGTGCAGATAGCCGGCCGCGAGGCCGACCGCCACGCCCAGCCCGGCCACCACGACCACCACCGCCCAGCCGGCGTACCTGCCGCCGGTGAGCGTCCCCCAGCAGACGCTGACCAGGACGACGAGTCGGCCGAGCACGGTGAGCATCCGCCGCGGCCGGCTCTCGGCGTCGTACCGCAACCCCTCACGGGACGGCCAGCGGGTCCAGTACCCCTCGGCGACCAAACGTTTCCTCCCGGTGAGCTCACGACGACGTTCAGCACGGTACGGCGGCCGGCCCCGGGGGCTCCAGCGCCCGCGCCCGCCGGTGCACCACGAGCGTGCGGACCAGCAGCAGGACCGCCAGCCCGAGCAGCAGCGCGCTGCTCGACTGGTGCAGGTGCAGGACCTCCCCGATCCCGAACAGGCCGAACCTGATCGCGACCAGCCCGCCCCAGGCGGCCAGCGTCGCGCTGGTGCCCTGCACCCAGAGCGCCCTGTCCGCTTCCCGCCAGATCCGGACGGTCCAGCCCCAGACCGAGCCCGCCGCGAGCACCGCGAGCAGCCCGGAGCCGACCAGGACGGCGGACCACGCGGTGTCCCGGCGGTCGAGCAGCTGCGGGTCGCGCAGCGCGACCGCGCCGAGGACCACCGGCAGCACCCAGAAGCGACGTTCGGTGTCCAGCCGCCGGGCGCGCATCTGACGCCGGAGCACCAGAGCCGTCACCACGACCACCAGAGCGGCGTTGAGCTGGGCAGACATGAGGCTTCTCCGTCCGGGAGGGGGTTCGGGCCGACCTCTCCGACGGTACGGATCCGGCGCCCCCGGCTGATCGGCTCCGGGGTGGACGGGGGTGGAACCGGCAGCACGAGGGCCCTCCACCCACGGGTGGAGGGCCCTCGTGCGAACGGGCGGTGCTCAGGCGTCGATGCGCGAGCGGTCCAGGGTGGCCGCCGAGTCCACGATGAACTCCTTGCGCGGCGCCACGTCGTTGCCCATCAGCAGGTCGAAGACCTTCTCGGCCTGCTCCAGGTCGCCCAGGTTGATCCGGCGCAGCGTGCGGTGGCGCGGGTCCATGGTGGTCTCGGCCAGCTGGTCGGCGTCCATCTCGCCCAGGCCCTTGTACCGCTGGACCGGGTCCTTCCAGCGCAGGCCCTTGCGCTGGAACTCCAGCAGGGTGGAACGCAGCTCGGCGTCCGAGTACGTGTAGTGGTACTTCTCCTGCCCGCGCTTGGGGTTGGTGAGCTCGATCCGGTGCAGCGGCGGCACGGCCGCGAAGACCCGGCCCTGCTCGACCATGGGCCGCATGTAGCGCTGGAACAGCGTCAGCAGCAGGCAGCGGATGTGCGAGCCGTCGACGTCGGCGTCGGCCATGAAGATGACCCGGCCGTAGCGGGCCTGGTCGATGTCGAAGGTGCGGCCCGAACCGGCCCCTATCACCTGGATGATGGCCGCGCACTCGGTGTTCTTGAGCATGTCGCTCACGGACGCCTTCTGCACGTTGAGGATCTTGCCGCGGATCGGCAGCAGGGCCTGGAACTCGGAGTTGCGGGCCAGCTTGGCGGTGCCGAGCGCGGAGTCGCCCTCGACGATGAACAGTTCGCTGCGGTCGACGTCGTCGCTGCGGCAGTCGGCCAGCTTGGCCGGCAGCGAGCTGGTCTCCAGCGCGGTCTTCCGGCGCTGGGCCTCCTTGTGCTGGCGGGCGGCGACCCGGGTGCGGGCGGCGGCCACGACCTTCTCCAGCACCGCCCGGGCCTGGACCTTCTCGTCCTTCTTGGCGGAGGTGAGGAAGGCCTTGAGCTCCTTGGCGACGACGGCCGCGACGATCCGGTTGGCCGCCGAGGTGCCGAGCACCTCCTTGGTCTGGCCCTCGAACTGCGGCTCGGCGAGCCGGACGGTGACCACGGCCGTGAGGCCCTCGGTGGCGTCGTCCTTGGTGATGTCGTCCTCGGCGACGCGCAGCACCTTGGCGGCCCGCAGCGCCTCGTTGACGGTCTTGGCCAGCGAGCGCTCGAAACCGGTGACGTGGGTGCCGCCCTTGGGCGTGGCGATGATGTTGACGAAGGAGCGCAGCGTGGTGTCGTACCCGGCGCCCCAGCGCAGCGCGATGTCCACCCCGAGGTGCCGGGTGACCTCGGTCGGCGTCATGTGGCCGAGGTCGTCCAGGACCGGCACGGTCTCCTTGAAGGTGCCCTCGCCGTGCAGCCGCAGCACGTCGCAGATCGGCTTGTCGGGCGCCAGGAACTCGCAGAACTCGGTGATGCCGCCGTCGAAGCGGAAGGTGCTCTCCTCGACCTTCTCGCTCTCGGTGAGCCGCTCGTCACGCACGACGATCGTCAGACCCGGCACCAGGAAGGCCGTCTGCCGGGCCCGGGCGTGCAGGTTCTCCAGGGAGAGTCTGGCGTCCTTGAGGAAGATCTGCCGGTCGGCCCAGTAGCGGATCCGGGTGCCGGTGCGGGTCTTGGGCACCTTGCGGACCCTGGTCAGGCCGTTGGCCGGCTCGAACGGCGCGTCCGGGCTGGTCTCGGTGAAGATGCCGGGGGTGCCGCGGCGGAAGCTGATCGCGTGGGTGTGGCCGCTGCGGTCGACCTCGACGTCCAGCCGGGCGGAGAGCGCGTTGACGACGGAGGCGCCGACGCCGTGCAGACCGCCGGAGGCCGCGTACGAGCCGCCGCCGAACTTGCCGCCAGCGTGCAGCTTGGTCATCACGACCTCGACGCCGGACAGCCCGGTCTTCGGCTCGACGTCCACCGGGATGCCGCGCCCGTTGTCGCGGACCTCGACCGAGGAGTCGTCGTGCAGCACGACGTCGATCCGGTCGCAGTAGCCGCCCAGCGCCTCGTCGACGGAGTTGTCGATGATCTCCCAGAGGCAGTGCATGAGGCCGCGACTGTCGGTCGAGCCGATGTACATGCCGGGGCGCTTGCGGACCGCCTCCAGGCCCTCCAGGACGAGCAGGTGCCGAGCGGTGTAGTTGGAACCGTCGTCGCCGGCCAGCAGAGCGGACGGCACGGTCGTTTCGGCACTCACGCGGCACTCTCCTCGGTCAAGTTCTGTCTCATCGGTCACATCCGGACGCGTCCGGACCGTCCGCCAGTGCAGCACACCGCACCGACAGCCGTTTCCCCTCTGTGTGCGCACCCTTCCGCTGGGTGCACAGCACGGCGGGCCGATCCCGCGCAGCTTGTACGCGCTCCGCGAACAAGGGTCGTGCCGGATCGGGGGCGCCGGGGCTCCATCTCCTCCCGGTACCACCGTTCCTGGCGGACCGTGGGACCGGGTACAGGCTCCGGAACTGCCGTTATGCAGGCTACCGGGGCCCGGGACGGGGCTTATGCTCCAACCCAGCAGAGGATTATGCTACGCGGACTCCCACATCCGGTTCCGATCGGGCGTTCGAGCGACGGGCGGATCCTGGGATCCGGTACGCATGAACCACCGGCCCCCGGGGCACGTCCTCATCAACACAGCAGAATCCTCAGAGAAGAAAAGCCACGAGCGGGAACGTTTTCGGCCTGGTTGGATGTTGACCCTGGTACGACAGCTCGTCGAGCTAGAGAAGAGGCGACGTGACTACTGTTCTGACACCTGCGAGCCCGCTCACCGCGGCTGACCGCTGCGACCGCTGCGGCGCCCAGGCCTACCTGCGCGTCGTACTCGCCAGCGGCGGAGAGCTGCTCTTCTGCGCCCACCACGGCCGGAAGTTCGAGCCGGAGCTCAAGAAGATCGCCGTGGAGATACAGGACGAGAGCGGCCGCCTGGGCGGCACGTCCGCCACGGCCAACGACGACGAGCGCTGATCGCGCCGCCCCACAGGAACCAGCGTCGAGCTGTGTGTCCGGTCGCGCACCGCGCGTGACCGGGTGAGCCGGGTGACTGCCCCTTCGGGGGCCGGTCGCCCGGCTTCGTCGTCCCCGGACCGGATCCGCCCACCCTCCCGGGCTGCCCGAACGGTCAACACCGGGTGCCCGTCCGGCTACAGGACGGCGCGCACCGCGTCGGCGACCGAGGAGATCCGGGTGTAGACGCCCGGATGGGCGGCCTCCGCGCAGCCGGTGCCCCAGGAGACCAGCCCGGCGAGCCGGCCGGCGACCACCAGCGGGCCGCCGCTGTCCCCCTGGCAGGCGTCCTTGCCGCCCCGCTGCTCCCCCGCGCACACCATGCCCCGGGCGTCGAAGCGCCCGTCCGGGCCGCCCGGGTAGGCCTGCGCGCAGGCCTGGTCGGGCACGATCGGCACGTCCACGCTGCGCAGCGAGGGCGAGTAGTCGCCGCGGCCGGTGGTGTCCCCCCAGCCGTACACCTGCGCCCTGGTCCCGGGCCGGTACGGCTCCGCCTCGCCCTGGCCGACCAGGTCGATCAGCGGCCGGCTGCCCTGCGACTCGCTCAGGGTGACCACCGCCACGTCGTTCATGTTGGTGGCGAAGGAGTAGTCGGGGTGGACCCAGACGCCGCGCACCGCCACCTCGCGGCCCGCCGAGCCGCGCAGGTCGTCCCGGCCGACCACCACCCGCAGACCGGGCCGGTCCACCTGCCGCCCGCTGGACTCGTCGTAGAAGCAGTGCGCCGCCGTGACCACCTTGGTCGGGGTCACCAGCGCTCCCCCGCAGAACTGCCCCGAGCGGCCGGAGCCGAACTGCTGGCGGCTGGACAGCGCGACCACCCACGGGTGGTCGCCCGTGCCCACCGCCTCGCCTCCGACGATCCGGCCCTGCGGCCGGGCGTGGGCGTCCGGGGCCGCCGGGCCGAGGGCGAGCAGCGGCGCGGGCAGCGCGGCCAGCAGCGCCAGGGCGGCGGCCCGGCGCCGCCGCGACACCCGGACCGCGGGTTCGGACGCGGCGGACCCGGCGGGCGCGTCGACGGGTGCGGGGGCGGGCGCGGGGGTCGGCAGGTCGGCGCGGTCCGGACGGTCCGGGGTGGGCGACACCGTGTCTCCAGGTGGCTCGGCAGCAGGCAACCGGCACAGCGTAGGTGACCGGCCACGCTCCGCGACCGCTCGCCGCCGCACCGCCACCCGGACGGGGGACAACGGCCACCCGGACGCTGACACCCACCCGCCCCGAACAGCCGGAAGGCCCGGAGCACGGGGCTCCGGGCCTTCCGGTCGGCACCGGTGACCGGTACCGGTGGTCGGACGGTGATCAGTCCAGGTAGTCGCGCAGCACCTGGGAGCGCGACGGGTGACGCAGCTTGGACATGGTCTTCGACTCGATCTGGCGGATGCGCTCACGGGTGACCCCGTAGACCTTGCCGATCTCGTCCAGCGTCTTCGGCTGACCGTCCGTCAGGCCGAAGCGCATCGAGACCACGCCCGCCTCGCGCTCGGACAGGGTGTCCAGCACCGAGTGCAGCTGCTCCTGGAGCAGGGTGAAGGAGACCGCGTCGGCCGGGACGACCGCCTCGGAGTCCTCGATGAGGTCACCGAACTCGCTGTCGCCGTCCTCGCCCAGCGGGGTGTGCAGCGAGATGGGCTCGCGACCGTACTTCTGGACCTCGATGACCTTCTCCGGGGTCATGTCGAGCTCCTTGGCCAGCTCCTCCGGGGTGGGCTCGCGGCCCAGGTCCTGGAGCATCTGGCGCTGGACGCGGGCCAGCTTGTTGATGACCTCGACCATGTGCACCGGGATACGGATGGTGCGGGCCTGGTCGGCCATCGCGCGGGTGATCGCCTGGCGGATCCACCAGGTCGCGTAGGTGGAGAACTTGTAGCCCTTGGTGTAGTCGAACTTCTCGACCGCACGGATCAGACCGAGGTTGCCCTCCTGGATCAGGTCCAGGAAGAGCATGCCGCGGCCGGTGTAGCGCTTGGCCAGCGAGACGACCAGGCGGAGGTTGGCCTCCAGCAGGTGGTTCTTGGCGCGGCGCCCGTCCTCGGCGATGATCTCCAGCTCGCGCTTGAGCTTGGGGGCGAGCTTGTCGGCGGCCGAGAGCTTGTCCTCGGCGAACAGGCCGGCCTCGATCCGCTTGGCGAGCTCGACCTCCTGCTCGGCGTTGAGCAGCGGGACCTTGCCGATCTGCTTCAGGTAGTCCTTGACCGGGTCGGCGGTGGCACCGGCGACGGCCACCTGCTGGGCCGGCGCGTCGTCCTCGTCGTCGTCGGAGAGGACGAAGCCCTCCGACTCCTCCTCCGGAGCGTCGCCCTCGGTGCCCGGCTTGTCGCCCGGCAGAGCCGCCTCCTCCAGCAGCTCCTCCTCGCCGAGCAGTTCCTCGTCACCCTTGCCCGTCTTGGCGGCGGTGGTCTTCTTGGCGGCGGTCTTCTTGGCCGGCGCGGCGGTCTTCTTGGCGGCGGCCTTCTTGGCCGGTGCGGCCTTCTTCGCCGGGGCCGACTTCACCTCGGAAACGGCCGGGGCCGACTCGGCGGTGATCTCGGCGGACACCGTGCTGACCGGCGCGGCGGCGGCCGCGACCGCCGGAGCGGAGATGGTCGCACCGGGCGCGATGCGCACGGGCGGCTTGGTCGGGGCCGACGGAGCGGCCGGGTTCCGGGTGGTGACCGCCTTGGTCGCCGTGCGCTTGGCGGGGCTCTTGGCAGCAACGCTCTTGCGCTTGGCGCCGGCCGGTTCGGCCGCGCTGACCATGAGGTCCACCCCCTCCTCAATCAGTACCTGGTTGAGGCTGCGCATGACGTTCTTCCACTTGGTGACCGGGATCTGGTCCGCCTCGAACGCCTGGCGCACGTCGTCACCGGCGATCTGCCCCTGGGCCTTGCCCCGCTCGATGAGAGCCAGCAGAGCCGCGGACTCGGCGATCTCGGGGGGAAGCGAACGGGATGTGCTGGCCGACACGAACAACCTCTCGGACGATGAGTGGACTCGAACCCGTACCGGCCGCCCGAGCGGGCGGGGAAGGAAATCGCGCGTCGGGCACGCGGTGTCGATTCCGACCGACTCGGGCTTGAGGACTGGGTTTGCAGGACGGCAGCAGCGCCGCAGACCAACACAGCATTCTGACATGTTGGGGTATTCCGGAGCTGCTTCCGCTCAGGAGACATCGCTGCTACTCGTCAAGTGTTACGCATGGCCTTCGTGTCGCGGGTCACACCGGAGGGCGCCCGCGGCCCGGGGGCCGGCTTCCATCATCCCCCACTCGCGTCCGAGTCGTTCACCATGAACACGACACCCTACTCGGCGCACGTCCGCCGGACGCACGTGCGGAGGCCCCCCGGCTGCACCGTGGCGGCAGCCGGAGGGCCGGGGTCGCGGAGGGAGCGGCGGGAAGCCGCGGGACGGTCGCGGTCGGACGGATCATGACGAGGCGGTCCGTGCACAGGTCGCGGGGCGGGGATGGCAGCGCCCGGTCGCCGAACGGTCCGCTCAGTGCTCCCGGGGCGCCGGGACGGAGGGCTCGATCTCGGGGTGGACGGTGAGCAGTGCCCGCATCGCGGTCTCGGCGGCGGTGCCGTCGCCGGTGCCGAGCGCGTCCACCAGCCGGGCGTGCAGCCCGACCGAGGACTCCGAGGGCCGCTCGCAGGAGGTGGCCGGACCGCCGGACACCTGGAGCGCGCAGGCGACGATCCCGGAGAGGTGCTCCAGCATCCGGTTACCCGCCAGCTGGAGGACCAGGCCGTGCAGCTCCGCGTCGGCCCGGGCGTAGGTGGCGAGGTCCGCCTGGGCGCAGGCGTGCCCCAGGATCTCGACCAGCTCGGCCAGCCGCTGCTGGACGTCCTCCCGGCCGTGGCCGGCGGCCAGCCGGGAGGCCAGCGGCTCGATCGCCCAGCGGAGCTCGAACAGCTCCCGGCGCTGTTCGTCGCGCTGCGGACCGAAGGCGCGCCACTCGATGATGTCCGGGTCGAGCAGGTTCCAGTCGCTGACCGGGCGGACCCGGGTGCCGACGTTGGGGCGGGCGCTGACCAGGCCCTTGGCCTCCAGTACCCGCAGCGACTCGCGGACGACGGTGCGGGAGACCTCGAACCGCTGGCCGATCTCCTCGGGGACGAGCGGCCGGTCGGCGCCGAGGTCGCCGGAGACGATCATCTGGCCGAGCTGCTGGACGAGCTGGCCGTGCAGGCCGCGGCCGCGGCTGCTGGTGGTCTTGCGGCCGACCCGGGCGAGGTCCGACTCGGCACCCTCCCAGCGGGGCGCCGGCGGGGTGGGCCGGTCGGCGTAGGAGAAGCGGTCCAGGTCGGCGGGGCCGGGGATGGCCCCGTCGGCGGAACGGGCGGGGGTCATGGCGGGGTGCGCAAGGGTGTTCACAGCTCCTTTGTCGGCGATCGGCGGGCGCAGCTTGAGAATTCTCGTGAAAAGCACACGAAAGGGTGATCGACCGTGACTGGATAATTGACTTCTTATCAGGGCGAAGCACGCATTACGGTCACCCTTGGCCGATCTTGACGAACCGCCCCGGCGGCCGGGGGCTCACAGCGCCCGGCGCCTGACCTGCACCGCGAGGGTGACCAGCAGCAACACCAGGGCCGGAGCCGCCACCGCGGCCAGCAGCGCCGGATCGGTCAGCACCGAACCGTCCGCCGCAACCCGGCGGTCCCCGCCGTACACCCATCCGTACGCCCACTCGGTCCCGGACTGGAACGGCAGCAGTTCCGCCGCCCGGGTCGGCCAGGCCGTCCCGGTGTGCCGCAGCAGCAGCGCCACCCCGGACTCCAGCAGCGGCGGCAGCGCGCAGAGCAGCAGCACCCCGGCGGCCGCGCTGCGGGTCAGCGCGGCGGTCAGCACCCCGGTCCAGCCCGCCACGACCACCAGCAGGACGAACGCCGCCAGTGCGGCCGGTGCCCCGTGCCCGGCCCCCAGGGCCAGCGGCGCCGACGCCCCCGGCAGCTCGCCGAGGCCGCCCAGGCCGGCCGCGGCCAGCGCCCGCGCGACCCGGTCCGACAGCGCGGCCGGGTCCGACCAGGCCGTGACCGTCACCCCGGCCGGCAGTGCGAGGTGCACGGTCACCGCGTCGACCAGCAGCGTCACCAGGGCCAGCGGCGCCGCGATCACACCGGTCACCAGCAGCTTGCCCGCCAGCAGCCGCACCCGGCGCAGATAGCCCACCTGCGAGGCGGCCAGCCCCGGGTGCCGCACCTCGTGCCCGTACGACAGCGCTCCCAGCAGCCCGGCGCCCAGCGCCGCGAACGGCAGCGGCAGCAGCGGCACCGCCGCCGTCAGCAGCCGTACCGCCGCCGCGCCGCCCAGGTCCGCGTCGACCGTCCGCGCCGCCAGCAGACCGGCGGCCACGGCGTCGCAGAGCACCACCAGGCCGAGCAGCAGCCAGGTCGAACGCAGGCCGCGCACCCGGCGCAGCTCATAAGCCAGAACTCGCACGCTTCACTCGCTCCGAAGGTCAGAGGTCACGGGAACGGCAACGCCGGCCCGGTCCGCCCCCAGCGGCCCGGCGGCCCCGGCGGCGGGGTGCTCGGCGGGCGCGTGGGCGGCGGCGGGGTGGGCGACGCGGCCCAGGCGGATGGTGTCGTCGGTCCTCAGGTCCGCGGCCCGGCCGGGGAGGCCGTCCGCGGAGTGGGCGAGGCTGGTCAGCCCGTCCCGGAAGAGCCGGTCCACGGCGACGGTCGGTGAGGCCTCCTCCCGCGGCCTCCCGGCCCCGGCGGCCGGACGCCGGGGGACGGCCCGGATCCCGCTGCGGGCGGTGAGCGCGGACAGCGCGGTCGCGGCCGAGAGTCCGGCGGCGGCCGCGACCGGGAGGGCGAGGGTGGGCGCGGGGTCCCGGTCGGCGGCGGCCGCCCTGTCCGGTACGGCCGCGTCCGGCGCGGCCGCGTCCGGCGCCGGCTTCCCCTTCGCCGGCTGATCGTCCGCCGCCGGCCGCTGGGACACCGCCATCGCCATCGTCTGTTCGGCCGACGCCGGTGCGGTCGTCCGCTCCTGCCGCCGTTCCTTCGCCGCGGCCCCCGCCGCCCGGTTCCCGGAGGGGCGGACCGGGCCGGGACCGGCCTGCACCTGGAGGTGGCCCGACCGTCCGGAGCCGGCCGGCAGGGCGGCCCGGGGGGCGGGCTGCTCGACCGCCCGGTCGGCGAGTTCGTGCAGCAGGATGCCGTGCCGGTAGGCGAGTTCGCCGATCTCGGTCCGCCCGATCCCGGCCACCGCGAGCCCCGCCCCGCCGTCCCGGCGGACCTGCGCGCCGTGGCCGGTCAGCAGGTCCGCGAGCCGGGCCATCTGCGGCCCCCGGACGGCGACCTCGGGGCTGATCCGGGTGCGCCGGAACTCCGCCACCGGCTGATCGGCCGCCATCCGGCCCTCGTCCAGGGTGATCACCCGGTCGGCGAACCGCGCGGCCTCCTGCGGGGTGCGGGTGGTGGCCAGCACCGTGCCGCCGGCGGCGCCGAACGAGCGCAGGAAGGAGTGGAACCACTCCACGTTGCGCGGGGAGAGCCCCTCGGTGGGCGCGTCCAGGAGCAGTGTGCCGGGCTCGCCGAGCAGCGCCGCGGCCAGGGCGAGCCGGCGGTGCATCCCCGGCGAGAAGGTGCGCAGGCGCTGGTCGGCGACGGCCGCGAGCCGGATCTGCTCGAGGAGTTCGTCGGCCCGCCGGGCCGGCACCCCGACGGCCGAGGCCAGCATCCTGAGGTGGCCCCGGGCCTTTCGGTCCGGGTGCCCGGCGGTGTCAGCGGTCCCGGGCGCGCCGCCCGGTCCGGCCAGGACCACGCCGACCTCGTGCTCGGGCCGCCGCAGCCGGCGGTAGGTGCGGCCGGCGAAGAGGGTGACGCCCCGGCCCCGTTCGAGTTCCAGCATCAGCCGCAGCGCGGTCGACTTGCCCGCCCCCTCGGGGCCCAGCAGCGCCGTCACCGTGCCCGGGCGGGCCTCGAAGGTCAGATCCAGCACCGCCGGCGGGACGCCCCGGCGGTAGACCTTGGTCAGTCCGGTGATCTGGATCATCGCTGGCTCGCTCCCATGCCCTCGGCCGACCTGGTCCGCACGGCGCAGGGTCGCGCCCGCACGGTTCCGCGCCAGCACATTAGGGGTCCGCACCGGCGATTCCGGGCATTACGGGAGCGGCGCGGGCACACCGCCCGCACACCTCACCCGATCAGGGGACAATCCGATCCTGCGACCGAGACGTTCGGACCACCGGGCCGTGACGGCTCAGGACTCCGGGCGCAGCATCGGCGGGTTGAGCACATTGGCCCCGCCGGAGGTGAACAGCTGGGCCGGGCGCCCGCCCTGACGGGTCGTCGTCCCGCCCGAGGGCAGCAGGAAGCCCGGGGTGCCGGTCACCTTGCGGTGGAAGTTCCGCGGGTCGAGGACCACGCCCCAGACCGCCTCGTAGACCCGGCGCAGCTCGCCGACGGTGAACTCGGGCGAGCAGAAGGCCGTCGCGAGCGAGGAATACTCGATCTTGGAGCGGGCCCGCTCCACCCCGTCCGCCAGGATCAGCCCGTGGTCGAAGGCGAGCGGGACGCCGTCGACCTGGTTCGGGCCGAGGAGTTCGGTGACCGGGGCCCAGCGGGCGCCGCTGGCGTCGCCGCCGGCGCGCGGGGTCGGCAGGTCGGGCGCGAGGACCAGGTAGGCCACGCTGACCACCCGCATCCGGGGGTCGCGCTGGGGGTGGCCGTAGGTGGCGAGCTGTTCCAGGTGGGCGCCGGCGGTGCCGGGCGCGGCCGCGTCATGGCCGGGGGCGGAGTAGGCGCGCAGGCCGGTCTCCTCGGCCAGCTCCCGCGAGGCGGCCTCGGCCAGTCCCTCGCCGGGGCGCACGAATCCCCCGGGGAGCGCCCAGTAGCCCTGGTAGGGCGGCTCGCCCCGGCGGACCAGCAGGGCACAGAGCGCGTGCTCGCGCACCGTCAGCACGACCAGGTCGACCGTGACTGCGAACGGGGGGAAGGCCGACGGGTCATAACGCGACATGGCGACGATCATAGTCGTCTCTCTGACGATAAGCACAGGCCCGTGTACGGGCCGTGCTGCCGCGGCCCCTTCCGCCGCGCGCCCCGCGCGGGCCGGTGGGGTCCGGCCCGCGCCCGGGCGGCACGGGCGGACGCGAGGGCGGAGGCGGCGTCAGCGGGCCACCAGCTGGAGCTCGGCGGACGCCTCCTCGACCATCGCCACGCCGATCCGGCTGACCCGCACCGAGAACGGCTCGCCGGCCACCCGCAGCCCCGTCAGTTCCAGCTCCCCGAGCGGCGCCGTGCTGGCCGGACGAACCAGCACCCGCCCGCCGGGGACGTCCGGCCGGACCCCGGCGAGCGCGAACACCGCGTGCGCGGCCCCGGCGGCCGAGACCGCCGCCGGCCGGCAGGCCCCCGGGTGCGGCACCGGCGGACTGCCCGGCGTCCACTGCTCCCCCGCGTACATCTCGGGCAGCCGGCCCTCGAACTGGGCGGCGGCGCCGAGCAGGCCCTCCAGCAGGGCCCCGGCCTCGTTCTCGTAGCCGGCCTCCGCGAGTCCGGCGACGGCGAGGGCGGTCTCGTGCACGCGCACCGCCCCGCTGCGGTGGCCCAGCGGGTTGAACCGGGGCGACTTGGCGCTGAGGGTGCGCAGCCCCCAGCCGCTGTCGAGTTCGGGCGCGGCCAGCCGCTGGGCGAGCAGCCTGGTCTGCTCGCGGTCCAGCAGGCTCTCGTGCCGGCCGCCGTCGGCGCAGAGGCCCGGGTCCAGGAGGTGGACCAGCGAGGCGGCGACGGCGGGCAGCGGCTGGCCTCCCGGGGCGAGCCCGGCGGCGGGACGGCCGCCGGAGAGGTCGTCCACCCAGAACCGTTCGCGGAACCGGCCGCGCAGGGCGGCCGCCCAGCCGCGCCACTCCTCCGCGCCGGGCCGTCCGAAGGCCTCCAGGAGGTCGGCGCCGTGCAGGGCGGCCCGGTGCGCCTGGGCCTGCACCTCGGCGCGGGCCGGCACCGGGTGGGCCGACCGCTCCTCGACCGGACGGCTCAGGTCGGTGACGAAGCCGTCCACCAGCCCCTCGCGCAGCGCGCCGAGCGCCCGCTCGGCGGCCGGGAGGAGCTCGGCGGTCTCCGCCCGGGGCAGGCCCCAGCGCCAGGCCTCGGCCAGCACGGTGACGAACAGCAGGGTCGCCTCGGTGGCGGTGCAGGTCGGCGGCAGCTCGGGGCCGCCGTGCCGCAGCGCGCCGGGGAGCAGCCCCTCGGTGCGGTGGGGCCCCTGGCCGGGGGCGGCGGCCGGCTGCTGACGGCGGGCCAGGGCGCGCAGGGTGCCGGCGGCGAGCCGGGTACCGAGCGGCAGGGTCAGCCGGGCCGCCCAGAGCGCGTCGGCCGGGGCGAGGCCGAACCGCCAGGGCGCGCCGGAGGCCAGGTAGAGGTCGGTGGGCCGGTCGGGGTCGGCGAACAGCAGCCCGCCGAGGGCGTCCAGGGAGCGCGACACCACCAGACCCGCGCGCGGGTCGTCGCAGCGCACCTCGGGCTCGGCCCACGGGAGCGGGACCCCGGTGCCGCGGCCGCCCGGCGGGCGCGGGGCGGGCGCCGTGCTCTCCAGGACGGCCCGCAGCTCGACCGACCAGCGCGCGCCCGGCTGGACCTCCAGGTCCCAGCGCAGCACGCCGGCTCCGGCCAGCACGGCGTGCGGCGAGGGCTGGGCGCTGACCGTGGCGCTGTGCGTGGGCCCCGCCCAGCGCAGCCCGGCGGACTGCACCTGGCCGGGCAGGTCCGGGGACCGGTGGCCGGCGGCGATCTCGCCGACCGGGCCGAGGTCGGTGGCGAGCGCGATCTCCAGCGGCAGCCGCACCGGACGGCTGCCGGCGTTGCGCACCGTCACGGTCTCGACGCCGTCGGCGTGGCGCAGCCGCTCGACGGTGAGCGCCGGATCCGGGTCGAGGTCGCCGGGCACACGGACGGCGCCCAGGAAGCGGGCCTGGGCCGCCGAGGTCAGGGTGCCCTGGAGCGGGAGCGGCTCGACCCCGCCGAGGCGCAGCTCCATCCGGGCCACCACCCGGACACCGGAGCGGTAGAAGCCGTGCAGACCGTGTCCGCGCAGCTGGCCGTCGGGGCCCGAGGCGGCCATCGCGGGCGCGTTCACGCAGAGCACCGCGTGGTGGGTGGCGGCCGGCTGCGGGCGCGGCGGCGCGGACCGGGACGGGCCGCCGGGGCCGGCCGGCTGGCCCTGCTCCGGCCGGCCGGCCGGTCTCGGCGCGCCGACCACGCTCTCGGCGGGCGTGGCCTGTGGCGGCCTCATCGCGGTCACCGGACTCTCCTCCCCTCGGCGGTCCGGTGGCCGGTCAGGGCCGTGGGCCGCGAGCATGTTCGATCGCGTGCGTGCTGGTGCCGGTCGGGCGGACGCCCCGCCGGCCGCTGTGCCGTGTCTGGCCGTACCCGGTGCCGGGCCGTGCCAAGCGGTGCCGGGCGTCGTCGTGCCCGGCCGTCACGGTGCCGTCCGCACCGTGCCGTCGAGCTCACCGCCGGGCCCCGCGGCCCGCCCGCGCCGGTGCCCCGTCCCCCGCAGGGCGGTCGGCGCCCGGGCACAGGCCCCCGGGGGTGAACGCCGCAGACCGGTGACAGGTCACGCCCGCCGGGCCGCCGCGGTCCGGTTCCCGGCCGAGCCGCTGCCGCCGCCGGTCCGTCGTGCCCGGCCGCACGGGCCGTCGGGTGGGCGGTCGCGGGCGGTGGCCGTCGGGGCGGCCCCGGGCCGCGGCCAGGATACGGTGCGGGGGTCGCGGCCCCGCCACCGGCAACCCCGGCCGGGGCCGATGCGACGGCTGTGACCAGCAGAGACCGAGGAGTTGTATGTCCACCGCCAGCCGGCTGCCCGGGATTGCCTTCACCGACCACGTCTTCCGGGTGCCGCTCGACCACACCGCCCCGCAGGGCGAGCAGATCGAGGTGTACGCCCGCGAGGTGGTCGCCTCGGACCGCTCCGAGGACACCGGCCTGCCGTGGCTGCTGTTCCTCCAGGGCGGCCCGGGCGGCAAGGCCGGCCGCCCGCTGGGCCGGGACGGCTGGCTGGAGCGCGCGCTCGACGACTACCGGGTGCTCCTGCTCGACCAGCGCGGCACCGGGCGGTCCACGCCCGCCACCCGGCAGACGCTGACGCGGCGGGGCGGTGCCAAGGAGCAGGCCGACCACCTGGCGCACTTCCGGGCCGACTCGATCGTGCGGGACGCCGAGCTGATCCGCCGCCGGCTGCTCGGCGACGACCGCCGGTGGAGCGTGCTCGGTCAGAGCTTCGGCGGCTTCTGCACCCTCACCTACCTCTCCATCGCTCCCGAGGGACTGGACCGGGCCTTCATCACCGGCGGCCTGGCCGGCCTGCGCAGCTCCGCCGACGACGTCTACCGCGCCGCCTACCCGCGCGTCGTCCGCAAGAACGAGGGCCACTACGCGCGCTTCCCGCAGGACGTCGAGGCGGTGCGGCGGATCGCCGCGCACCTCGCCGACGCCCCTGCCGTCCTGCCCGACGGCGGGCGGCTCACCGTCGAGGCGTTCCAGGCGCTCGGGCTGCTGCTCGGCGGCGGCAGCGGCTCCGGGACCCTCCACTACCTGCTGGAGGAGGCCTGGGTGGAGGGTGCGGCCGGCCCCGAGCTCTCCGACACCTTCCTCGCCGGCGCCCAGGCCCAGCTCTCCTTCGCGCAGGGCCCGCTCTACGCCGTCCTGCACGAGTCGATCTACGGCCAGCGCTCGGTGGACCCGGCCGGCACCGGCTGGTCCGCCGCGCGCGTTCGCGCGGAGTTCCCGGAGTTCGACGCCCGGGCCGCGCTGGAGTCGGGCGCGCCGGTGCTGTTCACCGGGGAGATGATCTACCCCTGGATGTTCGACACCGACCCGGCGCTGCGCCCGCTGAAGGAGACCGCGGAGCTGCTCGCCGCCCGCGCCGACTGGCCCGACCTCTACGACCCCGCCCGGCTGGCGGCCAACGAGGTGCCGGTGGTGGCGGCCGTTTACCACGACGACATGTACGTCGACACCGCCGACTCGCTGGAGACCGCGCGGTCCGTGCGGGGGCTGCGGACCTGGATCACCAATGAGTGGGAGCACGACGGCCTGCGGGTCAGCGGGGGCAAGGTGCTCGACCGCCTGATCGCGATGGCGCGCGGCGAGGCGTAGCGCGCCACCGACGCCGGCACCGCCACCGGCCGCCGGGCGGAGCGGACCCGGCCGGGGCTTCCCCGGCCGCCCGGCGGGACGGACGGGGAGGCCGGGGAGGCCGGTCCGGTGGCGGCCGGACGGGCTCGGCCGGCCCGTCGCGACCGCCGGGACGTCAGCGCCCATGGCGCTCCGCCGCCGCGCCGCGCGCGCCCCGGGACCGGCCCCACCGGCAGCCGCCCGCCGGGGAGGGCGCCGGCCGGGGCCTCGGGTGGGCGATCCGGGCCGCGCGCAGGCCGCGCTGCCGCTCCTTCGGCCGGCACCCCGCCCCCGGAGCGGTGACGGAGCGGGCACCGGCCGCCGTGCACCGCACCCGTGCGGCGCGGGCCCCGGCGCCCCCACCGCTGCCGGGGGCGCCGCCGGTGCCGTCCCGCCCGGGCGGCGCCCCGGCCGGGCGGTCGGGGCCCGCGCCCTCGTCGGAGGCCCGCCCCGGCGCGGCCCCGCCGGCCGCCGGACCCTGCGCACCCGCACCCGCCACCGCGACCGGACGGCCGCGCCGCCGGCGGCTCCGGCGGCGGGCCTTCCCGGGAGCGGCCCCGTCGGCGGCGGGGGCCGGCGCCGGGGGCGGACCCGGCCGCGGCCCGGCCTCCGGCACCTCGCCCCCGGCCGGTTCCTCGGCCACCGCCCGCTCCCGCTCCTCCCGCTCGGTGCGGCGGCGGCGCTCCTCCTCCACGCTCGCCAGCAGCGCGTCCGGCGCGAAACCGCCGTTCATCGACTCGTACAGCAGCTGCGCGAGCAGGTAGGAGGGGTGGCGGCGGAGCGTGTGGCCGAGCACCACACGCGCGGTGGCGTTGTCCCCCGCGACCCACGAGGCCCAGGCCAGCAGGGTGAGCGGCGGCGCGGCGCAGCTCTCGTACGGCGCCACGCAGCGGGTCGCGAGGAACCGCCAGAGCCGCTGGGCGGACGCGAGCTCGTCCGGCCTGGCGTACTCGGCCGCGCGGTCCCGGATGATCCGGTCCTGGAGCGCCAGCAGCAGCCGCGCCGCCCGGTCGTCGTCGAGCACCGTGGCCCCGGCCAGGAACTCGGCGACCGCCGCGTCGAGCAGCTCGGCGTGCTCCCGCCGGTCGAGCGACAGCCGCCGCCCCGGCGCGGGCCCGGCCCCGGCCCGGGCCCGGGCGAGAGCGCTCCGCACGGCCTCCGCCCCCGGCGGGCCGACCGGGGCCAGGCCGGCCAGGATCTCCCGGCGGCTGCCGCGCGGTGCCAGGCCGGCCACGGTCGCCGCCACCGCGACCGGGCCGGGACCGGGTGTCCGGCGGATCGGGTGCCCCACCGGATCGCAGCAGCCCTGCCGCGTGCAGAGGAAGGACCACCAGCGGCCCGCCGAGACGCACAGCGACTCCTTGACCCGTACGCCGCGGTCCTCGAAGGCCCGCCGCAACCGCTCCGCGAGCGGGCGCAGCCGCTCCGCCACCGGCGGGCCGTGCTGCCCGCCGGGCCCCGGCCCGACGGGATCCTGGCAGAGGTAGAGGAGGACCTGGACCGGTCTCCGGTCCTGCCGCTCGGAGAGCCCGACGAGGAGTGCGGCCGTCTCCTCGGCGGCGGCCGGCCACTCCTCGGCCGACTCGGGGATGTCCAGCCGGATCACCCCGCCCTGGTGGAGGTCGGGCGGCTGGAGGCCGACCGCGACGATGCTGTCGTCGGGGAAGAAGCCGAGCAGGTAGGGCAGCACCTCGGCCATGTCGGCCGGGCCCCGCATGGTGATCGGACGGCCGTCGGGGCCGTCGCCGAAGGGAAGCACGATGCGCGTGTCGGTCATGGCCGGAAGGCTGCCGCAATTCTCCGGAAGCCCCGGAAACTTCTTCCGGACCTGTGGACAAACCCGCCCTGTGGATAACCTCTCCCTCGATCGGCGTAGCGCCGAGTCACTCTCCCGGGGGAAAAATGGCTGCCGTTCAGCAGAAGAACGGATGAAACTCCTCCCCGCTTCGCCCGCTCCCCGCCCGCCGCCGTTCGCCCCGTGTCGGTTCCTCGGGGTTACATGGGGGCCATGCAGCAGCCGAAGACCCACACCACCGCCACCGCCGCCGACCGCGCCGAGGTCCGGGCGCGGGCCGAGGCCGTCCTGCGCGAGCTGGCCGGCCCGGGCGCCACCCTCCGCGAGGACCAGTGGACGGCCATCGAGGCCCTGGTCGTCGACCACCGCCGGGCCCTGGTGGTGCAGCGCACCGGCTGGGGCAAGTCCGCCGTCTACTTCATCGCCACCGCCCTGCTGCGGGCGCGCGGCGCCGGTCCGACGGTGATCGTCTCGCCGCTGCTCGCCCTGATGCGCAACCAGGTGGACTCGGCGGCCCGGGCCGGCATCCGCGCCCGCACCATCAACTCCGCCAACACCGACGAGTGGGACGCCGTCCAGGCCGAGGTCGCCGCCGGGGAGGTGGACGTCCTGCTGGTCAGCCCCGAGCGGCTGAACAACCCGGACTTCCGCGACCAGGTCCTCCCCAAGCTCGCCGCCTCCACCGGCCTGCTGGTGGTCGACGAGGCCCACTGCATCTCCGACTGGGGCCACGACTTCCGCCCCGACTACCGCCGGCTGCGCACCATGCTCGCCGAGCTCCAGCCGGGCGTCCCGGTGCTGGCCACCACCGCCACGGCCAACTCCCGGGTCACCGCCGACGTCGCCGAGCAGCTCGGCACCGGCGCGGGCGACGAGCACGCGCTCGTGCTGCGCGGACCGCTCGACCGCGAGAGCCTCACCCTCGGCGTGCTGACCCTGCAAGACCCGGCGCACCGGCTGGCCTGGCTCGCCGACCACCTCGACCGGCTGCCCGGCTCCGGCATCGTGTACACCCTCACGGTCGCCGCCGCCGACGAGGTGACGGCCTTCCTGCGCGAGCGCGGCTTCACGGTGGCCTCCTACTCGGGCCGCACCGAGGACGCCGAGCGCCGCACCGCCGAGGCCGACCTGCTGGCCAACCGGGTCAAGGCGCTGGTCGCCACCTCCGCCCTCGGCATGGGCTTCGACAAGCCGGACCTCGGCTTCGTCGTCCACCTGGGCTCCCCCAGCTCCCCGATCGCCTACTACCAGCAGGTCGGCCGGGCCGGGCGCGGGGTCGACCGGGCCGAGGTGCTGCTGCTGCCCGGCCGCGAGGACGAGGCGATCTGGCGCTACTTCGCCTCGCTCGCCTTCCCGCCCGAGGAGCAGGTCCGCCGGACCATCGACGCCCTCGCCGAGGCCGGCCGGCCGCTCTCCACCGCCGCGCTGGAGCCCCGGGTGGACCTGCGCCGCACCCGGCTGGAGACCATGCTCAAGGTCCTCGACGTGGACGGCGCCGTCCGGCGGGTCAAGGGCGGCTGGACGGCCACCGGCCGCAGCTGGGAGTACGACACCGCGCGCTACGCCAAGGTGGCCGCCTCCCGGGAGGCCGAACAGCGGGCGATGCGCGAGTACGCGGCGGCCACCGGCTGCCGGATGGAGTTCCTGCGCCGCCAGCTGGACGACGAGCAGGCGGCGCCGTGCGGCCGGTGCGACAACTGCGCCGGGCCGCTGCACGGACCGGAGGTCTCGGCGGAGGCCCTGGAGGCCGCCCGCGCCTCCCTCGGCCGCCCGGGCGTCGGCTTCGAGCCGCGCCGGCTCTGGCCCACCGGCATGGACGCGCTGGGCGTCCCGCTCAAGGGCCGCATCCCGGCCGGCGAGCAGGCCGAGACGGGCCGGGCGCTCGGCCGGCTCTCCGACATCGGCTGGGGCACCCGGCTGCGCTCGCTGCTCAACGCCCAGGCCCCGGACGGGCCGGTCCCCGGCGAGGCGGTGGACGCCCTGGTCACCGTGCTGGCCGACTGGGCGCGCGGACCGGGCGGCTGGGCCGGCCCGGCGGCGGCCGACGGCGCCCGGCTGGAGCGGCCGGTCGGTGTGGTGACGATGGCCTCCGCCACCCGGCCCCGGCTGGTCGACAGCCTCGGTGCCAGGATCGCCGAGATCGGGCGGCTGCCGCTGCTCGGGCGGATCGAGTACGCGACCGGGCAGCCGCCGCACGGCTCGCGCAGCAACAGCGCCCAGCGGCTGAACTCGGTGGCGGGCGCGCTGGTCCTGCCGCCGGAGACGGCCGCGGCGGTGGCGGCCGCGGGCGGACCGGTGCTGCTGGTGGACGACCTGGTGGACTCCGGGTGGACGGTCACCGTGGCCGCCCGGCTGCTGCGCCGCGCCGGAGCGGGCGCGGTGCTGCCGCTGGTACTGGGGGTCCAGGGCTGACCGCCGCCCCGGGCCGGCGGGCCGGTTTCACCGGAAAGGAGTAATCCACGGGCACCGGGACATCTCCGCACCCAACCGGAACCGTCGAACAGGCAGACGGGGAGATCACGGGGAGCTCGCCGCGGGAAAGGAGCGACGACCGTGTTCCAGAGGCTTCGCAGCGCCTTCCGGTACGGCCGGACCACAGCCCGGCGGCGTCCGGGCCGGTTCCCGGCGACCGTGGAATATATCCGGCAGAACGTTGGCTTTCGGGCGGCGTTCATCATTTCATCGTTGCCGCTCCACCCCATCTGGCCTGAGAATTGGAGCGTACCCGGAGCCTGGTCCTTTGGATCATGCCTCTGGCGCACGCAGGAACCTGCGCGCTCGTGGGTCTGGAAGGAGGGTCGTGATCAGCGGAATCGACCGAGGTCAGTATCCCCTCGCCCGGAGTTCGGCCCCCAGACGGGTGCTCGATCTGGAGACCTGGACGGCCTCCGGGATCCCGCTGCTCCGCGATCCGCGCGAATTCGTCCTGGAGCTGCACCGGCGCCATCTGCCGCAGCCCGGCACGGTGGTGGTCGCGGTCCTGGACGCGCTGCACCGGGTGACCGCCTCGGCCTCGTTCGCCCCCTGGCCGCGCGACACGGACGGCTGGCAGCACCGCAACGCGATCCTCGCCCACCTGCGCCAGGTCACCCCGCACGACCTGCGGCTGCCCGCCCCGAAGCGGACCACCGTGCTGCTGCGCTGCCGCGAGGGCGCGGCCGGCTGGACGGAGCAGGACGGCGCCTGGATGTGGGCCCTGCGGGACGCGGCCGGCCTGCACGGGCTGCGCTGCGGAGCGTATGTCGCACTGACCCCGGCCGGCTGGCAGATCCTCGGCGACGGGCGGGGCGGACGCAATCCGCACGCGGGTTCGTGGGCACAGGGGCCGGTCCACACCGTGACGGAGCTGCCGCCGCGTACGGCGCAGGCCGCCCTGCGGGGCCAAAGGCCGCAGCGGTCCCGCCAGTCCGAGCGTCCGTGGGGGCCCGCCCGGGTCACGGCGATCGAACCGACCCGGCGCACCGGCACCCGCTGACCGTCCGTCCACCCGCCCGCGGTCCGTGACGGCCCGCGCCGGGCACCCGCGACCCCGGGCCTCCCCGGGCACCGGCGAACCACCGCAAACGCCGGGGCCCGGCACCAGGAGAGGCACCGGGCCGGGGCGGTCGTCGGGTCCCGTGACGCCAGGACCCGCGGAGCCGCCGCAGGGCGACGGGTCCGCGACGGGTCGCAGCGGGTCTCAGGCGGGCAGCTTGCGGCGGGCGCGGGCGCCGACGGCCGCGAGCGGCGTGCCGGCGGTGGTCGGGTCGGCTCCGCCGCAGACCACCAGCAGCGTCTCGGCGTGCTGCAGCGCCTTGGCGTACGCCGTCGCGGCGCGGTCGGCCGGGCCGCCGTTGACGACCAGCACGACCACCGGGCGGCGGACCGGGCGGGTCAGCTCGGCGTCGGCGTAGAACACGTCGCCGCCCTCGGCGAGCTGCGCCCAGTAGCGCTCCTCACCGAAGGAGAGCTCGTGCTGCTGCCAGGGGTGCGCCGAGCCGACCGTCAGCACCAGGACGGCGCCGGGGTCACGGCCGCCGTCCAGCAGCAGGTCGACGGTCTCGTCCGCGCGGTCCAGCGCCTCCGCCTCGGCAGCGGGGACGTACCGGACCTCGACCGACGCCGGGCGGGGCGCGGGTCGCGGAGGGCTGGGCTTGGGGATCGGGTTCGGGCGCGGCGAAGGCCCCGGACGGTCCGCACGCGAGGCCGCCGCACGCGGCGCCGGCCGCGGCGGTGCGGGGCGGGGGCCCGGCACCGGGGCCGGCGTGGCACCGGCGGCCGACGGCACGGCGGCGGTCGCGCCGCCGGTGGCTGGCGCGCGGAGGGCTTGTGCGTCCGACTCACGGGGGCTGGGAACGCCGGGGCCCGGGAGGCTCTCGTTAATCTCCGGCTCCTCGGGGAAGACAGGCATACCCGGATATCTATCAAATGCCGGTCGGACGCGCACGGGCGCCCCACCTATTGGGCACCGTGGGCCCCGCGGGCCACTGCGGAAGTTTCCAGACGTACCGTCAGAAACCGAGTGCGAGCTGCTCTCCGACGGACTCCTCGGAGCCCGCCCCGCCGGATCCGGGAACCGTCCGGATCCGCTTCAGGTGGCGCCACTCGGGCAGCCCGTCGAGATAGGACCAGGAGAGGCGGTGGTGCTCGGTCGGCCCGAACTCCTCCAGCGCCGCCCGGTGGACCGGGGACGGGTAGCCGGCGTTGTCGGCGAAGCCGAACTCGGGGTGCGCCTCACCGAGGTCGGCCATGAGACCGTCGCGGTGGACCTTGGCGAGCACCGAGGCGGCGGACACGCAGATGCACGACTGGTCGCCCTTGATCACCGTACGCACCCGCCAGGGGCCGCCGAGGTAGTCGTGCTTGCCGTCGAGGATCACCGCGTCCGGCTCCACCGGGAGCGCCTCCAGGGCGCGGACCGCGGCCAGCCGCAGCGCGGCGGTCATCCCGAGCTCGTCGCACTCCAGCGCCGAGGCGTGGCCGAGCGCGTACGCGGTGACCCAGTCGGCGAGCACGGGCGCGAGTGCCCGGCGGCGGAGTTCGGTGAGCAGCTTGGAGTCGGTCAGCCCCTCCGGGGGCCGGCGCAGGCCGGTGACGGCCGCACCCACGGTGACCGGCCCGGCCCAGGCTCCGCGCCCGACCTCGTCGAGGCCGACGACGACCTTGGCACCGGCGCGGCGCAGCGAGCGCTCGACGGAGTGCGTCGGCGGGACGATGGGCATGATGGGGTCCGTTCAGCTGGTCGGACTCCAGCCTATGCCACCCGCCCGCGCACCCGGGGCGGGCCTTCGCACGCCGACGCCGACGCCGACGCCGCCATCGGCCCGGCCCGGCCCACCCGCCTCAGGGCCTGATCAGCGGCACCAGCACCTCGTCGACCAGCTGGTCGACGAACTCGGGGCCGACCTGGCGGCCGCAGACCTTGATCCGGTAGAGCAGCATCGCCGGCACGACGTCGGCGACCACCGGGGTGGCCGCGCCGGGCCGGACGTCGCCGCGCTCGGCGCCCCGGCGCAGGATGTCCAGGATCACGCCCTTGGTCGGCCCCAGCATCCGCTGGGCCATGAAGTCCTTGAACAGCTCCGCCTGTTCGTGGTCCAGCTCGGCCATCACCGCGCTCATCGCACCGCCCGCCCGGGAGCGCGCGACGGCGACGAAACTCTCGACGAGGTAGTGCAGTTCCGCTCGGGCGGACCCGAGGGCGGGGGTGTCGGTGGGGCGTGGCAGAGTGGCGTCCAGGGCGTCGATGACCAGTTCCACCTTGGACGCCCAGCGCCGGTAGAGCGCGGCCTTCCCGGTCCGCGCCGCAGCGGCGACCCCTTCCATCGTCAGCCGCGCGAATCCGCCGGAGGTGAGCTGATCGAGCGTCGCTTCGAAGATCGCCGCCTCCAGCTCCTTCCCCCGCCGCCGCCCCGGCCGGCCCAGGGCCTCGGCAACGACCTGGACGGGGCAGGAGGGCCGCGCGGACTCGGCCTCCGGCTGCTCCGCCGCGCCGGCCGGAAGGCGGTCCGAGCGGTCCGCCGCCTGCCGCCGCACCAACTGATCCATCGTCACCAACCCTAAGGAACGCTTGCGTTCATAAACTATTCAGCGCTATTGTCCACAGTAGTGAACGATACCGTTCCTTCATAGCCCGCGGGACGCCGCCGGCCGAGCCGGACCTCCGGGTCCGCGGCATACGAAGCAATAGCCAGCAGGGGGCATCAACTTGGCTATCTCCGACACGCTCAGCAAGAACTCTCCACCGCGAGGCGGCAACGGCCCGAACAAGGGCATCACCCTGGCCGTCATCGCGGCCTCGCAGTTGATGGTGGTGCTCGACGCCACCATCGTGAACATCGCCCTGCCGCAGATCAGGGACGCGCTGGACTTCTCCACCACCAACCTGTCCTGGGTGATCAACGCCTACACGCTGACCTTCGGCGGCCTGCTGCTGCTCGGCGGGCGCGCGGGCGACATCCTCGGCCGGCGCCGGGTCTTCATCGCGGGCACGCTGCTGTTCGGCCTGGCCTCGCTGCTCGGCGGCTTCGCGCAGGACGGCGGCATGCTGCTGGCCGCCCGCGCGCTCCAGGGCATCGGCGGGGCGATCTGCTCGCCGACCGCCTTCGCCCTGATCGCCACCAACTTCGACGAGGGGCCCGAACGCAACCGGGCCTTCGGCGTGTTCTCCGCGGTGGCCGGTTCGGGCGCCGCGATCGGCCTGCTCGCCGGCGGTGTGCTCACCGAGTACCTCGACTGGCGCTGGGTCTTCTTCGTCAACGTGCCAATCGCCGTGCTGATCGCCGTCGCCGCGCCGCGCTACATCGCCGAGTCGGAGCGCCACCCGGGCCGCTTCGACCTGCCCGGAGCGCTCACCTCGACGCTCGGCCTGGTCGGCCTGGTCTACGGCTTCATCCGCGCGGCGTCGGACGGCTGGTCGGACGGGCTGACGATCGGCTCCTTCGCCGCCGGTCTGATCCTGCTGGCCGCGTTCGTGGTCATCGAGACCCGTACCGAGCAGCCGATCACCCCGCTGAAGCTGTTCGCCGACCGGAACCGCACCGGCGGCCTGGTGATGATGCTCTGCGTGGCCGCCGCCATGTTCGGCATCTTCTTCTACATCACCCTCTTCGTGCAGGGACCGCTCGACTACAGCCCGCTGAAGGCCGGCTTCGCGTTCATGCCGATCAGCGCGGCCATCATCGTGGCCGCCCAGCTCGCCTCCAGCCTGCAGGTCAAGTACGGCCCGAAGCCGTTCATGGCGGGTGGCGCACTGCTGGTCACCATCGGACTCTCCTGGCTGACCTTCATGAACGCGGACAGCGGCTACGTGGACGGCATCCTCGGCCCCACGGTGGTCTTCGGCTTCGGCATGGGCCTGATCTTCGTCCCGGTGATGCTGCTCTCGGTCGCGGGCGTGTCCGGCCAGGAGACCGGCGCCGCCTCCGGCCTGCTGAACTCCATGCAGCAGATCGGCGGTTCGCTCGGCCTGTCGATCCTGACCACGGTGTTCGCGCACTACGCGACCAGCGAGGCCAAGGTTCAGCTGCCCGGCTTCATGGCCACCGCCACGCCGGAGCAGAAGGCCTGGCTGGTGGAGAAGCAGGAGTTCCCCAAGGGGACCACCGCGGCCAACGAGGTGCTCGCACAGGGCATCTCGCACGGCTTCATCGTGGGCGCCGTGATGGCGGGCATCGCCTTCGTGGTCGCCGCCGTCGTGGTCAAGGCCAAGGCCGCCGACCTGCCGTCGGACACCTCCGGCGTCGCGATGCACTGAGCGGCCGCCCGCCCGGGGGAGGCGGACCGCACAGGCAGGGGCCGGTCGGGAGCAGCGCGCTCCCGACCGGCCCCTGGCCGTCCCCCTCCGGCCCGACGATCCCCCGACCGGGCTCAGCCCCCGAAGCCGTAGCCGTGGTGGAACCCGATCCGGTCGCAGGCGTACTCCTCGCCCACGAGGCGGTCGGCCGCCGGGCGCTCGGCGAGGATGTCCCGGGCCCGCGCCCCGGCCAGGCTGGCGGCGTACCAGGGGGTGGGCCCGGCCTGCTCCAGCTCGGCGGCGACGACGTTCAGCGCGCAGGTCCGGTAGTCGCCCGGCAGCCGGTCCAGGGCCGGGACGGCGTCCGCCGAGAGGTCGCGGACGTTGCGCAGGTCGATCTGCCCGGTCCGCTCGAAGCGGGCCACGTTCTGTTCCGCGACCAGCGCGTCCGGGCCGATCAGCCCGTACCCGGCGGCGGCCAGCGCCGCGCTGAGCACCACCGCCCGCGGCAGCCAGTCGGCCGACGGGGTCAGGCCCGCCGCGATCAGCAGCAGGAAGACCACGCCCAGCCACAACTCGACGGCCAGCACCCAGAGCCGCAGCGTGGTCAGCCCGGACGCGTCCACGTAGAACCACATCCGCCCGAGCGCCGAGGCCACCACCACCAGGGTGAGCAGGCAGAGCGCCCCCAGCAGCAGCCGCGCGAGCCGGCGGTCGGCCTCCGTCGCGCGCGGCGCCCAGCGCTTGGCGACCGCCACGACCACCAGGGTCAGCACGGTGACCACCAGCAGCTGCCAGAAGCCCTGCCGGGCGTACTCGGAGCGGCTCATCCCGGTGCGCTGCAGCACCGACTCCCCGCCGCCGAGCACCACCATCGCCTGGACCACCGCGAAGGCGCCGAACATCAGGTTCAGCGCGGCCAGCGGCAGCGCCCACTCCAGCCGGCCCCTGGCACGGCCCGGCAGGACCGGCGTGCGGTCCCAGCGGCGCGGGCCGGCCGCGATGTGGGCGAAGCCCAGCGCGGTCGCCAGGCCGAGCACGAACAGGGCCGCACGGGCGGGGAGTTCGCCGAGGTCGAGGCTGGGCACCAGGCTCCCGAGGACGTCGGCCATGGCCGCGTCGGCGCTGGCGAACAGGGCGCCGAACACGGCCAGCAGCACGGCCGCCACCAGGCCCCCCTTGAGCACCGGCACCACCCGGTCGCGGCCCGCCGCACCGCGGCCGCGCACGGCCCTGCGGGCCCACCCCAGGGCCGGCACGAGCTGCCAGAGCAGGCCCGGCAGGGCGAGCAGGACGCCGCTCCAGCGCCGCCCGCCGTGCAGCGCGAGCGAGGCCAGGCCGACGGCCCAGACCGTGCTCAGCAGCACCGGCCAGCCGGCCTCGTACAGCGCCGGGACGGCGAGCAGGGCGAGCGCGAGCACGCTCCACACGACGGTCCAGACGCGGAGCCGGCGGCCGACCGTGCGGGCGGCGATGCCCGCGCCGACGGCGGTGAGCGCGGCGCAGAGCAGCAGGTTGACGCCGAGTCCGTCCGTCAGGAGCCAGGACGCGAGCACGCCGGTCAGCACCGCCGCCAGCACCGTCCGGCCGGTGGCCGGGGCCTTGCGGTCCGGGTCGCCGGGCCCCAACCACGCGAACGGCTGCGGCACGGGCACCCCGGGCGCCCGGTACGGCCCGGCGGCGGCACCGGCACCGGGCGCGGCACCGGGGCCGACCCCGGCGGCGCCGCCGGGCGGCGCTCCGTCCGCCGCGGGCGTGCTGAATCCGGACATGGCTTCCCCCTCGATGGTCGGGTGGACGTGCGGAAGCCACCCTCCGGGCGGTCCGCCGACGGACACGCGGAACCACACCGGTGAAGGCGCCGGGCACCGCGGCCGTAGCCGACTGTAGACCATTCTGAACAAGTTCAAAAATACCGGGACCCGGCTCTGTCGCACCCCTGTGACAGAGCCGGGTCCGGCGTCCCGCCGCTCCCCTGAGCGCCGGTCAGCCCCGCTCCGCGGTCAGTACGTCCCGTACAGCGAGTACTGGAACGAGTCCTTCACCGAGGGCCCGAAGTCCGCCGGCCACGTCCCGAACGGCACCACGGTGTTGCTGTACGCGCCCTGCCCGGTGGCGCCCGTCGAGTAGTTCATGTTGTTGACCGTGGAGCTCGCCCCGTTGCTGTTGTAGACGAACCAGTACGAGGTGCCGGCGCTCAGCGTGAGGTCCACCGGCAGCGAGTTCCACGCGTTGGCGGTCAGCGTGCCGGTCCCCGTACGGGCGACCAGCGCCCCCGGGGAGCCGCCCTCGTCGGTGTAGACGGCCAGCTGGTACTGGTTGCCGGGCGCCGCTCCGACCGGACCGACGTGCACGCTCAGCGAGGTGAGCGCCACCGGCTCGGCGCCGGTCGTCACCCGGCTGCCGTTCAGGTGGTTGGAGTCGGTGTCGTCGATCAGCGAGCCCACCGCCGGGTTCCCGATCGTCCGCGGCTCCGCTCCCCCGGTGGTGAACGAGAAGCTGTACGGCCCGGCCAACGCGTTCCCCGCGAGGTCCCGGACGCCCTGGACGGTCGCGGTGTACCCGGTGGTCAGCGCCAGCGGGGCGCCCGGGGTGAACACCACGCCGGCCGCCGCCGCGTCGTAGCCGACCGTCCCGGCGACGGCCGCGCCGCCCGCCGCGGGCCGCAGGGTGACGGACCCGCCGGTCACGCTCGCCGGGTCCAGCGGCTCGCCGAAGGAGAACCGCACCGCCGTGCCCGGCGCCACACCGCTCGCACCGGCCGCCGGGGTGGTGCCGAGCACCGTCGGCGCGGTGTCGTCGTGGCCGTAGTCGGCCGTGTACGAGCCCACCGCGCCGTCGAAGAACGCGTACGCCACGCCCTTGACCGTCTCGACCCGGTACGGCACCTGGCGGCCCCCGGAGGTGATGCCGGTGAGCGTGCCGGCGGCCGCGTTGAACGGCAGCATGGCGCGCAGCCCGGTGGCCCCGCCGGTGATGTCGAAGGTCAGCGAGCCCCCGCCCGACGCGCTCGGGTGCCATGCCAGCCTGGTGAACGCCGAGCCGTTGCGCCCGTCCAGCCAGGTGAGCATCTGCCGGCCGGACACCACCGGCACGCCCCGCGCCCTGGCGGCGGCGACGACCGCGTCCGAGGCGGCGGAGGCGGCGAAGTCGGTGTGGAGGTTGGCGGTCAGCGCCGCGTAGTAGCCCTGGGCGCCGTACGCGGCGTCGAGCAGGGTGGTGACGGTGCCCGGGTACGACTGGCCGGACTCGTCGGTGAGCTGGGTGGTCGCCTGGTACTCGTCGATCACGCTGCCGTCGGTGTCGGCGAAGCGCATGATCTGGGCCGTGCCGTTGAAGTAGCCGGGCCGGTCCTGGGTGAAGTTCGACGGGTAGAAGTAGTAGTCGGTGTCCAGCCGGATCCCGTTGGCCAGCTTGGTCTTCGCCTGGGTGGCCCAGTCGTCCCACTCCACGCAGTGCGTCCGGCTGCTCGACGGGTTCGGCAGGTTCGGGTACTTGGCCCGCCAGGCGGCCAACTGGTCGCGGTAGTAGCCCTGCAGGGCCGAGCTGCTGCCCCAGGGCCGGCAGTTGGTGGTGACGTGCACCCCGATCTCGAAGCCCTGGTCGCTGTACGCCTTGGCCTGGGCCGGGGTGAGCGGGTCGTCCGTGTAGATGTACGAGGAGGCGCGGACGCACTCCCAGTCGGCGACGGAGCAGCCGGGCGGGCTCTGCGCGAGGTAGCCGTCCCAGCGGCCGGCCGTGCCGCCGACGCCGTGGTCGTCCCCGGTCATCACCACGACGGCCTTGACGTCGCGCGGGAAGTACCAGAACCGGGGCAGTGGTTTGTCGCCGGACGCGAGCTGGGTGAGCAGGTTGGCGAGCAGCCGCTGCTGCTCGTCGGCGATCGGGATCAGCGCCTTGTCCAGGTCGTTCCAGTCCGGCTGGCCGCCCGTGCCGAAGAACATCTCGCTGGCCTCGTAGCCGTCGACGCCGTCGCGCTGCTGGCCGGCCCAGGCGGGGTTGCCCTGGCGGGTCAGCACCACCGACTTGGCCAGGTCGTAGCTGAACGCGGCGGCCCGGCCGCCGCCGGCCGCGCGCAGGGTGACCGCCGGGTTGGCGGTGGCGCCGGCCGCGTCGGCGTACAGGGTGGCGACGGCGGTGGCCCCGTTCAGCGTGTAGAGGTCGGCGGCGCCGTGGTAGCCCATGGTGTCGCCGGTGATCCCGGCACCGGGCGCGGCGCCGGTGTTCACCTTGAGGTAGGCGTCGGCGCGGGTGCCGGCCGTCGGGGTGAGCCCGAACAGCGGCGCGAGCTGCTTGTCGGGGCGCATCGCCACCAGCTGCCCGCCACCGTTGGTCCAGCTGGTGAACAGGTTGGCCTGGGCCGCGGTGAGCGGCGTCTCGCCGAGCAGCACCACGTCGGCGGAGGCCAGCACGGCGCTGGTGACGGCGGAGATGTCCACCTGGCGGTAGGCGTTCAGGCCCTCCGCCTTGAGGATCTCCGCCAGGTAGCGGGTGTAGGGGTTGGCCTGGCTGGTGACCAGCAGGACCGGCCCCTCAGCGCCCGGCCCGGCGCCCGGGGCCGGGGGCGGCGGGGCCACCTCGGCGGTGTACGCGGCGTAGATCGAGAAGCTGGTGGCGCCGGTGGTGACCGGGCCCGCGGTGGACGGCCAACTGCCGAACGGCTGCCCGCCGTTGCCGTAGGCGCTGGTGCCGCCGGGGCGGTAGCGCAGGTTGTTGACGGACGGGCCGGAGCCGTTGGTGTTGTAGGCCAGCCAGTAGGGGGTGTTGGCGGCCAGGGTGGCCGCCACCGGGACGCTGTTCCAGCCCGGCCCGGTGAGGGTCGCGGTGGCGCTGCTCGCCAGCAGGGCCCCCGGGCTGCCGCCGTTGTCCTGGTAGATCGCCGTCTGGAAGGAGTTGTCGGGCGCGGCATCCACGCTGTCCACGTACACCGAGATGCTGCTGACCGTGCCGCCGGACGAACCGGTCACATAGCGCGAGGCGTTGAGGTAGTGGGAGTCCGCGGTGTCGACGGCGGCGCCGACCTCGGTCGTGCCCAGCGTGGCGGTGGCGGCCGCCGCCGGGGCCGCGCCCGGCCCGGCGGCCAGCGCCGCCGCCGTGGCGAGCGCCGCCAGCAGGCCCACGGTCCGTCGCCACCACGCGCCGCCCCCGCCCGCGCCCGTCCCCGCCCGTGCGCGTATGCCGGTACCCGCGTCCGCCATGACCGCCCCCCTGTGTCACCTCGGCCAACTCCCCTTAACGGTGTACCGGTTGCCCGTCGGCCGTGTCCACGAAATCGCCACATTCGCCATCGGACGGCGTGAACCCTGACGTCCCCTTGGGCAAGGCCTCGCCGGGCCTTGGGCGGATCGGGGTCACCCCTTGACCGACCCGGCCAGCAGGCCGCGCACGAAGTACCGCTGGAGCGCGAAGAACACCCCCAGCGGGATCACGATCGACAGGAACGCCCCCGCCGTGAGCAGTTCCCACCGCCCGCCGAAGGAGCCGGACAGCTGCGCCAGCCGGACCGTCATCGGTGCCACCTCCGGCGTGCCGCCGGCGAAGGTGAGCGCCACCAGCAGGTCGTTCCAGACCCAGAGGAACTGGAAGATCGCGAACGAGGCCAGCGCGGGGGTGCAGAGCGGCAGCACGATGGAGCGGAAGATCTTGAAGTGCGAGGCGCCGTCCACCACCGCCGCCTCCATCAGGTCGCGCGGCAGCTGGGCGATGAAGTTGTGCAGCAGGAAGATCGCCAGCGGCAGCGCGAACATGGTGTGCGCCAGCCAGACCGGCGCGTAGGTGCCCTTGAGGTCCAGCGCCGGCAGGACGGTCAGCGGACCCAGGTGGGCCCCGCCGGAGAACAGCTGGAGCAGCGGGAGCAGCGCCATCTGCAGCGGCACCACCTGGAGCGCGAACACCACGAAGAACAGCGTGTCGCTGCCCTTGAACCGCACCCAGGCCAGCGCGTACGCGGCCATCGCCGCCAGCACCAGCGGGAAGAGGGTGGCCGGCACGCTGATCGCCAGCGAGTTGACCAGGAAGGGCATCAGCCCCGTGGAGACGCCGGAGCCGCCCTCGAACAGCACCGTGTGGTAGTTGTCCAGGCCGAGGTCCGGATGGAGCAGGGCATTCCACCAGCCGTCGGCGGTGACGTCCTGCTTGGGACGCAGCGAGGTGACCAGCAGCCCGACGGTGGGAACGGTCCACAGCACCGTCACCGCGATCACGAAGACCGAGGCGAGCGGGGAGGAGAAGGCCTTCCGGACGGCGTTGCCGTCGCGCCGTACGCTCATCGGACCGCACGCTCCTTGCGCAGCTGGAGGATGTTGTAGGCGACCAGTGGCAGCACCGCGAGGAAGAGGATCACCGCCAGCGCGCTGCCCCGCCCGGTGTTGAACTGGACGAAGGACTGCGAGTACATCTCGTTGGCCAGCACCTGGGTGCCGAAGTTGCCCCCGGTCATGGTGCGGACGATGTCGAAGGCCTTCAGCGTGGTGATCATCACCGTGGTCAGCACCACCACCACCGTGGTGCGGATCATCGGCACGGTGACGTACCAGAACAGCCGCACGCCCTGGGCGCCGTCCAGCCGGGCCGCCTCGGTGACGTCGTCCGGGATCGCCTTGATGGCCGCCGACAGGACGACCATCGCGAAGCCGGTCTGCACCCACACCATGACGGCCATCAGCAGGAAGGTGTTGAGCGGTTGGGAGAGCATCCAGTTCGGCGGATCGTCCCAGCCGAGGGCGATCGCCACCTGGCTGAGCAGGCCGATCTGCTGCTGCGAGGGATCGCGCGACTCGTAGACGAACTTGAAGATGATCGAGGCGCCGACCAGCGAGATCGCCATCGGCATGAAGATCAGCGACTTGTAGACGGCCTGGCCGCGCATCCGGTCCACCAGCAGGGCCAGCACGAGGCCGAGCCCGGTGGCCGCCAGCGGCGCGACCACCAGCCAGAGCAGGGTGTTGACCAGCACGTCGCGCACCGAGTCGCTGGTGAACGCCCAGCCGAAGTTCTCGCCGCCGACGAACCGGCTGCTGTCGTCGCTGTACAGGCTCAGGTAGACCGTGCGGACCAGCGGCGCGACCAGGCCGACCAGCAGCAGCACCACCGCGGGGCCGAGCAGGACCAGCACGGCCAGCGGGCGGGCGATCCGGCCGGAGGCGCGTCCGGCGACCAGGAAGACCAGCAACAGGATGCCGAGGAAGCCGGCGATCGCTCCGAAGCTGTTGCCGAACTTGACCATCGCGTCGCCCCAGGCGCCGGCGGAGAGGGACATGGCGGGACGTCCTTTCCCAACGGAGGGCGGAACGGGGAGGGAACCGAGAACCGAGCGGGGGAAGCCGAACCGGAGGAGCGGGGCGGAACACGGGACCGGGGGCGCGGCGGGCCGCCATGGAGGGCCGCCGTGGAGGGGCGGGCGGTGCGGGTGGGTGGCCCCGCACCGCCCTTCGGCAGGTGGTTGCGCGCCGCGCGCCGCTACTGCGGCCAGGCGGCGTCGATGTCCGCGGCGGTCTTCTGGACCGACTGCCCCTCGGCGAACCAGGCGGTGAGCGACTTCCACTCCTGCCCGGCACCGACCGCGGCCGGCATCAGGTCCGAACCGTCGAACCGGAACGTCGCCGACGGGTCGGTGAGCGCGTCGGCGGAGAGCCGGTCGATCGGATCGGTGTACAGGCTCTTGTCCACGCCCTGGTTGGCCGAAACCCAGCCGGTCGCGGTCCGCACCCGGCTGCTCGCCCAGTCGGAGCTGGACAGGTAGTTCTGCACCGCCTGCACCTCGGGCCGGCTCGCGAACGCGGCGAGGAACTCCCCGCCGCCCTCCACCGGGCTGGGCACCGACGGGTCCACCGCGGGGAGGCGGAAGGCGGAGATGTCGCCCTCCGGCCCGATCCTGGTGTCCTTCGGCCACTGCGCCTTGTAGAAGGAGGCCTGCTGGAGCATGAAGCACTTGCCGGTGAGGATCGGCGCGCCCGCGTCCTGGAAGGTCGTGGTGGCGATCGACTTCACGTCGCCGTAGCCGCCGTTGACCCAGGCCGGGTTCTGCATCCAGTCGGCGACCGTCTTCATCGCCGCGGTGATCTTCGGGTCGGAGAACTTCACCTGGTGGCTCACCCACTGGTCGTACACCTCACCGCCGTACGACCCGAGGACCACCTCCTCCAGCCAGTCGGTGGCCGGCCAGCCGGTGGCCGTGCCGGAGGCGATGCCGCCGCACCAGGGCTTCCCGCCGCCCGCCTTGGCGATCGTGTCGCTGAGCGCCGTCAGCTCGGCCCAGGTCTTGGGGACGCTGTAGCCGGCCTGTTTGAACGCCTTCGGCGAGTACCAGACCAGGGACTTCATGTTGGCGCTCATCGGCGCGGCGTAGAAGGTGCCGTTGACCGAGCCGTAGGTCTTCCAGACCGGGCTCCACTTGTCCTGGTTGGCCACGGTCTGCGCCGGCGGCTTGACCACCTTGCCGCTCTTGACCATCTGCGCCAGCAGACCGGGCTGCGGGATGATCGCGAAGTCCGGGGCGTTGCCGCCGCCCACCCGCACCGGCAGCTGGGACTCGAAGTCGTTGCTGCCCTCGTAGCTGATCTTGATACCGGTGCACTTGCTGAAGTCCGCCCAGGACTTCTCCAGGTTGTCCGACTCGGGACTGAGGATCGAGGCGAAGACCGTCACGGTCTTGCCCCCGTGCCCGGCGTACGGCTGGTACGTGGCGCAGTCACCGGACAGGGTCTGGCCGCCGCCCGACCCTCCCGAACTGCCGGAGCTGTCCGAGCTGTTGGAGCAGGCAGCGGTCAGGGCCGCGGCGGCCAGCAGGGCCACCGCGGCGAGCGGGCGGCGCCTGCGCCGGGGCGCGGCGGGCAGCGGCGACGGCGCGGTCAGGGGCGGCTCGGTCGGGGACGGCTCGGTCGGGGTGGGAGTCAATGCGGTCCTCCTCGCCGGAGCGCGAACGCTCGGCTGTACGACAGAACGACATTGCGCTGTACCGGAGTTCGACGTTCGACATGGACGCGGCGGCCGGCCGATCTGACGACGGTAACGCAGCGGCCACCTGCCGCCAAGGTCCGAACGCGCCCTTCACTCCCGCGTGCCCCAGTTGTGACCCGGACGCTGTTCGGCCCCACCCGAAGGGAACCGGGCGGGGCCGAACAGCCGCATGGAGAAACGATTCTTTTTCAGAACAGCCGGACCTGACGCTCCTTCAGCGCGTTCACCACCAGCGAGCCGCTCGGCCGCAGCTCCTCGGCCAGCACCGCGAGCGACAGCCCCGGGAACCGCGAGCAGATCACCACGACGATCTTGAGCACGTCGTCGGCGGTGCGGCGCAACGGCGTCCGTCCGCCTTCACCCCGTCACCGCCTCCACCGCACGCCGCACGGCGGCGAAGTCCAGGCCGTGCCCGGCGATCACCCGCGCCCCCAGCCCCTCGCCCTCGCGGAGCAGACCGAGCAGCAGGTGGCCCACCGCGATGCGACCGGACTTCAGCCGCAGCGACTCGCGCAGCGACAGCTCCAGCACCTTCCTCCCCCGCGGGGTGAACGGACCGCGGCCCGCCCGGCCCTCGGACCGGAGCCACCCGCGCCGCCGCGGCTCCTCCTTCGACGGCGCGTCCAGGGCTCCGGCCCCGAACACGGACTCCACCGCCTCGCGCACGGCGTCCAGGTCCACCCCGATCGCGGCCAGCGCCCGCGCGTCGTCGCCCTCCCCCAGCAGCCTCCGGACGGACTGCCGGGCCGTGGCGTGATCGAGCCCCGCCTCGATCAGCACCCGCGCGGCCGGATCCTCCGGCTCGGCCAGGATCGCCAGCAGCAGGTGCTCGGTGCCGACGTGGCCGTGCCGCAGCTCCGCCGACTCCTGCCCGGCCCGGCCGACCACCCGCCGGGCCTCCTCGGTGAATCGCTCGAACATCGCTCAGTCCCCGCCCTTCCCGCTTCCGCCGAGCCCGCGCTTCGCGTACTTCTTGTGCACCGCCTGCCTGGTCACTCCCAGGCAGGCCGCAATGGACTGCCACGACCAGCCCTGCTCCCGCGCGTTCGCGACCTGCAGACCCTCCAGCCGGTCCGCCAGGTCCCGCAGGGCCCGGACGGCCCGGAGCCCCACCGCCGGATCCCGGCCGCCGGCCGCCGCCGCCAGCTCTCCGCTCTCGCTCATGCCGTCAACCTAGGTTGACACCGCCCTGCCGTCAACCCGAGTTGACGAAAAAGCGGAAGGCGGGGCGAGGACGTCGTGTCCTCGCCCCGCCTTCAGCAGTGGCTCACCTCGGCGGGGAGGTGCGGGCCTCGCTCAGCTGCAGCCGCTGGTGGAGCCGCAGCCCTCGCAGAGGTAGCAGCTACCGGCGCGGCGCATCTTGGTGCCGCAGGAGAAGCAGAGCGGCGCGTCGGCGTTCAGACCCAGCTGGATCTCGATCAGCTCGGTCGAGTTGTGGGCCTGGGCCGGGGTCGCCTTCGGGGCCGGGGCGGCCTTCGGGGCCGGGGCCGCAGCGGCGGCCGGCTTGGCGACGGGGGCCACCGGGGCGGACTGGGCCAGCGTCTCGGTGTCCAGCTCCTCGGCCTCCAGCGGCTCGTAGGACCCGGTCTCCAGGTGACGCTGGCGCTCCTCGACGGAGTGGATGCCGAGCGCCGAGCGGGTCTCGAACGGCAGGAAGTCCAGCGCCAGGCGGCGGAAGATGTAGTCGACGATCGACTGCGCCATCCGCACGTCCGGGTCGTCGGTCAGACCGGCCGGCTCGAAGCGCATGTTGGTGAACTTCGCGACGTAGGTCTCCAGCGGCACGCCGTACTGGAGGCCGACCGAGACGGCGATGGAGAAGGCGTCCATCATGCCCGCGAGGGTCGAGCCCTGCTTGGACATCTTCAGGAAGACCTCGCCGAGGCCGTCGTCCGGGTAGGAGTTGGCGGTCATGTAGCCCTCGGCGCCACCGACCGTGAAGGAGGTGGTGATGCCCGGACGGCCCTTGGGCAGGCGCTTGCGGACCGGGCGGTACTCGACGACCGCGGCGGCCGGGGCGGCCGGGGCCTCCTCGACCTTCTCGTCCTTCTTCTTGGCCGAGAGCGGCTGGCCGACCTTCGAGTTCTCGCGGTAGATCGCGAGCGCCTTGACGCCCGTCTTCCACGCCTCGAAGTAGATCTCCTCGACGTCCTCGACGGTCGCGGAGGCCGGCATGTTGACCGTCTTGGAGATGGCGCCGGAGATCCACGGCTGGATCGCGGCCATCATCCGGACGTGGCCCATCGGGGAGATGGAGCGCTCGCCCATGGCGCAGTCGAAGACCTCGTAGTGCTCGGCCTTCAGGCCGGGAGCGTCGACCACGTTGCCGTGCTCGGCGATGTGGGCGACGACCGCCTCGATCTGCTCGTCCTGGTAGCCGAGGCGCTTGAGGGCGCGCGGGACGGTGCCGTTGACGATCTGCATCGAGCCGCCGCCGACCAGCTTCTTGAACTTGACCAGCGCGAGGTCCGGCTCCACGCCGGTGGTGTCGCAGTCCATCATCAGGCCGATGGTGCCGGTCGGGGCGAGCACCGAGGCCTGGGCGTTGCGGAAACCGTTCTGCGCGCCGACCCGGAGCACGTCGTTCCAGGTCTCGGTGGCCGCGGCCCAGACCGGGGCGTCCAGGTCGTGGAAGGAGACGGCGGCCTTCGAGGCGTCCGCGTGCTGCTTCATGACCCGCTGGTGCGGGGCGGCGTTGCGGGCGTAGCCGTCGTACGGGCCGACGACGCCGGCGAGCTCGGCGCCGCGGCGGTAGGCGGTGCCGGTCATCAGCGAGGTGATGGCGCCGGCCAGGGCGCGGCCGCCCTCGCTGTCGTAGGCGTGGCCGGTGGCCATCAGCAGGGCGCCGAGGTTGGCGTAGCCGATGCCCAGCTGGCGGTAGGCGCGGGTGGTCTCGCCGATCTTCTGGGTCGGGAAGTCCGCGAAGCAGATGGAGATGTCCATCGCGGTGATGACCAGCTCGACGACCTTGGCGAAGGTCTGGGCGTCGAAGGAGTCGTCGTCGCGGAGGAACTTCATGAGGTTGAGCGAGGCGAGGTTGCAGCTGGAGTTGTCCAGGTGCATGTACTCGGAGCAGGGGTTGGACGCGTTGATCCGGCCGGACTCCGGGCAGGTGTGCCAGTGGTTGATGACGGAGTCGTACTGGATACCGGGGTCGGCGCAGGCCCAGGCGGCCTCGGCCATCTTGCGGAAGAGCTTCTTCGCGTCGACGGTCTCGATGACCTCGCCGGTCATCCGGGCGCGCAGGCCGAATTCGGTGCCGTTCTCGACGGCGGTCATGAATTCGTCGCTGACCCGGACCGAGTTGTTGGCGTTCTGGTACTGGACGGAGGTGATGTCGTCCCCGCCGAGGTCCATGTCGAAGCCCGCGTCACGCAGGGCGCGGATCTTCTCCTCCTCCTTCACCTTGGTCTCGATGAAGGCCTCGACGTCCGGGTGGTCGACGTCGAGGACGACCATCTTGGCCGCGCGGCGGGTGGCGCCGCCGGACTTGATGGTGCCGGCGGAGGCGTCGGCGCCGCGCATGAAGGAGACCGGGCCGGAGGCGTTGCCGCCGGAGGACAGCAGTTCCTTGCTGGAGCGGATCCGGGAGAGGTTGAGGCCGGCGCCGGAGCCGCCCTTGAAGATCATGCCCTCTTCCTTGTACCAGTCGAGGATCGACTCCATGGAGTCGTCGACGGACAGGATGAAGCAGGCGGAGACCTGCTGGGGCTGCTTGGTGCCGACGTTGAACCAGACCGGCGAGTTGAAGCTGAACACCTGGTGGAGGAGGGCGTGGGTCAGCTCGTGCTCGAACACCTCGGCGTCGTCCGGGGTGGCGAAGTAGCCGTTCTTCTCACCGGCGGCGCGGTAGGTGAGCACCACGCGGTCGATGATCTGCTTGAGGCTCCACTCGCGCTGCGGGGTGCCGACGGCGCCGCGGAAGTACTTGGACGTGACGATGTTGACGGCGTTCACCGACCAGAAGTCGGGGAACTCGACGCCGCGCTGCTCGAAGTTGATCGAACCGTCGCGCCAGTTGGTCATCACGACGTCACGCCGCTCCCAGCGGACCTCGTCGTACGGATGAACGCCAGGAGTGGTGTAGATGCGCCCGATCCGAAGGCCGCCCTTGGGGGCCTTGCCGGCGCCGCCCTTGGCCGCCGACCTGTCGGACTTCGACCCGCGTGCGGAACCGCTCGTGGTGTCTGTCACTTCTGTTCCTCCTCCTGGTTGGGCAAACGCCCGGAGTGCCCCGAAAAATCCGGGCACGACTGGTTCGCTCTTCCGGTGTGCGGGCAGGCGGGAGTCCTCGCCGACCACGCACGGTTTGTCATGGTCTGTGCGCCGTTTTCGGGCACACGTCGGCCCTTGAGAGGGCCGGGGATGCTGCCGACCCCGGAAGGGGCCGGTGAAGGGGCCGGGCCGGTTAGGGCGCGGCTGCGGCGGCGGACACGGGGGTGCCGTCCGCCTCGGGGATCGGCCGCTCGGCGCGGAGTTCCGCGATGGCGGCCTCGAAGTCTTCCAGTCCGTCGTACGCCTGGTAGACGCTGGCGAAGCGCAGGAACGCGACCACGTCGAGCTCCTTGAGCGGGCCGAGTATGGCCAGCCCGACGTCGTGCGTGGTGAGCTCGGCGTTGCCGGTGGCCCGCACGCACTCCTCGACCCGCTGGCCGAGCTGGGCGAGGGCGTCCTCGGTGACCGGGCGGCCCTGACAGGCCTTGCGGACCCCGGAGATGACCTTCTCCCGGGAGAACGGCTCGGTGACGCCGCTGCGCTTGACGACCATCAGGGCGGCCGTCTCCACCGTGGTGAAGCGGCGGCCGCAGTCCGGGCACTGCCGGCGGCGGCGGATGCAGCTGCCGTCCTCGGTGGTCCGGCTGTCGACGACACGGCTGTCGGAGTGCCGGCAGAAGGGGCAGTGCACCTGAGGATCCCTCCCTGGCAGGACGTGCGGACTGGTCGAGTCTATGCGATCCCGGGGCACTGGTAGCAACCCGATCTTGAGGCCTCGACCACAAGTACTGGGCCACGGAGAGGACTGTAGCCACTACATCTAGGTCTGCGGCGGAAGTAGAGGCACGGGCGTGTCGGCGCCGGACTAAGATTCCGGGGAGGCCTTCGGATCGAACATTTAATCGATGTACAACAAAGCCTTGATCGAGTCAGCCGACTCCCGAATAATTCACTCGAACGTGTGTTTGGCGCAACCTTTCGATACGAGGTGCGTTGGGCTGGAAAAAGGAGAGGACAGCCGTCGAGAGGGGCCGCCGTGAACACCGTCGAAAGCAACACCATCCCGGTGCAGGAACACTCCCAGCTCAAGGTGGGGCAGCGCACCACGAATCAGCAGAGTGTGGATGTCAGCATGGACCGTAGCGAAGACCACCGCCCTCCGGGCCCGGGCCTTTCCGGCGTCGGCCGCGTTCCGGACCAGCCCATCGAGCACTCCCCCGTGCTGGACGACGCCCACCCCGCACCGACCCGCTCGGCGCCCGGTCGGCCGCCCGGCATCCGCACCGACGAGGCCGGGCTCACCGAGCGCCAGCGCCGGGTGATCGAGGTCATCCGGGATTCGGTCCAGCGGCGCGGCTACCCGCCGTCCATGCGCGAGATCGGCCAGGCCGTCGGCCTGTCCAGCACCTCCTCGGTGGCCCACCAGCTGATGGCGCTGGAGCGCAAGGGCTTCCTGCGCCGGGACCCGCACCGCCCGCGCGCCTACGAGGTCCGCGGCGTCGAGGTGGCCCGGCCGAACACCGCCGAGACCGCCGGCCGCCCCTCCACCTCGTACGTGCCGCTGGTCGGCCGGATCGCCGCCGGCGGGCCGATCCTGGCCGAGCAGACCGTCGAGGACGTCTTCCCGCTGCCGCGCCAGCTGGTCGGCGAGGGCGAGCTGTTCGCGCTCACCGTGCGCGGCGACTCGATGATCGAGGCGGCCATCTGCGACGGCGACTGGGTGACCGTCCGCCGCCAGCCGGTCGCCGAGAACGGCGACATCGTGGCCGCGATGATCGACGGCGAGGCCACCGTCAAGCGCCTCAAGCGCGAGGACGGCCGGATCTGGCTGATGCCGCACAACCCGGCCTACGAGCCGATCAACGGCGACAACGCGACCATCCTGGGCAAGGTCGTCGCCGTCCTGCGCCGCCTCTGACGCCCGCCGGCACCCGCCCCGGCAGCCCACCGGACCTCCGCCTACAGGAAGGGGCTCCCCGCTCACCGCGCGGAGCCCCTCCGGCCCGGCTCAGCCCCGCTTCACCACCGGTCGCAACGGCGCCGCCGAGGCGTCGATCGCCGCCAGTGAGCGGCGCACCTGGTTGCGGTCCGTGGTGTACCAGAACTCCGGCATCGAGGAGCGGAAGAAGCCGCCGTACCGCTTGGTCTCCACCCGCGGGTCGAGCACCGCCACCACGCCCCGGTCCTCCGCGGCGCGCACCAGCCGGCCCGCGCCCTGTGCCATCAGCAGCGCCGCATGGGTGGCCGCGACGGCCATGAAGCCGTTCCCGCCGCGCTGTTCGACGTCCTTCTGCCGGGCGCTCATCAGCGGGTCGTCCGGACGCGGGAACGGGATCCGGTCCATCACCACCAGCTGGCAGGCCGAACCGGGCACGTCCACGCCCTGCCAGAGCGACAGCGTGCCGAACAGGCAGGTGGTCGCGTCCGAGGCGAACTCGCGGATCAACTCGCCCAGGGTGTCCTCCCCCTGGAGCAGGATCCGGTTGTCCAGCCGCTCCCGCATCGCCTCGGCGGCCGTCCGGGCGCCGCGCATCGAGGAGAACAGGCCGAGCGTCCGCCCGCCGGCCGCGCCGATCAGCTCGGCCAACTCGTCCAGCATGTCCGGCCGTTCGGGGTCCCGCCCGGGATCGGCCAGATGCCTGGCGACGTACAGGATGCCCTGCTTGGGGTACTTGAACGGCGAGCCGACGTCGATCCCGCGCCAGTGCGGCACCGGCTCGTCGCCGAAGCCCGCGCCCGCCGCCTCCGGGTTGTCGCCCGGGGTGCGGACGTCCGGCAGCCGGGCCTCGGACGGCAGGCCGACCGAGGCGGCCACGCCGTTGAAGTCCCCGCCGAGCTTGAGGGTGGCCGAGGTGAGCACCACCGAGCGCTCCTTGTACAGGCCCTCGCGCAGCAGCCCGGAGACGCTCAGCGGGGCGACCCGCAGCGAGGCGGTGCCCAGCCCGTAGCGGTCGCTGCGCTCGATCCAGACCACGTCGTACTCGGAGTCCTGGAGCAGCCGGTCGGCGGTCTCGTGCAGGGCCTCGGCGGAGGCCATCGCCTGCTTGCGGACGGCGTCCTCGTCGCTGAGCCCCTTGTCCCTGGTCTCGCCGAGCGAGGTGATCACCTGCCGGGCGGCGTCCCGGATCGCGGTGACGGCGTACCCGAGGTACTCGGGGAGCTCCTCGACCCGGCCGGGCTGGGCGGTCTCCATCAGGCCGTGGTAGTTCTCGGCGGCGGCCTGCAGCGCGTCCACGGCCTTCTCGTTGGCGAGCCGGGCGGCCCGCTTGACCGCCCGGTTCACGGCGCCGACGGTCAGCTCGGCGGTGGCCGCGCCGGTGACCCGGTTCACCAGCTCATGGGCCTCGTCGATGATCAGCAGCCCGTGCTCGGGCAGCACCGGCGCGCCCTCGATCGCGTCGATCGCGAGCATCGCGTGGTTGGTGACCACCACGTCGGCGAGCTTGGCCCGCTCGCGCGCCTTCTCGGCGAAGCACTCCTGCCCGTACGCGCAGCGGCTGGCGCCCAGGCACTCCTTGGAGGTGACCGAGAGCTGGGCCCAGGCCCTGTCGGAGACGCCCGGGGTCATGTCGTCCCGGTCGCCGGTCTCCGTCTCGTCCGCCCAGTCGCGCAGCCGGAGCACCTCCTGGCCGAGCTTGCCGGCCGGCCCGCCCATCGCCTCGACCGGGTCGAACAGGCCCTCGCCCTCGTCGCTCGGGGTGCCCTCGTTGGCCCGGTGCAGGCACAGGTAGTTGGAGCGGCCCTTGAGCATCGCGTACAGCGGGCGGCGGCGCAGCACCGGATGGAGCGCCTCCACGGTGCGCGGCAAGTCCCGCTCGACGAGCTGGCGTTGGAGCGCCAGGGTGGCGGTGGCGACCACCACGCGGTCGCCGTGGGCGAGTGCCGGCACCAGGTAGGCGAGGGACTTTCCGGTGCCCGTGCCGGCCTGCACCAGCAGGTGCTCGTCGTGGTCGACGGCGTCGGCGACGGCCTCGGCCATCCGGAGCTGGCCGGGGCGCTCGACGCCGCCGACGGCCGCGACCGCGGCGTGCAGCAGCTCGGGGACGCGGGAGCGGGGGACGGCCTCGACCGGGGCGTCCGCGGCACTCCCGGCCGGGTCGGCGTCCTCGGCGGGGAGCTGGGATTCGGAGTCGTTCGTCATGACCCTCCCAGCCTACGGGGCAGGGGTGACAATCCGGTCCCGCCGTCCGGACAGCGGCGCCGTCCCGTCCGCGGCGAGCGGATTGGGCACGGTGCCGTGCCGGGCGGCGTGCGGGCGGTGCGGGCGGTCCCCGTAGCCGTCCAGCAGCAGCCGGTTGCGGTTCAGGCAGAGCCGGTCGATCCGTGGCCGGAACAGGTCGAACAGCGCGAAGCGGTCGGCGAGTTCCGGGAAGCGCGCCTGGTGGCGCAGCACCTCGGCGCGCAGCAGCGCCCAGAACTGCGCCTCCGCCAGCCCGGTCCGTGCCTCCAGCAGTGGCGCCAGGAAGCGGTACACGCCGATGAAGAGCCCGGAGTGCAGGAACTGGCACAGGCCCTGCGGGTCCTCGCGCAGCAGCACCGCGTCCACCTCGGCGGGCAGGCCGCGCAGCTCCGGCAGGTCCCGGTCGCTGAGGTTGACGTCGTCGACGAAGTCCTTGACCGCCAGCCGGACCGGCACGTCCCGCTCGTCGAAGACGACGATGGCGTTCTCGCCGTGCGGGGAGAAGACCAGCCCGTACCGGTAGAGGAAGTGCAGCAGCGGCGGCAGCATCGCGGCGAACAGCCGGGCGGTCCACTCGGCGGGGGCGAGCCCGGAGCGGGCGATCAGCTCGGCGGCGAGCGGCCGCCCGTCGCGGCCGGTCTGCAGCAGGGCGGCCAGGGTGCGGGCGCGCTCGCCGGGTGCCAGGGCGGGGCCGAGCGGCTCGCGCCAGATCGCCCCGAGCAGTTCCTTGTACTGGTACGGGGCCTCCGGCAGCTCGCGGTAGAGCGGGTGGTCGACGGTGACGGAGGCGATCTCGCCGAGCAGCACCACCCGGCACTCGTCGCGCAGGAACGGGTCGGCGTCGCGCAGCCCGTGGATCCAGGCGGTGACGGCGGGCGCGGCCAGGGTGCGCTCGGTGGGCAGGCCGCGCCAGACCAGGGTGTTGAGGATGGCGAGCGGCAGCTTGACGGTGCAGCGCTCCGGGCGGCTCTCGTTGAAGAACGAGCGGATCGACTGCTGGGGCAGCCGGAGGTCGCCGTCGGTGCCGAGCGGCACGATCTCGCCGGAGGCGATCCACGGGGCGAACAGCGGCAGCACCGTCTCGTCCCACTGCCAGGGGTGCACCGGCAGCAGCAGGTAGTCGGCGGCGGCGGCGCCGAGCGGGGCACGCAGCGCGTCCGGGTCGTCGAGCTCGCGGCGGTACAGCTGCGCGGGGTCGGCGAGGCGGGCCACGCCCCGGTACTCGGCGAGCCGGCGGTGGACGGCGATCCAGGGCAGCGCGCGCGGGGTGCGGGCCTCGGGCGCCCAGCGGGCGGCGTCGGCGGCGGAGAAGCCGATCCGGCCCTTGTTGGGGACGATCCACGGGTGGCCGCCCTGCCGGCCCTCCAGCTCGGTGTGGCCGAGGTCGGCCAGCTCGGCGGCGGTGAGCCCGGTGGCGAGCAGGTGGGCGTCGGCGGTCAGCGTGGCGGTGAGTTCGCGCAGCAGGTGGCCGGTGGTGTCGCCGCGCAGGCCGAGGGTGTGCCGGGCGTGGGCGAGGAAGCGCAGCGGGTCGGCCCCCCCGGGCGCGTCGCAGCCGACCGAGCCGGGGTCGACGAGCCAGCTGTCGTAGGCGCCGCGCCGGGCGGTGAAGCGGTACTCGGCCCCGGGCAGCTTGAGCACGTACGCACCGGGGGCGCCGGTCTCGACGGGGGTGACGAGCTCCTCGTAGGCGAACTCGCCGAGCATCTTGGCCAGCAGCGCGCGGCCGGCCCGCTGCCAGTGCCCGGCGGTGAGCTGCGGCGGCAGGTACAGCGGCGGTTCAGCGGCCGGCGGTTGCGGCACGGGTCGGCTCCTGGGGTCGGGGACGGGCGGGTGCGGGTGCGGGGACGGGGGCGGGCGGCGGCGGCGCGAAGCCGGTCCAGGCGGTGCGCTCCGGCAGCCGGTGGACGGTCCGCCCGGTGACGGCGTTGAGGATCACCGCGGCCCGGTGGGCACCGAGGCCGAGGTCGGGGGCGCCCACCCCGTGGGTGTGCAGCTCGCCGTTCTGCACGTACAGCCCGCCGGTGACCTCCGGCAGGGTGGCCACCCGGTGGTCGAGGTCGACCCGGTAGCGGCCGGCGGCGTCCCAGTCGACGAGGTGGGCGAGCGGTTCCAGGGCGGCCGGGCGGGCGGCGCGGTAGCCGGTGGCGAGCACGACGGCGTCGGTGCGCAGCACGTGCTCGGTCGCGGAGTCGGTGTGCCGGCAGTCGAGTTCGAACCCGCCGCAGGGGCCGGAGCGGGCGTCGGTGACGGCGGTGCCGGGGGTGATCTCGACCGGTGCGTCGCCGACCGGCCGGCCGACGGTGCGGGCGTAGAGGTGGTCGTGGATCTCGGCGAGGGTCTCGGCGGAGGCGGCCTTGTGCAGCTGCCACTGGGCCTCGACCAGGCGGTCGCGCACGCCCCCGGGCAGGCCGTGGAAGTACCGGGTGTAGTCGGGGGTGAAGTGCTCCAGGCCGAGCTTGGAGTACTCCATCGGCGCGAGCGCCCGGGTGCGGGTGAGCCAGCGCAGCCGGACGCCGTCGCCGTCGTGGCGGCGCAGCAGGTCGAGGAAGATCTCGGCGCCGGACTGCCCGCTGCCGACGACGGTGATGTCCCGGGCCCCGGCCAGGCCGTCGCGCCGGTCGAGGTAGTCGGCCGAGTGGAAGACCCGCGGGTGGCCGTCGAGGGCGGCGAAGGCCGCGGGCCGCACGGGCAGGGTGCCGACGCCGAGGACGACGTTGCGCGCCTCGACGGTGCGCACCCGCCCGGTGGCGCTCGCCCGCAGTTCGGCGCGGTACCGGTCGCCGGCCCAGTGCAGGGCGGTGACCTCGGTGCCGAAGCGGCAGTTGGCGAGCCGCTCGGCGGCCCAGCGGCAGTAGTGGTCGTACTCGCGGCGGGTGAGCTGGAAGCGTTCGGTGAAGTAGAACGGGAACAGCCGGTCCTGCTCGCGCAGGTGGTTGAGGAAGGACCACGGGTTGGTCGGGTCGACCAGGGAGACCAGGTCGGCGAGGAACGGCACCTGCATCCGGGCGCCGTCGACGAGCATCCCGGGGTGCCAGCGGAACTCGGGGCGCCGGTCGCAGAAGAGGGTGCGCAGGCCGGGGACGGGCTCGGCGAGCGCGGCGAGCGAGAGGTTGAACGGGCCGATGCCGACGCCGAGCAGGTCGTACGGCCCGGGCGGGGGTGCTGAGGTGTCCATGGGGCGGGTGCAGTCCTAGGCGGGGTGCGGGGTGCGGTCGCGGACCATCAGGGCGGCCCGCTTGCCGGGCAGGTCGAGTTCGGCGGCGAGCCGGAAGCCGGCCCGGCGGAAGGCGCGGACGGAGCGCCGGTTGCGGACGTCGGGTTCGGCGACCACCCGTTCGCAGCGCGGCCGTTCACGCAGGACGCGGTCGGCCAGGGCGGCGAGCAGGGCGGCGCCGAGACCCCGGCCGCGGCTGGTGGCGGGGCCGAGCAGCAGGTGGAGGCCGGTGTCGTGGGGCCGGGCCGGGTAGTGGGCGGCGAGCGGGTCGAGGTCGGCGCGGTAGACCTCCCAGTAGCTCATCGGGGTGTCGTCGAGCAGGCCGAGGCAGGGCAGGCTGTGAGCGTCGCCGTCGAGTCGGCCGCGCAGGTGCCGCTCGGTGACGGCGGGCGGGCCGGCCAGCTCCCAGAAGGCGGCGACCTCGGGGTCGTTCATCCAGCCGGTGAGCAGCCCGAGGTCGGCCGGGAGCCGGACGCCGCGCAGCCGGAACTCCCCGGCGGCGGTGGGCATGGCGCCCCACCGGGCCGGGTCCTCGCCCGTGCCCGGCGCGGCCGTGCCCCCGGGGCCGCTCACGCGCCGGCCACCGGGTTGGGGATGTCGACGTACACGGACTGGGTGGCGACCGGGCCGACCAGTTCGTCCAGGCCCTGGATCCGGGTGAGCAGATTGGCCTTGCAGGGCAGGGTCGGCGCGTCCAGCAGCAGGCCGGGCAGCGCGGAGCCGGTGGCGGTGACGGCGGGCCCGGTCAGGAAGCGCCGGAGCGCGGCCAGCAGGACGGCCTCGTCGGCGAGCTGCTGGGAGCCGAGTGCGCCGACCAGCCCGAGCACGTGGTTGATGCCCAGGTAGTAGGCGAAATGGTGGTCGATCACCGGGTCGTCGAGGAAGGTGTCGCTGCGCGCGCCGAGGCCGGGCAGCCGGGCGGTGAGCCGGTCGGCGGCGCCGAGCCGGTAGTAGTAGCCCTGGTTGTCGCGGTAGCGGCCGCCCTCCGGCCAGCCGGCGGCGTCCAGCAGCACCAGGCTGTTCTGCTGGTGGGCCTCCAGGGCGATGCCGGCCACGCCGTCCAGCCAGAGGACGGGCAGCACGACGGCGTCCAGGTAGCGCAGGAACCATTCGGCCGTCACCGTCGGCAGCGGGCGGCCGGTGCGGGCGGCGAGCGCGCGCAGCAGGTCGCCGAGCCGGGAGGGGACGGGGTCTGCGCCGCGGGCGCCGTGCGGCCGTTCGGCGACCAGGCCGGCCACGCAGTAGGCGCGCTCCCCCGGGGCGAAGGGCTGGGCGCGCAGCACGGTGTCCAGGCCGCCCGGGTCGCCGAGGCCGGGGTGGTCGACGCCGATCCAGGCCGGGTCGCGGACGATGTCGAAGCCGGGGTGGGCGGCCCGCCACTCGTCGGCGAGGCCGCTCTCCAGCAGCCGGTGCATCTCCAGGCCGCGGTGGAGCTCCTTGCGGAGGTTCTCCCGCCGGGAGTTGGTGATCCGCAGGCCCAGCGAGAGCTTGAGCATCCAGGGGGTGCCGGGCCGGTAGACGGTGCGCACCGAGGAGGTGGGGTACCAGGGGTCGCCGGCCGGGCCGAGGTCGTGCAGCCGGCCCTCGGCGAGCAGCTCGGCGACGGCCGGGCGGTGGGCGAGTTCGCGGGCCTGCCAGGGGTGCAGCGGCAGGGCGGCGGTGCCGGGCGGCAGCAGCGCGGGGTCGTCGAGCAGCCGGGCGGTGATCCGGTCGGCGCTCTCGGGGACGGCGGAGCCGGCGGCGAGCAGGTCGCGGTCGACGGCGTACCAGTGCAGCTGGAAGGAGCCGTGCAGTTCGGGCGAGTAGGCGGCGCTCTGGGCGGGGCCGAGGCCGTCGCGGCTCTTCGGGGTGGGGTGCATCGGGTGGCCGAGCAGCAGGGACTGCTCGGCGGCGAGGAACTCCGAGCGCTCGGGGCCGCCGGGCAGCGGGGCGGTGGCGGCGCGGTGGTGGGCGAGGATGTCGGCGGTGCGGACCACCGAGTCGGCGACCCGGGCGGCGAGGTCGGCGACCTGTCCGGGGTCGGGCCGGTCGGCGGCCGCGGCGGCGAGCAGGGCGGCGGTGGTGACGGCGTCCACCGGGGCGTCGGCGGTCCCCTCGCCGGCCGCCAGGGTGGCCGGGCCGAAGCGGTGCCAGCCGGCCGGCGACCAGTGCCGTACCGGGGCGGAGAGCCGGGCGGCTCCGCCGAGGACGGCGATCCGCAGGTACCCGTCGGGGCCGGGGGCGGCGCCGGTCTCGCGGGCCCAGCAGCGCAGCAGGGCCTCCAGGGCGGCCTGCTCGGCGGCGACGGACGGGTCCGGGTGGAGCAGCCGGTCGGACGGCGCCGGGGCCGGGCCCGCGGTGGGGGCGGTCGCGGTGGGGGCGGGGGCGGGGCGGGGGGCCGGGACGTGGAGCGGGGCTCCGGTCAGGGCGGTGCTCAATGCTGCTCCTTGATGCGCGTGGAGTACCGACGCGCAGGGGGTGGAGGGAACTGGCGAGCGCTCGCACCGTCGCGTCAGGTAAGGGTTACCTATCCCTGAGGGGTGATCACAAGGACCGCTCACTCGTCCGAGTGAAGATCGGTGATTGTGCACGTCCCGGAGGGAACACGGGCCGTCGCGCGGACCGGCCGCCCGTCCCCGCGTCACGGATCGGTGACCCTCGCCCGGGACCGGAACCCGGGGCCGCCCGGGGCCGTCCAGATGACCAGTGGCAGACTCCAGCACGGCGGTCCGCCGCCCACACCGAACTACCAGGGGGACAGCACCATGCCAGCGATCCACCGGTCAGCCGCGGCGGCGGTCCTCGCCGCGGGGACCCTGTTCGCCGTCACCGCCTGCGGCCCGGACGGGCCTTCGGGCGGCGGCACCGCCGCGCCACCGCCCTCCGGCGGCGCCACCGCCTCCGCCACCGCCGCGGGGGGCGGCAGTGGCGTGATCGGCGGCATCACCCTGCCCTCGGGCCTGCCGACCGGCCTGTTGGAGGGCCTGCCGAAGAGCTGGGACGACCTGACGAAGTGGAAGTTCGAGGACTGGGACAACTGGGCGTCCAAGCACGTCTTCAACAACCCGATCGTCAAGGACTTCTGGAACCCGGACAAGATGGGCGACTCCAAGCCCGCCGACCCGGCGCCGCCCACCGCCAAGCCCGCCGACGACACCGGGGTCACCGACCCCGAGCCGCCGACGGTCAAGGCCGTGCCGGTGCCGCGCCCGTACACCAAGCAGCCCTCCGGGAAGGTCTTCTTCTCGGCCGAGGGCGGCCGCGGCAACTGCTCGGCCACCGTGATCCAGGACCCGGCGCACCCGGGGAAGAGCAACCTGGTCTGGACGGCCGGCCACTGCGTCCACCCGGGCAAGGGCGGCAGCTACTTCAAGGACCTGGTCTTCGTCCCGGCCTACAACAACTCGGGCGCCTCCAGCGGCGGCAAGAAGGCCCCGCTGGCCGAGCTGGCGCCGCTCGGCACCTGGTGGGCCAAGGACGTCGTGACCTCGCCGCAGTGGCTGGTCGAGGGCGGCGGCACCGGTGACGCGGCGAACCAGTACGACTTCGCGATCATGCGGGTGAGCAACCAGAGCGACAGCGGCAAGTCGCTGGAGGAGACGGTCGGCGGGGCCGTCCCGGTCTGGTTCGACGCGCCGCGCGACAAGATCGCCGTCACCGCGATCGGCTACCCGCTCTACAAGCCGTTCGACGGCCAGGAGCTCTACAAGTGCGAGGGCGGGAAGCCGACCCGGCTCTCCTTCGACCCGAAGCGCCCCTCGATGCTCACCATCGGCTGCAACATGACCCAGGGCTCCAGCGGCGGCGGCTGGTTCGCGCCGATGCCGGACGGGAAGCTCGCGCTGGTCTCCAACACCTCGATCGGCACCCAGGAGCACACCTCGCTGAGCGGGCCGTACCTGGAGACGGTCGCCAAGCAGGCGCTGGACTGGATCGCGAAGAAGAAGTAGCCGCCGGACACGGGACGGGCCCCGGTTCCCCCTCGCGGGAGGGAACCGGGGCCCGTTCGCACGGCGCGGCTCAGCCCTGCGGCGTCAGCGCCACCGCGAAGTGCTCCAGCTCGGCGGCCAGCTCGGCCGGCACCTTGGCATGCAGCAGGGTGCCCTCGCCGGTGTGCTCGGCGCCGAGCAGCTCGCCCTCGGCGTGCACCCGGGACACCAGCGCGCCCTGGGTGTACGGGACGAGCGCGTGTACCTCGACGGCCGGGCGCGGCAGCTCGTCGTCGATGAGCTTGAGCAGCTCGTCCATGCCCTCGCCGGTGCGGGCCGACACCACGATCGCGTGCGGCTCGCGGCGCAGCAGGCGCTGCAGCACGTGCGGATCGGCGGCGTCGGCCTTGTTGATCACCACGATCTCCGGCACGTTCTGCGCGTCGACCGAGACGACGACCTCGCGGACGGCGGCCAGCTGCGTCTCCGGCTCGGGGTGCGAGCCGTCCACCACGTGCAGGATGAGGTCCGCGTCGCCGACCTCCTCCATGGTGGAGCGGAACGCCTCCACCAGGTGGTGCGGCAGGTGCCGGACGAAGCCGACGGTGTCGGCCAGGGTGTAGACCCGGCCGCTCGGGGTCTGCGCCCGGCGCACGGTCGGGTCGAGGGTGGCGAACAGCGCGTTCTCCACCAGCACGCCCGCGCCGGTGAGCCGGTTGAGCAGGGAGGACTTGCCGGCGTTGGTGTACCCGGCGATGGCCACCGACGGCACCTGGTGGCGCCTGCGCTCCTGGCGCTTGGTGTCGCGGCCCTTCTTCATGTCGGCGATCTCCCTGCGGAGCTTCGCCATCTTCTCGCGGATCCGGCGCCGGTCGGTCTCGATCTTGGTCTCACCGGGACCGCGGGTGGCCATGCCGCCGCCGGACGAGCCGGAGCCGCCACCACCCATCTGCCGGGAGAGCGACTGGCCCCAGCCGCGCAGCCGCGGCAGCATGTACTGCATCTGGGCGAGCGAGACCTGCGCCTTGCCCTCGCGGGACTTGGCGTGCTGGGCGAAGATGTCCAGGATCAGGGCCGTCCGGTCGACGACCTTGACCTTGACCACGTCCTCGAGGTGGATCAGCTGGCCCGGGGTGAGCTCACCGTCGCAGACCACGGTGTCGGCACCGGTGGAGGCGACGATGTCGCGCAGCTCCTGCGCCTTGCCGGAGCCGATGTAGGTGGCCGCGTCGGGCTTGTCGCGGCGCTGGATGACACCGTCCAGCACCTCGGAGCCGGCCGTCTCGGCCAGTGCGGCGAGCTCGGCCATCGAGTTCTCCGCCTCCTCCAGCGTGCCGTCGGTCCAGACGCCGACGAGCACCACGCGCTCCAGTCGGAGCTGGCGGTACTCGACCTCGGTGACGTCCTGGAGTTCGGTGGAGAGGCCGGCGACACGACGGAGCGCGGCGCGCTCGCTGCGGTCGTACTGGTCGCCGTCGTAGTGGTGGCCGAGGTCCTCGTCGATGGCCGCGAGGTCCTCGTCCATGAGGGCTTCCGCCCGCAGACCGTCGAAGCGGCGCTGGGCGTCGGCGTGGTCGCGGGTGTCGGACGTGGAGGTCATTCTGTCCTTTGGCTGCTGGAAACGGGTGGCCTGCGCACGACCGTACGGACGGTCGTACCCGGAGTCTGCCCAGCTGCCGCCCCGTCTACCACTCGGGCGAGGTGTGAGCTACCCCTCGGGGCCGCGGGTCGGGCTGAGACTCCTCCGCCCGGGCAACGCCGCGGTCCGGCCGTGAATTCCCCATGATGGTCGCACGCCGGGGCGTGCGGGTCATCCGCTTTTCCTCCGGCGGCGCGGGTGCGGCCGCCGGGTCCTGCGCCGCTCGGCCCGCCGGGGCGCGGCCCGGGCCGGCGCCCGCCGGGGCGTGCGGGCGCTCCACGTCGTACACCCCGGACACCCGCAGCATGGCCCGCAGCACGGCGGCCAGCACGGCCGGGTCCGGCAGCTCGACGGTGTAGGTGTGCCGCACCCGCAGCTCCTGGGGCGGCTCCACCTCGGCCGAGACGATCCCGACGCCCTCCGCCGAGATCGCCGCCGTGAGGTCGGCCAGCAGCCGGGGCCGGTTCAGCGCCTCGGCCCGCAGGGTGGCCCGGTAGCCGGCCGCCGGGGCGCCGCCGGGGCGCCAGCGGACCTCCAGGGCGGCGCGCCCGTCGGCCCGCATCCGCTCCCCCGCCGGACAGCCGGCCCGGTGCACGGCGACCGCGCCGCCGCGGATCGGGTAGCCGGCGATCTCGTCCGGCGGAACCGGGGTGCAGCAGCGGGCCAGCCGGACGGGCGCCCCGGGGCGGCCCTCCACGGTGACCGGGGCGGCGGGCCGGCCGGCCGCGACCGGGCGGTCCGGCGGCGCGGGCTGCCCGGCGGACGGGCCGGTGCGCACCACCGGGCGGCGCGGCGCGTGGTCGGCCAGCCAGCGCTCGATGGCCAGCCGGGCGCCCGGGGTGCGGGCGTACGCGAGCCACTCGGGCGCCGGTCCTGCGGCCTCCTCGGTGAGGATGGCCACCCGGTCGCCGTCGTGGAGCACGGTGGAGAGCACGGCCAGCCGACCGTTCACCCGGGCCCCGATGCAGCGGTGGCCGGTCTCCTCGCCAAGCAGGTAGGCGGCGTCCACACAGGTGGCGCCGGCCCGGAGCTGAAGCGTTTCGCCACGCTCGGTGACCACGGTGATCTCGCGGTCCCCGGCCAGGTCGGCGGTGAGCGCGGACCAGAAGGCGTCCGGGTCCGGGGTCTCCTGCTGCCACTCCAGCAGACGGGAGAGCCAGCCGGGCCGGGCCGGGTCGGTGCGGTCCAGCTCGTCCCGGCCCTGGTCGCCGCCGGTCCCGGGCTGGCGCGGGTCGCCGAGCGCGACCACCCCCGTCTCGGCGACCTCGTGCATCCGGCGGGTGCGCACCAGCACCTCGACCACCGCGCCGCCGGCCAGCGCCACCGCGGTGTGCAGCGACTGGTAGAGGTTGAACTTCGGAGCGGCCACGAAGTCCTTGAACTCCCCCGGCAGCGGGGTCCAGCAGGTGTGCAGCTCGCCGAGCACCGCGTAGCAGTCGGCGTTCTCCTCGACCACCACCAGCAGCCGTCCGAAGTCGGCCGGCTGCGGCCCCTGCGGCTTGCCGTCCGGCCCGGGGGCGGCGGCCCGCTTGAGCAGCACCCGGTGCAGCGAGACGCAGTGCCGGGGGCGGACGGTGACCTCGGCCGCGATCCCCGCCTCGGCGAGCTGGCGGGCCAGGCTCCGGGCGAACGGCGCCAGCAGGGTGTCCGGCCCGGTCTCGTGCCGGCCGAGCAGGGCGCGGGTGCGGGTGTGCTCCTCGGGGTGCAGGGTGGCGAAGACGATGTCCTCCAGCTCCGCCTTGAGCACCTGGATGCCGAGCCGTTCGGCCAGCGGGATCAGCACGTCCCGGGTGACCTTGGCGATCCGCACCTGGCTGGCCGGCTTCATGTGCCGGATGGTGCGCATGTTGTGCAGCCGGTCGGCGAGCTTGATGACCATCACCCGGACGTCGTCCCCGGTGGCGACCAGCATCTTGCGGAAGGTCTCCGCCTCGGCCGCCGCACCGAAGTCGACCTTCTCCAGCTTCGTCACCCCGTCGACCAGATAGGCGACTTCGGGTCCGAACCCCTCGGCCACCTGGTCCAGCGTCAACTCGGTGTCCTCGACCGTGTCGTGGAGCAGCGAGGCGACCAAGGTGGTCGTCCCGGCGCCGAGTTGGGCCAGGATCACGGTGACGGCCAGCGGGTGGGTGATGTACGGCTCGCCGCTCTTGCGCTTCTGGCCACGGTGGCTCTCCTCGGCCAGCCGGTACGCGCGCCCGAGCAGGCCGAGGTCGGCCTGCGGGTGGTGTCTGCGGTGGGCCTGGACCAGCGGTTCGAGGGCGTCCGGCACCGGCGGGCGGCCGGTGGCCAGCAGCGCGGCGCGCCCGGCGCGGCCGAGCGCGGCCCGGCCCAACCCGCCGAGCGGGCGCCTGGGCCCGGCTTGCCGTGCGGACGTCGGCTGCCCCGCCAGGGGCTGCCCGGCTTCGATGGTCATCGGCACCTCCGGCAGCGGTACCGGGGGCGTGGGCCGACCCGGTGGTCCATGCTACCGAGCAGAGCACGTTCCGCGGGGCCCCGCTTCCCGTCCGTCATAGGTATCACCCGAACGGGGGGATTCGATCCCGGAGGAACGGGGGAAACGCGGGTCGGCCGCGACCGGGCCCGCACATCTGGGCGGACACCGCCGGGTGACGGCGGATCAGGCCCCCCGGACCAGCGCCGACCAGGCCGGGTCCAGCTCGCCGCGGGCGACGATGACCGCCGGGCCGGTCTTCTCCACCCGGCCGTCCGGGTACTCGGTGATCGTCAGCCGGCCGCCCAGCACGTCCACCGCGTAGGTCACGGCCTCGCCGGTGACCGCGGGGTCCGCGCCGTCCCGCCGGGCGGCGGCCACCGCGACGGCGCACGCGCCGGTGCCGCAGGAGCGGGTCTCGCCGGAGCCGCGCTCGTGCACCCGCATCGCGACGTGCCGCGGTCCGCGGTCCACCACGAACTCGACGTTGACGCCCTGCGGGTAGACGCCCTCGGGGCTCACCGGCGGCGCGGTGCGCAGCTCGCCGGCGTGCTCCAGGCTCTCGACGAACGCGACCGCGTGCGGATTGCCCATGTTGACGTTCAGGGCCGGCCAGCTGCGCCCGCCGACCGCCACCTCGATCCCGTCCGGACCGGGCAGCAGGGCGCGCCCCATGTCGACGGTGATCTCGCCGGGCGTGCCGTCCTCGGCGTCCTCGGCGACCCGCACGGTCCGCAGGCCGGCCCGGGTGGCCACCGGCAGCTCGCCCGGCTTCGCCAGCCCGGCCCCGACCAGGTAGCGGGCGAAGACCCGGATGCCGTTGCCGCACATCTCGCCGATCGAGCCGTCGGAGTTGCGGTAGTCCATGAACCACTCGGCGCGGTCGGCCTGGTCGGCCGCCACCGGGTCGGCGGCGGAGCGCACCACGCGCAGCAGCCCGTCGCCGCCGATGCCCGACCGGCGGTCGCACAGCGCCGCCACCGCCTCGGGGCCGATGGCCAGCCGGCCGTCCGGGTCGGGGAGGATGACGAAGTCGTTCTGGGTGCCGTGCCCCTTGAGGAAGGGGAGGCCGGCGGGCTGCGCGGAGGATGCGGTCACCCTCCCGATGGTACCGAGGAGCACCGGACCCCCGCCCTCCGGTTCCATCCCGCGGACGGGCCGGACCAGGAGCCGGAGCAGCGGCCGGCCGGCCGCGCCGGGAGGGCCCGGAGGCGGGCTACCGTCCGGACAGCCGGACGACCCGGTACAGGGCCAGCGCGCAGGCGGCCAGCACGATCAGCGTGTAGATCACGATCGCCTTCCACCCGGCCCGCTCGCCGGTGCCGCGGCGCGGCAGGCCGGGCCACTTGTACCCCGCGTGCCGGGCCGCCATCGCGCCCCAGCCGAGCGAGGCCGCGGTGAGCAGCAGGCCGAGCATGCCGATCATCGCCGAGCCCGCCCCGGCCGAGCCGAAGGCCAGCGGGAAGGCGAACATCAGCGAGCCGGCGGTGGCCACCAGGGCGATCGGCAGGGTCTGCCACCAGCGGAGCCGGCGGCGCGGCCGGATCTCCCGCTCGTGCACCGCGCCGGAGGGGGCATTGGTGTCCAGGACCGGCAGCGCGACCGCGTAGGAGGTGGGCGCGTCGAGACCGGGCAGCACCGGCAGGTCGGGCAGCGTCGAGGCGTCGAGTCCGCCGGCCCGCGCCGTGGCGCCGCCACCGTCGCCGGGCGCCCCGTTCACGGACCTGGCGCTCCGGCCGGTATCGGGGCCGGTACCCGTGGACACGCGGCCTCCCCTGACAGTTCGACACGAGTGCGACTCGCGGCCGGGCACGGTCGGCCCGCCCGGGCCGACCCTTATGACACCGATGATGGCATGTCCAGAGTGGCGTTCCGGGCCTGACCGGGGCCGACGGGTGATCCGTGGCCATCACGTGATCCGGCCGTGACCGCCATGCCGTCCTGCACGGCCGTCTGCGCGCGCAACTGCACCGCCCGATGGCCGGAAAGCGCCTACCGGACGGCGGATTCCTGACGGTCGATCAGCTCCAGCGAGCGGTCCAGCAGCTCCACCGGGTCGGTGCCGGCCGGCCGCGCGAGCCAGTGGATCCGGTCGTCCCGGCGGAACCAGGACTCCTGCCGGCGGGCGAACCGCTTGGTGGCCCGGACCGTCTCGGCGCGCGCCTCGTCCTGCGTGCACAGACCGGCGAAGTGGTCGAGCACCTGCTGGTAGCCGAGCGCCCGGGAGGCCGTCCGCCCCTCGCGCAGCCCGACCTTCTCCAGCTCCCGGACCTCGTCGAGCAGCCCGTCCCGCCACATCCGGTCCACCCGCAGGGTGATCCGCTCGTCCAGCTCGGGACGCGGCACCGCGACGCCGATCTGCACCGCGTCGTACACGGCGGTGTTGCTCGGCAGGTTGGCGGTGAACGGCTGCCCGGTGATCTCGATGACCTCCAGCGCCCGGACGATCCGCCGGCCGTTGCTCGTCAGGATCGCCTCGGCCGCCGCCGGGTCCAGCTCCGCCAGCCGCCGGTGCAGCGCGTACGGGCCGGCCTGCTCGAGCTCCTCCTCCAGCCGGGCCCGGACCGCCGGGTCGGTGCCCGGGAACTCCATCTCGTCGATCGCCGCCCGGACGTACAGCCCGGAGCCGCCGACCAGGACGGGGGTGCGGCCGGCCGCGAGCAGGCGGTCGATCCCGGCCCGGGCCAGCCGCTGGTACTCGGCCACGCTGGCGGCCTCGGTGACGTCCCAGATGTCCAGCAGGTGGTGCGGGATGCCGCCGCGCTCCTCCTCGGTGAGCTTGGCCGTGCCGATGTCCATGCCGCGGTAGAGCTGCATCGAGTCGGTGTTGATCACCTCGCCGTCGAGGGCGCGGGCCAGGGCGACGGCCAGGTCGGACTTTCCGGCGGCGGTCGCGCCGACGACCGACACGACGCGGGGGCGGACGGACTGGGCGGTGGTGGAGCTGCTCACCGGTCAAGTCTGCCAGGGAACGCCGGCCCGCCGGCGGCCCGGCCGGTTGCACCCGGTTTCCACGGGTCCGTCCCGTTGCGAACGGTTCCGCCCTGACGGACGTTGTGAGAGAGACAGAGAGGAACGGTGAGGCGTCATGGGTCTGATGGACAACCTCAAGGGCAAGGCCGAGGAGCTCAAGGACAAGGCCAGCGAGTTCGCCGGCAAGCACAGCGATCAGATCGGGAGCGCGGTGGAGAAGGCCGGCGGCGCGATCGACAAGGCCACCAAGGGCAAGTACACCGAGAAGATCGAGCACGGCACCAGCAAGGCCAAGGGCGCCGTGGACGACTTCGCGCACAAGCCCGAGGACCCCGGCACCGGCCCCGACGCCGCTCCCGGCACCGGGCCGGGCAGCACCCCGCCCGCCTGACCGGCCCGGCGGCTCAGCTCCAGGAGGCGACCAGGTACCCCACGCCGTACGGCGCGTCCTGGTAGCCCAGCCGCGCGGTGAGGCCGGCGCCCTCGGCGGCGCCGGCCAGCACCTGCCAGGGCGCCCGGCCCTCGGCCTTCAGCTCGGCGGCCAGTCCCGCGTCCAGCGCGGCCAGCGCCGCGGTGTCCGCCGAGCCCAGCGCCCGCGCGAGCGCCTCGTCGAAGCCCTCGGCGCGCTCGTCCAGGTAGCCGGGCGCCTTCAGCGACCGGCAGGCGCTGCCGTCCCCCATCACCAGCAGTCCGACCCGGTCGGCCAGCTGGGCCAGCCCCTGGCCCAGCCCGAGCATCCGGTCGGCGGGCGCGTCGGCCGGCACCGCGCAGGCGTGCGTCGGCAGCGTGACCCCGGCCCGTCCGAGCAGCCAGGCGCCGACGGTCAGCGAGGGCGCCAGCTCCGGCCCCTCGGCCCGGCCGCCCGGCAGCGGGGCGACCAGCGGCACGCCGTAGCGGTGGAACGACCCGGCCCCGCCCTCGGTCCACACCTCGGCCTGCGGCCCGGCGCCGACCACCACGAGCAGTTCCGGAGCGGCCGCGAGCACCACCCCGAGCGCCTCGTCGCAGGCCGCGCGCAGCGGCTCCAGCTCGGCCGCCGCCCCGGCGGCGACCTCCGGGACGAGCAGCGGCGGACAGGGGCAGACGGCGGCGGCAACCAGCATGTGGATCACTCTAACGAAGAACGCGGAACGGCCCGGCGGGACCGGACGGTCCCACCGGGCCGTTCACGCGGCGACGGGGTGGTCAGTCCCCGCAGCAGGCGCCGCCGGCCGGGACGGCCGGCGGCAGCGCCGCCGGGGCACCGATGGACGGCAGGCCCAGCATCACGCCGGCCGGCTTGGCGGCGGGCCCGGCCTGGCGCTTCTCCCAGGCGTCACCCGCCCGGGTGCGGCGCACCGCGAGCGCCGCACCCTCGGCCAGCAGGTGGTGCGGGGCGGCGTAGGTGATCTCCACCGTGACCGTGTCGCCCGGCCGGACCGGCTCGGCGGGCCGGGTGAAGTGCACCAGCCGGTTGTCCGGCGCCCGGCCGGAGAGCCGGTCGGTGCGGTCGTCCTTCTTGCCCTCGCCCTCGGCGACCAGGATCTCCAGGGTGCGGCCGACCTGCTTCTTGTTCTCCTCCCAGGAGATCTCCTCCTGGAGGGCGATCAGCCGGTCGTAGCGGGCCTGGACGACCGCCTTCGGGATCTGGCCGTCCATCTCGGCGGCGGGGGTGCCCGGGCGCTTGGAGTACTGGAAGGTGAAGGCGTTGGTGAAGCGGGCCTCGCGGACGACCTTCATGGTCTCCTCGAAGTCCTCCTCGGTCTCGCCGGGGAAGCCGACGATGATGTCGGTGGAGATGGCCGCGTCCGGCATCGCCTCGCGCACCTTGCGGATGATGCCGAGGAAGCGCTCCTGCCGATAGGAGCGGCGCATCGCCTTGAGGACGCGGTCGGAGCCGGACTGCAGCGGCATGTGCAGCTGGTGCATCACGCTCGGGGTCTCGGCCATCGCGGCGATCACGTCGTCGGTGAAGTCGCGCGGGTGCGGCGAGGTGAAGCGGATCCGCTCCAGGCCCTCGATCTGCCCGGCGGCGCGCAGCAGCTTGGAGAAGGCCTCGCGGTCGCCCAGGTCGGAGCCGTAGGCGTTGACGTTCTGGCCGAGCAGGGTGACCTCGATGACGCCCTCGTCGACCAGCGCCTCGATCTCGGCGAGGACGTCGCCCGGACGGCGGTCCTCCTCCTTGCCGCGCAGCGCGGGGACGATGCAGAAGGTGCAGGTGTTGTTGCAGCCGACCGAGATCGCGACCCACGCGGCGTAGGCGGACTCCCGGCGGGTGGGCAGCGTGGAGGGGAAGGTCTCCAGCGACTCCAGGATCTCGACCTGGGCCTTCCGCTCGACCGCGGCGCGCTCCAGCAGGGCCGGCAGGTGGCCGATGTTGTGGGTGCCGAAGACCACGTCGACCCAGGGGGCCTTGCGGACGATGGTGTCGCGGTCCTTCTGGGCCAGGCAGCCGCCGACGGCGATCTGCATGCCCCGGTGGCGGGTCTTGACCGGGGCCAGCTGCCCGAGGTTCCCGTACAGCTTGTTGTCGGCGTTCTCCCGCACCGCGCAGGTGTTGAACACCACCAGGTCGGGGTCGCCGTCCTGCCCCGCCTTGACGTACCCCGCGTCCTCCAGCAGCCCGGAGAGCCGCTCGGAGTCGTGGACGTTCATCTGGCAGCCGTACGTGACGACCTTGTAGCTCTTCGATCCGATGTCACCGCTCACTCAACCAGGGTACGGGCACCCCGGAAGAGGTTTTCCCTCCCGTTCTCCGCACGCGCCTGGCACTATCCCTTGCATGACCCCCAGCGCCCCCTCCCGCCTCCGCGCCGCGGCCCGCCGGCCGCTGTGGCGGATCGTGCTGGCGCTGGTGCTGGTGGTCACCGGCCTGGGCGGCTGGTGGCTGTCGGCGAGCGGGCCGACCGGCCACCCGCGCGGCGAGACCAGGCTGGCCACCGGCGTCAGGCAGGGGGTGTACGACCGCTACGGACAGCTGCTGGACGCCCACCTCGCCAAGGCGATGCCGGGGGTGCGGCTGGAGCTGGACAACTCCGAGGGCTCGATCGACAACCTGGCCCGGGTCACCTCGGGCCGGGACGACTTCGCGATCGCCACCGCCGACTCCGTGGCCCAGTACACCGGCCCCGGCCGGGAGAAGCTGCGGGCCATCGCCCGGCTCTACGACGACTACCTGCAGCTGGTCGTGCCGGCCGGCTCCCCGGTCCACCGCGCCGCCGACCTCAAGGGCCTGCGGGTCGGCGTCGGCCAGTCGCTCTCCGGCGTGAACCTGGTGACCCGCAGGCTGCTGGCGGCGGCCGGGCTGGATCCGGACCGCGACATCGAACCGGCCTTCCTGGGCATCGGCGACGCGGCGAACGAGCTGCGGGCCGGCCGGCTGGACGCGTTCTTCTGGTCCGGCGGCCTGCCGACCAACGCGCTCACCGAGCTGTCCGAGCACGTCCGGATCCGGATCGTGCCGCTGGGCGACCTCGCCGAGGCGATCCACCTGGCCGAGGGCGGCGGGACGGACGCCTACCGGGCGGCCACCATGCCGAAGGGCACCTATCCGAACGCCGAGCCCCAGGACACGGTCGCCACCGTCGCCGTGCCCAACCTGCTGATCACCCGGGCCGATGTGAACGCCGACCTGGTCCAGGGCATGACCCGGGCGGTGATCGACAGCCGCGACCAGATCGGCGCCCAGGTGCACGCCGCCCAGCTGGTCGACCTGCGCACCGCCGTCTACACCGACCCGCTCCCGCTGCACGAGGGCGCCGCCCGCTACTACCGCTCGGTGAAGCCCTGACCAGGCCTTGACCAGGCCTTCTTGCGGCCGGCCCGGGGCACCGCGAGGGTGACGGCCAGGCCGCACGGGGTCGCGGTGCCGAAGGTGAGCGAGCCGCCGGCCGCCCCGAGCAGGGTGCGGGCGATCGACAGGCCGAGGCCCGAGCCGTCCACGTTCTGGTGGCGCTGGCTGCGCCAGAAGCGGTCGCCGGCCCGGGCCAGCTCCTCCTCGGTGAGGCCGGGGCCCTGGTCGGAGACGGTCACCGCGACCTCCTCGCGCCGGACGGCGACCAGCACCCGCACCCGGCTCCCCTGCGGGCCGAACTTCAGCGCGTTGTCGAGCACCGCGTCCAGCGCGCTGCCGAAGCCGATCGGGTCGGCCAGGCCGAGCGCCAGCGCCGGGCCCTCCCAGGCCAGCTCGATCCCCCGCTGCCCGGCCAGCGGCCGCCAGGCGTCCACCCGCTCCAGGGCGAGCACGGCCAGGTCGGTGGGCTCCGGTTCGGGTCGGGCGTGCTCGGCGGTGGCCAGCCCCAGCAGGTCGTCCAGCACCCGGGCCAGCCGGACGCCCTCCTCGCGGACCCCGCCGAGCTCCTCCTCGTGCCCCTCCGGCAGCTCCAGGCCCAGCAGCTCGACCCGCAGCAGCAGCGCCGCCAGCGGGTTGCGCAGCTGGTGCGAGGCGTCGGCGACGAAGGCCTTCTGCTGGTCCAGGGCGAGCACCACGTGGTCGGCCATCTCGTTGAACGAGCGGGCGAGCCGCTGCAGCTCGGGCGGCCCGCCGCCGGGCGCCACCCGGGCGTTCATCCGGCCGGTGGCGATGTCGTGGGTGGCCCGGTCCAGGGTGCGGACCGGGCGCAGCACCCATTCGGTGAGCCGGGCGGCGAGCAGCACCGCGACGATCATCGCGGCGGCCTCGCCGGCCCCGATCACCAGCCACTTGCGCACCACCCGGGTGCGCAGCGCACCGGTCGGGGACTCGCTGAGCACCACGGCGACCACGTCGCCGTCGCGGACCACCGGGGTGGCGACGGTGAGCGTGCGGTCCGGGGTCCACGGCCACACCTGCGGCGGGTTGTGGCTGCGCCGGCCGTCCAGCGCCTCCTGGAAGGCCTGGTCGGCCCAGCCCCCGGAGGGCACCCGCCAGTCGGCCGGCGCCACCGCGAGCGGCATGCCGTCGCGCTGGAAGATGCCGATCCGCACCCCGTACAGCTCGTGGTAGCGCGCCACCTCGGCGTCCAGCGCGTGCCGGCGGCTGCGGTCGCCGGGGGCGGGCTGCGGCTCGCCCTTGAGCGCCGACTCCAGGCCGGAGACGCCGGAGGTCGGCAGGTCCTGGGCGAACCGGGCCGCGTCGTCGAGCCGGTCGACGACCACCCGGCTCTGCTCGGCGGCCGCGAACGCCGCCGCGAGCGGCAGTCCGAGCGCGGCGAGCACGCAGAGCATCAGCGCGAGCAGGATGCCGAGCAGGCGGGTGCGCACGTGCGGTCAGTGCTCCGAGCGGGCCGGGGGCACGGTGTCGGCGGCGGCCGGGCACTCGGGTATCAGGCGGTAGCCGACGCCCCGGACGGCCTCGACCAGGCCGGGCAGGGCGAGCTTGGTGCGCAGCGAGCCGATGTGCACCTCCAGCGTGCGGCCGTTGCCCTCCCAGCCGCTGCGCCAGACCTCGCTGAAGATCTGCTCGCGGCGGTAGACCACGCCGGGGCTCTGGGCGAGCAGCGCCAGCAGGTCGAACTCCTTGCGGGTGAGCGGGACGTCCCGGCCGTCGACGCTGACCCGGCGGCGCTCGCGGTCGATCACGATGCCGCGGGACTCCAACGGGCCGCGCTGCTGCGGGACGGCGTCCGGGGCGGGCACGCCGACGGCGGCGGGGGCGGCGCCGCGACGGGCCACGGCGTGGATCCGGGCGAGCAGCTCGCCCATGTCGTAGGGCTTGGTCACGTAGTCGTCGGCGCCGAGGTTGAGGCCGTGGATCCGGGAGCGTATGTCGGCGCGCGCGGTCACCATGATCACCGGGACGCCGCTGCCGGCCCGGATCCGGCTGCAGACCTCGAAGCCGTCCCGGTCGGGCAGGCCGAGGTCGAGCAGGACCACCCGGTAGGGCTCGTTGCCGTCCGGCACCAGCGCGTCCAGCGCCTCGTGGCCGCTGCGGGCGTGCCGGACCTGGAAACCGTGCCGGCCCAGGACCGCGACCAGCGCGGCGGCCACACGTTCGTCGTCCTCGACGAGCAGCAGTCGCATGTGTCTCCTCCTCTCCCGGACGGTTCTCCGGGGGTCTCTCCTGCGGCCGTCGCGCGTCGTGGCCGCTCCCCCTGCCGGGTAGGTCCCGGTTCTGCGCAGTATGGGCCAGGGACGGCCCGGACGCCAGGCTCCGCCGGCGGCGGCGGTGGGGGCTCCCGGCCCCGCCGGGGCTCCGCGATCACGCCCGGCGCGGCCTCGGACGCTGCCACTGTGCCCGGATCGGCCCCCGGTGAACAGCACCCGCCGACCGTGTGGCCGGATCGTGATCCTCAAGTTCCGCTCAGATCGGCTGACGTGGCGTCGTCAGGGCTCCTATGGTCACCCCACCGAGGGCCGCGACTCCGCCGGTTGCGGTCCTCGGATTTCTACCACCATTGCCGCCCAAGGGAGTTCACCCCCCGGCGGCCGACCCGAGGGAGCCGGCGCGATGACCACGAGCCTCGACAAGGACTCCCGTGCCGACGCCGCCCCACTGGTGGTCCTGCGCAACGTGAACAAGCACTTCGGTGCGCTGCACGTGCTCCAGGACATCGACCTGGAGATCCAGCAGGGCGAGGTGGTCGTCCTGATCGGCCCGTCCGGCTCGGGCAAGTCCACGCTGTGCCGGACGATCAACCGGCTGGAGACCATCGACTCCGGGACGATCACCGTCGACGGCCGCCCGCTGCCCGCCGAGGGCCGGGAGCTGGCCCGGCTGCGGGCCGAGGTCGGCATGGTCTTCCAGAGCTTCAACCTGTTCGCCCACAAGACCGTGCTGGAGAACGTGGTCCTCGGCCAGGTGAAGGTCCGCGGCATCGCCAGGGACAAGGCCGCGGCGACCGCCCGCGAGCTGCTGGACCGGGTCGGTGTCGGCGCCCAGGCCGCGAAGTACCCGGCCCAGCTGTCCGGCGGCCAGCAGCAGCGCGTCGCGATCGCCCGGGCCCTGGCGATGAACCCGAAGGTGATGCTCTTCGACGAGCCCACCTCGGCCCTCGACCCCGAGATGATCAACGAAGTGCTGGAGGTCATGCGCCAGTTGGCCGCCGACGGCATGACCATGGTGGTCGTCACCCACGAGATGGGCTTCGCCCGCTCCGCCGCCAACCGGGTGCTGTTCATGGCCGACGGCCGGATCGTCGAGCAGAACACCCCGGAGGCCTTCTTCACCGCGCCGCGCTCCGAGCGCGCCAAGGACTTCCTCTCCAAGATCCTGCACCACTGATCCCCGGGCCGATCCCGGCCGACGGCGGCGAGGGCGCCGCCGCGCGCCCGCCCGCCCGGCCCCGTCCGACCGTTCCGACCTGCCTTCGCCAGAGCCCGGTTGACCCGTGGCCCAGCCCGAGGAGACCCTCATGAGGACCCGTCGCACCTTCGCCGTCGCGCTCTGTGCCGTCGCGCTCACCGCCACCGCCGCCTGCGGCAAGGACGGCACCCCCGGCGCCGCCGCCACCGCGTCCGGCGGCAGCGCCGCGCCGGCCCTGCCCACCTACACCGTGAAGACCGACGTCAAGGTGGACTCGGCGATCCTGGCCGCCGCCAAGCAGCGCGGTCAGCTGATCATCGGCGCCAAGGCCGACCAGCCGTTCCTCGGCTTCGAGGACCTCGCCTCCGGCGACCGCAGCGGCTTCGACATCGAGATCGCCAAGATGGTCGCCGCCGACCTCGGCTTCACCCCGCAGCAGATCAAGTGGCAGACCCTGGTCTCCTCGCAGCGCGAGCCGGCCATCTCCAAGGGGCAGATCGACTTCTACGTCGGCACCTACAGCATCAACGACGAGCGCAAGAAGTCCGTCTCCTTCGCCGGCCCGTACTACATCGCCGGCCAGGACCTGCTGGTCAAGGCCGACAACACCACGATCACCGGCCCGGACTCGCTCAACGGCAAGAACGTCTGCACCGCCACCGGCTCGACCTCGATCAAGAACATCGAGAAGTACTCGCCGAAGATCACCCAGTTCGACACCTACTCGGCCTGCGTCGAGAAGCTGATGTCGGGCGAGGTCGACGCGGTCACCACCGACGACGCCATCCTCAAGGGCTACGCCTCGAAGTACGCGCCCAAGCTCAAGGTGGTCGGCCAGCCCTTCACCAAGGAGAACTACGGCGTCGGCCTGAACAAGGACGACAAGGCGCTGCGCGACGCGATCAGCGACGCGATCAAGGCCCACCAGGACAACGGCGACTGGAAGAAGGCCTACGACGCCACCCTCGGCCTCTCCGGCTCCACCGCGCCGCAGCCGCCGGCCCTCGACCGCTACTGATCCACCCGCTCCCCGGGGCGACCGACCCCCTGAGACGAACCCCTGAGAGGAGGGCCGCCGGATGGGCTTCCTGTTCGAGGACGGCAACTTCGCGCTGTTCCGCGACGGCTTCCTGCAGACGATCGAGCTGAGCGCGCTCAGCGCGCTGCTCGCCCTGCTGCTGGGCACCCTGCTGGCGGCCTTCCGGGTCTCCCCGATCCCGGTCCTGCGGGCCTTCGGCACCGCCTGGGTCACGCTCTTCCGCAACACCCCGCTGACCCTGCTGTTCTTCGCCGTGACCTTCGGCCTGCCGCCGCTCGGCGTGCACTTCAGCCACCTCACCTTCGCGGTGCTGGCGCTCGGCGGCTACACCGCGTCGTTCGTCTGCGAGGTGCTGCGCTCCGGCATCAACACGGTGCCACTGGGCCAGGCCGAGGCGGCCCGCAGCCTGGGCATGACCTTCGGCCAGACGCTCACCCTGGTCGTCCTGCCGCAGGCCGCCCGCACCGTGCTGGCGCCGATGAGCAGCGTCTTCATCGCCCTGCCCAGGAACTCCGCCATCGCTGGCGCGTTCAGCGTCAGCGAGCTCTACAGCACCCAGCAGACCTTCTCCGAGCGCGGCTACTCGATCTTCGCGATCTTCTTCTGGGTGGCCTGCGCCTACCTGCTGATCAGCGCCGCCGTCTCCCTGCTGTTCCGCTTCCTCGAAGACCGACTGGCGGTGGCCCGATGAGCACCCTCTTCACCCGCTCCGCCGCGCCGGGCGTCCTCTACGACGCCCCCGGCCCGCGGGCCCGCGCCCGCTACCGGATCTTCGGGGTGCTGGCGCTGCTCGGCGTCGCCGGGCTGCTCTGGTACACCGTCAGCGCGCTGGCCGACAACGGCCAGTTCGACCCCGGCCTCTGGGACGCGTTCCAGTACACGACCGTCCAGCAGCGGATCGTCGACGGCCTGCTCTCCACCCTGGAGGCCTTCGGGCTGGCGGCGGTGTTCTCGCTCGCGCTGGGCGCGCTGCTCGCCGCCGGGCGGCTCTCCGACCACAAACCGGTCCGCTGGGCGGCCACCGTCTTCGTCCAGTTCTTCCGGGCGATGCCGCTGCTGATCCTGATCGTCGCCCTCTACTACGCGTTCTTCGCCAAGCAGCCGATGTGGGCGCTGGTGCTCGGGCTCACCCTCTACAACGGCTCGGTCCAGGCGGAGATCATCCGCACCGGTGTGAACGCCGTGCCGCGCGGCCAGGGCGAGGCCGCCTACGCGCTCGGCATGCGCAAGACCCAGGTGATGACGACCATCCTGGTCCCGCAGGCGGTCCGCTCGATGCTGCCCTCGATGATCGGCCAGCTGGTCGTCACGCTCAAGGACACCTCGCTCGGCTTCATCATCACCTACCACGAGCTGCTCTTCGTCGGTAAGGCCATCGCCAGCCAGCCGCTGAACGCCGCCGGCTTCCCCTACATCCCCGTCGTCCTGGTGATCGGGCCCCTGTACATCGCGATGTGCCTGGTGCTCACCGCGCTCGCCCGCTGGATCGAGGCACGCGGACGAGGCGGCGCGAACCGGCGCACTTCACCTGCTGCTTGACGGGCACGCAGGTGAACTGTTGCATTGCTCTTCGTGACACCATCCGGGAGCATCCACGCGGCATATGACGGCGGCCCGACGGCCTGCCCTCACCCGGAGGTCCACGGCCGCGGCTCAGCGGACCGTCCGGGCCCGAAGGGGACGGCATGGATCCGGTGATCGTGGTCGGGGCCGGGCCGGTCGGCCTGGCCCTGGCCCTCGCACTCGCCCGGCACGAGGTGCCGACCGTCGTCCTCGACGAGGGCTCCGGGCTCTGCCCCGAGAGCCCGCGCAGCGTCGTCCTCGGCTCCGACACCGCCGCCCTGCTCACCCGGATCGGCTACCCCCGGGCCGTCGCCGACGCCGCCCGCTGGGACGCCTTCACCGTCTGGCGCCGCCGCCAGGAGGTGCTCCGGATCGACCTCGCCGACACCCCCGTCCTGCACCTGCCCCAGCACCGCCTCCAGCGCGGACTGCAGGACGCCCTCACCGGCACCCCGCTGGTCAGGCTGGTCCCGCTCAGCCGGGTCACCCGGCTCGAACAGGACCGCGACGGCGTCAGCGTGCTCACCCGCAACCCGAAGGACGGCACCGAGACCTGGTGGCGCGGCAGCCACCTGGTCGGCTGCGACGGCGCCCGCTCGGCCGTCCGCAAACTGCTGAAGATCCGCTTCCCCGGCCGGCCCGCCGTCGACCGCAGCGCCGTCGCCACCGTCCGGGTCGACCTGCCGTTCACCGAGCCCCGGCTGCACCGCGAGCCGCCGTGGCGCGGCGACCGCGAGGCCACCGCCCGCCCGCTGCCGCACGGCGTCTGGCGGCTCGACTGGCGGCTGCCCCCGGGCCGGCCCGCGGTCACCGAACCGGTCGACCCGCACGCCACCTGGCCCGGCATCGTCACCGGCGACACCCTGCTCACCCGGGTCACCGCCACCCTCGCCGGTTGGTGCGGCGAGCTCCCGACGTTCGACCTGCTCGCCGCCGCCGACCACACCGCCCAGCAGCGGCTGGCCGCCCGGTTCCGGGTCGACCGCTGCTTCCTGGCCGGCGACGCCGCCCACCTGCACGGCGCGCTCGGCATGCAGAACCTCACCGACGGCCTGCGCGACGCCGACAACCTGGCCTGGCGGCTCGCCCTCGCCTGGCACCTCCACTCCGGCGGCCCGCAGCCCAGCGGCTCCCTGCTCGACGGCTACGAGGCCGAGCGGCGCGGTGCGGTCGGCGCCCGGCTGCGCGCCGTCGACCAGTCCATGCCGCTGCTGCGCCCGCTGCGCGGCTGGGCGCAGACCCGGCGCTCGCTGTTCACCGGCTCCTTCCGCAAGCACGCGCCGCTGCTCGCCGACGGGCACCTCGGCACCGGCCGGTTCGGCGGCGCCCCCGCCTACCCGGCCGCCCCCTCCGGCGTGCCCGGGCGGGTCCCGGTCCAGCGCGGCACGCGCGGCGTCGCCACCTCGCTCAGCGAGCTGCTGCCGGCCACCGCGCCCGGAGTGCTCGTCCCGGACCTGCCGGTGCTGGCCACCGACGGCACCCCGGACCAGTTGCACGCCCGGCTCGGCGCCGGCTTCCTGCTGCTGCTGGTCGCCCCCGGCACCGCCGTCTGGTCCGCCGAGCACTGGCTGGGCGCCGGGCTGATGCCCCGGCTGGCCGAGGTCGCCGCCGCGCTGCCGGTGCCGGCCGAGGTCCTGGTCACCGAGGCCTACCCGGGCGCCGGCCCGCACACCGTGCTGCTGATCCGGCCCGACGGCCACCTGGTCGGGACCACCCAGGGCGCCGACGGCGAGGACCTCCAGGCGCTGGCCGACCGGGCCCGGGGCGGCCCGGCCTCGCTCACCGGCGGGTCCGAGCCGCAGCCCCCGCAGCCCTCGGAGCCCTCGGAGCCGCACCCGCAGGCAAGCCGCCCGCCGGCCGCGTCCCCGACCTCACCGGACAGGACACCTAGCGCGCGACCTCGGTGACCCGGCTCTCGCGGACCACCGTGACCCGGATCTGGCCCGGGTAGGTCAGCTCCTCGGCGACCTGCTTGGCGACCTCGCGGGCGATCACCTGCGCCCCGAGGTCGTCCACCACCTCCGGACGGACCATCACCCGGACCTCCCGGCCGGCCTGCATCGCGTAGACGTCGGCCACGCCGTCGTGCGCCCGGGCGATCTCCTCCAGCCGCTCCAGCCGCCGCACATACGCCTGCAGCGACTCCTTGCGCGCGCCCGGCCGCCCGCCCGAACAGGCGTCGGCGGCCTGGACCAGTACCGCCTCCACGGTCTGCGGCTCCACCTCGCCGTGGTGGGCCGCGATCGCGTGCACCACGTCCGCCGGCTCGTCGTGCCGCCGGGCGAAGTCCGCGCCGACCGCCGCGTGGCTGCCCTCGACCTCGTGGGTCAGCGCCTTGCCGATGTCGTGCAGCAGCGCCGCGCGCCGCACCGGATCCGGGTCCACCCCGAGCTCGGCGGCCATCATCCCGGCCAGGTGCGCCGACTCCACCAGGTGGCCGAGCACGTTCTGCCCGTACGAGGCCCGGTAGCGCAGGGTCCCCAGGGTGCGGACCAGCTCCGGGTGCATGGCGCCGACCCGGACGGCGAGCAGCGCGTCCTCCCCGGCCCGCACGCAGCGGCGTTCCACCTCCGTGCGGCTGCGCGCGTGGACGTGCTCGATCCGCAGCGGGTGGATCCGGCCGTCCTCGACCAGCTGTTCCAGGGTGAGGCGGGCGGTCTCCCGGCGGACCGGGTCGAAGCAGGAGAGCTGCACCACCGCCGGGGTGTCGTCGATGATCAGATTGACGCCGGTGACGGCCTCGAAGGTCTTGATGTTGCGGCCCTCGCGCCCGATCACCCGGCCCTTCATCTCCTCGGTGGGCAGCCGGAACACCGACACCGCGGTCTCGGCGGTCTGCTCGGCCGCCAGCCGCTGGATCGCCCCGGCCACGATGCCCCGGGCCCGCTGCTCGCCCTCCTCGCGGGCGGCGCGCTCGATCTCCCGGACGGTGACCGCCGCCTCCCGGCGGGCCCGCGCCTCGGCGGCGCGGACGAGTTCGGCGCGGGCCTCGGCGGCGGAGAGCCCGGCGGTCCGCTCCAACTCGGCCGCCCCGTGCCGGACCAGCTCCTCGGCGGCGTCCCTGGCGCGCGCCACCTCGGCCGTCCGCTCGGCCAGTTCGCCCTCACGGGTGCGCAACCGGTCGAGCTCCCCGGCCAACCACTCCTCGCGCCGGTCGAGTTCGGCGCGCAGCCGGTCCGCCTGCAGTTCGGTCCGGCGCCGCGTCCGCTCGCTCTCGGCGGCGGCCCGGCGTTGCGCACCCCGGTACCGCCGGGCCAGCAACCAGGCCGTCACCAGGGCCGCCGACACGGCCGCCACCAGCAGGGAGGCGGCCGATCCGGCGCTCACCGCGGTCCTCATGCTGCCCACTCCCCGTCCCGCCGCGGCACGCCGCCCGGACCGTCGCGCGGCCGGCCCGGAACCACCCGGTCGCAAGCACGGCCGGGAGCGCGGCCGGGGGTGGCCGAGGGATGATCGACGTGCTCCCGCACTGAGTGCGAGGCTAGGCGCGGGTTACGAAACGGTCAAGACTGGCCAGGCAGTTGACCAACCCTCGGGTAACCCCCGGTGACCCGGGCGTCAGTCCTCGTACGCCGTGTCCCCGTACGCCCCGTCCTGCTCCCCGGCACCGGCCTCCTCCTCGTCCAGCGCCTCGCGGACCACCCGGAAGGCCAGCCCTTCGGAGTAGCCGCGCCGGGCCAGCATCCCGACCAGCCGACGGGTGCGGGTCTGCCGCTCCAGGCCCCGGGTGGTCCGCAGCCGGCGCTCGACCAGGGCGCGGGCCGCCTCGGTCTCGTCGTCCGGGTCGACCTGGGCGAGGGCCTGCTCGGCGAGGTCCCCGGCGACCCCCTTGGTCCGCAGTTCCTGGGCGAGCGCGCGCCGGGACAGGCCCCGGACGCTGTGCCGGGACTCCACCCAGGCACGGGCGAAGGCCGCGTCGTCGATCAGCCCGACCTCCTCCAGCCGGGTCAGCACCTCCTCGGCGACCTCGTCCGGGATCTCCCGCTTGCGCAGGGCGTCGGCGAGCTGCTTGCGGGTCTTGGCCGCGCCGGTGAGCAGGCGCAGGCAGATGTCCCGGGCCCGGCTCTCGGGGTCGGCCGGCTCCTCGGCCCGGCCGCGCCGGGACGCGCCACCGGACCGCTCCGGAGCACCGGCGCCGTCCGCACCGTCCGAGCCGTACCCGCCCTCGTGGTCGGCGCCCGTTCGGGCCGCGCCGCGCCGGGTGCGGCCGGAGCGCCGCACCGGCCGCTCGTCCGGGCACGCCGGGGCGGGGGCGGCCGCACCCCCGTGACCGGCCGCCCCCGCTCCGTCGTGCCCGGCACCCTCACCGGACGACCGGCCGGGGGGCTGCTCCGCCGCCAGCGCCGAGCGGCGCCGACGCCGCCCCGAGGGCAGCTCGGAGGCGGAGACCAGCCCGAGCTCCTCCACGTCCGCCGGGCGTGCCGCGGACCGCCGCGCGGACCGGCGTCGCCGTCCGGGACCCGGCTCGGGCTCGGGTCCGGCCTCGGGTCGGGACTCGGGCTCCGGTTCGGCCACGGCCGCGAACCAGTCCGGCGGCCCGTAATCGTCGTCCTCCGGGCCGACCGGCCCACTGTGCTGCGTCAACGGCTCAGGCCTTGGCGGCCGCCGCCGTCTTCTTCGCCGCGGCCGTCTTGGCGGCGGTCGCGGTGATCGGCTTGGCCGCGCCCTCGGCGGCGTCCGCCCCGGCCTCGGCCTCGGCCGGCTCCTCCACCTTGGGGCCGATGCCCAGCTTGCCCTTGATCTTCCGCTCGATCTCGTCGGCCAGCTGCGGGTTGTCCCGCAGGAAGTTGCGGGCGTTCTCCTTGCCCTGGCCGAGCTGGTCGCCCTCGTAGGTGTACCAGGCGCCCGACTTGCGGATGAAGCCGTGCTCCACGCCCATGTCGATCAGGCCGCCCTCGCGGCTGATGCCCACGCCGTAGAGGATGTCGAACTCGGCCTGCTTGAACGGCGCGGCGACCTTGTTCTTCACGACCTTGACGCGGGTGCGGTTGCCGACCGCCTCGGTGCCGTCCTTCAGGGTCTCGATCCGGCGGATGTCCAGGCGGACCGAGGCGTAGAACTTCAGCGCCCGGCCACCGGTCGTGGTCTCCGGCGAGCCGAACATCACGCCGATCTTCTCGCGCAGCTGGTTGATGAAGACCGCGGTGGTGTTCGACTGGTTCAGCGCACCGGCGATCTTCCGCAGCGCCTGGCTCATCAGGCGGGCCTGCAGACCGACGTGCGAGTCGCCCATCTCGCCCTCGATCTCCGCGCGCGGGACCAGCGCCGCCACGGAGTCGATGATCACCAGGTCGATCGCGCCGGAGCGGATCAGCATGTCGGTGATCTCCAGCGCCTGCTCGCCGGTGTCCGGCTGGCTGACCAGCAGGGCGTCGGTGTCCACGCCGAGCTTCTTGGCGTACTCGGGATCGAGCGCGTGCTCCGCGTCGACGAAGGCGACCGTGCCGCCGGCCCGCTGGGCGTTGGCCGCCAGGTGCAGGGTCAGCGTGGTCTTGCCGGAGGACTCGGGGCCGTAGATCTCGACCACCCGGCCGCGCGGGATGCCGCCGACCCCGAGAGCCACGTCCAGGGCGGTGGACCCGGTGGAGATCACCTCGATCGGCTCGTTGGCCTTCTCGCCGAGGCGCATCACCGAGCCCTTGCCGAACTGCCGCTCGATCTGGGCGAGCGCCGTCTCGAGCGCCTTCTCGCGGTCCGTACCTGCCATGGCTTCCACCCTCGGGTTCTGTGCTGTGCGCTTCATCGTCCTCGACGCTAGCGCGTCCCACCGACAATCGGCTCCGACCGGGCTCTGCCTGGGGAGAACTCTGCGCCGGAGAGTACAAAGAACACGTGTTCGAATCAAGCCTAAGCTGTTCGAGCCATGATCGACCCCGGGTTCGGACCGCCGCCCGGACTACCTCCGCCCCGAGTCCCCGCCGACCATCCGCCGCAGCCGGCGCGCCGCCTCCCGGCGCAGCTCCCGCCGCTGCCGGCGCTGCTCGCCGCGGTCGACCCGCGGGTCGGTCACCTCGTAGCGCCGGACGTACGTGCCGACGAAGCCCTGCAGGGTGGCCGCCGCCGGGATGGCGATCAGCGCGCCGACCCCGCCGAGCAGCGCCGCGCCCGCGAGCACCGAGCCGAACGCCACCGCCGGATGCACGTCCACCGTCTTCGCGGTGATCCGCGGGTGCAGCAGGTAGTTCTCGATCTGCTGGTAGACCACCACGAAGACCAGCACCCAGAGCGCGTCCACCGGCTCGTCGGTGGTGAGCGCCACCAGCACCGGCAGCGCCCCCGCCAGATAGGTGCCGATGGTCGGCACGAACTGCGACATGACGCCGACCCAGACCGCCTGCGCCGCCGCGTACGGGAGGTCCAGCAGCGCGAACATCACCCAGTGCGCGAGCGCCGAGGCGACCGCGAGCAGGGCCCGGGAGTAGAGGTAGCCGCCGGTCTTGGCCAGCGCGATCTCCCAGGCGCGCAGCACCTCGGCCTGCTTGGCGGGCGGCAGCATCGAGCAGACGGTCCGCCGCACCCGGGGGCCGTCGGCGGTGAAGTAGAAGGTGAAGAGGCCGACCGTGAAGGCCTGGAACAGCCCGCCGATCAGGGTCGAGGAGACGCCCCAGACGTTGTCCGCGGCCGACTGGGCGTAGCTCTCGATCGCGCCCGAGTCCTTGAGCAGCTTCTTCTGCAGCTCGTCCAGCGAGAGTTCCTGGTGGAAGGTGCGGTTGATCCAGGCGATCAGGTTGTCGAGCAGGTGCGGGAGGTCACTCGCGATCTTCGCCACCTGGTCGACCAGCAGGGTGCCGAGCGCCGTCAGGAAGCCGCCGACGGCGATCGCCAGCACGACGAAGACCAGGAAGGTGCCGACCCCGCGGCGCACCCCGCGGGCGGCCATCCGGTCCACCGCCGGCTCCAGCGCCAGCGACAGGAAGAAGGAGACCAGCAGCATCACGAAGAGGTCGATCAGCTCGTGGAAGGCCCAGTCGGCGAGCTGGAACAGCCCCACCATGAGCAGCGCCAGCACCATCGCCCGGGGCAGCCAGCGCGGCATCCCGGAACCCCAGAGCCCGCCCCCCGCACTGCGGGCCGACGCCGGCTCCGGCTCCGGAGTCGGGGCGGCCGGGGAGGCCGGGGAGGCGGGCGTAGGGCCCGCGGCCTCGTCGGCGACCTGCGCCGACCTGTCCGAATTCTGCTGTTCTGCACTGCTTGCCACCCGCACAGTCTGACCCATGCCCGACGCGCGTTCGAGCATCGGGCGAGGGTCGGGCGAGGGTCGCCGGGCGCGGCCGGGTCAGCGGAGCACCGAGGAGACGCCCTGGGTGTCGCAGACCACCCGCCAGACGTCCTTGGCCTCCCGGCCCGCCTCCAGCGCCTGGCGGACCGTGCGCCCGCCGAGCTCGCTCATCACGTGGTCGCTCGCGAAGGACTCCGCGTACGCCTCGCCGAAGTGCGCGTACATCCGCCGCCAGAACTCCGTCAGCCTCATGCCCACCAGTATCCCGGACCGCCCGGGCGGTCCGGGCGGTCCCTACGGGCGCCAGTCGGCCGCCGTCAGGGCGTACTCGACCTCGCCGTGCTCGCTGCCCGGGATCGTCTCCGGGTAGTCCTCGTGGAAGGTCCGCACGTACGAGAGCCCGGCCTTCTCCATCACCCGCCGTGAGCCGCGGTTCACCGCCATGGTGTACGCCACCACCCGCTCGACGCCGAGGCCGGTGAAGCCCCGGCGGATCAGCGCCCGGGAGCCCTCGGTGGCGTAGCCGCGCCCCCAGGCCGGGCGGCGCAGCCGGTAGCCCAGCTCGACCTCGGTGCGGCCGGCCGGCGGCCGGAACTCGAACCAGCCGAGGAAGGCCCCGCCCGCCCGCTCCTCGGCGGCCCACCAGCCGAAGTCGCCGTACCGGCGGTAGTGGTCGAAGTAGCGCGGCAGCAGGCTGGACTCGACGACCTCGCGCGGGGTGGCCCGCCCGCCGGTGAGGTAGCGGGTGACCTCCGGGTCGGCGTCCAGCTCGACCAGCGCGTCCACGTCGGCGGCGGTGAAGCGGCGCAGCACCAGCCGCTCGGTGGTGAGGAAGACGTCCATCCCCCGATCCTGGCCCGTCCGCCCCCGCCCGTCACCCGGTTTTCCCGGCCGCCCGCCCGGCGCTGCGGGCCACCCGCTCAGCGCGGCAGGACCAGCGCCCCGGCGCCGTAGTACTCGCGGTCGCCGCAGGCGTGCGGCCCGGGCGGGCAGGCGGCGTCCGCGGTGGCGGCCAGCAGCGCGGCGAGCCGGTCGGAGTCCCAGTCCGGGTGCAGCGCGGCGGCCACCGCGACCGCGCCGCTGACGTGCGCGGCGGCCATCGAGGTGCCGGCCAGCGCGGCGTACCGGCCGCCGGGCCAGTCGGAGACCACCGCCCCCCGGGCACCGCCGTCCGGGTCCCCGCCGGGGGCGGCCAGCGAGACCCGGCCGCGCCCGTGGTTGGTGTAGACGGACGGGCGGCCGTCCCGGTCGACGGCGGTCACCGTGACCACACCCGGCAGTTCGCCGGGCAGCCGGACGCACTCGGGGCCGAGCGAGCGGGACTGCGGGGGCCCGGTGCTGCGGTCGTTGGGGCTGCGCTCGTCGGTGCGGGCGGCGCCGAGGTCCTGGGCGTCGTTGCCGGCCGAGGCGACCACCACCGCGCCCCGGCGGCGGGCGTACTCGACGGCCCGGCCGACGGCGGCGGTCAGCGCGGCCTGGTCCAGGTCCTCGGGGCAGTTGTACTTCCACGGGTCGGCGAAGTAGCTGTTGTTGATCGCCCGGGCGCCGTGGTCGGCGGCCCAGAGCAGGCCGCAGACGATGTTCTCGGCGTAGTACTGGCCGAGCGGGCCGAGCAGCCGGACGGCGCCGATCCGCACGCCGGGGGCGACCCCGCTGACGCCGCGGCCGTCCCGGGCGGCGCCGACGATCCCGGCGACGTGGGTGCCGTGGCCGCTCTCGCCGACCCCGGCCTCGGGGCGCCAGGAGCCGGTGCGGGCGTCGGGCCGGCCGTCGGCGCAGGAGACGGAACTCCTCGGGTCGACGGCGGCGCGCAGGTCGGGGTGGGTGTCGTCGACGCCGGAGTCGAGGACGGCGACCAGCACGTCGCGCAGGGCGGCGGCGCCGGGGGCGGCCGGCCCGCGCGGCGGACCCGGGGCGGTGTCCGCGCCCGCGCCGGGGGCGGCGCCGAGCAGCGCGAGGTTCCAGGCGTCGCGCTCGCCCGGGTCGGGGACCGTGACGGTGGTGCCGTCCGCACCGTCCACCCCGCCTCCCCCGTCGTCCGCCCCGGCCCGGAAGTCCCCGGCACCGTCCACCGAGCGGGGCGGGCCGGGCACCGGCGAGGTGCGGGTGGCGCCGACCGCGGCCACCCCGGGCCGCCCGCGCACCTTCTCCGCGAAGCCCTCGGCGGCGTACGCGAGCACCGCCCCGATCTGCGGGTACTCCTGGACGACCTGCCCGCCGGCCGCGCGGGTCCGCTCCGCCGCCCGGTCGGCCCCGTCGGCGTCCGCCCGCTCCGCGAGGACCAGGTAGCTGAGGTACGCCCGCCCCGGTCCCCCGACGTACGGCACGGCGCCGCCCGCGACCAGCGCGGTGACCAGCATCGCGAGCAGGACGCGCAACGGCCCCCGGCCGCGGCGCCGGGCGGCCCCGCCCGGACCGGCCATCCGGACGGGCACCGGAGCGGGACCGCGGCCGGGCGGCGCGACGGGACCGCGGCCGGACGGGTCCGCCTGCGCCATGGCACGGTCTCCGCTCGTCGGTCCCGGCGGCCGCGCCGGGGCGGCCGGCCGCAGGAGGGCTGGTCTTCACAGGAGCATCACAGCGACTGAATCATCACCATATGATCCGTTTGTCTGTTCTGCCTTCCCGGTTGCCCCGAACGGCCACCACCCCGCCGAACACCCCTCCCTTGTCGGTGCCACCCGGCACCATGGGGGCATGGCGACCGCGCACCCGACCCCGCCCCCGTCCCCGGCCGACCCGCTGGCCGGCTTCGCCCCCGCCACCCGGGCCTGGTTCGCCGGCGCCTTCTCCGCGCCCACCACCGCCCAGGCCGAGGCCTGGCGCGCCATCGCCCGGGGCACCGACGTCCTGGTGGTCGCCCCCACCGGCTCCGGCAAGACCCTCGCGGCCTTCCTGTCCGCCCTGGACCGGCTCAGCAGCACCCCGCCCCCCGCCGAGCCCAAGCGCCGCTGCCGGGTCCTCTACATCTCCCCGCTCAAGGCCCTCGCGGTCGACGTCGAACGCAACCTCCGCGCCCCGCTGGCCGGCCTGCGCCAGGCCGCCGTCCGGCTCGGCCTGCCCGAACCGGAGATCCAGGTCGGCATCCGCTCCGGCGACACCCCCTCCGCCGACCGCCGCCGCTTCGCCACCCACCCGCCGGACATCCTGATCACCACCCCCGAGTCGCTCTTCCTGCTGCTCACCTCCGCCTCCCGGGACGCCCTGCGCGGCATCGACACGGTGATCCTCGACGAGGTGCACGCCGTCGCGGGCACCAAGCGCGGCGCCCACCTCGCGCTCTCCCTGGAGCGGCTCGACGACCTGCTCGACCGCCCGGCCCGCCGGATCGGCCTGTCCGCCACCGTCCGGCCGGTCGAGGAGGTGGCCCGCTTCCTCAGCCCCGGGCGCGGTGCCGAGGTGGTCCAGCCGCCCGCCGCCAAGGAGTTCGACCTCTCCGTGGTCGTCCCGGTCCCGGACCTCGACGACCTGCCGGCCGCCCCCGCTCTCGGCGGCGCCGCCGAGAGCGACCCGCAGCGCCAGGCCTCCATCTGGCCGCACGTCGAGGAACGGATCGTCGACCTCGTCCAGGCCCACCGCTCGACCATCGTCTTCGCCAACTCCCGCCGCCTCGCCGAGCGGCTCTGCAACCGGCTGAACGAGATCGCCCTCGAACGCGCCACCGGCACCGCCCTGCCCGAGGACCACGCCCCCGCCCTGCTGATGGGCAACGCCGGCGCCGCCAGGGGCGCCCCGCCGGTGATCGCCCGCGCCCACCACGGCTCGGTCTCCAAGGAGCAGCGCGCCCTGGTCGAGGAGGAGCTCAAGGCCGGCCGGCTGCCCGCCGTGGTCGCCACCTCCAGCCTGGAACTCGGCATCGACATGGGCGCCGTCGAGCTGGTGGTCCAGGTCGAGTCCCCGCCCTCGGTCGCCTCCGGCCTCCAGCGGGTCGGCCGGGCCGGCCACCAGGTCGGCGCGGTCTCCACCGGCGTCGTCTTCCCCAAGTACCGGGGCGACCTGGTGCAGTCCGCCGTGGTCACCGAACGGATGCGGGCCGGGCGGATCGAGGCGCTGCGCATCCCGCGCAACCCGCTCGACGTGCTCGCCCAGCAGCTGGTCGCGATGACCTCGATGGACACCTGGCAGGTCGACGAGCTGCTCACCGCGGTCCGCCGGGCCGCACCGTTCGCCACCCTCCCGCAGTCCGCCTTCGACGCGGTGCTCGACATGCTCGCCGGCCGCTACCCCTCGGACGCCTTCGCCGAACTGCGCCCCCGCCTGGTCTGGGACCGGGTGGCCGGCACCGTCAGCGGCCGCCCCGGCGCCCAGCGGCTCGCCGTCACCTCCGGCGGCACCATCCCCGACCGCGGCCTGTTCGGCGTCTTCATCGTCGGCACCGATCCGAAGAAGGGCGGTGGCCGGGTGGGAGAGCTCGACGAGGAGATGGTCTACGAGTCCCGGGTCGGCGACGTCTTCACCCTCGGCACCACCTCCTGGCGGATCGAGGAGATCACCCACGACAAGGTGATGGTCACCCCCGCCCCCGGCATCCCCGGCCGGCTCCCGTTCTGGAAGGGCGACAGCCTCGGCCGCCCGCTCGAACTCGGCCGCGCGCTCGGCGCCTTCACCCGCGAACTCGGCGCGCTGGACCCGCAGGCCGCCACCGCCCGGCTGCAGCAGGCCGGCCTGGACGACTGGGCCGCCGGCAACCTGCTCGACTACCTGGCCGAGCAGCGCGCCGCCTGCGGCCACCTCCCCGACGACCGCACCATCGTGGTCGAGCGCTTCCGCGACGAGCTCGGCGACTGGCGGATCGTCGTGCACTCCCCCTTCGGCGCCCAGGTGCACGCCCCCTGGGCGCTCGCCCTCGCCGCCCGGCTGCGCGAGAAGCACGGCCTCGACCCGCAGGTCATGCACGCCGACGACGGCATCGTGCTCCGCCTGCCGGACGCCGACCTGCTGGACTTCCCCTCGGACAAGCCGGTCACCGACGACGCCCCGGTCGGCGCCGACGCCGCCCTGTTCGACCCGCAGGAGATCGAACAGCTGGTCACCGACCAGGTCGGCGGCTCCGCCCTGTTCGCCTCCCGCTTCCGCGAGTGCGCCGGCCGCGCCCTGCTGCTCCCCCGCCGCAACCCCGGCAAGCGCACCCCGCTCTGGCAGCAGCGCCGACGCGCCGCCCAACTGCTGGAGGTCGCCGCCGAGTACGGCTCCTTCCCGATCGTCCTGGAGGCCGTCCGCGAGTGCCTCCAGGACGTCTTCGACGTCCCCGGCCTGGTCGAGCTGATGGGGGACCTCGAATCCCGCGCCGTACGGCTGGTCGAGGTCACCACCCCCGAACCCTCCCCGTTCGCCCGCTCCCTGCTCTTCGGCTACGTCGCCCAGTTCCTCTACGAGGGCGACTCCCCGCTCGCCGAACGCCGTGCCGCCGCCCTCTCCCTCGACTCCCGGCTGCTGTCCGAACTCCTCGGCCAGGCCGAGCTGCGCGAACTGCTCGACCCCCAGGTCCTCGCCGAACTGGAGGCCGAACTCCAACGGCTCACCCCCGAGCGCCGGATCAAGGACGCCGAGGGCGTCGCCGACGCGCTGCGCCTGCTCGGCCCGCTCGGCGAGGCCGAGCTGACCGCGCGCGGCGCCGAACCGCTCTGGGCCCTCGAACTGGAGGCCGCCCGCCGGGTGATCCAGGTCCGGATCGGCGGCGAGCAGCGCTGGGCCGCCATCGAGGACGCCGGCCGGCTGCGCGACGCCCTCGGCACCCCGCTGCCCGTCGGCGTGCCCGAGGCCTTCACCGAACCGGTCAAGGACCCGCTGGGCGACCTGCTCGCCCGGCACGCCCGCACCCACGGCCCGTTCACCGCCGCCGAGGCCGCCGCCCGCTACGGCCTGGGCACCGCCGTGGTCACCGGCACCCTGCACCGCCTCACCGCCACCGGCCGCCTGGTCCAGGGCGAATTCAGGCCGGTGGAGGGCCACACCGCCGCCGTCGAGTGGTGCGACGCGGAAGTCCTGCGCCGGCTGCGCCGCCGCTCGCTGGCCGCCCTGCGCCAGGAGGTCGAACCCGTCCCGCCGCGCGCCCTGGCCGCCTTCCTGCCGCAGTGGCAGCACCTGGCCGGCCACCGGCTGCGCGGCCCGGACGGCCTGCTCCGGGTGGTCGAACAGCTCCAGGGCACCGCCCTGCCCGCCTCCGCCCTGGAGAAGCTGATCCTCCCGGCCCGGCTCGCCGACTACTCCCCCGGACTGCTCGACGAACTGATGGCGGCCGGCGAGGTCGGCTGGGCCGGCGCCGGCGCACTGCCCGGCAAGGACGGCTGGATCAGCCTGCACCTGGCCGAGAACGCCCACCTGCTGCGCCCCGAACCGGTGCCGCCCACCGTCACCCCGGTGCACACCGCGCTCCTGGAGGCGCTGACCGGCGGCTACGGCCTGTTCTTCCGGCAACTGGTCGCCCACCTCCCGCAGACGCCCGAGCCGGAGGCCGTCGAGGCCCTGTGGGACCTCGTCTGGGCCGGGTACGTCAGCAACGACACCCTGGCCCCGCTGCGCGCCCTGCTCGGCTCCGGCCGGACCGCCGGCGCCACCGCCCACCGGGCGCCCCGGGCCACCCCGCGCGGCCGCTTCGGCGGCGCGGGGCGCCCGTTCGGCCGGATCGGCGGCGCGCTGCGCAGCGGCCCCCCGACGGTCGGCGGCCGCTGGTCGCTGCTGCCCCCGTTCGCCGCCGACCCGACCGTCCGGGCCACCGCCCAGGCGCAGAACCTGCTGGACCGGCACGGCCTGCTCACCCGGGGCACGGTCGCCGCCGAGCGGATCCCGGGCGGCTTCGCCGGGGTCTACCGGGTGCTCTCCGCCATGGAGGAGCGCGGCCGGACCCGCCGGGGCTACTTCGTCGAGGGGCTGGGCGGCGCCCAGTTCGCCATGGAGGGCGCGGCCGACCGGCTGCGCTCGGTCAGCGGGCGGCTGGAGCGGGCCCGGGGCGCCGAGTGGCCGGCCGCCCCCATCACCGAACCGCCGCAGGCCCTGGTGCTGGCCGCCGCCGACCCGGCCAACGCCTACGGCGCCGCGCTGCCCTGGCCCGAGCCGCCCGCCGGGTCCGCCGAGGCGGCGGGCAAGGCGCACCGACCCGGCCGGAAGGCCGGCGCCCTGGTGGTGCTGGTCGACGGCGAGCTGTGCCTGTACGTGGAGCGCGGCGGCAAGTCGCTGCTGGCCTGGGCGCAGGACGAGGCGACCCTCGCCGCGGCGGCGGCCGCGCTGGCCGGGGCGGCCCGGGCGGGGGCGCTGGGCAGCGTCACCGTCGAACGGGCCAACGGCGAGCCGGCCCTCGGGTCGGCGCTCGGCACCGCGCTGGAGCAGGCGGGCTTCCACGCCACCCCGCGCGGTCTGCGGCTGCGCCCCTGAGGCCCGCCGGCTCCCCGAGCCGGGGCCGGCGGCCGGAAGCACGACGAGGGCCGTGGGACCGATCGGTCCCACGGCCCTCGTCCGCGTCCTGTCACCGCGCGGGAGGCCCGGCCTCCCACCGTGCCTCCACCGGGGCCAGCGACTGGTCCGCCCGGTGCCGCGCCGGCCCGGTGGACCGCCAGTCGGCGTGGACCGGGATCAGCCCGAGCCCCCAGCCGCCGGCCGCCAGCAGGGCCGGTACCGCGCCGCCGGGCAGTTGCCCGGTGCCGGTCCACAGGGCCCACAGCCACCAGCCGAGCCCGCCGGCCAGGACCACCAGGATCGGAAGGCCCCGCCGGAACGGCCACAACCGCACCCGCCGGAGCCGTATTCGGGCCCCGGCACACGTCACCGCCGCACTGCGCACGACCGCCTCCTTCGCTCAACGCGGGCCGGATGGGGCCCGTACCGAGGCCAGGTCAGGCGGCGACCACGTCCATCGCGGCGGCCTTGGGCGACATGTTCGCCCGGTCGGTGCCGGGAGCCGGCAGCGGAACCGGTTCGAGCACCGGCCTCAGCAGTTCACCTTCGGAGAGGGTGGCCATCGCCGCAAGTTCGGCGAGCGACAGTTCGTCGCTGACCTCGCGCATGACCTCGGACATCCGGACGTCGAGTGCGTCGCAGATGGCGGAGAGCAGCTCCGAGGAGGCCTCCTTCTGTCCCCGCTCGACCTCGGAGAGGTAGCCGAGCGAAACCCTGGCGGCCGCCGACACCTCGCGGAGTGTGCGGCCCTGGCGCTGGCGCTGCCGACGCAGTACATCGCCCAGTAGGCGACGGAGCAGGATCATCGGTGCCTCCCTCCTCGGACTGCGGATCGAGATGTCACGCCCCCACCGTACCGCCTTGCCCGCTTCGCGTGCGGGGACCATGGTCGTGTTCACTCTGGGCTGCAAGGCTGTCCCCTCCCCTGTTTCGGTGTCGCATCCGGGTCGGCGGGCACCGCGTCGTACCCTCCGGGCGGCACCCGGCCACCGCCCCGCCACTCGTTCGCCACCTGGTTTCTGCCCAACCAGGCCCTCCGATGTAACACGATCCTCCAGATGTGCGATGCCCGCACGCCAGTTCGGCAGATCCCGGTTGGACGGAGATCCCGGCGGGCGGCCCCCGGAGGACACCGGGGACCGGGTGACGGGTGGCTGACAGGTGGCTGACGGGCGGACGGCGACGACGGTGCGGACGACGACTCAGTGCGCGGGCGTACCGGACGGGAGCCGCCCGACGAGCAGCTCCAGAGCGGCGGTCACCGCCCTGTGACGGATTGTGGCACGCTCTCCCGACAACCGTGGCGAACTGACCAGAGTTCCCCCCGGACCGGCGACGGCGAGGTGTACGGTGCCGACCGGCTGCCCGTCCTGCGGCTCCGGGCCGGCCACCCCGGTCGTCGCCACCCCGTACGTCGCGCCGAGCAACTTGCGCACGCCCTCGGCCATCTGCCGGGCCACCACCGGGTGGACCGGGCCGTGGACGTCCAGCAGCCCCTCGTCGACACCGAGCACCGAGGCCTTCAGCTCGGTCGCGTAGGCGGTCACCGACCCGCGGAAGGTCGCGGACGCCCCGGGGACGTCCACCAGCGCGGCCGCCAGCAGTCCGCCGGTCAGCGACTCCGCGACGGCCACCGTGCCGCCCTGGGCCCGCAGCGCGGTGTGCGCCCGCTCGGCCAACCCGTAGTCGGCCGGCCCGTGGTCGGCCGGCCCGGACCCGGCCGCTCCGTGCTCCGCGCCGGCCTCGGATCCAGCACCCATCCCGACGTCCCTCCCTCGCGCTCCCCCCCGGGCCCGCCCCGGAGTACCCGCCATTGTGGGCCGCGGGGACGGCCGGCGGCCGGAATCCGCGCCGTTTCACCCGCGCGGGCGTCGCGCCGCCAGGCCCTCCCGGCGCAGCCGCACGGCCTGCCCCACGTAGTCCAGCGCGGTGCCGACGGTCAGCAGCACGGCGACGCCCATCAGCACGGCCCGGGCGGTGGCCAGCCAGCCGGTCAGCTCCAGGACGTACATGCCGACGGCGATGCCCTGGGTGAGCGTCTTGAGCTTGCCGCCCCGGCTGGCCGGGATCACCCCGAAGCGGATCACCCAGAACCGCATCAGCGTGATGCCGAGCTCGCGGGCGAGGATCACCACGGTGATCCACCACGGCAGGTCCCCCAGCACCGAGAGGCTGATCAGCGCCGCGCCCATGATCGCCTTGTCGGCGATCGGGTCGGCGATCTTGCCGAAGTCGGTGACCAGGCCCTTGCGCCGGGCCAGCTCGCCGTCGAACAGGTCGGTGATCATCGCGATCGCGAAGGAGGCCCAGGCCACCGAGCGCCACTTGGGGTCGTGGCCGCCCTCGGCGAAGAGCAGGGCGACGAAGACCGGGACCAGCAGCAGCCGGACCATGGTCAGCACGTTCGCGATGTTCCAGATCCCCGGCGCCGGGGGCACCGCGGCCGCCGGTCTGCCCGGGTGGGCCGCGGTCGGGGCGCCGGGCCCCTGGGTCATTCCCCGGCTCCCGGTGCCCGGCGGACCCGCACCTGCTCCAGCGCCTCGGCGACCAGGTCGACGCCCTCGCTGGCGACCACCCGGGCCCGGTAGAACCGCCCGACCTCGGGGTCCTCGACGCCGGTGAGCGTGGTGAGGCCGTCCGTCTCGGGCGCCTGGTGGGCGGCGCGGCCCTCGACCAGGTCGCCGTCGACCGACTCGACCAGCACCTCGACCTCGGTGCCGATCCGCTGCTCGGCCCGCTGGGCGGTCATCTCCTCGGCGAGCCGGCTGAGCCGGGCCAGCCGGTCGGCGACCACGTCCTCGGACAGCTTGTCGCCGTAGGTGGCGGCCTCGGTGCCGTCCTCGTCGGAGTAGCCGAAGACGCCGATCGCGTCCAGCCCGGCGTGCGTGACGAACCGCTCCAGCTCGGCGAAGTCCTCCTCGCTCTCGCCGGGGAAGCCGACGATGAAGTTGGACCGGGCGCCGGCCTGCGGGGCCTTGTCGCGGATGGTGCCGAGCAGCTCCAGGAACTGGTCGGTGGAGCCGAAGCGGCGCATCCGGCGCAGCACGGCCGGCGCGGAGTGCTGGAACGACAGGTCGAAGTAGGGCAGCACGCCCTCGGTGCCGGTCATCGCGTCGATCAGCCCGGGGCGCATCTCGGCGGGCTGCAGGTAGGAGACCCGGACCCGCTCGACGCCCTCGATCGCGGCGATCTCGCCGAGCAGCGTCTCCAGCAGCCGGATGTCGCCGAGGTCCTTGCCGTACGAGGTGTTGTTCTCGCTGACCAGGACGACCTCGCGGACGCCCTCCCCGGCCAGCCACTGGGCCTCGTGCAGCACGTCGGAGGGCCGGCGGGAGATGAAGGAGCCGCGGAAGGCCGGGATGGCGCAGAACGAGCAGCGCCGGTCGCAGCCGGAGGCGAGCTTGACCGAGGCGACCGGGCTGTCGTCCAGGCGCTTGCGCAGGGTGCGCGGCCCGGAGGCGGGCGCGACGCCCTCCGGCAGGTCCTCGGGGGCGCCGTGGCCCGGCACGGCGACCTCGGCCGCGGCGGCCTGGCGCTCGACCGGGCTCAGCGGCAGCAGCTTGCGGCGGTCGCGCGGGATGTGCGGCGCGTGGTGGCCGCCGGACAGGATGGTCTGCAGGCGGTCGGAGATGTCGGCGTAGTCGTCGAAGCCGAGCACGCCGTCGGCCTCGGGCAGGGCGTCGGCCAGCTCCTTGCCGTAGCGCTCGGCCATGCAGCCGACCGCGACCACGGCCTGCGTGCGGCCGTGGTCCTTGAGGTCGTTGGCCTCCAGCAGGGCGTCGACGGAGTCCTTCTTGGCGGCCTCGACGAAGCCGCAGGTGTTGACGACGGCGACGTCGGCTTCGGCGGCGTCGTCCACGAGCAACCAGCCGTCGGCTTCCAGTCGCCCGGCGAGTTCCTCGGAGTCCACCTCGTTGCGGGCGCATCCGAGCGTGACAAGGGCGACAGTACGGCGTTCAGGCATAGGGCCAAGATTAACGCGCGCCCGCCGGAGCCGTTCGCCCCGGAGGCCGCGCGCCCCCTCCGGCCGGTTCCGCCCCGGGGCGGCCGGCCCCCGCGATCAGCCCGCCTGCGGGTCGCCGGGGGTGTACGTGACGTGCACCACCTGGCCGTTCTTGCCCGCCGGACCGAGGTCCTTGCCGTTGACGTACACGTGCACGGCGCCCGCGTTGCCGATCACCAGCTTGATCTGCTTGGGGTCGGTGAAGGTCTGGTCCTGGCCTTCCTCGATGTTGTTCTGGAACAGCGACTTCCCGGTGCCGTCCACCGCCGAGACCCAGCTGGTGTCCTTCTCGGCGACCAGCTTCACGGTGACCTTGTCGGCCGGGGCGGCGGCGATCGCGGGGGCGCTGGGCGCCGGGGCGGGCGGCTGCACGGCCGGGGTGGTCGCGGGGGCCGCCGGGGCGACCGAGCCGGTGCCGGCGCCGGCGGGCAGCGGAGCGCTGGCCGAGCCGGTGGTGCCGGTGCCGGCCTTCCCGCTCACCAGGTTGAAGCCGATCACCCCGACCACCACGACGATCGCGGTGACCATCGCGATCGTCCAGTTCGGGCGGCCCCGGCCGGGGACCTTGATCGGGCCGCTCTCGATCAGCTCGGTGGGCCGCTTGGAGGCCGGTGAGCCGCCGTGCGCGGCGTCGTAGCGGGCCACCAGCTCCTCGCCGTCGACGCCGACCAGCTGGGCGATCGCGCGGATGTGGCCGCGGGCGTAGAAGTCGCCGCCGCACCGGCCGAAGTCGTCCTCCTCGATGGCGTGCACGATCGGCACCCGGACCCGGGTGGCGCCGCTCACCTGGTCCACCGTGAGTGCGGCCCCGATCCGGGCGGCGGCCAGCACCCGGCCGATGCTCGGGGCATCGGCCGCCGGTTTTGCGGCGCCGGCGGGCCGGGCGGAGGACGGGGCGTTCTCGCGGTCGGGGGACTTGCCGATGGTCACGGTGCACGCCTTTCGAGCGGTTGGCCACCTGCTGGGGAACAGTCTAGGGGCGTGGGCGGATCGTTTCTCAAGCGGAACAGGCCCGAATGCGCTCGGCCGCCCCGCTCCGGGGACGAGCGTGCACTGACCGCCCGTCAGTGCGGCGGGCCGCCGTCTCCGGGGCCCCCGCACCGCCGCCCGCGCGTCCGGTGTCGCTCATGGGACGCGGTGCGCACCCGACCGGTTCCGCACCGGCCGCCTACCCCCGTCCGAACGGGCGAACACCCGTCGGCGCGGGCCGGCCTCATCCGCGGATGGAGACGATCACCCCGTCCAGCTCGTCCGGCTTCACCAGGACGTCGCGGGCCTTGGAGCCCTCGCTCGGCCCGACGATGCCGCGCGACTCCATGAGGTCCATCAGCCGCCCGGCCTTGGCGAAGCCGACCCGCAGCTTGCGCTGGAGCATCGAGGTGGAGCCGAACTGGGTGGAGACGACCAGCTCGGCCGCCTGGATCAGCAGCTCCAGGTCGTCGCCGATCTCCTCGTCGATCTCCTTCTTCGCTCCGCCGCCGACCATCACGTCGTCCCGGTAGACGGCGGACAGCTGGTCCTTGCAGTGCTTCACCACGGCGGCGATCTCGGCCTCGGTGACGAAGGCGCCCTGCATGCGGATCGGCTTGCTGGCGCCCATCGGCAGGAACAGCGCGTCGCCCTTGCCGATCAGCTTCTCGGCGCCGGGCTGGTCCAGGATGACCCGGGAGTCGGCCATCGCCGAGGTGGCGAAGGCGAGGCGGGACGGCACGTTGGCCTTGATCAGACCGGTGACCACGTCGACCGAGGGCCGCTGGGTGGCCAGCACCAGGTGGATGCCGGCCGCGCGGGCGAGCTGGGTGATCCGGACCACCGAGTCCTCGACGTCGCGCGGGGCGACCATCATGAGGTCGGCCAGCTCGTCGACGATCACCAGCAGGTACGGGTACGGCCTCAGTTCGCGCTCGCTGCCGAGCGGCGGGGTGACGGTGCCGGCCCGGACCGCCGCGTTGAAGTCGTCCACGTGCCGGAAGCCGAACGCGGCGAGGTCGTCGTAGCGCATGTCCATCTCGCGGACCACCCACTGGAGGGCCTCGGCGGCCTTCTTCGGGTTGGTGATGATCGGCGTGATGAGGTGCGGGATGCCCTCGTAGGCGGTCAGCTCGACCCGCTTGGGGTCGACCAGCACCATCCGCACCTCGTCCGGGGTCGACCGGGCGAGGATCGAGGTGATCAGGCAGTTGATGCAGGACGACTTGCCGGCGCCGGTCGCGCCGGCCACCAGGATGTGCGGCATCTTGGCGAGGTTGGCCATCACGGTGTGGCCCTCGACGTCCTTGCCCATGCCGACGACCATCGGGTGGGTGTCCTCGGCGGCGGTGCGCGAGCGCAGCAGGTCGCCGAGGTTGACCATCTCGCGGTCCCGGTTCGGGATCTCGATGCCGACCGCGGACTTGCCCGGGATCGGGCTGATGATCCGCACGTCCGGGCTGGCCACCGCGTACGCGATGTTCTTGGCGAGCGCGGTGATCCGCTCGACCTTGACCGCCGGGCCGAGCTCGACCTCGTAGCGGGTGACCGTCGGGCCGCGGGTGAAGCCGGTCACCCGGGCGTCCACCTTGAACTCGGTCAAGGTACCGGTGAGCTGGGCCACCACCTCGTCGTTGAGGGCGCTGCGGGCCTTGGCCGGGCCGCCGCGCTCCAGCAGGTCGAGCGAGGGCAGGGCGTAGGTGAGGCCCTCCGCGAGTTGGAGCTGCTCCATCCGGACCGGCGCGGGGCCGTGCTCCTCGGCGGCGCCGGGGCCGGCATCGCCGGTACGGGCGGCCGGGACGGCGGCCTCCTCCGGCGGGGCGGTGCGGTCCTGCACCTGGTGCATCATGTCCGCCACCGCCGAGGAGGCGGGCACGCCGTAGACCAGCGCGCCGTCCAGGTCGGCGGCGGCGCCGGCGGCGAGGTTCCGGGTGGTGTACGGGTCCAGCGCCTCCTTGGCGAACATGTCCGGCTCGGCGGCGGGCTCCTCGTCGGGCCCCTTGCGCTTGCGGCGGCGCCGGCGGGCGGCCACCTCGTCCGAGGGGTCGTCACTGTCCGTGTCCACCGTGAACGGCAGCGCGGAGGGGTCGGCGTCCTCGGGGGGTTCGTTGGAGAGTTCGCGCTCCGGCGCACGCCCCTCGGCGGCGTCCTGCGGGCCGGGCTCGACCACGCCCAGCCGGACGCCGATCGCGCGCATCCGCTCGGGGATCCGGTTGACCGGGGTGGCGGTGGTGACCAGCAGGCCGAAGAAGGCCAGCAGCAGGAGCAGCGGCACCGCGAGGGCCGGCCCGGCGGCGGCCATCATCGGGGTGGACGCAGCCCAGCCGATGATCCCGCCGGCGGTCCTTATCCGGGTCGCGCCGCTGCCCATCACGGGCGCGCCGCAGCCGATGTGGACCAGGCCGAGCACGCCGACCAGCAGGGTGGTCAGGCCGATCATGATCCGGCCGTTGGCCTCCGGCAGCTCCGGGTGGCGCATCAGCCGGATCGCGACGGCGGCGAGCAGGAACGGCACCAGCACGTCGAGCCGCCCGAACAGGCCGGAGACCACGTTGGTGGCCGCCTCGCCCAGCCAGCCCTGCGGGCTGAACCAGGTGCCGGCGGCGGTGACCAGGGCCAGCGCCAGCAGCAGTAGGCCGACGCCGTCCTTGCGGTGCGCCGGGTCCAGGTTCTTCGCGCCGTCGCCGAAGCCCCGGAAGACCGCGCCCATGCCGTGCGCCATGCCGAGCCAGACGGCGCGTACGGCGCGGAAGAGTATCGGCCGGGGCGCGGGGGGCGGAGCGGCCGCCTTGGCCGCCGTCTTCTTCGCCGGGGCGGCCTTCTTCGCGGCCGCCTTCTTGGCGGGCGGCTTGGCCGGAGCCTTCGCCGCGGCCTTCTTGGACGGTCCCGGACTCGAGTTGCGTGCCGCGCTTCCGGGCGTACGTGTGGCCATGGGTCAGCAGCCTACCGGGGCACCCGACCTGTGCCCACGTCGTGCGCCCGGGGCCCCGGGACGTGTCGCCGACACACCGTCATCCCGCCCCGGTTCACCCGGACGGGGTAATCCGCAGCGCGCTCAGTCCGTGCCGGGGCGCAGCGCGTCCAGCGCGCGCCGCAGGCCGGCCAGCTTGCGCTCCAGGTGCGCCGCGGTGGCCGCCACCCCGCCGTCCTCGGTGCCGTCCAGCTGCTTGGTGAGCGACTCGGCCTGCTCCTCGACGGCCGCCAGCCGGGCCGACAGCTCGCCCAGCAGCGCGCCGCCGATGGCCGGCTCGTTGCCGCTCGCCTCCAGCTGCAGCCGCAGCAGCGCGGCCTGCTCCTTCAGCTGGCAGTTCTTCATGTAGAGGTCGACGAAGACCGAGACCTTGGCCCGCAGCACCCAGGGGTCGAAGGGCTTGGAGATGTAGTCGACCGCGCCGGCCGCGTAGCCGCGGAAGGTGTGGTGCGGGCCGTGGTTGATCGCGGTGAGGAAGATGATCGGGATGTCCCGGGTGCGCTCGCGGCGCTTGATGTGGGCGGCGGTCTCGAAGCCGTCCATCCCGGGCATCTGGACGTCCAGCAGGATCACCGCGAAGTCGTCCGTCAGCAGCGCCTTGAGCGCCTCCTCGCCGGACGCCGCCCGGACCAGGGTCTGGTCCAGCGCCGAGAGGATCGCCTCCAGCGCCAGCAGGTTCTCCGGCCGGTCGTCGACCAGGAGGATCTTCGCCTTCTGCATCACGACGCGCCCTCCTGTCGCCTGCCTACCTGGGGAAGGCACCCGCGTACTGCCCACCACTACCCCGGTCATGCTAGCCGCACCCCCTCGCCCGGCACATCGCTCCGTCGTGTCCGGATCCGGAGCGGCGCGCAGTCAGTGCACCGGCGTACGCTCACCAGCGAGTCGCCACCCGGTCACTGTTCGCAACGATCGGTGACCCTACCCGGTTCCCGGCCCTCCCCGCCAGCAAACCGCCCACCCACCGGCGTGAATCCCGGAGCGTACTCCGGGATTCACGCCCCGTCATCCGATCGGTCCCGACTCGGCCGGGTCGGGCCCTACCGGGCCCACGCCGGGGGCCCTCAGGACTTCCGGACGGTGAGCCACTCGTGCATCACCGACAGCAGGTGGTCGGTCTCCACCGGCTTGGTGATGTGGTCGGTGGCGCCCGCCTCCAGGGACTTCTCCTTGTCGCCCTTCATCGCCTTGGCGGTCAGCGCGATGATCGGCAGCCCGGCGAACTGGGGCATCCGGCGGATCGCCTCCGTGGTCGCGTAGCCGTCCATCTCCGGCATCATGATGTCCATCAGGACCAGCGCGACGTTCTCGTGCTGCTCCAGCATCTCGATGCCCTCGCGGCCGTTCTCGGCGTACAGCACGGTCAGGCCGTGCTGCTCCAGCACGCTGGTGAGGGCGAACACGTTGCGGACGTCGTCGTCGACGATCAGCACCTGCTCGCCGTCGAAGCGGGTCTCCGGGCGTCCGGACGGGCGGGCCGCCGGCGCGGCCTCGGGCGCCCGGCCCTCCGCGCTCCGGCCCCCGGCCCCACGGCCCTCGACGGGCCGGCCCGCACCCCAGCGGCCCTCCGGGCGCGGGGCGTCCAGGGCCGCCGCGCGGCGGCGCTCGACGGCGCCCCGGCGGCGGACCTCGACCAGCTCGCGCACCTCCTGGGCCCAGTGGTCGGCCGGGCTCTCGCCCACCGGCACCGGCGTCCCGACCGGGGTCACCCCCACCGCGGCCCGCAGTACGGCCGCGGCCTGCCCGGCGGCGTCCGGCGCCTCGGCCCGCAGCGGCAGGTACAGGGTGAACGTCGAGCCCTTGCCCAGCTCGCTCTCCGCGTGGATCTCGCCGCCGAGCAGCCGGGCGATCTCCCGGCTGATCGACAGCCCGAGGCCGGTGCCGCCGTACTTGCGGCTGGTGGTGCCGTCGGCCTGCCGGAACGGCTCGAAGATCTCCCGCAGCTTGTTGCCGGGGATGCCGATCCCGGTGTCGGAGACCGCGAAGGAGATCAGCGGGTCGTCCGGGCCCTTGATCGCGCCCGCCTCCAGCAGCTGCTCGCGCACGTACTGCGGCACGCCCGGGCCGGCCGGGCTGATCGAGAAGTCGACGGCACCGGTGTCGGTGAACTTCACCGCGTTGGAGATGAGGTTGCGCAACACCTGCTGGAGCCGCTGCTCGTCGGTGTGCAGGGTGACCGGCAGGGCCGGCGAGACCCGCACCGCGAACTCCAGGTTCTTGTCCAGCGCGACCGGCTGGAAGGTCGCCTCGACGTAGTCGACCAGCTGGACCAAGGCGATCCGGGCCGGACGGACGTCCATCTTGCCCGCCTCGACCTTGGACAGGTCCAGGATGTCGTTGATCAGCTGGAGCAGGTCGGACCCGGCGCCGTGGATGGTGTCGGCGAACTCGACCTGCTTGGGCGACAGGTTGCCCTCGTTGTTGTCCGACAGCAGCTTGGCGAGGATCAGCAGCGAGTTCAGCGGGGTGCGCAGCTCGTGCGACATGTTGGCGAGGAACTCGCTCTTGTACCGGGAAGCCAGCGCGAGCTGCTCGGCGCGCTCCTCCAGGACCTGCCGGGCCTCCTCGATCTCGCTGTTCTTGATCTCGATGTCACGGTTCTGCTGGGCGAGCTGCTCGGCCTTCTCCTGCAACTCCTCGTTGGTGCGCTCCAGCTCCTCCTGACGCGCCTCCAGCTCGGCCGAGCGCATCGAGAGTTCGGCGGTCAGCCGCTGGGACTCCAGCAGCAGGCCCTCCGTCTTGGTGTTGACGCTGATGGTGTTGACGGTGACGCCGATGAGGTCGGCGATCTGGTTGAGGAAGTCCAGCGCGACCGTGGTGAACGAGCTGAAGGTGGCCAGCTCGATCACGCCCAGCAGCCGGCCCTCGAACAGCACCGGCAGCACCACGATGTGGGCCGGCGAGGCCTCGCCCAGGCCGGAGGCGATCTTCAGGTACCCGGGCGGCGCCTCCTTGAGGATGATCGCCCGCTTCTCCACCGCTGCCTGGCCGATCAGCGACTCGCCGGGCCGGAAGGTGGTCGGCATCGCCCGCCGCTGGTAGCCGTAGCTGCCGATCAGCCGCAGCACGGTGTCGTTCTCGTCGTCGTCCTCGGTGATCAGCTCGGCGGTGCGGCCGGCCGGCTGGGCGAGGAAGAAGGCGCCGTGCTGCGCCGAGACCACCGGGGTGAGCTCGGTCATGATCAGCGAGGCCACCGCCTCCAGATCGCGCCGGCCCTGCAGCAGGCCGGAGATCCGCGCCAGGTTGGTCTTCAGCCAGTCCTGCTCCTGGTTGGTGCGGGTGGTCTCGCGCAGGTTGGCGATCATCTGGTTGATGTTGTCCTTGAGCTCGTCGAGCTCGCCGGCGGCGTCCACGTCGATCCGCAGCGACAGGTCGCCCCTGGTCACGGCGGTGGCGACCTGCGCGATCGCGCGCACCTGCCGGGTGAGGTTGTTGGCCAGCTCGTTGACGGACTCGGTCAGGTCCTGCCAGGTGCCGTCCACGCCCGGCACCCGCGCCTGGCCGCCGAGCCGTCCGTCGGTGCCCACCTCGCGGGCGACCCGGGTGACCTCGTCGGCGAACGCCGACAGCTGGTCGACCATGGTGTTGATGCTGGTCTTGAGCTCCAGGAACTCGCCGCGCGCGTCGACGTCGATCTTCTGCGACAGATCGCCGCGGGCCACCGCCGTGATCACCAGCGCGATGTTCCGCACCTGACCGGTGAGGTTGTTGGCCATCAGGTTGACGTTGTCGGTCAGGTCCTTCCAGATCCCGGCCACGCCCGGCACGCTCGCCTGGCCGCCCAGGGTGCCGTCGGTCCCCACCTCGCGGGCCACCCGGGTCACCTCGACCGCGAACGCCGACAGCTGGTCGACCATGGTGTTGAGGGTCCCGGCCAGCCCGGCGACCTCGCCCTGGGCCTCGATGGTGATCTTCTTGGAGAGGTCGCCCGAGGCCACCGCGGCCGCCACCTCGGCGATGTTCCGCACCTGGCTGGTCAGGTTCGACGCCATGAAGTTGACGTTGTCGGTCAGGTCCTTCCAGATGCCCGACACCCCGCGCACCCGGGCCTGGCCGCCCAGGTTCCCCTCGGTGCCCACCTCGCGCGCCACCCGGGTGACCTCGTCGGCGAACGCCGACAGCTGGTCCACCATGGTGTTCACGGTGGTGACCAGCTCCAGGATCTCGCCCCGGGCGTCGACGGTGATCTTCTTCGAGACGTCGCCCCGGGCGACCGCCGTGGTCACCTCGGCGATGTTGCGGACCTGACTGGTCAGGTTGTTGGCCATCAGGTTGACGCTGTTGGCCAGGTCCTTCCAGGTGCCGGACACCCCCGGCACGCTCGCCTGGCCGCCGAGGATGCCCTCGGTGCCGACGTCCCTGGCCACCCGGGTCACCTCGTCCGCGAAGGCGCCCAGCTGGTCGACCATCGTGTTGATGGTGTTCTTCAGCTCCAGGATCTCCCCGCGGGCGTCCACCTGGATCTTCTGCGAGAGGTCGCCGCGCGCGACGGCGGTGGTCACCTGGGCGATGTTCCGCACCTGGTCGGTGAGGTTGTTCGCCATGAAGTTGACGTTGTCGGTGAGGTCCCGCCAGACACCGGCCGCCCACGGCACCTGCGCCTGCCCGCCCAGGCGCCCCTCGGTGCCCACCTGACGGGCCACCCGGGTCACCTGCTCGGCGAAGCCGGAGAGCTGGTCGACCATCGTGTTGATGGTGTTCTTCAGCTCCAGGATCTCCCCGCGCGCGTCCACCTCGATCTTCTGCGAGAGGTCGCCGCGCGCCACCGCCGTGGTCACCTGGGCGATGCTGCGGACCTGGCCCGTCAGGTTGTCCGCCATGAAGTTCACCGAATCGGTGAGGTCCCGCCAGACACCGGCGACACCCGGCACCTGCGCCTGGCCGCCCAGCCGACCCTCCGTGCCCACGTCCCGGGCCACCCGGGTCACCTGCGCCGCGAAGCCGTTCAGCTGGTCCACCATCGTGTTGACGGTGTTCTTCAGCTCCAGCATCTCGCCGGCCACCTCGACCGTCACCTTGCGGGACAGGTCGCCCTTGGCCACCGCGGTGGTCACCTGCGCGATGTTGCGCACCTGCGCGGTCAGCCGGCCGGCCATGGTGTTGACCGAGTCCCCGAGGTCCTTCCAGCTGCCGGACACGCTGCGGACCTTCGCCTGGCCGCCCAGCTTGCCCTCGGTGCCGACCTCGCGGGCCACCCGGGTCACCTCGTCGGTGAACTCCGACAGCTGGTCCACCAGCCCGTTGACGGTCCGGCCGATCTTCAGGTACTCGCCGCGCAGCGGGTGGCTCACCCCGTTGCTGTGCAGCGAGCGCAGCTCCATCTTCTGGTCCAGGTCGCCCTCGGCGATCGACGTCAGCACCCGGCCCACCTCGGCCATCGGCCGCGCCAGGTCGTCGATCAGCGCGTTGCAGTTGTCGACCGCCGCCATCCAGGCGCCCTCGCCGGCACCCGTCTCCAGCCGCTCGTTCAACCGGCCCTCGCGGCCCACCGCCCGCCGCACCCGGGCCAGCTCGCCCGTCAGGTGCTGGTTGCGCTCCGCCACCTCGTTGAACACCGCGGCGATCTCCGCCAGCGGACCGTCCCCGGGTACCGTCAGCCGACGCCGGAAGTTTCCGTCCCGCATCGCCGTCAACGCGGCCAGCAGCTTGCGCAGCTCGGCCGGCTCGGCGCCGCGGCTGTGGTTGACACGCCGGCCGGCCGCGCTCCGCGGCGCGGCCCCGGGGCGCCCGCCACGCTGAGCGGGCGGCGTCGTACCGGTTGCGTCCTTGGTGGCCGAACTCAACGGGCCCCTCCCAGATCGTGAACTGTCCGGCGCCCCGCACACGCGCCCCGCCGGGGCCCGCCGCGCAGCGCCGTCCCGGCGCTACCGTCCCGGCGGACGGTCAGGCCCACCGGAACCCGCGACGACCGTACTGCTCGGACCGGACATCACGGACCCCCCAGTCTGGCAGCACTCGCGCCCGGGACAAACGCGGTTGCGCTCGGTTGGCACCCGCCCGCCCGAAACGGGTGGGCAGAATCACCCTCCGGTGCCTGTTTCGACTCCCCGCCCCCACGGGGAACCAAGCGGAAAGTAGGGTGGAGCGCTGCACCGGGCCACAACCGCCCCCGGCGCCGCCGCCCACCCCGCCGGCGCGCACCGGGCTTCGGCGCCGCACCCCGGACAGCCAGGGCCAGAGCAGAGGAGACGTGGCAACGTGGTCACCGCGCGCGCAGCCGCCACCTTCGAACCCGTGGGCCGGTCGGCCGGTGCCGCCCGTTCCTTCGTCCGGGACGCCCTGCTGGGCTGGGGCCTGCCCGAGGTCGTCGACGACGCCGTGGTCCTGGTCAGCGAACTCGTCACCAACGCGGTCGTGCACGCCGGCACCGCCGCCGAGGTGTGCTGTCTGCGCGAGGACGGCACCGTGCGGATCGAGGTCACCGACCACCACCCCGAACGCGGCCTGCCGCGCTTCGCCGACGTCCCCACCACCGCATCCGACCACTACGCCGACGCCGACGGCGAGGGCGGCCGCGGGCTGCTGATGTGCGCCGCGCTCGCCGAACGCTGGGGCGTCGAGTACGGCTCCGGCCGCAAGACCGTCTGGTTCCGGCTCGCCCTGCCCGCGCACACCGCCGGCACCCGCTACGCCCTGCCCGCCGCGCCCGGCGGCGAACTGCCCCGCACCCACGGCCCGGTCCACGTCGCCGTCGTCCAGCTCGACGACGACGGCCGGGTACTCGCCTGGAACCCCGACGCCGAGGCCCTCTTCCAGCACCCCGCCGACACCGTGCTCGGCCGCCCCTGGGCCGACCTCGCCGTCTGGCCGCAGCCCGCCGACAACGGCCTCGGCCTCGCCGCCGTCCTGCGGCTCGCCCGCTGGGAGGGCGGCTACGCGCTGCGCCGCGCCGACGGCACCGAGGCCGACGTGTACGGCGTCCAGGTCCGGCTGCGCGACACCGACGGCACCCCGACCACCCTCTGCCTGCTCGTCCTCGACGACGACCGCGCCGTCCTGCGCTCCCCCGCCCGCGCCCTGCCCGGCGACCGCGGCGAACCCGCCGGCCGGCTCGACCTGCTGGCCGGCCTCAGCACCGGCGAGGACCTCGACACCCTGCTCCAGCACACCGTCGAACGCGCCCGCGACCTGCTCGACGCCGACGCCGCCTACCTGCTGCTCACCACCGACGACGAGGCCGAGTTCGAACTGCGCGCCAGCACCGGACTGCCCGCCGCGCCGCGCCCGCACAGCCGCTTCCCGGTCGACACCGGCAACCGCTACGACTCGCCCCGCCTCCCCTCCGTCCACGAGGACCTCACCACCCGGCCCACCGGCCTGCCCGTCCTCGACGACAGCGGACTGCGCTCCCTGCTCACCGTCCCGCTCAAGGTCGAGGGCCGGCTGATCGGCTCGCTCGGCATCGCCACCGGCGCCCCCGGCCGCTACGACAACGAGGACGCGCTGCGCCTGCAGTTCGCCGCCGACCGGCTCGCCCTGGCCGTCGAGTCCACCCGGCTCGCCGAACTCGAACGGCTGCGCCGCGGCTCGCTCTCCTTCCTGGTCGAGGCCTCCGACCTGCTCGCCGGCACCCTCGAACACGAGCAGACGCTCGCCCTGATGGCCCAGATGGCCGTCCCCACCCTCGCCTCCTGGTGCGCCGTCTACACCAACGGCGACCACGGCGCGCCCGCCTCGCTCGCCTTCGTCCTGCACGAGGACGAGGACCGCATCGACCCGCTGCGCGCCCTGCTCGACAAGACGCCCGCCCCGGATTCCGGCCCCACCCACGGCACCCGCTTCTGGACCGCCCCCACCGAGACCGCCGACGGCCACGGCTTCACCGACGAACCCGGCCTCACCGGCCTGCTCGGCGAGACCGTCGTCCTGCCGCTGACGGCCCGCAACCGGGTGATCGGCCTGCTCGCCCTCGGCACCCCGGCCGGCGTGCGCTTCCGCCAGGAGGTCCTGGAACTCGCCGAGGACCTCTCCCGCCGGGCCGCCCTCGCCCTCGACAACTCGCGCCTGTACTCCGAGCGCACCGCCACCAGCCAGGCCCTGCAGCGCAGCCTGCTGCCCCCGGAGCTGCCCGACATCCCGGGCGTCGAAGTGGACGTCTACTACCAGGCCGCCGGCGAGGGCAACGAGGTCGGCGGCGACTTCTACGACCTCTTCCCGATCCGCGAGGGCACCTACGGCTTCGCCATCGGCGACGTCTGCGGCACCGGCCCGGAGGCCGCCTCGGTCACCGGCCTCGCCCGGCACTCGCTGCGGCTGCTCGCCCGCGAGGGCCTGGACGCCCCGCAGGTGCTCAGCCGGCTCAACACCGCCATCCTGGACGAGGGCGCGCGCAGCCGCTTCCTCACCCTGCTGTACGGCGAACTGACGCCCCGTCCGGACGGCAGCACCGAACTCTCCCTGGTCTGCGCCGGCCACCCGCTGCCGCTGCGCCTGCGCACCGACGGACGGGTCGACCGGGCCGCCACCCCGCAGCCGCTGCTCGGCGTCATGGACGACCTCGACCTCACCGCCGAGCACCTGGTGCTCAACCCCGGCGAAGTCCTGCTCTGCGTCACCGACGGCGTCACCGAACGCCGCGAGGGCCGGCGGATGCTCGGCGACGACGGCCTCGCCGAGGTCCTCACCGGCTGCACCGGGCTGACGGCCGGAGCGGTCGCGCTGCGCGTGCAGCGGGCCGTCGAGCGGTTCGCCCCGGAGCCGCCGTCCGACGACATGGCGATCCTCACCCTGCGCGTCCCGACCCAGCGGACCGTCTGAGCACATCGGGGCGACGGCTGTCGCACCGATGTCCGTCCCTGAACGAATCATGTCGGGGACCGTCGCAAAATGTGCGATTCACAAGGGTACAAGCCCGCTCACCCTGGGTACACCGATCTCACCGGGGAATCCCCCGGAGGGGACGTGACCAGCGGCTCTCCCGCTGGCCCAGCATTCCGACCGCAGCCGTCGCACGCTCCAGCCGTGCGCGCCCGGAGCGGTCACGCGCCTTCACCTCATCGACACTCACCCGCGTTCACTGCGCCCTGCGCGCGCCCATGAGTGAAAGGAGCCTCCGGTGAGCAACGAAGCTACCGGGGCACTGAACGCCCGCTCCTCCGGCGCCGACGCCGGTAACCTCGGTTACCTCGCACTCGGCCTGACCCTGCTCGCCTACGGCCTTCTCTCCACCGGCGTGCTCAGCGGCACCGCCGCCGGGAACTCGGCCCACCTCGCGCACATCCTCGGCGGCCTCACCCTGTTCGTCGCGGGCCTCTGGCAGTTCCGCGGCGGCGAGGGCTTCACCGGCACCGCCTTCACGAGCCTCGGCGCCTTCTGGGCCACCTGGTCCACGGCCTCCGGCGCCGGCAAGAACGCGGCCGGCCTGTTCCTGCTCCTGTGGGCCCTGCTCGCCCTCACCCTGACCGCCGCCGCCTGGAACGCCGGTCTGCTCGGCCGGGCCGTCTACGGCCTGCTGACGGTCTCCCTGGTGCTCTCCGCGATCGCCACGTTCAACACCTCCGGCGGCCTCGCCAAGGCGGCCGGCTGGATCGCCGCCGCCTCCGGACTGGCGGCCTGGTACTGGGCCACCGCGTCGCTGACCAACAGCGCGTGGGGCCGTGACGCCCTGCCTCTCAAGTAACGGCGGGTGCACCAGTGGGCCGGACCCCACCCCCACGGGGCCCGGCCCACCGGCATGCCATGTGCTGTTCCCCCCACGCCGTTCCCCCACGCGGATGCTCAGCCCCGGACCGCCAGCCGCTCCCGCTCCTCCGCCGGCCGGACCTCCCCCGCCCGCCGGGCCCGCCACCGGGCGACAGCGCTCTGCGCCGCGTAGGCCAGCAGCAGGATCGCCACCGCGACCAGCCCGTCCGCCCAGAAGTGGTTGGCCGTCACCACCACGACCGTGATGGTCAGCACCGGGTGCAGCACGATCAGCCAGCGCAACGGACTCCTCGACACCCGCACCACCGCGACCGCCACCAGCACGCACCAGGCCACGTGCACCGACGGCATCGCCGACAGCTGCGCCGCCTTGACCACCCCGCCGACCGCGCCGCCGTACACCGACTGCCCGTACTCCGCCGCGACGTCGACGAACCCGTTCTCCGGCAGCATCCGGGGCGGCGCCACCGGGAGGAACTGGACGGCCAGGCAGACCGCCGTCGTGATGACCACCGTGGTCCGCACCCACGCGTACCGCTCGCGATGTCTGAGGAAGACCCAGACCAGCACCGCGATCATCACGGTGAAGTGCATCGACGCGTAGTAGTAGTTCGCCAGCTTCACCAACGGCGGGTACGGCGTCACCGCGGCCTGCCAGGAGGCCTCGTCGGGCAGGCCGACCGCCAGCTCCGTCCGGTGGATCCAGCGTGCCCGGTCCAGCGCGTGCTCGGTACTCATCAGTGAGAGCCGCCCGACGAGCTGCCAGAGCGAGAACAGCGCGAGGAGGGTGCCGGCCTCCCGGAGGATCGCCGAGAGACCCGTCCGCCGCACCCGGGCGGCCGCGTACGCGCAGCCGTAGAGAGCAACCGCGGTGCCCCCGGCGGACTGCCAGGTCAGGGTCAGGTTCTGCAACGGTTCGCGCCTCTCCACCGAGCTCCGATGTGGTGGGGAGACGTTAACGCAAAAAGACCCCCTCCTGAACCGGAGGGGGTCTTTTTGGAATGATTGTTCGGCGGCGTCCTACTCTCCCACAGGGTCCCCCCTGCAGTACCATCGGCGCTGTAAGGCTTAGCTTCCGGGTTCGGAATGTAACCGGGCGTTTCCCTCACGCTATGACCACCGAAACACTATGAAACTGTCAACCGCACCCACACCGTGACCAGACGTGTGGGGGTCGTTGTTTCAGAACAACACAGTGGACGCGAGCAACTGAGGACAAGCCCTCGGCCTATTAGTACCGGTCAACTCCACCCCTCACAGGGCTTCCATATCCGGCCTATCAACCCAGTCGTCTACTGGGAGCCTTACCCTCTCAAGGAGGTGGGAGTGCTCATCTCGAAGCAGGCTTCCCGCTTAGATGCTTTCAGCGGTTATCCCTCCCGAACGTAGCCAACCAGCCATGCCCTTGGCAGAACAACTGGCACACCAGAGGTTCGTCCGTCCCGGTCCTCTCGTACTAGGGACAGCCCTTCTCAACACTCCTACGCGCACAGCGGATAGGGACCGAACTGTCTCACGACGTTCTAAACCCAGCTCGCGTACCGCTTTAATGGGCGAACAGCCCAACCCTTGGGACCTACTCCAGCCCCAGGATGCGACGAGCCGACATCGAGGTGCCAAACCATCCCGTCGATATGGACTCTTGGGGAAGATCAGCCTGTTATCCCCGGGGTACCTTTTATCCGTTGAGCGACGGCGCTTCCACAAGCCACCGCCGGATCACTAGTCCCTACTTTCGTACCTGCTCGACCCGTCAGTCTCACAGTCAAGCTCCCTTGTGCACTTACACTCAACACCTGATTGCCAACCAGGCTGAGGGAACCTTTGGGCGCCTCCGTTACTCTTTAGGAGGCAACCGCCCCAGTTAAACTACCCACCAGACACTGTCCCTGATCCGGATCACGGACCCAGGTTAGACATCCAGCACGACCAGAGTGGTATTTCAACGACGACTCCACCATGACTGGCGTCACGGCTTCAAAGTCTCCCACCTATCCTACACAAGCCGAACCGAACACCAATATCAAGCTATAGTAAAGGTCCCGGGGTCTTTCCGTCCTGCTGCGCGAAACGAGCATCTTTACTCGTAATGCAATTTCACCGGGCCTATGGTTGAGACAGTCGAGAAGTCGTTACGCCATTCGTGCAGGTCGGAACTTACCCGACAAGGAATTTCGCTACCTTAGGATGGTTATAGTTACCACCGCCGTTTACTGGCGCTTAAGTTCTCAGCTTCGCCCCACCGAAATGGAGCTAACCGGTCCCCTTAACGTTCCAGCACCGGGCAGGCGTCAGTCCGTATACATCGCCTTACGGCTTCGCACGGACCTGTGTTTTTAGTAAACAGTCGCTTCTCGCTGGTCTCTGCGGCCACCCCCAGCTCGGAGTGCAAGACTCGTCACCAGGAATGGCCCCCCTTCTCCCGAAGTTACGGGGGCATTTTGCCGAGTTCCTTAACCATAGTTCACCCGAACGCCTCGGTATTCTCTACCTGACCACCTGAGTCGGTTTGGGGTACGGGCCGCCATGAAACTCGCTAGAGGCTTTTCTCGACAGCATAGGATCATCCACTTCACCACAATCGGCTCGGCATCAGGTCTCAGCCTTAATGTGAGGCGGATTTGCCTACCTCACGGCCTACACCCTTACCCCGGGACAACCACCGCCCGGGCTGGACTACCTTCCTGCGTCACCCCATCGCTCACCTAATACGAGGTTGGATCGCCGGCTCCACCACGTCCCTTTGTCCGAAGACTCCGGGCCGGTTTCACGGGCTTAGCATCACTCGGTTCAGCGTTGGCGCTTCAAAGCGGGTACGGGAATATCAACCCGTTGTCCATCGACTACGCCTGTCGGCCTCGCCTTAGGTCCCGACTTACCCTGGGCAGATCAGCTTGACCCAGGAACCCTTGGTCAATCGGCGCAAGAGTTTCCCACTCTTGTATCGCTACTCATGCCTGCATTCTCACTCGTATACCGTCCACGACTGGTTTCCACCGCCGCTTCACCCGGCACACGACGCTCCCCTACCCATCACAGCAGGCGTTGGCCCTTCATGCTGCAATGACACGACTTCGGTGATGTGCTTGAGCCCCGCTACATTGTCGGCGCGGAATCACTTGACCAGTGAGCTATTACGCACTCTTTCAAGGGTGGCTGCTTCTAAGCCAACCTCCTGGTTGTCTCTGCGACTCCACATCCTTTCCCACTTAGCACACGCTTAGGGACCTTAGTCGGTGTTCTGGGCTGTTTCCCTCTCGACCATGGAGCTTATCCCCCACAGTCTCACTGCCACGCTCTCACTTACCGGCATTCGGAGTTTGGCTAAGGTCAGTAACCCGGTGAGGCCCATCGCCTATCCAGTGCTCTACCTCCGGCAAGAAACACGTGACGCTGCACCTAAATGCATTTCGGGGAGAACCAGCTATCACGGAGTTTGATTGGCCTTTCACCCCTAACCACAGGTCATCCCCCAGGTTTTCAACCCTGGTGGGTTCGGTCCTCCACGAAGTCTTACCTCCGCTTCAACCTGCCCATGGCTAGATCACTCCGCTTCGGGTCTTGGGCATGCAACTCAACCGCCCTATTCGGACTCGCTTTCGCTACGGCTACCCCACACGGGTTAACCTCGCTACACACCGCAAACTCGCAGGCTCATTCTTCAAAAGGCACGCAGTCACGGCCATGGTCCGAAGACCACAACGACGCTCCCACGGCTTGTAGGCACACGGTTTCAGGTACTATTTCACTCCGCTCCCGCGGTACTTTTCACCATTCCCTCACGGTACTATCCGCTATCGGTCACCAGGGAATATTTAGGCTTAGCGGGTGGTCCCGCCAGATTCACACGGGATTTCTCGGGCCCCGTGCTACTTGGGAGTTCTTCAAACGAGCCGTACAGATTTCGCCTACGGGGGTCTTACCCTCTACGCCGGACCTTTCGCATGTCCTTCGACTATCCATACGGTTTCTGACTCGCCGACCGGCCGGCAGACCGATCAAGAAAAATCCCACGACCCCATCAGCGCAACCCCTGCCGGGTCTCACACGCTCATGGTTTAGCCTCATCCGGTTTCGCTCGCCACTACTCCCGGAATCACGGTTGTTTTCTCTTCCTGCGGGTACTGAGATGTTTCACTTCCCCGCGTTCCCTCCACACTGCCTATGTGTTCAGCAGCGGGTGACAGCCCATGACGACTGCCGGGTTTCCCCATTCGGAAACCCCCGGATCAAAGCCTGGTTGACGGCTCCCCGGGGACTATCGTGGCCTCCCACGTCCTTCATCGGTTCCTGGTGCCAAGGCATCCACCGTGCGCCCTTAAAAACTTGGCCACAGATGCTCGCGTCCACTGTGCAGTTCTCAAACAACGACCAGACACCCACCCGACAAAGCATGGGACCGGCATCACTGAGGTACGTTTCCGTTCCCTCAGGACCCAACAACGTGCCCGACACAGTCAATCCCAGAAGCGTTCCACGCCGAAGCAGTACTACCTTCTGATCTCTTCCTGTGCCGAATAGTCAACGTTCCACCCATGAGCAACCGTGCAGGACATTCGCCTGCAAGCGGCATATTGCTCCTTAGAAAGGAGGTGATCCAGCCGCACCTTCCGGTACGGCTACCTTGTTACGACTTCGTCCCAATCGCTGGTCCCACCTTCGACGGCTCCTCCCCTTACGGGTTAGGCCACCGGCTTCGGGTGTTACCGACTTTCGTGACGTGACGGGCGGTGTGTACAAGGCCCGGGAACGTATTCACCGCAGCATGCTGATCTGCGATTACTAGCAACTCCAACTTCATGGGGTCGAGTTGCAGACCCCAATCCGAACTGAGGCCGGCTTTTTGGGATTCGCTCCGCCTCACGGCATCGCAGCCCTTTGTACCGACCATTGTAGCACGTGTGCAGCCCAAGACATAAGGGGCATGATGATTTGACGTCGTCCCCACCTTCCTCCGAGTTGACCCCGGCAGTCTCCTGTGAGTCCCCATCACCCCGAAAGGCATGCTGGCAACACAGAACAAGGGTTGCGCTCGTTGCGGGACTTAACCCAACATCTCACGACACGAGCTGACGACAACCATGCACCACCTGTATACCGACCACAAGGGGGCGACTATCTCTAGCCGTTTCCGGTATATGTCAAGCCTTGGTAAGGTTCTTCGCGTTGCGTCGAATTAAGCCACATGCTCCGCTGCTTGTGCGGTCCCCGTCAATTCCTTTGAGTTTTAGCCTTGCGGCCGTACTCCCCAGGCGGGGAACTTAATGCGTTAGCTGCGGCACCGACGACGTGGAATGTCGCCAACACCTAGTTCCCAACGTTTACGGCGTGGACTACCAGGGTATCTAATCCTGTTCGCTCCCCACGCTTTCGCTCCTCAGCGTCAGTAATGGCCCAGAGATCCGCCTTCGCCACCGGTGTTCCTCCTGATATCTGCGCATTTCACCGCTACACCAGGAATTCCGATCTCCCCTACCACACTCTAGCCTGCCCGTATCGAATGCAGACCCGGGGTTAAGCCCCGGGCTTTCACATCCGACGCGACAGGCCGCCTACGAGCTCTTTACGCCCAATAATTCCGGACAACGCTCGCACCCTACGTATTACCGCGGCTGCTGGCACGTAGTTAGCCGGTGCTTCTTCTGCAGGTACCGTCACTTGCGCTTCTTCCCTGCTGAAAGAGGTTTACAACCCGAAGGCCGTCATCCCTCACGCGGCGTCGCTGCATCAGGCTTTCGCCCATTGTGCAATATTCCCCACTGCTGCCTCCCGTAGGAGTCTGGGCCGTGTCTCAGTCCCAGTGTGGCCGGTCGCCCTCTCAGGCCGGCTACCCGTCGTCGCCTTGGTAGGCCATTACCCCACCAACAAGCTGATAGGCCGCGGGCTCATCCTGCACCGCCGGAGCTTTACACCCAGGACCATGCGGTCCCAGGTCATATCCGGTATTAGACCCCGTTTCCAGGGCTTGTCCCAGAGTGCAGGGCAGATTGCCCACGTGTTACTCACCCGTTCGCCACTGATCCACCCCGAAGGGCTTCACCGTTCGACTTGCATGTGTTAAGCACGCCGCCAGCGTTCGTCCTGAGCCAGGATCAAACTCTCCGTGAATGATTACCCGTAATCGGGTTCACACCCGCGTTGAGCGGCACGGCAACCACCGGAATTAGGTGATCCCGCGCACTGCGTCCTCGCTAGTGTTATTTCAAAAGGAATCTCCAACCCCGAAACAAGTCCGAGGCCGGGGATGTCAACATATCTGGCGTTGACTTTTGGCACGCTGTTGAGTTCTCAAGGAACGGACGCTTCCATCAGGCGGCTTTCACACCGGCCCTCCGGGCGCTTCGTTCTTTCGTGTTTCCAGCTTACCAGATGTTTTCCGTGCCGTTCCCGGCGCTTCCTTCATCCAACTCGCTGGCGTCTTCTGCGGCTTGACGCCCCGTCCGACGTTTCAAACTCTAGCCGATCCCCGCTCCGAAAAGCGAATCCGGCCGCAATCCCTAAAAGCAGGCACACCGAATAAACCCTGAGCCGGAACGTGTCGAAACAGATGACGACACGCCTCGGCCCGTAACCGGGAAGAGGTGGTGTTTCAGAGAATTGGCCGCTCCGGGACCGTCCGCGCAGACGCGTGTCCGGTGCTCCCTGCCGAGCGACTAGAGAACACTACGCCCATTCGGGTGCGAAGGCAAACGGCCTACGCGGACGATGCGGGTGCAGGCCGCGCGGCCTGCTTTCACGTACTCGCCGTTGGGGTGGTCGTTGCCGGTGACCCAGTGGCGGGCGGCGGCCTCGTCGCGTCCGCCGGTGCGATGGCGGTCGAGGAGGCGGGCCTCGCGGACGTCGTCGTCGGTCTCGACGTACCAGAGTTCGCGCAGCAGGTTCCGGGCCTCGGGCCAGGGGTGGTCGGCGGCGGCGAGGTAGTTGCCCTCGGTGATGACGAGTCGGGTGTGCGGGTGGACGACATGCCGGGCTGCCACCGGCTCGTCGAGGCCGCGGTCGAAGTCAGGGACGTAGATGTCCTGGAAGCGATCGGTCGCGACCCGGCGCAGCAGGGCGATGTAGCCGTGGGCGTCGAAGGTGCCGGGCGCGCCCTTGCGGTGGCCGAGGCCGAGGCGGTCGAGCTGGGCGGCGGAGAGGTGGAAGCCGTCGAGCGGGAGGTGGGCGGCACTGCCCGGGCCCTCCTGGCGGTCGACCTCGGCGACGAGGTGCCGCGCCAGGGTGGACTTGCCGGCACCGGGTGGGCCGGCGAGTCCCAGGATCGTGCGGGCATTGCTGCCGGGGCCGCGCAGCAGGCCGAGGGCGAGGGCCGCGAGGCTGTCCGCGTCGAGGTCGGTCACGATCCCCGTGGAGCGGTCCGCGTTCATGGACGAACCCTACTCAGCGTTCGGCGAGGGCGGGAAGGTCCATGGTGAGGGTGCCGGCGTCGGCGTCGAGCAGGGCGGGGACGCCGAGCGGGACGGTGAGGGTGGACGGGCCGTGGCCGAATCCCAGTTCCCAGATGATCGGTACGCCGAGCGGTCCGAGGCGGTCGAGCATGACGTCCCGGACCCGGTCGAGCGGGCCGCAGCCTTCCCAGGAGCCGAGGGCGATGCCGGTGACGCCGTCGAAGGCGCCGGAGCGCAGGAGCTGGGTGAGGAGGCGGTCGAGCTGGTAGGGGTGCTCGTTGACGTCCTCCAGGATCAGCAGGCTGCCAGCGTAGGAGGGGCGGGCGGCGGGGGTGCCGCGTTCGGCGGCGAGGACGTGGGTGCAGCCGCCGGCGGTGATGCCGCGGGCCCGGCCGGGGACCAGGGCGGTGGCGGTGGCCGAGGTGAGGACGGTCGTGGCGGCGGGGTCGAAGAGGGTGCGGCGCAGGTGTTCGGCGGTGGGGCCGTCCTCCAGGAAGGTCGCGGTGGCGCTCATCGGACCGTAGAGGGTGGCGAGGCCGAGGCGCTGCGCGAAGGCCTCGTGCAGGGAGGACACGTCGCTGTAGCCGATCAGCACCTTGGGCCGGACGGCGCGCAGGGCGTCCCAGTCGAGGAGGTCGACCATGCGGTGGACGCCGTAGCCGCCGCGCGCGCAGATGACGGCGTCGACGGTGGGGTCGAGCCAGGCGGCCTGGAGGTCGGCGGCGCGGTCGGCGTCGGTGCCGGCGAGGTGGCCGAGGACGGGGTGGGTGTCGAGGACGTGCGGGGCGACGGTGACGCGCAGGTCCCAGGAGCGCAGCAGGGCGGCGCCGGCGGCGAGCCGCCGGGGGTCGATGGGGCCGCTGGTGGCGACCACGGCGACGTGGTCCCCGGGGCGGAGGTGCGGCGGGCGGGTCAGTCCTCGGCCGGGCGTGGTCGGGTGCTGGTCCATGGCCGGGTTCCTTCCGGGGCGGAGCGGGCTGGGGTGGAGCGGGTCTCGGGGCCGGACGCGGGACCGGCCCCGAGAGGTTATGCCCCTGTCGCGTTCACAGCGATCCCATGACCTCGCGCACTTCGGCGAGGGTGGCGTCGGCGATCGCGTTGGCGCGTTCGGACCCGGCGCGCAGGATGTCGCGGAGGTGGCCGCGGTCGGCGGCGAGTTCGGTGCGGCGGGCGCGGATCGGGCGGAAGTGTTCGTTGACGGCCTCGGTGACCGTGCGCTTGAGCGCGGCCGCGCCGCCGTCGCCGATCTCCTCGGCGACCTCCTCGGGGGTGCGGTCCTGGCAGAGGGCGGCGAGCAGGAGGAGGTTGGAGACCTCGGGGCGGCCTGCGGGGTCGTAGCCGATGCGTCGGTCGGCGTCGGTCTTGGCTCCCTTGAGGAGCCGCGCGGTGGTGTCCTCGTCGGCGCCGAGCGGGATGGAGTTGCCGCGGCTCTTGCTCATCTTGCCGCCGTCGGTGCCGAGCAGCAGCGGGGCGGCGTCCAGCAGGGCCCGAGGGCGGGGGAAGACGGTCGTGCCGTCGGGGCGCGGGTAGCGCTCGTTGAACCGCCGGGCGACGGTGCGGGCGACCTCCAGGTGGGGCAGCTGGTCCTTGCCGACGGGGACCAGGTCGGCCTTGCAGAAGAGGATGTCGGCGGCCTGGTGGACGGGGTAGGTGAGCATCAGTCCGTTGACGGCGGCCTGGCTGGAGTGGGCGATCTCGTCCTTGACGGTGGGGTTGCGGTGGAGTTCGGCGGCGCTGACCAGGCTGAGGAAGGGCAGCAGCAGCTGGTTGAGGGCGGGGACGGAGCTGTGGGTGAAGATCGTGGCGCGGTCGGCGTCGATGCCGGTGGCGAGGTAGTCCAGGACGAGGTTCTCGGTGTGCTCGGCGAGGCGGTCCGCGACGTCCCGGTCGGTGATGACCTGGTAGTCGGGGATGACCACGAACATCTCGACGCCCAGGCGCTGGAGGCGGACGCGGTTGCGCAGGCTGCCGAAGTAGTGGCCGAGGTGGAGCGGGCCGGTGGGGCGGTCTCCGGTGAGGACGCGGTGGGCGGCCGGGTTGCCGCGGACGCTCTCGTCGAGCTCGGTCAGGTCCGGCCGCCGGTCGGCGGGGTCGGGCCGGTCGGCGGGGTCGGTGGTCGTGGTCACGGGTTTCTCCTCGGTACGGCGGTGGTGGCGGCCGTCCGGGGCTCGGGGCCCGTCCCGTCGGAGAAACGCAACAGGGCCGTCCATCCCGGACGGCCCTGGTCAGGCGTGGCTGGTGGCCGTCCTAGGACGGCCACCAGCTGAGACCTGCGAAGCGCTTCATGGGTTCGAGGATAGCGGCCGGCCGCATGGGCCCGCCGGTCGGCTCCCCGGTCGCCGTCAGTCCTCGACGACGAGGGCGGGCGTGTCCTTGCGGAGCGTCTCGCCGCGGAAGAACGCGGGCCGGTACACGCCGTAGACGACCATGAGCACCGCGCCGAGCAGCAGGATGCCGACGCCGATGACGAACACGGAGCCGATGCCGAACACCACGCCGCTGCCGTAGTCCGGGTCCCAGGCGTCGGTGAGGGTCTGCAGGAAGACGCCGCTGAGCAGGATGCCGCCGAGCAGCGGCGCGATGCCCTTGACGACCAGGTCGCGCAGGCCGTTGCGGAGCGAGCGGCGGAAGTACCAGACGCAGGCGAAGGCGGTCAGCGCGTAGTAGAAGCAGATCATCAGACCGAGGGCCAGGATGGTGTCCTGGACGACGTTCTCGCTGATCACGCTCATGCCGACGTAGAAGGCGGCGGTGGCGATGCCGGCGGCGACGGTGGCGAAGCCGGGGGTGCGGTGGCGCGGGTGGACGGTGCCGAAGCGCGGCGGCACGGCCCGGTAGGCGCTCATCGCGAGCAGGGTGCGGGCGACCGGGATGAACGTGGTCTGCAGGCTGGCGGCGGCGCTGGCGACGACGGCCACGAAGAGCAGGATGCTCCACGGGGAGCCGAGCACCGGGCGGGCCAGGGCGGCGAACACGTTGTCGGCGGTGTCGGGGTTGCCGAGGCCGGTGCCGGTGGTGCCGACGCCGGCGAACATCTGGGCGGCGATCGCGACCAGCAGGTAGGAGCCCACCAGGGTGACCATCGAGATCATCGCGGCCCGGCCCGGGGTCTTGGCGCTGCCGCTGGTCTCCTCGTTCATGGTGAGGCAGGTGTCCCAGCCCCAGTACATGAAGATCGACAGGGACAGGCCCGCGGTGAACGCGCTGAACGAGCTCACTTCGAACGGGTTGAGCCAGGAGGCGGAGAAGCCGACCGAGTCGGGCAGGTCGCCGGCGGCGGCCTTGATGATGGCGATGGCGGAGAACAGCAGCAGCACGGCGAGCTGGAGGCCGACCAGGCTGTACTGGAACCACTTGGTGGCCGTCATACCGCGATAGCTCATCGCGGTGGCGGCGGCGATCAGCGCGACGACGGTGGCCAGGTGAACGGCCTTGTTGTCGTTGAGGTCCGCGACGGCGCCGCTGCCGGTCATCTCGCCGAGCATGAGGTACAGGAAGTCGGTGGCCACCCCGGCGAGGTTGGACAGCACGATGATCGTGGCGACCGTCAGGCCCCAGCCGGCCATCCAGCCGATCCGGGGGCCGAAGGCCTTGACCGTCCAGGTGAAGGACGTGCCGCAGTCCGGGAAGTCCTTGTTCAGCTCCTTGTACGCGAACGCGACGAGCAGCATCGGCAGGAAGCCGGCCAGGAAGACCGCGGGCATCTGGACGCCGACGGCGGTGACCGTCGGGCCCAGGGTGGCGGTCAGGCAGTAGACCGGGGCGACCGTGGAGACGCCCAGGACCACGCTGCTCAGCAGGCCGACGGAGTTGCCCCGTAGGCCCTTGTCCCCCGCTGCCCCCGTCGCCCCCGTTGCCTCCGGCGCAGTGCCGGGGGCTCCACCACTGGCGCCACTGACCGGGGCACCCTGCGGAGCGGCGGGCGCCGTTGCCCGGCCGCTGCTTCCGTGCTCTGAGAGCTGCTGATCAAACACCAGCGCACCCTAGGTGCGGGTACCGAAGGTTGAGTAGGCCAACCTCGGGTGATCTCGGACACTCCCTTCGATTTGCCTGGCGGCAGCCGATCGTTGGCCGATGATGCATGGGCTGTTAAGGCGTGTACCTTTATTTCTAAGGGTCGTTACCGAATTGATTTGCCGGATATGCCATGGTTTGAGACGTTTCGGGACCGGCTTCCGCACCCTCGGACGATGCGACGGACAGCCCACCGGGGGGGCGTCGGATAGGTTTGCCTCACCTAACTCGACCCCCGTCCCCGAAGGAGTGCCGCGTGTCCCCCACCTCCGGCCGCCCGACCACCCTCCGCCCCACCCGCCGGAACCTGCTCACCGCGGCCCTCACCGGCGGTGCCGTGCTCGGCCTCGGCGGCCTGCTCACCGCCTGCGGCAGCTCGGACGGTTCCGGTTCGGGTTCCGGGTCAGGGTCCGGCGGCTCCGGCGACGGGACGGCCAAGCCCTCCGGCGGCTCCTCGCCGGACCAGAAGTCGGTCAAGCAGGGCGGCGACGACTACGCCACCGTGATCGAGAAGATGAAGGCCTTCGGCACCGACGCCGCCCCCGGCGTCTACCCCCGGACCGTCCGGCACGCGATGGGCGAGAGCGTCATCCCCGCCAAGCCGACCCGGGTCGTGGTCCTCGACACCGGCGAGCTCGACAACGTCGTCTCGCTCGGCATCCAGCCGGTCGGCGTCGTCCACACCGACGGCTCCAAGACCATGCCGTCCTACCTCGGGGACAAGGCCGGCAACCCCGCCAACGTCGGCACCATCAACAGCCTCAACCTCGAGGCCATCGCCGCGCTCAAGCCCGACCTGATCCTCGGCAGCCAGCTGCGCGCCCAGGACCAGTACGCGCAGCTCTCCAAGATCGCGCCGACCGTCTTCTCGCTGCGCCCCGGCTACCCGTGGAAGCAGAACTTCCTGCTCAACGCGACCCCGTTCGGTCTGGAGGCGGAGGCCAGGGCCCAGCTGGACGCCTACCAGGCGTCCGCCGCGGCGATCGGCGCCAAGCTCGGCGACAAGCGGCCGACCATCACGCCGCTGCGCTTCATGCCCGGCAAGACCCGCCTCTACGCGGAGCTGTCCTTCATCGGCACCATCCTCACCGACGCCCAGCTGCCGCAGCCCAAGATCGAGCAGGTCAAGGAGCTCGCGGTGGAGATCAGCCCCGAGCAGATCGACAAGGCGGACGCCGACTGGGTCTTCTACGGCGTCTACGGCACGCCCAGCTCCACCAACCAGGACGCGGTGCTCGGCGGGGCGCTGTGGAAGACGCTCGGCGCGGTCAAGTCCGGGCAGGCCCGGCCGGTCCCGGACGAGACCTGGTTCCTCGGGCTCGGCGTGGCCGCGGCCAACGTCGTCCTGGCCGACCTCAAGGGCTTCGTGGCGCCCGGCGCCTGACCTGCGCTTCCGGCAGGGCACGCCGTCCCGGGCCGAGGTGGTGTCAGGACGTGGGGCGGGCGGGACGGACGGGACGAGACGGTGGCGTGGGGCACACGGGGCGGAAAGGCGCTTGGAGCAGATCGCCCGGTGCGGGAGGATCAACGGCACCGAACCCCGAAGGGCCCGTGCCAATGACCACGCTCGACCAGACCGACGCCGACCGGCTCCCGTCGGCCACACCGCTCGCGCCGCCCGCTCCCGCCCGGACGGACGGGGCCGCGGGGGCCGTCGCGGACGGTGCGGCGACCGCCGCGCCGGTGGGCGGTGCGACCCGCTGCTCGATCGCGGCGGCGGGGGCCGACGGCCGGGCGGCCGGCACGGCCGGGGTCCTGCCGGGCGGTTCCGTGCCGCGGCCGCGCGGCGGTGGCAGCGGGGGCGGAAACCGGACCGGCGGGTCGGCGGGCCGGTCGGACGGCGTGGCCGGACCGGAGCGCGCGGACGGCGGTGACGGCGGCGGTGGCGGCGAGGTCTTCGTCCGGCTCCAGCAGCCGCCGGCCGTCCAGGACCGGACCGTCCCCGTGCTGCGGGCGGCCCAGGAGGAACTGCGCACCGTCGTCACCCGCCGGCCGGCGCCCTCGCGCCGGCTGCGTCGGATGCACCCGCAGGCGGCCGGTGCCCTCCGGCCGGACACCGCGCGCCCCGGCCCGCTGCCGGCTGCGGACGTGCCGTCCGTCCCCGGGCCGCGCACCGACGGCGGCCGGACCGCAACCGGTGCGCGGACGGCGGCGGGCCCCGAGGCACCGCTGGGCGTCCTGATCAGCGGTACCCCGCAGCCGGAGGCGGGGGGACGCCCCGGACCCACGGGGGCGTCCGGGCGTCCCGAGGAACGGCCCGCCGTCCGGGCCGCCGCCGAACTCGTCCGGCTCGGCCGGGGGACCTGTCTGATGGTGCTGCCGGCCTGGCGACCCGCGATCGCCGTCTCGGTACCGACCGAGCACCTGCTGAGCGCCACCGGCCTCGCCTTCGAGCGGCTGGCCGGGGCGCAGCTCTCCGTCGTGATCAATCCCGCCGCGCTGCACGACCGGGAGCTGGAGCTGCGGGACTGGCAGGCCGGTCCGCCCGGGCGGGCGGGTCGGCGCGGCGGGCGCCGGACGGTTTGAGGCGTGTCCGAGGCCGGGGGTCGCCCCGGGCCGGGCGCGGGTCAGGGGCGGACGCGGGTCAGGGGTGGACGCGGGTCAGGGGTGGGCGGGCCTCGCGTTCGGGACGTAGCCGAGGTCCACGGGCTCGGGTGCGCGGCGGTCGGCGAGCCAGCCCTCCCGCACGGCCGCCAGCAGTTCGGGCAGCCGGGGCGGCCAGAGGGCGTCCGCGTCCTCGGCGGCGAGGTCCTCCGGGGTCCACCAGCGCCAGTCGAGGATCTTGTCGGCGGCGTGCATCGCGCTGACGTCGCCGACCGGGCCGCGGTGCGGGCCGCTGGTGAGGTAGATGTGCTCGTGCTGGCGGACGGGCGTGCCGTGCCAGGTGAAGTCGTGCTCCCAGGTGCAGAGCAGCGGGCCGGGTTCGAGGTCGGACCAGCCGGTCTCCTCCCAGAGCTCGCGGCGCGCGCCCGTCCACGGGGTCTCGCCGGGCTCGATGCCGCCGCCCGGCATGGTCCAGTGCACGCCGACCTCGCTGTTGTCCGAGCGCAGGAGGAAGACGGATCCCCCTTCGTCCAGGACGACCGTGCGGGCGGCCTGCCGCGGGATCCTTCGCGCGTTGCGCCACAGGTTTCGCATCGGGTCACTCTCGCAGTGGGCCGCTGCGGGCGTCGAGCGGATTCCACCGGGCCTGGCGGGTCCGGTCGGCGGGGCGGCCGGGGCGGACTGCCGGGCGGGTTCCCGAACAGGCCCGTCCGTGCGGGTCCAGGCCTGTGACGTCGGGGTTTTGACGGTCCGACGGCCGGTCGCCGGCCGTACCCTGGCGCCCATGCCCGCACCCGCTTTTCTCCTCCCCTCCCATCCGCTGGACCCGCGCCGGGTCGACCCGCAGTTCGCCTGGGAGGCCAGGCTGCTGCGCGACCTGGGCGGCGAGCACCACCTGGTCGGCCACGACGCGCTGCTCGCCGGGGACGCCCGCGCGGCCGTCCGCGGCGTGCCGGCGGGGCGCGGACCGCTCTGGTACCGGGGATGGATGCTTCCCTCCCCTCGCTACGCGGACTTCGCCGCCGCCCTGTCGGAGCGCGGCGGGCAGCTGCTGACCAGCCCGCCCGGGTATGCCTCGGCGCACGAGCTGCCGGGCTGGTACGAGGTGTTCGAGGGGGCCACGCCGCAGAGCGTCTGGCTGCCGCTGCCGGGCGCGGGGACCGGAGCGGGCACGGCCGGGGCGGGGGCCGGGATCGAGCCGCCCGGTGCGGAGCGGTTGGCACCGGCCGTCGCCCGGCTCGGCGGGCAGGGGCCGGCGATCGTCAAGGACTACGTGAAGTCCCGCAAGGACGCGTGGGACGAGGCCTGCTACATCCCGGACCTGGCGGATCTGCCGGCCGTCGGGCGGGTGGTCGCGCGGTTCGTGGAACTGCAGGCCGAGCACCTGGCGGGCGGTGTGGTGCTGCGGCGGTTCGAGGAGTTCACCCGGGTGGTGTGGGACACCCGCGCCGCGCCGTCCGGCGCCGGTTCCGAGGACGCCCCGGGCGGGGGTCGCGACGCGGGCCGGGAGGCGGGCCGGGAAGGGCGGCGGCGGGAAGGGCGGCGGCGGGCGGTGGAGGCCCGGGTGTGGTGGCTGGACGGCGAGCCGGTGCTGGTCGGGCCGCACCCGGACCTGCCCGGCTGCCCGGCGGCTCCCGACCTGTCCGTGGTCCGGCCGCTGGTGCGGGCGCTGGGCTGCCGCTTCGTCACCACCGACCTCGCCGAGCGGGCCGACGGCTCCGGTTGGCGGGTGGTCGAGGTCGGGGACGGACAGGTGAGCGAGCTGCCCCGGGGGACCGACCCCTCGGGGCTGCTGATCGCACTGCTCGCGGCGTGAACCGGATCGGCGTGGGCGCGGCACGGTGACGGGGCGTCGGGCGCCGGTTCCGACGCCCGACGCCCGACGCCCCGTCCACCGTTCGGTGCGGCTATCCGACGATCATGTCGGAGGCCGGTACGGGAGCGTCGCCGCTCCGGCCGTGACCGTCCGCCACGAACGCCTGCCAGAGCCGGCTGTACGCCCCGCCCCGGGCGAGCAGTTCGCTGTGCGTGCCGTCCTCGACCACCCGGCCGTGGTCCAGGACCACGACCCGGTCGGCGCGCTCGGCGGTGGTCAGCCGGTGGGCGATGACCAGGGTGGTCCGGCCGCCGCTGAGCCGGTCCGCGGCGTGGTTGACCGCCGCCTCGGTGGCCAGGTCGAGCGCCGCGGTGGCCTCGTCCAGCAGCAGGATGTCCGGATCGACCAGCTCGGCCCGGGCCAGCGCGATCAGCTGGCGCTGGCCGGCCGAGAGGTTCCGGCCCCGGCCCGCGACCTCGTGCTCGTAGCCGCCGGAGAGCCGGACGATCATGTCGTGCGCGCCGACCGCCCGGGCCGCCGCCTCCACCTCGGCCGGTGAGGCGTCGGGCCGGCCGTACGCGATCGCCTCGCGCACCGTCCCGGCGAACAGGTAGGCCTCCTGCGGCACCACGCCGAGCCGGTGCCGGTACTGCGCGAGGTCGTAGCGGGTCAGGTCCACGCCGTCGACCCGCACGGTGCCGGCGGTCGCGTCGTAGAACCGGGCGACCAGCTTGACCAGGGTCGACTTGCCCGCCCCCGTCTCGCCGACCAGCGCCACCGTCTGCCCGGCGGGGATCCGCAGGCTGACGTCGGTGAGGACGTCCGGGGCGCCGTCCGCGCCGCCGTTGTAGGCGAAGCCGACGCGGTCGAACTCGATCTCGCCGCGCAGTCCGGCCGGGACGGGCACCGGGTCGGCGGCCTGCGCGGTACTGGTCGGGGTGCGCAGCAGGTCACGGGTCCGGCCCAGGCCCACCGCCGCCTGCTGGTAGCCGTCGAACACCTGGGAGAGCTGGTTGACCGGGGCGAAGAACAGGTCGATGTAGAGCAGGTACGCGACCAGCGCGCCGACGGTGAGCGTCCCGGCGTCCACCCGGGACGCGCCGACGATCAGCACCAGCGCGCCGGCCACGCTGGAGAGGAACTGCACGAACGGGAAGTACAGCGAGATGTAGAGCTGGGCCCGGACCCGGGCGTCCCGGTAGGCGATGCCGCGGGCGACGAAGCGGTCCGTGTTGGTGTCCAGCCGGCGGAAGGCCTGGACGATCCGCATGCCGGCCACGTTCTCCTGCAGGTCGGCGTTGACCGTGCTGATGAGGTCCCGGGAGATCTCGTACTGGGCCTTGGACTTCCGGCGGAACACCAGGGTGGCCACCACCAGCAGCGGCAGCACCGCGAAGACCGCCAGGGCGAGCCCGGCGTCGATCACCAGCAGTGCGGCGAGGATGCCGAGGAAGGTCAGCAGGCTGACGACGGCCGTGACCACGCCGGTCTGCAGGAACGAGGTGAGCGAGTCCAGGTCGGTGGTCATCCGGGTCATGATCCGGCCGGACAGCTCGCGCTCGTAGTAGTCGAGGCCGAGCCGGTTGAGGTGGGCGAAGATCTTGAGCCGGAGCGAGTAGAGCACCCGTTCGCCGGTGCGGCCGCTGACCCGGTTCTCGGCGCTCTGCACCAGCCAGTCGAGCAGGACGACCGCCAGGGCGGCGAGCGAGGCGACGGCGACACCGGTCATGACGCCCTTGCTGACGCCGTCGTCGATGCCGTGCCGGATCAGGATCGGCAGGACCAGGCCGGCGCCCGCGTCCAGGGAGACCAGCAGCAGGGCCAGGGCGAGCGGTGCGCGGAAGGGGCGCAGCAGGCGGCGGAGGCTGAAGTCGGGGTCGCCCCGCTCGGCCTCGGCGCGGGGGATCGCCGGAATGTCGGCGGCCGGCGGGAGGGCGGTGACCTTGGCGAGCAGGTCGGGTGCGGCGGTGCGGGCCGCCTTGGCCAGGGCCGGGGTGGGCATCGCGGGGCGGGTGGGCGGCGCGGCGGCGGGGTCCTTCGTGTCCGCTGCGGCCGCCGGGGCCGCCTGGGCGGCCTGCTCCGTCTGGTCCGCCTGGTCGGTCTGGCCGGTCTGGTGCGAGGGGTCCGCCGGGGCCGACGCGGCGCGGGCGCCGGGGGCGCGGCCGGCCTCGGGGTCGGTGATCAGGGCCCGGTACCGGGGACATCGGGCTTCGAGTTCCTCGTGCGTGCCGAGGTCCAGCAGACGGCCGTGGTCGAGGACGGCGATCCGGTCGGCCAGCTGGAGGGTGGAGCGGCGGTGGGCGATCAGCAGCGTGGTGCGGCCGGCCATGACCGAGCGCAGCGCGTCGTGGATCTCCGCCTCGATCTGCGGGTCGACCGCCGAGGTGGCGTCGTCCAGGAGCAGGATGCGGGGGTCGGTGAGGATCGCCCGGGCCAGGGCTATGCGCTGGCGCTGGCCGCCGGAGAGGGTGAGGCCCTGTTCGCCGACCTTGGTCTCGTAGCCCTCGGGCAGGGCCCGCACGAACTCGTCGGCCTGGGCGGCGCGGGCGGCGGCGACGATCTGCTCGTCGGTGGCGTCCGGGCGCCCGTAGGCGATGTTGGTGCGGACCGTCTCGGAGAAGAGGAAGCTCTCCTCGGGCACGGTGCCGACGGCCGCCCGGACCGAGTCGAGGGTCAGGTCGCGCAGGTCGTGGCCGTAGAGGCGGACGGCGCCGGACGCCGGGTCGTAGAACCGCGGCACCAGTTGCGCGACCGTGGACTTGCCCGAGCCGGACGCGCCGACCAGGGCCAGGGTCTCGCCGGGGGCGAGACGGAGGCTGAGGCCGTGCAGGACGGGCGAGGGGTGCTCGGGGTCGTAACGGAAGCCGACCCGGTCGAACTCCAGCGCCACCTCGGTGGTGAGCGGGCCGACCACGCGCGGACCAACCGGCGCGGTCCCGTTCGCCGCGGAGGCCAGGGCGTCGGAAGCGATGGCCGACTCCGGGGCGGGGGCCGGTGCGGGGGCGAGGGTGAGGTCGAGCGTGACGGCGTCCGGACGCTCCTGGACCAGCGGGCGCTCGTCGATCAGCTGGAGCACGCGCTCGACGCCGGCCCGGGCCTGCTGGCCGACCGTGATGACCATGGTCAACATCCGGACCGGGCCGGTCATCTGCGCCACGTAGGTGGAGAAGGCGACGAAGGTGCCGAGCGAGACCTGGCCGTCGACCGCCAGCCAACCGCCGAAGGCGAGCACCGCCACCTGGGCGAGCGCCGGGATGGCCTGCATGGCGGGGTTGTAGCGGCTGTTGAGCCGGATCGAGCGGAGCCGGGCCGCGAAGAGCCGGCGCGAGGCCGCCTCCAGCTTGTCCAGTTCCTGGGCCTCCTGGCCGAAGCCCTTGACCACCCGGACGCCGCCGATCGCCTCGTCGACCACGCCGGCGACGGCCGCGGCCTCCTGCTGGGCCGCCCAGGTGGCGGGGAAGAGCCGTTTGCGGCTGAGCGTCGAGACCCACCAGAGCGCCGGGGCCATCACCAGGGCGACCAGGGTGAGCGGCGGCGAGAGCCAGACCATGACGCCCAGCGACATGGCGAACATGATCAGGTAGCCGGTCATCATGGGCAGCATCGAGAGCAGCCCGTTGACCAGTTGGAGGTCGGAGGTCGCGCGGCCGACCACCTGGCCGGTGTCCAGGCGGTCCTGGCGGTGGCCGTCGAGTCTGCCGAGCGAACGGAAGAGGTCGGCGCGCAGGTCGTGCTGGACGTCGACGGCGAGCTGCCCGCCGTAGTAGCGGCGGACCTGGGTGCAGCCGAACACCACGGCGGCGGCCAGCAGCAGGACCACGGCCCACGGGGCGAGCGGGCGGGTGTGCGCGCTGATGACGTCGTCGATGATCACCTTGGTGACCAGGGGCACCAGGGCGGTGACGGCCATGCCGAGCAGCGAGGCGCCGAAGGCGAGCAGCACGCTGCGTCGGGAGCGCCAGCAGTAGCCGAGCAGCCGCCGGAGCCAGCCCTGGCCGTCGGTACCGCCGCCTTCACCGCCTTCAGCTTCGGGGCCGGGGCCGGTGCCGGCGGTGGTCGTGGGGTCCGGGCCCGGGCCCGGTCGGGCGTGCCCGTTCCCGGACCCGCCCGGGGTGTCGGTTCGGGTGCCGCTCGGGGAAAGCTCCACCGTAGATCCGTGAGTCTCAGGCATATTTAGGGATGCTAACCATTCCGTCGGGTGGCCGCCATGGATTTTCAGGCCAGGGCGAGCCGGGGATCCCGGCCCGACGGGAGGGGCAACAGCCCGCAACCTGCGGTGATTCCCGGCGGACCGGACCGGCGCGCTCCCTACCAGGGTCGCCGACGGACCGGGAACCGCCCACCGCCCACCGGCGCAGGGCGCCGACCTTCCTTGGTCCTAGGCCGCCGGGCCGAGCCGACGCCGACCCGGACCGGCAGGGAATCGGCCCCCGGCCGGCCGGTCGGTCGACCTTCGGACGCCCTGCGGACGTCGTCCCCCGGACGGCGCAACCGGCCCGGCGGGATGCGGGCGCTCAGGCCCGCGCGGCGGCGCGGGCCTCCGCCCCGGCGGCATCGGCGGCCGCCGAGAAGGCCCCGTGCGCCAGGTTGTGCAGCAGTGCGGCCATCGCGTCGCGCGGGAGACCGGCCCGCTCGTCGCCCTGGGCGGGGCTGGGCCCGTGACTGTGCGGGGTGGAGTTGATCAGCCCGAAGACGGCGTGCACGGACGCCCGGGCGACCGGCTCGGCGGACGGGGCCGCGAGCGGCGGGTAGGCCTGGCGGACCACGTCGACCCAGAGTTCCACGTAGGCGCGCTGGAGACGGCGGACGGTCCGGCGGTCCTCCTCGCGGAGGTTGAGCAGCTCACGGTCGTGCAGGGTGATCAGGTCGCGGTCGTCGAGCGCGAAGTCGACGTGGCCGCCGACCAGCGCGTCCAGCGCGGCGGCCGGCCCCTCGCTGCCGCCCGCCCGGCGGCGCCCCTCCTCCAGCAGCCGCTCGCTGATGCCGACGAGCAGGTCGGCGAGCATCGCGTCCTTGCCGGCGAAGTGCCGGTAGAGCCCGGGGCCGCTGATCCCGACGGCCTTGCCGATCTCGTCCACGCCGACGCCCAGGAAGCCCCGGGCCGCGAACAACCGGGCGGCCTCCTTGCGGATCTGGTCGCGGCGCGGGAGCCCGGAGGCGGGCGGGACATTCGGCATGCGGCCCATCGTAGACAGTGGGGTTATCGGTCGTTAACCTGGGCGACGGAAGTTAACGTTCATTAACGTGTGGGGGTCGCGGGCTCACCAGCCCCGTCGGCCCACCTGCCGCCGAGGGCAAGGGAGCTCTTGGAATGGTCATCTCCACCGCCGGCGCACCCACCGGCATCAACGGCAGCGCGGCGGCCGGCACCCCGGGCGCCGCCGCACCGGCACCCCGGCTCGGCACGGCCGTCGACCCCGGTTCCGAGGCGTACCGGACGAACACCGCCGCCCACCGGGCCCTGGTCGCCGAACTGCGCGAGAAGCTCGGTGCGGCCTCGCTCGGCGGCGGCGCCAAGGCCCGTGCCCGCCACACCGCGCGCGGCAAGCTGCTCCCCCGCGACCGGGTGGACACCCTGCTCGACCCGGCCTCCCCCTTCCTCGAGCTGGCCCCGCTGGCGGCCGACGGGATGTACGAGGGCGCCGCCCCGGCCGCCGGGGTGATCGCCGGCATCGGCCGGGTCGCCGGGCGCGAGGTGGTCGTGGTCGCCAACGACGCCACCGTCAAGGGCGGCACCTACTACCCGATGACGGTCAAGAAGCACCTGCGCGCCCAGGAGGTCGCGCTGGAGAACCGGCTCCCCTGCATCTACCTGGTCGACTCCGGCGGCGCCTTCCTCCCGATGCAGGACGAGGTCTTCCCGGACCGCGACCACTTCGGCCGGATCTTCTACAACCAGGCACGCCTCTCGGCCGCGGGCATCCCGCAGATCGCCGCCGTGCTCGGCTCCTGCACGGCCGGCGGCGCGTACGTCCCGGCGATGAGCGACCAGGCCGTCATCGTCCGCAACCAGGGCACCATCTTCCTCGGCGGACCGCCGCTGGTGAAGGCGGCGACCGGCGAGGTGGTCACGGCCGAGGAGCTCGGCGGCGGCGACCTGCACTCACGGACCTCCGGCGTCACGGACCACCTGGCCGAGGACGACGCCCACGCCCTGTCGATCGTCCGCACCATCGTCGCCGGGCTCGGCCCGCGCCCGGCCCGCCCGTGGCCGCTCACCCCGGCCGAGCCGCCGGCCGTCGACCCGGCCGGCCTCTACGGGGCCGTCCCGGTCGACCCGCGCACGCCCTACGACGTGCGCGAGGTGATCGCCCGGCTGGTCGACGGCAGCCGGTTCGCCGAGTTCAAGGCCGAGTACGGCGCGACCCTGGTGACCGGGTTCGCCCGGATCCACGGCCACCCCGTCGGCATCGTCGCCAACAACGGCGTGCTGTTCGCCGAGTCCGCCCTCAAGGGCGCCCACTTCATCGAGCTGTGCGATCAGCGGGGCATCCCCCTCCTCTTCCTGCAGAACATCACCGGGTTCATGGTCGGCCGGCAGTACGAGGCGGGCGGCATCGCCAAGCACGGCGCCAAGATGGTCAACGCCGTCGCCTGCACCCGCGTCCCGAAGCTGACGGTGGTGATCGGCGGCTCGTACGGAGCCGGTAACTACTCGATGTGCGGCCGGGCCTACTCACCCCGCTTCCTGTGGATGTGGCCGAACGCCAAGATCTCCGTGATGGGCGGCGAGCAGGCCGCCTCGGTGCTGGCCACCGTCCGCCGTGACCAGCTGGAGGCGCACGGCGAGCAGTGGCCCGCCGAGGCGGAGGAGGAGTTCAAGCGCCCCGTGCGCGAGCAGTACGAGCGCCAGGGCAACGCCTACTACGCCACCGCCCGGCTCTGGGACGACGGGGTGATCGACCCGGCGGACACCCGGACCGTGCTCGGCCTGGCGCTCACCGCCTGCGCCAACGCCCCGCTCCCGGCGCCCGGCCCGTTCGGCGTCTTCCGCATGTAGCGCTCCTCTCCGGGCGGCGGCCCACCCGCTCCGCCGGCTCCCCGGTGCCCGGCACCCACCCGGTGCCACCACCTCCTTCGTACGGCTCCCCTCGACCCGGAGGAACGCCTCCCATGTTCGACACAGTTCTGGTCGCCAACCGCGGCGAGATCGCCGTCCGGGTGATCCGCACCCTGCGGCGGCTCGGCGTGCGCTCGGTCGCCGTGTTCAGCGACGCCGACGCCGACGCTCCGCACGTCCGCGAGGCCGACGTCGCGGTCCGGCTCGGCCCGGCCGACCGCAGCGACAGCTCCGCCGCCGAGACCTACCTGCGGACCGACCAGATCCTCGCCGCCGCCCGCCGGACCGGCGCCCAGGCCGTCCACCCCGGCTACGGCTTCCTCGCCGAGAACGCCTCCTTCGCCCGCGCCTGCGCCGACGCCGGCCTCGTCTTCATCGGACCTCCTCCCGCCGCGGTCGAGCTGATGGGTGACAAGATCAACGCCAAGGAGGCCGTGCGGGCCGCCGGCGTGCCGGTGGTTCCGGGCAGCCGGGCCACCGCGCCCAGCGACGAGGAACTCGTCGCGGCCGCCGAGGAGATCGGCTACCCCGTGCTGCTCAAGCCGTCCGCCGGCGGCGGCGGCAAGGGCATGCGCCTGGTCCGCGACCCGGCCGACCTGCCGACCGAGATCGCCGCGGCCCGGCGCGTCGCCCGCACCGCCTTCGGCGACGACACCCTGCTGCTGGAACGCTGGATCGACCGGCCGCGCCACATCGAGGTCCAGGTGCTGGCCGACGCCCACGGCACCACCGTCCACCTCGGCGAGCGCGAGTGCAGCCTGCAGCGCCGCCACCAGAAGCTGATCGAAGAGGCTCCCTCCGTCCTGCTCAACGCCGAGACCCGGGCGGCGATGGGCGCCGCGGCCGTCCGCGCCGCCGAGTCCTGCGGCTACACCGGCGCCGGCACCGTGGAGTTCATCGTCCCCGGCATCGACCCGGACTCCCCCGCCACCGACGAGGGCGTGCGGGACTTCTTCTTCATGGAGATGAACACCCGTCTCCAGGTGGAACACCCCGTCACCGAGCTCGCCGTCGCCGTCGCCGTGGCCGACACCGCCGGCCCCGCCACCGGACCCGCCGCCGACCGGCCCCGGCGGCTGGACCTGGTCGAGTGGCAGCTGCGGACCGCCGCCGACGAGCCCCTCTCCTTCACCCAGTCCGACATCTCCTTCCAGGGCCACGCCATCGAGGCCCGGATCTGCGCCGAGGACCCGGAACGGGACTTCCTGCCCACCGGCGGACGCATCCTGCTCCTCGACGAACCTCGGGGCGAAGGCGTCCGGGTGGACTCCGGAGTCGCCCCCGGGACCGTGATCACCAGCTCCTACGACCCCATGCTCGCCAAGGTCATCGCCTACGGCCCCGACCGTCCGACCGCGCTGCGGCGCCTGCGCGCCGCGCTGGCCGACACCCGGATCCTCGGCGTCACCACCAACACCGGCTTCCTGCGACGGCTGCTCGCCCACCCGGAGGTCGCCGCCGGCCGGCTCGACACCGGCCTGGTCGAGCAGACGGCGCAGCAGCAGCCCGGGCTGCTCGCCTCGCCGTACTCCCCGGCCGCCGGCACCACGCCGCCCGCCGAACCCTCCGACGCCCTGCCGCCGGAGCCACCGGCGCCCGCCCACCTCCTCTACTACGCGGCCGCGCTGGCGCGGCACCTGGACCTCGCGCCAGCCGCCGACGCCGACGGCTGGACCGACCCGTTCTCCCTTCCCTCCGGCTGGCGCCTGGGCGGCGACCCGGCCTGGACCACCCACCGACTCCGTACCCCCGGCCAGGATCCGGTGTCGGTGCGCGTCCGATCGATCACTGCGGGCAACGTAACGGACGCCACTGACAATCCGTCCGACAGCGCCCTGGAGGTCGAGATCCGGCTCGACGCCGGACCGGTCCACCGGGCCCGGGCGGGCCGCACCGAGGACCGACTCCACCTGACCGTCGACGGCCTGCGGACCAGCTTCGCGCTCGCCGCCGACGGCCCCGTCGCACCCACCGCCGGCCCGGTGACCTGGCTCGGAATCGACGGCGACGCCTGGCCGGTGCACACCCACGACGCGGTCGGCGCGAGCACCGCCGCCGGCGGCGCCCACCACGGCGGCCTGACCGCGCCGATGCCGGGCACCGTCACGGTCGTGAAGACCACGGCCGGGGAGGCGGTCCGCAAGGGCCAGCCGCTGCTCGTCCTGGAGGCCATGAAGATGGAACACGTGATCGCCGCCCCGCACGACGGCACGGTGAGCGAGCTGCGGGCCACCGCCGGCGCCACCGTGGCGATGGAGGAACTGCTGGTCGTGGTGACCCCCGCCGAGACCACCGCGGACGCCCCCGCCGAGGCCACCGCGGCGGTGCGGTCGTGACCGCCGCCGCGCCGAGAGGCGCCGCCCCCGCCCGTGAACCCGACGCCCTCGATCTGGGCCTGCCGGACCCGGTCCGCGCCCCCGGCCTGCCCGAGGAGGTGCGGATCCACGAGGTCGGCCCGCGCGACGGGCTGCAGAACGAGGGCACGCTCGTCCCCGTCGAGGTCAAGGCCGAGTTCATCGGCCGGCTCGCGGCAGCGGGCCTGCGCACCGTCGAGGCCACCAGCTTCGTTCACCCGAAATGGGTACCCCAGCTCGCCGACGCCGAGGAGCTGATGCCCCGACTCACCGGCCTGCCGGAGCGCCACCCGGGCCTGCGCCTGCCGGTGCTGGTGCCCAACGAGCGCGGCCTGGACCGCGCGCTCGCCCACCACGCCACCGACGTCGCGGTGTTCGCCAGCGCCACCGAGACCTTCGCCCGGCGCAACCTCAACCGCTCGGCGGACGAGGCGATGGCGATGTTCCGCCCTGTGGTGGAGCGGGCCGCGGCGGCCGGGGTCCCGGTCCGCGGCTACCTCTCGATGTGCTTCGGCGACCCCTGGGAGGGCCCGGTCCCGGTCGCCCAGGTGGTCCGCTTCGGGGTGCGGCTGCTGGAGATGGGCTGCGCCGAGCTGAGCCTCGGCGACACCATCGGCGTGGCCACCCCCGGCCAGGTCACCGCCCTGCTCGACGGGTTCGCCGCGGCGGGGGTGCCGACGGGCCGGCTCGCCGTGCACTTCCACGACACCTACGGCCAGGCCCTCAGCAACACGCTGGCGGCGCTGCGCTCCGGGGTCACCACCGTGGACGCCTCGGCCGGCGGGCTGGGCGGCTGCCCCTACGCCAAAAGCGCCACCGGCAACCTCGCCACCGAGGACCTGGTGTGGATGCTGCACGGACTCGGCGTCCGGACCGGCGTCGACCTGCGCGCCCTCGTCGCCACCAGTGGCTGGATGGCGCGCCGGCTCGGCCGGCCGAGCCCCTCCCGCACGGTCCAGGCCCTGCTCGGCAGCACGCCCACCGGATCACCGGACTGACCCGCACCGACCGTCCCGTGCGACGGCCCGCCCCGCACATCCGTCTGCTCATCACACCGCCCGCCCGTCACACCAGCACCGGCGGCGGTCGTCCCGACCACGCCCGCGCCCACCCGGCGGGGCCCCAGGAGGATCACCATGCTCGACCACCGGTTGAACACCGAGCACGAGGAACTGCGGCGCACCGTGGCCGAATTCGCCCAGGACGTGGTGGCGCCGAAGATCGGCGAGTACTACGAGCAGGGCGAGTTCCCCTACGAGATCGTGCGGGAGATGGGGCGGATGGGCCTGTTCGGCCTGCCGTTCCCGGAGGAGTACGGCGGCATGGGCGGCGACTACTTCGCGCTCTGCCTGGCGCTGGAGGAGCTGGCCCGGGTCGACTCCTCGGTCGCGATCACCCTGGAGGCGGCGGTCTCGCTCGGCGCGATGCCGATCTACCGCTTCGGCACGGAGGAGCAGAAGCGCGAGTGGCTGCCCCGGCTGACCTCGGGCGAGCTGCTCGGCGCGTTCGGGCTGACCGAGCCCGAGGGCGGCTCGGACGCCGGAGCGACCCGGACCACCGCGCGCTACGACGAGGCCACCGACGAGTGGGTGATCAACGGCACCAAGTGCTTCATCACCAACTCCGGCACCGACATCACCGGTCTGGTCACCGTCACCGCCCTCACCGAACCGATCGCTCGTTCGAGTGAAGAGGGCGAATTCTCCTCGCCACGGCGGGAAATCTCCTCCATCATCGTGCCCACCGGGACCCCCGGGTTCCAGGTGTCGAAGAAGTACTCGAAGGTCGGATGGAACGCATCCGACACCCGCGAACTGTCCTTTACCGACTGCCGCGTCCCCGCGGCCAACCTCCTGGGCGAGCGAGGTCGCGGCTACGCCCAGTTCCTGCGGATCCTCGACGAGGGCCGCATCGCGATCGCCGCCCTGGCCACCGGCCTGGCCCAGGGTTGCGTCGACCAGTCCGTCTCGTACGCCGGTACGCGCCGCGCCTTCGGCCGGCCGATCGGCGCCAACCAGGCCATCCAGTTCAAGCTCGCCGACATGGAGATGCGCGCCCACACCGCCCGCCTCGCCTGGCGGGACGCCGCGTCCCGGCTGCTGCACTCGGAACCGTTCAAGAAGGAGGCCGCGATCGCCAAGCTGTACTCGTCGGAGGCCGCCGTCGACAACGCCCGCGAGGCGACCCAGATCCACGGCGGGTACGGCTTCATGAACGAATTCCCCGTCGCCCGCTTCTGGCGGGACTGCAAGATCCTGGAAATCGGCGAAGGCACCTCGGAGGTCCAGCGGATGCTCATCGCGCGAGAGCTCGGTGTCTCCTGAGGTTGCCGTAGGCCGCACCCGCCGGTTCGCCGACCCGTCCGGCTCGGCGAACCGGCAGGCCGGGACGGTCGCGAGATCACAAGAAGGAAGGAATCACACCGGGCTGCCCGAGTCGATCTGGTCGTACCGGGCCAGCGCGAGTTCGAACGCCGTCGGCGCGACCTTGACGGCGCCGTCGAACGGGCCGCTGAGCTGGAACACCAGGCTGACCGCGAACGCGACCGAGGCCCCCACGAACCCCATCAGCACCAGGTTGCGCCCGGTGGCGGTCAGTCCGACCACCGGCGGCGTCGCCAGCACGAACACCGACCCCACCACCAGACCTCCCAGCGCCAGGGCCGGCACCTGCGCACGGATATCGGCCAGCCGGGCGTTCCGCCGCGCGTAAACGTCCGTGAGACTCCTCAACACATCTGCCTTGGCGGCGAGTTCGGACACGTTCTGGCTGCGCACCGCGTCCACCGAGGTCCGGATCCGGTCGGCCGCCGCCCAGGCCTCGGCGCTGCCGTGTCCATCGCCCATCTGCTCCCACTCGTCCGTGATCACCTGATGCGTGTACGCGCGCACGCGTTGCTGCACCACCGGGCGGTCCGGGCCCGGCAACAGTCGTGCCGACCAGTACACCTCGGTGAGCGCCCGGGACTCCTCGTAGGTGTGCTGGCGGGCGGTGTTGAGCTGCTGCCACGAGCCGGCGATGGCGAAGCCGGTGAAGAGCGCGAAGAAGCCGAGCACCGCCGCGCCCGCGAAGCCGATCGCGGACGGGTTGGTCGCACCCTCGCGGGAGCCTCGGGACCGGCCGACCAGTGCACCGATGGCCAGAGCGAGCGCTGCGCCGGCCAGTGCCGCCACGACATTGACCCACATCTACCGACCACTCCCCCGACGTTCACTCGCCACCGCCACCTCCAGGACCATCGTTCCGACGCTGCCGCACCGACAGGGCGGCGGCCAGCACGACAAGGACGGGAAGCACGATCGACAACAACAGCATCAGCACCTCGTCGGCGCCCCAGTCGTCGTCCCAGTCGAACGGCGTGTCGTCCGGGATCTGAGCGGCCGAGGCCGCGTTCCCCCGCGGGTTCGGGCTACCGGACTGACCTGGCTGACCGGGCTGACCCGACCCCGCAGAGCCGGAACCGGCACCCGCACCGCCCGAAGCGCCACCCGCCGCGGCTCCCTGCGCCGCCGCACCGGCTCCGGCTGCTCCGGCCCCGGCGGCCCCGGCGGCTCCGGCAGCCGCCCCGCCGGCCCCCGCGCCACCGGCGGCTCCACCGGCTGCGGCTGCCCCGGCTGCCCCGGCCGCTGCTCCAGCGGCACCTCCGGCCGCTCCGGCCGCAGCTGCGGCCCCGGCGGCACCAGCGCCTCCAGCCCCGGCGGCCGCTCCAACGGCACCGGCAGCTCCCGCCCCTGCTCCTGCCCCGCCGGCAGCTGCGGCGGCTCCGGCGGCAGCCACTGCCTGGAACGGGCTTGCGGGAAGCCCGAAGATGCTGGTGCCCGGGCGGTACGGCACTGCGGAGCCTGCCGCTGCGGCCGCAGCGGCAGCGGCAGCAGCCGTGCCTGGTACCGGGGCAGCCGGCCCGGCGGCGGCAGCGGCTGCCGGGTTGGCGGCGGCACCGGGAGGTGCTGCGGCCGCCGGGCCGGGTGGTGGCGCGTTGGCACCGGCGGCGTTGGCCGCCGCGCCCGGGGCGGTGCCCGGCGGCGGGCCGGCGGGGTTGGCGGCCCCGCCGGGCGGCGCGGGGACGGGGGCCTCGCCCTCGTAGTCACCGGGGGCCTCGGCGGCGACCGGCAGGGGGGCCAGTGGACGGCCGTCCTGGCCGACCGCGCCGTCCACCGCCAGGCCCTCGGCCCTGGCCACGGCGGTGTGCCGACCGGGCACGGCCTCCCCGGAGGCGGTGCAGTCCAGAGGGCGGCCGAGTTCCAGCAGTCCGCCGGCGGACTGTCCGGTGCAGCTGACCGGCCCCACCCCCGGGAGGTGGTCGACCACGCTGACCGCACTGATCGGCGAGTCGCCGACGGCGTCCACCCGGTACCGGAGCCGGATGTCGCCGCCGACCACCATCGGCAGCGAACGGCGACCGGCGAACATCGACTCATCGAGGAAAGGAGCTCCGACAGCCGGAGCCTGAGCGGAGATCAGCTCTCGGCGCGCGGTCCGGTCGGCGCGGACCACCACGCCGGTGCCCGTGGGGACACCGACCCGAGTGAGGGTGATCCCGGCGACCAGCCCCTGATAGCCGGCCTCCGCGGTCGCGACGGCCTTCGGCATGCCCTTCGGGGCGGTGGCCTCGGCCCGGACCTCGGTCCGCTGCCGTCCGCTCCGGGCCGGCAGGGTGGCCGAGCACTCGACCACGCCCAGCGGCGGGAGCGTGAACGGTTGCAGGTTCCCGCAGACCACCGCCGCTCCGGAGACCTGGGCGTCCGTGACGGTCGTGACGGTGAGCGGGTACTCGGCCTGGTTCGTCAACCGATAGACGCGGAGCAGCTGTTCGTCGGCGCGGACCCGGACATCGACACCGGTCGCGCCGTTGGTGCGGACCTCCAGCCGGACCGCTCCCCGGGCCTCGCCGCCCGCCGGGTGGAGCGCCGAGGCCCGGGGAGCGTCGGCCAGCCCGGCCGGGGCCGGGACGAGGAGGAGGGCGAGGAGCGCGACGGCACGACGGAAGGGGCGGCCGGGAAGACGGCGTGGGGAACAGTCCGGGGAACGACTCGGTGGCGAGGTTGACCCATCGATCACCTTGTCATTCTTTGCCGCACCCACACGGCGGAGCGGGCGGCACCGCGCGCCGTCGGCGTGGATAGCTCGAACAGCCCACACCGCCCGCCCCGTCCCGGCCACCGGGACGGGGCCGGTGAACCGGATCGACCGTCAGGGAATCACGATCACCGGGCGGTTGGCCCGGCGGGCGAGGCGGCCGGAGACCGAGCCGAACATCTTGCCGAGCAGGCCGCGCGTCGTGCCGACCACGATCGCGTCGGCGGCGAACTCGCGGCCGACCTCCTCGATCTCGTGGGAGATGTCGCCGCCCCGCTCGACCAGGATCCAGGGCACCCCGGCGAGGAAGTCCGCGCAGGCGAGTTCCAGGCCGAGCACCTCCGTCCGGTGGTCGGGGAGGTCGACGAAGACCGGTGGTTCGCAGCCCGCCCAGACGGTGGCGGGCAGGCGGTTGGCCACGTGCACGATCACCAGGCCGCACTGGGAGCGACGGGCCATGCCCACCGCGTAGGCGAGGGCGCGTTCGCTGGACAGCGAGCCGTCGAAGCCCACCACCACGCCGTGCTGGAAGGCCGGGTCGCAGGCTTGGGCGGGCGCCTCACGGAGCGCCGGTTCGCCGGCCGCCCCGCTCGCGCCGGGCAGGCCGGGGGCGCTCGGGCGCTCGGCGCCCGGTCCCGGCCGGCCCGTCACCGGGGGCTCCGGGACATCGGAGCGCCGGTCGTCCCGCCGCTGGCGGGAGCCTGAGCCGGGGCGGCCCCGGCGCGCAAGGTGGCGAAGGGGGCGGGTGAAGCCACCGCCCCGGGCGTCCTCGCCCGGCTCCACCGGTCGGGAGGGCTCAGAACCAGCCATGGCACAAGGCTCTTCGAAGGAGATGGGCCGACAGGAGAGGACAACGCTGCCCGGGCGGCAGGCCCGCCCACGGGAAGTCGTCGGTCTGCGCCGAGCACCACCGTTTGTGACCTGTTCCTTTCAGAGTACGACGGGCCGGACACGCAGCCCAGCCGCGCGGCCCCGAGGACGCACTCTTCCCGCGAACGAGGGATGCGCGCGCCGACGGCGGTGCGCCCCTCGACCGGGTGCGGAGGCGCCCCTCCGCCGAAGGAGGTTCCCTGGAGCTTGACTGAGCGGACCGGGCGACGCAACAGGATCCCGGGACACCGTGACCGGACTGTCATGGATCGATGACGATCCGTTGCGGACCGTCACCGGGCAGTGAAGCGGCTGGTGGGGGCGGGCGGCGAGGCCGACGGGCAGGAGGTGGGCCGGCGCGGGGTGCGCCGCCGCCCCGGCACCCGTTTCAGCCAAGGGGCACGGGTTCGGGACGCCGTCTGGCATTTGCCAGGTGCATAGGCGCGGCCGCTGGCACCATGCTCGACATGCCCCTGCTCCTGCTCGACCTCGACAACACGCTGCTCCCCAGGGACGCCGCATTCCGGGCCTGGGCTCAGGATTTTCTGACCGAGCGGGCGCTGCCGCCCGCAGACGTCGACTGGCTCGTCACCATCGACGGCGGCGGCTACGTACCGCGCAGCACCGTACTGTCCGCCGCCCGACGCCGCTACGGCCTCGACGAGTCGCTCGACCGACTCTTCACCCACTACCGGCACGGCATCAACTCCTACATCCACTGCCCGGCCCGCAACATCGACGCGCTGCGGGCGGCGCGCGCCGCCGGGTGGACGCTCGGCATCGTCAGCAACGGCAGCACCGGGCCGCAGCTGGAGAAGATCCGGCGGACCGGGCTCGGGCCGATGGTCGACGGCTGGGTGATCTCCGAGGAGGCCGACTGCCTCAAGCCGGACCCGCTGATCTTCGAGATCGCGGCGCAGCGGTGCGGCTTCGCGCCGACCGGGGACTGGGCCGCGCAGACCTGGATGATCGGCGACCACGCCCCGGCGGACATCGCCGGCGCGGAGCTGGCCGGGCTGCGGAGCGTCTGGCTGCACCACGGCCGTCCGTGGGCCGAGCCGGCCTACCGGCCGACGCTCAAGGCAGCCGGCCTGCCGGAGGCGGTCGGCCAGGTGCTGGCCGCCCGTGGCATTCCGGCGGCCTGCCCGGAGTCCTTCGCTCGAGGCGCGGATGCGCCGCGCCGTGCCGCCTGCGGCGGCGTTGCGGTCGCGCGCCTGGCGGGGGCGACGGGTGGCGCGGGCGTTCCGCGCCCCCGCGAGCGCGGGCTCGCCGCGGTCCGGACGGCAGCCGCCCCGGGGTGATCGGCGGGCCGGCTGCGAGCGGGGCGCAGGCCGGACCGGGGGCGGAACGGAGAGGAACGGCGCAGAGCAGCGCGCGCGACGGCACGCCGTGCCGTACGTCCGCCGCTGGCGGTGGATGCGCGCCTTCAGCCGTGCTCGCCACGGGAAGTGCTTCACCGGCCTCCGGGACCGGACCGGCTGTCCGAAACCGGTCCGGCGGGTTTGCCGAGGATGCCGCCGCCCGCTCCGTCCCGATGGAACCCACGGTGGCGCTCCCGGCACGGACGAGCGTCGCGCAGCGGCCGTGCGGGCGCGGACACGGTGCATGCGGCACGCGCCCGCCCCTCGGACCACCCCGCCAGGCCCAGTGGTCACGGCAGTCCCAACAGTCACGACGGTCCGTCCCCGCCCTGCCCGGCCCTCCAGCACCACGAGACCGACGCGAGGCCGGCGCGGGCGCCCGTACGGCTCACCTTCCGTCAGCGTGTCACCAGCGCAACGGCCGTGGGAGCGCGCCCGCGGCGAAGGATCCGGATCCGGACCGTACGCCGCGCAACCCTTTCGCCGTGATCGGCGTCGTCAGTTCCGGCACCCCTGTGCCCAGTTCGCACACCGCGTGAGCGCCGTGGCGCGACACCCCGCCGCCCGAACCTGCCGGGCCGCCGTACCTCGACATCGCCCTTGGCCGGTAAGAGCCGGCCGGGGATCTGCGCCGGTGGCCGGCGGTGCGGCCGGTCACCGGCCCCCAGCCCCGGCACTGGCCGGATGAAGCCTGGGAGGCGCACGCCGGGTGGCCGTGCGCCCTCTTGTGCACCGCCTATTTTCAGTCAATCTCGCGCGGCTCCCCCGCCCTTGGGCATATCCGCAGCCCAGGCGCACCGGCCGGGCGCATCGGAGCCGGACGCCCCAGGACCCGCCCCGCGACAACCAGCCACCGTTGCCCCGACCCTCTTCCCAGAAGGGTCGACGGGTGCCACGCTTCGTGATCGAATGCATCACGCCAAATTGCCATGTCGACATAGCGTCGGATGGTGAACTTGTCACAACGGCAACGGTCCACCCGATAGATTCGATCTTGGCCAGCAGTGCCGCACCACCACACCACACCACCGAGGGGGCTTGAGCGCCTTGAGCAGGGTGAGCAGGAGCGACGCGGGTCCTGACAGCGGCCAGGCCGTGGCCGGTATCGCGGGTCGTTCCGCGAGAAGCGCCGGCTCCCAGGCCTCCACCGCCAACACCCGTCACTCCGGCACCGCCTCCTACTCCTCCTATTCCCCTGCGGCCCCGTCCGTCCCGGGCACCCCGTCCGCACCGGGTGTCACAGGCGGTCCGGGCGCCCCGCAGGCCACGGGTTCCCCGTCCTTCCCGGCGCCCCCTGAACACAGCGGACGCCACGTCAGCCGACCGCCCGTCAGCCACTCCGGCGGGTACGGAAACGGCTCGGACGGGCGGGTCGGGGCGTCGGTTACCGGCCATTCCGGCGGACACCCCGGCGGCCATGCCGGACCCGAGAACGGCTACGCGGCCTTCGCGCCGGGGGCTCCCGGCACCGGCCTCGGACCGGCCCTCCCCGGACTGTCGGGCCCCGCGGCCGTCGGCGGGCTCCCCGCCGGACCGCTCGGCCTCGGCGCCGTCGGGCACGGCATCGGCGGCCACGGCCCGGCGGCCCACGGTTCCGGCGGCCACGGCGGTTCCGCCGGCTTCAACGGCGCCTCGGCGACCGTGATGGCCGCCGCACCCCGCAAGCTCTCCGGCCGCCGCCGCCGCGAGACCGTCGCCGTCCTGATCTTCGGCGGCGGACCGATCTTCGAGAGCTCGATCCCGCTCTCCGTCTTCGGCGTCGACCGCCAGGACGCCGGGGTGCCGCGCTACCGCCTGCTGGTCTGCGCCGGCGAGGACGGCCCGCTCGCCACCACCGGCGGCCTCACCCTCTCCGCCCCGTACGGGCTGGAGGCACTGGCCCGGGCCGGCACCATCGTCGTCCCGGCGTGGCGCTCGATCTCGCAGCCGCCACCGGTCGAGGCGATCACCGCGCTGCGCAAGGCGCACCACGAGGGCGCGCGGATCATCGGTCTGTGCACCGGCGCGTTCGTCCTCGCCGCCGCCGGCCTGCTGGACGGCCGCCCGGCGACCACGCACTGGATGTACGCGCCCACCCTGGCCAAGCGCTACCCGCGGGTGCACGTCGACCCGCGCGAGCTGTTCGTCGACGACGGCGACGTGCTCACCTCGGCCGGTACCGCCGCCGGCATCGACCTGTGCCTGCACGTGGTCCGCAGCGACCACGGCGCCGAGGCGGCCAACGCGCTCGCCCGCCGACTGGTGGTGCCGAGCCGACGCGGCGGCGGAGGACAGGCCCAGTACATCGATCAGTCTTTACCGGAGGAGATCGGCAACGACCCGCTCGCCGAGGTCGTGACCTGGGCGCTGGAGAACCTCAACCAGCAGTTCGACGTCGAGGTGCTGGCGGCCCGCGCCTACATGAGCCGGCGGACCTTCGACCGGAGGTTCCGCACGCTCACCGGCAGCGCCCCGCTGCAGTGGCTGATCACCCAGCGGGTGCTGCAGGCGCAGCGGCTGCTGGAGACCTCGGAGCTGTCGGTGGACGACGTCGCCCGCCGCTGCGGCTTCCGGTCGCCGGTGGCGCTGCGCGGGCACTTCCGGCGCCAGCTCGGGGTCTCGCCGGCCGCGTACCGGACGAGCTACCGGGCCCGGCGGCCCGGGGCGGCCGCTCCGGCGCCGGCCTCGCCGGCGGGCGGCGACCTGCGGACGGCCGGGGCGGTCGCGTCGTCGGCCGCGGCCGGCTCGGCGGGCGGGTCGCTCCCGGGTCAGCACGGCGGGCACGGGCTGGCCGCCGCGGGATACCCGGGCGGGCCGGGTGCGGCGTACCCGGGCCAGCACGGGCAGCCGTCCGGACCGGGCGTCCACGCGCGGGCCGGGCAACCGTACCCGCACCAGGCGGCCGGGCACCAGGCGCACCCCGGGCAGCCGGGGGCCGGTCGCGGTCCGGCGCGTCCGTCGATGGTCCCGGCGCAGCCCGGGCCCGGCGCGGGCCGCCCGTCCAGGACGGCGGAGCACGCGGCCGCCGAGGACGGGATCCCGCAGCCGGGGGCACGCGGGCAGGGCCAGGGGCACCGGAGCGCGGCCGACCGGCCGCAGGACGGGGCGTCGGAGGTCCGGGCCCGGCAGGCCCGGGCGGGCCAGCTCCGTCCGCAGGCCGCACGGGGCACCGCGGCGGAGGCCCGGGAGGCCCGTGAGGCGCGGTCCGGGCGGGACGTCCGCCCGGCGCACCCCGTCGGCCATCCCGGCCGGGAGGCCCGGGAGGCGGACGGCCACGCCCAGGACGAGCACGGCTCCGAGGGCCGCGCCCCGGCGCCGCGCTCGGCTCCATCGGTGCCCGCGGCGCGTGATCGCGCCGTAGGGTGAGTGGCGTGAATGACCGTTTGGTATGGATCGACTGTGAAATGACAGGCCTCGACCTCGACCGGGACGCCCTGGTCGAGGTCGCGGCACTGGTGACGGACTCGGAGCTGAACATCCTCGGCGAGGGTGTGGACGTCATCATCCGCCCGCCCGCCGAGGCGCTGGCGAACATGCCCGAGGTGGTGCGGGCGATGCACACCTCCTCCGGGCTGCTGGAGGAGCTGGAGCACGGGGTCACCCTGGCCGAGGCGGAGGCGCTGGTCCTGGCGTACGTGCGCGAGCACGTGCCGGAGGCCGGCCGCACGCCGCTGTGCGGGAACTCGGTGGCCACCGACCGCGGGTTCCTGAGCCGGGACATGCCCGCGCTGGAGAACCACCTGCACTACCGGATCGTGGACGTCTCCTCGATCAAGGAGCTGGCCCGGCGCTGGTACCCGAAGGCGTACTACAACAGCCCGCAGAAGGGCGGGAACCACCGGGCGCTCGCCGACATCCGCGAGAGCATCGACGAACTGCGCTACTACCGCGAGGCGGTGTTCGTCCCGCAGCCCGGCCCGGACACCGACACCGCGCGCGCGATCGCGGAGAAGTACCAGGCGCCGACGGACTGAGCCCGGAGGCGACGGAGGTGCTCGCGCGGGGGAACGAAACCCTGGCGCGAGCACCCTTCCGGATCCTGTAGAGTTCTTCCTGTCGGAACGGGAACGCCGAAGAGCGGGAACGGTCTGGACAGATGGTGGGTGTAGCTCAGTTGGTAGAGCACCTGGTTGTGGTCCAGGTGGCCGCGGGTTCGAGTCCCGTCACTCACCCCATCGCCCCGAGGGGCCGGTTTCGTCAAGGAACCGGCCCCTCGGGCTTTTTCGCGTTCCCTCAGATCGGCGGCGGCCGGGCGCCAATGGTGTGCTGTGCGTCACGCCGTGGCCCGCGTCTCATTCCTTTTCCCCGGTCGCGGCCCTGCCGCCGGAAGCTACCGGCTAGTAACGTTGCCGCCATGACCACTCCTTCGATCGGCCAGCTCCTCGACTCCACCGTCCCGATGGCCCGGACGCTCAAGCTCGAGTACCTGGAGACCACCCCGGAGCGCGCCGTGCTGCGGCTGCCCGACCAGCCCGAGTACCACAACCACGTGGGCGGCCCGCACGCCGGCGCGATGTTCACCCTCGCCGAGTCGGCCAGCGGCTGCATCGTGCTGGGCGCCTTCGGCGACCAGCTGTCGCGCGCGGTGCCGCTGGCGGTGAGCGCCGAGATCGCCTACAAGAAGCTCGCCATGGGCGCCGTCACGGCCACCGCCGTGCTCGGCCGGCCGGCCGCCGACATCGTCGCCGAGCTCGACAAGGGTGAGCGCCCGGAGTTCCCGGTGACCGTCGAGATCACCCGCGCCGACGGTGCGGTGACCGGCGTCATGACGGTCCTCTGGACGCTGCGCCCCAACTCCTGAGCGGGCACGGCGCGGGAGCACCTCGCAGGTCCGCGCCGACCGTCCGCGATGACCCACCGCGATGACTGTCCGTGACGGCGGCCGTGTCCTCACGGTCCGCCCGCTCGTTCTCGATTCACGTGCGAGCCAAACACGCGACCAGGGGCCCGGAACCCGCCCGACGGACCGTCGGCGGCGGGTGGCGCGCGGCCCGGCGGTGGCTGTCCCGGCCGCGGGCCGTCGCGGCGGGCTGGGCGCTCCTCGCGCAGCTCTGGGGGTTCGGCGCTCCCGCCGCCTGCGCGGCCGGCGCCGAACCACTCCCGGAGCCGGTCGGCCGGACCGTCGGCCGGGCTCTGACCGGCGGCGCGGCGGCGTCCGACGACCCGGCGGAGCGGACCGGGCCGGGCCCGTCCGACGGGCTGCTCGACGGGCTCACCGACGCCGTACCGGAGGTCGCGGCAGGTGTCCTCGTGCCGGGGCTGGACGCCGCGACCGGCTCGATCGGCCGGGCGCTCCAGGACCGGATCAGGGCCGGCGGCCTCCCCCTGCCGGGGCAGCGGGCCGCCGTGCCGGACGCGTTCGCGATCGCCTCCGGGCTGTTGGACACCGTGCCCGCCCAGCTCCGCCCCGCCGAGGTGCGGGCGGCCGGCGTCGAGACGCCCGACGGGCCGTCGGGCTCCTCCGCCCGGCCCGCCGACACCACCCGGCCGGACCGGCCGGGCGGCTCCCCGCACGGCCCCGCCGCCCCGCCCCCGGCGCCCGCCCCGCAGGACCGGCCCGAGCGTCCCGCGGCCGGGAATCCGGCCCCGGCGGGCGGCGGCAGCGGACCGACGGACGGCCGGGACCGCGCGGCCGCCGCGCCCGGCGTTCCGGCGCCCGGCCCGCCGGCCCGGCCCGCCGGGACCGCGACCAGGACGGCCGCCGTCACCGTCGCCCACGACACCGCGGGCACCGCGACCGCCGTCCTCGCCCCGATCACGGCCGGGCTGCTGCTGACCGGCGCCGCGATGTACAAGCACCGGGGCCTGCCGAAGGGCCACTGAGCGGCCCCGGCCGGGCGGGGGTCACGAGTCGGGGGTGGGCACGTGGAGGGTGAGCAGCGGCAGTTCGCGCCCGGGGACGGATCCGGAGGGGGTCGTGCCGGTGCGGACGGCGCCCATGGCCAGGTAGAAGGGTTCGGCGTTCGGGTCGGCGTCGACGGTGATGCGCTCGAAGCCGAGGGCCGCGGCCTCGGCTCGCAGGTGCCCCATCAGGCGGCGGCCGACGCCGCGGCCGATGACGGCCGGTTCGACGAAGAGCATGCCCAGTTCGCCCTCCGGGGGCGCCCCGGCGAGGGTGACGAAGCCCAGCACCCGGCCGTCCTCCTCCGCGACGGCCGTGCGGTCGGGCCCGATCCGGTCCGGGTCGAGGGTGAGTTCGGCCCGGCAGGCCTCGATGAACGCCGCGTCGTAGCCCCAGTGCGCCTTGGAGCGCAGGGCCAGGGCGCTGAGCGCCGCCGCCTCGCTCGGCCGGGCCGGTCGGATCAGCATGGCGGGTGCTCCTCCTGGTCGGGTCGTCCGGGACCCGGACATGGTGCACCGGAAATCGGCCCGGCGGAAGTCGGCCCGGCGGAAACCGGCCCAGGGCGTGTCTGACCATTCGCGTCGGATCGGCGTGCGGCTCCCCCAGCCTCCGGCCGGGAGGTGCCCCCATGGGTGCGTGCATCGCAAGGCGGAGGTGGGGGCACCCCCGGCCGCCAGGCTGGGGGCGGAGTCCATGCGGTGGGGGCACCTCCCGGCCGCCAGGCTGGGGGCCATCGGCGACCGACGACAACGCGGCGTGGGGGTACCTCCCGGCCGAGGGCTGGAGGCGTGCGTGCCATGGCGTCGCACGCCCGGCGGGAATGGTCAGACACGCCCTACCGGAACACCCCGGGGGGCGGGGCCGGGGACGGGCCGGCGGTGGCGTCGGTGGCCGGGGCGGCGCCGGCGGCGAAGTCGACCAGGGCGCGGCCGTGTTCGACCCGGCCGTGGGCGGCGTCCGAGGCCACCCGGCGGGTCAGTTCGGCCAGCGGGAGCGGGGTGTGCGCGGCGGCCAGGACGAGGTTGCCGAAGCGCTTGCCGCGCAGCACCGCGGGGTCGGCGACCAGGCAGAGTTCGGGGAAGACCGCGCCGAGGGTGGCCACCTGGCAGCGGGCGAACGGCAGCGCGGAGCCGTCGGCGATGTTGACGGCGTACCGGCCGCCGGGGGCGAGGGCCCGGGCGGCCAGCGCGGTGAACTCGACGGTGGTGCAGTGGGCGGGCACCCGGGCGCCGGAGAAGACGTCGGCGATCACCAGGTCGACGGTGCCCTCGGGGGTGCGCTCCAGCACGCCGCGGGCGTCCGCGCCGCGCACCTTGACCTGCCAGCCGCGGTCCAGCGGGAGTTCGGCGCGGACCAGTTCGGTGAGCGCGGTGTCGATCTCGGCGACCTGCTGGCGCGAGCGCGGGCGGGTGGCCGCGACGTAGCGGGCCAGGGTGAGGGCGCCGCCGCCGAGGTGCAGGACGGTGATCGGGCGGCCGGGCGGGGCGGCGAGGTCGACGAGGTGGCCGAGCCGGCGCTGGTACTCGAAGCCCAGGTGGGTGGGGTCGGCGAGGTCGACCAGGGACTGGGGAGCGCCGTCGATCAGCAGCGACCAGGCGGCGGGGCGGTCGCGGTCGGGGCGGAGCTCGGCGAGGCCGGAGTCGACGGCGCGGGTGAGCGGGCCCTGGGCGTGGGTGCGGCCGCCGGGGCCGGTGGCGGCGGGCGGGTCGCTCTCCGCGGCGGTGCGGCCCCGGTCCGCGGTGCGGCCGGCTCGGTTGCTTCGTCCCATACCCGCCATTATCGCCGCCGCCCGGAAGCGCCCCCGGAGCAGCCCCGCAGCTCAGCGAGGGCGGAGGCGGAGGCGGAGCAGGACAGGCCGGGGTCAGGACGGGCCGAGGCCGCCCGCGGTGAGGGTGCAGGCGGCCTCGCAGAGGGCGGAGCGGAGGACCCAGGGGTCGGTGGGGCGGGCGGTGCAGTCGGCGCCCGCCGGGGGCATCACCCAGCGCGGGTCGGTGGCGGGCAGCAGTTGGGCGCCGGCCGTACAGGAGCTGCCGGGCAGGTGCCAGGTCGCCGAGGTGCCGACCGGGACGAGGAAGGAGACGGTGGCGCCGTTGCGGCTCTGCAGCACCGCGCCGCAGGCCCGGCGCAACCGCAGGATGTCGACCGCCTCCAGGCCGTGCCGCAGGGCGACCGTCACGGTGTCGAAGGTGGCGACCAGGACGGCGTCCGCGTCGGCGCGCGGACGGCGGACGAGGCCGCCGCCGGACGGGGACCGGCCGGGGCCGCGGTCGTCGGCCGACTCGGGCAGCAGGGCGGGGGCCGCTCCGTCGAGCACCCCGCCGACGGCCGGACGGCGGAACTGCGGTACTCCAGTGGCCGGCATGGGCCCTCCTGTCACCTCGTCGTACCGGAAGCCGTGCCGTCCCGGGTGGGGGTGCCGCCAGGGGAGCGGACGGGGGACGGCGGCGGGGGCTTCCACGTACCAGGACAACGCCGGGCCCGTGCGGCAGGCCACGGGGCGCCTTACAGCAAGGCATGGCATTTCATGGCAGATCCCGGCAACTATGCCCGTTTTGCCCGCAATTGGTGGCACATCGTCCACAAACTCGCTGTGTCCGTGCAGTGACTCCCGGTACTGTCGTGCCGCCCGGCCGTCCACCGGGCCCCATCGGACCCACCCGCGGCCGGGCGTCCCCGCCGTCCCACCGCCGCCCGACCCTCGCACCGCCACCCGCACCACCACGGAGCGCACCATGGCAGCCACCCCACCGGCCGAGCCGAACCGCCCGTCCCCCAACACCGCGATGCGCGCCCTGCGCGGCGACCGCTCACCGGGCGAGTTCGCCGTGGTCGTGCGCCGGGCGGCCCGCGAGATCGGCGAGCACGTCTCCTGCGACGCCCGGTACGTCGGGCGGGTCGAGTCCGGCGAGATCCGCTGTCCCAACTACGCGTACGAGCGGGTGTTCCGGCACATGTGGCCGGACCGCTCGCTCACCGACCTCGGCTTCGTCCCCCGCACCGCGGTGCGCCGCCGGCCGCCCGACGGCGGGGGCGGCGGACCGCGGGGCGGTCCCGACCGGGGCGCCGGGGCGCCACCGCCCCTCCATCCGCCGTTCCCGCCCCTGCCCGCCCCGCGCTCGCCGCTCTCCACCCAACTCCCGTACGCTGCCTCGCCGTACGCGGAACCACCCCCACCGGTCGGGGTTCCGGTGCCGGGGTTCGCGACGGCGCCCGGGGGGCCCGACGAACCGCACCCCTGTGACGAGGAGAACGACGACGTGCGTCGCCGTACGTTCCTGGCCGGCGGCCCTGCCGCACTGGCCTCCGTGATCGGCATCGACCGGCCCGGTCCGGCCGCCGCGGCCCCCGCCCCCCACGGCGAGGCCGCCACCCGCCCGGCGCCGGGCGGCACCGTCCTGCCCGGCCGCCCCGGCCCCGTCCCGCCGCCCCGCAAGGTCGGCGCGGCCGAGGCGCTCGGCGTGGAGCAGGCCGTCCGGGACATCCGGCTGGCCGACGACGCGCACGGCGCCGACGCCCTGTTCGAGCAGGCCGGCCGCTCCCTGCGGGAGGCCTACCTCCTGCTCGACGCCTGCGAGTACTCCACCGACACCGAGCGCAGGCTCCAGGCCGGAGCCGGCGAACTGGCCATCTCGGTGGGCTGGTTGGCCCACGACTCGAACCGGCTCGGGGACGCCCGCTCGTACTACGCGGAGGCACTGGCCACCGCGCGGATGGCCGACGACTCCGCGCTGGAGGCGCACGTCTTCTCCAACAGCGCCTTCCTCGCCCGGGACGCCGGCCGCCCCCGCGAGGCGCTGCGCGCCGCCCAGGCCGGGCAGTCCGCCGCCCGGCACCTCGACTCGCCCCGGCTGCTCGCCCTGCTCACGATGCGCGAGGCCGGCGGCTGGGCGCTGCTGCGGGACCGCGGCGCCTGCGAGCGGGCGATCACCCGGGCCCGCCGGCTGTTCGAGCAGGGCCCCTGCCCGGCCGACCCGGAGTGGATGTCGTTCTTCGGCGAGGCCGAGCTCGCCGGGCTCCAGGCCCAGTGCTGGTCCGCGCTCGGGGACTGGGACCGGGCCAGCGAGCACGCCCGGCTGGCCATAGCGCTCCAGCAGCCGCACTTCGTCCGCAACCGGGTGCTCTACACCGCCGAACTCGCCCACGACCGGCTCGGCCGGGGGGACTTGGCGGGCGCGGCCGAGCACGGGTCGGCCGCCGTCGCGCTGTTCGGCGACGTCCGCTCGGCGCGGATCCGCTCCATGCTCGCGGACACCGCGCAGCGGCTGTGCGAGCACCGGCGGGTGCCGGAGGTGGGGCGGTTCCTGGAGGAGTACGACGCGGCGACGACGGCCGCCTGAGCGGGCGCCGGGCGGCCGGCCGCCCGGCGGGTCAGCGGCGCAGGGTCTCCAGGTGGCCCTGGTCGTTCCACAGCTCGACGGCCGGCGCGCCGTACTCCCAGGACAGGACGCAGAGCGCGGCGGTGCCGAGCTTGAACCGCTGGGCGTACTCGGGCGGCAGGCCGAGCCAGCGGGCGGTCAGGATGCGCAGCAGGTGGCCGTGGGCGAACAGCACGACGTCGCAGTCGGCGCAGTGCATGACCGTGGTGTCCGGGTCCGGCACGCCGTGCCGGGTGTTGAGGTCGGCGAGCAGCGCGTCGACCCGGGCGGCGACGTCGGAGAGCTTCTCGCCACCGGGGACGCCGTCGCGCCAGATCAGCCAGCCGGGCTCGTCGGTGGCGCGGATGTCGGCGCCGGTGCGGCCCTCGTACCGGCCGTAGTCCCACTCCAGGAGTTCGGGGCGCTCCACGGCCCGGTCGCCGAAGCCGGCCAGCTCGCAGGTCTCCTTGGCGCGGCCGAGCGGGCTGGTGTAGACGAGGGCGTCGGGCAGGCCGTTCCAGGGCGCCGCGGCGAGCCGCTCGCCGAGCGCCAGGGCCATCGCCCGGCCCTCCTCGGTCAGCGGGATGTCGGTGCGGCCGGTGTGGCGGCCGGTGGCCGACCAGTCGGTCTCACCGTGGCGGACCAGCAGGATTCGGGCGGGCATGGGCAGGCTCCTCGCGCTCGGGGCGGTGTCGACGGTCGGCCTCGCCATCGAGCGCCGGACTCCATGATCCCCCACGGGTGGGCCTGCCACGATCCCGGTCTCCGCTCCCGCGGCGGGGCGGCGGGTGACGGGGCGGCGGGGCGGCAGACGGCGGGCGGCAGACGGCGGGTGACGGACGGCGGGTGACGGGCCGGACGGGTCCGGTACCTGCGGATGCGCCGCCAACGGCCCGTTCGGGGCGGATTGTCGGAGCCGGATGCGACACTGGGCCGCACCATGAACGTCTCGACGAACGCCCCGCTCCGCGGGCCGGCGGAGCCGCTCGCCCAGCGGCTCGCCGAGCTGCGCGGACCGGCGCCGCAGCGCAGTCTGAACGCCCGAGCCCTCGCCGCCCTGGCCGCCAATCCGGGGTGCCATCGCCGCGCCGTGCTGGACGCCGCCGGGGTGGACAAGTCGGCGCTGGCCGCCCGGCTCGGCCGCCCCGCCCCCTTCGGCCGGTCGCCGTTCGCGCTGGCGCGCGGCGTCGTGTTCGAGGCCCGGCTGAAGGAGAACGGCTACGCGGCGCTGCTGGAGCCGCTGCGCGGCCGGCTCGGCCTGTCCGACGAGGGCGGCCCGCTGCTCGTGCCGGACCTGCTCCGCTCCTCCGGTCCGGCGGTGCGGGCCGACCGGACGGCGGCCGCGCTCGCGGAGGCGGCCGCCGAGGAGCACGCCTGGACCCTCCTCGACCACCCGATGCTGCGGCTGGACGTGGCGGGCTCCACCGCCTACCTGGAGCCGGACGCCGTCGTGGTGCACGGCGGCCGCTGCACCGTCGTGGAGATCAAGTCCTTCCCGGTGCTGGACGGCAGCGCGGACCCGGGCAAGGTGGGCGCCGCCGCCCGGCAGGCCGCCGTCTACGTGCTGGCCCTCCAGGAGGCCGCCGCGGCGCTGGCCGGGCGGCCGGTGGACCCGGACCCGTACGCCGAGCAGCGGCTGCCGGGCAGCCCCCGCACCAGCGTGCTGCTGGTCTGCCCCGAGGACTTCGGCAGCCGGCCGACCGCCGTGCCGGTGGACGTGCGCCGGGAACTGGCCACCACCCGCCGCCAGCTCAGCCGGATGACCGGCATCGAGCGGCTGCTGGCGCTCCTGCCGCCGGGGGCGGACCTGGACCTCTCCCCCGCTCCGGACGGCGCCCCCGTCCGGTCCGCCGAGGAGCTGGACAAGACGGTCGGGGCGGTGCCCGCCGCCTACAGCCCGGACTGCCTCTCCACCTGCGAACTCGGCTTCCACTGCCGCGCCCAGGCCCGCTGCGGGGACCGGGTCGAGCAGCTCGGCCGGGGGGTGCGGGGCGAGCTGGGCAGCATCCGCACGGTGACCGAGGCGCTGACCGTGGCCCGCACCGGCCCGGGCGGGGCCGCGCGGACCGGCGCCGAGGCCGCCGACGGGGACGCCGACGGGGACGCCGAGGGCGACGGGGCCGACGAGGCCGCCGCCCGGCTGGCCTACGCCGCCGCGCTGCGCGCCGAGGCGCTCGGCCGGCCCGCGCCGGCCGGTGCGGGGGCCGAGCGGTGAGCCTGCTGTCCACCCTGGCCCGGCTGGAGGCCGTGCGCAGCGGCCGGGCCGAGCCGCTGGCCACCGTCCGCCACCGGCACCTGTCCGAGCGCCCGTTGGTGTTGGTCCCGCTGACCTCGGCCGGCGAGGACGGCGCGCCGCTGGCCGTGCTGCTGGGCACCGACCGGGACGCGCCGACGCTGCACATCGTGCCGCAGCCGCTCAACCGCACCCTGCGGTCGGACTTCCTGGCCGACCTGGCCGCCGATCTGCTGCCCTACCTGGAGTCCTTCGGCGCCGAGGTCGAGCTGATCGAGGGCTCCGAGAAGGACCCGGAGAGCGGCGAGAAGACCCCGGTCGTCCGCGAGCTGTGCGCGGACGCGCCGCAGCTGATCGTGCCGAACAGCGGGGGCGTGCGGCATCTGGCGCTGCTCGGCCGCTCGACCCGGTTCCGCCGCACCGCCGAGGACGAGGACCCGGGCCCGTTCCCGGCGCCCGCCCGGGTGCCGCTGCTCGGCCGCTGGCTCACCCACCTCGCCGAACGCGCCATGGTGCCCGGCTCCAGCCTGCTGCTGCCGATGACCGGCCTGCTGGCCCGGCACTGGGCCACCGGCCAGAGCCACCTGGAGGACCAGCACCTGGCCGCCCGGCTGGCCTGGCACACTCCGCCGCAGGGGCTGACCGGCGCGGAGGCGGCCGAGCTGGCGGAGACCGGGCGCGGCGCCGACGGCCGGCTGGTCCATCCGCCGGCCGGTCCGACCACCGACCCGGTGTTCGACACCAAGGTGCTGGCCCCGGCGATCGCCCGCTACGACGCGGCCGCGGCGGCCCTGCGCGAGGCCGACGGCACGGGCGCTACGGGCGCCACCGGCGCCGGGGACGCCGAGGCGGCCCGGGAGGCCGTACGGGTCGCCGTCGGCCGGCTGCGCGCCGTCCTGTCCGAGGAACTGCTGCCCACCTGGCACGACGTCTGGCACGGCCTGGACCTGCTGCGCGCCCTGCCCCCGGCCGGCCACCTGCCCGAGCGGTGGACCGGCGACCGCTGGTCGTACACCGGCCACCGGGACCGGCTGGCGGCCGGCGAGCCGCCGCAGCCGCGGCTCGACGACGCCGTGACGGCCGCCCGCAAGCTCGCCCAGCGCGAGCGCGAGCAGACCCGGCTGGACGTCCAGGAGGCGCTGGACGACCCGCTGGCGATGGCCGAGCACCGGCTCGCCGGGGAGGCGTTCAGCGGGGTGGTGACCGAGGTAGTGCCGGACTACGACACCACCGGCCGCTCCCCCAAGCCGCGTCCGCTGGTGACGGTGCGCACCGACGACCGCCCGCACGCCGACCTGGGCCGGGAGGTGCACCGGGTCCGGGAGCCGGCGGCGCCGGAGGCCGGGGCGGGCCCGGCGCAGAAGGCCGTGATCGCGGCGGCCGACCCGGAGGCGGGCACCATCACCGTGCGGATGCTGTCCGGCATGGGGCGCAAGAAGGAGCCCGAGCCGGGGAGCCTGCCCGAGCCGGGCGAGCGGGTCACCTTCACGCTGTTCGAACTGACGGTCCGGCAGGCCGCGCCGCTGCCCGACCCGGACGACACGCCGTGGACGCACGGCGGACCGCCCGGTGCCGTCGTCACCGTGCTGCCGGTCGTGGCCGGCGCCGCCGAGGACTGGGAGTGATCCGCCCGATGAGCACCGAGCAGCCCACCGGCCAGCCCCCCGGCGCGGCCGCCGACGCCGCGGTGGCGCGGATCCTGGAGGCGACCGTCCGGCCCGCCGCCGGCGCCCCGCGCGGCGTGGTGGTGGACTCGCCGCCCGGCGCCGGCAAGTCCACCCTGGTGGTGCGCGCCGCCCGGGAGCTGGTCGGGGCCGGTGAGCGGCTGATGATCGTCGCCCAGACCAACGGCCAGGTGGACGACCTGGTCGACCGACTGGCCGTCAAGGCGCCGGAGCTGACGATCGGCCGACTGCACGCGGCCGACGCCCGCCCGGGGCCGGAGGTGCTGCGGCACGCCAATGTCACACCCTCGGACAAGGTCGCCGAGCTGGCCGAGCTGGACGTGGTGATCTCCACCTCGGCCAAGTGGCAGTGGGTGCGGGCCGAGCAGCCGTGGCGGCACGCGATCGTCGACGAGGCGTACCAGATGCGGTCGGACGCGCTGCTGGCGGTGGCCCGACTGTTCGAGCGGGCCCTGTTCGTCGGCGACCCGGGCCAGCTGGACCCGTTCACCGTGGTCGGCACCGAGCAGTGGGCGGGGCTGTCGTACGACCCGTCGAGCAGCGCGGTGGTCACCCTGCTCGCGCACAACCCGCAGATCGAGCCGCACCGGCTGCCGGTGTCCTGGCGGCTGCCGGCCAGCGCGGCGCCGCTGATCTCGGGGGCGTTCTACCCGTTCACGCCGTTCCGCTCGGGCACCGGCCCCGAGGACCGCTCGCTGACCGCCTCGGTGCGGCCGGACGGCTCGGCGGTGGACGCGGCGATCGACCGGGCGGCCGAGCACGGCTGGGCGCTGCTGGAGCTGCCGGCCCGGCACACCGTGCGCACCGATCCGCAGGCGGTGGCGGCCGTCGCGGCCACCGTGCGCCGGCTGCTGGACCGCGGGCTGACGGCGCACTCCGAGCAGGGCTCGGCCCCGCTCACCGCGGACCGGGTGGCGGTCGGCACGGCGCACCGCGACCAGGCGGCGGCGGTGCGGGCCGCGCTGGTCAAGGCGGGGGTGCCGGTGGACCCGACGGCCGGACCGGCGGTGACGGTGGACACCGCGAACCGGCTGCAGGGGCGCGAGTACGACGTCACGGTGGTGCTGCACCCGCTGTCGGGGCGGCCGGACGCGACCGCGTTCCACCTGGAGACCGGCCGGCTCTGCGTGCTGGCCTCCCGGCACCGGCACGCCTGCATCGTGGTGGCCCGGGCCGGGATCGCGGAGCTGCTGGACGAGCATCCGGCCACCGAACCGGTGCAGTTGAACGTTCCGGTGGCGTTCCCCGACGGCTGGGAGGCCAACCATCGGGTGCTGCACCACCTGTCCGGGCACCGGGTGCGGCTCGGCCGGCCCTGACGACGCCGGGGCGGAACGCCGGGCCGGGGCGGGACGCCGGGCGAAGCGCCCCACGGGCGCCCCACGGGCGTGCGGCGGGCCGGGCCGGCGCGCGGCCGGCCGGCCCAGCCTGTGCGCGCCCCCGGCGCGCCGGTCGGGAATAGCGCCCGGACGCGCACCGTTCCGTTACCGGCCACCGCCGCGAGACAATGGACGGCGGCCCACGACCGGGCGGCGCCCGACCCGTCACAGCCGCCGCCCGCCCCCATCGAGCACCCGGAGGTGTCCGTCCATGCCCGACTCCCATGCGCAGGCGTCCGACCAGAGCGGCCCCGCCGCGGCGGCCGGTCCCGGCGCGGGCGCCGGTGCGGCGTCCGGCCGGCGGCAGCGCCCGGTGCAGCTGCTGTTCGAGCCGCAGGCCGCCGAACCGGAGCCGGAGCGTTTCTTCGACCTGGAGTCGATCGACGACCCGGCCGAGCTGCTGCGCCGCTCCACCGAGCTGGCACTGGCCTTCCGGGCGGCCGCCGAGCGGGCCACCGACTTCCAGGCGGTCGCGGCCGCGCAGCTGGCCGATCCGCGCCGGTTCGACGCGCTGTCCGAGGCCGAGATCGCCGGCCGGGCGGACTGGACCCCGGACTACGCGGCCAAGATGATCGAGTACGGCCGCACCCTGCTCCAGCCCCGGCGGCACGAGGACTGATCCGCCCCCGGACGCCCGCGACCCGGGTCCGTCGCCCCTGGCATATGCCGGAGGAAGCAGAAGGGTACGCCCCCGCCCGCCCCGCTGTCCGGCGAACCACACTTTCCCTCCCGGACATGCCCCGGACACCCCACTCTGCTGTCCGTGGACATCTGGACCTATCAGTCGGTGGAGCACGTGACCGTGGCCGGAGAGGCCTGGCTCGCCTCCGCCAGCGAGTACCCGCGCAGCATGCGCGCCCTCTGGGAGTCCCGCCCGTGGGCGCCCTCGGTGCTGCCCTGCGGCCGGGCCTTCGACGTGATCAGCATGCCGGCGCTGTTCGGCCGCCGGGTCCTGGACGAGCTGTGGGCCTCCGGGCCCGGCTGCGGGCCGGTGGCGGCCGTCCGGGCGCGGACGCTGCTGTTCGTGCAGCCGGGGGCGGCGCCCCGGCTGCGCCGGCTGCTGGCCTGGGAGGAGTGGGCCCGGGACGTGCCGCCGCTGCTCTGCCACGGCAAGGGCGACACGGTGACGGTGCCGCCCTTGCAGCGGCCGGCGGGCGGCCCGGATACGCCCGGGCACGGGCCGGGGCGGTGGATCGTCGCCCCGGAGAGCCGGGAGCCGTGGCTGCCGGGGGCCTCCGTCGTCCTGTGGGCCTGCGTCCGGGCGGCCCGCGAACCCGTCGACGCGCGCTGAGCCGCCCGGGCCGGCGGCCGGGCCGGCCCGGGGCCCGGGAGGTGCGGGTATTCGATTTTGGCCCGACCGCGCCCCGCTGCTACAGTCTTCTCTGTCAGCAGGCGCCGCTAGCTCAGTTGGTTAGAGCAGCTGACTCTTAATCAGCGGGTCCGGGGTTCGAGTCCCTGGCGGCGCACAGACAGCCGGAAGGCCCCTCGTGAGAGCGAGGGGCCTTCCGGCGTTTCCGGGCACGCCCGAAACGGGCCGGCGCGGGCCGGTCCGCAGGCCGGCCGCCGAGGCGGGCGGCCCGCGGACCGGCCCGGCGGGTCAGCGGCCCCGCAGCTCGCGGTAGCGGGCGACCAGCGCGGCGGTGGAGCTGTCCAGCGCCTCCGTGCCCTCGCCGGTCAGCAGCACCGGCTCGATCCGCCGGGCGAGCACCTTGCCCAGCTCGACGCCCCACTGGTCGAAGGAGTCGATGTTCCAGACCGCTCCCTGGACGAACACCTTGTGCTCGTAGAGGGCGACCAGCTGGCCGAGTACCGAGGGGGTCAGCCCGGCGGCCAGCACGGTGGTGGTCGGGTGGTTGCCCCGGAAGGTCTTGTGCGGGACCAGCTCGGCCGGCACGCCCTCGGCGGCGACCTCCTCCGGCGTCTTGCCGAAGGCCAGCGCCTGGGTCTGGGCGAAGAAGTTCGCGAGCAGCAGGTCGTGCTGGGCGACCAGGCCGGGCAGCAGGTCGGCGACCGGCTCGGCGAAGCCGATGAAGTCCGCCGGGATGACCTTGGTCCCCTGGTGCAGCAGCTGGTAGTAGGCGTGCTGGCCGTTGGTGCCGGGGGTGCCCCAGACCACCGGGCCGGTCTGCCAGCCCACCGGGCGGCCGTCGCGGTCCACCGACTTGCCGTTGGACTCCATGTCCAGCTGCTGGAGGTAGGCGGTGAACTTCGACAGATAGTGCGAGTACGGCAGCACGGCGTGCGCCTGGGCGTCGAAGAAGGCGCCGTACCAGACCCCGAGCAGGCCGAGCAGCAGCGGGACGTTCTCCTCCGGCGGGGCGGTGCGGAAGTGCTCGTCGACCAGGTGGAAGCCGTCCAGCATCTCGCGGAAGGCGTCCGGGCCGATGGCGATCATCAGCGAGAGGCCGATCGCCGAGTCGTAGGAGTAGCGGCCGCCGACCCAGTCCCAGAACTCGAACATGTTGGCGGTGTCGATGCCGAAGTCGGCGACGCCCTCGGCGTTGGTGGAGAGCGCGACGAAGTGCTTGGCGACCGCGTCGGTGTCCGCGCCCAGCTCGGTGAGCAGCCAGTTCCGGGCCGAGACCGCGTTGGTGATGGTCTCGATGGTGGTGAAGGTCTTGGAGGCGACGACGAAGAGCGTCTCGGCGGCGTCCAGGTCGCGGACCGCCTCGTGCAGGTCGGCGCCGTCCACGTTGGAGACGAAGCGGACGTCGATGTCCCGCCGGGCGTAGGAGCGCAGCACCTCGTAGGCCATCGCGGGGCCGAGGTCGGAGCCGCCGATGCCGATGTTGACGACGGTGCGGATCCGCTTGCCGGTGTGGCCGCGCCACTCGCCGCCGCGGACCTGCTCGGCGAAGGCGGCCATCTTGTCGAGCACGGCGTGCACGGCGGGGACGACGTTCTCGCCGTCGACCTCGACCACGGCGCCGCGCGGGGCGCGCAGCGCGGTGTGCAGGACGGCGCGGTCCTCGGTGGTGTTGATCTTCTCGCCGCGGAACATGGCGTCCCGCAGGTCGGCGACACCGGTGGCGGCGGCCAGCTCGCGCAGCAGCGCCAGGGTCTCGTCGGTGACGAGCTGCTTGGCGTAGTCGACGTACAGGTCGCCGACCTGGAGGGTGTAGCGGCGGCCGCGCTCCGGGTCGGCGGCGAACAGCTCGCGCAGGTGCGTGTCGCCGAACTCCTCCCGGTGCTTGGCGAGGGCGGCCCACTGCGGGGTGCGGTCCAGCGGGGTACGGGCGTCGGCGCGGGTCTCCGACATCGGTGGCTCCTCGTTTCGTCTGGGTGCAGATACCGGCAGGGCCAGGCGGGAGGGTTTCGCGAGGTCGTGCGGGTACTGGGGGTGCGCCGACTCCGTTGACGGCCTTGCCCGGGGCCAGCCTATGCAACGCCGGACCCTCGGACGCACATTCCGCATCCCGGCGACCTGCCGGGTCCCCCGCCGTTCCCGAGCGCGTCGCGGGGTGTCCGTCCGGCCGTCACGGGACGTCCGCCCGACCCGCCGCGGGGTGGGCCGGACGTCCCGTCAGGTCGGCGCCGACGTCACCGCCGTTCGGAGCGCAGGTCGAGGCCGCGCAGCACCTGGTCGACGAGTTCCGGGTCGGCGCCGGGTTCGGCGCGGGCGATCACCATCTCGCGCCGGGAGGCGGCGATCATCTCCTGCTCGACGCTGTGCGCCGCGCGCCACTGGGCGAGCCGCTGCTTCGCCTCGGTGGCCTCCTCCTCGGCGTAGTTCTCGGGGCAGAGCCGGGCCAGCCGGTCGTGCTGACGGTCCCGCAGGCGGTCGGCGACCTCGGCGGGCAGCCGGTCGGTCTCCTCCAGTTCGCCGAGCCGCCGCAGGCCGGCCTTGGCGGCCCGCCACCAGAGGAGCCGGACCTGCTGCTCGTGCCGGTCGTGGTCGAGGTCGAGCTCGAACCGCTTGGCCAGCCAGGGCAGGGTGAGGCCCTGGACCAGCAGGGTGAAGAGCACCACGCTGAAGGCGATGAAGACCAGCCGGCCGCGCTCCGGGAAGGCCTTGCCGGAGTCCAGGGTGAGCGGGATGGCGAGGGCCAGGGCGACGGTGGCGACCCCGCGCATCCCGGACCACCAGAGCAGCACGCTCTCCTGCCAGCTGATCGGGGTGTCCTCCTCCGAGCCGGAGCGCAGCTTCTGGGAGAGCCAGCCGGCCGGGAGCAGCCAGAGCAGCCGGACCACCACGACCACGGCGATCACCACGGCGGCGTCGCCCAGCATGCCGGTCCAGCCGGAGCCGGCCTCCTTGAGGACGGTGGCCAGTTCGAGGCCGATGAGGCCGAAGGCGACACCGGTGATGAGGATCTCGACGATCTCCCAGAAGGCGTTGCCGACCAGCCGGTAGGCGACGGCGTCCGCGTCGGCGGCCCGCTCGGCGAGGTAGAGGCCGCAGACGACGACGGCGAGCACGCCGGAGCCGTGGACCTCCTCGGCCAGGCTGTAGGCGGCGAAGGGCACCAGCAGGTTGAGCGCGACCTGCTGGGTGGGGTCCTCCAGGAGCGCGGCGAGCTTGGTGTTGGCCCAGCCGAGGGCGACGCCGATGACGACCGCGAGGACCGCCGAGAGGACGAAGCGCAGGACGGCGTGGCCGCCGGAGAAGTCGCCGCCGACCACCGCGTCGATGGCCAGCGAGTAGACGACGATCGCGGTGACGTCGTTGAACAGGCCCTCGCTCTCCAGGATGGCGACCAGCCGGCGGGGCAGGCCGACGCTGCCGGCCACGGCGACGGCGGCGACCGGGTCGGGCGGGGAGACCAGGGCGCCGAGCGCGATGGCGGCGGCGATCGGCAGTCCGGGCAGCAGCCAGTGCACGGTGCCGGCCACGGCGGCGGTGGTGACCACCACCAGGGCGACGGCGAGCAGCAGGATGGAGCGGATGTTGGCCTTGAAGTAGCGGACCGAGGAGCGCCGGGCGACGGCGAAGATCAGCGGTGGCAGGACCAGCGGCAGGATCAGCTCGGGGTCGATGGAGATGTCGGGGATCTGCGGGATCAGCGCCATGGCGATGCCCAGCAGGGTCATCAGCACCGGTTGGGGCACGCCGGTGCGGCGGGCCAGCGGCATGGTCACCACGGAGGCGAGCAGCACCAGGAAGAGCAGGGGCAGCTGGCCCACGGGGAACGTCCTCTCGACGGCGGGCGGAATCGCACGGGTGCGCGGGCCCGGACATGGCCCGGGCCGCCGTCGAGGATAAATCTGACAATGAGCTCAACTGGGACGACACGCCGGAGAGGGGTTGACCTCAAGGGCGCTTCACCCCGCAGGATCGGGGGACCCGAGACAGGACCCGAGACAGGACCCGACAGGAGTGCCCGCGATGAAGGCAGTGACCGTCCCCCGGTTCGGCGGCCCCGAGGTGCTGCGGGTGACCGCGGTACCCGACCCCTCCCCCGGCCCCGGCCAGGTGCGGATCCGGGTCTACGCCGCCGGAGTGCAGCCGGTGGACCTCGCGATCCGGGAGGGCCGGGCCCCGGCCGGCGTCGAGCTCACCCCCGGACTGATCCCCGGCAACGAGTTCGCCGGGGTGGTGGACCGGCTCGGGGAGGGCGTCGACGACTGGGCGGTCGGGGACGAGGTGCTGGGCTTCCGGCTGCTGGGCTGCGCCGCCGAGCTGGTCGCGGCCGACGCCGCGCAGCTGGTGCGCAAGCCGGCCGGGATGCCCTGGGAGCACGCGGGCGCGCTGTCCGCCTCCGGGCAGACCGCGCACCTCGCGCTCACCGAGCTGAAGGTCGGCGAGGGCGACACCGTGCTCGTGCACGGCGCCGCCGGCGGGGTCGGCACGGTCGCCGTCCAGCTGGCCCGGGCCTGGGGCGCCACGGTGGTCGGCACCGCGAGCGAGCGCAACCACGGCTACCTGCGGGAGCTGGGCGCGATGCCGGTCGCGTACGGCGAGGGACTGGTCGAGCGGGTCCGGGCGGCGGCGCCGCAGGGTGTGGACGCGGCCTTCGACGCGGCCGGGCGCGGGGCGCTGGAGGCCTCCGTCGAGCTGGTCGCCGACCGGGCGCGGATCGGCACCGTGGTCGACTACCCGGTGGCCCGGCGCCTGGGCGTCCTGGGGATCCGGGGGCAGCGGACGGCGGCCCGGCTGGCCGAGCTGGTCGGCCTCTGGGAGGCGGGCGGGCTGCGGCTGGAGATCGCCGACACCTTCCCGCTGGGGCGGACGGCCGACGCGCACCGGCTGGTCGGCACCGGCCACGTCCGGGGGAAGGTCGTGCTCACCCCCTGACCGGTCCCGGGCGGGGCTCCGGGCCGATTGTGTGTTTCGGTCGCTGACCAGGTAATGTCTTCCCCGTCAGCAAGCGCCGCTAGCTCAGTTGGTTAGAGCAGCTGACTCTTAATCAGCGGGTCCGGGGTTCGAGTCCCTGGCGGCGCACAGACAGCCGGAAGGCCCCTCGTGAGAGCGAGGGGCCTTCCGGCGTTTCCGGCCGGAGCCGGTCGGCGTCGACCGACTCCGACCGGCTCCCGTTCAGTGCGGGATGGCGGCGATCAGCTCGGAGGCGCCCTGCCGCTTGAGGGCCAGGGCGGCCGCGGTGCCGAGGTCCTCCGGGCTCAGCGAACCGGCCCACTCGTGGGCGTCCAGGACCTGCTTGCCGTCCGGGGTGAAGACCCGGCCGCGCAGCGACAGCCGGCCGTCCGCCTCGGCCCGGGCGTAGCCGGCGATCGGCGAGTTGCAGTGGCCCTGGAGCACGTGCAGGAACATCCGCTCGGCGCTCGCCTCGCGCCAGGTCGGGTGGTCGCCGAGGCCGGTGACCGCGTCGATGGTGAGGGTGTCCTCGGCGCGGCACTGCAGGGCGAGGATCCCGGCGCCGATCGGCGGGCACATCACGTCGAGCGGCAGCACCTCGCTGATCCGCGCGGTCTCGCCGATCCGCTCCAGCCCGGACAGCGCGAGCAGCAGCGCGTCCGCCTCCCCCGCCGCGAGCTTGGCCAGCCGGCTGTTGGCGTTGCCGCGCATCGGCACGCACGCCAGGTGGGGGTGGGAGGCGGCGAGCTGGGCGCGGCGGCGGACCGAGGAGGTGCCGATCCGGGTGCCGGCCGGCAGCTCGTCCAGGGCCAGGCCGCCGGGGTGGACGAGCGCGTCGCGGATGTCGTCGCGGCGCAGGTGGGCGGCGAACACCGTGCCGGCCGGCAGCGGGCGGTCGGCCGGCACGTCCTTGAGGCAGTGGACGGCGAGGTCCGCCTCGCCGGCGAGCAGTGCGGCGTCCACCTCCTTGGTGAACGCGCCCTTGCCGCCGAGCCGGGCGAGATCGCCCATCCAGCGGTCGCCGGAGGTGGTCACCGGCACCACCTCGGTGCGCAACCCCGGGTGCAGGGCGGCGAGTTCGGCCCTGACCCGCTCGACCTGGGCGAGCGCCATCGGCGAGGAGCGGGACACGATGCGGATCAACTCTGCGGTGGTCATTGCTGGATGATAGGTCGTCATGACACCGCGGCCGGTTCCGGGTCACCCGGGCGGCGGCGCGGCGCGGGCCCGGGCATCCGGGCGATCAGGTGCTCGGCCACCACCAGGTTGATCAGCCAGCTGGTCCAGGCGGCGGTCGCGTAGGCCTGCTCGAACGGGACGCCCGCGAGGTCCATCACCGGCAGCCAGACCCGCAGTGTGGCGGCGGCGAGGATCAGGGCGAAGGAGCGGGTGGCCCAGGCCCGGTGCCGGGCGGGATCGCGGCGCAGCGCGGCCCGCCAGGCCAGGGCCGAGGAGAGCAGCAGCAGGACGGCCAGCGCGGTGAAGCCGATCGGAGCGACGGGGCCGACCATCCCGGACGGCGCCAGCAGCAGGCCGCCGGTGCCGCTGGCCAGCACGGCGAGCAGGTAGAGCCGGCCGGTCAGCCGGTGCGGGCCCGGGCGGCGGGCGCGCAGCCGGGGCAGGAACTGCCAGGGGCCGAGCAGGATCGCCAGCACCCCGCCGCCGACGTGCAGGGTGAGCGGGACGCGGTGGGCCAGGTAGACGGCGCGCTGCCGGTCGAGGTAGACGTCCGGGTCGAGGGTCAGGTAGCGGGCGGTGAGCAGCGCGGTGGCGAAGGCCAGCACGGCGACCGTCCACCAGCCGGCCCGGGCGGACCGCCCGGGACGCGGCGCGGCGCGGGCGGCGGTCGGGGCGGATTCGGTGGTCGGGGCGGGGGCGCCGGTCGGGGCGCGGGGGTCCGGAGCGTTCACGGTCCGGACGCTACGGACCGCGGCGGCCCGCCCGCGTCCGCCCGGCGAGGTCCCGCGGCCTGCCCCGAACGGGGGTCCGCAATACCCCAGCAGGGCGATGCGCGGGCCGGACGGCCGCCGCTACCGTACGGCCCGTGCGCCCGCACCACCGCGCGGCGGCCACTGCCCCGACACCGGAGCCGCCATGAGTTCCCCGCCGTACACCCGGGCGATCCCCGCGGTCCCGCTGACCCGGCGTCCGGTCCCCGCACTCCGGGCGGTGCCGGCCGGGCGCTGGGACGCGGCCCTGGCCGGGGTGTTCCTGCTGCTCATGGTGGTCGAACGGATCGGCGCGGCGGACCGGCTGCACGGCGGCCTGCCGCTCGCCCTCGCGCTGAGCGCGGCGGTGGCCGGCCCGCTGGCGGTGCGCCGCACCAGGCCGCTGGCCGGGTACCTGGTCGGGGCGGCCGCGCTCTCGGCGGAGGCGCTGTTCGTGCTGCCGAGCCCGCTCTCGCCGTACGCCGACCTCGTCGCCCTCTACTCGCTCGGCCTGTACGCGCCCCGGCGGCGCGCCTGGTTCGGCCCGTTCGCGGCCCTGCTCGGGATGGCCGCGTACTTCGCCGACCTCGGCCGGGCCTATCCGGTCATCCCGGCCGGGGTGCTGTTCCTCTGGCTGCTCGGCTGGGCGGTCGGCTACGGGACGGCCCGGCGGAGCGAGCAGCGCGAGGCCGCCCGGCTGCTGCTGCGCCGGGAGGTGGTCGCCGAGGAGCGGGCCCGGCTGGCCCGGGAGCTGCACGACTCGGTGGGCCACACCCTGAACGTGGTGCTGGTCCAGGCCGGGGCCGCCCGCCGGCTGCTCGACCGCGAGCCGGAGCGCACCCGGGAGCTGCTCCGCGGGATGGAGCACACCGGGCGGGAGGCGCTCGACGACCTCGACCGCGTGCTCGGTCTGCTGCGGCGCGGCGCGGGCGGCTGGGACGAGGCGGAGGGGACGGAGGGGGCGGCGCCGCAGCCCGGGATCGCCGACCTGGAGCGGCTGGCCGAGCGGCTCGGCGGGGCCGGGCCGCGGGTGCGGGTGCGGATCGACCCGGCCGCCCGCCGGGTGCCGCGCAGCCTGGACGTGTCGGCGTTCCGGATCGTCCAGGAGGCGCTCACCAACACGGTCAAGCACGCGGGCGCCCGGTCGGTCGGGGTCACCGTCCGGTGCGCCGCCGGCCGGCTCACCGTCGAGGTGTGCGACGACGGGCGGGGCGTCCCCGCCGGGTACACGCCGGGCCGCGGGCTGCTGGGCGTGGCGGAGCGGGTCTCGGTCCTCGGCGGCCGGGTGGAGCACGGACCGGGCGAGCCGGGCGGGTTCCGGCTGCGCGCCGAGCTGCCCGTCCCGTGACGGCCGTGCGGGGGCCGGCGGCCGGGCGGGTGCGGGTCGTGGTGGCCGACGACGACGCGCTGCTGCGCGCCGGGGTCCGTCTGGTGTTGGAGACCGACGACCGGATCGAGGTGGTCGGCCAGGCGGCGGACGGGCTGGCGGCGGTCGCCCGCTGCCGGGAGCTGCTGCCGGACGTGGTGCTGATGGACGTCCGGATGCCCGGGGTCGACGGGGTGGAGGCGACCCGGCGGATCACCGCCGCCGGGCTGCCCACCCGGGTGCTGGTGCTGACCACCTTCCACCACGACGACTACGTGTGGGGGGCGCTGCGGGCCGGGGCGGCCGGCTTCCTGCTGAAGCGGGCCTCGGCCGAGCGGCTCGTCGACGCGGTGCACACCCTGGCCGCGGGCGAGTCCGTGCTGGACCCGGCGGTCACCCGGGACCTGGTCGCCCAGGTGGTCGGCCGGGGCGGCGTGCAGCCCCCGCCGCCGCCGGAGGACACCCGGCTGGCCCAGCTGACGGCGCGCGAGCGGGAGGTGCTGCGGCTGGCGGCCGAGGGGCGCTCCAACCGGGAGATCGCCGCGCTGCTGGTGCTCGCCGAGTCGACGGTGAAGACCCACATGAAGCGGATCCTCGCGAAGATCGACGCCCGAGACCGGGCGCAGGCGGTGGCCATCTCCTACCGCGCCGGGCTGATGCCGCCCCGGGACCCGCCGGGCGGGTCCTGAGCACTGCGGTCACCCGGTGCCGCCGGGGCGGGGGCCGGGGAAGGCGTGGGTGCGGGCGGCGAGGACGACGCCGAGGACGGGCAGCAGCAGGAGCAGCACCGCCCACGGGAAGGAGCCGGTGCCGAGCCGGTCGAGCAGCAGGCCGCCGGCCACGCCCCCGCCGGCCATCGCCGCGTTCCACAGGGTGACCAGCATCGCCTGCGCCGCGTCCGCCTGCTCGCCGCCCGCGTTCCCGGCGGCGGTCTGCAGCAGGGTCGGGACGCCGCCCCAGCCGAGCCCCCAGAGCACGGCGGCGGCGTAGACGGCGGCGGCGCTGCCGGTCGCCAGGCCGAGCACCGCCGCGGCGGCGGCGACCAGCAGGGTCGAGGCGACGGTGAGCGCGCGCAGCCGGCGGTGGATCTGCGCGCCGGTGAACCAGATGCCCGCCAGCGAGGCCACGCCGAAGGCGAGCAGCACCGCGTCGGTGGCGCCGCCCATGCCGCGCCGGTCGAGGAAGGGCGCGATGTAGGTGTAGAGGACGGTGTGGGCGAGGACGAACACGAAGGTGACGGCGAGCACGGGGGTGACGCCGGGGACGGCGAGGGCGCGCAGCACCGGGGTCCGCTCGCCGCGGGCCCGGCCGGGCACCTCGGGGACGGCCGCGGCGATCCAGCCGGTCACGCCGAGGGCGATCGCGGTCATCAGCAGGAAGGCCACCCACCACCCGAGCACCTCGCCGAGGAAGGCCCCGGCGGGCACGCCCAGCGACAGGGCGAGCGGCGCTCCGGTCATCGCGACGGCGATGGCCCGGCCCTGGAGCTCGGGCGGCGCGAGCCGGCGGGCGTATCCGGCGAGCAGGGCCCAGGCGAGGCCGGCGGCGACCCCGGCGACGAACCGAGCGGCCATGGTGAGCGGGTAGTCGGTGGACAGCGCGGTGACGGTGTTGGCGGCGGCGAAGCCGAGCATCGCGGTGAGCAGCAGGCGCCGCCGGCCCCAGCCGGCGGTGGCCGCGGTGAGCGGGACGGCGGTGAGGGCGGTGCCGAGGGCGTAGACGGTGACGGACTGGCCCATCGCGGACTCGCCCACGCCGAGGTCGGCGCTCATGGCGGGCAGGACGCCAGCGGGTAGGGTCTCGGTGAGGGCGGTGACGAAGACGGCGGTGGCGAGGGCGAGGAGGGCGGGCAGGGGCAGGCCCGTCCGCCGGCCGGGGTCGGCGGGATCAGTGGGATCGGTGGCGGTGGTGGGATGGTCGGTGGTCCGGGAAGTGGTCCGCATGGCGGCTATGCTCAAACCCTCACATTGGTGTGAGGGTCAACGCGACCGGCTGTGAGGTGGGGCACATGCGGATCGGCGAGCTGTCCGAGCGGACCGGGGCGTCCCGGCGGCTGCTGCGCTACTACGAGGAGCAGGGGCTGATCGCGGCCGGACGCTGCGCGAACGGCTACCGCGCGTACGACGGCACGACGGTGGACCGGGTGCTGCAGATCCGGGGCCTGCTCGACGCGGGGCTGCCGACCCGGATCATCAAACAGATCCTGCCCTGCCTCAGCAAGCCCCGGACGATCCACTTCGAGGACGCCACGCCGGAGATGATCGCCACCCTGGAAGAGGAGTTGGCGGGGATGAGCGCGCGGATCGCCTGCCTGACCCGCAACCGGGACGCGATCGCCGAGTACCTGGCGGTGGTCCGGGTGGACCGCTGAGCGACGGGTCCGGGACCCGTCGCCCAGCGGCCGGCAGGTCCGTCAGCGGCGGAAGTAGGAGTCGAAGTTCTTCGAGAACTCCCGGCCGCCGAACTGGTCCCAGTTGATCGACCAGGTCATCAGGCCGCGCAGGCCGGGCTGGGCGCCCGCCTTCGGGACGTAGCTGCCGCAGTTGGCCAGCTTGGTGAGGCAGTCCAGGGTCTTGTTGACCTCGGCCGGGGCGACGTAGCCGTTGCCCGCGTTGGTGGTGGCCGGCATGCCGATGGCGACCTTGGAGGCGGGCAGCGCCGGGAACACGTTGTTGGCGTTGCCCGCCACCGGGAAGCCCTTGAGCAGCATGTCGGTCATCGCGACGTGGAAGTCGGCACCGCCCATCGAGTGGTACTGGTTGTCCAGGCCCATGATGGAGCCGGAGTTGTAGTCCTGGACGTGCAGCAGGGTCAGGTCGTCGCGCAGGGCGTGGATGACCGGCAGGTAGGCGCCGGCCCGCGGGTCCTGGCCGCCCCAGGGGCCGGAACCGTAGTACTGGTAGCCGAGTTGGACGAAGAAGGTCTCCGGCGCCATGGTCAGCACGAAGTTCGGGCCGTACTTGGCCTTGAGCGTCTTGATCGCGGAGATCAGGTTGACGACGACCGGGCTGGTCGGGTTCTTGAAGTCGGTGTCGCCGGTCTGCAGCGACAGCGAGTGGCCCTCGAAGTCGATGTCCAGGCCGTCCAGGCCCCACTTGTCGATGATCGCCGAGACGGAGCTGACGAAGGCGTCCCGGGCGGCGGTGGTGGTGAGCTGGACCTGGCCGTTCTGGCCGCCGATCGAGATCACCACCTTCTTGCCCTTGGCGCGCTTGGCGGCGATGGCGGCCTTGAAGTCGGCGTCGGACTCGACGCTCGGGCACTCGGTGACCGGGCAGCGGTTGAACCGGATGTCGCCGGAGGTGACCGAGGTCGGCTCGCCGAAGGAGAGGTTGATGAAGTCCCACGAGTCGGGGACGTCGGCCATCTTGGTGTAACCGGCGCCGTTGGCGAAGCTGGCGTGCAGGTAGCCGGTCAGGGACTTGGAGCCGGGCGGCGGCGTGGTGGGCGTGCCGGTGGGCGTGGCGGTCGGGGTCACGGTGGGCGTCTCGGTCGGGGTGACTGTGGGCGTGACCGTGGGCGTGGCGGTGGGCGTGGCGGTCGGGCTGGGCGCGCCGGGGCCGTCCAGCGAGACGTCGTCCGCGTAGTAGGTGCCCTGGCCGTACCAGCCGTGGGTGTAGACGGTGGCGCTGGTCTGGGTGGCGCCGGTGGTGAAGCTGACGCTCAGCTTCTGGTAGGCGCCGCCGGTGCCGGGCGTCCAGGACGAGGTGCCGCCGTCCACGCCGAGGTAGACGTAGGAGCCCTTGAGGTAGGCGCTGAGCGTGTAGGTGGTGTTGGGCGCGACCGTGACGGTCTGCGCGCAGCGGGCGGTGTCGCTCGCCGAGGCGGCCGCGGCCAGGGCGTAACTGCCGCCGTGGGCCTGGCCGGTGACGACGCTGCCGGTGCCGGCGGTGCAGCTCCACGGGCCGAGGGCACCGCTCTCGAAGCCGCCGTTGACCAGGAACTCGCCGGCCGAGGCGCTGGGCGCGAGGCCCAGGGTGAGGCCGACCATGGTGGCCGCGGCGACGGCCGAGGCGGTACCGGCGGCCAGCGCGGTGCGCGAGCGACGGCGGGGGGCCGCGGGGGCCGGGGAGACAGGGGTTCTGCGCATGTGGGGGACTCCTTGCGGAGGGCGCGGTCGTGGGGGTGTCCGGGCATGCCTGGGCGCGCACCGATGGTGGGGGAACGGCGCGGCCGGGCAGACAAGTTGGACTAGACCACTGAAGTGGATTCGGCCGCACGGTGTCAATGGTCCAGACCGGTTCCGGCCCTGCGACGGCCTTGCGACGGCCCTGTGACAGCCCCTGCGACGCCCCCGCCGACGCCCCCGGGCAGGCGGCTGCGGAGGCCTTCCGGTTGCCGCGCGTGACACCCCGTCGAAGCATGGAGGGGTGACGACGCCCGGCTACCTCCGCTACCCCCACCTGCGCGGGGGCCTGTTGGCGTTCACCGCCGAGGACGACATCTGGATCGCCCCGCTGGACACCGGCGCCACCGCCACCGGCCGCGCCTGGCGGGTCACCTGCGACCGCACCCGGGTCAGCCACCCCCGGCTCTCCCCCGACGGCGCCACCCTCGCCTGGACCGCCTGGCAGAGCCTCGCCCCCGAGGTCTGGACCGCCCCCGTCGACGGCGGCGAGGCCGTCCGGCTCAGCCACTGGGGCAGCCAGGACACCCGGCTGCGCGGCTGGCTGCCGGACGGCGAGCTGCTCGCCGTCACCTCCTACCACGAGCCCTTCGGCCACTACACCTGGGCGCACGCCCTGCCCCCCGACGGCCGCCCCGCCCGCCGGATGCCCTGGGGGCCGGTCGGCGACGCCCAGGTCGGCCCGGCCCACACCGTGCTGCTCACCGGCGCCGCCCCGCACGAGCCCGCCGCCTGGAAGCGCTACCGGGGCGGTGCCACCGGCCGGCTCTGGGTGGACGGCGAGCGGATCCTCGCCGAGCTGCCCGGGCACCTCGCCTCACCCATGCCGGTCACCACCGCCGACGGCGACCGGATCGCCTTCCTCTCCGACCACGAGGGCGTCGGCAACCTCTACTCCTGCCGCCCCGACGGCACCGACCTGCGCCGGCACACCGACCACGCCTCCTACTACGCCCGCGAGGCCGCCACCGACGGCGTCCGGATCGTCTACCAGCACGCCGGCGACCTCTGGCTGCTCGACGGCCTGGACGCGCCCGCCCCGCGCCGGCTGCGCGTGCCGCTCGGCGGCGCCCGGGCCGGCCGGCGCCCCTACCAGGTGAGCGCCGCCTCGCACGTCAAGGACCTCGCCTGCGACGCCACCGGACGCGCCGGGGTGATCACCGTGCGCGGCAGCCAGTACTGGCTCACCCACCGCGACGGCCCGGCCCGGGCGCTCGCCGACACCCCCGGCGTGCGCACCCGGCTGCCCGTCGTGCTCGGCCGCACCGGCGAGGCCGCCTGGATCACCGACGCCGAGGGCGAGGACGCGGTCGAGATCGTGCCGCTGCCCGGCCACGAGCACGCCCCCGCGCAGCACGGCCACCGCAGGCTCGCCGGCGGCCGGATCGGCCGCGTCCTGGAACTCACCGCCGCCCCCGACGGCGCCCGCCTCGCGGCCACCACCTCCGACGGCCGGCTGCTGCTGGTCACCGCCGCCGACGGCACCGTGCGCGAACTCGCCTCCTCCGGCCACGGACCGGTCACCAGCGCCCGCTTCTCCCCCGACTCGCACTGGATCGCCTGGTCCCAGCCGGCCGCCGGCCGCTCGCTGCGCCGCATCCGGCTCACCCGCGCCGACGCCCCCGCGCCGGTCGTCGACGTCACCGACGGCCGCTTCGAGGACGAGCAGCCCGTCTTCACCCGGGACGGCCGCTACCTGGCCTTCCTCTCCTGGCGCGGCTTCGACCCCGTGCACGACGTGCACACCGGCGACCTCTCCTTCCCGCTCGGCTGCCGCCCCTACCTCGTCCCGCTCACCGCCGACACGCCCTCCCCGTTCGCCGCCCCCGACGAGGACGGCGCCCCGCACGGCGACGGCGGCGGCGACGGCACCGTCCAGGTGGACGCCGAGGGCATCGGCGAACGGCTGATCCCGTTCCCGGTGCTCGCCGGCAAGTACTCGGCCACCGACTCCGTGCGCGGCGGACTGCTCTGGCTGCGCTGGCCGATCTCCGGCGTCCTCGGGCAGACCTTCACCAACCCCGACGACACCTCCGGCCGCCCCGCCCTGGAGTACTTCGACCTGGCCCGCGGCTCCCGCTCCACGCTCGCCGACCGGCTCGACGGCTACGCGGTCTCCGGCGACGGCGGCTCGGTGGCCGTCTACGCGGCCGGCACCCTGCGGATCGTCCCGGTCGGCGCGCCGTCCGCCGGCGGCAACGTCGACCTGCGGCGGATCACCCACACCGTGCACCCGGCCGCCGAGTGGCGCCAGGCCTATGCCGAGGCCGCCCGGATCGTGCGCGACCAGTTCTGGGACGCGGGCATGAGCGGGCTGGACTGGCCCGCCCTGGTCGCCCAGTACGAGCCGCTGCTGGAGCGGATCGCCGGCCCCGACGACTTCGCCGACCTGCTGCGCGAACTGCTCGGCGAACTCGGCACCTCGCACGCCTACGTCACCCCCTCGCGGCGCGGCGAGGGGCCCGCGCTCGCCCAGCAGCCGCTCGGCCTGCTCGGCGCCAACGCCCACCGCTCCCCCGACGGGCGCTGGCTGTTCGACCGGGTCCTGCCCGGGGAGTCCTCCGACCCGCGCGCCCGCGCCCCGCTCGCCACCCACGGCGTGCGCGACGGCGACGAGCTGCTCGCCGTCGCCGGGCGGCCCGTCGACCCGGTGCGCGGACCGCTGCCGCTGCTCGCCGGGACCGGCGGCACCAGCGTCGAACTCACCCTGCGCCGGGGCGGCCCGGACGGCGCCCTGCGCCGGATCACCGTCACCCCGCTCACCGACGAGCGGGCCATCCGCTACCAGGACTGGGTGGCCAAACGGCGCGCCCTGGTCCGGGAGTTCAGCGACAGCCGGTGCGGCTACCTGCACATCCCGGACCTCGGCGGCTCCGGCTGGGCGCAGTTCAACCGCGACGTGCGGCGGGAGCTGGACAAGCCCGCGCTGGTCCTGGACGTGCGCGGCAACGCCGGCGGCAACGTCTCCGAGCTGGTCCTGGAGAAGCTCACCCGCCGCGTCCTGGCCTGGGACTTCAGCCGCGGCCGGGAACCCGTGCGGTGGCCGCGCGACGCGCCGCGCGGGCCGGTGGTGGCGCTCGCCGACGAGGCCACCAGCTCGGACGGCGACGTCGTCATCGCCGCCATCCGGCTGCTCGGGCTCGGCCCGGTGGTCGGCAACCGGACCTGGGGCGGGGTGGTCGGCATGACGGGGCGCCACCAGCTCGGCGACGGGACGCAGATCTCGGTGCCGAAGAACGCCTCGTGGTTCACCGGCGGGCTCGGCTGGTCGGTGGAGAACCAGGGCGTCGAGCCGGACGTGCACGTCGTCCGCCCGCCCCGGGACTGGGCCGCGGGGCGGTACCCGGAGCTGGTCACGGCGGTGCGCCTGGCGCTGGAGCTGCTGGACGACGTACCGGCCGCCGTTCCGCCGCCGCCGGACACGCCGCGCCCGGACCTGCGGCGGCCGCCGCTGCCGCCCCGGGAGCGGTGAGCGCGGGAGCGCCGACCGGTGCTGCCCGTCGACGGGCAGCACCGGTCGGCGCTCAGCACCGGTCGAGGGCCGGGCCGGTCGGCGCTCAGCCCCAGGGGTCGCCCTCGGAGGTCATGTCCTGGCGGGCGCGCTCCTCGGCCTCCCGGTCGCCGACCGCGGAGGCCTCCTGCGCCTCGCGGGCCTTCTCGGTCTCGGCGCTGAAGGCGTCGGCGGCCTCGTCGTGGGCCAGGGCCGCGCGCTGCGCGGCGTCGGTCATCGCGGTGGTGTCCCGCTCGGCGCCCTCACCGAGCGAGGACCTGGTCTCCTCGGCGGTGTGCTGCGTCCTGTGGCGGAACCTGTCGAAGATGCCCATGACTCCTCCTCCGGGCGAATTCCGGACTGCCCCCACTCTCACACCGCCGCGCCCGGCCCGCACCCGCTGCCCGGCCGGGGTCGCCGGCGGCCGTTGAGTCGTTGGTCCCTGGTCACGGGCGCCGAAAGGCCGTAGCCGTCCCGGTGGGGCGGGAGGAGGGTGGAAGCCGTCAGCCGGTCCCGATCCCACCCCTGGAGCCCGCCGTGACCGTCGCCGCCCACCCCCGCGTCCCCCGTCCGAGTGAGGAACTGCACGGCGGACCGCGCCGGCTGGTCGGATCGCTGGCCGCGCTCGACGGGCGGCTGCCCGGCGTCCACGACCTGCTGCTGATGCAGTGCCCCAGCTCGCTGCGCCCGCTCGGCGGCGGCGAGCTGCCGGACTGGGCGCGGCAGGTGCTGCGCGCGCACCCCTGGGTGACGGTCGGGCGGGCGCCGGCGGTGGCGGGCGCGCCGGTGGACACCCCGCACCCCGTGCGCTGCGTCCGGGACGTGTCGGCCGCGCCGGAGACCTGGCTGCCGGTGACGGTGCGCGGGCCCCGGCGCGGACAGCGGCTGGACGCCCTGGCGCCCCGGGCGGCGGTGGCCCGCACGCTGCGCCCCGAACAGCTGCCGGGACGGCTCTGCCTGCTGTCGCCCGAGCGGGTGGCGGCGATCCCCGCGCTGGCGGTGCTCGCGCTCGCCGGGCAGCTGATCGCCGACCACCGGCTGGCCTGGGGCCCGATCGGCTCGATCGGCTACGAGCTGGCCACCGGCGAACCGGTGGCCGGCCCGCTGAGCCCGCTGCGGCTGGTGCTGCGCGCGCCGCAGCCGGTCAGCCGGCGCGACGCGCTGCACCTGCGGCGGGCGCTCAGCCGGCTGCGGGTGCCGGTGCAGGCCGAACTGGAGACCCGGTACGGCGCGGTGCTGCTGGCCGAGTACGCGGCGTCGCCGCTGTCGCTCACGCTGCTCACGCCGTACGGGCCCCGGGAGGTCCACGATCCGTGGTTCCCCCGGGGCCTGTGAGCCCGTGACGCGCGCGCCGGGGCTCAGCCGCTGACGCTGGCGGCGCCGGTCTCCAGGTGGCCGGTGAACCGCTGCGACCAGGTGCTGTCGGCGTCCACCGTGACGGTGAAGTCGTACCAGCCGTTGGTGTAGGCGACGGCGTTGAAGAAGTCGCTCACGCTGCCGCCGGCCGGCACCTGGTAGGTCCAGGGTCCGTCGGTGCGGTAGTTGGTGGACGTGATGGTGAAGGTCAGCGCGGTGGCGCCGGTGTTGGCGAGCCTGAAGTACACCGCCGGCCTGCCGGTGCCCGGCTCCACGGCGTACGAACAGGTGACGGCCGCGTTCTTGCCGGCCTTGGTGGCGTCGCCCTTGAAGCGGCGCAGGAAGCGGTTGGGGCCGACCACGCTCAGGTCGTACTGGCCGCTGCCGTAGCCGGTGCCGCAGTTGAAGAAGTCGCTCTGGTTGCCGCCCGGGTCGACGGTGTACTGCCAGGGGCCGCCGCCGCGGTAGGCGTTGGCGTACGCGGCGAAGTGGGCGGACTTCGTCGCCTCGGCGCCCTCGTTCGCCATCTTCAGCCAGACCTTGATCGCGCCGGCCGAGCCGAACTCCAGGTGGTCCAGGTTGGCGTTCGGCTGGTAGGGAACGGCGCGGGCCGGGCGGGTGCCGGCCTCCTGGGCGGGCAGCTTGTTGTCGACCGGGGCCGGGTTGGGCAGCGGCCCGCAGGTGGACATGCCGACCACCGCGCCGGCCGTGGCGGGCAGCGCCGGCAGGCCGTACACCGGGTTGGCGAAGTCGAACAGGCCGGTGAGGTCGCCGCAGACCCGGCGGCGCCAGTCGCTGATGTTGACGCAGGTGGCGGGCTTGCCGAGGGCGGCCGTCCACTTCTCCAGGAAGCGCAGCACCGAGGTGTGGTCGAAGACCTCGGAGGAGACCCAGCCGCCGCGGGTCCACGGGGAGACGGCGATCAGCGGGACGCGGAAGCCGAGGCCGATGTTGGTGCCGTTGTAGAACTCGCCCGGGGTGCCGGCCGGGGCGGCGGGCGGCGGGACGTGGTCGAAGAAGCCGTCGTTCTCGTCGTAGTTGAGGAACAGGACCGTGGAGTTGAAGACGTCCGGGTCGGCGTTGAGCGCGTCGACCACGTTGTGGACGAAGTGCGCGCCGTCGGCCGGGGTGGCGTACGGGTGCTCGGAGACCTCCTGGTTGGGGACGATCCAGGAGACCTGCGGGAGGGTGCCGGCCAGCACGTCGGCCTTGATCGCGGCGACGATGTCGTCCGGGGTCCTTCCGGTGGCCCTGGGGACGGAGCCCATGCCCTTGACCGCGAGCGGGCTGCCGGCGGGCGCGTTCGCGAACTGGGTGAAGTAGGCCAAGGCGTTGTCGCCGTAGTTGTCGGCGGCGTTCTGGTAGACCTTCCAGCTGACGCCGGCGTTCTCCAGCGCCTCGGCGTAGGTCTGCCAGCGCAGGCCCTTCTCGTCGCCGCCGTCGTACGCCGGACCGCCGGCGGCGCCGGACGGGTCGATCTGGCCGGACCAGTGGTAGGTGCGGTTGGGGCCGGTGGCGCTCAGCACCGAGCAGAAGTAGGCGTCGGCGATGGTCCAGTTCTCGGCGAGCGCGTAGTGGAACGGGATGTCCTGACGGGTGAGGAAGCCCAGGGTGCGGACATTGCCCTTGGCCGCCACCCAGGAGTCCAGCTTGCCGCCGTTCCAGGCCTTGTGCTGGTCGCTCCAACCGTGGCTGAGGTCCCCGTTGCACTGGGCGAGGCGCTCCGGGTCGGCGCCGCCGGCCGGCTTGGTGAGGCTGAACTGCCACGGGTACTGGCGGGCCAGCAGGCCGTTGGGCTGGTTGAAGACGGAGTAGCCGCCGGCGATCTGGACGGCGGAGCGGTCGGCGAAGCCGCGCACGCCGCGCAGCATGCCGAAGTAGTGGTCGAAGCTGCGGTTCTCCTGCATCAGGATCACGATGTGCCGCGCGTCGGCGAGGGTGCCGGTCTGCGACAGCGCGGCCGACGGCGCGGTGGCCGGTGCGCCTGGCGCGGTGGCCGGTGCGGCGGCGGGGGCCGCCCCGGCGCCGGTGGTTCCGGCGCCGGCCACGGCCAGACCCGCGGCGGCGGCGCCGGACAACGTCACGAACTTCCTACGACTCAGCTCGGCCATCAGCCCAGCCCGTCCCTTCACTGGCGATGTTGTGCACACAAGTCGGGGCCCACTCGATCGCGCAGCATCCTCCACCCGCCCCGAACGCGCCCACCAGGGGTGGGCGGCAGGGTTGGCGGACTGTTCTCCCCGCCGTCACCGAACGACCGGCGGTTGAACGGCCGGCTCAGCCGTCCTGCACCGTGATCCCCAGCGCCTGGGCGAACTGCGGGGCCAGTTCGAGGAGTTGGGTGGAGCTGATCAGGGCCCCGCGCAGGCCCTGGTGGCCGTCGGGCAGGCCGAGGGCGGCGGCGCCGCGCAGGTCGACCCTGCTCAGGGTGGCGCCGCGCAGCCGGACCTCCTCCAGGGTGGAGCCGGGGAAGGTGACGTCGGTGAGCCTCGCGTCGGCGAGGTCGACGTCACGCAGCAGGCAGTCCTCGAAGACGACGTCGCGCAGCACGGCGGCGCGCAGGTTGACCGCCTCCAGCTTGCAGCCGCGGAACACCACCCGGCGCAGCGCCGAACCGTGGGCGGCGATGCCGGCCAGGACGCCGCCGGTGACTGCGCTGTCCTGCCACTCGCTGTCGGCGAGGTCGCAGGCCACCCAGCGGCCGGCCTGCGCCCAGACCTCGTTGAACCGGGCCTGGCGGAGCTTGACGCCGCTCAGCGCGACACCGGTGAGGGCGCACTCCAGGAAGGTCGCGCCGGCCCCCGACTGGTCGGTGTACTCGCCGCCGTCGAAGTGGACGGTGTCGTAGCGCCCGTCGCTGCGCAGCGGCCCGGTGTGCGCGGTCAGGTGGTCGGCGTAGGGCAGGTCTTCCAGGCGGTCGGGGACGTGCTGGGGCATGGCGGGGGCACCTCGCGGTCGGCGGCGGACGGGTCCTGGTCCGCATGCTCGCACGGGGCACCGACAATCCCGGCGCGAGCGGGCACGGCGGTGACACGGTGGGGCGCGCACCGCCGGCCCTGCTCGGGGACGCCGCGAGGGGCGGGAACGCACACGGGGCGGCCCGGTCGCCGGGGTTCCGGCGACCGGGCCGTCACTGCGGTGCGCGGGGCAGGCCCTGGGGGCTACCGCCAGAGGGAGTTGACGCGGCTGCGCTCGGTGCTGTTCGGGTACGGGTTGGTGCAGGAGGTGCCGGGGCCGCCGCCCGACATCAGCTCACTGCACGGGCCGGAGTAGTGGTCGGGCAGGCCGAGCACGTGGCCGGTCTCGTGGGCGGTCACCCGCACCGAGTTGTACTGCCGGTTCTGCGCGTAGTCGAGGAAGATGTAGCCGCGGCCGTGACCGTCGGTGCTGGCGTACGAGCCGCGCGAGTCGTTGCCCTCGTAGTAGCGGAAGTCGGCGGCGGAGCCGGACCGGAGCTGCACGTTGGCGACCGAGCCGTTCCAGATCTGCGCGCTCTGGGATATCTGCGAGGCGAAGGACGGCGCGCTGCTGGCGTCGTAGGTCACGGTGACGGCCAGCAGGTACGGGTTGGCGGCCTGCTTGGCCCGCGCGGACTTCATGACGGCCTCGTAGAACGCCTGGTTGTCGGCGTCCTCGGCGGCCGAACCGGCGTAGGCGGTGCCGGACGCCGTGTAGCCCTGGGTCGGGGCGGCGACGGCGCTGGTCGGCAGGGCGGCCAGGCCGGCGGCGAGCGCCAGGCCGAGGGCGGCGGAGAACGTGCGCGAGACACGGTTCATGTGGGGGCTCCCGTTCACGGGTCGAGGGGCGGGGGTACGTCGGTACGTCGGTGCGGCGGTACGGGAGGTACCGCGGGCGGTGCGGTGGTGCGGATGGGCGCGCGCCCGGCCGGAGGGGGTCGTCCGGCCGGCGCGCGTCGAAGGCCGCCGGGAGGGCGGTCCGCCGAAGGGCCGGATCAGCCGGCCAGGCCGTACCGCCACAGGGAGTTGACGCGGCTGCGCTCGGCGCTGTTCGGGTACGGGTTGGTGCACGACGGGCCGGGGCCGCCGCCCGACATCAGCTCGCTGCACGGGCCCGAGTAGTGGTCGGGCAGGCCCAGCACGTGCCCCGTCTCGTGCGCGGTCACGCGCAGCGAGGAGTACTGCTGGTTCTGGGTGTAGTCGAGGAAGATGTAGCCGTTGCCGTGGCCGTCGGTGCTGGCGTAGGAGCCGTTGGCCGGGTCGTCGCCCTCGTAGTAGGCGAAGTCGGCGCCGGAGCCCTGCTGGAGGCGGACGTTGGCGACCGAGCCGTTCCAGATCTGCGCGCTCTGGGCTATCTGCGAGGCGAAGGACGGCGCGTTGCTCGCGTCGTAGGTCACGGTGACGGCCAGCAGGTACGGGTTGGCGGCCTGCTTGGCCCGCGCGGACTTCATGACGGCCTCGAAGAACGCCCGGTCGTCCGCCTTGCCCGCGCCCTTCGCGGCGGTGCCCGGGGTGTAGTGCCGGACGGCGCCGGCGTCGGGGGCACTCACCGGGGCGGCGGTGGCGGCGGTCGGCAGGGCGGCCGTTCCCGCGGCCAGGACCAGTCCGAGCGCGATGGAGAGCGTGCGCGAGACACGGTTCATGTGGGGCTCCGATTCGCGAGTGCGCCGCGGCCGGTGGGGGCCGGGCCGCGGGCATCGGATGAATGCTTGCTGCCCCAGAGCTTCGGCCAGGCCGGCGGCCCGGCGGATGATGTCAACCGGCGATAGCCCGGAACAATCACCGCACCACCCGACGATCGGTCCGGCGGTCCGTCCGACCATCGGTCCGGCGATTCCCGGCGGTGGGCCGCCGGCCGCGCACCGGCCGACCCGACAGCCTGTCATGTCCCTGGCGTCAACCCGTTTCGACCGTTACGCTCCCCGATGTGGAGCTCGACGTGAGACACCTGCGGGTGCTGTGCGCGATCGCCGACACCGGAAGCCTCCGCAAGGCAGCGCTGCAGCTCGGCATGACCCAACCGTCGCTCACCACCCAGCTGCACCGCATCGAACGGGCCGTCGGCGGCACGCTGTTCACCCGGGAGCAGACCGGCAGCCGGCCCACCGCGCTCGGCCACTCCGTGCTGTCCCGGGCCAGGCCGGTGATCTCCGAGATGGCGGCACTGGTGGCCGCCGCCCGCCAGGAGGCGCGGGAGGCGGCCGGTGGGGAGCGGGCCCGGCGGCTGCGGATCGGCAGCGTCGGCAGCCGGGCGGTGGCCGCCTGGCTGCGCCGGCTGCACGATCGCCTGCCGGAGACCGACACCACGATCCAGATCGACATCTCGGCCAACGCCCTGCTCCGGATGATCGCCGCCGACCAGTTGGACGTCGCCTTCGTGCACGAGAGCGAGGGCTTCCCGCTGCGGCTGCCCCCGGACGCCGAGCACCGGGTGCTGCTCGCCCGCGAGCCGCAGTTCGTCGCGCTCGCGGCCGGCCATCCGGCGGCCGCCCGGCCGGTGGTCCGGCTGGCCGAACTCGCCGAGGACACCTGGATGGTGGATCCCACCGCCGACCACGAGTACGCCGCGATGCGCCGGGTGTTCCGCGCCGCCGGGCTCAACCCCCGGGTGGTGCAGGTGCGGGACAACACCACCGCCGCCGAACTGGTCGCCTCCGGGGAGGCGGTCCGCCCCTGCCAGCCGACCTCCCTGCCCGGACCGGGCACCGTCGTGCGCCGGCTGCACGGCGACCCGCTGGCCGTGCGGCTGCTGCTGGTCTGGCGGCCGCGCGCGCTCGGCCCGCCGGGCCGGGAGGCGCTGTACGAGGAGCTGCGGGCGGCCTACCTGGACCTCGCCCAGGCCAGCCCGGTGTACCGGTCCTGGCTCACGGGGCGCGACGAGGTGCTGCGCACCCTGCTGGGGCCGCCGCCGCTGGACCCGCTCCGCGCGAACGGGTCGGTGTCCAACGGGTCAGCACTCAACGGGTCGGTGTCCAACGGGTCGGCGCTCCACGGTCCGGTCCGCGGCGGGGCGGGCGGGACGAACGGGCCGGGCCCGCCGAACGGGACGAACGGCCGGGCCGAGGAGCACCCCAGCGACGGGCAGCCGCGGGAGGGCTCGGGGCAGCGCCATCCGTCCGCCCCCGCTCAGCGGTCCCTCGCGTGCGGCGCCACCCCGGCCGCCGCCGTCGCCGCCGTCACCAGGCCCGTCACCAGGCCCACCGCGAGGGCCCCGGAGCCGCCCGCCGCCGTGCAGGCGAGCACCGGCACCGAGGCCACCGGCAGCAGCGCCGGCTGAACCGACCGCCGCCGCCGAGCCGAAGACCGGGTCGTGGCCACACCCCCGGAGGAAGGCCTGCCGGCCGTCGCGCAGTGGATCCCAGCCCCTCGTGCTCGTCATGGACGGTCTCCGGGCTCCGGACGGGCGGGCCGAACCCGCCGCATCTGGCAGCGCACCGGGCGCCGCGCACGCACCACAGGGCGCCGGGAAGCGTCCGAGGACGTCCGGAAAGGGCCCGAGAAGGGCCCGCGAGCGACCGAAGTGTCCGCCGGATGCGATGATTGCCCGACTATGCCCCGATATGCCCCGGCGTCAGCGAGAGTTGACGCCCCGGTGCGCGAACCGGGTGACAGCGCGGCGGGTTTCCGGGCGCGCCCGTGCCGTGGGGCGTGACGGCCCGGACCGCCCGCTAGATTCGTCCCCGGTTCGAAGCGGACGGGGCCCGGGGACGAGCCCTGCGGCACGGGCGGCCTGCGGGCATCGCGGAAGGTCAAGACGGGTGGCAGGACAGCGGGGGCGGCGACGCCGGTCTTCCCGTGTCCGCACCACCCGCCTCGTGATCACCGCGCTGCTCGCCAGTGCCCGCCGTGCGCCCGCCCGACCGCCGGGGGCCGCCCCGCCGGTCCCGCCCCCGTCCCCGGTTACTTCTCCCAGCCGACCTTGGCGTAGTCCGTGCTCGCCAGCCCGAACGCGCCGTAGTTGGCGAGCCCCTTGCGGGCCGCCCCCACGGTCGGCCGCTGGTACAGCTCGTAGGTGTGGCCGAGTTCCCAGATCCGGGCGTCCGCCTGGTTGTAGAGCTTCGCGGCCTCCACCGGGTCGATCGTGCCGGCCGCCTTCTTCAGCAGCGCGTCGATCTCCTCGCTGCCCAGCTTGGAGTAGTTGCCGAAGACGTTGTCGCCCTGCGGCAGGCGGAAGTTGGTCAGGCTGCTGGAGAGCGGGAACGAGTCGGTGTTGCGCCAACTGGCGATGTCCCACTTGCCGGGGTTGACGTACTTGGTGAAGAAGTCGTTGGCCGCGACCTTGTCGACCTCGACCTTGACGCCGGCCGCCAGCCACATCGCCTGGGCCGCGGTGGCGAGGTCGACCTGGGCCTGCGGGGTGGACTCGTTGAGCACCCAGTGCAGGGTCAGCGCCTGACCGTCCTTGGTGCGGGGCCGGCCGCTGCCGTCCTCCTTCCAGCCGGCCTCGTCCAGCAGCTTCTTCGCGGCGGCCAGGTCGAACTTCGCCCAGTCGCCGGAGTTGTCGCGGTAGCCGGTCTGGTTGGGCATGAAGATGTGGTTGCCGAGCGGCTTGAACTCCACCGGCACGCCGTTGTTGGCGATCTTGATGAGCGCGCCCCGGTCCAGCGCCCGGCCGAGCGCCTGGCGGACCTTCACGTCCGCCAGCGGACCGCCGCCGCCGAACGAGATGTGCACCTCGTCCCACGGGCTGGCGGACCGGATCACCGTGTCCTTGGCGTCCTTGAGCTGCCCGTACGCGGTGGCGGTGCCGGCCGCGGCGTAGTCGATCTCGTTGTTGAGGAAGGCCTGGGTGGTCGCCGACTGCGACATCACCCGGAAGGTGATCCGCTCCGCCTTCGGCTTGGCGCCCCACCAGTTCGGGTCCGGGACGAGCGTGAGGGTCTGCGCGGTCTTGTCGGCGGTGCCGATCTTCAGCGGGCCGGCGGTGATCGGGATCCGCTCCACCCAGCCCTTGTTGAAGTCGTCGGCGGTGGCGATCCCGGCCGCCGGGATCAGCGGGCGGAACAGGCTCTGCCAGTCGGCGTACGGCTCGGAGAAGGTCACCTTGACCTCGGCCGGGTCGGCGCCCTGCTCGACGGCGGAGATCAGCTCGTAGCCGGCCGAGTCGGCGATGTTGTAGCCGTCCTTCTTCCCGTTGGTGGCCTCCCAGTCGGCCTTGAAGTCGAGGTAGCTCAGCGGCTTGCCGTCCGACCACTTGGCCTTCGGGTTCAGCCGGTAGGTGATCACCTGCGGCGAGGCGGAGGTGACCTTGGCGTCCAGCAGGTAGTCCGCGACCGGCTTGAAGGTGCCGGTCTCGTCGGTGCTGAAGAGGCTCGGCTCCAGCGTGCGCATGATCTCGACCGCGTCCCCGTAGCGGCCGTCCACCTGGAACGGGTTCCACTGGGTGATCCACTGGTAGAGCGGGAAGCGGACCTCGCCGCCGTCGCGGACCTGGTCCAGCGGCTTGGCGTTGATGTCGATGGACCCCTGCCCGGGCGCCTCGCTCCTGACCGCCGTGTCCGCCGAACCGCCGCCGCCCGAGCTGCACGCGGTGGCCGCCAGGGCCACGGCGAGGGCGAGGGCGGCGGCGCGGCCGAGTCGGCGCGCGGGCGTGGCGGAAGCGTCCATGAGGGTCCCCCCGTGATGTCGGGCGAGTGGTGAGAGGTGAGCGACGCGAGGTGTGGCGAGGCTTGAGCGTGGGCAGCCAAGTCGGTGCCGGGGACCGAACGTAACAGCCGATCAGAACGAGTACCAGGGGGCAGAGTTGACACCTGATCCAAGCGAAACGGAGCGCAACACGGCCGCAACACCGCGGCCGCGCACCGGTGCCACACTCTGACCGGCGCTTTCCTGACCACGGTCAAGAATCTCGGCCGACCGCCCGTGCGGGGCTCTCCCGCCCCTCCTCCGCGTCCCTTCTCCGTGCCCCCCGGCGTCCCGGCGTCCCGGCGTCCCGCCCGCACCCTCGCCCCCGACCCGAAGGCCACCCTCCGATGCCCACCAGACGCGTCGGCCCCGCCCCCGCCCCGGGCGGCCGTTGATGCTCCGCTACCTGACCAAGCGGCTCGCCTACTACGCCGTCCTGCTGGTCGCCGCCGTCTTCCTGGCGTACGCGCTGGCCGGCGCGGCCCTGCAGCCGCGCGCCTACTTCGAGGCCAAGGTGCCGCGCCCGGCCGCCGCCTCGGTCGAGCGCCAGCTCACCGACCTCAACCTGAACGACCGCACCCCGGTCGTCCGGCGGTTCGGCCGCTGGGCCGGCGGCCTGCTGCTGCACGGCGACCTCGGCCGCACCATCCACGACACCCCCGTGATGGACGACTTCCGCCGCCGGATCTGGGTCTCGCTGCGGCTCCTGCTGGTCGGCAGCCTGCTCGGCATGGTGCTCGGCGTCGCCGCCGGGGCGTGGAGCGCGGTGCGCCAGTACCGGATCTCCGACCGGCTGCTGACCGTGCTGTCCTTCGTCCTGCTCTCCACCCCGGTCTTCCTGGTCGCGCTCTTCCTCAAGAACGGCGCCATCGCCGCCAAGGACGCCGTCGGCCACGAGGTCGTCCCCTTCACCGGGTACGAGACGCCCGGGCTCACCGGCGGCCTCGGCGCGCACCTCGCCGACTGGGCGCTGCACCTGCTGCTGCCGACCCTCTCGCTGGCGCTCGGCGGCCTCGCCACCTACAGCCGCTACCAGCGCGGCACCATGCTCGACGTACTCGGCTCGGACTACCTGCGCACCGCCGAGGCCAAGGGCCTCACCCGGGGCCGGGCGCTGATCAGGCACGGGCTGCGGACGGCGGTCATCCCGATGTCGACGATGTTCGCCTACAGCTTCCTCGGCATCTTCACCGGTGCCGCCTTCACCGAGACCATCTTCGGCTGGCACGGCATGGGCGAGTGGTTCATCCAGTCCGTCAACGAGCAGGACGTCAACGCGGTCGTCGCGGTCAACCTGTTCGCGGCGGTCGTGGTGCTCGCCTCCGGTTTCCTCGCCGACACCCTGCACGCCGCGCTCGATCCGCGCGTGCGGTCCTGAGCCGAGGAGGAGCCCCCGTGACCGCCGCGATCACCGGACCCGCCGAGCCGCCCGGGCCCGATTCTCCCGCCGCCTCCGATTCTCCCGCCGCCTCCGATTCTCCCGCCGCCCCCGCGCCCGGGACGGCCGGTCGGGGGCGGATCGTGCTCGCCCGCCTGCTCGCCGCCCGCGGGGCGGTGGCCGGCGCCGTCGTCGTCCTGCTGCTGTTCCTGCTGGCCTTCGGCGGCCCGTACCTCACCCCCTGGGACTACGCCGCCCCCGACTACGGGGCGCTGCGCCAACCGCCCTCCACCACACACTGGTTCGGCACCAACGGGATCGGCCAGGACGTCTTCGCGCAGACCCTGCGCGGCCTGCAGAAGTCACTGGTCATCGGCCTGCTGGTGGCACTCTTCTCGACCGTGCTGGCCTCCCTGGTGGGCGCCTGCGCCGGCTACTTCGGCGGCTGGACCGACCGGCTGCTGATGTTCCTGGTCGACCTGATGCTGGTCTTCCCCAGCTTCCTGGTCATCACGATCGTCTCGCCCCGGCTGAAGGGCTCCGGCTGGCTCGCCTTCGTCCTGCTGCTCGCCCTGTTCAACTGGATGATCACCGCCCGGGTGGTCCGCTCGATGACGATCTCGCTGCGCGAGCGGGAGTTCGTCCGGGCCGCGCAGTTCATGGGCGTCCACCCGCTGCGGATCATCACCCGGCACGTGCTGCCGAACGTCGCGTCCTTCCTCATCATCGACGCCACCATCGCGGTCGGCGGCGCCGTGATGAGCGAGACCGCGCTCTCCTACTTCGGCTTCGGCGTCAAGGCGCCGGACGTCTCGCTCGGCACCCTGCTCGCCGCCGGTACCAGCGAGGCGCCGGTCTTCCCCTGGCTGTTCTACTTCGCCGCCGGGCTGCTGGTCCTCTTCGTGCTGGCCGTCAACCTGATCGGCGACGGGCTGCGCGACGCCCTCGACCCCACCGCCGAGGCCGCCCGACGGCCCCGCCGCGCCCGTGGCCGTGGTCGTGGCCGTACCCGTGCCGGTGGCCGTGACGCCCGTGACGGCGCCCGCGACGCCCGCGATGCCCGCGACCGGGCCCCGAGGAAGAGGACCCGCACGTGACCAGCACCGCCGCGACCAGCACCGCGACCACCCCCGCCGGCACCCCGCTGCTGCACGTGCACGACCTACGGGTCGACTTCACCGGTCCGCGCGGCACCGCTCCCGTCCCCGCCGTGCGCGGCGTCGACCTCACCCTGCGCCGCGGCGAGACCCTCGGCATCGTCGGCGAGTCCGGCTCCGGCAAGTCCGTCACCGCGCTGGCCGTCCTCGGACTGCTGCCCGGCACCGCCCGGGTCCGCGGCTCGGTCCGGCTGGACGGCCGGGAACTGGTCGGCCTGCCCGGGCGCGAACTGGCCGCCGTCCGCGGCCGGCGGATCGCGATGGTCTTCCAGGACCCGCTCTCCGCCTTCACCCCCGTCTACCGGATCGGCGAGCAGCTCGTCGAGGCGCTGCGCGTCCACCGGCCCGGCCTCGACCGGTCCGCCGCCCGCAGGCGGGCCGCCGAGCTGCTCGACCTGGTCGGCATCCCGACCCCCGACCGCGCCCTGGACAGCTTCCCGCACGAGTTCTCCGGCGGCATGCGCCAGCGCGCCATGATCGCCATGGCCGTCGCCAACGACCCCGACGTGCTGCTCGCCGACGAACCCACCACCGCCCTGGACGTCACCATCCAGGCGCAGGTGCTCGACGTGCTGCGCACCGCCCGGCGGGAGACCGGCGCCGCGCTCGTCCTGGTCAGCCACGACCTCGGGGTGATCGCCGGAATGGCCGACCGGGTCGCCGTGATGTACGCGGGGCGGGTCGTCGAGACGGCCGGCGTCGACGAGCTGTTCGCCGCGCCGCGCCACCCGTACACACTCGGCCTGGTCGGCGCCGTCCCCCGGCTGGACGGCCGGCGCGGACCGCTGGTCCCGATCCCCGGCACGCCCGCGCCGATGGCCGAACTGCCGGACGGCTGCCCGTTCGCCGCCCGCTGCCCGCTCGCCGAGGACCGCTGCCGCACGGTGGAACCGCCGCTGGCCGGTGACGGGCACCTGGCCGCCTGCGTCCGGGCCGGCGAGCTGGCCGAACGGCGGCCCGCGCCCGGCGAGGTGTACCCCGTGCCGGAACTCCCGGCGGCGGCCGGCCCGCCGCTCCCCCGGGCGCAGCGCCCGGCGGTCCTCGAGGTCACCGGGCTCACCAGGACCTTCCCGCTGCTCAGGGGGACCGTCTTCAAGCGCCGGGTCGGCTCGGTCCACGCGGTGGACGGCGTCGAGCTGTCGATCCGGGAGGGCGAGACGCTCGGCCTGGTCGGCGAGTCCGGCTCCGGCAAGTCCACCACCCTGTTCGAACTGCTGCGCCTGGCCGCCCCCGAGTCCGGCCGGATCGAGCTGCTCGGCCGGGACACCGCCGGGCTCTCCCGCGCCGAGGCCCACCGGATGCGGTCCCGTCTGCAGATCGTCTTCCAGGACCCGATGGCCAGTCTCGACCCCCGGATGCCGGTCGGCGACATCGTCGCCGAACCGCTGCGCGCCCAGCGGGCCGCGAAGGGCGAGATCGCCCGCCGGGTGCCCGAACTCCTGCGCCAGGTCGGCCTCGACCCTGCGCACGCCGTCCGCTACCCGCACCAGTTCTCCGGTGGGCAGCGGCAGCGGATCTCGATCGCCCGCGCGCTGGCCGTCCGCCCCCGGCTGCTGGTGCTCGACGAGCCGGTCTCCGCCCTGGACGTCTCGATCCAGGCCGGGGTGCTCAACCTGCTCCAGTCGCTCAAGGCGGAACTGGGCCTGTCCTACCTCTTCGTCTCGCACGACCTCTCGGTGATCCGGCACCTCGCCGACCGGGTCAGCGTGATGTACCTGGGACGGACGGTCGAACAGGGCGAGGTGTCCGCCGTCTTCGAGCGGCCCCGGCACCCCTACACCCGCGCCCTGCTCTCCGCCGTCCCGCTGCCGGACCCGGCCGCCGAACGCGCCCGCGCCCGCGTCCTGCTGGCCGGCGACCCGCCCTCCCCCACCGTCCGGCACACCGGCTGCCCGTTCCGGGCCCGCTGCCCCGTCCACCCCGGGCTCGACGCGGCGGCGCGCGACCGCTGCGCGAACGAGGCGCCGCCGCTCGCGGCCGCCGCCGATCCGGTGAGCGCCGATCACCAGGCCGCCTGCCACTTCCCGCAGGAGTGACGGAACCCGCTGGCCGGGCGCCTCCGAACAGCGGACACCCGCCTGGCGGGCCCCCGGCCGCCGTGCGACAACTGCTGCTATGACCTGGTCCAACCTGACGATCCTGTTCGGCTCGATGGCCATCGTCACCGTGGTGCTCCTGCTGCTGCCCCGCTTCGTGTCCACCCAGGACCGGGAACCGCACAACGAGGTGACGGCGGCCATCTTCGCCATGGTCGGCGTCCTCTACGCCGTCCTGCTCGCCTTCGTGGTGATCGTCGTCTGGGAAGCCGCCGACTCCGCCCGGGCCACCACCTTCCGCGAGGCCGACCAACTGGCCGGCCTCTACTGGACGTCCCGGCAGTTCGACAGCCCCGCGGGCGTCGAGCTGACCAACCTCACCCTCCAGTACGCGCACAACGTCATCGGGGCCGAGTGGCAGTTGATGGCCAACCACCGCACCGACCCGAACACCACCGAACTGGTGTACCGGATCCGCGACACCACCAACGCCCTGCAACCCCTCGACTTCCGCCAGCAGGCGCAGTTCCAGAACGCCCTCCAGCACGTCGAGGGCCTGGCCAGCGAACGCCGCGCCCGGCTCACCCAGGTCCAGGACGCGGTGCCGCCGCTGCTCTGGATCCCGCTGATCGCCGGCGCGGTGCTGACCATCGGCTTCGCCTTCGTGTTCGGCATCTCCAGCATCCGGCTGCACCTCGCGATGGTGCTGACCATGACCGCGATGATCTGCGTGGTGCTGATCGTGATCAAGGAGATGAACTACCCCTTCGACGGCGTGAACGCCGTCCAGCCCGACGCCTTCCAGGTCTTCCTGAGCCGGCTCCCGGCGAGCCGCTGAGGCCGGCCCGTTCGTCACCCAGAGCCACCGGACGGCGCCGATTCGGCGGATCGGCCCGACCGCGTGTAATGTCTTCCAGGTCAGCAGGCGCCGCTAGCTCAGTTGGTTAGAGCAGCTGACTCTTAATCAGCGGGTCCGGGGTTCGAGTCCCTGGCGGCGCACCGACGGTCGAAGGGTCCTCTCGCAGCAGCGAGGGGGCCCTTCGGCGTTTCCCGGCGCCAGGGTGGACGGTGCGGGCCTCCGTCGGGTCCTCCACTCCCGGAGGAGTTGCTCCTGCTCCGCACCGACCCGGCGCGCGGGCGGCTGCGGGTCTCCTCGGCCGCCTTCCAGCGGGTGATCGCCGGCGCCGTGCTCGCGGAGCTGCTGCTCACCGGGCGGATCGCCGTCGACGGCCGGCGGATCACCGGGTTCCAGCCGCTCGGGGCGCACGACAGGATCGGCGCGGCCGTGCTCGCCCGGCTGGAATGCTGCTGCCGGTGCGGGCCGCCGCCGGGCAGGAGATCACCGACCGGGTCGCCGCGACCTCGGCCCGGACCGGGGCCGGGGACGTTGCGGGAATGGCCGATGCGGGCGCCGCCCGGGACGGGCGAGCGGGACCGGCAGCCGACGGGACTGCTCCGGGCGGGCCGGATGGACCGCCGGATCCATCCCGGCCGGGAGCACACCGCGCTCCGGAACGCCGCGCGCCGGGCGGCCCGGAACCTGCCGATCGCCCAGGCCGTCCGACGGGTGATCGCGGCGGACAACTCCGACGGGGGCGGAGGCCGAGGCCGGGCCGAGACGGGGGCCGAGCCCGCTCCCGCCCGATCAGCGCGCCGTGTCCAGCACCGCCGAGGCCACCGCGTCCGGGCGGTCGAACATCACCAGGTGCCCGGCCGGGGCGGTGCTGCGGTACTCGGCGCCGAGCAGCGCGGCCAGTTCCCGCTGCGCGGTCAGCCACTCCTCGGTCCGCCGGCCGCGCAGGCCGTCGTCGGCGGCGAGCACGGTGACCGGCAGGTCCGCCGGCAACGGGTCGGTGCGGCGCAGCCCGGCCAGTTCGGCGGCCATGTCCAGGTAGCGGGTGTTCTCCCGGAGCAGCGCCCGCAGGGAGCGCCCGGTGCGGTAGCAGCGCCGGACCAGCGGCGCCGGGGCGAGGTCCTCGCGCCGCACCGTGGTGGCCCGGGCGGCCAGCCGGCGCGCGGCGGGCCCGAGCAGGTACGGCACGGCGGCGGCGGTGGCCGCCCCGGCGGCGGCGCGCGCCGCGAGGTCGCGCAGGCCGGGGGCCGGGCGCGGGCGCGGCTCGGGTTCGACGCTGCCGTCCAGCAGGACCAGCCCGGCCGTCCGCTCCGGGTACAGCCGGGCGAAGGCCTCGACGTGGAACGCCGCGAGCGAGTGCCCGGCCACCGTGCACGGCCCGGGCAGGGCGAGCGCGTCCAGGACGGCCCGGATCCGGCGCGCCTCGCCGACGGCGGTCGGCAGGGGCCGGTCGGCCGGCTCGGGCGCGCTCAGGCCGTAGCCGGGCCGGTCGAAGCGGACCACGGTGCGGTACGGGGCGAGGAAGGGAACGACGAGGTCCCAGTCGAACCAGCTGCTGCCCAGCCCCCCGGTGAGCAGGCACACCGGGCCCTGCCCCTCGACGCGCACGTGCAGCGGGGTGCCGTCGATCCGCAGGAAGACCGGGTCGGCGCCGCGCTCGCGGTACGGGTGCGCGCCGGTCATACCGGGTCCCGCTGGTCGGGCTGCGGATCCAGCCGGTCGGGCCGGGGGCGGGTGGTGGCGGCCGAGGGGGCGGCGTGGGCCTCCCCGGAGTCCGCGCCGGAGTCCGCGCCGGAGTTCACGCCGGAGTTCGCGCCGGGGCGGAGGGCGGCCGCGAGCAGGGCCAGCCAGAGCGCGACGAGCAGCACCTGGAGCCGCTGGCCGGCGCCCAGCGCCCAGGTGCCGCGGCCTGCCTCGAAGGCCGCGATCGCGCCGAGGCTCCACCCGGTGGCGAGCAGCTCGGCGCCCAGCAGCCACGGCCCGTACCGGCGCACCGGCGGCCACCAGCCGTGGCGCCGGGCGGCGACGGTGAGCGCGGTCAGCCCGCCGAGCGCGCCGAGCACCGCCAGGCTGCTGGTCACGGCGTGGGCGGTGTGGGTGGCCGGGACGAGACCGGCGGTCTCGCGGGCGGCGCACATCTCGTCGCTGGTGGGCGCGCAGCTCAGCGGCAGTCGCGAGTCGGCGGCGGTGGCCGCGCCGAACAGCGCGAGCGCGGCCCATCCGGTCACCGCCCAGGGCCGCCCGCCACCGGATCCGGCGCGCACCCGGACCGGACCGTGGAACGCGGCCAGGGCGAGGACGGCGGCCGCCAGCACCGCGAGTCCGGCGACCAGGTCGGTGGCCCGGAAGAGGCCGCCCAGCGGCTGGTCCTCGGCGGCCAGCTCGCTGAGGTACGCCTGGACCGGGTCGAGCCCGGTACTGAGCACCACTTCCAGGACCCACGCGGTGTACGCGACCGCGCTGAGCAGCAGCAGGGCGGCGACGGCGCGGGTGACGCCGGGGGCGGGGGCGGAGGCAGGGGCGGGGGTGAGCCGAGCGCTCCGGCGACCGGGGTGGGAGCTGGGCACGATTCCACCCTAACCGGCAGCAAACCCCGCCCCAACCGGTCGAAAACGGACAGGTCGACCCCGGTGACTTCCCAGGTGGCGCGAGGCAGCCCGCGGAAGCGTGTATTGTTTCCCCCGTCAGCAGGCGCCGCTAGCTCAGTTGGTTAGAGCAGCTGACTCTTAATCAGCGGGTCCGGGGTTCGAGTCCCTGGCGGCGCACCGACACCGGGGAGCCTCTCGTACATCACGAGGGGCTCTCCGGCTTTTCGCTGCCCATTGACGTCCGATTTGTGTGTGATGTCGGTCTCGCTTCCCGACGCCGTGGAGCCAACCGGTACCTTCGGCGCGTTCTGGGCTGTAAACCGGAAAAGGGGCATAAGGTCCCCGACCGCCGACGATCCCGTCTGCGCGAGCCGGCACGGTCCCCGTGCCTCCTGTCGCCCGCGCAGCCGCCCGCCCGCAGGAGAGGCCGCCGCTTTGTCCCGTATCGCCCTGAGCGGCGCGCCGCGCACCCGCAGACCCAAGGCCCGTCGACCCCGCAGGCCCCGCCGCACCGGCTGGCGCAGACTGATCCCCACCTGGCGGATGACCCTGGTCGGCTTCGCCACCGCGCTGCTGCTCGGGGTCGGCCTCTTCGCCCTCGGCATCGCCCTGGTGAAGGTGCCCGACGCGCACGCCGCCGCGACCGCGCAGAGCAACACCTGGCTCTACCAGGACGGCTCGGTGATCGCCCGGACCGGCCAGACCAACCGGCAGAACGTCGGGCTGGACAAGGTCTCCCCGGCCGCGCAGCACGCCACGCTGGCCGCCGAGGACCGCAACTTCTACCACGAGGGCGCCGTCAACATACCCGGCCTGGTCCGCGCCGCCCTCAAGACCGCCAAGGGCGAGGGCACCCAGGGCGGCTCCACGATCACCCAGCAGTACGTGAAGAACACGTACCTGAACCAGAAGCAGTCGCTCACCCGCAAGGTGAAGGAACTCTTCATAGCGATCAAGGTGGACGCCACCGAGAGCAAGGACGAGATCCTCTCCAGTTACCTCAACACCTCCTACTACGGGCGCGGCGCGTACGGCATCCAGGCCGCCGCGCAGCAGTACTTCGGCGTCGACGCCTCCGAGCTGAACGCCGCCCAGGGCGCCTACCTGGCCGCGCTGCTGAACGCCCCGAGCGCCTACGACGTGGCCACCGCCACCCCGGCGGGCAAGCAGAACGCCGTCAACCGCTGGAACTACGTGCTCGACGGCATGGTGAAGGAGGGCTGGCTCTCCGCCGAGGAGCGGGCCGCCACCACCTTCCCCGAGGTCAAGGACCCGCAGGCGCAGCTCGGGCTCTCCGGCCAGGCCGGCTACCTGGTCAACGCCGCGACCGAGTACCTCACCGGCAACCAGATCATCAGCGAGTCGGAGCTGGCCAGGGGCGGCTACACGATCAAGCTGACCGTCGACCCGACCCGTCAGCAGGCCCTGGAGGACGCCGTCCAGGGCCAGCTGCACGACACCCTGAACCCGGAGAAGCGGAAGAAGGACGCCGCCGCGCAGCCCGGCGCCGTCTCCGTGGACCCGAAGACCGGTGCCGTGGTCGCCCTGTACGGCGGCGTCGACTACACCAAGCACTACGTCGACAACGCGACCCGGCGGGACTACCAGGCGGGCTCGACGTTCAAGGCGATCGCGCTGGCCGCGGCGCTGGAGAACGACGCCAAGACGCAGTCCGGCCAGACCATCACCCCGCGCACCGTCTACGACGGCACCAGCGGCCGCAAGGTCCGCGGCGGCAAGGGCACCCCGTACGCACCGCCGAACGAGGGCGACAAGAGCTACGGCCAGATCACCCTGCAGCAGGCCACCGACTGGTCGGTGAACTCGGCCTTCGCCCAGCTCGCCCAGGACACCGGGCTGGCCAAGGTGCGGGAGACCGCGATCGCGCTCGGCCTGCCCGGCAACACCCCCGGGCTGGACCCGGTGCCGTCGATCCCGCTGGGCACCGCCACCCCGAGCGTGCTCGACCTGGCGGGCGTGTACGCCACGCTGGACAACGGCGGCAAGCAGATCACCCCGTGGCTGGTGCAGGCGGTGAGCCACGAGGGCGAGCCGGTCGCGCTGCCCGCGCACAAGACCACCCAGGCGATCAGCGAGCAGACCGCGCGCGAGGTCACGGCGATGCTCCAGGGCGTGGTCAGCGACCAGGGCGGCACCGGCTGGCGCGCGAAGGCGCTGGGCCGGCCCGCCGCGGGCAAGACCGGTACGACGGACGACCAGAAGTCGGTCTGGTTCATCGGGTACACCCCGGAGCTGGTCACCTCGGTCGCGCTGTTCGGGCAGGATCCGACCACCGGCGCGCAGGTCAGCCTGAGTGGCACCGGCGGGATCGACGGCGCGGCGGGCGGCCAGTACCCCGCGCAGATCTGGACCACCTACATGAAGGCCGCCCTGAAGGGCCAGCCGGTCAGCGACTTCCCCGCTCCCTCGGGTGCGGAGGACGCCCGCGGCGGCTCGGGCTCCTCGGGCTCCTCGTCCGGTCCTTCGAGCACTCCGCCGACCGCCCCCGACGGGTCCGCGACGCCGTCCGGCGGCGCGTCGTCCCCGGGCGGTTCCGGCTCCTCCGGCGGTGCGGGCTCGGAGCCGTCCACCGCGCCGTCCACCGGCCCGACCACCGCCCCGCAGCCTTCGGGCGGCACCGGCGGCTCGGGGTCCGGCGGCTCGGGCTCGGGCGGTTCCGGGTCAGGGTCCGGGTCCGGGTCCGGGTCCGGCGGTGGGAACACCGCGCCGACCCAGCCGGCCACCCCGCCGCCGAGCAGCAAGCCGACCAAGCCGACGGGGCCGAGCACCGGCCCCACCACCGGGCCGACCACGCCACCGCCGCCGACCGGGGGCACCGGGTCCGGCGGTTCCGGCTCGGGATCGGGGTCGGGATCCGGCGGCGGCAGCGGGACGGACGCCACCGGCGGCGGGACGAGTGCGCTGGCCGGGGCCGGGGCCGGATCGGCCGGGTAGCGGGCGCTCGCGCACAGCACCGGGCAGGACCGAATGATGGAATGACCCCTTACCGAATACCGGTAACACTGTCACAATTCGTCGGTGCACAGCTCCAACCCCCTGCTCGGCCGCTCGCGCGGCCGGACCCTCGGTCTCACCCTCGCCCTCGTCTCCGCGTTCGCCTTCGGCGGCTCCGGCACCGCGGCCAAGCCACTGATCGAGGCCGGGCTCTCCCCCCTCCACGTGGTCTGGCTCCGGGTCACCGGCGCCGCCGTCGTGCTGCTGCCGCTGGCCTACCGCCACCGCGAGGCCGTCCGGCGGCGGCCCGGCCTGCTGATCGGCTTCGGCCTGCTCGCCGTGGCCGGCGTCCAGGCCTGCTACTTCGCGGCGATCTCCCGGATCCCGGTCGGCGTCGCCCTGCTCATCGAGTACCTCGGCCCGCCGCTGCTCATCGGCTACGTGCGGTTCGTCCAGCGCCGGCCGATCAGCCGGGGCTCGGCGATCGGTGCCGGCGTCGCGGTCGCCGGACTCGCCTGCGTGGTCGAGGCCTGGAACGGGCTGAGCTTCGACGCGCTCGGCGTGCTGTTCGCCCTGGGGGCGGCCTGCTGCCAGGTCGGCTACTTCGTGCTCGCCGACGCCGGCAGCCGGGGCGAGCGCCCGGTCGACCCGATCGCCGTCAGCGCCTACGGCCTGCTGATCGGCTCGATCGTGCTCACCGCCCTGACCCGCCCCTGGGAGGCGGACTGGGGCAAGCTCGGCGGGGACGTGGTGATGAACGGGCACGCCGTGCCCGCGCTGCTCCCGGCGGCCTGGATGGTCCTGGTCGCGACCGTGCTCGCCTATCTGACCGGCGTCGTCGCCGTCCAGCACCTGTCGCCGCCGGTCGCCGGGGTGGTGGCCAACCTGGAGGCCGTCGTGGCCACCGTGCTGGCCTGGGTCCTGCTGGGCGAGCACCTCGGCCTGCCGCAGATGGCCGGCGGCCTGCTGGTGCTGGCCGGGGCGTTCGCCGCCCAGGCCGGCAAGCCCGCCGAGGCGCCCGGGCCGGAGCCGGCCCCGGCCGCGCCGGTGCCGGCCGGGGCGACGGCGCTCGGCGAGCGGCTCGCCCGGGCCGCCGAGGCCGAGGGCCGCCGGGGCGGGGAGCGGGACCGGCGCTAGCCGGCCTGCCCGGTGCGGGGGGCGGGGTGTTGCCCGGGGTGCTGCCCGGGGCACCGGCCGGGCCGGTGTGCGGGGCGGTGAGCGGGCCGACGTGCGGTCGTCCGGGCCGGGGTCAGCGGCCGACCCAGCCGAACCAGTCGAGGTGGCCGAGCGGCCACACGACGCCCGACACCGGGCCGACCACGTTGTCCACCGGCACGGCCCCGCCGCCGGGGCCGCGCTGGTGGTAGCGCGAGTCCGCCGAGTCGCTGCGGTGGTCGCCCTCGACCCAGACGTAGCCCTGCGGCACCGTCACCGGACCGAAGTCCAGCCCGGCGCAGGAGTCGTCCCCGGGGTGCAGGTACGGCTCGTCGAGCTTGGCGCCGTCGACGGTCAGCGTGGTGCCCGAGCACTGCACGGTCTGCCCGCCGGTCGCGATGACCCGCTTGACCAGGTAGTTGTCGTCCTTGGGCGGCACCAGGCCGACGAAGGAGAGCACCGAGCCCAGCGCGTTGGCGACGGGGTTCCCGCCGCTCGGCTGCGGCGGCAGCCAGTCCCCCGGGTCCTTGAACACCACCGGCTGGCCCGGCTCCGGCTCCCAGCCGGTCAGCGGGGCCAGCTTGTTCACGCCGACCCGGTCACCGACCCGCAGGGTGTTCTCCATCGAACCGGAGGGGATGGTGAACACCTGGAAGAGACAGGTCTTGATCAGCAGCGCGACCACCAGGCCGACCGCCGCCATCGCCGGGATCTCGATCCACCACGGCCGCGGCCGCCGGCCGGACCGGCGGTCCTTCGGCGGCCTGCTCCGGCGCCCCTCGGCCGCGCGGCGCGCCCGCCGTGCCTCGGCCCGGCCCCCGACCGGGGCGGCCGGCCCTGCCTCGGCGTCGCCGCCGTGCGTATCGGGCAGGTTCACCGCCATCGTCGCTGCTCCACTCTCCGGCTGCGGGGGAACCTGCACGCTACGCCAACCGGGGATCGAGGCGAAATCGGGTGTTTACCCGCGCCAGACATCCCGCCGGTCCGGGCACACCTCCCCCGGATACTCCCGGCCCGGCCGGTCGATGCCGGTCAGGCGGAGGCGTTCCCGCTGATCACGGCGTCGCTCGCGATGGCCTCGTGGTGGCGGATGACCTCGGCGATGATGAAATTGAGGAACTTCTCCGCGAACACCGGGTCCAGGTGCGCCCCGGCGGCCAGCTCCCGCAGGCGCTTGATCTGGGTGCGCTCGCGGGCGGGGTCGGCGGGCGGGAGCTTGTGCTCGGCCTTGAGCCGGCCGACCCGCTGGGTGGCCTTGAAGCGCTCGGCCAGCATGTGGACCACCGCGGCGTCGATGTTGTCGATGCTCTCGCGCAGGCTGGTCAGCTCGGCCCGCACGGCGTCGTCGACCCCCTCGGGCAGTCCGGCATCGGGGGTCGTGGGGTGGTCCGTCATCGGGGCGGCTCCGCGGCTCTCTCGGTGGTGCGCCCGACCGCGCGGCGGCCGGGCCCGGGCCCGGGCCAATCTAACAGGGCGCCCGGCACGGGCCCGCACCATTCGGCCTAACCGTCCACGATACGGACGGCACACGGACCGACCGCCGGACGGCGTCCCGAGCTGCCGGGGTCCGTCCACGGACGGCCCGACCCGCCCGGGCGGCCGGGGGATTTTCGGACGCGGCGGACCGGTGCGCTACTTGTGGCACGCCCCCGACCTGCACGTAGGCTGGGCCGCGGCATAACCGGACGTGACGAATCAGCAGTTCCTCAGTAACGGAGGTACCGATCGTGGCAACCACCCGCACCGCCCGCACCGCTTGGGAAGGCAACCTGGTCGACGGCAAGGGCCAGGTGACGTTCGCGTCGTCCGGCATCGGCGAGTACCCGGTCTCGTGGCCGGCCCGCGCCGAGGCCCCGAACGGCAAGACCAGCCCGGAGGAGCTCATCGCCGCCGCGCACTCCGCCTGTTTCTCGATGGCCCTCTCGCACGGCCTGACCGGCGCGGGCACCCCGCCCACCACGCTCGACACCCAGGCCGATGTCACCTTCCAGCCGGGCACCGGCATCACCGGCATCCACCTGACGGTCACCGGCGTGGTACCCGGGCTGGACGAGGCCGGCTTCGTGAAGGCCGCCGAGGACGCCAAGGCGAACTGCCCGGTGAGCCAGGCCCTGACCGGCACCACCATCACCCTCACGGCCAATCTGGCCGGCTGACCTCCCCGGGCGTCCCGCCCCCGGCCCCGGCCCAGGCCTCAGCACAGGCATCGGCAGAGGCGTCGGCGCAGGCGTCGGCGCAGGCACAACGCGCGGTCGGCGCCGAACCGGGTCCCGAGGGCGCGTTCCCGGAGCACACGCCCCTGGTGCACATCATGTGATGTGCACCAGGGGCGTCCGCATGTATCACCACACTTAACCCCAAACCAGACGAATCACCCTGGCGGCGGTCACCGCGCGTTGCCATCGCGTCCTATGATCGGCCGCAGCGCCCTGTTCCTCACGGTTCCTCAGGCGGGCTCCCACCCGGCCGCTCCGTCCCGAGCGTCCCGCACCGGAGTCCCTTCTCCGCGAGTCCGGCAGAGTGCGGAGCCGGCCGCCGAAGTCGGGTGGCCGGCCGGACCAGCGTCAAGCGTCAAGCGTCAGCAGCGGACGGGAGCATGCCGTGCCGGGCCAGAACGAGGGGGCCGACGCACACCACCCAGGCGTGCGGCACGAGGAACCGCGGCCACGCCGCCTCCCGCCGCCCGCCCTCCACCCCGCCCCGGTCAACGGCACGGCCAACGGCGCGGCCCGAGCCGCCCTGGCCGACCCCCGGGAGACCCCGGTCGACGACACCGACCTCCGCTGCCCCACCTGCTCGGCGCCGCTCGGTGACGGCACCCATCACGAGCCGGACGGCGGCGGTGCGAACGGCCGGCCGGTGACCGAGGGCGACGGCCGACAGCTGGCCGCCCTGCGGGCCAGCGAGTCCCGGCTGCGGGCCGCCTTCTCCGACGCCGCCATCGGCATGGCCCTCATCGACCCCGAGGACCGGATCATCGAGGTCAACCCGGCCTTCGCCGCATTGACCGGCCGCACCGTCGACGAGCTGGTACGGACCCACATCCACGAGATCGTCGACCCCGAGGGCATGCCGCGCCGGCTGTTCCGCGCACTCGTCCACGGCGAGCACGACCGGCTCCGGGTCGAGAAGCAGCTCAAGCACCGCGCGGGGCGGACGGTCTGGAGCAAGGTGACCGTCTCGCTGATCCGGGACGCCGAGGGCGGCCCGCTGTACACGCTCGCCCTGGTCGAGGACATCACCGAGCAGCGCCGGCTCGGCGACCGCCTCGAGTACCAGGCCCTGCACGACCCGCTGACCCGACTGCCCAACCGGACGTACTTCTTCGAACGCCTCGACGCCGCCTGCCTCACCCCCGACCGGGCGACGGGGCCGGTGGGCGGGGGCAGTGGGGGTGCTGGGAGCGCTGGGAGCACTGGGACCGCCAACGGCTACGGTGTCGCGGCTGACGGGCCCGGGGCCGGCGCCGGCGCCGGGGTCGGGCCCAGGGTCGGCGTCTGCTACCTGGATCTCGACGGGTTCGCCGCGATCAACGAGGCCCTCGGCCACCACATCGGCGACCAACTGCTGATCGCCGTCGCGACCCGGCTGCGGCGAGGCTTCTCCGCGCACGGCACCCAGCTGGTCGCGCGGATGGGCGGCGACGAGTTCGCCGTCCTGGTGACCGACAGCAGCGGCAGCGACCAGCTCACCGACCTGGCCGCCCGGATCCTCGACGCCCTGGAACGCCCGTTCGACGTGGCCGGCCACCGGCTGGTGGTCACCGCCAGCGTCGGCGTCGTCGAACGCTCCGTGCACGAGACCACCCCCACCGACCTGGTCAAGGACGCCGACGCCACCCTGTACTGGTCCAAGGCCGACGGCCGGGCCCGCTGGACCCTCTACGACCCCGACCGGGGCGCCCACCAGCTGACCCGTCAGCTGCTCGCCACCGCGCTGCGCCCGGCACTGGAGCGCGGCGAGTTCACCATCGAGTACCAGCCGCTGGTCGGCCTGGCCGACGGCGCGGTGCACGGCGCCGAGGCCCTGGTCCGCTGGCGCCACCCCCGCTACGGGACGCTCTCGCCGGACCGCTTCATCCCGCTCGCCGAGGAGTCCGGGGCGATCGTGCCGCTCGGCAAGTGGGTGCTGGAGGAGTCCTGCCGCCAGGCGCGCCGCTGGCTCACCGAGTTCCCCGAGACCGAGACCTTCGTGAGCGTCAACCTGGCCGCCCGCCAGATCTGGGACTCCGACGTAGTCGCCGACGTCGCCCAGGCCCTCGACCGCACCGGCCTGCCGGCGCGGCTGCTGCAGCTGGAGATCACCGAGAGCGCGCTGCTCGGCCCCGGCGGACGCCCGCTCCAGGCGCTCCAGGCGCTCGCCGACATGGGCGTGCGCATCGCGATCGACGACTTCGGGACGGGCTACTCGAACCTGGCCTACCTCTCCCGGCTCCCGGTGCACGTGCTGAAGCTGGACGGCACCTTCATCGAGGGGTTCCGCGACCCGGCCCCGACCGGCGGCCGGCCGGAGCTCCCCGAGCTCCGCTCGCGGCGGAGCGACGCCGACGAGCAGATCGTCGGCGCGATGGTGCAGCTGGCCCACACGCTCGGCCTGACCGTGACCGCCGAGGGCATCGAGAGCGCCGCGCAGGCCGAACGGCTGCGGCTCACCGGCTGCGACACCGCCCAGGGCTGGTACTTCGCCCGCCCCGGCGAGGCGGAGCTGGTCGCCGCGATACTCCGCGACGGCCGCGAGGAGCGGGAGGACCGGGAGGACCGGGAGGACCGGGAGGACCGGGATCGGCGGGACACCCCGGGCGAGCGTTGACCCGGGGCGTCCCGGCCTCGGTCGCAGCTTCCCTCAGGCGGTCACGGTGCGGCCCGCGGTCAGGCCGTAGGCCTCGGCGATCAGCCCGTAGGACCGCAGCCGCGCCTCGTTGCCGTGGATGTGCGAGGTCACCATCAGCTCGTCCACCCCGGTCCGCTTGCGGAGCGCCTCCAGCCCGTCGGCCACGTCGCCCGGGGCACCCAGGACGACATTGCCCAGCCAGTCGTCGACGAAGTCCGCCTCCACCGGGCTGTACGGGTAGGACTCGGCCTCCCCGGGGGTGGGGATCGGGCCCGGATCGCCCTGGCGCAGACGCAGCATGCCGAGCGCCGCGGAGCGGGCGAGGCGGCGGGCGGAGGCCTCGTCCTCGGCCGCGACCGCGCTCACCCCGATCAGCGCGTACGGCTCGTCGAGAACGGCCGAGGGGCGGAACTCCGAGCGGTAGAGGTCGAGGGCCGGGAGGGTGTTCGCACTGCTGAAGTGGTGCGCGAAGGCGAACGGCAGGCCGAGCCGGCCGGCCAGCTGGGCGCTGAATCCGGAGGAGCCGAGCAGCCAGACCGGCGGCCGCCCCTCCCCCTTGGGAACGGCGGTGAGCCGCTCGTACGGGTGCCCGGCGGGGAAGCTGCCGTCGAGGAAGTGGGTCAGCTCGACGAGCTGCCGGGGGAAGTCGTCGGCGCCCTCCCCGAGGCCCCGGCGCAGGGCCCGGGCGGTGGCCTGGTCGGTGCCGGGGGCCCGGCCGAGGCCGAGGTCGATCCGGCCGGGGTGGAGCGCCTCCAGCAGGCCGAACTGCTCGGCGATCGCCAGCGGGGCGTGGTTGGGCAGCATCACACCGCCGGACCCGAGGCGCAGGGTGGTGGTGTGGGCCCCGAGGTGGGCCAGCAGGACGGCGGGCGTGGAGCTGGCGACACCGGGCATGCCGTGGTGCTCGGCCACCCAGAAGCGGTGGAAACCCCACTGTTCGGCGCTGCGGGCCAGGGTGGTGGTCGCGGCGAGCGCCTGCGCGGGTGTGTAGCCGACCCCGACGGTGGCCAGGTCGAGAATCGACAGCGGGGCGGGCGCCGTTCCCCTGGCGGTGCCCCGGATCGCGTCCGCGACGTGCGAGCCGGCCCCGTTCTCCCGCCGGCTCTCCTGCCTGTCCTCGGTCGTCATGCCGTCCGTCCTCCTGGCCGTGGTCGGTACCGTCCGCCGGTGCGGTTCACCGGCGCTGCCCACCGGAGGCGGTCGGTGCCGCTGCCGGTGCCGACACTGGTCAACCCCGCACCCGGGTCCCCTTGTTCCCCGGACGGCGGTCCGGCCCGGCCGCCGCGCGGGCGGCTGCCGGCCGTCCTCCCCCGACAGCCCGACCACGTTCCCGTGCGCCGCGGGCGACTCCGGCCGCGGACGGAGAGGCTGACGCAGAGCCAGCGGACGAACACCCGTGGCGACTTCACGCCAGCGCGGGAAGTCGCCAGCCCGGGGCTCGCGGTCGGCCGCCGCCATCCGGCAGGCTAGGGCTCAGGCGGATCACCCAACCGGATCCGCACTCACCAGCAAGATCGTCGGGCTGGACCAGCGCCGACCGATCCCCGCGAGCCCTCGGAGCGGCACCCCGCCCCGGGGGCTCGTGCCACGTTCCGCCCGGACGGGATGCGCCATGTCCCGGCCGGGCCGGAGCCGATGTGAGATCCGACACCTGTGCCCACCGCATCCCCGGGGTGCTTCATGGCATGAATAGTCGAGGCGCTAGCGTTGTCCCTTGCAACCACTGCTCCCCCGGGCAGCCTGGAGGGAGTAAGGACATGGACATCGCGACACTGGTCGGATCCTCATGGATCTGCGGCCTGGCGCTCTGCGCCGTCCTCGGCGACGCCTTCCTCCCCTTCCTCCCCAGCGGGACCCTCGTCATACTCGCGGTGCTCAAGACGGCCCAGATAGACGGCGCCCCCGTACTGCTCGGGCTCGGGGTGGCCACGGCCTCCTTCCTCGGCGATCTGCTGCTGCTCCAGCTCGCGCGCCGCGGTGCGCCGATGGTCAACCGGCGTCTGGAGCACCGCCCGAAGCTGGCGGCCAGCGTGGCACGGGTCCAGCAGGCCCTGGACGGGCGCACCACCCGGGCGGCGGCCGCCATCGTGGTGGTCGCCCGGTTCGTACCGGCCGGGCGGACCATCCTCGACCTGGCCATCGGCCACTCCCCCGCCCACCCCCACCGCTTCCTGCGGTGGTCGGCGCTGGCCGCGCTGATCTGGGCGGCCTACATCGTGACCCTCGGCTGGCTCAACAGCCACTGGTTCGAGACCGCCTGGCTGAGCCTCGCGGTCTCCTGCACGGCCGCCACCGTGGTGAGTACCGCCATCGCGCGGGTCGCGTGCCGCAGTCGCCGCATCCCCCTCGGCTGACACCACGACGGCAGCGCCCTCGAAACGCCCTCTCCGCGAAACGGGCGAAGCGTCACAGGACGGCAACAGAAGACATTCCTTCGGATCCCGCACAGGCGTACCCGGCGTGTTCAGTGCCGACGAACCTCGGGCCCTTGGTGGCCTCCGCGTTCGCGTGACATGCTAACGACGGATAATCAATCAATTGTCCGATATGACCGGCGCGGCCTGAGTTGCGACCATTACCCGGTCCGGACCCCAGGGGAGACGATGGCCGCCATCTCGCGCAGGACCGTGCTCACAGCCACCGCCGCGACTGCGGCTCTCGGAGCGGTGGCGGCGTGTTCCGGGGGCAGCTCGGGATCGACCGATCCCACCGGATCCGCCCCTGCCCCCACGACCGGCACCGGGAGTTCCGGACCGGCCACCGGGTCCCCCACCACGACCCCGGCCAAGGGCACCCCGATCGGGGACGGCTCGACCTCCGACACCGGCCCCCAGCCGAACCAGCCCAAGCCGGAGAAGCTCAAGCCGGGCGAGCGCCCGCCGCAGTTCGTGGTCTTCTCCTGGGACGGCGCCGGTGGCACCGAGGACGGCCAGTTCCCCCGGTTCCTCAAGCTCGCCGAGGAACACAAGGCCTCGATGACCTTCTTCCTCTCCGGCATCTACGCCCTGCCCAAGGGCAAGGCGGACCTCTACCACCCGCCGAAGCACGCGGTCGGCGCCTCCGACATCCCCTATCTGTCGGACGGCGCGGTGAAGGCCACCCTCAAGCTCATCAGCCAGGCCTGGTCGGCAGGCCATGAGATAGGCACCCACTTCAACGGCCACTTCTGCTCGACCCGCTCGGACGGCAACGGCGTCAACAAGTGGGCCCCCGAGGACTGGCAGAGCGAGATAGACCAGGCCGTCGGCTTCGTGACCCAGTGGCGGACGAACACCGGCTTCACCGACGTCGACCCGCTCCCCTTCGACTACAAGAAGGAGCTGATCGGCGGCCGCACCCCCTGCCTGGAGGGGCAGAAGGCCCTGCTGCCGACCATCGCCAACCTGGGGTGGAAGTACGACGCCAGCTCCTCGGGCGGCCTGCAGATCTGGCCCCAGAAGGTGCAGGACGGCAAGATCTGGGACCTCCAGCTGCAGAGCATCCCCTTCCCCGGGCACACCTACCAGGTGCTCTCCATGGACTACAACATCCTGGCCAACCAGTCCGCCGGCAGCACCAAGGGGGACCCGGCCAAGTACAACGACTGGCGCACCCAGGCCCGGGACGCCTACCTGGCCGGCTTCGACCGCGCCTACAACGGCAACCGTGCACCGTTCTTCATCGGCAACCACTTCGAGCAGTGGAACGGCGGCATCTACATGGACGCCGTCGAGGAGACGCTCAAGACCATCGCGGGCAAGCCCGACGTCCGGCTGGTCTCCTTCAAGCAGCTCGTCGAGTGGCTGGACGTCCAGGACCAATCCACCCTCCGCAAGCTGCGCACCCTCAACGTCGGACAGGCGCCGGCCGGCGGATGGGAGTCCTTCCTGGGCGCGGCCGGCTAACCCGTCGCGGCGGCTACCCGTCGGCGGGGCCGGTGGAGGCCGTGCCGAGCAGAGCGCGGACCACCGCCTCGGCCCCCGCGCGGCCCCAGAGGATCGAGTAGTGGTTGGTGTCCGGCACCGCCGACACCGGGACCGGGTGGGTGTGATCCAGCCCGACGGCGGCGAGCCGCTTCTCGTCGTAGAGGCCCTGCGGCTCGTCGAGCAGGCCGCGCTCCGCCCGGATCAGTTCGCCCGGGCAGGGCAGCCGGTGCACGGCGGTGGCCGCCTCGCGGTCCAGCAGGACCTGCGACCCGTCGGTCTCGACCGCCGCCAGCACGCAGGAGGAGTGCAGCTCGGGTTCGTCGCCGACGAGATCGCGCTGGGTGTAGGCGTCGATCTCGTCGGACCAGTCGGCGGAGAAGGCCGGATGCCGCTGCCAGAACTCGCGGTACGCCTGCCGGTCGGGGAAGGTCATCGACAGCCGGGCCAGCGCCGGCCCGAGCACGGCGGCCAGGGCGTCGTGCTCGCTCACGCCCTCGGGCAGCGGGAAGGTGACCGCGCCGTCGACCAGCACCACCCGGCTGACCAGGTCCGGGTGGCGGACGGCCGCCAGGGCCGTCACCCACGCGCCCATGGAGTGGCCGACCACGACGGTCGGCCCCAGACCGAGCCCGGTGATCAGGGCCGCCACGTCGTCGGCGTGGCGGGCAAGTCCGTACGGCCCTCCGAGGTCGCGGCTGTCACCGCGCCCGCGCAGGTCCGGTGCGAGCAGGGTGGCCCGGCCGCCGAGCCGCCGGGCGACCTCGAACCAGGCGAGGCCGTTGGCGGTGATGCCGTGCACGGCCACGACGGTCGGGGCGCCGGGCACGGTGGCCGGCCAGCGGAGCACGGACAGCTCCCCGCCGGGGACCGGGACGCCCAGCTGTTCCGGGGCCGCCGGCCCGCCGGGGGCACCGGACGGCGCGGACAGCTCGGACGGCGGTGCGGGCCGGGCCGACCGGTCGGTCGTCCGGTGTATCGACGGGCTCTCGGACTGGCTCACGCGGGACTACCTCCGGTGGGGCTGGCACTGGGCGGAACGGCGGACCGGCCGGCGGGCCGGGCCGAACGGGTGGCGCGGGCCGCACGGATCCGGGCGGGCAGCCTGGCCAGGCCGCCCGGCAGTACGTAGACCACGGCGACGAAGAGGCCGCCCAGCAGGAAGAGCGGCTGGGAGAGCGGGACCCGCAGAATCGCCGGCAGGTCGGCGACGGCCGCGGAGTTGGCGAGGTCGCCGAGCCGGTGGCCGGCCCACGTGTAGATGACCCCGCCGAGCAGCGGACCCCAGCGTGTACCGGATCCGCCGAGCACGACCATCACCAGCAGCGAGAGGGTCGCGTCCGACGTGGCGGCCTGGGGGGTCGCGCCGCCGGTGAGCAGCAGGTAGACCACCCCGCCCGCCCCGGCGAGGCCGCCGGCGAGCACGAAGGCGATCAGCTTGTAGCCGTAGGGCCGCAGTCCGAGTACCTCGACCCGGCGTTCGTTCTCCCGGATGCCCTCCCAGACCCGGCCGGCCGGGGAGCTGACGGCCCAGTGGACGGCGGCGAGGGTCAGGACCAGGTAGGCGAGGGCGATCCAGTAGAGGTTGGCGGTGTTCTCGATGCCCAGGAGGGCGGCCGGCAGTCGGTCGGCCGGCGCCGACCGGCCCTCCTCGCCGCCGGTCAGGCCGCCGGGGTTGCGCTGGACGAGGATCGAACCGGCCTGCGCGAAGGCCAGGGTGACCATGGAGAACCCGATGCCGGTGACGCGGAGGCTGACCGAGCCGAGCAGCAGGGCCAGCGCGACGGTGCAGGCGACGCCGAAGACGGCCGCCGCCGCGAACGGCAGCCGGAGCTCCAGCATGGCGAGGTCGGTGGTGTAGAGGCCGGTCGCGAAGTAGAGCGCGTGGCCGAAGGAGAGCAGTCCGGTACGGCCGAGCAGGAGGTCGTACCCGGAGGCCAGGGCCCCGTAGAGCAGGCACAGGGCGATGAGTTGGAGACTCCCGGGGCTGCCGAGCGGGCCGTCGAGCAGTCCCGGGACGGGAAGCGCACTGTATGGGGCGACAAGGAGCAGGATCAGCAGAGCGATCGGCCACGATCGTAGCCCTCGGCGCAGGATTGTCGAGCGATTTGTGATTGATTCACCCGTTCGAGCGATTCCGACCCGTTCGGGCCCTCCTGAGCGGCCCCCGGCTCCGTCGATGTCAGTGCCGGGCCGTACGGTCACGGCAGTGCGGTCGGCGGCGGTGCCACCGGTGCTCGTGGCGGGGGTGTTCGTGCTCACGCGAGCCTCCCGGTGAGTCCGCGGGGCCGGACCAGGAGCAGGACGGCCAGCAGGACGACGACCGAGAGGTCGCCGAGGCCGGCGGCGGTGTAGTAGTTGGCGAACTGCTGCACCAGGCCCACGCACACCGAGGCGACGGCGGCTCCGGTGACGGAGCCCATGCCGCCCATCACGACGACGACGAAGGCGAAGACGAGCAGGCCGGTGCCCTGGCCGGGATTGACCGAACCGAAGTAGAGGCCGCCGAGGGCGCCGCCGAGCGAGGCGGCGGCTCCCCCGATGGCGAAGACGAGAGTGAACGCCTTGCGGACGTCGATGCCGAGCGCGGCGACCATCGCCCGGTCCTCGACGCCGGCCCGGACGATCAGCCCGTAGCGGGTCCGGGCGAGGAACACCTTCAGAGCGAGCAGGAGCAGCACGGCCGCGGCCACGAGCACGAAGCGGTTCACCGGGACGGTCGCACCGAGCACGTGCCACGTGCCGGAGAGCAGCGCCGGCTGTGGGAAGGGGCGGGCGTCGGCGCCCCAGATCCCCATCAGCAGCGCGGGTACGGCCAGCCCGACGCCGACGGTGGCGAGGATCTGGTCGCGCGGGCGGCTGTAGAGCGGCCGGATCAGAGCGAGTTCCAGCAGGACGGCGGCGACCGTTCCGACCAGGGTGCCGAAGGGCACCGCGAGCCAGAAGGAGAGACCGGCCTCGGCCCCGGCCCACCAGGTGGCGTAGGCGCCGATCGAGAGCAGGGCGCCGTGGGCGAAGTTGAGCACGTCCATCAGACCGAAGATCAGCGACAGGCCGGAGGCGACCAGGAAGTACAGCGCTCCCAGGCCCAATCCGGTACAGGAGAGGAGGACGACGGTGTCCATCAGAGGTTCACCTCCGTGATTGCGGGGGCGGCGGCGCCGGGGCGTCGGCCGCCGACGCCGAGCAGCCGGCGGGCGGCGTCCTCGTCGGCCAACAGTTCGGCGGTGTCGCCCCGGTGGGCGGTGCGGCCGTCGGCCAGGACGGCACACGTCCCGGCCAGCCGTCGGACCAGGGCGAGGTTCTGCTCGACGAGCAGGACCGGCACGGCCTGCGCCGCGCGGGCCAGGACGTCGGCCACCTCGGCGACGATCTTCGGTGCCAGGCCCTTGGTGGGCTCGTCGGCGATGATCAGCCGGTTCCGGTTGAGCAGGGTCCGGCCGATGGCCACCATCTGCTGCTGCCCGCCGGAGAGCGTCCCGGCCAACTGGCCGGATCGTCGCTCGAGTTCGGGGAACAGCTCGTGGACCAGCCGGTAGTCGGGCTCACCGTCCCCGCCCCGTTCGGCGAGGCGGAGGTTCTCGGCGACCGTCAGGCCTGCGAAGATCCCGCGGTCCTCCGGGGCGTAGCCGATGCCCTGGCGGACCACCAGATGAGTGGGAAGGGAGGCGAGTTCGGAGCCGGCGAAGCGGATGCTGCCGGTGCGCGGCACCAGGCCCATCACGGCCTTGACCGTGGTGGTCTTGCCGGCGCCGTTGCGGCCCAGCAGAGCCGTCACGCCGGTCGGCGCGACGTCGAAGTCGACGCCGTGCAGGATGTGCAGCCCGTCGATGACCACCCGGAGATCGCGGACGGAAAGGAGGGAGCGGTCGGCAGCAGAGGAGTCGGACCCGGTCACAATGCCTCCCCCAGGTAGGCCTGTTGCACGGTGGCGTCGGCCATCACCGCGTCCGGCGCGTCCAGGGCGAGCAGCGTGCCGTGGTGCATCACGGCCAGCCGGTCGGCCAGGTCGAGCAGGACGTCCATGTGGTGCTCCACCATCAGTACGGTGCGGCCGAGGTCGCGGTGGACGGAGCGGATCAGGGCGGTGAGGGCCGGCACCTCCTCCGCGCTGACCCCGGCCATCGGTTCGTCCAGCAGGATGAGCCGCGGGTCGGAGACCAGCAGGACGGCGAGTTCGAGTTTGCGCTTCTCACCGTGGGAGAGCGCGCTGGCCAGGGTGTCGGCACGGTGGGCGAGTTCGGTGCGCTCCAGGGTCTCGGCCACCTGCTCCGGGTAGCGGCCGGCGCGACGCCAGAGCCGGTACGAGGCCCGGGGGCCGGCGGCGGCCTGCGCGGCGAGCCGGACGTGGTCCGCCACCGTCATCCCGGGCCACAGGGAGGAGGTCTGGAAGGTCCGGCCGAGGCCGCGGCGCGCACGGGCGTGGACGGGTTCGGCGGTGATGTCGGCGCCGTCGAGTTCGAGTCGGCCGTGGCTCGCCGGGCAGAGGCCGGAGATCAGGTTGAACAGGGAGGTCTTGCCCGCTCCGTTGGGGCCGATGAAGGCGATGAACTCGCCCTCCGTGACAGCGAAGGAGACGTCCTCGACGATCGGTACACCGCGCACGGACCAGCCCAGGCCGGTCGCCCGCAGCACCGGGGCGGTCCCGGCGGCCGAGGAGCCGCCCTCAGGGGCCCGGGTGGACACGGCAGGAGAGAAGGAGGGTCGGGACACGGCGATCAGCCCGCCATCGGGGTGACCGGGGGCGCCGCCTCGTCGGCGGTCAGCGTCTTCTCGACCGAGGGCTTGGCGGCCGTGCCGGTGCCGGTGAGCCGGACCTGGAACATCGGCTGGAGGAGGGCGTGGTCCTCGGCCCGCACCGTGGTCCTGCCCTTGACCCCGTCGAAGCTCCAGCCTTCGAGGGCCTTCACCAGGGCGGAGGTGTCGTCGGCCGAGCCGTGGTTGGCCTCGACGGCGTGCACGATCATCTGGGCGGCGGTGAAGCCGTCCGGGGTGAAGATGTCGGACTTGCCGCCGGCCGCGGTCACGGCCTCGTCCATGGCCTTCTCCACCGGGGTGCCGGCGGCCCCGCCGAAGTAGTGGTTCAGAAAGGAGATCTTCTCGCCGGCCGGACCGAAGAGCGGGTAGGAGGCGGCGAGGTCGAGCCCGGTGACGACCTTGGTGTCGGCGAAGGCGTCCTGCTGGTTGAGCGCCGTCCAGAGGGCCGCCGAGGTGTCGCCGGCCCAGGCCACGAACAGCAGGTCCGGCTTGGCGCTCTTGGCCTGGGTGGCGAAGGGGGTCAGATCGGTCGCGCTCGGCGGGGCGAGCACGGCGTCGACCGTGGCGCCCTGGGCGCCCAGCACACCCTTGACGGCGGCCACGTTGGCCTGGCCGAAGGCGTTGTCCTGGGCGAGCACGGTGACCTTCCTGCCCTTGGCGTCACCGATGAACGAGGCCGCTGTCCGGATGTCCTGGTAGGACTGGCGGCCGGAACGGAAGGTGTAGGTGTTGAGTCCGGTGACCTTGTCGGCGGCGGCCGGGCCGCTGATGAAGAGCACCTTGTTCTGGGCGGCGATCGGGCCGACCTGCAGGGCGACACCGGAGGCGGTGGAGCCGGCCAGGATCTTGTGCCCCTTGCCGATGAGGTCCTTGGCGGCCGACACCGCCTTGGCCGGGTCACCCGCGTCGTCCTGCTCCTCGAACTCGATGCGGTGGCCGTCGACGGCGCCGGTGCCCTTGGTCGCGTAGTTCAGCCCCGCCTTGAAGCCCTCGAGGTACTGCTTGCCGTACGCGGCGAGCGGGCCGGTCTTGGAGTACACCAGGCCGACCTTGACCGGGCTCTTGCCACCGCCGTCGGCCGCGCCGGTGCCCGCGGTGCCGGCCTTGGCGCAGCCGGCCGCGAGGAGGACGCAGGCCGCGGCCGCGGCGAGCCCTCGCGCGGGACGGGCTCCTGAGCGGACGCCGGAGCGGGTCGTGGTGGGGACTGTCGAGCTGCGCATGATGACCGGCTCCTGGGGGTGCTGCGGGGGTGGTTGCCGGAACCGTAGGTGGGGCGTACGGGCAGCGACATGTGCCCGGCCGACGCATCAGCCCGCGTAGCTGTGGCGGTCGGCTCCATACCGCCCGCCGGACGACGGCCCGGCGGCGCCCCGGTGTGGTCGCGCGCCATGAGCCCCCGGCGGGGCGTGGCGGCGGCCGCCATGGTCGCGCACGGCCGCCCGACGTGACGGTTGGTGCGGCGGAGCCCGGTCCGGCGCAGGCCGTCCCCCACCGCGCCTCTCCCCACCGCTCCCCACCGCCGCCCTCCCTCTCCCACTCCCGATCTCCCTCACGAGGTGACACCTTGGACAAGGTCCTGGACTCCGCCGCCGACGCGGTCGGCGACATCCCCGACGGCGCGGTGCTCGCGGTCGGCGGCTTCGGCCTCTGCGGCATCCCCAGCACGCTGATCGGCGCGCTCGCGGCCACCGACACCACCGGGCTGCGGGTGGTGTCGAACAACTGCGGGGTGGACGACTGGGGGCTGGGGCTGCTCCTGCGGGCCGGGCGGATCGCCCGGATGACCTCCTCCTACGTCGGCGAGAACAAGGAGTTCGCACGGCAGTACCTCTCCGGCGAGCTGGAGGTGGAGCTGACGCCGCAGGGCACGCTCGCCGAGCGGCTGCGGGCCGGTGGCGCGGGGATCCCCGCGTTCTTCACTCCCGCCGGGATCGGCACCCAGGTCGAGGAGGGCGGACTGCCGTGGCGGTACGCGGCGGACGGATCGGTCGCGGTGGCTTCGCCGCCGAAGGCGGTCCGGGAGTTCGGCGGCCGGCGCTATCTGCTGGAGGAGGCCATCACCGCGGACTTCGCGCTGGTCCGCGCGGAGGTCGCGGACCGGCACGGCAACTGCGTGTTCCACACCGCGGCCCGGAACTTCAATCCGCTCTGCGCGACGGCCGGGCGGATCACCGTGGTCGAGGCGGACCGGATCGTCGAGCCTGGCACGTTGGACCCGGACGCCGTCCACCTGCCGGGGGTGTACGTCGACCGGGTCGTCTCCGCCGACCCGCGGGACCGGCGGATCGAGCGGCGCACCGTCCGCACCGTCCACACCCGCCGCGCCGACCACGCCGACCGCTCCGACCGCGCCGCAGCCACCTACGGACCCGCGGACACCCGCGCGCTCGACGCGCGCAACGCACTCGCGGCCCGGGCGGCGCGCGAACTGCGCGACGGCCAGTACGTCAACCTGGGCATCGGCCTGCCCACGCTGATCCCCGATCACCTCCCTTCCGGCGTCCACGTGGTGCTGCACTCCGAGAACGGTCTCCTGGGCGTCGGCCCGTACCCGGCGGACGGGGACGAGCACCCCGACCTGATCAACGCCGGGAAGGAGACCGTGACACTCGCGGCCGGGGCCTCGTCCTTCGACTCCGCGTTCTCCTTCGGCATGGTCCGGGCCGGTCGGATCGACGTCTCGGTTCTCGGCGCGATGCAGGTCTCGGCCACCGGGGACCTCGCCAACTGGATGATCCCGGGCAAGACCGTCAAGGGCATGGGCGGCGCCATGGACCTGGTGCACGGCGCCCGGCGGCTGATCGTCGTGATGGAGCACACGGCGCGGGACGGTTCGCCGAAGATCGTCGAGCGGCTCTCACTTCCCGCCACCGGCCGGGGCGTTGTGGACCGGATCGTCACCGACCTCGCGGTGATCGACGTGACGCCGGAGGGGTTGCGGCTGGTCGAGACGGCACCCGGAGTCACCGTCGACGAGGTGCGGGCGGCAACCGGGGCCGCCCTGCTGCCGCCGGCTCGGTCCGCCCGTTGAACCACACGCACATTCGAACAATCCGGAGGCGCCGAAACGCGATTCACCCCCTATAGCACCGACACGCCCGCGATTGGCCGGGATTCACCGGATTCACCGGCCTCCACACCGATCGCCCTTCGGACCGGTTGCAATCGGGCGGCCCCTCCGCGACAGTGGGGGAAGCCCGGGGATCCCGGCGCCCCGGAAGGGAGTCCGGGGCTGCTACGGGGATCCCGCTTTCGACGCCGTTCCACCACCACGCACCACCATCGATCGTGCACATTCCGACGATTGACGGTCCGACATCACCGGACGCGCCGAAGTACCGGAATCGGAGCGGTTCGCCGGACAGCGGCCCGGCATCGGAGGCAGGGCTCCGGGGGACCGGTCCGCCGCCGTGCACCTGTGCGGCGCACCAGGTCGCACACCCCTGGTCGGAGCACGCACGAAAGGCGGGTCCGCGCGGCCGGCCACGGGGGGAGCGCACATGGCCGGGCCGTTCTCGCGTCGGGCGAAGGACGCGGAACCACCCGCTCCGGGCGCCGCGCAGGAACCGATCGCCGTTCCCGAAGCCCCCTACGACTACGCCTACTTCAGCCGCCTCGCCGGCCGCGAGGTCGAGGACCCCGCGCCGGACGAGCCGTACCGGGTGCGGTACCGAAGCCTGCTGAGCCGCGAACCGCACCGGATCCGGGCCGCGCTGCTCCTACTGGCCGCGCCGCTGGTCGAGGGCGTCCTGCTGGTCTGGCTGCTCCAACCGGGCCACTGGCCGGCCCGGCCCGGCGAGACCGACACCTGGCTGCTGGTCGGCGACAAGGTGATGATCGGGATCATCGCCGTGGTCGAGGCGTTCCGGCTGGTCAACGTCGTCTCCAACGCCCATGCGACGCTCACCGCCCGTGACCCTGTCCCGGTGACGCCCGAACGCGGCACCCGGGTCGCGTTCCTCACCACCTTCGTTCCGGGCAAGGAACCGCCCGAGATGGTGCGCGCCACGCTCACCGCCGCGCTGGCCGTCCGGCACGACGGCCCCTACCAGGTCTGGCTGTTGGACGAGGGGAACGATCCCGACATGCGCGAGCTCTGCGATCAGCTGGGCGTGCGCCACTTCAGCCGGGACGACATCCCGCAGTGGAACACGCCCAAGGGCCGGTTCCGCGCCCGGACCAAGCACGGCAACTACAACAGCTGGCTCCAGGCGTACGGCGCCGACTACGACTTCTGGATCTCGGTGGACACCGACCACGTGCCGCTGCCCGAGTTCTGCGAGCGCATGCTCGGCTACTTCCGCGACCCCGATGTGGCCTTCGTGGTCGGCCCGCAGGTGTACGGGAACTACCGCAGCTCGGGCTCGGTGGTCACCAAGTTCTCGGAGAGCCAGCAGTACCTCTTCCACGCCCTGGTCCAGCGGGCCGGCAACCGCTACGGCGCACCGATGTTCGTCGGCACCAACAACGCCGTCCGGCTGGAGGCGCTGCGCTCGATCGGCGGGCTGTACGACTCGGTCACCGAGGACATGGCCACCGGCCTGGAGTTCCACCGGCGCCGCAACCCGGCCACCGGCGCGCGGTGGAAGTCGGTCTACACGCCGGACGTGCTGGCCATCGGCGAGGGGCCGTCCTCCTGGACGGACTTCTTCTCCCAGCAGCTGCGCTGGAGCCGGGGCACCTACGAGACCCTGCTGACCCAGTACTGGCGGGTGGCATGGGGGCTGTCGCCGGGGCGGCTGCTGAACTACACGCTGCTGGTCTCCTTCTACCCGATGGCGGCGCTGACCTGGCTGCTCGGCGGGGTGTCCAGCGTGCTCTACCTGGGGTTCGGCGCATCGGGCGTCCATGTGTCGTCGGAGCTCTGGATGGCGCTCTACAGCGACGCGGCCGCGCTGCAGATGCTGCTCTACACCTGGAACCGCAAGCACAACGTGAGCCCGCACGAGCCGGCGGGTTCCTCGGGTGTGGCGGGCATGGTGATGTCGGCGCTGTGCGGTCCGATCTACGCAGCATCGTTTCTGCAGACCCTCCTGCGCATCCCCAGCCGGTTCGTGGTGACACCGAAGGGCGCGTCGACGAGTCCCGACGGGCCGGCCACCTTCCGGCTGCACCTGTTCTGGGCGCTGGTGTTCGGCGGCGCCGTCGCGGCTTCCTTCCGCACCGGCCACGACCACGTCGCCATGCGTACCTGGGCCTGTCTGGCCCTCTTCCTCAGCCTGCTGCCGATGCTGCTGCTCGCCGCGGACGCCGTGCGCCGCCGCCGGGCCCGGCCCGTCTCCACCCTCACCCTCACCCCGGCCGGAGCGACCGCCACCCCGGCTCCCACGTCCGAGCCCGCATCCGAGCCAGGGGCCGAGCCCGGGGCCACCTCCGCATCCGAGCCCGAAGCCACACCCGCCACGAGGGGATGACGAACCACGTGAAGATCCGCCACACCGGCCGCACCCGGCGCTTCGCCCTCGGCAGCACCGTCGCCCTCACCGTGGCCGGGATGAACGCACCCGCCGTCCTCGGCTTCGCCACCGACCAGTACCACCACTACGCGATCAACCGCCCCGCCTACAAGGCGGAGTACGGCCACTGGCAGACCCTGGTCCTCCCCGCCGAGTTCCGGATCAACGCCATCCACGCCGCCCTGCTGCGCACCGGCAAGGTCCTGATCATCGCCGGCTCCGGCAACAACCAGAAGAACTTCGACGCCGGCACCTTCAGGAGCCTGCTCTGGGACCCGGTCGCCAACACCTACAAGAACGTCCCCACCCCCGCCGACATGTTCTGCGGCGGCCACACCGCGCTGCCCGACGGCCGGATGCTGGTGGCCGGCGGCACCCGCCGCTACGAGGCGCTGGACGGCGCGGTGAAGAAGGCCGCCGGCACCATGCGGATCCGCAACGAGGACCCGGACGCCGCCCGCAGCCTCCCCCGGGGCACCGTCTTCCGCGCGCCCGACGGCCGCGAGTACGTCTCCACCGCCGATGTCACCGTCCCCGCCGCGACCAAGACCGGCGCGGGCACCGCGACCGTCGTCAAGGCCGGCGAGACGAGGGTGTTCGCCGAGGCGGTGGCCCCCGGCCCGGACTCGGTGCTGGACTCCCCCGCCCAGTACACGATCAAGGGCCTGACCGGCGCCGACGCCCGGAACGTCTACGGCATGGCCGACCGGATGACCCTGGAGAAGCAGGACTACCAGGGCATCCGCGCCGCCTTCGAGTTCAACCCGGACACCGAGCTGTACGAGCAGGTCACCGACATGGCCTACGCCCGCTGGTACCCGACGCTGACCGGCCTGGGCGACGGCCGGGTGGTCACCGTCTCCGGGCTGGACGACACCGGCCAGATCCTCAGCGGCAACGACAACGAGATCTACGACCCGGCGCGCAAGACCTGGTCCAAGGCGCCCGACCGCTACTTCCCGACCTACCCGTCGATCTTCCTCACCGCGTCCGGCAGGCTCTTCTACTCCGGCTCGAACGCCGGCTACGGCCCCGCCGACAAGGGCCGCGAGCCCGGGCTCTGGGACCTCGCCGACAACAGCTTCCACCCCGTCCCCGGCCTGCGCGACCCGGAGCTCACCGAGACGTCCTCCTCCGTCCTGCTGCCGCCCGCGCAGGCGCAGAAGGTGATGGTGCTCGGCGGCGGGGGCGTCGGCGAGTCCCCGCTCTCCACGGCCCGCACGGACATCGCCGACCTCACCGCCGCGCAGCCCGCGTTCACCCCCGGCCCCGACCTGCCGGCCGGCGGCACCCGGTACCTCAACAGCGTGATCCTGCCCGACGACACCGTCTTCACCACCGGCGGCTCACGCGACTACCGGGGCAAGCACCGCAGCGACCTGCTCAAGGCGCAGACCTATCACCCGGACACCAACACCTTCACCACCGCCGCCGAGCCGACCGTCGGCCGGAACTACCACTCCGAGGCCCTGCTGCTGCCCGACGGCCGGGTGGCGGTGCTCGGCTCCGACCCGCTCTTCAACGACAAGGCGGGCACCGAACCGGGCACCTTCGAGCAGCGGATCGAGATCTACAGCCCGCCCTACCTGTTCCACGGCGAGCGGCCGCGGCTGACCGGCGCCCCGGCCGCCGCCAAGCTCGGCAGCACCGTCCAGGTGACCGCTCCGGCCCCGGACGGCATCGCCACCGCCAAACTGGTCCGGCCGAGTTCGGTCACCCACGCCACCGACGTCGAGCAGCGCTCGGTGGCCCTGGACATCACCGCGCGCACGGCGGACGGCCTCGCGCTCACCCTGCCCGCCAATGCGAACCTGCTGCCGCCGGGCTGGTACCTGCTCTTCGTCACGGACACCGCCGGCACCCCTTCGGAGGCCCGCTGGATCCAGGTCACCCCCTGAGCACCTGAGCGGCGAAGCCCGTCAGCCCGCGGTACCGGTGCCGCCGGCCGTCGCCAGCCCCAGCGCGTACGGGAGCCAGAACTCGCCGGCCCGCGGCTCGCCGCGGCCGCACTCGCCGTCCGACTCGCCCGGGTTCTTGATCCACAGGTAGGCGTCGACGCCGGGCCGCCCGGTCTCGGTCGTGGGCGGCGCCCCGAGCGCGCGGCCGGGCGGGTTGCACCACGCCTCGGCGTCCAGCGGGCCGTTGCCGTTGCGGCTGGTGTCGACGACGAAGTGCTTGCCGTCCAGCAGCGCGGACAGCTGCGCCCCGTACGTCGCGTTGCGTTCGGTGGTGAAGAAGTTGGAGACGTTCACCGCGAAGCCGTCGGCCGCCGCGATCCCCGACCTGCGCAGCGCCTCGGCCAGCGTGGACGGGTCCGGCGTCCACCCGGGGTTGCCCGCGTCCAGGTAGACCCGCACCTGCGGGCGCTTCTTCAACTCCTGGACGGCGAAGGCCAGCAGGCCGTACCGCTCGGCGGCGGCATCGCCCTTGACCCCGCAGGTGTCCAGGGTGTGCGCGATCGCGTCCGGCTCCAGCACCACCCAGGCCCGGCGGTCGCCGATCGCCTCCGCCACGCCCGTGATCCAGGCTCGGTACGCGGCGGCGTCGGACGCGCCGCCGGCCGAGTAGAGGCCGCAGTCCCGGTGCGGGATGTTGTAGGCGACGAAGACCGGCGTGCGGTCGGCCCCGGCGGCCCGGCGGCTCACCTGGTCGGCGATGCCCCGGGCCTCCTGGTCGCCGAGCCACTGCGAGGACGGCTGGGCGGCGATCCGCAGCAGGGTGTCGGCCTCGGCCGTACGGCCCTGGCCGCGCAGGGCGGCCGCCTGGCGGGCGACGGAGGTCTGATCGGAGACGTAGAAGGCCTGGCCGGGGAGCTGCGGCAGCATGCCGTCACCCGCCCCGGCCGGCGCTGCCGGCGCGGTCGACGCCCCCGTCGGACTCCCGCCGCCGGACGCACCCTGGGCGCCGCCGGTGTTCCCCCCGGAGCTTCCCCCCGAGCACCCCGTGACACCCGCCACCAGTCCCAGCAGAGCCGCCCCCACGGCCAGCCGGAACCCCGCCCCTCGCCCTACTCGGCGCACCTACGCCCCTCCCCCGACCCGGTCCGGCCCCCAGCTTGGCACACCGGAGCACCGCCCGCCGTCCATCTCCGAGTGAACGGCGGGCGCTCGCAGCCCGGCAGACGCTCCGTCAGGCCGGGTGGGGGGACGACGCGGCTCAGGCCTGCTTGAGGTCCGGGATCCGCCAGTCGATCGGGTCGACGCCGAAGCCGTCCAGCGCGGTGTTGATCTGCGAGAACGGCCGGCTGCCGAAGAACAGCTTGGCGGACAGCGGCGACGGGTGCGCGCCCTGGACCACCACGTGCTTCCCGGTGTCGATCAGCGGCAGCTTCTTCTTGGCGTAGTTGCCCCAGAGCACGAAGACCACCGGCTCCTCGCGCGCGCTCACCGCCTTGATCACCGCGTCGGTGAACTTCTCCCAGCCCTTGGCCTTGTGCGAGTTGGCCTCGTGCGCGCGCACCGTGAGCACCGCGTTGAGCAGCAGCACGCCCTGCTCGGCCCAGTGCATCAGGTAGCCGTTGTCCGGCGCCGGGACACCGAGGTCGGCGTCCAGCTCCTTGAAGATGTTGCGCAGCGACGGCGGCGTCTTGGTGCCCGGCAGCACCGAGAAGCTCATGCCGTGCGCCTGGCCGTCGTCGTGGTACGGGTCCTGCCCGAGGACGAGCACCCGGACCTTCTCGTACGGCGTCGCCTCCAGCGCGGAGAACTCCTGCCCGCTCGGCGGGAAGACCTGGTGCTCCGCGCGCTGGGCCGCCACGAAGGCCGCCAGCTCGGCGAAGTACGGCTTCTCCGTCTCGGCGCCCAGCACCTCCCGCCAGGACTCCGGCAGTTCCAGGCCGGCGCCCGCTTCCACCTCGCCCACGTTCGCCTCGACCGTCCCCGCCTCGACCGTGTCCGTCACGACGACCTCTACCTCCCACCGGGCGGCCGCTCACCGCGGCACCGCCCCGACCCGCGGACGTATCGCGCCCCTCGCGCCGTACGCCCTCTTTCATCCCGAACGCTACACAGACCCACCGACAACCGGCTCCCCGACCACCTCGCGGGCCGCCGTCCGCGCCACCCGCAGGTGCTCGACCACGTTCAGCGCGACCAGCACCACCGCGAGCGAGACCAGCGCGGTGATCGCCGGCCACCGCACCATCAGCGGCGCGAGCGCCAGCACCACCGCCGCCGCCCCGATCCGGGTCGTCGCCACCGAGCGGAACATCATCCAGCGGGTGTAGCCGAAGGTCAGCAGGTACAGTCCGCAGCCCCCGTACAGCAGCGCCACCGAGCCCGCGCCGAGCGCCCGGCGCGGATCCGCCACCGTCTCGCCGAAGCCGACCGCCACCGCGATCACGGCTGCGGCCAGCGCCAGGTGCCCGTACTGGAACACCCGGCGCACGACGTCCCGGCGCGAGTCGGCGACGGCGACGGCGTAGCTCATGGCGTCGGCCGCGTAGACGAAGTACTGCCACCAGAGCCCCGCCGAGATGGTGAACGCGGCGGTGACGGCGATGAGTTCGGCCGCGTCGAGGCGGGCCGCCGCCGCGGTGGCGCCGATCCCGACGATCGACTCGCCGAGCGCGACCAGCAGGAACAGGGCGAACCGTTCCGGCATGTGCGCCGGGTGGTACGCGACGTTCGCCAGCTTGCGGCGGAACACCACCGGCGCGGACAGGTCACAGAGCGCCGCCAGCGCCCAGAGCCACACTCGCGCCCCCTCCGGCAGCAGCCCGCCCGCCACCAGCAGCGGCCCGCTGACCAGCACCCCCACCCCGTACGGCCCGCGCCACACCCCCGGGATCCGCACCAGCAGGAGCAGCAGCACGATCCTGGCCGCCCAGTACCCGGCCCCGAGCAGCACCCCACGCCCCTCGTACGCCCCGGGCACGGCGAGCGCCATGACCAGCCCGGTCAGCCCGACCGCGAGGATCCCGAGCCGGTCCCGCGCGGTGTCCACGTCCCGGATGTTCGCCTGCACGGTCGTCCCCACCCAGCACCAGTACACCGGCACGAACACCACCAGCGCCCGGCCGATCCCCGCCCAGTCGTGGTGGTGGTGCAGCAGTCCCGACACCTGCGTGATCGCGAACACGAACACCAGGTCGAAGTACAACTCCGCCCAGGTGACCCGCTTCTCCCCCGGCTCCCCCGCCGACTCCCCCGCGCTGCCCATCCGTCCTCCCCGACGCCCACAGCGAACGGGCCCTGTTCCCGGCCGACGGCCAGGAAAGGGCCCGCAACAGCAGCCCCGAGGCTAGAGCAACCGGACGGGGCCCGCGACGATCTCCCTACGCCGAGCAGAAGCGGGAGCTCCGGGGGCGACGGGACCCCGGCCGACCCGGCCTCCGACTTCGGCGTCGACGACCCGGCGGCCGCCCCCGCCGGCATGGTCGCGCCGGCGCCGGGCCACCACCCGACCGGTCCCTGACGGGCCACCGGCGACGCCGGCGCCCCGGCCCCGGGCCGGGCCGGTCCGCGCTGTGGGCGGGCTCTGGGAGGCGCGGGGAGGGACGACTACGCTGGTCCACGTTGGGGCAGCCGAGCGGCGCCCGGCCGGCCACCGGTGTCCGGTCCGGAGCGATGCACGAGATCGTTCAGAACCATCGCAAGACGTAGGAGACACCCACGTGGCAGAGCGAGAGCGCAAGCCGATCGATTCCTGGCTGACCGACATGGACGGCGTCCTCATCCACGAGGGCGTGCCGATCCCCGGGGCCGACACCTTCCTGAAGCGGCTGCGCGACTCCGGCAAGCCGTTCCTGGTCCTCACGAACAACTCGATCTACACCCAGCGCGACCTGCACGCCCGGCTGGCCCGGATGGGTCTCGACGTCCCCGTCGAGCACATCTGGACCTCGGCGCTGGCGACCGCCAAGTTCCTGGAGGACCAGCGGCCCGGCGGCACCGCCTACGTCATCGGCGAGGCCGGCCTGACCACGGCGCTCCACGACGTCGGCTACGTCCTCACCGACACGGACCCCGACTTCGTGATCCTCGGCGAGACGCGGACCTACTCCTTCGAGGCGATGACCAAGGCCGTCCGGCTCATCGACGCGGGCGCCCGCTTCATCGCCACCAACCCCGACGAGACCGGGCCGTCCGCCGAGGGCGCGCTCCCGGCCACCGGGGCGGTGGCCGCCCTCATCACCAAGGCCACCGGGGTGGAGCCGTACTTCGTCGGCAAGCCCAACCCGCTGATGATGCGGGCCGGGCTGAACGCCATCGGCGCCCACTCCGAGAACAGCGCGATGATCGGCGACCGCATGGATACCGACATCGTCTCCGGCATGGAGGCGGGCATGTCGACCTTCCTCGTCCTCACCGGTCTGACCCAGGCGGAGGACGTGGAGCGCTTCCCCTACCGGCCGACCCGGGTCGTCGAGTCGATCGCCGACCTGGTCGACCTGGTCTGAGCGCACCGGGGGTCCTCCGTGCGGGGAGGAACCCCCGGGCCCGACGCAGCCGGTCGTCATGGCCTCCTCAAGGGCTCCTTAAGGCGCCCCTAACAGCGGTGCCGCCCCTCGGCAGCACCGCCCGGCCCGGCTACCGTGAACGCCACGCCGCCGCGTCCCCCACCGCGGCGGCGGCACGCATCCGGCCCCGCGCGCCCCGGCCGAGGACCCGCCCCCGCGGCGGCGCCGAAACCGGGGCAGAGCGGGCGCGCCGTGGTTGAGTAGGGCGCATGACGACCTCCGCGCGCCCCGTCCCGCCGGCCACCCCCTCCGGTACCCGCCCGCCGTTCCGCGTCGGTCTGATCGGCTACGGCCTGGCCGGTTCCGCCTTCCACGCCCCGCTCATCGCCACCACCCCCGGACTCCGGCTGGACGCCGTGGTCACCGCCAACCCGGAGCGCCGGGAGCAGCTGCGGCGCGAGCACCCCGGGGCGCGCGCCGTCGACACGCCCGAGCAGCTGCTCGCCGACCCGGAGGCGCTCGACCTGGTCGTCATCGCCTCCCCCAACCGCACCCACGCCCCGCTCACCCGCGCCGCGCTGGCCGCCGGGCTGGCCACCGTGGTCGACAAGCCGCTGGCCGGCACCGCCGCCGAGGCGGCCGCGCTCTGCGCGCTCGCCGAGGCGAGCGGCACCCTGCTCACGGTCTTCCAGAACCGCCGCTGGGACGGCGACTTCCTCACCGCCGCCCGGCTGGTCCGCGAGGGCGCGCTCGGCCGGGTGCACCGCTTCGAGTCCCGCTTCGAGCGCTTCCGCCCCAAGCCCAAGCCCGGCTGGCGCGAGCTCGCCGACCCGGCCGAGGTCGGCGGCACCCTCTACGACCTGGGCAGCCACCTCGTCGACCAGGCGCTCACGCTCTTCGGGCCGGTCGAGACGGTGTACGCCGAGATCGACGTCCGGCGCGACGGCGCGGTGGTCGACGACGACGCCTTCCTCGCCCTCACCCACGCCAACGGCACCCGCTCCCACCTGTGGACCAGTGCCCTCGCCCCGCTCGTCGGCCCGCACCTGCGGGTCCTCGGCGACACCGCCGGGTACGTCAAGTCCGGCATGGACCCGCAGGAGGCCGCCCTGCGGTCCGGCCTGCGCCCCGACGCCGCGACCCCCTGGGGCGCCGAGGACCCGGCCCGCGACGGCGTGCTCGGCACCGACGAGTCGACGGTCACCGTGCCCACCGACCCCGGCGACTACCCCGCCTTCTACGCCGGAGTCGCCGCCGCCCTGGCCGCCCCCGGCACCCCGCCCCCGGTCGACCCGCGCGACGCCGTCGCCACCCTCGACGTCCTGGAGGCCGCCCGCGCCTCCGCCGCCACCGGCACGACCGTCCGCCTCGGCTGACCCCCGGCCGACCCCGGCCCGCCGGCCCGGCCCGCCGCTGAACTCCGCTGAACTCGGCCCGCCGCCCTGCCGCCCCGCGCCCCCGTTCGTCTACGCTGCACCCCATGCAGACCTGGGGGGAGCGGTACCAGCAGGGCCTGACGGACAGTGCGGAGCACGAGCGGCGGGCCCGGGCCGGCGCCGTCGCCCGGCAGCGCCGCAGCTGGGCCCGGGGCGAGAACATCCACTGGACCCCCGTCACGGTGACCACCCCGGACGGCCGGCCGGTGGGCCTGCGGGTCGTCTGGGTCGGCGCCGGCCTGCCCGCCGACGGGGAGCTCGACAAGCGCGAGTCCCGCAATCGCTTCGTCGTCGGCCTCCTCGGGCTCCTCACCGTGCTGTCGGAGATCGGCGGCGCCCTGCTGCTCCTGGCCCTCGCCCTCCGCTGGCTGTTCATCGAGCTGACCGGCCGCCCGCACTACGCCGTCCTGGCCACCGCCGACGGCGTCCCCGTCGCCGTCCAACGCACCCGGCGGCGCAAGCAGGCCCTGATCGCCGCGGCCGCCCTCGCCGACCGCATCGAACGCGACGGCACCGCCGCCCTCTACATCCCAGCACCGGCCACCGCGAGCAAGCGATGACCGGCGGTGCCGGGCAGGCCGGGCGTCCCGGGTCCCGCATGATGACCCTGCAACGCCGCAGCTGGGCCCGGGGCGAGAACGTCCCCTACACCGGCTACGTCGAGGTGGCCGGGCCGGACCGCACGGCCGTCCACCTCTCCGTCGTCCGGCTCGACGTCCCCGGCGCCGTCCCGAAACCGAAGCCCGCGCGGCCCACGGCCGAGCCGAAGCGCCGCCGCAGGCCGGGCCCCGACGCCTCGGCCCTCGCCTCCGACGCCTCGGGGCTCGGCGCCGTACTCGCGATGGCCGTCGGGCTCGGCTTTCTGCTGCTCGTCACCGGCCGCTGGCTGTTCATCGAGCTGACCGGCCGCCCGCACTACGCCGTCCTGGCCACCGCCGACGGCGTCCCCGCCGTCCAACGCACCCGGCGCCGCAAGCAGGCCCTGATCGCCGCGGCCACCCTCGCCGACCGCATCGAACGCGACGGCACCGCCGCCCTCACCACCCCGGGGAGCAGCCGATGACCGACGCCATCGACGAGCGCGCCGCCCGGGAGGAGCAACGGCGCCGGGAGCGGGAGTGGACAGCCGAGTTCGAGCGGCGGGCGGCGGCGACCGACGCGGCGCGGGCGGAGCGCGCGCGGGCCGAGTCGGCGGCGGCCCTGCGGGCGTGCTGGGCGCGCGGCGAGCGGGGTGAGCGGCACACGTTCGTGGAGGTCGTCGGCCCGGACGGCGGGGAGCCGGTGCGGATCGCGGTGGTCTGGCTCGGCAGGTACCGGGCCGTGCGCAGAGCGTTTCGCGGGAGCATCACCCACGGGTCGGTCAGCGACGGGCTGGGCTTCGTGATCGTCGCCGCCGTCGCCCTCGTGCTGGGGCTCCACCACGTCGTCCGTCGCCTGCTCCTCCGGCTCTCCGACGGACCTCGCTGGGCCGTCGTCGCCGCCGTGGGGCCGGGCGGGAAGCACGTGGTCGTGCTGCGCGAGCGCGACGAGCCGCCCGCCGCGTTCGCCGCGGCCGCCCTCGCCGACCGCATCGAACGCGACGGCGCGGCGGGCCTCGAAGGAACGGGCGGAGCCTGACCCGGTCAGACGCCGATGACCTCGACGGCCGAGCCCAGCCCCTTGAAGTCCGCGACGTTGCGCGTGTACAGCGGCAGGCCGTGCGCGGAGGCGATCGCGGCGATCATCAGGTCGATCCGGCGCGGGCGCGGCTGGCGGCCGGCGGCGATGGTCAGGGTCACCAGGGTGCCGTAGCGGGCGGCGGCGGCCGCGTCGAACGGCAGCGGTTCGAAGTCCGCCATCGCCGCGCCCAGCACCTCCATCCGGGCCGCCCGGCTGACCGGGTCGCGCGCCATCGAGACGCCCTGCTGCAACTCGGCGAAGGTGATCGCGGTCAGCTCCGGCACGGCCGGCAGGTCGGCCGGGCTGAGCAGGGCGAGGTCGATGTAGACGCAGGTGTCCAGCACCCCGGCCGGCCGCCGCCGGGAGGCCCGTCGCCGCTCAGCCACGCGGCCGCTCGAACGGGTCGCCGTCCTCGTCCCCGACCAGCTCCTCCGGCCCGAAGTACTCCTCGGCCTCCTTGCGCAGCTGCTGGTAGTCCACCCGCGGCAGCTTCACGTGCCGCGCCACCAGTTCCTCCGCCGTGAGCCGGCGCCGCCCCGCGACCGGCCGCAGCTCGGCGACCTCGACCCCGTTCCTGGTGATGTGGAAGGTCTCCCCCGCCTCCACGGCGTCCATCACCGCGGCGGAGTTGTTCCGGAACTCCCGCTGGGTAATCGTCTTCATCCTCCCAAGGTAGCCCCGTGTAGCACCGGCGGCTACACCCTCGCCGATCCCCTTAAATCGGTCGCGCGGGAGCCGCCCCCTTGGTTACCGTACGAACACGGCCAATCACGCTGGGGGTTCTGATCTTGACCGACACCACCGAGGCACAGCGGAATCCGTGGCTGTACGGCGGCCGGGACGGCCCGCCCGCCGGGGTACCGCGTCCCGCCGGCGGCCCCGGTCCCTGGGCGAACGGTCCCTCGGCCGGCGTCCCGGTCCGGGTCGAGCCGTCCGCGCTCCGCCGGGCGGCCGGGGCGTCGCGCCGTCTCCAGGGCGAGTTGCGGTCCGCCGTCGGCCGCGCCGAACCGGACACCGCCGCGGCCGCCCGGGCCCTGGCCGCCGACGGTTTCGACTCCGGCGCCGCGCTCACCCAGGTGCTCGCCCGGTGGAAGGCGCGGTGGAGCAGTCTCGACGACCGCCTCGGCATGACCGCGGACCGACTGGAGGCCACCGCCGCCGCCTACCGGTCGACCGACGCGTCCTCCGCCGTCGCGTTCAGGGCGCCGTGAGCCATGGTGACCTTCGCGCAGCTCCGTCACGCCTCGTTCGAGTCCTTGGACAAGGCCGGCGACACCTGGAACGGCGTCGCCGGACACGCCGCGCAGATCGCCGGCCAGGTACGCTCCGGCGTCCTGCAACCGCTCACCGGGGCCGCGCCCGGCTCCCTCGCCCCCGGCGGGAGCCGCGCCTGGACCGGCGCCGCGGCCGACGAGGCCACCCGTGAGATCGGCCTGCTCGCCGACGGGCTCACTGTCTTCCACTACGAGGCGCTCGCCGTCACCGCCGCCCTGCGCCGCGCCGGATCGGCGTTCGCGCGGGCCCGGCGGAACCTGCTGCGTGCCGTCGGCGACGCCGAGGCCCTCGGCGCCACCGTGTCCGCCGACGGCACCGTGACGCTGCCGCCGCTGCCGCCCGAGGACCGCAACGACCCCGATGCGACGGCGTACCGGCGGCGGAGGTGGGACGAACTCCAGCAGTACGTCGAGGCCATCGGCAAAGCGGTGTCCGCCGCCACCGAGGCCGACACCGCCGCCGCGGCCGCCCTCCGCGCCCTCGACCCCGCCGAGGCCGACCCGGCGACCCGGCCGGGGGCCGTGGACAACGCCAGGGCCGATGTCATGGGTGCGGTCGGCATGCCGAAGGACCGCGAGGACGTCCCGGCCTGGTGGGCGACGGTGGACCCCGCCGTCCGCGCGCAGCTGATGGAGCTGGCACCGGGCCGCCTCGTCGAGGCCGGAGTCCTGGACCCGACCTATCGGTGGTCGGCGCCGGACAGCGGCGCGGGCCCGTTCCACACCCGCGAGCCCGGGGCCGGCGAACGATCGTTCCGCGCGTTCGCCGGCCTGCTCCTCGCCGGTGGCACCGTCGCGGGCCACACGGACGCGGTCCGTCATCTGCAGCACTTCCTCGACGCGACCGGTGAGCCGCTGGCCGTGGACGTGGACCGCATGCTGCGCGACGACCCGGGGTTCCGCGGCCACGTGGACACCCTGCTCGCCGCGAACGACGCCCGGTGGCGGGAGACGGCCCTGGCCGCCTACCGGACGTCGGGAGGCGCTCCGGTCGCCGTCCCGGTGGAGACTCCGCGCGACGACGACAACGACTACTCGTTTCCGGCCGGCGGCCAGCCGAACTGGTTCACCGCCGTGGGCAGTCAGGCCTGCGTGGTGTCGGGTGTGGTCACGGTGCGGCCCGGGCCCGGCGGCGACCCTGTCGTATCGATGCAGTACCAGGTCAATGTGTGGGACCGGTACAACTGGGACACCGGCAAGAGCACGAACATCGCCGGCGTGAACGTCGCGGACTCGGACATGCAGGGACTCCACCAGACGGGCCTGGCCCGGGAGTACGACCTGGGCGGCAGTAGCACTCCCTCGAACCGGACGGTCGGTGAGGGTGAGCCCCTCGTACCGGCGGGCACGGGTGAGCGGTCCAGCGACCAGGAGGGCGGACGTACCGACCTCGGGAGGGAGGCCCGGTGACCACCACGACCCGCCCGTCGTCGACGGCCCCGCGTTCCCGCCGACGGCTGCTCATCGGTGTGCTCGCGGCGTTCTTCGTGCTGTCGGCCGCCGGGGTGGCCGGGCTCTACCGGCTGGACTACGAGTTCCGCCATCCGAAGCCCGACAGCGGGCGGCCGGGGGCGTGGATGACCGTCGGTTCGGAGGAGGTGTCCCGGTTCGCGCACGTGGCGGTGCCGACGGCGGCGGCCGACGTCCGGTGGGCCTACCGGAACGGCTTCCAGGACGACTTCGCCGTCCTCGCGTTCCGGCTGCCCCAGGCCGAGCTGGACGATTTCCGGGGGAGCCTCCCGGTCACCGGGTGGGCGGAGCGAAAGTACAGCGACAACGGCGTCCTCAGCGGCTTCCTCCACGCCGGCGCACCCGACCCTTCGCACGTCTTCCCCCTGGCCTGCGGGAGCTTCTACTCGCCGGGCCCCGCCAAGCGGATCGGCACCTCGGTGTGCTTCGCCGGGCAGGCGGACGGGACGAACCAACTGTGGATCAGCGCCATGCACACCCCCTGACGCGGGAACCTCTGCCGGGGCCCGGTCGTCTTCCGCCCTGACAGGGCTGACGCACGGATCCGGAGCACGGCGGGAGGGCAGGGACGTGGCGGTGGTCGCGATGCTGCTCGGGGTGCTCCGGGTGCTGAGCGGGGAGTGGCTCGCCGAGGGCGGCGGGTCGCTGACGTCCGTGGCGGCTGCGGCCGCCGTACTGCTGGTGGCCGGGGCGGTCGCGGGGGCGCTGGTCGTCGCGCGGCTGCTGGGGGCGCGGGCCCCCGCGAACGTGCGGGACGGGATGCTGCGCAGGCGCGCGTTCCGGACGGCGTTCCTGCCGCAGCGTGACCCCGACGCCCGGGGCCGCCGACGTCCGAGGGCCCCGGGAGCGGCCCCGGCGGCCGCGTAGTCCCGGCAGCGGTCCCTTCCCGGAACGCCGCCCGGCGCGGCCGTCCTCCGCCGACCACTCGTACCCCGAGACCCCGGAGGGCTCGCCCCGTCATGTCCGTTTTCGCTGTCCTCGACCCGGCCGTCGGCCTGGCCCACGACGTCGTCGCCGCGCTCGCGCACCTCGTCCCGACCGCACTCGCGATCGTCCTGTTCACCGTCTGCGTCCGGCTGGCGCTGCACCCGCTGGCACGGGCGGCGGCGCGCGGCGAGAAGTCGCGCGCCCGGCTGGCGCCACGGGTCGCCGAGCTGAACCGCACCCACCGGGGCCGTCCGGAGAAGCTCCGGGCCGCGCTCGCCGAGCTGTACCGGGAGGAGAAGGCCTCGCCGTTCGCGGGGTGCCTGCCGATGCTGGTGCAGATCCCGTTCTTCTCGGTGATGTACCGGCTGTTCACCACGCCGAACGACCTGCTCGGCCACACCCTGTTCGGCGCCCCGCTCGGCCTGCACGTGGGCCAGGCCCAGGGCGCGGGGCAGTGGGCGGTGTTCGCCGTGCTGTACGCGGGCCTGGCGGCGGTGGCGTACGCCGGGTTCCGGCGGGCCCGACGCGCGCAGGCCGCGCAGGCGACCCCGGGCGGCACCCCGCCTCAGCCGGGGTCGGCGTTCCTGCCGTACCTGTCCTTCGGCACGGTGCTGTTCGCCGCCCTCGTGCCGCTCGCGGCCGGGGTCTACCTGCTGACCACCACCACCTGGACCGCCGTCGAGCGGGCCTGGCTGTACCGGGACGGCGCCCCGGAGCCGGCGGGGGTGGCGCTGGTGTGACGCCCGGCGCGGAGGAAGTCGCGGGCCTCCTCTAGCCTGTGTGATCGTTTGGGCCGGTCGGCCGGACGCTCACACAGGTGAGACCACACAGGTGAAGGGAAGGGTCGGATCATGGCGGTCGCTGCTCCGGCGTTGGCCGAGTTGCGGGAGGTCTGCCAGCCGCAGGCGAAGCTGGCGAGCCGCAACGGGGAGCATTGGGCGGGTCGGCTCTACATGCGCGCGGTGTCGCTGCGGGTCACCCGGCAGCTGGTGCGCACCTCGGTGTCGCCCAACACGCTGACCTGGGTGATGGTGGTCTGCGGGGTGGGCGCCGGGGCGGCGCTGCTGATCCCGGGGCTGCCGGGCGCGCTGCTGGCGGTGGTGCTGATGCAGGGCTTCCTGCTGTTCGACTGCGTGGACGGCGAGGTGGCCCGCTGGAAGCGGCAGTTCAGCATGGCCGGGGTGTACGTCGACCGGCTCGGCGCGTACCTGGCGGACGCCGCGCTGATGATCGGCGCGGGTGTCCGGGCGGCCCGGGGCGGCTCGGAGCTGTGGGTGTCGGTGGGCCTGGCGGCCGCGCTGGGCGTGGTGCTGCTGAAGGCGTCGACCGACCTGGTGGACGTGGCGCGGGCGCGCAGCGGGATGGCGCCGGCGGACGAGGAGTCGACACAGCCGCGGTCGCAGGGCATCGCGACGGCGCGACGGCTGGCGTCCGTGTTCAAGATCCACCGGGTGACCAACGGGATCGAGGCCTCGCTGGTGCTGCTGGCGGCGGCGGTCGTGGACGCGGCGGTCGGCACCACCGACCCGACGCAGGCGACGGTCGCCGCGATCACCGTGATCACCTGGGGGATGGTGGTCGCGCACCTGGCGTCGATCCTGTCCTCCTCGCGGCTGCGCTGAGCGGGCGCCCGCCTGACGCCGGGCCTCGCCGGACGGCGCGCCGACCTGCGGGGCGGCGCGCCGTCGACCGCCCCGCGGTGTCGTGCGGCGAGGTCTGGGGCCACACCGGTGCATCCCGGGACACACCACGGTGTGGTTCGGGTCGTAGGAGGCTCCCATCGTTTCGCGCTCTCCTGCAACGGCGTGGAGCGCGCCGAGAACGCCGGTACCGAGGCCGCGGAGAGCGGGGCGAACTCGTCTGCGGAGCCGAAGCGTTGATCACACCGGCGAACAGCGGGAGCGCCCGGCGTCAACCCCGCTGACGCCGATTTCACCGGCGGCCCACCCCCGCCGTTCGGCCGGGTCGCGCCATACCGCGGGAGGCCACCCGGGCCGGTCCGGAGGCTGACGCGGGCGGGGCGGAGCGAATGCGAACGTGGCTCCAGGGGCCCGGAGTTCGGGCCCGGGGAGGGATCACCATGAACGTCGTTCGCACCACTTCCGGCGGCCGTTCCGGCCGGCCCGCCGTGCGGCTGGCCGCCGTCGCGCTGGCCGGCGCCACCGTCGTCGCGCTCGCCCCGACGGCGGCCGTGGCGGCCGACGGCGGGGCGGCCCCGCCTCCGTGTCGGCCGACGCCGCCGCGCGGGCCGACCTGGGCCCCGAGCTGCGGGCCATCGTCGAGCGCGGCTCGTCGACGGCCGCGCTCGGCGAGGCGCGCGAGAACGGGCGCCGGGTCTGGCGCGACGCCGCCGGCGTCACCGACCTCGACTCGCGGCGCCCCGCACGCGCCGACGGCCGGTTCCGGATCGGCAGCGTCACCAAGACCTTCGTGTCCACCGTCGTGCTGCAACTCGTCGACGAGGGCAAGCTCCGGCTGGACGAACCGGTGGAGCGCTACCTGCCGGGTGTCGTGCCGAACGGCGGTGCGATCACCCTGCGGCAGCTGCTCAACCACACCAGCGGCTTGTACGACTACCTGCAGGACCCGCGCTTCCTCTACCAGGACGAGGCGAGCCTGCGCGCGTTCCTCGCCCAGGGCCGCTGGACCACCTGGAGCCCGGCCGAGCTGATCGATGCGGGCGTCAAGGGGACCCCGTACTTCCCGCCCGGGCAGGGCTGGCACTACTCGAACACCAACTACATCCTCATCGGCGAGGTGATCCGCAAGGTCACCGGACGCAACTGGCAGAGCGAGGTGGACCGGCGGATCGTCAGGCCGCTGCACCTGGACGAGACCACGTTCCCGGGTGCCCGGCCGGGCATCCCCGGGCCGCACGCGCACGGGTACGTCCAGCTGCCGGAGGGCCCGGCGGACGTCACGCTGATCAATCCGAGTTTCGGCGACGCGGCCGGCAACGGCATCTCCACCACCGCCGACCTCAACCGCTTCCACGCCGCCCTCTTCGGCGGTCGGCTGCTGTCGGCCGCCCGGCTCGCGGAGATGACGACGGCCGTCCCGGCGCCGATGATCGGCGCGCACTACGGGCTGGGCCTGATCCGGTACGACCTGCCCTGCGGCGAGGTCTGGGGCCACACCGGCGGGATACCGGGGTACAACACGGTGTGGCTCGGATCGAAGGACGGTGCGCGGCAGTTCTCGCTCTCCTTCAACCTCTCGGAGGGCGCCGAGACCGAGGACACCTTCACCACGCTGAACGCCTTCATCGAGAAGGCGTCGTGCGGTCCCGGCACGGCCGCTGCCAAGGAAGCTGCGACGAACTCGCCCTTCAGGCTGCTGCGTTGAGCGACCGGCCGGACGGCCGGGGAGGGCACGGTGTCAAGCCCGCTGATGCCGATCGGCCGCAGCGCCACCCCCGCCGTTCGGCCGGGTCCCGAGATACCGCCGATGGACCGCCGGGGGCCGCCGAGGCCGATCCGGAGGACGACGCGGGGCGGGTGGAACGGGTGCGAGTCTGAGCGAGGAGGGCCCGAGGTCCGGGCCGGGGAGGGTAATCCACCATGACGTTCACTCAGACTCACGCACTGCGCGGGCGCGGCCGGTTGGGGATCCGGCTGGCCGCCGTCGCGTTGGCCGGGGCGACGGTCGTCACGCTCGCCCCGGCGGCGGCGATGGCCGCCGCGCCCGCCGGGACTGCCGGGGCCTCCGGGATATCAGGGACATCAGGGGCCGAGGCCCGCGCGGGCGGCGTCGACGCCCAGGCGGAACTGCAGGCGTTCATCGCCGACGGCTCCTCGACGGCCGCGTTCGCCGAGGTCCGGCAGAACGGCCGGCGGATCTGGCGGGGCGCGGCCGGCACGTCCGACCTGACCACCGGGCAGCCGGTCAGGCCGGACGGCCGGTTCCGGATCGGCAGCGTCACCAAGACCTTCGTGTCCACGGTCGCGCTCCAGCTGGTCGCCGAGGGCAAGCTGCGACTGGACGAGCCGGTGGAGCGGTATCTGCCGGGCGTCGTGCCGAACGGCGGCGCGATCAGCGTGCGGCAACTGCTCAACCACACCAGCGGGTTGTACGACTATCTGGAGGACCCGCGGTTCTTCTACCGGGACGAGGCGAGCCTGCGCGAGTACGTCTACGGGCCGAGTCGCCGGCAGGACTACCGGCCCGAGCAGCTGGTCGCGATCGGCGTCGCGCACGCGCCGTACTTCGCGCCGGGCCAGGGCTGGAAGTACTCGAACACCAACTACGTCCTCGCCGGGATGCTGATCGGGAAGCTGACCGGGAACAGCTGGCAGCGCGAGGTCGAGCGGCGGATCGTCAAGCCGCTGCACCTCGACGACACGGTGTTCCCGCGCTCCGAGACCGGCGTGCGCGGCCCGCACGCCCACGCGTACGCCAAGCTGCAGGAGGGCCCGGCGGACATCACCCGGCTCAACATGACCGTCGCCGACGCGGCGGGCAACGGCATCTCCACCCCTGCCGACCTCAACCGCTTCCACGCCGCCCTGTTCGGCGGCAAGCTGCTGCGGCCGGCCGAGCAGGCGGAGCTGACGCGGACGGTGCCGACCGGCTCGGGCCACTCGTCCTACGGACTCGGCGTCGCCCAGGCCGACTTCGGCTGCGGCCCACTGTGGGGCCACGACGGCGGCCTGCCGGGCTGGGGCACCCTGCTGTTCGGCACGGCGGACGGGAAGCGGCAGGTGGCGCTGTCGTACAACCCGTACGAGGGCACCGACCAGTCGGGCCTCGACGCGGCGGTCGTCAACGTGGCGATCAAGACCCTGTGCGGCGGCGCGGCGGCCCCGGCGGGGGCGGTCGCGGACGCGGCGGCCGGACTGTCGACCCTGCGGGGTGCGAGCGCGGCGGGCGCCACGCACTGATCACCACCGGGGTCGGCGCCGGACTCGCGCCGACCCCGGCCCTCCGGCCGACTGTGCGTCAGTTCCCTTTTCACGGACAGGTGGTAACAGCGTTTCCATCGGGTTACGCTGTTACCCATGAATACGATCTACCAGGACGCGTTACAACGCGGCCAGGAGTCGGCCCGCGCGGCCGTCCTCGACTGCGCGATCGGCCTGCTCATCGCCGACGGCCCCGCCGCACTGACCATGCGGCGGGTCGCCACCGAGATCGGCGCGTCGACGAAGGTGCTCTACACCATGTTCGGTGCCAAGGAAGGGCTCGCCGACGCCCTGTACCGGGAGGGGTTCGCCCGACTGCGCCGCGCCCAGGAACGCACCCCGTTCACCACCGACCCGCTGGCCCGCCTCAACGACCTCGGCGCCGCCTACCGGCAGCACGCCCTGGCCGAACCCGCCTACTACCGCGTCATGTTCGAACAGGCCATCCCCGGCTACCGGCCGAACGCCGAATCCCTCGCCTCCGCCGAGACCGCCTTCGACGCGTCCGTGGCCGCCGTCGAAACGTGCATCGCCACCGGCGTCTTCCGTCCCGGCGATCCGCACGAGATCTCCAAGCTGCTCTGGGCCGCCGCGCACGGCGCGGTCAGCCTCGAACTCGCCGGTCACTTCCCTCCCGACACGGCGGCCCGTCGCTTCGCGGCGCTGATGGCGGCGGTCGGCCAGGCCTTCCTCGCCGATGATCACCAGCCGGACGGAGGACCGACCGCATGACCGCCCCCGCACGCACCAACCGCTACCTGGCGGGCAGCTTCGCCCCCGTCACCGAGGAGGTCACCGCCCACGACCTCCCCGTCACCGGCCGGATACCCGCCCACCTCAACGGCCGCTACCTGCGCATCGGCCCCAACCCGCTCGGCGTCGAGGACCCGGCCGCGCACATCTGGACCCTCGGCGAGGGCATGGTGCACGGCGTCCGCATCCGCGACGGCCGCGCCGAGTGGTACCGCAACCGCTGGGTCCGCTCCGCCTCCGTCACCGACCGGCTCGGCGAACCGCGCCGTGGCGGGCCGGTCGACGAACGCATGGACTTCGCGCCGAACGTGCAGGTCGCCGGGTTGGACGGCCGCACCTTCGCACTCATCGAGGGCGGACTGAAGCCGTACGAGCTGACGTACGAGCTGGACACGCTGGGCCCCTGCGACCTCGGCGGGACGCCCGAGGGCTGCACCGCCAACGCGCACTCCGTGTTCGACCCGCGAAGCCGCGAACTGCACTCGGTGGCCTTCCGCTACGGCGCCGAGGCCGTCCAGCACATCGTGATGGACGAGACCGGTGCTGTCCGGCGCGTCACGACCGTCCCCACGCCGGGCAGCCCGTACATGCACGACTTCGCGCTGACCGACGACTACGTCGTCCTCTACGACGCGCCCGTGGTCTTCAGCGCCGCCCACCTCGGCACCGGCGTGCCGTTCGTGTGGGACGACAGCCACCAGGCCCGGGTGGGCGTGATGCCCCGGGAGGGCGGCGAGGTGCGCTGGTTCGAGGTCGCGCCGAGCCTCGTCGGCCACACGCTCAACGCCCACCAGAGCGGCACGGAGATCGTCGTCGACCTCGTCCGCCACCCCGAGGGCTTCGCGATCCGGGACTTCGGCACCAGCCGCCCCACCCTCGACCGCTGGACGGTCGACCTCGCGGCCGGCCGGGTGCGGGAGGAGCGCCTGGACGACCGCATCCAGGAGTTCCCCCGGCTCAACCCCCGGCACACCGGACGGCCGTACCGGTACGGCTACGCCGCCGCCGTCGAGCTGTACGCGCCGCCCGCCGGGCCCGACGACCACCGGCCCGACGAGGGCTTCAGCAGTGCGCTGCTGAAGCACGACCTGCTGCGCGGCACCACCGAGGCGCACGAGTTCGGGCGCTACGGGGCCGTCGGCGAGGGGGTGTTCGTGGCCGCCGAGAACCCGGTCGCGGAGGACGACGGCTATGTGATGGCCTACGTCCACAATCCGGAGCGCGGCGCCGCCGACCTGGTGATCCTCGCCGCCCAGGACTTCACCGGCGAACCCATCGCCCGCATCCACCTGCCGGCCCGGGTGCCGCTCGGCCTGCACGGCAACTGGGTGCCGGACGGTGGGTCAGGGGCGCACTAGGGTCCACTCGGTGGCGGACCAGCCGCGCGAGAGGGTGTGTGCTCCGCCCTTCACCACCTGGTTCCCCAGCGTGAGATGACACTTCTTCGGACCGGTGAAGTCGATGTGCACCTGGTATCCGGCGTCCGTCTCCCAGGAGGCCTCCCAGATTCCGTCCGCGAGCTCCCACACCTCGTCGGTCACCGGGGAGGTCGAAGTCTCCCGACAGGCGAAGGCCGGTACGACGGACGGCCCGAGTCGTCCGCCGTCCACCAGTTCCAGGCGGGTACCGGCCGGCCCCTCGCTCGCCACCCACTGACCGGCCACGCTCGGCGGCGGGTCGGAGGTGAGGAGGGGCGGGAGTACGAGGAAGGCCGCGAGTACCAGGAGGAACGACAGGGCGACGGCCGGGATCGCATACTTGGCGGCTTTCTCCACAGCGGGACGGTAGCAGCGTGGCGGTGATTCTCGGGGCCATTCGCTGCGCTCACAGGAGGAGCGACGACCCGCCGATCGGCAGATGGACGTGGGCAGTTCGCCACCGGGACGATGATCGGGCCGGGGTCGTCGCCATCCCTGCCCACCCCTGCGGCGACGATGGCGGGGCAACGTCCACGGCATCGGCGTCCGACCTGGCCGACCGGGCAGCCGGCCAGGTCGGGCGCGCACACTCCCGGGCGGGGGCTACTCGGGTATGCGGTGGTCACGGTCGCGGTGGCGATCGTGGAGGGAGTCCGAGCGGAGCCGGCAGACGGCGCCGACGACGGCCGCCGTGATGACGAGGGCCAGGAGACCGAGCGTGGTCACGCGGCGGCGTCGAGTTCGAACCAGACCAGCTTGCCGCGCTTCTGGGGGTCGGCGCCCCAGCGGTGGGTGAGGCCCTGGACGAGCTGGAGGCCCCGGCCGGACTCGGCGAGTTCGGCCGGGGTGCAGGGGGCGGGGAGGGCGGAGGAGTTGTCGCCGACCGAGACGCGGAGCGTCCGGTCGAGGATGAGGACGACGACGACGGGCGCGGCCGTTCGGCCGTGGTGCCACGCGTTGACGATGAGCTCGACGAGGGCGAGTTCGGCGTCCGCGATGGCGTCGGGGAGGAAGCCGGCGAGGTCCATGGAGGAGCGGAGAGTCTCGCGGGCGACGGTGAGGGAGGGGGTGTTGCGGTTACACATGGGGGCTCCCAGCGGTGTAGATGGGGCGCACCGGATGGAGGCATGAGGGTGCCAACTGCCCGACTGAGGGACGTTGATGACAATCCGTCCGGTGAGCGGTGCATCACAGACTGTAGAGCATCGAGCGGTACATATACCACCGATGTCGATATCTGTACCGCCAATCGCGGCTGGACTCGTGCAACGCTCACGGTGGATGCTTGGGCGCATGCCACCTACCCCAAGTGCACGAAGGCAGCGGGTCGGCATCGAGCTACGGAAGATGCGAGATGCCGCCGGCACGACCACCGCCGAGGCCTCCACGGTCCTCGGCGTGGACCGCACGAAGATCACGCTGATCGAGCAGGCCCTCTATGCGGTGACACCGGATAGAGTCGCCGCGCTTGCCCGCAAGTACGGCGAGACCGACGATGCGTTCGTCTCGGCACTCGCGACGATGGCGGGTGATCGCTCCAAGGGGTGGTGGGAGGAATACCGGGGAGCCGTACCACTCGGATTCCTCGATCTTGCCGAGCACGAGTACTACGCAAAGGCGACGCAGTCCTATCAGATCTGTCATCCGCCGGGCCCCATGCAATCCGAGCGGTACAGCAGAGCAATCTTCCGGGATGCCCAGCCACCGCTGACTCCGCGCATAGTCGAAACGCGCGTTGAGCATCGCATGCGCCGGGCCGAGATCCTGATGTCGGAAGGCGCGGCGCCCTACGCCGCGATCGTGCACGAGGCTGCGCTCCGCATGCAGTTCGGCGGACGCGAGGTACTACGGGAACAGCTGAACTGGATGCTGGAACTGTCGGAACGTTCGCACATCACGCTTCGCGTCATCAGCTTCGACGCCGGGGGCTTCAAGGGATCCGGGCAAGCCCTGATCTACATGAACGGCCCGGTTCCGCGCCTCGACACCGTCCAGTACGACACTGTCGAAGGTCCGACGTTCCTGCACACGACCGAACATCTGGAGAGGTACCGCGGACTCATGAAGGTGATGACAGAGCGGTCGCTCTCCGTGGACGGTTCTCGCGACCTGATTTCAAAGATCAAGAAGGAGCTCTGATGGAGGAACTCTCGTGGGCACGACCATCGTCGTGCGCGAACGCCAACAACTGCCCGGAGGTGGCCGTCACCGATGACGCCGTCTACATCCGGAGCAGCCTCCAGCCCTCGTCCATAGCCCGGCTGACCATCACGGAATGGCGCGACCTCGCGGCCGGCATCCAGAACGGCGAATTCAACGCCTGACGCGATTCCTTCAGCCGCGCCCTTCGCTGGACAGCGAAGGGCGCGGGCCAGATTCAGTCAGCATGCTCTGGCCGCCGCTGCTGAGCGGTCGCGGTGGTCCTCGCTCCCGTCACCGACGCCTCTCGACCTCCGGTGTGCGCCGATTCGGCCCAGCCCCTTGAACTGCTCGGACCGGGGCGATTACTTGTCCACCTTGCTCAGCGCCTCCTCGGCTTCCTCCACGGCGCCGCATGCCCGATATGCCGCTGCCGAGGCCTCTCGCATGGCCCGCACCTCGGCGGCGGGTCGGTGGGCGGCGAGCAGGGTGTCGGCGAGCTCGTCAGATGCCGCCCCCAGCCGGTGTCGGTCGTCCAGACTCTCGAACAAGCCGATGGCCCGCTCACCAGCGTCCACCGCCTCCACCGTCTCCCCCCGACTTCGCAGTGTGGTGCCGAGGTTGTTCCAGGCGATGGCTTCGCTGTGGTGGTCGCCGAGCTCCTGGTGCCGGGTGAGGGCGGAGCGGTGGGCTGCTTCGGCTTCTTCGAACCGCCGCAAAGCCTGCAGCACGTTGCCAAGGTTGTTCCAGGCCATGGCTTCGCCGCGGTGGTCGCCGAGCTCCTGGTATTGGGTGAGGGCGGAGCGGTGGGCTACTTCAGATTCGTCGAACCGCCGCAAGGCCTGCAGCACGTTGCCAAGGTCGTTCCAGGCCGTAGCTTCGCCATGGCGGTCGCCGAGCTCCTGGTATTGGGTGAGGGCGGAGCGGTGGGCTACTTCAGATTCGTCGAACCGCCGCAAGGCCAGAAGTACGTTGCCAAGGTTGCTCCGCACGGTGGCTTCCCGATGGTGATCGCCAAGAATCTGGTACTGAGTGAGGGCGGTGCGGTGGGCTGCTTCGGCTTCTTCGAACCTCCGCAAAGCCTGCAGCGCGCCGCCGATCTCGTTCCAGGCGCCGGCTTCCCCGTGAGGATTGTGGTTGTCGCGTGCTGCGGCCAGGGCGATTCTGGCGATGTCCAGGTGGTCTTCGAGGCGGCGGCGCAGGTTGAGATAGGAGCCGAGGTGGGAAGTGAGGTGCCGGGCGGTTTTGTAGTGACCTGTGGCGTGGGCAGCGTGGACGGTGGCGACGAGATTGGCCCGCTCGGCGTCCAACCATGCCAGTGCCTCTGCCCGGCCGCTGAACTGCTGTCCCATGCCGATTCTGTGCTCCACCGGATTAATACTGGCCTCCGCCTCGTGGGCGACGAGGGCGTAGTGGTCCAGGAGGCGTTTCAGAGCTGAGGCGGTGTGGGCGGAGTGTCGAGCTGCTTGTTCGCCGGCGTAGGCGCGCACCAGGTCGTGCATGTGCCAGCGCTCGGTGTCGGGGTCCTGGCGGATCAGGCTGGCTTTGGAGAGTGCAACGAGCCGGGCCCGGACGTCCCTGAGCTTGGAGATGTTGGTGACCGCGGCGGCGGTCTCGGTGGACAGGTCAGGTCCCGGGTTGACCGCGAGGAGGCGGAACAACTCGGCGTGGGGCAGGGCCAGCCGCTGGTAGGAGCGTTCCAGCACGGTGCGTACGGCCCGCGGCCCGTCCTCCAGTACGTCGAGGCGCTCGCCCAGGTCCTGCAGGTATTCGGCAAGCCGACTCGGCTTCAGCCCCCGCTCGGCGACCAACTGAGCGGCAGCGATCTGCAAGGCGAGGGGCAGGTAGCCGCACAGCTGGGCGACCCGGGCGACTCCGTCGGGGTCGTCGGCGATCCGCCGGTCCTTGGGCAGGGTGCGGCGCAGGGCGGTGGTCATGAGAGCGACGGACTGCTCGGGATCGAGGACATCCAGATCCACCAGCCGGGCGCCGAGGGCGGCGGCAAAGTCGTCGCGGGAGGTCACCAGCAGCCGGTGGGGACCGCTACCAGGGACGAGGTGCTGGACCTGTTCGGCGGCGTTCGCGTTGTCGGCGAGGACGAGGACGCGTTCCCCGGACTGCGCCCGCACGGCCAGTTGGGCGCGGTAGAGGGCGGCACGCTGGTCGGCCCCCGGCGGAATCCGCTCGGGATCGGTTCCCACGGCGCGCAGGGCGGTATCGAGCGCCTGGTCAGCGTCGAGGGTGGTGTCGTCGTAGCCGTGCAGGTCCAGGAACAGCACGCCGGTGAACAGGCCCCGCCCGATCGCCTCGTGGGCGACGGCGAGGGCCAAGGTGGTCTTGCCCATCCCACCCATCCCCAGCACCGACGCCACCACCACGGGCTCCGCCGACGCGCCCTCGGAGCCGGCAGCGGGATGCAGCAGGTCGAGTAGGTCGTCCATCTCCTCGGTCCGGCCGGTGAAACCCGCCGGGACAGCCGGAGGAGGAGCCAACGCCGCCAGCGACGACTGCGCGGCGGCGGGCGGCGGCGCGTGGTGGTGCTCGTGGTGGTGGATGTCCCTGCCGGCCTGGTGGATCCTTCCGCGGCTGCCGGTGCTGTCGGCCCGCATCTCGGTGTGCTCGACACTGCTCTGCTCACCGAGTGCGGCATGGGCTATGTCACCTCCGGCACCGACCGCGCCCTCGCCGGAGGCCGCGACCTCCCGCGAGGAGGACGGCCTCGGCACCGCCAGTTCGGCGACCGACTGCCCCGTGCGCGGTTTCTTCCAAGGCAGGCCACGGGTCACGAGCGCCGCCCGTTCAGGTCGATGCCGACGATGTCGCCGCCGGCGGCGATCGAACCGGGACCGGTGGCGCGCACGTCGCGCTTGTCGACCCCGTCCGCGGCGCCGCCCCCGGGAGCGGCATCAGCGGCGGTGATGCTGCCGGCCGCGGCGATGCCGCCCTGCGCGGCCTGCACCCGCACCTCCCGCACGTTCCCGTCCGGGACCGCAGGCCCGGCAGGCCGCCGCAGTCCGAGCAGGGTCAGCGGAACACCGGCCAGCGCGACGACGGCACCGGTCACGCTCGCGATCTTGTCCGCGTTCTCCAGGTCCCCCAGCACCGCGACCGCCGCCAGGCCGATCCCGGCCGCCGCGCAGACCGCGGCCACGGTCCACCACATCCACCGGCGCACCCGCGCCACCCCCAACTCCCCGCATCGGGCAAACCTTATGACCGAATATCATCCCACCCTCAACGTCGGCCTTCTCCTCTTCCTCTCCCGCACCTCCTCAAACTTCTTTGGAACCACCCCCGCCTTGCGGACACCAGTTCTGCGTGGAGTCCTCCTTGTCCAGTAAGCAGACGCAGGCCGGCGAGCGGCAGCTCTTCGCCGAGCTCTACGATCAGCACGCTCGCACGGTCTTCGCGCACGCGTACAGATCCACCGGGGACCGCGACCTCGCGGACGACATCGTCTCCCTCACCTTCCTCGAAGCCTGGCGGCTCCGCAGGAAGCTCCGCGACGAGGTCCTCCACCCCCGCGCCTGGCTGCTGGCCATCGCCACCAATGTGCTCCGCAACACCGCTCGCACCGCGCGCCGGCACCGGGACGCGATGTCCCGGCTCCCCCGGCGCGATCCGATCCCCGACTTCGCCGACGAAGTGGTCAGCCGGATCACCGACGCCAGCACGGCCGCGGCCGCCGTCCGCGCGCTCGACCAGCTCGGCGGCCCGGAGCGGGAGGTGTTCACGCTCGTCGTCTGGTCCGGGCTCGGCTACGCCGAGGCCGCCCAGGCCCTCGGCATACCCGTCGGCACCGTCCGCTCCCGGCTCTCGCGCGTCCGGGACAAGCTCCGCCGGATCGTCGACGCCGAGGATCCGCCCGCACCACGCCGGGCCCCCTGCACCTCCTCGGCTCCCGCCGGCCTCGCCATCAGCCATCAGTCCGTGGGCCACCACCAGGAAAGGCGGCCATGAGCAACACACGCACCGACCACTCCGAGTGGAACGAACACAGCGAGCGCCGTGAACTCGCCCGGTTGCTCCCCCCGCCGCCCCACCCGGAACCCTCCCCCTCCCAACTGGCCACCCGCCGCGACATGCTGCTCGCCGAGTTCGACCGGCCCCGCCCCTTCTCCGCCCTCACCACCCGCTGGCGCGGCCTGGTCGTCGTGGCCGCCGTCGCCAGCGCCGCCGCCATCACCGCCGTCACCCTCGCCCCCGACACCTCCTCCTCGCAGGACCCGGCCCCACCCGCCACCGCCGCCTCCGTCGAACTCCTCGACCGGATCGCCAAGGTCGCCTACGGCCAGCCGCAGTCCCCCGCCCAGGACAACCAGTTCACCTACCTCAGGACGGTCGCCCACACCACCACGCTGTCCGAGGCCCCCGACGGCACCATGGCGCCCACCGCCACCACGGCCACCACCGAGCGCTGGACCGCCGTGGACGGCAGCCGCGCCGGCCTCCAGCGCCGCGACGGCGCCGATGCCAAGCTCCCCGCCGTCGACCACGGCTCGCTGTACTCCCCGACCTACCGCCTGCTGTCCACCCTGCCGACCGACCCCGACGCCCTGCTGAAGCTGGTCTACGCCGACGCCCGGCCGAACCACGGCTCCGGTTCGGCATCGACCGCCGGAGCGGACCACGAGGCCTTCATCACCATCGGCGACCTCCTGCGCGACTCGGTCCTCCCTCCCCAGGTGGGCTCGGCGCTCTACCGCGCCGCCGCGCGCATCCCCGGGGTGGTGGCCGTGGACGACGCGGTCGACGCCACCGGGCGGCGCGGGGTGGCGGTGGCCCGGGTGAACGACGGCCGGCGCTTCGAGTGGATCTTCGACCGGGCGACCCTGCGGCTGCTCGGCACCCGGACCGTCCTGGTGCAGGACAGCGTGTGGGGCAAGGCCGGGGACGAGGTGGAGTCCACCGCCGTCCTCGCCCAGGGCATCGTCAACACCCTCGGCCAGGCGACTCGCGTGGAGGCTGCGGAATCAAGCCACTGAGCCAATTCGGCCAGCCATTGACCGGTCCTCGTCGGAACTATTGTGCGAACGGCGGATCCGGCGTTGGGTCGTGGCAGCACAGTCCTGCCACGACTCATCAGGGGAGAAGTTGACCGTGCGTTCCTTCCGCATGCTCGCCGTCGTCACCGCAGCCGCCGGCGCGCTCGCGCTGGCGGCCCCGGCGGCCACGGCGACACCCGCGCCGGCGGCCCCGTCCGCCGACGCCCAGCAGTCCGCCGGTTCGACGAAGGCAACACCGTCCAAGCCGGTGATCGCCACCTACAAGGGCCGGCAGATCGACCTGGCCAAGGGCTGGGACGGCGCCCGCGTCTGCACCGAGGTGACGGGCGGCGCCGTCTACTGCCACGACAGCGTCGCCGAGGCCGACAAGGCCCTCGCCACCATCGACCCGGCGCTCGCCCAGGCCACGAAGGCCGCACCGGCCGCAGCCGCCGGCATCGTGCTGTCGCCGCAGGCGACCTCCGACTGCGGCTCCGGCTGGGCCTGCCTCTGGGAGCACTCCAACTTCTCCGGCTCCCTGCTGCGCTGGTCGCAGCCGGGCACCAAGTACCTCTCCGACTGGTCGTTCCGCGACATGGCCAGCTCCGCCTGCGTGTTCCGCTCCAGCGGCGACATGACGGTCTACGACGACCGCACCCTGCAGCCGGACCCCTCGGTCTACCTGTGGAACGGCAACTGCTACGACTTCACGAGCCTGAGCTACCCGTACGGCGGCAACTGGAACGACAAGGCGGACTACATCGTCCTGTAGCCCCCGGCTGCGCCGACGCGGCGAAGGCCGGCCCCCTCCCCGGGGTGCCGGCCCTCGCCGCGTTCGCCCGCCGGCGTCACACCGCCAGTTCGGCGAGGTCCTCCTGCGGGGCCTCCGCGGCGCCCACCTTCTTGTTCCGCAGCACCACCGCCGCCAGCAGGGCCGCCGCCAGGACGCCCGCCGCGCTCACCGTGAGGGTGGTGGACATCGCCGAGGTGAACGCCTCCCGGGCCGCGTGGGCCAGGCCCGCGTCACCCTGGGCCCCGGCCTCGGTCAGCGCGCCGAGGATCGACTGCCTGGCCTGCTCGGAGGAGCCCGCCGGCATCTTGTCGGCGTAGCCACTGGCCAGCAGCGAGCCGAGGATCGCGATGCCGAGCGCGGTGCCCGCCTGCTGGATGGTGTCGTTCAGGGCCGAGCCGACGCCCGCCTTCTCCGGCGGGATCTCCCCCATCAGCGCGCCGACGGCGGCCGGCATCGCGAGGCCGGCGCCCAGGCCGAGCAGGGCCAGCGCCACCGCCGGGACGGTGAAGCCGGTGTCCGCGTCGACCGTGCTGAGCAGGACGAACGAGCCGGCCATCATCGCCATGCCGACCAGGACCAGCGGCCGGAAGCCGATCTTGGCCGTCAGGCCCGCGCCGGCGCCGTTGCCGATCAGCGCGGCGACCGCCATCGGCACGAAGGCCAGGCCCGCCTTGACCGGCGAGTAGTCCAGCACGAACTGCAGGTACTGGGTGAGCACGAGCAGCAGGCCGCCGTTGCCGATCTGGACCAGGGTCAGCGAGAGCGAACCGCCGCTGAAGTTGCGCTTCTTGAACAGCGCCAGCGGCACCATCGGCTCCGCCGCCACGTTCTGCCAGACCACGAAGCCGCCGAGGGCCACGACCGCCACCGTCAGGGAGATCAGCGAGTTGCCGCCGAACGCGCCGTGCTTCGGGATCTCGATGATCCACCAGATCAGCGCCGTCATGCCGACCGCCGAGAGGACCGCGCCCAGCGGGTCCGGCTTCTGCCAAGGCCCCCTGGACTCGGGCATCAGGACCAGCGCGGCGGTGATCGCCAGCACCACCACCGGCACGTTGATGAAGAAGATCGAGTGCCAGGAGAAGTGGTCGATCAGCACACCGCCGAGCACCGGGCTGCCGACCAGGCCGAGCATCGAGACCGAGCCCCAGGCCGCCATGGCCTTGCCCCGCTCGTCCTCCTCGAAGACGGTGATGAGGATCGACAGGGTCGAGGGCATGATCAGCGCTCCGCCGACGCCCATCGCCACCCGGCTCGCGATGACCTCACCGGGGTTGGTGCAGACCGTCGCCGCCAGTGAGGCCACCCCGAAGAGCAGCAGGCCGATGATCATGATCTTCCGTCGGCCGAACCGGTCGCCGAGGCTTCCGGAGGTCAGCAGCAGGCCGGCGAAGACCAGGATGTAGGAGTCGAGGATCCACTGCGTGTCCTGTGCGGTGGCCTTCAGGTCCTCGGTCATCGACGGCACCGCCACGGTCAGCGCCATGCCGTCGACCACCAGGACGAGCGTGCTGAGGCACAGCACGACCAGGATCCACCAGCGCCGCGGATTACGGCCTTCCATGATTTCTTCCCCTCCGAAGTACGACGGTGCGTACGATGTTCCGCTGATGCGCACACTGTACGCAGTGAGGAACAGTGTGCGCAATCCTGTTTCCTGTACGCTTCCTGCGAACGATGTACGCATGGATGTTCTGAGACTGCTTCTGTTCTGAGACTGCTTCCAGCAAGGGAGGACCGGCCGATGGCCGCCGAGACGAACCCGATCCCGTCCGTGTGGGCCCGCCGGCAGCGCGAGCCCGAACCACCCGCGCTCAGCCGGGGCGTGATCGTCCGCGAGGCGATCGCCATGCTCGACGCCGACGGGGTCGAGGCGCTCTCGATGCGCAAGCTCGGTGCCCGCCTCAACGCCGGCGCGACCTCCCTCTACCGGCACGTCGCCACCAAGGACGAACTGATCGAACTCGCGCTGGACGAGGTCTTCGGCGAGATCCCCGTCCCCGACCCCCGCGCCTCCGACTGGCGGGCCGATGTCATCGCGACCTGCGAGGCCTTCCGGGCCACCACGCTGCGCCACCGCTGGCTGGGGTCCGTCATCGGCCAGGCCGGGCTCGTCTACCTGGGCCCCAACCTGGTCACCCTCTCCGAGCGGATGGCCGCGCTGTTCTCGGCCGCCGGCTTCCCGGAGCCGTCACGGGCCATCGACACCGTGCTCTCCTACGTCCTCGGGATGAGCACCACCGAGGCCGCCTTCCTGACCACGGTCATCCGGAGCGGCCAGACCGAGGTCGAGTTCATCGCCCGCCTCATGCCCTCCGCCCAGGAGGCGGTGGCCGGGCACGAGTTCCTGGCCGAGGCCTTCGCCGAGGCCGCGGCCGGCGCCGTCACGGACCCGGCCGGCCTGCGGAACGCCAAGTTCGCCTACGGCCTGAACGTCATCCTCGACGGCCTGGCCCTCCGGCTCCCCCGCCAGGGGTAGCCCGGCGCGCCGTCCGGTTGTTCAGGCCCGCGGCCGCCGCCCGTCCCTGCGGCGGCCGCGGACCCCGCGCCCACCTGCCGTCAGCGCTTGGCCGGACGGCGGAAGGTGGCGCGGGCCCAGAGGTAGCCGCCGACGGTGAGGGCGGTGCACCAGCCCAGGGAGACGAGCGCGCTCGACCCGATGGCCGTGCCCATCAGCAGCCCCCGCAGGGTTTCTATGAGCGGCGTGAACGGCTGGTACTCCGCGAACCAGCGCAGAGCGGTGGGCATCGACTCCGGCGGCACGATCGCACTGCCGACGAAGGGCAGGAACTGCAGCGGCAGCGGCAGGTTGCTCGCACTCTCCGGCGTCCTGGCGACCAGGCCGATGCCGGCCGACACCCAGGTCAGCGCGAGCGTCAGGAAGAGCAGCAGCCCGGCCGCCGCCAACCACTCCAGCGGACCGGCGTCGGGGCGGAAGCCCATCGCGAAGGCGGCCGCGACGACGATCAGCAGGCCCAGCATGGTCTGGAGGACACTGCCGAGCACGTGCCCCGCCAGGAAGGCCGAGCGCGCGATCGCCATGGTCCGGAACCGGTTGACGATGCCCTCGGTCATGTCGACGCAGACCCCGACCGCCGTCACCAGCGACCCGGCGGTCGCCGCCATCAGCACGATGCCGGGCGTCACGTAGTCGATGTAGTCGCCGCCCCCGATGCCCGCGCCCAGGGCGTCGCCGTAGGCGTAGTTGAAGAGCAGCAGGATCATCACCGGCATCAGCACGACCGAGAAGGTCATGGCCGGATAGCGCTGGGCGTGCTTGAGGTTGCGCCGCAGCATCGTCAGCGAGTCGGTGACGGCATAGGACACGGTGCTCATCGGGCGGCCCCCTCCGCGGTCAGGGTCAGGAAGACGTCGTCGAGGTCGGGTGTGTGGACGGTGAGCGACTCGGCCCGGACGGCCGCGTTGTCGAGGGCGTCGAGGACGGCCTTCACCGTGACGATCGAGTTGTCGCCGGGGATCGACAGGGTGAGCGCCTCGGCGTCCGCGCCGGCGTAGTCGAACAGGGCGGTGGCCGCGGCGAGGTCGGCGGGGCGGGCGAAGCGGAGCCGGAGGTGACCGCCGGGGATGCGCCGCTTGAGCTCCTCGGCCGTGCCCTCGGCGACGATCCGGCCGCCGTCCAGCAGGGCGATCCGGTCGGCCAGGTGGTCGGCCTCCTCCAGGTACTGGGTGGTCAGGAAGACGGTGACGCCCTGCTCCTGGACCAGGCCCTCGATCAGCTCCCACATGGTGCGCCGGCTGCGCGGGTCCAGCCCGGTGGTCGGCTCGTCGAGGAAGATCACCCGGGGGTCGCCGACCAGGGTCATCGCGAGGTCCAGCTTGCGCCGCATCCCGCCGGAGAAGGTGCTCGCGGACTTGGCGGCGAACCCGGTCAGGTCGAAGCGCCGCAGCAGCTCCGCCGCCCGCCGCCGCCCCTCCCGGCGGGCGAGGTGGTGCAGGTCCGCCATCAGCAGGAGGTTCTCCTCGGCCGTGAGCAGGTCGTCCACCGCCGAGAACTGCCCGGTGACGCCGATCGCGGCGCGCACCCGGTCGGCCTCGCGGACCACGTCGTGGCCGGCCACCCGGACGGCCCCCGCGTCGGCCGGGACGAGCGTGGAAAGGATCTCCACGGCGGTGGTCTTGCCCGCGCCGTTCGGCCCGAGCAGCGCGAACACGGTGCCCTCGGGGACCCTCAGGTCGATGCCGTCGAGCACGGTCCGCCCGTCGTAGGCCTTGGTCAGCCCGACGGCGGAGATCGCCGTGCCCGGCCCGAGCGTGCTGGTGATGGTCATGTCGGTCACTCCCCCTGTTCTGTGATCGGCCGGCGGCGGTCAGGCGCGCCGGATGACGACGTCGCCGAGCTGGGTACGGGCCCGCACCTCGAGGGTCTCCAGGGCCTCGCCCGGCGTGTCCGAGGACTCCAGCTCGTTGCGGACGCCGCCGACCTTGGTGTGCACGTCGAGCCAGGCCGCGGTGCCCTCCCGGATGCCGATCTCCAAGTCCCCGATGGAGGTCTGCAGCACGGTGCGGCCGCGGACCACCTCGCCGATCCGGATGGTGCCGTGGGCGGACTTGGCGTCCACCCCGGCCAGCGCGGTGCCGACGGTGATGGCGCCGTTGGAGGAGTTGGCCCGCAGCTCGCCGCCGACCTGCCCGACGACCGTCTCGCCGTTGAGGTTCTTGACCGTCAGGGAACCCGCGACGCTGGTGAGCTCGATCCGCCCGGAGGACAGCACCTCGGCGTCCCCGTCGGCCCGCCGCAGCCGGACCTCCCCGTGGTCGCTGCGCAGGTGGACGGCGGCCGCCTCGTCGACCTGGATCCGGCCGACCGAGGTCTTCAGCCGGCAGTCGCCGAAGACGCCCTCCAACAGGAAGTCGCCCATCGGGACGTCGCCGCGGATCTCGGAGCCGGCCGGCACCTCGATCTCGACGTCGATCGATCCCGCCCGGCCGAAGATCGACCGCTTCTTCGGGGCCTTGAGGACCAGCGCGCCGTCGACGCAGGTGACCTTGGTCTGCTCGGCGATCCGGACGTCCACCTCGGAGGCCGGGTCGGCCGGGCGGACCTCCACAACCGTGTCGGTGCGCTTGGCCGCGGTGATCCGCGCCGAGCCGATGTCGAACTCCAGGGTGACGCTGATCGGGTTGGGGGTGTCGAAAGAAGGCATGACTGTCCCGTCCTCGTGGCTCTGCCCTGCGTCTTCGCAGGTGGAAAGGGTGGAGTAGTGGGTGGGCGGGTGGAAACGCGTGGGCGGATCAGCGGACCCAGCCGGTGAAGCCCTGGCCGACGGCACGCCTGGTCCGCGGCTCGGGCCGCACGGGGGCGCCCGGGTCCAGCGCGGCGGCGACGGCCCGGACCAGCCAGGCGTTGACGGAGAGCCCCTCCTGCCCGGCGGCCTCCTCGACCCGGGCCTTGAGGTGGGCGGGGAGCCGGAAGTTGATCCGGGCGGTGTTGCCGTCGTCGGCCGCCTCGCCCGGACCGCCGGCCGGGACGGAGGGCGCCATGGATGGCGCCAGCGGTGGCACCGGTGGCACCAGCCCGGCGCCGGCCGGCTCGCTGTCGTGGAACGCATCGCCGCCCGGCGGCGCCGCGACCACGAACTCCGGGTCCAACCCGCGCAGCCGGACGTCCACCGAACCCGGCGCCAGCTCCCGCGTCACCTCCCCCATGGCGTCGGAGAGCGCGTTCAGCAGCATGAGTCTGACGGCCGATTCCAGCGGCAGGGTCAGGCGCTCGGCCAGGGCGCGCGCTTCGTCCCCGCCCGCGCCCGCGGCCACCGCGAGCTCGTGCCGGAGGTTGTCGACGTACGGCGTGAGATCCATGGCTAGAGAATGGCACACCAGTGGCGCCATGTCGAGCCTTTTTGGCGCCACCTCATGGCGCCACTCGAACGAGTGAGCGGCGCCATCGAGACCAAGGGCCCCGCCGGCTGTTGCCGACGGGGCCCCGGAGAGCGGTAATCCGCAGGTCAGGCCTGGCGCCACCGCGCCAGGTGGGCGTCGATCCCGCCCGCCAGCCGGGCCTTGCCCGGCGCGTCGAGGAAGGACGCCTCCACCGCGTTCTTCGCCAGCGCGGCCACCCCGGCCTCGTCCAGGCCGAGCAGCCGGGCCGCCACCGCGTACTCGGTGTTGAGGTCGGTGCCGAACATCGGCGGGTCGTCGCTGTTGACGGTCACCAGCAGCCCGGCGTCGACCATCCGCTTGATCGGGTGGTCCTCGATCCGCTCCACCGCGCGGGTGGCGATGTTGGAGGTCGGGCAGACCTCCAGCGGGATCCGGTGCTCGCCCAGGTGGTCGAGCAGCGCCGGGTCGTCGACCGCCCGGGTGCCGTGGCCGATGCGCTCGGCGCCGAGCACCCGCAGCGCGTCCCAGACCGTCTGCGGCCCGGTGGTCTCGCCCGCGTGCGGGACGCTGCGCAGGCCCGCCGCCCGCGCCCGGTCGAAGTAGGGCTTGAACTGCGGGCGCGGCACGCCGATCTCCGGTCCGCCGAGGCCGAAGCTGACCAGGCCCTCGGGCGCGAGGTCGACGGCGAGCCGGGCGGTCTCCTCGGCGGCCGCCAGACCGGCCTCGCCGGGGATGTCGAAGCACCAGCGGAGCACCACCCCGAGGTCCTTCTCGGCGCGCACCCGGGCGTCCTCGATGGCCTCCATGAAGGCCACGTCGGGGATGCCCCGGCTGACCGAGGAGTACGGGGTGACGGTCAGCTCGGCGTAGCGGATGTTCTGCCGGGCCATGTCCTCGGCGACGCCGTAGGTCAGGGCGCGGACGTCCTCGGCGTCGCGGATCAGGTCCACGACGCTCAGGTAGACCTCGATGAAGTGCGCGAAGTCGGTGAACGTGAAGTACTCGGCGAGGGCCAGCGGGTCGGCGGGCACCTTGGCCCGGCCCCGGTGGCGGGCGGCCAGCTCGGCCACCACGCGCGGCGAGGCCGACCCGACGTGGTGGACGTGCAGTTCCGCCTTGGGCATCGCGGCGATGAACGCCTCGATGGAGCGGTCCGCGGGGGCCGCGGGGGTGCTGGCGCTGGGGGTTCCGTTCCGACTTCCGTCCGGCTGGACCACGGTGGTGCCCTTCTCTGGGTTCTACGCGCGTTTGAGCGGTGCTGGCAAGGATAAGCAGACCGGGCTCAGCCGCCGAGGGCGACCGCCGCGGTATGGATCAGCAGCCCGGCCAGCGCGCCGACCACCGTGCCGTTGATCCGGATGAACTGGAGGTCCCGGCCGACGTTGGCCTCGATCTTGCGCGAGGCGTCCTCGGCGTCCCAGCCCGCCACCGTCTCGGAGATCAGCGAGGTGATCTCGGCCCGGTAGGTGTCGACCAGGTACTGGGCGGCGTCCTGGAGCCAGCCGTCCACCTTGGCCTGGAGCTTGGCGTCGGTGGCCAGGCGCGTACCGAAGCTGCGCACGCCCTCGCGGATGCGCCGGCGCAGCTCGCTCTCCTCGTCCTCGGCGGCGTTCAGCACCAGCGAGCGGACGGCGGCCCAGGTGGAGGCGATGAGGTCCTGCACCTCGGGCCGGGCGAGCAGCTCGCCCTTGGCCCGCTCGACCCGCGCGATGGTCTCCGGATCGGTCTGCAGCTCGGTGGCGAAGTCGGCGAGGAACTTGTCGATCGCGCCGCGCGCCGGGTGCTGCCGGTCGTCCCGTATGTCGGTGACGAACCGCATCAGCTCCTTGTAGACCCGCTCGCCGACCTGGTGGTCGATGAACTTCGGGGTCCAGCCGGGGGTTTTCTGGGTGACCCGCTGGACCACCTCGGCGTGGTTCTCGGTGAGCCAGTCGTGCGCCCGGACGGTGATCAGGTCGACCACCCCGTGGTGGCCGCCGTCCGCGACCACCTTGCCGAGCATCCGGCCGGCCGGCTCGGCGACCGAGGTGGCGGCGGCCCGGCGGGTGACCGCCTCGGCGACCACCGCCTGCACGTCGTCGTCGCGCAGCACGGCGAGCACCCCGCGCAGCGCCGCCGAGGCCTCCTTGGTGACCCGCTCGGCGCTGCCGGGCGCGGCCAGCCACTCGCCGAGCCGCCGGGCGATGCCGAGCGCGGCGAGCCGGCCGCGCACCACCTGGCCGGAGAGGAAGTTCTCGCCGACGAAGTCGCCGAGCGAGCGGCCGAAGGCGTCCTTCTTGGTGGGGATGATCGCGGTGTGCGGGATGGGCAGGCCGAAGGGGCGGCGGAACAGCGCGGTCACCGCGAACCAGTCGGCCAGCGCGCCGACCATGCCCGCCTCGGCGGCGGCGGCCAGATAGCCCGCCCAGGCGCCGGCGCCGGCCGCCTTCGCCCAGGTCGCCAGGGCGAAGACCAGGGTCGCGAAGGCCAGCAGGCCGGTCGCGATGGTCTTCATCCGGCGGACGCCGCGTCTCTTCTCCTCGTCGGCCGCGGTGAACCGCATCCCGGGGCCGGTCCCGCTGAAGGCTTCGTCGCTCACCCCGCCAGTCTGCCCGCTGCCCGGCGCGAACGGACGGCGCGCCCGGTTGTCGCGCGCCGGGCGGCCGCCACGCCTGCCCGCGCGAAGCCTCCCGGCACCGGAGGAACCCACGCGGACGCGATGTCACGCGCCCCCGAGCACGATCCGGCGCACCCCGTCCACGCCCGCCCACCGGGCCGGGTCGGTGCACCGCCGCCCGTCCAGCAGCACCCGGACGCCCGGCAGGTCGGCGGGTGCCAGCTCCCGGTACTCCGGGTGGTCCGCCTGGAGCACCGCCGCCGCCACCGGCTCGCCGGCGTACCCGGGCAGGCCCAGGGCCGTCAGTTCCCCGGCCAGGTAGAGCGGGTCGGCCACGTACGGCCGCGCCCCGGCCGTCCGCAGCGCCTCGACCAGCGGGAACACCCCCGAGTAGGCGGTCTCCTTGACCCCGCCCCGGTACGCGGCCCCGAGCACCAGCACGCCCTGCCCGGCGAGCCCGCCGTCCAGCGCGCCGTCCAGCACCCCGACCGCGTACGCCGGCATCTCCAGGTTGGCCGCCCGCGCCGCGCGGACCACCGTCGCCGAGGGGTCGTTCCACAGGTAGAGCCGCGGGTAGACCGGGATGCAGTGGCCGCCGACCGCGATGCCCGGCCGGTGCAGATGGCTGAACGGCTGCGAGTTGCAGGCGTCCGCGACGGCCGCGAAGTCCACCCCGATCCGGTCCGCGTACCGGGCGAACTGGTTGGCCAGCGCGATGTTGACGTCCCGGTAGGTGGTCTCGGCGAGCTTGGCGAACTCGGCGGCCTCGGCGGACTCCAGCTCCCAGACGCCGTTGGGCCGGCCCAGCGCGTCCAGCTCCGGGCGCGGGTCGAAGTCCAGCACGGCCCGGTAGAACTCGGCGCCGCGCCGGGTGGCCGCCGGGTCGGTCCCGCCGACCAGCTTGGGGTAGCGGCGCAGGTCGGCGAAGACCCGGCCGGTGCGGACCCGCTCGGGGCTGAAGACCAGCGCGAAGTCCCGCCCGGGGACGAGCCCGGAGCCGGCCGCCAGCCGCGGCGCCCAGCGGCCCCGGGTGACCCCGACCGGCAGGGTGGTCTCGTAGCTGACCAGCGCGCCCCGGCGCAGCCCGGCCGCGACGGCGTCGGTGGCGGCGTCGAGCAGGGTGAAGTCGGGCGCGCCGGCGGCGGTGGTGACCAGCGGGACGACCAGCACGACGGCCTCGGCCCCGGCGACGGCCGCCGCGGTGTCGGTGGTGGCGCGCAGCCGCCCGTCGGCGACCACCCGCTTGAGCGCCTCGTCCAGACCCGCCTCCCGGGGGAACGGCGGCCGGCCCCGGTTGACGGTCTCGACGACCGGCGGGGCGACGTCGGCGCCGGTCACCCGGTGGCCCTTGGCGGCGAACTGGACGGCGAGCGGCAGGCCGAGCTTGCCGAGGCCCACCACGCAGATGTCGAGCGGGCGGTCCGCGGGCGGCCGGACGGCGAGCGGGTTCACCGGCGGCCCCCGTTCGCGGCGGGACCGGAGCCGGAGCCGGAGCCGGCCACCGCGTTCGCCAGCCGGCGCCAGGCCGGGTAGCGGCGCAGCCGGCGGCGCACCCGGACGGGCACCGCCCCGCGCCACAGCTGCTGCACCAGCGTCGGCGGCGGCGCGCCCGGTTCCCCCGAGGACGCCACCGCCTCCTCCCCCAGCAGGAACAGCTCGTCCGCCAGCCCCACCGCGCCGTCCCGGAACGCCGGGTAGCCCGCGTACCGCCGCCGCACCCCGTCCGCCCCGTCCTCGGTCACCACCGGCGGCGCGCCGTGCTCCGCCTCGTGGGCGATCAGCTCGCACAGCGCGCCGTACTTCCCGGTGGCCGCCAGCTCCAGCCGGACCCGGTCCGCCGCGGCGAGCCGGTGGTACACCTCGTGGGCCGCGAACCGCCGGACGAGTTCGCCGACCCCGGCGCAGACCTCCTCGCGCAGCCCCGCGTCGAGCGCCAGGAGGTCGGCCTGGAGCAGTTGCGGCACCTCCCAGCCGAAGTGCCGCGCCTTGATCGCGTCCAGCTGCCCGGGCGCGGCCAGTTCGGCGGCCACCCACTGCACCGCGGCGACGCCCCGGATCCGGTCCAGCGCCCCGGCCCGCTGGGTGACGTTGCCGCGGTCCTCGCGCAGCACCAGGAAGTAGTGGTCGTAGTCGGCGAGCACGGAGATCCGGCGGGCCCGCAGGCAGGCCGCGAGGGTGAAGGGCTGGTCGGAGTAGACCTTCAGCTCCTCCTTGCGGGCCAGGTTGTGCCGCCGGACGAGGTCCAGCCGGAACAGCTTGGTGTCGGCGAGCGCCCAGGCCAGCGCGGAGTCCTCGAAGCCGACCGAGGCGGCGGTGGCGTCGAAGATGCCCTGCGGGACCAGCCGCCCGTTCACCCCGACCTGCTTGGGGATCAGCACGTCCGAGTCCCAGGCGTCGGCGGAGGCCACCATCCGCTCCAGCGCCTCGTCGCCGAGCCAGTCGTCGGCGCCGAGGAAGAACACGAACCGGCCGCGGGCCAGTGCCAGGCCGCGGTTGGTCGGGGCGGCCGGACCGCCGGAGTTGGCCTGGTGGACCACCTGGAACAGCCCGGGGTGGCGGGCCGCGTAGGTGTCCAGCAGCGCGCCGCCGCCGTCCATGGAGCCGTCGTCGACCGCGACCACCTCCATGCGCGCGTGCCCGATGCTCTGCCGGACGAGCGAGTCCAGGCAGGCGGTCAGGTACGGCATGGTGTTGTAGACCGCGATCACCACGGTCACGTCGGGTACGGTCATCGGGCGCTGCCCTCCGGTGCGCGGGTCCGCCAGGACGGTGCCCGGCGCACACCGCCCGCGGAACGGGGCGGGCGGCGTGCGCCGGGCGATGCAACGGTCAACTAGGCGGCGCGGCGCGGGGTCACGTCCGCCACCCGCACGAGCGAGCGGCTCCGGACACCCGCGCGCCGGTCGAACGCTCAGCCGATGGCGACCTCCGCGTACATCCTGGCGATCACGTCCTCGATGGCGGGTTCGCGCACCGAGAGGTCGACCAGCGGGTAGCGGGCCGCCACGGAGGCCACCACGGGCGCGGCGCTCTGCTGGGCGGGGAAGGCCAGCCACTGGCGCGGGCCCTCGACCCGGACCACCCGGGCACCGGGCACCTCGATCGGCGGGCAGGCCTCGGCCAGGTCGACCACCAGGGTCCGCTCGCTGTCACCGGCCGCGTGCAGGCCTTCGAGGCCGCCGTCGTAGACCACCCGGCCGTGGTCGATCACCATGACCCGGCCGCAGAGCTGCTCGATGTCGGTGAGGTCGTGCGTGGTGAGCAGCACGGTGGTGCCGCGGTCGCGGTTGACCTCGCGCAGGAAGTCGCGCACCTTGGCCTTGCTGACCACGTCCAGGCCGATGGTCGGCTCGTCCAGGTACAGCACGGCCGGGTCGTGCAGCAGGGCGGCGGCGAGGTCGCCGCGCATCCGCTGGCCGAGCGAGAGCTGGCGCACGGGCGTGTCGAGCAGTGCGCCGAGGTCGAGCAGCTCGACGCAGCGTTCCAGGTTGGCGCGATATCGCTGGTCGGGGATCCGGTAGAGCCGGCGGGCGAGTTCGTAGGAGTCGCGCAGCGGGAGGTCCCACCACAGGGTGGTGCGCTGTCCGAAGACGACGCCGATCCGGCGGGCCAGCGCGACCCGTTCACGGGCCGGGTCGACGCCGGCGACGCGCAGCCGTCCGGAGGTGGGGACGAGGATGCCGGTGAGCATCTTGATGGTGGTGGACTTGCCGGCGCCGTTGGGGCCGATGTAGCCGACGCACTCACCGGCCCCAACGGTGAAGGTCAGTCCGTCGACGGCGCGCACCTCGCGCTTCTCCCGCTTCAGCCGGCCGGCCTTGGCGCGGACGGTGAAGGTGCGGCGGACGTCGTCGAGTTCGATCAGTGCCATGGGTCTTCCTTTGAACGGACGAGATGAGGAATCAGCTGCCGGCGCCGCGGTAGGCGCGCAGGCCGGCCCGCCAGGCCAGTCCGGCGGCGGCCAGGCTCAGGGCGGCGGCCAGCGGCGAGGCGAACTGGAAGGCGGCGGGCAGGCCCAGCGGGTCGGGCTTGTCGAGGATGCGCAGGGCGGGCAGCCAGTTGACGAAGGCCAGCGGCACGCCGAAGACGGTGCCGGCGACCAGCTCCTTGGCGAACACGGTCGGCGGGTAGTGCAGCAGGGTGGCGCCGCCGTAGGTGAAGGAGTTCTGCAGCTCCTTGGCCTCGCCCCACCAGAACTGGAGGCTGGCGAAGCCGATGAAGATCGCGCAGAAGATGAGGGTGCCGCAGACCACCAGGACGGGCACCAGCAGCACCCGGTCCCAGGTCCAGCGGGCGTCCAGCGCGACCAGCGCCCAGACCAGCACGGCCGCCGCCTGGAGCGGCCGGCCGAGCCGGCGCAGCGAGAACCGCTCGGCGCACAGCTGGGCGAGCGCGGGCGCGGGCCGGACCAGCATGACGTCGAGGGTGCCGGTGCGGATCCGCTCGCCGAGGGCGTCGATCGAGCCGACGAAGAGGTTGGCCAGGCCGAGGGCGAGGGCCGAGGTGCCGTAGAGGAAGCCGAGTTCGGGCAGGGCCCAGCCGCCGAGGGTGTCGGTGTGCTGGAACATCAGGATGACCACGACGAAGTCCAGGAAGGTGACGACGAGGTTGGCGCCGAGCATCATCACGAACGACGCCCGGTAGGACATGATCGCCCTGGTCCACATGCCGGCGGCGAGCCACCAGGAGCGCACCGCCCAGGCCGCCCGGGCGGTCGGCGGCTCACGGTCGGGGCCGGTCAGCGGCTCACGGGCCATGACGGCGTGGTCAGCCACCCTGGACCACCACCTTGCGGGTCGCCAGCAGCTGGAGCAGCCGGCCGGCCGCGAGCAGCACCGCGGCCCAGGCGAGCTGGAAGCCGAGCGCGCCGAGCAGGCCGGTGCCGGTGGCGCGCTCCAGGAAGACGTCGGTGGGCACCTTCACCAGGGCCGCCCAGGGCAGCAGCGGGGCGAGGGTGCCGAGCCAGCCGGGGAAGAGCGCGATCGGCAGCAGCATCCCGGAGAAGAACAACGACACCACCAGCATCACCGACTGCACCCCCTCCGAGTCGTGCAGCCAGAAGCCGGTGAGCGAGACGAGGAACCGCAGACCGAAGCTGACCACCACCGCGAGCAGCACCGTCAGCAGGAAGAACACCCAGGTCAGCGGATGTTCGGGCATCCGGGTGTGGAAGACCAGGGCACCGGCGAGCGTCGGCGGCACGCCCCGGGCGAGCAGGTGGAAGGCGGCCCGGCCGAGATCGGTGGCCAGCCACCAGCCCTGGAAGTCCACCGGGCGGTAGAGGTCGATGGCGATGTCGCCGCTGCGGAACCGCTCCTGGACGTCGTCCTGGAAGCCGCCGCCCATCACGGCCACCGTCATCAGCAGGGCCTGGCTGACCCAGATGTAGGTGACGGCGGCGCTCTCGTCGTAGCCGCCCAGGCCGGGACGGGCCTGCCAGAGGGCGACGAAGGTGTAGGCGAGGATGAAGCCGAAGACGGTGTTGGTGAAGGCGCCGGCCAGGGTGGCGGCCCGGTAGGTGGAGAAGCGGCGGAAGGCGCCGCGGACGACGGCGGCGTACAGGCCCAGGGCGGCGCGCGCGCCGCCGGGATCGGGAGGACGGAGCCCGGCCTGCAATGGCTCAAGCTTCTGCATATTGTCTCCTTATCGACAAATGGCGGCACAGGGAGACCCCTGTCCGCGACCGCGCACGCCGGACCGGCCCCGACCGCTCCCGCCCCGGGGGTCCCGGGCCGGGCGGGCGGAGCTCAACCGGGCCGGAACCCGAAGTGGCTGCGCTATCTGGTTTGCACCTTTCACCGTACTGCGGCGAAACCCCGCCCGCACCCGGTTTTCCACCACCCGATCGGAGCCACCACGACCCTGATCGACAGTCAAATAGCACATAATCTCCGCATGACCCTGCGCACCAGCCGCCAGGCCAGACGGGCCGCCCGCCGCGAGGCACGCCGCGCCCTGCCGCTCCTGCGACGGCTGCTGCCCACCTGGCGGATCACCCTCGGCGCCGCCCTCACCGCACTGCTGCTCGCCGTCGGCGCCTTCGCCGTGCTCTACGTCGTCGTGCCGCTGCCCGACCCCAACGCCCAGGCGGTCGCCCAGAACAACATCTACCTCTACGCCGACGGCGTCACCGAGATCGCCCGCACCGGCGCCGTCAACCGCACCGACGTCACCATCGACAAGGTTCCGGTCAGCACCCGGCAGGCCGTCGTCTCCGCCGAGGACCGCACCTTCTACCAGAACCGCGGCATCGACCTGAAGGGCATGGCCCGGGCCGGCTGGAACACCCTGACCGGCCAGGGCATGCAGGGCGGCTCCACCATCACCCAGCAGTACGTCAAGAACTACTACCTCACCCAGAGCCGGACCATCGAGCGCAAGGGCCGCGAACTCCTCATCGCCCTCAAGGTCGACCAGCAGCGCGACAAGGACGAGATCCTCGCCGGCTACCTCAACACCAGCTACTTCGGCCGCGGCGCCTACGGCATCCAGAGCGCCGCCCGCGCCTACTACGACGTCGACGTCGCCGAACTGACCCTCCCGCAGAGCGCCTACCTCGCCGCCCTGCTCCAGGCCCCCAGCGCCTACGACGTGAAGACCGCCACCCCCGCCAACCGCGAACGGGCCCTCGCCCGCTGGCACTACACCCTCGACGGCATGGTCCAGCTCGGCTTCCTCAGCGCCACCGAACGCGCCACCCTCGCCTTCCCCGACCCGATCGACCCGCAGCCCACCACCGGCCTGGCCGGACAGGCCGGCTACCTGGTCGGCGTCGCCGACGACTACCTGGTCGGCAGCGGCATCCTCGACAGCGCCACCCTCAAGGCCGGCGGCTGGCGCATCACCACCACCTTCGACCAGCAGAAGCAGGAGGCCTTCAGCCGCGCCGTCCACGACGAGCTCACCGAGGAACTCGACCCCGCCGCCCGGCCCGACACCGACACCGACGTCCGGGTCGCCGGCGCCTCCGTCGAACCCGCCACCGGCCGCGTCGTCGCCGTCCACGGCGGCCCCGACTACGCCACCCAGCCCTACAACGACGCGCTGCGCCAGGACAACCAGATCGGCTCCACCTTCAAACCCATCGACCTCGCCGCCGGCCTCACCTCCCACCACAGCAGCGGCGACGGCCGCCCGATCAGCACCGAGACCCGCTACGACGGCACCAGCGAACGCCCCGTCACCGACGGCCCCACCCCGTACGCACCGCCCAACGAGGACGACCTCGACTACGGCTCCGTCACCCTGCGCCAGGCCATGGTCAAGTCCGTCAACTCGGTGTACGCGCAACTCGGCGTCGACGCCGGGCTCGACCACGTCCGGGAGACCGCCATCCGGCTCGGCATCCCCGCCGACGTCTCCGGCATGGACCCGGCCAACACCTCGATGACCCTCGGCACCGCCACCCCCAGCGCCCTCGACCTCGCCGCCGTCTACGCCGCCCTCGCCAACCACGGCGAGGCCCACCGGCCCTGGTCGGTGGCCGAACTCGAACGCATCACCCCCGGCACCGGCCCCGTCGACGCACCGGACCTGCCCGGCCACGAGACCGCCACCGCCCTCGACCGGGGCACCGCCGACGCCGTCACCGACGTCCTGCGCGAGGTCATCAGCACCCGCGGCACCGGCGCCGCCGCCCTCGGCCTCGGCCGGCCCGCCGCCGGCAAGACCGGCACCACCGACGCCAACCTCTCCGCCTGGTTCGCCGGCTACACCCCCGAGCTCGCGACCACCGTCGGCCTCTTCCGGGAGAACCCGAAGACCCACGCCAAGGAACCACTGGCCGGCACCGCCGGCTACGCCCGGATCAACGGCGGCGCCTTCCCCACCCGGATCTGGACCGCCTACATGGGCGACGCCCTGGCGGGCACCGCCGTCCAGCCCTTCGACCTCGAACCCGCCGAAGGCAACGGCCGACCCGCCGACAACGGCCCGACCGGCACCCCGGCCACCACCGCTCCGGCCTCCGCGACCACCACCCCCACCGCCCCCTCACCCGCCCCGGACGGCACCGGCGGCCACGGCGGCACCGTCCAGGCCCCGGCGGCACCGGCCGCCCCCGCCGCCCCGGCCACCCCCCGGCAGCCGACCGTCCCGGCACCGGAGCCCGACCGCCCCACCACCGCCCCCGAACCGACCACCCCCGCGGCGCCCACCCCGCAGGAACCCGCACCTCCGCAGCCCACCCCCAGCACCCGGCCCACCACCGGCAAACCCACCGCCGGACCGGCGACCACCGCCCCGGGCAGGACCCCGGACCCGACCCGCACCCCGGTCCTGCCGCCCGCCACCCGCCCCCCGGCCACCGCCCAGCCCGACACCCCGCCCCCGGCCTGAGGCGTGTCCGAGCCGGTACGCCCCTCAGGCCACCAGCCCGCGCTCCAGCGGCGTACGGAACCGCGGCGTCACCCGGACCGCCCCCAGCCAGAGCGCCAACCGCCGCGCCTCCGCCGCGACCGCCGCCTCCGCCTCGGCCCCGGCGTCCTCGAACAGCCGCCACACCACCTCGCCGTCCGCCCGCTGCGCCCAGCCGCCGACCACCCGGCCGCACCACCACACCGTCGGCCCCGCGTTCCCCGCCCGGTCGAACAGCGCCGGCACGTCCTCGGGCCGCAGGTACCAGTCCCGGCCCCGCCAGCCCATCACCGCCGGATCCAGCGACGGCAGCAGCGCCGCCCACGGCTCCGGCTCCGCCACCGGCCCCTCGTCCCCCGGCAGCACCAGACCCGCCGCACCGCCGTCCAGCGCCACCTCCACCGCGCCAACGTCGGCCAGCGCCCGGCGGACGTCCCCCAGCGTCCAGCCGGTCCACCACTTCACGTCCTCGACGGTGCCCGGCCCGTACCGCGCCAGCCAGCGCCGCACCACCTCCGCCTTGGCCTCCCGCACCGGCACGTCCGGCCACGGCGCCACCGGCGCCCACGGATAGCTGCTGCTCAGCCAGGACCCGCGCGGCCGGCAGCGCCGCACGTGCCCGTCCGAGGCCAGCAGCCGCAGCAGCCGGCTCCCCACGCTCTGCTTCGCCTCGTACGGCTTGCCCGCCGACATCAGCATCGTCTCGCGCAGCGCCGGCACGTCCGCGCCCAACTCGGCCGTGGTCGCCTCGCCGCGCACCGCCAGCACCGCCCGCTCGGTCTCTGCCAGCCGCGCCTCGCTCCACCCCTCGGCGAACTCCGCGAGGTGCTTCAGCAGCGTCGCCCGCTCCTTGGCCGCGATCTGCCGCGCCGCCGCCGCGCTCACGTACGGCGCGAACTCCTCGGTCACCGCGAAGATCGTCCGCCGCATCGACAGCAGCTTCACCAGCGAGACCTCGTCGTACAGCGCCCGCTCCACCTCGGCCGCCGACGGGTCGCCCAGCCGCGCGCACGCCGACAGGTACACCGTCGCGGGGTCGGAGGCGTGCAGCCCGACGACCGCGTCGGCCACCTCCTCCACCCGCGCCGCCCGCCCGTCGGCCGCCAGCAGCAACCGCCGCCCCAGTCGCGCCCGCCGCTGCCCGTCGTCGATCGAAACCGCCCCGTTGATCCCCATGGGCGGATCCTAGGGCGTGTCCGACCGTGCCCGCCGGGAGCCCGGTCCGTCAGACGTCGGGCGACAGGATGAAGAGCGGGAACACCCGCCGCCGGGGCACGTCCCCCATCTCCGCCATCGCCGCGCGGATCTCCCGCAGGTGGTCGACGGTCAGCTGCAGCGGGACCTCGTGCGGCTGGTAGGTGTAGCGGATCGGGTAGTCGACCCCCGGCTTCACGCTCATCTCGATGTGGCACCCGAGCACATGGGTGACCGCCCGGCCCTCGCAGAAGTCCACCAGCCGCCCGATCGAACGCGCGAACGCCGCCCAGTCCTGGATGTACAGCCGCCCCGGGTAGACCGTGTCCCCGGTGAGCAGGAAGCCGGTCCACGGGTCGTGGAAGGTGACCGCCGCCGCGTGGTGCCCCGGCGTGGCCAGGCACTCCAGCACCCGGCCCCCGAGATCGACCCGCGCCACCGCGTCCGGATCCTCGTCGAACCCGAAGAACGCCCAGGCCGCGTCCCGGTCCGCCGGCACCAGCCGGGTGTCCGGCCGGGCGGCGAACTGCCCGTCCCCCGCGACATGGTCGCCGTGCCCGTGGGTGTGCAGCACCAGCAGCTCGTACCCGTCCCTCGGGTTCCGCTCCAGCCAGCCCCCGACGAGCCCGTCCACCGTCTCCCGCAGCGGGAAGTACTGCGCCGACGCGGTGGCCCCGGTGTCGATCAGCACCGCCCGCTCGTTGCCGAACAGCAGGAACAGGAACGGCGCCTCGTAGTTCACCGCCATGTTCTGCCGCAGCACGAAGGTGTGCTCGTCGTACTCATGGACCTGGATGTCCGGATCGGTGTTGTGCTTCGCCGACTCCGACCCGTGGATCCACCGCACGTCCAGCCCCCGGACCTCCGAGGCCGTCCCACCGAAGTCGATCAGAGAAGTACCCATGCCGTCCCCCCGTCGTGCTCTGTCCGTCCCGTCCCCGTCCGCGACGCTACCACCGTGCCACGACAGGCCCCCGGAAGCGCCGGCGGGCCGCCGCGCCCACGGCACGGCGGCCCGCCGGAGGATCCCGTTTCGCCTACAGGTAGAGGCCCGTCGAGCCCTCGGTGTCGCCGAAGCGCATCGCGGCCACGGCGTGCAGGTCGCGCTCGCGCAGGAGGACGTAGGTGGCGCCGCGGACCTCGACCTCCAGCTTGTCCTCGGGGTCGTAGAGGACCCGGTCACCGGGCTCCACGGAGCGCACGCTCTGGCCGACGGCGACCGCCTCGGCCCAGGCGCAGCGCTTGGAGATCTCCGCGGTGGCCGGAATCAGGATGCCGCCGGTCGAGCGGCGCTCGCCCTCGCCGGCCTCGGTCTTGACCAGCACGCGGTCGTGCAGCATCTTGATCGGCAGCTTCTCGCCCAGCCGGTCGTGACGCGGCAAGTCGGCCTCGGCGGAGAGGGACTGCTGGGTCGGTTCGTCGTTCGTACTCACGACCCGAAGGTACCGCTCCCCGGCGCGGCGTGTGACGCCAGCCCGGTCATGCGGGCGGCCGGACCCGGGCCGGGGGCCGGCAGCCGGCGGTCACGGGCCGGGACGCGCACGGGCCGGGCAGCGGATGCCCGGCCCAAAAGGTGCGGTCGCGGCTCAGCCCTTGCGGCGCTTGCGCGCCGAGGCGACCAGCAGCACCAGGCCGACGCCGACCAGCGCGGCCGGGACGATCCGCTCCTTGCGCGGCTGCCCCTTCTCGTCCACGAACTGCGCGCGGGCCTGCTCGACCAGGCCGCTCGCGGCCACGTACGCCCGGCCGGCCTTCTCCTCGACGGCGGCCACGGCCTTCGCCTTGACCTGGGCCGAGATGGTGGTCGGGTGCACGCGCACGGCGAGCTCGTCCAGCGTCGCCGCCAGCTGGGTGCGGGTCCGGGAGATGTCCGCCTCGATCTGGGCGGTCGTCCGCGCCGACTTGTCCGTACTGCTCGCCTCGCCCACTCGGGCCACCCCATTCACTGACGTTCGTCCTGTGCGACTGACCCAGTGTGTCAGCTGGCACGCGGGGCCGCGCGGCCCCACCCACCATCGGAGGTAAGTTTGCCGTGGTACGACCGCCCGTCCAGCACCAGGAGAAATCCCGTGAGTGAGCGTCTCCAGCCCGGCGACACCGCGCCCGCCTTCACCCTGCCCGACGCCGACGGCAACGAGGTGTCCCTCGCCGGCCACCTCGGCCGCAAGGTGATCGTCTACTTCTACCCGGCCGCGCTCACCCCCGGCTGCACCAAGCAGGCCTGCGACTTCACCGACAACCTGGAGGTCTTCTCCGGGGCCGGGTACGACGTCATCGGCATCTCGCCGGACAAGCCGGAGAAGCTCGGCAAGTTCCGCGAGGCCGAGGACCTCAAGGTCACCCTGCTGTCCGACCCGGAGAAGAAGGTGCTGGAGGCCTACGGCGCGTTCGGCGAGAAGAAGCTGTACGGCAAGACCGTCACCGGCGTGATCCGGTCCACCGTGATCGTGGACGAGCAGGGCAAGGTCGAGCACGCGCTGTACAACGTCAAGGCGACCGGCCACGTGGCCAAGCTGCTGCGCGACCTCAAGGTCGAGACAGCCTGACGCACCGCCCGGACACGGCGGCGCATGACGCTTCGTCACCGCCGTGTCCCGGTGCTGTCCGCGCTCTGCCCGGGACCTGTCGGCGGGCGGCCGTACCCCCTAGCGTTCTGCTCACCGGGGGCCAGCCGCCGGTTCCGTCCCCGCCCCAGGAGTAGAACCGTGCAGAGTGCCAGATCCGTGTCCTCCGCCCGTGTCGCCGTCGCCGGCGCGATCGTCGCGGCGCTCGCGCTGACCGCCTGCGGGCCGGAGAACGACGACACCGCCGCACCGCCGCCGGCCACCGCGACGACGACCGCCACTGCCACCGCCACCACTGCTGCCACCGCGACCGCTCAGCCGACCGCCGCCACCCCGGCCGGCAAACGGCAGGTGGTCGAGGTCAGGACGGCCGGCGGGCTGGCGAAGACCCTCGGCCAGGACGCCGTCTCCGACGTCGCCGTAGACCCGGGCGAGATGCGCGACACCATGCACATGGTGCTCGCCAACTTCGACCGCCCCGGCCAGACCTCCGGCCGCCGGATCCTGCTGATCGCCGTCGACAACATCCCCGAGGACCCGGCCAAGCGCCGCGAGCACCTCTGGCGCGGCATGATCGACTACGCCCTGCGGAACGGCTCCACCGGCGAGCCGACCACCGCCACCCCGTTCGCGGCCGGCCCGCTCGGGGGCTCGCTGGAGTGCCTGATGCTGCCGCAGGCGCCCACCACCGACGTCGTCTGCGGCTGGTCCGACAGCTCCACGGCCGGCGTCGCGCTGTTCCCGAGGACCACCCCGGCGGAGGCCGCCGCCCTGTTCGCCAGGATGCGCGGCGACATCGAGAAGTAGGCCCGGGAGACAGCGCAGCGGTGGCGGCGCACCCCCCGACCGGGTGCACCGCCACCGCCGTCTCTCACCTCAGGCGATCGCTGTCATCAGCAGGCGCCGAGGTCGCTCCAGACACCCCAGGCGCCGCTGGCGCTCGGGTCGTCGCCCTTGGTCCACCACTTGTTCTGGTAGTAGTGGCCCTTCCAGGAGACCTTGGTCGGGGTGGCGTAGCTGGTGCCCGCGTCCCAGCTCGGCGCACCCGCGCAACCGGCCGGCGTGGTCGGCGGCGTGGTGGGAGGCGTCGTGGGAGGCGTCGTGGGCGGGGTGGTCGGCGGGGTGGTCGGCGGCGTCGTGGGAGGCGTGGTCGGCGGGGTGGTGGGAGGCGTGGTGCCGCCGTCCACCGCGCCGCGGGTCAGGTCGCCCTTGAGGCCGTACAGCGTGCCGCCCACGTTGACCGTCCAGTTGGACGGGGTGGACACCGGCAGGTAGTAGACGAAGTCCATGTCGATCGACGCGCCCGGCGCGAGCGACTGCCAGCCCGGCAGCTTCACCGAGACCCGGTTGTAGGTGCCCTTGAGGCCGCCCACGTTGCCGCTGCCGGCGTGGTCCTGCCGGATGACGCTCAGGCCGAAGCCGGACTGGTCCTTGGCGTTGCCCGGGGCCGAGTTGCTGTAGTCGAACTGGAACTCGGTGCCGCCCGGCAGGGTCTGCGTCGAGTTGTTGACGATGTGGATCTTCGGGTTGATCGGGTAGTTCGAGTCGCCCAGCGCGAAGTTGGTGAACGACACGTCGATCGGCAGGGTCTGCTGCGGCAGCGCGATCGTCGAGCGGGTCGCGCCGTACGGCGAGGCCGCCTTGAACTTGTCGTACATCAGCGAGGTCAGCGTGGAGCCGGGCACGTACTGGCCCTTGCCGCCGTTGGCGGTGGCGTCCCACTTGTAGTCGCCCGCGAGCTCCCAGATCATCGTGCCGCCGGCACCCTGGTTGACGACGTAGTCGGCCTTGGCGGCGATCGACTGCTCGTCCTCGGTGGACAGGTAGACCTTCTTGGTGTCGTTCCACAGCCACGGCGCCACCAGGGTGGAGCTGTAGTTGCGGACGTAGCTGCCCTGCAGGGCGGTGTCGGTCACGCCGTACTTGGAGAGGTAGTCGGGCACGATGCCCTTCTCCAGGTTCTTGGCGTGCCACATCGGGTTCGACCCGGCCGGGGACTCCTTGCCCGCGTCGTCCTTGTCGTTCCAGATGTTGTCGATGCCGACCGCGCCGTCACCGCACGTGGTCAGACCGGCGCCGACCGGGCAGGTGGTCGCGGCGGCGGTGCCCCAGAGGCCGTTGGTGCCGCCCTGGACGTTCTTGAAGCCGCGGCTGTAGTACGGCAGGCCGACGTTGATCCGGCCGCCGGGCATCGCGCCGCGGAAGTAGTGGTAGGACCAGTCGGCGTTCAGGTAGCCGATACCGCCGTACTGGCCGGTGCCGTAGACGTTGGCCGCCGCCAGCTCGCCGTCCTTGCCGTCGTCGAACAGCGCGGCGTTCGGGCCGACGTACTTGTTCCAGGAGCCGTGCAGGTCGTACGACATGATGTCGACGTAGTCCAGGTACTGCGCGATCTGGAAGGTCTCCATGCCGCGCAGCAGGTAGCCGGACGACGGGGCCGCGACCGAGAGCAGGTAGTGCTTGCCGTCGGCGGCGCCGGCCCGGTCCAGCTTCTCGCGCAGCGTCTTCATCAGGGCGGCGTAGCCCTTGGCCAGCGAGCCGCGCTTGCTGTTGGCGAGCTGCCAGTCCAGCGGGTTGCCCGCGTCCTTCATCGAGGTCGGGTACTCGTAGTCGACGTCGACGCCGTTGAAGCCGTACTTCTTGATGAAGTCGACGGCCGAGTTGGCGAAGGTGTCGATGCCGGCCTGGTTGACGCTGCCGTCCGGGTTGACGGTCATCGAGTAGAAGCCGCCGGAGTTGACGCGCGTGCCGTCGTCCCCGAAGAACCCGCCGGTCTCGGTCCAACCGCCCACCGAGATCATCGTCTTGACGTTCGGGTACTGCTTCTTGTACTTCGTCAGCAGGTTGAAGTGGCCCTTGTAGGGCAGCGACGGGTCGAGCTCGGCACCGGGCACGCCGGGGAACGACATCCCGGTGGCCGCGTTCTTCTCGGTGTCGCTGCCGACCGACAGCTTGTTGTCCGAGCCGACGTGGGCGAAGGCGTAGTTGAGGTGGGTGACCTTGTCCCACGGGATGTCGCTGACCAGGTACGGCTTGGTGCCGTCCTGGCCGGTGCGCCAGCTCGTGAAGTAGCCGATGATGCGGCGCTGGTGGTCCGCGCCCATCTTCTCGCGGCCGTTGGTGTCGTAGACGCTGCAGTAGGGCACGTCCACGCCGGGCGTGGCGTACAGGCCGTCGGGGCGACAGGCGGCGTTGTCGACGGTGGCGGACGCCTGGGAGGGCGCCGCGCCCAGCGTGGCCACCAGCAGGCCGGCCATCACGGCACCCGCCAGCGAGGCCAGGCCGGCGCGGGCCGCCGGGCTCGTGGAACGACGGGCAGCGGTGGGACGCCGCTCCGCCGAGGATCGGATCAACACTCGGTCCTCCGGGCAGAGTGTCGGCGCGTGCCTGTGGGGGAGCACGCACGTGGGGGAAAGCAGATTGGCGCCGAAGCTATGTGGTCTGAACCACATAGGTCAATAGGTCTGTACCAATTGGTAATCAATTCCCCAACATCCCCGGTCGAACGGCTGATTGTCGACGGTCACCCGACACCCCATCAGCCCCAGCCGTCCCCGCCCCCTCCGCATACCGACCACCGCGCCGCACCCCCGGCCCGCACCACCGCCGACGACCCCCGCAACCGAACACCCCGCCGTTCCGGCGCCGACGTCCGCCGACGCCGGAGGTCGATCACATCAACGGCGACCGGCTCGACAACCGCCGAGAGAACCTCCGGCCGCTCTGTCCGAACCGCCATGCCGCCACCCCGGCGTACTACGGACGGAACCGCAAACCTGTCATCAGCGCCTCCGGCAGCCGGTAGGCTTGTGCCGACGTGCGCCCGTACCCCAGCTGGCTAGAGGGCTGCGACTTAGGATCGCAGTGTCGTGGGTTCGAGTCCCACCGGGCGTACTGGGCGAAATGGCCCCCTTTCCTTCGATTCGAAGGAAAGGGGGCCATTGTCATGGCGTGCGGCACCCTCAGCCGATCAGGTCCTTCACGACCGGGGCGAGGGCGCGGAAGGCCTGGCCGCGGTGGCTGATGGCGTTCTTCTCGGCGGAGGTGAGTTCGGCGCAGGTGCGGGTCTCGCCGAGGGGCTGGAGGATCGGGTCGTAGCCGAAGCCGCCGTCCCCGGCCGGGGCGGTGCGCAGGGTGCCGGGCAGGCGGCCCTCGACGACGCGCTCGGTGCCGTCGGGGAGGGCGAGGGCGGCGGCGCAGAAGAAGTGGGCGCCGCGGTGCTCGGCGGCGATGTCGGAGAGTTGGGCGAGCAGGAGGTCGAGGTTGGCGCGGTCGTCGCCGTGCTTGCCGGCCCAGCGGGCGGAGAAGATGCCGGGGGCGCCGTTCAGGACGTCCACGCACAGGCCGGAGTCGTCGGCGACGGCCGGCAGCCCGGTGGCGCGGGCCAGGGCGTGCGCCTTGAGCAGGGCGTTCTCGGCGAAGGTGACGCCGGTCTCGGGGACGTCGGGGATCTCCGGGTAGGCGTCGGCCCCGACCAGCTCGACGTCCAGGCCGGCGTCGCCGAGGATGTCGCGCAGCTCGGCGACCTTGTGCTGGTTACGGGTGGCGAGGATGAGTCGAGTGGTCATGGAACCACCCTAAACCGAGCAAACGGTGTGATCCCGCGTCAGCCGGAGCCTCAGCCGGTGCAGGCCTTGGTGAGGTTCGAGGCGGCGTCACCGAGCGGCTTGAAGTCCGGCACCTGCTTGTTGTTGACCGCCTGCTGGACCTTGTCGACCTGGGTGCCGAGGTCGGTGATGGCCTGGGCGACGTCGGTGTCCTTGGAGTTCTTGCCCAGCTGGTCGAGGTCGTTCTTCAGCTTCTGCAGCGCCTGCCCGGCGGCGGCCGCGTCGTTGCTCGCGTTGCCGTAGGCGTCGCTGACCTCCTTGATGTCACCGGTGATCCTGACGGCGGTGTTGCCGCAGTCGATCGCCTTCTGCGCGGCGGAGCAACTGACCGCGCTCAGCGGGAGGATGGCGATCAGTCCGGCCACCGCGAGCATGGTGGGGCGGGCGATGTTCTGGGGCATCCGGTCCTCCTGGGTGCGCGGTTCCGGAAGGGAAGGACGCGCGCTGAGGGGTGCGCGGTTCCCGCAAACGGGTGCTGCGGGAACCGTACGGGCATCGGACCCGGCCTGTACAGCGGCCGGGCCCGGCGCCCGGGCATTTCCGGAAACCGAAGCGGAACCGGTACCTCAGGGGGAGGAGCGGGCCTGCGGGGTCAGCCCTCCAGCTCGCCGAGGACCTTGCGCTGGACCTCGTCGAGCTCGGCGCAGCCGAGGGTGCCGAGGTCCAGCAGCCGGTCGAGCAGCGCGCGGTCGAAGGGGGCGCCCTCGGCGGTGCCCTGGACCTCGACGAAGCGGCCGTCGGCGGTGCAGACGATGTTCATGTCGGTCTCGGCGCGGACGTCCTCCTCGTACTGGAGGTCGAGCATCGGGACGCCGTCGATGATGCCGACGCTGACGGCGCTGACCCCACCGGTGATCGGCTTGCCCTTGGCGCGCAGCAGCTTGCGCTCGCGGGCCCAGTTGACGGCGTCGACGAGCGCGACGTAGGCGCCGGTGATGGCGGCGGTGCGGGTGCCGCCGTCGGCCTGGAGGACGTCGCAGTCGAGGACGATGGTGTTCTCGGCGAGGGCGCGGTGGTCGACCACGGCGCGCAGCGAGCGGCCGATGAGCCGGCTGATCTCGTGGGTGCGGCCGCCGAGGCGGCCCTTGACGGATTCGCGGTCGCCGCGGGTGTTGGTGGCCCGCGGGAGCATGGAGTACTCGGCGGTGACCCAGCCCTCGCCGCTGCCCTTGCGCCAGCGCGGGACGCCCTCGGTGACGCTGGCGGTGCACAGCACCTTGGTGTCGCCGTAGGAGATGAGGACGGAGCCTTCGGCGTGCTTGCTCCAGCCCCGTTCGATGGTGACGGGGCGGAGCTGGTCGGGGGTGCGGCCGTCGATGCGTGACATAGGCACCGAGCGTAGTCGGTTTCGGCGGGTGCTCCGGGTACGCCCCGAGGCGTCCCGAGGCGTCCGGGTCTGCCCGGACGGGCGGTGTCCGGTGCCCGGACGTGCCACGGCCCGCCGCCCCGGGGAGGGGTCGGCGGGCCGGACGTGTGCGAGCCTGGCGGGCTCAGCTCACATCATGTCCTCGATGTCGGCGGCGATCGGGTCGGCGTCGGTGCCGATGACGACCTGGATCGCGGTGCCCATCTTCACGACGCCGTGGGCGCCGGCGGCCTTCAGCGCGGCCTCGTTGACCAGGGAGGCGTCCTTGACCTCGGTGCGCAGGCGGGTGATGCAGCCCTCGACCTCTTCGATGTTGTCGATGCCGCCCAGACCGGCGACGATCTTCTCAGCCTTGCTGGCCATTGCTTTCTCCCTCTGTCTCGGCCCGTCGGCTGCTCTGCCGGGTGCCGTCCTGCGCGGTGACCTCGGTCGCGGTGACGCGGGGTCAGTGGTCGGTCGTGCCGTGGCACGCTGCCGGAGCAGCGCGACCAGCATGACCCGAGCCAGACCGTTATGCCACGTTAGTCCACTTTTGGCCCATCTCGGCGCGCATGCTCCGGGCCGGCGGCCGAGGATGACGAGCAGTGGGGCCGTCTCCCGGCGCGCCGCCTGCGTCCCAAAAGTGGTCTACACCAATATATGTGCACTCCGACGAACGCAGGAACGGCCCCGGGTGTTCCCGGTCCCCGCCCGAGGCCCCGGCGGGCCTGCGGCCGGCCACTGCACCCGGAGGGCGAAGGATGAGTTCGGCAGGCGCCACAGCGTCGCAGACCACGTGGTGGCACACCTTCTACGGCGGCCTCCAGAAGATGGGCCGCTCGCTCCAGCTGCCGGTGGCGGTGCTCCCGGCCGCCGGCATCCTCAACCGGCTCGGGCAGCCCGACGTCTTCGGCAAGGACGGCCTGGGCTGGGACAACGTCGCCAAGGTGTTCGCGGCGGCCGGCGGCGCACTGCTGGACTCCTCGTTCGGCCTGCCGATGCTGTTCTGCATCGGCGTCGCGATCGGCATGGCGAAGAAGGCCGACGGGTCGACGGCGCTGGCCGCGGTGGTCGGCTTCCTCGTCTACTACAGGGTGCTGCACGCCTTCCCGGAGCACTGCAAGCCGCCGACCGTCCTGGTGAGCGACCAGTGCGTGGACTACACCTCGGCGAAGGCGGCGATCGCGACGTACCAGAACCCGGGCGTGCTGGGCGGCATCCTGCTCGGCCTGATGTCGGCCTGGCTCTGGGTGCGCTTCCACCGCACCAAGCTGGTCGACTGGCTGGGCTTCTTCAACGGCCGCCGGCTGGTGCCGATGATCACCGCCCTGGTGGGCATGCTGCTCGCCGTGGTGGCGCTCTGGGTCTGGCCGCCGATCGGCCGCGGCCTCAACTCGTTCAGCCAGACCCTCGCCGACCTGGGCGCGGGCGGCGCGGGCATCTTCGGCGTGGCCAACCGGGCCCTGCTGCTGATCGGCATGCACCAGTTGCTGAACACCTTCGTCTGGTTCCAGTTCGGCGAGTACACCAAGCCCGACGGCATGATCGTGCACGGCGACATCCCGCGCTTCCTGGCGGGCGACCCGACCGCCGGGCAGTTCCAGTCGGGCTTCTTCCCGATCATGATGTTCGCGCTGCCGGCCGCCGCGCTGGCGATCGCCCACTCGGCGAAGCCGCACCGGCGCAAGGAGATCTACGGCCTGATGCTCTCGGTCGGCCTGACCTCCTTCGTGACCGGCGTCACCGAGCCGATCGAGTACTCCTTCGCCTACATCGCCCCGGCGCTGTTCGGCGTGCACGCCCTGCTGACCGGCGCGTCGATGGCCGTCACCTGGGGGCTCGGGGTGCACGACGGCTTCAGCTTCTCGGCCGGCCTGATCGACTACGTGATCAACTGGGGCCTGGCCACCAAGCCGTGGCTGATCATTCCCATCGGCCTCTGCTTCGCCGCCGTGTACTACGCCCTCTTCCGCTTCATCATCGTGAAATTCGACCTGAAAACACCGGGGCGCGAGGACGAGAGCGAGGTCGAGGACGTGACCAAGGCATAAACCGAGCGTCACCGCGCAGAATCCGAAAAGGCCCCCGGACCGTCGGTCCGGGGGCCTTCGGCATATCCGGGCCGGCCGATGGTCCCGACGCGAACGCAGACCGGCGCGGCGCCGACGGGCCGTCGGTGACGAGCCGGTGACCTGCCGTGGAGCACTCGGCCGCCCCGGCTTTTTGTTGCGCAAATAGCCAAAATGCCAATCACGGCGGGTAATCAAGATCGTTGATCCACAAGTAGGTTTCGATTTCATAGCGCTTCCCAGCTGCGGCGCTTTCAAGGGTTCCCCGGCCCCTCCACCCGTGCTACAAAACTGGTCTACACCACGTGTGGTGTAGACCAGTTCGCGGTTCGGCCCCCTGTGCACCGTCCCCCCGACCGACCCGCCCTTGCCGTTAGGAACCCACCCCCATGAGTCAGTCTGCGCAGGCACCGGCGCCCGCCACGGCTCCGGCCACACCCAGTCCCGCCAAGAAGTTCGGCCAGAACCTGCTCCAGGGTCTGCAGAAGATCGGCCGCAGCCTCCAGCTGCCCATCGCCGTTCTCCCCGCCGCCGGTCTGCTGATGCGTCTGGGCCAGGACGACGTCTTCGGCAAGGACGGCCTCGGCTGGAACAAGGTCGCGGCGGTCTTCGCCACCGCCGGCAACGGCGTCTTCGACAACCTGCCGCTGCTCTTCGCGGTCGGCATCGCCATCGGCTTCGCCAAGAAGGCCGACGGCTCGACCGCCCTGGCCGCCCTGGTCGGCTTCCTGGTCTACAAGAACGTGCTGACCGCGTTCCCGATCACCGAGGGCCACATCGCCGACGGCAAGTGGGTCGCCGCGACGTACCAGAACCCCGGTGTCCTCGGCGGCATCGTGATCGGTCTGCTCAGCGCCGTACTGTGGCAGAAGTACCACCGCACCAAGCTGGTCGACTGGCTCGGCTTCTTCAACGGCCGCCGCCTCGTCCCGATCATCATGGCCTTCGTCGGCACCGCCGTCGGTGTCCTGTTCGCCCTGACCTGGGGCCCCATCGGCGACGCGATCAAGAGCCTGAACGACAGCCTCATCGGGGCCGGCGCGTTCGGTGCCGGCGCCTTCGGCCTGGTCAACCGCGGTCTGCTGCCGGTCGGCATGCACCAGTTCGTGAACTCCTACGCCTGGTTCCAGACCGGTGACTTCACCAAGGCCGACGGCACCGTCGTGCACGGCGACCTGACCCGCTTCTTCGCCGGCGACCCGACCGCCGGACAGTTCATGTCGGGCTTCTTCCCGATCATGATGTTCGCGCTGCCGGCCGCCGCCTTCGCCATCGCCCACACCGCCAAGCCGCACCGCCGCAAGGCCGTCACCGGCATGATGCTGTCGCTGGCGCTGACCTCCTTCGTGACCGGTGTCACCGAGCCGATCGAGTTCTCCTTCGTCTTCATCGCCCCGCTGCTGTACGTGATCCACGCCGTCCTCACCGCCGTCTCGATGGCCCTGACCTGGGCGCTCGGCGTGCACGACGGCTTCACCTTCTCCGGTGGTCTGATCGACTACCTGCTCGCCTGGAGCAAGGCCACCGACCCGTGGATCATCATCCCGCTCGGCTTGGCGTTCGCCGCCCTGTACTACTTCCTGTTCCGCTTCGCGATCGTGAAGTTCGACCTCAAGACCCCCGGTCGCGAGGACGACGACGAGATCGAGGACGTCACCAAGGCCTGACGCCCGAAAACCACCGCACGCCGCTCACGGCCCCGCCCCGCCACCCGCTCCCCGGGTGGCGGGGCGGGGCCGTTCGCGTGCCCGGGCGCGTCCGCCCGGGTGTCCGCGGCGGCGGCCGCCCGCTGAGACGGTGGTTGACGAACACACGGACCCGCTGGTCAACTGAAGCGGTGAACGCCCCCCGTCCGCTGGTGACCCGCAGCCACATCGACTTCGGTCGCGTGTGGTCCGCGGCGTGTCGCGGCTGACCCGAGCGTTCCCCCCGCCGCCGCCCGGCTGACGTCCCCGCCGCGCGCCCGGCCCCCGCACCACCCCGTCACCCGCGCCCGCCCGTCCCCCGGACGGGCCGGCCCGTGCCCGCGCGCACCCGCCCGCCCGTCCCCGTCCCCCGGGGCCGCGGGCCGGTCCGCGACCGCCGCCCGCACCGCTTCCCTCCCAGGAAAGTCAAGGCCGCCCATGCCCCGCCAGCTGCACCTCTCCGCCGCCCTCGACAGCCCCGGCCACGTCGACGCCGCCCACTTCACCGCCCTCGCCCGGCTCGCCGAACGGGCCGCCCTCGACTTCGTCACCCTCGACGACTCCTACGCCCCCGAACCGCGCCGGCTCGACGCGCTCGCCACCTTCGCCCGGCTCGCCCCGGTCACCCGCGGCCTCGGCCTGGTCCCGACCGTCACCACCACCCACACCGAGCCATTCCACACCTCCCTCTCGGTCAACACCCTGGACTGGGTCAGCGAGGGCCGGGCCGGCTGGCTGGTCGGCGTCTGCGACACCGAGGCCGAGGCCCGGGCCTTCGGCCGCAAGGGCACCGCCCCGGCCGACGAGCTCTGGTCCGAGGCCGCCGACGCCGCCGAGGTCGCCACCCGGCTCTGGGACAGTTGGGAGGACGACGCCGAGATCCGCGACACCGCCACCGGCCGCTTCGTCGACCGCGCCAAGCTCCACTACATCGACTTCGAGGGCCCGCACTTCTCCGTCCGCGGCCCCTCCATCACCCCCCGCCCGCCGCAGGGCCGCCCGGTCGTCGCGGTCGGCGTCGCCGCCGCCGACCTCGCGCCGGACGCCGGCCCCGGCGGCCGCGCCCGGGTCGCCACCGCGGCCCGCTACGCCGACGTCGTCCTGCTCGACGCCCCCGACCGGGCCGACCGGCTCACCGCCGCCACCGAACTGCGGCTGCGCGGCGGCGAGGCGCTGCGGATCCTGGCCCGGATCCCGGCCGCGCTCCCCGACGACACCGCGATATCCGCCCTGCTCACCGAGGTCACCGAGGGCGGCGGCGGGGTCGACGGCTTCCACCTGGTGCCCGCCGACCCGGCCCGGGACCTCGCCGCGCTCGCCGACCACGTGGTGCCCGCGCTGCGCGAGCGCGGACTGTTCCGGGCCGGCTACACCGGCCGCACCCTGCGCGAGCACCTCGGCCTGGCCCGTCCCGCCAGCCGCTACGCGCTCGCCGCGACCATCGCCGCCCCCGCCGCCCCGACCTCCCCCGCCGTGACCGCCGAGGTGACCCGATGACGGACCGCCCGCTCAAGCAGATCCACCTCGCCGCGCACTTCCCCGGCGTCAACAACACCACCGTGTGGAGCGACCCGGCCTCCGGCAGCCAGATCGCCTTCGACTCCTTCCGCCACCTCGCCGCGACCGCCGAACGCGGCCGGTTCGACTTCTTCTTCCTCGCCGAGGGCCTGCGACTGCGCGAGGTCAAGGGCCGGATCCACGACCTGGACGTGGTCGGCCGCCCCGAGTCGATCACCGTGCTCGGCGCGCTCGCCGCCGTCACCACCCATCTCGGGCTGGCCGCGACCGTGAACGCCACCTACAACGAGCCCTACGAACTGGCCCGCCGGTTCGCCTCCCTGGACCACCTCTCCGGTGGCCGCGCCGCCTGGAACGTGGTCACCTCCTCCGACGCCTTCACCGGCGAGAACTTCCGCCGCGGCGGCTACCTCGACCGCGCCGACCGCTACACCCGGGCCGCCGAGACCGTCGCGCTCGCCCGGGAGTTCTGGGACGCGGCGGGCGCCGGCACGGTCCGCCACCAGGGGCCGCAGTTCGACGTCGAGGGCACCCTCTCGGTGCCCCGGCCGCCGCAGGGCCACCCGGTGGTGATCCAGGCCGGCGACTCCGCCGAGGGCCGGGAGTTCGCCGCCGCCACCGCCGACGTGATCTTCAGCCGGCACTCCACCCTGGCGGCCGGCCAGGCCTTCCACGCCGACGTCAAACGGCGACTGGCCGCGTACGGGCGCAAGCCGGACGAGCTGAAGATCATGCCGGGGGTCACCTACGTCCTGGGCGACACCGAGGAGGAGGCCGTCGAGCGGGCCGCCGCGATCCGCCGCGCCCAGGTGAGCCCGGCCACCGCGATCAACTACCTGGAGCAGGTCTGGGGCATCGACCTCTCCGACCACGACGTGGACGGCCCGCTGCCGGCCGTCGACCCGGTCCGCGACTCTGCCCTCGTCCAGGGCCGCACCTCGCTCGGCGACCCGCTGGAGGTCGCCGCCGGGTGGCGCGCGGTGGCCGCCGAGAAGGGACTCAGCAGCCGTGAACTGGTGATCGAGGTGACCGGCCGGCAGAGCTTCATCGGCACCCCGGCGGCCGTCGCCGCCCAGATCGACCACTACGTGCAGAACGACGCCGCGGACGGCTTCATCCTCGTCCCGCACCTCACCCCGGGCGGGCTGGACGACTTCGTCGACCGGGTGGTGCCGCTGCTCCAGGAGCGCGGGGTGCTGCGCACCGAGTACTCCGGGACGACGCTGCGCGACCACCTCGGCCTGCCGGTCCCCGGACGGCACTGAGCCGCCGCCCGGCCCCGGCGCCCGGTGGCGGTCAGACCCGGCCCAGCCGGGCGGCGTGCACGCCGGCCTGGAAGCGGCTCTCCGCGCCCAGGCCGGCGGTCAGCTCGGCGACCAGCCGGCGCACCGTGCGCTCGGACAGCTCCAGCTTGCGGGCGATCGCCGCGTCGGTCCGGCCGGCCGCCAGCAGCCGCAGCACCTCGGCCTGCCGCTCCGTCATCGCCTCCGCCTCGGGCAGGAGTTCGGCGGGCGTCCAGGCGGCCGACCAGAAGTACTCGAACAGCTCGGCGACCAGCGCGACCAGGGCCGGCTCGCGCACCACCACGGCGGCCTCCGCGACCGGGGCGTCCCCGCCCGGCCCGGCGCCCGGGGCGGGCAGGATCGCCAGCCGGGCGTCCACCACGATCAGCCAGAGCGGCAGCGAGTGGGCCACCCGGATCCGCGCCCCGGCCGCGGTCAGCTCCCGGACGTGCCCGAGCACGGTCGGGCGGCGCAGCGCGGCCGCCGGGTGGATGGTGCGCAACGCGGCGCCGTGCGCGAGGGCGAGGCGTTCCCGGGCGAGCTTGCCCGCCAGGGCGGGGCCGGAGAGGTCCTGGCCCGGGCGCAGCGAGAGCGCCTCGGTGCGGGCGCCGCGGGCGGCGTCCTCCAGCAGGGCGGCGATCCGCCCGGCGCCGCGGACGACCTCCAACGCGGTGCCGGCGCGGTGCCGTTCCTGGACGGGCAGGTAGCCGGTGTGCAGCCGGTCCACCGCCTCGCGGGCCCGGTGCAGGGCGCCGACCAGGTCGGTGACCTGGCGGTCGGCGTCGAGCAGCAGTTGCCGAACGGCGGTGTCGACGGACACGGCGGCCCGGTCGGCACCCGTGTCCGCACCCGAGTCCGAAGCCCGGCCCGGGTCCGGGTCCGGGACGCGGCCGCCCGCGGCGGGCTGGAGCAGGCCGAGGGCGAGCAGTTCGGCGGTGGCGGCGGCGAGCCGCCGGTCGTCCCAGTCGGGGAGCAACTCGCCGGGCGGGCGGCCGGGTTCGGCGAGCAGGCGGGCGTAGAGCCGGGCGGCGTCCCGGTCGGCGGGGCTCTCCATCGGCGCAGCCTAGTGACGCCCCGCGCCCGCCCGCGCGGGGTTTCCACCCTGCGAGACGGGCCGCTTCCGCTCCCGGCCATGGCCGGTTCCGGCAGCGGTCCGGGCGCTGACCGCAGGCGCCGCGGTGGCCAGGATGGCGCCCATGACCGATCTTCCCGAGGCTTCGACGATCTGGCTGGACGGTGCCCTGGTGCCCTGGCACGCGGCGACCACGCACGTCCTCACCCACGGCCTGCACTACGGCACGGGGGTGCTGGAGGGCACCCGGGCGTTCGCCACGGCGGACGGTCCGGCGGTGTTCCGGCTGCCCGAGCACCTGCGCCGGCTGGAGCGCAGCGCGCGCATGCTGCGGATGGAACTGCCGTACGGCGTGGCCGACCTGGCGGCGGCCACCGTCGACCTGGTGCGGGCCAACGGGCACCGCTCGTGCTACCTGCGCCACTTCGCCTTCCTGGGCTACGGCGCGATGGGCCTGGACATGCGCTCCTCGCCGACCACCACGGCGATCGCGAGCTGGGAGTGGCACGCGCAACTCCCGGACGCGCAGGGCGGGATCAGGCTGAAGACGAGCAGCTGGCGGCGGACCGACCCGAACGCGGTGCCGCCCGCCGCCAAGGCGACCGGCCCGTACCTGAACTCGGTGCTGGCCCGGCGGGAGGCGACCGACGCGGGCTACGACGAGGCGCTGCTGCTCGGCGCGGACGGCGCGGTGAGCGAGTGCACCGGTGAGAACGTGTTCGTCGTCCGCGACGGGGTGCTGCGCACGCCGCCGGCGAGCGCGGGCGCCCTGGAGGGGATCACCCAGGACACCGTGCTGACGCTGGCCCGGGACCTGGGCGCGGCGGTGCGGGTGGAGTCGCTGCTGCGCTCGGACCTGTACGCGGCGGACGAGGTGTTCGTGTGCGGGACGGCGGCCGGGGTGGTGGCGGTGCGCTCGCTGGACGACCGGGAGCTGCCGGCCGCCCCGGGTCCGCTGACCGCGCGGCTGCGCGCGGCGTACGAGGCGGCGGTGACCGGTGCGGACGGGCGCTACCGGCACTGGCTGACGTACGTGGGGTGAGCCGACCTGCCCGGGACGGGTCAGAGCCGGTAGACCGCGCCGGGCCGGGCGAGGTCGACCGGCCCGGCGTAGGCGGCGGCCGCGTCCCGCCGGTTCAGCTCGGCGTCCGTCCACGGCGGGATGTGGGTGAGGACCAGTCGGCGGGCGCCGGCCGCGGTGGCGTGCTCGCCGGCCTCGCGGCCGTTGAGGTGGACGGCCCGGTAGGTGTCGCGGCCGTCGAGGTAGGCGGCCTCGCACAGGAAGAGGTCGGTGTCCCGGGCGAGCTCCACGAGGTCGGCGCTCTCGCCGGTGTCACCGGAGTAGACGAGGCTGCGGCCGCCGTGTTCGAGCCGGAAGGCGAAGGCGTCGACGGGGTGGTTGACCTGGGCGACGTCGATCCGCAGCGGGCCGAGGTCGAAGCGGCCGGGGGTGAGGGTGCGGAACTCGAACACCTCCTTCATCCCCGGGTTCTCGGGCATGTCGTAGGCGCGGGCCAGCCGGGCGGCGGTGCCGGCCGGGCCGTAGACGGGCATCGGGTCGGGGCAGCCCTCGGCCCGGTAGTTGCGGGCGACCCAGTAGGCGCACAGGTCGACGCAGTGGTCGGCGTGCAGGTGGCTGAGCAGGACGGCGTCGATGTCGTAGATCGAGACGTACTTCTGGAGGGCGCCGAGCGCCCCGTTGCCGAGGTCGAGCACGACGCGGTAGCCGCCGGCCTCCACCAGGTAGCTGGAGCACGGCGAGTCGGCCGACGGGAAGCTCCCCGAGCACCCCACCACGGTCAGTTTCATCCGAGCCCCTCCGCCCCGACACGTCCTGGCTGTCGCTGGTCATGACAGCGGGCCGGGAATACCGGCCGGAGGCGCTGCCCTGCGCGTGTTGTCGAGAGTAAGGGCGGACCGGCGCTTTGCCCCCGTCTCCGTGCCGTGCTGTGGCTGGAATCACCAGAACGCCGGGGAGGCGGGGGCGGGGGCGCCGCGGTGGCGCGTCAGCGGTGGCCGGGGCGCCGGCGGGCCCAGGCGCGGATGGTCCCGGGGTACCAGCGGGGGTGCCCGCCGGCGTCGACCACGTCCGGTTCGGGCAGCAGGCCGTGGCGCCGGTAGGTGCGCACGGTCTCGGGCTGGACGTTGATGTGGCGGGCGATCTCGGTGTACGACCACAGGTCGGAGCCGCGGCTCACGGGTCACCTCCGCTGGTGCGTGGGGGACGTTCGTGAACAGCCTTTCCGCCCGGCCCGCGAACCTCGGCCCCGGACCGGACACCGTGGTCGTACCGTGACGAACCGGGGGCAGGACACGGACAATGCCCGGTCGTCACGACCGGGGCCGCGGCCGGCTCAGGCCCAGAGCTGGCCCTGCAGCGCCTCGACGGCGGCCTCGGTGGACTCGGCGGTGTAGATGCCGGTGGACAGGTACTTCCAGCCGCCGTCGGCGACCACGAAGACGATGTCGGCGCGCTCGCCGGCCTGGGCGGCCTTGCGGCCCACCCCGATCGCCGCGTGCAGGATCGCGCCGGTGGAGACGCCGGCGAAGATGCCCTCCTCCTGGAGGAGTTCGCGGGTGCGCCGGACGGCGTCGGCGGAGCCGACCGAGAAGCGGGTGGTGAGCACCTCGGCGTCGTACAGCTCGGGGACGAAGCCCTCGTCGAGGTTGCGCAGGCCGTAGACCAGGTCGTCGTAGCGCGGCTCGGCGGCGACGATCCGCACCCCGGGGACCTTCTCGCGCAGGTAGCGGCCGACGCCCATGAGGGTGCCGGTGGTGCCGAGGCCGGCCACGAAGTGGGTGACGGTGGGCAGGTCGGCGAGGATCTCGGGGCCGGTGCCGGTGTAGTGGGCGCCGGCGTTGTCGGGGTTGCCGTACTGGTAGAGCATGACCCAGTCGGGGTGCTCGGCGGCGGTCTCCTTGGCGATCCGCACGGCGGTGTTGGAGCCGCCGGCGGCGGGCGAGGAGATGATCTCGGCGCCCCACATGCGGAGCAGTTCGCGCCGCTCCTCGCTGGTGTTCTCGGGCATCACGCAGACCATCCGGTAGCCCTTGAGCTTGGCCGCCATGGCCAGCGAGATGCCGGTGTTGCCGCTGGTGGGTTCGAGGATCGTGCAGCCGGGGGTGAGCCGGCCGTCGGCCTCGGCGCGCTCGATCATGTGCAGCGCCGGGCGGTCCTTGATGGAGCCGGTGGGGTTGCGGTCCTCCAGCTTGGCCCAGAGGGTGACCAGGCCCTCGGTGTTCCCGGGCACCGCGGCGGACAGCCGGGGCAGGCGGACCAGCGGGGTGTTGCCGACGGCTTCGAGCGGGCTGTCGTAGCGCAAGGGGTCCTCCGGCGGGCGGCGGTGGGGTTCGGTACGGGCGGCCCGCCCCGTCCCGGGCGGTGCGCGGGACGGGGCGGGCGGGTGGTCAGCGGGCGCCGCCGGCCACGGCGGGCAGGATGGTGACGCTGTCGCCGTCGGCGAGCGCGGTGGAGATGCCCTCCAGGAAGCGGACGTCCTCGTCGTTCAGGTAGACGTTGACGAAGCGGCGCAGCTCGCCGCCCTCCAGCAGGCGGGCGGCGATGCCCGGGTGGCGGGCGTCGAGGTCGTGGAAGAGTTCCCCGAGGTTGCTGCCGGTGCCCTCGACGGCCTTGGCGCCGTCGGTGTAGGTGCGGAGGATGGTCGGGATGCGGACCTCGATGGCCATGGGTGCGCTCCTGTGCGAGTCGTGAGGTGGGTGGGCCGCAGCGGGCGCGGCAGGGCGTTGCGGGCCGGGGCAGTGGTCTCCGCGGGCGGGCCGGGGCGGGTGGCTCAGCGCGAGCGCGCCGGCGTGCCGGGACAGATCGCACTGGCGAGCCGGCACAGGTCGACGTGCAGGCGCGCCACGAGGCGGGTGCCCGGGGCCTGGGTGCTCACATCGACGGAACGCATGGGCTCATCGTATAGATTCCCGGGCCCGCTCCTCCATGCCCGTCTCGGGATACGGATGAGTTCGTCCCCCATGTCGAGACCGGCCGAAAACGGCAACGGCCCGCCGACCGCTCGCGGACGGTCGGCGGGCCTCGCCCAGGTGGGTGCGGGTCAGGCCGGGTAGGCCTCGACGACCTGGACGTCTTCCTCCGTGATCACACCGTCCACGATGCGGAACGAGCGGAACTGGTACGGGTCGTCCGCACCGTTGCCCTCGGCGGTCGAGACCAGGACGTAGTGGGCGTTCGGCTCGGAGGCGTAGCTCACGTCGGTGCGCGAGGGGTAGGCCTCGGTGGCGGTGTGCGAGTGGTAGACGATCACCGGCTCCTCGTCCCGGTCGTCCATCTCACGGTAGAGCTTGAGCAGGTCACCCGAGTCGAACTCGTAGAAGGTCGGCGAGCGGGCGGCGTTGAGCATCGGGATGAACCGCTCGGGGCGACCACTGCTCTCCGGCCCGGCGACGACACCACAGGCCTCGTCCGGGTGGTCGGCGCGGGCATGGGCGACGATCGCGTCGCGCAGTTCTCGGGTGATGGTCAGCATGGCGCCAGGATAGCCACGCCCCGGCGGCGGACCGCCGGGGCGTCCGAGGCGCGGTCAACGGGTCCCGGTGCCGCCGTCGCCCGGCACGTGCAGGTGGTCGTGGGCGACCGCGTGCACCGCGGCGGGGGTGCGGCGGCGCAGTCCCCGGTAGCCGGCGACCAGCAGCACGGCCCAGACCGGAAAGACGTACAGCGAGATCCGGTTGGACCTGTCCAGGGCGATCAGCACGACCACCAGCACCAGGAAGGCCAGCGCCGCCCAGCTGCTCCAGGCGCCGCCGGGGGCCTTGAAGGTCGGCGGCGGCAGGTGGCCGCCCTTCCAGGCCCGGCGGTAGCGGATCTGGCAGATGAGGATCATCGCCCAGGTCCACAGGCCGCAGACGGTGGCGACCGAGGTGATGTACTCGAACGCCTTGGCCGGGACGAGGTAGTTGAGCACCACGCCGACGCCCATCAGCAGCGAGGAGGCGGTGATCGCGGCGGCAGGGCTGCGGTGCCCGTTGAGCCGGGTGAGCTGCCCGGGGGCCTGGCCGCGCAGGGCGAGGTCGCGCAGCATCCGGCCGGTGGAGTACATGCCGGAGTTGCAGGAGGAGAGCGCGGCGGTGAGCACCACGAAGTTGATGATGCCGGCCGCGGCGGGGATGCCGATCTTGCCGAAGGTGGCGACGAACGGGCTGACGCCGGGCTGGAACTCGGTCCACGGCACCAACGACAGGATGATGACCAGGGCGCCGATGTAGAACAGCGCGATCCGCCACGGCAGGGTGTTGATGGCCCGCGGGAGGGTCTTCTTCGGGTTCTCGCTCTCGCCCGCGGTGACGCCGACGAGTTCGACGCCCAGATAGGCGAACATGACGATCTGCAGGGTCATCACGGTGGCGCCGATGCCCTTGGGGAAGAAGCCGCCGTCCTGCCAGAGGTGGGTGATCGAGGCGGTGTCGCCGGCGTCGCTGAACCCGAGGGTGAGCACCCCGATGCCGATCAGGATCATGCCGATGATCGCGGTGACCTTGACCATGGAGAACCAGAACTCGATCTCGCCGAAGATCTTCACCGAGATCAGGTTGGCCCCGTAGAGGAGCATCAGGAAGAAGAGCGCGCAGAGCCACTGCGGGATCCCGGGCGCCCAGAACTTCACGTAGACGGCCGCGGCCGTGGTTTCCGCCATGCCCGTGACAACCCAGAAGAGCCAGTACGTCCAGCCCGTCACATAGCCGGCGAAGGGCCCGAGGAACTCCCGCGCGTACTCGGCGAAGCTGCCGGCCACCGGGCGGTAGGTGAGCAGTTCGCCGAGCGCCCGCATGATCGCGAAGATCGCCACGCCGGCGACCGCGTAGGACAGGATCAGGCTGGGGCCCGACTTCGAGATCGCGGTGCCCGCGCCGAGGAAGAGGCCGGTGCCGATCGCACCGCCGATCGCGATCATCTGGATCTGGCGGCTGCCCAGACCCCGGTGGTAGCCCTCCTCGTCCGGTTGGGCGTCGACGACCTCGTCGTAGAGCTGTTCGGCCATGCTGCACCGTCCTGGATGGGGTTTTCGCCGCTGGGACTCGTGGGGGTGGGGGGAGCAGTCGTACCACGCACGGTCCGGATACCGGTGTCCATCTGAGCGATATTTGAGCATGCCCCGATAGGGTTTCGCCCGTTTTGAGCGGAAAAGCCCCGACCATGCGTCCAATATGCGGACGAGTGGTCGGGGCCTGCCCCGAACAGGGGGAGACTCGCTCCGGGGCGAGCCCCCGGAGCGACCGCGGGCCTCAGTCGGTGACCGCCTCCAGCAGCGACTCCTGCAGGGCGCCGAGCCACAGGTAGGCCATCACCAGCGGCTTGCGGTCGTCGGCGTCCGGCAGGTCGTACAGGCCCCGCTCGTCGTCCTCGGTGACCTCCAGCCGCACGCCCAGGGTCAGCCGCAGGTCGTTGAGCGCGCCCAGCCAGCGCAGGCACGCGGCGGAGTCCAGGCTGACCGTGCCGCCCTCGCCGCCCAGGCCGTCCAGCGCCCGCACGACGTGCAGCGCGTCGTCCCGCTTGCGGGCGCGCAGGTCCAGCTCGGTGTAGCGGCGGAACTCCCCGGCGGCCTCGCGGGACTCCGCGTCGGCCGGCCCCTGCGGGTCCCCGTAGGCGTCCGGGAAGAGCCGGGCGAGCGCCGGGTCGTCCGGCGCCTTGGTCGGCCCCTCGGCGAACAGCGCCGCCAGCGGGTCGTCGGACCCCTCCCCGTCGCCGCCGGGGCCGGGACCGATCAGCTCCAGCATCTGCACTTCCAGCGAGCGCAGGATGGAGGCCTCCAGCTCGTCCAGCGCGAGCACCGCGCCCCCGCCGCCGGCACTCTCGAACAACCCAGCCATCGGTATCGGTCAGCCCGTCCTCGTCGGTTCCAGTGGTCCGCGGCCGCGCGGGCCGCCGCCGCGGCCGGCCATACGGCCGTTCGTGCGGTCAGTCGTTCGGCCGGTCGTGCCGTCAGTCGTGCTGCAGGGTCGCCCAGAGGCCGTAGCCGTGCATCGCCTGCACGTCGCGCTCCATCTCCTCGCGCGAGCCGCTGGAGACCACCGCCCGGCCCTTGCTGTGCACCTCCATCATCAGCTTCCGGGCCTTGTCCTTCGGATAGCCGAAGTAGGCCTGGAAGACGTACTGGACGTAGCTCATCAGGTTGACCGGATCGTTGTGGACGATGGTGACCCACGGGGTGTCCGGCTCCGTCACCGGTACGCCCTCGACCTCCGGGCGCTCGATCTCCACGGGCGCGACACTCACCGCCGGATCCCTCCTGCCGCTCAGTTCGGTTCCCGGATGGCTCCCACCCGGCCGTCACGTGACTTCCACGTGCCCCTCCTGCCCCATGCTGCCATCCGGGGGACCGGCGGGCGATTCCGCCCCCGGGGACGGCGGCGCGCTGGACGGATCCCCGCGCCGAGAAATCGTCACACTGACGCTAAGGGGTAGTAGCATCATCCGCATGGACGCCACTTCCGTGCCCGCGGCCGGCTCGACCGCGCTGCTCACCGACCGCTACGAGCTCACCATGCTGCAGGCCGCCCTGCGCAGCGGAGCGGCGCACCGCCGCTCCGTCTTCGAGGTGTTCACCCGTCGGCTGCCCGCCGGGCGGCGCTACGGCGTGCTGGCCGGCACCGGCCGGGTCCTGGACGCGGTGGAGAACTTCCGCTTCACCTCCGCCCAGCTCGGCTGGCTCGCCGACCGGCGCGTGGTCGACGAGGACACCCTGCGCTTCCTCGCCGACTACCGGTTCACCGGCGACATCCACGGCTACCCCGAGGGCGAGGTCTACTTCCCCGGCTCGCCGCTGCTCACCGTCGAGGGCAGCTTCGCCGAGGCGGTGATCCTGGAGACGGTGATCCTCTCGATCCTCAACCACGACTCGGCGATCGCCGCCGCCGCCTCCCGGATGACCTCGGCGGCCGGCGGCCGCCCGGTGATCGAGATGGGCGCCCGCCGCGCCCACGAGCGGGCCGCCGTCGCCGCCGCCCGCGCCGCGTACGTGGCCGGCTTCGCCGCCACCTCCGACCTGGAGGCCGGCTTCACCTACGGCATCCCGACCACCGGGACCGCCGCGCACGCCTTCACCCTCGTCCACGACACCGAGCGGGACGCCTTCCGCGCGCAGATCGACTCGATGGGCCGGGGCACCACCCTGCTGGTCGACACCTTCGACCTGCGCGAGGCCGTGCGCACCGCCGTCGAGGTGGCCGGCACCGAACTGGGCGCGGTCCGGATCGACTCCGGCGACCTCACCCTGCTCGCCCACCGGGTCCGCCGCCAGCTCGACGAACTCGGCGCCACCGGGACCCGCATCATCGTCACCTCCGACCTCGACGAGTACGCGATCGCCGCACTCGCCGCCGCCCCGGTGGACGGCTACGGCGTCGGCACCAGCCTGGTCACCGGCAGCGGGGAGCCGACCTGCGCGATGGTCTACAAGCTGGTCGCCCGCGCCGCCGGACCCGACGGCCCGCTGGTCCCGGTCGCCAAGCGCGCGGCCGGCGGCAAAACCAGCATCGGCGGGCGCAAGTGGGCGGCCCGGCGGCCCGACGCGGACGGCGTCGCCGAGGCCGAGGTCGTCGGCACCGGGCCGATCCCGGACGCCCTGGCGCCGCACCTGGTGCAGGTGCCGCTGGTCAAGGCCGGCGAGATGGTCGGCCGGGAGACGCTGGAGGCCGCGCGCGAGCGGCACGTCCGGGCGCGGGCGGCGCTGCCGCTGTCGGCCACCCAGCTCTCCAAGGGCGACCCGGTGCTGGCGACCGAGCTGCACGTGTGAGGCCGGCCGCGCGCCGCGGTGGCCCGTGGCCGCTTCATGCCCGCTTCATGGCCGCTCTCGCGGGCGGTTCGTGGACGGTTCGTGGACGGTTCGCGGGCGGTTCGCGGACGGGGGGAGGGTCGGGCGCGCCCCGGGCCTTCCGCCTCCGGATGCCACTGCCTACAGTCGACCGTAGAGTTCCCCCGTACGGACCATGAGGCCCCCTCACGTCCGCTCCCCCGTCCTCCGCAGGACCCACCAGACCGAGGAATGCCAGCCATGCACCGGGCACTGATCGTCGTCGACGTGCAGAACGACTTCTGCGAGGGCGGCAGCCTGGCCGTCGCCGGCGGGGCCGAGGTGGCCGCCGCGATCACCGACCTCATAGCCGAGTCCGCGCCCGGCTACCGGCACATCCTCGCCACCCGCGACAACCACATCGACCCGGGCGAGCACTTCTCCGACGACCCCGACTACGTCCGCAGCTGGCCGGCGCACTGCGTCGCGGGCACCGAGGGGGTGGGCTTCCACCCCAACTTCGCGCCGTCCGTCACCTCCGGCGCGATCGAGGCGGTCTTCGACAAGGGCGCCCACGCGGCGGCGTACAGCGGCTTCGAGGGCGTCGACGAGAACAGCCGCGGACCGGCCGAGTGGCTGCGCGAGCGGCAGGTCACCGAGGTGGACGTGGTCGGCATCGCCACCGACCACTGCGTCAAGGCCACCGCGCTGGACGCGGTGCGGGCCGGGTTCACCACCCGGGTCCTGCTCGACCTGACCGCCGGGGTGGCCGCGCCGACCACCGCCGCCGCGCTGGACGAGCTGCGGGCGGCCGGGGTGGAGCTGGTCGGCACGCCGGTCGTCGGGGGCTGAACACCCGCGCACCGGCGGCGGCTGCGGTTCCCCCGGTGCTCACCCCCCGGTGACCAGCAGCTCCACCACGTCGGTCCCGCCCCGCCGGAACGCCTCGCGCAGCTCGGCGCCGACCGCGTCCGGGTCCTCGGCCAGCCGCGTGCCGGAGACGTACACCACCCGCACCCCCAGGTACTCCATCCGGTGCCGGCCGCCGCGCGCCCAGGCCGCCTCGCCCTCGCTGACGCAGCGCAGCTCCGGGTCGACCTCGACCGCGACGCCCGCCTCCGGCCAGTAGAGGTCCGGGACGGCGACGTAGGTGCCGCCGCGCATCCGCAGCTCCGGACCGGTCATCGGGACGGGCAGCAGCCACTCGCCCGCCAGCTCGCCGACCCGCTCCCGCACCCGGTCCCGCTCGGCGGCCAGCAGGCCGTCCAGTACCGCCCGCACCCGGAGGTCGGCGACCAGCCCGGACTCGGCCAGCTCGGCGGCCAGCTCGCGCAGTGAGCAGCGCAGCTCGGGGCGGCGGACGGCCTCGCAGAGCACCTCCCGGACCGGCGCCGGCCCGACCGCTCCCCCGCCGGACCGGCCGTCGGCCCGCTCGCCGTCCCGCTCGCCGGACGTCCACTCGCGCAGCGCGTCGGCGACCGCCCGGGCCACCGGCGCGCAGGCCAGCCCGTGCACCGAGCGGGCCACCAACTCCCGCTCGGTGCGCCGGATCCGCACCTCGCCGACGTCCTTCAGCCGCCGCTGGCGGGGCACCAGCACGTCCACCCCGGTGACGGCGGGCAGCCGGGGCACCGCGGCGAAGCCGTACAGCGCGAGCGCGGCCGGGCCGGTGATCACCGCGCCCTCGCGGCGGGCGTCCTCCCGGCCGTTCCCCCGGCCACCCTCCCGGCCGCCCTCCCGGCCGCTCTGCGCCGCGTACAGCAGCGCCGCCCACATCCGCTGCTCCGGCGAGGGGTGGCCGGACTGCAGCAGGTAGACCCGGGGCAGCAGCCGCTGCCAGGGGCCGCCGCGGCGGCAGTGCTCGCTGATGATCCGGGCCGGCACACCCCGGGCGCGCAGCTGGCCGGCGGTGAGCACGTTCTGCTGACGGCGCGCCAGTTCCTCCAGGGACGGCGGCGGCATGGGAATCCGGTAGTTCATGCCGACACCATCCCCAACACCCCGGGGCCGGTCGCGGCCGCCTGACGCACTGTTACCCAACCGTCGCGAAACCGGGATCAGGCTGCACTAAAGTCCTCATACCCTCACCCATTCGGAGGAATGGGTGATCATCTGCTTGTCATACTCGATCATCATCGATCAGCCACCAGGTCGTCTGACCCTGCGTGATCAAGCACATACGGCGAAGTCACCTCCGGGCGTCACTCCAGCCCGCCGGATTGCCTACCCTTAGTACATGTCACGTGACGAGACCGCCGGCCTCCGCGCGGCCCAGCTCCGGCTCGGACGCCTGCCCGGATACGTCCGCCGGCCGGACCCGGCCCGCCGTAGCGGCGCAGAGGGCCATACCTACAAGAAGGGTTGGGAGGTCCGCTTCACCGCTCGCAGCGAGGCGGAGATAGCCGAGATCCGCGACCTCGTGGTCGCCGCCGGATTCGCCCCCGCCCGCCCCTTCTTCAAGGGCCATCAGCTGATCCAGCCCGTCTACGGGATGGCCGCAGTCCAGGCCTACCTGGCGGCTAGACAGGTGGCCGAGGAACACGCGGCGCGCACCGCCGACGGGCGGGCGGCCCGGCGGGGCTCCGGGGCGGCCCGCCTCCGCTCCGCCACCAAGGCCGCGCACGAGGCCGTCCACGAGACCGTTCACGAGGCCGCCCGCGCGACGGCCCGCGAGGAACAGGAGGCCCAACAGGCCCAGCAGACCCAGGAGATCCAGGAGATCCAGAAGAACCGGCAGGACGCCGGGCGGGAGGGCGTGGAGCACGCGACCGCGGAGCACGGGGCCGCGGACGTCCGGGGACGGGAGCACGAGCAGGACCGGCTGAGCGCCGCCACGGAGGCGGCCGGGACCGCAGGGGCCGCGGCTGCGGCGGCCGCGCGACTCGCCCGCCGGCGGGCGGTCGAGGCGTTCCCCGCCCAGCTCGCCCGAGGCGCCTCGCCGGACGACCGGATCACCTCGGCGGAGGGTCGCCGCACCAACTCCTGACAGTTCGTCAACTTTCCACTCGTACACGGCGATCCACCGTCGACGGGCCGGGCACGCGGGACGCGTGCGACGGGGCCGGCCCACCGCCCCGCCCCCTCCATGGGGGCGCCGTCACCGGGCCCTCGCGCGGCATCGCCGCAGCCCGGCGGGGTCCGGCGCGGCCCGACCGGCGCGCGAACGGTGGTGCGCCCGGTGGTGCGGGCGCGGCTTCGCGCCGCAGGCGTGGACGAGAACCGCCGAACCGCCTACGGTGGCACATCACACCCTCTGCGGTGGCGCGCCGCCGGGCCGCCGCCACCGGCCGTGCCACCCCGCTGACCGGCCACGAAGCCCCGCCCCCACGCCTCTGACACCACTGCGCACCGCTCCTCGCCCCTCCGCCACCGCCGCACCGCCCGCCGACCCCCGTCCGGCCCACCGCCGGAACCGGCCGTGCGGCGGCGCCTTCCGGGCAATCCGGCCGATTGGTCACCCAGCGCACCGAGCGCCTACCGTAGAGTGAGCACAGATGATCGACCGTCAGAAGCCCATCTCACTTGCCGAGAAGCCGAGATGACCTCACGTCAAGACAGCACCGCCGAGCCGCCGACGGGGGCCGGTGAACCCGCCGTACCGCTGGAGTTCGCGGCGTTCTGCGAGCTGCACCGACCGCGGTACCTCAGCTATGCCCGGGTCTGGCTGCCCGACCCGGACCTCGCGGCCTACGCCGTCCGCCAGGCCTTCGCCGAAATCGCGGTCCAGTGGCGCGAGTTGCTGGGAAGCTCCAACCCCACCGCGCACGCCTGGCAGATCCTGCGCGACACCGTCGGCGACCACACCCGGCAGAGCGGCCTGCCCTCCGGCCGCCCCGACGCCCAGGACCGGCCCGACACCCACGACCGGCCCGGCCGGCCCGCCGACGACGACCTCGCCATCCTGCACTACGTCGTCGGCCTCGCCGCACCGGAGATCGCCGACGTCATCGGCACCGACACCGCCAGCGTGGCCGGCCGGCTCCGCCGCACCATGCTGCGCGAGGCCTCCGGCTGGTGAGTCCCGGACCGGGACGACCGTGAGCCGGTGACGCCCCTCGCCGGCTCCCTCAGACGCGCTCGCCCGTGACGTCGTACAGGTGGTGGACCGGATCGTGGACCAGGTACTGGGCGAACGACTCCACCGTGAAGCGCGCCCCGTCGCTGCGGCTGCCGGTGCGCGCCCACTGCACGCCCGACACCCCCGCGAACCCCGCCGCCAGCACCTCCGCGGCCCGCGCCAGCTCCCCCGCCACCACGGCCGGCTCCTGCTCCCCGTACCGCTCGGCGACGGCCGTCGCGTCCTGGTCCCAGTTGGGGAACAGCGGGTCGTCCTCGTCCAGCATCAGGTTCAGCCGGACGTGGAACAGCCGGAGGACGTCCCGGACGTGGCACGCGTATTCGAGGTCCGACCAGATCTCCGGACGCGGACGGCGGCGCAGCGCCTCCGGATCCCCGGCCAGCACCCCCGCCCAGCCCGTCGCGTTGGCCCGGATCGTCCCGGCCACGTCCTCCCGGCCGACCGCGCCGGCGTCCAGCCCGCAGTCCGCGCAGGGGCGCTCCAGCACCCAGGTCCAGTCCTTGGTGTCGGGGACGATCGCGTCGTCGCCGGTCGTGCCGCTCAGGTGATCCGAAGTGGTCATGCGCCCAGGATGGCCGGGCCCGGACCGCTCCCACCAGCGGCGTCAGCGCCAGGGGCCGCCGAAATCCTGCCAGCCCCGCCGCCCCCGCCGCCCCCGCCGCCCTCGAAGGCCTCGCGGGCCGCGAGCAGGTCGGCCAGGTTGGCCCGGCTCCAGTCGCACACCGCGTCCATCGGCCCCAGCAGCGTCCGGCCGAGCGGCGTCAACGCGTACTCCACCCGCGGCGGGTTCTGCGCGTACTCCGTTCGGTTGACAACGCCGTCCTGCTCCATCGACCGCAGCGATTCGGCCAGCACCTTCGCCGTGATCCCCACCAACGGCACCCGCAGCTCCGAGAACCGGCGCGGGCCGCCCTCCAGACAGCGCACGATCTTCCACGCCCACTTCCGGCCGCCCAGGACGGGCATCCGCTGCACCGGGCAGTGCGGGTCGAAGAAGTCCGACGGCAACGGCGCGGGCGCGGTCCTGGTCATGCCCCGACGGTAACCGAACGGGCGTGCCCGCCGGTACCGTTGAAGTAACCGGCACCCCCCGTTCTACCGTCACGGCAACGGCGGGCGGCGACCAGCGCCCCCGCCCGGCACCGCCCCTGACGAACGGACGGAGACACCCGTGAACCCCGCCATCGATCTCATCGTGTTCGGCGCCGGCGGCCAGGTAGGCCGCGCCGTGGTCGCCGAAGCCCGCCGACGCGGCCTGACCGTCACCGCCGCCGTCCGTGCCCCCGAACGGCACGCCGACCTGGCCGGCCCCGGGACCACCCTGGTCCGCTGCGACGTCACCGACCCCGACGCCGTCGCCACCGCCGCCCTCGGCCACGCCGCCGCGGTCAGCAGCGTCTACACCCCCGACGTCCCCTCCGTCGCCTTCTACCCCGCCGCGGTCCGCGCCCTGGTCGCCGGCCTCGGCACCGCCGGCGTCCACCGGCTCGTCCACGTCGGTGTCGCCACCACCCTGGAGACCGCCCCCGGCGTCGCCCTCCACGACGACCCCGCCTTCCCCGCGGCCCACCGCGCCTTCTCGCTCGGCCACGCCGCCGCCCTCGACCTCCTCCGGGACTCCCCCGCCACCCTCGACTGGGTCGTCGTCACCCCGCCCCTCGACCTCGACCGCACCGCCCCCGGCACCGGCCACTACCGGACGGGCGGCCCGCAGGTCCTCGGCGCACGGATCGCCCAGGCCGACCTCGCCGCGGCCGTCACCGACCAGCTCACCGGCCCGGCCGCCCACCACCGCGAACAGATCGCCGTCGCCGAGTGACCCGCCCGGCGCGCGAAACCGCTGGAGGAAGCGGAGCGTTCCGGTCCATCCTGACCACCATGCCCACCTTCGACCCCGGCGCGCTCGCACACAAGCCGACCCTGCCCGGCGCCACCGTCACCCTCGTCCCGCTCACCGCCCGGCACACCGACCCCATGTGGCGGTTCACCGCCGACGAGGAGACCAACCGCCTCACCGGCACCCGCCGGGCCTTCACCCACGACGAGATCCGCGACTGGTGCACCACCCGCCCCGAGCAGCCCGACCGTCTCGACCTCGCCGTCGAGGACCGCGCCACCGGCGGCTTCCTCGGCGAACTCGCCCTCAACGACCTCGACCCCGACAACGCCTCCGCCCACTACCGGATCGCCCTCACCCCCGGCAGCACCGGCCGCGGCCTCGGCACCGAGGCCACCCTGCTGCTCCTGCGCCACGCCTTCGCGACCGTCCGCCTCCACCGCGTCGAACTGGAGGTCTACGCCTACAACCCCCGCGCCGCCCGCGCCTACGAGAAGGCCGGCTTCCACCACGAGGGCCGCGCCCGCCAGGCCCACCACTGGGCCGGCGAGTACCACGACGTCCTACGGATGGCCGCCCTGGGCCCCGACTGGCTCGCCGCTCACCCCTGAGACGGCGGCCACTGCGGCGGCGGCGGATACCCCTGGTACCCCGCCGCCGCGGCCCGCTCCCGCCGACGCCGCCCGCGCACCACCAGCAGCACGGCCGCCACGACCCCGACCAGCACCACTCCGGCCACTCCCGCCGTCCCCATCAGCACCCACCTGACGCCGCGGTTCGCCTCCCTCACCGGCGGCACCGCCGCCGGCGACTCCCACGCCTCCTCGCTCGGCGGCGCACTCACCGGCGCCTGCGCCTCCACCCGCCCGGCCAACGGATTCTCCCGCGGCCCCCCGTCCACCGCCGGATTCACCTCCAACGCCTTCGCCGGCGACAACACCCCGTACCCGTACCGCTCACTCGGCACCGCCGTCCCGTCCCCGGGCGGCACGGCGCTCTTGATCATCCGGTTGATGACCTGCCCGGCGGAGAGGGTCGGGTACTTCGCGCGGATCAACGCGGCGGTGGCGGAGACGTAGGCGGTGGCGGCCGAGGTGCCGTTGCCGACGCCCTGCCCGCTCGTCGATTTGGCACTCGCCTGGGGGATCTCCGCACCTGGCGCCACCAGGGTGGTCTCAGGGCCGGAGCTCGACTTGGCCCAGATCAGCCCGTTCCGGTCTGCCGCCCCAACTGCCACGACCCCAGGGAATGCAGCCGGGTACTGCACGGCTCCCCCCTTGCCACCGCCGTTGCCCGTACCCGCGACCAGGACCACGTCCTTGTCCACCGCGTACTTGACTGCCGCTCGCTCCTCGGGGTCGTCCCCGGAAGGCCCCGCGATGGACATGTTGACGACCTTCGCGCCATGGTCGACGGCGTAGCGGATCGCCTTGGCGGTCTCCGACTGATCCGAGAGCGCTTCCTCGCCCAAGGTGATCCGAATTGGAAGGATCTTGGCCTTGGGCGCCAGGCCCATGATGCCGGCCCCGACACCGTGGCCGTGGCCGGCAATGACGCTCGCCATTCCGGTGCCGTGGCCGTCGGTGTCCACCGTGCCGTCGGTGTTCGCCCCGGTGAAGTCCGCCCCGGCCAGCACCTGCCCTGTCAGATCCCGGTGATCTTTCAGCACGCCACTGTCGATGACGGCGACCGTAACACCATCTCCCTCCGAGACCGGCCAGATAGCTGACTCCGCCCGGTAGGTGACGAGCGGCCACTGCGCATCGCGAATGTCGTCGGCGCGGGCGGAACCCGTGCCCATGGCCACCAGCAGTCCTCCTGCCAGCAGCACTGCCGCCCCACGGTTCAGACGCCAGCACCTCAAGCCCTGCCACCCCACTCAGCACAGAGGTTGCCCGCAGCCCGAGCAGCCGCAGGGCAACCGATCGATTCGCCCGGCCCGAAGGCCGGGCGTCATTCCACCACGTTCGGATTGACCGGGTCGTCCGACACCCAGGTCTCCTCGTCCTCGACGAGGTAGTCGGGACGGTCCTTCCTCTTCTCGTCGTCCTTCCGCCCCCGGTCGGCGCCGCCCAGCGGAATCATGGGCGCCTGCGCAAGCGGGCTGCCCGTACCGGTCTCCGGCCGGATCCGGCCGCGCGCTCCCAGGCCCGAGCCGCCCTCAGTGAAAGACTGCCTACCGCCGCCACTCCTGCCAGACTGGTCCCCGACACCGACGACCGTGCCGCCGACTCGACCGGCCGCACCCTCGCCAGCGCCCCTTCCCCGGACTGATCCCCCTCCGACGCTCCCGCCGCCACTCACCCCCGGGATGCCCTCGGCACCGAAGATCGCACCACTGCGACCGGCTCCGGTCCGACCCGGTGCCCCTCCGCGGCCACCGCGCACGGCCTCCGGACCGGTTTGCCCGTTCCACCCGGCGCCCGGCCCGGACTCCTGCCGACCGGTGGGGCCGAAGGACTGCGGGATCCCGCCCGGGTGGGGTGTTCCTCCCGCGTTGCCGCCCTGCGGCGCGGCGGGCTGCGCGGCGGGGTTGTTGGGCAGGGACTGGCTACCACCGCTCCCCGGCGAACCGAGGATCGACGTACCGCTCCCACCGGACGGCGGCTGCCCACCGGGTGTCACTGTCGCGGGCCCGGCGGCTCCGCCGTCAACGACGGTCCCGGCGCCGAAACTCACCGGCGCGGCTTTGGGCTGTGGCATGGCCACCCCGCCCTTGACGCCAGGGTCGGAGGGAGCCGACGGTGTCTTCGAGAACGCCGGGCTCGTCCCCTGAGGGTTCGAGCGTCCGCCGCCGACACGGGGATCCGCCACCGCTCCCTCCCGCGGACGGGAAACCGGCGCCGCGCCCGTGCCTACGTTGCCGACCCCGACGCCGCTGAGGAAGCCGCCCACGGCCGCGTAGCCACTCGCATCCCCATCAGCCGTCGGGGACTCCTTGAAGTCCTCGTTGATCCCGCCCTTGACCGGCCCCGGGGGAGGCGGGGGCTTGAGCATGGGAGCCGCGGTCCGGTAGTGCATGGCGAGGGTCTGCAGGACGGTGGCGGCTTCGGCCTTCTTCTGGTTGGCGAGGTCGGTGCGGGAGTCCTCGTCGTCGGCGCCGAACAGGGAGGAGACGGTGTCGCCGACGCCGTCCTTCAACTGCTCCCAGCCGCTGGGTTCCTCGGGCATGTCGGCCTTGGCCTTGGCGATGGCCTCGGAGACCGCCTTGAGGGTGATGGCCGCGTCGTTGGCGTAGGAGGCGGTGGTGTTGATGGTGGTGGCGAGCTGGAGCATGCGGGCGTGGAAGGCGTCGCTGGTGCTGCCCTCCCAGGAGGTGGCGGCCTCGGTGCTGGCGCGGGTGAGGGTGGCGCGGATGGCCTTGAGGGTGTCGGCGGCGCGGCGCCAGGGGTCGGCGGCGGCCATCACCTCGCCGGGGTTGAGCGCCTGGACCATCCGGCGGAGTTCGGCGTGGCTGTAGCCGCGAAAGTCGGTGTAGCTCACCGGACGCCCTTCCCGTCGTCGTGCTGGGCCTGCGCGATGGTCCAGCCGTAGCCGGCGTAGCTGGTGGCGGAGGGGTTGGCCACGGACCACCCGTCGTCGCCGAGCTTCAGCTTGGCCTTGGTCTGGTGCTCCTGCTCCTCGTAGTTGGTGGCGGTGAGCTCGGCCTTCTTCTGGGCCTCGTCGACCGCTTCCTGGAGCTGGTTGAGGACGTCGCGCAGGCCGTCCCGCATGGTCTGGTAGCGGCCGTGCAGGTCGGTGGCCTCGGCGAAGGTGCCGAGCGACGAGGGGCCGATGCCGCTGCGGCCGTGTGTCGCGTTGCCGTCGGCGTGGTGCTGGAACTCGGCGAGCAGCAGCCGCACTTGGGCGGCGAAGGCGCGCAGCTGCTCGACCTCGACGCGGTAGCCGCGTCCCGATCCGCCGGTCGATCCCGTTCCGTTCCCCGTTGCCACGTGCGGCGCCTCCCCCGTGCGTCCGGCCGGTGTGTCGTTGAGGGTTCTGGTGAGTCAGTCCATGTCTAACACACGGGCCGCCTCCCTGGCGTGCCGTCAGTTCACGTCCGGTACTCGACTCGCGGCGGCGAGGGCGCGGCGGCAGAGCGAGTCGGCGTGCCGGGTGGTTTCGGGGAGGCGGTAGCGGGGGGCGAGGGCCAGGGTGGTCTCGACGGCTTCGGCGAGGCCGATGCGGTGGCCGACGGAGACGAAGACGGGTTTGACGCCGGGCCGGGTGCGCAGGGCGCGGCCGACCTCCTCGCCGGTGGCCGGGTCGGTGAGCGGGGTGGAGTCGCCGCGGGCGGGGCCGGGTTCGCGGTGGTCGAAGGTGAACGGGGTCTTGGCGACGCCGAGGGTGCGCAGGCCGGTGAGGACGCCGAGGTGGCTGGCGAGGCCGAGGCGGCGCGGGTGGGCGAGGCCGTAGCCGTCGCAGACGACGGTGCCGGGGCGGTGGGTGAGGGCGGCGAGGGCGTCGAGGACGGCGGGGAGTTCGCGGAAGGCGAGCAGGCCGGGGACGTAGGGGAAGGCGATGCGCCCGGTGGCGGTGGCCTCCTCGACGACGGCGAGGGTGGCCCGGTCGAGGACCACCGCGGCGGCGACGACGAGGTCGCGGTCGTCGTCGTAGGCGACGTCGACGCCGGCGATCAGCCGGTCGTCACCGACGCCGTCCGCGCCGTCCGCGCCGGTCGGCCGGACGAGCGGGCGCAGGCGTTCCTGTTCGGCGAGCGCCTCGGCCTCGGTGGTGGGCCAGTCGGCGGGGATGGGCACGGTGGTTCCCCCAGGGTGCACGGAGCGGTGGTGACGCGGTCGGGCCCACCGTACCGAGCGGGGCGGACGGCCCCGGGGGCGCGTCCGCGGCCCGTGCGCGCCCGACCGGCGCGCGGGGCTCCGCACGCCGGTCGGCGGACGCGGCCGGGGGCCCGGGCCCGGCCGTCGGCTCAGACGGTGGAGACCACCACCGTCTTCGCGGCCTTGTCGTGGATGCACTGCCGGTACGGCTTGTCGAAGACGCCGAACAGGCCGTCGATGAGCCACCAGAGCCCGGCGCAGCAGATCACGGCGGGCAGGATGAAGACCGCCGCCCTGGTCCAGGCGGCGCTCTGGGTCGGGGAGTTGCCGTCGACGAGCATGGCGACCCGGATCTTCATGGCCTTCTTGCCGAGGGTCTGCCCGTCCCGGCTGAGCATCAGGCCCTCGTAGACGAAGTAGAGCGCGCAGGCGAGCCAGAAGGCTCCGGCCGAGGCGGAGCGGTCGGTGAGGCTGGCGAACGGCACGACCAGGAGGAGGGCGACGGCCTGCACCAGCAGGTAGTCGATCAGCCGGGCGAGGATCCGGTTGGGCCAGCTGCCGAGCGGGGGCATCCCGGGGACGGGGCCGCTGCCGGGCGCGCCGTGCCCGGCGGGGCCGTAGCCGGGCGGGGGCTGGTCGTACGGCGACTGGCCGTAGGGGTTCTGGCCGTAGGGCGGGCCTGCGGGAGCGCCGCCGTAGGTGCCGCCGTACGCACCGGGGCCGCCGGGGGGCGGAGTGCCGTACGGGTCCGACGGCGTACCTTCCGGCGTGCCGCCGCCCGATTGCGGGGGCTGCTTGCCGAAGGAGGGCTTGCCGCCCCCCTCCGGCTCGGGGCCTGAGGGGTCGTAGGTGCTCATGACCCGAGTAGAACATCACGCATTGTACGAACTTGGGATATTGACTCCGTTTTGTCCGATCAGACCACTGGGTGGGAGACCGGTGGAACCTCAGACCCGGACGACCCGGGTGCGGGCCGCCCGGTCGTGCCAGCCGCGCCGGGACGGGCGGTCGAACAGCGGCCAGAACAGGCCGGCCACCAGCAGCATCGAGACCTGCCTGACCAGCCACCGGGCCAGGGAGCGGCCGATCCCCGGACGGGCCGGGGCGGCGGCGGACGGGGTCCGGGCCACCGCGACCACCCGGATCCGGGCGAGCCGTTTGCCGAAGGTCTGGCCGGTGCGGGCGGTCGGCAGGACCTCGTAGAGCAGGCCCACGAAGAGCAGGATGCCGAGCAGGACGGCGGCTTTGCCGAGCACCGTGCCGTCGACCAGCCAGACGTCGATCTGGCGGTGGGTGAGCCGGCTGGCCATCCGGGCCTGGTCGAGCTTGCGCTGGAGGTGGGCCTCGACCGAGCGGCCGAGCGGGGCGCCTGCGGCGACGGCGACCACGGCCAGCACGGCGGTGTCGACCAGGCGGGCGGAGAGACGGCGCCCGAGCCCGGCGGGCAGTGGCGCAGGCGCCGGGGCCGCCCCGGCGCGACGGCGCGAGGTGGCGGGCGATGGCCGGACGGCGGTGGCGGCGGTGGCGGCGGCGGGACGAGTGACGACCGGGGCAGGTCCGGCGTCCTCCACGACCTCCGCCGCCGGCACCGGGTCCGGGTCCGGCGATGCGGCAGACGCCGGCGACAGCACCGGGATGAGTACCGGACCGACCAACTCGGGGCCGCTCACCCGCTCCGGGGCGGGCGCTTCGACGGGAGGCTCCTCCCCCGACCCGGGCAGCACGCCCCAGGACACCCAGCGCGACGCGTTGCCCCGCTCCATCAGCCCGTGCTGCGCCCACGGATCCGCCGGCCGCCCGGCCGACTCCGCTTCCGGCCCCGACCCCGACCCCGGCCCCGGCCCCGGCTGCGCGACGGGTGCCCGCTCCCCGCCTCGGCGGAACACCGGCCCGTTCTCCGGCACCGCGAAGGTGAACGACGCACCGCCGCCCGTCTGGTCCAGGTACACCGGCCCGGTGTCCCCACCGGACGACGCCCGCCCGGCAGGCCCCCGCGCCGACTCCCCTACTGGCTCCGCCGACGACTCGGCCACCACCGGAGGCGGCACGTACCGCCCCACCCCGACCCCGCCGCCCGCCGCCCCCGGTCGGCGGGTCGCGTACCGGGGCGGTTCGAGCACCTCGCCCTCCGCCGGGGCGGGCCGGCTGGTGCCGGGCACCCACGCGGAGCCGCCCCAGTAGCGGACGAACCCGGGGATGGAGGGGTCGGGGTAGTAGCCCGGCGCGGGGCCGGCGGCCGTGTCCGTGCTGCCGCCGGCGAGGGGCCGGTCCGTCATGGGGGCTCGCTTTCCTGGCAGGCCGATACGGCGCGCCCGGCGAGGGGGTGTGCACGACGGCGGCACGGGCGACCCGGGTGGCTCCGCCGTCGGCGCGCGAGGAAGTGCCACCGCGGAGGTGCCACCGAGGAGGCGGACAGTCGCCGGACAGTCACAAAGGGTAGTGCCTTGGCGGGTGGGCCGAGGGAAGTTGGCCATTCACCGGACAGGCCGAGGCCGCCCACGGTAAGGAAGACGGCGCGTACGCCCGACCGCGCGCCCGCCGTCCCGGGTTCACCCCTCCCCGCACCACCGCCGACGGATCTCCGCAGGAAAATCCCGAGAAATCCCGGAAACCCGTGTAAGAGCGCCCCCGGGCCGCGCTCTCCAAGGTCACAGGGCCCGGAACCGGGCGCCAACCGCAGGAAGAGAGGACCCGATCATGGAGCGCCCGACGAGCGTGGTCGAACACGAGCTGGAGCTCAACCTGGTGCTCTCCCCCGAGCACAGCGTCCCCGTCCCGGCCCGGCTGTCGTACGGCAGCCACGACCCCTACGCCGTGCACATCACCTTCCACCTGGACACCGGCTCGCCGGTGACCTGGGTGTTCGCCCGCGAGCTGCTGGTGGAGGGCACCTTCCGGCCCTGCGGCCAGGGCGACGTGCGGATCTGGCCGGCCCTCTCCCAAACTTCGGCCGGGGGGACCCCCAAGGGCCGGCGCAGCGTGCTCTGTCTGGCGCTGAGCTCGCCGGCCGGGGACGCGCTGTTGGAGGCGCCGCTGCCGGCGGTGGCCGCCTGGCTGGAGCGGGCGCACCGGTTGGTGCCGCCGGGCAGCGAGATGGCCGCGCTGGACATGGACGGCTCGCTGGCCGCGCTGCTCGCGTGAGGCATGCGAGGCGTGTCAGGCATGTCAGGCGTGGTGTCAGGCGCGTGAGCCGCCGCCCCGCCCCCGGCGACCCGGTCGGCTCAGCGGGCCGCGGGGGCCTGCTGACGCTCGCGCGCGGAGTCCGGCCGCCCGCCGCCGCGCTGGCCGGGCAGCGCCGCCGGCGGCGCGCCGGCCGCCAGGCGCCGGGCGCGGACGCGTAGCGCGGCGGCCAGCAGGAAACCGATCCCGACGAGCGGGTAGACCGAGGTCGGGATCTGGCGGAGCGGCGACAGCTCCAGCACCAGCGCGCCCTGCGGCTTGGCGAGCCACATCGCGAAGGACAGGAAGGCGACCAGCGTGGCGGCGAAGGCGGCCCGCCAGCGGACCTTCCGGACGGCGGCCGGACGGGCCCGTTCGACCGCCGCCTCGCAGGCGAGCAGGACGAGCAGCGGCACGCACCAGACCCAGTGGTGGGTCCAGCTGATCGGCGAGATCAGCACGGCGGTGACGGCGGCACAGCAGACGCCCCAGGCCTCGGAGCGCGACAGCCATCGCGAGCTGCGGGCGGCCCAGGCGGCAACGCCGAGGCCGGCCACCGCGACGACGACGGCGGCCAGGGTGGCGGCGGTACCCGGTTCGGCGGTGTGCAGCAGCCGGGCGACGGCGCCGCTGAGCGCCTGGTTGTCGACGATCTCGGTCTTGCCGACCCGGGAGGAGTCGTAGAGGTACTTGGTCCAGAAGCCCCAGGTGGCGTCGGGCAGGACGAGCGCGCCGAGCAGGAAGGTGCCGAGGAAGGTCGCGCCGGCCACGAGCGCGGCCCGGACGCGGCCGGTGAGCAGCAGGTAGACCGCGAACAGGCCGGGGGTGAGCTTGATGCCGGCGGCGATGCCGATCGCGACGCCCTTGCTGCGGCGCCCGTCGGGCCGGGTGAGGTCCCAGAGGATGAGGCAGGCCAGGGCGAGGTTGATCTGGCCGTAGCGCAGCGTGGTGTAGACGGGTTCGAGCCAGACGCCGGTGCCGGTGACCAGGATGACGCCGATCGCGCGCAGGTCCCGGCGCGGCCAGCCGACCAGCTTGAAGGACAGGTGGGTGAGCAGCGCGAGCAGGCCGAGGTTGCAGAGCGTGACCGCGACCCGCAGGAACGGGATCGGGAACCAGGTCGTCGGCACGAACAGCATCGCGGCGAACGGCGGGTAGGTGGCGGGCAGGTCCCACTGTGTGACGCGCAGCCCGTAGAGGTCCTCACCGTTGGCGACGGCGGCGCCCTCGGCCCGGTAGACGATCATGTCCACCATCGAGGTGTGCGCGAAGTGCCGGACCACCGCGTAGGCGAGCAGGGAGAACAACGCGACCGCGGAGGCGGCCAGCAGCGGTCGGCGCGGGGCCTCGCGCAGGGCCCGCAGGGGCGCGCCGAGGGCGGTGCGCAGCCGGTCCGACAGGGGGGCGGGCGCCCGGTCCGGTGCGGTGGGCACCACGCCGCGCTCGTCTTGCACCGCTGTCACTCTTCGCTCCGTCCGCCGGTCGGCCAACCAGCGACGATACCCGATGCCCCGCGACCGCCCCGGATCGGGCTGATGACGGAGAGTAGTCGCCCTGAGGATGGTGCCGGCCGGCCGTGCCCCGTTGCGGTCGGGGCACGGACGGCCGGAGTCGGTGGGGCGGGGGTCAGCCGGTGTAGGCGCCGAGGGTCCGGGTGAAGTCCAGCGGCTGCTGGACGATCGAGCTGCAGCTGGCGTCGGCGTACGCCTTGGCGCCGCCCTCGCAGGCCTTGTCGCGGGTGCCGGACCACATCGCCAGCCAGGCCAGGTGCTTGCTCTTCGCGAAGTCGGCGAGCTGCTTGGCGTCGGCGACGGTGAAGACCTCGCTGGCGACGTCGTTGACGCCGATCATCGGGGTGACCGCGACCTTGTGCCAGGCGGCCGCGTCGTCGAGCCCGAGCACGCTCTTCACCTGGGCCTGGGTGGCGGTGGCCGCGGCGATGGCGTACTTGCCCATCTGGCCCTGCGGGTTGGGGGCGACGCCGTCGCCGAAGTCCATCGCCATGATGTTGACCGCGTCGATCGCCACGCCGTTGTTCTTGGCGTCGGCGATCAGGTTGACGCCCTCCTGGGTCAGGCCGGAGGGGAGCACGGGGAGGGTGAAGGAGACCTCCAGGGTCTTGCCCTTGGCGGCGGCGTTCTTCTGGAGCTGGGCGACGGCCTGGGCGCGGCGGGTGTTGGCCGCGGTGTTGGCGATCGCGCCGCCCTCGACGTCGAAGTCGACCTTGGTGAGGCCGTAGGCGTCGACGGTCTTCTGGTAGACGGCGGCGAGGTCGGCGACCGAGGAGCAGGCGAGGGCCAGCTCGGAGCCGTTGGCGCCGCCGAAGGAGGCCCGGACGTCGCCGCCGATCGCGCGCAGGGCGCCGATCTGGGCGGCCACCGCGTCGGCGGCGAGGTCGCTCACGCCGCCCCACTTCGGGGTGCAGCCGCCGCCGGAGACGACGAAGCCCAGGTTGAAGTGCTTGACGCCGGTGGCCTTGGCGGTGGCGACCAGGTCGTAGGGCGGGTAGAGCGAGGTGTCGACGAACGGGGAGAAGCCGGCGCCGCCGGCCGGGGCGGGGGTGCCGGTCGCGGTGGCGGTGGGCGCCGGGGTGGTGGGGGCGGCCGTGGTGGTGGCGGTCGCGGTGGCCGTCGGAGCCGGGGTGGTGGGCCGCGGGGTCGCCGTGGCGGTCGGGCTCGGCGCGCCGGTGGCGGTCGGCGTCGCGGTGGCGCTGGCGCTGGCGGTCGCCGTCGCGGTGGGCGGGGCCGAGGCGGACGGCGAGGCCGTCGCGGTGGTGGTCGGCCGGCCGGACGGGGTGGGCGCGGTGCCGTCCCCGGGCTTGCAGGAGGTCTTGTTGATCAGACAGTTGCCCGGCTCGCCCTGCGCGGCGCCGGAGCCCTGCGCGACGAAGCCGACCACGATGCTCCGGCCCGCCTCCAGCCGCTTGCTCCACGCCTCCGGCCGGACGGTGATGTGCTGGCCCTCCGCCGTGAAGGTGGCGTTCCAGAGCGAGTCGATCCTGGCGCCGGCGGGCAGGTCGAAGCTGAGCGTCCAGTCCTCGATGGCGCTGCTGTCCGGGTTGGTGACCAGGTACTGGCCGGTGAAGCCGGAGTCCCAGCTGCTGGTGCGGCTGTAGACGGCGCCGAGCGAGGCGGCGCTGGCCGAGGAGGCGAGGACGACGACGCCTCCGGCGACCAGGGCGGCGGCGACCGCGGAGGCTCCGAGCAGCATGCCCTTGCGGCTGCGCCGACGGCGGCCGCCCGGGCGGCGGTGGGGCGGCTGCTGGGTCGTCATGGAGGCCTCCGGAGCTGGCAGGTGGGCGGTCGGGGGTGACCGCCGACGACGACGCTAACGGCGCCGAATGGCCGGAAACCGCCTGCTGAGCCAGGGGTAGAACTCCCTTACGGTGCGCTTAAGAAAGAGGGGGTGTGCCCCTCCCCCCGGGTCTCCCGGGGCCCTGACGAAGCGCCGAAACCTTTCGTCACCGGCCCGTGGCAGCCCCGTTCAGCGCGGGAACAGCGACCCGCGGCCGCGGCGTCTGCCGGTCCGCTCCGGTGCGGTGCCGTCCTGCCGGGTGCGCAGCCGCAGCCGGATCTCCGCACCGCCGAGCACGGCCGACGCACCGAGCGCGAGGTCGCCGCCGGTGGCCTCGGCGAGCTTGCGGACGATGTCCAGCCCGAGGCCGGTGGAGCCCTCGCCGCCGTGGCCCTCGCCGCGCTTCAGCGCGGCCTGCGGGTCGGTGAAGCCCGGGCCCGCGTCCCCGACCAGCACGATCACCGAGCTCTCGGTGGGCAGCACGTCCACCGAGAAGGCGGTGCCGACCGCGGTGTGCCGGAAGACGTTGCCGAGCAGCGCGTCCACCGCCGCGGCCAGGTCGCCGCGCTGGACCGGGACGGGCGTCTCGCGGTCGGCGCCGGCCAGCTGCCAGGGGCGGCCCTCGTCCTCGGCGAGCGCGGACCAGAAGCCGACCCGCTCGCGGATCACCTCGGCGGCGTCGCAGCCGACGGTGACGGCGGGCGCGTCCTCGGGCGCCCGGCGGGCCGAGCGGATGATCTGGTCCACCTCGCGCTCCAGCTGCGACACCGCGTGCCGGGTGGCGTCGGCCGCGTCGCCCTCGCCGAGCGAGGCGGCGTTCAGCCGCAGCACGGTCAGCGGGGTGCGCAGCCGGTGGGACAGGTCGGCGGCCAGCTCCCGTTCGGCGGCGAGCAGTTGGACGACCCGGTCGGCCATCGCGTTGAACGCGTGGGCGGCCTCGTGCAGCTCCACGGGGCTGCCGGCGGCCTGCTTGCCGTCCACCGGCACCCGGACGGCGAGGTTGCCCGCGCCGAGCGAGCGCGCGGCGGCGGCGAGCCGGCGGGCCGAGCCGACGATCCGGGCGCCCATCCGGTCGGCGACCAGCACCGAGATGGCGACCAGCCCGAGCGCGACCCCGGAGAGCACCTGCCAGGCGGTGGCGACGCCCCGGGTGAGGTCGTCGTCGGCCACGAACACCTCGACCACGGCGGTCCGCACGGTGTCCACGGCGACCGGCTGGAGCAGCGCGTAGCCGCCCGGGACCTGCACGGTGAACGAGCGGCCCTGGCCGCCCGCGGTGGCCACGTCGGCGTCCAGCGCCCGGACCTCGCCGATGGTCGCACCGGCCGAGGGCCCGGAGGCCGTCGCCGCGGCGGCCACCCCCGGCACGCCCGCGGCCGTCCCCGTCCCGCCCGGCGCCGCGGCCACCCCGCCCGCGGCGCCGGCCGGGCCGGAGGCGGTACCGGCACCGGAGCCGGCCCCGACGGCGGCCTCCGCCGGCGGCAGGTGCACCGCCATCCGCCCCTGCGCACCCGCGTCCGTCGAGGCCACCGCCCGGGCGATGGCGTCCCCGTCGATGGTGATGGCCAGCGCCGGGCCGAGCGCCGCGGCCTGCCGCTCGGCGGCCGTGAACGCCCGGTCCCGGGCGGTCTGCTGGACCATCAGGCCGAGCGGGATGAGGAAGGCCAGCGCGACCATGGTGGTCCCGGCCACGGCGGCCTTGATCAGGGCCCAGCGCAGCGAGTGCCGCAACCGCCTCATGTCAGGCGCTCCACGGGAACGGGCCCGGGCCCGGCGGCCTGCCCGGACGCCTCCAGCCGGACGCCGACCCCGCGCACGGTGTGCAGGTAGCGCGGGTTCGACGCGGTCTCACCGAGCTTGCGGCGCAGCCAGGACAGGTGCACGTCGATGGTCTGGTCCCCGCCGTAGGTCTGCCGCCACACCTCGGCCAGGATCTCCTTGCGCGGCACCACCACGCCCGGCCGGGCCGCGAGGAAGGCCAGCAGGTCGAACTCACGGCGGGTCAGGTCCAGTGCCCGTCCGTCCAGCGAGGCCTCCCGGCGCTGGAGGTCGATCGCCAGCCCGCCGACCCGCAGCACCTGGCTGACCGGGGCCGCCCCGCCGCCGAGCCGGCGCAGCACGGCGGACATCCGGGCGCTCAGGTGCTCCCCGGAGAACGGTTTCACCAGGTAGTCGTCGGCCCCGTCGTTGAGCAGCCGGACGATCTCGGCCTCGTCGTCCCGGGCGGTGGAGATGATGACCGGGACGTTGGTCAGGCCACGGATCATCTTGAGCGCCTCGCTGCCGTCCAGATCCGGCAGGCCGAGGTCCAGGATCACCAGGTCGCAGCCGACCTGGGCGACCTCGCGCAGCGCCTCAAGTGCCGTGCCCACGCTGCGAACCGCGTGGCCGGTGTCGGTCAGGTGGCGGATGAGGGCGGATCGTACGAAGGGGTCGTCCTCGACCACGAGCACTGTTGCCATGGGGCTGCACGGTACGCCATCGGCCCCGAATGGTCTGTACCTCGGGTTGGCCGGCACCGGTCCGCGGGGAGCCGACCGCACTTGTGCAAGTTCCCTGTGGAAGTACCGGGGCGCCCACCTGCGCCGCCGGGAGATACGGCAGGATGTGCGCACGATGCGGAACGGACTGGTACAGCTCGGCGCCTGGGCGGCGGCCACCGGGGCGGCGGTGGCGCTGTCGTGGTTCGGCGTGCACGCCGTACTGACCGGCGCCGCGTTCGAACGGCCCACCGCACTGCCGCTGCCCTCGCCGGCGGCGGCCGGCGGCGCGAAACCCGTGCCGACGCCCTCGGCGGCGCAGCCGCAGTCGGCCGACCGCACCGGGCCGACCGCGCCGCCGCCCACCACCCGGGCGTCGGCGGCCCCGCCCAGGCCCACGGCCGCCGCCACCCCGTCGGCCGCCGCACCGACCTCGCACCGCCCGGCACCGGTCAGCAGCACCACGTCCTCCGTACACAGTTACCTCGTCCCGGGCGGCAAGGTCGCCCTGGACCTCCAGCCGGACCAGGCCTCGCTGGTCTCGGCCACCCCGGATTCGGGATGGCAGATGCAGGTCTGGAACGGCCCCCAGTGGCTCCGGGTGGACTTCACCAAGGACGACCAGGCCAACTCGGTGATCGTCTCCTGGAACGGCTACCCCCCGAGGGTCGAGACCGCCGTCCGCTGACCGGGGCCGGTCACCAGCGCTCGAAGGGCACGTAGCCCGGCAGGTAGGGCCCGCGGTACCGGGAGCGGTCGACCAGGGTGTGCCTGGTCCCGCCGGGCACCCCGATCGCGGCGAGCACCACGGTGCCGTACGCGTCCCGCACCTCGTAGGGCTCGGCGAGCGAGGCCGCTCCCCGGTCGACGGCGTAGTCGTAGGCGTAACAGACGTCCGGCACCGCGACCGCGAGGTCGACCACCCCGTCGCCGTGCCGGGCCAGGTACCCGGCCAGTTCCCGGCCGCGCGGGCCGATCGCCTGGACGAGCGAGGTCAGCACGAATCTGGTCCCGGGCGCCCGCAGCACGTAGGAGACCGTCTCCGGCTCGCCCGTCTCCGGCCCGGCGTACGCGGTACAGCGCAGCCCGAGCGCGACCGCGTACCGGCGGGCCGCCCGCTCGGCGTCGCCGACCACGAAGACCACCGCGTCGGCGCGGCCCATCGGGAGCAGGCCGATCTCCTCCACGGCGCCGGCGCCGAAGGCGGCCGGACCGGGCTCGGGCGTGCCGGGGCCGGTCGGGCCGTCGGCGAGCAGCACGAGGTCGGCGGCGGTGTCGGTCATGTCAGCCCTCCCGGTCGGGGTACGGGACCACGGGTCGCCCCGGGACGCCGGGTGGGGACGGGCGCACGGGGTTGTGGCTGGAGGGTGGCGCCGAGCCGACGTCCGCGCAACTGTTCCGTTTCCTCCTGGTCAAGCTGTGCTCCGGGGCGGGAGAATCGGGCGCACCGCTGTACACAATGCCCACCGGAGGACGGAGCCCTCGATGCCCCCCGCCCACGCCGCCAGCTCGCCGGGCGCCCCCGGATCGTCCAACTCGCCCACCGGACAAGGACATTCCGTCGCGCCGGGCGGGCCTGCCGGAAGCACCAACGACGCGATCGACGCCCTGGACGGCCGGCTGATCCGGCTGCTCGCCGAGGAGCCGCGGATCGGCGTCCTGGAGTGCTCGCGCCGGCTCCAGGTGGCGCGCGGCACGGTGCAGGCCCGGCTGGACCGGCTCCAGGCGCGCGGGGTGATCGGCGGCTTCGGCCCGGAGGTGGACCCCGCGGCGCTCGGCTACCCGGTGACGGCCTTCGCCACCCTGGAGATCTCCCAGGGCCAGGGCGCGGACGTGCGCGCGCACCTGGCGGCGGTGCCGGAGGTGCTGGAGCTGCACACCATCACCGGGCACGGCGACATGATGGTGCGGATCGTGGCCCGCTCGAACGCCGATCTGCAGCGGGTGATCGACCGGGTGGTCGGCTTCGACGGGATCGTCCGCTCCTCGACGGCGATCGCGCTGGAGAACCCGGTGCCGTACCGGATCCTGCCGCTGGTCGACCAGGCCGCCGTCGAGTGACCGGGGCCGGGCGGCCGGGGGGCCGGGGCTCAGCAGGCCGGCACGGCCCCGCCGGTGCGCAGCGCCTCCAGCGCGGAGACCGACTCCGTCAGCGTGCCGACCGGCACCAGCCGCAGCCCGGCGGGCGTGTTCACCTTGGCGTCCGTGCACTCGTCCTTGGGCAGCAGGAAGACGGTCGCGCCGTCCCGGGCCGCCGCCTGGGTCTTCAGCGGCACGCCGCCGACCGGGCCGACCACGCCCTGGTCGTCGATGGTCCCCGTGCCGGCGACGGTCAGCCCGCCGGTGAGGTCGCCGCCCTTGCCGTCCCCGGCGAGCTTGTCGATGATGCCGAGCGCGAGCATCTGGCCGGCGCTCGGGCCGCCGATGTCACCGAGGTCGACCTTCACCTTCACCTGGGCGGGTGACAGCCCGAGGTGGGAGAGCGCGGCCGTGGTGGCGGCGTCCTGCGACTGCGTCATCTGCTGGGCGGTGACCTCCTCGGCCTTGGCCGGGTCGCCCTGCGGGTAGACGGTCTCGGTGGGCCGGACGGCCTCGTCCGGGTCGAACCAGGCCTGCAGCGAGCGCCAGAAGGTGTTCCGCTCGCCCGGGTTGGTCGCCGAGATGGTCACCATCCGCAGCTGCCCCTCGGTGCTGCGGACCGGCGCGCCGGTGATGGTGAGCACCGGCCGGTCCTGGTAGCTGCCGAGGGTGTCCGCGGTCACGCCGGGAAAGGTCAGCGTGTACGGCAGCGGGACGAAGGCGGCCACGCCGAACAGCGCGGTGACCAGGGCGCCGCAGAGCGCGAGGGCGCGGGTCCGGGGAGCGGTGAGGGCCGGGGGCAGCTTGGTGTCGGACACAGAGGCATCCAAACACACCGGGCCGCCCGGCGGGCACGCACACGGCCACCCGGACGGCCCGCCCGCCGGCCCGCGCGCTCAGCGCAGCGCGTCGGCGACCTCGGTGGCGGCCTCGACGACCCGGGGGCCGACCCGCTCCGGAACGAGGCCGTTGAGCATCACCACGCCGACGCTGCCCTCGATGCCGCTCAGTCCGATCAGCGCCGCGGCCGCGCCGGACGCCCCGGACTGCTCCTCCGCCCGGGTGATGACGAAGCCCTGCTCCGGCCGGCGCTGGCTCGGGAAGGCCCGGGCCTCCAGGATCGCCCGGCCCGCCGCGCTCTCCCCCAGCGGGTGGCGCAGCCCGGTCCGGTAGGCGACGTGGAAGTCGGTCCAGCTGGGTTCGACGACCGCCACCGCGAGCGCCTCGTTGCCGTCCACCAGGGTGAGGTGGGCGGTGGCGCCGAGGTCCTCGGCCAGGCTGCGCAGCGCGGGCAGCGCCGCCTCGCGCAGCAGCGGGTGGACCCGGTGGGCGAGCCGGAGGACGCCCAGGCCGACCCGGGCGCGGCCGCCGATGTCCCGGCGGACCAGCCCGTGCTGCTCCAGGGTGGCCAGCAGCCGGTAGACGACGGTCCGGTTGACGGCGAGGCGGGCCGCCAGCTCGGTCACGGTGAGCCCGCGTTCCGAGTCGGCGAGCAGCTTGAGGACCCGGACACCGCGGTCCAGGGTCTGGGAGGTCTCTGCAGTCACGACGCGCAATTCCTTTCCGCGGCGGGTCGCGGATCGGCGGGCCGGTCCGGACTCAGGTGTCGCGCGCAGGTGGGGTGGCCGCGCTCGGGCCGCGGAGAGTCGTCCTTGACGTCCTGGGGCCCTGCGGCGCCCGTCTCGCGGGGGGTTGCCCGGCGGGAGAGCGTGTGGGAAAGGTAGTGAAGTAATTGCGGCGGCGGAAGTGTTTGTCCAAAATTCGGGCAAGATCAATTGCGCACGCCCTACCAAACCGGGTCAAAGCGGCACAGAAAACCCCGACCAGGCGTTCGCAAGTTCGACCACAGTCCGAGTTCCGGACGGATCGGGCCACGTCAGGCCACGTCGGGTCGCGTCGGCCGCGCCGGGTCGCACCGGGTCGCCTCAGAGCAGATTGCGCAGGACGGTCCAGGCCGTCGCCACACCGAGCAGCACGGCCGTGCCGCGCCGGCCGAGCGGCGGCTGCCAGCGCCGGCCGGCCAGACCGTGCCGCAGCCAGACCAGGTACACCGCGGCGACCAGCGGCAGCGCGAGCAGCAGCGCCGCGTTGTCGTGCCAGGCGGCGGCGAGGTCGCCGTGCATCAGGTCGTAGGCCATCCGGGTACCGCCGCAGCCGGGGCACTCCAGCCCGGTGACCTTGCGCCAGGGGCAGAACGGCAGCACCTGCCCGGGCAGATGGGGGTTGCGCGACCACAGGTACACCGAGCCCGCCGCGCCGCCGACCAGCACCGCGACCGGCGCCCATGCCGTGCGCAGCCGCTCGGGCACGGCGAAGCCGCCCCGGCCGGGACGACCGGGGCGGCTCGCCTTCACGGAGGTGACCAAGGCTCAGCTGCGCAGCAGGCGGCCCTGGGCGTCGGTGCGGTCGTTGCTGGTGAGGAACAGGATGCCGTCGATCAGCGACCAGACGCCGAGGCCGCCGCAGGTCAGCAGCTGGGCGATGCCGATGCCGATGTGGCCGGTGTAGAAGCGACCGACACCCAGGCTACCGAGCAGGATCGTCAGGACGCCCGCGACGACCTTCGACTTGTCGGAGAGCTCGGGCTGCTGGGCGTAGGGCTGCTGGTACGACACGTTCGGTGTGCTCCTTGAAAGACAGACAGGCCCGGACGCACGACGGCGCGTCGCGTCCCCCCGGGTCGGTGAGGTGCCGACCGAAGTCACCGGGAGCTGCGACGGCCGGCCCCGGACGGGGAGCGTGCGGCATCGGCGGCCCGGAGACGGCGCGGCACGCGGAAGACTAGCCGATCATCCGACCGAATGTCTCCACAATTCCTTCGCGTATACCCGAATGTCATATGACCTTTATTGCCGCGCCACCGACTCCCGCCGACGGATCGTTACTTCGCCCACTCCCGGATCTTGGCGATCCGCGCCTTCAGCTGATTGGCCGTCGCCTGCGCGGTCAGCGGACCGCCGCACTGGCGGCGCAGCTCGTTGTGGACGGTCCCGTGCGGCTGGCTGGTGCGGTGGTGCCAGGCGGCCACCAGCGCGTTCAGCTCCTTGCGCAGCTCGCGCAGCTCCTGGTGCGTCACGACCGGCCGCTGCTCGGCCGGCAGCTCCAGCAGGTCGGCCTCCTCGGCCGGCTTGCCCTTGCTCCGCTGGATCTGCCGGTGCTGACGCTTCTGCAGCAGCATCTGCACCTGGTCCGGCTCCAGCAGGCCCGGGATGCCGAGGTAGTCCTCCTCCTCCTCGCTGCCCGGGTGCGCCTGCATGCCGAACTCCATGGCGTTGTACAGCACCCGGTCGAAGACCGCGTCGGAGCCCAGCGCCTCGTAGGAGAACTCCTCGCCGCCCGCGCCGTCCGGGCCGTCGTTGGCCCGCTCGGCCTCGGCGAGCAGCCGGTCCTCCTCGTCGAAGAGGCCCTCGCCCTCCTTCTTCGGCCGGTCCAGCACGTGGTCGCGCTGGAGCTCCATCTCGTTGGCGAAGCCCAGCAGCATCGGGATGGTCGGCAGGAAGACGGAGGCGGTCTCGCCGCGCTTGCGGGCGCGCACGAAGCGCCCGACGGCCTGGGCGAAGAACAGCGGGGTGGAGATCGAGGTCGCGTACACCCCGACGGCCAGCCGGGGCACGTCGACGCCCTCGGACACCATGCGGACCGCGACCATCCAGCGCGAGGTCCCGGCCGAGAAGTCGGAGATCCGCTGGGAGGCCTCGGCCTCGTCGGAGAGGACCAGGGTGACCTTCTCGCCGCTGATCTCGCGCAGCATCTTGGCGTAGGCGCGGGCCACCGTCTGGTCGGTGGCGATCACCAGGCCGCCGGCGTCCGGGATCGCCTTGCGGACCTCGCCGAGCCGGCGGTCGGCCGCCTGGAGCACGGACGGGATCCACTCGCCCTGCGGGGAGAGCGCGGTGCGCCAGGCCTGGGCGATGAGGTCCTTGGTCATCGGCTCGCCGAGCCGGGCCTCCAGCTCGTCGCCGGACTTGGTGCGCCAGCGCATGTTGCCGCTGTACGACAGGAAGATCACCGGACGGACGACGTGGTCGGCGAGCGCGTGCCCGTAGCCGTAGGTGTAGTCGGCGACCGACTTGCGGATGCCGTCGCCGCCCGCCTCGTACTGGACGAACGGGATCGGGTTGGTGTCCGAGCGGAACGGCGTACCGGTCAGCGCGAGGCGCCGGGAGGCCGGCTCGAAAGCCTCGAAGCAGGCCTCGCCCCAGGACTTCGAGTCACCGGCGTGGTGGATCTCGTCCATGATGACCAGCGTCTTGCGGGCCTCGGTCCGGTTGCGGTGCAGCATCGGGTTCACGCCGACGCCCGCGTAGGTGACCACGATGCCGTGGTAGTCCCGGGAGAGCGGCCCGGAGGAGTAGGCCGGATCCAGCCTGATGCCTATCCGGGCGGCGGCCTCGGCCCACTGCTTCTTCAGGTGCTCGGTCGGCGCGACCACGGTGACCTGCTGCACCAGGTGGTTGTGGAGCAGGTAGGAGGCCAGGGTCAGCGCGAAGGTGGTCTTGCCGGCGCCCGGGGTCGCGACGGCGAGGAAGTCGCGCGGCTGGTTCTCGATGTACTTGTCCAGCGCCCCCTGCTGCCAGGCCCGGAGCTTGCCCGCGGTGCCCCAGGGGGCGCGGCCGGGGAAGGCCGGGGACAGGTGGTGCGAGGAGGTCGGCGCGGCATGGCCGACGGCCCGGACGGGCGCGTCCGGCTCGTGGGCGTCGGAGAAGAGCGGCATCGAGGCGGCGGCAGTACTCACGGTCTCCGAGGGGGGATCATCGCAGGTCAGAGGCGGTTTTGCGGCCTCGACCCACGGTCGGACGGCGTTCGGACAACCCGCCCAGCCTACCGGGCCCGGGGGCGTTCGGGCGGCCCCGGCGGGGCCGGGCGGGGCGCGCGTGCGGCCTCGGGCCGGTCGGTGCGGCCGGAAATCGATGTGACGTGGATCACCTCGGAAAGTTGCGAAAACGCGGTAAGCGGAACCCCCTCGACCGCCTCTCTTCCGGGTGAGGCCGCCCCAACCCCACAGCCGTCACCGGCCTCGCACCCAGAGAAGGGAACCGCCGTGCACGCCACCGCCGAAGAGACCGTCCAGGCCCGTCTGGTCCTCTCCCCCCACCGCTCCGTCCGGCTGCGGGTCACGCTGACCTACCGCCCGGAGGACCCGCTCGCCGTCCGGATGGCCTTCCCCTCGGAGTTCTCGCTGGACGACCCGGCCGACGGCCCCGGGGAGGGGGCCGCCGACATCGTCTGGGTCTTCGCCCGCCGGCTGCTCGCCGCCGGCCTGGAGCTGCCCTCCGGCATCGGCGACGTCCACGTCCGGCCCGGGCTCGGCCGGCGCACCCTGGTCGAACTGCGCGCGCCCGAGGGCATCGCGCTGGTCCAGTTCGACACCGCCGACCTGCGGCGCTTCCTGTGGCGCAGCCGGCTGCTCGTCCCCGAGGGCGAGGAGCACCTGCACCTGGACGCCGACCGCGCCCTCGCCCAGCTGCTCGGCTGAGCGACCCGGCGGGGCACACGTCGGCGGCCGCCCGGGACCGGGGCCCGGGCAGCTGCTGTGTTGGTCGCCCGCTCGCCTCCGGGGCGCTTTTGTCCGGCGCCGACGGTCGGCGCTCCCTCGCTCCTTCGTCGCCCCCTCGCTTCTCCCTTTCGGCACCGGCGCGCCCCTTCGGCTCGGGGCGGGTGGCCTTCGGCCCGGGGCGGTGGCCTTCGGCCCGGGGCGGGGTGGGCCTCGTGCGCCGCTACGCCGAGAGCTTGCGCATCAGCCGCACGCCCTGCGCCGGGGTGAGGTGCGGCAGGTACGCCTTGCCGATCGCCCGGGTGATGCTGGGCAGCGCGGCCGGGTCCGGGTAGGCCATGTACATCGGCCGGTACTCCGGCTGGAACTTCGCCTTGAACGCGAGCAGGGAGCGGAAGCCGTACACCGGCTCCAGCGCCCGGCCCAGCCAGTCCAGGGTCTTCTGCAGCCCGGTCGGCGGCTCCTTCTCGGAGCGGGCCAGCGGTGCGCCGGAGAGCGAGAGGAAGCGGGCGCCCTCCTGCTTGAACCCGAGCGCCGCGGAGGCGATCAGGAACTCGGTGACGCCGCGGAAGCCGTCCGAGCGCCGGCGCATGAAGTCCAGCGTCCAGCCGACCGCCTCGCCGTTCTCGTAGACCGGCATCCAGCTGGTCAGCCCGTGCACGGCGCGGTCCTCGTCGACGGCGATCAGCAGCCGCACCGCCGGGTCGTCCAGCTCCTCCAGGCCGCCGAGGGTGAAGCCCATCTCGGGCAGCCCCTTCTCCGAGACCCACTCCTCGGAGATGGCCCGGATCTGCTCCTTCAGCGCGAGCGGCGCCTCGTGGTAGGACCACCACTCGGCGGTGATGCCCTGCTTGCCGGCCTTGTTGAGCGCGGTGCGGATGTCCTGCCACTTGCGGCCGGTGAAGGCGAGGTCCGGCAGCGCGACCACGGTGTCCTCGGCGACCTGCAGCGAGCGCCAGCCGAGCTGTCCGGCGGCGGCCCGGGTCTCCGGGGTGACGCTGTAGAAGCAGGGCGTCCAGCCGCGCGCGTCGCAGTACCGGGCGAACCCGGCCACCGCGCGACCGCGCGCCTCCGGGTCGCCGAACGGGTCGCCGGTGGTCAGCGCGACGGTGTTCAGCACCCGGTAGGCGACGGCCGCCCGGCCGTCCTCGTCGAACCAGTAGTGGTTGCCGTCCCAGGTGGTGAGGAAGGAGAGCGTCCCGCCGCCGTGCTCGGTGAGCAGGGTGCGGGCCCGCGCGGCGTCCTCGGCGTCGACGTGCACCACCGGGCGGCGGAAGGCCACCAGCAGCGCGACCAGCGCGATCACCCAGAAGGCCAGCCCGCAGTACGTCTCCAGGACGCGCGCCAGCGGCCCGACGGCGATCGGGTAGTCGGGCAGCAGGTCGTTGTAGGCGGGCGGCAGGAACTGGGCCGGCAGTCCGGCGACCAGTCCGCGGAAGGTCGCGCCCGGCTCGAACTGCCGGGCGACCAGCACGCCCAGCCCGGTGTACGCGGTGGCCGCGACGAGCAGCGCGCCGCCGAGCACGACGGTCAGCCGGCCGAGCACCGCCCGCGGCAGCCGCAGCGGGAAGCGCTTGCGGGTGGCCAGCAGCAGGCCGCCGGTGACCAGCGGCAGCAGCAGCGCCTCGACGAAGTACTGGACGACGCCGCCCGCCCGGGTGCCGGTCTCCTTGAACAGCCAGAGCAGCATGAAGGTCCAGAGCAGCTCGGTGACGACGGTGATCCGCCAGGCGAGCCGCAGGCCGCGGCGCAGGCCCTCGGCCAGCACCAGCAGCAGGGCCGGGAAGAGCGTGGCCATCAGCCGGGCCGGGGTGTCGAAGATCCGCTCGACGGCGTGGGCGCGGGCGCAGTCGCGCGCCGAGGCCGCGCAGAAGTCCGCGACCTCGTCCGGGGTGAGCCGGTGCGAGAGGTAGATCTCCGAGAAGGTGTTGAACGGGCCGGTCGCATTGTCGTACAGCGAGGCGATCATCGGCCCGAGCGCGGCGGCGACCAGGCAGAGCGCGATCAGCACCCGGGTCTCGGTGTGCGAGGAGCGGTGGGAGCGCAGGTGCGGGCGGCGGCGGGAGAGCAGCGCGCCGACGGCCAGGCCGGCCAGGGCGCCGGCGAAGCGCTGGACGCTCTGCAGGTGGCCCACGTAGAGGGTCATCACCAGCGGCACCAGCACCACCAGCAGGTGCAGCCGGCGGCGCCACAGCACGGTGAGCCGGTAGCCGAGCACACCGGCCAGGCCGAACAGGCCCGCCGTGGGGCCGACCGCGGTCTGGTCGACGACCGAGGCGGTCCACTGCTCGCCGAGCCGTGCGCCGACCGCGACCACAGCGGTGCCGGCCAGGGTGCCGGCCAGCTGTCCGGCGACCAGCGCCCCCGCGGTGCGCAGCGCGCCGAGCCGGTGCTCGGCGGCCGGGACGACCAGGAGCAGCAGCAGGCTGGTGGCGACGTAGGAACCGGCGCCGGAGCACCAGAAGAGCGAGCTGAGCGGCGTCCACCAGCGGCCCTCGCCGAGGGTCGGCACACCGGTGCCGACCCGCTCCAGCAGGGCCTCGGACGGGCCGTGGTCGAGGCTGCGGGTGGCGGCGCCGACGGCCCACAGGCCGACCAGCAGCACCACGGTCAGCGGGGCCGCGCCGACCCGGGCGGCCAGCCGGTTGCCGAAGCCGGCGGCCGCGCGCACCACCCGCTGCGGGCGGCGCGGCGCGGGGGCGCCGGGATCCGGGGCGCCGTGGCCGCCGTGCGACTGCTCGGGGACCCGCGGGCGCGCCTGCTCGTCGCCCGTTCCCTCCCCGCGCTCGCGCGCCCGCAACGACTGCGCCGCGCGTTCGCCGAGCAGTGAGGACATCGGGGCCGCGCCGAGCCGGATCACCGGATCAGCCCGGTCTGCTGGGCCAGCCAGGGCAGCTGGTCGACGATGCCCGGCCGGAAGATGACCCAGCCGTGGGCGCCCGGCATCAGGTCGAACTTGGCCTTCATCCCGGCGGCCTGGACCGCCGCGAAGACCTTCTCCTGCTGGGGGCGGAACTCCGCGTCGGTGCGGCCGACCACGATCGCGGCGGCGGTGTCCGGGAACTGCTTGCGGGCCATCACCTGCAGCGGGTCGACGGCGTCGAACTTCGAGGCGTCACCGTCGAAGGCCTCCTTGACGGTCTGTTCGCGGGTGCCCAGGGTCGGCTCCTGCTGGCCGGCCATGTCCAGGAAGGAGCCGTAGACCTCGGGGGCGTTGACGGCGAGCTGGAGCGCGCAGGTGCCGCCCATCGAGGCGCCGCCGATCGCCCAGGCCTGCCGGCCGGTGGCCGCCTGGAGGTGGCTGTGCACCCAGTCCGGGATGTCCTTGGACAGATAGGTCTGGACGTTGGCGATCCTGGAGTCGAAGCAGAGCGTGTTCTTCCAGACCGATCCCAGCTGATCCGGCATCACCACGATCGGCGCGAGGCCGTTGTGCTCGGCGGCGAAGGCGTCCAGGGCCTCGTTGACCTGGCCCGCGAGCACCCAGTCCCCCGGGTTGCCGGGCTGACCGGAGACGAGCACCACGACCGGGAGCAGCGGCCGGGGGTTGGCCCGGTAGGCCGGCGGCAGGTAGACGTACGCGTCGCGGGCGGTGAAGCCCGACTTCGTGCCGGGGATCGGCACGACCGAGACGGTGCCCTTCTCGGGGAGGCCGGGCGGGGCCTGCCAGACCTCCTCCAGCACCTTGCCGGGCGGCGGGCTGACGGTCTTGGCGGTCATGTCCGTGGTGAGCTCCTGGGTCTTGGAGAGCCAGGGCGCCAGCATGATCCGCCCGGTCGGGAACTGGCCGAAGCCGCGGTTGACCTGGGAGGAGGCCATCAGCAGCACCAGTGCCCCGGCGCCGGCGGCCAGCAGCTTGCGCCGGCGGCCGGTGCCGGGCATCCGGAATCCCGCCAGGCTGAGCCCCAGCAGGGCGGTGGCGATCCACCAGGTGACGTAGCGGGGGATGCCCTCGGGGAACGGGTGCCACCAGCCGTCGACGACGACGTCCAGGAGCAGGCTCAGCGTCGCGGCGGTGAGCAGGGCGGCCGGGAGCCGGCGGCGCCACCAGGTACGGCTGCGCGCCAGCAGGGCGAGGACCAGCAGGGAACCCCAGCCGGCCGCCAGGACGGCGTACGGGATCGGGCCGTGGGTGAGCGGCCAGTCGATCGGGTTCCAGGCCAGGGCGAGAGAGGCGGTGGTCATACGTTCTTCCCCGGGCGGGTGGTGTCGGCCAGGAAGCCGTAGGCGACGACGTTGCCCTCGTAGCCGCGGTCCTCGCTGTATCCGCCGCCGCAGGTGATCACCCGCAGCTGGGCGTCGGCGGCCTGACGGTACACCCGGTCGTCCGGGAAGTCCTTTCGGTCGTGCACTTCGATGGCGTAGAGCTGGTAGACGGCGGTCCGGCCGTCCTCGCGGAGGATCTCGATCCGGTCGCCGCGGTGCAGCGAGCCCAGATGGTAGAAGACGGCTGGACCACTGTGGTTGTCGACGTGTCCGGCGATGATGGCGGTGCCGCGCTGGCCGGGGGTGGCGCCGTCGCGGTACCAGCCGGCCAGGTTGGGGTCCTCCTCCGGCGGGGTCTGGAGGCGGCCGTCCCGGTCGAGCCCGAGGCCGGTGACCGGCGCGTCGAGCCGGACGGCGGGAATGCGGATTCGGGTCGGCCGGGAGGGGCCGAGCGGTGGCGCCACGGAGACCGGGGCGAAGCCGGTGAGGGCCTGTCCGGCGCCGGGGGCCGGGGGCAGCCCGGTGGTCCCGCCGTCGTGCAGCAACCACGCGCCCAGCACGAGCGCGGCACCGACCGCCAGGGTGCCCGGCCACGGGCTCCTGCTCTGCTGGGCGCCCACCGGCGCTCCCCTCTGCTGACGTCGGATCGGCCGTCGGTTCCTGGGAACTCTCTGGGAACCATGCAACCGGATCGGACCCTATGCCACATTCATACGCTGGTCGTACTCACTCCCCCCGATCGGCAGGGCCTACCGGGGTCCAGCCCCGGCCAAAGGGGTGAGACGTCACCTTTGCGCCATCCTCCGGTCACCTGGCGGCTCTCAAGAATGACGACGATCTCTTCATCGGACACTCAGGAACGGCATCCCGGTTGCATCCTTCGGGCGATGAGTTCCGACCGTCCGTGGTGAATCACTGACCGATCTCGATCACATGCCATGCTGACCCCGTTCACAGGCCTATCACCGCACTTGTCCGACCGGGCCCCGGTCCGCCCGGACGACCGTGCGCCGCGCCTACCGTGCCCCGCCCCGCGCACGCCCCACGAACGGAGTGACCATGGACGCTCTCTCCCGTCGCACCCTGCTGGCCGCGGGCGCCGCGGGCGCCGCCGCCCTCGCCGCGGGCTGCGGGTCCCGGACGGACCCGGGCAGCGGGCAGACGACCACTCCGGCCCCGGCGCCGGCCACCCCGGCCGAGGACCACGTGGCGGTCCCGACCGAGGCGGCCAAGCCCCCGGTCACCCTGATCGGCGACGGCTCCACCTCGGACACCGGCCCGCAGCCGGGCCAGCCCGTCCCCGAGGCGCTGCAACCCGGCCGGCGCCCGCCGCAGTTCGTGGTCTTCTCCTGGGACGGCGCCGGCGAGCTCGACAACGGGCTGTTCCGGCGCTTTCGCCGGCTCGCCCGGGAGCACGACGCCTCGATGACCTTCTTCCTCAGCGGCCTCTACCTGCTGCCCGAGTCGCGGAAGGACCTCTACCGCCCGCCGCAGCACAAGGTCGGCGCCTCCGACATCGGCTACCTGAGCGACCAGCACATCCACGACACGCTGGAGAACCTGCACGCCGCCTGGCTGGAGGGCCACGAGATCGGCACCCACTTCAACGGCCACTTCTGCGGCGCCACCGGCGTCGGCAAGTGGTCGCCGGAGGAGTGGGACAGCGAGATCCAGCAGGCGATGGACTTCGTGACGAACTGGCGCACCAACACCGGCTTCACCGACCTGCCGGCGCTGCCCTTCGACTACCGCAAGGAGCTGATCGGCAGTCGCACCCCCTGCCTGGAGGGCCAGCGCAACCTGCTGCCCACCGCCGTCAAGCGCGGCTGGCGCTACGACAGCAGCGGCAACGGCACGCAGAGCTGGCCGCAGAAGATCCAGGGCGGCGCGCTCTGGGACCTCCCGCTGCAGTCCATCCCGTTCCCCGGGCACACCTTCCAGGTGCTGTCGATGGACTACAACATCATGTTCAACCAGTGCGGCAGCAACACCAAGGCCGACCCGGCGCTGCACCCCGGCTACCAGACCCAGGCCCGGGACGCCTATCTGATGGGCTTCGAGCGCGCCTACACCACCAACCGCGCGCCGTTCGTCATCGGCAACCACTTCGAGGAGTGGAACGGCGGCATCTACATGAACGCCGTCGAGGAGGTGCTCAAGTCGATCGCCGGGCGGCCCGAGGTGCGGCTGGTGTCCTTCCGTCAGCTGGTGGACTGGCTGGACGCCCAGGACCCGGCGGTGCTGCGCAAGCTGCAGACCCTCGGCCCGGGCCAGGCGCCGGCCGGAGGCTGGGAGACGTTCCTCGGCACCGCTGATCGCCCGCCCACCTCCGCCGTCACCGGCTGAGCCCTCAGGCGGCCTTCCGGACCCGGCCCGAGACCAGCGCGCCGAGCAGCGCGACCCCGGTCATGGTCACGAAGATCACCGCGAACGCACCGGTCGAGCCGGTGCCCCCGGATCCCTCGTGGGCGGCGGCCACCGAGCCGCCGCCCAGCGCCGCGAACAGCACCCCGGCCAGGCCCACCAGCAGCACGTTGCCCAGCGCGTCGCTCACCTGGAGCGAGGCCGAGTTGGCCCCGGCGTCCTCCGGCGTCGACAGCCTCATCATCAGCACGCTGACGCTCGCGACCGCCAGGCCCATGCCGAGCCCGCCGACGCCCCAGGCGATCGCCGCCACCCAGGTCGGCACCGCCGGGACGAGCGCCAGCGCCGCCAGCGCGATGGCCACCGCGGTCAGCACGAAGCCGCCGCGGATCATCAGCGCGCGGTACCGCTCCGCCCCCGGCCGGCCCTGGATCCAGGAGCCGAGCGCCCAGGTCAGGCCGCCGCTGGTCAGGGTGAGCCCGGCCAGCGTCGGCGACAGGCCCCGCTCGGTCACCATCATCAGCGGGATGAACGCCTCGGCCGCGAAGAACGCCCCCGACGCGACCCCGCGCAGCAGGATGACCGTCGGCAGCCCGCGCCCGGCCCGCAGCGTCCCGGCCGGCAGCAGCCCGAGCACCGCCGGGACCAGCAGCGCCGCCCCCGCGACGGCCGGCAGCAGGCCGATCAGGTCCAGCCGCTGGCCCGCGTACTGCAGCAGACCGGCGCCGAGCGCGGCCATCGCGGCCAGCCCGGTGCGGCGGCGGTCGAACGCGGCGCCCCTGAGCACCGGCTGATCCTTCTCCGAGCGGCGCAGCGCCGGGCCCATCACCGCCAGCGGCAGCAGGATCAGGGCCGGCACGGCGAGGAAGACCCAGCGCCAGCCGAGGTGCTGGGTGACCGCCCCGGAGACCACCGGCCCGACGATCGAGGGCAGGACCCAGGCCGAGGAGAAGGCCGCGAACACCGCGGGCCGCAACCGCTCGGGATAGGCCCGGCCGACCACCACGTAGAGCGCGACGATCACCAGGCCGCCGCCGAGTCCCTGGATCGCCCGGCCGCCGACGAAGATCCACATCCCGGGTGCCGAGCCGGCCACCAGCAGGCCCACGCCGAACACCGCGATGCCGGTGAACAGCGGTTGCAGCGGACCGCTCCGGTCGCACCACTGGCCCGAGACGACCAGGGCGAACAGCGTGGTGGTGAAGTAGCCGGAGAAGGCGAAGGCGTACAGCCCGAGGCCGTCCAGCTCGCGGGCGGCCACCGGCATCGCGGTGTTGACGGCGGTCGCCTCGAAGGCGATCACCAGGACCACCGAGACGATCCCCAGGGTCAGGGCCCGGAAACGGTCGCCCATGACCCCTCCGCCGGGGTCGGTCGGTATCGGAACGAAGGCGGTATCGGCCGAGGCTGGGGAGGCAGTGGTCATACGTATGATCGTAAGGCGCGCCTGGGCCGATAACCCCTGACCCTGGTCCCCCGTCCTCTCCGACTCCGGACCTAGGCCATCGTCAGTGCAGCACCTTGAGGCCCACCACGCCGGAGACGATCAGCAGCAGGCAGCCGATCCTGGCCGCGGTCACCGCGTCCCCCAGCACCGCCATGCCGTACAGCGCCGTACCCACCGCGCCGATGCCGACCCACACCGCGTAGCCGGTACCGATCGGGATCGAGCGCATCGCGTACGCCAGGCCGCCCATCGAGAGCGCCAGCGCCACTGCGAACACCACCGTCGGGACGAGGCGGGAGAAGCCCTTGGAGGAGTCCAGGGCCACCGCCCACACGGTCTCCAGGACGCCGGACAGAACCAGAACGAGCCAAGCCATGACGGTCGTACCTCCGCAGTCGGCAGCGGCCGGGTTGCCGCTGTCACTGCGCCGTCTTGTCGTCACCGGGTACGACGCGCTCGTCCGGGGCGGCCACGCGGGGCCACCTGTCCCCGACCGTAGCACACCCCGCCGGAAATCCCGCCACACAGAATTTACAAATGGATATTGACGTTCCGCCGGGCATTCCGCCAGACTGAATTCACCAACACGGCGAACGACGACAGGAGTCGGACATGGACAGGAAGACGGCGGCCCGCGCGCCCCGCACCTGCGCCACCGCTCCCCGGTGTTGTCGCGCCTGTCGCTGCTGCCGCTGCGCCTGAGCGCACCCGCAGTCCAGCTCCACCCCACGGCCGTGTGCCCGAGTGGTTTAGGGAACCGCCTGCAAAGCGGTGTACACGGGTTCGATTCCCGTCATGGCCTCCGAGAAAGCGAATTGCCGGTCGATGCCCGAAAGCGTCGACCGGCAATTCGCCGTGCTTTTCCGGGGAATTCCGCAGACAATTCCGCGCGGAACTCCCCGGTATCCGCCCAGCCGGTATCCGCTCAGCCGGTGACGGCGTCCTCCGGGCGGATCGGCAGCCGGCCCACCGGCAGGCCGGTGGCGGCGCGCACCGCCGCGGCCACCGCCGCCGGCGCGGTCACCGCCGGCACCGCGCTGACCGCCTTGGCCCCGAACGGGGCCACCACGTCGCGCTCCTCCAGCAGGGCGGCCACCCGGATCTCCGGGGTGTCCAGCGCGGTCGGCAGCCGGTAGCCGGTGAGCGAGGGGTTGGCCAGCAGGCCACCCTCGGTGCGGAGCTCCTCCAGCAGCGCCAGGCCGACGCCCTGGGCGACGCCCGCCTCGATCCGGTCCTCGATCTGCCGCGGGTTCAGCGCCCGGCCGACCTCCTGGGCGACCGTCACCTCGACCACCCGGACGGCGCCGAGCTCGATGTCCACGTCCACCACCGCGCGCATCGCGCAGAACGCGATGGAGACGAAGGCGTCGCCCTGCCCCGCCTCGTCCAGCGGCTCGGTCGGGTGCGGGCGGCACTGCGCGGTCGCCCAGAGCTCCTTGCCCTCCAGCGCCTCGGCCACCGGCATGCCGAGCACCCCGTCGTACGAGGTGATCTTGCCGTCGGCGATCTGCAGCAGCTCCGCCGACATCCCGAAGTCCGCGGCGATCGGCTGGAGCAGCTGGTGGCGGACCATCAGCGCGGCCCGCTCGACGGCGCCGCCGGACACCCAGGTGTGCCGGCCCCGGGCAGACGGCCCGGCCACCGACTGGTCGCTGTCGGCCGGCGCGATGTACACCTCGCTGACGCCCAGCACGCTCTGCACGATCTGCCGGGCCAGCGTGGCGAAGCCCTGGCCGGCGTCGACCGCGGCGCAGATCACCGTGGCGTGGTCGCCGCTGACCCGCACCGTCGCGGTGGAGACCTCGTCCTCGCCCTCGGCGCCCAGCATGTGCACCATGCCCAGCGCGTAGCCGATGCCGCGCCGCACCGCGGCCGGGTCCCCGGCGCCGCCGGGCCCGCCCGGCAGCAGCCACTCGGCGTCCGGGTCGTCCACCGGCAGCGCCGGCAGCGGCTCCCCGGCGACGGCCTCCAGCAGCGCGGCCACCGGGGCCGGGCAGGTGACGGCCTGTCCGGTGGGCAGCGGGTCGCCGGTCGCCATCACGTTGCGGCGGCGGATCTCCACCGGGTCGATGCCGACCCGGGCGGCCAGCTGGTCCAGCTGCGACTCGTAGGCGAAGCACGCCTGCAGCGCGCCCTCGCCGCGCATCCGGCCGGCCGGCGGGTTGTTGGTGCGCACCGCCCAGGCGTCCACGAAGACGTTGGGGCAGTTGTACGGGCCGACCGAGAAGGCGGTGGCGGCGGCTAGCGCCTCGGCCGAGACCTCCGCGTAGGCGCCGCCGTCGAGCAGGATCTGCGCCTCGACCTTCACCAGCCGGCCCTCGGCGTCCGCGTGGTGGCGGTAGCGCAGCAGCGCCGGGTGCCGCGAGGCGTGGGTGTGGAAGGACTCCTCGCGGGTGAGCGTCATCTTCACCGGGCGGCCGGTGCGCAGCGCCAGCAGCGCCAGGGTGACCTGGAAGGACGGGTCCTCGCGGTCGGCGGTGGCGCCGGGCACGCCGGTGACCACCAGTCGGACCCGGTCCGGCTCCAGGCCGAGGCAGGCGGCGGTGCGGTCGCGGTCGCCGTGCGGGTCGGTGGAGGACAGGTGCAGCTCGACCCCGCCGTCCGGGCGCGGCACGGCCAGGCCCGCCTCGGCGCCCAGCGGCGCCGGGTCCTGCCGGCCCACCTGGTACAGGCCCTCGACGACGAGCTCGCCGGCCGCCTCCGGGTCGCCGCTGCGCAGCGGCAGGTGGCGGAAGAGGTTGCCGTCCGGGTGCAGCGGCGGGGCGGTGAAGGACTGCTCGGGGTCGGTGACGGCGTCCAGCGGCTCGTAGTCGACGGCGATCAGGCCGACCGCGAGCCGGGCGGTGTCGGGGTGGTCGGCGGCGACCGCGGCCACCGGTTCGCCGTGGTGGCGGACCACCCCGGCGGCGAGCACCGGCCGGTCGGCGACGATCGGCCCGGACGGCGCACCGTCCGGCAGGCCGTCCGGGCCGGACGGCAGGTCGGCGGCGGTGACCACGGCGTGCACGCCGGGCAGGGCCAGCGCGGCCGAGGTGTCGATGCCGCGGATCCGCGCGTGCGGGTGCGGCGAGCGCAGCACCGCGCCCCACAGCAGGCCCTCGGCCCACAGGTCGGCGGCGTACGGGTAGATGCCGAGCGCCTTGGGCAGGGCGTCGCTGCGCAGCGGGGAGCTGCCCAGCCCGAACGGCTCCGTCGCGCCGCCCGCGTCGCCGTCCTGCGGGAGTGCTGCGCCGATGTCGGTAGGCGACGTCATGATGCGTGGTCGTCCTCGGGGAGCCGGATGCCGTGGGCGGGGGTGGCGCCGTACGGGACACCGGCCGGGGCGGTGCCCTCGGCCGGGACGCCGTGCGGGGGCGTGGGGATGTACGGCGTGCCGTGCGCGGGGGTGCCGCCGTCGTGGCCGGGCCGCTGCGGGTAGCCGGCGCCCGGGGTCTCGTAGACGGGGCCGTCGTACGCCGCGCCGTCGTAGGCCGGGCCCTGGTCGTAGCCGGGCTGCTGCGGGTAGCCGCCCGCCTCCGGGTAGCCGCCGGCCCCGGGCAGGTAGGTGCCGTGCGCCGGGGTGGTGCCCGGGTAGGGCTGCTGCCCGGGGTAGCCCTGGACCGGGTGGAAGCCGGTGGACCCGTCGGCCGGCTGCGCCGGGACGTCCCGGATCGGGGCCAGCACGGTGGTGTCGTACACCCCGCTGTCGTAGCCGCCCGCGCCGTCGGAGGCGCCGTACGGCACACCGGCGGCGGGGGCCGCCGGCGGGGCGGCCTGCGCGGCGGTCGGCTGCGGGACGTGCTCGATCCAGGCGTCGCCGTCGGTGTACACCGGCAGGTCGGCGGCGGTCGCGGCGTCGTCCGCGGGGCTCGCGGCGGGCACCGGCGCGGTCGCGGGGGCCTCGTCCGGGGCGGGAGCCGCGGCGGCCTTGGCGGCCTCCTCGGCGGCGGCCGCCCCGTCCGCCGCACCGGCCTGTGCCGCGCGCGCGTCGGCGACGCTCTGCACGGCGGCCAGCGCGCCCCGGTAGCCGGTGCACCGGCAGAGGTTGCCGCACAGCGCCTGCCGCGCCTCGACCTCGGTGGGCCGGTGGTTGCGCTGGAGCAGGTCGTGCACGGCCATCGCCAGGCCGGGCACGCAGTAGCCGCACTGCACCGCGCCGGACTCCGCCAGCGCCTGCTGGACGTCGCTGGCGCCGCCGCCGGCCGACAGGCCCTCGACGGTGTTGATCTCGCTGTCCTGCGCCAGCGCGGCGGGCACCAGGCAGCCGGCCACCAGCTGCCCGTCGACCTGCACCGAGCAGGCCCCGCACTCGCCCTGCTCGCAGCCGTCCTTGGCGCCGGCCAGGCCGAGCCGCTCGCGCAGCACGTAGAGCAGGCTCTCGCCGATCCAGGCGTCGGTGACGGGCCGTTCGAAGCCGTTCACCCGCAGGCTGTACGAGGTGGTCGGCCGCAGTTCGCGGCTGACCTGCGGCGCGTGGTCGTGCGCGTGGTCGAGCAGCCCCGCGTCCAGGGCCTCGATGGGGTGGTCTGTGGTCACTTGAGCGCCCTTCCCAGTGCCCTGCGGGCCAGCACGGCTACGGTACGCCGCAGGCGGACGGCGGCCGCGCTCGGCCCCTCGGTGACGGCCTCCCAGGCGCCCTCCGCGCCGTAGCCGTCGGGGACGCAGGCGGCGGCCACGTACTCGCCGAAGGCGGCGGTCGCGGCGGGGTCGATCTCCCGCGAGCCGTCCCAGTCGATGCAGCCGGCCACCCAGGCCTCGGCCTCCAGGGGGCGCAGCGGCACCGGGGCGACGGCGCCGACGGCGCAGCGCACGGCGCGCCGGGCGGGGTCGAGGACGAGGGCGACGGAGGCGGTGGCGCGGGCCGGGCCGCTGCGGCCGGTGGCCTTGAGGAAGACCTGCGGGGCGTGCAGCAGCGGGACGCGCACCCAGGTGAGCAGTTCGCCGGGGCGCAGCGGGTCGAGGCCGGTGAGCAGGTGGCTGACCGGGACCTCCCGGGTGGCGCCGGCCCGGGCGAGGGTGACGCTGGCCTCCAGTGCGGCGAGCACCGGGAGGGTGTCGCCGGCCGGGGCGGCGGTGGCGAGGTTGCCGCCGAGCGTGCCGACGTTGCGCACCTGCGGGGGGCCGGCGGTGCGGGCCGCGTCGGCGAGCGCGGGGATGAGCGCGGCGAAGTCGGGGCGGTCCATCCGGGCGTGGGTGAGCCCGGCGCCCAGCACAGCGGTGCCGCCGTCCTCGTAGCGCCAGCCGCGGAGTTCGGTGATCCGCCCGAGGCCGACCAGGGCGGCGGGGCGCAGGCGCCCGGCGTTGACGGCCTCCATCAGGTCGGTGGCGCCGGCCACCGGTACCGCGGCCGGGTGAGCGGCCAGCGCTTCGACAGCCTCGTCGAGGGAGGCCGGCAGCATGATCGTCCGGTTCACCTGGGTCCCACCGTGCTCCACTTGCTCATCGATCGCCTGCCGCCGCGGCCCTCGGCCGGGGTCTTTCGCTCCGGCAGCCCGGCCTGGCCCGTAGGGTACGGGCGATCGGGCCGGGTTGGGCAACTCTGGCACACAATGCTCGATGATCATTTCGGGACAGGCGAACGGTACTGCCCGATTGGGACCGATACCGGGCGGTATCCGACCCGGTCCGACAGGGACCGGGTCGGATGTTCATCTGTTCTTGACGTCCGACGACCACTCGGAAGTTCCCGTGGGTGATGTCCGCCCGCCTGCCCGGCGCGCCGTCAGACGACCGGCGGCGGCCCCTCGATCGGCCGGCCCTGCACCCCGGGCCAGGTCTGCCACGGGTGCGGACCGGCGGCCGGGCGGTACTCGACGCCGAGCGCGTCCAGCACCTCCAGGTGGCCCGTCATCCGCCGTTCGAAGCCGGCGAAGTCGCGGTCGGCCGGGTCGGCGGGCAGCGCCGACCAGGCGACCTCGGCGAAGGCCGCGAGCCGCGGGAAGGCCCGGTAGTCGATGTCCCGGGCGCTGTGCATGAACTCGCTCCACAGGTTCGCCTGGGTCCCGATCACCCGACGGGCCGCGGCCTCGTCGAGCTGCGGGGGCACCGGCTCGAACCGGTAGACGTCCTCCAGGGTGCGCACGAAGCCGACCGGGATCGGCTCGTCCTCGCCCGGCGCCTGCCGGTGGTCGAAGTAGACCTGCTGCTCCGGACACATCACCACGTCGTGCCCGGCCTGCGCGGCGGCGATCCCGCCGCCGTAGCCGCGCCAGGACGACACGGCGGCGCCGGGGGCCAGTCCGCCCTCCAGGATCTCGTCCCAGCCGATCAGCCGCCGGCCGCGCCCGGCCAGCCAGCGGTCGAAGTGCCGGATGATGTGGCTCTGCAGTTCGTCCTCGTTGGACAGGCCCAGCTCGCGGATCCGCGCCTGCGCGGCGGCGCTGTCCTTCCACTGCTCCTTGGGGCACTCGTCGCCGCCGAGGTGGATGAACTCGGACGGGAAGAGCTCCAGGACCTCCTCCAGCACCCCCTCGAAGAACCGCAGGGTGGCCTCGGACGCGTTGAGCACGTTCTGGCTGACGCCCCAGTCGGTCCACACGCCGAGCGCCGCGGTGTCCACCACGTCGGTGTTGCCCAGCTCGGGGTAGGCGGCGACGACGGCCTGGGTGTGGCCCGGCAGCTCGATCTCGGGCACCACCGTGATGCCCCGCTCGGCCGCGTACGCGACGATCTCGCGCAGGTCGGCCTGGGTGTAGAAGCCGCCGTGCGGACGGTCGTCGCGGCGCTGGCCGGCCCGGTAGCCGACCATCGAGCGCTCGCGCCAGGACGCCGCCTCGGTGAGCCTCGGGTAGCGCTTGATCTCCACCCGCCAGCCCTGGTCGTCGGTCAGGTGCAGGTGCAGCACGTTGAGCTTGTGCGCGGACAGCTGGTCGACGAAGCGCAGCACGTCCGCCTTGGGCAGGAAGTGCCGGGCGACGTCCAGCAGCGCGCCGCGCCAGCCGAACCGGGGCGCGTCCTCGATGTCCACGCCGGGCAGCACCCATTCCGAGCGCAGCGGGGCACGCCGGTAGGCGTCCGGGCCGAGCAGCCGGCGCAGCGTCTGGGCGCCCCAGAGCGCCCCGGCCGGCCCGCCGGCGGTGATCACCGCGTGGCCGGGGCGCACCGAGAGCCGGTACGCCTCGGCGGCCAGCGTGTCGTCGTGAACTAGTTCGACGCCCTCGCCGGGCCGCCCGGGGGCGAGCGGCAGGCCGGTGGCGGCGGTCAGCGAGGAGCGCAGCCACCGCTCGGCCCCGGCCAGCTCCGGCGGCGCGGTCAGGGTGGTGGTCCGGTCGAGCGGGAAGTCCCGGTCCGGGAGGCGGACGGAACTCACGGGGGCGGGAATGAGGTCCATTGCGCCATCCTCCCCCGGCCCGGACGACTGGCATAGACCACCTCGGAATCGCCGTGCAATGCAAAACGGCGGTGCGGAAAACGGAGCGGGCTACCTACTGCTTGCCGTTGTCGTCGCCGCCCTGCGGCTTGCCGATGCCGTCGTAGATCTCCTTGCACATCGGGCAGACCGGGTACTTCTTCGGGTCGCGCCCGGGCACCCACACCTTGCCGCAGAGCGCCACCACGGGGGATCCGGAGAGGGCGCTCTCCATGATCTTGTCCTTCTGGACGTAGTGCGCGAAGCGCTCGTGGTCGCCGTCCCCGTGGGACACCTGGGGGACGGGCTCGACCAGGGTGCCGGTGCCGAGGCCGCGCTCGGGCTCAAGAGTGCTCATGGGTGCCAAGTCTATGGGCGCCCCGCGAAACCGGGCCAGTGTCGCGGCGGCCTGCACATGTCACGGATGCGTCCGCCCCACCGCGGCTCCCCTCAGTTGAGCGTCGGATCGTCCGGGTAGCTCGCCAGCAGGGCCAGCGGGCCGCGCTGGCGGCGCAGCACCGCGCGCCAGAGCCGCTCCGGCTCGGGGCTGGAGATGTCCCCCGGCTCGCAGTCCACCAGGTACCAGGCGCCGCTGGAGAGCTCCGCCTCCAGCTGCCCCGGCGCCCAGCCGGCGTACCCGGCGAAGATCCGCAGCGCGCCCAGCTCGCCGGCCAGCACCTCGGGCGGCGCCTCCAGGTCCACCAGGCCGATCGCACCGTGCACCCGCCGCCAGCCGAGCGGCTCCCCGGTGCCCGGCTCCCCCGGTGCCACCGCCAGGCCGAGCGCCGAGTCCAGCGCCACCGGCCCGCCCTGGAACAGCACCGCCGGCCGGCCGACCAGCACGCCCCAGCCGTCGAGCACGCTGCCGACCTCGACCGGGGTCGGCCGGTTCAGCACCACGCCGAGCGCCCCCTCGGCGTCGTGGTCGAGGAGGAGCACCACCGCCCGGGCGAAGTTCGGGTCGGTGAGCACGGGCGTCGCGACGAGCAGACGGCCGGTGTGGGACCGGCCTGCGTGCGAATGGGCCGCCGTCATGCCCACATGATCCCGCAGAACCCCCCGCGGCGGACACCCGAGGACCGGCGGGCCGGGGAACCGGCCGCGCACACCCGTACGGACGCGCCGGCGCGCGCCGCGGGGCCCGGGGAGAGCACCATCACGGGAGAGGCTCACGGGAACCATCGGCACGACCACTACCATCTACTGATGGTGGACGCCCGTCCACGGTGCCGATTCGGTCACTCCGGGGGCCCGACGCGCCCGTGCAACCGTTCCACCGCATGGCTCGTCGCCGAGCCCCACCCACTCCTCTGGCACCCCGGATTGCGAGAACGATGACCGACGACGTCCTGCTGGTCCACGGCGGAAACCCGCTCGAAGGCGAGATCCGCGTCCGCGGCGCGAAGAACCTCGTGCCCAAGGCCATGGTCGCCGCCCTGCTCGGCCAGGGCCCCAGCAGACTGCGCAACGTCCCGGACATCCGCGACGTCAAGGTGGTCCGCGGGCTGCTCCAGCTGCACGGCGTGACCGTGCGCACCGGCGACGAGGACGGCGAGCTGATCCTCGACCCCTCGCACGTGGAGAGCGCCAACGTCGCCGACATCGACGCCCACGCCGGCTCCTCGCGCATCCCGATCCTGTTCTGCGGCCCGCTGCTGCACCGCCTCGGCCACGCCTTCATCCCGGGCCTGGGCGGCTGCGACATCGGCGGCCGCCCGGTCGACTTCCACTTCGAGGTGCTGCGCCAGTTCGGCGCCACCATCGAGAAGCACCCGCAGGGCACCTACCTGGTCGCCCAGCAGCGCCTGCGCGGCACCAGGATCGAGCTGCCCTACCCCTCGGTCGGCGCGACCGAGCAGGTGCTGCTCACCGCGGTGCTCGCCGAGGGCGTCACCGAGCTGCGCAACGCCGCCATCGAGCCGGAGATCGTCGACCTCATCTGCGTGCTGCAGAAGATGGGTGCGATCATCACGCTGGGCACCGACCGCACCATCCTGATCACCGGCGTCGACGAGCTGGACGGCTACACCCACCGCGCGCTGCCGGACCGCCTGGAGTCGGCCTCCTGGGCCTGTGCGGCGCTGGCCACCAAGGGCGACATCTACGTCCGCGGTGCCCGCCAGCTGGAGATGATGACCTTCCTCAACACCTTCCGGAAGGTCGGCGGCGCCTTCGAGGTGGACGACGAGGGCATCCGGTTCTGGCACCCGGGCGGCGAGCTCACCGCGATCGCCCTGGAGACCGACGTCCACCCCGGCTTCCAGACCGACTGGCAGCAGCCGCTGGTGGTCGCGCTGACCCAGGCGACCGGCCTGTCCATCGTGCACGAGACGGTGTACGAGTCGCGGCTGGGCTTCACCGGCGCGCTCAACCAGATGGGTGCGCACATCCAGCTCTACCGCGAGTGCCTGGGCGCCACGCCGTGCCGCTTCGGCGCCCGCAACTTCCTGCACTCCGCGGTGGTCTCCGGCCCGTCCAAGCTGATCGGCTCCGAGCTGGTCATCCCGGACCTGCGCGGCGGCTTCTCGTACCTGATCGCGGCGCTGGCGGCCGAGGGCACCTCGACCGTGCACGGCATCGACCTGATCAACCGCGGCTACGAGAACTTCATGGACAAGCTGCGCGACCTCGGCGCCCACGTCGAGCTGCCGAGCGAGCGGGCCAGCGAGGAGCTGGTCGGCGCCTGACCGGCGCCCCCCGCCACGGCGAGAGGCCGGGCCCCCGCGACGGGGACCCGGCCTCTCGGGCGTTCAAGGGGCGGTTCAGGCGCCCTTGGCGGCTTCCTTCAGCTTGGAGCCGGCGCTGACCTTGGCGCTGTAGCCCTCGGGGATCTGGATCGGCTCGCCGGTCTGCGGGTTGCGGGCGGTGCGAGCGGCGCGGTGGGTGCGCTCGAAGGTCAGGAAACCGGGGATGGTGACCTTCTCGTCGCCCTTGGCGACGACCTCGCCGACGATCTCGGCGAAGGCGGCCAGAACGGCGTCGGCGTCCTTGCGGGTCACCTCGGCGCGCTCGGACAGCGCGGCCACCAGCTCACTGCGGTTCATGTGTACTCCTGTGGTCTGTTCGCTTGCGGTGTGCGGGGGCCCGTCGGTACTCCCACCGGGGGCACCCGGCTGGGCCGCAGGTCCGCACACTGTGCTCATGCAGGCAATGCGTGGTCGCGAGCCGGGTCCGCACCCAGTGCCGCGCGCCGTGCCTTCGAAGGCCCGCCTGCCTGCCCGGATACGAATCCTGCCCCGACCGGCCCCGAGAATGCCAATCGGGCCCCGGCGGAACGACCCGAACAGCGCCCGCCCGCCGGAGGTGTGACGCTCCGTCGGCTCCGGCGTACCGGGCGCGGGCGGCGGTCGGGAGGACGCGCCGGAAGACCGGGGGGACGTTCCGTACTTGTCGGACACGCCTGACCCGTGCAGGGCTACCGTACGCCCTAGGTCCGACAAGCCCAAACACGCCCCTCGCCCTTGTGTCGCAAGGGTTCGGGGCGGGAACGGGCGGGTACGACCGCTAATCGGACATTTGACCGATCCCCGACACATCGCGGCCGGCCGCCGCGGGAGCGCGTCGCCGGGCCCGGCGCAGGGGCCCGGCGGCGCGGTCCGGCGTCAGAGCTTCACGGCCGGGAAGGAGGCGGTGTCGAGCGTGCCGACGATGCCCGGGGTCGGGCGGGCCGGGGCGGGCTCCTCCGAGGCGGCGGCCAGGGCGGCCTCCCGGACGGCGGCGGCGACGGTCTTGGCGACGTCCTTGTGGAACACGCTGGGGATGATGTAGTTCGCGTTGCGCTCGTCGTCGCCGACGGTGGCGGCCAGGGCGCGGGCGGCGGCGATCATCATCTCGGTGTTGACGGTGCGGCTCTGGGCGTCCAGCAGGCCGCGGAAGACGCCCGGGAAGACCAGCACGTTGTTGATCTGGTTCGGGAAGTCGCTGCGGCCGGTGGCGACCACCGCGGCGGTCTGCCGGGCCACCCCCGGGTCGACCTCCGGGTCCGGGTTGGCCAGCGCGAAGACGATCGCGTCCTCGGCCATGGTGGCCAGGTCGTCGCCGTCCAGGACGTTCGGGGCGGAGACGCCGATGAACACGTCGGCGCCGGCCACGGCCTCCTTGAGGGTGCCGGTGCGGCCCGAGCGGTTGGTGTGCTCGGCGATCCAGCGCAGGCTGTCGTTGAGGTCGTCGCGGCCCTCGTGGACCACGCCCTTCACGTCCGCCACGGTGGCGTGCTCGACGCCGGCCGCCATCAGCAGCTTGAGGATCGCGGTGCCCGCGGCGCCGGCGCCCGACATCACCACCCGGATGTCGGCGATCTCCTTGCCGACCACCTTGAGCGCGTTCATCAGCGCCGCCAGCACCACGATCGCGGTGCCGTGCTGGTCGTCGTGGAAGACCGGGATGTCCAGGGCCTCGCGCAGCCGGGCCTCGATCTCGAAGCAGCGCGGCGCGGAGATGTCCTCCAGGTTGATGCCGGCGAAGCCCGGGGCGATCGCCTTGACGATGGCCACGATCTCGTCGGTGTCCTGGGTGTCCAGGCAGATCGGCCAGGCGTCGATCCCGGCGAAGCGCTTGAACAGGGCCGCCTTGCCCTCCATGACCGGCAGCGCGGCGGCCGGGCCGATGTTGCCCAGGCCCAGCACGGCGGAGCCGTCGGTGACCACCGCGACGCTGTTGCGCTTGATGGTGAGGCGGCGGGCGTCCTCGGGGTTCTCGGCGATCGCCATGCAGACCCGGGCGACACCCGGGGTGTAGATCATCGAGAGGTCGTCGCGGTTGCGGATCGGCAGCTTCGAGGACATCTCGATCTTGCCGCCGAGGTGCATCAGGAAGGTGCGGTCCGAGACCTTGCCGATGGTGACGCCGTCGATCGCCCGGAGCTTCTCGACGATCTCCTCGCCGTGCGCCACCGAGGAGGCGGCGACCGTCACGTCGATCCGCAGCGCCTCCAGGCCGGAGGCGGTCACGTCGAGGCCGGTCACCGAGCCGCCGGAGGACTCCACCGCCGTGGTGATCGCGCTGACGGCGTTGCCTCTGGCCGGCACCTCCAGCCGCACCGTGATCGAGTTCGAGACACTGGGCACCGTCGCCATCGACGTTCCTTCTTCCGTCCGTCCGTCCGCGAGTTCAACAATTTGTTGAGAGCCCTCGCTTGCGCATGCTAGACATCGATGGTCGCACCTACCAGGGCGTAGTCAGAAATAACGTTCATTGAGTGTGCGGACCCGACAACTTCTTGCCTCCACCGCCCGATGCGTTACATTGGACGGGACACCGGCTCGATCCAAGCCCCCGGGCCCAACCTTCGTCCCTTCGAGGGACCACTTGCCGCGAGGCGAGCATGGCGGGTCGGTGTCGTGACTTCTGAAGGCCCCTCACCCGCCGGGTGGGGGGCCTTCGCCGTGGTCGCGGTGCGTGACGGCCCGTACGGCCGACCCGGGTGGGCCGGCCGTACGGGCCGTCAGTCTTCGCCGGTCGCCCGCGCCCGTCAGTCGCGCAGCAGCGCGGGAACCCCGGCCGCGTCCGGCAGGTCGTCCGGGCCGGACAGCACGGTCAGCCGCTGGGTCGCCCGGGTCAGCGCCACGTACAGCACCCGCAGGCCCGCCTCGGACTCCCCGGCGATCCCGGTCGGGTCGGCCACCACGGTCGCGTCGTACTCCAGGCCCTTGGCCTCCAGGCTGCCCAGCGTCACCACGCGCTCGCCCAGACCCTCGGCCCAGCGCGCCGCCTCGGCCCGCCGGTCCATCGGCACCACCACCGCCACCGTGCCGTCCACCTCGCCCAGCAGCCGCTCCAGCTCGGCCCGGGCGCCCGCGCCGAAGGCCTCCGGCGACGGGTCGGTGACGGCCGCGAAGCGCGGCTCGACGCCCACGTGCCGCACCGCGCTCGGCGACGGCGTGCCCGGCGCGGCCAGCGCCAGCACCTTGGCCGCCACCTCGGCGATCTCGGCGGGGTTGCGGTAGTTCACGGTCAGCGTGAAGCGGCGGCGCGGCTTGCCGGACAGCACCTCGTCCAGCGCGGCCTGCGCCTCCTCGGGGAACGGCCAGGAGGACTGCGCCGGGTCGCCGACGATGGTCCAGGTGGCCATCCGGGACCGGCGGCCGATCATCCGCCACTGCATCGGGGTGAGGTCCTGCGCCTCGTCGACGATCACGTGCGCGTACTCAACACGCTCGACAAGCACACGCTCGCGTTGCCGGGCGGACCGGTCCGCGAAGGTGGTGACCTCCTCCAGGCCGGTCAGCAGGTCCACCGCGTCCACCTCGCGGACCTTCGGGCGGACCGGCTCGCCGAGCAGCACCTGCAGCTCGTCCACCAGCGCCACGTCGTGCGCCGACAGCGCGCCCTCGCCGCGCTCCGACAGGTGCCGCCAGGACGCCGCCAGCAGCCGCGCCTCGTCGGGGGCGACCGCGCGGCGGGCGATCCGGTTGATGTGCCGGGCGTGCTTCAGGGTGCCGAGCACCCTGCGCGGGGTGACCGCGGGCCACCAGGCGTCCAGGAAGTCCAGGAACGGCGCCTCGTCCGAGACGTACTCGTCGAAGGCCTCCCTCTCCTCCTGGCGCTGCTCGCGGGCGTAGTGGTCGGCGGGCTTGGGCAGGTGGCGCACGGCCTGCTGCCAGAGCGCGTCCAGCAGCAGCCGGCGGGCGCGCGGGCGCAGCAGGTTGAGCGGGGTGCCGCCGGAGCCGATGACGTTGCCGCGCACCGCCTTGAGGCGGCCCGCGTCCAGCTTCAGCACCTCGCCGCGGGCGACCACCTTCAGCTCCTGCGGCGCGCCGAGCTCCAGCGCGGCCCGGGCGGCGCGGCGCAGCAGCTGGACCATCCGGGCCGAGCCCTTGATCCGGGCCGCCTCCGGGGTGTCGTAGGTGCCGGCCTCGATGCCGTCGACCAGCGAGCCGACCGCGCGGATGGCGACCTGGCCCTCCTCGCCGAGCGAGGGCAGCACGCCCTCGGTGTAGGAGACCAGCAGCGGGGTCGGCGAGACCACCAGGATGCCCCCGGCGTAGCGGCGGCGGTCCTGGTAGAGCAGGAAGGCCGCCCGGTGCAGCGCGACGGCGGTCTTGCCGGTGCCGGGGCCTCCGGTGACCAGGGTGGCGCCGGCCGCGGCGGCGCGGATCACCTCGTCCTGCTCCTTCTGGATGGAGGAGACGATGTCGCGCATCGAGTGGCTGCGGGCGCGGCCCAGCGAGGCCATCAGCGCGCCGTCGCCGACCACCGCCAGCTCCTCGCCGTCCAGGGTGGGGGTGAGGTCGGGACGCAGCAGGTCGTCCTCGACGCCGATCACCCTGCGGCCCTTGGAGCGGATCACCCGGCGCCGGATGACCCGGCCGGGCTCCAGCGGGGTGGAGCGGTAGAACGGCGCCGCGGCGGGGGCCCGCCAGTCGATCACCAGCGGGCCGTACTCGGCGTCCAGCACCCCGAGCCGGCCGATGTGCAGGGTCTCGGCGACGGCCGGGTCCGCCGGGTCGAGCGGGGTGTTGGAGGGGATGCCGTGCTCCTCCGGGGCGTCGGGCCGTTGAAGGTCGATGCGGCCGAACAGGAAGTCCTCGAACTCGTTGTTGAGCCGCTGGAGGTGGGCGCCGGCCCGGTACACCTGGGCGTCGCGCTCGGCGAGCGCGCCGGGGGTGCCGACGTGCACGCGCTTGGCGGCGTCCTCCAGGATGTACTCGGCCTCGGCGAGCTTCTCCTCCAGGCGGCGGTAGACGGTGTCGAGGTGACGCTGCTCGCCGGCGATCTCTCGCGCGCGCACGGTCTCGTGGTCGGCGGCGGTGGTGTCCGTGGTGCTGGTGTCCGTGTTGCTCTGCATGGCCTCGGTGGTTGCGGCGGAATCCGGCTCCGGGAAACGAGCGGACGGACGATCCTACGCCCCGGCCCGGGGAAACGTGAAGGCCGCCCTCCGCAACGCGGTGGACGGCCTTCACTGTGAACATGGGGGTGGTGGAGATGCCGGGAATCGAACCCGGGTCCAGTGGTGCTAATTCAGGGCTTCTCCGAGCGCAGTCCGCTGTGCTTTTCTCGGCCCTGGCGGTCACACGGACAAGCCGCCAACAGGCCCAGCTGCTGTTTGATTTCCCATCCACCCCCGCAGCCCGGGCGGACGGTTGAGTTCCCTAGATTATGCCAGGGTCCGGGTCGGGAACCCCCCGGTCTGACACCCAAGCGCTATCGGTGCTTATTAGGCAGCGAGAGCGAACTGCTGGGAATCGCGCTTAGAGTTGGCGATTATTTTTTTGCGACACGTGGTTAACGAGATCATTGCCGCGTTCCTCGGCTCGCTTCCCCTGTTTCAACATCCCCTGTCGAAACCGATCATCCCCATGTTTTGTTGAGAAACAGCGCGGACGGAGACCGTCCGTGGTGCTGGGCCCCATGGTACGCGAGGCGACCAGCGGGGGTCCAGCCGATTAACCCTGGCGTCGCCGGGCGGCCGCCACCGCGCGCGCGGTCTCGCGGGTGTCCTGCTTCTCGCGCAGGGTCTGCCGCTTGTCGTACAGCTTCTTGCCGACCGCGAGCGCCAGTTCGAGCTTCACCCGGCCGTCCTTGAAGTACAGCGAGAGCGGGACGAGGGTGTGGCCGGCGTCCCGGACCTTCGTCTCGATCTTGCGGATCTCCAGCTTGTGCAGCAGCAGCTTGCGCTTGCGCCGCGCCGCGTGGTTGGTCCACGTCCCCTGGGTGTACTCGGGGATGAAGACGTTGTCGATCCACGCCTCGTGGTTCTGGATGTAGGCGTAGCCGTCGACCAGGTTGGCCCGCCCCTCGCGCAGTGACTTCACCTCCGTGCCGGTGAGTACGAGACCGCACTCGTAGGTGTCGAGGATGGTGTACTCGTGTCGCGCCTTCTTGTTCTGCGCGATCAGCTTGTGTCCGGTTTCCTTTGCCATAGCGCGGTCATTCTCGCACCTCCGCCCGGTGCGGAGCAGCCCCTTTACGCGCGGCTGCCCAGACCGGCCAGGACCCGCAGGGCGAGCGCGGAGGCGTCCTCGGAGGCGCCCGCCGGGACGTCCGGGGCCAGGCCGGCGCCCTCCGGTGAGCGGCCGGCCGGGGTGTAGTAGCGGCCGACGGTCAGCTCCAGCACCGCGCCGTCGGCGAGCCGGCTGGGCTGCTGGACGGTGCCCTTGCCGAAGGTGCGCCCGCCCACCACCACGGCCCGGCCGCGGTCCTGCAGCGCGCCGGTGAGCAGTTCGGCGGCGCTCATCGTGCCGCCGTCGACCAGCACCACCAGCGGGGTGCGCTGGTCGCCGCCGGGCGGGGCGGTCAGCTCCCGGGTGCCGCCGCGGTCCTGGTACGAGCCGACCGGGCCGCCGTCCAGGAACACCCCGGCGGTACCGGCGGCCTCGTCGACCAGGCCGCCGGAGTTGCCGCGCAGGTCGAGCACCACGCCGGCCCGCGCGCCGCGCGCGGCGGCGCGCACCTGTTCGGCCACGCCGGAGGTGAAGGCCCGCACGGCGATCCGCACCACGCCGCCCGCCAGGTGCTCGACGGTCACCTGCTGGCTGTCCAGCAGCGCCCTGCGCAGCCGGACCTCGCGCTCCTCGCCGTCGTCGCGCCGCACGGCCAGGACCACCTCCGAGCCGGGCTGCCGCTCGGCCCCCTCGCGTCCGCGCAGCCGGGCGACCACCTCGGTCACCGGCAGCCGGTCGGCCTGGTCCTCGCCGATCCGCAGCAGCCGGTCACCGACCGCGATCCCGGCGGCGGCGGCCGGCCCGCCGGGCCGCACCTGGGAGACGGTGGTGACGCCGTCCTCGCCGCGGCCCACCGACAGGCCCACGCCGAGGTAGCGGCCGTCCAGGCCCTGGCTGAACTCGGCGTACTCCTGGGCGCTGTAGTACGCGCCCCAGCGGTCGCCGGTGGCGCCGATCAGGTGCTCGGCCTGCTGCTCGGAGAGGTCGGCGCCGGCCGGGTCCTGGCCGGCGCCGATGGTCGCGGCGGCGGCCTGCGCGGTGTCGGCGGACGGCGGCCGCGCCGTCGCGCCGGGCTCGCCCCAGGCGCCGGTGGCGGCTCCGGCCAGCAGCACCACGCCGAACACCACGCTGAGGGTGGCCACCTGACGCGCCGCGCGGGGAGTGACTGGCATGGACCGGAGTCTAGAACCTCCCGGAAACGCCGCGGCCCGGAAAAGCGCGGCGGCGAAACGCCGACGGCCCCGGACGGCGCAGTGCCGTCCGGGGCCGCCGGAGCGTCCGGGCCCTCGGGCCTCAGACCTTGAGGTACTTGCGGAGGGTGAAGAAGGCCGCGATGCCGGCCATGCCCATACCCACCACGACCAGCAGCGGTATCACCGCCAGCACCGAGGACAGGCCGATGAAGTGGATGAACTGCACCCGCTCGGCCAGCCAGTTCTGGACGAAGAAGTGGCCGCCGAGCAGCAGACCCGCGGCCATCACGGCGCCGAGCAGCGCGGAGAACGCGGCCTCCGCGATGAACGGCATCTGCACGTAGAAGTTCGAGGCACCCACCAGGCGCATGATGCCGGTCTCGCGCCGCCTGCTGTACGCCGACACCCGAACGGTGTTGACGATCAGCAGCAGGGCGACGAAGAGCATCAGCACCATGATGACGAACGCCGCGGTCTGGAGGCCGTTCAGCAGGCCGAAGAGGTTCTCCAGGATCTTCCGCTGGTCCTCGACCGACTTGACGCCGGGTTTGCCGGCGAAGGCGCTCTGGATGACGTCGTACTTGGTCGGATCCTTGAGCTTGACCCGCCAGGACTGCGGGATGGCCTCCGGGCCGAGGACGGAGATGAGCGGGTTGTCCGGGTTCATCTCCTTCCAGTGCTTGTACGCCTCGGCGGAGTTCTCGAAGGTCGAGGACTGGACCACCGAGTCCATCTTGTCCAGCTGGGTCTTGATGTCGGCGATCTGCTGGTCGGTGGCCGCGCCCTTGTCGCACTGGGGCGAGTTCCGGGCGTCGGCCTTGGTGCAGAAGTAGATGCTCACCTCGACCTTGTCGTACCAGTACCCCTTCATCGAGTTGACCTGGTCGCGGACCAGGAGGGAGGCACCGGCGAGGGCGAGGGAGAGCGCGACGCTGACGACGACCGCGATGGTCATCGTCAGGTTGCGGCGGAGACCCACACCGATCTCCGACAGGACGAACTGGGCGCGCATGCGTTCAACAACTCCAGGGTCGGTACTGCTGGTCGGGCGAGGCGGGCGGGCGGCCCACGGGGTCAGCGCCGAGTGGTCAGTGCTGGTACCCGTAGACGCCGCGGGCCTGGTCGCGGACCAGCAGCCCCTTGTCGAGCTCGATGACGCGCTTGCGCATCTGGTCGACGATGGCCTGGTCGTGGGTGGCCATCAGCACGGTGGTGCCGGTGCGGTTGATCCGGTCGAGCAGCTTCATGATGCCGACCGAGTTCTGTGGGTCGAGGTTGCCGGTGGGCTCGTCCGCGATCAGCAGCATCGGGCGGTTGACGAACGCCCGGGCGATCGCCACGCGCTGCTGCTCACCACCGGACAGCTCGCCCGGCATGCGGTCCTCCTTGCCGCCGAGGCCGACCAGGTCGAGCACCTCGGGCACCACCTTGTTGATGGCGCTCTTCGGCTTGCCGATGACCTCCAGTGCGAACGCGACGTTCTGCGCGACCGTCTTGTTGGGCAGCAGGCGGAAGTCCTGGAAGACGGTGCCCAGCTGGCGGCGCATGTGCGGCACCTTCCAGTTGGACAGCTTGCCCAGGTCCTTGCCCAGCACGTGCACCTCGCCGCTGCTGGGGCGCTCCTCGCGCAGGCACAGGCGCAGGAAGGTGGACTTGCCCGAGCCGGACGAGCCGACCAGGAAGACGAACTCACCCTTCTCGATCTCCAGCGAGACGTTGTCCAGGGCGGGACGGTTCTGCTTGGGATAGGTCTTGGAGACGTTGTCGAATCTGATCACGGCTGCATCACGGAGGCCATCCTAGGCGGCGCCAATTCCTGGGTCGGTCCGCCCCTCGGCGTGCCCGGCCCGGGGCGGGCGAGGGGAACGGAACGGCCGCTCCCGGCTTGGGACCATACGCGAACGGGCGCCCGGCCCGCAGGTTCGGACCGCGACAGCGGCGTGGACCTGGGGGAGAATGACCTGGTATGCCCCGAAAATTGGGAGCCATCTCACAGCCCGGGGGCCGGAACGCCCGGAACCTGGCACAGTGGAGGGTGCGGTCGGGCCCGACCGCTCCGCCGCACAGGGCACGAGAAGGAACCAAGGCCCGGTCCGGTGCGTTTGCAGTAGCAGCGAGGAGGAGATCGCATGACCTGCGACCATCTGGTGTGCGCCCACTGCAACGGCCGCGTCAGCGAGGGCCGCTGCCCCGCGTGCCGTGCCACCCGGGCCCGGCTGCAGGAGCAGCAGGGTCCGTTCGCCGCGCTCTCCCCCGCGATGCTGCTGGCCGTACTGGCCGGACTGCTCGCGGTGGCGCTGATCGCGCGGCAGGCGCTGGCCTGAGAGACGTCACACGCGAAGGCCCCCGACCGGTGAACCGGTCGGGGGCCTTCGCGCATCGCGTCGTACGGGGGCCGCGGACTACTGCGCGGCGGTCTCGCGCTGCTTGCGCCAGCGGATGCCGGCCTCGATGAAGCCGTCGATGTCGCCGTCCAGCACGCCCTGCGGGTTGCCGACCTCGAACTCGGTGCGGACGTCCTTGACCATCTGGTACGGGTGCAGCACGTAGGAGCGCATCTGGTTGCCCCAGGAGCTGCCGCTGTCCTTGAGCGCGTCCATCGCCGCGCGCTCCTCCTGGCGGCGCCGCTCCAGCAGCTTGGCCTGGAGGACGTTCATCGCGGACGCCTTGTTCTGGATCTGCGAGCGCTCGTTCTGGCAGGAGACCACCACGCCGGTCGGGAGGTGCGTGATGCGCACCGCCGAGTCGGTGGTGTTGACGCCCTGGCCACCGGGGCCGGAGGCGCGGTAGACGTCGATGCGCAGCTCCGACTCGTCGATGTCGACGTGGTCGGACTGCTCGACGACCGGGAGCACCTCGACACCGGCGAACGAGGTCTGCCGGCGGCCCTGGTTGTCGAACGGGGAGATGCGGACCAGGCGGTGCGTGCCCTGCTCGACCGAGAGGGTGCCGTAGGCGTACGGGGCCTTGACGGTGAAGGTCGCGGACTTGATGCCGGCCTCCTCCGCGTACGAGGTGTCGTACACCTCGGTCGGGTACCCGTGCCGCTCGGCCCAGCGCAGGTACATGCGCATGAGCTGCTCGGCGAAGTCGGCGGCGTCCACGCCACCGGCCTCGGCGCGGATGTTGATCAGCGCCTCGCGGGCGTCGTACTCGCCCGACAGGAGGGTGCGGACCTCCAGCTCCTCGACCGCCTTGGCGACGGCCACCAGCTCGGTCTCGGCCTCGGCGCGGGTGTCCGCGTCGTCCTCGGCCTCGGCCAGCTCGAACAGGACGCCCAGGTCGTCGATGCGGCCGCGGAGGCCCTCGACCCTGCGCAGTTCGCCCTGGAGGAAGGAGAGCCTGCTGGTCACCTTCTGCGCGTTCGCCAGGTCGTCCCACAGGTCGGGGGCGGCTGCCTCCTCCTCCAGACGCGCGATGTCGGCCCGGATCTTGTCCAGGTCGAGGACGGCCTCGATCGACCCCATGGTCGTTTCGAGGTTCTTGAGCTCTTCGGAAGGATCGACGGCTGCCACGCCCCCAGGGTAATGGTTCCCGGGGGGCTTCTGACGACCGCGGGGGCGTCCGGGGCGCGCACGACCCCGCCGCGGGCCTCCGGACCGGCCTGCGGGGCGGGGCCGGAAGGCGGCCGGAACGCGCCGCTACGGGGCCCGCGGCGCCGTGGAGACGGTGGCCGGGCGGGACCCGGATCCGGCGTCCGGGGCGGTGGCGGCGAAGGCGGTCCAGGCCGCGGCGGCGCCGGCCAGCAGCAGGACCACGGCCAGCAGCACGGCCAGCACCCGGCGGCGGCGCAGCAGCGCCTGGCGGTCCCGGCGGTGGGCCGCGCCCGGGGCGGTGCGCTGGGCCCGCGACTCGGCCGCGTAGGAGGCCAGCTCGTGCGCGGACGGGCGGCGCAGGCTGGTGTGGGTGTCCCGGGTGGAGTCCGGGGCGACGCCCGGCACCAGCGGCACGGCCGGGCCGCGGCGGCGCTTGTGGGTGCCGGGGGCGGCGTCCACCTCGGCGTACACCGCCTCGGCCGGGGTCAGCTGCTCCTCGGCGGGTGCCCGACCCTGCTGCGGGACGGCCAGCACCGGCAGCCCGGCCAGGGCCGGCAGCTGCTCGCGCAGCCGGGCGGCCAGCTCGGCCGCGCGCAGCCGGGAGGCCGGGGCCTTGGCCAGGCACTCGGCGATGATCCGCCACAGGCCGTCGGGCAGCCCGGGGATCGGCGGCACCTGCTCGGTGACGTGCCGGCGCAGCACCGCGCCGGTGTGGCCGCCGCCGAACGGCGTGAAGCCGGCCAGCAGCTCGTACAGCACGGTGGCGAGGGCGTAGATGTCGACGGCGGCGCGCGGCTCCAGGCCCTCGATGATCTCGGGGGCGAGGTAGTCGGGGGTGCCGATGATCCGGGTGGCGCGGGTGCGGCGCGGGGCGTCGACCAGCCGGGCCACGCCGAAGTCGGTCAGCTTGGCGCGCGGGGCACCGCCGGGACCGGGGGCGGCGGAGAGGTCGAGCAGGACGTTCTCCGGCTTGACGTCCCGGTGCACGATGCCCGCCGCGTGTGCGGCGGCCAGGCCGTCGGCGACGTCCGCGATGATCGAGGCGGCGCTCTGCGGGGGCACCGCGCCGTCGCGCTCCAGCCGCGAGCGCAGGTCGGTGCCCTGGACCAGCTCCATCACCAGGGCGAGGTCGCTGCCGTCGACGACCATGTCGCGCACGCCGACCACCCGGGGGTGGTCGAGGCTGGTCAGCGCGGCACGTTCCTGCACGAAGCGCCCGACCAGCACCTGGTCGGCGGCCAGGTCCTCGCGGAGCAGCTTGACCGCGACCGGACCGTCCGGGCCCTCGCCGAGCCAGACCGTCCCGGCCGAACCCCGGCCGATCACCTGGTGGACGGTGTAGCGGCTGCCGATCTTGCGTGCCAATGCTGCTCCGTGGGCGGCGGGAGCGCTCCGGGAGGGTCCGGGGCGCTCGGTGGGGCGGGACAACAGCGACCAACCTACGCGCCCGGACGCCCTCCGCGGGCCGCCCGAGGGCGCTCGGCGGGTCCTGGGCGGCGGGAAATCCCATGAATTATCGACAAAGCGTCAATCCCGCCGCGTGGCCCGGGCTCCGGGGCCTTCCGGAGGGCCCCGGGGTCCGTCGCGTCAGTTCTTCGCGCTGTCGAAGAGGCCGGTCACCCAGTCCTTCGCGCTGGAGAACCAGTCCTGGACGTTGGCCCAGTAGTCCGGCAGCGGGGTGAAGTTCCACAGCGCCACGGCGGCCACCGCCAGCACCAGCAGGACCATGAGGCAGCCCTTCAGGCAGCCCAGGCCAGGGATGTACATCCGGTTGCGGCTGCGCGGACGCGGCTCGCGGCGCGGCGCCTCCCGGGGCGTCTCCCGGGGTGCCTCGCGCGGCGGCTCGGCGCGGCGCTGCGGGGGCTCGCGGTGCTGCGGCGCGGGCGGCTCGGCCCGGCGCGGCGGAGCGGCCGGGGCCGCCTGCTGCCGCGGGGGCTCGCGGTGCTGCGGGGCGGGCCCGGACCGGTGGCCGCCGGGCGGGGCGGCCGGGGGCTGCTGCTGCGCCCGCTGCGGGCGGCCGTACGGCGGGGCCGGCTGCGGGGGCTGGTTGTAGCCGCCGGGCGGCTGCGGGCGGCCGCCGCCCGGTGCCCCTCCGCCCGGTCCGCCCTGGTAGGGCGGCGGGGCGACCGGCGGGCGCTGGGCGTAGCCGGGCGGAGGGGCCTGCCGGTAGCCGCCGGGCGGCTGCTGGCCGGAGTGCTGGCCCGGCTGCCCGTAGCCCTGCGGGGCGGCCTGCGGCGGGCGGCCCCCCGGTCCGGCCTGGTAGGGCGGCGGGGCGACCGGCGGGGCCTCGAAGTCCTCGGGCCCGAAGTAGGCGATCTCGGTCTGCTGGTTGCGGTCGCGGGCCGCCCGCAGCTGGGTCTGCCACGGGTGCGGGGTCTCGGCCTGCGGCGGCCCGGGCGGGGGCGGCGGCGCGGCGGCGGGCGGCATCACCCGGGTCGCGGCCGCCGGGTCGAACGGGGGCGGCTGGGTGCCCATCAGCCGGGTCGCCGCCGCCGGGTCGTAATGCTGACCCGGCTGCTGGCCGGGCTGACCGGGCTGCTGACCCGCCGGGAGCACCTGGGTGCGGTCCTCGGCCCCGAACGGCGCGTCCGCCGACAGCCCCGGCACACCCACCGGCGCACCCGGCACGGCGGCCGGCTGCGGGTCCGGCACGAGCAGCGCGCCGACGGCGAGCGCCGCGTCCACCGCCGCCGGGGAGGCGTGCACGCCCACCCCGCCGGCGACCACCCGCAGGGCGCCCGCCAGCGACACCGCGCTCGGCCGCTGCGCCGGGTCCTTGCGCAGGCAGCGCTCGATCACCGTCCAGAGCGGCTCCGGCATGGTCGACGGCCGCTGCGGCTCCTGGGCGAGGTGCGCGTGCAGGATCGCCAGCGGGTTGTCCCCCTGGAACGGCTGGCGGCCGGTGACCAGCTCGTACAGCATGATCCCGGCGCCGTAGACGTCCACCGCGGAGGTCTGCGGCCGGCCCTCGGCGGACTCCGGCGCGACGTACGCGGGGGTGCCGACGAACTCGTGGCTGCGGGTGATGCCCGGGGAGTCGGCGAGCCGGGCGATGCCGAAGTCGGTCAGCATCGGGTGCATCTGCTCGGTGGCGTCGACGACGGCGGTGGCGAGCAGCACGTTGGCCGGCTTGAGGTCGCGGTGCACGATGCCGTCGACGTGGCTGGCGGCCAGCGCGTCCGCGACCTGGGCCATCAGCAGGGCGCCCGCGATCGGGCTGAACGGGCCGTGGTCGCGCAGGTAGCGGGCCAGGTCCGGGCCGTCGACGAGGTCCATCACCAGGGCCAGCAGCTCGCCCTCGACGACCAGGTCGCGGACCTTGACGATGTTCGGGTGGGTCAGCCGCAGCAGCACCGAGCGCTCCCGCAGGAAGCGCATCACCACGTCCTGGTCGGCGGCGAGCTCCTCGCGCAGGATCTTGATCGCCACCAGCTGCCCGGGCACGCTGCCGGGCACCTCGACGTCGGCGCGGACCCGACCGCGCCAGACCGTGCCGGTGGCGCCCCGTCCGAGCGGGTTCTCCTCCAGCAGATACTTGCTGCCGACTGGCCGCACCTGTCGCACTCCTCGTCGTGCCGCCCGCGCGGGGCACTCCTCCGCCGGTGCGGTGAGCCTGCCGGGTCCGTGTTCCGGCCACTCTAACGGGGTCCGTAGACGTTTTTGGGGCGACCGGCAGGGCCGTTCGCCCGGGTTGGGGGACATCCCCTACGGGAAGACCCGCAGGGCCCGCGAACGGTTCCACGGAGGCCTCGGGGTCTGCCCTCGCGGGCGCCGGTTGACCTGATTCCCCGTCGCCTCCACCATGGCGATGTTCGCAAGATCGTCAAATCCGGTACGGTGCGCGGACTGTCCGTGACGGATGGCAGGATGACACTCGCCACTCCTGTGGCCCAAGCGGTGTCGCGGCCACCCCCGCTCCCCCGCAGCGGCCCGAGGCAGCGGCACCAGGCGTCACACCAGCAGAAGGGACCGCGGGCGAGATGCAGATCCGGCTGACCGTCCTCCGACCGCGCAGCGGCCCGGCAGCCGCCGGCTCCGCCATCCCGTACGTGGACGTGCTGGTCACCGCGCCCGTCGGTACCGCGCTCGGCTCCCTGGCGGGTGCCCTCGCGGGCGCCGTGGGCGTGCGCGGACCGCGGGCCGCGACCCACGTCCACCTCTACGCCGGGGCGCACCGGGTGGACGAGCACACGCTGCTCGGCCACCCCCCGCTGCTCGACGGCGCCGTCCTCTCGCTCAACGAGCCCGACCCGACCGCCGACGACCCGGACGACACCCCGGCCGCCGCCGAGCTGCGCGTCGTCGGCGGCCCCGACGCCGGCGGCGTGCACCGCCTGCACGGCCGGGAGATCCGGGTCGGCCGCTCCGGCGAGGCCGACGTCCCCGTCGACGACCCCGACGTCTCGCGCCTCCACCTCGCCCTGCACCTCGCCGACGACGGCACGGTGACCGTCCGCGACCTCGGCTCCACCAACGGCACCACCGTCGACGGCCGGATCGTCCCGCCCGGCCCGCCCGAGGAGGCCGTCCCGCTCGACGGCACCGGCCTGCTGCGGATCGGCGAGACCACCCTGCGGGTCACCGCCCCGGACCTCAGGGACCGCTCCGGGTCACCCGTCCGCGCCGCGCTGCCCGACGGCCACGGCCACCTCCAGCTCGCCGCCCCGGCGCCGGTCCGCCCCGCGCCGCCCGCCGCCGAACCGCCGGCCGCCCCCGAGCCGCCCGCCGGGCGCGGCCGCGGCCTGCTCTCGCTGCGGCTCGGCCGCTCCGCCGCCGAACCGGCCGAGGAGAGCGCCGAACGCCACCACGCCGCCGTCCGCATCCGGCAGGCCGCCGCCCAGCGCGAACGCTGGCCCGACCTCGCCACCCTGCTGCTCAACGCGCTCGGCCCGGGCCCCCGGCTCTGGGAGCGCGGACCCGGCCACCCCGACGCGCTCACCCTGCGGCTCGGCACCGCCGACCGGCCCGGCGGCCCCGGCACCTCCCCCGGCACCGTGCTGCCCGCCGTCCCGGTCACCGTCGACCTGCAGACCGCCGGCAGCCTCGGCCTCAGCGGCCCGCGCGAACGCCTCGACGCGCTGACCCGCGCCGTCGTCGCCCAGCTCGCCGCCCTGCACCCGCCGACCGGGCTCAGCCTGGTCGTGGTCGACGCCGACCCGGCCCGCGCCCCGCAGGACCGCGCCGACACCTGGGCCTGGGCCCTGTGGCTGCCCCACCTGCGCCCCACCGACGGCCAGGACTGCCGGCTGCTGCTCGGCCTCGACGACGAGCAGGCCACCGCCCGGCTCGCCGAGCTCACCGCCCGGCTCAGCGGCCCGGTCGGCCTCGGCGGCCACCCCGCCACCGTCGTCGTGGTCGACGGCCGGCCGGGCACCGAGTCCGCCCGGCTGGCGCTCGACCTGCTGCTGCGCCAGGGCCCGGCCGTCGGCGTCTTCCCGATCTGCCTCGCCGAACAGCCCGAACTGCTGCCCCGCGGCCTCGGCGCCACCGCGCTGATCACCGGCGAGGTCGGCACCCAGCTCTCGCTCGACCGCCCGGGCCCGGTCGCCCGCGGCCGGGAGACCCTGCACGAGATCTCCCTGGACGCCGTCTCGGACGCCTGGGCCGAGCGGCTCGCCCGCGTCCTCGCCCCGCTGCGCGAGGCCACCCCGGCCAACCGCGGACCGCTGCCGGACGCGCTGCGCCTGCTCGACCTGCTCCAGCTGGACACCGTCACCCCGGCCAAGCTCTCCGCCCGCTGGGACGCGCACGCCGGCGGCATCGGCGCCGCCACCGCCCTGCTCGGCACCACCCGCGACGAGCTGTGCGTGCTGGACCTCGCCGACCCCGAGCTCACCCTCCCCTCCCCCGACCCCGGCGGCCCGCACCTGCTGATCGGCGGCGCCCGCGGCTCCGGCAAGACCGAGCTGCTGCGCACCCTGGTCGCCTCGCTGGCCGTCTCCGAGCGGCCCGAACGCCTCGCCGTCAGCATCGTCGAGGGGCGGGCCACCGAGGACGGGCTCGCCGGGTGCAGCGAGCTGCCGCACGTCACCGGCCGGGTCAACGCCGCCGCCGAACCGCGGGCCGCACTGCTCGCCGCCGAGGCGCTGGAGGACGAGCTGGCGCTGCGCGAGCGGCTGTTCGACGGTCTGGACTTCGCCTCCTGGCACGCCGCCCGCATCCTCGACGGGGAGCCCGTCCCGGTCCCCGCCACCGTCGGCGCCCCCGGCGCGTCCACGCCGCCGCTGATCATCCACCCGCGCAGCCCCGACACCCCCGCCGCCCCGGTGGCCGCCCACTCCTCCGGGCCGTGCCCGCCCCGCCTCGTCGTCGTGGTCGACGACTACGACGCCCTCCTCTCCCCCACCTCCCCGGCCGGCCGCCCCCTCGCCCGCGCCCTCGCCGCCGTCGCCCGCCGCGGCGGGCCCCTCGGCATCCACCTCGCCGTCACCACCGGCCGCCCCGACGAGACCACCGGCACCGAGATCGACGACGCCGCCCTGCTGCGGATCGCCCTGCGCACCGACGACCCGGCCGACTCCGACCTCCTCATCCACCTCGGCGACGCCGCCGCCCTCCCCGACTCCACCCCCGGCCGCGGCTACCTCCGCCTCCCGGACGGCGGCGTCACCGCCTTCCAGGCCGCCCGCATCAGCGGCCGCATCCCCCGCACCGCCACCCTGCGCCCCACCGTCGTCGCCATAGACCCCCACACCCTCGGCGCCCCACCCGCCCGCCGCCCCGTCCGCGAACTCGGCAACGGCCCCACCGACCTCGCCCTCCTCGCCAGCGCCCTCCAGCGCGCCGCGGCGCGCTGACGCAGAAGAGGTTCAACGGCCCGAACCCACCGCACCGACGGAATCGGCAAGGTCGTCCGGTGCGAGCGCGGCCCCCACCCCATCGGAGCCGCCAGGTGACCCCGATACCCCAGGGTGGGGCCGAGGCCACCGCCCTCGGCCCCACCCTCCGACCCTCCCGGCCCAGTTGCCGAGCCGCACCGACGTCACCCCAGGAAGCCCGTTCGCCCCCGCCGTGATCACGGCGGGGGCGAACGGGTGTTCAAGGGCGCCTCCGGACCCCGGACAGTGCGCCGGGCCCTCGGCTACCTCGAAGACCTGCCGGTCAGGACACCTTGTCCGTCAACAGGGCACCACGGCGTCGAGGGTGACCGGTATCGATCCCCAGCCGGGCTTGGTGACGCTGAAGCTGCCGTGCACGGTGGAGCCGCACGCCACGGTCCCGCCGACGCCGCGCACGTCGGTACTGGTGAGGTTGAACCGCGTCCACCTGTTGACCGAGCCGAGCGAGGCGCCGCCCACCACCTGGCCGTCGAGCACGGTCACGAGGTCCTCGGGCTGCGGGTAAGGGCCGCCCGGGCTCGGCGGACCGGCCAGGTAGATCCAACCCACCAGTTGCACGTCACTGCCGGTCACCTCGGCACAGAGCCAGGTCGCCAGCCCGGCCTGCAGCTTGGTCGAGCTGCAGATCTCCGTGGTGGTGGTCGTGTTCGTCGCGCCGGTCTGGGCGGCGCCCGCCTGGGTCGGCGCCGCCAGCATCGCCACCGCACCGGCGGCACCGGCCAGCGTCAGGGCGAGTCGGTTCGTTCGCATCGTCCTACTCCTCCTCTGCTCCGTCTCCGGAATCTCAAGGCAAGAGACATGCCATATATGACATTTCATCTACGCCATGGCGGTTACTCTGGCACGCATGGCGAAGGCCACGCAGTCGATCGACCTGGGGATCGATCATCAGACCGGAAACTGGCCTTCGATGGCGCGATCGCCGCCGCTTGACACGCGGCAGCGGCCTGACTCAACGGCGCACGCAGCGGGGCGCACGCCCCACGAAATCGCCACCCGCCGGCCGACGGGATCCGGCAAGCGCCCGCCCCCGTCGCGAGGTGCTCGCGGCGGGGGCGGACCGTGGCATTCGGCTACTCGACGGCGGCCGTCACGGGCTCACGCACGGCCGGGGCGGCGGCCGGGGCCGCCGGGGCGGCTGCCGGGGGCTTCTGCGGGCAGAGGCGGTCGAAGAGGACCGGGGCCAGGGCGCGCAGGGTGTCGAGGTCCAGGTCGGACTCCAGGCAGGCGTCCAGGAGCGGTCGGGTGCCGCCGCCCACGAGAAGGACGTTGCCGTTGATCCGGTTGATGGCGATCGACTGGTCGGGCCGGTCCGGGTGCGGGGAGCGGCTGGCCACGTGGCGCAGCGGGACGGCGGCGGGGAAGCCGGCGTCGCGGCGGATCTCCGTTCCCCGCTCGACGAGTTCGGCCGGGCCCATCCGGGACAGCAGGCCGAGCAGCAGCTCGCGGGGGATCCAGCTCGCGCTGTAGTACCCGGGGATGTCGGCCGCCGCGCCGTCCAGTTCCCGGACCCACTCCTCCGCGCGTTCCGGGGTCAGCCCCTCGGCGACCTCGTAGTCGTAGTAGACGTCGATGTCCTCGTCGGCGGCCCGCTTGAGGCGCAGGCCGAAGTCCTCCAGGTGGCGGAAGATCGGCGCGTTGTGCTCCAGGGAGAAGGTGCCGGCCCCGAAGGAGCCCACGATGTCCGGGTTCTCCAGGACGAAGTCGAAGGTCTCCCTGGCGTCGGCCTCGGTCTCCCCGGGGAAGCCGAAGAACAGGAAGCAATGCATCCAGATCCCGGCGAGGGTGGCGTCGGAGAGGTTGCGGACCATCACCTCCCGGCGGGTGTTCTTGCGCATCAGCTCCAGCACCCGCTCGGACGCCGACTCCAGCCCGACGTACAGCGAGCGGAAGCCCATCCGGTGGAGGTTGGCGAAATCCTCGCGCTGGAAGAAGTCCTCGAACTTGATGAGCCCGGTGAAGTGCCAGCCGGTGGTGTCCCCGGCGGGGGCCCGCTCGCCGAGCTGACGGGCGAGCTTCGGCGGAATCGCCTCGTCGTTGAACGAGAAGTGCCGCACGCCGTACCGCTCGGACAGGCTCCTGATGGTGTCGACGACCGTATCGACCTGGTAGCCGGCGTACTTCTCGCCGTAGACCATCCCGTGGTGGCAGAACTCGCACTTCCCCCAGTAGCAGCCGCGCGAGGAGAGCAGCGGCAGGGTGACCTCGGCCAGCAGGTACCGGGTGAGCGGCAGGTCGTCGAAGTCCGGCACCGGGAGTTCCTGCGGCCTCAGCGGGGCGGAGGGCTTCGAGGAGACGACGCGCCCGCCGCTGCGGTACACCACGCCCGGCACGCCCTCCGTCAGTGGCACGCCCGCGCGCAGGTTGCGCAGAATGTGCTCCGCCGGCCGCTCGCCCTCGTTGCGGACGACCACGTCGAAGTACCGCTCGAACCACTCCGGCTTGAGGACGCCGCGCTCGAAGATCCGGGAGAAGATCGTGCCGCCGACGAGGATCGGCACGTCCACCCGCTGTTTCAGGACGGACCCGAGGAGCATGGTGAAATAGAGCTGCTCCTGCCCGATGCAGGAGAATCCGATGGAACGGGCCGGCCGGGTGAGAATGTGTTCCTCGACCATCTCGCGGGCGAATTCCAGGAGCAGCGGCGGCGGGGATTCCACCATGCGCTCCAACGCCGCCGACGACAGGTTTCCCGAAGCGAAATAGAAATTGTAGGGCGAGACCGTGAACTGCTCGCAGACCTGGGAGACGGCCCCCAGGTAGGTCGACAGCGATCTCACCCCCAGGTAGTGGCTGTCGAAGTACTCGCGGTCCCCGCCGGTGCCGGCGCCCCGCATCCTGGCGAGGTCGGCGCGAAAGTCCGCGGAGTTCGCGAAGACCGCCAGGTAGGCGTCCTTGACCTCGGCCGGCCACTCCCGCCGGGCAACCTCCCCGGCGAGCAGGCCGGCGCACCGCTCGGAGAGCAGCCATTCGTAGAAGAGGACGTTCAGGTCGAGGGAGTGGACGCCGTACCCCTCGCGCCTCAGCCATGCGGAGAGGGACGGCAGGGAAAGGGAGGGCTGAAACGCACTCCACTGCGGCGGGAAGACGAGGAGTGTATCCAGCACGGTTCTTCCGTCCATTCACGAGAGCGGCCCCCGCGCGAATACCGCACAGGAGCCGCCGGCACTTGGGGGTCGGGCGCGTCCAGCTATTCCGGAAGTTCCTCCGGCGGCTTCTTCTTGGTGTTGTTATTGTTGTTGTTGTTGGTGTCGGCGTTGAGCAGTCCGCTCTCATCGGAATTCGTCAGGACTTCGACGATGTCACTGGGCTGCGCGTCCTTGAGGAGTTGTGCGATCCGCAGATTCAGGTCATTGACAGGGCTTGTCATGGCGGACCTCCTTTCGAAGTGAGGCCCATCCTAACTGTTTGCATGCGCTCCGCCACTCAACGTAGCGTCCGGGTTCCGCCTCCGCCCACCGGGACACGCCCGTAGCATCGAGGCGCCCGAAAACGGCTGTGGGGCCCGCTTGCACCGGGCCCCACAGCGTCACCTGTCCTTCAACGAGCCCTTCCGGCTCAGGCGTTCTTCTGCGGCGGCTCCTCCCCGGCCTCGTCGACGACGGTGCGGCCGAGGACGGCGGAGTGGCCGGTCACGGTGCCGGGCTTGCCGAACTCGGAGCCCTCGGCAACGATCACGGTGCGCTCGCCGAGGAACTCGTGGGTCTTCGGGTCGAAGATCCACTCCCGCCGGACCGCACCGTCCATGCGCGCCACGGCCACCCCGTGCCGACCGGAGGCGTCCACCGAGTCGTCCACCACGGTGACGCCGGGGATCTTCGCGGCGGCCCGGTAGAGCGCGGCGCTGACGGCCGGCGGGGCGAGCTGCTCACGCAGCAGGTCGCCGATGGTCACGAAGGCCTCCTGGTCGGGGCCCGGGCCCATGCCCTTGGTCTCTTCGTAGATCTTCTTCAGCAGCGCGTCCGGGTCGGTCGGCAGCGCGGCCAGGTACTCGTACGTCGGGCCGTTGAGGCCCGCCCTGGGGTTCGGATCCAGCCAGATGCCGCCGTCGGTGCGCGGCGCCGGGCGCGAGTCGCCGGGCTTGCGCCCGGCCGGATCGACGGCCTTCCCACCGTCCAGGCCCTCCTCCTTGAGGACGCCCCACTGGCTGCCGTCCACCGACAGCCAGATCTCTCGGCGGTGCGGCTTGGGGATGGACGTCTGACCGGTGGCCAGGTTGATGCCGCCGAACGACACCAGGCTGTCCACGTACACGAACTGCTTCTTGCCCGGCTTCGGGTCGGGCTTGCCGGCGGCGGTGTCGGCCGCCTGGGTCAGCAGCTGGACGGCGCCGACCGGGGCGGCGTTCAGCGTGGTGGTCCCCTGCTGCGGGGCCTCCTGGTTCTGCGGCGCCGACTGCGCCTGCTGCTGCGGCTCCGGCGTGCCGTCGCCGCCACCGTTGCTCAGCACCAGCGCCAGCGCCAGTCCGCCCGCCAGGGCGGGCACCGCCACCCAGCCGAGCCTGCCGCGACGGGCCCGCGCGGGCTTCGTCTCCCGGATCTCACTCATCAGATGTCCCCTCAACAACCGGTGGCGGTCGGCGGAGAGCTCGGGCCTCGCCGGGCCCGGCACCAGCCGGTCCAGCTCGGCACGTTCGTCCTCGTTCATCGGTTCGTCTCCCGTATCGACCGGGCCGCGTCGACGCGGCCAACCCGTACCTGTCCGGGGGCCGGGCGCAGTTCCCGCCCGTTGCGCAGTTCCTCGTCGGCGAGCGCGCGCAGCTTGGTCCGGGCGCGCGAGAGCCGTGACCGCACCGTGCCGATCGGCACTCCCAGGGCCTCGGCCGCGCTCGCGTAGTCCAGCCCCGCCCACACGCAGAGCCCGAACACCTCCCGCTCGGCCTTGCGCAGCCGCCCGAGCGCCCGCCGCGCGGCGGCCAGCTGCGCGCTGTCGTCCAGCCGCCCCACCAGTTCGTCGGCGAAGTCCGGGACGGTCTCCCGGGCCGGCAGCCGCTCCATCGCCGCCCGGTGCCGACGCGTCGCCCGGGCGGTGTTGCGCATGACGTTCGCGGCGATCCCGAACAGCCAGGGCCGCACCGCCCCGCCGTCCTCCCGCAGCTTGTGCCGCAGCCGCCACGCCTCCAGGAAGGTCAGCTGGACGACGTCCTCCGCGACCGCCCAGTCCCCGGTGGCCCGCACCGCGTACCGGTACAGGTCACCCGCCGTCTCGTCGAACAGCTCCCCGAACGCCCACTGATCGCCATCCCGTATCCGTCCCCGCTGCGACAGTTCCACACCTCCACCTGTCCGCGGCCCCGGAGGAGTTCCGGGCTCAGTCGACGCGGAAGCCGCCGCGGCGGGCGGTCTCCCGCAGCCAGTCGAGCCAGAGCGGCCAGAGCGGTCCGGCCTCCAGCTCGGCGCGGACGGCCGCGGGGGCGGCGGCGTACCGGGCGAGGGCCTCGCCGACCTCCTGCGCGCCCACCGACCAGGGGCCGCTCTCGCGCACCTTGAACTCCGGGATCCCGGCCATGCCGGGGACCCGGTGCGCACGGGCCGCCAGGTCGGCGGCCTTGTGGGCGTCCCGCACCGGCTGCGGCGCGGCGTACCACTCGGCCGTGGTGGCGAACGGCCAGTCGGGGAACTCCGGTTCGTCCGCGGGGTGGCTCATCCCGGTTCGCCGCATCGCCTCCCGGCAGACGCCCAGCTGATGGCCGTCCAGGACCATCCGGTACTCGCCGACGAGCGCCTCGTACGGCTCCCGGCAGTGCGGCGCGTGCGGGCAGTCAAGATGGTGCTCCAGGCAGTCCTCGTACCGCGCCCGGGCGGACGCCGCCGGCTCCGGCAGCTCCTCCCACTCCAGCGAGAACTCCACACCCTCGTCGAACCCGTCCACGACGCCTCCCCCTTCGAGCGGGCGAACAGCATACGGCGGGCCCGCGTCCACCAGGGACGCGGGCCCGCCGTGTTGCCGTGCAGGCCGCGGTCAGCGCATCGAGCCCGTGCGGAGCAGGGTGCGGATGACGCGCATCGCGACGGAGAGGCTGGACAGCTCGTAGTTGTCCGAACCCCTTATGTCGTCGAGGGTGCTCTTGGCGCGGTTCAGCAGGGTGGAGTTGAGGTCCGCCCAGGCGGTGTAGCGCTCCTCGGGGGCGGCGCCGTCGGGGCCGCAGTCCAGGATGTCGGCGGTCAGCGCCGCGTGGGCCGCGAAGAGGTCCTCGCGGATGGCGGCGCGGGCCATGGACGACCAGCGGTCGGTGCGGGGCAGCTCGATGATGCGGTCGAGCAGGTGGGTGATCTGGAGGCGGTCGGCGAGGTCGTAGTAGAGCTCGGCGACCTGGGCGACGTCCTTGCCGGAGCGGTCCGCGACCTCGGTGATGTCCAGGGTCGGGAAGGTCGAGGACAGGCCCGCGATCCGGGTGGCGAGCTGCTCCGGCACGCCGGCCTCGGTGAGCTCGTCGTAGACCTTCTCGAACCAGACGAGGTCCTCGCCGCGCAGCGGCTTGGGCAGCGAGCCCCAGACCTGGCCGACCCGGTCGTGGAAGAACTCGATGGTGCCGGCGATGTCCAGCGGCTGGCGCCGGTTGTTGAGCATCCACCGGGTGGCGCGCTCGACGAGGCGGCGCGCGTGCAGCCGCATCTTGGTCTGGGCCCGGGCCGGGACCCGGTTGTCCAGGCCTGCGATCTCGGACCAGATCTCCTCCAGGCCGAAGACGGCCCGGGCGGCGGTGTGGGTGCGGGCGACCTCCTCGTAGGTGGCGCCGGTCTCCTCCTTCAGGCGGAAGGCGAAGGTGCAGCCGCCGCGGTTGATCGTGTCGTTGACGATCAGCGTGGTGATGATCTCGCGGCGCAGCGGGTGCCGGTCGATCTGCTCGGCGAACCGGGCCCGCAGCGCGCTCGGGAAGTAGTCGTGCAGCGCGGTGCGGAAGAACGGGTCGTCGGGCAGCGCGGTGGCGAGCAGCTCCTCGGCGAGGGTGATCTTGGTGTAGGCGAGCAGCACCGACATCTCGGGCTGGGACAGGCCCCGGCCGTTCTGCTGGCGCTCGCGGATCTGCCGCTCGGTGGGCAGGAACTCCAGGGCCCGGTCGAGCCGGCCGTCCGACTCCAGGCGGTTGATCATCCGGGAGTGGACGTTGACCATGCTGTGCGCCTGGGCGACGGCGTTGGCCAGCACCACGTTCTGCGCGTAGTTGTTGCGCAGCACGAGGTGGCCGACCTCGTCGGTCATCTCGGCGAGCAGGGTGTTGCGCTGCTTGACCGTCATGTCGCCGTCGGCGACCACCTGGTTGAGCAGGATCTTGATGTTGACCTCGTGGTCCGAGGTGTCCACGCCGGCCGAGTTGTCGATGGCGTCGGTGTTGATCCAGCCGCCCTTGCCCTCGGGACCGCCGCAGGACGCGTACTCGATGCGGCCGAACTGGGTGCAACCGAGGTTGCCGCCCTCGCCGACGACGCGGGCGCGGACCTGCTCGCCGTTGACGCGGATGGCGTCGTTGGCCTTGTCGCCGACCTCGGCGTTGGTCTCCGTGGAGGCCTTGACGTAGGTGCCGATGCCGCCGTTCCAGAACAGGTCGACGGGCGCCTGGAGGACGGCCTTCATCAGCTCGGCCGGGGTGAGCCGGGTGTCGGAGACCCCCAGCACGGCCCGGACCTGCGGCGACAGCTGGATCGACTTGGCGCTGCGCGGGAAGACGCCGCCGCCCGCCGAGATCAGCGACTTGTCGTAGTCGTCCCAGGAGCTGCGGGGCAGCTCGAAGAGGCGGCGGCGCTCGGCGTAGGAGACGGCCGCGTCCGGGTTGGGGTCGAGGAAGATGTGGCGGTGGTCGAAGGCGGCGACCAGGCGGATGTGCTCGCTGAGCAGCATGCCGTTGCCGAAGACGTCGCCGGACATGTCGCCGATGCCGACGGCGGTGAAGTCCTCGGTCTGGGTGTCGTGGCCCAGCTCGCGGAAGTTGCGCTTGACCGACTCCCAGGCGCCGCGGGCGGTGATGCCCATGCCCTTGTGGTCGTAGCCGGCCGAGCCGCCGGAGGCGAACGCGTCGCCCAGCCAGAAGCCGTAGGACTCGGCGACACCGTTGGCGATGTCGGAGAAGGACGCGGTGCCCTTGTCGGCGGCGACGACCAGGTAGGTGTCGTCCTCGTCGTGGCGGACCACGTCGGCCGGGTGGACGACCTCGCCGGCCACCAGGTTGTCGGTGATGTCCAGCAGCGCCGAGATGAACGCCTTGTAGGACGAGACGCCCTCGGCCAGCCAGGCGTCGCGGTCCACCGACGGGTCCGGCAGCTGCTTGGCGACGAAGCCGCCCTTGGCGCCGACCGGCACGATGACGGTGTTCTTCACCATCTGCGCCTTGACCAGGCCGAGGATCTCGGTACGGAAGTCCTCACGCCGGTCGGACCAGCGCAGACCGCCGCGGGCGACCTTGCCGAAGCGCAGGTGCACACCCTCGACCTGCGGCGAGTAGACCCAGATCTCGAACGCCGGGCGCGGGGCCGGCAGGTCCGGGATGGCCTGCGGGTCGAACTTCATCGACACGTAGGAGTGCCACTCGCCCGAGCCGTCGTGCTGGAAGAAGTTGGTCCGCAGGGTGGCCTTGATGAGGTGCAGGAAGGAGCGCAGGATGCGGTCCTCGTCCAGCGAGACGACCTCGTCCAGCGCGCCGGCCAGCTCCTCCAGGATGCCCTCGGTCAGCTCCAGCGCGCCCTGCTGGTGGCTGGGGCTCAGCCGGGCCTCGAAGAGGTTCACCAGCAGGCGGGTGGTGTGGGTGTTGTTGCGGAGCGCGTCCTCCATGTAGTCCTGGGAGAACGTGGAGCCCGCCTGGCGCAGGTACTTGGCGTACGCGCGCAGCATCATCGCCTGGCGCCAGGTCAGCCCGGCGGTCAGGACCAGCTCGTTGAAGCCGTCGTTCTCGGCCTTGCCGGTCCAGGTGGCGGCGAAGGTCTCCTGGAAGCGGTCGCGGGCCTCGTCGGTCAGCCCGACGGCCTCGCGCAGCCGCAGGCCGAAGTCGTAGACCCAGGCGGTGGTGTGGTCGGAGCGGGTCAGCGCGTACGGGTGCTCGTCGAGCACCTCGACGCCCAGCCGCTGGAGGACCGGCAGCACCTCGGTGAGCGAGATCGGGCCGCCCACCCGGTAGATCTTGAAGCGGCGCTCGTCGTCGCCCGCGCCGACCGGCTGGTAGAGGTTCAGCCGGAAGTCGCCCTCACCGTGCAGCGACTCGATCTGCTTGAGGTCGGCCACGGCGGTGCGCGCGGTGAAGTCGGCGCGGTAGCCGTCGGGGAAGGCGTTGGCGTACTTGCGGGAGAGCTCGGCGGCCCGCTCCTCGCCCAGCTCGGTGTGCAGCTGGTCGTTGAAGCCGTCCATCCAGAACCGGGCGGCCTCGGCCAGCTTGGCCTCGATCCGCTCGACCTCGGCGTCGGTCAGGTGCGGCAGCTCGCTGCCGGGGGTGACCCGGACGACGAAGTGCAGACGGGTCAGCACCGACTCCGTCGACCAGACCGTGTAGTCGATCGAGGCGCCGTTGAGCTCCTGCATCAGGATGTCCATGAGGCGCAGCCGGATGCGGGTGGTGTAGCGGTCGCGCGGCAGGTAGACCAGCGCGGAGAAGTAGCGCCCGTACTCGTCCTGGCGCAGGAACAGCCGCAGCCGGCGGCGCTCCTGCAGGTAGAGGACGCTGGTGGCGATCTGGAGCAGCCCGGCGGCCGGGGTCTGGAAGATCTCGTCCCGGGGGAAGGTCTCCAGGATCTGCAGCAGGTCGCGGCCGTCGTGGCTCTCGGTGGAGAAGCCGGAGTCGGCGATGACGTCCTGGACCTTGCGGCGGACCACCGGGATGCGGCTGACCGACTCGGTGTACGCGGCGGCCGAGAACAGGCCGAGGAAGCGGCGCTCGCCGATGACCTCGCCGTTGGCGTCGAACTTCTTCACGCCGACGTAGTCGAGGTAGGCGGGGCGGTGCACGGTGGCGCGGCTGTTGGCCTTGGTGAGGACGAGCAGCTTCTTCTCGTGGGCCTTGGCGCGCACCGGCGCGGAGAGCCGGCCGAAGGCCTCGCTGACGGCGTGGTGCTGCTCGTCGCGGGTGACCGGGTCGGAGCGCAGGATCCCGAGGCCGGTGCCGGCGACGGCCCGCAGGACCTCCTCGCCGTCGTGCTCGACGAGGTCGTACTCGCGGTAGCCGAGGAAGGTGAAGTGGTCGTCGGCGAGCCAGCGCATCAGCTCCCAGGCCTCGCCGACCTCCTGCTCGGGCAGGCCGGCCGGGGGCTGCTCGGCGAGCTCGTCGGCCAGGCGCAGCGCGGAGTCGCGCATCTTGGTCCAGTCCTCGACGACCTCACGGACGTCGCCGAGCACCCGGCGCAGGTTGGCCTCGATCTCGCGCAGGTCGTCGCGGTCGGTCTCGCGGTCGACCTCGATGTGCATCCACGACTCGACGGTCGCGTCGGCCGGCCACTCGGTGCCGGCGGCCTGGCTGCGGGCGCAGGCGTCGACGTCGAGGATCTCCAGCAGCTTGCCGGTGATGTCGCGGCGGACGACCAGCTGGGGGTGGATGACGACGTGGATCGCGCGGTCCTGGCGGGACAGCTCGTTGGTGACCGAGTCGACCAGGAACGGCATGTCGTCGGTGACGACCTCGACCACGGTGTGGCCGCAGGACCAGCCGTTCTCCTCGACCGAGGGGGTGTGCACCCGCACCTCGGCGGTGCCCTGCGGGCGCTTGAGGCCCAGGCGGTAGTGCGAGGCTGCCGCGCCGTAGACGTCGACCGGGTCGCGGTCGACCAGGTCCTCGGGCGCGGTGTGGAGGTAGTAGTGGTGCAGGTACGCGGACAGAGCGCCATTGCTCAGTCCCTCCCCCGGCGCCGCTCCCCCCACCTGGCTGTTCTCAGCGGCTGCTGCTGCCTTCCTGAGCAGTTCGGCCTTGGCTGCGTCCAGCTTGGTCTGCATGACTTCTTGGCTCCTGTCGCGCGCCGTTGCGTGACTCGGTGGTGGTCTCGCTTCGCACCGCCGGGTTCCCGCAAATCCTGCCGCACCACCCTGCTGAAAAGGGCCCATGGCGCGCATGAAACACCTCTGCAGCGGGTAGGACGAGACGTTCGGCCTGCGGAGCCACCCGACGACGCCAGCCAGCCTAACGGGATCAATCGAAGGTGTCAGGGGACAAGCAGGCGCAAACCTGGAGGAAGATCGGGCCGTCCTGGACAGCTTGTCCAATCAGCCTGCCGGTTTGCGCCGAAAGCCGAAACTTCGTGCGGAGCGCCGTTCGCGGTCCGTGTGCGGAGCGTGGACGCTCAGCCCATGTGCGGATGAACGTACGTGGTCGGCGGGACGAACGTCTCCTTGATCGACCGGGCGGAGGTCCAGCGCAGCAGGTTCTGCGCGGCGCCCGCCTTGTCGTTGGTGCCCGACGCCCGGCCGCCGCCGAAGGGCTGCTGGCCGACCACCGCGCCGGTCGGCTTGTCGTTGATGTAGAAGTTCCCGGCGGCGAACCGCAGCGCCTCCACCGCCTGCGCGATCGCGTAGCGGTCCTGGGCGACCACCGAGCCGGTCAGCCCGTACGGCGCGCCCGCGTCGACCCGGCCGAGCACGTCGTCCCAGCGGGAGTCCTCGTAGACGTGCACGGCCAGGATCGGGCCGAAGTACTCGGTGCGGAACATCTCGTTGCGGAAGTCCGAGGAGACCAGCACGGTCGGGCGGACGAACCAGCCGATCGCGTCGTCGTACTGGCCGCCCGCCGCCAGCTCCACCGTCGGGTCGGCCTTGGCCCGGTCGATGGCGTCCCGGTTCTTCTCGAACGCGCGCCGGTCGATCAGCGCGCCCATGAAGTTCGACAGGTCGGTGACGTCGCCGACGGCCAGCGCGTCCACCTCGGCGAGGAAGTCGTCCTTGATCCGCTGCCAGAGGCTGCGCGGCAGGTAGGCGCGGGAGAGCGCCGAGCACTTCTGGCCCTGGTACTCGAAGGCGCCGCGGATCAGGGCGGCCTTGAGGATCTCCGGGTCGGCCGAGCGGTGCGCCAGCAGGAAGTCCTTGCCGCCGGTCTCGCCGACGATCCGCGGGTACGCCCGGTAGCCGCCGATGTTGGCGCCGATGCTCTGCCAGAGCCAGCGGAAGGTCGCGGTCGAGCCGGTGAAGTGCAGTCCGGCCAGGGCGGGGTCGGCGAGCGCCACCGCGGACAGCTGCTGCCCGTCGCCGGTGACCAGGTTGACCACCCCGGGCGGCAGGCCGGCCGCCTCCAGCAGCCGCATCAGGTGGTGCGCGGCCAGCATCTGGGCCGGCGCGGGCTTCCACACCACCGTGTTGCCCATCAGGGCGGGCGCGGTCGGCAGGTTGCCGGCGATCGCGGTGAAGTTGAACGGGGTGATCGCGTAGACGAAGCCCTCCAGCGGGCGGTGGTCGGTGCGGTTCCACACCCCCGGCGAGGAGACCGGCTGGTCGGCCAGGATCTGCCGGGCGAAGTGCACGTTCCAGCGCCAGAAGTCGATCAGCTCGCAGGCCGAGTCGATCTCCGCCTGCTGCGCCGTCTTGGACTGCCCGAGCATGGTGGCCGCGTTGAGCGTCTCCCGCCACGGCCCGGCCAGCAGGTCGGCGGCGCGCAGGAACACCGCCGCCCGGTCGTCGAAGGACAGCGCCCGCCACTCCCGCCCGGCCGCCAGCGCGGCGTCCACCGCGGCCCGCCCGTCCTCCCGGGTGGCGTTGCCGAGCACGCCCAGCTTGGCCGCGTGGTGGTGCGGCTGGACGACGTCGATCCGCTCGCCGCCGCCGAACCGCTGCTCGCCGCCGATGGTCATCGGCAGCGGGACCTGCTCGGCCGCCAGCTCGTCCAGTCGGCGCACCAGACGCTCCCGCTCCGGGCTTCCGGGCGCGTAGCCGAGCACCGGCTCGTTGCCCGGGACCGGGACCTGGGTGACTGCGTCGATGGGCATGGCGGGCTCCGCTCCTCGTCACGGCGGCCGGCCCGTTCCGACGACGGGCCCGGCACCCGTCCAGCCTGACCAGCGGCGGGCCGCTTCGCCCGCCCGGACACGCCAACGGTGGACGTGGTCCGCGCCACGCCCGGCGCCGTGCGCGGGCCCGCGGGCGGCTCAGCCGGTGAGCCGGCCGGCCAGCTCCACCGCCTCCGCCAGGGTGTCCACCACCGGCACGCCGACCGGCTCCAGCTTCTCCCGGGTGTGCGAGCCGCCGGTGTACAGCACCGCGTGCGCGCCCGCGTCCAGCGCGGCCAGCGCGTCGTCCGCGGCGTCGCCGATCAGCACCGTGCGGGCCGGCTCCACCTGCTCGCCGAGCGCGGCCAGGTGCCGGACCAGGTGCTCGGCCTTCTGGCCGCCGGCCGGGCCGCTGCGCCCGTCCACCCGCAGGAACTGCCCGGTCAGGCCGAAGCCCTCGACCACCGGCAGCAGCCGGTCGTGCTCGTACATGGACAGCAGCGACTGGCTGCGCCCGGCCGCCCGCCAGCCGTCCAGCAGTTCGCGGGCGCCCTCGGTGAGGCCGCAGGCGGCGCTCAGCAGGCGGTAGCGGTCGTGGAACGCGTCGTCCAGGCGCAGCCACTCGGCGTCGGAGGGCAGCCGGCCGAGCAGGCGCTGGTAGAACCGGGGGATCGGGATCTCGTACTGCTCGCGGTACTCCTGCAGCGTCATCGGGCCCACGCCGATGGTCGCGAAGGCGGCGTTGCTCGCTCCGAGCACCGCCTCCATGTCGTGGAAGAGCGTTCCGTTCCAGTCCCAGACGATGTGAGTGCGCACGCGTTGAACGGTAACGCCGGGCACCGGCGGACCGGTAGGACGGAATTCACTGCCCCGGGCGGGCCGGGCTCAGGCCGGTCGGGCCAGCAGGGCGGCGATCTCCTGGGTGGCGAACCAGAGCAGGTCGTGGTCCTCGGCGCCGTCCACGGTGAACTGGGCGTCCTGGTCGCCCGCGTCCGCGGCCGCCACCGCCTCGACGGCCGCCGCCACGTCGGCCACCACGTCCCCGTCGGAGACGTCCGCGTGCACCGCGGCCGCCTTGGCGAGCTTCACCGGGCCGGCCAGCACCACCCGGCCGAGCGAGGCCTGGTCCTGGTACTCGTCGCCGGGGAACGGCTTCACCGCCGAGTCGGCGATGTCGAGCGCCACGACGACGCGGCGGCGCGGGGCGGCGGGCTCGGCGGCCAGCAGGCGCAGCGAGGACTGGGCGGCCCGGTTCAGGGCCGCGTACTCCAGCTCCTCCAGGTCGTCGCTGACGTACCACTCGCGCAGCGCGGGCGTCACGGCGTACGCCGCGGACTGCTCCAGCGCGCCGCCCGAGTGCGCCGCCGCCAGGGCGGTCAGGGTGGTGGGCACGTACACGCGCATCGGTGGCACTCTCCGGTTCGTCCAGCGGCACAGCTTCCAGCGCCCCCAAGAATAGGCGCCGGACGGCGGGCCGTGATCACCCGCGCACCCGCGGCCCGGGCGGCCCGTCCTCCCGGAGGCGGTCAGCGCGCGGTTTCCAGGGAGCGGCGGCAGGTCTCCAGGGCGCTCTCCAGGACCGGTCCGCGGCGGGCCGGGTCCATCATGTTCGGGCCCATCACCGCCAGGTCGGCGGGGGTGGGGGCGAGCAGGTGGACGCGCACGCCGCTCGCCCGCAGCAGCCGGGCCTCGCCCAGCAGCCGGCGGGTCACCGTCCGGCGGTAGCGGGCGACCAGCTGGGCGAGCACCCGGCTCGGACGGTCCCGTTCGCGCGGGGCGTGCGATCGGTCCCGCACGCGCCGGGCGCGCTCGAGGGCGGACGCGCCGCCGTCGGGCTCCGAGCGCCCCGGCGGATCGGGCCGCAGCGCCATCGGGGCGAGCACGTACACCTCGTCCAGGCCCCGGTCCAGCAGCAGGTCGGCGTTGGTGGCCGACCAGCAGCCGCCGTCCACGTACTCGGTGCCGCCGACCGGGACGGGCGGGAACCAGCCGGGGATCGCGCAGGAGGCCATCACCGCCTCGTCGACCCGGACGGGCGGTGCGCCGGGGTCGCCGAAGACCACCCGGCGGCCGCTGCGGTAGTCCACCGCGACGACCCGCAGCGCCGGGCCTCCCGACCAGCCGCCCGGACCGTCGGCGCCCTGGAACAGGCCGCCGACCAGCGCGCCCACCGACGCCAGCGAGCCCCGGCCGTGCGGCGCCATCGCCGAGACCAGGGTGAGCCAGGGGTAGGTGCGCGGGTGCCGGACGGCGTCCCGCAGCAGGCCCGGCGAGCCGATGCCCGCCCGGGGCCGCGGCGGCAGCGCGCCGCCGACCGCCGTGTCGTAGTCGAAGTCGATCCCGGCCAGCGGCCCGGCGGAGACCGGCAGGCCCCGCTGGTGGTCGCCGAGCTGACCGGTGTCCGCCCCGCCCGCGAGCAGCGCGCCGAGGATGGCGCCCGCCGAGGTGCCGAGCAGCACCTCCGCGTCGCCCGGCGGCCGGCCGGTCGCCTCCTCGACGGCGCGCAGCGCGCCGACCGTCCAGGCGGCGCCGAGCATGCCGCCGCCGCCCAGGACCAGGCCGCACCGGGGAGCGCCCCCGGCCGAAGGCGGCGCCGGACGTGTCCCGGATACCCATGTCGTCATACCGGCCGCCTGTCGTCGTCGGGGCGGTGGTGGTGCCGCGGTGCCGGGCGGACACCCTGCGGGGGCGTACGGCCCGGCCTTCGATCCTGCGCGCGGAACGGCCGGGGGCGCAACGCCCGTCCTGTCCAACGGACCGTCCCCTTTCGGGCCGTCCCGGCCTCCCCGGCGCGTCAACCCCGGTCCGGCGGGGGTGTCCGGGGGTCTGCCGCCGCACGGGCCGGCTCACCCGGATAGGTGAACTTCGGAGCCGTCCGGGAGCCCGCCGCAAACCCGTTGCCGCCCCCGGCGGGCGACCGCTAGCAAGGACCCGTCCGTACCCGCACCACCGCTTCCACCGGACGCCGGCCCCCGGCTCCGCGCCGAGCGTCCGCGCCGACCGCCCCCGAGGAAGGCCCATGACCCCGTGCCCGAACCGCTCCGCACCGCCCCTCGCCCCGCCCGCCGTGCTCTCCGCACGCCCGTACCGCCCGCGCGGCACCGCCCGGGACCACCGCCCGGCGCCCCCGCGCCGGCCCCGCCACCCCCGGGCCGCGTGCACCACCGCCCAGGGGCCGCTGGACGGCCTCAGCACCCGGTTCGCCCACCGGCTGGTGGAGGTGCTCACCGGCGCCCGGCCGTCCGGGCAGCTGCTGCGGCACACCACGCTGGCCTGCTACGGCCAGCTCTCCGCCCTGGTCCGGGCCGGCACCCTGCGGCGGACACCCGCCGGCGTACGGCCCCGGCTCGGCCCGGTGCACGACCGCTCGCCCTCGCCGGGCGCCGTCGAGGCCTGCGTCCGGGTCGACCTGGGCCATCGGCACCACATGGTGGCGTTCCGGCTGGAGCCGCGCGGCCCCTCGGGCCAGTGGCAGTGCACCGCCGTGGAGGCCCGGTGACCGCCGCCCGCACCCCGCTGCCGCCCTCGACGGCCCCGGAAACGGCGCGGGGCGCCGCCCCCGTACGGGAGCGGCGCCCTGCCCGGCGGCGGGCCGGTCCGGAACCCGGACCGGCCGCCCGCCTCGTCTCAGCCCTTGCGGCGACGGCCCTTGGCCGACTTGGCGGCCTTGCGGCGCTCGGCGCGGGTCAGCCCGTCGCTCTCGTCCTCCGCCCCGAGGTCCTCGAAGTCGCCCTCGACCACGCCGCCGCCGACCTCGTCCGAGGGGGCCGTGTAGTGCAGCCGCTGCGGCTTGGGGGCCTCCAGGCCCTTGGCCTTGATCTCCGGGCGGGCGGCGTCCTTCTCGAGCTTGTCGAGCATGACCGCGGCGTCCTCGACCGGGACCTCCTCGACCTGCTGCTCGACCTGGACCTCCAGGTTGAACAGGTAGCCGACGGACTCCTCCTTGATGCCCTCCATCATCGCGGTGAACATGTCGAAGCCCTCGCGCTGGTACTCGACCAGCGGGTCGCGCTGCGCCATGGCCCGCAGGCCGATGCCCTCCTGGAGGTAGTCCATCTCGTAGAGGTGCTCGCGCCAACGGCGGTCCAGCACCGACAGGACGACCCGGCGCTCCAGCTCGCGCATGATCTCGGTGCCGAGCTGGTCCTCGCGGGCGCCGTACTGCGCCTGGACGTCCTCCTGGACGACCTTGGTGAGGAACTCCGGGGTGAGGCCCGCGGTGCCGCCGGCCTCCTCCTCCAGGTCCTCCAGGTTCACGGTCACCGGGTAGAGCTGCTTGAGCGCGGTCCAGAGCTTCTCGAGGTCCCAGTCGTCCTCGAAGCCCTCGCCGGTGGCGGCCCGGACGTACGCCTCGACGGTGTCGTCCATGAAGTGGCCGACCTGCTCCTGGAGGTCCTCGCCCTCCAGCACCCGGCGGCGCTCGCCGTAGATGACCTCGCGCTGGCGGTTCAGCACCTCGTCGTACTTGAGGACGTTCTTGCGGATCTCGAAGTTCTGCTGCTCGACCTGGGTCTGCGCGGAGGCGATGGCCCGGGTGACCATCTTCGACTCGATCGGCACGTCCTCGGGCACGTTGGCCATCGAGAGCACGCGCTCGACCATGCCGGCCTTGAACAGGCGCATCAGGTCGTCGCCCAGCGACAGGTAGAAGCGGGACTCGCCCGGGTCGCCCTGACGGCCGGAACGGCCGCGCAGCTGGTTGTCGATCCGGCGGGACTCGTGGCGCTCGGTGCCGAGGACGTAGAGGCCGCCGGCCTCCTTGACCTCGTCCTGCTCCGCCTTCACCGCGGCCTTGGCCTTCTCCAGCGCGGCCGGGAACGCGGCCTCGTACTCCTCCGGGGTGTCCACCGCGGAGAGCCCGCGCTGGGCCAGCTCGGCGGCCGCGAGGTGGTCGGCGTTGCCGCCGAGCATGATGTCGGTACCGCGGCCGGCCATGTTGGTGGCGACGGTGACGGCGCCCTTGCGGCCGGCCTGGGCGACGATCTGCGCCTCGCGCTCGTGGTGCTTGGCGTTCAGCACCTCGTGCGGGATGCCGCGCTTGCGCAGCTCCTGCGACAGGTACTCGGACTTCTCGACCGACACGGTGCCGACCAGCACCGGCTGGCCCTTCTCGTGCTTCTCGGCGATGTCCTCGACCACGGCCGCGAACTTGGCCGGCTCCGACTTGTAGATCAGGTCGGGCTGGTCGATGCGCAGCGGCGACTTGTTGGTCGGGATCGGCACCACGCCGAGCTTGTAGATCTGGTGGAACTCGGCCGCCTCGGTGGTGCCGGTACCGGTCATGCCGGCCAGCTTGTCGTACAGGCGGAAGAAGTTCTGGAGGGTGATGGTGGCCAGGGTCTGGTTCTCGTTCTGGACCTCCACCCCCTCCTTGGCCTCGATCGCCTGGTGCATGCCCTCGTTGTAGCGGCGGCCGGCCAGGATGCGGCCGGTGTGCTCGTCGACGATCATGACTTCGCCGTTCATGACGACGTAGTCCTTGTCCGCCTTGTACAGCTCCTTCGCCTTGATGGCGTTGTTCAGGAAGCCGACCAGCGGGGTGTTCACCGACTCGTAGAGGTTGTCGATGCCGAGGTAGTCCTCGACCCGGGTGACGCCCTCCTCCAGGATGCCGACGGTGCGCTTCTTCTCGTCGACCTCGTAGTCGCGGTCGATCTTCAGGCGCAGCACCAGCTTGGCGAAGTCGGCGTACCACTTGGTCGCCTGGTCCGCCGGGCCGGAGATGATCAGCGGGGTGCGGGCCTCGTCGATGAGGATCGAGTCGACCTCGTCGACCACCGCGAAGTAGTGGCCGCGCTGGACCAGTTCGTCCTTCGACCAGGCCATGTTGTCGCGCAGGTAGTCGAAGCCGAACTCGTTGTTGGTGCCGTACGTGATGTCCATCCCGTACTGGCGCTTGCGCTCGGCCGGCGTCATGCTGCCGAGGATCACGCCGACCTCGAGGCCGAGGAAGCGGTGCACCCGGCCCATCCACTCCGAGTCGCGCTCGGCGAGGTAGTCGTTGACCGTGATGAGGTGCACGCCCTTGCCCGTGAGCGCGTTGAGGTACGCGGGCAGCGTGCCGACCAGGGTCTTGCCCTCACCGGTGCGCATCTCGGCGACGTAGCCGTGGTGCAGCGCGGCGCCGCCCATGATCTGGACGTCGTAGTGCCGCTGGCCCAGCACGCGCTTGGCGGCCTCGCGGACGGTGGCGAACGCCTCGGGGAGGATGTCGTCCAGGCTCTCGCCGTCGGCAAGGCGCTGCTTGTACTCGTCGGTCAGTGCGCGCAGCTCGGCGTCGGTGAGGTTGACGAAGTCCTCTTCGATGGAGTTGACCTGGGCGGCAATCCGCTGCAGCTTGCGAAGGATCTTGCCTTCGCCGGCGCGCAGGATCTTGTCGAAGACGGACACGTGAGCGGGCTCCTTGCCTGGATTGGCACTGGACGACTGCACGGTGGATCCACCCCACCGCACGGGCCATCGTATGCGAGGAGCCCAATGCCCCGGGAGGTGCGTCAGCACGGTATTCCCGTGTCACCCGCGCGAGCACTTCCGACGATAGTCCCTCGCACCGGGGCAAAACGGTCGGGCGTCCGTCCAGTTGAACGCGCCGACCCGTTAATCGGATGCTCCGACTTATCTCTATACGGAATAATCCGTCCATGGATGAGCAGCCGAAGCAGAACTCGCCGCACCCGACGGAGCCCGTCGTCCTCACCACCGACCGCCTGGTCCTGCGCGCCCCGTGCGAGGGCGACGTCGACGCCGTCTTCGCCGCCTGCCAGGACGAGGAGATCCAGCGCTGGACGGTCGTCCCGTCGCCGTACCGCCGCCAGGACGCCGAGTACTTCGTCCACGACCTCGCCATCGACGGCTGGCGGACCGGCGAGAACCTGGTCTGGTGCGTGTTCGAGCGCGAGACCGGCGCGCTGGTCGGCAGCCAGGGGCTGATGGCCTGTGCCGGCCGGCCGGGCGCCGCCGAGGTCGGCTGGTGGGCGGCCAAGGAGTTCCGCGGCCGCGGGTACACCGTCGAGGCCGCCGCCGCGGTGGCCCGCTACGGCCTGCGCGAGCTGGGTCTGCGCCGCCTGGAGTGGCTCGCCTACGTGGGCAACGAGGGCTCCCGCGCGGTGGCCGGGAAGGTCGGCTTCCGTTTCGAGGGCACCCTGCGCTCCTACTCCGAGCAGCGCGGGCGGTTCCTCGACACCTGGATCGCCTCCCTGCTCGCCGGGGACCTCCCCGACTGAACGCCCGGGCACCGGCCGAACAGCCGGGCCCGGACGGCCGGGGCCGGTTGTCGGTGCCCCCGCCTAGGCTCGCCGGCATGACCGCCTCGACCCCCGCCCCGGTGACCGTCCTCGGCGCCGACGACGCCCGCCGAATCGCCCTGCGCGCCCAGGGACTGCTCGGTGCCCCGGACCGCCCCGGCGGCGTGCGCGGGGTGCTGCGCCGGCTGGGCGCCGTCCAGCTCGACACCATCTCGGTGCTGGCCCGCTCCCACGAACTGGTCCCGTACGCCCGGCTCGGCGCGGTCGGCCGCCCGGCGGTCGAGACGGCGTACTGGGGCTCCGGCGCGAGCTTCGAGTACTGGTCGCACGCGGCCTGCGTGCTGCCGGTCGAGGAGTGGCCGCTGTTCGCCTTCCGGCGGCGCCACTACCGCGCCAAGGCCCACGTCTGGGGCAAGCAGGTCGACGCGGCCACCTACCGCGCCGTGCTCGACCGGCTGCGCGCCGAGGGCCCGCTCACCTCCACCGAGTTGGGCGGCGCCAAGCGGACCGCCGAGTGGTGGGACTGGTCCGACACCAAGATCGCGGTGGAGCGGGCGCTGGCCTTCGGCGACGTGGTCTGCACCGAGCGCCGGAGCTGGAAGCGCGTCTACGCGCCGGCCGAACAGGCGATCCCCGCCGAGCTGTTCGCGGCCGAGCCGGACGACGAGCACTGCCTGCGCACCCTGGTCGCGCAGTCCGGCGCGGCCCTCGGCGTGGCCACCCGGGCCGACCTGCTGGACTACCACCGGCTGCGCACCGACCAGTTGGACGCGGCGCTGCCCGAATCCGGCCTGGTCCCGGTCCAGGTGGCCGGCTGGGGCCCGGACGGCTCCCCGGGCGCGGCCTGGGCCGACCCGGCGGCGCTCGCCGCGGCGCCGCGCGGGCGCCACCGCACCACGCTGCTCTCGCCGTTCGACTCGCTGATCTGGGAGCGCCCGCGCACCGAGCGGATCTTCGGCATGTTCCACCGGCTGGAGGCCTACACGCCCAAGCACAAGCGGGTGCACGGCTACTTCGCGATGCCGCTGCTGACCGGCGGGCGGCTGGTCGGCCGGGTCGATCCGGCCCGCGAGGGGCGGACGCTGGTGGCCCGTCAGGTCTCGCTGGACTCCCCCCGGCACCTGGAGGCGCTCGCCGGGGCGCTGCGCGAGGCGGCGTCCTGGGTGGGCTGCGACAGCGTCCGGGTCGAGGCGCTGCACGACGAGGCGCTCCGCCCGGCACTGGAGAAGCTGCTCGGCTGAGCGCGGCGGGGGCGGGGCCCGGCGGGCCCCGCGCTCACCCTATTTCGAGGATCTTCTCCCGCATCGCGTACACCACGGCCTCCATCCGGGAGTGCAGTTGCAGCTTCTCCAGGATGTTGCGCACGTGGTTCTTCACGGTGTTCTCGCTGATGAACAGCTCCTTGGCGATCTCCCGGTTGTTCATCCCGGTGGCCACCAGCTTCAGCACCTCCAGCTCGCGGTCGGTCAGCCGCGGCGCGGGCACCAACTCCCGCTCGTCGGAGCGGCGCTGGATCATCGACTTGAACTCGGTGAGCAGCTTGGACGCCATCGACGGGCTGATCTGGGACTGCCCGTCGGCGACCGCGCGGATCGCGGTGGCGACCTCGTCGGTGGAGATCTCCTTGAGCAGGTACCCGGTGGCACCCGCCTTGATCGCCTCGTAGAGGTCGGCCTCCTCGTCGCTTATCGTCAGCATGATGATCTTGGTGCTGGGCGCGACGTCCTTGATCGCGGTACAGGCCTCGATCCCGCTGCGGCGCGGCATCCTGACGTCCATGAGGATGATGTCCGGCAGCAGGTCGGCGGCCCTGAGCACCGCCTCGGCGCCGTCCCCGGCCTCGCCGACGACCGTGATGTCCTCCTCCTCGGCCAGCACGATCTCCAGGCCTCGGCGGAACAGCGCGTGGTCGTCCACCACCAGGACGCGGATCGGCTCCCGCCGCGGGGAGGCGTACTCGGGCTCCGCCCCCGGGCCGGGCGACACCCCCGTGACCGGCCCCGTTGCGGGCCCCAGCCCGAAGTGATCCCCCATCCGCTCCTCCCCCGTCGCCGGTCGTCGTGCGCCAATCATTCCACGGCCAAAGGGCCCTGCGATCACCCTCCGGCGCCGATTGCCCCGCATCGGGTGACCTGCGCGGCCGCCCGGCACCGGACCGGGCCGGCCCCGGAACGCCGGTGACCCCGGCGGCACCGGCCACCGGGGTCACCCTCCCATGCTGCTCGGACGGTCAGTCCTCGTCGTCACCCGCGCCGATCGCACCGCCGGCGCCGCCGCCCTCGACGGTCGAGCCGTCGGCCTTCAGGTGGATCACGCCGTAGTGGTAACCGTGCCGGCGGTAGACCACGCTCGGCAGGCCGCTGTCCTTCTCCACGAAGAGGTAGAAGTCGTGACCGACCAGCTCCATCTCGTAGAGCGCCTGGTCGAGCGCCATCGGGGCGGCCGGGTGCGTCTTCTCCCGGACCACCAGCGGGCCTTCGCCCTCCACTTCCAGGGTTCCCATCATGGTCTTGCGGACGGCTCCGTTGGTGCCGCTCTCCGCCGGCTTCGTCTCGGGCAGCGCGGCCAGGGCCGCCGTCGCCTCGGCGACGCTGATCGGGGTGCGGCCGTTGCCGCCCTTGTGGACCCGACGCCGGTCCGCGGACTTGCGCAGCTGGGCGTCGAGCTTCGCCGAGGCCAGATCGAGCGCCGCGTAGGGGTCCGCGGCGGCGGCCTCGGCCCGGATCACCGGGCCACGGGTACGGAGAGTGATCTCCACGCGGTCGGACCGGTCGGCCTGCCGCGGGTTGTGTTCCTTGGACACCTCGACATCGAGGCTGATCGCCTTGGTGTCGAACTTCTGGACCTTCTCCAGCTTCTCGGCCACGTGATCCCGGAACCTCTTGGGCACCTCGGTCTTGCGGCCCTTGACAACGATGTCCACGCAGAACTCCGATCCCTCGTTCTGTCGCCGGTCCGGGTGCTACCGGACCGCGCTGAGACCAGCCGGACCAGCCAATCCTTCCGCCGGCCCTCCGTCCCACCGGCAACGGTGGGAACGACTGGCCCTCACCTCACTTCCTCCCCACCAGGGACGTTTGAAACCCCCTGGGGCTTATCGAACACCTCACAGGGAGTTTTCGCCTCCCCAGCGGAGAGTTCGGGTATGACGGACCAATGGGGCTTGGCGGTCAAGCTGTAGCCCCCTGTCTACCCTCCTGCGAGTGAAACACAGGTAAATACCTGGACAACACCCCCCGTACGGCGCATTCTTTGCTCACTCTCCGTTCCTGAGCCGGGAGGAGCTGTCGTGCCGAAGACCTCCGCACCGCCGCAACCGCAGTCCGCCCGCGGGCCGTTCGCCCACGCCCTGGCCGGTCTGCTCGACGTGCTGCTCCCCGCGCCCTGCGCGGGCTGCGGCGCCGACCGCGGCCAACTGTGCCCGGGCTGCCGGCGCATCCTCGCCACCGCGCGGCCGACCCCCTCCGCCGCCCTGCCCTGGGCGCACGCCGCCGCGCCGTACGACGGCCCGGTCCGCCGGCTGCTGCTCGCCCACAAGGAGCGCGGCGCGCTCAGGCTGGCCGGCCCGCTCGGGGAGGCCCTCGCCCGGGCGGTGCGCTCCACGCTCGGCCCGGACACCGGGCAGGTCCCGCTGCTGCTCGTCCCGGTGCCCTCGGCCCGGGCGGCCGTGCGCGCCCGGGGCCACGACCCGACCCTGCGGCTGGCCGAGGCCGCCGCCCGGACCCTGCGCCGGGAGGGCCTGGACGCCCGCGCCGCACCGCTGTTGCGCCACACCCGACCGGTCGCCGACCAGGCCGGGCTGCCGGCCGCCGAGCGCCGGCGCAACCTGCACGGCGCGCTCACCGTACGGCCCCTCGGCCACCGCCCGCCCGCGCTCCGGCCGGTCCTGGTGGACGACCTGGTGACCACCGGCGCGAGCCTCGCCGAGGCGGCCCGGGCGCTGTCCGCCGTCGGCCTGCCGCCCCGCGCGGCCGCCACCGTCGCGGCGGCCGGCGCGGACCGGCCCGCCGGGGCCGGCGGACCCGGCGGTCAGCCCGGGTAGATGAACGAGGAGGCCCGGTACTGCAGCACCAGCTCCCGCCACTGGTTGTTGACCAGCCGGTACAGCTTGCCCTTCGCCTCCTGCAGCGCCAGCACCGGCGGCACCTGCGGCGCGCTGCCGCCCCCGCCGTTCACCCGGGACTCCGACGCGGCGACCGTGACCATCTCGCCGCCGCTCTGCAGTCGCGCGTCGGTGTTCTGGGACCCGTCCGTGCTGACGTAGTGCAGCTGCTGCAGCTTGTCCTTCTCCTTGCCCAGTACCAGCAACTGGTCCGCCTCGGCCCAGGAGACCGAGGTCACCTCCTGGAACACCGGGTTGGCCAGCCGCAGACCGGTGATCTTCGCGGTCGGCGCGTCCTTGGTGCCCTCGTGGACCATCAGCCCCAGCCAGAGCTGCTGTTCCTTGCTGTCCTTGCCCTCCTTGAGCAGCAGGGCCACCCGGGTCCCGTCCGAGGAGATCTTGATGCCCTGCACCGACCGGTTTCCCAGGCCGACCACCGGCACCTCGACGACCTTCTTGTCGCGCACCAACAACACCTTCGGGCCCTGCGGGTCGCGGTCCACCACGTAGAGGTCTCCCCGCCCGTCCCAGGTCGGCGAGGTCAGCCCGTCGTTCGCCCCCGCGCGGCTCTGGGTGGTCAGCACCGGCTGCGGCATCGCCGCCAGGCCGTCCAGGAACGGCACGGTGAAGAGCTGGTGGCCGTCCCCGCTGATCGCCGCGGCGTGCTCGCCGTCCCGGGCCACCGCGATCGGGCCGAGCCGCTTGCCGGACTGCTGCGGGCGCCCCAACGGCCCCTGCACCGGATCGCCCGCGAAGTCACCGCCGTGCGACTCGTACAGCACGCCGTCGTCCTCGCGCTGGTAGAACTGCCGGGTGGCCATCTGCCCGGCCAGCGAGCCGGGGCCGATCGCGGGCTCGTCGGCGCGGCTCGCCAGACAGCTCGGGCCGCCGTGCTGGCCCTTGAGCTCCAGCCGGTCCACCTGTCCGGTCCCCTGGTCGGCGAGCGTGTAGAGGAGCTGGGTCGCCATTCGGCGGCAGGCGGTGGCACTGCCCAGGTCGACCCCGCTGACCGACACGTGTCCGGTGCGGTTGTCGTCCAGGCTCACCGCCTCCACCTTCGTCCCGGTGGGGAAGGCCGAGCGGGCCACCGGGGCGAGCCAGGTCGACGGCCCGGTGACCACCGCGTTGGCGGCCGAGCCCAGCGGGTCTATTCGGCGCCGCAGGTAGACCGGGTCGGCGATCAGCACGTCCTGGCTGGTCGCCGCAGCGGCGGACGGCGCGGACGGGTCCGGCGCCGTGTAGAAGTACCGGTCGACCTGGCGGTAGCTGTTGCGGAAGTTGACCTCGTTGAGGACCAGCCCGTCGGGCAGCTGGTCGATCCGCCACTCGCCCCCCTTCTCCCTCTTGAAGGAGAAGTCGGTCTCGAAGTTCCGCGGATCCTGGATGCGGTACGAGTGCCGCTCGTCCACCTCGGCGACCACCTGGCCGCGGACCGGGACGGAGATCTCGGTGTCGGCGTCGGTCACGTCCACGCGGCCCTGGCTCGGCCCGCCGCCGAGCACCGTGACGCCCGCCTCCGCGTTCCAGCGCGCCGCCGCGGCGGGTGTCAGGTACTTGCGGGCCGTGCCGTAGCTGTCGTCGGCGGTCAGCGCGTCCAGGAACCCGGCCAGCAGCTCCGGCGGCGCGGCCCCCTTGGCGGGCTCCACCGGGAAGACCCTGACCTGGAGGTTCTTGTCCGCCGAGCTCTTGGACAGCTCGATCTTGGTGACGCCGCCGGAATCCGGCATCGCCGCGCAGCCGCCGGCCAGCAGGGCGCCCAGCAGGGCGCCGGCCACCCCGGCCAGCCGCGGCTCAGTCCTGCCGCTGGTCCTTCGCACCCCGCGACCCCTCCGTGTCCGTTCCACCCGTGCCGTCCGCCCCGGCGGCCTCGTCCGGCCGCGCGGTCCGCTGCGCCACCGACGGCCGGCCCGGCGCCGTGTCCACCATGACCTGCGCGCCGGTCGCACCGTACCCGGCACCGGCCGGCAGGACGTCCGAGGGGTCGGCCCGCGGGGCGTCCGGCAGCCGCCGGCCGAGACCCGGGCCGATGCTCAGCACACCGCCCAGCCCGCTGCCGAAACCGGCTCCGGAGGCCTCCGGGGTCTCCGGGACGGCCAACTCCTCGGCCGCGGCCAGCGCGGTCGAGCCGCCCGGGCGGATCGCCCGCCGGTACGGCGTCCCGTACGTGCCCAGCCCCCGGTTGTTGCGCGAGTCCTCCGGCTCCAGCCGGAACGGCGCCCGGCTGATCTCGCCGCCGCGGGTGCGCGGCAGAGTGAGCCGGAAGTGCGAGCCGCCGCCCGGCTCGCCCCAGGCCTGGAGCCAGCCGCCGTGCAGATGCGCGTCCTCGACCGCGATGGACAGGCCCAGGCCGGTGCCGCCGGTGGTCCGCACCCGGGACGGGTCGGCCCGCCAGAAGCGGTGGAACACCCGGGACGCCTCGCCCGGCTTGAGGCCGATGCCGTAGTCCCGCACGCCGACCGCGACCGCGCCGTCCTGCGAGCCCAGCCGGACCACGACGTCCCGGCCCTCGCCGTGCTCCAGCGCGTTGACCACCAGGTTGCGCAGGATGCGCTCGATCCGCCGGGAGTCGACCTCGGCCACCACCGGCTCGCCGTCGCCGCGGATCACCACCGCGCTGCCCTTGGCCCGGGCCAGCGGATCGGCGGCCTCGACCACCCGGCCGACGATCTCACGCAGGTCCACCGGCTCGGCGTCCAGGACGGCCGCGCCCGCGTCGAACCGGCTGATCTCCAGCAGGTCGGCGAGCAGCGACTCGAAGCGGTCCAGCTGCCCCTGGAGCAGCTCGGCGGACCGGGCCGCCATCGGGTCCAGGTCCTCGCGGCTGTCGTAGATGAGGTCGGCGGCCATCCGGACGGTGGTCAGCGGGGTGCGCAGCTCGTGCGAGACGTCCGAGACGAAGCGCCGCTGCACCCGGGACAGCTCCTCCAGCTGGCGGATCTGCGCCTGCAGCGCGTTGGCCATCCGGTTGAACGATTCGCCGAGCCGGGCGATGTCGTCCGTGCCGGTGACCTTCATCCGCTCCTCGAGGTGCCCGGCGGCCAGCCGCTCGGAGATCCCGGCGGCCATCCGGACCGGGGTCACCACCTGGCGCACCACCAGCCAGGCGATGCCGCCCATCATGATCACCACGAACACGCCGGCGGTCGCCAGGGTGCCGGTGATCAGGTTGAGGGTCTTGGTCTCCTGGCCGAAGGAGAAGACGTAGTACAGCTGGTAGCTGCTGCCGTCCGGGCCGACGAACTGCTGGCCGAAGACCAGACCGGGCTCGGTCTTCCCGCCGCTGTCCGAGCGCTGGATCCGGGTGGGCTGGCTGAAGGTCTGGCCGGCCTCCTGCGCGACCCGCGCCTTCAGGGCGGCCGGGACGCTGTCCGGCGAGATGTCGCCCGAGTAGCGCGGGCCGAGGCTGGCCCGGTCCGGCTGCACCGTCTGGCCGGTGCTCGGCAGCATCGCGATCACCGAGTAGACGTTCTGCCCGCTGGCCGCCAGTTCACCGACCTGTCGGAGCAGCCAGGTGCCGGGCTCCTCGGTGGCCGGGTCGGCGGCCACGCCGGTCCGCAGCCGCAGGTCCTTCGCCTCGTCGATCTTCTTGATCTCGGTCTGGAAGCCCGCGATCGCCTGGTCGCGCGCCGCGGCCCGCTTGGTGTCCAGCAGCCCGGTGCGCACCTGCGCCACCACGACGACACCCAGCACCAGCACCACCAGGACCGACAGCAGCAGGGTCGCCGCCACCACCCGCAGCTGGATCGAGCGCCGGTACAGCGCCGCCACCCGGTTCACGGGGCGGCGCAACTGACGGATCACCGGCGCGAACAGCGCCGCCGGCCCGCGCCGCCGGCGGCTGCGGACGGTCGAACTCAGCACGTCCCCGCGCACGGCGGAGCCGCCCCCGTCGGTCTCGGCACCCGCCGGGGTCTCGTCGGACTGGTCGCTCACGTCAGCTGGGCCCGGCCTTGTAGCCGACGCCGCGGACGGTCACCACGATCTCGGGGCGCTCCGGATCCTTCTCGATCTTGGAGCGCAGGCGCTGCACATGGACGTTCACCAGCCGGGTGTCCGCCGCGTGCCGGTAGCCCCAGACCTGCTCCAGCAGCACCTCGCGGGTGAACACCTGCCAGGGCTTACGGGCCAGCGCGACCAGCAGGTCGAACTCCAGCGGGGTCAGCGGGATGCCCCGCCCGTCCCGCTTCACCGAGTGACCGGCCACGTCGATCACCAGATCGCCGATGGTCAGCTGCTCCGGAGTCGGCTCCTCGGCACGGCGCAGCCGGGCGCGCACCCGGGCCACCAGTTCCTTGGGCTTGAACGGCTTGGTCACGTAGTCGTCGGCACCCGACTCCAGACCCACCACGATGTCGACCGTGTCGGTCTTGGCGGTCAGCATGACGATCGGGATCCCGGACTCCGCCCGGATCTGCCGGCAGACGTCAATGCCGTCACGGCCGGGCAGCATGAGGTCAAGCAGGACCAGGTCGGGCTTGGTCTCCCGGAACGCGGCTAGCGCCCTGTCCCCATCCGCGACGAAAAACGGCTCAAAACCCTCACCACGCAGCACAATGCCGAGCATCTCGGCCAGTGCGGAGTCGTCATCAACGACGAGGACGCGTCCCTTCATGGGTCCATCTTCTCATTACCGGATTGTGACCTGCCGCACAGCAGTCCCATTGCTCCAGAACGGCCAACTGGCGACCCGGCGATTTCCGGCCATACCGGGCGAAATACCCTGCCCCGGGCACCCCCGGAGCCCCCCGGCGCACCCACCGGCCGTCCACGGAGCGGCCGTTGCCGTTCAGCAACCGGATCCCCCTGGGGCGCGTCCGACCACCATGACACGATGGGCGCTGCGCCCACGTGAAGATCCACCCGGCGCCGCGAAACCCTGACGCCCTCCGAGGAGCAGTGATGACCGACACCCCGGGCTGGGCCTCGCCCGGCTCGTCCGAGCCGTCCCGCGACGGTGCCCGGCCCCCGGCCGACGCGCCCTCCGCCGTGCCCGGCCCGTCGGCACCACCCCACGACACCCCGCCCGCCTGGGGCACCGCCCCCGGCGCCCCGCAGCCCCCGTACGGGCAGCAGCCGCCGCCGTACGGCCAGCAGCCGCCGTTCGGGCCGCAGCCGCCGTACGGGCCGCCCGGCGGGCAGTACGGCTGGGGCGCGCCGCCCAGCCCCAAGCCGGGCGTCATCCCGCTGCGCCCGCTCGGGCTCGGCGAGATCCTCGACGGCGCCGTCTCCACCGTCCGCAAGCACTGGCGGGTCGCCCTCGGCCTCTCCTTCGGCGTGGCCGTGGTCCAGCAGGGCGTCGCGCTCGGCGCCCAGCTCGCCGTCCAGGGCGACACCGCCGAACTCACCCCGGTGCTGACCTCCCTGGTCAGCCTGCCGCTCGCCTGGCTGCTCGGCGTGATCGCCTCGGCCCTGCTGACCATGGTGGTCAGCCGCGCCATCCTCGGGCAGTCCGTCACGCTCGGGGAGGCCTGGCGCGACGCCAAGCCCCGGATGCTCCAGCTCGTCGGCCTCACCCTGCTGAACGGCCTGATCCTCGGCGGCATCGTCCTACTGGCCTTCGCCCCGCTGATCGGCTACGCCGTCGCCGGGGCGCAGGAGCCGGCGATCACCGCCCTGCTCGTCCTCGTCGGACTGCTCAGCCTGCCCGTCGTCTGCTGGCTCGGGATCCAGCTCAGCCTGGCCGCGCCCGCGCTCATGCTGGAGAAGCAGGGCGTCATCGCCGCCCTCTCCCGCTCCCGCCGCCTCGTCCGCCGCTCCTGGTGGCGGATCTTCGGCATCACCCTGCTCAGCACGGTGATCGCCTGGATCGTCTCCAGCGTGATCGCCACCCCGTTCACGGTCATCGGCATGGTGCTGGGCTGGGGCGACTTCACCGACCAGATCGACGCCGGCGGCACCGCCTCGATGCCCACCGCCATGCTGGTCACCGTCGCCATCGGCGGCATCCTGTCCTCCACCATCACGCTCCCCTTCACCGCGACCATCGGCGTGCTGCTCTACGTCGACCAGCGGATCCGCCGGGAGGCCCTCGACATCGAGCTCGCCCGCGCCGCCGGCCTGCCCGAGCACGGCGGCTCCGGCTGGGGCGGCCAGGCCGGCCCAACCCCGGCAAGGTTCTGAACCCGATGGCGACCTGGGGGGAGATCGTCGTGCTCGCGGGAGGGGCCCCGGTCACGACACCGCGCGACGCGGCCCGTGACGCGGCCCGCGACGAACTGGTCAAGGCCGACTACCACCGCCACGACCCGAGCATCCAGGAGCGGGTCGTCAACTGGGTCCTGGACCGCATCGACGACGCGCTCGGCGCGCTCGCCGGCGGCGGCACCACCGGCACCACCGGGCTGGTCCTCTTCCTGGTGGTCGCCCTGGTGATCGGCGCCGCCCTCTGGTGGCGGCTCGGCGCGCCCAAGCGGGCCGCCCGCACCGACCTCGGCGTCTTCGCCGGCGCCGGCCCCCGCAGCGCCGCCGAGCACCGGGCCGAGGCCGAGCGGCACGCCGCCGCCGGCCGGTGGGCGGAGGCCGTCCGCGAGCAGATGCGCGCCCTGGTCCGCGGCCTGGAGGAACGCACCCTGCTCGACCCCCGCCCCGGCCGCACCGCCGACGAGGCCGCCGCCGAGGCCGGCCGCGCGCTGCCCGAGCACGCCGCCGCGCTCGTCGCGGCCGCCCGCGTCTTCGACGACATCGCCTACGGCGAGCGCACCGCCGACCAGGCCGCCCACCAGCTGCTGCGCGACCTCGACCGGACCCTCGAACGCGCCCGCCCGGTCCTCGCCCCGGCCGCCGGAGGAGCCGCATGACCAGCGCCACCCCCGCCCCACCGACGGCGCCCCCCGCGACGCCCGCACCCCGGCCCGCCCCGGCCGGCACCAGCCTCGCCGCCACCGGCCGCAGCCTGTGGCGGCGCGCCCGCTGGTACCTGCTCACCGTCGTGCTCGCCCTGCTCGCCGCCGTCGTGCTGGCCGCCGCCAACGGGGAACGCCGGTACCCGCCGCTCGACCCGCGCTCGTACGACGCCACCGGCAGCCACGCCGTGGTCGCCCTGCTCCAGCGCCAGGGCCTCAAGGTCGACCTCACCACCGACCCCACCGCCCGCCCCGCCACCGCCGACACCCTCGTCCTGCCCGAACCCGACCTGCTCACCCCCGAGCAGCTGGCCGCCGTCGCCGCCGCCCGGCACGGCCGGCTGGTCCTCGTCTCCCCCGGCCCCGCCGCCCTCAGCGCGCTCGCCCCCGGTGTCCGGCTGTCCGACGAGAACGGCGGCGCCCCCTACGCCCGCGTCCGCAGCACCGACCCCGGCTGCTCCCTGCCGGAGGCCGTCCGGGCCGGCAGCGCCCACGTCGGCGGCCTGCTCTACACCGCCGGCAGCCGCGGCGAGGGCTGCTACCCGCGCGGCCACGGCTACCCCGTCGTCACCGTCCCCACCGGCCGCGACACCGACGTCGTAGTCCTCGGCAGCAGCGCGTTCCTCACCAACGAGCTGCTGAAGAAGGACGGCAACGCCGCCCTCGGCCTCGGCCTGCTCGGCGCCCGGCCGCACGTCGCCTGGCACCTGCCCGACTACACCGTCCCGGTCGCCGAGGGCGGCCGGAAGAGCTTCCAGGACTACATCCCCGAGGGCTGGACCTGGGCCGGCTACCAGCTCGCCGTCGCCGTCGTGCTGGCCGCGCTCTGGCGCGCCCGGCGCCTCGGCCCGGTCGTCGGCGAGAACCTGCCCGTGGTGGTCCGCGCCTCCGAGACCACCGAGGGCCGCGCCCGCCTCTACCGCCGGGCGAAGGCCCGCGGCCGCGCCGCCGACGTCCTGCGCCGCGCCGCCGCGCACCGCATCGCCCCCGCCCTGGGCGTCCCGCCCGTGGCCGGCGCGCCCGACCCCACCGCTCTCTGCGCGGCCGTCGCCGACCGCCTCCCCGAGCGGTCCGCCGGGGACGTACGGGCCCTCCTGTACGGCCCGCCCCCGACCGACGACGCCGCGCTGCTGCGGCTCGCCGACGACCTCGACGCCCTCGAAAGGCAGGTACGCAAGCCGTGACCGAGAAGGCCACCACCCAGCTCCGCATCACCCCCGGCACGGCACCCGCCACCCCCGGCACCCTCGGCACCACCACGCCCGGCGACCCGCGGCTCACCGACCCGCGCGAGGCGCTGACCGCCCTGCGCGCCGAGATCGCCAAGGCGGTCGTCGGCCAGGACGCCGCCGTCACCGGCCTCGTCGTCGCCCTGCTCTGCGGCGGCCACGTGCTGCTCGAAGGCGTCCCCGGCGTGGCCAAGACCCTGCTGATCCGCACCCTCTCCACCGCGCTGAGCCTGCAGACCAAGCGCATCCAGTTCACCCCCGACCTCATGCCCGGCGACGTCACCGGCTCGCTGGTCTACGACGCCCGCACCGCCGAGTTCTCCTTCCAGCCCGGCCCGGTCTTCACCAACCTGCTGCTGGCCGACGAGATCAACCGCACCCCGCCGAAGACCCAGGCCGCCCTGCTGGAGGCCATGGAGGAGCGGCAGGTCACCGTCGACGGCGAACCCCGCCCGCTGCCGGTGCCATTCCTGGTCGCCGCGACCCAGAACCCCGTCGAGTACGAGGGCACCTACCCGCTGCCCGAGGCCCAGCTCGACCGCTTCCTGCTGAAGCTGATCCTCCCGCTGCCCGACCGCGACCAGGAGTTCCAGGTCCTCGCCCGGCACGCCGCCGGCTTCGACCCGCGCGACCTCGCCGGCGCCGGCGTCCGCCCGGTCGCCGGACCGGAGCACATCGCGGCCGCCCGCGCGCAGATCGCCAAGCTGACCGTCTCCCCCGAGGTCCTCGCGTACATCGTCGACCTCTGCCGGGCCACCCGGCAGTCGCCCTCGCTCTCCATCGGCGTCTCCCCGCGTGGCGCGACCGCCCTGCTCGGCGCCTCCCGCGCCTGGGCCTGGCTGGCCGGACGCGACTACGTCACCCCCGACGACGTCAAGGCACTCGCCCTGCCCACCCTGCGGCACCGCGTCGCCCTGCGCGCGGAGGCCGAGATGGAGGGCGTCACCGCCGACTCCGTCATCCAGGCGGTGCTCGCCCAGACGCCCGCCCCGCGCTGAGCCCATTCGCGCCGGGGCCCACCCGCGTCGGCTCACCCGCGCCGGCCCGCCCCGCCCGCTCGCCCCTCCGGCCGGCTCACCGCCGGTCCCGACGAAGGAACGCACCGCATGGCCCTCACCGGGCGAACCGCCCTGCTCGCCGCGCTCGGCGCCCTCGTCACCGGCCTGCTGCTGCCCTCCTGGGCCGGGATCGGCGCCGTCACCGGTGCGGTCCTGCTCGGCGTCGTCGTCGACCTGCTGCTCGCCGCCCCCGTCCGCAGCCTGCGGATCACCCGGGGCGGCGACACCACGGTACGGCTCGGCGAGCCCGCCGCGGTCGAACTGACCGTCACCAACCCGGCCGGACGCCCCCTGCGCGCCCGGATCCGCGACGCCTGGGCCCCGTCCGCCTGGCGACCCGGCACCGAGACCGCCGCCTCCCGGCACACCCTGCGCGTGCCCGGCCACGAGCGGCGCCGCGTCATCACCGTCCTCACCCCGACCCGGCGCGGGGACCACCACGCCCACAGGGTGACGATCCGTTCGCTGGGCCCGCTCGGCCTGGCGGGCCGCCAGGGCTCGCACCTCGTCCCCTGGACCGTCCGCGCCCTGCCCCCGTTCGCCAGCCGCAAGCACCTGCCCTCCCGGCTCGCCCGGCTGCGCGAACTCGACGGCCGGACCTCCGTCCTGACCCGCGGCCAGGGCACCGAGTTCGACTCGCTGCGCGAGTACCTGCCCGGCGACGACGTCCGCTCCATCGACTGGCGGGCCAGCGCCCGCCGTCACACCGTCGCCGTCCGCACCTGGCGCCCCGAGCGCGACCGGCACATCCTCGTCGTCCTCGACACCGGCCGCACCTCGGCCGGCCGGGTCGGCGATGCACCCCGCCTGGACGCCTCCCTCGACGCCGCGCTCCTGCTCACCGCCCTCGCCACCAAGGCCGGCGACCGGGTCGACCTGCTCGCCCACGACCTGCGCAAGCGCGTCTCGGTGGCCGGCCGCTCCCCGAACGAGATCCTGCCCGCCTTCACCAACGCGATGGCCGTCCTGGAACCCGCCCTCCACGAGACCGACATGCGCTCGCTGGTCGCCACCGCGCTCAAGATGGCGCCGCACCGCTCGCTGATCGTCCTGCTCACCGGACTCGACGCGGCCCCGGCGGAGGACGGCCTGCTCCCCCTGCTCCCGCTGCTCACCAAGCGTCATGAGGTCGTCCTCGCCTCGGTCTCCGACCCCCACCTCGACGAGCTCGCCGCCGGCCGCGGCACCGTCGAGGCCGTCTACGGCGCCGCGGCCGCCGAACAGACCCGCGCCGACCGCCGCCTCACCGCCGACCGCCTCACCCGCGCGGGCGTCACCGTCATCGACGCCCCGCCCGCCTCGGTCGCCCCCGCCCTGGCCGACACCTACCTCGCCCTCAAGGCCGCCGGCCGCCTCTGACAAAGGTTCCCGGACCCACCCGGGAAGCACGAAAAAGCCCCGCCACCGATCCGGTGGCGGGGCTTTTGAGCGCCTTTCGACAGGTGATGGACCACCCCCACCAGGGCGCCTGTCCAATGCCTTCAAAGGCCTTTCCCGGCACTTCTCGGGGCCCTGGGCAAGGTACTCCGCCGCCGAATCGGGCGGCATTCCCGCTCGGACAACAATCCCATACTTGCCCGGGGAAGCACCTCGACGGAAATCGGGCACAACGCAAAGAACCCCCGCCGGAATTCCGGCGGGGGTTCTTCTCAAAATTTGTTCGGCGGCGTCCTACTCTCCCACAGGGTCCCCCCTGCAGTACCATCGGCGCTGTAAGGCTTAGCTTCCGGGTTCGGAATGTAACCGGGCGTTTCCCTCACGCTATGACCACCGAAACACTATGAAACTGTCAACCGCACCCACACCGTGACCAGACGTGTGGGGGTCGTTGTTTCAGAACAACACAGTGGACGCGAGCAACTGAGGACAAGCCCTCGGCCTATTAGTACCGGTCAACTCCACCCCTCACAGGGCTTCCATATCCGGCCTATCAACCCAGTCGTCTACTGGGAGCCTTACCCTCTCAAGGAGGTGGGAGTGCTCATCTCGAAGCAGGCTTCCCGCTTAGATGCTTTCAGCGGTTATCCCTCCCGAACGTAGCCAACCAGCCATGCCCTTGGCAGAACAACTGGCACACCAGAGGTTCGTCCGTCCCGGTCCTCTCGTACTAGGGACAGCCCTTCTCAACACTCCTACGCGCACAGCGGATAGGGACCGAACTGTCTCACGACGTTCTAAACCCAGCTCGCGTACCGCTTTAATGGGCGAACAGCCCAACCCTTGGGACCTACTCCAGCCCCAGGATGCGACGAGCCGACATCGAGGTGCCAAACCATCCCGTCGATATGGACTCTTGGGGAAGATCAGCCTGTTATCCCCGGGGTACCTTTTATCCGTTGAGCGACGGCGCTTCCACAAGCCACCGCCGGATCACTAGTCCCTACTTTCGTACCTGCTCGACCCGTCAGTCTCACAGTCAAGCTCCCTTGTGCACTTACACTCAACACCTGATTGCCAACCAGGCTGAGGGAACCTTTGGGCGCCTCCGTTACTCTTTAGGAGGCAACCGCCCCAGTTAAACTACCCACCAGACACTGTCCCTGATCCGGATCACGGACCCAGGTTAGACATCCAGCACGACCAGAGTGGTATTTCAACGACGACTCCACCATGACTGGCGTCACGGCTTCAAAGTCTCCCACCTATCCTACACAAGCCGAACCGAACACCAATATCAAGCTATAGTAAAGGTCCCGGGGTCTTTCCGTCCTGCTGCGCGAAACGAGCATCTTTACTCGTAATGCAATTTCACCGGGCCTATGGTTGAGACAGTCGAGAAGTCGTTACGCCATTCGTGCAGGTCGGAACTTACCCGACAAGGAATTTCGCTACCTTAGGATGGTTATAGTTACCACCGCCGTTTACTGGCGCTTAAGTTCTCAGCTTCGCCCCACCGAAATGGAGCTAACCGGTCCCCTTAACGTTCCAGCACCGGGCAGGCGTCAGTCCGTATACATCGCCTTACGGCTTCGCACGGACCTGTGTTTTTAGTAAACAGTCGCTTCTCGCTGGTCTCTGCGGCCACCCCCAGCTCGGAGTGCAAGACTCGTCACCAGGAATGGCCCCCCTTCTCCCGAAGTTACGGGGGCATTTTGCCGAGTTCCTTAACCATAGTTCACCCGAACGCCTCGGTATTCTCTACCTGACCACCTGAGTCGGTTTGGGGTACGGGCCGCCATGAAACTCGCTAGAGGCTTTTCTCGACAGCATAGGATCATCCACTTCACCACAATCGGCTCGGCATCAGGTCTCAGACTATGTGTTGCGCGGATTTGCCTACGCAACGTCCTACACCCTTACCCCGGGACAACCACCGCCCGGGCTGGACTACCTTCCTGCGTCACCCCATCGCTCACCTAATACGAGGTTGGATCGCCGGCTCCACCACTCCCCATTGTCCGAAGACTCCGGGACGGTTTCACGGGCTTAGCATCACTCGGTTCAGCGTTGGCGCTTCAAAGCGGGTACGGGAATATCAACCCGTTGTCCATCGACTACGCCTGTCGGCCTCGCCTTAGGTCCCGACTTACCCTGGGCAGATCAGCTTGACCCAGGAACCCTTGGTCAATCGGCGCAAGAGTTTCCCACTCTTGTATCGCTACTCATGCCTGCATTCTCACTCGTATACCGTCCACGACTGGTTTCCACCGCCGCTTCACCCGGCACACGACGCTCCCCTACCCATCACAGCAGGCGTTGGCCCTTCATGCTGCAATGACACGACTTCGGTGATGTGCTTGAGCCCCGCTACATTGTCGGCGCGGAATCACTTGACCAGTGAGCTATTACGCACTCTTTCAAGGGTGGCTGCTTCTAAGCCAACCTCCTGGTTGTCTCTGCGACTCCACATCCTTTCCCACTTAGCACACGCTTAGGGACCTTAGTCGGTGTTCTGGGCTGTTTCCCTCTCGACCATGGAGCTTATCCCCCACAGTCTCACTGCCACGCTCTCACTTACCGGCATTCGGAGTTTGGCTAAGGTCAGTAACCCGGTGAGGCCCATCGCCTATCCAGTGCTCTACCTCCGGCAAGAAACACGTGACGCTGCACCTAAATGCATTTCGGGGAGAACCAGCTATCACGGAGTTTGATTGGCCTTTCACCCCTAACCACAGGTCATCCCCCAGGTTTTCAACCCTGGTGGGTTCGGTCCTCCACGAAGTCTTACCTCCGCTTCAACCTGCCCATGGCTAGATCACTCCGCTTCGGGTCTTGGGCATGCAACTCAAACGCCCTATTCGGACTCGCTTTCGCTACGGCTACCCCACACGGGTTAACCTCGCTACACACCGCAAACTCGCAGGCTCATTCTTCAAAAGGCACGCAGTCACGGCCCACCAGCAAGCTGATGAACGACGCTCCCACGGCTTGTAGGCACACGGTTTCAGGTACTATTTCACTCCGCTCCCGCGGTACTTTTCACCATTCCCTCACGGTACTATCCGCTATCGGTCACCAGGGAATATTTAGGCTTAGCGGGTGGTCCCGCCAGATTCACACGGGATTTCTCGGCCCCGTGCTACTTGGGAGTTCTTCAAACGAGCCGTACAGATTTCGCCTACGGGGGTCTTACCCTCTACGCCGGACCTTTCGCATGTCCTTCGACTATCCATACGGTTTCTGACTCGCCGACCGGCCGGCAGACCGATCAAGAAAAATCCCACGACCCCATCAGCGCAACCCCTGCCGGGTCTCACACGCTCATGGTTTAGCCTCATCCGGTTTCGCTCGCCACTACTCCCGGAATCACGGTTGTTTTCTCTTCCTGCGGGTACTGAGATGTTTCACTTCCCCGCGTTCCCTCCACATACCCTATGTGTTCAGGTATGGGTGACAGCCCATGACGACTGCCGGGTTTCCCCATTCGGAAACCCCCGGATCAAAGCCTGGTTGACGGCTCCCCGGGGACTATCGTGGCCTCCCACGTCCTTCATCGGTTCCTGGTGCCAAGGCATCCACCGTGCGCCCTTAAAAACTTGGCCACAGATGCTCGCGTCCACTGTGCAGTTCTCAAACAACGACCAGACACCCACCTGACAAAGCATGGGACCGGCATCACTGAGGTACGTTTCCGTTCCCTCAGGACCCAACAACGTGCCCGACACCCAGAATCGATCAACCGCGTTCCACGCCGAAGCAGTACTAGCGAAAGCCAATCCTGTGTGCCGAATAGTCAACGTTCCACCCATGAGCAACCGTGCAGGACATTCGCCTGCAAGCGGCATATTGCTCCTTAGAAAGGAGGTGATCCAGCCGCACCTTCCGGTACGGCTACCTTGTTACGACTTCGTCCCAATCGCTGGTCCCACCTTCGACGGCTCCTCCCCTTACGGGTTAGGCCACCGGCTTCGGGTGTTACCGACTTTCGTGACGTGACGGGCGGTGTGTACAAGGCCCGGGAACGTATTCACCGCAGCATGCTGATCTGCGATTACTAGCAACTCCAACTTCATGGGGTCGAGTTGCAGACCCCAATCCGAACTGAGGCCGGCTTTTTGGGATTCGCTCCGCCTCACGGCATCGCAGCCCTTTGTACCGACCATTGTAGCACGTGTGCAGCCCAAGACATAAGGGGCATGATGATTTGACGTCGTCCCCACCTTCCTCCGAGTTGACCCCGGCAGTCTCCTGTGAGTCCCCATCACCCCGAAAGGCATGCTGGCAACACAGAACAAGGGTTGCGCTCGTTGCGGGACTTAACCCAACATCTCACGACACGAGCTGACGACAACCATGCACCACCTGTATACCGACCACAAGGGGGCGACTATCTCTAGCCGTTTCCGGTATATGTCAAGCCTTGGTAAGGTTCTTCGCGTTGCGTCGAATTAAGCCACATGCTCCGCTGCTTGTGCGGTCCCCGTCAATTCCTTTGAGTTTTAGCCTTGCGGCCGTACTCCCCAGGCGGGGAACTTAATGCGTTAGCTGCGGCACCGACGACGTGGAATGTCGCCAACACCTAGTTCCCAACGTTTACGGCGTGGACTACCAGGGTATCTAATCCTGTTCGCTCCCCACGCTTTCGCTCCTCAGCGTCAGTAATGGCCCAGAGATCCGCCTTCGCCACCGGTGTTCCTCCTGATATCTGCGCATTTCACCGCTACACCAGGAATTCCGATCTCCCCTACCACACTCTAGCCTGCCCGTATCGAATGCAGACCCGGGGTTAAGCCCCGGGCTTTCACATCCGACGCGACAGGCCGCCTACGAGCTCTTTACGCCCAATAATTCCGGACAACGCTCGCACCCTACGTATTACCGCGGCTGCTGGCACGTAGTTAGCCGGTGCTTCTTCTGCAGGTACCGTCACTTGCGCTTCTTCCCTGCTGAAAGAGGTTTACAACCCGAAGGCCGTCATCCCTCACGCGGCGTCGCTGCATCAGGCTTTCGCCCATTGTGCAATATTCCCCACTGCTGCCTCCCGTAGGAGTCTGGGCCGTGTCTCAGTCCCAGTGTGGCCGGTCGCCCTCTCAGGCCGGCTACCCGTCGTCGCCTTGGTAGGCCATTACCCCACCAACAAGCTGATAGGCCGCGGGCTCATCCTGCACCGCCGGAGCTTTACACCCAGGACCATGCGGTCCCAGGTCATATCCGGTATTAGACCCCGTTTCCAGGGCTTGTCCCAGAGTGCAGGGCAGATTGCCCACGTGTTACTCACCCGTTCGCCACTGATCCACCCCGAAGGGCTTCACCGTTCGACTTGCATGTGTTAAGCACGCCGCCAGCGTTCGTCCTGAGCCAGGATCAAACTCTCCGTGAATGATTACCCGTAATCGGGTTCACACCCGCGTTGAGCGGCACGGCAACCACCGGAATTAGGCGGTCCCGCGCACTGCGTCCTCGCTAGTGTTATTTCAAAAGGAATCTCCAACCCCAGAGAATCTGAGGCCGGGGATGTCAACATATCTGGCGTTGACTTTTGGCACGCTGTTGAGTTCTCAAGGAACGGACGCTTCCATCAGGCGGCTTTCACACCGGCCCTCCGGGCGCTTCGTTCTTTCGTGTTTCCAGCTTACCAGATGTTTTCCGCTCCGTTTTCCGGAGTTTCATTCATCCGATTCCCGCTGGGGGGATTTCCTTCAACTTCGCTCCGAAGCCTATCAAAGCTTTCGGTGTGCTCAGTTCCGGGATTTACCTTGTCGGAGAGGGTGTGCATTCGTTGAAGCACACTCGCCTCGACTCGGCGGTGTCGTAGACACTAACGCCCGAGCCCGACCGTTGTCCAGTCGGTCCCAACCGTTCAAACCTACCAGCCCGCCGCTACCACGTCAATGGTTTAACCGGGATGCGAGAAGAGTAGCAGGTCAAGGGCCTGTTGATCACATCGGCTCAGGCCGCGACCGGCTGCAGGTCCGCCCGGTCGGCCGCGTCCAGGTCACCGGTTTCTCCGGCTGCTGCGGCCTTTCGGCCCAACACCAGCGCGTAGAACAGGAACGCGACCTCCGCGACCGCGCCAATGGTGATCCGGGCCCAGGTCGGCAGGCCGGACGGGGTCACGAACGCCTCCAGGACTCCCGACACCGCCAGCACCGTCGCCAGGCCGATTCCCATGCCGATGATCGAGCGCCCCTGTTCGGCGAGCGCGGTGGCCCGGGTGCGCGGGCCGGGGTCGACGATCGTCCAGCCGAGCCGCAGTCCCAGGCCGCCGGCGACGAAGACGGCGGTCAGCTCCAGCAGGCCGTGCGGGATGAGCAGGCCGAGGAAGGTGTCGAGCCGGCCCGCGGACGCCATCAGCCCGACGCCGAGGCCGAGGTTGAGGACGTTGCTCCACAGCACCCACAGCACCGGGAGGCCGAGCACCACGCCGTAGAGCAGGCACTGCACCGCGATCCAGGCGTTGTTCGTCCAGACCTGCGCGGCGAAGGAGCTCGCCGGGCGGTCGGAGTAGTAGGTCTCGTACGCGCCGCCGGGCCTGGTCATCTCGCGGAGCTCGGCCGGCGCGGCCAGGCTGTTGCGGACCTCGGGGTGGCCGGCCACCCACCAGGCGACCAGTGCCGTGGCGAGCAGCGAGAGCACCGCGACCGGGATCCACCAGCGGCGCGAGCGGTAGAGCGCGGCGGGGAAGCTCACCGTGTAGTAGCGCGCGACATCCCGCCAGCCGCTGGTCCGGCTGCCGGTGACCGCGTCACGGGCGCGCGAGACCAGGGTGGTGAGCCGGCCTTCGAGGGTCGGGTCGGGCGCGGCGGCCTGGACCTTGGCCAGGTGCCCGGTGGCGCGCTGGTAGAGGGCGACGAGTTCGTCGGCCTCCTCGCCGGTCAGGCGCCGCTTCCTGACGAGGGCGTCCAGCCGGGCCCACTCCCCCTGGTGGGTGGCGACGAAGACGTCCAGGTCCATGCGGCGGCTCCATGGTCGGCGCGGGGCGCGAGGTCGGGCGGTGCGGACAGGTGGGCCCAGCATGCCAGGGCCGGACGGCGTGGCGGGCGCCGGGACCTCCCTTCCCGACGGGCTTCGCGGCCCCGTATGTTGACGGCAGCAGATCACGGGATCGTGGGGGCCGATCCGCCGGATTCCCCGCCCACGGACCGCGTACCACCGACGGGAACGGACAGGTGTCTTGAGCGACCTGGTGACGGGCGAGGCGGTCGTCCTCGGCCTGCGCGCGGCGAAGCTTCCGAGCCGGGGGCTGGCGACCGCACTGGACCTCACCGTGCAGATCGCCGGCCTGGTGGCGACGACCCTGCTGCTGAGCCTGGTCCTGGTGGACCTGGACGGCGCGGCGGTCGCCGCCGTGACGATCGGGCTGACCGTCTTCTTCCTGGTGGCGCTCCCGGTCATGATCGAGACCCTGACCCGCGGACGCTCGCTCGGGAAGGCCGCGCTGGGACTCCGGGTGGTGCGCAGCGACGGCGGGCCGGTGCGCTTCCGGCACTCGCTGGTGCGCGGGCTGGTCGGCTTCCTGGAGATCATCGTGCTGTTCGGGGTGCCGGCGGTGCTCTGCTCGGTGGTGTCCTCGGACGGCAAGCGGCTGGGCGACGTCTTCGCGGGGACGCTGGTGGTCCGCGAGCGGGTGCCCGGCGGGGGCGGTGGGGCGATCGCGCTGCCGCCGGTGAACCCGCAGCTGTTGCAGGCGATCGGCGGCCAGCTGGTCGCGCTCGACCTCTCGGCCGTGCCGGAGCCGCTCTGGCTGGCCGTCCGGCAGTTCCTCGGGCGGATCGGCGAGCTGGACCAGGCCGTCGCCCACCAGATGTCCGCCCGGCTCGCGGACGACCTGGCGACCCGTACCGGCCACCCGGTGCCGTACGGGGTGCACCCGGCGGCGTACCTGGGCGCGGTGCTCACCGAGCGCCAGCGGCGCGAGTGGGGCCGGGCGCAGGGGTACGCGGTCCAGCAGGCCCAGGCCCAGCAGCAGGCCCACGCCCAGGCACACGCTCAGGCCCACGCCCAGCAGCAGGCCTGGGCACCGGCCCCGCCGAGCACCCCGTCCGCTCCGCCGGCCCCTCCGGCTCCGGCGACCCCGCCGACTCCTCCGGCCACCCCCGGCACCGGCTTCGCCCCACCCGCCTGACGACTCGCCCGCCTGACCACCCGCCTGACCCCGCGCCCGCCCGGCCCGGCATCCCGGCCTGTCAGCCGCCGAGGCCCTCGCCGTACCCGAAGTCGGCCGGCCAGGGGTTCGGCGGTGACTCCAGCTCCTCCAGCTCGACCCCGCCCGCCGCCAGCACCACGTCCCCGGCCAGGTGCACCACCTGCTGCTCGCCCGTCTCCAGGTCCGCCACCTGGTACCGCTCGACCACCAGCGGCCCCGAGTCCGTCCCGTGCGTGTCGACGCCCTCCAGCAGCCAGCCCTGGTCGAAGGTGCGCGGCGCCAGCACCGGCTCGGTGAACGCGACCAGCCGCACCCGCGCGCTCGCCCCCTCCCGCAGCCGCAGCAGCCGCGCGGTGGCGACCAGGAAGCCGGGCGAGCGCCCGGTGAAGCCGTGGGCCCGGTCGTGCCCCTCCGCCGCCTGCTCGCCGGCCGGGTCGGCCGCGTCGGCCCGCACCCAGGCGACCCCGTCGACGGCGCCGCCGCGGACCTGCCAGCCGCCGGCCCGTAGCTCCATCCGCAGCGGCCGGGCCCGCGAGTCCAGGGTGAGGTCCACCGTGCCGAGGACGCGGCCGTCCGGCGCGTACGTCTTGGAGACGTACCGCCAGCCGGCCGGGCCGGGCGCGCAGCTGAACCGCTCCTCGCCGAGCAGGACGTGGTCATGGGTGTCGTGGAGCGAGTACCGGCCGTTGGGCATGCCCGAAAGCCTACGTCCGGGCGGGCCGGGAACCTCGAACGCCCGTGCAACCTCCCGCACGCCGGGCGCATCAGGGAGGTGAACGCCGCGGCTGCGGCGCCTCGGAGAAGGAGCGTTCATCCATGGCGAAGCAGGACGGCGACGCCGAGTTCACGGAGTTCGTCGCGGCTCGGGCGCCGTGGCTCCGGAAAGTGGCCTATCTGCTGTGCGGCGATTGGCACCGCGCGGACGACCTGGTCCAGGAGGCCGTCACCAAGCTGTACGTCCGCTGGGGCCGGCTCTCCGGGGTCGAGAACCTGGACGGCTACGCCCGGACCGTCCTGCTGAACACCTTCCTGGCCGAGCAGCGCTCGCCGTGGTGGCGGTGGACCGCCCGGCGCGACACGGAGGCGGTCCCGGAGCGGGCCGTCCCCGCGCCGGACGTGGACGGCTCGGTCGATCTCCGCCGCGCGCTGGCCGCACTGCCACCCCGGCAGCGGGCCACGGTGGTGCTCCGCTACTACTGCGACCTGACGGTCGAGCAGACCGCCGCCGCGCTGGAGTGCTCCACGGGCACCGTCAAGAGCCAGTCCGCCCGAGGCCTCGGCTCCCTGCGCCGGTCCCTCGGCCGGGGGAAGGCCCAGGAGGAGTTCCGCGAGCTCGACACCTTCCGGATCCCGGTACCGGCAGAAGCAGAAGGAACCGAGTCATGACCGACCGCACCAACGACCGCACCGACGCCGATCAGTACGGGACCCGTCTGACCTCCGGGCTCACCGCCCTCGCCGACGCGCCCGCACCCGCGAGCCGGTTGGACACCGCCCGGGCGATCCGCACCGGCAGGTCCCGGCTGCGGCGGCGCCGGGCCGGGGTGCTGGGCGCGGTGACGGCGGCGGTCCTCGGTGCGTCGCTCATCGGCGCTGTGCTGCCGTTCGGGAACCCGGGCACCCCGGCCACGTACATCGCCGACGGCGCGCCCGCGCTCCCCCGCTACGGTCCGGACACCGGCCGCGACCCGATGGCGGCCGGCGCGGCCTTCGGCTGGCTGCCCAGGGGCTTCGACCAGCTCACGTACCACTCCCACCCGACCAAGGGGCGGATGAGCATCAAGGCCCTCGGCCCGGCCGCCGCCGACAAGATGCTCCGCCCGGCGATCTTCCTTGAGGTCTACGCGCCGGGCGAGCAGCCGCCCACGGTGCAGTTCAGGGAACCGGTCGCCACCACCGAGGTGAACGGCAAGCCCGCGTACTGGCTCGGCCCCCAGCCCGGCACCCCGGCCGCTGACGGCGGCCAGCGCATCCTCCGGTTCCGGGCACCCGACGGTCGGTGGGCCGAACTGACCACCATCTACATGGACTCCTTCCCCATGGAGGAGTTGCTGCCCCGCGTCGCGAAGGGCGTGCGCGCCGGCCAGCAGGCCGCGGCCCTGCCGTTCACCGTCGAGAACGTCCCCGCGGACTACGCGCCCTACGGCGCGGACTTCGACCTGGGCCTCGAAGCCGCCGCGGGCTTCCCGTGGATGGTCTCCCTCACCTACATGCTGGACCAGAACTACGTCACCGTCGTCGCCAGTCCCGACGTCGAGCGCGACCCGGCGTACGCTCCCGAGCCGCCGCAACCGGGCCAGGACACGTCGCCCACCCGGTGCAAGAGCCAGCGCGGACTCCGCCTGTGCGTGGGGTCGCCCCAGGGCGAGGAGCCGTTCGCCGCGGCCGGCGGCCTCCAGGGCTGGCTGGAGCGGGTGACCGGGCTGGGCGCCGACCCGGCCGACTGGACCACCGACGTCATCCGCTGAGACCGACCCGCCCCCGGAACCCACGGTGGCCGGCGCCCTCCACAGGGGAGGGGGCGCCGGCCACCGTGCCGTTCCGTCAGGCCGTCACCGCATCAGTAGCGGTACTGCTCCGCCTTGTACGGGCCCTCGACCGGGACGCCGATGTAGTCGGCCTGCTCCTGGGTGAGGGTGGTCAGCTTCACGCCCAGCGCGTCGAGGTGCAGGCGGGCGACCTTCTCGTCCAGGTGCTTCGGCAGGACGTAGACGCCGATCGGGTACTGCTCGGTCTTCGTGAACAGCTCGATCTGGGCGATCGTCTGGTTGGCGAAGGAGTTGGACATCACGAACGACGGGTGGCCGGTCGCGTTGCCCAGGTTCAGCAGGCGGCCCTCGGAGAGCACGATGATGGTGCGGCCGTCGGCCTTGCGCCACTCGTGGACCTGCGGCTTGACCTCGGTCTTCACGACGCCCGGGAGCTTCCCGAGGCCGGCGATGTCGATCTCGTTGTCGAAGTGGCCGATGTTGCCGACGATGGCCTGGTGCTTCATCCGCGCCATGTGGGAGGCCAGGATGATGTCCTTGTTGCCGGTGGTGGTGATGAAGATGTCGGCGGTCTCGACGACGTCCTCGAGGGTGGCGACCTGGTAGCCGTCCATCGCGGCCTGCAGCGCGCAGATCGGGTCGATCTCGGTGACGATGACCCGGGCGCCCTGGCCGCGCAGCGACTCGGCGCAGCCCTTGCCGACGTCGCCGTAGCCGCAGACGACCGCGACCTTGCCGCCGATCAGGACGTCGGTGGCGCGGTTGATGCCGTCGATCAGCGAGTGGCGGCAGCCGTACTTGTTGTCGAACTTCGACTTGGTGACCGAGTCGTTGACGTTGATCGCCGGGAACAGCAGCTTGCCGTCGCGGTGCATCTCGTACAGGCGGTGGACACCGGTGGTGGTCTCCTCGGTGACGCCCTTGATGGTGGCGGCGACCTCGGTCCACTTGTTCGGGGTCTCCACGAGCGTGCGGTTCAGCAGCTCCAGGATGATGCGGAACTCGTCGTTGTCGGCGGTCGACGGGTCCGGCGCGGCACCGGCCTTCTCGAACTCGACGCCCTTGTGGATCAGAAGGGTGGCGTCGCCGCCGTCGTCCAGGATCATGTTCGGGGTCTTGCCGCCCGGCCAGGTCAGCGCCTGCTCGGTGCACCACCAGTACTCGTCCAGGGTCTCGCCCTTCCAGGCGAAGACCGGCACGCCCTGCGGGTTCTCCGGGGTGCCCTCCGGGCCGACGGCGATGGCCGCGGCGGCGTGGTCCTGGGTGGAGAAGATGTTGCAGGAGCACCAGCGGACCTCGGCGCCGAGGGCGGTGAGGGTCTCGATGAGCACGGCGGTCTGCACGGTCATGTGCAGCGAGCCGGTGATCCGGGCGCCGGCCAGCGGCTTCGACTCGGCGTACTCGGCGCGGATCGTCATCAGGCCGGGCATCTCGTGCTCGGCGAGCTGGATCTCCTTGCGGCCGAAGGGGGCCAGGGAAAGGTCGGCGACCTTGAAATCACCGGTGATGTCGGTCGACATGCGTCTGCTCCTCGTGTGACGGGTGGGGCGTGGCCAAGGTCCTGGGGTGCGTCACAACACGGCGGGCCGCCCGGGTGCGCGACAACGCCAGGGCGCCCGGCCCGCGACCCGGTCCACCGGCGCGGCACGGATGCCCTGTTGCTCGGCACAAACCGTCGGAGGACCTCTCTCCCTCGACCGGCGCGCACCCCCGCGGGGGCCTGCCGCCGATCGACCGCCATCAGCAGCGACGTTCTGGCTCTGGGGACGAATCTACACCGACGGCCCCGGACGGCGGCCCGCTACGGCCGTTTTCGGCCTCCCGCCCGGGGCGCCCGGGCACCTCAGTGCGCGCCGCCGGGGACCGGCCCGCCGGGCGTCGCGTACGGGTCGTCGCCCGCCGCCTCCTTCTCGGCGCTGTAGATGTCCGGCTCCAGGTAGATCACCCGCGCGATCGGCACCGCCCGCCGGACCCGCACCTCGGCGGCGTCGATGGCCGCGGCGACCTCGACGGCCGTCGAGTCGGCCGGGACGGCGATCTTCGCGGCGACCAGCAGCTCCTCCGGACCGAGGTGCAGGGTGCGCATGTGGATGACCCGGTCCACGGAGTCGTGGTCGACCAGCGCGTCGCGGATCCGGCCCACCACCTCGGGGTGGGCCGACTCACCGAGCAGCAGCGAGCGGGTCTCGACCGCCAGCACGAACGCGATGGCGATCAGCAGCAGGCCGATGCAGAGCGTGCCGACGCCGTCCCAGACGCCGTCCCCGGTGATCGCGGTCAGCCCGACGCCGAACAGCGCCAGCACCAGACCGATCAGCGCACCGCTGTCCTCCAGCAGCACGACCGGCAGCTCGGGCGCCTTGGCCCGGCGGATGTACGCGGACCAGCCGTGCGTCCCCTTGTCCTTGCGGGCCTCGCGGAACGCGGTGAGGAACGACCAGCCCTCCAGCGCGACGGCGAACACCAGCACGCCCACCGGCCAGTACCAGTTGTCCAGCTCGTGCGGGTGGGCGATCTTCTCGTAGCCCTCGTAGACCGCGAACATGCCGCCGACGCTGAACAGCACGATCGACACCAGGAAGGCGTAGATGTACCGCTCGCGCCCGTAGCCGAACGGGTGCTCCGGGGTGGCGGCCCGCTGCGCCCGCTTGCCGCCGACCAGCAGCAGCACCTGATTGCCGGAGTCGGCCAGCGAGTGGACGCCCTCGGCGAGCATCGAGGAGGAGCCGGAGAAGGCGAAGGCCACGAACTTGCTCACCGCGATGCCCAGGTTCGCGGCCAGCGCCGCGACCAGCGCCTTGGTACCGCCTTCGGTACTCATGCTCGGAAGGTCCCTCCGTCGGGGGCCGTCCGCGCGGCCCGTGCCGGTCGTCCGGTGTCCCGGTCGTCGTCGACCGCATACGGTACCGGGCCGCCCCGTACCGGGCCGCCCGGCACCGGCTCGGGACAGCGGCTCGGGACTGCGGCTCAGGACTGCGGCTCAGGACTGCGCGGCGGCGAGGCCCAGGTAGACGGCGGCGAAGTCGGTGAGCGCCACCAGGTCGGCCAGCGCGTGCAGCGGGTCGGAGCGGTGGCTGGCGTACTCGGTGAGCCGGACGTCGTGGGCGGCGGCGAGCCGGTGCGCCCGGGTGGCGCCGAAGCTGCGCGGGCCCGCGTCGTCGGCCGGCACCTCGGCGGGGCCGCCGTCCGCCTCCCCCGGGCCGGCCGGGTCGCCGGATCCGCCCGGCGCCTCGCCGGGGACCTGCCGCAGCAGCAGGACCTGGAGGTGCAGCGGGTCCGGCTCCTCGACCCGGTCGCGGAAGAAGTCGTCGGGGTCGGCGCCCGCGCCGAGCTGCCCGGTGAACATGCCGCGGTGCGCGGTGAGCACCTGCGGCAGCAGGCCCGCCAGGGCGGGGCGGCCGGCCCGGTCGGCGAGCTGGGCGGCGAACCGGACGGCGGCCGCGCCGGCCACCGGGCCCTCGGCCCAGAGCAGCGGGACGGTCCCGGCCAGCCGGGCGGCCAGCCCCTTGGCCGGGTTGGTGTACGCGGCGGCGTCCGGCCGGCAGCGGACGGCGGTGGCGTCCAGCAGGTCGGCGGTGAGCGGCAGCGCGTCGTAGGCGAGCTGGGTGACGCCGAGCTTCTGGGTGAGCGCCAGCAGCGGCGCGAGGTGGGCCCAGAGCGCGGCCGGGTCCTCGGGGGGCAGGTCCGGCTCGGCGGCGGGTCCGGCGTCGCCGGGCGCACCCGGCTCGCCGGGCTCGACGGCGGACGGCACGAAGGGCAGCGGCAGGGCGCGGACCTGCCGCGCGGCCTCGGCGAGCGGGCTGCCCTCGGGTGCGGTGACGACGATCGCGCAGCCGCGCGCGTAGGCCTGCTCGGCGAGCGCGACCAGGCCCCGCTCGCCGCCGCCGGCGGAGCTGACCACCAGCAGGTCGAGCGGGCCCGCCCAGCCGGGGAGCTGCCAGGCCAGGCCCGCGGTGAAGGCGGCCGGGGCGGTGGCCCGGTCCGGGCGCGGGACGGGCGCGGCGTCGGTGGGCGGCAGCGGGGCGATCAGGCTCGCGGTGCCGGCCAGGGCGGCCAGCATCTCGCCGGCGGTCAGCGCGCTGCCGTGCCCGGCGACCAGGACGGCGCGCGGGCGGCCGTCGGGGCGCAGCCGGTCCAGCCCGGCGGCGTCGGCGAGTCGCAGGGCGGTGCGGACCCGGGCGCCGGAGCCGGCGAGGGCGAGCAGCGCGCGGTCGTGGTCGGCGCGCTGGAGGGCGGCCGGGTCGTCGAGCAGGGTGTCGTCGAGCATGCGGCGGGCCTCCGGCTGGTGGCTGGGCGCTGAGGACGGCGGGCGGAGCGCGGCGGGCGCGGGACGGTACCCGGTCGGGGCGGGGCCGCCCCGTCCAGGATCAGGCCGGGCGGCGGGCCTCGTCCACCAGCAGGACCGGGATGCCGTCGCGCACCGGGTAGACCAGACCGCAGCCCTCACCGGTGCAGAGCAGCTCGGGCTGCTCCTCGGTGCCGCCCTCGGTGAGCGCGGCCCGGCACTGCGGGCAGACCAGGATCTCCAGCAGGAAGGATTCGAGCTTCATGGCGTTCGGTCTCCGGTCTCGGTACGGGGTCGGCGGGCGGGCACGGCGGTGCCCCGGCCGAGAGGAAACCCTACCGGCCGGGGCTCGGGAGCCGTACGTCAGGCGCGGACGACGGCCAGCACGCCGTCGCGCAGCTCGGCCATCCTCGCCGGGTCCTTGGCCTCGACGTTCAGGCGCAGCAGCGGCTCGGTGTTGGAGGCGCGCAGGTTGAACCACCAGTCCGGCCCGGCCACGGTGAGGCCGTCCAGCTCGTCGACGGTGGTGCCCTCGACGGCGAAGGCGGCGCGGACGGCGGCGGTGCGGCCGGCCTGGTCGGCGACGGTGCTGTTGATCTCGCCGGAGGCGGCGTACCGGTCGTACTCGGCGGTCAGCTCGGAGAGGGTGCCCGGCTGTCCGCCGAGGGCGGCCAGCACGTGCAGCGCGGCGAGCATGCCGGTGTCGGCGCGCCAGAAGTCGCGGAAGTAGTAGTGCGCGGAGTGCTCGCCGCCGAAGACAGCGTCGGTGACGGCCATCTCCTGCTTGATGAAGGAGTGGCCGACGCGGGTGCGCACCGGGTTGCCGCCGAGCTCGCGGACCACCTCGGGGACGGTCCAGGAGGTGATCAGGTTGTGGATGACGGTCGGCTCGGCCTCGCCGGCGGCCTTGGCGCGGGCGATCTCACGGGCGGCGACCAGCGCGGTGATGGCCGACGGGGAGACCGGCTCGCCGCGCTCGTCGACGACGAAGCAGCGGTCGGCGTCGCCGTCGAAGGCGAGGCCGAGGTCGGCGCCGACCTCGCGGACCCCGGCCTGCAGGTCGACCAGGTTCTTCGGGTCGAGCGGGTTGGCCTCGTGGTTGGGGAAGGTGCCGTCCAGCTCGAAGTACATCGGGACGAGCTCGATCGGCAGGCCGTCGAAGACGGTGGGCACGGTGTGCCCGCCCATGCCGTTGCCGGCGTCGACGACGACCTTGAGCGGGCGGACGGCGGCGAGGTCGACCAGCCCGAGCAGGTGGTCGGCGTAGCCGCGCAGGGTCTCCCGCTCGGAGAGGGTGCCCGGGCGGACGTCGCGCGCGGGGACGGTGACGGTGTCGTCCTCGCCGGTCCAGGACTCGACCAGCTCGCGGATCTCGGCGAGGCCGGTGTCCTGGCCGACCGGGGCGGCGCCGGCCCGGCAGAGCTTGATGCCGTTGTACTGGGCCGGGTTGTGGCTGGCGGTGAACATCGCGCCCGGCAGGTCGAACGCGCCGCTGGCGTAGTACAGCTGGTCGGTCGAGCAGAGGCCGATCTGCACGACGTCGGCGCCGTAGCCGGCCGCGCCCTCGGCGAAGGCCAGGGTCAGCGACGGGGAGGAGGGGCGCATGTCGTGGCCGACCACGATCGCGGTCGCGCCGGTGACCTGCACGAACGCGGCGCCGAAGGCGCGGGCGAGGCTCTCGTCCCACTGGTCCGGGACAACGCCCCGTACGTCGTACGCCTTCACGAGCTGCTTGAGGTCGCGCACTGCGGCTCCACCCTGGTTCTGTGTCTGATCGGCGAACGCGCCGGCGCCCTGGCCGGCGGGCCGTCGCCCGTGGTCACGATACGTCCGGGCGCGGCGGCGGCCGCTGTCCGGTTACAGGGGGGCAGCGTACCCGGACGGGCGGAACGGTTCGTGCGGGGGCGGGAGCGGGCCGCGGTCGGACGACGGGTCAGTTGTCCGGCGAGCGCAGCACCCGGAGGTGGCCGCGGCGGCTGCCCTCGGTGGACTCGCCCTCGGGGGCCCGGCCCTGACGCGGGGTCTGCGGGCGGGCGGCCTCGCGGACGGCGTTGGCGAGCGCCTCCAGGTCGTCGCTGCTGCGGCGCAGCGGACCGGCCTCGGCGGCGAGCCGGACCACCTCCCAGCCGCGCGGGGCGGTGAGGCGCTCGGCGTGCTCGGCGCACAGGTCGTAGCAGTGCGGCTCGGCGTAGGTGGCGAGCGGCCCGAGGACGGCGGTGGAGTCCGCGTAGACGTACGTCAGCGTCGCGACGGCCGGACGGCCGCACGCGGTCCGCGAACAACGACGTACAGAGCTCACGAGGGTGGACGGTACAGCACTCCCCGCCGGGGAGCGAAGACCGCCTGTCCGGAGGGTGTGCCGTGTCGCCGCCCGCGCGCCGTGGCGGTGCTCCGCTCGCCCCGGGCGAACAGCTGCCGGGGTGGTCCACTTCCGGGCGTCCAAGGACTACTCTCGGCAGTGATATGGACAGCTCCGCACCGCAGTCATCGACGGGTCCCTCGCGCCGCCCGCGGCACCGTGACCGGCACGGCCGGGGTCTGCGCGGCCCGCTCGCGCCGCCGCAGGTCCCGATCTCGCTCACCCGCTCCGAGTTGTTCGACGACTACGTGCGCGAGTCGGTGGAACGGCTGGAACGGCGCTGGCCGCAGCTGATCGAGGTGGAGTTCGCCGTGCAGGAGGTGCCGCTGCACGAGCCGGACGGCACCGATCCGGACGGCGGGGTGCCGCTGGGCCGGGTCTCGCCGGGCCGCAAGGGGCGCAAGAGCCAGATCGTGGTGTACCGGCGGCCCGTGGAGATCCGGGCGAAGTCGCGGGAGGACCGCGCGGCGCTGGTGCACGAGATCCTGATCGAGCAGGTGGCGGAGCTGCTGGGGCTCTCCCCCGATGCCATCGACCCGCGGTACGACGAGGACTGACCGAACGCGCGAACGCGGAGGGGCCGCACCCGATCACGGGTGCGGCCCCTCCGGCGTGCGGGGCGGGGCGCGCTCAGCGCAGGACCACGCCCGGGTCCTGGGCGGCCTGCGGGACCTTGACGCTGGACCGGTCGTCGCGCAGCGCCTGGACGGTGAACATCGGCACGTCCTTGGCGGGGATCGAGAGCATCCGGGCGGCGGCGACCGGGCCACCGGAGACGGTCTCCACGGTGAGCGCGAAGCTGCCGTTCAGTCCGCCCGGCTCGGGAGCCGGGAGGGCGACGGTGCCGCCGGCCGGCAGCTGGACCTCCTGGGTGGCGGGGGTGCCGCCGCCGGTGCCGGCCGAGGCGGTGACCCGGACGGTGGCGGCCTCGCCGGTGGAGGTGAGGAAGAGCGTGGACGCGCCGCCGCCCCGGTTGTCGGCGACGGTGGCGCGGGCGCCGACCGGCACGGTGCCGGCCAGCCAGGCGGCGTCGGACTTGCCGTTGGCCGCGGCCCGGTCGACCCGCAGGCCGGCCACCACCGGGGTGGGGTGCTTGTCGTCGCTGGGCGACACGCGCAGGCCGGCGACCTCGTCGCGGGTCACCTTGCCGAGGTCGACGGCGGCCACCATGCCGGCCTTGACGTGGATGGACTCGTTGCCGGCCGGGGTGAACCAGCCGTTCTTGCCGGAGAGCTCGATCTTCAGGTCGGCGTCGTCCTCCGGCGGGGCCCAGACGACCAGGCGGGCGGCCGAGGTGTCGGCGGGCAGGCCGGGCAGCACCTGGACGGGCGCCGGGTCGGCGGAGGCGGGCACCCAGTCGGCGCCCTTGCTGCCGTCGGCGGCGTGCAGGGCGGCGCCGACCCGGCCGGCGCGGGCGACCACGTGCACGGCGAGGTCGGCGACCTGGCCCTTGCTGAGGGTGGGCAGCAGCACCGACTGCGAGCTGCCGGGGGCGACGGTGATGCTGTTGGCGGCGTCGTTCTCGATCAGGCCCTTGTCGCCGTAGAGCTTGAGGTCGACCACGGCGGCGCTGGAGTCGGTGTTCACCAGGCTGATGTAGTCGGTGCGGCCCTCGACGGTGGAGGCGCCGACGAACCAGAAGCCGGTGCCGGCCGGCGTGCAGGTGATCCCGGACAGGCCGAGGCCGCGCTGCTCGGTGACGGTGGTGGTCTGGGTGACGGTGAAGCCGGGGGCGAGCGCGCCGGTGGCGACGGCCCCGGTGCCGGGGGCGATGTCGCCGTTGGCGGCGGGGGCGGTCACCGGGGTTCCGGGCTTGGCCAGGGTGAGCCGGGCGTCGGCGGGTGCGGCGTCCTTGGCGGGCGCCGGCGCGGCGGTCGGCGCCGGGGTCGCGGGCGCGCCGGTTGCGGTCGGGGCCGCGGGCGCGGCGCCCGGGGCGGCGGTGGCCGGCGGGGCGGCGGGCGCGGCCGCGTCGGAGAGCCAGCCGGCGCCGGCGGCCTCGCCCGTACCCGTGCCCGGCGGGGTGTACGCGGTGAGGGTGGTGGCGCCGGTGAGGCCCTGGAGCGGCTGCGGGCAGACCGCGGTGCTCCGCTCGACCTGCGCCGAGGTGGCGGTGGCCCGGTCGGTGCGGGCCGGGGCGGCCGGCGGGCGGAGCTCGGCGATGCCGAACACCGCCGCGAGCACCACGCCCGCGGCCAGCAGCGACCGGGTGGTCCGCGCCACCGAGGAGCCCTTCGGGGCGGGGGCGCCGGCGAAGGCCCTGCCGGGCGCGGCCCCGGGGGCGGTGTCCGGCGCGGCGGACTTCTTCCTGAAGGCGGGCTTCTTCATCGCGGGTCAGCTCCCGGATCCGTGGTGGTGCGGGTACCGGCCCGGGCCCTGCGGGCCGTTCGGGTCGTGGGGCTCGTTCGGGTCCGGCTGGTCGTAGTAGGGCTCGGCCTGCTGCTGTCCGGGCACCCAGGGCTGCTGGCCGGTCTGCTGGTAGGGGTCGTAGCCGTACTGCTGGTCCGCCGGGTACTGCTGGTAGCCCTGCTGCTGGTAGCCGTCCTGGCCGCCGTACCCCTGGCCGCCGTAGGGCGCGCCCACCGACTGCTGCGCGGCGTACGGGTCGTAGCTGTACGGGTCGGCCTGCTGGTAGGTCTGGTACGGGTCGGTGTACGGCTCGGCCTCCTGCGCGGCGGCGGCCGCCTGGACCGCCCCCGTCACCGGCTCGCCGGCGGGCTGCGCCGGGATCGCGCCCGGCCGCCCCTCGTACACCCCGGCCTCCGGGGCCTCGGCCTCCGGCGCCTCGCCCTCGGCGCCCTCGCCGCGCTCGGCCATCCGGCGGGCCCGGCGGCTGCCGGGGGCCGGGGCCTGCGCCTGGGCGGCGGCGGCCAGCGCGGCGGCCTCGACCACGCCCTCGGGCAGGTCGTCGTCCTTGTGGTTGCGCCGGCCGGGCAGGGCCAGCACCAGGACGGTCAGGCCGAGCAGCAGCTGGGCCCAGATCCAGCCGGTGTGCAGCAGGCCGTCCTCGCGGGTGACGAGCAGCTTGCCGCCGCCCGCCGGGAGCTTGAAGCCCTGCGCCCAGCCGTCGACGGTGACCGGCTCCAGGGCGGTGCCGTCGACGGTGGCCTTCCACTGCGGGGCGGCGGACTCGGCCAGCCGCAGCACCCGGCCCTCGGGGCCGGCCGGCACGGTGGTGGCGAGGTCGCGCTCGCCGGCCGGGACGACCACGGGCGCGGCGCCCGGGGCGGTGATCAGCGCACGGGTGGCGGGGGTGCCGTCGACCTGCCAGAGTGCGGCGCCGCCGTCCTGGTTGGCCTTGACCAGGCCGGGGGTGGTGTCCAGGACGTCCTTGAAGGCGCCGATCAGCGGCTGGTCGACCAGCACGTAGGCGATGCCGTAGCGGGAGAGCGCGCCCGCCTGGTCGGCGCCGGAGCCGGCCAGCAGGCTGCCGACCGTGCGGTCCAGGCCGGCCGTGGTGCCGGTGGCCGGGTCGACGGTGGACTCGGCCTGGCCGAGCGTCAGACCGGCGCCGCGGACCACGGTGTAGCTGACCGAGCCGCCCTTCGGGTCGCCGGTGACGACCAGGGTGCGGGAGCGGTCGGTGGTGCCGGCCTGCTCGGCGATGAACGCGGGCACCTGGGCGCCGCGGCCGCGGTGCAGCGGGCCGTCGGCGCCGGTGACGGCCCACCAGAGGCCGGTGCCCAGCGGGGCGAGCACGGCGGCGGCCACCACCAGGGCGGCGACCGGCTGGCGCCAGCCGAAGGCGATGCCGGCCACCCGGGTGTTGGCGCCGTCGGCGCCGATCGCGGCGGCGGCCAGCAGGGCGACGCCGGCCAGCAGGGTGGCGGGGCCGGACCACGCGGGCACGGCCGGGCCGCCGGAGGCCGGGGTGACCGAGGTGCCGGCCACCGCGACGGCGAAGAGCAGTCCGGCGCCGGCGGCGCCCCAGGCGGCGAGCACCGCGCGGCGGCGGTCGGCGCGCAGCAGGGCGGCCAGCGCGGCGAGCACCACGCCGGCGGAGAGCCAGACCGGCGGGACGCCGGCGCCGCCCGGGTTGACCAGGAGCAGCCCGGTGGCGGTCGGCCCGGCGCCGTGCAGGCCGGGCAGGCCGGCTTCGAGCAGCAGCCGCTGCGGGTGCGCGAGCACCTGGAGCGACCAGGGCGCGAGCACGCCGACCGGCACCGCGAGGATCACCAGGACGCGCAGGCCGAGCAGGCGCAGCGCGGTCGCGCCGGAGCCGAAGGCGCCGCCGCGGACCACCGCGGTGACCAGCATGGCCAGGCAGAGCGGGACGGCCAGCGCCCAGACCAGCGGGACGAAGGCGGTGGCCAGGGTGAGCAGCAGGACGGTCATCCAGGCGGAGCGCCAGCCGGGGCGGGCGCCCTTGGCGGCGCTCTCGTCCCGGATGCCGAGGCCGGCGGTGATCGCGGCGGCGCGGGCCAGCGGCGGCAGCAGCACGGCCAGCACGGCGGTGCCGATCCGGCCCTGGGCGAGCGCGCCGGTGGCGGCGGGCAGCAGCGCGTAGGTGGCGCTGGCCCAGGCGCGGACCAGCTTGGAGTCGATCAGCGGCCGGGAGACCAGGTAGGCGCTGACGGCGGAGAGCGGGACGGCGAGGACGACCAGCAGGGTGACCGCGAGGTCGGCGTGGTCGAACAGCATCCAGGAGAGGATCGACAGCACCGCGAGGTAGGGCGGTGCGGCGGCGGTGGAGCCGGTGCCGACGGGGTGCCAGGCGTCGGCGTACGCCGACCAGAGCCCGGCCGCGCCGTCGGTGGCGGGCAGCAGGGCGCCGCCGAAGAGCGCGTCGCCACCGAGCAGGCCGCGGCAGGCGACCAGCGCGAACACCAGCAGGGCCGCGAACAGCACCGGGGCGGGGCGCCGGACGAGCTTCTTGACCAGCGCGAACTGCTCGACGACCAGGTCCTCGGCGTCCTCGTCGCCGCCGGCCTCGACGGTGCCGTGCCGGCCGGCGCCGGCGTCGTCACCGCCCCCTATGCCGAGCGAGCCGATGGCGCCCTCGACGGCGAGCCGGGCGGTGGCGCCGGGGGCCGGGAAGAGCGTGCGGTCGTCCAGGGCGTCGGCGGAACGGTTGCGGGCGCGGCGTTTGCGGGCGGCCATCAGCCGGGGCAGCCGGACGAGTTCGTGGCCGAGGCCGGCGAGTTCGTCGAAGGCCTGCTTGGGGTCCTTGCCGAGCAGGTTGGCGACCACCCGCAGCAGGGTGCCGAGCACCAGCCGCAGCAGGACGTAGGGGAAGAGCGCGCCCTTGGAGTTGGCGAGCAGGGTGTAGACGGCGCCGGCCTTGTCCACCCGGTGCGGGTGGGCGGGGCCGCAGTCGATGGCGCGGCGCTCGCGGCTGGCGGCCTCGGCGTGCCGGAGCACGGCGTCCGGGGCGACCACGACGCGGTGGCCGGCGGCGTTGACCCGCCAGCAGAAGTCGGTGTCGTCGCGCATCAGCGGCAGTGCCCGGTCGAAGCCGCCGAGCTCCTCGAAGACGTCGCGGCGCACCAGCATGCCGGCGGTGGAGACGGCGAGCACCGGGCGGACCTGGTCGTGCTGGCCCTGGTCCAGCTCGCGCCGGTCGAGCCCGGTCCAGCGGCGGCCGGAGCGGGCGATGCTGACGCCGACCTCCAGCAGCTGCCGGCGGTCGTACCAGCTGCGCAGCTTGGGGCCGACGACGGCGGCGCTGGGGGTGGAGTCGGCGACCTGGAGCAGGCGGCGCAGCGCGTCGGTCTGCGGTTCGCAGTCGTCGTGCAGCAGCCAGAGCCATTCGACGGGCTGGGTCTCCCGGGGGCCGCCGCGGCCGAGGTCGTCCTGCTCGCCGAGCGGGTCGCCGAAGTCGTCCCAGCCGCCGGTGACCGGGTCGTAGCCGGAGGGGTCGAGCCGGTAGGACAGGTCCTCGGCGCGCAGCGGGGGGCTGTTGAAGACGGCCTCGCCGACGGCGGTGCCGAAGCCGGCCCGGCGGCCGAGGAGTGTCGGGCCGCTCTCCGGGAGCCAGTCGGCGAGGGTCTCGGCGAGCAGGCGCGGGGAGTCGTCGGTGGAACCGGTGTCGACGGCGAGCACGCGCTGGACCTGACGGTCCTGGCCGAGCAGGCCTGCGAGCGCCTGGGGCAGCCAGCGGGCGCCGTCGTGCGAGACGATCACGGCGGTGACCAGGTGGCGCGGGTAGGCGGGCGGCCTGCTGGAGGAGAAGCCGCTCTGGTGGCTGTAGACGGTCATCGCGTGCGCGGGCCCCAGTTCTCGGTGGACACAGCCGGTGAACGGCAACCGGATGGCGCACCACACTAACGGCTCCCGGTGGCGGCTCCGTCCACGGCGTCCGTCCCGGCTGCCCGTCCGGGAACGAGGAAGCGCCTCACCACCGGTGGTGAGGCGCTTCCTCGCAGGTCGTCCGTGCGGGCCGGGTGTTCGAGGATCCGGGGTCCGGGGATCCGGGGGACGCGTCCACCCCCGTCAGACGGCGCTCTTCTTGAGCCGGCGGCGCTCGCGCTCGGAGAGACCGCCCCAGATGCCGAAGCGCTCGTCATTGGCCAGGGCGTACTCCAGGCACTCGGAGCGGACCTCGCAGGCGAGGCAGACCTTCTTGGCCTCACGCGTGGAGCCGCCCTTCTCGGGGAAGAAGGATTCCGGGTCGGTCTGGGCGCACAGCGCGCGCTCCTGCCAGCCGAGTTCCTCTTCCTCCTCGATGCCGTCACCGATCAACAGCTCAAAGAGCTCGCTCATGTGGCGCGCCTCCTCTGCCCCTATTGGCGTCCCCGTGGTTGCCGTTGCCTCGTGCGGCCGACGACACGAGTGAAATTACAGTTGCGTCACTCTGGCCCAGTCAAGCCGAGCTCTGGTATTGGGGCCAGGATTCACTCCCCGGCACCAAGCCGTTACGAATAGTGTACATAACCGGACACATCGGACCTCCCGCCCGATTGCCCTCGAAGGCCGGTGAACCCTTCGCAACCGGGGGCCGGGTGACGCGCAGTCACCGCCACAGGCCGGTCATCGCCCTCTCTTCCCGGCGATCTTCCCATCGAAACATAGAGGGTGATTTATCACCCCATCGGGTACTTCGTGGCTCATCTCACCCGAATGTCCGCTCTCTCCGAGTTGACACCGCCCCCGCGGATGCGATGTCCTTGCCTCCATGTCAGAGTTCGCCAGCCCCCGGAGCGGTTCCGCCCTCCGCCGTGCCGTGAACTCCTGTTGTCGCCTCTGTTCCTGCCGCTGTATCTAGGCGCCCGCCCTCCCACCGCGCGCCGCCCAGGAAGCACAGAGGCCGCCCGCGATTCCCGCCCCAGGACATCCCGGATCCGGCTGATCCCCTGACGAACCAGCCCTTCCGAGGACGACTCCCGTGCGAATGATCCGCATCCGCAAGCGGAACCGCGACCGCAGCAAGCTCGCCGACCACGGCCTCCGCTCCGCCACCCGCCCCGTCGCCCCCTCCCCGGCCGCCCGCCCCGGCGGCCACCCGTGGGCCGACGGCCTCAGCGACGTCTCCATCGCCGGCGACCCGCTGGCCTTCCCGCACCTCGCCCGCACCGACCTGCCCGGGCACCCCGTCACCGTCGCCGACCACTCGCGGCTGGTCCGCGAGATCGCCGCCGACCGCTCCCGCTGGGAGCCGCTCGTCCGCTACGACGCGCTCACCCGCTGGTACGCCCGGCTGGAGACCGGCCCCGGCTACGAGATCTGGCTGCTCAGCTGGCTGCCCGGCCAGGGCAGCGGCCTCCACGACCACGGCGTCTCCTCCGGTGTGATGACCGTGGTGCAGGGCGAGCTCGTCGAACGCTCCCTCACGCACGCCGGAGAAGGCTCCCGGACGCTGCGCCCCGGCGGCCAGCGGGTGTTCTCCGCCGGGTACCTGCACGAGGTGGTCAACGGCTCGCTGGAACCGGCCGTCTCCATCCACCTCTACAGCCCCGGGCTGACCGAGATGAACCAGTACGGGGGCGCCGCGGCCGTGCCCGAGCAGCACCGGCAGACGTCCGCCGAGGTCGGCTGAGACCCGGCGGCGGGTTATCGAGGACCGGGCTGACGACCCGTCGGCGCGTGGCAGGATGGGCACATGCGCATCGTGGCACTGGCAGGCGGGATCGGCGGAGCGCGTTTCCTGCGCGGACTCCGGGAGGCCATCGGTCCCCAGGACGAGATCACCGTCATCGGCAACACCGGTGACGACATCCACCTCTTCGGACTGAAGGTCTGCCCCGACCTCGACACCGTCATGTACACCCTCGGCGGCGGCATCCACGAGGAGCAGGGCTGGGGCCGGACCGACGAGACCTGGTCCATCAAGGCCGAGATGAAGGAGTACGGCGTCGGGCCCGAGTGGTTCGGGCTCGGCGACCGCGACTTCGCCACCCACCTCGTGCGCAGCCAGATGCTCACCGCCGGCTACACCCTCAGCCAGGTCACCGAGGCGCTCTGCGTGCGCTGGCGGCCCGGGGTGCGGCTGCTGCCGATGAGCGACGACCGGGTCGAGACCCATGTGCGGATCACCGACGACCAGGGCACCCGGGCGATCCACTTCCAGGAGTACTGGGTCAGGCTGCACGCCGCCGTCGACGCCGAGGCGATCGTGCCGGTCGGCGCGGACACCGCCAAGCCGGCGCCCGGTGTGCTGGAGGCCATCGCCGCCGCCGACGTCATCCTCTTCCCGCCGTCCAACCCGGTCGTCTCGATCGGCACCATCCTGGCCGTGCCGGGCATCCGGGCCGCCGTCGCCGCCGCGCCCGCCCCGGTGGTGGGGCTCTCCCCGATCATCGGCGGAGCGCCGGTGCGCGGCATGGCCGACAAGGTGCTCGCCGCCGTCGGCGTCGAGGCCACCGCCGAGGCGGTCGCGCTGAACTACGGCTCCGAACTGCTGGACGGGTGGCTGGTGGACTCCGTGGACGAGGCGGCCGTCGCCGCCGTCGAGGCCGGCGGGATCGCCTGCCGGGCCGTCCCGCTGCTGATGACCGACGTCGCCGCGACCGCCGAGATGGCCCGGGCCGCGCTGGCGCTCGCCGAGCGGGTGCGCGGATGACCCTCCAGGTCCTCCCCGTCGAGGGACTGCCCGAGATCGACGCCGACTCCGACCTCGCCGGGCTGATCGCCAAGGCCGCCGAGTACCGGGACGGCGACATCCTGCTGGTCACCTCCAAGGTGGTCAGCAAGGCCGAGGGCCGGGTACTGGAGGCCGCCGACCGGGAGGCCGCGATAGACGCGGAGACCGTCCGGGTGGTCGCCCGGCGCGGCAGCATCCGGATCGTCGAGAACCGCAACGGCCTGGTCATGGCCGCCGCCGGCGTCGACGCCTCGAACACCGCCCCCGGCACCGTCCTGCTGCTCCCCGAGGACCCGGACGCCTCGGCCCGCGCGCTGCGCGCCCGGCTGCAGCAGCTCACCGGGCGCCGGCTCGCCGTCGTCGTCACCGACACCTTCGGCCGGCCCTGGCGCAACGGACTCACCGACGTCGCGATCGGCGCCGCCGGGCTGCCCGTCATCGAGGACCACCGGGGCCGCACCGACGCGCACGGCAACGAGCTGGCCATGACCGTCACCGCCACCGCCGACGAGCTGGCCGCCGCCGCCGACCTGGTCAAGGGCAAGGCCACCGGCACCCCGGTCGCCGTGGTGCGCGGCCTCGGCCACCTGGTCACCGCCGAGGACGGCGAGGGCACCCGGCCGCTGATCCGGCCCGCCGCCGAGGACATGTTCCGGCTCGGCGCCTCCGAGGCGATCCGGCAGGCCGTCACCCAGCGGCGCACCATCCGCGCGTTCACCGCCGAGCCGGTCGACCCGCGGGCCGTGCGGCGCGCCGTCGCCGCCGCGGTCACCGCGCCCGCGCCGCACCACACCACCCCGTGGCGGTTCGTCCTGCTGGAGACCCCCGAGGTGCGGACCCGGCTGCTGGACGCGATGCTCGCCGCCTGGCGCCGCGACCTCGCCGGGCTGGACGGCTGGGACGAGGAGAAGATCGCCCGCCGCACCGCCCGCGGCGACGTCCTGCGGGCCGCCCCGTACCTCGTGGTGCCGTGCCTGGTGATGGACGGCTCGCACGACTACCCCGACGAGCGCCGCGCCGCCGCCGAACGGGAGATGTTCACCGTCGCGATCGGCGCCGCCGTGCAGAACCTCCTGGTCACCCTGGCCGGCGAGGGCTACGGCTCGGCCTGGGTGTCCTCCACCATGTTCTGCCGCGACACCGTCCGCACCGCCCTCGACCTCCCCGGCCACTGGGACCCGATGGGCGCCGTCGCCGTCGGCCGCCCCGCCGAACCCCCGCGCACCCGCCCGGAGCGCACGGCCGACGCCTTCATCGAGGTCCGCTGACCGGCGCGGCCCCGGGTTCGGCCGCCCCGCCGAAGAGATCGTCCAGGAGTTCGGCCAGGCTGACCGTCGGATCGTCGCGATGCAGCAGGGCTTTTGCCGCGGCGCGTTCGTCCGCGGCCACGTCGTCCGCTTCGTCGTCGTGAACTCCCGCGCCGGCCGTCATCGGTGCCCGGGACGCGACGGCGCGGCGCCGCGATCCGTGTGCGGTTCACCCGGACGTGGGGTCTCAGCGGTGGCGGTGGTCGTTGGGGCTGAGGCGGGGGCCGAAGCGGGGGGCGTGGGTGCCGGTGGCGGTGATCAGGCGGCAGAGGCGGTGGCGGTGGGGGCGGTAGGGCTCCAGGAGGGCCAGCATCTGGGCGTCGTCGCTGCGGACCCGGCCGGCCAGGGCCCAGCCGATGATGTTGGGCAGGTGGAAGTCGCCGACCGAGACGGCGTCGGCATCGCCGTTGCTGCGCTGGAGGGTCTCGGCGGCCGTCCAGACACCGATGCCCGGGACGGCGGTGAGGCGGGCGAACGACGCCTCGTGGTCCATCGCGGAGGCCTCCTCCAGGCGGGCCGCCAGGCGGACGGCGCGCTGCACCGTCGCCGAGCGCTTCGGGTCCACGCCCGCGCGGTGCCAGTCCCAGCTCGGCACCAGTGACCACTCGCGGGCCGAGGGTGCCGCCCGCAGGCCCTCGACCGGCCCCGGCGCCGGGGCGCCGAAGGCCCGCAGCAGGGTGCGCCAGGCGCGGTAGGCCTCGCCGGTGGTGACCTTCTGCTCCAGGATCGCCGGTACCAGGGACTCCATGACCAGGCCGGTCCTGACCAGCCGCACGCCGGCCACCTCGCGCTGGGCCTCGCGCAGCGGGCCGGGCGGCAGGACCAGGGCCGCCGGGTCGTCGCCGGCGCCGAGCAGGTCGGGCAGCCGGTCCAGCAGCCACGGGGCGCCCGGGCCCCAGGCGCCCGCCTCGACGACGCCCTCGGCGGGGCGGGCGAGCACCCGCAGGGTGCCGACGCCGGCCGGGGTGCGGGAGGCGCGCCAGACGGCGCCGTCGGCGGTGGTCCGGTAGGCCGGGTCGCCCGGGCCGCGGCGCAGCGGGAGCAGGGTGCGGGCCACGTCCAGCGGGAAGCCGGGCCGCCAGCGGCGCACGGTTCCGGTGCCGGAACCGGCGGCCCTGGGGGCGGGCACGCCCGTGTGCGCGCCCGTACGCGTGATCCCGCTCACCGCCGTGCACCTCCTGTGCTGTCCGCCGACCATGGGGATATGAACGATACGCGGGTGGCGGAGTTGGCCCCGGGTGACGAGAGTGCCGTGCGGGCCCTCTACCACCGGGTGCTGGAGGGCTGGAACGAGCGGGACGGCGCGGCCTTCGCCGGGCCGTTCGCGCCGGACGGCGAGGTGATCGGCTTCGACGGGACCCGGCACGACGGCCGCTCGGTGATGGCCGCCGAGCTCGGGCGGGTCTTCGCCGACCACGCGACGCCCGAGTACGTCGCCAAGGTGCGGCGGGTCCGGGCGCTGGCCCCCGGGGTGGCGCAGCTGGACGCGGTGGCCGGCCTGGTGCCGGACGACGCGGACGATCTGGACCCCGCGCTGAACGCGGTGCAGACGGTGATCGCGGTCAACGCCGGAGCGGGCTGGCGGATCGCCCTGCTGCAGAACACCCCGGCCCGGTACGACCTGCGGCCCGACCTCGCGCGTGCGCTGACGGCCGAGCTGCGGGAACTGGTCGCCCGCGGACCGGGACCGGGGTGACGAGGGCCCTCTTCGGGACCTAGGGCGTGACGGGGGTGTCGACGCGGCCCTGGAGGCGGGCCGCCTCGGTGCGGATGGCGGGGAGCTGCGGGTAGAGGGCGGCGCCGGGGCACTCGGTGGCGAAGCCGTCGCGGTGGCCGGAGACGGCGTCGAAGGTGACGGTGGTGCCCGCCGGGTAGCGGCTGGCGCTGGAGCCGGAGACCAGCTTCACATGGCCGGCCGCGTCCCGGCCGGTGAGGCCGAGCTTCCAGGCGGAGACCCGGGCGAGGCCGGTCAGCAGCTCCGGCGGGGGCACGTCCTCGACGTAGGTGCCGATCGCCGCGACGCCCGCCGAGTCGGTGTTGAAGCCGAGGGTGTGGGCGCCGTGCACCGGCAGGTCGGTGCCGCCGGCCCGGCCCTCGTAGACGGTGCCGCAGCGGTCGACCAGGAAGTTGTAGCCGATGTCCCGCCAGCCGTTGCTCTGCACGTGGTACTGGTAGATCGCCCGGATCACCCGGGGCGCGTCCGCGCAGTCGTACGCGGTGGCGGTGGCGGTGTGGTGGACGAAGACCGCCCGGACCTGGCCGGTGTACACGAAGCCGGACTCGCGGACGGACTCGTCGGCGCCCCAGCCCGCCCGGGTGACGATCTCGGGGCGCGGGGCCTGGTCGCCGGTCCTGCGGCCGCCGCCCGCCGGTTCGGCGGGCCTCGTCCGGGCGGCCGAGGACTCGGCGCCGCGGCCCGGGTCGACCAGCTCGACCCGCAGGCCGGGCGGCGGGCCGGCCGGACCCGCCGTCACCTCGACGGCCACGCCGTCGCTCGGGCCGGTCCACAGTGGGGCGGTGCCCGCGCGCCGGGCGCCCTCGGCGGCGGCCGGGGTGTCCGGGCCGTCCTCGCCGTCGGCGTCCAGCCGCTGCCAGCCGCGCCAGACGCCGGTGGCCGCGTCCCGGGTGCGGATCCGGACGGTGCCGTCGGCGAACGCGTGCGCCGGGCCGTCCCAGGTGACCCCGAGCAGCTCGAACCGCCCGGTGGTGCGCGGCGCCAGCGCGCGTCCCGCGGCCGACCGGTGCGGACCGGCCAGCGGGAGCGAGGTGACGGAACCGCCGCCCGCGGAGGTCCGCAGCCCGGCCCTCGGCGAGGGGCCGGCGGGTAAGGGCCCGGGCCCGGCGGCGGCCGGGGACAGCGGCAGGACGGCGGTGCAGACGGCGAGCAGGACGACGGGGAGGACCACGCGCGGGACGACGGTCGCACGGCCGCAAAGGCCCGGGAGAAAGATGCGCATAAACCGGATGTTCACGGGATTTCGACCAGGGCGCCACACCACCCGACGCCGCTTCGGCCACCCCTCCCGGACGTCCACCCGAAGGCCGTAGGCTGGGGCGCACCATGACTGCGCCTTTCGCTGCCGATGCCCGCACCCCCGTCGAGCTGCTGCACGCTTACCTGCGAGGTGGCACTCCCTCAGTCGACCCCGCGGCCCCGCTGGTCACCTTCTACGACGACGCCAGCGGCGAACGCGTCGAGCTCTCCGCCCGGACCTTCGACAACTGGGTGGCCAAGACCGCCAACCTGCTCCAGGACGAGCTCAACGCCGGGCCGGGCGACCGCGCCGCGCTGCTCCTCCCGGCCCACTGGCAGAGCGCCGTCTGGCTGCTCGCCTGCTGGTCGGTCGGGGTGGCGGCGGTTCCGGCCGGCGACCCGGCCGACGCCGACCTGGTGGTCAGCGGCCCGGACGGCCTGGAGGCCGCCCAGGCCTGCGAGGGCGAGCGGGTGGCGCTCGCGCTGCGGCCGCTCGGCGGGCGGTTCCCGCAGCGGCCGGACGGCTTCCTGGACTACGCGGCCGAGGTGCCCGGCCAGGGCGACCGGTTCGCCCCCTACTCCCCCGTCACCCCGGACGCCCCGGCGCTGGAGACCTCGGTCGACGGGCTGCCGCTGAAGCTGACCGGGGAGCAGACCGTCCAGCTGGCCCGCGAGGGCGCCGCCCGGCTCGGGGTGGGACCGGGCGACCGGGTGCTGTCCACCCTCTCCTACGACAACTGGGCGGGTCTGGAGGCCGGCCTGCTGGCGCCGCTGGCGGCCGGCGCGTCGGTGGTGCTCTGCCGCAACTCGGACGGCCTGGACGCCGACCAGTGGGAGAAGCGGGTGGAATCCGAACGGGTGACACTGCGCCTCGGATAACCCCAGGCCCCGGCCCGGCGGGTAGGGATCCCTGCCATGGCCGAGGACGACACCGAGCACCCCCCGACCGGACGCCCGGCCGAGGAGGCCGGCGCCGCGGAGCCGGAAGCCGTCCCGGCGGCTTCCGGCGGCCGGCGGCGCCGCCGGCGGTGGCTGGTCGTCACCGCCTGCGCCCTCGCGTTCCTGCTGGTCGCCTCCGGCGCGCTGCTCTGGATCGCCTACCGCAAGCTCGACGGCAACATCCGCACCGACTCCACCACCGACCAGCTGCTGGCCCGGCTGGAGGCCGAGCGCCCCAGCCGGACCGCCGGTGCCCGCGGTGCGGAGAACCTGCTGCTGATCGGCAGCGACGACCGGACCGGCGCCAACGCCTCCTACGGCACGGCGGGCGGCCAGCGCTCGGACACCACGATCCTGCTCCACCTGGCGGCCGACCGCCGGCACGCGACCGCCGTCTCCATCCCGCGCGACGTCATGGTGAGCGTCCCCGCCTGCGAGAAGCCGGACGGCACCCGCAGCCGGCCCGCCCTGATGCAGTTCAACACGGCCTTCGAGACCGGCGGCCCGGCCTGCTCGATCCGGACCGTCGAGCAGCTCAGCGGCATCCGGATCGACCACTACGTGATCATCGACTTCACCGGGTTCAAGCGGATGGTGGACGCCGTCGACGGGGTCGAGGTGTGCGTCCCGCAGCCGATCCACGACAAGGACGCCAAACTGGACCTGTCGGCCGGACGGCAGACCCTGCACGGGGAGCAGGCGCTCGGCTACGTCCGGGCCCGGGAGACCCTCGGCGACGGCAGTGACACCCAGCGCATGGGGCGTCAGCAGCAGTTCCTGGCGGCGCTGATCCGCAAGGCGCAGTCGCAGGACGTGCTGCTCAACCCGACCAAGCTGTGGCCGGTGCTGGACGCGGCCACCTCGTCGGTGCGGGCCGACGGCGGGCTGTCCTCGCTGGGCGCGCTGTACGACCTGACGCAGGACCTGCGCGGGATCCCCTCAGCGGACGTGACCTTCCTGACGGCGCCGCGGCAGCCGTACCGGTTCGACTCCGACCGGGACGAGTTCGTGCAGCCGCAGACCACGCAACTGTTCGCGGCGCTGCGGGACGACCGGCCGGTGGAGGTGCGGCCGCCGGAGTCGAGCCCGTCGCCGAGCCCGTCGCCGAAGGCCCGGGTGGCTCCCCCGGCCTCCCTGCCGTCCCTGCCGTCCCTGGCCTCCCGAACGGCGTCGCCGACGGCGCGGACGACGTCACCGACAGCCGCTCCGTCACCGAGCGTGACCACCCCGCCGTCGTTCGAGGGGCGGACCGCCGACGTGGACGCGTGCGCCGTGCACTGACCCGTCTCGACGCCGATCAGCCGTTCATCGGATCACCATTCCGTACACGGATCATGACCTTGAAAGGTTCTCCCCGGGAATTCCCAGCATCCGGATTCACCTGGGGAATTACCGTTCCGCACCATGGCGGAGATCACATCAGGAACAATTCCCCCACCCGGCTCGTCTAGGGTGTCCGAGTCGGTCGCGCCATTCGCGCACCGGCCCGAGTACCGGTCGGAGGGAGGGAACACCCGTGCAGAAGGACACCCACGGCGTCACGCCGGACGCGGGGCCGCCCCCGTTCGACCCGGCCCGGGGCATCCCCGTCCAGCGCCGGCGCGCTCCCGCCGAGTCCGCCCCCGAACCCTCCCCGGGCGCCGAGCGTTCGTCCGGGGACGGGCTCCCGCCCGGCGGCGGCCGGGCCGCCCACCGCCGGGCGCGCGCGGCGCGGCGCAACCGCCGCCGGCGGCTGCTGAAGTGGACCGGCGGCCTCGGCGCGTTCGTCCTGGTGGCCGGCTGCGGCGGCGCGTACTACGCGTACCAGCACTTCAACAACAACATCACCGCCGTCAAGGTGCAGCTGGGCGACGAGGCGGAGCGGCCCCAGCCCGTCGGCGACGCCCTGAACATCCTGGTGATCGGCACCGACAGCCGGGAGGGCCTGGGCCGCTCGTACGGCGACGAGGGCAGCGCCGGGCACGCCGACACCACGCTGCTGTTCCATGTCTCCAAGGACCGCACCAACACGACCGTGCTCAGCATTCCGCGCGACCTGATGGTGCCGGTCCCCGACTGCCGGACGCCCGACGGGAAGACCATCCCCGGTGAGTCGCGCACGATGTTCAACAACAGCCTCGGCCAGGAGGGCCGCGATCCGGGCTGCACCTGGAAGACCGTCGAGAAGATGACCGGAATCCGGGTCGACCACTTCGTGATGGTCAACTTCGAGGCCGTGAAGACGCTCTCCACCGCCGTCGGCGGCGTCGAGGTCTGCGCGGCCAAGGACATCAACGACCCGGACTCGCACCTGAAGATGAGCAAGGGCCGGCACGTCGTCCAGGGCGACGAGGCGCTCGCCTTCGTCCGCACCCGGCACGCGGTCGGGCAGGGCGGCGACCTCACCCGGATCCCGCTGCAGCAGCAGTTCATCAGCTCGATGATCCGCTCGGTCAAGAGCAACGGCACCCTGACCGACCCGGCCAAGCTGTGGAAGCTCGCCGACGCCTCCACCAAGGCGCTCACCGTCGACTCCGGGATCGGCAGCGTCGACAAGCTGACGAGCCTCGCGCTGGACGTCAGCAAGGTCGACACCAAGAACATCACCTTCGCCACCGTGCCGGTGCTGGACGACCCCGCGGACGAGAACCGGCTGATACTCAAGCAGCCGGACGCCGGGCAGCTGTTCTCGATGGTCGGGAGCGACCGGTCGCTGACCGAGGCGGCGGCGTCCGCGGCGTCCACCGCGGCTCCGGTCTCGCCGACGGCCCCGGCGGCTCCGACGACCTCGGCGGCTCCGACGACCTCGGCGGCGTCGGTGGCTCCGGCGGCTCCGGCGGCGGACGCGAAGGAGCTGCGGGTGACCGTGCGCAACGGCAGCGGGACGCCCGGGCAGGCGCAGCAGACCGTCGACCGGCTCCAGGCGAAGGGCTACGCCCGGGCCGCGACCTCCGCCAACGCACCGGTCGCGGCGACCACCACGGTCTCCCACCCGGCCGGGAAGGCCACCGAGGCGGCGGCGCTGGCCGCCGCGCTGGGCCTGCCCGCCGACGCGGTCAAGGCGGACCCGAAGCTGGGCGCCAAGGACGGGCTGGTGCTGGTGCTCGGCAAGGACGCGCCCGCCGCCGCGGCTGCCGCGGCGACCCCGAGCGCGCCGGCGACCGAGGCGCCGAAGGACCTCCAGCGGGTCCAGGCCGACGACACCGACGTCTGCGCGAAGTAGCCCGGCCCGACCCGGCCCGGCCGCGGTCAGGAAGCGTCGGCCGGGGCGAGCACGCCGTCGGACTCCCGGTACTCCTCGCCGGTGCGCGGGCAGCGCCAGCGGTCCGCGCCGGACGGCTCCAGCGGCTCGCCGGCCCGGCCGACCCACTTGATCCGGCGGGCCGGGACACCGGCCACCAGGGCGAAGTCCGGGACATCCCGGTGGACCACCGCGCCGGCCGCGACCAGGGCCCAGCGGCCCACCGTCACCCCGGCGACCAGGACGGCGCGGCCGCCGATCGAGCACCCCTGGCGGAGCGTCACGCCCCGGGCGTGCCAGTCGTCGCCGCGCTTGAGCCGGCCGTCGACGTCCACCGAGCGCGGGTAGAGGTCGTTGGTGAGCACCGCGGCCGGACCGACGAAGACGCCGTCCTCCAGCACGGCGGGCTCGTAGACCAGCGCGTGGTTCTGCAGCTTGACCCGGTCCCCGATGCGCACGCCGGGGCCGACGTAGGCGCCGCGGCCGATGATGCAGTCCGCGCCGATCACCGCGTCCTCGCGGACCTGGGCGAGGTGCCAGACGGTCGTCCCGGCGCCGAGCACCGCGCTCCCGTCGACGTCGGCGGTCGGCTCGATCCGGGCCCCGGCACCGGAATCGACACGGGCATCGGCGGAAACGGCGGCGGACCCGCCCTCAACTGTCCCCATGGCGCCCGACGATAGCGCCGGGGGCGGGGACAGGAGGGCGGGTCCGCGGGATTGGCCGGTCGGGGCCGGGGGGCCGCCGAGGGTCAGCCGCGCCCGGCCACCACGTCGGTGGCGGACGGCGAGCGGCTGCCGATCACCTTGCGGGCCAGCGAGCGCGGCGAGGTGAGGAAGCCGAAGCCCCAGCTGAGGTGCATGGTCGCGAGGGCCACCGGCAGCAGTGCCTTCGCCTTGAACGACAGGCCGCGGCCCTCGACCAGCGCGCCGCCGAGGATGCCGAGCAGGTAGGCCCCGGGGGCGGCCAGGAAGACCGGGTGGACGGCCGCGCCGAGCACCAGCCCGAGCGTGACGCCGAGGAAGGCCGCCGGGGGCGCGAGGTAGCGCAGGTTGACCGAGCCCTTGTGGTACCGGGTGACCACCCGGCGCCAGCGGCCGTAGTCCTTGTACTGCTTGGCCAGCGCCCTGACGCTCGGCCGGGGGCGGTAGGTGACGCGCAGCTGCGGGGTGAACCAGACCAGGCCGCCGTCCTGGCGGATGCGGTAGTTGAGCTCCCAGTCCTGGGCGCGGACGAACTCCTCGTTGTAGCCGCCGAGGCGCTCCAGCACCTCGCGCCGGAACACCCCGAGGTAGACGGTGTCCGCCGGGCCGGCCAGGCCGCCGGTGTGGAAGGCGGCGTTGCCGACCCCTATCTTCGAGGTCATCGCGGCGGCGACCGCGTGCTCCCACTCGGTCTCGCCCTCGGCGTGCATGATGCCGCCGACGTTGGCGGCCTCCATATCGTCGAGCAGCCGGACCGCCGTGGTGATGTAGCCCGGGGTGAGCAGGCCGTGGCCGTCGACCCGTACCACTATCGGGTGACTTGAGCCGCGGATCGCGGCGTTCAGCCCGGCGGGGGTGCGTCCGGTGGGGTTCTCCACGGTCCGGACCCTCGGGTCCTCGGCGACGAGTTCGGCGGCGATCTCGGCGGTGCGGTCGACGGACGGACCGAGGGCGATCACCACCTCCATCGGCCCGGCGTAGTCCTGTTCCAGGATGTGCCGGACGGCCGTGCGCAGGTGTCGTTCCTCATCGAGCACCGGCATGATCACGGAGACCGCCGGCAGCTCCTCAGCAGCCTTGGTGTTCATCGGGGCCAACCGTACCGGTGCGGACGGGGTGCCGTCTTGTCCCGGTCTGGGCCGCTGTGCCGGGCCCGGGGGCGGGCGGACGCGAGGGAACGCCGACGGGGCGTTCCGCCGTCGCAGGAGAGCGCCAGGAGGAACGTTTCACCAATCGGGGCCCACCGTACTCCCCGGCCCCGGCGCGCCCTCACCCGGCCCGGCCGAGGGCGCCCCTACCATCCGAGAGATGCCCGTCTCCCCCCTCTCCGCCCAGCCCGGATCCTCCCGCGGACGGCGGCGCCGCTGGCCCCGCCGGCTGGCCGCAGGCTTCGCGTTCAGCATCCTCGCCACCTCCTGCGGCGGCTGGGCGGTGCTGCACGGCATCGGTGCGATCGACCGGGTCGACGCCTTCGGCGGCGACCGGGTCCGGCCGGCCGACGACAGCGCCACCACCTTCCTGGTCGTCGGCACCGACGAGCGCGAGGGCATCCCGGAGAAGACGCTGAAGACCGTGCTGCACGCCGGGGGCGAGTCCTGCCACTGCACCGACACGATGATGATCGTCCGGCTCGCCGGGGACGGAACCCGGGCCAGTGTGATCAGCATCCCGCGAGACTCCTATGTCGACATTCCCGCCCACCAGGACCCGGCGACCCACAAGGAGATCCCGGCCGGGAAGGGGAAGATCAACGCCGCGTACGGGCTGGGCGGGCCGCAGCTGACCGTCGCCACCGTCGAGCAGAACACCGGGCTGCGGATCGACCACTACCTCCAGGTGAACTTCGCCGGGTTCGTCGCCGCCGTGGACGCCGTCGGCGGGGTCCGGGTCTGCACGGCCAAGCCGCTCAAGGACGAGTACTCGGGGCTGGACCTGCCGGCCGGCACCAGCACCCTGGACGGCGCGGGGGCGCTCAAGTACGTGCGCGCCCGGCACGTGGACGGCAGCTCCGACCTGGGGCGGATGCACCGGCAGCAGAAGTTCGTCGCCCAGCTGCTGCACGAGGTGACCAGCAGCGGCACCCTGCTCAACCCGGTCCGGCTGGCCCGGGTGACGGACAGCCTGCTCGGCTCGGTCAAGGCCGACAAGGGGCTCGCGGCCAACGATGTGATCACCCTGGCGACCCGGATGAAGGACCTGACGGACGGTCGGGCCGACTTCGTGACCGTGCCGCTGGCCTCGGTGGACCATCCGGTCGCGGGGTGGGGGTCGACGGTGCTGTGGGACGACGAGCAGGCACAGGAGCTGTTCGACTCCGTCCGGGAGGGGCGGCCGCTGACGGACGGGGCGACGGCTCCCGAAGCGGCGGATCCGGCCCCGGCGGATCCGGCGGATCCGGCTCCGGCGGCCGTCGCACCGGATCAGGTGCACGTCCAGGTGTTCAACGCGGCGGGCACGGCGGGGCTGGGTGCCGAGGTCGACGCCGAGCTGCGCCGGGCCGGGTTCGCCACCACCGGGACGCCCTCCAACGCCCCGGCCGGCACGGCGGCCGGGCGGACGGTGATCCGGTACGACCCGCGCTGGGAGGAGTCGGCGCGGACACTGGCGGGCGCGGTGCCGCAGGCCGAGCTGACGCCGGTGGCGGGGCTCGGGGTGATCCTCCAGCTGTACGCGGGCGCGGACTACCCGGCGGCCACGCCGACGGCGGGTGCGGCGGTGGGGGCGGCGGGAGCGACGGCCGGGGCAACGGCACCGGCGGCGGTTGCCGCCCCGCCGCCCCCGGTGCCGGGTGCGGCACCGCCCGGCCCGGCGGGCGGGGTACGGACGGAGGAGGCGGCGCCGAGCGCAGCGGAGCGGGCGAGCGACATCATCTGCCCGTGAGCGCGTGAGCCGTCCGGACCGCGGGAGAACGGCGAGGGGCAGGGCGCACGCGGCACCCTACCCCTTCCCCCGGTCCCCGGATCCCCCGTGTTCTCCGGTGTTCTCCGGTGCGACCCCCGGTCCCCCGATCCGGGGGTCGCCTCCGGTCAGTCCGTCGCGATCGCCGCGAGGACGTTCATCCGCCCGGCCCGGAAGGCCGGGATCAGGGCGGCCAGCAGGCCGATGGCCACCGAGGCGACCAGCGTGAAGAGGATCGTGGCGACCGGGACGGAAAGCGACTCCAGCCCCTGCGTCCGCAGCACCCGCTGGCCGGTGACACCCCAGGCCAGGCCGAGGCCGGTGCCGAGCAAGGCGCCGAACAGGGCGATCACCACCGACTCCAGGCGGATCATCCGGCGCAGCTGGCGGCGGGAGAGCCCGATCGCCCGCAGCAGGCCGATCTCGCGGGTCCGCTCGACCACCGAGAGCGCCAGGGTGTTGACCACGCCGAGCACCGCGACCACGATCGCCAGGCCGAGCAGCCCGTAGATCATGTAGAGCAGCGTGTTGATCTGCTCCTGGACGAGGTCCTTGTAGCCGGCCTGGTCGCGGACCGTGGCCTGCGGGTACTCCTTGAGCGAGTCCTCCAGGGCGCTGAGCGTCCTGGCGACGTCGACCCCGGCCGCGGCCTTGCCGAAGAGCACGGCGTCCACCGGCTGGTCGGCGGCCGGCACCGCCTTGGCGACGGCCTCGAACGAGGCGAAGACGTTGCCGTCGAAGAACGAGTTGCCCTTGGTCATGATGACGCCGACCGGCAGCGACTGGACCCGGCCCTGGCCGTAGTCGACCGTGATGCTGTCGCCGACCTTGAGGCCGCGGTCCTTGGCGAAGTCCTCGCCGACCGCCAGCGCCCCCTGCTTGAGGGAGTCGGCGCTGCCCTCCTTGACCGGCAGCCGGAAGTCGTCGGTGAACTGCGCGGAGACCGCCGAGACCCCCTCCTCCGAGGTCTTGCCGTCCGGTGCGGTGAAGCGCGCGGGCAGCAGCTTCTGCTCGGTGACGTGGTCCATGCCCGCGGTCTTGCGGACGGCGTCGACGATCTCCGGGGAGACGCCGTTGCGGCCGGCCGAGACGATGTAGTCGGCGCCCACCGAGCGGTCGAGCTGCTCATTGGTGGACTTGATCATCGAGGAGGTGAAGACCGAGGCGCCGATCACCAGCGCCAGTCCGATCATCAGCGCGGCCGCCGTGGCGCCGGTGCGGCGCGGGTTGCGCATCGCGTTGCGCTGGGCGAGCTTGCCGGACGGACCGAACACGGCGGGCAGCAGGGCGCCGAGCACCCGCACCACGGTGGTGGCCAGCAACGGGCCGAGGACGACGAAGCCGATCAGGGTGAGCAGCACGCCCAGCCCGATGTACTGGCCGCCGGTGGCCAGCTTCTCCGCCTTGGCGGCCAGCACCAGCAGACCGCCGCCGCCGGCCGTCAGCACCAGGCCGATGACCGCCCGGACGGTGTTGGAGCGGGCCTCGGCCGGGGTGCCGTGGTCGCGCAGCGCGGCGATCGGCGCGATCCGGCTGGCCCGGCGGGCCGGGATCCAGGCCGCGAGCACGGTGATCACGATGCCCACCGCGTACCCGGCTATGAAGACGTCCGCGCCGATCTTCAGGTCCCCGGCGTTGAGGTGCATGCCGACCGCGTTCATCAGCTGGATCAGCCCGACCGCCAGGCCCAGGCCGGCGCCGATGCCGAGCGTGGATCCGGCCGTGCCGAGGAGCAGCGCCTCCACCAGCACCGAGCGGTTGACCTGCTTGCGGCTGCCGCCGACGGCGCGCAGCAGGCCGATCTCCCGGGTGCGCTGGGCGACCAGCATCGAGAAGGTGTTGATGATCAGGAAGCCGCCGACCAGCAGCGAGATGCCGGCGAAGCCCAGCATCGCGTACTTCATGAAGTCGAGGAAGGAGCCGACGCTGTCGGCGCTCTCCTCCTTCTGCTCGGCGGCCGTCTTCGCCTGGACGCCCGCGCCCAGCCCGGCCAGCGTGGCGGACTTGAGCTGCTCGTCGGAGCGGGCGCCGTCGCCGAACACCTCGACCGAGGTGTACGCGCTCTGCCCGAGCAGCACGTTCTGCGCGGTGGCGGTGTCCAGGAAGGCCAGCGCCGCGCCGGGGTTGGTGGTCTTGAAGGTGGCGATGCCGACGATGGTGAAGTCGTGCTTGTCGGCGGTGATCACGCGCAGCCTGCTGCCGAGGGCGAGCTTGGCCTTCTTGGCGGTGTCCGCGTCGACGACGACCTGGTCGGCGCCCTGCGGAGCGTGACCGGAGGTGATCTCGACCGCGTTGCGCGGGGTGTCCGCCCAGTTGCCGACGATCGTCGGGGCGCCGGAGGTCGGCCCCACCCGCTTGTTGGTGGCCGGGTCGGCCAGGGTCGCGCTCTGGACCGACACCTGGCCGATCGCCGTCTTCACCCCGGGGATCGCGGCGACCTTCCGGACGCTGTCGGCGGGGACGGTCAGCGTCTTCGCGCGCGGATCGTCGCCGAACTCGGGCTTGGCGGGCCGGACGGAGAGGTCGGAGGCGGTCGACGCGAAGAGCTTGTCGAAGGTACTGGTCGCGGTGTTGGAGAACACCAGCGTCCCGGACACGAACGCGACCGACAGCACGACCGCGATCAGGGAGAGCAGCATCCGCCCCTTGTGGGCGAAGAAGCTCCGCAGTGACGTCTTGAGCAGCATGGTCCTGTACGCCCCTACCCGCTCAGCTGGTGCGCTTGCCGTCGAAACGGCGCATGCGTTCGAGGACGGAGTCGGCCGTCGGGGCGTGCATCTCGTCGACGATCACGCCGTCGGCGAGGAAGAGCACGCGGTCCGCGTAGCCGGCGGCGACCGGGTCGTGGGTGACCATCACGATGGTCTGGCCCAGCTCGTCGACACTGCGGCGCAGGAAGGACAGCACCTCGGCGCCGGAACGGGAGTCGAGGTTCCCGGTGGGCTCGTCGCCGAAGATGATCTCGGGACGGGCGGCCAGCGCCCGGGCCACCGCGACGCGCTGCTGCTGGCCGCCGGAGAGCTGCGTCGGACGGTGCTTCAGCCGGCCCGAGAGGCCGACCGTCTCCACCACCCGGTCCAGCCAGGCCTGGTCCGGCTTGCGACCGGCGATGTCCATCGGGAGCGTGATGTTCTCCAGCGCGTTCAGCGTCGGCAGGAGGTTGAACGCCTGGAAGATGAAGCCGATCTTGTCCCGGCGCAGCCTGGTGAGCTGCTTGTCCTTCAGACCGGTGATCTCGGTGTCGCCGATCCAGATCCGCCCCTCGGTCACCGTGTCCAGACCGGCCAGGCAGTGCATCAGGGTCGACTTGCCGGAGCCCGAGGGGCCCATGATCGCGGTGAAGCGGCCGCGCTGGATGTCGACGTCGACCGCGTCCAGGGCGGTGACCCTGGTCTCGCCGGAGCCGTAGGCCTTGGTCACCTGACGAGCCGAGGCGGCGACGGCGGCGGCGGCACCGCCGGGAAGCTGGGGGTCGTACACGGCTGCTGCTGCCGTCGTCACTGTCGTCTCCTAAGAAGTGGGCCCACCCGTTTGCCCCCAGCCTCGTCCGTTCCACCCGTCCGGCGACATCGCGCAGGGGATAGTTTTCGACCGGGAGCTAGCTTCACCCTGCCGGTGCACCGGGGACCCGGACCCGATCGCATCGGGTCCACCTCGGACGGGCGGGGATGTGAACAACGTTAGAAGTCGGGCCCGGCCCCCTCGTCATCCGACGGGAGGAAGCGGCCCAACCGGAGTTGTACGGGGTGGCAGACCCCTCCCCCTAGGGGTCGGCCCGGGCCCGGTCAGGGTCCGCCCGTAAGGAGGCCCCGCCCGGCGAACCTCGGGTTCGCCGGGCGGGGCCCGGGTGCTTCGACGGATCCGACGGCTCCGACCGGTCCGACGGGTCCGAACAGTCCGGGCGCGCGGGGCGCCGGGCGGACGGCAGGACGCCGGGGCCGGGGCGTCGGGGCCGGGGCGTCAGCCGGCCAGGACCGGGGCGGCCCGGCGCTCCAGGGCGGCCGCGAACGCCTCCACGACCGGCCGCAGCAGCACGTCGGTCTCGCGCTCGATCACGGTCGTGCCGTCCTCCCGGACGGTGATGTGACGGTCCAGCACGAACCAGCCCTGGGTGATGTGGTCGGCCCCCATCGAGCTGAGCACCGGCCGCAGCGCGTAGTCCACCGCCAGCACGTGCGCGGTGGAGCCGCCGGTGGCGAGCGGCAGGACGGCCTTGTCGCGCAGCGCGTACTGCGGCAGCACGTCCAGCAGCGCCTTGAGCAGGCCCGAGTACGCGGCCTTGTAGACCGGGGTGCCGATCACCACGCCGTCGGCCTCGGCGAAGAGCTCCAGGGCGGCGGCCAGCTCGGGGTGCGACAGGTCGGCGGAGAGCAGCGCCTGCGCGGGCAGGCTGCGCACCTCGAAGGGGACGACGCGGTGGCCGCGCTCCTCGAGCCGTGCGTCGACGAGGCGCAGCAGGCGGGTGGTGCGGGAGGTCGGGGACGGGGAGCCGGAGACGGACAGGATGGTGGCCATGGGTTCACCTCGGGGAGGAAGCGGGGCGGCGCTTCGGCAGCACGGGGCACTCACCGGGCACGGGCGGGCCGGCCGGGCGGCGACCGACGGGGCCGGGACGGCCTACCGACGGGCAGCGGTGAGCGCGCTGCGCGGGCAGCGTCGAGAAGGGGGGAGAAGGACGGTGGTGGGGTTCGACGGGTGCGCGTCAGCCACAACAGAGCGAACAGGACACACGCAGAAGGTCGACGTGCCGCCGACGCGTGAGAGTCCATCGCTGATCCATGGCAGTCATGCAAACACGCACCGTTCCGGACGGTCAAGGATCGTTTCGCCTGGCGAACACCAGGTGAGACGGATGGTGAGACGGGGACGCGGGACACACGCCCGCCGGCACCTTGCCGCGGAACGATCCGGTGCGTGCATCAAAACTGCTACAAGGGCCCTGGTGGGGGCCCCGGGGGGAGTCACGGGTCCCGGCGTCGGGCATCCTCTCCCACATGAACACGTGGCAGGAGGGCCGCCCGGGCGGCGGCGGGAACCCGTACGGCGGCGGCAACGGTGGCGGTGGCGGCGCGTACGGGAACGGCGGCGGTGCCGAGCCGCCGCTGCCCGCCTCGCTGAACCCGCGCGGGCCGAGCGCTCCGGCGCCCCGGCAGCCCCGGCCACAGGCTCAGCCGCAGGGGCAGCCCCCGGCGCAGCCGGGGCAGCAGGCCCGACAGCCGCAGCCGGGGCAGCAGGCGCGGCAGCCGCAGGCGCCCGGGTACGGGCCCGCGCAGGGCTACGGCCCCGGCCAGGGGTACGGGCAACCGGGGCAGCCCGGGCAGCCGGCCCGATCGGGGGTGCCGGCGCAGGGCTCCGGCGCTCCGGGCGGACCCGGCGCTCCGGGCGGTCCGGGTGCGCCCGGCGGGCCGATACCCCCCGGCGGGCCGCAGACGCCCGCCGCCGCCCGCCCCTCGCGCTGGCCACGGCGCCGGATCGTGAAGTGGTCGGTCTTCGGTGTGCTGATCGCCTTGATGGTCACCACCGTCTCCACCTGGTTCTGGGCGGACTCCAAGCTCAACCACGAGAACGTGCTCTCCGACTACCCCGGCCGGCCGGCCGCGGGCAAGGGCACCAACTGGCTGATCGTCGGCTCCGACAGCCGCAACGGCCTCTCCGACTCCCAGGAGGAGGACCTGCACACCGGCCACGCGGGCGGCAAGCGCAGCGACTCGATGATGATCCTGCACGTCGGGGACAACGGGAACACCCTGATGAGCATCCCGCGCGACTCCTGGGTGCCGATCCCCGAGCACGCCGGCGAGAACGGCAAGCCCGTCAAGCAGACCAGCGCGAAGATCAATTCGGCGTTCGCGGCGGGCGGCGGCAAGCTGCTCGCGCAGACCGTCGAGACGAACACCGGCATCCGCATCGACCACTACGCCGAGATCGGCTTCGCCGGCTTCGTGGGCATCGTCGACTCGGTCGGCGGCGTGGACATGTGCATCGACCAGGACGTCAAGGACAAGGACTCCGGGCTCGACCTCAAGGCCGGCTGCCAGAGCCTCGACGGCACCCAGGCGCTGGCCTTCGTCCGCCAGCGCCACCAGATGGCCGACCAGGACCTCGGCCGGATGCGCAACCAGCAGAAGTTCCTCGGCGCGCTGGCCAAGCAGGCGGCCTCGCCGGCCACCGTGCTCAACCCGTTCACGTTCTACCCGCTGGTCTCCTCCGGCCTCGGCACGCTGATCGTCGACGACGACGCCGGGCTGACCGACCTGGGCTCGCTGTTCCTCGCCATGAAGGACGTCAACGGCGGCAGCGGCAAGAGCATCACCGTGCCGATCGCCAACCCGGACTTCAAGACCAACACCGGGGAGTCGGCGGTGAAGTGGGACACCGCGAAGGCCAAGCAGGTCTTCGACGCCTTCCGCAACGACACCGCCGTGCCGGACGTGAAGTAGCCGGACGTGAAGTAGCCGCCCGGGGCGCGATGCGCCACCCCTGCGGATGCGTGACTCGCCGTGACGGCGCCGACACAATGGGCGGATGTCACTCGTCACCGCGCTGATCTACCGTCGCCGCCACCGCCTCCTGGGCCGCCTGGTCCAGGAGGCGCTCGCGTTCTACGGGATGGAGGTGCCGGCCGCCGCCGAGATCGGGCCGGGGCTCATCGTGTTCCACCGGGGCTTCGGCACCGTGCTGCACCCGTACACGACGCTCGGCGCCGGGGTGACGCTGTACAACGGCGTGACCGTCGGGCGGGCCGACCCGTGGGTGGCGCAGGAGGAGAGCGCGATGCGGCGGGTGGTGGTGGAGGACGGCGCGGTGCTGTGCGCGGGGGCCAAGGTGGTCTGCAAGGAGGGCGTGCTGACCGTCGGCGCGGGGACCGTCGTGGGCGCGAACGCCGTGCTGACCCGCTCGACCGGGCCGGGCGAGATCTGGGCCGGCGCCCCCGCCCGCAGGGTGGGCCTGCGGGCGGGGTGGCCGGCGGGCGGCGGTGCGGGGGTGGGCGCGGCGGCGCCGGCGGGTCCGGCGGCGGGGGTGCGGGCGCCCGGCTGAGCGGCCGAGCGCTCAGGCGTCGGCGAGTCGGGCGCGGAAGACGGCGCTGTCGAAGTACGCCCCGGCCTCGCGGATGAGGCCGTCGTCACCCGGTTCGCAGACGTTGACGCCGAACCGGTCGACCGGGGCTCAGCGGACGACCACGCCCGGGAGATGGCCGGTCGCGCACTCCGCGTACCGGTGGACGGGCTCGCCCCGCCAGCCGTCGCCCTCCCCCGCGATGCCCTCCCGCTCCCCCGCGAAGCCGTGGTGGATCACCTGCCCGCCGCGCCCGTCCGCCCAGCAGGCGCGCGTCAGATGGACGACGAGGGTGGCCGGGTGCTGCGACTGGGGGCGCTCCAGGACGAGTTCGCACAGCCCCTCCCCCGGCGGGAAGGTCACCACGGCCTCGCTGGTCCGCAGCCGCGCCCGGCGCGGCTCGATCTCCACCGCCCAGTACGCAGACACCGTGACCTCCAGCCGCCCGTCGAGGCCGCCCTCGTCCGGCCGGACGTACTCCTCGTCGGGGACCCAGCGCGCGTGGTTGCGGATGTCGTCCGGGCCGAACCACTCGGCCCAGGTGACCCAGTAGCCCGCGACGCGCTTGATCGTCATGCCCTCGCGGAGGATCCGGACCGGGATGCGGGTCAGACTGGCGGGCTCGCTCAGCAACAGGACCCGGCCGTCCCTGTCGACCCGGAGGTCACCCTGCGGCTCGAAGGACAGGACGGTCACCTGCTCGAAGGTCACCTCACCGTCGTCCTTGCGCCGACTCTTCTGCTTCATGGTGAACCACCTTGCCGGAAAACGGAGTTGAACGGTTCACGGCCACCGCCGGTGGCGGGCCGGCCGCGCCTCGCGCAGCATACGGTGCACGGTCGGTCGCGGCGCGTGATTCCGGCGAATCCCCCCGGGGCGGGGGGCGCGCGGCTATGCTGCGCCTGCACGCGATGCCGCACGCGCCCCCGACCACCGGCGCGCGCCGCAAACGCGCCGCACGGAAGGAGCCTGCGCCGATGGGCGACGCACACTGGCGGGAGCTCCACCGGGAGCCGATCCACAGCGCGTACGGACGCGGCGCCGACCGGGTCACCTTCGAGCTGCCCGACGGCCGTGAGGAGGTCTACCACCTCGCCAACGAGTACGCGGCCGCGGCCGTGGTCGCCCTGACGCCGGACCGGCGCATCGTGCTGACCCGCCAGTTCCGGCCCGGCCCGCAGACCGTGCTGTACGAGCTGCCGGGCGGCGTGGTCGACGCGGGCGAGTCGCCCGAGCACGCCGCCGCCCGCGAACTCGCCGAGGAGACCGGCTACCGGGGCGAGGTCGAACTCGTCACCGCCACCTGGCACGACGCCTACTCCAACGGCGTGCGCTACGCCTGCGTCGCCACCGACTGCACCCCCACCGCCCGGCTCGCGCGCGACCGCAACGAGTTCATCGAGGTGGTGCTGATGGACCTGGCGGAGTTCCGGTCCACCGTGCTGCGCCGCGGCCGGCTCTCCGACGTGGGCCCGGCCTACCTGGGCCTGGACCACCTCGGCCTGCTGTAGGGCGGCCGCAGACCCTTCGCCGCGCCGAGCCACCCCGCCCCGACCCGGCCGCCTCAGGAGGCGGTCGGAAGCCGGTCCAGGACGATGCCGAAGTGGGTGCGGTAGGCGGCGAGGGCGGCGTCGGCGGCGAGCGGTTCCTCGGTGCGGGTGCCGTCGGGGGCGGTGCGCAGGAGGCGGGTGCCGCCGGTGGCGCGGGTGCTGGTGAGGGTGATCCGGCCGCCGTCCGGGGTGGGGCGGGAGCAGGTGGTCGAGCGGGTGAAGTGCGAGTCGGGGGACGTGGTCTGCCACCAGCAGGTCGGCACGAAGTCGGCCAACTCGTGCGGGCGACGCTCCAGCCGGTACTGCGGCTCGCCGTCGAGGCCGACGTCGAGGTCGCCGTCCCCGCCCGGGCGGACGGTGAACGTGCCCGCCGGGTCCCGCTGTTCACCGCGCTCGTCGAGGAGCAGCGGCCGGCGGGCGAACCGTCCGAAGCCCACGTCGGCCAGCCACGCGGTGCCGTCCGCCGTCACCCGCAGCGCGAGGTGGTCGAACGGCGGCCCGGGCCGCGCGCCGTCGAAGACCCGGGCGGCGAGCAGGTCCACGCGGTAGCCGAGCGCGCGCAGCAACGCGGCGAAGGCGCCGTTGAGTTCGTAGCAGAACCCGCCGCGCCGCCGGTCGACGATCTTCTCCAGCAGCGCGGCCGGTTCGAGCACCACGGGCTCGCCGAGGTGGATGCTCAGGTTCTCGAACGGGACGGCGTCCAGGTGCGCCTCCTGCAACCGCGCCAGCTCGGCGGCACCCGCCCGCCCGGGCCGCTCGGCCCCGATCCGGTCGAGGTACGCCGCCACCTGGTCCGCGGTGAGGCCTTCGGGGTTCTTCGAGGATTCGTCCACACCCCCATCCAAGCGGACCCGCCCCCTGCGGCCATCGGTCCCCGGACCTACGCCCACCGGGTCCGGGGACCGGGCTCGGAACCTGACGGACCCTAGGTCCTCGGCAGGCCGAGGAGGGCGGCCCGGCGCCGGGCGCCGCCCCAGGAGAGCGCCAGGACGAACCGGAGCGCGGCGGCGTAACGGCGCCACCGGCGCGGGCCGGCGGCCAGTCGCCGCGACAGCTCTGCCCGCCACTGCGGCAACAGGCAAAGCCGGGCGGGCCGGGCCAGTTGCGGGCCGACGAGCAGCGTGAGCAGGACGCCGGGCACGCGCAGCAGGGCCGTGCGGAACACGGCGGTGGCGACTTCGAGCACGACGGCCGCCAGCAGCGCCGCCACCAGCGCGGTGCGCCAGCCGGCCGGATCCTCGCCGAGGAAGAGGGTGTGCGGCGCGTCGGGGGGAACCATGGAGAGCTTCATGCCTTCTCGACGAGACCGGGGCGGTCGCGCTGCACCGCTCCACGCCGGGGCCGGGCGGGGCGATGCCCGTGCAACAAAAGGGAGTTCCGCATCGTCGAAGGAGCGAGGGATGGCGTCGGACCACCCCCGCGAAGTCCAACGGAAGGACGCCCATGGCGAAGTCGGAAGGGGCGGGCGCTCATGGCTCGTCCCCGTCGGCGCCGATGAGCGAGGCGCATCTCGAGGTGCTCGTCCGCGACCTCCTGCCGCGCCTGGTGACCAGTCTCCGCGAGATGACGCACGACGAGCAGACGGCCGAGAACATCGCGGCCAGGGCCTGCATGGTCGTGATCAACGAGGTCCGCAAGGGGACGGTGTTCCACCGGCCGGTGATCGCCTACGCCACCACCGTGGCGCGCCGGATGGCCATCGACCACTGGCGGTCGGCCGCCGTCCGCCGGGAGGAGCCGGTCGCGGAGATCCCCGAGGGGAGCCGGCCCGCGACGGCCGGGGAGCCCGGCAACGGCCACCCGGGCGAGCGCCTGGAGTTCGAGGAACTGCTGCGGATCGTCCAGAAGGCCATCGGCGACCAGCGGCAGGCCAGGATCTGGGAACTCCACCACATCTGGCTCTGGAAGGGGACGGAGATCGCCGAGACCCTCGGGATCTCTCCGTCCACCGTCTCCCGCGAGCTGAGGCGGGCGAACGAGCGGGCCCGGTCGGCGCCGGTCCCGCTGCCGCGCCGGGAAGCCGACTGACTGGGTCCGCGTCTAGGGTCCGCGGGCCGGCCGGGAGGCCGGCCCGCGGGTCCGGGTCGGGGCGCCAGAGAGGAGCCTCGCGGGCCGGTGGTCGTCGTCCGTCTACGAAAGACCACCGGCCTTGTCACGGAAGGGAAAACGTATGCAGGAGTTCGGGCGGCCGACTCGGGGGGCGCGGCCGCAGAACCAGCAGGGGGTCGGGGGGGCCGACGTGTACGAGAACTGGGACACGCTGTACGCCGAGCTGTCCGCGGGGGCGAACGCCCTCGGCGACCCCGTCGGCGAGCAGGCGGGGGATCTCTCGATGTGGGACGTCCCGTGGACCGTCACGGAGACGGGGGGGACGCTGTGAGGGGCGCCGGGAGTTTGAGGAACGCCGTGGAGTCCCTGGCGGCGCTGGTCGGCGATCCGGCGGCCCCGGCACCGCTGCGGCTGTAGCCCCGCGGGCCTGCTGCCGCCGACCGCGGCAGCAGGCCTGCTCAAGGGCGCGCGAATTCGCGGAGGTAGGCGCCGGCGTAGGCGGCCGCCTCCTCGCGGCTCGTGCACGGGGCGGCGTCGGGGGCGGGGGTGCCGCGGGAGCCGTCGGCGGCCTGGGCGGTCCAGGCCCAGTGGCCGGTGTCCGGGTCCTGGGTCAGTTCGGCCTCGCCGTCGAAGAGTTCGAGGGTGACGGGGGCCGGGGCGCTCGAGGGGCGGGGGACGGCGTCGGGCCACTTCTTGCGGGCGCCCTGGCGGGTGATCCCCCAGGCGGCGCCCAGTTGCTCGTAGTTCGCGCCGTAGCTGCCGGCGGTGCCGGCCGCGATCCCGGTCAGCCGCTTGACCTCGGTGTCCACCAGCTTCCAGGTGGCGAGCACGGTGAGCGCCGCCTCGGCCGGGTCGGCGTCCCACATGCGGTGTTCGGGCCGACCCGTCGCCCGGGCGCGGACGGCTGTGGCGAGCGGGTTGAGGGCGTCGAGGAGCGCGGTGGCGAGGGCGGACTGCTCGTCGGGGGTGATCTCAGGAGTGGGCATGCGACAACTATAGTTACCGCTCGCGAGGTTGGTAACTAAAGTTGTCGAAAAGATCGGGCGTCAGGGGACGTAGACGCTCCGGCCGGCGATCGGCGCGTAGACCTCGCCGGGGGCGATGACGTGCTCGATCTGGCCCGTACAGCCCGACCCGGTCCAGACCTGGACGCCCGAGTCGGTCAGGTTGGCCACCACCGGGCGGACGAAGTCGCCCAGCGGGAGGCACCCGCTCGGCTCCGGGTACGCGGCGCCGTCGATGACCAGCACCCCGTGGGCCGCGTACGCGGTGTTCGGGACCGCGACGGCCAGGGCGGCCGCCGCCAGCCAGGCCCCCAGAACGGTGGCGGTGCGTCGCTTCATGCGTCTGCTCCCTCTCGGCCGGTGCGGGGCCGCCCCGTTGCGGACCCGCCGGTGCGGCTCAAGGTAGTGAGGCGATGGCCGGAGCACCGCAACGGCGGGCCCGGCGACACGCGCGTGGAGCAGGAAGTCGGACGGGCCGACTTCCTGCTCCGCGGCTGTCACACGCGGCGGCCGGGATCCGTCAGGGAGGCAGCGGAGCGACACAGCGCCGAACCACCGAGGAAAGGGCAACACCGTGCTCACCAGGGTCATGTACGTCACGGTCTACGTCACCGACCAGGACCGCGCGCTGCGGTTCTACACCGAGCAGCTGGGACTGGAGAAGCGCATCGACTACCCCGGCCCCGACGGCCGCTTCCTGACCGTCGGCGCCCCGGGTCACCCGTTCGAGATCATCCTCTGGTCGCACGCCGCCGCCACGGGCCAGCCGGCGGGACGCGAGGAGGTGGCCGCACCCGGCCCGATCATCCTGGAATCCGACGACCTGCTGAAGGACTTCGAGACCTGGCGCGACCGCGGGGTCGCGTTCGACGCCTCCGAGCCGGAGGAGTACGCGTTCGGCATCCGCATCGAGGCGACCGACCCCGACGGCAACCGGATCTCGCTGCGCCAGCAGAAGCGGGTGGAGGCCGCCGCCGACTGACCGCACCGAGGGGACCGGGGAGACGAAGGGCCTCGCACCGCACGGTGCGAGGCCCTCGGCCGTCCTGGGGGCGCCGGGTGGATGGTGTACCCAGGTACCCCGCAGGAGTGGCCCGAGGCCCAGTGATCTTGGCGGGGTGGTGCGGCAGGCTTGGCGGCGGAAGAGCAGGACGAGGGGGAGGAACGGTCATGAGTGACAACAACGCCGGTACGGGGAGCGGGGCGCGGGGCAGGGGACGGGGCCTGCTGCGCCACCTGGGCCGGGCTGTACGGGCCACCGCCCACAGTGCGGCGCTGGCCGCGTTCGTGGTGCCGCAGATGGTGCTGCTCATCGCGGCGTCCTTCGCCGGCGGCCTGATGGGCCTCGGCGTGGGCATCCTGCTGGTGCTGCCGATCACCCTGGCGGTCCGGCGGCTGGCCGGCCTGCGGCGCGCCCTGGCCGCCCGCTGGTCCGGCACCGAGATCCGCGACCCCTACCTGCCGCGGCCCGAGGCCGAACCGGGTTTCCGCGGCGTCTGGTCGCGCTGTCAGACGATCCTGACCGACCCGGCCACCTGGCGGGACCTGCTCTGGCTGTTCGTCGACCCGGTCGTCGGCTTCACCGTGCTGCTGTTCCCGCTGCTCGTGACCGCCTACGGCGTCCTCGGCCTGCTGTCGCCCTGGATCTGGGAGACGCTCGCCGCCCACGGCGGCAACAACGAGTTCCTGTGGGTGCACGTGACGGACGCCGGCAGCGCCCGGACCGCCGCCCTGCTCGGGCTGCCGGTCGTCCCGGCCGGCCTGGCGATCGCCCCCGCCGCGCTGCGTGCCCACACCGCGCTGGCCAAGGCGCTGCTCGGCCCCACCGCCCGCGCGGAGGCACTGGCCGCCCGGCGCAGGGTCGCCCACCTCACCGAGACCCGGCGCGACGCGCTGAACGCCCAGGCCGCCGAACTGCGCCGGATCGAGCGGGACCTGCACGACGGCGCGCAGGCCCGGCTGGTGGCCATGGGCATGAACCTGGGCGTCGCCGAGCGGCTGGTCGAGCGCGACCCGCAGGCCGCGAAGCAGCTGCTGGCCGAGACCCGCCAGGCCTCCGCGACGGCCCTCGACGAACTGCGCGACCTGGTCCGCGGCATCCACCCGCCGGTCCTGGCGGACCGCGGACTCGCCGACGCGGTAAGGGCGTTGGGCATGAACAGCCCGCTGGACGTGACCGTCTCCGCCGAGCTGCCGGGCCGCCCCGAGGCATCGGTCGAGTCCGCCGTCTACTTCGGCGTCTCGGAGGCGCTGGCCAACGCCGCCAAGCACTCCGGAGCCGTCCGCGTCGACGTCCAGCTCTGGTACGCGGACGGCCTGCTGAAGGCCCAGGTCACCGACGACGGGACGGGCGGCGCCGACCCCTCGCGCGGCACCGGACTGCGCGGCCTCGAACGCCGGCTTGCTACCTTCGACGGACTCCTGGCCGTCCGCAGCCCGCACGGCGGCCCCACGACGCTGACCATGGAGCTGCCGTGCGCGTTGTACTCGCCGAGGACCTCTTCCTCCTGAGGGACGGTCTGGTCCGGATGCTGGAGGCGTACGACTTCGAGGTCGTGGCCGCCGTGGACACCGGACCGGACCTGCTGCAGGCCCTCCTCACCGAGCGTCCGGACGTGGCCGTGGTCGACGTGCGGCTGCCGCCGACCTTCACCGACGAGGGCCTGCGGGCGGCGCTGGAGGCGCGGCGGCGGATACCCGGGCTGCCGGTGCTGGTGCTCTCCCAGTACGTCGAGCAGCTCTACGCCAAGGAGTTGCTCGCCGACGGCAGCGGCGCGATCGGCTACCTGCTGAAGGACCGGGTGTTCGATCCCGACCAGTTCGTGGAGACGGTCCACCGGGTGGCGGCGGGCGGCACCGCGCTCGACCCGCAGGTGATCGCCCTGCTGGTCGGCAACACCGAACGCAGGAAGCCGCTGGACCGGCTGACGCCGCGCGAGCGCGAGGTGCTGCAGCTGATGGCGGAGGGGCGCTCCAACGCCGCGATCGCCGAGCGCATGGTGATCACCGAGCGGGCGGTGAAGAAGCACACCGCCAACATCTTCCTCAAGCTCGACCTGCCGCCCTCGGAGGAGGACCACCGACGGGTGCTGGCGGTGCTGGCCTTCCTGGAGGTCGCCTCCTAGGCGCCGGCCGTGGCGTAGGCGCCGACCGTGGCGCGGGACCCGGCTGCTACGCCGCCAGCAGGGGGGCGAGTTCGGCGGCCCACTCCGGGTACAGGGCCGTCTTCTCCTCGTGCAGGGCGAGGATCTGCCCGGCCAGGGCGGGCGTCATGTCGTCGGACAGGTCCGGGCCGATGGCGATCCTGGCGAGGTGGGGCATGATCTGCGGGTCGCCGGCCAGGTGGACCGGATCGTGCATGTAGCGCCGCAGGGCCGGCAGGTCGGGGATGCCCACGCAGTAGGCGTGGGTGAAGCCGTCGGGGCCGCCGAGGTCCTGGCCGACCGTCGAGAACGCGACGGACTCGACGGAGGCCGTGCGCCGCATCACGGCGAGCACGTGCTCGCGGTCCTCGTCGGTCGCGCTCTCCTTGAACGCGAAGCGCAGCATGTGAACGATCACGCCGGTCCCACCCCTTCGACTTGAATGAACCAACTGGTTCAGAAATCTGTTCTGACTGGTTCAGCTCTAGACTGAACCCATGGGTTCAGAAGTGTCAACCAGCGGCGGGCGTCAGGCTCGTGGGCGTGACGAGCGGCGGCAGGCGATCCTGGACGGCGCGTTCGCCGTGTTCGCTCGGCGCGGCTACGCGCAGACGTGCGTCCAGGAGATCGCGCAGGAGGCGGGCGTCGCCAAGCCGACCGTCTACAACCACCTGGCCGACAAGGAGAGCCTGTACCGCGAGGCCGTCGAGTCGGCCGCCGACCGGATCGGTGCCCTATGCCTCGCGGTCGTGGAAGGGTTGCGCGAGGCCACGCCGGACGCCGACCCGCTGGAGCGGCTGCGGGCCGTGGGCACAGGCCTGCTGCGGGTGTGCCACGACGAGGACGCGCGCGCCGTCCAGCGGTTGGCGAGCGCCGAGGCGGCGCGGTTCCCCGACCTGCCGGCGAGCGTGCGGGGGCGGACGGCGCTGCGGATCCGGTCCGCCCTCGCCGACCGGCTGGCCCGGCTGGCGCTGGCCGGACGGCTGCGCCCGTGCGAACCGGAGCTCGCCGCCGAGCACTTCCTCGCCCTGCTCACCGGCCCGCTGGAGTACCGGCCCGACGCCGACCCGGACGCCGTCGCGGACGCCGCGGCGGAGGTGTTCCTGCGCGCCTACGGGGAGGTGCGGGGGTAGCGGCCGACCGGAGGGCCGGTCCCGTTCGTCCACGTCGCTACCCTGTGCGGACACGCGACACCGTGTCGCGCGATGCCGGGGGTGGACATGGGACGGGTACGACGGGCCGCCGGGACGCAGACCTTCACGGACCTGCTGCGCCATCCGGGCCGCCTCGCCGCGCAGTTCACGGGATCCGCCGGGGGGCGCGCCGAGGCGGACGTGAGGGCTCTGCACGCGGGAGAGGCCCGCGAGGTCACCGCCTTCCTCCGTGACGGCGAACGCTTCCGGCAGGGCTCGCTGGTGCTGGACCCCGTCGCGGCCCCACCCGTGGTGTGGCGGCCGTTCCGGGTGTTCGGCCGGGCCGGTGAGGGGGTCGCCCTGGTCGCGCCGTTCCACGTCCACGGGGTCGGGCCGGTCACCGGGCCGGGCAGCCGGGCGATCGACCGGCGGATGTTTCGTTTGCTGTCCCTTCGGGCCGCCGATCGCCCCTGGGAACTCGCCGTCCCCGTCGTGGATGTCCCGCTGGTCCGCGCCGCGCTGGCCCGGGCCGGATCCGGAGCCGGGCGGTAGAGCGGCCGCCGGCGCGGTCGGACGGCGCGGTCAGACGGCGCGGCCGGCGGAGCGGAGGCGGAGTTCGGTGAGGGCGGCGCGCGGTGGGGTGGTGGCGAAGAGGACGCGCAGGGGGGAGCCGGCGGCGGGGGTGGTGGCGGCGGCCGCGTCCAGGATGGCCAGGAGGACGGCGAGTTGGTCGGGCCGCTCGTCGGCGAGAAGGCCGTCGGCGGCGGCGATGATGATCAGGAGGCGGGTGGTGGCCCCGGCGCCGGGCGGGTGGAGGACGTCGTGGAGGCACTCCTCGAAGGCGTCCCAGTTGTGGCCGAAGTAGCCCGGGAAGGCGAGGGATTCGGACCACTCGGCGAAGAGCGCGGCCTTGGTGCGGCAGTGGTCGCCGCGAACGAGGCGGAGTTGGTGGGTGCCGGTGGCGAAGCCGGCCCAGGGCCGGCCCGGCAGGAGGTCCCACCGGGCCGGGTCGAGGGGAGCGTCAGCAGCCATCGGAGATTTCGCGGAAGTTGGCGTAGTGGTCGGAGGTGTACCAGGTGCGGTCGGTGGCCCCGTCGCGGACCAGGCGCTCGGCGTCGCGGTGCGTGGCCGACGTCGGCCGGGGGTTGACGTCGTACTCGTGGTAGGCGCCGCCGGACGGGAGGTCACCGCTGCGGTTGCCGTACGGGTTGCTGCCGCGGATGTACTGCGGGCCGGGGAGGCGGAAGTCGACCGGCCGGGGGTTGACGGGCCAGCCGAGGCCGAGCCAGCTGTGGCAGGCGCGCTCGACCTGGGGAGGGAAGTCCCGGACGGGGAGCGGAGGTTGGACGACCGCGCGGGTCGCCGGGGCCGACCAGGCGGGCGCGGCGGGGAGGACGGGGCAGGCGAGGGCGAGGACCAGGGCGGCCGGGGCCAGACGGCGGAGGTTCATGAGGATCCGTTTCGATGCGCAGGCGCGTGCATCGAAGGGGTACCGCGCGGCGGTTGGGTGTGCGGGCGGGCGCGCCGGGGGCGGCGCGACGCTCACCCGTCCGGGTGAGATCGTCCGCCGCCGGCCGTCAGTCGAGGCAGAACTCGTTGCCCTCGATGTCCCGCATCACGATGCACGACTCGTACTCCCCGTCGGCGACCATGACCCGCTCGCAGACCGCGCCGAGCGCGACCAGCCGGTCGCGTTCGGCCTCCAGCGTGGCCAGGCGCTCCTCGCCCACGAGCCCGGTGCCGGCCCGCACGCAGAGGTGCACCCGGTTCTTGACGGCCTTGCCCTCGGGAACGAGCTGGAAGAGCAGCCGCGGGCCCGCACCCGTGGGGTCACTGCACGGGAAGTACTGAGGCTGGTCCTCGGGTGTGTGCAGGCGGTCGAAGTCGTCCCACGTGGCGAACCCCTTCGGCGGGGACGGTACGACGTACCCCAGGACCTCGCACCAGAAACGGGCGAGGCGCGTGGGTTCCGCGCAGTCGAAGGTGACCTGGAACTGCCTGACAGATGCCATTCGGCCACCCTAGCAACGGGGGGTTCTGCTGTTCGATGCCTTTTAGGACCCGCGCCACCGTGGTCGAGGGGGCGTGGAGTGGGAAGTCGGTCTCGTCGACTTCCCACTCCCGGGTGCGGGGTGGAAGCTGTGCGGGTCTGTCGGGCGGACCCTTGTTCGGTGCAAGTGGCCGCCGGAACACGGCTCCCGTCTGTTGGGTGTGGAGTGGGAAGTCGGTGGGGCCGACTTCCTGCTCCGGGGTGGGTGTCATCGAGGTGCGCGGTGGCGGTTGTGGGGGTTGGTTTCGGGGCTGAAGTGGCCGGCCTGGCGGGCGATCCAGGTGTATTCGGGGGTGCCGTCGGGGAGGGTGCGGAGTTCCCAGCGTCCGTGGCGGGTGATGGGCGGCGGGGGCGGGCTGATCTTGAGGGTGGTGATGACGCCGGTGATGACGGTGGCGATGGCGAGGGCGAGGAGGACGGCGATGGCGCCGATGTAGAGGGTGTTCACCGTCGGCTCGCTTCGCGGAGGAGTTCGAGGAGGTTGAGGAGGGTGGCGAGGGAGGTGTCGCCGAAGGCGATGAGGAGGCGGCCGTCGATGGTGGCGCCGTTGACGTGGGCGGAGCCCCACTGGATGCCGAAGGGCTTGCCGCGCTCGTGGAGTTCACGGAGGAGGGCGGTGACCTCGGGCTCGGTGTAGGTGCGCAGGTACGTGTCGTGGGGGCGGACAGGCCGGTTCACGCGGCGGCGTCCAGCTCGAACCAGGTGATCTTGCCGGTCTTGGTGGGGGTGGCGCCGAAGCGGTGGGTGAGGGCGCGGACGAGGTGGAGTCCGCGCCCGGAGAGCGCGTACAGGTCGGTGGTGGTGGGGGGTTCAGGGAGGGTGGGACTGTCGTCGCCGACCAGGACGCGGAGGGTGCGGGGGTGGAGGACGACGATGACGCGGGGCGCCTGGGAGCCGGCGTGCTTCCAGGCGTTGACGAAGAGTTCGTGAAGGGCGAGCTCGGCGTCGGCGATGGCGTCCGGCTGCCAGTTGGAGGCGAGGAGGGCGGAGCGCAGCTCGTCGCGGGCGGTGGTGCAGTCGGGCGGGGTGAAGGCACGCATGGGAGACCTCCGGGCGTGGGGTGGTGAGGGTGGGGACCTGCCGTAAGCCAGGACGGGACTGGCAGGTGTCACGTGTGGTTGCTCTTCGGCGCCCGGGCAGCAGGTACCTACCGCCCGTGAAGCAAGGCGTTACTGACGGATCATCCGATGCCGACGGAGAGTGACGCTACCGCAAGAGTCCCACATGTGAGACCTAGATGCGGAAACATCACTCGCGAGTGGGGGAAGCGAGACGGTCGGTGGACCAAGTTGCCGCCCCCGCGACACACTTGGCCTACATCACGCAAGGACGGAACCATGCCGCCACGTCGCCACCCGAATCTGAGACAACGCCGACTCGGCTCCGAGCTACGGAAGATCCGAGAGGCCGCCGCCATAAGCGGCCCACACCTTGCGCGGATCCTCGACATCGATGCGAGCCAGATCAGCCAGATGGAGAGTGGCAAGGCCGGCGTCAGCCGCCAGAGGATCCGCGCGATCGCCTCCGCCTGCAAGTGCCTCAACGACCCACTCATCGGCACTCTGAGCAACATGACACAGGATCGTTCGAAGGGCTGGTGGGAGGAGTATCGGGGTCTCCTCCCGAGCACCTTCCTCGAATCTGCCGAGCACGAGGACTTCGCTGCGGGAACCATGAGGTCCTGGTCGGCGCCGTTCCTCCCGGGGTTGTTGCAGACGGGGGACTACGCGAAGGGGATCTTCAGCCAGAACATCCCCGCTCTGACCGTGAACGAGATCGACCTCCGCGCCGCCTTCCGAACGCAGCGCCGGAACTTCTTCCTACGCAATGCGAACAAGCGCCTGGAAGCCTACCTTCACGAGTCATGCCTACTGACCCGCTTCGGTGGAGCGGAGGTTCTTCGCCAGCAGTTGGAGTGTCTGATCGAGGACTCGCATCGGCAGAACGTGAGCATCCGAGTGGTCCCGTTCAGCACCCACGCCTACCCAGGTCCCTTCGAGAGCATCGTGTACAGCTCCGGCCAAGTGTCCGAACTGGACACGGTCGAGATGGACTCCGCCACGGGCCCCATCTTCTTCGACGCCCCCAGCGAACTGGAAAGCTACCGCGCAGTCTTTGCCCGCATCGAGAAGGCTGCACTCACAGAGGATGAATCCCGCGACCTCATCCATCAGATCACCCAGAACTTGAAGGACTGAAATGCCTTACACCGACTGGCAGAAGTCTTCCTACAGCAGCGCCGGGAACAACTGCATGGAGATTCGGAACGCAAACGGGGGTATAGAGATTCGCGAGTCCGATACCGGCACGATCATCGTCCAGACCAGCTCGGCAAAATTCGCCAATCTCCTCCAATGCATCAAGACAGGCGGATTTGACCACCACGCCCTCTGATCCAGACCCCAAGCGGCGGCGGCCCTCGCTCGATCGAGCGAGGGCCGCTACCCACAGCAGGATCAGCCTTGATACGGCTGCCTCAAGAGCGGGCTCTTCCAGACACTCGGGACCTCTCACTCTCGGCTACAACCGACGGAGGCAGTGATGACAACAACCCGGTGGCAGAAGTCCAGCTACAGCGGTGCTTCCAACGAGTGCATCGAGGTACGAACCTTGGAAGACCTGATCGAGGCACGAGAGTCTGACCAGCCCGAGACGGTCCTCCAAGTACCGCCAGGCATCTTCGCCACGCTCCTGGCGGCCATCAAGGCTGGCACATTCGACCGCCACTCCCTACCCACGGCCTGACGGGGCCACCTTAGGTGCCGTGGCAGGATCGGGCGGGTCTGACCGGTTCCTCCGAAAGGTGCCTCCTGGCCATGGGCTCGCAGCACTACGCCATCATCAAGACCAACCACGGTGACATCACCGTCAAGCTCTTCCAGTTCCACACCCCTCGCACCGTGCGCAACTTCGTGGAACTGGCTGAAGGCTCACGGGAGTGGACGCATCCCTCTACCGGGGCCTCGACCACCGCTCCGCTCTACAACGGGACGACCTTCCACCGCATCATCCCCAACTTCATGATCCAGGGCGGCGACCCCCTCGGCGACGGCACCGGTGGCCCCGGCTACGCCTTCCCCGACGAGTTCCACCCCGAGCTCTTCTTCACGAAGCCCTACCTCCTGGCCATGGCCAACTCCGGCCCGAACACCAACGGCTCGCAGTTCTTCATCACCACCCGCGCCACCCCGCACCTCAACCGCAAGCACACCATCTTCGGCGAGGTCATCGACCCCGCCGGCCAAAAGATCGTCGACGCCATCGCCGCCACCCCGACCGGCCCGGGCGACCGCCCCCTCGAACCGGTCGTCATCGAGTCGATCACCATCGAAGTTCGCTAACCCCCCACCCGGAGTAGGAAGTCGGCCCCGCCGACTTCCTACTCCGCACCACCCCCGAACACCATCCGCAACACATCCCTCGCCAGATCCTCCACATCCCCCTCCCCCCGGCTCTCCGGCAGCGCCCCGTTCAACCACAGGCTCGCGAAGCCATGGGCCAGCGACCACGCGGCGATCGTCGTCACCCTCTCCTCCCCCGCCCCCCGCGAGAGCTTCCGCCCGCTCGCCGCCAGCACCGCCCCCGCCCGCTCGCGCGCCGCCGCCAGCTCCGGGTCCTCCACCCGGTACAGCTCCGGCCGGAACATCACCTCGAAGTACGCCCGGTGGTCCACCGCGAACCGCACATACGCCACCCCCGACCCGTACGGATCCCCCACCGACCGCTCCAGCGCGTCCGCGAACTGCTCGAACCCCTCCGCCGCGACCGCCGTCAGCACCCCCGTCTTGTCCCCGAAGTGGTGCGCCGGCGCGGCATGCGACACCCCCGCCCGCCGCGCCAGCTCCCGCAGGCTCCACCCCGACGGCCCCGACTCCTCGATCGCCGCCAGCGCCGCGTCCAGCACCGCCCGCCGCAGGTTCCCGTGGTGGTAGCTCTCGTTCTTCCCCATTCCGCTCCCTCTCCTCCCGACGCCACATCTAGGCATTGACAAGATTACCTCGCCGCGCAAATCTTGTCAGTGACAAGATTGGAGTGTCCGCATGGCACCGCTCATCGCCCTCCTCGGCGGCTTCGCCGTCCTCCGCCTGCTCGGACTCCTCGCCGTCGACGCCCTCGACGCCTGGCAGCCCGCCGTCCGCGGCGCCCTCGCCCTGATGTTCGTCACCACCGGCGTGCCGCACTTCCTGCCCGCCTTCCGCCGCGACTTCGTCGCGATGGTCCCGCCCGCGCTCCCCCGCCCCGCCCTGCTCGTCACGCTCACCGGCGCCCTCGAACTGGCCGGCGCCGTCGGCCTCCTCGTCCCGCCGCTCGCCCCCTACGCCGCCGCCGGGCTCGCGCTGCTGATGCTCGCGATGTTCCCCGCCAACGTGTACGCCGCCCGCCACCGCCTCACGCTCACCGGGAAGCCGGTCACCCCGCTGCCCGCGCGCACGGCGCTCCAGGTGCTGTTCGTCGCGGCGGCGGTGGCGGCGGTCTGACCGGAGTGGGAAGTCGGCCGATCCGACTTCCCACTCCACAGGGCTTCGCCGAGGCCGGCCAACGCGTGCGCCTCTCCCCCGTGGTCGCCGAGGCCACCGAACAACTCCGGGGCGCCGGGCCGAAGGCCGGCGAGGCGGGCAGGAGCCCCGACAGGGCGGGCGTGATCACGGGCAGGGCGGGCGTGATCACGGGCAGCAGCCGGAGGTGCACCACCTCACCCTGGACCGCTGTGGAAGAAGACGCCGGCTGCGGTCGGTGGGGGCCGGGGCGGCGGAAAAAACGCGCGGACGCGGCCCGCCATGGTGTGCGGGCCGCGTCCGAATGCGGGTGAGGGGCGAGCCCTTACTCCACGATGCCGGACTTGGCGATGGTGATCTTGGCCTTGGTGCGGCCGCTCTGCGAGCCGAGGCCCTCGATCTTCGTCACGAGGTCAAGGCCCTCGACGACCTCGCCGAAGACGACGTGCTTGTCGTCCAGCCAGCCAGTCACGATGGTGGTGATGAAGAACTGCGAGCCGTTGGTGTTCCGGCCCGCGTTGGCCATGGAGAGCTGGCCCGGCTTGGTGTGCTTCAGGTTGAAGTTCTCGTCGGCGAACTTCTCGCCGTAGATGCTCTTGCCGCCGGTGCCGTCGCCGCGGGTGAAGTCGCCGCCCTGCAGCATGAACCCCGGGATGACGCGGTGGAAGGACGAGCCCTCGTAACCGAAGCCGTGCTGGCCGGTGGCCAGCTCGCGGAAGTTCTGCGCGGTCTTCGGGACGATGTCGTCGAAGAGCGTGAAGACGATGCGGCCGGCCGGCTCGTCGTTGATGGTGATGTCGAAGAAAACGTTGCTACCCATGCAGGGATCATGGCATGCCGGGCGCCCCGACGCTCGGCGCCCCCCGGCGTTTGGTCACGCTCCGCCGACCGGTGATCAACAGGTTCGGCCCCACGCGGGGCGGTGTCTGGGCCAGGATGGCGGCGTGGAAAACGGGGAGGACAGGGTCCGCAACGAGGTCAGCGGCAGCGAGGCCGGCAACGTGTTCCAGGCCGGGACCATGCACGTCGCCCTCGGGGCAGTGGGTGGCGGGCCGGCGCCGACGGCGCTCGCGTCGCTCCCCGCGCCCCCGGTGGACCTGGTGGGGCGCGGGGAGGTGTCGGAGGCGCTGCTGGCGCTGCTCGCGCCGTCCGCCGGGGACGGCGGGCCGGTGCTGGTCTCCGCCGTGGCCGGGCTCGCGGGCGTCGGGAAGACGGCGCTCGCGCTGCACGCGGCGCACGAGGCCGTGCGGCGCGGCTGGTTCCCGGGCGGGGTGCTGTACGTGCCGCTGCGCGGCTACCGGCCCGGGGCCGCGGTGAGCGGCGAGCAGGCGGTCGGCGCACTGCTGCGGGCGCTCGGCGTCCGCGACCACGACGTGCCGCCGACGGCGGAGGAGCAGACCGGGCTGTACCGGTCGACGATGGCGAGACGGGCGGCGGAGGCCGGGGCGGTGCTGGTGCTCGCGGACGACGCCTCGGCGGCGGAGCAGGTGGCCCCGCTGGTGCCGGCGGACTCCTGCCACCGGCTGCTGGTCACCTCGCGGGACAGCCTGCACTCCCCCGGCTTTCCGGCGCGGCTGGTGCCGCTCGGGGTGCTGGGGGCTGTGGAGGCCGGGCAACTGGTGGCGACGGCGCTGCGGCGGGCCCGGCCGGAGGACGGGCGGGCGGAGGCGGAGCCGGAGGCGCTGGCGGCGATCGCGGAGCACTGCGGGTACCTGCCGCTGGCCCTGCAGATCGCGGCGGCGCTGCTGGTGGACGACCCCGGGCTGCCGCTCGCCGATCTCGCGGAGGAGCTGGCGGACACCGGGGGCCGGCTGGACGCCCTGCGGCACGGCGACGGCGGCGGGATGTCGCTCGCGGTGGCGGGGGCGTTCGAGCTGTCCTACCGGCGATTGGGGGCGGAGACGGCGCGGCTGCTGCGGCTGACGACGGTGAATCCGGGGCCGGACGTGTCCACGGAGGCGGTGGCGATCCTGGCCGGCCTGGGGAAGCCGGCGGCGAGGCGGCACCTGGCGGCGCTGGCCCGGGCGAACCTGCTGGCGGAGCAGCCGGTGGGCTCGGGGCGGTGGCGCACGCACGACCTGGTGCGGCTGTACGCGGCGCGGCTGCTGGAGCAGGACGGGGAGGAGGACCACGAGGCGGCGTGGAGCCGCTTGTGGGACCACTACGTGGAGACGGCTCGCGCCGCCGCACTCCACCTCCCCGGGTTCATCAACGGCGAGCGTCGCCACAGCCGGTTCCCCGACCAGACCACCGCACTCACCTGGCTCGACGCCGAGCGCGCCAACCTCACGACGGGCATCGGGCTCCCCGAGACCGATGCCCGTTCCATCCTCCGGGTGGGCTTCGGTCTCGGCACCTACCTGTTGCACCACCGGCACCATCACAAGGACGCACTTCTCGTAGCCGCTCGAACTCTTGAGGCCGCCGCAACGACCCACGACAGCCACTCTGCCGCCGCCGCGCTCACTTCGTACGCCTCCGTCCTGCGAAAGATGGAGATGCTCGAGGCCGCAATCGAGGCCGATCAGAAGTCCGTCGAAGTCTTCCGCATGCTCAAGGACCCGTCATCCGAATCCCAGGCCCTCCTTCATCTCGGCATCAGCCTGGCAGAGGCTCAACGATTCGAGGAGGCTGTCGAGGCCTATACGCAGGCGCTCACCATCCACCGCGCATGCGGGGATCGGCGAAATGAAATCCTGACCATGCTCGGCCTCGCCATCGTCCAGGCAAAGATGGGTCGCCACGATCACGCGATGACCACCCACACCGAGGCCTTGGCCCTCAGCGAGGACCCCCGCATGGAAGCCATCGCACTCATCGGTATCAGCCGCGCCCTTCAGGACGCCGGGCGATTCGACGAAGCCATCACCGCGCTCCTACGCGCTCACGCCCTCCACGTTGAACTCGGCGACCAGTACGGGGAAGCCGTCGTCCTCGTCACTCTCGCGACCGCTCTGGATCGCGTGGGACGGTACGAGGAAGCCGTCAGGGCGTGCACCGAAGCGCTCTCCCTCCATCGCGCGATGGGCAACCGACACGAAGAGGTAATCGCTCTGGGGACTCTCGGGGCTGTCCTGCACACCATGGGACGCAAGGAAGAGGCCATCGCCACCTTCACTCAAGCGGTCGCCGTCTACGAGGAGTTCGACCACCCGGACGCCGACTCGGCTCGGGAGGGCCTGGCGAAGCTGTGGCAGACGGAGTAGGCCGCTACTCCACCACCTTGTGCGCGAGGAGGTAGGCCTGCGGGGTCTTCTCCCCGTCCTCCGGGTCGCGGAGGAGGCGGGTGGTGACCTTCAGGCCGGCCTCGGCGGCCAGGGCCGCTATGTGGGCGGGCTGTTGGCGGCGGAAGTCCAGGGTGACCGGGTGGCCGAAAGGGTCCTCGATGCACAGGGAGGCATCGCCCACCTGGAAGGCGAGGACCGCCGGGGCGCCGGGGGCGAGGACGCGGTGGAACTCGGCGAAGACCCTCGGCAACTGCTCGGCCGGGGTGTGGATGATCGAGTACCAGGCCACGATGCCGGCCAACTCGCCGTCACCATAGGGAAGGTCGAGCAGCGAGCCGACCTGGAAGGGGATCTCCGGGTGCGCGGCGCGAGCCACCTCCACCATGCGCGGGGAGAGGTCGAGGCCGGAGACGTCCAGGCCGAGAGCCGCCAGGTGTCCCGTGATCCGGCCCGGGCCGCAGCCGAGTTCGGCGACGCGGCCGCCGCCGGCCGCCGCGACCAGCTCGGCGAAGGCGGCGAGCACGGCGCGGTCCCAGGTCGCGGTGGCCAGCGCGCCGCCGTAGCGGTCGGCGTAGTCGGCGGCGACGGCGTCGTAGAACGTCCGGGCGGCGGTGAGGAATTCGGGCTCGGTGGTGGTCACGGCGGTCGACCCTACCGGGGTTAGGATCGGCCGATCGGGAGGGGCGGAAGGGGAAGTCGTGAAGAAGCGGGTCGGGGTCTATCTGGCGCATCCGAAGCCGGGGAGCTTCAACCATGCGCTGTTCGAGGCCGTGGTGGACGAGTTGCACGGCCAGGGCGTCGAGGTCGTCGCGCACGATCTGTACGCCGAGGGGTTCTCGCCGCTGCTGACCGCCGGCGAGACGGAGACGGTGGCGGCGAGCGGGGCCGCGACGGACGGGCAGCTCGCGCTGCACCGGGCCGAGGTGGCGACGCTGGACGCGCTGGTCCTCGTCCACCCGAACTGGTGGGGCATGCCGCCCGCCGTGCTCGCCGGGTGGGTGCAGCGGGTGATGGTGCCCGGCGTCGCGTACAAGCTGGGGACGGCGGACGGGGAGCCCGTCGGGCTGCTGCGGGCCGGGCGGGCGTTGGTGCTGAACACGTCCGACACCCCGGAGACCCGGGAGCGCGAGGAGTTCGGGGATCCGCTGGAGCGGATCTGGGCGGCGTGCGTGCTGCCCTACGTCGGTGTGACGGACGTTCGTAGGCGGGTGTTCCGCACCGTGACCGATTCCTCGGACGGCGAGCGCGCGCAGTGGCTACGCCAGGCGCGGCAGGAAGCGGCGGCGTTGATCGGCTGACACGGGCCGGAGGGATCACGCGCGGGCGCGCAGACGGCGGGCGGCGGGATGATCGTCCGGGGCGGATCACCGGGCCGACCGCCCGTCGTACGTGCTAGAACCGTCGGCGGCAGTGACCGCTCACCCGCGATCACCGCCCCCTGCACCGTGCATCCACCGGCAACTCCTCGACCGAAGGAGAACCATGTCCGTCGCACGAACCGCACGCACCGCACGATCCGGCCTCCTCGCGGCCTCGGCCGCGGTGGCCCTGCTGCTCTCCGGCGCCGCCGCCACCGCGCCCGCCTCCGCCACCACCACGACGACCACCGGCCTGGACGGCACCTACGCCTGCTCCGTCCCGGCCGGCTACGTCTACGACGGGGTGTCCATGAACCGCAGCTGCAGCGGCGGCGGCAGCTGGAACTCGCCGCAGTTCCACCTGCGCACGCCCGTCGACGGCCTGACCGCCTGTACCAGCGCGCCGGGCTTCACCTACGACTCCATCGGCCACAGCACCACGTGCAGCCAGTCGTCGGGCGTCCTCGCCAGCACCTTCCACCTGCGGATTCCGGTCAACGGCATGTGGGCGTGCAGCGTCCCGGCCGGCTGGACCTACAGCGCCACCGGTTCGGGCCTGGACTGCGCCGCCGTCCAGGGCGTGCCGGGCACCAGGTTCCTCCTGACCCACTGACCGCACTCGCCCGTAGAACGGACGGGTGGCCCGGCGGCAGCCGGGTCGCCCGTCCACGCCGGCTGCGCCGGGCGCGGCAGCAGGCGGCGGCGCCGATCGGCTGACATGAACCGGAGGAACCGCACGTGGTCGCGTAGACGGCGGGCGGCGGAACGATCGTCCGGGGCGGAGCACCGGGCCGGCGGTCCGCCGTACGTGCTAGAACCGTCGGCGGCAGTGAACGCTCACCCGCGTCCACCACCGCCAGCACCGTGCACCCATCGGCAACTCCTCCACCGAAGGAGAACCATGTCCGTCGCACGAACCGCCCGTACCCTCCGGAGCGCCCTGCTCGCGGCCTTCGCCGCGCTGGCACTGCTGCTCTCCGGCGCCGCCGCCACCGCACCCGCCTCCGCCACCACGACCACCGCCACGGGTCTGGACGGCGTCTGGGCCTGTGACGTCCCGGCCGGCTACGTCTACGACCAGGTGTCCATGAACCGCAGCTGCAGCGGCGGCGGCAGCTGGAACTCGCCGCAGTTCCACCTGCGCACGCCCGTCGACGGCCTGACCGCGTGCATCAGCACGCCGGCCTTCGTCTACGACTCCATCTCCTGGGGCTACGCGTGCAGCCAGCAGTCCGGCGTGGTCTCCAACGCCTACCACCTGCGCACCCCGTACGACGGTCTCACCGCCTGCGTGGGCACCCCGGCCTTCACCTATGACTACGTCGGCCGCAGCACCTCCTGCAGCCTGTTGTACGGCAGCAGCGTCCCGTCCACCACCTTCCACCTGCGCACGCCGGTGAACGGCATGTGGGCGTGCGACGTCCCCCGCGGCTGGACCTACAGCGCCACCACCCAGAACCTGGACTGCGCCAGCGGCCCGAGTGTGCCGACCACCAAGTTCCTCCTGGTCCACTGAGGCTGAGCACGGCCCGCAGAACGGGCGGGCGCCCCGGCCACGGCCGGGGCGCCCGCCCTCCCGTTCAGCCCAGCTCCAGCTCCGCGATCGCCTGCTCCCCGCTGAACCCGCCCGTCGGCCGGAAGCCGAGGCGGGCGTAGAACCCCGCCGGGCCGCCCTCCCCGGGCACGTAGGTGACGCAGACCCGGGTACCGCCGCGGCGGCGGATCTCGGCGGCGACCTGCTCGACCGCGAAGCGGCCGTAGCCCCTGCCCTGGGTGTCGGCGGCGATGTTGAGGCGCCAGAGGCCGGCGAGCGGCTGATCGCCGGGCTGGAAGACGACGTCGAAGAAGGCCATCACGAAGCCGACCAGCCGCTCGCCGTCGTAGACCAGCCGGGGCCAGGCGGTCCCGCCGTACGCGTACGCCTCGGCCAGCGACCTGGCCACCGGGGCGACCAGGTGCTCCTGGTCCGGGCGGACCTTCAGCTCCAGGGCGGCGTCGATGTTCTGCGGGGTGACCGGTTCGAGCCGCAGGGCGGGTGCCGAAGACGATTCCGTGGGCGTAGACATGCCGGTCACCCTAGGGGCGTGTCTGACCATTCGCGTCGGATCAGCGGGCGGCGGCAGGGTGCGTGCATCGCAAGGCGGAGGAGGGAGTCCATGCGGTGGGGGCACCTCCCGGCCGCCAGGCTGGGGGCCATCGGCGACCGACGACAACGCGGCGTGGGGGTACCTCCCGGCCGAAGGCTGGGGGCGTGCGTGCCCTGCCGCCGCCCGCCCGGCGGGAATGGTCAGACACGCCCCCTGAGCGCCCGCCCGGCGGGCGCCCGGTTTTCACGGCGCAGGCGTGAACACCAGCGAGGCGTTGTGGCCGCCGAAGCCGAAGGCGTTGGTGAGCGCCGCGCCGAGCGGGCCCCGGCGGGCGGCGCCCGCGACCACGTCGAGCTTGACCGCCGGGTCCTGCCGCTCCAGGTTGCGGGTGGGCGGGACGACGCCGTCGCGCAGTGCGAGGACGGTCGCGAGCGCGCCCACCGCGCCGGCCGCGCCGAAGAGGTGGCCGGTCATCGACTTGGCGGCGGTGACCAGCGGGTGGGCGCCGATCGCCGCGGTGACCGACTCGGCCTCGACCAGGTCGCCGAGCGGGGTGGAGGTGGCATGGGCCTGGACGAGCGCGATGTCCAGCGGCGACAGCCCGGCTTCGGCGACCGCCCGGCGCATCGCGCGGACCTGGCCCTCGGCGGCGGCCGCGGTGATGTGGTGGGCGTCGGAGGTGACCGCCGCACCGGCCAGGGCGGCGTGGGCGCGGGCCCGGCGGGCGGCGGCGAAGCCGGCCCGTTCGAGGACGACGACGGCCGCGCCCTCGCCGATCACGAAGCCGTCCCGGTCGGCGTCGAACGGGCGGGAGGCGCGGCCGGGCTCGTCGTTGCGCAGCGAGTGGGCCCTGGCCTGGGCGAAACCGGCCAGCGTCAGCGGGCAGATGCACGCCTCGGCGCCGCCCGCCACCACCACGTCGGCCCGGCCGAGGCGGATGAGGTCCAGGCCGAGCGCGATCGCCTCGGCGCCGGACGCGCAGGCGCTCACCGGGGTGTGGGCGCCGGCCCGGGCACCGAGTTCGATGGAGACCCAGGCGGCGGGGCCGTTGGCCATCAGCATCGGCACGGTGTGCGGGGAGACCTTCCGGACGCCGGAGGCCTCCAGGACGTCGTCCTGGCCGAGCATGGTGAGCGCTCCGCCGGTGCCGGTGCCGATCACCACGGCCAGCCGCTCGCCGTCGACCTCGGGGGCGCCGGCGTCGGCCCAGGCCTCGCGGGCGGCGACCAGCGCGACCTGCTCGCAGCGGTCGAGCCGCCGGGCCCGGACCCGGTCGAGGACCTCGGTGGGTTCGACCGCGAGCTGTCCGGCGATCCGGATCGGGAGTCCGGCGGCCCAGTCGGCCTCGATCGGCCGGATGCCGCCGTCGCCGGCCAGCATCGCGGCCCAGGTGGAGGCGACGTCGCCGCCGAGCGGGGTGGTCGCCCCGAGTCCGGTGACCAGCACCGGCTCGGTGACGAGGCCTCGGGTCCGGTTGTTGTCAGTACCCATCGAAAAGGCTCCATGGCTTCTGTGGAGGTTGTGAGGTAGGTACAACTCGCCGCATCGGTGGACACGGGGAGCTTTCGCCTCACTGCCCACACTGCCATGGCCGTGATGGTCGTTCAGATGTGCCGGCGGGCCGATTCGACCGGCCCGCCCTTGTAGGAATCCCATAGGTTCGACGGAACGGCAGAAGCCCCCGGCCGAGGAGGTCGGCCAGGGGCTCCGGTGGGTGCCGAGGCGGGTTACGGCAGGTTGCGGGCCATCACGATGCGCTGGATCTGGTTGGTGCCCTCGTAGATCTGCGTGATCTTCGCGTCCCGCATCATCCGCTCCAACGGATAGTCCCGGGTGTACCCGTACCCGCCCAGCAACTGCACCGCGTCCGTCGTGATCTCCATCGCCGCGTCCGACGCGAAACACTTCGCCGCCGCACCGAAGAACGTCAGATCCCCGTCCCCCCGCTGCGACCTCGCCGCCGCCGCGTACGTCAACTGACGCGCCGCCTCCAGCTTCATCGCCATGTCCGCCAACATGAACTGCACACCCTGGAAGTCCCCGATCGGCTTCCCGAACTGCCGACGCTCCCCCACATACCCCTTCGCGTAGTCCAACGCCCCCTGCGCGATCCCCAACGCCTGCGCCGCGATCGTCACCCGCGTGTGGTCCAGCGTCCGCATCGCCGTCGCGAACCCCGTCCCCTCCGCACCGATCATCCGATCCACCGGAATCCGCACATTGTCGAAGTACACCTCACGCGTCGGCGACCCCTTGATCCCCAGCTTCCGCTCCGGCGCACCGAACGACACCCCCGCGTCGCCCTTCTCCACCACGAACGCCGAGATCCCCTTCGACCGCTTCTCCGGATCCGTCACCGCCATCACCGTGTAGAACTCCGACACCCCCGCGTTGGTGATCCACCGCTTCACCCCGTTCAGCACCCAGAAGTCCCCGTCCCGCACCGCCCGGGTCCTCATCCCCGCCGCATCCGAACCCGCCTCCGGCTCCGACAGGCAGTACGAGAACATCCCCTCCCCGCGCGCCAGCGCCCCCAGGTACTTCGCCTTCAACTCCGGCGACCCCGACAACTGCACCGGCAGCGAGCCCAGCTTGTTCACCGCCGGGATCAACGACGACGAGGCGCACACCCGCGCCACCTCCTCGATCACGATCACCGTCGCCAGCGCGTCCGCCCCCGCACCCCCGAACTCCTCCGGCACATGCACCGCGTGCAGGTCATTTCCCCGCAACGCGTCCAGCGCCTCCTGCGGGAACCGCCCCTGCTCGTCCACATCCGCCGCGAACGGAGCGATCTTCGCCTCGGCCAGCGAACGCACCGCCGCACGGAGCATCTCGTGCTCCTCGGAGATCCGGAAGAGATCGAAGTCCGCCGCGCCTGCGCTGCCCGCCATGATGCCTGCCTCTTCGGAGAGTCGATTTCGGAGAGTCGTTCCAGCCGTGGAACCGGTTAATTACCGTTAAGTAGATCCTAGGCCTCCGACCTGCGGCTGCCTAGGTCAGTCGACGTCCGCCCCGAGGGTGTCACCGGCCCGGTGCTCCTGGAAGTACTGCTCCGTGCGGTCGTTGCGGATCGCTTCCCAGAGCCGCTCCGCCGGGCGGTCGGCCAGCAGCACCACACTCTGCTCGCCCCGGGTCGCGAAGCCGCCGAACGGCGCGTTCAGGAAGCGCACGTCGTCCGCGCGCAGCGAGCGCAGGCTCCAGGCGAGCTGGAAGAGGCCGGTGTTGGAGAGCCGGTCGTCGACGCTGACCACCTCGCCGACCGTGCCCAGCAGACCGCCGAGCCGTGCCGGGCTGGTGAGCGTGCCGGAGTCCATCACCTTGAGCATCAGCGCCCGCAGGAAGTTCTGCTGGCGCTTGGTGCGGTCGAGGTCGCCGCCGGGCAGGCCGTAGCGCTCGCGGACGTAGAGCAGCGCGGTGGCGCCGTCCATGTGGTGGGTGCCGGCCTCCCAGGCGCGGGCCTCGCCGACGCCCTCGATGGTGCGCGGGACGGTGATGTCGACGCCGCCGACCGCGTCGGTGAGGGCGCGGAAGCCGTTCCAGTCGATCACCGCGAGGTGGTCGACGCGGATGCCGGTGAGGTTCTGCACGGTCTCGGTCATCAACGCCGGGCCGCCCCAGGAGTAGGCGGCGTTCAGCTTGGCCTCGCCGTGGCCGGGCACCGGCACCCAGGTGTCCCGGGGCAGCGAGACCAGGGTCGCGGAGCGGCGGTCCTCGGAGAGGTGCAGCAGCATCATGGTGTCGCTGCGCGCCGCGCCGGCCTGCCAGGCCGGGGCCTTGGCGGCGCTGCCGGTGGTGGGGGTGTCGGAGCGGGCGTCCAGGCCGACCAGCAGGAGGTTGAGTCCGCTGTCCGGGACGGGCTTCGGCTGGGCGGAGTCCGGGACGGTCGGGAAGGCGTCCGGGATGCGGTGGACGGAGGACGCGTAGTGCTCGGCCGTCCACCACAGGGCGCCGCCGGCGCCGAGGACGAGGGCGAGCAGGGTGGAGACGGTCCAGAGCAGGACCCGCCGGGTGCGGCGGCGGCGGGACGGCGACTCGGTGCCGGGGTCCGCCACGTCAAAGGCGCCGCCGGGCTCCGCCGGCTGCTCCCCCGGCTGATCCCGCGGCTCGAAGAGGCTCAGCCCGGAGGGGGCCGGCCGCCGCTCGTGCTCGCCCGACTGCTCGTCCTCCGGCTCCATGGGCGTATTGTGCCGTCGGTCCCGGTCCGCGCGTGGGGCTTTGCCCGGCTTTGCGGACAACGGCCGAAACCGGGGCCCGCGGGACCGTCTGGGACCTCCCTGTAGGGCCGGATAGCATCGGTGGGCACGGCCGCCACCCGGCACCGTGCCGCCCGTCGCCCGCCCGAAGGGGAAACCGTGACCCTCCGCATCTCCGTGATCGGCACCGGCTATCTCGGCGCCACCCACGCCGCCGCCATGGCGGAGTTCGGCTTCGAGGTGCTGGGGCTGGACATCGACCCGGAGAAGATCGCGACGCTGACCGCCGGCAAGGTCCCGATGTACGAGCCGGGCCTGTCCGAACTGCTGCTCAAGCACGTGGCCGGGCACGAGGGTTCGACCGGCCGGCTGCGGTTCACGACCTCCCCGCAGGAAGCCGCCGATTTCGGCGACGTGCACTTCGTCTGCGTCAACACCCCGCAGCGCAAGGGCGAGTTCGCCGCCGACATGTCGTACGTGGACGCCGCGATCGACGCGCTGGCCCCGCACCTGACCCGTCCGGTGCTGGTGGTCGGCAAGTCCACCGTGCCGGTCGGCTCGGCGGGCCGGCTGGCGGAGCGGCTGGCCGCACTGGCCCCGGTCGGCGAGGGCGCCGAACTCGCCTGGAACCCGGAGTTCCTGCGCGAGGGCTTCGCCGTCCAGGACACCCTGCGCCCGGACCGGATCGTGGTCGGCGCCCGCAGCGAGCACGCCGAGCGGCTGCTGCGCGAGGTGTACGCCGAGCCGATCGCCGCCGGGGTGCCGTTCCTGGTCACCGACTACGCGACCGCCGAGCTGGTGAAGACCGCCGCCAACTCCTTCCTGGCCACCAAGATCTCCTTCATCAACGCGATGGCCGAGGTCTGCGAGGCGGCCGGCGCCGACGTCACCCAGCTGAGCGCGGCGCTCGCGCTGGACGAGCGGATCGGCGGCAAGTTCCTCAACTCCGGCCTGGGCTTCGGCGGCGGCTGCCTGCCCAAGGACATCCGGGCGTTCATGGCGCGGGCCGGCGAACTGGGCGCCGACCAGGCACTGACCTTCCTGCGCGAGGTCGACTCGATCAACATGCGCCGCCGCTCCCGGATGGTCGAGCTGGCCCGCGAGCAGTGCGACGGCGGCTTCCTGGGCCGGCGGATCGCCGTCCTCGGCGCCGCGTTCAAGCCGAACTCGGACGACATCCGGGACTCGCCGGCGCTCAACGTCGCCGCCCAGATCCAGCTCCAGGGCGCGCAGGTCACCGTCTACGACCCCAAGGCGATGGACAACGCGCGCAAGATGTTCCCGGGCCTCGCCTACGCGCCCTCGGCGCTGGAGGCCGCCGAGGGCGCGCACGTCGTGCTGCACCTCACCGAGTGGCAGGAGTTCCGCGCGCTCGACCCGGCCGAGCTGGGCGCGGTGGTCGCCGAACGCCGGCTGCTCGACGGACGCAACGTCCTGGACGCCGAGGCCTGGCGGGCGGCCGGCTGGACCTACCGCGCCCTCGGCCGCCCGAGCTGACAGCACGCACCCCGGGCCCCGCCGGACGTCGGTCGTCCGGCGGGGCCGGGAGCTTGCGGCGTCAGCCCCGGGCCGGGTCGAGCCTCGGGATCTCGATGGCGGGGCACCGGTCCATGACCATGTCCAGGCCCGCGGCCCGGGTGCGGTCGCGGGCGGCCTCGTCGATCACGCCGAGCTGGAACCAGACCGCCCTGGCGCCGACGGCGGCCGCCTCGTCGGCGACCCGGCCGGCGAGTTCCGAGCGGACGAAGACGTCGACCACGTCGACGTCGAAGGGGATGTCCGCGAGGGAGGCGTACCCCTGCTCGCCGAGCACCGTCTCCGCCTTGGGGTGCACGGGCACGATCCGCTTGCCGAAGCGCTGCAGCACCTCGGCCACGCCGTAGGCCGCCCGCCCCCGGTTGGAGGACAGGCCCACGACGGCCCAGGTGTCGCCCAGCTCGGTGAGGATCCTGCGGACCGTCTCCCGGTCGTCGTCCATGCCCTGCCTCCTGGTGTCCGGGCACCCGCGGCCGGGGTGCCTTCCCTTCGGCCCCAGCGCGGCCGGGGGGCCGGTCATTCCCCGCCGGTCAGCCGTCCAGGCCGCGCAGGCCCGCGATGGTGGCGAGGGACGGGGTGCGGCCCTCCGCGCGCAGGCGGGCGGCGGCGGACTCGGCGTCGCGCAGGACCCGGACGGCGTTGTGCCAGGTGAGCTTCCCCAGGTCGGTCCCGGACCAGCCGCGGCGCAGCAGTTCGGCGATCAGGTTGGGGTAGCCGGCGACGTCGTCCAGGCCGTCCGGGAGGAAGGCGGTGCCGTCGAAGTCGCCGCCGATGCCGATGTGGTCGATGCCGGCGACCTCGCGCATGTGGTCGAGGTGGTCGGCGACGGTGGCGACGGTGGCGATCGGGCGCGGGTTGGCCTGCTCGAAGGCGCGCTGGCAGGCCATCCCGGCCGGGGTGGTGTCGAGGTGGTCGAAGCCGTGCGCCTCCATGTTCTCGTCCGCGGCGGCGGTCCACTCGATGGCGGCGGGCAGGATGAACTTGGGCACGAAGGTGGCCATCGCCACGCCGCCGTTGCCGGGGAGCCGGCCGAGGACGTCGTCGGGGACGTTGCGCGGGTGGGCGCAGACGGCGCGCGAGGAGGAGTGCGAGAAGAGCACCGGCGCCTCGCTGACCCGCAGGGCGTCGCGCATGGTGTCGGCGGAGACGTGCGAGAGGTCGACGAGCATGCCCAGCCGGTTCATCTCCCGCACGACCTCCTCGCCGAAGGCGGTGAGGCCGCCCGCGGCGGGCTTGTCGGTCGCGGAGTCGGCCCACGGCGTGTTGTCGTTGTGGGTGAGCGTCATGTACCGGACGCCGAGCGCGTACAGGGCGCGCAGGGTGGCGAGCGAGCAGTCGATGGAGTGGCCGCCCTCGGCGCCGATGAGGGAGGCGATGCGGCCCTCGGCGCGGGCGGCCTGCAGGTCGTCGGCGGTGAGCGCGAGCCGCAGCCGGTCGGGGAAGCGGTCGACCAGGGCGTGGACGAAGTCGATCTGTTCGAGGGTGGCACTGACGGCGTGGTCCCCGGCGAGCCTGCTGGGCACGTAGACGGACCAGAACTGCGCGCCGACCCCGCCCGCGGTGAGGCGGGCGAGGTCGGTGTGCAGACGGGCGCTCTGGTCGGCGGCCAGGTCGAGGGCGTCGAGGTCGTAGCCGACCTGCTCGCGCATCGCCCAGGGGAGGTCGTTGTGGCCGTCCACGACCGGGGTGGCGCTCAGGACGGCCTTGGCGCGCTCCAGCAGGGCGGCGGCGTCGGCGGGGGCGGAGTCCAGCGGCTCATAGGTCATATGAGCTGTTGTATCCGACAGGACTGATTTTGAGACTACTTTCCGAAGCCGAAGGAGGCCGAACCCGCCACCTTGGCCCGGAGCTTCTTGCCCTTCTCGGTGGCCTGGCCGTTCAGCTCGGCCTGGAAGTCGGTCATCCGCTCGGTCAGCTCCGGGTCGAAGGCGGCCAGCATCCGCACCGCCAGCAGGCCCGCGTTGCGCGCGCCCGCCACCGAGACGGTGGCCACCGGCACACCGGCCGGCATCTGCACGATCGACAGCAGGCTGTCCATGCCGTCCAGGTAGCGCAGCGGCACCGGCACGCCGATCACCGGCAGCGGGGTGACGGAGGCGAGCATGCCCGGCAGGTGGGCGGCGCCGCCGGCGCCGGCGATGATCGCCTTCAGCCCGCGCTTGTGGGCGTTCTCGCCGTAGGCGACCATCTCGCGCGGCATCCGGTGCGCGGAGACGACGTCGACCTCGTAGGGGATCTCGAACTCGTCGAGGGCCTGGGCGGCGGCCTCCATCACGGGCCAGTCGGAGTCCGAGCCCATGACGATGCCGACCACCGGAGAGGTCGCAGAGGTGGGGGAGCTCATTCGGTGATCGTTCCTCGCAGGTAGGCGGCCGCGTGGCGGGCGCGCTCGCGGACGTCGTCGAGGTCGTCCCCGAAGACGTTGACGTGGCCGACCTTGCGGCCGGGCTTCACGTCCTTGCCGTACATGTGGATCCGCAGGCCGGGGTCGCGGGCCATGCAGTGCAGGAAGGCGTGGTACATGTCCGGGTAGTCGCCGCCCAGGACGTTGACCATGACCGTCCACTTGGCGCGCGGCCGGGGGTCGCCGAGCGGCAGGTCGAGGACGGCCCGCAGGTGGTTCTCGAACTGCGAGGTGACGGCGCCGTCCTGGCTCCAGTGCCCGGAGTTGTGCGGCCGCATGGCCAGCTCGTTGACCAGGATCCGGCCGTCGCGGGTCTGGAACAGCTCGACGGCGAGGTGGCCGGTGATGTCCAGCTCGCCGGCGATCCGCAGGGCGAGCTGCTGGGCCTCGTCGGACAGCGCCGGGTCGAGGTCGGGCGCCGGGGCGGTGACCTCGGCGCAGACGCCGTTCTCCTGGACGCTCTCCACCACCGGGTAGGCGACGGCCTGGCCGCTGGGCGAGCGGACCACGTTGGCGGCCAGCTCGCGGACGAAGTCGACCTTCTCCTCGGCGAGCACCGGGACGCCGGCCAGGAACGGGGCCTTGGCCTCCTCCTCGTCGCCGACGACCCAGACGCCCTTGCCGTCGTAGCCGCCGCGCACCGTCTTCAGCACGACCGGGTACCCGGCGCCCTCCTCGGCGAACGCGGTCACGTCGGCCGGGTCGGCGACGATCCGGTGCCGGGGGCAGGGGACGCCGATGGAGTCCAGCCTGGCCCGCATCACGCCCTTGTCCTGGGCGTTGACCAGCGCGTCCGGGCCGGGCCGGACGGCGACGCCGTCGGCCTGCAGGGCCCGCAGGTGCTCGGTCGGCACGTGCTCGTGGTCGAAGGTGATCACGTCGCAGCCCTCGGCGAAGCGCCGGAGGGTGTCGAGGTCGCGGTAGTCGCCGAGGACGACGTCGGAGACGACCTGCGCCGCCGAGTCCTGGGGAGTGTCGGCGAGGAGCTTGAACCGGATCCCGAGCGGGATGCCCGCCTGGTGTGCCATGCGGGCAAGCTGCCCGCCGCCGATCATGCCCACCACTGGAAAATTCGCGTTGCCCGGGGAAGTCACCCGGCCAGGATATCCGGGCCGGTCGGAGGGCGTGGAACCGCTCCCCGCGCAGCGGCGTCCCAGAGGACGGGCCCGGGTGGACGCGCCGCGGGGGCTGAGCCGATCGGTGGAACCGGGTAGCCTGGTCGGCTAGGTCCTGGTACGCGCGGTCCGATCATGTGCGTGCACGCAGGGCTCAAGGGGTTGACGGCGCTCGGGCCGCGGCACCCTTACGTCCGCAGGCACGCAGGCACCCAGGCACACGGAGGCAGCCCGGTATGGCGACGACCACGGCGTCGAACCCCTCGCTGGCGCAGAAACTGCGCGGCTTGTCGGGCGAGGCGGTGAAGTTCGGCGTGGTCGGCCTCAGCGGTGTCGTGGTGAACTTCGCCGTCTTCTGGGTCTGCATCAACGGCCTGCACCTGGCCTCGCTGCGCTCCAACATCGCCGCCACACTGGTCGCGATCGCCACCAACTACCTGGGCTACCGCTACTGGCTGTACCGGGACCGGGACGCCGCCTCGCGCAAGCGGGAGATCACCCTGTTCCTGGTGTTCAGCGGCGCCGGCATGCTGATCGAGACCGGGGTGCTCGGCTTCTCGGTGTACGTGCTGGGGCTCTCCTCGCACTTCGAGCAGATGGCCTCGAAGGTCGGCGGCCTGGCGCTCGGCACGGTGTTCCGCTTCATCTCCTACCGCACCTGGGTGTTCAAGGCCGTCCCGGAGCCGACCGAGGAGCAGCTCGCCGCGGCCCGTAGCGAGCCGGCCGCGGACGCGCCGGCCGCCGGCGTGGTCGCCCAGGCCGAGCTGATGCTGGCCGCCGAGCAGATCCGGTTCGCCAAGGCCGAGTAGCCCGGCCCTCCCCCGCCCTCCCCGGGCCGGCCCCGACGGCCCTCCGGTTGCCGCCCCGGCCGCCGCGGGAGGACAGTGGTGACGGAGGGCGAGCACGGTCGGCGAACGATCGAGGCCGCGGGGGACGCAGGAGGCTCGCCATGACCTTCGTCCAGATCATCGACTGCCGGACCGACCACCTCGAAGAGTTCAACGGCCTGCTGGACCGCTGGATGGACCAGACCGAGGGCCGGCGGACCGTCGACCACGCGATGGTCGCCACCGACCGCTCCGACCCGCGGCACGTGGTGGAGATCGTCGAGTTCCCGTCGTACGAGGCCGCGATGCGCAACTCGGGCCTGCCGGAGACCGACCGGGTCTACCGCGAGATGGTCGCGCTCTGCGACGCGCCGCCCACCTTCACCGACCTGGACGTGGTCCGGGACGCCAAGCGCTGACGCCGGCCCGCACGCCCCGCGCCCCCGGTCACCCCTCGCGCTGGCTGCGGCCCAGGAAGAGCGCGAACACCGCCGGCCGCAGCGAGAGCAGCTCCAGCCGCCCGCCGTCCGCCTCCGCGAGGTCGCGGGCGACGGCGAGGCCGATGCCGGTCGAGTTGCGGCCGCTGACCGCGCGTTCGAAGACCCGGTTGCCCAGCTCGGCCGGCACCCCGGGCCCCTCGTCCTGCACCTCGACGACCACCGACGTCCCTGACGGCCGCACCCGCAGGGTGATCGTGCCGGCGCCGTGCATCAGCGAGTTCTCGATCAGGGTGGCCAGCACCTGGGCGACCGTGCCGGGGGTGCCGACGGCGATGACCCCGTGCAGGCCCTCGACCTGGAGCACCCGGCCGGTGCCGCGCAGCGACGGCCCCCACTCCTCGACCTGCTGCTTGACCACGTCGTCGAGGTCGAAGGCGACGGCCGTGGGGCTGCGCGGGTCGCGCTGGGTGGTGAGCAGCCGCTGGACGACGTCGGTGAGCCGCTCGACCTGCTGGAGGGCGATGGTGGCCTCCTCCTTGACAGTCTCCGGCTCCTCGGCGACCGCGGTGATCTCCTCCAGCCGCATGGAGAGCGCGGTCAGCGGGGTGCGCAGCTGGTGCGAGGCGTCGGCGGCGAGCCGGCGTTCGGCGGTGAGCATCCGGGCGATCCGCTCGGCGCTGGTGTCGAGCACCTCGGCGACCCGGTCGAGTTCGGGCACGCCGTAGCGGCGGTCGCGCGGGCGCGGGTCGCCGGAGCCGAGCCGTTCGGCGGTCTCGGCGAGGTCGGTGAGCGGGCGGGCCAGCCGCTTGGCCTGCCAGACGGCGAGGGCGACGGCGGCCTGCACGGCGAGCAGCGCGACCACGCCGAGCAGCAGCAGCATGTTGGCGATCTCGTGGTCGACCGCCTCGCGGGACTGCTCGACGGTGACGGTCTCGCCGCTGGCGCCGCGTTCGACGGCCTTGAGCAGGTGGCCGCTCTCGGGCCGGCCGCCGCTGGAGACGACCCCCTGGCCGGGGATGTCGACCTCGACGTACTGGCCCTCGGAGACCTGGTTGGCGAACTTGTCGCCGGTGACCGGCTCCTTGGCGGCGAGCCGGTTCTCCACCAGGGCGAGCACCCGGACCGCGGCGGCGTCCACCCGGTCCTGCGCGCTGTTGACGATGGTGCGCTTCTCGACCAGGGCGAGCGGGACGCAGAACACCACGACCACCACGAGGACGACGCACAGCAGCGAGTTGATCATCCGGCGTTTCACGCTGCCGCTCCCCGTGGTGGTACCTGCCCCTGTCGGGGCTAATTCTTCTCGAACCGGAAGCCCACCCCGCGCACGGTGGCGATGTAGCGGGGGTTGGCGGCGTCGTCGCCGAGCTTCTTGCGCAGCCAGGAGATGTGCATGTCCAGGGTCTTGGTGGAGGTCCACCAGGTGGTGTCCCAGACCTGCCGCATGATCTCCTCGCGGGTGACCACCCGGCCGGCGTCCCGGACGAGCACCCGCAGCAGCTCGAACTCCTTGGCGGAGAGGGTGAGCTCCTCCTCGCCGAGCCAGGCGCGGTGCGACTCGATGTCGATCTTGACGCCGTGCGCACCGGTGGTGAGCTGGTCGACGTTGCCGCGCCGGAGCAGGGCCCGGACGCGGGCGAGCAGTTCGGCGAGGCGGAAGGGCTTGGTGACGTAGTCGTCGGCGCCGGCGTCCAGGCCGACCACCGTGTCGACCTCGTCGGCGCGGGCGGTGAGCACCAGGACGGGGCAGCTGCGGCCGTCGGCGCGCAGCCGGCGGCAGACCTCCAGCCCGTCCATCTCGGGCAGGCCGAGGTCGAGGACGACGAGGTCGACCTCCTCGCCGAGGCCCGCGGCCAGTGCGGACGGCCCGTCCTCGCGGACGAGCACCTCGTATCCCTCGCGGCGCAGTGCGCGGGCGAGCGGTTCGGAGATCGCCGGGTCGTCCTCGGCGAGCAGCACACAGGTCATGTGGTGATGGTAGTCGGCCGGGGAATGCCCGTTGGCGCCGTGAGGTAGTTCACACTGCGTGATCGTTATACGGAGTGCAATCGCACCCCAACCGACACGCCCGGCCCGCCCGTTCGGTGAAGATCTTCCGTTTTGATCTTGCAACTGAAGGAATTTGGCCGGTCTTACCATGGATCATCGAAGCGAATCTGTTGCGGTTTTTACCATCGGCATACCTAATGAGCATGTTTTGTCAGCTGATAACGCCAAATGTCGCCACGTAGAGTGGTTCTGTCCACGTCCGCCGCCACCCCCCTTGGCGGACGCTGTCAGGCAAGGAACCACTACACATGGCGTCTACGACCATGGAGTCCGACGTACAGTCGGTCTCTCCCGGCGGCAAGACCTTCCTCGGGCACCCCCGGGGCCTCGCCACGCTCTTCATGAGCGAGATGTGGGAGCGCTTCAGCTACTACGGCATGCGTGCCCTGCTGGTGCTCTACATGACCGCCTCCGTCGCCGACGGCGGTCTCGGCATGAAGCTCGCCGTCGCGAGCGCGGTGTACAGCGTGTACACCGCGATGGTCTACCTGCTGGCCCTCCCGGGCGGCTGGATCGCCGACCGCTTCCTCGGCGCCCGGAAGACCGTCGCCCTCGGTGGCTCGATCATCATGATCGGCCACTTCCTGCTGGCGCTGCCGGCCAGCGTCTCGTTCTTCGTCGGCCTCGCGTTCATCGCGCTCGGCTCCGGCCTGCTCAAGGCGAACATCTCCACGATGGTCGGCCACCTCTACGACGGGCCCAACGACCCGCGCCGGGACGGCGGCTTCACGATCTTCTACATGGGCATCAACCTCGGTGCCTTCGTCGCCCCGCTGGTCATCGGCACCATCGGCCAGAACGTCGACTGGCACCTGGGCTTCGCCCTCGCCGGCGTCGGCATGGCGCTGGGCCTCACCCAGTTCCTGCTCGGCACCCGCCACCTGAGCGCCAAGAGCGACGTGGTCACCTCGCCGATCCCGGCCGCCGAGAAGAGCGCCATCTTCAAGAAGGCCGGCCTCTGGCTCGCCGCCGCCGCCGTCTTCTACGCGATCGTCGCGCTGACCGGCCACTTCACCATCAACTGGGCGATCTGGCCGCTGTCCATCGCCGGCCTGGCGATCCCGGTCTTCGTCTTCGCCAAGGTGAAGCGCGACAAGGACCTCGACGAGACCGAGCAGTCCCGGATGAGCGGCTACATCTGGTTCTTCGTCGCCGCCGCCGTGTTCTGGATGATCTACGACCAGTCCGGCTCGACGCTGAACATCTTCGCCCAGGACCACACCTCGTCCACGCTGTTCGGCTTCGACTTCCCGTCCAGCTGGTTCCAGTCGCTCAACCCGCTGTACATCATGGCCCTGGCCCCGGTCTTCGCCTGGATCTGGGTGGCGCTCGCCCGCCGCTCCAAGAACCCCAGCACCACGGCGAAGTTCTCCTTCGGCCTGCTGATGATCGGCCTCTCGTTCATGGTCATGATGCTGGCCATGGCCGCCGCCTCCGGCGACGCCAAGGTCACGCCGCTCTGGCTGGCCATGGTCTACCTGGTCCAGACCGTCGGCGAGCTGACCCTCTCCCCCGTCGGCCTGTCCGTCACCACCAAGCTGGCGCCCACCAAGTACGCCAGCCAGATGATGGGCGTCTGGTTCCTCGCCGTCACCGCGGGCGACTGCGTCGCGGCCATCTTCCAGCTCGTCCTCGGCGACAGCGTGGTCGGCTCCACCTGGTACTTCGCGGTCCAGGGCGGCATGGCGATCGTCGCCGGCGCGGCCCTCTACATGTACCGCCGCAACGTCGTGCGGCTGATGGGCGACGTGCACTGACGCCCGCCCCACCCCACCCGGCCCCGGGGCCGTCGCGGATTCCTGAGATCCGCGACGGCCCCGGTCGCTTTTTCCCCTCGACGGCGGGTCCACGGGTGTGCCTATGGTGCCCCATGCCGACCGATCCCGTACCGACCGATCCCGTGCCCACCCTTCCCGTGCCCACCGACTCCGGGCCGACCGACTCCGTGTCGACCGATCCCGTGCCGACCGATTCGCTCCCCCGCCAGCTCGCCCGCACCCGGCGCCTCGCCCTCGGCGCCCCCACCCGGCCGGCCGTCGGCGCCGGCGGACGCACCGTGCTCTTCCTGCGCAGCCGGGCCGGCGACGACCCCGTCACCTGCCTCTGGGCCCTGGACACCGACAGCGGCGAGGAACGCCTGCTCGCCGACCCCGCCGCCCTCGGCGCCGAGCCCTCCGAGGCCGAGCTGCCGGAGGCCGAACGGATCCGCCGCGAACGCGCCCGCGTCCACGTCGGCGGCATCACCGCCTACGCCACCGACGCCGCCGGGCGGCTCGCCGCCTTCGCCCTGGGCGGCGGGCTGTGGCTCGCCGACACCGCCACCGGCGAGGTCCGCCTGGTCCCCACCGCCACCGAGGTGTACGACCCGCGCCCCGACCCCGCCGGCCACCGGATCGCCTACGTCGGCGGCGGCGCGCTGCGGGTCGTCACCGCCGACGGCGCCGAGGACCGCGCGCTCGCCGAACCCGGGCACCCCGAGGTCCGCTACGGCGTGCCCGACCACGTCGCCGCCGAGTCCATGCACCGCGACCGGGCCCACTGGTGGTCCCCCGACGGCACCCGGCTGCTGGTCGCCCGGGTCGACGAGCGCCCGCTGAGCCGTCTGCACCTCGCCGACCCGGCCGACCCCGCCCGCCCGCCGCGCGTCATCCGCTACCCCCTGGCCGGCACCGACAACGCCGAGGTCACCCTCTGGCTGCTCGGTCTCGACGGCGGGCGCACCGAGGTCCGCTGGGACCGGGCCGGGTACGAGTACCTCGCCGCCGCCGGCTGGGACGGCCACGGCCCGTACGCCGCCGTGCAGAGCCGTGACCAGCGCACCGTGCTCACCCTCGCGGTCGACCCCGCCGACGGCGCCACCCGCGTCCTCGCCGAGCGGCGCGACGAGCACTGGGTCGAACTGCTCCCCGGTCTGCCCGCCCGCACCGCCGCCGGCGCGCTCGTCGACTGCGCCGACCGGGGCGAGACCCGGCACCTCACCGTCGACGGCAAGCCCGTCACCCCGCCCGGCCTCCAGATACGCACCGTGCTCGGCACCGACGGCGAGCAGGTGCTCTTCACCGCCTCGGACGAGCCGACCGAGACCCACCTCTGGTCGTGGGACCAGGTCGCGGGCGCCGTCCGGCTGAGCGACGAGCCCGGCGTGCACACCGGCGCGCGCCGCGACGGCACGCTCGTCCACACCGCGCGCACGCCCGGCGCGCCCACCGGCCGCATCACCGTCCACCGCGACGGGGCCCCCGCCCGCGTCATCGCCTCGCACGCCGAGACCCCCGTCCTCACCGCCCGCCCCGAACACCTCCGGCTCGGCCCCCGCGAGCTGCGCGCCACGCTCTTCCTGCCCGCCGGCCACCGCCCCGGCGACGGCCCGCTGCCCGTCCTGCTCGACCCCTACGGCGGGCCCGCGATGCAGAAGGTCACCGCCGCCCCGCACTGGTGGGACCTCACCTCCCAGTGGTTCGCCGACCAGGGCTTCGCCGTACTCGCCATCGACGGCCGCGGCACCCCCGGGCGCGGCCCGCGCTGGGAGAAGACCGTCTTCGCGGACGTCGCCGACCCCGCCCTCGCCGACCAGGTCGAGGCCCTGCACGCGACCGCCGCGCTGCGCCCCGGACTGCTCGACCTCGACCGGGTCGCCATCCGCGGCTGGTCCTTCGGCGGCTTCCTCGCCGCCCTCGCCGTGCTGCGCCGCCCCGACGTCTTCCACGCCGCCGTCGCCGGGGCCGCCCCCACCGAGCACCGGCTCTACGACACCCACTGGAAGGAACGGTTCCTCGGCCACCCCGACGAGCACCCCGAGCGGTACGACGCCGCCTCGCTGCTGCCCGACGCCCCCGGGCTGCGGCGTCCGCTGCTGCTGATCCAGGGCCTCGCCGACGACAACGTGCTGCCCGTCCACGCCCTGCGGCTGTCCGCCGCGCTGCTCGCGGCCGGGCGCCCGCACGAGTTCCTGCCCCTCGTCGGCGCCGGCCACTCGCCGAGCGACGAAGCGGTGGCGGAGCACCTGCTCCACCACCAGCTCCACTTCCTGCGCCGCTCGCTGGAGATCGCCTAGCGACGGCGGCGGGGCCGGAGGCGTCCGCCCCGGCCCCGCCGCCGCCGTCACCGCGGGCGCGCTCAGACCTCGCGCACGCCCGCTCGCCAGACCGCCGCCGTCAGCGGCACGCCCGGCCGGTAGGCCAGGTGCACGTGCGAGGGCGCGTCCAGCAGCTGGAGATCCGCCCGGGCGCCCACCATCACCGCGCCGACGTCGCTCCGCCGCAGCGCCCGCGCGCCGCCCGCCGTCGCCGACCAGAGGGCCTCGTCCGGCGTCATGCCCATCTCGCGCACCGCCACCGCGATGCAGAACGCCATCGAACTCGTGAAGCTGGAGCCCGGGTTGCAGTCGGTGGACAGCGCCACCACCGCCCCCGCGTCCAGCAGCCGGCGCGCGTCCGGGTAGACCGCCCGGGTGGAGAACTCGGCGCCCGGCAGCAGCGTCGCCACCGTCGAGGAGCCGGCCAGCGCGGCCACGTCCTCGTCGGTCAGGTGGGTGCAGTGGTCGGCCGAGGCCGCCCCCAGCTCGACGGCCAGCTGCACGCCCGGACCGTACGTCAGCTGGTTGGCGTGCACCCGGGGCGTCAGCCCGCGCGCCGTCCCGGCGGTGAGGATCGCCCGCGCCTGGTCGCCGTCGAAGGCGCCCTTCTCGCAGAACACGTCCACCCAGCGGGCGTACGGGGCGCAGGCGTCCAGCATCGGCCCGGTGACCAGCTCGACGTAGCCGGCCGGGTCGTCCGCGAACTCGGGGGCCACCACGTGCGCCCCCAGGTAGGTGGTCTCCGGCGTGTACGAGGAGGCGATCCGCAGCGCCCGGGACTCGTCCTCGACGGTGAGCCCGTAGCCGGACTTGCACTCGACCAGCGTGGTGCCCTGGCGCAGCGCCTCGCGCACCAGCCGGGCCAGGTTGGCGTCCAGCTCGGCGTCGGCGGCCGCCCGGGTGGCGGCCACCGTGGTGCGGATGCCGCCCGCCGAGTAGGACTGCCCGGACATCCGGGCGTTGAACTCGGCGGTGCGGTCGCCGGCGAACACCAGGTGGGCGTGCGAGTCGACGAAGCCGGGCAGCAGGGCGCGGCCCGCCGCGTCGACCCGCTCGTCGGCGGCGGGCGCCTCGGCGGCCGGGCCGACCCAGGCGACCGTGTCGCCGTCGATCACCACCGCCGCGTCGGCGAGCAGGCCCACCGGCCCGGTCCCGTACGCGGGGTCGTTGGTGACCAGCGTGCCGATGCCGGTGATCAGCGTGCTCGGAATGCTCGGGGAGGTCACGTCATACCTTTCGGGGAGGCAACGGCTCAGCAGCTCAGGGCGTCGATCGAGGACTTCAGCGCGCCCGGCACGTCCGGCACCAGCAGGTGGACGCCGTCCCGGACGACCTGCCGCCCGCCGACCACCACGTGCCGGACGTCCGCCGCCGAGGCCGCGAACACCGCGATCTCCGCACCGAGCCGCGGCGCGGGGCCGGCGGTGCGCACCGAGTCCAGCGCGATCACCGTGAAGTCGGCCGGCGCGCCCGCCTCGATCCGCCCGGCCTCGGGCCAGCCGAGCGAGGCGTGCCCGTCCTCCGACCCGGCCCGCAGCAGCGCGTTCGCCGTCCAGTGGCCGCGGGTGCGGGTGCGCAGCCGCTCGTCCAGCTCCAGCGCCCGGGCCTCCTCGAACGGGTCGATGACGGCGTGGCTGTCGCTGCCGAGGGTGACCGGGCAGCCGGCGGAGGCCAGTTGCCGGGCCGGGCCGATGCCGTCGGCGAGGTCCCGCTCGGTGGTGGGGCACATGCACACGGTGGTGGAGGAGTCGGTGAGCAGCTTGACGTCCTCCTCGGTGAGGTGGGTGGCGTGCACGGCCGAGGTGCGCGGGCCGAGCACGCCGTGGTCGGCGAGCAGCCGGGTCGGGGTGACGCCGTGCGCGGCGAGGCAGGCGTCGTTCTCGGCGGTCTGCTCGGAGAGGTGGACGTGCAGCGGCGCCCGGCGCCCCGCCGCCCAGTGGGCGACGGTGGCGAGCTGCTCGGCGGGCACGGCGCGCACCGAGTGGATGGCGGCGCCGATCCGGGCGTGCTCGCGCGGGCGCAGGGCGGCGGCCCGCTCGGCCCAGGCGTCGGCGTCCCCGTCGCTGAACCGGCGCTGCGGCCTGGTCGGCTCGGCGCCGAAGCCGGAGGACAGGTAGCAGGTGTCGAGCAGGGTGATCCGGATGCCGGCCCGGGCGGCGGCCTCGATCAGCGCCTCGCCCATCGCGTTGGGGTCGTCGTAGCGGACGCCGCCGGGCGCGTGGTGCAGGTAGTGGAACTCGCCGACGGCGGTGATCCCGGCGAGCGCCATCTCCGCGTAGACGGCGGTGGCGAGCGCCAGGTAGCGGTCCGGGTCGAGCGCGCCGGCGAACCGGTACATGGTGTCGCGCCAGGTCCAGAAGGTGCCGGAGCCGACCTGGACGTGGCCGCGCAGCGCCCGGTGGAAGGCGTGCGAGTGCGCGTTGGCCTGGCCCGGCAGCAGCAGGCCCGCCAGCCGGACCGCGCCGGGCGGGCAGGGCCCGCTGTCCGGCTGCACCTTGGCGATCTTGCCGCCGGCGCCGGTGTTGATCAGGACGTCCTGCTCGACCACCGGCCCGTTGACGTGCGGCAGCCAGGCGTACTGCGCCCAGAAGGTTGTCATTTGCGCGCCTCCGGCACGGCCTACTGACACGCCAGGTCCTCCAGTACGTCGGCGAGGGCGGCGACGCCGGCCAGGCAGTCGGCCGTCTCGGCGTGCTCCGCCGGGGAGTGCGAGACGCCGCTCGGGTTCCGTACGAACAGCATGGCGGTCGGCACGGCCGATGCCAGGATTCCGGCGTCGTGTCCCGCGCCGGTGGGCAGCACGGGGGCGCCGCCCAGCACGGCGGCGAGGCGGTCGCGCAGCGGGCCGTCGAAGTCCACCACCGGGGTGTACGACTCGCGGGTCAGCTCGACCCGGACGCCGTCGCGCTCGCCGCGCTCGGCGGCGGTGCGCTCGATCTCCGCGACCAGCGCGGTGAGGGTGGGCTCGTCGGCCGCCCGGGAGTCCAGCCAGCCGCGGACCAGGGAGGCGATCGCGTTGGTGCCGTTGGGTTCGACGGCGACCTTGCCGAAGGTGGCCAGCGCGCCCGCGAGCCGCGCCTTCTTGCGGGCGGCGAGCACGGTGGTGGCGTAGGTCAGCATCGGGTCGCGGCGGTCCTCGATCCGGGTGGTGCCGGCGTGGTTGGCCTCGCCGTGGAAGTCGAACCGCCAGCGGCCGTGCGGCCAGATCGCCGAGGCGACGCCGACCGGCCGCTGCTCGGCGAGGTGGCGGCCCTGCTCGACGTGGAGTTCGACGAAGGCGCCGATCCGGGCCAGCCGTTCGCGGTCGGCGCCGATCGCGGTGGGGTCCTGGCCGGCCCGCTCCATCGCGTCGGGCAGCCGGACGCCGTCGGCGTCGCGCAGCTCGTACGCGGCCTCCCGGCTCAGCACGCCGGCGGTCAGGCGGGAGCCGATGCAGGCGACGCCGAACCGGGCGCCCTCCTCGTCGCCGAAGTTGACGATCGCCAGCGGCCTGGCGAACCGCGCGCCCCGGGTGCGCAGTTCGTCCAGCGCCGCGAAGGCGGACACCACCCCGAGCGGGCCGTCGAAGGCGCCGCCGTCGGGGACGGAGTCCAGGTGCGAGCCGGTGACGACGGCGCCGCCCTCGTCCGGATCGCCCAGCCAGGCCCACTGGTTGCCGTTGCGGTCCAGCTCGTAGGCGAGGCCGCGGTCGCGGGCCTGCTGCTCGAACCAGGCGCGGCACTCGGCGTCGGCGGTGTTCCAGGCGAACCGGCGGTAGCCGCCGGACGCGGCGGAGCGGCCCACGGGGAGCAGCTCCGCCCACATCTCCTCGAAGGACGGCGTCACAGCTCGCCCGTCGGGCTCTGCTCGGCCATGGGGACGCGCACGCCGCGCTCGTCGGCCACCTCGGCGGCCCGGTCGTAGCCGGCGTCGACGTGCCGGATGACGCCCATGCCCGGGTCGTTGGTGAGCACCCGGCGGATCTTCTCGCCGGCCAGCGCGGTGCCGTCGGCGACGGTGACCTGTCCGGCGTGGATCGAGCGGCCGATGCCGACGCCGCCGCCGTGGTGGATGGAGACCCAGGACGCGCCGGAGGCGACGTTGACCATGGCGTTGAGCAGCGGCCAGTCGGCGATCGCGTCGGAGCCGTCCAGCATCGCCTCGGTCTCCCGGTAGGGGGAGGCGACCGAGCCGCAGTCCAGGTGGTCGCGGCCGATGACGATCGGCGCGGACAGCTCGCCGCTCGCCACCATGTCGTTGAACCGCTCGCCGGCCTTGTCGCGCTCGCCGTAGCCGAGCCAGCAGATGCGCGCCGGCAGGCCCTGGAAGTGCACCTTCTCCTGGGCCATCCTGATCCAGCGGTGCAGCGACTCGTTCTCCGGGAAGAGGTCGAGGACGGCCTTGTCGGTCTTGTGGATGTCCTGCGGGTCGCCGGAGAGCGCCGCCCAGCGGAACGGGCCCTTGCCCTCGCAGAACAGCGGGCGGATGTAGGCGGGGACGAAGCCGGGGAAGGCGAAGGCGCGGTCGTAGCCGGCCAGCTGGGCCTCGCCGCGGATCGAGTTGCCGTAGTCGAACACCTCGGCGCCGCGGTCCTGGAAGCCGACCATCGCCTCGACGTGCCGGGCCATCGACTCGCGGGCGCGCCGGGTGAACTCGGCGGGCTTCTCGGCGGCGTAGGTCGCCATGTCGTCGAAGGCGACGCCGACCGGCAGGTAGCTCAGCGGGTCGTGGGCGCTGGTCTGGTCGGTGACGATGTCGATCGGCGCGTCCATCGCGAGCAGCTGCGGGACCAGTTCGGCGGCGTTGCCGAGCACGCCGATGGAGAGCGGCTGCCGCTTGTCGCGGGCGGCGGTGGCGAGCTCCAGCGCGTGGGAGAGGTCCTTGGCCTCGACGTCCAGATAGCGGTGCTCGATCCGGCGGGCGATCCGGGACGGGTCGCAGTCGATACAGATCGCCACGCCGCCGTTCATGGTGACGGCCAGCGGCTGGGCGCCGCCCATGCCGCCGAGGCCGGCGGTGAGGGTGATGGTGCCCTCCAGGGTGCCCTCGAACCGCTTGTTCGCGACGGCGGCGAAGGTCTCGTAGGTGCCCTGGAGGATGCCCTGGGTGCCGATGTAGATCCACGACCCGGCGGTCATCTGCCCGTACATGGTGAGCCCGAGGCTCTCCAGCCGGCGGAACTCCTCCCAGTTGGCCCAGTCGCCGACCAGGTTGGAGTTGGCGATCAGCACGCGCGGCGCCCACTCGTGGGTCTGCATGACGCCCACCGGCCGCCCGGACTGCACCAGCATGGTCTCGTCCTGCTTGAGCCCCCGCAGCGTGCGCACCATGGCGTCGAAGGACCGCCAGTCGCGCGCCGCCTTCCCGGTGCCCCCGTACACGACCAGCTTCGACGGGTGCTCGGCCACCTCGGGATCGAGGTTGTTCATCAGCATCCGCAGGGCCGCCTCCTGCTGCCACCCCTGCGCCGTCAGCCCCGTCCCCCGCGCCGCCCGCACCTCACGGGGTCCGCTCGCCTGCTGCACCATGTCCCGGCCTCCTTGCGGATGAACTCATTCACTCTCGACCTGGCTGAATATAACCAAACATCCAGCCCCCGACCAGAGGCTGCACGCTGAGCAGATTGAAGAATTGCCAGTGCTGCCCAGTCCTGCCTGAAGCATCTGCTACTCTAGTCAAGCACGGTTCGACGAAGGGAGAAAAGTGCCGCACGTAGAGGTCGACATCCAGACCGCCAGGGCACTGGAGTTCGCAGCACGGATGGCCGGGATCACGCCGGGGCAGGTCGTCGCCCGACTGGTGCAGGAGGCCAGTCCGGTGCACACCCGGGAGGCGATACCCACCGAATCGAGGCCGACGGGCGACAAGCGGGTGGCGATCCACGCGCAGTACGAGGGTTTCCTCACCGAAGCCCTGTTCGACCCGGTGACCGGACGGGTGGACATCACCTCCGGCCCCCTGAAGGGCACCTCGCACAGGACTCCGAGCTCCGCGGCCAGGGCGATCATCAACCACCACAACCCCAAGGTCTCGGGCGCTCGCAATGGGTGGTCGTTCTTCTCGCTGAGCGACGGCAGCGGCCGCCCCCTGCAGACCATCCGCCCCTGAAGCCCCAGGAGGGGTTAACAAGAATCAGCTCATCGCAATGCACTTGATCGCGGGCGGATGACGCAGTAACGTCTCCGGTGCCGGGGAAGGTGCTCGCGCGGCTGATCACGCCGCACGGACACCGGGAGCGCGGGGCTGCCGACGCGCAAGAAACAGCAGTGCCCCGGGCGGCTTGAATTCAGAGGCGACCCGGGGCTTACCCGATCGACACTACCACTCATCCTCGGGGCTTCAACGGTCCCGCAAGATCCCAGGGGGGACTCCAATGGACACCGGCGAGTGGGCGCCCTGGATGCTGCGCAGCCTGTCGCAGCCGCGACTCGACTCCTACGCTGTGGCCGCCGGCGGCATCGCCGAGGGCTCCCGGCTGTACTGGTGGAACATCGAGGCGTCCGGGGCGTTCTACGCGCCGCTGCAGTTCCTGGAGGTCGCCCTTCGGAACGCGCTTCACAACACCTTGCGGCAGAAGTACGCCCGCGCGGACTGGTGGTCGGCCGCCCCGCTGGACCCGCACGGCATCCGGCTGGTCGACAAGGCTCGCCAGGACCGGGTGCACCGGAGCCGCCCTCCGGCAACCGCCGACGACATCGTGGCGGGGCTGTCGTTCGGCTTCTGGGTCAAGCTGCTGTCCAGCCGGCATGACCGGACGTTCTGGGTGCCCACGCTTCACCGCGCCTTCCCGCGGGGCGTCGGGCGTCGGGACTCGCTGCACGGCCAGTTCAACAGCATGCGTGAGCTGCGCAACCGGATCAGCCACCAGGAGCCGATCCACCACCTCGACCTCGAAGCCGCCCACACCACCCTCCATCGCCTGCTGGGCACCCTCGACCCCGAGCTCGCGCAGGAGGTCCTGCGGATGGACCGGACGCCGACCGTGCTCAAGAACCGCCAGGACACCTGTGCGGGACTGCGGACACCACAGTTCTGACCGGACGGACAGGGAGGAACCGATGACAGAAGCAGCCGAACCGCTGTTCTCCCGCTCGGAGATCGCCGAATACGCCGGGGTGAAGCGGCCCGCCGTCACCAACTGGGAACGGCGGCACAGCGACTACCCCCGGCCGGTGGCGGTCGAGGGCAGCGAGCTGTTCCGGGGCCAGGAGGTGGCCGCGTGGCTGTCGACCCGCGTCATTCCGGTTCGGTCGCTACTCCCCGGCGAGGCAGCGGGAACCACCTACGGCGACCGGTTCCGCCGTTCCGTGCAGCTGCCCGCGATCGACGACCGAGCCGGCACGGCGGCACACGGACATGACGCGGCGCAATCGGAACGGATGGCGCACGCGCTGTTGGGTGCGCCCTTCGAGCCATGGCGACAGACCGGGAGGGCGAGCGAATACCTGCAGATCCTTCTGATCCTCGTGTTCGTCCGTGGCCTCATGCCCGAGGAATGGCGAGCCTCGCACCAGGAAGCCCGCTGGGACCGTAACTGGTTTCACCGGTTCTCCCGGTTGCTTCCCGAGGAAGCCCGACCGGTCGGCGATTCGCTGCTGATGCGGCTCGACGACCAGCTGAGCGAGTCCGACCTCCGCGCACTGGGCCACGCCGAGTGGATCATCAACAGCCTCGACAGCCGCGCTCAGGCGGCCGAGCTCTTCGAACACCTTCTCCTGGTCACCGCTGAACGGGAGGGCCCGCGCAGCTCGGAACTCGTCACCCCGCCCTCGCTACGACGGCTCATGGTGGAACTGGCGACCGACCGATCGACTCCGACGAAGGTGTACGACCCGTACTGCCGCTCCGGCGAGCTGCTCACCGAGTTCGCGCGAGCACGCACCCGGGTCACGCCCACCTACGAGGCCGTCGTCTCCACTCCCGTCCAGTACCACCAGTTCGTCACCGCTCTGAACCTCGGCCTGCACGACGTTCCGTTCAAGAGCCGGCTGGACCACGATCTCCCCGCCCCGCCGGCCGCAGCCGCCCGCAGGATGTACGACCTCGTCCTCAGCAACCCGCCGTTCAGCATGCGAGCCCGCTACGGCACGGGTTTCGACCAGTACGACTGGCCCTTCGGCGCTCCACCGCGCCACAACGCGGATCTGGGCTGGCTCCAGCACGTCGTCGAGTCCCTGGCCCCCGGTGGCAGGGCTGTCGTCGTCATGGCCAACGGAGCGGCGTTCCGCCGAGGCCGGGAGAAGGACATCCGCGGGCGGTTGCTGGGGGCCGGTGCCGTGGACGCCGTGATCGCCCTTCCGCGCAACCTCTTCAGTTCGACCGGTGTGGCGGTCAGTCTGTGGCTGCTGCGCTGTCCGAACGATGACCACACCACAGATGTGTTCTTCCTCGACGCGCACGACGCCGGTTCCATGGTGACCAGGACCCTGCGGGCACTCACCGATGCGGACATCACGGACGTGATCAGCGAGTACCGCTCCTGGCGCCGGGCTCCCCGCGGGTTCGAGGGTCGTCGCACGGCGACATGGTCCAGCGGCAAGGCCACGTTCGCCGAACTGCGTGACAACGACTTCGCGCTCGAGCCCACCCGCTACGTACGCCCATCCGACGACAAGATCCCGGACCCCGAAAGCGTCCTGACCGACATCGGGCAGCTGTACGAGCGGCTGCGCCGACTCCATGGGCAGGCGCAGGATGTGGATGAGCAGGTCAAGCAGCTGCTGAACGGAATGACATGACGCCCTCCTCGCCAGTACCGTCCGCCGCCGGCTGGGCGAGCACTCTGCTCGGTGATCTTTGTGAAATCCATTCGGGTCCCGGCCACTTGGCGGCGCCGGCCAATCGCGCCGAGCGCGGTATCCCCCTGCTGCGCCCCATGAACATCGGCCACCGCGGCGAGATCGTCCACCACGATCTGGCCCATGTGCCCGAAGAGGACAGCACCAAGGTCTCCGGGTACCGGCTCGCGGTCGGCGACATCCTCTGCGTACGCACCGGTTCGCCGGGCCGAGCTGCCCGGGTCTCCGAAGCCGAGGCCCAGTGGCTCTTCACCAGCAACCTCCTGCGCCTGCGACTCCGTACGCCCGAGCTGGGGCGCTACTTGGTGCACTATCTGAACAGTCCTCAGGCCAGAACCTGGATCGGGCGGGAGACCCCCCGGGGTGTCGGCATCCCGAGCATCTCGGTAGCCGTCCTGGCACAGCTCCCTGTCGCCGTTCCTCCCCCGGACGAGGCCGAGCACATCTGCACCGTGCTCGACACACTGGCGGAGAAGGCCTCGGTGCACGAGGAGATCGCCCGCACGACCATGGAAATCCGTGAGCGTTTGTCCGCTCTTCTCTTCGCCGGGTTCGATCACGCCCTCGGGAGGACCGCGGGGACCATGTGATCCCCGTGCCCTCACGCCGCGGCGTCGTCGTCCCAGTGGATGCCGATCTCCTCCAGCCAGCGGCGGTCGGCGTCGTCGGGGACGGAGGCGCGGGGCGGGCGGGGGATCTCCTGGACGGGGCCGAGGCCGTACTGTGCGGCGGCCGCGGCGGCGCGGGCGTCGGGTTCGATCACGCCGACGTGGACGACACTCTCGTCGCCCGGGTCGAGGACGGTGAGTTCGGGATCGGGCAGACGGCGCAGGGTGACGCGGCGTCCGCAGGTCGGGCAGGACCACTCGTCGGCTCCGGAGGCGAGCCGGCCGACGAACTTCATCTCGTGGATCACGCGCATGGCGGCACCCCCTGACTGGAGTGATGCCCGCCCCGGGCGGATCGCCAACCTGCGCGCACGGTCGGCGGGGCCGGTGCTCGGGCCGGGGGCGCCCTACTCCAGGAACAGTCCGCGGGCCGCCGCCGACTGCTCGATGGCCTCCAGTCGCGCCTCGGCGCCCGGGAGTTCGTCGCACATGGTCTGCAGCAGCACCCGGCCGAGCATCATCGGCGCACAGGCCGTGTCGAACACCAGGCCGGTGCCGACGGCGGCCGGCAGCATCAGGTCGGAGAGCTTGGCGACCGGCGCGAAGACGCTGTCGGCCACGGTGATGACGGTCAGTCCGCAGTCGCGGGCCACCGCCAGGGCGTCCATCAGCTCGCGCGGGTGGCGCGGCAGGGCGAAGCAGAGCAGCACGCTCGCGCCGGCCGCGGCGGCCTGTTCGAGGCGGTCGGCGAGCATGCTGCCGCCCTCGTCGAGCAGCCGGACGTCCGGGTGCACCTTGGCGGCGAAGTACGCGAAGCCGCGCGCCTGCGCCGAGGCGGCGCGCAGGCCGAGCACCGGCAGCGGGCGGGAGGCGGCGAGCAGACGGGCGGCGCGGGTGATCGGCTCGGGGTCGGCGAGCAGTTCGGCGAGGTGGCGCAGGTGCTCGATCTCGGCGAGGACGGCCTGCTGGTGCTCGTTGCGGACGGCGTCGGCCGGGGTCTCGGGGGCGGCGGGCTCGCCGGCGCCCAGTTCGCGCAACTGCTTGCGCAGCGCCGGGTAGCCGTCGTAGCCGAGGGCCACCGCGAAGCGGGTCACCGAGGGCTGGCTGACGCCGGCGAGTTCGGCGACCTCGACGCTGGAGAGGAACGGCGCCTCGGTGGCGTGCCGCACCAGCGAGTGCGCGATCCGCCGCTGGGTGGGGGTGAGCCGGTGGCCCTCGAAGAGCTGGAGCAACCGGGCGGAGGGACCGACCGTGCCGGCGTCGTCGGTGGCGGTCATGGCGGTACCTCCGGATGCGAGCTGTTCGGACGACTGTGCAGCAGCGGACCGCCGCTGGCAAAGACGTCTCGTACGACGGGACGCCGGTTGAGACGTCCGGAATGCGGCCCCGCCCGGGTCGCGGGCCGCCTCGGGGTGACCCTGAAATCCCCCTGAGACCCCCCTGAATACCGGCGAACGGGTGGACCCGCCCGGCCCCGCGGGCGCAGTCTGGTGTCCATGGACACTCGCCAGGACGATCTGCGGCGTGATCTGGACGCCACGTTGCAGGCCCACAAGGAGCTCGGCAAGGAGTACGAGTCGGAGCTCGTCGACTCCTTCCTCTCCCGGCTCGACGCCCGACTGGACGCCCGGGTGGAGCGCCGGGTCAGCGAGCGGCTCGGCCCGGCCGACGGGTACGGCCCCCCGGCCGAGGCCGGCCGTCCCTACGGCCCGCACGGGCACGGTCCGCACCGCTTCGGCCGTTCGGCCGCCCGGCTGCCGGTGATCTCGATGGCCCTGGGCATCCCGCTGTCCGCCATCTCCGGCGGCGTCGCCGGCTTCTGGGGCCTGCTGGTCTGCTGGGGCGGCATCGTCGGCGTCAACGTCTCGGCCGCGCGGGCCGAGCGCCGCGAGGAGAAGAGCCACTCGTCGGCCGCGCGGAGCGAGTGGGACTAGGGCCAGGGCCCGGCGCCGAGCCGCCGTCACCCGTCCCACCCGCTCTCCGCGCGGTCCGTCCGCCGTCAGGCCGTCAGGCCAGCGGCCCGGTGACCTGCTCGACCGCCCGCACCAGCTCGCCGGAGGCGACCAGCGCGGCCGCGGACTCCAGGTCGGGCGACAGGAAGCGGTCGCGCCCGGCGCCGCCCACCCCGGCGGCGCGGGCGGCGGCCATCGCCGCGGCCGTGGCCGGCGCCGGGGCGCCGCTGGCGCCGGCCTGCTGCCGGATCTCCAGGGCCCGCGCGGCGGCGGTGAGTTCGACGGCGAGGATGCGGCCGAGGTTCTCCACCGCCTGGCGCAGCTTGCGCGCGGCGGACCAGCCCATCGAGACGTGGTCCTCCTGCATGGCCGAGGAGGGGATCGAGTCGACCGAGGCCGGCACGGCGAGCCGCTTGTTCTCGCTGACCAGCGCCGCCTGGGTGTACTGGGCGATCATCAGACCGGAGTCCACGCCCGGGTCGTCGGCCAGGAAGGCCGGCAGGCCGTGCGAGCGGGCCTTGTCGAGCAGCCGGTCGGTGCGGCGCTCGGCGATCGAGCCGAGGTCGGCGGCGGCGATGGCGAGGAAGTCCAGCACGTAGGCGACCGGGGCGCCGTGGAAGTTGCCGTTGGACTCGACCCGGCCGTCCGGCAGCACCACCGGGTTGTCCACCGAGGCGGCCAGCTCGCGGGAGGCGACCAGCTGGGCGTGCGCGAGGGTGTCGCGGCCGGCGCCGGCCACCTGCGGGGCGCAGCGGATCGAGTAGGCGTCCTGGACCCGCGGGGCGTCGTCCTGGTGGTGGCCGGTGAGGCCGGAGTCCTTGAGCACGGCCAGCATGTTGGCGGCGGACAGCGCCTGCCCGGGGTGCGGGCGGATCGGTGCGTGCAGCTCGGGGGCGAGCACCTTGTCGGTGCCGAGCAGCGCCTCCAGGGTCATCGCGGCGGTGATGTCGGCGGTGGTGAACAGGCGCCGCAGGTCCGCGATGGCCATGACGAGCATGCCGAGCATGCCGTCGGTGCCGTTGATGAGGGCCAGGCCCTCCTTCTCCAGCAGCTCGACGGGCTCGATCCCGGCGGCGGCGAGCAGTTCGCCGGCGGGCCTGTCGACGCCGTCGGGGCCGGTCGCCACACCCTCGCCCATGAGGACGAGCGCGCAGTGGGAGAGCGGCGCGAGGTCGCCGGAGCAGCCGAGCGAGCCGAACTCGCGGACCACCGGGGTGATGCCGGCGTTGAGGATCGCGGCCATGGTCTCGGCGACCAGCGGGCGCACGCCGGTGCGGCCGCTGGCGAGGGTCTTCATGCGCAGGAACATCAGCGCGCGGACCACCTCGCGCTCGACCGCCGGGCCCATCCCGGCGGCGTGCGAGCGCACCAGCGAGCGCTGCAGCTGGGCGCGCAGCTCGGGGCTGATGTGCCGTACGGCGAGGGCGCCGAAGCCGGTGGAGACGCCGTAGACGGGGCGCGGTTCGGCGGCCAGGGCCTCGATCCGGGCGCGCGCGGCCGCCATCTCGGCGAGCGCGTCGGGTCCGATCTCGACCCGGGCGTTCCCCCGGGCGACGGCCAGCACGTCCTCGGCGCTGACGTCGGCCTTGCCGACCTGGACGAGCGGCGCGTGGGGGGCCGCAGCACTGTGCATATCCATATACACCATCTCATCAGGTGAATGAAGATATGACAACCACCCTGGCGCGATGGAACATCGGCCACCGCACCGGCCGGTCACCAGAATTTTCGAATATCGCGCCCGGTGGCGCACGCTGTGGGGCGAGGCGGGCGGCGAGGTGCCGGGCGCGGCGGGCGGAGAGGCGGACCGGGCGATGACACGGGCGACGGCACGGCGGCGGGTGCTGCGGCTGCGCGGGGACGGGCGCACCACCCGGCCGGACGCGCTGGCCGCCGAGGAACCGCTGGAGATACGGCTCGGCGGCGAACCGCTCACCGTCACCATGCGCACCCCCGGCCAGGACTTCGACCTGGTGGCGGGCTTCCTGGTCGGCGAGGGCATCGTCCACGCGGCCGAGGACCTCGCGGCGCTGCGCTACTGCGCCGGCACCGACGAGAACGGCGCCAACACCTACAACGTGGTCGACGCGACGCCGCGCGGCGCCGCCCGGACCCTGCCGCTCTCCGCGCACCGCAACCTGCTCACCACCAGCGCCTGCGGCCTGTGCGGGCGGGACACCGTGGACGCCGTGCGCACCCACGTCCGCCACCCGGTCGGCGAGGACCCGCTGACCGTCCCGCCCGCGCTGCTGTACGGGCTGCCGGACCGGCTGCGCGCCGCCCAGCGGACCTTCGACTCCACCGGCGGCCTGCACGCCGCCGGCCTGTTCGACGGCCGCAGCGGCGAACTGCTCTGCGCCCGCGAGGACGTCGGGCGGCACAACGCGGTGGACAAGGTGGTCGGCTGGGCGCTGCGCGAGGGCCGGCTGCCGCTGACCGGGCACGTGCTGCTGGTCAGCGGCCGGGCCTCGTTCGAGCTGACCCAGAAGGCGGCGCTGGCCGGCGTGCCGCTGCTGGCCGCGGTCTCGGCGCCGTCCTCGCTCGCCGTGGACCTCGCCGAGGAACTGGGCCTGACCCTGGTCGGCTTCCTGCGCGGCGAGGGCGCCAACGTCTACACCCGCCCCGACCGGATCAGCTGAGCGGGGCCCGCGCCAGCTCCGCCTCGACGAGGTCCGCCGCCCGCGCCGTGCCGCCCTCGGCCCGGGCCTCGGCGCGCAGGTCGGCCAGGCGGGCGGCCACCGCCGGGTCGCCGGTCAGCTCCAGCAGCGCGGTGCGCAGCGCGGCGGCCGTCGCGTCCTCGGTGTCCAGCCGGCGGGCCACCCCGAGCGCCACCAGCGAGTCCGCGTTGGCGAACTGGTCGACGGCCTGCGGCACCGCGATCATCGGCACGCCGTGGAACAGGCCCTCGCTCGCGCCGCCGGTGCCGGCGTGGGTGACGAAGGCGTCGGCCTGCGCCAGCACGTCGAACTGCGGCACCCACCGGTGCACCTCGACGCCGGCCGGCACCTCGCCCAGCGCGGCGAGGTCGGTGTGCCGGCCGATCTGCAGGACGACGTGCCAGCCGGGCAGGCCGCCGAAGGCCTCCAGGCACTCCCGGTAGAAGGCGGGCCGGTCGGTGAAGGCCGAGCCGAGCGAGACCAGCAGCACCTTCTCCGCGTCGGCGGGCCGCTGCCAGCGGCCCTGGTGCGAGCGGTCGCCGAAGCACTGGCCGACGAAGGTGATCCGCTCGGCGTCGACCCGGTCCGCGTTGGGCTGCAGGGCCCGCGGGATCAGGGCGAGCGCACGGGCGGGGCGGTTCTTGAACCGCTCGACGTCCCGGACGACGGCGCCGGTGTCGGCCAGCCAGTCGCCGAACCGCCGGTAGTGCTCGGGGCCGCCGGGGCCGGTGCGGAGCACCTCGAAGACCTCGGCCATGTCCTGCTCGAAGCCCTCCCAGCCGACCATGGTGGGCGAGAGCTGGACCACCGGCACGCCGTGGGCCTCGGCCACCGCCCGCGCGGCGAAGGCGCCGATGTCGTGGAGCACGAGGTCGGGCCGGTCCTCGGCGAAGAGCTTCCGCAGGACGGGGGTCATGGCGAGGGCGTCGTCGAGGAAGACGTCCTGGACGGCGACCGGGTCCTGCGGCCACCCCGAGGGATCGCCGTCGAGCGGCAGCGCCGTCGGGTACGGGACGAGCGTGGCTCCCGTGGCGGCGACGGGCCCGGCGAAGGACGGGTCGTTGACGTAGTCGACCCGGTGGCCCCGGGCGACGAGCTCGGCGATCACGGCGAGGCTCGGGTTGACGTGGCCGTGGGCCGGGATGGCGGCCATGACGATGCGGGCGGAGCGGCGGGTCATCTCGTGGTTCCCCTCGAAAGTGCGAGACGAGACGGTTCGTCTCGCTGACGTCCCCTCACCATGCCCCCTTCGAGCCGCACTGTCAAGACGATACGAACCGTCTCGCCGGCTCGTAGGATGACGCCCATGGCCAGACCGCAGAGCGCCCCCGACCCCAGCCGCCGCAGCGCACAGAGCCGCACCGCGATCCTCACCGCCGCCCTCGAACTCGTCGCCGACGTCGGCTTCGGCAAGCTCACCATCGAGAAGATCGCCGCCCGCGCCGGCGTCGGCAAGCAGACCATCTACCGCTGGTGGCCCTCCAAGGGCGCCGTCGTCTTCGACGCCTTCCTCGCCGCCAACGAGAACGCCACCGGAAGCCTCGCCCTGCCCGACACCGGCGACCTCGGCGAGGACCTGCGCACCCTTCTGCGGGCCACCGCCCTCGAACTCGCCGACCCCGCCTTCAACCGGACCGGACGCGCCCTGGCCGCCGAGGTCCTCACCGACCCCGAACTGCTGCGCGAGTACCGCGAGCGGCTGCTGGACCCGCTGCTGGAGGTCACCCGCGACCGCCTGCGGGCCGCCCGGGAGGCCGGGCAGCTGCGGGCGGACGCGGACCTCGACCTCGCCGTCGAGCTCCTCTACGGCCCGCTGTACTACCGCTGGCTGCACGGGCTCGGCCCGCTCGACGACCGTTACGCGGACCAGGTCACGCAGGCCTGCCTGCGCGCGCTCGGCAGCACCGGCGGCTGAGCCGGGGCCCGCCCGGGTTCAGGACCGGTTGCGGCGCCGCAGCACCAGCACCACGGCGACGACCAGCGCGATCACCAGCAGCACCACGACGGCGCCGATGATCAGGCCGATGAACTTGCCGAGGCCCTTCTTTTTCTTCTTCGACTTGTCCTTGGCCAGCTGGGCGGTGGCGTGCCGATCCGCCGCCGAGGCAGCCCGACCGGCCGGCGCCGCGTGAACCGTGCCGTCCACCACCGTGCTCACCGCCACCGTGCTCACCGCCGCCGTGCTCACCGCCGCCGTCCGCGGCGCGACCGAGACCGCCGAGGCGGCCGGCGCGGTGCCGCCGAAGGCGAGCACCGCGGAGAGAACCAGACCCGTCGACCGAGCACGCAAAGGAACCAACCCCCGACATCCGACCCGGCGGCGCCCCGACGGCCCACCGACCGCCGACACCCTCCCACGCACGCCCCGCCGCGCCCACCCCCGCGACCGGACCGCGACCCACTCGGGACACACCGGTCACCCAGGGCGCGTCTGACCATTCGCGTCGGATCGGCGGGCGGCTCCCCCAGCCTCGGGCCGGGGGCGTGCGTGCCCTGGCGTCGCACGCCCGGCCGGAACGGTCAGACACGCCTTGAGCGCCACACTCCCCCGCCGGGCCCTCAGCCCTCCGGCGGGGAGGCCGGGCCGGCCAGGGCCACCGCCACCAGGGCGCGCAGCGCGGAGGCCACCTGTCCGAGCGGCAGGGTGGCGTCGTCGGCGAACAGCTCCAGGAGCCAGCCGCCCGCCGCGTTCCGCCCGCCGGCCGCGACCATGCCGCGGTAACCGGAGACCACCAGCATCGCCTCCTCCGCCGGATCGTTGCCCGCCGCGCCCGCGCGCAGCGCGAAGGCGCCGCCGCGCACGGCCCGCCGCGTCATCGGGTAGTGGCGCAGGTCGAAGACGGCGTCCGGGGCCTCGATCTGGGCCCGCTGGGTCTCCGCCCGGGTGCTGCTCGGCCCGCTGGTCATCCGGTAGACCGCGTGCCGGGCGGTGCGCATCAGCTGCGAGCCGGGCGGCACGTACGAGATCCACCAGCCGACCGTGTCCAGCAGCCGGGCCGAGGTCTCGGCCACGATCGTGAGCTTGCCGATGGTGTCGGCCGGATGCACGGCCCGCGCCGCGCCCTGCTGGTCGAGCGCGGCGAGCACCGCCGTGAGCAGCTGCCCCGGGTCGGCGCTGTGCGCCGCGCCGCGGAACCGCCGCCGGTCCCCGGCCAGGGCCCGGCCGCCGGGGCGGAACCGGCCGTCGCCGCGATGCTGCTGCGGCTCGGCGGCGTCGGCGAGCAGCACCGTCGGGTCGGGGGCGAACCCGGGGCCGTGGCTGCGCCCGGCCACCACCGGGTGGGCGGCCCGGGCGGCCTTGGCCCGGTACTGGGCGGCGTCGGCGAGCCGGAACAGCCGGTCGGGGGTGGTGACGGGGCCGATCGAGTCACCGGTGGAGGCGACCCCGCAGGCCACGCCCTCGCCCTCGGCCAGGGCCAGCGCCCGGGCGCACAGCTCCTCGGCGGCGGCCACCACCTCGTCCGCCTTCTGCCCCTCGACCAGCAGGCAGAACTCGTCGCCGCCGAGCCGGGCGGCGAGGCTGCCGGGGAGCTTGGCGGCGGCCAGCGACAGCTGGTGGGCGAACCGTTCCAGCAGCCGGTCGCCGACCTCGTGGCCGAGCTGGTCGTTGACCCGCTTGAGGCCGTTGACGTCGCAGACCACCAGGGAGACGACGGTGTTGTCCCGGTTGTGCGCGGCCAGCGCGCTCTCCAGCCGGGCGTCCACCGCGCGCCGGTTGGCGAGGCCGGTGAGCGGATCGGAGAAGGCGAGCCTGCGCAGGTCGGCGAGGCGTTCGGTCTGGGCGAGGCCGGCCGAGATCTGGGCGGCCAGCAGGGTCGCGTAGTCGGCGTCGGCCTCGGTGAATTCGGCCGTTCCGGCGGTGCGGGCGAGGTAGAGCTCGCCCCAGGCCTGCCCGTGCAGCACGATCGGCGCGACCACGCAGCAGGCCCGGCCGCGCCGGCGCAGCGCGGCGGCGCGCTCCTGGCAGTACGCGCCGGCGGTCGGGTGCGCGTGCCCGGCGTGCGGCAGGCTGTTGTCGGCCGTCTGCACCCAGGCGCGCGGCAGCCGCCCGGTGGTCCAGCGCTCCTCCAGGTACGTGACGATCTCGGGGAAGTCGGCCACCGGGTAGGACTCGTCCTCGGGCAGCTCCTCCTCGCCCGGGGCGAGTTCGCCGTGGTTGACCAGGACCCGCAGCCGGCCGGACTCGCGATCCCAGACCGAGACGGCGGCCATCGTCGCGCCGAGCGCCTCGGTGGCGCGGGCGGCGGCGGCCCGGACGGCCTCCAGCGGGGTGAGCGCGCCGGCCATGTCCTGGGCGAGTTCGACCACGGCCCTCAGCCGCGCGTCGGTGGCCGGAGCACCCCCGCCCGCCGTCCCCGCCCCGGGCTCGGGGACGGCGGGCGACGGCTGCTGGGTCCGGCCGCGGTCCGTCATGATCGCCTCACTGCTCACCGGCTCGCCTCGCTCCCTGTGCTCGGTCCTGCTGGTGGTCCGCGCGGACGCCCGCACCCGCGGGCGGGGCCCGTGCCCGCGCCCCGACCGCTCTCCTACCCGTTCGACGGCGCCGCCCCACGGCCGATCGCACCGAGGCGTCTGCACGCACCAAGACTATGGCGGTTTCGTTCGGTTATGCCCCGTTTGCGGCTCGGCACCCGCAAGACCGCGCGGCCGTCCGCCGTTCGGCGTGTCCCGGCGTGTCGCGATGCGTCCCGGTGTGTCACGGGCGCCCGGGCGGGGCGGGGCGGGCGGGGGCGGGGGCGCGTGCTACGCGGTGCGCGGCCGCCGGGAGAGCAGCCACGGCTCGACCAGCCCGAGCCCGCGCACCGGCCGGCGCCACATCGGCTGCAGGTGGAACCGGTGCGCCGCGTCCGGCCCCGGGGCCGGCGGACCCGACGGCGGCATCCCGGCCGCCGCCGACAGCGCCTCGGCCAGCCCCGGGCCGTCCGTGTCGGGCGGCGCGACGCTGCCGTTCTGCTCCAGCGCGGCCGCGAACTCGCCGTCGATCAGCACCGCGTCCTTGGGCGCGATCGAGGTGAGCCGGCTGGCCAGGTTGACCGTCGTGCCGAAGACGTCGCCCATCCGCGAGGTGACCGTGCCGAAGGCCATGCCGACCCGCAGCGCGGGGATGGTGTCGTCCTCGGCCAGCGCCTCGATGAGGCCGAGCGCGATCCCGGCGGCGGTCACCGGGTCCTCGGAGACGAAGAGGATCTCGTCGCCGAGCGTCTTGATCACCCGGCCGCCCTGGCCGGCGATGAGGTCGGAGCAGGTGTTCTCGAAGGTCTCGACCAGCTCGCCGAGCTCCTCCTCCTCCAGCCGCCGCGACAGCCGGGTGAAGCCGACCAGGTCGGCGAAGCAGACGGCGAGCCGGCCGCTGGTGATCTCGTTGTCGTCGGCGGCCTGCACCACCCGGCCGGTGACGGCGGCCAGCTGCCGCCGCCAGACGTACACCAGGAACTGCTCCAGCTCCGGCAGCAGCAGCTCGACCAGCGGGTACGCGACATCGGCGCGGGTCAGCCCGGGCTCGACGGACTGGGTGAGGTTCTCCAGGAAGGTGTCCATCTGCCAGCCCGCCAGCCGGGCGGTGGTCTGGCCGGTGGACCGGGCCACCTGGATCGCCATCGACTCGCTCAGCAGGCCCGACTCGACCAGGCCGGCCAGCCGGCGCAGCGCGATCACGTCGCCGTCGGTGAGCGCCCGGGACTGCCCGATGTCCGGGAAGCCCATCGCCCGCCAGAAGCGGGTGGCCAGCTCCATCGGGACGTCGGCGGCCCGGGCGGCCTGGTAGGGGGTGTAGCGGCGCGGCGCGTCCAGGATCAGGCGTTCGAGGTCGAGGGCGACGGTCTGGTCGTCGGAGCCCGCCGGGCCGCCGTTGCCTCCGGCGCCGTTGCCGCCGCCGTTGCTGCCGTCCTCTGCCACCGGTCCGTCCCCGTGCGGTCGCCGCACTCGCCTCGTGTCCTGCGTGTCCGGCGCGCCCGCCACCCGGCGGGCAGTGGCGCGCCTCACACTGCTGCCAGGTGGAATGTTCGCACGGAATCGCGCGATCCGGGGCATCCGCCCGGGTCAAGGGGAGGTAAGGGGACGCACGGGGCGCCCGTCCGGCGCACGGCCCCCGCCCCCACCGGGCGCGCGGTGGCGGCTACTGCGCGACGCGCGGCTCCGGGCGCACATGGACGACGTCGCCCGCGCCGACCGCCCGCCGGGCGCCGTCCGGGGTGCGGACCACCAGCCGGCCGTCCCCGTCCACCGCGACCGCCTCGCCGCGCAGTTCGCGGTCGCCCGGCAGCAGCACCTTCACCGGGCGCCCCAGCGTGGTGCACCGGGCCGCGTAGGCGCGCAGCAGGCCGCTGGTGTGCGGGTCGCCGGCGGCGGCCGTCCACTCCCCGTACAGCTCGGCGAACTCGCGCAGCAGGGCGCGCAGCAGGGTGGCGCGGTCGGTGACCGCGGCGCCGGCCAGGGCGAGCGAGGCGGCGGTGGGGACGGGCAGTTCGGCGGCGCGCAGCGAGACGTTGAGGCCGAGGCCGGCGACCACCGCGCCGCCGCCCAGCTCGGTCAGGATGCCGCCGAGCTTGCGCTCCGCGCCGTCGATCTCCACCTGGAGGTCGTTGGGCCACTTCAGGCCGACCTCGACCTCGGCGACCCGGCTCAGTGTGCTCGCGGCGGCGACGCCGACCAGGATCGGCAGCCAGCCGTACCGCTCGACGGGTACCCCGTCCGGGCGAAGCAGGACGGAGAGGAACAGACCCGAGCGGGCGGGGGCGCTCCACTGCCGTTCGAGCCGGCCGCGCCCGGAGTTCTGGGCCTCGGCGACCAGCACCGCGCCCTGCGGGGCGCCCTCGCGGGCGCGGGCGGCCAGGTCGGTGTTGGTGGAGCCGGTCTCCTCGACGACGTCGATCGAGGTCCAGAGCCCGCCGGGGCGCAGCAGGTCCCGGCGCAGCCCGGCGGCGTCCAGCGGCGGGCGGTCCAGGTCGGTCCACGGCGACGGCCCGGCGTGGCCGAGGCCGCGCAGTCCACTGCGGCGGGGGGTGTCGGAGGTCATGCGGTTCACCCTAGGACGCGTCCGACCCTTCGCGTCGGACCGGCGGACGGCGGCCCGTCGGCCCCAGGCCGCCCCATCGTCCCCCACAACGGGCGTCAACAACACTGTGTCGCTGGCCATAACGGCCGGACATTACGTCCGGCCCTCCGCGCTGGCTACGCTACCCAACGGTAGTTCGTTGTGCCGCCCTGCACCCCTCGTCCGCGCCAGCCCCACCCGGCCCGCGCGCCCCGAAGACAGGTCGCGGCCCAGGATCAGGGAGAGCCACCGGAATGACCGAGGCGCCGCACGACCCGCACACCACCGCCGGCAAGCTCGCCGACCTCCGGCGCAGGATCGACGAGGCGGTGCACTCCGGCTCCGCCAAGGCGGTGGAGAAGCAGCACGCCAAGGGCAAGCTGACGGCCCGCGAGCGGGTCACGGAACTGCTGGACGAGGACTCCTTCGTCGAGTTCGACGAGTTCGCCCGGCACCGCTCGACCAACTTCGGGCAGGAGAGGAACCGGCCCTACGGCGACGGCGTGGTCACCGGCTACGGCACCGTCGACGGCCGTCAGGTCGCCGTGTTCGCCCAGGACTTCACCGTCTTCGGCGGCTCGCTCGGCGAGGTGTTCGGCGAGAAGATCGTCAAGGTCATGGACTTCGCGCTGAAGACCGGCTGCCCGGTCATCGGCATCAACGACTCCGGCGGCGCCCGGATCCAGGAGGGCGTGGTCTCGCTCGGCCTGTACGGCGAGATCTTCCGCCGCAACGTGCACGCCTCCGGGGTGATCCCGCAGATCTCGCTGATCATGGGCCCCTGCGCGGGCGGCGCGGTCTACTCCCCCGCGATCACCGACTTCGTGGTGATGGCCGACCGGACCTCGCACATGTTCATCACCGGCCCCGACGTGATCAAGACCGTCACCGGCGAGGACGTCGGCATGGAGGAGCTGGGCGGCGCGCGCACCCACAACGCCAAGTCCGGCAACGCGCACTACCTGGCCACGGACGAGAAGGAGGCGATCGAGTACGTCAAGAGCCTGCTGTCGTACCTGCCCTCCAACAACCTCTCCGACCCGCCGTCCTTCCCGGAGGAGGCGGACCTGTCCGTCACCGACGAGGACCTCGAGCTCGACACCCTGGTGCCGGACTCGGCGAACCAGCCGTACGACATCCACCGGGTGATCGAGCACGTCCTCGACGACGGCGAGTTCCTGGAGACCCAGCCGCTGTACGCGGGCAACATCGTCACCGGCTTCGGCCGGGTCGAGGGCCACCCGGTCGGCGTCGTCGGCAACCAGCCGATGGACCTGGCGGGCTGCCTGGACATCGCCGCCAGCGAGAAGGCCGCGCGGTTCATCCGCACCTGCGACTCGTTCAACATCCCGGTGATCACCTTCGTCGACGTGCCCGGCTTCCTGCCCGGCACCGAGCAGGAGTGGGACGGCATCATCCGCCGCGGCGCCAAGCTGATCTACGCCTACGCCGAGGCGACCGTGCCGCTGATCACCGTGATCACCCGCAAGGCCTTCGGCGGCGCGTACGACGTCATGGGCTCCAAGCACCTGGGCGCCGACCTCAACCTGGCCTGGCCGACCGCGCAGATCGCCGTGATGGGCGCGCAGGGCGCGGTGAACATCCTGCACCGGCGGGAGATCGCCGAGGCCGAGGCGGCCGGGAACGCCGAGGAGAAGCGGGCCGAGCTGATCGCCTCCTACGAGGACACCCTGCTCAACCCGTACCTGGCCGCCGAGCGCGGCTACGTGGACGCCGTCATCGCGCCGAGCGAGACCCGCCGGCACATCGTCCGCGGGCTGCGCGCGCTGCGCGGCAAGCGTGAGGTGCTGCCGCCGAAGAAGCACGGCAACATTCCGCTGTAGTGGTTCCGAGCAGGAGGATCGCGAGAGGATTGAGCATGGCCCCGATCCACGTGCTGCACGGGCAGCCGACCCCCGAGGAGCTGGCCACCGTCCTGGCGGTGGTCCAGGCCCGGGCCGCCGCCGCGCAGGCCGCCGCCGAGGCCGCCCGCCGCGCCGGCGCCGGCCCGGACTCCGCCTGGAACGACCGCGCGCGCCGGATGCGCGCCGCCCCGCGCCCCGGCGTCAACGCCTGGCGCACCTCCGGCTGGGCCGGGTAGGGCCGCTGGACGTGCACTTTGCAAAGTATTGACTTTGCAAAGTGCACGTCTCCCCGGGCCGCTCCGCACAAGGGCGGAGCGGCCCTGCACGGCGTTCCCGGTGACTTTGCAAAGTCGTCACTTTGCAAAGTGTGGAGCAGGCCGGGCCCGACAAAAGCCCCGGATTGCCCCGAAACCTGAGTACGGATACTCAGGCGCCCCACCGGCCCGCCGGAGCACCCTGGAACGATGCTCTGGTCAGACCCCCGCGACGAGCCCTCCCCGGAAGCCCGGCGGATGCAGCGCAAGCTGCACCGGGCCGGGCACGTGCTCGCCGTTCTCGCCCTGCTGATCGCCGTTCTGCTGATGGTCTGACGATCACTGGACGACCGCCCCGGGGCGTCCCTCTACCCTGGTGGGCATGACCGACCGCCGCGCCCTCGTCCTCGCCTCCGCCTCCCCCGCCCGCCTCGGGCTGCTGCGCCAGGCGGGCCTCGACCCGCGCGTGGTGGTCAGCGGCGTCGACGAGGACGCGCTCACCGCCCCCACCCCCGGCGAACTCGCGCTCGTCCTCGCCGAGGCCAAGGCCGGGGCCGTCGCCGCCGGCCTCACCGACGGCGAGCTGGTCGTCGGCTGCGACTCCGTGCTGGAGCTGGACGGGCTGGCCCTCGGCAAGCCCGCCGACGAGACCGAGGCGCTGGCCCGCTGGCAGTCGATGCGCGGCCGGGCCGGCGTGCTGCGCACCGGCCACTGCGTGATCGACACCGCCACCGGCCGCCGGTCCTCCGCCACCGCCTCCACCACGGTGCGCTTCGGCACCCCGGACGACGCCGAGGTCGCCGCCTACATCGCCACCGGCGAACCGCTGCACGTGGCGGGCGCGTTCACCCTGGACGGCCGGTCGGCGCCGTTCGTCGAGGGCATCGACGGCGACCCGGGCAACGTCATCGGCCTCTCCCTGCCGCTGCTGCGCACGCTGCTCGCCGAGCTGGACGTCCGGATCACCGACCTCTGGGCCTGACCGCCCCGCCGACGACCGACGACGACTACCACCGACGACGGCAGGCGACGGCCGCCGACGACCGTCGAGGGTGCGCCAATCACCGGCGCAATTGTCGCCAACCACCCCGTTGACAACCTCATTTGATGCACGCTAGAAGGGCCTGCGGACCGCATCGGCGTTCCGGAGCAACGGGGGAGGTGGCGAGCGGATGACCGACAGTCTGCTCAACGTACTGCTGGGCCTGGTGGCCAGCGCGATCAGCGCCGCACTCGGCTGGCTCGGCCAGAGCCTGCGCCGAAGACGCCGGCTGGACCGGGCCAGGGCCTTCCTCGGCCTGCCCGCCGGCAGCGAGTGCCTGATCGTGGTCAACCGCAGCATCGGCACCGGCGCGCACCCCCGGACGGTCACCCGGCGCGACGCCTACGCGCTGATGGAGCTGGCCGCCCTGGTGAAGGAGTGCGGCGCGCACGCCGACCTGGTCGCGCACGACGCCGCGCCGCGCGGCCTCGGCACCAGGACCGAACTCTGCTTCGGCGGCCCCGTCTCCAACGAGCGGATGGCCGCCCACCTGGCCTGGGGCCTGCCCGGGGTGACGATCTCCAGCGACCACGCCGTCCTGGACAACACCATCACCGTCGGCGGCCGGTCCTACACCGCCGACCCGGAGGCCGGGGAGTACGTCCTGCTGGCCCGGCTGGCCACCCCCGAGGGCGGCCGCCCCGTCTTCCTGATCTGCGGACAGACCGGCATCGCCAACCACGCCGGTGTCCGCCACCTGGTGACCCACCACCGCCGACTGGCCCGCCGGTACGGCACGGACGGCACCTTCGCCCTGCTGCTCAAGGTGCCCAACCCGGCCGCCTACGGCCCCGACGTCGTCGAGCAGGTCGCCGACGTCACCGCCCGGGCCCTGGAGCGCGGACCGACCCCGCCGGGCGCGCCCGCCCGGGGCGTCCCGGTCCCCGCGCCCGCCGCCACCGCTTGAGCCCGGCTCGCGCGGCGCCCGAGTGTGGCCAAGCCCACCGCCGCGCCACGCCGCCCCCGTCACCGAGCGCGCACGCCGGGCCGCCGTGACCGCACCAGCCACCACCTGCGAGGACTCCCGTCGGGCCGCCCACCACCCGCCCGGGCGCATCACCCTCCGTGTGGGATAGTTCACAACCTGGGGCTACTCGCCGGTACTGCCCAGGAATCCATAAACTCAACGAGGTTCAAGAAGGGAGCCACAGTGCGCAAGGTGCTCATCGCCAACCGCGGGGAAATCGCCGTCCGCGTCGCCCGTGCCTGCTCGGACGCCGGTATCGCCAGCGTCGCCGTCTACGCCGAGCCGGACCGGGATGCGCTGCACGTCCGCGCGGCCGACGAGGCTTACGCGCTGGGCGGCGACACCCCCGGCACCAGCTACCTGGACATCGCCAAGGTCCTCCAGGCCGCCGCCGACTCGGGTGCGGACGCCGTCCACCCCGGCTACGGCTTCCTGTCGGAGAACGCCGACTTCGCCCAGGCCGTGCTCGACGCGGGCCTCACCTGGATCGGCCCGCCGCCGCAGGCCATCCGCGACCTCGGCGACAAGGTGACCGCCCGGCACGTGGCGCAGCGCGCCGGTGCCCCGCTGGTGGCCGGCACGCCGGACCCGGTCTCGGGTGCCGACGAGGTCGTCGCGTTCGCCCAGGAGAACGGCCTGCCGGTCGCCATCAAGGCGGCGTTCGGCGGCGGCGGCCGCGGCCTGAAGGTCGCCCGCACGCTGGAGGAGATCCCGGAGCTGTACGAGTCCGCGGTGCGCGAGGCGGTCGCCGCCTTCGGGCGCGGCGAGTGCTTCGTCGAGCGCTACCTGGACAACCCGCGGCACGTCGAGACCCAGTGCCTGGCCGACAAGCACGGCAACGTGGTGGTCGTCTCGACCCGTGACTGCTCGCTGCAGCGCCGGCACCAGAAGCTGGTCGAGGAGGCGCCCGCGCCGTTCCTGACCCCGGAGCAGAACGCCGAGCTGTACCGGGCGTCGAAGGCCATCCTCAAGGAGGCCGGCTACCAGGGCGCCGGGACCTGCGAGTTCCTGGTGGCGCTGGACGGCACGATCTCCTTCCTGGAGGTCAACACCCGCCTGCAGGTGGAGCACCCGGTCACCGAGGAGGTCACCGGGATCGACCTGGTCCGCGAGATGTTCCGGATCGCGGACGGCGAGGAGCTCGGGTACGACGACCCGGAGGTGCGCGGCCACTCGTTCGAGTTCCGCATCAACGGCGAGGACCCGGGCCGCAACTTCCTGCCGGCGCCGGGCACGGTGACGCTGTTCGCGCCGCCGTCCGGCCCGGGCGTGCGGCTGGACTCGGGCGTGGAGACCGGTTCGGTGATCGGCCCGGCCTGGGACTCGCTGCTGGCGAAGCTGGTCGTGTCCGGCCGCGACCGCAAGCAGGCGCTGGAGCGGGCGAGGCGCGCGCTGGCGGAGTTCAAGGTCGAGGGCATGGCGACGGCCATCCCGTTCCACCGCGCGGTCGTCACCGACCCGGCGTTCGCGCCGGAGGTGCACGGCGGGGACGGGCCGTTCAAGGTCTTCACCCGGTGGATCGAGACCGAGTTCGACAACACCATCCCCGCGTTCGCCGGTGCGGCCGGCGAGGGCGAGGAGGCCGAGGGCCGGGAGACCGTGGTCGTCGAGGTCGGCGGCAAGCGGATCGAGGTCTCGCTGCCGTCCTCGCTGGGCGTCCCGACCGCTCCGGCCGCCGGTGCGGGGGCCGCGAAGGCCAAGCGCCGGGTGGGTGCGAAGAAGGCCGGCTCGGCGGTCAGCGGTGACACGCTGGCGTCGCCGATGCAGGGCACCATCGTGAAGGTCGCGGTCGAGGAGGGCCAGGTCGTCGCGGAGGGCGAGCTGATCGTCGTCCTGGAGGCGATGAAGATGGAGCAGCCGCTGAACGCGCACAAGGCGGGCACCGTCGTCGGCCTCAAGGCCGAGGTCGGGGCGAGCGTCTCCAGCGGCGCGGCGCTCTGCGAGATCAAGGACTGACGCGTCCCGCGTCTTTGCCGCCGGTCCGTACACCTTCGGGTGTGCGGACCGGTCGTGTTCTCGGCGGTGGTGCGGGCGCTCGGGGTCGTACGGGTGGTGCGGGTCGTTCCGGCGTGAGTCGTTCCGGTGCGGGTCGTTCCGGTGCGGGTCGTACGGCTGCTGCGACGGCTGGCGGTCAGCGACCGCGCGGGAGGCCGAGTTCGGCGAGCCTGGCCGGCAGCGGACCGCCCGGGCCGGCCGGTCCGCCGGGGCCGTGCACGCCCGGGCGGCGCTGGCCGGGCAGCGGGGCACCGCCGCCGGGGGGCGGCGGGACGGCGCGGCGGGCCAGCGGACCCGGCTGGGTCTGGTGGACGGGGCCGCTGCCGGTGCCGTGCACCGGGGCGTCGCCGGACGGCGGGGCGCCGAGCGGCGCGAGGTCGATCTGCACGCCGCAGTCGGCGAGCGCGTCGAGCTCGCGGGCGGTGGCGTCGTCGGCGGTGGCGTGCTCGTCGGTGACCAGGCGGGTGATGGTCTCGGTGGGGACGGTCTGGAACATGCTGTCCGCGCCGAGCTTGGTGTGGTCGGCGAGGATGATCACCTCGGCGGCCGACTGCACCAGAGCCCGGTCCACGCTCGCGGAGAGCATGTTCGTGGTCGACAGGCCGCGTTCGGCGGTCAGTCCACTGCCCGAGACGAAGGCCTTGGTGACCCGCAGCCCGTGCAGGGACTGCTCGGCCCCGCTGCCGACGAGGGCGTAGTTGGAGCCGCGCAGGGTGCCGCCGGTCATCACCACCTCCACCCGGTTGGCGTGCGCGAGCGCCTGGGCGACCAGCAGCGAGTTGGTCACCACGGTCAGCCCGGGCACCCGGGCCAGGCGCCGGGCGAGTTCCTGGGTGGTGGTGCCGGCGCCGACCACCACGGCGTCGCCCTCCTCCACCAGACCGGCGGCGAGATCGGCGATGGCGCTCTTCTCGGCGGCGGACAGGTGGGTCTTCTGCGGGTAACCGGGTTCGCGGCTGAAGCCGCCGGGGAGCACCGCGCCGCCGTGCCGGCGGTCGAGGAGCCCTTCTGCCTCCAAGGCCCGTACGTCGCGGCGCACGGTCACTTCGGAGGTCTGGACGACGCGGGCCAACTCCCGGAGCGAGACCGCTCCGTTGGCGCGCACCATTTCGAGGATCAACTGGCGACGTTCTGCTGCAAACACAGAACCGACGGTAACCTGCGTGACCGTCTGCTTTCAGGCGTTTGCTGCTAGTAGCGGGAATTGCTCACGGTGGAGCGGCGCGTGACCGTACAATGCGCGCCGTCGGTGATCCGGGACTGCGCCCGCCGTCCGGGTGACACCCGGGGCGGAGCGAAGGGCGGCCGCCGACCGGCGACCGCCCCCAACTGAGCGCCCTGGGCTCAGGATTCGCCCGATTCGCGCTTGCGGATGTGGAGCTGGCGGGCGGCCTCGGCGGTGGAGCCGGAGACCGACGGGTAGACGGTGAAGGCGCTGGCCACCTGTTCGACCGTCAGATTGGCGTCCACCGCGAGCGAGATCGAGTGGATGAGCTCGCTGGCGCGCGGGGCGACGACCACGCCGCCGACCACGATGCCGGTGCCGGGGCGGCAGAACAGCTTCACGAAGCCGTCGCGGATGCCCTGCATCTTGGCCCGCGGGTTGCCGCGCAGCGGGAGCTTGACCTCGACCGCGTCCATCGTGCCGCACTCCACGTCGGCGGCCGTGTAGCCGACGGTGGCGATCTCGGGGTCGGTGAAGACGTTGGAGGCCACGGTCTTGAGGTTCAGCGGCTGCACCGCGTCGCCGAGCGCGTGGTACATGGCGATCCGGCCCTGCATGGCCGCCACCGAGGCGAGCATGAAGACGCCGGTGCAGTCGCCGGCCGCGTACACGCCGGGGGCGCTGGTGCGGGAGACCCGGTCGACCTGGATCTGGCCCCAGTCGTTGAGCTTGACCCCGGCCTCCTCCAGGCCCATCTCGGCGGTGTTGGGGATCGAGCCGACCGCCATCAGGCAGTGGGTGCCCTCGACGACCGTGCCGTCGGAGAGGGTGACCTCGACCGTGTCCCCGATCCGCTTGACGCTCTCGGCCCGCGAGCGGCCCATCACGTTCATGCCGCGGCGGCGGAAGACCTCCTCCAGCACCTCGGCGGCGTCCGGGTCCTCGCCCGGCAGCACCCGGTCGCGCGAGGAGACCAGGGTGACCCTGGAGCCCAGCGCCTGGTAGGCGCCGGCGAACTCGGCGCCGGTGACGCCGGAGCCGACCACGACCAGCTCGCGGGGCAGCTCCTCCAGGTCGTAGACCTGGGTCCAGGTGAGGATCCGCTCGCCGTCGGGCTGGGCGTCGGGCAGCTCGCGCGGGTGGGCGCCGGTGGCGATCAGCACCGCGTCGGCGCGCAGCGACTGGACGCTGCCGTCGGGCGCGTCCACCAGCACCTCGCGGGAGCCGTCCACGGCCTGCCCGCCGGCGCCGAGCCGGCCGCGCCCGCGCAGCACGGTGACGCCGGCCCGGGTGACGGACTGGGTGATGTCGTGGGACTGCGCGATGGCCAGGCGCTTCACACGCCGGTTGACCTTGCCGAGGTCCACGCCGACCACCCGGGCCGGGCTGTCGACGGGGGGAGTGTCGTCGGCGACGATGATGCCGAGTTCCTCGTACGAGCTGTCGAAGGTCGTCATCACCTCCGCCGTCGCGATCAGCGTCTTCGACGGCACGCAGTCCGTGAGCACCGCCGATCCGCCCAGGCCGTCGCGGTCGACGACGGTCACCTCCGCGCCGAGCTGGGCGGCGACGAGCGCCGCCTCGTAGCCGCCGGGTCCGCCACCGATGATCACGATCCGAGTCACGTCAACCATTGTCCCGCACGCCGGGAGCACTGCCACGCCGGGGTCGGGGCTTCTGTCGGATCGGCAGGTGAACGTAGGCTTCCCCCCATGCCCCTTTACGCCGCGTATGCCACGAACCTCGATGCCCGGCAGATGACCCGCCGCGCTCCGCACTCGCCGCTGCGCGGCACCGGGTGGCTGTCCGGCTGGCGGCTCACCTTCGGTGGCGAGCACCTCGGCTGGGAGGGCTCGCTCTGCACGGTGGTGGAGGACGAGAAGGACCAGGTCTTCGTCTCGCTGTACGACGTGGCGCCGATGGACGAGGAGGGGCTGGACCGCTGGGAGGGCGTCCAGCTCGGCATCTACCGCAAGATCAAGCTGCGGGCGCAGACCCTGGACGGCGACGTGCCGGTCTGGACGTACGTGCTGAACGACTACGAGGGCGGCCTGCCCGCGGCCCGCTACCTGGGCCTGATCGCGGACGCGGCGGAGAGCGCCGGGGCCCCCGACGACTACGTGCTGGACCTGCGCCGCCGCCCCTGCTGAGACCGGCCCCGCCGGCCCCGGTCCACTCCCGGGCCGGGGCCGCAGCCGTGGGTCCACGCCATCCGGGTAACGATCCGGCACGTCGTACCAGGAATTTCTACGCGCGTAGCCGTTTCCCGTCTATCCTCGGACACGTGAACGCATCTCCTCAGTCGGTCGTCTCCGCCGACCCCTACGCCGCCGCCCAGGCCGCCGCCGAGCGCCTGCGCGAGCTGACCGGTGCCGAGCGCCACGACGTCGCCCTGGTGATGGGCTCCGGCTGGGTGCCGGCCGCCGACGCCCTCGGCGAGACCGTGGCGGAGTTCCCGGTCACCGACCTGCCGGGCTTCCCCGCCCCCGCCGTGGCCGGCCACGCCGGCACGATCCGCTCGGTGAAGATCGGCGAGAAGCGCGCCCTGATCTTCCTGGGCCGCAACCACTACTACGAGGGCCACGGCGTCGCCACCGTCGTCCACGGCGTGCGCACCGCCGCCGCGGCCGGCTGCGGGATCATCGTGCTGACCAACGGCTGCGGCGGCCTGCGCCCGACCTGGGTGCCCGGCCAGCCGGTCCTGATCAGCGACCACATCAACCTGACGGCCGACTCGCCGATCGTCGGCGCGAACTTCGTCGACCTCACCGACCTCTACTCCAAGCGGCTGCGCGAGCTGTGCCGCGAGGTCGACCCGAGCCTGGACGAGGCCGTCTACGTCCAGTTCCGCGGCCCGCACTACGAGACCCCGGCCGAGGTCAACATGGCCCGGGTGATCGGCGGCGAGCTGGTCGGCATGTCCACCACCCTGGAGGCCATCGCGGCCCGCGAGGCCGGCGCCGAGGTGCTGGGCATCTCCCTGGTCACCAACCTGGCCGCCGGCATGACCGGCGAGCCGCTCAACCACGCCGAGGTGCTGGAGGCCGGCAAGGCCTCCGCCGAGCGCATGGGCGCGCTGCTGGCCAAGGTGCTGGAGCGGATCTGACGCCGGCGCGGGTGCGAACGGCATGAGCCACGGGGCCCGGGGCGGGCGTGATCCGGTGATCACACCCGCCCGCGGGCCCCGTCCGCGTCCGCCGGCCCGACACGCCCACCGCGCCGCCGCCGAGCCGTACGTTTCGTCAACGCCCGTCTCCCCGGGCCCGTCCCCTCACGCCCGTCCCGCCGGACCCGGGCCGGGGCACCCTCCCCGGCCGACCACCGACGCACTTCCCGATGGAGCTGCAGCCATGACGCAGGCAACCACCACCGACCTCCTCGCCCGGGCCCGCACCTGGCTCGCCGAGGACCCGGACCCGCAGACCCGCGAGGAGCTCGCCGCGCTGCTCGCCGCCGCCGAGGACCCCGAGGCCGAGACGACGGCCAAGCTCGCCTGGGCCGACCTGGCCGACCGCTTCGCCGGCCGCCTCCAGTTCGGCACCGCCGGCCTGCGCGGCGAGCTCGGCGCCGGACCGATGCGGATGAACCGCGCCGTGGTGATCCGGGCCGCCGCCGGCCTGGTCTCCTACGTCAAGCGGCAGGGCCTCGGCGACCTCGTGGTCATCGGCTACGACGCCCGCCACAAGTCCTACGACTTCGCCCGCGACACCGCCGCCGTGGTGGTCGGCGCCGGCCTGCGCGCCGCGCTGTTCCCGCGCCCGCTGCCCACCCCGGTGCTCGCCTTCGCCGTCCGCCACCTCGGCGCGGCCGCCGGCGTGACCGTCACCGCCAGCCACAACCCGCCGCAGGACAACGGCTACAAGGTCTACCTGGGCGACGGCTCGCAGATCGTGCCGCCGGCCGACGCGGGCATCGCCGCCGGGATCGACGCGATCGGCTCGCTCCACGAGGTCCCGCTCGCCGCGAGCGGCTGGGAGACCGTGGACGAGTCGGTGGTCGAGGCCTACCTGGACCGCGCCGCCTCCATCGTCGACCCGCACAGCGCGCGTGACCTCTCCGTCGTCTACACCCCGCTGCACGGCGTCGGCCGCGACACCTTCCTGGCCGCCATGGACCGGGCCGGCTTCCCCGCGCCCACCGTGGTCGCCGAGCAGGGCGAGCCGGACCCGGACTTCCCGACCGTCTCCTTCCCCAACCCGGAGGAGCCGGGGGCGATGGACCTCGCCTTCCGCACCGCCGCCGCGGCCGGCCCGGACATCGTCATCGCCAACGACCCGGACGCCGACCGCTGCGCGGTGGCCGTCCCCGTCAACGGCGACGCCGCCGGCGGCGGACAGGGCGCGAAGGGCTGGCGGATGCTGCGCGGCGACGAGGTCGGCGCGCTGCTCGCCTCCGCGCTGGTCGCCAAGAAGGCCGCCGGCACCTTCGCCACCACCATCGTCTCCTCCACCCTGCTCGGCCGGATCGCCGAGGCCGCCGGGCTGGGCTACGCCGAGACCCTCACCGGCTTCAAGTGGATCTCCCGCGCCCGGGGCCTGCGCTACGGCTACGAGGAGGCGCTCGGCTACTGCGTCGACCCGCAGGGCGTGCGCGACAAGGACGGCATCACCGCCGCCCTGCTGGTCGCCGAGCTCGCCGCCACCCTCAAGCGGTCCGGCCGCACCCTGAGCGACCTGCTCGACGACCTGGCGCTGGAGCACGGCCTGCACGCCACCGACCAGCTCTCGGTGCGCGTCGAGGACCTCTCCCTCATCGCCGACGCCATGCGCACCCTGCGCGAGCAGCCGCCCACCGCGCTGGCCGGCCTCACCGTGACCCGCGCCGACGACCTCACCGCCGGCTCCGCCGGCCTGCCGCCCACCGACGGCCTGCGCTACCACCTGGCCGGCGACGCCGTCCGCTCCGCCCGCATCGTGGTCCGCCCCTCCGGCACCGAGCCCAAGCTCAAGTGCTACCTGGAGGTCGTCCTCCCGGTCGCCTCCGCCGCCGACCTCGCCGCCGCCCGCGTCCGCGCCGCCGAGCTCCTCGCGGCGGTCAAGCGCGACCTGGCCGCGGCCGCCGGCATCACCGTCTGACGGTCCCGGCACGCCGAAGGGGCCCGCCGGATCCGGCGGGCCCTTCGGCGAACGGCGGGTCAGGCGGCGATGACCGCGATCAGCGCCACCAGGCCGGCCAGGGTCGGGGCGATGATCCACCAGCACCAGCGGACCTCGATCGGACCGGCGGCGTCGGGGTGGGAGGCGTTGCGCTCGGCCATCTCCTGGAGGATGCCGACCACCTGGTCGGACCAGGCCCGGTTGGGGTCCGCCGAGCCCTGCACGCCCGGGCCGGACGGCTCGGCGCCCTGGCCGAACATCAGGCCCAGCCGGGAGGTGTGCTGCGGCCGCCCGGCGCGGTCCTGGGCGCGGGCCGCGCGCTTGCGCTGGCGCAGCGACACCGGCACCGCCCACACCTGGTACTTCTTGCCGTCGGCGAGCAGTTCCACCGAGTAGCCGGCGCGCAGCGCGTCCACGGACGCCCAGGGGGCGGTGATGGTGCGCAGCGGGTTGCGCACCACCAGGCGCCGCGCGTTGGCGCGCACGGCGGGGCGCAGGGTGTAGGCGACCACCGGGAGGATGAAGACCGGGACGGCGGCCAGTGACACCCACGGCGTCTTGCCGGTGCCGTTCAGGGCCGCGTCCCCGATCAGCCACCCCGCCACGGCCAGCAGCAGCACGCCGGAGATCACACCGGGAACGGAGCGGTACACGCGGTCGGCGTACACGGGCTCGCCATCGGAACCGGCCGGGCCCGGGTGGGGCCTGCCGTCGGAATCGGTCATGCCGACGATTCTGCCCCATGCCCCCCGGTATCCACAGGGGTGGCGATCACACCTCCAGGTCTCGGTCCGGCATCGATGCGTTGCGGCTCTAGCGGTTGACTACGCGCGTAGATATGCTGGTGTGGTGACTATGTCCACTCTTGCAGCCAACGCCCCAGGCGTCGCGGGCAGCGGTCTCGCGGACGTCGCGGCGTCCGAGGCCTCGCTCCGCCGCTTCCTGCACGGCCTGCCCGGTGTCGACCAGGTCGGCCTGGAGGCGCGTGCCGCCACGCTCGGTACCCGCTCGATCAAGACCACGGCCAAGGCGTACGCCATCGATCTGGCCATCTCGATGATCGACCTGACCACGCTGGAGGGCGCGGACACGGTCGGCAAGGTGCGCGCGCTGTGCGCCAAGGGCAGGAACCCCGACCCGACGGACCCGACCACCCCCCGCGTCGCCGCGATCTGTGTCTACCCGGACATGGCCGCCACCGCGAAGGCCGCGCTGCAGGGCACCGCCATCCAGGTCGCCTCCGTCGCCACCGCCTTCCCGGCCGGCCGCGCCGCGCTGCCGGTCAAGCTCGCCGACACCGCCGACGCGGTCGCCGCCGGTGCCGACGAGATCGACATGGTCATCGACCGGGGGGCCTTCCTCTCCGGCCGCTACCTGGACGTGTACAACGAGATCGTCGCCGTCAAGGAGGCCTGCCGCCGCCCCGACGGCAGCCACGCCCACCTCAAGGTGATCTTCGAGACCGGCGAGCTGCAGACGTACGACAACGTGCGCCGGGTCTCCTGGCTGGCGATGCTGGCCGGCGCCGACTTCATCAAGACCTCCACCGGCAAGGTCGCCGTCAACGCGACGCCGCCGGTCACCCTGCTGATGCTGGAGGCGGTCCGCGACTTCCGCGCGGCCACCGGCGTCCAGGTCGGTGTGAAGCCCGCCGGCGGGATCCGCACCACCAAGGACGCCATGAAGTACCTGGTGATGGTCAACGAGACCCTCGGCGACGACTGGCTGACCCCGCACTGGTTCCGCTTCGGCGCCTCCAGCCTGCTCAACGACCTGCTGATGCAGCGCCAGAAGCTGACCACCGGACGGTACTCCGGCCCCGACTACGTGACGGTGGACTGATCACCATGGCCAAGAAGAAGAACACCGAGGAGCCCGCGGTCCGGAAGCCGGCCGGCGGCCTCTTCACGTACGCCCCGGCGCCCGAGTCGCCGGCCGCGGCCGGCGACATCGCCGCCTCCCACGGCCACTTCATCGGCGGCGAGTTCGTCGACTCCTCCGGCAGCGAGGCGCTGAAGACGGTCAACCCGGCCACCGAGCAGGTGCTCGCCGAGTTCGCCCAGGGCACCGCCCAGGACGTCGACCGCGCGGTCGCCGCCGCCCGCAAGGCCTTCGCCGACTGGTCGGCGCTGCCCGGCAGCGAGCGCGCCAAGTACCTGTTCCGGATCGCCCGGATCATCCAGGAGCGCAGCCGCGAGCTGGCCGTGCTGGAGTCGATCGACAACGGCAAGCCGATCCGCGAGACCCGCGACGTCGACCTGCCGCTGGTCGCCGCGCACTTCTTCTACTACGCGGGCTGGGCCGACAAGCTGGACTACGCCGGCTTCGGCCCGAACCCGAAGCCGCTGGGCGTGGCCGGCCAGGTCATCCCGTGGAACTTCCCGCTGCTGATGCTGGCGTGGAAGATCGCCCCGGCGCTGGCCACCGGCAACACGGTCGTGCTGAAGCCGGCCGAGACCACCCCGCTGACCGCGCTGCGCTTCGCCGAGATCTGCCGCCAGGCCGGCCTGCCGAAGGGCGTCGTCAACATCGTCACCGGCGACGGCCGCACCGGCGCCGCGCTCACCGCGCACCCGGACGTCAACAAGGTCGCCTTCACCGGCTCCACCCCGGTCGGCCGGGCGATCGCCAAGCAGGTGGCCGGCACCCGCAAGAAGCTGTCGCTGGAGCTGGGCGGCAAGGCCGCGAACATCGTCTTCGACGACGCGCCGATCGACCAGGCCGTCGAGGGCATCGTCAACGGCATCTTCTTCAACCAGGGCCACGTCTGCTGCGCGGGTTCGCGCCTGCTGGTCCAGGAGTCGGTCCAGGACGAGCTGCTGGAGGCGCTGAAGCGCCGGATGGGCACCCTGCGGGTCGGCGACCCGCTGGACAAGAACACCGACATCGGCGCGATCAACTCCGCCGAGCAGCTGGCCCGGATCACCGCGCTGACCGAGGCCGGCGAGGCCGAGGGCGCCGAGCGCTGGTCGCCCGCCTGCGAGCTGCCGGGCAGCGGCTTCTGGTTCCGGCCGACCGTCTTCACCGGCGTCAGCCAGGCCCACCGGATCGCCCAGGAGGAGATCTTCGGCCCGGTGCTGTCGGTGCTGACCTTCCGCACCCCCGCCGAGGCGGTCGAGAAGGCCAACAACACCCCGTACGGCCTCTCCGCCGGCATCTGGACGGAGAAGGGCTCGCGCATCCTCTGGACCGCGAACAGGCTCAAGGCCGGCGTGGTCTGGGCCAACACCTTCAACAAGTTCGACCCGACCTCGCCGTTCGGCGGCTACAAGGAGTCGGGCTACGGCCGCGAGGGTGGCCGGCACGGTCTGGAGGCCTACCTCGATGTCTGATGTCGTGAGCCGTCTTGATGTCCTCAAGACCTACAAGCTGTACGTCGGCGGGAAGTTCCCGCGCTCCGAGAGCGGGCGGGTGTACGAGGTGACGGACGCGAAGGGCGAGTGGCTGGCCAACGCCCCGCTGGGGACCCGCAAGGACGCCCGCGACGCGGTCGTGGCCGCCCGCGCGGCGGTCAAGGGCTGGGCCGGCACCACCGCGTACAACCGCGGCCAGGTGCTGTACCGGGTCGCCGAGATGCTGCAGGGCCGGCGCGGGCAGTTCGCCGCCGAGGTGGCGCTCTCCGAGGGCATCGGCCCGAAGAAGGCCGCCGCCCTGGTGGACGCGGCGATCGACCGCTGGGTCTGGTACGCGGGCTGGACCGACAAGGTGGCCCAGATCGCGGGCGGCGCCAACCCGGTCGCCGGACCCTACTTCAACCTCTCCACCCCGGAGCCGACCGGCGTGGTCGGGATCGTCGCCCCGCAGGCCGGCTACGGGCACTCGCTGCTCGGCCTGGTGTCGGTGATCGCCCCGGCCGTCGCCACCGGCAACACCGTGGTGGTGGCGGCCGCCGCCGACGCCCCGCTGCCCGCGCTGTCGCTGGGCGAGGTGCTGGCCACCTCGGACGTCCCGGGCGGCGTGGTCAACCTCCTGTCCGGCCGGACCGCCGACATCGCGCCGACCCTGGCCTCGCACCAGGACGTCAACGCCGTGGACCTCACCGGCGCGATCGCCGCCGACGGTCCCGGCGCGGCGGGCGCGCTGGAAGCGCTCGCCGCGGATACCCTGAAGAGGGTGATCCGCCCGGACCTGGACCCGTTCGCCCAGGACTGGACGAATGCTCCCGGAACGGACCGGCTACTCTCGTTCCTGGAAACCAAGACGGTCTGGCACCCGATGGGTATCTGACCGCCAGGTCCCCGCGGCGGCCGCACTGCGTGGCCGCGAGTCGGTGACACAACTCCACAGACTGGCCGTCCCCCGTGCCCTCTCCCCCCCAGGGCCCGGACGGTCACAGGACGGACCCGCGCCTCTCCCCCCCTGGCGCGGGTCCGTCGACTTTCGTCCGACTTTCGTCGCCGCACCGCCCGCCTTTCGGCGCTCCCGCCGGCCCGCACCGCCCGGCCAGACTGGGCCGGCACCGCGCACCGAGGGGGGACGACGCTCATGGGAGAGCTGGCGGCCGAGCTGATGGCACTGTTCGCGGACGGGTTCTGGCGCACCGCGCGGGTGGCCCGCGCCCGGCGCCGGCTGGCCGCCGGACGGCCGGTGCGCATCCCCTGCTCGGCGCGCGCCGCCGGACCCGGCCCGCGCGGCGACTACGTCGGCGGCCTGCTGCGGATCGCCCCCGGCGCCCCGGCCGCCGCCTTCACCGCACGCGGCCGCGCCCGGGTCGAGCTGGCCGCGGGCGGCACCTTCCACGCCCCGGAGCCGGACGCCTGGTACGACCAGGACTGGGCCGCCACCGCCTACCGCCCACCGGGCGCCGAGCACCCCGTGCACCTCCAGGTCGACAGCCGCTACCTGCCGCTGCTGCACGCCGCGCTGACCGACCCCGGGGCGGCGCAGGACGGCTGATCCGACCGGTTTCGGCATCGGGCCCCGATGCGTCAGACTGGTGTCCCGTGAGTGACACCCCGCTGAACCCTGTGCCGATAGCCCGCGCCCGGGTGGTCCTGCTCGCCGGGCCCTCCGGATCGGGGAAGTCCTCGCTCGCCGAGCGCAGCGGCCTTCCGGTGCTCCAGCTCGACGACTTCTACAAGGACGGCGACGACCCGAGCCTGCCGCTGCTGCCCGACGGCTCGGTGGACTGGGACTCCCCGCTGTCCTGGCACCGCGAGCAGGCCGTCGCGACCATCCGCGCCCTGTGCACCACCGGCCGGGCCGAGGTGCCGGTGTACTCGATCCCGGACAACGGCCGGGTCTCCACCCGGGTGCTGGAGCTCGGCGGGGCCGGCGCCTTCGTCGCCGAGGGCATCTTCGCCGCCGAGATCACCGCCGACTGCGCCGCCGGGGAACTGCTCGGCGACGCCCTGTGCCTGCGCAACGGCTCGCTGACGACCGCCTGGTGGCGGCTGCGCCGGGACGTCCGCGAGGGCCGCAAGTCGCTGCCGGTGCTGCTGCGCCGCGGATGGCGGCTGATGCGGGCCGAGCGGGGCATCGTCGGCCGGCAGGTGGCGCTGGGCGCGCACCCGTGCGGCGGGCCCGAGGCCGGGCGCCGGATCCGCGCGGCGGCCGCCGCCGGGGAGCTGTCCGCCGTCTGAGACACCCTGCGCGCCCCGGGAACGCGGAACGGCGGGCCCGGTGCGTCTCCCCCGCACCGGGCCCGCCGCCTTCCCCGGACGGTCGCGGCCCCCTCCGGTGCCGCCGCTCCCCCGAGCCGGCGCCACCCGTACCGCGTCCGTCCTGCTACCCGTCCCCCGACGGGAGTCTCGTCCGGTCCCGCCCCCACAGCGGACCGGAACGTCTCGATCGTGCTACGCGACCAGCTCGCCGAACGCCCGCAGGGTGTCGCCCGAGGTGTTCAGCTGCTCGTCGTCGCGCAGCCGGCGCAGCGCGCGCCAGATGCTGCTCTTGACCGTGCCGACGCTGATGCCGAGCACGTCGGCGATCTCCGGGTCGGTCTTGCCCTCGTAGTAGCGCAGCACCAGCATGGTGCGCTGGTTCTCCGGCAGCTTGGCCAGCGCCTGCCAGAGCACGGTGCGCAGCTCGGTGCCGCCCATCGCGTCGGTGTCGCCGACCGTCTCCGGCAGCTCCTCGGTCGGGTACTCGTTGACCTTGCGGCGCCGCCAGGCGGAGATGTGCAGGTTGGTCATGGTGCGGCGGAGGTAGCCCCCGACCGCGGCCTTGTCGGTGATCCGGCCCCAGGCGCGGTAGGTGCTGAAGAGCGCGCTCTGCAGCAGGTCCTCGGCCTCGTAGCGGTCGCCGGTGAGGTGGTACGCGGTGGCGTACAGGGAGGCGCGGCGCTCGCGCACGTACGCGGTGAACTCCGTGATGTGGTCCTCGGCGACGGCGGGGCGCTCCCCCTGCGCGCCGTCCCGCGGTGCCTCGTCCCGCTTCGCCCCGGTGGCGGGCGCCGCCGCGGGGCTCAGCCGCAGCAGCGTCGCGCCGGCGGCCTCGCGGCCGGCCGACTCCCCCGAGTCGGCCTTCCGCAGGCCGGTTCCCCCGATGCCCCGGTTCCCCCCCAGGGCGTCCTTGCCCTCGACGCGCACGGGGAGGATCCCCCGCAGCGTCAAGGTGCCGGCGGAGTCGGCCGTGTTCCCCCGGCGGCCGATCCCGTGCAGCTCCCCCGTCCTGCCGCCGCCGCTCACCCGGCGGGCGACAGTGTTTCCACCGGTGCTGTGCGCGCACCCCCGTACGATCACGGCACCGGAGGTCTCCTCGGTCCCGGCGTCGAGCCGGGCCGTGAAGGTGGTGGCCGATGAACGCGCGGTGCGGACAGCCGGGTTGGTCCGGGTCTGAAGCGTGGCGTTCATCGTGCGCCCCCTGGGTCGGTTCGAGCGGTTCCGTTGTCGCCGCCTCGGCCGGCCGATCGGCCCGCTGTCCTGCGGCGACATCGAAAATCCTGCCCGCCGGTTGTGATGGCGCTGTCCGTCGACTGTCACAGGGCTGTCACAGGGCCGGGCCTTTCGTCCCATGCGCCCTTCCGCCGTTGACGGACGCCGGCGGCGGGTGTTCCGGTTCCCGCGCGGGCGGCGCCCGGGCCCGGGCCGGGCGGTGGGGGGGTGATTACCCGCTGCGGGTGAGCCAGAATGAGGCCGTGCCTTTCCTCCTTCTGATCGAGGACGACGACGCCATCCGCACCGGCCTCGAACTCGCCCTCACCCGCCAGGGCCACCGCGTGGCCACCGCCGCCTCCGGCGAGGACGGTCTGAGGCTCTTCAAGGAGCAGCGGCCGGACCTCATCGTGCTGGACGTGATGCTGCCCGGTATCGACGGCTTCGAGGTGTGCCGCCGGATCCGCCGCACCGACCAGCTGCCGATCATCCTGCTGACCGCCCGCTCCGACGACATCGACGTGGTGGTGGGCCTGGAGTCCGGCGCGGACGACTACGTGGTCAAGCCGGTGCAGCCGCGCGTGCTGGACGCCCGGATCAGGGCCGTACTGCGGCGCGGCGAGCGGGAGAGCTCGGACTCCTCGGTCTACGGCAGCGTGGTGATCGACCGGGCGGCGATGACGGTCACCAAGGACGGCGCGGACCTCCAGCTCACCCCGACCGAGCTACGGCTGCTGCTGGAGCTCAGCCGGCGGCCCGGGCAGGCGCTGTCGCGCCAGCAGCTGCTGCGGCTGGTCTGGGAGCACGACTACCTGGGCGACTCCCGGCTGGTGGACGCCTGCGTCCAGCGGCTGCGGGCCAAGGTCGAGGACGTGCCCTCGGCCCCGACGCTGATCCGCACGGTGCGCGGCGTCGGCTACCGGCTGGACCCTCCGGCGTGAGTGCCGCCCCCCGCCCGGCGCCGGCGATATCCCGCCGCGCGCGCTGACCCTTCCGCAACGACAGGCTCCTGTGACTGACCATCAGACGACGGCCCGGTTCTCCTCCGGCCCGTGGCGACGGCTGCGCTCGCTGCGCGTGCGGCTGATCGCGGTGTTCGCCGCGGTCGCCCTGCTCACCGCCGTCTCGGCCTCCGGCATCGCGTACTGGCTCAACCGCGACGCGGTGCTCAAGCGCGCGCAGGACACCGCGCTCAACGACTTCCGGGTCTCGCTCAGCCGCAATGTGTCGAACCTGCCGCTGAGCGCCACCTGCGAGGACCTGAACGCGCTGGCGAGCACCGTGGCCAGCTCCGGTCTCAGCTACGACGTGGTGGTGGCGGACCCGGCGCTGCCGGACTGCATCGCCTCCTCCAGCCCCGCCCAGTACACGCTGGCCAACGTGCCGACCGCGCTGCGGACCGCGGTCGGCAAGCCGCGCGAGATCACCGAGTCCAACCAGTACACGTACCACCTGTACTGGCAGCGGCAGAACCTCGACGGCCGGCCGTTCGTGATCGGCGGCACCAAGGTGGTGCCGACCGGCCCGACCGCGTACATGTTCAAGTCGCTGGAGAACGAGCGGGCCGACCTCAACACGCTCGGCTGGTCGCTGGCGATCGCCACGCTGCTGGCGCTGATCGGCTCGGCGCTGCTCGCGCAGGCGGCCTCGGCGACGGTGCTGCGGCCGGTCCGGCGGCTCGGCGACGCGGCGCGCAGGCTCGGCGAGGGCCACCTGGACACCCGTCTCGAGGTCGAGGGCTCGGACGAGCTCGCCGACCTGGCGCGGACCTTCAACCGGACCGCGGAGTCGCTGCACGAGCAGGTCGAGGAGCTGAGCGCGCGCGAGGCGCAGAGCCGGCGGTTCGTCGCCGACATGTCGCACGAGCTGCGCACCCCGCTGACCGCGATGACCGCCGTGACGGACATCCTGGAGGACGAGGCGCAGTCGCTGGACCCGATGATCGAGCCGGCGGTGCGGCTGGTGGTCAGCGAGACCCGCCGGCTGTCCGACCTGGTGGAGAACCTCATGGAGGTGACCCGCTTCGACGCCGGTACGGCCAAGCTGGTCGCCGACGAGGTGGACATCGCGGACCTGATCATGTCCTGCATCGACGGCCGGGCCTGGTACGACGCCGTCGAGCTGGACGCGCCGCGCGGCGTGCGGGCGGTGGTCGACCCGCGCCGGCTGGACGTCGTCTTCGCCAACCTCATCGGCAACGCGCTCAAGCACGGCGGCTCGCCGGTGCGGGTGCGGGTGCGCGAGGACGGGGACAGCGTGGTCGTCGAGGTGTCGGACAGCGGTCCGGGCATCCCGGAGGACGTCCTGCCGCACGTCTTCGACCGGTTCTACAAGGCCGACAAGGGGCGGGCGCGCTCGGAGGGCAGCGGCCTGGGCCTGTCCATCGCGATGGCCAACGCGCAGATCCACGGGGGCACCATCACGGCCGCGAACGGCGAGGTCGGCGCGGTGTTCACGCTGACGCTGCCGCGGACCCCGTCGCCCGCGCCGACGGCCGACACCGCCTCCGGCTCCGGCTCCGCCACCGAGGAGAGTGCCCAGTGATCCGCGTCCGTCGACGACGCCCGTTCGCCCCCGCCGTGCTGCTGGGGCTGGCCGCGCTGGCCGCCGGCTGCGGCATCCGCCCGACCGCCGTCCCGGTGGACGCGGGCGCGCCGGCCAGCCGGACCGCCTGCCCGACGGTGGCGCGGATACCCACGGCGCCGAGCGCGCCGTCCCCGGCCGGCGGGGCTGGCGCGGGCGCGGGCGCGGGCGCGGGCACCCAGACCCCGGCGCACGCCGCCGCGGCGCGGGCCGGCTCGCCGTCCCCGTCGCCGTCGCCCGTCGTGGTGTCGCCGACGCCGGCGGACAACGTGTTCGGCGCGTTGCCGTCGCCCACGGCCTCCACCACGCCGCCCTGCCGGTAGGCCCGCCGGGGCCCGCGCCGGGCCCCGGCGCGCGGCGCAAAGTTCACACCGGGCATGGAACCGTCACGCCGTCGGCGCACGTCTTTCCCCCCGTGCAGCGAGATGGCACCAGGCCACGCGAGGAGCGGGCCGGCGTGCGGACCGAGACCGGACGGGCGACGGCCGTCCAGCGATCCCAGCGTCCACTACGGGTGGTGGGCCTGCTGGGCCTCACCGTCCATCTGCTGCTGGCGGGTTGGATGGTGCTGAGACCACTGCCGGTGGCCTGGGTCTACGACGCCAACCTGACGCCGCTGGCCTCGCTCCGCTCCTCCAGCGCGGGCCAGGTGTGCGGCGAACTGCTGCTGCTCTCCCCGCTCGGCCTCTTCCTCCCGCTCGCCGGGGGCCGTCTGACCACCCGTTGGCTCCCGTCCTTCCTGCGCACCACCGGCGCCTCGGCCCTGCTGGCCACCGCGCTGGAGTTCCTCTCCTCCTGGGCCCCGGGCCATGTGCTCAACGTGGACCACATCCTGCTCGCCGTCGTCGGCGTCGCCGCCATCCACCTCGCCCTGGTCCCCGCCGGCCGCTCCTTCCTGCTGCGCCACGCCACGACGCCCCGGGTGCCGGCAGCCGTTCCCGCGCCCGCGCCCGCCCCGTCGGCCCCCGCCGTCTACCCGGAGCCGGTCTCCAGCCACGGGCACTGAGGTTCGGAGCTGCTCGCCGGGCACCACGGCCACTCGGCGGCCGCGCACGGCCCGGCGTCGATCAACTCACCCTCGCCGGGGGCCGAACGGCCGCACTCGCGGCACGACAGCGCGACCTCGGCCCCGGCCCCGCGCAGCCGCTCCGCCGTCCGGCGGACGTCGCTCAGGCAGCCCTGGTCGACGCGGACCGGAGCCCGGTCCAGCAGGCACTTGATCTCCCAGAGGTTCGACTCGCCCCGCGCACGGAGCAGCTGGTAGACGGCGATCCGGCGCTCACCCACCCGGGTGATGACGGCGTCGAACCGCGGCTCCTCCATGGCCCTCAGCCCGCGCGGCGGACCCGGCCGCCGACCTCGATCAGGCCGTCGGGAGTGATGCCCGTGACGAGCTGCGAGCCGCGCCCCTGGGTGATCGTCAGACCGCGACCGAGTTCGGCGGTCAGCAGGATGGCGGCCGCTCCGGTCGCCTCGTCCTCGTCGATGCCGTCGTCCCGGCCGGGGAAGGCCCGGGCGCGAACGGTGCCGGCCGCCTCGTCCTGCCAGGCCCAGGCGTAGATCCACTCGCCCGGCGGCGGCACCGCCAGGCCGTCCACCTCGGCGGGCGTCGCGTGCCGGCGCAGTGTGCGCGGCGGGGCCCAGGCGGCGGGTGCCGCGATCCGGGTGAACGCGCCGTCGTGCCGGACGCCGACCACGCCGGCCGCCGTGACCAGCCGGTCCGCACCGAGCAGCCAGGCGGCGCCCACGCACGGGTGGCCGGCGAAGGGCAGGCGCAGGCCGGGGGTGTAGATGTCGATGGCGCCGCGCCGCGGGTCGTCGACGAACACCGTCTCGCTGAAGCCGAGTTCCCGGGCGATCGCCTGCCGGTCGCGCTCCTCGGGGACGGCGGCGCCGTCGCGGACGACGCCCAGCGCGTTGCCGTGTCCGCCGTCCGGGCCGCAGAACACGTGCAGCACCTCGTGGTCGGTCATCCCTCGTTCACCCCTGCCCGGTTCGGGCCCGCGCGGCGTTCGCGCGGGCCGGTGGTCACGCCCCCGGCTTCGCCGCCGGGTTGCCGGCCGGGCCGCCGAACACCTGCCGCGCCTCGCGGTCGCCCGCCCCTCGGTCACCCCTGCGCCGGTCCGGCCCGCGTGGCGCCCGCACGGGCCGGTCGTCATGTCCCCCCGGCGGGGTTCACCACCCTACGCGCCGCCGGACCCGTCGGCCGGGCCCGCGCGGCGTTCGCGCGGGCCGGTGGTCACGCCCCCGGCTTCGCCGCCGGGCCCTGCTCCGGCCGCGGGGCCGGGCCCGATGCCGGGCCTGCGGTCGGGCGGGGCGGTCGGGCGGCCAGGGCCGGGCGGACCTTCTGCCGGCGGTGGGCCACCACCAGCGTGCCGATGCCCATCGCGATCGCGGTGGCACCGGTGATCGCCATCGGCGTGTTGGTCGGCGAGCCTCCGGTGGAGGCGAGGCCGACGGACGGCGCCGGGGCCGCCACGGTCACGGTGACGGCCGGCGCCGGGGCGGCGGGCCCGCCCTCCGGCGCCGGTGTGCTCCCTCCCGCCGGAACGGCCCCCGCCGCGCCGCTCGCGTCCGCGCCCGGTGTGATCGCCGCGAGGCCGACCGCCGGGCCTCCGTACGCGCTCGGCGCGGCGGCCGACGGCTCGGCGGAGGCCGCCGGGGCGCCGCCGTCCGCGCCGGACGTGCTCGGCGGAGCGGTCGGCGGGACCGGCGCGGCGGCCACGGTGACGTCGACCCCCGAACTGGCGGCCGGCACCCCGGCGCCGCCCCCGGTGAGGGGCAGGCTGCTCCCGGCGAACAGCACCGTCACGACGCCCGCCGGGACGTCCTGGCCGAACGCCAGCCGCACGTTGAGCGTCCGGGACTCGCCGTCGCGCAGCCGGACCAGGGAGCCGTCCTTGTCCGGCGTGCGCAGCAGGAGCGTGAGCGTCCCGGCCGCGGTCCGGTTGTGGTCGGCGACGGCCGCCAGCCACTGGCCGTCGGGGGCCTGGAAGTCCAGCCCGGCCGCCCCGGCGGCGGGCAGGTTCGCCCCCCGGAGGGTGAGTTCGGGCAGGAAGGAGACCTCCTTGCCGCTGCGGTTGGTCAGCGTCAGCCGGAACGGCCCGGCCCCGCCGCCGGCGGTGAAGGAGGCGGGCACCGCGTCCAGGCCGAGGTAGGGCACGCCGGGCGCGGGGGCGGTCGTCGGCGCGACGGTGGGGCCGGCCGCGACGGTGGTGAACTCCTGGTGCGGGGTGTTCGCCTCGGAGATCCGGCTCTCCGGCGGCAGGGTCGGGTCGGAGACCACGGCCCGGAACCCCCCGGTGGCCCGGCCGGCGGGTGCGTCGGCGGTGACGGCGAGCCGCAGCCGGTACGTCACGGAGGCGCCGGCGGGCAGGCTCAGCCGGGTGGCGAAGGTGTCGAGGTTCCAGCTGGCGCCGACGGTGGCGCCCGGGCTGAGCGCGGCGGGCTTCCACGCGCCGCCGCCGGGGGCCTGGTAGTCCAGCTTGAGCTGGGTCTCGCGGACGCCGGAGTCGGCGTTGGCCACGGTGAAGCCGGTGGTGACGTCGACCGCGTGGTCGGCGGAGTTGCGCAGGGTGGCGGTGAACTCGGCGGCCGGCCCGCCGGCGGTGAGGGCGGCGGGGAAGCCGGTGAGGGTGGCCGTCACCGGGCCGCGCTGCTCCTGGGGGGCGCCGCCCGGCCCCGGGGTGCCCTGGCCCAGGGCCTGCCGCACCGTCCCGGTGGTCCCGCCGGAGCGCGGCAGCGCGGCAGCGCCGGGGGCGGCCGCGGTCAGGGCCACGCCCGAGGCCAGGGTGGCGGCGGCAGCGAGGGCGAGGGATCTGCGGTGCTGAGTGCGCAAGGGGGACCTCACGGAAGGAAGGCGGGCGAACCCGACGAACCCGGCAGCAGGCGGTTCGCCGAGGTGGGGGGCCGCTCCGGGACTCTCACCCGGGTCGCTGCTTCGCCCCCCAACCACCAGCGACGGGCGCATCATATCCGAACGCACGGACGCTTCCTGAGCGGTTTTCAAGGGGTGGAACGCAGGTTCGCCGGGTGGATTCGGCGATGACACCGTGACGAAATCGTGGGGACGGATGTCGGCGGACTCCAGTACTGTGCGCACTCGTCCCCACCGGCCCGCCCCGTCCGTGGCCGTCCTACCAGCCGAACGCGCAGTACCAGCAGGCCTCGCCGTACCAGCCGCAGGCAGCCCGGGGCCCGCAGCAGGGCTGAGCGCCGGTCCGCCGGGTGGCGTCCCGACCTGCGGGGCGCCACCCGGCGGCGAGCCGCCGCCTCACCTCACGGCGTCAGCCGGTTGACGTCGCGCGGGAAGAGGGCCGTGCGGCGGACGTTCTCCTCCCCCGCCAGCCGGGCCGTCCAGCGTTCCAGGCCGAGCGCGAACCCGCCGTGCGGCGGCATGCCGTGGGCGAAGGCCCGCAGGTACCCCTCGTACGGCCCGGCCGACTCGCCGCGGACGGCGAGGGCCGCGAGGTACTCCTCGTACCGGTGCAGCCGCTGGCCGCCGGTGACCAGCTCCAGTCCGCGGAAGAGCAGGTCGAAGCTGTTCGAGTACTCCGGCCGGCCCGGCTCGGGGTGGGTGTAGAACGGCCGCTTGCGCATCGGGTACCCCGTGACGAACAGGAACGGGCTGCCGTGCTCGCGCTGCGCCCACGCGCCGAGCCACCGCTCGTGCGCCGGCGCGAGGTCCGGCTCGTCGGCGCCCAGCATCCGCATCGCCTCGGCGAAGTGCAGCTGCGGGATCTCGGCCGGGACGGCGGGCGGCTCGACGCCCAGGGTCGCGAGCGCGTCCCCGGCCCGGTCGGCGACCGCCTCGACCATTCCGGCGAGGGCGGCGCGCACCACCGCCATGACGTCCCGGTGGTCGGTGACGAAGCCGAGTTCGGCGTCCAGGCTGGTGTACTGGGCCAGGTGGCGGGCGGTGTCGTGGGGTTCGGCCCGGAACACCGGCCCGGTCTCGTAGACCCGCTCGAAGACGCCGACCATCGCCTGCTTGAAGAACTGCGGCGACTGCGCCAGGTACGCCTCGCGCCCGAACCAGTCCAGTGCGAAGACGTTCGCGCCGGACTCGGTCGCCGAGGAGACGACCTTCGGCGTGTGGATCTCGGTGAAGCCCAGGCCGTCGAGGGCCGCCCGGAACCCGTGCACGGAGGCCGCCGAGACGCGGTGCAGCGCCGCCAGCCGGGGGTGGCGCAGGGTGACGGGCGCGCCGTCGAGGACGACCGGCAGCGAGGCGGGGACGGCCGGGCGGAAGAGGTCGAACGGCGGGGCCGCCGTCGGGCGGGCCAGCACCTCCACCTCCGGCCCGGTCAGCTCGACGCCGTTCGGCGCCTGGGGGTTGGCCGTGACGGTGCCCCGCACGCGCAGCACCGTCTCCTCGGGCAGGTCGGCCGCCCCGGCGGGGGCCACCACCTGGGCGAGGCCCGAGCGGTCGCGCAGGACGAGGAAGGTCACGGACTTCAGCGCGCGGCGGCGGTGCAGCCAGCCGGCGAGTTCGACGCTCGCGCCGATCCGGCCGGGCAGCTCGGCGGCCAGGACGCGGGCGGGGTCGGTGGTAGGGGGGTGGATCATCGCGGCCCTCCGGGGGCGTCGTGGTGATCCCTTGGGAGTGCGGGCGAGAAGGGGACTCGCGGTGCCACCGCACTTTCGCCGCCGTCGCCGGAGCGGGCGGCGGCCTCGATCGGGCCCGGTGACGGGGGCCGGCCGGCGGGGCATTTCCTCCCCGCACTCGGGAGTGTCTTCCCTCCCGGACGCGAGGCCGCCTTCACAGCAGCCGGCGGCTCTCTCGGCTCGCGGGGCCCGGAGGTACTCGTCTCCGTCGACGTGTTGCGGCGAGGCTAGGACGCCACCGGCCGCCCCGGCAACGGCTTTTCCGCCCGGCTGCCGCTACGCTGCCACGGTGACCCGATCGTCCACCGCGCCGTACGACCTGGTGATCGTCGGCGGCGGCCCGGCCGGCTGCGCGGCGGCGGTGATGGCGGCGAGCGTCGGACTGCGCTCGGCGCTCGTCGAACGGCGCGACCTGGGCGCCACCCTGCGGCGCGTCCCGGCGGTGGCCAACGTCCTCGGCTTCGCCACCGGCACCGCCTACGCCGACGCCCTCGCGGCGGACGTGCGCCGGGTCGCCGACTCCTGCGACCTCCTGCTCGGCACCCCGGCGACGGAACTGCACGCCGACGACGAGGGCGTCACCGTCCGCCTCGCCTCGGGCACCGCCGTCCGCGGCCGCTACGCGATCGCCGCCACCGGCGTACGCGCGGCCCGGCCCGACGAGGCCGACTGGCTCACCTCCGCCGACGGCCTGGACGCCCCGCCGCCGCTGTGGGAGGCGGACGCCGCCCGGCTGGCCGGCCGCCGCACCCTCGTCCTCGGCGCCGACCGCCCCCTCGGCACCCTGCTGCGCGCCCACCCCGACACCCCGCTCGACCTGGTCGTCCCGCACCCGCCCGCGGACGCCTACAAGGCCGACGAGGTCCGCACCGACCCGCGCGCCGCCCTCCTGGAGACCGCCGCCCTCGACCTCCGCCGCTCCCCCGAAGGCTCGCTCGTCGCAGGCGAGTTGGGCACCTTCGCCCCGGACGCGGTCTTCGTCAACCTCGGCGTCCGCCCGGCCGCCCTCCCCGGCACCCTGGCCCCCACCCCCGACGGCTACTGCCCACCCGACCGCCAGCACCCCCGCGTCCTCACCGCCGGCGACCTCCGCTCCCCCCGCGCCCAGCGCATCATGACCGCCACCGGCTCCGGCGCCGAAGCCGCCCTCCACGCCTACTACGCCCTCCGCCTGGGTGATTGACGGCTGATCAGGACGCCTCGGGCCGGCCTGAGCCCGAACCGGCACTGTCCACTCACAGACTCACAGGCTCCTCAGGAAGTCCTCGACGTCGGTCACGCCGTCTCGCGGGCGCAGGGCGTCCGCGAGACGGTTCCTGCTGATCGCGTCGCCCAGGTCGCCGGCCGCCAGCAGGTCGATGTAGCCGGGCAGGTCGGTCAGGCGGGACAGCGTGCTCTCCCCCGACTCCCGGTCCCTGCTGCACACGACGACGCCCGAGTGGTCCTGCGCGTCCAGGGAGTTGAGGAGCGCCGGACTGTGCGTGGTGAACAGCACGTCAATGCTGCGCCGCTCCGACTCCTCCTTCATCAGGCGCAGCACGCGCGCCGCCTGCGTCGGGTAGAGGCCGTTCTCGATCTCCTCGATCACCAGGTGCCGCTGGGCCGGCAGGGCCGCCTCGTCGCCGTCGGCGACGGGTGCGCTGAGCAGTGCGGTGCCGAAGGCCAGGAACCGCAGCATGCCGTCGCTGAGGAGCCTGGCCGGAACGGCGTGGTCCTTGCCGTGGTAGCCGGACTCGCGCAGCACCAGCTGGACGTCCCCGAGCTTCGTGTCGACGCTGGTGATGCCGCGTACGGGGAACTCGGGCATCCCCGCGACCAGCTCCGTCAACCGGCCGAAGGCCGCCCGGTCGGCCCCGCGCAGGTGCTCCACCACCGCACTGAGGTTGTCGGCGCTGCGTCTGAGCTCGGTGTCACGGGCGTTGACGTACTGCCGCATGAGGTGGGGCACCGGATCCAACAGGAAGACCTCGCGCAGCACCGCGAGCACGTCCTGCGCGGCACGGTGGACGAGTTTGGTCGCCTCGGTGGTCGCGGGAAGCCGAACCGGGACCTGGCTGGTCACCAGACGGTCGGCAGCGAACGGGACCCCCGGGTCCACACCCCGCAGGCCGTTGAAGTAGCGGACCTTGAGATCGGTGCGGCTCGGGTCCGGGGTGTCGCTGGCGAGCAACGAGCGGCCGGGCGCGAGTCGGCGACCCCCGTAGAGCGCTCCCTCCGCCGCCGTCAGGGTCTCCCGCAGGATCCGCACCTCGGGACGGACGGCGATCTCCACGTCGAGGTCGAAGACCGCCTGCCCCGACCGCACACGGCAGCCGAGGGCGAAGCTGTCCGCCCCCAGCGGCGCACACCCCTCGGCCCCACCACGGATGGGCTCCTCGCCTCCGCTCCGCAGCCCGTCCAGCGCATCGCGCACCGGCTCGCCCAGCGCGAGGCGGGACAGCACCATCAGACCGTCCAGGCCATTGGACTTGCCGCTGCCGTTGCGGCCGATCAGCACCGTCAGGTCCTGAAGCGGCAGGCACTGGCCCGTGAAGCTCTTGAAGGAGGTCAGGCGCACCTCCACCAGACGGGGAGTCTCCACCCGGCACCCTCTCTCGCTCATTCCGGCCCAGGCTGTCCTCGCCCCGGCTGTGCAGCGATACCAAAGCCTACGCGGGCCCGTCACCGTTCCCGCAGCGCTCCACCGCAGGGCCCGACACCTTCAAGATCTTTAGGCGGGAACGGGAATAGTCGCCCGTTCGGATGGCCACCGCCCGATCGCACTCCGTAGCGTGATCCTCGGCTTGTTCAACCAGGCGCACCCACAAGGGGGTTCACCATGACCGGAAAGCCGGGACTGATCCGTCTCACGCACGGCGGCAGCGGCGAAGGATCGGGTGAGTGACCTTCGCCCCTGAGCAGTTGGACCGGTCGAAGGCCGATCTGGCCCAGCTGCTCCGCGATCTCCGGAAGCGAGCCGGTCTCAGCGGAGACCGGCTCGCTCGCCGTTGCGGCCTCTCCCAGAGCACGATCAGCAAGATCGAGACCGGGCGGAAGACGCCCCGGCTCACCGAGGTCGAGTCCATCCTCCGCGCGCTCGAGGTTCCTGCCGAACTGGCCGAGGACATCATGTCCCTCGCCAGAATCGCGAACACCGAATGGCAGGGCGTCCGCGCGTCCCGGCTGCCGAACGTCCGGCTCGGCATCGTCCCGAACGACGTGGTGACCGGCCGAGGCCCGATGAACACCTTCACCGTCTACGGCACCTACCTGACGACCGTGGAGACCTTCACCGGCCGGATCGTGTTCCGCGACTCCCGGGACGTCGCCGAGCATCTCGTCATCTTCGCCATGTATGAGGATTTGGCGATTTTCGGCACGGCCGCCGACGGCTTCCTTTCCACTGTCGCCGCCGACTTCCGGAGCCCCGCGCCCGGCACCCTGCCCGCGTCCCGGGACGGCAAGGTGTGACGCCACTTGCGTCATCGGCCTTCGATGGCCGGGGAGGTGCGCATCGGATCGAGCCGCCGGTCGCGGACGTTCTCCGCGACCGGCAGCCGGTGGAGCAGGAAGTCGGCGGATCCGACTTCCTGCTCCGCTTCCGTCAGGCCCGAAGGCACGGAACCTGGCCGCGATGAACCGATGCCCCGGTGAAATGGTCGAGCTCGCCGGCCTTGGCGGCGAGGAGGAGCAGACCCAGCTTCTCCGCATCGACGACCAGAACGCTCTCCGGGTCATCGGACTCCCGCAGGTGACGAGGTCCCGCTGCGCCCATGGCGACTTCGACACAGCTGCCGCCTTCGTTCGAGCCGCTGAACGACGACTTCTGCCACAGAATCTCGGACATCGCAGACCTTTCGGATTCGGCTGCCCGGCGCCGTGGGGTCACCGGGTGGCTCATGGTGCCGATGACGTCCGGCGGAGGCTGCGGACGGCGAGGGAGAAGGCGGCGGCGGTGAGGGTGGTGGAGAGGAGGAAGAGGAGGGCGACGCCGAGGTGGAGGAGGGCGTGCGGCTCGCGGAGGATGCGGGCGAGGACGAGGTAGCCGGCGGACGCGGTGAGGAGGGCGCCGAGGACGGGGGCGGACCAGCGATGGAGGGCGAGCCGCTCGGGGAGGGCCGAGAGGAGGGAACCGGTGGGTATGGAGACGAAGGTCCCGAAGAGGAGGCCCACCATGGCCCCGAGCGGCACCGAGGTGTAGCGGAAGGCGACGAGCGCGACCAGGGCACCCCAGAGGGCCCCGCCGATGACGCCGACCTGGGTGGTGCGAACGATGAGGCGGATACGCCAGGCCTTGGCGTTCATCGCTGGAGGTCCTCCGGGGCTGGGCTGCTGATCAGGTGAGGTGGTCGAACTCGCCGACCTTGACGGCGAGGAGGAGCGCGCGGAGCTTGGGAACGTCGACTGTCATCACGAGGGCAGGTTCATCGGATTCACGCAGGAAACGGAATCCGTCGGGCCCCGGGGCAAGTTCGATGCAGGCATTCTCAGGGTCCCCTGCACTGAACGACGACTTCTGCCAGATGATCTCGGACATCACAGGCCTTTCAGGCTTGGAGCAGATAGAGCAGATGCTGGAGGATTCCCCAGGAGTCACGCGTCGCCGTGCCCTGCCGAGGCCCGGAAGCGACGACGGGCGGAAGAGCCAAGTCCGCCAACTGCTCGAACCTCCGGCGGTATGTCGCGATACTCTCGCGATCACCATAGTGCTCAGCCCGTCGGGGGCCATCCAGGACGATCGTGGAGAGTTCCGGACAGCCCGGTTCGCAGAACAGGAATGAGCCAGGGCTCGGCGGTTTCTTCACCACGGTGAACGGCAGCACCTGAATCGTGATGTTGGGGCGCTCTGCCATGACCAGCAAGTGCTGCAGTTGGTCCCTCATCACTGCGTCACCGGGGAAGCGCATGCGCAGTGCGGCTTCCTGAATGACGAAGTGGAAGTCCTTGCGTTCGTCCAGGATCCGCTGTCGAGCCAACCGGAAACGGGTCAGATCCCCGGTGTCCCACCCGTGGGTGTCGCCGCCCTCGAAGGCAGACGCCGCGTAGGCGGGCACCTGAAGCATTCCGGGGATGTACAGGGTCTCGTAGTTGGCCAGACGAACCGACCGGCCCTCGGCCTCCGCCAGGTCGAGCACCAGATCCGGGACCTTGCCCTCGAACTCGCTCCACCAGCCCTTGCCCGTCCTGCGCGCCATGTCCGCGAGTCCGCTGCGGAACGCCGGATCGGTGCAGCCGTAGGCGTCCAGCCAAATCTCAAGGCGCTCGGCGTTCAACGTGATCCGACCGGCCTCGGTGTGACTCACGGCCGGACCTCGCATACCGACCAGCGCTCCGGCCTCGGCGGCGGACAGGCCTGCCGCCGTCCGCAGACGCTGCAGCTCGTCACCGAATCGGCGTTGCCGCTGACTGATCGGCCCCTTGTATCCCACGGCTGTCCTTCCTTGCCTGCGCGCAGTGTGGCGCAGAACTCCTGTGCCGCGCCACCGGAGGCGGCGTCAGTCCAGGGAGACTTCTCGATCAGCTTGCAACTCTGCCAGACATCCCCCTACTCTCAGTGTTGCACCGATCACACGAAGGAGCGTCAGTAACTCCTGCTTTCACGGCAGTAGACGCCCTCACCCGCCCCGCCGGTGATCCAATCCTCCCCGCCTCCCGGAGGTCCCCATGCGTGCCAACAACCCGCCCGACTGGTCCGTCGTCCGCCATGAGCTGCGCACCCTCCTCATCGCGGCCGGCTGGCGGCCGACCGTCGTCCAGGACGCCGAACTCGCCCTTCACGAGCTGTTCGTGAACGCCTGGAAGCACACGGGCACCCAGGCGCCCCACGTCATCGTCTCCCTCTGCCCCGTGACGCTGCGGGTCTCGGTCTGCGACGACAGCCCCGAGTTGCCCGAGCTGCACGCCCTCACCGACCCCTACGCCATCTCCGGGCGCGGACTCCACCTCGTCCGCGCCCTCACCGACCGCTTCGGCGTCGACCCCGTCAAGACCGGCAAGGTCACCTGGTTCGAGCTGGACGCCGCCGCGTGAACACCCCCCTCGAACCCCACGACACGTACCTGCGCACCTACACCGAGCCCGAGGCCACCGCGCTCCTCCGTGAACTCCACGAGCGGGGAAAGCCGTTCGGCGTCCAGTGGGGCTCCGCCGCCGTCAGCGGCGCCACCATCGACGGCCGCCTCCTGGTCGACTTCGGGGACACCTCCGTCGCCACCCTCCTGAACCTCCTCGCCCTCTTCCGCGAGGGACTGAGGACCCCGTGAACTTCCTCATCGGCGCAGCCTTCGCCGTCCTCCTCGCCCTGGCGATCGCCACCGTCGTCACCGGCGTCGTCACCGCCCTCAAGGTCCACGGCGCGGACGAGGAACACTCCAGCCCCTGACCCGCCCCAAGCATTGCATTGTTGCTATTACTCGGAGGCTCCCGCCCGGGGCACGGCCGGGCCCCGGGGCGCGAGCGGGCGGCTCAGCACCAGGTTGGTCGTCGTGCTCCCGAACTGGGCCAACTCGTCGACGATCTCCTCCAGGTGCCCCATCGACGTCGTCGCGATCTTCAGCGCATAGCAGTCGTCGCCGGTCGTCCGCAGGCACTCCAGGATCTCCGAGCGCTCCTCCAGCAGCCGCCGCAGCGGCTCGTGCCGCACCGCCGGCCCCGGGTACTTCAACCGGACGACCGCCGTCACCGGGTACCCCGTGCGCTCCAGGTTCACCTCGGCCCGGTAGCCGGTGATCACGCCCGCCGTCTCCAGCCGCCGCACCCGCTCCGTCGTCGCCGACGCGCTCAGGTTCACCCGTCGTGCCAGCTCGGTGAACGCGATCCGCCCGTCCTCCTGGAGCTCGGCCAGGATCGTCCAGTCCGTCGCGTCAAGAATCTCGGTCATGAGCCCAGATTGCCGGTGATTTCACGGCGGAACAACCCCTCAACCGGGAGTTGTCCCTTCAGTCAACCCACCCTTCCTCCCTAGGCTTTCCCGACGTGAAGATCGGAGTGAACGTCCCCAACTTCGGCCCCGGCACCGACCCCGCCGCCCTCCTCGCCTGGGCCCGCACCGTCGAGTCCCTGGGCTTCGACCTGCTGATGCTCTCGGACCACGTCGCCATCACCCCCGACGTCGCCCGGCGCTACCCCGCCCCCTTCTACGAGCCGTTCACCACCCTCGCCTGGCTCGCCGCCCACACCACCCACCTGCGCCTGGGCACCACCGTCCTCGTCGCCTCCTACCGCCACCCCCTCCTCACCGCCCGGATGGCCGCCAACCTGGACGCCCTGAGCGGCCACCGCCTGGTCCTCGGCGTCGGAGCCGGCTGGGCGCAGCAGGAGTTCGCCGCCCTCGACGTCCCCTTCGAACACCGCGGCCGCCTCACCGACGACCACCTGCGCCGCCTGCGCGCCGCCTGGGCGGACACCGCCGACTACGGAACGGCCCGCCCGATCCCGCTCTGGGTCGGCGGCAACAGCGACGCGGGCCTGCGCCGCGCCGTCCACCTCGGCGACGCCTGGCACCCGCTGCGCCCCACCCTGCCGTGGCTGCGCGAGGCCGCCCCCCGCCTACGGGCGTACGCGGACGAACACGCGCTCCCCGTCCCGGCTTTCGCGCCCCGCATCGCCCTCAGGCTCACGCCCGCCCCGGTCGCCGGCCCGCAGCGCCTGGCCGGCGAGGGCACGATCGAGCAGATCACCGCCGACCTCGCCCTGATCCGCCTGCTGGGCGCCGAACACGTCGTCCTCGACCCCTACCACGGCGATCCGGAGGACACCCGCCACCCGCAACCGGCCTGGCAGGCCCTCGCCGCCGTCGCCGAACACTTCCGCCTCACCCCGACCCGGACGGACCAGCCCCGATGACTGTCACCCCCGCCGACCACCCCCTCCTCCGCCGCGCCATCGCCCTCGCCGCCGAGGCCGCCGCACACGGCAACCCGCCGTTCGGCTCCCTGCTCGCCGGCGCGGACGGCACCGTCCTGGCCGAGGAGCGCAACACCACGCTCACCGACCGGGACATCACCGCGCACCCCGAACTGAAGCTCGCCCGCTGGGCGGCACGGGAGTTGGACCCGGCCGCAGCCACCCGCACCACCCTGTACACCAGCTGCGAACCGTGCCCGATGTGCGCCGCCGCCCTCCAGCAGGCCGGGCTCGGCCGCGTCGTCTTCGCCCTCTCCGGCGAGCAGTTGCTGACCGTCCGCCCGGCGAGCGGCCGCCCGCCCGTGCCGCAGGACGGCCCTGCGCTGTTCGACGAGGTCCGGGCCGCCGTCGAGCCGTACTACCGCTGAGCCGAAGCGCCGCTTGCCCCTGCCCCAGGGGCAGGGCGCACAGTGGGCCCCGTGCACGAGGACTTGATCACCATCGGGGAGCTCGCCGCCCGGACCAGGCTCAGCCCCAAGGCGCTGCGCCTCTACGGCGACCGGGGACTGCTGGCGCCCGCCCACGTCGACCCGCGGACCGGCTTCCGCCGCTACGGCCTCGCCCAGGTCGAACGGGCCCGCCGGATCGCGCTGCTGCGCGCCGTCGGCATGCCGCTGGCCCGGATCGCCGCCGTCCTCGACGCGGACGGCGGTGACGAGTCCGCCCGCCTGCTCGGCGCCTACTGGCGCGAGCAGGAGTCCGCGCACCGGGCCCGCCGGTACGCGGTGGGCTACGCCCGCTCAGTACTCACCGGAAGGACTTCGACCATGTACCGGATCGCCGAACGTGACGTCCCCGAACAGAAGGTGCTCTGCGTCCAGCGGCAGGTCACGGGCGCCACGCTCGTCCCCTTTCTGAACGAGGCCGGCGAGCAGCTCCTCGCCCACCTGAAGTCGACCGACGCGTGCCTCTCGGGGCCGATCTTCAGCATCTTCCACGGCTATGTCGGCGAGGACTCGGACGGCCTGGTCGAGGTGTGCGCCCCGACGCTGAACGCCGTCGAGCCGACCGGCCGGATCGCCGTGCGGATCGACCCGGCCCATCGCGAGGCGTACACCGAGATCACCAAGGAGCACAAGGATTTCGCGACGATGGCCGCCATCCACGACGCCGTCGGCGCCTGGGTCAAGGAGCAGGGCCACGACCGCGACGGCGGCAGCCGGGAGGTGTACTACCCGAACTTCGAGACCGCCGAGCCCCACGAGCACACCTCGGACGTCACCGTCCCCTTCCGCCCCCGCCCGACGGCGTAGCCGCGCGCGGAGTGGGAAGTCGGACGGGCCGACTTCCCACTCCGCGCGGGTGGCAATCTCCGGGGCGACCCTGAACGGAACCCTGAGAGCGGTCGTGCCTGGTCAGGAGGCAGGTCGGGGGCGGGATCGGCTTGCGGGGGGAGGCCTTCGGCGGGGCGGCGGCGGAGCATGGAAGTACGCCAGCCGGAAGGACCGGCCAACGGCGTCACCCCAGCAACGGAGTCGTCATGAGCCGCCTCGCCCGCCCCCGCCACAACCGCGTCATCGCCGGCGTCTGCGCCGGGATCGCCGAGCGCTTCGGGCTCACGCCGTGGACCGTCCGCGTGATCTTCCTGGCCTCCTGCCTGCTGCCCGGCCCGCAGTTCCTGATCTACCTGGCGCTCTGGCTGCTGCTCCCCCAGGAGCCGTGACGCCGGAAGGCGACCGAGAGCGCCGGAAGGGGCCGCCCGCTCCTCGACGGGAGCGGGCGGCCCCTTCGGCCGTGCCGTGCCGTGCTGCGTCGTGCCGTGCTGCGTCGTGCTGTGCCCTGCCGTGCCGTGCTGCGTCGTGCTGTGCCCTGCCGTGCCGTGCGGCGGCACGGACGGGTCAGCCGGTCAGGCCCGGCAGCGGGAGGGTCTGGGTGAGGCTGCCGAGCGGGGTCTTGTCGAGGCCCGGCACGGTCGGCAGGGCGGCCCGGTTGCCGGTGGCACCGGCGACCGGCGCGGCGGCCTGGCCCGCGCTCGGGGCGAGGCTGCCGAGGGCGCTGCTGACCTTGTCGGCGATCGGCAGCTTGCCCGCGGCGTCGGTGAGGGCGCTGGTGGCGGCCGGGTTGGTCAGCAGGCTCGTCGGGAGCCCGAGACCTCCGGTGGCGGTGGCGGGGGCGGCGGACGCGCCGCCGGCGCCGACCGCGGCGATCGCGATGCCGAGCGCGGCGGTGCCGGCGGCCTTGAGAGTGGCCTGCTTCATGTGGTTCGTCCCCTTGGGTCCTCGTCGGTGGCCGACTCGCACAGCCGACGCGACGGGGTCCGCCGCCACGGCCTGTCAGCAATGACGGGCACACGGTAGTGAGCGGACCGCATGGGAATCAACGGCGGTTCACCCACCCGAGCGAGAAGTCGGATGAACGCCAACTCCCTTGGCGGACAGTGGCGTTCATCCGATCACAGCGGACGCTCTCAGCTGCCGGCGCTGAACAGCCACTCGGCCTTGAGCTCGGCGTAGCCCGGCTTGATCACGTCGTTGATCATCGCGAGCCGCTCGTCGAACGGCAGGAAGGCCGACTTCATCGCGTTCACGGTGAACCACTCCAGGTCCCCCAGCGTGTAGCCGAAGGCCTCGACCAGGTGCGCGAACTCGCGGCTCATGCTGGTGCCGCTCATCAGCCGGTTGTCGGTGTTCACGGTGACCCGGAACTTCAGCCGGCTGAGCAGCCCGATCGGGTGCTCGGCGTACGAGGTGGCCGCGCCGGTCTGCAGATTGGAGGTCGGGCACATCTCCAGCGGGACGCGCTTGTCGCGCACGTACGCGGCGAGCCGGCCCAGCTTGACGGTGCCGTCCTCCTCGACCGTGATGTCGTCGACGATCCGCACGCCGTGGCCGAGCCGGTCGGCGCCGCAGCACTGCAGGGCCTCCCAGATCGACGGCAGGCCGAAGGCCTCGCCCGCGTGGATGGTGAAGTGGTTGTTCTCGCCCTTGAGGTAGTCGAAGGCGGCCTGGTGGCGGGTGGGGGGGTAGCCCGCCTCGGCGCCGGCGATGTCGAAGCCGACGACACCGGCGTCACGGTGACGGTTGGCCAGCTCGGCGATCTCCGACGAGCGCGCGGCGTGCCGCATCGCGGTGATCAGGGTGCCGATCCGGATGCGGTGGCCGGCGGCGCGGGCGTTGGCCTCACCGAGCCGGAAGCCCTCCTGGACGGCCTCGACGACCTCGTCCAGGGTCAGGCCGCGCTCCAGGTGCTGCTCGGGGGCGTAGCGGACCTCGGCGTAGACGACGCCGTCGGCGGCGAGGTCCTCGGCGCAGTCGGCGGCGACCTTGACCAGGGCCTCACGGGTCTGCATGACGGCGCAGGTGTGGGCGAAGGTCTCCAGGTAGCGGACCAGCGAGCCGGAGTCGGCGGCCTCGCGGAACCACTCGCCGAGCTCCTTGGGGTCGGTGGTGGGGAGGCCCTCGTAGCCGACGGCGGCGGCCAGCTCGACCACGGTCTCGGGGCGCAGGCCACCGTCGAGGTGGTCGTGCAGGAGCACCTTCGGGGCGCGGGCGATCTGCTCGGGGGCGGGAATCCGGGGGCCGGTGCCCGCGGTGGTGACGGGGATCTGCTTCTCCATTGCGGGAGTGTAGCCCCTACGCGCGTAGACAAGCCACCGTCCAGGGGGCGAATCGTCCAATGTCCACCTGGAATTCCACCAAAGGGACGAGCCGGGCAACCTCCCCGTCGGCCGGCCTCCCGGACGCCGCCCCCGGACCCTCAGTCGTGCGCCAGCAGCCGCCCCCGCCGCGACAGCACGAAGTCCCGGAACGCCGCCGCCGGCGGGGTCAGCGGACGGCCCGCCGCCCACGCCAGACCGATCGCCCGCCGGGTCCGCGGCGCCGTCACCTCCAGTTCCACCACCCCCGGCCGCGGCACCAGCGCGGGCGGCAGCAGCGCCACCCCCAGCCCGGCCGCCACCAGTCCGCGCAGCGTCTCCGTCTCCTCCCCCTCGAAGGCGAGCCGGGGCACGAACCCGGCCTGCGCGCAGAAGCCGTCCGTGATCGCCCGCATCCCGTAGCCGGGCTCCAGCCCGACGAACGGCTCCTCGGCCACCTCCGCCAGCCGGATCCGGCGGCGCCCGGCCAGCCGGTGGTCCGCCGGGACCACCAGGTGCAGCCGCTGCTCGTCCAGCCGGCGGGCGACCAGCACCGGGTCGTCGTCCGGGACCGGCGCGACCAGGCACAGGTCCAACTCCCCCGCGCGCAGCCGGTCCAACATCGCGCCCACGTAGTCCTGCACCAGCTGGAAGCGCACCAACGGGTACGCCGCCCGGAAGTCCCGCAGCAGGGCCGGCACCGCGTCCGTCCCCATGGTGTGCAGGAAGCCGAACGCCACCCGGCCGGTCGCCGGATCGGCCTCCGCCCGCACCGCCTCCACGCCGCGCTCGACCTCGGCCAGCGCCCGCTCCACCGAGGCCAGCAGCAGCCGGCCCGCCCGGGTCAGCCGGACCGTCCGGCCCTGGCGGGCCAGCAGGTCGACGCCCAGCTCCGCCTCCAGCCGGGCCACCGCCCGGGAGAGCGTCGGCTGCGGCATCGCCAGCAGCGACGCCGCCTGCGTGACGTGCTCCAGCCGGGCGACCGCCGCGAACTGGGCGAGCAGCGGGGCGAGTTGCACCGCCGGAAGGCCGGGCCCGAGCTCCGCGGGCCGGACCGGGTCCGCCCCGGTGGCCGTCGTGTTCTGCATCCGCCGCTCCTGGCTCCGTTCATGCGCTGACGCATGCATTGTGTCCGTTTCATGCATTGGACGCATCAGCCCGGCGGTTCTACGGTCGACGTCATGCAGCCCTCCAGTACCAGGGCGTCCGCGATCGCGCCGGACGCCGCCCCGCTCCCCGCCGCCACCACCCTCCCCCCGGACGACCGCCACCGCCCCGGCACGCGCTCCTTCCGCCGCGCCAACCTCGCGCTGTTCGCCGCCGGTGTCGCGACCTTCGTCCTGCTCTACTCCACCCAGGGCCTGCTGCCGGTCCTCTCGGACGACCTCGGCCTCACCCCCGGTCAGGCCAGCTGGACGGCCTCCGCCGCCACCCTCGGCCTGGCGCTCGCCCTGCTCCCCGCGAGCGCGCTCTCCGACCGGTACGGCCGCACCGCCGTGATGACGGCCTCCACCCTCGCCGCCTCCGCCCTCGCGCTCGCCCTGCCGTTCGCGCCGGACCTCACCACCCTGGTCGTGCTCCGGGTCCTCCAGGGCGCCGCGCTCGCCGGGCTGCCCGCCACCGCGATGGCCTACCTCGCCGAGGAGGTCCACCCCTCCGCGCTGGCCTCCGCGATGGGCCTGTACGTGGCGGGCAACAGCATCGGCGGCATGGGCGGGCGGCTGCTCTCCGGCTGGGTCGCGGCCGGCCTCGGCTGGCGCTGGGGGCTCGCCGCCTCCGCCGTCCTCGCCCTGCTCGCCGCGCTGGCGTTCCGGCTGCTGATCCCCGCCGCCCGGCACTTCACCCCCGCCCCGGTGGACGCCCGGGCCCTCGCCCGCACCGTCGGCCGCCACCTGCGCAACCCGCTGCTGCTGCGGCTGTACGCGCTGGGGCTGCTGTTCATGGCCGTGTTCGGCGCGGTCTACAACACCGTCGGCTACCGGCTGATCGCCGCGCCCTTCCACCTGCCGGAGTCGATCGCCGCCTCGATCTTCGTGGTCTACCTGGTCGGCACCGGCACCTCCGCCGCCGCGGGCCGCCTCTCCGCCCGGCTCGGCCGGCGCGGCGCGCTGTACGTCGCGATCGGCACCACCACCCTCGGGCTGCTGCTCTCCCTCGCCGACTCCCTGGTCCTCGCCCTGCTCGGCCTGGTGCTGATCACCGCCGGCTTCTTCGCCGGCCACGCCACCGCCTCCGCCGCGGTCGGCCGCACCGCCACCGAGGGCCGCGCCCAGGCCTCCGCGCTCTACCTGATCGCCTACTACCTGGGCAACAGCCTCGGCGGCACGATCGGCGCCGACGCCTACCACGCCACCGGCTGGCCCGGCGCCGCCACCATCGGCCTCACCGCCATGGCCCTCGCCGCCGCCGTCACCCTCTACGCCACCCGCCAGGCCCACACCACCGCCCGCCGGGCCGAACGACTGCCGGGCAGACTTTCTGCGCGGTAGACTTTCCTCATGGCAGACCTCAAGCGCCGCCGTCGCCCCCATCTGGTGTCCACGCCCGTACGGAAGAAGGGCGTGGTCACCATCCCCCAGGAGATAAGAGAGCAGTTGGACCTCCAGGAGGGGGACCAACTGGTCGTCGCGGTGGAGGACGGCCGCATCGTCCTGACCCCCGCCTCCGTCATTCCTGACGACCAGGCCTGGTTCTGGAGCCCGGCCTGGCAGAAGAAGGAGGCCGAGGTCGACCAGGATCTCGCCCAGGGGGAGCGCGGCGAGGTGTTCCAGGATGGTGAGGAGTTCCTGCAGTCGCTCGCCGACGAGGCGGGGCTGGACCTGGGGGAGATCAAGCGCCGTGCCGACGTATGAGGCCCTGACCCGCTTCCTGCGTGACTGGAAGAATCTCAGCCCGGCCCAGAAGGCCGCGTTCCTGGCCGCAGTCGCCCAGTTCGTCGCGGACCTCCGCGCCGGCCAGGGTTTCCGGCGGGGGCTGCGGGTCAAGAAGATGCAGGGCCACCCCGACGTCTGGGAGCTGACCTGGGCACCTGACGGCCGGGCGACGTTCAGCTACGGCACGCCGCTCCAGGACGGCGAACCGCACATCCTCTGGCGCCGCATCGGCACCCACGAGATCTTCGACCGTCCCTGAAGCCGCCGCTTCCGTTCGGCATCCGGCGGATACCTGACGCTCGTTGTCAGGTATCCGCCGTAGCTTTCCTCACGTCCCCACCGGTCCCGCACGAACAGAGGAACGCACCATGGCCACCTTCGTCCTCATCCCCGGCGCCCTGCACGGCGGTTGGTGGTACCGGCCGGTCACCGAGGGCCTGCGGGCCGCCGGGCACGAGGCGCACCCGGTGACGCTGACGGGGGTGAGCGAGCGCGGGCACGTCGGCGCGGTGGGCGGGGTCAACCTCGACACCCACGTCCAGGACGTGCTGGGCCTGCTGGAGGCCGAGCGGATCACCGACGCCGTGCTCGTCTCGCACAGCTACGGCGGCATGGTCGCCTTCGCGGTGGCCGACCGGGCGCCGGAGCGGATCGCCGGACTGGTGTACGCGGACGCGTTCGTGCCGCGCGACGGCGAGTCGGCGTACGCGATCGTCAACGACGTGTGGAAGCAGCGCTATCTCGCCGGGGCCGCGGCGGGCGGCGGCCACACCCTGGTCGGCCTGAGCCCCTTCCTCGACCCCCGCGCCACCGTCCACCCGCTGGCGAGCCTGCTCCAGCCGGTCACCCTCACCGGCGCCGCCGACGCCCTGGCCGTCCCCCGCGTCTACCTGCACGCCGAGCGCTTCCAGGACACCCCGTTCCTCGACACCGCCGCCCGCCTGCGCACCGACCCCGCCTGGACCGTCCACACCCTCCCCACCGGCCACGACCTCGTCCGCGAGGCCCCCGAGGAGTTCCTGAAGCTCGCCCTCACCGCGACAGGGTGAGGAACGCCCGGCCGTCGGCTGCCGTCGCTACACTCCGGAATATGAGCATCGATCCTGCTGTGTACGCCCGGCTACGCGAGATCGCCGATCAGTTCCCGCAGGTGCCAGGAATAGGGAAGATCGAGATTCGTGACGGCGAGATCGTCATGATGATGTCGCCGGTCAGGAAACACGAACTCGCCGTGATCCGTATCGCGAGGCAGCTCAATGCCCAGCTCCCGCAGACCCACCCCGGCTACGTCGCACATCCTGGCGCGGACCTGGAGGACGCCGGTCTGGGACGCCTGCGCAACCCCGACCTGATGGTGTTCGCCGAAGAAGCCCTGGAGAGCGACCAGCCCGCGCTGCTGCCGCACGAGGTCCTGCTGGTCGTCGAGATCGTCTCGCAGTCCAACCCCGAGAACGACTACCACGCCAAGGTCCGCGACTACGCCGCCATGGGCATCCCGCTCTACCTGCTCGTCGACCCGCGCAAGGGCACCGGCATCGTCCACGACGAACCCGGCTACACCTCGCGCAAGGAGTTCGCCTTCGGCGACACGATCACCGTCGGCCCCTGGAGCATCGACACCGGCGGTCTGCTCACGTACGCCTGATCCGGCGTACGTGAGCAGACCTGCGGCACATCAGGCGATGCGGTCCAGGACGATCGGGGTCGGGGTGAACGCCGTGCCCGCCGGGGCGACCTCGATGCCGCCGGCGAGGGCCTCGACCGCGTAGTCGAAGCGCTCGGGGGTGTCGGTGTGCAGGGTCAGCAGGGGCTGGCCGGCCACCACGGTGTCGCCGGGCTTGGCGTGCATCTCGACGCCGGCGCCGGCCTGCACCGGGTCCTCCTTGCGGGCGCGGCCCGCGCCGAGGCGCCAGGCGCAGACGCCCACCGCGTAGGCGTCGAGGGTGCTGAGGACGCCGGAGGCCGGGGCCGGGATGACGTGCTGCTCGCGGGCGACCGGCAGCGGGGCGTCGACGTCGCCGCCCTGGGCGGCGATCATGCGGCGCCAGTGGTCCATCGCGGAGCCGTCGCGCAGCGCGTCGGCCGGGTCCTTGCCGTGCACGCCCGCGGCGGCGAGCATCTCGCGGGCCAGTGCCAGGGTGAGCTCGACGACGTCGGCGGGGCCGCCGCCGGCCAGCACCTCGATCGACTCGCGGACCTCCAGCGCGTTGCCCGCGGTGAGGCCGAGCGGGGTGGACATGTCGGTGAGCAGGGCGACGGTGTTCACGCCGGCCGAGGTGCCGAGGCCGACCATGGTGCGGGCCAGCTCGCGGGCGTCGTCGATGTTCTTCATGAAGGCGCCGGAGCCGACCTTCACGTCGAGGACGAGCGCGCCGGTGCCCTCGGCGATCTTCTTGGACATGATCGAGGAGGCGATCAGCGGGATCGCCTCGACGGTGCCGGTGACGTCGCGCAGCGCGTACAGCTTCTTGTCGGCCGGGGCGAGGCCGTCGCCCGCCGCGCAGATGACCGCGCCGGTGTCCCGCAGGACCCGCAGCATCTCCTCGTTGGACAGCAGGGCGCGCCAGCCGGGGATGGACTCCAGCTTGTCGAGGGTGCCGCCGGTGTGGCCGAGGCCGCGGCCGGACAGCTGCGGGACGGCGGCGCCGCAGGCGGCGACCAGCGGGGCGAGCGGCAGGGTGATCTTGTCCCCGACGCCGCCGGTGGAGTGCTTGTCACTGGTGGGCTGCGCCAGCGAGGAGAAGTCCATCCGGACGCCGGAGCGGATCATCGCGTCCGTCCACCGGCTGATCTCGCCCGGGTTCATGCCGTTCAGCAGGATGGCCATGGCCAGGGCGGACATCTGCTCGTCGGCGACCTCGCCGCGGGTGTAGGCGTCGATGACCCAGTCGATCTGAGCGTCGCTCAGCTCTCCGCGGTCGCGCTTGGTCCTGATGACGGAGATGGCGTCCATGGTTGCTCCATTGCTCCAAGAGAGGTCAAGAAGGGTCAAGAAAGGGCTGACAAAGGCGAAGAGTGTCGCGAGCGGACCGCTGGGGCCCCGCTCGCGACACTCTACGCGCGTAACAATCGGCAGTGCCAGAGCTGATCCGCTACAGCCGCTCCGGCCCGAACGCGTCGGGCAGGACGTCACTCATCGGCCGCACACCGGACGGCAGCTCGATCAGCAGGTCGGGCCCGCCGTGCTCGTACAGCAGCTGGCGGCAGCGACCGCACGGCATCAGCAGCGCGCCGGCCCCGTCCACACAGGTGAACGCGGTCAGCCGGCCGCCGCCGCTGGCGTGCAGCGCGGAGACCAGGCCGCACTCGGCGCACAGCGCGAGCCCGTACGAGGCGTTCTCCACGTTGCAGCCGGTGACCACCCGGCCGTCGTCCACCAGCGCGGCGGCGCCGACCGGGAACTTGCTGTACGGCGCGTACGCGTGGCGCATCGCCTCGCGCGCCGCCGTCCGCAGCGCGGGCCAGTCCACCGTCTCGGCGTCGGCCGTCACTTGCCCTGCCCCTTGCGGTAGATCTGGCCGTCGGCCTTCGGCGGCCGCAGCCGCTGCGAGGCCAGCGAGAGCACCACCAGGGTGATCACGTACGGCGTGGCGACGATCAGCGGACGCTGCACCTCGTCGGTGGTGAAGTACCAGAGGAACAGGCCGCCGGAGACCACCGCGGAGATCACCGCCGAGGTGAACGCGCGGCGGTACAGGTGCCAGGCCGCCAGCAGCACCATCGCGATGGCGACCACCAGGATCAGCACGTGCACCGACTCCGGGTCGCGCAGCTGGAGGCTGTCGGTGAAGCCGAACAGGCCGGCGCCCATGGCGAGGCCGCCCGGCATCCAGTTGCCGAAGATCATCGCCGCGAGGCCGATGAAGCCGCGGCCGTTGGTCTGGCCGTCCTTGTAGAAGTGCGCCGCGACCAGCGAGAGGTACGCACCGCCGAGGCCCGCGAAGGCACCGGAGGTGATGACCGCGAGGTACTTGTACTTGTAGACGTTGACGCCCAGCGACTCCGCCGCGGTCGGGTTCTCACCGCAGGAGCGCAGCCGCAGGCCGAACACGGTGCGCCAGAGCGCGAAGTAGCTGACCACGATCAGCGCGCCGGCCAGCAGCACGACCACCGAGATGTTGGTGACCAGGCCGCCGAGCACGCCGGCCACGTCCGAGACCAGGAACCAGTGGTGCGCCTCGATGTCCTTCAGCCCCGAGGAGAGGCCTGGGACGGTGATGTACGGCAGCGGGTCGGCCGGCGGGGACTGGTTCGCGCCGGCGCCGGCGGAGATGTAGTCCTTGTAGTAGATCCGGTTGACGTACGCGCAGATGCCGGGGATCAGCAGGTTGACGCCGACACCGGACACGATGTGGTCGACGCCGAAGGTCACCGTGATGACCGCGTGCAGCAGGCCGCCCAGGGCGCCGCCGATCATGCCGGCCACCAGGCCGAACCACGGGTTGACGAGGTAGCCGCCCCAGGCGCCGGCGAAGGTGCCGGCGACCATCATGCCTTCGAGGCCGATGTTGACCACACCGGCCCGCTCGGACCAGAGGCCGCCCAGACCGGCCATGCCGATCGGCACGGCGGCGCTGAGCGCGGCGGTGATCTGCCCGGAGGAGGTCAGCGAGTGGTTGTCGGTGATCAGGCCGACGGCGGAGAACAGGACCAGGGCGCCCGCGATCAGCAGCAGCACCACGGGCCAGGTCATCTTGCGCTTCTTGGCGGGAGCACCCGGCGCCTTGGCGCGGGCTGCGGTGGCCGTGCTCATGCGGACACCTCCTTCTTCTCGGCCGCGGCGGCCTGGGCGGCGAGCTCGGCGCCGACCTTCTGCTGCTGGCGCTTGAGGCCGTAACGGCGCACCAGCTCGTAGGCGACGACGACGCAGATGACGATGGTGCCCTGCATGACCGGGACGATCTCGAACGGGAAGCCGCCCTGGAGCGGCAGCTGGGAGCCGGTGGCGTCCAGGAAGGCGAACAGCAGGGCCGCGAAGGCCATGCCGATCGGGCTGTTGCGGCCGAGCAGCGCGACCGAGATGCCCAGGAAGCCGAGGCCGCCCTGGAAGCTCTGGCCGAAGTTGTACGAGTTCTGCAGCAGCTCGGGCAGACCGATCAGACCGGCCAGCGCACCGGAGACCATCATGGAGATGACGACCATGCGCTTGACGTTCACACCGGACGCGGTGGCGGCGGTCTCCGAGCGGCCGGTGGCGCGCAGGTCGAAGCCGAAGCGGGTGCGGGTCAGGGTGAACTGGAAGGCCACGCCGACCAGGATCGCGACGAAGAGGAAGCCGTAGAGCGGCCCGCCGTCGGTGTTGATCGCGAAGAAGTGGCTGGACTGCGAGACCGGGGCGGTCTGGATCGCGTTGCTGGTCCCGCTCTTCTCCGGCGCGAAGATGCCGGGCACGAGCAGCAGGCCGACGATGGCCACCGCGATGGCGTTCAGCATGATGGTCGCGATGACCTCGCTGACGCCGCGGAAGACCTTCAGCAGACCGGCGATGCTCGCGTACAGGCCACCCACCAGCATGGCGGTGATCAGCAGCAGCGGGATCTGGAGGAACGACGGCAGGTCGACCTGGCTGCCGACGAAGGCCGCGAACAGCGCGGCGACCTTGTACTGGCCCTCGACACCGATGTTGAAGAGGTTCATCCGGAAGCCGAAGGCGGCGGCCGCGGCGGCCAGGTAGTACGTGGTGGACCGGTTGAGGATGGCCACCTGGCCGTCCGACTTGGTCGCGTACGTGATCATCACGTTCCAGGCGTCGAACGGGTTCTTGCCCGAGGTCGCCAGGAGCACCGAACAGATCGCGACGGACAGCACGACGGCGAGCACCGGCGCGGCAAGGGCGAGAACGATCTTCTCGCCGTCGAACCGCTTCGCCGACGAGGGCTTGGCGGCGGGCTTGGGACTGGTCATGTGGTTACTCCCCCGCCTGCTGGTCGTCGGCGGTGTCGGTGGGGGCGTCGGACGGCACGGCGTCGGACGGCGCCGCCTCGGTGCCCTCCGCCGCGAGGGCCTGCGCCTGCGCGAGCGCCTCCGGCTCGGACTCGATGTGGCCGCCGGCGGCGCCGGTCATCGCGGTGCCGAGGTCCTCGGCGGTCACGGTCTCCGGGTCGGCGTCGGCGACCAGCCGGCCGCGGTAGATCACCTTGATGGTGTCGGACAGGCCGATCAGCTCGTCCAGGTCGGCGGAGATCAGCAGCACGGCGAGGCCGGCCCGCTGGGCGACCCGGATGTGCTCCCAGATCTGCGCCTGGGCGCCGACGTCCACCCCGCGGGTGGGGTGGGCGGCGATCAGCAGCTTGGGGTCGTGGCTCATCTCGCGGCCGATGATCAGCTTCTGCTGGTTGCCGCCGGAGAGGGAGGCCGCGGTGACCTCGATGCCGGGGGTGCGGACGTCGTACTCCTCGACGATCCGCTGGGTGTCCTTGCGGGCGGCGGCCGGGTCGAGCAGCACGCCCTTGGAGTTGGGGCGTTCGGTGACGTGGCCGAGGATCCGGTTCTCCCAGAGCGGGGCCTCCAGCAGCAGGCCGTGCCGGTGGCGGTCCTCGGGGATGTAGCCGATGCCGGCCTCGCGGCGGGCCCGGGTGAGGGTGCCGGAGAGGTCCTTGCCGTCCAGGGTCACGGTGCCGGCGTCCAGCGGGAGCATGCCCATGACGGCCTCGACCAGTTCGGCCTGGCCGTTGCCCTCGACGCCGGCGATGCCGAGGATCTCGCCCTTGTGGATGCGCAGCGAGATGTCGTCCAGGACGACGCGCTCGATGCCCTCGGCGTCGGTCTTGGCGATCCGCAGGCCCTCGACGCTCAGCATCTCGGTGGTGGTGACGGTCGACTCGCGGCTCTCCGGGGAGGGCAGCTCGGCGCCGACCATCAGCTCGGCGAGCCGACGGGCGGTGACGCTCTTCGGGTCGGCGTCGCCGACGGTGGTGCCGCGGCGGATGACGCTGATCGCGTCGGCCACCGAGAGCACCTCGTGCAGCTTGTGCGAGATGAAGATGACGGTGACGCCCTCGGACTTCAGCTCGCGCAGGTTGTCGAACAGCGCGTCGACCTCCTGCGGCACGAGCACGGCCGTGGGCTCGTCGAGGATGAGGATCTTGGCCCCGCGGTAGAGCACCTTGAGGATCTCGACGCGCTGGCGGTCGGCCACCCCGAGGTCCTCGACCAGGGCGTCCGGGCGCACGCCCAGGCCGTACTGCTCGGAGATCTGCTCGATCTTCTCCTTGGCCTTGGCCCCGATGCCGTGCAGGTGCTCGCCGCCGAGGACGACGTTCTCCAGGACGGTGAGGTTGTCGGCCAGCATGAAGTGCTGGTGCACCATGCCGATGCCGCGCGCGATGGCGTCGCCCGGGGTGTTGAACTCGCACGGTTCGCCGTTGATCGCGATGGTGCCCTCGTCCGGCTTCTGCATGCCGTAGAGGATCTTCATCAGGGTCGACTTGCCGGCGCCGTTCTCGCCCATGAGGGCGTGCACGGTGCCGGTGCGGACGGTGAGGTTGATGTCGTGGTTGGCCACGACGCCGGGGAAGCGCTTGGTGATTCCGCGCAGTTCGACGGCCGGTGTCGCCGTCCCCGCGCTGGGGTTACCGCCCGTCGTCGGGGCGGGGTCGGATGCGGTGATGGCGGTCTCCTGGTGGTCTGGAGGCGCGTCGTTGCGCTGGAGGGCCAAAGCGGAAAAGGAGGTGGGGACGGGACGGGGCCCGGGGGTACGCACTGAGCGCACCCTGCCGGGCCCCTCCCTGATGCTGGGTCCATCATGGCGCTGCCGGGCAGGCGGCAGTGCCGGTGCCGTCCGGTCGAGCCCTGGAGCCTTACAGCTTCGACGGGTCGGTCGGGACGGTGGTGGAGCCGCCCTTGATGGCGGCGGCGGCCTCGTCGAGCTTGGCCTTGATGTCGTCGATCTTGCCGCCGGTGGTGGCGAGCGAGACACCGTCGGCCTTGAGGTCGAAGTTCTTCACACCGGTGAAGGGCTCGGCCTTCTTGGCGGACTCGATGTAGGAGAAGACGGCCTTGTCGATGTTCTTGACCATCGAGGTCATGATGCTGTTCTTGTACTTCGCCAGGGCGGGCTGGGCGGCCTGGTCGGAGTCGACGCCGATGGCCAGGGCGCCGGCGTTGGCGACGGCCTCGATGGCACCGTTGCCGGAGGAGCCGGCGGCGGTGTAGATGACGTCGGCCTTCTTGTCGAGCTGGCCCTGCGCGGCTTCCTTGCCCTTGTCGGGGGCGGCGAAGCCGGAGAAGTCCGGCGGCGTGGTCAGGTAGGTGACCTCGACCGGCATCTGCGGGTCGACGGACTTGACGCCCGCGCGGTAGCCCGCCTCGAACTTCTTGATCAGCTCGGACTGCACACCGCCGATGAAGCCGACGTGCTTGGTCTTCGACTTGTTGGCGGCGGCGACACCGGCCAGGTAGGAGCCCTCCTGCTCCGAGAACGTCAGCGAGGTGACGTTGGTCGGCTGGGTGTCGGAGGCCGAGTCGATGATCGCGAACTTGGTGTTCGGGTTCTCCTTGGCGACCTTCTCGACGGCCGCCTGGTACACGAAGCCGACCGCGATGATCGGGTTGTAGCCCGCGGTGACCAGGTTCTTGAGGCGGGTCTCCTTGTCGGCCTCCGCCTCACCGGTCTTGGCGTCGGCCTCGGTGACCGCGACACCCAGATCGCTCTTGGCCTTGTCCAGGCCGCGAGCCGCGGAGTCGTTGAAGGACTGGTCGCCACGGCCGCCGATGTCGTAGGCCATGCCGACCTTCAGGCCACCCTCGGACGAGCCCGAGGAGGTGTTGCTGTCGTTGCTCTTTGCGCCGCAAGCGGCGAGCGAGGCGATGCCCAGGGAACCCGAGAGCACAACCGCGGCGAGCTTAGTAGAACGGCGCAAGGGAGTATCTCCTTCTCACACGCACCCGTTTAGCGTGGTCGGACGCCACCGTAACGCGCGTAGAACACGGTTGTATTACAGGCCGCCGGAGCATTCGGGTTGTTACCAAACCGTGGTCTCGCCGTCGCCCTGACGCCCCTTTCCCCTCCACGGACGGTGATTGGAACCGGCGCGACCCGGTGTACGGACCAGGAGAAATGGGTCGCATCGGCGACAAACCGGACACCCTTGGCGGGTGTCCGGTTCCGGTCGGTCCGGGTGGTGACGGCGTCAGAGCGTGCCGGGCTCCAGCGCCAGCGCGGTGAACAGCTCCACCGCGATGGCGATCGCGCGCTCGTCCACGTCGAAGCGGCCCTGGTGCAGGTCGCGGACGGTGGTGTCGCCGGGCGCCCGCACGCCGAGCCGGGCCAGCGCGCCGGGGGCGTGCTCCAGGTACCAGGAGAAGTCCTCCCCGCCGAGCGACTGCTCGGTGTCCTCGACCACCTCGGCGCCGTCCCGGCCGAAGCGCGCGGTCATGGCCGCCTCCAGCAGCCCGACCGAGACCGCCTCGTTGACCACCGGCGGCACGCCCCGGTGGTAGTCGAGCGTCCACTTCGCGCGGTAGGTCTCGGCGAGCCGGGCGATCAGCTCGTGCAGCAGGTCCGGCGCCTCCCGCCAGCCGGCCAGCTCCAGGCAGCGGACGGTGCCCTCCAGCTCCGCGTGCTGCGGGATGACGTTCGGCGCGGAGCCGGCGGCGATCCGGCCCCAGACCAGCGAGACGCCCCAGCGCGGGTCCATCCGGCGGGCCAGCGCGGCCGGCAGCTCGGCGGCGGTGCGGGCGACCGCGGTGACCAGGTCGGTGGTCAGGTGCGGGCGCGCGGTGTGGCCGCCGGGGCCGTCCAGGTGGAGCACCAGGCGGTCGCAGGCCGAGGTGATCGCCCCGACCCGCAGGCCGATCCGGCCCACCTCCACCTTGGGGTCGCAGTGCACGGCGAAGATCCGGCCGACGCCCTCCATGCCGCCGGCCGCGATCACCTCCAGCGCGCCGCCGGGCATGACCTCCTCGGCGGGCTGGAAGACCATCCGGACCGGGCGCCGCAGCTCACCGGTGCGGGCCGCCTCGGCGAGCACCAGCGTGGTGCCGAGCACCACCGAGGTGTGCACGTCGTGGCCGCAGGCGTGGGCCCGGCCGGGGACGCTCGAACGGTAGGGGACGTCGGTCTTGGCGTCGTCGATCGGCAGGGCGTCGAGGTCCGCGCGGAAGGCGAGGAACTCCGCCCCGCGCGGGGCGGACTCGGGAACGATGTCGACGAGCATTCCGGTGCCGCCCGGGAGGATCCGGGGGGCGAGGCCGGCGGCGACCAGACGGTCGCGCAGCAGGCCGGTGGTTCGGAACTCCTGGCGGCCCAGCTCCGGGTGCCGGTGCAGGTCCCGCCGGAAGGCGATCAGCTCGGGCTCCAGCTCCCGTACCCGGTCGCGGAGACCGGCGGCGGGGCGGGCAGCGGTGAGGGTGACGGCCGCTTGGGCGGACTCACGACGGTTCATCTCAACAAGGGTAGGCCTGTTGGGGGGATTTGGCCCGACTTCCCGAAAAGAAGTCCCCGGATGGGCGCATACCGGCCGCGCTGGTGGGTATGACATCTTGTTTCAGCCGCCTTCCCCATGGTGCCTGCCCTGTGCAACGACCATCGGCGATCAAGGTCACGGCCCGCTCGACCGGGCGGTTGACGGCCGCTCGCAGGGGCTCCGCACGGGTTCCGGGACGCCCGGACAATGGCTCAAAAGCGTTCGACCGGGACGTACCGGCCCCACACCTCGCGCAGCGCGTCGCAGACCTCGCCGACGGTGGCCCGCGCGGCCAGCGCCTCGCGCATCGGGTACAGCACGTTGTCCCGGCCCCCGGCGGCCCGGCGCAGCGCGCCCAGCGCCCGGTCCACCGCGGCGCCGTCGCGCGCCGCCCGCAGCCGGGCCAGCCGGGCGGCCTGCCGCGCCTCGATCGCCGGGTCCACCCGCAGCGGCCGGTACGGCTCCTCGGCCGCCAACTCCCCCGGCTCCAGCCGGAACCGGTTGACCCCGACCACCGTGCGCGCGCCCGTCTCGGTCTCCCGCTGGATCCGGTAGGCGCTGCGCTCGATCTCCGCCTTCTGGTAGCCGGCCTCGATCGCGGCCACCGCCCCGCCCATTTCCTCGACCCGCGCCATCAGGCCGAGGACGGCGGCCTCCACCTCGTCGGTCAGCGCCTCCACCGCGTACGAGCCGGCGAACGGGTCGACGGTGGCCGTCACATCGGTCTCGTGGGCGAGCACCTGCTGGGTGCGCAGGGCGAGCCGGGCGGCCTTCTCGGTGGGCAGCGCCAGCGCCTCGTCGAAGGAGTTGGTGTGCAGCGACTGGGTGCCGCCGAGCACCGCCGCGAGCGCCTGCACCGCGACCCGGACCAGGTTCACCTCGGGCTGCTGGGCGGTGAGTTGGACGCCCGCGGTCTGGGTGTGGAAGCGCAGCCGCTGCGAGCGCGGGTCCCGCGCGCCGAACTCCTCGCGCATCACCCGGGCCCAGATCCGGCGGGCGGCGCGGAACTTGGCGACCTCCTCCAGCAGGGTGCTGCGGGCCACGAAGAAGAAGGAGAGCCGGGGCGCGAAGTCGTCCACCGCCAGCCCGGCGGCCAGCGCGGCGCGCACGTAGGCGACGCCGTTCGCCAGGGTGAAGGCGATCTCCTGCGCGGGCGTGGCCCCGGCCTCGGCCATGTGGTAGCCGGAGATCGAGATGGTGTTCCAGCGCGGGATCTCGGCCCGGCAGTACCGGAAGAGGTCGGCGACCAGCCGCAGCGAGGGCTGCGGCGGGAAGATGTACGTCCCGCGGGCGATGTACTCCTTCAGCACGTCGTTCTGCACCGTGCCGGTGAGCCGGGCCGGCGGGACGCCCCGGGCCTCGCCGGCCAGCTGGTAGAGGAGCAGCAGCACGGCGGCCGGCGCGTTGATGGTCATCGAGGTGGAGACCTCGCCGAGCGGGATGCCCGCGAACAGCTCGGCCATGTCCTCGACGCCGTCGATCGCCACCCCGACCTTGCCGACCTCCCCGGCGGCGAGCGGGGCGTCCGAGTCGTAGCCCATCTGGGTGGGCAGGTCGAAGGCGACCGAGAGGCCGGTGGAGCCGCCGGCGATCAGCCGCCGGTAGCGGGCGTTGGACTCGGCGGCGGTGCCGAAGCCGGCGTACTGGCGCATCGTCCAGGGCCGGCCGGTGTACATGGTCGGATGGATCCCCCGGGTGAACGGGTACTCCCCCGGACGGCCCAGCCGCTCGTCCGGGTCCCGGCCGGCCAGGGCCTCGGGGCCGTACACCGGTGCGAACGGGAAGCCGGACTCGGTGCGGCGCGGCTCGGCGGGCGGTTCGGCGGTCATGGGGTCCTCCGCGGGGTCGGCGGGCGGGTCCACTCCTCTCGCAATGTAACGCCGGGGGCCTTGAGATGATCGGTCGAACCGACCGGGATATCTCAGGAGTGGCAATGAGCGAGCAGAAGGTGGCCGTCGTCACCGGCGCGAGCAGCGGAATCGGCGCGGCGACCGCCCGCCGGCTGGCGGCCGAGGGCTTCCAGGTGGTGCTGGCCGCCCGCAGCACCGAGCGGATCGAGGCGCTGGCCGAGGAGATCGGCCGGCGCGGCGGTTCGGCACGGGCGGTCACCCTGGACGTCACCGACCGGGCCGCCGTGGACGCCTTCGCGGCCGGGGTCGGCCGGGTGGACGTGCTGGTGAACAACGCCGGCGGGGCGATCGGCGCGGAGAGCGTCGAGGCCGGCGATCCGGCCGACTGGCTGGCCATGTACCAGGTCAACGTGCTCGGCGTGCTGCACATGACCCAGGCGCTGCTGCCGGCCCTGCGGGCGAGCGGCGACGGCACCGTCCTGGTGCTCTCCTCGACGGCCGCGCTGGCCGCGTACGAGGGCGGCGGCGGCTACGTGGCCGCCAAGCACGCCGCGCACACCATCGCCGCGACGCTCCGCCTGGAGCTGTGCGGGGAGCCGATCCGGGTGATCGAGATCGCCCCGGGCATGGTGAAGTCCGAGGGCTTCGCGGTGACCCGGTTCCGCGGCGACGCGCAGAAGGCCGCCGCGGTGTACGCGGGCGTCGCCGAACCGCTCACCTCCGAGGACATCGCCGACACCGTCGCCTGGGCCGTCACCCGGCCCTCGCACGTCAACATCGACCTGCTGGTGGTCCGCCCGCGCGCCCAGGCCGCCAACCACAAGGTGCACCGGGAGCTCTGAGGCGTCGGGAGCCGGGCGGGCAGTGGCCGGAAGGGGGGTCCGCATCCGAACCGTCACCCCCGAGTGGTACATACGTGCGATGAACACTCACCGGGCCACCCGCCCGCGCCTCCTGCTGGCCGCCTTCGCGGCCGGCAGTCTCCTCCTCGCGACCGCGTGCGGAGGGGACAAGAAGCCGGCCCAGGACGAGGCCGCTTCCGCACCGGCGAGCACCGCCGCCGCGGCCCCGACCGCGACGCCGACGCCCACCCCGACGGTGAAGCCCACCGGCGCCGACGACCCGGCGCTCAAGCCGTTCTACGGCCAGCAGATCGCCTGGGCCGCCTGCCCGCCGGACGCCAAGGCCGCCGAGCAGAAGATCGACCTCTCCCTGATGAAGTGCGGCAAGCTGCACGTCCCGCTCGACTACACCAACCCGTCGGGCGAGGCGATCGACCTCGCGCTGGTCAAGAACCCGGCCGCCAAGCAGGACCAGCGGCTCGGCTCGCTGATCGTCAACCCCGGCGGCCCCGGCGCCTCCGGCGTGGAGACCGTCAAGTTCGGCGACAAGCAGTTCGAGGGCACCCTGCACAACCGCTTCGACGTCGTCGGCTTCGACCCGCGCGGCACCGGCGAGAGCTCCCCGGTCCTCTGCCTGGACGACAAGCAGCGCGACGCGCTCAACGCCGAGGACAGCCCGCTCGACCCGGCCGAGGCCAAGACCCGGTCGGACAAGCACTCCGCCGACTTCATCGCCGCCTGCCAGGCCAAGTCCGGCAAGCTGCTGCCCTTCGTCGGCACCCGCAACACCGCCCGCGACCTGGACGTGCTGCGCGCCGCCGTCGGCGACCAGAAGCTCAACTACCTCGGCATCTCCTACGGCACCTACCTGGGCGCGCTCTACGCCGAGGAGTTCCCGAAGACCGTCGGCCGGCTGATCCTCGACGGCGCCGTCGACCCCGCCGAGCAGGGGCTGGACAGCAGCCTCAACCAGATCATCGGCTTCGAGAAGTCCTTCGAGCGCTTCGCCGTCGACTGCGTCCAGAACCACGCCGACGAGTGCCCGCTCGGCAAGAGCAGCGACAAGGCCGCCAAGAAGGCCGCCGACTTCCTCGACGGGCTGCGCGACAAGCCCCTGCCCACCAAGGACGGCCGGAAGGTCGGCAGCGACCTGGGCTGGACGGGTGTCACCGCCCTGCTCTACGGCGACGAGAAGACCATGTGGCAGTACCTGCGGATGTCGCTGCTGCTGGCGATGAAGGGCGGCCAGGGCGACGGCCTGCTCGGCTTCGCCGACATGTACAACGGCCGGGACGACAAGGGCCACTACTCCCCCGAGTCGGAGGCCCTGGTCGCGATCCGCTGCGCCGACGGCGCCTCGCCCGCCCCGTCCGCCGAGCAGGCCCAGCAGGCCGTGCAGAAGCTCCAGCAGGAGGCGCCGCTGCTCGCCAAGGGCGTCAGCGTCGAGGACTTCAGCCAGGGCTCCTGCGTCAGCTGGCCCTTCAAGACCCCCGAGAAGCCGCACACCGTCCGCGCCGAGGGCGCCGCGCCGATCCTGGTGGTCGGCAGCACCGGCGACCCGGCCACCCCGTACGCCGCCGCCGAGTCGCTGGCCAAGGGCTTCGCCAACGCGACGCTGCTGACCCGGGTCGGCGAGGGCCACGGCGCCTTCGGCTCGGGCAACGGCTGCATCGACGCCGCCTACGCCGCGTACCTCACCGAGGGCACGCTGCCGGCCGCCGGGACCAAGTGCTCCTGACGCGCCGCAGCCGTTGAAGCCGTAGCCGTCGACGACGGGGAGGGCGCTGACACCGAGGTGTCAACGTCACAACTTGATAGCTCGTTCGGATGAAATCCGCGCGCGCCCTCCCCAACTGATGAGCGCTCAACTACCGTGGGGCCACAGCCGGACGGGCATTGGACGCCATTCCGCAGCCTCGTACTTCACCTGGCTTCACCGCTGCTTCACCCACCACTCCACTGCCCCCCTTCACCGGCACCTTCCCGCCCTCACGAGGAGGACCCGCTGGCCAGCGACATCCCGTCACCGAGGCTCGATCCCCGGGACGAGCCGACCCTCCTCGGGTTGCACCGATTCAACGAGGCCGACGCCGGAGCCGCGGAGGAGGCCCTGCTGGCCTGCTGCGGCAGCCACCGCTGGGCCCTGCGGCTCACCGTGCACCGGCCCTACCCCGACATAGAGTCCCTGCTCGCCGCCGCCAGCGAGGCCTCGTACGACCTGCGTCCGGCCGACCTGGCCGAGGCGCTGGCGGACGAGAGCTGGATGCCGCAGCCGCTCCTCGGCATGCGCGCACCCGGCAGCCAGGCGGCGCACACCGCGCTGCGGGCGGCGCACGCCGCGTACGAGGCACGGTTCGGCCATGTCTTCGTGGTCTGCCTGGAGGGCATCGACCCCGAGGAGATGCTCGACGCCGTCCTCGGCTCGATCCGCACCCGTCTCGCCAACGACCCCGACGAGGAGCGCCTGGTCGCCGCCGACGAGCTGCGCCGGATCGCCCTCACCCGTCTGGAGCACCTGGTCGCCACCCATTCGGGGGCCGGGGCCCGCTGATCCGAAGGGGCCCGCAGAACCGGGGCGCTCAGCCCCGCTGGGCCGCACGCAGCTTGGCCACCTGCCGCCGGACGACCCGTTCGTCCGGCGCGGGGGCCGGCTCGGCGCCCACCCCCACCGTGCTGAACACCACCAGGGCCGGGCCGACCCTCGCCAGGACGGCACGCTGCGCGAGCACCACCGAGCCCGATTCATTCGTCAGGGTGAAACCCGTCGCCGCGTCGGCTCCCTCGGGCGTGGGCGTGTCGTCGCGGTTCAGCCGGTGCCCGGTGCGGGTCACGCCCCGGCTGCGCTCCGCCGGGGGCGGCGGCGCCGTCGAGACGAACTCCGCGCACGGGCCGAACAGCCCCTCCAGCTCCGCCTGCAGCCGGGCCGCCCGGTCGTCCCGGTAGCCGAGCAGCGCGCCGTAGAGGCTGCCGGCCGGATCGGCGGCCTGGGCCACGCTCAGATCGGTCTCCGCGTACGGCACCGCCGAGACCGGTGGGGCGGAGGCCGACGCGCCCGCCCGGCCGGAGGCCGCGGCCGGGGCCACCGCGTCCAGCAGCGGCTGGCAGACCGGCTTGTCGGCGGCCTCCCGGCCGCCGTCCGGGCCGGTCTCGCCGTGGCCGGGGGCGATCACCGTCACGGTGAAGCCGGGGCCGAGGTCGGCGTCGGTCACCGCGGCGGCCCGCAGCTCGGCGGCGGACAGCTCGCGGGGCGGGACGCCCGAGGGCGCCCCGTCGGCCGAGCCGCCGGCGGGGGCGGCGCAGCCGGCGGCGAGCAGCAGGGCGGCGGACAGCAGCAGGGGGCGGGACGAGCGCGGAGCGGGATGCGGCACGGGGGCCTCGGCGGGGGTGTCGGCGCGGACGGGGTCGCCCACCGTAGCGCGACTTTGAGCGAGCATTCGGTCACTCTGCGTCGCAAATCGCGCCGCGGTTCCTGTCCGGCTAGGCCAGAAGTGCCTGATTGATCACACCAAGGACCCCCGGAGGCGGTTCCCGACAACGCGTCGATAGGATGCTCGCGGCCGGTGGACCGTACCCGGCCGGGCTGACCGACACCGAAGCCGGCCGAGCCCCCGATCGCTTCCGGAGGGTTTTTCCGTGCCGGCTGGAACGCTGTACCGCGGCCGGGAAGGCATGTGGAGCTGGGTGGCTCATCGAGTCACCGGCGTCCTCATCTTTTTCTTCCTGTTCGCCCATGTCCTGGACACCGCCCTGGTGCGGGTGTCGCCCGAGGCGTACGACACCGTCATCCAGACGTACAAGACGCCGCTCGTGAACCTGATGGAGTACGGCCTGGTGGCCGCCATCCTGTTCCACGCCCTGAACGGCCTGCGCGTCGTCGCCGTCGACTTCTGGTCGAAGGGTCCGAAGTACCAGAAGCAGATGCTCTGGTCCGTGGTCGGTGTCTGGGTCGTCCTCATGGCCGGCGCCTTCTACCCGATCCTGCAGCACACGCTGACCTCCTGGTTCGGGAAGTGATCTGAGACATGTCCACGGAAATCTCCGACGCCCTGGTGGTCCCCTCCGCGCAGGCGCACACCGGCAAGGGTCTCGGCACGGGCAACCCGGCCGACGCCTTCGTGATCGAGCCGGCCCGCCAGCGGAGCAAGAAGACCCCCCGCCGCACCCGCACCAACTTCGAGATGCTGGCCTGGCTGTTCATGCGCCTGTCCGGCATCGTCCTGGTGGTGCTGATCCTCGGCCACCTGCTGATCATGCTGGTGCTCGACGGCGGCGTCTCCAAGATCGGCTTCGCCTTCGTGGCCGGCCGCTGGGCCTCGCCGTTCTGGCAGGTCTGGGACCTCACCATGCTCTGGCTGGCCATGCTGCACGGCGCCAACGGCATGCGTCAGGTCATCAACGACTACGCCGAGAAGGACTCCACCCGGCTCTGGCTGAAGGGCCTCATGGGTACCGCCACGGTCTTCACCGTGCTGCTGGGCACCCTGGTGATCTTCACCTTCGACCCGAACATCTAATCGGACATCGGCAGAGGCCAGAGGCGAGTTAACCCCCCATGCAGATTCACCAGTACGACACCGTCATCGTCGGCGCCGGCGGCGCCGGCATGCGCGCCGCCATCGAGTCGACGCAGCGCAGCCGCACCGCCGTCCTGACCAAGCTCTACCCCACCCGGTCCCACACCGGCGCGGCCCAGGGCGGCATGTGCGCCGCCCTCGCCAACGTCGAGGAGGACAACTGGGAGTGGCACACCTTCGACACGGTCAAGGGCGGTGACTACCTGGTCGACCAGGACGCCGCCGAGATCATGTGCAAGGAGGCCATCGACGCCGTCCTCGACCTGGAGAAGATGGGCCTGCCCTTCTCCCGCACCGAGCAGGGCCGGATCGACCAGCGCCGCTTCGGCGGCCACTCCCGCAACCACGGCGAGGCCCCGGTCCGCCGCTCCTGCTACGCGGCCGACCGCACCGGCCACATGATCCTGCAGACGCTGTTCCAGAACTGCGTCAAGCACGGCGTCGAGTTCTTCAACGAGTTCTACGTCCTCGACCTGCTCATCAACGAGGGCAAGACGGCTGGCGTCGTCGCCTACGAGCTGGCCACCGGCGAGATCCACGTCTTCCAGGCCAAGGCCGTCGTGTTCGCCTCCGGCGGCACCGGCAAGATGTTCAAGGTCTCCTCGAACGCCCACACCCTCACCGGTGACGGCCAGGCGGTGGCCTACCGCCGCGGCCTGCCGCTGGAGGACATGGAGTTCTTCCAGTTCCACCCGACGGGCATCTGGCGGATGGGCATCCTGCTCACCGAGGGCGCCCGCGGCGAGGGCGGCATCCTGCGCAACAAGGACGGCGAGCGCTTCATGGAGCGCTACGCCCCCGTCATGAAGGACCTCGCGTCCCGTGACGTCTGCTCCCGCGCGATCTACACCGAGATCCGCGAGGGCCGCGGCTGCGGTCCGGACGGCGACCACGTCTACCTGGACCTGACCCACCTGCCGCCGGAGCAGCTGGACGCCAAGCTCCCGGACATCACCGAGTTCGCCCGCACCTACCTCGGCATCGAGCCCTACACGGACCCGATCCCGATCCAGCCCACCGCGCACTACGCCATGGGCGGCATCCCGACCAACGTCGAGGGTGAGGTGCTGCGCAACAACACCGAGGTCGTCCCGGGCCTGTACGCGGCCGGCGAGGTCGCCTGCGTGTCCGTGCACGGCGCCAACCGCCTGGGCACCAACTCGCTGCTGGACATCAACGTGTTCGGCCGCCGCGCCGGCCTCGCCGCCGCCGGGTTCGCCGAGAACAACGACTTCGTGCCGCTGCCGGAGAACCCGGAGCAGCTGGTCCAGAACCTGGTCGACGGCCTGCGCGAGGCCACCGGCACCGAGTCCGTGGCGCAGATCCGCAAGGAGCTGCAGGAGTCCATGGACACCAACGCGATGGTGTACCGCACCGGCGCCACCCTGAAGCAGGCCGTCGAGGACGTCGCCGCGCTCAAGGAGCGCTACAAGAACGTCTCGATCCAGGACAAGGGCTTCCGGTACAACACGGACCTGCTGGAGGCCATCGAGCTGGGCAACCTGCTCGACCTGGCCGAGGTCCTGGCGGTCTCCGCGCTCGCCCGCGAGGAGTCGCGCGGCGGTCACTACCGCGAGGACTTCCCGACCCGTGACGACGTGAAGTTCATGCAGCACACCATGGCGTACCAGGAGGTCGCCGAGGACGGCAGCACCTCCATCCGCCTTGACTACAAGCCGGTCGTGCAGACCCGCTACCAGCCGATGGAGCGTAAGTACTGATGAGCACTCCGACCGTGGAGAAGCACTCGGCCGCTCTGGACGCGGTCGAGGCCGGCGGCACCAAGCTGATCACCGTCACCGTCCGGATCCGCCGGTTCAACCCGGAGGAGCACCCGGAGCCGGTGTGGGTCGACTACCAGCTGGAGATGGACCCGAAGGAGCGCGTCCTGGACGCGCTCAACACCATCAAGTGGGAGCAGGACGGCACCCTCACCTACCGCCGCTCCTGCGCCCACGGCATCTGCGGCTCCGACGCCATGCGGATCAACGGCCGCAACCGGCTGGCGTGCAAGACCCTGATCAAGGACGTCAACCCGGAGAAGCCGATCACGATCGAGGCCATCAAGGGCCTGACGGTCCTCAAGGACCTGATCGTGGACATGGACCCGTTCTTCCAGGCGTACAAGGACGTCATGCCGTTCCTCATCACCAAGGGGAACGAGCCGACCCGCGAGCGCCTGCAGTCCGCCGAGGACCGCGAGCGGTTCGACGACACCACCAAGTGCATCCCGTGCGCTGGAAGAACAGGTCCACGTAATCACGATCAAGGTCCCTTGAACCGTCAGGCCCTTGATTGAGCGCATTCAGTGATCGGCTTCTCCGGGTGCCGACCCGAAGTGTACACGCCAGCCGATACCGATGATCGGCGTCGAGGCTGCAGACCGTGGGCGGCAATACGTGAAGGTGCCGTCCTGCCCACTGATGGTGTTGGCGTCCAGGACTACGCCACTTCGGAGTCCATCTCCGGCTGGCGAATCGGCCTACCGGCCTCGAAGGCTTCGCCGGGTTGAACCGGCGAATCCAGACGGCGCAGTGATCAGCTGTGCCGCCAGTGTGGAGGAGCACCCGGAGCCGGTGTGGGTCGACTACCAGCTGGAGATGGACCCGAAGGAGCGCGTCCTGGACGCGCTCAACACCATCAAGTGGGAGCAGGACGGCACCCTCACCTACCGCCGCTCCTGCGCCCACGGCATCTGCGGCTCCGACGCCATGCGGATCAACGGCCGCAACCGGCTGGCGTGCAAGACCCTGATCAAGGACGTCAACCCGGAGAAGCCGATCACGATCGAGGCCATCAAGGGCCTGACGGTCCTCAAGGACCTGATCGTGGACATGGACCCGTTCTTCCAGGCGTACAAGGACGTCATGCCGTTCCTCATCACCAAGGGGAACGAGCCGACCCGCGAGCGCCTGCAGTCCGCCGAGGACCGCGAGCGGTTCGACGACACCACCAAGTGCATCCTGTGCGCCGCGTGCACGTCGTCCTGCCCGGTGTTCTGGAACGACGGCCAGTACTTCGGCCCGGCCGCGATCGTCAACGCGCACCGCTTCATCTTCGACTCGCGCGACGAGGGTGCGGAGCAGCGCCTGGAGATCCTGAACGACCGTGAGGGCGTCTGGCGCTGCCGGACCACCTTCAACTGCTCGGAGGCCTGCCCGCGTGGCATCGAGGTCACCAAGGCGATCCAGGAAGTGAAGCGGGCCCTGGTCACCCGCCGCTTCTGATCCCGGAGCACCCCGCACGACGAAGGCCCCCGTCCGCTCCGGACGGGGGCCTTCGGGCTGCCCGGGCTCAGCGCAGGACGCCGAGGTCCTTGGGGTTCGCGAGCCCGCGGTAGGTCAGCAGGTGCCGGTCGGCGGTGACGGCCCACAGGTCGGGCACCGTGTCGCCGTCGCCGTCACCGGAGCTGCCGAGCACCGGGTAGGCGGCCACGGTGAAGCCGGTGGCGACCACGCCCGCCGAGGGGTCGGCGAGGGCGGAGAAGTCGAAGGTGCCGCCGGCCAGCTTGGGGATCGGGTACGCGTGCAGCGCGCCGGTGGCCCGCTCGCGGGCCCACAGGGCGAGGTTGCCGGCGGCGTCGGGGCCGGGGGCGACCAGGTCGTAGCCGGTCCAGGAGCCGCCGGTGGTGAGCTTGCGGGCGGTGAAGAGGAAGGACTGCAGCCCGGGGTTGGGGAACAGCCAGAGGTCGCCGTTCTCGACCGTCAGCAGCGAGGGGTTGAGCTTGGTGTTGAGCGAGCCGAGGGCCACCAGCTGGTCGGCCTTGCTCCAGTCGTCCGCGAAGTCGGCCGGGCAGGCGGTGGCCGCGCCGGTGGCGTCCTCGCAGGACAAGGGCCTGTCGACCGAGCTCGGGTACTGCGAGAAGGCCCCGAAGTCGTCGTTGTAGTGGAAGTACAGCGCGGACGACCCGGGCTCGTGCGTCAGCACGTCGTCCATCGGGGCGTGGCCGCGCCAGCCGCGGTGGGCCACCTGGACGCCCGTCCACGAGGTCCGGTTGGGGGCGGCCTGCGCGATGACCACGGAGGTCGGCGTGGTGTCGCCGGCCGCCGCGCTGATGATCTGCAGGTTCCCGGCGGCGTCCGGCAGCAGGATGTCCGGCACCCCGTCGGCGTCGACGTCCCCGAGCGCCTGCGGCGGGTTGGGGTCGGAGGGGGCGTAGAAGGTGTACACCGCCGGCTGGCTCACGTTGCCCGCGTTGTCGACGGCCTCGACGGACAGGACGTTGGTGCCCCACTGCGGGACGCGCAGGGCGAGGGTCGCCGTGCCGTCCGGACCGGCCTTGAGCGTGCCGCCCTCGCAGCCGCTGGACACCCCGATGGCGCCGTTGAGCGCGTAGCGGAAGCAGGCGGTGCCCGAGGCCGTGCCGCCCGCCGGGGCGGGGTCGGTGGCGGTGAGGACGAAGGTGCCGGTCTCGCCCGCGTACTTGGTCGCGCTCCGGCCGGAGCCGGACGCCGGGAAGTCCGTGGAGGAGACCGCGACCCGGGGGGCGGCCAGGTCGACGCCGAAGTGGCAGTCCGGGGAGGCCGCCGAGGTCCGGTGGCCCTGCAGCGCGCGGGCGTTCCAGGCGTAGCGGTGGCCGTCGGCCAGGCCGGGGACCACGGTGGTGGCCGTGCCGCCGAACGCCTCGGCGGTGGCACCGAACGCGGCCGCCCCGGTGGTCAGGTCCTTGACCGCGAAGCGGGCCGAGAGGGGGTCGGCGGTGCGCGAGGCGACCGTCGCCGACAGGGTGGGACCGCCGGAGGTCAGGCCGATCCAGCCGGGCGCGGTGGTCCGGTCGCAGGCATCGCCGGCGGTGCCCGCCGAGAGGTTGCGGGGCTGCGGGGACGCGGTGGTCCCGGTGACCCGCAGGCCGCTGCCGTGGGCGGACGCCGCCGGCGACGCGAACAGACCGGCCGTCAGCGCGACGGCGACGGCGCCGCCGAGCCGGCGAAGGTGAGCAGGCTTCATGGAGTACCCCCCTGGGTCGTCAACGCGATCGAACGAAAACTCGATCGTGGTCGAGCGAGGAGGATCCTGCCAGGGCGCCCCGCACCCCGGCAACCAGGTAAAACGGGTCAGCCGGTGGCGGTTTCCCGCCGGGCGGCGCGCAGGCCGCGGACGCCGATGGCGCCGATCGCGATGCCGAGGACGAAGGAGGTCACGGCGAGCAGCAGGTGGACCCAGAAGAAGGCGGTGGGCTGGGAGTGGTCGCCGTTCGTGAAGGCCTGGCCGCCGGAGTCCTTCCAGAGGTTCTTGACGAAGGTGGTCCAGATGATCATGGACCAGACGCCGAAGGCGGTCAGGAACCAGGAGGTGCGGCGGCTGAGCTTCATGGGGGTGGTCCTCGGTGCGGCGGGGAGGTGAAGACGGCGTGCCCTCCCAGTATGCGGGGGCGTCCGTTCGGCGTACGGTGGGGCCCTCCCGCGGCCCGGACGGGCAAGGAGGCGGACGGCGGGGGCCCGGACTGGGTACCGTCTGGTGGTGCCCACTTGCTCGAAGATCGCACGTCTGCTCGCCGCGCCCGTCGCGGCACTCCCGCTCCTGATCGCCGCCCCGGCGGCCGTCGCGGCCCCGTTCGAGCCGCCGTCCCCGCCGCCGCCCCCGCGGGCCGTGGTCGGCGGGGAGCGCCTGGGGCTCCCGGGGGTCCAGGTGAGCCCGCTGGCCGGCGCCCCCGCACTGCCGGGGGACCTCACCGGACAGTCCTGGATCGTGGCCGACGCGGCGTCGGGAGAGGTGCTCGCGGCCAGCAACCCGCATCTGCGCCTCGCCCCGGCGTCCACCCTGAAGATCCTGTTCGCGGACACCGTGCTGCCCAAGTTCGACCGCGACACGGTGCACAAGGTGGCGCCCGAGGAGATCCAGGGGATCGGCGCGGGCAGCAGCCTGGTCGGCATCAAGGAGGACCTGGAGTACAAGGTCGAGGACCTCTGGCGCGGGGTGTTCCTGAGCTCGGGGAACGACGCGGTGCACGTCCTCGCGCACATGAACGGCGGGGTGCAGCCGACCGTCGCCGAGATGCAGACGCGGGCCGAGGCGCTCCAGGCCCGGGACACCAGGGTGGTCTCGCCGGACGGCTACGACTCGGACGGCCAGGTCTCCTCGGCGTACGACCTCACGCTGTTCGCCCGGGCGGGGCTGCGCAACCCGGACTTCCGGATGTACTGCGCGACCCGGGACGCGATGTTCCCGGGCGCGGTCGACAAGAACACCGGGCAGCGCGGCAGCTTCGGGATCGCCAACACCGACCGGCTGCTCGGCAAGTACCCCGGCCTGATCGGGGTGAAGAACGGTTTCACCACCAACGCGGGCTCGACCTTCGTCGGCGCCGCCGAACGCGGCGGGCGCACCCTGCTGGTGACGGTCATGCACCCGTCCAGCTATCAGAAGGTGTACGACGAGACGGCCGCGCTGCTGGACTGGGGGTTCGCGGCGGCCGGCAAGGTCACCCCGGTCGGGAAGCTGGTCGAGGAGGGCGAGACCGTCGCGCCGACGCCGACCGGCCAGGCCGGCGGCACGGCCGGGGCGCCCGCCCCGCCGCCGCACCCCACGCCGAGCGGCTCCGCCGCGCCCGCCGCGCGTGCGGACGGGGACGAGGACGGGCTCGGGCCGGCCGGCTGGGCCGCCGTCGGGCTGGCCGTGGCGGCGGGCGGCGCGGGCGTCCTGCTGCTGCTCGGCCGGCGGCGGGCCGCCCGCGGGTGATCCGGCGCGCGCGGGCCCGGTCTCAGTCGTCCTGGGGCCGGGCCCGCGGCGTGTCCCGGGGCGGCTCCCCCGCGGACTCCCGGTCGGCGGCCTCGTCGGCGGCCTCGACCATCGCCCGGGCGCGCTCGCGGGTCCGGTCCCGGGCGGCCGCCGGGTCGGCGGTGGCGGTCCAGGCCACGCAGAACATCAGCAGCCGGCAGACGAAGTTGATCCAGAGCAGCAGCGCCACGGGCACGCCGAAGGCGCCGTAGAGGCTCCGCCCGGCCACCGAGCCGAGGTAGGAGGAGAGCAGGATCTTCAGCAGCTCGAAGCCGACCGCGCCGATCAGCGCGGCCGCCAGGACGTCGCGCCGGCGCTGGTGGCCGATCCGCGGGAACGGCGCCAGCAGGTAGGCGAAGAGCAGCATGTCCGAGGCCACCGCGATCAGCAGGCCGGCCGCGGTGAGCAGGTAGCCGCCGGCGCCCAGGCCGGCCCACTCGGCGATCCGCCCCGCCAGCGTGGTGCCGGCCGCCGAGGCGCCCAGCGAGACCAGCGAGACCGCGCCCAGGCCGCCGAGCACCACGAAGTCCCAGGCCTTGCGCAGCAGCGGGTTGCCCTCCTCGTCGGGCAGCTGCCACAGGTCCCGGATCGAGGTGCGCATGGTGTCCACCCAGCCGAGCCCGGACAGCACCAGCAGCACCCCGCTGACCAGGCCGACCGCGCCGGCGTTGGCCACCAGCGAGGGCAGGTTGAGCGCGTCCGAGATGCCGGGCAGCTGGTCGGAGATGCGGTGCTGGAGGTCCTCGACCCGGCTGTCGCTGAGGGTCGCGGCGGCGATCGCCAGCGCGACCGTCAGCAGGGGGAAGAGCGCGAGGAAGCCGAAGAAGGTGACCGCGCCGGCCAGCCGGTTGCCGCGCAGCGCGGTGAAGTGCTCGTAGGCGCGGTACGGGCGGCTGCGCAGCACCCGTGCGACGAGCGGGCCGATCACCGGAAGACGGGTCAGGAAGTCCACCGTCCGGTTATACCCGGGCATCCCCCGAACGGCCGTCAGGCTCGGCCACTACGCGTCCTGGCCGAGGCGTGTCTCAGCGCCGGACCATCCGCCGGGCCCGGGCCAGGGCCCGGACCGCCTGGTAGGCGGTGTACCGGCCGTGGCCGAGCAGTTCGGTGCGCAGGCCGGCCACCCCGCCGCCCGACCGGTAGCCGGCCGGGCGCAGCCGGGCGCAGTGCTCGGCGGCGCGGCGGAAGAACTCCCGGCGGTCGCCGGGCGGGACCCGGCCCGGGCGGGAGACCACGGTGTTGAGGTGGTGCAGCATCCGGCCGTAGACCACCGGGCGCCAGCGCTCCAGGTCGGGGCGGCCCTCCAGGAACGCGAAGACCAGGTCGTACTGGCCGAAGACGTCGAAGTGCTTGCGGCCGGCGGTGGCCAGGATGTTGCCGCCCTCCTGGCGCTGGCGGTAGTGGACGCCGACCCGGTCGAGCAGGGTGATGCTCCGGGCGGCGAGCAGCGCCGGGTACGTCCAGGGGGTGTCCTCGTAGTAGCCGGCCGGGAAGGTCAGGCCCTGGGCGGTGACGAAGTCGCGGCGGTAGGCCTTGTTCCAGACCACCTGGAGCAGTTCGAGCAGGTCGGGGCGGTCGGCGAGGTCGAAGACCTCCCGGGAGGGCGCGCCGAAGACCTTGGCCGAGGCGGCCCGGACGATCCGGCCGTCGGCGTAGGTGCGGGCGTAGTCGTAGACCAGGACGTCCGGGTCGCCGCCGGCCGTGAGCCGGTCGTCCACCGCCTTGAGCAGACCGGGGGTCAGGGTGTCGTCGCTGTCCAGGAAGAGCACGTAGTCGCCGGTGGCGACCTCCAGGCCGGCATTGCGGGCCCGGCCGAGGCCGACGTTCTCCGGCAGGTGCAGCACCCGCACCCGGGGGTCGCGGCCGGCGGCCTCGTCGAGCAGGGCGCCGCAGCCGTCCGGGGAGCGGTCGTCCACCGCGATCAGCTCGAAGTCCGGGCCGTCCTGGCCGAGTACCGAGGCGAGGCACTCGGGGAGGTACTCCTCGACCCGGTAGACCGGAACGATCACACTGAAGCGGGGCATGGCCCCAGGGTAGTGGGGGCGGTGGAGCGGGGGCTCCGGGGGTCCGTGGGCCGGACGGTAGGATCGACGGGCACGTACGCACCGATCAAAGTGCGGCCAGACCCCGAACCGGGCTGCCACGCTCCTTCCAGAGAAAGGCCTGCGTAGCCGATGGCTCCCCGCCTCTCCATCGTCGTCCCGATCTACAACGTCGAGCGCTATCTCGTGGAGTGCCTCGACTCGATCGCCGCCCAGACGTTCACGGACTTCGAGTGCGTCATGGTCGACGACGGTTCGAAGGACAACAGCGCCGCCCTCGCCGAGGCGTACGCCGCCAAGGACTCCCGCTTCCGGCTGGTCCGTCAGGTGAACAAGGGCCTCGGCGCGGCCCGCAACACCGGCATCCGGCACATCGACCCGGACGCCGAGTTCCTCTGCTTCGTCGACAGCGACGACTCGATGCCGCCCAGCGCGTACGAGCTGATGATCAACACGCTGGACGAGACCGGCTCCGACTTCGCCACCGGCAACGTGCTGCGGTTCCGCGCGATCGGCTACTACCAGTCCGGCGGCCACAGCCGTCCGTTCTCCCGGACCGTGCTCAAGACGCACGTGACCGAGATCCCCTCGCTGGTCACCGACCGCACCGCGTGGAACAAGGTCTACCGCCGCTCCTTCTTCGACGCGGCCGACCTGCTCTACCCCGAGGGCATCCTGTACGAGGACGCCCCGGTCAGCGTGCCGCACCACTACCTCGCCAAGAGCGTGGACGTGCTCTCCGAGCCGATCTACCACTGGCGCGAGCGCGAGGTCGGCGAGATGTCGATCACCCAGATGCGCACCAACCCGAAGGGCCTGGTCGACCGCGTCACCTCGGTCGAACTGGTGCGCGCCTGGCTGAAGAAGCAGACCGAGCCGCGCTTCGCCGAGTACCTGAGGTCCTACGACGAGAACACCCTCGTCGAGGAGATCCCGATGTTCTTCTGGTCCGTCGTGGACGGCGACAAGGAGTACCGGGACGCCTACATCCGCTGCGTCAGCCGGCTGCTGCGCGCGATCGGCCCCGAGCAGGTCAAGAAGCTGCGCGCGCCGCTGCGCCTGAAGTACCACCTGACCCTTCAGGGCCGGATCGACGAGTTCGTCGAGCAGATCAAGTACGAGGGCGAGAGCAACGGCGGCGTCATCGCCAAGGGCCTGCTGCGCCCGTACGCCGACTACCCGTTCCTGCGCGGCGGCCGCAAGAGCGTGCCGCCGGGCCTGCTCAGCCTGCGCAACTCCACCGTCATCCGCAGCCGGCTCTACGAGTCGCACTGGGAGGGCGGCCGGCTGCGGCTGAGCGGTCACGCGTACCCGGAGCAGCTGGGCGCGGCCAACAAGCACGACATGGTCCGCACGCTGGTGCTGCGCGAGGCCAAGGGCCGCCGGGTCATCGCCGTGCCGATGAAGACCACGTACAGCCCCGAGGCCACCGCCACCAACCACCACGACCTCTACAACTGCGACTGGGCGGGCTTCACCGTCGCCGTCGACCCGGCGAAGCTCAAGCACCGCGGCCAGTGGAAGGACGGCAACTGGCGCGTCCTGGTCGCCGGCGCCGGAAAGGGCGGCGTCTACAAGGGCCGGATCTGGGCCGGCTGGGCCGACAGCGCGATCTACCTCCCCTCGTACTGGGTCGAGCCGGACGTGCGGATCGTGCCGTTCGTCCGCGACGGCAGCGTCTACCTGCGGGTGGAGAACGTGCGGGTCCGGGTCACCGGGCTCACCGCGCAGGGCGGCACCGTCGAGGTGTCCGGTGCGGCCCGCTCCGGCGTCCGGCTGGCCGGGGCCCGGCTGCGGCTCACCCACGTCGAGTCCGAGCGCGAGCTGTCCTTCCCGGTGTCCGCGGGCACCGCGGCCGGCGGCCACCAGTCGTTCCACGCCTCATTCCCGATCGCCGAGCTGACCGCGGTCCGCGAGAGCTGGGCCGAGCTGGACCCGGTCGCCGAGGAGCGCGCCCGCGACCGCTGGGACAGCACCCTGGTGCTGGGCGACGGCACCGTCGTACCGCTGGCCTGGGACGACCGGAACGCCCCGGAGCAGCTCAACCTGGTCCTCAACCCGGGCGCCGAGCCCGAGCTGCGGCGCGCGCTCTACACCAAGCCCTCCCCCGGCGGCTACCTGCAGTTCCTGGACCAGCTGCTGCAGCCGATCGTGCACGAGGTCACCTCGCGCGGCGCGGACGGCTTCCTGCTCAGCGGCACCTTCCCGCTGCCCGGCACCCACCGCTGGGAGATGGTGGTCCGCCACCACTGGGGCGAGGAGCAGCACATCTACCCGGTGGAGATCGCGGACGGCCGGTTCCGCACCGCGCTGCCGGCCGTGCCGACCGCGTCCTTCGCGGGCAACGTGCCGCTGGCCCAGGGCGGGTGGAACGTCTCGTTCCGTCCGGTCGGCGTCACCTTCAACGAGGACATGGCCTCCTACGCGCTGATCGCGCCCGAGTGCTGGGACACGCTGCCGCTGGAGGTGGAGGCCCGCGGCAAGCGGATCGTGCTGGAGCGCCGCCACCACGACGGCCTGCAGCTGGAGTCGGAGAACATACTGCTTCCGGAGGAGCGCAGCGGCTGGCGCCAGCGCCAGCTGCGGACGGTCGACTACCCGGCCGGCCGCCGGCTGCCGCTGCGCGACACCGTGCTCTACAACGCCGCGCTCGGCGGCCTGTACGCGGACTCGCCGCGGGCGATCCACGAGGAGCTGGTGCGCCGCGGCCTGCCGCTGGAGCACCTGTGGGGCACCGACGACCTGCAGGCGGACCTGCCGCAGTCGGCGGCCTCCGTCCGGCTCTGGAGCCCGGAGTGGTTCGAGGCGCTGGCCACCGCGAAGTACATCGTCACCAGCGCGCACCTGCCGGACTTCTTCGTCCGCCGGCCCGGCCAGATCGTCCTGCAGACCTGGCACGGTTCGCCGCTGAAGCAGCTCGGCCACGACTTCGAGAAGGTCTGGTTCACCGACGCGCACTACCTGAAGGGCCTCGCCCAGGAGGTTCCGAACTGGAGCATCCTGCTGGCCGGCAGCACCTGGGCGGCCCCGGTGCTGCGCCGCGCCTTCGACTTCAAGGGCGAGATCCTGGAGAGCGGCCTGCCGCGCAACGACGTGTTCTTCTCGCCCGACAAGGAGAAGACCGCCGAGCGGGTGCGCGAGCAGCTCGGCCTGCCCGAGGGCAAGAAGGTCGTGATGTACGCGCCGACCTGGCGCGAGGACCGGCGCCGGCACTACGGCGGCTACCAGCTGAACCTCCAGCTGGACCTGGCGGCGGCGCAGGCCGCGCTGGGCGACGACCAGGTGCTGCTGGTCCGCCGGCACACCAACGTCCGCGAGCAGATCGAGAGCGCCGGCAACGGCTACGTCTGGGACGTCAGCAGCTACCCGGACATGAACGAGCTGCTGCTGGTCACCGACGTGCTGGTGACGGACTACACGGCGTCGACGTTCGACTTCGCCGCGACCGGCAAGCCGATCCTGTTCTTCACCTACGACCTGGCGCACTACCGCGACAACCTGCGCGGCTTCTCGCTGGACTTCGAGGCGGACGCGCCCGGCCCGCTGCTGGCCACCTCCGAGGAGCTGGTCACGGCGCTCGGCCGGGTGGACGAGGTCGCCGCCGAGTACGCCGGGAAGTACGCGGCGTTCCGCACGAAGTACTGCGACCTGGACGACGGCCACGCCGCCGCCCGGGCCGTGGACGCCATGCTGAGCCGCGAGGCCTGACCGGCCGCCCGCCGGTGCCGGAGGCGCCCGACGCGAACACCGCGCCGGGCGCCTCCGGCGTTTTCCGGCCCGCCTTTCACCCGGCATTCCGGAATTTCGAACTGACGTTTCCGAAGGGAACTCACTGGCTAATTGGCATTGCATTCCCAAATTGACCTCGGATGCTTTTCCGGGTGAGATGGAAATTCTCGCCGAGAAAGGTCCGTGGAAATGGCTGTCCTCACCCGGTTCGTCCTCCCGCACGCCGCGCCCCGCTTCCGCGACGCCCGCTTCGGCGCCCCGCTGCCGGGCGAGGAGGAGAACGCCGCCTTCGGACTGCTGCGCGCCCGCTGGACCGGCCGCGGCCTGGAACTCACCGGCTTCGCCCGCCCCGACGACCGGTCCACCGCCCGCCCCGGCTCCGCCTGGACCTGGCTCACCCTGCGCCGCGACGACCGCCAGGAGCCGGTCCACGTCCCCACCCGCCCCCGGCGGCTCCCCGAGATCACCGACGACAGCTCCCAGCCCGAGCACAACCACGACTGGGCCGGCTTCACCGCCCTCGTCGAACCGCGCCGGCTGCGCGCCGCCGACGGCTGGCTGCTCGGCGACTGGAGCGTCGAGGCCACCCTGTTCACCCTCGCCCGCCCCACCCGGCTGCGCCGCCAGTACGGCGGCCTCGCCCCGCACTGGTGCGGCTCCGGCGAGTACCCGCCCGCGCGCTGGGTGGACCACGACGTCCGCCTCCTGCCGCACTTCGCCGACGGCCGGCTCGCCCTGCGGCTCGAACGCCCCGCCGTCCGCCTCACCCGGGCCGTGCCCGCCGCCGACGGGATCGGCCTGCACCTCGCCAGCGCGGACCCCGGCCAGGCCCGCACCGTCCTGCGGCTGCGCCACCGCGAGAGCGGAACCGTCCTCACCGAGCCCGCCCACCGCACCGGGCGGACCGTCACCGCGCGCCTGCCGTACGCGCTGTTCACCGCCGAGGGCCGCGGCGCCGACGAGCTGGAGCACTGGGACGCCGAGCTCGTCGACCCCGACGGCGCCGTCGAGCAGCTCGTCCTGGACGAACGCGGCGCGCCGGTCACCGGCCAGCACCCGCTGCCCGGCGCCGAGGACCGGGTGCTGCACCTCAAGCACCTCGCCGACGGCCGGCTCCAGCTGTGCGTGCGGCCCGCCGCCGGCTGGATCGAGCGGCTCACCCCCCGGGCCGGCGGCTTCGAACTCGCCGGCCGCTGCCCCGCGCCCGGGCCGCTCGACCTCGTCCTGCGGCACAGCGGCAGCGGTACCGAGGTCCGCCACCCGGTCGAGCTCGGCCCCGGCCAGCGGTTCACCGTCCGGCTGCCCGCCACCCGCACCGGCTCCGACGGCACCACGCTGCCGCTGCGCAAGGGCCTGTGGGAGGTGGCGCTGCACCCCGCCGGCCGCCCGGGCCCGGCCCGACCGCTGACCGCCGCGCCCGCCGTGCTGGCCGCGCTGCCCGCCGCCACCCTGGCCGGCGGCAAGCGGATCGTGCTGGAGCGCCGCTGGCACGACACCCTGCTGCTGGACTCCACGCCCGTCCTCAGCGCCACCGAGCGCAGCGCCTGGACCCAGGCCCGCCAGCGCACCGCCGGCTACCCCGCCGCCCGCCGCGAGCCGCTGCGCGAGGCCGTGCTGTACGACGTCTTCGGCGGCCGCGGCTACGCCGACTCACCGCGTGCCGTGCACGCCGAACTCGCCCGCCGCGGCAGGCCGTTGGAGCACCTGTGGGTGGTCGACGACGCCCAGGCCGAGCTGCCGCCCGGGGTCCGCGCGGTCCGGGTCTGGAGCCCCGAGTGGTACCGGGCGCTGGCCACCAGCCGCTACCTCGTGGGCAACACCCACTTCCCGGACTTCCTGCAGCGCCGCCCCGGCCAGGTCGTCGTCCAGACCTGGCACGGCGCCCTGCTCAAGCGGATCGCCCACGACGTCGACAACCCCTGGCTCGCCGACCACGGCTACCTCGCCGCCCTCGACCGGGAGACCCCGCACTGGAGCCTGCTGCTCTCCCCCAGCCCCTTCGCCACCCCGATCCTGCGCCGGGCCTTCCGCTACCGGGGCGAGATCCTGGAGTCCGGCTACCCGCGCAACGACGTGCTGGCCCGCCCCGACCCGCGGCGGGCGGCCGCCGTCCGCCGCCGGCTCGGCATCCCCGAGGGCCGGCGGGTGGTGCTCTACGCGCCGACCTGGCGGGAGGACCGGCCGCGCCCCGACGGCGACGGCTTCCGGCTCGACCTGCGGCTCGACCTCGGCCGGGCCCGGCGGGCGCTCGGCGACGACCACGTCCTGCTGCTGCGGCCGCACGCGCACGTCCGCGAGCCGCTGACCGGCACCGGGGACGGCTTCACCGTCGACTGCGCCGACTACCCGGACGTGCAGGAGCTGCTGCTGGTCGCCGACGTGCTGGTGACCGACTACTCGTCGATCCTGTTCGACTTCGCCATCACCGGCCGGCCGGTGCTGTTCTTCACCTACGACCTGGCGCACTACCGGGACAGCCTGCGCGGCTTCGCCTTCGACTTCGAGGCCCAGGCGCCCGGCCCGCTGCTGGACGACTCGGCCGCGCTGGTCGCGGCGCTGCGCGAACTCGCCGACACCGGGGGCGCCGTGCCCGCCGGGTACGCCGAGCGCTACCGGCGCTTCCAGGAGGTGCACTGCGCGCTGGACGACGGCGCCGCCGCCCGCCGGGTGGTCGACCGGATGCTGGCGCTCGGGCGTGCCGGTCAGGAGAAGCCGTAGGCCCGCCAGGGCCGCCAGACCTCGTCCGCGTCGAACCGCGAGAGGCCGAACCCGGGGACCGGGAAGGCCGCGTGGAAGGACCGGGCCTGCTCGAGGGCCTGGTCCAGCACGTCGTCCGTGAGCCCGTGCGCCACGGTCACGTGTGGGTGGTACGGGAAGGCCAGCTCCCGGGCCAGCGGGCCGGAGCGGATGTCCGCCTCCAGCAGGCGGCACTCCCGCTCGCCCTCCTCGACCCGGACGAACACCACCGGGGAGACCGGGCGGAAGCTGCCGCTGCCGCGCAGCACCATCCGGAACGGCCGGTGCGCGGCGGCCACCGCCGCCAGGTGCTCCTCGATCTTCGGCAGCGCCTCGGCCGGCACCTCGGTGGGCGGCAGCAGCGTGACGTGCGTGGGTATCGACCGGGCCAGCGGATCGCCGTGCCCGGCCCGCGCGTCCTGGATCGCCACGCCGTACGGATCCGGGACGCTGACGGACACGCCGATGGTGAGGGTCTCCGGGAGACCCTCACCACCGGGCAGGCTCGTCAGCGGAGTCACCGCTTGGCGGCCGGGAGGAAGCCGATCCGGTCGTACACCTGGGCCAGCGTCTCGGCCGCCACCGCGCGGGCCTTCTCGGCGCCCAGCGCGAGGACGCGGTCCAGCTCGGCCGGGTCGTCCAGGAAGCTCCTGGTGCGCTCCTGGAACGGCGTCACCCACTCGGAGAACAGGTCGGCCAGCTCGGTCTTCAGGGCCCCGTACATCTTGCCCTCGAAGTGCGCCACCAACTGCTCGATCGACTGCCCGCTGAGCGCGGAGTGGATCCGCAGCAGGTTGGAGACGCCGGCCTTCCCCTCCTCGTCGTAGGAGACCACGGTGCCGGTGTCGGTGACGGCGCTCCTGAACTTCTTGGCGCTGGCCTTCGGCTCGTCGAGCAGGCTCACCAGGCCCTTGGTGGAGGACGCGGATTTGCTCATCTTGATGGCCGGGTCCTGGAGGTCCTGGATCTTGGCCGTCTCCTTGAGGATGTACGGCTTCGGGACCGTGAAGGTCGGGCTGTAGCGGGTGTTGAAGCGCTCCGCCAGGTCGCGGGTGAGCTCCACGTGCTGGCGCTGGTCCTCGCCGACCGGGACGGCGTCCGCCTGGTACAGCAGGATGTCGGCGACCTGGAGGATCGGGTAGGTGAACAGGCCCACCGAGGTGCCGGCGGTGCCCTGCTTGGCCGACTTGTCCTTGAACTGGGTCATCCGGGAGGCCTCGCCGAAGCCGGTGAGGCAGTTCATCACCCAGCCCAGCTGCGCGTGCTCGGGCACGTGGGACTGGACGAACAGGGTGCAGTGCTCCGGCTCCAGGCCCGCGCCGAGCAGCTGGGCGGCGGAGATCCGGGTGTTCTGGCGCAGCGTCGCCGGATCCTGCTCGACGGTGATCGCGTGCAGGTCGACGACCATGTAGAAGGCGTCGTTCTCCTTCTGCAGGTCGACCCACTGGCGCACCGCGCCCAGGTAGTTGCCGAGGTGGAACGAGCCGGAGGTGGGCTGGATGCCGGAGAGCACCCGGGGACGGTCCTTGACCGGACCGGTGACCGCTGCGTTGACCATGCGCGCCATTGTTCCAGTTCCACCGACCGGTCAGGAAACCTCCGGCCCCGGCGGTCGAGCCAGTGTGACCGCACTCACCCCGACCCGGGCGATCCGCCGGCCCTCCAGCTTGGCCACCGTGAGCAGCACTTCCACGCCGGGACCGGCCGGGATCCGCACCCGGTCGCCGTCGGCGGGCAGCCGGCCGAGCGCGGCCACCAGACAGCCGGCCACCGTCTCGTAGGGGCCCTCGGGGAGGGTGACGCCGGTCTCCTCGGCGAAGTCGGCCAGGTTGAGCAGGCCGTCGAGCTCCACCCCGCCGCCGGCCAGCCGCCGGGTGGGGGCGGGCTCGGGCGTGTCGTACTCGTCGCGGATCTCCCCGATCACCTCCTCCACGAGGTCCTCCAGGGTGACGATGCCCGCGGTGCCGCCGTACTCGTCGACCACGATCGCCAGGTGGTGGCCCTCGCGGCGCATCTCGCCCATCGCCTCCAGCACCCGCTTGGTGCCGGGCAGCAGCTTGACCGGGCGCGCCAGGTCGCGGACCTTGGCGGCCCGTTCGCCGCGCGCGCCGTACAGGTCGCGGACGTGCACGAAGCCGGTCACCGCGTCGTAGCTGCCCTCGATCACCGGGTAGCGGGAGTGCGGCGAGGAGTCCGCCTGGGCGCGGACCTCGGCGAGCGGGCGCTCGGCGTCCAGGAAGGTCACCTCGGTGCGCGGGACCATCACCTCGCGCAGCTGGCGCTCCCCGGCGGCGAACACGTCGGCGATCAACGTCCGCTCGTCGCTGCCGAGTTCGGTGTTGGTGGCGACCAGGCCGCGGAGCTCCTCGGAGCTCATCGAGCCGCGCCCGGCGCTCGGGTCGCCGCCGAACAGCCGGACCATCAGATCGGTGGAACGGCCGAGCAGCCAGATCGCCGGGCGGAGCACCACCGACATGACGTCGACCACCGGGGCGGCCAGCACCGCGATGGCATCGGCCCGCTGGAGGCCGATCCGTTTGGGGGTGAGCTCGCCGAGCACCAGCGAGACGTAGCTGATCACCAGGGTGAGGCCGACCAGCGCGGTGGCGTCGGCGACGCCCTCGGAGAGCCCGGCCCGCACGAACACCGGGGCGACCTTGCCGGCCAGCGTGTCGGCGCCGAACGCGGCGGAGAGGAAACCCATGCAGGTGACGCCGACCTGGACGGCCGCCAGGAAGCGGTTCGGGTCGGCCGCGAGGTGCGCGGCCCGGGCCGCCCGCCGGGTGCCGCGTGCCTCCAGCGTCCGGATCTGGCCCTCGCGCAGCGAGATCAGCGAGATCTCCGCGACGTTGAACAGGCCGCCCAGGACGATGAAGACGAGGACGAGCGCGGCGTCCTCGATGGTTTCGTTCACAGCGGGTCAGTGTAGGACCGCGGCCCGCCGTCCCCCGGGAAGGGGACGACGGGCCGTCGTGGGGCGCTGGGGGCGCGGCGGCTCAGATGAGGCCGAGCTCCTGGACCGCGTCGCGCTCCTCGGTCAGCTCCTTGACCGAGGCGTCGATGCGGGCGCGCGAGAAGTCGGAGATCTCCAGGCCCTGGACGATCTCGAACCGACCGTCCTTGGTGGTGACCGGGAAGGAGGAGATCAGGCCGGCCGGGACGCCGTAGGAGCCGTCGGAGACGACGCCCATGGAGGTCCAGTCGCCCGCGGCGGTGCCGTTGACCCAGGTGTGCACGTGGTCGATGGCGGCGTTGGCGGCCGAGGCGGCCGAGGAGGCGCCGCGGGCCTCGATGATGGCCGCGCCGCGCTTGGCGACGGTCGGGATGAAGTCGTTCTCCAGCCAGGCCAGGTCGCTGCCGACGGCCTCGAAGGCCGGCTTGCCGGCGACCTCGGCCTGGAAGATGTCCGGGTACTGGGTGGCGGAGTGGTTGCCCCAGATGGTGACGCGCTTGATGTCGGAGACCAGGGCGCCGGTCTTGGCGGAGAGCTGGCCGACGGCGCGGTTGTGGTCCAGGCGGGTCATCGCGGTGAAGCGCTCGGCCGGCACGTCCGGGGCGTTGCGCTGGGCGATCAGGGCGTTGGTGTTGGCCGGGTTGCCGACGACCAGGACCTTGATGTCGTCCGCGGCGTGGGCGTTGATGGCCTTGCCCTGCGGGCCGAAGATGCCGCCGTTGGCCGACAGCAGGTCGCCGCGCTCCATGCCGGCGGTGCGCGGACGGGCGCCGACCAGCAGCGCGACGTTGGCGCCGTCGAAGGCCACGTTCGGCTGGTCGGTGATGGTGATGTCGCGCAGCAGCGGGAACGCGCAGTCGACGAGCTCCATGGCGGTGCCCTCGGCGGCCTTGAGACCCTGCGGGATCTCCAGGAGGCGCAGGTTCACCGGGACGTCGGCACCGAGCAGGTGGCCCGAGGCGATGCGGAAGAGCAGCGCGTAGCCGATCTGGCCGGCGGCTCCGGTGACGGTGACGTTGACGGGGGTGCGGGTCATTTCTACCTTCTCCAGCAAGATCGCCAGGTGCCCCAGGCACGTTCGGCGCGCCGGAGCCGCGGACGGTCTCTCGACATCGAGAGAACCGGCGTCAGGGTATCGCAAAGGGAAGCGTACGCCTCGGGCGAGGTCGTGACTGGTTGGTCACAGACGATGACGGCCCCCGCCCGGAGCCCGGGCGGGGGCCGTTCGGCGGCACGCGCTAGCGGCGTGGCCGCCCGATCAGCTGGCCGATGTTGTCCAGCAGCGGGAACTCCAGCCACGGGTTGGGCTGGGCCATCAGGGTCAGCAGCACGATCGAGACGCCCAGGAAGGTCAGCACGATCACGTCGGTGAAGCGGCTGCGCACCGCCAGCATGCCGACCTCCGGCAGCACCAGCCGCAGCAGCGCCCCGAGCAGCACCCCGCCGCCGACGATCAGCAGCCCGTACTTGAAGCCGTCCTTGAAGTCGGCGAACCAGGTGACCGCGAGACCGGCGCCGACCACCAGCAGGACCACCGTTATCGGCCACTGCCGGACCGGCAGCGCGTGGTCGCGCCCGAGCGCGGCCGCCGAGCCCTCGGGGGGGATGGTGCCGGTGGTCTTGACCGGCCTGCGCCGGGTCCGCCGCGGTTCGGTCATGGCTTCCCGTCCTTCGGGATCGTCGTTCGTCGATCGGGGGGTGGGTCAGACGCCGGCGCGGCGCTCGGCCGCCACCACGATGTTGTTCAGCAGCATGGCGCGGGTCATCGGGCCGACGCCGCCGGGGTTCGGGGAGATCCAGCCGGCCACCTCGGCCACGCCCGGGTGGATGTCGCCGACGATCTTGCCCTCGCTGCGGCTGACGCCGACGTCCAGCACGGCCGCGCCGGGCTTGACGTCCTCCGGCTTGACCAGGTGCGGCACGCCGGCGGCGGCCACGATGATGTCGGCCTGGCGCAGGTGGTGGGCGAGGTCACGGGTGCCGGTGTGGCAGAGGGTGACGGTGGCGTTCTCGCTGCGGCGGGTGAGCAGCAGGCCGATCGAGCGGCCGACGGTGACGCCGCGGCCGACCACGACCACCTCGGCGCCGTCGATCGGCACGTCGTGGCGGCGCAGCAGTTCGACGATGCCGAGCGGGGTGCAGGGCAGCGGGCCCTCGATGCCCAGCGCGAGGCGGCCGAGCGAGGTCGGGTGCAGGCCGTCCGCGTCCTTGTCCGGGTCCATCAGCTCCAGGACCGGGTTCTGGTCGAGGCCCTTGGGCAGCGGCAGCTGGACGATGTAGCCGGTGCAGGTCGGGTCGGCGTTGAGCTCGCGGACGACGTTCTCGACGTCCTCCTGGGTGGCGGTGGCGGGCAGCTCGCGCTGGATCGAGGCGATGCCGATCTCGGCGCAGTCCCGGTGCTTGCCGTTGACGTACCAGCGGCTGCCCGGGTCGTCGCCGACCAGGACGGTGCCGAGGCCGGGCACCACGCCCTTCGCCTGGAGGGCCGCCACGCGGGCGGCGAGTTCGGACTTGATCGCGGCCGCGGTGGCCTTGCCATCGAGAATCTGGGCAGTCATGGATCCATTCTCCCGGATCGGCGCCGGCTTCCGTGCCACCGGTCCCGGGCCGGAGGGGGCCGGCGGCACAGCGGCGGCCCGGGCCCGCGGCCAGGTGGCGGCCGGGCGGTGGCGGGGCCGGGCGGGAGGTGGACGAACGGGTACGGAACGTCCGGGTCGCATTGCGGTTGCGCCACAGTCCGGCGCGACGCGCGGACCCGGCTGGACAGGGCCCCGCCGGGCGTTCGACGATATGCGGGCATTCCCCGCCGCATCCGGCCCGGTGACGGGCCGACGGACAGACCCGGCGGGGGCGTACCCGGGGGAAGAACGAAGTGAGCCGACCAGACCACGCCGCGCCGACGAACGACCGACGACGCGGCACGCCCCTCACCGGCGGGCCGTCCCGGCTTCCGTTCGTCCGGCTCCCACGGCCCTGAGCGGGGCCGCGCACCCGGTCGCGCCCGCTCCCGGTGTCAGTGCGCTCCGCTAACGTCCCGTCCGACCGGCCGTGCGATCCGCCGGTCCGTTCCGGGTCCTCCGCTGTCCCGTCCCCACTTGTCCCCATCTGCCCGGAGGCATCGATGAGCTACCCGCCCGACCCGAACAACCCGTACCACCAGCAGCCGCCGCAGCAGCCCCAGCAGCCGCCGCAGCCCCCGCCCGGCTACGGCTACCCGCAGCAGGCCCCGCAGGCCGCGGGGTACGGCTACCCGCAGCAGGCCCCGCCGGCCGCCGGGTACGGCTACCCGCAGCAGCAGCAGGCGTACGGGTACCAGCCGATGCCGGGCACCATCCAGGCGAACAACGGCTACATCAACATCGCCCAGCTCGGCCCGGTGAAGATCGCGTCGATGGGCCAGCGCTTCGTGGCGCGGCTGATCGACGGCCTGGCGGTCGGCGCGGTCATCGCCCTGGTCATGGCGCTCGGCCTGGCCGGCTCGCTCGGCATCGTCAAGGACACCGACGACTGCTCCCAGTACTCCTACGGGACCGTCTCCTACGACGACTGTCTCCAGCAGCAGACCGACGCCGCGACCGGCCTCGTCGCCACCATGATGATCATGATCGGTGTGCTGGCGCTGTTCAACCTGCTCTACGAGTGGCTGATGGTCTCCTTCGTGGGCGCTACCCTGGGCAAGATGGCCATGGGCCTGCGCGTGGTCAAGGAGAGCAACGGCCAGACCCCGGGCCTGGGCGGCGGCTTCATCCGCTTCATCATCCCGATCGTCGGCGCGTTCCTCTGCTACATCGGCGCGCTGCTGGTCTACCTGTCGCCGTTCTTCGACAACTCCGGGAAGCTGCAGGGCTGGCACGACCGTGCCGCCGGCACCGTGGTGATCAAGAAGTAACGCGGACGACGGAGCGGCCCGCCCCCTCGGTGGAGGGGACGGGCCGCTCCGTCGTTCCGTCAGCGGACCGGCGGATCAGCGGACCGGCCGATCCGCCGATCGACCGATCAGTGGAAGAAGTGCCGGGTGCCGGTGAAGTACATGGTCACCCCGGCCTCGGCGGCGGCCGCGATCACCTCTTCGTCGCGGATCGAGCCGCCCGGCTGCACGATCGCCCGGACGCCGGCGGCGATCAGGATCGCCGGGCCGTCCGCGAAGGGGAAGAAGGCGTCGGAGGCCGCGTACGCGCCCTTGGCCCGCTCGCCGGCCCGCTCGACCGCGAGCTTGCAGGAGTCGACCCGGTTGACCTGGCCCATGCCGACGCCCACCGAGGCGCCGTCCTTGGCCAGCAGGATCGCGTTGGACTTGACGGCCCGGCAGGCCCGCCAGGCGAAGGCCAGCTCGGCCAGCTCGGCCTCGGACAGCGCCTCACCGGTGGCCAGCGTCCAGGTCGCCGGGTCGTCGCCCTCGGCGTGCACCCGGTCGGCGTCCTGGAGCAGCACGCCGCCGGAGATCGGGCGCACCTCCTGGCGGTTGGCCGGGGCCTCGGGGGCCAGCAGCACCCGCAGGTTCTTCTTGCGGGCCAGCACCTCGACGGCGCCGTCCTCGTAGCCGGGGGCCACCACGACCTCGGTGAAGATCGGGGCGATCTGCTCGGCCAGCGCCACGGTGACCGGGCGGTTGACGGCGATCACGCCGCCGTACGCGGAGACCGGGTCGCACTCGTGCGCCTTGCGGTGCGCCTCGGCGACGTCGGCGCCGGTCGCGATGCCGCACGGGTTGGCGTGCTTGATGATCGCGACCGCCGGCTCGGCGTGGTCGTAGGCGGCGCGGCGGGCGGCGTCGGTGTCGACGTAGTTGTTGTACGACATCTCCTTGCCGTGCAGCTGCCGCGCGCCGGCCAGGCCGCCGCTGCCGTCGGTGTACAGCGCGGCGCCCTGGTGCGGGTTCTCGCCGTAGCGCAGCACGTTCTGGCGCTCGAAGGCCGAGCCCAGGAAGGCCGGGAACGCGTCCTCGGTCTCCGTGTAGCCGGACTCCTCGAACCAGTTGGCCACCGCGACGTCGTAGGCGGCGGTGTGCGCGAAGGCCTGGGCGGCCAGCCGCTTGCGGGTCAGCAGGTCGAAGCCGCCGGCCCGGGCGGCGGCGAGCACGTCCTGGTAGCGGGCCGGGTCGACCACGACGGCCACCGAGGGGTGGTTCTTGGCGGCGGCGCGGACCATGCTCGGGCCGCCGATGTCGATCTGCTCGACGCACTCGTCCGGGGTGGCCCCGGAGGCGACGGTCGCCTTGAACGGGTAGAGGTTCACCACGACCAGGTCGAAGGGCTCGACGCCCAGCTCGGCCAGCTGCGCGCGGTGCGACTCCAGCCGCAGGTCGGCGAGCACGCCGGCGTGCACGCGCGGGTGCAGCGTCTTCACCCGCCCGTCCAGGCACTCCGGGAAGCCGGTCAGCTCGGAGACCTCGGTCACCGGGACGCCCGCGGCGGCGATCCGGCCCGCGGTGGAGCCGGTGGAGACGATGGCGACCCCGGCGGCGTGCAGGCCCTGGGCCAGCTCCTCCAGACCGGTCTTGTCGTACACGCTGATCAGGGCGCGGCGGATCGGCCGGACGTTCTCGGAGACGGGAGTGGTGGTGGGGGCGGCGCTCATGCCGGAATCCATACCTTTCGGTCCTCGATGCGGTGACCCTCGCGGGCCAGCCGGCCCACGACGTCGACGAGCAGCTTGCGCTCGACAGTCTTGATGCGCTCGTGCAGCGCCTCGCCGCCATCGGCGTGGTCGGCGTCGAGGACCTCCACGACGCCCTGCGCGATGATCGGCCCGGTGTCGACGCCGGCGTCGACGAGGTGGACGGTGCAGCCGGTGACCCTCACCCCGTACGCCAGCGCGTCGGTGACGCCGTGGGCGCCGGGGAAGGAGGGCAGCAGCGCGGGGTGGGTGTTGACGATCCGTCCGGCGAAGGCCGCGATGAACTCGGGGCCGAGGATCTTCATGAAGCCGGCCGTGACGACCAGGTCCGGCCGGTACCCGGCCACGGAGGCGGTCAGCGTGCGGTCCCAGTCCGCGCGGTCCGGGTGGTCCTTCACGCGGTGCACGAACACCGGCAGACCGGCGCGCTCGGCGCGCTCCAGGCCCGCGATGCCGTCACGGTCCGCGCCGACGGCCAGGATCTCCGCCCCGTACGCGGGGTCGGCGGCGGCGTCGAGCAGCGCCTGGAGGTTGGTGCCGGAACCGGAGACCAGCACCACCAGGCGGGCCGGTCCGGGCGTGCGGGGCGGGAAGAGCTGAGCGGGGGCGGCGGCCACTGCGCGATTCTCCGTAGGTCGGTCGCCGTACGCTGGTACGTCCACCGGCGGTGGGGCCACTACGAACGGCGGGTCGAGCGAGGGGGAACTCCTGGAGAACCCGCCGCGACGCGGGCGCCCGGGGAACCCGTGGGAGCTGCTGACCGTCACCACCATAACGGCTGGTCGGACGGCCTCCGAAACACCGTCGAGGGCTACGCGCGTAGCTGAGACGGGGATCTCGCCGGGCCCCCGACGGGCCCGGACCGGCTCATCCCGGACGCGCCCGGAGCCCCCACAAGGGTCTGCGGGATCATAGGGTGGCGCGGGCACCCGCCCCACCGACCGAGAAGGAATGGCTGAACCATGAGCAGCGGTGACGACACCGGCGAGCGCAACCCCTTCGCGCCGCCGCCGGCGGATGCCCCCGAGCAGCCGTGGCGACCGCGCGCTCCCCACCCCTCCGACGGCTCCGACCGCCCCGAAGGCCAGGACGGCGACCCGGACGAGCGCCCGCTCGTCCCGCCGCCGCACCCCTGGAGCCCCGGCTACCAGGGCGGCGGCTGGCACCCCCGCCCGCCCGCGCCGCAGCCGCCCCGGCTCGACCCGACCGACCCCGCCCAGCGCAAGGCCCGCAACGCCGCGCTGGCCGGCATGGGCGCGCTGGTCTGCGCCTTCGCCTCCCTGCACTACGTCGCCCTGTTCGTCGGCGCGCTCGCCATCGCCTGGGGCGTCTCCGCCATGCGCGCCCCCAAGCCGGCCCCCGCCGACCCCACGGCCGCCGCCCCGGCGCCCGCCGGCCCGGCCGCCCCGAACCCGCTCACCCCGGCCGCCCTGGCCGGCATCCTCACCGGCGCCATGACGGTCGTCTTCGTCTCCGCCGTCCTCGGCCTGGCGCTGTACTACAACGACTACGTCACCTGCGTCCAGGACTCCCTCACCGCCAGCGGCGCCGACGGCTGCGAGCGCCTCGCCCCGCAGTGGTACGTCGACATCACCAAGCAGGGCGAGTAGAGCCGGTCAGCGGGCCCGGCCGGCGCCGTCCGCGCCGGCCTCGCCCCCGGGGGTGCCGCCCCGGGGGCCCGCCAGGCGGGTGACCGCTTGGTGCGCGCGGGTGCGCAGGAGGAGCGCGCTCCGGCGCGCGGGGAGGGCGAGCGCCGTCGGGACGAGGAACGCGCGGCCACCGGGGGTGCGCAGGAGGTGGAAGCGGGCCAGCAGCGCGGTCGGGGCGGCCACCGCCGCCGTCCAGGCCACCGCGGCCAGACCCGTCCACCACGGCACCGGCCCCAGCCAGGCCATCCGGCCCGCCGCCAGCGCCCCGCCGGAGAGTCCGCCGAGCCCCGCCGCCGCGACCCCGACCAGCAGCGCGGCCGCCACCGCCGCCACCGCGGTGGCCCCCACCGGCCACGGGCCGCGCGGGCCGGACCGGCCGAAGGCGGCCGCCCGGCCCAGCACCAGCCCCGGCACCACGCCCGCCACGGCCGGCAGCGCGCACACCACCAGCCGCCAGCCGCCCGCACCCGGCTCCGGGAACAGCGCGAACAGCGGGAACTCCGGCACCGGCCCCAGCACCGTCCGCACCGGCGACACCACCGCCCCCTCCCCCGCCGCGAACCCCGGCCCGAGCGCGTACGCCGCACCCCACAGCACCGCGTTCGGCAGCAGCACCAGGCTCACCAGCAGCAGCCCCGCCACCGCCGCCGGCCCGCCCGCGAACACCTCCGGCGCACCGCTCGCGGACACCGCGGCCAGCACCGCGGCCCCCGCCACCACCAGCCCGCCGGCCGCCAGCAGCCCGGCCCCGGCCGCCTGCGCGGCCACCCGCACCGCCACCGCGCCGCCCGTCGGCCGGACGGCCTCCGGCAGCCGCGCCAGGCCCCGCTCCAGCAGACCCGTCACCGCCGGGAGCACCGCGCGCCCCCGCGTGCCGGCCGCCACCGCCGCCCCGGCCACCAGCGCGACCACGGCGAGGTCCGGCAGCACCCGGGCCCGGAACTCCCCCGCCCCCGCGCACTGCGCCACCACCCCGCACGCCACCGCGCAGTAGCCCGCCCACACCGCCGGCGCACCGCTGCGCCCCGGACGCCCCGCACCCCGGGCCGCCACCCGGCCGGCCGCCCGGGACAACTGGCCCAGCACCAGCAGACCGAGCAGCAGCGGGGTGACCGACAGCGGCGCCTCGGCCGCCCCGCGCAGCACCGGCGCACCGTGCCCGAGCAGCCAGAGCGCCGCCACCAGCCGCAGCGGCCCGGCCGCGCCCTCGTCCGCGTTCGGCGTCACCACCCAGAGCCCGAGCACCGGGACGGTGATGACGCAGAGCCCGAGCAGGGCCGTCCGGACCCCGGTGAGCAGGGCGGACAGGACGGGCCTGGCCCCCAGTTCGCCCGGCGCTCCCAGAATCGGACGACCCGTCAGCTGCGTCATGGCCCACATCGTGCCAAGGCGACTCGCCATGCTCCGTGAAGAGGCAAACCGCCGGGGTGTCCCAGATTATTGGCTTATGCGCATTTTCAGACCATGCCCTTTCGCCGCCGCGACCGACCCGGCCAGGAGCGTCTGATGACCAAGCCCCCGACCGCCGAGCTCCCCGGCAACCAGCCCGCGCCCGCGACGCAGCGCCGCAGCGGGAAGGGGCGCCCCGCCAGGGCCGGGACCGGACGCGCCCGGGCCGACGCCGCCCCCGCCGCCGGGAACGGCGAGGCGCCGCCCGTGCGGGGCGGGTCCGCCGAGCTGCTGGGCCGTCTGACGGCACGTGAGGCGCAGGCCTTCGCCCACCTCGCGGCGGGCCGGGACCTCGCCGAGACCGCCGCCGCCCTCGGCGTCACCCCCACCACCGCCCGCAGCTACCAGCACCGGGCCCTGCGCAAACTCGGCACCCGCACCCAGGACGAGATCGCCGCCCTCGCCGCCCTGCTGCCCGCCCCGGAGGCCACCCCCGGCGGCCGTCCGGAGTCCGCCGGCGCGAAGCGGCGACGCGGCGCACCGGCCGATCGCGCGAGGACCGGCCCCCGGCGGCGGCGCCGACGGGGCCGAACGCGCCGGAGCCGGACACCGCGGCCGACGGCCACCCGCGGACACGGACGCCGCAGCGGGGCGCCGCGGCGACCGCCGCACCGGGCGACGGCCGCACCGGCGGCACGAACGCGACGGACCCGCCCGGCACGGAGCCGGTCGACGCGGGCGCGCCGAACCCGCAGGAGGCCGCCCGCCGCCCGGGGGCGGACGCCATCGGCACGAACCGGCCGCAGGGGTGCGCGCCGGGCGGCCGGCCGACAACGGCGCGGCGCCGCCCCGCACGGCCGGGGGCGGGGCCGGGGCCGGGGGCGAGCCGCCGACCGCTTCCGCCGATGAGGCGGCGGAGCAGCCGACCGGGGCCGCCGAGAAGCGGGGGCCGGAGGCGGGCTTCGAGGAGGTGTACGAGGCCGCGCACACCCGGTTGGCGCAACAGGTGTTCCTGCTCACCGCGTGCAAGCACCGTGCCGTGCACTGCGTGGGGCGGGCGTTCGGGGAGGCGCGGCGGCGGTGGGCGGAGGTGGCCGCGGGGGGCGAGCCGGAGTCGTGGGTGCGGGCGCGGGCCTTCGAGCTGGCGCTGTCGCCGTGGCACCGGGGCGGCCCGCGGCGCACGCACGTGTGGCGGCTGCCGCACCGCCGGATCAAGGTGCGTCCGGCCGACGAGACCCAGGCCGTCCTGCCGGACCACGACCGCCTCACCGACCGGGACCGCGCACTGCTCAAGGCGCTCCGGCGGCTGTCCCGGCCGCAGCGCCGGGCGCTGGTGCTGCACGACGGCCTGGGGCTGCCGGCCGCCGCGGTGGCGGTGGAGGTGGAGTCGACGGTGACGGCCGCGGAGGGGCGGGTGTGGGCGGCGCGGACGGCGCTGGCGCACTGGGTGCCGGAGCTGGTGGGACCGGATCCGGCGGCGGACGGGTTCGCCGACCGGCTGTGCGCGCTGATGCACCGGGCGGCGGTGCGCGGGGTCCCGGAGCCGCACCGGCCGCCGGTACCGCTGCTGCGGGCCCGGCACGGGCTGGTGAACGCGGGCCGGACGGGGGCGGCGGCGCTGCTGACGGCCGCGGTCGGCGGCGCGGTGGTGGCGACGCTGGCGGGCGGGGGGCCGGGCGAGCTGTTCCGGCCGCCCGGTCCGCCGCCGCCCTCGCTCTGCGCGCCGTTCCCGACGTCGGCGACCGAGCCGGACGCACTGCTGCCGCTGCTGGCCGACGGGCCGCCGTCGGGGATCCAGAGCCTCTGGTGCTCGCCGACGCCGGGGCTGGAGCCGGTCGTGGTGGATCCGCCGCCGCCCCGCGAGGACGGGCCGTACCGTCCGCCGGCGGGCGGGCGGGCCGCCGAGGCGCTGCCCCCGCCCGGCGCGGTGGCCGCCGAGCCGCCGCACGGCTGCGCACCGGCCTGGGCCCTGCACCCGTGCGGGCCGATCGGCTGAACACCCGGCGCCCCGGCGGCGAGCGCCCCCCGGCGCCCACCCGCCCCGAGCCGAAGGGGCGCGCCGGTGCCGAAAGGGAGGAGCGAGGGAGCGCCGAGTGTCGGCGCCGGACAAAAGCGCCCCGGAGGCGAGCGGGCGACCCGCCCCGGCACGGGCCGAAGGCCCACCCGCCCCGAGCCGAAGGGGCGCGCCGGTGCCGAAAGGGAGAAGCGAGGGAGCGACGTAGGAGCGAGGGAGCGCCGAGTGTCGGCACCGGACAAAAGCGCCCCGGAGGCGAGCGGGCGACAAGCACAGCGCCCCCGGCCGGAGGTCCGGCCGGGGGCGCTGCGGTGCGAGCGGGGAGGGTGTCAGCCCTTGATCAGCTCACGGGCCAGGCGGGCGGTCTCGGACGGCGTCTTGCCGACCTTGACGCCGGCGGCCTCGAGGGCCTCCTTCTTGGCCTGCGCGGTGCCCGAGGAGCCGGAGACGATGGCGCCGGCGTGGCCCATGGTCTTGCCCTCGGGGGCGGTGAAGCCCGCGACGTAGCCGACGACCGGCTTGGTCACGTTCTCCTTGATGAAGGCCGCGGCCCGCTCCTCGGCGTCGCCGCCGATCTCACCGATCATGACGATGAGCTCGGTCTCCGGGTCCTCCTGGAACGCCTTGAGGGCGTCGATGTGGGTGGTGCCGATGACCGGGTCACCGCCGATGCCCACGGCCGAGGTGAAGCCGATGTCCCGCAGCTCGTACATGAGCTGGTAGGTCAGGGTGCCGGACTTCGAGACCAGGCCGATCTTGCCGGCCTTGGTGATGTCGGCCGGGATGATGCCGGCGTTCGACTGTCCGGGGCTGATCAGGCCGGGGCAGTTCGGGCCGATGATCCGGGTCTTGTTGCCCTTGGAGCCGGCGTGGGCCCAGAAGGCGGCGGTGTCGTGCACCGGGACACCCTCGGTGATGACGACGGCCAGGCCGATCTCGGCGTCGATGGCCTCGACGACGGCGCTCTTGGTGTGCGCCGGCGGAACGAAGATGACGGTGACATCGGCACCGGTCTTCTCGATGGCCTCGGCGACGGTGCCGAAGACGGGCACCTCGGTGCCGTCGACGTCCACGGTGGTGCCGGCCTTGCGCGGGTTGACACCGCCGACGATCTGGGTGCCGGAGGCGAGCATGCGGCGGGTGTGCTTCATGCCCTCGGAGCCGGTCATGCCCTGAACGATGACCTTGCTGTCCTTGGTAAGGAAGATAGCCATGGTGTGAAAGTCCCCTTCCTTACTTGTTGGCCAGCTCGGCGGCGCGGTCGGCCGCACCGTCCATGGTGTCCACCTGCTCGACGAGCGGGTGGTTGGCGTCGGTCAGGATCTGCCGGCCCAGCTCGGCGTTGTTGCCGTCGAGGCGGACGACCAGCGGCTTGGTGACCGCCTCGCCCTTCTCCTCGAGCAGGGCGAGGGCCTGCACGATGCCGTTGGCGACCGCGTCGCACGCGGTGATGCCGCCGAAGACGTTGACGAAGACCGACTTGACGTCGGGGTCGCCGAGGATGATCTCCAGGCCGTTCGCCATGACCTCGGCGGAGGCGCCGCCACCGATGTCGAGGAAGTTGGCGGGCTTGACGTTGCCGTGCTTCTCACCGGCGTAGGCGACCACGTCGAGGGTGCTCATGACGAGACCCGCACCGTTGCCGATGATGCCGACCGCACCGTCGAGCTTGACGTAGTTGAGGCCCTTGGCCTTGGCGGCGGCCTCCAGCGGGTTGGCCGCGGCCTTGTCCTCGAGCGCCTCGTGCCCGGGCTGACGGAACTCGGCGTTCTCGTCCAGGGAGACCTTGCCGTCGAGCGCGATGATCTTGCCCTCACCGGACTTGATCAGCGGGTTGACCTCGACGAGGAGGGCGTCCTCCTTGATGAAGACGGTCCACAGCTTCTGCAGGACCTCGGCGACCTGGTCGGCGACCTCGGCCGGGAACTTCGCCGCGGCGACGATCTCGGCGGCCTTCTCCGGGGTCACGCCCACGTTGGCGTCGACCGGGATCTTGGCGAGCGCGTCGGGGTTCTCCTCCGCGACGACCTCGATCTCCACGCCGCCCTCGACGCTGGCCATGGCCAGGAAGGTGCGGTTGGTGCGGTCCAGCAGGAACGAGACGTAGTACTCGTCCTTGATGTCCGCGGTCTGGGCCAGCATCACCTTGTGCACGGTGTGGCCCTTGATGTCCATGCCGAGGATCTGCCCGGCCTTGGTGACGGCGTCCGCCGGGTCGGCGGCGAGCTTCACGCCGCCGGCCTTGCCTCGGCCACCCACCTTCACCTGAGCCTTGACGACGGCGCGGCCGCCGAAGCGCTCCGCGATGGCGGCAGCGTCTGCGGCGGTCTCGATGACATCGCCGTCAAGCACGGGTACACCGTGCTTGGCGAAGAGGTCCCTCGCCTGGTACTCGAACAGGTCCACGTGTTTGTCCTTGTTCGTGGTCGCGGATTGTGTCTCTACGAGCGTGCCACGGCAGGATCTTCGCTGCGGGTCGTCGGGGCGGTGCGGGTACGCAGAAGTACGGCCTTGCGGCCCACACAGCCACGGGCGCACACGTCAATCAACACGCGCGTCACGTCCGTCTGGCAGGTTATCCCCGTACGACGGGCGTGTTTCGCCCGGGGCCTGCCCGTCCATGGTGAGAACCGTCACAGACAGCCTAGGGGGCGTGCGCCCGGCGCCCCGACCGGCGGCTTCGGTCGGCCGCGCGCCCGGTTCAGCCGTTCGGGTGAGCCCGGCGGAGCGCGGGTCGGAGGCCGCGCCGACCGCTCCGTTCACACCCCCTGGTCCGGGACCGGGATCGGACGCTTCTCGATCGCCGCCGCCATGATCTCCGGGAAGACGTCGGGGGTGCAGGCGAAGGCCGGGGCGCCGAGCACGGCCAGCGCGGCGGCGTGCGCGTGGTCGTAGGCGGGCGCGCCCTCGTCGGAGAGCGCCAGCAGGGCGATGAACTGGACGCCGGCCGCCTTCATCGCGGCCACCCGCTTGAGCATCTCGTCCCGGATGCCGCCCTCGTAGAGGTCGCTGATCAGGACGACGATCGTCTCGGCCGGCCGGGTGATCCTGGACTGGCAGTAGGCGAGCGCCCGGTTGATGTCGGTGCCGCCGCCGAGCTGGGTCGCGAAGAGCACGTCGACCGGGTCGGTGAGCTGCTCGGTGAGGTCGACCACGGAGGTGTCGAAGACCACCAGCCGGGTGTCCAGGCTCTTCATCGAGGCGAGCACCGCGCCGAACACCGCCGAGTGCACCACGGACGGCGCCATCGAGCCGGACTGGTCGATGCAGAGGATGACGTCCTTCTTCACCGCGCGCTGGGCACGGGCGTAGCCGACCAGCCGCTCGGGGACGACCGTGCCGTGCTCGGGCAGGTAGTTCTTCAGATTGGCCCGGATGGTGCGGTCCCAGTCGATGTCGCGGTGGCGCGGACGGTTGACCCGGGCGCTGCGGTCCAGCGCACCGCCCAGGGTGGCCCGGGTGCGGTCGGCGAGCCTGCGCTCCAGGTCGGCGACCACCCGGCCGACGACGGCGCGGGCGGTCTCCCGGGTGGTCTCGGGCAGCGCGTGCTTGAGCGAGAGCAGGGTGCCGACCAGGTGGACGTCCGGCTCGACGGCCTCCAGCATCTCGGGCTCCAGCAGCAGCTGCTCCAGCCCGAGCCGGGTGATGGCGTCCTGCTGCATCAGCTGGACGACGGTGGCCGGGAAGTACGTGCGGATGTCGCCCAGCCAGCGGGCCACCTGCGGGGCCGAGCCGCCGAGGCCGGCGCTGCGGCGGCCGGAGCGCGGCTGCCCGGCGCGGCCGTCCTCCGCGGCGCCCCGGTAGAGCGCGGCGAGCGCGCCGTCCATCGCGGCGTCCCGGCCGTGCAGGGTGCGGCCGGTGCCGTCCGCCTCGCCGCCGAGGACCAGCCGCCAGCGGCGCAGCCGCTCGTCGGCGCGGGCGCCGGGGTCGGCGGCGGACGCGGTGTCGGGGGTGGTGACTGCCATCGGGGGCTCCTCTGCGTGCGGTCGGGGGACGGGTCTGCGGTCGGGGGACGCTCTCAGGTGTCGCGGCCCTCGGCCTGCCGGGGGATCCGGGGGCGGGCGCCGGGCTCCCCAGCGCCCGTCAGCCCGAGCAGCAGGGCCACCACGGGCAGCGCGGCCTCGGCCCGCACGCGGTCCAACTCGGCGGTGTCCCCGACCGGTTCGGCGTTCCCGGGGCCGAGCGGGCCGGCCGCCACCCGGCTGCCGACGGTGTGCCGGACCCCGGCCTCCAGGGTGGCGAAGGTCCGCCGCAGCAACGGCAGCACGTCCGTGAAGGCCTCCGCCGGGACGCCGGTCAGCCAGCCGTCGAGCAGGCCGAGCAGCCGGGGGTCGTGGAGCAGCAGCGCGCCGCCGCCGGTCAGGAAGCCCTCGATCCAACCGGCCGCGTCCGCCGGGCTGTTGGCGGTGGACAGCACCAGGCCGAGCCGCCGGCCGACCTCGTCGGAGTCGAGCCGGCCGTCGTCCAGCAGCAGCCGGACGGCGCGCCCGCGCAGCAGTCCGGGGACGCCGGTGGCCGGTCCGCCGGACGGCTCGCGCCGGGCGAGCGCCCGCAGGGTGCCGGCCCAGCGGTCGGCGAGTCCGGCTAGTCCGGCTAGTCCGGCGACGGGGCCGTCCGCCTGGTCCAGCAGGCCGATCGCGCCGTGCACCTCGTCGAGGTGGCCGCGCAGCACGGCGGCTCCGGCGGCGTCCAGGCCGGTGCAGGCGGGCGGCAGGCCGACGCAGATCCGGTCGGCGAGGCCGCCGGCGACCTCGCCGAGCGCGCCGTGGTCGGTGCCCCGGACGTCGCCGTAGCGCAGCGCGCGGACCAGGGCGGGCAACGCGCCGGCCAGGTGGGCGACGTCGGTGTCCAGGGCGGCGCGGTCGGCGAGCACCCGCATCACGGCGGGCAGCGCCTCGGCGAGCCCGGCCACCAGGCAGGTCTCCACCAGTCCGGTGAGCTCGGCGAGTTCGACGGCGGCCCGGGCGGTGCCGACGGCCTTTCCGCAGGCCGCCCGCTCGACCGTGGTGCCCCACTGGGCGGCCTCGGCGATCCGGACGGCGAACTCGGGCTGCCAGCACAGCCGCCAGCTCTCCCGGAAGGTGCCGGTGGAGGCGACCGAGGAGCGGACCGGCACGCCCCAGTCGACGCCGAGCAGGCGCAGCCGGTGCAGCAGCCGGGAGCGGGCCGCGTCGGTCTCCTTGCGCAGGTCGAGGTCGAGGTCGCGCGGGGCGGGGTCGGGCTTGAGCCGCAGGGTGCGCTGGAGCCGGGCGAGGTCGCGCTGGAGCGGGACGGCGGGCGCGGCGTCCGGCACCTCGCCGAGCGCGTCGCCGATCACCAGCCGGTCCTGGACGAGCGCCAGGGCGACGTCCGAGCCCTCGCACAGCACGGCGCGGACGGCGTCCAGCGTCTCGGTGAGCCCGGCGAGCGGGCGGCCGCGCAGCACGGCGAGGGTGCGGGCCAGCCGGACGGCCTCGATGACGTGCGCGGAGGAGACCGGGTGGTCCTCGGCGCGCAGCAGGTCGGCGGCCCGGGTGAGCCAGCCGGGCAGCGGGTCGCCGTCCGTGCGGTGCAGGTGGCGGTACCAGCCCGGGGAGACGATCCCGGCGCCGTAGCCGGTGAGGTGGGAGAGCCGGCGGTGCGTCCAGGGCACCCAGGTGACCTCGGTGCGCACCTTCTTCGGCAGCTCGGCGAGCAGCGCCCGGTCGTGCGCGACGGTCGGCATGGCGGCCAGCGCGGGGACGTGGAAGGCCCCGCAGACCACGGCGATCCGGCGGTGGCCGGCGCGGCGGGCGGCGCGGATCTGCTGGCGCATGTACGCCTCGCGCCGCTCGTCGCGGCGGCCCGCTCCGCCGTCCTCGCGCATCGCCGCCATCGCCTCGGCGACGGCCGCGAAGGGCGCGAGCGCGTCCTCGCCGGGGCGGCGGTGCTCGACGACGTCCTCCCACCAGCGCTCCGGGTCGTCGTGGCCGGCGGCCTCGGCGAGCCGGGCGATCGGGTCGCCCGGCAGGTCCGCGTCCTCCTCGGCGGCGCCGTCGCCGTCCCGCTCGACGGCGTCCTGCTCCACGCCGTCCTGCTCCACGCCGTCCTGATCCCCGGCGTCGGCGAAGGCGTAGCCGGCCGGCAGGTCGATGAAGCGCAGCGGGAGGCCGAGTCCGGTGGCGTAGCGGATCGCCACCCACTCCGGCGAGAACTCGGCGTACGGCCAGAACGCGGCCCGGGCCGGGTCGTCGGCGGCGTGGGCCAGCAGGGCGACCGGCGGCACCATGTCCTTCTCCCCGGCCAGTGCGAGGATCGGGTCGGCCTCCGGCGGACCCTCCACCAGGACCGCGTCCGGTCGCAGTTGCTCCAGCGCGGCGGCCACCGAGCGGGCCGAACCGGGGCCGTGGTGCCGGACGCCGAGCAGCGTCACCTCTGCGCTCATCGCGCGCTCCCTCCCGAGTCTTCCGAGCTTGTGGTCGTGCGGTGCACGGTCGTGCCGTTCAGCGGGCGTTCTCACGGGCGGCGCGGTAGAAGTCCTTCCAGCCGTCGCGCTCGCGGACCACGCCCTCGACGTACTCGCGCCACACCTGCTGGTCGGCGGCCGGGTCGCGGACCACCGCGCCGATCACGCCGGCCGCGACGTCGGCGGCCCGCAGCACGCCGTCGCCGAAGTGGGCGGCGAGCGCCATGCCGTTGGTGACCACCGAGATGGCCTCGGCGGTGGAGAGGGTGCCGCTGGGGGTCTTCACCTTGGTCCGGCCGTCGGTGGTGAGGCCGGCCCGCAGCTCGCGGAAGACGGTCACCACCCGCCTGATCTCCTCGGCGCCGCCGGGCAGTTCGGGCAGCTGGAGGGAGTGGCCGAGCTGCTCGACCCGGCGGCTGACGATCTCGACCTCCTCCTCCAGCGAGCCGGGCAGCGGCAGCACCACGGTGTTGAAGCGGCGGCGCAGGGCGCTGGACAGCTCGTTGACACCGCGGTCGCGGTCGTTGGCGGTGGCGATGAGGTTGAAGCCGCGCACGGCCTGGGTCTCGGTGCCCAGCTCCGGGATCGGGAGGGTCTTCTCGGACAGGATGGTGATCAGACTGTCCTGGACGTCCGCCGGAATGCGGGTCAGCTCCTCGACCCGGGCGATCCGGCCCTCCGCCATCGCCCGCATCAGCGGCGAGGGGACGAGCGCCTCCCGGCTCGGCCCGTTGGTGAGCAGCTGCGCGTAGTTCCAGCCGTACCGGACGGCCTCCTCGGGGGTGCCGGCGGTGCCCTGCACCAGCAGCGTGGAGTCGCCGCTGATCGCCGCGGCGAGGTGCTCGGACACCCAGGTCTTGGCGGTCCCCGGCACGCCGAGCAGCAGCAGCGCCCGGTCGGTGGCGAGCGTGGTGACGGCGACCTCCACCACCCGGCGCGGGCCGATGTACTTGGGGGTGATCACGGTGCCGTCGGGCAGCTCGCCGCCCAGCAGGTAGGTGGCGACGGCCCACGGGGAGAGCTTCCAGCGCTCCGGGCGCGGGCGGTCGTCCTGGGCGGCCAGCGCGGCCAGCTCGGCGGCGAACGCCTCCTCGGCGTGCTGGCGCAGGACCTCGGTCACGACGTCGGTCATCGGGGCTCCTTCGGGTCGGCCGCCGGGCACACGGATGCCCGGGCGACGGGGTGATCGGGGGGAGCCGGGTCGGCGTCCCGGCCTGCGGAAACCACCATGCACCGGACCACTGACAATCCTGACCGGACCTCAGTTCGGGCCGTCCGGGCCGCCGGTCGACTGTCAGTGCCGCCGCCTACCGTCGTGGCCATGGAGGAACGCTGGAGCACCGAACACGTCCTGTCCCTGGCGCCCGACGCCGCCTCGCAGAAGGCCGCGGGCAAGCTCTCCGCGCCCGCCCCCTGGTCCGCCGCGGGCACCGACGGCGAGGCGGTCTGGGGCGAGTGCAGGGGCAGCGGCAGCACGCCGTACCGCACGGTCGTCGAGCTCGCCACGCCCGCCTACCAGTGCAGCTGCCCGAGCCGGAAGTTCCCCTGCAAGCACGCCCTGGGCCTGCTGCTGCTCTGGAGCGGCTCGCCCGGCGCCGTGCCGGACGGCGCCGAGCCCGCCGACTGGGCCGCCGAGTGGCTGAAGGGCCGCCAGGAGCGCGCCGGGCAGCGGGCCGTGCGGGCGGAGGCGCCGGCCGATCCGGCCGCCGCCCGGCGCCGCGCCGAGAAGCGCTCCGCCCGGGTCGCGGCCGGGGCCGCCGAGCTGCGGCTGCGGCTCGCCGACCGGGTCCGGCACGGCCTCGCCGACCAGTCCACCGCCGGCCCCTGGGAGGAGGTCGCGGCCCGGATGGTCGACGCCCAGGCCCCCGGCCTGGCCACCCGGGTCCGCGAACTCGACGCGGTGCCGCAGGACGGGCTGCTGGCGGAGTACGCGATGCTCCACCTGCTCGCCACCGCCGCGACCCGGCTCGACGAGCTGCCCGCGCCGCTCGCCGCGACCGTGCGCGCCCGGGTCGGCTACACCACCGAGACCGCCGAGCTGCTGGCCGGCCCGACCGTCCGGGACCGCTGGCAGGTCCTCGGCAGCCGGACCTCGCCCATGGAAGGGGGACCCGACGAGCGGCTGACCACCCGTCGGCTCTGGCTGCGCGGCGCCAAGACCGGCCGCCCGGCCCTGCTGATCTCCTTCGGCCGCCCCGGGCAGGCCCCCGAGCTCGCCCTGCCCACCGGCCAGGTGGTCGAGGCCGAGCTGGCCTTCCACCCCGGCGCCCGCCCGCTGCGGGCCGTCCTCGGCACCCGCTACGGCGCCCCCGCGGCGGCGTCCGACGGCCCGCCGCCCGGCCTGGCCGTCGCCGAGGCGGTGGCCGGCTACGGCGCCGCGGTGGCCGACGACCCCTGGCTGGACGCCTGGCCGACGGTGCTCGCCGAGGTCGTCCCGGTGCTCTCCGAGGAGGGCTGGCACCTCACCGACGGCCGGCACACCGTCCCGGTGCACCGCGCCGCCGTGCCGGAGGCCGCGCTCTGGCGGCTCGCCGCCGTCTCCACCGGCCGCCCGCTGACCCTCTTCGGCGAGTACGGCCACCACGGCTTCGCGCCGGTCACCGCCTGGGGGCGGGACGGCCGCCCGATCGGCCTCGGCACGCCCTGAGCGGGCCCCGCCGCACCCCGGGCGCGCACCGCGAGCCCACCGAGACCCCGACGTCCACCCGCACCCGTTCCACCGGAGGAGGAGGCCCCGTGTCCGACCCCTGGGAGTCCCTGCAGACCACCGCCCTGCTGGGCACCGACCGCCGCCCGCTCCCCGCGCCCGGGCCGGCCGCCCCGTACGACGGCGCCGTCGACCGCGCCGACCCGGCCACCGCGCTGCTCGAACTCGCCGCCCTGGAGACGGTCCGCCGCCGGGCCGGCGCGCTGCCCGTGCCGGCCGCCGCCCCGGCCGACCGGCCGGCCCCCGAGGACCCCCGCCCCGAGCTGCCGGCCGCCGCCGCCCGCCGGCTCTCGCTGCTGCTCTCCACCCGCGGCACCGGCAGCGGCGTGCTCGCCAACGTCGGCGAACTGCTCCCGCAGTGGCTCGCGACCGCCCGCGAGCGCGGCTACCGGGCGCCCGCCGCCGGCGTCCCGGCCCTGCTGGACGCCGCCCGCGCCCGCAGCGAACTGCGCCCCGACGCGGTCGCGCTGGCCGGCCCGCTCGGCCGCTGGCTCGCCGAGCGCAACGCGGACTGGCGGTTCGTGCAGCGCGCCGCCCCGGAGCCGGTGCCCGCCCCGCAGCCCGCGCCCGCCCCGGACGCCGTGCCCGCCGAGGGCGACCGGCTGTGGCACGAGGGCCTGTTCGCCGAACGGGTCACCCACCTCACCCTGCTCCGCCGCCGCGACCCGGCGGCCGGGCTCGCCCTGCTGGGCGGCACCTGGTCCACCGAGCGCGCCGAGGACCGGCTGCTGTTCCTGGACGCCCTCCAGGAGGGCCTCTCGCTCGCCGACGAACCCTTCCTGGAGGCCGCGCTGGGCGACCGCAGCAAGAACGTCCGGGCCACCGCCGCCGAGCTGCTCTCCACCCTGCCCGGCTCCGCGCTGGCCACCCGGATGGCCGAGCGCGCCCGCACCGCCGTGCGCCGCTCCGCCCATGGCACGCATCTGCTGGTCACCCCGCCCACCGCGTGCGACCCGGCCATGCAGCGCGACGGCATACCGCCCAAATCGCCCACCGGACGCGGCGAACGGGCCTGGTGGTTCGGCGAGGTGATCGCCGCCGCACCGCTCTCCCTCTGGTCCGGGCACACCGGTCTGGCGCCCGATCGGCTGCTCGCCCTGCGGGTCGGCGACGCGATCGACGAGACCAGCAGCACCTGGGCCGACGACCTGCGCGAGGCCTGGGCCCGGGCCGCCGTCCGCCAGCAGGACGCCGTCTGGGCGCGCGCGCTGCTCGGCCCCGCGCCCGTCCCCGGCCCCGGGCGCCCCGCCCGCGCCACCGGCGCCCCCGCCAAGCTGCTCGCGGTGCTCCCGCCCGCCGAGCGGGCCGCCTGGACGGCCGCGTTCATCGAGGCGCACGGCCTCGGCGACGCCTTCCAACTGCTCGGCGCCTGCGCCACCCCGTGGACGCCGCCGCTCTCCACCGCGGTGGTCGAGGCGCTGGCCCGGGCCGCCGCCTCCGGCGCCTACCCGTGGAGCCACAGCGGGGTGCTGGGCATGACCGAGCGCGCGCTCTCCCCGGAGAGCGCCGCGGCGGTCGAGGCGCTGGCCGCCGGGTCCGCGCCCGCCACCGCCTGGAGCGAGACCTTCGCCCGGCTGGCCGGGACGCTGCGCTTCCGCGAGGCGATGCTCGCCGAACTGGCGGCCTGACCGGCGGGCGCACGCGAACCCGGACACCCGAACCCGGACACGCGACGGGGCCGGGCCGGACGATGCGTCCGGCCCGGCCCCGTCGGCGGCGGTCAGCCCGCGGCGCGCAGGTTGGCCTCGACCCAGGCGACCACGTCCCTGGTCGGCGTGCCCGGGGTGAAGATGTCGGCGACGCCCATCGCCTTCAGCTCGACGATGTCCTCGTCCGGGATGATCCCGCCGCAGAACACCTTGATGTCCTCGGCGTCGCGCTCCTTCAGCAGCTCCAGCACCCGCGCGCAGAGCGTCATGTGCGCCCCGGACAGGATCGACAGGCCGATGCCGTCCGCGTCCTCCTGGATCGCGGTGTCGACCACCTGCTCCGGCGTCTGGTGCAGGCCGGTGTAGATGACCTCCATGCCGGCGTCGCGCAGGGCGCGCGCGATGACCTTGGCGCCGCGGTCATGGCCGTCCAGCCCCGGCTTGGCGACCACCACGCGGATCGGTCCTGACACACCCATCACTGCCTCCCGGACCCCGTCGTCCATCCCCCACCGGACCTTGTGGGGCACGGGCGAGGTTAACGAGCAATAACCAATCTGAGGGGAGGGTAGCGCCACCCGCCGGGGTTGGCGGCACCACCCCTCAAGACGAGGGGAAAATCACAGACCGCCCGCCGCCCTCCCCTGTTCTACCCCGTAACCGCACACCCCCAGCCCCTTGACATCCGGACTTTTGTCCGGATGTCCGGCTTCCGGCTACAGTCTCGGTCGTTTGACCCTCCGCTCCCCGCCCGACGACGCGCCCGAGGCCCACCGAGGAGGCAGCCGCGATGGCTCCCGAAGCAGCCGCCCGCCCGACCCGCGCGGAACTGCGTCTCGCCGCCCGCGAGCAGTCCCGGTCCCAGCGCCGCGACGCGGCCAAGGCCGCCACCCGCACGGCACTGCTGCGGGTCGCCCTGCCCTCGGTGGCCGCCCTCGGCGTCGCCGCCGCGGCGGCCGTCACCGTGCAGGGCGAGGCCGACCAGCAGCGCGCCCAGGCGGCCGGCCGGGTCCCCGAGCAGACCACCGCCGCCGACGCGCCGGACAGCGCGCACACCGCGGCCGCGCAGGCCGCCGAGCAGGCGCTGGCCGCCGGCGCGGCCGACCAGGCCTCGCGCGGCGACGCCCGCCAGCCGCTCGCCGGCACCCAGGGCGCGCCCGACGCCGCCGGGCAGCCGGCCGCGCAGGCCGCCACCACCGACCCGGCGCCCGCGCCGGCCCGCCCCACGCTCTCGATGCCGGTCGCCCAGCACGGCATCGGCGAGGCGTTCGGCGCGGCCGGCACCCACTGGGCCAAGCGGCACACCGGCATCGACTTCCCGGTGGACGGCGGCACCCAGGTGATGGCCGTCGCCGACGGCACCATCCGCACGCAGTGGAACGCGTCGTACGGCTACATGACCATCCTCAAGACGGCCGACGGCACCGAGGTCTGGTACTGCCACCTGCGCTCGTACAAGATCCGCAAGGGCGCGGTGAAGGCCGGCGACGTCATCGCCTTCGTCGGCAGCAGCGGCAACAGCACCGGCCCGCACCTGCACCTGGAGATCCGCCCGGCCGGCGGGGGCGCGCCCGTCGACCCGCTGCCCTGGTTCCTCGCCCAGGGCCTCGACCCGCGCTGAGACCAGCGCGGGCCGCCGTCACCCGGGCCTCAGAGCTTCTCGACCGGCGCGTAGCGCAGCAGCAGCTGCTTGCGCCCCTCCGAGCCGAAGTCCACCGTGGCCTGCGCCTTGTCACCGGCCCCGGTGGTGGCCACCACGGTGCCCAGCCCGAAGGTGTCGTGGGTGACCCGGTCGCCGACCGCCAGCGCGACCGCCTCCCGCTCCACCGCCGCGCCCGAACGCCGCGCCGACTGCCCCCAGCCCGCCTTCGGCGAGGCCCCGGCCGACGAACCGCGCGAGGAGGAGCCACCGCGCGGGGAGGAGCCCGAACCGCCCGAGGACTTCCCGCCCCAGGACGACCCGGACGAGAAGCCGCGCGAGGCCGGCGCCGACGCCGCCCCCATGCGCTTCCACTCCACCAGCGTCTCCGGGATCTCCTCCAGGAACCGCGAGGCCGGGTTGTACGACGGCTGCCCCCAGGCGCTGCGCAGCACCGACCTGGTCAGGTAGAGCCGCTGCCGCGCCCGGGTCAGCCCGACGTACGCGAGGCGCCGCTCCTCCTCCAGCTCCTTGACCTGGTTGAGCGCCCGCATGTGCGGGAAGATGCCGTCCTCCATGCCGGTCAGGAAGACCACCGGGAACTCCAGGCCCTTGGCGGTGTGCAGGGTCATCATCGTGATGACGCCCTGCCCCTCCTCGTCCTCGTCCGGGATCTGGTCGCTGTCGGCGACCAGCGCCACCCGCTCCAGGAAGTCGGCCAGCGAGCCGACCGGCGGCGCGCCGTCCTCGCCCGCGTCCGGGCGCTCGCCCGGGTCCTGCTCGTACTCCAGGGCGACCGAGGCCAGCTCCTGGAGGTTCTCCACCCGGGTCTCGTCCTGCGGGTCGGTCGACGCCTGGAGCTCGGCGAGGTAGCCGGTCTCCTCCAGCACCGCCTCCAGCACCGCGGCCGGACCGGCGCCGGACTCGACGACCTGGCGCAGCCCGGCCATCAGCGCGTTGAACTTCTTCACCGCGTTCGCCGAGCGCGCGGCCATCCCGTACGCCTCGTCGACCCGCTGCAGCGCCTGCGCGAAGGAGATCCGCTCGCGCGCGGACAGCGCGTCGATCATCGCCTCGGCCCGCTCGCCGATGCCGCGCTTGGGTACGTTGAGGATCCGGCGCAGCGGCACGGTGTCCTCCGGGTTGGACAGCACCCGCAGGTAGGCCAGGACGTCCTTGACCTCCTTGCGCTCGTAGAAGCGCACCCCGCCGACCACCTTGTACGGCAGGCCGACCCGGATGAACACCTCCTCGAAGACGCGGGACTGCGCGTTGGTGCGGTAGAAGATCGCGACGTCGCCGGGCCTGGCCGCGCCCGCGTCGGTGAGCCGGTCGATCTCGTCGGCGATGAACTGGGCCTCGCCGTGCTCGTCGTCCGCGACGTAGCCGACGACCTTCTCGCCGTCCTCGCCGGCCGTCCAGAGCTTCTTCTTGCGCCGGTTGGCGTTGCGCTCGATGACGGAGTTGGCCGCGCTCAGGATGGTCTGGGTGGAGCGGTAGTTCTGCTCCAGCAGGATCGTGGTGGCGTTCGGGTAGTCCTCCTCGAACTGGAGGATGTTGCGGATCGTCGCGCCGCGGAAGGCGTAGATCGACTGGTCCGCGTCACCGACCACGCACAGCTCGGCGGGCGGCACCTCGGCCGGCCGGCCGGCCGCCGGGTCGACCCAGTCGCCGTCGACGGTGCGCTTCGGGGCGTCGGCCGCCGCGCCGCCGCTCAGCTCGCGGACCAGCGTGTACTGGGCGTGGTTGGTGTCCTGGTACTCGTCGACCAGGATGTGCCGGAACCGCCGCCGGTAGTGCTCCGCGACGTCCGGGAACGCCTGGAGCAGGTTCACCGTCGTCATGATGATGTCGTCGAAGTCGAGGGCGTTGGCCTCGCGCAGCCGCCGCTGGTAGAGGAAGTACGCCTCGGCGAGCTTCTTCTCCATCGGGTTGGCGGCCTGGTCGGCGTAGGTCTCCTCGTCGATCAGCTCGTTCTTGAGGTTGCTGACCTTGGCGGTGAAGGACTTCGGCGGGAACTGCTTCGGGTCGAGGTCGAGGTCGCGGCAGACCAGCGCCATCAGCCGCTGCGAGTCGGCCGAGTCGTAGATCGAGAACGACGAGGTGAAGCCGAGCAGCTTGGACTCGCGGCGCAGGATCCGCACGCAGGCGCTGTGGAAGGTGGAGACCCACATCGCCCGGGCGCGCGGGCCGACCAGCTGCTCGACGCGCTCGCGCATCTCGCCGGCCGCCTTGTTGGTGAAGGTGATCGCCAGGATCTCGCCCGGCTGCACCCCGCGCGCACCCAGCAGGTACGCGATCCGGTGGGTGAGCACCCGGGTCTTGCCGGAGCCGGCGCCGGCCACGATCAACAGCGGCGAGCCGGCGTGCAGCACGGCCTCGCGCTGCGGGTCGTTCATGCCCTCCAGCAGCGCGGCCGGGTCGATCACCGGACGGGCGGCGCCGTTGCGGTACCAGGCGTCCCGCTCGGTCTCGGCCGCGTGGTCGGTGTGGAACAGCCCCTCGGGGATCGCCTCCTCGTAGGCGTCGTACGGGACGTCGTCCCCGTACGGCGGCGGCTCCTCGTCGATCGGCGGCGCGGGCTGCTTCGACCCGGCGGCGGCGGGGGCCTCGAAACCGGGGAGCGGGAGGTCGTCAAAGAGGCTACTCATGGCACTGACGAGTCTATGGCCACCCGCCGACAAGCCCGCCCGGCCCTTGACAGGACCGGGCGGGGCGGCGCGACGGCCCGCTCAGACCAGCCGGCGCGCGGTGGCCCAGCGGGTCAGCTCGTGCCGGTTGCTCAGCTGGAGCTTGCGCAGCACCGCCGAGACGTGGCTCTCCACCGTCTTCACCGAGATGAACAGCTGCTTGGCGATCTCCTTGTACGCGTAGCCGCGGGCGATCAGCCGCAGCACCTCGCGCTCGCGCTGGGTCAGCCGGTCCAGGTCCTCGTCCACCGGCGGGGTGTCGGTGGCGGCGAAGGCGTCCAGCACGAAGCCGGCCAGCCGGGGCGAGAAGACGGCGTCCCCGTCGGAGATCCGGAAGATCGCGTCGACCAGGTCCGTCCCGGTGATCGTCTTGGTGACGTAGCCGCGGGCGCCGCCGCGGATCACGCCGATCACGTCCTCCGCCGCGTCCGACACCGAGAGCGCCAGGAACCGCACTCCCCCCGGATCGCCCATCAACCCGGCCGAGCGGCGCAGCACCTCGACGCCGCCGCCGCCGGGCAGGTGGACGTCCAGCAGCACCACATCGGGCCGCGTCTCGGCCACCACCCGGACCGCGGACTCCACGTCGTCGGCCTCGCCGACCACGTCGATGCCGGTCGTCTCGGTGCGCCCGATCTCCGCCCGTACCCCCGTCCGGAACATCCGGTGGTCGTCGACCAGCACGACCCGCGCGCGACGCTCCGGCGCTGCCTCAGTCATTCGCTCTCTCCATCTCCAGTTCGACCTCGGTCCCGCCGTCCGGCGCCGGCCGCACCCGTGCGGTGCCGCCGTTGCGCTTCATGCGGCCGAGAATCGACTCTCGTACGCCCATCCGGTCCTCGGGCACCGTGTCCGGGTCGAAGCCCGGGCCGTGGTCGCGGACGAACACCATCACGGTCCTCCCCTCGACCTCGGCGTAGACCTGGACCGGTCCCCCGCCACCGTACTTGGCCGCGTTGACGGTCGCCTCCCTCGCGGCCTGCATCTGCGCCGCGATCCGCTCGTCCATCGGGCAGTCGCCGACGATCACCACCTCGACCGGGACGCCGTGCCGGTCCTCGACCTCGGCGACCACCGCCCGCAGGCTCTCCGCCATGGTGTCCGGCGCCTGCTCGGCGACCGCCTCCGGCCGGTAGAGCCACAGCCGCAGCTCGCGCTCCTGGGCCCGGGCGAGCCGCAGCACCTCCTTCGGGTCCTCGGCGCGGCGCTGGATGAGGGTCAGCGTGTGCAGCACCGAGTCGTGGACGTGGGCGGCGATCTCGGCGCGCTCCTGGGCGCGGATGCGGGCGGTGCGCTCGGCGCCGAGGTCCTGCCACATCCGCAGCGCGTACGGGCCCACCAGCACCAGCACACCGGCCAGCACCGCGAGCGAGGCCTCGATCACCGAGCCGATCGTCGAGCCGCTGCCCTGGGTGGCGAGGAAGGCGACGATGCCCGCCACCACCAGCAGCACGCCCGCGCCGACCCGGGTGTAGGCGCCGCGCCGCTTCTCGCCCTCCTCCAGGCCGAACCAGCGCTGCCAGCGCGAGTCGTCGGCCTGCCGCCAGACCAGCGCCACACCGACGCCGATCGCCAGCAGCGGCCAGGTGTACGGCTTGGCGGTCTGCACGTTGAGCGCGTTGAGCAGGGCGATCACACCGATCACCAGCATCACCAGCGCGGCCAGCTGGCCGAGACCGCCCGGCCGCTGGCCCGTGGCCGCGCCGCCGGCCCCCTCGCCCGCCTCGACCGGCTCGCCCCGCACGGCGTGCTGCAGCACCTCGCGCAGCCGGCCGATCCACCCGCCGCGCCGGCCGTCGCCCTTGCTCAGTTCCCCGCCGCCGCCCGCCTGCCAGGAGCCGACCGGGACGAAGGCGCCGTTCACGTACACCCAGTGCGCGCCGGCCCGCGGCTCGCCGATGCCGATCGGCACCACGAACCAGAACGCCGCGTAGAGCAGCCCGCCGAGGCCCTGGGCGAAGAACAGCACCACGAAGGCGATCCGCACCCAGCTGACGGGCAGTCCGAGGTGCACGGCGAGCCCGTGCGCGACACCGCCGAGCATCCGCCCCTGCGGGCTGCGGTACAGCCGGCGGTACGGCGGCTTCCCGTCGGCGGGCGCGGACGGGTCGCCGCCCCCGGGCGGCGCTGGCTCGGGGGCGAGGGGGCGGGGGTCGGAACCGGGTGTTGCCACGGCACCGATCGTTCCACGCGGGCGGACCCGGCCGCATCAGGGTGTGGCCCTGACACCTATCAGGGACAAGTCAGGGTCCGAGCAGGGGCGGGACCGGTTGGGCGGGGGTCCGGGACCCACCAGGATGGTGGCCATGACCGAAGACCACCGCACAGAGGAGTTCCACGAGGCCGGGACGAGCGCCCCGCCCGCGCCGGACCGGCCCCCGCTGACCCGGGCCGAGCACCACCGCGTGGTGGCCGGCGTCTGCGGCGGCCTCGGCCGGCACCTGGACATCGACCCGGTGGTCTTCCGCGTCGTGACGGTCGTGCTCTGCCTCTCCGGCGGCCTCGGCCTCTTCCTGTACGGCCTGGCCTGGCTGATCGTGCCGACCGACCCGGGCGCGGACGGCAAGGGCGGCCGCTCCGGCCGCACCGAGCTCCAGCGGGTGCTCACCGGCCGGGTGGACGGCCAGTCGGTCGGCGCGGTGCTGCTGACCGTGATCGGCACCGGGGTCTTCTTCTCCTCGATGGGCGACGGCAACCAGCTGTTCCCGCTGATCCTGCTCGCCGGGCTGGTCTTCCTCGCCGTCCGCTACGACCCCGAGCGCCGGCGCGGCGGCCGGATCCGCGGCCGCCGCCACCGGCACCACCACCCGCACGGCCACGGGTACGGGACCGGGAACGGGACCGGCGGACCGCAGGGCGGCCCGTACGACCGGTACTTCCCGGACGCCGGCCCCGCCGCCGGGGACCCCGCCGGGACCGCCGCGAGCGGCTACCGCTGGCCGCGCGAGGAGCCGGCCGCGGCCGAGGAGGCCCGCGCCCGGCACGCCGCCGCGCGCGAAGCCGGCACCGTCCCCGCCGACACCCCGCACGCCGGCCCGTCCGGCTACCTGTGGGACCCGCGCCACCCCGAGCGCGACCCGTACGGCGGCACCGCGCCGACCCCGCCGCCCGGCGCCCCGACCCGCCCGTGGTGGCAGCGCACCGACCTGCCGCAGGGCGACCCGCTGCGCAAGGAGGCCGGCCCCGTCCCGCCGAGCCCGCCGCCCGCGCCGCGCCCGCCCGTGGTGGTGCACCGGCGCGAGCGCTCCCCGCTCGGCCTGATCGGCCTGCTGCTGGCGGTGGGCGCCGCCAGCGCCGTCTGGTCGGCCTCGACCGACGGCGGGGCCACGGTGCGGGCCGGCAGCGTGCTGGCCACCGCGCTGCTGGTGATCGGCCTGACCCTGCTGCTCGGCGCGAAGTTCGGCCGGGCCCGCCGGCTGGTGGTCCCCGGCCTGCTGCTCACCGTCGCGCTGACCGCGATCGGCGGCTCCTCGGTCACCACCCGCAACGTGGCCGGCGACCGCACCTGGACCGTCGCCACGGCCGCCGAGCTGCAGCCCAAGTACGCGCTGGGGGTCGGCTCGCTGCGCCTGGACCTCAGCGCGCTCGACCCGGCCGGCGCGACCCTGGCCACCACGGCCGAACTGGGCGCCGGCGACCTGACCGTGACGGTGCCGCCGGACGTGACGGTCAACGTGCGCAGCGAGATCGGCCTGGTCGAGGTCCGCATCACGGGCCGCGAGGGCTACGACGACGGGCCGGGGACCCGCACCTACCAGCTGCTCCCGGCGAACGGACAGGCATCCAAGGGCACGCTCGACCTCACGCTGAAGGTCGGGCTCGGCAACGTCAAGGTGGTCCAGCAGTGAGGAAGCACCAGCTCGACCTGTTCTCGCTGATCGCCGGGGGGCTGTTCACCGCGATCGCGGTGCTCTACCTGGTGGCGGCGGTGAACGACGTCTCGGTGAACGGCCGGATCGTCATCCCGGTGACCTTCATCGTCCTGGGCCTGGGCGGCCTGGCCGGGGCGGTGGCGGCGGCGGTGCGCCGCTCCCGGCCGGAGGACCGGGGACCGGACCGGGGCGTGTCCTAGCTCCTGGCCCGCTCCTGGCCCGCTCCTCAGCTCTCCAGCGGCCCCAGCCGCAGCTTGTCGCCCTCCTTGGTGACCCGGTACTTCGGCAGCGGCTTGGTGGCCGGGCCGTTCACCACCGCACCGGTGGCCGCGTCGAACCGGGAGCCGTGGCAGGGGCAGGAGAGCTTGCCGTCCTTGGGCGCGTCGACCGCGCAGCCGGAGTGCGTGCAGATCGAGGAGAACGCGCAGTACTGGCCCGCCTTGGGCTGCACCACGTAGACCGCGTCGCCGCTGGCCGGGTCCTTGACCTGGGCCGAGCCGCCGACCGGGACGCTCGCCGCGTCCAGCGTGACCGGCGCGGCGGCCGGCGCCGGGACGGCGGACTGCTTCGCCTTCGCGTCCGCGCCGGGCTTGTCCCGCCCGAAGGTGGCGGTCAGCGAGCCGGTGAGCAGTCCGGCGCCGCCCATCGCGACGGCCGCGATGCCGCCGTCCATCAGGGCCCGGCGCCGGACGTGCGCCTCGCGCAGGCCGCGCCTGCGGTCCCGGGCGGCGCGGCGGGCGAGGTAGCCGTCCACCGAGAGGTACGGGGTGCCGGCCAGCACCAGCGGCGTCCAGGCCATCAGGTAGGCGAGGTCGTTGCCGAGGTAGTACGGCGCGACGGTCCAGCTGACGGTGAGCCAGAGGGTGAGGTTGATCAGGGCCCCGCCGGCGGCGGCGAGCCGGCCCCAGAGGCCGAGCAGGGTGCCCAGGCCCACCGCCAGCTCGCCGAAGGCGACCAGCAGGGCGAACGGGGTGGGGTGGGACAGGGCCGGGCCGAGCAGGAAGTCGATCGGGCTGGAGCCCTTGACGGCCCGGGTCTGCGAGACGAACGAAGCCGGGTCGCCGGCCCCGGCCAGGTAGTGGCTGTCGGAGAGCTTGTCGAGCGCCGCGTAGACGAAGGTGACGCCGAGGAAGATCCGCAGCGGCAGCAGCGCCAGCCGCGAACCGGCCGCCTTCCACGCGGTGATCCGCCCGGCTGCGCCCGTCGGGCCCGCGCCGGCCGGGGAACCGGGGGCCGGACCGGCCGTGCCCTCGCCGATGGTCCCGGCCCCGGCCGCACCCGGCCCGGCCGAAACGGAGCTGCTGGCCTCCGTCATTCCCCACACCTTCCTTCACCGGCCCGTCACCGCCTGACAGGTCCGGACGCATTCTGCCCGCTCGTGAGCGCTTTCGGTGGGAGGGCCCACCCGGGGCCGGGACGAAGTCACCGCCCCCGGGCCGACCGGGCCGAAGCGCCCGGAGCGAGTGGGCGAGCAACCGAACACCCGCGCCGCCGACCCCTGGTACGGGGGCGGCGGCGCGGGTGTTCAGAACCGGTCAGGACCGGCCGGGGCGGGGAGTGCTCACTCCCACTCGATGGTGCCCGGCGGCTTGCTGGTGCAGTCCAGCACCACGCGGTTGACGTCGCGGACCTCGTTGGTGATCCGGGTGGAGATGCGGGCCAGCACGTCGTACGGCAGACGCGACCAGTCGGCCGTCATGGCGTCCTCGGAGGACACCGGGCGCAGCACGATCGGGTGACCGTAGGTGCGGCCGTCGCCCTGGACGCCGACGCTGCGGACGTCCGCCAGCAGGACCACCGGGCACTGCCAGATCTCGCGGTCCAGGCCGGCCGCGGTCAGCTCCTCGCGGGCGATCGCGTCGGCCTCGCGCAGCAGGTCCAGGCGATCCCTGGTGACCTCGCCGACGATCCGGATGCCCAGGCCCGGGCCCGGGAACGGCTGGCGCTGGACGATCTCCTCCGGCAGGCCGAGCTCCTGGCCGACCATCCGGACCTCGTCCTTGAACAGCTTGCGCAGCGGCTCGACCAGCGCGAACTGGAGGTCCTCAGGCAGGCCGCCGACGTTGTGGTGGGACTTGATGTTGGCGGTGCCGGTGCCGCCGCCGGACTCCACCACGTCCGGGTACAGGGTGCCCTGGACGAGGAAGTCGACCGACTCGCCGTGCTCGCCGGCCTCGGCGATGATCTCGGCCTGCGCCTGCTCGAAGACCCGGATGAACTCCCGGCCGATGATCTTGCGCTTCTCCTCCGGGTCGCTGACGCCCTTCAGCGCGTCCAGGAAGCGCTCCTGCGCGTCGACGACCTTCAGCTGCACGCCGGTGGCGGCGACGAAGTCCTTCTCGACCTGCTCGGTCTCGCCCTTGCGCATCAGGCCGTGGTCGACGTAGACGCAGGTCAGCCGGTCGCCGATGGCCTTGTTGACCAGGGCGGCGGCGACCGCCGAGTCCACGCCGCCGGACAGGCCGCAGATCGCGCGCTTGGTGCCGACCTGGGCGCGGATCGCCGCGACCTGCTCCTCGACCACGTTGCCGGTGGTCCAGGTGGGGGCGAGGCCGGCGCCGCGGTAGAGGAAGTGCTCCAGGATCTGCTGGCCGTGGTCGGAGTGCAGCACCTCGGGGTGGTACTGGACGCCGTAGAGGCGGGCCTCGTCGTTCTCGAAGGCCGCGACCGGCACCACGTCGGTGGAGGCGGTGACGGTGAAGCCCTCGGGGGCCGCGGAGCAGGCGTCGCCGTGCGACATCCACACCGAGTGCTGGGCCGGGACGCCCTCGAACAGGGTCGAGCCGGTGCGCGAGACGGTCAGCGGGGTGCGGCCGTACTCCCGGGCACCGGTGTTGTCGACCGTGCCGCCGAGCGTCTTGGCCATCAGCTGGAAGCCGTAGCACATGCCGAAGACCGGCACGCCGGCCTCGAAGATCGCGCCGTCGAGCTGCGGCGCGCCCTCCTCGTAGACCGACGAGGGACCGCCGGAGAGGATGATCGCCTTCGGGTTCTTGGCGAGCATCTCGGCGACCGGCATGCTGCTCGGCACGATCTCGCTGTAGACCCGGGCCTCACGCACCCGACGGGCGATGAGCTGGGCGTACTGGGCACCGAAGTCGACCACCAGGACGGTGTCGGTCTCAGGTACGGACTGGACGGGAGTAGCAGAGGACACAGACGGCCTTCCGGCAGCGGTACGAAAGGTGTCGCGCGGCGCGCCCTACGGAGGGGTGCACGGCGGGCGACGGGCGGGGGTCTGCCACCGAGTCTACCGGGCTGGCCGGTTTCACTCGTCTGCCCGCCCCGCCGACCGTGACCCCCGCGGCCGCCGGTTCGTTGCTCCGGGCGGACCGTACGATCCGCGCCGCGCCCGCCAGACGCGTCGCCCCCGCCCCGGCCAGGGCGCCTCCGTACGGCACTGCAGGACCACGCGTGGAGCTCACCCCCAGTCCACCGGCGCGCGTGGCGCCGTCGCGGAGAACCGGCCCCGGCCGGGGAGCGGCGCGCCGTGGGACCGCGCGCGGGTGCTGCGGCCGGCCAGCAGGGGACAGCGAACCCGGTCGCGACTGGACCAAGGAGGTGGGGCGGCCGGCCGCCGGGGACGCCCGGGGCCGGCCGCCGCACCCGCCGCGATCCCGGCGCACCCCGTCCGCCACCCCCGCGCCGCTGCGCACGTCCCCGTGCGCTCCGGCCAGCACCATTACGCACCGTGATCATCCCTGTCGCCCCTCCCCCGACCGTCCCGGCACCCGGCGCGGCGGGCCCCGGCCTCGGACCGGCCACCGGCCCGGCCGGAAACGGCCTGGACCGAATCATGCCGAATCGGTTGCAGAGCAAGCCCTTCGTCCAGGACGATGCTGCGTGGAAGAGGTTCTCCCGACGGCCGAAGGGCCGCCTGCGGAGTACCGTCCCGGTGCCGCCGAGACCCGCGGTGGCAACGATTGCCACCTCACGCTCCGTGAGCGAGGGTCCGATGCGGGCATGCCCGCCGGACCGCCGCCACGGCACTTCGCGCCCGCGCGCGCCGGCCCACCCCCGCCGGAGCGGCGGCGCGCCGCCACCGAGCCAACCGTCCGGACGGCGCTCCTCCCCCGGCGCCGTCACCCAGCACCGGCGCGGCCCTGACGCCGAGTGCTGAACGACAAAGGGCCCCGTTCCCCCGCGGGGCCCTTTGCCCTGTCCGGGGCCGGTCGCGCGGACCGGCGCCCCGGATCGCAGGGCGTGCTACGGCCGGCGGCTCCAGACGCTGGGGTCCACCGGGTCCTCGCCCTCCGGCCGCCGCTCGGCGGGCCGCTGCCCGTCGCCCGAGCCGATCACCTCCGAGAGCGTCGGCGCACCGGCGGGGTACTCCCCCTCCGGCTGCGCCGGCACCGCCGCCGACGGCGCCTGCACCCGGCGGTCGCGGGCCGCCAGCAGCGGCGGCACCGCCAGCGCGCCGACCGCCGCCCAGACGGCGTTGGCTGCCAGCAGCGTCCACGGCACCAGGCAGAGCGCGCTCTCGAACCCGGTGTCCTCGCCGCGGCCGAGGAAGCGGACGGTGGCCTTCGAGGAGCTCAGCGCCCCCGACACCAGCATCAGCAGGCTGAGAGCCACGGCGTACACCACCGCCAGCCGGAGCCGGTCCGCGGCGTCCAGCCGCCGCCGGTACGCCGTCCAGCCGAGCACCGCGGCGGCGGCCAGCGCGAGCAGCCCGGTCCAGCGCCAGTCGCCGCTCGCGCCGTGCAGGTCGAAGAAGGAGTACTCGTCGACGTCGCGCGGGTCGCGGTACCAGTCCGAGTCGACGGCGGCCGGCATCTCGCTGCTGATCCGGAAGGTCGCCCCGGAGCCCAGCCCGAGCAGCATCAGGCCGACGTTGGGCAGGAAGGCCGTCACGGTGCCGGTCAGTTCGCCTCCGGCGCCCTCGTCGCCGCTCAGGACCGCGGCCACCACGAAACCGACCGCCGCCGCCACGCCGACCGAGACCGCCAGCGCGCGACCGGCCGCCAGCCCGGCGACCGCCCAGCCGCGCACCGCCCGGTTGCGCCAGGCCGCCCAGCGCAGCGCGTCCGTGCCGTACACGGCGAACGCGAGCAGCCCGGCGAGCAGCGCCGTCCAGCCGGCCGCCTCGATCCAGCCGGCCGAGGACGCGTGGGCGGCCCGGCCGAGCGCCCCGGAGGCGACGTCGACGTCGAAGCGGCCGGCCGGGTGCCAGGTGGCGCCGCCGACCAGGCCGAGCAGCACGGTCACCGCGGCCGCGACCACGGCGGTGCGCACGGCCTCGCCGGTCGCCTGCCGGCGGGTCTGCTGCTCGCCGGTGCGCTCCTGCGCGCGGCGCGCCCCGATCCGCAGGCCGAGCCAGAGCGCGAGCAGCCACAGCGCGGTGACGGTCAGCGGCACCGCGCGGACCAGCGTCTCGCTGCCGCTCGCGAGGTCGGGCCGGCCGCCGGTGCCGACGTGCAGTTGGAACGGCGCGCCGAGGGCGCCGAGGACGACCGCCAGCGCGGTGCCGAAGCGCTTGCCGTAGGAGGGCGGGTCGAGGGCGGCGACGTAGGGGAAGAACTCCCCCGGGATCGCGACGACGAGCGCGGCCAGCAGCAGGACGGCGGTGGGCGCGACCACCGCGCGCAGCGCCGGGCGCCAGTCGGCGCCGGTCAGCCAGGCGAGTGCGGCGGGCCGGCCGGCGGCCGGGTCGTACGGCCGGCCGGCGCCCCAGGGGCCGCCGACGTCCGGCGGGGCGGCGGCGGGGGCGGGCGGAGCAGGCGGGGCAGGTGGGGCAGGTGGCGCCGGGGGCAGCACCGGCGGCGGCAGGTCGGCGGGCGCGGGCGGCTTCCCCGGCGACGGCACCCCGGCGGACGGCGGCGCGGACGGCGGCGGAGGAAGCGGCGGCGGAGGCGGCGGCGACAGGACCGGCGGCACGGCCGGCGGCGACACCAGTGGCCGCCCGCAGGACGCGCAGCCGAACGCCCCCTCCGCCGAAGCCGCGCCGCAGGATGCGCAGATGGACATGGACCGCGTCCCCCCGTCCGAACGAACGATCTCCTGGTCTCCCAGGGCGCCCCTTTTCTCCCACCGGGTCCGGACGGCTGTCAACCGGTCACGCGCCGCCGGAAGGGCGCGGGACACCTCAGGGACGTTCCCGGCGGTGCCCGCCCGCCCGGCGGCCGACGGGTCAGGCCTGCTTCTTCGGCACCTCCGGCACCGCCAGCAGCGGCAGCCGCAGCGCTCCGAACGCCCCGTCCGGCACCGCCGGGGCGGCCGGCGGGACGGCGGCGACCCGGCGGTAGTCCTCGCCGGGCGCCGGACGGGCGTCCCGCTCGCCCTTGTTCGGCCACATCGACATGGCCCGCTCGGCCTGCGCCGTGATGGTCAGCGACGGATTGACGCCGAGGTTGGCGGAGACCGCCGCACCGTCCACCACGCTGATCCCGGGGTACCCGTAGAGCCGGTGGTACGGGTCGACGACGCCGGTCAGCGGGGAGTCGCCGATCGGGCAGCCGCCCAGGAAGTGCGCGGTCATCGGGATGTCGAAGATCTCGCCGACGCTGCCGCCGGGGAAGCCGTTGATCTCGTCGGCGAGCGCCCGGGCGGCGCCCTCGGCGGCCGGGATCCAGGTCGGGTTGGGCGCGCCGTGGCCCTGGCGGGAGGTCAGCGTGCCCTTGCCGAGGCCCTTCTCCTTCAGCGAGACGGTGATCGAGTTGTCCAGCGACTGCATCACCAGACCGATGATCGTCTTCTCGGACCACCGGTGCTGGTTCATCGATCGGGCGAAGGTCACCGGGTGCTTGACCGAGTTGCCGAGGTAGCGCAGCCAGCGCGGGACCCGCCCGCCGCCGCGGACCTGGGCGATCGACAGCGCGCCCATCGCGTTGGAGCCCTTGCCGTAGCGGACCGGCTCGATGTGGGTGTTCTCGTCCGGGTGGATCGAGGAGGTGATCGCCACGCCCTTGGTGAAGTCCGCGCGGGCGCCGTACCGCCGGTCGGTGGTCTGCGCGCCCACCAGCGCCTCGGAGTTGGTGCGGGTCAGCTCGCCGAGCCGGGCGGAGATCCGGGGCAGGTGGCCGGCCGCGCGCATCCGGTGCAGCAGGGACTGGGTCCCGTAGGTGCCCGCCGCGACCACCACCTTCGCGGCGGTGACCGTCCGCGCCCCGGCCTTGACCGGGTCGGTGGCGGAGCGGCTGTCGGTGCGCCGGACGTCCACCGCGAAGCCCCCGCCCCACTCGCGGATCCGGGCCACCGTGGTGAGCGGGTGGATCTCGGCGCCGCCCCGCTCGGCCAGGTACAGGTAGTTCTCGGTCAGCATGTTCTTGGCGCCGTGCCGGCAGCCGGTCATGCACTCGCCGCACTCGACGCAGGCCCGGCGGGCCGGACCGGCGCCGCCGAAGTACGGGTCGGCCACCTCGCCGCCGGGCGCCGCCTTCGCCGTGCCGTCGCCGTCCTCGCCGTCGCCGAAGAAGACCCCGACCGGCGCCATGTGGAAGGTGTCGCCGACGCCCATCCGCTCGGCGGCGGCCCGCAGGTGGACGTCGGACGGGGTGACGGTCGGGTTGAGCCGCACCCCGAGCATCCGCCGCGCCTGGTCGTAGAACGGCGCCAGCTCCTCCTGCCAGTCCGTGATGTGGCGCCACTGGCGGTCCTCGAAGAACGCCTTCGGCGGGACGTAGAGGGTGTTGGCGTAGTTCAGCGAGCCGCCGCCCACCCCGGCGCCGGCCAGGATCATCACATTGGCCAGCAGGTGGATGCGCTGGATGCCGTAGAGGCCGAGCTTCGGCGCCCACAGGTAGTCGGCGACGTCCCAGGAGCTGCGGGGCAGTTCGTCGCGGTCGAAGCGGCGCCCGGCCTCCAGGACGGCGACCCGGTACCCCTTCTCGGTCAGCCGCAGCGCCGAGACCGCACCGCCGAAACCGGAGCCGACCACGACCACGTCGTAGTCGAACTCCCGGTCCTCAGCCGAACCCACCATCTGCCACTGCTCCTTCGAAGTCGTCCACGAAACGGGGCCGGCCACCGCCGGGGCTACCTGACGCGCAGGGCCTTCAGGATCCGCAGCCCGGCGGTCATCATCGCCGCGTACTGCCGGTCGTCCTGGCCGGGCGCCGGGGCGAGCGGCAGCAGCCGCTGGCTGGCGATCGTCTGCGCCTCGGTGAACCGCAGGATGCCCTCGGCGCCGTGCCGCCGGCCGAGCCCGGAGTCGCCCATGCCGCCCATCGGCGAGCCGGCCGAGCCGTAGGCCGCGCCGTAGGCCTCGTTGACGTTGACCGTGCCGGTGCGCAGCCGGGCCGCGACCGCCCGGCCGCGCCGGACGTCCCTGGTCCAGACGCTGGAGTTGAGGCCGTACGGGGTGGAGTTGGCGGCGGCCACCGCCTCCTCCTCGGTGTCGAAGCGGTAGACGGAGACCACCGGGCCGAAGGTCTCCTCGCCGCACACCGCCATGTCCGGGGTGACGCCGTCCAGGATGGTCGGCTCGAAGAAGAACGGGCCGAGGTCCGGCCGGGCCTTCCCGCCGGCCACCACGGTGGCCCCGGCCTCGACCGCCTCCTCGACGTGCCGGGTGGTGGTCTCCAGCTGCCGGCCGGAGACCAGCGACCCCATGTCGGCCCCGTAGGCCAGGCCGCCGCCGAGCCGCAGCGCCCGGGTGCGGGCGGCGAACTTGGCCAGGAACTCGTCGGCCACCGAACGGTGCACCAGCAGCCGCTCGATCGAGATGCAGAGCTGGCCGGCCGAGGAGAAGCAGGCCCGGACGGCGCCCTCGGCGGCCCGGTCGAGGTCGGCGTCGGCGAGCACCAGCATGGCGTTCTTGCCGCCGAGTTCGAGCGAGGCGCCGACCAGCCGTTCGGCGGCGCGCCGGGCGACGTCGCGGCCGGTGCGGGTGGAGCCGGTGAACGAGACGTAGTCGCCGTGCTCGACCACGGCCGGGCCGATCACCGGGCCGTCACCGATCACGATCTGCCACAGGTCGGCCGGCAGCCCGGCCTCGACCAGCAGCTCACGGGCCCAGAGCGCGGTCAGCGCGGTCTGCGTGTCCGGCTTGTTGACCACCGCGTTGCCCGCCACGAAGGCCGGCAGGGCGTCGCCGACGGACAGCTCCAGCGGGTAGTTCCACGGCGAGATGTGCCCGATCACGCCCTTGGGGCGGCGGGCCTCGACGGCCTGGGTGAACAGCGGCACCGCGCCGAGGTGCCGCTTGTCGCGCAGGTAGGACGGGGCGGAGCGGCCGTAGTGGCGGGCGGCGATGGCGACGGCGAGGACCTCCTCGAAGGCGTGCAGCCGGGCCTTGCCGGTCTCCGCCTGGATGAGGTCGAGCACCTCGTCCTGCCGCTTGATCAACAGGTCGTGGAAGCGCAGCAGGACGGCGGCCCGGCGGCGGACCGGCAGCGCGGCCCAGGCCGGCTGGGCGCGCCGGGCCAGCTCGAAGGCGACCTCGACGTCCGCCGGGGTGGACCGCGGCAGACCGGCCAGCCGTTCGCCGGTCAGCGGGGCGACGGTCTCCACCACGCTGGGCTCGCCGGTGGCGGTGACCCCGGCGGCGAGCCGGGCGACCAGCGACGACGGCACGGCCGCGGCGACGGTGCGGCCGCCGCCGGGCGCGGCGGGGTTGCGGCCCGGCGAGCCGGTGCCGGCGGGGTCATGGGCCGTGGCAGCTGCTGTGAGGTCCGTCATAGGGCGAGCCTAGGCGTTCCGCGCCCACTTCGGTACCCGTCGGTAACAACAAACCGGGCAGCCGGGCGGCGGCGCCCCGTCGGTCAGCGGGTGGGGGTGAAGTAGTGCAGCACCGCGTTGAACCGCTGCTCGGCCTCGTTCCACTCGCTGCCCCGCTCCGGGCTGGACGAGTAGATCGCGTAGCTGGTGCCGTCCTTGTCGATGAACTCGGCCTCGATCGCCCGGCGGCGACCGCCCTCCTTGGCCAGGTAGCTGAACTCCCAGACCGCCGCCTCGTGGCCGTTCACCGCGACGCTGGTCAGCTTGTGCTGCTTGTACTCCTTCAGCGACTTGGAGACGGTGCTCTCCATCTGCCGCATGTGCTCCAGCGGCCGGACCGACTGGCCGACGGTGACCGCGAACTGCAGGTAGTGCACCTTGTTGTCGGGGCTGTAGTAGATCTGGTTGTCGGGCGTGCTGGTGCGCTGCCAGGCCGGGGTGCCGTCGGGCAGCGGGAAGCGGAAGCCCGCCGGGTCGTCCACCCAGCGGTAGCCGACGGGCGGCGCGGGCGTGCCGTCGGCCCCGGCCGGCAGGGACTCCGCCGAGGCCGGGCCCGGCCCGTCCCCGCCCTCGCGGTCCGCCAGGTAGCGCGCCCCGGCGACCCCGGCGACCAGGACCGCCAGCACGACCGCCAGGACCAGCAGCACTCGCCGGCGCTTGGCCGAACCGCGCACCGGCGCATCGGCGTGCACCCCCGGCGCGACCGGTCCGGTGGGCGCCCCTTCGGGGACCTCCCAGGTCGGCTCGGCCCCGACGGCCGGCACCGCCGCCGACTCCTCGGCCCCGGCCACCGCCGCCACCGGACGCGCCGCGGTGACCGCCTCCGGAGCCACCGCCGGCCGCCCGGCCGCCTCGTCCGGACCGTCCGGCTCCTCCGCCTCGCCCGGCTCGCCCGACCGGTCCACCACCGGCACCGACTGGGTCGGCATCCGCACCGGCGTGACCGGCTTGAACCCCATGGTGTGCCCGGCCTGCACCTCGGCCAGCATCCGGGCCGCCTCGTCCGCGGTCGGCCGGTCCGCCGGATCCTTGGCCATCAGCGCGGCCAGCACCGGCCCCAGCGGCCCCGCCCGGCGCGGCTCCGGCAGCGGATCTCCGACCACCGCGGCCAGCGTGGTCAGCGGCGAGGTGCGACGGAACGGCGAGTCGCCCTCCACCGCCGCGTACAGCGTCGCCCCGAGCCCCCAGAGGTCGGAGGCCGGGCCCGGGCGCTCGCCCTGCGCCCGCTCCGGCGCCAGGTAGTCCGGCGAGCCGACCAGATCGCCCGGCCGGGTCAGCTCGGCCGAGCCCTCGTACGTCGCGATCCCGAAGTCCAGCAGCACCGCCCGCCCGGTCCCGTGCTCCAGCAGCACGTTGGCCGGCTTCACGTCCCGGTGCAGCACGCCCAGTTGGTGGCCCCGGTGCAGGGCGGCCAGCACCTGGCCGCCGACCTCGGCGGCGGCGCGCGGCGGCAGCGTGCCGTCCTGGCTGATCACATCGGCCAGCGAGCGGCCGTCGACCAGCTCCATGACGATCCACGGCCGGCCGTCCTGCTCCAGCACGTCGTGCACCGTGATCACGCCGGGATGCTTGATCCGGGCGGCCGCGGCGGCCTCCCGCTTCATCCGGGCGTGCAGGATCTGCAGGTCCTCCTCGGGGAGGTGGTTGACGGTCAGCTCCTTGACCGCGACCTCGCGGTCCAGCATCCGGTCCCGGGCCCGCCACACCGTGCCCATCCCACCGCGGCCCAGCCGCTCACCCAGCTCGTAGCGCCCGGCCAGCAGCCGCTCCGCCTCGGCCGACTCCGGCCGGTCCTGCGCGCCCATCCGTGACCGCTCCCCCTCGTCCACCTGCCGTCACCGCGACGGAGGGCCCGGCGCAGACCACTCGGTGCAGACCACTGAATCGAACAAATCCCACGGACACATTAGGCGCCCCGGCCGCCCCCGGGTAATCTCCCCCACCCGCCACGGTGGCGACCATGTTCCCACCGGCCCCGTCAGCCTGCGAACAGCACCACGGCCGCCACGCCGAGGACCAGCAGCAGGAACACCCCGCCGACCAGAACCGGCCCCAGCAGCGCCGGCGCAATCCTCGGCGGCCGGGCCGGGCCGGGCTCCTCCGCCCTCGGCCGCCCCGCCTTCGCCGCACCGCCGCGACGGGCCGCACCGCGCCGCGCGGCCGGACGGCGCGGCTCCGGCACGGGCGGCACCGCCCGCTCGCCGGCCGTCGGCTCCGGCGCGCCCGCCAGCAGCTCCGCCAGCTCCAGCCGGACCTCCGCCGCCGTCGGCCGCCGCGACGGATCGGACTGCACCAGCCGCTCCACCAGCGGCCCCAGCGGCCCGCACGCCTCCGACGGCACCCGCCGCCCCTCCCGCACCGCCGTCACCAGCTCCGGCACCCCGCTCTCCGGGTACGGCGCGCGGCCGGTCGCCATCCGGTGCAGCAGCACCCCGAGCGCCCAGCAGTCGCCCGCCGGACCGCCGTCCAGCGGCCAGCGCTCGGCCACCGGCCCGACCAGCTCGGCCCGGACCTCGTAGCGGCGCCTGCCGCCCGGCCCGCCCAACTCCTCGGCCAGCACCTCCTCGGCCACCCCCGGGAGCAGCCCGCCCAGCAGCGCCGCGCCGTCCTCGCAGACCAGCACCGACCCGGCGGTCAGGTTCCCGTGCGCCAGGCCCGCGTCGTGCAGCGCCCGCAGCGCCGCGGCGAGGTCCGCCGCGATCTCCGCCGCCCGGTACGGCGGCAGCGGGCCGTCCGCGAGCACCTCCGCCAGCGGCCGCCCGGCCGGGCCCTCCTCGACGGTCCAGAGCAGGTCGCCCTCGACGAACGCCCCGGCCCCCTGGAGCAGTCGCGGATGCCGCGGCGCGGCGGCACCGACCTCCGCCACCCGGCGCACCAGCCGCTCCCCCCGCACCGGCCCGTCACCGTCCGGCTCCTGATCCCCGGTCAGCCGCGCGGGCAGCTCCCACGCGCGCAGCCGCACGACCTCCCCGCTCCGCTCGTCCACGGCGAGCGCACTCGGCGCCCCCGGACGCTCGATCAGCCGGTAACGCCCCGCCAGCACCTGCCCCGGGCCCGCTCGCATGCGTGTTCCTCTCCGCTCACCGCCAAGCCTAAGGCGTGGCCGGCCGCGGAAGGCACCGCGCGGACGCCGGACTACCCTCGGTCCATGGACTGGACCGATCTGATCGACGCGGCCTTCGACGTGGCCGGCAACAGCAACAAGGACAACCGGGACGCGGCCCTGCGCACCGTCGAGGCGAACGTCGCCCCCGACGAGAGGCCGGTCGCCTCCACGGCCGGTCGCCATCCCGACCACTTCCGCAAGGGTGTCCTGGTCCTGACCACCCACCGGCTGCTCTACCTCAAGGACGGCAAGCCCCCGGTCCCGGTTCCGCTGGAGGCGGTCACCGACGCGACCGTCACCCGGACCCGGATCAACGGCGAGGTGCTGCTGGTGGTCGCGCTGACCGGCTCGCACCGCTTCGAGGACGTGGTCAAGGCGGAGGTCTTCGCCGAACAGCTCCGCGCCGCCGCCCGACTGGCCCGCCAGGCCTCCCGGAAGGCGCTGGACGCCCCGGCCCCCGCCGGCTCCGGCGGCGAGCTGCTGGACCAGCTGGAACGGCTGGCCGCCCTGCACACCGCCGGCGCCCTCACCGACGAGGAGTTCACCCGCGCGAAGCAGCGCCTCATCGGCTGACGGCCGGGCCGGCCGAACGCCCACCCGCCCCGCCCCGAGCCCCTGCCCACGGCGAGCGGGCGAGCCCCCGCCCCGAGCCGAAGGGGCGCGCCGGTGCCGAAAGGGAGAAGCGAGGGAGCGCCGACCGTCGGCGCCGGGTCAGAGCGCCCCGGAGGCGAGCGGGCGACTTACGGCGCGGGCTGGAAGGTGTCGAACGCGGTCTGCCGGGCCTGGGCGTTCTGCGGCGCGGCCCAGTCCGCGTCCGGCGTGGTCCAGTAGATCGCGTAGCCGTACTTGGCCGGGGAGCCGGTGACGAAACCCCGGTTCAGCGAGTGCATCCGCGCGGTGCCGCTGGTCCACTCCCAGTCGGCCGCGTTGGCCCACTCCCGGTAGGCGACGGACTGCAACTGCACCCGCTGGTAGTTGGTCACCTGGCCCCGCAGCCCCGGCTCGGAATCCTGCCAGTCGGCGAGCGCGCTCGGCCCCGGCGTGGTCGTCCACTCGATCCGCAGGGTGCTGCCGTTGCCCTTGAAGGTGCGGCGGATCGACTCCGAGCTCGACAGCTGCAGCCAGTCGGGCAGCACGACCGAGAAGCCGGCCGGGTCCTTGAACTCGTGGTACCCGGCCGGCACGACGACCCCGGCCGCCGTCGGCGTGGGCGTCGGCGTGGGCGTGGGCGTCGGGGTGGGCGTCGGGGTGGGCGTGGGCTCGACCGCCGCGCTCGGCGGCGGGGCGGCCCCCTCCGAGGCCGTCACCGGCGCCGTGTCACCCGGCGTGACGTCCGCCGCCGCGGTGGTGGTGCCGCCCGCACCCTCCGCCGAGCCGTCGTCCGAGCCGCCGAGCACCTGGACCAGCGCGACCACGCCCGCGATCAGCAGCAGCACCACCACGACCGTCGCCACGGCCAGCCGCCGCCGGCCGGTGCGCGGGTCCGCCCCGGCCGCCTGGGTCGCGCCCAGCCGCCACTCACTGGTCACCGGCCGGGCCGCCTCGGCCGCCGAACTCTCGGACCCCGCGGGCCCCACGGGCTCCGACGACTCCGAGGGTCCCGACGGCTCGCCCGACCCCGCCGGCTCCTTCGGCCCCGCAGGCCCCGCAGGCCCCGAAGGCGCCACCGGCGACTCCCCGCTCCCGGCGTCCCCGGCCCGGCTGCCCACCCGGACCGTCCCGAGCAGTCCGCCGATCCGCGGCTTCTTCCCGCCCTCCCCGACCGGCACCGCGTGCTCGGTGGTCGACTCGGCCCGCGCGGTCGCCTCCGCGACCACCCGCTTGAGCATCGCCCGGGTCTGCGCGGCGGTCAGCCGCTCCGCCGGGTTCTTGGCCAGCAGCCCCTCGATCACCGGACGCAGCGGCCCGGCGTTCGCCGGAGCGGCCAGGTCCTCCGTCATCACCGCCGTCAGGGTGGCCAGCGCCGAGCCCCGGTCGTACGGCGGACGGCCCTCGATCATCGCGTACAGCGTGCCGCCCAGCGACCACAGGTCGGCCGGCGGTCCGGGCTTCTGCCCCTGGGCCCGCTCCGGGGAGATGTAGGAGGGCGCGCCGACCAGCATGCCGGTGGAGGTCACCGAGGTGTCGCCCTCCACGCTGGCGATGCCGAAGTCGGTGAGCACCACCCGGCCGTCCTCACCGATCAGCACGTTGGACGGCTTGACGTCCCGGTGCAGGATGCCGAGCGCGTGCGCGGCGCTCAGCACGCCGAGCACGTCCAGCGCGATCTCCGCCGCCCGGGCCGGCTCCAGCGGCCCGTCCTCCCGGACCACGTCCGCCAGCGAGCGCGACTCGACCAGCTCCATGACGATCCACGGCCGGTCGTCCTCCTCGACCACGTCGAAGACGGTGACCGCCGAGTTGTGCCGGATCCGCGCCGTCGCCTTGGCCTCGCGCAGGGTCCGGACGATCAGCCGGTGCTTCTCGTCCTCCTCCACGCTGGCGTTCATCCGCAGTTCCTTGACCGCGACCGTCCGGCCCAGCATCTCGTCCTCGGCGCGCCAGACGGTGCCCATGCCGCCGCGCCCGAGCACCGCGTTCAGCCGGTAGCGGCCGGCCAGGAGGCGGCCGGTGGAACCCTGCGCCTGGGTCATTTCGGAACGTTCCCCCATGTGCTGCTGGCGGTCGTGGTGACGGCGTGTCGGACCGGCGTCGGGCCCGAACGCCCAAGCCTCCATCATCCCCTGTCACGCGCGTCCCCGACCACCCGGCCCCCGGCCACCCTGGCACGCCCCCGGCCCGGGGCTGCGGTCCGTGCCCGATCTGTGATCGAAAACTCTGTCGACCCCGCTCCGGCCCCTGCTACCGTTCGGCAGCTCACCGTCTTTCCGGGGGGAACACGACGTCCATGACCGCATCCGCACCGGGCGCTGACGGCCAGTCGGGCCGACCGCCCACGGCCCCGCACTTCTCGGTCGCACCGGAACCGGAGACCCCCGAGGGGTATGTGGCCCCCGGCATGCCCGGCGCCCCGGTGGCCGGTTACCGCCCCGGCGAGCCCGCCGCTCCCGCCGACACCACCGTGGGCGACGGCGCCGCCGGCGCCCCGGGACGCCCCCGGCACCGGAGGGGCCCGGCCGTGGCGCTGGCCGTCCTCGCGATGCTGGGCGGCGCCGCGGCGTTGGGGTGCGCGCCGGCCCGCGCGGAGGCCACCGTCGGCTGGCTGGCCATCGCCCCGGCGGCGGCGGTCGCCTGGCCGCTGGGACGGCTCGGCGGCCCGGGCCGGCTACTGCCGCCGCTGGGCGCGCTGCTGGCGTCCGGCGCGCTGTTCCTCGGCCAGCTGCTCGCCGGGAGCCGCCGGCTGCACGAGCTGTCCGGCACCGGGTACGGCGAGCTGCTGCACGACGTCCTCCCGCTCTGGCGCGACGACCGCCGCCCGCTGGACCTGGTCTTCTACGGCATCGCCGCGATCGGCGGCTTCCTGCTGACCCGCCGCGCCGCCACCCGCCAGTAGCCGCCCGCTCCCGCCGGACATGGCACGGCCCCCGTCGCGCGGTGCGACGGGGGCCCCGTGAAGAGCCGGATCAGCGGTGGTTGAGCGCCGGGTTGACGGTCACCTCGACCCGCTGGAACTCCTTGAGCTCGGTGTACCCGGTGGTCGCCATCGCCCGGCGCAGCGCGCCGAACAGGTTCATGGTGCCGTCCGGGGTGTGCGAAGGGCCGGTGAGGATCTCCTCGGTGCTGCCGACGGTGCCGAGGTCGACCCGCTTGCCGCGCGGCAGCTCCTCGTGGACGGCCTCCATGCCCCAGTGGTAGCCCTTGCCGGGCGCGTCGGTGGCCCGGGCCAGCGCGGCGCCGATCATCACCGCGTCGGCGCCGCAGGCGACCGCCTTCGGGATGTCGCCGCTGTAGCCGACGCCGCCGTCCGCGATGACGTGCACGTAGCGGCCGCCGGACTCGTCCATGTAGTCGCGGCGGGCGGCGGCCACGTCGGCTACGGCGGTGGCCATCGGCACCTGGATGCCGAGCACGTTGCGGGTGGTGTGCGCGGCGCCGCCGCCGAAGCCGACCAGCACGCCGGCCGCGCCGGTGCGCATCAGGTGCAGCGCGGCGGTGTAGGTGGCGCAGCCGCCGACGATGACCGGGACGTCCAGCTCGTAGATGAACTGCTTCAGGTTGAGCGGCTCGGCGGCGCCGGAGACGTGCTCGGCCGAGACGGTGGTGCCGCGGATGACGAAGACGTCGACCCCGGCGTCCACGACGGCCTTGGAGAACTCGGCGGTGCGCTGCGGCGAGAGCGCGGCGGCGGTGACCACGCCGGAGTCGCGGACCTCCTGGATCCGCTGCTTGATCAGCTCGGCCTTGATCGGCTCGGCGTAGATCTCCTGCAGGCGGCGGGTCGCGGCGGACTCGTCGGTGATCGAGGCGATCTCGTCGAGCAGCGGCTGCGGGTCCTCGTACCGGGTCCAGAGGCCTTCCAGGTTCAGCACGCCCAGGCCGCCGAGGCGGCCGATGGTGATGGCCTGCTGCGGGGAGACCACGCTGTCCATGGGGGCGGCCAGGAACGGCAGCTCGAAGCGGTAGGCGTCGATCTGCCAGGCGATCGAGACCTCCTTCGGGTCACGCGTACGGCGGCTGGGGACGACGGCGATGTCGTCGAAGGAGTACGCCCGACGGCCGCGCTTGCCTCGCCCGATCTCGATCTCAGTCACTTCGAGCCCTTCTGATGGTGTTGCTCATGCCCGCCGGGTCACCCCGGCCGCCCCCAGTATCCCGCACCCGCCTGCCGTCGCACGGCGCCGCCCGCCGCCCCGTCCCCCGGCGGGCGCTCCCCGGACAGCCCGCAGGGCCCGCCACCGAGGGTGGCGGGCCCTGCGGCCGGGTTCCGGGATCAGCGGCGGGCGCTGTAGTTCGGCGCCTCGACGGTCATCTGGATGTCGTGCGGGTGGCTCTCCTTGAGGCCCGCCGAGGTGATCCGGACGAACCGGCCCTTGCTCTCCATCTCGGCGACGCTGGCGGCGCCGACGTAGCCCATGGTCTGGCGCAGGCCGCCGACCAGCTGGTGCAGCACCGCGGAGAGCGGGCCGCGGTAGGGCACCTGGCCCTCGATGCCCTCGGGGACCAGCTTGTCGTCCGAGGCCACCTCGGCCTGGAAGTAGCGGTCCTTGGAGTAGGAGCGGCCCTGGCCGCGGGACTGCATGGCGCCCAGCGAGCCCATGCCGCGGTAGGACTTGTACTGCTTGCCGTTGATGAACAGCAGCTCGCCCGGGGACTCCTCGCAGCCGGCCAGCAGCGAGCCCAGCATCACGGTGTCGGCGCCGGCGGCGAGCGCCTTGCCGATGTCGCCGGAGTACTGCAGGCCGCCGTCGCCGATGACCGGCACGCCGGCCGCCTGGCAGGCCAGCGCGGCCTCGTAGATCGCGGTGACCTGCGGGACGCCGATGCCGGCGACCACGCGGGTGGTGCAGATGGAGCCCGGGCCGACGCCGACCTTGACGCCGTCCACGCCGGCGTCGATCAGCGCCTGGGCGCCGTCGCGGGTGGCGACGTTGCCGCCGACCACGTCGACCTTGACCGCCGACCTGATCTTCTCGATCCAGGCCAGCGCGTTGTGGCTGTGACCGTGCGAGGTGTCCACGACCAGGAAGTCCACGCCGGCCTCGACCAGGGCCTGGGCGCGGTCGAAGGCCTCGGCGCTGGCGCCGACGGCGGCGCCGACCAGCAGCCGGCCCTCGGCGTCCTTGGCCGCGTTCGGGTACTGCTCGGCCTTGACGAAGTCCTTGACGGTGATGAGGCCCTTGATCCGGCCGTCGTCGTCGACCAGCGGCAGCTTCTCGATCTTGTGGCGGCGGAGCAGCGCCATCGCGTCGACGCCGGAGATGCCGACCTTGCCGGTGATCAGCGGCATCGGGGTCATGATCTCGCGGACCTGGCGGGTGCGGTCCGTCTCGAAGGCCATGTCACGGTTGGTGACGATGCCGAGCAGCTTGCCGGCCTCGTCGGCGATCGGCACGCCGGAGATCCGGAACTTGGCACAGAGCGCGTCGGCCTCGGCGAGCGTGGTCTCCGGGCCGACCGTGATCGGGTCGGTGACCATGCCGGACTCGGAGCGCTTCACCAGGTCGACCTGGTTGGCCTGGTCCTCGACCGACAGGTTGCGGTGCAGGACGCCGACGCCGCCCTGGCGGGCCATCGCGATCGCCATCCGCGACTCGGTGACCTTGTCCATCGCCGCGGAGAGCAGCGGAATGTTGACGCGCACGTTGCGGGAGACCCGCGAGGAGGTGTCGACCTCGTTCGGCAGCACCTCGGACGCCCCCGGCAGCAGCAGGACGTCGTCGTACGTGAGTCCGAGCATCGCGAACTTCTCGGGTACGCCTGCGGCGTTGTAAGACATTTCGGGGGTACCTTCCGTGGCCGGCTCGATCAGCTCGCGCCCTGAGGGTGGGGGCGCTGTCATCAGCTCACTCGCTCGGACCGCCGAAAGCGCGGTGGCCGTTGGAGGATCCTCCAGGGGAACCCCGCGCACACCGTCGAATCTTTGGCGACCCGCCCAGGCGCCGATACCCCATGGTACTGGCACCGCGAATGCGCTCTCGTGTGCCCTTGACAACACAGCCCGGCCATGGACCATTCCGGCCGCTCGAAAAGCGCCCCGGAGCCACTCCCGAGTCACTCCGGAGCTGCTCCGGAGCTAGGAGGACTCCTCGGCGAGCGCCCGCAGCCGACTCAGCGCGCGGTGCTGGGCGACCCGGACGGCCCCCGGCGACATCCCGAGCACCTCGCCGGTCTCCTCCGCCGAGAGCCCGGCGGCCACCCGCAGCAGCACCAGCTCGCGCTGCCGGGCCGGCAGGTTGGAGAGCAGTTCCTTCGCCCAGGCCGCGTCGCTGCTCAGCAGCGCCCGCTCCTCCGGGCCGAGCGCGTCGTCCGGCACCTCCGGCAGGTCGTCCTGCGGGATCACCGACGAACCGGGCCCGCGCATCGCGGCCCGCTGCAGATCGGCGATCTTGTGCGCGGCGATCCCGTAGACGAAGGCCTCGAACGGGCGCCCCTGGTCCCGGTACCGGGGCAGCGCGCAGAGCACCGCCACGCAGACCTCCTGGGCGATGTCGTCCACGTGGTGCCGGGCGCCGCCGGGCAGCCGGACCAGCCGGCCGCGGCAGTACCGCAGGGCCAGCGGGTGGACGTGGGCGAGCAGCGCGTCGATCGCCGGGCCCTCGCCGCGGACGGCGGCCGCGACGAGTTCGGCGAGCGCACCGGGCCCGTCGGCCGGTTCCGCGTACGCCGGGCCGGACCCGGGCGCGGAGGGCCTGGCCTCCACCGGGTCCGCCTCACCGGGAGCCCCGGCCACGTCGTCACGCATCGGTCCATGGTGCCTGGTCGCGCGGGAAAACGCGGCACCGCGTCCGGAGTTGTGCACCGGAACGTTATGCGGTGCCGCACCGGTTCGCACCACCGGCCCCTCCTGCACCGTCCCGCCTCCCGCCCCGCCGCCCCGGGTGGTCCCGGTCGCGGCGCCGTCCGCCGAGTCTCCTGCGGCTGCGTGGTTCGCCGCAGTTCCTGTCCGCTGGTCCCCGAGGTGCTCCACTCCTCCATGGTGCAACCTCGGGACCGTAACGTCACACGCCCCCGCACGGACAATCGCGCGGAGCGTGCCGGAACCGGCGGCGCCGGCGGCGGTCAGCGGACCAGGCCCCAGCGGAAGCCCAGCGCCACCGCGTGCGCCCGGTCCGAGGCGCCCAGCTTCTTGAACAGCCGTCGGGCGTGGGTCTTGACGGTGTCCTCGGAGAGGAACAGCTCGCGGCCGATCTCGGCGTTGCTGCGGCCGTGGCTCATGCCTTCGAGCACCTGGATCTCACGCGCCGTCAAGGTCGGCGCCGCGCCCATGTCGGGGCTGCGCAGCCGGCGGGGGGCGAGCCGCCAGGTCGGGTCGGCGAGCGCCTGGGTGACGGTGGCCCGCAGTTCGGCGCGCGAGGCGTCCTTGTGCAGGTACCCGCGCGCACCCGCGGCGACCGCGAGGGCGACACCGTCGAGGTCCTCGGCGACGGTGAGCATGATGATCCGGGCGCCCGGGTCGGCGGACAGCAGCCGCCGGACCGTCTCCACCCCGCCGAGGCCGGGCATCCGGACGTCCATCAGGACGAGATCGGAGCGGTCGGCCACCCAGCGGCGGAGGACCTCCTCCCCGTTCGTCGCGGTGGTGACCCGGTCCACCCCGGGTACGGTCGCGACCGCGCGGCGAAGCGCCTCGCGGGCAAGCGGGGAATCGTCGCAAACGAGAACGGAAGTCATGACCGTTGTCCTCCGCAGCTGATCCGCGTCACGTTGAGCCTCCTGGCTGGTACGAACCTCTCCGACACGGCCGATCGGCGTCAGACTCCGTGCTGATCGCCTGAGATTCCCCGCGATCGTTCCCGACGTCCGGCGTCCGCTAACCGCCTCCGCACTTCCAACGACCATCACTCGAATGAGTTACGGCCTTCGGGGCCATCTCCACCACTGTACGTGGCCGACCCGTTACCGATCAGCCGCATCGCGGTGCACACGCCGCACTTTTGCGCAGCTCGCGCGCGGTCGGCGTACAACCGGCACACCCGCGCGGCTCCGCGCGCGCCGGTCGGCCACCCGATTGCCACATCCGCGCCCGGCGAGCACCGGCCCGGCCGCCATGCCCACTTTGCCCATTTTTAGAGCTTTTGTATGGTCATTGACTGTTGTGCCACTCTGTGGGTGACTTGTCCATGGAGTTGCCGTAAGTCATATTTCCAGGTGTCCACACCGCGCCGGACGCCCCGCCGTGCCGCCGCCGACGCACCCCGCCGGCGACCGGCCCGCGGTCGACGACCTCTGAAGGGAATGAGCCATGGCAGATTTCTCCCGACTCCCCGGCCCCAACGCGGATCTCTGGGACTGGCAGCTCTCCGCGGCCTGCCGCGGCGTGGACAGCTCGCTCTTCTTCCACCCCGAGGGCGAACGCGGCGCGGCCCGCAGCTCGCGCGAGGCGAGCGCCAAGGAGGTCTGCATGCGCTGCCCGGTGCGCACCGAGTGCGCCGCCCACGCGCTGGCGGTCCGCGAGCCGTACGGCGTCTGGGGAGGCCTGACCGAGGACGAGCGCGAGGAGATGATGGGCCGTTCGCGCAACCGTCTGGTGGAAGTACCGCTGGCCGCTCCGAGTGCGGCCCAGCCGTAGCACACCGACTTCGCCCCACTGCGGGGGAAAACGTTTCTTCACAGGAAGGCGGCCCGAAGCCCGCCCGGCCCGACCGCCGCGGGCCCGGCGCGCCGCCGGCTCAGCGCCCGGCCGCCGCCCCCGCCAGCCGCTCCAGCATCAGCGCCACCGCCGGCACCTCGGCGAGGTCCGGCAGGGTCAGCGCGACCACCTGGCGCACCGCCGGCGCCCCCGAGGCGGCGTGCACCGCCACCGGCGCCACCCCGTCGGGACGCACCGACTCCAGCGCCAGCCCGGGCAGCACCGCCACCCCGAGCCCGGCGGCCACCAGCCCGACCACCGCCGGGTAGTCGTCGGTCGCGAAGTCGATCCGCGGCTCGAAGCCGGCGCCCGCGCACAGCTCCACCAGGTGGCCCCGGCACTGCGGGCAGCCGGCGATCCACTGCTCCGCCGCCAGTTCGGACAGCTCCACCGGCCCGCCGCGCCCGGCCAGCCGGTGTCCGGCGGGCAGCAGTCCGACCAGCGGGTCGTCCAGCAGCGGGGTGACCACCAGATCGGACCAGTCGGCCCCGGCGCTCAGCTGCTGGGCCTCCAGATTGGCCTCGGCGCGCGCCTCCCGGGGCGTGCCGTGCGCGGGCGCGGGCGCCGGCGCGAGGACGGATCCGGGGGCCTGCGGGTAGCGGAAGGCCAACGCGACCTCGCACTCGCCGCCGCGCAGCATCGCCAGCGACTCCGGCGGCTCCGCCTCGACCAGCGACACGCGCACGCCCGGATGGCTGTCCCGCAGCCGGGCGACGGCCGGCGGCACCAGCGTCGAGCTGGCGGTCGGGAAGGACACCAGCCGGACCCGGCCGGCCCGCAGCCCGGCGATCGCCGCCACCTCCTCCTCGGCGGCGGAGAGCCCGGCGAGGATCCCGGTGGCATGCTTGAGCAGGACCCGCCCCGCCTCGCTCAGTTGCATCCCGCGGCCCGAGCGGACCACCAGCGGGGTGTCCACGGACTTCTCCAGGGCCTTCATCTGCTGGCTGATGGCGGGCTGGGTGCACCCCAGCTCGCGGGCCGCGGCGGAGAAGGAGCCGGTGCGGGCGACGGCACGCAGGACGCGCAGGTGGCGGGCCTCGATCATGCCACCAAGATATAAGAGATTCTTTGCATTAAGCAAAATTCAACTGATAGTTGAAAGCTGGAACAGCCCGGAACGGCCGCAGGCCCGGCCCGCCACCCCTCGCGGGGTGCGGACCGGGCCTGCGGTCAGTGACCGCGCTCAGTGACCGCGGTCAGCGACTACGGCCTCAGTGCGAGTGGCCGTGACCGCCGTGCGAGTGGCCGTTGTCGGCCTCCTCTTCCTTCTTCTCCACCACGAGGGTCTCGGTGGTGAGCAGCAGGGAGGCGATCGAGGCCGCGTTCTCCAGGGCGGAGCGGGTGACCTTGACCGGGTCGATGACACCGGCCTTGACCAGGTCGCCGTACTCGCCGGTGGCCGCGTTGTAGCCCTGGCCCAGCTCCAGCTCGGAGACCTTGGAGGTGATGACGTAGCCCTCCAGGCCGGCGTTCTGGGCGATCCAGCGCAGCGGCTCGTGCAGCGCCTTGCGGACGACCGCGACACCGGTGGCCTCGTCGCCGGACAGGCCCAGGCCGTCGTTCAGCACCTTGGCGGCGTGGACCAGGGAGGCGCCACCACCGGCGACGATGCCCTCCTCGACCGCGGCGCGGGTCGCCGAGATGGCGTCCTCCAGGCGGTGCTTGCGCTCCTTGAGCTCCACCTCGGTGGCGGCACCGACGCGGATGACGCAGACGCCGCCGGCCAGCTTGGCCAGGCGCTCCTGCAGCTTCTCGCGGTCCCAGTCCGAGTCGGTGTTGGCGATCTCGCCCTTGATCTGGGCGACGCGGCCGGCCACGGCCTCCGACTCGCCGGCACCGTCGACGACGATCGTCTCGTCCTTGGTGACGGTCACGCGGCGGGCCGAGCCCAGCACGTCCAGACCGGCCTGGTCGAGCTTGAGGCCGACCTCCTCGGAGATCACGGTGCCGCCGGTCAGGACGGCCAGGTCGCCGAGGATCGCCTTGCGGCGGTCACCGAAGCCGGGGGCCTTGACGGCCACCGCGTTGAAGGTGCCGCGGATCTTGTTCACCACGAGGGTGGACAGCGCCTCGCCGTCGACGTCCTCGGCGATGATCAGCAGCGGGCGGGTCGAGCCGCCCTGCAGGATCTTCTCCAGCAGCGGCAGCAGCTCCTGGATGGAGGAGATCTTGCCCTGGTTGATCAGGATGTACGGGTCCTCCAGGACCGCCTCCTGCCGCTCCGCGTCGGTGACGAAGTACGGCGACAGGTAGCCCTTGTCGAACTGCATGCCCTCGGTGAAGTCCAGCTCCACGCCGAAGGTGTTCGACTCCTCGACGGTGATGACACCGTCCTTGCCGACCTTGTCGATCGCCTCGGCGATCAGCTCGCCGACCTGCGGGTCCTGGGCGGACAGGGTGGCGACGGCGGCGACGTCGTCCTTGCCCTCGATCTCACGGGCGACCGACAGCAGGTGCTCGGAGACGGCGGCGACGGCCTTGTCGATGCCCTTCTTCAGGGCGGCCGGGCCGGCGCCGGCGGCGACGTTGCGCAGACCCTCGTTGACCAGGGCCTGGGCCAGCACGGTGGCGGTGGTGGTGCCGTCGCCCGCGACGTCGTTGGTCTTGGTGGCGACCTCCTTGACGAGCTGCGCGCCAAGGTTCTCGTACGGGTCGTCGAGCTCGACCTCACGGGCGATGGTGACACCGTCGTTGGTGATGGTCGGGGCGCCGAACTTCTTGTCGATGACGACGTTGCGGCCCTTGGGGCCGATCGTCACCTTGACGGTGTCGGCCAGCTTGTTGACACCGCGCTCCAGCGAGCGGCGGGCGTCCTCGTCGAACTGCAGGATCTTCGCCATGTTCCCTATTCCCTCGGGGGTGCGGCCGCGGTGGCCGCTCGACTACGTGAACCAACAGCCACGCCCCGGTCCCCTGTCACTAGGGACACGGATCCGGGGCGTGGCTGGACGCTTTACTTCTCGATGATGGCGAGAACGTCGCGGGCGGAGAGCACCAGGTACTCCTCGCCCTGGTACTTCACCTCGGTGCCGCCGTACTTCGAGTACAGGACGATGTCACCCACGGCGACGTCGAGCGGCAGACGCTGGCCGTCCTCGAAGCGGCCCGGGCCGACGGCCAGGACGACACCCTCCTGGGGCTTCTCCTTGGCGGTGTCCGGGATAACCAGGCCGGAGGCCGTGGTGGTCTCGGCGTCGAGCGGCTGGACCACAATGCGGTCCTCGAGCGGCTTGATGGCAACCTTGCTGCTGGTGGTCACGTCCGAGCTCCCCTTCGGAGATTACGGGGTTTTCTAACGGGTAGGGGCGAACTCGCGGATCTGCCGTCGCGGGGGTCAGACACGCACTGTCGCGTTAGCACTCCCCCGGTGGGGAGTGCTAGTGACGACCATAGGCCGCGGTTAGCACTCAGTCAACCAGAGTGCCAACGACGCGCCCGCCGACCCCATGGGGCGGACGAGTAGCCGTACTCATGTGCGAGGGCGGACCGGCCGCGCCGCGACCGGCGAGAATGGCCCCGTGGAGAACGACGACCTGCGGCCCCTGCTGACCGACCGGGGCCAGGCCCTGCTCGCCGAACTGCGCGACTTCGCGCCCGGGGAGGAGCTGGCGCTGGCCACCCGGCTGCGCAAGGAGCACCCGGCCGAGCTGGTGTCGGCCGCCTTCGGGCAGGCCCGGCTGCGGCAGCGGGCGCGGGCCAAGTTCGGCGCCGACGCCGACCTCATGTACTTCACGCCCAACGGCGTCGAGCAGTCCACCCGGCGCGAGGTCGCCGAGTGGCGGGCGCGCCGCTTCGCGGACCTCGGGGTGAAGCGGCTGGCCGACCTCTGCTGCGGGATCGGCGGCGACGTGCTGGCGCTGGCCCGGGCCGGCGTCGAGGTGCTCGCGGTCGACAAGGACCCGGCCGCCTGCGCCGCCACCGCCGCCAACGCGGCCGCCCTGGGCCTGGCCGACCGGGTCGAGGTGCGCTGCGCGGACGTCGCCGACGTCGACGTCACCGGCTTCGACGCGGTCTTCACCGACCCGGCCCGGCGCACCTCGCGCGGCCGGGTCTTCGACCCCGAGGCCTACGCGCCGCCGCTGTCCTGGGCGATCGAGGCCGGCCGGCGCACCCCGGTCGGCGCGCTCAAGGTGGCCCCGGGCATCCCGCACGAGGCGGTGCCGGCCGACGCGGAGGCCGAGTGGGTCTCCGACCACGGCGACGTCAAGGAGGCCGTGCTCTGGTTCGGCACCCGGGCCGAGCACCCGCACCGCGCCACCCTGCTGCCCCAGCGGGCCTGCCTCACCGGCGGCGACCTGCCCGATCCGCCGGCCGGCCCGGTCGGCCGCTACCTGTACGAGCCGGACGGCGCGGTGATCCGCGCGCACCTGGTCGCCGAGGTGGCGCAGCAGGTCGGCGGACGGCTGATCGACCCGAAGATCGCCTATGTGACCTCGGACGAGCTGGTCGACACCCCCTACGCGCACGGCTTCGAGCTGACCGACGTGCTGCCGTTCCACATCAAGAAGCTCAAGGCGCTGCTGCGTGAACGCGGCGTCGGCACGGTGGTGATCAAGAAGCGCGGGATGGCGATCACCCCGGAGGAACTGCGCCGCCAGCTGAAGCCCTCCGGCCCGAACGAGGTCACGGTGATCCTCAGCCGCACCGACCACGGTCCGCTGATGATGCTCGGCCGGCCGGTGACCGGCCCGGCCGCGGCCGTTCAGCCGGCCGGCGCCGCGATGTAGTCCTCCAGCCGGGCCACCGCGAAGCCCTGCTCCTGGATCCGGGCCAGCATCTCCCCGAACATCTGCGTCATCGTCTCGCCCTTGAGGTCCTTCGGGCCCCGGAAGTGGGCGAGCACGATGTCGCCGGGCTTCAGCTTCTTGTCCGCCGCCTGGTACTGCATGTCGTGGATCTGCATCGACTCGCGCCACAGCACGATCGCCCGCGGGCCGCACTGCTGCACCGAGGAGTTGAGCGCCGGCGTGTTGGCCCCGTCGCCGTACGGCGGGCGGAACAGCAGCGGCGGGGTGCCGTACTGCTGGGTGAGCGCGGCCTGGGCGTCGCAGACCTCGGACTTCTGCTTCTCCGGCGCCACCTTGCTCAGCTGGGCGTGGTCCACGGTGTGGTTGTGGACGTGGTTGCCGAGCGCCTGGAGCCGCTTGAAGTAGCCGTAGTCGTCCTTGACGATGTCGCGGGTCAGGAACATCGAGACCGGCACCTTGAGGTCGGTCAGCATCTCGACGAACTTCGGGTCCTTCTCGGCGCCGTCGTCGATGGTGACGAAGACGACCTTGTCGCTGGTCCTCACCTCGCTGAACACCGGGACCGGGCCGCTCTTCTGGAGCTTCACCGGCTTGTCGGCGGGCGCCGGGGGCGCGGGCGGCAGCGGCGTCAGGTTCCACTTCGCCCAGGCGGCGGCGTCCCCGGCGGCCGGGGCGGGGGGCGCGCTCGACGGCTGCGTGCCCGCGCCCTGCTGCGGCGCGGGGGTCCCGGCCGGTGCGGTGGTCCCGCTCGGCGCCACCAGGGCGGCGGACGCGGCGCCGCTGTCGCCCCCGCCCGCACACCCGGTGGCGGCGGCCAGCAGGACCGTGGCCCCCACCGCGTACGCCGTTTTCCTGCTCCACCCGTGCCTGTTCACCGCGCCGTACTCCCCGCTCCCGTTCAGCGTTCTCGCTCGCTCGCTCGCTAGCACGGTAGCGGTCGGACGTTCGGTTCCCGGACGGGCGTGCGAACGGAGCGGCGGGGCTACTCCACGTGCTCGCTGGTGAACGACCAGCGGTGCACCGGGCGGCCCAGCAGGGCGGCGGGCGGCTCCGCCACCGGCACCGGCTCGCCGGACCACCAGGTGATCAGCAGCACGCGCTCGCCGGGAGCGGCGAACAGCTCGGCGCGCAGCAGCCCGGCGCGGCCGCGCAGCGCGGGCAGCGCGGTCTCCCGGACCCAGGCGGAGAGCTCGGCACCCCGCCCGTCGGCGGCCCGGGCCTCCCACATCGCGGCGGTGGTGCTCACGCCTGTCCGCCCAGCGCCCGGTACGCCTGGCCGTGGAGGTCCGTGTGCGGCACGTGGACCTCGGTGACCGGCAGCGAGGAGTCCGCCGACAGGTCGAAGGAGGACGGCGCGCGGTCCCGCCAGACCATCTCGGAGCCGAGCGCGGCGACCATCGCGCCGTTGTCGGTGCACAGGCCCGGACGCGGCACCCGCAGCCGGATGCCGGCCTTGTCGCAGCGCTGCTGGGCCATCTCGCGCAGTCGCGAGTTGGCCGCGACGCCGCCGCCGATCATCAGGTGGTCGACGCCGTTGTCCTTGCAGGCCTTGACCGCCTTGCGGGTCAGCACATCGGTGACCGCCTCCTGGAAGGACGCCGCGACGTCGGCGACCGGCACCTCCTCGCCGGCCCGGCGCCTGGCCTCCACCCAGCGGGCGACGGCGGTCTTCAGGCCGGAGAAGGAGAAGTCGTACTCCGGGTCCTTGGGGCCGGTGAGGCCGCGCGGGAAGGCGATCGCCTTCCGGTCGCCCTCGCGGGCGGTGCGGTCCACCACCGGGCCGCCGGGGAAGCCGAGCCCGAGCACCCGGGCCACCTTGTCGAAGGCCTCGCCGGCCGCGTCGTCGATGGTCGCGCCGAGCGGGCGCACGTCGCTGGTGATGTCCTCGCTGAGCAGCAGCGAGGAGTGCCCGCCGGAGACCAGCAGGGCCATCGTCGGGGACGGCAGCCGGCCGTGCTCCAGCTGGTCCACGCAGATGTGCGAGGCGAGGTGGTTGACGCCGTATAGCGGCTTGTCCAGGGCCCACGCGTACGCCTTGGCGGCGCTCACGCCGACCAGCAGGGCGCCGGCCAGGCCGGGGCCGGCGGTGACGGCGATGCCGTCCAGGTCGCTCGCCTTGACGCCCGCGGTGTCCAGGGCGCGCTGGATGGTGGGGACCATCGCCTCCAGGTGCGCGCGGCTGGCGATCTCGGGGACGACGCCGCCGAACCGGGCGTGGTCGTTGACGCTGGAGGCCACCGCGTCGGCGAGCAGGGTGGTGCCGCGCACGATGCCGACGCCGGTCTCGTCGCAGGAGGTCTCGATGCCGAGGACGAGCGGTTCGTCAGCCATGGGGGGTGTCCTTCTTCACGTCCGGTCGCGGGTGGTCCGCGGGTTCGTCGAGGTCGTCGGGAGCGGCGGCGCCGTCGACGGCGGCGGCCGCGAGGTCGAGACGCATCACCAGCGCGTCGACGTTGGCGGGCTGGTAGTAGCCGCGCCGGATGCCGACCGGCTCGAACCCGAAGCGCTCGTAGAGCCGCTGCGCGCGGGTGTTGTCCACCCGCACCTCCAGCAGCAGGTCCGCGCAGCCGCGCCGGGCGGCCTCCCGGACCAGGTCGGCGAGCAGCGCCGCGCCGAGGCCGGCGCCCTGGTGGCGGCCGTCCACGGCGATGGTCTGCACGTCGCCCTCGCCGGCCACCGCCATCAGCCCGGCGTAGCCGACGACCGTGCCGTCCGGGGCCTCGGCGACGGTGTAGTGGCGGGTGCCGCCGGGGCGGGCCTCGGCCAGCTCGGACCAGAACATGCCGGCGGACCAGGCGTCCTCGGGGAACAGCTCCAGCTCCAGCGCCAGCACCGGGGCGATGTCCCACCAGCGCATCGGGCGCAGCACGGCCGCGGGAGCGGCGGTGCGCACGGCCCCGTCGGTGCTCGGGCCGGTCACGCCGGGAGCACCGCCTTGTAGCCGGCCGGCACCTGGGCGTCCGGGCGGCGCAGGTAGAGCGGGGCGTTGGGCAGCAGGGGCCGGCCGGCGAGCAGCTCGGCGGCGGCGAAGTCGGCGAGCGCGCCGGCCGAGACGTGCTCGGGGCCCTGCGCGCCGGGGAAGGCCTCCGGGTAGAGCAGCGCACCGGCGCCGACCGAGCGCGCCGGCGGCGTCAGCTCGCCCGGGCGGTCCACCGACGGGCCCTCGGTCCGGCGGCCCTCGGCGTCGTAGGCGGCCCAGTAGACCTCCTTGCGGCGCGCGTCGGTGGCGACCGTGAACGGCTCGCCGGCCAGTCCCCCGGCGCGGGCCCGGTGGGCGATCGCGTCCAGGGTGCAGACGCCGTGCACCGGCAGGCCCAGGGCGTGGCCCAGCGCGGCGGCGGTCACCAGGCCGACCCGCAGGCCGGTGTACGGGCCCGGGCCGACGCCCACGGCGATGTCGGTCAGCCGGTGCTTGTCGACACCGGCCGCCCGCAGCACCTGGTCGATCGCGGGCAGCAGGAGTTCGCCGTGGCGCCTGGCGTCGACCTGGTCGGTCTCGGCGAGGACGGCCGTGCCGTCGTGGACGGCGGCGGTGACGGCGGGGGTAGCGGTGTCGAACGCGAGCAGCAGCACGGGTCAAGGTTAGACCGGTCGGGCGGTGACCTGTCGGGGCGCGGTCCCGTCCCGCCGCCCGGGGCGTGCGCGCCGCACCGCGGGTGCGCGCCCGGCAGGTGTGCGCCGCCCGATCGAAAACCCGCTCCCCGGCGGAACACACGTCCGACGCGATGCGGACCGGACGGGCGAACCTGGCACGATGGGGCCGACGGTTTTGGGACGGCGGTGGGAGCACACGTGGCGAAGATGGGTCCTGGAGTGGTGGTCACGGGGCTGACCCTGGGGGCCCTGGCGGTGGTGAGCCTGCTGGCCTTCCAGGCCAACGGTGCGCAGGACCGCGCGGTCGCCGCCAATCCCGGTGCGAGCACCACCGCCCCGTCCGGCGGGCCGGCCGCCTCGGCCACCCCGAGCGCCACGCCCACGCCGACCGTCCCGACGCTGCCCACCGCGGGCACCGGCACCGGGCTGCGGGTCGTCTACTCGGTCGGCGCGCACTACGTGTGGCTGATCGACCCGAAGAAGACCCCGCAGGTGGTGGCCGCCTTCCCGGTCACCCCGGGCACCGTCGAACCGCTCCCCGGCAGCTACCCCGTGTACAGCCGCACCCAGTCCGGCACGGGCACCGACGGCAAGCAGATCGAGCACGTGGTGCGGTTCGCCCAGCAGAACGGCGTGGTGTTCGGCTTCAGCGCGGCCGTCGACGGCGCCACCGGCACCCCGGCCGCCGCGCCGACGGCGTCCGCGTCGGGGACGCCGTCCGCGATCGGGGGCGGCGCGAGCGGCGACCCGAAGGCGGCCAAGACCGGCGGCATCCGCAGCGGCCGGGCCGACGGCCAGCTGCTCTGGGACTTCGCGCCGAAGGACACCAAGGTGGTCGTGATCGCCTGACCCGGGCGGCCCGGGGGGTCGACGACGCGTGGGCGGTGTGTGCGCTAGGCGGCGCGGCGGGTGTCGTGCGCGCGGCCTTCCGCCGGCGACCGCTCGGCCCGCTCGCCCGCCGTCGGGCGGCGTTCCGGTGGAGTGGAGACCGCCTCCGCCGCCGCACAGGCGGCCAGCAGGGCCCGCATCGGCTCCCCCGCGGCACGGCGGTCGGGCCCCTCGGCCCCGGTCCCGCGCGGTTCGCGCTCCGGGGCGGGCGTGGTGCTCGGCATGGCGCCTCCTAGTTAGGCAGACCTAACCTCAAAACCCATCCCACCACGCCCGGGACCCCGACCGCAACATCTTCCCGACAGCCTGTCGGCAAACCGTGACCGGGCCGGCCGGCGCCGCCGGACCCTCAGGCCAGCACGGACAGGTCGACGCCGTCCCAGCGGGGCCCGATCCCGGTCAGCAGCACCCGGCGCGGGTCCAGGTCGTCGCCCGCCGCCTCCGCGCCGATGGCCCGCTCGATCCGGACCTCCAGGCGGTCCTCCGAGAGCCGCTCGACCTTGCCCTCGCCCCACTCGACGACCACCACCGACTCGGGCAGCGAGACGTCCAGGTCGAGGTCCTCCATCTCGTCGAGGTTCCCGCCCAGCCGGTACGCGTCGACGTGCACCAGCGCCGGGCCGCCGACCAGCGACGGGTGCACCCGGGCGATCACGAAGGTCGGCGAGGTGACGGCGCCGCGCACCTCGAGGCCCTCGCCGAGGCCGCGGGTCAGCGTGGTCTTCCCCGCCCCCAGCTCGCCGGAGAGCAGCACCAGGTCCCCCGGCCGCAGCAGCGCGGCCAGCTCCCGGCCGAGCCGGCCCATCCGGTCGGGGGTGGCGGCGGTGAGAGTGGCGTGCGAGCCCATGCGCGAATCAAGCCCTTCGGTCCTTGCGGCGGCGCACCGGCTCTCGGGCGCCCCCGCTACCGTGCCACATCCCCGGCACCGCCCGCGCCGGGCGTCCGCGGGGCCCGGCGCGGGCGGCCGCGCTACGGCTCCTCGACGGACGGGAGCGCCGACGGGACGGCGGCGCCGCGGAAGCGGGCGGCCCGCTCGAACAGCGCGGCCAGCCGCTCGTCCACCACGTCCGGGCGCTCCAGCATCACCAGGTGCCCGGCGTCCTCGACCAGGACCAGTTCGGCGCCCCGCAGTTGTTCGGCCATCACCTCGCCGTGGCCGGGCGGGGTCAGCAGGTCCTTGGTGCCCGTCAGCACCAGGGCCGGGATGCCGCGCAGCGCGGCGAGGGCCTCGGTCTTCTCGTGCGCGGAGAACACCGGGTAGAACTCGGCCACCACGTCGATCGGGGTGGCGTCCAGCATCTGCTCGGCGAACCGGGCCACCCCCGGGTCGACGTCCTTCCCGCCGAAGGAGAACCGCCGGTAGAGGACGGCGCTGACGTCCGTGCCCAGCCGGCGGGTCGCCTCCACCAGGTCCACCTGACGGCCGAGCAGCTTCATCATGCCGGGCGCGACCCGGCGGAACAGCTTGGCGCCCGCCTGCGGCAGGCCGAAGGTGACGGCGTCCCAGTTCCCGGCCAGGGTGCCGATCAGCGCCACGCCGGCCACCCGCTCGCGGAACAGCTCGGGGTCCTGGTCGGCCAGCGCCATCACCGTCATGCCGCCCATCGAGTGGCCGACCAGGACGAGCGGGCCGGTCGGCGCGACGGCGTCGAGCACGGCCTTGAGGTCGCCACCCAGCTGGTCGATGCTGGCGGGCTCGCCGGCCAGGAAGGAGCGGGAGCGCTCGGAGCGGCCGTGGCTGCGCTGGTCCCAGAACACCAGGCGCAGGCCGTCGCGGAAGGCGGCGCGCTGGAAGTGCCAGCTGTCCTGGTTGAGGCAGTAGCCGTGGCAGAAGACCACGGTCAGCGGCTCGGGGGCGCCGTCCTGTTCGGCGGTGCCGTGCGGTTCGGCGGTGCCGTCCAGCTCGACGTACAGCTCTGTGCCGTCCGCGGCGGCGACGGTGCGGGGGCGGCCGCGCAGCGAGCCGTACGGGGCCTTGGCGTCCAGTTCGGCGCGGGCCCGGCGGCGCATCGTCCGGCCGACCGTCAGCCGCTCGATCGCCACGCCCGCGGCGGCGCCGGCCGCGAGCACGCCGACCGAGATGCCGATCAGGCCGGCCCGGCTCACCCCGGTGGCCGTCCCGGCCGCCCTGACGGCGCGGGCCACGCCGCCCACCGCCCCGGCCGGGTCGGTGCCGGCCTGCTCGCTCATCCGAACAGGTCCTCGTCCAGGCCGCCGACGTAGCGGCGCGGCACCCGGGAGCCGATCCGGGTCACGATCTCGTAGGAGATGGTGCCGCAGGCGCGGCCCCAGTCCTCGGCGGTCGGCTCGCCGCGGTCGCCGTTGCCGAAGAGCAGCACCTCGTCGCCGATCGGCGGGGTGTCACCGCCGAGGTCGACGACGAACTGGTCCATCGCCACCCGGCCGGCCACCGTGCGCCACTTGCCGTCGATCTGCACCGGGCCGATGCCGCTGGCGTGTCGGGGGATGCCGTCGCCGTAGCCGAGCGGGACGAGGCCCAGTGTGGTCGGGCCGGGGGTGGTGTAGTGGTGGCCGTAGCTGACGCCGTGGCCGCCGGGGACGTGCTTGACCAGGGCCAGCCGGGCGGTCAGCGACATCACCGGGCGCAGGCCGAAGTCGGCCGGCGAGCCGACGTCCGGGACCGGCGAGAGCCCGTACATCGCCAGGCCCGTGCGGACCATGTCGAAGTGCGACTGCGGGAGCAGCAGGGTGGCCGGCGAGTTGGCCAGGTGCCGGACCTCGGGGCGCAGGCCGGCCGCCTCGGCGGTGGCCAGGGCGGCGCGGTAGGCGTCCAGCTGGGCCTGGATGGAGGGGTGGCCGGGCTCGTCGGCGGCGGCGAAGTGCGACCAGACGCCGACCACGGTCAGCAGGCCGTCCAGCTCGGCGCGGCGGGCGGCGGCGACCAGCTCCGGCCAGTCGTGCGGCTGGCAGCCGTTGCGGCCGAGGCCGGTGTCGGCCTTGAGGTGGACCCGGGCGGGGACGCCGGTGGCGCGGACGGCGGCGAGCAGTTCGGTGAGCGCCCACCGGCCGCTGACCGAGATGTCGAGGTCGGCGAAGAGGGCCTCGCGCCAGGGGCCGCCGGGGGTCCACAGCCAGCAGAGGATGCGGGCCTGGTCCGGCCGGATGCCGGCGGCGCGCAGCGCGAGCGCCTCGTCCGGCGTGGCGGTGCCCAGCCAGCGGACTCCTGCGGCGACCGCCTCCCGGGCGCACCGGGCGGCGCCGTGCCCGTAGGCGTCCGCCTTGACCGCGGCCATCACCGTGGCGCCGCCGACACGCTCGCGCAGCGCGTCGAGGTTGCCGCGCAGCGCGGCGAGATCGATGGTCGCCTCGGCTCTCGCGCCTTCGGTGAGAGTGGCCATAACGGTCGTCTTCGCAGTTGTCATCAGGGTCAGTCTCCCAGACGTCCCAGGGTCCTCGCCGAACGGCCCGTCGGCACACCGCCCCCCGCCACCCCTCACCCCCTTCCGGACGCCCACGAATCACACCCCGGTTCCCTCCCACCCCCGAAGCCCCAAAATATGCAGACCGGTCTACATACACCGCTCCTGGAGTGGGAAGTCGGCCAGGCCGACTTCCCACGCCAGGAGCCCCTCCCACCGCGCGCCACCCCGAGGCGGCGCACGGCCCCACGCGGCCCCGCCCCCACCCACCCGGGCACGCCGCCCGCGCGGGAGCAGGAAGTCGGCGGGCCCGACTTCCCACGCCACTTGCGCCCGGCACCATGCACCCCCGCCCACCACACCACCCGACCCCGGCACCACCCGGGCGAGAACAGAAAGTCGGCCACGCCGACTTCCCACTCCACAGCGCCCGCCACCGCGCGCCGCCGCCGGGCGGCGCGCGGCACCGTGCCACCCCATCCACCCACCCGCCCCGAGCACGCCGCCCCCGGGAGCAGGAAGTCGGCAGGGCCGACTTTCCACTCCGCGGGGCCGCCACCGGGTGCCGCCCTCAAGCGCGGCGCCCGGTGGAATATGCAGACCGGTCTACTGATCCGGCCCGGGCGCGTCGCCGGGTGGAGCAGGAAGTCGGCCGGGCCGACTTCCTGCTCCCAGGAGTCTGTAGACCGGTCTGCATATTCCTAGGCGCCCGGCTCCGCCGCGGCGGAGCGGACGTCGTTCCAGGCGGTGGAGAGGGCGGCCGCCACCTCCAGGGCGGTGACGGGGGCGCCGGGGGTGGCGGCGGCGTGACGGGCGGCGAGGCCGTGCAGGTAGGCGGCCACCGAGGCCGCGTCCAGCGGGGAGCGGCCCGCGGCGAGCAGCGAGCCGGCCAGGCCGGCCAGGACGTCCCCGCTGCCGGCCGTCGCCAGCCACGAGGTGCCGGTCGGGTTCACCCGCACGGCGCCGCCCGGATCGGCGACCACCGTGGTCGAGCCCTTCAGCAGCACCGTCGCCCGGTACGCCGCCGCGAGCCGGCGCGCCGTGCCCAGCCGGGCGGCCGCCAGCTCGTCGGCGGCCGGCGGCCGGGCGCCGCCCCCGCCGCCCCCGGCGCTCCCGCCGTTCTCCGCCCCGGCGAGCAGCCGGGCCGCCTCCCCCGTGTGCGGGGTGAGCAGCGTCGGCGCCGTCCGCCCCGCCAACGCGCCCGGCCCGAGCCGGGCCAGCTCGGTCAGCCCGTCCGCGTCGACCAGCACCGGCACATCGGCGGCCAGCGCCTCCGCGAGCGCCCGCTCGGCCCCCTCGCCGCCGCCCGGCCCGACCACCCAGGCCTGCACCCGCCCCGCCCCGGCCGGCCCGCCCTCGGTGACCAGCGCCTCCGGGAACCGCCGCACCACCTCCTCCGCCGCCGTCCCGACGTACCGCACCGCGCCCGCGCCCCCGCGCAGCGCCCCGGCGACGGCGAGCAGCGCCGCCCCCGGGTAGCGCGCCGACCCGGCCGCCACCCCGACCACCCCGCGCCGGTACTTGTCGCTCTCCGCCCCCGGCACCGGCAGCAGCCCGGCCACGTCCGCGTGCTGCAGCGCCACGACCTCGGCCGCCGGCAGCTCCAGTCCGATCCCCACCAACTGCACCGCTCCGGCGTACGAGGCACCCGGGTCGATCAGCAGTCCGGGCTTGTACGTGCCGAAGCAGACCGTCACATCCGCCCGCAGCGCCGCACCCGCGACCTCGCCGGTGTCCGCGTCCACCCCGCTGGGCACGTCGACGGCCACCACCACCCCCGCCCGCCCGGCGCGCGCGTACGGCTGCGCCTCCGGCCGCAGTCCGCCCTTCCCGCCGATACCGACGATGCCGTCCAGCACCAGGTCCGCGCGCGAGAAGTCGGCCAGGCCGACTTCCTGCTCCAGCACCACCCGCCCGCCGGCCGCCCGCAACGCCGCGAGCCCCGCCGCATGCGCCCGCGCCGGGGCGAGCAGCACCGCCGACACCCGCGCCCCGCGCCGGGCCAGCGCCGCCCCGGCGTACAGCGCGTCACCCCCGTTGTCCCCGCTGCCCGCCAGCACCACCACCCGGCTGCCGTACACCCGCCCGCGACGGCGGGTCAGCAGCCGCGCGCAGGTCGCCGCGAGCCCGACGGCGGCCCGCTGCATCAGCGTCCCCCCGGGGAGCCGGGCCATCAGCGCGGCCTCGGCGGCACGGACCTGGTCGACACGGTGGGCACTGCGCATGGCGGGCTCTCCCCCACACTCGGCGGCAAGACGGCAACTACCGCCGACGCTACGCGAACGACCTCCCGACGGCGCCCCCGGCCTTTGCGGCACGCATTCGAGTGACACCCACCCCGATCCCCCACCCACCCCGATCCCCCACCGGCCCCGGTCCGCGCCCCTGGCGTGTCGCCGGTGGAGGCCCTCAGGCGTTCCTGAGACTGCACCGGCCTCAGGGTTTCCGGACCGAGTTCCTCCGGGCGGAACAGGAGCTCGTCCTCGGCCCGGCGCAGGCCGCCCGCCCTTCCCGCGCCGTGCCGTGCCATGCCGCGCCGTACTCGTCCACACTCGACACGGCGCCCCCGCGGTAGGACGCAGCCACCGCGGGGGCGCCGGGACGACGCGGGCCGGGACTACTCGACGGTGACCGACTTCGCCAGGTTGCGCGGCTGGTCGACCTCGTGGCCCTTGGCCGTGGCGAGCTCGCAGGCGAACACCTGCAGCGGCACGGTGGCGACCAGCGGCTGGAGCAGGGTCGGCGTGACCGGGATGCGGATCAGGTGGTCGGCGTAGGGGACGACCGTCTCGTCGCCCTCCTCCGCGATCACGATGGTCCGCGCACCGCGGGCCCGGATCTCCTGGATGTTGGAGACGATCTTGTCGTGCAGGATCGAGCGCCCGCGCGGCGACGGCACGACGACCACGACCGGCAGACCCTCCTCGATCAGCGCGATCGGCCCGTGCTTCAGCTCGCCGGCCGCGAAGCCCTCGGCGTGCATGTAGGCGAGCTCCTTGAGCTTGAGCGCGCCCTCCAGGGCCACCGGGAAGCCGACGTGCCGGCCCAGGAACAGCACCGAGCGCGCGCCCGCCAGGGAGCGGGCCAGCTCGCGCACCGGCTCCATGGTCTCCAGCACCTGCTCGACCTGCTTCGGCGCGTCGCCGAGCTCCTTGATGACGGCGAGGATCTCGTCACCCCACTTGGTGCCGCGCACCTGGCCCAGGTACAGCGCGACCAGATAGCAGGCGACCAGCTGGGTCAGGAACGCCTTGGTGGAGGCGACGGCCACCTCCGGCCCGGCGTGGGTGTACAGCACCGCGTCCGACTCGCGCGGGATGGTCGAGCCGTTGGTGTTGCAGATCGCCAGCACCTTGGCGCCCTGCTCGCGCGCGTGCCGCAGCGCCATCAGGGTGTCCATGGTCTCGCCGGACTGCGAGATGGCGATGACCAGCGTGCCCGGCCCCATGATCGGGTCGCGGTAGCGGAACTCGGAGGCGACCTCCACCTCGCACGGGATCCGGGTCCAGTGCTCGATCGCGTACTTGGCGATCATGCCCGCGTGGAACGCGGTGCCGCAGGCCACGATGACGACCTTGTCGACCGCGCGCAGGTCCGCGTCGGACATCCGCAGCTCGTCGAGGGTGAGCCGGCCGTCGGTGCCGATCCGGCCGAGCAGGGTGTCGGCGACGGCCTTCGGCTGCTCGGCGATCTCCTTGAGCATGAAGTAGTCGTAGCCGCCCTTCTCGGCGGCCGAGGCGTCCCAGTCGACGTGGTACTCGCGCACGTCGGCGGGGGTGCCGTCGAAGTTCGTCACCGTCACGCCGTCCCGGCGCAGCTCGACGACCTGGTCCTGGCCCAGCTCGATCGCCTCGCGGGTGTGCGCGATGAACGCGGCGACGTCGGAGGCGAGGAAGTTCTCGCCCTCGCCGCGCCCGACCACCAGCGGCGAGTTGCGGCGGGCGCCGACCACCACGTCCGGGGCGTCGGCGTGCACCGCGACCAGGGTGAACGCGCCCTCCAGCCGGCGGCAGACCGCCCGCATGGCCTCGGCCAGGTCGCCCCGGTACTCCTCGCCGAGCAGGTGCGCGACGACCTCGGTGTCGGTCTCCGAGCGCAGCGTGTGGCCGCGCTCGGCCAGCTCGGCGCGGAGCCGGGCGAAGTTCTCGATGATGCCGTTGTGGACGACCGCCACCCGGGCGGCGTCGTCCAGATGGGGGTGGGCGTTGGCGTCCGTCGGGCCGCCGTGGGTGGCCCAGCGGGTGTGGCCGATGCCGGTGGTGCCGCCGGGAAGAGGGGTCTCGGCGAGCGACTTCTCCAGGTTCGCGAGCTTGCCGGCCCGCTTGTCGGTGGCCAGGCTCCACTGCCCGTCGGAGCCCTGCACCTGCACCGCGACACCGGCCGAGTCGTAACCCCGGTACTCCAGTCGCTGCAGGCCTGCGATTACTACGTCAAGGGCGGGCTGGGAGCCCACGTATCCAACAATTCCGCACATGCGTGCCAGCATAAGGGCGCTCCGAACACCCCATTCGCACGGTTCGCCCGCGGGCCGTGACCGACACCACAACCACCCCGAACGGCGCTACGGCCCACAATGGAGCATGTGCTGACCGAACTCTGTACGCGGGGCGACACCACGCCCGGCCCGTCACCGTCCCCCTACGTGGACCTCAGCCGGGCCGAGTGGAGCGCGCTGCGCGAGCGTACGCCGATGCCGCTGACCGCCGAGGAGGTGGAACGGCTGCGCGGTCTCGGCACCGCCCTCGACCTCGACGAGGTCCGGGACGTCTACCTGCCGCTGTCCCGGCTGCTGAACCTCTACATCCACGCCACCCACGAGCTGCGCGGCACCCTGGGCACCTTCCTGGACACCCCGGACACCGAGCGCACCCGCACGCCGTTCATCATCGGCGTGGCCGGCTCGGTCGCGGTCGGCAAGTCCACCACCGCCCGCCTGCTGCAGGCGCTGCTGGCCCGCTGGCCGGAACACCCCCGGGTCGAGCTGGTCACCACCGACGGCTTCCTGCTGCCCAACGCCGAACTGCGCCGGCGCGGCCTGATGGCCCGCAAGGGCTTCCCCGAGTCCTACGACCGCCGGGCGCTGACGCGCTTCGTCGCGGACGTGAAGGCCGGCAAGGAGCGGGTCACCGCGCCGGTCTACTCGCACCTGGTCTACGACATCGTGCCGGACCGGCGGCTCACCGTGGAGCGCCCGGACATCCTCATCGTCGAGGGCCTGAACGTGCTCCAGCCGGCCCTGCCCGGCACCGACGGCCGCACCCGTCTGGCGGTGGCCGACTACTTCGACTTCTCCATCTACGTCGACGCCCGCACCGACGACATCGAGAGCTGGTACCTGGACCGGTTCCGCAAGCTGCGGCAGACCGCCTTCCAGGACCCGAACTCCTACTTCCTCCGCTTCACCGAGGTGCCGGAGGAGGAGGCGATGGAGTACGGCCGCCAGGTCTGGCGCACCATCAACCGGCCCAACCTGCTGGAGAACGTGCTGCCGACCCGCGGCCGGGCCACCCTGATCCTGCAGAAGGGCCAGGACCACAAGGTCCGCCGCGCGCTGCTGCGCAAGCTCTGACCGAACGACGGCAGGCCCCCGCCGCACGCGTGCGCGGCGAGGGCCCTCACCGTTGCGGGACGGTCAGCCCAGGTAGGTGCGGACCGCCGTGGCCAGCGTCTGCGCGACGGCCTGCGCCTGCACCTCGTCGGCCGCCTCGACCATCACCCGGACGAGCGGCTCGGTGCCCGACGGGCGCAGCAGGACCCGGCCGGTGGCGCCCAGCTCGGCCTCGGCCGCGGCCACCGCGGCGGACAGCTCCTCGCAGGTGCGGACCCGGGCCTTGTCGACGCCCTTGACGTTGATCAGCACCTGCGGCAGCCGGGTCATCACGGCGGCCAGGTCCGACAGCGGCTGCTTGGTCGCCGCCAGCCGGGCGCCCAGCATCAGGCCGGTCAGCGTGCCGTCGCCGGTGGTCGCGTGGTCGAGCAGGATGACGTGGCCGGACTGCTCGCCGCCCAGCGCGAAGCCCTGCTCCTTCATCGCCTCCAGCACGTACCGGTCGCCGACCGCCGTCTCGACGAGGTCGACGCCCTCGCGCTCCATGGCCAGCTTGAAGCCCAGGTTGGACATCACGGTGGCGACCACGGTGTTGCGGCGCAGCGTGCCGGCCTCCTGCATGGCGACGGCCAGGATCGCGATGATCTGGTCGCCGTCGACCTCGTTGCCCTCCGCGTCGGCGGCCAGGCAGCGGTCGGCGTCGCCGTCCAGGGCGATGCCGAGGTCGGCCGCGTGCTCGCGCATGGCGACGCGCAGCCGGTCCAGGTGGGTGGAGCCGACGCCGTCGTTGATGTTGAGGCCGGTGGGCTCGGCGCCCAGGGTGTGCACGACCTCGGCGCCGGCCCGGGCGAAGGCCTCGGGGGCGACGTACGCGGCCGCGCCGTGCGCGCCGTCGATGACGACCCGGATGCCGTCCAGGCGGTTGGGCAGCACGCCGATGAGGTGGGCGACGTACTTGTCGAAGCCCTCGGTGTACTCGCGGACCCGGCCGACGGCCGCGCCGGTCGGGCGGTTCCAGTCCTCGCCGCCCGCCGCGTGCTTGCGGTAGTGGGACTCGATGGCGTCCTCGATCCGGTCGTCCAGCTTGTGGCCGCCGCGGGCGAGGAACTTGATGCCGTTGTCCGGCATGGCGTTGTGGCTGGCGGAGAGCATCACACCGAAGTCGGCGCCGAGCGCGCCGGTGAGGTACGCCACCGCCGGGGTGGGCAGCACACCGACCCGCAGGACGTCGACACCCGCGCTGGCCAGGCCGGCGATGACCGCGGCCTCCAGGAACTCGCCCGAGGCGCGCGGATCGCGGCCGACCACCGCGACCGGCCGGTGGCCGTCGAAGGCCCCCGCCTCACCGAGCACGTGCGCCGCCGCGACCGACAGGCCGAGCGCCAGCTCCGCCGTCAGCCCCTCGTTGGCCACACCGCGTACACCGTCCGTACCGAAGAGTCGTCCCACTGTCCCGTCCTCCATCGCCGCAATGCCTTGCAGTGAATCCGATCGAATCCCCGGGCTCCGCACAATGGCCGGGGAACACAACGCCCCGGAGTACACGGGGTACTCCGGGGCGTGTAGAGCGCATCCAGGGGCGTGCACCACCAGGGCGGTACGCACCCCCGGGGGCGCAATTAGCGCTTGCTGTACTGCGGCGCCTTGCGGGCCTTCTTCAGACCGGCCTTCTTGCGCTCGACGGCGCGGGCGTCACGGGTCAGGAAGCCGGCCTTCTTGAGGGCGCCGCGGTTGTTGTCCACGTCGGCCTCGTTCAGGGCACGGGCCACGCCGAGGCGCAGCGCGTAGGCCTGGCCGGACACGCCGCCGCCGGTGATGCGGGCGACGACGTCGTAACGGCCGTCCAGCTCCAGGAGCTTGAAGGGCTCGTTGACGGTCTGCTGGTGCACCTTGTTGGGGAAGTAGTTCTCCAGGGTGCGACCGTTGATCTTCCACTGCCCGGTGCCCGGGACGATGCGCACGCGGGCGATCGCCTCCTTGCGACGGCCGAGGCCGGCGCCGGGGACGGCCTCGCCGAAGCGGCCGGCCAGGGACTCGGAGGTGTAGCTCTCCTCGGAGGTGTACTCGCCCTCGACGACAGTCTCGTCGAACTCGACCTCAAGGGTTTCGGTGGTCTCGGCCACGGTGTTCCTCAGCTCTTTTCAGTGATGGGGGGCTTGGTGGCCGGAGTTACTGCGCGACCTGGGTGATCTCGAACGGCACCGGCTGCTGGGCAGCGTGCGGGTGCTGGTCGCCCGAGTAGACCTTCAGCTTCGAGAGCATCTGACGGCCCAGGCTGTTCTTGGGGATCATGCCCTTGATGGCCTTCTCGACGGCCTTCTCCGGGTTGTTGGCCAGGAGGTCGTCGTAGCGGACCGAGCGGAGACCGCCCGGGAAACCGCTGTGGCGGTACGCCAGCTTCTGGGTCTTCTTGTTACCCGACAGGTGCACCTTGTCCGCGTTGATGATGATGACGAAGTCACCAGTGTCAACGTGCGGCGCGTAGATCGCCTTGTGCTTGCCCCGGAGGAGGTTGGCGGCCTGGGAGGCCAGGCGGCCGAGCACGACGTCGGTCGCGTCGATGACGTGCCACTGACGCTGGACGTCGCCGGGCTTGGGGCTGTACGTACGCACGGTCGTAGCCTTCGCTTTTCAGTGAGTGAGTCCTGACAGGAGCACCTGGAGGAGGGATCAGCCTGGCCACCTTGGACGCAATTCAAGGAGGAGCCGCTGGTCGTCGACCCGATGTCTCCGGCGTACCGACCTCTCACGTGAGATAGAGCGAGCCAATACGCACATCAAGCGACCAGGTTACCGGGAGGCGGGGGGACGGTCAAAATCGCTCAACGATCGCGTTCGACCCGGGTGACGTCCCAGACCGGCTCGGCGGACTCGTAGACCCGCCCGTCGGCCCCGAAGACCAGGAAGCGGTCGAAGGTCTTCGCGAACCAGCGGTCGTGCGTCACGCACATCACCGTGCCGTCGAACGCCTCCAGACCGGCCTGCAGCGCCTCGGCGCTCTCCAGGTCCAGGTTGTCGGTCGGCTCGTCGAGCAGCAGTGCGGTGACGCCGGACAGCTCCAGCTTGAGGATCATCAGCCGGGCCTGCTGCCCGCCGGAGAGCGACTCGAACTTCTGCTCCTCCTGCCGGTCCAGCTCGTAGCGGCGCAGCGCGCCCATCGCGGCGCCGCGACTGAGCGCGTGCTCCTCCTCGACGATCGAGCGGACGGTGCGGCCGAGCAGCTCCGGGTGGGCGTGGGTCTGCCGGAAGTGGCCGGGCACCACCCGGGCGCCGAGCTTCCAGGCGCCCGTGTGCCCGACCGTCACGTCGCCCGCGAGCAGCCGCAGCAGGTGCGACTTGCCGGCGCCGTTGGCGCCGAGCACACCGATCCGCTCGCCGTAGAAGACCTCCAGGTCGAAGGGCTGCATCAGGCCGGTGAGCTCCAGCCGCTCCATGGTGAAGGCGCGGACACCGGTGCGCCCGCCCTTGAGCCGCATGGTGATGCTCTGCTCGCGCGGCGGCGCCTCCGGCGGGCCGGCGTCCTCGAACTTCTTGAGCCTGGTCTGCGCGGCCGCGTACCGGGACGCCATGTCGTGGCTGACCGAGGCGGCCTGGCGAAGGTTGACGACCAGCTTCTTCAGCTTGGCGTGCTCCTCGTCCCAGCGCCGGCGCAGCTCCTCGAAGCGCTCGAAGCGGGCCTTGCGGGCCTCGTGGAAGGAGTCGAAGCCGCCGCCGTGCACCCAGACGCTGGAGCCGGCCGCGCCGGACTCCACGCTGATGATCTTCTCGGCGGTGCGGGAGAGCAGCTCGCGGTCGTGCGAGATGAACAGCACCGTCTTCGGGGTGGCCTTGATGGCCTCCTCCAGCCAGCGCTTGCCCGGGACGTCCAGGTAGTTGTCCGGCTCGTCGAGGAGCAGCACCTCCTCGGGGCCGCGCAGCAGCGCCTCCAGGACGAGCCGCTTCTGCTCGCCGCCGGAGAGCGTGTTCAGACCGCGCCACTGGGCCTTGTCGAAGGGCACGCCGAGGGCGGCCATGGTGCAGACGTCCCAGTCGGTCTCGTAGTCGTAGCCGCCGACGTCGGCCCAGTCGGAGAGCGCCTGGGCGTAGGCCATCTGGGTCTTCTCGTCGTCCTGCGCGATCATCGCCAGCTCGGCGGCGTCGACCGCGCGGGCGGCCTTGGCGATCCGCGCGGGGGCGACGGAGACCAGCAGGTCGCGCACCGAGGCGTCGGCGGGCAGCGCGCCGGGGCCGCCCTCGTCGTCGGCCCTGCGCTGCTCCTCGCGGCCGGTGGTGCCGACGAACTGGCGCATCACGCCGAGCCCGCCGCTGATCGTCACCGAGCCGCCGTGCGGCTGGAGGTCGCCCGCGATCATGCGCAGCAGGGTGGTCTTGCCTGCGCCGTTGGCACCGACCAGCGCGACCGCCGCGCCCTCCCCCACCCGGAAGGACGCGTCGTCGAACAGCACCCGCCCGTCCGGCAGGTAGTACTCCAGGTGCGAAATCTCGACGTGTCCCATGGGGGCGATTGTCCCAAGCGTCCGCCCCGGACCCAAACCGTTTAACCGGCGAGCGGCTCCGGGCCCCCCGCGGGGGCGGCGGCGCCCGGCAGGGTGCGCATCCGGCGGGCGGCCCGGCTGCGCTCGGCGAGCCGGTCGTCCGCCGGGTAGCCGACCTCCTCCAGCGTCAGCCCGTACGGCCGGATCACGTTGACGGCGGAGTTGCGCACGCCGCCGGCCAGCACCTCACCGGGGAACTCCACCGGCCGGTGGCCGTCGCCGACCAGCAGCATCGCGCCGACCAGCGCCCGCACCATGTTGTGGCAGAAGGCGTCGGCCCGGACGGTGGCGACCGCGAGCGAGCCCTCCTGGGCGGCGTAGGCGTCGACCGGGACGCGGTCCCAGCGCAGCTCCAGCAGCGTGCGGATGGTGGTCGCGCCCTCGCGCTTCTTGCAGTAGGCGGCGAAGTCGTGCTCGCCGAGCAGCAGCCGCGCGGCGGCGTTCATCCGCTCCAGGTCGAGCGGCCGGTCGTGCCAGAGCACATGGCCGCGCAGCAGCGGGTCGACGCCGCCGGGGTGGTCGGCGACCCGGTAGGCGTACCGGCGCCAGACGGCCGAGAAGCGGGCGTCGAAGCCGGCCGGGGCCTCGGCCGCCCGGTAGATCCGGACGTCCCCGGGCAGCCGTCCGGCCAGCCGGCGGAGCAGCTTCCCGCCGTGCTGGGCCCAGAGCTCGGCCGGCAGGTCGACGTGGGCGACCTGGCCGCGGGCGTGCACGCCGGCGTCGGTGCGCCCGGCCACGGTGAGCGGGAAGAGCTCGGGACTGCGGGTGACGACCTGCAGCGCGGTCTCGATCTCCTCCTGGACCGTCCGGCGGCCGCCCTTCTGGCGGGCCCAGCCCGAGAAGTCGGCGCCGTGGTAGGCGAGGTCGAGCCGGATCCGGACGTACCCGTCGGCCGGGCCGTCCTTGACCGGCGGCCGCTCGGCGCAATCGTTGACCACTGCTCTCCACTCCCTGGACACGAGGAACGGGCCCGCTCCCCCACGGATGGGGAAGCGGGCCCGCAACACACCTAACGGTGTCAGGCCTGCTCGGCGGCCTCGGCCTCGTCGGCCTTCGCCTCGGTGGCCTCGACCTTGGCGTCGGCCTCCTTGACGGCACGCTTGGTGGCGGCCTCGGCCTCGCCGACGGCGGTCTGCGCGACGGTCAGCGCCTCGACCAGCTCGATCACGGCCATCGGGGCGTTGTCGCCACGACGGGGACCGATCTTGGTGATACGGGTGTAGCCACCCGGGCGGTTCTCGTAGCGCGGCGCGATCTCGGTGAAGAGGGTGTGCAGCACCGAGATGTCGGTGATGGTCTTGCGCACCAGGCGACGGTTGTGGATGTCGCCCTTCTTCGCCTTGGTGATCAGCTTCTCCGCCAGCGGGCGCAGGCGGCGGGCCTTGGCCTCGGTGGTGGTGATGCGGCCGTACTGGAACAGCTCACGGGCCAGACCGGCAAGCAGCAGGGCCTCGTGGGCCGGGCCGCCGCCGAGGCGGGCACCCTTGGTGGGACGCGGCATGGAATGACTCCTCGAATCTCCGACCGCGGCCGTACCAGGTACCGCGGTGGGCGTACGGACACGGTGCCCGTACGGCTTTCACGACGACGGGGGCGGTTCCTGGGAACCGCCCCCGCGGTCAAGTCTTTCAGTACTGCTCGGTCTCCGCGTAACCCGCGTCGTCCAGGTCGTCGGCGCCGAAGGCGTCGGCGGCGGCGGTCGGGTCGAACCCGGGCGGGCTGTCCTTGAGGGCCAGGCCCATGCCGGCCAGCTTCGCCTTGACCTCGTCGATCGACTTCGCACCGAAGTTGCGGATGTCGAGCAGGTCGGCCTCGGAGCGGGCGACGAGCTCACCCACGGTGTGGATGCCCTCGCGCTTGAGGCAGTTGTAGGAGCGGACGGTGAGCTCCAGCTCCTCGATCGGCAGCGCCAGGTCGGCGGCCAGGGCGGCGTCCGTCGGGGACGGGCCCATGTCGATGCCCTCGGCGTCGATGTTCAGCTCGCGGGCGAGGCCGAACAGCTCCACCAGGGTCTTGCCGGCCGAGGCCATGGCGTCGCGCGGACGCATGGCGGGCTTGGTCTCGACGTCGACGATCAGCTTGTCGAAGTCGGTCCGCTGCTCGACACGGGTGGCCTCGACCTTGTAGGTGACCTTCAGCACGGGGCTGTAGATCGAGTCGACCGGGATGCGGCCGATCTCCTGGCCGGAGGCCTTGTTCTGCACGGCGGAGACGTAGCCGCGACCGCGCTCGACGGTCAGCTCCATCTCCAGCTTGCCCTTGCCGTTCAGGGTGGCGAGGACCAGCTCGGGGTTGTGCACCTCGACACCGGCCGGCGGCGCGATGTCGGCGGCGGTGACCACACCCGGACCCTGCTTGCGCAGGTACATCACGACCGGCTCGTCGTGCTCCGAGGAGACGACCAGCTGCTTGATGTTGAGGATGAGGTCGGTGACGTCCTCCTTGACGCCCGGCACGGTGGTGAACTCGTGCAGGACGCCGTCGATGCGGATGCTGGTGACAGCGGCACCCGGGATCGACGACAGGAGCGTGCGACGGAGAGAGTTGCCGAGGGTGTAGCCGAAGCCCGGCTCGAGCGGCTCGATCACGAACCGCGAGCGGAACTCGTCGACGACCTCTTCGGTCAGCGAGGGACGCTGAGCGATCAGCATGTTTTCAGATCCTCCAGTGATCTTCGGCACCCACTATTTGATGCCGAACAGAACCAGCGTACGGGGTCCCGCACGCAGCGACGAATCAACTGCGCGGGACCCCGTACACGGTTTGAAGCAGAACCCGCGTGCCCGAAGGCGCTGCGTCAGACGCGGCGGCGCTTCGGCGGACGGCAGCCGTTGTGCGGGGTGGGGGTGACGTCCTGGATCGAGCCGACCTCCAGGCCGGTGGCCTGGAGCGAGCGGATCGCGGTCTCACGGCCGGAGCCCGGACCCTTGACGAAGACGTCGACCTTGCGCATGCCGTGCTCCTGCGCGCGACGGGCAGCGGCCTCGGCGGCCATCTGCGCGGCGAACGGGGTGGACTTGCGCGAGCCCTTGAAGCCGACGTGGCCGGCGGAGGCCCAGGAGATCACGTTGCCCGACGGGTCGGTGATCGAAACGATGGTGTTGTTGAACGTGCTCTTGATGTGCGCGTGGCCGTGAGCGACGTTCTTCTTTTCCTTGCGGCGGATCTTCTTCGCGCCGGCAGCCTGACGACCCTTGGGGGGCATAAGTCTGTTCTCCTACTGAGGTGGTCGGTCCGCTGACCCGCGGGCCGGAGGGATGTCCGGTTACGGGACGGACTACTTCTTGCCCGGCTTCTTCTTACCGGCGATCGCGCGACGCGGGCCCTTGCGGGTACGCGCGTTGGTGTGGGTGCGCTGGCCGCGGACCGGCAGGCCGCGGCGGTGACGCAGACCCTCGTAGCAGCCGATCTCGACCTTGCGGCGGATGTCGGCGGCCACCTCGCGGCGGAGGTCACCCTCGACCGTGAAGTTGGCGTCGATGTACTGGCTCAGCTTGACCAGGTCGTCCTCGGCGATGTCGCGAACGCGGACATCCGGGTTGACGCCGGTCTCGGCGAGGGTCTGCTGGGCGCGGGTACGGCCGATGCCGTACACGTAGGTAAGGGCGATCTCGATCCGCTTCTCACGGGGGAGATCAACGCCGGCGAGGCGTGCCATTCATGGCTCCTGTGGTTCTTCAGAGGTCTTGCGTGCCACCTACTCCGACACCTCACGGTGAGGGAGCCCCGGCCTCTGACCGGGGGCGGCAGTCCGTCCGGGGGACGGATCGGGTGGCCCGCTTATGACGTTTTCGCGTCGCGCGAAGTACTACGAGAAATGCGGGGGGAGGATCAGCCCTGGCGCTGCTTGTGGCGCAGGTTGTCGCAGATCACCATGACCCGGCCGTGACGGCGGATCACCTTGCACTTGTCGCAGATCTTCTTGACGCTCGGCTTGACCTTCATGTTCAGGTTCTCCGGGTCTAGATCTGACGTTCTTACTTGTAGCGGTAGACGATCCGGCCGCGCGTCAGGTCGTAGGGGCTGAGCTCCACCACGACCCGGTCGTCCGGCAGGATGCGGATGTAGTGCATGCGCATCTTGCCACTGATGTGCGCGAGGACCTTGTGACCGTTCTGCAGCTCGACCTTGAACATCGCGTTCGGAAGAGACTCGATCACGGTGCCCTCGATCTCAATGGCGCCTTGCTTCTTAGCCATGAACTGCGAGATCCACCTTCCGGGACCGGCTACCGTATGCGGAACGCTCGTGCGAACCTGGGTCCACCCCGACCCCGGCGAGGGGGAAGAGGGCGTGCTGGAGCACGCTACGAGTGAGCCGACGGTCCATCCTACGCCAGCGCGCAGGATGGACCAAAACGGGGGTACCCGATCAGCGGGCCGCCGGGGCGGCCAGCGGCTCGACGTGGGCGGTGCAGGCCGAGCAGCGGCGGGCGGCCTCGGGGATCTCGGTCAGGCACTCGGGGCACGGGCGCTTCGGGGTCTTCGGCTTCTTCGGCATGTAGCGCGCGGTGGCCTTGGTCACCGGCAGGACGACGCAGAAGTACAGCACCGCCGCGGTCATGAGGAACGCGATCAGCACGTTGAGGAACTGCCCGTACGGGAAGGTCACACCGGCGATCGTCGCCTTGTAGGAGCCGAAGTCGCCGGCGGCGCCGACCACCACACCCACCAGCGGGGTGAGGAAGGCGGAGACGAAGCCGGTGACCACCGCGGTGAACGCGGCGCCGATCACCACACCGACCGCCATGTCGACCACGTTGCCGCGCATCATGAAGTCGCGGAATCCCTTGAGCACTTCTCTCTCCTCGCTCGAAGCCACTGCCGGCGCATAAAAATAGGACAAAAGCCCTGGAAGTCCAAACCCCCAGGGCCCTGATCCCTTGTCAGCAGCGGAAGTTGGCTGCTCCGAGCGGTTTCGGCGGAACTACGCCAGCGGGTCCGGCGCGGCCGTCACGCCCAGCTTGGCCAGCATCTCCCGGCCGCCGTCGAAGGCCGTCAGCACCACCGGGCCCTGCTCGGTGACGGCCACCGAGTGCTCCCAGTGCGAGGCCCAGGTCCCGTCGTTGGTGACGACGGTCCAGTCGTCCTCCAGCACGGCGGTGTGCGGGGTGCCCAGCGAGACCATCGGCTCGATCGCCAGCACGGTGCCCGGGATCAGCTTCGGGCCCTTGCCGCGGCCGCGCTCGACGTAGTTCAGCACGTGCGGCTCCATGTGCATCGCGGTGCCGATGCCGTGGCCGCCGTAGCCCTCGGTGATGCCCCACTTGCCCTTGGGCGGCAGCGGCTGGCGGCGGATGAAGCCCTCGATCGCCTTGGAAACGTCGACCAGGCGGTTGCCCTTCTTCATCTGGGCGATGCCGGCCCACATCGAGCCCTCGGTGACCCGGCTCAGCATCTCCACCTCGGGGGCCACCTCGCCGACCGCGACGGTGATCGCCGCGTCGCCGTGCCAGCCGTCCAGGATCGCGCCGCAGTCGATCGAGATGAGGTCGCCCTCCTGCAGCACCCGCCCGCCGGGGATGCCGTGCACGACCTCGTTGTTCACCGAGGCGCAGATCACGCCCGGGAACCAGAGGCCGCCGTGGTGGGCCCGGAAGTTCGAGGTGGCGCCGTGGTCGGTGATGACCTTGTCGGCGATGTCGTTGAGCTCCTGGGTGGTGATTCCCGGGGCGACCGCCTCACGGCACGCCTTGAGCGCCTCGGCGACGACCAGCCCGGCCGCTCGCATCTTCGCGATCTGCTCGGGGGTCTTGATCTCCACCATCTGGTCACGCCTTCCTTGGGTTCCCGCCCGGTCCTTGTCGGGCGGCCGTGCACTCGTTCCACCGTACGACGCCGTACGGCCGCGCTGCCCGGGTGCGGGCAGCGCGGCCGTACGTCCGTCGCCTAAAACTCAGCTGTCCTGCTTCAGCGCCTCGATCGCGCGCCGGGTGACCTCGTCGACCTTGCCGAGGGCCGGGATCGTGGCGATCAGGCCCTGCTGGCGGTAGTAGTCGATGATCGGCTCGGTCTCCGTGTGGTAGACCTCCAGCCGGGTGCGCACGGCCTCCTCGGTGTCGTCCGAGCGCTGGTACAGCTCGCCGCCGCACTCGTCGCAGACACCCTCGACCTTCGGCGCGTTGTAGTCCACGTGGAAGACGTGGCCGCCGTCGTTGCGGCAGAGCCGTCGGCCGGCGATCCGGCGGACGACCTCGTCCTCGGGGACCTCCAGGTCCAGCACCCCGTCGAGCTTGATGCCCTGCTCGGCGAGGAACTCGTCCAGCGCCTTCGCCTGGCCCAGGTTGCGCGGGAAGCCGTCCAGCAGGAAGCCGTTGGCGGCGTCCTCCTGGAGCATCCGGTCCTTGGCCATCCCGATCGTGACCTCGTCGGGCACCAGGCGGCCCGCGTCCATGTAGCTCTTGGCCTCGACACCCAGCGGGGTGCCCTGGCCGATGTTGGCGCGGAACAGGTCGCCGGTGGAGATGTGGGGGATGGACAGGGTCTTGGCGAGCAGGTGCGCCTGAGTACCCTTCCCGGCCCCGGGGGGTCCGACGAGGACGATACGCATCAGCGGAGGAACCCTTCGTAATTGCGCTGCTGGAGCTGGCTCTCGATCTGCTTCACAGTTTCGAGTCCGACGCCGACGACGATGAGCACGCTGGTGCCGCCGAACGGGAAGTTGGTCTGCTGTCCGAAGGCGACCAGGGCGATCATCGGGATCAACGCGATCAGGCCCAGGTAGAGCGAACCCGGCCACGTGATGCGGGTGAGCACGTAGTTCAGGTACTCGGCCGTCGGGCGGCCGGCCCGGATACCCGGGATGAACCCACCATACTTCTTCATGTTGTCGGCAACTTCTTCGGGGTTGAAGGAGATGGCGACGTAGAAGAAGGCGAAGAAGACGATCAGCAGGAAGTAGGTGGCCATGTAGATCGGGTGGTCACCGCGCACGAAGTGCTGGTTGATCCACACCGCCCAGCCGGCCTGACTGTTGGTCAGCTGGACCACGAGGGCCGGGATGTACAGCAGCGACGAGGCGAAGATGACCGGGATGACACCGGCCTGGTTCACCTTGAGCGGGATGTAGGTCGAGGTGCCGCCGAAGGCCCGCCGTCCGATCATCCGCTTCGCGTACTGGACCGGGATCCGGCGCTGGGCCTGCTCGACGAAGATGACGAGCATCACAACGATGACGCCGATCGCGATGACCGAGAGGAACTCGACCCAGCCGCCGCCGATGGTGCCGGACTGCTTGATCGCCCACATCGAGGTGGGGAACTGGGCGGCGATCGAGGTGAAGATCAGCAGCGACATGCCGTTGCCGATGCCCCGGTCGGTGATCAGCTCACCGAGCCACATGATCACCGTGGTGCCGGCGGTCATGGTCAGGACCATCACGGCGATCCGGAACACGCCGGTGTCCGGCACGATCTGGTTGGAGTAGACGCAGCCCGAGAACAGGGCGCCGCTGGACGCGGTCGCCACGATGCCGGTGCCCTGGAGCACCGCCAGCGCGATGGTCAGGTACCGGGTGTACTGCGTGATCTTCGCCTGGCCGGACTGTCCCTCCTTCTTGAGCGCCTCGAGTCGCGGGATCACGACCGTGAGGAGCTGGAGGATGATGCTCGCCGTGATGTACGGCATGATGCCGAGGGCGAAGATCGTCAGCTGGAGCAGTGCCCCGCCGGAGAACAGGTTCACCAGCCCGAACAGGCCGTTGTTCTTGGTCTCCTTGATGCAGGCGTGAACCGCCTCGAAGTCGACCCCTGGTACGGGAACGTGCGAGCCCAGCCGGAACAGCACCATGATGCCCAGCGTGAACAGCAGCTTCTTGCGCAGGTCGGGCGTCTGGAACGCCCGCGCGAACGCACTGAGCACGGTGCCTCCTGCGCCTCCCGCACGTCGTCGGCGGGAGGGTCGGTCCTGAATGGGGAGTTTGCGGTTCGGGCTCCGATACAGACGGCACAGGCGAGCCTATGCGCAGCCTACAAGGGAACCCCACGGACTCTAACAGTGCACGGCCGCTCGAAAGAAGCGCGTACCGCCGCTCCCCCACTCACGGGGTACGGGATGCCCGGTTTTGCCACACAAAAGAACGAGGGCCCGGTCACCACGATGCGGACGGCCGCCCTCGGAAAGGGCCGGAAACGGCGTGAGCCCCGCGCCTCCCGAAGCGGGAGACGCGGGGCTCACGAAGTCAGCGGGCTCAGACGAGCTCGGTGACGGTACCGCCGGCGGCGGTGATCTTCTCGGCGGCCGAGCCGGAGACGGCGTCCACCGTCACCTGCAGCGCAACCGAGATCTCGCCGGTGCCGAGCACCTTGACGAGGGAGTTCTTGCGAACCGCGCCCTTGGCGACCAGGTCCTCGACGGTGACCTCGCCACCCTGCGGGTAGAGCTCGGCCAGCTTGTCGAGGTTGACAACCTGGAACGTGATCTTGAACGGGTTCTTGAAGCCCTTCAGCTTCGGCAGACGCATGTGGAGCGGCATCTGGCCACCCTCGAAGCGCTGCGGAACCTGGTAGCGGGCCTTGGTGCCCTTGGTACCACGACCAGCGGTCTTACCCTTGGACGCCTCACCACGACCCACGCGGATCTTGTCGGTCTTGGCACCCGGGGCGGGACGCAGGTTGTGGATCTTGATCGGGTTGTCGCCCATGATCAGTCCACCTCCTCAACCGTCACCAGGTGACGGACCGTGTGGGCCATCCCGCGGATCTCGGGACGGTCCTCCTTCACCACGACGTCGTGCATGCGCTTGAGGCCAAGCGAGCGCAGGGTGTCGCGGTGGTTCTGCTTGCTGCCGATGTACGACTTGGTCTGCGTGATCTTCAGGCGAGCCATCAGGCACTCACCCCGGCAGCAGCCCGAGCCCGCAGAAGACCGGCCGGAGCCACGTCCTCGAGCGGCAGGCCACGGCGGGCCGCGACCTCCTCGGGACGCTGGATCTGCTTCAGCGCGGCAACCGTGGCGTGCACGATGTTGATCGCGTTGTCCGAGCCGAGCGACTTCGACAGGATGTCGTGAACGCCGGCGCACTCCAGGACGGCACGCACCGGGCCACCGGCGATAACACCGGTACCGGGGGCGGCGGGCTTCAGCAGCACGACGCCGGCGGCCTTCTCGCCCTGAACGGGGTGCGCGATGGTGCCCTGGATACGGGGGACCTTGAAGAAGTTCTTCTTGGCCTCCTCAACACCCTTGGCGATGGCGGCCGGAACCTCCTTCGCCTTGCCGTAACCGACACCCACGGTGCCGTCACCGTCGCCCACCACGACCAGCGCGGTGAAGCTGAAACGACGACCACCCTTGACAACCTTGGCGACGCGGTTGATCGCGACGACGCGCTCGACGTAAGCGGTCTTCTCGACGGCGGGGGCGTTGCCCCGGTCGTCACGCTTACGGTCGCGCCGCTCGCCACCGGTGCCGCCGCCGGCGCCGCTACCGCGGCGCTGGGGTCCAGCCATTGGAATTACCTCTCTCGATTACGTCCGCCGACAGAGTCGACGAGCGGCTTAGAAGTCGAGCCCGGCCTCGCGGGCCGCGTCCGCCAGGGCGGCGATGCGGCCGGCGTACCGGTTGCCCGCGCGGTCGAAGACGACCGACTCGATGCCGGCGGCCTTGGCGCGCTCGGCGACCAGGCTCCCGACCTTCTTGGCCAGCTCGGTCTTGTCGCCCTCGGCGCCCTTGATGGACACGTCGAGGGTGGACGCCGACGCCAGGGTGTGACCCTTGGCGTCGTCGATGACCTGGGCGACCATGTGACGGTTCGAGCGCGTCACGACGAGGCGCGGACGCACCTCGCTGCCGACGATGCGCTTGCGAACGCGGATCGCGCGGCGCTTGCGAGCGGCGCTCTTGTAGGCGTTGCCCTTGCCGATCTTGACAGAGACACTCATCGCTTACTTACCACTCTTTCCGACCTTGCGGCGGATAACCTCGCCCGCGTACTTGACGCCCTTGGCCTTGTACGGGTCGGGCTTGCGCAGCTTGCGGATCTTCGCGGCGACCTCGCCGACCTTCTGCTTGTCGATGCCGTCCACGTGGAACTTGGTGGCCGACTCGACGACGAAGGAGATGCCCTCCGGCGCCTCGACGAGGATCGGGTGGCTGTAGCCCAGCTGGAACTCCATGTCGGAGCCCTTCGCCAGAACTCGGTAGCCGACACCGCTGATCTCCAGCGACTTGCGGTAGCCCGCGGTCACGCCGGTGATCATGTTCGCCACCAGCGTGCGGGTCAGGCCGTGCAGGGCCTTCGACTGACGCTCGTCGTTGGGGCGGGTGACAGCCAGAATGCCGTCCTCGCCCTTGCCGATCTCGATCGGCGCGGCGACGACGTGGGTGAGGGAGCCCTTCGGGCCCTTCACCGAGACCGTCTGGCCATCGATGGTGACGTCCACGCCAGCGGGGACCTGGATGGGCAGCCGTCCAATGCGCGACATTGCTGTACCTCCGTTTCCCGAATTACCAGACGTAGGCGAGAACTTCTCCGCCTACGCCCTTCTTGGCGGCCTGCTTGTCGGTCAGGAGGCCGGAGGACGTGGAGATGATCGCCACGCCCAGGCCGCCGAGAACCTTCGGCAGGTTGGTGGACTTTGCGTAAACGCGCAGACCCGGCTTGCTGATGCGCTTGATGCCGGCGATGGAGCGCTCACGGTTGGGGCCGAACTTGAGCTCGATGGTCAGCTTCTTGCCGACCTCGCCCTCGACGGGCTCCTCAACCTTGTAGGAGGAGATGTAACCCTCCTGCTGCAGGATCTCGGCGACGTGCGCCTTGATCTTGCTGGCCGGCATCGCCACGGAGTCGTGGTACGCCGAGTTCGCGTTACGCAGACGCGTGAGCATGTCTGCGATGGGGTCGGTCATGGTCATGATGGCCTCAGGCCTCTCTCGCCGCGGTTTCTCCGCGCCAGGTCCCCCTTCCGCACTCTTTCGAGTTCGTCAGGGGCACAAGCGCAGGGGACCTGCGACGTCGTAAGACTGGGTGCGAGCCCTCTCGCAAGAGGGCCACGGGCATCCATGGGGATGCCGTGGCAGGGGGCCCGACCCCACTACCTTACGGGAACCCGTACGGCAGGCCCAAAACGGACCGGTGTGGGATCGGGCACCTCTGCTTCGCTGTGTGCCCGCAGCGCCTGGGTTACCAGGAGCTCTTGGTCACGCCCGGCAGCTCGCCACGGTGCGCCATCTCACGGAGGCACACACGGCAGAGGCCGAACTTGCGGTACACCGAGTGCGGACGGCCGCACCGCTGGCACCGGGTGTAGGCCCGGACGCCGAACTTCGGCTTCCGCTCGGCCTTCGCGATGAGGGACTTCTTCGCCATTGGCTCACGCCTCCTTGAACGGGAAGCCCAGAGCACGCAGGAGCGCCCGGCCCTCGTCGTCGGTCTGCGCGGTGGTCACGACGGTGATGTCCATACCGCGCTGCCGGTCGACCTTGTCCTGGTCGATCTCGTGGAACATAACCTGCTCGGTCAGACCGAAGGTGTAGTTGCCACGGCCGTCGAACTGCTTGGGGGAGAGACCGCGGAAGTCACGGATACGCGGCAGGGCCAGCGACACCAGACGGTCCAGGAACTCCCACATGCGGTCACCACGGAGGGTGACGTGGGTGCCGATCGGCTGGCCCTCGCGCAGCTTGAACTGCGCGATGGACTTACGAGCCTTGGTCACGGCCGGCTTCTGACCGGTGATCGCGGTCAGGTCGCGGATCGCGCCCTCGATCAGCTTGCTGTCACGGGCGGCCTCGCCGACACCCATGTTGACGACGACCTTGACCAGGCCGGGCGTCAGCATGACGTTCTCGTACGAGAACTGCTCCTGCAGCTGCCCCTTGATCTCGGAGTTGTAACGCTCCTTGAGGCGGGGGGTCACCTTCTCAACAGACGTCTCAGACATCAGATGTCCTCACCGGTTCGCTTGGCAACGCGGATCTTGTTGCCCTCGTCGTCGAAGCGGTAGCCAACGCGGGTGACGACCTTCTTGCCGTCCTTCTCCACGACCAGCTGGACGTTGGAGACGTGCACCGGGGCCTCGACGGTGACAATGCCACCCTGAGTGCCCGGACCCGGCTTGGTGTGCTTCTTGACCCGGTTCACACCCTCGACCAGGACCTTGTTCTCGGCGGGCATGGCCTGGATGACCTTGCCCTGCTTGCCGCGGTCCTTGCCGGTGATGACCTGGACCAGGTCACCCTTCTTGATCTTCATGCTGTTCGCCATGGGTCAGAGCACCTCCGGCGCCAGCGAGATGATCTTCATGAACTTCTTGTCACGCAGCTCGCGGCCCACCGGGCCGAAGATGCGGGTACCACGGGGGTCACCGTCGGTGTTCTTGAGAACGACAGCGGCGTTCTCGTCGAACCGGATGTACGAACCGTCGGGACGACGGCGCGACTTCACGGTACGGACGACGACGCACTTGACGACGTCACCCTTCTTCACCGAACCACCGGGGATCGCGTCCTTGACGGTGGCGACGATGACGTCCCCGATACCGGCGTAGCGGCGACCGGAACCACCGAGAACGCGGATGCAAAGGATTTCCTTCGCGCCCGTGTTGTCGGCGACACGCAGTCGCGACTCCTGCTGGATCACAGCTTTCTCCTGATCGTCAACGAGAGCTGACGGGCCGGCCGCTGCTCACACCAGCGCCCGCGAGGGACCTGGTGCACATACGGCCGTACCGCATCAACTTCGTTACTTGGCCTTCTCGAGGATCTCGACGACGCGCCAGCGCTTCGTCGCGGACAGCGGGCGGGTCTCCGCGAGGAGGACCCGGTCGCCGATGCCGCAGGCGTTCGCCTCGTCGTGCGCCTTCAGCTTGTTCGTACGGCGGATGACCTTGCCGTACAGCGCGTGCTTGACGCGGTCCTCGACGGCGACGACGACGGTCTTGTCCATCTTGTCGCTGACGACGAGACCCTCACGGGTCTTGCGGAAACCGCGCGTCTCGTTGGTGTTCTCAGTCATCAGGCGTTCTCCACCGTCTCGATGCCCAGCTCGCGCTCGCGCATCAGGGTGTAGATCCGCGCGATGTCCTTACGGACGAGCTTGAGCCGTCCGTGGTTGTCGAGCTGCCCGGTCGCCGCCTGGAAGCGGAGGTTGAACAGCTCCTCCTTGGCCTCGCGCAGCTTGGCAACGAGACCCTCGTTGTCCAGCTGGCGGAGGTCAGCAGCCTTGGTAGCGGCCGACATCAGCTCTCACCGTCCTCGCGCCGGACGATCCGGCACTTCATCGGCAGCTTGTGAGCGGCGCGGGTCAGCGCCTCACGAGCAACCTTCTCGTTCGGGTACGACAGCTCGAACATGACCCGACCCGGGTGCACGTTCGCGATCCACCACTCCGGCGAACCCTTACCGGAACCCATGCGGGTCTCGGCCGGCTTCTTGGTCAGCGGACGGTCCGGGTAGATGTTGATCCAGACCTTGCCGCCACGGCGGATGTGACGGGTGATCGCGATACGAGCGGACTCGATCTGACGGTTCGTCACGTAGGCCGGGGTCACGGCCTGGATGCCGAACTGGCCGAACGCCAGCTCGGTGCCACCCTTGGAGGCGCCGCGGCGCTTCGGGTGGTGCTGCTTGCGGTGCTTGACCCGACGGGGGATCAGCATTGCGGTCAGGCCTCCGTTCCGGTGTTCTCGGCAGCCGGAGCCTCGGCGGCCGGAGCCGCGGGGGCCTCGGCAGCGGCGGGACGACGGCCGCGGCCACCGCGCTCGCCACCACGGCGCTCGCCACCGCGGGCGGGACGACCACCCTCGGGACGGGCCGGGCGGTTGCCCGAGCGGGCAGCGGCGTTCTCAGCGCGGACCTCGGCGATGTTCTTGACGTCGCCCTTGTAGATCCAGACCTTCACGCCGATGCGGCCGAAGGTCGTCTTGGCCTCGAAGAAGCCGTAGTCGACGTTCGCGCGCAGGGTGTGCAGCGGCACACGGCCCTCGCGGTAGAACTCCGAACGGCTCATCTCGGCGCCGCCGAGACGACCGGAGCACTGGACCTTGATGCCCTTGGCGCCGGACTTCATGGTGCCCTGCATCGACTTGCGCATGGCACGGCGGAAGGAGACGCGGGAGGACAGCTGCTCCGCGACGCCCTGAGCCACGAGCTGGGCGTCCAGCTCGGGGTTCTTGACCTCGAGGATGTTCAGCTGGACCTGCTTGCCGGTCAGCTTCTCGAGGTCGCCGCGGATGCGGTCGGCCTCGGTGCCGCGCCGGCCGATCACGATGCCGGGGCGAGCGGTGTGGATGTCCACACGGACGCGGTCGCGGGTGCGCTCGATCTCGACCTTGGAGATGCCGGCGCGCTCCATGCCCTTCGTCATCATGCGACGAATGGCAACGTCTTCCTTGACGTAGTCCTTGTACAGCTTGTCGGCGTACCAGCGGGACTTGAAGTCCGTGCTGATGCCGAGGCGGAACCCGTGCGGGTTAACCTTCTGGCCCATTACCGGGTCCCTTCCTTGCTGCTGACGACCACGGTGATGTGGCTGGTCCGCTTGCGGATCCGGTAGGCACGGCCCTGGGCGCGCGGACGGAACCGCTTCAGGGTCGGGCCCTCGTCAACGTACGCCTCGCTGATGACGAGGTCGTCCACGTTGGAGTGGTTGTAGTTGTGCGCGGCGTTGGCAATGGCGCTGTCGAGCACCTTGCCGACCGGCACGGTCGCGGCCTGCGGAGCGAAACGCAGGACCGCCTGGGCCTCCGTGGCGTTCAGGCCACGGATGAGGTCCACCACGCGGCGGGCCTTCATGGGCGTGACGCGGATGTACCGCGCCTGGGCCCTGGCTTCCATGGTTGTCCCCTTGCTGGTGTAAGTCATTGAGTCGGTAATCTCGCTGGCGACTAGCGACGCTTCGACTTGCGGTCGTCCTTGACGTGACCGCGGAAGGTACGCGTCGGCGCGAACTCGCCGAGCTTGTGGCCGACCATCGACTCGGTGACGAACACCGGGACGTGCTTGCGGCCATCGTGCACCGCGATCGTGTGGCCGAGCATGGCCGGGAAGATCACGGAGCGACGGGACCAGGTCTTGATGACGTTCTGGGTACCCGCCTCGTTCTGCGCGTCCACCTTCTTGAGAAGGTGGCCGTCAATGAAGGGGCCCTTCTTGAGACTGCGCGGCATCTGACCTGCTCCTAGCGCTTCTTGTTGGTCTTGCGGCGGCGCACGATGAGGGCGTTCGAAGCCTTCTTCGGGCTACGAGTGCGACCCTCCTTCTGGCCCCACGGCGAAACCGGGTGGCGACCACCGGAGGTCTTACCCTCACCACCACCGTGCGGGTGGTCGATCGGGTTCATGGCCACACCACGCACGGTCGGGCGAACGCCCTTCCAGCGCATACGGCCGGCCTTGCCCCAGTTGATGTTCGACTGCTCGGCGTTGCCGACCTCGCCGACGGTCGCGCGGCAGCGCGCGTCCACCAGGCGGATCTCACCGGAGGGCATGCGCAGGTGCGCCATCTTGCCCTCACGCGCCAGCAGCTGGATGCCGGAGCCGGCCGAGCGGGCCAGCTTGGCACCGCCGCCGGGACGCAGCTCCACCGCGTGGATGGTGGTACCGACCGGGATGTTGCGCAGCGGCAGGTTGTTGCCGGGCTTGATGTCGGCGCCGGCGCCGTTCTCCACCCGGTCGCCCTGCGCGATGCCGCGCGGCGCGATGATGTAGCGCTTCTCGCCGTCCGCGTAGTGCAGGAGCGCGATGCGCGCGGTGCGGTTCGGGTCGTACTCGATGTGCGCGACCTTGGCCGGCACGCCGTCCTTGTCGTGACGACGGAAGTCGATCACGCGGTAGGCGCGCTTGTGTCCGCCACCCTGGTGGCGAACGGTGATCCGACCGGCGTTGTTACGGCCGCCCTTGCTGTGCAGGGGGCGAACCAGCGACTTCTCCGGCGTGGACCGCGTGATTTCGACGAAGTCGGCCACGCTGGAGCCACGACGGCCCGGCGTAGTCGGCTTGTACTTGCGGATACCCATTTTCGTCCTCGTCTTGATCGACGATCACGGCCTCCGTCAGGAGGTCGGACCACCGAAGATGTCGATGCGGTTGCCCTCAGCCAGCGTCACGATGGCGCGCTTGGTGTCCTTGCGCTTGCCAAAACCCGTCTTGGAGCGCTTGCGCTTGCCCTGACGGTTGAGCGTGTTGACGGACTCGACCTTGACCGAGAAGACCGCCTCGACGGCCTGCTTGATCTGGGTCTTGTTGGCACCGGGCGACACGACGAACGTGTACTTGTTCTCGTCGAGGAGCGAGTAGCTCTTCTCGGAGATGACCGGCTTCACCAGGACGTCACGGGGGTCCGTGAACGTCTTGCTCGTAACGTCGCTCATCAGGCGGCGCTCCCTTCGAGCTCGCCCTCAGCGGCAACGGCCTTGGCGGACGCGGCCGGACCGGCCACGAAACGCTCGAAGGCGGCCTGGGTGAAGACCACGTCGTCGGAGACGAGCACGTCGTAGGTGTTCAGCTGACCGGCGTCCAGGATGTGGACGTTCGGCAGGTTGCGAGCGGACTTGAGGCCCAGCTCGTCCGCACGCTCGACGACCAGGAGGACGTTCTTGCGCTCGGTGATCTTGCCGAACAGGCTCTTGGCGGCCTTGGTCGACGGCGCCTCGGTCGCGGTCACGTCGGTGACGACGTGGATGCGGTTGTGGCGGGCCCGGTCGGTGAGCGCACCGCGCAGGGCGGCGGCGATCATCTTCTTCGGGGTCCGCTGCGAGTAGTCGCGCGGCACGGGACCGTGCACGACGCCACCGCCGGCGAACTGCGGCGCGCGGGTCGAGCCCTGGCGGGCGCGGCCGGTGCCCTTCTGGCGGTACGGCTTCTTGCCGCCACCACGGACCTCGCCGCGAGTCTTGGTCTTGTGGGTGCCCTGACGGGCCGCAGCGAGCTGCGCCACGACGACCTGATGCATCAGCGGAACGCTGACCTTCGCGTCGAAGATCTCGGCCGGCAGCTCGAGGCTGCCGGTCTTGTCACCCGAGGGCGACAGGATGTCAATGGTGCTCATATCCTTCACAGCCCCTTCGCCGCGGTGCGGACGAGGACGAGGCCGCCGTTCGGGCCCGGGATCGCGCCCTTGATCAGGAGCAGACCCTTCTCCGCGTCAACCGCGTGCACGGTCAGGTTCTGGGTGGTCACACGCTCGTGACCCATCCGGCCGGCCATCTTCAGGCCCTTGAACACGCGGCCCGGGGTGGCGCAGCCACCGATGGAACCGGGCGAACGGTGCTTGCGCTGCACGCCGTGACCGGCGCCGAGGCCCCGGAAGTTGTGGCGCTTCATGACACCGGCGAAGCCCTTGCCCTTGGAGGTGCCGGTCACGTCGACCTTGACACCCGCCTCGAACAGCTCGGCGGTGATCTCCTGGCCCAGGGTGTACTCGGACGCGTCCGAGGTCCGGAGCTCGACCAGGTGGCGGCGCGGGGTGACACCGGCCTTGGCGAAGTGGCCCGCGAGGGGCTTGTTCACCTTGCGGGGGTCGATCTCGCCGAAGCCGATCTGGACGGCGTCGTAGCCGGCCGGGCTGTCGGCGGTGTGGACCTGGGTCACGACATTCGGCCCAGCCTTGACGACGGTCACCGGAACGACCCGGTTGTTCTCGTCCCAGACCTGGGTCATGCCGAGCTTCTCGCCCAGGATGCCCTTAATCTGCTTAGCCATCTTCGGTGCGCCTCTCAGAGCTTGATCTCGATGTCGACGCCAGCCGGCAGGTCGAGACGCATCAGCGAGTCAACCGTCTTCGGCGTGGGGTCGAGGATGTCGATCAGACGCTTGTGAGTGCGCATCTCGAAGTGCTCGCGCGAGTCCTTGTACTTGTGCGGCGAGCGGATGACGCAGTACACGTTCTTCTCAGTGGGCAGCGGCACCGGGCCCGCGACCTGCGCACCAGTACGGATCACCGTCTCGACGATCTTCTTCGCCGAGGAGTCGATGACCTCGTGGTCGTAGGCCTTGAGCCGGATGCGGATCTTCTGTCCCGCCATGGCTACCTTGTAGTCCTTCTGTCCTAGTCACTGCACGACCCCCGCTCCGACCCCCGCGCTCGGGCGTGTCGCACTCGCGCTTGCAAAAAACCGGCGATTAATTCGTCGGTTTCAAACTTTCGGGGTGGGGGGCCGGGCCGAGGCCCCGCACACGCTTCCCGGAAGATTCCCGTACGTCCGCCCCGCAGCTGCCGTGGCGTAACACTCACGCTTGACGGCCATCACGGGAACGACGAGTACATGGGACTCGCTTCCAGTCCTCCCGGCGGGAGGCGCGCAGCATCGGCAACTCAACCGAGCAACTTGGACATACTGCCACAGCCGGGCTCCGGAATGCCAATCGGGGCCGGTGAGGCGTACCTCACCGGCCCCGACGGGCGGTGCGCGGGGTCAGCGCCCGCTTCGGGCGGGCGCGGCGCCGCTCAGTGCTTGCGCCAGATCATGAATCCGCGCTTCTGGTCGACCCGCTCGACGTACCACTCGGCCGGGTGGTCCTTCCAGTAGGACTCGGGGGCCTTGCCCGCCTCGGGCAGCGGGGTGGCGATCACGGTGGCCTCCTCGGGCACCGGCTGCCAGCGCGGGTCCCGGTACCAGACCCGGCCCTTGTAGACCTCGAAGGCCTGGGCCATCCGGATGTTGCCCTCGATGTCCCAGGCGAGCACCGCGTTGTCGGTGGACTTGATCCCGGCGGCCTTGGTGAAGTCGGTCGCGTAGGTCTTGCGCCAGGCCGTGTAGGGGTCGGTGATCTGCTCGGTGATGGTCGTCGTGGCGAAGGCGCCGAACAGCGCGAGCGAGATGCCGGTGGCCCACAGGACCCGGCGGCCGCCGGCGTACCGGAACATCACGATGGCGCCCAGGATGATGAACGCCGCGGCGGTCGTCCGCCACATGTTGAGCCGGCCCCAGTCACTGGCCAGGAACAGCGCGTCCGGCATGCCCCAGCCGATGAAGACCTGCTTGACCAGCAGCGAGCCCGCCGACCAGATCACCAGCTGGGCGATCAGCACGGCGAGCCCCATGGTGGCGGCCACGGCGTAGCCGAGGCTGCGCCGGCCGAACCGGGCGAGCACCGCGACGCCCGTGACGAAGGCGACCGGGACCAGGTAGGAGCAGTACCGGGCGTACACCCAGTTGTCGATCCGCCAGTCCTCCGGGAGCGTGGCCGCGGCGGCCAGCGCGGTGCCGAAGAGCAGCGCCACCGTCACGCCGCCGACGATCCGGTACGGGCGCGGGAAGCGCTTGCTGAAGACCGCGAAGAGGCAGACGACGACCGCCAGGCCGCCGATGCCCCAGGTGGAGATGATGAAGTACCAGATCTGGCCGATGGTCCTGGTCAGCGTGCGCTGCAGGATGTCGGGGTTGGTGATGCCCTCGATCAGGTAGGTGCCGGTCTTGCTCGCGTCCACGTCGAACTGGTTGTTGAGCCACGAGGACAGCGCCTTTACGAAGACCAGGCCGACCGCCAGCACGCCGAGGCCGGTCACGGTGGTCCGCCACGGCGCCCAGCGCAGCACCAGGACGCCGAGGAACACCACGGCGGTCAGGGCCACCACCACGCCGCCGCGGTCGTGGGTCGCCATCGAGTAGGCGGCGGCCGCGGCCGTGCCCGCCGCGAACCAGGTGCGGCGCTTGAGGGAGCCCTCGCTGAGCCAGCCGTGCATGCAGAGCAGCCAGGACAGGATCAGCACCGGGAGCACGGTGTCCGACAGGACGTACTGCGAGTAGAAGACCACCGGCGGCAGCAGGGCGGTGGCGGCGGCGAAGATGTAGGCCAGCGGCCGCTGCAGGCCGAAGCGGCGCAGCGCGAGGAAGGCCAGCGGGAAGACCAGCGCGTTGAGCAGCCCGTTGATCCCCATGATCATGTGGTACGCGGTGGCCGGGTCGTCGGCGATCCGGAAGGCCGGGGAGATCAGCAGCGGGTAGCCGCCGGGGATGACCGAGCCGACCGGCATCTCGGTGGTGCCGCGGCCGGCCAGCACGCGGGCGAGGACGAGGTAGGAGTCCTCGTCGGCGTGGACCGACGGGTAGTACAGGTGGCGGACGAGGACGAGCCGGAAGAGCACCTCGCCGAGGTATCCGGCGGCCAGCGCGCCTGGCCAGAACCAGCGCCGGCCCTGGGCCCGCTCGAACCACGCCGCCACCCGGGTCGTCGCACCGGGCGGCCGCTCCGCGTCGGTCTGCGGTCTGCTCCCGACGGCGCCGTCCGGGTGCTCCTCGACGGTCTCTGCTGAAGTCTGCACTGAACTCCGACTCTTCCCCTGAATGGTCCGGCGCTGCGCGGGACCCCGCAGCCGCCGCGGCCGCGTCGATTGTGAAGGTCACTCCGACAACCGGCGGAGGCGCCGTGGGCACGGGCCAGGCGGGCACCGGTACGCGGTCGTCCTCGGCTCGGGCCACCGGACACGAACGACCCGGCGGCCACCGACACGCTAGCAAGTCCCGCCGGTGCCGCGCCGCCGAGCCGCCGCAGGGTGCCCGATCGGCCCGGCGCTCGCGCCCGGTGGGCGCGAGGCCCGGGGCGTGTGCGCCTGGCGCACGCGCTCCGGGCCTCGCGCCGGTGCCGGGGTCAGACCCTGCCGACCAGCTCGCGCCGCTGGGCGGCCGTCCTGGTGGCCGGCTGGATCAGCTTCAGGTGCGGCGGCATCCGGCGGATCATCGCCAGCAGCAGCACCAGGCCGGCCCGGGCCAGGTAGACGGTGGCCTTGATCGGGGAGGCGCTGGGGGTGCCGGTGGTCCGCTCGCGCATCGCGACCGGCACCTGCCGGATCACGAAGCCGCAGCGGGCGGCGCCGACCATGCTCTCGATCGTGTCGCCGAGGTACTCGACCGGGTACCACTGCGAGAAGAACTCGATCATCGGCTTGTTGCAGGCCTTGAAGCCCGAGGTGGTGTCGGTGAGCTTGGTGCGCGCCACCCGGGACAGCACGACCGACAGCAGCTTCATCGCCCAGGCGCGCGGGCCGCGCACCTTGTAGGAGCCCTCGCCGGCGAACCGCGCGCCGATGACCAGGTCGGCCTCGTCGAGCTTGGCGAGCAGCGTCGGGACGTACGCGGGGTCGTGCTGACCGTCGGCGTCGCACTGCAGCGCGATGTCGTAGTCGTGCAGGTGCGCGTAGCGGTAGCCGAGCCGCATCGCGCCGCCGACGCCCAGGTTGTACGGGAGCTGGGCGACCTTGGAGCCGTGCGCCGCCGCGACGGCCGCGGTGTTGTCCACCGAGCCGTCGTCCACCACCAGGGTGTCCACCCCGGGCAGCTTCTGCTGGATCTCGCGCAGGATCTTGGGCAGACCCTCCGACTCGTTCCAGGCGGGAAGGATGATCAGAACCTTCTTGCCGTCGATCATGCCCTCACCTCGGGGTCGGTCGTGCCGCGCGCCTCGTTGTTCGTCCCCGCGACCGGGAAGCCGGTGTGCTCGGCCAGGTGCGCCCGCATCATGGCGACGTCCTCGGCCAGGGTGCGGGTCTCCGCCTCCAGCCGGGAGGCCTCCCAGCTGAGGTGCAGCGACACCAGCAGGACGAGCACGAAGCCCGCGAACAGCACGAGGCTGACACCGGACGCGATACCGACCCGGCGGGCGGTTGAGTCCAGGATCGTGGGGAAGAATCCGAGCGGTGCCACGACGACACCGATCGCGAGCCAGATCGCCGCGTACTTCTCCCGGAGTTGCTGCCGGCGCAGCAACTCCAGGATGTAGACGAGCACCAGCACGCCGGTGATCGAGGTAATGACGGAGAGTTGCACGACTGGGAGCGCCTTTCAGCGGCAGTGGCGTGGCCAACAAATGGTATGGACATCTTAAAAGGCGTGGCGATGCCCCGCAGCCGACGCCCCGTGTGCTAACGCGCCGCCAGAGGTGCCCGTTGCTCCGCCACCGCGGGGACCGGGGCGGCCATCGAACGCGCCAGCGCCCATAGCATGGCAGCCGCGCTCACTCCGGCACCAGCCAGGTAGGCGAGTTCGGCCCGGGTGGCGATCTCCCCGGGCAGCAGGACGACGGCGACCAGGACAACGGTGCCCGCCAGCCAGGCGAACAGCTGGCGCTGGTGGCGGCCCAGCGACAGCAGCGCCTGGCCGAACACGGTCGCCAGCATGAAGCAGAGGGTGCCCGCCACCAGCCAGAGGAAGTCCGTCGCGCCCAGCACGTCCTGCGCCTTGAAGAGCACCTGGACGGCCCACGGGCCGAGCAGCACCGTCGGCACGCCGGCCGCCGCGCACATCGCGACCACGATCCCGCCGGTGCGCAGCAGCATCCTGCGGAACTCCGCCTGGTTGCCGGCGGCCGCCGCACCGGACAGCGAGGAGACCAGCGAGGCCTGGATCGCCGCGTAGGCGAACAGCGGGACGCGGGCCAGCACCACCGCGTTGGCCAGCGCGGCGATCAGCGCCTTCGACGACGGCGAGAGCCCGCTGACGCTCACCACCACGGCGTTGACCATCAGCTGGGAGAGCAGCATCGAGGCCGTCAGCAGCCCCAGGCCCGCGGTGACGTCCCGCCAGACCGGGGCCGGGCCGCCGCGCCGGTCGGCGATCACCTTGCGCAGGCCGATCACCGAGGCCGACAGCGGGGCGACCACCAGGATCAGCGCGAACGCCGTCGGCGAGTGCACGCCGAACAGCGGGATCAGCGCGGCCAGGCCGATCCGCAGCCCGCCGTCGACGGCGAGCTGCATGCCGTAGGCGCCGAAGTGGCCGAGCCCGGCCAGCGCGCCGCGCGCCACCGAGCTGATCGCCAGGCCCACCATGGCGCCGCCCAGCCCGGCGACCAGTCCGAGGTCGCCGTCGAAGAACCGGTCGGCGATCGGCCGGGCCGCGACGGCGACGCCGGCCAGGACCACGGCCAGCACCGCCAGGGTGGCCAGCAGGATCCGCCGGATCGCCGGGCCCGGGCCGTTGCCGGCCACGTCCCGGGCGGCGACCAAGCGGTTCAGCTCCAGCTCGACCGGTGTGAACAGGCCGTACCCGACGGACATCACCAGGGTCCACAGGACGTTGACGCCCGCGACCTGGTCGGTGTCCAAGCTGTGCCCGGCCAGCGCCAGGAAGATGTACGACGAGGCACCGAGCACGACGGTGCCGCCGAGGACGAGCCGGACACCCGGGGGCAGTGCCCCGAGCAGCTTGGACACCGGATTGGTCATCGCAGGGCGGCCTTGGCCTTCAGCGGCTCCCACCAGGCGCGGTTGTCCCGGTACCACGCGATGGTGGCGGCGAGACCGTCCTCGAAGCGGACCTGCGGCGCGTAGCCGAGCTCCTCGCCGATCTTGCTGATGTCCAGCGAGTAGCGCAGGTCGTGGCCCTTGCGGTCGGCGACCGGCTCGACCATCGACCAGTCGGCGCCGGCGGCCTCCAGCAGCAGGCCGGTCAGCTCCTTGTTGGTGATCTCGGTGCCGCCGCCGATGTTGTAGACCTCGCCGGCCCGGCCCTTGCGCATGGCCAGCTCGATGCCGCGGCAGTGGTCGGAGACGTGCAGCCAGTCGCGGATGTTGCCGCCGGTGCCGTACAGCGGCACCTTCCTGCCGTCCAGCAGGTTGGTGGTGAACAGCGGGATGACCTTCTCCGGGAACTGGTAGTGCCCGTAGTTGTTGGAGCAGCGGGTGACCACCACGTCCATGCCGTGGGTGCGGTGGTAGGCGAGCGCCAGCAGGTCGGAGCCGGCCTTCGAGGCGGAGTACGGGGAGTTCGGGGCCAGCGGCCACTCCTCGGTCCACGAGCCCTCGGAGATGGAGCCGTACACCTCGTCGGTGGACACGTGCACGAAACGGCCGACGCCGTGCTTCTTCGCCGAGTCCAGCAGCACCTGGGTGCCCAGGACGTTGGTGACGACGAACGGACCGGCTCCCTCGATCGAGCGGTCCACGTGCGACTCCGCCGCGAAGTGGACGACCACGTCGTGGCCGGGCATGACCGCGTCGACGGCCTCCGGGTCGCAGATGTCGCCGCGGACGAAGGTGTAGCCGCTGTGGTCGGCGACGGGCGCCAGGTTGGCCTCGACACCCGAATAGGTGAGCTTGTCGAAGACGGTGATCTGATCCGTTGCGCCGGCGCCGAGCAGCTGCCGGACGAACTCTGAACCGATGAAGCCGGCACCGCCGGTCACGAGGATGCGCATAGTGCGGGCAGTCTACCCGTGCCCCGGCGGCCCCCCGCCCGGGGGCGAGGACCCCCGCCGACCTCGCCCGAGCAGGCCGCCCCACCTGTCATAAGCTTCGCGACATGCGTGGAATCCTCTTGGCGGGTGGCACCGGTTCACGACTGTGGCCGCTGACCCGAGCAGTCTCGAAGCAGCTCCTCCCCGTCTTCGACAAGCCGATGATCTACTACCCGCTGTCGACCCTGGTCATGGCGGGGATCAGCGAGATCCTGATCATAACGACCCCCCAGGACCAGGAGCAGTTCCAGCGGCTGCTCGGCGACGGCTCCCAGTTCGGCCTCACGCTGGAGTACGCCGTCCAGGAGAAGCCCGAGGGCATCGCCCAGGCGTTCGTCCTGGCCGCCGACTTCATCGGCGACGAGCCCGTCGCGCTGATCCTCGGCGACAACATCTTCCACGGCAGCGGCCTCGGCACCCGCCTCTCGCAGCACACCGAGCCGGTCGGCGGCCGCGTCTTCGCCTACCCCGTCGCCGACCCGACCGCCTACGGCGTGGTCGAGTTCGACGACAACGGCCAGGTCATCTCCATCGAGGAGAAGCCCGCGCAGCCCAAGTCCCGCTACGCCGTCCCCGGCCTGTACTTCTACGACAACCGCGTGGTCAAGATCGCGGCCGGCCTGAAGCCGAGCGCCCGCGGCGAGCTGGAGATCACCGCCGTCAACGAGGAGTACCTCAAGGCCGGCGAGCTGCACGTCACCACCCTCGACCGCGGCACCGCCTGGCTGGACACCGGCACCTTCGTCTCGATGGTCCAGGCCTCCGAGTTCGTCCGGGTCATCGAGGAGCGCCAGGGCTTCAAGATCGGCTGCATCGAGGAGGCCGCCTGGCGGGCCGGCCTGATCGGCTCCGAGCAGCTGCGCGAGCTGGCCGAGCCGCTGCGCAAGAGCGGCTACGGCGACTACCTGATCGCCCTGTTGGAGGAGGAGACCCGGCAATGAAGCTCCGCGAGCTGTCCGTCCCCGGGGCGTTAGAGATCACCCCGAAGCAACTCGGGGACCCGCGCGGCATGTTCATGGAGTGGTACCGCTTCGACATGCTCTCCGAGGCGGTCGGCCACCCGCTGCGCCTCGCCCAGGGCAACCTGTCGATCTCCGCTCGCGGCGTCGTCCGCGGCATCCACTTCGCCGACGTCCCGCCCGGCCAGGCCAAGTACGTCAGCTGCGTGCGCGGCGCCGTGCTCGACGTGGTCGTCGACCTGCGGGTCGGATCCCCGACCTTCGGCACGTGGGAGCTCGTCCGGCTCGACGACGTCGAGCGCAAGTCCCTCTACGTCTGCGAGGGCCTCGGCCACGGGTTCTGCGCGCTGACCGACGGCGCCGCGCTGTCCTACATCTGCTCGCAGACCTACAACCCGGTCGGCGAGCACGGCGTCCACCCGCTCGACCCGGACCTGGGGATCCGGTGGCCGGTGGAGGAACCGCGGCTCTCCGCCAAGGACGGGGTCGCCCCCTCGCTGGCCGAGGCGATCGCCGGCGGCCTGCTGCCGGACTACGCGCTCTGCCAGGAGTACACCGCGGGCCTGGCCGTCTCCTGACCCTCCGCCCGACCCTCGCCCCTGCCCGGGTCCGCCCTCCGCGGCGGCCCGGGCACCGTCGTGCCGGGGGACGGGACGGCGGCGGGCGGACGGCCCCGAACGGCTCAGTATGATGGGCCCGCCGCAGGGTCTCCCCTGTCCCTGCCCCGACTCCGACCAGCGGATGTGCCCCCCATGACGACACTGGAAATCCTGCTTCCGTACTACGGCGACGTCGCGCTGATGCAGGCCGCGGTGCGCAGCGTGCTGGCCCAGACCGACGGCGACTGGCGGCTGACCGTCGTGGACGACGGCAAGGAGCCCGGGGTCCCGGAGTGGTTCGCGCAGCTCGACGACGACCGGGTGCGCTACTTCCGCAACGAGCAGAACCTCGGCGTCACCGGCAACTACCGCAAGTGCCTGGGCCTGGCCGAGTACGAGCACCTGGTGTTCATGGGCACCGACGACATCATGCTGCCCAACTACGTGGCCAACGTCCGCTCCATCCTGGAGCAGTACCCGCGGGTCGCCATGGTGCAGCCCGGCGTCGACGTCATCGACAGCACCGGCAAGGTGAGCTCCACGCTGGCCGACGAGGCCAAGCGGCGGCTGTACGCGCCCAAGATCCAGGGCCGCCGGCTGCTCGGCGGCGAGGAGCTCGCGGTCAGCCTGCTCCGCGGCAACTGGCTGTACTTCCCGGCGATCTGCTGGCGCACCGACGCCGTGAAGACCGCCGGCTTCCGGGACAACCTGGAGATCATCCAGGACCTCGCGCTGGTCATCGACCTGCTGCAGGCCGGCGAGCACATGGTCGTCGACGACACCAAGGCGTTCCAGTACCGCCGCCACGCGGTCTCCGCCTCCACGTCCTCGGCGTTCAGCGGCTCGCGCTTCACCGAGGCCCGCCGCTACTTCCTGGACGCCGCCGACCGGCTCGACGCGCACGGCTGGCACCGCGCCGCCAAGGCCTCCCGGCTGCACCTGTCGGCCCGCATCCACGCGCTCACCCTGGTCCCGGGCGCGATGCGCGCCGGGCAGTGGGACGGCGCCAAGACCCTGCTGCGCAACGCCACCAGCACCGCGGGCCAGCCCCGCTGAGCCTCGGCCGCCGAACCGGCCGCGCCGAGCCCGTCCCCCCGCCGAGCACCGCCATCTAGGGAGTCCCCTGCCATGACCACCCCGCACCCGGCCCCGGCCCGCTACGCCGTCCTCGGCGGCACCGGCTTCATCGGCCGACTGCTCGGCGACCGGCTCCTGGAGCAGGGCATCGAGGTCCTCAGCGTCGCCCGCAAGGCCCCCGAGGTCCCGGCCCCCGGCCGGTTCGCCGCCTTCGACCTGTCCACCGCCGACCCGGCCGAGCTGGCCGAGCTGTTCGACCGCGAGCGGATCGACACCGTCGTCAACGCCGCCGGCGGCATGTGGGGCCTCACCGACGAGCAGATGCACGAGGCCAACGTCGTGCTCACCGAGCGGCTGATCGAGGCCGTCGCCGCGATGGCCGCCCCGGCCCGGCTGGTCCACCTCGGCAGCGTGCACGAGTACGGCATGGCGCCGGTCGGCGTCAGCCAGCACGAGCAGGACGAGCCGGCCCCGGTGATGGAGTACGGCCGGCTCAAGCTCGCCGCCACCGAGGCCGTCGTGCGCGCCGCCGAGTCCGGCCGGCTGGACGCGGTCGTGCTGCGGCTCGGCAACGTCGTCGGCGCCGGCCAGCCCGGCCACAGCCTGCTCGGCGTGATGGCCGCCAAGCTCGACACCGCCCGCCTGGCCGGCGCCACCGCCGAGCTGTCGCTCCAGCCGCTCAGCGCCCAGCGCGACTTCGTCGACCTGATCGACACCCTGGACGCCGTGCAGCTCGCCGCCGAGGGCCTGGCCGCCGGCCGCCGCGTCCCGCCGGTGCTCAACATCGGCAGCGGCTCGGCCGCCGCCGCCCGGCAGCTGGTCGACCTCCTGATCGAGGAGAGCGGCGTGCCGACCGCGGTCACCGAGGTCCCCGCCCCGGAGGGCACCGGCCCGGAGACCGAGTGGCAGCAGATGGACGTCCTCGCCGCCCGCGACCACCTGGGCTGGGTGCCGAAGCGCTCGCTGCGCCAGTCCGTCCGCGCCCTGTGGCAGGCGCAGACCGCCTGACCCCGGGCTTTTCGCGTGACGGGGGCGGGCCGCACGGTCCGCCCCCTCCGGTTCCTCCCACCCCCTCCGTCGGGAAGCCATGAGCACGCGCCCCCAGGGCCATCCCCTGCTCCGCCCGCGCGGCACCCTCGCGCAGCTCACCACCGGCCGGACCAACAGCTTCGGCGCGCTGCGGCTGCTGCTGGCCGCCGCCGTGATCTTCTCGCACGTCTGGCCGGTCGGCTGGGGCCCGCTGGACCCGCTGTGGGAGTGGAGCGGCGGGACCACGGACGTCGGCAAGACCGCCGTCCTCGGCTTCTTCGCGCTGTCCGGCTTCATGATCACCGGCAGCGCGGCCGCGCTCCCGCCGCTGCGCTACGCCTGGCACCGCGCCCTGCGCATCCTGCCCGGCCTGTTCGTCTCGCTGCTGTTCTGCGCGCTCGTGCTCACCCCGCCGCTCTACTACCGGCAGCACGGCACCCTGGCCGGCTTCTGGAGCCGCCCCGACGGCCCGGCCGGCTACATCACCAGCCTCGGCAGCGGCTCCCCCACCGCCGGCTGGGACGTCTCCGGGGTGCTCGCCGAAGGCGTGCGCCGCGGCACCAACTTCGACCACAGCTTCAACGGCGCCCTGTGGTCGCTCAAGTACGAAATGCTCTTCTACCTCGTGGTCGGCCTGCTCGCCGCCCTCGGCGTGCTGCGCCGCCACCGCCGCGTCCTGCTGGTCGCGACGGCCGGGCTCTGGCTGCTCACCGCCTCCGGCCTCGCCGACCCGCCCTCCCCCGCCGACCCGACGGCCGGCCCCTCGATCGCCGTGCCCGGCCTCGGCCCGCTCAGCGGCTCCCTGCTGCTCCACCTCGGCCTGGTGTTCCTGCTCGGCTCGGTGGCGCGGCTGTGGGCCGACCGGGTGCCGCTGTACGACGGGCTGGCGCTGGCCGCGGCGATCGTCCTGCCGGTGACCGTCCGCTTCGGCGGCTACCCCGAGTTCGGCCACCCGGCGCTGGTCTACCTGCTGTTCTGGGCGGCGGCCCGGCTGCCCGACCGGTGCCGGCGAGCAGGCCGGCGCGCCGACTACTCGTACGGGCTCTACATCTACGGCTTCCCGGTCGAGCAGGCGCTCGCCCTGCTCGGCGCCGCGCGCCTCGGCAAGGCCGGCTTCCTGGCCTGTGCGCTGGCCGCCGCCGCCGTGCTCGCGGTGCTCTCCTGGCACTGCGTGGAGCAGCCGGCGCTGCGGCTGCGGGACCGCACCCTGCCGTGGGCGCGGCCCCGCGCGGCGGCTCCCGAAGGGGCCTGAGGGCCCCGAGGCCTCAGTCCTTGAAGACCCAGACCTTCAGCAGCAGGAAGCGCACCACCGTGGCCAGGCCGTTGGCCACGATCAGTCCGCCGACCTCGACCGCCTTGGAGGCGTCCGGCACGGCCCGGTCCAGCAGGGCCAGCACCCCGGCGCTCAGCCCCAGCCCGATCAGGAACGCCACCGCGCCCTGCAACTGGTGCTTGACGGCGCCGTCGCTGCCGGTGATGCCGAAGGTGAAGCGCCGGTTGGCGGCGGTGTTGGCGACCGCGCTCACCGCGAGTGCGACGAGGTTCGCCACCTGCGCGTCGACGAACCAGCGCGCGACCACGTACAGGCCGAGGTAGAACAGCGTGCTCAGCACGCCGATCACCGCGAACGACGGGAGCTGGCGCTTGACCGTGGCGGTCGGCGGCGCCGCCGGCCGCTGGTCCGGCGCGGCCGCGGGGGGCTTTTCGGTGGAGACCATCTGGATGCCCAATGTTTCTTCGGAGTCGGGTCAGGAGAGCTCGTACACGGCCATCCGGCCGTTGTCGAAGACCTGTGTGCTGAGGGTCTTCAGGGCCGGCGACTCCGGCCCGGTCCTGCGGTTCACCACGACGTAGCGGACGCCGTGCCCGTCGCGCAGCCGGCCGAGGACGTCGGCGGTCGGCCGGTAGACGGCGTCGTCGTTCAGCGCGAGCAGCTGCTGGTCCCAGAAGCTGCCGGACTTCTCGGACATCAGCCGCGGCGAGTAGGCCCAGCCCTCCACCAGCACCGAGCGCTCCGAGTAGGCGCTCAGGTAGAACGACAGCGCGTTCGTGCACTGCGCCCCGGGGTGGGCGTAGTCGGTGTCCGAGCGGCAGTGGGTGTTGGTGGCGAGCACGTCCCCGGGTGCGCTGTGCGCGCGCACCCAGCGCGCGGCCTGCACCTGGCTGGCGGGCAGCGGCCAGGCGCCGTCCCACGGCAGCTCCCCGGCCTGCCGTACGTCGAGCAGCAGCGCGGGCGCGCCCGCCGCCAACGCCCCGGTGAGCAGGACGAGGCCGCCGCGACGGCGCAGGGCGGGCAGCACCCGGCCCGCGGCCCACCACAGCAGGCCGCACACCCCCGCGACGCCCGCGAGCGCCGCGGCCGCGGCCAGCGACGGCACCAGCGCGGCGTAGGACGCGGCGCCCCCGGGGTCGCCGACCGCCGTCAGGGCGAACGCCGCCCAGTCGTCGGCGTGGTGGTGGATGCCGTAGGTGAGCAGCAGGACGAAGGCGAGCGTGCCGACGGCCAGCGCGGCCCTGCCCCGGGCGGGCAGCGCGGCGCGCTCGAAGACCTCGGTGCAGCCCCAGGCGGACAGCAGCACGCCGAAGGAGAGCCCGGCGAGCGTGAAGTAGCTGGAGTTGAAGCCGTTGACCACCAGATACGCCGCCGGCCCGGCGACGGCTCCGCCGAGCAGGAACCACTGGGCCGGCTCCAGCCCGAGCCGCCGGCGCCGCAGCAGCGGGATCATCCCCGCCATCCGGAGCTGGTGGTTGAGCAGGAACGCGACCAGGGTGGCGGCGACCACCACGCTCTGCGTCGCGGCGGTACGGCTCTGCTGCGGATCGGCCCAGTACTTGGCGATGTTGCCGAAGGGCACCGCTTCGAGGCCGTAGCTCTCGAAGCGGAACAGCACGGCGGTGGCGAAGAGTTGGGCGCCGGCGACGATCGCGCCGAGCCAGACGACGGTCCACGGGACGCGCCGGGTGCCGATCAGCACCATCAGGCCCGCGAACGCCAGGGCGGCCAGTGTCACCGGCAGCGAACTCGCCTTGGCCGCGCTGGAGGCCAGCGCGAACAGGGCGGTCAGGACGAAGGCGCCCCGGCCGAGCGCGGGGACCCCGCCGTCCCCTCCGGTCTCCCCCTCGCCGCGGCCGCGCAGCGCGTCGCCGACCACGCCCACCAGGGCCATCAGCAGCGGCTGACTGTACGTCAGTGACAGGCTCGCCCACATCATCAGCGGCACGGCCGGGGCCCCGAAGGTCCAGCTCGGCGAGTCGTTCGGGTAGCCCGCGCCGAACTCGCCCACCGCGAAGATCAGCAGGGCCGCGACCGGGCCGGCCCACGGCCGGCCGGTCAGCCGGTGGGCCACCACGGCGGTGACCACCATGGCGAGCGCGGCCAGCGCGGGCACCATCAGCCGCATCTGGATCACCGGCAGGTCGAGGTGCCCGACCAGATCCCCCATGGCCATGTGGACGAAGGTGAACCAGTGGTAGTGCAGCGGTTCCCCGGCGGCCTGCGGGAAGGTCGGCGGCATGTGGTGCTTGGCGTTGCCGGCCAGCGAGAGCAGGTACGGCAGGTCGATGTACTGCCGGGTGGTCTCGGTGTCCGGCAGCACCGGGTTCCTGCTCAGGAAGACCGCGTACAGGTAGCCGCTGGTGAGCCCGACCGTGCCGGCGACCGACCAGGACCAGCCGGCCGGCATCCGGCGGTGGCCGCGCGGGAACCAGTGCCGCCGCAGCCCCGGCACCGCGAGGAACGGGACCACCACGGCCAGCGGCCAGGCGACGGCCACCGACTGGAGGCCGAGGCCGACCAGCACGGCCCAGGCGAGCAGTTCGAGGGCCAGACCGACCACCGCGCCGAGGGCGAGGTCCTCCAGCAGCGTGTGCGGCCGGCGGCGGAGCGCGCGGAACACCAGCGTGCCGGGCAGCAGGACGCCCCAGAGCACGTAGCCCGTGTAGCGGGCGATGTCGCCGAAGGAGGTGTCGGCAGCCGCCAGCAGAGCGACCAGCAGGGCGTAGGCCGCGACGGCGGGCAGGAACCCGAGCAGCCGGGCGCCCGGTGCGCGCGGGGCGTCCTCGGCCCCCGGTGCGGCGCCGGCGCCGCAGCGCCCCGGCGTGGCGGACCGCGCGTCCGGCGCGGGTGCGGTGCCGTCAGTCGTCCCCATCGTCCACTTCTCCTGCGCCACTGCGTCGCCCGGCCGGCCCCGGCTGTCGGCCCGGCCCGCGGCGGGGCGCGCGGCCCCGGCCGGGTCGGGGGTCACATCGCGTAGGCGGAGACCCTGCGCGTCCCGTCGTCGGTCTCCTCGGCCGAGTCGTAGCCGACGAAGTACGCCGGACGGGCCTGGGCCGCCGAGTAGATCCGGCCGACGTACTCGCCGAGCAGGCCGATGCAGATCAGCTGGACGGCGCCCAGGAACAGCATCCCGACGAACAGTGAGGACCATCCGGGCACGGTCTCGCCGCGCACGTACTCGACCGCAGTGTAGATGCCGAGCGCGACGCAGAGCACGAAGCTCAGCATGCCGAGCCAGGTGGCGAGCCGCAGCGGGGCGGCGGAGAAGTTGGTGATGCTGTCGAGGGCGAGCCGGACCATCTTGGAGAGCGGGTAGTGGGTCGAACCGGCGACCCGCTCCTCGCGCACGTAGACGACCTCGCCGCTGGGGAAGCCCAGCCACGGCACCAGCAGGCGGTAGACCGGCTGGTGCTCGGGCATCGCCTTGAGGGCGTTCACCGCGGCGCGGCTGAGCAGGCGGAAGTCGCCGGCCTGGTTCGGCATCTTCTTGCCGACCAGCTTGCGCATCAGCCAGTAGTAGGCGCCGGCGGTGCGGCGCTTGAAGGCGGTGTCGGTGCCGCGGTCGCCGCGCACGCCGTAGACGACGTCGAGGTTGCGCTCCCGCGCGAGCGAGAGCATCTCGGGGATCTTCTCCGGCGGGTCCTGGAGGTCGGCGTCGATGGACACCACGTAGTCGCCGAAGGCGCGGTGGATGCCGGCGGTCAGCGCGGCCTGGTGCCCGGAGTTGCGGGCGAAGCGGACGATCCGGAACTGCGGCCAGTCCTGGCGCACCTTCTGCATGATCGCCGGGGTGGCGTCGGTGCTGCCGTCGTCGACGCCGACGACCTCGTAGCCGATCCCCAGGTCGTCCAGGATCGGCCGCAGCCGCTCGACGGTGAGCGGCAGGGCCTCCTGCTCGTTGTAGATCGGCATGACGACCGACAACAGCGGCGCCGGCCCCTCGGCCGCCTTCCCCGCGTCGTGGGCTGCTGCGTTGAACATCAGGTGTCGCCTCGTCCCTTGGGTCTCGAAAGCGATCGATCGGACATCGGCAGCCCGCGCCCGGGTCCCGGCCTGGTGGAACGGCGGGTGGGAGAAGAGGTGAGCCGCCTGTGCCGACCGGGTGATCGCGGTCAGGCTAACAGCAGGTTTTCAGCACCGCATGAATGCGTTCTGAGCGTCGCATTCATCCTGACCCGTCCCCTCAGGACCCCAGTGCCGGCGGTTCGTCCGAGGCCCTGCGAAGCGTCGCCATCGAACGGTCCAGCGCGTTCTTGAGGAGTCCGGAGACCGGCCGCTCGACCACCCGGTGGATCGTCCAGGCCGTCAGCAGCACCAGGACCAGCGTGATCCCGAGGGCCGCCGCGACCCCGACCCGGTTCAGGCGCAGGACGTGGATCACCGTCCAGCCGATCTCCTGGTGGATCAGGTACAGCGGATAGGTGAGCGCCCCCGCGACGGTCAGCCGCTTCCACTGGATCCGGTCGAACAGGCCGAGCGCCGCGCCGAGCACCAGCCCGAAGGCGGCGGTCACCGCGGCGGCCATGACGTACCAGGACAGCCCGTGGCCGAGGACCTCGACGTAGACCTCCCGCAGGTGGCGCAGGCGGGACAGCGCGAGGATCCAGGAGAAGCCGACGATCCCCCACAGCAGCAGGTTCTGGCCGAAGCGGTACATCAGGAACATGGCGACGCCGGCGATGAAGAACGGCGCCCCGTCGGGCATGGCGATCGTGGCCAGCAACGGGATCCCGGCCTGCGGCGCGAGGACGGCGAGGATGGTCCAGATCCCGCAGAACGCCACCACCCTGCGGTAGGTGAGGCCGGTCGCCACCACCAGGGCGAACAGCAGGTAGAACCGCATCTCGACCCAGAGCGTCCAGTAGACGCCGTCGACGTGCCGCAGGCCGAGCGGCTCCTGAAGCATGGTCAGGTTGGCGAGGACGGTGTCGACGTGCAGGCCCTTCGCCGCGAACGTCCGGGCGTACTCCTTGAAGGTGAGCACCACGAAGCCGGTGAGCAGGACGCCCACCCAGTAGCCCGGGTAGAGGCGGACCACCCGGGAGACGAAGAACTCGCCGGGCCGCTTGCCCCAGCAGCTCATGCAGATCACGAAGCCGCTGATGACGAAGAAGAGTTCGACACCCAGCCAGCCGTAGGCCGCCACCCTGTTCAGCAGGGGCAGCGCGTCCTTGGGCGTCACCCCCTCCCACACCCCGGAGACGTCCACATAGGCCGCCCAGTGGAAGGAGACCACGCTCAGCGCCGCGAACAGGCGCATCCCGTCGAGGGCGTACAGGCGCGGACGCCCGGCCGGTCCGCCCTCGGCCGCCCCGCCTATCCCGCGAGCGGCGGCACGGCGCCGGAGCAAGGAGGGCTTCGTCAGGAGCGGAGGAGAGGCCATTTCCGGAGCGCTTTCGACGGGTGGGGCGCGGAGGACCCCGGTCAGCCCTGTTCGGGGGAGGGCCGCGGGGTCGCTCAGTTTATCCAGAAGCCGCGCGTCCGAGGCGCGGCTGCGCTCCGGAGCCGGCCGGGAACGCCGAAGGGCCCCGCACACCCAGGGGGGTGCGGGGCCCTTCGGATCGCCTGTGCGGTCCAGGCAGGTCAGAACACCAATTACTTGATGATCTTGGTGACCTGGCCGGCGCCGACGGTGCGGCCACCCTCACGGATGGCGAACTTCAGGCCCTCCTCCATGGCGATCGGCTGGATCAGCGCGACCGTCATGGCGGTGTTGTCGCCCGGCATGACCATCTCGGTGCCCTCGGGGAGGGTCACGACGCCGGTCACGTCCGTGGTACGGAAGTAGAACTGCGGGCGGTAGTTGTTGAAGAACGGGGTGTGGCGGCCACCCTCGTCCTTCGACAGGATGTAGGCCTGGGCCTCGAAGTCGGTGTGCGGGGTGACCGAACCCGGCTTGATGATGACCTGGCCGCGCTCGACGTCCTCGCGCTTGATGCCACGGAGCAGCAGACCGACGTTCTCACCGGCCTGGCCCTCGTCGAGCAGCTTGCGGAACATCTCGATGCCGGTGACCGTGGTGGTGGTCTTCTCGGTCTTGATGCCGATGATGTCGACGGTCTCGTTGACCTTGAGGATACCGCGCTCGATACGACCGGTGACGACGGTGCCACGACCGGTGATCGTGAAGACGTCCTCGATCGGCATCAGGAACGGCTGGTCCACGGCGCGGGCCGGGGTCGGGATGTTCTCGTCGACCGCGTGCATCAGGCCGAGGAGCTTCTCGCCCCACTCCTTGTCGCCCTCCAGCGCCTTCAGCGCGGAGACGCGGACGACCGGCAGGTCGTCGCCCGGGAACTCGTACTCGGAGAGCAGCTCGCGGACCTCGAGCTCGACGAGCTCCAGGATCTCCTCGTCGTCCACCATGTCGGCCTTGTTCAGGGCGACGACGATGTACGGAACGCCGACCTGGCGGGCCAGGAGGACGTGCTCCTTGGTCTGCGGCATCGGGCCGTCGGTGGCGGCGACCACCAGGATGGCACCGTCCATCTGGGCGGCACCGGTGATCATGTTCTTGATGTAGTCCGCGTGACCCGGGCAGTCGACGTGGGCGTAGTGGCGCGCCTCGGTCTGGTACTCGACGTGCGCGATGGAGATGGTGATACCGCGCTGCCGCTCCTCCGGCGCCTTGTCGATCTGGTCGAACGGCGTGAAGGGGTTGATCTCCGGGTACGCGTCGTGCAGCACCTTGGTAATGGCCGCGGTCAGCGTGGTCTTACCGTGGTCGATGTGACCGATGGTGCCGATGTTGACGTGGGGCTTCGTCCGCTCGAACTTCGCCTTCGCCACTGAGTCCTCCTGAGGACAGTTCTGTACGCCGTGGTGACGTCAGTTGGTCTTTGATCGGTTGTGGTGCGGGTTGTCCGGAGGACATCCCGTGCCGTCCCGCTGGTGGGGGGGCCGGAGGCCCCGGGAGGATCCGAACCGGATCCTCCCGGGTTGCCTCCTAATAGCCTAAGGGGTGGTTATCGTCCCGAAAGTCGGGACGTCACTCGCCCTTGGCCTTCGCGATGATGTCGTCCGCCACGTTCCGCGGAACCTCGGCGTACGAGTCGAACTGCATCGAGTAGCTCGCGCGACCGGAGGTCTTGCTGCGCAGGTCACCGACGTAGCCGAACATCTCGGAGAGGGGCACCAGCGCCGTGACGACGCGGGCACCGTGACGCTCGTCCATGGACCGGATCTGGCCACGGCGAGAGTTGATGTCGCCGATCACGTCGCCCATGTAGTCCTCGGGCGTGGTGACCTCGACGGCCATCATCGGCTCGAGGAGGACCGGCTTGGCCTTCCGCGCGCCTTCCTTGAAGGCCATCGAACCGGCGATCTTGAACGCGAGCTCGGAGGAGTCGACGTCGTGCGCGGCACCGTCGAGCAGCTTCACGCGGACACCCTGCAGCGGGTAGCCGGCGAGGATGCCGAACTCCATGGCCTCCTGGCAGCCGGCGTCGACCGACGGGATGTACTCGCGCGGGACGCGGCCACCGGTGACCAGGTTGACGAACTCGTAGCCCTCGGCCTGCTCGAGCGGCTCGATCGCGATCTGCACCTTGGCGAACTGACCGGAACCACCGGTCTGCTTCTTGTGGGTGTAGTCGATGCGCTCGACCGCCTGGCGGATGGTCTCGCGGTACGCGACCTGCGGCTTGCCGACGTTGGCCTCGACCTTGAACTCACGGCGCATACGGTCGACGAGCACCTCGAGGTGCAGCTCGCCCATACCCGCGATGATGGTCTGGCCGGTCTCCTCGTCCGTGTTGACCTGGAAGGACGGGTCCTCCTCGGCGAGACGCTGGATGGCAACACCCAGCTTCTCCTGGTCACCCTTGGACTTGGGCTCGATCGCGACGCGGATGACCGGGGCCGGGAAGTCCATGGACTCCAGGATGACCGGGTTCTTCTCGTCGGACAGCGTCTCACCGGTGGTGGTCTGCTTCAGGCCCATGACGGCGATGATGTCGCCGGCGCCCACCGAGTCGATCTCCTCACGCTTGTTCGCGTGCATGCGGTAGATCTTGCCGATGCGCTCCTTCTTGCCCTTGACGGCGTTCAGCACCGAGGTGCCGGACTCCAGGCGGCCCGAGTAGACCCGGACGAAGGTGAGCTTGCCGAGGTGCGGGTCCGACATGATCTTGAACGCGAGCGCGGCGAGCGGCTCGTCGTCCGAGGCCTTGCGGGAGATCTTGACGGTGTCGTCGCCCGGCTTGGTGCCCTCGATGGACTCGATGTCCAGCGGGGACGGCAGGTACTTGACGACGGCGTCGAGCAGGGGCTGGACGCCCTTGTTCTTGAACGCGGTGCCGCAGAAGATCGGGGTGAAGTCCGAGTTCAGCGTGCCCTTGCGGATCGCCGTCTGCAGCAGCTCGACCGGGATGTCCTCGCCCTCGAGGGCGAGCTCCATGATCTCGTCGCTGACGTTCGACACCGTGTCGATCAGCGCCTCGCGGTACTCGTCCGCCTGCTCCTGCAGCTCGGCCGGGATGTCGACGATGTCGTACATCTCGCCCTTGGCGGCCTCGGCGGACCAGACCAGCGCCTTCATGCGGACCAGGTCGACAACGCCCTGGAAGTCCGCCTCGGCACCGATCGGGAGCTGCATGACCAGCGGGGTGGCGCCGAGGCGGTCCACGATGGTCTGGACGCAGAAGAAGAAGTTGGCGCCCGTGCGGTCCAGCTTGTTGATGAAGCAGATGCGCGGGACGCCGTAGCGGTCAGCCTGCCGCCACACGGTCTCGGACTGGGGCTCGACACCGGCGACACCGTCGAACACCGTCACGGCACCGTCGAGGACGCGCAGCGAACGCTCCACCTCGACGGTGAAGTCGACGTGACCCGGGGTGTCGATGATGTTGATGGTGTGGTCGGCATCGTCGACGGTCCAGTGACAGGTCGTCGCGGCCGACGTGATCGTGATGCCGCGCTCCTGCTCCTGCTCCATCCAGTCCATGGTGGCAGCGCCATCGTGGACCTCACCGATCTTGTACGACACGCCGGTGTAGAACAGGATCCGCTCGGTGGTGGTGGTCTTGCCCGCGTCGATGTGCGCCATGATCCCGATGTTGCGGACCTTGGCGAGGTCAAGGGAGGTTGCAGCCATGGTGGCTCGTTCTCTCTCTGTCTAGTGACGGGGTAGGGACTACCAGCGGTAGTGCGCGAAGGCCTTGTTGGACTCGGCCATCTTGTGGGTGTCCTCGCGACGCTTCACCGAAGCGCCCAGGCCGTTGCTGGCGTCGAGGATCTCGTTCATCAGGCGCTCGGTCATGGTCTTCTCGCGACGCGCGCGCGAGTAGCCGACCATCCAGCGCAGCGCCAGGGTGCTGGCGCGGCCCGGACGGACCTCGACCGGAACCTGGTAGGTCGCGCCACCGACACGGCGGGACTTGACCTCGAGGGCCGGCTTGACGTTCTCCAGCGCACGCTTCAGCGCGACGACCGGGTCCGAGCCGGTCTTCTCACGGACGCCCTCGAGGGCGCCGTAGACGATCCGCTCGGCGGTGGAGCGCTTGCCGTGCAGCAGGATCTTGTTGACCAGCTGGGTGACGACCGGGGAGCCGTAGACCGGGTCGATGATGACCGGGCGCTTCGGGGCGGGGCCCTTACGAGGCATTCTTACTTCTCCTTCTTGGCGCCGTAGCGGCTGCGAGCCTGCTTGCGGTTCTTGACACCCTGGGTGTCGAGCGAACCGCGGATGATCTTGTAGCGGACACCAGGAAGGTCCTTCACACGACCACCGCGAACCAGCACGATGGAGTGCTCCTGCAGGTTGTGGCCCTCGCCCGGGATGTAAGCGGTGACCTCGATCCCGCTGGTGAGGCGCACACGGGCGACCTTACGAAGGGCCGAGTTCGGCTTCTTCGGGGTGGTCGTGTACACACGCGTGCAGACCCCACGGCGCTGCGGGGAACCCTTCAGCGCGGGAGTCTTGTTCTTCTCGACCTTGTCCTGCCGGCCCTTTCGGACCAGCTGCTGGATCGTAGGCACCGTTTCTCCGTTTTCTGTGTGCCAAGGCTTGGTGGAACTAACCTGTGGTGATTCCCTCGTCACACGGCCCCGTGGTCGACCCACGCGGTCGGGTGTGTTGGGTTTTTTCCGGCACGGAATCCCGTGGGCTGATGTACAGCGACGGCGCTCTACGCGCGGCGCGCTGGGAGGCGCTCCGGCTCGGCGCGGCGACCGGTGTGCATGCACGCACAAGGACCCGGGGACACCCCAGGCACAAGGTCAGAGCGTACCTAGCGCATCGGGCTCGGTCAAAACAAATGCAACGCCGCAGGTGGCGGCCGTCGGCCGGGTGTCGCCCGGATGTCCCGCGCGCGGCCGCCCGGTGTCGGGTCGCCTTCTACCGCCCTACCACACCGAGGGGGACGCCGCCACTCGGGACGGCCGCCGCGCGGGCGTCCGGCGGTCAGCCGAACATGACCACCATGGTGAAGATCAGGGCCCAGAAGGCGATCGACAGCCAGCCGAAGACGATCCCGGTGACGGCCATGCCGTCACCCTCCTCGTTGCGCTCCGCCGCCTGCTTGCGGCCGATGTGGCCGGCGATCACGGCCGGCACCCCCAGCAGGCCGCCGGTCGGCACGCAGAGCAGGCCGAGCACGAGCGAGGTCACCGCGACGGCGTTGGTCCGGCGCGCCGGCGGCGGGGCCAGGAAGGTCGGCGGCACCGGGACGGCGACCGGTCCGGCCATCGGCGGCGCCATCATCTGCGGGGCCACCATCGGGCCGGACGGCAGGTCGGCGACCAGCCGGGCGAGCTGGCCGTAGGTCTGCGCGGTGCTCGCCGCGTCGAACCGGTCGCCGTACTCCGCGGCGCTCAGCCGGCCCTCCGCGAACGCGGCCTTCAGCACGTCCACCGTCCGCTCGCGGTCCGCGGTCGCCGCGCGCATCGCCGACTGCTGCATCGCGGCGTGCGACGGCGCCATGTGCGGCGGAGCGGCGGGCGGCATCCCCGGGACGGGCGGCATGGACGCGGGCGGCTTGGCCATCCCGTGGCCCTGGTCACCCCACGGCTGAACGGCCATCCGCCACCTCCCGATACGCCCGCGCGACCACGGTCCCTCCCCGTTCACTCGACTCTCATAGTGCAGGACGAACGGGCGACCTGAGTAGTTGCCAATTCCGCGCATCGGGCGGTCTTTTCCCGAAAACCCGCGGCGACCGGGCCCGCGCCCGGTCCCGTCGGCCGCTCGCCTCACCCGTTTGGCTCCGACACACGGGGGGCATCGCCACAGGAGACAGGCCGGGCCGGACGGTGGCAGGCTGTCGTCGGGCCCGTGTCGATCATGGAACCTGCACCCGCCCCGACCGGTCCGACCACCAGCAGAAAGAGCCGCCATGCAGGCGTCAGCGCCGCCGCCGTCCCCCGTCCCCGCCGCCCCCGTGCCCTCGGCCGTGTCCATCCAGGGCCTGTGGAAGCACTTCGGCACCCAGGCCGCCGTCGCCGGGCTCAGCCTGGAGCTGCCGTCCGGGGCGTTCGTCGGACTGGTCGGCCCCAACGGCGCCGGCAAGACCACCACCCTGTCGATGGTCACCGGCCTGCTCCGGCCGGACCAGGGCACCGTGCTCGTCCACGGCGCCGACGTCTGGGCCGACCCGGTCGCCGCCAAGGCCCGGATCGGCATCCTCCCCGAGGGCCTGCGGATGTTCGAGCGGCTCAGCGGGCGCGAGCTGCTCCAGTACAACGGCCGGCTGCGCGGCCTGCCCGGCGCCGAGGTCGACCGCCGCGCCGAGGAACTGCTCGCCGTCCTCGACCTCGCCGGCCACGCCGACAAGCTGGTCGCCGACTACTCCACCGGCATGCGCAAGAAGATCGGCCTGGCCGCCGCGCTGCTGCACAACCCCGACGTGCTGTTCCTCGACGAGCCCTTCGAGGGCGTCGACCCGGTCTCCGCCCAGACCATCCGCGGCGTGCTCAAGCGGTACGCGGCGGCCGGCTCCACCGTCGTCTTCTCCAGCCACGTCATGGAGCTCGTCGAGCAGCTCTGCGACTGGGTCGCCGTCGTCAGCACAGGCCGGGTGATAGCCCAGGGCCCGCTGGACACCGTCCGCGGCGGGCGCAGTCTGCACGAGGCGTTCCTGGAGCTGATCGGCGTCCGCGAGGACGACGGCCAGGCGCTCGGCTGGCTCGGCGGGGGCGAGCGGTGAGCACCTCCCCCGCCGCCGCGCCCGCCGGGCTGCCCGACGACCGCACGGTCGTGCGCACCCTGGTCTCCCTCAAGCTGCGGCTGCTGCGCAACGGCCTGCGCCGCAGCCGCGGCCGTGCGGCCCTCTACGCGCTCGGCGCCGTCCTCGGCGTGCTGTTCGCCGGTGGGATCGCGCTCGCGATGGCGATGCTGGAGCACGCCGTCCACAGCGGGTCCGCCGGTGACGCGGGCGTGGTCCTCACCGGCGCGCTGACCCTCGGCTGGGCGGCGATCCCGCTCTTCCTGTTCTCCAGCGACGAGAGCGCCGACCCGACCCGGCTCACCATGCTGCCGCTGCGGCCCGGGCCGCTGCTGCGCGGCTCGGTGCTGGCCGCCCTGCTCGGGCCCGGGCCGCTGATCAGCCTGGTCCTGCTCACCGGCGCCGCGCTCTCCGGCGCCGTCGGCGGCGCCTCGGCGGCGGCCGGGGTGGTCGGCGTGCCGCTCGCCGTGGTCACCGTCGTCGTCCTGTCGCGCGCGGTCGCCGCCGGCAACGCCCGGCTGCTCTCCAGCCGGCGGGGCAAGGACTTCGCCATCTTCGGCGGCCTGCTCTTCGCGCTGCTGGTGCAGATCGCCAACGTCGGCTCGCAGAGCGTCTTCGGCAAGCCGGGCACCGACGGCCTGGACCTCGAACCGCTCGGCCCGATCGCCTCCGTGCTGCGCTGGGTGCCGCCGGTCTCCGCCGTCGACGCCGCCCGCACCGCCGGCGAGGGCCGGTACCCGCTCGCGCTGCTCCAGCTCGCCGCGACCGCCGCGCTGCTCGTCCTGCTGCTGCGCTGGTGGCGGGCCAGCCTGCAGCAGCTGATGGTCACCGCCGACGCCTCGACGGTGGAGGTGGTGCGCGGCGTCCAGGACTCGGGGCGCGGCTGGCGCTTCCTGCCGGACGGCCGGGTCGGCGCCGTGATGCAGCGCCACCTGCGGTACGCCTGGCGCGAGCCGCGGGCCAAGGCCGCCGTCTTCACCAGCATCGGCATGACGCTGGTGGTCTGCGTGCTGTCGATCGTCCAGGGCTGGTCCACGGTCTACCTGGTGGCGATGACCGGGATGTTCCTCGGCCTGCAGATGCTGAACCTGTTCGGCATGGACGGCTCCGCGTTCTGGATGGTCGCCGCCACCCTGCTCACCCCGGCCGACGCCCGCGACGAACTGCGCGGCCGCGCGTTCGCCCTGCTCTCCTACGCCGTCCCGGTCACCCTGGTGCTCGCCGTCGTCCTCGCCGCGGCCACCGGCGACTGGTCCGGCCTGCCCGCGGCCGTCGGCGTCGCCTTCGCCCTGCTCGGCAGCGGTATCGCCATCGGCGCCGTGCTCAGCGTGCTCGCGCCGTACACCATGCCCGCCGACAACAACCCGATGCGCAACGCCGCCCCGGGCCAGGGCGGCCTGGTGATGCTCAACAGCTTCGGCTCGATGTTCGGCAGCGTCATCGTGGCCTCCCCCGCCATCGCCTACCTCTCCTGGGCCCTCGCCACCGACGCCCCCAGCTGGCCCCTCCTCCTCGCCGGCCCCCTCTACGGCGCCCTGATCGCCACCCTCGGCCTGCGCCTCGCCGCCGGCCGGCTGCTGGAACGCCTCCCCGAGATCCTCGCCAAGGCCGTCGAACGCTGACGGCCGGTCGGGTGTCCTGCCGGGCACCGAAAACCCTTCGGTGCCCGGCGGCCCGTCGTCGGATGATGGCCCGATGATCTCGGTGGAGCGCTACAGCGCCTTCAATGTCAACAGCATCGGGCTGAAGCGTGCGCCCTTCCCGCTGAGCTTCAGCCTCCGGGAGGCCGAGGGCTCCTGGCTGGTAGGCGCGACCGCCGCACAGGCCGGCGAGCTGGTCGACCTGCTCGCCGCCGCCGCGAACGAGCGCATCGTCGTCGCGGCCCTGGACACCAACAGCTTCCTGCACGAGAACCACCAGCAGTGGCTGCCGTCCCTGATCGCCGCGGAGCAGGGCGTGGACTGCACCGTCCACCCGCTCGGGGACGGTGAGGAACTCCTGCTGCTCGACCGCAGCAGCCTGCCGACGTTCTTCGACGGCAGCTGGTCGCCGTACGAGCTGTCGCTGGTCGACGCTCCTGCGAACCTGACACCCGAACAGCTCGACCACCTCGCCCTGACCGTCGCCACGACCGACCTCGACCGTCCGGTGCTCCCCCTCCTCGACGGCTCCACCCTGCGCTTCTCCGGTCACGACGACTGCTACGTCTCACTGGAGACGACGGATCCCGCGCTGCCGTCCGCCGTCCTGGTCCGCCTGCTGGCCCTGATGGCCGGCTCCGCCCTGACCGACGGTCAGGATTCGGCCCCGGTGCGCGTCCCGGAACCCGACCGCGCCCTGGCCGAGCGCCTGATCGCCACCGCCCCGCACTGGGCGGGAACCCTCGCCACCGCGAGCACCACCGAAGTGGCCCTCGCCCTGTCCCCGCTCCCCCGCCCCTGGCGCCTCACCGACCCCCGCCCGGAGCACCCCGCCTGCACGGCCACCCTCGACCTGCTCACCGGACGGTGGACCCTCACCCCGGGAGTGGGAAGTCGGCGAGGCCGACTTCCCACTCCGCAGCCGGCTGGTGAAGAAGGCCGATCGGGCCTCCCACTCACCTGATCGACCACAGCAACCGAAGCGACAGCGGCGAGGCGAAGCCGAAGCCGCCCCGCCACAGACACGACGCGGCGAGGCGAAGCCGAAGCCGCCCCGCCACAGACACGACGCGGCGAGGCGAAGCCGAAGCCGCCCCGCCACAGACACGACGCGGCGAGGCGAAGCCGAAGCCGCCCCGCCACAGACACGACGCGGCGAGGCGAAGCCGAAGCCGCCCCGCCACAGACACGACGCGGCGAGGCGAAGCCGAAGCCGCCCCGCCACAGGCCCGGGTCGCAGGGGGCGGTCCGGCATCATGGGTGGGAGGCATTGGGACCGGAGGTAGGCGGCGTGGGCAGGCGGAAGCAGGGCGGCGGGACCGGCGGGGAGGCCGGGGTGCTGCTGGAGACGGCGGTGCGGGGGGTGGTGACGGCGTCCGAGGAGGGGTTGGACCTCGCGCTGGACACCGGGGCCTCGCTGCTGGCGGCCTCCGCCGGGCAGTGGCCGGCGGTCAGCCGGGCGGTGCTCGGGTACGCCGACACGGCGGTCGGCCGGTGCTGGTCCGCCGGATGGCGCCCCGCGGACCTGGTACGCGTGGTCCGCCGCGAGCTGAAGCCGGTGCACCTGGCGCTCGCCGTCGACCTGATCGCCGCCGAGAACCGCCGCTACCCCGCCGCCGCGGCGGACCGCCGCTGGCAGGAGCAGCTGCGCGAGCTGGAGGCGGACACCTGGTGGAAGTCCGACGAGGACTACCTCCCCGCCTTCGCCCACCGCCACCGTCTGGACCGCTTCGCCCTCGCCACCGCGCTCCTGGAGCTGCTGCGCGGCTGGGGCCGGCTGCCCCCGATCGCCCCGGTGGGCCCCGCCCCGGGCCGGGCGCCACGCGCCGAGAGCCGCCCGCGCGGCCCGGTGGCCGACGAGCCGCGGATGCTGTCACGGATCCGCGCCCTGCTGGCGAAGGCCGAGTCCACCGACTTCCCCGAGGAGGCCGAGGCGCTCACCGCCAAGGCCCAGCAGCTCATGGCCCAGCACAGCATCGACGAGGCCCTGCTCGCCGTCGACGGCGCCGACCCGCACGCGCCCGGCGCGCTGCGGATCGGCGTGGACAACCCGTACGAGAGCCCGAAGACGATGCTGCTGGACGCCGTCGCGGCCGCCAACCGCTGCCGCGTGGTGTGGGCGAAGGAGTTCGGCTTCTGCACCGTGATCGGCTTCGACGCCGACCTGGACGGCGTCGAGCTGCTCTACACCTCGCTCCTCGTGCAGGCGACCCACGCGATGCAGCAGGCCGGCGCCCGCCAGCACCTGGACGGTGCCTCCCGCACCAAGGCGTTCCGGCAGTCCTTCCTGGTCGCGTACGCCGCGCGGATCCGCGAGCGGCTGGCCGAGGCCACCGAGCGGACCACCAGCGACGCCGCCGCCGGCCGGCACCTGCGCGAGGACGGCACGGCGGAACAGCTGGTCCCGGACGAACGGCTGCTGCCGGCCCTCAAGGCCCGCACCGAGGCGGTGGACCAGCAGGTGGACCGGATGTTCCCCAAGCTGGTGTCCCAGCGCGTGCGGGTGAGCGACGGCGAGGGCTGGGCGGCGGGCCGCGCGGCGGCGGACCGGGCGTCCCTGCGCGGCCGCTCCGGGGAGATCCGGCGCTGAGGTCCGCGGCGCGCAGCGGCGCGCCTGGTAGAACAGGTCGCGGGGACTACGAGGGGTGGGCGATGTGAGTACGGAGACGGGCTACCGGGACCGGGTGCGCGGGGCGCTGCTCGGCGGCGCGATCGGCGACGCGCTGGGCTGGCCGGTGGAGTTCCAGCAGCTGCAGCAGATCCGCGAGCGCTTCGGCCCGGCCGGCGTGACGGGCCTGCCGGGCGGCGGCCGGGTGGCCGAGGTCACCGACGACACCCAGATGACGCTGTTCACCGCCGAGGGCCTGATCCGCGGCTTCGTCCGCGGCTGGTCCGGCGGCGGCGGTTCGGTGCCGGAGGCGGTGCACGGCGCCTACCGCCGCTGGCTGCTCACCCAGCAGCAGGGCGCGCCGGACCACGAGCCGCTCCCCCGCCCGTACGACGGCTGGCTGCTGCGCGAGCCGTTCCTGTACGCGCGGCGGGCGCCGGGCAACGCCTGCCTGACCGGGGTGCAGTACCACCCGGTGTTCGAGCCGCCGGTGGCGCTGGGACAGCCGGGACCGATCAACGCGCACTCCAAGGGCTGCGGCACGGTGATGCGCTCGGCGCCGTTCGGGCTGGGCCGGCTGAGCGTGGAGCAGTCGTTCGGGCTGGCCGCGCAGTGCGCGCAGCTGACCCACGGGCATCCGACCGGCTACCTGGCAGCGGGCGCGTTCGCGGCGCTGGTGGAGCGGCTGGCGGCCGGGACGGAGCCCTGGGCGGCGGTCGGCGAGACGGTGGAGCAGACCCGGGAGTGGCCGGCCTCCAAGGAAACGGTGCAGGCACTGGCCCGGGCGGTGCGGGTGGCCCAGGAGTCCGAGCCCTCGGCGGAGGCGGTGGAGCGGGTCGGGCTGGGCTGGATCGCCGAGGAGTGCCTGGCGATCGCGGTGTACTGCCTGCTCGCGGCGGCCGGCGGGCCGGATCCGGCCCGGGCGGCGCTGCTGCTGTCGGTGAACCACTCCGGGGACAGCGACTCGACGGGCGCGGTCTGCGGCAACCTGGTCGGCGCGGCGTACGGCGCGAGCGCGCTGCCGGCCGCCTGGGCGGAGGCGGTGGAGGGCCGGGAGGCGCTGCTGCGGACGGCGGACGACCTGCTGGTGCTGTTCGGCAGCCGCGAGCCGGGCCACCCGGCGCTCGGGGACCGCTACCCGGCCGGATAGCGGCACGTCAGCGGGCCGCCGGGTCGGTGACCTGTCCGAGGAAGAGCGGCCGTCCGGTGGCGGTGTCCCGGATCAGGAAGAGGAACGGCCGGTCGATGTGCAGCTCGACGGGGTTCGCCGGCGCGGGCGCGGCCATCACCCCCATGCCGACGCCGCTGCCGGCCGCCGCGACCGTGCCCTGCTCGTCGACCTGCACGGTGGCCTTCTGCACCACCGTGCTGATGGCGAGTCCCCCGTCGGCGCCCGGTCCGGGGATGCCGGAGAGGTCGGCGGCCGGCCCGAAGGCCGCCTTGACACCCAGGGCCCGCAGCACGGGCGAAAGCTCGTTCGAGGTGTCGAAGTGGAACTTCGGCAGGGTGAGGTCGACGGTCCGCTCGGCGAGCGAACCGAGGATCCGGTCCAGCTCCGCCTGGTCCAGGCCCTTGCGGAAGGCCGCGAAGCCGCCCTGCGCGGGAACCACCAGATCCATCGCCAAGGTGCTTCCCGCGTAAGGGAGTTCGACGGCCTGCCAGGGTTCGCCGAGGATGCCGCCGGAGCCCTCGGCGTAGCGCAGGCGGGCGCTCCGGGCCATGGTGGGGACGGCGGCCTCGGTGCCGTCGAGGCGGTGGAACGGCCGGTCGGCGGTCCTCCCCGCCTTGAACGGCTCGGCCCAGTCGGCCTTGAGGTAGAGCGCGTCGGTGAGCGCGAGCCGGGTGTCCGGGTTGATCCCGCCCGGGCCGAAGAGGTTCTTGATCCGCCCCTCGGTGGCCTTCTCGACGACGCCGTTGACGGCCTTGCGGGCGCCCTCCGGGTCCTTCCGGAAGTCGGCGGTGTGCACGCCGGTACCGAAGGCGGCGGCCAGGACGCCGAGGTAGTGCTGGTCGATCGGGTAGTCGCGCTGGGCCCAGAGGTCGTCGGACTGCCTGAGGACCGGCCCGCCCTCGGCCGTGGCCGCCGCCGGCCGGTTCAGGGCGCCGGTGGCGAGCGCGTACTGCTCGGGGGCGAGTCCGGTGTGCAGCGCCTTGGCCAGTTCGTCGGCGGTGGCGCCGCGCGCGCCGGGCAGCACCATGGCGAGGACCGTGGCCAGGCCGGACGGCGAGAGCACCAGGTTGCGGCCGGCCGCGGCGGGGTCGGCGGTGAGGGTGTGCAGCAGGTCGAGGCCGAAGGCTCCGGTGGCCGCGGCGGTGGCGGCGACCTGGGCGGGGTCGGCGGGCGGCACGGTCGCGGGGTCGGCCCGGACCACGGCCGCGCCGCCGCCGGAGGAGCCGCAGGCGGTGAGCAGGGCCGCGCAGCAGAGCAGGAGCGCCGCCGGGCGACGGGTGCGGACGGACGTCGCGGACATGGCCGGCCTCGCCTCTCGGATCACGGTGCGGGCCGTCGCCCGCGCCTGGTGCCGGTTGGACGCGGCGGGCCCGGGCCCGGTTCCCGGCCCCGGACCGCCGTGCCGTGATCGTGCGCCGCGAGCGGGCGGAACGACGATCCGGTCCCCGCTTCCCCGGCCCGGCCGCCTTCGTCGCCGCACGCCTGCGGCGGCGAGTGACGGACCGGCGGACGGTCAGTCCCAGAGCGCGCCGAACTCCAGCAGCTCGTCCCGGTGCTCGATCCGCTCCACCCACGCGGCCGGCCAGGCGTCGGCGCCCAGGTGCGCCCCGGCGAAGGCGCCGGTCAGGCAGGCGATCGAGTCGGAGTCCCCGGAGGAGTAGGCGGCCCGGCGGACGGCGGCCACCGGGTCGTCCGGCAGCAGCAGGAAGCAGAGCAGCCCGGTGGCCAGCGCCTCCTCGGCGATCCAGCCCTCGCCGGTGGCCAGGCAGGGGTCGGCCTCGACGTCCGGCGCCGCGAGCGCGGCGTCCAGCCGGTCGAGCACCCCCAGGCACTCGTCCCAGCCCCGGGTGGCGAACGCCTCGGCCGTGCGGTCCTGGGCGTGGTCGGCGAGGTCGCCGAGCCAGAACGCGTCGTACCGGCCGCGGTTGGCGAGCGCGTACGCCCGCAGCGCGGCGGTCAGGCCGGCCGGCGCCAGGCCCTCGGCGAGCCTGCGGACGGCGTACGCGGTGAGGTCACTGGCCGCGAGCGCGGTCGGGTGGCCGTGGGTGAGCCCGGACTGGAGCTGGGCGGCGCCGGCGGCCTGGGCCGGGGTCAGCTCCCGGACCAGGCCGATCGGGGCGACCCGCATGTTGGCGCCGCAGCCCTTGGAGCCGACGTCGCTCGCCGCCTGCCAGCGGCGGTCGGGCCTGCTGAGCCGCTCGCAGGACCGCAGACAGGTCATCCCGGGGGCACGGGTGTTCTGCGGCGAACGCCACCAGTCGACGAACTCCTCCCGCAGCGGCCGCTCCAGCCGCAGCGGGGTGAGCGGCCCCCGGGCCAGGGCGGTGCGCAGAGCGCGGGCCAGGGCGAGCGTCATCTGGGTGTCGTCGGTGACCAGGGCCCGCTTCGGCAGCGGCAGTTGACGCCAGTGCGGCCACTGCCACGCGATCGTCCCGATGTCGTCGAACTCGGTGTGCCTGCCGAGCGCGTCCCCGATCGCCAGCCCCAGCATCGCCCCCGTCGCCCTGCCGCCCACGGCCCGCTCCCCCTTCGTCGTCACACCTCGACCAGCAACTCCTTCAGCCCCCGGATCACGTAGCCCGGCTGCCACTCGGGCTCGCGGACCAGCCGCAGGCCCGGGGCCCGGCGGAGCAGCGTGCCGTAGGACTCGGTGAGCTCCAGTCTGGCGAGCGGGGCGCCGAGACAGAAGTGGATTCCGGCGCCGAAGGTGATGTGCGGGTTGTCGGTGCGGCCGAGGTCGAGGCGGTCGGGGTCGGCGAAGCGCTCGGGGTCGCGGTTGGCGGAGCCGAAGAGCAGGGCGACCTCGGAGCCGCGCGGAATGGTGACGCCGCGGACCTCGATGTCCTCCAGCACCCAGCGCTCGAACATCTGCAGCGGGGTGTCCCAGCGCATCAGCTCCTCGACGGCGGTGGGCAGCAGCCCGTCGACGTCGGCGCGCAGCCGGGCCAGCTCGCCGGGGTTGCGGAACAGCGCCCACCAGCCGTTGCCGGTGGTGTTGACGGTCGCCTCGTGGCCGGCGTTGAGCAGCAGCACGCAGGTGGAGATCATCTCCTGCTCGCTGAGCGCGTCCGAGCCCTCCTGGGCCTGGATCAGCGCGCTGATCAGGTCCTCGCCGGGGGCGGCCCGGCGCTCGCGGATGAGGGCGCGCAGGTAGTCCGAGAACTCGGTGCTCGCGGTGACGGCCCGGCGGGCCACCTCCTCGCTCGGGTTGAGCTCGAACATCCCGGTGATGTCGGCCGACCACGGGCGCAGCAGGTGCCGGTCGGACTCCGGGACGCCGAGCATCTCGGCGATCACCGCGACCGGCAGCGGCTCGGCGACGGCGGCGATCAGGTCGCCGCCGCCGTCGGCGAGCAGTCCGTCGACGAGTTCCCCGGCGAGCCGCCGGACGGTGGGGCGCAGGCCTTCGACCATCCGCGGGGTGAAGGCCTTGGAGACCAGGCGGCGGATCCGGGTGTGGTCCGGGGCCTCCAGGTCGAGCAGGCCGTTGTCGTTGAGGGTGTGGAACGGCTCGTGCGCCGGGTCGGGCTCGGGGCGGCCGAACTCCTGGTGGCTGAACCGGTGGGTGTAGGTGCGGCCGAGCCGGCGGTCGCGGAGCAGCGCGCTGACGTCCTCGAAGCGGGAGACCAGCCACTGGCCGGTGGGTTCGAAGTACGCCACGGGGGCCTGCTCACGCAGGGCGGCGTACGCGTCGTAGGGGTGGGCCACGAACGCCGCCGACCAGGGGTCGAACTTCGCCGTCGTCGTCATCGGTCGATCACTCCAGGCTGTGAGGGGGAGCCGGAAGGATCATCGTACGCATGCACTCCATCCGGCCCCCGGCCCCCGTCGGCCGACCCCGGCTCCCGGCCCCGTCAGCCGGGCCGCTGCAGGCGGATGCTGCCCCGGGCCGCCCGGCCGTCGAACAGCCGCTCGTCCGCCGGCCGGGCCGGGCGCGGCGGGGCCTGGCCCGGCGCGAGCGGGATACTCCCCCGGCCGCCGAGCGCCAGCAGCCAGGCGGTCAGGTCCGGCCGGCTCCCGTACGGGCCGGCGGCCTGCTCCCAGACCCGCCGGACCATCGCCAGCTGCCGGTCCGCCAGCACCCCCGGCAGCGGGTCCAACGGCGTGCCCGGCGCCACGTACGGATCCTGCGCCAGCGACCGGCCGATCAGCAGCGCCGCCTTGTAGCGGTCGCTGTCCACGGAGGCGGCGCTGCCGTGCGGGGAGCGCGGGTCCGCCCAGTTGGGCGTGTCCGCCTGCTCCAGCACCGGGGAGGCGCCGATCCGGCGGATGCCGTCGCAGTCCAGCAGGTGCACCGCCGGCTCGGGCAGCACCGTCCACAGCACATTGGCGTGCGAGAGGTCCCCGATCACCAGCCCCCAGCGGTGCAGCCGGTCGATCAGCCCGACCAGCTCCAGCAGCAGGGCCAGCCGCTGCTCCGGGTCGGGGCGCACGATGCCCTGGGTGGCGGTCTTCTCCGGGTAGAGCAGGTACTGCGCCTCGGTGAGCTTGCGCGCGCCGGTGGCCGTCCGCCAGGTCATCGCCGACGGGGCCTCCCGCATCAGGAAGCCGACGCAGCGCGGGCCGTCCAGCACCCGGCAGAGCGGCCAGGCGGCCTGGGCGTCCAGCCGGTCCCGGTCGGCCCGCGGCAGCGCGAGCCGCAGGCCGACCAGCTCGGCCAGGGCCGCGCCGTTGACCCGGCCGGCCTCCAGGTAGCGCTTGAACAGCAGGCCGGGGTAGCCGTCGAGGCGCTGCACCAGCCCCTGGCCGCCCCGGCCGGCCTCGGCGCCGACCGGCAGCAGCGCCAGCAGGGCGTCCCCGCCGCCGGCCAGCGCGGTGGCGATGTCCGCGGCGGTCACGGCGCGGCCTCCCAGAGGCAGACGACCGAGCGGTCGTCGTCGTAGCTGCGCACCCGGACCTGGGTCTGCCAGAGGAACTCGGCCAGGCCCGGCACCTCGCGGCCCCAGCGTTCGCCGAGCCACCGCTGCAGCTCGGGCTCCTTGAGCAGCGGGAGCGCGAGCCCGTCGGTGCAGAGCACCAGCAGGTCGCCGGGGCGGGTGTCGGTGATCAGCCGGGCCCGGGCGTGCTCGTACGCCTCGGGGAGGCAGTCGGTCCGGGTGCTGATCAGCGCACCGCCCTCGGCGCCGCCGTCCGCTTCGAGGCTCTCCCAGCCGACGCCCTCGCGCAGCCGCAGCAGGCCGCCGTCGCCGACCGAGACGAAGCCGCGGAACGGGACGGCCGGGTCGGCCGGGACCAGCAGGGCCCGCAGGGTCGTCGAGTAGGACTTCGGCGGACGGCCCTGCTTCCTGGCCTCCTCGGCGAGTTCGTCGGCCGCCGCCGCGATGAGCCGGCTCATCAGGCTGGCGAAGTCGAGTTCGGCGCCGGAGCGCAGGAAGGCCAGCAGGGTGTCCGCCTTCGGCGCGACCTGCGCGGTCAGCATCCGGAGGATCCCGTGGGAGCCGTGGTGGGAGTGCGGCTGGGAGCCGACGCCGTCGGCCACCGCGACCAGCAGCAGCTCACCGGTCCGCACGACCAGGACGGCGTCCTGGCGGCACTCGGCGGCGTAGCGGTGGCCGTCGCCGCGGACGGAGGCGGCGCGGACGGTGACCGGGCCGAACCGTCCGCCGTCCACCACGGTGTCGGGCAGCAGGGCGCCGAAGAGGTCGCCGCCCGGGACGGCGGGGATGTCCGTCGGCTCGGCGGGGTAGGCGGGGGCCTTGCGGCCGACGTGGTCGAGCGGGCCGGGCTGCTGGAACGCGGCCGGCCGGACGACCGGCCCGGCCCCGAGCGCGGGAACGGCCCCGGCGGCGGAAACGGCCCCGGCGGCGGGAACGGCCGGCTCGGCGGCGCCCGGCCCGTCGGCGCTCCACGGCCCGCGGACCGCCGACGGCCCCGGGCCGATCGGGCGCGGCAGGAACCCCTCCGGGACCACCGGCCCGGAGACGACGGCCGGCGCCGCCCCCGCCGTCGGCGCCACCGGCTCCGGACCCCAGCCGTGCTCGTACACCGAGGCCGCGAGGTCGATCGGGTCGCCCTTGCGGGTCGGCGCGTGCTCCGGTCCGGGCTCCGGCGCGCGGCCTCCCGGCAACTGGTTGTCGTACGCGTTCATCCGGCGGCCCGGTCTCAGAGCTTGTCGAGCGAGACGGAGGTGAACCCGGGCACGTGGTCGTCGACCTGCAGGCTCATGCCCTGGCCGGCCTCGGTCGCCCCGCTCACCGAGCGGACGATCGAGCGGGTCAGGCTGGCCGCGAACTCCCGCAGCGCGACCGCCGGGTTCGCCGTGCCCTCGTCCTGCATGAACGCCTTGAACGTCGCGACCCGTGCGATCACGCTCTTGTCGGCCTGGCCGATGCCGAAGGCGATGATGTGCGGCCGGAACGCGGCGGCCAGCAGGTCCCGGTACGGCTGGTCCCAGTCGGAGTCGGTCGGCACGCCGTCGGACAGGAAGAAGACCACCGGGCGGTAGACGTCGTGGCCGTCCGCCTTCAGCGCCTGCACGTCCCGCTCGATCGCCTGGCGGAGCAGGCCGAAGGCGTTGCCGAAGGACGTGAGTCCGGAGGCCTCCAGGGCGGGCAGCTCGTCGAGGTCGCTGAGGTCGACCAGCGGCTGCAGCTCGTGGGCGTCGGTGGAGAAGCCGATCAGCCCGAACCGGGTCTTGTCGGCGATGGTCGGGTTGGTACTGATCTCCTGGTGGAGCTCGAACAGGGCCTTGTTGAGGGTGTCGATGTCGGCGCTCATCGACCCCGACTCGTCGCACACGGCGTAGAACGGGAGGATCTGCACTGCACTTCTCCTTCGATTGGCAGGTCGACAGACATCAGCCGGTGTAGAAGTAGATCTCCAGCGAGGCGTGCCGGGGGTTGTCCGCCAGCGAGATGAAGTCCCGGGTGGTGGTGCCCTGGAACATCTCCGGACGGGCCTGCGCCAGCAGGCCGTTGACGGTGTGGGCGTAGGCCTGGCCGACGCCCGGGTCGCGGTTGCTGCCGAAGGTGAGGACCACGGCGGCCTGCCGTCCGGCGTACCGCTCGGTGGCCGTCCGGATCTGCGCGGTCAGGCCGGCCGTGTCCGAGGCGTCCCCGCTGACGTCGACGGTGACCGGGTCGTGCTCGACGCCGCGCGGCCCGGTCGGGGTGGGCGTGGCGCTGGGGCCGGCGGTGGCGCTCGCGCTCGGGGTGGCGGTGGGCGCGGCGACGGCCCGCTCGGCGGCCACCGGGTCGCCCTGGTCGCCCATCGCGACCAGGGCGAGCACGAGCAGCATGTCGGCGAACAGCCAGCCGGCCAGGTGCACGCCCCGGGCCCGCGGCCGCGCCGTCCGGAACCGGCCCCTCATCGGCCCTGCCCGTGCACCGGCACCTCGTCCAGTTCCAGCAGCGTCCGGTCGTCGACGTCCCCGGCGGCGTCGGCCGCGCCGGCGGCTTCGGCGTCCCGGGACCGGGCGGCGCCCGTGTCGGGCCCCGGCCCGGACACCGTCTTCACCATGACCGGGCCCGACCCGGCGCGCTGCCCGCCCGCCCCGGACGCCTCCAGGCGCGCCGCCGCCGCGGTGGCCGCCGAGGCCGCCGCCGCGACCCGGTCGGCCAGCGCCGCGACCTCCCGGGTCAGCCCGTCGAGCCGCTCCAGCACCTGCCCGTTGACGTCGGCCACGGTCTCCGCGCCGGTGGTGAACCCGCGCTGGGCGACCGCCAGGTCGCGCACCGCCTCCTCCACCCGCTCGCCCGCACCGGCGAGTTCGGCCCCCACCCGGTCGGTGGCCCGCCGGAGCAGCTCGGCCGCGTCGGCGACCTGCGTCCCGCCCCGGTGGACGAGGCCGTCGGTGGCCGCCGCGCCGTCCCGGACGGTCTCGGCGAGCCGGTCCCCGCTGTCCCGCACCGCCCGGCCGACCCCGTCGACCGCCTCGCCGATCCCGTCGACCGCCTTCTCGACGCCGTCGACGGCCCGGCGCAGCGGGTCGACCGCCTCGCCCGCCTCGGCGAGGCGCTGTTCGGCCCCGGCGACCGAGCGCTCGACGGCCAGCGCCGCCTCGCTCAGCTCGCGCTGGGTGTCGGCGGCCTGCCGGCCGAGCCGCTCCAGGGTCTGCGCCGCGCCGGTCAGCTCGGCCGCGAAGCGCTGCGGGGTGGACCGGCGGCGCTCGTTCAGCACCAGCTGGGCGCGGGTGAGCACCGGCGCCAGCTCCGCCAGCAGGTCCTCCGCCTCGCCCTCGGCCGCCGCCTCGCGGCGCTCGGTGCCCGCCCTGCGCACACCGTGCGCGACGGAGAGCGCCAGCAGCAGCGCGATGAACAGGGTGGCGGACAGGGCGACGTCGCCGAAGGTGGCCCAGCCGGGCAGCCGGCCCTCGAACCCGGTCTGCCAGAGCTGCAGGAACGGGCGCGCGGCCTGCCCGGCGTCCGCGCCGATCAGCGCCCGGTAGGCGCTGGTGGCCTGCATCAGCCCGGCCCAGGTGACCAGCAGCGGGACGAACACCAGGGCGCCCAGGGCGACTTCGGCCCAGGCCCAGAACCTCGGCTCGGGGCGCGGCCGCACCGCGGCGCGCACGCTCTCCGGCCGGACGAAGCTGTGCACCAGGTCGAGTTCGGCCCACCGGTCGAGGTCGCCGGTTCCCGACAGCGCCAAACCGAGCTCCCTGAGCTCCTCCTGACGCTGCGCCAGCCCTGGCCGGTCCGCCAGCGCCCGCAGCTCGCCCCCGATCGCATGGCGGTCCAGCAGTCGGCCTGAGGTCATGAGGGCTCCTTCGTACGCGCCGCCGCGGAGCGGGGGACGCCCGTGGCCGGTACGGCACACACGGGCGCGCCCGCCCGTGCGACCTCCCCCCGGCGGCCGGAATCCGGCCACGCCGCTCCGCGCGGCAGCGTAGCGCAGAACCGGCCACCGGGAGCGGCCGGTTCGGATCGGAACTGACGGTTCGTCACCGAACATGCCGTGCCCCGCAGGTGGCCGCGGCGGGCTCAGAGGTACCGGCCGACCAGCCGGCGGACCAGGGCCGGCAGGGCGGTGGAGATCGGCTCCCGGACGACCTCCTCGGCGGCCTCGTCGAACGGCGTCGGCTCGCCGTTCACGATGATCAGCCGGGAGCCGGTCTTCACCGCGTTGTACGGCAGCGCGGCCACCGGGAACACCTGCAGACTGGTGCCGACGGCGATGAACAGCTCGCAGGCCTTGCTGATCGCGTCCGCCTGCTGCAGCACCTCCGGGTCCAACTGCTCGCCGAACATCACGGTGCGCGGGCGCAGGATCCCGCCGCAGGCCCGGCACTGCGGGTCCGGCTCGCCCGCCGCGACCCTCTCCAGCGCCTCCTCCGTCGGGCCCACCGCCCGGCACTCCACGCACTGCACCTCCCGTGCGGTGCCGTGGAGTTCGAGCACCTTGCGGGGCGTCTGCCCGGCCCGCTGGTGCAGCCCGTCGACGTTCTGGGTGAGCACCCGCACCGGCAGCCCGGAGCGCTCCAGCCCGACCAGCGCCCGGTGCCCGGCGTTCGGCTCGGCGGCGAGCGCCCCCGCCTCGGCCCGCATCCGCCAGGCCTGGCGGCGGACCTCGGGCTCAGCCAGGTACGGGCCGATGGTGACCAGCCGCTGCGCGTCCGGGTCGCGCTGCCAGAGCCCGTTCGGGCCGCGGTAGTCGGGGATGCCGGAGTCGGTGGAGATCCCGGCGCCGGTGAGCACGGCGATCAGCGGGCGCTTGGCGTTCATGCCCGGGACGGTACGGCCCGCACGGTCCGCCCGCCACCGATAAATCGACGCGCCCCGGCGGGCCGGCCCGCCGCTCAGACTGCGGCCGGCCGGGCGGCGGCGCCGAAGCCGCCCAGCGGGGCCAGCGCCACCAGGTAGCAGCCTGCGGCGACCGGGACGAACGCCAGGTCGGCCGCGGTCAGCACCGTCCCGGCGAGCACCAGCACCGGGCTCCACCAGCGCAGCACCCGCCCGGCGCCGGCCGCGGCGAGCACCAGCAGCGCCAGCAGGCCGACGTGGAACAGCAGCGGGCCCACCGAGTAGAAGGCCGGCAGCACGCCCGGCCGGCTCTGGATCCCGTCGAACAGCCGGTGCTGGTCGGCCTTGTCCACCGCCACCGCCCCGACGTACAGGTCGATCCCGATCTGCCCCAGCGAGGCGGCCAGCCCGGCGAACGCCACCCCCGCCACCGCCCGGCCCCACACCCCGCGCCCCCGCCCCAGCGCGGCCAGCACGGGGCCGAACAGCAGCAGCCCCAGCAGCATCAGGCCGTGGCCGACCAGCCAGCCGGGGCCCGGCTCGCGCGAGCCGTCCAGCAGCCGGATGCCGCCGTACAGCGCTATCAGCACGGGGGCGGCGACGACGGCGAACGTGGTGACGCTGCTGCACCGCGAGGTGTCCATGGGTGTGCTCCTGACGAAGGGTCCGTGGTGACCGACACCCCGGATCCTGTCCGCCGCGCCCCTCGTCGCGGATCACCCGTACCGGCGAACCCGGCCGCTCCCCCGCGCGGGGGAGGTCGTCACGGCGAGGCCCGTCACGACGAGGTCCGTCACGGCGAGGCCCGTCAGGCCTCCCCCGCCACCACCGCGCCCGCCTCGTACGCGAAGACCACCGCGTGCACCCGGTCCCGCAGCCCCAGCTTGGCCAGCACATTGCTGACATGGGTCTTCACCGTGTGCTCGCTGACCACCAGCGCGGCGGCGATCTCCGCGTTGGACAGCCCCCGCGCCAGCAGCACCAGCGTCTCCCGCTCGCGCGCGGTCAGCTGCTCCAGCAGCCGCGACGGCGCCCGCACCGGCCGCTCGGCGGAGCCCGGGCGGCGGGCGGCGAACTCGCCGATCAGCCGGCGGGTCACCGACGGAGCCAGCAGCGCCTCCCCGGAGGCCACCATCCGCACCCCGTGCGCCAGGTCGTCGCGGCGGACGTCCTTGAGCAGGAACCCGCTGGCCCCCGCGTACAGCGCGTCGAAGACGTAGTCGTCGACGTCGAAGGTGGTCAGCATGATCACCCGGGTGCCGGGGTACTCCGCGCAGACCCGGCGGGCCGCCTCCAGGCCGTCCATCACCGGCATCCGGACGTCCAGCAGCAGCACGTCCGGACCGTGCGTCCGGACGGCCTCCACCGCCTCCGCGCCGTTCGCCGCCTCGGCGACCACCTCGATGTCCGGCTGCGCGTCCAGGATCATCCCGAACCCGGCCCGCACCAGCTCCTGGTCGTCCGCGACCACCACCCGGATCGGCGTCATCCCGCCACCCTCCGCACCGTGCCCAGCGGCAGCCGGGCGCTCACCAGGAATCCCCGCCCCCGCGGCCCGGGGCCGGCCTCGGCCCGGCCGCCGCAGGCCGCCGCGCGCTCCCGGATGCCGACCAGCCCGCGGCCGCCGAAGGAGCCGGAGGAGCCCGAGGAGCCGGACGCCGCAGAAGCCGCCCGTCCCCGCCCCAGCCGCACCCCGCGGCCGTCGTCGGACACCAGCACCGCCAGTTCCTCCCCCTCGCGGACCACCCGGACCGAGATCCGGCTCGCCTCCGCGTGCTTGACCGTGTTGGTCAGCGCCTCCTGCACGATCCGGTAGCCGGCCGCCTCGACGTCGGGAGGCAGCGGCCCGACCTCCTCGTCGACCTCCAGCTCGACCAGCACCCCGGTCCGGCGCACCCGCTCGGCCAGCGCGGGCAGCTCGGCCAGCCGGGGCTGCGGCGCCAGCTCCGGCTCGCTGCCCTCCTCCTTCAGCACCCCCAGCAGCCGCCGCAGCTGCGCCATCGCGTCCCGCCCGGAGTCGGCGATGGTGTCGAACGCCTTGACCGCCCGGTCCGGGTCGCCGTGCACCACCAGCGGCCCCGCCTCCGCCTGGATCACCATCAGCGCGACGGCGTGCGCCAGGATGTCGTGCATCTCCCGGGCGATCCGGGCCCGTTCCTCGGCGACCGCCCGGGCCGCGTCGCTGGCCGCCCGCCGGCCGGCCTCCCGGGCCCGCTCCGCCTCCACCGCCGCCAGCCGGCGCAGTTCTCGCACCAGACACCCGAAGACGAACGCGCCGACCGTGGTGATCAGCGAGAACAGCGCGCCGTTCGGCGAGTGCGTGCCCACCACGTTGGCGGTCGCGACCACCGCCAGCACGCTCCAGCGCTGCCAGTCCCGGGCCCGGTCGGCCACCGTGTACAGGGTGACCACCACGAACAGCGGCAGCTGCGGCATCGCCGAATGGGCGACCACCGAGAGCACCGCCGACACCAGGCCGCTGACCACCATCACGGTGACGGGCGCGCGCCGCCGCCAAGGCAGCGGCAGGGCCGTCCCCAGCGCCAGCAGGTAGACCCACCAGGGCCTGTCGGTGACGTCCTGGTACACCGACCAGAGCGAGACCGCCGCCGAGGCCGCCGCCGGCAGGCCGTCCACCACGAACGGGTCGATCCCCGCCACCCGTGCCCGCCACCGCGCCGTCCGTCCGGCCATGACCTCTCCCCCGTAGCCGGGGAAGCCGCCCCCGCGGAGAAGATCATGCCCGACCGGCAGCCCGGTGGGCACGCCCCCGCCGCCGCGGGCCTCAGCCACCCGTGACCGCCACGCCCCCGGCCCCGGCGCGCGCCGTGATGCTGCGCGCCGCGCCGGCCCGCCGGGGCACCGTCACCTCGACCCCGCCGGCGCCCGCCCCGGCGTCCACCGCGTACGGCTCCTCCCCGCCGGGCACCGCGACCCGCACCCCGCCGGTGTCCGCCCGCGCCTCCACGGTGGTCGGGCTCGTCGCGAAGCCCAAGTCGATGCCGCCCGTCGCCACGCTCACCCGCACCTCCGCCGAGGTCAGCCCGCTCGCCTCCACCCCGCCGGTGCCGGCCGTCGCCCGCACCTCCCCGGCCAGCCCCTCCAGCCGGATCCCGCCGGTCCCGCTGCTCAGCCGGACCTTCGTCCCGGCCGGGACGGTCACCCGGTAGCCGACCCCGCAGTTTGAGCAGTCGTACGCCAGCCGCAGCGTCCCGCCGCTCACCTCGTGCCGGGTCCGCGGCGGATCGCCGCGGAAGGACTGCTCCTCGACCACCCGCACCGCGTCCCCGGCCCGGACCTCGATGCCGCCGGTCAGCCCCTCGACCACCAGCTCCCGCACCGGCTCGGCCACCCCGTAGGACACCGTCAGCCGCTCGGGCTCGCCCGCCGGCCCCAGGTACCCGGCCTCCCACAGGTACCCGGCCGACCCCAGCCCCACCGCCCCGGTGATCGCCACCGCCCCCAGCAGCCGCCGCACACCCATCCCCGCGTCCTCCGCCCGTTCGCACCGTCGATCCGACGCCCCGAGCCTTTCCCCTCCGCCCCCGCCCCCACCTCCCCCGCCGGAGCGGTTTCCCGCCCTCCCCCGCACGACGGAGTACTCCTGGAACGCCGAAGGGCCCGGAGGCTTGAAGCCTCCGGGCCCTTCGATTTGTAGCGGGGACAGGATTTGAACCTGCGACCTCTGGGTTATGAGCCCAGCGAGCTACCGAGCTGCTCCACCCCGCGTCGGTAAACACGACTCTACGCGACTTCGGCCGGGATACCTAATCGGCTTCGCTTTCCCCTGAAAACGCCGCCCCGGGGAACGCCGCCCCGGGGAACGCCGCAGGGCGGCCACCCCCCGGGAAGGGGGTGGCCGCCCTGCGGACGGGGACCGTCCGACTCAGCCGGTGTACGGGCCGTAGTCGTAGTCGTCCAGCGGGACCGCCTGGCCGGAGCCGGCGCCGAAGGGCGACAGGTCGTAGTCGTCGTAGCCGACGGCCGAGTACATCGCGGCCTTGGCCTCCTCGGTCGGCTCGACCCGGATGTTGCGGTAGCGGGGCAGACCCGTACCGGCCGGGATGAGCTTACCGAGGATGACGTTCTCCTTGAGGCCCAGCAGCGGGTCCGACTTGGCGTGGATCGCCGCGTCGGTGAGGACCCGGGTCGTCTCCTGGAAGGAGGCGGCCGACAGCCAGGACTCGGTGGCCAGCGAGGCCTTGGTGATACCCATCAGCTGCGGACGGCCGGAGGCGGGGTGACCGCCCTCGGAGACCACACGACGGTTCTCGGTCTCGAAGCGGCCGCGCTCGACGAGCTCGCCCGGGAGCAGCTCGGCGTCGCCCGACTCGATGATCGTCACGCGGCGGAGCATCTGCCGGATGATGATCTCGATGTGCTTGTCGTGGATCGACACACCCTGCGAGTTGTAGACCTTCTGGACCTCGGCCACCAGGTGGATCTGGACGGCACGCTGGCCCATGATGCGCAGGACGTCGTGCGGGTTGGTGGCACCCATGGTCAGCTTCTGGCCGACCTCGACCGCCTCGCCCTCGCTCACCAGGAGCTTGACACGCTTGGAGACCGGGTAGGCGATCTCGTCGGTGCCGTCGTCCGGGGTGACGACCAGCTTGCGGGTCTTCTCGGTGTCCTCGATGCGGACCCGGCCCTGCGCCTCCGAGATCGGGGCCACACCCTTGGGGGTACGGGCCTCGAAGAGCTCGACGACACGCGGCAGACCCTGGGTGATGTCGTCACCGGCCACACCACCGGTGTGGAAGGTACGCATGGTCAGCTGGGTGCCGGGCTCACCGATGGACTGGGCGGCGATGATGCCGACCGCCTCACCGATGTCGACCAGCTTGCCGGTGGCCAGCGAGCGGCCGTAGCAGAAGGCACAGGTGCCGACGGCCGACTCACAGGTCAGGATCGAGCGGGTCTTGACCTCGCTGATGCCGTGGCGGATCAGCTCGTCGATCAGCACGTCACCGAGGTCGGTGTTCGCGGTGGCCAGCAGCTTGCCGTCCACCGTGATGTCCTCGGCGAGCATGCGGGCGTAGACGCTGGTCTCGACGTCGTCGGCCTTGCGCAGCACGCCGTCGGCGCCCACGGAGCCGATCGCCAGCTTCAGGCCGCGCTCGGTACCGCAGTCCTCCTCGCGAATGATGACGTCCTGGGAGACGTCGACCAGACGACGGGTGAGGTAGCCGGAGTCGGCGGTACGCAGGGCGGTGTCCGCGAGACCCTTACGGGCACCGTGGGTGGAGATGAAGTACTCCAGCACGGAGAGACCCTCACGGAACGACGCCTTGATGGGTCGCGGGATGGTCTCGTTCTTCGCGTTGGACACCAGACCACGCATACCGGCGATCTGGCGCATCTGCATCATGTTTCCACGCGCGCCCGAGTCGACCATCATGAAGATCGGGTTGGTCTTCGGGAAGTTCGCGGCCATGGCGTCCGCGACCTCGTTGGTCGCCTGGGTCCAGATGCCGACGAGCTCCTGCTTGCGCTCGTCGTTGGTGATCAGACCGCGCTCGTACTGCTTCTGGACCTTCTCCGCCTTCGCCTCGAAGCCCTCCAGGATCTGGGGCTTGCTCGGCGGGACGATGACGTCCGAGATCGAGACGGTGACACCCGAACGGGTCGACCAGTGGAAGCCGGACGCCTTCAGGTTGTCCAGGGTCGCCGCGACGGTGACCTTGGGGTAGCGCTCGGCCAGGTCGTTGACGATCGCGGAGAGCTGCTTCTTGCCCACCTCGTAGTCGACGAACGGGTAGTCCTCGGGCAGCAGCTCGTTGAAGAGCGCGCGGCCCAGGGTGGTCTTCAGGCGGAAGGACTCGCCCTCGAACCAGGACGACTGGCCGTCCTCGTCCAGCGGCGGGGTCCAGCCGCGGGGCGGGACGGTGCCGATGGGCAGGCGCAGCTCGATCGGGGCCTGGACGTCCAGCTCGCGGGCGTCGAAGGCCATGATCGCCTCGGCGGTCGACGAGAAGGTGCGGCCGGCGCCCTTCACGTTGTCGCGGTCCGAGGTCAGGAAGAACAGACCGAGCACCATGTCCTGGGTCGGCATGGTGACGGGGCGACCGTCGGCCGGCTTCAGGATGTTGTTCGAGGACAGCATCAGGATGCGGGCCTCGGCCTGCGCCTCCGCGGAGAGCGGCAGGTGGACGGCCATCTGGTCACCGTCGAAGTCCGCGTTGAACGCGGTGCAGACGAGCGGGTGGATCTGGATGGCCTTGCCCTCGACCAGCTGCGGCTCGAAGGCCTGGATGCCGAGGCGGTGCAGGGTGGGCGCACGGTTCAGCAGGACCGGGTGCTCGGCGATGACCTCTTCGAGGACGTCCCACACGACCGGGCGGGCGCGCTCGACCATGCGCTTGGCCGACTTGATGTTCTGCGCGTGGTTCAGGTCGACCAGGCGCTTCATCACGAACGGCTTGAAGAGCTCCAGCGCCATGGCCTTGGGCAGACCGCACTGGTGCAGCTTGAGCTGCGGGCCGACGACGATGACCGAACGGGCCGAGTAGTCGACGCGCTTGCCGAGCAGGTTCTGGCGGAAACGGCCCTGCTTGCCCTTCAGCATGTCGCTGAGGGACTTCAGCGGGCGGTTGCCCGGGCCGGTGACCGGACGGCCGCGGCGGCCGTTGTCGAACAGCGCGTCGACGGCCTCCTGGAGCATGCGCTTCTCGTTGTTCACGATGATCTCGGGCGCGCCGAGGTCGAGAAGCCGCTTCAGGCGGTTGTTGCGGTTGATGACGCGGCGGTACAGGTCGTTCAGGTCGGAGGTCGCGAAGCGGCCACCGTCCAGCTGCACCATCGGACGCAGGTCCGGCGGGATGACCGGGACGCAGTCCAGCACCATGCCGTTGGGCTTGTTGGTGGTCTGCAGGAACGCGGAGACGACCTTGAGGCGCTTCAGCGCACGGGTCTTCTTCTGGCCCTTGCCGGTGCGGATGATCTCGCGCAGGCGCTCGGACTCCTCCGCCAGGTCGAAGGTCTCGAGGCGGTCCTTGAGGGCCGCCGCGCCCATCGAGCCGGAGAAGTAGGTGCCGAAGCGGTCGCGCAGCTCGCGGTAGAGCAGCTCGTCGCCCTCGAGGTCCTGGACCTTGAGGTTCTTGAAGCGGGCCCACACCTCGTCGAGGCGGTCGAGCTCGCGCTGCGCGCGGTCGCGCAGCTGCTTCATCTCGCGCTCGGCGCCCTCGCGCACCTTGCGGCGCACGTCGGCCTTGGCGCCCTCGGCCTCCAGCTCGGCCAGGTCGGTCTCGGCCTTCTTGGCACGGGCCTCGAGGTCGGAGTCGCGGCGGTTCTCGATCTGCTGGCGCTCGACCGAGACGTGCGCCTCCAGGGACGGCAGGTCGCGCTGGCGGCGCTCGTCGTCGACCCAGGTGATCATGTAGGCGGCGAAGTAGATGACCTTCTCGAGGTCCTTCGGCGCCAGGTCCAGCAGGTAGCCGAGGCGGGACGGCACACCCTTGAAGTACCAGATGTGGGTGACCGGGGCGGCCAGCTCGATGTGGCCCATCCGCTCGCGGCGCACCTTGGCGCGGGTCACCTCGACGCCGCAGCGCTCGCAGATGATGCCCTTGAAGCGGACGCGCTTGTACTTACCGCAGTAGCACTCCCAGTCCCGGGTCGGGCCGAAGATCTTCTCGCAGAAGAGGCCGTCCTTTTCGGGCTTCAGGGTGCGGTAGTTGATGGTCTCCGGCTTCTTGACCTCGCCGTGCGACCACTGGCGGATGTCGTCGGCGGTGGCCAGGCCGATGCGGAGCTCGTCGAAGAAGTTGACGTCAAGCACTGGTCGTCAAGCCCTCTTTCGTAAGTCGAGAGTCGTTCGTGTGGTCTGAGGGGGGCCTGGGGGCGGGCCGGCTGCTCAGTGGGCAGCCGGCCCCACCTCCGTCAGACCTCTTCGACGCTGCTCGGCTCGCGCCGGGACAGGTCGATGCCGAGCTCTTCGGCGGCGCGGAAGACGTCCTCGTCGGAGTCCCGCATCTCGATGGACTGGCCGTCCGAGGACAGCACCTCCACGTTGAGGCAGAGCGACTGCATTTCCTTGATGAGGACCTTGAAGGACTCGGGAATGCCGGGCTCGGGGATGTTCTCGCCCTTGACGATGGCCTCGTAGACCTTCACGCGGCCGAGGACGTCGTCGGACTTGATGGTGAGGAGCTCCTGCAGCGCGTAGGCCGCGCCGTATGCCTCAAGGGCCCACACCTCCATCTCACCGAAGCGCTGACCACCGAACTGCGCCTTACCACCGAGCGGCTGCTGGGTGATCATCGAGTACGGGCCGGTCGAGCGGGCGTGCAGCTTGTCGTCGACCAGGTGGTGCAGCTTGAGGATGTACATGTAGCCGACCGAGACGGGCATCGGGAACGGCTCGCCGGAGCGGCCGTCGAACAGCCGCGCCTTGCCGGTGGAGTTCACCAGGCGCTCACCGTCACGGGTGAGGGTGGTGTGGTCCAGCAGACCGGTGATCTCGTCCTCGCGGGCGCCGTCGAACACCGGGGTGGCCAGGTTGGTGCCGCCCTCGACCTTGTCGGCGCCGATCGCCTGGAGGCGCTTGGCCCACTCGTCGGCGAGGCCGGAGACGTCCCAGCCCTGCTTGGAGAGCCAGCCGAGGTGGATCTCCAGGACCTGTCCCGGGTTCATTCGGGACGGGACACCCAGCGGGTTGAGGATGATGTCGACCGGGGTGCCGTCCTCCAGGAACGGCATGTCCTCGACCGGCAGGATCTTGGAGATGACGCCCTTGTTGCCGTGACGGCCGGCGAGCTTGTCACCGTTGGTGATCTTGCGCTTCTGGGCCACGTAGACGCGGACCAGCTGGTTGACACCCGGGGGGAGCTCGTCGCCCTCCTCGCGGTCGAACACGCGCACGCCGATGACCTTGCCGGACTCACCGTGCGGGACCTTCAGCGAGGTGTCGCGGACCTCACGGGCCTTCTCGCCGAAGATCGCGCGCAGCAGGCGCTCCTCCGGGGTCAGCTCGGTCTCGCCCTTCGGGGTGACCTTGCCGACCAGGATGTCGCCGGTGACGACGTCGGCGCCGATGCGGATGATGCCGCGCTCGTCGAGGTCGGCGAGGACCTCCTCGGAGACGTTCGGGATGTCCCGGGTGATCTCCTCGGGGCCGAGCTTGGTGTCACGGGCGTCGACCTCGTGCTCCTCGATGTGGATCGAGGAGAGGACGTCGTCCTGCACGAGGCGCTGCGACAGGATGATCGCGTCCTCGTAGTTGTGGCCCTCCCAGGACATGAACGCCACGAGGAGGTTCTTGCCGAGGGCCATCTCGCCCTCGTCGGTGCACGGGCCGTCGGCCAGCACCTGGTTGACCTCCACCCGGGTGCCCTCGTCCACGAGCACCTTCTGGTTGAAGGCGGTGCCCTGGTTCGAGCGAGTGAACTTGGCGGCGCGGTACGTGGTGTACGTGCCGTCGTCGTTGGCCACGGTGACGTAGTCGGCCGAGACCTCCTGGACGACACCCGGCTTCTCGGCGGTGATGACGTCCGCGGCGTCGACGGCGCAGCGGTACTCCATGCCGGTGCCGACCAGCGGGGCCTCGCTCTTCAGCAGCGGCACCGCCTGGCGCATCATGTTCGAGCCCATGAGCGCGCGGTTGGCGTCGTCGTGCTCGAGGAACGGGATCATGGCGGTCGCGACCGACACCATCTGGCGCGGCGAGACGTCCATGTAGTCGATCTCGGTGCCCGGGATGTAGTCGATCTCGCCGCCGCGGCGGCGGACCAGGACGCGCGGCTCGGCGAAGTGCAGGTCCGCGGTCAGCGGGGCGTTCGCCTGGGCGATGACGTAGCGGTCCTCCTCGTCGGCGGTCAGGTAGTCGACCTGCTCGGTGACCACGCCCTCGACGACCTTGCGGTACGGGGTCTCGATGAAGCCGAAGGCGTTGACCCGGCCGTACGAGGCCAGCGACCCGATCAGACCGATGTTCGGGCCTTCCGGGGTCTCGATCGGACACATGCGGCCGTAGTGCGAGGGGTGCACGTCACGGACCTCGAAGCCGGCGCGCTCACGGGAGAGACCGCCGGGGCCGAGCGCGGACAGACGGCGCTTGTGGGTCAGGCCCGACAGCGGGTTCGTCTGGTCCATGAACTGCGACAGCTGGCTGGTGCCGAAGAACTCCTTGATGGAGGCGACGACCGGCCGGATGTTGATCAGGGTCTGCGGCGTGATCGCCTCGACGTCCTGGGTGGTCATGCGCTCGCGCACGACGCGCTCCATACGGGCGAGACCCGTACGGACCTGGTTCTGGATGAGCTCGCCCACGTTGCGCAGGCGGCGGTTGCCGAAGTGGTCGATGTCGTCGACCTCGACCACGATGTCGCGGCCGGTCTCGTCACGCCAGTCGACCTCGCCGGCGTGCAGCTTGACCAGGTACTTGATCGCGTTGATGATGTCGGGCTCGGTGAGCACACCGGAGTCCAGCGACTCGGCGTTGCCGAGCTTGCGGTTCACCTTGTAGCGGCCGACCTTGGCGAGGTCGTAGCGCTTCGGGTTGAAGTACAGGTTCTCCAGCAGCGTCTGCGCGGCCTCGCGCGTCGGCGGCTCGCCCGGGCGCAGCTTGCGGTAGATGTCGAGCAGCGCGTCGTCCTGGCCCTGGGTGTGGTCCTTCTCCAGGGTGGCGCGCATCGACTCGTACTCGCCGAACTCCTCGAGAATCATCTCGTTGGTCCAGCCGAGGGCCTTGAGCAGCACGGTGACGGACTGCTTGCGCTTGCGGTCGATGCGGACGCCGACCATGTCGCGCTTGTCGATCTCCATCTCCAGCCAGGCACCACGCGAGGGGATGACCTTGCAGGAGAAGATGTCCTTGTCGGACACCTTGTCCAGGGTGGAGTCGAAGTACACACCCGGGGAGCGGACGAGCTGCGACACGACGACACGCTCGGTGCCGTTGATCACGAACGTGCCCTTGTGGGTCATGAGCGGGAAGTCGCCCATGAAGACCGTCTGAGACTTGATCTCACCGGTCTCGTTGTTGGTGAACTCGGCCGTGACGAAGAGCGGGGCCGCGAACGTGAAGTCGCGGTCCTTGCACTCGTCAATCGAGTTCTTCGGCGGCTCGAAACGGTGGTCGCGGAAGGTCAGGGACATCGACCCGCTGAAGTCCTCGATCGGCGAGATCTCCTCGAAGATCTCCTCCAGACCGGACTTGGTGGGGACGTCCAGACCGTTCTCCAGCGCCTGCTCGACCCGGGTCTTCCAGGCCGCGTTGCCGAGCAGCCAGTCAAAGCTCTCGGTCTGCAGGGCCAGGAGGTTCGGGACCTCGAGGGGCTCCTTGATCTTCGCGAAGGAGACGCGGAGCGGGGCGGTGGATGCGGCGGAATTGTTCGAGGCGTTGCGCGGCGCGGCCAAGAGGGGGGTCCTTCCGAGGGCTCGGAGCTCACTACGCGCGTACCAGCCGGGCCTTCACGGGCTTGGTCCCGCCTCCCTCGCCACTGGCCTCTGCCGAGGTCGAAACCTCAGGTCAGAGCCGCTTTGCGGAGGTGGTGCCAGACCCCTTCGGGGCAACGCAAACTCCGGGCGACGAGTCACGGAGCAGCTAACAGGCAGCGCAAAGGGACAGTGTAGCCAATGGCGACACTGCTGTCCAGCTCTGATTCGGAGACCGAATCGGAGACTCCTCCCGGTAGCCGTCGGGCGCGAACGCCCGCCGGGTACTGCACCGGCCCGAACTCACCGGGCCCCACGACTCACGTGGAGTCACTTCCCGCCGGAGCCGCCGGTTATGCATCCGACGGAGGACCAACCGGGCCGACTCGCGCCTTGAGAATCGCGCGCCCTGCCGGGTTCGTCAAGGGCCCGCCTCCGGCGCGGACCTCGACCCCTTCATCGCGCCGGACCACCCCGGCGTTACAGAAGCCGTGGTCGGGGCCTCACCCGATGACAGCGATCACCATACCCGCCCGCACCGACAGTGCCGAGTGAGCGTTCGGCCACACCGGTGTGTCCACGCACGGAACGGCCGGCGGGGCCGGAGAACGCAAAAGGCCGGGCCGACCACCACAAGGGTGATCGGCCCGGCCCACAGCCCCCTCAGAGGGGGCGGAGAGTCACTTGACGGTGACCTTGGCGCCGGCGGCCTCGAGGGCGGCCTTGGCCTTCTCGGCAACGTCCTTGGCAACCTTCTCCAGGACCTTGGCACCGGCGGTGTCAACGAGGTCCTTGGCCTCCTTCAGGCCGAGGGAGGTCAGGGTGCGCACCTCCTTGATGACCTGGATCTTCTTGTCGCCGGCACCCTCGAGGATGACGTCGAACTCGTCCTGCTCCTCGACGGCCTCGGCGGCGGCGGCAGCGCCACCGGCGGCGGCAACGGCGACCGGGGCGGCGGCGGTGACGTCGAACTTCTCCTCGAAGGCCTTCACGAACGCGGCCAGCTCGATGAGGGTGAGGTCCTCGAACTGCGCGAGCAGCTCGTCCTGGGACAGCTTCGCCATGATTGGCGTCCTTCCACTAAATCGGCAGGTGGTGCCGGATGTACGGGTTGGCGGGCGTACGGGCCCGCAGCGAGGCGTGGCCCCGGCCGATTACTCGGCCGCGGTCTCCTCGGCGGCGGGAGCCGGCGTACCGGCACCGCCCTGCTCGACCTTGTCGCGCAGCGCGTCCACAGTGCGGACGAGCTTCGACGGCAGGGCCTGGAAGAGCGCGGCAGCCTGGGACTGCTTGCCCTTCAGGGCACCCGCCAGCTTGGCGAGCAGCACCTCGCGGGACTCGAGGTCCGCGAGCTTCTTGATCTCGTCGGCGGACAGCGCCTTACCGTCAAGGACACCGCCCTTGATGACGAGAGCGGGGTTCTCCTTGGCGAAGTCACGCAGAGCCTTCGCCGACTCCACCGGGTCACCGGTGACGAAGGCGACAGCCGTCGGACCGGCGAACAGGTCGTCGAGCTCCGTGATCCCGACCTCATTGGCCGCGATCTTGGTCAGCGTGTTCTTCACCACGGCGTACTGGGCGTTGTCACCCAGGGAGCGACGCAGGGTCTTGACCTGCTTCACCGTGAGACCGCGGTACTCGGTCAGCACGGCCGCGTTCGAGCCACGGAAAAGCTCCGTGATCTCGGCGACGGCAGCAGCCTTGTCGGGCCTAGCCATAGGCTTACGCCTCCTTCCGTGATGTCGAAGTCGGGCCGACCGCGAGAGTCGACCATTCGCGCCGCGAACCACTGGACGAAAGGAAGCCCCTGCGGAAAAGCAGATGAGCCCCGGTGCGCAGGCGCACGGGGCTCGGCGTGAACTCGACGGATCCACGTGCGGGGCACGCGACCCGGAGGTCAAAGCTCCAAACAGTCCTGCGCGGGCTGCCCGCGCGTGAAGCGCGGGTCCTTCGGTCACGTACTCCCTTGCGGGGGCACAGCGACAACCAGCGGTCTTTGGCTTCCGCCACACTAGCCGGACGCCGCCGTCCGGGGCAAATCGCCCCCGGCCGGCGCCCTGCCGAGCCGGCTCAGCGGGCCAGCGGGGAGACGGTGCGGGCGCCGGTGTCCACGGTGTCCGCCTCCGCCGGGGCCTGCACCGAGAGCGAGCCGCCGGGGTCGGTGTAGACCACCGAGTCGTCCAGCCGGCCGCCGTCCCCCGTCCCGGTCCGCTCCATCCGGACCAGCTGGTCCTTGTCGTTCAGCCAGAGGTCCAGGGTCAGCGAGGCCGAGCCGCCGGGCGTCAGCGCCGTCCGCAGCCCCTCCCGGCGGGCCGGGGTGAGCTGGGTCTGCGCCGCCGCGTAGCGGGCCGCGTCGGTGGTCACCCGGTAGTGCTCGACCGTCGAGTCCTCGAACTTCTCCTCGCCGACGTACTGGGCGGTGATCCCCTCGGCGGTCGCGGCGGCCAGCGCCACCACCGGGTTGAGCAGGTCGATCAGCCCGGCGTACGGGATCTCCCGGTGCCCGTCCGACCCCGTCGGCCCGGCGAACCGCTCCCAGTGCCGGCCGCCCTGCCGGGCGGCGGTGGCCGCGTCACCGCCCTCGTAGGCGACGGTGTCGACGACGATCAGCTGCTCGGCGGCGGCCGGGGTGGAACGTTTGACCTGGAGCGCGGTCTTCGGCTGCCAGAACAGCGGTCCGGAGCCGGCGTCCGCTCCCAGCCGGTAGCTGACCTTGGCCCGGCGGGCGGTCTGCATGGCCAGCTGGGAGGAGAGCAGCACCCCGTGCGGGGAGCGGTCGGTCGGCTTGGCCGGCCAGGTCGGAGAGGCGCTGCTGGGCGTCGGCGTGGCCTCGCCGGGCGTGCTCGGCGACGGGGACGGCGCCGGGCCGCCGGCCGAACTGCACCCGGCCGGTCCGGCCGCCAGCACCGCGACGGCGACCACCGCCGCCAGCCGCTGCCGCACCGCCATCCACGCCTCCCCGTCCGATCGATCCGCCCGATCCGCCCGATCCGTTCACGCCGGACGCCCGCACAGGCCGGAGCGTCCGCTCCCGCCCACCTTGCCACCCGGCCTCTCCCGACCCGGTGGCACCCCCCGCCACTCGGCCGCACGGCCCTCGCGCGGCCCTAGGGCGTCGGCGCGGTGGACGGCCCGGCGGACGGGTCCGCGGACGGGTCGGTGGCGGGCTCGGCGCCCTCGGCGATGTCCGTCGTGGTCACCACCGCGCCGGCCGTGCCGCGCACGGTGGAGCGCACCCGCAGCAGCCGGTCCCCGGGGGCCACCCAGAAGTCGTACTCCAGCGTGCCGACCCCGTTGCGCTCGTAGTAGCCCAGCAGCTCGGTCAGCCGCGCGGGGCTCAGCCCCTCCTCGGCGCCGTAGTAGTCCGCCGGCGAGGCGGTGCCCCGGTAGTGCGCGACCGTCTCGCCGTTCAGCTCCTCGCCGCCGAGCGGGGTGAGCCGGCCGCCCAGCGCCATCGTGTGCGCCGGTCCGCCCGGGTTGGACAGCAGGCCGGTGATCCAGCCGCCGGCCCATCCGCCCGCCCCGCCCGGCGCGGCCGCCGCCCGCGGGTCCAGCGACTCCGCCCGGCCCCGGTCCGCCGTCCTGGGGGCCGCCCCCGGGTGGTCCAGCTCCAGCAAGCCGTCCTGGCCGCGCAGCCGCCCGGTGCCCAGCTCGTCGGTGACGGTCAGCTCGGCCGCGTCGCGGGCGCCCCAGGACACCGTTCCGTCGGCGCCGCGCCGCCCGGCCGGGCCCTCCTGGACCACCCGGACCCGGGCCCCGCCGGCGTCGTCCAGCCGCTGGGAGGCGGACAGCAGCACCTGCCGGGGCGGGCGCGGGGTGGGGCGGTCGCTGATCGGGGTGCGGTCGCCGGACACGGCCAGCACGCTGCACGCGGTCAGGCCGGCGGCGAGCAGCAGCAGGGCCGCCCCCTTGGCGGCGGGGCGAAGGGCGGGCACGAACACTCTCCGGCGGTCGGACGGCGGCGGCCCCCTGGGCGGGAGCACGCGGGCGGACCGGGCGAGCGTACGACGGACCGCGCACCGGTTCGCCACGCCGGGGGTATCGATCGGGAAACGACGGCGGGCCCGCACCCCCGGCGAAGGGGGTACGGGCCCGCCGTACGGACGACAGCTGCGATCAGACCGCGGCCGGGTCCTCCTCGACGAGGAGGTTGCGGGTGCGGTTCGGGTCCACCAGGATGCCGGGGCCGATGGTGGTCGAGAACGCGGTCTTCTTGATGTAGCGGCCCTTGGCGGCGGACGGCTTGGCGCGGAGCACCTCGTCCAGCGCGGCGGCGTAGTTCTCGACCAGCTGCTCGTCGGTGAAGGAGGCCTTACCGATGATGAAGTGCAGGTTCGAGTGCTTGTCGACGCGGAACTCGATCTTGCCGCCCTTGATGTCGTTGACAGCCTTGGCGACATCGGGGGTGACGGTGCCGGTCTTCGGGTTCGGCATCAGGCCACGGGGACCGAGCACGCGGCCGAGGCGGCCGACCTTGCCCATGAGGTCCGGGGTGGCGACGACGGCGTCGAAGTCCAGCTTGCCCTTGGCGACCTCGTCGATGAGCTCGTCGGCACCGACGATGTCGGCACCCGCAGCACGCGCGGCCTCGGCACGCTCGCCGGTCGCGAAGACCAGGACCCGAGCGGTCTTACCGGTGCCGTGCGGGAGGATCACGGTGCTGCGGACCATCTGGTCGGCCTTGCGCGGGTCGACACCCAGACGCATGGCGACCTCGACGGTGCCGTCGAACTTGCTGGTGCTGGTCGCCTTGGCGAGGCGGATGGCCTCGAGGGGGGCGTAAAGGCGCTCGCGGTCGACCTGGGCGTCCGCGGCCTTCAGGGCCTTGCTGCGCTTCATAGCTGCTCCTGAATGGTGATGGGAGTTGTGGTATTCACGGGCCAGCGCAGGCCCTACCACGGGGGACGAGAAGGGGTGATCAGCCCTCGACGGTGATGCCCATCGACCGGGCGGTGCCGGCGATGATCTTCTCCGCGGCGTCCAGGTCGTTGGCGTTCAGGTCGGGCATCTTGGTGGTGGCGATCTCGCGGACCTGGGCGCTGCTGAGCTTGGCGACCTTGGTCTTGTGCGGCTCGCTGGAGCCCTTCTCGATGCCGGCGGCCTTCAGGATGAGGCGCGCGGCCGGCGGCGTCTTCGTGATGAAGGTGAAGGAACGGTCGTCGTAGACCGTGATCTCCACCGGCACGATCATGCCGCGCTGCGACTCGGTCGCGGCGTTGTAGGCCTTGCAGAACTCCATGATGTTGACGCCGTGCTGACCCAGCGCGGGGCCGACCGGCGGGGCCGGGTTGGCCGCACCGGCGTTGATCTGGAGCTTGATAAGCCCCGTGACCTTCTTCTTCTTGGGAGGCATGTCTCTCCGGGTCCTTCCGAGAGGTGATTGCTGGTGTGCGCGGAACCGGGGCGACACCCGGTCGCCAGCACACACATCGGACCAGGCTAACGCCTCGGCGTCGCTGGACCAAAACGGATTCGGGGCGGGCCCGCAGGCCCGCCCCGAATCCGAAGACGGTGGGACTAGTTCTTCTGGATCTGGTCGAAGGAGAGCTCGACCGGGGTCTCCCGGCCGAAGATCTCGACCAGGCCCTTGACCTTCTTCGAGTCCGGGTTGATCTCGTTGATGGTCGCCTGGAGGGTGGCGAACGGGCCGTCGGTGACGGTGACCGAGTCGCCGACCTCGAAGTCGAGCACCTGGATCTCGCTGGGCTTGACCGGCGAGGGCTTGCCGGCCTCCTTGGCCGCCTGGCGCTCGACGTCGGGGGCGAGCATCTTGACGACCTCGTCCAGGGTCAGCGGGTACGGGTCGTAGGCGTTGCCGACGAAGCCGGTGACACCGGGGGTGTTGCGCACGACGCCCCAGGACTCCGGGGTGAGGTCCATGCGCACCAGGACGTAGCCGGGGAGCTTGTTCTGGCGGATGGTCTTGCGGTCGCCGTTCTTGATCTGGACGACCTCCTCCTGCGGCACCTCGGCCTGGAAGATGTACTCCTCGACGTTGAGGGAGACCGCGCGCTGCTCCAGGTTCTGCTTCACCCGGTTCTCGTAGCCGGCGTAGGTGTGGATCACGTACCACTCGCCCGGCATGAACCGCAGGTCCTCGCGGAACTTGGCGACCGGGTCGACCTCCTCGACCTCTTCGGCCGACTCGGCCTCGGTCTCCTCGGCGGCGGTCTCCTCGGTGGCGGCCTCCTCGGCCGGCTCCTCGTCGGACTCCACGTGCAGCGCGGCCTCCTCGGCCGACTCCCCGGCCTCGGCCTCGTCGTGCGCCTCGGCCTCGTCCTCGTCGGCGTCGACGGCGTCCACGATCTGCTGCTCGTCGGTCTCGACGTCGTCAGCCAGCTCGGCCGCGTCCTCGGCGGCGACATCCGCCTCGCGGACGGTCTCGTCGGCGTCGTACAGGGGGGACTCAGACACGGTGGCTGCTTCTTTCCTGGAGATGGTGAAGGTGGCGCGCTCCGCGACAAGCCGGCGACGCTCCGCTCACGCGGTCGCCGGAAGTTCGCCTCGGAGACTTCAACAGTACCGAGTCAACGGTAGCGGCCCCATCCCGCCGACGCAGACAGCTCGACCCGGGCCGAGGACCGGCCCGGGTCGGGGAAGCTGATTCGAAGGTGAACGGCTGCGTCAGCCGAAGATCCAGATGGCGGCCTTGGAGAAGCCGTAGTCGAGGCCCCACACGAAGGCCATCACGACCACGACGAACACGACCACGACGCTGGTGTAGCTCATCAGCTGGTTGCGGGTCGGCCAGACGACCTTGCGGAGTTCGGCGATGATCTGCCGGTAGAACAGCGCGAGCCGGGCGAAGACGCCCTTCTTGCCGCGCTTGCCGGACTTCTTGTCGCCAGAGCGCTTGCGGCGCGACTCGCCCTCCGCGGGCGTGGTCTCGGCAGCGCCGTCGGTCCCCTCGGGGTTGCCGCTCTCAGGCGTTGCGGTGGAGCCCGTGGTCTCCGTCACTCGTCCTCACCTGAATCCGGGTCCTGCCGGACGTCGACTGCGTGCCCGAAAAGGGCACGAGCGGCCGGCTAACGGTGCTGATCGGCGCCCTCTCCGCATCAAGCCCGCTCGCTCTGCGGAGCGAACGGGCTGAGTACGGATCAAGCAGCAGGGCAAGAGGGACTTGAACCCCCAACCGCCGGTTTTGGAGACCGGTGCTCTACCAATTGAGCTATTGCCCTACGGAACCTCGCGGCCCCAGTAGCGACCACCAACCTACCGCATCTTCCACCGATCCCCGTACAGGTTCTGTACGGCGGCGGAGGCTCCGGTTCGTTCGGTGGCCGTCGAGCAGTGAGTGTACGTGGTCGGAGGGCGTTTGGTCGAACCTCTTCTTCTCCTTCTTCTCCTGCTGTCACTTCGGGTCCCACCGGGCCGCCATGTGGACGGCCCCGTACATATCGTGAAACCGCCATGCCCGCGCCGTGTGCGGTCTGCGACCATGCAGGCATGAGCGCTTCCACCCCGCAGCCCGACAGTTCCGTCCGCCCCGCCGACCGCCGCGTCTCCGCCCGGATCGGCGCGATCGCCGAGTCCGCCACCCTCGCCGTGGACGCCAAGGCCAAGGCCCTCAAGGCGGCCGGCCGTCCGGTCATCGGCTTCGGCGCCGGCGAGCCGGACTTCCCCACCCCGGACTACATCGTCGAGACGGCCGTCGAGGCCTGCCGCGACCCGAAGAACCACCGCTACACCCCGGCCGGCGGCCTGCCGGAGCTCAAGGAGGCGATCGCGGCCAAGACGCTGCGCGACTCCGGCTACGCGGTGGACGCCTCCCAGGTGCTGGTGACCAACGGCGGCAAGCAGGCGATCTACGAGGCGTTCGCCGCGATCCTCGACCCGGGCGACGAGGTCATCGTCCCGGCGCCGTACTGGACCACCTACCCGGAGTCGATCCAGCTGGCCGGCGGCGTGCCGGTGGAGGTCGTGACCGACGAGACCACCGGCTACAAGGTCTCGGTCGAGCAGCTGGAGGCCGCCCGCACCGAGAACACCAAGGTGGTGCTGTTCGTCTCGCCGTCCAACCCGACCGGCGCGGTGTACACCCGGGCCGAGGCCGAGGCGATCGGCCGCTGGGCCCTGGAGCACGGGCTGTGGGTGCTCACCGACGAGATCTACGAGCACCTGGTCTACGGCGACGCCGAGTTCACCTCGCTGCCGGCCCTGCTGCCCGAGCTGGCCGACAAGACCATCGTGGTCAACGGCGTCGCCAAGACCTACGCGATGACCGGCTGGCGGGTGGGCTGGGTGATCGGCCCCAAGGACGTCGTCAAGGCGGCCACCAACCTGCAGTCGCACGCCACCTCGAACGTCTCCAACGTGGCCCAGCGCGCCGCCCTGGCCGCCGTCGCCGGCGACCTCTCCGCCGTCCACGAGATGCGCACCGCCTTCGACCGGCGCCGGCGCGCCATCGTGAAGATGCTCAACGAGATCGACGGCGTGGTCTGCCCCGAGCCCGAGGGCGCCTTCTACGTCTACCCGTCGGTCAAGGCCCTGCTGGGCAAGGAGATCCGCGGGCAGCGCCCGCAGACCTCCGCCGAGCTGGCCTCGCTGATCCTGGACGAGGCCGAGGTCGCGGTCGTCCCCGGCGAGGCCTTCGGCACCCCCGGCTACCTGCGGCTCTCCTACGCGCTGGGCGACGCCGACCTCGCCGAGGGCGTCGGCCGCGTCCAGAAGCTGCTGGGCGAGGCCCGCGACTGATCTTTTGAGGCTCGCTCGCCTCCGGGCCGCTCGGACCCGGTGCCGACGGTCGGCGCTCCAACGCCGCGACTTCGTCACGGCGTCCTCGCTTCTCCCTTTCGACACCGGCGCGGCCCTTCGGCTCGCTCGCCCGGGCTCGCGTCAACCGTGATTGACCCGACCGCCCTCTTTCCACCCCTTCGGGGGACGGGAAGAGGGCGGTTCCCGTGGACCCCCCTGATGCGGCAGGATTCGTGAATGGAACGCCTGCTGAACCCGCGAGACGTCAGGGACCTTCCGAAGGCCCACCTGCACCTGCACTTCACCGGCTCGATGCGCCCGGCCACCCTGCTGGAGCTGGCCGACAAGCACGGGATCCGGCTGCCGGAGGCGCTCAGCTCCGGCGAGCCGCCCAAGCTGCGGGCCACCGACGAACGCGGCTGGTTCCGCTTCCAGCGCCTCTACGACACCGCCCGCTCCTGCCTGCGCGACGAGAGCGACATCCGCCGGCTGGTCCGGGAGACCGCCGAGGACGAGCGGCGGGACGGCTCCCGCTGGCTGGAGATCCAGGTCGACCCGACCTCCTACGCGCCCCGGCTGGGCGGCCTGATCCCCGCCCTGGAGCTGATCCTGGACGCGGTGGACGACGCCGCCGCGGCCACCGGGGTCGGCATCCGGGTCCTGGTCGCCGCCAACCGGATGAAGTCCCCGATGGACGCCCGGACCCTGGCCCGGCTCGCCGTCCGCTACGCCGACCGGGGCGTGGTCGGCTTCGGCCTCTCCAACGACGAGCGGCGCGGCCTGGCCCGCGACTTCGACCGGGCCTTCGACATCGCCCGCAACGGCGGGCTGCTGGCCGCCCCGCACGGCGGCGAGCTGGCCGGCCCGGAGTCCGTCCGGGACTGCCTGGACGACCTCGGCGCCGGCCGGATCGGCCACGGCGTGCGGGCGGCCGAGGACGAGCGGCTGATGCAGCGGCTGGCCGACCGTCAGATCACCTGCGAGGTCTGCCCGTCCTCCAACGTCTCGCTCGGCGTCTACGAGCACCCCGAGGAGGTCCCGCTGCGGCGGCTGTTCGACGCCGGGGTGCCGCTCGCGCTCGGCGCCGACGACCCGCTGCTGTTCGGCACCCGGCTCGCCGCCCAGTACGACCTGACCCGCGACGTCCTGGGCTTCTCCGACCAGGAACTGGCCGAGCTGGCCCGCCAGTCGGTGCGCGGCTCGTGCGCGCCCGCGAGCGTGAAGAAGGAGCTGCTGGCCGACGTCGACGCCTGGCTGACCGCCTGAGCGGCCGCTACAGGCTGACGCCCACCATCACCGGCTCGTTGACCAGCTCCACGCCGAAGGCGGCCCGCACGCCGTCGCGGATCTCCCGGGCCAGGGCGAGCAGGTCCTCGGTGGTGGCGGCGCCGCGGTTGGTGAGCGCCAGGGTGTGCTTGCCGGAGAGGGTCGCCGGGCCGCTGCCGTAGCCCTTGCCGAACCCGGCCTTGTCGATCAGCCAGGCGGCCGAGGTCTTGGTGCCCCCGTCCGGCGCCGGGTAGGCGGGGGCGGTCAGCTCGCGCCCGGCGGCCACCGCCAGGAAGGCGGCGTACTGCCCGGCGCTCAGCACCGGGTTGGTGAAGAAGGAGCCGGCCGACCAGGTGTCGTGGTCCGCCGCGTCCAGCACCATGCCCTTGCCGGCCCGCAGGCCGAGCACCGCGTCGTGCGCCTCGCGCAGGCCGACCCGCTCGTCCTGGGCCACCCCGAAGTGCTTGGCGACCTCGGCGTAGCGGACCGGGGTGGAGCGCCCGGCGGCGTCCTCCAGCGCGAAGCGGACCCGCAGCACCACATAGCGGTCCGGCTCCGCCTTGAAGCGGCTGTGCCGGTAGGAGAAGGCGCAGGCCTCGTTGCCGAGGGTGACGGTCCCGCCGGAGCGGCGGTCGTAGGCGACCACCTCGGTGACCGTCCGGGCGACCTCCTGGCCGTACGCGCCGACGTTCTGCACCGGCGTGGCGCCGGCCGAGCCGGGGATGCCGGCCAGGAACTCGAGGCCGGCCAGGCCCGCGTCCACGGTGCGGGCCACCGCCTCGGCCCACACCTCGCCGGCCGCCAGCTCCAGCGCGGTGCCGTCGAGGGCGAAGCCGGTGGTGGCGATCCGCAGCACGGTGCCGGGGAAGCCGGCGTCGCCGATCACCAGGTTGGAGCCGCCGCCGATCACCAGCAGCGGCTCCCCCGCCGCGTCCGCGGCGCGGACTACGGCGATCACCTCGTCATCGGTGTGCGCGGTCACCAGGCGGCGGGCCGGGCCGCCGAGCCGCAGGGTGGTCAGCGGGGCGAGGGGGGCGTCGAGTTCTTCCAGCACGCCCCCAGCGTACGGGGGTCCCGTACGCTCCCCCGCCCGGGCCGGGGCGCGCTCAGGCCAGCCGGACGACCGCCCGGGACAGGCCGAGCACCTTCTGGCCGCCGTAGGTCGCCAGCAGGTCGACCTGGACCTTCCGGTCGTCGAGCAGCTTGGCGACCTTGCCGGTGACCTCGATCACCGAGCCGACCCCGTCGTTGGGCACCGGCACCGGGCGGGTGAACCGGACGCCGTACTCGACCACCGCGGCCGGGTCGCCGACCCAGTCGGTGACCACCCGGATCGCCTCGGCCATGGTGAACATGCCGTGCGCGATGACGTCGGGCAGGCCGACCTCCAGGGCGAACTTCTCGTTCCAGTGGATCGGGTTGAAGTCGCCGGAGGCGCCCGCGTACTGCACCAGTGTGGCGCGGGTCACCGGGAAGGACTGCGCCGGCAGCTCGGTGCCGGCCTCGACCTCGTCGTAGCTGACCGTCATCGGGCTCACTCCCCCGTCTTCTCGTCGGCGGCCCGGGCCACCAGGGTCATGACGGACGTCACCACGTGCTCGCCGGACTCGTCCGCGATCTCGCCGCGCACGGTGAGCACGTCGTTGCCGGCCAGCGACTTGATGTTGTCGACGGTGACCGCGACGGTCAGCCGGTCGCCGGCCCGCACCGGGCGGGTGTAGCTGAACTTCTGGTCGCCGTGCACCACCCGGCTGTAGTCGAGGCCGAGCTCGGGGTCCTGGACCACCTGGGCGGAGGCCCGCATGCTGAGCAGGATCGGGAAGGTCGGCGGCGCGATCACGTCCGGGTGGCCGAGTTCCTTGGCCGCCTCGGGGTCGGTGTACGCCGGGTTGGCGTCACCCACGGCGACGGCGAACTCGCGAATCTTCTCGCGGCCGACCTCGTAGGGCTCGGTGGGCGGATACGTCCGCCCGATGAAGGAGGGGTCGAGTGCCATCGGCGAGCTCCTCGGAAACGCGGTGGACAAACGAAAAAAACTCCGGACCGCAACCCAGTGAGGGATGCGGCCCGGAGTCGGAGACCTGAATTCACACAGGCCCGATGCCCTACGAGAGGGTCAGCGGGTCTCGCGGTGCGCAGTGTGCGAGTTGCAGCGGGGGCAGTGCTTCTTCATCTCAAGACGGTCCGGGTCGTTACGCCGGTTCTTCTTGGTGATGTAGTTCCGCTCCTTGCACTCCACGCAGGCCAGCGTGATCTTCGGGCGGACATCGGTGGCAGCCACGGGAGTGCCTTCCTTGGACAATGAATAAGAACACAGACAAGAGTAGCCGACCGGGAGTGCGATCTCCCGACCGACTACGCGGGGTAGCGGTGACCGGACTTGAACCGGTGACACAGCGATTATGAGCCGCTTGCTCTACCAACTGAGCTACACCGCCACGGTGATCCTGAGCACAGCCGAAGCCGACTCCCTCTCACCAGAGCCCCCATGCGGAATCGAACCGCAGACCTTCTCCTTACCATGGAGACGCTCTACCGACTGAGCTATAGGGGCGAACGAGGAAGAGATTACACGTTCCGCGCCCAGAGGTGAAATCCGTATCCGGCGGCGAAGTCCGCAGGTCCGCGACGCGCACGGCCGATCGATCGAAGGCCGGGCGTTCGACCGGCCTCCGCGGCCGCGGCCCGACCCGATACGACTATTGCCCGCCTCCCGGCACCCCGGGCCCGCCGCCCGTAGGCTCGTCGCTCATTGACGCGAGCAGGAGCCGGACGCGAGAAGGAGCCGGGCGATGGACAGCGCAGCCGCCGACGGACCGCAGCCCGGAGGCGGCCCGGCCGCCAACCCGCTCGGGCACGGACCCGTCCTGTTGCTCACCGGGGCCAGGCTGGCGGACGGCCGGGTGGTGGACGTGCGGATCAGCGGCGACCGGATCCAGGCCGTCGGCACCGCCGGCGGACTCGGCCCGCTGCCGGCCCTGCCCGGCGCCCCCACCGTCACCACCGGGGCCCGGATCGACCTGCGCGGCTACCTGCTGCTGCCCGCCCCCGCCGAGGCGCACGCGCACTACGACGTGGCCTTCTCCGCCGCGCTGCCCACGCCCCCGCCGGAGAGCCCCACCGACCTCACCCGCCGGGTCACCGAGGCCGCGCTGACCTCGCTCGGCTACGGCGCGACCGCCCAGCGCACCCACGTCCGGATCGGCGACGTGCACGGGCTGCGCCGGCTGGAGGCGGTGCTCACGGCCCAGCAGGCGCTGCGCGGCCTCGCCGAGCTGCAGGCGGTGGCGATGCCCCGGCTGCTCACCGGCCGGGCCGGGGCGGACGGCCGGGCCCAGCTGCGGGAGGCGCTCAAGCTCGGCGCCACCGCGGCGGGCGGCTGCCCCGAGCTGGACCCCGACCCGGCGGGCTACGTCCAGCTGCTGCTGGAGGCCGCCCGGGAGGCGGACTGTCCGGTGGACCTGCACACCGCCGCCGCCGACCCGGGCCGGCTGGCCCGGCTGGCCGGGGCGCTCGCCCCGCTGCGGCCCCGGGTGGTGCTCGGGCCGTGCGGGTCGCTCGCACCGGGCGCCTCGACGGTGCTGGCCAACGCCGGGATCCGGGTGGTCTGCCTGCCGCAGAACGGCGGCTGCGCGGGGCTGGAGGGCCTGGCCTCCGGGCTGCGGCCGGCGCTGCTGCGCGAGCTGGTGAGGGCCCGGGTGCCGCTGGCGGCCGGCAGCGGATCGCTGCGGGACGGCGCCAATCCGGTCGGGCGGGCCGATCCGCTGGAGGCCGCCTATCTGCTGGCGGCGAACGGCGTGCTGGACGTGGAGGCGGCCTACGACGCGGTGTCCAACCAGGCGCGGCTGGCGCTCGGGCTGCCGCCGGTACGGGTGGACGCCGGCTTCCCGGCCGAGCTGCTGGCGGTGCGCGGGGACAGCCTGGCCGGGGCGCTGGCGGGCGGGCACAGCCGGCTCGTGGTGCACAGCGGACGGGTGGTCAGCCGGACCAGCGCGGTGCGCGAGTTCGCCGACACGGTGGCCCTGGCGCTGCCCCGGCAGGCGGACGGCACGGACGGGCGCGGGCCGAACGAGTGATCGGGGCGCGCGGCATGGCGCCGCGCGCCCCTCCCCCACTGGCTGGCCGCCGGAGCGGCGAAGCGGCCCCGGGGGGCCTGTCGAAGACAGGCCCCGTGCATCCCCCACATGGAGCGGGGCCGCTTCCTCACCGCTGACGCTACGCCCGCGAACGGCCGGTTCCGGTGGCTCTTGACGCGTTGTTGGCGGCGGAGCGGCCGCCCTTGACGGCTCGTTGACGCGCGGGTCGTCAGGGCTCGTAGCGGTAGCCGATCCCGGGCTCGGTGATCAGATGGCGCGGCCGGGCCGGGTCGCGCTCCAGCTTCCGCCGCAGACCGGCCAGGTAGACCCGCAGGTAGTTGCCGTGCTGCTCCTGGGCCGGCCCCCACACCTCGCGCAGGATCTGCCGCCCGGGCACCAGCCGGCCGGGGCTGGCCAGCAGCAGGGCGAGGATCCGCCACTCGGTCGGGGTGAGCCGCACCGGGCCGTCCGGGCCGGTCACCGTGCCGGCGGCGAGGTCCACGGTGTGGTCGCCGATCACCGGCGCGGACCCGGCCGGGCCGGCGACCGGCGGGCGGCGCAGCACGGCCCGCAGCCGGGCCAGCAGCTCCTCCATCAGGAACGGCTTGGTGAGGTAGTCGTCGGCGCCCGCGTCCAGCGCGTCGACCTTGTCGGCGGCGCCGGAGCGGCCGGACAGCACGATGATCGGCACCGCGCTGCGGCGGCGCAGACCGCGCAGGACGTCCATGCCGTCCAGGTCGGGCAGGCCGAGGTCGAGCAGGACGGCGTCCGGGCTGTGGTGCGCGGCGCGGTCCAGGGCCTCGCCGCCGGTGGCCGCGGTGCGGACGGCGTACTGCCGGGCGCCCAGGTTGATCCGCAGGGTGCGCAGCAGCGCGGGCTCGTCGTCGACGACGAGGATCTCACTCATGCGGGGGCCTCCCCCGGGTCCTCGGACGGCGGGCGCCCAGACAGCAGGAAGTCGGACGGCGGGAAGTCGGACGGCGGCTTCGCGGCGGGCAGGGTGAGCAGCATGGTGGTGCCGCCGCCGGGGGTGTCCTCGACCTCCAGGCTGCCGCCCATGGCCTCGGCCAGGCCGCGGGAGAGGGCGAGGCCGAGGCCGACGCCGGTGGTGTTGTCGGTGTCCCCGAGGCGCTGGAACGGCAGGAACACCCGGTCACGGTCCTCGGGGGCGATGCCGGGGCCGCGGTCGATCACCCGCAGCTCGACCCGCTCGGCGTGGTGGCTGGCGGCGACCAGGACGGGCGCACCGGGGGCGTTGTGCCGCAGCGCGTTGGTGATCACGTTGGCGAGGACGCGCTCCAGCAGCGGCGGATCGGCGAGGACGGGCGGCACGGTCTCCAGGTCGAGCGGCTGGACGGGCGCGTACGGGTCGGCGAGCGAGTCGAGGGCGCGCGGCAGGATCTCGTCGAGGTGGGTCTCGGCGAGGTGGAGGGTGAGCGCCCCGGCCTGGAGGCGGCTCATGTCGAGCAGGTTGTCCACCAGACGGGTGAGTTTGACGAGCGACTCGTCGGCGGTGGCGAGCAGTTCGGCCTGGTCCTCGGGCGAGAACTCGACGTCGGGGCTGCGCAGCGAGCCGACCGAGGCGAGCGCGGCGGCGAGCGGGGTGCGCAGGTCGTGGCTGACGGCGGCGAGCAGGGCGGTGCGCATCCGGTCGGCGGCCTTGATCGGTTCGACCTCGGCGGCGACCACGGCGAGCCGGTCGCGTTCCAGGGCGGCGGCGACGTGCGCGGCGAAGGCGGTGAGCACCCGCTGGTCGGCGGCGGGCAGCCGGCGGCCGGTGAGGACGAGGACGGCGTCGGGGCCGACCGGGACCTCGGTGGGCTCGTCGGCCTGCCCCGGGCCGGGTTCGCCGCCGCCGTCGCAGGAGGCCAGCACCTCGCCGCCGGTGCGCTCCAGCAGGGCGACGGTCCGCATGCCGAAGGCGGTGCGGGACTTCTCCAGCAGGGCGGGCAGCGCGTCGGCGCCGCGCAGCACGCTGCCGGCCAGGGTGGACAGGGTCTCGGCCTCGGCGGTGGCCCGGGCGGCCCGGGCGGTGAGCCGGGTGGCGTGGTCGACCACGGTGGAGACGGTCAGCGCGACGGCGGCGAAGACCACCAGGGCGATGATGTTGTTGGTCTCGCCGATGGTGAAGTTGTGGACGGGCGGGATGAAGAAGTAGTTGAGCAGCACCGAGGCGACCAGTGAGGCCACCAGCGCCGAGGTCGCGCCGCCGAGCAGGGCCACCGCCACGACGCCGAGCTGGAAGATCAGCGCGTCCGTGGTGAGGTTGACGGTCTCGTGGAACTGCGAGAGCAGCGCCGTCAGCAGCCAGGGCACCACCAGGCCGGAGAGGAAGCCGGCGACGGTGCGCCGCCGGGAGTGGCGGCGGCCGAGCGAGGGCAGCCGGCCGCGGCCGGTGAACTCGTGGGTGACCATGTGGACGTCGATGTCCTCGGAGGCGTCCACGGTGGTCTCGCCGATGCCGGGGCCGGTGAGGAAGCGGGTGATCCGGCCGCGTCGGCTGGTGCCGAGGACGAGCTGGGTGGCGTCGTGGGCGCGGGCGAAGGCGAGCAGCGAGGTGGGGATGTCGTCGCCGACGACCACGTGGTAGCTGCCGCCGAGGCTCTCCACCAGCTGCCGCTGCTGGGCGAGCGCGCCGGAGGAGGCGCCGGCCAGCCCGTCGCTGCGGGTGACGTGCACGGCGAGCAGGTCGCCGCCGGCGGTGCGGTCCGAGATGCGGGCGGCGCGGCGGATCAGCGTCTCGCCCTCGGGTCCGCCGGTGAGGGCGACCACGACGCGCTCGCGGGTCTCCCAGACCCGGTCGATGTTGTGGCTGGCCCGGTAGTCGCGCAGGCCCTCGTCGACCCGCCCGGCCACCCAGAGCAGGGCGAGTTCGCGCAGGGCGGTGAGGTTGCCGACCCGGAAGTAGTGGGAGAGCGCGGCGTCCACCTTCTCCGCCCTGTAGACGTTGCCGTGGGCCATCCGGCGGCGCAGCGCCTGGGGGGCCATGTCGACGAGTTCGATCTGCTCGGCCCGGCGGACCACCTCGTCCGGGACGGTTTCGCGCTGGGGGGTGCCGGTGATCTTGCGGACGACGTCGTTCAGCGATTCCAGGTGCTGGATGTTGACGGTGGTGATGACGTCGATCCCGGCGTCCAGCAGGTCCTCGACGTCCTGCCAGCGCTTGCCGTTGCGCCCGCCGGGGATGTTGGTGTGGGCGAGTTCGTCGACCAGCACCACGGTGGGCCTGCGCGCGATCACCGCGTCGAGGTCCATCTCCTCGAAGTCGGTGTCCCGGTAGGAGCGGTGGACCCGCGGCAGGACCTCCAGGCTGTCGAGCATGGCCTCGGTGTGCCGGCGGCCGTGGCACTCGATGTAGCCGACGACGACGTCCGCGCCGCGGTCCTGTCTGCGCCGTGCCTCGTCCAGCATCCGGTAGGTCTTGCCGACACCGGGGGCGGAGCCGAGGTACACCCTCAGCCGGCCGCGTCGGTGGCCGGTGCCGGGGGTGAGGTCGCGGGCCATGGGCGCTGCTCTTTCGTCGTCTGCGGCGTACGGAGGGACGGGGACGGAGGGCGGGCCGATCCGGGCCCGGGGTGGTCCCCCGGCCCGGATCGGCCCGTCTCAGGCGCTCAGCCGAACGGCCGTCACCTCTGTTCCGCCAGCGCCCTGTTGAGCAGGACGATGTTGACGCCCGGCTGTCCGAGGAAGCCGAGGGGGCGGCCGTCGGTGTAGGTGTCGACCAGCTTGCGGACGGTGTCGGCGGGCAGGTCGCGGGCCTTGGCGACCCGTTGGACCTGCTGCTCGGCGTAGGCGGTGGAGATGTGCGGGTCGAGGCCGGAGCCGGAGGCGGTGACCGCGTCCGGCGGGACGCTCGCCGGGTCGACGCCGTCGAACGCGGCGACGGCCTGGCGGCGTTCCTCGACCGCCGTGGTGAGGTCCTCGCTGTTGGGGCCCAGGTTGGAGGCGCCGGAGGCCTTCGGGTCGTAGGCGCCGGGCCGCGGCTGGAACCACCGCGGGTCGGGGCGGGGGGCCTCGTCCGGGTCGTCCGGGTTCTGCTTGGGCAGGTTGAAGTTCTGGCCGAGCAGGCTGGAGCCGGCCTCCTTGCCGTCGGCCTCGACGATCGAGCCGTTGGCCTTGTCGGTGAAGACGGCCTGGGCGACGCCGGTGACCAGCAGCGGGTAGGCGATGCCGAGGAGCACCGTCAGGACCAGCAGGGCGCGCAGCGCGGTGAGGTGGGTGCGTACGGCGGTGGGCAGGGGCTTGGACATGATGCGTTCTCCTCTCTTGCTAGTTGAGGCCGGGGATGAACTGGACGACCAGGTCGATCAGTTTGATGCCGATGAACGGGACGACCAGGCCGCCGAAGCCGTAGAGGCCGATGTTGCGGCGCAGCAGGCTGCCGGCGTCGGTGGGGCGGTATTTCACGCCGCGCAGGGCGAGGGGGATGAGGCCGATGATGACCAGGGCGTTGAAGACGATGGCCGAGGTGATCGCGGACTGCGGGCTGTGCAGGTGCATGATGTTCAGCTTGTCCAGGCCCGGGTAGACGGCCGCGAACATGGCCGGGATGATCGCGAAGTACTTCGCGACGTCGTTGGCGATGGAGAAGGTGGTCAGGGCGCCGCGGGTGATGAGGAGTTGCTTGCCGATCTCGACGATCTCGATCAGCTTGGTGGGGTTGGAGTCCAGGTCGACCATGTTGCCGGCCTCCTTGGCCGCCATGGTGCCGGTGTTCATGGCGACGCCGACGTCGGCCTGGGCGAGGGCGGGGGCGTCGTTGGTGCCGTCGCCGGTCATCGCGACCAGCTTGCCGCCGGCCTGTTCCTTCTTGATCAGGGCCATCTTGTCCTCGGGGGTGGCCTCGGCGAGGAAGTCGTCCACGCCCGCCTCCTGCGCGATGGCCCGGGCGGTCAGCGGGTTGTCGCCGGTGATCATGACGGTGCGGATGCCCATCCGGCGCAGTTCGTCGAACCGCTCCCGCATGCCCTCCTTCACCACGTCCTTGAGGTGGATGACACCCAGGACCCGGGCGGGTGCGTCGCCGGTCTTCGTCGCGACGACCAGCGGGGTGCCGCCGGCCGCGGAGATGCCGTCGACCAGGGAGGAGACCTCGTCGGTGACGGTGCCGCCGTTGCCGGTGACCCAGGAGGACACCGCCGCGGCCGCGCCCTTGCGGACCTGGTGGACCCCGTCCGCCTCGTCGAGGTCGACGCCGGACATCCGGGTCTGGGCGGTGAACGGCACCCAGGTGGCGTGGGCCAACTCGCCCTGGACGCGGGCCCGCAGGCCGTACGCCGTCTTGGCGAGGACGACGATCGAGCGGCCCTCCGGCGTCTCGTCCGCCAGCGAGGAGAGCTGCGCGGCGTCCGCGAGCTCGTCGACCGTCACGCCCTCGGCCGGCTGGAACTCGGCGGCCTGGCGGTTGCCGAGGGTGATGGTGCCGGTCTTGTCGAGCAGCAGGGTGTTGACGTCGCCGGCGGCCTCGACGGCGCGCCCCGACATCGCCAGCACGTTGCGCTGGACCAGCCGGTCCATGCCCGCGATGCCGATCGCGGAGAGCAGCGCGCCGATGGTGGTCGGGATCAGCGCCACGATCAGCGCGACCAGGACGATCATCGACTGCGGGGCGCCCGCGTAGGTCGCCATCGGCTGCAGGGTGACGACCGCGATCAGGAAGACGATGGTCAGCGAGGCCAGCAGGATGTTGAGCGCGATCTCGTTGGGCGTCTTCTGCCGGGCGGCGCCCTCGACCAGGGCGATCATCCGGTCGATGAAGGTCTTGCCGGGTTCGGAGGAGATCTTCACGACGATCCGGTCGGAGAGCACCTTGGTGCCGCCGGTCACCGCGGAGCGGTCACCGCCCGACTCGCGGATCACCGGCGCGGACTCGCCCGTGATCGCCGACTCGTCGACGGAGGCGACACCCTCGACGACGTCGCCGTCGCCCGGGATGGTCTGCCCGGCCTCGACCACCACGTGGTCGCCGAGCCGCAGCGCGGTCCCGGGCACCTCCTGCTCGGCCCGCGACGCCGGCCAGTCGGTCAGGCGGCGGGCCGTGGTGTCGGTCCTGCTGCGGCGCAGGGTGTCCGCCTGCGCCTTGCCCCGGCCCTCGGCGACGGCCTCGGCCAGGTTGGCGAAGACGGTGGTCAGCCAGAGCCACACGGTGATCGACCAGGCGAACACCGACGGGTCGGCTATCGCGGAGACGGTGGTGACGACCGAGCCGACCTCGACCACGAACATCACCGGGTTCTTGACCATCACCCGGGGGTCGAGCTTCTTCACCGCGTCCGGGAGGGACGCCAGGATCAGCTTGGGGTCCAGCAGGCCGCCGGAAGCCCTGTGCGCCGCCTCGGCGGACGCCGTCTCCGGCTGCGGGGCCGGCTTCTCGGTCTTCTCGGTAAGGGTGGACGACATCAGGAGAGACCTTCCGCGATCGGCCCGAGAGCCAGGGCCGGGAAGTAGGTGAGGCCGACGACGATCAGGACGACGCCCGACAGCAGGCCCACGAACAGCGGCTTGTGGGTGGGCAGGGTGCCCGGGGTGGCGGGGACCGGCTGCTGCTGCGCGAGCGCGCCCGCCAGCGCCAGGACGAAGACCATCGGCACGAACCGGCCGAACACCATCGCCAGACCGATCGCCGTGTCGTACCAGTCCGTGTTCACGGTGATACCGCCGAACGCCGAACCGTTGTTGTTCGCACCCGAGGTGAACGCGTACAGCACCTCGGAGAAGCCGTGGGCACCGGAGTTCAGCATCCCGGCCCGCTCACCCGGCAACGACATCGCCACACCCGTACCGACCAGCACGATCGTCGGCGTCGTCAGGATGTACAGGGAGGCGAACTTCATCTCCCGCCCGCCCAGCTTCTTGCCCAGGTACTCCGGAGTGCGCCCGACCATCAGACCGGCCACGAACACCGCGACCACCGCCAGCACCAGCATCCCGTACAGGCCCGAGCCCACACCGCCGGGCGCGATCTCGCCCAGCATCATGTCGAACATCGTCAGACCCCCGCCGAACGGCGTGTACGAGTCGTGGAACGAGTTCACCGCCCCCGTCGACGTCAGCGTCGTCGACGCCGCGAACATCGAGCTCGCCGCGATACCGAACCGCTGCTCCTTGCCCTCCATCGCCCCGCCGGCCGCCTGCAGGGCACTGCCCGCGTGCTGCGACTCGAAGAAGGTGACCAGCGCCGTCGAGGCGATCCAGAACAGCGCCATCACCGAGACGATCGCGTAGCCCTGGCGGTGGTCCCCGACCATCCGGCCGAACGCGCGCGGCAGGGCGAACGGGATCAACAGGATCAGGAAGACCTCGACCAGGTTCGAGAAGCCGCTCGGGTTCTCGAACGGGTGCGCCGAGTTGGCGTTGTAGAAGCCGCCGCCGTTGGTGCCCAGCAGCTTGATGACCTCCTGCGAGGCCACCGGCCCGCCCGGAACCGCCTGCGGCTCGCCCACCAGGGTGGTGACCTCGTGGAAGCCGTGGAAGTTCTGCACCACGCCGCTCGCCACCAGGACCAGCGCGAACACCACCGCCACCGGCAGCAGCAGCCGCACACTGACCCGCGTCAGGTCGACCCAGAAGTTGCCGACCCGGTCGGTCCGGTTGCGCGTGAAACCGCGGATCAGCGTCGCGACGACGGCGATGCCGACGGCCGCGGACACGAAGTTCTGCACCGCCAGGCCCGCCATCTGGGCCAGGTGCCCCATCGCGGCCTCGCCGCTGTAGGACTGCCAGTTGGTGTTGGCCACGAAGGAGATCGCGGTGTTCCAGGCCTGGTGGCCCGGCATCTGCTCCACGCCCAGCCCCAGCGGCAGCCACTGCTGGAGACGGATCAGACCGTAGAGGAAGAGGACGGAGACCGCCGAGAACGCCAGCACCGAACGCAGGTACACCGACCAGCGCTGGTCGGCGTCCGCGTCCACGCCGATCACCTTGTAGAGCGCCTTCTCCGCTCTCAGGTGCCTGGAAGTGGTGAGGATGCGGGCGATGTAGTCGCCCAGGGGCCGGTAGCACAGGGCCAACGCGCCCACCAGGGCGAGGACCTGCAACCAGCCCGCGAGAGTCGAGCCCATGTCAGAACTTCTCCGGGTAGATCAGCGCCACGACGAGGTAGCCGACGAGCGCGACGGCCACGATGAGACCCACGACGTTCTCCGCGCTCACAGCTTCTCCACCCCCCGCGCGATCAGGGCGATGACGCCGAACACGGCAAGCGTGACGGCGACGTAGATGAGATCGGACATGGCTCCACCACGGTGGTTCGGAGGTGGCCGCGTCGCCCGCGTCGGAGCGCGGGGTGCGGCGCCGGCGGCGGGCCGGCAAGGCCAGCCAACCGCGCTCACGGAGCGTCAACGGCTCTCTTGACGCCCTCCATACGGCGCCCGTTCGATTGTTGACGGGCTCCATACGGGCCCTTGTCCGGGCCGTGACCGGGTGCGCGAAGGCCCCGGACGGCGGGTGCCGTCCGGGGCCTCGTTCCCGTGCGCGGGCGCCTACCCGCGCTCGGGGGCCGCCGTCTTCTCCCGCTCGGCGCGCTGCTCGGGCTCGCCGCGCCGGACCGCGCCGGGGGCGCGCCGCGAGGGCCGGTTCGCCCGGTTGGAGGAGGTCAGCTGCCACGGCACGCTGATCACCATCACCCCCGGCGTGAACAGCAGCCGGCTCTTCAGCCAGAGCGCCGACTGGTTGTGCAGCAGGTGCTCCCACCAGTGGCCGACCACGTACTCGGGGATGAACACCGCGACCGCGTCCTGCGGGCTGCTCCGCCGCTGGTCCCGCACGTACTGCACCACCGGTTTGGTGATCTCCCGGTAGGGCGAGTCCAGCACCTTCAGCGGCACCTGGACGTCCAGCTCCCGCCACCGGCGCTCCAGCTCCCCGGTGGCGTCCTGCTCCACCGCGACGGTGAGCGCCTCCAGCGAGTCCGGCGCGAAGGCCTGGGCGTAGCCGAGCGCCCGCAGGGTCGGCTTGTGCATCTTGGAGACCAGCACGATGCCGTGCACCTTGGACGGCCGCACCGACTCGGCCGGCCCGTCCTCCACCGCCAGTTCCTCGGCGACGCCGTCGTAGTGCCGCCGGATGCCGCGCATCATCAGCCACAGCACCACCGCCGCGACCACGGCCAGCCAGGCGCCCTGGGTGAACTTGGTCAGCAGCACGACGACCAGCACCAGCGCCGTGGTGACCGCGCCGAAGAAGTTGATCGCGCGGGAGCGCTGGGCGGCGCCGCGCACCGACGGGTCGGTCTCGGTGGCCAGGGCCCGGTTCCAGTGCCGCACCATGCCGATCTGCGACAGCGTGAAGGAGGTGAAGACGCCCAGGATGTAGAGGTGGATGAGGCTGGTGACGTCCGCGTCGTACAGCCAGAGCAGCCCGCCGGCCACCACCGCGAGCGCGATGATGCCGTTGGAGAAGGCCAGCCGGTCACCGCGGGTGTGCATCTGGCGGGGCAGGTAGCGGTGCTCGGCCAGGATCGAGGCGAGCAGCGGGAAGCCGTTGAACGCCGTGTTGGCCGCCAGGATCAGCACCAGCGCGGTGACCGCCTGCACGGCGTAGAAGAGGACGCTGTGGTCGCCGCCGAAGATCGCCGCCGCCAGCTGGGCGATCACGGTCTGCTGCGGCGCGCTCGCGCAGTCCCCCGGGAAGCCGCTGAGGTGGCAGGTGTCGTCGGCGATGTGGACCTTGGAGATCAGCGCCAGTGAGGTGATGCCGACGAACATGACCACGGCCGTGGTGCCCATCACGGCCATCGTGGCGGCGGCGTTCCTCGACTTCGGCGCCCGGAACGCCGGCACGCCGTTGGAGATCGCCTCCACGCCGGTCAGCGCCGTGCAGCCGGAGGCGAACGCCCGCAGCCCCAGCATCAGCAGCCCCAGCCCGGCCAGGGTGTCCTTGCCGTCCTCCGGCACGACCCCGTACGCGGCGCTGGACGCCACCGGAGCGTCGCCGAACACCACCCGGATCAGACCGGTGACCACCATCAGCAGGATCGCGCCGATGAACAGGTAGGTCGGCGCGGCGAAGGCCTTGCCGGACTCGCGGACGCCGCGCAGGTTCATCGCCATCAGCAGCACGACGAAGCCGAGCGCCAGCTCCACCCGGTGGTCCGCCAGCGAGGGCAGCGCCGAGATGATGTTGTCCACGCCGGAGGCCACCGAGACGGCGACCGTCATCACGTAGTCGACCAGCAGCGAGGCGGCCACCACCAGGCCCGAGTTGGCGCCCAGGTTGCGGGAGACCACCTCGTAGGAGCCGCCGCCGCTCGGGTAGGCGTGCACGACCTGGCGGTAGGACATCACCACGACCGCCATCAGCGCGACCACGCCGGCCGCGACCCACGGGGTCAGGTAGAGGAAGGCGGTGCCGCCGACGGTGAGCACCAGCAGGATCTCCTGGGTCGCGTAGGCGACCGAGGAGAGCGGGTCGGAGGCGAAGATCGGCAGGGCCAGGCGCTTGGGGAGCAGGGTCTCCCCGAGCTCCTCGCTGCGCATCGCCCTGCCGATCACGAGGCGCTTGAGCGCCTGGGGCACGTTGAACACATCGGCGAGCGTAAGCGTGTGCGACGGGCGCGCAATGGGCCGTTCCGGCGTGCCCGGGTCGTCCCGGACGACGGAGGGGCGGGATGTTTTCGCAGGTCGGAGCCGCTACGAGCGGGGCATGCCGGGTGGGGTGGGGGCGTTTCGAAGGCGTTAAGAGGGGCCGTTAAGACATCGTCAAGATATGACGATCAGGCCATTTATATGGGGCATATCACCGCAATTCCATCAGGGGGGGGTGATTATCGGGCTGTTCGGCTGCTCGGCTTCGCCCCCGTACCCGCGTCCCGCACCTCACATCCGCATCTCGCATCCACACCTCGCATCCGCGCCTCACATCCGCATCCGGAGCCGGCAGACCACCGCATCGGTGTGCCGGCGCAGCGCCCGGTCGATGACGGCGCCGCGGCGGTTCTGCAGGGCGCGCTGCCAGGGGCGGACCGGTTCGACCTCGGGGATCAGGACGGTGAGGCGGTCGTAGGCGTGCTCGGCGGCGAGGTCGTTGACGAAGGCGGCGATCGGCGGGCCGAGGCGGCGGTGGGCGTCGGGGATCTCGATCAGGGGCACGCCGGGCCGCCACAGCTCCCAGTCCCGGCGCAGCGCCTCGGCCTCGTCCGGCTCGTGGACGACGGTGACGGCGATGACCTCGTCGCCGAGCGAGAGGGCGGCGGAGAGGCCGTCGCGGGTGAGGCGGGTGATGGCGGTGACGGGGACGACGACCAGGCTGCGCTGCGGGGTGAGCGGGCCGGGGACGCGGCCCAGTTCGAGGCGCTCGCCGATCCGGGCGTAGCCGCGGTGCACCGCCTCGAACAGCAGGACGAGCAGGGGCAGGGCCAGGCAGATGCCCCAGGCGCCCTCGGTGAACCTGGTGCCGGTGACGACGAGCGCGGCGGTGCCGGTGAGCAGCGCGCCGAAGCCGTTGAGCGCCGCCTTGGCCTTCCAGTGGGCGGGCCGGTGCAGGTACCAGTGGCGGACCATGCCGACCTGGCAGACGGTGAAGCCGACGAACACGCCGATGGCGAAGAGCGGGACCAGGCTGTTGACGTCGCCGCCCGAGCCGACCAGCAGGAGGGCGGAGACGGCGGCCAGGAAGAGCACGCCGTGGCGGTGGACCTGGCGGTCGGCGCGCAGGGCGAAGACGTGCGGGAGGTGGTGGTCGCGGGCCAGCAGGTGCAGCAGGACCGGCAGGCCGCCGAAGGAGGTGTTGGCGGCCAGGCCCAGCAGGACGACGGTGGCGAACTGCACCAGGTAGAAGCCGGCGCCGTGGCCGAGCGAGGCGTCGGCCAGTTGGGCCAGCACGGTGACGCCCTCGACCGGCTGGAGGTGGAAGCGGCCGATCAGCACCGCCAGTCCGATCAGCATCACGCCGAGCAGCGCGCCGAGCGCGACCTCGGTGTGCTGCGCGCGCTTCACGCCCGGCGCGCGGAAGGACGGGACGGCGTTCGCCACCGCCTCCACACCGGTCAGCGCCGAGCAGCCGGCCGCGAAGGCCTTGAGCAGCAGCAGCGCGCCGACCGCGGTCGCGTCGCCGGCCAGGGCGGAGGCGTGCCCGTCGGCCGCCGCCGTGCTCACCGGCGCGTCCCGGAACAGGCCGACCACGACGATCGCCAGGATCGACAGCACGAAGACGGCGGTCGGCGCCATGAACCAGCGGGCCGACTCGGCGATCCCGCGCAGGTTCACCGCCGTCACCAGCGCCAGCACACCCAGGCACAGCCACACCCGGTCCTCGTACAGGCCCGGCACGGCGGAGGTGAGCGCCGCCACGCCGGCCGTCACCGACACCGCCACGTTCAGGACGTAGTCGACCACCAGCGAGGCCGCCGCCGTCAGCGCCGTCCGCCGGCCCAGGTGCGCCTTGGCCACCGCGTAGGAGCCGCCACCGTCCGGGAACGCCGCGATCACCTGCCGGTACGAGGCGACCAGCACCGCCAGCAGCACCGCGATCGCCGCCGTCACGGGCAGCGTGAACCCGAGGCCGTACGCCCCCGCCGCGGCGAGCACCAGCACCACGGACTCCGGCCCGTACGCCACCGAGGCCATCGCATCCAGTGACAGCGCCGCCAGACCGCCCAGCGCGGTCAACCGGTACCGGTCCGCGGCGCTCCCGCCGGTATCCGGCGGCTCGGGCTCGGCGGTGACGGCCGGGGCGAGGGGGCTGGACATCGGACGGAACCTCCGCAGTCGATCGGTTGCTCCGATCCTGCGGGCGGCGACCGGCACCACCCCATGGCCCCTACGCGTTCCTGACGCGCCGTCGCCCGCTCTTGACGGGCCGTTGACGGCGGCCGGGCCGACTGGGCGGGGTGGGTGGACCGCTGTCCCGGCGGGCGCCGGTTGGGAAGACGATCAGCTCTTACGGAGGACTCCCGCCGCGCTCGCGCACGGCCGGGACTGCTCGGCAGCCAAGCTGAACGGTCCGACCCCACCCCTGCTCCACCACTGTGCTGCCTGCCCCAGGTAATTGCAAGTCATTCGCAATAACCTCCACCCCCCGCCGTCCACTACCCTCCGCACATGTTCAACTACCCTCCGACTCCCGCCTCGCCCCTCCTCCTCATCGACCTGGACCACACCCTGGTCGAACGCGACGGCGACCCCGACGCCTGGGCCCCCGCCTTCTGCGCCGCCCACGACCTGCCCCCCGAGGCCGCCCTCGTCGTCCGCACCCTCTTCCAGGCCGACCGCTCCCCCACCGGCCTCGGCCGCATCGGCGCCCGCTTCCGCCTCCCCCACTCGGGCGCCACCCTCTGGGAGGAGCACGTCACCCACGAGGCCGGCCGCACCCACCTGATCCCCGGCGTCCCCGAAGCCCTCGCCGCCCTCCGCGCGGCCGGCTGGACCATCGCCGTCGTCACCAACGGCCGCGCCGACATCCAGCGCGCCAAACTCGCCCGCACCGGCCTGCTCCCCGCCGTCGACGCCGTCTGCGTCTCCGAGGAGGCCGGCGTCCGCAAACCCGACCCCGCGATCTTCCACCTCGCCGCCGCCCGCCTAGGCCGCACCCTCGCCCCCACCGACTGGATGGTCGGCAACAACCCCGCCACCGACCTCTGCGGCGCCCACGCCACCGGCATCCGCTCCATCTGGATCACCCCCACCCCACCCCCGTCCCTCCCCCCGTCCCACCCCACCCCCACCCACACCGCCCCCGACACCCCCACCGCCGCCACCCTCCTCCTCTCCCTCCCCCGATGACCCCAGAAATGACAAAAGGCCCCCGATCCACGTCTCCGTGAATCGGGGGCCTTCCATCTATCCTGTGGCTGGTGCAGGGTTCGAACCTGCGTAGCTTGCGCGACAGATTTACAGACCGCTGACCAGAGGCGCTCTGACCTGCGGACTCTTACTCCCGGCCCAGATCTGGTCCGCCACTGGTCCGGATCATGGTCTCGACGACGCCATACCGCCCCACCGCGGCGACCGCCCAAAGGGCCGGGCCCGGTAGCATCTCCACTACCCGAACCCGGCCCTTCCGTGTTCCTGATCACGCTCCGCCAGCCGAGCTTCCGACGCCGAGGTCGAGCCGGGCCTGCGCATGGTAGACGTTGAGCAACTCGACCAGGGCGGCGCCGTTGGGCACGCTGGCGTGTTCACGGGCAGCGATCTCCGACTCCCACAACGCGGCGTTCACCGCCTTCGCCGCCTCCACCGCGGCCGGACTCGCGAGCAGAACGAGCGTCTCGAAGAGCGCCGACCGCCGGATCTCCGCCTGCTCCATCGTCGCCAGGAACTCCGCCCGCGCCGTCGAGCCCGCCTCAGCCTGCCTAGCCCGCTTGGCGACCGAGTCGATCTCCTTCACGCAGGTCGCGTACTGCACGTAGGTGTCGAGCTTTCGCTCATCCCACCGCGCGGCCATCACCCGCCGGCGCTTGACCCGCTCCGCCCACCCGGTAGCCACGAACGACGTGAGCGCCCCCAGCAGGACGCCCACCAGCGTGACGATCTGAGTAATCACCGCCCAGAACCTACCGGCGCCATGCACCCCACAAAAGAGGTGACACCTTCACAGTGACCTCACCGCCGACCGGCAGCGCATCAGTCTCCCACTCCAGACCAAACTGCACGTCACACTGTCGGCGGGCAGCGCACGGACGTCATACCTCTCGCTCGGCCCGAACCTCCGACCCTGGACGTCTTGACATGCAAGGGCCCACAGTCTGGATACCGAATTCCAAATAGCCCCTAGGAGATTCCGCCGATAGGAGTACAATCCAGCCATGTCGGCTCGCCTCCCCTCGCGCTACGAAGATCTGGACCCGGCGTTTCGCGGGCGCCTGCGTCCAGATCGACCGCTCCTGGAACAGGTCCAGCGTGCTCATGCCAGCATGCAGATCACAGGAGGGATTAGATTCCTTCCAATTTTCGGTCGAAGCGGGTCCGGAAAGAGCTCTGCAGCCCGAGAACTTGCGACACATCTCCCCGAGTGCAAAGTTGTAGAACTGACCCGCTCGGCAATCGCCTCAGAGGCGGCCCTACTTGAAGAGCTCAGGGCTGTTGATGGATACAGAAATCAGTCCCAGCTGATTATTGCGGTAATCGATCAATTCGAGGAGCGAGTCGCAGAGAAGACGGCCCTCCCCTCACAGTTTGTCGAAAGGCTGAGCCTCCTAGACCGAGGTGAACTCCGACAGCGCCCTGTCCTCTTCATCTGGCTTACAACGAGTCGAGAATTCCAAGCAGACCTAGCTGCCGCGACTTCCCGCAACGAGCGAATCCTGCTGGCGCGCGACTTCGAACTCACCGGCCCTCAGCGAAGCAACTGGGCCGAAATCGTGGAAGAAACCTTTGCCTTCCACAACAGGAACCAACCACTCGCAGATTTCGAAGTCCTAACCAGCGACGTAGAAGAGATCTCGGACAAATCCCCGACCATCGGCGCCGCGATTGAGGCAGTAGCTGAGAAGCTTGCGAGCTACACAACGAAGCTCCACGATATTTCCCGCTACCAGGTTGTCATGCTGTGGCCTGTGACCGACGGCCTGCGGATCACTCGGGTTGCGGGATTTACTAGCGCACGCGACGGCTACAAGCTGGACTGGAACGCATTCTATCGAGAGCTCAACGAGGACGACCGCCAGTCACTTCCCCTGTCGGAGCTCAACCGGGCAAGGCTCTACTTCGATGTTCGACTAGTACCCATTGCGGCGGCCGATCTTCACCCGCTATGCAAAGATCTCGACAAGGAAGTGGTCGATCCCAGCCGCTCGTATCTCGACCGGTTTGAGAAGTCTCATTTCATTTCAATCGTTGGCGAGAAATGGGACCCAAGCACGTTCAGCCCATTGAGGGAACGTGAATCTGAACGAGCGAAAAATGCACGCGAGTGGTACGAGGGAGTGACAACCAAGCCCACCCAACTCGGGGCGAGGATTGCACTGTGCCTCCGAGCTCTCGGGTTTGACGCCCACTCGGAAAGAGAGATCCGAACCCCGAACAGCAAGGTGCGGGCAGATGTACTCGTGCAGCGTCCAGGCAGCCAGCAGGATTCGGTAATTATCGAACTGAAAGCCTTTTCAACCGAGAACACCCGCCCCTCATCCATTAAAGATGCGATCCGGGTCACCCTTAAGCGTCATGCGCAGCTTGCAGGGTTCCTGGCACGCCAGTAGGCGCGATTTCCAGAGAAATCCCCGAGCCCGGGCCAGGCGGCTTCAACCGCCTAGCCCGGGCTGCGGATTTCTTAAGCTCAAAGGGTCTGCAATCTTCTACATGGCGTCGACTATGGCTATCTCCCTGGCAACGGCCAGCCTGGCACTGTTCCCCGGCTTGTTGGCGTGGCCGATTGTCGGAACTCCGACAGCCTACCCAGCATCGACATCGCAGGTTGCGCCGGCGATGAAGATGCAGCACTCCGACTCGATACCTGCGGCTTCCATGCGGGACGATCGCTACCTCAAAGGAAGAGATCGACATGCCGACGCCCGCTTTCGAAATTCTTCCACTTTCGAAGATTCTTCGAATTGTAAGATCCCGGCCCTTCGAGGCCCGCCATTCCGAAATATCCAGCCAACCCATTATACTTGCCATCTAGATAGGAAAGGCGCCGGAGTACATATGTGATCATCCTTCCAATGGAAGACGTATCAACACTTTTTCCACCAAATCCAGTAAACGATGGGCCGGAATAGTAGCTAACAACTCCCGGGCCGTAGATATCCTCATCCGACTCCGCGCGAAGAACCCATGTCCCCAAATCTGCAATGCACAAGAAATCGAGCGAATTGTTTGGATGGCCAACATGGGTCTCATCAGCCCCTGCAAGCATTCCTGAGATCACGTCCACCACCTTCAGCTTGTCGGCCCGCCACGAGTGCGAGTGAGCAACTAGCCCGTAAATTACTTCCTTTCCATGCGCCCTATAAATAGCCTCTTTTGCATGGCTGGCGCTTACGATCGTCTTCTCGATATGCTGCGCTTTCAAGGTCGACTTGCACTCAAAGATGACCATCACCTCTGAAGCGAGATGCATCTTCTTGGTCAGCATTCCATACGGATACAGAGGAGAGAGGGCCACGATATCGACTTGATCAGTCGCTTGTCCATTGCCGCAGAGAACTCGGCCCTTCGTGGCGATCTGCAAATCTCCGGGGAGCCACTTCCTTAAGAGTGATGCCCAGTTCTCTTCGCCTTCATCCCCGGCGGTCCCTGGATCTTCCATGGCACGTGCGCGGATTCGCTCGTATTCGAGCTGCATTTCCATGGTGGCCTGCTTGAAATAGGAAACTAGCTCTCGCTGGCTCACTACTCTCCTCTCGTACAGCTCGGCCAATTCATCAATTCTGTCACCGCACGTGCAGCATGTCTGCAGAATCAGGAGATCGACCAACCCGTCAAGAGCCGCGCTGGCGAGTGATCACGGCTCATCAGAGGCAGACTCAGATGGCAGATGATTTATCGGGGGACAACGGCAACGGACGTTTCGCCAAGATGTCGCTCACTTCTCGACGTTTCGGGCACCGCACCAGGAGCCTGAACGTCAGGTCAGAGCATCGGCGATGAGCTGCATGGATTCCACGATCACCACAGCGCCGGCAGCAGCCAGCTTGGCATGCTTCCCCGGCTTGTTGGCGTAGCCGATCGTCGGGACGCTGACGGCCTCCCCGGCCTCGACATCGCGGGCTGCGTCGCCGATGAAGATGCAGTGCTCCGGCTCGGTGCCTGCGGCTTCCATAGCTTCGAGCAGGAGGCGCGGGTTCGGCTTCATGGAGGAGGGGTCGCCCGGGGCGCGTCCGAAGACGCCGGCCACATAGTCGCTGAGGCCGTACTCAGTGAGGTATGCCTCGATGGCCACGCCCGCGTTGTTGCTGACCACCGAGACAAGGCGGCCCGAGCGGGCACAAGCAAGCAGAACCGATTCTCCACCTGGGGTCGGGCGGGCGGCCCGGACGGCTTCGGTCTCCAGCGCAGCCAGCGCGGTGTCCGTCCTCTCCGTGAGATCGGGCCGGGCGTCCGAGATCAGCCGGAGCAAGGCAAGCGGGTCGTTCTTCTCATCCGCCCCGGCCGGGGCCCGCTCGCCCGCGGCAAGCAGGCCCTCACGGAGACGCCGTGCAACCTCCGGAGCGGGGAGGCCGGCGAAGACCGAGCACACCGGGCCGTCGAAGTCGAGGAGTACGTGCTTCACCGGCCTCAGCACGTCGGCGAGTTGCTGAAGCGTGGCGGTCATGACTGCCGCTCGTACGCGATCGTGCTCCACACGCTGTCGAACCACATCTGGGCCTGCTGGACGTACTGCGAACCGAGCGAGGCGTCGTCCGGGCCGGCGGCGTGGTGAAACAGGGTGGTGTCCTTGCCGGTCACGTCGTAGAAGGTGTGGTCGGTGTCGTCGATCGCCACGGTGCGCTCGCGGAGCGGGTAGAAGCCGAAGAACGCCTCCTGCCGGTTCAGGATGTACAGCTTGAAAAGGCTGGACGCCCGGTGGACCTTGACCTGGACGCTCGCCTTCTGGACCAGGCCCAGTTCGGCCAGCATCTCCACCGAGTGCGCGATGCCGCCGGCGTTCGTCAGGGCGATGCTGCGGGCGCGCTGCCGGAGGGCGGCCTCGTCCTGGAGCCCGTCGACGAGCACCGGCACGGCCATCGGCGCGGTGGTGTCCGGCAGCAGCAGGCGGACCGTGATGGACTCCGGCGCCAGGCGGCCGGAGCGGACCTTGTCGAGCGGCTCCTGGAGCGCGTTGTGCAGGGTCTCGCTGGAGAAGCCGGCGAAGTCGAGGGTCACCTGCTGCTGCTCGAAGGCGGCTTCGAGGTGAGGCCGCAGCCCGACCGGCCGGGACGTCCGCTCCCGGACGAAGGAGCCGCTCCCCTGCCGCGTCACGATCAGCCCCTCGGTGCGGAGCAGGTCGAGCGCCTTGTCCACCGTGCCGCGCGCCACGCCGAAGTGCTTCGCCAGCTCGGGGCCCGAGGGGAGCTTGTCGCCGGTCTCGAAGCCCGGCTTCTTGGTGAGGATCGAGGCCCGCAGAGAGCTGCTGACCTGCTGATACGGGGGGCGCGAGTCGTCCGGGTCCAAGGCCATGGACCAATGCTAGGGCAGGTGCCCAACAGGCGCGAGAAACCCAACTCTCTTGACCTGCCTAAGCAGGTTCTCTATGTTGTGAGTGTCGCACCGAGTGAGACAGGGGTGACACAGAGGGGCCTTCTTTGGGCTGCTCTGACCTGCACGAATGCGCCCGTAGATGGCCGGCCTTCCGCCGCGCCCAGGGCGAAGGGGCCCGGGACAGATCGGGCCGAGGCATCCCGGCGCCTTGTCAGATCGGAGACCTAGATCAAAAAGGCCGCGCCCGCCTTCAAGGGCGCAGACCTGCTGGCCGCCCTGGGCAACCGGGGCAGCCAGTGCTGTTGATCAACGTTGGTCGGGCCCGTGAGAACGGGGCCGCCGCGCCTTCCTTGGCCGGAGCGCGGCGGCCCCTCATGGGCCCACACCCCAGAGAAGAGGTAGGCCCATGAGGCTGATTATCGCGGGCCAGACGGCCGCGGACGACGACGAGTTCGCCGAGCTGGCGCTCGGCGTGGACGAGCAGTTGTTCGCCGGGGTCGCCGGCGAGGGCGAGATCGAGCGCGCGGCCCGGCTGGACGCGGCGCACGCGATGCTGGCGGACCTTCGCCGGGAGGACCCGGAGCTGGCCGCCTACGCCGAGCGCCTGCTGCGGTGGGCGCCGGTGCCGTTGCGGCGCCCGGCGGTCATCCGCCGCATCGCGAGCACCGTCCGGGTGGCGGCGTGAGCGCCAACGAGTTCACCGCGCTCATGGCCGCTATGAGCACGGTCACCGCTCGCTCACGGCGCCTGGTTCGGGGGCCGCGATGAAGGCGGCAATGAGTCCCGCGCAGATCCGTTCGGCCGAGCGGGCGTTGACCGCCGGGACGTGGGCGATCACGTTCGGCGCGGTCCTCTACAGCGTGCTCACGGTGACCCCGCTCATGGCCGGCCACACCCCGCCGGGCTGGGAGTGGACGGCGCCGATCCTGCCGATCGTCGTGGACGCGGCGGTGGTGATCGTGGTGCGGATGGACGCCACGCTCGCCCGCCTGAACGGCGACGGCGGACGCTGGCCCGTCGTGCTGCGCTGGATGACTGGCCTCATGACCGTGCTGCTCAACATCGGTTTGAGTGCCCTGGACAAGGACGGGGTCGGGGTCGCGGTCCACTCGGTCGCACCGCTGCTGCTGATCGTCACGGCGGAGACCTCGCTGGCCTACCGGCGGGCGATCGGCGCCGCACTGGCCGCCCGGGAGACCGCTGAGCGGGCCGAGCGCGAGCAGCGCGAACAGCGGGCCGAGGCACGCCGGCAGGAGGAGCGGGTCGATCGGCTCGCCCGGTTCGAGGCCGCCGATCGGGCCGACCGTGAGCGCCGTGAGCACGACGCGAGCGTGGCCCGCGAGCAGCGTGAGCACGAGGCGGGCATGGTCCGTGAGGAGCGCGCGGAGACCGCGCGCCGCGAGGCGGCGGAGCGCGACGAGAAGGCTCGGCGGGAGGCCGCCGAGCGGGCCGAGCGTGAGCGCCGTGAGCACGAACGGCGTGAGCGTGAGCGCCGTGAGCGCGAGGCGAGCGAGCGTGAGCGCGCCGCCCGGGCCGAATCCGTGCGGCGCGAGCGGGAGGACGCCGAGCGCGCCCGCGCCGAGTTGCTGTCCGCCGGTCCCGCCGACGAGCGCCTGCCGGAGGAGCGGGCCCGCGAGGTGGTCAAGGCCGCCATCGAGGCCGGACTGCCGCAGCGCCAGGCAGTGGAGCTGACCGGCTGGTCCGTCGGCTGGATCGCCGCCCGTTACAAGGAACACCCCGTCGCCCGGCCCGCCCTGCACGCCGTCCCCACCACGACCGCTGAGGAGCAGGCATCGTGACCATGCCCGTGTCCGACCCGCAGTTCATCGCCTACATGGCCGCCTTCCGGGCCGCCACGGAGCACACCGCCGCCTGCGAGCCGTGCCAGGACGGGCAGCCGTGCCCGGTCGGCGACCCGATCCACCGTGCCTTCCTCACCGCGAAGGCCGCCTGGGAGGGCGAGCAGAAGTGAAGGCGATCACTTCCCTGCCGCTGGTCGGCACCGTCCGCCGCGACGGCATCGCCTACCGCGTCGCCGACCCCGTGCCGCTGGACGTGGTCAGCGGTCTGATCCGCGAGCCGTGGTGCTCGCGCCTGGTCGTCACCGACGCCAAGCGCAGCGGCGACGGCCCCGGCGAGTTCACCGCGATGTGCGTGGTCGACGGCGAGCCGTTCGTCCTCGTCGGCCGGATCGGCCGCTGATGTTCGGCCGCGACCCGAAGCCGCCGAAGTCCGGCCAGCAGCGGCGCGCGAAGGCCGTCCGCGAGGCGGACCGCGCCGGGCAGCGCCAGATCGACTCCCACCGCACCAGCCGGTCCACCACCGCCTGGCACCGCGCCGAGTCCCCCCGCGCCTGGTGGCGCTCCTCCTGACCCCTCCCCGGTGCGCGCCCCGCACACCTCCGGCGTGCGGGGCGCGCACCCTCTCCGACCTGGGAGAACTCATGGGCTACCTGCTGAGCCTGTTCCTCATTCTGATCGACGCCGCGATCGCCGGCGTCGCCTTCCGCGAGCTGATCCGCCGGGGGTCGAACCGATGACGACCCCGCATAACGGCGACTGGGACGACGACCTGGCCGACATCCTGCAGAGGCTCGTCACCCTCGCCCCTCCCGCCCCCGGCGGGTCCGCCGCACCGCCGGTTCCGCCGGTGCCCTCCGCGCCGCCGATGCCGCCGACGCCGCCGACGGTCCCGCCCCAGGCCCCGCCCGTCCCGGCCTCCGCCGAGCCCGAGTGGTGGCGCAAGTCCGGCCCGACTCCCGTGCGCACCCCCATCCCGCTCGGCGGCGGCCAAGGCGACCAGGGCGCCCGGCCGTCCATCGAGGCCGCCGCCCAGGCGTTCTGGGCCCCGGTCGGCCGGATCCTCACCGAGCAGGTCCCGCACATCGCCTCGCAGGTCGGCCAGCAGGTCGGACAGCTCCTCACCGAGACCGAGGCCCAGCGGCACGCCCGCGAGCAGGTCCAGTACGAGGCCCTTATCAACTCCCAGCGCACCCTGCGCGACGCCCAGTTCGCCGCCGCCGGCGAAACCCCCGAGCAGCGCGCCGAGCGCCACCGCGTCGAGCAGATCCTCACCCCCGACCACCGTCGGGACGACCTCGTCGGCCTGGTCGACCTGCTCGCCGACCGCATCGGCGAGACCCCCGAGGAACGCGCCCAGCGCCGCCAGGCCGAACAGGAGCTGGACCGCCAGCGGGCCCGCGCCCGCCAGGACGCCGAGCTGGCCGCCCGGGGGGAGACCCCCGAGCAGCGCACCCGCCGCCACCGCCGCCAGCAGCTCACCGACCGGCGCGAGGCCCGCACCCGGGCCCGCCGCCAGCGCCGCCGCGCCGCCCGCCTCGCCGGTCCCTCCGCCCGCACCCGGCGCTTCCGCCGCTGGTGCACCCTCACCGCGATCAGCGCGACCGGCGGCTACGTCACCGGCCTGGTGCCGCTGATCAGCCCCGGCGGACCCTTCGTCGGCCTGCTGCTGGCCGCCTGCGGCTGGGGCCTGGACCTGCTCGCCCGCGACCGGGGCCGCCTGCGGGTCTCCGAGGTCCACGGCCCCGGACCCCTCGCGCTCCTGATCGTCCTGCGCGTCCCGGTCGCCTCCGGCATCGCCGTCGCCCTCGGCATCGGCCCCGCCCTCTCCGCCCTCCCCCTCTACCGATAGGGAGATCAGCCACCATGAGCAGCCTCATCGCGATGGGCGCCGGCGGCGCCGCCACCGTCACCACGATGTACCTGTACGTCGGCATCCGCGGCAAGAACAAGATCGACATCGCGGACGACCAGGTCCCCTACTGGGCGTTCGGGATCGGCCTGCTGAGCGCCAACGCGGGCACCGCGTTCCAGCAGCTCAGCGGCATCGGCGAGCAGTTGGGCGCCTCGTTCCAGGGCAACGAGGCCCTGGGGGACTGGCAGACCGGCGCGACCGCCGCCCTCCTGACGATCGCCGTCTTCGGGCTCAAGCCCAGGCCGTGGAAGGACGCCCTGTGCGGCGCCATCGCCCCGTCCCTCTACGCCGCCGCTGGCGGGCTCTGGGCCATCCCCGCGTCCGTCCTCAGCGGCCTGATCAACTCGTTCATCGGCTGATGGCCATGACCAGCGAGAAGATCTTCCCCACCATCATCCCCAGCATCCTGTGGCCGTTCACCGGCCTGGCCACCGGCACCCCGGTCCTGGTCCGCCGGCTGATGGCCCCGCAGCGCAAGCAGCGCGCCGAGGCCGCCGCCCTCAATGCCAAGCAGGACGAGATCACCGCCCAGATCGCCGAGGCCGCCGAGGCCGCGTTCGCCAAGAAGGTCGCGGCGGAGGCCGACCCGGTCAAGCGTGCCGCGATGATCCAGACCCAGGAAGCGGCGCAGGTGGCGGCCCGCCAGCTGGAGCTGGAGCGTGCCAGGGCCGACCGCAAGGCCAAGCGCGGCAAGCTCGGCGACGCCGCCGGCGCGGCGGCCCTGATGCTGATCGTCGGCGGCCCGCTCGTCTGGTCCCTCGTCGGCCCCTGGGTCAGGCCCGGGATCGGCCTGCTCATAGGAGGGTGGTGGATCGCCGCACTCATCCACGCCCCGGCCTCGGCGAAGACCCCGTCCAAGGCCAACACCGGGAAGGACGTGGACGAGGACTTCGACGCCCTGGCCGACGACGCCGACCAGGACCAGCCCGAGCCGCCCTCCACCACTCTCTCCCCCGACCAGCTGGTGACCGCCATCGAGCGCATGGTGGCGATCCGCGCGCTGAGCGACGGCGGCGCCGGGAAGGTCCACCTCGCCGAGGTCCTCGCCAGCCTCCAGCGCCACGGCCTCTACGACGGGTTCGACTCCCGCGACTTCGGGGCCCTCGTGCGGGCCGTCGGCCTGCCCATCGAGAAGGGCGTCCGGGTAAAGGGAAAGGGGGTCTCCGTCGGCCTCACGGCAGCGGGCCTGAAAGACCGGCTCGGGCACACCCCCCGGCTCCCGCCCGAGGCGGTCGCCGACCACACCCCCGCCGCCGTCTGACCCCCGGTCGGCACCCGTCCAGAGTCCCCCGTCCGCACCCGCCGGGCGGGGGCTCTCCCGGACCTCTGTGTGCCCCTTCTCGGCCCCTCTCCCCTACCCCACCCCAGACCTCTTCCCGCCCGACTACACCCGTTCGCTGACCTGCGACAACAACACGACAACACCCCCGACAACACGCCGACTACACCCCCGACTACGCCTCCCCAAAAGGAGAACCGCACCATGTGGCAGAGCATCGTGGCGATCGTCGGCACCCTCGCCGGGGCCGTCACCACCGGCCTGGTCCAGCAGCGCGGCGCCCGCGCCGAGCGGGAGGTCGGCCGGGCCGACGCCGCCCGCGCCCAGCGCGCCCAGGCCGTCACCGCGCTCCTGACCGCCCTCGCCGATCACCGCCTCGCGATGGTCCTGCGCGAGGAAGCCCTCCTCGGCTGGGGCGTCGACTCCCCCGTCTACGCCGCCGCCCGGGAGCGCAGCCACCGAACCCGATCCGCCGTCACCACCCCGCACACCACTCTCGCGATCCTCGCCCCCGACCTCGCCCCCGCCGCACAGGCCGCCGTCAACGCCACCTACGCCATCCGCGGCGCCCACGACGCCGACGTCCTGGAGACCCGCCGGGCCACCGCCGTCCGGGCCACCGACGACCTGATCGCCGCCGCCCAGGCCTGACCCACCGCCTGGAAGAGAACTGAATGACCACCGAGTACGAAGACCCGTACGACACCTGGGACGACGACGGCGACATCGACGGGCCGACGCGCGCCGAGGACAAGGCGTACGAGATCGCCCTCGACGTCGCCGACGAACAGCGCCGTTTCGAGGCCGAGCAGGCCGCCGGCCCGCAGCCCGGTCACACCGAGATGTGCGAGGGCTGCCACGGATCCGGCGGCGGCTACGAGGACGAGGCCTGGGACCACGACGTCCGCGACGTCGTCACCGTCGACTACGACCACTGCCCCGAGTGCGGCGGCTGCGGCTACTACGACTGCGACGGCACCTGCGAGACCCACCGGGACTGACCAGGCCCGCCCGGTCGGCCGTGCCGTCCGCATCCCTGCCGCAGCCAGCGGCCCGGGGCGCGGACGGCGCGGGGACCGGACAGACCGGATCCGCACACCCCGGAGGCACCACATGGCCGACCCGCACACGCCGTACTTCGAGGACGTCCTGACCGCGCTCGGCGCCAACGCCGACCCCGCCGAGTCGTTCGCCCAGTACTGCAACGACGACGGCGAGCAGATGCTCGCCGAGATCTTCATCCAGCTCGACGACAACCGGGCCGACGCCGCTGGCTACCCGCACGGCCTCGGCCTGTTCTGGAACCAGGTCACCGGCTGGCTGTGGATGCGCGGCACGAGCGACGGCCGCCACTCCAACGAGCAGCCCCTGCTCCTCGCCCTAGTCGCCACCCCCGCCAGCATCGCCGCCGCCGTCCACACCCTCCTGATCGGACGCGACACCGGGCTTCCCCTGCGCGGCGAGGACGCCTCGTCGTCCACCTATCCGGCGCTGGAGGAGCTGACCCGCAACGCCGGGACCGGCCCCGATGAGGGCGCCACCGGCTGAACCCGCCCCGCGTAACACAAACCCCGCACCAGCCGCCGACCTTGGCAGAGAGACGGCTGGTGCGGGGCAATCCGATCCCTTCATAGAGACCAGAGGACAAGCATGCCCGGAAACGCCCCCGGCCCGCAGCCCATCTGCGAGGCCGTCGACCTCGGCGACCCCAGCCCCTGCGAGGGCCCGCGCGACGCCGTGACCGTCGTCGACCGCCACGGCCACTCCACCAAGGCCTGCGTGCCCCACGGCATCCGCCTGCACGCCAGCCTCACCGACGCGCATGTGCTGCCCGGCAGCGTCCCCGGCGCGGACACCGAGGTCCGCGAACTCTCCCGCGCCACCTCCGCGTTCGCCTGGCTCGACCACCACCAGCCGTTCGCCGAGGACGAGCGGTGACCGAGCGGACCCCGCCGCTCGGCGACACCGGCGGCCTGTGGCAGGCCGTCCTCGCCGCAGCCGCCGGCCGCTGCCAGTGCCGGGGCACCTGCGGCAAGGAGCACGACAAGGACGGCGGGCGCTGCCCCGCCGTCCACGGCGGCTACGCCCGCCACGGCACCGGCCCCGTGCACCTGCTCGCCGCACCCGCCGACCCGGACGGCCTGCTGCTGCCCGCGCACCGCGCCGCCGCCCTGCCGAAGCGGGAGTTGGCCGCGTGGTGCCCGGCCTGCCACGACGCCACCCGCCGCCGCGCCCGTGCCGCCCGGCAGGCCACCGCCCCGGCCGCCGAGCCGGACGCCCTGTTCTGACCTCCCGCCCTCTCGCGGCCCGCACCCGGCACCGCCAGGGCGCGGGCCGCCAGCTCCGTACGAAAGGAGCCCATCTTGAGCGCTGAGTCCGCGCACCCGAACGTGATCCCGTTCCGGCCCGAGCCCGCCGAGATCAAGGCCGCCGAACAGGCCGTCATCGGCGCAGCCCTGCTCGACCCCGTCCAGATCCCCGCGCTCGCCGTCCAGCTCGGCGGCCCCGGGGCGTTCTACCACCCCGCGCACGAGACGATCTGGCGGGCCATCACCCGTATGGCCAACGGTGAGCGGCCGGTGGACCCGCTGCTGCTGACCGGTGTCCTGCGTGCGCAGGGCGACCTCGGGCGCATCGGCGGCCCCGGCTACCTGCACACCTGCATCGAGGCCACCCCCACCGCGGCGAACGGCGACTACTACGCCGAGATCGTGCGCGTCGCCGCCGAGCGGCGCCGGATCAACACCGCCACCAGCCGCCTGGCCCACATGGCCGGCGACGGAGCGGCCGACCTGGACGACGTGCGCGCCGCCGCCCTGGCCGCGCTCGCCGACCTCGCCACCGGCGAGAGCTGGCTGGACCCCGTTCCCCTCGGCTCCCACACCGGCCTGCCCACCTTCCCCGTCAAGGCCCTGCCCCGGTGGGTCGGCGCCTACGTCGACGCAGTCGCCGAGTTCACGCAGACCCCGCCCGACGCCGCCGCCACCATGGCACTCGCCGCGCTCTCGACCGCGGCCGGCGGGCGGGTCGGCGTGGAGATCCGGCCCGGCTGGCGCGAGCAGTCCAACCTCTACCTGACCTGCGCGATGCCGCCGGCCAGCCGCAAGTCCGACGTCTTCGCGTTCACCATGGGCCCGGTCTACAAGGTCGAGGCCCAGCAGCAGGCAGACGCCCGGGCCGCGATCATCGAGGCCGAGACCACCCGGGACACCGCCCTGGCCGAGGTCGAGGCCCTGATGGCCAAGGCTCGCAAGAACCCCGACGCCGACCGCACCCAGCTCGTCGCGGAGATCTCCGCCGCGAAGCTGCTCGCCGAGCAGATCGTCGTCCCACCGAACCCGCGTCTAACGCTGTCCGGGGACATCACCCCGGAAACCGTCACCCACCAGCTCGGCGTGCACCGCTGCCTGGCCGCGCTCTCCCCCGAGGGCGACCTGTTCGACAGCATCGTCGGCCGCTACAGCAGCAAGCCGAACCTGGGCGTGTTCCTGCAGGCCCACAAGGGCGAGCGACTGCAGGCCGACCGGATCACCCGCGAGCAGCCCACCGCCGACAAGCCCGCCCTCACCATCGGCGTCACCCCGCAGCCCGCCGTCCTGCAGGAGCTCGGCGCCGCCCCCGGCGCCCGGGACCGCGGCCTGCTCGCCCGCTTCCTGTACTCCCTGCCGCCCTCCAACCTCGGCTGGCGCAAGGTCCGCACCGACCCGATCCCCGACAAGGTCGCGAACGCCTACGACCGCAACCTGACCCGCCTGCTCCGCGCCATGACCGACCTCCCCGAACCCGTGATCGTCGTCATGGACCAGGCCGCCGACCTCGCCATTGAGAAGCTGCAGGAACGCGTCGAAGTCCAGCTCCGCCCCGACCAGCCGCTCGCCCACATCAAGGACTGGGCCGGCAAGCTCGTCGGCCACATCGCCCGCATCGCCGTCCTGCTCCACCTCGCCGACCACATCGCCAGCGACCAGGACAGCAACGCTTGGCGCGCCGACCTGCAGGCCGACGTCGTCAACCGGGCCGCCGAGATCGCCGACTACTACACCGCCCACACCCTCGCCGTCTTCGACCTCATCGCCGCCGACCCCGCCACCGACGACGCCCATACCCTCCTCCAGTGGCTCCAGCGCCCGAAGAAGGACGGCACCCACCGCACCCACATCAAGGCCCACGACGCCGTCGCCAGCAGCCGCCGCTTCAAGAAGGTCGCCGACGTCGAACCCGCCCTCGCCCTCCTCGAACAGCACGGCTGGCTCCGCACCGACCAGCCGCCCGCCGGCGGCCAGCGCGGCCGGACCCCGGCTATCACGTTCCGTGTCCACCCGGCCGTGAGCACCCCCACGGACGGGGCCGAAGCCCCGTAACCGTCAGGGATGTCAGGGGAAATCCCTGACCAGCCAAAACACCGCCGGACGGCCTGTCAGGGCACGTCAGGGATGTCAGGGAAACGCCGAATTTCCCTGACATCCCTGACAATCCCTGACGCTCTGCCAGGAGCCAAAGTCGCAGGTCAGCGATTTTCCCTGACATCCCTGACACTTTCCGCCCTCCGTCTCCGTCCGCGAGAGGGCCAGTAACACTCCGCAACCACCATTCGCACCCGCCGATGGAGTCGCCGCCATGCCCACGCAGGACCCGAAGCTCAAGCTCGCCGAGGTGCTCGAAGAGCTGGAGATGTCCCGCTCCGCCTTCTACCGCATGGTCGCCCGCAGGAAGGGCCCGAAGCTCATGAAGCTCCCCAACAACCAGATCCGCGTCCGCCGCAGCGCCCTCGACGCGTGGTGGGCCGAGCAGGAGGTCGCCGCCTGATGCCCACCTCGTACAAGGTGAAGTTCTGGGAGCACCGTCACCGGCCGGACAGGCGGACGCCGTGGATGGTGCGGTGGACGGTGGCCGGCCGGGAGTTCTCCGAGTCGTACCTGACGAAGACCCAGGCCGACGGCAGGAAGGCCGAGCTGCTGGTCGCCGTCGCCTCGCACCAGCCGTTCGACGTCGAGACGGGGCTGCCGCTGGCCGAGCTGCGGAAGCGCCAGCAGGAGGAGAACGCCGTCACCTGGTACCAGCACGGCCGGAACTACGTGGAGGCCCGGTGGGACGGGGCTCCGGCGAAGACGCGGACGACGTGGGCCGACGCGCTGGCCAGCGTGACGTTCGAGCTGGTCAGCAGCAAGGTCGGGATGCCGGACAAGCGGGTCGTCCGGCGGGCGCTGTACGGCTGGGCGTTCAACGTGAACCGGTGGACGGAGGAGCCGCCGGCCGAGGTCGCCAGGGCGCTCGCGTGGGTCGCGCGGCACTCGGTGGACGTCTCGGCGCTGGAGGACCCGAAGGTGGTCCGCAAGTTGCTCTCCGCACTGTCCGTGAAGCTGGACGGTACGAAGGCCGCCGCGTCCACCGTCCTGCGCAAGCGCCGGATCGTCCACCACGTCATCGGCCGGGCCGTCGAGGACGGGCTGCTGACCGCCAATCCGCTGCCGCTGGTCCAGTGGCAGCCGCCGCAGGTCGAGGAGGAGGTCGACCCCGAGTACGTGATGAGCCCGGAGCAGGCCGCCGCGATGCTGGAGGCGGTCAGGCGCCAGGGGCGGCGCGGGCCGCGGCTGGTGGCGTTCTTCGCGTGCATCTACTACGCGGGGATGCGCCCTGGGGAGGTCGTCCACCTGCGTAGGGACCGCTGCGTGCTGCCCGCAGAGGGGTGGGGGAAGCTCAACCTCAACGGCAACAGCCCCCGGGTCGGGTCGGCCTGGACGGACACCGGCGCCTCACACGACCCCCGGGGCCTGAAGCACCGCGCGGAGAAGGCCACCCGCCCGGTCCCGATCCCGCCGGAGCTGGTGGCGCTGCTGCGGGAGCACATCGAGGCGTACGGCACGGCGCCGGACGGCCGACTGTTCCGGACCTTCCGCGACGGCATGGTGCAGGAGAGCGGCTACGGGGTGGTCTGGGCCGCCGCCCGGGCCGAGGTGCTGAGCCCGGACGAGCAGGCCACTCCGCTGGCGAAGCGGCCGTATGACGGCCGGCACGCCGGGATCTCGCTGTGGCTGGCCTCCGGGGTGGCGCCCGCCGAGTGCGCGCGGCGCGCCGGGCACAGCATCGCCGTCCTCCTCCGCGTCTACGCGAAGTGCATCCACGGTGACGAAGACCACGCCAACCGGCTGATCGCCGAACGCCTCCAGCGCCGGCCCGGCTGACCCTGGTCCGAGCCTGGTCCGGAACCGCTGGTCAGCGTCGGGATCCGGGCGGGAACAGGTGGGACAAACCTCGCGAAACGGCCACAGGGGCGCCGCGAGTGTTCGAATAAACGAAAGCAGCCCCTGACGTGCGTTTCCGCATGTCAGGGGCTGTTTCTCTATCCTGTGGCTGGTGCAGGGTTCGAACCTGCGTAGCTTGCGCGACAGATTTACAGTCTGCTCCCTTTGGCCGCTCGGGCAACCAGCCAGGATGTTTGCCTCCCGGGGGGCTTGCCCCGTTCGACTGGGTAAACCTTACCCGATGCCGGGGGGTGGTTCGCCACCCGGTTCTTGGGGCGGGATCGACGGGTGTGGCGTGGCTGTCCGGGGCGGGGGCGGGGGTGGGCTGGATAGGCTGGGGCGGCGGGCGTCCGGTGGGGCGGGCCGTGTCAGTGCAGCCAGAGCATCAAGGAGACCAACACCCATGGCCGACTCCAGTTTCGACATCGTCTCGAAGGTCGAGTGGCAGGAGGTCGACAACGCGATCAACCAGACCTCCCGCGAGATCGCCACGCGCTTCGACTTCAAGAACGTCGGCGCCGACATCAAGCGCTCCGGCGAGACGATCGAGATGAAGGCCAACGGCGAGGAGCGCGCCAAGGCCATCCTGGACGTGCTGCAGAGCAAGTTCATCAAGCGCGGCCTGTCGCTGAAGGCGCTGGACACCAAGGACCCGCAGCTGTCCGGCAAGGAGTACAAGATCTTCGCGGACGTGAAGGAGGGCATCTCCCAGGACGATGCCAAGAAGATCGCGAAGATCATCCGGGACGAGGGTCCGAAGGGCGTGAAGGCCCAGGTCCAGGGCGACGAGCTCCGGGTGACCTCGAAGAGCCGTGACGACCTCCAGGCTGTCCAGGCGCTGCTCAAGGGCAAGGACCTGGACTTCGCGATCCAGTTCGTGAACTACCGCTGAGCCGAGCGGCGGCCCCGGTCGGAAGCCCCGGAGAGGGCTTCCGACCGGGGCCGCCGTCGTTCTCGGGGCCGTCAGCGGGGTGCGGCCCAGGCGGCGGTGGTGCGGTGGGATCCGAGGCCGGCCGCTTCGAACTCGTCGTGGGCGGCGGGGTCGGTGTCGGCCAGGCGGACGCCGAGGCGGCGCAGGACGTGGGAGATCGGGCTGCCCTCGGGCGGGAAGGGTTCGAGCTCGGCGCTGGTGAGCGGGCCGAGGGCGAGTCGGCCGTCGGCCCAGAGGGCGGCGCGCTGGGTGCCGTCGCCGCCGAAGTACTCGGCCTCCACGCAGGCGATCGGGCCGGCCTTGGACCAGGCGGCGAGCCGGCGTTCGAGGCCGTCGGAGAACCAGCCGAAGCCGGCGGCGCCCGGGGAGGCGGGCCCCTCGTCGCCGAACCGGAGGGCCGCCAGGAACTCGGGGGTGGCCGGGATCAGCGCCAGGCCCTGGGCGAGCGGTCGCGGGCGGGCCGCCGAAACCTCGGCGGCCGCCACCGCGACCAGCTCCGCCGGGCCGATCAGCGCCTGAAGTTCGTATGACATTCAGTCATCGTGAACCATGGCACCGACAGTCCGCCCGGCGTTTACGATTCCGTGCCCGGTCGGGTATCAGTCCGAGAGTCGGCCTCCCGCTCGGGGCGGACGCCGTAGAGCAGGGTGAACAGGGTCGCCTCCACCGCGTCCTCGGCGTCGCTCTCCCCCTCGGCGGTCAACTCGTGGAAGATCTCGTCGAGCTGACGGCGCAGCCGGAGCATCCGCTCGGGCGTGAGCCGGTACGTGAAGTGCGAGAACATGCCGGGCAGGCCGACCGCCGAGGCGTCCCGCGAGGTGGTGAAGTCGATGCGGTCGGCCATCACATGGGCACGGAACTCGCCGCGGACGCGGTCCATCGCGGCGAGCATGGCGCCGTAGGCGTCGCCCCGGGTCGGCGAGCCGGGCGAGAAGATCTCGGGCGCGAGCCGCAGCGAGTCCTGGGCCGGTGCGTAGCGGCTCTCGACGATGCCGGAGACCAGGCGGGTGCCCGCGACGCGGATCAGGCCGACCTTCTCCAACTGCTTGATGTGCCGGTAGAGCTTGGTCTGCGGCTCGTCGAGCGCGGCGGCGATCTCCTTGGCGGTGAGCGGTCCGGAGCCGAGGGCGGCCATCAGGACGTCGAGGATCGCCAGGCGGAGCGGGTCGGCCAGGGCCTTGAGGGTGGCGGCGTCCTCCACCCGGCGTTCCTTGAGGACGGCGGGGGCGACGGGGCCCTCGTCGGCGCTCACGGCGTTCACGGCGCTCTCCGCGTTCACGGCACTCTCGGCGTTCTCGACCACGGGCCCACCCTCGCAGATGGCCGCCGACCCGGGCAATCGCACATTCACCCTTGCGCGACCGATCACACCAACGTCATCATTCACGAAAGCATGAATGATGATGCCATGGTGAGCGTTGGCCGAGGGGGAGACAGCGGATGACGACGGACACAGCAACCGCGAGCAGGACGCCGGAGGCGGCGGAGCCGCCCGTCCCGCTGCGGCGCAACTGGCGCTTCCAGGCGCTCTGGGCCGGACAGGCCGGCTCCACCCTCGGCCTGCAGCTCGCCGACACCGCGTACCCGCTGCTGCTGCTCGCGCTCACCGGCTCCTCGACGATCGCCGGGGCGTTCGGGGCGCTGCAGATCGGCGCCGCCGTCCTCTTCGGTCTCCACGGCGGGGCGGCCGCCGACCGCTACGACCGCCGCCTGGTGCTGATCGTCGGCGACACCGTCCGGCTGCTCGCCTGCACCAGCGTCCCGCTCGCCCTGGCACTGGACCGGCTGACCGTCGCGCACACCCTGCTGGTGGCCGTGGTGATCGGCGCGACCATCGCCTACACCGGCCCGACCCGGCTGATCGCGGTGCGCTCGGTCGTCCCGCCGGAGCAGTTGCGGCAGGCGCTGGCGCAGGACGAGGCGCGGATGAGCGGGGCGGGCCTGGTCGGGCCGCCGCTGGCGGGCGCGCTGTTCGGGCTCGGCCGGGGCGCGCCGTTCGTCGGCACGGCGGTCACCTCGCTGCTCGCGCTGACCGCCGCGCTGCTCGTCCGCTTCCCGAGCCGGCCGGAGTCCGGGACGGGCCGGGCCGACGCCGCGGCGGGCGGCGCCCTGGCCGGCTACCGCTACCTGTCCCGCAACGCGCTGCTCCGCCCGATCCTCGCCGTCGTCCTGCTCATCAACGTCGCGGGCACCGCGATGCTGCTGCCGGTGATGGTCCTGCTCCGCGGCCAGGGCACCTCCAGCGCCGGCATCGGCCTGGCGCTGGCCGGCGAGGCCGTCGGGGCACTGGCCGGCGCGCTGCTGGTGAGCCGGCTGCACCGGCTGGCCGGGCCCGGGGTGCTGCTGCTCGCGGTGTCCTGGCTGACCGTCCCGGTGCTGCTCGCGCCGCTGCTGCCGGGCGGGGCGGTCGCCGTCTTCGCGGCGCTGTTCACGGTGGGCCTGGGGACGCCGACGCTGCGGGTGATGATCGACCTGCTGGTGTTCAGCCGGGTCCCCGACGGGCTCCGCGGGCGGGTGGTCGCCGCCACGATGACGATGTTCACGGTCGGGATGCCGGCCGGGATGGTCGGCAGCGGGCTGCTGCTCGACCACTTCTCCCCCGCGGCGGTGCTGGGCGCGGTGGCCGCGCTGCTCGCGGTGGGCCTGGTCCCGGCGACGGCCGGCCGGACGCTGCGCCGCGCCGGCTGGCCGGAGCAGACCCCGACGCCCGAACAGGGCCCGAGGCCCGAACAGACCCCGGCACCCGAACAGGCCCCGGCGCCCGAGCAGGCCCCCGCTCCCGCCCCGCCCTCCTGACGTTCGCTCACCCGTGCGGGTGCACGCCGCATGCGGCCCCATCGCCAACCGGGTGAACTGGCCGGGTACGGCCCAGCGCCGACGGGCCACCCCAGGAGGACGCATGAGTTCGATGGACATACCGTCGTCCGGCCAGGACAGCCCTGGCGGCCCCGGCGGCCCCGGCGGAGGCGGAGCCGCCGCCGGCGGCGGCCAGGAGTCCGCCGCCCGGGAACGCACCGGCGCGGCGGCCACCAGGCTGGCGAACGCGCCCCGGATGTCCTGGCTGACGCTGGCCTTCATGACCACCGCCTCGGTGGCCAGCCTCCGCTCCGCCCCGACCATGGCGGTCTACGGCCTCGCCTGCGTCTTCCTCTACCTGCTCCCGGCCGTCGTCTTCCTGCTGCCGACCGCGATGGTCTCCGCCGAGCTGGCGTCCGGCTGGGAGGGCGGCGTCTACCGCTGGGTGTCGGAGGGCCTGTCGAAGCCGCTGGGCTTCCTGGCCGTCTGGTGCCAGTTCGCGATGACGATCTTCTACTACCCGTCCCTGCTCGCCTACGTGGCCTCCACCATCGCCTACGTGGTCAACCCCTCCCTGGCGAGCAACGGCCCGTACACCGCGATCGTGATCATGGTGCTGTACTGGACCGGCGTCTGGGTCTCCTCCCGGGGCACCAAGGCGGTGGCCGGCCTCTCCTCGGCGGGCCTGGTCATCGGCACGCTGATCCCCGGCACGCTGCTGGTCGTGCTCGGCTTCGTCTTCCTCGGCCAGGGCAACGAGTCCGCCGCCCCGATGAACGCCGCGCACCTGTTCCCGGAGTGGACCGGCCTGGCCAGCCTGGTGCTGATCGTCAACAACTTCCTCAGCTACTCCGGCATGGAGATGAACGCGGTGCACGTCTCCTCGCTGCGCGACCCGGCCCGGGAGTTCCCGCGCTCGATGTTCACCGCCTCCGGGATGGTGCTGGCGATCTTCATCCTGCCCGCGCTGGCGATCAGCTGGGTGGTGCCGTCCAGCGAGCTGAGCCTGACGGCCGGCGTGATGCAGGCCTTCGACGCCTTCTTCCAGTACTTCCACATCGGCTGGCTCACCCCGGTGATCGCGGTGGCGCTGGTCTCCGCCTCGCTCGGCGGCATGCTCACCTGGCTCGCCGGACCGTCCAAGGGCCTGCTGATGATCTCCCGCCAGGAGGGCTACCTCCCGCCGTTCCTGCAACGGCTCAACAAGGAGGGCATCCAGCAGAACCTGCTGGTCACCCAGGGTGTGGTCACCACGGTGATCGCCCTCGCGTACGCCCTGATCCCGAACGTCTCCAGCGCCTACTGGATCTTCTCGGTGATCACCACGCAGGTGTACCTGATCGTCTACCTGCTGATGTTCGCCGCCGCGGTCCGGCTGCGCCGCACCCAGCCCGACCATCCGCGCGGCTACCGGGCACCCGCACTGGTGCCGATCGCCGTCACCGGCCTGGTGGCCTCGGCGGCGGCGATGGCGATCGGGTTCGTGCCCTCCTCGCAGTTCGGCAGCGGCTCGGTCTGGTCGTACCTCGCGATCGTCGGGGGCGGCCTGGTGATCCTGGGCCTGGTGATCCCCTATCTGTTCCTGCGGCTGCGCAAACCGGAGTGGCGCTCACCCGACGCGCAGGCCGAGCTCGCCGCCCAGGAGGCCGCCGAACGTGCGGCGGCGGAGGGCACCGAGCGGGAAGGGGGTGCGGCATGACCCGCAGCCTGATGGCCTCCCGCCACCGCTGGATCTACCTCGGCGCGATCGTCCTGCTGATCGGCATGCTGATCACCGGCCTGCTCACCTACACCCAGCTGCGCGACACCAACGAGGCCAACCGCAAGGCCAAGCAGCTCTCCGAGGCGCTGACCGCCGCCGGCTATCCGGTGCCGTCCCAGGACCAGATCGTGCACACCCTGGGCCAGGACGGCGGCGCCGTCTGCGACGACCCGGCCGGCGCGCTGCAGCAGGCGCAGTGGAAGTACGGCATGGCCAACGGCGCGGGCGGCCCCGGCCAGCGGCCGGTGCTCTCCGACCGCGAGGTGATCTTCGCGGAGGCGATCGTGCTCTCGGTCTACTGCCCCGACAAGCTCGCCGCCATCAAGGACAAGATCGACGACCTCAAGCTCGAGGACACCGTCCGCAACTGACAGCGTCCGCAACCGACACCGTCCGCAACCGACACCGGCGCCATCGACGCCGTCCGCCACTGACGCCCCGGCCCACAGTTCCCAGAGGAGCCGTCACCATGACCGACGAACTCGCCCGCCGGATCGCCGCCCTGATGCCACAGGCCAAGGCCGACCTGGCCGAGCTGGTCGCCATCCCCTCTGTCGCCGACCCCCGCCAGTACCCGCCCGAGAAGTGCCGCCAGGCCGCCGAGTGGGTCGCCGCCGCCTTCGCCGACGCCGGACTGCGCGACGTCCACCTGGAGGAGACCCCGGACGGCAGCCACGCCGTGGTCGGCCACCGCCCGCCCCCGCCCGGCGCGCCGACCGTCCTGCTCTACGCGCACTACGACGTCCAGCCCCCGCTCGACGACGCCGCCTGGACCTCCCCGCCGTTCGAGCTCACCGAACGCGACGGCCGCTGGTACGGGCGCGGCGCCGCCGACTGCAAGGGCAACATCGTCATGCACCTCACCGCGCTGCGGGCGCTCGGCGACGACCTGCCGGTCGGCCTCAAGCTGGTCGTCGAGGGCTCGGAGGAGCAGGGCACCGGCGGGCTGGAGGCCTACGTGCCGCCGCACGCCGGCGAGCTGCACGCCGACGCGCTGCTGGTCTGCGACACCGGCAACGCGGCGGTCGGCGTCCCCACCGCCACCACCTCGCTGCGCGGCGTCACCAACGTCGTGGTCACCGTCTCCGCGCTTCAGGGCGACATGCACTCCGGCATGTTCGGCGGCCCGGCCCCGGACGCGCTGGCCGCGCTGATCCGCGTCCTCGACTCGCTGCGCGACGCCGACGGCGGCACCCGGATCGACGGTCTGGACAACGACGGCACCTGGAGCGGCGTCGGCTACGACGAGCAGCGGTTCCGCGCCGACGCGGGCGTCCTGGACGGCGTGCGGCTGACCGGCTCCGGCACCGTCGCCGACCGGCTCTGGGCCCGGCCCGCCGTCACCGTGCTCGGCATCGACTGCCCGCCGGTGGTCGGCTCCGCCGCCGCGATCCCGGCCACCGCCCGGGCCCGGGTCAGCCTGCGCGTCCCGCCCGGCACCGACGCGCGCGCCGCCCAGGCCGCGCTCGGCGCCCACCTGGAGGCCGCGGCCCCGTGGGGGGTGCGCATCGCGGTGGCGCCGGAGAGCGTCGGCTCGCCGTTCCGCGCCGCCACCGGCGGATCCGCGTACGCGGCGCTCGACAAGGCCACGCAGGAGGTCTACGGCCGGCCGCTGTCCTTCCTCGGCCAGGGCGGCTCGATCCCGCTCTGCACCGTGTTCGCCACGACCTTCCCGGAGTCGGAGATCATCCTGATGGGCGTCGAGGAGCCGCGCTGCCTCATCCACGCGCCCAACGAGAGCGTCGACCCCGGCGAGATCGAGCAGATGGCCCACGTCGAGGCACTGTTCCTCCGACACTACGCCAACTCCCGCCGCCCATGATGGAGTTGAAGCACCCCCAGGCACAGTCATCGCCGAGCTCCCCCACCAGGAGACCCCGCATGCCCCGAGAGTTCACCACCGAGGACTACCGCGCCCGCCTGGAGCGGGCCACCGCCGCCGCCGCGGACGCCGGGCTGGCCGGCCTGGTCGTCGCCCCCGGCCCCGACCTCCTCCACCTGACCGGCTACCGGCCCACCGCGATCACCGAACGGCTCACCGCCCTCGTCCTCACCGCCGGCCACGAGCCCGCCCTGATCGTCCCCGCCCTGGAGCGCCCCGACGCCGAGAAGGCCGTCGGCGCCCCCGCCGTCCGGCTGGTCGACTGGACCGACGGCCAGGACCCGTACGCCGCCGCCGTCCCGCTGATCGACCGCTCCGGCCGGTACGGGATCTCCGACAACGCCTGGGCGATGCACCTGCTCGGCCTCCAGGCCGCCCTGCCCGGCACCGGCTGGACCTCGCTCACCGAGACCCTGCCGATGCTGCGCGCGGTCAAGGACGCGGACGAGCTGGAACGCCTGGCCGCGGCCGGCGGCGCCGCCGACGCCGCCTACCGGGGCATCCTGGAGGTCACCTTCGCCGGCCGCCGGGAGACCGACGTCGCCGCCGACCTCGCCGCCCTGCTCATCCAGTACGGGCACAGCCAGGTCGACTTCACCGTGGTCGGCTCCGGCCCCAACGGCGCCGACCCGCACCACGAGGCCGGCGAGCGGGTCATCGGGACCGGCGACACCGTCGTGCTGGACTTCGGCGGGCTCAAGGACGGCTACGGCTCCGACACCACCCGCACCGTGCACGTCGGCGCCGACGTCCCGGACGAGGTGCGCAAGGTCCACGACGTCGTCCGGCAGGCCCAGCAGACCGCGTTCGAGGCCGTCCGGCCCGGGGTGAGCTGCCAGGAGATCGACCGGATCGCCCGACGGGTCATCACCGAGGCCGGGTACGGCGAGTTCTTCATCCACCGCACCGGCCACGGCATCGGCATCACCACGCACGAACCGCCGTACCTGGTCGAGGGCGAGGAGCGGCCGCTGGTGCCGGGCATGTGCTTCTCGATCGAGCCGGGCGTCTACCTGCCGGGCCGGTTCGGGGTGCGGATCGAGGACATCGTGACGGTCACCGAGCAGGGCGGGCGGCGGTTCAACAACACTCCGCACGAGCTGGGCATCGTGTCCTGAGTCACCCCCGAGCCGCGTTCGCTGCGCCGGCCGGGGCAATTCTGAGCCCTTCCTGAACGGACCGCCGTTCGCACCGAGAGTTCTCCAAGAATGCCTTGCTAGCTTCGACCGGCATGACCAGAATGCTCCGCCCGGCGCCGCCCACCCCTCCCGCGAGCGCCGGGCGGCTGCGCCCGGCGACCGGCTCCCCGACCGGCGCGCGCACCGGCGCCCTGGCCCGGCTCCGGCTGCTGGCGTGGCCGCTCTACCTCGCCGCCCTGCTGTGGTACCTGCGCACCTACGGCCTGCCGTACACCAATGACCTGGTCTTCCTGTGGCTGATGGGCGCCCTGGTGGCCGCCGGTGTGCACAGCGGGCACGGCGCGCGCGGCTTCCTGCTGGTGCTGCGCGACTGGGTCCCGGTGATGGCCGTCGTCTGGACGTACTCGCTGCTGCGCGGCTACGGCGCACACACCCCCTGGGGCCCGTACCTGTGGCCGCAGCAGCGCTTCGACGAGATCCTCGGCTTCGGCGAGACGCTCACCGTCCGGCTCCAGCACGGGCTCTACACGCCCGGCTCGCCGCAGTGGTGGGACTACGCCTCGGTCACCGTCTACATGTCGCACTTCTTCGCGGTCTTCACGATCCTCGCGGTGCTGTGGCGCCGCCGCCACGACCGGTTCCGGCACCTGCTCACCTGCTACCTGGTGCTGACCTTCGCCGGCTTCGCGACGTACATCCTCTACCCGGCGGTGCCGCCGTGGCTGTCCTCCCAGGAGGGGCACCTGCCGGCCCTCACCCGGGTGGTCTCGGACGTGCTCACCGAGAGCGGGCTGCCGCGGGCCGCGTCGGTGTTCGAGAACGGCAGCCAGTTCGCCAACGACGTCGCCGCGATGCCCTCGCTGCACTCGGCGTACCCGGCGATGCTGCTGTTCTTCTTCTGGCCGACGGCCGCGCGGTGGGTGCGGGTGCTGCTGGTCGCCTACCCGCTGGCGATGACCTTCGCCCTGGTGTACGGGGCCGAGCACTTCCTGCTGGACGTCTTCGTCGGCTGGGCGTACGCGGCCGCGGCGGTGTACGGCGTGCGGTGGCTGCGGGAGCGGCGCCGGGCCAGGTCGCTGACGGCGAGCCGGGCGGCGGCGGCCGTGCCGGCGGCTGCGGGGGCGGATGTGCCGGCGGGCGTCGAGGCAGAGCCGGGGGCGGGCGTGGGGGCGGCCGCGTCCACCGGCACACTGGAGCGGTGACCGAGAAGCCGCCCGCTCCGTCGAGGCCGACCGCCGAACAGCTGCTCGCCGCCCGCGACACCACGATCGAGGACGTCACCGCCCCCGGTCTGCGCGTCCTGTTCTGCGGCATCAACCCCGGGCTCTGGTCCGGGGCCACCGGCCACCACTTCGCCCGCCCGGGCAACCGGTTCTGGCCCGCCCTGCACCGCTCCGGCTTCACGCCCCGCCAGTTCCGCCCGGACGAGCAGCGCGGGCTGCTCGACCTCGGCCTCGGCATCACCAACGTCGCCCCGCGCGCCACCGCCAAGGCCGACGAGCTGACCGCCGACGAGCTGCGCGCGGGCGGCGCCGCGCTCACCGAACGGGTGCTGCGGCTGCGTCCCCGGGTGCTGGCGGTGCTCGGCATCGGCGCCTACCGCACGGCCTTCGGCCGGCGGACGGCGTCGATCGGGCGGCAGGAGCAGGCCGTCGGGGACACCGAGGTCTGGGTACTGCCCAACCCCAGCGGGCTCAACGCCCACTACACCCTGGACGCGCTGGCGGCGGAGTTCGCCGAGCTCCGTGAGGCGGTCGCGCCCTAGGACCGCAGGAACTCCAGCACCGCCAGCACCCGGCGGTGCGTCTCCTCCGCCGGGGGCAGGTCCAGCTTCATCAGGATGTTGCCGATGTGCTTGCCCACCGCCGCCTCGGACACCACCAGCTCCCGGCAGATCGCCGCGTTCGACCGGCCCTCGGCCATCAGCGCCAGCACCTCGCGCTCACGCGGGGTCAGCCGCTCCAGCGGGTCCCGGCGGCGGCGCAGCAGCTGGCGGACCACCTCCGGGTCGACCACCGTCCCGCCGGCCGCCACCTCGGCGACCGCCGCCGTGAACTCCTCGATCTGGCCGATCCGGTCCTTCAGCAGGTAGCCGACGCCGGAGCCGTCCCCGGAGTCCAGCAGCTCCGCCGCGTAGGAGCGCTGCACGTACTGGCTGAGCACCAGGACCGGCAGGCGGGGTCGCCGCTCGCGCAGGGCGACGGCCGCGCGCAGCCCCTCGTCGCTCTGGCCGGGCGGCATCCGGACGTCGGTGACCACGAGATCCGGCTCGTGCCCCTCGACCGCCGTGCGCAGCGCCCCGGCGTCACCGACGGCGGCCACCACCCGGTGCCCGAACCGGGCCAGCAGGCCGACCAGCCCCTCGCGGAGCAGCACGCCGTCCTCGGCGAGCACGATCCTCAGGCCCATCGTCCCGCTCCTCCGTCGGCCGGGGTGCAGGGGATCTCCACCCGCACCAGGGTCGGTCCGCCGGGCGGACTGCTGACGGTCAGTGTGCCGTCCACGACCGCGACCCGGTCGGCCAGCCCGGTCAGGCCGGTGCCGCGCCCCGGGTCGGCGCCGCCGCGGCCGTCGTCGGTCACCTCGATGGTCAACCGCCCGTCCGCGTACCGGCCGTGGACGCTCGCCGTGCGCGCGCCGCTGTGCTTGGCGATGTTGGCGAGGGCCTCGGTGACGGCGAAGTAGCCGGCCGACTCGACCGGCGCCGGGAGGCGGCCGGGCAGCGCGAAGCGGGTGGTGGCCGGGACCGGCGAGCGGTCGGCGGCGTCCGCGCAGGCCTCCGGCAGGCCCCGGTCGGTGAGCACCTGGGGGTGGATGCCGTTGATCAACTCCCGCAGCCCGGCCAGCACCTCGCCCGCCTCGCGGTGCGCCTCGGCGAGGCGGGCGGCCAGCGGGCCGTGCGGCGGCGCGTCCAGCCGGGCGAGGCCGAGCGTCATCCGCAGGGCCACCAGGCGCTGTTGGGCGCCGTCGTGCAGATCGCGCTCGATCCGGCGCCGCTCCGCCTCGAAGGCGTCCACCAACCGGGCCCGGGAGCTGACCAGTTCACCGATCCGCCGCTCCTGCCGGCCGGGCCCCAGCAGCAGCCGGACCAGCCCCGCCCGGGCGGCCGCCACCAGCGCCAGCGGGTAGCAGAGCAGCGGCAGCAGGACGAGGCCGGCCAGTCCGCACAGGGCGGCCGTCCCCAGCGAGTGGACCTGCCAGAGCTTGAGGACGTTGACCTGCTCGCCGTCCAGCAGGAGCAGCGGGACGGCGGCCAGCAGGCAACCGGGGACGGCCAGGGCGCAGCCGGCCACGGCCAGGTCGACCGGCCAGAGCACGAACCCGGCCAGCACGGTGAAGCCCAGCTCGCGCCAGGTCGCCCGCTCGCGGTAGCGCAGCCGCAGCCAGGCCGCGAGGCCGGGGCGGTCGGGGACGCGGTGCGGGTCCGGCACCCGTCCGCCGTCCAGGAACCGGGCCAGCCGCCGTTCCCAGGCCGCGACCGGCAGCCCGACCAGGGCGAGCGCCACCGGCAGCGGCAGCCCGACCAGCAGGACCGCCAGCGCCCCGCCGGCCGCCACCGACACCAGCAGTCCGGCGCAGAGCAGCAGCCCGGTCAGCCCGGTCGCCAGCAGGTACCCGGCCGCCCTCCAGGGCGCCGCCGAGCGCAGGAACCCCGGCCGCAGCGCCGGGCCCCACCAGCCGTTGTCCATCGCGTCCCTCCCCCCGTACGCCCGCCCACCCTAGGGCCCGGGCCGCGGCCCGTCGGTAGGGCCCGCCCTACCTTCCGCAGTGGCCCCCGGCCTGCTGCGCCGCCCCGTGCGGCGGCGGTTCGCTGGGCGGCATGAGAACTTCGCCGGGCGGCACGAGAATGCTGCGGATCGCGCTCAAGTCCCTGAAGGCCCGCCAGGTCCCGCTGCTCGGCGCCTTCCTCGCGCTCGCCCTCGGCGTCGCGATGACCACCGTCATGCTGCTCGGCCTCGCCTCCGCCGCGGGCGTGCCCGGCGGGGAGGAACTGGTGTCGCTGGTCGCCGCGCTCGGCACCGCGGGCGGGGTGAGCGCGTTCGTCTCGGCGTTCGTCGTCGCCTCCACCTACTCCTACGCCGTCGCCCAGCGCCGCCGCGAACTCGGCCTGCTCCGCCTCGCCGGCGCCACCCGTGCGCAGGTCCGCCGGAGCGTGCTCGCCGAGGCGCTGCTGCTCGGCGCCGCCGCCTCCGCCACCGGCTGCCTCCTCGGCCGGCTCGGCGCGCCCGCGCTCGTCGGGTGGCTGTCCGACGTCGGCATGGCCCCGCCCGGCTTCGCCCTCGCCCCCGCCGGCTGGCCGCTGCCCGTCGCGTTCGGCACCGGGCTGCTGGTCGCCCTCGCCGGCGTCGCCGTGGCCGCCCACCGGGCCGGGCGGGTCGGACCGCTGGACGCCCTGCGCGCGGCCGACCTCGACACCGGGGTGCTGACCGCGGGCCGCCTCCTCACCGGCCTCGGCCTGCTGCTCACCGCCGCCGTCCTGGCCGGCGCCGCGCTCGCCACCGACCCCGCCGACCTGCTGCACCGCAAGACGTACACCACCCAGCCGATGTGGCTGACCTCCGCCGCCGGCCTGCTCTCCCCGCTGCTCGCCCCGCCGCTCGTCCGCCTCCTCGGCCGCGCCTTCCCCGTCCGGCTCACCGGGTACGCGGGCCGCCTGGTGCCCGCCAACGCCGCCGCCGCGCTGCGCCGCACGGGCGCGGTGGCCGCCCCCGTGCTGGTCTCGGTCGCGCTGACGGGTTCCCTGGCTGGCGCACCGGCGACGATGGGCGCCGCCCGTTCCGCCGAGGCACGCGCCCGCACCGCCGCCGACCTGGTCGTCGTCCCCGCCCCCGGACACGACGAGGGCCCGCTGCTCGCCGCGCTGCGCGCCGTCCCGGGCGTGGCCGCCCTCTCCCCCACCGCGCCGACCGCGCTCGCCCTCGTCGAGCCGGACGGCGTAACGGTCCGCGCCGGGGCCCGGATGGCCGCCGACCCGGCGGGTCTCGCCGCCCTCGCCCGGCTGCCCCTGCTGGCCGGCTCGACGGCCGCGCTCGACGACCGCTCCCTCGTGCTGCCCGCCGAGTGGGGGCACCCGGCGGTCGGCGGGCAGGTCCCGGTGGTGCGCGCCGACGGCAGCCGGACGACCCTGCGGGTGGCCGCCGTGCTGCGCGACGGGCTCGGCGACAACGGCCTGTACGTGACCGCCGCCAACGCCCCGGGGGCCCGGGTCGACCGCGTCGAGGTCCGCCTCGGGCCCGCCGCCCGCGCGGCGGACGTCCGCGCCGCCGCCCTGCCGTACGGCGCCACCGTGCTGACCCGCGAGGAGTGGCTCGCCACCGGGGCGCCGACCCGGACCGTGTGGCTGCGGATCGCCCTCGTGCTCGGCCTGGCCCTCGTCTACGCGGGCATCGCGCTCGCCAACACCCTGCTCATGGCCACCGCCGACCGTCGGCGCGAACTCGCGCTGCTCCGTCTGGCCGGGGCGACCCGCGGTCAGGTGGTGCGCCTGGTGACCGCCGAATCGGTGCTGGTGGCGGCGGTCGGCGCGGTGCTCGGCTGCCTGGTCGCGGCCGTCCAGCTCGGTTCCCTGTACGCCGCGCTGGCCGTGCTCCGGGTGCCCGCGCCGCTCGTCCTCCCCTGGCGCCCGGTCGCCGCGGTGAGCGTCGGCGCGCTGGTGCTCGCCGCCGTCTGCGCCGCCCCGGCCGCCGCCTGGGCGCTGCGCTCCCGGCCGGTCACCGCGGCCGCGCGCTGAGGCCGGGCCGCGCCGGGGCCGGGGCCGCTTCAGACCGCCGTCAGGCCCTCCGGCAGCCCCCGCCCGCGCAGCTCCCGCAGCTCGCGGATCAGCGCCCGGACGGCCGCCGTCCCCGCCAGCTCCGGTGTCGTCACGTACCCGACGCAGCGGCTCGGCGGGTGCGGCCCGAGGTCGGTGACCTCCAGCCCGGCGGGCGCGCCGAGCAGGGCGGTCCGGGGCATGATCGCCATCCCCAGGCCCTGGGACACCAGGGAGGCGGCCACCGTGTCGTCCTCGACGTCGATGGTCGACGGCGGGATCCAGTCCTGCCGGTCCCACCAGTCGCGGGTGTACGAGCCGCAGTTCTCGTCCCAGTCGACCAGCGGCAGCCCGCGCGGCGCCGGGTGGCCGGCCGGGTGCGCGAGCGCGTACGTCTCCTCGAACAGCCGGGCGGCGACCAGTCCGGGGACGGACGGCGGCGCGGCCGGGTCGAGGGTGGCGAGGCCCAGGTCGGCGCGGCCGTCCGCGACCTCGCCGGCGGTGCCCCGGCCGAGCTCGCGGACGATCCGCACCTGCGGGGTGAGCCCCGGGTGGCGGGCGGTCAGCCGGGCCAGGACGGGCGGCAGCAGATGGGCGGCGACGCTGCGGAAGGCGGCGATCCGCAGCACACCGGTGACCTCCCCGGCCGCGTCCCCCGCTCCGGCCGCCCGGACCTCCGGGCCCATCGCCGCCAGCAGCCGCAGGACCCGCCGGGCGTACGCGACGGCCCGCTCGCCCGCCTCGGTGGGGCGCGCGCCGTGGCGCCCGCGCTCGAACAGCACCGCGCCGAGCTTCCGTTCGCAGGCGCGCACGGCGTGCGAGACGGCGGACTGGCTGCTGTCCAGGCGCGCGGCGGCGGCCGTGAACCCCCGCTCCTCCGCCACGGCGACCAGGACCCGCAGCTCGTGCGGGGCGAGATCGGTCATACGGATGACGCTACCGGATCCATCGATCCCGCTCATGGAACGTCCCCACCCATCGACGCCGGCCCCTGCCCGGCCCCGGCTCCGCTCCCTACCGTGATCATCACCGCCCGCCGACATCCGCCAGGAGTCCTCGTGTCCCGCCCCACCGCCCGCGTCGTCCACCTCGTCTCCCGCCCCGACGGCGAGCCGACCGCCGGCAACTTCGCCTTCCTCGACGAGACCGTCCCGCCGCTCGCCGCCGACGAGGCGCTGGTCGAGAACATCCACCAGTCCGTCGACCCGTACATGCGCGAGGAGATGGACGAGACCGGCGGCTGGCAGCTGCACGCCCCGTTGGAGGGCCGCACTCTGGGCCGGATCGTCGAGTCCCGCACACCCGCCCTGCCCGTCGGCACCCTCGTCCACCACCGCCGGGCCTGGCGCACCCTCTCCGTGGTCACCCCCGACGAGACCACCGTCCTGCCGGACTTCGCGGGCGTCCCGCTCAGCGCCCACCTCGGCATCCTCGGCGGCACCGGGCTCTCCGCCTGGGTCGGTCTGACCAGGATCGCCCGGCTCCGGCCCGACGAGACGATCTTCATCTCGGCGGCCGCGGGCGGCGTCGGCACCGCGGCCGGCCGGATCGCCCGCCTGCTCGGCGCAGGCCGGATCGTCGGCAGCGCCGGGTCCGCCGCCAAGGTCGCCCACCTCACCGGGCACCTCGGCTTCGACGCCGCCTTCGACCACCACGACGCCCCGCTCGCCGACCGCCTGCGCGAGGCCGCCCCCGAGGGCCTGCACGTCTACCTCGACAACGTCGGCGGCGACCACCTGGAGGCCGCCATCGGCGCGCTGCGCGACCACGGCCGGATCGCCTGGTGCGGCGCGGTCGCCCAGTACAACCACCTCCAGGCACCGCCGCCCGCGCCGCGCAACCTGTTCGACGTCGTCGGCAAGAGCCTGCGGCTGGAGGGCTTCCTGGTCCGCGACCACCTGGACGCCCGCCCCGAGCTGTACGACTTCCTCGTCCCGCAGCTGCGCTCCGGCGCCGTCACCTCGGACGAGACGGTCGTCCGGGGCTTCGAGCACGTCGTGGACGCCTTCCTCGGCATGCTGCGCGGCGCCAACACCGGCAAGATGATCGTCCAGCTCGCCGACGAGCCGCGCTAGTCCAGCAGCCTCAGCTCCGCCGCCGACATCCCCGCCCTCGCCCCCTGCCGCGACCTCGCCGCCACCTCGCTCACCGCCGCCAGCACGGCGGTGACCACCCTCGCGACCGCCTGAAACACGGAAGGGCCGGCGGGAACGCCCGCCGGCCCTTCTACGCCTTCTCCTACCGCCCGCCCCACGGCTCGTCCGTCGACACGATCTCCCGCCCCAGCGGCATCAGCGACACCGGGATCAGCTTGAGGTTCGCCCACCCGAACGGAATCCCGATGATCGACAGGAACAGCGGAATGCTGGTGATCAGGTGCATCAGCGCCAGCCACCACCCGGCGAAGACCAGCCAGATCACGTTCCCGACGCACGACGGCGCCCCGGCATCCGGCCGCTCGACGGCCGTCCGCCCGAACGGCCAGATCACGAACCCCGCCAGCCGGAACGACGCGATGCCGAAGGGGATGGTGATGATCAGAACGCAGCAGATGATGCCGGCGACCACATAGCCGATCGCCATCCAGAACCCGCAGAAGACCAGCCAGAGCACGTTCAGTACGAACCCGATCACCTTCATGCCTGGCACCCTCTCACGCGCGACGACTGCCCCCTACGACCCGGATGCCCGCTGATCTGCGTGTCTACGCGTTCGGAGGCCACACCTCAGGGACCGCTCCGGGTCCTTCCCCTCCTCACGGAGGAGACCGGTCCCACCACTCGGCCGTGATGGCGAGCCGCGCCTCCTGCGGGCCCGGTGCCACCCTCGCGAACGGGGAGGCGGGCGCCCGGACATGCGGCTCCGCGCCGCCCGGGGAGGCCCGGACGACGCGGAGCGGGGCGGAACCGGTCAGCCTTCGATGCCGATGCCGGTGTCGACGAAGGAGCCGGACACGCCGTGCTCACTGACGGCCAGGGTGCCCTCGAAGAAGCTGGCGCCGTCGGGGCCGAACTTCGCCTCGACGATGTGCAGGGCGCTTCCCTCAGGGCCGGCCGTGAAGGCGCCCTTGTCGAAGTGGGCGACGGGGACGGGCTCACCCTCGGCGTCGGCGAAGGCGGAGGTGGCGCCACAGACGGCGAGCGGGAGGACGACGGCGGAGACGGCGAGGAAGCGGTGCATGGTGCGCATGGAAGAAGCCTTTCGAGGCATCGATTCTCATCCCGGCAGGAAAGCCGGCCATGACCATTCGCACACGCTCGCGCACGAAGCGCTACCGGTGGAGGCCGTTCGTGATCCGGCGTCACCTCACCCTCCGTACCGGGCGGCGCGGTGCCCCTACAGCGGGGTGACGGCCTTGAGGACGAGGAGGAGGGCGACCGCGGCGTTGAGGGCGGAGAGCGCGGAGGCGGCGGTGCCGAGGGCGGCGACGAGGGCGGCGAGGCCGGCGGGGGTGTGGGCGGGGGGCCAGTTGCGGGTGGTGGGGACGGGGCCGAGGAGGGCGGCGACGCGGCGGGGGACGGGGCCCGGGGCGGCGAAAGCGGGGAAGGCCGCGTAGGCGGCGGGCGGGCGGTGCGAGGCGAGGGCGGCGCGGGCGACGGCGCGGGCGGTGACCCGGCGGTCGCCGACGGCCTGCGCGGACTCCTCGTCGGCCCAGCGCTCCGCGCTGTAGGCGACGGCGCGCTCCAGCGGGCGCAGGAACGGGTTGACGCAGCCGGCCAGCTGGGTGGCCAGCAGGTGGCGGTGGTGCCGGTGGGCCAGGTGGGCGCGTTCGTGGGCCAGCAGGGCGGCGCGTTCGTCCTCGGCGAGGCCGGCCAGCATGCCGGTGGAGACGACGACCCGGCCGGGCGAGCGCGGCGAGCCGGGGAGCGCGTAGGCGTACGGGGCCGGGTCGGGCAGCAGGGCGACGTCGGGCGGGCCGGGCAGCGCGCGGCCGAGGGCGCGCCGGGCGCGGGCACGGATCCGCAGGTGGCGGGCGAGCGTGCGGCCGACCGCGAACAGCACGGCGGCGAGCGCGAGCAGCGCGGCCGTGCCGACGGTCTCGTGGTACGGCAGGGCGGCCCGGACCTCGGGGTCGGACCAGCTGTCGGGCAGCGGGTTGCCGGGGATCTGCGCGGTGCCGACGACGCCGATCAGCGCGAGGCAGACCGCACTGCACAGGGCCATCACGATGCTGATCGCGGTGAGCAGCCGGGCGGCGCCGCGCGGGTGGAGGTGCTGCTCGGTGAGGCGGGCGATGGGCAGCGCCGTCAGCGGCAGGACGAGGGGGAGGAAGACGAAGACGCCCACGGCGAGGAGGTCAGCCTTCGCGGTCGGGGGCCGGGGCGCAGGCGCTGTCGAGCAGGGTGCGCAGCAGCTCCTCGTCGTGCGGGAGCAGGGCGGTGACGAAGCTGGCGAGCACGGCGTCCCGGTCGGGTTCGCCGTCGAGGACGCGGCGCATCCGCAGGGCCGCGAGGCCGGCCGCGTCCGAGGAGGCCTGCCAGAGGTAGGAGCGGCCGGAGCGGGTGCGGGTGACGGCGTCCTTGGCGTGCAGCCGGGAGAGGATGGTCATCACGGTGGTGTAGGCGAGGTCGCCGTCGAGGCGCTCCTGGACCCAGCCCGCGGTGACGGGGCCGGGTGCCCGCTGGAGCACCGCCAGCACCTGCGCCTCCAGCTCGCCCTGGCCGCGCCGCCGGGCCCGCGGGTCGCCGGCCACCGGGGTGCTGGTGTCCTCTGCGCCCTCTGCGGTGTCCTCTGCCATGCCGGTCATCCTAACGAGAAGGTAAAGGACCGGGAATCAGGGTTGTGGCGCGCGGGCGTTCTGCCGCCGGTCGGCCTCGGCGATCTCGGGGTGGTGGAGGTCGAAGGCGGGCGACTCGGAGCGGACCCGGGGCAGCGTGACGAAGTTGTGCCGGGGCGGTGGGCAGGAGGTGGCCCACTCCAGCGAGCGGCCGTAGCCCCACGGGTCGTCGACGGTGACCCGCTCCCCGTACCGGGCGGTGCGCCAGACGTTGTAGAGGAACGGCAGGGTGGAGATCCCGAGCAGGAACGAGCCGATGCTGGAGACGGTGTTGAGCGTGGTGAAGCCGTCGGAGGCCAGGTAGTCGGCGTAGCGGCGGGGCATGCCCTCGGCGCCGAGCCAGTGCTGGACCAGGAAGGTGGCGTGGAAGCCGACGAAGAGGGTCCAGAAGTGGATCCGGCCGAGCCGCTCGTCGAGCATCCGGCCGGTGAACTTGGGCCACCAGAAGTGGAAGCCGGCGAACATCGCGAAGACCACCGTGCCGAACACCACGTAGTGGAAGTGCGCGACGACGAAGTACGAGTCGGAGACGTGGAAGTCGATCGGCGGCGCGGCCAGCAGCACCCCGGTGAGGCCGCCGAACAGGAAGGTGACCAGGAAGCCGACGGCCCACAGCATCGGCGTCTCGAAGCTGAGCGAGCCCCGCCACATGGTGCCGATCCAGTTGAAGAACTTCACCCCGGTGGGCACCGCGATCATCATCGTCATGATCGAGAAGAACGGCAGCAGCACCTGCCCGGTGACGAACATGTGGTGCGCCCAGACGGTGATCGACAGGCCGGTGATGGTGACGGTCGCCCCGATCAGCCCGGTGTAGCCGAAGATCGGCTTGCGGCTGAACACCGGGATGATCTCGGTGATGATGCCGAAGAACGGCAGCGCGATGATGTAGACCTCCGGGTGCCCGAAGAACCAGAACAGGTGCTGCCAGAGCAGCGCCCCGCCGTTGGCCGCGTCGAAGACGTGCGAGCCGAACCGCCGGTCGGACTCCAGGCAGAGCAGCGCGGCCGCCAGCACCGGGAAGGCGAAGAGCACCAGGACGGCGGTCAGCAGGATGTTCCAGACGAAGATCGGCATCCGGAAGAGCGTCATCCCGGGCGCGCGGAAGCAGACGATCGTGGTGATGAAGTTGACCGAGCCGAGGATGGTGCCGAAGCCGGACAGGGCCAGGCCCATGATCCACAGGTCGGCGCCGATGCCCGGGGAGTGGTCCAGGCCGTTCAGCGGCGCGTAGGCGAACCAGCCGAAGTCGGCCGCGCCGTCCGGGGTGAGGAAGCCGTAGACGACGATCAGCGAGCCGAACAGGTACAGCCAGTAGGCGAGCGCGTTCAGCCGGGGGAAGGCGACGTCGGGCGCGCCCAGCTGGAGCGGCATGATCCAGTTGGCGAACCCGGCGAACAGCGGGGTCGCGAACATCAGCAGCATGATCGTGCCGTGCAGGGTGAAGAGCTGGTTGAACTGCTCGGGCGAGAGCAGTTGCAGCCCCGGGCGGGCCAGCTCGATCCGCATCAGCATCGCCATCAGCCCTCCGAACAGGAAGAACAGGAAGGAGGTGGTGATGTAGAGGGTGCCGATCCGCTTGTGGTCGGTGGTGGTGAGCCAGCCGACCAGGGCCCGGCCGCGCCGGCGGCGGGCAGCGCGGCGGCGTTCCGGCCGGATCGTGCGCGGCGGGTGCGGGGGCTGCTGCTCCGCGGTGTCCTGCGGCAGGAGGGTCACGCGCTGCGCCTTCCGGGTCCGGGACAGGGGTCGGACCACCAGTACCGGCCGGCCGGCCGCGCCGGGCGGGGGCGCGCGGGCGGCGCCGGGGGCGGGTCACCCGAACAGGTGCGGCCCGGTTGCCGGGCACCGGCCGGGGCCGGACGGTCGAAGTCATGGTCGAAGTCCGTACGTCACCCCCCACCGCCACTCCCCAACAGCTGTCCGGGAACACCTGCCCGGCCCCGGGCGCCCGGCCCTGGAGGAATCCATGAGCAGCACGTCGTCGACCCCTCCGCCCGACGAGCCCCCGCCCTGGCGCTCCGGCACCGGCCGGCCGCCACCACCCGCCTCGCACCACGGGTTCCGCGAGTGGGCGCCCGGCTTCGTGGTGTTCGCGGGTGTCCTGATGCTGATCAACGGCATCATGGAGGTGCTGCGGGGCATCATGGCGGTCCACGAGGACGAGGTCTTCCTGACCACCAACCGCTACGTCTTCCGCTTCGACCTCACCGGCTGGGGCTGGATCCACATCGTCGTCGGCGCGCTGGTCGCGCTGGTCGGCGCCTTCCTCCTCAAGGGCGCCCCCTGGGCCCGGTACGCCGGTATCGTCCTCACCGCGGTGAGCGCCATCGATGCCTTCCTGTCGATGCCGTACTACCCGGGCTGGTCGATCGTGGTGATCGCGCTGGACGTCTTCATCATCTGGGCCCTCTGCGTCCACCGGCCCGCGGAGGCCGGTCACTGATCCCGGCCGACGCCGCCCGGTCCCGTGCCCACCCGGCGGGACCGGGCGGCGCGGCGTCAGGCCCGGGCCCGCTGGGTGAGCGCGATGCTGAACAGCACCACCACCGCCGTCACGGGCGCGGCGGCCGGCAGCTCCTCGCCGAGCAGCAGCGCCGACCAGACGAGCGTGATCAGCGGCTGGGCCAGCTGCAGCTGGCTCGCCCTCGGGACCCCGATCAGCGCCATCCCCCGGTACCAGACCACGAACCCGCCGAACTGCGAGACGGCCGCCGTGTAGAGCAGTCCGACCACCGCCTTCGCCCCGGGGTGCACCGGCTCGGCGGGCAGCGCGAGCGCCGTGGTCAGCGCGGTGACCGGCAGCGCGGCGACCACCGCCCAGCCGATCACCTGCCAGCCGGGCAGCTCCCGGGAGATCCGCCCGCCCTCCGCGTACCCGGCCGCGCAGACCAGCAGCGCCGCGAACAGGCAGAGGTCGGCGACGCCGGGCCGCCCGTGGCTCTGCACCAGGGTGAACCCGAGCACCGCGACCGCCCCGGCCAGCGCCGCGCCCCAGAACAGCCCCGACGGACGGCGCCCCTCCCGGCGCGAGCGCACCGCGGCGACGGCGGCGGTGGCCGGCGGCAGCAGGCCGATGACCACCGCCGAGTGCGCGGTCGACGAGGTGCGCAGGGCCAGCGTGGTGAGCAGCGGGAAGCCGAGCACGCAGCCGGCCGAGACCACCAGCAGACCGGGCCAGTGGCGGCGCTCGGGCAGCGGGACACGGGCGGCCGCGAGGCAGAGCGCGGCGAGCACACCGGCCAGCAGGCCGCGCAGACCGGTGGCCGTCCAGGGGCCGAAGCCGGTCAGCGCCCAGGCGGTCGCGGGGAAGCTGAAGGAGAAGGAGAGGACGCCCAGGGCGGCCAGTACGGTGCCCGGGGCCCCCGACGGGGCGGGCGCCGTAGCGGGTCGTGCCGCTACCGCCGGGGAGGGGGTAGCGCTATCTTGTGCTCTCATGAACGAGCGTAGCAGTGTGGTCGAACTCGCCGACAGGCTGCGCCGGGAGGTGGAGCGCTACCCGGAGGGGCGGAAGCTGCCGTCGAGCCGGGCCCTGATCGAGCGCCACCAGGTCAGCCCGGGGACGGTCTCCCGCGCCATCGCCGTGCTGGCCGCCGAGGGCCTGGTGGTCTCCCGGCCGGGCGCCGGGGTGTTCCGGGCGGCGGCCTTCGCGGGCGGCCCGGGCACCGGCGCACCCACCGCCGCCCGCCCGGGCGACCTCTCCTGGCAGGAGATCGCGCTCAGCGCCGACACCGGCCCGCGCGACCTGCCGGCCGCCCCGCTGTTCGCCACCCTGCGCGTACCGCCGCCCGACGTCGTCGACCTCAACAGCGGCTACCCGCACGCCTCGCTGCTGCCCGAGCGCCTGCTCGCCGCCGCCCTGGGCCGGGCCGGACGGCGGCCGGGCGCCTGGGAGCGCCCGCCCACCGACGGCCTCACCGAGCTGCGCGGCTGGTTCGCCCGCGACATCGGCGGCCAGGGCGGGCCGATCGCCACCGGGGACGTCCTGATCACCTCCGGCGGGCAGGGCGGGCTCACCGTGGCCATGCGCTCGCTCGCCGCGCCCGGCGCGCCGGTCCTGGTGGAGTCGCCGACGTACCCGGGGATCCTCGCGGTCGTCCGGGCGGCCGGGCTGCGGCCCGTCCCGGTGCCGGTCGACGCCGACGGGGTGCGCACCGACCTGCTGGCGGACGCCTTCGCGGCCACCCGGGCGCGGGTGTTCGTCTGCCAGCCGCTGTTCCAGAACCCGACCGGCGCGGTGCTCTCCCCCGAGCGCCGGGCCGAGGTGCTGCGGATCGCCCGGACGGCGGGCGCGTTCGTCGTCGAGGACGACTTCTCCCGGCTGCTGGTCCACGCGGACGCCCCCGCGCTGCCGCGCCCGCTCGCCGCCGACGACCGCGACGGGGTGGTGGTGCACCTGCGCTCACTGACCAAGGCCGCCTCGCCCAACCTGCGGGTCGGCGCGCTCACCGCGCGGGGGCCTGCGCTCGCCCGGCTGCGGGCGGCCCAGGTGGTGGACAGCTTCTTCGTGCCCCGGCCGTTGCAGGAGGCGACGCTGGAGCTGGTCGCCGACCCCGGCTGGGCCCGCCACCTGCGCGCGCTCGGCGCCGAGCTGCTGGGCCGCCGCACCGCCGCCGTCGCCGCCCTGCACCGCGAGCTGCCGGGCCTGCTCACCACCTACCGGCCCGGCGGCTACCACCTGTGGCTGCGGCTCCCGGACGGCGTCGACGACGGCGCCCTCACCGAGGCCGCCCTGCGGGCACGCGTGCAGGTGACCCCGGGCCGCCCGTACCACGCGGCCGAGCCGCCGGCCCCGCACCTGCGGCTGAGCTACGCGGCCGCCGAGAGCTCCGCCCAGGTGGCGGAGGGCGTCCACCGCCTGCGGCAGGCCTTCGAGGAGGTCACGGGCTGACGGCGGGCCGCGCGGGCGCTACCGCCGGTGGCCGGCCATCCGCTCCAGCCTGGCGATCCGCTCGGCCATCGGCGGGTGGGTGGAGAAGAGCTTCGCGCCGGCCTCGCCCGGCCGGAACGGGCTGGCGATCATCATGTGGCTGGCGGTCTGGATCTGCGGCTCCGGCGGCAGCGGCAGCTGCCGGGTGCCGGCGTCCAGCTTGCGCAGCGCGCTCGCCAGGGCGAGCGGGTCGCCGGTGATCCGGGCGCCGTCGGCGTCGGCCTGGTACTCGCGGGAGCGGCTGACGGCCAGCTGGATCAGCGAGGCCGCGACCGGGCCGAGGATCATGATCGCGAGCATCCCGAACAGGCCCGGGCCGTCGTCGTCGTCGCTGCGGCCGAACGGGATCAGCCAGGCGAAGTTGACCAGGAACATCACCACCGAGGCCAGCGCCCCGGCGACCGAGGAGATCAGGATGTCCCGGTTGTAGACGTGGCTCAGCTCGTGGCCGAGGACGCCGCGCAGCTCGCGCTCGTCGAGCAGCTGCAGGATGCCGTCGGTGCAGCAGACCGCCGCGTTGCGCGGGTTGCGGCCGGTGGCGAAGGCGTTCGGGGCCGGGGTCGGCGAGATGTAGAGCCGGGGCATCGGCTGGCGGGCCGCGGTGGAGAGCTCCCGGACGATCCGGTACAGCCGCGGGGCCTCGATCTCGCTCACCGGCCGGGCGCGCATGGCGCGCAGCGCGAGCTTGTCGCTGTTCCAGTAGGCGTAGGCGTTGGTGCCGAGGGCGACCAGCAGGGCGATCACGAAGCCCGTGCGGCCGAAGAAGCTGCCGATCACCAGGATCAGCGCCGAGAGGCCGCCGAGCAGGGCGGCGGTCCTCAGTCCGTTGTGCCGGCGGTGCACGGGTGGCCCTCCAATGGTGCGTGGGGAAGCCCTTTCTGCCTCGTCCCTCCTGCCCGGTCAACGGGCGGGGCCCGGGGCCTTGTTCCCTTGTGACCAGCGCGACACCCGGCCGGGTGCCCCGGCCGCACCGCCCGCCACCTCGGCACACACCGGGAGGAGGCTCAGAACAGCGAGCCGCCGACCACCTGGAGGACCAGCTGCGGGGCCACCGAGAGCACCACCGCGGCCGAGGCGGTGAGCCCCAGGGTGGCGGTCAGCGACACCGGCAGGCGCCGCTCGGGGGCGGGGGCCGCGGCGGCCTCCTCCGCCGGGGCGAACAGCCGGGCGGCCCAGAGCAGGTAGTAGTACAGGGCGACGACCACATTGACGGCCATCACCACGGCCAGCCAGCCCAGCCCGGCGTCGACGGCGGCGCGGAACACCACCACCTTGCCGAACAGGCCGATCACGCCCGGCGGCAGCCCGGCCAGGCAGAGCAGGAAGAACGCCAGCGCCAGCGCCGTCCAGCGGCTCCGCGCGAACAGGCCGCGGAAGTCGTCCACGCTGGTCCCGGCCTTGCGGCCGACCGCCGCCACCACGCCGAAGGCGCCGAGGTTCACCACACCGTAGATCAGCGCGTACGCGGCGGTGGCGCCCAGCGGGTCGGTCGCGGTGGGCGCGTAGCCGGCCGCGGCCAGCGGTACCAGCAGGTAGCCGGCCTGGCCCACCGAGGACCAGGCGAGCAGCCGGACCGCGCTGTGGCGGGTGTCGAAGCGCTGGCGCAGCGCGCCCACGTTGCCGACCGTCATGGTGGCGGCGGCCAGCACCGCGAGGGCCAGGCCCCAGGTGTGCGCGTAGGGGCGGAAGGCGATCGTGGTGGCCAGCGCCAGGCCGGCCAGGCCGGCCGCCTTGCCGACCACCGAGAGGTAGCCGGCCACCGGCAGCGGGGCGCCGGTGTAGGTGTCCGGCACCCAGAAGTGGAACGGGACGGCGGCGACCTTGAAGGCGAAGCCGACCAGGGTGAGCACGGCGCCCGCCTCGGCCAGCGGCTTCAGCTGCGCGGGCGCGTGCTCCAGGCCGGTGGCGACGGCGCCCAGGTGCAGGCTGCCGCTCGCCGCGTAGACGAAGCCGATGCCGAGCAGCATCACGGCGGTCGCGGTGACGGAGGAGAGGAAGAACTTCAGCGCGGCCTCGGCGCCCCGGCCGTCCCGGCGCAGCGCGACCAGGGCGAAGGCGGGCAGCGAGGCCACCTCCAGGGCGATCACCAGGGTGGCGAGGTCGCGGGAGGCGGGCAGCAGGGCGGCGCCGGTGGCGCTGGAGAGCAGCAGGAACCAGTACTCGCCGCCGGGCAGCTTCTCGTCCTCGACGGTGTGGGCGGACAGCAGCGCGGCGATCAGCGCGCCGCCGAGCGCGAGCAACTGGAAGACCAGGGCGAAGTGGTCGGCGACGTACGAGCAGCCCGCCGCGGCAGCGCCGCTGAGCAAGGGAGTGTCAGTGGGTCCTGTTACGTTCTGCGCACAGAAGGTGGCCCGGGGTGATCCACCGGTGAGCGGGAGGAGCGAGATGAGCGCGAGGGCGAGTCCGGCCGCGGTGAGCCGGCCCAGCCACTTCTTGTGCCGCGCGGGCAGGAAGAGGTCGGTGACCAGCACGGCGAGGGCGGCCACGGCGGCGATCAGCGGGGGCGCGATCGCCACCCAGTCCACGGACTGGATCAGGCTGCCCGGGTTGGCGACGGCGAGGGAGGTCACAGTGGTCTGCCCCGTGGAGTGAGGTCCGAGTGCGGTGCCGAGCATGATCAGCCACCCCCGAGGAGGTGTTTGACGGCGGGGTCGGAGAGGCCGAGCAGCAACGCGGGCCAGAGACCGGCGAGCAGGGTGAGGGCGGCCAGCGGCGTCCAGCTGACGGCCTCGTACGGGCGCAGGTCGGCGAGCTCGGGCACCGGGGCGGGCTGCTTCGGGTCGCCCATGCAGACGCGCTTGACCACGATCAGCAGGTACGCGGCGGTGAGGAGGGTGCCGAGGCCGGCCAGGACCATGTAGGTGACGAACGCGGGGCGCGAGAGGCCGTCGGCCGGGTCGAACGCGCCGAACATCGCGAGCAGCTCGCCCCAGAAGCCGGCCAGGCCGGGCAGGCCGAGGCTGGCGACGGCGGCGAAGGCGAGCAGCGCGCCGAGCCGGGGTGCCCGTCCGTAGAGGGCGGCGCCGGTGGCGCCGGAGAGGGTGTCGAGGTCCGCCGTGCCGTAGCGGTCCTTGAGCGCTCCGACGACGAAGAACAGCAGGCCGGTGATCAGGCCGTGCGCGATGTTGGCGAACAGCGCGCCGTTGACGCCGACCGGGGTGAGGGAGGCGATGCCCAGCAGGACGAAGCCCATGTGGCCGACGGAGGAGAAGGCGATCAGGCGCTTGAGGTCGCCCTTGGCGCCACGGCGCGAGAGCGCGAGGCAGGCCAGTGAGCCGTAGACGATGCCGACGGCGGCGAACGCGCCCAGGTAGGGGGCGAGCGTCGTGGTGCCGTCGGGGACGACCGGGAGGAGGACGCGGACCAGGCCGTAGGTGCCCATCTTCAGCAGCACGCCGGCGAGCAGCACGGAGCCGACGGTCGGGGCCGCCGTGTGCGCGTCGGGGAGCCAGCTGTGCAGCGGCCAGGCGGGGGCCTTGACCGCGAGCCCGACCATGATCGCCAGCGCGGCGATCACCTGGGTGGAGTGGCTCAGGCCGGAGCCGTGGGCGGCGGCGAGGGCCTGCATGTCGAAGGTGCCCGCCTTGCCGCCGATCAGCAGGAAGCCGAGCAGCATCACGGCCGAGCCGAGCAGCGTGTACAGGATGAACCGGTTGGCGGCCGGCACCTTCGCCCCGCTGCCCCAGCGGGCGATCAGGAAGTACATCGGGATCAGCACGATCTCGAAGGCCAGGAAGAAGAGCAGGAGGTCCAGCACCGCGAAGGTGGCGAGCATGCCGACTTCGAGGAGGAGGAACAGCCCGACGAAGGCCCGGGCCGAAGGCACTCCTGCGCCGGACGGCAGCCGCCGCTCGGAGTACAGCGCGCAGAGGAAGGTGAGCAGCGAGGTCAGGACGATCAGCGGCAGCGAGATGCCGTCCACGCCGAGGTGGAGGCGCACGCCGATGGCCGGGATCCAGGACACATCGGTGGTGGCCTGCATCCGGGCGGGCTCGTCGTGGTCGAAGCCGGCGGCCAGGACGACGGTGAGCACCAGGACGGCGCCGGTCACCACGGTGCTGAAGCGCAGCGCGCGGCGGTCGGCGGCGGCCGGGTCGGCGCCGAACACCGGGGCCAGGGTGAGCGCGGCGCCGAGCAGCGGCAGCACCAGGAGGGCGATGAGGACCGCGTTCATCGGGGGCTCCTAGGGCGTGTCTTGTGGCTCAGGTCGGATGAGGCCGCGGCGTCAGGGTGCGTGCATCGCAAGGCGGAGGAGGGAGTCCATGCGGAGCATCGGCGACCGACGACAACGCGGCGAGGTGCGTGCCCTGACACTGCGGCCCCGGGCTGAGCCACAAGACACGCCCTGACAACAACCACGACAGCGGACGGGGAGGGGAGGTACGGCATCGGCTACACCGCCACCAGGACGGCCAGCAGGACGACGCCGGCGAGCAGCGCGCTGAGGTAGGTCTGCGCGTTGCCGGTCTGGGCGAGCCGCACGGCGCGGCCGAGCAGGCCCGCCCCGGCGCCGGCGCCGCGCACGTACGTCTCCACGACCTCGCGGTCGAGGAAGCGGACGAGCCCGGCGGCGGCCTCGACCGGGCGGACGAACAGCGCGCCGTAGAGCCGGTCGACGCCGAAGCCGTGCCGGGCCGGGCCGAACAGCGGGCCGAGCAGGGCGCGTCCGGGGTCGGCGACGGCCACCTCGGCGGCCGGGGCCTCGGCCTGCCCGGGCACCCGGGCGGTGGCGGAGCGCCAGGCCCCGTAGGCCAGCAGCGCGCCGACCACGGCGAGGCCGGTGCCGATGACGGCGGTGACCGCGGAGGGCCGCAGCGAGCCGCCGTCCAGCAGCGCGGGCAGCCAGTCCGAGCGCAGGCCGGTGACGCCGAAGCCCATGGTCGGCACGGCCAGCACCCACAGCGGCCAGCGCATCGCGGGCGGCTCGGCGACGGCCGGGTCGGCCTCGTCGGGCTCGGGCGAGTACGGCGCGCCGGCCTCGTGGTCGGCGACGACCGTGCCCCGGTCGTCGGCGGTCAGCACCACGGGCGCCGCCGCGGCCGCGCCCGCCGGGCTGTGGAAGGCGACCAGGAACAGCCGGGCCGCGTACGCCGCCGTGAGCAGCGCGGTGAGTCCGGCCGAGATCAGCACGATCCAGCCGGCCGCCTGCGGCACCGCCGAGGCGGGGCCGACGCCGTTGGTCAGCGCCTCGCCGTTGGCGGCGTGCTCGGCGGCGGTCAGCACCGCCTCCTTGCTGAAGAAGCCGGCGAACGGCGGCAGGCCGACCAGGGCGACCAGCGCGATGCCCATCGTCCAGTAGGCGTCCGGGACGCGCTTGCGCAGCCCGGGGATCCGGGACATCGCGGAGATCGAGTTGGTGTGCGCGGCGTGGATCACCACACCGGCCGCGAGGAACAGCAGCGCCTTGAACGCGCCGTGGCTGACCAGGTGGAAGACCGACGCCTCACGGTCGCCGCTGGCCAGCGCGCCGGCCATGTAGCCGAGCTGGCCGACGGTCGAGTAGGCCAGGACCCGCTTGAGGTCGTCCTGGGCGAGCGCACAGAGCGCCGAGCCGATCATCGTCACGGCGGCCATCACCGCCAGCACGACCAGCGCCGCGCCGGAGAGCAGGAAGACCGGCAGCAGCCGGGCCACCAGGTAGATGCCAGCCGCGACCATGGTGGCGGCGTGGATCAGCGCGGAGACCGGCGTCGGGCCGGCCATCGCGTCCGGGAGCCAGGTGTGCAGCGGGAACTGCGCGCTCTTGCCGGCCACCCCGGCCAGCAGCAGCAGCGCGACCAGCGTCGGATGGCCGAGCCGCCCCTCGGTGGCGGCCCGCAGCACGTCCTCGATCCGGAAGCTCCCGGCGTCGGCGCCGAGCAGGAAGACGCCGAACAGGAACGGCACGTCGCCGAGCTTGGTGACCAGGAAGGCCTTGAGCGAGGCGGAGCGGGCGTCCTCGGTCTCCCAGTGGTGGCCGATCAGGAAGTACGAGCAGATGCCCATGACCTCCCAGCCGACCAGCAGCACGACCAGGTCGCCGGAGTAGACGACCAGGAACATCGCCGCCGTGAACAGCGAGACCAGCGCCGCGTACGAGGGGTAGCGCGGATCGTCCTTGAGGTACGCGGTCGAGTACACCTGCACGCAGGTGGCGACCAGGCCGACCAGCACCGAGATCAGCGAGGTGAAGCCGTCCAGGTGGATCGCGAGCGCGATGTCCGGGCCGCCGGTCGGGGTGAGCCGGGTGGCGGCGTCCAGCGTCCGGCCGGTGCCGAGCTGGAGCGCGACGACCAGCGCGAGCACCGCCGAGACGGCCACCGGCACGATCGCCAGCGGCCGGGCGAGGCCGGGTGCGCGCCGGCCGGCGGCCAGGGTGGCCGCCGCGCCGAGCGCGGGCAGCGCGGGAACGAGGGCGGGCAGGGCGAGGTTCATGCGGTGGCCCGGCCCTTCAGCGCCTCGGCTCCGGCCGGCGCCTCCTCGGGATCGGCGGTGGACTCGGCCGGATCGCCGAGCGCGGTGGCCCGGTCGACGTCCGCGGTGCCCCGGGCCCGGAACAGCAGCAGGACGATGGCGAGCCCGAGGCCGATCTCGGCGGCGGCGACGGTGATGGTGAACAGGGTCAGCGCCTGCCCGGCGTGCAGCGAGTCGCGCAGCCAGGCGTCGAAGGCGACGAGGTTGAGGTTGACGGCGTTGAGCATCAGCTCGACGGACATCAGCACCAGGATGACGTTGCGCCGGGCGAGCACGCCGTAGACGCCGACGCCGAACAGCAGCGCGGCGAGGACGACGGGGTAGGCGAGGTGCATCAGCCCTCCTGCTCGGTGGTGGTCGGCGCGGGCGAGGCCTCGGGCCCGGCCACCGGCCCGGCCTTGGGCGCGGTCCGGGCGACCGGGCTGTTGGAGCCCACCGGCCGCCCGGCCCGGATCCGCCCGGCCCGGGGCGCCGGCACCCGCCGGCCGTTGCCGCGCGACAGCACGATCGCGCCGACCAGCGCGGCCAGCAGCAGCACCGAGAGCGCCTCGAAGGGCAGCACCCAGGTCCGGAACAGGCTCGCGCCGATCACCGCCGCCGAGCCGCCGCCCGCGCCGAGGTCGATCCAGGACGTCCGGAAGGCGTCCACGACCAGCGTCACCAGCGTTCCGGCCGTGGCCAGCGCGACCACCAGGGCGACCCAGCGGTTCTTGGAGTCGGCGTCCGGCGAGCGCCCGATCGGCGCCTTGGTGAGCATCAGCCCGAACAGCACCAGCACGACCACCGAGCCGAGGTAGATCAGCACCTGCACCCAGGCGATGAACTCGGCGGTGAGCAGCAGGAACTCCACCGCCAGACCGCCGAGCGCGACCACCAGCCAGAGCGCGGCGTGCACCAGCTGCCGGGTGGTGACGGCGACCAGGGCCGAGCCGAGCACGGCGATGCCGACCAGCAGGAAGACGATCTCCACCCCGGTCGGGGAGAGGAACGAGCGCGCGGCCGGGTCCAGCGACCCGGTCGCGGCGAGCAGGGTGGCGGTGCCCCTCACGCGTCACCACCGTCCTGCGCCGGCTCCGCTTCCTGCGCCGCCTTGGCCGCGGCGGCCAGCTTGTCGGCGGCCTTGCGCGCGGTGGCGACCTCCTTGGGCTCCTCGGCCGCCGGGTCCAGCGCCGGCGGCACCGGCACCGTCCACATCCACTCCCGCAGCCGGTCCCGCTCGTGGGTCAGCTCCAGGATGTCGGTCTCCGCGTACTCGAACTCGGGCGACCAGAACAGCGCGTCGAACGGGCACACCTCGATGCAGATCCCGCAGTACATGCAGAGCGAGAAGTCGATGGCGAAGCGGTCCAGCACGTTGCGGGTGCGGGCGCGCGCGTTCGGGTCGGCGGCCGGCAGCGTCTCCTTGTGGGAGTCGATGTAGATGCACCAGTCCGGGCACTCACGGGCGCAGAGCATGCAGACCGTGCAGTTCTCCTCCAGCAGCGCGATCACGCCGCGCGACCGCGGCGGGAGGACCGGCTGCACGTCGGGGTACTGCGCGGTGATGCTCTTCTTCGTCATCGTCCGCAGGGTGACGGCCAGGCCCTTGGCCAGGCCCGCACCGGGGAAACTCATGAGATCGCCACCTTGATGATGCCGGTGAGGGCCAGCTGGACGAGGGCGAGCGGGATCAGCACCGTCCACGCGAAGCGCATCAGCTGGTCCTCGCGCAGCCGGGGGTAGGTGACCCGCAGCCAGATCACCACGAAGGCCAGCGCGAAGGTCTTCAGCAGGGTCCACAGCCAGCCGAGCTGGTCCGGCAGCGGGCCGTGCCAGCCGCCGAGGAACAGCACCGCGGTCAGCGCGGAGACCACCAGGATGCCCGCGTACTCGGAGAGCAGGAACAGCGCGAAGCGCAGACCGGTGTACTCGGTGTACGCGCCGAAGATGATCTCGGAGTCGGCGATCGGCATGTCGAACGGCGGGCGCTGCAGCTCGGCCAGGCCGGCCGTGAAGAACACGAACCCGCCGATCAGCTGCCACGGGATCCAGTACCACTGCCAGGCGTCCATGATCCCGGGCAGCGAGAGCGTTCCGGCGGCCATCGCCACGGAGGCGGCGGCGAGCACCATCGGCAGCTCGTAGGACATCAGCTGCGCGGCCGTCCGCAGACCGCCGAGCAGCGAGAACTTGTTGGCCGAGGCCCAGCCGGCCATCAGCTTGCCGATCACGCCGACGCCCATGACGGCCAGCACGAAGAACAGGCCGGCGTCCACCGCCTGCCCGACGAAGCCGCCCGGTCCGACCGGGATCGCCAGCAGCACCAGCAGGTACGGCAGCAGCGAGACGGCGGGTGCCAGCTGGAAGATCCGCCGGTCCGCGCCGGACGGGACGATGTCCTCCTTCTGGACGAACTTCACGCCGTCCGCGATCAGCTGCGCCCAGCCGTGGAAACCGCCGGCGTACATCGGGCCGAGGCGGCCCTGCATGTGCGCCATCACCTTGTGCTCGGTCTGGCCGATGACCAGGGGGAGGGTGAGGAAGACGACCAGCGTGGCGACGCAGCGCAGCACCGTGTCGAACAGGTTCACGCGCCGTCTCCGTCCTGGCCGGCCGACTCGGCCGGCGGCTTGCTCGTCTTCTCCTCGGCGGGGGGCTCCTCGGCGGGGGCTTCCTCGGCGGCGGGTTCCCCGGCGGCCGGCTTCCCGGGCTCGTCGTGGGCCGGCACCGGGTTGTGCCACGGCGCGTCGGAGGACTGCGTCCGGGCGGGCGCCGCGGCGGCCTCGTCGGGCGCCTGGCTCACCGATCCCTCGGAGACCGAACGCGTCCGCCGCGGCCGGTCGGCCCGCACCGCGGGCGTCCCCTCCGCCGCAGCGCCCTCGGCCGGAGCACCCTCCGCCGCAGCGGCGTCCGCCTGGCTCGCCGACCCCGCGGAGACCGACCTGGTCCGCCGCGGCCGGTCGGCCCGCACCGCGGCGGCGCCCTCGGCACCGGCGGCACCGGCCGCACCCGCCGCACCCGCCGCACGCGGCGTGCGGGCCGCACCGGCGGCCCCGGCCGCCCGGGCCCCGCGCGCCGGCCGCTCGGCGACCGGCGGCAGGGTGCCCTTGAGCGGCCCCCACTCGTTCGGGTCCGGCACCCCGGCCGGCTGCATCTTGCGCCGCGCCGGCCCGTCGCCGTGGTCGGACTCGCCCGGCTCCTTGGCACCCGGCCAGGCCTTGGCGACCCGGGCCGCGAGCACGAACTCCTTGCGCAGCGGGTGGCCCTCGAAGCCGTCCGGCAGCAGCAGGGTGATCAGGTGGGGGTGCCCGGTGAAGTCGATGCCGAACATCTCGTGCGTCTCGCGCTCGTGCCAGGCGGCCCCGGCGTACACGGGGACGGCGGTCGGCAGCGCGGCCGCGTCGCGCGGCACCCGGGTGCGCAGCGCCAGGTGGCGCACGCCCGGGGCGTCGACGGCGGCGAGGTGGGCGACCACCGAGAAGCCCTCGGCGAGCTCGTCGACGGCGCTGAGCCAGTCGAAGAAGGTGAGGCCCAGGGTGTCCCGGGCGGCGGTGAGCGCCTCGGTCCAGTGCTCCGCCGGCACGTCGACGGTGATCAGCCCGTACGCCTCGGCGCCGGTCGCCCACTCCCCGACCGACGCCGCGTACTGCTCGGCCGTGGTCACGAGGCCCCTCCCTCGACGGAACCGGAACCGGCGGCACCGGCAGCACCGGTGGCACCGGCGGCGCCCTCGGCACCGGGCCCGGGCACCGGCGGACGCCGCAGCGCCGCCGCGGGCGCGGTGTAGCGGCCGGGCAGCGACTCGGCGGCGATCTTCTCCTGGAGCTTGAGGATGCCCTGGAGCAGCGCCTCCGGGCGCGGCGGGCACCCGGGCACGTAGACGTCGACCGGGATGATCTGGTCGACGCCCTTGGTCACGGAGTAGGAGTCCCAGTAGGGCCCGCCGGAGTTGGAGCAGGCGCCGAAGGAGATGACGTACTTCGGCTCGGGCATCTGCTCGTAGAGGCGCTTGACGGCGGGCGCCATCTTGTCGGTCACCGTCCCCGAGACGATCATCAGATCGGCCTGTCGGGGGCCCGGCGCGAACGGGATGACGCCCATCCGGATGAAGTCGTGCTTGGCCATCGAGGCCGCGATGAACTCGATCGCGCAGCAGGCCAGGCCGAAGTTGAAGCACCACAGGCTGTAGCGCCGCCCCCAGTTGAGGACGACCTTCACCGGGTCCGGCGCCAGCCGGGCCAGCGGGCCGATGCCGCGCCGCTCGACGGCGGCACCGGGGCTCGACGGGTCCGGCACGCCCAGTGGAACCGGGCCGCCAAAGGCGCCGTGCCCGTGCGAGTGGGTGTGCGTCACGTCCATTCCAGAACGCCCTTCTTCCAGGCGTAGAGCAGTCCGACCGCGAGGAAGCCGATGAAGACGAACATCTCGACCAGCGTTCCGGCCCCGTACCCGGCGGAGGCGAAGACGGTCGCCCACGGGAACAGGTAGATCGCGTCGACCGCGAAGATCACGTACAGGAAGGCGTAGACGTAGTAGCGGACCTGGGTGTGCGCCCAGTCCTCCCCCACCGGGTCCACGCCGCACTCGTAGGCGAGGAGCTTCTCCGGCGAGTACACCACCGGCCGCAGCAGGCGGTTCGCGGTGAACGCCACCGCCACGAAGAGCACGCCGACGACGGCGAGCAGGCCGACCGCCGCGTACGCGTCGAAGTAGCCGCTGCCGGCCGCCGGGTCGGCCGCGACCGAAGCCGCCTGCTGCCCCACCATGCCCTCGCCTCCACATCGGCCGCGGAACCCTCCTTCAAGGAGGTTCTACGACAATCCTTTACGCACTCATAACCATCGCCAAGGCGTGAGTCTAAGTGCACGGCACCGGTGCCCCGCATCCTGCCCGCTCCGCAAGACACCCGATGGACAGCCGGTGGACACCCGGCGCCCCGCGCCGTCACCCCGCGGACACCGGCGGGCGAAGACGGGCGAAGACGGGCAACGGCGGGCGGCCCCGTCCGGGGTGGGGATAACCCCCGACCGGGGAGACGTATCACCCCCATGGCCCCACCCGCCCGTGACCAGCCAAGCTAAGGACCACAGCTCGACCGGAAAAGGACGGTAGACCGAGATGAAGCGAACGGACGGCACGGCCGAGGGGGCCGGGCACACCTCGCTGTACGGCGCGCGGATGTGGCGGCAGGCCGGGCGGTTGTTGCTGAACCTGCCGCTCGGCATCGCCGGCTTCCTCTTCACGGTCGCCACGCTGTCGATCGGCCTGGCCCTCTCGGTCACCGTCGTCGGCCTGCCGCTGCTGGCCGCCGGCCTGGCCGGCTGCCGGTCGATGAGCGGCTTCGCCCGCCGCCGGGCCCGGGCGCTGTACGGCGCCGAGGTGCACGAGCCGGAGCCGGTGCAGCGCCGCCGGCCGGGCATCACCGGCTACGCGATCGCCCACCTGACCGACGCGCTCTCCTGGCGCTCGGCCCTCTACAACGTGCTGATGCTGCCCTGGGGCGTGCTGAGCTTCGCGCTGACCACGGTCTTCGTGCTGGTCGGCTGGCCGCTCCTGCCCTGGGCGGTCCGCGCCCAGTCGGCGGTGGACCGGATGCTGGTGGAGATCCTGCTCTACCCGGGCGCCCTGTCCGAGCGGGTCCGCGAGCTGGAGGACGACCGCGGCACCGTGGTCGACACCGCCGCCGCCGACCTGCGCCGGATCGAGCGCGACCTGCACGACGGCGCCCAGGCCCGGCTGGTGGCGCTGGCGATGGACCTCGGCATGGCCAAGGAGCGGCTGCGGGAGACCGAGACGCCCGAGGACGTGGCGGCCGCCGCGAAGATGGTCGACAACGCCCACGGCGAGGTGAAGCTGGCCCTCCAGGAGCTGCGCGACCTGGCCCGGGGCATCCACCCGGCGGTGCTCACCGACCGCGGCCTGGACGCGGCGCTCTCCTCGGTGGCGGCGCGCTGCACGGTGCCGGAGGGGGTCAAGGTGAACGTCGACCTGAAGGCCCGGGACGGCAGCGCCGACCGGCCGGACTCGGCGGTGGAGGGCATCGCCTACTTCACGGTCAGCGAGCTGCTGACCAACATCTCCAAGCACTCCGGCGCCCGCTCCGCCACGGTGGACGTCTGGCGGGCCGACGACCAGCTGATGCTGCTGGTCCAGGACAACGGCAAGGGCGGCGCGGCCCCCTACCCGGGCAGCGGCCTGGCCGGACTGGCCGAGCGGATCCGCGCGGTGGACGGGGTGTTCCTGGTGGAGAGCCCGGAGGGCGGGCCGAGCACGGTCACGGTCGAGCTCCCCTGGCGGACCCGCACCGCCCGCCGCTGACGGCGCCCCCCGATCCCGGACGGCGGCCGGCCCCGCGGAACCCTTGCGCGGTTGTGCGGGCCGCCCGCCGTCCGGGGGCTGGTGGGGTCAGGGCGTTTCGAGGCTGCCGAGGGTGACGTCGGCGGTCTTGCTCTGGCCGTCCCGGGTGTAGGTGACGGTCACCTTGCTGCCCGGCGCGAGCGAGGCCAGCGCGGTGGTGAGCGAGTTCAGCGAGTCGACCGCGGTGTCGTCGATCCTGGTGATCACGTCCCCCACCTGGAGGCCCGCCGAGTCGGCCGGGCCGCCGGGCGAGACGGCGACCACCACCGCGCCGGCCGGGCGGAAGTTCTGGTCGAAGAAGGTCCGCGCGGTGATGCCGAGGGCGGCCCGGCCGGAGTTGGTGACCTTGCCGTCCTTGATCAGCTGGTCGGCGATGCTGGTCACGGTGGACGCCGGGATGGCGAAGCCGATGCCCGGGGCGGCGGCGCCGTTGGACTGCGGCTCGGTGGCGGCCAGCGTGTTGATGCCGATCACCTGGCTGTCCAGGTTGACCAGCGCGCCGCCGCTGTTGCCGGGGTTGATCGCGGCCGAGGTCTGCACCATGTTGCCGATGACGGCGCCGGGCGAGCCCTGGGTGGACGGCTCGCTGACGGTCCGGCCGGTGGCCGAGACGATGCCCTGGGTGACGCTGCTGGAGAGCCCGAGCGGGCTGCCCATGGCGAGGGTGATCTGGCCCAGCTCGACCTTGGTGGAGTCGCCGAAGGAGGCCGGCTTGAGACCGTTCGGCGTGCTGCTCAGCTTGATCACCGCGAGGTCGGAGTCCGGGTAGCTGGCGACCAGCGTGGCGTCCAGCGGCTTGGTGCTGCCGGCCAGGGTGACGGTGAAGGTGGTGGCGGTGCCGACCACGTGGGCGTTGGTGACGATGTCGCCCTTGTCGTCGTAGACGATCCCGGAGCCGAGGCCGCTCGCGGTGGTGATCTGCACCACCGAGGGCAGGACGTCCTTGATCACCCGCTGGTAGTCGGACTGGAGCTGGTTGCCGCCGCCCGGCTGGGCGGTGGGGCTGCCGCCGGCCGAGGCGGAGGCGGCCCGGGGGCCGTTCTCCCCCGAGGACGAGTCCGAGGACGAGCCGCTGCTGCACCCGGCCAGCGCGAGCGCGGTCAGCACCGCGACGGCTCCCGGCGCGAGCAGCCGCCCGCCGGACGTCCCGGGCCCGGTCGGACGCGGTCCGGCCGGAATCGGACGGGTGGGCTCCTTCTTGCGGTTCACCGTGACGGCCTCCGGATTCCTCAGCGCGCGGCCACGACGGGCCGCTCGGACGCGACGCAGAGATTTTTGTCAGCATTTCACCTGTATGTCCGAATCTTCGGCTCCGACGCGCAGGCCCTAGGATTTCGGCCATGACTTGGTTGCTCACCGGTGGTGCCGGATACATCGGCAGGCACGTGGTGCAGCAGCTCGTGGCGGCCGGCGAGCGGGTCGTGGTGCTGGACGACCTCAGCACGGCCGCCCCCGGGGCCCGGCTGCCGGACGGCGTCCCGCTGATCGTCGGCTCCACCCTGGACCGGGCGGCCGTCGACGCGGCGCTGCGCGGGCACGAGGTGCGCGGTGTGCTGCACTTCGCCGCCAAGAAGCAGGTCGGCGAGTCGGTCGCGCGCCCGTTCCACTACTACCGGGAGAACCTCACCGGCCTGCAGAACGTGCTGGAGGCGGCCGTCGAGGCCGGGGTGCGGCGCTTCCTGCTCTCCTCCTCCGCCGCCGTCTACGGCATGCCGGACGTCGACCTGGTCACCGAGTCGGCCCCCTGCACGCCGATGAACCCGTACGGGGAGACCAAGCTGGCGGGCGAGTGGCTGGTCTCCTCGGCCGGCCGGGCCCACGGCCTGTCCACCGTCTCGCTGCGCTACTTCAACGTGGCCGGGGCCGCCTCGCCGGAGCTCTCCGACGCGGGCGCCCACAACCTGATCCCGATGGTCTTCGAGCGGCTCACCGCCGGCCGGGCGCCGCAGGTCTTCGGCGCCGACTACCCGACCCCGGACGGCACCTGCGTCCGCGACTTCATCCACGTCTCCGACATCGCCTCGGCGCACGTCGCGGCGGCCCGCCGGCTGGCCGCCGACCCGGCCGGGCGGACCCGGCTGACCCTGAACATCGGGCGCGGCGAGGGCGTCAGCGTCCGGGAGATGCTGGACGTGATCGGCGCGGTCACCGGGTACGACACCACCCCCGAGATCACCGCGCGCCGCCCCGGCGACCCGGCCCGGGTGGTCGCCTCGGCCGAGCTGATCCACCGCGAGCTGGACTGGACCGCCCGGCACGGGGTCGAGGAGATGGTCGCCTCGGCCTGGGAGGGCTGGTGCGCCCGCCACCCCGGCGCCCGCCGTCCCGGGGCCCGCCGCCCGGCCTGACGGACCCCGCCCCGCCCCGGCCCTCCCGCTCAGTGCGAGGGCACCGCCGTGCCGTAGAAGGCGTCCAGCGCGTAGACGCAGCGGTCCCTGCTGCCGACGAAGACCTTCCCGCCGACCGCCACCGGCGAGCCGGTCAGCTCGCCCTTGGTGCCCAGCTCCCAGCGCAGCTGGCCGCTGGCCAGGTCCACGGTGTGCAGCGAGTGGTCCCGGCTGCCCAGGTGGACCAGCCCGTCGGCGACCGCCGGGGAGCCGACGATCTCGCCGCGCGCGGTGTACCGCCAGCGCTCGCGGCCGCTGCCCGCCTCGAACGCGTACAGCACCTCGCCGCTGCCGACCAGCACCATGCCGTCCCCGACCACCACCGGCTCGGCGCCCTGCCGGGTGCCGGTGGCCGCGCGCCAGCGGTCCCGGCCGGTGGCCGCGTCCAGCGCGTAGACGGTGCCGAGGTAGTCGGCGACGTAGACCGCGTCGGCGTCCAGCGCCGGAGGGGTGAACAGCACCACCGGGGCCTCGAACCGCCAGCGCTCGGCGCCGCTCGCCGCGTCCAGCGCGTACACCCGGGTGCCGGCCGTCACGTAGAGCACGCCGGAGCGCTCGACCGGGCGGGAGGGCACGTCCTCGCCGACCTGGACCGACCAGCGCAGGCCCGAGCCGCGCGGGTCCACGCAGCGCAGCCGCCCGCCGCCGTAGTAGTACGCCGCGCCGCCCACCAGGGCAGGGCCGGACTGCGGGTTCTCGAACTCCTGCTGGGCGTCGTCGGCGCGCCAGAGCTCGGCGCCGGTGGCCGACGAGCGCAGCTGGACGCCGCCGCCCCGGACGCCGCAGCAGAGCACCCCGCCGGCCGCGTCCAGCGAGTACACCCAGCCGTCCAGCGAGTGCCGCCAGCGCTCGGTGCCGTCCGCGACGTCCACCGTGTACAGGTGCGGGCCGTCGGCCGCGTGCACCCGGCCGGCGTCGACGGCGAGCGCCCAGGCGACGTCCCGGGTCTTGTAGCGGCGCTGCCCGGACGCGATGTCCAGGGCGTGCACCTCGAAGCTGGAGACGAACAGCGTGCCGGCGGCGACCACCGGGGTGCCCCAGACGTCGTTGGACATCCGGAACCGCCAGGGGCGCCAGCGGGCCGCGCGGGCCGGGGGCGGGGTGATCCGCCGGACCCAGTCGGTCTCGGCGGGCGGCGCGCCCGGGCCGGCCTGCTCGGCGCGCGGCCCCGGCCCTATCCGGACCGAGGCGCCGGGCAGCCGCACCTCGTCGCCCTCCTCGACGACCGGCCGGCGGTGCCGGCTGGGGGCGGCCAGCTTCTCGGTGGCGGCCTCGGTGTCCGGCCCGGGCGGCGCGTGGTGCACCGGCCCGGCGGACGGCGGGGCGTGCCCGGCGACCGCCCGGGTGCGCGGGTCGTCCTGGCCCGGGTGCGGCTGCGGAGCGGGCAGGTGCTGAGCGGGCGGGTGCGGGGCGGGCGGGTGCGGCGGGTGGTGCGGCACGGGCTGCGGCGGGACGGCGGGCGGCGGCTGGCGGCGGCCCCGCTTGCGCTCGATGAGGGCGAGCGCGTCGGGCGGCAGCCAGTCCCCGGCCTCCCCGGAGGCGTCGTCCCGGGAGAACAGGTGCGGGGCCAGCTCGACCTGGATCTGCTCCGGGGTCGGCCGGTGCTCGGGCGCCGGCCGCATGCAGGCGCGCACCAGGTCGGCCAGCTCCGGCGGCAGACCGGAGAGGTCGGGCTGGTCGCGCAGCAGCTGGAAGACCGTCTCCACCGGGTTGGCGCCCCGGTAGGGCGGGTGGCCGGTGGCGCAGAAGACCAGCAGCGACCCGAGCGAGAAGACGTCGCTGGCGCCGGTGACGCCCCGGCTGTCCCGGGCCTGCTCCGGCGACATGTACGCCGGCGTGCCGACCGCGACGTTGGTCATGGTGAGCCGGGTGCTGGAGACCCCGGCGGCGATGCCGAAGTCGATCACCCGGGGGCCGTCCTCGACGACCAGGACGTTGGACGGCTTGAGGTCGCGGTGGACCAGCCCGGCGGCGTGGATGGACTGCAGGGCCTCGGCGATGCCGGCCACCAGCCAGCGCACCGCTCCGGCCGGCAGCGGCCCGCACTCGGTGACCAGGTCCTCCAGGGACGGCGCCGGGACGTACGCGGTGGCCAGCCAGGGCACCCGGGCGTCGGCGTCGGCGTCGACCACGGCCGCCGTGTAGAAGCCGCCGACCGTCTTGGCGGCCTCGATCTCCCGCGCGAACCGGACCCGGAACAGCTCGTCCTCGGCCAGCTCCCCCCGGACGGTCTTGATCGCCACCCGCCGGCCGGACGCGGACCGCGCCAGGTAGACCAGGCCCATGCCGCCCGCCCCGAGCCGCCCCAGCACCTCGAAGGGCCCGATCCGCCTCGGATCGTGCGCCGTCAGCTGGTCCACCCGCTGCCACCTCCCCGTCTTGAGCACCGCCCGCGTGGTGCCGCGCACCCACCGCGTGGTGCCGGACCCGATTCTCCAATGCCGCCCGGCCCATCTCCAACCTCCCCCGCCCAGAGCGCTGTCCGCCCGGCGGGCGGGTCCACTGGCCGATCAGCGGCTCCGGAACGGCCGGATTCTGACGTCCGCTCCGGCTCCGGCTTGCGCCCGACACGCCCGGGAGTGCCACGAGGGGCAGGTCACACTGCCCCGTAGACGGTCACGCTCCGTTACTCGATAACCCCTCAGCGAAGGCTTCGTCACCCTGCGGCGTCGCCGGTGCACGGGGGGGCGTCAAGGGGGGCCGCAGAGGTCGATGAATATCCATCCGAAGGGCCCCGAGCGGCTATACCAACCCCCGTGCGGAGTAATTGTCACATCACCGAATCGCGCCAAGATCGGGCCACGGTAAGCTGACGGCATGACAGGACAAGTTCGCACCGTCGACGGTCGCGTCGCCGGGCGACGCGGACAGGAGACGCGGCAGAAGCTGCTCGACTGCCTCCGCGAGATGCTCAGCACGTCGCCCTATCGGGACGTCAAGGTCATCGACGTCGCCCGTATGGCGGGTACCTCCCCCGCGACCTTCTACCAGTACTTCCCGGATGTCGAGGGCGCCGTCCTCGAAATCGCCGAGGAAATGGCCAAGGACGCCGACACGCTCAAAGAGCTGGTGGCCGGAAAGTCCTGGGCAGGGAAGTCCGGCACGGCCACTTCGGAAGAACTGGTCGACGGATTCCTCGCCTTCTGGCGCAAGAACGACGCCATTCTCCGTGTGGTCACGCTCGGTGCCGCCGAAGGGGACAAGCGGTTCTTCAAGATCCGCATGACCGTCCTCAACGCGGTGGCCAAGCCGCTCACGGAGGCCGTCAAGGAACTCCAGGCGAAGGGCCAGGCCGACAAAACGCTGGATCCGGCCGCCGTCGCCGGGTCGCTGGTCTCGCTGCTCGCCTCGGCGGCCGAGCACCAGAAGGCCTTCACCTCCTGGGGCGTCAAGGTCAAGGACCTCAAGCCCAACCTCGCTCCCCTGGTGTACCTGGGCGTCACCGGCAAGAAGGCGCCCAAGTAGACCGATCCGCTCCGACCCACCTTCCGCTTCGCGCGCGCCCCGGCCTCCTGTCCGGGGTACGACGGACGGCGGCCGTGTCCTCGGGGGAGGTCCGCCGGCGGTCCGCAGCGCGCCACGACATGCCTGTGGGCGGTCACCCGTCGAGGGTGACCGCCCACAGGCATGTCGGCAGGAGCCGGTCGGGCACGGAGCCCCACAGGGGCTCCAGCGGGCCTCAGCGGGCCCCAGAGGCCCCCAGGAGGGCCTCGGCGGGGTCCCGGCAGGGCCTCACGGGCAGCGGACGACCTGTCCGGCGTACGCCAGGCCGCCGCCGAAGCCGAACAGCAGCACCGGGTCGCCGGGCGACAGCTCGCCGCGCTCGACCAGCTTGGAGAAGGCCAGCGGGACGGAGGCCGCCGAGGTGTTGCCGGAGTCCACGACGTCCCGGGCCACCACCGCGTCGGTGACCCCGAGCCGGGCCGCGATCGCGTCGATGATCCGCAGATTGGCCTGGTGCGGCACGAAGCCCTTCAGCTCGGACGGGTCGATCCCGGCCCGCTCGCAGGCCTGCCGGGCCAGCGGGGCGATCTGGGTGGTCGCCCAGCGGAACACCGACTGGCCCTGCTGGCTGATCACCGGGTCCCAGCCGCTGATCACCACGGCGTCGCCCTTCTCCGGCTCCGAGCCCCAGACCACCGGGCCGATCCCCGGCTCGGCGCCCTCCTCCTGGGCCTCGACCAGCGCCGCGCCGGCGCCGTCGCCGAAGATCACGCAGGTCGACCGGTCGGTCCAGTCGAGGGTGTCCGACATCCGCTCCGCGCCGATCACCAGCGCCGTCCGGGCCGCTCCGGCCCGGATCGCGTGGTCGGCGGTGGCCAGCGCGTACGAGAAGCCCGAGCAGACCGTGTTGATGTCGTAGGCGGCCGGCGCGCGCACCCCGAGCCGGGCGGCGACGGCGGCGGCCGTGTTGGGACTGCGTTCCACCGCGGTGCAGGTGGCGACCACGACCAGGTCGACCTCGGACGCCGACCGGCCGCTGTTGGCCAGCGCCTTCTGCGCCGCCTCGGTGGCGAGGTCGACGACGGTCTCGCCCTCCGCGATGTGCCGCGTCCGGATGCCCACCCGGCTGCGGATCCACTCGTCGTCGGTGTCGACCAGCTTCGCCAGGTCGTCGTTGGTGAGGACCTTGGGGGGCTGGTAGTGGCCGAGTGCCACGATGCGCGAACCGCTCATACTGCCACTCAACCCGGTTACCCGCTGGTCAGCGGGTCTCGACCGGCTACAGGATCCGTGCCAGGAAGCTGTAGGAGGCCGACAAGGGCCGTTGCGGCACACGGGCGGCGGAATCCGCCCGGAGGCGGAACTCGAAGGAATTGTCCGGCCCGGCGGGCCGGTCAGACCGCCAGCGAGGCCGCGTCGCCCATCACGATCACCGGGCGGGCGCCCGGGTCCAGGGTGCGGATCAGCTGCGCCATCTTGTCCTCCGGGATGGACACGCAGCCGTGCGTCGGACCGCCGTGGTCGACGTGGATCCAGATCCCGCCGCCCTTGGTCGAGCCGTTCGGACGGCGCGGGTCCAGCGGGGAGTTGCCGGGCACCCGGTTGTAGTCGATCGCGACGACGTAGTCGAAGGAGCCGGCCAGCTGCTCGCCGGCGAAGCCCGTCCCGGAGACCACGAAGGCGGCGTCCTTGTCGTAGGGCAGCCGGCTGCCCGGGTCGGGCTTGCGGCCGCCGGCGTCGGTCAGCGAGAAGACGCCGATCGGGCTGCGCAGGTCGCCCTCGTTGTGGTCGGTGGTCCAGCCCTTGAACGCGTTGTGGCCCTGCCAGCTCTCGCCGCTCAGCCAGTGGCCCTCGGCGGTGCGGGTCCACAGCGTGACGCTGGTCCGGTTGGTGTCCTTGCCCTCGCCGGTGGCCACCACCACCTGGGTGGTGTCGGCGGGTACCCGGCCGGCGAAGCCGGGGCCGAGGCCCGGGATCGCCTCGACCGAGCCGTCGGCGCGGGCCTCGCTGCGACCCGCCGCGGGGGTCTCGGTCTGCCGGGTGTCGGCGGCCTGCGCGGCCGGGGCGGTCGGCGAGGCCTGGTCGGCCACCGGCTGCCCGGCGGGGCGGTCCGGGGTGCCGACGCCCTCGGGGCCGGGGCCGTCGGCGGTGGTCACGCCGGGCTTGGCGGCGTCCTCGCCGACGGTGTACCAGCCGGCGGCGGCCGCCAGCAGCAGGGCGGTGCCGGCGACGGCGGCGCGGCCGGTGCGCTTCTTCTTGGGCTTGCGCCGGTGGCCCCGGGCGGCCGTGCGGCCCCCGGCCGCGGCGGCGGCGGCGCGCCGCTGACCCGGCAGCGGCGCCGGCGACGGCTCCGGTGGGAACTGCGGCCCGGCGGGGTGCGCCTGGAACGGCTGGTCGTACACATCGTGCTCGGCCAGGCTCCGGTAGCCGTACCCGGGCTCCTGCCCCTCGTACAGCGGGCCGTCGTCCTCCTGCTGGCCGCCGTACGGCTGTTGCGGTGCGCCGTAGGGCGGCTGCGGTACCGCGTACGACTGCTGCGGCACCTCGTACACCGGCTCGTACGACGGGTACGGGGAGGTGCGACGGTGACCGGGCATGGGGCCGATCCTGCCAAACGGAGGACGGGTCGCGAAAGCCGGGGTCCTGTGCGGGCCCCGTGAAGAAGCCGCCGCCCGGGCCGCGCTGGGCCCGGGCGGCGGCCCGCGGTCGCGGGACCGGTCAGAGGCGCATCGCCTGCGGGGTCTCCCGGCGGTTCAGGTCGGGGCCGTCGTACTCGCGGATGACCTCGTAGCGGGTGTTGCGCTCCACCGGGCGGAAGCCGGCGTCCCGGATCAGGCCGAGCAGGTCCTCGCGGCCCAGCTTGTTCGGGGTGCCGAAGTTGTCCGCGTCGTGGGTGATCTTGTACTCGACCACCGAGCCGTCCATGTCGTCCGCGCCGTGGCTGAGCGCCAGCTGGGCGGTGGTGACGCCGTGCATCACCCAGAAGACCTTGACGTGCGGCACGTTGTCGAACAGCAGCCGGGAGACCGCGAAGGTCTTCAGCGCCTCGGCGCCGGTGGCCATCTCGGTGCGCGCCATCAGCTTGTTGCGCACCACGCCGTCCTTGGAGTCGTGGAAGTCGTGCTGGTAGCGCAGCGGGATGAAGACCTGGAAGCCGCCGGTCTCGTCCTGCAGCTCGCGCAGCCGCAGCACGTGGTCCACCCGGTGGCGGGGCTCCTCGATGTGGCCGTACAGCATGGTGGCCGGCGTCTTGAGGCCCTTGCTGTGGGCGAGCCGGTGGATCCGCGACCAGTCCTCCCAGTGGGTGTCGTGGTCGACGATGTGCTGGCGGACCTCCCAGTCGAAGATCTCCGCGCCGCCGCCGGTCAGCGACTCCAGGCCGGCGTCGATCAGCTCGTCGAGGATCTCGTCGGCGGGCAGGCCGCTGATCCGCTCGAACCAGTGGATCTCGGTGGCGGTGAAGGCCTTGAGCGAGACGTTCGGCAGCGCCGCCTTCAGCTCCCGCAGCGAGCGCGGGTAGTAGCGCCACGGCAGGGTGGGGTGCAGGCCGTTGACGATGTGCAGCTCGGTGAGGGAGTCGACCTCCATCGCCTTGGCGAGGCGGACGGCCTCCTCGATGCGCATCGTGTAGGCGTCCTTCTCGCCCGGCTTGCGCTGGAACGAGCAGTACGCGCAGGACGCGTTGCACACGTTGGTCATGTTGAGGTGGCGGTTGACGTTGAAGTGGACGACGTCGCCGTTCTTCCGCGTCCGCACGTGGTGGGCGAGGCCTCCCAGCCAGGCCAGGTCGTCGCTCTCGTAGAGCGCGATCCCGTCCTCCCGGGTCAGCCGCTCCCCCGCGTAGACCTTCGCCTCCAGCTCGCGCTTGAGCCCTGCGTCCATGCGGTGCCCCGCCTCCTCCGACTTCGAATCCTTGCCGGAACGAGCGTACGCCCCCGCCGGGGAGGGTTCGCGGGCAGCCGCCCCCGCGCGGGTCAGCCGGCGAGCAGCTCCGCCAGCAGCGCCGGCTCGATGTTTCCGCCGCTCACCACGGCCGCCACGGCCTGCCCGCCGAGCCCGGCGGCCCGGTGGAAGTACGCGGCCGGGGCGACCGCGCCGGACGGCTCGGCGACGATCCGCCCGCGCCGGGCCAGCAGGGCCACCGTGGCGCGGATCTCGTCCTCGGTGACGGTGACGATGTCGTCCACGTAGGCGGTGAGGTGCTCGTACGGCAGCACGCCCACCGAGGGGGTGCGCAGGCCGTCGGCGATCGTCCGGTAGGTGTCGGCGACCGGCCAGGTGATCCGCTCGCCGGCCCGCAGGCTGGCCTGCGCGTCGGCGGCCAGCTCGGGCTCGACGCCGACCACCCGGATGCCCGGGCGGGTCAGCTTGAGCGCGGCCGCGGTGCCGCCGATCAGCCCGCCGCCGCTGACCGGGACGAGCACGGTGTCCAGCTCCGCCGGGGCGTCCTCGGCGATCTCCAGGCCGACCGTGCCCTGGCCCGCGATGATGAACGGGTCGTCGTACGGCGGCACCCAGACGTAGCCGTGCCGCTCGGCCAGTTCGCCGGGCACGGTGTCCCGCTCCTCCGGCGTGACCAGCAGCACCTCGGCGCCGAACGACCGGGTGGCCTCGACCTTGACCGCCGGCGAGGTGTCCGGCATCACGATCACGGCCTTGATCCCGAGCAGCTTCGCGGCGTACGCCACCGCCTGCGCGTGGTTGCCGCTGGACTGGGCGACCACGCCGCGGGCGCGCTCGTCGCCGCTCAGCGCGGCGAGCCGGTTGTACGCCCCGCGGGCCTTGAACGCGCCGGTCGGCTGGAGGTTCTCCGGCTTGAGCCAGAGCCGGCGCTCGCCGTCCGCCGCCCAGGGGGCGGGGACCAGCGGGGTGCGCACCGCGACGCCCGCGATCCGCCGCCGGGCCGCGTGCAGTTCCTCCAGACCGACCAGTGCCATGCCGTCACTTCCCCGGTGCGCTACTCGGCCTCGGCGAGCGGCAGCTCGCTGACCCGGCTCTCCCACTTCGTGGAGAGTACGACGGTCGTCCGGGTGCGGGCCACACCCTTGGTGCCCGAGATCCGCTTCACCGCCGACTCCAGGCCCTGGACGTCCGGCACCCGGACCTTGAGCATGTACGAGTCGTCACCGGCGATGAACCAGCAGTCCTCGACCTCGCCGAGGTCCTTCAGCCGGAACGCGACGTCCTCGTGGTCCGCCGCGTCGGTCAGCTGGAGGCCGATCAGCGCCGTGACCCCGAAACCGAGCGAGGCCGGGTTGACCGTCGCCCGGTAGCCGGTGATGACACCGGCCTGCTCCAGCCGGTTGATGCGGTCCGTGACGCTCGGCCCGGAGAGGCCGACCAGCCGGCCCAACTCGGCGTAGGAGGCGCGGCCGTTCTCCCGCAGCGCCTGGATGAGCTGTCTGTCCACCGTGTCCATATACCGTCCGCGTCCTTCCGAACCTCACCAGACCCACAGATCATTATCCGGATTCAAAGGCGCCGTGCGCGGACCAACCCGGATATCGCAGAGAACATACTCTCCCGTCCTGCGGTATCTCACTCCCCCTCAGGCCGACCGTTCGGTCGCGCGCGCCGCCGCACCCAACTCGCCCTCCCAGCGGCGGTACAGCGTGTGCGGTACGCCGACCGCGTCCAGCACCCGTCCGGCGACGAAACCGACCAGCTCGCCGACGGTGGAGCCGCCGGCGTAGAACCCGGGCGAGGCGGGGAGCACGACGGCGCCCTGCGCGTCCAGCTCCACCAAGTGCTTCAGCGTCACCCCGTTGAGTGGTGTCTCGCGGACGCAGACGACCAGCGGACGCCGCTCCTTGAGGGTGACGCTGGCCACCCGCTGGAGCAGGTCCTTGCTGAGGCCGAGCGCGATCCCGGCCACCGCGCCGGTGGTCGCCGGTACCACCAGCATCCCCTTGGCGGGGTACGAGCCGCTGGACGGGCCCGCCGCGAAGTCCCCCGCCGGCCAGTACCGGACGTCCTCCAGCCCGTCCCCGGACCCGTCCGCCGCGACGCCCGCCGTGCCCGCCGGCCCGCCCGCCGACCCGCTCGCCGACCCGCTCGACGCGAGCCCCAGCCAGGCGGCCAGGTCGGTGCGCCAGTGCGCGTCCCGGAAGGCGATGCCGGTCTCGTCGAGGATCGTCAGCCGGGCCGCACGGCTGACCACCAGGTCGACCGACTCGCCCGCGGCGAGGAGAGCGCGGATCACCGCGGCGGCGTACGGGGTGCCGGACGCGCCGGAGACCCCCACGACCCAGGGACGGCGGACAGGCTGCTCAGGCTTTTCCATAGTGCCTCCTTTCTATCTCCACTCCGCCCCTCACCCCGCCCCGGCCCGCCCTGGGAGGATGGGCGGCATGGCCACCCTCGTCGACCTCACCCACCAGGTGACCACCGCGATGCCGGTCTACCCCGGCGATCCGGCCGTCCTCCTGGAACCCGCCCTCACCACCGCCACCGCCGGGGTGAACGTGCTCGCCCTGCACCTCGGCTCGCAGTCCGGCACCCACGTGGACGCGCCGTACCACGTCGACGTCACCTGGCCGACGCTGGACGGCCTGCCGCTGGAGCGGTTCACCGGGGCGGCGGTCATCGCCGACCTGCGCGGACTGGAGCCGCGCGCCGCGATCACCGCCGAGCAGCTCGCGCCCGCGCTGGAGCGGGCCGGCGAGGGCACCGTCCTGCTGCTCGCCACCGGCTGGACCCGGCACTGGGGCACCGACGCCTACCTCGCCCACCCGAGCCTGACCGCGCGGGCCGCCGAGGCGATCGTCGCCGCCGGGGTGCGCACGGTCGGGGTGGACGCGCTCAGCGTCGACCCGACGCCCGACCCGGGCCCGGGCGACCCGGCGGTCGCCGCGCTGCTCGCCGACCTCACCGACGAGCACGACCGGCCGACCGCCGAGGAGCCCACGCTTGCGGCCCACCGGGTGCTGCTCGGGGCGCCGGGCGGCGGGGTGATCGCGGAGAACCTGACCGATCTGCGGCCGCTGCTGGCGGCGCAGGAGGACGGCCGGCCGGTCGAGGTGTCGCTCTTCCCGCTGCGGCTGGTGGCGGCGGACGGGGCCCCGGTGCGGGCGGTCGCCCGGCTGGGGTGAGCCGCCGGGACGCCCCCCTTGCCACACCGGCTACTTGGTCTAGACCATCATCGACGGGCGGCGGTACGCTGTCCGGCCATGGCAGAGATCATCGGAGTCATCGAGCAGCTCTGGCGCTACCCCGTGAAGTCCACCGGCGGCGAGCGGCTCGACTCCGTCGAGGTGGACGACCGCGGCCTCGCGGGCGACCGCCTCTACGCCGTGCGCGACGGCGCGGGCAGGCTCGGCTCCGGCAAGAACACCCGCCGCTTCCGGCGGATGGACGGCCTGCTCCGCCTCTCCGCCCGGCTCGGCCACCGGCTCGACGGCCCCGAGCTGCTCGACCCGCTCGGCCGGCCGGTCGTCGACCCGACCGCCTTCCTCCGCGCCTACCTGCAGCGCGAGGACGTCGAACTCGCCCGCGAGGACGCCGTCTCGCACTTCGACCAGCTCCCGGTCAGCGTGCTCACCACCGCCACCCTGGACTGGGTCGCCGAGGCCGCGCCGTCCGCCGTGGTGGACGTCCGCCGGTTCCGCCCGAACGTCCTGCTGCGCACCCCGCCGGGCACCCCGCCGTTCGTCGAGGACGCCTGGTTCGGCCGCGAGGCGCACGGCTCCGCGCGCTCCGGCGCCCGGCTCGCCTTCGTCCGCTCCAGCGAGCGCTGCGCGATGACCACCGCCGCCCAGCCCGGACTGCCGCACGCCCCGGAGATCCTCAAGGCCCTCGCGCAGTTCCACGACTCCCGTCTGGACGCCCTCGCCGAGGTCGCCGCCCCCGGCCGCCTCGCGGTCGGCGACACGCTGGCGCTGGTCTGACCACCCTTCCCCACCACCCGTCAAATCCCGTTTCGCCTTCCGCACTTGACTGACCCACGACTATCCTGTCTTACTGTCGTAAGACAGGAGAACAACTGGTGATCGAGTTCGTGCTCGACGGCCGCTCACGCGTGGCCACGTACATGCAGCTGGTGCTGCAGGTGAAGCAGGCGCTGCGGGTCGGCCTGGCGCAACCGGGGGACCGGCTCCCCAAGGTGCGGGAGGTGGCCCAGGCCCTGGCGATCAACCCCAACACCGTGCTCAAGGCCTACCGGGAGCTGGAGTTGGAGGGGCTCGCCGAGGGCCGGCCCGGGGTGGGGACCTTCCTGGTCCGCACCCTGGCCGGGCCCTCGCTGGCCCATCAGGCCGAGCTGCGCGAGGAGCTGGTCGTCTGGCTGGCCAAGGCCCAGGCCGCCGGACTCGCCCGCGAGGACATCGCCGCGCTCTTCGACACCACCCTGCGGGCCACGCCCGACCGGCCGCCCACGAGCGGGACCGAACCGGTCTGACAGTCATCTTGGGGGAACACACATGACGGAAGTCGCTCTGCACACCGAGGGGTTGGGGAAGCGCTACGGGCGCGCCTGGGCCCTCCAGGACTGCTCGCTGGACCTCCCCGCCGGGCGGATCGCCGCCCTGGTCGGGCCCAACGGCGCCGGCAAGTCCACCCTGCTCCACCTGGCCGTCGGGCTGCTGCAGCCCGACGCCGGGCAGGTCCGGGTCTTCGGACGGGACCCGCGCCACGACCCCGGCGCCCTGGCCGACCTCGGCTTCGTCGCCCAGGACACCCCGCTCTACCCCGACTTCACCGGCGCCGAGCTGATCACCATGGGCGGGCGGCTCAACCGCCGCGGTACCTGGGACGACTCGATCGCCCGGGACCGGCTCACCCGGCTCGGCATCCCGTCCGACAAGCCCGTCGGCAAGCTCTCCGGCGGCCAGCGCGCCCAGGTCGCGCTGGCGCTGGCACTGGCCAAGCGGCCCCGGCTGCTGCTGCTCGACGAGCCGGTGGCGGCCCTGGACCCGCTCGCCCGGCACGAGTTCATGCAGGCCCTGATGGGCGCCGTGGGCGAGTACGGGACCACCGTCCTGCTCTCCTCCCACCTGCTCGCCGACCTCGAACGGGTCTGCGACCACCTGGTGCTGCTGCACACCTCGCACGTCCACCTCGCCGCCCCGGTGGAGGAGTTGCTCGCCGGGCACTGCCGGCTGATCGGCCCCCGGATCGCCGACGGCGCCGCCGTCCCCGGCGTGGCCTCGGTGATCCGGGCCAGCCACACCGAGCGGCAGTCCACCCTGCTGGTGCGCACCGACGGGCCGGTCGACGAGACCCGCTGGGCCGTGCACGAGGTCACTTTGGAGGACCTCGTCCTCGCCCACCTCGGCGCCTCCGCCGGCGTTTCCCTCCCGGAGGTGGCCGCGTGATCTGGCTGACCTGGCGCCAGCACCGCAAGCAGGCCCTGTGGACGGCCGTGGCACTCGCCGTGCTCGCCGCCGTCCTCGTCCCCACCGGCCTGTCCATGCGCTCGTCCTTCGAGGACTCCGGCCTCGGCGCCTGCCTGCGTGCCCTGGGCCACGCCCAATTCGTCGGCGGCGAGGGCTGCGAGGCGCTGAGCCAGCGCTTCGCCAACCAGCACGACTCGACCGCCTTCCTGGCCATCCTCTTCGTGCTGCTGCCGCTCCTCGCCGGCCTCTTCCTCGGCGCCCCGCTGGTCGCCCGGGAGGTCGAGAACGGCACCCACCGGCTGGTCTGGACCCAGGGCATCAGCCGCCGGCGCTGGATCCTCACCAAGTTCGGCCTGGTCGGCGCGGTCGCGCTGGTGCTGTCCGTCGGCTTCGCGCTCGGCGCCGCCTGGTGGCTCACCCCGCTCGCCGACAACGGGCTCGGCCGCCTGCGCTACCTGTTCTTCGACGTCCAGGGCATCGCGCCGATCGGCTACACGCTGTTCGCGGTCGCGCTCGGCATCCTCGCCGGCACCCTGACCCGCCGGGTGCTGCCCGCGATGGGCCTCTCGCTCGCCGCGTTCATCGCCGTCCGCGCCCTCGTCGAACTCCTCGCCCGCCCCGTGTTCCTGCCGGCCAAGTCGCTCACCTACGCGGTCGACAGCCCGGTCATGGCCAACCGCTTCACCGGCGACTGGGTCTACCAGCAGGGCGTCCGCAACGGCGCCGGCACCCTCGTCCTGCCCGACGCCCGCGTCGGCTGCGGACCCGACGGCGGCGGCGACACCTCACGCTGCGTGGCCCGCTTCGTCCAGGACGGCTTCGGCCCCGGTCCCTACACCAACTGGCAGGAGTACCAGCCGGCCGACCGCTTCTGGACCTTCCAGGCCATCGAGACCGGCATCTTCCTCGCCCTGACCGCCCTCCTCGTCGGCCTCGCCATCCGCCGTGTCCGCCGCATCGCCTGAGTCTCGGGCGGGACAGCGTGTCCTGACGGGCCGTTGGTAGCATCCGTGAACCGACCGGGTCGTGCACGTCCGGTTGTTCCGGTCGGTGGAAGGAGAGGGCACCATGACCGCCGACGCCGTCCGAAGGCTCGTCCTGGTCCGCCACGCGCAGGCCGAGCGGGAGACCGCGGTCGACCACGAGCGCCGTCTGGACGAGCGGGGCCGCACCGAGGCCTCGTCGGCGGGACGGTGGCTCGCGGCAACCGGCATCGCCCCCGCTCTCGCCCGCGTGTCCAGCGCCCGGCGCACCGGCGAGACCTGGGAGCGCGTCCGCGCGGCGCTCCCCCGGGCCCCCGAAACCGTCCACGAGCGGCGGATCTACGACGTCAGCGTCGACATCCACCGCCGTGAGGCCGGGATCGAGGAGCTGATCGCGATCCTGCGGCAGACGCCGGAGGAAGTGGGCGACCTGGTCGTGGTCGGCCACAACCCGAGCCTCCACGACCTGGTCGACGTCCTCGCGGTACGGGGCCGGGACGCGGCGGAGGACGAACTGTCCCAGCGGGTGGCGCGCTCCGGATTCCCCACCGCCGCCGTCGCCGTCCTCACTGTCGACGGCCCCTGGCAGAGCCTCGGCCCCTCTCTCGCGCGGCTGACCGACTTCTGGGCTCCGACCGACTGACCTCCCGAGCGCTCAGCGGCGGGCCGGCAGGAGGCAGAGAGGGTGGCCGGCGGGGTCGGCGTAGCTGCGCCAGCCGCCGGCGTCGCGCAGGAGGGTGGCGCCGAGGGCGAGGACGGCCGGTTCGGCGGTGGCCAGGTCGGGGACGTCGACGTCGAGGTGGGCCTGCTGGGGGTGCGCCGGGTCGGGCCAGCGGGGCGGGCGGTGGTCGGCGACGCGCTGGAAGCAGAGCACCGGGCCACCCGGGGTGTGCAGGGTGGACCAGTCGTCGTTCAGCGACCAGCGCGGATCCGGCCGGTCCACCTCCCCGCCCAGCAGCCCGGCGTAGAACCGGGCCAGCACGGCCGGGTCCGGGCAGTCCAGGACGATGCACTGCAGTCGGCCGATCATCGGAGCTCCTTCGGGGGGCCGGAGCGGCTCGCAGGGCGCCGCCTCGATCTGGTGACGGGTGACCCGCCGCAACGGCAGGCGGGCCCACTGCGGGAACCGCTGTGTCCCTGATGTCACACCTGACAGTCCAGCGCGCCGGCGCCCCGCTGTCGAAGGGTTTTCAGCCCAACGGGAAGTCGGCACGCGGGGCCCATCGCGCACCGTCGTACACCAGCAGCCGGACGGTCTCCCCCGGCCTTCCGGCGCGCGCTCCGGGTGCCGGGTTCGGAGATCGCCCGCAGCGGGCATCAAGCCCCGCATGACGATCCCTCACCGTTTGGTGGGCACCGGCGCCCACAAGGTCCTGGTCCTGCACGACTGGTTCGGCACCAGCGCGGGCTGGGGCCCGTTCCCCGACTACCTGGACGGCTCCGCCTTCTGTTACGCGTTCCTCGACTACCGGGGCTACGGCGACCGCAAGGACGTGCCCGGCGCCTACACGCTGGCCGAGATCGCCGACGACGCGCTCGCGCTGGCCGACCAGCTCGGCTGGCCGGAGTTCTCGCTGGTCGGGCACTCGATGGGCGGCAAGGCCGTCCAGCAGGTGCTCGCCCGGGCGCCGCACCGGGTGCGGAAGCTGGCCGGGCTCGCGCCCGTCCCGGCCGGCCCGTACCCGATGGACACGGACGGCGAGGCGCTGTTCTACGGCGCGGCCGAGGACCGGGCGAAGCGCTACGAGATCCTCGACCGGGTGACCGGGCGGCGGGCCGGCCGGGTCTGGCTCGACCGGATGGTGGACCGCTCGCTGGAGCTGTCCACCCGCGAGGCCTTCGGCGGCTACGTACGGGACTGGACCACCGCCGACCTGGTGGACCGGATCGCCGGGAACCCCGTGCCGGTGCGGGTGTTCGTGGGCGAGCACGACCTCCTGCTGACCGCCGACGCGATGCGCGGCACCTTCCTCGTCCACTACCCCAACGCCGAGGTGGAACAGCTGCCCGCCTCCGGCCACTACCCGATGCACGAGACGCCCCTCGCCCTGGCCGCCGCCCTGGAGTCCTTCCTGCGCGCGTAGCGGCCCGGCGGCAGGCCGAACTCCCGCTCGAAGGCGTGCGCGAAGGTGAACTCGGGCCCGTACTACCCGAGTTCCCTGATCCGCTCCCGCACGGCGGGCGAGGCCTTCGCCCAGGAGCCGCTGTCGAAGGGCGGCCGGGGGTCGTACTCGGCGTGCAGCTGGATCGCCCGGGCGGTGGTCTCATCGGTGAGGAGGGCGGCGAGGTGGAGCGCCATGTCGATCCCGGCGGAGATACCGGCCGCGGTGACGATCCGGTCCCGGCGCACCACCCGCTCGGGGGTGTAGGCGGCGCCGAACGCGGCCAGTTCGCCGGCGGCCGCCCAGTGCGTGGTGGCGGCGAGGCCGTCGAGCAGCCCGGCGGCCCCGAGCAGCAGCGCGCCGGTGCACACGGAGGCGGTGAACCGGGTGGTCGCGTGCGTCCGGCGCAGCCAGTCGAGGAACGCCTGGTCGTCCATCAGCGGCCGGGTGCCGTGCCCGCCCGGGACGAGCAGCACATCGCACGCCTCGACGTCCGCGTACCGGGCGGGCACGTCCAGCCGCATCCCCCCGATGCTGTCGGCCACCGGCCCCGCCTCCCCCGCCGCCACGAACCGCACGGCGGCCCCCGGCAGATGGCCGAGCACCTGGTACGGGCCGATCGCGTCGAGCGGCTCGAAGTCGTCGAAGAGCGCGATGACGATGTCCATGTCCCGCAGCGTAGGGGCGAGTCGGCCACCCGTCCCGGCCCCGGTCAGCGGATTCACGAGAACGAGTGGTCTGCACCACCGGCCTTTACCGCAGCGCATCCAGCTCCGCGCCGATGGCCGTGCGGATCGGGTCGTGGGCGGGGGTGAGGGTGTGGGCCGGGTCGGTCCAGTGGGTGCGGGGGTAGAGCCAGACGGGGAGGCGGACGAGGTCGGCGGGCTCCCAGTCGTAGCGGGGCCAGACGTGGGCGTGCAGCATCGGGTCGGTGTTGCCGAGGATCTCCAGGTTGACCCGGCGGAAGGCCGGGTCGGCCGCCCGGCAGGCCCGCTCGACGGCCTCGCCGAGGCGGTCGAGGTCCTCCAGGTAGGCGATCCGGCGGGGGCGGGGCAGGTCGGAGAGCCGCTGCACCCCCGGCTCGTCGGTGAGCAGGATCGCGTACCCGGGCAGGAACTGCACGTCCCCGGCCACCACGAACCCGGCGTCCAGGCGCCGGATGACGGTGGGGTTCTCGCCGCGCAGTGCGCTGCCGATGCGGTCGGACTTCCAGTCGCTGGTGTCGGTCATGGGCCGATGCTAGTGACAGATGATCATCGGGTGATCCGATCCAACCAGTTCGGCCGCCCGCACCGGGTCGCCGCCCGCACACAGCGAGTCGGCGCCCGGCCGGGGAGTCCCGGCCGGGCGCCAGTCGCACTGCTCCGGGGATCAGAACTCGGTGGTGACCGTGACCCCGCTGAAGTCGGTCGCGGCGTACAGGCCGAGGTAGCGGTAGCCGGCCGTGGGGTTGGTGACGGTGATGGACTGGGTGCTGTCGGTGGCCGTCGAGGCGGCGGTGTAGGCCTTCGGCGAGGCCCAGGTGTCGGCGTTGTAGTACAGGTACGCGGTACCGGTACCGCCGAAGGTGCTGACCTTCAACGTGGTGGTCCCGGCCGGCAGGTAGACGTACAGGAAGTCGGTGTTGCCGGCGGTCGCGGCGCGGCCGCTGCGCGAGCAGTTGCGGCCCATCGCGTCGGCGCGCTGCTCGGGGCAGGCCGGCAGGGCGGTGGCGGTCGTGGTGACGTTGACCGAGGTGGTGCCGGTCCGGCCGGTGTCGTCGGTGGTGGTCAGGGCGACGGCGTAGATGCCGGGGACCGTGTAGGTGTGGCTCGGGTTGCGCTCGTCCGAGGTGGTGCCGTCGCCGAAGTTCCAGTGCCAGCCGGTGATCCGGCCCGGGCCGGTCTGCACGGACCGCTCGGTCAGGTTGACGGTCGATCCGTTCACCGAGTTGTCGAACCGGGCGGTCGGACCGTCCACGTAGCAGGCGCCGGCGGTGCAGGCGTCCAGCCAGGCGTCGAAGTCGGCGTCGTAGGAGGTGCCGAGGTTGTTGTAGACCGCGTAGCCGCCCGGGTAGTCACCGGCGCGGAAGCGCTCCAGCATGGCCTGGACGTCGGCCGGGTGCTTCTCCAGCATGTACCGGACGGACAGGTAGCCCCACGGGTAGATGCGGGTCGAGTCCGAGTTGGCGTAGGTGTTCTGGAAGAGGGTGCTGAGCTTGTAGGTGTGCTTGGCCGCCTGGTTCATCGCGTCGACGTCGGTGGCGCCGCGGTGGCGGAACGAGACGTACTCGGCGAGGCCCTCGACCCACCACTTGTTCGGGACGGACGACTGGGTGTCGTAGTCGCCCTTCAGGTTGTAGATGCTGTCGAGGTAGTGGGTGTACTCGTGGTTGAGGTTCCACACCCGGGCCGTGTCGTTGACGTTCCAGGCCTTCTGGTACATCACGGTCACGGCCCGCCGGTTCGGGTCGGTCGCGTCCATGACGGTCTGGCCGCCGTTGTCGGTGCCGTTGCCGTAGATCGCCCACGAGTAGGCGTTGTACTCGGCCTTGTTGGCGAAGATCCCGAAGGTGACGGTCTTCGCGTACTGGTTCGGGATGGGCCCGTTGTCCTTGGACACGCTGTGGAAGAGCGCGTCCTGGCTGCGCAGGCTCTCACAGACGGCGGCCAGCTCGGCGGCCGACAGGGCCTGGGCCTGGAGGATGCGGTTGTCGCAGACCAGCTGGTTCGGCAGGATCACCGAGATGAGCTTGTTGTTCAGGTCGCAGATGCCGTAGTACGAGCACTGGCCGTTGTTGAAGTACTCGGCCTGGCGGGCCGTGTACAGGTACAGCGACGAGAAGGACGAGACCAGCGGCGCGGAGTCCAGCACCTTCTTGACCAGCGGCTTGGCCACGGCCTCGGCGGCGGAGCTCATTCCGGCGAACTTGGCCAGGTCGTTGCCCGCGTTGGTGTCGAGGGTGGTGTAGGGCCCGCTGAGCAGGTCCCGGTGCTTGATCGCGAAGTCGGCGAGCGAGTTGACGAGGCCCGGGTCGGCCGCGAGCGCCTGGACGAAGCCGGCGTTCCGGTAGCCGAACCAGAGCGGGTAGTACAGCACCGAGTTGACCGCGCTGCGCATCTGCGGGAACTGGTTGTAGGTGTTGTCGTACTCGTCCAGTATCCGCTTGTAGGCGCCGATGTAGCGGGCCTGGAGGTTGGCGCTGTCAGTGAGCCACACCACCTCCTTGAGGATGCGGCCGTTGTTCTCCGTGACGTCGCGCCAGCGGGGGCCGGCGAAGAACGTGTCCAGGGCGGTGGAGACGGCGGTGGCGAGCTCGGACGTGTACTCGCCGGTCGTGACGGGGTGCTTGAACTGGATGTAGTAGCCCACCTGCAGGTACTTCACCAGCTGCGCGATGCCGGTCGTGTTGTCGCCGGCGTAGTTCGCCGCCAGGCCCTTGAGGGCGGCCGCGACGGACAGCATCCGGGCCTGGTTGAAGATGGTCGGGTCGGCGCCGGCGCTGTCGTACAGCGAGTTGACGCACTCCGGGGTCGAACTGCGGATGAAGGCGACCAGGTCGGCCCCGGTGAGGGCCGCGAAGTCGGCCGGGGCGCAGCTCTGTACGGCGAGGGACTTGAACTGGGCGGGGGCGCCCGCCCCGGCCGCGTCGGCCGGCTCCTCCAGCAGGCGCGTCGCGCCGATCAGCGCCGGGGAGCGCGGGGCGGCGGGCTCGGCGGGTTCCTCGGAGCCCGTCTCGGCCGGGGTCGGGGCGGCGGGTCCGACCGGACCAGCCGGTGCGGCGGCGGGCGCCGTCGGGGTCGGGGTGGCGGCAGCGGCGGGCGGCGCCGCGAAGGCCTGGGTCGGCAGCACGGCGGTGGCCGTGGCGCAACAGGCGACGACGCCTGCCGCGAGCATGGAGAGTCTGGTGCGCAGGAGCACGCCGAATCCTTCGTCGAGTGGGGGCAGCCCGACGTGGGGTCGGACTGAAGGAAGGAGATGTGGCGTGGATCCTGTCACCGGCCGGTGATGAGAACAATGTCACAGGTTATATTGCATGAGATTTTCAGCCACCTCCCACGCGCGCCGCCCTCCACGCGGCCGACCTGCGGCGGTTCCGGCCGGAACGAACCGGCAGCCGGGGAGCGAAGGGACGTCGAGCCACGAGTCGGGCGGCCGCACGGGCCGACGGACCGTTCGGACTGGCCGGATCCGAGCCCCCGGCCCGGTCGGCGCAGAGCCCCCCCAGGAGGCCGTGACGCGGATCACCTTCGAAGGCCGATGGGTTTCCGTGCCGGGCCCGGTCCTATGAGCAGCGAACGAAGGAGAGCCCCCATGACCGCCACCCCCGCCAACGGCCCCGCCGGCTACTTCCCCTCCATCGAGAAGAAGTACGGGCACCCGATCGCCCACTGGAAGGAGCTGATCCGCTCCTCCCCGCTGACCAGGCACATGGAACTGGTCGCCTGGCTCAAGGCCGAGCACGGCCTCGGCCACGGGCACGCGAACGCCCTCGTCAAGCACACGCTCGACGAGGGCGGGAAGTAGGGGCCGGGCGGGGCGCGGCCTCAGACGCCGAGGCCGCGCACCATCAGGTCCACCAGCGCGAAGAAGAACAGCGAGATGCCGACGAAGCCGTTGGTCTGGAAGAACGCCCGGTTCAGCCGCGACAGGTCGTTCGGCTTGACGATGGTGTGCTCGTAGACGAACGCGCCCGCCACCACCGCCAGGCCGATCCAGAACGCGGCACCCGCGTCGGTGAGGACCGCGTACCAGCCGAGCAGCAGCGTGGTGATCACGTGGCAGGCACGGGCGCCGCGGATCGCGGCCGGGACGCCGAAGCGCGCCGGCACCGAACGCACGCCGTCCGCCCGGTCGGAGGCGACGTCCTGGCAGGCGTAGACGAGGTCGAAGCCGCCGATCCAGATGCCGACGGCCGCGCCGAGCACGACCGCGTCCCAGGACCAGGTGCCGGTGACGGCCAGCCAGGCGCCCACCGGGCCCATCGCCTGGGCCAGGCCCAGGATCGCCTGCGGGAAGTCGGTGAACCGCTTGCCGTACGGGTAGACCACCATCGGCACCACGGCCACCGGCGCGAGCGCCAGGCAGAGCGGGTTGAGCAGCGCCGCGGCGCCGAGGAAGACCACCAGGGCGATCGCCGAGCCGACGTACGCCGTCTTCAGCGAGACGGCGCCGGTGACGAGTTCGCGCCCGGCCGTACGGGGGTTGCGGGCGTCGATCTCACGGTCGATGATCCGGTTGGCGGCCATCGCGAAGGTCCGCAGCCCGACCATGCACACGGTGACGATGAACAGCTCGCCCCAGTGCACCCGTCCGTCGGCCAGGAACATCGCCGTCAGCGCCGCGATGTAGGCGAACGGCAGGGCGAAGACCGAGTGCTCGATCATCACCAGCCGCAGGAAGGATCTGACCCTGCCGGGCGGGACCTCGGGGAGCGCGGCGGCGGTGCTCACAGCCCGTACTCCTTCCAGCGCCGGTCCACCAGGGCGGCGGTCGCCGGGTCGGAGCTGACCATCTCGGGCCAGCCGCCGTCGCGGGTGTAGCCCTCCTCGGGCAGCTTGCGGGTCGCGTCGATGCCCGCCTTGCCGCCCCAGAACTGCTGGTAGGAGGCGTGGTCGAGGTGGTCGACCGGGCCCTCCACCACGGTGAGGTCGCGGCTGTAGTCGACGTTGCCGAAGGCCCGCCAGGCGACCTCCTGGTAGTCGTGGACGTCGCAGTCGGAGTCCACCACGATGATCAGCTTGGTCAGCGACATCATGTGCGCGCCCCAGATGGCGTGCATGGTCTTCTGCGCGTGCTTCGGGTACTTCTTGTCGATCGAGACGATCACACAGTTGTGGAAGCCGCCGGCCTCGGGCAGGTCGTAGTCGACGATGTCCGGAATGATGATCTTCAGCAGCGGCAGGAAGAAGCGCTCGGTGAACTTGCCCAGCGGGCCGTCCTCCGTCGGCGGGCGGCCGACCACGATGGACTGCAGGATCGGCCGGCGGCGCATCGTCACGCAGTCGATCGTCAGCGCCGGGAACGGCTCCTGCGGCGTGTAGAAGCCGGTGTGGTCGCCGAACGGCCCCTCGGGCAGCAGCTCGCCCGGCTCCAGCCAGCCCTCCAGGACCACCTCGGCGTCGGCCGGGACCTGCAGCGGGACGGTCTTGCAGTCGACCATCCGCACCCGCTCGCCCGCGACGAAGCCGGCGAACAGGTACTCGTCGATGTCGCCCGGCAGCGGCGCGGTGGCCGCGTAGGTGACGGCCGGCGGGCAGCCGAAGGCGATCGCGACCGGCAGCTTCTCGCCGCGCCGGGCGGCCACCGCGGCGTGGTTGCGGCTGTCCTTGTGGATCTGCCAGTGCATGCCGATGGTGCGGCGGTCGTGCCGCTGCAGCCGGTACAGGCCGAGGTTGCGGATGCCGCTGTCCGGGTCCTTGGTGTGGGTCAGGCCCAGGTTGAAGAAGGAACCGCCGTCCAGCGGCCAGGTGAACAGCGCCGGCAGCTCGTCCAGGTTGACGTCCTCGCCGGTGAGCACCACCTCCTGCACGGGGGCGTCGCCGGCCTTCACGTGCTTCGGCGGCACGTGGGCCATCGAGGCGAGCTTGCCGAAGGCGTCCCGGAAGCCGGTGAAGCCCTGCGGCAGCTCCGGCTTCAGCAAGCCGGAGATCTTGTCGCCGATCTCCTCCGGGCCCTTGAGGCCGAGCGCCTTGGCGAGCCGGCGCTCGGTGCCGAAGACGTTCATCGCCAGCGGCATCGTGGAGCCCTTGACGTTCTCGAACAGCAGGGCCGGGCCCTTGGCCTTCTGCACCCGGTCGACGATCTCGCCGATCTCCAGATAGGGGTCCACCTCCGCCTTGATGCGCTTGAGGTCGCCTTCGCGGTCGAGGGCCCGCAGGAACGAGCGGAGATCGTCGTATGCCATGCCTGTCAGTATCCGCCACCCGATAGCCTGACCTGTGTCAAGGGCCCCCTCGAAGCGGCGCACCACCAGCGGCCGCCCGCGTCGAGGGGCCCGACCGCCACCGACGCCGCCCGGGGGAGAACGCCGCCGTGCTGAGGATCCTGACCTTCGTGCTCCCGCTCGCCCTGTGGGTGTGGGCCTTCATCGACTGCCTGACCACCCCCGAGGAGGAGGTGAAGCACCTCCCGAAGGTGGTCTGGGTGATCATCGTGCTGCTCTTCCCGCTCGTCGGCTCGATCGCCTGGCTGGTGGCCGGCAAGCAGCGCGTCGTCCGCACCGCCCCGGCCGGCGGCCAGGGCGCGAGCGGCCCGGCGCACGACCGCCGCCGCGACGGCCGCCCGCTCGCCCCGGACGACGATCCCGAGTTCCTCGCCTCGCTGAAGAAGCACACCAACGAGCACGAGGACATGCTCAAGCAGTGGGAGGCGGATTTGCGCCGCCGCGAGAACGAGCTGCGCGGCAAGGAGGACCCGGACGAGGGACGGCGGGCCTGACCCCGGATCGCTCGGACAGCCCACCCGGCATCCACCGGGTGGGCTGCGGTGTTTTTGGTGCATCCCTACGACTGGGAGGGCGGCACCGGCCCGTCGGCACGGTCTTCACCACCGCACCAAGCATCACTTGAGCGCCCCTTGAGCCACGCCTGGCAGCATTCACCGAGACAGCCCTGACCTGCGCGTTTCCTCATGTTCAGCTCACCTTGGGGTCATCCGGGCGACAGCTCGGGGTAATCGAACGGCTACCGGGCGCACGGGCCGAAACGCTTCGGTTTCTGTGCAGCCCTGACATCTAAACGGACGTGACCTTGTACGGAATCGACGCCGAAACCAGCGTGCGGCCCCTCGTACAGTCATAAGTGAAGAAGTGATTCGCAGCCGGGGGCATCGCAGACGTTGGCTGTCGGACAGTTCCCTCACCTTTGGAGTGGTTCGAGATGACGGTTGTGCACCAGGCGCCGGTCGACGACGACGCCCCGGACGTCCCCGACGTCCCCGCGGACGTCCGGGGCAAGGTCGCGGAACTGCACGAACTGCGCGAGCAGGTCCGGCGCGGCCCGAGCGAGAAGGCCACCGAGGCCCAGCACGCCAAGGGCAAGCTGACCGCCCGCGAGCGCATCGACCTGCTGCTCGACGAGGGCTCGTTCCGCGAGGTCGAGCCGCTGCGCCGGCACCGGGCCACCGGCTTCGGCCTGGAGGCGAAGAAGCCGCACACCGACGGCGTCGTCGTCGGCTGGGGCACCGTGCACGGCCGGACGGTCTTCACCTACGCCCACGACTTCCGGATCTTCGGCGGCGCGCTCGGCGAGGCCCACGCCCAGAAGATCCACAAGATCATGGACATGGCCATCGCGGCCGGTGCCCCGCTGGTCTCCCTCAACGACGGCGCCGGCGCCCGCATCCAGGAGGGCGTCACCGCGCTGGCCGGCTACGGCGGCATCTTCCAGCGCAACACCAGGGCCTCCGGCGTCATCCCGCAGATCTCCGTGATGCTCGGCCCGTGCGCCGGCGGCGCGGCCTACTCGCCGGCCCTGACCGACTTCGTCTTCATGGTCCGCGAGACCTCGCAGATGTTCATCACCGGCCCGGACGTCGTCCAGGCCGTCACCGGCGAGAAGATCAGCCAGAACGGGCTCGGCGGCGCCGACGTGCACGCCGGGGTCTCCGGCGTCTCGCACTTCGTCTACGACGACGAGCAGTCCTGCATCGAGGAGGTCCGCTACCTCCTGTCGCTGCTGCCGCAGAACAACCGCGAGATGCCGCCGGCGGCCGTCAACGACGACCCGGTGGACCGCCGCAACGAGTCGCTGCTCGACCTGGTGCCGGCCGACGGCAACCGGCCGTACGACATGCGCAAGGTGATCGAGGAGATCGTCGACCACGGCGAGTACCTGGAGGTCCACGAGCGCTGGGCCACCAATGTGCTCTGCGTGCTCGCCCGGATCGACGGCCACGTCACCGGCATCATCGCCAACCAGCCGCAGTCGCTGGCCGGCGTCCTGGACATCAACGCCAGCGAGAAGGCCGCGCGCTTCGTCCAGATGTGCGACGCCTTCAACATCCCGCTGGTCACCATGCTCGACGTGCCCGGCTTCCTGCCCGGCGTCGACCAGGAGCACGACGGCATCATCCGGCACGGCGCGAAGCTCCTCTACGCCTACTGCAACGCGACCGTGCCGCGGATCCAGCTGATCCTGCGCAAGGCCTACGGCGGTGCCTACATCGTCATGGACTCGCGCTCGATCGGCGCCGACCTCTCCTTCGCCTGGCCGACCAACGAGATCGCCGTCATGGGTGCCGAGGGCGCCGCCAACGTCATCTTCCGCCGGGACATCAACGCCGCCGACGACCCGGACGCGATGCGCGCCCAGAAGATCAAGGAATACAAGAGCGAGCTGATGCACCCGTACTACGCGGCCGAGCGCGGCCTCGTGGACGACGTCATCGACCCCGCCGAGACCCGCCAGGTCCTGGCGTCCTCGCTGGCCATGCTGCGCACCAAGCACGCGGACCTGCCGAGCCGCAAGCACGGCAACCCGCCGATGTAGCAACGCCGCCCGGCCGGGCACCGCACCGCCGGGCACGCCGACGACGACCGACCACCACCATCCGCCGGGAGAGAACCGGACCATGACCGCTTCCGCCGAACCACTCGTCCGCATCGTCCGCGGCTCGCTCTCCGACGAGGAGCTCGCCGCCCTGACCGCCGTGCTGATGGCCCGCGCCGCGGCCGCCCAGCAGGCGGCGGCGGCCGCCTCGCCGGTCGAGCCGATCGCCAACTGGCAGCGCCTGGAGCGCCGCCCGGCGTACTACTCGCCGGTCAGCTGGCAGTGGGCCGCCTGACGGCTCGCCCGAGGACCCGGACGACACCCGTCCGACCGCCGGCCGGCCACCCCCGCACAGGGGTGGCCGGCCGGCGGCGTTCCTCCCCCGGCGGCCGTCCGCGCGCGCCGGGCGCGCACCGGCGCCCGGCGCGGCTCGAAAGGATCGCTACCGCGCGGTACGGGGGCCGCCGCCCGGCCCGCCGCCGTAGGATCCAGCAGCTGCCGACGACAGAGATCAGGGAGGCTGCGATGCCCAGGCAGGCCCGGGCGCTGGCGACCCGCCAGACGGTGCTGTGCGCCGCGGCCGAGGTGTTCGACGAACGCGGCTACGCGGGCGCCACCATGGCCGAGATCCTGGAACGGGCCGGCGTCACCAAGGGCGCGCTCTACTTCCACTTCCCCTCCAAGGAGGAGCTGGCGCTCGCCGTGATCGAGGGCCAGGAGGCCTGGCTGGCCACCTGGCAGCCGGCCTCCGAGAGCCCGATGCAGACCGTCATCGACCTCGGCTACGCCTTCGCGCACGCGCTGCTGGACGACCCGCTGCTGCGCGGCGCGATCCGGCTGACCATCGAGCACGGCAGCTTCACCCAGCCGCAGATCGGCGCCTACCAGGGCTGGACGGACGCGGCGCGCGAGCTGCTGGAGCGCGCGCTGGAGGCCGACGAGCTCCGCCCGGGGGTGCGGCCGGCGGCCGCCGCCGGGGTGATCACCGGCGCGGTGACCGGTATCCAGCTCAGCTCGCAGGTGCTGACGGACCGCGAGGACCTGCTGCCGCGGATGGCCGACCTCTGGGCCCTGCTGCTGCCCGGCCTGGTCGCCCCGCCCACCCTCACCCGTCTGGACACCGTCGACCGCTGCGCCGGGCGCCCGCTCGGCCTCGGGCGTGTCTGACCGTTCCCGCCGGGCGTGCGGCGCGCTTGGTCGGACACGCCCTAGACCCGGTAGTCCGCCAGGCGGTCGGCCGGGACGAGGGACGGGAGGGCGGCCGACCACAGGCCGCTGATCGCGGCCGGGGCGAGCCGGCCGGTGGACTCGGCGGCGAACAGGACCAGCCCGGCCGCCAGGGTGGTGAGCAGCCCGGCCGTCTGCTCCCGGTCGAGCCCGGGGCGCAGTTCGCCGGCCGCCGAGGCCCGGTCGAGCAGGGCGCGGAAGACGGCGGTCAGGCTCCGCCAGGCGTCCGTGGAGGGCTCCGGCGGCGAGCCGGCCGGGGCCACCACCGCGCCGTCCGCGCAGCCCGCGGGCCGGCCGCCGAGGCCGAGCAGCACGCCGGCCCGCACCACCACGTCCTCGCGCAGCAGCCGGGCCAGTTCGTGGGTGAGGTCGACGAGCGCCTGGACGGCCGGCCCGCCGTCGCGCAGCGCGCGCAGCACGGCCAGGCCGACGGTGTCGGCGGCCTCGGTGCGGACCCCGTCGGCCAGCGCCTGCTTGGAGACGAAGTGGAAGTAGAGCGCGCCCTTGCTGACGCCCGCCCGGCGGCTGATGTCCACCAGGCTGGCCGACTCGAAACCCGCGTCGGCGAAGGTGTCCGCCGCGGCGAGCAGCACGGCCTGCCTGGTTCGCCCCGCCCGTTCCTGCTTAGCCACTCGGCCCCTCCGGCCCCGGCCGCGGCGGGCTGCGGCCCGCCCGGTTGCTGTCACGGCGCCGCCGTCGATGGTGCGGCGCCCCGTCTGCGGACCGTCGGCGGCGCGCCCGCGCCCGCCCGAAACCGCATGGTTGGTATCTAATCTAGCCCCTGTCCGACCCCCGCCGTCCAGGGGGCACATGGCCCCCGCCCGAGGGCCGGAGCGGGCCGGCCGGGCGTTGCCGCAGGCCGGCGCCCGGGTACGGTGGGCACAGCGGGTCCACCCAGGTGGCGACCCCGCAGGGGGAGCAGAAACCGGGTGGCCTGTATGTTTTTCCAGGGCCGCCCGCACGGCCGGCCGACCGACACCCGGGAGTGGGGCCCGTCATGCCAGTGTTCACCGCGATGGACGGCGACACCCCGTATCCCCACCCCGGCCCCGTCCAACCGGGCCCCCGCCACTACGCCTTCCACGAGCGGACCGTCTCGCGCCACCTGGTGCGCCGCTCCTCGGTCGCCGAGGTGCTCATCACCGGCTGGCAGGCCACCGGCCCGTACGACTTCCTGCTCGGCGCCCAGTGGCCGCGGCTGCACGGCTTCTACCGGCTGCCCGGCGACCGGCACCACGACCCGGTGCTGATGGCCGAGACGATCCGCCAGGCCGCCCTGCTGGTGGGTCACGCCGGCTTCGGCGTCCCGCACGACCACCACGCGGTGCTCGACGAACTCGGCTACACCCTCGGCCCGGCCGGCCTGGACGGTCTCGCGGTCACCGCCGCCCCCACCGAGCTGATGCTCCGGATCACCTGCCACGACGTCCGGATGCGGCACGGCCGGCTGGCCGCGCTGCGGGTGCACGCCGAGGTCGAACGCGACGGCCACCCGGTCGGCCGCGGCTTCGGCGGGCTGCGGATCCTCTCCCCCGCCGCGTACGACCGGCTGCGCGGCCCCGGCCCGGCCGCCGCCCCGCTCCGGCTCCCGGACCAGGCCACCGCCCCGGAGCTGGTGGGCCGCCAGCAGGCCGCCGACGTCGTGCTCGGCCCCGCGCTGCTGCCCGGCAGTTGGCTGCTGCGCGCGGACGCCGGTCACCCGGTGCTGTTCGACCCGATGGACCCGGCGCCCGGCCACCTGCCCGGGATGCTCGTCCTGGAGGCCGCCCGGCAGGCCGCCCAGCGCCTGCACCACCCGGACCGGGTGGTGCCGCTGGAGCTGGTCACGTCATTCCACGACCCGATCGCGCCGGACCGCCCCTGCGTGGTGCGGGCGGTCCGGGAGGCCGGGCAGGAGACCGGCGGCGGCAGCGGGCCGCGACCGCCGCTGCGGGTCCTGCTGGTGCAGGACGGCCGTACGGTGGCCGAGGCCCGGCTGCTCACCGGACCGGCCGACGGCGGCCCGGCCCAGGCCGCGCCGGCCCCGGCCCGCCGCGGTCTGCCGCTCGCCAGCTGAGCCTGCCCCCGCGGCTCCGGGCGCGTCAGGCCGCCACCAGCGCGGACGGCCGCCCGGCGTGCATCACGGACAGGTTCTCCGCCAGCCGCCCCGGGTCCTGGGCCAGCCACAGCCGCAGCGCGGCGCCCAGCATCGCGCTGGCCGAGCCGATCCGCACCTGCGTCACCTGGGCGACCCGGGCCGCGCCCGGCACCAGCAGATCGGCCAGCGGCGCCGGCAGCCAGACGGTCAGCGCGCAGGGCGCGGGGGCCGCGAGGGCCGCGAGGGCGCCCAGCAGCCGGTAGGCGTCGGCCGGCGAGCTGACCGTGGGGATGATGTCCAACAGCCCGTCGGCCACCACCTCGGACACGTCGCTGCGATGTCCCTGGGCGAGCCGGCGGAGCAGCAGGTGCTCGGCGGCGGTGATTCGGACGGTCAGCATGACCTCGTCGCACTCCATTGCGCGATTTCCTCCTCAGTTCCTCCCCGTGCCGGACCGGGCGGCCGGCACGAACTACCCCTGTCGCACCTCGGCCCGGCTTCCTCCTGGGGAGTGCCGGGCCGGTGGGTGGTTTCCGGTCCCGGTCAAATCCCCGCGTAGGAGTGCTTGCCGGTGACGAAGATGTTCACGCCGTAGTAGTTGAACAGCCAGCACGCGAAGGCGGCGAGCGCCAGGTACGCGGCCTTGCGGCCCTTCCAGCCGGCCGTGGCGCGGGCGTGCAGGTAGCACGCGTAGGCGACCCAGGTGATGAACGACCAGGTCTCCTTCGGGTCCCACTCCCAGTACTTGCCCCAGGCGGCCTCGGCCCAGATCGCGCCCGCGATGATGGTGAAGGTCCACAGCGGGAAGACCAGGGCGTTGATCCGGTAGGACAGCTTGTCCAGGGTCGAGGCGGCGGGCAGCCGGCGCCAGATCGACGGCGAGGTGCCGAGCGGGCCCTTGGCCAGGCCCGCCGCCATCCGCTTGTCGAAGGAGTCCTTGCCCAGGTACAGCAGGGTCGCGATGAACGCCGCGTAGAAGGCGCCGCCGCAGACGATCGCGGTGGAGACGTGGATCGCCAGCCAGTACGAGTGCAGCGCCGGGACGAGCTGCTCGGACTCGGTGTACAGCACCTCGGTCGCGACGCCGAGGGTGAGCACGACGGCCAGGGTGACCGGCAGGCCGAGCCAGCGGACCGGCTTCTTCGCGAGCAGCAGCCCGACGAAGGCGAGCGCCATGGCGAGCGCGAAGGCGCAGGAGAACTCGTACATGTTGCCCCACGGCCAGCGGGAGACCGAGAGGCCGCGGGTGAGCACGCCGCCCACGTGCAGCAGGAGGCCGAGGACGGTGAGCGAGACCGCGATCCGCCCGGACAGGTCGGCCTTCTCGCTGGTGCCGGCCGCGCCGGGGCCGTCGACGTCCTCGTCGCCGCGCCCGCTGGTCACCACCGTGGCGCCCTCGCCGGCCAGCGCGGTGCGGGTGAGCGTGGTGGTGCCGCCGCCCGCCGAGGCGACGGTGACGGTGACCTTCTTGGCGCCCTTGGCCTTGGCCTCGGCGACGGTCTCGGCCAGGCCCGCCTGCTCGGTGGAGCGGACGGCGACGGTGCCCTTGGCGCCGAAGGTCCACTCGAACATGTAGGCGAACATGGCGATCAGGTAGACGGCCATCGCCGAATAGATCAGCTTGTTGGACAGGTCGGCCAGCTGCGGGTCGACCGACGAGGCGAGGTGCACCGTCTACTCCTTGGAGTTCGGGTCGGCGGGAACTGCGGATACTGCGGGTGCCGAGGCCTCGTCGGCCTCGGTGGTGCCGCCCTCATCGGGCTCGTCGTCGTGCTCGTCGTGCTTGTCGGGCTCGTCGTCGGGCTCGTCGTCGGGCTCGTCGGGCTCGTCGTCGAGCGCGGGTGCGTCGTCCTGGAGGTCCACCGCGAGCGCGGCCAGCTCTTCGGCGATCTTCGCCGACTCGCTGCGGCCCAGCCCGGCCAGCTCGACCAGGGTGCCGCCGTCCGGCAGGGCCACCGCCCGCACCCAGATCCGGCGCCGCTGGATGAACAGCGAGCCGATCAGGCCGGCGATCGCCGCCACCCCGCCGGCCAGGGCGATGCCGTTGCCCGGACGGTGCGAGACGTTGAAGCTCGCCCACTGCTTGTAGCCCTCGAAGGTGACCGAGCCGTAGCCGTCGGGAAGCTCCCAGATCTGCCCGGGCTTCATCCGGGCCTTGGCCGGCTGGCCGTCCCGCTGGAGCTGGGTCAGGTTCTTGGTGTTGAGCTGGTAGATGTTCTGCGGCAGACCGGAGTCGGTGCCCAGGTCGCCCGCGTAGACGTTGAGCACCAGCGCCGGGTCCGCGTCACCGGGGAACAGCGAGCGCGGGCCGGTGTTCTGGTCGAAGGCCACCGGGGCGGTCGGCAGGAAGAAGCCGGAGAGGCCCAGCTGGGTCTTCTTCCCGTCCTTGTCCCCGTAGTCGGAGACCTTGATGACGCCGGTGGAGGTCAGGTTGCCGTCCTGCGGCAGGAACGGGGTGGCGCCGGTGTAGACGACCTCGTTCGCGGCGTTGCGGACCGTGATCACCGGGGCGTAGCCGTGGCCGATCAGGTAGAACTTGCTGCCGCCGATCTCCAGCGGGTGGTTGACCTCGACCTTGCCCTGCTTGAGCTTCGCCGGGTCACTGCCCTCGTAGTACTCGACGCCCGCGGTGAACTGCCGCGCGCTGCCGATCTGCGAGCCGTTGTTCTGGAACTTCGAGGTGAAGCTGTTCAGCTTCACGTAGAAGGGGTCGAGGTCGTCCGAGCCGTAGAACCGGGTCCCGGTGAAGTCGTCCAGCTGCGTGATGGTGTTGGAGTAGCCCTCGCCCTCGACCAGCAGCTTGCCGCCGGTGCCGCTGGCCAGGCTCGCCCAGGCGAAGCCGCCGAGCAGCGCGAACAGCGACAGGTGGAAGACCAGGTTGCCGACCTCGCGCAGATAGCCCTTCTCGGCCGCCACCGCGCCGCCGTCCAGGTGCGCCCGGAAGCGCCGCCCGCGCAGCAGCCGGTGGGCGGCGGCGTTGACCACCTCGGCGTCCGCGTCCGTCCGCCAGGCCGCGTACACCGGCATCCGGGTCAGGTTGCGCGGCGCCGCCGGGGGCGCGGCGCGCAGCACGCCGACGAACTGCCAGGTGCGCGGGACGATGCAGCCGGCCAGCGAGACGAACAGCAGGATGTAGATCGCCGAGAACCAGACCGAGCTGTAGACGTCGAACAGCTGGAGCTTCTCGTAGATCGGCGCGACGGTGGTGTGCTGCGCCTTCCAGGCCTCGACCTTGAACTGGTTCTGGCCGTTCTGCGGGATCAGCGAGCCGGGGATGGCCGCCAGCGAGAGCAGGAACAGCAGGATCAGCGCGACCCGCATCGACGTCAGCTGGCGCCACATCCAGCGCAGCCAGCCGAGCACGCCGATGCCGGTGGGGCCGTCGGACTCGGCCGGGGCGGTGGTCAGCCGCTCGGCCGCGTCCTCGGCCGCGCCCTGTGCGGCGGCGGCCTCGCGCTGCTCGCGCTCGGTCGTGGTCTTGGTCACGGGTCAGATTCCGATCTGGAATTCGGCGAACTGGTTCTGCAGGTCACTCATCATCGAGTCCCAGACCCCGGTGACCAGCAGCAGACCGACCACGACGAGCATGCCGCCGCCGATCCGCATGACGAGCGGATAGTGCCGCTTGACCCAGCCGAAGGCGCCCAGCGCCCGCCGGAAGGCCACCGCGGCCACGACGAACGGTACGCCGAGGCCCATGCAGTAGAAGAACATCAGCAGCGCACCGCGCTGGGCGTCGGCCTGGTTGAGCGCGAGGTTGGTGACGGTGGCCAGGGTCGGCCCCATGCACGGTGTCCAGCCCACGCCGAAGACGACGCCGAGCAGCGGCGCGCCGAGCAGGCCGACCACCGGGCGGCGGTGGGTGCGCACCTCGCGCATGCTCAGGCCGGGAACGAGCCCCATGAAGGCCAGGCCCATCACGATCGTGAGCGCCCCGAGCACCTTGCTGATGACCGCCTGGTGCTCCTTGAGCGTGTCGCCGAACTGGCCGAACAGCGCGCCGCTGGAGACGAACACGGCGGTGAAGCCGAGGATGAACAGCGCCGCACCGGCCAGCATCCGGCCGCGCCGGGCCCCGCGCGCGTCGGCGAGGTCGGCGGCGGAGAAGCCGGTCACGTAGGAGAGGTAGCCGGGGACGAGCGGCAGCACGCAGGGCGAGAAGAACGACACCAGGCCGGCCGCCACGGCGATCGGCGCCGCGACCAGCAGCGCCCCGCTCTGGATGGTCCCGATGTTGTCGGCGAGCTGCAGCGTCGCACTCACTGCTTCTGCTCCGCCACGATCGGCTGGAGCATCGATTCCAGGACGTCGTCGGTCTGGCCGCCGACGGCGCGGGCGGCGAGCCTGCCCTCGCGGTCGATCACCAGGGTGGTCGGGATGGACTGCGGGTTGAGGCTGCCCTTGGGGAACTTGAGCAGCTGGGCGCCGGCCGGGTCGTAGATGCTGGGGAAGGTGACGCCCTTCTCCTGCTCGAAGCGGACGGCGTTCTTGATCTCGGTGTCCCGGGTGTTGATCCCGAGGAACTGCACGCCCTGGTCCCGGTACTTCTCCCAGATCCGCTGGAGGTCGTCGGCCTCCGAGCGGCACGGGCCGCACCAGGAGCCCCAGACGTTCACCACGACGACCTTGCCCCGGTAGTCGGAGAGCTTGACCGGGGTGCCCTCCAGGGTGTCCCCGCCGATGTCCGGCGCGTCCTGGCGGTGGCCGACGGCGGCGGTCGAGATGTTGCTGCCCTTGGCGGTGACGAAACCGATCTGTCCGTCACCACTGGTCGAGGAGCCGGAGGAACTGCACGCGGTGAGGACCAGCGCTGCAGCGGCGGCGGTGACCGCGGCGGCGGCGACACGGGGACGGGGGCGCGTCATGCCAGACATGTGAAAAGTTTCGCATGGAGTCGCGGGCGGGCCCCGGGGGGTCCGACATTGTCTGCCGAACCCCCTCTGACCTGCGATGGGACCATCGACCCTGGTGTCGCGGGAGTGTGACCCGGGCCTTACTCACACGGCTCTTACACCGAATCGGGAACCATGAACACCGTTCCGCTCGTCCGGGCTTCCTCGGCGTACCCGGGATCACCCGTTCCCGCGGCCGGGTCTCAGGCGCCGAAGCTCTTGCCCACCGGCTTGCTCTTGCCGCCCTTGCCGACCAGGTGGGCCGGCAGCAGGTCGCGGGCCGGCTCGCGGTAGCCGACCGAGACGATCCGGTCCCCCTCGTAGGTGAAGCTGGTCAGCGAGGCCAGCGAGCACTGCCGGTTGCGCGGGTCGTGCCAGAGCCGGCGGCGCTCCACGAAGGAGCGGACGATCCAGATCGGCAGCTGGTGGCTGACGCAGACCGCCTCGTGCCCGCGCGCGGCGTCCCGGGCGGCGGCCAGCGCGCCCATCATCCGCACCGCCTGCTCCAGGTACGGCTCGCCCCAGGAGGGCTTGAACGGGTTGGTCAGGTACCTCCAGTAGGACGGGTTGCGCAGCGAGCCGTCGCCCACGCCGAAGGTCTTGCCCTCGAAGATGTTCTCCGCCTCGATCAGCCGCTCGTCCACCGCGAGGTCCAGGCCGTGCGACTTGGCGATCGGCGCGGCGGTCTCCCGGGCGCGCTCCAGCGGGGACGCCACCACATGGGTGATGTCCCGCCCGGCGAGGTCCTCGGCGACCCGCTCGGCCATCTCGCGGCCCAGCTCGGACAGCCGGTAGCCCGGCAGGCGCCCGTACAGGACGCCCTCCGGGTTGTGCACCTCACCGTGCCGCATCAGGTGGACGACGGTGATGTCCTTGGTGCTCACTTCTCAGTACTCCTGGGGCTCGTGAGGGCGGTGCCTCTAGGCGGTGGCTTCGGCGGCGGCCCGGGCGGCGGCGGGCAGCGCGGCGGCGATCCGCTCCAGCGCCCGCTCGTCGTGCGCGGCGGAGACGAACCAGGACTCGAAGGCGGACGGCGGCAGGTAGACGCCCTCGGCCAGCATCGCGTGGAAGAACGCGGTGAAGCGGAACGCCTCCTGGGTCTTCGCCTCGGCGTAGTTCGTCACGGCGTCGTCGGTGAAGAACACCGAGAACATGTTTCCGGCGGTCTGCAGCCGGTGCGCCACGCCCTCCTTGGCGAGCGCCGTGGCGACCAGGCCGGAGACCTCGGCGGCGACCCGGTCGACGGCCGCGTAGACCTCGTCGGTGCAGCCCCGCAGCTGGGCCAGGCCGGCCGCGGTGGCGATCGGGTTCCCGGAGAGGGTGCCGGCCTGGTAGACCGGGCCGGCCGGGGCAAGGTGGGCCATCACGTCGGCGCGGCCGCCGAAGGCCGCGGCCGGGAAGCCGCCGCCCATGACCTTGCCGAAGGTCAGCAGGTCGGGCGCCCAGCCCTCGTTCGCCGCCTCCAGGCCGTACCAGCCGGCCCTGGAGACGCGGAAGCCGGTCATCACCTCGTCCGAGATGAACAGCGCGCCGTTCTCCCGGCAGAGCCGGGCCAGGCCGCCGTTGAAGCCGGGCAGCGGCGGGACGACGCCCATGTTGCCGGGCGAGGCCTCGGTGATCACGCAGGCGATCTCGCCGGGGTGGGCCCGGAAGGCCTCCTCGACGGCGGCGAGGTCGTTGTAGGGCAGCACGATGGTGTCGCCGGCCTGGGCGCCGGTGACGCCCGGGGTGTCCGGCAGGCCGAAGGTGGCGACGCCGGAACCGGCGGCGGCCAGCAGCGCGTCCACATGTCCGTGGTAGCAGCCGGCGAACTTCACGACCTTCGCGCGGCCGGTGAAGCCGCGGGCCAGCCGGATCGCCGACATGGTGGCCTCGGTGCCCGAGGAGACCAGGCGGACCTGCTCGACCGGGGCGACCCGGGCGACGATCTCCTCGGCCAGCTCGACCTCGCCCTCACCGGGAGTGCCGAAGGAGGTGCCGCGGACCACCGCGCGCTGCACGGCGTCGAGGACGGCCGGGTGCGCGTGGCCGAGGATCATCGGGCCCCACGAGCAGACCAGGTCGACGTACTCGCGGCCGTCGGCGTCGGTCAGATAGGGGCCGCTGCCGGACACCATGAAGCGCGGCGTACCACCGACGGCGCGGAAGGCGCGCACCGGGGAGTTGACGCCGCCGGGCGTCACGACCGACGCGCGGTCGAAGAGCGACTGGGACTGGGGTGCTTCGTAGGGGTAGCTCACGGGAGACATGGTCTCAAATCGTGTCCTTCACCTCTGCATGTCGGACCTCATCATCTGGAACGATGATCCGGGCGCCCGAGTCTGTACGGTTATCCGTACAACGGGGCCCCTGGCTGCGCCGGCTGCCCGGACCAGTCAGACTATGTACCCAGAGTGTCTCCGGAGCTCCTCCGGCCGCGAGAACGGGCGGACGCTCCGGGTCGATGCAGGGGTGTGGAGAGGACTGCCGCGTACCGCGACTGGGTACGGCGGCGCATGACGGGTAAGGAGCACGTCCGGTCGGGACACCGGACGTGCGGGGGTCTGTCGATTCCGGCGAATTCCGGTGAGGATGGTCCGAGTGTCCGAGGCGCAGGACGGCCACGACGAGGCCGCGGGTGGCCCCCGCCGGCCCGCCGGGGCCGCACGCGGGGGTAAGGGAGCGGGAACGGGGCGTAGCGGTCGTGGCCGCGAGAGGCGGGGTGAGGGACGCGTGGGGGTGACATACAAGTACTTCGGCGCACCCGACCGGGCGACCGCGGCCCGGGTCCCGACCGCCCTCGGGCCGGGCGGGCTCGGGCTGGACGCGGGCGAGCTGGGCTCGCTCGGCCGGCTCGGCGACCTGATGGAGACCAGTGGCTCCCCCAACGGCCACCTCTCCACCAAGATCAAGCCGGAGACCATGAGCGCCATGGTCCTCACCGGCATCCAGGGCGTGCCGCTGCACCAGGTGCCGCCGCTGGAACTGGTCGTGCTGCATCCGGACTACGCCGTCGTCCAGCTGCCGCAGAACGTCGTCGAACCGCTGCGCAAGGCGGACGAGACCGAACTCGGCGCCGCCGCCTTCATCTGGTCCACCGTCCCCGACCGCCGGGGCCCGCGCGACGCCTTCGTGATCTACAGCATGCTGCACGAGTGGCAGGACTTCGCCAACCGCCTGCACGACGCCGGCCACCAGCTGTACTGCCTGGTCTGGCCCTGACCGGGCCGGACGCGAGCGGGGCCCCGGCGTGCAGCCGGGGCCCCGCTCGTCGTTTCCCGCCCCGCGGGCTGTCGTGGGATCAGCCGCCGGAGCCGTAGGTGGTGTTGGCGCAGATGTCGTCGTCCGCCGAGCGGGCGTCCTCGGTGACCGAGGTCGGCAGCGGGGCGGGCGCGGCCGGGGCCGCCGAGGTGCCCGGGGCGGTCGTGCCGGCACCGCCGGGGTTGGCGTCGGCGTAGTCCTTGCCGAGGACGACGTTGAGGCCGGCCGCCGAGATCGGGGTGAGGATGGCCCCGGGGAACAGCTCGGCGACCTTCTCGGCGTTGGCCTTCTGCCCGGTGCCGTACTCGATCGTGGTGGTGACCTTGTTGGTGCTCTTCGCCTGGGTCACCAGGCCGACGGTGAACTGCGCCGCCTTCAGGGCCTCGCCCGCCTTGGCGCCCAGGCCGTTGACGGTCGTTCCGTTGTAGACCTTGACCGGGACCGCCGGGGCGGTGTGCGCGGGCGCGGTGGTGGTCGGCGGGGCCACCGGGGTGGCCGGGGGCTCCGGGGTGGCGGGCGCGTCGGGCTGCTGGCCGGTGGCGTCCTTGCCGTCCAGGGTGCGGTCGGCGCGGATCGCCTCCCACAGCCTGTCCGCGTCCGGCTTCACCAGGTCGAGGTTGGCCTCGTTGTAACGCCAGGGCGGGGTCACGAACTTGAGGTCGTGCAGGTCGATGTTCTTCAGCGACAGGGCGAAGGACATCAGCTTGTCGACCGAGCCGAGACCCTCGTCGACGCGCAGCGACTTGGTGGCGGCGTCGGCCAGCGGCAGCAGGGTGGTGGGCTCCAGGCCCTTCTTCTTCACCGTGCTGATCATCGAGCTCATGAAGGCCTGCTGACGCTTCATCCGGCCGATGTCGGAGCCGTCGCCGATGCCGTGCCGCAGCCGGACGTAGTCGAGCGCCGGCTGGCCCTCCACCTTCTGCGGGCCCTTCTTCAGGACGAGGGAGCCCTTCGTGGGCAGCTTCTCGTTGAGGTCCTTCTCGTAGATGTCCTTGGGCAGGCAGACCTCGACGCCGCCGACGGCCTTGGTCATCGCCGCGAAGCCCTGGAAGTCGACCACGATGGTGTGGTCGACGCGGACGCCGGTGAGCTTCTCCACGGTGTTCTGCGTGCAGGCCGGGTTGCCGTCCGCCGAGCCGCCCACCGTGAAGGCGGCGTTGAACAGGACGTCCTTGCCCTTCTGCTCCTTGGTCCACTTCCCGTTCGGGAGCTTGCACGGCGGGATGGTGACCAGGGTGTTGCGCGGGATCGAGACGCCGATGGCGTTCTTGTGGTCGGCGTAGACGTGCAACAGGATCGTGGTGTCCGAGCGGGCGCCCTCGGCGTCGCCGCCGCCCAGGTCCGAGTTGTCGCCCCCGCGGCTGTCCGAGCCGATCAGCAGGATGTTCACCGGCTTGTTGCCGTTGGCGTCGGCGGCGGCCTCCGGCGGCCGTTCCTTGCTCAGCGCGTCCGAGTCGATGGTCTTGATGTTGCCGCTGAGCTTGAAGTAGATCGCGCCGCCGGTACCGGCTATGAGCACCAGGGCGCCGACGGCCGTCCAGCCGACGACCTTCTTGACGTTGCGCGCGGGCTTCTTGCCGCGCCCGCCCGCCCGGCGGTGGCCCTGGCCGGTCGACCCGCCGTCACCGCCCGGTCCACCGCGGCCCTTCGACTGCGCCGCCCGCCGGGCCTCGGCCCGGCCGCCCGGCCTCGGCGCCGGGACGGGGGCGGTGGATCCGCCGCTCGAAGACCCGCTCCGGGCGCCGGTGGAACCCGCCGAGCCGGTGGAGCCCTCCGGGCGCGGCCGGGCCACGCTGGGCTGACTCCTGTCTCGGCGACCCGACATCCCCGCACCTCTCACGGCTGTGCCATCGAACGATCAGCGGCCAGGACCTCCCCCCTGGCACCAGGTGGAGCATACAAGCCGACCGGAAACCGACTACCGCCGCGCCCGGACCTCGGCTCCGGGGCTAGGCCGCGCCCTGGCCGCGGGGGCGGCGGGCGCGGCGCACCGTCCGCTCGCACCCGACCGGATCGGCCAGCGCCCCGCCCCCGCCGACCAGGCGGCTGAGCGCGGCGACGAACACCGTCCGCTCCTCCCGCGGCAGCGAGTCCAGCACCTCCCGGTGCACCCGGTCGGCGATCGCGGTGCCCCGCTCGACGGCCCGTTCGCCCGCCTCGGTGACCCGTACGATCCGGGCCCGGCGGTCGGCCGCGGCCGGGCGGCGTTCGGCCAGCCCGGCCTTCTCCAGCTCGTCGACGGTCACCACCATGGTGGTCTTGTCGAGGTCGGCCAGCTCGGCCAGCTGGATCTGGGTGCGCTCGGCGGCCAGCGCGTGGAAGAGCACGCCGTAGGCGCGCGGGGTGACGCCGAGCTCGGTGAACGCCGCCGCCATCCGGGTCGCCAGGACATGGCTGGCGTGGTCCAGCAGACCGGAGAGGTCGCGGATCTGGCGCACGGACGGCGTGCGGCTGGTCGTCATGCCGTCGAGATTACGCGGCCGTACGGGGGCGACCGACTAGGGGATGCCGAGCTCGAACAGGGCGTAGCCCGCGTACCATCCGGCCGCCACCGCCGGCATCGCGACCAGGCCGCCCAGGGTCGACGGCCGCAGTCGGCGCAGCGCCACCGCCAGGCCGATGACCAGCGGGAAGGCCGGCAGCAGATAGCGCGAGATGTTGCCGTAGATCTGGTTGCTGCTCAGCGCCATGACGACGGTCAGCAGCGTGTAGAGCACCAGCACCAGCGGCGGACGCAGCCTCAGCAGCAGCACCAGCAGCCCGGGCAGGGCGATCAGCAGGGCCACCGCGATGAGGTCCGGCGCCGGGTTGGACTGCCAGAACGTCCAGTGCCCGGTGACCGTGTCCAGGGTGCTGCGGGCGGTGGACGCGCCCCAGTCGAAGTAGCGGTTCCAGGCGCCGCGCTGGAGCTTGAAGTACCCGCTCCAGTCGCCCATCCGGTAGCCGACCCAGGCGACGTACCCGAGCAGGCCCCACGGGGTGATCAGCATCGCGGTCAGCGGGCGGGCCACCCCGTCGGTGCGCCGCACCAGCGCCACCAGCGCGGAGAGCGAGACGGCGGCGATCAGCGCGGCCGCGGTCGGCCGGTTGAGGCCGGCCACCAGGGCCAGCGCCCCGGCGGTGAGCCAGTGGCGGGTCATCACGCAGTAGCAGGCCCAGGCCGAGAGGGCGACGAACAGCGAGTCCGAGTAGACCGCCCACTCCACGCCCGAACCCGGGAACAGGCCCCAGAGCACCGCCGCGATCACACCGGCCCGGAAGCCGCCGAGCCGCTCGGCGACCGCGAAGATCCCGGCCGCGGCGACGAAGGAGGCGAGCACCGAGACGACGATGCCCGAGCCGTACGGGCCGAGCCCGGTGACCGCCCCGACCAGCCGCATCAGCCACGGGTAGAGCGGGAAGAACGCGGCCGAGTTCTCGTAGTAGGTGGCCAGCGGGTAGCCGTGCAGCGGGATCAGCTGCGGGTCGTAGCCGTTCTCGGCGATCCGCTGGTACCAGATGCCGTCCCAGGTGCCGAGCACGTCCCAGGGCCGGGCTCCGCCGCCGCGCCCCGGGTCCTTCTTCAGAAAGTCCTCGGTGTGCGAGAGCAGGAGCAGGAAGACGGTCAGGCCGGTCGCCTTGACCACCGCGTACGCGCCGAGCGCGGGCGCGAAGCGGTCCACCGCGGCACCGAACCGGCCCGGGGCCCGTCCGGCCGCCGCCTGCGCGTCCTGGGCTTCCGGGGTGTCCGGCAGCGGTGTGACGGGCGACGGGGGCACGCCCGCGCCACCGCCCGACGACTCGGTGCTCGATGCCGCGCTCATCAGCTCTCGTACTCCCCGCCCCACTCGTGACCGGTGCGCCGACCGACAGCGCGACGCCGGGCGAGCCTACGACACCGCCGCCGCCGGGCGGAGGGGGAGCCCGGCCGGCGGACGGACGGCGGGCCGGGTCGACCCGCGGGCCGCCCCCGGGAACGCCGAGAGCCGCCGCCCCGCACCCCAGGAGGGAAGCACGGGAGCGGCGGCTCGCACCGGCCGGACCTGCGGCTGATCAGCCGTTGTTGACGCAGGTGTTGCCGAAGGCCGGGTTCAGGATGCCGACGATGTCGATCGTGTTGCCGCACAGGTTGACCGGGATGTGCAGCGGAACCTGGATCTGGTTGCCGGAGATGACACCGGGGGAGCCGGCGGCGACGCCCTCGGCGCCGGAGCTGGCCAGCGCGGTGCCGGCACCGGCGGCGACGATGCCGACCACAGCGGCGCCGACGGCGGCCGTCTTCTTGATGCTCATAGGAGCCTCCTGACTGTTCGACAGAGATGCACGGGGAGTGCGACATCTCCAACGAGACCCGCTCGGGCCGGTTGCGAGGGCACCCCGGTTGTCACCCATCCGGCGCAACGGGGCTCCCGCCCCGGGCAATCGGGTGACAACCGCATCCGGCCGTTTCCCCCCGCGCACCGCCTCGTTCTCCAGTCGGAACACGCTCCACCCGCCCCGCTACGACGAGGAGATCCGCCGCCGGTCCAAGCCCGTCCGGAATTCTCCCGGTCGCGCGTCGATTCGAATTCTTCCCGTGCCGTGCGGGAATTGTTCGCGGCGCACGGTGCCGCGGCGGCCGCTCATCGCCCGAGCCATGGGCGACACGCGCCATCTGGGCCACCCGAGTGACAATCACGGCATTCCCAGAAGCCGACGGGCCAGGATTTCCCCGCGCCCGGCTCCCGACTATGTCCACAGACGGTCGGGCAGAATACGGAGGAAGAACACATGCGTAACCTCAAGAAGGCCGCCGTCCTGTCTCTCGCCACCGCCGGTCTGGTGGCCGGCGCGGCCGGCGGCGCGTTCGCCAGCTCCGGTGCCGAGGGCGTCGCCGCCGGCTCCCCGGGCGTGCTCTCCGGCAACCAGATCCAGATCCCGGTGCACGTGCCGATCAACCTGTGCGGCAACACGATCGACATCATCGCCCTGCTGAACCCGGCGTTCGGCAACACCTGCGTCAACGCCGGCTGAACCGGCGGCCGCCGAGCCGGCGGCCCGCGGTTTCCCGCACCCGTGCCGCACCCCGCCACCTTGCGGGGTGCGGCCCGCTCAACCCGTGTGTGATCGAGGAGATCAACCCCTATGCAGAACGTGAAGAAGGCCGCCGTCCTCTCCGCCGCCGCTGCCGGCCTGGTCCTGGGCGCGGCGGGCGGTGCCGCCGCCAGCTCCGGTGCCGAGGGTGTCGCCGCCGGCTCCCCCGGTGTCGTCTCCGGCAACCAGCTCCAGGTCCCGGTGCACGTACCGATCAACCTGTGCGGCAACTCCATCAACGTGATCGGCCTGCTGAACCCCGCCTTCGGCAACACCTGCATCAACGCGGATGCCCCCAAGCAGGAGAAGGAGCACGAGCACGAGCAGGAGCACGAGCACGAGCACCACGACGAGGACTGCTGATTCCGATCGGCACGCGTTCCGTCCGCACTGCCCCCCGGCCCGCCGGCCGGGGGGCGGTTCGGCGTACCCGGGCGCGGTCCGCTCGCCCGGGGCTCCCCTCCCCCCGAAGGTGAGAACTCATGGTTTCGAAGAAGAGCGGGGCCGGCCTCGTCGCCGCCCTGGGCGCCGCGGTGCTGCTCGGCGGCGCGGGTGCGGGCGCGGCGCACGCGGCCCCGGCCGGTGGCGGCACCGCCCTGGCCAAGACCGACCTCGCCCAGGCGCTCGGCGGCACCACCACCGGCCTCGGCTACGGCATCGCGCCGCTCAAGGACCTGCGGCTGGACCCGTGGGCCAACTCCTCGGCCGACGTGCTGAACAACGGTGCGACCGTCCAGCCGGACGCCGGCCTGGCGCCGGTCGGCACCGGGACGCTGACCGGCCCGCTCAGCGCCGGCGGCGGTCCGCGCGACCTGCCGCTGGTCGGCGGACTGCTCGGGGTGCTGCCCGGCTGAGCCGTCGCACGTGCGAGAGCCCGGCACCCCGCCGTGAGGGGGTGCCGGGCTCTCGTGCGTGCGGGACGGCGCTAGAGCTGGGCGAGGCCGGCCAGGCCGGTCTCCTGGACGACGCCGGTGGTGGTGGCGGTCGCGGTGGTGGCCAGGTTCCCCACCGAGTCGGTCACCGAGATCCGCTCGTCCTCGGTGCCCAGGGTGGCCTTGGCGCCCGGCACGGCCTGGACGGCGCCGGTCACCAGCCGCGGGTCGATCTCGTCCAGCTTGATCCGGCCGCCGGCGAGCTGGCCGGTGCCGTCCTCGGCGAGCGAGAGCGGCTTGCCGAGGCCGATCCCGGGGGTGTCGGCGTGCAGTGGCGCGGCCGGGGCGTCGAGCAGCAGCTCGCCGAGGTCGGCGCCCTGGTCGAGCAGCGGCAGCGGCAGCTCGGCCTTGGCGGTCGGGCCGACCCTGCCGATGCCGAGCGCGGGCACGATGCGCTCCGGGAGCAGCGCGTCCCCGGTGGTGTGGCCGGGCGCCGGCGGCATCACCAGCGAGGTCGGGATGCCGGCCGAGATCCGGCTGTCCAGCGGCGCCAGCGGGATGTCCACCGGCACCTGCTGGGTGGCCAGCTGGTCCTCCAGCGCCCCCACCTGTTCGGGGCCGACCGGGGCGGCGGACGCCGCTCCCTGGGAGGCGAGCACGCCCGCACCGACCGCCAGCAGCATCGCGCCGGCCCGCTTGGAGAACCTCATGCTTTTCACCGTTCTGCCTGTCCGTACTGGAGATCCATGGGGAGACGGCTGCGCGGGCGCAGCCGAAAGCAATGGCTCAACGAGCGACCGGCATCCCGAATGCGCTGGTTAACCGGTTCGGGTTAATAATCCGACCGGAAACCGTCGGCCGCCGCGCCTCCCGGACTCTTTTCCAAAATCCCCGTAACCTTCCGTGCCGTGATTCTTTGATCTGGACGTCAGTGACCGCAGACCGGGTCTGGGCGTTGTACGCGTCGTACGCACGGAAACCGCACGGAAACCGAGTTTTTCAGAGAGGGATCTCCTCATGATCCAGAAGTCCTTCGCCGCCGCCGGCCTGGCCGCCGCCGCGCTGGCCGCCGCCGCCGCGCCGGCCTCGGCCATCGGCGACGCGGACGGCGCCGCCGGGTCGTTCCAGGGCAACGGCGGCACCAACTTCACCGGCACCGTCGGCGACCACAGCCCGAACTTCCACTTCCTGGACAACGCGAACGTCTGCCTGCCGGAGATCCACAACATCGCCGTCGGCGTACTCGGTGTGGCCGTCCCGGTCGAGGTCCCGATCGCCAACAGCGGTGGCAAGCAGTACTGCACCCAGGGCCAGGGCACCCAGAGCAAGGGCGACGCCGGGGTCTCCCACCTCATCGGCTGACCCGCTCGCCCCGGCAGCGTCACCCCTTCCGAACCGACCACCTTCGAATCGCTCCCCGATTCACCCCCGAGAGGAACACCGAAATGATCAAGAAGTCTCTCGCCGCCGCCGGCCTCGCGGCCGCCGCCATCGCGATGTCCGCCGGCTCGGCGGGCGCCATCGCCGACTCGGACGGCGCCGCCGTCTCGGCCCAGGGCAACGGCGGCACCAACCAGACCGGCACCCACGGCGACCACAGCCCGAACTTCCACACCCTGGACAACGCCAACATCTGCCTGCCGGAGATCCACAACGTGGCGGTCGGCGTCCTCGGCATCGCCGTCCCGGTCGAGGTTCCGATCCTCAACAGCACCCCGAAGCAGATCTGCAACGTCGGCCAGAACACCCAGTCCTCGGGCGACGCGGGTGTCTCGCACCTGATCGGCTGATCCAGCCGCACGGCGCGACGGAGGGCCCGGGGACGTCTGGTCCCCGGGCCCTCCGGGCGTCCGGGCGCACCCCCACAGGCAGAGCGTCCGCACCGGGCGCTCCGGAAGAAAGGGCAGATCCATGAAGAAAACGCTGGGCAAGATCACCCTGACCGCCATCGGCGCGCTGGCGCTGGCCGGCCTCGCCGTCCCGGCGGCGTCCGCGCACGTCGGCGTCGCCGGCGGCGGCGAGTTCGCCGCCTCCGCCGACCCGGTGTTCGCGGCCGGCGAGCTGTGGGGCATCGCCCACACCTCGCACATCAAGGCCGGCGCCCACGGCTGGGGTGCCGCCACCTCCACCGACGCCGTCGGCGGCGTGGAGGGCTTCGCCCACCTCGGCGGCTGGTAGGACGAGCGCACGAAGGCCGGGCCCTCACGTCGGGGGCCCGGCCTTCGTGCGCTCGCCTGGTGGCTGCGCGGGTGCTACTTGAGCATCCGGGCGGCCTCGACGGCCCAGTAGGTGAGGATCTGCTCGGCGCCGGCCCGGCGGATCGAGGTGAGGGTCTCCAGGATGGTGCGCTCCCGCTCGATCCAGCCGTTGGCGGCGGCGGCCTCCACCATCGCGTACTCGCCGGAGATCTGGTACGCGGAGACCGGCACCGGGGAGGCGTCGGCGACCTGCCGCAGGACGTCCAGGTAGAGCATGGCGGGCTTGACCATCACCAGGTCGGCGCCCTCGGCGAGGTCCAGCTCCAGCTCGCGCAGCGCCTCCCGGGCGTTGGCCGGGTCCTGCTGGTAGCTCTTGCGGTCGCCCTTGAGCGAGGAGTTGACGGCCTCGCGGAACGGCCCGTACAGGGCGGAGGCGTACTTGGCGGTGTAGGCGAGCACGGCCACGCCCTGGTGCCCCGCCTCGTCCAGCGCCCGGCGGATCACGCCGATCTGGCCGTCCATCATGCCCGACGGGCCGACCATGTGGACGCCGGCCTCGGCCTGCACCACCGCCATCTCGGCGTAGCGCGCGAGGGTGGCGTCGTTGTCCACGGCGCCGTCCTCGGCCAGCACGCCGCAGTGGCCGTGGTCGGTGAACTCGTCCAGGCAGAGGTCCGACATGACCACGAGCCGGTCGCCGACCTCCGCCACCACGTCGCGGATCGCCTGCTGGAGGATGCCGTCCGGGTTGGTCCCCTCGGAGCCGACCGCGTCCTTCACCTCGGGCAGGCCGAACAGCATGATGCCGCCGACCCCCGCCTCGGCGGCCTCCACCGCGGCCCTGCGCAGGGTGTCCCGGGTGTGCTGGAACACGCCGGGCATCGAGGAGATCGGCTTCGGCTCGGTGATGCCCTCGCGGACGAACGCGGGCAGGATCAGCTCCGCCGGGTGCAGCCGGGTCTCGGCGACCAGGCGGCGCACCGCCGGGGTCGAGCGCAGGCGGCGCGGGCGGACGTACGGGAATTCGGCGGACACGGCTTCTCTCTCCGAACGATGGTGCGGTGCCGGGGACGGCGGTCGGCCGCCCCCGGCCTCTACGTCAGCGGGCGGCCTTGCGGCGCGAGCCCGGACGACGCTCACTGGGCCGGTAGACCGGCTCGCCCGCGGCGGTCGCGGTGTCCCGCCGCTTGGCCCCGAAGTCTGCCAGCGCCTGGGCCAGCGCGGCCGCCGACGGGGCCGGGGCCATCACGTCGACCCGCAGGCCGTGCTCCTCGGCGGTCTTGGCGGTGGCCGGGCCGATGCAGGCGATGACCGTCACGTTGTGCGGCTTGCCCGCGATGCCGACCAGGTTCCGCACGGTCGAGGACGAGGTGAACAGCACCGCGTCGAAACCGCCGCCCTTGATCGCCTCACGGGTCTCGGCCGGCGGCGGCGAGGCGCGCACCGTCCGGTACGCCGTCACGTCGTCGACCTCCCAGCCCAGCTCGACCAGGCCGGCCACCAGGGTCTCGGTGGCGATGTCGGCACGCGGCAGCAGCACCCGGTCGATCGGGTCGAACACCGGGTCGTACGGCGGCCAGTCCTCCAGCAGCCCGGCCGCGGACTGCTCGCCGGACGGCACCAGGTCCGGCTTCACGCCGAAGTCCACCAGCGCCTGCGCGGTGGACTCGCCGACCGCCGCGACCTTGATCCCGGCGAACGCCCGGGCGTCCAGGCCGTACTCCTCGAACTTCTCGCGCACCGCGCGCACCGCGTTCACCGAGGTGAAGGCGATCCACTCGTAGCGGCCGGTGACCAGGCCCTTGATCGCCCGCTCCATCTGCTGCGGGGTGCGCGGCGGCTCGACCGCGATGGTCGGCACCTCCTGCGGCACCGCGCCGTACGAGCGCAGCTGCTCGGAGAGGCCGTACGCCTGCTCCTTGGTGCGCGGCACCAGCACGTTCCAGCCGAACAGCGGCTTGGTCTCGAACCAGGAGTGCGAGGCGCGGTGGGCGACCTGCTCACCGACCACGGCTATGACCGGGGTGGCCGGGTCCACCGGGGCGGAGACCGGGGAGGGCAGCACCCGGGCGGCCTTGAGGTCCGCCGCGATGGAGGCCAGCGTCGCGGTGAAGGTGCGCTGGCGGGTGGTGGTGCCGGAGAGCGTCGCGCTCAGCGCGGAGTCCGGCTTGCGGCCGTTGGAGACCAGCGCGTTGGCGGTGGCCGGCAGCTGGCCCAGGGTGGTGCGCACCACCAGGGTGGTCTCCGGCGCGCCCAGGTCCACCGGGGAGCCGGCCAGCAGCGCGGCGGCCTCCACGAAGCGCACGTCGGTACCGGCCGCGCCGCGCAGCGGCACGCCCGCGTAGGCCGGTACGCCGACCGACTGGGCGACGCCCGGGATCACCTCGAAGGCGATCCCGGCACCGGCGCAGCCGAGCATCTCCTCGGCCGCGCAGCCGTCCAGGCCCGGGTCGCCGTCGACGGTCCGCACCACGTGCTTGCCGGACCGCACGGCCTCGGCCACCAGGTGGGCCAGGTCGAAGTCCGGCCCCTCCGCGCCCGGGGTGTGCACCTGCACACCGGACGGACAGTGGCTGCGCACCGTGGCGGCGGTCAGCGGGTCGGCGACCAGCACGTCGGCGGAGGCCAGCACCTCGACCGCGCGCAGGGTCAGCAGGCCCGGGTCGCCGGGGCCCGCGCCCAGGAAGGTGCAGCGGCCGTTGGCGGGGACGGTGCCCCCGAACGGGCTGTCCGCCGGGAACGGGCTGTCGGTGGCGGTGGTGGGGCTCATCGGGCTCGCTCCCCCATCAGGGCGGCCGCGCCCGCGTCGAGCAGCCGGGCGGCCAGCGCGCGGCCGAGGGCCGCCGCCTGCTGCTCGGCGGTCTCGTCGAGGACGATCGGACCGTGGGCGGACATCTTCAGCAGGGTGGCGCCGTCGACGGTGCCGACCACGCCCTCCAGCCGCAGTTCGGTCTGGTGCTCCCAGCCGGCCAGCGCGGCGACCGGCGCGGAGCAGCCGGCCTCCAGGGCGCCCAGCAGGGCGCGCTCGGCGGCCACCGCGACCCGGGTGGGGGCGTGGTCGAGGGCCGACAGCGCGGCGGCCAGTCCGGTGTTCGCGGTGGTGCACTCGACGGCGAGGGCGCCCTGGCCCGGGGCCGGGATCATCAGCTCGGGGTCGAGGTGCCCGGTGATCTCGGCGGCCCGGCCGAGCCGGTTCAGGCCGGCCGTGGCCAGCACCACCGCGTCCAGCTCGCCGGAGGTGACGAAGCCGATCCGGGTGTCCACGTTGCCGCGGATCGCGACCGTCTCCAGCTGGGCGCCGTTGGCCCGGGCCCAGGCGTTCAGCTGCGCCATCCGGCGCGGCGACCCGGTGCCGATCCGGGCCGGGCGGCCGGCGCCGGCCAGCTTCTCGACCAGTTCGCCCAGCGCCAGGCCCTCGCGCGCCACCAGGGCGTCGCGGCTGTCCTCGCGCTGCGGGACGGCCGCCAGCACCAGGCCCTCGGCGCCCGCGGTCGGCAGGTCCTTGAGGGAGTGCACGGCGAAGTCGATCCGGCCCTCCAGCAGTGCGTCGCGCAGCGCGGAGACGAACACCCCGGTGCCGCCGATCTGGGCCAGCGCCTCGCGGGAGGTGTCGCCGTAGGTGGTGATCTCCACCAGCTCGACGGCGCGCCCGGTGAGGCGGGTCACCTCACGGGCGACCATGCCCGACTGGGCCATGGCGAGCGCGCTGCGCCGGGTGCCGAGCCGCAGGGGTGCGGCGGTGGCGTCCGGCGTCCGGCCGGTGAGCGGTTGACCATTCATGAGGTGATCGTCCCGGTGGTACTCGTGGGATGGCTGACGGTTCATCCGGCGCCCCCGCCCGCAGGCTGCTGGGTGCCGATAGGGGTGCCCGAAACCGCGTGCACCGCGGCCGGGTCGAGGTCGAAGAGTTCGCGCAGGGCCTCCGCGTAGGAGGCGCCGCCCGGCTCGGCGGCCAGCTGCTTCACCCGCACGGTGGGCGCGTGCAGCAGCTTGTCGACCACCCGGCGGACGGTCTGGCCGATCTCGGCGCGCGAGCGCTCGTCCATTCCGGGCAGCCGGGAGTCCAGACGGCCCAGCTCGGCGGCGACCACCTCGGAGGCCATCGCGCGCAGCGCCACCACGGTGGGGGCGATCCGCGCGGCCCGCTGGGCGGCGCCGAAGGCGGTGACCTCGTCGGAGACGATGCCGGCGACGGCGTCGACGTCGCCCGCGCCGGGGGTGGCGGCGTGGGCGTGCGAGAGGCTCTCCAGGTCGACCAGCAGCGCGCCGGGCAGCTCGTGCACGGCGTGGTCGACGTCGCGCGGCATGGCGAGGTCGAGGAAGGCGAGCGGGGTGGAGGAGGCGCGGGAGGCGACCGCGGCGGCGACGTCGTCCGCCTTGACCACCACGCCGGCCGCGCCGGTGCAGGAGATCACCAGGTCGACGTCGGCCAGGGCCTCGGGCACCTTGGACAGCTCCAGGGTGCGGGCGATGTCCACGCCGAGGATCTCGACCAGCCGCTCGGCGCGGGCCGGCGTCCGGTTGGCGATCAGCAGGTCGGTCACGCCCGAGCGGACCAGGGTGGCGGCGGCCAGCGAGCTCATCGAGCCCGCGCCGACGACCAGCGCCCGCTTGCCCGCGATCTCGCCCGCGCCGGCCGCGACCTGCTCCAGGCCGAAGGTCACCAGCGACTGGCCGGCCTTGTCGATGCCGGTCTCGCTGTGCGCGCGCTTGCCGACCCGCAGCGCCTGCTGGAACAGCTCGTTCAGGCCGCGCCCGGCGGTGTGCTCCTCCTGGGCCTTGGCCAGGGCGTCGCGCAGCTGGCCGAGGATCTGGCCCTCGCCGACCACCATCGAGTCCAGGCCGCAGGCCACCGAGAAGAGGTGGTGGACGGCGCGGTCCTCGTAGTGGACGTAGAGGTGCGAGGTCAGCTCCTCCAGGTCCACCCCGCTGTGGTGGGCGAGCAGCAGCGACAGCTCGGCGACGCCGGCGTGGAACTTGTCCACGTCGGCGTACAGCTCGATCCGGTTGCAGGTGTTCAGCAGCGCGGCCTCGGCGACGGTCGCGGAGGCGGCCGCGTCGTGCAGCAGCCGGGTCGGCACGCCACCGGTCAGCGCGGCGCGCTCCAGCACGCCGACCGGGGCCGTGCGATGGCTCAGCCCTACGACGAGAAGACTCACGCCCGCTCCCTGGTCCCACGAATCTCGGTGCTCATGCCGGCATCACCGCGGACAGCTCGCCCTCGCCGGCCTTGCCGGGCTTGCCCTTCGCCGCCGGGTCCGCGTCCTCGGCGGCCGCCCGCGTCTTGCCGCTGCCCCCCGCCGCCCGGCGGAGCTTGGCGGCGGCGGCGCGGACCGGGCCGGGGGCCCGGTCGAGCACGGACTCGGTGCGGTCCGGCTCGTCGCCGGCCTTGCGCTGCTCGTGGAAGGCGAGGATCTGCAGCTCGATGGAGAGGTCCACCTTGCGCACGTCCACGCCGTCCGGGACCGTCAGCACGGTCGGGGCGAAGTTCAGGATGCTGGTGACGCCGGCCTCGACCAGCCGGTCGCAGACCTGCTGGGCCGCGCCGGGCGGGGTGGTGATGACGCCGATCGAGACGTGCTGGCTCTCCACGATGGACTCCAGTTCGTCCATGTGGCGCACGGGCAGGCCGGCCGCGCTGCTGCCGACCACGGCCGGGTCGGCGTCGAGCAGGGCGGCGACCCGGAAGCCGCGGGAGGCGAAGCCGCCGTAGTTGGCGAGCGCGTGGCCGAGGTTGCCGATGCCGACGATGACGACCGGCCAGTCCTGGGTCAGGCCCAGCTCGCGGGAGATCTGGTAGACGAGGTACTCGACGTCGTAGCCGACGCCGCGGGTGCCGTAGGAGCCCAGGTAGGAGAAGTCCTTGCGGAGCTTGGCGGAGTTCACTCCGGCCGCGGCGGCCAGTTCCTCGGAGGAGACGGTCGGCACCGAGCGCTCGGAGAGCGCGGTGAGCGCGCGCAGATAGAGGGGCAGCCGCGCGACCGTCGCCTCCGGGATTCCCCGGGCACGCGAGGGTCGGCGCGCGGCGCCCGGGTCGGGCGTCTGCGAACTGCTCTGTGGTGATCGGCCGATTGCCACGGTGCTCCTGTGGGTGAAGCTGGGCTTTGGCAGCCAGGCTATGCGTTTGTGAACGTGTGCACAAAGATGGTGTCCGATTTGTCCCTGCACAGTGATGCGCATCACGCCGTCGAACGCATAGCACCGGCCGATTTCCGGGCCGTCGCCGGGGGCGGTGCAACGGGTGGCCGCGGACCGTACGGGAGGCGGTCCGGCAGCTCGCGCGCAGAGGGCACCGGGGCCGGGCGCGCGGGGTCGCGCGGGAGCAGCGGGACCGGCTCGCCCGACGGGCGGGAGCGCGCCCGCCCCAGCCGCGGCCACGGCACCCGGGCCGCCTCCCGCAGCGGCTCCGCCCAGTCCCCCGGCGGGCAGGACGGCGCGTCCAGGCAGTGCCGCAGCAGAGCGGCGGTGGCGCGGGCGTCGCCCAGCGCGGTGTGCGCGGCGAAGGCGCCGAGGCCGGCCGCCGCCACGCAGGCCGCCAGGCCGAAACCGCCGGCCTCCGGCAGGTGGGCGCGGGCCAGCCGCATGGTGCAGAGCAGCGGCACCGGCGGCAGCGGCACCCCGATCCGGGCGAACTCGCGATCCAGGAAGGCCTGGTCGCAGGTGACGTGGTGGCCGACCAGCACCCGGCCGGCCAGCAGCTCCAGCAGCCTCGGCGCGATCTCGCGGAACCGCGGGGCGCCCTCGACGTCCTCCTGCGCGATCCGGTGCACATGGGTCGGGCCGACCGGACCCAGCGGGTCCAGCAGCGTGCAGAACTCGCCCTCCGCGCGGAGCCGCTCGTCCAGCAGCACCACGGCCACCTCGACCACCCGGTGCCGCCAGGGGCTGCGGCCGGTCGCCTCCACGTCCACCACGGCGAAGCCCCCGCGCGCGGCCGACGGGTCGGCGGGCGCTGCCGGGGGCGGGCCGGGAAGCATGGCGGCACTCCTCGCGTGCTCAGCCCCCCATGGGCGCAAACGAGTTCGATCGTAAGCCGGGCGCCGGGGGGTGCCCCAATCCGCGCACGCGGAATCTTCACAACGATTCGGCGAACCGCCCCCGCCGGACGGCGGGGTCGGCGGGGCGCCACCGGCGGGGAGGCCGCGCCGGGGACGGGTGGGGTCAGGCGCCGAGGGCGGTGCGCAGGCGCTTCTCGTCCACGCGCCAGAAGTCGTGCTGGCGGCCGTCGATCAAGGTGACCGGGATCTGCTCCCAGTAGCGCCGGTAGAGCTCCTCGTCCTGCGTGATGTCCTTCTCCTCGAAGGCCGCGCCCAGCTCGGAGGTCACCCGGACGATCACCTCCCGGGCGTCGTCGCACAGGTGGCAGCCGGGCTTGGCCACCAGGGTCACCGTCCGGTCGGCCGGCTTCGGCCCCGGGTTCTTGTCACGTCGCAGCAGTGGGCTCACCCCGCCATTGTGCGACGCCCCTACAAGCGGGCCGGACGCGACCGGCCGTCCTCCCGTTCACCCGCCGGGCACGCCGCCGTCACGGCCGCCGCCCAGGTCGCTGGCTATGCTCGATGACATGGCCGTGCTCCGAAGGCTCATCCAGACAAGGCGCTCCACCGGCTCGCGGACCGCCCTGGCGGGCGAGGCCGCGGCCGAGGCGGCGGAGGCCGCCCTTCGGGCCGCGCCGGAGCCGCCCGCCGTGGCGCCCGAGGGGGCGAAGGAGCCCGCGGAGGACCGGTCGGCCAAGCGCGGCAAGACGCCCAGGGCCCCCGAGGGCAACCACACACCCGAGCCGGACGACCCCCGCGCCGCCGCGTTCTTCGACTGCGACAACACCATCCTGCGCGGCGCCGCGATCTTCTACCTCGGCGTCGGCCTCTACCGGCGCGGCTTCCTCAGCCGCCGGGACATCGCCCGGTTCGCCTGGCAGCAGGCCTGGTTCCGGCTGCACGGCGCCGAGGACCCGGAGCACATGGCGGACGCCAAGCACACCGCGCTCGGCGTGGTGGCCGGCAAGCGGACCGCCGACCTGGAGGCGCTCTGCGAGGAGGTCTTCGAGGACGTCATCGCCGACAAGGTGTGGCCGGGCACCCGCGCGCTGGTGCAGATGCACCTGGACGCCGGGCAGCGGGTCTGGCTGGTCACCGCCGCCCCGGTGGAGGTGGCCCGGATCATCGCGGCCCGGCTCGGCATGACCGGCGCGCTCGGCACCGTCGCCGAGGCCCGCGACGGCGCGTACACCGGCCGGCTGGTCGGCGAGCTGCTGCACGGGCCGGCCAAGGCGGCCGCCGTGCGCGCGCTGGCCCGGCGCGAGCGGCTGGACCTCGACCGGTGCGCCGCCTACAGCGACTCGGCCAACGACATCCCGATGCTCTCGCTGGTCGGCCACCCGTACGTGGTGAACCCGGACGGCGCGCTGCGGCGGCACGCCCGGGCGCAGGGGTGGCGGGTCCGGGACTTCCGGACCGGGCGGAAGGCGGCCCGGGTGGGCCTGCCGGCGGCCGCCGCGCTCGGTGTGGCGGCCGGCGCCACCGCGGCCGGGGTCGCGCTGCACCGCCGCCGCCGCGGCTGAGCCGCCACGCCCGACGGCCCGGCCGGAGCGCGCCGCGGACCCGCTCCGCGCCCCTCGTCCGGGCGCCCCTCGCCGGGGTGAGCGCGGTCAATCCGCACGCTGACCAGGCCGCCCGTACGGGCGAACTCCCGCGCGTCGCGGGGCCGTCCGGGCCCGTCGACCGAACCCGCCACCCCGTGACCGGATCTGATCGTTCGCCAGCTCGCGAAAGTCGGGGATTATCCGGCCGCCGAGCCGGGAAACCGCCCGGCGCGCACCCGAATCGGTCACCCGGCGCACTCGTTCTGTCACATTGAGCCAGACGATCGCCGACACGTTCGGTCAGTGTCAGCCGGATATGCGCCCCATGCGGATCCCAAACGACCACTTCGACCACACGGTGTAGCTGTCATTGCACAAAGCGTTATTCTCTCCTGGATGCACGTCACCCACCCGCCCCAGGTACGACCGGGCGGGACGGACGTGCTCTCCGCGCAGGCGGAGGTGATCCGTCCACAGTTCTGCCTCTGGGAGTCCCGTGTACCCACCCGTCCGGAACGACGCGCCTGCACCCTCCCGCCCGTCGTCCGCGCCCCTGCGCTCCCGCACCAGCCTCCGCGGCCGCCCCGTCCCGCCCCGGCAGATCTCCACCGGCCTGGAACTGCTGCGCACCCTGCTCCGCAGCCAGCTCGCCGTCACCCCCCAACTGGTGCCCGCCGGAGCCCCGTCCGGCCACGGACCCGCCGCCGGCGGCCCGCTGCTGCGCACCACCGCCGCCGGATCGGCGGGCACCGGCGCGCGCGGGCGCACCGGCACCACCGGCGGCCGCAGCCGGTCCCGCACCACCACCGGCCCCGGCTACGAGACCGAGCACAACCCGATCATGGAGCTGGTCGAGCGGGCCCAGGCCGGCGAGAGCGAGGCCTTCGGCCGGCTCTACGACCACTACGCGGACACCGTCTACCGCTACATCTACTACCGGGTCGGCAGCCGGGCCACCGCCGAGGACCTCACCAGCGAGACGTTCCTGCGCGCGCTGCGCCGGATCGGCACCTTCACCTGGCAGGGCCGGGACTTCGGCGCCTGGCTGGTGACCATCGCCCGCAACCTCGTCGCCGACCACTTCAAGTCCAGCCGCTTCCGGCTGGAGGTCACCACCGGCGAGATGCTCGACTCCAACGAGTGCGAGCGCAGCCCCGAGGAGTCGGTGCTGGAGTCGCTCTCCAACGCCGCCCTGCTGGAGGCCGTCCGCCGGCTGAACCCGCAGCAGCAGGAGTGCGTCACCCTCCGCTTCCTGCAGGGACTCTCGGTCGCCGAGACCGCCCGGATCATGGGCAAGAACGAGGGCGCCATCAAGACCCTCCAGTACCGCGCCGTGCGCACCCTGGCCCGTCTGCTCCCGCCGGACGCGCGGTGAGCCGGCGGTGTTCCGGGGCGGGCTCCGGGGAAGCGGCGGGAGAGATAGGGAGCGGGCCGTCACCTTCCGGGGCGGCCCGACACATCCGGGTGAACGGTCGGTCCGATGATCAGCCGCGCGTAACCGACCGCCCGCACCGCTCGTTGGCCAACGTGCAAGCCCCCACCAGGCGTACGGTCAAGCCGAATTGCGACCTCTCACCCGATGGAGTGGCTATGGCTTGCCGGGGCAACCGTCCGGCAGGCCGGGGTGTCGACAACGACGAAGGGAGGTGACCCGTGACGGCAAACGTCCTGGAGCACCGGCGGGCGAAGGCCTTCGCCGAGGCGCTGGAGGCCCGCCAGGCGGAGCAAGGCGCCGCCGACGGTGACGGAACGGCCGACACCGCCGGCGGACACGCCGGTTCGGCCGCGATGGCGGAACTCATCGGCACGGTCGGCGCGCTGCGCGCGCTGCCCGCCCCGGAACTCGGCCACGAGGTCCGGACCGTCCAACGCGCCCAGCTGGTGGCCGCGTTCGAGCAGGCCTTCGCGGGCGGCCCGGGCGCCACCGTGCCACGGCAGCGCCGCCACCGGGCCATCCGCACCGCGCCGCGCGGCCGCTGGAGCCGCCGGTTCGCGATCGGCGGACTGGTCGCCGGCCTCGCCGTCGGCAGTTTCGCCGGCGCCGCGGCCGCCAGCGGCAACGCCCTTCCCGGCGACCCGCTGTACGGCATGAAGCGCGGCCTGGAGGGCCTGCGGCTCAACCTCGCGGGTTCCGACAGCGAACGCGGCGAACTGTTCCTCGACAACGCGGCCACCCGCCTCGGCGAGGCGAGGTCCCTGGTCGGCCGGACCGGCTCCGGCGGCGCGCTCAGCCCGGGCACCGTCGAGCAGGTCCGCAAGGCCCTGGACGCCATGCACGCCGACGCCCTCAAGGGGCGCGACCTGCTGCGCGCCGTCTACCGCACCAACGGCTCGCTCGACCCGATGCGGACCCTGGCGGGCTTCGCCCAGGACGAGGACGGCACCTGGGCCGAGCTCCAGTCCCGGCTCCCGGTCCAGCTCACCCCGCAGGCCCACCTGGTGGACCAGCTCTTCGACGACATAAGCCAGGACGTCGCGCCCCTGCGTCTGGTCCAGCAGCCCGCCAAGAGCGGTGCGCCGGCCGGCGGCGGGGCGGGCGGCGGTACCCACGGTGCGGGCACCGGCGGCTCCGGCGCGCCGTCCGCCGGGGCGGCGCCCGGCGGCAACCCGGCGGTCGGCGACGCGCCCGCCCAGGGCGGCGTCACCGGCGGCCCGGCGGCCGGCGCGGTCGGCGGCAGGCCGGGCGGCGCCCCGCAGACCCCGGCCCAGGGCGGCATCCCCGCCCCGGCGGCCCCCGCCGCGCCGGCCGCACCGCTGACGGGCGGCCCGGCCAACCTCGTCCCGGCCCCGGTCGGCGGCCTGGTCGACGACCTCACCAGCGGGCTCACCGGCGTCAAGCCCTCGCCCAGTGCGGACGCCGCTCCGGCGCCGGTGCCGGACCAGTCCCCGGCGGCGCCGACCGAGACGCCGAGCGGCGCGAGCGGCGGTGCCGCCCAGCAGGGCGTCGAGGTGCCCCCGCTGATCCCGGGCCTGCTGCCCGGTCTGCGGATCCTCGGCGGCTGACGGTCGGGGACGGCGCGGGCCCCGGCGGACCTGGTGTCCGCCGGGGCCCGCCCGCGTCGGTCGCCGCCCGGGCCACCGCCCGGGCCGGCCGTCAGAAGAACACCGACCGCCGCTGCACCAGCAGCTGGTAGAGCGTGTGCTGGATGGTCTCCCGCACCTCGTCGGCCAGGTCGAAGACCAGCATCGGGTCGTCCGCCGCCTCCGCCGGGTGCCGGTCGGTGGGGATCGGCTCGCCGAACTCGATGATCCACTTGGTCGGCAGGGGCACCGCCCCGAGCGGCCCCAGCCACGGGAAGGTCGGCGTGATCGGCACGTACGGCAGGCCCAGCAGCCGGGCCACCGTCCTGAGGTTCCCGATCATCGGATAGGTCTCCTCCGCCCCGACGATCGAGCACGGCACGATCGGCACCCCCGCCCGCAGCGCCGAGGAGACGAAGCCGCCCCGGCCGAACCGCTGCAGCTTGTACCGCTCGGCGAACGGCTTGCCGATCCCCTTGAAGCCCTCCGGCCAGACCCCGACCAGCTCGCCGCGCTCCAGCAGCGCCCTGGCGTCCTCGTTGCAGGCCAGGGTGTGCCCGGCCTTGCGGGCCAGCTCGTTGACGCCCGGCAGCACGAACACCAGGTCGGCGGCGAGCATCCGCAGGTGCCGGTGCCCCGGGTGGTGGTCGTGGATCACCACCTGGGTCATCAGCGCGTCCAGCGGGATCGTCCCGGAGTGGTTGGCGACGATCAGCGCGCCGCCCTGCGCCGGGATGTTCTCGATCCCGCGCACCTCCACCCGGAAGTACTTCTCCGCCAGCGGCCGCAGCAGCCCGAGCAGCACCTCCTCGGTGAGCTCCCGGTCGAAGCCGAACTCGTCGACCTCGTAGTCGCCGGTGATCCGGCGGCGCAGGAAGGACAGGCCGTCGGCGGCCCGGTCCTCCCAGCCCTTGCCGAACGCCCGGGTCGCGGCGGCGCCGAGCCGCCCGGCCAACGCGCCGCCGACGGCGTCGGCGACCCGGTCGGCCAGGCCGGGGCCGCCGGCCGGGGGCTCGCTCCAGCTGGGGGCGGACTCGATCGGGATGACCTTCGCCTCGCCCGGCGCGTTCTCGGCGGCGGCACTCATGCGGGTTCAGCTCCTGGGTCGGTGCGGTCGGGCGATGGCGGCGTCGGCGGCGGGCCCGGCCAGCAGCGCGGCCAGGCCGTCGGTGACGGCGGTCAGCCGCCGCGGCGGCAGCAGGCCCGGCGACTGCGCGGCGGCGAAGTCCGCGAAGGCCTCCGGGGTGGTGAACGCCGGGCGGTAGCCGAACGCCTCGCGCAGCCGCGCGGTGTCCACCACCCGGCCGTGGGTCAGCAGCCGCAGCTGCTCGGGCGAGACGTCGACCAGCCGGGTCTGCCGGGCCAGCCCGGCCATCCAGCTGACGGCGGGCAGCAGCAGCGGCAGGGTCGGCCGGCCCAGTCGGCGGGCGCACTGGGAGAGCAGCAGCACGCCCTCCCCCGCGACGTTGAGGGTGCCGGTGTTCACGGTGCCCGGCTCGGCCGGGAAGGCGGACCGGCAGAGCACCTCGACCACGTCGTCCTCGTGCGCGAACTGCAGCCGGGGGTCGTAGCCGAGGACGGTCGGCAGCACCGGCAGCGCGAAGTAGTCGCTCAGCGGGGTGTCGGCGCCCGGGCCGACGATGTTGGCGAACCGCAGCACGGTGACCGCGACGTCCGGGCGGCGCCGGGCGAAGCCGCGGACGTAGCCCTCCACCTCGACGGCGTCCTTGGCGAAGCCGCCGCCCGGCAGCACCTTCGGCTGGGTCCGCTCGGTGAACACCGCCGGGTCGCGCGGCGCCGAGCCGTAGACGCCGGTGGTCGACTTCACCACCAGCCGCCGCACCCCCGGCGCCTTCTGGCAGGCGCCGAGCAGCTGCATGGTGCCGATCACATTGGACTCCTTCACCGCGGAGCGGTGGGTGGAGCCCAGCCCGGTGGCGCTGACCGCGAGGTGCACGACCGTGTCGACGCCGTGCTCGGCGATCACCCGCGCCACGGCGGGACGGCGCAGGTCGAGCCGGTGGAAGCGGTACGGCGCGGCGGGCCCGTCCGGCTCCGCGAGCGCGCGCGGCGCCGGGCGCGGCGGCTGCACGTCCACGCCGACCACCAGGTCCACCCCCGGCCGGCGGCGCAGCTCGGCGGCGAAGCGCGCGCCGAGGTGGCGGGCCACGCCGGTGACGAGCACGACCGTTCCCACAGCGCTGCACCCCATTTCCTCGGCCCGGGAGACCTGCGTGCACCGTACCGCGCCGCCGCGGCGGGCCGGGAAACGACACCGCCCGCCCCGGCCACGAGGGCCTGGGCGGGCGGTGCGAAGCGCTGGGCGCGCAAGGCGCGGCCGGGGACGCTTACTTCTTGTTGCGACGCTGAACGCGCGTGCGCTTGAGAAGCTTGCGGTGCTTCTTCTTGGCCATACGCTTGCGACGCTTCTTGATGACAGAGCCCACGGAACAACCCTCGCTCACTGAGACTCTCGCCCGTGAGAGACGGAGTCCATACGACTGACGGAGGGCCTAGCCTACATTCCACACGCCCAGGGCCGTAATCGCGCTCCCCGAGGCGGGCGAACTCAAGGCAAATCCGGGGCGAACGGATACGGGGCCCACCGTGGTGAACCCCGTACCCGGCCGGCCCGCCTACGCGCTCTCGAGCCGCACGTAGGACTCCTTGAGGTACTCGTGCACTGCCTGCTGGGGCACCCGGAACGAGCGGCCGACCCGGATGGCGGGCAGCTCACCGCTGTGCACCAACCGGTAGACCGTCATCTTGGAGACCCGCATGACCGCGGCCACCTCGGCCACGGTCAGGAAGACGACGTCCTGCAAGGGGCGTTCGCCGGAACTCATGACCATCACCCGACCCTTACCCGTGTGCAAGGCACCGGCTTCCCCTCCGGTGACTCCACCGGCACACGTGTATCCCCAGAGTAGTTATGGGTGGTACCAGTGGGAAGAGGGAGAAGCGCAGTCCTCGTACGGTGAGGGATAAGTCCGTTGCAGTACGTAGCCGATCGGCGGTCTGCACTAGGGGGCGTGCGCACGGAACGCGACCGGGCACCAGGTCTTCACAAGCGGTGGCACCGATTCGGCCGCCCGGGTCAGGGCATCAGGCCGTGGTGCGGCAGGACGGCGCGGCGGGTGGCCAGGATCGCCTGGTCGAGGCGGTCCGCCGGATCGTATCCCGCCTCGAAGTCGCGCCAGACCGGACGGGCACCGTCGGTCATCCGCAGCGGGGCCGGGCGGCGGGTGCGCCGGTAGACCTCGGCGCGCCAGGACTCCGGGGTCTCGGTGGCCGGGTCGACGGGGCGGCCGGCCGCGGTGGCGACCAGGTGGGTCCAGGTCCGCGGGACGACGTCGACGACGGCGTAGCCGCCCCCGCCGAGGGCGATCCAGCGGCCGTCGGCGTGCTCGTGGGCCAGCGCGTGCAGTTCCTGGGCGATGGCCCGCTGGGCGTCCACGGTGACCGCGAGGTGGGCGAGCGGGTCCTCGAGGTGGGTGTCGGCGCCGTGCTGGGTGACCATGACCTGCGGGCGGAAGGCGGCGAGCAGCTCGGGCACCAGGGCGTGGAAGGCGCGCAGCCAGCCGGTGTCGCCGGTGCCGGCCGGCAGCGGGAGGTTGACGGCCGAGCCCTCGGCGCCGGGGCCGCCGGTCTCGGTGGCCCAGCCGGTCTGCGGGAAGAGGGTGGCGGGGTGTTCGTGCAGGGAGACGGTGAGCACCCGGGGGTCGTTCCAGAAGGCCTCCTGGACGCCGTCGCCGTGGTGGACGTCGACGTCGACGTAGGCGATCCGCTCGGCGCCGAGTTCGAGCAGCCGGGCGATGGCGAGGGCCGGGTCGTTGTAGACGCAGAAGCCGGAGGCGCGGTCGGGCATGGCGTGGTGCAGCCCGCCGGCGAAGTTGACCGCGTGCGGGGTCTCGCCGCGCCAGACGGCCTCGGCGGCGGCGACGGACTGGCCGGCGATCAGCGCGGAGGCGGAGTGGACGGCGGGGAAGGACCAGTTGTCGTCGGTGCCGAGGCCGTGCCGCGCGTCCTGCCGCTCGGGGTGGTCGGCCGCGTACTTGACCGCCTCGACGTACTCGGCGGTGTGCACCAGGCGGAGCGTGGACTCGCCGGCGGGCGGCGCGGACCGGACGGTGACACCCGGTCCGGCGGCGAGGCCGAGGTCCTCCACCAGCCGCATGGTGAGCGCCAGCCGGGCCGGGTCCATCGGGTGGCCTGGGCCGAAGTCGTAGGCGGTGACCGCCTCGTCCCAGAAGAGGTGCAGGCCGCAGGAGGTGTCACGCTCGGCTTCGGGCATGGCGTCCACCGTAGTGGGTGGGGGCGGCCCGCCCCGGCAACGGGTCCTTGAACGCTGGTCGTACGGGTGGGTCAGACCTGGCCCCGGACCGCCGTCCGGGCGGGGGCGGACACCGCCGGGGCGGGGGTGAAGCGGTCGGCGAGCGGGAGGACGGCGAGCACCAGGAGCATCGGCGCGAGCAGCGCCCAGCGGTACGAGCTCGCGTCGGCCAGGGCACCCACCAGCGGCGAACCGATCAGGAAACCCACGTAGTTGAAGAGGTTGAGCCGGGCCACGGCGGCGTCCGAGTCGGCCGGGAAGAGCCGCCCGCCGGCCGCGAAGACCTGCGGGATGATCGCGCAGATCCCGAGGCCGAGCACGGTGAACCCGGCGATCCCGGCCCAGGCGCCCGGCGCGGCGGCGGCCACCGCGAAGCCGAGCGCGGCCAGCGCGGCGCCGCCGCGCACCACCGGGACGGCGCCCCAGCGCTGCACGGCGCGGTCGCCGAGCGCCCGGCCGAGCAGCATCGCCACCATGTAGCCGAGGTAGGAGAGCTTGGCGACGTCCTCGGGGCTGTCCAGTCCGTCGGTCAGGTACTTGACGCTGTAGTTGGAGACCGAGGCGTCGGCGATGTACGCGAAGGCCATCGCCAGGCAGAGCGGCAGCAGCGGGCGCCAGGGGATCGTCCGGGCGGCGGCCTCGGCGGCCTCCCGGACGGCGTCGTCGAGTTCGGCGGGTCCGGCGCCGGGGGTCCTCCCGGCCGAAGGCCTGGGGAAGGTGCCGGCCAGCAGGGCGAGCGGGGCGATCACCGCGGCCGCCGCCGCGAACAGCGCCGGCAGGCCGAGGTCGCCGTGCGCGCCGAGGCCGGCGGCGGCCGCGCCGAGGATGCCGCCGAGGCTGAAGGCGGCGTGGAAGCCGAGCAGCACGGAGCGGCCGTAGCGGTGCTGGAGGCCGACCCCGAGCATGTTCATACTGGCGTCCAGCGCGCCGACCAGCAGACCGAAGGCGCCCAGGGCGAGCGCCAGTTGCCACAGCGCGTCGCCGAGGCCGACGGCGGCGAGGGTGGCGCAGACGGCCGGCTGGACCACCCGCAGCACGGCCCGCGCGCCGGTGCGGCGGACGATCCGCTCGGAGGCGATCGACCCCACCCCGGCCAGGACCGGCACGGCGGCCAGGAAGAGCGGCAGCAGCGCGTCACTCAGTCCGTACCGGTCCTGGATCTCCGGGATGCAGGTGACCAGCAGGGCGAAGGTGACGCCCTGGAGCAGGAAGCTCGCGGCCAGCGCGGCCCGGCCGGCCCGGAGCCCGGGCGTGATCGCCGGGCTCCCGGCACGATCGGCGTTGTCGGCGCCCTCGGTTCGCACATGCACCTCGCTACTGGCCGGTACGGCGGTGGTGAGGCGAGAGCGTAGGGGCAGCCGGGCGATCGCGGGAGGGGGTGCGCACGACGGGAACGTGCGGGGCTCAGCGACCCAGCAGCGCGGGGACCTCGGCCAGGTCGGCGATCAGGCCGGTGGCGCCGGCCGCGGTCAGCTTCGCCGGGTCGGTCAGCGCGGTGTAGCCGTAGACGTCCATGCCGGCCGCGCGGGCGGCGAGCACCCCGTTGGGGCTGTCCTCCAGCACCAGGCAGGCCGCCGGGTCGACGCCCAGGGTGCGGGCCGCGTGCAGGAAGAGGTCCGGCGCGGGCTTGCCCACGCCGACGTCCTGGGCGCTGAAGATCCGCTCCTGCGCGATGTGGCCGCGCAGGCCTGCGGCGTCCAGCGCGGAGCGGATCCAGCTGTGGTGGGCGGAGGAGGCCAGGCAGTAGGGCACCGAGCGCCGCTGGAGCTCCTTCAGCAGCGCGTCCGCGCCCCGGACGGCCGCGAGGTCGGTGGCGAAGGCGTCGAAGATCCGGCCGTGGTAGTCGTCGTCGAAGCCCTCCGGGAGCCGTGCGCCGTCGTACCGCTCGGCGATCACGTCGTGCACCTTGTGGGCGGCGGTGCCCATGAAGTCCCGGTAGGAGTCCTCGATCGTGGTGGGGTAGCCCAGCTCGGTGAGGTACTCGGCCAACAGTCGGTTGGAGAGCGGCTCGCTGTCCACCAGGACACCGTCGTTGTCGAAGATCACCAGTTCGTAGGTCATGCGTTCGACCCTATCGGCCCGGCCGCGGCGGTCACTTGCCGCCGGAGGCCAGCTCCCGGGAACGGTCCCGGGCCGCCTCCAGGGCGCCCAGCAGGGCCGCCCGCACCCCGTGGTTCTCCAGCTCGCGGATGGCCGCGATGGTGGTGCCGGCCGGCGAGGTGACCGCCTCGCGCAGCTTCACCGGGTGCTCGCCGGAGTCCCGCAGCATCACCGAGGCGCCGATCGCCGACTGCACGATGAGGTCGTGCGCCACCTGCCGGGGCAGGCCGAGCAGGATGCCCGCGTCGGTCATCGCCTCGACCAGGAAGTAGAAGTACGCCGGGCCGGAGCCGGAGAGCGCGGTCGCCGCGTCCTGCTGGGACTCGGGCAGCCGCAGCGCCTTGCCGACCGAGCGGAAGATCTCCTCCGCCCGCTCCAGGTGCGCCTCGGTGGCGTGCGAGCCGCCGGAGATGACGCTCATGCCCTCGTCGACCAGGACCGGCGTGTTCGGCATCACCCGGACCACCGGGGTGCCGGCCGCCAGCCGGGCCTCGAACCAGGCGGTGGGGATGCCGGCCGCCGCCGAGATCACCAGCCGCTCCGGGGCGACGTGCGGTGCCAGCTCGTCCAGCAGGGTGCCCATGTCCTGTGGCTTCACCGCGAGGATCAGGGTGTCGGCGAGCTTGGCGGCCTCGGTGTTGGCCACCACGCCGACCCCGTACCGGCCGGCCAGTTCGGCGGCCCGCTCCGGGCGGCGGGCGGTCACCAGGACGTCCCCCGGGTCCTTGCCGGCCCGCAGCAGACCGGAGAGCAGGGCCTCCCCGATCTTGCCCGTGCCGAGGAAGGCGATCTTCTGTCCGTGCGCCGCGCTGCTGGTCATGGCCGCTCCTTGCCTCCGGTGCCGCGTTCCGGTACCGCGGCCATCCTCGCACCGCGCGCCCGCCACCGGCGGCAGCGTCCACTCTGCGGGCGGCCGGGACGGCCCGCGGGCGCGAATGGTCAGACACGCCCCTTAGGGCGAAACTCCGGGTTCTCCCCTATGGCCCGGGGGTGGACGCGGGAGCACCGTGGAGTCATGGCACACGGAGAGATGTCCCGACGTGAGAACCGGCAGGTCGCCGTCGCCGCGGCGACCTTGGGGCCGTGGCGCACGGCCGCGGGAGTCGGTGCGGTGGTGGGGGCGACGGACCTGGCGATCGATCTGATCGACGGGGACTGGTCGTCGAGCATGCTGGCCGGTCCGGTCGGCTGGGGCCTGTTCTTCTTCTTCCTGGTCGGCGCGGTCGGCGGCCGGCTGCGCCGGGAGTCCGGCGACCGGCGGCTGCAGCGCTGGGCGAACGGGCACCCCTGGCAGGCGGCGCTGCCGGCGGCCGGCGGGATGCTGGTGCTGAACACCCTGGCGCAGCTGTTCATCGGGGACGAGGGGCTGTTCGGCGCGCTCCTCCTCTCACTGCTGCCGGCGGCCATGGTGCTGACCGTCGCGGGGGTGGTCGGTTCGGTGAAGCAGGCCCGCGACAAGGGCTGACCGGAGGGCGGAACGCGGGCGCGCCAGGAGGACAAACCGGGCCGATCAGTACACACCGTCGGCGAGTTCACCGGACGGTGTGGCCCCGATCGAACACCTGTCACCCCCCGTCGGCATACTGGCGCGATGCCGATCGCCGAAGACCCAGAACCGCGCCCGTCCGAGGGCCGGGAACCGGACGGGACCGCCCCGTCCGGACCGGACGGGAAGGACCCGTTCGCCGACCTCGTCCTCGACGAGGAGTTCGTCCAGGGTGCCTCCGTCAAGGAGCAGGCGGGCCGTACCCGGATGCTCGCCGCCCAGTGGAAGCACACCCCGCCGGTCGACCCGGGCGGCCGCCGCTCGGTGAACGACGGACCGCCGCCGAAGAAGCGGTTCGCCCGCAAGGGCCGGCCGGTGGACGCCTGGGGCACCTCGCGGCCGCGGCGCTCCGTGGAGTGGCGCACGCCGCTGTTCGTGGTGCTGGCCGTCGCCCTGGTGCTCGCCGCGCTGAACATCGACGGGCTGCGGTCCTGGTACTCGACGCGCTTCGGCGACGGCTCCGGCGGCCCGGCCGCCGTCTCCTCCCCCGTGCCGACCGTCGCCCCGGAGACGGGCCCGCCGACCGCCGCGCCGCCGACCACCGACCCGAAGCAGCCGACCGTCGACCGCCCGTGGGCCGGCTCCCCCGCCGAGGGCTGGCCCACCGACCTCACGGTGTTCGAGCCCAAGGACGGCGCGCCGCCCGCCATCGGGGTGTTCTCCGCCCAGCAGGTCGCCGGCCAGGTCGAGCTGGTCAAGGCGTACCTGGCCGCGGCCAACCTCGACCCGAAGGCGGTGGCCGGCGCCCGCCCGGAGGCGGCCCTGGCCATGCTCGGCTCCGAAACCCGGGCGGCGGCCGAGCAGGCGCTCGCCAAGCCCTCCGCCGAGGACGACGCGACCAGCTGGTTCAGCCGCTTCGACGCGCGCGACGCCGTCCCGGTCGGTGACACCTACCGGGTCCAGGGGTGGATCAGCGTCGAGGGCGACGGCAAGCGCGGCGTCCTGGTGCACACCGACTTCACCTACGTCTACCCGCTGCGGCCCGGCCCGGACGCCGCCAAGCGCGCCATGGCGTCGAAGCCCACGCAGGCGCCGAAGCCCTCGGGCAGCCCGGCGCCGACCCGCCCCGGCGCGGGGGACGGCGTGGTGAAGCCGGTCGGCCTGCTCACCCCGGCGGCCGACGTGGCCGGGGACACCTGGACGGCGCGCACCATCGTGCGCCGGGTGGACACCTTCCGCTTCTACGACCCGGCGAAGTTCGACGTCGAGAAGGGCAAGCTCTACTTCGAGGACAGCCGGTCCGAGTTCGGCAACAGCGAGTGCGGCGCCGCCGACGGCTACTTCCACCCGCAGTTCGACCAGTTCGCCGCGGCCCAGGCCCCGGACCCGAACCCGTCCGGACCGGCCGAGGACCCGTACGACCGCACCCGGCAGCTGCGGCCGGACGACAGCTGCGGGACGCTCACCCGCAGCTGACGCACCACCCCGGGCGGCGGCTCAGCGCCTGCGCCCGGCCCGGCGGCCCGGCGTCCTGGCGCCGGGCCGCCCGCTGCGGCCCGCCTGCCGGCGCTCGTGGCGGTCGAGCTCCCGCTGGTAGCGGGCGCGCCGGACGGCCTCGCCCGGGGCCTCGCGCAGGCTGCGGACGAAGTAGGCGAGCAGGGCGCCGACCCCGCCGATGATCCAGACCACGCCGAGCGACTTCTCCTCGGCCATCCAGCCGGTCAGGTTCTCCTTGCCCTCGGCGAGCAGCTTCCAGGTGCGCAGCGCGGCGAGCAGCGAGGAGATCCCGACGGCGGCGACCAGCAGCCCGTTGAGGAACCCGCCGTTGTCGGCCACCCGGATGCCGTCGACGGCGAAGCGCAGCACGAGGGCGGCCGCCGCGGCGCAGAGCAGGGCGCCGACGGGGACGAGGACGCGGCGGAGCCGGTAGTCGCCGCCGCGCTCGACCCAGCTGGTGCCGAACCAGCGGATCGGCTCCGGCTCGGGGGCGCCGGCGGGCTGGGCGGGGGTGCTGGGTTCCTGGGTCACGGCTCCGAGTATCCCAGGCGGGCGGGAACGGCGGAGGAGCCGTCCCGGTGAACGGGACGGCTCCTCGTGGCGCCGGTGGCGGCCTCGTGGCGCCGGTGGCGGCAGGCCCGGTGGCGGCAGGCCCGGTCAGCCGAGCTTGCCGACGTCCCGGACGGCGCCCTTGTCGGCGGAGGTGGCCATCGCGGCGTACGCGCGCAGGGCCTGGCTGACCTGGCGCTCGCGGTTCTTCGGCCGATAGCCGCCGGCGGCCTCCAGCGCGCGGCGGCGCTCGTCCAGGACCTCGGCGGGCACCTCCAGCGAGATCCGCCGGCCCGGGATGTCGATGGCGATGGTGTCGCCGTCCTCGACCAGCGCGATGGTGCCGCCGGACGCGGCCTCCGGGGAGGCGTGGCCGATGGACAGGCCCGAGGTGCCGCCGGAGAAGCGGCCGTCGGTGACCAGCGCGCAGGCCTTGCCGAGGCCGCGGCCCTTGAGGAAGGAGGTCGGGTAGAGCATCTCCTGCATGCCGGGGCCGCCCTTGGGGCCCTCGTAGCGGATGACGACGACGTCGCCCTCCTTGACCCGCTTGGCGAGGATCGCCTCGACCGCGTCCTCCTGGGACTCGACGACGACGGCCGGGCCGCTGAACGTCCAGATCGACTCGTCGACGCCGGCGGTCTTCACGATGCAGCCGTCCTCGGCGAGGTTGCCGTACAGCACGGCGAGGCCGCCCTCGACGGAGTAGGCGTGCTCGACGCTGCGGATGCAGCCCTTGGCGCCGTCGGTGTCCAGCGACTCCCAGCGCTCGGACTGCGAGAAGGCCTCCGCGGAGCGGACGCAGCCGGGGGCGGCGTGCCACAGCTCGACGGCCTCGGCGGACGGCGAACCGCCGCGGACGTCCCAGGTCTTCAGCCACTCGGCGAGCGAGTCGGTGTGCACGGTGTGCACGTCCTCGTTGAGCAGTCCGCCGCGGTACAGCTCGCCGAGGATGGCGGGGATGCCGCCGGCCCGGTGCACGTCCTCCATGTAGTACGAGCCGTTGGGCGCGACCTTGGAGAGGCAGGGCACCCTGCGGGAGACCGCGTCGATGGCCCGCATGTCGAAGTCCAGCTCGGCCTCCTGGGCGGCGGCCAGCAGGTGGAGGATGGTGTTGGTCGAGCCGCCCATGGCGATGTCGAGGGCCATGGCGTTCTCGAAGGCCGCGCGGGTGGCGATCGCGCGGGGCAGCACGGAGGGGTCGTCCTGGCCGTAGTGGCGGTTCGTGATCTCGACGACGGTGCGGCCGGCCCGCTCGTAGAGGGCGCGGCGGGCGGTGTGGGTGGCGAGGACGGAGCCGTTGCCGGGCAGCGAGAGGCCGATCGCCTCGGTGAGGCAGTTCATCGAGTTGGCGGTGAACATGCCCGAGCAGGAGCCGCAGGTCGGACAGGCGTTCTCCTCGATGATCGCGATGTCCTCGTCGGAGACGTTCTCGTTGACCGCCTGGGAGATCGCGTCGACCAGGTCGAGCTTGCGCACGGTGCCGTCGACCAGGGTGGCCTTGCCGGCCTCCATCGGGCCGCCGGAGACGAAGACCGTCGGGATGTTCAGGCGCAGCGCGGCCATCAGCATGCCGGGGGTGATCTTGTCGCAGTTGGAGATGCAGATCAGCGCGTCGGCGCAGTGCGCGTTGACCATGTACTCGACCGAGTCGGCGATCAGGTCGCGCGAGGGCAGCGAGTAGAGCATGCCGCCGTGGCCCATCGCGATGCCGTCGTCGACCGCGATGGTGTTGAACTCGCGGGGGATGCCGCCCGCCTCCTTGATCGCCTCGGAGACGATCCGGCCGACCGGCTGGAGGTGGGTGTGCCCGGGGACGAACTCGGTGAAGGAGTTGGCGACCGCGATGATCGGCTTGCCGAAGTCCTCGCGGGCTACGCCGGCCGCCCGGAGAAGCGCCCGGGCGCCTGCCATGTTGCGACCGTGGGTGACCGTACGGGACCTCAGCTCGGGCACTGTGCTCCACTCCTTCGGAGGCTGGCTGGCGGCCCCGGTCGTTCGGAGGGTGCGGGGCCGCGGTGTCCGTCGAGCCTACGCCCGCCGTCCGGGCGGCGGACGCCGCGTCCGCGATGCGGTCAGCCGGGGGTGACCGCGACCGGCCGGCCCCCGGTCAGGCCGGGGTGACGGCCACGGTGAGGTGCAGCACGTACGGCTCGATCACCCAGCCGTCCGGGAACTCCGCCAGCAGCGCCCCGCGCTCGACGGCCAGCAGCGGCTCGCGCCGCTGCGGGGTGAGCGCGGCGAGGTAGGAGCGCGAGGAGAGGTCGGTGATCAGGTGGTCGATGCTGACCCGGCGCTCCCAGTGGAGCACGGCGTTCCCGGTCCGCAGCCCGTACGGGGCGAGGTGGGAGGCGAACTCGTGGACGGCGCCGTAGCCGTGGTAGGTCTCGGGCAGCGCGGCGGCGAGCCGCTCGCCCATCGCCCGCACCCAGGCGACGCCGCTGTCCTTCACGTTCCAGAAGGCGGCGAGGGCCCCGCCGGGCCGCAGGACCCGGATCGCCTCGGGGACCGAGCGCTCGGGGGTGGTCCAGTGGAAGGCCTGGGCGTAGGTGACGAAGTCGGCCGAGTCGTCGTGGAACGGCAGCTCGTCGCCGCTGCCCCGGACCAGCGCCAGGCCCGGGCTGCCGGCCAGGAACTGGGCCGCCATGCCCGCGCTCGGCTCCACCGCGACCACGTCCGCGCCCCGGGCGGCCAGCAGCCGGGTCGAGATCCCGGTGCCCGCGCCGACGTCCAGCACCCGCGCGCCCTTGAGGCCCCGGCCCGCCAGCCGCTCCACCTCGTCGAACAGCTCCCCCGGGTACGACGGCCTCGCCCGGTCGTACTCCGCCGCCACCCCGCCGAAGGACTCCGCGAGCTCGCGGAAGTCGCTGCTGGGCCTGGTTCCGGTTCCGGTTCCGTTCAGCTCCGCCATGTCTCCCCCTGAGTACGGCAGTTCGTATGCCGTCAGGGTACGCGTGCGGGGGTGGCCAGGTGCAAGCGGGTAAAGGCCAGCGCCTCGGCGAGATCGGCCTCGCGTTCGGCGGGCGACGCGGCCCGGCGGGTGTTGACCTCCAGCACCACGTGGCCGTCGAACCCGGTCCGGGCGAGGTGCTCCAGCAGCTCGGCGCAGGGCTGCTTGCCGCGGCCCGGGATGAGGTGCTCGTCCTTGCCGGAGCCCGAGCCGTCCGCCAGGTGGATGTGCGCGAGGCGGTCCCCCATCCGGTCGACCATCGCGAAGGCGTCCACCCGCGAGGTGGCGACGTGCGACAGGTCGATGGTGAAGTGCCGGTACTCCTCGTCGGTGACGTCCCAGCCCGGCGCGTACGCCAGCATCTCGCGGTCCTTGTAGCGCCACGGGTACATGTTCTCGACGGCGAAGCGCACGTCGCTCTCCCCCGCCATCCGGTGGATGCCCTCGACGAACTCGCGGGCGTACTGGCGCTGCCAGCGGAACGGCGGGTGGACGACGACCGCGCTCGCGCCGAGCTTCTCGGCCGCCGCCCGGGCGCGGACCAGCTTGGTCCACGGGTCGGTGGTCCACACCCGCTGGGTGATCAGCAGGCACGGCGCGTGCACGGCGAGGATCGGCATGCCGTGGGCGTCGGAGAGGCGGCGCAGCGCTTCGATGTCCTGGCTGACCGGGTCGTTCCAGACCATCACCTCGACGCCGTCGTAGCCGAGCTTGGCGGCCAGCTCGAAGGCGATCGCGGTGTTGGCCGGGTAGACCGAGGCGGTGGACAGGGCGACCTTGGTGTCCGGGATGTGCAGGGCCGGGTGGGCGGGCAGCACCAGGCGGTCGGTGGTGCGCAGCAGCGGGGGGCGGGCGGCGGCCTGGCGGGCGGCCTTGACGGACTTCACCGACTGGACGGCGGCCTTGGCGGCGCCGGCCGCCCGGGCTGCGGTGCCGGGGCCGCGGGCGGGCTGGGCGGCGGGGGCCCCGGCCTTGCCGGGCGTCCCGGCCCCGGCCTGGTCGGGGGCGTCGGCGGCCGTGGTCCTGGCCGGCGTCCTGCCCGCTGTCCTGCCCGCCGCTCGGGTGGCGGCCTTCCGGGCCGCCTTCTCGGCGACGCCGCCGGCGGCCTCGCGGGCGGCCTTGGTGAGCTTGCGGGGGCGGGCGGGGCGGGGGGCGGAGGCGGGCTGTTCGGGTTGTTCGGGTTGTTGCTCGGCCTTCCCGGCCTTCCCACTCTGCTCGGCCTGCCCTGCCTGCTCGGCCGCCTTCTTCGGGGGCGGGCCAGGGGCCGGATCCGGGGTCCGGTCGGCGGACGGTCCGGCGGCGGGGTCCCGGTCGGTGCGGCGCGGGGCGTCGTGCCCGGTACGGCGCGGGGCGGCCGGCCGCGGCTGCCCGTCCTCGGGAGCGCGGCCCTCCCGCGTTCCGTCCTCGTCCGCTGGTTGCGCCACGGGAGACAGCGTAAGCGGACCGCGCCCGGAACGGGGAGCGGATCAGTGCCCGCCCGGCCGTCCCGGACGCCGTCCGTCAGGGGGTGAGGGCGGGCCGGCGGCGGTCGGCGGCGCTGTCCATGGCGTCCAGGCGGCGCAGGATGATCCCCTCGCGCAGCGCCCAGGGACAGACGTCCAGCTCGTCGAGGCCGAACAGGTCCATCGCGGCGTCGGCGACCAGCGCGCCCGCCAGCAGCTGCTTGGCGCGGCCCTCGGAGACACCGGGGATCTGCGCCCGTTCGGCGACGGTCATCGCGGAGAGCCGGGGAAGCCAGGCGGCGAGGTTGTTGCGGGTGAGCCGGCGGTCCGCGTACGGGCCGGCGTCGGCCGGGGCGGCTCCGGTCATCCGGGCGAGCTGCTTGAAGGTCTTGGAGGTGGCGACGGCGTGGTCCGGCGCCCCGAGGCGGGAGATCTCGCCGACGACGGTGGCGATCTCGGCGCGGATGTGCCGCCTGAGGCCGCGCAGCTGCTCGGGGTCGGCGACGTCGCCGGGCAGCCAGCGGGCGGTCAGCCGGCCGGCGCCGAGCGGCAGCGAGCAGGCCGCGTCGGGCTGCTCGTCCAGGCCGCAGGCGATCTCCAGCGAGCCGCCGCCGATGTCCAGGTTGAGCAGCCGGCCGGAGGACCAGCCGAACCAGCGACGGACCGCCAGGAAGGTCAGCCGGGCCTCGTCCTGACCGGAGAGCACCCGCAGCTCGACGCCGGTCTCCTCGGCGACCCGGCGCAGCACCGCCTCGCCGTTGGCGGCCTCGCGCACGGCGGAGGTCGCGAAGGGCAGTATGTCGACCACACCCTTGTCCTCGGCGACCCGCAGCGAGGAGGCGACCATGCCGATCAGCCGCTCGACGCCGGTCTCACTGATCGCGCCCTGCTCGTCGAGGAGTTCGGCGAGCCGCAGCTCGGCCTTGTGGGAGTAGGCGGGCAGGGGGGCGGCGCCCGGATGGGCGTCCACCACGAGGAAGTGGACCGTGTTGGAACCTACATCGAGCACACCGAGTCGCATAACTCTCCACGCTACGCGATCCGGCGCCGAAGGAGACCGGTCGTGCCGGTGTTCGTGCTGGTCCGGGCGCTGATCGCGGCTCCGGCGGGCGCCTGGGGCCGGGATCGGCGGGGTCGTTCGAACGGCATTCGGACGGTGTTGTTCCGGCGTTCACCCAGGAGGTGGGGGGTCGATGGGGCGGGCCGTTTCAGAGCAGGCCGTCCCAGAGCTGCTCGACGACCACCGCCCACCAGTTCTCCGGGTCGGCGAAGACCTCCGGGTCGACCGCCGCGAGGGCGCGCTGCAGTTCGGCGACGGCCGCCCCGGCGGCCTCCGGGTCGAGCCCGCGCAGGCCCGGCAGCCAGCCGGCGAACAGGGCGAGGGAGCTCACGAAGGCGGTGAGCGAGGCGTTGCAGTGGCGGGCCGTGGCGTAGTCGGGGTCGACGGCGCGGACGGCGCCGCAGGCGGTGTCCAGGGTGATCAGCGCCCAGCCGTCCGTGCCGAGCACCACCTGCGGGGCGAGCGCCCGGCGCTCCCGCTCGGCCACCCGGGTGCCGCGGCCCGCCGCCGCCAGGTGGTCGGCCACCGGCGGGAGCAGCGCGGGCGGACGGGGGCCGCCGTCGGGCGTGCCGCCGAGGACGGGGTCCGGGCGCGGGTCGTGCAGGGCGAAGTAGCCGTCGACGCGCGTCGGCACGCCGGCCGTCAGCAGCACCCGGGCGTCCTGCGCCGGCAGGTCGGCGCGCGCGACGTCCGCGGCGGCGAACCGCCGGACGCCGTCCGGCCCGAACCGTGCGGTCAGCCGCTGCGCGAGCGGGCGCTCCTCCTCGGCCTGCCCGGGCGGGACGGCGCGCGGGAACGGCACCCGGTTGCGGACCGGCCCGGCGCCCTGCTCCTGCGGCAGCGCGCGGACGGCCGCCGCCCGGTGGTCGGAGCGCGGGCCGTACGGCAGGTCGAAGTCGAGGCGCACACCGGGGAGTTCGGCCGCCAGCGCGTACGCCCAGTAGCCGCCCGGCAGGGCGCTCAGCCGCAGGTCGGTGCGGACGGCGAGCACCTCCTCGGGCCGGACGCCCCGCTCGCGCAGCCACCACCAGCCGCGCAGCGCCGGGTGCGGCAGGCCGGGCGCCGACCGCAGGGCCAGGACCCGTCGCCCGCCCGCCGCGTCACGGTAGGTCAGCTCGGCCCGGGTGCCGCGGCCGGTCGCGGGCGGCCGGGTGGGGTCGTACCCGCCGGCGCCGACGAAGTCCCGGTACAGCCGGACCACCTCGGGCACCGGCACGGACGGCCAGACGGTGAACCGGCCGTCCGTCCGGTCCACCACGGCGCAGGCCGCCCCGATCTCCTCGGGTGCCCGGCGTTCCCCGGTCAGCGGATCCACGTGGACCGGCGGCGGCTCGGCCCAGACCACCCAGCCCAGCTCGAACTCGTGCGCCCGGACCCGCCGGGCACGCGCCGTCGGCAGGTCCCCGTTGATCCACCGGTGCGCCGCCTCGATCGCCGCCGCCCTCGTCACCGCCACCGCGGCCACCTCCGATTCCTCGCGCCCGGCCCCGCCCGGCGCTGCCCCACTCTGCACCGACCCGCCACCCGCCACCACCACGCGGCCTGCCCAGCCCCGGCCGCAGCCGCGGTCCGGGCCATCGCCCGCCCTGATGGCCGGGGGCGCAGGACAGGGGAACCGAACTCGCGCTCCTCCCCACAAGGCTTACGACGCCCGGTCCCGCACCACGGGGGAGGGAGGGAGCCCCGCCGATCAGGAGGCGGTAGGCCACGGCTTGGCCGACACTTCATCATGTGAGCAGGCCATCAGCCCGTATGTCCACATCGCCTGGCGGCCGTGAACCAGTTGCCGTGCGGCCGTTCGCCGAGGGTGACTCCGTCGAGGAGCTGACCCGCCTGCTGCACCGCGCCTACTCCGATCACGCTTCCGCAGGGCGGGTCTTCCTTGCTTCACACCAGTCGGCGCAGGACACGGCCACCCGGGTGGGGAGGGGTGAGTGCTGGGTGGCCCTGGAGGGGAACGAGCTGGTGGGAACCGTCACCGTGGCGGCTCCGTACCAGGCTCCGGACGGGTACCCGGCCCCGCGGGGCGCGGGGTCGTTCTGGCAACTGGCGGTGCATCCCCGCCATCGGGGCACGGGCCTTGGGCAACGCTTGTTGGTACTCGCGGAGCAACGGGTCGTCGCACTCGGTTCAACCCAAGTCGCCATCGATACGTCGGCCGAGGCCGCCGACCTCGTCGGCTGGTACTGCCGACGCGGGTACGTGCCGATCGGCAGGTGGCGGTGGGATGTGACCAACTACGAGAGTGTCGTGCTTCTGAAAGCCCTTTCCGCAGGCTGAGCCCCCGACACCGTCACGACATCCTCCCCCGACGCGACATCGGTTCGGCGCCTCGCCCCTCCGACCGGGCGGTCCCGGACTTTGTGGCCGGCCCATCGCCGAGGGGACCGGAACCTCGCAGAAGGGCTGTGGGCGCGTCCCGGACCGGGGACGCGCCCACAGGGTGCAGCCGTCGGTCGCGGTGCTGCTACCGGGCGAGGATCCGGGCGGCCTCCTGGACGGCGCTTGCGAGGGCCGCATCGAGGACTTCGACTCGGCGACCACCGGCGCTCGCGACGGCTCCCTTGCCTCCGGCTCCGCCGCCGACCATGCGGGCGGCTGAGGTGAGGATCCGACTCGCGTGGGTTCCGGTCTCGTGAAGGCTGCGGGTGACGGCGGCGGCGAGGAGGGCCTTGCCGCCGTGTTCGGTGCGGCTCTCGCGGCTGCGGGTGACGGCGGCGTTGAGCAGCCGGGTGCCCTGGGTGAGGGTGCGGGTGAAGGACTCCTCCTCGGCGGTGACGACCTGCTCGATGAGGCTGGCCTGGTGGTGGAGTTCGGGCCAGACGTCGCCGAGGTTGGCGATGACGCCGGCCGTGGCCGGGGCGAGGACGGGCTGGTCGATGCCCAGGACGCGGGCGTGGCGGATCGCCCGGCGCATCAGGCGGCGCAGGACGTAGCCGCGGCCGTCCTTGGCGGGCAGGACGCCGTCGGCGATGAGGTAGGCGATGGAGCGGGCGTGTTCGGCGACGACCTGGAAGGAGACCTTCTCCTCCCCGTTGCCGGGGTAGTCGCGGCCGGCGAGTTCCTGGACGGTGGTGAGGGTGGGCAGGAGGAGGTCGGTGCTGCAGACGTTCTCGACGTCCTGGAGGATCGCGGCAAGGCGGTCGAGGCCGAGGCCGGTGTCGATGCTCTGCTGGGCGAGGTCGCCGAGGATCGGGAAGGTGCCGTTGTCGTCGCCCTCGCCGCGCATGGACTGCATGAAGACGAGGTTCCAGATCTCGACGTACCGTTCGCCGTCGACGGCCGGGCCGCCCTCGCGCCCGAAGGCCGGGCCCCGGTCGTAGTTGAGCTCGGAGGAGGGGCCGCAGGGGCCGGGGACGCCCATGTCCCAGAAGTTGTCCGCGCCGAGGCGCTGGATGCGCTCGGCCGGGACGCCGATCCGGCGCCAGAGCTGTTCGGCCTCGTCGTCGTCCTGGTGGACGGTGATCCAGAGGCGGTCCTTCTCCAGGTTGTAGCCCTGGGTGAGGAGTTCCCAGGCGTAGGCGATGGCGTCGGCCTTGAAGTAGTCGCCGAAGGAGAAGTTGCCCATCATCTCGAAGAACGTGGCGTGCCGGTTGGTGCGGCCGACGTTGTCGATGTCGGAGGTGCGGGCGCACTTCTGGATCGTGGTGGCGCGGGGGTACTCCGGGATGACCTCGCCCAGGAAGTAGGGCTTGAACTGGTTCATGCCGGCGTTGGCCAGCAGCAGGGTCGGGTCGGAGGGGATGAGCGGGCTGGACGGGACGTGGCGGTGGCCGCGCGAGGTGAAGAAGTCCAGGAAGGTGGAGCGGATCTGCGTCGAGCGCATGGCGGTAGGGCCCTCACGGAAGAGTCGCGGAGAGGTGTGGGGTGATCACACGCCGAGCCGGGCCGAGAACGAGGACTGAGTGGTTCTCAGTTCTCCAGCTCGGCGCAGATAGCTCGCGCCCCCACGGTGTGGACCATGACTCCGGTATCCGTCGCTCTGAAGTGGCGCAGCCGACAGCGACGCAACGGTGCGCTGCGACTGCGACACCAACAGTAGCGGCTCCGGGGTCGAGATCGCCCGGAGTTGTCCTCCAGCTGATCGAGGATGTCCTGCGGCAGCAGCCAGTTGACTTGTTCGCGGCTTCGCAGGGTGACGACCGTCGAACAGCACGGCCCGCTTCACACAGCACCGCCCGACCGCGACACCGGTAGGTCGGCCTCGGTGAGCAACGAGTGCAGGGTGACACGGTGGTCGGCCAGCAGCGCCCGGCCGCCGAGCGGGCGTTCCAGGACGCACAGCGCATGGGCGACCGGTCCGCCCACGATCCTCAGGATGCGCGCCATGTGGAGCAGTTGGCCGCCGGAGCGGACCACATCGTCGACCAGGACGGTGCGCCGGCCGTCGATAGCCCTTGGGCCTTCGGCGCACGAAGACGGCGGGGCGGCGGGGGTGGTCGCGGGGGTCATGGGGTGGGGGTGAGCAGGTCGAGGGGGCGGCCTTCGGGGGTGAGGGCGATGGCCCAGAGGCCGTGGTCGGCGGGGTGGAGCGGGGCGGGGTCCTGGCGGCCCGCCTGGTGGTCGAGGTAGGTCACGGTGTCCCGGTGGTTCACCGCGTTCCAGGCGTGCGGGCGGCCGAAGCCGTCCAGGGTGAGCAGCACCGCCTGGGCGCCGTGGCCGGCCCGGCGCAGCTCGCCCGCCAGGCGGGCGAAGGCCTGCTCACCGTCGCCGAGGTCGCGGAACGGCGCGCCGAGTTCGCGTTCGGCGCGGTCGCGGCCGCCGCGTTCGCCCGCGTCGCCCTCGGTGGGGATGCGCGGGGCCGCGCAGGTCGGCCGACCGGTGAAGGTGTCGACGGCGGAGAGCGCGATCTCCAGGCTGTTGTTGGCCCGCCCCGGTGCGCGGTACCCGCCGTCGTTGACCACCTCGGTCCAGCCCCCGGCCGCCGGGTCGGGATGGCGCACGGGCAGGCCGTCGGCGTCCCGGGGCGCCCGGCGTTCGAGTTCGCGCTGGTGCTCCGGATCGACCGGGCCGAGCCCGCCGGGCAGGCCGGTCGGACGGCTGTCGGCGATGGTCCGCAGCCGGACGACGGGCGCGCCCGCGGCGCCCTCCCCGCGCAGCGCGCGCATCGCCAGGTGCAGGGCGGTCGCGTGCGCGGTGGCCACCGGCACCACGCCCCAGACGAGGCCGGACTGGGCATCGGCGGCCGGGCCGTCCGGACGGGGGCGGTGCGGGTGTCGGCCGTCGGCATGGTCCTCGGACCGCCCGGGCGCGGGGCCGGGTCCGGTTCCGGGGAGGGGTGCGGGCACCGGCGCGGGAGCCGTGCCCGCACCGGGACCGGCCGTCGGCGGAGCCGCCGGCGGCGGGGGGACGGGCAGCGGCACCGGGCCGCCGATCGGGACGACGGCCGGGTGCGCGGCACCGGCGGCCCCGGCGACCGCGCGAGGGGCCGGGCTGCCGGGCGCGGGAGCGGGGGTGGTCGGCGCGGGGCCGACCGGGGTGCCCGCGCCGATCCCGCTGCCGAACGGGGCCGGGCCGTGCGCGCCGGACGCGCCCGGCGTCGCCCCCACGGCCAGCGGTCCCGGACCGACCGCCCCGCCGCCACCCGCACCCGGCGGTGCGGTGAACGGCGCGGCAAAGGAACCGGGGTGGGCGGCGGCGTGGGGCGCGACCGCCCAGCCGCCCGCCGCCGGGACCGGCGCGGGGCCGGGAGTCGGAGCCGGAGCCGGGACGTCGTAGGCGGTGACGGGCTGGGGTACGGGCGGCGCGAGCACCGAGTCGGTGCGCACGGTCACCGGCGCGGCGACGTACCCGCCGCCGCCCCCACCCCCACCGCCGTGCGCCGGGCTCGGCGTGAGCGCGGGAGCGGGCGAGGGCGAGGGCGAGGCGGCCGGCGGCAGCAGGTAGTCGTCGTCGGCCGCACGGGCGTGCCCGGACGAGCCGGTCGAACCGCCGCCGCCTCCCCCGCCCCCGTCGGCATGGTGGACCGGCACCGGCCCGGGCCCGGCCGGGGACCGGTCACCGCCCCCACCACCGCCGGCCGGACCGTCCGCATACCCCTCCGGCCCCGGACGGGCCCCGTGCCCGACCGGGCCGGGGCCGGTCACCACGCCCACGGGCCCCGAGTCGCCCTCCGCCCCCGGACCGCCCCCGGACACGCCGAACACCCCCGAGGCCCCCGCCCCGAGCACCACATCCGCCCCGGCCGCCACCACCGTCACCGGCCCGCCCTCGCCGGGCGCACCGGGCCCGTGCCCGTGCCCATGGCCGTCACCGTCCACGCCGTCCACACCATCCACACCGGGCCCGTCACCGCCGTGCCCGTGCCGCCCGTCCGCCCCCGCGGCCCCGGCCAGCGGCACCCCGGTGACCTCCCGGCCGTCCTGCCCGGTCAGCACCGGCCGACCGTCCTCGCCCAGGACCGGCCGCCCGTGCTCGTCCAGCTTCACGGCCAGGTTCTCCACCCCGACCACCGGCCGACCGTCGGCACCGGGCACGACGACCAGGCCGTCGGCGTTCGCCACCGGGGTGCCGTCGGCGCGCACGATGACCGGCTCACCGTGCTCGTCCAGGACCGGCCGCCCGGTCTCGTCGAGCTTCACCGCCAGCCCGGGCACGCCCACCACCGGCTTGCCGTCCTGCCCGAGCACCACGGCCAGCCCCGTTCCGCCGGGGCCGCCGAGCACCCCCGGCTCGCCGAGGACGGCGGGCAGTCCGGCGGCCACCGGGTCGAAGGCCCCGCCGACGCCGCCCGGGTACCCGGCCGACCGCACGCCCTCGGCACCGGGCGGCGCCAGGCGCAGCAGCGCGACCACGGCCGGCTCCCGCAGCGCGGTGCCCAGGCCGTCCTTCATCGCCCGGCCGAGTTCCTCCAGCAGTCCGCCGATCTTCAGCCCGGCGGCCTCGACGGCGGCGGCCGCCACCGCCCGGGCGACCTGCCCGGCGGCGGCGTCGACGCTCTGCCGCACCGCGTCGAAGACCCCGCCGACGCCCGTCCCCGTCCCCGTCCCCGCGCCCGCGCTCGCGCCCGGCGCCGAGGCGTCCGCAGCGGCCGCGGCGGCGGCCCGGGCGGCCTGCTCCTCCGCCTTCTTCAGTTCGGCGGCCAGCTCGTTGAGGGCGGCGACGATGTCCGCCTTGCAGGAGTCGACGGCGCGGGCGGCCGCGTCGAAGGCGCCGGCGACCAGCCCGGCCGCGGAGTGCGCGTCGTCCAGGTGCCCCTTGCCCCCGCCCCGGAAGCCCTGCCAGTACGCGGCGAAGGCCTCGACGGCGCGGCCGGAGTTGTCCCCGGTGACGCGCCGCGCGGCGTCACCGCCGCGCTTGGCCAGCCGGTCCGCCTCGTTGCCGAACTCGCGCCAGAGCCCGGCCGCCTTGCGCAGCCCCTCCTCGTCGGCCAGCGGCCACCGGTGGCCGGTCCGGGCCAGGACCGGGACGAGTTCCTCGGGCAGTTTCCGGGACACGCGCTTCCCCCTTCGACGGACGGGCGCGGGGCCTGTCACTCGGATGTTCTCGGATCGGGCCGCGCTCCCCCGGCCTCCGCAAGGGCCCGCACCAAGAGGGACGCCCGCCGGGCCCCGAACGGTGCGCGCGGCGGCGTCAGGCCGACCGGTCCTTGGCGGTGCCCCGGCCGACCGCCGCGCCCCCGGCGAAGCCGCTCGCCGCCGAGGTGTCGGTGTCGGCGGTCCGCTCGGCCATGCCGTGCAGGCCCGCGCCGACCGTCCCGAGCCGCCCGGCCAGCCCGCGCAGCCCGCCCACCAGCCCGCCGTGCGCCTCCCGGTAGACGGCGGCGAACCCGCTGCCCGGCCCGTCCGCGCCCCACGGGCTGCCGAGCGCGGCGAGCCCCTGCTCCAGGGCGCCGGCGGCCTTCCCGAAATCCGCCGAGATCCTCTCGAACTCCCGCCCCTCGCCCTGCAGTTCCCACGGCTTGATGACGAACTCGCTTCCGCCGCCGGCCATCCCGGCACCTCCCCGTGTCCTGGACCGGCCGCCATCCTAGAGCCGGCCCCACCCCTCCCCGGTGTCCGCCGACGGCCCCTTCACCCGGCCTTCACGGCGGCCGCGCACCCACCGGGCGTCCGCCCCGCACCCACCGCGCCCCCGCCCCCGCCCGGGCCGGAACAGGGCGGAACAGGGCGGAACAGCCCGGAACGGCCCGCCGCCCGACCGCCGCGCGGTGAACTCACCGTAAACCCCGTGGCCACGGACGGTTCGCCACCCCGCGAAGGCTCTACCCTTGCCGAGTGGCAGCAGCAGACACGTCCAAGCACAGCAACACCTCCAAGGGCAGGAAGGCCAAGCCGAAGGCCGGCGGCCCGACCGCCGTCGACCTCGCGATGCCGGTGCTCCGCTCCGAACTCCGCCCCGAAGTCCGCCCCGAGGTCCCGCTCGACTTCCCGCGCGCCTGGGTCGAGTTCACCGACCCGGACGACGCGGAGCAGGTCTTCCGCTGCGACCTGACCTGGCTGACCTCCCGCTGGTCGTGCATCTTCGGCCAGGGCTGCCAGGGCATCCGCGAGGGCCGGGGCGAGTCCGACGGCTGCTGCACGCTGGGCGCGCACTACTCGGACGAGGACGACGAGAAGCGCGTCACCGGCCACGCGGCCCGGCTGACCCCGGAGCTGTGGGAGAACCACCCGCACGGCACCGACGCCAAGGGCCGGATCAGGACCGACGGCGGCATCACGATGTTCGACGAGGACGGCGACCGCCAGACCCGCCGGGTCAACGGCGCCTGCATCTTCGTGAACAGCCCCGGTTTCGCCGGCGGAGCGGGCTGCGCCCTGCACGCGCTCGCCCTCAAGGAGGGCCTCGAGCCGCTGGAGACCAAGCCGGACGTCTGCTGGCAGCTGCCGGTGCGCCGCACCTACGACTGGATCGACCGCCCGGACGACACCCGCTACCTCCAGGTCACCATCGGCGAGTACGACCGGCGCGGCTGGGGCCCGGGCGGGCACGACCTGCACTGGTGGTGCACCGGCAGCCCGGACGCCCACCAGGGCGCCGACCCGGTCTACGTCAGCTACCGCCCGGAGCTGACCGAGCTCATGGGCCGGGCCGCGTACCAGGTGCTGGCCGGGCTGTGCGAGGAGCGGATCGCCACCAAGGGCGACCGGAAGGTGGCCCCGCACCCGGCCGACCCGGCGAAGAAGCCGAAGGCGGAGAAGGACAAGGCGAAGGACCGGTAACGAAGGACCGGCAACGAAAGCCGGGCAGCGAAAGCCAGGCGGCGAAGGACAGCTACCGGCGAGGGGGCGGGTCCGCCCCACCCCCTCGCCCGCCCTCACCGGCGGGCCCGGCTCACTTGTCGATGTCGCCGACGACGAAGAACATCGAGCCGAGGATCGCCACCATGTCGGCGACCAGAGTCCCCGGCAGCAGCTCGGTGAGCGCCTGGATGTTGTTGAACGACGCCGAGCGCAGCTTGAGCCGCCACGGCGTCTTGTCGCCGCGCGAGACCAGGTAGTAGCCGTTGACGCCGAGCGGGTTCTCCGTCCAGGCGTAGGTGCTGCCCTCGGGGGCCTTGAGCACCTTGGGCAGCCGCAGGTTGACCGGCCCGGGGGCGAGCCCGGCGATCTTGTCCAGGCAGGCGTCGGCGAGGTCCAGCGCGTTGACCGTCTGCTCCAGCAGGCACTCGAAGCGGGCCAGGCAGTCGCCCTCCTCGCGGGTGACCACGGTCAGCACCTGCCGCAGTTCCTCGGAGCCGTACGCGAGGTAGGGCTCGTCGCGGCGCAGGTCGAAGTCCAGGCCGCTGGCCCGCGCGATCGGGCCGCTGACGCCGTACGCCTCGGCCTGCGCCCTGGTGAGGACGCCGACCCCGGCGGTGCGGGCGCGGAAGATCTCGTTGCCCAGCACCAGGTCCTCGAAGACCGGCAGCTGGGAGCGGACGACGCCGACGGCGGCGCGGACCCGGCCGAGCCAGCCGGCCGGCAGGTCCTCCTTCAGGCCGCCGACCCGGTTGAACATGTAGTGCATGCGGCCGCCGGAGGCCTCCTCCAGCACGTGCTGGAGGTCCTCGCGGCCGGAGAAGGCATGGAAGATCGGGGTGATCCCGCCCAGCTCCAGCGGGTAGGAGCCGAGGAACATCAGGTGGTTGAGGACGCGGTTCAGCTCGGCGAGCAGGGTGCGGATCCACACCGCCCGCTCGGGCACCTCCATGCCCAGCATCCGCTCGACGCCGAGCACCACGCCGAGCTCGTTGGAGAAGGCCGAGAGCCAGTCGTGCCGGTTGGCCAGCATGATGATCTGCCGGTAGTCCCGGGCCTCGAAGAGCTTCTCGGCGCCCCGGTGCATGTAGCCGATCACCGGCTCGGCGCTGACGATGCGCTCGCCGTCCAGCACCAGCCGCAGTCGCAGCACGCCGTGGGTGGCCGGGTGCTGCGGGCCGATGCTGAGCACCATGTCGGTGGCGCCCGCCTCGTCCGTGAAGTTCTCGGCTCCCGCCCCGATGCCGACCGTGGTCTCCCTCATGGGGTGAGAGTCTGCCATCCCGGCAGTGCCTCCAGGCTCGCCGGTACCGGCATCCGGACGGTCTGCGCGAGCCAGCCGAACGCGCCGAGGCCGGCCGGGTCGGTGAGCTCCGCGCCCTCGCCGGCGCCGCCGAGGGCCCGCAGGTAGCCGGCCGGGTCGGTGGAGGCGAGGGCGAGCGCGGGCCGGGCGCCGCTGACGCCGAGCGCCCGCAGCGCCTCGCGCTGGGTCGTCCACAGGCTGTGGAGAGCGGGGACGGCGACGGCGTCCAGCGCGACGTGCGCGGTGACGTCACGGGAGCCGTCGGGCACCGGGGCCACCTCGCGGCCGTCCAGGAAGCCGGTGCGGGTGGGGAACGGCGGGCGGCGTCCGGCGGTGTGCCCGTAGTCGACGGCGACGGCCAGGCCGCGGTCCAGGCCGGCCACGGCGTGCGCCCAGGCGGCGTCCCGGGGGGTGCCGAACTCGGCGAAGTCCCCGGGGCGTTCGGCCGGCCACCAGCGGGCGGCCCAGGCGGCGTCGGCGGCGTCCACCGGCTCGCCGAGCCGCTCCTCGCCGGTCGCGGTGTCCACCTCCAGGTAGCGCAGCCGCCCGTCCTCGCCGACCTCACCGGTGTCCAGCGGCACGTTGTCCAGCCACTCGTTGGCGAACAGCAGGCCGGTGGCGCCGCGCGGCACCCGGTCCGTCCACAGCACCGCGTCCCACCATCGCTCCGTCCACAGCCCTGTGGACGGAGCGGCGGGCGGCAGCGGCGGGCGGTCGGCGAGCTCCACCGCGTACACCCGCAGCCGCTCCCCCACCGCCTCCGGCAGCTCCGCCAGCACCCCGGCGACCAGCTCGCCCCGCCCGGCCCCGACGTCGACGAACGCCAGCTCCTCCGGACGGCCGAGCGCCGCGTCCACCTCCAGCAGCAGCCGGGCCACCGCCCGGGCGAACAGCGCGGAGGCGTGCACCGAGGTACGGAAGTGCCCGGCGGGGCCCTCCGGCCTGCGGTAGAAACCGCCGTCGGGTCCGTAGAGGGCGCGCTCGGTCGCGGGCGCCCACCGCATCCAGGTCATGGGGCGGGACGCTACACACCCGGTCCGCACCCGCCCAATCTGTACGGCATCGGTACCCCGGCCTCTCCGACCTAGGGAGTAGGACGGATCGCTCTCCCGGCGGACCTGGGGACACGCCGCAACTGCCTACGCTTGACCCGTGCATCGACTCAACGCCTGGCTCCGCCGTCACCCCATGGTGGTCGACTCTGCCTGGGCGGCGTTGGTGCTCGTGTTCGGCCTGCTGCCGGAGGAGGGCAGCCGCAACGGGGGCTGGCGCGCCGTGGCCGACGTCGTCATCGCCGTCGTGCTGCCGCTGCTGATGGCCTTCCGGCGCCGGTTCCCCGACCTGACGGTGGCCGCCGCGACCCTGGTCGGCCTCACCCAGGTGGCCCTGAGCGTCAACCCGGCGCTCTCCAGCGTCGCCTATCTGGTGTTCGCCTACACCGGTGCCGCCTTCGGCCGGCCCTGGACGTCCCGGGTGGCCCTGGCCGCCGGACTGCTGGCCGGGCCGCTGGTGTTCTGGCAGATCCACCCGCAGAAGGCCACCCGGCTGCCCGACGGCGACATCAGCTACGTCGAGTACTCCGTTCCCGAGGCGCTGTTCTTCGCCGGGCTGATGACCACCCCGTTCATCCTCTGCTGGGCGTGGGGGCGGCTCACCCGGGTCCGCCGGGCCTACCTGGTGGAGCTGGAGGACCGCGCGTCCCGGCTGGAGCGCGAGCGCGACGCCCAGGCCAAGGTGGCGGTCGCCGCCGAGCGCGCCCGGATCGCCCGCGAGCTGCACGACGTGGTCGCGCACAACGTCTCGGTGATGATCGTCCAGGCGGACGGCGCCGCCTACGTACTGGACAACTCGCCCCAGCAGGCCAAGGAGGCGCTGGGCACCATCGCCTCCACCGGCCGGCAGGCGCTGGTCGAGATGCGCCGGCTGCTCGGCGTGCTGCGCACCGCCGACACCAAGGGCGAGGAGTACGTGCCGCAGCCGGGCGTCGAGGAGCTGCCCGAGCTGCTCGACCAGGTCCGCACGGCCGGCCTCCAGGTGGACTTCGCCACCTCGGGCGATCCGCGCGAACTGCCGCGCGGCGTCGAGCTGACCGTCTACCGGATCGTCCAGGAGGCGCTGACCAACGTCCGCAAGCACGGCGGCCCCGACGTGCACGCCCGGGTCGCGGTCGACTTCGGCGAGCGCGAGCTGGCCGTGCTGATCGAGGACGACGGCCGCGGCAGCACCGACGAGCAGCTGGTCGCGGGCGGCGCCGACGGCCAGGGGCACGGCCTGATCGGCATGCGCGAGCGGGTCGGCATGGTCAGCGGCAGCCTCGACGTCGGGCCGCGCCCCGGCGGCGGTTTCCGGATCCGCGCCGTGCTGCCGCTCAAGGCGGCCCACTGACCCCGGACCCCGGGCGCCCACCGACCCCCCGCCGTTCCCCCCGAGGAGCTAGGAGCCACCCTTGACCATCCGCGTGATGCTGGTCGACGACCAGGAGCTGCTGCGTACCGGATTCCGGATGATCCTGCAGTCGCAGGGCGACATCGAGATCGCCGCCGAGGCCGGGGACGGTGCCCAGGCCCTGGAGAGGCTCCGGCACACCGCGGTGGACGTGATCCTGATGGACGTCCGGATGCCGCGGCTGGACGGCGTGCAGGCCACCCGGCGGATCTGCCTGGCCGAGGACGGCAGCCCGCTGCCGGACGCCCCGCACGTGCTCATCCTCACCACCTTCGACCTCGACGAGTACGCCTTCGCCGCGCTCAAGGCCGGCGCCAGCGGCTTCCTGCTCAAGGACGTGCCGCCGACCGAGCTGGTGGCCGCGATCCGCGCCGTCCACGGCGGGGACGCGGTGGTCGCGCCGACCACCACCCGCCGCATGATCGACCGGTTCGCCGAGGTGCTGCCCACCCCGCAGAGCGGCTCCGGCCGCGCGGACACCCTCGGTCCGCTCACCGAGCGCGAGCGCGAGGTGTTCCTGCTGGTCGCGCAGGGCCTGTCGAACGGGGAGATCGCGGCCCGGCTGGTGCTCTCCGAGGCCACCGTGAAGACCCACGTCGGACGGATCCTGGCCAAGCTGAACCTGCGCGACCGCGTCCAGGCGGTGGTCCTGGCCTACGAGGCGGGCCTGATCCGCGCCGGAGCCGCGGACTGAGCCGACGGGCCCGCGCACCCGCCCCCGTAGAATGGGCCGGTACGTCCGGTACCCCGTCAGGTGGACTGGAACGGAGCCCATGGACAAAGGTGGACCCGTGAGTCCGTCCGACTTCGCCGACCACGGCGAGTTCGCCCCGCTCGCCGACGGCCTCGGCGACCCGGCCGACCCCGGCAACCGCCCCGCCCGCCTCGCCGTGGGCGTGGTCGGCACCGGCCGGGTCGGCCCGGCGCTCGGCGCCGCCCTGCAGCTCGCCGGCCACAGGGTGGTCGCCGCCTCCGGGGTGTCCGCCGCCTCCCGCCGCCGCGCCGAGGCGCTGCTGCCGGGCGTGCGGATCGTCACCCCGCCGCAGGTGCTGGCCGCCGCCGACCTCGTCCTGCTCACCGTCCCCGACGACGCGCTGGCCGACCTGGTGGCCGGCCTGGCCGCCACCGGCACCGTCCGCCCCGGCCAGCTGCTGGTGCACACCTCCGGCGCGCACGGCGTGGCCGTGCTGGAGCCGGCCACCCGGGCCGGCGCGCTCCCGCTCGCGCTGCACCCCGCGATGACCTTCACCGGCACCTCCGTCGACCTGGCCCGGCTGGCCGGCTGCCCGTTCGGGGTGACCGCCCCCGAGGAGCTGCGCCCGGTCGCCGAGGCGCTGGTGGTGGAGATGGGCGGCGAGCCCGAGTGGGTGCCGGAGGACGTCCGCCCGCGGTACCACACCGCCCTGGCGCACGGCGCCAACCACCTGGTCACACTGGTCGCGCAGGCGATGGAGCTGCTGCGCGCGGCCGGCGTCGCCGAGCCCGGCCGGATGCTCGGCCCGCTGCTCGGCGCCGCGCTCGACAACTCGCTGCGCTCCGGCGACGCGGCCCTCACCGGCCCGGTCGCCCGGGGCGACGCCGGCACCGTACGGCGCCATCTGGCGCAGCTCAGTACGGTGTCCCCGGACATCCCGGCCGCCTACCGGGCGATGGCCCGGGCCACCGCCCAGCGGGCCCTGGCCCACGGGACGATCGACGAAGCGTCGGCGGCGGCGCTGCTGGACGTACTGAACGAGGAGACGCAGTAATGGCACGCGGCAAGCAGCCGGGCAAGGCCCAGCGCGCCCCGAAGGTCCACCGGGCCGTGATCACCCACACCGTCGACGACTTCGAGGCGGCGTTCTGGCCGGACGAGCAGCCGGTGGACAACGCGGTCGTGATGACGATGGGCGCCCTGCACGAGGGCCACGCCGCGCTGATCCGCGCCGCCCGCAAGCAGGTCGGCCGGGACGGCCGGGTCGCCGTCACCGTCTTCGTCAACCCGCTGCAGTTCGGCGCCGGCGAGGACCTGGAGCGCTACCCGCGCGCCCTGGACGAGGACGTGCGGCTCGCCGAGGCCAACGGCGCCGACGTGGTCTTCGCGCCGTCCGTCGACGAGGTCTACCCGAACGGCGAGCCGCAGGTGCGGATGGCCGCCGGCCCGATGGGCGCGCGCTACGAGGGCGCCACCCGGCCCGGCCACTTCGACGGCGTGCTGACCGTGGTCGCCAAGCTGCTGCACATCACCGACCCGGACTTCGCCTTCTTCGGCGAGAAGGACGCCCAGCAGCTGGCGCTCGTGCGCCGGATGGTGGCCGACCTCGACTTCGACGTCGAGGTCGTCGGCGTGCCGACCACCCGCGAGGAGGACGGCCTGGCGCTCTCCTCCCGCAACCGCTACCTCTCGGCGGAGGAGCGCACCCGCGCGCTCGCCCTGTCCGAGGCGCTGTTCGCCGGCCGGGACGCGGCCGCGCGGGGCCCGAAGGCCGTGCGCGAGGCCGCCGGGGCCGTGCTCGACGCCGCCGAGGGCGTCGACCTCGACTACCTCGCCCTGATCGATCCGCACGACTTCACCGAGGCGCCGGACGACTTCCAGGGCGAGGCGGTGCTGGCCGTGGCCGCCAAGGTGGGCGCGACCCGCCTGATCGACAACGTTCACCTCATCTGCCGCTAGGCAGCCGAGCAGCAGGCACAGAATCGTCCGGTGATCCGACCGTCCGGTGATCCGGTGGTACCCACCAGCAGTTCCCCCCAGGCATGCACTCACAGGAGGCGTGACCCGCAATGCTCCGCACCATGCTCAAGTCCAAGATCCACCGGGCCACCGTGACCCAGGCCGACCTGCACTACGTCGGCTCGGTCACGGTGGACGAGGACCTGCTCGACGCCGCCGACCTGCTCCCCGGCGAGCTGGTCCACATCGTCGACATCAACAACGGCGCCCGGCTGGAGACGTACACCATCGCCGGCCCGCGCGGCTCCGGCGTCATCGGCATCAACGGCGCCGCCGCCCGCCTGGTCCACCCCGGCGACCTCGTCATCCTGATCGCCTACGGGCAGATGGACACCGCCGAGGCCAAGGGCTACCTCCCCAAGGTCGTCTTCGTCGACGGGCACAACCGGATCACCGGCACCGGCGGGGACCCGGCCGAGGCCGGGGAGGGCACCGGACTGCTGCGCGGGGACGCGGCGTACCGTGGCGACAACGGCGCCGTCGACGCCGCCGCGCGCTAAGGAGCCACCACGCCATGTCCGCCGTCACGCACCGCCTCACCGCCCCGGCACCGGGCTGGACCACCGACACCGATGTCGTCGTGGTCGGCTCCGGCGTGGCCGGGCTCACCGTCGCGCTCAACGCCCGCAAGGCCGGCCTGCGGGTCCTGGTGGTCACCAAGGCGATGCTGGACGACGGCTCCACCCGCTGGGCCCAGGGCGGCATCGCGGCCGCCCTGGGCGAGGGGGACACCCCCGAGCAGCACCTGACCGACACCCTGGTGGCCGGCGCCGGGCTGTGCGACGAGGACGCCGTGCGCACCCTGGTCGCCGAGGGCCCGGACGCGGTCCGCCGACTGATCGCGGTCGGTGCCGCCTTCGACCGCGGCGAGGACGGCGCGATCCTGCTCACCCGCGAGGGCGGCCACCACCGCAACCGGATCGCGCACGCCGGCGGGGACGCCACCGGCGCCGAGATATCCCGCGCCCTGGTCGACGCCGTGCGGCGGGACCCCGAGGTGGAGCTCATCGAGCACGCCCTCGTCCTCGACGTGCTCACCGACGCCCGGGGACACGCCGCCGGGCTGACCCTGCACGTCATGGGCGAGGGGCAGCGGGACGGCGTCGGCGCCGTCCTGGCCCGCGCGGTGGTGCTCGCCACCGGCGGCATGGGCCAGGTCTTCTCGACCACCACCAACCCGGCGGTCTCCACCGGCGACGGCGTGGCGCTCGCGCTGCGGGCCGGCGCCGAGGTCACCGACCTGGAGTTCGTCCAGTTCCACCCCACCGTGCTCTGGCTCGGCCCGGAGGCCCAGGGCCAGCAGCCGCTGATCTCCGAGGCGGTCCGCGGCGAGGGCGCCCACCTGGTCGACGCGGACGGCGTGCGGTTCATGGCCGGCCAGCACGAGCTGGCCGAGCTGGCCCCGCGCGACATCGTCGCCAAGGCGATCACCCGCCGGATGCAGCTCCAGGGCGCCGAGCACATGTACCTCGACGGGCGGCACTTCGGCGCCGCGATGTGGGAGCGGCGGTTCCCGACCATCCTGGCGTCCTGCCGCGCGCACGGCATCGACCCGGTCACCGAGCCGATCCCGGTCGCCCCGGCGGCGCACCACGCCTCCGGCGGGGTGCGCACCGACCCCCGCGGACGCACCTCCGTCCCCGGCCTCTACGCCTGCGGCGAGGTCGCCTGCACCGGGGTGCACGGCGCCAACCGGCTGGCCTCCAACTCGCTGCTGGAGGGCCTGGTCTTCGCCGAGCGGATCGCCGCCGACCTGGCCGCCCGGCACGCGGCCGGCGACCTGCCCGCGCGCACCGTCGACGTGGCGGCCGCCCGCGCCGCCCGCCCGGTGCCGCTGCCCGCGCCCGAGGCGCGGGCCGAGATCCAGCGGCTGATGTCGCGCGGCGCGGGCGTCCTGCGCTCGGCCGCGTCGATGGCCGCCACGGCGCAGGGGCTGGCGCTGCTCTTCGAGCACGCCCGCACCGACGCCGCCGAGCAGAAGCCGGCCGACCCCCGGGTGGAGACCTGGGAGGCCGCCAACCTGCTGCTGGTCGCCGACGCGCTGGTCACCGCCGCCGCGCAGCGCGAGGAGACCCGCGGCTGCCACTGGCGCGAGGACTTCCCGGAGCGGGACGACGCGCACGGGCGGCGCCACCTGATCACCACCCTCACCGCCTCCGGCGGCCCCGTCAGCACCCTCGAGGAGCAGTAGCACCATGACCGACGCGACCGATGTGACCCACCTGCACGAGCACGAGCACGAGGAGCTCCCGCTGGCCGGCGGCTGCGGCGACGGCTGCGCCTGCGGGGACGGCGAGGGCTACGAGACCGGCCTGGACCCGCAGCTCGCCGAGCTGCTGGAGGACGCCGGTCTCGACCCGATCGAGGTCGAGGACATCGCCACCCTGGCGCTGGCCGAGGACCTGGCCGGCGGCGAGGACGTCACCTCGGTGGCGACCGTGCCGGCCGACGCCGTCGCCACCGCCGACTTCACCGCCCGCCAGGCGGGCGTGGTGGCGGGCCTGCGGATCGCCGAGGCGGTCGTCTCGCTGGTCTGCGAGGAGGAGTTCGAGGTCGAGCGGCACGTCCAGGACGGCGACCGGGTCGAGGCCGGCCAGGTGCTGCTCTCGGTCCGCTCCCGCACCCGGGACCTGCTGACCGCCGAGCGCAGCGCGCTGAACCTGCTCTGCCACCTGTCCGGCATCGCCACCGCCACCCGTGCCTGGGCGGACGCCCTGGAGGGCACCGGCGCGGTGGTCCGCGACACCCGCAAGACCACCCCGGGCCTGCGCGCGCTGGAGAAGTTCGCGGTCCGCTGCGGCGGCGGCGCCAACCACCGGATGGCGCTGTCGGACGCGGCCCTGGTCAAGGACAACCACGTGGTCGCGGCCGGCGGCGTGGCCGAGGCGTTCCGGGCCGTCCGGGCCGCCTACCCGGAGCTGCCGGTCGAGGTCGAGGTCGACACCCTGGAGCAGATCGCGCCGGTCCTGGAGGCCGGGGCCGACCTGATCCTGCTGGACAACTTCACCGTCCCGCAGCTGGTCGAGGCGGTCGCCCTGGTGGCTGGCCGGGCCCGGCTGGAGGCGTCCGGCGGACTCACCCTGGCCACCGCGCGCGAGGTCGCCCAGACTGGTGTCGACTACCTGGCGGTGGGCGCGCTGACCCACTCCTCGCCGATCCTGGACATCGGCCTGGACCTGCGCGCCTGACCGCTCGTCCGCCCGCACGCCCGTTCCGTCCGCCCGCTGGTCCTCGACGAAGAAAGCACCCCATGCTGCTCACCATCGACGTCGGCAACACCCAGACCACCCTCGGCCTGTTCGGCGGTGAAGAGGTCGTCGAGACCTGGCGGATCTCCACGGATCCGCGCCGCACGGCGGACGAACTGGCGGTGCTGCTGCACGGCCTGATGGGCTCGCAGGGATCGCGCACGGCGATCGCCGACGCGAAGGTCGAGGGCCTGGCGATCTGCTCCTCCGTCCCCTCCGTGCTCCACGAGTTCCGCGAGGTGACGCGCCGCTACTACGGCGACGTCCCCGCGGTGATCGTGGAGCCGGGGGTGAAGACGGGGGTGCACGTCCTGATGGACAACCCCAAGGAGGTCGGCGCCGACCGCATCGTCAACGCGCTGGCCGCCAACCACCTCTACGGCGGCCCGTGCATCGTGGTCGACTTCGGCACCGCCACCACCTTCGACGCGGTCAACGCCCGCGGCGACTACGTCGGCGGCGCGATCGCCCCCGGCATCGAGATCTCCGTCGAGGCGCTCGGCAACCGCGGCGCCCTGCTGCGCAAGATCGAACTGACCCGCCCGCGCAACGTGATCGGCAAGAACACCGTCGAGGGCATGCAGTCCGGCATCCTCTACGGCTTCGCCGGCCAGGTCGACGGCCTGGTCGACCGGATGGCCCGCGAACTCTCCAAGGACCCCGACGACGTCCAGGTGATCGCCACCGGCGGCCTGGCCCCGCTCGTCCTCGGCGAGGCCGGCTCGATCGACGTCCACGAGCCCTGGCTGACCCTCATCGGCCTGCGCCTGGTCTACGAGCGCAACCGCCCGAGCTGAGCCCGCGAGGTGTGACGCGGATCACATCTTCGCGAACGAGGACATTCACGCACGGTCCCCCCATCGCGACCGCTCGTGATCATCTTCCGTGCCCCGCCCCGTGCTAGCGTCGGTCGACGGGGCCCCATCACCCACCGCTTCCCACCACGGAGCGGTAGGCACTGAGGGGGGAAACACATGCACGGAACCATCACGGCCGTCGACGACGCCCTGGACGGCCTGCGCATCTCGGCGTCCCGGATCGACAGCCTGAGCGACCGCCAGGAAGAGGTGCTCCACCTCCTGGTCCTGGACCTCTCCAACCAGGAGGTCGCCGACCGCCTCGGCATCACCGAACGCACCGTCAAGGCCCACGTCGCCGCCCTGATGGACCGCCTCGGCGTCGACTCGCGGCTGCGCCTGGCCCTGGTCGCGCTCTACCAGCACATGGCCGACTGTCCTCGCGGACAATGGTCATGACTCGAACCGCCGCCTAGATTCATGACCGCCGGGACGTTCTCTCGCACATCACGTCCCGGCGGCTCTTGGGGGGGAGCACTGTGCGCTCCTCTCCTTCGCGGTCCCGCCGGCGCGACGCCGGCGGGCGGTCCGAAGGATTCTCCGATGAACCTCAAGCGAATCACCGGCGCCGGCGCGGCGCTGTTCGCCACCGTCGGCCTGGGTGTGGCGCTCGCCCCGCAGGCCTCCGCCCTCAGCGGCTGCCACCTCTACAGCGCCTGCCTGTACTACAACTCCAGCTCGCACGGCTACGGCGCCTCCTTCGAGCAGCAGGGCGACATCCCGAACTACGGGACGCTCTACCGCTTCAACCCCGGCGCCTACGGCTCCAGCGGCGCCGGCGTGTACGTCAAGAACCACGCCGCCTACGTGGACAACTGGAACCCGGCCTCCGCCTTCACCGTGTACGAGTTCAGCGCGGGCGGCGGGAGCGGACGGGTCGACTGGATCGCCGCGTACGGCGAGGCCGACCTGACGGTCACGCACGACAACAACGCGGCGGGCAAGTTCACCGGCTGATCAGAACCGGGCGGCCGGCCCCTCGCACCTCCGGGGACCGGCCGCCCGGCCCCTTCGCACGATCCACGGAGACCTCCACGCCATGACGCACACCCGCCCGACCGCGGCGCCCGCGGCCCGAGTGGCCCTCGCGGGCGTCCTCGCGCTGCTCGCAGCGGCCTGCAGCAGCACCACGTCCGAGGAGGGCAAGGGCACGTCGACGCAGGTCAAGGGCGTCCCGTCGGTCTCGGCACCGCCCAGCATCGCCACCGCCGCCGACCAGACCCTGCCGATCGACCCCTACCTGCTCAGCTACGAGCAGCGGGACCAGTTGGAGCGGGCCGAGTCCGTGCTGGTGAGCCGCTGCATGGCGCGGTTCGGCATCCAGTACCAGGCCGCGCCGCAGATCCCCGCCGGGAACCGGCCGCGCAGCCGCACCGACCGCCGGTACCTGGAGACGACCGCGGCCGGTGCCCAGGCGAACGGCTACCACGGGGCGGAGGGCGACCGGCCCACCGCCCCACCGGCGCCGCCCCAGGTCTCCGACTCCACCCGGCTGGTGCTGACCGGCAGCGCAGCCGCGAACGTCAAGAGCGGCCAGGGCGGGCAGGACTACAACGGCGCGACGATCCCCAAGGGCGGCTGCCTGGGCGAGAGCAAGGACAAGCTCGGCGCCGGCCCGACCAACAGCGGCGGCGGAGACGCCCAGCTCGCCCGCGACATCGACGCCACCGCCCGGGAGAAGTCCAAGACCGACGAGCGGGTCCTGGCCGTCTTCCGGACCTGGTCCGAGTGCATGAAGGCCAAGGGCTACGACTACGCCGACCCGATCAAGATCCTCGAGGACCCGCGCTGGACCTCCGCCGCCCCCACCGACGTGGAGCGCGCCACGGCGGCGGCCGACGTCGGCTGCAAGGAGCAGGCCAATGTGGTCGGCGTCTGGTTCACCGTCGAGGCGGCCTACGAGACCCAGCTCATCGAGCAGAACGCCCCGGCCCTCGCCCAGGTCCGCAAGGACAACGAGGACCGGCTGCGCACCGCCGCCCAGGCCCTCGCCTCCTGAGGGGGTGGCTCGGCCCCGGCGGCCGGGTGCGCCAGGAAACTCGCGACAACCCTGACGGACAGTCAACCTGTCTGCATAATTCGACAGTTGGATCGACTTTCCGGAACGAGGGTGGGGCGTGGCCGAGTTCAAGTGGTCGGATGTGACACCGGAGGCAGCGGCGGACGACGGGGCGGGCGGCGGCGGGCGGGGGCCCGGCGGCGCCCGCCGGCGCTGCTGCTGGCCGTGGCGGCGGCGGTGGCACTGGCCGGATGCTCCTCCGGCGGCTCCGGCGGGGGCTCCTCGGCCCCGGCGGCCACGCCGCCCCCGTCGCAGGCCGCCGGCGGGCCCGCGGCCGCCGAGGTCGCGCGGGACGCGGGGCTGCCGCTGGAGGCGACGATGCGGGGGGACGCGGAGAGCCAGGCCGCCACCTCGAACGCCCTGAACAAGCTCGCCGCGAAGTGCGCGCGGGACCAGGGCTACCAGGTCACCGAACAGCCGCCGGTGACGGCCGAACAGCTCGTGGCCCGGCAGAAGGCGCAGGGAACGGCCTCGAACCCGTACGCGTGGCCGGCCGTCCAGGCGCTGAAGGACTTCGGATACGCCGGCTCCGCCCACGGCCGGGACGCGAAACCGCCGGAGACGGAGCAGCCCGTCGTCGCCGACTCGGCGGGGGACACCGCGGCGGCCAAGTGCGCCAAGGAGGCGACGGCCAGGCTGGCGGCGGCCGATCAGGCCGGGAACTCGGCCCGGAACCGGCTGAGGGAGCTGTCGGTGCAGGCCGACCAGCAGACCACGGCCGACTCCCGGCTGGTGGCGGCGCTCGCGCAGTGGTCGGGGTGCATGAAGCCGAGCGGGTACACGTACGCGAGCCCGCAGGAGGCGGTGCAGCAGTTCGAGAAGGTCGTCGGCGCCGCCGGGGCGCAGGAGCTGGCGGTCGCCCGGGCGGACGCCGACTGCCGGACGAGCAGCGGGCTGGCGGATGTGTGGTTCCAGGTGCGCTCGCAGGTGGAGCAGCGGATCGTCGAGCAGAACGCCCAGGTGCTGAAGGAGGCCGCCGACGCCGAGAAGCGCCTCGCCCAGGCGGCGAGCAGGGCCGTGGCCGGCTGAGCCCGGAAAGTCGTCGACAACCCTGAGGGGTCGTCAACGCGTCACCATGGCTGGACAGTTGGATCGATTTCCCGGAACGAGGGTGGGGGCGTGTCAGAGTTCGCGGGGCCGGACGTGACGCCGGAGGCGGCGGGCGAGGACGAGGTGACCGGCGGGCGGGGGATCCGGCGGCGCCGGCGGGCGCTGGTGGTGGTCATGGCGGCCGCGGTGGCGCTGGCCGGGGGCGGGGTGGCGGCCTCGACGATGATCAAGTCGCCCGCGCAGGCGGCGGCGGACAGCGAGCCGCCGGCGCCGGACGTGCTGACGGCGCCCGTGGAGAAGCGGGTGCTGACCGACTCGGTGGTGATCCGCGGGCAGGTGAGCGCCGGGCAGTCGGTGGACGTGGCGCCGGCCGGGGGCGGTGGCGCGGCGGGGGCGAAGCCGGTGGTGACCAAGCTGCCGGTCAAGGTCGGCGACCAGGTCCAGGCCGGGCAGTCGGTGCTGGAGGTGGCGGGGCGGCCGGTGTTCGCCCTGCACGGCGACCTGCCCGTGTACCGGGACCTCAAGCCCGGCGCCACCGGACAGGACGTCCGCCAGCTCCGGCAGGCACTGAAGGAGCTGGGGTTCGGCTCGGACGGCGACCCGGAGGACACCTACGGCGCGGCCACCAAGGACGCGGTGAAGAGGTTCTACGCCGCGCGCGGCTACGACCCGCTGCCCGCCACCCCGGACGGGGACGTCCAGGTGGCCGCCGCCCAGGACGCGGTCACGGGTGGCGAGCGCGCGCTGACGGACGCCAAGGACGCGCTGAAGCTGGCGAAGAAGCGCTACGACGACGCGGTGGCGGCCGCCCAGCAGCAGGCCCAGCAGCAGGCCCAGCAGCAGGCGCAGCAGAGCGCCGCGCCGACCGCCGGGGCGACCGGCACCGACCGCCCCGCCGCCTCCGGCGGCACCTCCGGTGGCGCCGCCCCGGCCGGGGAGAGCCCGGTGGACGCGGCCCGCACCGCCGCCGACACCGCCCAGAAACAGGTGAACCGGGCCACCGAGGACCTCACCAAGCTGCGCAAGAAGGTGACGGACGCGAGGGCCGCGGCCGGCCCGATGGTCCCGGCCGCCGAGCTGCTGTTCCTCTCCGGCTTCCCGGCCCGGGTCGACGCGGTGGCCGGCCGGATCGGCGGCGAGGTGTCCGGCAAGGTGCTGACCGTCTCGGCCGGGGCGCTGGTGGTCAAGGGCAGCCTGTCCATCAGCGACAAGGGCCTGGTGCACCCCGAACAGGCGGTGGAGATCCTCTCCGAGGTGACCGGCGTCAAGGCCGCCGGCAAGGTCGGCGCGGTGGCCGACGCCCCCGGGGACGGCCAGCAGGCCGGAGCCGCGCCGGGTGCCGGTCCGGGCGGCGGCCAGAACCCGGCCCCCGCGCAGGGCGCCCCGGCGAACGGCTACCAGATGGTGGTCCAGCCGGACGCCCCGCTGGACCCGCGGCTGGCCGGCCAGGACGTCCGGCTGACCGTCCAGGCCGCCTCCTCGGCCGGCCCGGTGCTGGTCGTCCCGCTGTCGGCGGTCTCCGCGACGGCGGACGGCAGGACGGTGGTGACGGTGTACGAGAACGGGCAGCGCCGCCGGGTGGAGGTCACCCCGGGGACGGTCGGCGGCGGCAGCACCGAGGTCCGGCCGCTGACCGAGGGCACCCTGAAGCCGGGCGACCAGGTGATCGTCGGCGTCAAGGACGCCACCGGGACGGGCGCCAAGTGACCGACCTGACCGCCGTGACCGACGGGGCCGCCCCCGTCATCGAGTTCCGCCAGGTCGGCCTGACCTACCCGGGCCCGCCGCCGGTGACCGCGCTGAAGCCGTGCGACCTCGCGATCGCCCCCGGCGAGTACGTCACCGTGGTCGGCCCGTCCGGCTCCGGGAAGTCCACCTTCCTGAACATCGCCGGCCTGCTGGACGCCCCCACCACCGGCAGCTACCTGCTGGACGGCATCGACACCGGCGGGCTCGCGGACGCCGACCGCACCGCGCTGCGCGGGCGCCGGATCGGCTTCGTCTTCCAGTCCTTCCACCTGCTGCCGCACCGCTCGGCGGTCGAGAACGTGGCGCTGGCGATGCTCTACACGGCCACCCGGGGCCGGCGCGCCGCCGCCGAGCGGCGCGAGCTGGCCCGGGCGGCGCTGGTCCGGGTGGGCCTCGGCCACCGGCTGGACGCGCTGCCGACCCGGCTGTCCGGCGGCGAGCGCCAGCGGGTGGCGATCGCCCGGGCGCTGGTGGGCCGCCCCTCGCTGCTGCTCTGCGACGAGCCGACCGGCAACCTGGACACCGTCACCGCCGAGTCGATCCTGGCCCTGCTGGACGAACTGCACGACCAGGGCCTCACCGTGCTGCTGATCACCCACGACCCGCAGGTGGCCGCGCGCGGCCGGCGGACCGTGGCGATCCGGGACGGCGTGCTGCGCGAGGAGGAGGTGGCCGCGGCATGAGGCCGATCCGTCGCCGCGACCGGGTGGTCGAGCCCTCCCGGTTCCCGCTGCGCGACCTGTTCGCCGAGGCGCTGGCCGGGGTGCTCCAGCGGCCGGCCCGCTCGGCGCTGACCGGGCTGGGCACCGTCCTCGGGGTGGGCACCTTCGTGGCCATCCTGGGGCTGACCGCGACCACCTCCTCGCAGATCGACTCCCGGTTCAGCGTGCTGAGCGCGACCGAGGTGAGCGTCGAGGACATCGGCGGCACCCGCCCGGAGCTGGTGCCGCTCTCCTTCCCGGCCGACGCCGACGCGCGGATCCAGCGGCTGAACGGGGTCGAGGCGGCCGGGGTCTACTGGCCGGTGAGCCGGGCCTCCGGCGCCGTCCGCGCCGCGCCGGTGGGCCGGCAGGGCGGCGGCGAGCAGGTGTCGGTGGTGGCCGCCTCGGCCGGGGTGCTCGCGGCCGCCGAGCCGCACCTGGTGCAGGGCCGGACCTTCGACAGCTGGCACGACTCCACCGGCCGGCAGGTGGCGGTGATCGGCGCGGCGCTGGCCTCCCGGCTGGGCATCACCACGCTGGACACCCAGCCGGCGATCTTCCTGGCGGACAAGCCGTTCACCGTGATCGGCATCGTCGACGACGTGAAGCGCAAGGCGGACCTGCTGCTCTCGGTGACGGTGCCGCGCGGGGCGGCCGCCAAGCTCTGGGGCGAGCCGGAGCGCGACCGGGCCAAGATGATCATCTCGACCCGGATCGGCGCCGCCCGGCAGATCGCCGCCGAGGCCCCGCTCGCCCTGGACGCGGCCCACCCCGAGTACTTCAAACCGGTCCCGCCGCCGGACCCGCGCACCCTGCGCTCCAACGTCACCTCCGACCTCAACCAGCTGTTCCTGCTGCTGGCCGGCATCTGTCTGGTGATCGGCGCGGTCGGCATCGCCAACACCACCCTGGTCGCCGTCCTGGAGCGGACCGGCGAGATCGGCCTGCGCCGGGCGCTGGGCGCCCGCGGCCGCCACATCACCGGCCAGTTCCTCTCCGAGTCGGCCTCGCTGGGGCTGATCGGCGGCCTGGTCGGCACCTCGCTGGGGGTGCTGACCGTGCTCGGGGTGGCCGTGGCCCGGGACTGGACGCCCGTGGTCGACCCGGCGACGGTGGCCGCCGCACCGGCGATCGGCCTGCTCACCGGGCTGCTGGCCGGGGTCTACCCGGCCTGGCGGGCGGCCCGGATCCAGCCCGCGGAGGCGCTGCGCCGCTGAGCCGGCCGTCCTGCGGGCGGGCCCCCCGCGGCCCGCCCGCAGGACGTTCCCGGAGCAAACGTGGGGCATCGGCGCGACACTACCGACAAATCGGATATTCCTCACGTAGTGTCAACCCATGCCTACGCCACACGGATCGCGCGGCGGCATGGCCTTCAGCGCCGACGAAGTCCGCGTGCTGCGCCGCGCCCTCGCCCAAGCCCTGCACCCCGCCGTCCCCGTCCACCTCCAGTTCCCCGGCCGGCCCGCGCACGCCGACGCGGGCGCCGCGCTGTGGGCCGAGGACGTCCAGGACGCGCTGCGCCTGACCGAGGCGATCGACGAGGCCGTCCAGGAGGGCGGGCGACTGCGCGCCTTCCTCCTCGCCGACCTCGCCCGGTACCGGGCCGCCCTGCCCGGCAGCGTCACCGGCTACCTGGAACGGCTGGAGGAGGCGGTGGCCGACGGCTACCTGCCCGGGCCGGAGGACCTCACCGCGCTGCGCGGGCTGAGCCGCCAGCCCTGCGGGCACGGCGAGCGCTCCCGCCGCTCCCGGCTGGCCGGGCGCTGCCACGCGCTGGCCGAGGCCGCCGTCCGGGAGCGGCTCGCCCTCAGCACCGGCCAGCGCCACCTCGTCGCCGTACCGAGCCCCGCCGCACCCCCGAGCACTTCCCTGTCCCCTGTCGGCCTCTCCCCTGTTGGCACCCCTGTTGGAGGACGGATCCCGATGAGCAGCACCGAGCCCCCCGTCGAGCAGTCCGCCGACCCCAGCGCGCCCCAGGACCGCCGGCCCGCCCGGCCGCACCGGATGCCCACCCCCGCGGAGCTGTTCGGCCGCCGTCCCAAGCCGCCGGCCCGCCCGGCCGCGCCGGCCGAGCCCGAGGACGTGGAACTGGCCACCGGCACCGGCTGAGCCCGCCCCGCCACCGCCTCCCGGGGAGGCCGCGCCGGATCCGTCCGGCCCGGCCTCCCCGGTCGCGTTTCCGGCGCCCCCGCCGCACCGCGCGGCACGGTAATCCCGTGGCGGAGCACCGCTCCGGGCTGGCTACTCTGGTGGGGTGAGCGATCAGAGCCCTATCCCCGCGACCGACGACCTTCCCGAGCAGATGCGCGTCCGGCGCGAGAAGCTGGACCGGCTCCGGGCCGCCGGCGTCGACCCCTACCCGGTCGGCTTCCCCCGGACCAGCACCATCGCCGACCTCCGGGCCAAGCACCCGGACCTCGCCCCGGACACCGCGACCGGTGAGCGGGTCGGCATCACCGGCCGGGTGATCCTCTCCCGCACCGGCGGCAAGCTCTGCTTCGCCACCCTGCGCGACGGGTCCGGCGACCTCCAGGTGATGTTCTCCCTGGACAAGCTGGGCGAGGAGCGGCTGGCGGCCTGGAAGTCCGACATCGACCTCGGCGACCAGGTCGGCGTCGAGGGCGAGGTGATCACCTCCCGGCGCGGCGAGCTGTCGGTGATGGTGGACCGCTGGGAGCTCACCGCCAAGTGCCTGCGCCCGCTGCCGGACAAGCACAAGGGCCTGACCGACCCGGAGGCCCGGGTCCGCCAGCGCTACGTCGACCTGATCGTCAACCCCGAGGCGCGCGAGATCCTCCACCTGCGCTCCACGGTGGTCCGCTCGATCCGCCGCACCTACGAGGAGCGCGGCTACATCGAGGTCGAGACCCCGATGCTGCAGCCGGTGCACGGCGGCGCCAACGCGCGGCCGTTCAAGACGCACATCAACGCGTACGACATCGACCTCTACATGCGGATCGCCCCCGAGCTGTACCTCAAGCGGCTGGTGGTCGGCGGCGCGGAGAAGGTCTTCGAGATCAACCGCAACTTCCGCAACGAGGGCGCGGACTCCACCCACAACCCCGAGTTCACCTCGCTGGAGTCCTACGAGGCCTACGGCGACTACGACACCCAGGCCGAGCTGATCCGGGCCACCATCGTCAACGCCGCCCGGGACGCCCTGGGCACCACGGTGATCAAGGGCCTGGACCCGCACGGTGTGGAGCACGAGATCGACCTGGCCGAGCCCTGGGAGGAGATCAGCGTCTACCCGGGCATCTCCGCCCGCCTGGGCGCCGAGGTCACCCCGGAGACCGGCGTCGAGGAGCTGCGCAAGCTGGCCGCCGAGCACGGCATCCCCTTCGAGAAGGACTGGGGCCACGGCCAGATCGTGCTGGAGATGGTCGAGCGCCTGCTGGAGGAGAACGCCGTCCGGCCGACCTTCCTCAAGGACTACCCGACCGAGGTCTCCCCGCTGACCCGCGCGCACCGCTCGATCCCGGGCGTGGCCGAGAAGTGGGACCTGGTGATCTTCGGCACCGAGATCGGCACCGCCTACTCCGAGCTGGTCGACCCGGTCGAGCAGCGCGCCCGCCTCACCGCGCAGTCCCTGCTCGCGGCCGGCGGCGACGTCGAGGCGATGCAGGTCGACGAGGACTTCCTGCGGGCCCTGGAGTACGCGATGCCGCCCACCGGCGGCCTCGGTCTCGGGGTGGACCGCCTGATCATGCTGCTCACCGGCAAGAACATCCGGGAGACGGTGCTCTTCCCGCTGGTGAAGCCGGAGCCCAAGGCGTCCGCCGGTGCGGCGGAGAAGACCGAGGAGGAGTGACCTGATGGACTACGTCAGCGCGATCGTCCCGCCGCTGGTCATGGCGATCGGCTTCGGATTCCTGGTGCGGGCCATCATCCGCAGCCAGGGCGGGGCCCAGAAGACCAAGGAGGATCTGGTCGACTGACCCCGTCAGCCGCCCGCGAGCACGCCGCGCCGCCATTCCCGGATTCCCGGGGGTGGCGGCGCGCCGGTTTGGCGGCACTTCACAAGATTTGCCCCATTCACTCCCTATCCTGGCCGGACTATGGTCCGGCAACTCGGCGAACTTGAGAACGCCATCATGACCCGGGTGTGGCAGTGGAACCGACCGGTCACGGTTCGCGAGGTTCTCCTGGATCTGCGGTCGGAACGCGAAATCGCGTACACCACGGTGATGACCGTCCTGGACAAGCTGCACAGAAAGGGCTGGCTCCGCCGGGAGCGCGCGGGGCGGGCCTATCGATATGAACCGGTCTCCTCACGTGAGGCGTACACGGCGGCCCTGATGAACGACGCATGGGCCACCAGCGACAATCCCGCCGCGGCCCTGGTGCACTTCTTCGGTCTGATGTCGCCGGAGCAACGGGAGGCACTGCGGGACGCCTTGCGGGTGGCCGCTCTGTCCCCGTCCGATCCGGCCGCCCCGGATTCCCCGGAGAGCGGGTCCGAGCGCGAACCGGAGAGCGAACCCGGGAGCGGACCGGATACCGGGGAGACCCGATCGGGCCCGGCACGATAGCGTCCCGCCATGGAGGTCACCATCCGCCGGGCGCGGACCACGGACGTGCGGGCAGTGCGCGGGCTCATCGATGCCTACTCGCGCGACGGCATTCTGCTCGACAAGCCCACCGTCACACTGTTCGAATCGGTGCAGGAGTTCTGGGTCGCGGAACGCGACGACGACGGCACCGTGGTCGCCTGCGGCGCGCTGCACGTGATGTGGGAGGACCTCGCCGAGGTCCGCACCCTCGCCGTCGACCGCTCCTGCCGGGGCCACGGCGTCGGGCACCTGCTGCTGGAGAAGCTGCTGCAGACCGCCCGCTGGCTCGGCGTCCGTCGGATTTTCTGCTTGACGTTCGAGGTCGTCTTCTTCGCGAAACACGGTTTCGTGGAGATCGGAGAGCTCCAGGAAACCGATGATGGTACGACAGACCCGGCGGCGATCGCTACGGATGTCTATGAAGAACTTCTCCGCTCGTACGATGAAGGTGTCGCCGAGTTCCTCGACCTGGAGCGGGTGAAGCCCAACACACTGGGCAACTCACGCATGCTGCTGCACCTGTGAGCCGCCCCCGGGACGGCCAGGGGTTTGTGTTTTCCGGAGAAAGGCGCTTTCCTTTCCTTAGGCAATGGGTCGTTTAGCGGAAAGGGAAGCCCGTGGCACAGAGGGTGCAGGTCATTCTTGAAGACGATCTCGACGGCGGGTCGGCGGACGAAACGGTCACGTTCGCGCTCGACGGCGTTGCCTACGAGATCGATCTGAAGAGCGCCAACGCGGACAAGCTCCGCGGTCTGCTGGCTCCGTACGTGGAGAAGGGGCGCAAGCAGAGCGGCCGCCTCGCCGGCGCCCGCCGCGCGGGCCGCGGCTCCGCCCCGCGCCCGTCCGGCAGCATCCCGGACACCGCCAAGATCCGCGCGTGGGCCAAGGAGCAGGGCCTGGAGGTCAACGACCGCGGCCGCGTCCCCAGCAACGTGCGCGAGGCCTACGAGAAGGCCAACGCGTCCTGAACCGGGCGACGCCAGGCCGCCCGGACGGGTGCGGGGTCCCGGGCGACGCGTGAGGCGTCCTCGGCACACACGTGGGGCGCGGAGGGGAGCCCTCCGCGCCCCGCGGCGCACACCGTCACGGCCTGTGCAACGCTGTAAGGGCGAAGCGGCAACGCGGACGCCACCGGGACGGCGCACCGGTCGTCCGGCCGCGGCTGACCCGGCGTCAGCGGCGGCCCGACTTCTCGCCAGGCGAACACCGTCACCGCGGAAACTGCGCGAGAACCGCCCCGATACCGGGTATGAATGCAGAGGGACGGGGTCCGGGACTCCGCCCGGGGCAGGACGCGTGACCGGTCGGGCACCCACTGGCAGCGCCCCGGCGGAGGTTGTTCGCCGATGGCGTAGCGGTATCCGGTGCATCCGGCCCGCGGGCGGGAACACCGTCTCCCAGCATCGGGTTGGGATTGGTGTCGGCTGGTCGCGCAGCATCTCGCTCCCCTTCGAGGGAGTGAATCCGTGGGCCGCGCCGCTGAGCGGGACTAGCATGCGGAAGGACAGGGCGGGGACGGACCCCGAACTGCCCGACCGCTCTGAGGAGCGATAAACGATGTTCGAGAGGTTCACCGACCGCGCGCGGCGGGTTGTCGTCCTGGCTCAGGAAGAAGCCCGGATGCTCAACCACAACTACATCGGCACCGAGCACATCCTCCTGGGTCTGATCCACGAGGGTGAGGGTGTCGCCGCTAAGGCCCTGGAGAGCCTCGGGATTTCTCTTGAGGCCGTTCGCCAGCAGGTCGAGGAGATCATCGGCCAGGGCCAGCAGGCCCCGTCCGGTCACATTCCCTTCACCCCCCGGGCGAAGAAGGTCCTGGAGCTGTCGCTCCGGGAGGCCCTGCAGCTCGGCCACAACTACATCGGCACCGAGCACATCCTGCTCGGCCTGATCCGCGAGGGCGAGGGCGTCGCCGCCCAGGTCCTGGTGAAGCTGGGCGCCGACCTCAACCGGGTCCGCCAGCAGGTCATCCAGCTGCTCTCCGGCTACCAGACCCCCGGCGGCAAGGAGTCGGCCACGGCCGGCGGGCCCGCCGAGGGCACCCCGTCGACCTCGCTGGTCCTGGACCAGTTCGGCCGCAACCTCACCCAGGCCGCCCGCGAGGCCAAGCTCGACCCGGTCATCGGGCGCGAGAAGGAGATCGAGCGGGTCATGCAGGTGCTGTCCCGCCGCACCAAGAACAACCCGGTGCTGATCGGTGAGCCCGGCGTCGGCAAGACCGCCGTCGTCGAGGGCCTGGCCCAGGCGATCGTCAAGGGCGAGGTCCCGGAGACGCTCAAGGACAAGCAGCTCTACACGCTGGACCTGGGCGCCCTGGTGGCCGGCTCCCGCTACCGCGGTGACTTCGAGGAGCGCCTGAAGAAGGTCCTCAAGGAGATCCGCACCCGCGGCGACATCATCCTGTTCATCGACGAGCTGCACACCCTGGTCGGCGCGGGCGCCGCCGAGGGCGCCATCGACGCCGCCTCGATCCTCAAGCCGATGCTGGCCCGCGGCGAGCTGCAGACCATCGGTGCCACCACGCTCGACGAGTACCGCAAGCACCTGGAGAAGGACGCCGCGCTGGAGCGCCGCTTCCAGCCGATCCAGGTCGCCGAGCCGTCGCTGCCGCACACCATCGAGATCCTCAAGGGCCTGCGCGACCGCTACGAGGCCCACCACCGGGTCTCCATCACGGACGCCGCCCTGGTCGCCGCCGCCACCCTGGCCGACCGGTACATCTCGGACCGCTTCCTGCCGGACAAGGCGATCGACCTCATCGACGAGGCCGGCTCCCGGATGCGCATCCGCCGGATGACCGCGCCGCCGGACCTCCGCGAGTTCGACGAGAAGATCGCCGACGTGCGCCGCGAGAAGGAGAGCGCGATCGACGCGCAGGACTTCGAGAAGGCCGCGTCCCTGCGCGACGACGAGAAGCAGCTCCTGCAGGCCAAGGCCAAGCGCGAGAAGGAGTGGAAGGCCGGCGACATGGACGTCGTCGCGGAGGTGGACGAGGAGCTCATCGCCGAGGTCCTGGCCACCGCCACCGGCATCCCGGTCTTCAAGCTGACCGAGGAGGAGACCTCCCGGCTGCTGCGCATGGAGGACGAGCTGCACAAGCGCGTCATCGGCCAGAAGGACGCCATCAAGGCGCTCTCCCAGGCCATCCGGCGCACCCGTGCGGGCCTCAAGGACCCCAAGCGCCCCGGCGGCTCGTTCATCTTCGCCGGCCCGTCCGGCGTCGGTAAGACCGAGCTGTCCAAGACGCTCGCCGAGTTCCTCTTCGGCGACGAGGACGCGCTGATCGCCCTCGACATGTCGGAGTTCTCGGAGAAGCACACCGTCTCCCGGCTCTTCGGCTCGCCCCCCGGCTACGTGGGCTACGAGGAGGGCGGCCAGCTCACCGAGAAGGTGCGCCGCAAGCCGTTCTCCGTCGTCCTCTTCGACGAGGTGGAGAAGGCCCACCCGGACATCTTCAACTCGCTGCTGCAGATCCTGGAGGACGGTCGCCTGACCGACTCCCAGGGCCGCGTGGTCGACTTCAAGAACACCGTCATCATCATGACGACCAACCTCGGCACCCGGGACATCTCCAAGGGCTTCAACCTGGGCTTCGCGGCCCAGGGCGACAGCCAGACCGGCTACGACCGGATGAAGGCGAAGGTCGGCGAGGAGCTCAAGCAGCACTTCCGCCCCGAGTTCCTGAACCGCGTCGACGACATCGTGGTCTTCCACCAGCTGTCCGAGGACGACATCATCCAGATCGTCGACCTCATGATCGACAAGGTGGACGAGCGGCTCAAGGACAAGGACATGGGCCTGGAGCTCAGCGTCGAGGCCAAGAAGCTGCTGGCCAAGCGCGGCTACGACCCGATCCTGGGCGCCCGGCCGCTGCGCCGGACCATCCAGCGCGAGATCGAGGACCACCTCTCCGAGAAGATCCTCTTCGGCGAGCTGCGGGCCGGCCACATCGTGGTCGTCGGTGTCGAGGGCGAGGGCAAGGAAGCGAAGTTCACCTTCCGCGGCGAGGAGAAGTCCGCGGTCGCGGACACCCCGGCCGCCGTCGCCTCGCCGGGTCCCGACCTGACGAAGTAGCAACATTTAACAGATAACAGCAAACGGTTTGGGCCCCCGGCGTTCGCGCCGGGGGCCCGAGCCGTTTTCCGTCCCGGTGCCGAAGCCGTGATCCGGCGCACGAAGGGGCAGGCCGGCGGCCGAATGGGGGGTCGGTGCGGGTGCGACCAAAGCTACGGTCATCTTTAATGTCAATGTTGTTGACGGTGCGTCAGCTGATACGAAGTCGCGGAGCATAGCGCCGTGGCCATGTCACGGTCAAGGTCTATCTTTTCCGACGACGCTTGGATCAAATGACGTCCACCTGTCTTTCATTGGTTTACCGGAAGGCCAAGAGCCGGACCGGTTTGGGGAGGACGTCACAACGTTGAAGATGACCAGGAAAGCCGCTTCGGTCGCCTCGGCCGCGGCGGTCATAGCCGCACTCGGCGCGGGGCTGCTCCCGAGCACGGCCGTCGCCGCCGGCTCCGCCCCCGTGCCGACGGACCCGGCCGATGCCGTCCAGACCAGCACCGAACACAACCTGCCGGGCCCGCTGACCGAGAAGGTCGAGGCCGAGCAGAAGGCCGCCACCCAGCAGCTGCTCGCCGGCACCGCCAAGGTCGAGCAGCACGGCGGCAGCTCCAGCATCAAGCTGGGCAAGGACAAGTACGTCGAGCTCGCCCGTGAGCGCACGGACAAGATCTTCACCATCCTGGTGGAGTTCGGCGACGACGTGGACAACACCACGAAGACGCCGGACGGCCGGATCAAGTACGGCGGCACGCCCGGTCCGCAGCGCAACCAGATCGAGAAGCCGGACGCGGCCACCAACAACTCCACCCTCTGGCAGGCTGACTACAACCAGCAGCACTACCAGGACCTGTACTTCAACAAGAGCGGTGACTCGCTCAAGACCTACTACGAGAAGCAGTCCTCGGGCCGCTACTCGGTGGACGGTCAGGTCACCGACTGGGTGAAGGTCAAGTGGAACGAGGCCCGCTACGGCTCGGACTACTGCGGCCAGCACGTCTGCGCCAACGCGCAGGACCTGATCCGCGACGCGATCGAGACCTGGGTCGCCGACCAGAAGGCCAAGGGCCAGACGGACGAGCAGATCAAGGCCGCCATCGCGCAGTACGACCAGTGGGACCGGTACGACTACAACCACAACGGCAACTTCAACGAGCCGGACGGTTACATCGACCACTTCCAGATCGTGCACGCCGGTGAGGACCAGTCGGCGGGCGGCGGCAAGCAGGGCACCGACGCCCTGTGGGCCCACCGCTCGTACGTCTACGGCACCGGCGCCGGCAGCACCGGTCCGGCCGGCAACAAGCTGGGCGGCACCCCGGTCGGCGGCACCGGTGTCTGGGTCGGCGACTACACCATGCAGCCCGAGAACGGCGGCCTCGGTGTCTTCGCCCACGAGTACGGCCACGACCTCGGTCTGCCGGACCTCTACGACACCTCCGGCAGCGGCATCGACAACTCGGTCGGCTTCTGGTCGCTGATGTCGTCCGGCTCCTGGCTGGGCGAGGGCAAGAACTCGATCGGCGACATGCCGAACGACCTCGACGCCTGGAGCAAGCTCCAGCTCGGCTGGCTGAACTACACCAAGGCCAAGGCCGGCACCGAGTCGACCCACCACATCGGCCCGGCGGAGTACAACAGCAAGCTCCCGCAGGCGCTGGTCGTCGACCTGCCGAAGAAGGCCGTCACCACCACCGTCAACAAGCCCTACGCGGGCGCCAACGAGTGGTGGAGCGGCAGCGCGGACGACCTGAACGTCTCGCTGACCCGTGACGTCGACCTGACCGGCAAGACCTCGGCCGCCCTGTCGGCCAAGGCCTGGTACGAGATCGAGCAGGACTTCGACTACGGCTACGCCGAGGTCTCCACCGACGGCGGCACCAACTGGAGCGCCCTGAACGGCACCTACAACGGCGTCGCGCTGCCGAAGGACCCCTCGGGCAACGCCTCGCTGACCGGCAACTCGGGCGACAAGTGGGGCGACCTCGTCTTCCCGCTGGACGCCTACGCCGGCAAGGCCGTCAAGGTCCGCTTCCGCTACGTCACCGACGGCGGCCTGCACCTCAAGGGCCTGGCCCTGGACGAGCTCGCCGTGACCGCCGACGGCGCCACCGTCTTCACCGACGGTGCCGAGAACGGCGACAACGGCTGGACCGCCAAGGGCTTCTCCCGCACCACCGGGTCGTTCACCAACGACTACAACCAGTACTACATCGCGGAGAACCGCCAGTACGTCTCGTACGACCGCACCCTGAAGGTCGGCCCGTACAACTTCGGCTTCGCCGACAAGCCGCTCTGGGTCGAGCACTACCCCTACCAGGCCGGTCTGCTGGTCTGGTACTGGGACGAGTCGCAGAGTGACAACAACGTCACCAACCACCCGGGCCAGGGCCTGGTCCTGCCGGTCGACTCGCACCCGACCCCGCTGAGGTGGAAGGACGGCACGCTGATGCGCCCGCGCATCAACGGCTACGACTCCACCTTCGGCTCGCGCAAGACCGACAGCCTGACCCTGCACCGGGCCGGCGTCGAGACGGTCGTCCCGAAGTCCAAGGGCGTCGACGAGTTCTCCGACCTGAAGTCCTACTGGTCGAAGGACAACCCGTACAGCTCCGTCATCGTCCCGAAGACGGGCACCAGCATCGAGGTCGAGAACGAGTCCTCGAACTACCTGGAGACCTGGATCCGCGTCCGCCCGGTCGACAACTGATCGACCGCGCTCTGACGCCGGGTTCCTGACCAGGCACCGCTGAGCCGATCCGGCCCGCTCCCGCACCCGCGGGGGCGGGCCGGATTTCTTGGTGTCCGGGCGGCTGAAACCCACCGTGCGGGTGGCGCTGCTCACAACCCGCGGGCCCGGTACGAGCGGGGGTAGTAGCACGGCCGGGCGGTGCTCCCCGGCCGTCGCGCCATGAACGGACGATCGGACCGCATGATCGTTACTCCGTCGGTTTGAATTCCCGGCCCGATGTGACTACACGCCGTAGTACGTCACACGGTTTGGGACTCCGCTCGGTGACGGTTACACCTGAGTGGTCCCCCGCTCAGCACGCCCGAACGGGCTCAGCGTGCTGCCCCCGTACGTTCGTGAGGTCGAGCTCCGATGCCTTCTGTCCCGCCTCTGGGGCCGGCCCTGTGCCGGCTCGCCGACTCCTTCCTCCGGCAGACCGGCCGCAACCACTCCACCACGGCCGCCGCGGCCGGTGCGGCCGTGCTGACCGGCGCGCTGCTGGTCGCCGCCACGGGCAGCGCCTCCGCGCAGACGATCACCCCGACCACCCCCGGCAGCTCGGCCTTCACCGCGCCGCACGGGGCGGCGCCCGCTCCGGCGCTGGTCCAGGTCGCCGGTCCGAGTTCGTACACGCTGCCGTCCGAGCAGGCCTCGGCCCAGGAGTACGTGGCGGTCGCGGCCAACCTGCTGACCGTGCAGGCCGCCGAGCCGGCCCCCGCCGCCGAGGCGCAGCCGGAGCCCGCTGCGCAGGAGGCGCCCGCCGCACCCGCGCCCGCCCCGGAGCCGGCCCCCGCGCCCGTTCCCGCGCCCGCCCCGGCCCCCGAGTGGTCCGCCCCCGTCCCGGGCGCGCCGACCAGCAACCCGTACGGTGTGCGCAACCCCCACTACGCGGCCGGCTACCACACCGGCGTGGACTTCGCGGTCTCCCCGGGCACCCCGCTGCTCGCGGTCGGCAACGCCACCGTGGTGTCGGCCGGCTGGGACGGCGCGTACGGCAAGGAGGTCGTGCTGCGGCTGGCGGACGGCCGGTACGCCCAGTACGCCCACATGTCGTCGATCTCGGTGTCGGCGGGCCAGCGCGTCGCGGCCGGGCAGCAGATCGGCAGCTCCGGCAGCACCGGCAACTCGACCGGGCCGCACCTGCACTTCGAGATCCGCTCCGCCAACCAGTACGGCGCGGTGATCAACCCGATCGCCTACCTGTCCGCGCGCGGGGTCACCGACTTCTGATCCCCCGTCCGGAGCCTGCCGCGGCCGCTCAGTCCGTCGGCGCGGGCCTGCCGATCAGCCGGCAGATCTCCAGCGCCACGTGCTGGGCGGCCTCGACGGCCTCCTCCCGGGTGGCCTCCGCGACCGGCACCTCGCCGACCTCGCGGCCGAGCTCGGTCCCCTTGTCCTGGTGCAGCAGGAAGAGCGCCGAGTTGATGGTGAACAGGGACATCGCCGCACGCAGCCGGTCCTCGAAGCTCGCCTCCGGGCCGTGCACCAGCCGGACCAGCGCGATCATGCTCGCCCGGAACTCCCGGCCGGCCGGCAGGTCGCGCAGCGCGGGCTGGTTCTCCTGGAAGAAGCGGAGCAGCGGCGCCCGCTCGGACATCCCGGCCGCGAACCGGCGGATCAGCTCGTCCCGCACCTCGGGCGTCCAGGTCTGCTCGCGCCCCCAGGCGATCAGCTCGTCGATCGGGGCGGCGGTGGCCGTCACGATGCCCTGGACGATGTCCTCCTTGGTCTTGAAGTGGTAGTAGAGCGCGGCCTTGGTGACGCCGAGGTGGTCCGCGATCTCCCGCAGCGAGGTGCGCTCGTAGCCGTGCTCCGAGAAGAGCTCCAGGGCGATCGCGACGATGCGCGCCCGGGTGTCGCTACGGGGGCCGTGCGTCGTGCCCATCGCCTGCCTCTGACTGCGTCGTGGTCCGGTCTGCGCTGCGGCCGACGGCCGTCGCGGCGCAGCTGCGGGCACCTCCGCGGCGACCGCTCCTGCGCTCATTCTTCCTGCCCAGGGAGCCTGTCGAAAAACTGGCTTGACGACCGGCTAGTGGACAACCTACCGTGCCGACGGTCCACAAACTAGCCGGGCGACAAGTAAGGAGGCCGTCCCAGGCCGCACCGGTCGCCCGGCATCCTGTCCGGGAGACGCGCACCCATGTCACACCCCAAGGCCGACACCACCCCCGAGAAGCAACCGGCCGAGGAGGAGCAGCCCCGCTCGGCCCGCGAGATCCGCCTGGTCATGATCGGCCTGGTGGTCACCATGCTGCTCGCGATGCTCGACGGTCTGATCGTCGGCACCGCGATGCCGACCATCGTCGGCGAGCTCGGCGGCGCCGAGCACCTGTCGTGGGTGGTCACCTCGTACACCCTGGCCACCGCCGCCTCCACCCCGATCTGGGGCAAGCTCGGCGACCTCTACGGCCGCAAGGGCATCTTCCTCACCTCGATCGTGATCTTCCTGGCGGGCTCGGCGCTCTCCGGCCTCTCCCAGGACATGAACGAGCTGATCGGCTTCCGCGCCCTCCAGGGCCTGGGCGCCGGCGGTCTGATGGTCGGCGTGATGTCGATCATGGGCGCGCTCGTCCCGCCGCGTGACCGCGGCAAGTACCAGGGCATGTTCGCCGCGGTGATGGCCCTCGCCACCATCGGCGGTCCGCTGGTCGGCGGCTTCATCACCGACCACCTGAACTGGCGCTGGACCTTCTACATCAACCTGCCGCTGGGCGCCGTCGCGCTCGCCGTCGTGGTCGTCACGCTGAAGCTGCCGAAGGTCCGCAACAAGGCCCGGATCGACTACCTGGGCGCGGTGCTGCTCACCACCGGCATCACCTCGCTCACCCTGATCACCACCTGGGGCGGGCAGGAGTACGCCTGGGGCTCGAAGCAGATCCTCGGCCTGACCGCGCTGGCCGCGGCCACCCTGATCGGCTTCTGCTACGTCGAGCAGCGGGTCAAGGAGCCGATGCTGCCGCTGTCGCTGTTCCGGAACCTCAACTTCACCCTGGTCTCGATCATCGGCTTCGTGGTCGGCTTCGTGATGTTCGGCTCGACCGTCTTCCTGCCGCTCTACCAGCAGACCGTGCAGGGCGCCTCGGCGACCAACTCCGGCCTGCTGCTGATGCCGATGATGTTCGGCATGCTGGTGATCTCGCTGGTGGTCGGCCAGGCGGTGACCAAGACCGGCAAGTACCGGATCTACCCGATCATCGGCACCGTCGTGATGACCGCCGGCATGCTGCTGCTCTCCACCCTCGGCACCGGCACCTCGGGCTTCGCCTCCGCCTGCTGGATGGTGGTGCTCGGCGCCGGCATGGGCTTCCTGATGCAGATCACCATGCTGGTCGCGCAGAACAGCGTCGAGCTCAAGGACATGGGCGTGGCCAGCTCCACCGCCACCCTGTTCCGCACCATCGGCGGCTCGTTCGGTGTGGCGCTGTTCGGCGCGCTGTTCAACAACCGGGTCACCGAGACCATGAACGAGCGGCTCGGTTCGGCCGGCGGGGCGGGCGGCTCGCAGGGCGGGGACCCGGCGCAGCTGAGCCCGGCCGCGCTCAAGGCACTGCCGGCGCCGGTCCAGGACGCCTACCACCACGCGGTGGCCAACGGCATGCACACCGTCTTCCTGTGGGGCGCCGCCGTCGCGGTGATCGCGGTCGCCGCCGCGGTCTTCGTGCGCGAGGTGCCGCTGCGCGGGGCCGGCGCCCCGCCGGCCGAGGGCGGCGAGGGCGGCGAGGGCAAGAAGGGCCCCGCGGCCGACACCGTCGAGGCCGTCGCGATCTGACGCCGGAACGCACCTGGGCCCCCGTTCGCCGCACCGGCGGACGGGGGCCCTCGCGTCTGTCCGCGTCGATGTCCGCGCGGATGCCCGGGGCGCTCCGGGGCTACCGGGGCAGTCGGTAGACGCCCTGCTCGACCGGTTCGACCAGCCCGTCGGCGACCAGTCCGTCCAGCGCGCGGGCCCGCTGCACGGCGTCCGACCAGACCTCGTCGAGCCGGGCCTGCGGCACCTCGCCGTGCGCCTCGCGGAGCACCGCGAGCAGCTTGCCGCGCACCTGGCGGTCGGTGCCCTCGTAGGTCTGGCCGCGCCGGGCCGGGCCCTCGTACGGCGGCCGGCCGGCCCGCTGCCAGGCGCAGGAGGTGAACAGCGGGCAGTCCCCGCACTCCGGGCCGCGGGCCGTGCAGACCAGCGCGCCCAGCTCCATCACGGCCACCGCCCAGGTGGCGGCCGTCCCGGCGGCGTCGGGCAGCAGCGCGGTCGCGGTGCGCCGCTCGGCCGCCGTGGTGGCCTGCGCCGGGTACTCCACGCCGGTCACCGCGCGGGCGAACACCCGGCGGACGTTGGTGTCCAGCACGACGTGCCGCCGGCGGAAGGCGAAGGAGGCCACCGCGGCCGCGGTGTACTCGCCGACGCCGGGCAGCGAGAGCAGCGTCGCGTGGTCGTCCGGGACCTCGCCGTCGTGCTCCTCGGTGATCGCCACGGCGGCGCCGTGCAGACGCAGCGCCCGGCGCGGGTAGCCCAGCCGGCCCCACATCCGGACGGCCTCGCCGGGCGACTCGGCGGCCAGGTCGGCCGGGGTCGGCCAGCGCTCCATCCAGGCCTCCCAGGCGGGCAGGACCCGCTTGACCGGGGTCTGCTGGAGCATGAACTCGCTGACCATCACGGCCCAGGGCGAGGCGTCCGGGGTGCGCCAGGGGAGATCGCGGGCGTTGGCCTCGTACCAGTCGAGGACGGTCGCGTGCAGCACGGGCAGCGGCAGCGCGAGCTTCAGGGCCTCGACGGGCTTCGGGGCCCCGTCCGGGGTCGCGGGGGCGGGGAGGGCGGGGGTGACGGTGTTGGCAGCCATGGCCCTTCGATCCTCCCATGTCCGGGTCGGCAGCCGAAGCGGATCATGGTGCTCCGGTTCAACGGGCAAAACACCCCATTCAGCCTCCCTCGAACGGCGCAAATGGCGGATCATGTGAAGGAAGGGGTGAGTGTGCGGTGTTGGTGCGTCAAGGGGCACACACTGTCTCGTAGAGTTTGGGCGTGCCCTCTCTGCGTCAACCCGTAGGACCGCTGCCGGCCTCGATCTACTGGCGTCGGCGCATCGTCGTGCTTGTCGCCGCCGTCGCGGTCGCCGCCCTCGTCATCTGGCTGATGACCGATCAGGGCGGGGGTGGCGACGGCAAGGACAAGGCCGCGCAGGCCGTACCGACCCAGTCGCAGAGCCAGACGCCCGCCCAGGCGATCACGCCGGGCGCCTCGCCGACCGGGCCGGCCAACAACTCCCGCCCCGGCAGCGGCAGTGGTGGCTCCGGCGGCGCGGTGGGCGGCTCCGGCGGCGGTGACGTCAGCCTCAGCACCGGCGGCACGACCGGCGGCGCCAACCCGGCACCCGCGACCGGCGGGGCGGCGGCGGGCGGCGGTGCGGCCGGCGGGAGCGGCGGCGCGGGCGGGAGTGCGGGCGGCGGCGCGGGCGGTACCGGCGGTGGCGGCACCGGTGGCCCGCCCCCGGTGAACACTCCCGAGATCATGGCCCTGCCGGTCTGCGCCTCCTCGCAGGTGACGCTGAATCTGACCGGCGCCCAGAACGCCTACCAGCCCAAGGACAAGCCCAAGCTGGCACTGACCATCAACAACTCCTCCGGCACCACCTGCCGGCTGGACCTGGGCCGGACCGCCTCGGCGATCACCGTCACCGCCAGCAACGGCGAGCGGATCTGGTCCTCCGGCGACTGCCCGGCCGACCGGAACAGCAGCTGGGTCCAGCTCCCCGCCAGCGGCGGGCTGACCGAGACCTTCAGCTGGGACCGGGTCCGCAGCAAGCCGCAGTGCGCCACCGCCGACCCGGCGCCCGCGCCGGCCGGCACCTACCTGGTGGTCGCCGACCTGACCGGCCTCTCCGGCGGCCAGGCCTCGGCCCGCGCCTCGATCCGCCTGGAGAACTGAGCGGACCTCACCGGCGCGCACCGGCCGCCACCGCAGCAGGAAGCCCGGACCGCTCAGGCGGTCCGGGCTTCGGCGTCCGCGGGGCCTCGGCGTCCGGGCGGGGTGGGCCCGAATCAGACGTAGCGCTCCAGGATGGACGATTCGGCAAGTCGGGAGAGCCCCTCGCGGACCGAACGGGCCCGGGTCTCGCCGACGCCCTCGACCGTCTGCAGATCGTCGATGCTCGCGGCCAGCAGCTTCTGCAGGCCCCCGAAGTGCTCCACCAGGCGCTCTATCACCGTGTTGGGCAGGCGCGGGATCTTGGCCAGCAGCCGGTAGCCGCGCGGCGAGACGGCCGAGTCCAGCGACTCCGGCGAGCCCGAGTAGCCGAGCGCCTTGGCCACCGTCTGCAGGTCGAGCAGCTCGGCGTGGGTCAGCGCCTCCAGGTCGGCCAGCACCTCGGTGACGGTCCGGCCCTTCTTGGCGGCGCGCTCCGGGAAGTAGTCCCGGGCGACCAGTTCGCGCTCCGGCTCCACGCCCGCGATCAGCTCGTCCAGCTGGAGCGAGAGCAGCCGGCCGTCGATGCCGAGCTCCAGCACGTAGCCGGCGATCTCGGTGGCGATCAGCCGGACCATCTCCAGCCGCTGCGCGACGGCGGTGACGTCCCGGACCGTCACCAGGTCCTCGATCTCCAGGGCGGAGAGCGTGCCGGCCACCTCGTCCAGGCGCAGCTTGTAGCGCTCCAGGGTGGCCAGCGCCTGGTTGGCGCGGGACAGCACGGTGGTGGAGTCCTCCAGCACCCGGCGGGTGCCGTTGACGTACATGGCGATCAGCCGCATCGAGTGCGAGACCGCGACCACCGGGAAGCCGGTCTGCCGGTTGACCCGCTCGGCGGTGCGGTGGCGGGTGCCGGTCTCGTCGGTCGGGATGGTGGAGTCCGGCATCAGGTGGACGCCGGCCCGGACGATCTTGGTGATGTCCTTGTCCAGCACCACCGCGCCGTCGAGCTTGCACAGCTCGCGCAGCCGGGTCGCGGTGAACTCGACGTCCAGCACGAAACCGCCGGTACAGAGCGACTCGACGGTCTTGTCGAAGCCGAGCACGATCAGGCCGCCGGTGTTGGCCCGCAGCACCCGCTCCAGGCCGTCGCGCAGCGCGGTGCCGGGGGCGATGGCGGTGAGGGAGGCCCGCAGCAGGGCCTCCTCGCGGGAGGACTTGTCCGCCCGGTCGCTGGCTGCCACGTGACTCCTCCGGTCGACCCCGTACCGCGTGCCCTCGCGCGGGGCGCCGGCCTACGGTCTGTTGCTCTGTCGCTTAGTACTGCCTTATCACCAATGAGACAGGGGAAAGTCTAACTGCGTGCGGCAACGACAGGGCTTGGGTCAGCGCAGTTCGTCGGAGTCGAGCGGCTCCCACCCCGTCATGAGTTCCTCCGGGTGGGCCGCCGGCCGGTGCGCGCGGGGCGCCGGCGGGGCCGACGGTGCCTCACTCCTGGGCTTGGCGGCGGCCCGGCGGCGGCCCGGGATCGCCCGCAGCGCCTCCCCGATGTCCGCCACCTCGACCACCTTCATGCCCGGCGGGACCTTGCCCGGGTCCGGCGGGACGAGCGCGTGGGTGAAGCCCAGCCGGTGCGCCTCGGCCAGCCGCCGCTGCACACCCGTCACCCGCCGCACCTCGCCGGCCAGGCCGACCTCGCCGATCGCGACCAGGTTGCTGGGCAGCGGGGTGTCGGAGGAGGAGCTGGCCACCGCGAGCGCCACCGCGAGGTCCGCCGAGGGCTCGGAGAGCTTCACCCCGCCGACGGTGGCGGTGTAGATGTCCTGTTTGCCCAGCTTCACCCCGCCGTGACGCTCGACCACGGCCAGGATCATCGCGATCCGGGGCGACTCCAGGCCGGAGGTCGTCCGGCGCGGGGAGGGGATCTGCGAATCCACCATCAGTGCCTGCACCTCGGCCACCAGCGGCCGCTTGCCCTCCAGGGTCACGGTCAGGCAGGTGCCCGGCACGGGCTTGTCACGCCTGGTCAGGAAGAGGCCGGACGGGTCGGCCAGGCCCTCGATGCCCTCGTCGTGCAGCTCGAAGCAGCCGACCTCGTCGGTCGCGCCGTACCGGTTCTTGACCCCGCGGATGATCCGCAGCCGCGCGTGCCGGTCGCCCTCGAAGCTCAGCACCACGTCCACCAGGTGCTCCAGCAGGCGGGGGCCGGCGATCTGGCCGTCCTTGGTGACGTGGCCGACCAGCAGGGTGGCCATGCCGCGCTCCTTGGAGGCCCGGATCAGCGCGCCCGCCACCTCGCGGACCTGGGCCGGGCCGCCCGGCGCGCCGTCCAGCTCGGCGGAGGCGATGGTCTGCACCGAGTCCAGGATGAGCAGGCCCGGGCCGACCGCCTCGACGTGGCCGAGGACGGCGCCGAGGTCGGACTCGGCGGCCAGGTAGAGGTGCTCGGAGAGCGCGTTGATCCGGTCGGCGCGCAGCCGGACCTGGCCGGCCGACTCCTCGCCGGTGACGTAGAGGGTGCGGTGCTGCGCGGAGGCCGCCTTGGCGGCGACGTCCAGCAGCAGGGTGGACTTGCCGACGCCGGGCTCGCCCGCCAGCAGCACCACCGCGCCCGGCACCAGGCCGCCGCCGAGCACCCGGTCCAGCTCGGGCACGCCGGTGGACCGCGCCGTCGCCACCTGGCCGTCGACCTGGGCGATCGGGCGGGCGGGGGCGCTGACCGGGCCGGCGGCAGTGGTGCGGATCGGCACCGCGCCGTACTCCTCGACCGTGCCCCAGGCGTTGCACTCCGGGCAGCGGCCGACCCACTTGGGCAGCTGGTTGCCGCACTCGGTGCAGCGGTAGGCCGGGCGCGGCTTGGCGGTGGTCTTGGTACGGGCAGCCATGCGGTCACCGTAGCGCCTGGGTACGACAGCGGGGGGCCGGCCGCCCGGCGCGGTGACCGTCGGCCTGGTCCACGCATGGGCGATGTTGTTACCCGAAAGAAGTACAACCGGGCGGAATACCTCGGACGGGGCGGGTGCGCTCTCTACCGTCGGACGGGTGACGACGAGTACGGAAGGGCCGCGCGACGCCGTGCTCGCGGCGTACGAGCGGCAGGCGGACGGCCTCTTCACCTACTGCCTCTCGGTGCTGTGCGAGCACGAGGCCGCGGCGGCCGCCCTGCGGGAGGTGCGCGCGCTGGCGGTCCGGCACGGCGGGCGGCTCGCCGAGCCCGGGCTGGTCCGGGCCTGGCTGTACTCGCTGGCGCGGTACTGCTGCCTGCGGCGGCTGGCGGACGGGGCGGACCGGAACGACGGGGCGGGCGGCGACGGGGCGGAGGCGCTCCGGCGACGGCGCGAACTGGCCTCGCTGGCCTGGCCCGAGGCGGCCGGCACCGACCCCGAGCAGCGCGAGGCGCTGGAGCTGTCCGTCCGGCACCGGCTCACCCCGATCGAGGTGGCCGCCGTCCTGGGGCAGCCGTTCGAGAGCGTCCGGGTGCTGCTCGCCTCCGCACGGGCCGAGGTCGGCCGGACCAGGGCCGCCCTGCTGGTGCTCGGCGCCGGCAGCTGCCCCGAGTTGGAACGGCTCGGCGGGGCGGGGGCGCAGAGCCGGCGGGACCGGGTGCTCGGCCCCGCGCTCCGCCGGGAGCTGGTGCGGCACGTGGTGGAGTGCCCGACCTGCCGGGGCACGGCGGAGCGGGTCGCGGACGAGGTGCCGCAGGACGGGACGGCGGAGCCGTCCGGGCTGCCGGTGCTCGCCGCGCCGGGCGCGGGCGCCGGGAACCCGGGCGGAGCCGTCGTGTTCCTGCCCTCGGCGGTGCGGGAGCGCGCGGGACGGCGGGCCGGAGTGCCGCGGCCGGCGACCGGGCCCGGGCTCCGCTTCGATCAGGACGGGTTCCCCCGGCGCCGCGCGCCGGACGGTGGCCGGGGGCCGACGGTGCGGCGGCGGGTGGTGACCACCGGGGTGCTGGCCGCCGTCCTGGCCGCGCCGGTCGTCGCCCTGTGGGCCGGGCACCGGGGCGGCGGCGGGCCGGGCACGGCGGCGGTCTCCTCGGTCCGGGTCGAGGGGGACCGGTCGAGGGGCGGTTCGACCGGCCGTCCGACGGGCGGACCGGCCGGTGCTCCGGCGGACCGGGACGGGTCCGTGGGGGCCGGCGGCGCGGTCGGGTCCGTGATCGGGGCGGTCGGCGGGGCCCACCGCGGATCCGGTCCGGCGGCGGCCGGGATGGAGCTGGCGGCGGCGGGGCCGCTCTCCGCAGAAACGTTGCTGCCGGGGGTCCAGGGACCACTGGTCGCGGCCCCCACGCCCACGGCCGTGCCCGTGCCCGCGCCCGCCCCGGCCGGCGCGCCGGCCGGGGCGGCGGCGTCCGGTCCGCTGACCGTCGAGGCGGGCGAGTACGGCAGCCGGACGGTGCTCACCCTCACCAACGCCGGCGGCACCGAGATCCACTGGCACGCCGTGGTGGACGTGTCCTGGCTGCGGCTCAGCCGCGACGCCGGCACGCTCGCCCCCGGGCAGCGGATCACGGTGATCGTCGGCGTCGACGAGGACCTCGCCCCCGCGACCCACTGGACCGCCCGGATCGCGCTGCCGCCCTCCCAGGCCGTGGTCACCCTGGAGGGCGGCCCGCAGCACCGGGGCGGCGCCACCCCGGCCTCGAGCGCCACCCCCACCGGGAACGGCCCGACCCCGTCCGCCACGCCGACGCCCACGGCCGCCCCGAGCAGCCCGAGCACTCCGAGCGCGACGCCGACCACCGGCCCGACACCGGGCGCCGAACCGACGGGTCCGGCGTCCCCGACCCCGACCCTGTCCCCGTCCGCCACCGCTCCCGCGAGCCCCGCACCGCACTGAGCGGGGCCCGGCGTCAGGTGGTCAGGCCCGAGAGGGCGGAGCCGAGGTGGGCGGTACCGAGGACGACCAGGAGGGTCAGCAGGACCGCGGTGTTGTGGGTGGCCGCCCAGGCCCGCCACTCGTCCAGGCGGCGGGGCGCGCGGTCGCCGCCGCGGAGGTGGACGGCCAGGGGCAGCAGGGTGCCGAGCGAGCCGATCAGCACCAGCAGCGCGCCGGCGCCCGCCCGGCCGGACACCGGGGCGCCACCGGTGCCGATCGCCACCGCGGCGGCGAGGGCCAGCAGCAGGTTCTTCGGGTCGGCCGCCAGCAGGGCCGCCCCGAGTGCGGCCGACCGGACGGGGGTGGAGCGGTCGACGGTGCGCATCCAGGCCGGCGGGCCGTGCACCCGGCCCTCGCGCGGGCGGTCCCACCACTGGCGCGCGCCGAGCAACAGGAGCAGGCCGCCCACGGCCAGTTCGAACCACCACGACCAGTCCGGGGCCACCGTGCCCGCCGCGAGCCACGAGCCGAGCGGCACCACGACGGCGGCCACCGCCGTCAGCGCGGCCGTCCAGCCGGCGGCGAACGCCGTCCCGTTGGCCCGGCCCCTGGGTGTGGCGAGCAGCAGGACGGTCGCGATCAGTGCCATCGGGCTGATCGCGATGCCCGCGGCCGAGACCAGCATCCGGCCGACGGCGTCGCCCATGCACGCTTCCTTCCTGCTCGGGCGGGCCCGGGCGGTGCGCGGGCGACGGCTGGGTCCGCGCCCCGCCCGGGGACACCGGTCCCCCAGGACGCCTCCCCGGGGCCGGGCCGGACAAAACCGGCACATCGGGCGTCCCGGCACCACCTCGCGCCACCCTCCCGGCGGCAGGCGGCCGTGACCGCCGCCCACCGCGACCGGCCCCACCCGGCAACCGGGCCGTCGCACGGGACCCGGCGGAGCCGGGGAGCCGTGACGACGCCCTGAGCGTGTTTGACCATTCGCGTCGGATCGGCGGGCGGCTCCCCCGACCTCCGGCCGGGCCGGGGGCGTGCGCGCCCTGGCGTCGCCCGCCCGGCGGGAATGGTCGGACACGCCCTACGCCCTACGCCCGGCGCAGGGGCGGGAGGCGGTAGGTGCCGTCCAGGGCGGCGGGGCCCGGGCGGTAGAGGCGCATCACCGGGCGGAACGGGCCGGCCGGAGTGGGGAGCCAGTTCGCCGCCCCGGACGGGTCGGTGGGGGCTTCGTGGCGCAGGTGGAGGGTGAGGCCGCCGTCCGGGTCGGGGCGCAGGCCGGGGGTGCGGCTGCCGATCGAGTGGCGGGCGGCCGGGTTGGCGACCAGGCGGTGGTCCGGGAGGCCGTACACGGTGAGGGACCAGAACTCCTCGGCGGGCGGCAGCCCGTCCGGGGGGAAGCGGAGGGTGTAGGGCCGGGTGCCGTCGAGGGGGCGGCCGTCGGCGTCGTCGGTGGTGGCGGCGTGCAGGGCCTCGTAGGCGTGGCAGCCCCAGAGGCCGGCGCGGACGGCGGCGGCCCGGCTGAGGTAGGCGGCGCGGCGGTCGGGGATCCGCCACTCGGGGTCGTCGAGCGTGCCGGGGCCGAGGAAGGCGGTGTTGTGGTCGAACAGGTGAACGGCGGCGCGCCACTCGCCGGGCGGATGGTTCTCGGGCGGCCGGGTGGCGTCCTCGACGCGTTCGCGCCCGGCGGCGAGTCCGGTCGCCAGGGCGAGCGTCCAGTCGGGGGCGGCGGCCCGGTACGGGGAGGGGCCGGGGTCGAGCAGGCCGAGCGGCGCGAACCGCTGCTGGTAGGCGCGGTCGGGCTCGGCGGGCGGGTAGGCGGCCATCCAGACCCGGAGCCGTTCGAAGAAGGCGAGCCGCTCGGGCACGTCCGGGTCCGGAGCGGGGAGTCCGGCGGCGACCCCACCCGGTTCCAGCGGTTCGAGGACGAGCCCTTCCTGGAGGGCGCGGACCCGCGGGACGTCGTCCGGCCCTGTGCAGGCGAAGCGGGCGACGACGGTGGCGACGGTGGTCGGCGAGGCGATCACCCGCTCGGGATCGGCCGGGGTGCCGTGCCATCCGGGCGGGACGATCAGCCGGGTCCGGGCCGCGCTGCCGGTGGCGCGGCTGCCGAGGTAGGCGAAGTTGTCGGTCCACGCGTCGACGAACTGCAGCACGTGGTAGGCGCCGGCGGCGTCGGGCACGTGCAGCAGTTGCGGGCCCTCGGAGAGGTCGAGGTGGGCGACCGAGTACAGGACGTCGTTGTTGACGGAGGCGAAGTCGTCCTCCGGGCCCGCCAGCCGGGTGGCGTGGGCGAAGCGGTTGAACGGGGTGGGCGGCAGGACGCCCAGGCCGCCGTGCACGAAGCGGTCGACCGTGGTGAGGCCGGCGACGAGCGGATAGCCGTAGACGTAGGCGTCGGCGGCCAGGGCCTCCAGCTCGGGCTGGTTCATGGAGCGTCCTTCCCGGGTGCCGGGGGTCGGGGCGGGTGGGCGGCGGGGTCAGCGCGGGGTGAGCGGCGGCGGCGTCCAGCGGCCGTCGAGCACGGACGCGTCCGGCCCGTACAGGCGGATGACGACGGTGAACGGCCCGTCCGGGGCGGGCAGCCAGTTCGCGCAGTGCCCGGCGTCGGCGGGCCGCTTGTGCTGGACGTAGAGGGTGAGCCCGCCGTCCGGGTCGCGGACCAGGCCGGGGGTGCGGTCGCCGACGGAGTAGCGGTCCAGGGTGTTGTCGACCAGGTGGAGCCCGGGCAGCGCGTACAGGGTCACCGACCAGAAGTGGCGGGCGGGCGGCAGCGCGTCCGGCGGGAACCGCAGCACGTGGTCGTGCTCGCTGGCGTCCGGCGGGCGGTGGCCCTCGCTGTCGGCCTGCCAGCCGCCGTACCAGGCCTCCTCGACGGGCAGCCCGTACAGGCCGGTGAGCGCGCCGACCGCCCGGTCGAGGTAGCGGGTGCCGAGCTGCTCGCGGGTGCCGAAGAGGCCGACGGAGGACTCGGTGCGGGCGGCGGCGCGGGCCAGTTCGGCCTTGCCGTCGGCGATGCCGCGCTCGATCTCGGCGCGCACCGCGAGGGGCAGCGCGGCCGGTTCGAACTCGCCGCGGCCGTCGATGCCGAGGTCGGCCAGCCGGCCGCGCAGATCGGCCTCGGCGGGCGGGGCGGCCTCGGCGGGCAGGAAGCCGAGCAGGAAGTCGAGGAAGACGAAGAACTCGACGGTGTCGAGCACCTCGTCGCGCCAGACCGGCCAGAGGGGCTGTGGGGCGGGCGCGGGCTCCGGCGTGCCGGTGTACGCGTGCAGCGGGCGCAGGCGGTACCGCCGCTGGAGCTCGGTGAGTTCCGCGACGGCCGCGGGTGACGTCCCGCCGAGGTGGGTGCGGCCGAGGATGCCGACCAGCCGGCTCGTCGCGCGGATGACGCTCCGGATGCCGGGCGGGGGTTCGCCCTGCCAGTCGGGGCCGGCCACCAGGTGGTCGCCGGCCTCCTGGCCGGTGGCCCGGGAGCCGACGAACCCGGCGTAGACGGTGTCGAGTTCGTGCACCGGCAGGACGTAGTAGCGGTCGGTGGCGGGGACGGAGAGCACCCAGGGTTCGGTCCGCAGGTCGAGCCAGGCCCAGGAGTACGGGGTGTCGTTGTTGGGCGTGACGACATCGGTGTCGGCCGGGGTGGCGGGGCGCGGGTAGTGCCGGAAGACGCCGAAGCCGCCGACGTGGCGCGGGTCGGCGTCGTCCAGCGCCTGGGTGTACAGGGTGCGGTAGTTCTGCAGGACCGGGTAGCCGCGGACCCACGCCTCGGCGGCGGTCGCGCGGATGGTGTCCGGGTCCACGAGTGCCGGGTTGACCATGGTGCCGCTCTTCCCTGCGCCGTACCCCGCTGCCGGGGCGCGGCGGCTGCACGACGGACGTATCGGAGGGGTGCATCGGTACAAATCGGATGCTATGCGGGCCCCCGGGGGTCGGCATCTCGGCCGCCGCGGGACGCCGGACCCGCCCGGACGGCACCGCTCTCCGCCCGTGGCGAACGGCGGTATGCGGGGGAAGGGGGCGGGACAGCCTTGCCGGTATGAAGATCCTTCTGCTCGGCGGCTCGTCCTTCCTGGGACGGGCGTTCGCCTCCGAAGCCCTCGCCCGGGGACACGAGGTGACCACCTTCAACCGCGGCCGCGCGGCCACCGACCTCCCCGGCGTGGAGGCGGTCCGCGGCGACCGCGACTCGGCCGACGACCTGGCACGACTGGCCGAGGGGCGGCGCTGGGACGCCGTGGTCGACACCTCCGCCCAGCAGCCCGCCCAGGCCGCGCACTCCGCCCGGCTGCTGCGCGAGCGCTCCGGCCACTACACGCTGATCTCCTCCGTCCACGCCTTCGCCGACTGGCCCGCCCGGGTGGTCGACGAGACCTCCCCGCTGCACGCGTGCCCGGCCGACACCCCGCCCGGGCAGGAGTTCAGCGCCGCGCTCAAGGCCGGCTGCGAGCGCGCCGTCCTGGAGTACTTCGGGGCCGAGCGCGCGCTGGTCCTCAACAGCGGGCTGCTGATCGGCCCGTACGAGCAGGGCGGCCGGCTGCCGTGGTGGCTGGAGCGGATGGCCCGGGGCGGACGGGTGCTGGCGCCCGGGGAGCCGGGGCGGCCGATGCAGCTGATCGACGTCCGGGACTTCGCGGTGTTCGGGCTGGACCTGCTGACGGCGGGCACGGCCGGCCGCTTCCTCACCACGGCGCCGCCCGGCCGGCTCACCTTCGGGGAGTTCCTGGCGGGCTGCGCCGAGGCGGCCGGTCGCGCGGACACCGAGCTGGTCTGGGTCCCGGACGGGCCGCTGACGGCCGAGGGACCGGACAGCGTCCAGCCCTGGAGCGAGCTGCCGCTGTGGATGCCCGACGTGCCGGAGGCGGCGGGCACCTGGCTGGCCGACACCGGACGGGCCGAGGCGGCCGGGCTGCGGTGCCGGCCCTTCGCCGAGACCGCCCGGGACACCTGGGCGTGGCTGCGGCAGCGCGGGCCGGCGGACGACACGGAGGCCGACGGGCGCAAGCGCGGCCGGATCCTGCACGGCATCGAGCCGGCGAAGGAGCGGCGACTGCTGGACACCCCGGCCCGGTCGGACTGACGAGCGGAACCGGTCCCGACGACGGGGAGCGCGGAGGTTCCCGCTCCCCCCGCGGGGCCGGCTCAGTGGGTGCGGCGGGTGACCAGTTCGGCGAGCGCGAGCAGCTCGTCGGCGGCCGACGGCTCGGGTACCGCGAGCGCCAGCTGGGTCATCGCCGCGGCCATTCGGTCGCAGGACTCGCCCTGCGCCCAGGCACGCCCGCCGGCCGCCTCGACGGCGGCCGCGCAGCTCGCCAACTCCTCGCCGGTGAGTGGCCGTTCCAGCGCGTACAGCTCGGCCAGCCGGGCCCCGTCGGGCGTCCCGGAGCCCAGCGCCGCGACCACCGGCAGCGACTTCTTGCGGACCAGGAGGTCCGCGCCGACCGGCTTGCCGGTGACGGCCGGATCGCCCCAGATACCGATCAGGTCGTCGATCAGCTGGAACGCCAGGCCGATCTCCCGGCCGAAGCCGTCCATCGCCTTGGCCGCCGCCTCCGAGCACCCCGCGTACTGGGCGCCCATCGCGCAGGCGGCGCCGAGCAGCGCGCCGGTCTTGGCCTCGGCCATCGCCAGGCACTCGGTCAGCGAGACGTCGCTGCGCTGCTCGAAGGCGCAGTCGATCTGCTGGCCCTCGCAGAGCTCCACCACGCAGTCGGCCAGCCGGCGCACGGCCTCGCCCGCGACCGGGTGGCCGTCCTCGGCGAGCAGGCGCAGCGCCAGCGCGTGCATGGCGTCCCCGGCCAGGATGGCCTCGGTGGTGCCGAACACCAGCCAGGCGGTGGGGCGGTGCCGCCGGGTCTCGTCCCGGTCGATGATGTCGTCGTGCAGCAGCGTGAAGTTGTGCACCAGCTCGACGGCGGCCGCGGCGGCGGTGGCCGCGGCGGGGTCGCCGCCCAGTGCCTGGGTGGCGGCGAGCACCAGGGCGGGCCGGATGGCCTTCCCGGAGGACGCGGTCGACGGCGAGCCGTCCGCCTCCCACCAGCCGAAGTGGTAGCCCGCGACCCGTCGCATGGTGCCCGGCAGCGAGTCCACGGCGGCCCGGAGCACCGGGTCGACCAGGGTGCGGGCGCGCGCGAGGACGTCCTGCGCCTCGTGTCCCTCGCGATGGTCGCGCTCCAGCGTGAACATTCCCATGGGTCCTCCCCCTTGGTGGTACGACGGGCCGGCCCGGGGTCGGGCCGGCCCTGCCGCGGTCGGCCCTAGCGGTGCGCGATGTCGACGTTCTCCAGCACGCCGACGGCGTCCGGCACCAGAATCGCGGCGGAGTAGTAGGCGCTCACCAGATAGGAAATGACGGCCTTCTCGTTGATTCCCATGAACCGCACCGAAAGGCTCGGCTCGACTTCATCCGGAATTCCGGTCTGGTGCAGGCCGATGACACCCTGGTTGTCCTCGCCGGTGCGCAGGGCGAGGATCGAGGTGGTGGTCCCGTTGACGATCGGGAGCTTGTTGCACGGGAAGACCGGCACCCCGCGCCAGCCGAACACCCGGCGGCCCTGCACCTCGACGGTGTCCGGGTAGAGGCCGCGCCGGTTGCACTCGCGGCCGAACGCGGCGATGGCCCGCGGGTGGGCCAGGAAGAGCTTGGTGCTGCGGCGGCGGCTCAGCAGCTCGTCCATGTCGTCCGGGGTGGGCGGGCCGGAGTGGGTCTGGATGCGCTGGTCGTAGTCCGCGTTGGCGAGCAGGCCGAACTCCGGGTTGTTGACCAGTTCGTGCTCCTGCCGCTCGCGCAGGGCCTCGATGGTCAGCCGCAGCTGGTGCTCGGTCTGGTTCATCGGCTGGTTGTAGAGGTCGGCCACCCGGCTGTGCACCTTGAGGACCGTCTGGGCGACGCTCAGCTCGTACTCGCGCGGCTTGAGCTCGTAGTCCACGAAGGCGCTGGGGAGCCCGTACTCGCCGTGGTGGCCGGCGGAGAGGTCGATCGCCGCCTCGCCGTGCTTGTTCTGCGGCTGCTGGAACCCGGCCAGGTACTCCATGACCTGCAACTGGAGCGCCTCGGAGCGGTCGGCGAGCTCCTGGAAGGCGGACCACCGCAGGGAGAGCACGGTGCCGGCGGTGTCCGCCCGGAGGGCGTACGGCCAGGTGGCGTCCTCCTGCCGGAGCACCTCGTCGCCGAGGTGGTCGCCGTCGGCCGCGGAGCCGACGACGGCCTCCTCGCCGTACTTGCCCGTTCCGATCCGGCTGACCTTGCCGTAGGCGATGATGAAGACCTCGTCGATCGGCGCCCCGGCCGGGACCAGGACCTCACCCGCGGAGAACTCGCGTTGGACGAAGCGCCCGGCCAGCTCCTCCAGCACGGCGTCGTCCGGGAAGCCCCGCAGCACCGGCACCTCGCGCAGGGTCGGTGCGATGATCCGGGCCTCGCTGCCCGTCCGGTCGAAGCCGACCCGGCCACGGCCGACGGCGTGCCGCAGCCGCCGGTTGACCCGGTAGGTGCCGGCCGAGACCTCGACCCAGGGGAGCGTCCTGAGCAGCCAACGGGGGCTGATCTCCTGCATCTGCGGCGCCGACTTGGTCGTCGTCGCGAGGTTCCGCGCGGCGGCGGTGGCAAGACTCTGCTGGTCCTGGGCCTGCGCTTCACCGCCCGGTGCAGGAATACCGACGTTGGTTTCGGTCGACATAGGAAGCCCTTCGCGTACCCGTACCGGATGAAGTGTCGCCTGGCAACTTGCAACAATCCATGGTGGGCCCATTCGAAGGGTCACCGCAATCACTCTTTCGAGTGGTCGGGATAACCGAAAAAATAGGACGAATGGAATGTCTGATCGATATTTATTCGATCAGGTGATCTAATTTTTTCCGGAACGGTACGGTCCGGTTCTCTTCCCCGACCCGTGCTCGGCAGGACCACCCCGCGTTCACGCCCGCGCAGCAAGCCGCTAAGGTGCCACCTCAAAGGGCCACGGGCCACTGGACGAGCGCGGCCGCGAGACAGCCCTTCCCCTCGTTCACCCCTGCCCTGGGAGGCCCCATGAGCGCCCCCGTCACCGTCTGGCTCAACCGCACGTACGCCGAGAACGTGTTCTTCATCGAACAGCTGCGCGCCGCCCCGCGCCCGGTCCGCGTCCACGCGACCCACGCCGACCCCGACTCCCCCGTCCTCGCCGCCGCCGACACCGCCGACCTGGAACCCGCCGACCTCACCCCCGACGCCTACGTCGCGTTCGCCCTCGACCACTGCGCCCGCCACCGGATCGACGTCTTCGTGCCCCGGCTGCACCAGCTCGCGATATCCCTGCACCGCCAGGAGTTCGAGGCCGTCGGCACCGCCCTCGCCTGCCCGCCGGCCACCGCGATCGCCGCCTTCGCGAGCAAGGCCGACGGCTACGCGGCGATGACCGACGCCGGACTGCCCACCCCGCCGTGGTGGCTGGTGCGCACCGCCGGGGACCTGGTCGACGCCGTCGACCGGATCGAGTCGGCCGGCCTCACCGCCTGCCTCAAGCCCGCCTCCGGCGCCGGCGGCGAGGGCTTCCGGGTCCTCACCCGCGAGCCGTTCGGGCTCCACCGGCTGGCCGGCTGGGACAGCCGGGTCCAGGTCGACCAGGTGGCCGCCGCGCTCGACCGGGCGGCCCGCGAGGACCCGGACGCCGCCACCGAGCTGCTGGTCATGCCCTTCCTCGACGGCCCCGAGGTCTCCGTGGACTGCCTCGCCGACCTGGACGGCACCCTGCTCGCCGGCGTCGGCCGCAGCAAGCACCGGCGCCGCCGCAGCTTCACCACCGCACCCCGGTACCTCGAACCCGCCCGCCGCCTGGTCGAGGCGACCGGGATGGCGTACCTCTCCAACGTGCAGTTCCGGCACCTGCACGGCGAGCCGGTGGTCATCGACGTCAACACCCGGCCCTCCGGCGGGCTGCACCAGCTGCGCCTGTGCGGGCTCAACCTGCCCTGGAACGCGGTGCAGTTGGCACTCGGCGAGCGTCCGGACACCGAGTGGACCGGGGATCCGGCGGGCATCGAGTACACCCTCGTCTCCGGGATCCAGCCGGTCCTGCCGCGCCGGCTGCCGCCGCTCGACCCGGCCGGCCTGGCGGCGGGCCAGCTGGTGCACTGACCCTCCGTCAACCCAGCGGCTACAGCGGACCGTTCCAGTCCAGCGTCGGCTCCATCACGCCCTCCAGGGTGAGCAGCCAGCGCTTCACGTCGATCCCGACCCGGCCGCCGCCGAAGCCGCCGATCCCGTCCGCCGCCACCACCCGGTGGCAGGGCACCAGCAGCGCGACGGGGTTGGCGGCCATCATCTGCCCGACCGTCCTGGCCGCCAGCCCGGGCTCCTCGACCTCGCCGAAGACCCCGCTGCGGACGGCGAGTTCGCCGTAGGTGATGGTCCGCCCGAACGGCACCTCGCGCAGCAGCGTCTGCAGCACCGCCCGGTGCGGTCCGGCGCTCAGGCTCCAGTCGATCGGCAGGTCCAGCTGCCGGCGGCGGCCCGCGAGGTACTCGCCGACCCGGCCGGTGACCGCGGCGATCTTCGACGGGTCGGCGCAGCGCGGGAGTTCGCCCTCCCGGCCGAGGTAGCCGACGGCCGCCACGCCCTGCGCGGTCACCGCGACGTGCAGCGGACCGCTCGGCAGCGGGGTGTCCACCGTCAGCCAGGACATCGCCGCCGTACGCTCCGCCACGTCTTCCCCCACGTCCTCGGCCGCGCGCGGACCGCCCGCCCCGCGCGCCATCGTACGGCGGGTCCGGCGGGTGCTCCGGGCCGAAGGGCGCGCCGACGCCGAAAGCGAGGAGCGGCAAGCGACCGACGAAGGAGGGAGCGCCGCCGCGACGACCGTCGGCGTCGGGTTCGCAGCGCCCGGAGGCGAGCGGGGGAATCGAGCGGCCGCGGTCAGGGGCGCCGCCCCCGCAGCTCCGCGGCGAGTCCCCGGGACCAGCGTGCCAGTTCGGCCCGGTCGGGGGCCCGCCCCTCGCACAGGGCGGCGAGCTGGGTGTCGTTGATCCGGTTCGGCCCCGGGATCCCCAGCAGGTACGCGAGCTCGTCCAGGACGGCGGCGAGCCGCACCGCGTCCGTGTGGTCCAGGCTCGCGGCGGCCTCGTGGTGGCTGATGGTGAGAGAACCGGGCATGTCCTGCCTCCTCCGTTCGCCCCCCGCCCCTCCACCGTACGACCGCCCCGCTCACCCGGCACCCGCCGCGCTCGGGGACGGCTCGGCCGCTCCGGCTCCCGGCGCCGCTCCCCCGTCCGGCTCCTCCCAGCGCCGGTCGCGTACCTCGCGCACCACCAGCACCGCCGCCGCGGCCACCAGCTGCCAGCCCGCGCCGAAGGCCAGTACGGCCGCCACCCCCACCCGGTCGGCCAGCGGACCGGCGGCCGCCAAGCCCAGCGGCCCCAGCACGAACGCGCCCAGGCCGCCGAACGCCGTCACCCGGGCCAGCACCTCCGCCGGCACCCAGCTCTGCAGGGTCGAGTTGTACAGCGAGCCGCAGACCGCCGACCCGGCGCCCGCCACCAGCGCCGCCGCGGCCGTCCAGACCAGCGGCAGCCCGGCCGCGAGCGCCGCCGAGGGCAGCGCCCAGCCGAGGGTCGCCACCGTCGCCACCGCGAGCGGCCGGCCCGGCCGGCGCCCGAGCATCAGCAGCCCGCCCAGCACCGCGCCCACCCCGTACACGCCGATCACCAGCCCCCAGGCCCGCGCCCCGCCCAGCTCGCGCTGCGCGGTCAGCGGCCCCAGCACCAGGAACGGCGCCCAGACCAGCAGGTTGAACAGCGCCATCTGCACGGTGGTCACCCAGAGCCACCGGCGGGAGCGGAACTCGCCCCAGCCGTCCCGGAGATCGGCGAGCACCGAGGCCCCGCCGCCGGCCGCGCCCGCGCCGTCCGGCACCGCCGCGCTCAGCCGGGCCAGCGCGAGCGCGCCCACCCCGTAGGTCAGCGCGTCGATCAGCAGCACCGCCCCCGGGCCGAGCCCCGCCGTGATCACGCCGGCGAGCGCGGGACCGGCCACCGTGGACACCGAACGCGCCAGCCCCAGCAGGGTGTTGGCATCCGGCAGGTGCTCCTCCCGGCGCACCAGGGCCGGCACCAGCGCACCCAGCGCCGGCAGGAACACCCCCTCGCCCAGTCCCCAGACGGCGACCAGCGCCACCATCACCGGGATCGACCCGTGCCCGGTGGCCAGCAGCGCCGCGAAGGCGCCCTGCACCGCGCAGCGCAGCACGTCCGCCGCCAGCATCACCCGCCGGCTGCCCAACCGGTCCGCGACCACTCCGCCGGCCACCATCACCAGCACGATCGGCAGGATCCGGGCGGCCATCACCCAGCCGAGCTCCGTCCCGCCGCCCCCGCCGTCCAGCACCGCGAACGCCACCGCGACCGGCGCCATGGTCGACCCGACCAGCGAGGTCGCGTAGCCGACGAAGAACCATCCGAAGTCGCGTTCGCCCAGCACGGCCAGACGGCTGCCCAGCCGTCGACGGCGGGCCAAAATCCGTTCCGTCTCCCCTGTCATGGCCACCCAGTCTGCCCACGGACGGAAACCGCCCACAAGGCTTTCCGGAGAAAAACCTGAGCCTTTCCCCATCAATGTCCGACCGGCCGCCGCCTGCCGCAGTAAACACCCTCAAAACTCCCCGGCCACCTGCTATTTACCGCGCACCGCCCTATCCTTTTCCCCAGCTCCTCCCCACATCATTTACTGCGGAAAGCAGGCTTGGATGGCCCACCCCCCGCCGGTCGAGTACGCGGTCGCCGTCGAGCGCTACCTGGCGGCCTCCGGGCTGGGCGACGGCTCCCGCCGCGTCTACCGGATCGCCCTGCGCACCTGGGCCTGGGCGCTCGCCGACCGCCCCGCCCCCACCGGCCCGGAACGCCGCCGGGCCCGGCCGCCCGTCCTGCCGCTCGCCCTGCTCGACCACCCCGAGGCCGCCGCCCGCCTGCGGGCCGCCGTCGACCGCCGCTCCCGCGACACCGACCCGCGCACCCTCAACCGCGAACTCTCCACGCTGCGCGCCGCCCTCGCCTGGTGGCGCGCGCAGGGCTGGACCAGCGCCGACCCCGCCGACGGCCTGCGCCCCCGCCCCCTCCCGGCCCCCGGCAGCGGACCCGCGCCGCTCACCCCCGACCAGCTCCGCGCCCTGTTCGCGCTCCGCGTCCCGCTGCGCGAACAGGCCCTGTGGCACCTCCTCCACGAGAGCGGCGCCCCCGTCGAGACCGTCCTCGCCCTCGACGCCGACGACCTCGACCTCCCCCGCCGCCGCACCCGCCCGCCGGCCCCTCCCCTCACCTGGCAGGCCGCCACCGCCCGGCTGCTCCCCCTCCTCCTGGCCGGCCGCACCACCGGCCCCCTGTTCCTGACCACCCGCCGCGCCCCCGCCGCCACCCCCGCCGCCGACCGCTGCCCGCACACCCACCGCGCCCGGCTCTCCTACCGCCGCGCCGCCGAACTCCTCACCGCCCACGCCCCGGCCCACACCCTGCGCCAACTCCGCCCCCGCAGCCGCCCGCCCCGGCCGTGACCGCGCCCCGACGGAACGACGAAGGCCCCCCGGCTGCACGCCGGGGGGCCTTGTCGAGGGACCTGCGGAGCCCCCTGTCGGATTCGAACCGACGACCTACGCTTTACAAGAGCGGTGCTCTGGCCAGCTGAGCTAAGGAGGCATGGTGACCGTCCGCGACGAGGTCACGGCGGCACCGGGGGCAGTCTACCGGGCGGCGCGCGGGCGGTGGGGGGATATCCGGGGGCCGGTGGGGGCGGGGGCCGGGCGTGATGGAACCGATGCCTAAATCGGGTCGGCCGGGGGCTGACAAGCGGGGGAAGCGCAGGTAGCGTCGCCCGGAGTCGGTTGGCGCAGTGGTTCAGACCACTGGGCCGATCGGCGGATCGGTACCACCCACCTTTACTCGGATCGTCCGGCACGTTCCTGCCGGTGGAGGAGAGCACAGCCATGGCTTCTGTGACGTACGACAAGGCGACCCGTGTCTACCCCGGGGCGACCAAGCCCTCGGTCGACGCGCTGGACCTGGACATCGCCGACGGCGAGTTCCTCGTCCTGGTCGGCCCCTCCGGCTGCGGCAAGTCGACCAGCCTCCGCATGCTGGCCGGCCTGGAGGACGTCAACAGCGGCGCCATCCGGATCGGCGACCGCGACGTGACCCACCTGCCGCCGAAGGACCGGGACATCGCGATGGTGTTCCAGAACTACGCGCTGTACCCGCACATGACCGTCGCGGAGAACATGGGCTTCGCGCTCAAGATCGCCGGCGTCAACAAGACCGAGATCCGCACCAAGGTCGAGGAGGCCGCCAAGATCCTCGACCTGACGGAGTACCTGGACCGCAAGCCGAAGGCGCTCTCCGGCGGTCAGCGCCAGCGCGTCGCGATGGGCCGCGCGATCGTCCGCGAGCCCCAGGTCTTCCTGATGGACGAGCCGCTGTCCAACCTGGACGCCAAGCTCCGCGTCTCGACCCGCACCCAGATCGCCGGCCTGCAGCGCCGCCTGGGCATCACCACCGTCTACGTCACCCACGACCAGACCGAGGCGCTCACCATGGGCGACCGGGTCGCGGTGCTCAAGGACGGCCTCCTGCAGCAGGTCGACACCCCGCGCAACATGTACGACAAGCCCGCCAACCTCTTCGTGGCCGGCTTCATCGGCTCGCCCGCGATGAACCTGGTCGAGGTGCCGCTGGTCGACGGCGGCGTGAAGTTCGGCGGCTCGCTCGTCAACATCTCGCGCGAGGACCTGGCCGGCGCCGGCACCGACAAGACCGTGACCGTCGGCATCCGCCCGGAGCACTTCGAGATCGTCGCGGGCGGCGGCATCGAGGGCGTCGCCGTCACCGTCAACGTGGTCGAGGAGCTCGGCTCGGACGGCTTCGTGTACGGCACCACCAAGATCGGCGGCGAGGACAAGGAGCTGGTCGTCCGCGTGCACGGCCGCCAGATCCCGGCCCGCGGCGAGACCGTCCACGTCGTGCCGATCGCCAACGAGACCCACGTGTTCTCCACCAGCACCGGTGCCCGCCTCTCCAACTGAGGCACCCGGCCGCACCGCGGAGCCCCGTCGGACCGTCATCCGGTCCGACGGGGCTCCCGTCGTCCGCGGCCACTCCGACGGGTGACGGTCGTCAACCCGGCGCCGGGACGAACCGGGACACCCTGTCACCCGATGGGGTAACGGAGGGCAAGGAGAGCCGTACGCACCGCTACGCTCCTGTGCGTGAAACAGCTAGTTCGCCGCATCGGCCAGACCGTCGCCCTCGCCCTGCCCGTCGTCCTGGTGACCACCGGCACCCTCGCCGTGACCAGGGTGCCGTGGGCCCCGCCGACCTCGCTGGACCAGCAGGTGGTGGCGGCCGCCAGCGAGGACGGCGCCGGGATCGGCCGGACGGTGGGCACCGGACGGACCCCGGACGGCCTCCCCCCGCAGGACGCGCTGCGCGTCACCCTCCTGGACGAGCTGCGCGCCCACAACCCGGGCAGCGCGCTCGACCTGCTGGAGCGCTCGATGCGCGAGCAGCCCGCGCTCACGCCGTACTGCAGCGCGCTCGCCACCGAGCTCGGCCGGGCCGCGGTGCGCAAGTACCAGGGCGACGTCCAGCGGGCCCGCTCCTTCGCCCGCCCGGTCTGCGACGGCTCGTTCGCCGCCGGCGCCGCGAGCTGACCGCGCCGGGCCGGTGGAACCGGGCCCGGACCGGGTCCGAGCGGACGCAACGGCCGGGGCCGGTGCGCCTATTGTTCAGCCATGACCGCTGATTCCGGCCCCACGGCCGTTCCTCCGCACACCCCCGCCGTCAGCCCGGTGCCGGTCCCGGTGACCCAGGCCGTCATCCTGGCCGGCGGACAGGGCTCCCGACTGCGCCCCTACACGGACGACCGCCCCAAGCCGCTGGTCGAGATCCCCGGCACGGGCACCCCGATCCTGGGCCACCAGCTGGCCTGGCTCGCCTCCGAGGGCGTCACCGACGTGGTCATCTCCTGCGGCCACCTCGCGGACGTGCTGGAGGACTGGCTCGACAAGGCCGACCTGCCGCTGCGGGTCCGCACGGTGGTCGAGGCCGAGCCGCTCGGCCGCGGCGGCGGGCTCAAGTACGCCGCCAAGGCGCTGCCCCGCCCCGACGAGCCCTGGTACGCCACCAACGGCGACATCTGGACCAGGTTCAGCCTGCGCGACATGGCCGCCTTCCACCACGAGCGGGACGCCGTGGCCACCCTGGCGCTGGCCCGGCCGCGGATCCCCTGGGGCGCCGTGGAGACCGACCAGTTCGGCAACGTCCTGGACTTCATCGAGGCCCCGCCGTCGCCCTTCCTCATCAACGCCGGCCTCTACGTGTTCAGCCCGGAGTTCGCCGAGCTGCTGCCGGACGTCGGCGACCACGAGCGGACCACCTTCCCGCAGCTGGCCCGCGGCAAGCGGCTGGCCGGCTACCAGCTGCCGCAGGGCGTCTACTGGCGGGCCATCGACACCGCGAAGGACCTCACCGAGGCCGCCAAGGAGCTCGCCTCGGGCGCCGGGCGCGCCCCGCGGTAGCAGCGCGGCGGCCACGCGATCGGCCGGGTGCTCCCCACGGAGCACCCGGCCGATCGCCGTCACCGGGCCGTTCGCCCGGCCCGTCAGGTGGCCGTCGGCGCCTCCGGGCGGGCGGACGACGCGCCCGCGCCGTCGCCGGACAGCTGCGCCAGCGGCGCGCTGCCCAGCACCCCGCCCAGCAGCCCCGAGCCGGAGCCGCCGGCGCCGTTGCCCGAGCCGCTCGGGGCGCCGGCCCCGCCACTCGGCGCGGGCTTCGGCGCCGAGCCGGTGCCGGTCGCCGGGGCCGGGGTGCCGCGCTGCGCGGGCGCCGACCCGGCCGACGACGCGGAGGCCGCCGTCCCCGAGGGCGCACCGGTCTCCGGCCGGCCCGACGGCTTCGCCTTGCCGCTCGGCGTGGCCGTGCTCGGCTTCGCCGGGGTCGGGCTCGGGGTCGGGGTCGGAGTGCCGGACGGCGCGGCGGTGGTGGCCGCGGCGCTCGGCGCGGCCGGCCGGGACGGGGCCGCCGAGGCCGCCGGGGCGCCCGGGGCCTTGCCGGCGGGGGTGGCGGACGGCCCGCCGCTCGGCCAGACCGGCGTGCCGTAGTCGGTGGCCGGCCGGGACGGCGCCGGGTGCTGCGGCCGGGCGCCGGTGCGGACCGCCGCGCCCAGCATCGAGCCGAGCAGCAGGGTCAGGCCGACGACCACCGAGGTGGCCACCGCGCCGCGCCGCAGCACCCGGCGGCGCAGCGCCACCGGGTCGCCCGCGCCCTGGCGCCGCCAGGCCTCCAGGCCGAGCCGCCCGTCCAAGGAGGCGAACGGCGCCCCGGCGATCAGCAGCGGGCTCCACGCCGCCAGGAAGATCAGGTCGGGCGTGTCGTACACCGGGACGGCCCGCCAGCTCACGGTGAACAGCAGCGCGGCGGACAGCGTCATCGCCGCGCCGGCCGCGAGCCGCTGCCAGAGGCCGAGGACGGTCAGCACGCCGACCACGATCTCGGTGAACGACACCACCAGGCCGGCGCCGACCGGGTGCGCCATGGCGAAGGCCAGCAGCGGCTCGGCGACCTTCCAGGGGTGCAGCGAGGAGAGCCAGCGCATCATCGAGCCGCGCTCGCCGCCGTCGAAGTACACCGGGTCGCAGAGCTTGCTGAACCCGGCGTAGACGGAGAGCGAGCCGAGCACCGCGCGCAGCGGCAGCAGCACCAGGCCGAGGTCGACCCGCCGGCCCGGGTACCAGGGCTGCCTGCCCTCGGCGTCGGCGGCCGAGACCTCGGGCAGCTCGCCGCTGGGCGTCCAGCCCTGCGGCGCGCCGACCGGGCCGACGCCGGCCTCGGTGGCGGTGCCGTCGCCCTCGCGCGACTGGCGCGGCACCGCCCGGGCGCCGTACGGCGGGAGCGGCCGGGTGTCCGCGTCCGCCAGGGAGCCGCCGGACCGTCCGCCGCGCCCGCCGACCCCGGCCGGGACGGCGCCCAGTCGGACCGCCTCCAGCAGCCGGGTGGCCGCGATGTCGTCCGGGCGTGCCTCGCCGGTCCAGGTGACCGGGGTGACCCGGCCCTTGCGGCGCGGCGGCGCCCCGGCGAGGCCGCCGACCAGCGAGGGCACGTCCGCGGCGGGGACGACCACCCGCGGGGTGACCAGCGGGCGGCGGATCAGGCCCTGGGTGCCGTACGGGTCGCCGAACGCGGCGCCGGTGGACAGCAGTCCGGCCGGGGCCTCGATCAACGGCGCCACGGGGGCGCCGAGCTTGAGCCGGAAGCTCGCCTGGGTGCTGCTGAGGCGCGCCGGGTCCGACGGCACCTTGACGGTGTTGAGGCCGGGGCCCGGGTCGTCCATCCCGGTGCTGCCACTGCCCAGGAGCGGGCGCCGAGGTGTTCTGGTGTCCACGCCCGTCTAACCGGGTGACGCCCGGTTAGGACACTCTCCCGAGTGGATATCGGGAGTCTCCTTGAAGTGATCATGAGAAAAGCGATCGGACCCGGGCGGATCCGATCGCTTTCCCCTGACTTGCGGGCGAACGGCGGGCGGTTCCGGAGAACCCGTTGCGCCGGACACCCGCGCTGTGCTCGGGCCCTCAGGGCCCCGGGCGGTACGGCGGTCAGCCGACCTTGCCGCGCAGCCGGGCCGCCTCGTACAGCACGACGCCGGCCGCGACACCCGCGTTCAGCGACTCGGTGAGGCCGGACATCGGGATCCGCACCCGCAGGTCGCAGGTCTCCGCGACCAGCCGGGACAGGCCCTTGCCCTCGCTGCCCGCGACGATCACCACCGGCCCGGTCAGCGCCTCCAGGTCGCCGATCTCCGCCTCGCCGTCGGCCGCCAGGCCGACCACCATCAGACCGGCCTTCTGGTAGGCCTCCAGGGCCCGGGTCAGGTTGGTGGCCCGGGCGACGGGCAGCCGGGCCGCCGCACCCGAGGAGGTCTTCCAGGCACCGGCGGTCATGCCGGCCGCCCGGCGCTCCGGGATGACCACGCCGTGCGCGCCGAACGCAGCGGCGGAACGGACCACGGCGCCCAGGTTGCGGGAGTCGGTGACGCCGTCCAGCGCCACGATCAGCGCGTCCCGGCCGGAGTCCGCGGCCTCCTCCAGCAGGTCCTCGGGGTGCGCGTACTCGTACGGCGGGACCTGCAGCACCAGGCCCTGGTGGTTCATCCCGCCGGTCATCTGGTCCAGCTGCGGGCGCGGGGCCTCCATCAGCGGGATGCCCCGGTCGTTGGCGGCCTGGAAGGCGTCACGGACCCGGTCGTCGGTGTCGATGAACTGCTGGACGTACAGCGCGTTGGCCGGCACGTCGCCCTGCAGGGCCTCGACCACCGAGTTGCGGCCGAAGACCAGCTCGGCGCTGCCCGCGCCGCCGCGGCCGCCCCGGCCGCCGCCCCCGGCCCGGCGCATGCCGGCCCGGGCCTTGGCGTCCCGCTCGCGCTTGATCGCGGCGTTGGCGGCCCGCTGCTTCGGGTGGCCCTTTCGCTCCTCCCCGCGCGGGGTCGGGCCCTTGCCCTGGAGTGCCTTCCGGCTGTGGCCGCCGGTACCGACACTCGCGCCCTTCTTCGACCCGGGGTTGCGGCGGTTCCTGCGCTGGCTGTTGCCGGCCATGGCTGTACTTCCTGTCTGTCTGTCCGGCATGGCCGGCCGCCCCGGCCTGTGCCGGTGGCGCCCGACGGCATGCGCTCCGTCATGCGGGAGGGCCGCACCGGTCCGGTACGGCCCACCTCACCCCTCGGTCGCCCGGGGGCTACTGGCTGTTGATCGTCCAGCGCGGGCCGGACGGGGTGTCCTCGATCGCCAGCCCGGCCAGGCCGAGCTGGTCGCGGATGGCGTCCGCGGTCGCGAAGTCCTTGCGGGCCCGCGCCGCCTGCCGCTGGTCCAGGACGAGCCTGACCAGCGAGTCGACCACGCCGTGCAGGTCCTCGCCGCGCTCGGTCCCGGCCCACTGCGGGTCGAGCGGGTCCAGACCCAGTACTCCGAGCATCGCACGGACCTCGGCCAAGCGCGCCACCGCGCTCTCCTTGTCGTCCGCGGTGAGGGCGCTGTTGCCCTGGCGGACGGCGGTGTGCACGATCGCGAGCGCCTGCGGCACGCCCAGGTCGTCGTCCATCGCCTCGGCGAAGGCCGGCGGCACCTCGGGCGCCGCGTCGACCGGCCCGCAGCGCTCCACGGCGCGCTGGACGAAGCCCTCGATCCGGCCGAATCCGGCCTCGGCCTCGCGCAGCGACTCCTCGCTGTACTCGATCATCGAGCGGTAGTGCGGGGCGGCCAGGTAGTAGCGGAGCACGATCGGCCGCCAGCGCCGGACCATCTCGGAGACCAGCACCGAGTTGCCGAGCGACTTGCTCATCTTCTCGCCGGCCATGGTGACCCAGGCGTTGTGCACCCAGAAGTTGGCGAAGTCGTCGCCGAAGGCCTTGGACTGCGCGATCTCGTTCTCGTGGTGCGGGAAGATCAGGTCCAGCCCGCCGCCGTGGACGTCGAAGGCCGGGCCCAGGTACTTGTGCGCCATCGCCGAGCACTCCAGGTGCCAGCCCGGACGGCCGCGGCCCCACGGGGTGTCCCAGCTCGGCTCGCCCGGCTTGGCCGACTTCCACATCGCGAAGTCGCGCGGGTCGCGCTTGCCGGTCTCGCCCTCGCCCGAGGGCTGCAGCAGGTTCTCCAGCTTCTGGTTGGAGAGCGCGAGGTAGTCGGGGTACGACTTCACGTCGAAGTAGACGTTGCCGTCGGCCTCGTAGGCGTGGCCCTTCTCGATGAGCCCGCGCATCATCTCGACCATCTCGGGGATGTGCCCGGTCGCGCGCGGCTCGACGGTCGGCGGCAGGCAGCCGAGGGCGTTGTAGCCGTCGTTGAAGGCGCGCTCGTTCTCGTAGGCGATCTGCCACCACGGCGTGCCGAGCTCGCGCTCCTTGGCGATGATCTTGTCGTCGATGTCGGTGACGTTCCGGGCGAAGGTCACCTGGTAGCCGCGGTAGGCGAACCACCGCTGCATCACGTCGAAGTTGAGGTAGGACCGGATGTGCCCGATGTGTGGCGCCGACTGGACGGTAGCGCCGCACAGGTAGATCGAGACACAACCCGGGACAAGCGGGACGAAGTCGCGTACCTGTCGGGTGCTGGTGTCGTACAGTCGAATGCTCACAGCGTCAAGCGTAGTGGGCGGCAGGGGGTGCCCCGCGACATTCCGGAATGTCAAGACCCCCGACAGATCCATTTCCGTCGGGTGACATCCCGGGGCCACCCCCGCCGCCCCGGTGGCTCAGATCGAGCCGACCACCTTCCGCGGCGTGACCCGGACGATCACGCGCACGTCGTCCGGACCGTCGTAGCCGTACGTCTCCTGGCCCTGGTACTTGTGGGCCAGCTCGTCGATCAGCTCCCGGCCGCCCTCGCGGGTCAGCGAGACGTCGCCGCGCACCTCCAGGTAGGTGTACGGGTTCTCCGGCGGGTTGACCAGCAGCGAGACCCGGGGGTCCTTCACCAGGTTGAGGTGCTTGCGGCGCCCCTCGACGGTGGAGAACAGGATGTCCTCGCCGTCGCGCTTCACCCAGACCACGGAGGACTGGGGGCTGCCGTCGGGCTGGATCGTGGTGACCACGGCGAAGCTCTTGGCGTCGAGCAGGGCCTTGGCCTGGTCGGAGAGTTGGGCGCTCATCGGAAACCTCATCTCGTCGGCGGCGGGTACGGCCCGAGGGGGGAAGCCCGCGCGGACCCGACCCGAACACTATCGACTCGGGCCCGCGCATCGCCCGGTGAACACCCATCAGCTCCGGATTGTTCCCCGGCCGCTGCCCGCGGACGTCAGGGCCGCTCGTACACCAGCGCGGTGGCGATCGCCGCGAGCCCCTCCGCGCGCCCGGTGAGGCCGAGCCCGTCGGTGGTGGTGCCGGAGACCGAGACCGGGGCGCCGACCGCGGCGCCGAGCGCGGCCTGCGCCTCCGCCCGGCGCTTGCCGATCTTCGGCCGGACCCCGATCACCTGGATCGCGACGTTGCCGATCTCGAAGCCCGCCGCGCGGACCAGCCGGGCCGCCTCGCCGAGCAGCGTCACCCCGGAGGCGCCGGCCCACTCCGGCCGGTCGGTGCCGAAGTGCGCGCCCAGGTCGCCGATCCCGGCGGCCGAGAACAGCGCGTCGCAGGCCGCGTGCGCGGCCACGTCGGCGTCCGAGTGCCCGGCCAGGCCGGCCTCGGCGCCCGGCCACTCCAGTCCGGCCACCCACAGCGGGCGGCCGGGCTCGAAGGCGTGCACATCGGTGCCGATGCCGACCCGGGGCAGGACGGGGGTCCGCGGATCAGTAGGCATCGGCGGCCCTCCGGCGGGCGAGGACGGCCTCGGCGAGGACGAGGTCCAGCGGACGGGTCACCTTGAAGGCCTCCTCGTGGCCGGGCACCACGACCACCCGGCCGCCGAACCGCTCGACCAGGCCCGCGTCGTCGGTGACCGGCGGCAGGCCGCCGCCGTCCGCCGCGGCCTCCTCGGCCAGCGCCTTGGCGTGCACCTCGGCCAGCGTGTCCCGGCGGAAGCCCTGCGGGGTCTGGACTGCGCGCAGGGTGGACCGGTCCGGCGTGTCGAGCACCGGCTCGGGCCCGCCGGGCACCGGCTCGACCCGCTTGACGGTGTCGGCCAGCGGCACCGCCGGCACCACCGCCTCGGCCCCGGCCCGGACGGCGGACGCCACCGCGTCCACCACCTCGACCGGGACCAGCGGGCGGGCCGCGTCGTGCACCAGCACGATGCCGACCTCGGCGGGGATGGCGGCCAGGCCGAGCCGGACCGACTCCTGGCGGGTCGCCCCGCCGGCCACCACCCGGATGTCCTTGCCCTCCAGTCCGTGACTGTCGAGCAGGGCGACGACCTCGGCCACCCCGTCGGCGGGGGCGGCGACCACGACCAGGCCGACCGCCCGGCTGCGGGTCAGCGCCCGGACGGCGTGCACCAGGAGCGGCACGCCCCCCAGTTCACGCAGGGCCTTGGGGGCGCCCGGCCCCAGGCGCTCGCCGCGGCCGGCGGCGGGCACCACTGCTGCTGCGACTGCTGCTGTGGCGTTCAGGTTTCACTCCTTCGGCGAAGTGGGTATGGCCATGGCGTGCACGACGGGCGCGGACCCCTTCCGAAGCACCACCGTCTTCCGCCCGCTACAGCAGCAGAAACGGTCATGCAGACCCGAGGCCGACCAGGCCGCTCGGGCGCGGGGGCGTCGTCCGGACACGCCTCAGCGCCCGAAGTGCCATGGCACCACCCACGGACCATCGGTCCGCGGGACGGCGCGCCGGCATCGGGCGCTGTGAGCGTTGTGGAGCGGACGGCCGCTACGAGGCGAGCACCTCGTCGAGCAGCGTCTCCGCCTTGTCCTCGTTGGTGTTCTCCGCCAGCGCGAGCTCGCTGACGAGGATCTGGCGCGCCTTGGCGAGCATGCGCTTCTCCCCGGCGGAGAGGCCGCGCTCGCGCTCGCGACGCCAGAGGTCGCGCACGACCTCGGCGACCTTGATAACGTCACCCGAGGCGAGCTTCTCCAGGTTCGCCTTGTAGCGACGGGACCAGTTGGTCGGCTCTTCGGTGTACGGTGCGCGCAGCACCTCGAAGACCCGGTCCAGACCTTCCTGGCCGACCACATCGCGAACGCCGACGAACTCCGCGTTCTCGGCGGGCACGCGGAGCGTCAGGTCTCCCTGCTGCACCTTGAGCACCAGGTAGGTCTTGTCCACACCCTTGATCTGGCGAATTTCGATGGCCTCGATCAGCGCGGCCCCGTGATGGGGGTAGACCACCGTGTCGCCAACCTTGAACGTCATGTGACAGGACCCCTTCCGTGGCTTTCCAGAATAACACGCTTTTCGGCGCACCCGAAGGGCGTTTTCGCAGGTCAGGGCAGGTCTCGGGGCTTGACAAGGACCCCTATGACGTGCTGCGACCGGCGTTCGGGGAGGGCTTCCCGCAGGTCGGAGGCGGTTCTGCCGCCCGCTGAAACGTCTGGCAACACTCCCGAAACCGTGATTTGATCTTGAGCTTTCACCGTTTATCGGGTCGTTTCCGGATCGTGATCCGATCTTGGTCGGCACTTGACCTGAACACGTGGACATGCCGCCGTCCGGACGCCCGTCCGCCCCGGGTGCGCGACACGAAGGGACCACCCCGTGAGGACGGCATAAGCGAGGTCGATAATCTGAGACCTGACCTTCCGACACGTGACTTAGGAGAAGCCGCCGCCGTGAGCCGCAGCCTTCGACGCGGCGGCATCGCCGCCCTCGCCGCCCTGGCCATCGCCTCGTTGTCCTCCTGCGCCGCCGGGAACACCCCGGCCACCCTGCAGATCAAGCCCGACAACGCGTCGGCCACCCTGGGCACCGACGTCCGGCTGAACAACATCGTCGTGGTCACCGGGGACGAGTCCTCCGGTGAGCACACCGGCCCCGCCAATGTGACGGTGAACATCAGCAACAGCGGGCCCGAGGTACTCGAGCTGCAGTCCATCACCGTCGCCGGTGGCGCCCCCGCCACCTTCGCCGACGACAAGGGCGCCCCGCTGACCAGCATCTCCGTCCCGCCCGGCGGCGCGGTGCTGCTCGGCGGGCCGGGCAACCCGACCGCCCGGGTCGCCTCCACCACCGTGAGCGTGGGCGGCTACGTGGCGACCTCCTTCACGTTCAAGAACCACGACAAGCTCGACACCGAGGCCCAGGTCAGCCCGAACAAGGACCTGTACAAGGGCTTCGGTCCGACGGCCCCGGCCGCCGCCCCGAGCAAGGCCGCCACCCCGGCCGCCGGTACCGCCACGCCGACCGTCCCCGCCGCGACCGGCACGGCCGCCGGCACCACGCCCGCCCCGGGGGTCCCGGCCGCGCACTGAGGCCCGGCTCCGCCGCGCCACGGCAACGCGAACGCCCCTCCGGCCGGTGCCGGAGGGGCGTTTCGCGTTCCCGTTCCCGGGCGCCGGGGTTTACGGCTCGAACTTGTAGCCGAGGCCGCGCACCGTGACCAGGTAGCGCGGCGCGCCCGGGTCCGGCTCGATCTTCGCCCGCAGGCGCTTGACGTGGACGTCCAGCGTCTTGGTGTCGCCGACGTAGTCCGCGCCCCAGACCCGGTCGATCAGCTGCATCCGGGTGAGCACCCGGCCGGCGTTGCGCAGCAGCATCTCCAGCAGGTCGAACTCCTTGAGCGGCAGGTCGACCTTGGCGCCGTCCACGGTCACCACGTGCCGGTCGACGTCCATCCGGACCGGGCCCGCCTCCAGGGCGCCCGGGCCGCCGCCGTCGCCGGGGCCCTCGTTCTCGCCGCGGCGGCGCAGCACCGCGCGGATCCGGGCGACCAGCTCACGGGTGGAGTAGGGCTTGGTGACGTAGTCGTCCGCGCCTATCTCCAGACCGACCACCTTGTCGATCTCGCTGTCCTTGGCGGTGACCATGATCACCGGCACGTTGGAGCGGACCCGCAGCTGGCGGCAGACCTCGGTGCCGGGCAGCCCCGGCAGCATCAGGTCGAGCAGGACGAGGTCGGCGCCGTTGCGTTCGAACTGCTCCAGTGCGTCGGGGCCGGTGGCGGCGATGGCCACCTCGAAGCCCTCCTTGCGGAGCATGTACGAGAGGGCGTCGCTGAACGACTCCTCGTCCTCGACCACCAGTACTCGGGTCACGATCAGGCCTCCGGGGCAAGCTGGGGGGTTGTTTCTGACAGGAATTCCGCGGACTCCCCCGCACGGGGCCGGTCCACGGGTGCCTGCCCGGCGGGCAGGCGGAGGGTGAAGGTGGAGCCCTGGCCCTCGACGCTCCACACCGACACGGTGCCGCCGTGCGAGGCGGCCACGTGCTTGACGATGGAGAGGCCGAGGCCGGTGCCGCCGGTCTGCCGGGAGCGGGCGGGGTCGACCCGGTAGAACCGTTCGAAGACCCGCTCGCGGTCCTTCTCCGAGATGCCGATGCCCTGGTCGGTCACCGAGATCTCGATGAGCTCGCCGTCGGCCTCGCCCAGCGCGGCGGCGCTGGAGATCCGGCGGGTGGCGATCGCGACCCTGGTCCGCGGCGGGCTGTAGTTGACGGCGTTCTCGACGAGGTTGCCGAGCGCGGCGGCGAGCTGGCCGCGGTTGCCGTGCAGGTAGAGGCCGGCGATGCCGCCGGCCGCGATCAGGATCTGCTTGGCGGCGGCCTGCTGGCGGCAGCGGTCGATCGCCTCGGCGATCAGCTCGTCCACCGCGACCGGCTCCGGGTCGACCATCAGCCGGTCGTCCTGGACCCGGGAGAGGTCGATGATCTCCTGGACCAGGCTGGCCAGCCTGGTCGCCTCGATCTGCATCCGGCCGGCGAAGCGCTGCACCGCCTCCGGGTCGTCGGCCGCGTCCGCGACCGCCTCGGAGAGCAGCGAGAGCGCACCGACCGGGGTCTTGAGCTCATGGCTGACGTTGGCGACGAAGTCGCGGCGCACGGCTTCCACCCGGCGGCGCTCGGTCTGGTCCTCGACCAGCACCAGGACCAGCCGGGAGCCCAGCGGGGCGACCCGGGCCGAGACCGCGAGCGGTTCGACGGCGCGCGCCGCGCCCGGGCGGGGCAGCTCCAGTTCGAGCTGGCGGATCTCGCCGTCCCGGCGGGTCGAGCGGGCCAGCGCGAGCAGCTGGTCGACGGCGACCGCGCCACCGCGCACCAGACCCATCGCGTACGCCGCCGAGCTGGCCTTGACCACGTCGTCGCTCTCGCCGAGCACGATCGCGCAGGACCGCAGCACGGAGAGAACGGTGTCGACCCCCGGCGGCAGGGGGGGTTCCTGCGCGGGGGCCAGGCCCTGGTGGCGGCCCTGGTGCCGGTTTGTTCCGCCGTACCTGCCCCTGGCCTGCTCGCGCTCGCTCCAACGGAAGGCGATGGAGGCCGTGAGGCCGACGCCGAGCCCGGCTATGGCGCAGGCAGCGGCGGCGGCCACGTTCACGTCCATACCGCCAGCCTAAGCGCACGATGCGGGCGCTCCCCATGGCCCCGATCAAGGGATCGGCCACGCGTTGCCGAGAATTCACCTTCAGGTAGCTGCTGATTCACCGAACGGGTCGTGCGTGGTCGCCCGGACGGCCCAGAGTGGGCGCCGGAGCCCGTGTGGGAGGGGTGGCACGGCCGGACGGTCGCGCGCCGCCCCGGGTGTGCGCGTACGATGCGCGCCACCAGCAGCGGTCATCCGTACGTCGTTCAGACCGTCGTACCGGATGACCGGTCGGCACCGCCACCGACACAGCTACTGAGGAGAGAGCATGCGCGACGCGTACCACGAGGAACTCGACTCGATCGGCGACAGCCTGGTCGAGATGGCCCGGCTGGTCGGTTCGGCCCTCGGGCGGGCCACCACGGCGCTCCTCGACGCGGACCTGGCGCTGGCGGAGAGCGTGATCGCCGCCGACGAGAAGATCAACGAGCTGCACCACGAGCTGGAGAACCGGGCGATCGACCTGCTCGCCCGCCAGCAGCCGGTCGCCACCGACCTGCGCATCGTCGTCACCTCGCTGCGGATGAGCGCCGACCTGGAGCGCTGCGGCGACCTCGCCCAGCACGTCGCCAAGGTGGCGCGGCTGCGCTACCCCGAGTCGGCCGTCCCCCGCGACCTGCACGCGACGGTCCTGGAGCTGGGCCAGCTCGCCCAGCGGCTGGTCGCCAAGGCCGGTCTGGTGATCGCCACCAAGGACGTCGACAAGGCGCTGGAGCTGGAGCAGGACGACGACGCGATCGACGCGCTGCACCGCGAGCTGTTCGCGCACCTCATCGACGAGCGCTGGCACCACGGCATCGAGACCGCGGTGGACGTCACCCTGGTCGGCCGTTACTACGAGCGGTTCGCCGACCACGCGGTCTCGGTGGCCAAGCGCGTGGTGTACCTGGTGACCGGCGAGCACGTGGACGAGTTCGTCGCGGCGACCGAGGCCGCCGCCGAGGTGGAGTGAGCTGCGGTCGGTCTCCCGTCCTCGGACGGCGTTCCGCCCCGGGGGTGAGTAAACCCCGGGGCGGGGTGGTGGGGAAGCACGAGCGGCCGGACTCCCCACCACTGCGCGCCCGTTGACGCTCCCTCCGGTCGGCGGTTTCACTCGAAGCCGTAGGCACCGAGGTGTGCCCGTCCGAAGGAGGGGTCAGCGCGATGAAGGCAAACCCGACCGACCCGGCATCGGCTCCCGAGACCATCGAACCGCCCGCCCCGAAGCTGCTGCCCGTCCTCGCGGCCGGCTGCGGCTGCGGACCGGGCTGCGGCTGCGGCTGCCAGTCCGGCGCGCCCTGCCAGTGCGGCGGGGTCGACGGCGGCTGCTGCGGCCACTGAGACCGTCCGTCCGTCCCCTCCCCCGGTGCCGGCGCGGAGCCCCGGGGTGCACGGCTGCCGTGGGAGACGGCCGCGCACCCCGGTCTCCTCACCGCCGGGCCGCCGACGGGGTCCGCTGGGTGAGCACCCGCCGGGCGGTGGTCCCGCCGGACGGGCCGGGCGTCAGAACGTGACGTCCGTGCAGGAGTAGAAGGCGTTGCCGGTGTCCGCGACGTCCCAGACCGCGACGACCACCTGGTGACCGGTCCGGCCGGACGGCAGGGTCGCGGTGTGGCTGAGCGTGCCGGGCACCTGGGTGCCGTTGTAGGGGACGTTCAGGAACGGCGTCAGCTCCAGGTTGGCCCGGGTGACCTTCTGCGTCGCGCTGTAGCCGGGCTTGGTCAGGTAGTACCGGAAGCCCGAGGTGGCGTGCCGGGCGGTGAACCGCCAGGTGAAGGTCAGCCGCTGGCCCGCGGAGACCGCGGTGGCCGGCCAGGCGCCGCCGCGCGGGTCGTCCAGCTCGGCGAACCGGCTGTTGCCCCCGGCGCAGATGGCGCCGTCGGCCGGCCCGGTGGCCGGGAAGCCCTTCGGCCCCTCGACGCTCTGCGGCTCCCACCGGATCTCGCCGCAGTCGGTCACGGTGCCCGCGCCGCAGAGCGCGGCCCGGCTGGGCGGGGTGGTGATGTAGCCGTGCGACTGCGCCGGCAGGGCGACCGCGACCGGCACCGCGAGGGCGGCGGTCACGGCTCCGACGACATGACGTGTGCGCATGGTGCTCCTCCGTGGGGGTGGATGGAGAGTGCGCCGGGCGCGGACACGCGCGCGTGTGGGGGGACCGGCCTGACCGCCCCGGTCGGTGCTCACACCGTAGGAGCCGCCACCGGGGCCGTCAATGGTCTGAACCATTTTCACGACATGGCGAACTCGCGCGAGCCGCAAGCGAGTTGAACGCGAAGAGCCCCGCTCCCCCGAGACGGGGAGCGGGGCCCTCGACGGCCGGACCGGGCTACTTCTTGCCCTGGTTCTTGACCGCCTCGATCGCGGCGGCGGCGGCCTCCGGGTCGAGGTAGCGGCCACCCGGGACGATCGGCTTGAAGTCGGCGTCCAGCTCGTAGACCAGCGGGATGCCGGTCGGGATGTTGAGGCCGGCGATGTCCGCGTCGGAGACGCCGTCGAGGTGCTTGACCAGCGCGCGCAGGCTGTTGCCGTGGGCGGTCACCAGGACGGTCCGGCCCGCCGCGAGGTCCGGGACGATGGCGTCGTACCAGTACGGCAGCATCCGCTCGACGACGTCCTTCAGGCACTCGGTGCGCGGACGCAGCTCGCTCGGGATCTCGGCGTAACGGGCGTCGCCGGCCTGCGAGTACTCGGCATCGTCGGCCAGCGCCGGCGGCGGGGTGTCGTACGAGCGGCGCCAGAGCTGGAACTGCTCCTCGCCGAACTCGGCCAGGGTCTGGGCCTTGTCCTTGCCCTGGAGCGCGCCGTAGTGCCGCTCGTTCAGGCGCCAGCTGCGGCTGACCGGGATCCAGTGGCGGTCGGCCTTGTCCAGGGCGATCTGCGAGGTGCGGATGGCGCGGCGCAGCAGCGAGGTGTGCAGGACGTCAGGAAGGAAGCCCTCCGCGGCGAGCAGCTCGCCACCGCGCGCGGCCTCCTTCTCGCCCTTCTCGTTGAGGTCGACGTCGACCCAACCGGTGAACAGGTTCTTCTGGTTCCACTCGCTCTCGCCGTGGCGGAGCAGGATGAGTCGGTACGTCGTGTCAGCCATGGCCCCCAGCTTAGTGGAGCCCGTAAAACCCCCTGGTCGTGACCTCGCCAGACAGGTAAGGTGTGCTCCGCGCCAGAGACTCTTACCCGCTTGCTGAGCGGTCCTGCCCGTACGGCTCAGCGGACGTCCGCCTGCCCGGGAGCCCCCACATGCCCGACCCGTCCCTTTCCGCAAGAGCCGCCGGAGCCGTCACCGAGGCGGTGAGCGGACTCCCGCGCCAGTTCTGGTGGCTGTGGACCAGCACGCTGATCAACAAGCTCGGCGCGTTCGTGGTCACGTTCCTGGCACTCTACTTGACCACCGACCGCGGCTACTCGGCCTCGTACGCGGGTCTGGTCGCCTCGCTGTTCGGCCTCGGCTCGGCGATCGCCTCCGTCGTCGCCGGGGTGCTGGCCGACCGGATCGGCCGGCGGCCGACCCTGGTCGCCGCCCAGCTCGGCACCGCCCTGTTCACCGCGCTGCTCGGCTTCAGCGACGGTCAGGTGGCCATCGCGGTGGTCGCCTTCCTGGTCGGCTTCTGCAACAACGCGACCCGGCCGGCGACCTCGGCGATCATCGCGGACATCGTGCCCGCCGAGGACCGGGTCCGCGCCTTCGCGCTGAACTACTGGGCGATCAACATCGGCTTCGGCCTCTCCGCGGCGGTCGCCGGGCTGATCGCCACCCACGGCTACCTCACGCTCTTCCTGCTGGACGCGCTCTCCACGGTGGTCTGCGCGGTGGTCATCTTCGTGCGCATCCCCGAGACCAGGCCCGACGCGCCCGCCGCGGACCAGGGCGGAGCGGCGGCCCGGCCGGCGATCGGCCTCGGCGCGGTGTTCCAGGACGGCCGGTTCATGGCGGTGGTGGTGCTCAACCTGCTGCTCGCCCTGGTCGCCCAACAGGGCTCCACCACGCTGGCCGTGGACATGGGCCGGGCCGGCATCACCTCCACCCAGTACGGCCTGGTGATCGGCCTCAACGGCCTGCTCATCGTGGTGCTCCAGATCCCGCTCACCCGGTGGATGGCCAGCCGGGACCGGACCGCCCTGCTGGTCGCCAGCGCGCTGTTCATCGGCTGGGGCTTCGGGCTGACCGCGCTGGCCGGTTCCTCGGCCTGGTTCTACGCCTTCACCGTGGCGGTCTGGACGCTCGGCGAGATCCTGAACGCGCCGACCATGATGGGTCTGGTCGCCGAGCTGTCGCCGGCCGAGGCGCGTGGCCGCTACCAGGGCGTCTACTCGCTCTCCTGGTCGCTCGCCTCGTTCCTCGGCCCGGCCGCGGGCGGGGTGCTGCTGGAGCGGGCCGGCAGCGGGGTGATGTGGGGGGCGTGCGCGGTGCTCGGCACGCTCGCCGCCGGCGGGTACGTCCTGCTCGGCCGGCGGCCGGGGGCGGCGCTGGCGAAGTCCGCGGCCGTGGCGGCGGCCCCGGTCCCCGGCACGGCGCGGGCCGCCGAGCCGGAGCGGCCCGCCGAGCCGGAGCGGGCCGCGACGGGCGGCTGAGCCTCCCGTCGGCCACCCGGGGGCCGGCTACTCGGCGGCCTGCTGTTCGGCTGCCTCCTGTTCGGCGGCCGCGGCCACCGGCGCGGAGTCCGGGCCCGGGGCGGCGAGGTGGGCGAAGGCGGCCAGGTTGCGGGTCGACTCCCCGCGCTTGGTCCGCCACTCCCACTCCCGCCGGATCGCGGTGGCGAAGCCCAGCTCCAGCAGCGTGTTGAACGGCTCGTCGGCGTTCTCCAGCACCGTGCCCAGCAACCGGTCCACGGCGTCCGGGGTCAGCGACTCCAGCGGCAGCCGGCCCGCCAGGTAGACGTCCCCGAGCCGGTCGACCGCGTACGCCACGCCGTAGAGCCGGGTGTTGCGCTCCAGCAGCCAGCGGTAGACCGCCTCGTGGTTCTCGTCCGGGCGGCGGACCACGAAGGCGTTCACCGACAGGGTGTGGTCGCCGACCCGCAGGGCGCAGGTGGTGCTCAGCTTCCGGGTGCCCGGGAGGGCCGCCACCAGGGTGTACGGGTCGGCGGGGGCCGGCTCCCAGGCCACCCCGGCCTCGTCCAGGGCGGTGCGCAGGAGGGTCAGGGCCTCGTCCTTGGTGCGGATTGCCATGGGGGTGACGTTACTCGGCGGTACGCCCGCGCGCAGCAGTACACCCGCGCGCAGCGGCGCACCGGCGGCGGCCGGCCGGACCCCGGCGGCTCAGCCCCGCCGCTGGCGCGCCCCGGCCAGCCGACCGACCGACCTGGCCAGGCTGCCGGCGTACACCTCGGCGGTGCTCGCGGCGGCGGTGTCCCAGCCGAACCCGGCCGCGTGCCGGGCCGCCGCGTCGCCCCGCCGGGCCACCAGCTCCGGGTCGGTGGCGTACGGCTCCAGCGCGTACGACCAGTCCACCGGGTCGTGGCCGGCCACCAGGGTGCCGGTCTCGCCGTCCCGGACGGCGACCGGCAGGCCGCCCACCGCGGCCGCCACCACCGGCGTGCCGCAGGCCTGCGCCTCCAGTGCGACCAGCCCGAACGACTCGCTGTACGAGGGCATCACCAGCGCCGTCGCGGCCCGGTACCACTCGGCGAGCAGCGCCTGGCCCACCGGCGGGTGGAACCGCACCACGTCGCCGATGCCCAGTTGGGCGGCCAGCTTGTGCAGGCTCTCCGGCCTGGCCAGCCCGGTGCCGGACGGCCCGCCGACCACCGGCACCACCAGCCGCTCGCGCAGCTCCGGGCGCCGCTCCAGCAGCACGGCGACCGCGCGCAGCAGCACGTCCGGGGCCTTCAGCGGCTGGATGCGGCCGGCGAAGAGCAGCACCGCGGCCCCGGCGGGCAGCCCGAGCCGGGCCCGGGCGGCCCGGCGGGCCTGCGCGGCGCCCGGTGCCGCCGGGCGGAACACGTCCAGGTTGACGCCCGGGTGGACGACGGCCAGTTGGTCCGGGCGCGCCGCGTAGAACCGGGCCAGCTCGGCGGCCTCCTCGGTGGTGTTGGCGATCAGCCGGTCGGCCGCCTCCACCACCTGGGTCTCGCCGATCACCCGGGCCGCCGGCTCGGGGGTGTCGCCCTCGGCCAGCGCCGCGTTCTTCACCTTCGCCATGGTGTGCATGGTGTGCACCAGCGGCACGCCCCAGCGCTGGGCGGCCAGCCAGCCGACCTGGCCGGAGAGCCAGTAGTGCGAGTGGACCAGGTCGTAGTGGCCGGGGCGGTGCCCGGCCTCGGTGCGCAGCACCCCGTGGGTGAAGGCGCACAGCTGGGCGGGCAGGTCCTCCTTCACCAGCCCCTCGTACGGGCCCGCGGTGACGTGCCGGACCAGCACGCCCGGGGCCAGCTCCACGGTGGGCGCGTCGTCCGAGCAGATCGCCCGGGTGAACACCTCGACCTCGATGTTGAGCTCGGCCAGGCGCTTGGCCAGCTCCACGATGTAGACGTTCATGCCGCCCGCGTCGCCCGTCCCCGGCTGGTGCAGCGGGGAGGTGTGGACACTGAGCATGGCTATCCGGCGCGGGCGGCGCCGGCCGCCCTGGACGAGCGACTGGAGCCGGCCGCGCGCGGGTGCGGCCGGCTGGGCACGGCGTACCGAACGGACGGGGTGCTGGATCACCTGGCTGGAGCCTCCTCGTGTACTGCCCGCCTCGGCAGCCCTGCTTGCCTGCTGCCTGCTGTTCTGCCTGCTGTCCGGTGTGTGCGCCACCGCCCGCGCGCCGCACGTCCGCGGCGCCCGGTACGGCGCGCCCGACCGCTGCCCCGTCCGGGCACACATCACCATCAGTCTGCCAACCACGCGATCGCCGACCGGCATTCCCGGGCCGCCGGATGAGATGGGCCACGCCGCCGAGGGCCGCCGAGGGCCCCGTACCCTGTGGGGCATGGCCGCCTCCTCCCCCGACACCGCGACCGCGCCCGCCCGCGGACGGGCCGGGCGACCGGTGGGCACCGTCACCCGCGGCACCACCAACACCAACCGGCTGCGCCGGATGGACCGCTGGATCGCCCATACGCTCGGGCCCGCGCTGCGCTCCGCCGGGCACCCGCCGGTGGCCGTCGACCTCGGGTACGGCGCCGCGCCGTGGACGGCCGTCGAGCTGTCCGGGCGGCTGCGGGCGGTGCGGCCGGACGTCCGGGTGGTCGGGATCGAGATCGAGCCGGCCCGGGTCGCCGCGGCGCTGCCGTACGCGGTGCCGCCGCTGCTGACCTTCCGGCGCGGCGGCTTCGAGGTGCCGCTGGACGGCGGGGCGCCCGCCCAGCTGATCCGGGCCGCCAACGTGCTGCGGCAGTACGACGAGTCGGCGGTGGCCGGGGTCTGGGAGCGGCTGTGCGCCCGGCTGGCCCCGGACGGGCTGCTGGTCGAGGGCACCTGCGACGAGATCGGCCGCCGGCACGTCTGGGTGGCGCTCGGCCCGGAGGGGCCGCGGACGGTCACCTTCGCGGCCCGGCTGGGCGGCCTCGGCCAGCCCTCCGACCTGGCCGAACGGCTGCCGAAGGCGCTGATCCACCACAACGTGCCCGGGCGGCCGGTGCACGCGTTCCTGCGCGACTTCGACCGCGCCTGGGCGGCGGCCGCGCCGTACGGGGCGTTCGGCGCCCGCCAGCGCTGGGCGGCGTCCTGCGGCTCGCTGGCCGGGTCGTGGCCGCTGGTGGACGCGCGCGGGCGGTGGCGGCAGGGCGAGGTCACCCTGCCCTGGACGGCCCTGGCCCCGTAGGTCCTGGTCCCGTGGGCCAGGGCCCCGCAGACCCTGGATCCACCGTTCCCCCACCGCAGCCCCCGGCGGGCGCCGGTGACCGGATCCATGGTTTCACTCGAACGAGTTATCGAATATCTCTGGCGTGTTGACGCCTCGTCACGCCACCATGGGACCCGGCCCGGGCCTCACTCCAGTCCCGTCAGCCCCAACTCCCGCCCGACACCCGCGAACACCCCGTACATCTCGGACCCGAACAGCACGAACCGCACCTCCTCCGGTCCGCCCCCCGGCTCCGCCGTCACCGCCGCGACGGTGCCGAGCGCGATCCTGGCCGCATCCGCCGGCGGCCACCCGAAGATCCCGGCCGACACGGCCGGGAAGGCCACCGTGCGCGCACCCAGCTCCGCCGCCACCCGGAGCGACTCGCGAAAGCAGGAGGCCAGCAACTCCGCCCGCCCCTCGTACTCGTCCGCCAGGTAGACCGGCCCCACGGTGTGCACCACCCAGCGGGCCGGCAGGTCGCCGGCCGTGGTCGCCACCGCCCGCCCGGTGGGCAGCCCCCGCCCGTACCGCGAGGCCCGCAGCCCGCGGCACTCCTCCAGGATCCGCGGCCCGCCCCGGCGGTGGATCGCACCGTCCACACCACCGCCGCCCAGCAGGGAGGAATTGGCCGCGTTCACGACGACGTCCACCTGCTGCGCCGTGATGTCACCCTCGACCAGGGTGATCCGTGTCACCATCACGGGACTCCTCTCCTCGTCCGCCCCGACACCCGTCGGCACGGGCCCCTCTCATGTCCTCACCACCCATCCAACACACCGCCACCGGCGTGGCGACAGCCACAACGGCGCCGGTCGGTCAGAGAAATCCCCGGAGATCACGTTATGGTCGCGAGAAGTTCCCCGCCGCAGGGTGCCAAGCGGGCACTGCGGACGGACGCCGGCCGTTACGCATGCGGGGAAAGGGAGGATCAGCCGATGCCCGCTACGGGAGACGGGCGGGCACCTGCTGCCGCGGACCCGCCGGGCGCCCAGCACGGCGCCCGCTCCGGGGGTGCCCGCGAACGGTCCGGCCCCGAACGGTCCGCGTCCGACCGCTCCCCCGCGGCGGTCCGGCAGCCGGCCGGCCCGGCCACGGCGGCCGCGCCGATACCCCACCCGCGTGCGGACGCCGCCCCCGCGGCCCCGTCCGTCCCCAAGGCCGCCGCCACCGCCCCGCTCAAGCTGCTGGTGATCGAGGACGACGCCACCGACGCCCAGCTGCTCAAGGCCGCGGTGGCCGACAGCGGCGCCCCGATCGAGATCCACTGGACCCGCGGCCTCGACCAGGCCTTCGCCCTGCTCACCCCCGCCGGCCCGGGTTCCCGGCGCGGCCGGTCGCGCGGCCCCGAAGCCGGCCGCGGTGACTTCAGCTGCGTCCTGCTCGACCTCGCCGCCCCCGCCGACCTGCCGCACCCCTCGGACCCCTCGGACGGCCTGGAGGGCCTGCACGAACTGCTCCGCCGGGCCCCGCACACCGCCGTCGTGGTCCTCACCGACGCCGCCGGCGCCGAACTCGGCGCGGCCGCCGTGGCCGCCGGCGCCCAGGACTTCCTGGTCAAGAACGAGACCGACGGCCCCCTGCTCGCCCGCGCCCTGCGCTACGCCGTCGAGCGCAAGCGCGCCGACGAGTCGCAGCGCCGGCTCGTCGAGGCCGAGCTGCGCGGCCAGGAGAACGCCCGCCTGCAGCGCCACCTGCTGCCCACCCCGCTGCTCGAGGGCGCGAACCTCTCCTTCACCCGCCGCTACCGCCCGGGCCGCCGCCGAGCCCTGCTCGGCGGCGACTTCTACGACGCGGTCCGCACCGAGGACGGCGTCGTCCACGTGGTGATCGGCGACGTCTGCGGCCACGGTCCCGACGAGGCGGCGCTCGGTGTGGCCCTGCGGATAGCGTGGCGGACCCTGGTCTTCGCCGGCCTCACCGGCGAGACCCTGCTGACCACCCTTCAGCACGTGCTGGAACACGAACGGCGCAGCGACGAGATCTTCGCGACGCTCTGCATGCTGAGCATCGAGCCGGGCGACGCCGCCGCCCCCGAGGCCGCCGAACGGGCCCGCCTCCACCTCGCCGGCCACCCGCCGCCGCTGCTGCTCGGCGACGACCACGCCCCGATCGGCCTGCCCGCCGACCACGCCGGCCCCGCGCTCGGCCTGCTCCCCTGCGACGACGGCCAGGCCGTCTGGCCGGCCCACCGGTTCGAGCTGCGCCCCGGCTGGCGGCTGCTGCTCTACACCGACGGGCTGATCGAGGGCCGGATCGGCGCCGGCTCCCGCCGCCTCGGCCAGGACGGCCTGGCCGACCTCATCGGCGACCACCAGTCCGCCGGGCTCACCCGGGGCCGGCTGGTCGACAGCGCGATCGCCGAGGTCGAGGAGCTGAACGGCGGCGCCCTGACGGACGACGTCGCGGTGCTGCTGCTGGAGCGCAACCCGATGCAGCTGATCCTCGGCTAGGACTGCGCCGGACGGCACGAGCCCCGGCATCCGCGCGGTCGGCCCGCCGGACGCCGGGGCTCGGTGGTCCCGCCGTCACCAGGGCCCGTACGGCCCCATGTTGCGCCGGTCGCCCCGGCCGCCGCCCCGGTTGGTCAGCGCCCGGATCGCCGGGCGGACGTCGACCACGTAGACGATCGCGGCGACCAGGCCCCCCAGGGTGAGGAAGCTGGTCATGAAGTTCGCGCCGAACAGCAGGTCCAGTCCGAAGGCGATGCCGAGGACCGCGAGCCAGAAGCCCTTGGTCTTCTTGTCGGCCGCCCGGTAGGCGTCCTCCGGGCGGGTGGCGGCGTCGATCAGCGCGAACAGCTTGTAGCCCAGGATGGCGACGGCCAGCCACCAGAACGGATTCAGGTAGTCCAGGAACAGGATCTGGGCCACTCCGCCCATCACGGCCTCCTCGTCTCGCTGCGGCACCCCGTCCGTCCATCCTGGCACGGCGGGGCGTCCGCCAAGGGGTCAACGACCCGGCGGCGCCCGATGCGCCCCGGGCTCCGCGGCCCTACTCCGCGGTCTTGCGGGAGCGGCCGCGCTTCGGGGCGGCGGGCGCCTCGTCCTCGACCAGCTCGCCCTCGACGAGCTCGCCCTCGGCCGCTTCCGCGTCGATCCGCTCGGCGAGAGCCTCGTCCGCGCCGGCCCCGGCCTCGCGCCCGCGCTCGACCGCCACCTTGCCGCGCTCGGCCAGCCCGTCGTAGGTCTCCTTGGCCTTCACCGCCAGTTCGACGGCGCGGCCGACCTGCTGGAGCGCGAAGGTCTGCGCCTTCTCCTGCAGGACCTTGAGGTCGGCCGGCAGCGCGGTGACCGTGCCGGTGACCTTGGCCTGTGCCTCGGCCAGCCGGGCGGTGGCCTTCTCCTGGGCGCCCTTGCGGTCGGCCGCGAGCGCCTCGACCTTGCCCGGCACCTCCCGCAGCTTCTCGTAGGCGAGTTCCCCGGCGCCGGCGAGGGCGTACAGCGGGGTCGGGTCGGTCAGGGTCTTCTTGATCTCGTCCGTGATCGGCACGGCCGGTCCTCCCGTGGTGTCTAGGGTGCCTTGCCCTCGTGCTCGTCCGCGCTCCCGCCCGCACCCTCGTCCGCGCCGGACGGTTTCCCGGCGGCGTTCTCCTTGAGGAAGGCGTCGTAGACCGCGAGCAGCGCCTGCTTCTGCTGCTCGTTGATCAGCGGATCGGCCAGGATCGAGGCCCGCAGTTCCAGGCCCTCACCGCGCCGTTCCTCCAGGATCCCGGCCTGGACGTAGAGCGTTTCCGCCGAGATCCGCAGCGCCTTGGCGATCTGCTGCAGAATCTCCGCGCTCGGCTTGCGCAACCCTCGCTCGATCTGGCTGAGGTAGGGGTTGGACACGCCGGCGGCCTCCGCCAACTGCCGCAGCGAGTACTGCGCGTTGCGCCGCTGTTCGCGGATGTACTCGCCCAGCGAGCCGACGTTCAGGGAGGCCATGGGGCCACCCTGCCCCACCCTGCTTGCTTTTGCAAGCGCACCGCTAGCACCAGCAAACGGCTCCTTTCCGCCGGGCCGGGGCGCGTCAGGCCGGGAGGCGGACCGGCATGAGCACGGAGAAGGTGCCGGGGTGGCCGGGGGTGCGGAGGGCGAGGGGGGCGACCGGGCCGCCGAGTTCGAGGACGAGCTGACCCGGGGCGCCGGCCGCGAGCGCCTCCAGGAGGAAGTCCCGGTTGACCGCCACCCGGAGGGCGTCCGGGCCCGGCGCGCCGGGGTCGGGGGCGGCGACGGTGAGGCGGCCGGCCGCGTCGACCGCGAGGACGGCGACCTCGCAGTCGGCGCCGTCCGGGCCGGACGGGAGGCTGCGGGTCGGGGCGGACGCGACCGCGTCGCGCAGGTCGGCGGCGGGCAGGGCGACCCGGTGGACGGGGTCCAGCCGGACCAGCGCGCGGTAGTCGGGGTAGTCGTGGTCGAGCGCGGCGCCCTCGATCCGGTGGCCGTCCACCGCGACGCGCACCGTCGCACCGCCGAGCGTCAGCTCCACCGGCCCGACACCGGGGCCGGAGCCCAGCAGCGCGCGGAGGGCGTCGGCCAGGGCGGTCGGCACGATCGCGGCGACGGAGGCCGCGGAGGCGTCGGAGGCGTCGGAGGCGTCGGAGGCGTCGGAGGCGTCGACGGGGATCTCGGCGAGGGCCATCCGGTAGCGGTCGGTGGCGACCAGCCGCAGCAGCCCGCCGTCCAGGTCGAACAGCACGCCGGACAGGACCGGCAGCCCCGGGTCGCTGCCGACGGCGAAGCGGACGGCGTCCAGCGCCCCGGCCAGCGCGCGGGCGGGGACGGTGAAGCGGTGCTCTTCGGGGGTGGCGGTCATCGGGTTCTCCCTCTGGTCGATCAGCCGTCGGATCAGGGAGAGCTCCCGGCGCGCGTCGGCGAGGCCGTCCTCCAGGCGGCGCAGGTGCGCGTCCAGCACCCGCCGGCCGTCGCCGCTGCCGGGGGCCGCGCCGAGCACGGCCCGGATGCCGGCCAGCGGCAGGCCCACCCGGCGCAGCCGGGCCAGCAGCCGGGCGTCGGCGAGCTGCGAGGGCGCGTACCAGCGGTAGCCGGTGCGCGGGTCGACCCGGGCGGGGGCGAGCACGTCGGCGCCGTCGTAGAAGCGCAGGGCGCTCACGCTCAGACCGCTGTCGCGGGCCAGCTCTCCGATGCTGCGCAGGTCGCTCTCCATGCGGGGACTCTGGGGCCTCGACCAGGTCGAGGGTCAAACCGGGGCGGCCGGACCGGCTCCGACCCTACCGACAGGCCCCCGACCAGCATGGTTGAACTTTGAACGAAACCGGACTACAGTGAAGCCAACAAGTTGAAGCCTAAACAAATGGCTTCGGACCCGAGGAGGAACCATGGGCCTGTTCAACCGCACCAAGAACGTCGCCGCCGCGACCACCACCGCCGTCGCCGTCGCCGAGGGCCCGGACCTCGGCCACCTCTCGGGCGACTGGACCATCGACACCACCCACAGCGAGATCGGCTTCTCCGTCCGCCACGCGATGGTCACCAACGTCAAGGGCCGCTTCACCGAGTACGACGGCAAGCTGCACCTCGACGGCACCACACCGGCCAACTCCAGCGCCGAGCTGGTGATCAAGGTCGGCAGCATCGACACCAACCAGGCCCAGCGCGACGAGCACCTGCGCACCGGCGACTTCTTCTCCGCCGAGACCTTCCCCGAGATGAGCTTCCGCAGCACCGCCGCCGAGCGCGTGCGCGACGACTCCTACCGGCTGACCGGCAACCTGACCATCAAGGACGTCACCCGCCCGATCGTCCTGGACCTCGACTTCACCGGTACCGCCGTCGACGCCTACGGCGTGGACCGGGTCGGCTTCGAGGGCAAGGCCGTCCTGGACCGCACCGACTGGGGCCTGACCTACAACGCGGCCCTGGAGACCGGCGGCGTGCTGATCGGCGAGAAGGTGAAGCTCACCTTCGACATCTCCGCCGTGAAGGCGGCCTGACCCGGCCGACCGCGGCCCCGGGCCCTGTGGGCCCTCCCCGACCGCGGGCACGCAGCGGTCGGCGCCCCCGGCGACCGCGCGCCCGCACCCGACTCCACCCCTGCCGACCCCCGAGCGGCAGGGGTGGAGTCGTCTTCGGCTCGAACAACCTTCCGGCGCCCGGCGATTCCTCGGTCCCGGCCGGTTCGCACACCACCTTCGCCGGGGCCTGCGCGCCCGGACGGCGGACCGCTCAGGGCGCCAGCAGCGCGGCGTCCGGAGCCGGGAGCCAGCTGTCCGCCGGGCGCCGCAACCACGCCTCGCGCGCGCCGAGTTCGGCGGCCGCGGACAGCAGCGCGGTCAGCCCGGGATGCCGCAGGTCCGGGCGGTGCACCAGGCTCACCAGGCTGAGCGGCACCGGCTCGACCAGTGGCACGTTCACCGCGCCCGGCAGCGTCGGGCCGCCGGCGGTGGTCAGCATCGGATCGCCGTGCCGGGCCAGGTAGCGGGCCGTCTCGTCCACCCCCACCGGCGGGACCCGCGGCGGCGCCGGCGTCAGACCGTGCTCGCGCAGCAGCCGCAGGCCGAGGTCGGCCCACTCGGTGGTGGCCGGGTTGCCCACGCAGACGTCCACCGGATGGCCGGCCAGCTCGGCCAGTCGCAGGACCGGCCGCCCGGCGAGCGGATGGCCGGCCGCCATCATCACCGAGATCCGCTCCAACCGGACCGGCCGCTGCGCGAGTTGGGCGCGCACCCCGGCGGGCAGACCGGCGAAGCGGCCGAACGAGACATCCAGCCGGTGGGCGATCAGTTCGTCGGCGGCGGCCGCCAGACCGCCGTGGAAGCGGGCCAGGAGTTCCCCCTCCGGCCAGGCGGCGCGGGCCCGATGGAGCACCCGGTAGCCGGCGAGGTCCGGTCCGGTGACGTCGCTGATGAGGTCGAGCAGCAGCGGACGGTGCGCGGCGCCGGCCAGGATCTCGTCGTGCAGCGCCAGCAGGCGGCGCGCCCGGGGCAGCAACCCGTGCCCGGCGGCGGTGAGTTCGACGCTGCGCGTGGTGCGGGTGAACAGCGCGTCGCCGAGCAGCAATTCCAGCGTCCGGACGTCCCGGCTGAGGGCCTGCTGGGCCACGTGCAGGCGCTCGGCGGCCCGCCCGAAGTGCAGCGTCTCGGCGGTCGCGACGAAGCCGCGGAGCAGGCGGGGGTGCAGGTCACGGGGCATGGCGGCAGGCTAGCAACGCTCCCGGGCCGGGCGGACCGGGGCCATTGACAACATGCTGTTGTCGACGCGGCCGAACCGGTGTTGGACCGCGCGCGGCCGGCGGCCCGAGGCTGGGGGCTTCCCTCCCCCCCTCTTCCCGCGGAGTCCCATGCTCGCCCCTTACCGACGCCTGTTCGCCCGCCCCGGCACCGCCGCCTTCACCCTGGCCGGGCTGCTCGGCCGGCTCTCGATGTCGATGACCGGCGTCTCGCTGGTGGTGCTGCTCGCCGAACGGCGCGGCTCGTACGCGCTCGCGGGCACCGTCGCGGCGGCCGGCCTGGTCACCGGGGCGGTCGGCATGCCGGTGATCGGCCGGCTGGTCGACCGGTTCGGGCAGGCGCGGGTCACCGTCCCGGCGGCGCTCTACAACGTGGTGCCGTTCTCCGGACTGCTGCTCTGCGTCCGCGCCGGGGCGCCCGACTGGACGCTCTACCTCTGCTGGGCGGCCTGCGCGGCGGCGCCGAACCTCGGCGGCATGGCCCGGGCCCGCTGGGCGCACCTGCTGCGGGACCGGCCGGACGACCGGCACCTCGCCAACTCCTTGGAACAGGCGTTGGACGAACTCTGCTTCATGGCCGGACCGGTGCTCGGCATGGTGCTGTGCACCACGATCGCGCCGGAGGCCGGCATGCTCGCCGCCGGCGGGCTCGGCGCGGCCGGCGCGCTGCTGTTCGCCGCCCAGCGCGGCACCGAACCGCCGCTCGCCGACCGCCCCGCGGCCGGACGGCACGGCTCGCCGCTGCGGATGCCGGGACTGCGGGTGCTGACGCTGACCTTCCTCGGCACCGGCGTGATCTTCGGCGCGCTCGACCTGACCACCGTGGCCTACGCGGAGGCGCTCGGGCACCGGCCGGTCGCGGGCGGGCTGCTCGCCCTGGTGGCGGCCGGGTCCTGCGTGGCCGGGCTGGTCTTCGGGACGCTGCGGCCGAGCGGACCGGCGGGCACCCGCTTCCTGCGGGGCGTCGCGGCGATGGTGGGGCTGCTGCTCCTGCCGCTGGCCGCCGGACTGGGCGGCGCGGGCCTCGCGCTGCTCGGGGCGGCGCTGTTCGCGGCCGGCACGGGGACCGCGCCGACCATGGTCACCGGTATGACGCTGCTCCAGGAGCTGCTGCCGCAGCGGCAGTTGAACGAGGGCATGGCGATCGCGGTGTCCGGCATCGTGGTCGGCATCTCGGGCGGCTCGGCGCTGGCCGGCGTGGTCGCCGAGCACGCGGGGCCGGGCACCGGCTACTGGATCCCGGCGGGGGCGGCCGCGCTCGCCCTGCTGATCGCCCTCGCGGGCCGCCGCCACCTGGCCGTCGCGGCGGAAAGTCCCGAACCCGCTGTCGGTGCGGCGCGCTAGCGTTCGGGGCATGACGGCTGTGAGCGCCATCGCCTACGTCCGCGGCGATGCCACGACGCCCCGGGGCAAGGGGGTGAAGGTCATCGCGCACGTCTGCAACGACCTCGGCGGGTGGGGGAAGGGGTTCGTGCTGGCCCTTTCGCGCCGCTGGCCGGAGCCGGAGGCGGCGTACCGGCGGTGGCACCGGGAGCGGGCGGGGAACGACTTCGGGCTCGGCGCCGTCCAGTTGGTGCAGGTCGGGCCGTACCTCTGGGTGGCCAACCTGATCGGCCAGCGGGGCATCCGCACCAGCCGCTCCTCCGGGCCGCCGGTGCGCTACGAGGCCATCGACGCCGCGCTCGCGGCACTGGGCGGGCACGCGCGCGACCTGGGCGCTTCCGTGCACATGCCGCGGATCGGGTGCGGGCTGGCGGGCGGGCGCTGGGAGTCGGTGGAGCCGTTGGTGACGGCCCGACTGACCGCCCGGGGAGTGCCGGTGACCGTCTACGACCACGGCTGACGGGCGAGTTCGGAGGCCGGCCAGGTGTACTCGTACTCGGGCAGCGTGTGGCCGCCGGGGAAGAAGCCCGCGCGCGCGTCGGTGCGGTGGCCGCCCGCGCGTTCGTAGAAGGCGATCGCGCGGGTGTTGGCCTGCAGCACCTCCAGGTAGAGGTCGGTCCCGGGGTGGCGACGGGCCGTGTGGGCGCGGGCGGCGTCCAGGAGCCGCCGGCCGATGCCGCCGCCGGTGAGTCCGGGGCGGACGTGCAGGTTGTCGAGCAGGATCCGGCCGTCCCCGTGCGGGACGAGGTAGGCGAACCCGACGACCTCACCGTCCCGTTCGGCGATCAGCAGTTCGGGGGTGGTCTCCGGGCCGCCGTAGTCGGCGGCCAGCCGCAGCTCCCAGATCTCGCGCCGTTCGGCGGCCAGCCCGTCGCCGAGGGCGTCGTCGGGGACGATGCCGGCGTACGCGGTGCGCCAGCTGGCGGCGTGCAGGTCGGCGACGGCCTCGGCGTCCCGGGTACCGCCCGGGCGGATCACGGTGCTCATTCGACAAGCCTCTCATCCGGTGCCGGGCAGGCCGGCACGGCCGGGACATGGGCCGATCGGGCTAGGCTCGGGGCCGTGGACGACCTGGCAGCGACGAACGGCACGAGCGCGGCGAGCGGCACGAGCGCGGCGAGCGGCAGCACCGGCACCGACGGGGGCGCCGCGGGCCCCGCCGAGCCGCGCGGCAGCCGCGCGCAGCCGAAGACCGACAAGAGCGAGCAGACCCGGGCCCTGATCCTGGAGACCGCGATGCGGCTGTTCCAGGAGCGCGGCTACGAGAAGACCACCATGCGCGCCATCGCCACCGAGGCGGGCGTCTCGGTCGGCAACGCCTACTACTACTTCTCGGCCAAGGAGTTCCTGATCCAGGGCTTCTACGACCGGATGACGTACGACCACGCGGCGGACGCCAGGAACCGCATGGCGCACACCCGGGACTTCGCCGAGCGCCTGGAGATCGCCCTGACCTCCTGGCTCGACACGGCGGCCCCGTACCACGAGTTCGCGGCGCAGTTCTTCCGCACCGCCGCCGACCCGAACAGCTCGCTGAGCCCGTTCTCCGACGAGTCCCACCCGGCCCGGGCGACGGCGGTCGAGCTGTTCCGCGAGGTGCTGCAGGGTTCCGAGCTGGCGCCGAAACTGGACGCCGAACTGGTCGAGCTGCTGCCCGACGTGCTCTGGCTGCACCTCATGGTCGTGGTGCTCTACTGGGTCTTCGACCGGACCGAGGACACCGAACGGACCCGGGAGTTCGTCCGGCGCTCGACCCCCATGGCCGCCCGGGTGATCAACCTCTCGCGCTACCGGGTGTTCCGGCCGATCGTCCGCGACGCCAAGGGCCTCATCCAGGACTTCATCCTGCCCACCATCGGCAAGACCGCCGTGAAGTAGCCGCGGAGCAGCCGTGGGGGGCGGGCACCCCCGGCCGCGCGGGCCGGGGGTGAGCGCCGGTCAGAAGCCGTCGATGTTCCAGGACAGCAGCGGCCTGCGCAGCAGCAGGTCCGCGGCGGCCACCGCGCCCGGGCGCAGCTCGGTGACCAGGCCGGCCACCGCGAGCCGGGGCAGCGTCTCGCCGGCCAGGTAGAGCGCGCCGAGCGCCGAGGCGTCCAGCGCCAGGTCGGCCTCGTCGGTGGTCCGCGCACAGCGGCCGGTGCCGTCGGCGGCGACCTCGAGCGCCCAGCGGCCGGCGGCGTAGCCGTCCCGGTCCTCGACGTCCAGCACCACGCGGCCGGGTGCGCCGTAGGTCCGGGCGTTGAAGGCGGCCTCGACGTCCAGCACCCGCAGCCACATGAAGTCGGCGTTGTCGGCGTGCGGGGTGGCGGCGCGCGGCTCGTTCAGCAGCATCGGCAGCGGGTCGTCCGGGCCGACGTTCTCGACCGAGACCTTGCGCACCCAGTCGACCGAGAAGAGGTAGCGCCACAGCTCGGTGGCCGTGGGCCGGTCGAGGGCGAAGAGGTCGAGCACGGTGAGCGTGCAGTTCGGGTAGGAGCCGTCCCAGGTGTCGTCGACCTTGTAGACGGCCAGACCGGTGGGGGCGCCCTCGGCGTCCCGGTGGACGGCGGCGAAGGGCTCCTTCCAGTCGAAGCCGGGGACCTCGATCTCACCGGTGTGGCGCTTCCAGGTGAGCTCGTCGCGGTCGATCGCGCCGGGCTGGGTGACCCGCCAGCGGTCGAACAGCTCGGGGCCGATCTTGCGCAGCTCCTCCATGGTGACCAGGTCGATCCGCCCGCCGGGCACGGCGGGCAGGCCGGGCCGCAGACCGCCGGCCCGGAGCAGGTCGATGTTCCAGCCGTGGCCGCGGGTGGCGGGGCCGAAGCCGTACCGGCCGTAGATGTTGTACTCGGCGGCGATCAGGATGGCGACGGCGGCGCCGCGCTCCCGGGCCGCCGCGAGGTCCGCGGTCATCATCCGGCGGAGCAGGCCGCGCCGCCGGTGGGTGGCGGTCACGGTGACGGCGGTGATCGCGTCGGCCTTCACCACGGCGCCGCCGGGGACGGTCAGCTCGGCGTCGAAGCTGCGGAAGGTGGCGACGATCCGCCCGTCGTCGAACGCCCCGAGCATCCGGCCCGGCTCCCACTGGCGGCGGCGGAACTCCGTCGCCCGGCCCACGTGCGCGCGCAGGAAGCCGAGGACGAGCGCCCGGTCCCACGCCTCGACCTCGTCCTCCCCGACAGCGCGGATCTCGATCCCGTCGACGATCCCGCCCTGTTCCTTCACGCGGCCGCTGCCCGGGTCACCGGGGCCGTCGTTCGTTTCGTTGCCCATTCGCTCACCGTACGGCGGGATTTCGACGAGGGCACCCGATTTATTCCGGGGCGGAGGGCGGCCCCCGTACCCGCGTTTTCCGCCCACGGTGAAGACCGGCCCGGGCCGGCCCGGGCCGCACTACCGTCCGGTCCATGACGACGATTACCACACGCACGGTCACCTATCCGGCCGACGGACTGATGATGGTCGGACACCTCGCGATCCCCTCCGGCACCGGCCGCCGGCCCGCGGTCCTGCTCGGCCCCGAGGGGCCGGGCCTGAACGACGTCCAGCGCGACCGGGCCGACGCCCTCGCCGAACTGGGCTATGTGGCGCTGGCCTTCGACCTCCACGGCGGGCACTGGTTCACCGACCCCCAGGAGATGCTGGCGCGCGTGATGCCGCTGCTCGCCGACCCCGGCCGGATGCGGGCCATCGGCCACGCGGCGCTCGACGTGCTGCGCGGGGAGCCGCGGACCGACCCCGGCCGGATCGCCGCCATCGGCTACGGCACCGGGGGCGCGATCGCGCTGGAACTCGGACGCGACGGGGTCGACCTGCGGGCGATCGGAACGGTCAACGGGCTGACCACCGGCGAACCGGGCGAGACGGCGCGCATCCGCTGCCCGGTGTGGGCCGGGGTCGGGTCGGAGGACCCGATCATGCCGCCCGCGCAACGGGAGGCGTTCACCGCCGAGATGCAGGCCGCGGGCGTCGACTGGCGCCTGGTGGTCTACGGCGGGGCGCTGCACGCCTTCCACCACCCGCCGGTCGACCAGACCGTGCTCCCCGGTGTCGGCCACCACCCGCGGCACGCGGAGCGGGCCTGGCGCGACGTCCTCGGCCTGCTCGCCGAGTGCCTGCCGGTGGCGCGGTGAGCGGACGCCCGGACCGGGTCAGGGGCGGGCGTAGAAGTCCGGGGTGCCCATGATCCAGAGGCTGGCCTGCTTGATCGGCACGCCGGCCCGGGGGGCCTCGATCATCTGGTCGTCGCCGATGTAGAGGCCGACGTGGTGGATGTCGGCGGCGCGGCCGGTGGTGCTCCAGAAGACCAGGTCGCCGGGGCGGAGCTGGCGGTAGGTGACCGGGGTGGACTGGGCGTACTGGTCGGCGGCGAAGTGGTTGAGCCGCTTGCCGCCCTCGCGCCACGCCATCATGGTCAGCCCGGAGCAGTCGTAGCCGCCCGGGCCCTCGCCGCCCCAGACGTAGGGCAGGCCGATCCTGGCGCGGGCGAAGGCGATGGCGGCCGCCGCGCCCTCGGCCGACCAGGAACGCGGCGGCGGGGGTGCGGCGGCGGAGCCGGCGGGCGGGAGCGTCCGCGCGGCGTCGGCGGCGGCCTTCCCGGCGGCTTCGGCGGCCGCCCGTTCGGAGGCGGCCCTGGCCTCGGCCTCCCGGGCGGCGATCGCCTCCAGCGCCTCGCGCCGCTGCCGCTCCAGCTCGACGGTGGTGCTCCGGGCGGCGGCCAGCTCGGCGAGCAGCTGCTCGCGCCGCAGCCCGGTGGCCGTGACCTGGTTCTGCTGGTCGGTCAGCCGGGCCTCGGCGCGGGCCCGGGCGGCGCCGACCTCGGCGGCGGCGCGTTCGGCGGCCCCGGTCGCGGCGTGCGCGGCGGCGGAGGCCCGGGACGCCCCGGCGGCCGTGGAGACCGCCGCGTCGAGGATCTGCCGGGTTCGGTCGCTGGCGACCCCGATCACCGCGGCCCGGTCCCCGGCCTCGCGCGGGCCGTGCGCGCCGAGCAGGGCGTTGATCGCGGAGAGTTCGGCGCCGGCGCCCTGCCGGTACGTCTCGGCGGCCAGGGCGGCGGCCTCCTCGGCGGCGGCGGCCCGCTCGGCCTCGGCGGCGGCCGCCCGGGCCGCGGCGGCGGACTCCTCCGCGCGGGCCCGGGTGAGGGAGAGTTGGGCGCCGTTGTAGGCCTCGACCGCCTCTTCGGCGGTCCGGGCGGCCCGGTCGGTCTCGGCCTTGGCGGCGGTGAGCCCGGCCTCGATGGCGGTGACCGTGCCGGCCCGGCGGTCGGCCTCGGTCCGGGCCCGGTCGATCTCCCCGGCGGAGGGGTAGGCCTGCTCCCCCGCTGCGGCGGCCCCGGACGGATCGGGGGCCGGCGGCGGCCCGGGCGGCTCGGCGGGGGCGGACGGACCGGGCTCCGCCGGGGCGGCCGCCGCGGCGGGGAGCAGTCCGAGCAGGGCGGTGAGGGACAACAGGAGGGTCGGCAGGAGCCTGCGCGCCACGGTTCACCCCTTCGAACGGTCACGAGGGAGCGGAGCGGCCGCACGCGCGCACCGCCGCGGGGACCGGGGTGACGACGGGACCGGCCGGTGTCGGCCGCCGGCGACCCGGCGAAGACTCCCCTTCCGTGACAGGACGGTCACTGACCGCCATGTTCTCAAGCCGGACCGCTTTCCCCCCTCAAGCCCGCGCCGCCGACCGGGTGGCCGTCGGATGATCCGATCGCGGCCCGGCCCCGGCGGACCGCCCGGGGCAGCCGGGGCAGCCGGACTACCGGCTCATCCTGCGGGTACGCGTCCGCAGCCAGCGGTGCCGGCCCGGCCGGGGCGCCTGGCCGGCCGGCCCGACCGCGTACGCCCGGCTGCGCCCGGCCCGGACCACCCGCCGCCGCTGCTGGGAGCGGCCGTGCCGCCCCGCCCGGTCGGCCGGACCGTCGTACCCGCCCGGCCCGTCGGCCGCGCCGACGCCTCGGCGGCTCCCCGTCGGGTGCTCCGCGCCGCCCGCCGCCGAGCGGCGGTCGGCCAGCCGGGCGGACCGCCGGGCCAGCGCCCGCGCGGCGTGCGCGTCCAGGTGGGCGGTGGCCCGGGCGGCCATCTGCTCGGCCACCCGGTGGGCGGCCGGGTGGTGCGCCGGGACCTTGTCGGGCGCCCCGGCGATCAGGTCGAAGAGCCAGGTCCGGGCCCGGTCCGCGCGCCGGTGCAGAAGGCGCTCGCGCCGGAGCGCCCGGGCCCGCAGACGCGGGCTCGCGGCGTACCGCCAGCGCGCCCAGGGGCTGCTCGGTCGGGCCAGCCGGACCGCGCCGACCCAGGAGAGGCCGGGCACCATGATGCCGAGCAGCCCGGTCCACACCTTGCCCTTGAGCAGGGTGACGACCATCGCCAGCGCGTTCGCCGAGATGACGGTGACCAGCCCCCACCTGGTCTCCCCGGTCGGCTCGGCGCCGAGCGGGACGTATCCGACGAGCAGCAGGCCGGTGAAGAGGATGCCGAAGATCACCGCGTCCACCGACTTGCGGCCCTGCTCGCCCCAGTAGACGTCGTCCAGGTGCAGGATCAGCGCGAACTCGTCCAGCACCAGGCCGCAGCCGATACCGAAGAGCAGCCCGAAGACGTCGATCCACGGGTGCCCGCCGTAGGTCGCGAACACCCCGATGCCGCCGGCCAGCAGGAAGCCCAGGCCGAAGACCATGTGGTGGATGTGCAGCCCGCCGGGCGTCACGTTGCCGGGCCACCAGCGCACCTGGGCCCTGATCATCCGCACGCTGAACCGGATGAAGACGAAGGAGGTGATGAACCCGACCAGCAGCAGGAACAGCGGTTGCTTGTGCGTCGCGACGATGTGCTCGCGGTAGCCGTCCAGCAGTGTGGTCATGGGTCTTACCTTCGTTCCTGGTACTGCGTGCGGTCTGCCGCGACATGGCCCGCGGGCCAACGGCCGGCGTCAGAAGCCGCGGGTGCGCTTGGCGGCCCGGCGGGGGATCACCGGGGCGAGCGAGGGACGCTCGACCCCGACCGGGAGCTTCATGAAGAGCCGGGCGATCTCGCCGCCCAGGTTCACGCCGATGGCCAGCGCCATGGCGATCGCGGCGGCCCGGGTGATCTGGACCAGGCCCGCGTTGGGGTGGCCCTGGGCGAACGAGAGCATCCCGAGGTAGAGCGCCGAACCCGGCATCAGCGGCCCGATCGCGGCGGTGACGTACGGCAGCGCGGACCCGTTGCGGTAGCGCGCCATCAGCTGGCCGAAGAGGCCGACCAGGCCGGCCGCCACGCCGGTCGCGACGATCGGCGAGACCCCGGCGTTGTAGGCCAGCACGCCGTAGCTGGCCCAGCCGATGCCGCTGTTGAGGGTGACCAGGGCGAGCGAGCGGCGGTCGGTCTGCAGCAGCATCGCGAAGGCGAGGGTCAGCACCATCGCGGCCACCATCTGGACCGGCGGGTCGCTGTTCCCGACCAGCGACTCGTCCGGCCGCAGCTTCGCCTCGAAGCCGACCCCCAGGTAGAGGATCAGCATCACGCCGATGACGATGCCCGCCACCAGGTAGATCACCTCCAGCAGACGGGCCGCGGCGGTGATGTAGAAGCCGGTCAGGCCGTCCTGCACGGCGGCCACCAGGGCGCGTCCGGGCAGCAGCGCGAACAGTCCGCCGGTGATCACCACCGAGCCGCGCAGGCCCAGCTCGTTGAAGGAGAGCACGATGCCGGAGGCCGCGGCCGGCATCGCGGCCAGCACGAACTGGTAGAACTCCGGCAGCCCGCGGCGGGCGATCAGCGAGGCCAGCCGGTCGCCGAGGACGGCGGCGACGAAGGCGCTGAGGAAGACCAGCCAGGCCTTGTCGTCGATCTTCCCGCCGACCAGGAAGGTCGCCGCACCGGCCAGCAGACCGGTGTTCAGCGCGAGCAGCCAGGCCGCGTACGGGTGCCGGTTGCGGCGGATCGCCGCGAGCCGGCGGTAGGCGTCGTTGACGCTGACCTGCTCGGCGGTGATGTCCGCGACCAGCTCGTAGACCGCGTTCAGCCGGGTGTAGTCGGAGGTGCGGCGGCGCACCACCCGGTCGGCGGTGATCGGCGGCTCGACCAGCGAGGGCTGGTGCGAGATGCCGATCAGGGTGAAGGTGACCTGCGGTTCGCAGCGGTCCAGCCGGTAGGCGTGCGCGATGCCGAGCATGGCCGCCTCGACGTCCTCGGCGGCCTCGCCGCTGGCCAGCAGCAGTTCGCCGATGCGCAGGGTGAGGTCGAGGATGCGCGGCACGTTGCGGGTGGCGGCGGCGGAGGGGTGCAGCTCGCGGGCGGTGCGCTCGAAGGCGGGGCGCTCGGACATCGGGGTGCGCAGCAGGGTGCGCATCCGGTCCGGCCAGGGCGCCTCGCCGGGGGCGCCGGGGCTCAGGGCGCCGACGGGGATGCCGGCCGGCGGGGTGTAGCCGGCGGCCCGCCACTCCTCGGGGGTGAGGGTGTCCTCGGCCGCGGAGCGGCGGCGGTACACCGGGGCGAGCGGCTCGCCGGCGGGCGCCGACGGCTCCGAGGTGCCCGCCGGCTCGGGCTCCGGGGCCAGCAGGCCCTTGGTCTCGGGGGCGGGCGGGGCGAGCGGGATCTCCACGGTCGGCTCGGTGACCGGGGCGGGGCGCCCGAGCAGCCCCTCGGTGGGCGGCGCCTCGGACGGGTGGAGCGGCGTGCCGGCGGCCGGGCGGGCCTGCCGCTGCGGACGGCCGCCCCGGCCGCCTCTGGCCCTCTTGCCGCCGCCCGGCCGGCCCCGCTTCGGCACTTCCGCTCCTTGCCGCCCCTGGCGGTGCCGGTCCCCCGGGCCGCCGTTCGATCTCCGGATACACCTTGCCTGATCGAACTGCCGGACGCACATGTACGCGGCGGCGGGCGCGGGCCTCCCCGGACGCCTACCCGGCGCGGTGGCGGCCACCGTTTCGGGTGGCCGGCGCCGCGGTGGCGTCGGTCCGGACGGCCTCGGCGTCGGTCCGGACGGCGCCGGTCCCGGGCGGGGTGACCCCGGACGGGGCGGCCCGGCCGGCGCGGCGGGCGCGGAGCAGTTCGACGGCCACCGGGACCACCGAGACCAGCACGATGCCCACCAGGATCGCCTCGATGTTCTCCCGGACGAACGGGATCTGCCCGAGGAAGTAGCCGAGCACCGTGACGCCGGCGCCCCACAGCACGCCGCCGATGACGTTGAAGAGGACGAAGACCCGGTAGTTCATCCCGCTCACCCCGGCGACGATCGGGGTGAAGGTGCGGACGACCGGCACGAAGCGGGCCAGCACGATCGCCTTCGGCCCGTGCCGGTCGAAGAAGGCGGCCGCCTTCTCCACGTTCTCCCGCTTGAACAGCCGGGAGTCGGGGCGCCGGAACAGGCTCGGGCCGACCTTCCGCCCGAACAGGTAGCCGACCTGGTCGCCGGCCACCGCCGCGACCACGATCAACGCGCAGATCAGCCAGAGCGGCTGGTGCAGGTAGGTGCCGTCGGCCACCAGCAGGCCGGTGGTGAAGAGCAGCGAGTCACCGGGGAGGAAGAAGCCGATCAGCAGGCCGGACTCGGCGAAGACGATGGCCAGGATGCCGATCGGCCCGAAGGTGGAGATCAGGTGGGTCGGATCGAGCCAGGACGGGCCGAGGGCGAGGCTGGTCACGGTGCGGACTCCTGAGGGCCTGAAGGATAGGTCGACTCTTGGCAATGAAACAGTAAAGCATTCACCAAGGACGTCACCGGCCTCGCCGCCTCGGTCGCCCCGCGGCCCGGCCGCTGAGCGGCGCGCGGGGTCCGGTCAGCGGGGCCCGGTCGGCGGCTGCTCCGGGAGGCCCAGCACCACCCGGCCGAGCCGCAGCAGGCAGTCACCGAGATCCGGCCGGGCACCGGCCGGGCGGTTCCGCACCCCGTCGTCGACCAGCGAGAACAGCGCGTGCACCCGGATCCGGGCGGCCATCGCGCCCTCCTCCGGCCGCACCCTCACGAGCTGGTCGACCCAGGCGCGCAGGAAGTCCCGCCGGAAGTCCACCGCGGCCCGCCGGTCCGGCGGCGCCAGCCGCTCCGTCTCGCTCAGCATCACGCCGAGGTGGTCGCCGTTGCGCAGGGCGAAGCCCACGTACGCGGCCAGGCCCGCCGCCAGCGCCCGCTCCGGCTCGCCCGGGGTGCCGGGGATCGCGCCGCCGACCTCGTGCCGGAGCCGCTCCCGGCCGCCCACCAGGGCCGCCGCCAGCAGCTGGGCCTTGCTGTCGAAGTGCCGGTAGACGCTGGGCCCGGAGATCCCCACGGCGGCGCCGAGGCGCTCGGTGCTGACGTTGTCGAAGCCCTGCCGGTGGAACAGCCGCACGGCCGCGGCCAGCAGTTCCTCCCGGCGCGACCGCAGGCCGGGCACGGGGTCGGCACCGGGCACGAGACCGGGCACGAGACCGGGGCCGGGCACGAGACCGGGGCCGGCGCCGTCGAGCCGGACGGCGAGCACCGCCGTGAGCAGCTCGCGGAGCAGCCGCTCGGCCCGGCGCGGCTGCGGGGCGGCCGGGAGGTAGGAGAGCCCGGCGCCCGCCGAGAGGGCCGACCAGCAGAGCAACTCGGCGTCCGCGGCGGCGAGTCCGGGGCGTTCGGCGCGCAGCACGGCCGCCATCCGGCCGACGACGGCGCGCAGTTCGCGGCGCAGGGCCGCCCGCCGAGAGGGCGGCAGCAGCCGGGCGTCGCGCTGCACCAGGGTGCCCAGTGGGCGGTGGGCGACCGCGACGGCGGCCAGCGCGGCGGTGAGTCCGGCCGTCGAACCGGCGGAGCGCACCCCGTCCGCCAGCGCGTCCAGGCCCACCCGGACGGTGCGGTCGAGCAGTTCGGGCTTGCCCCGGAAGTGCCGGTAGAGCGCCGGCGCGGTGATGCCGACGCCGGCGGCGATCTCCGCCATCGAGACCCGGTGGTAGCCGCCGCGGTGGAAGCGTTCGGCGGCCACGGCCAGGATCTGAGCCCGCCGGACCTCCGCGGGCGGCCGCCGCACCACCATGACGCCCGTCCCTCCCCGCACCTGCTCCGACCGCCGCCCCGGCAGCCGTCCGGAGGCTGCCCGGCAGGCTAGCAGGCGTTCACTCAAGGGCCCGGGGAAGCCGCCGCCGGGCCGTTCGCAGCAGCGCCGACGCCGCTCCCCCCACCCTGGACAGCCGAAGCTACCCGGGATTAACTTGTGGGGCGACCGGCGGGGCCGCCCGGGTCCGCCGCACCGGGCTCCACCGAACGTCAGGCACCACCGCACGTCGGGTTCCACCGAACGTCAGGCACCGTCGAAGGGAGGCGCCGCCGTGCGCCGCACCGTGTTCACCGAGGACCACGAGGCCTTCCGGGAGACCATCCGGGACTTCATCGCCAACGAGGTCGTCCCCGTCTACGAGAGCTGGGAGGCCGAGGGCCACCCGCCGCGGGACTTCTACCGCGAGCTCGGCGCGCTCGGCGTCTTCGGCATCGAGGTGCCCGAGGAGTACGGCGGCGCGGGCGAGAGCGGCTTCAAGTACCAGGCGGTGGTGGCCGAGGAGACGGCGCGGGCCGGCGTCAGCTTCGGCTCCTCCGGGGTGCACACCGGCCTGGTGCTGCCCTACCTGCTGGAGTACGCGACCGAGGAGCAGAAGCGGCGCTGGCTGCCCGGCTTCGTCTCCGGCGACCTGATGACCGCGATCGCGATGACCGAGCCGGGCGCCGGCTCCGACCTCGCGGGCATCTCCACCACCGCGCGGCTCTCCGAGGACGGCACCCACTACGTCCTCAACGGCGCCAAGACCTTCATCACCGGCGGCGTCCTCGCCGACCTCGTCCTGGTGGTCTGCCGCACCGCGCCGTACGACCCGGAGAACCGCCGGGCCGGGCTCTCCATCCTCTGCGTGGACACCGCCTCCCCCGGGTACAGCGTCGGCCGCAAGCTGCAGAAGATCGGCCTGCGCACCTCGGACACCGCCGAGCTGGCGTTCTCGGACGTCAAGGTGCCGGTGGAGAACCTGCTCGGCGAGGAGGGCAGGGCGTTCGCGTACCTCACCCACAACCTGGTGCAGGAGCGGCTGGCGATCGCGGTCGGCGCGTACGCGGCCGCCGCGGCGGCGGTGCGGTTCGCGGTGCAGTACGTCAAGGACCGCAAGGTGTTCGGCAAGGCGGTCGCCGAGTTCCAGAACACCAAGTTCACGCTGGCCGACTGCGAGGCCCAGGTGATGGCGCAGCAGTCGATGGTCGACCGCGCGCTGGAGCTGTACCAGCAGGGCGCGCTGACGGTGGCGGACGCGGCGGCCACGAAGCTGTTCTGCACCGAGTCGGCGTCCGTCGTGATCGACAAGTGCCTGCAGCTGCACGGCGGTTACGGCTACATCCTGGAGTACCCGATCGCCCGGCTCTACACCGACAACCGGGTGTTCCGGATCTACGGCGGCACCAGCGAGGTCATGCGCAGCATCGTCGCCAAGTCGCTCGGGCTGTAGCCGGCCCCGGCGGCGGCCCGGCCGTTCACCCGGCCGGCGGAGTCGAGCGGGTGAACGGCCGCGGTCCCGCGATCAGTTGGGCGAGTGGTGCTCGGCTCGCCACGCGTCCCAGCCGGCCGAGGACGCCACCTTCGCCTCGTGCAGGGCCCGCTGGGCCAGGGCCGTCGGCGGGGTGTCCAGCCGCCGCACCCAGGCGCGGCCGGCCGTGGCCAGCGCCGCGCACACCATCACCGCGCCCGCCGTGCCGAACAGCGCGCCGATGCCGGTCAGCACCGCGCCGCCGGCCAGCAGCGAGCGGTTGATCTGGAACCCGCTGAGAAAACGCTCGTTGGTCGCCATGCCTCCACGATGGAGGCAGTCGGCCGCCGCCGCACGCCGAGCGCACCCGCGCGCGACGCGGCTCGGCGTGCGGGAGCGGGGCGCGTCCGGGACATTGGGCCGCAGGAGCGCCCGCGCAGCAGGACGGCACCGGACGGCAGGAGGACGCGCGATGGTCGATCTCGAACAGCTCGTCGCGGAGCACGCGGCCCTGGCGGCCGAGAGCCCGCACGGCCGCAGCGCCCATCTGGTGCTGCACGACGGGGTGCTGCGGCAGACGGTGATCGCGCTGACCGCGGGCACCTCGCTCGACGAGCACAACGCCCCGGCCGCCGCCAGCGTCCAGGTGCTGCGCGGGCGGGTCTCGCTCACCATCGCCGGGCGGCGCGAGGAGCTCTCGACGGGGCAGCTGCAGGCCGTTCCGCAGGAGCGGCACGGCCTGCTGGCCCACATCGACTCGGTGGTGCTGCTGACGGCCGTCACCGTCTGAGCCCCCGGCGCGGGCGCCGAACGGTCTCAGGCGGGGCCGTGCCACGCCCCCGCGGGCTTCGGCTTCAGCAGCGAGCCGCCGACCAGCTCCAGCCCGCGCAGCAGGTCCCGCCCGCCCGGCGCCATCTCGGGCGCGGCGAGCCACTGCCCGGCCAGGCCCACCAGCAAGGCCTGGTAGAAGGTGCCGCGGGCCAGCTCCTCCTCGGTGTCCGACACCTCGGAGAGCCCCTGGAACACGGCCGCAAGCCCGAGCCGCCCGTCCTTCTGGGCCCCGGCCAGGGCCTCCCGCAGCTCGGGCGCCCGCTCGACCTGCACCATCGCCTCGAACTGCGCGGCCCAGAGGCCGCGGTGCTCGGCGATGGTCTCACGCACGCCGTCCCACACGGCGACGAACCGTTCCTCCGGGTCGTCGGACGCCTCGTTGGCCCGCGCCACCACGGCTCCCACCATGACGCCCCACTCCCCGGTCGCCTCGATCAGCGCCGCGTTGAGCAGCGCCTCCTTGGAGCCGAAGTGGTAGCCGATGGCCGCCAGGCTCACGCCGGAGGCGGTGGCGATGTCCCGGGCGGTGGTGCGCCCGTAGCCCTTCTCGATCAGGCAGCGCTTGGCGCCGGCCATGAGGTCCTCTCGATTTCCCATGCCCGAATGCTACGTCCGATCCAGACGGATGTCTTGCACGCCTGTCTGGCACGAATGATTTAGACGCTCGTACTAGACAAACGTCTGACACATCCGTACCGTCTTCCTCATGACCGCCACCCCAGGCCGCGCAGGCCGTCGCGAATGGATCGGCCTCGCCGTCCTGTTGCTCCCGACCCTCGTCCTCACCATGGACATGGGCGTGCTCTTCTTCGCCGTCCCCTACATCTCCACCACGCTGGCGCCGAGCGGCACCCAACAGCTGTGGATCATGGACATGTACTCGTTCCTGCTGGCCGGGCTGCTGATCACGATGGGCGCGCTGGGCGACCGGATCGGCCGTCGCCTGCTGCTGATGATCGGCGCCACCGGCTTCGCCGGCGCCTCGCTGCTCGCCGCCTCCGCGGACAGCGCCGGCCAGCTGATCGCCGCCCGCGCCCTGCTGGGCGTCGCCGGGGCCACCGTGATGCCCTCGACCCTCGCGCTGATCCGCAACATGTTCCACGACCCCAAGCAGCGCCAGGTCGCGCTCGGCGCCTGGGGCGGCATCCTCACCGCCGGCGCCACCCTCGGGCCGGTCGCCGGCGGCCTGCTGCTCGACCACTTCTGGTGGGGCTCGGTCTTCCTGCTCGCCCTCCCGGTGATGGCCCTGGTCCTGCTCGCCGCCCCGGTGCTGCTCCCCGAGTACCGCTCCCCGCAGCACGGCAGCTTCGACCTGCTCGGCGCGGTCCTCTCGCTGGCCGCCGTCCTGCCGCTGATCTACGGCGTCAAGACGCTCGCGGTGGACGGCTGGGACCTGCTCGCCGCGCTCGCCGTCCCGGCCGGCCTGCTCCTCGGCGGCGCGTTCGTCTGGCGCCAGCGCACCGCCGCGCACCCGCTGCTCGATCTCGGCCTGTTCCGGATCCGCGCCTTCAGCGGGGCGATCAGCGTCAACACCGTGGCGATGTTCGCGATGATGGGCTTCACCCTCTTCACCTCGCAGTACCTGCAGCTGGTCAAGGGCATGAGCCCGCTCACCGCCTCGCTCTGGTCACTCGTTCCCAGCGTGGGCGTCGGCGCGGCCGTCGGCATCACCTCGGCGCTCGCCGGCAAGGTGCGCCCCGCGGTGATGATGGCCTCGGGCTTCCTGATCGGCGCGGGCGGCTTCGCACTGATGACCCAGGTCGGCGCGGACTCCCCGCTGGCGCTCATCCTCACCGCGGCGGGTGTGCTGGCCGCCGGCACCGTCGGCACCATGACCCTCACCGCCGAGCTCGTGGTCTCCTCCGCCCCCGCCGAGCGGGCCGGCGTCGCCTCCGCCACCTCCGAGACCGCCGTCGAGCTCGGCAGTTCCCTCGGCATCGCGCTGCTCGGGGCGGCCGGCGCCGCGGTCTACCGCTCCCAGCTGGACGGCGCCCTGCCGGCCGGCGTGGAGGGCGAGGCCGCCCGCGCCGCACAGGACACCCTCGGCGGCGCGGTCACCGTGGCCGCCCAGCTGCCCGGCCAGCTCGGCGCCGACCTCCTCGCCACCACCCGCACCGCGTTCACCGACGGCCTGCACGTCGCCGCCGTCGTCGGCCTCGTGCTCGTGCTCGGCGCCTCCCTGCTCGCCTACCGCCTGATGCGCCACCTCCCCGCCGCCGCCCCGGCCCCCACCCCCGAGCCGGCCGCCGCCTGACCGCCCCACCGCCGATCCCCCGCAGCGCGTCATCGCAGCCCCCGCCCCCACCCGGCCGGGGGCTGCCGCGTTCCCGGGGATCACTGGCCGCGATAAACCTCTCGCCGATTCCCCACCGCCAGGACCCAGACGACCACTTGTCCCCCTTCAACCGTGTAGACGACCCGGTGGTCCCCGACCCGCAGCCGCCACCGCGCGCTGTGGCCCTGCAACGCCTTGATGTCGAACCCCGCGGTGTCCCCGGCGTCCAACCCCCGTTGTAGATCCGAGAGTCGGCGGAGGATCCGCATCGCCTCCGGCCGGGGAACCTTCAGGAGGTCCCGCTGCGCGTGCGGCGTGAACCGCGCGACGTGGCCCACAGCCCGTCAGCCCGTGTGACCGGAACCGGCCAAAACGCCGGGGCGGGAGGGCTGCCGGACGTGCGGTCCACGGGCGCCCGGCCACCTGTCGCGCCGGGGGCGGCCGGGTCCAGGGGGCGGGGGGCGGGGGGCGCGACCTCGGGTGATGGGGGTGGCCCGGACGGGGCCCGTGGGGCGGGGCTCGGCCCGCCCGCGCAACATCTGGTTTTTGACCAGCGTTTCCCGACCGGTGTATACGTTCGCCGCCACGGGCAGGCATACTGGCCAGGACGGGCGCTTTGCCCAACTGTGACGTATGACTCTAGACGAGAAGGGACCGGTGGCCAGGGATGCTGCGTAACGGTCTTGAGCCCTGGCACGTGCTCGTGGTGCTGGCTGTCGTGATCCTGCTGTTCGGGTCGAAGAAGCTGCCGGAGATGGCCCGCGGCCTCGGCAAGTCGATGCGAATCCTCAAGGCGGAGACGAAGGCGATGCGCGAGGACGACACGCCCGCCGCCGACGCCGCCCAGGGCACCGCGCAGAGCACCGCCGCCCCGGCGCAGCCGGCTGCCGAGCAGCCCCGCCAGGCCGTGAACCCGACCCATGTGACCAAGGCCACCGAGCAGCCCCGGCCCACCACCACCGCCTGAGACCAGGCGGCGCGAACCCGGCCGAAGCCCCCGCCCCGCGGCGGGGGCTTCGTCGTGTCCGCCTGTTCGGCCGTCCACTGACGGACTCGACTGGCCGTCCCTTTTGATCCGTTATCTCCTGGTGTGCACGACAGGAGGAACGGAGTCGAGGCATGGCGACCAACGAGCCCGCCGGCGACCGGCCCGACGAGCTCGCCGAGTTGCGCGCGCGTCTCAGCGCCGTCGAGGCCCACGAGGCGGCGGCGCCGCCCCGGCGCCACCGGGCCCGCTCCGCCTTCGCCGTCCTGCTGGTCCTGCTCGCCTGCGTGCTGACGCCGCTGAGCGTCGCCGCCGTCTGGACCAGGTCGCAGATCACCGACACCGACCGCTACGTCGCCACCATGGCACCGCTGGCCGGCGACCCCGCCATCCGGACGGCCGTCACCGACCGGGTGACCGACGAGATCGTCGGTTACCTCCCGGTCGACTCGCTGCTCACCTCGGTCGCCCCGGCGGACCGCCCCCTGCTGAACACGCTGCTCGGCGGCATCGGCCAGGCGCTCACCGACGGGATCTCCGGCTTCGTGCACGACCAGGTCCAGCGGGTGGTGGCGAGCGACGCGTTCGCCACCATCTGGACCGACGTCAACCGGGAGGCCCACGCGGCCGTCGAGAAGATGCTGACCGGCCAGGGCGGCGGGACCGTCGTGATCAGGAACGACACCGTGGTGCTCGACCTCGCACCGCTGATCGACCGGGTGAAGGCCCGGCTGGTCGACAACGGCCTGTCGATCGCCGCGCGGATCCCCGAGGTGCACACCCAGTACACGCTGGTGCAGTCGGACGCGATCCCCAAGGTCCGCACCGGCTTCCGGCTGCTGGACCTGGCCGGATTCTGGCTGCCGGTGCTGACCGTGGCCTGCGCGGTCGGCGGCGTGCTGCTGGCGGTCCGCCGCCGCCGGGCCGTCGTCACGGTCGCCCTGGGCATGGCCGGCGGGGCGCTGCTGCTGGGGATCGCGCTGTCCGTCTTCCGCGCCCTGTACCTGGACCGGCTGGCGGCCGGGGTCGACCTGGCGGCGGCGCAGGCGGTGTACGACACGCTGGTGCGCTACCTGCGGTCGGCGGTCCGGGTGGTGATCGCGCTCGGGGTGCTGGTGGCGCTGGGCGCCTGGATCGGCGGCCGCGGGCGGTGGGCCGGGACGACCCGGGGCATGTGGGCGTCCGGGCTGGGGGCGGTGCGGCGCGCCGCCGAGCGGGCCGGGCTGCGGCTGGGCCCGGTGGGGCGGTTCGTGCACCGGTGGAAGGCCTGGCTGGGCTGGGCGGCGGTGGCGGGCGCCGCGCTGGCGTTCCTGCTGTGGAGCTATCCGACCGTCCTGGTGACGCTCTGCCTGGCGCTCGCGCTGGTGGCGGTACTGGCGCTGCTGGAGTTCCTGGACGAGCCCGACGGCGTCCCGGCCGGGGCGCGCCGACCGGGATGAGCACCCAGCAGCCGCCGTCGGCGCCCCCGACCCCGCCCACGCCCGCGCCCCGGGACAACTTCGACCTGCGGGCCTGGGGCCTGTTGCTCGGCTCGTTCACCCTGCTGCTGCTCGGCTACTTCACCGTGCCGCTGCGCGTCCTGGGCGAGGACCGCCCGGTGCTGAGCTGGCTGCTCTTCGGGGTGGTGCTGACCGGGCTGACCGGGCTGCTGCTGGCCCGGATCGTCGACACCTTCCGCGGCACGGGCCGTCACCCCGGGGTGTGGCTGGCCTTCCTGATCTGTCTCTCGCTGACCGTCTTCGCCGGCACCTACTACGTGCTGGCCGACCGCCCGGGCGAGTTCGTCGGGCTGGAGACCCGGCTCGACTCGCTGTACTTCACGGTCGTCACGATGGCGACCATCGGCTACGGCGACATCACCGCGGCCGGGCAGGGACCGCGGCTGGTGGTGCTGCTGCAGATCGCCTACAACTTCGTCTTCCTGGCGGCGGCGGCCGGCGCCCTGAGCCGGACCGTCCGCAGCGGCATGGAGACCCGCGCCCACCGCGACGGCCACGGGCACGAGCACCACCACGGCCGCCGTCGCCGCCGCCGGAAGGGTTAGGAGCGGGCCTCGCCCCGGAACGCCGCCGCGCGGCGGACGTCCGCCACCCCGAGCACCACCGAACCGGGTCCCGGCATGCCGACGATTGCGCCGGACGGCCTGACGGCCGGACGGTCAGGCCGGGACCAGGCCCGGCTCGCCGGCCACCACGGCCCAGGAGGCGGAGGTCCGCACCGGCGACTCGCGTACGTCGATGCTGTCCACGGTCCGGGCGTCGGTCAGCCACCGCTCCCGGTCCACGTCCAGGCGCAGGTAGCCGCGGCGCAGGCCCTCGAAGTACTTCACGTGCGGGTTGAGCGAGGGGTTGAGCGCCTTGAGCGGCGCGTCGAAGGCGGCCGGGAAGTCCGAACTGACGCTGGTGGCCGTGAACTCGACGGCGACCGGGGCGGCGGCGAGGTCGTCGCGGTCGATCCGCAGGTCGCTGAACCAGGAGGAGTGGATGTCTCCGGCGAGCACCACCGGGTTGGCCACCTCGGCGTCCCGCAGGAAGTGCAGCAGCCGGGCGCGGGCCGGGTCGTAGCCGTCCCACTGGTCGAGGTTGGCGATCGGCGGCAGCGGGTGCGCCGGGTCGAGGAAGTCGGGGAAGCGGATCTGACTCATCATCACCTGCTGGGCGAGGACGTTCCAGCGGGCCCGGGAGCCGGTCAGGCCGCGGTGCAGCCAATCCTCCTGCTCGGCGCCGGTCAGGGTGCCGGAGGTGTTCCCCAGGCCGTCCGCGACGGGCCCGAAGTCCTGGGCGCGGCCGCCCGGTTGGTCGGTGCGGTACTGGCGGGTGTCGAGCACGTTGAGCCGCAGCAGGTCGCCGAAGTCGAAGCGGCGGTACAGCCGGTAGTCCGGGGAGCCGTTGCGGTAGGGGTTCCGCAGCGGCATGTGCTCGTAGTACGCCTGGTAGGCGGCGGCGCGCTCGCGGGCCATGGCCGCGGTGTCCTGGTGACGGGCGCCGGTGTCGTCGATCTCGTCGACCAGGCCGGCGTAGTTGTTCTCGACCTCGTGGTCGTCCCAGGTGACGATCCAGGGGAAGGCGGCGTGCGCGGCCTGCAGCGCCGGGTCGGTCTTGTACTGCGCGTGCCGGGCCCGGTAGTCGGCGAGGGTGATCAGCTGGTCGAGGCCCGGGGTCCGCGGGGCGGTGTGCAGGCGGTCCGGGTGGCGGCCGCCCGGATCGGTCTCGTAGATGTAGTCGCCGAGGTGCACGACGGCGTCGAGGTCCTCGGCGGCCAGGGCGGTGTAGGCGGGCCAGTAACCGTTCTGCCAGTCCTGGCAGTTGACCACGCCGAGGCGGAGCCGGCCGGGGCGGGCGCCGGCCGCCGGGGCGGTGCGGGTCCGGGCGGCCGGGCTGAGGTGGCGGCCGGCCCGGAAGCGGTACCAGTGGTCGCGGCCGGGCTGCAGTCCGCGCACGTCGACGTGGACGCTGTGGGCGCGCTCGGCCTCGGCGGCGGCGACGCCGCGCCGGACGACCCGGCAAAAGCCCGGGTCCGTCGCGACCTCCCAGGAGACGGGCACGGTGCGGGTTCCCATGGCGGCGGCGTCGAACGGGTCGGCGACCAGCCTGGTCCACAGGACCACCGCGTCGGGCAGCGGATCGCCGCTGGCCACACCCAGCAGGAACGGGTCGCGCCGGACCGGTTCCGCGTGCGCCGTGCGGATGTCGAGCGCCTGGACGCCGGCGGCGACGGCCGCGCCGACCAGCAGTCCGCGGCGGCTGAGCGCGGCGGACCGGGGCCTCGGCGCAACGGCCGGCAGGGACGTCGGGGATGTCGGGGATGTCGGGGACGAGGGCAACGGGGACGGCGGCACGGGAGACCTCCTGCGGCTGCTGGGCGTCGGGACACCAAGGCCGACATTCCATCAGAGCGACGGGCGCCGAACCATGAACAGAAGGCGACGTCTTACCCTCTTCCCGTTCACCGGAGGGGAGTTACCCGCCCGCCCCGTCCGCTCCTCCACCGCGCCGGCGCAGCGACATCAGGAGCAGGAAGACGGCCGACAGCACGGCCGCCACCCGCAGCACGCCCGGCGCGGAGTCCCACATCACCCGGTTGGCCTGCTCGCCGGGATTCAGGCCCGTGCCCCAGCGGCCCTGGGCGCGGCCCCAGACCCAGAGCGAACTGCCGCTGATCGTCATCAGCGGGATCCCGAACACGGCCACCTTGCGGGTGAGGTCGGACAGGTGGCGGGAGACGTAGCCGAGCGCCCAGCCGATCAGCATGGCGATCAGCTGTCCGGTGACGGCGCCGCCGATCAGCACCGCGGCGGAGAGCAGCAGCAGCGGTGAGGGGCGGCGGCCGGCGGACACCCCGGCCTTGGCGGGCTTTGCGGAGGCGTCGGGGGCCGCGGGGGCGCCTTCGGCGGGGGCGGCCCCGTCCTCGGCCGCCCGGCCCCTGCGCGCCTTGGCCTTCTTCGCCCGGCCCTTCTTCTTCGGGGCGGCGGCGCCGGGCGGCTCGGTCGCCGCGGCCTCGCCCGGCGCGGTGTCCGCGCCCGCCGCGCCGGGCCCGTTCTCGTCCTCGGGTGCGGTCCGCTGCTCGGGGATCGGCCGGTTGGACACGGCCGGGCCGTCCCCGAAGTCGATGCTCACGTAGTCCCAGTCGCCCGTGTTCACGGCGCGGTACGCGGGCGGCAGCGCCTCGGGGTCGACGGGGGCCCCTTCGGCCGGCTTCGCGAGCCACGGCGATCCGCCGTCCCGCCCGGGCGGCGCGGACGGGGCGGACGGGGCCGGAGCGGACGGCCCGGACCGCCCGGACCTCGGGGCGCGCGCGGGGGGCGGCAGGAACGTGGCGGGCGCACCGTCGGCCGGCCTGGACTGCGGCGCGGACGGCGGTCCGGCGGGGCGGGGCGGCACCGGGGGGCGCGGCGGCGCGGCGGGCGCCGGCTCCTGCGCGTACACGCTGTCCCCGTCACCACCCCCGCCCCGGCCCGCCGCCCCCGGGGCACCCGGCGGCTCGGTCCAGGGCCCCTGCTTGCGCCACCACTCGCCGTCCGACATCCCACACCCCGCCTTGCCCGTACCGAACCGGACCCGCCACGCGTCCGGACGCGGCGTCAGCCCCGCCGACCGTGACGGTACCCACCCGCCGCCCCGCCACGCGAGCCGGAGCGCCCCGGGCGCGCCCCGTGGCACCGGCCGTCCCGCCGACGCCGGGACCCTCCTGTCCCGCCGCCACCCGACTAACCTAGGTCGAATGACCGCACAGCAGGGCCCTCCACGCCAGGCCAAGTCCTCCGCCGGCCCCCGCACCCTCGCCGAGGAACTCCGCGCCCGGCCCGACGACGACCTCGCCGCCCTGCTCCGGTCCCGCCCCGACCTGCTCAACCCCGTGCCCGGCGACCTCACCCAGCTCACCGCCCGGCTCTCCTCCCGCGCCTCCGCCCTGCGCGCGCTGGAGCGGCTGGACCGGTTCACCCTGCAGGCCGCCGAGGCCCTCGCCGCGCTCCCCGACGGCTCCCCGCCCGCCGCCGTCCGCACCCTGCTGGCCGGACCCGCCAAGGTGAAGCCGCACCCCGGCGCCACCCCGCTGAGCGCCGCCGACCGGTCCGCCGTCGCCTCCGCGCTCCCCCGCGCCCTGGCCACCCTGCGCGACCGCGCACTGCTCTGGGGCCCGGACAACGGCCTGCGCCTGGTCATCGCCGCCCGCGAGGCGCTCGCCCCGACCGCCACCAACCCGGGCCGCACCGGTCTCGGCCCGACCTTCGCCGAGGCCAGCACCGGCATGTCCCCGGCCCGCCTCCAGCAGCTGCTCGCCTCCGCCGGGCAGCCCGCGACGCCCGACCCGGTCACCGCCGTCGCCGCGTTCACCGCGCTGCTCACCGACCGCACCCGCTGCGAGGACCTGCTCGCCACCGCCCCCGAACCCGCCCTGCGGCTGCTCGACCGGCTGGTCTGGGGCCCGCCCACCGGCACCGTCCCGGACGCCACCCGCCCGGTCACCGCCGAGGACGCGCAGAGCCCGGTCGAGTGGCTGCTGGCCCGCGGCCTGCTGCTGCCCAGCAGCCCGGGCAGCGTCGTGCTGCCCCGCGAACTCGCCCTCCACCTGCGCGGCGGCCGCTCGCACCGCACCGTCGAACCGCTCGCGCCCGAGCCGGCGCCCGCCGCCGCGCCGCGCGACCCCCGGACGGTGGACGGCGCCGCCGCCGGGCAGGCGCACACCGCCGTGCGGACCGTCGAGGACCTGCTCGACCTCTGGGGCCTCACCCCGCCGCCCACCCTGCGCGCCGGCGGCCTCGGTGTGCGCGACCTCAAGCGCACCGCCCAGGCCCTGGAGAGCACCGAGCCGATCGCCGCCTTCTGGCTCGAACTCGCCTACACCGCGGGCCTGCTGGCCCCGGACGGCGAGGCCGACGAACACTGGGCGCCGACCCCGGGGTACGACGAGTGGCTGCGGCTGGACACCGCCGGGCGCTGGACCGTACTCGCCCGCGCCTGGCTCGCCGCCACCCGCGTCCCGGCCCTCGCCGGCACCGCCGACGGCCGGGGCAAGCCGCGCGCCGCGCTCGGCCCGGAGCTGGACCGCACCCTCGCCCCGTCCGTCCGCCGCGCCGCCCTCGCCCTGCTCGCCGAACTCCCGCCCGGCACCCCGGCCACCGCCGAGGAACTGCTGCCCACCCTGCGCTGGCAGCGCCCGCTGCGCGGCGGCCCGACCGCCCCCGACGGCAGCGGCGACCTGCGCGACCAGCTGGCCGCCTGGACCCTCACCGAGGCCGAACTCCTCGGCATCACCGGCCGCGGCGCGCTCGCCGCCCCCGCCCGGGCCCTGCTCACCGCCGAGCACGACCCGGCCGCCGTGCTCGCCCCGCTGCTGCCGCAGCCGCTCGACCACGTCATCCTGCAGCCGGACCTCACCGCGATCGCCCCCGGCCCGCTGCTCACCCCGCTCGCCCAGGCGCTCGCGCTCTGCGCCGACATCGAGTCCAAGGGCGGCGCCACCGTCTACCGGTTCACCCCCGGGTCGGTGCGCCGCGCGCTGGACGCCGGACGCACCGCCGCCGACCTGCGGGCCTTCCTGGCGCAGCACTCCCGCACGCCCGTCCCGCAGCCGCTCGCCTACCTGATCGACGACGTCGCCCGCCGGCACGGCCTGCTGCGGGTCGGCGCCGCCTCGTCCTACCTGCGCTGCGACGACCCGGCGCTGCTGAACGAGATCCTGGCCGACCGCCGCTCCGCCGACCTGCGGCTGCGGCTGCTCGCGCCCACCGTGCTGGCCGCCCAGGCCGCCCCCGACGTCCTGCTCGCGGGCCTGCGCGCCATGGGGTACGCGCCGGCCGCCGAGTCCGCCGAGGGCGATGTGCTGATCACCCGCCCGGACAGCCACCGCACCCCGCCGCGCGCGGCCCCGGTCCCCGTCCCGGACGGCCCGCCCGCGCCGGACGACACCCTGCTCGCCGCCGCCGTCAAGGTGATCCGGGCCGGCGACCGGGCCGCCACCGCCGCCCGCCGCGAGCCCGCCGCCCCGGCCGGACGCCAACTCCCGCGCACCGCAGCCGCCGAGACGCTCGCGGCACTGCAGACCGCGGTCCTGCTCGGCGAGCGGATGTGGATCGGCTACCTCAACGCGGAGGGCCTCGCCAGCCAGCGGATCATCGACCCGGTCAAGGTCGAAGGAGGCTACGTCACCGCCTTCGACCACCACGACGGCGAACTGCGCACCTTCGCGCTGCACCGGATCACCGGCGTCGCCGAACTCGACGAGTAACGGCCCCCGGACCTCAGGGCTTCAGGGCCTCAGGGCCTCAGGGCCTCAGGGCCTCAGGGCCCCCTACCCCTTGGCCGCCTGCTCCGCCTGCTTCTCCTTCATCGCCTTCTCCGCCATGGCGGCGAGGTCCCCCTGACCGACCGGCATCACCGAGCTCGCCCCGGCCAGGTCCGCGAGCAGGAACCCGGGCGAGGCCAGCAGCCCGCCCGGCCCCTCCCCGATGCCCGCGATCGCGTGCGCGGAGGTGGCCGTGGAGGCGGTGGCGGCGAAGGCCGTCCCGACGAGGGCGAGGGCGGTGAGGACACGCTTCGACTTGTTCATGCCCTGCCCAACGAGCCACCCCGCCCCCGGTCACCCCCCGCCACCCCGTCCGCACCGCGCGTACCGGCAGTTGACGACCCGCCCCCACCGGCGTAGTCCGGAGTGCGGGGGGTGACGAAAGGAGTCATCATGCTCGGCGATCTCATCGGCGAAACCCAGGGCCATGACACCGGCCGCCGCGTCCTCGACGCCGGGGACGGCCACGTCGTCGTCGAGGTCTCGTTCGAGGGCAGCGGCAGCTACTACGGCACCGCCGTCACCGGCTTCGGCACCTACGAGTCCGAGTTGCGCGCCGACGGCAGCCTGCACGGCGAGGGCCAGGGCGTCGACATGGCGGCCGACGGCCAGAGCGTCGTCTGGCACGGCATCGGCATCGGCCACTTCACCGAGGGCGGCGGCACCAGCTGGCGCGGCTCGCTCTTCTTCCACACCGCCTCGCCCGGGCTCGACCGCCTCAACCACGTCGTCGGCCTCTTCGAGTACGAGGTCGCCCCGGACGGCAAGTCCACCGGCACGTTCCACGAGTGGAAGTAGCCCTCCCGCCCCGAGCGGTCCCGTCCACCCGGTCGGATGGGCGACACTGGAGGGTCGGCGTCCCGAAGGACCCGCAGACCCGACCGACCTGTCAGCCAGTGGAGGGCTCCCCCGCGTGAACGACGGACCGCTCATCGTCCAGAGCGACAAAACTCTCCTCCTGGAGATCGACCACCCCAAGGCCGCCGACTGCCGCCGCGCCATCGCGCCGTTCGCGGAGCTGGAGCGGGCGCCCGAACACGTGCACACGTACCGGGTGACACCGCTCGGGCTGTGGAACGCGCGGGCGGCCGGACACGACGCCGAGCAGGTCGTGGACGCCCTGGTGACGTACTCGCGCTACCCGGTGCCGCACGCGCTGCTGGTCGACGTGGCCGACACGATGGCCCGGTACGGGCGGCTGCGGCTGCTCAAGCACCCGGTCCACGGGCTGGTGCTCACCAGCACCGACCGGCCGGTGCTGGAGGAGGTGCTGCGCTCCAAGAAGATCGTCCCGCTGGTCGGCGCCCGGCTCGACCCGGACACCGTGGTGGTGCACCCCTCCGAGCGCGGGCAGATCAAGCAGGTGCTGCTGAAACTCGGCTGGCCCGCCGAGGACTTCGCCGGCTACGTGGACGGCGAGGCGCACCCGATCGAGCTGGAGGAGAACGGCTGGACCCTGCGTCCCTACCAGGAGCAGGCGGTGGAGGGCTTCTGGCACGGCGGCTCGGGCGTCGTCGTGCTGCCCTGCGGCGCCGGCAAGACGCTGGTCGGCGCGGCGGCGATGGCGCACGCCAAGTCGACCACGCTGATCCTGGTCACCAACACCGTCTCGGCCCGGCAGTGGAAGCACGAGCTGGTCAAGCGGACCTCGCTCACCGAGGACGAGATCGGCGAGTACAGCGGCACCAGGAAGGAGATCCGCCCGGTCACCATCGCCACCTACCAGGTGATGACCACCAAGCGGAAGGGCGTCTACGCCCACCTGGAGCTCTTCGACGCCCGCAACTGGGGCCTGGTCGTCTACGACGAGGTCCACCTGCTGCCGGCGCCGGTGTTCAAGTTCACCGCGGACCTCCAGGCCCGCCGCCGGCTCGGCCTGACCGCCACCCTGGTGCGCGAGGACGGCCGCGAGGGCGACGTGTTCAGCCTGATCGGTCCCAAGCGCTTCGACGCGCCGTGGAAGGAGATCGAGGCACAGGGCTACATCGCGCCCGCCGACTGCTGCGAGGTCCGGGTCACCCTCACCGACTCCGAGCGGCTGGCCTACGCGACCGCGGAGCCCGAGGAGCGGTACCGCTTCTGCGCGACCACGGCGACCAAGCGCCGGGTGGTGGAGGCCCTGGTCAAGAAGCACGAGAAGGACCAGACGCTGATCATCGGCCAGTACATCGACCAGCTGGACGAGCTCGGCGAGGCCCTGGACGCCCCGGTGATCAAGGGCGAGACCAGCAACGCCCAGCGCGAGAAGCTGTTCGACGCCTTCCGCAACAAGGAGATCGGCGTCCTGGTCGTCTCCAAGGTCGCCAACTTCTCCATCGACCTGCCGGAGGCGACCGTCGCCATCCAGGTCTCCGGGACCTTCGGCTCCCGGCAGGAGGAGGCCCAGCGCCTCGGCCGGGTCCTGCGCCCCAAGGCGGACGGCCACTCCGCCCACTTCTACTCGGTGGTCGCCCGGGACACCGTCGACCAGGACTTCGCCGCCCACCGCCAGCGCTTCCTCGCCGAGCAGGGCTACGCCTACCGCATCATCGACGCGGACGACGTCCTGTAACGCAGGAGACGGGGGTGGAACGGAGGGGCGGACGCGGCTAGGATCGTCCGTCTGCCCCTCCCGAACCGTGGTACCTGCTGTAGTCGCGCAGGCAGCCGGGGGAGGTGCCGGCCGTTCGGCAACCGGCCGGTATCCACCGTGAGCTCCTACGATCCGCTGCGCCCGCGTCCGGGGCAGCCGGAAAGGTTCGCTGTGCCCGCCACCCCCACCACCGAACCCCTGCAGCGCGAACGCGACCACCTGGCCGCGTCCAGGGCCGCGCTGCGCGCGATGCGCGAGGACGTCGAGTCCCTGGACATCCGCGACGTGACCGGCACCTGGGTCACCGCCCTGGTGCTGCACAACCAGATCGAGGCCAGGATCGCCGCCCTGGCCGACCTCTCGCACACCCCGCTGTTCTTCGGCCGGCTCGACTACCTGCACGCGATCGGCGAGGAGCTGAGCGAGGGGTCCACAAACGGTGCCGCGCGAAGCGCGTCGGACAAGGGTGGTGGCGGGCGACGGGCGGGAGAGAGCTTCTACATCGGCCGGCGTCACGTGCACGACGCCGACGGCGACCCGATGGTGATCGACTGGCGCGCGCCGGTCTCCCAGCCGTTCTACCGGGCCAGCCGCACCGAGCCGATGGACGTCGAGCGCCGCCGCCGCTTCGGCTACACCGGCGGCGAGCTCACCGCGTACGAGGACGAGCACCTCTGCGACCCCGCCGAGCACAGCACCGCCTCCGCCCTGCTGGCCGCCGAGATCGAGAAGCCGCGCGTCGGCCCGATGCGCGACATCGTGGCGACCATCCAGCCGGAGCAGGACGAGATCGTCCGCGCCGACATCTCCGGCACCCTCTGCGTGCAGGGCGCCCCCGGCACCGGGAAGACCGCCGTCGGCCTGCACCGTGTGGCGTTCCTGCTGTACGCGCACCGCGAGCGGCTGGCCCGCACCGGGACTCTGGTGATCGGCCCGAACAACGCCTTCCTCTCGTACATCGAGCAGGTGCTGCCCGCCCTGGGCGAGCTGGACGTCGCGCAGGCCACCGTGCAGCAGCTGGTCGGGCACGTCGAGGTGCGCGGCGAGGACGCCCCCGAGGCGGCCCGGCTGAAGGGCGACGCCCGGATGGCGGAGGTGCTGCGCCGGGCGGTCCGCTCCGGCATCGCGCTGCCCACCGAGCCGTGCGTGGTCGTCCGCGGCTCCCGCCGCTGGCGCGTCCCGGCCTACGAACTGGTCGAGATCATCGAGGAGTTGAAGGGCCGCGACATCCGCTACGGGGCGGCGGCCGAGGCGCTGCCGCAGCGGATCGCGCACGCCGTGCTGCTGAAGATGGAGCAGGGCGGCGAGGCCCCGGACGACCGGGTGCAGGACGCGGTGGCCCGCAACGCCGCCGTGAAGGCGACGGTCAAGGCGTGCTGGCCGGCGGTCGACCCGGCCAAGCTGGTGCTGCGACTGCTCTCCGAGCCGGAGTTCCTGGCCGCGTGCGCGGACGGCGTGCTGAGCGCCGAGGAGCAGGCGGCCGTGCTGTGGCCCAAGCCGGGCCGCTCGGTGAAGACCGCCCGCTGGACCGCCGCCGACGCCGTCCTCGTCGACGAGGCGACCGACCTGGTGCGACGCACGGCCTCGCTCGGGCACGTGGTGCTGGACGAGGCGCAGGACCTCTCGCCGATGCAGTACCGCGCGGTCGGCCGCCGCTGCACCACCGGCTCGGCGACCGTGCTCGGCGACCTCGCCCAGGGCACCACCCCCTGGGCGACGGCGAGTTGGCCGGAGGCGCTGCACCACCTGGGCAAGCCGGCCGCCCACATCGAGGAGCTGACCAAGGGCTTCCGGGTGCCGGAGGAGGTCATCGCGTACGCCTCCCGGCTGCTGCCGTCGATCGCCCCCGGCCTGAACCCGGCGAGTTCGGTGCGCGAGGCCCCGGGCTCACTGACGATCCGCCAGGTCGCCGGGGAGGAGCGCGCGGAGGCCGTGGTCGAGGCCTGCCGGCGGGCCCTGGAGCGGGAGGGCTCGACCGGTCTGATCGCGGCCGACGCGCGCGTCCCGCTGCTGGCGCAGGCGCTCACGGAGGCCGGGCTGGCGCATCTCGCGCCCGGCACCGAGACCAGTGCCGAGGCCCGGCTGACGCTCGTCCCGGCGTCGCTGGCCAAGGGTCTGGAGTACGACTACGTGGTGCTGGACGAGCCGGCCGCGGTGGTCGCGGGCGAGCCGGACGAGCGGACCGGCCTGCGGCGGCTGTACGTGGCGCTCACCCGCGCGGTCTCCGGCCTGGAGGTGCTGCACGCCGAGCCGCTGCCGGAGCAGCTGAACGGCCAGGACTGAACGGTCAGGACTTGAACGGCCAGGACTGAACCCGCGGGGCCGAACCGGAGCGGCCGGACGACCGGCGCCGGCCCGTCATCGCGGCGGGCCGGCCCCGGTGCCCGGCGGCGGCTCAGCCGCCGATCAGCGCCCGCCACTCGGCGACCTTGGCGGCGTCCACCGGCGACTGCCAGCCGTCCACCCGGACCGCGCCGCCGACGTGGAAGGCGTCGAACCCGGCCGCCCGCAGGCCCGGCAGGTGCTCGGCGCGCAGGCCGCCGCCGATCAGGATCCGCTGGGTGTAGCCGGGCTCGCCGGCCCGGGCCAGCTCGGCCAGCAGGACATCCTGGCCGGCGTCCACCCCGCCGGCCGCGCCGGAGGTGAGGAAGGTGTCCAGGCCGGGCAGCGCGCCCACGGCGGCGCGCACGGCGGCCCGGTCGGCGCTGTGGTCGATCGCCCGGTGGAAGGTCCAGCGGCAGCCGGCCACCGCCTCGGCGACGGCCTCGGTGGCGGCCAGGTCGACACCGCCCCCGGCGTCCAGGAAACCGAAGACGAACTCGTCGGCGCCCTCGGCCCGCAGCGCGGCGGCGCGGGCGCGCAGCTCGTCCAGGTCGCCGGGGGCGAAGCCGTCCCGGATGCGGAGCATGACGCGCAGCGGCAGCTCGACGGCGGCGCGGATCGCGGCGAAGTCCTCGACCGAGGGGGTGAGTCCGTCGGCGGCCATGTCGGTGACCAGTTCGAGCCGGTCGGCGCCGCCCGACTCGGCGGCCCGGGCGTCCTGGGGCGTCAACGCGATGACTTCGAAAATTGGTCTAGACATATCGGATAGCCTGCCACATCGGTCCGCCTCCGGCGAGCCCCGTGCGGCCACTTGGCCGGACGACGCGCGCCGCCGCGACAACCGCGCAGCGGCCGGACGACCGGGTCCCACAACCCCGTCGTCCGGCCGCTGCGGAAGAACTCCTAGGCGAGGCTCCGGCCACCTCCCGCCCCGTCGGCGCCCCGGCGCAGCAGCCGGCCGGCCACCGACAGCACCACCAGCACCGCGCCCGCCACCGGGAGCAGCCGCCACATCCCGCCGACCACCTGCCAGAGCCGGAACAGGCTGAACGACAGGGTCAGCGCCAGCACCGCGAGCCCGGCCGCCGCCGGCAGCAGCCACTCCCGCGCCGTGAACAGCAGCGCGGCCAGCGGGACGAGCAGCAGCGCCCCGGCCGCCACACCGTCCATCAGCACCCAGGAGCTGTAGAAGTCCTCGGCCACCAGGACCAGCCAGCCGCCGACCGCCGCGGCGGCGACCAGGACCCGGTCGCGCCAGGCCGGCCGCTCCAGCAGGTCCTTCGGCACGAGCGCGACCAGCAGGCCGGCGAACAGCTGCGGGGTCGCCTCGCAGGACTGCAGGAAGGCGTCCCAGCCGTTGTACGCGATCGCGACCGCCCACAGCAGCCCCAGCACCCCGACGGTCGCCACCGCGAACGCCGCGACCCGGGCGAGCCGCCACCAGCCGGCCAGGACGGCGGCGGCCAGCAGCAGCGGCACGACCACCTGGCCGACGTACCAGAAGTAGCCGGGCAGGTCCCCGAGCAGGTGCGGAACCCTGAACATCGAGTACCGGGACGGCTGGAGGGCGTCGTGCGCGGCCCGGGCCAGGCCCTGCCCCGCGATCGCTCCGGCGACCAGCGGCGCGGCCACCGCGAGCAGCCGCCCGGCGAGCGAGGAGGAGGTCAGTCCGGTGCGCACCCGCAGCCCGTACGCCCCGAGGTCGAAGGCCTCCCGGGCGGTGGCGAGCCTGCCGGCCCGCGCCGTGCTGTCGGCGAAGACGGCGGACATCTCGTCGCCGCGCTCGCGCCGGTAGCGGGCCGGGTAGAGCAGGAGCGCGGCACGGAACGCCACCGGCTCCCCCATCGCTCCCGGGAATGTCTGAATCGTCATGCGAAGGCCCCCCTGACGCTGGTGAACGCGAGTTTGGCGGTCCCGCCGGCGGGGCGGAAGCCGGCCGGGCGGACGGCCGCCAGCCGGCGCTGGGCCTCCTCGGCGACGGCGCGCAACCGCTGCGCCTCGGTGGCCAGGGCGCCGCGCCCGCCCTCGGTGAGCGCATAGGTGCGCCGGGCCCGGCCGTCCACGATCTCCTCGGCCGCGACCTCGATGAGCCCTTGCTGGAGCAGCCGGTCGAGCGCGCCGTACAGCGTCCCGGTGCGCATCTTGACCCGGCCGTCCGAGATCGCGGAGATCTCCTGGATGAGCGCGTAGCCGTGCCGCGGGGCGTCGGCCAGTGCGGTGAGGAGGAGCAGTGTCGGTTCCTGCATGGCCCGTTCTGTCATGCGCTTACATATACAAGTCATCGGCATATCAAGTCCAGTGGAACAGGCCGTCCGTGCGCTCCCGGGCAGCAGAATGGCCCTATGCCCGCCACCGATGCCCCACTCGCCGAGGCCCTGCTCACCGGCTGGACCGCCCTGCTCCACCGCTGCGGCACGGACGGCGACCCCGCCCCGGCCGGCCGGGAGCTGCTGCGCCGCTGGTCCGAGCCGCAGCGCCGGTACCACACCACCGACCACCTGCGCGCGGTGCTGGGCCAGGTCGACGCGCTCGCCGGGCACGCCGACGACCCGGACGCCGTCCGGCTGGCCGCCTGGTTCCACGACGCGGTCTACCGTCCGGACCGCTCCGAGAACGAGGAGCGCAGCGCCGTCCTCGCCGTCCGGGCGCTCAGCGCGGCGGGACTGCCCGCGGCCCGGGTCGAGGAGGTCACCCGGCTGGTGCGGCTCACCGTCACCCACCACCCCGGGCCCGGCGACCGCGACGGCGAGGTGCTGTGCGACGCCGACCTCGCCGTGCTCGGCGGCCCGCCGCAGGCCTACGCGGCGTACGCGGCGGCCGTCCGGGAGGAGTACGCCTTCGTGCCGGAGCCGGACTTCCGAGCCGGGCGCGCGGCCGTGCTCCGCCGGCTGCTCGCGCTCCCCGCGCTCTACCGCACGCCCACCGCGCACGCCCGCTTCGACGCCGCCGCCCGGACCAATCTGGCCGCCGAGCTCGCCCGCCTGGAGGCCGCCGGCTGAGCACGGGCGGACCCGCGCGGCCGGCGGCCGGACCGCCCGGCGTCAGCCCGTCCGCCGCCCCAGCGGCAGCCGCGACCGGGTGAACGCGGCCGCCATCATCCCGGCCGCGACCGGCAGCACCACCGTGACCAGCAGGAGCAGCTCCCAGGGCACCGCGACCGGCACGCCCGACCCGCCGAGCTCCGAGGCCAGCCGCGAGCGCAGCAGCCCCAGCGCGGGCACGAACCCGCTGACCGTCCCGAGCACCCCGCCGATCCCCGCGATCAGCGCGCACTGCAGCCCGGCCTGCACCCGGTGGATCCGCGGCGGCGCGCCGACCGCGGCCAGCGTGGCCCGGTCCCCCAGCGAGTCGGCGGCGGCCAGCCCGGTGGCCACGGCCGCGGCGCCCAGCACCACCACGGCGGCGAAACCGCCGAGCGCCAGCGTGTTCACGTCGCGCTTCGGCTGGTAGCCGCGCTCCACCAGCAGCCGGGCGTGCGGGAGGAGCCGCACAACGTCCGCCTCGGCGCGCTGCTGCGCCTTGGCGCCCGGCGCGTCGTCCGGCAGCCAGACCGATCCGGTGGGCCGGGGTGTGAGGCCGGCCCGGCGCACCGCGTCCGGGTTCATCAGCACGGACCCGTAGCGGGCCGCGTCCGCGTTCTCCACCAGGACGGCCTCGACGGCGACCTCCCGCACCTCGGGCAAGGGCGCCTGGCCCGGCTGGACCGATCCGCCGGCGGCCCCCTGCATCGTCAGCACCGCCTTCCCGTCGTGCAGGTAGGCGCGGTCGAAGACGACGGCCCGGCCCGCGGCCAGCGCCTCCTCGGCGTTCCGGTCGCGCAGCCCGAACAGGTTGTGCAGGACGGTCGTGTCCCCGGCCAGGCCGCGGCTCCGGTTCGTGCCGGGGCCCGGCCGGTCGCCGGCCCCCTTGGCCAGCACGGTGCTGGAGCAGCCCGCGCAGAACACGTACGTCATGTCGTAGACGTCGGCGCGGGTGCCCAGGCCGGGCAGGTCCCGCTCGACGGCCGCGCGCAACGCGGTCGGCTCCGGGCCGCCCGGATCGGCCACGGCGTCGAGCACGACGGCGCCGACCGGGGCCGCCGGACGGTAGGCGGCACGCTCCTGGGCGTCGGTGCCGGCGGTGTAGACGCCGACGGCGACGGCTCCGGCGACGGCGGCCATCACGGCGGCCACGGCCGGCGCGGTCCGGCCCCGGTGACGGGCCGAGTCGCGCAGGGCCAGCCGGGGGCCGAGCGGCAGCAGACCGGCCAGTCGGCCGCAGAGGGCGATCAGCAGCGGGGCGAAGAGCAGGACGCCCAGTTCGGCGGTGGCGGCGCCGGCGAGGACCGAGAGCGCCCGCCGGGTCAGGCCCCCGACCACCGGCAGGCCGCCGTTCTGCCGATCGGCGGCGCCGTACAGCGCCGCGGCCGCACCGGCGACGACCAGCAGCAGCCCCAGCAGCGGCAGCTTGCGGCCGGGCGTGCCGACGGTGTCCCGGCCGGTGAGCCCGGTCACCACGTCACGGCGGGCGGCCTGCACCGCGGGCACCAGGGCCGCGGCGAGCGCGGTGACCACGCCGACGGCGGCGATCGCCAGCAGGTCGAGCGGGGCGATGGCGAAGTGCCCGAAGCGGCTGCCGCCGGCCGCCTCGGCCCACGGCCGCAGCACGGCGACCAGGACGGTGCCGAGCACCAGGCCGAGGGCGGCGCCGGCGAGCCCGAGCACCAGCCCGCCGCCGAGCACGACCGCGCGGACGTGGCCTCGGTCGCCGCCGGCGGCGCCGATCAGGGCGAGCTGCCGGCGCGAGCGCCGGGCGCCCACCGCGAAGGCGGGACCGGCCAGCAGGGTGACCTCCAGCAACGCCATCCCGGCCGCGGTGACCACCACGACGAGCCGGTCGTCGACGCCGCCCTCGACCAGCTTCCACCGGTCGGGGTCGTAGGGGACGGCGGAGGCGGGCGGCGGGTCGAGGGCGACCGCCCGGGAGGTCGCGGTGAAGCCGTACCGGTTGAGCTGCCGGATCGCGGCCCAGTCGAGCCCGGCGCCGTCGGGCAGTCGCACCAGCCAGCGCTCGGCGCGGGCGTCCAGGCCGGCGCCGACCGGGATCAGCCCGGACGCCGTGTCCTGGGTGACCGCGGCCAGCGGGGCGATCACCTCGCCGGGCCGACCCACCAGCTCCACCTTGTTCAGGTCCCCCGGGTGCTCGACCACGCCGGTCAGCGTGAACGGGGTCGTGTCCAGGCCCTTGAGCGTGGTGGCGTCACCGAGCCGCAGTCCGGCCTCGTCGAGGAATGCCCGGGTGACGGCGGCCTCGTGCGGCGCGGCCGGCGCCCGGCCGTCGACCAGGTCGAGCCGGCCCTTCCAGGCCGGGTCGGCCAGGTCGGCCTCGGTGGTCGCGGTGGTGAACAGGCCCTCCCGGGTCGAGGCGCTCACCTCGGGCCCGGGGGTGGCCGGCAGCAGGACCGTGCCGGCCGGCAGCAGCCCGGCGAGCAGCGCGGCCGGCGAGGCCGCGGCCGCGGCGGCGGGCGCCGAGGCCGGGTCGGTCTCGGCCTCCTGCATCACCCGCACGCCGTCCTCGGCGATCGGTGCCTGCTCGACCGAGCGGCCCGGGCGGTGGGCCGCGACCAGCGCGTCCGCGCCGCCCATCATCCGCTCGACCCGCTCGCCGGGGGTGAGCTGCCCACTGCGGTGGACGACGTCGGCACCGGTGACACCGAGCACCGGCAGCGCGACCAGGGCGACGACCAGGGCGCTGCGGCCCTTGGCCCGCAGCGCGTCGCGGCGTGCGATGCGCAGGGCGACGCGCAGGGCGGAGAGCCTCATCGCCGGCCCCCGTCCTGAGCGGCGGGGAGCAGCCGGGCGGCCTGCCGCCCGGCGGTCTCCTCGACCACCAGGCCGTCGCGCAGGACGACCACCCGGTCGGCCCAGACGGCGTGCCGGGCGTCGTGGGTGACCATCATGGCGGCGGCGCCCGCGTCGCAGCGGGCCCGCAGCACACCCAGCACGGCCTCGCCGGTGGCGGAGTCGAGCGCGCCGGTGGGCTCGTCGGCGAGGACCAGGCGCCGTTCGCCGACCAGGGCGCGGGCGATCGCGACGCGCTGCTGCTGGCCGCCGGAGAGCTGCTCGGGGAAGCGGTCGGCCAGCTCGGCGATGCCAAGCTCGCCCAGCGCGGCCCGGGCCTCGCGGCGGGCGGTCCGCCCGGGGACGCCGTCCAGCTCCCGGGGCAGCGCGATGTTCTCGGCGGCGGTCAGCGCCGGGACGAGGTTGTAGTCCTGGAAGACGTAGCCGACCGAGCGGCGGCGCACGGCGGCCTGCGCGGTGCGGTTCAGGCCGCCCAGGTCGACGCCCTCGACCAGCACCTGCCCGCCGCTGGGCCGGTCGAGGCCGCCGGCCAGGGTGAGCAGCGTGGACTTGCCGGAGCCGGAGGGCCCCATCACGGCGACGAACTCGCCGGCGCGCACGGACAGGTCGACGCCGCGCAGGGCGTGCACCTCGGCCGCGCCCGCGCCGTGCACCCGGGTGACCGCGCGCAGTTCCAGGACGGGCCGGGTCCGATCCGGTTGGGACATGGGTCTCCCCTTCGCTGCCATGAAAAGCTCAGATGGACTATATAAGTCGGTAGACTACATATGCCGTCCATCGGTTCCACTCGACACGAAAAAACCGCCGCCGCACCCGGAGGCGCGACGGCGGCGGGACCGCGGGGGGAGGGCGGCCTACGACAGCTCCCCCACCGCCGCCACCACGGCACCGTGCTTGCCGCACACCCAGTGCGGATCCGGCCCCAGCTCCGGCTCCACGCCCAGCGCGTGCGGGTCCCCGTCCGCCGCGCAGTCCGCGCACAGCGGCCAGCGCCCGTGGCTCTCCAGCAGCGCGTCCTGGACGTCCTGGGCGACCAGGCCCAGCACGTACCCGGTGCCGTCCGGCCACTGCTCCAGCCACCACCGGCGGTGCACCACGGCCTGCTCCACCAGGGACACCACGGCGGCGTCGGCGGTGTCCCGCGCGGTCAGGTCGGCCAGGATCAGCGCCCGCGCGGTGTGCAGCGCCGTCTCGATGTCGTCTGTCGTAGCCATCCGTCCAGTCTCCCAGGAACGTCCGAGAACGCCGCACGGGCGGCTCCCCGAGGGGAACCGCCCGTGCGAACGAGGAACCGTCCGATCCGTCAGGATCAGAAGTCCATGTCACCGCCCGGCATGCCGCCGCCGGCGGCCGCGGCGGCCTTCTCCGGCTTGTCGGCGATGACGGCCTCGGTGGTGAGGAAGAGCGCCGCGATGGAGGCGGCGTTCTGCAGCGCGGAGCGGGTGACCTTGGCCGGGTCGATGATGCCCTCGGCGACCAGGTCGACGTACTCGTTGGTGGCGGCGTTCAGGCCGTGACCGGCGGGAAGGTTGCGCACCTTCTCCACCACGACGCCACCCTCCAGGCCGGCGTTGGTCGCGATCTGCTTGATCGGGGCCTCCAGCGCGACCTTGACGATGTTGGCACCGGTGGCCTCGTCGCCGTCCAGCTCCAGCTTGTCGAACGCGACAGCGGCCTGCAGCAGGGCGACGCCACCACCGGCGACGATGCCCTCCTCGACGGCGGCCTTGGCGTTGCGGACGGCGTCCTCGATGCGGTGCTTGCGCTCCTTGAGCTCCACCTCGGTGGCCGCGCCGGCCTTGATGACGGCCACGCCGCCGGCCAGCTTGGCGAGGCGCTCCTGGAGCTTCTCGCGGTCGTAGTCCGAGTCGCTGTTCTCGATCTCGGCGCGGATCTGGTTCACGCGGCCCGCGACCTGCTCGCTGTCGCCGCCACCGTCGACGATGGTGGTCTCGTCCTTGGTGATGACCACCTTGCGGGCGGAGCCCAGCAGGTCGACGCCGGCGTTCTCCAGCTTCAGGCCGACCTCCTCGGAGATCACGGTGCCACCGGTGAGGATGGCGATGTCCTGGAGCATGGCCTTGCGGCGGTCGCCGAAGCCCGGGGCCTTGACGGCGACGGACTTGAAGGTGCCGCGGATCTTGTTCACGACCAGGGTCGACAGGGCCTCGCCCTCGACGTCCTCGGCGATGATGACGAGCGGCTTGCCGCTCTGCATGACCTTCTCCAGCAGCGGCAGCAGGTCCTTGACCGAGCCGATCTTGGAGTTGGCGATCAGGATGTACGGGTCCTCGAACGAGGTCTCCATACGCTCCAGGTCGGTGGCGAAGTACGCCGAGATGTAGCCCTTGTCGAAGCGCATGCCCTCGGTGAGCTCCAGCTCCAGACCGAAGGTGTTGCTCTCCTCGACGGTGATGACGCCTTCCTTGCCGACCTTGTCCATGGCCTCGGCGATGAGCTCGCCGATCTGGGTGTCGGCGGCGGAGATGGAGGCGGTGGAGGCGATCTGCTCCTTGGTCTCCACGTCCTTGGCCTGGGCCAGGAGCTGGTCGGAGACGGCGGCGACGGCCTTCTCGATGCCGCGCTTGAGGGCCATCGGGTTGGCGCCGGCGGCGACGTTGCGCAGACCCTCGCGGACGAGCGCCTGGGCGAGCACGGTGGCGGTAGTGGTGCCGTCACCCGCGACGTCGTCGGTCTTCTTGGCGACCTCCTTGACGAGCTCCGCGCCGATCTTCTCGTACGGGTCCTCGAGCTCGATCTCCTTGGCGATGGAGACGCCGTCGTTGGTGATGGTGGGGGCGCCCCACTTCTTCTCCAGCACGACGTTGCGACCCTTGGGGCCGAGCGTGACCTTCACCGCGTCGGCGAGCTGGTTCATGCCACGCTCAAGGCCGCGGCGAGCTTCCTCATCAAAGGCGATGATCTTGGCCATCTGAAGTGGTCCTCCGGGACACGGTCGACTGCTCGGACCAAGGGGTGCCCGCGACGGACGGCCCTGGTGTGCGGGGGTCCATTCCCCTACCGCTCCCGGGGGCCTCACCGACCCGGTCCGCTTATCACTCTCAAGCTCTGAGTGCTAACGCCAATGATTAGCACTCTGGGTGGGCGAGTGCAAGCCCAATGCGCGACCCGCGAGCCGCGACGGGCATGACGGCGGGCCCGTGCGACGCGTGTCGCACGGGCCCGCCGTGAAGCAAGAGGTGCACCAGCCGATGGGCCGAGCCGAACTCCTGGGTGTCGGAAGGTCAGACCGCCGCGCGGACCATGTCCGCCTGCGGGCCCTTCTGCCCCTGAGAGATCTCGAACTCGACCCGCTGGCCCTCCTCAAGGGTGCGGTAGCCGTCCATCTGGATCGCGCTGTAGTGGACGAAGACGTCCGCACCACCGTCGACCGCGATGAAGCCGTAGCCCTTCTCCGCGTTGAACCACTTGACGGTGCCCTGAGCCATTCCGAACTCCCCTAGTGCTGTGCTGGCCCTTCACGCCCCCGCAGGTCTGCGGGCACGGGTCTGGTTGGAGGCCGGCCCGGGGAACCCCCCCTGGGCGCGGCCGTGCACGCCGCGATCCTCCCGATGTCGCCGAACGGCATCCGGCGAACGGGCGATTGCGTCGACCGCGGCTGAATGTATCCGGATCGACGCCCTCTGCAACAGGCCCAATGCCGGGGAATTCACCCGACACCCCGGGGGACAGGGCGGGAGCAATCAACAGGAAAGCCGCAATTCCCGCCGGACATAGCGGACGAATTGCCAAAAATTGTCGCCAGAATTCTGACACCGGCCTGACATGATTCCCGGGTCCCGGGCCCGCTCCCGGCCTCGACGGGCGGACGGCGGCGGTGGTGGCAGTGCGGTGGATTCGTTCCCGGAAGAGGGGGAGGGCGGCCCCTGTTCCCGGTCGAGCGACACTTTACTCCGCGCGGGACCGAGAATATTCCCGCCAAAATGCGCGCGGCCGTCCGCGGCACGGAATTCCGTGCCGCGAACGGCCGGTAACGGCGCACCCGCCCCGGCGGGAACGGGCGCGGCGCGGGCTCAGCCGCCGGCGACCGCCGGGATGATCGAGATGTTCGCGCCGTCCTTGATCTCCGTCGCCAGGCCCTCGGCGAAGCGCACGTCGTCGTCGTTCACGTAGACGTTGACGAAGCGGCGCAGCTTGCCGGTGTCGTCCAGGATGCGCGCGGCGATCCCGGCGTGGTTCTTCTCCAGGTCGGCGACGACCTCGCCCAGCGTGGCGCCCTCGGCGGGCACCTCGCTGGCGCCGCCGGTGTAGGTGCGCAGGATGGTCGGGATGCGGACGTTGGCGCTCATGGGGGTCTCCTCGGTGCGGGCGCGCGGGCGGAACGGGGCGGGACGGGTGGGGCGCGGGGGTCAGACGGACGCCAGGCCGGCGTCCCGGAAGGACTCCAGGTTCGGCCGGATGACGGCGGTCATCCCGGCCTCCGCGACGGCGTCGAGGGTCTTCAGGCCGTCGCCGGTGTTGATCGCGACGGTCTCCTTCGACGGGTCCAGCTGACCGGTCTCGACCAGCTTCTTGAGCACGCCGATCGTCACGCCGCCCGCGGTCTCCGCGAAGATGCCCTCGGTGCGGGCCAGCAGCCGGATCGCGGCCACGACCTCCTCGTCCGTCACGTCCTCCACCGCGCCGCCGGTGCGCCGGGCGATGTCCAGCACGTACGGGCCGTCGGCCGGGTTGCCGATCGCCAGCGACTTGGCGATGGTGTCCGGCTTGACCGGTCGGATCACGTCGTGGCCGGCCTTGAACGCGGCCGAGACCGGCGAGCAGCCCGCCGCCTGGGCGCCGAAGATCCGGTACGGCCGGTCCTCGACCAGGCCGAGCTTGATCAGCTCCTGCAGGCCCTTGTCGATCTTGGTGAGCTGCGAGCCCGAGGCGATCGGGATCACGATCTGCTCCGGCAGCCGCCAGCCCAGCTGCTCGCAGATCTCGAACGCGAGCGTCTTGGAGCCCTCGCCGTAGTACGGCCGAAGGTTGACGTTGACGAAGCCCCAGCCCTCGCCGGCCGGGTCGCCGATCAGCTCCGAGCAGAACCGGTTCACATCGTCGTAGTTGCCCTCGATGCCGACCAGCTCGCCGCCGTACACCCCGGCCATCACGACCTTGCCCTGCTCCAGGTCGTGCGGGATGAACACGCAGGACCGGAAGCCCGCCCGGGCCGCCGCCGCGCCCACCGCGCCGGCCAGGTTGCCGGTCGACGAGCAGGACAGCGTGGTGTAGCCGAACGCGCGGGCCGCCTCGATGGCGCAGGCCACCACGCGGTCCTTGAAGGAGTGGGTCGGGTTGCCGGAGTCGTCCTTGACGTGCAGCTGCGCGGTGAAGCCGAGCTCGCGGCCCAGGTTGTCCGCCTTCACCAGCGGGGTCCACCCCGGGTTGAGGTTCGGCTTGGTCGCGACGTCCGCGGGGACCGGCAGCAGCGGCGCGTAGCGCCAGATCGACGCGGGACCGGCCTCGATCCGCTTGCGCAGCTCCTCGGCGCCCTCGCTGCCGAAGTCGTAGGCGATCTCCAGCGGGCCGAAGCACTCCAGGCACGCGAAGCTGGGGCCGAGCGGGAACTTGGTGCCGCACTCCCGACAGGACAGTTGGGCTGCGGGGCCGAGGTCAACGGTGACGGGTGCGGCGGTGTCGATAGCCATGTGGCGAGGCCTCTCTCCTCATCTTCCCCGTGACGCGGTCGCGCCCGGGCCGGAATTGGCACCTGTCCCGCCGGGGCCTGAAGCCGACCGGGCGAGAAGGTTGCCGGGACGTCAACGGGCCGTTCCCTCAGTCCCTCTGGATGAGCTCTGTGAAGTTGTGGTCCTGCTCAGCGGCGACCCCGGCGTGCGAAGGTCCGACCGCTGTACGAAGACTGTATCCGAAGGCGTCAACCCCGAACGGCACCGTCCGCCACGCGAGATGTCCTGTCCCATCCGGCCCCGTACCCGACCCTGCCGAGGAGCGCACCGTGCCCGCCGAACCGACCCCCGAGCTCCTCCCCGAGACGGCGTCCTGGCTGCGCCGGCGCTCGTGGAACGCGGCCGACCGCCCGGTGCGCACGCTCCTCGCGGCCAAGCGCGCGCTCGGCCCGGCCGGCACGGTCAGCGTCGTGCTGCCCGCCCTGGACGAGCAGGCCACCGTCGGCGAGATCGTCCGGGTGATCCGCCGCGAGCTGATGGAGCGGCTGCCGCTGGTCGACGAGCTGGTGGTGGTCGACTCCGGCTCCGCCGACGCCACCGCCGAGGTCGCCGCCGAGGCCGGCGCCACCGTCGTCCACCGCGACGCGATCCTGCCCCGGCTGCCCGCCGCCCCCGGCAAGGGCGAGGTGCTCTGGCGCTCGCTGCTGGTCACCCGCGGCGAGATCGTCTGCTTCGTGGACGCCGACCTGCGCGAGTTCGACCCCACCCTGGTCTCCGGCATCATCGGCCCGCTGCTCACCGAGCCGGACATCCAGCTGGTCAAGGCGATGTACGACCGGCCGCTGGAGACGGACGGCGCGGTCGTGCCGGCCGGCGGCGGCCGGGTCACCGAACTGGTCGCCCGCCCGCTGCTCAACCTGCACTGGCCGGAACTCGCCGGTTTCGTCCAGCCGCTCGGCGGCGAGTACGCGGCCCGGCGCTCGCTGCTCGAACGGCTGCCCTTCCCCACCGGCTACGGGGTCGAACTCGGCCTGCTGGTCGACGCCCTGGAGACGGCCGGCCTGGACGCGCTCGCCCAGGTGGACGTCGGCGTCCGCCACCACCGGCACCAGGACGGCCAGGCGCTCGGCCGGATGGCCGCCACCATCTACCGCACCGCGCTGGAACGGCTCGACCGCGCCCACCGGCTCAAGGCCTCCGCCGATCTGCTCCACCCGCGGCTCACCCAGTTCACCCGCGACCCGCGGACCCGCGCCTTCACCGCCCACACCCACCCCGTCACCGCCACCGAGCGCCCGCCGATGCACACCGTCCCCGAGTACGCCACCCGGCATTGACACGTTTGCCGCCCCGGGCCCCCGGCAACCAACCAACCATGGGCCTTGACACGACCGAGCGTTCGAATCCGACCGGCGCCGCCCCCGTGCTGGTGGCGTCCAACCGGGGGCCGGTGTCCTTCGGCACCGCGGACGACGGCACGCTGACCCTCCGCAGAGGCGGCGGAGGCCTGGTCTCCGGGCTCTCCGCCATCGACGACCCGGACGCCGTCTGGGTCTGCGCCGCCCTCTCCGGGGCCGACCGCCGGGCCGCCCGCCAGGCCCCGGACGGCCGCCTCGACCGGGCCGGCCACGACGTCGGCGGGCAGGCCGTGCGGATGCTCGACATAGACCCGGAGACCTTCGCCCGCGCCTACAACGGCATCGCCAACTCGACCCTCTGGTTCGTCCACCACCTGCTCTGGAACACCCCGACCGCCCCCGCCTTCGACGCCGGCTTCCGCACCGAGTGGCAGGCCTACACCGCCTACAACAGCGCCTTCGCCGAGGCGCTCGCCGCCGAGGCCGCCCCCGGCGCCGCCGTCCTGGTGCAGGACTACCACCTCTCGCTCGTCCCGGCCCTGCTCCGCGCCGCCCGCCCCGACCTGCGGATCGGCCACTTCTCGCACACCCCCTGGGCACCGCCCGAGTACCTGCGGCTGCTGCCCGACGACATCGCCGAAAGCGTCCTCACCGGCATCCTCGGCGCCGACCGCGCGGGCTTCCTCACCCGCCGCTGGGCGCTCGCCTTCGCCGACTGCTGCGAGCGCTTCCTCGGCGCGACGGTCGACCGCGAGGCGCTCACCGTCAGCCACGCCGGCCGCACCACCGCCCTCGGCGTCCACGGTCTCGGCGCCGACGCCGACTTCCTGCGCGAGCGCGCCCACCGCCCGGACGTCGACGAGCGGCTCGCCGCCCTGCGCGCCGCCGTCGGCGAGCGCCGCACCGTCGTCCGGGTCGACCGCACCGAGCTGAGCAAGAACATCGTCCGCGGCTTCCTGGCCTACCGGCACCTGCTGCGCACCCGTCCCGAGTGGCACGACCGGGTGGTGCACATCGCCTTCGCCTACCCGTCCCGCACCGACCTCGCCGAGTACCGGGCCTACACCGACCAGGTGCGCGCGCTCGCCGCCGAGATCGACGCGGAGTTCGCCACGCCCGGCTGGAAGCCGCTGATCCTGCACGTCGACGACGACTTCCCGCGCTCGCTGGCGGCCTACCGGATGGCCGACGTGGCCCTGGTCAACCCGATCCGGGACGGCATGAACCTGGTCGCCAAGGAGGTCCCGGTGGTCTCCGACCGGGGCTGCGCCCTGGTGCTGTCCCGGGAGGCCGGCGCGCACGCCGAACTCGGCGAGGACGCGCTGAGCGTCAACCCGTTCGACGTCGTGGCCACCGCCGAGGCGCTGCACGCCGGGCTCACCATGCCGGCCGGGGAGCGCGCCGACCGCACCAAGCGGCTGGCCGCCGCCGCGACGGCGCTGCCGCCCCAGCAGTGGTTCCTGGATCAGCTCAACGCCCTGCGGCCGGGCGGCTGAGCTCCTCCCCCAGCGCGCCGAGCAGTTCCACCACGCCGGCCGGGCCCGGGACCACCAGGTCCGCCCGGTCGGCGAGCTCGCGCACCGGCGCGTCCGGCGCGTCGCTGCACACCAGCAGCCCGGCCAGGCCCTCCCCGCGCAGCTTCTCCACCGCCGCGAACGCCGGGACGTCCCCGAGGTCGTCGCCCGCGTAGAGCACCGAGCGGGCACCGCGCTCGCGCAGCAGCCCGGTCAGCGCCGCGCCCTTGTCCACCCCCGGCGGCCGCAGCTCCAGCACCAGCCGGCCCGGTTCCACCACCAGCCCGTGCTCGCCCGCCAGCTGCTCCATCGGCCCGCGCAGCAGCTCGAACGCGGCGACCGGCCCAAACGCGCGCCGGGTGTGCACGGCCACCGAGCGCCCCTTGTCCTCCACCCAGGTGCCGTCCGGCGCGCCGAGCGCCGCCAGCACCTGCGGCAGCCGCTCGCGGACCGCGGCCACGCCCGGGTGCGGCGGCGGCGCGGTCAGCTCGCCGTCCTCCCAGCGCTCCGCGCCGTAGTGCCCGAGCACCACCACGCCGCCGAGGTCGGCGAGCCCGCCGTACTCCACGGCCAGGTCGGCCGGGCGGCCGGTCACCACCGCGACCGTGCCGACCCGCGGTGCCAGCGCGCGCAGCGCGGGCGCCACGCCCGGGTGCGCCCGGGCCCGGCTCGGGTCGGGGACGAGCGGGGCGAGCGTCCCGTCGAAGTCGAGGGCGATCACGGCGTCGCGGGGCGCACCGAGCAGCGCGTCCAGCCCCGCACGCCCGGCATCCGTCAGCGGTCGCGTCATGTCGGCAAGGCCCATGCCTGGCACCGTACCCACCCCCGGCGGGGGTCACCCGTCGGGCCCGACGCCGCCCCGACGCCGCCCCGCCGGGCCTACCGTGCGGCCCGGCGGGCGTCCCGGACCCGGCGCAGCCGGTTGACCAGCACCGGCGCGTGCGCCAGCGCCTCCGGCCGGTCCAGCAGTGCGTTCAGCAGCTGGTAGTACCGCGTACTGGAGAGCCCCAGCTCCTCCCGGACGGCGCGCTCCTTGGCGCCGGCCGTCCGCCAGGAGCGGCCCTCCAGCTCCAGCACGGCCCGGTCCCGCTCGTCCAGCGCGCCGGGCGCACCCGGTTCCCGTGCCGCCTCGTCGTCCGCGCCCATCCGGGCCCACCTCCGTCCATCACTACGGAGTGTCATTCTCCCCCGGGGACCCGACACACTCTGCGTCCTGCGCGGCTGCCGTCCCGCGGCTAGCGTCACCCCATGACCAGCATCCCGACCGCCGCCTTCACCCTGCACGTCCCGACCGCGGAACTCGTCGCCGACCCGCTCGACCCGGCGCAGATCGTCTCCGGCACCCCCGAGGTGTCCGGCCTGGTGCTCGCCGAGTCCGCCACCGGGGAGACCGGCATCTGGCAGATCACCCCGGGCGTGGCCACCGACGTCGAGGCGGACGAGGTGTTCGTGGTGCTGAGCGGCCGGGCCACCGTCGTGGTCGACGGCGGCCCGGTGCTGGAGCTCGGTCCGGGCGACTGCGGGGTGCTCCGGGCGGGCGACCGCACCACCTGGACCGTCCACGAGACGCTCCGCAAGGTCTACACGATCACCCACTGACGCCTTCCGACGCCCGCCCCCGGCCCGGATTCACTTGCGGATCCGGGCCGCCTCCTTCACCGCCGCCTGCTGGAGGTCCTCCAGCACCGGCTTGGCGTCGCCGGTCACCGCCGCCCCGATGCCGGCCTTGATCCGGTTGGAGACCTCCGCCCAGGCCGGGTCGCCGAACGGGTAGAAGCTCGCGTTGCCCAGCCCGGCCGCGAACTGCTTGAGGTCCTCGTGCTTCGGGTCCTTGGTCATCGCGTCGAAGGCGTCCTGGGTGACCGGCAGCAGGTTGTAGGTCTCGTCGAACTTGAGCTGGTTGTCCTTGCCGTAGACGAAGGACAGGAACGTGCGGATCTCGTTGCGGTGCCCGTTGGCCTTGAACGCCATCATCCAGTCGGCCACGCCGAGGCTGCCGGTCTTCGCCAGGCCGTCCTTCTTGGGGATCGGCGCCGTCCCGAAGTCGATCTTGCCGTTGGTGGCCATCCGCAGCAGGGTCGGGTGCCCGTTGAGCATCGCCACCTTGCCGGCCGCGAAGTCGCTGAACACCGGGGTGCGGTTCACCTTGCCGGGCTCGGGGTAGGTCAGACCGGTGGCGACCAGATTGGTCTTCAGCCAGGTGAAGGTGGTCTGGTTCTGCGTGCTGTCGATGGTGTAGTTGCCGACGTCGTCGGAGAGGCTGCCGCCCCCGCTCAGCGTCCAGAGCATCGACTCGGCCGGCGCCTCCTCGGGCCCGAGCGGCAGCCCGTACGGCACCACGCCCGGGACCTTGGCCTTGATCTTCTCGGCGGCCGCCTTGAGCTCGTTCCAGGTGGTAGGCGGCTGGGCGACGCCGGCCTTCTGGAAGATCGCCTTGTTGTAGAAGAGCACCCGGGAGGAGGAGACGAACGGGATGCCGTACTGCGTGCCGAGCACCTGCCCCGCGTGCGAGAACGAATCGATGATGTTGGCCTGGGTCTCCAGGGACAGCACGTCGGAGGCGGGGTACAGCCGGTCGGCGGCGGCCTGGTCGGCGAAGCCGCCGGTCTGCAGCAGGTCGGGCGACTTGCCGCTCTTCACCAGCTCGTCGACCCGCTTGCCGATGTCGGTCCAGCTCGCCACCTCGACGTCCACCTTGATGCCCGGGTTGGCGGCCTCGAAGCGGCGGGCGACGTCGTCCCAGTACAGCTTGGAGCTGGTGTCCGTGCTCTCGCCGTAGTCGGCGGCGACCAGCCGGAGCGTGACGGGGCCGCCGTCCTGGCCGCCGCAGCCGGTGAGCACCAGGGCTCCGGCCAGGGCTCCGGCCAGCGCGACGCCGAACAACCGGGTGGGGACCTGGGCGCGTCTGTCCAACGCGGGTACCGCCTTCGAGGGGGATCCTGGGGTGGAACGGACCGGATCGGGGGAGGGATCCGGCCGGGGGGAGGCCGCAAGGCTGCCAAACCGGGCGCACGGCGGTCCACATCTGCGCCGCCCTGGCGCCGGGTAGTTATCGAAGTGCGGGATTTGTTGCACACCGCGCAACAAAACCGGCGGATCCGGCCTGCCGGACCCGTCCCGGACCCCGCCCGGGGGGCTCGTGCAAAGTGCCGCACACCACATGCTTCTGCGACAAAGCTCACCCCGTTGGACCAGACCAATCCGACAACTGGACTAGACCTCTTAGACCTGGTCAAGGGAAACTGTCCTCCGTGAAGCACGTCATCGCACTCGATGTGGGGGGCACCGGCATGAAAGCCGCGCTGCTCGCCCAGGACGGCTCCGTGCTGTTCGAAGCACGCCGCCCGACCGGGCGGGAGCACGGCACGGACGCCGTGGTCACCGCCATCCTCGACTTCGCCGCCGACTTGGCGGACGAAGGCCGCAGCCGCTTCGGCGCCGCGCCCCTTGCGGCGGGTGTCGCCGTCCCGGGGACGATCGACGAGAAGCACGGCATCGCGGTCTTCTCCGCCAACCTCGGCTGGCGCGACCTGCCGCTGCGCAAGCTGCTGGGCGAGCGTCTGGCCACCCCGGACGGCGGCGCGATGCCGGTCGTGCTCGGCCACGACGTGCGCACCGGCGGCCTCGCCGAGGGCCGGCTCGGCGGCGGCCGGGGCATCGGGCGCTTCCTGTTCATCGCCCTCGGCACCGGCATCGCCGGCGCCATCGGCATCGACGGCCGGATCGAGGCGGGCGCCCACGGCTTCGGCGGCGAGATCGGCCACGTGGTGGTCCGCCCCGGCGGGCCGCAGTGCGGCTGCGGCGCCCGCGGCTGCCTGGAGACCCTCGCCTCCGCCTCCGCCGTCTCCCGGGCCTGGGCCGAGGCCGTGGGCGACCCCGACGCCGACGCGGCATCCTGCGCCGTCGCGGTGGACGCCGGGGACCCGCGCGCGGTCGCGGTCTGGCAGAAGGCGGTGGAGGCCCTGGCCGACGGCATCGTGCTCGCCCAGAGCCTGCTCGACCCGTCCCGGGTCATCGTCGGCGGCGGGCTGGCCGAGGCCGGGGACACCCTCTTCACCCCGCTGCGGGCGGCGGTCACCGAGCGGCTGACCTTCCAGATGCCCCCCGAGGTCGTACCCGCCATGCTCAAAGACACCGCCGCGTCACTGGGCGCGGGCCTGCTCGCCTGGGATCTGCTCTCCATGGAGGTGACCGCGTGACCGCGGACCGACTCGCTCTGGCCGGCGCCCGGCTGGTCCTGCCCGGAGGCGTCGTCGAGGGCGACCGCCTCGCCGTCGAGGGCGACCGGATCGCCGGTCTCGGCGGCTCCGCCACGCCCGGCGACCTCGACCTCACCGGGTACACCGTCGTCCCCGGCTTCGTCGATCTGCACGTGCACGGCGGCGGCGGCGCGTCCTACGCCTCCGGCATCGCCGAGGAGGCCCTCAAGGTCGCCCGCACCCACCTGGAGCACGGCACCACCACCACGGTCGCCTCCACCGTCACCGGCGAGATCGACGACCTGGCCCGCCAGGCGGCCGTGCTCTCCGAGCTCGTCGAGGACGGCGTCCTCGCCGGCATCCACTTCGAGGGCCCGTTCATCTCGCACAACCGCTGCGGCGCCCACCGCCCGGACCTGCTGCGCGACCCCGACCCGGCGCTGGTGCGCAAGCTGGTCGACGCCGCCCGCGGCCACGCCAGGATGGTCACCCTGGCGCCCGAGCTCCCCGGCGGCCTGGACTCCGTGCGGATGCTCGCCGACCTCGGCGTGATCGCCGCCGTCGGCCACACCGACTCGGACTACGCCAAGACGCTGGAGGCCATCGAGGCCGGCGCCACCGTCGCCACCCACCTCTTCAACGCGATGCCCGGCATCGCCCACCGCGCGCCCGGCCCGATCGTGGCGCTGCTGGAGGACGAGCGGGTCACCGTCGAGCTGATCAACGACGGCGTGCACCTGCACCCGTCCGTGCTCGACCTCGCCTACGGCACCGCCGGCGCCTCCCGGGTCGCCCTCATCACCGACGCCATGGGCGCGGCCGGCATGGGCGACGGCCTCTACCCGCTCGGCCCGCTCCAGGTCGAGGTCAAGGACGGCGTCGCCCGCCTGGTCGAGGGCGGCGCGATCGCTGGCTCGACGCTCACCCTGGACGTGGCGTTCAAGCGCTCGGTCACGGTCAACGGCCTCGGCCTCAACCAGGCCGTCGAGTCGCTCTCCACCGTCCCGGCCCGGCTGCTCGGCCTCGCCGACCAGGTCGGCAGCCTGGAGCCCGGCAAGCTCGCCGACCTCGCCGTCGTCGACTCCGCGAGCTTGGACCTGGTCGCGGTGATGCGCCGCGGCGAGTGGATCACCGGCGGCGACCGCTTCGCCCCGATCGCGGCCGTCTGACCCGGCCCGCACACGACACGGCCGCCCGCTCCCCTCGGGGGAACGGGCGGCCGTCCGCGGTGCGGAGCTACCCCGCCTCCAGCGTCACCTGGTCGATCAGGATCGTGCCGCTGCCCGGCGGCAGCGAGAGCACGATCGTGTTCGGCCCCGCCTGCATCGGCGGGGTTATGTAGGTGTTGAACCAGGACGAGGCCGGGTCCTTGCCCGGCGAGTAGTTCTTGAAGAACGCCCCACCCGGCCAGTCCTTGCCGTTGACCGCCGCGGTCGCCCGCACGTCGGCACCCGGGTTGTTGTAGTGCACGGTGAACTTGTACGTACCGGCTGCCGCCAGGTCGCCGCTCCAGGTGATCGTGCCGCCCGGGTTGAGCGTCAGATAGCTGCCGTCGGCCGACTTGGTGCCCTTGACGGTGTTGCCGGACGGCGCGTTCTGGCCCTGCAGCTGGGTCGCGTCCACGGTGCCCGGCCCGGCCGAGGCGCTCGCCGAGGGGGTCGCCGACGCGGAGCCGGTCGGGCTCGCGGTACCGGTGGCGCCGCCCGGGGCGGCCGGGGCGCTCGCCGTGGTGCCGCCCTTGTCCTTGTCCTTGTCCTTGTCCTTGTCCGGGTCCCCGGACAGGGCGATGCCGGCGCCGATCGCGATGGCCGCGACCACGGCCACCGCCCCGATCACCGCGCCCTTGCTCCGGCCGCCGCTCGGCGGCCGTTCCTCGCCCGGCTGCGGGCGGGAGTGCTCGGCGTAGCGGGTCTGCTGGGTCGGGGCCGCGCCGAAGTCGCCCTGCGGCGGGTACGGCTGCTGCGGCGGCTGGGCCTGTGGGTAGCCCGGCTGCGGCGGGTAGGGCTGCTGCGGCCGCGGCGGCTGGCCGTACTGGGCACGGCCGACCTCCATCGGGCGGCTGTACGACGTGCGCGGCACGCCCTGCTGCGGCTCGGCCTGCTGGCCCGAGCCGCCGTCGGCCGGACGGTAGAGGTAGCCGAACGGATCGTCTTCCTGCGGGGCGCCGCCCTCCGGGTCCTGGGGCGCTCCGCTGCTGCCGGCGGTGGTCACGGTGGTCAACTCCCCCATCGCGGTCGCGCCGCCGGGCTGCCGTGCCGTCGGCGCTGGTCGTGGTCGCTCGTACCCCGGAACCCTACCTGCCGCCGCGCGCGCCCCGGACAGACCCCTTGACGACCCGCGAGTAGCCTCGCCCCGGTGTCCCTACCCGGCCCGCCGGTGCGAGCGCTCGCCGCGGGCCCCGCGCACCGCGCCGCCGCGGGCCCGCTTCTCGTCGTACATCCGCTCGTCGGCGGTGTGCAGGACCTCTTCGATGCTCATCCCGCAGCCGGCCCAGCCGATGCCCAGGCTCACGCCGACCCGCATCGCCCGTCCGTCAATCCGCATCGGCGGGATGATCGCGTTGCGCAGCCGGTGGGCGAGGTCCTTCGCCTCGTCCCGGCCGATGCCGTCGGCGAGCACCACGAACTCGTCGCCGCCGAGCCGGGCCACCGTGTCGCCGTCGCGCACCGCCGAGCTGAGCCGGCGGGCGACCTCGACCAGGACGGCGTCGCCGGCGTTGTGGCCGAACCGGTCGTTGATCGACTTGAAGCCGTCGAGGTCGCAGAAGAGCACCGCGAGCCCTTTCTCGACGGCGGCGGCGGCCGCCGCACTGGAGCGGAACGGGCCGGACCGCAGCTCCCCGCTCGGGCCGTGGTCGGCCGGGACCACCGCGTGCACGTGCTCCCCGAAGCCGTTCGGGCCGGCCGGCGTGCCGTCGGCGGCGGGCGCCGGGTAGCCCTCCGGCAGGCCGTGGCCGTGCGCCGGCTCCGGGTCGTAGCCGCCGGCCGGGTGGGAGGAGTCGCCGAACAGGCTCTCCGGGTACCCGGCGAAACCGTCGGCGCCGTACCCGTTGCTCCCGTACGCCGTGCCGCCGTGGCCGTTGCTCCCGTGGCCGGCCTCGGCGGGCCCGGCCTGGTTCCCGGCGGCGGCCGTCCGCGGGAGCGCGCAGAGCCGGCGCCCGAGCCGGGCCTTGAGCTCGGCGCCGTTCGGCAGGCCGGTGAGCGCGTCGTGGCTGGCCCGGTGGGCGAGCTGGAGCTCGTGCCGCTTGCGGTCCTCGATGTCCTCGACGTGGGTGAGCAGGAAGCTCGGGCCCTCGGCGGCGTCGGCCACGATCGAGTTCCGCAGGCAGACCCACTGGTAGCCGCCGTCCCGGCGGGAGAGCCGCAGTTCGGCCCGGCCGCTCTCGGCGCTGGTGCGCTCCAGCAGCGCCCGGTCGTCCGGGTGGACGAGGTCGGCGAAGCTCTGCTGGCGCAGCACCGCCCGGGGGCGGCCGAGCAGGCGACAGAGCGCGTCGTTGACCCGAGTCAGCTGGCCCCGCCCGGCGCCGTGCAGCTCGGTGATGGCCATCCCGCTGGGGGCGTACTCGAAGGCCTGGCGGAAGCTCTCCTCGCTGGCCCGCAGCGCCTGCTGCTCCTTCTCCAGGCGGGCCAGCGCGCGCTGCATCTCGGCGCGCAGCCGGGCGTTGCCGATCGCGATGGAGGCCTGCAGGGAGAACATCTCCAGGGCCTCGCGGGTCCAGGCGCCGGGCCGCTTGCCGCTGCGCGGGCGGTCCACCGAGAGGACGCCGAGCAGGTCGCCGCCGGCGCTGTACATCGGGGCGAGCAGGCCGTCGGCGGGGTGCCAGTCGTTGGCGTAGACGGGCATCGGGCCGTCCCCGATCCAGCGCGGGATGTCGCTGGCAACCGCCCAGCCGCGGTCGTAGGGGAGGAAGCGCAGGGTGCCCCAGTGGTCGCTGACGCCGAGCAGCCGGTCCCAGGACTCGCGGGAGCCGACCTGGCCGAGCAGGACGGAGGGCCCGCCCATGGCGCTCTCCTCCAGCTCCCAGACGGCCGCCACCACGAGGTCGCCGTCCGGCCGCACCAGGCTGACCGCGGCGGCGTCGAAACCGAGTCCGTGCACCGCGCCCTCGACCACGGCCTGCAGCGTGCCCGCCAGGCTGCGGGCAGCGTTGAGGTCCGCCACGACCCGGTGCAAGGTGCGGAGGGTCGCGAGACGGACGTACGGCTCCGACTCGGCTTCCATGCGGGGGCTCCCCGGCTGCTTCGGATAGGTCTTGATTGGTTATCGTCCGATTGCCAGAAGAACTGAATCACAGGGAGCACAGCGTTCGGCACGCTCGGTCAGCAATAGGTCAGCACTTGTGACTTAAATCACACAAGACTAATGCGCCCTTAATCCGTTCATCTGTCCCATACCGGGACATCACCGCCCATCGGAACATTTCCCGTGGTCGGTCGCATTGGCCGCGCGCTGTAGCCGACTGACCGCCGGGCAGCCCGTCCTCTTCACTCCTGCGAGTGAGCCCGGGCGCGGACCGTAACCTTTACACCACTCCGACGGGCCGAACGGCGCTGCGCCGCTGGTCCTACGACCAGGGCCCGATGTCGTTTCCCCCGGTCGCGGGCTACCGTGCGGTACGTGTACCCGTCCCCGCAGCCCGAAGCTGCCACCCAAGCGACCCCCGACGAGTTCCGGGCGGCGCTCTCCCAGCTCGCTTCCGGTGTGAGCCTGGTGACCGTCCACGACCCGGATGACGGCGAGGACGCCGGCATGACCGCCACGTCCTTCCTCTCCGTGTCGCTGGAGCCGCCGCTGGTCCTGATCTCCGTCCGGGAGGACTCCCGGATGGACGAGGTACTCTCCCGCGCCGACACCTGGGCGGTCTCGCTGCTGTCGGAGGAGCAGAAGGCGCTCGGCTCGCGGTTCGCCATGAAGGGCCGGCTCAGCGACCGGCTGCTGTTCGCCGACGCCCCGCACCACCGCGGCCCGTACAGCGGGGCCCCGCTGATCGACGGCGCGCTCGCCACCGTCGAGTGCCGCACCGAGCAGCGGATGGCCGCCGGTGACCACACCCTGCTGCTGGGCCGCGTCCTGGAGGCGACGGTGCCCGACCCGGGCGGCCGTCCGCTGCTGTACTTCCGCGGCGGCTACCGCGCCCTGGGCTGAACCCGCGCGCTACCCCTCGCCGCGCGGGGAGCGCCGCCCCTGCTTCAGCTCGGAGCGGTGCCGCTTGCTGGAGAGCCGCCGCTCGACCATGCCCCGGCTCGGCTTGGTCGCCCGGCGCGCCTTCGGCGGCGGCGCGGTCGCCTCGCCCAGCAGCGAGGCCAGCCGGGCCGCGGCGACCTCCCGGTTGCGCCACTGCGAGCGGTGCTCGGAGGCCCGGACCACCAGCACCCGCCCGTCCACCAGCCGGCCCGCCAGCCGCTCCAGGGCGCGCTGCTTCCACACCTCGGGCAGCGCGGCGGAGGCCGCCAGGTCGTAGCGGAGCTCGACCTGGGTGTCGGAGGTGTTCACGTGCTGGCCACCGGGGCCGGAGGAACGGGAGAAGCGCCAGACGAGCTCGGCGTCGGGGACGACCACCGATCCCCGGACGCGGATGGGCTCGGGCATGCGCCCATCATCCCGCGCCGGGCCGCGCCGGTCACCCGGTTATCCGGTCAGGACCGGACAGCCCCGACAATGGCCTGTGTGATCGAGCTCGGCTACTCCCTCTCCAACCGCTTCCCCGACCCCCCGCAGACCGACTACCGGACCGCGGGCGTACGCGAACTGCGGCACGACCTGTTCTGCGGCGACGTCTACCTCGACGCCGAGGGCGCGGAACTGTCCACAGCCTGGGGATGGGTCCCCGTGCTGGACTTCGCCTGGGCACTGTGCGACATCGTCGAGGAACTCGACCGCGACCCGGCCGGCGGCCGCGCGGCCCGGGTCCAGACCGCCGACCTCGACTTCACCCAGAACACCGAACTGCTGCGGTTCGCCCGCCGCTTCAACTGGGTCGAGGTCACCGCCACCTGGCTGCCCGACGAGCCGCCCGCCGTGGTGCGCCACGGCGATCTGCGCCGCGAGGCCCGCGACTTCCTCCAGGACACCCTCGCCGACCTCTTCGACATGCACCCGGACCTCGCCGACAACCCGGCGATCTGGGAGCTCCAGGGCCGGTTCCGGCGGATCTGACGAGGGAATACCCGAAACCGTGCCGACGGCGAAAAGGCCCGGCCGCGCGGAACCAAATCCGGCGGTTCCCGCGTTATCCCCCACACATAGCAATCGAAGGGACAGCACACACCATGCCAGTGAGCCTCTCCAAGGGTGGCAACGTCTCGCTGACCAAGGAGGCCCCCGGCCTGACCGCGGTCACCGTCGGCCTCGGCTGGGACGTCCGCACCACGACCGGTGCCGAGTTCGACCTGGACGCCAGCGCGATCGTGCTGAACGCGGACGGCAAGGTGCTGTCCAACAGCCACTTCGTCTTCTTCAACAACACCAGCACGCCGGACAACACCGTCGTCCACACCGGTGACAACCGCACCGGCGAGGGCGCCGGCGACGACGAGGCGCTCAACGTCAACCTCGCCGCGCTGCCGGCCGAGGCCGCCCGGATCACCTTCCCGGTCTCGATCTACGACGCCGTCGCCCGGTCGCAGAACTTCGGCCAGGTCCGCAACGCCTACATCCGCGTGGTGAACTCCGCCGGCGGCGCCGAGATCGCCCGCTACGACCTCTCCGAGGACGCCGCGACCGAGACCGCCATGATCTTCGGCGAGCTCTACCGCAACGGCGCCGAGTGGAAGTTCCGCGCGGTCGGCCAGGGCTACGCCTCCGGCCTGGCCGGCATCGCCCAGGACTTCGGCGTCCAGATCTGACGCTCCGGCACCCCGGTGCCGTTCCGGCGCCCGTTCCGCCACCCGGCGGGGCGGGCGCCGCGTCGTTCCCGCGCCCGCCGGCCGCGGACCCGCCGTTCACGGACCCGCCCCGAACGCGCGAGCGGCGCCGGGCGGACGTCCCCGTCCACCCGGCGCCGCTCCCCGGCCGTCGGCCACCGCCTCAGCGCGAGGCGCGCAGCTCGGGCACCTCGATCTGCTCGGTCTCGTCGTGCGGGGTCAGGTCGACCACCTCGGGGTCGGCGTCGCCGACCTGCGGCAGCACCCGGGTCTGCGCCTCCGCGCCCGCCGCCCGCGCCGCCGCCTGCTCCTGGTCCCGGCTCTGCTCCCGGGCCTGGGCCGCGACCGCCTCGTCGCCGACCACGTCCGCGAGGTCCGCCCGCTCGCCGAGCTCCTCGACGCTGCGCACGGCCGGCGCCGGAGCCGCCGCGCGGACCGCCGCGCCGGAGCCGCGGCCGAAGAAGCTGAAGCCCTGCGGACGCGGGGCCGGGGAGACCGCCGGACGCGGACGCTGCCGCTCGGCCGCCCGCACCGGCGGCACGGCGGGGGCTCCACCGAGCTGCCCGACGGTCGCCGTCAGCACCGGCCGGGCCGGGCCCCCGGCAGCCGCGGGAGCGGCCGCGGAGGGCGCCGCACCGGGCGCGGGCACCGAGGAGCGGCCGGCGCCGGAACCGCCGGCGCGACCCGCTGGGGAGCCGGCGCGGACGTCGTCGCGGGCGCCGTCCGCGCGCGCAGCGCGACCTCCGCGCCCGCCGCACGCTCCGCCTCCCGCCGGGCCTCCCGCTCCCGCTGCTCCTGGGCCTGCGCCGCCCGCCGCTCCAGCTGCCGCAGCACGGCCCCGGCGCGCACGTACGCGGCCGGACTGGCCGGATGCCTGGGGCGGGTCGCGGCGAGCGCCCGCTGGGCCGCCTCGGCCTCCTTGAGGGCCTGCTCGGCGACCATCACGGCCCGCTCCTTGAGCAGCCGGGCGATCTCCGTCTCGGCCTTCGCCAGCCGCGACTTCTCGGCGGTCAGCCGCCGCCCGAAGCGGGTCGCCCGCTCCTCGGCCACCTCCGCCGCGTACTCGGCCTCCGCGAGCTGCTCCTCGAACCGCTCCTCGGCCCGCAGCCGCTGCGCGACGGAGACCTCGGCCGCCGCCCGCGCGGCCCGGTCGCGCTGGCGCAGCAGCACGGCGAACCCGAGCGTGGCGAGCACCGCGGCCGCGCCCACCGAGCGGACCAGCACGGTGTCCCGGCTGAAAAGCAGCGCCCCCAGCGCGGCGACGATGAGCACGCCGGCGGCAGTGGGGGGAAAGACCCGGCCGAGGACGGAGGAATGACGGTGGCGTCCGCGAGACATGCCAAGAAACTAGCGTGCGAATTGGGGCCGTGTCAGCCCAGGGTCCGGTTCGGCCCTTGACACCGCGGCGGTTTTACCGGACGCATCCGGGAAATCACTCAAGATCACCGGAAAAGCCCTGGTCAGCGATGGGTGGCCGCCGGCCCGTGCCCGCCCGGGTCGTCGTGGTTCTCCGGCAGCCGGCAGATGTGCTGCAGCCAGAGCGCCGCCGCGATCACGGCCGCGCCGGCCAGCACCGCGAAGCCCGCGGTGATCGCCTGGTCCTTGCGGGCCGGCACGTCCAGCTCGCCCAGCAGGTAGATCCCGGCGCCCGCGTAGACCCCGGTGACCACCGCCGAGACCAGCGCGCTGGCCTGCCCCAGCACCACCGCCCGGGCCGCGCCCAGCGGGTCCACCCGCTTCGCCCCGGGCTGCCGCTCGCGCGCCGCCTTCAGCCGCGAGCGCAGCGAGAGCGCGGTCGCGAGCAGGATCACCGCCACCGCCGCCAGCACCACCGGCGCCGCGCCCGGGACCGCGGGCAGCGTGTCCAGCGCGGCCCACAGCTTGGCGCCGGCCCAGGAGAGCGCCGTCGTGGCGGCGGTGATGCCGATCAGCAGGCGGAGGCGGAGCAGCTTCACTCGGACGGGGTCCTTTCGCGGGCGGCGCGGTACGACGGCGTCAGGCCACCGTACCGGGCCCCGGCCCGAGCGGTCCCGGACCGGGGCGGACACCTAGGGGTACGGACGGCGGCCCCGCGCGAGTTCCCCGGCCCGCGCGCGGACCCGGCCGGGCACGCTCCGGACCGCCCCCGGACCCGGCGGCCTACTCCGGCAGCGTCAGGCGGATGTCGTCGCGCCGCCGCACGCCCTGGGCGTCCGGGCCGCCGAGCGCCGCCAGCAGCTCGGCCACCGGCCCGTGCCCGGGCACCTCGGCGTCCGGCTGGGCGTCCAGCCACGGGGCGAGCACGAAGGCCCGCTCGTGCGAGCGCGGGTGCGGCAGCAGCAGCCGCGGGTCCTCGCTGACGACGCCCTCGTAGGCCAGGATGTCGACGTCCAGGGTGCGCGGGCCCCAGTGGACGGCGCGGACCCGGCCGAAGGCGTCCTCGATCGCGTTGCCGCGCTCCAGCAGGTCGTGCGGCGGCAGCGTGGTGCGGAGCACGACCACCGCGTTGTAGTAGGCCGGCTGCTCGGCGGGGCCGCCCACGGCGTCCGTCTCGTACACCGCGGAGACGGCCTTGACCTTGAGCCCGGGCGTGTCCGCGAGGGCGTCCACGGCCCCCTGGAGGGTGTCCAGGCGGTTGCCGAGGTTGGAGCCGAGGGCGATCACGGCGAAGCGCTGGCTGTGCAGGGTGGTGTCGACCGAGTCCAGCCGCTGCTCCAGGTCGAAGGCGCTCGGGGCGGCGGTCGGGTCACTTGTGGTCATCGGACTTCCCCTATGGCTGAGACGGGCCCTACGGCGGGCACCGGGCGGACGGTGCGGGTCATCCGCGGGTCCGGTGGATGGTCACGGTCACGTCGTCGAACGGCACGGTGATCGGGGCGTCCGGCTTGTGCACGATCACCTCGACCTCCTCCACCGGCTCGTGCTTCAGGCACTGGTCCGCGATCCGCTGGGCCAGCGTCTCGATCAGCTCGACCGGCTCTCCGGCGATGATCGCGGTGACCTCCTCGGCCACGATTCCGTAGTGCGCCGTACGGGTCAGGTCGTCGCCGGCGGCGGCGGGGCGGGTGTCCAGGTACAGCACCAGGTCCACCACGAAGGTCTGGCCCTCGGCCCGCTCGCGCTCGAAGACGCCGTGGTGGCCGCGGGCACGCAGGCCCCGCAGGGTGACGCGGTCCAGCAAACGAATCACTGCTCCCAGTCGGACGGGCCCCGCCCCGGAGCAGGGCCGCGGGCAGGGCGGAGACGGGCGTCGTGCCCGCCGCTGACCCATTCGAATCTACCCGCGCGCGCCGACAACACCCGACCGTCCTACCCGGCACGAACCGTCGCCACGCGCACCGGAATGGCGATTGACGTGAACGTTCGGTGACCTGCCGGGAATTCCCCGGCCGCCGCCCGGCGACATTGTCCCGCGATTTCCCGCCGCGGCCCGGAATCAGTCCTCGTCGTCCTCGTCGGCGCTGGTCAGAACGGGTGAACCGTGGTGCGACCACAGTTTCCACCCGGCCTCAGTGCGCCGGAAGAGATTCGTGGACACGACCTTTCCGCCGACCAGCGGCCCGAGCTCGCCCTCCTGTTCGGCCTCGCCGCCGGAAAGGATGTTCTCGGTGCACGTGACAAGGGCCACATCACCGTGCACCTCCGCCTCCTCGTCGGTGAGGATGAACTGGATGTACTCGGTGTTCGCCATGATCAGCATGTACGAGCGGGTCACCTGGGCCCGTCCGCGCAACACCGGCCACCCCGGGTGGACGCAGACGACGCCCCCCTTGTCGTCCGCCTCGCCGGCACCCAGCCAGGCGTCCTCCACCGCCGCGAGGTCACCGGTCTCCAGTGCCTCGTAGAGCGCCCGGTTGGCGGCCAGGACCGCCTCGCGGTCCGCCCCGCCGGCCCGTCGGCCCGCCGTCTCCCCGCTCAACCTGCCGTCACCCGCCATGACCCTCCCGTCTTCACCGACCGTCACCCCTGCCGGGCCGCGCGCTGCCAGGCCGCGACCACCCGGACGGCGTCCGCCGTGCCGGACACATCGTGCACCCGCACCGCCCAGGCGCCGGCCCGCGCCGACAGCACCGACACCGCGGCGGTGGCGTCGTCGCGCTCCCGGGCCGGGCGCAGCTCCCCGGTTTCCGGGTCGGCCAGCAGCGTACCCAGGAACCGCTTGCGCGATGCGGCGACCAGCACGGGCCGGCCGAGCGCGGTGAGCGCGTCGAGCCGGCCGAGCAGCGCCCAGTTGTGCTCGGCGGTCTTGGCGAAGCCGAGCCCCGGGTCGAGGATCAGCTGGTCCTCCTTGACCCCGGCGGCGAGCAGCGCGTCGACCCGGGCGGTGAGCTCGGCGACCACGTCGGCGACCACGTCGTCGTAGACGGCCAGCCGGTCCATGTCGGCGGACTGCCCGCGCCAGTGCATCACCACGAACGGCGCGCCGGTCTCGGCCACCACCCGGGCCATCGCCGGGTCGGCCAGGCCGCCGGAGACGTCGTTGACGACCAGCGCGCCGGCCTCGACGGCCCGCTCGGCCACCGAGGCCCGCATGGTGTCGACGGAGACCGCCACCCCGGCGGCGGCCAGCTCACGCACCACGGGGACGACCCGGCGCAGCTCCTCCTCCTCGGGGACGCGCTCCGAACCGGGACGGGTGGACTCGCCGCCGACGTCGACCAGGTCGGCGCCCCGGGCCCGCAGCGCGAGCCCGTGGGCGATCGCCTTGGCGGGATCGTGCCACAGCCCGCCGTCCGAGAAGGAGTCGGGGGTCACGTTGACCACGCCCATGACCGCGCAGCGGTCCAGCCGCGGCAGTCCGGGCGGCAGCGAGAAGGGCACCGAATTGCTCATACCCCCATTATCTGACCGTCCGCTTCCGGCCACCCGGGCCACCCCCGGGACACGCCCGCCGCCGCCCGCGCAACGCGCCCGGCCCCCGCCGGGGAGCGTCCTCGACGGGGGCCGGCACCGCGGTCACGGGGCTCAGGCGGTCACGGGGCTCAGGCGGCCTCGGTGACCGTCGGCCTGGCATCGCCCGGCAGCAGCCCCTGGCGCTGCGGCTTGCGGCCGAGACGGGGCATGCCCAGGGTGATGAAGGCCTCCGCCTGCATCGCCGCGAAGCCGATCCGGGGCAGGTCGCGGTTGTTCGGGAAGACCAGGAACCGGGGCTCCCACTCCGGCTGGAACTTCGCGTTGAACTTGTACAGCGACTCGATCTGGAACCAGCGCGACAGGAACACCAGCAGTCCGCGCCAGGCGCGCAGCACCGGTCCGGCGCCGATCCGCTCGCCGCGGGCCAGCGCCGAGCGGAACATCGCGAAGTTCAGCGACACCCGGCGCACGCCCATCGCCGGGACGGCCTGCAGCGCGGCGACGATCAGCAGCTCGTTCAGGCCCGGGTCGGCCGCCCGGTCGCGGCGCATCAGCTCCAGCGAGATGCCGTCCCGGCCCCAGGGCACGAAGTGCAGCACGGCCTTGAGGTCGTCGCCGCCCTCGCCCTCCTCCGGCGCCTTGTGGGCGGTGACCACCACGCAGTCGTCGTCGCCCGGGTCGCCGAACCGGCCGAGCGCCATCGAGAAGCCGCGCTCGGTGTCGGTGCCGCGCCAGCGGGCCGCGGCGTCGGCGATCCGCTGCTTCTCCTCCGGGCTCAGCTCGGCGACCCGGCGGACCTGGCAGGAGTAGCCGTTGCGCTCGATCCGCTTGACCATCTGGCGGACGTTGCGCATGGCCCGGCCGGCGAGCGAGAAGGTCGCGGTGTCGACGATCGCCTCGTCGCCCAGCTCCAGCGCGTCCAGCCCCGCCTCGCGGGTCCAGACCTCGCCGCCGACCTCGCTGCAGCCCATCACGGCCGGCACCCAGGCGTGCTCGCGGGCCTCGGTCATGAACACCTTGATCGCGCCGGGCCAGGCCTCGACGTCGCCGACCGGGTCACCGGAGGCGAGCATCACGCCGGAGACCACCCGGTAGGAGATCGCCGCCTTCCCGGTGGGCGAGAACAGCACGCTCTTGTCCCGGCGCAGCGCGAAGTAGCCGAGCGAGTCCCGCGCGCCGTGCCGCTCCAGCAGCGCCCGGACCTTCTCCTCGTCCTCGGCGGTCAGCTCCGGCTTCGGCTTCTCCGGCCGCAGCGCCAGGTAGGTGGTGGTGAAGGCGGTGATCAGGCCCATCGCGCCGAGCAGGTAGCCGACCAGGTCCTCGATCCGGTCCGCGTTGTAGTGCACCGGGCCCTCGAAGCCGAAGAGCCCGTAGACCACGTGCTCCAGCCGCTGGTACAGCCCCGGGTCGCCCAGCTCGTACTTGGTCCGGGTGCTGACGATCAGCAGGCCGAGCAGGATGCTGAAGGCCCCCAGCACGACCAGGTTGACCACGGCGCGCCAGCGGGTGCGCGGGTCCGCCTTGGCGTAGAACTCGCGCCGGTGCACCAGCATGACCCCGAACAGCACCAGTGAGACGACCGCCGGGCCGAGCTGGTGCCAGCGCAGCAGGTGCAGCGCCGCGCCGATCGGCAGCAGCACGCACACCGCGCGCCAGGCACGCCGCTTGCGCCGGCGCAGCGCGTGCGCGAGGAGCACCAGCAGCAGGCCGATCATCAGGGTGCCGGCGGCGGCCAGCGTGGTGGTGCCGCCGGGCAGCTGTCCGGCGAAGGTGTGCACCTTGGTGTGCCGGAGCTTGGGGAACACCGCGCTGGCGATGTCCACCAGTCCGATCAGCAGACAGGCGTAGCCGACCGCGCCGGGGAGCCAGGCCCTCGGAACGGCGGCCGCTTGGGTACGCAGCGTCTGCAGGCCGCGACGACGCGGCGGCTGCTCGGGGCTCGGCTCAACGGACACGGGAACGCTCATGGGGGTTCAGCGTAGAGGTTGTGGAGGGGTGTCCGGTCACTCCCGGGCGGGAGCCGTGATGGACCTTCATTCCTTTTCCTTCATCGAGCAATGCGCACACCAAGGAACCGGCAACGAAGGGTAAACCGGCGCCCTTGGGGCACTGCGAATTGAGCCGAGGGGTGGGCGCCGGAGCCCCCCGCCGCGTGGCGCGACGGGCCCCCGCGTACGTCCTACGTACGGTGGACGCCGCATTTTGGGGCGTCGGTTGCGTGCGAGCGCCGTCGGCCTCCCGGGCTCTCCCGGCGTCCGGACAGCCTAGCCGCGGTGGCCGGGGCTGACGGACCACCAGACGATGAAGCCTGCACCGACAGTGTCCCACCGGAAGGCCGACGGTATGGAACTGACCAGCGACGCACTGATGAACTCGCTGCTCGCCCTGGGCGCGGCGGCGCTCCTCACCACCCTCTGGATCTGGCCCAGGCTGGCCCGGCAGCGGCCACTGCCGGTGCTCGGCCGGGTGGGACTGCTGACGGTGACTCAGGCCTCGGTGCTCGCGGTGCTGGCGCTCAGCGTCAACAACTCGTTCGGGTTCTACACCTCATGGGACGACCTGCTCAGCCCCGGCGGCACCAAGCTCGCCCTCACCAGCAGCGAGAACCACCGGGGCGGCGCGCCGGCCGACGACGCCCTGCTGGAGCCGACCAACGAGGGCGGCATGGAGACCGTCGCAGACCTGCCCAAAGGGGCGCCCGAGGAGGTCGGCAAGGTCGAGTCGGTCCGGATCACCGGCAAGGAGACCGGACTGTCCGACCAGATGTTCGTCTACCTGCCGCCGGAGTACTTCGACCCGAAGCTCGGCCTGACCCGCTTCCCGGTGCTGCTGGCCATCGCCGGCTACCCCGGCACCACCCTCAACCTGATGAAGGACCTGCCGGTCATCCAGACCGCCGCGGAGCTCCAGCGCTCCGGGAGGATGCAGCCGGCCATCGTGGTGCTGGCCCGCCCGACCCTCACCCCGCCGCGCAACACCGAGTGCGTGGACGTCGTCGGCGGGCCGCGCACCGAGACCTGGTTCACCAAGGACGTCCCGGAGGCGCTGCGCTCCGCGTACCGGATCGGCCGCTCCCCCGCCTCCTGGGGCGTCTTCGGCTACTCGACCGGCGGCAGCTGCGCGCTGCGGCTGGCGATGCGCTTCCCGACCGTCTTCGGCAGCACGGGCGGGCTGCACGCCGACTTCAAGGTCAACGAGGACCAGTTCACCGGCGGCAGCCTGTTCGGCGGGGACCGGGCGCTCGCCGAGCAGAGCGACCTCACCTGGCGGCTGCAGAACCTGCCCGCCCCCGCGCTGTCGATGCTGGTGGTCTCCACCCGCAAGGAGGGCGACTACCCGCAGACCGTCCAGTTCGTCGAGCTGGCCCAGCAGGTCGCCGCCGCCAATCCGCAGTTCCAGGCCGAGTCGATGTACCTGGACGACGGCGGCCACAACTTCGAGAGCTGGGTGCGCGAGCTGCCCGCCTCGCTGGAGTGGATGGGCCACCACCTCGGCTGAACCCCCGAGCGCCCCCAGGAGGGTGAATACCGGCCGGTCGGGCACGGCGCCCGCCGCCGCGGGGGGACGTATCTCGACCGCCCCGGCCGAACGACGGCCGGCGCCGCCCCGGATCCGGGCAGGAGGACCCATGCTCAGCACCCGATCGCTCTTCGACGAGATCTACCGGAACGACGAGGCCTACCAACTGTTCTGCAGCATCGCCGCCGGCGGCGAGGACCAGGGCGGGTGGGAGAACGAGCGGATCACCGAGCTCACCCGCGACCCGGTGCTCGCTCCGAAGATCGCCCGGCACGGCGCCGACGAGCGCAAGCACGGCCGGATCTTCGCCCAGCTGCTCCACAAGCGCGGCCTGCCGAAGGTCGACGTGCCCGCCGAGGCCGACTACTGCATGCTGCTGGAGCGCCAGGGCGTCGGCCTCGCCCACGAGCGGCTGACCACCGCGGTCCCGCTGACCGACCGCGAGATCATCACCTACCTGGCGCACAGCCGGGTCACCGAGCAGCGCGCGGCCGAGCAGATGCGCCAGCTCGTCAGGGCGTACGGGGACAACCCCGACCTCGGCCGGGCGATGCGGATGATCTCGGCGGACGAGGACAACCACCTCGCCTACTGCCACGAGGAGCTGCTGCGGCTGGCCGCCGAGGGCCACGGGCCGTACATCCGGCACGTGCTGGAGACCAGCGCCCGCGGCGAGATCCGCACCCACCGGGACGTCGGCCTCGCGGTGACGTCCCGGATGGCGAGGATCCTCGGGTGGTCGCGCTGGCAGCGGGCCGCGGTCGCGGCCGGGGTGCACGCGCTCTACCTGTACGACCTGCTGTACGGCTGGCGGCGGATGGTGCGGCTGCGGACGCCCGCGCGCCGCAACGCGCTGGGCGACCCGGCGCCGCCGCACACCGAGCCCGAGCACGAGCCCGAGCACGAGCCGATCTGACCGGCCCGCGCCCGTCCGGACCGGCGGGGCCGCCGCGACCCGGTCAGCGCCCGATGATGAGGCTCATCGCCTCGGCCCGGGTCGCCGGGTCGCGCAGCTGCCCGCGCACGCAGGAGGTGATGGTCTTGGCACCGGGCTTGCGGATGCCGCGCATCGACATGCACATGTGCTCGCACTCGACCACCACGATCGCCCCGCGCGGCTCCAGGATCCGCATCAGCGCGTCGGCGACCTGGCTGGTGAGCCGCTCCTGCACCTGCGGCCGGCGGGCGTAGACGTCGACCAGCCGGGCCAGCTTGGACAGGCCGGTGATCTTGCCGCTGGTGGACGGGATGTACCCGACGTGCGCGACGCCCCGGAACGGCACCAGGTGGTGCTCGCAGACCGAGGTCAGCTCGATGTCCTTGACCAGCACCATCTCGTCGTGGCCGAGGTCGAAGGTGGTGGTCAGGACGTCCTCGGGCTCCTGCCAGAGCCCCGCGAATATCTCCTTGTAGGCCCGCGCCACCCGGGCCGGCGTCTCCAGCAGGCCCTCACGGTCCGGGTCCTCCCCGACGGCCAGCAGCAGCTCGCGGATCGCGTTCTCGGCGCGCTTCTGGTCGAAGGTGCCGACGGCGGGCGGACCGTCGAGCGTCACCGGGTCGATCATGCGGGCCTCGCTAACTGGTTGACGAACAAGGGTTGAACAGCACGGATGCCGCGCCTCCAGGGTACAAACCCCGGTGACGCGGCATCCATTCCGTCGGGTGCCGGAGCTCCCGTCAGTCCTCGGTCGGCGGATCGACCGGCAGCGGCGGGAGCTTCACCACGTCGGCCGGAGCGGCCTCGGCGGTGGCGGCGGCGCCGTTGGTGAGCGCCAGCTCCTTGGGCGACTGCACCGGCGGGCGGGTGGACGGCGTCCGACGGGCGGAGCCGGTCCACGCCGGACGGGCCGGGCGCTTGACGATCGGGGCGAAGACCTCGGCGATCTGCTCCTTGTTGAGGGTCTCCTTCTCCAGGAGCTCCAGAACCAGGTTGTCGAGCACGTCGCGGTTCTCGACCAGGATCTCCCAGGCCTCGTTGTGCGCGGACTCGATGAGCTTCTTGACCTCCTCGTCGACCAGCCCGGCGACCTCCTCCGAGTAGTCGCGCTGGTGACCCATCTCACGGCCCAGGAACGGCTCCGAGTTGTCGTTGCCGAACTTGATCGCGCCCAGCCGCTCGGTCATGCCGTACTGGGTGACCATGGCCCGCGCGGTGGCGGTGGCCTTCTCGATGTCGTTCGAGGCACCGGTGGTCGGGTCGTGGAAGACCAGCTCCTCCGCCGCGCGCCCGCCCAGCATGTACGCCAGCTGGTCGAGCATCTCGTTGCGGGTGGTGGAGTACTTGTCCTCCTCCGGCAGCACCATGGTGTAGCCGAGGGCCCGGCCGCGGGACAGGATGGTGATCTTGTGCACCGGGTCGCTGTACTGGCAGGCCGCCGCCACCAGGGCGTGACCGCCCTCGTGGTACGCGGTGATCTTCTTCTCCTTGTCGGACATGATCCGCGTGCGCTTCTGCGGACCCGCCACGACGCGGTCGATCGCCTCGTCCAGGATGTAGTTGTCGATCAGCTTCTTGTCCGAGCGGGCGGTCAGCAGGGCCGCCTCGTTCAGGACGTTCGACAGATCGGCACCGGTGAAGCCGGGGGTGCGCTTGGCGACGGCCGAGAGGTCGACGTCGGGCGCGATCGGCTTGCCCTTCTGGTGCACCTTGAGGATGTCCAGACGGCCCTGGAGGTCGGGGCGCTCGACCGCGATCTGACGGTCGAAACGGCCCGGGCGCAGCAGCGCCGGGTCCAGGATGTCCGGGCGGTTGGTGGCCGCGATCAGGATGACGCCGCCCTTGACGTCGAAGCCGTCCATCTCGACCAGCAGCTGGTTGAGGGTCTGCTCGCGCTCGTCGTGGCCGCCGCCGAGGCCCGCGCCGCGGTGCCGGCCGACGGCGTCGATCTCGTCGACGAAGACGATCGCCGGGGCGTTCGCCTTGGCCTGCTCGAAGAGGTCGCGGACGCGGCTGGCGCCGACACCGACGAACATCTCGACGAAGTCCGAACCCGAGATCGAGTAGAACGGCACGCCGGCCTCGCCCGCGACGGCGCGCGCCAGCAGGGTCTTGCCGGTACCGGGCGGGCCGTACAGCAGCACGCCCTTGGGGATCTTGGCGCCGACGGCCTGGAACTTGGCCGGCTCCTGCAGGAACTCCTTGATCTCGTGGAGCTCCTCCACCGCCTCGTCGGCACCGGCGACGTCGGCGAAGGTGGTCTTCGGGGTGTCCTTGGTGAGCAGCTTCGCCTTGGACTTGCCGAACTGCATGACGCGCGAGCCGCCGCCCTGCATCTGGTTCATCAGGAACAGGAAGACCAGCACGATGATCACAATGGGCAGCATCGACAGCAGCAGGCTGACGAGGGTGCTCTGCTTCTCCGGGCTGACGGTGTAGCCCTCGGAGAGCGTGCTCTGGTCGTTGTCGTTGATCTGGGCCTGCAGCTTGTCGGCGATCGCGACGCCCTGGTCGCCGATGTACGAGGCCTGGAACTTGCTGCCGGACTGCGCCTTGCCGCTGCTCACGGCGGGCAGCTTGGCGCCGTCCTTCAGCTGGATCTTGATGGTGTTCGAATCACCTGTGGTGATCTGCGCCGACTTGACCTGCTTCGCGTCGATCGCTGCGACGACCTGACCGGTGTCCACCGTCTTGTAGCCGTTCGAGTCCGAAACGACCTGCATCAACACGATGACGGCGAGGACGGCCAGCACGATCCACATGATCGGCGCACGGAAGTATCGCTTGACGTCCATCCATGCGGGGCGTTGCCGCCCCGTCCCTCCTGCCACTCAACGGCGCCGCGTGGCTGTGGGCCGCCGGCGCATTCGGTTACTGCTCATGTGAAGAGCGGTTTATTGGACCGTACCGCAGTACGACCCCCATATGGCGGGAGCACGGCGATACGGCGTTCTTCTATGGTCCCCCGGATCCAACGGGCGGGAACAGGCTGCTGTTCCCGCCCGTCGTCCGAACGGGTCTCAGCCGCCGTAGACGTGCGGGGCGAGGGTGCCGATGAACGGCAGGTTGCGCAGCTTCTCCGCGTAGTCGAGGCCGTAGCCGACGACGAACTCGTTGGGGATGTCGAAGCCGACGTACTTGACGTCGATCTCGACCTTGGCGGCGTCCGGCTTGCGCAGCAGGGCGCAGACCTCCAGGGAGGCCGGGCCGCGCGAGCCCAGGTTGCCGAGCAGCCAGGACAGGGTCAGGCCGGAGTCGATGATGTCCTCGACGATCAGCACGTCGCGGCCGGCGATGTCGGTGTCGAGGTCCTTCAGGATCCGCACGACGCCGGACGACTTCGTGCCCATCCCGTACGAGGAGACGGCCATCCAGTCCATGGTGACCTGCGAGTGCAGGGTGCGGGCGAGGTCCGCCATGACCATCACGGCCCCCTTGAGGACGCCGACGATCAGCAGATCCTTGCCTGCGTAGTCCCGGTCGATGCGCTCGGCCAGCTCCAGGAGCTTGGCGTCGATCTCGTCCTTGCTGATGAGCACCTTCGCGAGGTCAGCGCCCATGTCGTTCTGGTCCACCGGGGATACGTCCTCAAACGTGTCGGGGTCTGAATGGCCGGCGGCCGGCTCCCCCGGGCATGCGCGCCCGTCAGTCGCCCTGTCGCCGAAAGACCAGCGTGCCACACCGCCGGGTCGCTTCGACGCCCCCGGGTAGGTGCAGCGGCCCCTGGCCGCGCCACCCGGTGACCAGCAGGTCGATCGTCTCGAGGTGCCGGGCGAACAGGTCCCCGGCCGGACAGCCGGCCCGCAGCGCCGCCCGGCGCAGCACCCGGCGGCGCACGGCGGGGGGCAGTTCGGCCAGCTTGACCGCGTCCAGCGCGCCCTCGCCCGTACGGATGTCGCGCTCGGCCAGCGCGGCCCACTGGTCCAGCGCGTCGGCGTCGTCGCGAAAGAGCCGGGCGGTACGGGCGAGCGCCTCGACCACGCCGCCGCCCAGGTGCTTCTCCAGCACCGGCAGCACCTCGTGGCGGACCCGGGAGCGGGTGTAGGCCGGGTCGCAGTTGTGCGGGTCGTCCCAGACCGGGATCGCCTGGGCGGAGCAGGCCTGCCGGGTGGCGGCGCGGTCCAGCTCCAGCAGCGGGCGGCGGTAGCGGCCCTTCTGGGCCGGCATGCCGGCCAGCGAGCGGGCGCCCGAGCCGCGGGCGAGGCCCAGCAGGACGGTCTCGGCCTGGTCGTCGCGGGTGTGGCCGAGCAGGACGGCGACCGCGCCGTGCCGCTCGGCGGCCTCGTCCAGCGCGGCGTAGCGGGCGTCCCGGGCGGCGGCCTCGGGCCCACCCTCGCGGCCGACCCGCACGGCGACCGCCTCGACCGGGTCCAGGCCCAGCTCGCTCAGCCGGCCGGCGACCTGGGCGGCGCGGTCGGCGGAGCCCGCCTGCAGGCCGTGGTCGACGGTGACGGCGCCGACCCGCAGACCGATCTTGGGGGCCTCGAAGGCCGCCGCGATGGCGAGCGCCATGGAGTCCGCGCCGCCGCTGACGGCGACCAGGACCAGCGGGGAGCCGGGCGCGGCGGGGGTGCGGGGCAGCCCGGACGGGTGGCGGTGGGCGTTGCCGATCAGCGTGGTGCCGACGGCGGCGGACAGCGCGGCGGGCAGCGGGGCTGCGGCGGGCAGCGGCACGCCGCCGGTGCGCTCGCGCGGCTCCCGGGCGGGTGCGGTGAAGGTGGAACCTACCTCGGCGACGAGGTCGGTGAGGGTGCGGCGAACGGCCAGGCGTATCGCGGCGACAGCGGGGTGAGGGCCCACGGCGACGACTCCTCGCGGAGGGGGGACAGGACGGCGGTGGGCGCGGCGGGGGACCGCGCATCCGTGCGCGCCCTGTTACCGGGCGCTCACAGATGGTGGCAGAAAGGAGACACCCGCTACGCCACCCGCGCCACCGGTACGACCACCGTCCCACGTTCGGGTGAATGAAGAAACGTATCTTCACCCGCCATGTGCACGACTGGACCACCCGTACGAACGGGTTTGAGCGCGCCCCTCCCCCGATTCACCGCACGACGCGGGCCACCCAGGCGGCGGGGTCGTGGATCTCCTCCTTGGTCGGCAGGGTGTTCGGCGAGGTCCAGACCCGGTTGAAGCCCTCCATGCCGACCTGCTCGACCACGCCCCGGACGAAGACCGCGCCGTCCTGGTACTGGCGGAGCTTGGCGTCCATGCCGAGCAGCCGGCGCAGCACCAGGTCCAGCCGGTTGGCGCCGCGGTCCCGGCGCTGCTGGAACTTCTCGCGGATCTCGGCCACGCTCGGCACCACGGCCGGGCCCACGCCGTCCATCACCACGTCCGCGTGCCCCTCCAACAGGGACATCACGGCCGTCAGCCGGCCGAGGATCTCCCGCTGGGCCGGCGACTGGACGATCTCCAGCAGGCCGGCCGACGACGCCGCGTCGCCGCCCCGGCCGCCGCCCAGGCCCGGCAGCCCGGCGCCCAGCGAGCCGGCGGCGTCGCGCAGCCGCTCCAGCAGCGCGCCCGGGTCGACGTCCGTCTCGGCGAGGAAGGACTGCACCTCGGACTGGATGTGGTCGCGCAGCCAGGGCACCGCGGTGAACTGGGTGCGGTGGGTCTCCTCGTGCAGACAGACCCAGAGCCGGAAGTCGGCCGGGTCGACGTCCAACTCCCGCTCCACGTGCACGATGTTGGGCGCCACCAGCAGCAGCCGTCCGGGGCCGGGGCCCTCGGGGCCCAGGCGGGGCTTGTCGAACAGCGCGGCCGGGCTGTCCGGCGCCTCCAGCGAGGGCTCGCCCGGGGCGAAGGTCTCGTACTGGCCGAGCACCTTGGTGGCCAGGAACGCCAGCAGCGCGCCGACCTCGATGCCGGTGGCCTTCTCCCCCACCGTGCCGAACACCGCGGAGGCCGACCCGTTCGTCCGGCGCGCCTGGAGCTTCTCCACCAGCGGCTGCACGATGGTGCGGAAGCCCGCCACGTTGGCCCGCACCCAGCCGGGCCGGTCCACGATCAGCACCGGGGTCGCGGCCGCCTCGGCCAGGCTGCTGGAGCGCATGCCGGTGAACTCCCGGACGTGCTCCTCGGCCGCCAGCGCGTGCCGGCGCAGCTCGGCGACCACCGCGGCCGCCTCGGCCCGACTCACCTCCGGCCCCGGCCGCACCAGCCGGGTCGCGGTCGCGACCGCGAGATTCCAGTCGACCATGTCGGCACCGCCGCTCGCGCTCGTCATGCCCTCACCGTACGTGCTCCCGCCCGCCGGGGGGAGCCGGAACGGCCGGTCAATGGCCGCCCGGCAACGGCCCGCCGCCCACCCGGCCGGAACGCACCCGCGCCACCCCCGCCCGAAGACCCCGCCCCGGCACGCCGAGGGGCCCGCCCGCAGCACACGAAGCCCGCCCCGGACGCGGGTTGCCCCGGCCGCACGCGCCCCGCCCCCCGGCACACGCCACCACCACGCGAAGTCCCCGCCCGGACCGGACCGCCGACCACGCCGAGGAGCCCCACCGGAGTCACCCCGCCCGCACGACCGACCCACACCGAGGCGGCCCTGCCGGAAGCACCGCAGCGGAGGCGCCTCGTATCCGGCGCGCGAAGCCCACACCCGACGCGGCCCGACGCGGCCCCACACCGAGGCACGACCACATCGGGCTCGACCCGCCCCCGGCACGCGATGCCCACACCCTGCGGGGGCACTGACCCGCCCGCACCGAGGCACGACCACAACGGGCTCACCCCACCCCCGGCGCGCGCCACCCCACGCGAAGTCCCCGCCGGGCGGCACGGCACCGGATAAGCGCGGCACGCGACGCCCACGCCCGGCTCGTGGCGGCCCACCGGCACCGCACCGGGCGTGCCGGACGAATCCGGCCCGGACCCTGTCACCGGACTCGCGCCGGCGCTCGGAAAGCGGGCCGGGCGGACCCTCCTGCTCGGGGCCGGGCGGCTCCGTGATCGAGCCGCCCGGCGGCCACGGGGTCCGGCCGGACCACCCGGGCGCAGGTCACCGGGCTCCCGTCGCCCGGAGGGCGGGCCGGGCGGACCCTGCGGCGCCTCCATGGGTGCGTGCACCGCCGGCCGGGACCATGGCGTGGCGGGGCATCTCCCGGGCGCCGGGCCAGGGGTGGTCGTCGGCGCCCGGCGGCAACGCGAGGTCGAGACACCTGTCCTGGCTAGTGGCAGCCGCAGGCGGCCAGGCGGGCCACCACGCGGTCCATCGCGGTGCGGGCGGTGTCGGCGGGGGCGGTGGTCCGAGTCATCAGGGCGAAGGAGAGCAGGCGGCCGTCGGCGTCCACGACGGTGCCCGCCAGGGTGTTGACGCCGCTCAGGCTGCCGGTCTTGGCGCGGACCAGGCCGGCCGCGTCGGCGGCGCCCGAGGCGGAGCCGAAGCGCTTGCCGAGGGTGCCGGTGAATCCGGCGATCGGCAGGCCGGTCAGCACCGGGCGCAGCGTCGGGTGCTGCGCGGAGGCGGCCAGCGCGAGCAGCTTCACCAGGACGACCGGCGGGATCGCGTTGCCGGTGTGCAGGCCGCTGCCGTCGTTGAGCACCACCCCGGTCGTCGGCACGCCGAGCCGGGCGAGTTCCTGGGTGACGGCGGTGGCGGCGCCCTCGAAGCTGGCCGGCTGGTGGGCGGCGATCGCGGCCTGCCGGGCGATCGCCTCGGCGAGGGTGTTGTCGGAGGTGGTCAGCAGCCGTTCGACCAGCCGGGCCACGGTCGGCGAGTCGACCCGGCCGAGCACGGGCGCGTCGGCGGCGGCCGGGGCGGTGACCTGCTTCGCCTTGCCCTGGACGGTGATGCCCTGGGCCTTGAGCAGGTTGGCGAAGGCGTCGGCCGCCGCCAGGGCCGGGTCACCGACGCGGGCGGGCGCGTCCTCGCGGCTCTTCGGGTCGACCTTGCCCTCGTCGACCATCAGCGGCGTCACGGCGGCGATGTTCTCGCCGTCGTGGTTCTTGTGCAGCAGGGCGCCGGTGTAGAGGGAGACGTCGTAGTCGAGCGCGACGGTGGTGGTGCCCGCGGTCTTCAGCGCGGCGGCGGTCTGCCGGGCCAGCGCGTCCAGCGAGGCGGGGGCGGTGTCCGGGTCGGCGGGGACGCCGCCGATCTGCACCTGGTCGGCGGGCAGCCCGGTCAGCGTCGGATCGCCACCACCCACGAGGGTGATCCCGCCGGTGGCCGCGTTCTTGACGACCCTGGTGGTCAGCCGGGTGTCACCGGGGATCAGCGACAGGGCCGCGATCGAGGTGGCCAGCTTGGTGGTGGACGCCGGGGTGGCGGCGGTGTTCTCACCGTTTCCGTAGAGGAGTTGGCCGTCGGCGGCGTCCGCGACGGCGAGGCCGACGGTGCCGAGGTTCTTGTCGGCGAGCACGGCGGCGAGCGCCTGCTGAAGGCCCTGGGCGGTGGGCAGGCCGGTGTCCGCTCCCGCCCCGGCGGCGGCCAGCACCGTCCCGACGGGCGCCGGGTGGGCGGCCCCGGTGGACTTGGCGGCGGGCGGGGCCGTGGCGGGACCGGTGGTGCCGGTGGGGCCCGCCGCACCGGTGGCGGGCGTGGTGCCGGTGGCGCTCGCGGACGGGTGGGGCGACTCGCCGCCCCGGTGGCCCGGCCGGTTGCCGTTCCGGTCGCCCTTGTCCCCCTTGTCGCCCCTGCCGTCGTCCCGCCGGCCGTTGCCCTCGTCCTCGTCCCCCTGGGCGTTCCCGGCGGTCCGGCCGCCCTGCGAGGCCGATCCGGTCGGCGTCGGGGACGGCTGCGCGTGCGCACCGCCCGTGCCGAGCACCGTTCCGGCGACCAGCAACGCCGCCCCGAACAGCCCGGCGGCCGTCCCCCCACGTCGGTCCCCCGACCCAGCCCCTGCTCGCACCGACCCGGCCCCTTTCCTGAGCACTCACTCCCGTAGGAGACACTTGGATTCTGTCAGTCCCTACCTTGGAGGAACCGTTGGAGTTCGACGTCCTTATCGAAATCCCGAAGGGCTCTCGTAACAAGTACGAGGTCGACCACGAGACCGGCCGTCTGCGGCTCGACCGGATGCTCTTCACCTCGACCCGCTACCCGGCCGACTACGGCTACGTCGAGGGCACCCTGGCGGACGACGGTGACCCGCTGGACGCCCTGGTCATCCTGGACGAGCCGACCTTCCCCGGTTGCCTGATCAAGTGCCGCGTCATCGGCATGTTCAAGATGACGGACGAGGCCGGCGGCGACGACAAGCTGCTCTGCGTCCCGGCGACCGACCCGCGCTGGGAGCACCTGCAGGACATCCACCACGTGTCGGAGTTCGACCGCCTGGAGATCCAGCACTTCTTCGAGGTCTACAAGGACCTGGAGCCCGGCAAGTCCGTCGAGGGCGCCAACTGGGTCGGCCGCACCGAGGCCGAGGCCGAGGTCACCGCGTCGATCAAGCGTCTGGCGGAGCAGGGCGGTCACTGAGCCGTCGTACCCGTCTCGTCCGTCCGGCGGTCCGTCCGCCAGGGCGCTTCGAGGTAGGTCGAGGCAGTCGGAGGCCGGGGTTCGCGGAGTTTTCCGCGGGTCCCGGCCTTCGCCGTTCCCGGGGGTCGGCGCGATTCTTCCCGACACCCTGTCGGCATGATGATTGATTAGGTTAGGCTAACCAAAGCAATCGGGGGTGTTCTCGATCTCTGGAGGCCCGCATGCCCATACCCGAGCAGCCCGTCGTCCCGTTCTCCACCGTGCTGCGCACCGCCAGCAGCGCCGAGCACGAGGCGGCCGAGCAGTCGTCCTTCATGAGCCGCCTGCTCGGCGGGCACCTCGGCGTCGAGGCGTACGCCGACCTCACCGGCCAGCTCTGGTTCGTCTACCGGGCGCTGGAGGAGCGGGCCGCCGAGCTGGCGGAGCACCCGGTGGCCGGGCCGTTCATCGATCCCGCGGTGCTGCGGACCGAGGCCATCGAGCGCGACCTGGCCCACCTGCGCGGCCCGCAGTGGCGCGAGGGCCTCGCCCCGCTGCCCGCCACCGCCGCGTACGTCACCCGGCTGGAGGAGCTCGCGGCCGAGTGGCCGGCGGGCTACGTCGCCCATCACTACACCCGCTACCTGGGCGACCTGTCGGGTGGTCAGATCATCCGCGGTATCGCCGAGAAGACCTGGGGCTTCGAGCGCAAGGGCGACGGCGTGCGGTTCTACGTCTTCGAGGGCGTGGACAACCCGGCCGCCTTCAAGCGCGACTACCGGTCCAAGCTGGACGCCGCCGGACTGGCCCTGGACGAGGTCGAGCGCCGCCGGGTGGTCGACGAGTGCAAGCGCGCCTTCCAGCTGAACGGCGCCCTCTTCCGCGACCTGGACACCCGGTACCCGCTGAGCGCCTGAACGACTGAACGGGAGCAGGAAGTCGGCCCATCCGACTTCCTGCTCCGCAATCACCCCGCCAGCCAATCCGCGCACCCCCCACCCGCCCCACCCCGCCCTGGAGTAAGAAGTCGAAGGGGACGACTTCCCACTCCGGAGCCATGTCGTGGGTGCTGCGCGGTCTGCGAGGTTCGGTACGCGGAGTGGAAAGTCGGCCCGTCCGACTCCCTGGCCCGCAATCACCCCGCCAGCCCCCGGCTGCTCCTCGCTCGACCCGAGCGAGGAGCAGCCCCGTGGGAGTGGGAAGTCGGCGAGATCGACTTTCCACTATGGGCGACGCTTGTGCGCTATTGCCTTCGGTGGCCCCTTGCTCGCTGCAAGGGGCCACCGGTCGCCATTTCGCCTGAGGTCCGACGGAGTAGGAAGTCGACGAGGCCGACTTCCTACTCCAGGTGGAAGCTGCGCGGCTTTGTGGGCGGCCCCTCGCTCCACGCGAGGCGCCGCAGGAACTACGTGCTGGTGGGTTGGTGGTCCTCGCTCGGGTCGAGCGAGGACCACCGAGCACAGCTCCGGTCCGCCGGGCATGGAGTGGGAAGTCGGTCAGGCCGACTTCCTGCTCCGGGATCTGTCTGCGCCGGTGAGTTTTGGTTCAGGCACGGATTTCGTGAAGGGCATGCTGTGGCAGCTACGGTCTGTGGTCGGCCAGAACGCTGCTCGGTCGGCTGTGTTGGGCGAATCGCTGTGAGGCAGAATGCCCAGCATGACGACTTGAAGAGCACAGGCCGGGCGACATTACTGGCGAAAGGTCGCGACCTGGGCGGCGATTCCCGACGGGGTTCGACGAGTCTGCGCCGCCTGCGGAACGCCTGTCCGCTCGTTCCAGTACCGCTTGCACCCGCCCGAGTCCTCCATGTTCGAGCGCTGCATCGGACTCGCGTGGTGTTCCGGTTGCAGGATCTACTCCAGCAACCTGGTGCACATCCCGCGGAAGCGAGTCGTGGTCGACACCCTTGCCTCTCTTCCCCTTGGGCAGCGAGAGCGGCTTCTATGTTCGGAGACGCGGTTGATCGCTTTCCTGGACCGTCAGACCCGAGGCACCAGAGGTTAGGACTGGCGGCTGGCCGCGAGTAGGAGGAGCCGCTTGCGCAAGAGCGGCGGTTTCGCTCTGCCGAACATGCTGCGCTTGAGCGCCTTCAGGTCGTTGACGCGGCCTTCGAACAGGCCAGATGACCAGTCAGTGCTCATGCCGTAAACGACAGCGTCGAGGTCGGGGAGCAGTCTGGCGGCGAAGTTGGCCAGGCCGGCCTGTTCGTCTGCGCAGACGTCGGCGATCCAGTGTCGAAGCCGGTCTCCTTCGCGGTTGGTCATGATGGTCGCGAAGGTGCGGACGTGGTCGGCGGCGGCCGTGAGCTCGGGCGAGCGCCGGGGCGGCCCGTGATCCAGCCGGTGGCCTGGCGGGGTGAGGGCGGACGGCGGCGTGGGTATCGCGGAGCCGGTCGAGGAACTTCCCCTGCGGGTAGGGCCCATCGTGCGGAGTGGGAAGTCGGGTCCGCCGACTTCCCACTCCGGCCCTTCTGATCAGGCGGTGGTCGACTTGCGGTGGCGGGCCAGGGCGGTGGCGCCGCCGCCGAGGAGGAGCAGGCCGCCTGCGGTGGCCAGGAGGGGGGCCACCGGGGTGGAGGAGCCGGTGGAGGCCAGCACGCCGGAGCCGCCGACCGTGGTGCCGCCGGTGGTGGTCAGGGAGGCTCCGCCGACCGTACCGGTACCTCCGGCGGAGCCGGTCGTGCCGGTGGTGGTGCCGCCCGCCGTGCCGCCGGACGGCGGGGTGGTGGGCAGCTGGGCGTTCTTGTCGAAGGCCAGCGAGACGGTGACCGGGTCGAGGGCCTCGCCCGCCTTGTAGTTGGCGAAGGCCGGGACGCCCTCGGCGGTCAGGGTGGCCGGGACGGCGTTGAGCGTCACCACGCCGTTGACCGGGGCGAGGTTCGCCTTCGACACGTCCAGCTTGGCGATCCGGGCGGCGGACAGCGAGGTCGTCCTCCCGTCCAGGGACTTGGCATTGACGTCGGCGGTCAGGAAGGCGCCGTCCTTGTCGATGCTCAGGCCCAGCTTGGAGAAGGTGGTGTCCAGCTGGTAGCCGCCGCCCTCGGCCGGGTGGCCGAGGAAGCGCACCGAGCCGGCGAAGCCCGCCGACAGGGCGTGGCTCTTGGTGTTGTAGCTGCCGCTGCCGCCGCCGAAGCGGTAGTCGGCCGCGCCGGCGCCGAACTCGACCTTGCCGTTGGCCACCGGGCTCTGCAGGTACTTGCGGAAGCTCTCCTTGACCGACCAGTCCAGGGTGCCGTTGACGACGGCGAGTTCACCGTTGCCGCTCGGCGCGGTGGACGGGCTGCCGGTCGCGGACGGCGTGGTCGTGGCGGTGGTGGTGGCGCTCGGGGACGAGGTCGCGGACGGCGAGGAGGTCGCCGACGGCGACTGGGTGGCGGAGGGCGTGGCCGACGGCGTGGCGGTGGCCGTCGGAGAGGCGGTCGCGGACGGCGACTGCGTGGGGGTGGCGGTCGCCGTGGGAGAGGCCGTGGCGGTGGCGGTGGCCGTGACCGTCGGCGTGGCGGTCGGGGACGGGGTGGCCGGGCTCTGCTTGAGCAGCAGTGCCAGCGGGTCCATGTCCGCCCCGGCCTGGTAGAAGCCCGCGAACGCCTTGGCACCCTCCTCCGTCAGCTTCGCCGCCGTCGGCACGCCCGTCGTGGTGTCCCGGCCCACGGTGAAGGTCACCAGCGGCACGTCGTCCCGCTTGGTGACCTCCGTCGCGCCCATCGACTCCTTGGAGGCGGTGTCCGCGGTGAGCGTGCCGGCCGTCCCCGCCGTGGTGATCTTCAGGTCGCTCAGCCCGACGTCCAGCGCCCCGTGGTGGGCGGTGAACCGCACCCCGCCGGTGAACGCGGAGGTCAGCACATGCGTGCTCAGGTCGTAGCGCGCGCTCGCCAGCCCGAAGTGGAACGTGCCGTCGGCGTTGGTGGTCGCGCCGCCGCTCAGCTCCACCGCGCCCTGGCCGGCCGGCCCGGTGACGTAGTTCCGGAAGCTGGCCTTCACCCCCCAGTCCAGCGCGCCGGTGTCGTAGGTGACGCTGCTCGGCGCGCCGGCGCCGAAGGCCAGGGCCGGGGCACCGAAGGCGGTCAGGCCGAGGCCGGCGGTGACGGCGGCCAGGGCGGCCATCCGGGTGCGGTTGCGGGACATGGGGGGAACTCCGATCGATGAACGGGGGGGAGAAAGGGGATCAGACCGCGTCGGCGGGGGTGGACCGACGGCGGCGGAGGGCGAACAGGCCACCGGTCACGGCCAGCGCGGCGACGGCCGCACCGCCGGCCACCACGGCCGCCGTCGGCACGCCGCCCGAGCCCTCGGCGTCGGTGGTGGCGGCGACCGGCGTGACGGACGGGCTCGGCGCGACGGCCGGGGCGCTGCCGATGTCGGGCAGCGGCGGGAGGGCGGCGGCCGGGTCGAGGGCGACGGCGAAGCTCAGCGGGTCCATCTCCGTGCCCGCCGGGTAGAGGCCGCCGAAGGCCTTGCCGCCCGGCTCGGTGAGCGTGAGCGGGAGTTCGACGGCCTTGAGCAGCCCGCCCTCGGCCTTGAGGCCGGCCGGGTCGAAGGTCGCCAGTTCGACGCCGGTGAGCTGCTGCGCGGCGCCGTCCGGCGTGCGGCCGGAGACGTCGGCGCGCAGGACGCCCTTGCCGTCGGCGACGGTGACGCCCGGGTTGGCCAGGGTGAGGTCCAGGCCGTAGGCGTCGCCGCTCTTCAGTCCGGTGAAGCGCACGCTGCCGGAGAAGGCGGCGGTGAGCGCACCGCTCGCCGGGTCGTAGGTGCCCTTGGCGGGCGTCCAGCGGAAGAACGCGCCGCCGTCCGCCGCACCGCCGGTGGGCTCCCAACGGCCCTGGGCGATCCCGCCGGTGACGTAGTCGCGGAAGGTGCGCCGCACACCCCAGTCGAGCGCGCCGTTGCCGAACTCGGTGGCGGCGGCCGGGGCGGTGGTCGGGGCCGGGGTGTCGGTCGGAGCCGCCGGGGCGGTCGACGACGGCGCGGCGCTCGGCGACGCGGGCTCGGACGCGGCCGCACTCGGCGCGGTGGACGCGGACGGGGCCGTCGGGGCCGTCGAGGCCGTCGGAGTGGTGGGCGCGGCCGGGGCCGGCTGCGCCGCCGGGAGGTTGACCGACAGGTTGACCGGGTCGAGCGCCGTCCCGGCGGTGTAGAACCCGCCGAAGGCCTTGGCGCCCGCGTCGGTCAGCGTCGCCGGGACGTTGCCGAGCGTCAGGGTCCCGGCCGCGCCGCGCAGGTCGACGCCGGCCAGCGAGAGGTCCGCCAGCTTGGCCTGGCTCGCGCTGCTGACCTGCCCGGTCTCCCGGGACTTGCTGCTGACGTCCGCGTAGAGCCCGGCCGCACCGCCCGCGGTGGCCCGGAAGGTGAGCCGCCCGATGCTCAGGTCGAGCGCGTTGGCGCCGTTCTCCTGGTGCCCGGTGAAGCGGACCCCGCCGGAGAACGCGGCGCTCAGCGCGCCGCTCGCCGGGTCGTACGTGCCGGTGGCGGAGTGGAAGCGGAAGCCGCTGCCGGCGACCGTGGCCGCGCCGCCGGTGAGCGACCAGCTCCCCTGGGAGATGGGCCCGGTGACGTACGTCAGGAAGGACTGCTTGATCCCCCAGTCGAGCCGCCCGCCGGACACCCGCCCCTCGGCCGCCACCGCCTGGCCGGGCAGCAGGGCGACCGTCAACAGGGCCGCCAGGGCGGCCACCAGGCCGGCGGTCAGACGGCGGAGCCGATGGGGCAGAGGCACGCGGATCACTCCTCGGCGCGACAGGGGAAAGCAGGGTCGGCGGATCGCCGACCCCCTTGCTGGTTTTAGGTAAGGCTAACCTAATATATGAGTCAAGAGCCCCGCCGGGCACCCCCGCACCCCACTCACCGGCGGCGACAACTCCCGACGAAGGGAACGACGTTGAGCAGCAGTACCACCCGACATCGGGCCGTCCGCGGCCCCGCGATCCTGCTGCTCCTGCTCGGTCTGCTGCTCGCGCTGACCGCCTGCGGCGCGGCCACCGGCGCCACCGGTTCGGCCACCGGAACCGGCTCACGCGCCCCGGACGCGGTCGAGCCGCTGCCCGACCCGCCGACCCCGCAGCTCCCCGCCACCGCGACCTCCGCCGACGGCCGCACGGCCACCGTCACCAGCGCCGAGCGGATCATCCCGCTCAACGGCAGCCTGGCCGAGATCGTCTTCAGCCTCGGCCTCGGCCCCAAGGTCGTCGCCCGGGACGTCTCCACCACCTTCGAGCAGGCCGCCGCCCTGCCCGTGATCACCCAGGCCCACGACGTCTCCGCCGAGGGCGTGCTCTCCCTGCACCCGACCGTCGTCCTCGCCGACCGCACCACCGGCCCGGCCGAGGCGATCGCGCAGATCCGCGCGGCCGGCGTCCCGCTGCTCGTCCTGGACGACGCCAAGCGGCTGGAGGACGTCGGCCCGCGCATCGACACCGTCGCCGCCGCCCTCGGAGTCCCCGACGCCGGACGGCAGTTGAAGGAGCGCACCGAGCAGCGGATCACCGAGGCCAGGGCCGCCCTGCCCGCCGTCGAGCGCCGCCCCAAGGTCGCCTTCCTCTACCTGCGCGGCAGCGCCTCGGTCTACCTGCTCGGCGGCCCGGCCTCCGGCGCCGGCTCGCTGATCGAGGCGGTCGGCGGCGAGGACGCCGGCACCGCCGCAGGCCTCAGCGGCGACTTCACCCCGCTCACCAGCGAGGCCCTGGTCAAGGCCGCCCCCGACGCGATCCTGGTGATGAGCAAGGGACTCGACTCCGTCGACGGCGTCGACGGCCTGCTCAAGCTCCCCGGCGTCGCCCAGACCCCGGCCGGGCTCGACCGCCGGATCGTCTCGATCGAGGACGGCCAACTGCTCAGCTACGGCCCGCGCACCCCGCAGGTGATCCGCGAGATCGCCGAACAGCTCTACCCGAAGGCCGCCCAGTGACCGCCGCCGTCACCGACCGGAGCCTTCCCGTGGCCGGGCGCACCAGCCGCACCGCCCTGATCACCGCCGGCCTCGCCGCCGCCCTGCTGCTCTGCGCCCTGCTCGCGGCCGGCACCGGCGCCTACCGCATCCCGCTCGGCGACATCCTCGCCTCCGTCGGCCACCGGCTCGGGCTCGGCGGCCACGCACTCGACCGCGTCCCCGAGTCGGTGCTCTGGAACGTCCGGCTGCCCCGGGTGGTGCTCGCCCTGCTGGTCGGCGGCGCGCTCGGCTGCGCGGGCGCGCTGATGCAGGGCATGTTCGGCAACCCGCTCGCCGAACCGGCCGTCATCGGCGTCTCCTCCGGCGGCGCGGTCGGCGCGGTCGGCTGCATCGTGCTCGGCCTGGACGGGCTCGGCACCTGGACGGTGACCGCCTCCGCCTTCGCCACCGGCCTGCTGACGGTCTTCGCGGTCTACGCGATGTCCCGCTCCGGCGGCCGTACCGAGGTGGTCACGCTGATCCTCACCGGCGTCGCGGTGAACGCCTTCTGCGGCGCCCTGATCGGCCTGTTCCTGTTCACCGCCGACTCCGCGGCGATCAGCCAGGTCACCTTCTGGCAGCTCGGCTCGCTCTCCCAGGCCACCTGGGGCAAGGTGCTCGCCGTCCTCCCGTTCGCCCTCGTCGGCCTCGCCGTCGCACCCCGCTACGCCCGCTCGCTGGACCTGCTGGCGCTCGGCGAACGGCCCGCCCGCCACCTCGGCGTGGACGTCGAGCGGATGCGGCTGGTGCTGATCACCGTGGTCGCCCTGCTCACCGCCGCCGCCGTCGCGGTCAGCGGCATCATCGGCTTCGTCGGCCTGGTCGTCCCGCACCTGCTGCGGATGGTCGCCGGCCCCGGCCACCGCTTCCTGCTGCCCGCCTCCGCGCTCGGCGGCGCGCTCGTCCTGGTCGCCGCCGACCTCGCCGCGCGCACCCTGGCCGAACCGGCCGAACTCCCGCTCGGCGTGCTCACCGCGCTGATCGGCAGCCCGTTCTTCTTCTGGCTGCTGCGCCGCACCAGGACCAAGCAGGGAGGCTGGGCATGAGGATCCGTACGCTGCGCAGCCGCCCCGAGGTGCCCGGACGACCGGCCCCCGGCACCGAACTGCTCACCGCCGAGGCCGTCCGGCTGACCGTCGGCGGGCGCGACCTGCTGGCCGGCGCGGACGTCCGGGTCGCCGCCGGCGAGGTGGTCGCCCTGCTCGGGCCGAACGGCGCGGGCAAGTCCACGCTGCTCTCCGTGCTGGCCGGCGACCTCGCGCCGACCGCGGGCGAGGTCCGGCTGGACGGCCGCCCGCTGGCCGGCTACCGGCCCGCCGACCTCGCCCGGCGCCGGGCACTGCTGCCGCAGGCGGCCGCGCTGTCCTTCCCGTTCCCGGCCGACGAGGTGGTCCGGATGGGCCGCGCCCCCTGGGCCGACACCGCGGCCGCCGCCGAGGACGAGCGGGTGGTCGCCGAGGCGATGGCCGCGACCGAGTCCGCCGCCTTCACCGGACGGCCGTTCACCGCGCTCTCCGGCGGCGAACGCGCCCGCGTCGCCCTGGCCCGGGTGCTCGCCCAGCGCACCGCCCTGCTGCTGCTCGACGAACCCACCGCCGCGCTGGACCTGCGCCACCAGGAACTGGTGCTGCGCCTCGCCCGCACCCGGGCCGCCGCCGGGGACGGGGTGGTCGTCGTCCTGCACGACCTGTCGCTCGCGGCGGCCTACGCGGACCGGGTGGTGCTGCTGGCCGACGGCGCGACCGTCGCCGACGGGCCGGTGGCCGAGGTGCTGCGCGGGCCGCTGCTCAGCGAGGTGTACGGGCACCCGGTCGAGGTGCTGCCGCACCCGCGCACGGGGCTGCCGCTGGTGCTGCCGGAGCGCGGGTGACCCGGCGCGGACGACTCAGCTCTCGTCCTCCAGCCGGAATCCGACCTTCATGCACACCTGGTAGTGCTTGATCCGCCCCTCGGCGAGGTGGCCCCTGATCTGCGAGACCTCGAACCAGTCGAGGTGGCGCAGCGTCCGGGAGGCGCGGTCGACGCCGTTGCGGATCGCGGCGTCGATGCTCTCGGTCGAGGAACCGACGATCTCGGTCACCCGGTACACGTGCTCGGTCATGGCGGACTCCCTCAGCTGTGCGACGGCCCCCGGTCCACGGTGCACCGGGGGCCGTCCGTCCGCACGCGGAGACGGGCGTGTGAGTAACCCCGCCCCGAGCCCCCTGCCTGCGGCGAGCGGGCGACTCCGCCCCGGCACGGGCCGAAGGCCCACCCGCCCCGAGCCGAAGGGGCGCGCCGGTGCCGAAAGGGAGAAGCGAGGGAGCGACGCAGGAGCGAGGGAGCGCCGACCGTCGGCACCGGGTCACAGCGCCCCGGAGGCGAGCGGGCGACTATCAGAAGGCCGCGCGGACCTCTCCGACCCGGACGCCGCCGCCGTACAGCGGGGAGGCGGCGATGCGCTCCAGCGTGCCGTCACCGGTGGTCACCCCGAGGCGGCGCAGCGCGGCGGCCAGGACGGGGCCGCGGGCCCGCTCGGCGCCGTCGTCGATCTTGAAGGCGAGCGCCCGCCCGTCCGGCAGCGCCACCACCTGGACGGCCTCCGCGCCCATCTTGGCGAGCGCACCGGGCACCGCCCGCATCAGCCGGGTGTCGGCCCGGCGGGTGCCGGCCACGTACTCGGGGTGCGCCCGCATCGCGTCGGCGACCCGGCGCTGCGGGGTGCCGGGCTCGGCCAGCACCAGGGCGCGGTAGGCGCGGGCCAGGCCGGTCAGGCCGACGGCCAGCAGCGGTGCGCCGCAGCCGTCCACCCCGGAGTGCGCGGCCGGCTCGCCGACGGCCTCCTCCAGGGCCTCGCGCGCCAGCCGCTGGATCGGGTGCTCCGGGTCGAGGTAGCTGTCGGTGGGCCAGCCGTTGGCGGCGCAGGCGGCCAGCCAGCCGGCGTGCTTGCCGGAGCAGTCCATCAGGATCGGCTCGCGGTCGCCGCCCCAACGCAGGTGCAGCTCCGCCTCCAGGTCGTCGAGCGGGAGGTCGGCCGGGGTGCGCAGGGCGGACTCGTCCAGCCCCGCACCGGCGAGGATCCGCCGCACGCCATCAAGGTGAAACGATTCTGCGGAGTGGCTGGAGGCCGCCAGCGCCAGCAGCTCCCCCTCGATCGCCAGCCCGGCCCGCAGGGTGGCCACCGCCTGGAACGGCTTGGCGCAGGAACGCGGGAAGACCGGCGCGTCCGGCGTGCCCAGCGCGAACTCGACCGAGCCGTCGGCGGCCAGCAGCACCAGCGAACCGTGGTGTCGGCCTTCGACGAAACCCGAGCGGACGACCTCGGCGAGCACGGGCAGGGCAGCGGAACTGGACATGGCGAAAGCCTTCCGGAGGTGAGGGTGAACCGGGGGGCGAGCCGGGCCCGTCCCCCGCCCCCGGCGGCCCTCGCACCTGTCAGAGCGGGCCGCCTGCGAGCAGGTCGTCGACCCGTGCTTCCCCATCACGGTACCTGCGGGTGATTTCGGCGTTGCAGCCGTCCGCCGTCCGCAACAGTCGCTGCCGCCGCCCGGACACCTCCCGCTCGTGCTCCCGCAGCCGTTCCAGCGCCGCCAGAAGTTCCTCGGCCGGGTGCGCCGCCAGGTCGGCCAGCTGGACGTCGCCCATCAACGTGTCCGCCTCCAGCTGGGACTGCTCCCCGCGCGGCGGCCCCAGCGTGACGTGCCGGGCCGAGCGGCGGACGGTGGACGGCGCGTCCGTCAGGATGGCCGGCAGCCGCTCCAGCAGGGCGCCGGCCGGCTCCGCCGCGTCCGCCGGGCGGGCGGCACCGGCTCCCGGCCTGCGGTCCAGCTCGGCCAGCAGGATGTCCATCCGGCCGTGCAGCAGCCGCCGCAGGTAGGAGAGGTCGGCCTCCTGTTCCAGGGTGTCCCGGCGCAGGGTCCGCAGTTGGTCCAGGCCCAACCGTCCGAGGTCCGGCTCGGAGCCGGCCCCGGGCTCCTCGGGCAGCCGCCCGTACCGGTCCTGTGCCGCGCTGATCGCGTCCATCAACCAACCCACCTGCCGTCGTCCCGATCCCGCCCACTCGCGGCGCCCCGTCGCCTGCCGCCGGTCCGGCCCGTCAACCGCCGCGCGCGCCAGTGGCGCGTTCCCGTCCGGAGGCACGCCCGGACGCCCGCGAAGATTCCCGCCCCCGGCCGTGGCCACCCGCCGGGGCGACACGACCAGAACGCCTGCCCTACCGGCTCGGCCGCCCGGCCGAACCGGGCCCGGCGCGGCGGACCTCGGCGCCCCGGACCTCGGACGCGTCCGATCGCCCCCGCCCTGTGCGGCGGAGCGGCGGGACCGCCCTCGTACGGTCTCCCAGCGTGCCACCCCGCCCGGCGCCGCCGCACCGCCCGTGCACCCGAACGGCCCCCTGGCGAAGAGGGGTGGCTGATACGACCGAAGCTTTTCGCCGGGAGAACACCGCCATGCTGCACGCAGGCGCGTGCTACCCGGCGTGCGCTATGGCTCCGAGCGCCCCAGGGCTCTGCTCACGCCCCTCGCCGGCTCCGGCAGAATGGCCGCATGCGAGCAGTGGTGCAGCGAGTGGCCGAGGCCCGGGTGACGGTGGCCGGGGAGACCGTCGGCGCGATCGAGGAGCCCGGGCTCTGCGTCCTGGTCGGGGTCACCCATGACGACACCCCCGCCAAGGCGGCCCAGCTGGCCCGCAAGCTCTGGACGCTGCGGCTGCTGCCGGCCGATGACCCCTCCCCCCGAGCCGACGCCGAAGGCGAGCGGGGGAATCGCGGTGTGGAGCGGTCGTGCTCCGACATCGGGGCGCCGCTGCTGGTGATCAGCCAGTTCACGCTCTACGGCGACGCCCGCAAGGGCCGCCGCCCCACCTGGAACGCCGCCGCGCCCGGCCCGGTCGCCGAGCCGCTGGTGGACGAGGTGGTCGCCCAGCTGCGCGCGCTCGGCGCCAAGGTCGAGACCGGCCGCTTCGGCGCCGACATGAAGGTCGCCCTGGTGAACGACGGCCCGTTCACCGTGCTCGTCGAGGTCTGAGGCGCTACTGCGGGACGATCACGTCCTGCGTCCCCGGCACCGTGCCGGCCAGCAGCACCGCGTCCACCGGGACGTTGCGCTTCACGATGGCCAGCGCGATCGGTCCCAGCTCGTGGTGGCGCGCCGAGGAGGTGACGAAGCCGAGCGCCCGCCCCTGCGGGTCCGAGGCGAGCCGCACCTGCGTGCCGTGCGGGGGCAGCACCTCCTCGGTGCCGTCCAGGTGCAGGAAGACCAGCCGGCGCGGAGGACGCCCCAGGTTGTGCACCCGGGCCACCGTCTCCTGTCCCCGGTAGCAGCCCTTCTGCAGGTGGACGGCGCTGGTCAGCCAGTCCACCTCGTGCGGGATGGTCCGGTGGTCGGTCTCGAAGCCGAGCCGCGGCCGGTGGCCCTCGATCCGCAGCGCCTCGTACGCCCAGACGCCGGCCGCCGGACCGTAGTCCGCCGTCCGCTCCGCCAGCTCGGCGCGCGGCAGGAAGAGGTCGCGCCCGTAGGGCAGTTCGCGGACGGCCGCCGCGCCCTCGGCGGAGGCGGTGGAGCCGGCCGGCAGGTGGACCACCGCGTAGTCGGCGGTCGCGTCGGCCACCTCGACCCGGTAGAAGAACTTCATGCTCTCCAGGTAGCCGACCAGCGCCTGCTGGGTGCCCGGCTCGACGTGCGCCCAGGTGGTGGTGCCGTCGTCGACCAGGTAGAGGGCGTGCTCGACGTGCCCGTTCGGGGAGAGCACCAGCGCCTCGGTGGCCTGCTGCGGCGCCAGCGCGCTGACGTGCTGGGTGACCAGCAGGTGCAACCAGCTCAGCCGGTCCTCGCCGGTGACGGTGAGCACGCCGCGGTGGGAGAGGTCCACGAAGCCGGTGCCCCGGGCGAGGCTCCGTTGCTCGCGGAAGAGGTCGCCGTAGTGGGCGGCCACGCCCTCGTCGGTTCCCTCGGCGGGGACGGCTCCGGGCAGGGCAAGCAGCGGGCTCTTCAGACCGGTCATACCGGCAAGCTTACGACCGCTCGGCGGCGCGCTCGGCGGTGCAGTCGGCGCAGCGGCCGAAGATGGCGAAATGCTTGAGGTCGGTGTCGAAGCCGTGCCGGGCGCGGAGGCTGTCGATCAGCGGCTGGGCGATCTCGGTGCCGGTCTCGGTGACCTTCTCGCAGTCCCGGCAGACCAGGTGCAGATGGTGGTGGCGGCCCGCCAGGTGGTAGGTCGGGGCGCCGTGGCCGAGGTGGGCGTGCGAGACCAGGCCCAGCTCCTCCAGCAGCTCCAGGGTCCGGTAGACGGTGGAGATGTTGACGCCGCTGGCGGTCTGCCGGACGTGGCAGAGGATGTCGTCCGGGGTGGCGTGGTCGAGCGCGTCGACGGCCTCCAGCACGAGCTGCCGCTGGGGGGTGAGCCGGTACCCGCGCTCACGCAGGTCGGCCTTCCAGTCGCCGGAGAGTTGCCAGTCGGTGGTGCCGGTGTCCGCCACGGTCCTGTTCCCTGCCAAACGTCGGGGGTCCTGGACCAAGTGTAGGGACCGGCCGGGGGCCGGTCCCTACCCATGTGCGCGCCGCGGCGGGCGGCCGTGCCTGCGTGTCGCCTACTTGAAGAAGGCGATGCCGTCGTCCGGCAGGTCGTTGATGTCCTTGACCAGCTGGGCCGGCGAGAGCACCTTCCTCAGCTGCGCCGACATGTACGGGCGCAGCGGGACGTTCGGGGCGGCCTTCTCGCCCACCCAGAGCAGTTCCTCGTTGACGAAGCCGTAGAGCCGCTTGCCGCCCGAGTACTCCGGGGAGCCCTCGATCCGGGCCACCGCGTCGGTGGAGACGTCGATCTGCGGCTTGCCGTCGGCCAGCTCGCCGTACCAGATCTCCACCGTGCCGTCGTCGCGGACCGACGAGATCTCGACCCCGCGGGCACCGCTGGTGCCGTGCTGGTTGCTGGTGATGCGCCAGAAGGCGTGCTCGTTCTCCAGCGGGCGGACCTTCTCGCCCTCGTTGTTCAGCACCCAGGTGCGGGAGCGGAACTCCAGGAAGGGCCGTCCGTCGTGGCGGATGACGATCTCCTGGCCGAAGTTGCACTTCTCGGTACCGGGGCCCCCTTCACCCGGCAGAGGGGCGTAGACGCCCGCGCCCTCCCAGGTGCCGAGGAGGAAGGCGAGCGGGACGACGTCCTTGTGGAGGTCAGAGGGGATCTCGATCATGTTCCTGGTCGCTGTCGTCGGTGCGGGAGTACTTCAACCGTACGGCAGTGCTCAGCGCTGGCCCTGGTAGAGCTTCATCACGGAGAAGATGGCGAACCAGGTGATCAGCACGGCCATGAGGGCCAGCAGACCGTCGAAGAAGATTTCCAGACCGGACACGGGTGGCTCCCATTGCGGCGACAGTGTGGTGGATTTTGCTGCCGCTCACTCTATCCGGCGGGTGGGGACGGGTCTCGGTGAGCCCCACCACGTCGGCGATCTAGGGTGTCGGCATGTCTTCGAAGAAGCTCGTCATCAAGGTCACCGCCGGGGCGGACGCCCCCGAGCGGTGCTCGCAGGCGTTCACGGTGGCCGCGGTGGCCGTCGCCAGCGGCATCGAGGTGTCGCTCTGGCTGACCGGGGAGTCGTCCTGGTTCGCCCTGCCCGGGCGGGCGGCGGAGTTCGAGCTGCCGCACGCGGCGCCGCTGCCGGACCTCATCGACGGGATCCTGACCGGCGGCGGCGTCATCACCGTGTGCACCCAGTGCGCGGCCCGGCGCGGGATCGAGGAGAAGGACCTCATCGAGGGCGCCCGGATCGCGGGCGCGCAGGTCTTCGTCAGCGAGATCATGGCCGACGGCGTGCAGGCGCTCGTCTACTGACGGGGTTCGTCGTCGGGGCGGTCCCGGTCGTGGCCGGGGTCGTCCCACTTCGGATCCTCCCAGCGCGGGTCGTCCCACCAGTCGTCCTCGGGATCGCGCCGGTTGGCGAACACCGCCGCCGCCGGCGGGATGACCATCGCGACCACGCACAGCCCCACGGCCGCCGGGACGGAGACGAACCGGACCGCTCCCCAGGCCAGCACGAAGAGGCCCAGGCAGACGCCCATCATGGCGTAGTAGTAGCGGCGCCGCCGTCGGGACTGCACCCTTCCACGGTATGCCCGAGGGCCCCCGCGTGGCAGGGGCCCTCGGTACTGCTGTCGCTCGCCGCCGGTCAGACGGCGATGGCGACCTCGGTCAGGTTGCCCTGGGAGGCGACCACCTGGCGGTCCACGGTCTGGCCCGGGATGAGCGCGCGCAGGGTCCACTTGCCCGGGCGGGCGAAGAACCGGAACTGGCCGGTCGCCGAGGTGGGGACCTCGGCCGTGAACTCGTTGTTCTCGTCGAGCAGTCGGACGTAGCCGTTGACCGGCTCGCCGTCGCGGGTCACCGAACCCTGGATGATCGTCTCGTTCGCCACGTCAACTCCTGCCAGGTCCGGGCCGCCGGCCTTCGCACCGCACATTGTCTTGTTTCCCTTCTGCCTTACGGGTGGAGCCGGCTGGTCAGTTGCCGAGCTCGATCGGCACGCCGACGAGGCTGCCGTACTCGGTCCAGGAACCGTCGTAGTTCTTCACGTTCTCCTGGCCGAGCAGCTCGTGCAGCACGAACCAGGTGAGCGCGGAGCGCTCGCCGATGCGGCAGTAGGCGATGGTGTCCGTCGCCAGGTCGAGGCCCTCGGCCTCGTACAGGGCCTTGAGCTCGTCGTCGCTCTTGAAGGTGCCGTCGTCGTTGGCGTTCTTGGCCCACGGGACGTTGAGCGCGGTCGGCACGTGGCCGGGGCGCTGCGACTGCTCCTGCGGGAGGTGGGCCGGGGCGAGCAGCTTGCCGGAGAACTCGTCGGGCGAGCGGACGTCGACCAGGTTGAGGGTGCCGATGGCGGCGATCACGTCGTCGCGGAAGGCGCGGATCGAGGAGTCGACGGCCTGCGCCGTGTACTCGGTCGCGGCGCGCTGCGGCACCTCGACGACCAGGTCGCGGGAGTCCAGCTCCCACTTCTTGCGGCCGCCGTCGAGCAGGCGGACGTCGCCGTGGCCGTACAGCTTGAAGTACCAGTAGGCGTAGGAGGCGAACCAGTTGTTGTTGCCGCCGTAGAGCACGACGGTGTCGTCGTTGGCGATGCCCTTGGCGCTGAGCAGCGCCTCGAAACCGGCCTGGTCGATGAAGTCGCGGCGGACCGGGTCCTGGAGGTCCGTCTTCCAGTCGATCCGGACCGCGTTGCGGATGTGGTTCTTCTCGTAGGCGGAGGTGTCCTCGTCGACCTCGACGATGACGACCTTCGGGTCGTCCAGGCGGGCCTGGACCCAGTCGGCGTCGACCAGGACGTCGCTGCGGCTCATGGTGATGTTCTCCATCCGGGGGCGGTTGGCGGAAGGTGTTCGCTGCTTCGGGTGCTGCTGCTCAGCGGTGGTGCGGGTGCCCGTCGGCCGCCGGTCCGAATTCATGTCCGAATATTGGGACGGAGGGCGGTGTGCGGCCCGACCGGGCGATATGTGGCGGAGTACGGCGGCTACGCCCGGCCCGAAGGACCGACGGCGATCACCGGAGGAGATCGGCGATGGGGGCAACTGCCCTGCCTAAGCGCCGAGTTAACGCATTCGACACAGACAGGCGGCCACGCGGCACAGGTCTACCGCCCGCCGCTTGGTGAGGTCCGTCTGTCGCTTCATGCGGACGATGCTAGGGACACCCGGTGCCCGCTGTCATCAGCGTATCGAATAGCGAGACCCGATGGCTCGCATCGTGGGATTTGACCATTTCATGGGCGTCGGGAACCGGCCGGGGCCTGGGCGGCGGGCGCGCGGGGGACGGTCGGGAGGCGGGAACGGCACCGCTCCACGGCCGACGCTGGACAGCGCGTCTCGCGGAGCGGAACGGTGGGAGGGCCTGCGGAAGGGCCGGCCGGGTGTGCCGGGATCAGCCGATGAGCTTGACGTCCTTGCCGTCGAAGGCCAGCTGGAGGCCGTCCTCCCGGGGCGTGACCGAGGACAGATTCAGCCCGGCGGGCAGCGTGGAGAGGGTGAAACTGATCGGGGCCAGGGCCTGGTCGGACACCCCGGCCAGCAGCGAGGCCATCGTGCTCAGCGTGAAGCCGTCCACCGTCACCGTGTCGCCCTGGCTGTGCACGGCCGCGTCGCCGACCGGGAACGGCCCCATCGAGGCCTTGACCTTGCCCGGACCGCCGTAGGAGAGGCTCAGCCGGGTGCCGGCGCCGAGCGAGAGCCGGCCCGCGTTCGGCACCAGCTCCGAGGCCGGCGGCAGCAGCCTGGCGAGGTCCGGGTAGGTGATCAGCGCGGTGCCGCTCCCGTGGTCCACGACGGCGCTGCTCATGTTGCCGCTCACCTCGACGCCGGAGAGCTCGGCCCGGAACGCGTGCAGGGCCACCTTGTCCTTGCCCTCGCCGACGGTCAGCCCGTCCGAGGAGATCCGCACGTCGTCCAGCTTCTTCGAGACGACCTGGGTGAGGAACGGGAAGCCCTCGATCGAGACGTCCGGCTTCTGGCTCATCCGGCCGCTCCGCAGGATCTGGTCGGCCGCCTCGTCCTCGGCGACGCCGACGGCGATCCGGTCGGCGCCCACCAGCACCCCGGCGAGCACCACCACGCCGATCGTCGCCTTCAACCAGCCGCGCATCGCTCTCCCCCGTCGTCGCCGGTCGCTGTCGTCCGCCTTGGCCGGTCCCGGCCGGCCGTCGCCCCGGCGTACCGGGCCGTTCCGGTGCGGCCGCTTCCGCACGACCGTACGACGTCCCGCCCCGGAGCATGGTTCCGGGGCGGGACGAGGGGCGGTCAGCCGAGCAGCGCGGTGGCGATCCAGACCAGCGGCGCGGACACCGCGAGCGGCAGGGCCACGCCCGCCGTCATGTGCACGAACCGGGACGGGAAGTCGTACCCGGCCACCCGGCGACCGATCAGCGCACCGAGACCGGCCGCCACGCCCAGGAACGGCGGCGCGCCGACCGCGAGGCCCAGGCCGACCGCCGCGAGCAGGCCCAGCAGCGGGCCGAGCCAGCGCGGCCCGGGCAGCGGCGCGGCCGCCAGCAGGGTCGCCAGCGCGACCGCGCCGACCGCCGCCGGCACCCAGTCGGCCAGCAGCAGCGCGGTGCAGAGCACCGTCACCACGGTGGCCGAGCCGAGCACGGTGAGCGCGTAGAACCGCTCCTTCGGATCGGCCGGCCGGAACGTCTGCAGCACCAGGACCAGCAGGAAGAACCCGCCGAGGGTGCCCACCACGGCGGCCGGACCGCCGTCCGCGTCGGCCAGCAGCACCGAGACGTCGGCCACCACGCCGGACAGCGCGGCCAGCGCGATGCCCTGGCGGGCCGGCCACATGCCGTTCAGCCGGAACCAGCCGGCCGCCGTCAGGCCCTGGAGCAGGACGAGCACCAGCGCGAGGGGCACCTGGCCGAGCGCCGCGCCGCCGGCCAGCAGGGCGGCGGCGCCGGCGGTGATCAGGGCCGGCTGGAGGCCCGGGTCGTTGATCGGCGAACCGGTCCGGACGGGCGCGGCCGGGGACGGCGGGCCGGCCGGGGCCGCGGCCGGGAACGGCTGCGCGCCCAGCGACGGGGCCGGGCCGGGGAACGGCGCGGCCGGGCGGGCGGGCGCGGCGTGGGCGTTCCGGTCGGCCCGCTCGGCCCGCGCGGCGCGGGCCGCGCGGGCCGCGGCCGGGTCGGTCAGCACGGGGGCCGGGGGCTCCGGGCGCTTCAGCGTCATGGTCGGCTGGTCCAGGCCCTGCCCATGGGCCGGGGCCGGGGCCGGGGCGAAGGACTGGGCGGGAGGCTGGACGGGGGCGTACGCCTCGGCGGGCGCGGAGGGCTCCGTCCGGCGGTGCGAACGGCCGCGCCGCGGCTCGGTGTAGGGGCGGGCCGGCCCCTGCGCCGACGGCTGGGCCGGCGGCTGCCCCGGTGCGACCGGCGGCATCGGGCCCGACGCCGGGACGGGCGGCAGCAGCGTGGTGGCCGCCGGGTCGTCCATCGGCGGAACGGGCGGCAGCAGCGTGGTCGCGGCGTCGTCCGCGCCCGGCCCGGCCCCGTACGGCGACTGCCCGTAGGACTGCTGCCCGTAAGGCTGCTGGTCGTAGGGCTGCTGGCTGTAGGGCTGCTGGCCGTAGGGCGCGTGGCCCGTGCCGGGGGCGTGCGACTGCTCCGCGTGCCCCTGCTGCGCATAGGGATCCGGCGCGTACGCCTGCGGCGGGGCGTACGGATAAGGCGCCTGCCCGGGCGGGTAGCCCTGCGGCGCCTGCTGCTGAGACTGCTGCGGCTGCCCATACGGGTACTGCGGCTGGTACGGCGGCTGCGGCTGCTGGGGCTGCTGCCCCTCGGGGGTTTCGTTCATCCCGGTCATGCCGCTCACCCGCCCGCGAACGGGGGAAGGACCTCGACCGTCCCGCCCTCGGTGAGGGCCACGGTCGCGTGGTCACGGCCGCCCACCGGCGAGCCGTCCACCAGGTAGGAGCAGTGGCCGAGCAGCCGAAGCAGCCTCGGCCGGTCCGCGTGCCGCTCCACGGCCTGCGCCAGCGCCTCGGCCAGGGTCGCCGCCAGGTACGGCTCCTCACCCAGCCCGGCCTCCGACTTCGCCGCCGCCCAGTAGCGGATCGTCCCGCTCACCCGAACGGCGGCCGCCGGGTCGTGCCCGGTGGTCGCGCCCATGGCAACCCCTTCTCGTCGTCCTCGCCCGGGCCCGGGTGTCCCGGCCGGGTCCACCATCGCAGGCGCCCGCGCCTCGCCCGAAAGTGGTACGCGCACGGTGCCGCCGATGTGTCCCCCATGATGGCGTGTTCGCCCGCGCGAGCGGCAATCGCCCTGGCCCGGCGCCCGGCGGCGCCGTCGCGAGGCTGTGGCGGGGCTCACCCGGGGCGCGCCCGAAAAGGCCGAACCGCCGGATTCGGGCCCTCCCGGTGCGGGGGCCGGTCGGTTATCCTCGATCCCCGAGGGATCCGGGCAGAGTCGCCCCCGGATCCTTTTGTGCTTTCAGGACGCCAGTACGGACGTCCTTGCGAATCGTCGGCCCACCCCCGGCGTGCCGCAGGGACCGCCCCGCCACACGCGGCACAACGACGTGCCGGGACCGGGCCGGGGCGTCGGACACCCCCGGCTCCGGGCCGCCGCCCGGGACGGGCCAGGACCGGAAGGTTCACGGATGAGCAGGGCAGAAACGGTGCACCAGGGGTTGCGGGACCTCCAGGACGTGCCCCGTTCGGCCGCGCGCGCCGCCGTGTCCCCCGCCTCCCCTCGGACGTCCGTCTCCTCCCCCTCACCAGCACGCGCGCCAGCCGGCTGTGGCGGCAGCCGGAACGCGACCGCGACGACCCGGAAAGGGGACTACCGGGTATGAGTTCTCTGCTCCTCCTCACCAACGCGCTGCAGCCCTCCGCGGAGGTCCTGCCCGCCCTCGGCCTGCTGCTGCACCACGTCCGGGTGGCCCCCGCCGAGGGTGCCGCCCTGGTCGACACACCCAGCGCCGACGTCATCCTGGTGGACGGCAGGCGCGACCTGCCGCAGATCCGCAGCCTCTGCCAGCTGCTGCGCTCCACCGGCATCGGCTGCCCGCTGATCCTGGTGGTGACCGAGGGCGGCCTGGCCGCCGTCACCGCCGACTGGGGCATCGACGACGTCCTGCTCGACACCGCCGGCCCCGCCGAGGTCGAGGCCCGGCTGCGGCTCGCCCTCGGCCGCCTCCAGGTCACCACCGACGACAGTCCGATGGAGATCCGCAGCGGCGACCTCTCGGTCGACGAGGCCACCTACTCGGCCAAGCTCAAGGGCCGGGTGCTCGACCTCACCTTCAAGGAGTTCGAGCTGCTGAAGTACCTCGCCCAGCACCCCGGCCGGGTCTTCACCCGGGCGCAGCTGCTGCAGGAGGTCTGGGGCTACGACTACTTCGGCGGCACCCGGACGGTCGACGTGCACGTCCGCCGGCTGCGCGCCAAGCTCGGCGTCGAGCACGAGGGCCTGATCGGCACCGTGCGCAACGTCGGCTACCGCTTCGTCATCCCCGACAAGGGGGACAAGGGGGAGCGCGCCGAGCGGGCCGAACCGCCCGCCCGCCGGCGCTCCCCGGCCGTCCTGGACACCTGACCGGGGGACCGGGCGGGGCCGCCGTCGCGCCGCCCCGTCCGGTCTGCCCGGATTCGCCCCGGGGCGCGCCCCGGGCGTCCGCGCGCCGCGCCCGCGCGGCGCGGGTCCCCCACTGCCCGGCCGCACGCCACACGCGTAGACTCCCCCCCGTGGCCAAAGTGACGCGCGACGATGTAGCCCGACTGGCTGGTACCTCGACCGCGGTCGTCAGCTACGTGATCAACAACGGGCCGCGCCCGGTCGCGCCCGCCACCCGGGAGAAGGTGCTCGCCGCGATCGAGCAGCTCGGCTACCGGCCGAACAGCGTCGCGCAGGCGATGGCCTCCCGCCGCACCAATCTGATCGGCATGGTCGTCCCGGACGCCCGCCAGCCCTTCTTCGCCGAGATGGCGCACGCCGTGGAACGGGCCGCCTCCGAGCGCGGCAAGCTCGTGCTGATCGGCAACTCCGACTACGTCGACGACCGCGAGGTCCACTACGTCCGCGCCTTCCTCGGCATGCGGGTCTCCGGCCTGATCCTGGTCAGCCAGGGCCCCTCGCAGCGGGCCGCCGAGGAGTTCGCCGCCATGGAGGGCGCGAAGGTGGTGCTGCTGCACCGCCGGCCCGAGGCGATCGACGACGTCGCGGTGGTCACCGACGACGTGGCCGGCGCCGAGGCGATCGTCCGCCACCTGCTCGAGGTGCACGGGCACCCGTACGTGGCCTGCTTCGGCGGCCCGGTCGAGTCCCCCGCGCCCGGCGACCCGGTCATCGACCACGTCGAGGGCTGGCAGCGCGCCATGGACGCGCACGGCCTGCCCACCGAGCCGCACCTCGTCGACGCGCCCTTCCACCGCTACGGCGCCTACGACGTCGCGCTCGACCTGCTGCGCTCCGCGAACCGCCCGCCGGCGATCTTCTGCTCCACCGACGACCAGGCCATCGGCGTGCTGCGGGCCGCCCGCGAGCTGGGCCTGCGGGTGCCGGAGGACCTCGCGGTGGCCGGCTTCGACGACGTGCCGGAGGCCGCGCTCGCCGACCCGCCGCTGACCACCGTCGCCTCCGACCGCGACGCGATGGCCCGGGCGGCGGTGGACCTGGTGCTGGACGACTCGCTGATGGTGCCCGGCTCGGACACCGAACGGGTCCGCATCTTCCCGTCGCGCCTGGTCGTGCGGCGTTCCTGCGGCTGCTCGCCGGACGGCGCCGGATCGTAGCCTGACCAGGCTTTATGAGAAGTCAACGGGCTTCTCGGAGCCTTCTGAGCGGGTTCTCACCCGATTCTCATCCACCGGGCGGACGTTGGTCGCCATGAGCGATCACCAGCAGTGGCAGCGCCGCACCGACGGCGAGCAGTACGACGGCCCGTACGGGTACCCGCAGCCCCGGGTCATCCCGGGCAGCGTCCTCGACAGCACCACGCAAGACCGCACCGCGCACGACCACGCCGGGTACGAGGGCACCGGGTACGAGGGCACCGTGTACGACGCCGCCGGCCACGGAAGCCCCGCCCACCCCGCCGCCGGCACCCCGCCCCCTCCCCCGGCCCCGCCGTTCCCGCCCGAGGCGGGCACGCCGGGCGCCTCCGGCGGCCCCGGCCACCGCGCCCGGCGCGGCCTGCTGCGCGGCCGGCTCGCCCTGGTCACCGCCGTCGCCGCGATCGCCGCCGTCCTCGGCGGGGTCACCGGCGGCGTGGTCGCCGCCCAGGGCCACGGCTCCGCCCCCCGCACCGGCACCATCGCCAGCCCGGTCACCGCCCGCTCCGACGGCAGCGCCGACGTCGCCGCCGTCGCGGCCGCCGTGACGCCCAGCGTCGTCCAGATCACCGTGAAGACCGCGAACGGCACCGCCACCGGCACCGGCGTGGTGATCGACAAGGACGGGCGGATCCTCACCAACTACCACGTGGTCTCCGGCGCGGCCGGCGGCGGCCAGATCACCGTCACCTTCCACGACGGCTCCACCGCCCGGGCCACCCTGACCGGCACCGACAAGGGCCTGGACGCCGCGGTGATCACCGCGACCGGCGCCAAGGACCTCACCCCCGCCGTCCTCGGCGACTCCTCGGCCGTCGCGGTCGGCGACCCGGTCGTCGCCATCGGCAACCCCGAGGGCCTCACCGGCACCGTCACCTCCGGCATCATCAGCGCCGAGCACCGCGAGGTCACCGTCCAGCTCGACGAGGGCACCACCAGCGGCAACGGCGGCTTCGGCTTCCCCAACCTGCCCGGACTGCGCGGCACCACCCCGCAGAGCGGCGGCGAGACCGCCACCTACCAGGCCTTCCAGACCGACGCCGCGCTCAACCCCGGCAACTCCGGCGGCCCGCTGATCAACGCCAACGGGCAGGTCATCGGCATCAACTCGGCCATGTACTCGCCCAGCGGGTCCAGCGCCACCGCCGGCGGCAGCGGCGCCGGCAGCGTCGGCCTCGGCTTCGCCATCCCGATCGACGACATCAAGCAGGTGCTGCCGAAGCTGCAGTCCGGCCAGAACATCTGACCACGTCCGACAATTGACCCGAACAGGCCCTCCCGCCACCAGAAAGGGCAACCGCCGATGACCCCGTCCGCCGACGACCGCACCCCTGCCGAGCCCGGGCAGCAGACCACCGCCCGGCTCCTCGTGGTCGACGACGAACCCGCGCTCCGGGACGCCCTGGAGAGCAGCCTCGCCTTCGAGGGCTACGAGGTCGCCACCGCCACCGACGGCTACGAGGCCCTGGAGTCCGTCGAACACGACCGGCCGGACCTCGTCCTGCTCGACATCATGATGCCCCGGATGGACGGCCTGACCACCGTCCGCCGGATGCGCTCGCGCGGCGACACCGTCCCGGTGCTGATGCTCACCGCCCGGGACGCCGTCGGCGACCGGGTCACCGGCCTCGACGTCGGCGCCGACGACTACCTCGCCAAGCCCTTCGAACTCGACGAGCTGCTCGCCAGGGTGCGCGCCCTGCTGCGGCGCAACGCGCTCGCCACCGAGGCCGCCGCCCGGGCGGCCGCCGTCGAGGAGGAGACCGACGTCCTCGCCTTCGCGGACCTGCGGATGAACACCGCCACCCGCGAGGTCACCCGGGCCGGCCGGCCGGTCGAACTGACCCGCACCGAGTTCATGCTGCTGGAGATGTTCCTCGCCCACCCCCGCCAGGTGCTCACCCGCGAGCAGATCCTCAAGGCGGTCTGGGGCTTCGACTTCGAGCCCTCGTCCAACTCCCTGGACGTGTACGTGATGTACCTGCGCCGCAAGACCGAGCAGGGCGGCCTGCCCCGGCTCATCCAGACCGTCCGCGGAGTCGGCTACGCGCTCCGCTCCGCCGCCGGTTCCGCCGCGTGAGCCCCACCGTCCCACCGCCCCCGCTCACCCCGCCCGGCATCCCGCGCCGCGGCCGCCTCACCACCTGGTACCGCGCCCGCTCGCTGCGCAGCCGGCTCACCTTCCTCACGGCGGCCGCGGTCGCGGTGGCGATCGCGCTCTCGGCGCTGGCCTGCTGGTTCATCGTGGAAGAGCGGATGTACGGCGTGGTCCGCAGCGACCTGCAGAACGTGCGGGGCGGCGGCCCGGCGCCGCGGCTGAGCCTCAAGGACTGCGCCACCACACCGCAGGCGGCGCTGAAGAACGTCCAGGGCTTCACCCAGAGCTCACCGGGCGGAGTCTCCGCCTCCCGCGACACCCAGTTCGTCGTCCTCACCCAGCCGTCCCTCGTCTGTCTGCCTCCGGCCGCCGCCAAGGCCATGGTCATCGACCCCGGAGACGTCCGGGCACTGAACCTCGATCCGAACCAGTTCCTCATCCGGGACGGGCAGTACACCAACGGCGAACCCGCCATGATCCGGATCTCCGGAGCCCAGTTGGAGACCGGCCAGCCCGCGCTGATCATGGTCGCCACCTCGACCAAGGGCGTCGAGGAGTCCCTGCGCCAGCTCGCCTTCCTCCTCGGCGGCGTCGCCCTCGGCGGCGTCATCCTCGCCGCCGTCGCCGGGCGGCTGGTCGCCCGTTCCGCGCTCAAGCCCGTCGACCAGCTGACCGACGCCGTCGAGCACATCGCCCGCACCGAGGAGGTCGGCACCACCATCCCCGTGCAGGGCGAGGACGAGATCGCCCGGCTCTCCACCTCGTTCAACTCCATGAGCACCGCGCTCGCCAACTCCCGCGAGCGGCAGACCCGCCTGATCGCCGACGCCGGGCACGAGCTGCGCACCCCGCTCACCTCCCTGCGCACCAACGTCGACCTGCTGATCCGCAGCGACGACACCGGCCGCCCGCTCCCGCCGGCCACCCGTACCAAGCTCCTCGGCAACATGAAGGCCCAGATGCAGGAGCTCACCGTGCTGATCGGCGACCTGCTCCAGCTCTCCCGCCCGGACTCCCCCAAACCGGTCCGCACGCTCACCGTGGTGGCCCTGCACGAGATCGCCGACCGGGCCGTGGAGCGCGCCAAGCTGCGCGGACCGGGGCTGGTCTTCGAGACCGCCACCGCGCCCTGGTACGTGCACGCCGACGCCGCCGCCCTGGAGCGCGCGGTGATCAACCTGCTGGACAACGCGGTGAAGTACAGCCCGCCCGGCGGCACCATCGAGGTCCGGCTCGACGGGGGCGTGCTGACCGTCCGCGACCACGGCCCGGGCATCCCGCCGGACGAGCTCCCGTACGTCTTCGACCGCTTCTGGCGCTCCCCCTCCTCGCGCCAGCTCCCGGGCTCCGGCCTGGGGCTGTCGATCGTCGCGCAGAGCGTCCGGGAGGCCGGCGGCGAGGTCGCGCTCGGCCCGGCCCAGGACGGCGGCCCCGGCACCCTCGCCACCGTCCGCCTGCCCGGCGGCTCCACCCCCGCCTAGGAACGGAGAAGGGGCGGGGCGCCCCGACAGCGCCCCGCCCCCGGCCGGCTCACGGCCGGCGACCCCCGGCTCAGCCGGTGGTGCTGCCCGCGGCGATGACCTTGATCCGGTCCTGCGCCGGGGCCTTCAGCGGCGCGGCGGCCGAGCTGTTGGCGCCGAGGTAGGCGGCGAAGACGTCCAGGTCGGAGGCGCCGACGAGCTTGTCGGTGCCGGCCGCGAAGGCCGGGAAGCCGTCGCCGCCGCCGGCCAGGAACTCATTGGCCGCGACCCGGTACTTGGCGGCCGGGTCGACCGGCGCGCCGTTGAGGCGGACCGAGTCGACGACGATCCGGTCCGCGCCCTTGTTGCGCATGTCCAGCGTGTAGCTGAGCCCCTTGGACGGCTGGAGGATCTTCGGCGAGGCCTCGTTGGAGCCGCTGACCTGCTGCTGGAGCAGCTGGATCAGCTGGGCGCCGGTCAGCGTCTTGACCTGCATCATGTTGGTGAACGGCTGGACGGTGAACGCCTCGCCGTAGGTCACCACACCGTCGCCCTCGGCGCCGCTCGCCTTGTGGACGAGGTCGCCGCGGATGCCGCCGGGGTTCATGAAGGCGACCTGCGCGCCGCCCTTGTCGGCGGGCGCGAGGCCGGCCTGCTGGGCGTCGGCGATGACGTCGCCGAGCGGCTTCTCCGGGTCGCTGTTGCCGCGGCCGTTGATGTCCGAGGCGATGTAGCCGATCGGACGGTTGGCGATCGGCGCGGCCAGCTTCGCGTAGTGGTCGATCAGCTGGGTCATGTCCGGGGCCTTCTCGACCGTCCGGCGCACGATGTGGTTCTCGGCCTTGACCGACGGGCGCACGATGGTGCCGCTGGTCTTGTCGAGCTTCAGGTCGATCTCGGTGTACAGCCGGCCGAAGGAGGCGGCGCTGGTCACCGAGCGCGGCACGCCCTGCGGGTCCGGGATGGTGCAGGCGTACGCGTTGTGGGTGTGGCCGGTGACGATGGCGCCGACCGCCGGGTCGATCTGCTTGGCGATGTCGACGATCGGGCCGGAGATGCCCTGGCCGGCCGCGCCGCAGTCGTAGTTGTAGGTGCTGCTGGCCGGCAGGCCGCCCTCGTGGATCAGCGCGACGATCGAGTTGACGCCCTTGGCCTTCAGCTCGGCGGCGTACTTGTTGATCGTGCTGACCTCGCCCGCGAACTTGAGGCCCTTGACGCCCTCGGCGGTGACGATGTTCGGCGTGCCCTCCAGGGTGACGCCGATGAAGCCGATCTTCACGCCCTGGGACTTGGTCACCCAGTACGGGGCCAGCAGCGGCTTGCCGGTCTTCTCGTTGGTGACGTTGGCCGACAGGTAGTTGAAGTTGGCGCCCTTGAACTTGCGCCCCTCCTCGTAGCAGCCATCGGTCGGGTGGCAGCCGCCGTTCTGGAGGCGGAGCAGCTCGGCCGAGCCCTCGTCGAACTCGTGGTTGCCGACCGAGGTGACGTCCAGGCCGAGCTTGTCCAGCGCCTCGATGGTGGGCTCGTCGTGGAAGAGCGCCGAGGTCAGCGGGGAGGCGCCGACCAGGTCGCCGGCGGCGACGGTGATCGAGTCGTCGGCGGGGATGCGGGCCTGGCGCAGCGCGGTGGCCAGGTACTCGACGCCGCCGGCCGGGGTGCTGACCGGCTGGCCGGTGGCCGGGTCGATCTCCCGGATGGTGCCGGACGAGCCGGCCGGGGGCTCCAGGTTGCCGTGCAGGTCGTTGATGGCCAGCAACTGGAGGTTGACGGTCTTGGGCTTGTTCGCGGTCGCGGCCTGGGCCGCGGACGGCATGGCCACCGTGCCGACGAGGCCGGCCGCGGCGACGACGGCCAGCGCCGACCGTCGGGTTCTGACGGAGAGCATGTAGGGGGTCCCCTGCACCTGTGAGAGCGCCCAGCTGTGGACAGGCCCGGGCGCGCGAGACGAGTGTCGTTGCGCGAGTGCAGCCTAGGGTCAACGCGCGTAGCTGTCAGGCCCCCGGACGTAACGACAGGGTTACCTCCTGACGAATCGTCGCCGGACTTTCTCCGCCGGAGCTCCCCTGCGGCACGGCCGGCGGCCCGCCGGGGCGTCCGCCCGGGACACCGCCCCGCCGCCCGGCCCGAACCGCCCTCAGACGCCCGGCTCGGCCGCCAAGTGCCGCTCGGCCCGCACCCGTTCGGCCACCGCGTCCTCGGTCATCGCGCGGTCGGTGTAGACCAGCGGACGCTCCGCCTCGGTGATGATGTGCTTCACCACCTGGACGTTGCCGTTGACGTCCCAGACCGCGATGCCCGGCGAAAGGGTGGGGATGATCTCCACGGCCCAGCGCGGCAGGCCGAGCACCCGCCCGGTGGCCCGCGCCTCCTCGGCCTTCTGCATGTAGATGGTCCGGGTGGAGGCCATCTTGAGGATCGCCGACGCCTCCTTCGCCGCCGCCCCGTCCACCACGTCCGACAGGTGGTGCACCACCGCGACGAAGGACAGGCCCAGCCGGCGGCCGAACTTCAGCAGCCGCTGGAACAGCTGCGCCACGAACGGGCTGTTGATGATGTGCCAGGCCTCCTCGACCAGGAAGATCCGCTTCTTGCGGTCCGGCCTGATCCAGGTGTGCTCCAGCCAGACCCCGACGATCGCCATCAGGATCGGCATCGCGATCGAGTTGCGGTCGATGTGCGACAGGTCGAAGACGATCAGCGGCGCGTCCAGGTCGATGCCGTCGGTGGTCGAGCCGTCGAACATGCCCCGCAGGTCACCGTCGACCAGCCGGTCCAGCACCAGCGCGACGTCCAGGCCCCAGGACTGCACCTCCTCCACCGCCACGCCCAGCGACTCCACCGAGGACAGCTCGGGGCTGCGCAGGGTGTCGATGATGTCGTCCAGCACCGGCTGGCGGTCCAGGACCGTCGCCACCACGTGCGCGTGCGCGGCCTTCAGCGCGAAGCCGGCCCGCTCCTCCAGCCCGCGCCCCATCGCCACCTCGACGATGGTGCGCAGCAGCGACAGCTGCCCGGTCTGGGTGATCGCCGGGTCCAACGGGTTGAGCTTCACCCCGCCGTCCCGGGCCGCCATCGGGTCCAGCCGGATCGACTTTATGCCCAGCGCGTTGGCGATCAGGTTCCACTCGCCGACCCCGTCCTCGCCCTGCGCGTCCAGCACCACCACCTGCCGGTCCCGGAACCGCAGCTGGCGCAGCACGTAGGTCTTCTCCAGCGCCGACTTGCCGTTGCCGGACTCCCCCAGCACCAGCCAGTGCGGGGCCGGCAGCTGCTGGCCGTACAGCTGGAACGGGTCGTACACATAGCCCTTCCCGCTGTACACCTCCCGCCCGATGATCACCCCGGAGTCGCCCAGCCCCGGCGCGGCGGTCGGCAGGTACACCGCCTGCGCCTGGCCGGTGGACGTGCGCACCGGCAGCCGGGTGGTCTCCACCTTGCCGAACATCAGGCTGGTGAACGCGTCGGTGAGGTTGCCGATCGCCATACGGGGGCCTCCAGATCAGTCGCTCGGCCGGTGCCCGCTCAGCGGCGGATACCGGTGGCGAACGGCAGGGTGTTGACGAACGCGCGGTGGTGCTCGCGGTCGCACCACTCCAGCTTCAGGTAGCTCTTGCCCGCCGAGGCCCGGATGGTCCGCTTGTCCCGGGCCAGCGCGTCGGGGTTGCGCGAGGAGACCGTGATGTAGCCGACCAGGTTGACGCCGGCCGCGCCGGACGCCAGGTCGTCACCGCGCTGGTCCACCCGGCCGCTGTGGGCCAGGTCGCGCGGGTCGACCGTGCGGTTCATCTTGGCGGCGCGGCTGGCCTCCGCATCGTCGTTGGTCTTCTCGGTGAGCATCCGCTCGATGGCGACGTCGGTGGGCTCCAGGTCCATCGTCACCGCCACCGTCCGGATCACGTCCGGGGTGTGCACCAGCAGCGGCGCCAGGAAGTTCACGCCGACCGGGGTCAGCGGCCACTCCTTGACCCACGCGGTGGCGTGGCACCACGGCTCCCGGGTCGCCGACTCGCGGGTCTTCGCCTCCAGGTACTGCGGATTGGTGGCGTCCAGCTCGGCCGGCCAGGCGTTGCGCTTCGACATCGCCTGGATGTGGTCGATCGGGTGGTCCGGGTCGTACATCGAGTGCAGCAGCGAGGAGAGCCGGGCCTGGCCCAGCGGCTGCCGCACCCGGATGTCCGCCTCCGCCAGCCGCGCGCAGATGTCGGTCAGCTCGCGGGCCATCACCGCGGCCAGCCCCTCGTCGTCCCGGGCCCGCCGGTCGGTCGCGGTGCGGCCCATCGCGTGCGCCTCGGCCGCGAGGTCCCGGGTGTAGTGCATGCACGCCACCAGGTACGCCCGGTGCTGCTCCGACGAGGTCGACACCATCGACTGCAGCTGGTCGTACGAGTCCATCAGCCAGCGCGGCGCGGCCGGATCCCCACGCCGCTCCACGTCCTTGGCGTGCGCGTCCGGGTCGGCCGGCAGGGTGCGGGCCAGGATCTGCAGCCGGGTCACGAAACCGTCCCCGTTCGCGACGTGCTTCAGCAGCGTCCCGAACCGGTCGACCAGCGCCTCCTGGTCCTCCGAGTCGCGCAGCCCGACACCCGGGCCCTCGATCTCGATCGCCGCCGTCACCGTGCGCCGCTCCAGATGCATCAGCACCCCGACCTCGTCCGGCCCGAACGGCGCCGACAGCCAGCGCAGCCGCCCCACCCCGGGCGGCGGCCCGATCTCCACCTCGCGGCCGTCCAGCCGCGTCCCGGCGTCCATCGCGTCCGACTTCCACACCGCCCGGCCGCTGCGGACCGTCCGGCGGTAGGTGCGGTTGATCTCCACCCACTTGTAGAACGTCCGGCGCCGGTACGGCACGTACACCGCCGCGATCGCCAGCACGGGCAGACCGACCAGGCCGGCGATGCGCAACGGCAGGATCGGCATCATCAGGCCCCAGACCATCCCGAGGAAGGCCCCGAAGATGATCAGCACGATCTCGCCGGACTCCCGGTTGCGGCCGATCGGCGCGTTCGGGCGGGCCTTGCCGATCAGGTAGGTACGGCGCTGGTGCACGTACGGCTGGGCGTACGGGGCGCCGTACTGGCCCAGTGGTTCGCTGCTCACTTACCCGTCACCCTCCCTTCGCTGGATTGCTGTCGCGGATCGGAGCCGAGGCCTGGGACGGCGGCCCGGCCTGCGACGGCGGCGCTGGCGTGCGCGCCGCGTGGGCGGCGATGCCCGGGGCGACCGAGCCGCCGCCCGCACCGCCCCCGCCCCCGCCGCCCGGCTGCGGGCCGCGGTCCCCGTGCGTGCTGATGCCCTGCCGCATGAAGTTCGCGGTCCCGTTGATCATCGCCGATCCGGCCGAGACCGCGCTCGCCCGGGCACTGCGCATGTTCATCATCTCGTCGCCGAAGCCCGGCACGAACCGGTACACGGCGGCGCTCGCGAAAATCGACAGGAACAGGATCGCCAGCCCCGACAGCACCCGGGCGAAGTCGTCGCTCGCCCCCGCCCCGGCCGACACCGCGCCGGCCAGCCCGAGGATGATCACGATGATCGGCTTCGCCAGGTCCACCGCCACCATCACCCCCGCCCAGCGGCGCACGTGCTTCCACAACTGCTTGTCCACCAGCCCCGCGTACACCGCCGTCCCCAGCAGCGCGCCCACGTACAGCATCGCCGCCCGGATCAACAGCTCGATCCAGAGCACCGCCGCCGCCAGCACCGCCACCAGCGAGGTGATGATCAGGATCAGCGGCCCGCCGCCGATGTCACCCTTCTCCAGGGTGTCCGCGAACCCGCCCAGGTACGTCCCGGTGTCCGACTTCGTCCCCACCGCGACCGCCTTGGTCAGCCCGTCGGTCGCGCTCACCACCGTGTACAGGATCAACGGCGTGAACGCCGACGCGACCACCGTCAGCCACAGGAACCCGATCGCCTCCGAGATCGCCGTCGCCAACGGCGCCCCGCGCACCGCCCGCTTGGTCACCGCGAGCAGCCAGAGCACCAGCGTGACGATCGTCGACGCGGCGAACACCACCGCGTACTGCTGCAGGAACGACGCATTGGTGAAGTCCACCTCCGTCGTCCCGTCGATCGCCCCCGACAGCTTCCGCACCACCCACGCCGCCGCCTGCGCACACCCCTTCGCCAACGACCCCAGCGGATCCGCCACCGTCCCCACCGTCCCACTCCCGGGGATGACCACGGCGCCGTTCGGGGCACAGCCCGCGTCGCTGCCGGGAATCGGAAGGTCCACCTTCTGGCAGGTCGCCGACGGGGACGGCGACGGCGACCCCGTCGGGGAAGGCTCCGCGAAGACGCGCTGCGCCGCGAGAAGCGCGCCGAGCTGAAGGGTCGCCAGCGCACCCGCCAATGTCCCGGCGCGGCGGACGGCGGGCCGCGGGGCACCCACGGAGGCGGCGCCCCGGCGTACGCCGCCGCGGGAGGCCGGTGGGGCGGTGGTCGGGTCAACGGGCATAGCGGAAACCCCCGAACTGCTGGACGGCGCCGGTGATCTCCTCGGCGGTGGCGGCCTGTTCATCACCCGGCATGGGGGCGGGCCCCTGCCGGCTCGTGTAGTCCGTGAGCTTCCAGTCGCTGCCAGTCCAGCGGAGGGAGAGGGTGAGCGTGAACCAGCTCGCCACCACCGGCAGCATGGAGCGCTCGCCGGCCAGGCCGGTCAGGCCGCTGCACCAGACCTCGACCTTGGTCTCGGCGTCGGTGTAACCGACCGACTTGGTGCCGACCGGGACGGTGCGGCTGACGAAGGTGAGGCCCTTGGGCGCGCGGCCCTGGGCGTCCAGGCCGTAGCGGGCCACGGTGTCCCCGCCGAACCCCTGGTCCAGGCGGGACTGGAGGGTCGGGGCGGCGGCGGGGTCGGCGATGGTGGTGACGATGGTGTGGCGGGTGTCGGTGCGGAACATGTCGGCGGAGCCGATGGCCACCGCGTAGTTGGCGGCGGCGGACTGGGCGCCCTGGTCGGTGTGCGGGAAGCCGGAGGCGATGCCGTTGACGGTGGCGGTGACGGGCTGGTCGCCGCTGGGGGCGGGGCCCGCGCCGGAGGCGGCGGTGGCGCCGGCCCGGTCGGCGGAACGGCCGGCGTTGCCGTTGCCAGGGGCGGGCTTGCCCCGGTTGGCGATCGAGATGGCCAGCACGAGCAGGGCGATGACCAGCACGACGGTCAGCAGGGTCCGCAGCGGGCGTGCCTGACGGAGGCTCGGCTGGGAGGAGGGCTGTTCGCCGACCGGCAGCCGCGTACGGGTGTGCGGCTGGTCGTCGGACAACGGCACGGCGGCCCTCCTGGTGCGGGGAGCCTGCTGGCGGCTCCGGGGGCCCCTCCGGCCGTGGGCGGGCGCGGAGGGGAGGGGTGATGGATGGATTCCCGGCGGGGCGCCGGACATTCACGGATGCCCGGACAGGAGGTCGGACGGTCAGACGATCGGACAGGTCCGCGGGCACGAGTGGCCCGCCGTCCACCGCCACGTCACGTCACGGTGGCCCGAAGAGCACCGAGAAGCACCGAAGAGCCCGAAGCATCCGAACTGCCGGGTCCGCCCCGACTGTCCGATCCACCCGAACTGTTCGATCCGCCCGAACTGTTCGACCGTCAGACCGCCATGCCGTACACAATGGTGAACAGAGTGCCGAGTGATCCAATGATGAACACGCCGGTCAGCCCGGCGATGATCAGCCCCTTGCCCTGTTCGGCGCCGAAGCTGTCGCGCATCGCGGTGGCGCCGATCCGCTGCTTGGCCGCGCCCCAGACGGCGATGCCGAGGCAGCCCAGGATGGCCACGGCCATGACGACCTCCACCATCACCCGGGCCTCCGACCCGAGACTCGCGAACGGGCCCCAGTCCGGGGCGATCCCGCCGATGATGGTGTCGATATTCGGCTTCTTTGGAGGGTCCTCGGCCAGGTGGCCGATCGCGATGCTGTGCACGCTGCTCTGGTTCATTTCCATCTCACCGCCCGATCAGGCAAATTCAAGGGCCCAGACCCCACCCGCGCGAAGGGTCAGTACCTATTCTTGGCCAGATCTGATGTCGACTTGGCTACTTCTCGCGGATTGGTCGTGAGGCATCGGACACGTACGCGAGGATGTCCACCGTACGAAGGATAGCGCTCACTCTTTGTATCTCTGATGATTGCGGTGAGCAACGCCTTCCGGGACACTTCGACTGACGATTCGTCGGGATGGTGCTGATGGTACTCCGGAAAGGTGGTACGGCCGCCGCTGCTGCGGGAGTTGTCCTCGCCGGCTTCGTCGGTCTGGTGACGCTCGGGACGTATGCGGCGAGCGGGACGCCACAGCAGCAGGGCAATGCCGCGGGGCTCTCCCCGGGAACCGTTCCGGCCGCGTACCAAGGGCCGATCGAACAGTGGGGACGGCTCTGCCCCGACCTCTCCCCCCCGTTGCTCGCCGCGCAGTTGTACCAGGAAAGCGGTTTCGACCCGCGGGCCCGTTCCGGCGTCGGGGCGGAGGGCCTGGCGCAGTTCATGCCGGGCACCTGGGCGTCGTACGGCACCGACGGCAACAACGACGGCCGGCGGGACCCCTGGGACCCGCTGGACGCCATCGCCTCGGCGGCCACCTTCGACTGCGCGCTCGCCAGGGACGTCTCCAAGGTGCCGGGCGACCGCCAGTCCAACATGCTGGCCGCCTACAACGCCGGCCCGGGCGCGGTGACGAAGTACCGGGGCGTGCCGCCGTACCGGGAGACCCAGGGGTACGTGCGCAACATCCTGGCGACGGCCCGCAGCTTCGCCGCACCGGCCGACCCGGCCGTCCCGGTGGAGGTCTCGGCGCAGTCGGCGGGCGCGATCTACTTCGCCCAGACCAAGCTCGGCACCCTGTACCTGTGGGGCGGCGAGGGGCTGAAGTCGCAGGGCGGGCGGTTCGACTGCTCCGGGCTCACCCGGGCCGCGTTCGAGAGCGTGGGCATCCTCCTGCCGCGGGTCGCCAACGACCAGTGGTACGCCGGGCCGCACCCGTCGCGCGACCAGCTGCGTCCGGGGGACCTGGTGTTCTGGGCGACCGACCTGACCGATCCGCGCAGCATCCACCACGTCGGCATCTACGTGGGCGGCGGGTACATGATCAACGCGCCGCACACCAACGCGGTGATCCGCTACGACAAGATCGACACCCGGGAGTACATCGGCGCCACCCGGGTCACCTCGGACGGCGCCCAGGCCCTGCCGACCCGCAACGACGACGGCGGGGTGATCGCCCCGAGCCGCCCCGGCGACCCGGCCCCGACGACGCCCGCCCCGACCGCCCCGGCCCCGACCCCGACCGCCCCGGCCCCGGCCCCGACCACCCCGGCGACACAGGCGGCCGTCCAGGCCGCCGCCCCCGGCCGGCCCACCGCCGGCGCCGTCGCGACCGGCGCCGGCACGGCAGGTCCAGGTCAACTACCCGCAAAGAACTGAACCCCGCCCGCCCGCCGGGTGTGCGCGCGGTGTGGACGCTGAGTCAAGTTTCGATAACCGCGCGTTTCCGTGGAACGCTGTACACCGGTGATGACGTTGTGTCCGATGGCTCCCCGTCAACCGCCCCGCGCCGGGCGGCCGGCGTGCGGGCCACGGAGCGACGACCAGGTGCAGCGGACCCAGAAGGAGGTGCGGCGTGTCGACGCCGCTTGCCGACACGACCAACCCCGACCTCGGCCTGCTCTACGCCGTCAACGGCCTGGCCCGACACGCCCCGGCCTCCGTGGACCACCTGGTGTCCTGGATCGGCGAGTACGGCATCCTGATCGGCCTCGCCCTGCTGGGCCTGGTGGGCTGGCTGCGGGCCCGGCGGCGCCCGGACGCCCCGGTGGCGGTCGCCGGGCTGCTCTGGGCCCCGCTCTCGGTCGCCATCGCCGAGCTGGCGAACCTGCCGATCTCGGCGATCGTGGACCGCCCCCGGCCCTTCGTGGACCACTCCGGCCTGGAGGTGCTGGTCGAGGGCAAGGCCGGCACGTACTCCTTCGTCAGCGACCACTCCACGATGTCGATGGGCATCGCGGTGGCGCTCTTCCTGGTCAACCGGCGGCTCGGCTGGATCGCCGGCGGCCTCGCCCTGCTGCAGGGCTTCTGCCGGATGTACATGGGCGTCCACTACCCGACCGACGTGATCGGCGGCTTCGCGCTGGCCACCGCGGTGGTGCTGCTGCTGGCGCCGATCGCGATGGCCGTGCTCGTCCCGCTCTGCCACGCGCTCGCCCGCACGCCGCTGGCCCCGCTGATCAGCGCCGGACGGGGCGCCGAACGGGGTTCCGGACCGGGCGGACGGGGCCGGCGCGGCGGCGGCGCCCGGGGCGCGGTCCGCACCGAGGAACAGCCGCGGGAGTCCGATCTGGCCGCGTGACGCGGGCACCCGGCGCGGGCACCTGACGCGCGCACCCGACGCGCGCGCACCCGACGCGGACGCCCGGTGTGAACGGCCTACCCCGGATCCGCCCCTTCGGCGGCGAGGTGGTCCTCCGCCTCGCGCCGGGTGAGGTCGCGCGAGCGCCGGGCCGGGGAGTACCAGCCGCAGGCGCAGGTCGCGTGGCAGAAGGAACCGCGTTCGCTGATCGCGACGCGGTGCTCGGGCATCGGGGTGGTGCCGGGAACGGCCGGCAGCTCACTGTGCACGGGCTTCACCGTAACGCGCCGGGGCACCGGTGCGCGACGCCTGTGACACGCGGGACGCCGCGTAACTCCTGGCGCCCCAACTCGTTTGCCCGGAAAGAGCTCTGCCCACCCGCTGATGGTGGCCGGCGGGGCAGTCGGGCCCGAGGGGGTTGTCGCGAGGATGAAGATGACCGACCAGCAGCGCACCGGCCGGACGGGCGGCCGCACCGAGCGGCGGGCGCGTCCGGCGGCGGGAGCCGCCCTGCTCGCCGCCGTGCTCGCCGGGGCGGCCGCCCTGGCCGGCTGCTCACCGGACGCCGCCGGCGGCGTGGACGCCGGCTCGGCCGACCAGCAGGCGAGCGGCGCCCCCGAGCAGCTCTCCGCCGACCCGCTGGCCGCGGTCCGCGGCGCCGCCGACATCACCGGCCGCTCGGGCTCGGCGCACGCCGTCACCGAGCTGGTGACCGAGTCCGCGGAGAAGAAGGCGGTCTTCACCGGCACCGGCGGCTACGACTACGTGAAGCGGATCGGCCGGCTGGAGGTGCAGGTGCCGCCGGGCGCCGCGACCACCGGCAAGATCGTCGAGGTGCTCCTGCCCGGCACGGTCTACCTGCAGAACAGCGGCGCCAAGGTGCCGGAGGGCAAGTGGGTCAAGCTGGACGTCCGCCAGCTGCCGGACGGCAACCTGGTCAGCGGCGGCGCCACCGACCCGTCGTCCGCCGCGGGTGCGCTGCGCGGCGCGCAGAAGGCCGAGCTCGTCGGCGCCGAGACCCTCGACGGGGTGGCGCTGAAGCACTACCGCGGCACCCTGGACCTCGCCAAGGCGGCCGACGCCACCGGCGGACGCGGCGGGGACGGCCTGCGGATGGGGGCGCAGACCTTCACCGTGAAGGAGGTCCCCTACGACGTCTGGCTGGACGACCAGGGCCGGCTGCACAAGGTGGTCGAGGTGTTCACCTTCGCCGGGGTGGCCGGTTCCAAGGAGGCGAAGGACCAGGTGAAGGTGGTCTCGACCACCACCCTGAGCGACTTCGGCGCGCCGGTGGAGGCCGCCGAGCCGCCGGCCGCGGACATCTTCGCGGTGAAGCCCACCGAGAGCCCGAAGTAGCGCGCCGCGGGGAGCCGGCCCGGACGCCGCGGGCGCGGGCCCGCGGGGAGGCCGCCGGTCCGGGTGGGCCCGGACGCCCCCGGGCCCACCCGTTTCGGCGGCGCCGAGATGGCCCGTCCGTGCCATGTGGACGGGCTCCGAAGTGCCTAGGCTGGATGTCGGGTGGCTGCCGCCCGGGCTGGCGAGGCGCTGAAGGGGTGGTGCAGGTGATGGCGTCCACGGGCGGCCGCAGCGGCGGGCACGACGACGCGGCCCTCGACGAGATCGAGCTGGCCGGTGAGCTGATGATCGCCGCCACGGCCAGCAGCGGCGACCGGCTGCCGACCGAGCGGATCGACGAGGTGCTGCTCGACCGGACCGACGGCGGTCCGGCCGCCGGTCCCGCCCGGGACCCGCAGGACCGGGAGGGCCCGGAGGGCTAGCGCCCGGACGGGCGGGCCGGTGCCGGGGTCAGCTGCGCAGCAGCCGGCCGATCGCCGCGGTGGCCTCGGCGACCTTGGCGTCCAGCTCGGTGCCGCCCTCCTCGGCGGCGGACGCGACGCAGTGCCGCAGGTGCTCCTCCAGCAGCGACAGCGCGAAGGACTGCAGGGCCTTGGTGCCGGCCGAGACCTGGGTGAGCACGTCGATGCAGTAGACGTCCTCGTCGACCATCCGCTGGAGGCCGCGGATCTGGCCCTCGATCCGGCGCAGCCGCTTGAGGTGCGCGTCCTTCTGCCCGCTGTACCCGTGCGGGCCGTGGGCGGTGGGGGCGGTCTCGGCGCCCGGGGTCCCGGGTGCGGCGTGCTCGCCGTGCGGTTCCGCCCCGGGCGCCTGCTCCGGCTCGGTGCGCGCTTGCGTGGTGGTCATCGGCCCGCCTTCGTCTGAGTGCCTGGTGGCTGCGTCGGCCTCCAGTGTCCAACACCAGGGCCCGTCGTGGTGTTCCTCCGGCACGGCCGACCGGCCGCGGACGCGTCCGGACGGGGTTCCCCCGTCCGGGGAACACCCCGCTCTTCCCGCCGCACGGCAGGGGCGATCCGGGCGAGGTTCCGTCAGACTGGGGGCTCGTGACCGCACCTGTGGTGCGGATCGGAGCCACTGCTGCGGCAGCAGAACGGAAGGGGAGGTTCCGGCTCCTCTTCGAGCACCCCGTTTGCGCCACGGCGCCCGGTTGCCCCTAGCATCGTTCAGTCCCCTACCCCGCACATCGGAGATTTCCGTGCGTTTTAGCCTGACCCCGAAGGAGACGAGCTTCTACGACATGTTCGCCGCAGCCGCGGAGAACCTGGTCGTCGGCTCCAAGCTCCTGCTGGAACTGCTGGGATCAGACGTGTCGGCCCGCGCGGAGATCGTCGAGCGCATGCGCGCCGCCGAGCACGCCGGAGACGACACCACCCATGCGATCTTCCACCAGCTGAACTCGTCCTTCATCACGCCCTTCGACCGCGAGGACATCTACAACCTCGCCTCGTCGCTGGACGACATCATGGACTTCATGGAGGAGGCCGTCGACCTGGTCGTCCTCTACGACATCCAGACCCTGCCGAAGGGCATCGAGCAGCAGATCGAGGTCCTGGCCCGCGCCGCCGAGCTGACCGCCGAGGCCATGCCGAACCTGCGCAGCATGTCCAACCTGACCGAGTACTGGATCGAGGTCAACCGGCTGGAGAACCAGGCCGACCAGATCCACCGCAAGCTGCTCGCCCACCTCTTCTCCGGCCAGTACGAAGCGATCGAGGTGCTCAAGCTCAAGCAGGTCGTGGACGTCCTCGAACAGGCCGCGGACGCCTTCGAGCACGTCGCCAACACGGTGGAGACCATCGCGGTCAAGGAGTCCTGACCCCCGTGGACATGGCAGCACTCATCGCCGTCGTCGGCGTCGCCTTCTTCTTCACCTACACCAACGGCTTCCACGACTCGGCCAACGCGATCGCCACCTCGGTCTCCACCCGGGCGCTGACGCCCCGGGCGGCGCTGGCGATGGCCGCGGTGATGAACCTGGCGGGCGCCTTCCTGGGCAGCGGGGTGGCGCACACCGTCTCGCAGGGCATCATCGAGACCCCGACCGGCGACCAGGGCATGGTGATCCTGTTCGCCGCGCTGGTCGGCGCCATCGCCTGGAACCTGGTCACCTGGTACTTCGGCCTGCCGTCCTCCTCCTCGCACGCGCTGTTCGGCGGCATGGTGGGAGCCGCGCTGGCCGGCGGCACCGAGGTGATCTGGAGCGGCGTCATCGACAAGATCATCATTCCGATGATCGTCTCGCCCGTGGTCGGTCTGGTCGGCGGCTTCCTGGTGATGCTGGCGATCCTCTGGATCTTCCGGCGGGCCAACCCTCACCGGGCCAAGCGCAACTTCCGGGTCGCCCAGACGGCCTCGGCCGCCGCGATGGCACTCGCGCATGGCCTGCAGGACGCGCAGAAGACCATGGGCATCGTGGTGCTGGCCCTCGTCATCTCGGGCCACGAGAACCCCGGGGACCCGATCCCGGTCTGGGTGAAGATCTCCTGCGCGACCATGCTCTCGCTGGGCACCTACGCGGGCGGCTGGCGGATCATGCGGACCCTGGGCCGGAAGATCATCGAGCTGGACCCGCCGCAGGGCTTCGCCGCCGAGGCCACCGCCTCGGCCGTCATGTACATCACCTCGTTCGTCTTCAAGGCGCCGATCTCCACCACCCATGTGATCACCTCGGCGATCATGGGCGCCGGGGCCACCAAGCGGCTCCGCGCGGTGCGCTGGGGCGTCGCCAAGAACATCGTGCTCGGCTGGTTCATCACGATGCCGGCGGCCGGCCTCGTCGCGGCGCTGGTGTACTGGTTCGTCCACCTGTTCTGGGGCTGACGCCCGAACCGTCCGGACGCGACAGGGCCCGCCCCCCACATCTCGGGGGGCGGGCCCTTTTCAGCTCCGCGGCGGCACCGCCATGCAGCACCGCGAAGCAGCTTGTGAAGCGCCGCCCGCGGGTCGGGCGGACCGATCAGCCGAAGCGGCCGGAGATGTAGTCCTCGGTCGCCTGCACGGACGGGTTGGAGAAGATCCGCTGGGTGTCGTCCAGCTCGATCAGCTTGCCCGGCTGGCCGACGCCGGCCAGGTTGAAGAAGGCGGTGCGGTCGCTGACGCGGGCCGCCTGCTGCATGTTGTGCGTCACGATGACGATCGTGAACTGGGACTTCAGCTCGCCGATCAGGTCCTCGATGGCCAGGGTGGAGATCGGGTCGAGGGCGGAGCAGGGCTCGTCCATCAGCAGGACCTGCGGCTCGACCGCGATGGCGCGGGCGATGCACAGGCGCTGCTGCTGACCGCCGGAGAGGCCGGCGCCCGGCTTGTTCAGCCGGTCCTTGACCTCGTTCCAGAGGTTGGCGCCCTTGAGCGACTTCTCCACCACGTCGTCCAGCACGGACTTCTTGCGCACACCCGCGAGCTTCAGCCCGGCGACCACGTTGTCGTAGATCGACATGGTCGGGAACGGGTTCGGGCGCTGGAAGACCATGCCGACCGAGCGGCGCACGGCGACCGGGTCGACGGCGGAGCCGTACAGGTTCTCGTCGTCCAGGAGCACCTTGCCCTCGACGCGGGCGCCGGGGATCACCTCGTGCATCCGGTTGAGGGTCCGCAGGAAGGTGGACTTGCCGCAGCCGGAGGGGCCGATGAAGGCCGTCACCGAGCGGGGTTCGATGGCCATCGAGATGTCTTCGATGGCCTTGGTGGAGCCGTAGTAGGCGGACAGTCCGCTGACGTCGATGCGCTTGGCCATGATCGTTCGTCTTCTCTCAGTCTTCGTCGTACGTCAGTCGGTCGCTCAGTGTCCGGCCTTGGGCGAGCGCCACCGGGCGATGCCGCGGGCGATGAGGTTGAGCCCCATCACGAAGGCGATCAGCACGAGCGCGGCACCCCAGGCGCGGGCGTAGCCGTAGTCGTTGTTCACCACGGCGTACTGCTGCCAGATGTACATCGGCAGCGACTGCTGCGGTCCGTCGAACGGGTTGTTGTTGATGTAGGCGGCGCCGAAGACCAGCATCATCACCGGGGCGGTCTCACCCGTGATGCGGGCGACCGCGAGCATCACACCGGTGGTGATGCCGCCGATGGCGGTGGGGAGGACGATCCGCAGGATGGTCTTCCACTTCGGCACGCCGAGCGCGTACGACGCCTCGCGCAGCTCGTTCGGGACGAGCTTGAGCATCTCCTCGGTGGAGCGGACCACGACCGGCATCATCAGGATCGCCAGCGCGAGGCTGCCCGAGAAGCCGGAGTAGTTGAAGCCGAGGGCGATGTTCCACAAGGACAGGACGAACAGACCGGCGACGATCGACGGGACACCCGTCATGACGTCGACGAAGAAGGTGACCGCCTTGGCGAGCGTGCCGCGGCCGTACTCGACCAGGTAGACGGCGGTCAGCAGACCGATCGGGGCGGCCATCAGGGTGGCCAGCAGGACCTGCTCCAGGGTGCCGATCAGCGCGTGGTAGATACCGCCGCCGGGACCGGCCGAGCGCACGCCCATCATGGAGTGCGTCAGGAAGTTGCCGTCCACCACGCCGATGCCCTGCTGGACCGTGTAGACGGTCAGCGCGAGCAGCGGGATGACGGCCAGGATGAACGCGACCCAGACCGCCGAGGTGGCGAACCGGTCCTTGGCCTGCCGGCGGCCCTCGACCTGGGCCGCGAGCGCGTAGCTGATCACCAGGAACAGGGCCGCGGAGATCAGGCCCCACTGGAGCTTGCTCTCCAGGCCGCCGACCAGGCCGATGCCGCAGCCGAGGGCGATCGAGCCCACGGCCACGCCGGCCGGGGCCCACTTGGGCAGCCGGTTGGCGGTCAGCGGGCGGCCCAGCGGGCGGGCGTCCGCCGGAACCGACGTCGTAGCAGCGCTCATGCGTTGGCCCCCGAGTACTCCTTGCGGCGGGCGACGATCAGCCGCGCGGCACCGTTCACCAACAGGGTGATCACGAACAGGACGAGGCCGGAGGCCATCAGCGCGTCCCGGCCGTAGGGCTGGGCCTCGTTGAACTTCAGCGCGATGTTCTGCGCGAAGGTACCGCCACCCGGGTCGAGCACGTGCAGCGAGAGGACGTTGCTGGAGGAGAGCACGACGGCGACCGCGATGGTCTCGCCGAGCGCGCGGCCGAGGCCGAGCATCGAGGCCGAGATGATGCCGGGGCGGCCGAACGGCAGCACCGCGGTGCGGATCATCTCCCAGCGGGTCGCGCCGAGCGCGAGCGCCGCCTCCTCGTGCATCCGCGGCGCCTGCCGGAAGACCTCACGGCTGACCGCGGTGATGATCGGCAGGATCATGATCGCCAGCAGGATGCCGACCGTGAACAGGTTGCGCGGCGGGGTGCCGGTCCGGGACTGGTCGAAGATGTACGTCCAGCCGAGGTACTCGTCCAGCCAGCTGTTCAGGCCACCGAGGTGCGGCACCAGGAAGAGCGCGCCCCACAGGCCGTAGATGATGCTGGGCACGGCCGCCAGCAGGTCCACCAGGTAGGCGAACGGCTGGGCGATCCGGCGCGGTGCGTAGTGGGAGATGAAGAGCGCGATCCCGATGGCCACCGGGACGGCGATCACCATCGCGATCAGCGCGCTGACGATGGTGCCGAACGCCAGGACGGCGATGCCGAAGACCGGCTTCGGGGCGTCCGGCGTCCACTCGAAGGTGGTGAGGAAGTTGCCCTCGTTCTTGCTCAGGGCGACGCCCGAGCGCCAGGTCAGGAAGCCGGCGATGGCGGCCATGACCACCAGCAGCAGGATGCCCGACCCGCGGGACAGGTTCATGAAGATCTTGTCGCCGACCCGGCTGTCGCGCTGGCGGCGTTCCCTGCCTCGCGGGGCGGCAGGGGTGGATGAAGTCATTGGTCTACTCCGGTCTGGTGGTGCGGCCCCGAGGGGGCGGCACCCTGGCGGCGGTGCCCCGGACGTGGTGCGTTTCTTCGGTGCTTCCCGCGGGGGCGGCCCCGGCCCCCCTCGTTCACGGGGCCGCCCCAGCGGAGGTCCTAGCGGGTCAGGCGAGCGTGCCGATGACGGTGTTCACCTTCTCGGTCAGCGACTTCGGCAGCGGGACGTAGCCCGCGTCGCCGATCGCCTTCTGGCCCGCGTCGCTGGCGGTGTAGGCCAGGAAGGCCTTCAGGGTGTCGAGGGTGTCGGCCTTGTTGCCCTTGTCGCAGGCGATCTCGTAGGTGACCAGGACGATCGGGTAGGAGCCCTCGTCCTTGGTCGCGTAGTCGAGGGTCAGCGCCAGGTCGCTGCTGTTGGTGCCGGCGATCTGCGCCTTGGCGAAGGTGTTCGCGGCGTTGGCGGCGGTGGCCTCGACCGGCTTGGAGGCGCCGGTCGCGATCGCGGCGCTCTTCAGGTTGTTGGTCTGGGCGAAGGACAGCTCGGCGTAGCTGATCGAGTTCTTGACCTGCTTCACCTGGGCCGAGACACCGGCCGATCCGTTGGCGCCCTGGCCGCCCTTGCCCGCCCAGGCCTTGCTGGCCGGGTAGGCCCAGGCGCCGCCCGAGGTCTTGGCGAGGTACTTGGTCAGGTTCTCGGTGGTGCCCGAGTCCTCGGTGCGGTGGAAGGCCTGGATGTCGGCGTCCGGCAGCTTGGCCGTCGGGTTCAGGGCCGCGATCGCCGGGTCGTTCCACTTGGTGATCTGCGAGTCGAAGATCTTCGCGATGGTCGGGCCGTCCAGGACCAGGTTGTCCACGCCGTCCACGTTGTAGACGATCGAGACCAGGCCGGCGACGAGCGGCAGGTTGATGCCCTGGCCACCGGTGCAGACGGCCTTGCTCGCGTCGACCTCGGCCGGCTTCAGCGCCGAGTCCGAACCGGCGAACTGGACCTTGCCCTGGTTGAACTGCTGGACACCGGCGCCGGAGCCGCCGCCACCGTAGTTGACGGTGGCACCCTTGCAGGCCGCCTCGAAGTTGTTCTTCAGGATGTCGATCGCGTTGCCCTGGGCGGTGGAGCCCGCGGCAACCAGCGCGGTGGGCTTGGAGCCACAGTTGATCGCGGCGGGAGCGGCGGCGGAGCCGGAGCCCGACGGGGCGGCGGCGTTGTTGTTGTTATCGTCCGAGCCGCAGGCGGCGAGCGACAGCGAGCTGACGAGCGCCATGGCACCGATCGCGAGGGCCTTGGAGCGGCCGTTCCGCTGGAGCTTCACAGGGTGTCCCTTTCTGTGGCATTGCCCGGCGCGCAGACCCTGTCGGGCAAGGCGGAGCGCGGGTTTTGCTGAGGTCCGGGGCCCGTTCGGCCCGCCGGTGGTACCGAAGTTAGGCCGGGTAGGTGACGCGTCAGCCGGTCGTAAGTGAACGGGGAGTGAACCTCGAACGGATGACAGGAAACTACGTCAGGTAGTAACGGTTGCGTCACGGCAAGGGCGCGGGAAGATCACTTCCACTGTTCCTTCACGCCTCCGGGCCCCGCGACCGCACTGGCCTGGCCTCCAGCAGCTCCAGCAGGGCGTCGACCAGCCGCCGGTCCTGCTCCCGGCTCAGCCGCGCCCGCGCCTTCCCCGCCGGCAGCCACTCCAGGCGGTCCACCTCCCGGTTGGGCCGGAACTCCCCCGCCGTCGGCACCGCCGCCCAGTACCGGACCTCCTTCGGCCGGCCCTGCGCCAGGTAGTGCTGGGTCGGCAGCTCCGCCCCCAGCACGCAGCAGAACCCCGTCTCCTCCCGCACCTCGCGCAGCGCCGCCTCCACCACGCCCTCACCCGGGTGCAGCTTCCCCTTCGGCAGGCTCCAGTCGTCGTACTTCGGCCGGTGGATCACCGCGATCCGCGGCCGGCCCAGCCGGCCGCTCTTCTTCGGGCGGCCCGGCAGCCAGAGCACCGCCCCCGCCGCCAGCACCACCCGCCCGCCGGAAACCGTCCGGTCGCACGCCCCCTGCCCGGACCACGGCCGGCCGACGGGTCTCGATCCGGCCCGCCCACCGTCCTCCGGCCCCCGCCGCCCGCCCACCTCAGGCCGTCCGGGATTCCGCCGCCGCCCCCCAGCCCTCGGCCGGCGGCAGGTCCAGCCACGCCTCCGAGCCCGGCGGCAGCTCCGGCCACCGCCGCCCGAAGGCGTACCGCGCCGCCTCCACCTCCAGCCGCTGGTCGGCGTGCACCACGCCCAGCACGTACGCCGTCGCCGGGGTGATCCGCGGCGTGCGCGCCGCCGTCGCCGCCGTCACCGCCGCCTCCGACGCCTCCTGGTGGCGCAGCAGCACCAGGTCCAGCTCGTCCAGCACCGCCGACGGCCGCCCGCACACCTCCAGCGCGTACCGGGCCCGCTTCACCAGCACCCGCGTCCGGTGCCACGGCGCGTCGTCCGCCGCCAGCGCCGCGTCCGCGTCCAGCGCGCCCCGCGCACCCGGCACCGACCCCAGCCGGCGCAGCCCGTCCCCGCCGTACGGCGTCGCCGTCCGCTGCAACGGCAGCTGCTGGGCGCTCGCCGCCAGCGCCCCGAACGCGGCCGCCGCCTGCGGCACCAGCACCGCGCCCGCCCGGTCGTCCGCCGAGGCCGCCAGCGGCGCCTCCGCCACCAGCAGCGTCATCCGGTCCGCCAGGGCGTGCAGCCGCGCCGAGCGCAGCTCCTGCAGCACCGTGGAGTGCGCCCTGGTCCGGGCCAGGGTCAGCTGCCGGTCCAGCAGCGCCCGCGCCTTCGGCGCCCCCGCGTGGCCGGCCAGCATGCCCGGCCCCTCCGCCTCGCTCCCGCTCAGCCCGTCCAGCGCGCCCAGCAGCCGGGCCGACCGCCGCACGTACCCCGGCTCCAGCGCCAGCAGGTTCAGCAGCCAGGCCAGCTCGGTCCGCGACTCCTGCCCCCAGAGCGGCTCGAAGGAGGCGGAGAAGGTGTTCAGCAGCCCGTTGATCCGCCGCACCGCCCGCAGCAGATCCGCCGTGCCCTCCGACGGGACGACGGACGCACCCGGTCTCGCACCGACCTCGCCCACCGCCAGCGGCAGAGCGCGCAGGAAGGCGCTCGCCAGGGCGGTGAGATGGCTGGAGAGGATGTCCCCGGCGGTCGCGGTGGAGGCCGCCCGGGCCGTCATCGGCGCATCGGTCATGGCTAGGTAGATCCCCGTTCCCCCGGGGCCGTCCCCGGGGCTGGTGGCCGACCGCTCAGCGGGTCCCTACCGCTCAGCGGCTCGCGTCGGTGGGTCGCGCGGTCGCGTCGTCGAGTCTCGTGCCGCCGTGTCCCCCGGCGGCGGGGCCCGCACCGTTCGGTAGGGTGCGGGCCCGCCGCGCGGCGTCGCGGCTCACGTCGTCACGTCTGGCGTCAGCGGGGTCGTGGCGGCGACCGGCGGTCATCGGGCGGTGGCGGCCCGACGACGCTGACGCGAGTCGATGAGCAGGTCCTGCACCTGTCGCAGCGGCTTGCCGTCGTCGTCCTGGGCGTGTCGGGCCCAGGCCCCGTCCGCCCCGAGGTGCCAGGACTCCGTCTCGTCCGACATCCCGAGGTCGAGCAGCCCGGACAGCTCGGCCCGGTGCGCCGGGTCGGTGATCCGCAGCAGCGCCTCGATCCGGCGGTCCAGGTTGCGGTGCATCATGTCGGCGCTGCCGATCCACACCTCCGGATCGCCGTTGTTGCCGAAGACGAAGATCCGCGAGTGCTCCAGGAAGCGCCCCAGGATGCTGCGCACCCGGACGTTCTCGCTCAGCCCCGGCACACCCGGCCGGATCGCGCAGATGCCGCGCACCCACACGTCCACCGGCACGCCGGCCTGCGAGGCCCGGTAGAGCGCGTCGATCACGGTCTCGTCGACGATCGAGTTGACCTTGAGCCTCACGTGCGCCGGACGCCCGGCCCGGTGGTTGGCGATCTCGTTGTGGATCCGCGCCACCAGGCCGTCGCGCAGCCCGCGCGGGGCGGTCAGCAGCCGGCGGTACGACTCACGGCGCGAGTATCCGGAGAGGCGGTTGAAGAGGTCCGAGAGGTCCGCGCCGACCTGCGGGTCCGAGGTCAGCAGACCGATGTCCTCGTACAGCCGGGCCGTCTTCGGGTGGTAGTTGCCGGTGCCGACGTGCGAGTACCGGCGCAGGGTGTCGCCCTCCTGCCGGACCACCAGCGACAGCTTGCAGTGCGTCTTCAGCCCGACCAGGCCGTAGACCACGTGGCAGCCGGCCTCCTCCAGCTTGCGGGCCCACTTGATGTTGGCCTGCTCGTCGAAGCGCGCCTTGATCTCGACCAGCACCAGCACCTGCTTGCCGGACTCCGCCGCGTCGATCAGCGCGTCGACGATCGGCGAGTCGCCCGAGGTCCGGTACAGCGTCTGCTTGATCGCCAGCACGTCCGGGTCGCCCGCGGCCTGCTCCAGGAAGGCCTGCACCGAGGTGGAGAAGCTGTCGTAGGGGTGGTGCAGCAGCACGTCCCGCTCGCGCATCGCGGCGAAGATGTCCGGCTGCGAGGCCGACTCCACGTCGGTCAGGCCGCGCGCGGTGCCCGCCACGAACTTCGGGTACCTCAGCTCCGGCCGGTCCAGCTCGGCGATGCCGAACAGCCCGGTCAGGTCCAGCGGCCCGGGCAGCGGGAAGACCTCCGCCTCGGTGATGTTCAGCTCCCGCACCAGCAGGTCCAGGATGTAGGGGTCGATCGACTCCTCGACCTCCAGCCGCACCGGCGGGCCGAAGCGCCGCCGCATCAGCTCCTTCTCCAGGGCCTTGAGGATGTTCTCGGTGTCGTCCTCCTCCACCTCCAGGTCCTCGTTGCGAGTGACCCGGAAGGCGTGGTGGGCGAGCACCTCCATGCCCGGGAAGAGCTCCTCCAGGTGCGCCCCCATGACGTCCTCCAGCGGCACGAACCGCTGCGGGGAGGCCTCCAGGAAGCGCGCGAGCGACTGCGGCACCTTCACCCGGGCGAAGTGCTTGTGCCCGGAGACCGGGTTGCGCACGACGACCGCCAGGTTGAGCGAGAGCCCCGATATATAGGGGAACGGGTGCGCCGGGTCCACCGCCAGCGGCGTGAGGACCGGGAAGATCTTCTGCCGGAACAGGGTGTGCAGCCGCGCCTGCTCCTTCTCCGCCAGCTCGGACCAGCGGACCACGTCGATCCCCTCGGCGGCGAGGTCCGGCAGCACCTCCTGCTGGAACGCGGCGGCGTGGCGGGCCATCAGCTCCCGCGAGCGGGTCCAGATGAGGTCCAGCACCTCGCGCGGCTGGAGCCCGGAAGCGCTGCGCTGGGCGACGCCGGTGGCGATCCGGCGCTTGAGGCCGGCCACCCGGACCATGAAGAACTCGTCGAGGTTGCTCGCGAAGATCGCCAGGAACTTGGCGCGCTCCAGCAGCGGTATTCCCGGATCCTCGGCCAGCTCCAGCACGCGTTCGTTGAACGCGAGCCAGCTGCGCTCACGGTCCAGGAAGCGGCCCTGCGGCAGTTCCTCGAGGTCCTGCTCGTCGGCGACCGTCAGTTCCGGCGGTATCCCGAGCGCGCTGGCCATCCGCGCGGGCGGGGACAGCGGGGCAGGGACGGGGCGGGGGATGCTCATTGGCTCCAGCTCCTCCAGCAGGACGGCGTCCGGACGCGAAATGCTCTTCGGGCTGTCGCCCTCGCCCATCACCAACGCCCACCCACCCGGCGCGGTCGTCACAGAACCGGTCGACACGTGCCGACCGGTGCTGCACGAGCGAGACACTACGGACTTCATCCTGTGATCTTCACGGCATTAATTGAATCCACGGTAAACACCGCGTGGCCAGGAGGAAAGCTGAGGCGGTCAGGGCTGCGGCGAGGGGCGCACGCCCGTTGCCGCAGCCCCGTTTTCTCCGCTAGGCGCCGCCGGGGCGCGCTGATCGACCGGTCACTCTCGGTCACCGGTAGGAGGTCACCGGAAATTCGGGTGGACGACCCCCGCGCGATACATCAGATCGACTTCGTGGACGGTGAATCCGAGCCTCTCGTACACCCGCACCGCCGCCGGATTGTCCGCGTCGACGTACAGCAGCACGGTCTCCAGACCGCGCTCACCGGCTGCGGCGTCACTGCCTGTCAGGTGGCGCAGACCGGCCGCGGTCAGCGCCCGGCCGAGGCCGCTGCCCTGCTCCGCCGGATCGACGCCCACCACGTACACCTCGCCGAGCGCGGGCTCGGTCGCGGTCGCCGGGTGCACCTTCGTCCAGTGGAAGCCGACCAGCCTGCCGCCCCGGGTGGCGAGGAAGAAGCCGGCCGGGTCGAACCACGGCTCGCCCAGCCGGTCGGCCAGGTCACGCCCGGTCCAGGAGCCCTGCTCCGGGTGGTGCGCGAAGGCGAGGGCGTTCAGACGGAGCCACTGCGCGTCGTCCTCGCCGGGCCGGAAGGTCCGCAGCTCGATCCCGTCCGGGAGCGGGACGGTCTCGGTCTGCGGCCCGGTGCGGCGCATCTGCCGCAGCTCGCGGACCAGCTCGGCGCCGTATCCCTCGGCCAGGTGCCGGGCCGCCGGGTGTCCGCCGTGCACCCAGAAGTCGACGTGATCCCGGCCCGCCCGCCCGGCCTCGGCGAGCACCGCGTCCACCAGGGGCCGCCCGTAACCCCGTCCGCGGGCGGCCGGCGCCACCACGAGCTCGGCGGCCGGGTTGGCGCTGCCGCTCTCGGGGATCTCCAGCTGGCCGTAGCCGACGGTCTCGGCGCCCTCCGCGTCGTGTCCGACGGTCTCGAGGAAGTGGGTCGCGCCGGTCCGCGCCGTCTCCGAGGAGCGCAGGCGCAGACGTCCCTGCTCGGACACGGCCTCCCGGCCGTCCGCGCCCTGGGCGTCCGCCAGGACCCGCAGGGCCGCATCCCGCTGTGCCGGCCGCAGTACGTCGGAGGCGAGGACCGTGGTCGCGTCGCCCGGTGTTGCCGTTCCATCGTCCATGCCCTGACGATACGTCAACGGCAAACGCAAAGAACCCCCGCCGGAATACCGGCGGGGGTTCTTCTCAAAATTTGTTCGGCGGCGTCCTACTCTCCCACAGGGTCCCCCCTGCAGTACCATCGGCGCTGTAAGGCTTAGCTTCCGGGTTCGGAATGTAACCGGGCGTTTCCCTCACGCTATGACCACCGAAACACTATGAAACTGTCAACCGCACCCACACCATGACCAGACGTGTGGGGGTCGTTGTTTCAGAACAACACAGTGGACGCGAGCAACTGAGGACAAGCCCTCGGCCTATTAGTACCGGTCAACTCCACCCCTCACAGGGCTTCCATATCCGGCCTATCAACCCAGTCGTCTACTGGGAGCCTTACCCTCTCAAGGAGGTGGGAGTGCTCATCTCGAAGCAGGCTTCCCGCTTAGATGCTTTCAGCGGTTATCCCTCCCGAACGTAGCCAACCAGCCATGCCCTTGGCAGAACAACTGGCACACCAGAGGTTCGTCCGTCCCGGTCCTCTCGTACTAGGGACAGCCCTTCTCAACACTCCTACGCGCACAGCGGATAGGGACCGAACTGTCTCACGACGTTCTAAACCCAGCTCGCGTACCGCTTTAATGGGCGAACAGCCCAACCCTTGGGACCTACTCCAGCCCCAGGATGCGACGAGCCGACATCGAGGTGCCAAACCATCCCGTCGATATGGACTCTTGGGGAAGATCAGCCTGTTATCCCCGGGGTACCTTTTATCCGTTGAGCGACGGCGCTTCCACAAGCCACCGCCGGATCACTAGTCCCTACTTTCGTACCTGCTCGACCCGTCAGTCTCACAGTCAAGCTCCCTTGTGCACTTACACTCAACACCTGATTGCCAACCAGGCTGAGGGAACCTTTGGGCGCCTCCGTTACTCTTTAGGAGGCAACCGCCCCAGTTAAACTACCCACCAGACACTGTCCCTGATCCGGATCACGGACCCAGGTTAGACATCCAGCACGACCAGAGTGGTATTTCAACGACGACTCCACCATGACTGGCGTCACGGCTTCAAAGTCTCCCACCTATCCTACACAAGCCGAACCGAACACCAATATCAAGCTATAGTAAAGGTCCCGGGGTCTTTCCGTCCTGCTGCGCGAAACGAGCATCTTTACTCGTAATGCAATTTCACCGGGCCTATGGTTGAGACAGTCGAGAAGTCGTTACGCCATTCGTGCAGGTCGGAACTTACCCGACAAGGAATTTCGCTACCTTAGGATGGTTATAGTTACCACCGCCGTTTACTGGCGCTTAAGTTCTCAGCTTCGCCCCACCGAAATGGAGCTAACCGGTCCCCTTAACGTTCCAGCACCGGGCAGGCGTCAGTCCGTATACATCGCCTTACGGCTTCGCACGGACCTGTGTTTTTAGTAAACAGTCGCTTCTCGCTGGTCTCTGCGGCCACCCCCAGCTCGGAGTGCAAGACTCGTCACCAGGAATGGCCCCCCTTCTCCCGAAGTTACGGGGGCATTTTGCCGAGTTCCTTAACCATAGTTCACCCGAACGCCTCGGTATTCTCTACCTGACCACCTGAGTCGGTTTGGGGTACGGGCCGCCATGAAACTCGCTAGAGGCTTTTCTCGACAGCATAGGATCATCCACTTCACCACAATCGGCTCGGCATCAGGTCTCAGACTATGTGTTGCGCGGATTTGCCTACGCAACGTCCTACACCCTTACCCCGGGACAACCACCGCCCGGGCTGGACTACCTTCCTGCGTCACCCCATCGCTCACCTAATACGAGGTTGGATCGCCGGCTCCACCACGTCCCTTTGTCCGAAGACTCCAGGCCGGTTTCACGGGCTTAGCATCACTCGGTTCAGCGTTGGCGCTTCAAAGCGGGTACGGGAATATCAACCCGTTGTCCATCGACTACGCCTGTCGGCCTCGCCTTAGGTCCCGACTTACCCTGGGCAGATCAGCTTGACCCAGGAACCCTTGGTCAATCGGCGCAAGAGTTTCCCACTCTTGTATCGCTACTCATGCCTGCATTCTCACTCGTATACCGTCCACGACTGGTTTCCACCGCCGCTTCACCCGGCACACGACGCTCCCCTACCCATCACAGCAGGCGTTGGCCCTTCATGCTGCAATGACACGACTTCGGTGATGTGCTTGAGCCCCGCTACATTGTCGGCGCGGAATCACTTGACCAGTGAGCTATTACGCACTCTTTCAAGGGTGGCTGCTTCTAAGCCAACCTCCTGGTTGTCTCTGCGACTCCACATCCTTTCCCACTTAGCACACGCTTAGGGACCTTAGTCGGTGTTCTGGGCTGTTTCCCTCTCGACCATGGAGCTTATCCCCCACAGTCTCACTGCCACGCTCTCACTTACCGGCATTCGGAGTTTGGCTAAGGTCAGTAACCCGGTGAGGCCCATCGCCTATCCAGTGCTCTACCTCCGGCAAGAAACACGTGACGCTGCACCTAAATGCATTTCGGGGAGAACCAGCTATCACGGAGTTTGATTGGCCTTTCACCCCTAACCACAGGTCATCCCCCAGGTTTTCAACCCTGGTGGGTTCGGTCCTCCACGAAGTCTTACCTCCGCTTCAACCTGCCCATGGCTAGATCACTCCGCTTCGGGTCTTGGGCATGCAACTCAAACGCCCTATTCGGACTCGCTTTCGCTACGGCTACCCCACACGGGTTAACCTCGCTACACACCGCAAACTCGCAGGCTCATTCTTCAAAAGGCACGCAGTCACGGCCCATCAGCAAGCTGATGAACGACGCTCCCACGGCTTGTAGGCACACGGTTTCAGGTACTATTTCACTCCGCTCCCGCGGTACTTTTCACCATTCCCTCACGGTACTATCCGCTATCGGTCACCAGGGAATATTTAGGCTTAGCGGGTGGTCCCGCCAGATTCACACGGGATTTCTCGGGCCCCGTGCTACTTGGGAGTTCTTCAAACGAGCCGTACAGATTTCGCCTACGGGGGTCTTACCCTCTACGCCGGACCTTTCGCATGTCCTTCGACTATCCATACGGTTTCTGACTCGTCGACCGGCCGGCAGACCGGTCAAGAAAAATCCCACGACCCCATCAGCGCAACCCCTGCCGGGTCTCACACGCTCATGGTTTAGCCTCATCCGGTTTCGCTCGCCACTACTCCCGGAATCACGGTTGTTTTCTCTTCCTGCGGGTACTGAGATGTTTCACTTCCCCGCGTTCCCTCCACATACCCTATGTGTTCAGGTATGGGTGACAGCCCATGACGACTGCCGGGTTTCCCCATTCGGAAACCCCCGGATCAAAGCCTGGTTGACGGCTCCCCGGGGACTATCGTGGCCTCCCACGTCCTTCATCGGTTCCTGGTGCCAAGGCATCCACCGTGCGCCCTTAAAAACTTGGCCACAGATGCTCGCGTCCACTGTGCAGTTCTCAAACAACGACCAGACACCCACCTCAACAAGCATGGGACCGGCATCACTGAGGTACGTTTCCGTTCCCTCAGGACCCAACAACGTGCCCGACACAGTCAATCCCAGAAGCGTTCCACGCCGAAGCAGTACTACCTTCTGATCTCTTCCTGTGCCGAATAGTCAACGTTCCACCCATGAGCAACCGTGCAGGACATTCGCCTGCAAGCGGCATATTGCTCCTTAGAAAGGAGGTGATCCAGCCGCACCTTCCGGTACGGCTACCTTGTTACGACTTCGTCCCAATCGCTGGTCCCACCTTCGACGGCTCCTCCCCTTACGGGTTAGGCCACCGGCTTCGGGTGTTACCGACTTTCGTGACGTGACGGGCGGTGTGTACAAGGCCCGGGAACGTATTCACCGCAGCATGCTGATCTGCGATTACTAGCAACTCCAACTTCATGGGGTCGAGTTGCAGACCCCAATCCGAACTGAGGCCGGCTTTTTGGGATTCGCTCCGCCTCACGGCATCGCAGCCCTTTGTACCGACCATTGTAGCACGTGTGCAGCCCAAGACATAAGGGGCATGATGATTTGACGTCGTCCCCACCTTCCTCCGAGTTGACCCCGGCAGTCTCCTGTGAGTCCCCATCACCCCGAAAGGCATGCTGGCAACACAGAACAAGGGTTGCGCTCGTTGCGGGACTTAACCCAACATCTCACGACACGAGCTGACGACAACCATGCACCACCTGTATACCGACCACAAGGGGGCGACTATCTCTAGCCGTTTCCGGTATATGTCAAGCCTTGGTAAGGTTCTTCGCGTTGCGTCGAATTAAGCCACATGCTCCGCTGCTTGTGCGGGCCCCCGTCAATTCCTTTGAGTTTTAGCCTTGCGGCCGTACTCCCCAGGCGGGGAACTTAATGCGTTAGCTGCGGCACCGACGACGTGGAATGTCGCCAACACCTAGTTCCCAACGTTTACGGCGTGGACTACCAGGGTATCTAATCCTGTTCGCTCCCCACGCTTTCGCTCCTCAGCGTCAGTAATGGCCCAGAGATCCGCCTTCGCCACCGGTGTTCCTCCTGATATCTGCGCATTTCACCGCTACACCAGGAATTCCGATCTCCCCTACCACACTCTAGCCTGCCCGTATCGAATGCAGACCCGGGGTTAAGCCCCGGGCTTTCACATCCGACGCGACAGGCCGCCTACGAGCTCTTTACGCCCAATAATTCCGGACAACGCTCGCACCCTACGTATTACCGCGGCTGCTGGCACGTAGTTAGCCGGTGCTTCTTCTGCAGGTACCGTCACTTGCGCTTCTTCCCTGCTGAAAGAGGTTTACAACCCGAAGGCCGTCATCCCTCACGCGGCGTCGCTGCATCAGGCTTTCGCCCATTGTGCAATATTCCCCACTGCTGCCTCCCGTAGGAGTCTGGGCCGTGTCTCAGTCCCAGTGTGGCCGGTCGCCCTCTCAGGCCGGCTACCCGTCGTCGCCTTGGTAGGCCATTACCCCACCAACAAGCTGATAGGCCGCGGGCTCATCCTGCACCGCCGGAGCTTTACACCCAGGACCATGCGGTCCCAGGTCATATCCGGTATTAGACCCCGTTTCCAGGGCTTGTCCCAGAGTGCAGGGCAGATTGCCCACGTGTTACTCACCCGTTCGCCACTGATCCACCCCGAAGGGCTTCACCGTTCGACTTGCATGTGTTAAGCACGCCGCCAGCGTTCGTCCTGAGCCAGGATCAAACTCTCCGTGAATGATTACCCGTAATCGGGTTCACACCCGCGTTGAGCGGCACGGCAACCACCGGAATTAGGCGGCCCCGCGCACTGCGTCCTCGCTAGTGTTATTTCAAAAGGAATCTCCAACCCCAGAGAATCTGAGGCCGGGGATGTCAACATATCTGGCGTTGACTTTTGGCACGCTGTTGAGTTCTCAAGGAACGGACGCTTCCATCAGGCGGCTTTCACACCGGCCCTCCGGGCGCTTCGTTCTTTCGTGTTTCCAGCTTACCAGATGTTTTCCGTGCCGTTCCCGGCGCTTCCTTCATCCAACTCGCTGGCGTCTTCTGCGGCTTGACGCCCCGTCCGACGTTTCAAACTCTAGCCGATCCCCGCTCCGAAAAGCGAATCCGGCCGCAATCCCTGAAAACAGGCACACCGAATAAACCCTGAGCCGGAACGCGTCGAAACGAATAACGACACGCCTCGGCCCGTAACCGGGAAGAGGTGGTGTTTCAGAGGATTGGCTACCTCGGGACCGTCCGCGCAGACGCGTGTCCGGTGCTCCCAGCCAGGCAGCTCGAAGAACACTAGACCTCTCGGGCGGCCGAGTCAAGCGCCGGTCTCCGTTCGGGGGACTCCTCCTCGGCCGGCAGCTGGAAGGCGAGGACGGCGACGTCGTCGTCGTGTTCGGAGGTGACGCCCATCGCCCGCAGCAGACGGGCGCAGACCACGTCGGGGGCGCCGACCGCGCCGGCGAGGGTACGGGCGAGCTGGTCGAGGCCCTGGTCGATGTCCTCGTCGCGGCGTTCGACCAGCCCGTCCGTATAGAGGACGCCGGTGGTGCCGGGCAGCAGTCGGAGGGTGTGCGAGATGTGGACGCCTCCCCCGGTGCCCAGGGGCGGGCCGTTCTGTTCCTCGCTGCGCAGGACGGTGCCGTCGGGGCAGCGCAGCAGGATCGGGAGGTGGCCGGCGGAGGCGTAGCCGAGGGTGCGGCGCTGCGGGTCCCAGACGGCGTAGGTGCAGGTGGCGATCTGGTTGGCGTCGATCTCCATGGCGAGGCCGTCGAGCAGGGTCATCACCTTGTGCGGCGGGAGGTCGAGGCGGGCGTAGGCGCGGACGGCGGTGCGGAGCTGTCCCATGACGGCGGCGGCGCGCAGGCCGCGTCCCATGACGTCGCCGATGACGAGGGCGGTGCGGCCGCCTCCGATGGCGATGACGTCGTACCAGTCGCCGCCGACGGCGGCCTCGGCTCCACCGGGTTGGTAGGTGGCGGCCACGCGGAGGTCTGCCGGCTGGTCGAGCTTCTGCGGGAGCAGGCTGCGCTGGAGGGTGACGGCGGCCTCGCGGTGGCGGCGTTCGGACTCGCGCAGCCGGGCGGCGGCGAGGACCTGGTCGGTGACCTCGGCGGCGAAGACAAGGACGCCGGAGGTCGGGTCGTCGCTCGTTGGAGTGGAAAGGACGGGCCCGCCGTCGGGGCCCTCGCGGCCCGGGTCGCGGGCGAGGGGGACGCAGGAGACGTTGTAGTAGCGGTTGCCGGTGAGGCCGAGGATGCAGCGGGCCTTGACGCTGCGGGGGCTGCCGCCGCGGATCACCTGGTCCATGAGGGGCAGGACGCCGAGGGTGCCGAGTTCGGGCAGGGCGTCGCAGGCGGGCAGGCCGGTGGGGCGCTCGCCGAAGAGTTCGCGGTAGGCGCGGTTGGCGTAGCCGAGCTGGTGGAGCGGGCCGTAGGTGACGGCGACCGGGGCCGGGATGCGGTTGAGGACCTCGCGGAGGTCCTGGGGCCGGTGGGGGTCGAGCACGCCGGTGGGGTCGAGGGCGTCGGAGATGGCGAGGGCGTCGGAGGTGTCGGCCGAACCGGCGGGGCTGGTGGGGTCGCGGGGGCCGGGCACCACGACAGCGTCGCCGGGCGGGGTGCCGCGGTCGGTGCCGGCCCCGGACCGCGGGGTGGCACGCCACGGGACTCCGGTGAGCCGGGCGCTCCAGCGCATGAGGTTCAAACGACGGCCGCTTCCTCGGGTTCCAGACATATCATCACTTCTTGTGCACTCGTCAGCACACGGGGTAATGACTCGGTCGGGCCGATCCTGTCAGGCGGAGGCCCGATTCCGGAAGTCGTCCGCGCCAGGCGTGGTGGTCCGGTCGGCCGCGGGGCCGTCCCGGTACTCCGAGCGGGCGGTGGCGGGCGGTCCGCCGGCGCCGCTCACACGGGCCGCTCGTCGGCCGGGGCCGACTGCTCGGGCCGGCCGATCGGGACGACCTCGCGGGCGAAGAGCCCGGCCAGCGCCCAGTCCATGAGGACCCGCACCCGCCGCTCGCCGCTCGGCAGCCGGCGCAGGTGGCGGGCCCGGTGCAGCCACCAGGCGCGGCGGCCGGTGAGCCGTCCGCCGCGCCTGGTGTGGGCGACCGCCCGGCCGAGCCCCAGCGAGGTGGAACAGACCGGGGCCCCGGGCCGGTACTCGGTGATGGCGGGCGCGTGCGGGCCGCCCTCCAGCGCGACCAGCACATTGGCGGCCAGCAGCTCGGCCTGGGCGAAGGCGTGCTGGGCGTTCGGCGCGCACGGCGCCCCGTCCGCGTGCGGGTCGGGCACGGCGGCGCAGTCCCCGGCGGCCCAGGCCCCCGGCAGCGCGCGGCCGTCCGGGCCGAGCACCTGGAGGGTGGGCAGGCAGCGGACCCGGCCGGCGGTGTCCAGCGGCAGGTCGGTGTCGCGCAGCAGCGGGTGCGGGCGGACCCCGGCCGTCCAGACCAGGGTGCGGGCCGCGAACCGGCTGCCGTCGGAGAGCGCCATGACCCCGCCCACGGCCGACTCCAGGGTGGTGCGCAGTCGGACGTCGACGCTGCGGTCCCGCAGCTGGGCCAAAGTGTGGTCGGCGAGTTCGGGCGACTCCTCGGCGAGGATCCGGTCGGTGGCCTCGACCAGCACCCAGCGCAGGTCCTCGGGGGTGATGTTGTGGTGGCCGCGCACCGCGTACCGGGCCATGTCCTCGAGTTCGGCGAGCGCGCCGACGCCGGCGTAGCCGCCCCCGACGAAGACGAAGGTGAGCGCGGCCTGGCGGAGCGCCGGGTCGCGGGTGGTGGCGGCCAGGTCCAGCTGCTCCAGGACGTGATTGCGCAGGCCGACGGCCTCGCCGACGGTGGAGAAGCCGCGGCCCTGCTCGGCCAGGCCGGGAACGGGCGCGGTGCGGGAGACCGCTCCGGGGGCGAGCACCAGGACGTCGTAGTCGAGTTCGACCGGTGCCGGCGGTTCGCCCGGGCCGGCGGCGTCGGCCCAGGCCCGGCGGGTGGCGTGCTCGATCCGGGTGATCCGCGCGGTGAGCACCTTGCACTCGGTGAGCTCGCGGCGGAGCGGCACGACCACGTGCCGGGGGTCGATGCTGCCGGCCGCGACCTCCGCGAGCAGCGGGTGGTAGGTGAGGTAGGCCTGCGGCTCGACCACGGTGAGGTGGACCTCGCCGCGGCGCAGCCGCTCGCGCAGGCCGCGCTGGAGGTGCAGCGCTGCGGACATGCCCGCGCAGCCGCCGCCGACGATCAGGATCCTGATGGCGCACCTCCTGTCGATGGGTCCCGGTGCCCGCCTTCGACCGGGCATGCCCCCATCACGCCCCCCAATAAAGGACCGCCGAGGCCGTCTTGTCCACCATCCGTGCAGTGGCGGACGGGGCCGGTGGGGCGGGGCGGGGGCGGATGTGCTGCCGGGGTGACTTTCTGACGCACTTTCGGCCGCGAACTGCGGTGAACTATGGTCGGATTGTGTGGCGGCGCGGCCACTGCCATGTCAACTGGCGGCGACGCACCGTGGAGCGGCCATTACGGCCAGTTCTAGTGTTGGCGGGAGAACCCGACTGCGGGACCGTGATCCGGGGAAGGGTAGTTCCCGGACAAGGCCCCGGATACGGGCGCCGACACGCCGGTCCGATCGCACCGATCGGCCCGGCGGCGCCCGCCGGATCGGGGTCCGGGTGGTCTGCGCGCGGCCGCACCCACGGTCGGGCGTCACCCGGGCGGTACCACCAACGGCACGAGCGATGGGTCATCGGTCATTTCTTTCAGGCGTAGCTGCACCGGGGGGTGCAGGGGCGGGCGACGACAGGGTCCGGAACCGGACGTCTGTGGGGGAGAGTTGGGATGATGGAACAGGAGCGACTGTTGGGGCGAGCGGGTGCGGCACATCCCGGCCAGGGCGTGGTGCCGGAGCAACGCGGCCCCGCCGAGACGGCCGGGCCGACCGGGACGTCGTACGCGGCGGTCCCGTACCGGGGCGGCGAGATGACACAGTCCGGGCCTCCACCGGGCGCGCGGCTGCGGGTCGACGCCCGCCGGAACCTCGAGAGCGTGCTGCGCGCGGCCCGCGAGGTGTTCGGCGAGTTCGGCTACGGCGCGCCGATGGAGGAGGTCGCGCGGCGCGCCGGGGTCGGCGTGGGCACGGTGTACCGGCGTTTCCCGAGCAAGGAGGTGCTGGTCCAGCGGATCGCGGCCGAGGAGGTGGCCTGGCTGACCGCCCAGGCCCGCGAGTCGCTGTACGGCGGCTCGGGGGCGTGGGAGGCGCTGGCCGGGTACCTGGCACGTGCGGTGTCCAGCGGGGCCGGGCGGCTGCTGCCGCCGGAGGCGTTCCGGTACGCCGAGGAGCTCGGGCGGGTGCCCGAGCAGCGGTCGCCGGACCCCCTCGGGCCGACCGGACCGGCCGGCGGGTTCGGCTCCGCGCGGTACGAGCCGCTGGGCGTCGCACCGGCGGCGTCCGGCGGGTTCCCGGACACCGGGGTCCCGACGTCCGAGGCCGAGGCCGCGGCGCTGGTGGCCGACGCGGACCCGCGGCTGCTGCTGCAGCTGCTCGCGGCCCTGGTGGCGCGGGCGGGCGCGGCCGGTGAGCTGCGGCCCGGGGTCACCGTCGCGGACGTGGTGCTGGTGCTGACGGCGTCGGTACCGGTGCACGCGTGGCGCGGGGCGGTCGGTGCCGGTCCGGTGGGTACGGCGTCGGACGGGGCCTCCGGTCCCGGCGCGGCGGGCCCGGCGGCCGGGGACGCATCGCAGTCGGCCGGTGGTCCGCAGACGGACGGTCAACCTGCCGAAGGCCCGTCGGACCGGCTGCTGCAGATCCTGCTCGACGGCCTGCGGGCCCGCTGAACGTCACCTCGCCGGACGGCCACCGTCCGTCGCGGGCAAGGAGGTTGGTGAACCGGGCGGCGCGTGGAAACGGGTCGCGCGCCCGGCGCGGGCGACGCCCGCCGAGGCGCCGCGCTCCGGGCGAACACATCCGCGACGGCCCACGGAAGAGTGGGTCGCGGCCGGTCCGGCTACCGCCCCACTCTGCGCTATGCCATCCTTTGCCCGTGGTTGGAGCCAATGTCCCGATGCGCGCCGTTCGCGCGCCCTCGGCGCCGTGCAGCGGGAGCTCGTGCGCCCACGCACTCCTGCGCGCCCTGCCACACTACGGGGGCTGTCGTGGAATCTGGGGTCCGTTGTGAGTGCCGAGGAACAGAACGACTACGGCTACGGCCTCGACTTCGGGCGGTCCGCGGGGACCGGGCCCGACTGGGGGTCCGACTGGAGGCCCGACGGTCCGGGCGCGGACGCCGGGGCGGCCGGCGCGGGGCCGTCGGCAGCGGCCCAGGTGTCCGGCCCCGTGCAGTCCGGGCAGTCCGGGCGTCCGGCGGGCCAGGTGCCCGACCAGGCCGGGATGCCCAGCCGTGAGACGCTCTCCGCCTCCGCCGCCGCCCTCCCCCAGGGCCGCGTCCCCGGACAGGCCCCCGCCGGGCACGGCAGCGTCACCCCGGAGGCCTTCGTCGGGACCGGCACCCCGGCGCGCCCCACCGTGCCGGCGCCCGCCGATCCCGTCGACGGCGAACGTCCGCCCTCCGACGCCGAGTTGACCGCGCTCGTACGGGCCGGGAACGACACCGCGTACGAGGAGATCTACCGCCGGCACGTCGACTCGGTGCGCCGCTACGCCCGGACCTGCTGCCGTGACAGCTTCACCGCCGAGGACCTGGCCGGCGAGGTGTTCGCCCGCACCCTGCAGGCGCTGAAGGCCGGCAAGGGTCCGGAATTCGCCGTCCGCGCCTACCTGCTGACCGCCGTGCGGAACGTCGCCGCGGCCTGGACCCGCAGCGAGCGGCGCGAGCAACTCGTCGACGACTTCAGTGTGTTCGCGCAGACCTCGGCCGCCGTGGTCGACCTCGACCTGGCCGACCCCGGCGCCGACGCCTGGGCGATGGCGATGGCCGACCAGCGCATGGTGATGCAGGCCTACGCCGAACTCCCCGAGGACGACCGGATGGTGCTCTGGCACACCGAGGTCGAGCGGGAGTCGCCCAAGACCGTCGCGGTGATGCTCGGCAAGACCGCCAACGCGACCGCCGTCCAGGCCCACCGGGCCCGTGACCGGCTCGCCGCCGGGTTCCTGCAGGCCCATGTCTCGGGCAGCCAGGACCGGGACTGCGCGGCGCACGCCAACCGGCTCGGCGCGTACGCGCGCGGCTCGCTGCGCAAGCGCGCCTCGGCGGAGGTCGGGCGGCACCTCAAGGAGTGCGACCGGTGCACGGCCGCGTGCCTGGAGCTGTCCGAGATCAACCACGGGCTGCGCGCGCTGCTGCCCGGCGGGGTGCTGCTCTGGGTCGGTGTGGGCGGCGTCGGTGCCGCTGCGGCCGCCGTGGGCGGGGCGGCGGTGGTCGGCGGCGCGGCCGCCGGGACCGCGGCCGCCACGGCGGGGGTGGGGCGACCGCGGGGGTGCCGCCGCGGGTGCGGCGGGGACGGCGGGAGGAACTGCGGGAGGGACCGGGGCCGCGGGTGGGGCTGCGGGCGGGGCCGGGGCCGCGGGCGGAAGTGGCGGTGCGGGTGCGGGCGCGGGTGCCGCCGGCGAGGGTCTGGGCACCGCCGCCAAGGCCGGCATCGCCGCCGCCGTCGCGGTGGCGGCAGCCGCCGTGGCCGCGTACGCGCTCACCGGCTCGCCCGAGCCGAAGCCGCCGGTGGCCGCGCCCCCGCGTCCGCCCCGGCCGCGCCCGCGCCGCCGGCCCCCGCGCCCGAACCCGCCGCCCCGCAACCGGCGCCGCAGCCCGCGCCGGCGGGCGCCGAGCCGGCCCCGGTGGAGGAGCCCGTCACCGCGCCGTCCGCGCCGTCCGCGCCTGCGACGCCCGGCTCGAAGCCCAGGCCGGTGCCGCCGGCCGCGCCCGGCACGCCGCCGGCCACCACGGCGGCCTCGCCGGCGCCCGCGCCCCCGAAGTCCGGGCCGTCCCCGACGCCGTCACCGGCCAGGCCCAAGCCCCCGGTGCCGGTGACGCCGCAGCCGAGCCTGCCGGTGATCCCGACACCCGAGCTGCCGGTGATCCCCACGCCCGAAATCCCGGTGATCCCCACGCCCACCGTCACGGCCAACGTGCCGACGGCGGTCCCCACGCCCCCGGAGCCGAGCGACTTCTGGGCCGACAGCCTGCCGGTGATCAAGCCCGGCAACAACCGGGTGCCCCCGCCGCAGCCGAGCATCCGGCAGAAGGGGAGCGACTGGTTCTGGCAGCGGGACGCCGTCTCCGTGGGCGGCGCCGAGCACCGGCACGGCGTCAGCGTGCACGCTCCGGCGACCACGCTGATCGACCTCAACCGCAACTGCACGTCGTTCGACGCGGTGGCCGGGATGGACGACCTGAGCGTGACGCTCGGCGGCGTGGTCTTCTCGGTCCAGGGCGGCGACGGGCGGACGCTGTGGAGTTCGCGCACGCTGCGGGCGGGTGAACCGGCGGTGCCGGTGCACGTGTCGCTGGAGGGGCAGAAGTCGATCCGGCTGGTGGTGACGCCGGCGAACGGCATCTGGTCGGCGCTGAACATGGCCGACTGGGCCGAGGCCCGCTTCAGGTGCGTCTGAAGCGGGCCTCGGGGGTGCCGCGGGGGCGCGGGCCGGTCGCGGGTGTCGGCTCAGATGGCGCAGGAGCCGTCCGCGCAGGCCTCGCCGGCCGGGGCGACCTGCACCGGCGCCGGCCGGCGCTCGCCGATCTCGGTGGCGACCTGCTCCAGCACCCGGCGGAAGGTCTCGGCGTCCTGGCCGCCCTGGACGGCCCACTTGCCCTCGAAGACGAAGGTCGGCACGGCGGTGATGCCCACCTCGCGGGCCTCGTCCAGCTGCGCGCGGACCTCGGCGGTGCCCTCGTCGCCCGCGAGGTAGGCGGTCACCCGGTCGCGGTCCAGGCCCGCCCCGACGGCGACCTCGGTGAGCGCGGTGCGGTCGCCGACGTCCACGCCGTCGGTGAAGTGCGCCTTGAGCAGGGCCTCCTTGAGGCGGCCCTGGGCGGCCGCGCCGTACTCGGTCTCGGCCAGGTGCAGCAGGCGGTGGCCGAGGAAGGTGTTGGCGTGCAGGGCGGCGTCGAAGTCGTAGGTGATGCCCTCGGTGCGGCCCAGTTCGGCCACCCGGGCGTCCATCGCGACGGACTGCGGGCCGTAGCGCTCGGCCAGCCACGCGCGGTGCGGGCTGGCGGCGGCCGGCGCGTCCGGCACCAGCTGGTACGGCCGGTAGACCACCTCGACGTTCTCCTTGCCCGCGAAGCCGTCGAGGGCCTGCTCGAAGCGACGCTTGCCGATGTAGCACCAGGGGCAGGCGATGTCGGAGTAGATCTCGACCTTCATGACGGGGGCTCCAGGGAAGATGGGGGGCTTGTGTTCCGAGGTTGGTGAACGATGAACCATCTCGGGACATTCCCGGCGCGTCCGCTGCCCCGGGTGCTCAGCCCTCGGGCGGGGCGGGGACGAGCAGGACGGGGCAGGACGCGTGGTGGGCGACGGCGCTGCTGACCGAGCCGAGGAGGAGGCGGGTGAAGCCGCCGTTGCCCCGGGTGCCGAGCACCAGGGTGTGCTGGCGGGCCGAGGCGGCCAGCAGGACCTCGATCACGTTCCCGAGCACCACGTGCAGCGACATCTCCGCCGTGCAGGGGTGGGGGCGGGCCTGCTGGACGGCGGCCACCGAGCGGCGCAGGCCGTCGGCCATCGACTCGACCAGGGTCTCCACGCTCTCCTGGACCAGCTCGGCCATCCCGGGCGGGTAGCCGGCGGGTGCCGGGTTGACGACGGCGAGCACGTAGAGGGGCAGGCCGTGCGCCTCGGCCTCGGTCATCGCCCGTTCCAACGCCCAGAGCGAACCGTCCGACCCGTCGCACGCCGCGAGCACCCCCGGCGGCCGCCCCGTCGGCGGCCGCCCGAGCACCGAGAGCACGACGGGGACGGACGGGTCCGGGCTGGCACTGGTCACCATGACCTCCGTGGGTGCAGGACAGAAGGGGAGCCGGGGACGGGACGCCTCGCCATGATCGCCGCCCCACCCCGCCCCCATCCCCGAGCCGCGCCGAACACGCCCACGAGGCACGGCGCAGCACGGCGTCCGCACAGGAAGTCGGCCTGGCCGACTTCCTACTCCAGCGGCACGGGGCCGGGCGGGGGAAATCGGTAGACCGGTCTGCATATTCATGGCACGAACGGGGCCCATGAGCGCAGGAAGTCGGGCGGGCCGACTTTCCACTCCAGCGGGGCACGGGGCCGAGCGGGGGAAATCGGTAGACCGGTCTGCATATTCGTGGCCACGAACGGGACCCATGGGTGCAGGAAGTCGGCCGGGCCGACTTTCCACTCCAGCGGGCACGGGACAAGGCGAGGGAATCAGTAGACCGGTCTGCATATTCGTGGGCCACGGACGAGCCGCCGGGAGCAGGAAGTCGGGCCGACCGACTTCCTGCTCCGCGGGGGCGGGGTGTGGGTGGGGTGAGGGGGGTCAGGGGAAGCGGGTGGGGGTGAGGGCGGGGCGGGTGGGGTGGGGGAGGCCGGTCCAGCAGGCGCCGTGGCGGCGGGCGCGGATGCGGCGGAGCCAGAGTTCGGTGGCCACCAGCTCGGCGAGGCCGGCGAGGGTGGCGGGTGGGAGGGGGCCGGCCTGGTCGGTGGCGCGGGCGAGGGCGGTGCGGACGGCGGGCAGGTCGATCAGGCCGGCCTCCGCGAGCAGCGGGGCGTCGAAGAGCTCGGCCAGGCCGTCGGCGGCGAGCCGCAGGCCCGCCCGGGCGGGGGCGGTGCGGTCGGGGCGGGGCCTGCGGCCCCAGTCGGGCGGCAGGTCGGTACGCCCGGTGCCGGCCAGGACGGACCGCAGCAGCGCGTGCCGCGCCCCGGGCTGGAGCCGGACGTCGTCCGGGAGCAGCCGGGCGGCGCGCACCACCTGGTTGTCGAGGAAGGGCGCGTGCAGGCGCTGCCCGGGCTGTTCGGTGGCGTGCACCAGCGTGCGGAACCCGCGCGCGTGCCGATGGAGGGCGTGCCGCGCCCGGTGCGCGCCCGGGTGTTCGCCGGGCGCCGGTTCGCGCGCCGCCAGCCGGAGCCGCAGCGCGACGGCGGAGAGCGCCTCGTCGGACAGCCAGCGGGCGGCCGGCCCCGGGACCACCCAGGCGAGGTCGCCCGCCGAGCGGGTGCCCGCCGTGCCGCCGCCGTCGGGCGTGCGGCGGAGGGTCAGTTTCACGGCCGTGTCGTCGAGCGCGTCCGCCCACCGGCTCCGGGCCAGCCGGTGGGCGGCGCGCACCACGGTCAGCGGGGTCCGCAGCGCGCCCGCCAGGACACCGGCGGCCGCCCGGTCGGCCCCGGCCAGCGCGGCCACCGGGGAGAGGAGTTCGCGCGACCGGCCGGCCCGGACCAGGTCGGCCAGCCGGGCCGGGTGCCCGTCCAGGACGTGCCGGGCGCCGTAGCCGGTGAGGTGGTCGGTGCCGCCCGCCTCGAAGCGGGCCCCGGCCCAGGCCGCGGCGACGAGTTCCGGCCCGGGCTCGTCGGTCAGCCGCCCGGACGTCGGATCGGTGCGCAGGTCCGCGTACGGGAGGGTGTCCGGGCCGGCGGCGAGCACGGTGTGGCGCAGCCGCGGGACGTCCGAGGCCGGCACCGGCACCGGCACCGGGACGGGTGCACCGGCGGAGGCGGCCGACTCGCCGGAGGTGACGGCGGCGACCGGTTCCGGGGCGCTCCTCGCCCGGCCGGCGGCACGGGCCCAGGAGCCCTTCACCGCCCCGGTGCGCGCGGCCGCGGGCCCGGCCGCGGCCGGTTCGGACTCGCCGGGCGGCGGGCCGGACCGGCGCGGCACCGCCGCTCCGCCGGCCGCGAGCGGGACGGCGGCGGCGAGCAGCGCGACGGTGGCGGACGCCGTCCCGTACGAGAGGTCGACGCCGAGCCGGGCCCGCCCCGGCGGCCCGCCGGGGCTGGTGCGGACCCGGAAGCGCACCGACTCCAGCAGGGCCCGGGTGAGCTCGCCGACCGCCGCCGCCTCGCCGCGCCCGCGCGCGCCGCCGGCACCCGGCTCGTCGTACCCGGAGAGGTACGGCCGCCCGTCGCGCAGGCCGAGCGCGTGCCCGGGCGGCACCCGCTGCACGCCGAGGTAGGGCGTGCCGGTGCCGAGCGCCTCCGGCGCCTCGGGGCAGGCGAGCCGGGCGGCGAGGTGGCCGGTGTCCAACGGCGCGCCGACCAGGTCGGCGAGCGGCAGGGCCGCGGTGGCGTACGCGGTGCCGCCGCCCCAGGGGGTGTGGAACACGGGCCGGGCGCCGGCCAGGTCGGTGAGCAGCACGGTGGAGCGGGTGCCGCTGCGCAGCACCGCGGTGTAGCCGCCGGGCCAGGCGGTGAGGTGGCGGACGGCGCCGCCGCGGGCGGCGGCCAGGCCGGCGGCGAGTTCGGCGTCGGTGGCGCCGCAGTGGCCGAGGACGGCGAGCCGCAGGACGGCGGGTCCGGCCTCGACCGGGTCCGGGGAGGTGGGGCCGGTGGTGACGACGGCGGGGGCGCCGGGCCGGAGGGTGACCAGGCGGATCTCCTCGGGCCGCCAGTCGCCGACCGCCCAGAGCGGGTCGGGGCCGCTCCACAGGGGGCGCGCGGCGATCGGGGCGATCGCGCCGGGCGGCTCGTGCGCCGGCGTGCCCGGTCGGGGAGCGCCCGTGCACCAGCCCGTCAGCCACCGCATCGCGCCTCCACCGCCCGAGGACCTGCACCGTGCGGCACGCCCGTCAGCGGGCGGTCCCCCTGGCCGGCCCGTGGCGCGCCGTCAGAAGACATGGTGCCACCGGTTGGGCGTCCGGCGACCGGAGTTGTCGTTTCCGGTACGTGCCCGGGCGGTCGGGTGCGCACGACGGCAGACGGTTTCGAACACCCGGACGATCCCCGGACAATCCCTGGACGATCCCTGGGTGGCACTCGGGCGGCACTCGGGCGGCACTCGGACACCCGTCCCCGTCGGGGCGGGCCGGGCCTCCCCCTCCATGGCCCGGACCGCCCTCCACGGCGCCCTGTCATGGCCATCGCGAAATGGCCGAAAGGCGTCGCTCTGCCCGGGAGGGCATCCGCATGCCCTCCCGGACGTCACCGCCGCCCGCGGGGATGAAGGCGGCGGCATCCCCCGGCCCGCCGGGTCCTCGACGGCGGGCCGACCCACGACCACCAGCGAATCGCCGACCAGCCGGTCGGGCCAGGGGGCACGGCCGGGCGCACATCGACACGGGACCGGAGCACGACGCTCCGGCGCTCCGCCCGAACACCCCCGGACGGCCGGATCCGGGTGGTCCGGACCAATCCCCCGGACCGTCCACCGCCCCGGGCCCGGGCGCGCGATCCCGCCATCCGGAATGCGGCCTCTTAACCGTCGGAACGCGTCCGACTACTCTAGGTACAGCAGCTACGGCCCGGTGCCGCCCGGGCCCCGCGCACGAGGCCGCAGGAGGTGCCGCCGCCACCATGACCGTCAGCCCACGAGGACCGAACGAACGGCTCGGCACGCTCCTGACCCTCGCTCAGATCAGCAACGCGGGGCTGGCCCGCCGCGTCAACGACCTTGGCGCCCAGCGCGGGTTGACGCTCCGCTACGACAAGACCTCGGTGGCCCGCTGGGTCAGCAAGGGCATGGTGCCGCAGGGCCCCGTCCCGCACCTGATCGCCACCGCGATCGGCGGCAAGCTCGGCCGGCCGGTGCCGCTGGAGGAGATCGGCCTCGGCGACACCGACCCGGCGCCCGAACTCGGCCTCGCCTTCCCGCGCGAGGTCCCCGACGCCGTCCGCTCCGCCACCGACCTCTGGCGGGTCGACCTCGACCTGCGGCGCGGCCCCGGCGGCGGGCGCTGGAGCGACAGCCTGACCGGCACCTTCTCGGTCGCGGCGTACGCGACCCCGGTCTCCCGCTGGCTGATCACCCCCGCCGACGGCTCGGTGGCCCGCGAGCTGCCGCGCTCCCCCGCCGAGGCCGGCTCGTACCGGGTCGGCCACTCGGACGCCGCCAAGCTCCGTGAGGCCGCCCAGGAGGCCCGCCGCTGGGACTCCAAGTACGGGGGCGGGGACTGGCGTTCGTCGATGGTGCCGGAGTGTCTGCGGGTCGAGGCGGCGCCGCTGCTGCTCGCCTCCTACAGCGACGCGGTGGGCCGGGCGCTGTTCGGCGCGACGGCCGAACTCACCCGGCTGGCCGGGTGGATGGCCTTCGACACCGGCCAGCACGAGGCCGCCCAGCGCTACTACATCCAGGCCCTGCGGCTCGCCCGGGCCGCCGCGGACGTGCCGCTCGGCGGCTACGTGCTGGCCTCGATGAGCCTGCAGGCCGGCTACCGGGGCTTCGCCGAGGAGGCCGTCGACCTCGCCCAGGCCGCCCTGGAGCGCAACCGGGGCCTGGCCACCGCCCGGACGATGAGCTTCTTCCACCTGGTCGAGGCCCGGGCCCAGGCCAAGGCCCGGAACGCTCCGGCGTGCGCGACCGCGCTCGGGGCGGCGGAGAGCGCCCTCGAACGGGCCCGCGCCGGGGATCCCGATCCGGCGTGGATCGACTTCTACGCCTACGACCGGCTCGCGGCCGACGCCGCCGAGTGCTTCCGCGACCTCGGCGTGCCCTCCAAGGTCCGCCAGTTCACCCGCGAGGCGCTGGCCCGGCCCACCGAGGGGTTCGTCCGCTCGCACGGCCTGCGGCTGGTGGTCTCGGCGATGGCCGAGGCCGAAGCGGGCAACCTCGACGCGGCGGTGGCGGCCGGCGAACGCGCCGTCGACGTGGCCGGGCGGATCTCCTCGCAGCGCAGCCGCGAGTACGTGGTGGAGATGCTGCGCCGGCTGGAGCCGTTCCAGGGCGAGCGCCGCGTCCGCGAGCTGACCGAACGGGCCCGCGCGGTGATCGTCGCCCCGGCCTGACCGGGAACCCCGGGGCGCCGACGCCCCCTCGACCGGCCCCCGTCGGCGTGGCAGCATCGCGGACGGACGGGGACGGTCGGACGAGGCGAGGCGAGGAGCGGGCCGTGCGGTACGACGTCGACGTGCTGGTGGTGGGGGGCGGGATCGTCGGGCTGGCCACGGCGTACGCGCTGACCGTGGCCCGGCCCGGGCTGCGGCTCACCGTGCTGGAGAAGGAGCCCGGCCTGGCCGCCCACCAGACCGGGCGCAACAGCGGGGTCATCCACAGCGGCGTCTACTACCGGCCGGGCTCGCTCAAGGCCCGCTACGCGGTGGCCGGCGCCGCCGAGATGGTGGAGTTCTGCCGCGCCCACGCCATCCCCCACGAGGTCACCGGGAAGCTGATCGTGGCCACCGGGCCCGCCGAACTGGACCGGCTGCGCACCCTGGCCGAGCGCGGCCGGGCCAACGGCATCCCGGTCACCGAACTGGACCGCGGGGGCATCGCCGGGTACGAGCCGCAGGTCACCGGCATCGCCGGGCTGCACATCGGGACCACCGGCATCTGCGACTTCCCCGCCGTGGCCGCCGCCTACGCGCGGCTGGCCCGCGAGGCCGGGGCCGAGATCCGCACCGGGGCCGAGCTGCGGGCGGTCGTCCGGCGGGCCGACGGCGTCACCGTGCAGACCTCGGCGGGCGAACTGCGCTGCCAGGTGCTGGTGAACTGCGCGGGCCTGCACAGCGACCGGATCGCCCGGCTGGCCGGCGACGACCCCGGGGTGCGGATCGTGCCCTTCCGCGGCGAGTACTACGAACTCGTCAAGGAGCGGCGGGAGTTGGTCCGGGGCCTGGTCTACCCGGTGCCCGACCCGGCGTTCCCGTTCCTGGGCGTCCACCTGACCCGGGGCGTGCACGGGGACGTGCACGTCGGCCCGAACGCGGTGCCGGCGCTGGCCCGCGAGGGCTACGACTGGCGCACCGTGCGGCCACGCGACCTGGCGGGCACGGTCGCCTTCCCCGGCACCTGGCAGATAGCCCGCCGGCACTGGCGCTACGAGGTGGGCGAGCTGCACCGCTCGTTGTCCAAGCGGGCGTTCACCGCGGCCGTCCAGCGGCTGCTGCCCGCCGTCACGGCGGCCGACCTGGTCCGGGCCGGGGCGGGCGTGCGCGCCCAGGCGGTGGCCCGGGACGGCTCGCTGCTGGACGACTTCGCCTTCGCCGGATTCGACCCGGACGACCCGCGCTCCACCCGCCGGCTGGTGCACGTGCTCAACGCGCCCTCCCCCGCGGCGACGGCCTCGCTCCCGATCGGCCGGGAGGTGGCCCGCCGGGCGCTGGCCGCACTGGCCGCCGGCGGCTGAGGAAGCGGACGGATCCCGGGGACGTGGGGACCGTCACAGGGCCGCCGGCCCGCCGCCGACGGCCCCGTAGACTCGGGTGATTGTGACTGCCACCGCCCCGATCCCCCCGCCCTCGCCCTCCGCCCGGCTCTCCGCGGCGCCCGCCGCGTACCCCGCGCCGATGTACCCGCACAAGGCCACCGAGGCCCAGCACAGCGAGCGGCGCATCCGCAGCTTCCAGCCGCGCCGGGGCCGGATGACCAACGCCCAGGCGGGCGCGCTGGACCGGGGCTGGGAGAAGTACGGCATAGCCATCGACGGCACGCCGCTCGACCTGCCCGCGCTGTTCGACGGCCTGCCGGTGACCCTGGAGATCGGCTTCGGCATGGGCGAGACCACCGCCGCGATGGCCGCCGCCGACCCCTCGACCGGCATCCTGGCCGCCGACGTCCACACCCCCGGCCACGGCAACCTGCTCGGCCTGCTGGAGCGCGACGGCAGCACCAACGTCCGCCCGGCCGCCGGCGACGCCGTGATCCTGCTGCGCGACATGCTGCCCGACGCCTCGCTGGCCGGCCTGCGGGTCTACTTCGCCGACCCGTGGCCCAAGCCCAAGCACCACAAGCGCCGGCTGGTCCAGCCGTCGTTCCTGGAGCTGGTCCTCCCCCGGCTGGCGCCCGGCGCGCTGGTGCACTGCGCCACCGACTGGGAGCCCTACGCCGAGCAGATGCTCGCCGTGCTGTCCGCCTCGCCGGAGCTGGAGAACCTGCACCCCGAGGGCGACGGCACCGGCTGGCTGGAGCCGGCGGACCACCCGGACGGCTCCGTCCCCGGCTACGCGCCGCGACCCGACTGGCGCCCGCTCACCAAGTTCGAACGGGCCGGCCTCGCCAAGGGCCACGTGGTGCACGACCTGCTGTTCCGCCGCCGCTGAACCCGCGCCGGGTGTTCGACCCGGCGGGCCGCGACGGCCCCGGCGGCCACTGCCCGGCGGGGCCCCGGCGGGGTGTCCGCCCCGACTCCCCCCGGCCGCCGGGCGCGGTGGCCTACCCTGTGCCGGGTGAGCACCCCGTCCGGCGGTGGGTACCACATCACCGTGCGGGCCGCCGACGACCGAGAGATGCCCACGCCCACCGCCGGCACCCGGACCATCCCGGGGCCCCGGAGGCGCCGGGCACACCGGCTCGTGCCCGCCCTCCCGGCGCCCGCCCCCGCGCCCGTCCCCGGGCCCGCCCGGACGGACGCGTCCGCCGCCCCGACGGCCTCTCCCGCCGGAACCCGCGCCGCCCGCGCCGCGCGCTCGCTCCGCTCGGCGGCGTTCTCCTCCCTGACCGCGACCGTCGTCCTGGCCCTGGCCGGCTGCGGCGTGCTGATCCTCCACCTGGTCCGCCGCCAGACCGGCACCGCCGGGCTGCTGGTCGGCCTCGGGCTGGCGACGGTCCCGCTGCCCTTCGTGCTCGGCGGACTCGCCTGGCTCAACCAGACCGCCCGGGTGCCGCTGCGGTACACCGTCTTCTGCCTCGGCTGGGGCACCTGCGCCGCCACCACGGTGGCGATCCTCGCCAACGGCTGGGCCAGCAGCTATCTGACCGCCCACCAGGGCAGCCTCGGCGAGGCGCTGGGCGCGGACCTGGTCACCCCGGTGATCGAGGAGAGCGCCAAGGGCGCCGCCCTGCTCGTCCTGCTGCTGCCGCTCGGCCGGCGGCCGCGCTGCGCGGCCCGGCACGACGGCCGCCCCGGCCCGGGCGCGCCCTGGCGCTCCCCGGCCACCGGCAGCCGCGCGGGTACGAGCGCCGGCTCGCCCTGCCGCACGCGCGCGGCCGGCTGCGGCTGCGCCCCTACCTGCGCCCGCTGCCCCACCCGCGCCCCGGACCGCACCCGGACGCCGGCGCACGCGCGGCGCTCCCCGACCACCGGCGGGCGCGGTCCCGGCCGCGCGTCCTGGCCGCCGCAGTGGTGCTCGGCGGGATCACCGCCTGCGGCTTCGCCTTCACCGAGAACGCGCTCTACCTCGGGCGGGCGTTCACCGACGACCAGCAGCAGCGGCTGGACAGCATCGGCCTCGGCGAGCCGCCGAGCCTGCGGGACTTCGACGGCACCGTGCAGACCTTCGTGCTGCGCGGCCTGCTCTCGCCGTTCGCCCACCCGCTGTTCACCGCGCTGACCGGGCTGGGCCTGGCGCTGGCCCTCACCACCGGGCGCCGTCTGCTGGCCCGGCTGGCGGCGCCGGGCGGGCTCGTCCTGGCGACGGCCCTGCACGGCACCTGGAACGCCGCGGCCGACCTCGGCACGCACGGCTTCCTGCTGGTCTACGCGGTGCTGATGGTGCCGTGCTTCGCGGCGCTGGTCTGCTTCGCCGCCTGGGCCCGGACGCGGGCCGGGCGGCACCCCGTGCGGGGTCCGTCGAGAGGCCGGTGAAAGGCCGGTGAGCCGAGGGTGCCGAGGGGCGCCGTGCGGGGGCCGAGGGGTGGGTGTGGAACCGATTTCCCATTCGGGCGACTTCCCCGTATCGTTGTGTTCACCGACGCGGGGTGGAGCAGCTCGGTAGCTCGCTGGGCTCATAACCCAGAGGTCGCAGGTTCAAATCCTGTCCCCGCTACTCAGTAGCCGAAGGCCCGGAGGATTCGTCCTCCGGGCCTTCGTCATGCCCGGCGACGCCGGGCGGTGCGGTCCCGCCACGAAGCTGTAACAGCACGGCGAGTCAAGATCGGTTGAATGATCCTTCGATCATACTGAGGGGCAACGTCACCCGTTCGGACGCGCACCGTCGCGCCGGGTTAGGAAGCACTCATGCTGTCGAAGCGTCTTGCCGGTACCGCCGCGGTCTGTCTCCTGCTGGCGGCCGGGGCGACCGCCTGCGGCGACGACAAGGCCTCCGCCACGAAGCTGGACACCGCCAAGCTCAGTGCCGAGGAGATCCAGAAGAAGTCCAAGGAGGCCCTGGCCGGCGCCACTTCGGTCAAGATCGTGGGCACCATCAGCAGCGCCGACCAGAACATGGCCCTCGACCTCGCGGTCGACACCCAGGGGCAGTGCAAGGGCACCGTCACCATGCCCGGGGTCGGCAAGTTCGAGCTGCTGGGCGACGGCAAGCAGGTCTACCTGAAGCCCGACAGCGAGTTCATCAGCAACGTCGCCGGCGGCGGCGCGGACGGCGCCCAGGCCGCCGAGCTCCTCAAGGGCCGCTACATCTCGGGCGTGAAGGACGACCCCGAGATGAGCGAACTCACCACCGCCTGCAACCTCAAGGACCTCACCAAGAGCTTCCTGGAGGACGGCAAGTCCACCGGCCTCACCAAGGGCTCGGCCGGCACCGTCAACGGCACGAAGACCTTCAGCCTCAAGTCGAAGAACAGCGGCGGCGACGAGATCGTCGTGCACGTCGCCACCGAGGGCGCGCCGTACCCGGTGCGGATCGAGAAGACCGGCCAGGGCGGCGGCCAGGCGGACTTCACCGACATCAACAAGCCGCTGAGCGTCCAGTCCCCGCCGGCCGACCAGGTGATCGACTTCTCGAAGTTCAAGTCCCAGGTGAAGTCCGCCTGATCGGCCTGCGAAGGCCGCCGGGAAGCACCCGGATAAATGCGTTGCCCTCCGCCCGGTGGCCTGCCTATGGTGGCGGCACACTGAAAGGAGGTGATCCTGAGTTGAGTTCCATCAGGATGAGTGAGGTGGCTGCTCGCTAGAGCCGCCCCTGCCTGCGCAGGACGGGGCCCCAGGCCCCCGGCAGGCGAAATCCCAGCAGTCACCCGGCCCGTGGGCTCACCGGTACATCCCCGGTGCCTCGGCGCCCGGCCCCTTCCAGTGGGCCCGGCGATCGAGGAGCAGCCCGCGGGCCGTCTGCGTTCCCGGAGGGGTCCGTCCGGGTGTGCCCGCGGCCCCGGCCGGGCATCACGCCCTCGACGTCGGGGGCATCCCCGCTAGAGTCGGCGCGCGCTCCGCAGGGGTGGGGTGCGGGCACTGGGGGTGGTGGGCGATGGCGACGCGGAACCGGCGGACCGGCGGCGCGGCGGTCGTGCGGACGGCACAGCGGGCGGCGGCCGGAATGCTGCTGGGTTCGGGGCTGGTGGGCCTGGTGCTGTTCTCGCTGGGACGGCCGCACCCCTGGCAGGCGCTGGGCGGCGGACTGGTGGTGGCCTGCGCGGCGACGCTGGTCGGCGGGGCGCTGGGGTTCCTGTTCGGGGTCCCCCGGGTCCGCGGCGGCGCAGGCGGCGCGGCGGCCGCCGAGGGCGGTGAACCGCACGGCTCGTACGCGCCGAACACCAATCTGGAGCAGGTCTCGGACTGGCTCACCAAGGTGCTGCTGGGCGTCGGGCTGACCCAGCTCGGCTCGCTCGGCGAGCGGCTCGGCCGGCTCGGCACGACGCTCGCCCCGGCCCTGGGCGGGGGCCCGGGCACCGCGCCGTTCGCGGCCGCGCTGGTCCTGTACTTCCTGCTGCTCGGCTTCCTGGCGGGCTGGCTGCTGACCCGGCTGGCGCTGCCGCGGGTGCTCTCCGACGCCGACCAGGCGCTGGACCTCTTCCTCGCCGGGCAGGACCGGGACCGCAAGGGCGACAAGGTGGGCGCGGACGACCTGCGGATGCGGGCGATGCAGCACCTGGGCCTGGTCGGCACCAGCGACGGGAAGCCGGACGACCTGCCCGGCTCGCTGTCGGCGGCGGACCGGGCGGCCGGGGCGGAACGGGTGGTGGCCGAGGTGCGGTCGACGGCCCGGCGCTCGGCGCTGACCCCGTCCCAGGTGCGGGAGCTGTTCGCGGACGGCTCGGAGGGGCGGCGGATCCAGGCGCTGGCCCTGATGCAGGGCGATCCGGCACTGGCCGACCTGCCGAGCGTGCTGGAGGCGATCGAGCGCCCGCGCTCCGGGTTCGAGCAGTACCACGCGCTGCTGGCGGCGCGCGGGCTGATGTCCCGGCTGCCGGCCGGGGAGGCGCGGCGGCTGCGGGACGCGGTGGCGGGGCGGCTGATGGCGCCGGACGGGATCCCGTACGGCTCGGACCGGAGCTGGCTGGCGGAGAAGATCCTCTCGGGCCTGGACGCGCCGGCGTTCCTGCCGCAGCAGCAGGGCGGGCCGGCCGCGGACGGCGCAACGCGCCCTGCGTCGGCCACCGCCACGGCGACGGCGCCGACGGCGGGGTCCGGGCAACCGCGGGACTGACGGAGGCTAGAGGGCGAACCGGAGTTCGGGCCGGTCCCAGCCGATCGGCGGCCGGGCCGGGAAGGTGCCGACCCGCTCGGCCCCCATCCGCAGGTAGAAGGCCTCGGCGGGCGGGTGGGAGACCACCCGGATGCCGCCGGTGACGCCGAGGGCGCGGGCGCGGTCGAGCAGGTGGGTGATCAGCCGGCGGCCGACGCCGAGGCCCTGTGCCGCGTCGGCGACGAACATGAGGTCGAGATCGGCGATGTCGGTGATCAGCGCGTAGAAGCCGAGCAGGTGGTCGTCGTCGGCGCGGACGGCGAGGTGGACCTCGTGCTCGGCCAGGTACTCGGGCGTCACCCGGTAGCCGGCGATCATCGGCGCGTAGTCGCCGCGGTAGGCGGAGCAGTCCTGGATCAGGGCGGTGAGCCGGTCGGCGTCCGAGACCGCGGCCGGCTTGATCAACATCTCGGTCATGACCGGTGAGTATAGGGGCACACCGGCTGTTCACCTATTACCGATGGTGGCCGACCCGGCGCAGGACGAGCACCCGGCGGGCGCGGTCACCCCGGTCGGTGGGCGCCAGGACGCGGATCTCGCTGGAGATCCGGCGCTCGCCGAGGGCGTGGCGGACGGCGTCCAGTCCGGTGCTGCGGCGGCCCTCCCCGTCGTTCAGCGGGTGGATCCGGACCTCGCCGCCGGGGGCGGTGACCCGGACCAGTTCGGCCAGTGCGGCCAGCCGCCGCTCCGGCCCGAACAGCTCGGGGTAGGCGAAGACCAGGTAGCCGCTCAGAGTGAGGGCGAAGGTGCCGTCCGCGAAGGGCAGCCGGGGCAGCGCGGCGGCGACGTACTGGCCGGGGTGGGCGGCGCGGTCGGCGGCGAAAAGCAGGCGGGCCCGGTCCCAGCCGCGCAGGTAGTGCTCGGGCCGGCGCTGCCGGCGGGCCGGGTAGAGGTCGGGGCGGGCCGCCATCGCCGCGGCCATCGCGGCCCGGGCGGCCAGCGCCCGGGCGGTGATCTCCTCGGCCGGGCGGGCGTACACCGGGTCGGCGGCGACGACCCGGCAGCCGAGCGGGCGGGCTTCGGCGACCAGCGCGGCGGCGCCGCCGGGGCAGTCGAGCAGCGGCCCCGGCAGGGCGGCGATCCCGGCGCGGGTGAGGCCGAAGAGCTCGCAGTACTCGTCCAGCGAGCGGGAGGTGACCAGGGGGGCGGCGGGCGGAGCCGGGGCGCGGACGGTTCGGTCGGCCATCGCGGCCATCCGACCACGCGCCGCGCGGCCCCGCACCCGGAGGCGTCCGGGCGGGGGCCGCGAGGGCGGGCCGAGAGAGCGGGGCCGAGAGGGCGGGGCCCGGGGTCAGCGGCCGAGCAGGCCGCGGGCGGCGAGGCGGTTGACGTTGGTCAGACCGCGCACCAGCTGCGGCGTCAGGAAGACGAACAGCACCCCGATCAGGCACACCCCGGCGATCTGCAGCGGCGACTGGATGTCGTAGACGTGCCGGACGCCGTCGTTGTCGGTGAAGTCGAAGACCCGGTAGCCCGACCAGTCGGTGTAGCGCGGGAACACCCAGTGGTAGAGGGGGTAGAAGGTGAGCGTCCAGCCGACGCAGAGGAAGACCAGCGACAGCGTCATGCTGAGGATCGCCCAGGGGAACATCACCACCTGGTAGAGCACGGCCTTCCAGCCGGCCGCGTCCGCGAGGCGGGCGGTGATCGCGCCCCAGGCACCCGGCCGGGCGGCCCGCACCGGCGCCGGGGCGGGCACGTCCAGGGCGAGCATGCCGCGCGCCCGGGCGCGCTCCAGCCCGCCGAAGCCGCGGGCGGCGGCGGTCAGCCCGGCCAGCACCGGCAGGCCGAGCACGGTGACGAAGGTGCCGATGCCCAGCGAGAACAGCACGACGGCGACGGTGAAGCCGACGATCGCGACCGGCAGGCCGGTCAGCGTGTAGCCGATCTCGCGGTAGAAGTAGGAGGTGAACGGGGCCCGCCAGGCGTACGGCGGCTCCTCGATGCGGCGGGAGACGGCGTGGCTCTCGCCGCCGTCGTACGCGTCGTACTCGTTGCGCTGCATGCTGTGGGTGCTCATGGCCGGGTCTCGGTCCCTCGGGTCGGTCGCGGTTCGGGCTCTGGGGGGTCTCTCCTGCTGACTCCCCTAGCCTGTCAAAGCGCGCCCGGGCGGGACATCCGGCTCCCCGGCGAACCGGGGGTGGGGTTATCCCCCCTGAGCGGGGTTCCCGGCCGCCCGGTCCCCGGCGGGGACGTCGTCGGCGAGCAGCGCGTACTGGTAGGCGTCGCGCCAGCCGTCGTGGCGCCGGTAGTCGTGCCGGACCCGGCCCTCCAGCCGGAAGCCCGCCCTGGTCAGCACCCGGATCGAGGCGGCGTTGTCGACGTCCGCCCGGGCCTCCAGCCGGTGCAGGCCGAGCGGCCCGAAGGCGAGGTCGCGCAGCAGTCCGACGACCTCGCCCGCGTAGCCGAGCCCCCAGACGTCGCGGCGCAGGGCGTAGCCGAGCTGGGCGGCGTGGTGGGGGACGAGGCCGAGCGCGGCGTTGCCGACCGGGACGGCGCGGGCCGGGTCGTCGGCGTCGGCGAGCCGGGTGACGGCCAGCCGGTAGACCTCCCGGTGCTCCTTCTCCGCCTCCTCCACGAACTGGGCGACCTGGTCGGCGCAGGTCTCGTGGTCGCGCGGCGCGAACGGGAGGTAGCGGGTGGCCTCCGGATCCCCGAACACCGCGTGCAGCGCGTCCACGTCCTCGGGGGTGTGGTGGAACTCGCGGATGGCCAGCCGGGCGCCGGTGAGTCGGACGGGAACCATGGCTCCCGACCCTACCGCCGACCAGCGGTTACGGTTCGTGGTTATGGAAGACGAAGACCTGCGGCTCGCCCCGCGCACCAAGGCCGCCGAACTGCTCGCCTGGGCGGAGGCGGAGGGCCGCGAGCCGGTCGCCGAGGCCCCGCTGCGGGCGGTGCTGGCGCTGCTGGAGCTGGGCGGCGGCAGGATGCACGACGGCTGGCCCGAACTGACCTCCGCCGCGGTGGAGCACCTGCTGTACGAGCGCCTCCACCTGTACGTCCAGCCGGAGCCGGGGCAGGACCCGCTGGCGTACGGCGCGGCGGTGCGGCTGCTGGTCGACCACCAGCGGGCGGCGAAGCGGCTGAACGCCAAGCGGCAGGAGCGGCTGCACGCCGAGGCCGAGTGGCAGGGCGAGGTGGCGGCCGGGCTGCTGCGCCGGGCGGACCTGGTGACCTGGCCCCGGCTGTACACCCTGCTGCTGCGCGCGGCCGGGGTGGACACCGACGGGGAGGCGGCGGTGCGGGCCTGGCTGGAGGGGTTCCGGGAGCTGCCGCGGGAGGAGCGTTCGGCGGCGTTCGCGGCGCTGGAGGCGGACGGCGTGCTGGACCCGGTGGACGACGGGGGCTGGGACGGCGCGGCCCGACCGCTGGCGGTCGGGATGGCCACCGACGGCGCGCGGCGGCTGCTGGAGCAGGGGCTGATGCGGCGCAGCTACCGGAACCTGGCGGAGCTGACGGCGCTGGGCCGGCCGATGCCGGACGAGCTGGCCGGGGACTTCGGGGCGTTCGAGGAGGCCGCGGTCGAGGTGGCGCTGGAGCTCGCCGGCGCGTGGACGGTGCCGGGACTGCCGCGGCTGCTGGTGGACGAGTTCCCGGAGCTGGCACCGGAGCCGGGGCAGGCGGAGATCGACGCCTACCTGGCGGGGCTGGAGCCGGTCGAGGACGAGGAGTAGGAACGCGCCGGGCTCCCGTCGCCCCGGTCGGGGTGCCGGGAGCCCGGCGGCACCGTGGATTCGAGCCACCGGACGGTCAATTCCGGTACTCATCCAGGACTTTGGGGCCGATCACGAGCAATGGATCGCGCACGGTGGAATCATCCGTCGAGTGGAGCGTGACATGTCACATGCGCTTCGCATCCTCCCTTTCCACCGTTTTCGAAGGAGAGAACCCTCGTGAAGCGTTTCGCTGCCCTCCTCGCGGCCGGTACCGCGCTGTCCTCGCTCGGTGTCGCGGGCGCCACCCAGGCCACCGCGCAGACCACGGGCACCACGGCGACCACCGCGGTCGCCTCGACCTCCACCTGCGCCGACGGCTTCTACGGCGTCCTCCAGAACCGCGTCTGCATCACGGTCGACGGCACCGGCGTGACGGCCGGCGGCTACACGACGCCGACCCCCGGCTGGACGGCGCAGACCGCCTCGTACACCCTGACCCTCGGCGTCGTCGGCGGCGCCTCGCTCGGCACCGACACCGGCAGCGGCATACTCCCGCCCGGCGGGCGCGGGTTCGGCTACCTCGCGGCCACCGCGCCGTGCGGCTCCACCGTGACGGCCACCCTCCTGACCACCACCTGGGGCTACGGGGCGACCGCGACCGTCACGGCGCCCGTCACCTGCTGATCCCCCGACAGCACCGCGCCCCGCCGGACGGCGGTCCGGCGGGGCGCGGCGGAAGGCCGGGGGAGCGTCAGGGGGTGACGCCGCGCTGCTCGAACCAGCTCTCCGGGTCGACGGGGGCGCCGCCGCCGGGGCGGACCTCGACGTGCAGGTGCGCACCGGTGACGTTGCCGGTGGCACCGACCTTGCCGATCTGCTGGCCGGGGACGACCTTGCCGGAGCCCTTGATGATCGAGGAGAGGTGGCAGTACCAGATCTCGGTGCCGTCGGGCAGGGTCTCGACGATCCGGTAGCCGTAGGCGCCGGCCCAGCCGGCCGAGGTGATGGTGCCCTGGCCGACCGCGTAGACGGGTTCGCCCTGGTCGGCGGCGAAGTCGAGGCCGGTGTGCAGGTGGGCCCAGTAGCGGGCGCTCTGGCCGTAGTGGGCGGAGAGCCGGTAGTCGTTCACCGGCAGCTTGATGGCGGCGAGCTTGGCCTTCTCGGCCTCCTCGGCGGCGCGCTTGGCCTGCTCCTGCTGGGCCACCTGGGCGGCGCGCTTGGCCTCGGCCTCCTGGGCGGCCTGGACGCGGGCGGTCTCCTCGGCCGCGGTGCGCTGGCTGTCGGCCTGCTGCTGGATGCGGGCGGCGAGCGCGAGGCCGGGGTCGGCGGAGAGCGCGACCGGCAGTTCGTCGGGCGCCTCGACGGCGGGCGCGGCGGCCGGGGTGGCGGAGGCGAAGCCGGTGGCGCCCAGGGTGGCGGCGACGGCGGTGACGCCGAGCAGCGGAGCGGTGCCGCGGCCCTGGCGGGGCATCCGGTGCCTACTGGTCTCCGCCGTCGGCGGGGCGGTCTCGTCGGCGGGGCCGCCGAACGGGCCGTGCCCGGCGAAGGGGCCCGGGTGGTCGAGCAGCTGGGTGCCGGACGGGTGTGCCGGAGTATGCGTCGACGCCACGGAGGCGCGCTCCTTTCCTTCCTTCGCGCCTACCGGGTTAGCTGACGGGTTCGGAGCAGGAAGGTCTCCTACGGCTGGACCTGGACGGGCCAGGGCCTGGCCGATTCACCCCAAGGAACGTGGTTCCCCGGCTCCCTGGCCTGCCCGGAGGCCGGCCGGCGGGATTAGGCGACGGCGCACGGTGCCGTCTGGGTACGGCGTTGCGGACCGCGCTGCGTTATCAAACGTTAATCCGAGAGGCCCCCGATTCCAAGCCATCCGTTGGTGACGGCAGGATACGGACCGGGCTCCACGCGACCCGATGGGCGATTTGGGACGTTTGATGACAACTGACACTACCGAACGTGTCGGGACGTCAACGAACGGCCCCTCACTTGAGTACCCCTACTCATGTGCGACCGGGTCCGGCGCGGCCATCCTGACGCCCATGAGCGCACCGATGCAGTCCCGCACCACGGCCGCGTACCACATCCAGGCCGTGCTGTCCTTCGCCCTCTCCGCCATCGCCCTCGGCGCCGGGATCGCCTTCCTCCCGGTGGAGCCGTGGACCCGGGCCTTCCTCGCCCTCGGCCTGCTCTACACGATCACCTCGACGTTCACCCTCGCCAAGGTGGTCCGGGACCGGCAGGAGACCTCCGAACTGGTGACCCGGGTCGACCAGGCGCGGCTGGACAAGCTGCTGGCCGAGCACGACCCGTTCAAGGTGGAGGGAGTCTGACCGAACCCACGGACGGGGCCGGGCGCCGCCGACGGCTTGACGGCTAAGGCTATTAGCCTTAGCTTTATGGCTATCAGCGATCGCCGACGATCCCCGGCCCAGGAGGCTCCCCATGAACGGCACCACCGCTCCCGTCACCCGCCACCTCGACCTCCCCGGCGGCCGGATCGCCTTCGACGACACCGAGCACGGCGAGGGCGCCCCGGTCGTGCTGCTCCCCGGGATGCTCGACAGCCGGGCCGCCTACCGGCACCTGCGCCCGCTGCTGGCCGCCGCCGGCCGCCGGGTGATCACCATGGACCTGCGCGGCTTCGGCGAGTCCTCGATCCTCTGGGACGACTACTCCCCCGCCGCGATCGCCGGCGACGTCCTCGCCCTGCTGGACCACCTGGGCATCGACCGGGCCGTGCTGGCGGGCAACTCGTACACCGGCGCCAGCGTCGTGAAGGCCGCCGGGGACGCCCCCGGGCGGGTCGCCGGCATCGTCCTGCTGGACGCCTTCGTCGAGAACGTGCCGCCGGGCGCGCTGCAGCGCCTGGCGGTCGGCGCGATGGGCGCGCTGCTGGTGCACTCGCCCGCGTTCTGGGGCCTCTACCACCGCAAGGCCGCCTACCCGGGCCCCAAGCCGGCCGACCACGAGGAGTACGTGGCCGCGCTGGTCGCCGCGATGCGCACCCCCGGCCGGAAGACCGCCACCCGGGGCTATGTGCGCGGCGACTCGTCGCCCGTCGGCTGGACCGCCGCCGTGCGCTGCCCGGCCCTGGTCGTGATGGGCGCGAAGGACCCCGACTTCGCGAAGCCGGAGCTGGTCGCCGACCGGCAGGCCGCCGCGCTGAACGCGCGCAAGGTGATGATCGAGGGCGCGGGACACTACCCGATGGCCGACCACCCCCGGGCCACCGCCGACGCCCTGCTGGCCTTCCTCGCCGACCTGGCCTGAGCGCCACCACCGTCCCCGTCAGCCCCTCCCCCCGCTAGGAGAACCGCAGTGCCCCGAGTCGGACTGACCCCCGAGCAGGTCGTCGACCACGCCCTCGCCCTCATCGACGAGCAGGGCCCCGAGGCCCTCACCCTGGCCGCCGTGGCCGCCCGCGCCGGGGTCGCCACCCCCTCGCTGTACAAGCACGTCAGCGGCGGCCTGGCCGAACTGCGCCGGCTGGTCGCCGTTCGGGTGACCGGGGAGCTGGCCGACCGGCTCGCCGAGGCCGCGCTCGGCCGCGGCGGGGACGCCGCGGTCGCCGCCGTCCTGCGGGCGTACCACGCGTACGCCACCGAGCACCCGCACCGCTACGGCGCCCTGCCGCAGGCACCGCAGCCGGACGAGGACCTGGTCGCGGCGGCCGGCCGGCTGGTCGGGGTGATCGTCGCGGTGCTGCGCGGGTACGGGCTGGAGGGCTCCGAGGCGATCCACGCCGCCCGCACCTTCCGCTCGCTGGCCCACGGCTTCGCCGCGCTGTCGACCGGCGGCGCCTTCCAGCTCGCCGAGGACCTCGGGGAGACCCAGGACCGCATGATCACCGTGCTGACCGCCGGACTGCGCAGCTGGCCCCGCCCCTGAGCGGCCGCCGAGCGGCGCCGGCCGGGAACGGGGAACGCCGAAGGGCTCGGAGCGGGGAACGCTCCGAGCCCTTCGGCGTGCTGTGGGGCTAACAGGACTTGAACCTGTGGCCTCTTCCTTATCAGGGAAGCGCTCTAACCGTCTGAGCTATAGCCCCGCACCGCGGACGCCCCGCCTGCACGGCGGCACGTCGTACGGAGAAGGGTACCGGACCCAAAGGGGGCGCCCGAACCCCGGGTGAGCGGGCGTCCCGGGAGTCGCCGTTCGCCCCACGCCTCACCCACTTAAGAAATAAGGTATTAAGAATTAACCGCCCCATAAGGAACCGGAGAGGCCGGCCGTCCCGTGGACCCGCGCAGCAGCCCCACCGCGCGCAGTGCCATGCGCTGCGTCCGCTTATTGCTCGGCTGCACCAGCGCCGCCGAACTGCTCGGCACCGTGCTCGCCGAGGGCCCGGGCTGGATCACCGGCGAGGGCTCGGCCCTCTATCTGCTGGACCCCGGCGGCATGCTCCGGCTCACCGCCTCGCAAGGCCTGCCCGACTGGGCCCACGAGCGCTACAGCGTGGTCGACCCGGCCAGTGAGCTGCCCGCCGCGATGGCGCTGAAGCTGCGCCGCCCCTATCTGCTGAGCCCCGAACGCACCAGCGTCGACTACCCCAACCGGAACGCCGGCATGGGCACCGGGATGGTCGCCGTCGTCGCCCTGCCGATGATCGTCGACGAGCAGCCGACCGGCGTCCTCGTCCTCGCGCTCGCCCACCGGGGCACCGTCCCGCGACGCGACCTGGACGTCCTGGAGACCCTGGCGGACGCCTGCGCGCACCGGCTGGCGTACCTGCTGGAGCACGCCGGGGCGCCCCGGGCGCCGCGCACCGGGGGCGCCGCGCCGAACGGGGTGCGGCCCGGGCCCGGCCCGGACGGCGATCCGGCCGCCGGGACGGCCCACCCGCTGCTCTCGCTCGCCGTCCGCGCCGCCGGGCACGGCGCCTTCGAACGCGACCTGGTCACCGGCGAGACCCACTGGGACGCCCAGGCGCTGCGGCTGGTCGACCGGCCCGCCCCGGCCGGCGGCGGCCCGTCCCCCGCGCCCGACCTCGACCTCGTCGTCCACCCCGAGGACCTGCCGGACGTCCAGGCCGCGCTCGCCGAGGCGCTCGCCACCGGCGGCCCCTACCGGATCCGCTACCGGGTGCCGCGCCGGGGCGGCGGGGTGATCCGGATCGAGGAGACCGGCGAGGTCATGCTGGACGTGCACCGCCGGCCGGTCCGGATCTCCGGGCTGATCGCCGACCTCGACCACGGCCGCGCCCCCGGCGAACGCCCGGCCACCGGCCGCGTCGCCCAAAGGGCCGGGAACACCGGGGCGGCCGCCGGCGGGACCTCCGCCGCCGCGGCCCGGTCCGCGCTGCTGCTGGCGCTCACCCGGGCGCTGTCCCGGGCGGTCACCGTCCGGGACGTCACCACCACCGTGACCGACGTCGCCCGGCCCGCCTTCGGAGCGGCCAGCATCGTGCTGGACCTGGTCGACGAGGGCCGGCTGCTGCCCGTCGCGCACACCGTCTACGGCGGGCCCCGGCGCACCGAGCTGACCCGGCTGGCCGACCTGTCCGAGGGCGTGATGCAGCGCGCGCTGGCCCGTTCGACCCCGCTGTTCAGCGAGCCGGCCCGGCGGGGACGCGGGCGGGGGCGGGGGCGGGAACGCGAGCGGCCGCCGGGGGCGGACACCGCCGGCGGCCCGCTCGCCCCGGCCGCGTGGGCGGTGCTGCCGCTGGTCGCCTCCGGCCGGCAGGTCGGCTCCTGTCTGATCACCTTCGGCACCGAACGGGTCTTCAGCCGCGAGGACCGCACCCTCTACTCCGCCTTCGCGGGCATCCTCGCGCAGTCCCTGGAGCGGGCCCGGCTCTACGACACCCACCACCACCGGGCCACCGAGCTGCAGCGCGCGATGCTGCCGCGCACCCTGCCCCGGCTGCCCGGGATCGCCAGCGCCGCCCGCTACCTGCCGAGCACCGAGGGCATGCAGATCGGTGGCGACTGGTACGACCTGCTGCGGCTGCCGGACGGCCGGATCGGCCTGGTGATCGGCGACGTCCAGGGCCACAACGCCGAGGCCACCGCGGTGATGGGCCAGCTGCGCAGCGGTCTGCGCGCGTACGCGACCGACGGGCACGATCCGGCCGCCACGCTGGCCCGCACCAGCCGGCTGCTCGCCGAGCTGGACACCGAGCTGTTCGCCACCTGCCTCTATCTGACCCTCGACCCGGCCGACGGCACGCTGCGGGCCGCCCGTGCCGGGCACCCGGCCCCGGTCCGCCTCTCCGAGGACGCCCGGGCGGTGGAGCTGGAGCTGCCCGGCGGCCCGCCGCTGGGCGTCGCCCCGGACCGGCCGTACCCGCTGGCGGTGGAGCACCTGACGCCCGGCGAGACGCTGCTCGTCTACACCGACGGCCTGGTGGAGGACCGCGAGGAGGACTACGACGAGTCGGTGCAGCGGATGCTCGGCGGGCTGGAGCTGTGGGCGCGCAACGCCGGCCCGGTGCGGGTGGAGCCCGGTCCGGCGCTGGAACGACTGGCCGATCTGCTCACCCTGAACGTCACCGAACGGCGTTCGCGTCCGGACGACGTCGCGTTACTGCTGTTGCACCGGTTGTCCACTGTGCACTAGCAGGGCCGGTGGTGCACCGATCGGAGGTCCACGGACCGTCCGATCGGGTCCGAAGCAGTACGGATTGGCGCGGTATTGACAGGATATCGACGAGATCCGGTCACTTGGCGAGATCCGGTCACACCTTCGTAGGATCATCACCCTAGAATTCGCCGCGTGACGATGACTCAGTGGTGCGCAACGGCAACAGGCGTGCTCGCCGTCCTCGCCCTCGTGGCCGCCACCCGCTACCGCGCCGTCGCCGCCACCCAGCGCCGCCGGGCCGGCGACCAGCAGCGCGAGATCGCCGCCCTCCGCGACCGGCTCACCGCCGAACTCTCCCGCCGCAACGCCGAACTGGCCGCCGTCCAGCACGAGCAGGAGCTCACCGCCTCCACCCAGCGGGCCTTCCTCAGCGTGGCCCGCCGGATCCTCGTGATGGCGCACGACCAGCAGGCCCTGCTGGACGAGATGGAGCGCACCCACGACGACCCGGCCCTGCTGGAGGGCCTGCTCAAGGCCGACCACGCCGCCGCCCAACAGGCCAGGCTCGCCCAGACGCTGGCCGTGCTCTGCGGCGCCCGGGCCGGCCGGCACTGGCCCGAGCCGGTCTCGCTGGAGGACGTCGTGCGCGGCGCCCAGTCGCGCATCCTGCCCTTCCAGCGGGTGATGATCCGCAGCCGGATCGAGACCGCGGTGGTCGGCGCGGCCGCCGAGGCGCTGATCCACGCGGTGGCCGAACTGCTGGACAACGCCACCCGCTACTCCCCGCCCAGCACCCAGGTGTTCGTCACCCTGATGCCCGTGCACAACGGCGCCGTCATCGAGATCGACGACGGCGGCGTCGGCATGCCCGAGCAGGCCGTGGCCAAGGCCTCCGCCGCCCTGGCCGGCGGCTCCACGGTGGAGATCTCCCGCCTCGGCGAGGTGCCGCAGCTCGGCCTGGCGGCGGTCGGCCGGCTCGCCGAGCAGTACGGGTTCCGGGTCACCCTCAGCTCCGCGCCCTCGCCGTACGGCGGGGTGCGGGTCGTGCTGCTGCTGCCGAACGCGCTGCTCACCGAACCGCTGCCGCCGACCGTGCCGGGCCTCGGCGTGGAGGACGCGGTGTTCGGGGGCGGCCCGCGCCGCGGCGGCCCGCCGCCGGCCGGGACGGGCCGGGGCACCGGGTACGGAGCGGCTCCGACGCGGCCCGGCCAGGGCGCGGTGGGTCCGTACGACCCGGCGCAGGCGTCCGGCTACCCGCCCGTCTACCCCTCGCCCGCCGGCTACCCGCCGGCCGCCGCACCGCCGGCCGGCCCCCGTACGCCGCGGCCCCGGCGGGCGACCCTCGGCGGGCGACCCCTCGGCCGGCGGCGCCACGCCGCCGCCGCTGCCCCGCCGGAGCCACCGGCGCGGCCGCGCCGCCAGCCGGCACGCGGCCGACGCCGCCTGCGCCCCGCCGCCGGCTCCGCCGTACCGCTCGGCGCAGCAGGCGCAGGCGTTCATGTCGATGTTCCAGGCCGGTACCGCCAGCGGCCGCTCGGCCGCCCGGGCCAACTCCCAGTCCCAGGCGGCGTACCAGGCCCAGGCCCAGATTCAGGCTCAGGCCCAGGCTCAGGTCCAGCGGCAGGACCGGGTCCGCCCCCGCGGCCCGTTCGGCCAGGACCAGGCCGGTCTCCATCCCTCGGGCCACTCCCCGGCCCCGGCCCCGCACGACCCTTCCCTTCCCTCTTCCCCCCAGCTTCCCCAGCGTTCCGGAGAGTTCCATGACCACCACCCCTGACCTCGGCTGGCTGCTCGCCGACATCATCAACGTCCCCGAGGTCCAGCACGCCGTCGTGGTGTCCAACGACGGCCTGGAGATCGGGCGCAGCGAGAACATCGTCCGCGAGGACGCCGAGCGCCTCGCCGCCGCCTGCTCCGGCCTGCAGTCGCTGGCCCGCGGCGTCGCCCAGGGCTTCGGCGGTCACCACAGCGCCACTCGGCAGATCATCATCGAGTACGGCGGCGGCTACCTCTTCATCGTCGCCGCCGGCGCCGGCGCCCACCTGGCCGTGGTGACCGGCGAGGCCGTCGACGCCGGCCTGGTCGCGTACCAGATGCAGGTCCTCGTCGAGCGGATCGGCACCCATCTCACCAGCCCGCCGCGCGCCGACCTCGCGGCGGGGGGCCACCGGTGAGCGGCAGCCCGGTCCGCCCCTACGTCATCACCGGCGGCCGCAGCCGCTCCACCCGCCCCGAGCTGGCGATCGAGAGCCTGGTCAGCGCCTTACCGGAGCGGCCCGAGCTCCCCGATGACGCGCTGCTCAACCGCGAGCACCAACGGATCATCGACCTCTGCCGCAGCCTGCTGTCGATCGCCGAGGTGGCGGCCCACCTGGGGCTGCCGCTCGGCGTCGTCAAGGTGCTGGTCGGCGACCTCTGGGACCTCGGCGCCGTCCAGGTGCTCCCGCCCGTCCCGCAGGCCGAGCGCCTGCCCACCACTCTCCTCGAAGAGGTGCTCGTTGGCCTCCGCCAACTCCGCTGACCCGCTCGCCGGTCCGGTGACCGCCGTGCCCTCCGGTCCGCCCGCCGAACCGCAGTACCTGCCGCCGTCCGTCCAGGGCGCGGTGAAGATCCTGGTCACCGGACCGTTCGGGGTCGGCAAGACCACCCTGGTCGGCTCGCTCAGCGAGATCACCCCGCTGCGCACCGAGGAGACCATGACGGCCGCCAGCGCCGGCGTGGACGACCTCACCGGGCGCGGCGGCAAGACCACCACCACGGTGGCGCTGGACTTCGGCCGGATCACGCTCAACCGGCGGCTCGCGCTGTACCTGTTCGGCACGCCCGGCCAGCAGCGGTTCTGGCCGCTCTGGGACGACCTGTCGCGCGGCGCGCTCGGCGCGATCGCCATGGTCGACCTGCGCCGCCCGGACGAGAGCTTCGACGTGCTCGGCCGGCTGGAGGAGCAGCAGATCCCGTTCGCCGTCGCGGTCAACACCTTCCCGGACGCGCCGAGTTACCCGGAGGAGGAACTGCGCGCGGCGCTGGACCTGCTGCCCGGGGCGCCGATCCTCCACTGCGACGCCCGGGACCGGCGGGCGGCGTACGACCTGCTGATCGACTTCGTCGACCACCTGCACCGCACCGCCGTCCTGGAGCTGCAGCGATGACCGTTCCCGAGCCCGCCGGCACGGCCGCCGTCCCGCCGCCGGGATGCCCCGCCCACGCGGGCGGCCCGGCCGACGCCGCGACCCACCGCGGGACCCTGCCCGGCGGGCTGCCCGTCGGGGTGCCGCTCACCCCGCTGTACGGCGCCGCCGTCGCCGACGACCCGCACGGCCTGTACGCCCGGCTGCGCGCCCAGTACGGCCCGGTGGCGCCGATCGAGCTGGAGCCCGGCGTCGAGGCCTGGCTCGTCCTCGGCTACCCCGAGCTGCTCGAACTCACCCGCAACGAGGCGCTGTTCTCCAAGGACTCGCGCCGCTGGCGGGTGCCCGCCGAGGGCCGGCTGGCGCCGGACTCGCGGCTCCAGCCGATGACCTCCTGGCGCCCGACCCTGCTCAACCTGGACGGCGCCGAGCACCAGCGGCTGCGCGCCGCCGTCGCCGACACGCTCGCCCGGATCGACCACCGGCAGCTGCGCGGGACCACCGAGACGGCCGCCAACGCGCTGATCGACAGCTGGGGCCCGGACGGCACCGCCGACCTGGTCACCCGGTACGCGCGCCGGCTGCCGCTGCTGGTCTTCACCCAGTTGCTCGGCCTGCCCTCCGACGCCGGTCCGCACCTCATCCGGCTGATCAACCACATCGCCGACAGCGGCGCCGAATCGGTGCGCGCCAACCAGGAGTTCCAGGCGGTCCTGGTGGACCTGGTGCAGCGCCGCCGGGCCACGCCCAGTGCCGACCTCACCTCCTGGCTGCTGGCCCACCCGGCCGCGCTGACCGACGAGGAGGCGGTGCACCACCTGGTGGTGATGATGGTCGCCGGGAACGAGACCACCATCTGCTGGACCGGCAACACGCTGCGGCTGCTGCTCACCGACCGCCGCTTCCGGGCCACCCTCACCGGCGGCCGGCTGACCGTCGCCGACGCGCTGGAGGAGGTGCTCTGGCGCGACCCGCCGACGCAGAACTTCCCCGGCCGCTGGGCCACCGACGACACCGTGCTCGGCGGCCAGTACATCAGCCGGGGCGACATGCTCGTGCTCGGCCTGGCCGCGGCCAACGCCGACCCGGCCGCCCAGGGCCCCGGCGCGCTCGGGCACGGCGCGATCGGCGGCAACCGGGCGCACCTGGCGTGGGGCGCGGGCAAGCACGTCTGCCCGGCCCAGCACCCGGCCCGGATCATCGTCGAGACCGCCGTCGAGACCCTGCTGCACCGGCTGCCGGACCTCCAACTGGCCGTCCCCGCCCATGAGCTGGCCTGGCGACCGTCCCCCTGGTCGCGGGCCCTGGTCAGTCTTCCGGTGCTCTACAGCGCCTTCACCCCGCCCCGCCCGCCAGCCCCCGAGAGGCCCTCCGCATGGACACCGCCGCAGATACCGTTCCCGGCCCCGGAAGACCAGGACCCGGCCGTCGGCCCGGCCCCGGTGGAGGAGACGGCGGCGTCCGGCCCGAACCCGTCCGGCCCGAACCCGTCCGGCTCGACGCCCTCGGACGCGACCAGCACGGGGAGAACGCCCGACTCCGGGAAGCCGGCCCGGCGGTCCTGGTGGAGCTCCCTGGCGGGGTGGTGGTCTGGGCAGTAACCCACCACGACACCCTGCAGGAGCTGCTTGCCGACCCGCGGGTCGGCAAGAACCCGCAGCTGTGGACGGCCTTCCGGGAGGGGCTGCTGCCCGAGGGCTGGCCGCTGATCACCTTCGTCACCGTCCCCGGCATGATCACCGCCGACGGTGCGGACCACCGGCGGCTGCGCGGCCTGGTCACCCAGGCGTTCACGCCGCGCCGGGTCGCCGCCCTGCAGCCCGCCGTCGAGGCCCGGGCCGTCGCGCTGCTCGACCGGATCGCCGGGCTGGAGGGCGCGTCGGAGGGCTTCGACCTGCGCGAGCACTTCGCCTATCCGCTGCCGATGCAGGTGATAGGCGAGCTGCTCGGCCTGCCGCCCAAGCAGCAGGACGAGCTGCACGAGCTCTCCGACACCCTGGTCTCCAGCTCCGCGACGCCCGAGGCCGCCGTCGCCGCGCAGCAGTCGCTGTTCGCGCTGCTCGGCTCGGTGGTCGCCGCCAAGCGGGCCGAGCCCGGCGACGACCTCACCACCGACCTCATCGCCGCCCGCGAGGACGAGGACCGGCTCAGCGAGACCGAGCTGGTCGGCACCCTGCTGCTGATGCTGGTGGCCGGCCACGAGACCACGCTCAACCTCATCACCAACGCCGTCCGCGCCCTGCTCGCCCACCCCGGGCAGCTGCGGCTGGTGCTGGAGGGCACGGTGCCGTGGTCGGCGGTCGTCGAGGAGACGATGCGCTACGACTCGCCGGTCGGCCAGTTCCCGCTCCGCTACGCGAGCGAGGACATCCCGGTCGGCGACGCGGTGATCCGGCGGGGCGAGGCGCTGCTCGCCTCGTACGCGGCCGCCGGGCGGGACGGCGCCCACTACCCGGACGCGGACCGCTTCGACGTCACCCGGCAGCCCAACCGGCACCTGTCCTTCGGGCACGGCCCGCACTTCTGCCTCGGCTCCGGGCTCGCCCGGCTGGAGGCGGAGACGGCGCTGCGGCTGCTGTTCGAGCGCTACCCCGCGCTGGCGCTCGCCGACGGGCCGGTGCCGGAGCCGATCGGGTCGTTCGTCAGCAACAGCGTGCGGACGCTGCGGGTGACCGTCCGAACCCTGCGGTGACCGAGGGCGGCCCGGGTCGTTGGGGGGTTCATGAAGAAACTCGCCACCCTGGCCGCCCTCACCGTGGCCGGTCTCGCCGCCGCCGCTCCCGCCGCGTCCGCCGCCACCTCCACCGCGTCCTCCCCGGACGCGCTCGGCGGCCTGTCCAACGGGCTCACCCTCTCCCCCGCCGACCTCGTCATCCACCACGCGAAGGACCTGCCGCTGGTCGGCAAGGCCGCCACCGAGATCGAGGCCATCGGCACCGGCCAGATGACCCACCCCGGCCTCAGCGGCCAGATCGGGCAGGGCCTGTGACCGGCGTGCGGCGGACCGCCGCGCCCGGGCCGGGCGCGCCGGCGCCGGCCGCCGCGCCAGCGGGAACCTGCCCGACCACGCCGTGGGCACGGTGAGCCCGCTCACCCGGTGACGTACAGCCCCTGCAGCTCCCCGTAGTCCAGCCCGCCGTCGAGCGCGGTGTACGTCCCGGCCGCGTACACCTCCTCGGCGGCGCGGCGCACCGCCGCGTACGCCGCCTTCGCCAGGCCCGGCCCCAGACTCACCCGGGCCACGCCCAGCGCCGCCAGTTCCGGCACGGCCGGCGAACCCGGCCCGGCCAGCACGTTCAGCGGCGCCGGGACGGCCTCGACCAGCGCGGCGATCACCGCCGGGTCGGCCACCCCCGGTACGAACACGCCGTCCGCGCCCGCCTCGACGTAGGCCCGCAGGCGGGCGACCGCCTCGTCCAACCGCCCCTGCGGCGCGCCGAGTCGCCGCAGGAAGACATCGGTGCGGCCGTTGACGAACAGCGGCACACCGGCCGCGTCCGCCGCCGCCCGGGCCGCCGCGATCCGCTCGGCCGCCTCGGCGGCGGGCCGGGCGCCGTCCTCCAGGTTGACGCCCACCGCGCCGGTGGCCAGCAGCGCGGCGACCGTCCCGCCGACGCCGGCGGGGGTGTCGGCGAACCCGCTCTCCAGGTCGGCGGTGACCGGCAGCGGCCCGGCCGCCCGGACCACCAGCGCGGTCTGCGCCAGCACCGCGTCCCGGTCGGCGGCGTCGCCGTCGGCGCTGCCGAGCGCCCAGCTGACGCTCGCGCTCGCCGTGGCGAGGGCCGGCGCCCCGGCGGCCGCGACCAGCCGGGCGCCCACCGCGTCCCAGACGTTGGCGAGCACCAGCGGCGCGCCGGGGCGGTGGAGTTCGTGCAGACGACGGGCCCTGTCCCGCTGTTCGGTGCTCATCGCGGCGGCCCCTACTTCGCGGCCGGGCTGAGCCGGGAAGCCACGCCGATCCGGTTCCAGGCGTTGATGGTGGTGATCAGCGCGATCAGCTGCGCCAGCTCGGCCTGCTCGAAGTGGGCGGCGGCCTCGTCGTACACGGCGTCCGGCACGTGCCCCTGGGTCAGCAGCGTGATCGACTCGGTCAGCGCGAGCGCGGCGCGCTCCTTGGCGGTGAACCACGGGGTCTCGCGCCAGGCGGGGAGGGAGAGCAGACGGTGCTGCTGCTCGCCGTCCTTGAGCGCGTCGGTGGAGTGCATGTCGATGCAGAACGCACAGCCGTTGATCATCGAGGCGTGCACCTTGACCAGCTCCGCGAGCACCGGGTCCACCCCCTGCCGTGCGGTGCGCTCCATGGCGAACATCGCCTTGTAGAACTCGGGCGCCAGCTCGGGCAGGGAGATCCGCTGCGCCGGGGCGGACACGGTGGCTTCGGCGCTGTCGTTCGTCGTCGTCATGGCCACCAGCCTAGGAAACCGGCGGCCCACTGTCCCGGTACGTTCGGCCATCGGAATCGTGGGCCACTTCGGGTGCGGCGGCCGAGGGGCCGGGCGGAGAGTGTGGCACGACCGGACGGTCGGGCGGAAGGCCTCGGGCCACTCCCGGTCCACGAACGTTCGTGCGAGGATCGCGGGGAGGGTGGTACCGACGAGGTCAGGGGGACCGGACGTGTGTACGGCGTTCGTGAGCATCGAGCCGGCGGCGGCGGTGCCGGTGCTGCTGCTGTCGGTGCGGGACGAGTACGCCGGACGCCGGTGGGCGCCGCCCGGGCACCACTGGCCCGCCCAGGCCTCGGCCGTCGGCGGGCTGGACCTGGTCGCGGGCGGGACGTGGCTCGCGGTGGAGCCTGGCGGTGCGGATACGGGGCCGGTGGCCGCGTGTCTGCTGAACGGCTTCGGCACCCCGGCGGCGGAGGGCGCACGGCTCTCGCGCGGTGAGCTGCCGCTGTTCGCCGTCCGGGGCGGCCGGCTCGGCGACCTGGACCTCGACCGCTACGACCCGTTCCACCTGGTGGTCGTCCGGCCGTCCGGCGCGCGGGTGCTGAGCTGGGGCGGCAGCGGCGGCCGGCCCGCCGAACTGGAGCTGCCGACCGGCCTGAGCGTCGTCCTCAACGACGGGCCGCAGGGGTTGGCCGAGAGCCGCACCGCCTCCGAGCGGATCCGCACCCTGATGGCCGCCCGCGCCGCCCACTTCCGCGCCCGCTTCGCCACCGAGCCCCGGCCGCGGCCGCGCCCCGGCGCCGCGACGGCCGAGGAGGCGTGGGGCGGCTGGCTGCCGATCGTCACCGGCGACGGGCTGGCGCTCGACGACCCCGCCGCGCTGGTCCAGCGGCGCGAGTTCGGGGACGGCCGGATCTGGGGCTCGTCCTCGATCTCACTGCTGGCCCTCGGCCCCGGGAGCGTCCGCTACGACTTCGCCGCCGTCCCCGCGGAGCCGGGCGGCTGCGAGGGCTGGCGGCGGGTGGAGCTGTAGGGGGCGTTCACCGTCACCGGCATCCAGTAACCGTCGTTCACCCCTCGGCGCGGGCCTCGCGCCAGCGCTTCGCGACGGTGTCGCCGACGTAGTAGGAGAACTCCGTCGCCCGACCTTCCTCCACGCTGACCGCCTCGGTCCACCACATCGGCCAGAACGACCGGTCGTAGTGCGCCTTCAGGACCCGGCTGAAGCCCGACAGCGCACCGCGGAGGCGCTTGCGGTCGAGGTGGAGCCGGTCGACCGGGGTGCTGTAAGCCACCTTGGCGCCGGGCTGCTCGGCGAGGATGTCGGTGGGGTCTGGCTAATTGGTTTGCCGACGGACGATCCGTCAGATAGGAAGGACGGCATGCTTCGAGGCGACACCATCGGGCTGCGGGCCCGGCACGAGGAAGACATCCCGATCCTGCTGGCCGAGCTCTACGACGACGTGGTCAACTCCGCGCGGGCCGAGGGCCGGCCGTGGCGGCCGATCACGCCCGGCTCCAACGACCCCCGGCTCGTGGTGGACGACACCAACCAGGTGAACGTCCCCTTCTCCGTGGTGGAGTTGGAGGGCGGGGCGCTGGTCGGCGCGGCGACCCTGTGGGGCATCGACACCCACAACCGGACCGCCCACATCGGGCTGGGACTGCTGCCGTCCACCCGCGGCAAGGGCTACGGGACCGACGTGGTCGCGGCGCTGTGCCACTACGGCTTCGTGGTGCGCGGCCTGCAGCGGCTCCAGATCGAGACCCTGGCCGACAACACCGCGATGCTGCGCGCCGCCGAGCGCAACGGCTTCGTCCGCGAGGGCGTGCTGCGCTCCTCGGCCTGGGTGCTGGGCGAGTTCCTGGACCAGGTGCTGCTCGGGCTCCTCGCCGAGGAGTGGAAGGCGGAGCGGAAGGCCTGAGGGGCCACGGACGAGGCCCACGTCGTCGCGGGCGACGGTGCGTTCGGTCATGCGCCGGTCTCCGGGAACGGCAGGCGGCCCCGGGAGGTTGCGCAGTCCTCCCGGGGCCGCCATTGCGTACCGGCTACTTCCGCCAGAACAGGTGGTGCGTCACGCCGCTCGCGCTGGGGACGACGTCCAGGTGGAAGCGGTCGCGCAGTTCGTCCGGGGACTCCCACAGCTTCAGCCCCGAACCGAGCTTCACCGGGGAGACCGCCACGTGCATCGTGTCCACCAGATCGGCGTCCAGGAACTCCCGGATGGTGGTCACCCCGCCGCCCAGGCGGACGTCCTGGCCCTGGGCCGCCTCCCGGGCCAGCCGGAGGGCGGTGGCCGGGTCGGCGTCGACGAAGTGGAACGTGGTGTCGGAGAGGGTGATGGAAGGGCGCTCGTGGTGGGTCAGCACGAACACCGGGGTGCGGAACGGGGGCCGCTCCCCCCACCAGCCCTGCCACTCGTGGTCCTGCCAGGGGCCGCGCTGGGGGCCGAACTTGTTGCGGCCCATGATCTCGGCGCCGATGTTGCGGGCGTAGTCCCGGGTCAGGTAGTCGTCGAGGCCCCGGCTGCCCCCGGGGTCGGTGCGCATCGGCCAGCTCGCCGTCGCCCCGGCCCAGGAGAACAGCCGCTCGGGACCGTCGAGGCCGAACGGCCGCTCCAGACTCTGGTCCTCGCCGGCGGCGATGCCGTCACTGGAGACGTTGAAGTTCTGGATCCTCAGGAGTTGGGTCATGTGCTTCCTCCGGTGTTGTCGTCGGGAACGCCGGCCTCCAGGCGGCGGGCCCGTTCGGTCAGGTGGCGGCGTTCCGGGGCGCTGGTGGCCCGGCGGGCGGCCTCGCGGTGGACCTCGGCGGCCGCCGGGTCGCCGAGGAGTTCCAGCAGGTGGGCCCGGGTGGCGAAGAGGCGGTGGTGGCGGGCGAACCTCTTGTCCGCCTCCAGCGGTGCCAGGGCGGCGAGGCCGGCCGCCGGGCCCTCGACCATCGCCAGCGCCACCGCGCGGTTGAGGGCGATGAAGGGGTTCTCGCCGTACCGGGCCAGCAGGTCGTAGAGGGCGAGGATCTGCGGCCAGTCCGTCGACTCGGCGTCCGGCGCCTCGTCGTGGATCGCCGCGATCGCCGCCTGGAGCTGGTACGGCCCCGGCCGGCCGTGCGGCAGGGTCCGGATGATCAGGGCCACGCCCTCCTCGATCAGCGAGGGGTCCCACAGCGAGCGGTCCTGCTCCGTCAGCGTCACCAGCTCCCCGCCCGGCCCCGTGCGCGCCGGACGGCGGGCGTCGGTGAGCAGCATGAGCGCGAGCAGCCCGGCCGTCTCGGCGTCGTCCGGGACCAACCGGAGCAGCAGCCGGGTCAGCCGGATCGCCTCGGTGGAGAGTTCGGGTGCGGTGAGGTCGTCGCCGGTGCTCGCCGTGTAGCCCTCGTTGAAGATCAGGTAGAGGACCTGGCGGACCTCGGCGAGGCGCTCGGACAGCTCTCCGGTAGGCAGGCCGGACGCCCGCACGGCCTGCTTGGCGCGGCTGATCCGCTGCGCCATCGTCGCCTCCGGCACCAGGAACGCCGCCGCGATCTGCGCCGTGCTGAGGCCGCCGACGGACCGCAGGGTGAGGGCGATCCGGCTGGGCGCGGACAGCTCCGGGTGGCAGCAGAGGAACAGCAGGTGCAGGGAGTCGTCCCGGCCGCAGGCGGACGCCGCGTCCGGCGCGGGGCTGAGCAGCGCGGACTGCGGCGTGGCGAGGGCGAGCGCGTCCTCGCGGCGGCGGCGGGCCGCCTCGCTGCGCACGGCGTCGGCCAGCCGCCGCCCGGCGACCGTCACCAGCCAGCCCCGCGGGTTCTCCGGCACCCCCTCGGCCGGCCACTGGGTGGCGGCCGCCAGCAGCGCCTCCTGCACGGCGTCCTCACAGGCGTCGAACTGCCCGCGCCCGTAGCGGCGGACCAGTGTCCCGAGGGCCTGCGGCGCGAGGTCGCGCAGCAGGCCCTCGAAACCGCCCGGATCCGGCAGCCGGCCGACGCTCACACGTCTGCCGCGTTCGCCGGGGACTCGTGCAGGATCGGCCACAGCTCCACCGGCTCGACGTCCGCGAACGGCATGTCGGCGGCGATCTGCTGGGCGCGCTCCAGGCTCTCGCAGTCCAGCAGGTAGAAGCTGGCGATGTACTCCTTGGTCTCCAGGTACGGGCCGTCGGTGACGACCGGCAGGCCCTCGGCGCGGCGGACCAGCTGGGCGGCGGCCGCGTCGGCGAGGCCGTAGGCGCCGATGAGTTCGCCGGTCTCGCGGTACCTGTTGTTGAACGCCTCCTGCTTGGCGATCGCCGTCGGCCACTCCTCGGGCGGGAACGCGTCCCACTTGGCCTGGTTGCCGTAGATCGTGACGAGGTACTTCATCTTGGGTGTCCTCCCGTCCCGCACGCCCCGTGCGGCGCGCTCTCACCTTCGGTCGGAGCCGCCCAGCCGGGTTTCGACATCCGCCGGAAAGATTTTTTCGACATCCTTCCGCACCTCGGTGCCGGGGAGGTGCCGGGGAGGTGCGGGGGCGGGCGGGGGCGGGTGGAGGGGCGTGTCCGGGGTTCCGTACGGGGCCGGAAATTTGGCATGGTCGACGGACAGCGTGCGAGCGGGGGGAGCCATGACCCGGACGACCGTGCCGCCACCGACCGTCCGCCGGATCGCGGGCTTCGCCGCGCCCGTCGTGCTGAGCGAGGCCGTCGCCCTCGGCGCGCAGTTCGCCGTGGTGGCGATGCTGGGCGCGGCCGGCGGGCACGCGCTCTACCTGCGGTCCCTCTACACGCCCGTCGGCTTCCTGCTGGTGGCCCTGAACTCCGGTCTCTCGATCGCACTCCAGGTGGTGGCCGCGCGCGCCGCCGGGAGCGGGCGGCGCGGCGAGCTGCCCGGCCACCTCGCCGCCGCGGCCCGGATCGGCGTCCGCTGCCACCTGGTGTGCGGCGCCGTCGTCCTGGCCGGCGCCGGGCCGCTGGGGGCGCTGCTCGACGTGCCCGCCGCCGACCGGACGCCGTTCCTCGCCTTCCTGGCCGCGATGGTGGCGGTGAACGCGGTCGGCACGCTGGGCGAGCTGTGCGCGGCCGTGCTGCGCGGCTCCGGCGCGACCGGGCGGGGGATGCTGCTGACGCTCGGCTCGGCGGGCCTGCTGCTGGCCGGGGTCGGCGGTCTCGGGCTCGGGGCGGGCTGGGGGCTGACCGCGCTGCCGGTCTCCGCCCTGGTGGCCGGGGTGGTGGAGGTGCTGCTCGGCGCGGCGCTGCTGCGGCGGGCGGGGCTGTCGGGCCGCCGGCGGGCCGACGGGGGCGGGGCGAGATGCGGGCGGCGGTGGTGTCCGTCGGGGTGCCGGTCGGTGCCTCGTTCCTGCTGCTCTGCGCCGTCAACCTGGCCCTGCTGCGCGTGGTGACCCCGTTCGGCCCGGGTGCGGTGGCCGGGTTCGCGCTCGGCTCGGCGCTGCAGAGCGCGGTGGTCGTCCCGGCCGTGGGGTTCGGCTCCGCCGTCGCGATCCTGGTGAACCAGGCGGGCGCCGCCGGTGACCGGGGCGCCGCCCGGCGCGCCGTGCGCACCGGGGGCCTGCTGACGGCCGGCTGCTACCTCGCCGTGACGGCGGTGCTGTGGACGGCGGGCGCGCCGCTGGCCGCGCGGCTCTCCGACGATCCGGCCACCGCCGGGCAGGCCGTGCGCTTCCTCCAGCTGGCCGGGCCGTCGTTCGGCTGCACGGCGCTGGCGCTGACCGCGCTGACCCTGCTGGAGCAGACCGGGCACGGCGTCGTCGCGTTCGTGCTGAACGTCGTGTACTTCGGCGCCGTGATCGCCGTGGGCGGGCGGCTGAGCGCGGCCCGGCACTCCACCGACCCGCTGTACCTGACCATGACGGCCGGGGCCTGCCTGGGCGTCGCGGTCTGCTGGACGGTGCTGTGGTGGCTGCTCCACCGGACGCCGGGCGCCGCCCGGGGTGAGGCCCCCGGGCGGCGGCCGACGGCGCGGGCGGCCGGCGGGCGGGCCTCAGGCCGCCGACAGGCCGAGGCGCTCCAGGCGCTCCGGGTCGGTGAAGATGTTCAGCTCGACGACCCTGCCGCCGCGCACGGTGAACGCCGCGAGCGAGACCGGGCGGCCGTCGAGGAACGTGGCCACGGCCGGCTCGCCGTTGACCAGCACCGGGCGGGACTCCCCGGCGAACCGCGCGCCGAAGGCGCTCGCGCCGGTCGCCACCTCGTTCGCGCCGCGCCGGAAGGTGGCCGGCCGCAGGGCGCCGCCGTCGGAGCGGGCCACCACGTCCGGGTCGAGGACGGTGAGCAGCGCGTCGAAGTCCCCGCCGCGGGCGGCGGCCAGGAAGGCCTCCACCACCTCGCGGCGCAGCGCCAGGTCGGCGTCCGGCGCGGGCGCGGCGCCCTGGACGCGGCGGCGGGCCCGGCTGGCGAGCTGGCGGGTGGAGGCGGAGGTGCGGCCGAGGATCGGGGCGATCTCGTCGAACGGCACCGAGAACAGGTCGTGCAGCACGAACGCCAGCCGCTCCGCCGGGGCCAGCGTCTCCAGCACGATCATCAGCGCGATGCCGACCGAGTCGGCCGTCAGGATCTCCTGTTCCGGGTCGATCGCCCGGGCTCCGCCGATGATCGGATCGGGCAGCCGCACCTCCCGGCCGTCCTGGTCCTGCAGGGGGTCCTCACGCCGGGCGCCGCGCGAGCGCAGCAGGTCCAGGCAGACCCGGCCGACCACGGTGGTCAGCCAGCCGCCGAGGTTGGCGACCTCGGCGACGTCCGACCGGCTCAGCTTGAACCACGTCTCCTGGACGGCGTCCTCGGCCTCGCTGAGCGAGCCGAGCATCCGGTAGGCGACCGCCCGGAGATGGGGCCGGTGCTCCTCGAAGCGCTCGGCCAGGAGGTCTTCCCCGTTCATCTGTCACACCCTCGCGTCGGGATCCGTCAGTTCATTGACGGACGTTAACCGGTCCGCGTGACGTGAACGCGGGCAGTTTGCTCCGGAGGATCATCCGATGACTGCTCAGAACACCGTCCGCACCGCCCGGATGAAGAACCCGGCGGTGGTCCTGCCGGAGGCGATGGGCCGACGAGGGCCTGCGGGCCGCGGCCTCAGGGGCGGCGGGAGCCGCGGGCGGACGGGGCCGGGCCGCCGGAGGGGCGCGGGCGGGGCGGGCGGGGCGGCCGGGCGGCGCCCAGGGCGGCCTGCCGGCGCTGGATCTCCCGCCAGATCCGCGGCGGGCACGGGCCCTGCGGGTGGTCGGAGAGGAAGCTCCCGTACGGCACCCGGCGCGGCGCCATCCCGATCTCGACCCAGGACGGCCTGCCGGTGCGGTCCCAGCCCTCGTTCTCCATCCGGATGTAGTCGGCGCGGTGGTCCTTGTCCTTGCTGGTGATCTGCAGGACCTCCACGTACCCGGCCCGGGCGGCCACGACCACGCAGTAGTGCCGCGCCGCCTCCGCGCGGTCCCGGAACGGGACCATCGCCACCCACACCTCCCCCGCCGCCGGGCGGCCGACGGTGGCGGTGCGCGCGGAGGCGCGGTCCGAACCCGGGGCCGGCGCCGTCCGGCGGGGCCGGGGACGCTCCACCGGCTCGCCCGCCCAGGAACGGACGCCCAGGCGCCACACCCAGGCGAACACGCCCACCAGCAGGCACTGCAGGGCGTAGCCGTTCGCCGCCGCCGGGTCCTGGCCGGCGCCGAAGACCTTCGGGACGAGGTACTCGCCGACCAGGTGGGCCACCAGCGAGCAGGCCGCGGTCAGCACGGCCGCCCGGACCGGCACCACCCACCGGGCGACCGCCCGCCGGCCCCCGCCCGCCCGGCCGTCCACCAGCAGGGCGACCGCGTACGCGATGCCCACCAGGATCGCCAGCTGTCCGGGCGTGGCGTGCTGCGGCGGGGTCTGCGCCCGCATGAGGGCGGGAACCAGGACCGGCGCGGCGAGCGGACCGCCCAGCGGCGCGAAGAGGAACGGCAGGAGGAAGGCGGTCGGACAGCCGCCGCGGCCGGGCCGCCGTCTTCGCTGCGGAACGGCTGAACTCCCGTACTGGTACGCCATGTTCGCCACCCCCAGCGCGATCGTGCGTCCGGCGCAATGTATCGGACGTCCGGGGCCCGCGGGGGTTGCGGCGATAATCCCGCCATGAGCCGCCCGCGAACCACCCCCGGCGCCGAGCCGAGCGCTCCCCGGAGCGCCCCGCGCGCCGCCCGCGCCGCCGCCCCCTGGACCGCGTTCGGCGGCGATCTGCACCTCGACCTCGGCGAACGGCGCGCCGCCGGGGCCGGACTGCGCGCCGCCCTGGAGGACGCGCTGCGCGAGGCCGTCCAGGACGGACGGCTCGCGCCCGGCACCCGGCTGCCGTCCTCCCGGGCGCTCGGCGAGGACCTCGGGATCGCCCGGAACACGGTCGTCGAGGCGTACGGGCAGTTGACCGCCGAGGGCTGGCTCAGCTCCCGGCAGGGCTCCGGGACGACGGTCGCCGAACGCGCCGCGCCCCGGCCCGCCGGACCGGCCGTCGGGCTGCGGGCGGGCCACCGCCCCACCGGGCGGCACGACCTGCTCGCCGGGCGCCCGGACCTCTCGCTGTTCCCGCGCACCGCCTGGCTGGCCAGTGCCCGCCGGGCGCTGGCCGTGGCCCCGCACGAGGCCTTCGACTACGGCTCGCCGCTGGGGCGGATCGAGCTGCGGCGGGCGCTCGCCGACTACCTGGCCCGGGTGCGGGGCGTGCGCACCGACCCGGACCGGCTGCTGATCTGCGCCGGCTTCGGCCAGGGCCTGGCCCTGCTGGCCGCCGCACTGCGCGAGCGCGGGGCGGAGCGGGTGGCCGTCGAGACGTACGGGCTGCCGCCGCAGCGGGACACCCTGCGGGCGGCCGGGCTCGGCCTCGCACCACTGCCGCTGGACTGCGCCGGGGCGCGGACGGACCTGCTGGCCGGGCTGACGGGGGGACGGGTGGGGGCGGTGCTGCTCACCCCGGCGCACCAGTTCCCGACCGGCGCGGCGCTGGCCGCCGACCGGCGGGCGGCCGCCGTCCGCTGGGCCCGCGAGCACGACGGGTACGTGATCGAGGACGACTACGACGGCGAGTTCCGCTACGACCGGCAGCCGCTGGGCGCGATGCAGGCGCTCGCCCCGGACCGGGTGGTGTACGGCGGCACCGCCGCCAAGAGCCTGGCGCCCGGTCTGCGGCTGGCCTGGCTGGCGCTGCCCGACGAGCTGGTCGAACCGGTCGCCCGGCTCAAGGAGTCGGCGGACACCATGGGCCCGGTGATCGACCAGCTCACCTTCGCCGAACTGATCACCTCGGGCCGGTACGACCGGCACGTCCGGCGCTGCCGGCTGCACTACCGGCGCCGCCGGGACCAACTGGTCGCGGCGCTCGCCGAACGGGCCCCGCACGTGCGGGTCACCGGGATCGCCGCCGGGCTGCACGCCGTCCTGGAACTGCCGCCCGGCTCCCTCCCGGAGCCCGAGCTGATGGACCGCGCCCGCGCCGCCGGCCTGGTCCTCACCGGCCTCGGCTGGTACCTGACGGAGCGGGCCCTCGTCCCGGACGCCCCGCCGGCCCTGGTCGTCGGCTACGCCACCCCGCCGGACCGCGCCTTCCCCGCCGCCCTCTCGGCCCTGTGCGAGGTGCTGCGCACGGCCTGAGGACCGGCTCCGGGGCGGGCCCGGAACGGGAAGGGGCGGGCGAGGTGGGTCGGCGGGCGGGCGGGAGTGGCGCGGCGCCTGGGGTGAGGGTGCCGAGGCTTACGGCTCCGGAACCGGTTGGGCCGACCAAGGACCCGGGGATCGGGCGGGCCCGGAACGGGAAAGGGTGGGCGACGATGCCCAGGCTTACGGCTCCGGGACCGGTTGGGGCCGACCAGGGACCGGGCGAGGTGGGCGGGCGGAAGGGGCGGCTGACGAGGTCTCGGGGCCACCGCCGCTGTGCGCGCCCGGGCGGCCGGGGCACTGGGGTCGACCGAGCACGCCCGGGCCCGCCGGGGCCGCCGGGGACCGGGCGGGCGGGGCCAGCGCGGTGCCTGGGGTGAGGGTGCCCGGGTTGCCAGGGCCGGAACGGGCCGGGGCCGCCGGGGGTGGTCCTCGGCGGCCGGGGCGGGGGGGGTTACTTGTTGCGGCTGCCCAGTTCGAACAGGAGCATGATGAAGCCGGCGAAGATGTGGATGCCGGCGGTGTAGATCACCAGGCGGTGGTAGACGCGGCGGTTGGCCCACTTGCCCGCGTCCATGGTCTTCGGGGCATCGGCGGCCCTGGTGTCCGGAGCGGGCACGGCGTTCGGGGCGGGGGTGGCGGCGGTCTCGGCCATCGGGGATCTCCTCCGGGTTTCCTGACGTCGGGTCAGTGGTGCGGGGCGGCGGGGCCGCCACCGAGGCAGAGTTCGCCGCCGGGGCTCTGCAGCAGGGTGTGCATGAAGAGCAGTTCGACCCCGGACGAGGAGTCGGCGGCGATGCAGTGCGGGGTGAGCGAGTCGAAGTGGGCGGAGTCGCCCTCCTCCAGCAGGTGGACGCGTTCGCCGAGGGTCAGCTTCAGCCGGCCCTGGAGGACGTAGAGCCACTCCTCGCCGGGGTGGACGCGGACCACGGCGTCCTGCACGCCCGGGGGGACGTGCACGCGCAGCGCCTGCATCGCCCGGCCGGGGGCGCCGGCCCGCCGGTAGCCCCAGCCGCCGGCGCGGCCCGGTTCGATCGCGCCGCCGCGCACCACCGGGTCCGGCTCGGTGAAGGTCTCGCCGAGCAGGCCGGAGACGGAGGTGCCGTAGGCGCGGGCGAGGCCGAGCAGGACGGGCAGTGAGGGCTGCCGGCGTCCGGTCTCCAGTCGGGACAAGTAGGCTGGGGACAGACCGACCCGGGCGGCGGCGACCTCCAGGGTGAGGCGGCTGCCGAGCCGGTGGTCGCGCAGCCTGGCGGCGAGGCCGGCCACCTCCTGCGTCTCGTGGTCGCCGCCGGGAGCGACGGGGACGGCGGGGACGAGGGGCTCCTCGGGCGGACCGGCTGGGCTGGTGGTCATGTGTCCAGTGGACACCTCGCCTGCCGCATGGGCAATATTTTTGCCCCACAGGCAAGAGCGCGTGTCGACCCGCTACGGGCGGGGAATGTTCCTGAGGTTGGACCGGGCCAGGTCGATCATCCGCCCGACGCCGCCGGAGAGCACCGTCCGGCCGGCGGCCAGCGCGAACCCCTTCAGCTGGGCGGCGGTGATGTGCGGCGGGATGGACAGCGCGTTCGGGTCGGTGACCACGTCCACCAGGGCCGGGCCGGGCCGTTCCAGCGCCTCCGCCAGTACCTCCCGCACCCGGGCCGGCTCGGTGACCCGCTTGGCCGGGATGCCCATCGCGCGGGCGATCCCGGCGTAGTCGACGTCGCCGTTGTCGATCTCCGACTCCGGGTAGCCGGAGACCAGCATCTCCAGCTTGATCATGCCGAGCGCGCCGTTGTTGAAGACCACCGTCTTCACCGGCAGCCGGTGCCGGACCACCGTCAGCAGCTCGCCGAGCAGCATCGACAGGCCGCCGTCGCCCGCCATCGCCACCACCTGCCGCCCGGGGAAGGCGAGTTGGGCGCCGATCGCGTGCGGCAGCGCGTTGGCCATCGAGCCGTGCAGGAAGGAGCCGATCACCCGGCGGCGCCCGTTGGGCTGCAGGTAGCGGGCGGCCCAGACGTTGTTCATGCCGGTGTCGACGGTGAACACCGCGTCGTCGGCGGCCACCTCGTCCAGCACCGAGGCCACGTACTCGGGGTGGATCGGCAGGTGCTTCTCGATGTCCCGGGTGTAGGCGCCGACCACGCCCTCCAGGGCGCGGTAGTGGCGGCGCAGCATGTCGTCGAGGAAGGAGCGGTCGGGCTTCTGCTCCAGCAGCGGCAGCACGGCGCGCAGGGTGGCGGAGACGTCGCCGTGCACCGCGAGGTCGAGGGCGGTGCGGCGGCCCAGCCGGGTGGCGTCGTGGTCGACCTGGACGGTGCGGGCCTGCGGCAGGAAGGAGTCGTACGGGAAGTCGGTGCCGAGCAGCACGACGAGGTCGGCGGAGTGCAGCGCCTCGTGGCAGGCGCCGTAGCCGAGCAGGCCGCTCATGCCCACGTCGTACGGGTTGTCGTACTGGATCCACTCCTTGCCGCGCAGGGAGTGCCCGACCGGCGCGTGCAGGGCGGCCGCGACCTCCATCACCTCGGCGTGCGCCGCGCGCACGCCCGCGCCGCAGAACAGGGCGACCCGGCGCGCGGCGTTGAGCGCCCGCGCGAGCTCCTGCACCTGGGACCAGGGCGGGGCGGCGACGGCCTGCTCGGTGAGGAAGTGGCTGGTGCCGGTCGGGTTGGCCGCGGAGAGGGCGGCGACGTCACCGGGGAAGGCCAGCACGGAGACGCCGCGGGCGCCGAGGGCGTGCTGGATCGCGACCCGCAGCAGGCGGGGCAGCTGGCCGGGGGTGGAGAGCATCTCGCACCAGCTGCTGCAGTCGGTGAACACCCGCTCGGGGTGGGTCTCCTGGAAGAAGCCGGTGCCGATCTGGCCGGAGGGGATGTGCGAGGCGAGGGCGAGGACGGGGACGCCGCTGCGCTGGGCGTCGTAGAGGCCCTGGATCAGGTGGGTGTTGCCGGGGCCGCAGGAGCCGGCGCAGACCGCGAGGCGGCCGGTCAGCTCGGCCTCGGCGGCGGCCGCGAAGGCGCCGGCCTCCTCGTTGCGCACGTGCACCCAGCCGATGCCCTCCGCCCGGCGGATCGCGTCCACCACGGGGTTGAGGCTGTCGCCGACCACGCCGTAGACCCGTTCCACCCCGGCCTGCCGGAGCACCGCGACCAGCTGCTCGGCCACGCTCACCATGGGGATCTCCTGACACCGGGGACGCGGGACACCAGCACCGTCCGTCGCCGGCGGGCCCCCCGCACCCGGGGTGGGCCGGACGGGTGAGGGGGCGCCTCCGCGCAGGGGGCGCCCCCGGTGCCCGGGCTACTCGGCGGCCAGGTGGTCGGGGCCGGAGGTGATGCGGCCGGTGGAGAGGCCGGCCTGGGCCTGCCGGCGGGCCGGTTCACGGCCGGGGGGCTGGCTGCAGCGCTCCTGGGCGGGCGGGGTGGTGGTGGGCAGCGAGACCGGGCGGCCCGCCTTCACCTGGACCGTCTCGCCGTCGTGCCGCAGGTGGATCACCTCGCCGCGGCGCAGCGTGTACGTGGTGCGGTCGTGGTCGATCTCCACCCGCAGCAGCTGCCCGCGGACCAGCAGCGAGAAGCTGAGCCGCATCAGCCCGATGGGCAGCCGGGGCCGGAACCAGAGCACCTCGCCGTGGTCGCGCAGCCCGCCGAAGCCGGCCACCAGGGCGATGCAGGCCCCGGCGAGCGAGGCCATGTGCAGGCCGTCGCGGGTGTTGCCGCCGAGGTCGTGCAGGTCCATCAGGGCGGCCTCGGCGGTGTAGTCGTACGCGAGGTCGAGCTGCCCCACCTCGGCGGCCATCACCGCCTGGGTGCAGGCGGAGAGCGAGGAGTCGCGGACGGTCAGCCGCTCGTAGTAGGCGAAGTTGCGGGCCTTCTGCTCGTCGGTGAAGGCGTCGCCGCGGACCTGCATGGCGAGCACCAGGTCGGCCTGCTTGACCACCTGCTTGCGGTACAGGTCGAAGTACGGGTAGTGCAGCAGCAGCGGGAAGTTCTCCGGCCGGGTGTTCTCGAAGTCCCAGACCTGGTGGTCGGTGAAGCCGTCGGCCTGCGGGTGGACGCCGAGGTTCTCGTCGTACGGGATGAACATCGCGGTGGCGGCGTCCCGCCAGGCGGCGGTCTCCTCGGTGTCGACGCCGAGTGCGGCGGCCTCGCCCGGGTGCCTGGCGGCGGCCTCGGCCGCGGCGCGCAGGTTCGTCTGCGCCATCAGGTTGGTGTAGACGTTGTTGTCGGCGACGGCGCTGTACTCGTCCGGGCCGGTGACGCCCTCGATGCGGAACCGGCCGGCGGAGTCGTGGTGGCCCAGCGAGCGCCACATCCGGGCGGTCTCGACGAGCAGTTCCAGCCCGTACTCGCGCTCGAACTCGGTGTCCCCGGTGGCCCGGACGTAGCGGGCGGCGGCGGCCGCGATGTCCGCGCCGATGTGGAAGGCGGCGGTGCCGGCCGGCCAGTAGCCGGAGCACTCCTCGCCGCGGATCGTCCGCCACGGGAACACCGCTCCGGCCAGGCCGAGTTGGACCGCCCGGTCGCGGGCCAGCGGGAGCGTGGTGTGCCGCCAGCGCAGGGCCTGGTTGACGGCGGCGGGCAGGCAGTAGGTGAGCACCGGCAGGACGAAGGCCTCGGTGTCCCAGAAGCTGTGCCCGTCGTAGCCCGGTCCGGTCAACCCCTTGGCGGGGATGGCGCGTTCCTCGCTGCGGGCGCCGGCCTGGAGCACGTGGAAGACGGCGAACCGGACGGCCTGCTGGAGTTCGACGTCGCCCTCGATCTCGACGTCGCTGGTGTCCCAGAACTCCTCGAGGAAGTCGGACTGTTCGGCGACCAGGCCGTCCCAGCCGGTGTACCGGGCGGCGGTCAGCGCGGCCTCCACCTGGTCCCGGACGGCCGGCAGCGAGCGGGTCGCCGACCAGCCGTAGGCGATGAACTTCACCAGCCGCAGCCGCTCGCCGGGGTTCAGCACGGTGGTGACGCTGATCCGGCAGTGGTCGGCCTCCGCCTCGGCGACGGTGTCCAGCCGCTCCGGGCCCTCGATCAGGTGGTCCATGCCGGCCGCGACCCGGATGCCGCTGTACCGGGTGCGGTGCACCAGTACCGCCTTCGTCCCGCCCGCGTGGTTCACCTCGGCGAGCAGCGGGGCCTCCAGCACGGCGGCGGCCCGCGGGTCGCCCTCGGGTCCGCCGGGCAATTGCTCGTTGGCGACCAGCTCGCTCTGCAGCACGATCCGCACCGGGCCGTCCACCGCCTCGACGATGTACTCGACGGCGGCGACGGCCCGCTGGGTGAGCGAGACCAGCCGGGTGGAGTCGACCTTGATGGTCCGCCCGGCCGGGGAGGTCCACTCGGCGGAGCGCCGCAGCAGGCCCTCGCGGAAGTCCAACCAGCGGCGGTGGCTGACCAGTTGTCCGTAGCGCAGGTCGAAGGGCTCGTCGTCCACCAGCAGCCGGATGATCTTGCCGTTGGTCACGTTGATGACGCTCTGGCTGGACTCCGGGTAGCCGTAGCCGCCCTCGCCGTAGGGCAGCGGGCGCAGCTCGAAGACGCCGTTGAGGTAGGTGCCGGGCAGGCCGTGCGGCTCGCCCTCGTCGAGGTTGGCGCGCAGGCCGATGTGGCCGTTGGAGAGCGCGAAGACGGACTCGGCGCGGGCCGGCGAGGTGAGGTCGAGGCCGTGTTCGACGACCTGCCACGGATCGACGGCGAAGGGCTGCTCCTGGCCGCTCGTCACGACGCCTCCTCGGGCTGCTGCGGGTGGTCGGGGATCAGCTCGGCGAGGTCGCGGACGACCACGGTGGCGCCGTCGCGGCGCAGTTCGGCGGCCTGGCCGGTGCGGTCCACGCCGACCACCGCGCCGAAGCCGCCCGCCCGGCCGGAGGCGACCCCGGCCAGCGCGTCCTCGAACACGGCGGCGTGCGCGGGCTCCACGCCCAGCGCCCGGGCGGCGGCCAGGTAGGTGTCCGGCGCGGGCTTGCCCGGCAGCCCCTCGCGCTTGGCGACCACGCCGTCCACGATCACGTCGAAGTAGCCCTCGATGCCCGCCGCGCGCAGCACGTCCCGGCAGTTGGCGCTGGACGAGACGACGGCGGTGGGCAGGCCGAGCGCCCGCAGCCGGCGCACGTAGGCGACCGAGCCGTCGTACGGGGCGACGCCCTGCTCGCGGATCATCCGCAGCACGGTGTCGTTCTTGGCCCGGCTGACGCCGTGCACGGTGCGGGCGCCCGGCGGGTCGGCGTCGGTGCCCTCGGGCAGGTCGACGCCCCGGCTGTGCAGGAAGGCGCGGGTGCCGTCGAGTCTCGGCCGCCCGTCCACATGGGCGTCGTAGTCGGCGACGGCGTCGAACGGGGTGAACGGCCCGCCGGTGCGGGCGGCTTCGGCCCGCAGGAAGGCGTCGAAGGTGTCCTTCCAGGCCGCGGCGTGCACCGTGGCGGTCTGGGTGAGCACCCCGTCGAGGTCGAAGAGGAAAGCGCGGATGTCGTCCGGTAGCCCCAGCATGGGTGCAGTCTTACCCGTCCGCGCGCGCCGTGCCGCCCATTCCCGGCGGCGCGTCGCGGGAACGGGCGGCGGTTCGTTCGAAACCGACCGCGCGGCGGCCGGAACCGGACCCTCAGGGCGAGTCCGGGGTCGCGGTGACGGCGAAGACCGCGCCCTGCGGGTCCCGCACCACCGCCATCCGCCCCGCCTGCATGTCGAACGGCGGCTGGATCACCGAGCCGCCCGCCTTGACCAGGGCGTCCACCGTGGAGTCGGTGTCGTCCACCGAGAAGTAGGCCATCCAGTGCGGGGGCGTGCCCGGCGCCAGGTACCCGGCGACCGGCTGCATGCCGCCCACCGTGTGGTCGCCGACGTTGAGCGAGTAGAACCCGTCCATGCCCTGGATGGTGCCCGGGCGCAGGCCGAACGCCTGCTGGTAGAACCGCCCGGCCGCGGCGGTGTCGGTGGTGTTGAGCTCGTTCCACACCAGCGCGCCGGGCTCGTTGACGATGCCCGCGCCGATGAAGTCCAGCGTCTGCCAGACGCCGAACACCGCGCCGGTCGGATCCGCGGCGACCAGCATCCGGCCGGTGCCGCCGACCTCCATCACCGGGTGGACGATCGTGCCGCCGGCGCCGGCGACGGCCTGCGCGGCGGCGTCGGCGTCGTCCGCGGCGAGGTAGGTGGTCCAGCCGACCGGGGGCGGCTGCTGCCCCTCCGGGGCGGAGCGGGCCATGATCCCGGCGACCGGCCTGCCCTTCAGCGAGCACACGGCGTAGCCGCCGTACTCGGCCGGGCCGACCTCGCCCTGCCAGCCGAACAGGTCGCGGTAGAAGTCGAGCGCGGCCTGCTGGTCGTTCGCCGTCAGGTCCACCCAGCAAGGGGTACCGGGCTTGTACGGTGCGGTGACTACGGGCATTCCTTGGCCTCCAAGCGATGGTCGTCCGCCGGGTGGACCGCCGGGGGCGCGGACCGTCCGGCCGCGCGGCGCCGACGGCCGTACACCGCCCACGATCGCCGCGCATCCGCGATCCCGCCACCGGACGGCGTCCCGGCGGGTCGCCGTCCGCCGGGCGGTCACCGCGGGGGCGCCCGGCGGTCACGGCGCGTGGTGGTGGCCGCCCCTGGTGAAGAGCGGCTGCGGCCGGCCGCTCTGCGCGTAGTCCTTGAGCCGGACGAGCAGCTGCGCCCAGGTGCCGGCCACCAGCGGCACGCCCTCCTCGCCGCCGGGCTGCCAGCCGCCGTGCCGCAGCAGCAGCCGGGTGCGGTGGCCGGGGTCGCCCCGCTCGTCGGGCCGCTCGGCGAGGTCCCAGCTGATCCAGGTGCCGGCCCAGTGCGGCGGGAAGGCCCCGGCGTTCGTCCACACCACCCGGTCCCGGTCGGTGCGCTCGCGCCGCAGCCGGTACGGCTCGGGGTCCCCGGGGACGGCGAGCAGCAGCACGTCGTCCTCCCGCTCCACCTCGGTCGTCCACCAGGAGGTCAGCCCGTCGTGGGTGGTCAGCGCGGCCAGCACGACGGCGCGCGGAGCGGCGATGTCGAGCTCCAGGGCGATCTCGGCCATGGGTTCCGCCTTTCGGGCCTGCGGCTCCCCCCGGGCGTGTCCGCCAGGCCCACCATGGCACGGGCCCGGGGACGGCGCGCCCCGGGCCGGCGCGGTGGCCGCCGATCAGTAGGACGTGTTGAGGCAGATGTCGTCGTCGGCCGACCGGGCCTCGTTGGTGACGCTGGTGGGCAGCGGTGCGGGCGTGCCCGGGGTGGACGGGGCCGCCGTCAGGGAGCCGCCGGTACCCGTGGCCGCCGCTCCGTTGGCCGCCGCGAAGTCCTTGCCGACGATCACGGTGACACCCGGCGAGGTGCCCGGCTCCACGGTCGCGCCGGGGAACATCGCCGCGACCTTCTCGGCGTTCGCCTTCTGGCCCGAGCCGTACTGGACCATCGTGGTCGTGTACTTGAGACTCTTCGCCGGGCCCACCGCGGTGGCGGTGAACTTGGCCGCCTTGAGCTGCTCGGCCGCCTTGGTGGCCATGCCGCCGGCGGGGGTGCCGGAGTAGACGGACACCTTGAAGTCCGTGTTGGCGGTCTCGGCCGCGACCGGGGAGGCCGGGGTGGTGGGGGCCGCCGGCGCGGTCGGCGAGGCCGCCTCCGGGGGCTGCTCGCCGGTCGCGTTCTGGCCGTCGATGGTGCGGTCGGCCTTGAGGGTGTCCCAGAGCCTGTCGACGTCGGGCGACACCAGCTCCAGGTTCTCCTTGTGGTACTTCCAGGGCGGGGTGACGAACTTGATGTCGTGCAGGTCGATGTTCTTCAGCGAGAGCGCGAAGGACATCAGCTTGTCGACGGTGTTGAGCCCCTCGTCCACCCGGAGCGACTTGGTGGCGGCATCGGCCAGCGGCAGCAGGTTGGTGGGGTTGAGGCCGCGCTGCTTGACCGCGCTGATCATCGAACTCAGGAAGGCCTGCTGGCGCTTCATCCGGCCGATGTCCGAGTTGTCGCCGAGGCCGTGCCGCAGGCGGACGTAGTCGAGGGCCTTCTGGCCCTCCACCTTCTGGCGCCCGGAGGGAAGGACGAGACCGCCCTTCTTGCCGAGGTTCGGGTTCATGTCGCCCTCGTAGATGGCCTTGGGCAGGCATATGTCGACGCCGTCCACGGCCTCGGTCATCGAGGCGAAGCCCTGGAAGTCGACCACCATGGTGTGATCGATCCGGATGCCGGTGAGCTTCTCCACGGTGTTCTGGGTGCAGGCGGGGTTGCCGTCCGCGGAGTTCCCGACGGAGAAGGCGGAGTTGAAGAGGATGTCCTCGCCCTTGACCTCCTTGGACCACTTCCCGTCCGGCTTCTTGCAGGGCGGGATCGTCACGAGGGAGTTGCGCGGGATCGAGATGCCCACGGCGTGCTTGTGGTCCGCATAGACGTGCAGCAGGATCGTGGTGTCCGAGCGGGCGCCGGCGGCGTCGCCGCCGCCGAGGTCGGAGTTGTTGCCGCCGCGGCTGTCCGAACCGATGAGCAGGACGTTGACCGGCTTGTTGCCGTTCGCGTCGGCCTGGGCCTCCGGCGGCCGGTCCTTGGCTATCGCGTCCGGGTCGATGGTCTTGATGTTGCCGTTCAGCTTGTAGTAGATCAGCCCGCCGGTGCCCGCCAGCAGGACCAGCACACCGGCGGCGGACCAGGCGACGATCTTCTTGGCGCTCCGCTTCGGCTTGCGCGCCGCGGCCCTGGCCGCCGCGCGACCACCGGCGGCCGGGGGCGCGCCCTGGGCGGCGCCCGCCCTGCCCTGGGCGGCCCGGCGGGCCTCGGCGCGGCCGCCCTGCCGCGGCGGGGGCACCGTGCCGGCGTGCGCTCCGTCGGCCGTGGGCGCGCCGGGCGCGTCGTCACCGCGAGCCGGACCCTCGCTCCGCTGACCTGACATGCGTGCACCTTTCACCGCCGGACGCCGCGCCCCCCGGTGTCCGGACGCGTTGCACACAGAGAGACGGCCGGGGTCGCCCCGGGGTTGCACGTACGACGGTCGCAATAACCGACGAACGCCCCCGGAATGACACCCCCCACGACTCCCACCGCGGGTCCCTCGTTCCCCAGAGGGCCCACCTCTGGATCATACAAACCGACGATACGACCGAACCGTTCCGCCGTGCGGCGGTATCCCGGGAACGGCGAAGGCCCGGGTCGGAGGTGGTCCGGCCCGGGCCTTCGTGTCGGTGGGGCGCCAGGGGCTCGAACCCTGAACCTACGGATTAAAAGTCCGCTGCTCTACCCATTGAGCTAGCACCCCGACACCGTGGACATCATGCCAGACCGGGCCGACCCGTGCGGCCGAATACGGCCCGGCGGACGGGCCGGCGGGGTCCGGCGGGGTCCGGCAGGGCCCGACGGGGGCGCGGCAAAGGCGCGGCGGCCGGGAGTGATCCGGGTCACTTTCCCGGGGCCTTGGCCCGGCGGCGGACCGCGTGTCACTATTCCTGCACGCCCACCCTGCCCAAAACCCGTTCCGGGGGCGGGGGTTGAGTGTCGAAGCCGCCGGTCCGCGCAGGTCGGACCAGGTCCGCGGCCGACACGAGTACCGGCTCCCCCTCGATGGTCCGTCACCCGCCCGAGCCGCGGCGTGCGCGGGGGGACGTCCACACACGCACGCCACGATTGGACAGGTGGAGGAACAATGTCGGAAAACGCCTTCCTGGAGACCTTCTACGCAGCCATCGAGGGAACCGCCCGCGTGGTGGACGTGCCCTTCGAGCGCGACACGGTCCGGCCCGTCCTCACCGCCTACCAGGACGTGCTGGAGGATTCGGTGATCTCCTTCCGGGTGCAGAACAGCCCGCGCGGCACCGACGACCTCGACTGCCGCTTCACCATGCTCCCCCGGGGCCTCGACCCGTACGCCGTCGCGCTGGCCAACGGCCTGACCGGGCCGACCGACCACCCCGTCGGCCGGCTGCTGGCCGAGGTGCACGGCGAGCTCCCGATCGACAGCTGCGGCGTCGACTTCGGGGTCCGCGCCGGGTTCACCAAGGCCTGGTCCTTCCCCGCCGCCGAACGGCTGCTGACGGTCCGCGAGGTGATGGCGCTGCCGTCGGCGCCGGAGAGCATCGGCGCCCACCTCGACCTCTTCGACCGCTACGGGCTGTCCGACATCGTCAGCACGGTCGGCATCGACTACGGCAGCCGCACGGTCAACCTCTACTTCGGCGGCGGCGCCTCTGGCCGGGTGCCGCGGGAGACCCTCGGTCCCGACGGCGTCCGCTCGATGCTCCGCGAGATCGGCCTGCCCGGCCCCAGCGACGAGCTGCTGGCGTTCAACGAGAAGGCCTTCGTCCTGTACGCCACGCTCGGTTGGGACTCCCCGGAGATCTCGCGGATCACCTACTCGGTGATGACGCCCGAGCCGCTGGCGCTGCCGGTCACCGTCGCCCCGCAGATCGAGCGGCTGGTGAAGGACGCCCCGTACAGCACCGAGGGCCGCAACTTCGTCTACGGCGTCACGGTCACCCCCAAGGGCGAATACCACAAGATCCAGTCGTACTACCAGTGGCGGCGGCCGGTCGAGAGGATGCTGGTCGCCGAGAAGTAGGACGCGCCGGCGGTGCCCGCCCGGGCCCGCCGGGGACCGCTCCTCGGTCCCCGGCGGGCCCTTCGCCGTCCCGGCACGCGGCCCGCCACCGGATTCCTTCCTTCCGAGAACCCTGGATGAGCGATCTCCATGCAGAAACGACACGGGGAGCTGAGTTCGTTGTCCCTACCCGCCGCAGCCGAGGGGCTGTCGGAGCACCGCGCGGCCCGGCCGGTCGGCACCGGCCGGGCCCGGGCCAAGGCCATCGTGCTGGGCGAGCACGCGGTGGTCTACGGGGCCCCGGCGCTCGCTCTCCCGGTGCCGCAGCTGACCGTCACGGCCACCGCCGGGTCCTTCGCGCAGTCGCCCGCCGACCCCGACGACTTCTCCCTCACCATGACCGGTGACAAGGCGCGGCCCAGGGCCGCCCAGGCCTCCGACGGACTGCACCGGCTGACCGCCGAGTTCCGGGCCGTCCTGGGGGTGCCCGACACCGTGCACCTCGACGTGGTCATCGACTGCGCGATCCCGGTCGGCCGCGGGCTCGGCTCCAGCGCGGCCTGCGCCCGGGCGGTGGTCCACGCGCTGGCCGACCTCTTCGAGCGCGAGGTGTCGCCCAAGTTGGCGTTCGACCTGGTGCAGACGGCCGAGAACGTGGCGCACGGACGGGCCAGCGGCGTCGACGCGATGGCCGTCGGCGCGACCGCCCCGCTGCTGTTCCGGGCCGGCCGGGCGCAGGAGCTGCCGATCGGCTGCGAGGGCCTGTTCATCGTCGCGGACAGCGGCGTCGCGGGCCGGACCAAGGACGCCGTCGAGCTGCTGCGCCGCGGCTTCGGGGAGCGCCCGGGCACCCAGGACGCCTTCGTGCGCCGGGCCACCGAGCTGACCGAGACGGCCCGGCGGGCGCTCGCCGAGGGCCGGGCGGAGCGGCTCGGCGCCCAACTCACCGACTACCACGAACTGTTGCGCGCGAGCGGGCTGAGCACCGACCGGATCGACAAGATGGTCGAGGCCGCGCTGGCCGGCGGCGGCCTCGGCGCCAAGATCACCGGCGGCGGGATGGGCGGCTGCGTGATCGCGCTGGCCCGCGCGGAGCAGGCGGCCGAGGTCACCCGCCGGCTGCTGGCGGCCGGCGCCGTCCAGACCTGGTCCGTCCCGTTCGGGGGGCAGGCCGGCCATGGCCGTTGAGCAGCCCGTCGGCGTGCCCGACCACCCCGCCGCCGCCGGGGACGCCACCGCCGTCGCGCACCCGAACATCGCGCTGATCAAGTACTGGGGCAAGCGGGACGAGCGGCTCGTCCTGCCGTGGACCGACAGCCTCTCGCTGACCCTGGACGTCTTCCCCACCACCACTCGGGTCCGGCTCGCGCCCGGCGCCGGGCGGGACGCGGTCACCCTCGACGGCGTGCCGCTGGCCGGCGAGCCGCGGCGCCGGGTGGTCGCCTTCCTGGAACTGGTCCGCGAGCGCGCCGGGCTGGCGCTGCCGGCCGTCGTGGAGACCCGGAACACCGTGCCCACCGGCGCCGGACTGGCCTCCTCCGCCAGTGGGTTCGCCGCGCTGGCCGCCGCCGCCGGCGCCGCGTACGGGCTCGGTCTCGACGCCACCGGGCTCTCCCGGCTGGCCCGGCGCGGCTCGGGTTCGGCCGCGCGGTCCGTCTTCGGCGGCTTCGCCCTCTGGCACGCCGGACAGCCCGGCCACGCCGACGCCGACCTCGGCTCGTACGCCGAGCCGCTGCCGGTGCCGGTGCGCGCGCTGGACCCGGCGCTGGTGGTCGCGGTGGTCGACGCCGGTCCCAAGGCGGTCTCCAGCCGGGAGGCGATGCGCCACACGGTCGACACCTCGCCGCTGTACCGGCCCTGGGCCGCCTCCAGCCAGGCCGACCTGATCGAGATGCGGCACGCGCTGGACCGCGCCGACCTCGACGCGGTGGGCGAGATCGCCGAGCGCAACGCGCTCGGGATGCACGCCACGATGCTGGCGGCCCGCCCGGCGGTGCGCTACCTGTCGGCGGCCACGCTGACGGTGCTGGACGCCGTGCTGGAGCTGCGGCGCGGCGGGGTGGCGGCGTACGCGACGATGGACGCCGGGCCGAACGTCAAGGTGCTCTGCCGGGGCGCGGACGCCCAGCGGGTGGCGGCGGCGGTGCGCGGGGCCGTCGGCACCGCCGCGGTGCACCTCGCCGGGCCTGGGCCTGGAGCCCGGCTGCTGGGCGCGAACCCGGACGCGAACCCGGGCGCGAACCCGTGAGCGGCGGCCGCCCGCCGGTGGTGCGGAGCGCGCCGGGCAAGCTGTTCGTCGCGGGCGAGTACGCGGTGGTGGAGCCGGGCGGCCCGGCGATCCTGGTGGCGGTCGACCGCCACGTCACCGTCACCGCCGCCGAGCCCGCCGCCGGCCCGGGCGTGCTGATCGCCTCCGACCTCGCCGCCGCGCCGGTGCGCTGGCGGTGGCGCGGCGGCCGGCTCGACCCGGTCGGCGCGGCGGACCCGGCCCGGGCCCGCCGCGAACTGGCCCACGTCGTCGCCGCCGTCGAGGCGGTCGCCCGGCTGCTGGCCGAACACGGCCTTCCGGAGCCCGCGGTGGACCTCTCGATCGGCAGCCGGCTGCACGAGAACGGCGTCAAGTTCGGCCTCGGGTCGAGCGGCGCGGTGACCGTGGCGACCGTCGCGGCGGTGGCCGCGTACGGCGGCCTGGCGCTGTCGGCCGAGGAGCGCTACCGGCTGGCCCTGCTGGCGTCGGCCGGGCTGGACCCCCAGGGCTCCGGCGGCGACCTCGCCGCCGGCACCTGGGGCGGCTGGATCGCCTACCGGTCGCCCGACCGGGGCGCCGTGCTGGACCTGGCCCGCCGCCGGGGCGTGGCCGAGGCGCTGTCCGCGCCCTGGCCGGGCCTCGCGGTGCGCCGGCTGCCGCCGGTGCCCGGGCTGGCCCTGGAGGTCGGCTGGAGCGGCACCCCGGCCTCCACCGCGCAGATGGTGTCCGCACTGCACCGGCGCGGCCCGCGCGGCACACCCGCCCACCGGCGGTACGCGGCCGCCGCCGAGGACTGCGTACGGGCCGCCGCCGAGGCGTTCGACCGGGGCGACCCGCCGGCCCTCCTGGAACAGATCCGGCGCGCCCGCCGGGAACTGGCCCGGTTCGACGACGAGGTCGGACTCGGCGTCTTCACCCCCGCCCTGACGGCGCTGTGCGACGCGGCCGAGGCCGTGGGCGGCGCGGCCAAGCCCTCGGGCGCCGGGGGCGGCGACTGCGGCATCGCCCTGCTGGACACCGCGGGCGCGGCGCCGGACATCGACCAGCTACGGGAGCGGTGGGCCGCGGCCGGGGTACGACCCCTGGCCCTGCGTCCCGCCCTGGAAGGAGACTCGCAATGATCTCTCAACGCAAGGACGACCACGTCCGGCTCGCGGTCGAGCAGCAGCACGGCCACGTCGGGCGCAACCAGTTCGACGAGGTGTCGTTCGTCCACCACGCCCTGGCCGGGATCGACCGGCCGCGGGTGTCCCTGGCCACGACCTTCGCCGGCCTCTCCTGGCCGGTCCCGCTGTACATCAACGCGATGACCGGCGGCAGCGAGATGACCGGCCGGATCAACCGCGACCTCGCGATCGCCGCCCGGCAGACCGGCGTGCCGATCGCGTCCGGCTCGATGAGCGCCTACTTCAAGGACGAGTCCTGCGCCGCCACGTTCAGCGTGCTGCGCGAGGAGAACCCGGACGGCTTCGTGCTGGCCAACGTCAACGCGACCGCCTCGGTGGAGAAGGCCCGCCGCGCCGTCGACCTGCTGCGGGCCGACGCCCTGCAGATCCACGTCAACACCGTCCAGGAGACGGTGATGCCCGAGGGCGACCGCTCGTTCTCCGCCTGGGTGCCGCAGATCGGCAAGATCGCGGCCGGCGTGGACGTCCCGGTGATCGTCAAGGAGGTCGGCTTCGGGCTCAGCCGGGAAACCGTCCTGACGCTGCGCGAACTGGGCGTGCGGGTGGCCGACCTCGGCGGCCGGGGCGGCACCGACTTCGCCCGGATCGAGAACGGCCGGCGCGACCTGCGCGACTACTCCTACCTGGAGGGCTGGGGCCTGTCCACCGCCGCCTGCCTGCTGGACGCGCAGGGCGTGGACCTGCCCGTGCTGGCCTCCGGCGGCGTGCGCCACCCGCTCGACGTGGCCCGCGCGCTGGCGCTCGGCGCCCGGGGCGTCGGGGCCTCCGGCACCTTCCTGCGCACGCTGATGGACGAGGGCGTGGAGGCGCTGGTCGTCCAGCTCTCCACCTGGCTCGACCAGTTGGCGGCGCTGATGACCATGCTCGGCGCGGCCACCCCCGCCGACCTCACCCGCCGCGACCTGCTGATCCAGGGCTCCCTGCGGGAGTTCTGCGCCGACCGCGGCATCGACACCGCCCAGTTCGCCCGGCGCTCCGCCGCGGCCGACGACCTCACGGGAGGCACCCGATGACCGACGAACACGCCGTCGCCGGCGTCCCGATGCGCTGGGTGGGACCGGTGCGCATCTCCGGGAACGTCGCCACCACCGAGACCCACGTCCCGCTGGCCACCTACGAGTCCCCGCTGTGGCCCTCGGTGGGCCGCGGCGCGAAGGTCTCCATGCTCGCCGAGCGCGGCATCGTCGCGACCCTGGTCGACGAGCGGATGACCCGCTCGGTGCTGGTCGAGGCGACCGACGCGCAGACCGCGCTGGCCGCCGCCCGCGCCGTCGAGGCGCGCTTCGAGGAACTGCGGGAGGTGGTGCGCGGCTGCAGCCGGTTCGCCGAACTCGTCGGCGTCCGGCACGAGATCAACGCCAACCTGCTGTTCGTCCGGTTCGAGTTCACCACCGGCGACGCCTCCGGGCACAACATGGCGACGCTCGCCTCCGACGCGCTGCTGCAGCACCTGCTGCGGACGGTCCCGGGGATCTCCTACGGCTCGATATCGGGCAACTACTGCACCGACAAGAAGGCGACCGCCGTCAACGGCATCCTGGGGCGCGGCAAGAACGTGGTCACCGAGCTGCTGGTGCCGCGCGAGGTGGTCAGCGGCGTGCTGCGCACCACGGCGGCGAAGGTCGTCCAGCTGAACGTCCGCAAGAACATGCTGGGCACCCTGCTGGCGGGCGGCATCCGCTCGGCCAACGCCCACTTCGCGAACATGCTGCTCGGCTTCTACCTGGCCACCGGCCAGGACGCGGCGAACATCGTCGAGGGCTCGCAGGGCGTGGTGATGGCCGAGGACCGCGACGGCGACCTGTACTTCGCCTGCACCCTGCCGAACCTGATCGTCGGCACGGTGGGCAACGGCAAGGGGCTCGCCTTCGTGGAGAGCAACCTGGCCCGGCTCGGCTGCCGGGCCGACCGCGAGCCGGGGGAGAACGCCCGGCGGCTGGCCGTCATCGCGGCGGCGACCGTGCTGTGCGGCGAACTCTCGCTGCTCGCGGCGCAGACCAACCCGGGCGAGCTGATGCGCGCCCACGTCCACCTGGAACGCGGCAGCGCGACGCAGAAGGTCGGGGTGTAGCGCATGTCCACGAGCACCGCCGCCACCGCGGTCGGGATCCACGACCTCTCGTTCGCCACCACCGAGTTCGTGCTGCCGCACACGGCGCTCGCCGAGCACAACGGCACACCGGTCGGCAAGTACCACGTGGGCATCGGCCAGCGGTCGATGAGCGTACCGGCCGCCGACGAGGACATCGTCACCCTGGGCGCCGCGGCCGCCGCCCCGGTCGTCGCCCGGCACGGCGCGGACGGCATCCGCACCCTGGTGTTCGCCACCGAGTCCTCGATCGACCAGGCGAAGGCCGCCGGCGTGTACGTCCACTCGCTGCTCGGGCTGCCGTCGGCGACCCGGGTGGTCGAGCTCAAGCAGGCCTGCTACGGCGCCACCGCCGCCCTGCAGTTCGCCCTCGGGCTGATCCACCGCGACCCCTCGCAGAAGGTCCTGGTGGTGGCGAGCGACGTCTCCAGGTACGAGCTGGACAGCCCCGGCGAGGCGACCCAGGGCGCCGCCGCGGTGGCCATGCTGGTCACCGCGGACCCGGCGCTGGTGCGGATCGAGGAGCCCTCGGGCCTGTTCACCGCGGACGTCATGGACTTCTGGCGGCCGAACTACCGGGACGCCGCGCTGGTCGACGGCCAGGAGTCGATCGGCGCCTACCTCCAGGCCGTGCGGGGGACGTGGAAGGACTACGGCGAGCAGGGCGGCCGGCCGCTGGAGGCGTTCAGCGCCTTCTGCTACCACCAGCCGTTCACCAGGATGGCCTACAAGGCGCACCGCCACCTGCTGAACTCCGCCGGGTACGACACCGACGAGGCGGCGGTCCAGGGGGCCCTGGGGCTGACCACCGCGTACAACGAGGTGATCGGCAACAGCTACACCGCCTCGGTGTACCTGGGCCTGGCCGCGCTGCTCGACCAGGCGGAGGACCTCGGCGGGCGGGCGGTGGGCTTCCTCAGCTACGGCTCGGGCAGCGTCGCGGAGTTCTTCGCCGGGACGGTCGCGCCGGGCTACCGGGCGCACCTGCGCACGGCGCAGCACCGGGCGGCGGTCGAGCGGCGCCGGCCGATCGGCTACGCCCGCTACCGCGAACTGCACGGGGCGTCGCTCCCGACCGACGGCGGCGACCACCCGAGCCCGGAGGAGACCACCGGCCCGTTCCGGCTGGCCGGGATCAACGGGCACAAGCGCCGCTACGAGAAGCGCTGACGGCCCGCGCGATCCGGGCACGGAGCACCCGCGGATCCGTTGACGGGCGGTGTTGCCGCCCGCCCGGCAGCGGATCCGCGGGGTGGTCGCCGTGCGGTGCCGCCGGCCTCAGGCCCGGCGGCGCAGGGCGATCTCGGTGAGTTCCTCGATGTCGAACTCCGAGCGGCCCGGCGTGCCGTAGCGGGTGATCTTCCCCCGGCTGACCCACTTGCGGATGGTCGCCTCCGAGACGCCGGCGGCGAGCGCGGCGACGTTCGTCGGAACGAGCCGGTGGCGGGGCGGGCGGCTCAGACCGCCGCCCTTCGCCGCTGGTCCATGAGATGCCCCAGCGTGAGCCATTCGCGTATCCCCCATGAATGTCCGGACGAGCAGCCGATGCTGGTCCGTCCCCCGGTGTGGTGCTGCGGTGAGGCGTCGATCGTCCCCGGGCAGCCGTCCACCACGCAGTCCCGGGCGGGCGGCGCGGGGCGGTCGGCGCTGTCGGGGTCGGGGTCGATCGCGTTGAGCAGTTCGACCCGCAGGTCCTCGATCTCGTCGGCGAACTCGGCGGCCGGCGGCTGCGCGGTGAGCCAGTCCAGGTGGCGGCCGAGGAACCGCGCCAGGTGCGGCACGGAGCGGACCGCCGTGGTGGTGCCGAGCCGCTCGGCGGCGAAGTGCGACCAGGACTCCAGGATCGCCACGATGTTGTTGCGGGCGTCGATCGCCGCCAGGTTCAGCCGGTCCCGGCGGCGGGTCCCCGACACCTTGGTGGGGTTGCGCCGCCGGGGCTCCGACTGGATGTGGTGCAGGCACTCCCGGTGCAGCTCGGGGAGCGCCCGCAGGGTGCGTTCCAGCTGTCCGATGCACGGGGCGCAGAGAACGGAACCGGCGGCGGCGGGGACCGCCCGTCCGTGGTTCCTGGGACAGGGGTGGGACTCCATCGAATCTCCTCGGTGCGTGCGTGCGGCACCCGGATTGCCTCGGCCGGCCGGTCAGTCGGTGGGAATCCAGTCCCGCCGGATGTGCGGGGTCTCGATGCCGAGCGCCTTCATGTGCTCGATCGGGTTGGTGTACTCACGGCTGGCGGCGATGAGGCCGTCCCGCAGGGTGAAGCCGTGGATGAAGTGGTTGCGGTAGCGGCCCTCGGGATAGCCGGGGAAGCGGATCGTCCCCTCGCCCTCGCACTCGACCATGACGAGGTCCGGGTCCTGGGTCTCGTAGAGGCGGACGTCGGACCACTGCCAGTCGGGCAGGACCTCCAGGGAGAGCTCGTTGTGGCGCTTCAGCCTCTCCCGGCCGGTGACCACGATGGGCCGGCCGATGTCGGTGTAGAACAGGGCGGCGGTGCCGTCCTCGGTGTAGAGGGTGTACCGGCGCAGCCGGGCCTGCGGGCCGGTCTCCAGGTACCGCTCGACGGCCCGGCGGTTGCGGGCGCGCAGGTCGTGGTGGTCGGCGAAGGATTGTGGCGAGGTCATGACATCTCCGGGGGCGTGGGGCGGGGTCGGCGCGGAGGGGGCTCCGCGCGGGGTCACGGCTGGAGCCGGCTGACCCCCCAGCCGTCGGCGGTGCGGTCGTAGCGCAGCCGCTCGTGCAGCCGGTCGGTGCCGTCGGCCCAGAACTCCAGGACGTCGGGCACCAGTTCGAAGCCGGTGTAGGACGCGGGACGGGGCAGCGGCCGCTGCGGGCGGCCGAGCTCCAGGGCCTCGGCCCGGATCTCCTCGAAGTGGTCGAGGTCCTCCACCGGCCGGCTCTGCCGGGAGACCGTGGTCATCGCATGGGTGAACACCGCCCGGGCGGCCCACAGCTCCTCGGCGGTGGCGTCCGGCAGTTGCCGCACCGGCCCGGCCAGGACGATCTGCTGGCTGGTCTCCCGCCAGTACAGGACCCCGGAGGCCCAGGGGTTCTCCGCCAGCTCCCGGCCCTTCTGGCTGCCGGCGTGGGTGGCGAAGACGATCCCCCGCTCGGTGATCCGGTTGATCACCAGGATCCGGGACGAACTGCGGCCCCGGGCGTCCGCGGTGGCCAGCGCGAGGGCGCGCGGCTCGCGCACCCCGTGCCCCGCCGCAGCGGCGAGCCAGGAGTTCAGCAGGCCCATCGGCTCGGCCGGCGGGGTGCGGAACTCCGGGAAGTCGACCACGACCGTCCCGGTCAGCGACTCGGAACGCTTCGACGGCCCGGACCCGTGCTCAGACATGCAGGACTCCTTCGATGGTGATGACGCCGTGGCCCGAGACCTCGACGCTGTCGACGCGCTCGCCCTCGCCGTGCACCAGGGCGCCCATCGGCGAGGGACGGCCGATCTCGACGCCCTGGGTGATCTCGATGCGCTGCCCGTAGGCACCGAGACCGTGCCGGGCCAGGTGGATGGCGATCGGCCCGGCGGCGGAGCCGGTCGCGGCGTCCTCCACGACCCCGTAGGCGGGCGAGAACATCCGGTTGCGCCAGACCGTCCCGGAGCCGGCGATGCAGTTGGTCGCCATGTCCGGGAAGCGGGCCAGCGCGCGGTGGTCCGGGTCCACCTCGGAGAGCGCCTCGACGCTCTCGAAGCCGACCAGGACGTGCCGCGGGCCGTTGCGGTAGATCTCCACCGGGAGCGTCGACCCGCTCACCCCCAGCGCCCGCAGCAGTTCCTCGGCCCGGTCGAACGGCTCCCAGACCGGCACCGGCTGGCGCATGCTGGTCGCGACGGTCCGGCCGCCCTCCCGCTCCAGCTCGAACGGGATGATGCCCATCGCGGTCTCGATCCGCAGTCCGGCGGCCTCGGTGCGGTCGCCCAGGGCGATCGCCGTGCCGAGCAACGGGTGTCCGGCGAAGGGGAGTTCGTTCACCGGGGTGAAGATCCGCACATGGTGGTCCCCGCCCTGCTCGGGAGCGAGGACGAAGGTGGTCTCCGAGAGGTTCATCTCCCGGGCGATGCGCTGCATCTGGTCGGCGGAGAGGTCGTCGGCCCCGAAGAAGACCGCCACCGGGTTTCCGGTGAGCGGCCGGCGCGCGAAGGCGTCGACGACGACGTACTGGTGCATGGGTCCTCCCACTCGTCGTTGGGGATGCGGGTGCGGGCCACGCCACGCCACGCCACGCCGGCCGGGCACGGCGGGCGGCGGGCGGCGCTGGATCGGGCAGGGCCGGGCAGGGCGGAGCCGGGCCGGCGCGGATCGGGGGGAGATGCGCCGGCCCGGCGGTCCACCGGCGGGTCAGGCCGGGTCGGGGACCCGCGCCGGGCCGAGCAGTCCGGACAGGGCGGTGGCCACGATCCGCGGCCCCTCCCGGGTGAGGACGGACTCGGGGTGGAACTGGAGCGAGGCGAAGCCGGGCCCGCGCAGCGCGTGCACCTCGCCGGTGGCCGGGTCACGGCTGACCCGGACCGGGCCGACGCCGTCCGCGGCGAACTCCTCCGCCGCGGCCACCAGCGTGAAGGTGTTGTAGAACCCGACCCGCTCGACGGCGCCGAAGAGGTCGACCTCCTTCTGCACCCCCTGGTTGGGCACCGTACGGCGGCGGATCGGCAGCCCGAGCCGCAGGCCGAGCACCTGATGGCTGAGGCAGACCGCGAGGAACGGCCGGCGCTCCGCCAGCAGGGTGTCGATCGCACCGCGCAGGTGCCGCATCTTGGGGTGCGCGGCCTCCTGGGGATCGCCCGGCCCCGGGCCCATCACGACCAGGTCGTGGCCCTCGAAGGCGTACTCCTCGTCGAACCGGCGGACCGTGACGCGCAGGCCCAGCGAACGCAGCTCCTGGTCGATCATCGAGGTGAAGGTGTCCTCCGCGTCGACCACCAGCACGCTGCGCCCGGCGAGGCCGGGCCGGGCCGAGGCCCGGGCCTCGGTGTCGGCGAGCCAGAAGCCGGCGATCGAGTCGTTGCGGGACTCCAGGGCGCGGAGCACGCTCGGGTGGTCGGCGAAACGTTTCTGTCCGCCGCCGTCGAGCGCGGCGACCAGTCCGGCCGCCTTGGCCCTGGTCTCCGCCGCCTCCGAGGCCGGATCGGAGTGCCGCACGATGGTGGCGCCCACCCCGATGCCGATCCGCCCGCCCGGGGTGATGTCCGCGGTCCGGATGAGGATCGCGGAGTCCATCACCCGCTTCCCCGCCGCGTCCCGCCCGATCAGCGCGGCGACGCCGCTGTAGTAGCCGCGGCCGCCCGGCTCGTAGCGGTGGATGATCCGGCAGGCGCTCTCCACCGGACTGCCCGTCACGGTGGGGGCGAACATCGTCTCGCGCAGGATGTCCCGCACGTCGCGGTCGGTACGGCCCTCGATCAGGTACTCGGTGTGCGCGACCCGGGCCATCTCCTTGAGGTAGGGGCCGACCGCGCGGCCGCCGCCCGGGCAGATCCGGGCCATCATCTTGAGCTCCTCGTCGAGCACCATGTAGAGCTCGTCGGTCTCCTTGCGGTCGCCGAGGAACTCCAGCACGCCCGACAGGGTCGGCCCGGACGGCGGGTAGCGGTAGGTGCCGCTGATCGGGTTCATCACCGCGGTGCCCTCCCGGAGGCTGACGTGCCGCTCCGGCGAGGCGCCGACCAGGGTGCGGGTGCCGGTGTGGACCAGGAAGGTCCAGTAGGCGCCGGACTCCCGCTCCAGCAGGCGGCGGAACAGCGCGGGCGCGCTGAGCGGCCCGTAGTCGGTGATGTCGGCGACGAAGGTGCGGCGGATGACGAAGTTCGCGCCCTCGCCGGTGCCGATCATCTCCTGGACGATGCGGCTCACCACCTCGCCGTACGCCGCGTCGTCGACGTCGAACGCGCCGCCGGCGAGCGTGGTCGGCACGTCCGGCAGGCGCACCAGCGCCTCGGCCAGCGGCACCCGCTGCTGGCCGGTGACGGTCATCGCCACCAGCGGCGCCCCGTCGTCGGCCGCCTCGAAGCCGCGCTCGGCGAGCTGCCGGTAGGGGATCACCACGAGCACCTCGTGCCGCTCCCCGGTGCCGGGCACCGGGGCGGCGGGCAGCCGGATGTCGGCCAGCGCGGCGGGCAGCGCGACCGAGCCGGTCAGCACCTCCACCACCGGGCCGCCGGACCCGCCCCCGGCGGCCGCGGCCGGCCGGTGCAGCAGGGCGAAGGCCTCCGGGCGGCCCTCCAGCACCGCGCGGAGCAGGTCCGGGCCGCCGGCCGGGCCGGGCGGGCCGGCCGTCATGAGAACAGCCCCTCGACCGTGGTGACGCGGGCGCAGCGCTCGGCGGCGTAGGTGAGCGCCGAGCGGTGGTACTCCGCGGAGAAGTCGGCGGTGGCGTCGGCGACGAAGAACACCTGGATGTCGTTGCCGAAGGCCTCGACGGCGGTGGCCAGCACGCCCACGTGGGCGTAGACGCCGCAGAGCACGAGCTGGTCGCGGCCGGCGTCGCGCATCCGCTCCAGCAGGTCGGTGCGGAAGAAGGCGCTGTAGCGCCACTTGGTGAGCAGCCAGTCCTGCTCGGCGGGCGCGAGGGCGTCCACCACCTGGCGGTCCTCCGGGGCGGGGCGCATGCCGGGGCCCCAGAAGTCCTTGAGGAGGCCGCGCTGTTCGTCGGTCATGCCGCCCGGCTGGGCGGTGTAGGCCACCGGGACGCCCAGGGCGGCGCAGCGCTCGCGCAGCCGGGCCGCGTTGCGCACCAGGGCGGTGCGGGTGCTGTCGGGGACGGGGGCGAGGAAGTAGCGCTGCATGTCGTGGACGAGGAGGACCGCGCGGTCCGGCTCGGCGGTCCAGGACACGACGGCCGGCGGCAGGTCGGCCTCGGCCGGTAACGGGTACGACGGAATGAGGGGTATGCCGGTCATGGCTCCGGTTCTCTACCTGATGCGAGGGTCTGTGAGGGGCGCGCGCGCAGCGGGGCGGTGGGGCCGCTGCGATGACGTGGTGCGGTGAACACGGTGCGGTGAACGCGGTGCGGGCGACGTGGCGCGGGCGGCGTCGCGCGGACGAATGGTGCGGCGGACCGGGTCAGGCGGTCCAGGAGGACACCACGGAGACGGCCTGGGCCGGGTTGAGCCGGGGGTCGCAGCAGGTGGTGTAGCGCTCGCCGACGGAGTCGAGGTCGGCCTCGGTGGACGCGCACTCGGTCACGTCGTCCGGGGTGGTCTCCAGGTGCAGCCCGCCGGCGACGCCGCCCGAGGCCCGCACGGCCTCGACGAACCGGGCGACCTCCAGCGTGACGGTCCCCACCAGACGGGTCTTCAGGCCCCCGGGCGCGGTGACGGTGTTGCCGTGCACCGGGTCGCTGAGCCACACCACCGGGTGGCCGGCGCCGCGGACGGCGTCGACGAGCTTCGGCAGCCGGTCCGCGACGGTCTCGGCGCCCATCCGGGCGATCAGGGTGAGGCGGCCGGGGTCGCGCCACGGGTCGAGCTTCTCGCAGAGGGCGAGCAGCTCGCCGGGCTCCATGGCCGGACCGACCTTGCAGGCCACCGGGTTGGCCACCTGGGACAGCAGGGCGACGTGGGCGCCCTCGACCTGGCGGGTGCGCTCGCCGATCCACGGCCAGTGGGTCGAGCCGAGGAACAGCCGGCCCTTGTCGTCGATGCGCAGCATCGGCATCTCGTAGTCGAGCAGCAGGGCCTCGTGGCTCGTCCACACCGGCGGCTCGACCACGTCGCGGCCGGCGGCGCGGTCGCGCCAGCCCAGGTGCTCGACGATGTCACCGGCCGCCATGTAGCCGGTGAGGATGCGCAGCGGGTCGGGCCGGCGGTACTCCGGGTCCGGCTCCGGTCCGTTCACCATGTGCCCGCGGAAGACCGGGAGTTCGACCCCGTCGACGACTTCGGTGGGCTTGGAGCGGGGCTTGGCGAACTGCCCCGCGATGCGGCCGGCACGGATGACCGGCTTTCCGGTCCGCAATCCGAGCGTCCCGGCGAGCAGGTCGAGCAGGGCGGACTTCCGCGCCACATGTTGACGTGTACATTCCTGCGGATCCTCCGCGCAGTCCCCCGCCTGCAGCACCAGCGCTTCGCCGGTCGCCACTTTTCCCAGCAGGGTGCGCAAGGTGGCCAGCTCGTCCGGCTGGGCCAGGGCGGGACGCGAGGCAAGCGCCTCGCCCACCCGGCTGACCTGGAGGAGGTCGCTCCATTCGGGTTGATGCAACGCCCCGCGGATACGAATCTCCCGTATGACGTCTTCCACGACGTACTCCGATCCGGCGGTGGATTTCTTGAATTGTCAGGTGGGTATTCCGGTGCGCTTGATCTCCGGCACCGGAATGCCGAGCGCACGCAGCTGCTGGAACGGGTTCATGAACTCGCGCTGCAGTTTGATCCGCCCGTTCTCCAACTCGAACGAGTGGAGGAAGTGGTTCTCGTAGTAACCGTCCGGATAGTCGCCGAACAGGATCTTCCCGCGGCCGTCGCACTCGACCCAGAAGCGGTTCGGGTCCTGGGTCTCGAAGATCTCGATGTTGTACCACTCCCAGTCCGGGAAGCACTTCAGCGACCAGACGGCGTGCTCGCCCAGCCGGTCCCGGCCGTGCGTGGCGACCGGGGAGCCGGTGTCGGTGGTCCACAGACCGCCCACGCCGTCCTCGGTGAAGAGCTCGTGCCGGCGCAGCCGGTCCTGGCCGAGGGTGTGCATGTACTGCTCGACGGTGGCGCGGTTGAGGCGGCGCAGCTCGGCCTCGTCGGCGAATCCCTGCACTCCGGCGGATTCAGGCACAGTCGTATCCCCTGTTTGTTATTCGAACGAGTGAATGAGCAAGCAAGCGATCTTGTTTGAATCCTGCCTCACCGGCAGATGCTTTCGCAACAGTGACCTATGAACTAACTGTGAAGGTTCGATCGACACAACGCCGTCCGGGCGTGGCCGAAAACCGATCGGAAATTAAAGACGTTTGTTCTTCGGCCGCACCTCTGAAAAGCGTGGGGCCAATGTTCTCGGAATCCCCTGTTCCGTTGCCGGGCGCCCGCCCCGCGGTACGGCGGGGCGGGCGCCGGCCCACCGGAGAACGGTTTCCGCCGGTCAGCCCACGGGCATCGCGGAGCCGCCGCGCAGGCTCGCGAGGTGGCCGCGGAGCGTGAAGCCCGGGGCGGCGGCGTCGACCGGATTCAGCACCACGCCTCGGTCAAGGAGCTGTCGGGCCGCCAGATGGTCGGTCGGCCGGTTCACCGACTCCACCGCCCGCAGCTCACCGGCCCGGAACAGCAGCACCGAGAACGCGTCCGGGTCGTCGCCGAGCACCACCTCGGTGTCATGGCCCTCGTCCAGGCCGGCGATCTGCACGGTGGTGGCGAACTGGTCGCTCCAGAACCACGGCAGCTCGCGGTAGGCACGGCCCGCGCCGGTCAGCCGGGCGGCCACCGCCTCGGCGTGGCCGACGGCGTTCTGCACCGACTCCAGCCGCAGCCGGTTGCCCGAGCGCACCTGCGGGAACGCCGCGCAGTCGCCGATGGCCGAGATGTGCGGGTCGCTGGTCAGCAGGTGGGAGTCGACGACGATGCCGCCGCCCACCCGAAGGCCGGCCGCCGCCGCGAGGCCGGTGCGCGGGATCACCCCGATCCCGGCCAGCACCAGATCGGCCGGCAGCCGGCCGCCGTCGGCCAGTTCCACCTCGGCGACCCGGCCCAGCTCGTCGCCGTGCAGGGCGGCCACCCCCTGGCCGAACATCAGCCGGACGCCCTCCCGGCGGTGCAGCCGGGTGAAGTGCTCGGCGGTGCGGGCGGAGACCACCCGGGCGAGCGGGCGGTCGAGGGCCTCGACCACCGTCACCTCGCAGCCCGCCCTCCGGGCCGCGGCGGCGAATTCCAGGCCGATGAACCCGGCGCCCACCACCACCGCGCGCCGGGCCGCGCCGAGCGAGGACCGCAGGGCGGCGGCGTCCTGGACGGTGCGCAGCGTGTGCACGCCGCGCAGGCCGGCGCCCGGCACGCCGAGCGTGCGCGGGATGGCCCCGGTGGCCAGGACGAGGTGGTCGTAGTCGAACGCCGAGCCGTCGGCGAGCCGGACCGTCCGGGCGGCCGGGTCGACCGCCGTCACCGAGCCGGCGACCAGTTCGATCGACCGGCGGGCGTAGTAGCCGACCGGCCGCAGCCAGAGCTGGGCCTCGCCCGCCTCGCCGTGGAGGTAGGCCTTCGACAACGGCGGTCTCTCGTAGGGCAGTTCGTCCTCGGCGTCGATGAGCACCAGCCGCCCTCGGTAGCCGTGCTCACGCAGCGAGGCGGCCGTCTGGTAACCGCCCTGGCCGGCGCCGACGACGACCACCGACCCGGGGTGGGCCGACGGCGCCCGCTGCGACGACGCCCGGTCCGGCGCGGGGCCGGTGGCGTACGCCATCACTTCTGCCGCTCGGGGAGGTGCACGATCAGGCCGTCCAGCGCCTCGCTCGACTTGAGCTGGCAGCTGAGCCGGCTGTTGGGGCGGCGCGGGCAGGCGGTGAAGTCCAGCATGGCGTCCTCGTCGGACCGGATCGGCTCCGGCTTGTCGAGCGTCGACTCGTCGACGTAGACGTGGCAGGTGGCGCACTGGAGGTTGCCGCCGCACTGGGCGACGATGCCGTCGACGTCGTTGAAGACGGCGCCGCGCATGACGCTGGTGCCGACCGGGACGTCGATGGTGCGCTCCGTCGTGTCGACGGCGACGTAGGTGATCTTGGGCATGACGGAACTCCTCGGTGGCGCCCGGGCGCGCGCGAGGGCGCACCGGAACACGGGCACCGGTCACGTGACGAAGGGGAGGCAGGACGGCGCCGCCGGCGGTCGGCCCGGGGAGCGATTCCCCGGCCAACCCGCCATCTCATACCGGCCGTTCGGACACGCGAAGCCCTCGGCCAGGAACACGGCAGCGCGTTCGAGCGTAGCAAAGGACCCTGGGGCGCGCCAGGATCGATCACCGGGGCGGCGGAGCGGTCAGCCCCGCTCGCGGAGCATCCGCAGGTCGGGGCGGCGGTGCGTCATCAGCGGCCTGCTGATGGTGAACTCCCGGAAACGGCGGGCCGCTTCGGAATGATAGGCCGCCCGGTTCCAGACCAGGGTGAGCACCCGGTAGCAGTTCGGGGCCTCCATGTGCACCCAGGCCACCGGGACGTGGGTGTCGGTGCCGGCCAGCCGGGACATCGCCGGGATGAGGCCGATGCCGAGGCCGGTGCTGATCATGTCCTGGCTGGCCCCCGGCTCGTCGCCCTCGCAGGACAGCCGCGGGGTGAGCCCCTCGGTCGCGAACAGCCGCTCCAGCAGGGCGCGTTGCCAGTGACCCCGGCGGGTGGTGACGAACGGCTCGTCGGCGATCTCGGCGATCGTCACGCTCTCCCGGCCGTCCAGCCAGTGTCCGCGCGGGACGGCCAGCAGCACCTCCTCGCGGAGCAGCTCGACCGACTCCAGGTCCGGCCCGGCCAGCGGCTGCGAGGCCACGCAGAAGTCGACCTCACCGGCCCGCAGTTGGCGGTCCATCTCCTCCACGTTGGACTGGAAGAGCCGCACCTCGGCGCCCGGGAAGGCGGCCCGGAAGCCGCCCATCAGATGGGTGACGGTCAGCAGCGTCTCGGAGGCGACACCGACCCGGCCGAGCCCGCTGTCCCGGGCCTCCCGCAGCGCCCGGCGCCCGTCGTCGAGTTCGCTGAGCGCGCGGTCGACGTGGCGCAGGAACACCGCGCCGTACTGGTTGAGCCGGATCCGCCGGCCCAGCCGGTCGAAGAGCGGGGTGCCCAGCTCGGCCTCCAGCCGGGCGATGGTGCGGCTGAGCGAGGGCTGGGCGACGTTGAGCTCCTCGGCGGCCCGGCTGATGTGCTCGAAACGGGCGACGGCCTGGAAGTGGCGCAGTTGCAGCAAATCCACGGTTCACCTCTGCTGATGCCTGACGGGTTATCCACACATAGCAAAACCGGTCTTGGAATGCATAAGCAATCCTCGCCTAACGTCATTGGCGGGGTTCGTCGCAGCAGGTGGCGGGCAGCAGTGCCCGCCACCTGCACACGCGAGGCGAGGAACCCGACCTCTTCCCTCCCCCTCCCCCTCCCCGCTTCCCCCCGTCCCCTCATCCGTCCGCCGACCCGGAGGCACACCGCCCCCCAAGGAAGGTCGCATCATGAGCGCTGCGGACCTGGCCCGACTCCAGTTCGCGGCCACCACCAGCGTGCACTGGCTCTTCGTCATCCTCACCATGGGGCTGGTCCCCATGGTGGCGTTCATGCACACCCGGGCCGCGTACACCCGGGACCCCGCCACCCGCGCCGTGCGCGAACGCATGACCCGCTTCTGGGGCCAGCTGTACGTCATCAACTACGCGGTCGGCATCGTGACCGGCCTCGTCATGGAGTTCCAGTTCGGACTCAGCTGGAGCGGACTGAGCAAGTTCGCCGGCAACGTCTTCGGCGCCCCGCTGGCCCTGGAGACCCTGATCGCCTTCTTCGCCGAGTCCACCTTCCTCGGCATGTGGATCTTCGGCTGGGGCCGGATGCGCCGCGGCGTGCACGTCGCGCTGATCTGGCTGGTCGCGCTCACCGCGTACGCCTCGGCGTTCTGGATCCTGGTCGCCAACGGCTTCCTCCAGCACCCGGTCGGCTACGAGGTGCGCGACGGCGTGGCCTACCTGACCGACTTCGGCGCGCTGGTCACCAACGCCAACGCCCTGGTCGCGCTCGGCCACATCGCGCTCGCCGCGCTCACCACCGGCGGCGTCTTCGTCGCCGGCATCAGCGCGTGGCACTTCGCCAAGGGCACCCGGGAGACCGCGCTGTTCCGCAGCTCGCTGCGGCTGGGCGTCTGGGTGAGCATGCTCTCCTCCTTCTTCGTCATCATCGTCGGCAACCTCCAGATCCCGGTGATCGAGCGGACCCAGCCGATGAAGGCCGCCCTCCTCGACGGCAGCGGTGTCGCCGAGGAGCAGGCCCGGCTGGTCGCCCAGCACGGCCCCGGGGACTACGTGCCCTGGCAGGGCTGGGTGAAGAACTCGATGGACCTGATGTCGATCCTCGGCAACACCGTCTCGACCATCACGTTCATCGCCGTCTTCCTGCTGCTGAAGGACCTGCTGGTGCGCAAGCGCTGGCTCGCCTACCTGATGACCGCGATCATCCCGCTGCCCTTCATCGCCTCCGTCGGCGGCTGGGTGGTGCGCGAGATCGGCCGCCAACCGTGGCTCGTCTACGGCGAGTTGAGCGTCGACGACGCGCTCTCGAACGTCAGCAGGGGATCCCTGGCCGTGTCCTGCACGCTGTTCATCGCCATCTTCGTCGCCCTCGCGGCGGTCAACTGGACGCTGATCACCCGCTTCGCCCGGCGCGGCCCGGACGGCGCGCAGCTCGGCGCCGGCGATCCGCTCGCCGACGACCTGCCCGGTGCGGGCGGCGCCGACGAGAAGCAGCCGGTCCCGGCCTTCTGAGCCCGGCGACGGATCCCGCACCGAGATGAACTCACCTGATGTGACGGAAGGTTGGGCTACATGAGCCTGGAGACCCTCTGGCTGGCCCTCCTCGGCCTGCTGCTCGCCGGCTACTTCGTGCTCGGCGGCTACGACTACGGCGTCCAGATGCTGTCCCCGTTCCTCGGCGCTCCGGACGCCGCCCCCGCCCCGGCCGAGGAGGGCGGCGCCGGGGAACGCAACGCCGCGCTCGACGCGATCGCCCCGTTCTTCCTCGGCAACGAGGTGTGGCTGGTCGCCTTCGCCGGCGCGATGTTCGGCGCCTTCCCGCACCTGGAGGGCAGCCTGCTGTCCGGCCTGTACCCGCTGATCGTGGCGATCCTGGTCGGCCTGGTGCTCGGCAACGCCGCGGTCCAGCTGCGCGGCCGCTCCCGCGGTCCCCGGGCACTGCGCCGGTGGAACGCCCTGGTGGTGCTCGGCGGCGCGCTGCCCGCCGTGTGCTGGGGCATCGTGGTCGGCCTGCTGCTGCACGGCGTGCCCCGCCGGGCGGACGGCTCCTTCCACATCGGCGCCGGCGAGGTGTTCGCGCCGTTCCCGCTGACCTGCGGGGTGGCCACCGCGCTGCTCTTCGCCGGGCACGGCGCGGCCTTCATCGCCCTCCGCTCCGAGCCCGAACTCGCCGCCACCGCGCGGCGGGTGGGCGCCACCCTGATCGCCGCGGCCGGCGCTGCGAGCGCGCTGGCGCTGGTGCTCTCGCTGTTCGGGGTGGGCGCCTCGATGACGAAGACGGCCACCTCGGCGGTCCTGTTCCTGCTCGTCGCCGCCGCCCTCGCGGCCGGCTGGTGGTGCCTCACCCGCGGCCGCGACGTCCTGGCGTTCACCGCCACCTGCGCCGCGACCGCGCTGCCGGTGCTGCTGATCGGGGCCGGCCAGTACCCGTACCTGCTGACCGCGGCCTCCGGCGCGGGGATCACCGTCGACGACGCCGTCGCCGACGAGGCCACGCTGAAGCTGCTGATCGGCTTCGGCGTGGTGATCTTCCCGCTGATCCTCGCCTACCAGGCCTGGAGCTGGTGGGCGTTCCGCGGCCGGACCGGGCTGCGCCACCCCAGCTACTTCTGACCCACCGCCCTCGGCCGGCAGCCCACCGCTGCCGGCCGGCGGCTTCCAGCCGGCTCGCGGCCCGGCGGCCACCCGACCGGCCCGCACGGGCCGCGCAAGCCGTCCGCACCGCACGCCGGGAACCGACCCGGGAGGGAGCACGGGATGAAGCCGGCCGAACGCCGCCTGCGGCGCGACCTCCCGGTGGTGCGACGGCACCTGACCACCTCGACCGCACTGGCGCTGGCGGGCGCCGGACTGGTCATCGGCCAGGCCGTCCTGCTGGCCGGCCTCCTCGCGGACGGCTTCGCCGGGCAGCGCCCGCGCGCCACCGCCCTCGCCGCCCTCACCGCCGTCCTCGTCCTGCGCGCCCTGCTCGCCTGGGCCCGCGGCGCCCTCGCCCAGCGCGCCGCCGCCGAGGCCAAGCGCGCCCTGCGCGAGCGCCTCGCCGCCCGCCTGCGGCACACCGGCCCCCACCGCCTGGCCGCCCGCCGGCACGGCGAGACGGCCACCCTGCTCACCCGCGGCCTGGACACCCTGGACCCGTACCTCACCGGCTACCTGCCCACCATGGCCGCCACCGCCGTCGTCCCGCTCGCGGTCGTCGGGTGGCTGTGGTGGACCGACTGGACCTCCGCGCTGATCGTCGTGATCACGCTGCCGCTGATCCCGGTGTTCGGTGCGCTCGTCGGGATGCACACCGCCCGCCGCACCGCCCGGCAGTGGCGGCTGCTCGCCCGGCTCGGCGGCCACTTCCTCGACGTCGTCGCCGGACTGCCGACGCTGCGCGCGTTCGGCCGCGAGCACCACCAGACCGGTGTGGTGCGGGAGATGGCCGACGCCCACCGGCGGGCCACCATGCGGACCCTGCGGGTGGCGTTCCTCTCCTCCCTGGTGCTGGAGACCGTCGCCACCCTGTCGGTCGCGCTGGTCGCCGTCCCGGTCGGCCTGCGGCTGCTGGCCGGCGAGCTGGACCTGCGCACCGCCCTGGTCGTCCTCTTCCTCGCCCCCGAGGCCTACCTGCCGCTGCGCGCGGCGGGCGCGGCGTTCCACGACAGCGCCGAGGGCATCGCGGTGGCCGAGCGGGTCTTCGCCGTCCTCGACGAGGAGGAGCCCGCGGCGACGCACCGCGCGCCGTCCTCCGTCCCCGTGCCCGCGCCCGTCCCCGTGCCCGTCCCCGACGCCCGGACGGCGCGGCTGCGCCTCGACGGGGTCACCGTCCACCACCCCGACCGCACCGCGCCCGCCCTCGACGCCGTCTCGCTCACCGTCCACCCCGGCGAGCACCTCGCCCTGGTGGGCCCGAGCGGCGCCGGAAAGTCCACCCTGCTCGCGCTGTTCCTCGGCTTCACCGCCCCCGGCTCCGGCCGGGTCCTGATCGACGGCACCGACCTCGCCGCGCTCGACCCCGAGGCCTGGCTCGCCCAGGTCGCCTGGGTGCCGCAGCGCCCGCACCTGTTCGCCGCGAGCGTCGCCGACAACATCCGCCTCGGCCGCCCCGACGCGACCGACGCCGAGGTCCGCGCGGCCGCCCGGGCCGCCTGCGCCGACGGCTTCGCCGAGGCGCTGCCGCAGGGCTACCGCACCCTGCTCGGCGAACACGGCGCCGGACTCTCCGCCGGACAGCGCCAACGCATCGCGCTGGCCCGCGCGTTCCTCAAGGACGCGCCGATCCTGCTGCTGGACGAGCCGACCGCCCACCTCGACGCGCAGAGCGAGGCCGCCGTGGCCAGGGCCACCGCCGACCTCGTCCGCGGGCGCACCGCGATCGTCGTCGCCCACCGCGCGAGCCTGCTGCCGCACGCCGACCGGATCGTCACCGTCCGGACCGGCCTCCTCGACCCCGACCCGGCCGGGCCCGACCCGGCCGAACCCGCCCCGGCCACCGAGAGAGAGGGCCGAGTGCTCTCATGACCGCCGCCGCCTCCCGCCCCACCGTCCGGCTGCTGCGCCACCTGCTGCCGCACTGGCGCCGGCTGCTGCCCGCCGTGCTCGCCGCCGCCGGCAGCGAGCTCAGCGGCGCCGCCCTGATGGCCACCGCCGCCTGGCTGATCACCCGCGCCGCCGAGCAGCCGCCGATCTCGGCCGTCGCCGTCGCCATCGTCGCCGTGCGCGCCCTCGCCCTCGGCCGCGGCACCCTGCGCTACGCCGACCGCCTGCTCGGCCACGACGGCGTGCTGCGCGCCGTCGCCGGCTTCCGCGCCCGGGTGTACGAGGCGCTCGTCCCGCTCGCCCCGGCCGGGACCCCGGCGTTCCGCGGCGGCGACCTGCTGACCCGCCTGGTCGACGACGTCGACGCCGCCCAGGACCTGCTGCTGCGCGTCCTCGTCCCGGTCACCGCGGCCGGCCTGGTCGCGGCGGCCGCCACCGGCACCGCCCTGGTGCTGCTGCCCTCCGCCGGACTGCTGCTCGGGGTGCTGCTCGCGGTGGCCGGCCTGCTGGTGCCCGCCCTGGTGCTCGCGCTGTCCCGCCGGACCGGCCGGGCGGAACAGGCCGCGCGCGCCGAACTCGCCGCGCTCACCGTCGACCTGACCGAGGGTGCGGCCGACCTCGCCGCGTACGGCGCCCGCGGCCGCGCCCACCGGCGGGCCGGGGCCGCCACCGCCCGGATCGCCGCCCTGGAGCGCCGCGGCGCGCTGACCACCTCGCTCGCCTCCGCCGTGATCCTGCTGTTCCAGGCCGCCGCCACGGTCGGCGCCACCTGGCTCGGCCTGCGCGCCCACGCCGACGGCCGGCTGCCCGCCGTCCAGCTCACCGTCCTCGCGGTGCTCGCCCTGGTGTCCTTCGACGCCCTGGCCGCCCTGCCCGCCGCCGCCCGCCGGCTCGCCACCGTCTGGGCCTCGGCCCGCCGGCTCGCCGACCTCATGGACACCCCGCCGCCGGTCACCGACCCGGCCGACCCGGAACCGCTTCCCGCCGCCGGCCCGCTCGGCGTCGAGATCACCGGCCTGCGGGTCCGCCACCGCGCCGACGGCCCCGCCGCCCTCGACGGCGTCAGCCTGCGCCTGCCGCCCGGCCGCCGGGTCGCCCTGCTCGGCGCCAGCGGCTCCGGCAAGTCCACGCTGATCGCGGCGCTGATGCGGTTCGTCCCCTACGAGGGCGGCAGCATCCGGGTCGGCGGCCGCGAACTGCGCGACTGCGCGGGCGCCGACGTCCGCCGGGTGATCACCGGCATGACCCAGGACGCCCACGTCTTCCACACCACGATCCGGGCCAACCTGCGCCTGGCCCGCCCCGACGCCGCCGACGAGGACCTGCGCGAGGCCGCCCGCCGGGCCCGGCTGCTCGACTGGATCGAGTCCCTCCCCCACGGCTGGGAGACCGTGCTGGGCGGGGACGGCGCCACCATGTCCGGCGGCCAGCGCCAACGCCTGCTGCTGGCCCGCGCCCTGCTCGCCGACCCGCCCGTCCTCGTCCTCGACGAACCCACCGAGGGCCTCGACCCGGACACCGCCGCCGCCGTCCTCGCCGACATCCTCGACGCCACCCGCGGCCGGACCACCCTCCTGGTCACCCACGACCACGCCGCCCTCACCGCCGTCGACGACGTCCTCACCCTCGACCACGGCCGCCTCGCCGCAGCCGTCCGAGCCACCCCGCCCGCCGGAGGGGGGCGGGCGGGGGCCGCACTCACCGACGCGCCCGCCAGAGCCCGTACAGGCCGACACCGGCTCCGGTGATCACCGAGAATCCGCCGCTGCCCGCCGTCAGGTAGACGCCGGTGGCGATGACCAGGAGGCTGACCAGACCGATCAGGTCCAGCATCCGCTGGCGACCGGCGGCAAAGTCCTCGGCGGGCTCGGGAGACCGGGATCCGCCGGCGGGGGGAGAGGGGAGTTCTTCGTCCGTCATGCGTCCAGAGGAACAGGGAGCCCGGCGACGGCCCAGCCGGCCGTACGCCCCCGCCGGTTCCCGGACGCCGGGGCCGTCCGATCGGACACGCAGCCCCCGTTCCTGAACGCCGCCGGCGTTCAGGAACGTTCAAGGGCGTCCTTGGACGTTCCAACTCCGGCTGCCCTATCGTGGACTGATGCCACCACAGCTGGATCCGGCGACGGACGGACCGGCCGGGATCGACCCGGCGGACCTCGCGACCGTCGAGGCCTATGACGCACGGCTGGCCGTGTTCGTCGACGAGTTGAACCGCCTGCACATCGAGTACGGCGCCCGCTCCTACAGCGAGATCTGCGGTGCCGCCGAGATCTGCAAGCTGACCAAGGCGGGCATCGCCGACCTCCTGAACGGCAAGCGGCTCCCCGGGATGGACTTCCTCCTGGAGTTCGTCCGCGTGGTCGGCAACCCCTTCCCCGTGGACGAGAAGAAGCCCCGGGGCTACAAGGCGAACCCGGCGCTGATCGAGCACTGGCGCCGCCGATGGGTGGACCTCAAGGCCCTGAACCGACAGATCCAGTCCCCGCTGAGCCGCATCCGCAACGCCACCAAGCAGCTGATCGAGGACGCGGCCCGGGCGGCGGACGCCACCACCGGCACGGCCGAGGAACACGCGCGAGGCGTTCGCGCGGCGGCCGAGGCCGAGGCCGTGCTGCTCCTGGCGGACGCCCGGCAGCGGGCCGCCCGGCTGCTGAACGCGGCCGACGAACGGGCGGCCGTCATCCGCACGGAGGCCGAGAGCGAAGCCCGGCGGATCAGGGAGGAGGCCTCCGACGTCCTCACGGCGGCCACCCGCGTGGCGGTCGAACGGGTCGACGGGGCCGATCTCGTCCTGCAGGGGGCCAGGACCGAGGCCGCGACGGTACGCCGCACCGCGCAGGCGGAGGCCGAACGGCTGGTGGACGAGGTCCGTCGATCCGGCCGGCTCCGGACCTCGGCGGCCCTGCGCGCCCTGCGCGAGCACGCCGAGCACGTCACCGAGCGGGAACTTCCGGCACTTGGACGGAAGTTCGCCGGTGACCCGTCCTGGCTGACGGACACCGCACTCACGATCCCGTCCGCCGGCATCCACAGCCGGGACGACGTGGGACGCCTGGCCAGGTGCTTCGACACCCTGTACCGCGACCTCGTGTCCATCGCCGCCGAACAGGCCCTCCTGCGCGGCAGCGCCAGCGCGATGTCCGCCAACCTCGCGCGCCGCAGCCAGGTCCTCGTCCACCGCCAGCTGACGCTCCTCGACGAGTTGGAGCTCCGCGAGACCGACCAGGAACTGCTGACCGGCCTCTACAGGCTGGACCACTTCGCGACCCGGGTGCGCCGCCACAGCGAGAACCTGCTCGTCCTCGCCGGTGAGGCCCCCGGCCGCCGCTGGATCCGCCCCGTCCCGCTGGTCGACGTGATCCGCGCCGCCGCCTCCGAGGTGGAGCAGTACGAGCGCATCGAACACACCGAGGTGCCGCCCGCCGAGGTCGCCGAACCCGTCGTCACCGACCTCGTCCACCTGCTCGCCGAACTGCTGGAGAACGCCACCTCCTTCTCCAGCCCGCAGACCCGCGTCCGGGTCACCGGCCACGCGCTGCCGGACGGCCGGGTGCTCGTCGAGATCCACGACACCGGCCTCGGCCTGGACCTCGACGAGCTCGCCGAGATCAACGACCGCCTCGCCGGCCCGCCGACGGTGGACGTCCCCGCCTCCCACCGCATCGGCCTCTTCGTGGTCGGCCGCCTGTCACTGCGCCACGGCATCCGCGTCCAGCTGCGTCCCCGCGCCTCCGGCGGCACCACCGCGCTGGTCATGCTCCCGATCCGGGCGATGGCGCTCCGGCCGACCGGGACCCCCGTCGCCGCCCCCGACGCCGCGCCCGGACCCGCCTGAGGCCGTCGCCCTTCCGGGGCGCGCCGCAGACCGGGGCTGGGGATGTCTCGTTCCAGGTGGGCCGCCAGGGGCTCGAACCCTGAACCTACGGATTAAAAGTCCGCAGCTCTGCCAATTGAGCTAGCGGCCCGTGGCCCGGGCCGGGGTGGCGGCGGCGGGCCGCCGTGATCCTACCCGGTGGGGTCGGGCTCACGCGCCGGCGTCCGGTGGGCGGTGCGCCCAGTGGGCGGCGCGCACGCGGCGGAGCCAGGCGTCGGCGGGGCGCTCGTCGGGGCGGTCGGGGAGGACGCCGGGGCGGTCGAGGCGCTCGGCGGCGGCGGCGAGCAGGCGTTCGGCGCGGTCCGGGGCGTCGGCGATGCGCTCGCCGAGTTCGCGGACGCGCTCCGGGTCGGGCAGCCGGACCAGGTTGTGGCCGGCCTCGTGCAGGTGAACGGCCTGGTCGAGGAGGCGGACCAGGTGACGGGCGTGCTTGGCGGCCCGGGCGCGGGTGGCCGGGTCGGCGGTGTCGCGGGTCCGCAGCTTGCGGAACTGCTGGGTGGCGTAGCCGAGGTAGGCGTCGCGGACGGCCCGGGCGCCGAGGAAGGAGCGGCGGATCGCGATCAGCTCCTCGCCGAGCGGGGTGCGGACCTCGTAGAGGTCGTCGGGCAGCCAGACCAGCTCGGAGGCGGTGGGGTTGCAGGCGAGCGCCAGCCGGCACCACTTGGCGGCCTCGTGCAGGGTGCGGTCCGGGGCGGTGGTGACGTGCGACTCGGCGGGGCGGTGCAGGCCGTGCAGGCCCTCGGTCGGGGCGGCGAACAGGCCGAGCCGGTCGAGGTCGGAGCCGGCGTGGGCCAGCCCGTACGCGGTCGAGCCGACGATGCCGGAGAGCAGGACGGTGCCGGGCGCGGTGGACACGGGCCGGGCTCCTCTCGTCGGCCGGTGCCGAGGAGTCTGCCCGGCGGGACCGCGCCGGGCGAACCCTTTTTCCGGCGAACCGTTTTCGCGGCGGACCGGGGCGGGGACGGCGCGCCCGTCGGGGCGGGCGAGTAGGGTGCGGAGCATGTCGACCGCGAACGGTTCCGAGCTGCCCGACGTCGTTCTGATCACCGGTGCCGGGCGCGGCATCGGCGCCGCCACCGCGCTGCTCGCCGGGCGGCGCGGGTACCGGGTGTGCGTCAACTACCGGGCGGACGAGGCCGCCGCCGCCTCGGTGGTGGACGCGATCCGGGCCGACGGCGGCACCGCGCTCGCCGTCCGCGCGGACGTCACCCGCAGCGCCGAGGTGGCCCGGCTGTTCGACACCGTCGATGCCGAACTCGGGCCGCTCACCGCCCTGGTGAACAACGCCGGCACCCTGGAGCAGCAGGGTCGGCTGGAGGACATCGACGAGGAGCGGCTGAACCGGATCTGGGCCGCCAACATCACCGGCCCGTTCCTGTGCGCCGCGCAGGCCGTCCGCCGGATGTCCACCCGGCACGGCGGGCGCGGCGGCGCCGTCGTCAACGTCTCCTCGGCGGCCTCCCGGCTCGGCTCGCCCAACGAGTACGTGGACTACGCGGCGGCGAAGGGGGCCGTCGACTCGATGACCCGCGGGCTGGCCCTGGAGGTCGCCGCCGAGGGCATCCGGGTCAACGCCGTGCGCCCCGGCCTGATCCACACCGGCATCCACGCCCTGGGCGGCGAGCCCGGCCGGGTCGACCGGGTCGCGCCGAACCTGCCGATGCGCCGCGGCGGACAGCCCGAGGAGGTCGCGGAGGCGATCCTCTTCCTGCTGTCGCCGGCCTCCTCGTACACCACGGGCGCGTTCCTGGACGTCTCCGGCGGCCGGTGAGCGCGGCGGGGGTGGAAGCCGGCCTTCCGGCCAAGATCGGAAAGGCGGACCGTCTCCTTCCCCTGGCCCGGTGCGCGACCGTACGGTGGTGGCCATGACCGACGACGTGCAGTCCGCCTTCATCGACATCCCCGGCGTACGCAACTTCCGTGACGCCGGGGGCGTCGGTGCGCTCCGCAGGGGCGTGCTGTTCCGCTCCGGCTCCTTCCACGCCCTCACCCCCGAGGGCGCGCTGCGGCTCAAGGCCCTCGGCCTGCGCACCGTGATCGACCTGCGCAGCCGGGACGAGCGGACGTCCTTTCCGGACCGGCTGGACGGCCTCGACCAGGAGTCCCTCCACCTCCCCACCCTGCCCGCGGACCGGGAGGACACCGAGCGCCCCTGGCCGGAGGACCAGGTCGAGCTCTACCCGTTCATGGCCGCCACCGCCGGCCCGTCGCTGGTCGCCGCGATCCGCCGCCTCGGCGCGCCCGGCGCCCTGTCGGCCGTCGTCCACTGCGCCGTCGGCAAGGACCGCACCGGCCTCACCATCGCCGTCGTCCAGTCCCTGCTGGGCGCCTCCGAGGCCGACATCACCGCCGACTACCTGCGCTCCAACATCGGCCTGGGCCTGCTGGACGGCCCCACCCCGTACCTCGACGAGACCGGCGCCGAGCGGCTCTCCCGGCCGATCTCGGCGGAGCTGCTCGCCTCCTCCTTCGCCTGGATCCACGACCGGCACGGCTCCCTCCCCGCCTACCTGCACGCCCACGGCGCCACCGACGCCGACCTCGACGCCCTGCGGGCCAACCTGTCGGCGTAGGCCGCGGAGCGCACGGGGGGAGAGCGGGGAGAGCGGGAGATGAAACGGGCGGAACTGCTCGACACCCTGAGGCGGCTCCGGCAGGCGCACCCCGGCGGGGTGCGGGCCCCGCACAAGCCGCTGCTGCTGCTCTGGCTGCTGGGCCGGCACGCCCGCCTCGGGACCAGCGCGGTCGCGTACCCGCAGGCCGAGGAGCCGGTCAGCCGGATGATCAACGACTTCGGGCCGGCCGTCGGCCGGGCAACGGCCGTCCAGCGGGCGGCGATGCCGTTCGTCCACCTGGAGCGGAGCCTCTGGTCGCTGTGCGACGCCACCGGGCGCGAGCTCGGCCCGCAGGACGTCGGGGACAGCGGCGCGGCACTGCGCCGGGTGGGCGCGGTGGGACGGCTGCGGCCCGAGGTCGAACGGCTGCTCACCGAGGACCCCTCGGCCGGGCCGGTCGCCGTCCGGCTGCTGCTCGACCTGCACTTCACGCCCACCCTGGAGGCGGCGATCTGCGAGCAGGCCGGCGTCGGGCTGCCGGACCTGGCCGTCGCGGAGCCGGACCTCGACGGCCCGGCTATCGGCGGCCCGGACCTCGGCGGCCCGGTCTTCCGGCTGGTCCAACGGCGGGTGCGGGCCGCCGGGTTCGCCGCCGACGTGCTGCGGGCGTTCGACCACGCCTGCGCGTTCTGCGGCTACGACGGCAAGCTCGGCCGCCACCCGGTCGGCGTCGAGGCCGCGCACATCCGGTGGCACAGCCAGGGCGGCCCCGACGTCCTCGCCAACGCCTTCGCGCTCTGCTCGCTGCACCACGCGCTGTTCGACTTCGGCGTGCTCGGGGTGACGGAGGACCGCACCGTGCGGATCTCCCCGCACTTTCGGACCGACTCCCCCGCCGGCGAGGCCGTCCGGGCACTGCACGACCGCCCGGTGCCGCTCCCGCACGGCCGGCCGGTCGCCCCGCGCGGGCACGACTACCTGCGCTGGCACGACCGGTCGGTGTTCAAGCACGAGGGGCACCCGCTGGGCTGAGCGGCGGCGCCGGACTACCGCCGTTCCAGGTGCCACCACTGGGTCGGGGAGTCGGTGTCCTCCCACTGGTGGACGGGGGCGGCCGGATCGTCGCCGGCCGGGGCGGTGAGGGGCTTGCCGCTGATGAAGCTGGTGAGGGTGTAGGTGCCGGGGGCGTCGACGTGGTGCTCGACCAGCCACTCCTGCGCGCCGAAGGCGTTGGCGGACCACTGCTGGACCGGCACGCCGTTGTCGGTCGCGGCGCCGGTGACGTCCAGGCGCTTGCCGCCGGCGACGTTCTCGACGTGGAACAGCGCGCCGCCCGGGTGGACGGCGGTCAGCCGCCAGAGCTGGGCGTCCGAGCCGTCCTCGGCGGCGAGCAGCACCTTCACACCGCTGCGGCGGCTGCCGCCGGGCACCTCCAGCAGCAGGGCGGTGGCGGCGCTGCGGATCCGGTAGAGGCCGTCGGTGATCTCGTGGTCGGTCACGGGGCGAGTCTCCCACCCGGTACCGACAGCGGGCCGCGGGCACCTATGCTGCGGCGAATGGTGTCCGATGATCGTTCCGCGCAGGACGGCCGCCCCGCGGGGCCGTCGGTCCGTCAGCAGTCCGCCCTCGCCGGGGCGGTGGGCGCCCTGGAGGACGCCGTGGCCGCCCTGGCGGACGGCGGGCCGGACGACGGCGAGCGCTTCGACGCCGCGCTGCGCCGGCTGGGCGGGCTGCTCGGGCCCGCCGGGGAGGCGGAGTCGGCGGCGGTCGGTCCCCGGCTGTCCGCGCTGCTCACCGACACCCCGCCGTTCCCCCGCGCGCACCTGGCGATGATGGTCGGCGCCTGCGTCGAGCGCGGCGCCGACCCGGTGGCCTGCGCCGACCCCGTGCTCGCCGGGCTGCGCGAGGCCCTGACCGGTGCGCTGCTGCTGCTCGACCGGTGGGCGGAGAGCGACGAGGACGCCCTGCCGGACCCCGACCGCGACGACCCCGGCCGGGCCCACGCCAGGATCGCCGGGGACGGGCGGGCGGACGCCCGGCACGCCCACCGGGCGGTGGCCGGCTGGTGGACGCTCGACCTGTGGCGGCGGGCCGCGTTCGCGCTCTGCACGCACGCCGCCGTGCGCCGCACGGCCCGCGCCGACGGCGTGACCGACGTCCTCACCGAGCTGATCGACCGCTACCGCGAGCGCTCGGAGCAGCACGACCTCAAGGGCCTGCGCCACCTCGCCGCGGCCCTCGACGACGAACCGCTGCTCGTCCTGCACCGCCCGAGCGGCACCGGCTACCTGCTCCGGATGGACGGCCTGACCGACAACTTCCAGTTGCACACGCTGCTCGCCGAGGCGCTGATCGGCGGCGGCCACCTGCCCGGCGTCCGGCCCGACCCGGAGGTGGTCGCGCTCAGCCGCACCGAGTGGCTCGACGGCCGCCGGTTCATCGCGACGGGCGCGTTCAACCTGGTCGCGCCGGACGGCGGTTGGATCTGGAACGAGGGCATGCCGCAGGACATCCCGGTGGTGGACGGCGTACGGACCCTCGTCCTCGACCCGCAGCCGTACGAGCGGAGCTGGGCGGCCGGGCGGTTCGTCGAGCAGGTGCCCGGCGACCTGCGGCTGGAGCGGGTCCTGGCGCCGGAGGAGGCCGTGGCCCGGCTGGCGGCCGCCGCGCCCGCGCTGCCCTTCGAGCAGGCCGTGCGGTAGCCGGGGAGGACGGCGGTTCCGAGGCCGTGGAGGCGGCGGGTTAGGGTCGGAAGTCCGAGGAGTCCCGAGAACCTGCCGCGGATCCGCACCGGATCCGCCGAGGAGTGGAGTCGACGATGGCGAGGATCCCGAACGCGCTCGCGAGCACCGCACCGGCCGCGCTGACCGCGGCGAGCGGCCTGGTCGGCGGCTACGGCGTCGCCCGGTGGACCGGCAGGCGGCAGCTCGGCGGGGCCGTGCTGGCCGTGGCCGGCGCGGGGGCCGCCGCGCAGTGGCACCGGCGCTCGGGGGCGCCCGCCGCGGCCGCGCTGACCGGCCTGTACGTGGTGGCCTTCGGCGGTTCGCACCCGCTGGCGAAGAAGATCGGCGCCTGGCCGTCCGTCTTCGCCGTCACCGGCGTGGTGACGGCCGCCTCCGCGATCACGTCGGCGCTGGTCACCCGCAAGGCCTGAGGCCCGGGGCCACGCCCGGCCCCTGCCTCGACCCTGCCCCGACCCCGGCCCCGCTAGCCGCCGAACCGGGCCTCGAAGGCGGCCCGGTTCGGCGAGACCGGCGTCCGGTCCCAGACCGCGAAGACCACCCGGTCGAAGGCCGCGCCGTAGCGGGCCAGCGCGTGGTCGAAGGCCTCCGCGACCTCGGCCGGGTCGTTGCGGAACACCCCGCAGCCCCACGCCCCGAGCACCAGCGCGCGCACCCCGTGCCGGGCGGCGGCCGCGAGCACCCGCTCGGCCCGCTCGGCGAGCACGCCCCGGACGTCCACGCCGCCGGGCGTGCGCAGGGCCAGCTGGCCCGCGTTCGGCGCCGGCGAGGTCAGGAAGGTCACGGGGTACGGCCGCGCCAGCAGCCCGCCGTCCTCGCCCCGGATCACCGGTACCCCGGGCGAGACGATCACCCGGTGGCTGTACCGGAGGTCGGCGGAGGCCCGGTGCGCCTCGTAGTAGTCCGGTGCCTCCAGCAGGCAGGTGTACAGCAGGGCGCCGCGGCAGAGGTCCTCCTCCTGGGCGCGGGCGCCGCGCAGGTAGCCGCCGCCGGGGTTCCGCGCGGAGGCGAAGTTGAGCACCCCGACCGGTCCGGCGCCCGCCTCGACCAGCCGGCCGGCCGCCTGGACGCTGCCCTCGGCCGTCACCTCGAAGGTGCCCGCCGGCGCCGGACCGGGCCCGCCCGCCGCGACCAGCGCGTCCAGCCCGGCCGGGTCGTACGACACCGTGCCGGCCCGCGCCGCCGCCAACGGCTCGGCCAGCTCGACGAGTTCACCCCCGGTCGCACGGTAGCTCCCCTGTTCGGCGATGCCCTCGTTCACCGCCGCCACATGCGTTCTGCTGCTCATGCCGCCGACGGTAGGCGACGGCGGTGGTGGCGCGCCACTGGTTATTCTCGGCCGCAGAACAACCGGGCCGGACCGGCGCGAACGGCAACGGGCCCGCTCCACCGAAGTGGAACGGGCCCGTTGCGGGTGTGTCAGGTGCTGACCGGCGTCAGTTCTTCCAGCGCGGCTTGCGGTCGTCGCGGTTGGCGCCGGAGTTGAAGCCACCGGAGCGGCCGCCGCGGTCGTCGCGGTCCCGGTTGAAGCCGCCGGTCTGCGGACGGCCGCCGGAGCGGTGGTCGTCGCGGCGGGCGAACGGACGGTTGTTGCTGCCGCCGCGCTCATCGCGGTCCCGGCCGAACGAGCGGTCGCGGTCACCGAAGGAACGGGCCGGACGGTCGCCGAAGGAGCGGCTGCCGCGGTCGTCGCGGTCGCGGTCACCGAAGGAACGGGCCGGACGGTCGCCGAAGGAGCGGCTGCCGCGGTCGTCGCGGTCGCGGTTGAAGCCACCACGCTCACGGTCACCGAACGAACGGCCACCACGGTCGTCACGGTCGCGGTTGAAGCCACCACGCTCACGGTCACCGAACGAACGGCCACCACGGTCGTCACGGTCGCGGTTGAAGCCACCACGCTCACGGTCACCGAACGAACGGCCACCACGGTCGTCACGGTCGCGGTTGAAGCCACCACGCTCACGGTCACCGAACGAACGGCCACCACGGTCATCGCGGTCGCGGTTGAAGGAACGGCCACCGCGGTCATCGCGGTCGCGGTTGAACGGGCGGTCACCACCGCGGTCCCGGCCGAACGACGGACGCTCGGTGCGCGCCTCGCGGTAGGACGGCGCGCGCTCCTCGGCCACCGGGGCGGCCGGCTCGGCGGCGGCCACCGGGGCGGCGGCCTCGTCGGCGGCGGCACCCTCGGTCCCGGCCTCGGCCTCGGCGGCCGGGGCCTCGTCCTCGATGCCCAGCTCGGCCCGCTCGCGCGCGGCCCGCGCGGACAGGCGGTCGGCCTCGTCGCGCAGCTCGGCGGCGCGGCGCTGGGCGCGCTCCAGCTGGCGGCCCATGTCGGCGACCTCGCGCTCGGCGGCGCCGGCGATGTTGGCCGCGCTCTCCGCCTGGACCTCGACCAGCGAGCGGGCGCCGGTGATCCGGGCCACCTCGGCGTCGAAGGCGTGGTCGAGGATGTGGCGGCCGGCCTCCACACCCGCGTCCTCCATCAGGCGGAAGACGCCGCGGCGCTGGTGCGGCAGCACCAGGGTGACGACGGTGCCGGAGCGGCCGGCCCGGGCGGTGCGGCCGGAGCGGTGCAGGTAGTCCTTGTGGTCGCCGGCCGGGTCGACGTTGAGCACCAGGTCGATGCCGTCGACGTGGATGCCGCGCGCGGCGACGTCGGTGGCGACGACGACGTTGACGTAGCCGTCCTTGAAGTCGCCGAGCACCCGGGTGCGGGCGCCCTGGGTCATGCCGCCGTGCAGCGCGTCGGCCTTCACACCGGCCTCGACGAGCTGCTCGGCGACGCGGTCGGCGCCCATCTGGGTGCGGACGAAGATGATCGTGCGGCCCTTGCGGGCGGCGATCGCGTTGGTGATCGGCGCCTTGTCCTTGGGCTTCACCACGAGGATGTGGTGGGTCATGGTGGTGACGGCGCCGGCCGACGGGTCGACCTCGTGGGTGACCGGGCTGTTCAGGTAGCGCTTCACCAGGGTGTCGATCTCGTTCTCCAGGGTGGCGGAGAACAGCAGGCGCTGGCCGCCGGCCGGCACCTGGTCGAGGATCTCGGTGACCTCGGGCAGGAAGCCCATGTCGGCCATCTGGTCGGCCTCGTCGAGGACGGCGACCTGGACGTCGTCGAGCTTGGCCGAGCCGCGGTTGATCAGGTCGCGCAGGCGGCCCGGGGTGGCGACCAGGACGTCGACGCCGCGCTCCAGCGCGTAGATCTGGTTCGACATCGAGGTGCCGCCGCAGACGACCTTGAGGCGCTGGCCGAGCACCGAGCCGAACGGCTCCAGGGCGTCGGCGACCTGCATGGCCAGCTCGCGGGTCGGGACGAGGATCAGGCCGCGCGGGTGCTTGGCGCGGGTGCGCTCGCCGTCGGCGAGGCGGGTCAGCAGCGGCAGGCCGAAGCTGAGGGTCTTGCCGGAGCCGGTGCGACCGCGGCCCAGCACGTCCTTGCCGGCCAGGGCGTCCGGGATGGTCGCGGCCTGGATCGGGAACGGGGTGGTGACGCCGCGCTTGGCGAGGGCGCGGACGATCTCGTCCGGCAGGCCCAGGTCGCCGAAGGTGAGGGTCGGCTCGGCGTCGGCGTCGTCGGCCTCGGCGGCAGCGTCCTCGGCCTCGGTGGCGGCGTCGGTGGTGGTGTCGGTGTCCTCGACGGCGTCGACGGCGGCGGTCAGCTCGGCGTCGGACTCGGCGGGGGCGGTGGTGGCATCGGCGGCGGACTCGCTCGCGGGCATGGCGAAGCGGGCGTCGTCAACGAGAGACATGCAAAACCTTCCGGAAGTGGCACGCGCCAAAGTCCGGGGTTCTGTTTCACAACCGCCTCTATGCGGTCAGCCACGGATCGCCGGAACGCGCCAAGGGCGCCAGATGGGATTAGGGCGCCAGTCAAATGGATCAAACGAACGATCTACCACCATAGAGGAGTCCGGGGATCGGAGGCAAACGCGCTGGCCAGGCTGTGGATCGGCGCTCAGTGCCCACCCGGTGCCCCCGAACTGGAGGGCGCGGTGGTGCTCGGCGCGGGGGTCGGTTCCGGGGCGGTGGTGGCGCTCGGGGCGGGGGTGGTGTGGCCGGGCTCCGGGGAGGACGGGTGCCCGGTCGGGCTGGCCGCCGGGGCGGACGCCGTGGCCCCGCCGGAGCCGCCCGCGGTGGTCCCGGTGCCGCCCGAGGGGTGCCCCGGGCCGCCCGCGGCCCCGCCCGCCGCGCCCCCGGCCGACCCGCCCGCGGCGGTGCCGCCGGAGCCCGGACGGGGCGCGGGGCTGGCGTTCGCGCCCCCTGCGGTGCCGGTCGCGCCGGGCGCGGCGTCGCCGAGGGCCGCCGCCGGCACCGGGTCCGCGCCGCTGGGCGCGCCGTTCACGCCCCCCGCGCCATTGCCGCCACCCGCGCCCGACACCCCGTTCACGCCGCCGGCCACCTCGCCCGGGGCCGCGTTCATCCCCCCGGTCGCCGCGTTCTGGGCCTGCGCGCCCGCCGCACGATCCGACCGCCCGGCCGCGCCCCCCGGGTGTCCGCCGCCGCTCGGCGAGGCCGACGGGGTCGCCC